>NZ_PPFD01000009.1 GCF_009653635.1 Endozoicomonas sp. OPT23 | reverse complement strand
ATGATTGTCATCCTGAATACTATGCTGAAAAACGGGACATGTTGGGGAGAAAATATCACCTGAAAACTTGACTATAGGCCACAGTCACTTGTTATGTTTACAGTGCTCCGAAATCGCGGCAGATCTTCTTTGAAATACCATCTAAGTCTGGAAATAGTGACATATCACTAACTCCTAAACGAGCAAGCTGCTTACGTAGATCGGACTTTGCTTCTTTATCTATGATAAGCGAAAACATGCCTACAGCATCACTTGTACTGAAACCCTCAACAAAAGGCTTTATTGGATCAAAGCTTTCCTGTTGGGGGAATAGTGTAAAACAACCTTCTTGAGCAAGAACTCGATCATTTATCGCAACAGGGAAAAATGCTTCGATAGTATTATCCCTGTCTATATTGGACATATTATCAGAACTTGTTGACCACATTCTTGGTGTATATATAAAAACCTTACCATCAGTGTGATCATGCTGAGAGTTTTCTACGGCGAAATATAAAGCCTTTAATGGATTCGTTGACCAATCAAGCAATCTTGTAGGTAAACCATGATGCTGTGCTTGTATTAACCATTCAAGCTTGTTTTTAGGTTCAACTTTCAAATGTGTTAAAGCATACTTCTTGAACTCATTTATTAGGTGGTTTTCAGCACCTTTCCAACCATCGTTAAGCTTTATTGGGAATTTTTTAGGATTAAGTCGAGCAAGTGACGGTGTTAAATGCCATTCTGAATCTGACTGGCCACGAAACATCATCGCACTTGGATGCTTTTCTACTTCTTGAAGGAAGCATATTACTGTATCAATTTTCAATGTGTTACTCATAACCTTGGGTAAACATAACGTGGTAGCAACACCGGTGAGCTAGTGAGCCTGCGGCGAAATTTGCGATCCGGTGCCTGCGATTGTTATATTTGAGAGCATTGGTCATTGAGAAACTTCAACTTACTCTCTTTTACCAATTCAAAAAGACCCTTGGCAACATCGAAGTCCCGAAAATAGATGTGCGCCGTGAAATCAAACCCAACACTATAGATAGTACTTATTTCAGGGATTAAGAATTCAAACAAACAATTCGACAATTTTTCAACGGCACTTTCATTGTCGACAACCTCTTTAAAGATACCTTTCCTATTGGCTCGCATGTAAACGGAAAAATTATTCAAAATACTAACGTGAAACTGATCAAAATAGCTTTGCCACTCGGCTTCTTGTTCAATAGTTGCATCGTTCAATGCATTTGGCGTATCTGTTTCAAATAGCCATTTATCCCAAATTGACACGCAGCGGCTACTCAACAATAAAGACTCATTCCAGTTTTCATCGTTAATCATGGGCAATGCGCTTAATAGGTTTACTTTATTTTTAAGGCTTGTTCTTCTAAAAGTTGACAAACATGGACCCCGATGAAGTAAATATAACGCCTTGTTCAGGGGCTGCGCCGCAGGTGCAGTCCCATGGAACAACTTGTTAGCTGGCATTTTTATAGTGAAAATTCTTTGCTTACTTTTGAAGATTTCTGTTGGGATTTTTGCTAAAAGGCTAACCAAAAAAAAACCAAGTTTTTACACTACTTTAGTTTTTAAAAGAAAGTATTTTGAGGCCAAGGCAAACTAAAGAACTTATCAATACACCCTGTAGAGCAGCAATAACAGGAATTAATGGAACTGCCAAGAGCATGCTTGTCGGAACATCAGGCTGGACTAATGATATTAATAAAAAAAGCGGTGTAAAAATAACTGATACACCAACCGTCCACCCTTTCCATATATTTTTAAACATTAATTACTCTCGATATTATTAGTAGCTCTAAGAGCTTTTATATAACCAGTTCTGCTTGCTGTCAGTACTATTCAAACAATCATACCATCAGTGTGATTGTTCATAGATCGTATGTATACGAGGAACTTTGCCAGCTAACGCTTGGGTCGGGTGCGCCGAAGGCGTCACATGGACCCACTTGTTAACTGCCGGTTACCCAGTAGTCAATGAAACCGTCGTCGATTTTATAACGGCCTTCCTTAAATACAGACAGCTTTTCTCTGAACCAATCAGTTAGTGTGTTTGCAATGCCATACTCAATTTCAGAGTCATGTACATGCATCACTAGTTCTCCTGACTCTAAGTCGATTGAGAGATGATCCCCTTCACCGTCCGTAAGCGGTAGGAATTTTCTATTCCACCATTCACCATCACTTAGATCACCTGACTCGTTAATTTCGTTGAGCATGTTATATGTCTCTACGATTGCACCGACTGGTAAGAGGGTTCCTTCCTCACAAAGAGTTTCAAGCCTTGATGGGTCATTCTGCCCATTATGGATTGATAAATATTCTTTTAGCTCTGCTGGTAGAGAATATCCGGTCAGGTCTTCAAGAATTACAATTTCTTGCTTTGTAGCAGGCTCATTTAATGTTGTAACTACGGAAGGAGCTACGCCCGATAAAATGATTTCAAGTTCTTTCCAGATTGATTGCATACTCGATTCCATTTTAGGCAGTTAACGCTCCCATCAAGCGCCGCAGAATGCGGTCGCTTGGATGGGCTTGTTACATGCGATCTAATTGTTCTAACGTTAGTTGGCTAAAAATTATAATAACTATGCCTTGAAAAATACCCACCAAAGAAACCCAAACAAAATGGGGTGCTGGGCTCAATATACTATTTACGTACAAAACGATTAGTCCAGACTGAATTAAAGATGATATAAGTATGTATTTCTGTAGCTTTTTATTGGTTCGTAAAGCTGTTAATACACCCGAGTCTGCTGTACCGAGTAGACCTACTAACAAATACCCAACACTTACCTCCGCTATAAATTCTTCGCCCTTTAGAGTCTCTGAAACTGAATAGAAAATAAACGCTGGCCCTAAAAATCGTAAGCTTGAAGAATATGTGAATTTTTTAAATGCTCGTCTGAGTAAAGCAAAACCATTATTACCACCTTCATCACTTTTAGTTAACGAAGTGATCCATAGTGGGGCGCAAAGAAAAAAAGCGATTATTCCCAGAGGTATGAGTAAAGAAAATATGATATCTATCATTTGAGTATTAGCATGTAACGCCTGCTTAAGGGGCGCCGCAGCGCGGCGTCCCGTGGAGGGCGAAGCCCGGAACAAACTTAAAGCTCTTGTTATGTGTGAAATTTGTGACTTAGTTTAGCTATAGCTTTCGAGCAGCCCTGAAAGAGCAGATTTTCTAAATCTTTCGTTTTATATGGAGGCTCGATACCGAGTAAAAATAATGGTGACAGAAATCTCGATAGAAACTGCTTCCAAGGAAGTGCTGTAACTACTTCAACGTCATATAGCGTTTTGTTTGAATTTGCTTGGTATATCCTGGCTCTTACATTGACTTTTGGCCTCCAAAAGAATGGTAAAGCAACACTACCAAAGCTCTCTAGAAAAGCTCCACCTCCTTGATACTTTGGTACAGCAATATCTATAGCTAAACACTCATTAGTAAGGTTTGGCTCATTCCTAACTAGTGGTAGTTCAAAAATCTCAACAAGCTTTCTCCATAGCCGAGTATTACTTTTCTCGAAAAATATAGAGTTTGGCTGATCAAAAATGCTTTTTAAGTCATTTCTTTCTACAACCGATATTTCACCAAGGTAAAGTTTGTAGTTTTTCTTTTTTTTAAAATATTTAAGCATAGGAAATGTTGCTTTTTACACATAACGCCAACATGTGGGGCGCCGTAGGCGTCCCAGGCAGCTTGCTGCCGTACACCATGTTCTTGTTAAGCGCCTTGGACTAAGTTTGTATATATTTGGAAAGTATTTAGGAAAAAAATCATGCCCCAAAAAGTAACCATAATCCAAACTAAGACCTTTCCAATCTTTTGATGTTTATAGGCTATATGGCTCTCTGGTAAGTGCTTTATTAACCCTAATCCCTTTATTGAAACGAAAACAAAAGCCACTAGGACAAAGTTTGCGATGATAAGAGGAATGACTTCGTTCATTATTGTTTTATTCTCAAATCTTGAAGATTTAATACGCTTAATTCCCAACTGGCGTAGCGAGATACACCAAAACCTTGTTACATGATTAATCTATTTGTCTGCTGATGATTTTAACTAGGAACGTGACAATTCTGTGTTCTTTTTTTCCAGGGTTGCGCTTTATATAATGGTTTCGAATTGAATAATATAATCCCAGTAATCCGCATGCTATCCCAACCCATTCAAATAGACTTGTGCGCCGAGCATATAGTGCCTCAATGCCAATTCTTGCAGGTGAGCTAGATACATTATCTAGTTGTGAGTTCAACCAAGATGGTAAGCCCCAATAGAAAAAAGAAAAGGCTATTGCTCCAAATATAAGAGCACCTATAGGTGATAGCCTAGAACTTACAATGGATGATTCATTTATCATCGATGAGCCAGATGTATTTCTTCGATATCTCTTTTTATAACGTTTAGGCATACTCAATATTCATTGGTTGGTAGCGCTTAACGCCTGCTTAAGGGGCGCCGTAGGCGTCCCAGTGGAGGGCGGAGCCCGTAACGAGCTTGAAGCTCTTGTTATGTGCATTTTTATTAGTTGCAATTATCTACAAGATGATCAATTTTTTTTACCACTTTTTTCCAATCATTGGATGTGAAATCTTGATTTTTGAGATGGTCTAGGAACTCATAGAATGTATGTTTGAGAGCCTTCATAAACTTTGAAGCATCAATGATCTTTTGATCTCTACAGACAATTTTGTGTGTTAAATCCCTACGAATTTTCCAACCACCTGTAGTCTCGGCCTGGTGTAAAATTCCACATCTTATATGCTCGTAAAAATCAGCACCTAAACCATGGAACTCTTCAAAATGCGATGATGATTGAAAGAATTCTTCAAAGACATGTTTGCCTTTAGTATTAGTTCTTTTCCAGCCCTTTTTGAGAGAAATAAACGATTCAATCATTAAACATGATATCGCCATCATGCTGAAACCGTGTTTTGATGAATTATGAAGCATAGGGTCAAAATATCTCTCTTCATAACGATGTTTCAAAAAAGAAGTTATAGACTGCTTATCTTGATTCTCTTTTAGCTCGGCCCAGTCTTCAGAGGATACGGATGAAGACAATTCAACAGACATTTTTTCTCCGGTGATGTTGAGGTTTACTCATGCACATAACAGCAACTTATACGCTAACCATGCATATAAGCTACTGTATCTTTGATTATCTGAACTGCTTGTAAGAGCAGCAACTTTAAGCTCTTCACCACAGCCAGAGAAATTTCACGTTTAATTTTGAGTTCGTATTCTATAAAAAGTATATTTTTCGTTTAAGCAAAGAGTAGGTAGAGAATCTTGATCTCTCTTTACAGCATCAAGGGCAGTATTGATGTTTAAACTTTTCGCTTATACGAACTCTGAACTAAAAATTTACACACGCTACCGCCCTTCCGGACAGTGCAGAATTCCCTTGTTGCAACCTTCTTCCTTATACGGTTAGTGTCGCATTTATATGGTTCGATGGTATCACGGTAAATTTCGATAACCTACCTCGTTTTGTAGTACAAGGTCGCTGTAGACCTTGTTACACAAGGATGAGGGAGTGAGAAGGTCGGGAAATGGCGGAGGGGGTTGTGTTACGGTTTTAGTGAAAGGAGAAAATTAGAGCCAGCCACCCTCGGTTATGGAAAGTAACCGAGGATGGCCTGTCAGAATTTACAGGTTAACAATCTGAACCATTGAATCCTTGCTAACTGGCTCTTCTTCAATATCGGTGGCTTCTTTATAAACCAGCGGTACTTCAACCGGGTCAAAAGCAGTATCACCATCGGCTTGGGCAGTGCCGTCAGCAACCAGATTTTTAAAATCAAACAGGTCGGCGTCGGCCAGGTGTGAGGGTGCAACGTTTCTCAGGGCGCGGAACATACTTTCAATACGACCCGGGAATCGTTTATCCCAGTCATTCAGCATGCCCTTAATGGCCTGACGTTGAAGATTTTCCTGAGAGCCACAGAGGTTACACGGAATGATCGGGAATTCTTTGTAATCCGCAAACTTGATAATCTCTTTCTCTTTACAGAATGCCAGAGGGCGAATCACTGTGTGCTTGCCATCATCGCTGACCAGTTTAGGTGGCATAGACTTCAGTTTTCCGGCATAGAACATATTCAGAAACATGGTTTCCAGAATGTCGTCACGGTGGTGACCCAGAGCAATCTTGTTTGCACCCAACTCAGTGGCTGTACGATAAAGGATGCCACGGCGCAGGCGGGAGCAGAGCGCACAGGTGGTTTTTCCTTCCGGTACTTTGTCCTGAACAATAGAGTAGGTGTCTTCCTCGACAATGCGGAAATCTACGCCCAGGCCTTTCAGGTATTCCGGCAGAATATGCTCCGGAAAGCCGGGCTGTTTCTGGTCAAGGTTCACCGCAACAATATCAAAATTAACGGGTGCGTAAGTCTTCAGGTTGATCAGGATATCCAGCAGAGTGTAGCTGTCTTTCCCTCCTGACAGGCACACCATGATCTTGTCGCCATCTTCAATCATGTTGTACTCGGCGATGGCCTGACCTACTTCTCGTCTCAGACGTTTCTGAAGTTTGTTGAAGGAGGCCTTGTCGTTTTTATTCTGGCTGCTATCGGATTGATTCTGAGTGGTCTGCATATAGTTTTAAAGCTACCGTGCCATTTAACGGGCTGGATTGAGTCTGAAAATTGTTCGCTATTATAATCAAAGCAGCTGGAATGGGCATAAGGAATAATGGCGAAGTGCTGATTGTTTCAGCAGGATTTTCATAGAATTTGTTTTTATAGGTGTAAACCGTACTATGAATGACCTGTATCAGTTCGGAGTCTATTCGTCAGTTTATAATGTGATTAAACCATGTTGGCTTCCTGGTCATTCCTATTCTCCTCAGGCGGCCTTTTGGACAACTGCTATATTGAGCGATACAGTGGAGTAGCGGCTGCAATAATAATAAAAGAAATAATGAAAGCAGTAATGAAGGACGTTATTAAGTACCTGCAAATCATTACAGGCTTTGTTGGAGTAGTAGAGACCTTTCACCAGAACGAACTAACAGAGAATAAACTCGGAACGAATTCAGGGGTTTTCCATGGCTGATCACGACAAACTCAAGGAATGGATGGAGTCTCGCAGGGCAGATTTGACCAGGCGACTCTCCAGTATTAAACAGGATGTGACTCGCCGTGCCAGTGCAGACTGGTCGGAGCAGGCTCAGGAGCGTGAGAATGACGAAGTCATTGATGCGCTTGGAAACGAAGCCGAGGCTGAACTGAACCTGATCAATAAAGCACTGGATCGTATGGCTAATGATGACTTTGGCTTTTGTGAGGGTTGTGGCGGTGATATAGCCGAAGCACGACTGACAGCCATGCCTTACGCTGACCTCTGTATCACGTGTGCTGAAAAAAGAGATGTCGCGAGCTAGCCGCGAGCTGGAATGCCGTGATCATCAATCGGCAGAAGATTTCAGTACTTTCTGCCGCTCCTCAAGTTCTTCTCCCAGAATCAACAGCTGATAACTCTCAACGTAGCTTTCTACGGTGCCCGGATTATGGCGGTGGAAGTGGTTATGCCAGAGTTTGCCAAAGGCTTTAATGTCGTTTGGCTCAATTTTATGAATAGCTTTGCCTGTTCGATAATAAACAAGCCAGGCGATAGCGGCACTGTAGGAAAGGTTGGTGGCCAACTCCAGGTGTGGATGCGCGAGAAACTCTCTCTGGCTGGCAAGCCCGCGGACAAGGCTGGATAAATCCGTTTGGGTGGCGAGGAAACGATCCCAGATATTGCGGTGCATTCTGGGTGATATCTGGAAAATACCCAGCGCCTGATGGTCATCCTGCTTGAGATGAAAGCCCATGGCGGATTCTACAGCAGCGGTTCCCATTAACAGGTTCTCTGCCGGTTGACTCCACATCTTCAGGTGTTTGAGAGTAGGGCGTACAACGTAGTGACGCAATTCCTTTGCGCATATCCCCATTCTTGTTTTCCTTGTCTGGCAGACCGTTCAGGGTATACGTTTTTATCGTAGCACTTGAGTGAATCTGAAGGACAGTAGAAAAGACAAGAAAGGCTGAGAAAGGGAACGCCCTGACTCTTAAAAAGAATGAGTCAGGGCAGGCAAGAGCCGGGCTTACTCGCCTTCGAATTCACACAGTCTGAAGATATCAGTACCGGCTTCTTTCAGGCGTGCTGAACCGCCCAGATCAGGCAGGTCCATAATGGCACAGGCTTCAAACGGGTTGCCGCCAAGCTTGCGAACCAGGTCTGCTGCTGCCAGCAGAGTTCCGCCGGTGGCGATCAGGTCGTCGACCAGAAGCACCTTGTCTCCTGCGGAGATAGAGTCTTCATGGACTTCCAGAGTGGCAGTGCCGTATTCCAGAGCGTATTCCTGACCCACTGTTTTAGCGGGCAGTTTACCTTTCTTGCGGAACAGAACCAGAGGCTTGTTCAGAGCGTAGGAAATAATAGAACCCATCAGGAAGCCACGGGCATCCAGAGCACCGACCTTGTCAAACTCCACATCCACATAGCGGTGAATAAAAGAGTCCATTACCTCGCGCCATACCTTTGGATCTTCAAAGATAGTGGTGACGTCGCGGAACATCACACCTGGCTGAGGCCAGTTTGGTACTGTACGAATCGTTGACTTCAGATAGTTCTCATCAATGATCATGTTTGGTTGAGCCTTAATACAGACAAATAAAAAAAGACAGGTTTCGTCGCATGATGAAAACTGTCTTTTTATAGTAGTAATGAATTCAGCAGATTGCTTGTCAGGCTTCTGCTAGGAAGCGGAGATAATCTGTTCAGCGTCTACCGTCTTGCCACCGGCAAGCTGACAGAGTTGAGCAGGATCACGAATTTCTATCTCCTTACCCACAGCGTAGATAAGTCCATTTTTCTGGAAGCGGGTAAATACCCGGCTTACTGTTTCGACAGCAAGACCCAGATAGTTGCCCATTTCATTCCGTGACATGGCCAGACGGAATGACTGGGAAGAAAAACCACGACGGCGGAAACGGCTGGCCAGGTTGATCAAAAACGTGGCTATACGCTCGTCGGCGTTTTTCTTGGACAGCAGCATCATCATCTGCTGGTCTTCACGGATTTTCTTGCTCATCAACCTCATAAGGTGACGGCGAAGTTCCGGAAACTGGTCGGAGAGGCTCTCCAGCTGTTCAAAAGGAATCTCGCAGATCATGGTGGTTTCCATGGCCTGTGCAGATACCGGATAAACGTCAGTATCCATACCGCTCAAACCCAGGATCTCACTGGGCAGGTAGAATGAGGTGATTTGCTCTTCACCTTCATTCGTTGCGGTATAGGTCTTGATGGCACCGGAGCGGACAGCAAACACACTGTCGAACGAGTCGCCTTCAAGGAACAGGTGCTCGCCTTTTTTCAAAGGGCGGCCCCGTTTAATAATACGATCAAGCTGGTCAATGTCCTGAAGACTAAGGGCCAGCGGCAGGCAGAGCGAACTCAGGCTGCAGTCTCTACAAGCCACATGGCTTGGCTGTCGTACGTTGGGCTTTGACGTCATTGAGTGGCCTCAAAGTCGTATTGGCTGATTCGCCGCATATTCTATTTAATTTGTTATGAAACTGTAAGTCTGTGCATACCGAGATAAATCGAGTATTTCCTGATCAGACAGTCACAGGCTTTTAAAAGAAGCATTGTCTCTATTTTATGCTGTCAGTCCAAGCTGAAATGTCTGAAAAACTCATTTAATGTTGATAATTGTTCGAATCAGCAGGGTTTCAGTACTTACACAGTCAATAAATGGTGGCTATTTACCTGCTTTCTGGCGCAGTAATAGAAGGTTTTTGGCCTGGTACTCTTAGAATGAGCTCCTCAACCGATATAGAAGTCAGTGGGATTTATCGAGTACTTATCCAATGCCAGGACCCGTGCCTTCAGGACCGCCCGGTATTCAGCCGGATCAGGGGCTACAGAAGCCTCATATTACTTTGACTGCAAAAAAAGGGCAGTTTGGTCAAAAAAGTGTTGGGCTATCCAGCCCGGTTACATATCTGAAGAATCTGTTCAGGGCCCAGGAGAAAGAGGGAGGCTCTTCAACGCCTGTTGATAAACCAATAGGAGAGAGGAGTGCTGCTGTCGTAGATAAGGCGCGAACATACACAGCCCTGCCCAGAGCAAAGGGAGCGAGCGATGTCTCGCCTGAATATCAGGGTAATGTGAAGGGGGCGCCAGACCTGAATTCTGTGGCGAAACAGAGGCTGCTTGGTGAAGGCTCCTTTGGTCAGGTGCATCTGGTAACCAATCCACTGGAGCAGGGTGAAGTAAAAGATTCGCCGACAGTTCTGCAAAAACAGTACGTCGTCAAAACTCAGCGGGCAGGTAAAGAAGAGGTGGAAGCACGGCAGAGTGCTGCAGAGAAAGAGGTCGCTATTCAAAAGGCAGTACCAGGCTCTGTTCAGATTCAGCAGGAGCGAAGAATCAATAATGGCCATCAGGTGATGATGGAGTATGGCGGTGTTGAGCTGGAATCACTGATCAAAAGTGGGAAAGGGAAGGCCTTGCCTGAAGCTCTTGTGAAAGACCTGAGCAGGCAGCTTCTCAGTCAGCTTTCAAAGAGTCATGAGCAAGGCATTCTGCACAGGGATATTAAGCCGGAGAATATTCTGGTCAATCACAAAGGGCAGCTGACTCTGGCCGATTTTGGCCTAAGCCTGAAGGCAGGTAATGACGTTGAGCCGGATAAAGCTGTTTTCAAAGGCGTAGCAGGAACGCCTGACTATATGGCTCCTGAAGTGTGGACAAAAAAAGGCTACTCATTCAATGCGGATATTTGGTCAGCGGGATTGGTGCTGTATCAAATGGCGACAGGCGAAAAAACTGATTTTTTCTCCACAGTTTATGATTCTGATGGTGAGGTCAGGCAAGGATTCGACTCCGCAGAAGTGGGGCGTGTTCGAAAGAGAATATCAAGGCATAAAAAGCTCTCACCTGAGCTTAAAGAGTTGTTACTTGGAATGATTCAGTCTAACCCCAAAAAAAGACTGTCTGCAAAGGAGGCTATTTAGCAACCCTTCCTCTCCGAAACACAGGAATTGACACGAATGTCATACCCTGAACTTCAAACCCGCCATAATAGGCAGTTTAATAAGCTTGCCGGTTTAGAAGCGCAGCTCAAACAGCTTAAAGGGGCGAATGAGCCAAGTTCTGACGCAAATCTTACAAAACAGATTCAGGCTTTAGAACTTTCAATATTAGAAGTTGGAGCTGAAGTTAAAGATTCCCAAACCCACTTACGAATCAGGGAGGTTGAAAGTCAGGCTAACAGTCTCAGAAATGAAATAAGTAAAGCAAGAAAGTTACAGAGAGGAATTCGGGGTTTGTTCAGGTCGAATCGAGAAAAAGGAGAGGTGCAGGAGCAGCGCCTGATGAAATCATTAGATGGGTTAAAAGCGGAGCTGCAACTATTGAAAACGACGCCTCCATCACCACGCCCAGCACGAAAAGGCGACAGTCTCTGAAGCAGACCTGCACACATAATCTACAGTAAATACGCGGATTGATGAATTCATAGGTCATTCCCCCGCCAGCGGCGGGGAAATGACCTTTAACTATTCGATTACGTGTGTCTACACACTTAATCAGAAAATCAGATGACTTTAGAGTAAAGCTTCAGCTCTTTCTGCTTCTGGAAATAATCGTCAAACTGCATACAGATATTACGAATCAGGATACGGCCTTTGGATTCAACCGTAATGTCCTTCTCAGTCAATGTCAGCAAACCATCTTCCCTCATGGGAATCAGAGCTTCCAGTGCATCGGCAAAGTACTCATCAAAAACGATGTCGTACTTCTTCTCAACGTTGGCTTTTTCCAGATGGAAGTGACAGATCAGTTCATTGATAACGGACTGACGAATTTCATCTTCACGGGTCATCATCAAACCACGGTAAGCGGGCAGCTTACCTGCATCAATGGCCGCAGTATAAGCGTCCATTCCTACATGGTTCTGACTGAATACCTGACCTACCTTGCTGATAGAAGACACACCCATGGCAACCAGATCGCAATGGCTGTGCGTGGTGTAGCCCTGGAAGTTACGGTGCAGAGTACCGGTCTCCTGTGCGGTGGCCAGTTCGTCATCCGGCAGGGCGAAGTGATCCATGCCGATATACACATAACCACGGTCGATCAGTTTTTTAGTGGCCAGCTCAAGAATCTTCAGTTTGTCTTCAGCGGAAGGCAGGTCGGCGTCGTTAATACGACGTTGCGGCTTAAAGCGATGTGGCAGGTGGGCGTAGTTGAACAGTGATAGACGATCCGGTGCCATATCGATAATACGGTCTACGGTATTAAGGAAACCATCAACCGTCTGAAAAGGCAGACCGTAGATCAAGTCCATATGAACGGAATTGAACGCCATAGTGCGCGCGGCATCCAGTACCGAGCGAACCTGCTCTTCCGGTTGCACACGGTTCACTGCGCGCTGAACTTTTTCATCAAGATCCTGAACACCGATGCTGATTCGGTTAAAGCCCTGATCTCTCAGTGCCTGCATCATCACCCAGTCCACTTCACGAGGATCGAGTTCAATGGAGTAATCCATGGATTCAGACACAGCCATATTAAAGTGCTTACGCAGTTTGGCCATAACCCGGGTAATCTGTTCTGGTGTCAGAAAGGTCGGTGTGCCTCCGCCGAAATGCAACTGTTCAACCAGTTGGTTGTCACCAAACAGCTCTGCCTGCATTTCAATTTCACGGAAGAGATAGTCCAGATACTCTTCGGCTTTGGATTTATGTTTGGTTACAATCTTGTTGCAGGCGCAGTAATAGCAAACGTGTGTGCAAAACGGTATGTGGATGTAGAGGGACAGTGGATTATTCACTGCCGCACTTCGCCATGCGCTGGACTCAAAATGATGAGCGTCAAAGTCTTCCCGGAACTGCACGGCTGTAGGGTAGGATGTGTACCTGGGACCGCTCAGGTCGTATTTTTTGATTAGACCTGTATCCCAAATGGGGGCGTTGCTCATGATTACTCTCGTCGTCTAGTGCAGGTCATTTGTTTTATTGGACTGACCCGATGTTGCTCTCAAGTGTAAATAATTGGTGAATTAATAGACTTGATATAAATCAACATCGATAGGCGCAGCCCACAGTAGCACTGCAGGATGCGCCATTGGTATTTATCCGTGCAGGAGAGGATGAGCTCTGTTGATGATTCCAGAACAGTCAGCAGATTGATCCAGTGTGCCCAGATTAAAAGAGCTCGTTGTCCTGATTCTGGAGCTTATAAAGGCTTCAGTAATCCGACTGTCACCATGCTGAAGCAATACACTGGCCTGCAGTGCGACAGCCATCTGATCAACAATGGCTCTTGAGCGGTATTCCAGAGCAGCGCTGTCCTGAATGCTGTCTTTCAGGCCCGCAACGTGAACGTCCAGTTCTCTGGAGTCACCTCTGGTTAATTCCAGTTCGTTGATGAAGGCTTCCAGAGTTGCAGGCTCTCTATGAATGGCTCGCAATACATCAAGGCACTGAACATTGCCCGAACCTTCCCAGATGGCATTAACCGGTGCTTCACGATACAGGCGGGGTAGAATGTTATCTTCCACATAAGCGACACCGCCAATAGACTCCATGGCTTCATAAGTCAGGTGTGGTGCCCGTTTACAGATCCAGTATTTTCCGACGGCGGTGGCGATGCGGGAGAACAGGTTCTGTTGTTCATCCTCAAGGTTATCCAGCGCATGGGCGACCCGCATGCTGATAGCCAGTGCTGCTTCTGACTCAATGGCCATATCAGCCAGCACATTTTGCATCAGTGGTTGCTGATGAAGGTTCTTTCCGAACACGCTGCGTCCGGCGGTGTGGTGAATAGCCTGAGCAGAAGCGGCTCTCATCAGGGCGGAAGAGCCAACCATGCAGTCAAAACGGGTCATCGATACCATTTCGATAATGGTTCTCACGCCTTTGCCTTCTTCGCCCACCATCCAGGCAAAAGCACCACGCAGCTCTATTTCAGAAGATGCGTTAGCAATATTGCCCATCTTGTTTTTAAGACGTTGGACGTACATCTGGTTTTTGCTGCCATCAGGGCGCCAGCGTGGCATCAGAAAGCAGGAAAGGCCTGCTTCAGTCTGTGCCAGTACCAGAAAGGCGTCGCACATCGGGGCTGAACAGAACCACTTGTGACCAACCAGCTCGTACTCCTTGCCATTACCTGTCTCAGCTAATGGATAGGCTCTTGTAGTATTTGCTCTGACATCGGAGCCTCCCTGCTTTTCGGTCATGGCCATGCCAATGGTCAGCCCCTGTTTTTCGTAGAAGGGGATATTTCGCTCGTCGTAATGGCTGGCTGTGATTTTCGGTAGCCACTCCTTCGCCAGCGAAGGGCTGTGACGCAGTGCGGGTACTGAAGCAAAGGTCATGGTCAGAGGGCAGCCAGTACCGGCTTCCGTCTGGAAATGCATATATTCCATGGCAGCTCTTGCAACATGGGCACCCTGTTGTGGTTTTTTCCAGGGCAGAGAGTGGACATCCGACTCAATGGCCGCCTTCATAAGCTGGTGGTAGGCAGGGTGAAACTTGACCAGATCGATACGGTGGCCAAAGCGATCATGAGTGTGAAATTCAGGCTTGTTCTCATTGGCCAGAAAGCCGGCTTTCAGTAGAGGTCCGCCACAAAGCTCACCGTAGTTTTTCAGTTTTTCGTCGGCCCGGTTGCCCTTGTATTTTTCAGTCCAGTATTGAAGAGGCCTGTCACTGGTATAGAGGTTGTAGTCAGTAAGGTCTGATGGCTGGTTTGAAACGTCGTGAGTTTCAGCCTGAGCTTTATGTTGCAGATAGTCAGGGTTCATAGTTTTAGTGTCATTGTTGTTTTTATCAGTGAGGCAGTTTGCTTGAATGTTAATTATCAAACAACTGTTTGATAATTTTTCTGTTACCTCTGTATTGGTTGTTAACAGTTGATTTAAAATAGTTCGTTGAAAATAAATCTACCACTTAAAAAGAGAAGTTATGTCCAGCAGGGATCTGCAAAGTCGTTTTGACCGATTACGCTCAAACAAGGTTTTTGAGCTGTTTGTTGTCGGTATTATTATTTTTTCTGCACTGGTTATTGGTGCTAAAACTTACCCATTACCCGATTATCTTCACGCTGTGCTGAGGGCGTTGGATACGGGTATCACATTGTTTTTTCTGGTTGAAATCAGTATTCGTTTTTTTGCTGAGGCGGATAAACGAAACTTCTTCAAATCTGGCTGGAATATCTTCGATACTCTGATCGTTATTGTCAGTCTGATCCCTATCGACGATACGGAGATGGCGCTGATCGGCCGGTTGATTCGTATCTTCCGGGTGTTGCGGATGGTGTCCATTATTCCGGAACTCAGAATGTTGCTGAACTCATTGTTGAAGGCTCTGCCTCAGCTGGGTTATGTGATGTTGCTGATGTTTATTATTTTCTACATTTATGCCGCTGTTGGCAGTACATTCTTTGCGGCAATTAACCCGGACCTCTGGGGCAATATTTCCATAGGCATGCTGACGCTGTTTCGTGTTATGACCTTTGAGGATTGGACGGATGTCATGTATGAAACCATGGAAGTCTATTCGCTGAGCTGGATTTACTATCTGAGTTTTATCTTTTTCACTACTTTTGCTTTCCTCAATATGATCATTGGTATCGTGGTCAATGTACTGGAAGATGAGCGCAGAAAGATCAGAGATGAAGAAGAACTGGAAGCCAATGTCGGTCAGCCTACCATTCAGGATTTGAAGCAGCAGCTGGATGCTATTCAGGGCATGCTGGAAGAAAAGGCGCGTTAAGTGTGCAGACCCACGTAACCGAATATTAGACGGTTATTTCCCCATCATAGGTGGGGAAATAGCCTGTGAATTCATATATCCGGTTACCTGATTGTCTCAAGTAAGGTGTTACGGGTGCTGCTGGAAGTGATCGACACCTGGACCAGACTGCGTAAGAGCGTTGATTGAATGGTTTCAAATTGAAACTATATTCCAAATAAGCGAGGTTATTTTTAGCAAGATTTGATCAGACTTAACAGGCAGAAGCTAACAGCCTCTAAATAATCGAATAAATTAAAAAAGTGAGAAGGGATTATGCAACTCATCAGAAACCTGTTGGTTGTTCTGCTGCTGATCACAACAGATCTTGCTGCGAGCCCTATAAGCTGGGAAGAAATCCGTTCCGGGCACATGGACAGCCGTCGGCAACCTGCGGCTCTTGAATTCTATTTACAACGGATTGAGCGAATAAAGCTTCAGGGCAGAAATCAGGAAGAGGTTATATATTCTGAAGTCTTTGACCTGGCAGACAAGAAGGTAAAAAAATGTCTGGCAGACGGCTGCAGTCTTTCTCCAAGGCTGGTTATAAACAGTTATCCATACTGGCTTGATGAGGGAATTTACCATTTGCTGGTATTTGTTTCAGAAGACAACTGGGATGAGGCTTATTTGAAGGGGGTTGCAGGCGCTGTGGTGTCAGAGCACCTGGGTGACTTGAAAGAGAAACTTGGCCTGGAATGGTATATTCACGTAAATGTTCTCGAGAAAAGGTCAGTTCTGCACCTTGGTCATGCCCATGTGTTTATTCGGGGAAATGATCGGGAAAAGGTAGCCGTAGAACTCAAGAAAAGAATACCGTTCAGTAACCCTGACCTTCAGCCCTGGTAATTGAAAAGTAGATTGTCATTTCCCCGCCGCAGGTGGGGAAATGACATATGAATTGCTACTTACATAGTCATAAAGTAAGACATCATCCACATCTGATGAGGTCCGGGAATAGACCATAGTCCGAAAACAATCATCATCAGACCGGCGATATTACGAGTTACAGCAGACTGAATAAAAGCAGTCAGTTGACGAGCAAAAATACCGGTGAGTAAAACTGTCGGCAATGTTCCCAAGCCAAAAGCAGCCATAAGCAGGCCGGATTGTGCCGGTGATCCTGAGCTGGCAGACCAGATTAGAGTACTGTAAACCATACCGCAGGGCAGCCAGCCCCAGAGTGCGCCCAGAGCCAGAGCGTTACCTGTGGTTTTTACCGGTATCAGTTTGCTGGCGATGGGCTGAATTCGTTTCCAGAGCACATTGCCTGCTTTCTCCAGCTTCATCAGGCCTTTCCACCAACCGGAAATATACAGCCCCATGGCGATGAGCATAAAGCCTGCCAGATAGCGCAAACCTTGCTGTAGAGACTGACTGGCATCACCCAGAAACCAGCCCAGCGTGCCGAGAATAATGCCGGCCAGAGCATAACTGCTGATACGACCCAGATGGTAAGTCAGCAGCAGTCGAGCGGTATCAAAGCTGGATCGTCCCTTAAGAGACAAGCTCAATGCTGAAGTAATACCACCACACATACCAATGCAATGTGTGCCGCCCAGCAAGCCAATCGTGAGCGCCGCCAACAACGTGGGCGCTTCCTGAGTCATCATCATTTCTGGTCAGTCACCGAAGCTTTGTTCTTGTCTGCAGCAGGCGTGTCGTCATCAAAAAGAATGCTGTGAGCGGGGCCTTCCAGATCATCAAACTGATCGTTGTCGACCGCCCAGAGAAACACCTTCACAGCTATCGCAATGATAATGACAGCAATGGGTATAAGTATGATCAGACTTTCCATAACCGGTTATGCCTCCACTGCCTTATATTGAGTTGTATGTGCTTTTGATCGAGCCTGTTTTTTATCGGCCTGCTTGCCGTTCAGACGCATGGCATTACCGACCACAACCAGCGAGCTGATGGACATGCCGATAGCCGCCATCCATGGAGCAATAAGAGCGGCGGCGGCCAGTGGCAGTGCTGTCAGGTTATAGGCCAGAGACCAGCCAAGATTTTGCCGAATAACATTACGGGTCTTCTTCATCAGTTCAAAAGCATCAACCAGACGGTTCAGGTCATCAGAGAGTAAAACCGCATCGGCAGTGGTCTTGGCTAGGTCAGATGCGTTACCCATGGCCAGGGAGACATTGGCTCCCGCGAGAACAGGCACGTCATTAATGCCGTCACCAATCATCAGAACATGATCGCCCTGTTCCTGCAGCTGACGAATATAATCCAGTTTTCCTTCGGGGCTGATTTCCGCCTGCCAGCTGTCAATGTTCAGCTGGGAAGCTACGCTGGACACGACTGAGTTCTGGTCGCCACTGAGCAGTGTGACTTTATGTCCGTAGCTTTTCAGCTTGTGGATAACATCAGCTGCTTCTGCTCTCAGGCTGTCGCTGATTCGAAACCAGCAAAGCGCCTGATTGTTTCTGGACATCAGCAGCCACTGACCTGGCGTATCAGGCGTCGATGGTGTGTTATCCGGCGAACAAAAGTCAGGACGACCAATACGGTAATTGTCACCATCAATGGTTGCTTCCAAACCCTGACCTGTGTGGCTGACAGGACTCTCGGCAACAAGAGGGGCGGTAATGACTGATGTTGGTTTGATAAATGCCTTGGCGATAGGGTGTTCGGAATGACTTTCCAGTGCCGAAGCAATAGCTGTTAGTTCCTGCTCACTCAGGTTGCAGCCATTAACCGCTCTGACTTCTTCCAGCTGCAATTTGCCTTGAGTCAGTGTTCCGGTTTTATCAAAAACAATGTGATTAACTTTGCCAAGCCCTTCAAGAACATGCCCACGTGTTACCAGAAAACCAAGCTTGTGCAGATAACCTGTTGCTGCGGTCAGGGCGGTTGGAGTCGCCAGAGACAGGGCGCAGGGGCAGGTGACAACCAGTACTGAAAGCGCAATCCAGAAAGCATGTTGAGGTTCACTGCCAGACCAGTACCAGAACACGGCAATAGCCGTGATAAGAACGGCGCCAACAAACCAGCTGGCTACCCGGTCGGCCAGTTTGGCAATAGCAGGCTTATCTTGCTGGGCGTGTTTTAACAATTGCAGGATTGCCGACATCTGGGTTTCATCACCCACATGGGTAATCTCAACCTCGATTGCGTTGTCGACGTTCAGACTACCGCCCATAACAGCTTCATTGATGGAGCGACTGATAGGTAAGTACTCACCCGTCAGCATGGACTCATCAACACTGCTTTTGCCTTCGATGATCAAGCCATCCGCAGGAATAGAGTCGCCCGGCAACACTCTAACTCTGTCGCCGGTTTTCAGATCTTTCAGAGGTATACGAACATAGTCGTTCCCCTCTTTCTTCAGACAGCTGGAAGGCAGTGAGTTGCGTAAAGCTCTTGCCGCACGTGATGTCGCATGGCGAGCACGCAGTTCAAGGTATCGTCCGGTCAGCAGGAAGAAGGTAAACATGGAGACCGAGTCGAAATAGACTTCACCGCTGCCGGTCACAGTTGCCCAGAGACTGGCAAGATAGGCACCACCGATGGCAATGGAGACAGGAACATCCATGCTGAGGTTTTTGACTTTCAGGTCACGTAGGGCTGCCTTGAAGAACGGGGCTGCGGCATAGAAAATAACGGGTGTAGCCACCAGTGCACTGACGTATCGAATAAAGTCCCGATAAGGATCGGTCATATCGTTGCTGATCGCACCGGAATACAGCGCAACCGCGTACATCATCACCTGCATGGCACCGATACCGGCAATCACCAGACGACGAATAAAGGTACGGTTCTCTTTTTTCAGCAGGGCTTCCTGACGATCTTCGCGCCAGGGGTAGGCCTTGTAGCCAATCTCGTGAATGGCGATCAGTAAAGTGCTTAATGGTATTTTTTCAGGGTTCCAGCTGACCTGTGCTTCATGGGTGCTGAGATTGACAGAAACACGACTGACGCCTTCAATCAGGCCGACATGATTTTCCAACAGCCAGACGCAGGCTGCGCAGGTAATGCCTTCGATCAGCAAACTGGCCTGCTTCTCGAGTGTTTCGTCTGGCGTCTCGTCTGATGAGCTTCGCTCTATAACAAAGTCTTTCTGTATGTCATCGCGATCATAAAGCAGCAACTCTTCCCGAAGCTTGTTGCTGATGGAGTTGGCCTGCAGCGCTGAATCGGTTCGATGCTGATAATAGTTATCAAGGCCGCCGGCAATGATAGCTTCAGTCACCATTTTACAGCCGGGACAGCACATAGGCTGTTCTATTTCATTAACAACAGCGGTGTAAGGAGGTTTGCCCTCAATGGGCAGGTGACAGTGAAAGCACTGACAAGTGTCAGTGCTTTCAGAGTGTTCAATGTGGTGATCGGAACGACTGGACATAGACGGCGGAACCTGTGATTACTGCCCTGGCGCAAGCGTGAAGGTTTTACCCGGTTCCAGCAGTATTGCCTGGTTCATCCGCCAGCCGGTTTCATAGCCGACTTCAGGAATCAGTGTATCCAGTGTTTCCAGCTGAACATAGGTTTTGCCAGAGATAGCCTGATCCAGTTGACCCACATAAACCTGCTGCTGCTCGTTAGCTGAGAAGGAGCGGTTGATGGTAACAACCTTGTCTTTTTCCTTGAATACCGGAGACAGCAGACTGAGTTTCAACTGTTGTGGCCACTCGCTCATATCACCATCAAGCGTGATGCGGATTTCACCGGTCAGGTCATCCAGCAGCATTTCACCGGCAATATTCAGTTCGGAAGCATTACGGTCGCGGGTAAGGTCAATATTGATGCCCTTGCCGACTTTGTAGTAGTCATCAACGACAACGCTGTCCTGAATTTTGAAGGAATACCAGATCCAGGTGCTGCCAGCGACAAAGGTTGCGGCCAGAATGCCAACAATCAGCCAGGCCCATGGTTCCTGATACCAGCGGGTGAAGGGTTCGTTATTGGCTTGGCTCATGAATAAATCCTGCTATCAGGAGTGATCAGGTCACTCTGTAAATTCGTTTTTATTTGCGTTGTTAGGTTAAACGCTGCAAAAAAGGCTCGTGCATTTTACCGCAAGAGCCTTCTTAAGTTCGATTTATTTACATAACTTAAAGGCTAAGTACACAGATTGTTGAATTCATACATTCTTGCCCGCTGGTGGCGGGCAAAGAATGATTTAATATTCAATTACGTGTGCCTAGACACTTATTTGATCGGGGTAATAAATCGGCTGCTGGTGGTTGTCTCTGGCAAACTTTCGTCTTCTGCAGAAATAGTGAATTCAATTTCCTTATTGCCTTTGGTATCTGCGCCTGCAGGCAGTGCCAGACGAACAATATGAGAGGCGACTTCACCGGAACCAACCGTAAAGGTCATTGCGCTGTTGGCTTTCAGACCTTCAATGCCGCTAACCTGAACGGTCATTTGATGAGGTGTTTCATCCTTGTTGACCAGCTTAAGGGTGTAGACGTTCTCGATGTCACCGTTGGCGTTGGTTCTGTATAGCTGGTTTCGATCTCTGAGGATGTCCAATTCAAAGGAGGAGCGAGTCTCCAGTGAGTAGAAGAACATACCGAACATAATCACCAGGGCAGCAGCGTAGCCAACCATTCTTGGACGTACCAGATGTGTCTTGGTGCCGTTCAATTCGTTTTCTGTGGTGTAGCGGATCAGGCCTTTTTCATAACCCATCTTATCCATAATGGTGTCACAGGCATCGATGCAGGCTGCGCAGGTAATACAGCTGTACTGCAGACCGTTACGAATATCGATGCCAGTCGGGCAAACCTGGACACAGACACTGCAGTCGATGCAGTCACCCAGACCTTTCTCTTTTGGGTCAACGCTCTTCTTGCGAGGGCCACGGCTTTCGCCACGGTTGTGGTCGTAGGCAACAACCAGAGTATTGTTGTCGAACATAACACTCTGGAATCGAGCATAAGGGCACATATGCAGGCAGACCATTTCCCGCAGGAAACCAGCATTACCGTAAGTGGCCAGAGCAAAGAAACCAATCCAGAACAGAGACCAGCTACCAATGTCCCAACTGAAAATATCGGGCACCAGCTCACGAATAGGCGTGAAGTAGCCAACAAAAGTAATGGCGGTAGCGAGAGATACTGCAGTCCAGATTCCGTGTTTAGCCAGTTTACGCATAAACAGGTCGACACTGATGGAACCTTTATCGCCTTTCATGCGCTTGTTGCGATCACCCTCGGTGACCTTTTCCGCCCACATAAAGACCCAAGTGAAGACACTCTGAGGACAGGTGTAACCACACCAGACTCTACCGGCAAAAACAGTAATGGCAAACAGGGCGAAAGCGGCGATAATCAGCAACCAGGACAGCAGGATGAAGTCCTGAGGCCAGAAGGTGGCGCCAAAGATATGGAACTTACGGGCTGGCAGGTCAAACAGAACCGCCTGCTGGCCGCCAAGATTGACCCAGGCCGTTCCAAAAAACAGCAGGAACAGAAAACCACCGCCTAGCATGCGGAGGTTCCTGAAATAACCGGTAAAGCTTCTGGTATAGATCTTGTCCGGTCTTTCGTAAATATCAATTAGTTCGAGTTCAGGCGAACCCTGATTATCGTCTGGCATATCTCTCTACAACCCTGAATTATCTTCTTGTCGTTGGTCATCCTTGCACTCCTCTGACGGGAGTTTATTCGATGTTTTAATTATTGAGGGATGAATCGATTGGTGGCGTTATATTATCGTCTTCTAATACATATGTCAGTGCGGTCATTACTTAATTATCTATTTATTGATCAAGAGCATTGTTTGTCAGATCTCTGTTTTTTGAACTGCGCTACTGCGGCAAGGTTTTCAGAGTGTCAGGCCAAAGTGAAATTGAAATAGCTGGCTATACTTTGACCGCTTTACGGAGTGGTTATGATCATTAATAAAATGACGGGACTGGCATCTCTGTTCGGTTGCTGTTTTGCGGTGAGCTGTATGGTTCACAGCTTCGAGTGGCCAAAGGGAAGCTATTTGAAGCAGGTCGAGTTGTCTCATTGTCGTGACGAGGTAAATGTAGATTCTTGTTTGAGTCAAAGACTTCAATATACGTTTGAGAATAACTTTTGGGTGCTGGCTTATGAGAACAGCCAGATTGCTGACCCCCAGAAGTACGTTGATAAAGGTTTTGATATCCAGTTGATTGATAATGAACTGGTGCTTAAGCCTGGACGTCGATACTGGTTGCCTGATCTGCAGAAGCAGGCTGAGCTGGCAGGTTTTTCAGGGATGGCTAGAGCTTGTGATGTTGCAGACACCTCGGTTTATATGGACGACACCTTTATTGCGGTGCCTATGAATCTTCCGGCTGAGTGTGATAGCGAACAAACCTGGATAACGCCGGAAGCGAAAGTTCTGGAAACTCTCTGTCGTAATTCTTCCGGGCAATACTCAAGATCAGTACAGGCCTACTATGATTTGTTTCTGAATGGTGACACAGCAGCGGGGAGTAAATTCTTCGGTTTGTTTTCTTGTGAGCAGAACGAAACGGAGTTCTGGAAAGGGCACTTGATATCTCGTCTCAGAAGGGGGCAGCAGCACGACTGGTATTCAGGAACAACTGATTTTGGGATAAAAACGCATAGTTTTGCTCAGTGGAGTGAATATTGCTATGACCAGCTGGGGGGTGTTATTCATCTGTCGGGAACATCATCAGGGTTTTATCTCTGCATCAAAGGCAGTTTATCCGATCATCTTTCGCTGCAGCCAGATTTTCCCGAGCACAACAAGCTGATTGGATTCGATGCGCTGAGCAAGCTGCTGGTAACAGAGTCCAGAAAAAATGCTGAAAACTTGTATCCATACCACGATAATGTGCTCTTTGATCCGCAGCGCTGTCTTGACGAGGGGTTGGAAGTGGAGACGCAGAGCATGAATTTATTCTGCCGGAAAACAAAAAGCCCGCAAACGAGTCGCGGGCTTTTTGAGAGGACAGATCAGTAACTATTTAATTTAAATAGTTACTTGCTGTCTTTTTTCAGACTGTAAATATAGGTAGCTGCCAGATGAACTTTCTCCTTACCGAGAATGTCTTTCCAGGCTGGCATTACGCCGTTACGACCCTGACGAACAGTGTATTCGATCTGGGTCTGACTTGAACCGTACAACCAGGTGCCGTCAATCAGGTCAGGAGCACCCAGCAGCTGGTTGCCCTTGGCGTCGACACCGTGACAAGCCATGCAGGTTGTGTCGTACACTTTCTTACCAGCCGCTACAACAGCTGGGTCAGCGTTCTGATCCAGACCGGCATTAGCACGGATAAAGGTAGACACGTTGCGAACACCTTCGTCACCAATCACCGCACCCCATGCAGGCATCTGACCGCTACGACCTTCCATAATGGAATGGCTGATTGCGTCAGAAGTGCCGCCATACAGCCAGTCACCGTCACGCAGGTTCGGGAAGCCAAAAGCACCACCCGCGTCACTGCCGTGGCAGAGAGCGCAGTTGTTGACGAAGATACGCTCACCCATCTTGACAGCTTTCGGGTTGGCGATCAGCTCGTCGATAGGCGTGTTAGCGTACTGTTCAAACAGAGGTGCATACTTTCGTGCATGCTTCTCCTGATGGCGTTCCAGTTCGTTCACCTGAGTCCAGCCAAGGTAGCCTTTCCAGTTGCCCAGACCCGGGTACAACCACAGGTAGAATGCAGTAAAGATAATGGTGAAGACGAACATCGCCAGCCACCATTTTGGCATCGGGTTGTCCAGTTCCTGAATACCGTCGTATGCATGCCCTGTTGTATCAGTGGTGGTTTCTGCACGCTGTGCTTTCCACTGAGTCGCCAGGAAGTAGATGACGAAGGCCAGGCAACCCAGAGTGAGGACGATGATCCACCCACTCCAGAAACTAGTCATCATTTTATAACCCCTTCATTCTTGTCTGTTCCATCAGAATTCTGAGACTGCTTATGAGCTGCATCATCAGCAAACGGCAGGGATGCGGCGTCCTCAAATTTCTGCTTGTTGCGGCCACTGTATGCCCAGTATCCGATCATAACGAACGCGATCAGGGCAAATAGTGTGGCCAGTCCTCTTATGTCGTTGATATCCATCTTTATTACCGTTGAGTCTTGATGGCTGTGCCAAGAGACTGCAGGTAAGCGACAACGGCATCCATTTCGGTGTGACCTTTCACAGCATCTGTAGCGCCAGCGATATCTTCGTCGGTGTATGGAACACCGAGAGTGCGCTGTGCATTCAGCTTCGCCTGAATATCCTTGCCGTCCAGAGTGTTGTGGTTCAGCCATGGATAAGAAGGCATGATGGACTCAGGTACTACGTCACGAGGATCGTTCAGGTGAGCACGGTGCCACTCGTCAGAGTAACGACCACCTACACGAGCCAGATCCGGACCAGTACGCTTGGAACCCCACAAGAATGTGTAGTTATACACAGACTCGCCTGCTACAGAGTAGTGACCGTAGCGTTCTACTTCAGCACGCAGAGGACGAATCATCTGAGAGTGGCAGCCTACACAGCCTTCGCGAATGTAGATGTCACGGCCTTCCAGCTGCAGGGCAGTGTAAGGCTTGAGTCCGTCAACCGGCTTGGTGGTTTCGTCCTGATAAAACAGAGGCACGATTTCAACCAGGGCGCCGAAGCTGATGGCTACGATCACCAGGGCGATCATGTAGCCAAGATTTTTTTCTACTATTTCATGGTTTGTCATGGTGAATCTCCCCGATCAGGCTGTCTGTGCAGAAGATGCCTGAACTTCACCTTCTTTTTCGTTGCCGGATTTAACAGTGCGGTAAACGTTGTATGCCATCAGGAATACGCCCAGTAAGAAGAAGGCGCCACCAATGGCACGAACGGCATAACCGAATTCACTGGCTGTAACAGATTCTACAAAGCTGTAAGTCAGTGTGCCGTCGTTGTTTACTGCTCTCCACATCAATCCCTGAGTGATGCCGTTTACCCACATCGCTACTACGTACAATACGGTACCGATGGTAGCCAGCCAGAAGTGAGCGTTGATCAGGCCGACGCTGTACATCTGTTCACGACCACAGACTTTTGGAATCAGGTGATACAGGGAACCGAAGGACACCATGGCAACCCAGCCCAAAGCACCGGAATGTACGTGACCAATGGTCCAGTCGGTGTAGTGAGACAGAGCGTTAACGGTCTTGATCGCCATCATCGGGCCTTCGAAGGTAGACATACCGTAGAAGGACAGAGATACCACCAGGAAGCGCAGGATCGGGTCAGTACGCAGTTTGTGCCAAGCACCGGACAGCGTCATGATGCCGTTGATCATGCCACCCCAGGATGGCGCCAACAGTACCAGAGACATTACCATGCCCAGGCTCTGAGCCCAGTCTGGCAGCGCGGTGTAGTGCAGGTGGTGAGGACCGGCCCAGATATACAGGGAAACCAGTGCCCAGAAATGCACGATAGACAGGCGATAGGAGTAAACCGGACGCTCAGCCTGCTTGGGTACGAAGTAGTACATCATGCCCAGGAAACCAGCGGTCAGGAAGAAACCTACTGCGTTGTGACCGTACCACCACTGGATCATCGCATCCATGGCACCTGCGTAAGCAGAATAGGATTTGGTCATGGTAACAGGCAGTGCAGCGCTGTTAACAATGTGCAGTACTGCAACGGTAATGATGAAAGCGCCGAAGAACCAGTTAGCCACATAAATGTGCTTGGCCTTACGTTTCATGATGGTTGCGAAGAAGACAATCGCGTACGCCACCCAGACCACAGCGATCAGGATGTCAATTGGCCATTCCAGCTCGGCATACTCCTTGGAAGAAGTAATACCCAGTGGCAGGGTAATAGCCGCCAGTACGATAACCAGCTGCCAGCCCCAAAAGGTGAAAGCGGCCAGACCTGGCAGAGCCAGTGTCGCCTGACAGGTTCTTTGCACTACATAGTAGGAAGTTGCGAACAGTACGCAGCCACCGAATGCAAAAATAACGGCGTTAGTGTGTAAAGGCCTTAACCGGCCGAAGCTGGTCCAGGGTAAGTCTAAGTTCAGTTCTGGGAAAACCATCTGCGTAGCGATGAACAGTCCCATCGCCATACCGACGATGGCCCACACCACCGCCATAATGGCAAACTGCCTGACAACCTTATAGTTATAGGTTGGCTGTAACGTTGCAGTGCTCATGCTCCATGTTACCTTCGGGTTCTGCTTGAAAATGAAAAATCGATACCGGAGCTGACCTGAAACACTGCGATTTACAACAGGAATTCAATAATACAGAGGAACATGGTTGGTTAATCCCCCCTGATGTCAATTGGCACTGATTATGCTGTAGATACAGCAATAGCGTGGTCAGCGAACAGTATTACTACCGTTGTTTGTCCAGGCAGTGCGTTGACTCGCAACTGTACTAATGAATTTCTGGCCGTGAAACCTGATTCCGGTTAACTCCCCTGGGTTGTCCGTAGACCTTGTCAGAAGCGGTTGCCGTGGGCTACTTTTCAACCACCGGTTATTATAAGCTTCAGTCGCGATTGTTGATCGTAACATTGGCTGAAATATCTGGTGGCAAAAATGGTTTTGGTTGCCCCTGGTTTTACCTCTGTTGTTGAGTTCTGATAATCCAGAACCCGGAGTGTTTGCTTGTCCTCGATCTAATAGCCGGGTACATACACTTCTTATAATTATCCGGTCAAGCGGCATCACAGGTTTTGTCTGTTAAAACCTGTGATAAAACCCGCCGCAATCATACAGAAATATCTAATGACCTGCTATGGCTTTTTAGCTGTCTCTAATGAGTAGAAAGCAGGTTTTTACGGTATTTTCTGTTTTGTATACGCTTTGTCAGGCAGTCCTTGATCTCTGGGCTGTAGTCCTTTATTTCTGCGCAGCGCAAAGAGGTTTTGGTGGACTTTGTTTATCTTTGGTTGTCTTTTTTAAGTGATTCCAGACTGCCATGAATTGATCGGTAAACCCAGATAGGATTGATTGTTTTTTATAGGTATATTGACTTACATCAAAAGAAGATAGCCCGTTTTATTGTCTGCCGCGCGCTCGCGGCAAATGGCTGAACTTATTTTATTTAAGTATTTTCGATAGGAACCGTACGCAATTTGTACAAAACAAAATCATAGAGATAATTAAGGAAACTGTTTATGCAGTATAAATACCAGATCCTTAAGCTTTGCGCCCTGGTCCTGCTGTTCACTCAGTCAGCTGTTGCGTCAGATAAGCTGAAGCTGATGACTGAAAATTACCCGCCGTTTAACTACAGTACTGAGGGAAAGAACTTTGCCCGGGAAGATGGTATTGAAGGTGTTTCTGTAGAAATTGTGCAGAATATGATGGAGCGTTCCGGTGTCGATTATTCCATGACACTGCGTACGCCCTGGAATCGTATCTACGAACAGGTGAAGAACAAAAAAGGATTTGGCGTTTTTTCCACTACGTTGACTGAGGAGAGAGAACCCGAGTTTAAGTGGGTGGGGCCTCTGGTAAGCGATAACTGGATTATCCTGAAAAAAACCGGTAGTCCGATTAGAATCAATAAGCTGGATGATTTGAAAAATTACCGTATTGGTGGTTATAAAGGTGATGCAACGACAGAGTACTTGCTGGCTAATGGTGTTGATGTCGATCAGACAACCTTAAATACCCGTAACCCGAAAAAGCTGGCTGCTGATCGTATTGATCTCTGGGTCAGTAGTGAGTTGTCTTCGCCTTATCTGGCTAAAATGGCAGGTGTTTCCCGTGGTGAAGAGGTTTTTCGTTACAAGTCAGTTGACTACTATTTGGCGCTGAATAAAGAGATCTCGGATGAAACTGTGCACAAGCTTCAAGCAGCTCTGGATGCTATGAAAGCAGACGGGACTCTTGAAGGAATTCTTCGAACAGCGCGTTAATATTGAAAGACCGGAATCACAGTTGAGACTCCGGCTATGAAGATTAGGAAAGAACGTCTAGAAAATCCACGGATGGAGCAAAAAACAAACAGCCGGTTACGGCATTTGAATAATCCATCAAATGATCATAATGACCATGACTATCGGCCTGAATCATAGCTTCCAGCATCTTTTCAAAATGCTCGGGTGTTCGGCAATAGGAAGCAAAGAAAAGACCTGATTCACTGGCATTGCCATAGGGCATGCTGTGACGCAGAATTTCCATGCTCTTCCCTTCAGTATTCTTGATGTTCGACTTTTTAACATGAGCGGTTGGTGCTTTTTCGTCACCACTGAACTCAATGTTCTCTTCCCTGGTGCGACCAATCACTTTTTCCTGCTCAACGACAGGTTGCTTTTGCCAATGTTTCAGGTTGTGAATGTATCTCTGGGTATGTATGTAAGCTCCACCTGAAAAAGCAGCATCTTCATCGCCTACCAGAGTAACACTGGCTCTATTATCACCAGCAGGGTTTTCAGTACCATCCACAAAGCCGGTCAGGTCTCTGCTGTCCAGATAGCGAAAGCCGTGAATGTCTTCCTGTATCTGAACACTATCACCGAAAAGTAACATGATTTGAGACTGCAGTTTGAAATTCAGATCATGCCGGTCTGAGCGAATATGCAAAAGAATATCGCCAGGAGTGGCTGGCGCTGTTCTGTCACCATCGGACACGGGCTTGAAAGGCGTTAGTTCTGCAGGACGTTTTACTGTAAACAGTTGATCCCAGGCGTAGCTGCCTATGGCTACCGTCGATGAGAGCTGTGCCTGTGGATAAGTATTGGATAAGGTTTGGGTCAGATCAGGGATCTGCCTCAGGGTTGCTTTGATAACGGGGGAGGATTCTTTTGGATTCTTGAGCGAAAGTACCAAAAATAGCGCATCGGAGTTGGCATCCGGGGTGATGCCTGATTGCTGCTGGGCCATGAGGTTTACCTTAGTCAAACGTGCTGAATCAGCTATTCAGCTATTATTTCTTCTTTTGCGAACACTTGAAAGTGAAAGAACGACTAAGGCTACTGCTCTGGCAGTATTGAGTGGTGGAAAACACCTGTTGAGATCGGTGTTGTCTGTGCTTAAGCTGAGCACTGATTAAACTCGAACCTGTCAGGCGACGGGTTTTATAACGATATGAGTTTCATAAAAGCGTGGGTTTTATAAAAACGCTGGTTTATAAAAAAGTACCGGGAGATATTGTGTCCGAAGAGTGTGTATTGAATGAAGCTGTGGCGGAGTTTGAGGTTAGTCACGAGCTGAATACCTGTGGCCTGTTCTGCCCTGAGCCAGTGATGATGCTTCATAACAAGGTTCGGGATATGAAGGCGGGTGAAACTGTGCAGGTCAGAGCAACAGACCCGTCAACTCAAAGAGATATTCCAAAATTTTGTAATTTTCTCGACCACGAATTATTGCTGCAGAAAGAGCAGGATAAGGAATTTATTTACCTGATTCGTAAAGCTGCAAAATAAGCCCGAATTTTATTCTTCTATCAGTTGTGAGAAAGCGGCAATGGCTTCCTCATCGCCATGTTTAATCTTATTGGCAATGATATGGTGGAAGAAGTATTTGAAGTGTTCATGCTCCTGCGCTGGAAACAGACAATCGTCTTTGGGTAGCACGGGAGTGGTAGTTACTTTCTTCTCATCAGCCAGCATGGCGTGAATGCGACCATCGTTATACAAGCGCCAGCTGGTGACATGAATCAGCATGATTGTGCTGAAGTTGTCTTCTGAAAGAATGGCGTGAGTACCGATATTGTCGGTTATTTCCTGAAGAACCCGTTCAGGTTCATCTTCGCTGGCGTCATAGTATTGCGCAGCGGTTTCCAGTTCGGTGATCTTGTATTCGGGTGGTTCGAAGAAGGCATGATCGTGAAAACTGTCGTAGTAACCTTCCCAGTGGCCATTTAACGGGTCGTTTAATTCCTGAGCCGGAACCAGCTTATTCAGCCATGGCACCATTGCATCAACCGTGCCGTCCTTTTTGAGTGCCCAGCACAGAATTTTCATACTGAACAGTTTGCCCGGATTGGCGTCGTTGCTGTAAAGCATTTCCAGACCATCAAACTCTGGAGCCAGCCTGATAATCTGGCTGTCTTCAGGTTCATCAACAGGTTTTTTGGTGAACAGATCAATGACATTAGTGTCGTTTTCCGGCTTCTTATCCATTAATGCTCCGGTCATGTTAGGCAGGGCTACTGATGGAGTTGAAGTGCTGTTGGCCCTGAATGTGTCTATCGGCAAACAGTGGTTTAGGTTTATTGAGTCAGGGATGGAAGTGCTGGAGCTGATGGCTCTGATTGAAAGGTTTGTGTGTGATTAGACAGAACGATAGTATCAGCACTTTGATGTATTCAGAGATACACTGATTTCATTATGAAGATTGTTGCTGACGAAAATATTCCATTGCTCCACGAAACCTTTTCCGGTTTGGGGGAGGTTGTAGCGCTGCCAGGAAGAAGTATTTCACCAGATGATCTGGTGGGAGCTGATGCATTACTGGTGAGATCGGTGACCAAAGTGAATGCTTCTCTGGTGACTGGTTCATCGCTGAAATTTGTCGGCAGTTGTACGGCCGGTGTGGATCATGTTGATGGTGATGCTCTGGCAGAGCTTGGAATCAGTTTTGCCAATGCGCCCGGTTGTAATGCCCGCTCTGTGGTGGAGTACGTTATTTCCGCTCTTGATGTGCTGGCTGAGCGGGATGGCTTTCGTTGGCAGGACAGAACGGTTGGCATTATTGGTAAAGGGCAGGTAGGTGGTCGTCTCTACGGTACGCTGGCTGGACTTGATGTTCAGGTCATGGCGAATGACCCTCTCTGCGAGCAAGTTGAGGGAGTTCAGTTTGTTGAGCTGGAAGAACTGATTCAGCGCTGCGATGTTATTGCTGTTCATACGCCTTTAACTAAAAACTGTGACTTTCCTTCCCATCACCTTATTGGTGAGGCAGAGCTTGATGCAATGAAGCCGGGCACCATTCTGATTAATGCAGGGCGTGGCCCTGTGGTTGATAACAGAGCTCTTCTGAAAGTATTAAAAGCTGGAAAGAATTTGAGTGCGGTACTCGATGTTTGGGAGCATGAACCGGAAGTTGATCCCGAATTATTGGCATGGGTGGATATTGGTACACCGCATATTGCTGGTTACAGTCTGGACGGTAAAGTGACCGGAACCGAGATGGTCTATCAGTCACTTTGTCAGACCTTTGGTTTGCCTGCCCGCGTCCGGTTGGGGGCAATCACTCCAATCCCGGTACTGCGAAAAATGATTTTTACTGAAGATGTGACTGCGGATCAGGCAGCAAGACTGGCCATGCGGGCGATTTATGATATTCGTCGGGATGATGCCAGGCTGCGTCAATCAATGAAGTTGCCAGAGGTCGAGCGAGCCGTTGCGTTTGATGTGATGAGAAAAAACTACGCTGAACGCAGAGAGTTTGGCACTCTTCGAGTCAGGGCGGGGCGTTGTACTGAAGCAGTGCGAAACACCTTGTCGGGACTCGGTTTGCAGTTGGTTGATTAGCGGCTTTGCTGGTTTTCACTGCAGTGTGCGGGTATTTCCACTTAGTACGAATGTGCTTTATATAAGATTGAATCGATGCTTGACTTCGATTCAGGCCTGAATTAATGTTCAGGCCATGCGCTGATTTGTCTTGGCTTGCGGGCGCACTAAAAATTCCGCTAAAAGAAGGGTTTACCGAATTCCGAAAAACCACTCTGTTAGCGCAGGGTGGTTTTTTTTTGCCTTTCAAAAAGAAACCATGAGACAGCTAAACCTGAACTCATGACTTTCCCGGCGCTATCTTCAAGACAAGCTCAGAACCTGACAGAAGAATCTTTGTCAGAAGTAATGACCCGTTTTTATTAAGAATGGCTGTCGTACTTGAACTCATGTACCAGAGTGAATTCAGGAAAAGCAGGCAGGAGTGAAGATGATAGAACTGAAGAACCTTACCAAGGTATTCAGGGCTGGTGGGAAAGAGGTTGCTGCTGTAGACAGTGTTGACCTGCAAGTACCGGAAGGCTCGATTTATGGAGTGATTGGCTCCAGTGGTGCCGGTAAAAGTACCCTTATCCGTTGTGTGAACCTGCTGGAACGACCGACCTCTGGAGAGGTAAAGGTTGATGGCCAGGATCTGACTCAGTTGTCAGAAGCTGAACTGCGCCAGGCGCGCCACAACATTGGCATGATCTTTCAGCATTTCAATTTGCTGAGCAGTCGCACGGTTTATGAAAATATTGCGCTGCCTCTGGAACTGGCAGGAGCGAATCGTAAAGCGATTGATGAAGCTGTTACGCCTCTGCTTGAGCTGACCGGTCTGAAAGATAAGCGTGATAACTATCCGTCACAGTTGTCCGGTGGTCAGAAGCAGCGTGTTGCTATTGCCAGAGCTTTGGCCAGCAAGCCTAAAGTGCTGCTGTGCGATGAAGCCACTTCGGCGCTTGATCCAAAAACCACGCGTTCTATTCTGGCACTGTTAAAAGACATTAACCGTGAACTGAAAATCACCGTACTGATTATTACCCATGAGATGGATGTGGTGAAAACCATCTGTGACCGGGTAGCGATCATGAGTTACGGCAAGTTGATCGAAGAAAACGACGTTGAGTCATTCTTCCTGAACCCTCAAACCGAGCTGGCGCGCGAATTTGTGCGTGATGCGATTAATGAGAAGCCTGTCTCTGAACTGGAAGACAGCTTTCAGCCTGAACCCTTCGCCGGCAGTCGACCTGTCATCCGTATCACCTTTGTAGGTCAGAAAGTAGCGCAGCCGTTGATTACTCAGGCGGCCAGAAAGTTCGAAGTGGACTTTAATATTCTTCAGGCTGATATCGAAGCGGTTCATGGCAACACCATGGGCTTTTTGATGGTAGAAGTGGCAGGTAAAGACGATCAGATTGAAGAAACTCTTAACTATCTGAAAGAGCATGTGCAGGTGGAGGTAGCCGGTTATGTCAGCTGATTCATGGTTACTGCTGGGTAAAGCATTGTGGGAAACCATTTACATGACCATGGTTTCTGGTGGTCTGAGTTTCCTGTTTGGTATTCCTCTCGGTGTGCTGCTTTATGTCACTCGCCCTGGTCGAATAAAGGAAAATGCGGCGCTGAATTCTGTGCTGGGCGCTATTGTTAATGCTGCCCGATCCGTACCTTTTATTATTCTGCTGGTGGCTATTATTCCTCTGACCCGCCTTCTGGTAGGCACATCCATAGGAACGACAGCAGCCATTGTGCCACTGACACTGGCAGCGATTCCTTTTGTGGCTCGTATTGCTGAAGGTGCTATTAATGAAGTGCCGGGTGGTTTGGTTGAAGCAGCTCAGGCAATGGGTGCGACGCCAGTACAAATCGTCAGTCGTGTATTGCTGCCGGAAGCGCGTGCAGGCTTGATCAATGGCATGACCATTACTCTGGTGACTCTGGTGAGTTATTCGGCGATGGCGGGCGCTATCGGTGGCGGAGGTCTTGGAGATCTGGGTATTCGCTACGGCTATCAGCGTTTTGATGGTGTGATCATGCTGGCAACGGTTGTTGTGCTGATTGTACTGGTGCAGCTGATTCAGTCAGTGGGCGACCGCCTGCAGAATCATTACGACCGTAGTCGTTAATTGAAAATCAGGTTTATGCGTTTATTGCCTGTTTCAGGCAGGCAAAAGACGATCAGATATTTATTTACGTGTGTAAACACACTTAACAGATTTTATTCATTCAGAAACTGAATGCATTTATCAGGAGAAGTAGAAATGCTCGCTATTAATAAGCTTAAAAAGTTCGCGGGAAGTTTGCTGGTTGCAGGCAGTGTTGTACTGGCCGGCTGCAGTTCACAAGACGATGGTACTGGTCCACTGAAGGTGGGTGTAATGGCGGGTCCTGAAGCGGACGTAATGAAAGTTGCAGCCCAGATTGCTGAACAGGATCACGGTGTAAAAGTTGAGCTGGTTGAATTTTCTGATTACATCTCTCCAAACGTTGCTTTGGCCGATGGCTCTATCGATGCCAATGCTTTTCAGCATAAGCCGTACCTGGATAGCATGATCAACGATCGTGGTTTTAAGCTGACTGCGGTGGGTAACACCTTTGTTTATCCGATTGGCGCTTACTCTAAAATGCTGAAAAATTTTGATGAGCTGAAGGATGGCGCAACCATTGCTATTCCTAATGATCCAAGCAATGAAGGTCGTACCCTGATCCTGCTGGACAATAAGGGCATCATCAAGCTGAAGGATATTACCAATCTGGAAGCAACGCCGGCAGATATCGCTGAAAACCCAAAAGGTCTGAAGTTTATTGAGCTGGACGCTGCTCAGCTGCCACGTTCACTGGACGACGTTGACGTTGCATTCATCAACTCTACCTATTCCGTACCAGCAGGTCTGCTGCCAAGCCGTGATGCGATTCTGGTTGAAGGTAAGGATTCTCCTTACGTAAACCTGATCGTATCCCGTGAAGATAACAAGGCAGACGATCGTATCACTAAGCTGGTTGAGTCTTATCACTCTCAGGCTGTAGAGAAAAAAGCAGAAGAGCTGTTTAAAGGCAGTGCGGTTGCTGGCTGGAAGTAAGTAAGTAGTACTTATTTAAACCCGGATGAAATTTATTTTTCGTTCGGGTTTTTTCGTATAAGACAGCTGTTTTTGACGGGTCGACAGGTGCAAAGCTGGTGCGCCAAAAGACTTGAGTGAATTTGTTACTGTTACCTTATTGACAAAGTTTGCTAATATAGTGCGTTATTTCCAGTTTCGACCCCATCTGCTTGCTCCTGTTAATACATGGTTTTCAGGAACAGAGCGGGTCGGGAAGTTTTTTCCTTTGCATGAGGCGGGGGTACTGCATGGCTGTAGTTGCCAAAAAGTCATCCATGATTTTTTTCTCGAACCCATCTGACCATTATTGTCACAGGGTTCGCATTGTTCTGGCAGAAAAAGGTGTTGCGGTTGACATTCAGGACGTTAACCCTGATAGCCTGCCGCAGGAACTGTCTGACCTGAACCCATACAACAGCCTGCCAACATTGGTAGACCGTGAGCTGGTTCTGTATGAACCAAGCGTAATGATGGAATACCTGGATGAGCGTTTCCCTCATCCGCCGCTGCTGCCAGTTTACCCTGTCAGCCGTGCCCAAAGTCGTCTGATGATGCACCGCATCCAGAAGGACTGGTGTGCGCTGGTAGACGTAATCATGGATCCTAAGACCAAGGATACGCCTGCGGCCCGTGCTAAAAAAGAACTGCGTGAAAGTCTGCTTTCCATCGCACCTATCTTTGCAGAAAAGCCATTCTTCATGAGTGATGAATTCACTCTGGTGGATTGCTGTGTAGCACCTATCCTCTGGCGTCTGCCAGCAATGGGTATTGAGCTGCCTAAGCAGGGTAAGGCCATTCTGGATTACGCTGAGCGCCTGTTCGAGCGTGAATCCTTCAAAGAAAGCCTGTCTGAAATCGAAAAAGAAATGCGCGATTCTCTCTAGGAGTCCGATTCTGAACGCTTAATTGAAAGGCATCTTTTATGAAGGTGCTTTTTCTTTATTGAGCTTTATGAATGTCTCTTTGGAAAATCGTCGAAATATCTGGCTAGAGTGTTATAGGAAGCAGATTGATTTTCTGCTTTCTGATGTTAGCCCGGACGGAGACAGATGATGACAATGACCAGCAGTCGCCCTTATATTGCCAGAGCCTTTTACGACTGGATTCTGGAAAATGACTGTACTCCCCATATTCTTGTTGATGCGACTCGCAATGGCGTTGAAGTGCCGGGTGAGTTCGTTAAAGATGGGCAGATTGTACTGAACATTTCCCCGACAGCCGTCAGAGCTCTGCATATGGGTAATGATGTTGTAACTTTTGATGGTCGTTTTGGTGGTGAAGCACTCACCATCGTAGTGCCTCTTGATGCATTGATGGCAATCTATGCCAGAGAAAATGGTCAGGGCATGGTGTTTGAAGTTGAATCTTATTCTGAAGCGGATGAGCAGCAGGAAGAGTTTGGTGAAGAACTACCGGGTTTGACAGCAGTTCCTACGGCTTCTGACAGCAGCTCAACTTCAACTGAAGATGACGAGCCTCCAAAACCACCAAGAAATACCGGACGACCCTCTCTTAAAGTGGTCAAATAGTCCATAAAAATAAGGCTGCCTGTAATGGTGGCCTTTTTTTTGGGCGATAGAATAGTCCTCTGAATCTAATAATAATTTCCAGGAATAAGTGTTCTATGAACCTAACCATTATCAGTGGTAGTCATCGTAATAATTCCCAGAGCACTCGTGTCAGCCACATCATGAAAAAGAGAGTGGAAGAACTGGCTCTTTTTGATGAAGTCAATGTACTCGATCTGGCTGATAATCCTTTGCCTCTCTGGGATGAATCTATTTGGGAAGGCAGTGAAGAGTGGAGAACACTTCTGGCCCCTTGGAGAGCTACTCTAAAGGCCAGTGATGCTTTTATAGTTGTGACGCCTGAATGGGGTGGTATGGTACCAGCTGCACTGAAGAATTTCTTTCTGATCTTTGGTGCCATTCAGCTGGGTCACAAACCAGCCATGATTACCTCCATCTCTTCCAGTATAGGTGGTACCTACCCGGTGCAGGAATTGCGCTCCAGCAGTTATAAGAATAATCGTATCTGCTACATTCCCGAGCATTTAATTATTCGTAATGTTGAGTCTCTGATGACGGGTGAAAAGCCGGAAGAAGATGAGTATTACAGTGCCCGTATTGATTACAATCTGAATCTGCTGAACGAATACTCAAAAGCTCTTAAGCTGGTTCGTGATTCCGGTGTGGTGGACCATAAGACCTGGTCTAACGGAATGTAAGTAGAGATTAATCTTCCGTGATTGAATTGACCTTAGCTGAGGTTTATCTAACCTGATGCGAAGGTCAATTTGGTTGTACTGTATGAAATTGAATGCTCTTCTATCTCTTCTCCTGACTGCAATAGTGGTTTTGCTCTCTGGCTGCAGTCACTTTAGGCCTTCCGGTGAGCGTCTGCAGGAAGCGGTCAGTATCAATCTTGCACGTCAGTCTGAAAATGCCGGCTATGGCTTGATCTCTACGGATGAATTGGCAGCGCTGTTTGATCAGAAAGAACCATTCTTGTTAGTCGATGTTCGCAAGCCAGGTGATTTTAGGTTGGGGCATATCCCGGGAGCGATTAATTTCACCTTTCCCAAAGACGTGATCATGTCAGGAGACTGGAGTGATTCTCTGATGAAGGGTGTGACCGAGCAGGACTTCCAAAAGTTGCTGGGTGATAACAAGGGAATGTTACTGATTTTCAGTTGTGGCAGGACGACTTGTGCCAGAGGACATAATGCGGCCATGTGGGCGGTAAGGCTTGGGTACCATAATGTATTCAGGCATCCAGGTGGTGTTGATGCATGGAAAGAGGCGGGTTTGCCTTTTGAAAAGGATGCTAAATAATCAGTTTTTGACTCAATTGAGTCAGCTTGGTTAGTAGCTTTGCTGGTCAGCCCAGGACAGGAAGTTATTAATCAGAACCCTGCCTGTTTCTCCTGAGGTTTCAGGGTGAAATTGAACGCCAAACATAGGGCGGCTTAAAATCTCAATAGCTTCGGTTTCATAGAACTCGGAATCTGCCAGCACTTTCATCTTCTTCGACGGCCAGATGCCTTCGCAATGGTCTTCAGAAAATGCAGGGTTGGCAGGCAGATTCTCAAACAGAAAGTGTTTGTGAAGCGTTCTCACAGGTTCAAACTCTCTTCTTTCAATATCCCGATAAACCCGCCCGCCATGGATAATAGCTAATGCCTGATGACCAAGACAAATACCCAGCGTTGGGATCTCCAGATTTTTAAGAAATTCGAACTGAGCCATCAATGATTGGTGTTTATCCGGGGAGTCTGTGAACAGGTGGGGGCCGCCTGAAATTATTACCGAGTGTGATTGCTCAAAAGGAAAGAGGTTACTCTCGACCAGTTTAATAGTGGTTGTGGGGTGTCCCGAGTCACCTATCAGTGTCACCAGCTCACTAACCTTGCTACTGCCGCAATCAATAATAATGACTTTTTTGTTGTGGCTGTGCTCATTAATGCTGTTGGTTGTCTGCATGGAGTGCCTTTCCATAGAAACCTGATTCTATAAGAAAAACATGAGAAGAAATTTAAGGCAAGAATGGATCGGCTTAGTGGAAGTCAGAGATTCTGAAGGAGAGAGTCATTTGCCCGCTTTTTACGGGCAAATGATAAATCAGACACAGTTTCTGTGTCTGCGTACTTTAAGTACCCGAACATATGAATACATAAGCTATATCCCCGCCACCGGCGGGGATATAGCCATTTAATATTCGATTACGTGCGTTTACACACTTACATTTCGTTAGTGAAAGTACGGGTGATCACGTCGCGCTGCTGTTCTGGTGTCAGGGAGTTGAAGCGAACCGCGTAACCGGAAACACGAATGGTCAGGGATGGGTATTTCTCAGGATTGGCTGCTGCTTCTTCGAGCTTCTCGCGTGACAGAACGTTAACGTTCAGGTGCTGTCCGCCTTCACGAACGGTCTTTTCTTCGAACGCCAGGTCAATATTACGGCTTTCAAACTGGCCCAGAGTTTCCAGGGAAACAACTTCGTCCTGCTTGAATTCGTCAGACTTTGCCGCAACCAGGCGCGCTTCGGAGGCTTCCTCATCCAGCAGCCAGATGGAGTTAACCAAAGCGCTGTTATCGCTGGAGGTGATTTGAATGCCTTTCATGTTAATTCTCTAACCTTTATTGATGTGATTTTCTTGTTGGGGTGTGCAGGCTGCATGTTAGCGAGCGAATTTAATCGCCACTTTTTGCAGGCCTGTTCGGTGAAAAACCAGTTTCATCATATCAATCCGGTTTCGTTGAATAACTAGGTATTGCTACTCTGAATCCAGTGTCGGAATTGGGGTGGGGGCGGTATTTTTACGGGAAAGGTGAAGTAGGCTTTTTAGTAGTGAGCATACTTTGTCCAGCTCGTACAAAGTATGCTCTTTTGGCTTAAAGCAATTTTTTATAAGCCATGTTTCATAAGTCGTGTTTAAAAAGCTGTGTTTGAAAAATAAGTCTGTGAGAAGCGTCGCAGTTACTTGATGTATTCAAACACCTTGATGATTTTCTGAACACCGCCTGTGTTGCGCACAATATCCACCGAAGTTTGAGCCTGCTTTGGGGATACCAGACCCATCAGGTAGACGGCACCTTGTTCGGTGTTGATCTTGATTCGATCTGCATTAATTACTTCACTTTGAATCAGTTTGGTTTTTATTTTAGTGGTCAGCCAGGAGTCGTTGCTCTGTTGCAGAATACTGGCAGGTGCGCCGATGGTCAGCTCGTTATAAACCTTACCCACATGATTTATATCTCTGACAGTAGTTTCTGCAAGGTCTTTCAGTTGACCGTTGGTAACTTGCCCTATCAGCAGGACAGTGCCATTGAAGCTAACTACTTTTACTCGGCTTTTATCGAAAGCCGGGTCCGCTTTCTTAATGTTGACACCGGCGATGGTTTCAATGGTCTGATCGTCTATCCAGTTGCCCCAGGACCTTTCGGTAGGATCGACCTGAATAGGGTCTTCATTGATGGTCTCAATGACCGTTGCGCAGCCGCTCATAAGGGTTAGCAGGCTGACCAGAGCCAGAGTGGTCAGTTTGTTCATAATATCTTCCCTTGAATGAATCAAAAGTCGCCGGAAAAAAGAATCTCGTCAATCAGATCACACAGGCAGTGTGTTACAAGTGTATGAACTTCCTGAATTCGCTGCAGGCTTTGTTCTTCTACGCGAATTTCCAGATCTTCAGACTGGAGCAGTCTCGACATATCGCCACCATTACGACCGGTGAGGGCAATCACCAGAAGGTCGCGGTCGTGAGCGGCCTGAATAGCCTGTACGACACTGGGGCAGTTTCCGGTCGTGGAAATGGCCAGCAGAATATCACCCTGTTGTCCCAGAGCTCTAATCTGGCGAGAAAAAACTTCGTGATAGCTGCTGTCGTTGGCAATGGCGCTGAGTGTCAGGCTGTCACCGTTAAGAGACATGGCTGGCAGAGAAGGGCGTTCTCGCTCGTAGCGGTTGGTCAGCATGGCGGCAAAATACTGGCTATCACCCGCAGAGCCGCCATTGCCGCAGCTGAGGATTTTTCCCTCATTCAGCAGGCACTGAACCATCACTTCCGCAGATTGAGCAATCATCGGCGGCAGAGCTTCGGCTGCGCGAATTTTAGCGTCTATGCTGTCCGAGAAGTGGCGGGTGATGCGTTCATGCATAACTCTTGGTCCTAAAATTTACCGGCATTGTTTCTCAAACTTCCAGCCGAAAGTTGACAGTTTTGGTGGTAATGCTGCTAAAACCTGCAGCAAGTTGATGTCAGCTTTCAAGGTTATTGATCTTACTATCAGTGACGAGTTGTTCTCACCCAGGAAATAACAACATTGTCTGATGAATCAAGGTCTGACAAATCAAAGTCTGATAAATCAAAACCAGAGCCTTAATACTGATGGAGCCAGTGTACTGACATATAGATTCTTATGTCCAAGTACTTACTGAAAAACTCCTTTCAACCATTCTATCGGTTTTTGGTGGTGTTCGTCATTGTTGCTTTGCGCAGAAGTCAAACAGACAAGGTCAAATCGACAGAATCTGTGGCTGAAAGCAGGGTGAGATTGCAGGAAATGCAGAGCGGTTTTTTCCAGTCGACGCTGTTTGGGTGCAGTAATGCTGCCAGATGCACCGCCAAACTCGCTGTTAGTTCTGAGACGAACTTCTATGAATACCAGACTTTCGCCGTCTAGCATAATCAGGTCAAGCTCGCCGTTACGGCAGGCATAATTTTTTGTGACCAGTTGCAGGCTCTGGCTCTGGAGAAAGTTCAGAGCCAGTTTCTCGGCTTGAGCGCCTTTACTGTTCGTCTTCTGCTTCAGTGTCCAGAACATGACTGCTGCTTTGCTTTGGAATAGGTAAAGGCTTCAGACGACCGTTACGGAACGTTTGCCATGGCAGTGAGCGTCGTACCTGTTGGTTACGGTCAATGCTGAGTTGACCGGTTAAACCGTTAACCTGACTGCCTGGCAGGAAAGTCAGTTGCAACAGGTGGGGGTAAATGTTGAAAGCGTCAGCACCAAGAGCATAAAGACTGCCGTAGTTGCCTGTTGCTGCTGGCCAAATAGACAGTACGCTGGATTTTATATCGTTCTGCTCGTAGGGAAGATCCCAGGGCATTACAGGGATGCGGAGCTTATCAAGATCCTGGTTTTTGCGGTCATAGGACCCAGAGTAAGCACTTGAAGTTGAGTAGACAGGTAGCTTGCCAGCAAACTGATAAGCCAGTGCCGGTTTCAGTTGGCGAGCTTCTTCCGGGTAAGACGGAATAAATATCATATCGACATCCTGGCGACGTCTGGCTTCAAATCCAAGCTTTTCACCCAGCAGACGATTCAGTTTTTTGGCTCTCTGTTGACTCTGATTAACCAGTAATAGCTCGCCTGCCAGTTGGCTGTATTGACTGTTTGGCTTGAAACGAATCTCGCTGACAATTTCGCCGTCTTCCTTCAGCCAGGCGTCCTTAAAACTGTCGACGACCTTGTCGCCCCAGCGACTCATGGGGCTGATAATGGCAACACGTTGGTGTCCGTCCAGTCGGCCTCTTTCTGCTACGGCTATGGATTCGTCTTCTGTGGCCAGACCAAACTCATAAAAATCTTCTTCCGGTGAGTCTGTATTCAGGCTATTTAGAGCCAGAATGGTCAAGTCTACCGGTGCAGAATGCTTTAGTAACTCAACGTTAGATTTATCCAGAGGGCCGATGATCATTTCTGCGCCTTCAGCGCTGGCAATCGTCGCAAGAAGACTGACATCCTGTTCAAAGGTATCCATAAAAACCAGTTCTGGAAGGTTGTCGCTACTCTGGCTTTTCAGTTTTTGATAATAGGCGGCGATGATGCCGTCTCTGACTGATCGTCCTGCCTGACCCAGTGGGCCTGAGGTCGGCAGTAAAGCAGCGATTTTCTTTGGCTGTTGGGCCGCTTTGCTCTGAAGCAGGGCAAGGTTTTCGGGAAGGAAGCGTTCAGCAGGGTGATCTTTCCACTGAAGTTTCCAACTGTTCAGGCCGCTGAGCTGCTGGTCAAGGGTGCGCCCGGGGTGATACAGCAGAGCCAGGTCAGCCCAGCCTTTTGTGATGGTGGAAGGTTGGCTAAGTAAAAGTTGGTTGATTCTGTCTTCCGGTGCATTCAGCAGCGTTTTCCAAAACTCGTCGTAATAATCGGAAGGTAGTTCCAGTATGCCTGTGCTGGTGAGGCTGGCCCACTCATCCAAAGCAGCGGTGAACTCGCTGAAGCGGTTATAGGCGATAGCTTTGAGAGTATGAGCGCGGTCAGTGATGGCCGTATTATTGCTATTGATTACAGGTTCTCTATCCAGCCAGAAGAAGATCTGCCAGTTCTGGTTGCTCAGGAAGGCTTGCTGAGCCTGCGCCAGTGCGTAGCGAGCCTGAAGGCTATCAGGAAGGTGTTCGAAGTCGATGCTGTCGAGAATTTCTCTGGCTCTGACAGGGGACTGGCTGAAAAACTGTTCGACGGCCTTGATTTTCAACCGGGCGCTTTCCGGGAAAAGGCTTTGCTCAGCTTTGAATAAAAGATCTTCAGCTGTTTCGGACTGACTCTCGGCAATCGGCAGTTTCTGGCCTGACGGTTTCTGGGGCTGGCTTGAGCAGCCGCTCAATACTGACAGAATCAGTAGCGTAGATATCAGACTGCGGGGAAATAAGTTCTGGCTCATAAATTCGGAGTCAACGACCTGAACGGTTTTTTTAATGGGGACATTGTATATTAATTTTTGTCGCTGGCTCTATTGTTCTGTACTTATCTTTTGTCTTGGGGGGTTAGAGAGTAGACTGCTCAGCATTTTTCTGCGGACTCTAATTTAATGTCTGAATCCATTCTCTATGTGGTCTCAACACCTATTGGCAACCTTGATGATATGACGCCGCGTGGTATTACGGTGTTGAAGGCTGTCGATGTGATTGCTGCCGAGGATACTCGTCACAGTCGTAAGTTAATGAATCACTTCGGTATTGAGACGCCCATGGTACCTTGCCATGAGCATAATGAAGGTTATCAGTCAGAACAGTTGGTGAAACGGTTGGCGGCTGGTGAATCTGTAGCTCTGGTCAGTGATGCGGGTACGCCTTTGATTTCGGATCCGGGCTTTGTTCTGGTCAGAAAGGTCCGTGAAGCAGGCTTCAGGGTCGTACCTGTTCCCGGCTGTTGTGCCTTGATTGCTGCGCTTTCTGTCAGCGGTCTGGCGACGGATCGTTTTTATTTTGAGGGTTTTCTGCCGGCAAAATCATCAGGTCGTAAAAAGCGTCTGGAAGCTATGGCTGCCTATACCCATACCTGGGCAGTCTATGAATCTACCCACAGAATTCTCGATAGTCTGGCTGACTTTAAAGAAGTGCTGGGGGCTGATCGTTATATTGTGCTGGCTCGCGAAATCACCAAGACCTTTGAGACAGTGCTGGCTGGCTCTGTGGAAGAAGTTGAATACATGCTGCAGGAAGACTCCAATCAGTGCCGTGGTGAGTTTGTTGTGCTGGTGCAAGGTGCTGAAGAGGAGAAAAGAGAAGAGGTCGACTCAGAAGCTCGCAAGTGGCTTGAACGACTTCTTTCAGAGTTGCCTCCAAAGAAAGCAGCGGCGATTGTTGCGGATATGACAGGCTACCGTAAAAAGCAGCTCTACGACGTTGCGCTGGAGCTTAAGGGCTGACTTTAAGGTTGTTGGTATTAAACCGGCTTGCAGTCACCACGGGCTTTCAGTAGTATTCGCGGCCTCGAGTTGGCTGGGCAGTCGCTGTTAGTTGATTGGTTATGTTAAATGACTATTCGCTGGTGGAGGAAAGTCCGGGCTCCAACGGGTAGGGCGCCAGATAACGTCTGGGAGGCGAAAGCCTACGGAAAGTGCAGCAGAGAGTAGACCGCCTAAGTCTTCACTTTGGTGAAGGCCGGTAAGGGTGAAAGGGTGCGGTAAGAGCGCACCGCATGACTGGTAACAGTTCATGGCACGGTAAACCCCGCCTGGAGCAAGACCAAATAGGGATCCTACAGGTGTGACCCGCACTGGATCCGGGTAGGTTGCTTGAGGTGTCTGGTGACAGGCATCCCAGATGAATGATTGCCCAAGCCTGTGTGTAACTTGTTATAGACAGGCTGGACAGAACCCGGCTTATAGGCCAACTCGATACTTTTTATCTGAAGCACCTTCCACCATTAATAATTGGAGGAGGGTGTTTTTAGAACTTTTCCACTGGGTCGTTCGGCCTGGTTTCAGATTGTGGATAATCGGTGGTTAACATCAGTTATGCACAGGCTGCATCAAATCCATGAAAGATTTATTCACACTGATTCTCATTTCAACAAGATTCTCTCAATAACTTCCCATCGTATTCTTTCTAAACTGTTTTTCTGTGCTTCATCCCTTGCTATTTATGACCGCGACCAGTCAACAGCTTGACGTTTGAGGTGAAAGCCACGCTTGACGTGGGTTTTGTGGATTTCTATAGTGTGCTTCAGTGGCATAAAGTGGATAAAAGTGGGTTGCAGTGATTTTAATGTGGATAAATAAGGTATGGATGACCGGTTTTCCACAGAGGCTTTTTAAGTGAAGAGCTAGAAGAAGTCATGCAATAAACCTAAAAAGATCAGGGAGTGTGAAGCTTGTTTCGTGGGGTCAATGCCATAAATCTCGACGCCAAAGGGCGTATGGCAATACCTACCCGTTATCGGCAGGTGTTAAGGGATCGCTGTGCCGGAAGTCTGGTAGCGACCATTGATACCGATGAACCCTGTCTGTTGATTTATCCGCTGGATGAGTGGGAAGCGATTCAGGCAAAAATTGAAGCACTCCCCAGTTTTCATCCAATGACCCGCCGAATTCAACGTTTGCTTATTGGCCATGCAACTGATGTTGATATGGATGCCAATGGGCGCGTATTAGTACCTCCCTTGCTCAGAGACTATGCTGGTCTCGACAAACGCAGCATCTTGCTGGGGCAGGGTAAAAAATTTGAACTCTGGGATGAGGGGCGCTGGAATCAGCGGCGCGACGATTATCTTCAGGAAGCCAGTGAATCAGGCGAGATTCCTGTCGAGCTGCAGTCCCTCTCTCTTTAGTGGGTTAATAGATGTCAGAAGTAAAAGAAGATCAGCACATTACCGTGCTGTTGAATGAAGCAGTTGAGGCTTTAGTGGTCAATCCGGAAGGCTTCTATGTAGATGGTACCTTCGGTAGAGGAGGTCATAGCCGGGCAGTTCTGGACAAGTTGTCTGAAGAAGGTCGCTTGCTGGGGATTGATAAAGACCCGCGAGCCATAGCTGTGGCCGATGAACTGGCAGGTAGAGAAAGTCGTTTCAATATCTACCACGGCTCTTTTGCTGATCTGGACAGTGCGCTGGCTGGTCAGCAGGTGGATGGCGTATTGCTGGATCTGGGAGTGTCATCACCGCAGCTGGATAATCCGGAGCGTGGATTCAGCTTTATGCAGGACGGTCCGCTCGATATGCGTATGAATACCACTCAGGGGCAGAGTGCCGCTGACTGGATCAATACAGCAGAAGAGCAGGAAATCAGTAAGGTGATCTGGGAATACGGTGAAGACCGTGGTTCTCGCAGAATAGCCAGAGCCATTGTGCGTGAAAGGGAAGAAGCTCCTATTACGACAACAAAAAGGCTGGCAAACATTATTGCTGGTGTCAGCTTTTCAAGGGAAAAGCATAAGCATCCGGCAACTCGGGCGTTTCAGGCGATTCGAATTCATATCAACCGTGAGCTGGATGATTTGATCGAATGTCTGGATAAGGCGCTGGAGATTTTGAAGCCGGGTGGGCGCCTGGTGGTGATCAGCTTCCACTCGCTGGAAGACCGAATTGCCAAGCGTTTTATTCGCAAGCATGCCAAGGGTGATGAACTGCCGCGTTGGATGCCGGTGACCGAGGATCAGTTGAACAAGCGAATGAAACCTCTGGGCAAAGCCATCAAGGCCAGCAAAGAAGAGGTGGATTCTAACCCTCGATCTCGCAGTGCAGTCATGCGTGTTGCAGAAAAACTGAACTGACAGGCGAGTTCGATAGATGGATTTACAGCCACTGAAAGCTTTGGTTAATGAGTCCAACAAATGGATAGGTTTGTTGCTCATGGCTGTACTCGTATCGGGCGTAGCGGTCAGCTATGCCGGGCATGAAAATAGACGATTACACAATATTCTCCAGCAGGAGCTGGATAAGAAAAATAAGGCTCAGGTGGAATGGGGGCGACTGCTGCTTCAGCAGAGTACTCTTACAGCCCCTGACAGAGTGGAAAAGATCGCAAGGAATGAGTTGGCCATGGAAGTGCCCGGCTCAGACCGCATTCAGGTATTAGCGCCATGAACAGGGAACGTACAAACAGCCGTACTACTGGCAGTAGTCGCAAAAAAGAAGATGAAGAAGTCTCTTTCAAGGGAAGGTTTCGCTTCATCCAGGCTATTTTTGTCATGCTGGGAATCATAGTGACCGGCCAGCTGGTTAATCTACAGATTCTTGATCGCCAGTTTCTGCAGGGCGAGGGTGACAAGCGTTCAGTCAGGAATGAGTCCATCCCGGCTCACCGCGGCATTATTTTTGATCGTAACGGTAAAATCCTTGCTGCCAGTGCGCCTGTTACTTCGGTGTGGGCAGATCCGGTTATTTTGCTGAACAGCAAAGAGCGGTGGTTTGAATTGGCCGATGCGCTTGATTTGAATCGAAACTGGCTGACTCGCAGGTTGAATCAGAAGGCCGCTGCCGGTAAACGATTCCTGCCTCTCAAACGCGAACTCACACCCGAAGAAGGTAAACTGGTTCGTAGTCTGCGCATCAAAGGTATTGTCATCCGGCCAGAACAGAAACGTTACTATCCAATGGGTGAAGTAACCTCTCACTTGATTGGTCTGACCGGACGGGATGATAAGGATGCTGGTGAAATTGGTAAGGAAGGGCTTGAACTGGGTTATGACCAATGGTTGACCGGTTCTAACGGCTCTCGTCGTATTCGAAAGGACCTTCTGGGTAATCTGGTGACAGAAGCAGAGTTGCTGGAAAACTCTCAGCCCGGTAAGGAATTAATGCTCAGTATCGATTCTCGCCTTCAGTATATGGCATATCGTGAGTTGAAAAGCGCAGTAAAAAAGCACAGGGCCAAATCAGGCTCACTGGTTATGCTGGATGTTCAGACTGGTGAGGTTCTGGCCATGGTTAACCAGCCTTCCTATAACCCAAATAATCGTGAAGAACTGAAGTACAGCCGTAACCGGGTTTTGACTGATGCTATTGAGCCTGGTTCAACATTAAAGCCTTTCACTGTCGCTGCAGCATTGGAGTCCGGAAAATATAATCGTTATACCCGTATTAATACCGGTGTCGGCTATATGCGTGTAGGCAGAGATTCAGTAAAAGATACCCATGGTTATGGTGTGATTGATGTTGAAACAGTACTGAAGAAGTCCAGTAACATCGGTGTGACCAAGATGGCTTTGAATGTTGGTGCTGATTCGGTGATGGATATGTTCAGGCGTGTCGGTCTTGGGCAATCACCTGGAACAGGCTTTCCGGGCGAACGTTCTGGTTATATCCCGTACAAAGATCGCTTCAGTGATATTGAAACGGCAACTCTGTCGTTTGGTTACGGCCTGACGGTTACACCAATGCAGCTGGCTCAGGCTTATGCTGTGCTGGGTGCAGGTGGTGTCCTTCGTCCTACTTCCCTGATAAAACGCGATGTGCCTCCAGCAGGTAAGCGTGTTATGCCCAAAGAAGTGGCTGATGAAGTACTGCAAATGCTGGGCAAGGTTGTTCGCAAAGGTGGTACGGGCTGGCGTGGGGCTGTGAAAAGTTATGACGTTGCGGCTAAAACAGGTACGGTCCGAAAAGTCAGTAACAGAGGGTACTCCAGTGAACGTTATATCGGGTTGTTTGCAGGGGTTGCGCCTCTGGAAAATCCAAGAATAGCGACAGTCGTAATCATTGATGACCCGGCAGGTAAAGATTATTACGGTGGTGTTACTGCTGGCCCTGTGTTCTCGAAAGTAAATGCACAGGCATTGAGAGCACTGGGTGTCAGACCACAGAAAGACAAGGTGTTGACAGCAGGTCTGGGTTTACAGAACCCTGCTGCACATATGAATTAAACGAAACATGTAAACGGTGTTTTGTATTGAGTGTGCAGCCCTGGCTTTTGCAAGTCAGGGCTGCTTTGGTAACAGGATGAAGCATGACTTCGTGTCAATTGTTGTCTTTGAATGAAGTATTGGTGGAGCTTGATCAGGCACCACTGAAGACAGACAAACAGATTACCGGACTGACCCTCGACAGCAGAAAGCTGGCCGGGGGTGAGTTGTTTCTGGCAGTACCTGGTTTCAGTGTCGATGGCAGGGATTATATAAGCAATGCCGTCAGTGCTGGAGCCGCCGCGGTGCTGGTAGAAGCAGATGGTTACAACGGGAAGCTAACTGATGGTCATTCTGAAAGCGTCTTTTTTATCAGTGGTTTGAAAGACAAGGTGGCATTTGTCGCTGATCGTGTATTTCGACAGCCTGCAAAGAAACTTGATCTGATCGGTGTGACCGGAACCAATGGTAAAACGTCTTGCTGCTGGTTTATTTCTCAGCTGCTTTCAAAACTGGAAACACCCTGTGCCGTTATGGGAACTATTGGTCAGGGAATTCCGCCAGAGCTGGAGCCTTGCCTGAATACCACTTCGGATGCAGTGGCTACTCAAGGTTTTATGGCTGGGCTGGTTGCAGAGGGTATTCCCGCCATGGCCATGGAGGTTTCTTCCCACGGTCTGGATCAGGGGCGTGTGGATACATTAAGTTTTCAGGTGGGCGTATTTACCAACCTCAGTCGTGATCATCTTGATTATCATCAGACTATGGAAGCTTACGCAGAGGCAAAGGCAAAACTGTTTGCTGATGGTCGTGCTCAGAAAGCGGTGATTAATCTTGATGATGCTTACAGTGAAATCATGCTGGCTGCTTGTGGGTCAGAAACTGAAGTGTTTACTTTTTCTACCTCGGATGCGAACGCTGATATCTTTGCCGAGCAGATTCAGCTGAATCAGAGTGGTGTTAATGCAGTTCTGAAAACCCCCTGGGGTGAGGGTGAGTTAAAGCTCAACCAGATGGGGCGTTTCAGCCTTGAAAATATGCTGGCAGTGATTGGCGCTGTTTGCAGTGTCGGATCTGATTTCCATAAAGTGCTGCAGTTGATTCCCGGGTTGTTGTCCGTACCTGGTCGTATGCAGCGAATCGGTGGTCAGGATAAGCCGCTGGTTATTGTTGATTACGCTCACACCTCTGATGCGCTGGCCAGCGTGCTGAACTCTCTTGCTGAACATGGTTCAGAAAACGTCACCTGTGTCTTTGGTTGTGGCGGTGATCGAGATCGAGGCAAAAGACCTTTGATGGCAAGGGCTGCTCTTGATGGTGCACAAAAAGTGCTTATCACCAGCGATAATCCCAGAAGTGAAGATCCAGAGCAGATTATTACCGATGCGATGACTGCTGTAAGAGAAAGTGATCAGCATAAAGTGACGTGTATTACGGATAGAGCTTCGGCCATTCAGGCAGCTGTTGCTCAGGCGAATAAAGGCGACATCGTTCTGATCGCTGGTAAGGGTCATGAGGACTATCAGGAAATTCAGGGGCGGCGAGTGCATTTTGATGATGTAGAGCAAGCTGAGCAGGCATTGACCGTTTGGCGAGCACCTGCTGTCAATGGAGGTGCTATATGATCCGCTCGTATTGCGCCAGTGAGATTTCTGAAGTCGTTAATGGTCGTGTTGTTGGTGATGATGTTGAGATTGCCGGTATCAGTATTGATACACGAACCATAAAAAAAGGTGATTTTTTTGTCGCTATTAAAGGGCCGAATTTTGATGGTCACGCCTTTGTAGCGAAAGCAGTCGAATCGGGTGCTGCAGCCGTTTTGGTTGATCATCAGCTTGAAGAAGTTATCACTACTCAGATTGTGGTGGCTGATACTCAGCAGGCGTTAGGGTTGCTTGGTCGTTTTAATCGGGACAATTTTAAAAAGCCTCTGGTGGCAGTGACTGGAACGTGTGGCAAAACATCAGTTAAAGAGATGCTGGCTGCGATTCTTTCGGAAAGAGGTAATACTCTTGCGACCAAAGGAAACCTTAACAATGCTTTTGGTGTGCCATTGACGTTGTTTGATCTCACCTCTGAGCATCAAACGGCTGTCGTTGAGCTAGGCACAAGCTCCCCCGGCGAAATTGATTACATATCCAGTCTGGCAAAGCCCGATATAGCCATTATTACCAATGCCGCAGAAAATCACCTGAAAGATCTGGTCAGCCTCGAAGGTGTTATTTTTGAGAAGGGTTTCATTCTTAAGCACATTAAGTCAGGTGGTGTGGCCATTCTGAACAGGGATGACCCCAGTTTTGAACTCTGGCAGCAGCGGGCTGCTGAAGATACGACGAGACATATACGTTCTTTCAGTCTTCAAAATACCAGTGCTGACTGCTATGCCTCGAATATTGTGTCAACTGACATGGGTATGACTTTTACTCTGAATATTAAGAGTAATGAGACTGTGTTACAGAAGTCGCTCACTATTTCATTTTGGGGCAATCATCAGGTTCAAAATGCCTGTTGTGCGGCACTGGCTGCATATTCTGTTGGATTGTCACTGGACATGATTGTCTCTGGGCTGGAAAATGCTCAGCCGTTTCAGAGAAGAGGTTCCCGATATCAGCTGTCAGAAAAAGAGCTGTTGATCGATGAAAGTTACAATGCCAGCCCGATTGCAACGCTGGCAGCCATTGACCAGTTGTCTGACTGTCGTGGTCGAACATTGATGGTGTTAGGCGACATGCTCGACCTGGGTGAGGTGGCGGAAGCCCGTCACCGGGATATCGGAGCCTATGCTCGAACGAAAAAGATAGATGCGTTTTATGGTTTTGGGGAGTTGACTCAATTGTCTGTTGCAGGTTTTTCTGAGAATTCTGCAAATGGACGTCACTTCGCTGATAAAGAATCCTTGTCGAACGCTGCAAAGAAACTGATGGCTGAGTGGCATCAGCAGGATGCGCAGCAGCTGGTCACCATTTTGGTGAAGGGCTCAAGAGGCATGGAAATGTTGGATGTCGTCCGATCCCTGGTGGGATCTGAATATAAAGGAGAGCGCTGATAATGCTGCTCTGGCTGGCGGACTTCTTGTCCCAGTACTACCACAGTTTTGCTGTGTTTAAATACCTGACTCTGAGAGCCATTCTTGGTGTGCTTACTGCACTGGGAATGGGGCTCTGGCTCGGACCTATTATGATCAGGAAGTTGAGCTATCACCAGATAGGGCAGTCTGTTCGTGATGATGGTCCTCAATCACACCTTAGTAAAGCCGGTACGCCTACCATGGGTGGCGCACTGATTCTGATCTGTATAGCAGTCAGCACGTTGCTCTGGGCAAACCTGTCAAACCGCTACATCTGGGTCGTGCTTCTGGTCACTATGATCTTTGGTATTGTTGGCTGGGTAGACGATTACCGTAAAGTGGTAGAGAAGAACTCCAGAGGTTTACCTGCTCGCTGGAAATTTTTCTGGCAGTCAGTAGCTGGTCTTGGTGCTGCGATATTTCTATATACAACAGCTCAGTCACCCGTTGAAACCAGTCTGATCGTACCTTTTTTCAAGAATGTGGTTATTGACCTTGGACCGTTCTTTATTGTGCTGGCTTATTTGACCATTGTTGGTACCAGTAACGCAGTGAATCTGACTGATGGTCTTGACGGTCTGGCGATTATGCCGACGGTGCTAGTGTCTGCAGCGTTAGCTGTTTTTGCCTACGTAAGTGGTCATGCAAACTTTGCTCAATATCTGCTAATTCCTTTTGTTCCCGGCTCCGGTGAGCTGGTGGTGTTCTGCGCCGCTATTGGTGGGGCCGGTCTGGCTTTTCTATGGTTCAACACATACCCGGCTCAGGTCTTTATGGGGGATGTGGGTGCCCTGGCACTGGGTGCAGCATTAGGTGTACTGGCCGTTATTGTTCGTCAGGAAATCGTACTGATTATCATGGGTGGTGTTTTCGTTATGGAAACCGTATCGGTGATTCTACAGGTTGCGTCGTTTAAATTGACTGGCCGCCGTATTTTCAGAATGGCACCGCTTCATCATCATTTTGAATTGAAAGGTTGGCCAGAACCGCGAGTTATTGTTCGGTTCTGGATTATTACCCTGATTCTGGTTCTGATCGGACTGGCATCACTGAAAATTAGATAATAAAAGCGAATAGCGCAGAGGCATAAATAGCAGTGGCAGAAATTATAGGTTCCAGTTGTTCCCGTGTTGTTGTTGGTCTTGGCAAGACCGGGATGTCCTGTGTCCGCTATCTGGCTGGTAAGAAACTGCCTTTTAAGGTGATTGATACCCGGACTAACCCTCCGGGTCTTGATGAGCTCAAGAATGAATACCCTGACGTTCCCGTTCATACTGGTAGTTTTGAGAAGAGCTGGCTGCTGGCCGCTGATGAAATTGTTCTCAGCCCGGGGATTGCTGTTGCTACGCCTGAAATTGCTGATGCTGCTGCAACGGGTGTCAAAGTTGTTGGCGATATCGAGCTGTTCTGTCGAGAAGTGAACAAACCGGTGGTTGCCATCACAGGTTCCAATGGCAAAAGCACGGTAACCAGTCTGTTGGGTGAAATGGCAAAAGCAGCCGGTATCAATGTCGCTGTAGGTGGCAATATTGGTGTGCCTGTTCTGGATTTACTTCAGAATGACACTATTGAGTTGTTTGTACTTGAGCTGTCCAGTTTTCAGCTTGAAACGACGCATTCTCTGAGAGCTACTGTTGCCACAGTGCTGAATCTCAGTCCTGATCATATGGATCGTTATGTATCCATGATTGAATATCATCAGGCCAAACAGCGAATTTATAAAGGTTGCAGCAAGGCGGTGTATTTTAAGCCTGATGCTCTGACAGTTCCTCTGTTGCCTCAGGCCACACCTGCTATCGGGTTTACCTCAGGGCTACCCGATCTGAACGACTATGGGCTGCTGACAGACAGTGACGGCATCTGGTTATGCAAAGGTGTAACTCGTTTATTGAACTGCGCCGAGATGAAGCTTCAAGGCCGTCATAATCAGACTAACGCTCTGGCTGCACTGGCTTTAGGTGAATCTGTAAATATTCCTCTGGAAGCCATGCTCAGTGCTTTGAAAGAGTTTCCTGGCTTGAGCCATCGTTGTCAGTGGGTGGCTGAAAAAGACGGTGTTGTTTGGGTTAACGATTCCAAGGCCACTAATGTTGGTGCTTCAGTTGCTGCTATTGAAGGGCTGGGTGAAGTCATTTCCGGCAAGGTTGTTCTGATCGCTGGTGGTGATGGTAAAGGGGCAGACTTCAGTCAGTTGAGATCCCCTGTACAACGTTATGTACGGGAATTGATCGTCATTGGTCGTGACGGTGAACAGATTGCTAAAACTGTAGAGGGTGCTGCAGATTGCAGTCACGCAGAAGGCCTTGCTGAAGCCATAGACAGGGCTCTGGCTGTTAGTCAGCAGGGCGATACTGTTTTGTTGGCTCCCGCCTGCGCCAGTTTTGATATGTTCAGCAGTTTTGAACAACGTGGCGATCAATTTGTAGTGCTGGTGAAGGAGAAACTTTGATGATTCTCCAGCAGCGGCTTCAGAGCGAATTTAATCTGGGAACCGGTGATTATCGGAGTTCTCTGGATATTCCATTGCTGGGTGCTATTTTCACGCTGATGGTGATTGGCCTGGTTATGGTCAGCTCTGCGTCTATGGAGATCGCTGACAGCCTCTATCAAAAGCCTCTGTATATTATCGTTAAACAGCTGGTTTTTGTGGCTGCCGGAATGGGATTGATGGTTGGAGCTTTGGTGCTTCCTGTAAAGGTGGTACACCGTTTCAGCTGGTTGGCTCTTTTCATGAGTATGTTTCTGCTGTTTGTGGTTCTGTTTACTCGAGAAATAAACGGCAGTACTCGTTGGATACCTCTGGGTATATTCAATCTGCAAGCTTCTGAAGCTGCCAAGCTGATGATTGTTATTTATATGGCAGCGTATCTCGACAGGCGCCTTGATGAGGTACGTACCAAATTCAGCGGCTTCTTCAAACCTCTGGTAATTCTTGGGACAGCTGCCTGCCTTCTGCTTCTCGAGCCTGACTTAGGGTCACTGGTTGTCCTGATGTCTGCGGCAATGGGGATGGTATTTCTGGCTGGTGCCAAGAAGATGCAGTTTGTAGGTATTGTTCTGGTGCTTCTGGCCTTGATTGCTCTGATGATTTATATCGAGCCTTATCGACTGGCTCGTGTGACATCATTTCTTGAGCCGTGGTCAGAAGAAAATCGATACGGCAGTGGTTTTCAGATTACTCAGGCCCAGATCGCTTTTGGCCGTGGAGAGTGGCTTGGGGTAGGGCTGGGTAACAGCCTGATGAAACTCTTTTATCTACCGGAAGCTCATACTGATTTTATTTTTGCCATTCTGGCAGAAGAGCTGGGGCTAATAGGAGCTCTGTTGGTGCTCGCTCTGACCCTGTTTATTGCCTGGCGTGCCTTACAGATAGGTCAGCGGGCAGAGCAGAAAGGCATGCTGTTTCATGGTTTTCTAGCGTACGGAATAGGCTTGCTCTACGGCACCCAGGCCTTGATTAATATGGGGGTGAGTACAGGATTGTTGCCAACCAAAGGTTTGGCGATGCCATTGATCAGTTATGGCGGTAGTAGTCTTCTGATTACCTGTATGGCGTTCGGTTTATTATTACGCATTGATTATGAACGACGGCTGCTAAATGTCGAACAGACAGATAAAGACGGAGGACGGCGAGATGCTTGATCGTCCTACCGTATTGATAATGGCTGGTGGTACTGGAGGGCATATCTTTCCGGCACTGGCTACCGCAGAAGAGCTGCAGAAAAAAGGCTGTGATATTCACTGGCTGGGTACTCCGAACAGTATGGAGGCAGAGCTGGTTCCCAAACATGGTATTGAGATTACTCATATACCGGTGACAGGTTTAAGGGGTAAGGGCATAGCCAGTTTGCTAAAAGCCCCTTTGAAATTAATGGTTTCTCTTTACCGTGTGATGAAAGTTATTCGTCGTATGAAGCCTGTCTGTGTTTTGGGAATGGGAGGTTATGTCACAGGTCCCGGAGGATTGGCTGCGCGCTTGATGGGTGTGCCCTTGATTGTTCATGAACAGAATGCCATTGCCGGCTTTACCAATAAAATATTAAGTAAAATTGCCAGTCGCACGTTAGTTGCCTTCCCTTCAGCGTTTCCGGAGAAACAATTTACTGTGACTGGAAATCCGGTACGAAACAGTATTTCTTGCAGTTCTTTGAATAGAGAGCCAGATGAACCTCTGAAACTGCTTGTAGTAGGGGGTAGTCGCGGGGCAATCGGTATTAATAAAGTTGTACCTGAATCTCTGGCTAAATTGTCAGGCAAGATAAGTGTCTGGCATCAGACCGGTAAAGGTAATGCTGATGAGGCAAGAGAACTTTATGAGAAGTGCGGCGTTAAAGGGCGAGTAGAGCCCTTTATTGATGATATGGCATCCGCTTATAACTGGGCTGATGTGGTTCTTTGCCGTTCAGGTGCTCTGACTGTTTCAGAACTGGCATTAGCGCAAAGAGCATCCATTCTGATTCCTTTTCCTTTTGCGGTTGATGATCATCAGACGGCTAACGGCAACTATCTGGTTGAGCAGGGTGCAGCACTGATGGTGCAACAGAAAAACCTAAGTGAAGAAAAATTGACTGAACTGTTGACTGAATTGTACAACCAGCCAGAAAAGCTGGAGAAAATGTCTGAAGCTGCCGGAAAGGTTGCTCACCCAAGAGCCGCCATTGAAGTTGCGGAACACTGTCTGGAGATTGCCAATGCAAACTGATCACCCAATGTCTTCAGTGGCTGCTGTTCCTGAAATGCGTCGTATTAAGAAAATTCACTTTGTTGGTATTGGTGGCTCGGGCATGTGTGGCATTGCCGAAGTGCTCGGTAATCAGGGTTATAGAATTTCCGGTTCTGATATCAGGGCTTCTGCGGTAACCCAGCGTCTTGAAAGTAAAGGTATTGAAGTCTTTATTGGTCATACCACCGCCAATATTGATGGCTGTGATGTGGTTGTGACCTCTACGGCCGTAGCGGAAGATAACCCGGAAGTGCTGGCTGCAAGAGAACGTCGTATTCCTGTTGTACCAAGAGCGGAAATGTTGGCTGAGTTGATGCGATATCGACACGGCATTGCTGTTGCAGGTACTCACGGTAAAACGACAACAACCAGTTTGATTGCTTCTGTGCTTGGTCACGGTGATCTGGATCCGACATTTGTGATTGGCGGTCGTTTGAATTCAGCAGGAACCAATGCCCGTCTGGGTGCCAGTCGAATTCTGGTGGCTGAAGCAGATGAGTCTGATGCTTCGTTTTTGCATCTGCAGCCAATGCTTTCGATCGTTACCAATATCGATGCCGATCATATGGCGACCTACGATGGTGATTTCGGTAAACTGAAAAAGACATTTATTGATTTTCTGCACAACCTGCCGTTTTACGGGCTGGCTGTGGTTTGTATCGACTGTCCTGTTGTTCAGGAACTGTTACCATTAATTAAACGTCGAACGGTCACCTATGGTGAGAGTGAGCAGGCCGATTATCGTGCCGTCAATATCCAGCAGGATGGTCTGATTACACGCTTTGAACTGCACCGTAAGAGTTGCCCTGAAAAGGCTTTGAATGTTGAGCTGAATATTCCTGGCAAACACAATGTCCTTAACGCTCTGGCTACTTTTATTGTCGCTGAAGATGAGGGCATGACCGATGAAGCCATCTGTGAAGGCCTGAAACAGTTCGAAGGTGTTGGTCGACGTTTTCAGGTGCAGGGGCAGTTTGATGTCAATGATGCCAATATTATGCTGGTGGATGATTATGGTCATCACCCGACTGAAGTTGCTGCAACAGTCAGTGCTATCCGGGATGGTTGGGAAGATAAACGACTGGTAATGGTTTATCAGCCTCATCGTTATTCAAGAACTCGCGACCTGTATGAAGACTTTGTTGATGTGCTTTCGCGCGTTGATGTGCTGTTGCTGATGGAGGTTTACCCGGCTGGTGAAGAAACGATTCCCGGTGCGGACAGTAAGAGTCTTTGTCGCAGCATCAGGCAGCGAGGTCAGTTGGAGCCGGTTTATGTGTCCGGCCCTGATGAAGTTGCAGGTATTCTTGAAGGTATCGTTCGTGATGGCGATCTGGTCCTGACGCAAGGGGCTGGCGACATTGGAGCATTGGCTGGAAAGCTGTCAAATGAGTTCGCTGAAGGCAGGAATATTTAAGGAAACCGATCATGATATACAGTTGTGAACCAAATCATGAGTCTTTTGACCCCAGAGCTTTCGGCAAGGTTGCCGTGTTACTGGGAGGTACTTCTGCTGAGCGGGAAGTGAGTCTGGCATCCGGTGATAGAGTGTATGCGGCACTGGTACGAACTGGTGTTGATGCGGTCATGATAGATCCGGCCAATAACCTGGTTGAACAGCTGGAAAGCCATAAGCCGGATAGAGCTTTTATTGCTCTGCATGGCCGTGGTGGTGAAGATGGCACTGTACAGGGGTTGCTGGAGTTGATGGGCATTCCCTACGCAGGCAGTGGTGTGATGGCATCAGCTTTAGCCATGGATAAATATCGCAGCAAGCTGTTGATGCAGGCAGTGGGTCTGCCAACACCGGATTTTCGATTAATAGAAGATCCGGATCACCTGGAGTACTGTGTTGAAATCCTTCCGGCATTTATTAAGCCGAGTCTTGAAGGTTCCAGTGTGGGTGTGGCAAGAGTTGATCGTGAGCAGGATTTGTATCCAGCCTGGGAAAAAGCCAGTCAGTATGGTTCTTCAGTATTGGTTGAGCAGTTTATTGATGGTCCGGAATTTACCGTGACCGTACTTAATGGCCAGCCTCTGCCAGCCATTAAAATAGAGTCGCAGGAAGAATTCTACGATTACGAGGCTAAATACCTATCTGACGATACCGGTTACCGCTTACCTTGCGGCTTGTCAGAAGGTGAAGAGCAGGAAATGCAGGCTTTAGCCCTGACAGCTTTTGAAACCCTTGGTTGCTCCGGCTGGGGACGTGTTGATTTTATGCAGGACGAAAGAGGTCGTTTCTGGATTCTGGAAGTGAACACAGTTCCGGGTATGACAGACCATAGTTTGGTACCTATGGCAGCTAAGGCAGTGGGGCTGGATTTTGATCAGTTGGTGATGGAAATACTGAAAACCTCGCTGACTGGTGAGCTGTCTGGCCAATGCATTCTAAAGGAATACAGTGCAATTACTGAAACGGAAGAAGTCTGAGAAGAGAGCTTCGGCTTCTTTCAAAGCGAATCGGAACAAGGCAGGGTTCGGCCCACAGAATCTCGCTCGCTGGCAGTTAGCAGGTAAGTATTTGGCTCTGTTTACGGTTATGGCAGGAGTTATCTGGACATGGCCAAGGTTGATGGACTGGGTCAATCAGCCGATAGCACGTGTGGAGGTTCGTTCAGGCTTTAATCAGCTGCAAAGGGATGAGGTAGAAAAAGTACTGGCCCCCTGGCTGGTTAACCGCTTTCTGTTTCTCGATTTACCGGGGATGCAGGATGCTGTAGCTGCTATGCCCTGGGTGAAGAGAGTCAGTGTTAAGCGTGAGTGGCCGGATAAGGTGGTTGTTACTCTGGTTGAGCGTGAAGCCATTGCTCGTTGGGAGCAGGATGGCCTGATTGATGAACGGGGGCAGGTATTCAGGCCCGGTCAGTTGGACAGTTTTGTCGACCTGCCTTTGTTGTCAGGGCCTCAGGACAGAGCTCAGGATGTGATGCAGCAGTATTTGTCGATCAGTCAGCTGTTGCGTCCACTTGGGGTAACGGTCAGTGAGCTGAATTTAAGTAGTACGGATTCATGGTTGTTTAGGGTTGACCATGTATCAGTAAATATTGGTCGAGACCGAAGAATGGCTCGATTGCAAAGATTTATCAGGCTCTTTCACGAGCGTCTGAATGATCGCTGGGAAGATGTGAAGCGAGTGGATTTACGGTATTTAAACGGGGCTTCGGTGGCGTGGAAATAAATAGCAGCAAGATGAATGACTGCTTGTCACTGATGACGACGGTTTTTGAGGTTTTGGGAAGAGTGATGCCATGACATCGGCAAATAATGGAAATTTGATCGTAGGGCTGGATATAGGCACCTCAAAGGTGGTGGCTATAGTAGGTGAGGTCAGCCAGGATGGCCAGATAGAAGTTCTCGGCATTGGTTCTCATGCATCAAAAGGTCTGAAGCGGGGCGTGGTTGTCAATATCGATTCAACCGTGCATGCCATTCAGCGCGCTATTGAAGAAGCTGAACTGGTCACTGGTTGTAAAATTCATTCCGTTTATGCGGGTATTGCCGGTAATCATATTCGCAGTCTTAACTCCCATGGTATTGTTGCTATTCGTGATCGTGAAGTTAACAGTGCGGATATAGATCGGGTGATAGATGCAGCTCAGGCTGTTGCTATTCCTGCGGATCAGCGAATTCTTCATATAGAGCCTCAGGAATACATCATTGACACTCAGGAAGGTGTCAAGGAACCTAAGGGTATGTCCGGTGTTCGACTGGAGGCCAAGGTTCATCTTGTTACCTGTGCAGTAAATGCGGCGCAGAATATTGAAAACTGTGTTCGACGCTGTGGCCTTGATGTTGACGATATTATTCTGGAGCAGCTGGCGTCCAGCTATGCAGTGCTTTCTGAAGATGAAAAAGAGCTGGGTGTCTGTATGGTGGATATTGGTGGCGGTACCACTGATATTGCCATTTTCACTGATGGTGCAATACGACACACAGCTGTTATACCGATAGCGGGCGATCAGGTAACTAACGACATTGCTATGGCACTGCGTACGCCAACCCAGCATGCTGAAGAGCTAAAGATCAAATATGCCTGCTGTCTGACTCAGCTGGCGGGTGCAGATGATATGATCAAGGTGCCCAGTGTGGGTGACCGGCCAGCCCGGGAGTTGTCCAGACACTCTCTGGCTGAAGTGGTTGAGCCAAGATATGAAGAGCTCTTCACTCTGATTCAGGCTGAGCTGCGACGCAGTGGTTTCGAAGAGTTAATACCAGCCGGTATTGTTCTGACAGGTGGCACCTCAAAGATAGAAGGTGCTGTTGATCTGGCTGAAGAAATATTTCATATGCCTGTGAGGCTTGGTGTGCCTCAGGCAGTTCAGGGAATGACAGACTTTGTCTCGAATCCCATTTATGCGACAGGTGTTGGTCTTCTGCATTACGGATTGAAGGAGCAGAAGGAAGGTCGTAAGGAAGCTGTATACAGTAAACAGGAAGAGAATTGGGCTGCCAGAATCAAAAAATGGTTCAAAGGCTCCTTTTGACTACAGATTTATAATGTTTTTCTATTCCTGTTTATAAACAAATTTAAAGGAGAAGGCCATGTTTGAGCTGGTGGATAATGTACCGCAGGAAGCGGTTATAAAGGTAGTAGGTGTTGGTGGCGGTGGTGGTAACGCTGTCTGTCACATGTTGAATAGCCAGCTGGAAGGTGTTGAGTTTGTCTGTGCCAATACTGATTCTCAGGCACTGAAAAAACAACATTTGCAAGCGCATACGCATTTGCAGCTAGGTGCTAATATTACCCGTGGTCTTGGCGCAGGTGCCAACCCACAGGTTGGTCGTGAAGCGGCGATGGAAGATCGTGATCGTATCAGCGAAGTGCTGGCAGGGTCGGATATGGTCTTTATTACTGCCGGTATGGGCGGTGGTACAGGTACTGGTGCGGCTCCTGTTGTTGCTCAGATTGCTCGTGAAATGGGTGCTTTGACAGTAGCAGTTGTCACTAAACCATTTTCATTTGAAGGCAAGCGACGCATGAGTGTTGCAGAAGAAGGCCTGAATGAGCTAAAGGAAAATGTTGACTCTTTGATCTGCATTCCAAACGAGAACCTGCTGCCAGTGCTGGGTCGCGATGTAAGTCTATTGAACGCATTCAGTGCGGCTAATGACGTACTTCTTGGTGCTGTGCAGGGTATTTCCGAATTGATTACTCGCGACGGTTTGATTAACGTCGACTTTGCTGATGTTCGAACAGTAATGTCCGAAATGGGTATGGCCATGATGGGTACTGGTTCTGCCACAGGCAGTAATCGTGCGATTGAAGCGGCCGAGCGTGCGATTCGCAGCCCTCTGCTGGAAGATGTTAATCTGCAGGGCGCCAGAGGTGTGCTGGTTAACATTACCGCAGGCCTGGACCTGTCCGTCGGTGAATTCCACGAAGTGGGCGAAACCGTTAAGGAATTTGCTTCTGACAATGCCACTACTGTTGTTGGTACTGTTATTGATCCGGACATGAGTGATGAATTACGAGTGACTGTTGTTGCTACTGGCCTTGGTGAAGGTGGTGGTAGACAGGAGTCCATGAAGGTTGTTGATGACAAACGTCCAGTGGGAACCCGCAAAGATGGTTCTCTGGATCTTCGCGAACTGGATATCCCTCCCCATCTGCGCAATAAAGCTGCTGCAGCTGTACAGGAGGAAGAGTTGCAAGAGGAAAAGCCTAAGCGACAGCCAGCGTCATCAGCTGAAAATGTAAACTACCTGGATATTCCGGCGTTCCTACGTCGACAGGCAGATTGAGTGAATAACCAGTGACCGGTTGTGTCATATGTAACTTTTGTTACAATAGGTTGTTGCATTCAAATAACAGGGGCCTTTGAGGTCGCGGAATAGCATTATCATGATCAGACAGCGCACCTTAAAAAACATTATTCGGGCTACAGGAGTTGGGTTGCACTCCGGCGAGAAGGTATACCTGACGCTGAAACCGGCCCCTGTAGATACCGGTATCATATTTTGCCGTACGGACCTTGATCCTGTGGTCGAGATTCCAGCCAAGGCGGAATATGTTGGACAGACAACACTGTGTACATCACTCCAAAAGGATGGTGTTCGTGTTGATACTGTAGAGCATCTGCTTTCAGCTATGGCTGGGCTGGGTATTGATAATGCTTATGTAGAAGTCAGTGCCCATGAAGTACCAATCATGGACGGCAGTGCCGGTCCTTTCGTATTCCTGATTCAGTCTGCGGGCATTCAGGAGCAGGAAGCGGCTAAAAAATTCATTCGAATCAAGAAAGAGATCACTGTTTCTGATGGTGATAAGACTGCGACTTTCAAACCGTATGACGGCTTTAAAGTCAGCTTTACCATTTTCTTTGATCACCCTGTGTTCAAGAATCGTTCGCAGACCTCTGCCATCGATTTTTCAAGCACTTCCTTTGTTAAGGAAGTCAGTCGTGCCAGAACCTTTGGTTTTATGCGCGATGTAGAGCAGCTGCGTTCCCAGAACCTGGCTCTTGGTGGCAGTGTTGATAACGTGGTTGTAGTGGATGACTACCGTATTTTGAACGAAGACGGCCTGCGTTATCACGATGAGTTTGTTAAGCACAAAATGCTGGATGCCATTGGCGATCTGTACTTGCTGGGTAACAGCCTGATTGGTCAGTTTGATGGTTACAAGTCTGGTCATGAGCTCAATAATAAGCTGGTGCGCTCTCTTCTTCAGAACGAAAGTGCATGGGAAGTAGTAACCTTTGATGATGCGACGGTTGCACCTATCTCCTATCTTAAGCCAGCTGCCATACCAGCTTAATTAAGAGTTTTCTGATCATGATGAAAAAAAGGCTGCTTTCGCAGCCTTTTTTTTCTTTCAAGGGTGAATTATTTTGATATTTGCTGGTCGATAGCAATGTCGAAGATTTGACTTGAGGCACAGTTAAGAGAATGCAGAGAGCAATAGGGTTGCGATTTTTTGTCGCTGAATGCTAAAGTTCGCCCTCATATTGCCAAGCTCCCTGTCGGGGATTTTGCTTCTTATACGATTGAGCGCTGGATGTGTCTTTCCATCATCGCTTCTGCTGGAATGGAATAGCTTTAATCCGTTATTACGTATAATTGGAATAGTGATCAAAAATAATCGATCACGAGGATTGTTCCAGATGGTTTTTTGGCTGGCTGCGACCTCGGGGAGTACAGGACGCCCGAATGAAAGTAATTGTTGTTAAACAGGATCATTCCAGAACCCGTTCTTTCAGGGTTTCAGGAAACAGGTTGATAGCTTTGGCTGCTTCAGCAATGTCTCTGTGCCTGTTGTTAGGTGGCGGTCTGGCTTATGTAGCAATGAAAACAGACAAAAATTTACTGCTGACTGAAGAAGGTGTTCAGCAGTGGAAAGTTGAATTGGACGAACAGAAAAAGGAAGTCGACGTTGTCCGTCGTGAAGCGGAGCGTCAGATTGATGCTTTAACTTTAAGGCTTGCGGAATTACAGGGTCGTATCACCCGTCTCGATGCGGTAGGAGAGCGCTTAACGGTTACTGCCAAGCTTGATGATGGTGAGTTTGAGTTTGATGAAGCTCCTGCTGTAGGTGGTCCGGAAGAAGTGCCGGGTAGTGAATCCCTCTATGCCAAATCCAGTTTAATAGATGCTATTGATCAATTATCAAAACAGATTGATAGTAGAGAGCAACAGCTTGACTTGTTGCAGGACCTGCTTGAAAACAAGGTTATAACAGATTCTGCCTTTGTTGCAGGGCTTCCTATTCGTAAAGGGTGGCTCTCTTCTCGATTTGGCAGCCGAACTGATCCTTTCACGGGTAAAAATGCCTGGCATTCAGGTATTGATATGGCCGGTAAGCGTGGTTCCGATATTATCTCGGTTGCAGCGGGTGTTGTAACCTGGGCTGGAGACCGTTACGGCTATGGTCTTCTGGTTGAAGTGAATCATGGTAATGGTTACGTTACTCGCTATGCTCATAATCAGGCTTCAAAAGTTAAGGTTGGAGACGTTGTTTCCCGTGGTCAGGTACTGGCTGAGATGGGAAGCTCTGGTCGATCTACAGGTCCCCATGTTCATTTTGAAGTGATAAAGAACGGCAAGAACGTTGATCCTCAGCTCTATATCTACAGAGCAAGCAAATAGTGCCCCCGGGCTGGAAATTGCCAGCCTGCCTCTCTTTCTTTCCTCGTTTCCTTGAAATTCATTCGGCCAGTCCCCATATATTGATCTCGTACCGGGCACTGTGAGTGTTTTTTGTTAAACTCCAGCCAGGGAATAGCGATAAACCTGATTACGTCCCAAATTGTTGATTTTCCTCAATAACGATCATTCCAAGCAGTTGGCATGAAACAGGCTGCCGATTTGTAGCTAATATGGATGAGACTTTTGTGTGATTGTCATAGAATGTTGTGCAATTGTGCGCTTGTCTGCCCCGACAGGATTGTCGGCAGGAGAGACAGCTCCGGAATTTGAGTGAGACTGTAACCAATCTATGTTAGCTACGTTAGTTAAAAAAATTATTGGCAGCCGGAATGATCGCCAGCTGAAACGCATGGGCAAGCTGGTCAAGAAGATCAATGCTCACGAAGAGTCGTTGTCGAATCTGAGTGATGAAGAACTCAGAGCCAAGACTCAGGAATTCCGTGACCGCTTTCAGCAGGGAGAAGAGCTTGATGCTCTGTTGCCTGAGGCTTTTGCTGTAGTACGTGAAGGCAGTAAGCGTTGTCTGGGCATGCGCCATTTCGACGTACAGATGATTGGTGGTATCACCCTTCACGAAGGTCGCATTGCCGAAATGCGTACCGGTGAAGGTAAAACCCTGATGGCAACTCTGTCGGTTTACCTGAATGCGGTGACCGGTAAAGGTGTTCATGTTGTTACCGTGAACGACTACCTGGCTCGTCGAGATGCTGCCGGTATGGGGGTTCTTTATGAATTCCTGGGCCTGACCTACGGTGTGGTTGTCCCACAGCAGTCTCCGGAAGAGAAACGTGAAGCTTACGCTGCTGACATTACCTACGGTACCAACAACGAATTCGGCTTTGACTACCTGCGTGACAACATGGCCTTCCGCAAGGAAGACAAATTCCAGCGTCCGTTGCATTTTGCTGTAGTGGATGAAGTTGACTCCATCCTGATTGACGAAGCACGTACTCCGCTGATTATTTCCGGCCCGGCTGAAGATTCCTCTGAACTCTATAAGCAGATGAACATGCTGGCACCTCAGCTTCAGAAGCATGAAGGTGAGCTTGAAGAAGGCGAAGAGCCTACCGGCCATTATCTGGTGGACGAAAAGACCCGTCAGGTGGAAATGACCGAAATGGGGCATCAGTTTATTGAAGAGCAGCTGCAGAGCCTTGGCCTGCTGCCTGAAGGTGAAAGCCTCTACTCTTCACACAATCTGAATATGCTGCACCATGTGAATGCAGCTCTGAAAGCACATGTACTGTTCACTCGCAATGTTGAATACATTGTCAGCAATGACGAAGTTATGCTGGTTGATGAGCATACTGGCCGTACCATGCCGGGTCGTCGTCTGTCCGAAGGTCTGCATCAGGCGCTGGAAGCGAAAGAAGGGCTGACCATTCAGGCCGAAAGTCAGACACTGGCTTCCACCACCTTCCAGAATTATTTCCGTATCTATGAAAAACTGTCCGGTATGACCGGTACTGCGGATACAGAAGCATTCGAATTGCGCCAGATTTATGGTCTGGATGTACTGGTAATCCCGACTCATAAGCCGATGATTCGTGAGGATCACAATGATCTGGTTTATCTGACCATTGGTGAGAAATACGAAGCCATCATTGCAGACATCAGAGAAAATGTTGAAAAGAATCGTCCGGTTCTGGTGGGTACTGCATCCATTGAATCTTCCGAGTTGTTATCGAACGCTCTGACAGAGGCGAAGGTTCCTCATAACGTGTTGAACGCCAAGTTCCACGAGAAGGAAGCGGAGATCATTGCTCAGGCAGGTAGTCCGGGAGCGATTACTATCGCGACCAACATGGCGGGTCGTGGTACTGACATTATTCTGGGTGGTAGCTGGGAAGCTGAGCTGGCTGCGATTGAGAGTCCAACTAAAGAGCAAGAAGACCAGATTAAAGCCGACTGGCAGTTGCGCCATAAGCAGGTGCTGGAAGCCGGTGGTCTGCACATTATCGGTACTGAACGTCACGAGTCTCGTCGTATCGATAACCAGTTGCGTGGTCGTTCCGGTCGTCAGGGTGATCCGGGTTCCTCCCGTTTCTATCTGTCACTGGAAGACAGCCTGATGCGTATCTTTGCTTCTGATCGTGTTAAGGGCTTTATGAAGGCTCTGGGCATGGAGAAAGGTGAAGCTATTGAGCATCGCATGGTCAGTAATGCCATCGAGAAAGCTCAGCGTAAGGTGGAAGGTCGCAACTTCGATATTCGTAAGCAACTGCTGGAATACGATGATGTGGCAAACGACCAGCGTAAGGTGGTTTATGGTCAGCGTGATGAATTGCTGAACTCTGACGACGTACTTTCAAGCATTCAAGGTATGCGTGAGGAAGTTGTTAGTACCGTTATTTCCCAGCACATTCCGCCAGAGAGTCTGGAAGAACAGTGGGATGTTTCCGGTCTGGAGCAACAGCTGGCTGCCGAGCTGGGTATTGAATTGCCTGTTCAGAAGTGGCTCGACGAAGACGACAAGCTTGAAGAGCACGGTCTGCGTGAGCGCATTCTGGCTGAAGTAGTTGCTGACTATCAGAAGAAAGAAGAACTTGCTGGCGCGGAAGGTCTGAGAAACTTCGAGAAGCACATCCTTCTGCGTGTTCTGGACGACAAGTGGAAAGAACACCTGGCGACTATGGATCACCTGCGTCAGGGTATTCATCTACGTGGTTACGCACAGAAGAACCCTAAGCAGGAATACAAACGTGAAGCCTTTGAGCTGTTCCAGTCCATGCTGGAAGAGATCAAGAACGACACCATTCGTATTCTGTCCCATGTACAGGTTCAGCAGGATGACCGTACTGAGGAAATGGAAGAGCAGCGTCGTCAGGAAATGGCGCAGCGCATGCAATTCCAGCACGCTCAGGCTGAAGGTCTTGAGCAAGATGAAGCCGAACAGGCTCCAGAAGGAGCAGCTCAGCCAGAGCCATTTGTTCGCGAAGGCCGCAAGGTAGGTCGTAACGAACCTTGCCCATGCGGTTCTGGCAAGAAGTTCAAGCAGTGCCATGGCAAGATTGACTAAATACTCAATAGTTTAAATTGAATATTTACCCAAAAAAAGATCGCTTTTATGCGATCTTTTTTTGTTTTTGCTGTATAAGTAGTTTCTGAAGTAGATCAACCTTTTCATCAGATAACCAAGAAAAAGATTGAGGTGAGCCATGGCTGTAGGAGCTGATCAATGGCCGGATATGCATTCGGTAAAAGGATTTCGTCTGGGAACCACCAAGGCAGGTGTTCGCTATCCGGGTCGACGCGATCTGGTGATAATGAACTGGAACCAAGGGTCCTCTGTTGCTGGTGTTTTCACCCTTAATAAGCTCTGTGCGGCTCCTGTTGTTCTGGCAAAGAAGAACCTTGGCAATAGTCCCGAATATTTTGTGACCAATACCGGCAATGCCAATGCTGGAACAGGTCAGCAGGGTATGAAAAATGCTCAGGCAGTGACAGGCGCACTCGCTGAAATGGTTGGCCTGCCGGCAGATAAAATACTTCCTTTCTCTACCGGTGTTATTGGTGAGCCTCTGCCAGTGGATAAGATCTGTGCTGGTCTGCCTACTGCTCTGGAGTCCTTGTCAGGAGATAACTGGTTACATGCCGCTGAAGGTATTCAGACCACTGATACTCGACCTAAGGGCAGCAGTTGCCAGTTTGAAGTTGATGGTCGGACTTATACCGTCACAGGTATCAGCAAAGGCTCAGGCATGATCAAACCTAATATGGCAACCATGCTGGCTTACATTGCTACTGACGTAAATATTGATCAGTCACTTTTGCAGTCTATGTTGCTTGATATTGCCAACCTGTCCTTCAATCGAATTACAGTGGATGGTGACACTTCAACAAACGACAGCTTTATGCTGGTAGCGACAGGAGCTGCTGGTAATGAGCAGTTGACGGGCGTCGACATTGAACTTTTTAAACAGCTGAAAGTTGCTGTTACAGGCGTTGCCAAAGAACTCGCTCAAGCCATTGTTAGAGATGGTGAGGGAGCTACCAAGTTTGTCACTGTGAAGGTTGAAGAGGCTGAAACGGTTGCAGACGCTTTGGAAGTGGCCTACACAGTAGCGCATTCACCATTGGTGAAAACGGCACTGTTTGCCTGTGATCCCAATTGGGGACGAATTCTTGCCGCAGTAGGTCGTGCTGAAATTGACTCCCTTGAGATTGAAAAGATCAATATCTGGCTGAATGATGTTGCACTGATTGAAACTGGGCAACCTGCAACCACTTATACTGAAGAAGCAGGGCAGCAGGTAATGGATGGTGAAGAAATTACTATCAGAATTCAGCTGGGTTCTGGTGTTGTCACAGAAGAAATCTGGACGACAGACCTCTCCCATGAGTACGTTCGAATCAATGCTGAATACCGCTCCTGATTGACGACCTCCCACATCATTACTCAGATCATAGAGTAATGATGTTCTTTCTCCCTCGTGTATATTCTATGAACCCAGATCAATAGCAGTGGCATGATTTCACTGCTATGTTCTTTCACTGCTATTTCGTAATCCAGATACAGGCAGGTCAGAATGACGCAGACTGGTTCCCGTACCATTATTCATGTTGCTGTTGCGGTTATTGTTGGCGACGACGGACGTATTCTTATTGCACGCCGACCCGATGATAAACATATGGGTGGCTACTGGGAGTTCCCCGGTGGAAAAGTTGAAGACTCTGAAGATATCTGTGTCGCTCTGAACAGAGAATTAAAGGAAGAACTTGATATTGAGGCCGGTTCTTTTAAAAAACTGATTGAGATACGACACGATTATCCTGATAAAACCGTATTGCTGGATACCTGGTGGGCCTCAGATTTAAAAGGGATACCTAAAGGGAATGAAGGTCAGGAAATTAAGTGGATTGAACCTGAGCAGTTAACAGAAACCCATTTTCCTCCAGCTAATGTACCCATTGTGAAAGCTGTCTTGCTGCCACACCGCTATATGGTAACAGGGCCTTTTTCGTCCTCAGTTGAAGTGATTGAAAAGGTCAGTCGTCAGTTGGATAACGGAATCAGGATGGTTCAGTTTCGAGCGCCCTGGTTGCAAGCAGCACCTTATCAGCATATCGCACGAGAGCTTCATGCACTCTGCCGTGAAAAAGGCGCAAAATTGATTCTTAAGGGCAGGCCAGAACTGCTACAGGAGTCTTGGTGTGACGGTATTCACCTTCGTTCAGATCAGCTTGGTATCGCCAGTGAAGAGTGGAAGAAAAACAGACGTCCGGGTCAATGGTTGGCAGCATCCTGCCATAATCGCAATCAGGTTGAGCAAGCAGTAAAGGCTGGTGTCGACTTTGTGACATTGTCACCCGTTCGGCCGACCAAATCACACCCAAATAGACTGGCTATAGGTCAGGAAGTTGCTGCTCAGCTGACTGCCGCTTGCCCTGTGCCTGTGTATTGGCTTGGTGGACTTATGTTGTCTGATGAGGAGCTGGTGATTGAGCACGGAGCTCAGGGTATTTCTGCCATAGGAGCGTTCTGGCAACTAAGCTGAATAGTATTATTGCTTTATAGACGGATGCAGGGAAGCAAATGTCTGGACCAGGAAAGATTGGGCAGCCTTCAACATACACTCATGCCTCCAAGAATATTGACTCTGCTGATGTTAATGCCAGTCAGGAAGGTGTTTCGGTAGAGCCAGCTGTTCCTCAGCTCAATAGGGCTCCTTTTAACAACACTAGTGGTGAGACGCTCAGGGATAGAAAAGTTGTCTCTGTCAGTCTCAGAGAAGACAGGCCTCCTATCAATGTAAATGTCCCTTTTAATAGGTTCTGGCAGGATGAAGGGAAAGCGGCCTCAAGCGGAGTTGTCAGTCACAAGATAATGCGAAGGCGTGATAGTACTGACAAAGTGGTCTGGCATGTGAAAACACCAGGCTATGAATTGGGAGGTGAAAAATTTAAGCGTTTTCTGCAAAAAGTTATTTATCTATTTACACGCAAATCTTACAAAGCGAAATTTTATAACAATCCGAAATTACTGGTTCAGCGAGAAATATTTGCAGCAAATGTCTACAGAGCTGTGGTTGGGGCGGGGAATGATTATCAGGTTGAGTACAGTCGTGATGAGAGAGACAAGAGTGACTGTATTGCCTCGAGACATTTATATGATCATAAAGTAGGGGAGTCGTACTTTACTGACAAGGTTTCAAAGCCTGTATTTAATGAGGAAAGGCATCCTGCTGTTGATCTATGTGTAAGACGTTTTTTACTGGGTGATCAGGATTATCTAAAACCGGATAATTACATGTATACCGAATCAAGTGTTCCGGGAAAATCTGACTGGGTCAGTATCGATTTCGGTATGGCGTTTTACAATCATTGTGATCTGCCTGAAGATTGCACATTAGATGAATTCACTGAAATAGTGTTCAGTCCATCGAACTTGCACCGCTTTCAATACCGAGGAAAAGAAACAGTTCTGGATATGTTCGGTAAGGATCTTGAAACACGAAGAGCCTATGCCAAGATAGCTTTGGACAAAATAGCTGACCTTAGCGATGAAGAGATTGAAGAGTTAGGCGAATATATTCATGATCGAAATGCCAGATATATGCTGACGGAAACACTAAAATATAAATGTGATATGGCTCGATGTATTCTCGGAAGGGAAAAAGGTTGGCCCATACTTAACCGGGCCAAAGGTTTTTAGAGCGATAATTTTGAAAAGCAGTAGCTTGTAAACAATAGCTTTCAAAAAAGTAGCGTTTTAGTGGCAGGTTTCAGGATCAATATCTGCAGACATCAAGTCATCAAATGACGGGTTACCAGGGATGGAGTGTTCTTCGTTGGCCCAAGCGCCTAGATCAATCATTTTGCAGCGCTCTGAACAGAAAGGGCGAAATTTATTTTCTTTCTTCCACTCAACTTTTTTTTCACACTGTGGGCATTTTACTGATACAGACATAACGGAATCTTTTATGGCAAAGGCCTTCTCATGAGAAGGCCTGAGTGTAGAAGGAATGAGTTTTATTTGCTGACAGGAGGTTTTGGAGTGACGGTGCTCTGTTTCTCTACCCCGGACTCACCCAGCAGACCAAAGGTCAAGGTGTAGAGTAGGGAAGGGTCAACATCCCCAAAGGATTGGTAACCTGTAAACTCACCACTCTTACCCAGCAGCTTTGATTCCGGGAAGTTTGCTTTCAGAACAATCAATGCTTCTTCCGCTGGAGCAGCCAGACCAAGGTGTTGGTAACCTTCAATCATCACGCCCAGTGCAGCTTCCACTGCCGGAGTCTTCTGCATGTTCTCAACCACATACTTGCCACGATTGACTGCAGCAACATAGGCTTTTCGCTTCATGTAGTAGTTGGCGGCGTGAATCTCATAAGCGGCCAGTCGATTTCTCAGGGCCACCATACGCTGGCGGGCATCCGGAGCGTATTTGCTGTCAGGGTAACGGCTCAGCAATTCACGGAATTCATTGAAAGACTGACGAGCCTGGCCTGGGTCACGCTTGGTGCTGTCCAGAGGCAGGAAGCGTTCAACAATACCCATGGCAGCCGTGTTGGAAGCCAGACCTTTCATGTAGTAAGGGTAATCAGCGTCCGGGTGCTGAGGGTGCAGACGCAGGAAGCGATCGGCCGCCGCTCTGGATGCTTCAGGTTCGGCATTCATGTAATAGGCGTAGATCAGATCCAGCTGAGCCTGCTCGGCAAAAGCACCAAAAGGATAGCGGGATTCCAGGGTTCTGAGGCGATCAATGGCTGTGGTGTAACTGTTGCTATTCAGAGAGTCTGTCGCCAGCTGGTAAAGCTGGGCTTCAGTCAGGTTCTCGGACAGTTTTTCTTTTTCCGGGCTGCTGGAACATCCGGCCAGCACCACAGCGGCAAAAAACAGGCCCAGCAGGCGCGTGAATGGTCGTTTCAATATTGTCATGGTGTTTACAGTTTCCGTACTCCGGATTGTTATCGGAGAGTGTCAGGAAGTCATGCTTCCCGCTTCAAGAACCCATTTAGGTATCTATCACCGGAAAATCCTTCAGGAGGAAATCAGGTTAGCGCATGGGCTGTGATAAACTACCTGTCTTTATATAGAAGTAATTTAAACACAGTCCGCCTGAAAACGAAAAGAAACCGCTTCATCTGAGCCGTTATCGGTACTGTCATTAGTACAGCGGTGTCATATTCAGGTTTCAATGTTTGAGGTTGCCAGTGAAGCGGCAGCTCGTGAAAGCGGACTATGAGGTTGAGTACACTGAATGAGTGAACAGATAGAGCAGCAGGTTGTAGTACCTGATGAGCAGGGCAGTAAAAGGCTGGATCAGGTAGCAGCCAGTTGTTTTCCTGACTTTTCCCGGGCCCGACTGCAAGAGTGGATCAGGAATGGTGATCTGCTGGTCGATGGCAACCGTAAAAAGCCAAAAGACAAGCTGATTGGTGGTGAAACCCTGAAGCTGTCGGTAGAAGTTGAAGACGAAAAACAGTGGCTACCGGAAGATATTCCGCTGGATGTTGTTTATGAAGATGACACTATTCTGGTGATCAACAAGCCTGCAGGTCTGGTAGTTCATCCGGCAGCAGGAAACTATACCGGCACTTTGCTGAATGGTTTGTTGTTCCACTATCCAAATCTTGCTTCAGTGCCAAGAGCTGGCATTGTGCACCGTCTGGATAAAGACACGACCGGGTTGATGGTGGTGGCAAAAACACTGGCGGCTCACACAGATCTGGTGTCCCAGTTGCAGGATCGTTCCGTAAGTCGCGAGTATGAAGCGATTACCATGGGTACGATGACAGCAGGTGGAACGGTGAATGAACCTATCGGTCGTCATCCTCTGCATCGTTTGCGCATGGGCGTGGTGCAAAGTGGTAAACCTTCTGTGACCCATTACCGTGTGCTGGAGAAGTTTCCTTCTCACACTCACGTACGTTGTCAGTTGGAGACCGGCCGTACCCATCAGATTCGTGTTCATATGAGTCATATTCGTCACCCGCTGGTGGGTGATGATTTGTACGCTGGACGACTGAGAATACCTAAAGGCTGTTCTGAAGAAATGGAGCAGGAGTTGCGTGGTTTTAAACGACAGGCTCTGCATGCTCGCAAACTGGGTCTGATGCATCCGGCTACTGACGACTATCTGGAATGGGAAGTTCCAGCACCGGAAGACTTCCAGCAATTACTGTCTGTACTACAAAAATACAAAACCGAGAACGCATAACGTGAAGGGACATTACCTGATACCCGACTGGCCGGTTCCGGCCAATATCAAAGCCTGCGTCACTAAACGGGCTGGTGGAGTCAGTAAAGGTGATTTTGGCAGCTTGAATATGGGGCTGAGGTCAGGTGATGTACCCGAAGCTGTCCTGGCTAATCGTGAGATTGTCAGGTCTGACTGGCAGTTACCAGTTGAACCTCAATGGTTACAGCAGGTGCACGGAACCGAGGTGGTGACAGCGCAGGCTGATGCCATTGAGCGGGAAGGTGATGCTGTCTGGACGGACCAGCAGAACCTTCCTTGTGCGGTGTTGACTGCAGATTGTCTGCCGGTAATTTTCTGCAATCGAGCAGGAACAAAGGTCGCTGCTGCTCACGCCGGCTGGAAAGGATTGCAGGCCGGTGTTCTGGAACAGACTGCTTTTGCTATGTCAGAACCTGCTGATCAGTTAATAGCCTGGATGGGGCCGGCAATCAGCCAGAAGCATTTTGAAGTGGGACCTGAGGTTAGAGCTGCTTTTATTGGTGACAGTGAAAAGGCTGAAGAAGCATTTGTTGCCGGTGAAGGTGATCGCTGGTTTGGTGATTTGTATCAGCTGGCAAGACTTCGTTTAAATACTCTCGGTATAGACGCTGTTTATGGCGGAGGTCTCTGCACGTACTCGGATACAGACAGCTGGTATTCCTATCGTAGAGATGGCAAAGCCTCCGGGCGACTGGCTACTTTGATCTGGATGACTTGAAAAACGATTTTCCTGCCGCCATATAAGAGTTAGAGCTGATAAAACAGCAATGATTCAAGCGGGAGAACGCCAATGCAAGCAGATCGTCTTACCAACAAACTGCAATCCGCTATTGCCGATGCCCAGTCAATGGCTGTCGGTAAAGACCATAATCAAATCGAGCCAGTGCACCTGTTACTGGCTCTGCTTAACCAGCAGGGTGGTTCTGTAAAACCCTTGCTGGCTCAGGTTGGTTTCAACCTGTCAAAACTGGTTGGTGAGCTGGAGCAACTTCTTGATCAGGTTCCGGTCATCAACAGCCCTACCGGTGATATCCAACCTTCCCAGAATACGATTCGACTGCTTAACCTGGCCGATAAAAAAGCTCAGAAAAATAATGACCAGTTTATTTCCAGCGAAACCATGCTGCTGGTGATGATGGAAGGCAATACACCTGTATCGAAAGTACTGAACGGTCAGGGTGTCAGCAAGCAGGCTCTGGAAAATGCTCTTGCTAATCTTCGTGGTGGTGATGCGGTTAATGATGCCAATGCTGAAGATAATCGTAATGCCCTGAACACCTATACCGTTGATATGACCGACCTTGCTGAGCAGGGCAAGCTGGACCCGGTAATCGGCCGTGACGATGAAATACGTCGTATTGTTCAGGTGCTTCAGCGCAGAACCAAAAATAATCCGGTTATTATCGGTGAACCGGGTGTTGGTAAAACCGCCATTGTCGAAGGCCTGGCGCAGCGTATCATCAATGGTGAAGTACCTGATGGTATTAAAGGTAAACGCCTTCTGTCTCTGGATATGGGATCACTGATTGCTGGTGCTAAATTCCGTGGTGAATTTGAAGAACGCCTGAAGTCAGTTTTGAGTGAGCTTTCTAAACAGGAAGGCCAGATCATCCTGTTTATTGATGAACTGCATACTATGGTGGGTGCCGGTAAGGCTGATGGTGCCATGGATGCTGGTAATATGTTGAAACCGGCACTGGCGCGAGGTGAGCTGCATTGTGTGGGTGCTACGACACTGGACGAATATCGTCAATACATTGAGAAAGATGCAGCCCTTGAACGTCGTTTCCAGAAAGTGCTGGTGGACGAGCCCACTGAAGAAGACACCATCGCTATTCTTCGTGGTCTGAAAGAACGTTATGAAGCCCACCACGGTGTAGACATTACGGACCCGGCTATTGTTGCGGCGGTAAAACTGTCTCAGCGTTATATTACTGATCGACAATTGCCAGATAAAGCCATTGATCTGATTGATGAATCTGCCAGCCGTATTCGTATGGAGATGGACTCAAAACCGGAAGAGATGGACAAGCTGGAGCGCCGACTGATTCAATTGAAGATCGAGCAGGAAGCACTGAAGAAAGAAGACGACAGAGCGTCACAGGAACGTTTGTCTCTACTGCAAAAGGAAGTAGGTGAGCTTGAGCGTGACTATTCTGATCTGGAAGAAGTCTGGAAGGCAGAAAAGATTATTCTTCAGGGCTCACAGAAACTTCGTGAAGACCGGGAAAAGCTGCTGATTGCTCTCGAAGCTGCTCAACGTACGGGTGATCTGGCTAAAATGTCAGAAATTCAATATGGCCAGCTGCCGGAACTGGAGAAAAAACTTGAACAGGCTGATGCTGCAGAACCTGGTGAAACTCAGCTGCTGCGTGACCGGGTAACCGATGAGGAGATTGCTGAAGTAGTTTCGCGCTGGACCGGTATTCCAGTGTCAAAAATGCTGGAAGGTGAGCGTGAAAAGCTTCTGAGAATGGAAGACTCTCTGCACGGTCGAGTAATCGGGCAGGATGAAGCTGTTGTTGCTGTGTCCAATGCGGTGCGTCGTTCAAGAGCAGGGTTGTCAGACCCCAACCGTCCAAACGGTTCCTTTATGTTCCTCGGTCCAACCGGTGTCGGTAAAACAGAACTGTGTAAGGCTTTGGCTGAATTTTTGTTCGATACAGAAGACGCTATCGTTCGTATTGATATGTCGGAGTTTATGGAAAAGCATTCCGTGGCACGCCTGCTTGGTGCGCCTCCAGGGTATGTTGGCTACGAAGAAGGTGGATACCTGACTGAAGCTGTTCGTCGTAAGCCATATTCAGTGGTGTTGATGGATGAGGTTGAGAAGGCGCATCCAGATGTTTTCAATATTCTGTTACAAGTGCTGGAAGATGGTCGTCTAACTGATAGCCAGGGCAGAACCGTAGATTTCAAGAATACCGTTATTGTAATGACGTCTAATCTTGGTTCTGATGTGATTCAAACCATGCAGGGCGAAGACTTCGAAGCCCTGAAATCAACCCTGATGGATGTAGTGGGAACTCACTTCCGTCCCGAGTTCGTTAACCGGGTTGATGAACTAGTGGTCTTCCATCCGCTGACTGCGAACCAGATTGAAGGTATAGCTGCTATCCAACTTCAGAACCTGAATAAGCGTCTAGCTGATAATGGTTTGTCGCTGGAGGTTACGGATGATGCTATGAAGAAGTTGGCTGAAGCCGGGTTTGATCCGGTTTATGGTGCACGACCATTGAAAAGGGCCATTCAGCGTCGTATAGAAAATCCTCTGGCTGAGGCTATTTTATCCGGCGAGTATGCCCATGGTGATACCATCGAGGCCGATGTCAGTGAGGACGAGATAACCTTTAACTGAACCTCTGAGAACAGGCAGTTATTGAATGACTGCCTGTTCAAGGCACTGCTTGTTCGAAGTGCTGACTGTTCAAAGAATTGTCTGAATTCTTTCTTTTATTCAAATTTCTTTTTTTTAATTTGTTGCCCTGCCAACTGATCTGTATCGTTATAGCTAACTTCCATGTTTTAAAAACAGAATAACGATCACAATGGTACGTCGCACAATATCAGCGCTGAGCAAGGTCGCTCTGGGTTACTGCCTGCTAGGGTTTGTAATTTTACCTGCTTTTTTACATCTGGCCATTCAGCTTACAGCTCCGCGTTTTTTACAGGAACCGCTGCGCATTGGCGGCATCCTTTTTAATCCGGTGACTCTTAAACTGGATATTCAGACACTCTCTCTGGGTGCTCGAAAGGGACATCCATTGTTCGGATTCAGCAACCTGACGGTTGATCTTTCATGGCAATCGCTCAGGGAAGGAAAGGTTATTCTCGATTTTGTGGATATAGACTCTCCACAGGTTGATATTGAATTGTTGGACGACGGTAGCCTTAATATCACTAAGATTCTAAAGCCGGTTAACAAGTCCGTTGATCAATCTGATGAGGCGTCAGCTGAATCTTCATCGAGTGATAATCCTTTAGGTATTCTTATACATACCGTCTCCCTCGATAGTGGTGCGATTAATTTTACTGATTACGCCAACGCGGGTGATGAAGCCGTTTCCTTTAAGTTGTCTTCGTTTTCTATTAAAGGCGATCAGTTAAGCTGGCCTAAAGGTCAGGGAACGGTTGAACTTGATACCCGGATCAACGATGAAAGTCACTTGTCTGTTAAAGCTGATCTTGAAAGTCAGAACTCAGTAAGTGCTTCAGTAAGCCTTGATCGTTTTTCGCTTACGAATATTCAGCCTTATTTAACCCCATATTTGTACACATCTTTTGATGGTGGTGAATTCTCATCAGATGTTGATTTAATCTGGGATAGAGAGCAAGGTCTGACGGCAAAGGGCAGTACAACACTGTCCAAACTTGATGTTTCGGACAGCCGAACCGAGGATAGAGTTGCTGGATGGCAAGAGCTTGCTATTGAAGGCTTCGACTTTTCACAACAACAATCCTCTTTGGCTATTAAACAGATCACTCTCCTTCAGCTTTTTACCAAAATTGAGTTGGGAGAGCAGTTGAGTCTCAACTTGGCTGAACTGGTAAAACCTTCCGAATCACCTTCTGAAGCGAAGACCAAGGAAAGTTCAGCGCCGGCTTTCACTGTTAATATTGATAGCTTTAAGCTTAAAGACGGCACACTGGATTTTGCTGATCGTTCTTTCAAGCCGGGTTTTGCAGCACCGGTAACCGGACTTAGTGGCGAAGTGCGTAACTTCGACAGTAGTTCACCGAAAAGTATGTCTATTGCACTGAATGGTCGCATTCACAAGTATTCGCCAGTAAATATCACGGCTGAACTTGTGCCGCTGACACCTCTGGCAGAAACGCAGATACAGCTTTCTTTTAAAGATGTAGAGCTGCCCAACCTTACACCTTATTCAGGGCGCTTTGCTGGCTACACCATTGAAAAAGGGCGTATGGATCTTGATCTGGACTATGAGATTAACAATAAGCAGTTGAATGCCAGCAATCGTATTCTGTTAAAAGAACTGGTGCTTGGTGACAAGGTTTCAGGAGAAAATACCACAAGCCTGCCTTTGAAACTGGCCATTGCTTTGCTGAAAGACAGTGAAGGGCGTATATCGGTTGATCTGCCAGTGTCCGGTGATCTGGATAATCCACAGTTTGCTCTGGGACCAGTTATTCGCACAGCAATTACCAACTTCCTGATCAACATTGTTTCTGCTCCGTTTAATTTACTGGCGTCGCTGGTGTCGGGTGATGCCGATGAAATGTCGTCTATTCAATTTGTTCCGGGTTCATCTGCCCCGAACAAAGATCAGGAAGCTACTCTTGCCTCTCTTGCAACTGCTCTGTCTGAAAGACCACAGCTGGAGCTGGAAGTGCAGGGCGCTGCCTTGCGCAGTATTGATGCTCCGGTGATTGCTAAACAGCAATTGTTGGAAGAGCTGAGTTTAAGGTACAGAAAGCAGGCGGGTCTGGCTGATGTTGCAGGCAAGCCTGAAAAGGTTTTAATTCCCGATGAAGAGGCTGTTTCCTTATTAATGGCAATGGTTCAGGAGCGCAGCCTTAAAGCAGGGGCTCAAACCAAAGCAGCACTGACCGATACGCTGATTGAAAACTGGCAGGTTGAAGATGCTGCACTGCGCAGTCTGGCTGTTGAGCGAGCCCGAACTCTGAAAGACAAGTTGGTTGAGAAAGGGCTTAAAGCGCCACGTATTTATATTCTGGCCAGTGATCTGTCACCAAAGGTGGAAGATGGAGAAGTCGTGACTTCTCTGACACTGTCTGCTGATTGACTTCTCATTTCAAATGAAGGGCTGTGGTTTAAACGTGTGATCTGAATACGCGACCACAGCCTCTATCGTAATAACTCTTATGTCTGTAACAATAGAGACGTAGCATACTGACTTTGCCTGATTTGATTGTCACCGAGAGGTTTTGAATGTATCCAGTTGTAGTGTCTGACCTGGACGGTACTCTGCTGAACAGTCAGCATAAGATTGCCAGTCGTACCAAGGAAGTAATCCGTCGTTTAAGCGAGCAGGGCATCAAGTTTGTCTTTGCGACCGGACGACACTATGAGGATGTTAAAACCTTCCGTTCACAGGTGGGTATCGATATGTATACCATCACCTCAAATGGTGTACGGGTTTACAATCCCGCTGGTGAAGTAATTATTCGTCATGATCTTGAGGCCGCTCAAAGCCGCGATATTATTAAGCTTGCGCGCAAGTATGATGACAAGGTGATTCTCAATGCCTATACCGAAGATCATTGGTATGTAGAGCGGGAATGCAAAGAGCTGCTGGCGTTCAGTGAAGATTCCGGTTTTACCTATAGCATTGAAAACCTGGACGACATTCCCCACGGAGAGATCATCAAACTGTTTTTCTGCTCCGAGAAGCATGAAGACATGATAGAGCTGGAACAGGAAATTAAAGCTGTTTACGGCGATACAGTAGCTACGGCTTTCTCATTGCCAACCTGTCTGGAAGTTATGCCTGCAGGTGTTAACAAAGGCTATGCCCTGAACGAAGTTCTGGCGTTGAAAAAGCACACACTGGCAGAAACTATCGCTTTTGGTGATGGTATGAATGATGTGGAAATGCTGAACTCAGTGGGCAAGGCGTTGATTATGGAAAATGGTCAGCAGAAACTGAAAGACCTGCTGCCGAATGCAGAGGTGATTGGCCATCATAATGATGATGCTGTAGCGGAATATCTGGATCAGCAATACAGTAACTAAGTTATCTAAACTGTTTTATCAACACAAAAAATAACCGGGTCATATGACCCGGTTCGTGTATCTGGTGATAGCTGACTTACAACCAGCCGCCCAGATCTTTCCAGCGATTGACGATAGAGCAGAACAGTTCAGCTGTTTTCTCTGTGTCATAGCGGGCAGAGTGTGCTTCACCCTTATCAAAATCAATAGCTGCTGCTTCACAGGCTCTGGCCAGAACGGTTTGGCCGTAAGCCAGACCGGAGAGACTCGCCGTATCAAAGCAGGAGAACGGGTGGAACGGATTGCGTTTGATGTCGCAGCGTTCAACCGCAGCGTTCACGAAGTTCAGGTCAAAGGCAGCATTATGGCCGACCAGAACGGCACGACTGCAACCCTGTTTTTTCACTTCCTTGCGAACCACTTTGAAGATGCTATTCATAGCCTGCTCTTCTTCATTGGCGATTCTCAATGGGTGAAAAGGATCAACACCAATAAATTCGATAGCCGCCTGTTCAATATTGGCGCCTTCAAAAGGCTTGATATGGAAGGATTGAGGCTTGCCCGGATGAACATAACCACTCTCGTCCATCTCGATCACTACGGCTGCAATTTCCAGCAGGGCGTCAGTGGCCGCATTAAAACCACCGGTTTCAACATCGACTACAACAGGTAAAAAGCCGCGAAAGCGGTTGGCCATCAAGTGGCTGTCATCGACCACGGAGTCTCCTTAATTACAGGAATAAGGAGCAACCCTGAAATTGATCCCTGTTTTTAAATAGGGACGTTATTTCAGGGCTACACCCAAGACATTAATAGTTCAATCCTGCAGACGCCAGTTCAGCGTTTCACCTGCACGAAGAGGTTTTACCTGATTGTCTCCCAAAGGGATAGACTCAGGCAATTGCCACTCATCCTTACGGAGAGTGATTGTTTCGGTGTTTCTGGGTAAATCGTAAAAGTCCGGGCCAAAATGACTGGCAAAACCTTCCAGTTTGTCCAGCGCGTCAACGCTTTCAAAAGCCTCGGCGTAAAGCTCCAGCGCTGCCGGAGCAGTATAACAGCCGGCACAGCCGCAAGCGGTTTCTTTGGCATCAACCACGTGGGGCGCAGAGTCTGTGCCCAGAAAGAACTTTGGACTGCCACTGGTAGCCGCTTTCAGCAGCGCCTGCTGATGAGTATTGCGCTTCAGAATTGGCAGACAATAAAAGTGTGGGCGAATACCACCTACTAGCATGTCGTTGCGGTTATAGAGCAGGTGGTGAGCTGTAATTGTAGCGGCCACATTGTTACCGCAGGACTCTACAAACTCTACAGCGTTTGCCGTAGTGATGTGTTCCATCACGATTTTAAGGCTAGGGAAATCAACAACCAGATCTTTCAGGTAGCGATCAATAAATACCCGCTCACGGTCAAAAATATCAATATCGCTGTCAGTGACTTCACCGTGCACTAATAGTGGCAAACCTTGTTCGGCCATTGCTTTTAGAGCAGGGTAAACCTTTTTCAGATTGGTAACACCGGAGTCTGAATTGGTTGTTGCGCCAGCCGGGTAGAGTTTGAGTGCTTTTACATCACCACGTTGCTTGGCTTCAATCACCATTTCCGGTGTGGTGTTGTCGGTCAGATACAGAGTCATCAGTGGCTCAAAAACCTTTCCTGCAGGAACCTGCTGTTCGATGCGATGGCGATAGTCTGCAGCATCGTCAGCGGTCAGAACCGGAGGTCTGAGGTTGGGCATAATTACAGCTCTGGCGAAGTTTCTGGCAGCGGAAGCAACCGTTTCGCTGAGTGCACCTTCGTCACGCAGGTGAATATGCCAGTCATCAGGCCGGGTAAGTGTCAGCTTTATTGTCATTGTTGAATGAATTACCTGTTCCGAGCGCAGGCAGACCATGGCAAACGACGTTGTCAGTCTCGGCAAGGTGGATGAGGTTGCCTGAATTCTGACCGAATCCCATGGCTGCAGGGTAAATGTCGACTCATCCTAGCGAAAAAGCCAGATCGTTGGTAGCGAAAAATCCCTGAAAAGAGAATAATGCCTGCAGGCTTTCTGCCATGGAATCATGGTTGATCAGGCGGATTGCATAATTTGAATAATAATGAATTTATATCCTTTTTATCTGAATAAATATTGATTTTAGTTGTGGCTTGTTTGATACTCCGCAGCAGATAAGAATTGGATCGGGAATCGGGAGTGCTCGGTGAAAGAGATTAATAAAGTTGTACTGGCCTACTCTGGAGGCCTTGATACGTCCGTAATCGCTAAGTGGCTGGCGGAAACCTATGACTGTGAGGTGGTGACCTTTACCGCTGATCTGGGTCAGGGTGAAGAAGTTGAGCCGGCGAGAGCCAAGGCTGAAGCGCTGGGTATCAAGGAAATCTATATTGAAGACCTGCGTGAAGAGTTTGTCCGTGACTTTGTCTTTCCGATGTTCCGTGCCAACACTGTTTATGAAGGTGAGTACCTGTTGGGTACCTCTATTGCTCGTCCGCTGATTTCCAAGCGTCTGATCGAGATTGCCAATGAAACTGGCGCTGATGCCATTTCTCATGGTGCGACCGGCAAAGGTAATGACCAGGTGCGTTTTGAGCTGGGTGCTTATGCGCTGAAGCCCGGTGTTCATGTAATCGCACCATGGCGTGAGTGGGATCTGAATTCCCGTGAAAAGCTGATGGCTTACTGTGCAGAGCACGACATCCAGATTGAGAAGAAGAAAGGTAAGTCACCTTACTCCATGGATGCCAACCTGCTGCACATCTCCTACGAAGGCGACATTCTGGAAGATCCGTGGGCAGAAGCTGAAGACGATATGTGGCGCTGGAGTGTTTCTCCAGAGAATGCCCCCGATAAGCCTCTGTATATCGACCTGACTTATAAGAAAGGCGACATTGTTGCTATCGATGGTCAGGAAATGACACCTGCTGAAGTGCTGACTCACTTGAACAAGGTGGGTGGTGATAACGGCATTGGTCGTTTGGATATCGTTGAGAACCGTTACGTGGGCATGAAGTCCCGTGGCTGTTACGAAACACCGGGCGGCACCATTATGCTGAAAGGTCACCGTGCCATTGAGTCCATCACTCTGGATCGTGAAGTTGCGCATCTGAAAGACGAGCTGATGCCACGTTACGCCAAGCTGATCTATAACGGCTACTGGTGGTCTCCTGAGCGTGAAATGCTGCAGAAGATGATCGACGAAAGCCAGGAATGCGTAAATGGTGTGGTTCGGCTGAAGCTGTATAAAGGTAATGTAGTCGTTGTTGGTCGTAAGTCTGAAGACTCACTGTTCGACGAAAACATTGCTACCTTTGAAGACGACGCTGGTGCTTATGATCAGGCAGATGCCGAAGGTTTTATCAAGCTGAACGCTCTGAGACTGAGAATTGCGGCGAATAAAGGTCGTAAACTGGGCTGATTCTTGTTTTTTATTACGAGATGAAAGCTGTGAGCCTTCCTGATGTTCTTTCAGGAAGGCTTTTCTTTTTATTGCTCGTTTTGAATATCAGTCGTTTCGAATAAAGTCAGCCAGCTGAAACATAGGCTGATTCAACATTTCCTTTACTTCTTCACTGGCGTTTACTCGAATAAGAGCTTCATTCATACACTTCAGCCACTGATCCCGATGGGCAGCATTGATAGTGAAAGGTTTGTGAGGTTTGGTCAGGCAGACTGTAGCATGCTTTTGTTGATACAGATTCGGGCCACCGAGCCAGCCGCTGAGATATTCAAAAAGAGCCTGCTGGATTTTATCCAGGTTTCTGGAGTGCATGGCTCTTATTTCACTGGCTTCTTCCAGCTCATCCATTACCTGATAAAAAGTTATCGCTAACTCTTTTACTTTCGTTTCGCCACCCAGAAGCTCATAAGGAGTTTGGTTTCCCATTTTTTACAGCCTTTGCTTTTATTGTTCTGGCTGTGATTCTAACCTGTGCGGGTTAGTTGGGGGAATGCATCAAACATCACCCTGATAAAAATCTTTCTGTGCCCGGGTGACTTTCTTCAGGTAATTACGAGACTCTTGCCGTGGATGCTTTTTGGTTAGCGCCCAGTAAGCTTCATCCGGTTCCATTCGGTTAAGAATCGCCATGGCTTTTTTGCGATTCGGGTGGAAGGTTTTCAAGACATTGCCCGCGCCACCGTTATAGGCTGAGATAATGGCGTAATGGCGAACTTTCGGATTTCTGATGCTCTTAAGGTAACGGGTTTTCAACAGGTGCAGATAAGCCGTTCCGGTATCAATATTGTTATACGGCTTAAAAAGGTAGTGTTTGCTGGGCTTACCGCTTTTTCGTTTAACTAACTTGAAAACATCGCGACCAGCTGTAGAAGGAATAATCTGCATCAAGCCGTAAGCATTAGCATGGCTGACAGCGTAAGGGTTAAAGCTGCTCTCGGTACGCATGATGGCGTAGATCAGGCTTTCCTTAACGCCGTATCGTTTAGACATCTGTCGTACAATGCTGGCGTACTGATACTGTCGCTTGGTCAGGTGGTCCTGAACCAGATTAATATCGACAGAGTAGACCGTTCCACGTTTTGATGAGCGAGTCGCCAGCTGATTGTCGAGCAGATAGTCTGCAAACCGATCTGCCCGCCATTGCCAGCGAATAGCCTTGCCCTGATCGTCCAGAACCTGCCCGTACAACATGGGTTTTTCACCCACCTGAATGGCCTTGTCACTGAACAGATCGACATTATCCGGGTCATAAGGCGTTAGTAGTGTAACGACGATAGCCTGACGAAGATCTTTCTGGTCGAGGGTTTCAATATGAACCTTACCCTGTTCGAAGTTAACGAAAACACGGGTTCGGTAATTGTTGGTGTACTTAACGTATTCCTTGCTGCTGGCGCTTTTTTCATCGCCCCAGTTTACCTTTGCATGCTTGGCCAGCAGCCTGACCAGCGCTTCAAAGGCAATCACATCTTTCTGAACGCTTTTGGCGGTATTGACGACGTTAGCTACGTCAGCAACAGGGCCGCCGATTTCCCGAATAACGACATTGGTTACATGATTAATAGCCGGATTGCTGGAGCAGCTGACCAGTATGGGCAGAAACAGTGTGAGCAGGCAGAGAGAAAACGTTCTATTCAAGCATTACGTCCCTGTAAATGACCGGAGTAAGCGATTTACGCCGGCCTGATCAATAATTTAGCCTTGCAGACCTTTACTGGCACTACTGGCTTGAATCAATTCAATCTTATAACCATCAGGGTCTTCAACAAAAGCGATCTCTGTTGTGCCGCCTTTTACCGGACCCGGTTCACGGGTGATATTACCGCCAGCCGCACGAATAGCATCACAGGTTGCATAAATATCATCGGCACCCAGAGCGATATGACCAAAAGCAGAGCCCTGATCGTATTCGGTTGTACCCCAGTTATAGGTCAGTTCAATTACCGCCTGTTCGGATTCGTCGGCATAGCCAACAAAAGCGAGGGTGTATTTGTACTCTTCGTTGTCGTGCTTGCGAAGCAGTTTCATGCCCAGCACTTCGGTATAAAAGGTAATGGAGCGGTCCATATCACCGACACGCAGCATGGTATGAAGAAATCTCACAGAAAGACTCCTGAAGGTTAGTGGAGGGTGGAGAATTGAGAGTAAAGTGAGTCTAGCGGATTTGGTTGGTGCTGAACATAAGGGGATAAGCGTTATGCTTTAGTCTCTCTATGTGTGTAGATGTGTGTGTAGACACAGGTAATCAAATGTCTGGCTATCATTTCCCCAGCGTAGGCGGGGAAATGATATATGAACAGTTAAAGACCTTTAACAGGTTTTCCATCCACCTTGCCCTGATCAAATTTAATCAGGTAATCGGAATCATTTTCTTTCTGCAGGAACTGAACAAGGATGTAATCCCAGTCTTTGGCAAACCATATCCAGGTTTGTCGGTCATCATCGTCACGAACAATTTTGACTTTGATTGTTTTGAGCTTACCTGTCCTGGTACTCAGTATTTCCTCACCTTCGATGATGAACTTTCTTTCGTAAACTTCATCGTCGTCTACTACCGGATAAGCAAGGTCGGTTTTTTTACCGGCTTTCAGATCCAGCCTTAGCTGCAGCTGGTAGGAGAGAGGATCCTGAGAGCCCTGTTTGAACTTAACGGTGCTTGTCTCATCTTTTTGCTGCCAGACAGATTCCAGCTTCTTCCAGTTGAAGTTAGCTGTTTTAGCGGGCTTACCACCGATGCCTGAGCGCTTGTAAACGTACTGAACCGGTTGCACCTTACCGTCTTTCAGAGTCAGCTTACTGGTCTCATCAATGTTGATTGACGCAATGACAATAGAGACTTCAGCACCAAACTTCAGTACCCATTGCTGGCGATCCTTCTCAAGGCTTCTTGAACCTGAGCCACTGATACCGGAAACCTCTGCTTTATAATCCGCAAAAAAGGGTTTCAGCTCAGGTTGTTTGGCATGCGCCATAGCGCTGAGCCCAAGAATGCAGCTTGTAACAATAGTTGTAGCAATGGCTGTCAGAGGTCTGGTTGCTTTCATCAATCTTCCAGGTGCTGTTCGCTGATCTGAACTCCCTGTGAGTCCAGAGGCTGTTGATCCAGCAGGATTGTCTGCCCGTTCTGAGTAATTCGACCGCTGACAATCCAGTCTATAGCCTCAGGGTAGACTTTTTGTTCCATGACTTTAACTCTTTCCTCAAGGCTCTCAGCTGTATCGGTCTCTTTGATGACAGTTGAAGCCTGAAGAATAACGGCACCGCTATCGAGTTCTTCCGTCACGAAATGGACCGAAGCGCCATGCTTCTCGTCACCAGCACTTAGAGCTGACTGGTAAGTGTTTAAACCTTTATGTTTTGGCAGCAGGGACGGGTGAATATTGATCAGTCGCCCCTGATAATGGCTGACAAATCCAGAACTTAGAATGCGCATATAACCGGCCAAAACCACCAGAGCAGGGTTGTATTGGTCTATCTGTTCGATAAGAGCCTGATCAAAACTGCTTCTGTCCTGAAACTGTTTATGATCCAGAGCAAGGGCTTCAATGTCTGCTTTTTCGGCACGTTGAAGGCCAAAGGCATCTGGGCGATTAGTGATGGCGGCAACGGTCTGGTATTGATACTTCGACTGCTGATCCAGAATAGATTGCAGAGTGCTGCCATTGCCGGAGAACAGAACAACAATACGGTTATTATCAGTCATGGGTTTGGCTTGTTTTTATAGTGGTGAATTATAGTGTTGAGGATTCCGGAAGCCATGACTAATGAATATAACCATGGCCACCGGATGAACATCAATTAACGATAGACAACCTGGTCGCCTTCACCGGCTTCCATATGGCCAATGATGAAGGCTTCTTCACCCAGTTCATTGAGTCGGGCTACTGCCTGTTCTGCCTGTTCTTTTGCTACGCAAACTACCATGCCAACGCCGCAGTTGAAGGTCAGGTACATTTCAGATTGAGCAATGTTGCCGCCCTTCTGCAGGAAGCGGAATACTTCCGGAATGTCCCAGCTCTGTGTATCAATAACGGCTCTGCAGCCTTCAGGAATAACCCTTGGCAGGTTTTCGGTCAGGCCACCGCCGGTGATGTGTGCCAGAGCGTGCAGAGGCATTTCCTTCTGCAGCTGCAGCAGAGACTTCACATAAATGCGGGTCGGTGCCAGCAGAGCTTCAGACAGAGGCTTGCCATCAACTTCCTGACTCAGGTCTGCTTCAGAGACTTCCAGAACCTTGCGTACCAATGAATAACCATTGGAGTGAGGGCCGCTGGACTTCAGTCCGATCAGTACGTCGCCGTCAGAGACCTTGCTGCCGTCAATAATGTCGGATTTTTCCACGATACCGACACAGAAGCCTGCAAGATCATAATCTTCACCCTGGTACAATCCAGGCATTTCAGCGGTTTCACCACCGGTCAGGGCGCAGCCGGAGAGTTCACAGCCTTTGCCAATACCGGTCACCACCTGCTCCGCAATATCGACGTTCAGCTTGCCTGTTGCGTAATAGTCGAGGAAGAAGAGAGGTTCGGCACCGCAGACCAGAAGGTCGTTGACGCACATGGCGACCAGATCGATACCGATGGTATCGTGCTTGTTCAGGTCCATGGCCAGTTTTAATTTTGTGCCTACGCCGTCTGTGCCGGAAACTAGTACAGGCTCTTTATAGCCTGCAGGAATCTGACAGAGGGCTCCAAAGCCGCCCAGGCCACCCATGACTTCTGGTCGTGAGGTGGCTTTAGCTACATGCTTGATTCGATCAACCAGGGCGTTGCCAGCCTGAATATCAACACCAGCATCTTTATAGCTCAGGGATGGGGAAGCAGTTACTTCGCGGTCGCTATTACTCATTGAGGTGTATCCGCACCATGGATTTTATTGTGGATGGATCGGGGCGCATTCTATCTTAAATAATCACATATTGCCCATAGAGAGCTACGGTAGAGTGAATTAACTGCATTCAGCCCTAACAATCAGGTCAACTTGTGGCAGAATGAAAGGCTGATAAAGTGTTGAAACAGTCATAGCGAAAACTGACACAGCGAATTATATGAACAAAGCCGTTGCTCTAGGTTATCCCCGATATCTGTTAAATCTGGCCGCCATCGTATCGGTTGCCATGCTGTTGATGGTCACGACTCCAGCTCTGGCAGCAAAGGTCGCCGACCTTTATCAGGTGTCAGTACCTGTTACCAGCCAGAATCAGAAAGCAAGGGATGAGGCCTTAGGTAGGGCGCTTTCAGAAATTATTGTGAAAGTGACCGGCCGCAAAGAAGCCCTGGCTCTGCCCGAGATCGAAAGTGCCTTGAGAGAAGCTCAGAAATTTGTACAGAGTTTCAGTTATGATCGCGATAGCAGTCAGTCACCGTCTCAACTGGAACTAAAAGCCCGTTTTGATCCCCGGGCTGTCAATCAACTGCTTCGTGATAATGATCAGGCGATCTGGGATGCCAATCGGCCGGATACTCTGGTCTGGATTGCGGTAGAAAAAAATCGTAAAAGAACCATTGAAAAAGACAATCCGGACTCCGAGTGGACTAATGCCCTCAAATTCACCATGTCCGAGCGGTCGTTGCCCGTAACCTTCCCTCTGCTTGATTTCGAAGATGAGACCACGATTTCCACCATTGATGTCTGGGGACTGTTTGCTGACCGTATAAAACAGGCTTCCAGTCGATACGGTTCAGAATCCATTCTGGCAGGTCGGCTGAGACAAACGGGTGATCGTTATAATGGCCGCTTGATTCTGCTTTTTAAGAATCACAAGGTGGATGCTGAAATTACCGACCTTTCTCCGGAAGAATTGTCTATCGCTGTAGCAAACCTTGTAGGCACAACGCTTTCAGAACATTATGGTGTGAAGTCCGGTTTGATTGATGCATCACCAAAACTGGTTGTCGAGAATGTCCAGTCAACAAAGGACTATGCAGGTGTCGTTCAATATCTGAGTGATCTTACTGCGGTTAGAGATGTTACGGTGACTCGCATTAAAGGTAGCCGTATTGAACTGGAACTGAAAATTGATGGTACTGTTGACCAGCTGAAGGACTTTATTGGACTGGGGCGTAAACTGCAACCCAGTGAAGAGTTGCCTTCAGGTCTGGCTTTAAACTATTTCTGGCAGGGAAACTAGAACGCTCATGACCAGGCAGCAACAATGGATGCTTGCAGGCATCGTACTTCTGGGAGTGGTACTGATCCATTTCGTTGGCGCAGTGATGACCCCTTTTGCCATCAGTATGGTGCTGGCGTATCTGGGTGACCCGCTGGTGGATCGCCTTGAAAAGATGAAACTGTCCAGAGGGCTTTCGGTAACCATTGTTTTTGCCGTCTTCTTCTCGGTGGTTGCTCTTCTGCTGCTGGTACTGATTCCAGCTCTTTTTCACCAGTTAAAAGCTTTGATGCAGCTATTGCCTGCTCTGGATCACTGGTTCCGGGATAATGTCATCCCCTTATTAGTTGAATACACCGATGTTGAACCAGAATGGTTTGATATCAGTCAGGTATTGAAAAACATGGCCAGTGAGTGGCAGCGGGCTGGTGGCCTTCTTGCTCAGCTGGGCAAATCAGTGACCAGCTCTGGTCTGGCTATTGTCGGCTTTTTCGTTAACCTCTTTCTGATCCCTGTCGTAGCGTTCTACCTGCTCAGGGACTGGGATATCATGATGGAACATATTCGTCTGATACTTCCGGTCAATATCGAACCTATCGTCGTAGAACTGGCGGCTGAATGTGATGAAGTTCTGGGGGCGTTCCTGAAAGGTCAGCTAATGGTGATGCTGGCTCTTGGGGTTATTTATGGTTTGGGTCTCTGGTTCGTTGGTTTGCAGTTTGCGCTCTTGATAGGTTTGCTAGCGGGTCTGGTCAGTATCATTCCGTACATGGGCTTTGTGGTTGGTTTTACTACAGCTATTCTGGTGGCCTTCTTCCAGTTTGACAGCTACATCCCATTATTAATGGTGATGGGCGTATTTACGGTAGGTCAGATTCTGGAAAGCTGGGTGTTAACGCCTTATCTTGTGGGAGACCGAATTGGTCTGCATCCGGTCGCTGTTATTTTTGCCTTGATGGCTGGCGGGCAGATTATGGGCTTTGTCGGTATGCTTATTGCTTTGCCACTTGCTGCGATAATTATGGTACTCTTGCGTCACCTGCATCGAAATTACAAGGCGAGCCACCTTTATCATGCTGGCAAGCCGGGGGAGTAAAAGGTGAACGAGACTGCTGTGTATATTAATCACTCGACACTCGTTACCTACTGTTGTCTATGAGTCAACCAGTGCAATTGCCGCTCAGCGTCCAGATAAGGGACGATGCAACTTTCGCGAACTACTTTAGCGGAGAGAATGCCGCTCTGGTCAATATGCTGGATCTTGAAAAACAGGTTCCGGGTATTGAACAGGAGCAGTTTATCTATCTGTACGGTAGTCAGGGTGTTGGTTGCAGCCACTTGTTACAGGCAGCCTGCCATCAGGTTGATAGACAAAATGGACGAAGTATTTACCTGCCCATGCAGGAATTGGTTCATTATCCATCCCAGTTGCTGGAAGGTATGGAACGTCTTCAGCTGGTCTGCATTGATGAAATCAACCAGATTGCTGGTATACCTGAGTGGGAAGAAGCTATCTTTGACTTATTCAACCGTCTCAGGGAATCGAAAACCCGCCTGCTTGTAGCTTCTCATTGTCCACCCAAGGGGCTGGACCTGGAACTGCCTGACCTGGTGTCACGTTTAAGCTGGGGGCTGGTATTTCAGGTTCACCCTTTGAACGACAGTGATAAGGTTGCAGCGCTTCAGTTAAGGGCTCATTTAAGAGGGTTGGATATAGGTGAAGATGTAGCTCGCTATATCATTTACCGCAGTAACCGGGATATGGGGCATTTGTTTAAGATGCTGCAGAAGCTGGACAGTGCTTCTTTACGAGCTAAACGGAAATTGACCATACCTTTTGTTAAACAGGTTATGAACTGGTAACAAGAGACGCCATATGGCAAAACGACAGTCACTCTGGCGAATATTGTTCGCTGGAGTTGTTGCACTTGCCCTTATCTGCAGTGTGCTTTCTGTAACTGTCTTACCAGACTGGTATACCCGCCAACTGATTCATGAAGTGGAACATCAGTCTGGAATAGAAATACTCCCCGTCACATCCAGTTATTCTTTTCTTACCGGCCACCTGCTTTTAACTGACCCTGAGTTGAGAATAACGCCGGGCTTAAGTCTCAAGGCTGCCTCTCTTTCTGCGACCGTTCCCTGGTATGCGGTGATCAGTCAGGATTTCAAACTGTCAGATATTGATATTAACTCCCCGAAATTCGGAGTTGACCTGTACATTCTCGGCCATAAGCCCGCCATGAAGAATCTGGACAGTTTTCTGAACCAGGTGGGGCGTTTCTCTTTTCAAAATGGTTTGTTGCAGGTGCGTGATGATAAACGTCGTGCGCAGCCGGAGGTGTTTCAATTCCACTTCAGCCAGTTACAGTTCTATTTTTTATCCGGGGAAGGCATGTTGAAGCTGGCGGCAGTCGGGCAAGACAATGAATGGGAGTTTAACGGTCGATTTTCTTCCCGGAATCACTCCCTTGTCGGTAGTGCACTTGTGAGTCATGCGTCTTTGGCTGACGTTATTCAGCAGCAGTTCATTACCTGCCAGCATTGTCAGCTATCAGGGCTGTTTCGCTCGGCTCTTTCTGTGACATGGACGCTTGAAGACAGTTTGCAGGTGCAGGGCAGTGGTGTTGTGCAGGATTTTGAATTCAGTAATCAGGATGATGTTGTCTTTGCTGCTAAAGGTCTGGAGTTTAAGCATTATGATTATGCTGGGGGTCGAGGAACCATTGAGCAGCTGATTATCGATGGTATCGCTCAGGGCAGGGGTAATAAGAAATATAAAGGGCTGCTGCAGAGAAGTTTATCGGGCGTTGTAAACTCAATTGAGTTTCAGGATAAGGAGAAAATTAATTAGAACAGTATTGAGGATTAACTGAGCAGTTAATCCCCAATACTTTCTTAACCTGCTTTTCCAGCCAGAGTATGCAGCTATTAATGCTGGTTATTTGCCTTGCCCTGCCAGCGGGTAAACATCATGGCAGAGATAAACAGGAAGAAGCTGCTCAGGGTAAGAATCCATTCATTAATGGCAGTCATGTCAATCCAGACATTGACGACACCGCGGGTAAAATAAATGCAGACAATAAAACACAGCCAGGCAGATGCTCTGGGCTGTCGTTTCAAAAAGCCGTAAACCGGCAGTAGCAGAGGAATAATAGCAATCAGCAGGATTTTCCATACGGAGCCTTCTGGTGGGTCTATCCAGACCACCTTTGCTGCCATTGCAACCAGCAAGGTGAAGTAGAGTGCAACGCTGATTCGATAACAGATATCTGCTTTTTTAAGCAGCTCTTCTTTCTCAGTGGCAGCCACGATCAGAGAATCTCCAGTACAGATTCAGGTGGGCGACCCACTCTGGCAGCATCTTCGGTCACAACAATAGGGCGTTCGATCACTTTTGAATGTTGTACCATCAGGCTGATCTGTTCAGCTTCACTAAGGTCTTTTCCTTTGAAATGATCCTTGTATTCCTGCTCACCTTTACGCATCAGCTGTTCAGGCTTCTTAGCCAGTTTTTTCAGAATACTGGTCAGTTTTTCAACAGTAGGAGGTGTTTCCAGATACAGTACGATTTCCGGAGTGACGCCTTGCTCTTCAATCAGAGCCAGTGTCTGACGGGACTTGGAGCAACGCGGATTATGGTAAATGGTGACCACTGATTGTTTCCTTCAACGCTCGCTGGTTAATTCTCAATAAAATATTCTGCTTATCTTCGCAAGCGTACATTTGAACGGAGAAGGGTACAAGGCGGGTTTCCTTTGGCTCCATAGATTTTGTTATTCTTGGTGTTTGAAATCATTGATGGACTCAGGGAAAGATAATGTCAAAGCCGGAAATGGCAAAAAGTTCTGTTGCTGACAGGCTTCTAGCAGCGGGAGAGTATCTGAAAACAGTGTTTGAGCTGTTTCTCAGGAACCGCAGTCTCGATAATGCCGCAGCGCTGACCTACACCACACTCTTTGCGGTCGTCCCAATGATGACTGTAACTTACAGTGCTTTGTCTGCTATCCCTTCTTTTCAGGGAGTCAGTGAAAGCATTCAGAGTTTTGTGTTCAGTAATTTTGTTCCAGCTACAGGGGAGCAGATTCAGTCTTACCTTGGCAGCTTTTCCCAGCAGGCCAGAAAGCTGACCGGTGTGGGTATACTCTTTTTGGTGGTCACAGCCTTTTTGATGCTCAGAACCATAGATCGCTCAATTAATCAGATCTGGCAGGTTGAACAGGTTCGGCGTGGCGTATCCGGTTTTCTATTGTATTGGGCCATTCTCAGCCTGGGGCCTTTTATGATTGGTGCAGGGTTTGTTCTCACCTCTTATCTGGCTTCTCTGAAACTGGTGTCTGATACCACTGCCTACCTTGGGGTTGATCAATGGTTGCTGCGCCTGATGCCGGTCTTCCTGAGCTCATTGGTGTTCACTCTGCTTTATACCGCAGTGCCTAATCGAAAAGTGCCTCTTAAGCATGCGTTGTTCGGTGCTGTGGTTGTGGCAGTACTGATTGAGCTGGCAAAGGGCGGGTTCGCTCTATTTATTACCCTCTCCCCTTCCTATCAGCTTATCTATGGTGCTTTTGCCGCTGTGCCACTGTTCCTGCTCTGGATTTACATGAGCTGGATAATGGTTCTGTTTGGTGCTGCTCTGGTGCGAGGGCTGGCCATCAAGCAAACACGAGGTGAAGAGCGTTTGCCTGAAGTGTTGGGTGTGCTGGCTGTTTTGAGCGCCTTCAAGACATCCTTTGCCGTGGGAAGCTCACTAAAGCTTGTTGACCTTCATAAGATGGGTTGGAAGCTTTCTTTACAGGATTGGGAATTCTACACCGAAGGGTTAATGGAAGCGGGTCTGATTACCAGAAATGACCGAGCCAGCCTGATTCTTGCTAAAGATCTGGAGACGCTCAGTCTTAATGAACTCTGTCAGCAGCTTGGCTGCCCTATACCGGAGGTATCTGAGTTGCAGGGACGTGACTTACAGAGCCGTCCGGAATGGTTCAGGCAGTCAGTAGAACGATTCCTCGAAGTGAATCGTCAGAAATCGACAGTGCTGGATATTCAGTTGTCAGCGTTATTAACCTCAAAGAGATGACTTCAAAGAAGCCCTGATGTTGGTTCAGGGCTGACTTTTATGGCCGAAATTAACAGCAGAATACTCTTTTGAATGAGAATGCTGCTATGGATTCGTTACCTCCGGTTCCACCCTCTCAACCTAGAAGCAAGCTTGGATTCGTAAACTCTTTTATAGGGCGTTTTAGAAAAGGAGGGAAGGATCGAAAGGTTGAGACGCAGGCATCAACAAAAAATCAACTGAAGAAATCTGCTGCTGGGCCTGCTCTGAGGTCGATGGACTCAATAAAGGCTCTTCATGACTGGAGTGTTAAAGCTACTGAGCAGGAAGCTCTCTTAAATGCTCATGATGACAGTCTTATTAAAGATGAGGATCGGGGTAAACAGCATGTCAAGCGAGTAGTCGCTCTGAGAAAGAGAATATTCAGTATATTGAGACCTTACAATGAGCAGCTGAGCTGGCTTAAAAATGAATCCGGCTTTAGTGCTACAGAACTAAAAGAGTTAAGAGATGCCTTTGCTGAGCTTCAGCAACCAGCGGACAGGTTGAATAGACTGGAAGCAAAGTTGCAGAAGAGCTTAAAGCTGGGAGTGGCGATAGAGGTGTCAACCAGTGAGGCTGATATAAAGCAGCATGTAAATGATTTTAAGAGCAGGCTTGGCAGGTTTAAACAGGTATATTCTCAGAAAACAGAGCAAGGTATTCCAGAAAAACTAGTAGTTGAGTCGCCACCCGAGCCCGTCAAATCATCAGTCCCTGAACCGAAGCAAATAACCTCTGAACAGTTTCGAGAAAAGTTGCAGAATCACGTAGCAACTATCAGTTCTGTTGCTGAAAATCTGAAAAATGAAGGCAGTGAGCGCGCAGTATCTAAAGCAATTCACTTGATAGAGACAATTCAGCTAGAAGCTTCCGGACTACTTTACAGCTATGAAAAGCTTTCAGAAGATGATGTGCGGTTCATGGAAGAATCGGTGAAACTGATAAAAGAATTTAAAGAGCTGATGGAGGTTTTCAAAAAACAGGCTGGGGCAGGAGTTACTGGTACAGCAGAAGCATCCATGCACTCGGTAATGGAACTTAAAAAAGTCGTAGAAAGAGTGCTTGAGTGGGAACCGGGTAAAAAAATGTCGGTTGCATTTGCTGATAGTCAGGCTGTAGCTGCATCAACTCCCGTCAAAAAATCCGAGAAAGCTGAGGCAGTAAAAAGTTTTCTTGCACCCTCTTCTTTAAAGAGTGAGCTGAGAGGTTTTCTTGAAGCTTATAATCAGGCACCAGGGAAAGCTGAAAAGCTCGATGCTTTGCAAGCTCTTGGCCAGCATATGATCGAGCGGAAAGAGCAGTTCGATAGACTTCGACCGTTTCTTGCTATGGTCGCTGACAAATCAGGAGCAGTGGGTGTTGAGCCTGCGAAGTCGCTTGGCGAATGCCAGGAATGGTTATCAACGCTGGCAGGTGATACTGCAAAAATTAGCAGTCTGGAGTTAGATCAGGAGTTTCTGGATGCAATCGCCAGAGCAGATACGACCCTGGTTGCCTTGGAGGCGTTCGATCGTCAGCCACCAAAAGAAATGCTGCAGCTGCTCTCGCGGACTTTGCCTGCCCCACCGTCTCAGTCTGACCACTTAAAAAACCTGATGACTCGACGCGTGCTATCGCAAATGAGAGGTGGGGTAAGTTCTATCCCTCCGTCGCAGATGAAACAGCTGGTTGAACTTCATGAGCGCCGTGGAAATACAGGCGGTGCCATAAGGGCTTTGAAAGCTCATTTAAAACTGAGTTCCGATTCGTTGCAGAGGGCTGAAACGGTTAAGACTCTTACTGACCAGGCAAGTAATCTCGAGGAAATTAGAGCCGTAGGCGCAGCCATTCAGGAATGGGAACGTAGTGAGGGTGATGAGCTGAAATGGGTGTGTGACCAGCTGGATGCTGTTGCCAAAGATGTGAAAATCGAAGACGTCAGAGCTGGATTGAAGGGCCTAGAAGGAATTCAGAAACTGGCATCCGTAAGGAATGGAAAAGATAGAGAGGAAGAGCAGCGTTTTGAGATTTTTAATCAAAGGCTTGACGAAGGTATTCGTAGTTACGTTCAGGAACGTGTCGAGCATAAGACAGTAAAAGAGCATGCTGGGGGGAAGAATGAATTCTGTAAAAAGATTGCGGCAGAATTGAATGCTCAGTTAACAGGTGTCGCCGATGTCAGTGTCTCGATGCACCCTTCAGGTATCAGGGTAGATATCCAGTCACACATTCAAACCCCTCAAGATATTGATATAAAATGCTTCGGCTTGATGAATAGTAGCGCTCCTCTAGCTGGTACGATTGTTAAAACTCTACAAGGAAAAGAGCCATCGGATCTGATGGTCATGGACAAGAAGGCTGGTGGATATTGCTGGATGCCCTGTTCGCAGGCGCGATTGCAAGAGCAGGCTAGAGACCTGTCCGGAAATTATGACCGTTTCAGGAAAGGGCTTACACGAGCAAGGGCTGAAGCCAAAAGTATTGGAAGGATGAAGAAGGCCAGGGGGAAAGTCGGTAGTGCCAGTGAGCACTTCAGGGAGGCTTTGATAAAAAATCCTTTGCCGTCAAAAGTACGAAACAGTTTACCAGCAGGGTTTGATTCCCTGGATAGTTTACCCATGAAGGAAGTAACGACTCAGGTCAGAAATGCCTGCTCTACTATGATGGGGCATCTTAAGTCAGGTGATATAGCTGTTGATACTGCAGCAAATATTATTCCGAAGTTCCTTGAAATAGCGGAACATGCCAGTGGAAGACTAACAGCCACAGAAGCGGTGTTAAAAAAGGACGTTAGCTTAGAGCCTTCTTCGAAATTGAAAACACAGCTATCAACTATTCGTAAGACGTTCAGACCAAAATGGTTTTACAGGCTGACAGGGAATAAGAGGTATAAATCATTCAAACATACCGAGAACCTGTTGGCTGTTTTTAAGCAGTGTCGTACAGCTCCGGGTATGACTGAAGGCCAGCTGGCTGATGCAGTTTTTGCGCTTAGGGGAAAAGGTACAAAGTATTCGCCACAAGTTGATGTTCTGGAAAGTTACTTAAAGCAGTATATGGACTCCTTTGAGCCTCGCGATGTTGAATTGCCCTAGTTTTTATAAGCTAAATCACTGACTGCTCCCGTACGAGTGAGATGATCAGGTAAGATAATTGCCTGATCATCTCACTTTGGAACAGGAGAGTATCTCAATGGTTGTTATTGGTACACCGGAGTCGGAAACAGCAACAAAAGTCTTGCTGTTAGGCTCGGGAGAGCTGGGTAAAGAACTGGTGATTGAGCTCCAGAGGCTTGGAGTCGAAGTAGTCGCTGTTGACCGCTATGCTAATGCTCCCGCCATGCAGGTAGCTCACCGTAGTCATGTTATTGATATGCTTAACGCTGACGACTTACGACAGCTGATAACTGCTGAAAACCCCGATTATATCATTCCTGAAATAGAAGCCATTGCTACCGATGTTCTGGTTGAAATTGAACAGGAAACAGATATCACTGTCGTTCCCTGTGCTAGAGCAACCCGTCTGACCATGGATCGTGAAGGTATTCGTATGCTGGCGGCCGATGAGCTGGGTCTGCCCACGTCGCCTTTTCGTTTTGCCGAATCTGAGCCGGAATTAAAAGCAGCCACAGAAGTAACCGGCTTCCCCTGTGTTGTTAAGCCTGTTATGAGCTCTTCCGGTAAAGGGCAGAGCGTCATGAAATCTGAAAGTGATATTGTCAGCTCATGGCAGTATGCTGTTGAAGGTGGTCGTGCGGGTAAAACTCGAGTGATCGTCGAAGGCTTTGTCGACTTTGATTATGAAATCACTTTACTGACCTGCCGTACACGACAGGGAACTCATTTCTGTGAACCTATCGGCCACCGCCAGGAAGGCGGTGACTATGTAGAATCCTGGCAGCCACAACAGATGACAGCCGCCGCGCTGGCAGAGTCTCAACGAGTGGCAAAAGCCATTACTGATGCTCTGGGTGGTTTTGGTATCTTTGGCGTAGAGCTGTTTGTCAAAGGTGATCAGGTGCTGTTTAACGAAGTATCCCCCCGTCCACACGACACTGGTATGGTAACCCTGATTTCCCAGAATCTGAGTGAATTCGCTCTGCACGCCAGAGCCATTCTTGGATTGCCGGTTAGCAATATCAGACAGTTTGGTGCGGCCGCTTCAGCGGTGATTAAACCGGAAGGTTGTTCTAGTACTATGAAATATTCAGGTCTGGAAGCAGCAATCACTGAGCCGGATACTGATCTGAAATTGTTTGGCAAGCCGGAAATTAACGGTCAGCGCAGGTTGGGCGTAGGTCTGGCATTGGATGAAAATACCGATCAGGCCAGAAAAAAAGCAGCGCGGGTTGCTGCCAGTGTTGAAGTTACCTTTTAACGGTTTTCAGGGGAGTGATTTATAATCACTTCCCTGTGAAGAATACTGTATAAAATAAAACAAACATTCCTCTGGTGAACTCCTGTATGAAGCTGTCCTTCAAAGCACCCTGTAAATCGATTCTGCTGGTGGTTTTATCTGTGCTATTTCTCACTGCTTGTGGTGGACAAGCTGACTTAAATGACAGCAAAGGAAAAGCCATAAATCTCAAAGACTCTAATGGTCGCTGGACGGCTCTGAATATTTGGGCAGACTGGTGCGAGCCATGCCGTGATGAAATTCCTGAACTGAATGCATTGAATATAGATGGCAGGATTCGAGTTATTGGTTATGACTTTGATGGCAGTCAGGGACTGGAACTGCAGAGTAAAATGGCTCGAATGGACATAGCGTTCACCGTGCTCTCGGATTCTCCGCTGATAATGCTGGAGATCAAGGCTCCCAAAGCTTTGCCGGCAACGTTGTTATTGAACCCTGAAGGTAAACTGGTGGATACTTTATTAGGACCGCAGGATAGAATCTCGATCAGCAGTAAAATTCAGGAGCTGCAAGCGAAAGGAGAGGGGTGATGGCGAATCAGTGTCGACGGGCGCTAGTAACCGGAAGGGTTCAGGGTGTCTGGTTTCGAGGTTCGGCTCAACAGCAGGCGAAAAAGCTGGGTATTACCGGTTGGGCGAAGAACCTGCCCGATGGCCGGGTGGAAGTGCTTATGTGTGGTGACGTCGCTTCTTTGGACAGTCTGCAGCAATGGTTGAAGAAAGGACCGCCGCTGGCCAGAGTGGATGATCTAAAGGTTTCTGAAGAATCTCATCAGGCATTTTCAGAGTTTACGACAGGCTGAATTTTAAAACATCAGCCTGTTGCACTTATTGTATTACTCCAGCGTTACTCATTACGCCAGTTTTTATCCCAGTTGTTATAGACCCTTTCCGGATACCAGATCTTGCCAAGGCTGCCATTATAGCGAGCCAGAGCACGGGTCATATTGCCTTTTTCTTTTTCCAGATAGTAACTCAGAATCGTGCTGCCATAGCGCAGGTTGGTGGCAACGTCGGTCAGGTTATCTTCCGGTCGGCCAATCACGTTTTTCCAGAACGGCATTACCTGCATCAACCCCTGAGCGCCAGCAGAAGAGATAGCAAAGCGATTGAAGGACGATTCGGTTTGAATCAGAGCCAGAACCATTTCCGGCGACAGGTCAGCTAGAATGGCTTCACGGTGGATCAGCCTTAACAGTCGCAGCCGTTTTTCACGATTGGGGATAAAAGACTTAAGTCGTCCTGACATATCGACCAGCCAGACTTCAGCAGCAAAGCGGTCAATAAAACTGTCCGCATTGACTGAATCCGTCAGCTGTTCTTTCAGAGCCAGATCGATCTGTTTAGGTTGAGCGGTAGCGAAGCTGGAAGCCAGCAGTGCTGGCAGAACTATCCCTTTGAGGAGATAGCCTGCCAGTGAACTGCCGGTTTTGCTGATGTCAGTGTTATCGACTGAGTTATCAGGCCAGACGCTCTTTAAGAAGGTCTGCAATATCATTGAGGGCAACGTCTTCCCTGTCAGCGGCTTTACGGTATTTGTATTCCACCATGCCTTCTTTCAGGCCGCGGTCACTTAAAGTGACGCGATGAGGAATACCCATCAGTTCCATGTCGGCAAACTTAACGCCAGGGCTGGCCTTACGGTCGTCCAACAGTACATCGTAGCCAGCTTCGGTCAGCTCCTTGTAGAGATTTTCGGCGGCTTCACGGACAGCTTCAGACTTCTCGATCTTCAGGCCGACAATAGCGATCTGAAAAGGAGCAATGCTTTCTGGCCAGATAATGCCACGGTCGTCATGGTTCTGTTCAATGGCAGCAGCCACCACACGGGACACGCCCAGACCGTAGCAACCCATAAACATGGTCACGGCCTTGCCGTTCTCATTCAGAACAGTGGCGTTCAGGGCTTCAGAATACTTTGTACCCAGCTGGAAGATGTGGCCGACTTCGATGCCGCGTTTAATTTCCAGTGTGCCTTGGCCGCATGGGCTCAGGTCACCTTCAACAATGTTGCGCAGGTCTTCAGCACGATCAAATTTCGCATCGCGATCCCAGTTCAGGCCGAAGAAGTGTTTGTCGTCGATATTAGCGCCAGCGCCAAAGTCGGACATGACTGCAACGGTATGATCGACGATCAGAGGAATCTTGATGTCTACAGGGCCCAGAGAACCAGGGCCAGCACCCATAACTTCACGGATTTCTTCTTCGGTAGCCATGCGAAGAGGTGCCGCGACTTCAGGCAGCTTCTCAGCCTTGATTTCATTCAGTTCGTGGTCGCCACGAACCAGTAGAGCAACAAAGTCTGCTTCCGCTTCTTCGTCTGCAGCAACGATCAGGGTTTTGAGGGTCTTTTCAATGGCCAGATCAAAACCTTTCACCAGGGCGGCAATGGTTTTGGTGTCAGGTGTATCAACCAGACGCTTCTCTTCAGTAGCAGCTGCACGTTCCTGAGCAGGCGCTACAGCTTCTGCCTTTTCGATGTTGGCGGCGTATTCACTTTCGGTACTGAACGCGATAGCGTCTTCACCGGACTCGGCCAGTACATGCACTTCGTGGGAAGCATTGCCACCGATGGAACCAGTGTCAGCTTCTACTGCGCGGAAGTTCAAACCAAGACGGTTGAAAATACGGAAGTAGGTGTCGTGCATGTTCTGATATTCAGCAGACAGGCTTTCCTGAGTAGCGTGGAAAGAGTAGGCATCTTTCATCAGGAACTCACGGCCACGCATCAGGCCGAAACGAGGACGGATTTCGTCACGGAACTTGGTCTGAATCTGATACATGTTCAAAGGCAACTGTTTATAGCTGCTCACTTCGTTGCGCATCAGGTCAGTGATGACTTCTTCATGGGTTGGGCCAATAACGAAGTCGCGCTGATGACGATCCTTGATGCGAAGCAGTTCAGGGCCGTATTCTTCCCAACGACCGGACTCCTGCCAGAGTTCAGCGGGCTGCACTGCGGGCATCAGAACTTCCAGAGCTCCGGAACGGTTCATCTCTTCGCGGACGATGTTTTCCACTTTTTGGAGAACGCGCAGACCCATGGGCATCCAGGTGTAAAGACCGGAAGCCAGTTTACGGATCATGCCGGCTCTCAGCATCAGCTGGTGGCTGATGACAACGGCATCGGAAGGTGTTTCCTTGAGGGTTGAGATCAAGGATTTGCTGGTACGCATGTGCTTTGTAATCCGGTTTCTGAAGACGCAAAAAAGGGCATTTTATCACTCATGACGGATAGCTGCTATCGGCAGGTCGCAAAGCCGTCAGGACTTGGATATAGTGCCTCGCCAAAAGGTTTTGAATGCAACCTGTCCAAGGAGTGCTTATGAGTGATTTCAAACTGGATGACCGACTGGAAGCCGACTGTTTCCATCTGGGTGATCTGCCGCTGTGTCGTGTACTGCTGATGAACGACAGTCAGTACCCGTGGTTTATTCTGGTACCGAAAGTTGCGGGTGTGACTGAAGCTTTTCATCTGGATGAAGAACAGCAGCTGCAATTGGCCTGCGAATCTTCCATTTTTGCCGGTACACTGAGTGACCTGTTTGAAGCGGATAAAATGAACGTTGCGGCACTGGGCAATGTTGTCAGTCAGCTGCATATTCACCATATTGTCAGATATGAAAACGATGTCGCCTGGCCAAACCCGGTTTGGGGGCAGAAGCCGGCGAAGCCGTATGATAAAACTGAAGTAAAAGAGATTCGTAAGAAACTGCAATCGCTCTTTGACTGTTTTGAGTAACAAAGAATCGTGATTGATATCAGGAGCCTTAGCCATGCGTGATGAGTTAATAGAGCTGCAAACTCAGGTGGCCTATCAGGAAGATACGGTCAGTCAGTTAAATGATGTTGTGACACGACAGCAGCAGGAAATTGATTTACTCAGAAGGGAAATGGAGCAATTGAAGCAGCAGATGATTTCTCTGTCTACGGCTCCGGAAGGTGGACAGGATGAAGCGCCGCCTCCTCATTATTAGGCTCTGGTGATTAAGAGCCGACTATTAAGTACCCGAACATATGAATTTATAAGCTATATCCCCGCCACCGGCGGGGATATAGTCGTTTAATATTCGATTACGTGCGTCTACGCACTTAAAACGGGCGGATAAAAAAACGGGACTGCAAAAATGCATGTCCCGTTTTTGTAACGACTGATTAACGCTCTACATTATCGGCCACGTGCTGCGGCAATAACATCTTCAGCCTGAAGACCTTTATCTTTATCAACAACGACAAACTCGACACGCTGCCCTTCAGACAGGGTGCGATGACCTTCGCCGCGAATGGCACGGTAATGAACGAACACGTCGTCACCGCTATCACGGGTAATAAAGCCGAAGCCTTTGGATACGTTGAACCATTTAACGGTACCTGTTTCACGGCCAGAGTCGGAGTAGTCGTCATACTGCTCGCCGCTATAGCTGCTACCACCAAGCCCGGAAAGCGCATGGAGCAGAGAGCCTGCAACCAGCAAAATAACGGTCAGCTGATTCAGGTCCATTCCCAGTTCGAGTTGCTGACCAAAAGCGACGGTGGCACTGAGTACTGGAGCAGCGATTAGCAGAATGCTGCCTGTCGTTTGCAGGTAGGCTTTGTTGCAGTGGTAAAGGCTCAGATAACTGCCCAGCAGCAGGTTGACCAGCGCGGCCGTCAGCAACAGCATAGAGTGTGCTGAAATGGCAACAGCTTCGCCAGTGAAAACAGTCAGAATTGACCCTTCAACAGCCAGGGCGGCCAGTGACAGAAGCCCTGTCAACGTGTGAAGTAATTTAAGATGTTTCAAGTACAGTGTCCTTTTGGTTGTTATCATTTAGTGAAAAACAGGCTGGCAGGCCGAAGAAAAAATACCGGCCATCCTCGCACAGAACATCGGAAGTTCATTGTACCCATGTACCAATTAAACAAACGGCACAGCTGAATAAATAAAAGTCTCAACTGTGTGACAGGTTATTGGGAGTAATGTTCCTCATACAGTGAAATCCAACACCATATATTCGCTAATGTAACTCTATAGCGCAACTATCTCAAATCCTATCTATGCCTTGTAAATAAAGGGCTGCAGCAAATGCAGTAATTGCTCAAAAAATGCTCGCATAGGAAAAATACACTTGTTATAGTGATTTCAGATGTTTCAAAAGCCTGTTTTTTCAGGCTCTGTGAGGTCAGGGAAGTAGATGTTCGGTTGTACCGGGCTCGCCTCCTGTGAAGCATTAAATCCGCCTGGTGTAGTGGCAGATCGCATTCGCAACCGCGGAAGTAAATACTACAGGGATAACCATCAGGAGCGTTAAGCATGGCAGCTAAAAAAGCAGCAGCTATCAAGGATAAGTACAGCAAAACCCAGATCGTTTCGGAAATCTCCGAAAACACAGGGCTGACCCGGAAAGAAGTCGGGGCTGTAATGGACGAACTCAGCGAACTGGTTGAACGTCACCTTAAAAAAAGAGGGTGTGGTGAATTCACTCTCCCCGGTCTGTTAAAAATCGTCACCCGTAAAAAACCGGCAACCAAAGCCAGGAAGGGTGTTCCGAATCCATTCAAGCCCGGTGAACTTATGGATGTGCCCGCCAAGCCTGCCAGTACTCAGGTAAAGGTCAGGCCTCTGAAAAAACTGAAGGAATTCGCAACCTCCTAATTTTTTTCTCAAAAATCCCACCCTATAAAAGAGAGGCTTTTTAGTCTCTCTTTTTTTGTTTTAAGACCTTGTGCCAGTAAGTCTGTGGCCGATCAATTATTAATCATTAATATAATAAGTTATTGAATTGTAAGGAAAAATTACACTTATTTTACTTAATGTATTTATTTCATTTGCGGTAACTACTCATTAATATGCGGTCTATCGCATAGAGGGGGTGATGCCAGATTGGGGTTTGGCATCGTGTGAATCGTGCTTGTTGACGATGTGTCTGGTGTAAATGCCAATGACGCGGTTGAGAAGAATCACTCAACATGGAACAGCACTATTTTGGAGTAGTAGAAAAATGAAATTATTTGCCAAGAGCGCACTTTGTGCAGCAGTTGCGACCAGTGTATTTGCTGCTTCAGCACAAGCTGAAACATCTTCTTTTGATCCAAGCCTCGAGCTGACCTATAAAAACTATTACTGGAAGCAGAAGAACAAGGTTGATGCAGAAAAAGGTAAGCCTGAGTACTATCGTGACTCATGGGTTCAGGCTCTGGTAGCTGATTTCGATACCGGTTATATAAATGACTCGATCGGTGCTGTTTTGACCTTTGGTGTTGCAAACAAAATTGATGTAAAAGGCCCGTCCATCACTAACCTGGGCTCAAACGGCAATGCAATCTCCGGCTTTCAACAGGCTTACCTGAAAGGCAAGCACAGCTTTGGTGATGTCGACGTTAAAGCTGAATACGGTGTGAAGAAGCGTGGCTATGAGCTGTACGGTAACTCGGGCTCCCGTATCCTGGCTGCAAGCTCCTATGGTGCAGACCTGTCTGCGGAATATAAAGACCTGAAAGTCTACGGCGCAAGAATTACCGGTGCCAGTAACCGTAACCAGTCTGCTTTTCAGCGAGACCTGGAAATTGATGGTAAGAAAACCAATGTCGTACTGGTTGGTGCTAACTACAAGATCGCTGGCGTAGGTCTGACAGGCGAACACCTGATCGTTAAAGACTACCTGAAGAAAAATTTTGTAAAAGCAGACTACACCTTTGACCTTGGCGGCGACCTGAAGCTGGCAACAGACGTTCGTTACGGACAAGCTAAAGATGGTGGCTCACTGCTGGCTGGTAGTGATTACAAGTCTTCTTTTATCAACACTAACGCTACCTTGAAAAAAGGTGACCTGTTCGTAGGTGTTGGTTATAACACGGTTTCTGACGGTGACTGGAATGACGGTGTTGGTGGTCGTGGTAATGCCGGCTCTTATCCGTCTTCAGCTTCACAGTGGAACGATTACAATAAAGAAGGTTCAAAGACTTACATCCTGACTACAGGTTATAATTTTGCCGGAGTTGGCGTTCCAGGTTTGAGTGCAGACATGACATTTGCAGTCAGTAAAGATGCCAAGAATTATACTGACTATAAAGGCCGTGACTTCATCAGCTATGTTTCCTACAAGTTCGATGGTCAGCTGAAAGGTTTGTCTCTGGCCTGGTTGCACGCTCAGGACAACTATGAAGGTACTGCCAAGTCAGGCAAAGAGGATGATAATATCAAATCCCGTGACCGTTCTAACCGTTTCTATCTGAAGTACACCAAAGCTATCTTCTGATTGCTTAACGAAGAAAAAGCTTAAAAAGAAAAACCCGGACAGTGAGTCCGGGTTTTTTTATGGTTGCAATATATAGGGTGTCGCGGTGCCAATATGGGTTAATTATCGCGATCCATCTTTACCCACTGGGACTTCTCAGCACCGTTGGCTGATGCCTTGATAACGACAGAACTGATTCCACCAACAAAGTTGAAATCAGCACGACCATGATCATTGGTCATTTTTTCAGCTTTAAGCATTCCGCCGTTTGTCATCATCTGAACTTTGGCGTTATCAACAGGCTGACCATCCATATAAACCCTGGCAGTTACACCGTTGAAGTCGTTGGTTGTAGTGTACAAACTCAAACTTCCGGCTTGAGCACTGGCAGCAGCAATAGACAGTACGGCGGCGGAAAAAATATGCTTGATGTTTTTCATGAGAGCTCTCCTTGTCATACGTAATGCATAACAGATTTTAGGTACATCATGGGTTCCAACTGTTTAGCAAGTGGTTTATCTGTGCGACTCTGAAAAAATTTAGAGTTTTCCAAAACTGCTTTAGATCAAAAAAACCACAGTAAATTTGAGAGTAACTGCTTGTGAGGAATCTGCCTGCAAAATGCTGGCGATATTAATGATCAAAGGCAGTAAAAATGGGCTGGCAGGCTTGATTTTGAAGGCGTCTGATAAATGGTGCACAGATGACTTACTGGTCAGCAAAATAAAAAATTGTCAATAAATTATCCTTAACTTACTGAATGCATACATATATTAACTGACTACTTGGACAAGAGTACCTATTGCATTTCGGTTGATACTGTATAAGAATCGATTCCCGTGATAGGGATGGCGGTGCTGAATTGGGGTTAAGCATTGCAATGTAGTTGTTTGTAACAACGTATCCCGCACGAATAACACGGATACTGCTGTAAAGCTTTCTTAAAGTTTTTTACAGAAAGACGCAGCGTATCGAACACCATACTCGGAGTAGGTTCACAATAATGAATTTTTTTGCTAAAAGCGCTCTGTGCGCAGCTGTTGCTTTCGCTGGTACTGCCTCTGCTGACATCAAGCCTCTGAACGCTGACCAGTTCAGCATCGGCGGTGAAGTTACTGCTGGTGGTTACTACGAATCAGAAAAAGGCACAGCTAACACTGGTGCTACCGAGTTCACTCTGAAGAACTCCTACAAGAATGGCGGCATCGTTGGTTACGTTGAAGTTGACCTGAAAGCCAAGTGGGGCCAAGAGCTGGACGGTACCGTTAAGGGTCTTGATCGCGAGATCACTTCCGACCTGGACAAAGCATGGATCGGTTATGACTTCGGTTTCGGTACTCTGTCTTACGGTGTTGAAAACGACACTGCTCTGGACAAGGTTGACGGAAAGGGTGACTTGACTGTTGAGTTTGGTAAGAGCGCTAACGATGCTAGCGACAAATTTAACGTTGTTAAGTTCCAGGGTTCTACTCAGGGCGTAGTATACGGCATCTCTTACTTCGAAAATGAAAAGAGCAAGCTGGCGGCTGACAATAACGACCGTGGCTACAACGGTTACGTTGGTTACGAAGCAGGTGTTGTAAACGTATACGTTGGTCACGAGAAGAAGCGTAACGAGTTCAAGACTACTACTGTTACCGGTAATGCTGATCTGGGTGTTGCTAAAGTAGGTGTTAACTACTGGACTGAGAAGAAGAACAACGACGCTGAAACTACTAAAGGCTACTATGTTTCTGCTGCCAAGTCCTTCGGTGAGCTGACTCTGGCTGCTGGTTACAGCGATCCAAGCAACAAAGCCAAGCACGACACATTCTTCAACGTAAGTGGTGAGTACACTCTGAGTGCTAACACCTACGTTGTTGCTGACGTTAAATTCGGTAAAGAAAAAGCTGATACCGACAAGAAACGTCAAGACGTATACGTGAAGGTTGGTTACACTTTCTAAGACTGAATTGTCAGGTTTAACCTGATATTCAATCAGCCGGATAATCGAAAGGCTATCCGGTTTTTTTACGTTTGTAGAAAAGTAATAGAAGTATATGCAAGGCACAAAAAAGCCCCTGCCGAAGCAGAGGCTTTATAGAGTTAACGATTCTAAAGGGTTTTAGAATACAGAAACTTTGTACTGAACGATTACACGTGAGTCAGTAGTTATCTTGTCGTCAGCAACGTTGTCCTGATCGTTAGTGTTTTTCGCGTATCTTAAACGAGCAGACAGACCTTCAAGCTGAGGAACTGCGTACATCACATCAATGTTGTACTCATTCTCATCACCGCCTTCATAGCTGCCTTTTACATACTTGGCAGAAGCATTCAAGCCAGGAACCATTTCACTGAAATCGTAACCAGCTTTTATGCCCCAGGCTTTCTGGCCTCTGGCATCAAAGTCAGAAATTTGAGAGGCGTTGTAGCCAAAGTGGCCAGTACTGTCTTCACCGCCTGTCCAACTGTCTTCGTATGAGCCCAAGGTTGTGTCCTTGACCTTGGTGTATGCTAAGCCGAGTGATGCGGAGCCTAAGTTGGCACCAACTTTCACGCCGAATGCATTCTGTGAAGTATCACCGGTACCTTGGGCATCTTTGGCTGCACCAATCGCGCTAACCTTGCCATAGTTTGCTGCGAAGTTGAGAGTAGTACCTTCCATTTCGGTAGCAAATGTGGCTTCAATCAGGTACTTCTTGGCAGCATCAGCTTGAGTCGCATAGTCAGCTGCTAATGTCATACCATTTCCGAAGTCGTAGGCAGCGCCAACAGTTTTGACGGGCTCTTTTTCTTCATCTGTGCCGTAGTTTTCAAATCCAGACTGAGTTTTACTGTTACCTTTCTTGGCCCATGCAGCATGAGCGGTAAGACCTTCGTAAGAAACGTTGCCGTAGAAAGCTTCAGTCAGGCTTGGCAGTACACGGCTGTCAGAGTCGTTAAGCAGAGGCAGGTTCAGGAACATACGGCCATACTTCAGTACGCCCATGTCAGCCAGATTGAACTTGATGGAGTAAGCGTTTTTGCCGTAGCTTTTAGCATTGTCGCCATCTTTCATCAGCAGGCCGACATCACTGTCAGCTGAAGCGCCCAGCTTCAGAGAGTAGTATGCGCCAAGATCAACACCAACAACATTTTCAAAATAGCCGGAAGAGTAATCTACACGAATACCTTGAGCCCACTGGTCATTAGAGTCTTTAGCTCCAGTATCAGTAGTGGTGTGCTTGTAGTAATTACGCAGCTCAATATTCAGGCTGGAATCGTCTACAAAAGAGTTGGCTTGTGCCGAAGTGGCGAGCAGGATTGCAGCGCTGAGTGCGCTGAGTTGTGCGATTTTCATTATGGTTCAGCTCCTTGCTGATAGGTGTGTGTTCTGCCCTGACTTCCGTCCTACAATACAACTGAAAATGCCAACGTACTGCGAAGTCTCCCCATAGGGCTTCAATGATTCTTATACAAACAGAAATGGGATGCAAGAGACGGGAGATAGAAAGTTAATATGTGAAATGGCTTCCTTGCCACAGATTCCCTGCTGTTACTTCAACTATTCAGGCGAATAGTCGGATCAGAATACACTGACGGTGTAGTCAACGATAAAACGCAAGTCGGTGGTTTTGTCGAAAGAGTAGCCTTTTTTATCAGTGTTCTTCATTTCGCTGATTTCTTTGTCAGCTTTGTGTTGAGCGTATTGCAGGCTAACGTTCAGACCTTCCAGTTCTTTTTGCTGGAATGCATAGGAAACAGCAAGGTTATGTTCGCTTTCCTTATACTTGCCATCAAAACCTTTCATACCTGAAGCCTTGATATCAGAACCTCTGGTGTAGCTGTAGCTGGCATTCAGACCGGGAACTCCAAGCTTTTCGAAGTTGTAGCCCAGTGAAGCCTGCAGTACTTTTTCACCGTTGTAGTTAAAGTCTGAAATCTGACGCTTGGTCGCATAATCAACATCGTTGAAATCACGACCGGAATCGCTGGCCAGTTGGTAGTCAAAGAAACCCAGAGCACCTTCTCTTTTAGCGTCGACTTTGCTGTAAGTCAGACCAGCAGTGATCATGTCGTAAGTCAGCTTGGCGTTAAGGACATACATCTTGGCGTCCTTGTCAAAACCACTGTCGCCTTTGCTGTACCATGCGTCACCATTTTCCTGAGCTTTGAAATACTGACCTTCGAGGAAGAGGGTAGTGTCTTCATCAATCGGGAAGGTGTAATTCAGGTTGGCACGGTACATCTTCAGGTAGTTAGTACTGGCTGCATAATCAAAGCCTGCACCAATACCGGATTCATGCAGATAGCTACCACCAACGGTGTAGATGTTGTCGATCTTGGTAGCATCTTTATGTCTGCCATCTTTACCGGGCTTGCTGCTGCTGAACTCTTCCATTTTGTCACTGTTATGAACGGAAACCTTGTTAGCCCAGGCACCGTAAACATCGACTTCACCCAGTTTCGCTTCAGCACTGGCACCCTGGAAAGTAGTAGGAATCAGTTTTGATTCGCCGGTCAGCAGAGGTTTGTTAATTTGAATCAGACCTGCGCGAGCCAGTACGTTGTAATTGCTGTCTCCAGCAAACGCCTTGATGTGCGCGAGACCGATTTTGCCAAAGCTGCTTTGATCGGCTTTAGCACTGTACAGACCTTTTTCTTTAACAAAGTTAACTTCGTCTTCTTTAAGGATGCCGGTGCCTGAACGGTTGTCTTTACCAATCAGCTTTAAGCCACCGTAAAGAGAGAAGTCAAAACCAATAGCAGCGCTTTCATTACCGAAGTAACCGGATTCGAAATTGACTTCGATTCCCTGTCCCCAGGCTTTTTCTTTGTTCTGGTTTTTAATTTTACGTTTTTCGCCATCAGCTTCTGTATAGAATTTCTGGTCGAAATTCTTTTTCTGACGATCCTGATAATAGTTTTTCAGTTTCAGACTGAGGTTATGCTCAGTAGGCAGTCCAGCTGGTATTTCGTTTGAATCGGCATTTGAGAAAACCGAGACAGATGAAAGAAGTACAGCAGCACTTGTCGCTGAAATCACGGCAAGTTTCATTAATCAACTCCTTAAGTCGGGACTGCCAGACAAGCTTCTCTGCCAGACAGTCTCTATTTAAAAAGTTGTTAAAAAACAAAATCTTTAAAAAGCAATTGTCTGGAATTTGGTTTTCAGAGCCCTGTTCTTATACAGTCCTTAGTGGTTTATGTTTAGGCAATAGGAGTGATGAAGTAAAACAGTGATTCCAGATTTTGCAAATGACAAAAAAGAATAAGAAGTTAAATAATTAATAGCAGAGATAAAATTAATCTTTTCTTGATTAATGCTCACGGTGAACGAAGGCATATAATAAGCGAATAAGTGATTCAAGGATGATGTAATGGTTGATAAGGATGGAAATAAGTCTAAGGGGCTGAATTCAAACGAATTATGGTCTCTTTTTCTATCAAAAGGTGGAACAGTCAGGCAGCTTAGATCGATATCGGACGAACATTTAGAGTCTATTTATCAGAAGGGATATGGCCATTTTGAAACGGGTCATTATAAAGAAGCTCTGACTATTTTTAGATACCTTGCCATTATGGATCACAGAGAGAGTCGTTACTTTTTGGCGATGGGCTTGTCTCTCAGTCACCTGAATCAGGACTCTGCCGCAATTGCACCCTTAGAGCATGCTACTCGATGCGATAGCCACGACCCAAGAGCGACTCTGGCTATGGTTGAATGTTTTATCAAACTGAAAAATAGACGGCTAGCAGAGTTGGCTCTCAGGGATGCGGCTAGAACATTAAAGTCAGTAAAAGGCTGGACAGAGGAAAGAGCCATTGCAGCCCAGTTACAGAATTTTCTGACCGGCGAAGCCGTTGGAGGAAAGCAATGACAAGTGGTGTGAATCCAAACACAGGGTCTTCTTCAGGTGCTGGCGCAGGTGGAACTACCGCTGTTAGCTCAAGTACGACAAACTCTCAAGTCAGTCAGGGGTACAGTGGTTCTAATTCTGTCTCGAGTACACCGGGTACATCCAATGCTGGAAGCAGTGTTACGCCAGCGGCACCAGGTACGAGCAATGCAACAAGCAGTGATTTGCTGCTAAGGGCTTTTGAAGCAAAGCTTGATGGCTTCAGAGCTTCTGTTCATGAATTTAACCGCCGTTTCAATGTTGATGACCTCTATGTTAATGACACTCAGTCATTACTGCTGATGATCAAAGGCATGATCAGTGATACTCAGGCATTAGCAGGTGCGGTTTCAGTTGATCAGAACTTTGGTACCAGAAGTACGCAGCAAATTCAGCGGTTAATCAGTGCTAACGATGCACTGCCACTGCGTGGCCAAATTGTTACTCGCACTGAAAGCATTGTCACTGAATCAGCAACCAGAGATGGAAAGACTGCCAATCTCAGTGATAAGCAAACCGAACGAACCACGGCTCAGCAGGATCGTGATGATGCTCAGGCTGCCGGTGATACCGATGAAGTCACACGGTTGACCCTGCGAATTCAGCTACTGGATCATGAAATTGCCAACCTGACTTCCGAAGTGACAACACTCAACCAGCAAATTGCCACGATGGAAGCAGAGAATGCAGCCGATCAGGCAGCATTGAAAAGTCTTAATCGTATATTGACTTCAGTCACTGAAGATTTCGTCAATGTTCAGGGCTTGCTGCAAAGAATAAAGCAACGCTTTGATCCGGCAGCGATGGAAACGGGTGAAGATTTGCGAGATGCCGTAGCAGAGCTGAATCAGCAATCGCAGATTGAGGCTGAAAAGAACGCTAAGAAACGGGTTAAAGCAAAAGAACAGGGTGAAAGAATAGGCCGTGATCAGCTCAGTAATGCTCAGCAAGTTGCAGATAATTTGCAGGAAGACGCTTTATCGGTCACCGATTTTTTATCAGAGTCTGATCAGGAAACCCTGAGAGCGGTGTTTGGTCAGGACGAAGCGCTGTTAGCTCAAATCATTGAAGAGCTGAATAATCCCGAGGTGTCAGCGCCTGACTCAGGTGCCGCTGATGGTATCGCTATTGCTCTGAGAGCGACTGTTCAGGATGAAGAGGCTTTAGAGCGAGTAGTAAACCCGGCAGCAGAAAAACAGTATGGCGATAATCTGAGTCTCGAAGGCGCGAGTAATCCTCAAATCTATGCACGTCTCTGGCTGGAAGCGAAAATGAATGAAGGTGCTGAAACCCAAAGCCGGAAAGAAGAAATACTGGTTGAAGGAGCGGAGTCAGAGCAGGCAGCTGATGATTCATTGGCAGAAATACTGCAGGAGTTGCAGGATGTGCCCCTGGATGTTGCAGGTGCTTTGGAAGAACAGCGGAATGCCGCTGCAGCCATCAGTCAAAAAAAACCTATTTAATGCCTCCAGATCAGTCAGAAGCAGTTAATGGCTGACCTTCTTTTCTCTATTACTCTTCAAACCTTGCGAGTTTTACGGTAACTGCCCTGCGGTGTTTTCCGCTTTCCCTGCTTTCAGGTATAATCCTCCGGTTTTGATAGTGGCAAACGAAGGGTAGAGCGGGTCAATGCCAATTTACGAGTATCAGTGTGGAAGTTGTGGCGAAGCTAAAGAAGCCATCCAGAAGTTCAGTGATGCACCGCTGACCGATTGTGAAAGCTGTGGTGAACCTGAGCTGAAGAAACTCCTGAGTGCTCCGGCTTTTCGCCTGAAAGGTGGCGGCTGGTACGAAACTGATTTCAAAGGCGGCAAGAAAAAGAACCTGTCTTCCAGCGATAGCCAGGCTCCTGCCGCGTCGAGTTCCAGTAGCGACTGAGTGTGTGAGCCGCCAGGCTTTTGATTGAGCCACGAGGCTTTTGATAAAGAGCTATTGGCGAAATATTGAATTTATGTCAGATACAGTACGTTAATTCATCGTTTTGTATCCAATCTGAATAGTCCCTGTTTTGAGGTATGTTATGCGCAGCCATTATTGCGGCGAACTGAATCTCTCCCATGATGGGCAGGAGGTTACCCTGTGTGGATGGGTACACCGCCGCCGCGACCATGGTGGAGTCATCTTCCTGGATATGCGTGACCGTGAAGGTATCACCCAGGTAGTTATTGACCCTGACACTGAAGAAGCCTTTGCTCTGGCTGACAAAGCCCGTAGTGAATACGTGCTGAAGATCACCGGTTTCGTACGTCCGCGTCCGGAAGGCACCACCAATGCCAATATGAGCACGGGTGAGATCGAGATGCTGGCCAAGCACGTTGAAGTGCTGAACGAAGCCCAGACACCTCCGTTCCAGATCGAAGGTTACACCGACGTCGGTGAAGACGTTCGTCTGAAGAGCCGTGTGATCGACCTGCGTCGTCCGGAAATGCAGGAAAAGATGATTCTGCGCTCCAAGGTGACCAGTGCTGTTCGTGCTTTCATGGACGCGCGTGGCTTCCTGGACGTTGAAACTCCGGTTCTGACTCGTGCGACGCCAGAAGGCGCCCGTGACTATCTGGTTCCTTCCCGTACCCATGAAGGCAAGTTCTTCGCTCTGCCTCAGTCTCCGCAGCTGTTCAAGCAGATGCTGATGGTGTCCGGTTTTGACCGTTACTATCAGATCGTCAAGTGTTTCCGTGACGAAGACCTGCGTGCAGACCGTCAGCCTGAATTCACCCAGATCGATATCGAAACATCCTTTATGGATGAAGCGCAGATCATGGGTACCACTGAAGAGCTGGTAAGACACGTATTCAGCAAGACCAAGGGTGTTGAGTTCGGTGAGTTCCCTCACATGACTTACGCTGATGCCATGAACCGTTACGGTTCCGACAAACCTGACCTGCGTATTCCGCTGGAACTGGTCGACGTCGCTGACCTGATGGCCAGCGTTGAATTCAAGGTCTTCAAAGGTCCTGCGGAAGATCCAAAAGGCCGTGTTGCTGCTCTGAAAGTAACCGGTGGTGCTCAGCTGTCCCGTAAGCAGATTGACGACTACACCAAGTTTGTCAGCATCTACGGTGCCAAAGGTCTGGCCTGGATCAAGGTAAACGAACTGGAAAACGGCGCTAACGGCCTGCAGTCCCCGATCATCAAGTTCCTGGGTGACGACGTTGCCATGCAGATCATGGAACGTCTGGGTGCTGAAAACGGCGACATCGTCTTCTTCGGTGCAGACAGAGAGAAGGTTGTAAATGAAGCTCTGGGTGCTCTGCGTTGCAAGATCGGTGCTGATCTGAACCTGTACACCAAAGAGTGGGCACCACTGTGGATTGTTGACTTCCCGATGTTTGAAGAAACAGACGACGGCAAGCTGACAGCACTGCACCACCCGTTCACCGCACCTTCCTGCTCTCCGGAAGAGCTGGAAAACAACCCTGTTACCGCACTGTCCCGTGCTTACGACATGGTTATCAATGGCTATGAAGTCGGTGGTGGTTCCGTTCGTATTCACCGTCAGGAAATGCAACAGACCGTATTCCGTCTGTTGAGCATTGGCGAAGAAGAACAGCGTGAGAAGTTCGGCTTCCTGCTCGACGCACTGCAGTACGGTGCACCTCCTCACGGTGGTCTGGCGTTTGGTCTGGATCGTCTGGTTATGCTGCTGTGTGGCACCGACAACATCCGTGACGTTATCGCCTTCCCTAAAACCCAGTCTGCGGCTTGTCTGCTGACTCAGGCTCCGGGTGAAGTGGACGGTAACCAGCTGCGCGATCTGAACATCCGTATTCGTCGCGACCCAGCTTCTGCTACCAGTCACTAACGGGTTTGGAAAGCTGATGATCATGCTCCAGTGTGATCGTCAGCATACAGTGGCGGTAAGTAATTGATATTTATACCGGCCGTTTAGAGATTGTTGAAAACAGTATGTCTTCAATGCTTTTTTACGGTCGGTTTTGTTTTGAGATAGGGGATATTTCCTATGGCAGGTCATAGTAAATGGGCCAATATCAAGCATCGCAAAGCGGCTCAGGACGCTAAGCGAGGCAAGATTTTTACCAAAGTCATTCGTGAGCTGGTCGTTGCTGCAAAGCAGGGCGGCGGTAACATCGAAGATAACCCCAAGCTGCGAGCAGTGGTTGATAAGGCGCTGGGTGCCAACATGACCCGCGACACCATCAATCGTGCTATCGCCCGTGGTGCCGGTGGTGATGATGATTCCAACATGGAAGAAATCACCTACGAAGGTTACGGTGTGGGTGGTATTGCTGTGCTGGTTGAATGCCTGACAGACAATCGAAATCGTACGGTTGCTGAAGTGCGTCACGCCTTCTCCAAGCATGGTGGCAATCTTGGAACCGACGGTTCTGTTGCCTATATGTTTGAACGCAAAGGGCAGGTTTTCTTCGAGCCGGGTCTGGATGAAGATACGCTGATGGAAGCGGCTCTGGAAGCAGGCGCTGAAGATATCGTTATGCACGACGATGGTTCGGCAGAAGTCGTAACCGACTGGACCGAGTTCATGGCAGTGAAAGACGCTCTTGAAACGGCTGGTTTTACAGCGGCAGGCGGCGAAGTTGCCATGATCGCTGAAAACACGACTGAACTGGATGCTTCAGGCGCTGAAAAAATTCTGAAGCTGGTTGACCGTCTGGAAGACCTGGACGATGTTCAGAATGTTTACACCAATTCAGAGATTTCTGAAGAGGTGATGGCTCAGCTGGGCTGATACCTGGCTGATAAATATGTAGCTCAATGCATTGGGCTACATATTTATTGGTTGTTATATACTTTCTTTTTCCAATATTCTTTTTCAGTGCATGCGTCATAATCCGTTAATGCAGGTGTGGCCCAATGCTGCTTGTAAAATCGGTGCTGAATGACATTGATTACTTCCTGAACATTCACATTATATTCTTGCAGTAGCGCTTGCTTATCCTGCAGAGCTGACAGAATGTCTTTTAAGTATGATTGAATGAATGGCGGTGAATCTTGCACGGCAGAATCATCTGTAACTGCATCAAAGGACATTATTATTTGCTCAGCCAGCCCTACATCTGGAAAGGCTCTGTCGCAGAGGTCGTAGCTGTAGCCCATATCACCAAAAGGAGTTTGCTCGAGCTCGTAAATCAGCTTGCTCTTATAGCGTGTCAGTTCGTTTCGATCTTCTAATACATCTTGGTCTGAAAGTGGTAATAGTTGTTCTGATTGGTTGTTTATCACTTTGAGAGCTTGAGCTCCTGCACTAGCTTGTATCTTATGTAATATATGGAATGCCTTTCTTTGGTTCAGAGGTATCGTATTGATTACTTTGGTATGAAACAGGTCATGCCTTAGGGTAAGTGCAGTGCCAGGGTATGTCTGATGGGGGGTGAAGAAGTTGGATGTGCACTCAGGGTGGTAAATGCTGCCTGCATTGTCTCCGTTCAGCCTGTGTTGAATCAGAGCATCCCAGTCCATAGAGCCATAAACCGGAAGAAAGTCAGGCTTTGATGTCAGGTTTGGCAGTTTTTCAAGGAAGCGGTTAATAGAACCGAACACCAGGATATTGTCGTGATAGAAGTGGAGTTCAGGCAAAGCAAGACTCATTACTCCAAAGAAGTAGAGAATTTTGTAACCTTCAAAGCCGGACTTTTTTTCAACACACTTCTGAGACGTTACACTTTCAGCGCACTGCTTAATTGAGCTTTTTAAATCAGCGAAGAAATCTTTGTAAGAATCATCCAGCGTGACAAATGTCAGCCAGTGCCCAAGTTTCTTGCTGAATGGTCCCCTTCCTTTGACTTGAAACTCTTTGGGTAAGTGACTTTTTATTTTCTGATATTCTTCAGACTGTTCGAGCTGGTCAGGACGATAGCGTGTGATCTTCAGAGTGGGAACTGTTTGAGGGGCTGATGTAAAGTGGCTGCTGGCTGTTTTGAAATCACTTTTAATGTGCAGCCAGTCCTGTATTTCCAGGAATTCGTGGCGATCGATCAACTCGTTTTGGTAAGCATACAAAACCAGATTAAAACTGACCTCAGTATTAAACAGAGGGTGCTCCCATAAACCACGTCGAGCGGCATTAACAAGCAATTGAGCTTCATCTGCAAGGTGATGTTGGTGAACTACTGTGCGGATAGGATCATCTGCCAGAGTGTGCTGTAGAAGTTTTTCCTGAAGTTTGTCGGATGCGTGAATATTGAAGCTGGCCAGAGCAATTGCGGCTGATGTTAGTATTATTCTAAGCACTGTTGACCTGTCTGATTAAGTCATATTAATTCTGTTTGATAGCGACTGATGAGAAAGGTTCAATTTTTCGACTCATGCGGGTGTCATGGAGGGGGTGGAAGAACAGAGGAAATAATCTCTTTGTTGCAGGCCTCAAGGGCTGTAAGCCCACACGTTAAAGCCAATCAATAGCATAAACAGCAGGGTGATCAGCCCGGTAATCAATAGTATTGTTCTGTATGTATCTCGCATAACCATTTCCAGATCCTCTGCTGCTTCATCTTAAGTCTCGGCACCTGTATCTCACAGGCCAGTTTGGTAATCCCGTGTTCGTGAATTGTTGCCGTGTGTGTCCCTCTATGGCGCTTCGTGCAGGCTAGAATTCTGTATAAATGTACAGTATTCTGTTTTCAGTACTTATTTTTACAGACAGAGAAAGACGACTGAATGGCCATATTGATGGGCATAGATCCAGGCTCAAGGATTACCGGTTACGGATTGATCGAAGAGGTTGGCAATAAATTACATTACGTTGCTTCTGGTTGCATTCGTATTAAGGATGCGCCGCTGCCTGAAAAGCTTCATCAGATTTATGAAGGTATCAACACCATTATCGAACATTACAGCCCGCAATCCGTAGGGATTGAGCAGGTGTTTATGTCTCGTAATGCTGATTCGGCTCTGAAGCTTGGGCAGGCAAGGGCGGCGGCCATAGTCGCAGCGGTTAATCAGGGTGTGGAAGTCTCTGAATATTCAGCCCGTCAGGTTAAACAGGCCGTAGTAGGCAAAGGTTCTGCGGATAAAACGCAGGTTCAGCATATGGTGAAATCCATTTTGAACCTCAGCGATACACCTCAGGCTGATGCCGCAGATGCTCTGGCCGTGGCGCTTTGTCACTCCCACACCCGTGCCAGTCTGGTTCGAATGGCTGGGGCTACGGGCACTCGAAGAAGGCGTCTGACCAGTCGCTAAATGCCACCTTTAAAGTCGGTGGCGTATAGTCCTAGAAAGGATAAGTACAGAGATGAAAGGCCGCTGTGCAAAGTACCAGGTCCAACAGTTGTTGTGACGAGTAGTTTTTGCGCAACTGGCGCCAGATGCCCGGAGCAATACTGTGCTTATGATGAAGGCAATCGGTAGCAATCAGTAGCAGTCGCTCATGGCGATTCCAGCCGGGAGCCTGATTACCGTCAGAAATCATCTGGATATCACTGTCGCGCATTCCGGTATCCGTAGCGCAGAGGGAAATCTCAGGCAGCAGATGTCTTGCCTGACACAGGTGAGCACTGCGAAGTGCAACCATAGCCCTGTCTCTGAGAGGAATACTGGAATAACCCTGCATATAGCTGGTAAAACTTCGTTTAGGCTTTTCGAGCAGAGGTTTACCTTGATGAGCAGGTTCTTCCAGAGCTGTCAGCAATAACTTCTGGGCTTGAATAAAGGGAATGGGAATAGCTCCGCCTTCAATGGCCGGGTGGTATTCACTGGCCAGTCCTGCTTCGGGAAGCAGCTGCCAGAGGCACTCCAGAAAGGGTTTCAGTTTTTTCATGCGGACTTCGCTCGCTTATTGTTTGATTCTTAGAGAGCAGGCGGGGTTAGTTGGTTCAAGACTAACGTTGTTATGTCAGTGCTTCTGACCGTCTGGTCAGGGCTTTGAAAGATTCGGGAAAGGATATGATTGGAAGAATTCGAGGCGTTCTGGTTGAGAAACAGCCTCCTCACCTGATGGTGGAAACCAATGGTGTGGGCTATGAAGTGGAAGCGCCTATGTCGGTGTTCTACAAGCTGCCAGAGTCGGGTGTTGAAGTGATGCTCTATACCCATTTTGTGGTCAGGGAAGATGCCCAGCTGCTTTATGGCTTCAGCAGTAAGGATGAACGAGAGCTGTTTCGAACCCTGATCAAGGTTAACGGTGTAGGCCCCAAGCTGGGGTTGACGCTGCTTTCAGGTATTGAGGCAGAAGCGTTTGTTCGCTGTGTTCAGGAAGGGGACAGTGCCACGTTGGTGAAGTTGCCGGGTGTTGGTAAGAAAACCGCTGAACGTCTTATTGTTGAAATGAAAGATAAGCTGGATAAGTGGCAGTCAGCCCCGCTGCTGGATGGTAAACCACTGATTGCCGGTGGTGAAATGGCTGCAGCAGCCCGCGATATCGAACAGGAAGCCAGCTCTGCACTGGTAACTCTTGGTTATAAGCCGCAGGAAGCGAGCAAAGTCATCAGTAAACTTTATAAAGATGGTATGACCAGTGAAGAACTGATTCGTCAGGCACTAAAGAGCATGATCTGACGCTGGCGGCTTATTTCTTGTGCAGGGTTACCGATGACTATGGAAAGAGTCTTCAGTGGCCCTGATATGCCAGTTACCCTTCCTCCCTCTAATGGGCCGGTAAACACATCTCTACGCTCACGAATCAAGCAGCGGGTGCAGCGTTCAGCACTCTATCGCTATTTTATCGTGAAACCCCTAGCGTTCTTTCGGACACACCTGATTGGCAGGTTTACTCGTAACAGCGATGGCGCTATCAGGGTGGAAAAAAACATTTTCTTCCGCCGACCGGAAAAAGTATCTGTGAAACCACCAGGAACAGCTCCTCATACTGACCAGCCAGACTCAACGCTTGAGGCTACTCCCGAGGATATGGAGGTTTATCAAGGTCGATCCCCCAGACTTATAAGCTTAAAGAAACTTCTGGGTAAAGGGGGCAGTGGCGAGGTCAGGGAAGTTGATACTTCGGAAGGAACCAAGGCTCGTAAAACCTTGAAGGAGGGAAAGAAAAGTAAAGAACTGGATGATGAATATCGAATCCTGAAAGAGTTAAATCACCCCAATATCCTTAAAGTTGATGAAATAGATCCTTCAGAGCCCACTGTCGCTATTAGTGAGGATGAGGAAACCGAGCCCGGTTTTGTCATGGTTGACGAGGTTGATATGAATGCAGTGGCTGGCTTGCAAATGGACAAGGCGGATAGCTCATTACGTGATGCCGTTGGAAAACTGAATAGAGCTGAGGCTCTTAAATACGCCCGACAACTGACGGATGCTCTTAATTATCTGAATGGTCAGGGAGTGGCCTGGTTGGATATCAAGCCAGATAATATTCTGGTCAAAAATAGAAAATTACTGCTGGCGGATTTCGGTGGTGCTGTGAAATTTGAGCCTGGAACCGCCATCAATTTGAAAAAGCCCGGAACAGGCTTCTCGACAACTTCTGTCTACAGTTCCCCAGAGCTTTGGGGGAATTATCTCGCCAAACAAAAAACATCAGATCTGGATGCCTCAAAATGCATGAGCTGGTCGCTTGGCATAACACTGGCTGAACTGCTGACTGGCGAGCGGGTATTTAGAAAACAGCACGTGATGAAAGCGGTTTCTGATAAGCCTGCTTTGGATGATAAAGATCAAAAGGGCAGTAAAAAGAACTACAAGCCGGTTGGTGATATCCAGTATCAGCAGGTTATTGAAAGCTATCTGGCAAAACATGGAGGAGTTCTTGGCGAGCAAGTTGTGCAGCTGCTGAGTTCACTATTACAACCAGAGCCCTCAAAGAGAATGTCACTTTCAGACGCAATGAATGTGCTTGAACGCCTGCCAGACAGGTAGAGCTAGTAAGGTGCACCTGATTTTACTATGGATAGCTAAATGGTAACCTTGATGTATTACTACAAGGCTTTGACATGATAGAAGCAGATCGATTGATATCTTCCTCTGAGCGCCCCGTTGATGAGGTGCAGGATCGGGCTATTCGTCCAATTAATCTGGAAGATTATACCGGGCAGCCAAAAGTCCGGGAGCAAATGGAAATATTTATTCAGGCTGCCCGTAAGCGTGGCGATGCTCTGGATCACACTCTTATTTTTGGCCCGCCGGGATTGGGTAAAACAACACTGTCTCATATTCTGGCCAACGAAATGGGCAGTAATATACGCTCAACGTCGGGTCCTGTGTTGGAAAAAGCCGGTGATCTGGCTGCACTTCTGACCAATCTTGAGCCTAACGATATTCTTTTTATTGATGAGATTCATCGTTTGAGTCCGGTGGTTGAAGAAGTGCTTTATCCAGCCATGGAAGACTACCAGCTGGATATTATGATTGGTGAAGGCCCTGCAGCCCGATCCATCAAGCTGGACCTGCCTCCATTTACTCTGATTGGTGCAACCACACGAGCCGGTTTGCTGACCTCTCCCCTGAGAGATCGTTTTGGTATCGTTCAGAGACTGGAGTTCTACAACATTAAGGATCTGACGCATATCGTTAGCCGTTCTGCCAGTATTCTTAGTGTTGGTATTGAAGAGGAGGGTGCGATAGAAATCGCCCGTCGCTCTCGAGGTACACCGCGTATTGCCAATCGTTTGCTCAGACGTGTTCGTGACTACGCGGAAGTGAAAGGCGACGGTCTGATCAGTAAAGAAATAGCTGATACCGCTCTGGATATGCTGGATGTTGATGCCTGTGGTTTCGATCATATGGACAGGCGGCTTCTGCTAGCTATGATCGAAAAATTTGATGGCGGTCCGGTGGGTGTTGATAGTCTTGCAGCGGCGATCAGTGAAGAGCGAGATACTATTGAAGATGTACTGGAACCCTATTTGATTCAGCAGGGTTACATGATGAGAACGCCAAGAGGAAGGGTGGTTACCAGGCATGCATACCTGCACTTCGGTTTGGATTATGAAGAGTAGTCTTCGGAAGTAAAAACGTTTATTTAGCGGTCGTCATTTTCCTGTCTGTGTCTGGTCAATGGCGACCAGACATTAATAATTAGAGCTTATATTCACTTATTATAAGTGCATTGAGCCAGCCTTTTCAGTTGTTACCCGTCTTTCGCATTTTTCATTATCTACACAGTCCCTCACTTATCAACTATCTTCAGTGTCCAACTGATACCAATGCGTATCTGTGTCAGGGCTTGCAATGGCTCATGGACTTCTGGATGAAACATCGTCGTATAAAGTCTTCACTCTCCAGCATAATCAGAGCACTCTGTTTTGGACTGCTAGTGCTTTTGTTCAGCGCCAACAGCTCAGCTGGAAATTTGAAAAAAATAGAGCAGCTCTATAGAGGGCTACTGAAATTAAGTGGAGATCAGGGTTTTAGAGATTTCGTTTCCAGCTTAAGTCGTGATCAGCACGCAGTAAAACCGGGTAAGCCCTATAGAGTTGTAATTACCAACCCATCCGAGCTTTCGGGAGGTGTTATTTCCGGGTTGTTGGTTTCTTTTGATCCGGACAACTCCGGAGGGGCCATGGACACGCCGGCTCAATCTCCTTTGCATGGAGGCTGGAGCTCTGCTTCACCCTTTCCAGGCCCTTCTTCAGGGAATGCAGGCGCTGGTGGTCATGCAGGCTCAGGAGTGGTGACGGGCTATCAGTATCTGGCAGGAGAAGGAGTAGATTCCTCGAAAAGGGGGTTGAGGATGGGGTTTCTTGAAATGACTCCGGCGCACCGTAATCTGCCAGACATTTATCTGAAGATCAGAAAATCTCTAGCTTCTTCCACTCGCTTTAAAACGGGCAGAGATGGCGAAGCTCTTTTTATCTCTATTCCAGTTCCCTCGGATGGTCTGCCATACCCTCTCGAATTCGAAATCAAAGTCGGTATGGCTTCTCTAAGTGGCTTGGAAGAATTGATCGATATCGACAGTGAATATCCAGCTATAGCATGGCAATGCACCGATCAGGAGACTGTAAGCCAATTCCTGGATGATTTTGAGCAGGGGTATTTTCCGGATAGCGCAGCAGACAGTGAGTGGGTAGATGTCGAGCTGGGTTCAGGTATTTCCTCCCAGGTGACTTGTTCCGCTTACTTTTTGCGCTCACTTGCTATTAAAAGAACTCTGATGACCTGTGATTCTCTGGCTCAAGCCAAGCAGGTCATCATAGCTGCAATGGCTCATATATTGATTCTGAAACTGGTGGGTATTCCTGTTGCTCCAATCAGGTATACCTATGTCAGAAACAAGACGACAAGAATGTATGCGATCTATGCGCTACAGCGAAGATATGACTCAAGCCAGTTTGCGGATAGCATCTTGACTGATTCTCAAGTGACTCTTGATGAGAAGAAAAAGCTCATTGACCAGATGCTTGAAATGCTGCAGAAATGTGATTCCTATAACGCAACTCAGGCTCTTGAAAATAATGAAAGTGAAAGCGCTTTTACAATAGCGATTGACCCTAATTTTCCGAATTTTTGTCAGCTTGATGAAGGCCTCTTTTCCGCAGACTTTTCGCCCTTCTTTATGATGGTAACAGGTGATTTTTTACGAGCAAATCAGTTTGTCGTAGACATGGAAATGCCTGGGCGAGCTGAGCTTTTTCGTTCAATGTGCAGTAATCCGTTAATGACCCATACATTTTTTCTGACTATGTTGTGGCGGGAGTGGCAGAAGTATCAAATCATAAAGCTAAAAAATGATGAAGGCAGGCTCGTGGATGAGGTGACTGCCTCTTTGGCTGAGATTATGCAGGAAGTGTATGACTACGCACTGGAAAGAGTGAATGGTCTGCCGCATATTCGGGTGGCTATCAGAGAACTGGAAGAAGTTGCTGCTTTTGACCGCTGCAGAGCAGAGCAGGCAAGTATTTGTCGTTCTCCCGCTGCTCGTTTGTTGGAGTTGATGCAAAACCCGAGGGCAAGAATGTCATGCTGGTATGCAGAGGCCTGCAGGAGACATCATCGGATCCAGTCCCTGTATTCCAGAGTTTTTGACCCGGAGGAGGAGCTTCAAAGACTGCAATCTGCGTGCCCATGGCCGTTTAGTCATGAAAGTTATTCTACTTATTTGAGTGCGCTAAGGGGGATGGTAGAAGCCGCTGAAGATACGGATAGAGAAACGCTATTAGGCGCCTTGCACTATCAGGCGGGCAATATACCGGACAGTAATATTCGTATACAGTCCTCTATTGTGGAGGAGTTAGGAACACAGATTACCGAGAGGTTAAGCAGGAAAAAACAACCAATAAATGCAGGGAATTCTTCAAAAGGTGTTGATCGTAGTATTCTCAGTGATCATGAACAGACACTTTTTTTTCAATACTCACTGAATATTCGCTTTATTGCTGATGGGGTAAGGGAGGGAACACTAACTCAGGCTCTTATCTCTGCTATAAAAAACTGGCTTTCAAAAAATGACCTGTCAGAAGATTTATTATCTTTCCTGGACGACTCTTCCACAAAAGGTATGAGGCTTGCCAGTGATCCTGTTCCTGTATTTTTGAGGTCATTGGCAGAGCACCTGCGTATTAACTTTGACGTTATTCTTGTCTATCCTGACCGTAGACTTCAGCCTGCAGCCGTCAGATATACCTTTAGCGGTAAAACAGTTTCAATCAGTCATTTAAAGAACTATGAATCCATACGTGACCTGGCGAGAAGACCGAATGTTTTGTTGCTGTCAAGTCGACGAGTAGGTAACGATCAGCCAGCTACTGCAGGTAACTGGAGCAATATTGAGCTGGCTGAAGAGGCTGAAGCCGAGAGTGAAGTTCCGGCAAGTAAAAGAATAAAGGTCGAGCCATCTGAACCAGAAAGTCTGGCTTCCCTTCGGCTTCAGGGCATGAGCGCCGTTTATATTGCTGGTGGACGTATCAGAACGGGGGTCGCTTGCGCATCAGCTCAAGAGTTGATTATAAGGGTGATCACTGCTGCTACGAATTATCTGGATACAGGACATATCAGAGATCTTCCCTGGCGGAATGTGGAGGCAGCTATTTTAAGCAGGCTACCAAAAAACTTGGTACACCGGTGTGTCGATGTACCTTCAGGCAGTATGCTATCGGTTCAACAATTGATGATCGCTTTTCTGGACTATCTGCATCAGACAAACAGGTTCAGGAACAGAAAGATCCAGTTCATCAATATTGTGTTGCCTGCTATAGATTCAACGTTGGATAGCCCAAGGTTTGCGATCTGGACTTATGGTCGGAAGGGTAAGCATCTTTATGAAGTTAGAAAGCAGTTTCTGTACGGTGTAAATGTTGAGGAGATTGTTCAGCAAACCAGCCAGCAAAATGGAATTGCCTTTTTTGTCGATACACCAGCGACACCGGTTGCCAGTTTTTTAGCTCCTGCAGGTGAGCAGGCTGTGGAAAACTGGTGGCTTATGACTTCTGAGCCTTCTGAAGACTTCGATCTTGCTCAACACTCTTTACCCGACTCTCAGGCAGTGATGGGTGATTTTTTGCCTCCAGGTGATTCAGGTCACTTCGCACCATTTGAAGTATTACCCAATTCACAGGAGGTTGGATTTGGTGGGCAGACGCCTCCTGATGCTGGAGAGGGAGCTGCTGAGGACGGTGATACAAGTCATACACAGTCCGTTCAAAACGAAGATGAGTTTCAGCCAAACAACCAGGATGATGATAATGAGCTATCACCTGTCATAAGAAATAAAGACATTCGAAACAACGGAGGTATGGGAAGAAAAAGAGATGCTACTTCGTTTGAGCTTAATGTTCTTGATGCTGGTGAGGAGGCATTATGGGTCTTGCCAATCATAATGGGCTCTTATTTCGGGCAGATAAAAAAAACAACGCATAGTCCCTGGTAGTCTGAGCTAATATTAAAAAACCTTGAAATTAAGATAATTTAGAATCCAAACTGACTGTGTCAGTTTTTCTGAAGAATCTGGGTTAATTCAATTATACGTCTGGCTAGACACGGGTATTTAAAGGGCTGTGTCTGAAGTATTCAGAAAATATGTCAACATCAATCAGGCAAAAAATCACGCTTTTTACTTTGCTGCCTGCAGTATTTTTTTACTGCCTGGTAACAGTAATCTTTTTGTACTTCAGTTTTCGTGAAGCCTCTTATGAAATCAGCCGGCACCATCTTGAGCAAAGTTTGCATTTTGCTTCAGTGATTGATGGCAATATAAAGGAGTTGGCTGCGGGTACCGCAGCTCTTGCAGCCAGTCTGGAGCATCAAAGTTCTTTGGTTCATCAGGAAGTGAATAGTGAAGTTCTGACGTCGTTTATCTTTAATCACGCATTGGTCATTGGTGCAGGTATCATTAGTAGGGCAGATCAAAGTCTGGATAAATACTGGAAAAAGTATGCTGATGTGCCACTGCTTAGTCAGGAGAAGGAGATAATATCTGATATAGATGAAAGTGTTTTAATTTCTATTTTGACCTCCAGAAATAAAGCGGCAAGCTGGTTTACTTCAAAAGAGAGTAAAGATGAAAAGACGTTCAGAAGCAGTCTTCTTTACCCTTTGGATCTTGATAATGAGCGTTTTATTTTAAGAATAGACGTTGATGGCTCAAGGTTAATAGAGCCTTTACAGTGGAAGGATGAAAAAACCCGGTTGGTATTACTTGATCGAAACGGGGTGTTGATCTACGCGAATGGAATTACTTTTCCAAAAGTCAGGGAGCTGGATGAATTTATACATGTCGCACCTTGTTGGGCTCATAGTAAAATTAATATTTCAGGTCAGGACTATCTTAAATTTACAGAGTTCTTTACAACGCCAGTCAGTGATTCTGGTAAAGATGAACCGTGCGGTATTTTAAAAGAAGCGGTCAGTAGAGTTACTCTTCTTGGTCAATCAATTAATTTCAGAGTATGGAGTCGCAATTACAAACGATGGGTTACAGCAACGCCTATCCCTTCTACGGGCTGGTATTTCAGTATCAGTATTCTTGAAGATAGAATAATGGGACCTGTCTATGATCAGGCTTTATTGAGTGTCAGTCTTATTGGGTTGGCACTGATGTTAACGCTTGTCAGTTTATGGGCCGTATCAGGGAGAATTACCAAACCCCTGAACCAGTTGAAGATAAAAATGAATGAGTATGCGGGTCACTTTGACAGGTTTGAGTTTGAAGATTCTAAAAATGAAGTTGTCAGTTTGACTCGCAGTTTTAAAAACTTACAGCAAAGGCTGGTTGATAGGGAGGATAAACTGCAGAAAATCAGAGTCAGTAATATGGGGCATCTGGCTCAGCAGTTAAGAGGTCACTACTTCTATTTTAATTTCAATGTGAAGGGCGATATTGTCTATGTCAGTCCTTCGATACAATCTGTACTTGGGTATTCTCCTGACGAGTTTGCTGGCTCGTTTAATCGTTTTCTATCTACTGATTCAATTAACGATGACTTTGACCAAAAGATAAGGTTATTGGTTTCCGGAGCCTCGGAGGATGCTTTTGAAGTTGATATGAGTCATAAAGACGGCAGTAGTCGTCGGGTTGAGTTGTTTTGCACTACCTGTATGGACTTGCCAGATCGTGGTCAAATAATAGAAGGGATGGGGAATGATATTACCGAAAGATCAAGGGATTCAGCCCAATTCCGACAGCTGATTTCTTCTGCTCCCGATGCCACGATTATTACCAATGAAGATGGCATTATCAGTTTGGTTAATCGACGTGTTCTGGAGCTTTTTCAGTTCAGTGAAGCCGAGCTGATAAATATGCCTCTCGATATTCTTATTGCACCTGAGAGCCGCAAGAGTCTCCAGTTACTGACAAAATATTCAAAACAGCAGCGACAGAGCTATTGTCTGGATAATTATCTGACCGCAGGTCTTGATCAGAAAGGTCTGGTTTTTCCAGTAGAGTTATCAAGTAATGTGTTGGAAGTAGAAGAAGGGGTGTTGGTTTCCATTGTCATTCGAGACATAACAGAACGGAAAAAAATCGAATCAGAATTACTTTTAGCGAAGAGAAGCGCTGAACAGGCCAGCCAAGCTAAATCAATGTTTCTTTCTAACATCAGCCATGAGTTAAGGACGCCAATGAATGGCGTTCTAGGTTACGCACAGCTGCTGTTGATGGACAAAAAACTACCAGAGACGTCACGGAAAAATCTTCAGGCGCTTGAGGAGTGTGGGTTGCACTTGATGACCTTGATTAATGACATACTGGACATAACCAAGATCGAATGCAGTGGTGTTATTCTCTCACTGCAGCCGTTTCTGTTGAAACCAACACTGAATATGGTTATTGCCAGTGTCAGACATTTTGCGTCAGAGAAGGGGGTTGAATTAAAGCTGCTGGTGGACGCCAATATACCCGCAGAAATCATTGCTGATAATATTAAATTACGACAGGTGTTAATTAATCTGACAGGTAATGCAGTTAAGTTTACTCAGGAAGGTGAGGTTGTTCTTACCGTTTCACTACGAGAACAAAAAATACACTTTTCTGTGAAAGACAGTGGTGTAGGAATCCCTGAAGTTCGCCAGTCTGATCTATTCAAACCATTTACCCAATTACATAACGATTCATCAGTTAGTGGTACTGGTTTGGGATTGGCGATCAGTTACCGGCTGGTAAAAGCGATGGGGGAAGAAATTCGAGTGGTCAGTAAAGAAGGAAGGGGGAGTGAGTTCAGTTTTATGATGCCTTTCTCTCCGGTGACAGAGAGCCTGGCTGTAATGCCTCCTCATACCGATGTTGTTGCAGAAGAGCTGTCTTTGAAAAATGAGAAATACACTCTGCCCCATATTCTGGTCGTGGATGATTCTGAAGCAAACAGGAAAATGCTTACCCAGGCTTTGCAGAATGAGGGGTATAAGGTTGATTGTTGTAATGATGGTAGTCAGGCAATTGAGCTATGTCTGGAAGAGCGTTACGACCTTGTATTAATGGATTTGAAAATGCCTGGAATTGATGGCTATGAGGCTGCCGAGAAGATACTGAACAATGCAGCAGCTCATCATCCGAGTATCATTGCAGTGACAGCCCAGGCCAGTTTAGAAGTTAAGGAACGGGTAGAAAAGGTGGGTATGGCTGATTTAGTCAGCAAGCCCATTATGTTTTCAGTATTGTTTGGCAAGATCCATACACTTCTTGTTAAAGAGGGTAATGAAAATTGTGGTTCTGAGGCCTGGTCGATGGATGATGTTTGCAGAAGTAAAATTGTAGAACTACTGGAGACTGGCGATATTGAGTCTCTTGAAAAGTTGGCGATCCTTTGGCAACAGCAAGGCATATATGGTGGCTTGTCTAATAAAATTATTAAACTGTGCCATGGTTTTGAAATAGAGAAACTTGAGAAGCTGGTGGCTGGAATTTAAACCTCTTTTAAAATTGATTATTCAGTAGGTTTGATGAAAGTGACAGGCTCCTAGGGACAGGCACTTAAAAAGCATGTCACAATTATTGGTAAATTATGGCAGTTTAGAGAGTATCGCTGTGAGTGCGGATAGCCCTTTTACGATTAATGTTCGTGTTTATTATGAGGATACCGATGCCGGAGGCATTGTCTATCATACCAACTACTTGAAATTCATGGAGCGGGCCAGAACCGAGTACCTTCGTGCAACAGGTTATGATCACCAGCAGCTGCTGGAGCAACAGCGTTTACTGGTGGTGTCTGATGCCAGAATTAAATTTCGGCGCCCGGCAAAACTGGATGACCTTTTGATGGTAACAGCAAAAGTTGTTGAGGTAAGAAAAGTAAAACTAACCTTTCAGCAAAATGTTTATTTGGGGAACGAATTGCTTTGCAGTGGTGAGTTTGTGGTTGGCAGTATTGACAGTGAAACCATGCGACCGGCAGCAATTACAGAATCCTTACGGAATAAAATAACGGGCGTCATAAACTGACCGATTTTTGGTGTTATAGTCGGTTTGTATTAATTTTTTTGACTACACAAGCGAGGCTTCTGTGACGGAAAGCATGTCAATCTGGTCTCTGGTCAGTAATGCCAGCTGGATCGTAATTCTGGTTATGTTGTTGCTGGTGCTGGCATCCATCACCTCCTGGGTCATGATTGTTCAAAGGGGTGTATTAATAAGAAATGCCCAGCAACACATGCTCTCTTTTGAAGATCGATTCTGGTCCGGTATGGACCTGACACAACTCTATCGTGAGCTGCAGGATGAACCTGCCCCTAATGGCCTTGAACAGATCTTTATCTCTGGCTTTAGAGAATTCTCACGTCTTCGCAGTCAAGGCACCGAAGACGCTGATGCCGTTATGGAGGGAAGTCAGCGAGCCATGCGCGTGGCTATCTCCCGTGAGCAGGAAAAACTGGAAACCCATTTGCCTTTTCTGGCGACTGTTGGTTCAACCAGCCCTTATCTCGGTTTGTTTGGTACCGTTGTTGGTATCATGAATGCTTTTCGTGGTCTGGCTAATGTTCAGCAGGCAACGCTTGCTTCGGTAGCACCGGGTATTGCAGAAGCATTGCTGGCAACGGCCATTGGTTTGCTGGCAGCAATTCCTGCTGTTGTCGCCTATAACCGCTACTCCGCAAAAGTGGATGCCTTGCTGGCCAGTTATGACACCTTTGCTGATGAGTTTGCGAGTATTCTGCACCGTAAAGTGCACAGTCGATCCCGTTCAGCCTGAAGGAGTTGACCTATGGCTCAACGAAGAGTTCGACGCAAACCCATGTCAGAAATCAACATGGTGCCGTTTATCGATGTCATGATGGTGATGCTTGTGGTCTTTATGATCAGTGCTCCCATGTTGACGCAAGGTATCAAGGTTGAATTACCGAAGACGTCCAGTAAACCGATGCCCCTGCCGGATGATGCCAAGACACTGATTGTGTCGGTACAGTCTAATGGTGAATACTTTATTGATGTCGGTTCGGATCATGAAAGTGCCAGCAGCCTTGATGCAATAAGAACGAAGGTTTCCAAGATTCTATCGGCCAGCCCACAGACTCAGGTTCTGATTAAAGGGGATCGAATGGTGGACTACGGCTCTGTGGTTGAACTGATGTCAGAGTTGCAGAAGGCAGGTGTAGAAGACGTCGGGTTGATTACTGATCCGGCTGCCCTCAGTGAGGGAGCTGGATAACAGTAATGAAGAGTTCTCAGAAAAGAAAGGCTGGCAAGCTTCGACAGCCACTGCTGGAAAAGCCTCTGCTGAAAAGTGCCATTTTCCGTGGTTATGGGTTTCCTATTCTGGTTTCTGTGCTACTTCATGCTTTGGTTGTCGTAGTCTTGTTACTTAATTGGTCTGATCAGGAAAAAGTGGTGATTGCGCCACCAAAGTCTATCAAAGCCAGTGTTGTGGAAATCACCCAACCAAAAATAAAACCTAAGTCACAGGTTCAACCCTCAAGGGATGACAAGGCCAGCAAGCGAACTGACGATCAGGCTAGAAAAAAACGACTGGAAGATCGACGTCGTAAAGCCGAAGAAAAACGAAAGAAAGAAATTGCCCTGAAGCGTCAGAAGGACGCTCGTGAAAAAGCTCAGCGTGAAAAGGAAGAAGCTGAGCGTAAAGAGAAACTGCGCCAGAAAAAGCTGGCTGAAGATAAACGACGCAAGCAGCAGGAAGCGCAAAAGCATAAAGATCAGGAAAGGCTTCGAGCTGCACAGGAGCAAAAAGCGAGAGAGTCTGCTTTGCTGGCAGCGGCTGAACAGGAAGAAAAAGACCTGTCACAGGCTGACTATTATACTGGTGTGCTGAGAGGTCTGGTTGCTCAGCAGTGGAATCGGCCACCCAGTGCCCGAAATAATATGCTGGCCGTAGTTCAGCTGAAGCTGTCGCCTTTTGGTGACTTACTGTCGGTCAGGCTGGTAACGGGAAGTGGTGATGAAGCTTATGATCGCTCTGTTATTCAGGCGGTAAAACTGGCCGCACCGTTTCCCGAGTTGAAAAAACTCGAGCGACGGGTGTTTAATAACTACTTCAAGACAATTAACTTCAGGTTTAGGCCAGAGGATCTGGTGAGATGATCAAGGCAATACACAGGACAGGCTCCTTGAGAGCGAAAGACACCATCGTCCGTTTCTGGCTGCTGGCAGTGCTGGTCAGCTTGCAAATATTTACGTCATCGGCGCACGCAATACTGACTATTGAGGTGACGCAGGGTAATGACAAGGCAGTAAAGGTTGCGGTTGCACCCTTCAGTTGGGAAGGCGAGCGCCTGTTGCCTGAAGACCTGTCGGGAGTGGTAGACAATGACCTCAAACTGAGCGGATTGTTTGCGCCAATACCGAGAGCGGAAATGCTGAGCTTTCCGTCAAAAGCATCCGATGTGGTCTACCGTGACTGGAGCCTTCTGGGAACGTCCTATCTGGTGACAGGCCGTATTACTCAGAGCGGCAGCATCTACGATGTTTCCTATCAGCTATACGACATTACACAGCAAAAACGTATCGCTACAGGGCGTTTTCGAGGTGTTGAAAGTCAGTTGAGAAATCTGGCGCATCGAATCAGTGATGCGGTTTACCAGAAAATTACGGGTATCCCCGGTGACTTTTCGACACGGATTCTTTATGTGACCGCCAAACGCTGGAATGTTGATCGTACAGACTACCGTCTCAATTATGCTGATGCGGACGGTCAACGACAGCGTGAAGTGGTTCGTTCCCGTGAACCTATTCTTTCTCCTGCCTGGTCTCCTGATGGCAGCAAGGTTGCCTATGTTTCTTTTGAATCAGGAAGACCTGCTATTTTTGTTCAGGAACTGGCAACTGGCAAGCGTGACAAGGTAACCGGCTTTAGGGGGCTGAACAGCTCGCCAGTATTTTCACCGGACGGTAAGTGGCTAGCATTGGTGTTATCCAAAGGTGATAACCCGGATATTTATGTGAAGAACCTGGAAACCGGAAAACTGAGCCAGTTAACCCGGTCCTTCTCCATTGATACTGAGCCGGACTGGATGCCTGATGGCAAGAGCCTGATCTTTACTTCCAACCGTGGTGGCAGTGCCCAGATTTACCAGTTGGGTGTTCAGCCACAGGCTGACGGCACAATGACGGCGGACGATAAGCCGGTGCGACTGACCTTTAAAGGTAGGTTTAATGCTCGAGCCAAGGCATTCCCGGATGGCAAATCTATTGCCATGGTTCACAAGGGTAAAGGGGCGGCTGACTTCAATATTGCCGTATTAGATCTTGATACTAATCGCCTGAGAATGTTGACCTCTGCAAGACTGGAAGATTCTCCCAGTGTTTCTCCTGGTGGTCGTCGTCTGATCTATGCTGTTCAGGGTGGCGAACAGGGTGAACTGGGTATTGTTACTGCTGATGGGCGAGTGAAATACCGCCTGCCTTCCGCTGAAGGTGACGTCCGTGAACCGGTCTGGGGTCCGGCCAGAGATTGATGCGAATGACTTGATTTGCTGCGGGAATTTTCGAAAAAGCTGATAATTGTCTCTTATTTCGGTTTTCCGCAATAAATCTTCTGAAGCCTATGGTATTCGGGCTAGTCCGCAGTGATGAGTTCTGATACTGTACTGCATCAGTCATTAAATATAATTCTTCAGCCTATGGCTGTCAGAGAAACTGACTTACGAATTTGAATAATTGGAGCTTGTCATGCGTTTTGCCAATTTTGTAAAGGCTGCCGCCCTGTCTGCAACTGCTTTATGGCTGGCAGGCTGTGCATCTACTGGTGGTCAGAGCACGTCCGGTGTTGATAAAACCGATGGTGCTAAACCAGTTGAAACCATTATTGAAGTTAAGCCGGTTCTGGACCCTGCGGTTCAGGCTGTTATTGATACCGGTGTAGTAAAAGCTACTCCTGAACAAATCGGTAAACTGCTGAATAAAACCACGTACAACTTTGCTTTTGATAGCTCCAAGTTGAAAGATCTGGATTACAAAGCTCTGGACGTACAGGCCGCTTACCTGAACTCCCGTGAAGGTCGTGGCAAGCAGATCATCATTCAGGGTCACACCGATGAGCGCGGTACCCGTACATACAACCTGGCTCTTGGCGAGCGTCGTGCTAATGCCGTTAAGAACTACCTGGTTGCCAAGGGTGTCTCTGCTGGTCGTATCGAAGTGATCAGCTTCGGTTTCGAGAAGCCTCTGGACCCTGCTCACACAGAAGCAGCCTGGGCTAAGAACCGTCGTGCACACATCGTGACCAACTGAGTCTGACTATTTTTCAGACTTCAGTACCGTTAATTCGGTACTGTTAGTTCAGTGCAATAAAAAATGCTGCACCCAGCCAACGCTGGCTGCAGCATTTTTTGTTTAAGGCATTCACATTTAGAAACGGAAAGACAACATGCATCTGAAACATATGCTGGCAACGGTTGTAATGATGAACTCAGCTATTGCTCTGGCGGATGTGCCTGTTGTGGATTCTCAGCCGGCTGGCAGCAGAGTGGTTCAGACGATTGCTGTGGCTGAAGCTGCAACAGGGTCGACAGGGACTGCGCATATTCTGAATCTGCTTGATGAGCTGAGACAGGAAAACATGACGTTGAGAGGTCAGCTGGAAGAGCAGGCGCATCGCATTAGACAGCTGGAAGAAGAAAATCGAGACCGTTATCTGGACCTGGATGACCGTATTTCCAAACTGGTCGAGCAGATGGAAGGTAGCAGTGGCAGTAAAGCATCCATTGAAACCAGAGTTCCTGCTGCGCTATCTCAGCCGACACCGAAAAAGAATTTCCAAAAGAATGTTCAAGAGGAATCACTCGTAGAGCAGCAGGCTTACCAGAATGCTTTTGAGCTGATAAAAAACAAAGAGTTTGGTAAGGCTCTGGCAGCGATGAGGCAGCTGCTGAAGGATTACCCGAAAGGTTCTTATGCGGATAATGCGTTGTACTGGTTGGGTGAGATTCAAATGGCTCAGGGTAAGTACGCTGAAGCCATGGTTGACTTTAAATCTGTAATTACTGATTTTCCTGCCAGCTCAAAAGTGCCGGATGCAGGGTATAAGCTTGGTAAGGTTCTTGATCTGCAAGGCAAGAAAGCAGAGGCTAAAAAACAGCTGGAAGGCGTTGTTGCCAACCATCCGGGTACCGCCGCTGCACGATTGTCCGAAACCTATCTGAAGAATATTTGATCCATTTTGATTGACGGCTGTGTAAAGTTGCACAGTCGTGCTTCGCTCAAAATTGTCCTCATTAATAGGTACTGCTAGTATTGCCCGCCTTGATCACAGGCGAGCGTTACATGACGGCAGAAACCCTAAGAATTACTGAAGTTTTTTACTCGTTGCAGGGTGAATCCAGAACCACGGGCTTACCAACGGTATTTGTGCGCCTGACAGGTTGCCCGCTCCGTTGCACCTGGTGTGATACTGAGTACTCTTTTCACGGTGGTGAGCGAGTTTCACTGGATGATCTGGTTGAACAGGTGGTGGGCTATGGCGCTCGTCATGTCTGTGTCACAGGAGGTGAGCCACTGGGACAGCCGAATTGTCTGCCCTTCATGGACAGATTGCTGGAGAAAGGGCTGGAGGTTTCTCTGGAAACCAGTGGTGCCATGGATGTATCAAAAGTCGACGAGAGAGTGGTAAAGGTGTTGGATCTTAAACCACCCGCTTCTGGTGAAAGCCATCGTAACCTCTACGAAAATATTCAGTACCTTAGCAGAAACGATCAAGTGAAATTTGTTATTGCCGGTCGTGATGACTATGACTGGTCGGTGAGTAAACTGTTGGAATACAACCTGACAGAAAAAGTGTCAGATGTACTTTTCTCTCCGGTTAACGATCAGCAGTCTCCTCGGGATCTGGCTGAATGGATTCTTGCTGATCGATTACCCGTACGTTTTCAGATTCAGTTGCACAGAGTAATCTGGGGCGACAAAGCAGGCGTTTAAGAAACCTTATGACAAAGAAAGCTGTAATTCTGTTATCCGGTGGTCTGGATTCCGCCACCGTTCTGGCGATGGCCAAAAATGAAGGCTATGAATGCTACACCATGAGTTTCGACTATGGTCAGCGTCATTGTTCAGAGCTTGAAGCGTCTAAAAAAGTCTCTAAAGCTCATGGTGCGACCAGTCATAAAACTGTGCAGCTGAACTTGCGAGATCTTGGTGGTTCAGCACTGACAGACGACAGTATTGATGTGCCGGAAGAAGTGGGTGAGGGCATTCCTGTTACTTACGTTCCTGCGCGTAATACCGTATTCCTGTCTCTGGCATTAGGTTGGGCTGAAATTATGGGCGCCAGGGATATTTTTATCGGTGCCAATGATGTCGATTACTCGGGTTACCCTGACTGTCGTCCAGAATATCTTCAGGCTTTTGAAACTATGGCTAACCTTGCTACCAAGGCTGGCATCGAAGGTGATTGCTTTCATATTCGAGCCCCTCTACTGAAGTTGAAGAAGTCCGAGATTGTTCAGGAAGGCACAAAGCTGGGGGTTGATTACGGTATCACGGTCTCCTGTTATCAGGCTGATGATGAAGGCAGAGCTTGTGGCGCTTGTGACAGCTGTCATTATCGTAAGCTGGGTTTTGAGCAGGCTGGTCTGGTTGATCCAACCCGTTATGCCTGAGTACAACACTCTGAGTGTGCAGACACGTGTAATAGAATATTGAGTTGCTGTTTGCCCACCTGCGGCGGGCAAACAGTTCATGAATTCTACGCCTGATTAAAGGGGTAGAGTTTGTCTGGTCGGTGTTTAAAGGGGAGTTTGGCATAATCCGAAGTCGTCACACCTTCACCGTCCAGAAGAATCTCTTTCTCGGTAATGACTCTAAAGCTGGCTCTGTGATGGATGCGGCTTTTGAGCAGAATATATTTATGCTGTTCAGGGTTGATGCCGCAGGCTATGAAAATACCCCTGTCCCAGGGTTCAATATGACGTGATGTGACGATAATAGTCATATTGCTGGTTTTAAAAACCGCTGTTGGGCCCATATTGATTTCCAGTCCGTTATACATCTCTCCCTGAATTTTCCAGCGCCCATCGGTGAGTGTTTTTACTTTGCCGGTAAGTGTCAGTGGTTTTCCTTTCCTCTTTAGTGCGGGCAGGTTGTGTTTTCCGCCCAGCTCAACGGTAATGGGTTGATCTATACCGGCCACTTGCATCAGCTGAACCGCTGCAGGGTCATAGACTGCAGCGACAATAACGTCTTCCAGACCCTTCGCCAGAACCGCTTCGATAACCGTCATTACATCTTGTGTGCCGCCAGAGCCACAGTTATCCGAGTGATCAAGTAATAGTACGGTGTCTTTCTGGCGTTGAGCCTTGTTCAGGTTCTTGGAGATAGGGTAGTGCTGATAGATAAAGTCAGCTCGCAGTTGCCATGCTTTCTGCATGATTTGATCAAGCACTTGTTCGGCAAGTTCAGCGTGACCATCGCTGATCACAATAATCGAAGGAGTGACGTCAGGGGTGTCTGAGTGGGGAAAACCGCCAAAGAAACTGATATCGAGAATATGTTCCGATTGTTCGAGCGTTCGACAAAGAGCCATAATGTTTTTAAAGGGCTCATCATCCGTTCCCTGTTTCAAGGTATGGGAAACCAGAGGTATTTGACCAAAACTCATCACTGGTTCGGTTTTTCCTGCCATAAAATCCAGCAGTAAAGTCCCTGCTCTAAGGCCTGTTTCACGAATATCCGTATGTGGATAACTGTGATAACCGCAGATCACCGTGGCGTTGTCGACTATCTCTTCACTGATATTGGCATGAAAGTCTAATGAAACGGCAACAGGAAGGTCAGGGTATGCCTGTCGGATTTCCTGAAGGATTTGACCTTCAGCATCAAGAGTCGATTCTGTCACCATGGCGCCGTGAAGGTCGAGCATCAGGCAGTCGTGACGATCAACACGACTGACGATTTTTTCTTTAAGCTGCCAGTAAGTTTCATGATCACTGGGGCCGGAAGGCATGGCTTCGGCAGCAAGAGGGGTGTCCACTGTAAAGTTGTGCTGCTGTGCCAGTTCGAGGTAGCCCGCTATGGCTGAGTTGGTATTATTCAGTCTCGCAGCGACCTGCTCATCTTCAAGGTAGGTCCATTGCTGAAACCGGATGAGATCAGTTTTAATGGGAGAAAACGCATTGGTTTCATGTTTCAGCATGGCCAGCAGTGCATGCATGGTGCCACTTCCATTGATCGGTTGAGTTTGGTGTGACGACTCTCGCAGCAAACAGAGAGCGCACCCTAGTGATAGCTGACAATCAGCGGCTTCGCCAGTGATAAGGGTAGGTAAAAGTCGCAATAAAAAAGCAAGGCGAAAGGCTTGAAACTTTTTCTGGTGAGAGTAGTATTTTGCCGCGTCGGGTCGTTAGCTCAGTTGGTAGAGCAGTTGGCTTTTAACCAATTGGTCGTAGGTTCGAATCCTACACGACCCACCACTTCTTCTTTGTACTTCTCCTCTATTTTTCTTCATTTTAATAAGCCTGCTGCCTGTTTTCTTCGTTTATGATAGAATTGCCCGCAATTTGCGTAACCGTTGTCTTTAAAGAGACCGTCAAACAGATTTTATGAGTGTACTGACTGATAAAGAGTTTGTCCGTGGACACCTGCAGGGTGGCCAGGTCGAAACTCTGAGCGAAGCAAAAGAAGAGGCCCTGAAAGAACGGGTCAAAGAGCTACTGAAGCAGAAGAATGCTGTTCTGGTGGCGCATTATTATACTGACCCTGTTGTTCAGGCTCTGGCAGAAGAAACCGGTGGCTATGTTGCCGATTCTCTGGAAATGGCCCGGTTTGGTAGTCGGCACGAAGCTGACACGCTGGTAGTTGCCGGTGTTCGTTTTATGGGCGAGACATCCAAGATCCTCAGTCCGGAAAAAACCGTTCTGATGCCAACTCTGGAAGCAGAGTGTTCTCTGGATATTGGCTGTCCTGTCGATGAGTTTTCAGCTTTTTGTGATCAACATCCTGATCGTGAAGTGGTGGTTTATGCCAATACCTCTGCTGCTGTAAAGGCAAGAGCCGACTGGGTTGTTACCTCCAGTTGTGCGGTGGATATCATTGAGCATCTTATGGATCAGGATAAGAAAATTATCTGGGGTCCGGACAAATACCTTGGCAGTTATATTCGCAAGAATACCGATGCCGATATGCTGCTCTGGGATAGCAGTTGTATTGTTCACGAAGAGTTTAAAGCCAAGGGCATTGAAGACGTTAAAAAAGTCTATCCAAATGCGGCTGTGCTCGTTCATCCGGAGTCTCCGGACTCGGTAGTGTCAGTAGCGGATGTGGTGGGTTCTACCAGTCAATTACTGAAAGCCTCTGTCGAGATGCCTAACGATACCTTTATCGTGGCAACCGACCGCGGCATTTTCTACAAGATGCAGCAGGCTTCCCCTGAAAAATCTTTCATTGAAGCGCCAACTGCTGGTGAAAGCGCAAGCTGCAAGAGTTGTGCGCACTGTCCGTGGATGGCAATGAATTCGCTGGAAGCTCTGGTTCAGTGTCTGGAACAGCCAGGTGAGCTGAACGTGGTTGAGGTAGACGATGCGCTGCGAGTTAAATCCCTGATTCCTCTTCAGAGAATGCTTGATTTCACTGCTTCAATGGCAGGTTGATTCAGCCTTCTTTATTAACCCGGTTCTGATCCTGAGCCGGGTTAACTTAAGCCCTTAAGACACCTTTCTCATTTTCTCCCTTCATGTCATCATTTCGGACGATTCTCGCTCATTCGAATCGGAATACTCTCGACCTCAACACTCTCGATTTCAATAATGCGCGAAATGCGTCAGAACAGTTCCCCGGATAAAAAAATAATAAGAGGATGGTTTGATGACAGTTCAGGAAAAAATTGATACCAGCTCCATTGAAATGATGGCTGTGCTGGAACGCCAGAAAAGAGCCTGTATTGATACAGGTGTTGTCAGTGAAGAAGTTCGTATCGATCGACTGAATCGTCTGCTGGATCTGGTGCATGATAATGCCAGTGATCTGGCAGACGCACTGTCAGCGGATTTTGGTCATCGCTCAAGACACCAGTCATTGATGGCGGATATATACGCGTGTATCGAATCGGTTAAATACACCCGTAAGCAGATCAAGGGCTGGATGAAGCCGGAAAAGCGTAAAGTGGCTTTTCCGATGAATATCCTGGGTGGTAAAGCGCAGGTTGAATACCAGCCAAAAGGTGTTATTGGTATTCTGGGTACCTGGAACTTTCCGGTTAATACCGTCATCACACCACTGGTTGGCGTATTCGCGGCTGGTAACCGTGCCATGATCAAGTTCTCGGAAGTGACGCCTGCAACTTCGCAGCTGCTTCATGAGTTGTTCAAAAAGTACTTCAGCGATGATGAGTGTGCCGGTTTCGTCGGTGGTCCTGAAGCAGGTGCCGCTTTTGCCGGTTTGCCTCTGGATCACCTGATCTTTACCGGTGCGACCAGTATTGCCAAGCATGTCATGCGTGCGGCTTCTGAAAATCTGGTGCCAGTGACACTGGAGTTGGGTGGCAAGTCGCCGGTCATTATTTCCCGTGATGCCGATCTGGAAGAAACCGTTCTTCGTCTTGTCAGCGGTAAAGCTCTGAACGTCGGTCAGGTGTGTCTGTCTCCAGATTATGTGTTTGTGCCGGAAGATATTCGTGAAGACTTCCTGCAGCTGATGATCAAAACAGTTTCTGAGCAGTTCCCGGATATGTTGAAGAATCCAGACTACACGTCTGTGGTTAATGAGCGTCACTATGAGCGTCTGCAAAGTTATCTGCAGGATGCTAAAGACAAGGGTGCCGATGTTCGTGAAATCAATCCGGCCAATGAAGATTTCTCTCAGCAGGAAGATACCTGCAAGATTCCTCTGACTCTGATTGTTGAACCTGCTGATGATTTGAAGGTGATGCAGGATGAAATATTTGGCCCAATCCTGAATGTGAAAAGCTATCGCAAGCTGGATGACTGCCTTGATTTTATCAATGACCGTCCACGTCCTCTGGCGCTTTACTACTTTGGTAATCCGAAGAGCAAGGAGCTGCGCAAAGTTTTGGATAACACCATTTCAGGTGGTGTTACCGTGAACGATGTGATGGGTCATATCGGCTGTGAAGACCTGCCGTTTGGTGGCGTTGGTGACAGTGGTATGGGTAACTACCACGGTTATGACGGTTTCAAGACTTTCAGCCATAATAAGGCTGTTTACACTGCACCGAAAGTTAACCTGCCAAAGCTGGGTGGCATGCTGCCTCCATATGGTGAGAAGGCGGATAATAACCTGAAGAATATGATCAAGAAATAACTGATCGTAGAATAAAAAGCCGGGGCAGTTACAGAGAGTGACTACCCCGGCTTTTTTGGTTATGTGTTTTTACTACTGACCTTTCTTTAACTTGTCCTGATATCGTCGTACTTCAATCAGTTTGCTTTCAATCTTGGCTTTCAGTGAGTAATTCTCTTTGGCCATCTCGTAAGCGTATTCAAGGTGTTGAATGGCATCGTCAAGATTGCCTGCAAGAAAATAATACTCTGCCCTGGATTGATGCAGGCCCAGAATATCCTTGGCTTGTCCCTGAACTTCTGCAAGGTCATACCAGATATCCGGATCATCAGGTCGTTGCCTGCTGAGCTTCAGAAGAATTTTCTCTGCACTCTGATATTTCTTCATGCCGGTCAGGATGCTGGCTTTCTCTGCCAGTAGCGGGTAGTAATCTATGTGAATTTCCAGAGCCTTATTGATGCGTCTAAGAGCTTTTCTGGCCCTGCCTGATTTTGATTCAAGCTGTGCCTGAGCCATGACCAGTGACAGGTTGTTAGGGTACTTTTTCAACAGAGGTACCAGTGCTTTCTCTGCTGATGAATAGTTTCGAGACTTGATATCAGCTATGACCAGACCGTAGCCGGAAACATCCGGTGAGCTACTGTGGCCGGTTTCCAGCTCTTTCTTCAGCTGGCGAGCATATTGTGCGGGGTCAGCAGCGCTTAATACCAGCAAACGCATGCGGGTGAACTGATAATCAAGGCTGTCGGCGCGACCTTTGCGCGGTAACTGTGCAGCTCTGGCTTTTGAGTCAGCAATACGATTGTCGGTCACCGGGTGAGTCAATAAAAACTCCGGTGGGCGACTCTGGTATCGACTGGACTTGTTCATGTTCTCAAATATTTCCGGCATCGCCTGAGGATCAAAGCCTGCTTTCGCCAGGGTTACAATGCCAATATTGTCTGCTTCCCGCTCAAACTGGCGGCTGAATCTTAGTTGACTGCTCTGGATGCCTGCGACCGTTGTGGATAAAGCTGCGACACCGGCATCACCGCCACCGGCTGCCATCAAAATAACCGAGGCAAGAATAGCGGCGGCAGTCGGCAGGCGCTTGTTGCGTGCATCTTCAACGTTGCGGGCATAGTGACGTTGGCTCAGGTGAGCCAGTTCGTGAGCCAGTACTGCAGCAAACTGACCTTCAGTGTCGGCATGGAAAAACAGCCCGGCATTGACGCCTATAATGCCGCCGGGTGCAGCAAAAGCGTTCAGGTTGGGGCTGTTGATCACCATGGTGCTGAGTCGATGGTCGTTAATGTCACTGAACTCGGCCAGGCGATAGATCAGGCGCTCAAGGTAGGATTTTACTTGTGGATCACTGATGGTTCTGGTGCGACTGCGTAGATATTTCAGGTAGGTCTGACCCAGCTCGTATTCCTGTTGCGGCGAAACGATACCGGACGTCGTATCTCCCAGGCTGGGCAGTTCGACGGTTGATGCTTGTGCTTCTGCTGAATTCAGGCTGAGCCATCCGCTCAGCAGGGCTGCCAGCAGGAAACCCGGTTGTTTCATAGAATATCCGTACTCCGGTAATAAGTGTGTAGACATACGTTGTCGAATATTAAATGGCGGTTCTCCCAGCTATGGTGGGCAAACCGCTTATGAATTCGTATGTCTTGTTACTTACTATTAAGTAATCAGTCTAGTAAGCAATCAATCAGCGATACACTGTAACTTTATAGTGTATCAGCCTCAAACCACTACAGGGACTTTACAAGCTATCGACACAATTGATGCAAATGCAGTAATAAGGTGTCTGTATCTTTAATGCTAGCTAGGCGCTATCTAAAGGGGGGGAATCCTTGAGCCCCGGATTGTTTTCTGTTCTGATGGGTGGTTTAAGCATAACATCGAACAAGGTCAGGCAGAACGTCTGGACTTTGCCGTCATCAGGGGAGATGCGTCATTACCATGACAGAAGTAGATCTTGAGCTCGACCTGAAAGGGATGAGCTGCCCCCTGCCGTTGCTGAAAGCAAAGCAGGCCATGAGCAAGATGCAGTCAGGACAGGTGATCAGGGTAGTAGCGACCGATCCCGGTTCGGTGAGAGACTTTGCCAGCTTTGCCAAAATAAGTGGCCATCAGCTACTGGCCTCTGAAGAAGACTCCGGTGTTTTCATTCATACCCTGAAGCTTAAATAAGGAAGTTATTGATGAAGGATTTCATAAGGGGATGGTTGCACCGATACCTTTCTGATCATGAAGCTCTGGTACTGCTTTTAATTCTGGCTTCAGGCTTTCTTGTCATTATCTTTATGGGGCAGATGCTGGCGCCAGCTTTGGCAGCATTGGTTTTAGCTTACCTGATGCAAGGTACAGTGAACTGGCTGCAGCATCGAAAGTTACCTCATATTCTTGCCGTCAATGTTGTCTTTATCATCTTTATGGCGTTGATGTTTGCGGCCGTTTTTGTGCTTGTACCGCTGGTATGGCAGCAGGTGACCGGGCTTTTGAATGAAGTGCCATCGATGGTGCGGGAAGGTCAGAAGCTGCTGAGAGAATTACCGGAACTGTACCCTGCCTTTATTTCGGAAGATCAGGCGTTGATGGTTGCTGAAACCATCAGTGGTCATCTGGCAGGCTTTGGTCAATGGGCGCTGTCTTTCTCTATCTCCAAGCTGCCCGGTGTTGTAGGTATCATGATCTATCTGATTCTGGTGCCGATTCTGGTGTTCTTCTATCTCAAGGATAAAGATGAGTTGCTGGGCTGGGTTGGAACTCGCCTGCCAACACAGCGTCGTTTGATTCTGCAGGTAGCTGACGAAATGAACGAACAGATTGCCAACTACATTCGTGGTAAGGCGATCGAGATTCTTATTGTTGGCGTAGTCAGCTTTATAGCCTTTGCCTATCTGGGACTGAACTATGCGGTATTGCTGGCTATTCTGGTGGGGCTGTCAGTGGTTGTTCCTTATATTGGTGCGACGGTTGTAACCATTCCGGTCGCCATTATTGGATTTTTCCAGTGGGGCGGCAGTCAGGATTTTATGGTACTGATGATTGTTTACGGCATTATCCAGGCGCTGGACGGCAATGTGCTGGTGCCATTGTTGTTCTCTGAAGCTGTGAACCTGCATCCTGTGGCAATTATTATCGCAGTACTGGTATTCGGGGGAGTCTGGGGTTTCTGGGGTGTATTCTTCGCGATTCCACTGGCAACATTGCTGAAAGCGGTGATGAATGCCTGGCCCAATGTTCAGGATACCTGACAAAAGTATTAAATAACGTCAGCGCTGTTTATAGGAAGTTATGAGCAGTGCTGACATTATAAAAAGAGTACCGGGTATTAAGGTGTCTCGGGTGCTGATGAGTCCAAAGTCTGTGCCGCCTGCAGCACATCCTCAACGTGATTCTTGATACGAACCTTACGCCACTCGTGTTGCATCACTCCCTGACGATCGATCAGGAAGGTGCTGCGCTCAATCCCCATGTATTCCTTGCCGTACATCTTCTTCAGCTTGATCACATCAAACAGCTTACACAGTTCTTCGTCAGGATCGGAGATCAGTTCAAACGGAAATTCATGTTTTGCCTTGAAGTTTTCGTGAGACTTCAGGCTTTCTCTGGAAACGCCAAAGATAACAGTGTCTGCGTCCTGAAATTCCTGGTAAAGGTCGCGAAAAGTCTGGCCCTGGCTGGTGCAGCCCGGTGTGTTGTCCTTGGGGTAGAAGTAGATGACAACCTTCTTGCCTTTCAATTCAGAGAGGGTCACTGTGGTGTTGCTGGTGGCCTGCGCAGTAAATTCAGTCACTGTCTGGCCCAGGGAGAAACTCATTCTTGATCCTTAATCCTGTTGTTATCGGTGGTTTGACAAGCGCTGCGTGAGCAAGTTCAGTTTGTCTTTCCTTATAAGCCAGTATATAGCTGTAGGAGGTTGGGGGGGAAGTCTACACAGGCGATGTTTCTAGCCTTGTTTCTGGTAGTATCCGTAAGTAACATTACCACAGCCTTCAATATTACCCACTGGAGTGGAATAAATGATTACCGGAAGCCTTGTAGCCCTTGTTACCCCTATGCTGGACGACGGGGCGCTGGACTGGAAGCGACTCCACGATCTGGTTGAATTCCATATAAAGGAAGGCACCGATGGTATCGTGGCTGTAGGCACCACCGGCGAGTCCGCCACTCTTAATGTCAATGAGCACTGCGACGTTATCCGCAGTGTTGTAAAGCAGGTTAATGGCCGGGTTCCGGTTATTGCCGGAACGGGTGCTAACTCTACTCATGAAGCCCTTCAGCTGACCAAAAATGCCAAAGAGCTTGGTGCTGATGCCTGTTTGTTGGTAACACCGTACTACAACAAGCCAACTCAGGAAGGTCTCTACCTGCACTACAAAACCATTGCTGATGCCGTAGATATTCCCCAGATTCTCTATAATGTGCCAGGTCGTACCGCTGTGGATATGTTGCCGGAAACCGTAGCAAGACTGGCGGGCCATAAAAACATTGCCGGTATCAAGGAAGCTACAGGCATTCTTGAGCGCGGTACACAGATTCGTGAACTCTGCGGAGAAGACTTTGCCATCTACTCCGGAGATGACGGCACCGGTATGGAACTGATGTTGCAGGGCGCTAATGGTGTTATTTCTGTCACCAATAATATTGCGCCACGACTGATGCACGAAATGTGCGTTGCGGCTATTGCCGGTGATCGTGCAACGGCAGAGCAGATTAATAGTAAGCTGGATATTCTTCATCAGAAGCTGTTTGTTGAAGCGAACCCTATTCCTGTGAAATGGGCATTGGCTGAAATGGGTCATATGGGGCACGGCATTCGCCTGCCGCTGACCAGGTTATCTGAGGAGTTTGAGCCGGTACTGCGTGATGCGCTGGCGCAGGCAGCATTGATTTAAAAGCTGATTTAGAAAAACTGATTTAAAAAAGAACGGGTTTAAAGAAGAACAAAGCCCGACTGCGATAAAGGCACTGAAGCCTGTGGTCGGGACTGTTGTTTCAACAGAACCTAAAGCATAATGCTTTATTTATCTGGCTTTTTGAATGGAGATCCTATGTCTCGAGTGATGAAAACCCTGCCAGTCATGGCCTGTGCTCTGGTGCTGGTGGGCTGCAGCAACCCATTTGGTAAGCAGGGTTATTTCCGGGACAAATCCGGTGATTACACCCAGGCCCGGGTGACTGAGTCGTTAGTAATCCCTAAGGAATTGAATACCCAGCCCATGGGTGATTCTCTGGTTATTCCAGCCATTTCCGCAAGTCATGACAATCTTTCCGGTGACTTTGAAGTACCTCGTCCAGACCAGCGTTTGAGTCAGGAAGAAGGTCAGGATCTCTCCATTGAACGACAGGGTGCTGACCGCTGGTTGTTTATCAGTGGCAGTACACCGGGTGAAGTCTGGTCTCAGATTCAGGATTTTGTCGGCGCTAAGCAACTGCCTGTAGCGATTCAGGATATTCAGCAGGGCTATCTGGAAACTGACTGGAAAAACCTTGGCAAGGACTCGGAGCAGGGTTTCTTTGCTCGCAACGTGAATAAATTGTTGGGAGCGGAAGTTACCGGCCCAATGGAAGATCGCTTTTTGATCGAAGTTCGCCAGGGCGTTCAGCCAGACAGTGCGGAAGTTCACCTTAAGCACAAAGGTCGTCCTCTGGCAAAAGGTGTTCAGGCTGAGCCGGAACAGTGGAATAACATGCCGGAGCGCAGTAATCAGCTTGATGACGCAGTGCTGAGTGAGTTGATGTTATTTATTGCTGAGTCCGGTAAGGAGAAATCTGTTTCTCTGCTGGCTCAGGATTTGAACCTGGGTGAACTTGCCGTTCTTGAACAGGACGGTGCTGGCAACCCTCAGTTGCGTCTGAGCAACTTATCCTTTGCCCGTAGCTGGTCTGCAGTAGAAGCAGCGTTGAAAGAATCCGGCTTTAATATTATGGACCGTAACCGTTCTGCGGGTCTCTTCTATCTATCCTCTGACGTTAATGCCAAAAAGAAGGAATCAAAAGGTTTCTTTAGTGGCTGGTTCGGCGGTGATGATAAGGCAGATGATGAAAAAGGGTCTGAGTCCACCGAAGAATTACGTGTACGCGTAGCGGAGCAGTCTGGAGCGGTTCGGGTCTCTGTTGAGAAGGATGCCAATACTTCGGCACCGTCTGAAACCAGTCTGAAGCTTTTGAATCAGCTAAAAGAAAATCTGAAATAATTTTGAGTACCATAAAAAAGCCGGTTGTTTTAACCGGCTTTTTTCATTGAGTTCTTCGGGTGGTTAAAAAACACCCCATTGAGTAATAGTTATAATTCTAAGAAGTAGTCAGCTCTGAACAGGCCAAAAACTACCTCACCGATCATTCATCACAATAAAATTACAGGATATTGGCAATGAGTCTTGCTGATAAAGTACTGGCCGTTAATAACGACCTGCCTATTCGAACTGAGCTGCCTGTGCACTCGGGTAAAGTTCGCTCCGTATACTGGCTGACAGAAGCTGACAGTCGTCGCCTGATCCAGGAGAAAGGGTACAACGTCGCTGCTGATGCGCCATTGGCCATTATGGTGATCTCCGACCGCATCAGTGCCTTTGACTGTATCTGGAAGGGTGAGGGTGGCATGAATGGTGTGCCGGGCAAGGGCGCTGCTTTGAACGCCGTTTCCAACCACTGGTTCAGGTTGTTCCGTGAGCAGGGGCTGGCTGACAGTCATATTCTTGATATTCCTCATCCCTTTGTCTGGATTGTTCAGAAAGCTCGCCCGATTATGATTGAGGCTATTGCCCGTCAATACATTACCGGTTCCATGTGGCGCAGCTATTCAAAAGGTGAGCGAGAGTTCTGTGGTATTGAGATTGCTGATGGTCTGGAAAAAGACCAGAAGCTGCCAGGGTTGCTGATTACCCCTTCTACCAAAGGTATCCTTAAGGGTATTCTTGGTGTTCCTGAAGTGGATGACGTGAATATCACCCGTAAGGATATAGAAGCCAACTATCAGGCTTTTAATTTCTCCTGCAGCGACGATATTGAACGCTATGAAGCCTTGCTTAAGGAAGGCTTTGACCTGATCAGCGAAACACTGTCGGGACTGGATCAGGTGTTTGTTGATACCAAGTTTGAATTTGGCTATGTCACTGATGCAGAAGGCTGTGAGAAGCTGATCTATATGGATGAAGTGGGTACGCCTGACTCATCACGGATCTGGGATGGCGCGGCGTATCGTGACGGCAGGGTTGTGGAAAACTCCAAGGAAGGCTTTCGTCAGTTGTTGCTGAATCACTTTCCTGATCCCGATATATTGCTGAACAAGGATCGCATGGAAGAGCGTCAGGCGCTGGCAGCAGATAATGAGCTGCCGGAAAGTGTGTTGATGGATGTATCCAGAACCTACACAGGTATTGCTGAAAAAATTACAGGGCAGCCTGTGCATCTATCTGATAACCCTAAAGCTGAAATTGTTGAGATTCTTAAAAATGAGTACGGTTTGATCGACTGATAGCTCGGTATCCATCTGCCTGTCCTAAAATCGTGGACAGGCAGATAAAACTGCACTCGAATCTCAGCTTGTGGTAGCGGTCGTTTAATAACTAACAGTTATTAACAAGAACAGCGAAGATCGTACCAAAATAGCCCTTATTTGCTGTTGCAGGGCTTGATAACTCTACGTCAATGGTTTTTTATGCACAAATGTCAACCCCTTGACGTCAGAATACAGACACTGACGTAAAACCCTGATTTTCTTAAGTTGTTCTTATAAAGTATTGAAAAATAAGGAAAAAATAATTGATCAAAAATTGATCAATTTAACTAAGGGGTAGGGTTTATAGGAGTTCTGGAGTTGTTGAACAACTTCATCCACAAAGTTATCCACAGTTTCTGTGGGTAACCTTTGAGTGTTTATTTTCATCGAGCCGCAAGCCCTTGCTGGCTATCGTTTATAGCAAAGAAGTCTTATAGTTTTTTCAGCTAGCAGTAGCTTCGCGTTTAAAGCTGTTTAATATCAGAACTTGCTGATCCAGTTTGCACGGAATAGAAAATATGAATGAAGCAGTAAATATTATTGATGTAACTGAAGAGAACTTTCGACAGATATTGCTTGAGGAGTCGGTGCAGCGACCTGTGCTACTGGATATCTGGGCTGACTGGTGTGAGCCCTGCAAACATCAGATGCCTGTGCTGGCAAAACTGGTGGAAGATTATCAGGGTAAATTCTTGATGGCGAAACTGGATGCTGAAACCCAGTTGGGGCAGCAGCTGATGTCCCAGATGGGGATTCGTAATGTTCCTACACTGGTTTTCTTCCAAAATGGTCAGCCCGTTCAGGTATTGAGTGGTGTTCAGACAGAAGCTGCGTTGAAGGAAGTGCTTGATCCCATCACTATGAGCCCAGCTGAGAGGGTTAAACAGCAGATTGATCAGCTCATTGAAGTAGGGCAGCATGAACAGGCTCTGCAATTGCTTCAGCAGATTCTTCAGCAAGAGCCAGAGAATCATGCTTTGCAGGTACTACAGGTTAACTTGCTGTTGCAACTGGGCAGAATTGATGACGCTAAAACCTTGATTGCGGCACTGCCTTCTGATGCTGAAGGTATTGCCCAGCCCAAAGCCAAACTTGCCTTTTATGAAATGGTTGCTGAAGCACCGCAGCAGGCAGAGCTGGAAGCCAGGCTGTCCGAAAACGAGAACGACCATGAAGCTCGCTATCAGTTAGCTATTCGTCTGGTGATTGCTGATGAGGTTGAGCAGGCGCTGGAAAACCTGCTGACCATCGTTCGCCGTGATCGTGAATTTCGTGAAGACGGTGCTCGTCTGTTAATGCTGAAAGTGTTTGAGCAGTTGGGTGCAGGTAACCCTGTCGCTAAGCGTTATCGTGGCAAGCTGTTTGGTCTGATGCATTAAAACTCTATGGCTAATAAAGCAAAGTGCTAGCAGTCTGCATGTAATTGACTAGAGTTACTGACCCGTCCGGAGAGATTTCTCATATGAGTCGGGTCAATTTACGTTTTTGTTTGTTGATGTTGCTGGTATTAAACATACCCAATCTGGAAGCAGATCAGACTTATCTGGACTGTCTGGGTGCCCTTCAAGATGAGAGTATTATTCGAAGTCTTTTTGAGTCGTATCAGAAGGATCAGAGTCAGGGACTGCTGAAACTCTGCCAACAGTGTCAGCCAAACTGTGAGAAGTGTTCAAAAAAAGTAGTCTTAATACGCAGTGGTAAAGATATGGAGTTCACTGTAACTTCCAGCAGGCTTGGTGAGCACTTCTATGGGCAGATAAATATAGTGCCTGCGAATCAATTTCCTGTTGGTAAAAAGAAATTATTCACGGTTCGTAAGGATTGCAGCTACCGTATTTTTAATCATGGTGCTGATACCAGTACTATCGCTGTTTATTGTGAGTATGAGGTCAGCTCGGAACCTTCTTCTCCAGAGCCTCAGTTGGTCCCCGGCAGCCCATTTGATGTTCAGTTTGGGCTGGGGGATGTTTTCAGTTTTCCAGCTCTGAAGTGATCTTACTCGGCAAATCCACCCAGAGTATCAATCAGGTCGTTGATAAGTTTTCTGAGTGATAGAGTCATTACACTGAAGTCTGCATCAAACTGTTCAGCCGCTGTGTCTGCAGAAATATCATCCAGCTGATCCTGAATGACTTCAGTGAACTTCAGTTTACGAACGATCAGGTCATCACCTAACACGAAAGACTGCGCATCATCCCAAAGCAGTGCCAGCTTGCTGACCTGCATGCCTGCTTCCAGGTGAGCCTTGATCTCGTCGGTAATTAATTCCTGCTTGCGAACATTTACCTGGCCGCCTTCATCACCTGCTTCTCGCAAATCACATTCATGACCCAGTACAAAAGGTGGTTCAATGTGCGGCTTTTCATTCAGCCATTGGGTCATGGTTACTGAAGGCATGTTTTTCAGCGGAGGATTAACCACTGGCAGGCTGCCCAGGCATTCACGGAGGCAACTGGTGAGCTCTTCGGCTTTCTTAAAGGAAGAAGCATCAACAACGATCCAGCCTTCTTTAGTGTCTATATAAGCCAGTGTGTTCTGACTCTTGGTAAAGGCCTTGGGTAGAAGCTCCATAGTGACATCTTCTTTAAGAGCCTTCTTTTCCTTGCTGAAGACTTCGCGATGTTCATTCTGCTCTATGGTTTCTATTTTCTCTTCCAGAGCGTCCTTGATAACGCTGGAAGGAAGTATCTTTTCTTCTCTGCGTGCGCAGATCAGCACAAAGTCGCCGCTGGCATGGGTCAACATATCGCCATGTTTGCCCAGAGGTGGAACCCAGCCATAGGTGCTTACGTCCTGACTGCCACAACTGCGAAAACGTTTTTCGGTTAGCTTTTCTTCGAGCTCTTCCGTGCTCAATTCAAACTTTTGAGTGAAACGATAAAAAATAAGGTTCTTAAACCACATGGTTGAATCCGTTTGTTCATGTTGGTGCACATTATACGTTGATGAGAACAGCGTGGAGGAAATGAATTCTATCTATAAGGAAGTGCAGTAAATGAATAGGATTAGTGGATGATACTTATGAAAAAAATCTCTAAAGCATCTTGCGTGAACTCAATCTGGCTGCTTATAATGCGCCGCGTTGTCGAGACACGGCAACCAACTTTTCAAAGCGTTCTCAAATGAGAGTGATTCGAAAAGCATGGGTGATTAGCTCAGCTGGGAGAGCAGCTGCCTTACAAGCAGCGGGTCGGCGGTTCGATCCCGTCATCACCCACCACTTTAAGTCTTAGCATTCGAAAAAGTGTTAAGCAGGAATAGCGGACCGGTAGTTCAGTTGGTTAGAATGCCGGCCTGTCACGCCGGAGGTCGCGAGTTCGAGTCTCGTCCGGTCCGCCATTTTTATTAATGCTTAGCAAGTGATTGAAAAGCATTAAATAATACTTGAACGACAATCGTCTTCAGGTATAGTTCGAAGCCTGCTTTTGATCGCTATCAATAAGTAATGGTTATATGGGTGATTAGCTCAGCTGGGAGAGCAGCTGCCTTACAAGCAGCGGGTCGGCGGTTCGATCCCGTCATCACCCACCATATTAAGCCTTAGTATTCGAAAGAATGTTAAGCGGAAATAGCGGACCGGTAGTTCAGTTGGTTAGAATGCCGGCCTGTCACGCCGGAGGTCGCGAGTTCGAGTCTCGTCCGGTCCGCCATTTTTTAAATAGATAAAAGCATGACAGGCGTTTTTATCTATAGCCTTGAGCGAAGCAGTTTGCTGCGTAGAAGGCCAAGATTTGGGTGATTAGCTCAGCTGGGAGAGCAGCTGCCTTACAAGCAGCGGGTCGGCGGTTCGATCCCGTCATCACCCACCACTCTTTTTAAGAGAATAAGTCTTAAGCTTTTCTTCGTTGAAAAGTGTTAAGCGGAAATAGCGGACCGGTAGTTCAGTTGGTTAGAATGCCGGCCTGTCACGCCGGAGGTCGCGAGTTCGAGTCTCGTCCGGTCCGCCATTTTTTAAGTGACAATGCACACTTTAACAGCATTGATTGGGTGATTAGCTCAGCTGGGAGAGCAGCTGCCTTACAAGCAGCGGGTCGGCGGTTCGATCCCGTCATCACCCACCATATTAAGTCTTAGTATTCGAAAGAATGTTAAGCGGAAATAGCGGACCGGTAGTTCAGTTGGTTAGAATGCCGGCCTGTCACGCCGGAGGTCGCGAGTTCGAGTCTCGTCCGGTCCGCCATTTTTAAGTGATAATGCACACTTTAACAGCATTGATTGGGTGATTAGCTCAGCTGGGAGAGCAGCTGCCTTACAAGCAGCGGGTCGGCGGTTCGATCCCGTCATCACCCACCAAACAAAGTCTTAAGCTTTTCTTCGTTGAAAAGTATTAAGCGGAAATAGCGGACCGGTAGTTCAGTTGGTTAGAATGCCGGCCTGTCACGCCGGAGGTCGCGAGTTCGAGTCTCGTCCGGTCCGCCATTTTTTTACTGTGAAGTAAAAGTAAATAAAGCACGACAGGCGTTTTATTTATTAAAGTCTCTTTTTAAGAGCGCTCAGGGTGATTAGCTCAGCTGGGAGAGCAGCTGCCTTACAAGCAGCGGGTCGGCGGTTCGATCCCGTCATCACCCACCACATTAAGTCTTGATGTTTGAAGGAGTTATCTCTGAAAAACAGCAAGCAGGAATAGCGGACCGGTAGTTCAGTTGGTTAGAATGCCGGCCTGTCACGCCGGAGGTCGCGAGTTCGAGTCTCGTCCGGTCCGCCATCCTTTCTAAAACCCTAATAGCTCAGGCTGTTGGGGTTTTTTTATGCCTGTCAGAAATAAAAAAAACCGATCAGGGTGATCGGTTTCTTATTGCTTAAGAGTTACAAGGCTCAGAAGCGGCGGTTACTACCTTCACGGTTACCACCGCCACCACCAAAGTTGCGACGAGCGCCACTATTGTTGTTGCGTGGGCGTTCAGTAGCAATGCTTACTCTGATACCGCGTCCGGAAAGGTCACGGCCGTCCAGAGCCAGAGCAGCTTCGGCAGCGTCATTGGAAGTGAAGGTCACGAATGCAAAACCACGTGAACGACCGGTTTCGCGATCCAGAATAATCTTAGCTTCTTCGATTTCGCCATAGGCGCTAAAAGCTTCTTCTAGATCTTGTTCAGTGGCTGCAAAGGCCAGATTGCCAACGAACAGTTTGTTTGACATTTTCTCTCTCTCTCCGAGGACGCTGTAGCTGCTTTTCTGTGACCATAAAAAGCACCGAGCGTCCTGGAAATCATCGGTTAAAACGTCACCTTTGACTTCAAAAAAGTCGCTGCAGTCTTTGGTATCAGGCAAGAGTACATGTTTTTAGTGAATCAGCATTGTAGCATGCGGCTCTAGGCTGTGAAGGTTTGTTAGATGACATATTTCTTACAGATAAGCGCTTATATGCTCTAAATCAAAGAATGCGGCTGAGGCGTTCGTACAGCAATGACGGTGTTGTGGGGGTTATGGGTGAGCTAACTGGTTGATATCTGTTTAGAAATGATTGAAATAAAGCGAGATGGGAGAAGTGGGTAAAAACTGAAGCCTGACTGGGGTCATCAGGCTTCAGCTTTAAAAAGAGTTACTGTGCAGAGACAGTTTCGCCGCTTTTCTTGTCGGAGAAGTACTCTTTAGCCAGTTTGAATACAACCGGGCTTAGCATGCACAGGGCAATCAGGTTAGGTAGAGCCATCATAGCGTTCAGGGTGTCAGCTACCAGCCAGATGAAGTCCAGGCTTAGTACTGCACCGGCTGGAACAGCCAGGATCCACAGGATGCGGTAAGGCTTGATCGCTTTAACGCCCAGCAGGTATTCAACGCTACGTTCGCCATACAGAGCCCAACCAAGGATTGTGGTGAAGGCAAAGATGCTCAGGGAAACTGCGATGATGTAGTTACCTACACCTGGCAGAGCCTGGGCAAAAGCAGCAGAAGTCAGAGCAGCGCCAGATTCACCAGAAGTCCAGAGACCGGAAGTGATGATTGCCAGGCCAGTGATAGAGCAGATAACGATGGTATCAATAAAGGTACCCAGCATCGCAATCAGACCCTGACGTACAGGATCTTTAGTCTGTGCGGCAGCGTGAGCGATTGGAGCGGAACCCAGGCCGGCTTCGTTAGAGAAAACGCCGCGAGCTACACCGAAACGAATCGCCATCCATACAGCTGCACCGGCAAAGCCACCTTCAGCAGCAGTGTCAGTGAAAGCGTAAGTGAAGATCAGGTCCAGAGCGTGTGGAATCGCGTCAGCATTGATCGCCAGAACGATCAGGCCTGCACCCAGATAAGCGATGGCCATAACAGGAACCAGTGCGCCAGCAACAGCGCCGATACGCTTGACGCCACCCAGCAATACCGCACCAACCAGTACCATCAGAATGACGCCGGTGACCCATTGTGGCATGTCGAAGTTGGCATGCAGTACATCAGCAACGGAGTTGGACTGTACTGTGTTACCGATACCGAAAGCAGCGATAGCAGCGAATACGGCAAAGGTTGTACCCAGCCATGCCCACTTCTGACCCAGACCGTTCTTGATGTAGTACATCGGGCCACCAACGTGGTTGCCTTCTTCATCTACTTCACGGTATTTAACGGCCAGAACGGCTTCGGAGAACTTGGTGGCCATACCAACGAGGGCAGTACACCACATCCAGAACAGTGCGCCAGGGCCGCCGAGGAATACAGCAGTAGCAACACCAGCGATGTTACCAGTACCAACGGTTGCGGACAGTGCGGTCATCAGAGCCTGGAAAGGTGAAATCTCACCTTCTTTCTCTTCACCCTTTTTACTGTTTCTTCCGCCCCAGAGGAGTTTGAAGCCAGTGCCGAGCTTGAGGAGAGGCATCAGTCGAAGACCGAGCATCAGGAAAAGACCGGTACCCAGTATGAGTACCAGCATCATGGGGCCCCAGACAACGCTGTTTATGGAGCTGAATATGGAGGTTAATAATTCCATGGTGATAAAGGATCCTTATTTTTATTGTATTACGTCGGTTTTTTTATGGCTTTTGGCAAAACAGGGACAGTGGGTGCCGGTGTCGCTGTTCGTAGAATTTGTCAGGGGCCTTTGCCCGTTTACTGCTATTGGTCAAAGTTGTATTAGGTAGTAGTGCACCTCTTTGTTTTTTTCTTATTGGTGGTGAATGTTTACTAAAAGAGAAATTATCCTTATATAACCAATCTTTCAAGTGCTCTTTTAATAAAAAAACCACATTTATCAGCAAATTATTTCATAGCTCAATATTATCAGTGTGTTCAAAAATACGGCTCTCTATGCTCATTGTTGTCTTCCATTGTCTCTGATGAATTTGTTATTCCAGTTATACGTCAATGAGCTGATTAAGATTCAAACTTTGTAAATAAAAGTTTCCTATAAGAGAAAAAGTTGCCTGATAAGAATTTTGGCGATAAAGTGACGCCATCAAAATGTTTCACAGACAAACAATAATAAACGGCCATGTCCGTCTCTGGAGAAAATAATAAATGAGCAAGGCATACCCGTCAGAAGCCGCACAGGCATTCTTTACTCAAGACCTGTCCGCTATCGACTCCGCTGTTCGTTCCGCTGTTAATGAAGAGAATGAACGTCAGGAAAAGCAGATCGAACTGATTGCTTCCGAGAATATTGTTTCCCGCGCAGTCATGGAAGCTCAGGGAACAGTGCTGACCAACAAGTACGCTGAAGGCTATGCAGGTCGCCGTTATTATGGTGGCTGTGAGCACGTAGATAAGGTTGAGACTCTTGCCATTGAGCGAGCCAAGCAATTGTTCGACTGCCAGTTCGTAAATGTTCAGCCTCACTCCGGTGCTCAGGCTAACGGTGCGGTAATGCTGGCACTGCTGCAGCCGGGTGACACTATTCTGGGTATGTCACTGGACGCCGGTGGTCACCTGACTCACGGTGCTCGTCCTGCTCTGTCTGGTAAATGGTTTAATGCAGTTCAGTACGGCGTAAATCGTGATACCCAGCAGATTGATTACGATGAAGTAGAAGCTCAGGCCGTTGAGTGCCAGCCAAAGATGATTATTGCTGGCGGTTCTGCGATTCCTCGTGAAATTGATTTCAAACGTTTCCGTGATATTGCTGACAAGGTTGGTGCTTATCTGATGGTTGATATGGCACACATTGCTGGCCTGATTGCTACCGGTGCACACCCAAGCCCGCTGCCTTATGCAGACATCGTTACTACTACTACGCACAAGACTCTCCGTGGTCCTCGTGGCGGTATGATTCTGTCCAACAATCTGGATCTGGGTAAAAAGATTAACTCTGCCGTATTCCCGGGCCTGCAGGGTGGTCCACTGATGCACGTTATTGCTGGTAAAGCAGTGGCACTCGGTGAAGCACTGCAGCCAGAATTCAAGGACTACATTGGTTCTGTCGTAAAGAATGCCCGTGCTCTGTCTGAAGTTATGGTTGAACGCGGTTGTGACATCGTAACCGGCGGTACTGATACACACCTGGTGCTGGTTGACCTGCGTCCGAAGGGGCTGAAAGGTAACTATGTTGAGGAAGCTCTGGAAAGAGCCGGTATCACCTGTAACAAGAACGGCATTCCATTCGACCCTGAAAAGCCAATGGTCACTTCCGGCATCCGCCTGGGTACGCCAGCGGGTACCACTCGTGGTTTTGGTGAAGAAGAGTTCCGCAAAGTCGCTCACTTGATCAGTGATGTACTGGATGGTCTGGTCGAGAACGGCACTGACGGTAACCATGCTGTAGAAGAGAAAGTAAAAGTTGAAGTCGAAGAACTTTGTGCTCGCTTCCCTCTCTACGCATGAGCTTATGAATAAAAGAATGTGTTGTATTGTCAGATCGTAGTGGGTGCCTCTGACAGTGCAAGCATGACTCGCCCGGATATCTTTAATGGTGTCCGGGCGTTTTTCGTTTTGTACTTAGATTCAGGGTTGGTTTTCAGGTTATCTGGACATAGGTTGTCGTCAAAGTTTGAAGAGAGGCTACCTGCTATATACTAGTCCCTTGCAAGTCTACGCAAAGATACTATCTCGTTTTGAATGGGCATGCCCATAGGTCTGAACTCATCTACCCCCATGTCAGGATAAGGCTCCGAAACAAAATAGTTTGTCCTAGAGTGTAATAACTGGTCAAAAACGGAGCCGAGTATGCTCAATGCAGGTACGGCTAGAACGAATAAATTGAGTGAGGCTATAGCGAGAGTTTGGCGGTAGTTCTTTCCTGATACAGTGTCCCATGAGAAGTTCGCATACCTGACTTCACCAGGTTGGATTTCGTTCGAAAAGATGCTGTTTGTCGGGTGACTTTCCTCATAATGCGAAATAAGGTATCTAACCTTAACAGTGGGAATCCTGTGGCAGAGGCCGGTAATAGTTTTCTGGCTGTTAATTAAAAAATTAGAAATAAAATGGTTGTCTGGAATAGAGACAGGTTCGAGTTTCTCAGTTGAAGGTCGGGAAAAGAATAACTGAAAATCCTGATGGCTGGGGGTGGTTCCATATTTGATGAGTAAGTGTTGAGGTTCGCTTTCAATGTAGACTTTTTTATACTCACAAAGAAGAAAAATCTGGCTCGCTTCAGACTGAGTGGGGGCGCAACCAGCAGCTGCGATAAGGCTTAGTAAAGCAAGACTATAGTGCTTCATTATTATTATCTTGATAGTCGGAGTAGCTGGAAGTGTAGTTGATATATTAATTATCATTTATGTTTTGGATGGGCGGCTTCTGTAGGCTGTAATGAAAAACCTGAAACCGGTCTGGATTAACCTTGAATACGTGAATTATTTGAAGGCATCTGAATACTTTTGACTAAGAAAGTAAGGGTTCTGACTCGATTTATCGTCGAACTTTATGGGCTCGGTCAGGGAAGTCAGTGAATACGGCATCTACACCGATATCATAAAAAAACATGCTGACCATATCTTCAAAGTCTTTGGCGGGGGTGAGAATACGACCTTCATCTGCACGAAAGGTGTATGGATGTACTTTTAATCCGAGTTTTTTTGCTTCAGATATCATAGGTAATAGAGTCAATCCTGTGCGGGCGGATTGTTTTGTATCCAGAAGAAAAGATTTCCATGGACCAATGCCGTCCGCGTATTCGGCAATTTTTTTCATACCTCCTTTTTCAAGCATCCAACCGAAGTCATAGGGAATCAACTTGCCATCGATAATACTGTAGGACTCGTTCCAGCTGGTTTTAGCGATCAGCTGAATAACGTTTAGCTCCATTCCCAGTTTTGGTAGAAGCTCTTCAGCAATTCGCCTGGTTTCAATAGGGTTAAAACACTGAATAAATATTTTGTCAGATTTCTTGTGGTAACCGTATTTTTTCAACTCTTTCAATACAGCAAGAGATATGTCCTTTCCTTCGATCAGAAACTGACTGGGGTTTTTAACTTCTGGATAGATGCCGACATTCCTGCCTGTTGCCTTATTCAAACCCTGGATTAACTCTATGGCTTCAGCCAAAGTGGCTACTCTAAAGCCTGATTTCCAGATAGGAAAACGTTCGGGCCAGATGGCTGTGGTCTGACTCCTGTCATGCTGTTTTGTGGGAGCATCAGTTGTACGAAAGCCTGTAGTAACATTCAGCTTTTTAATTTCTGCCAGTGTAAAGTCAATAACGCGCCAGCGCTTACTGCCATCAGCTTCTATTCGGAAGCGGTTGGGGAATTTGAATGCTGCGTCGGTGACACGATCCAGGAAAATATCATGCAGAAGAACAAGCTGGTTATCACGGGTCATGACAACATCCTGCTCAATGTAGTCTGCATTCATAAAGTAGGCGGCAGTGTATGATTCCAGGGTGTGTTCGGGCAGATATCCGCTGGCACCGCGGTGGGCAATAATCAGCTTTTCGCTGGCGAAGCCGGCAGAAAGAGTACAAAACGCTAATAATAGAAGAAGCATTTTTGTGAACATGATTGTCCATTAAGTAATGTTTTATTTGTTTTTATAAGCTATCTCCGCAAGGCCTCTGGCCATTGCTGTTTTTACTGTTAACTCGAGATAGCAATAGTAAATTACATTAGCAGTGATGGAGTGAAAGTAAAAACTGAAGCATTTAAGGCGAGAGAGTTAATAAAGGCTCTGAACCTGCCTGTTCCGAGCTTCAGGCAGATTCATGGGCTTAACTGTACTAACAATTTTTGACTAAGCGGTAACCCAGAGAATAACTGCATCCTCTTCACTGGTTGAAATAACCGCGTGCCCCATTTCAGCATCATAATAAGCGCTGTCGCCTTCCTGAAGTTCTACGGGCTGATAAAATTCGGTGTAAAGCTCAATACTGCCACTCAGAACCAGTAGGAACTCTTCACCTTCGTGTCTTACCCATTCTTCATAATCATTAAAGCTGCGTGCACAGACGGTGGTGCGATAGGGCACCATTCGCTTACCAGTTAACTCTGCCGCAAGCAGTTCATGTTCATAGGTTTTGGTGGGATGAAGCTTACCAGTGCCTTTTAAAGTGACGTCACGACGACCTACGGCTGCTGACTTCTTTTTAGCCGGACTAAACAGTTGTGGGATGTCGATTCCCAGTCCGTTAACCAGTTTGGTGACAGCGGCAAACGTAGGAGAGATCTGATCATTCTCAATTTTGGAGATCGCTGATCTTGAAAGACCGGTCAGTTTACTGACCTCTTCCAGGGTGAGATTTCTGGTTTTGCGAATCTCCCGAACCCTCTGCCCCAGCTGTAAAGGCTCAACGGTAGCGTCAGCCTTATTTTTAGCTGGATTCCTGCGTTCGATTTTTATTTTGACCTGTTCGTCTTTCAGGAAATCCGTGTGTTCTGACATGGTGTATCCGGTTTGTTCGAGAAGTTGCTTCCTGATAGTGGAAAGCTGGAGCTTAACTATATCGCAATCGCAAAAGTATGAGTATTGTTAAAAATGTTTCTTATAGGAAACTTTTTGGTTGATGATGAAAAAATGTCTTGGTAATCTCTCAAACCATTGGAAAAGAAACATAAATTCAGCCTTGAGCTAAAGACGCATTTTTTTCGTTGCTTCCAGTAATGACAAAAATGCTCAGACAAATAATAACAACGGAGTCTTCTATGGGTTTGAGCGTGCTGGACCTTTTCAAGATTGGCCTTGGTCCATCTTCTTCCCATACCGTTGGCCCAATGGTGGCTGGTAACCGTTTTGTTGCAGAACTGGTTAGCAGAAACCTGATGGAACAGGTAGCCAGTGTTAAAGTCGAATTATTCGGCTCACTGGCGATGACAGGCAAGGGACATGCGACAGATACCGCCGTTATGCAGGGTCTTTCGGGTGAACAACCGGATCAGATAGATCCAGATTATGCGCCAGAATTGGTCGCCACTATTCGTGAACTCCAGAAAATCGATCTGGGTGGCATAAAGACAATAGCTTTTAAAGAAGAGTCTGATTTGTTGTTCTGTTTTGGTCAGTCTCTGCCCAAACACCCTAATGGCATGACTCTAAGCGTTCGAGATGAAGCCGGTATTGTCATTTACCAGAACAATTTCTATTCCGTAGGTGGTGGTTTTGTTCTCAGTGAAGAAGAAACTGAGAAAAATGATCAGCCAGAAGAAGCTTCATCAGTAAAACTTCCATACCCGTTCGAGAATGGTGAAGACCTGCTGGTTATGGGCAGAAAATCCGGCCTTTCCATCGCTGAAATGGCACTGGCCAATGAAGCTCTACTGGGTCGCTCTGACGATATCCGAAAAGACTTGCTGCATATTCGCGATGTTATGAATGCCTGTATCGATCGTGGTTGTGTTCGCACTGGTGTATTGCCGGGTGGTCTGGGAGTAAAACGTCGTGCTAACAGCCTTCATGCTGACCTGCTGAAGAAACAGAAATCCGGTGATAACCATCTGGAAGCGATGGACTGGGTTAACCTGTTTGCCATGGCCGTCAATGAAGAGAATGCTGTCGGTGGTCGTGTAGTAACAGCACCCACTAATGGTGCAGCGGGCGTTATTCCAGCGGTTCTGGCTTACTTCGAGAAGTTTCTTAATAAAGATGGCGACGACGGCATAGTAACCTTTCTGGCGACGGCTGCCGCCATCGGCATGCTTTATAAGAAAAATGCCTCTATATCTGCTGCTGAAGTAGGTTGTCAGGGTGAGATTGGAGTGGCCTGTTCCATGGCTGCAGGTGCACTGTGTGCAGTGCAGGGTGGAACCAACGAGCAAATCGAAAATGCCGCTGAAATTGGCATGGAACACAACCTTGGCCTGACCTGCGATCCAATCGCCGGACTGGTTCAGGTTCCCTGTATCGAACGAAACACCATGGGTGGAGTGAAAGCGCTTAACGCTGCTCGCCTGGCCATGAACGGTGACGGCAGTCATCGTGTTCACCTGGATGAAGTGATTCAAACCATGTACCAGACTGGTCTGGACATGCATGAAAAATACCGGGAAACAGCCACAGGTGGCCTTGCCATCAACGCTGTTGCCTGCTGATTGCGACATAAGTTGAAACGTTAATTACAGCTGTTCATTAAAGCTAACAACAAAAACTAACTATAAAGAAAGAAGGAATGCATCATGACTGCAAGTCTGAAATTTGCTCCATCACACGAATGGGTTCAGGTAAACGGCGACGGTACTGTAACAGTGGGTATCAGTGAACACGCTCAGGAACTGCTGGGCGACGTAGTATTTGTAGAACTGCCGGAAATCGGTCAGGAAGTCACTGCAGGCACTGAGTTCTCTCTGGTTGAGTCTGTAAAAGCAGCGTCTGACATCTATGCACCTGTCAGCGGTGAAGTGGTTGAGGTCAATGAAACTCTGGACGAAGCTCCGGAAACCATCAATGAATCTCCTTTAGACACTGGCTGGATCGCCAAAATCAAACTGTCCAATGAGTCCGATCTGGACAATCTGATGGACGAAGCTGCCTACAAAGAAACTTTGGACTGATCAGCGAACATTGACTGAGGCCGGATATTTCCATCCGGCCTGACTGTATTCTCGTGTGCTTCCTGTCATGTCATCTCAGCCGACAGGATGAACTAAAGGTATTTTCATGGCTGTTGAACAACAATTTGAAAAGAGAACGCTCGCTGAACTGCAAGAGCTGGGCGCATTCTCTCACCGCCACATCGGCCCTAATGAAGCTGAACAGAAAGCCATGCTTGATGCGCTTGGTCTGGCTTCAATGAATGAATTGATCAGCAAGACCGTGCCTGAAAGCATTCTGCTTGATCAGCCTCTGGCTCTGGACAGTGCTAAGACAGAAGAGGAAGCACTGGCTTACCTTAAGTCACTGGCAGACCAGAATACAGTTAACAAGTCTTATATCGGTATGGGTTATTACAACACCCTCGTCCCTTATGTGATTCTCCGCAACGTGATGGAAAATCCGGGCTGGTACACGGCTTACACACCTTACCAACCAGAGATTTCCCAGGGTCGTCTGGAAATGCTGCTGAACTATCAGCAGATGGTAATGGACCTGACCGGCATGGAAGTGGCCAACGCCTCTCTGCTGGACGAAGCAACAGCTGCTGCTGAAGCTATGTCCCTGTGCCGCCGTTCCAACCGCAGCAAGCACCAGGTGTTCTTTGTTGCTGACGACGTGCATCCGCAGACCATCGACGTAATCAAGACCCGTGCCGCCTACATGGATATCCCTGTAGTAGTAGGCAACCCGGAAACCGAACTGGAAAAACACGAAGTGTTCGGTGTTCAGCTTCAGTATCCTGGCACTTACGGTGACATCAAGGATATCGAAGCCATTATCGCCAGCGCCAAACAGCAGAAAGCCATGGTTTCCGTTGCTACTGACCTGCTGGCTCTGATGCTGCTGAAATCACCAAAAGATCTGGGTGCTGATATTGCTCTGGGTACCAGCCAGCGCTTTGGTGTACCCATGGGCTTTGGTGGTCCTCACGCTGCATTCTTTGCGACTGGTGAGAAGCTCAAGCGTTCTATCCCTGGTCGTATTATCGGTGTTTCTGTCGACAGCAAGGGCAACCAGGCCCTGCGTATGGCGATGCAGACCCGTGAACAGCACATCCGTCGTGAAAAGGCGACGTCTAACATCTGTACCGCTCAGGCTCTGCTGGCCAATATGGCGGCCTGCTACGCGGTTTACCACGGACCAGAAGGTCTGCGAGCCATTGCTGAACGTGTTCACGGTCTGACCTCTTTGCTGCAGTCTTCACTGCAAAAGCAGGGTCTGGAAGTGAATGGCAGCTTCTTCGATACACTGACAGTGAAAGTGGGTGAAGAGCAGGAGCGTTTGTATAATGCAGCACTGTCTGAAGGCATTAACCTGCGTCGTATTGATAGTGACTCTCTGGGTGTCAGCTTTGATGAAACCAATACAGTTGACGACATTAAAGAGCTGTTCCACCTGCTGACTGGCAGCAACGAACGTCTGGATGCTGACGTGCTGTCTCTGTCCGGTATTTCTGCAGAGCAGCGTCGTACCGATGCCGTTCTGGAACACCCTGTGTTCAACAGCTATCAGTCCGAAACTGAAATGCTGCGTTACCTGAAGCGTCTAGAGAATAAAGATTACTCCCTGACCCATGGCATGATCCCGCTGGGCTCCTGCACCATGAAGCTGAACGCAACTTCCCAGATGCTTCCGGTGACCTGGCCTGAGTTTGCCAACATTCACCCGTTTGCGCCTAAGAACCAGACCCGTGGTTATCTGAAGATGATTCACGAGCTGGAAGACGCACTGGCTGAAATTACTGGCTACGACGCTGTCTCCATGCAGCCTAACTCCGGTGCTCAGGGTGAATACGCAGGTCTGTTGGCCATCCGTAAGTATCAGGAATCTATCGGTCAGGAACATCGTGATATCTGCCTGATTCCTTCTTCTGCACACGGTACCAACCCTGCCTCTGCTGCCATGGTCAGCATGAAGGTAGTGATCGTTGAGTGCGATGAAGACGGTAATGTTGACGTTGAAGACCTGAAAGCCAAAGCTGAAAAGCACAGTGAAAACCTGTCTGCGCTGATGGTAACTTACCCGTCCACCCACGGTGTCTTCGAAGAAGAGATCCGTAATATCTGTCAGATCATTCACGACAATGGTGGTCAGGTTTACATGGACGGCGCCAACATGAACGCTCAGGTAGGTGTTTCCAAGCCGGGCGAGATTGGATCTGACGTTTCTCACCTGAACCTGCACAAGACCTTCGCCATTCCACACGGTGGTGGTGGTCCGGGCATGGGTCCTATCGGTGTTAAGAGTCATCTGGCTCCTTTCCTGCCAAACCATCAGGTAAACCCGATTGAAGGTGACAACGAAGGCATTGGTGCGGTATCTGCAGCGCCTTTCGGTAGCTCCTCCATTCTGCCAATCAGCTGGATGTATTGTGTGACTCTGGGTCGTGAAGGTCTGCGTGAGTCTACCGAGCTGGCGATTCTGAACGCCAACTACCTGACCGAAAAACTGTCTGGCCATTATCCGATACTTTTCCGTGGTCGTACTGGCATGGTTGCCCACGAATGCATCATCGACATTCGTCCGCTTAAGGACGCCAGTGGTGTAACGGAAGAAGATATTGCCAAGCGTCTGATGGATTACGGTTTCCATGCGCCGACCATGTCTTTCCCGGTTGCCGGCACTCTGATGATCGAGCCGACCGAGTCCGAGTCCAAGGTAGAAATTGACCGCTTCATTGATGCCATGATAAGCATCAGAAAAGAAGTTGAAAAAGTGCAGGCTGGTGAATGGCCGCTGGAGAACAACCCGCTGGGCAATGCACCACACACTATGAGTGATCTGGTAAGCGCTGACTGGGATCGTCCTTACAGCCGTGAAGAAGGTGTATTCCCGTCTAAGGCTACCCGTGATTCCAAGTACTGGCCGACCGTGAACCGTGTTGACAATGTTCACGGTGATCGTCACTTTGTCTGCTCCTGCCCGAGCATTGATGTTTATCGTTAAGAACAGAGATGAAGACTGATTAAGTCACAGTCTGAATCATAAGCCAGCCTGTCAGCTCAGGCTGGTTTTACCGAATTTGCAAGGATTAGGTCATGTCAGAGCAACTGAACAAAACCCCTCTCTACGATTTGCACCTGGAACTGGGTGGCAAGATGGTCCCTTTCGCCGGTTTTGAAATGCCGGTTCAGTATCCACTGGGCGTAAAAAACGAACACATCCATACCCGTGAAAAAGCCGGTTTGTTTGATGTTTCCCACATGGGACAGGTTCTGCTGAAAGGCGAAGGCGCTGCGGCCATGCTGGAGAAGCTGGTGCCGGTTGATATTATCGACCTGCCTGTTGGTAAGCAGCGTTATGCGCTGTTCACCAACGAAGAAGGCGGCATCATGGACGATCTGATGGTCGCTAACTATGGTGACTACCTGTACGTTGTCGTAAATGCGGCTTGCAAGTATCAGGACATTGGTCATATGACCGAAAACCTGGAAGACGGTGTTGAACTGGAAGTACTGGACGACCGCGCTCTGGTAGCACTTCAGGGTCCTGCTGCTGCAGACGTAATGAAGCGTTTTGCACCTGAAACGGCTGACATGGTTTTCATGGATACCCGTCGTATCAGTGTTGAAGGCATTGATTGCTTCGTGTCCCGCTCCGGTTACACCGGTGAAGACGGTTTTGAAATCTCCATTCCTTCTGCTGATGCTGCCAAGCTGTGCAAGATGTTCCTGGACCAGCCTGAAGTTGAGGCTATTGGCCTGGGTGCTCGTGACTCCCTGCGCCTTGAGAGTGGTCTGTGCCTTTACGGGCACGATCTGGATACCACTACGACACCGATTGAAGGCAGCCTTATCTGGGCGATCTCCAAGATCCGTCGTGCTGACGGCGAACGTGCCGGTGGCTTCCCGGGAGCTGACAAGATTCTTGAGCAGATTGCCACCAAGGAATTCGACACCAAGCGTGTTGGCCTGCTGGGTTCCAGCCGTGCGCCGGTTCGTGAAGGTACCGAGCTGGTAAACGCTGAAGGTGAAGTGATCGGTAAGGTGACTTCCGGCAGTTTCGGACCTACCATTGGTGCGCCCGTTTCCATGGCTTACGTGAAGAAAGCGTATTCTACTCTGGAAACTGAAGTTTTTGCTCTGGTGCGTGGAAAGCAGTTGCCAATGACTGTCAGCCGTATGCCGTTTATTGAGCAGCGTTACTACCGCGGTTAATAATAAAGCGGTAAGAGGTTTATCTTCTTCGGGCAGGCTTACTCTTTGTGAGCCTGCCTTTGTTTTTCTATTCTGCCTTACTCTCCTCTCCCGTTTCTATATTTTCAGATCTAAACATTAATATTTGGTTGCATGTGTCAACACACTTACTGACTGAAACTTAGTGTCATTACCAAAGCTATAACCGCTTCAACCCAATATGTGCTTTTTAGATCTGGAGAGTTGCTGTGAACAGTAACCAGTGTGGGGGCATTTGTTCTGGGTGAGTCACTGTGTGTTGATATTGCTGCCGTAATTGGCGGAGCCATTGTTTCAGTGCTCTCTTCTGTTTCCTCAGGGCAGGTGAAGCCTTGCATGGAGATATAGAAGGGATTATCCGAAGGCAGGTAATTGGGAGACGGAGTGTCGGCTTCTTCTCGTGCAGATAAAACAGGCTGAGCTTGATAAGTAACGACCATCAGGCTGGCAGGGTCAATAAGTTGCATAAACAGTGCGCTGACCTTCAACTGACCATTCTCTACTCTGGCGTACTCTGAACTATTGGTGTTGATTGAAATGAGCTCATCTTTTTGATTAAGAAAGACAAGTGTATAGGGTATTGTATTATCCGAACTGTCCAGATTCATTACCCAGTCACTGCGAGGCGTTTTTCCGGGTTGCAGAAGCTCACCTGCTTGAATAGGAATGTTCCTGACTGAAATAGACATTCGGGTCGTTGGATGATTCCCGACAATGTAATCTTCAGACTCACTGGAGAAATAGGCGGGCGTCAAGCGAACTTCCAACTGATGACAGATGGCTTCCTTCAGTGGTACTTCAACGTTGATTGAAGTGTCAGTTGTTTTTCTGGTTGTCAGAATTTCTCCCAGACTGTTTTCTATGACCAGATAGTATCGCAGCGGATAATTCCAGCGAGGAAGATCGGGGATGAATACAGGAGTCCATTGCAGCAAAAGTGCGACAGTTGCAGGCAGGTTTTTTATGGTCGTTAACGATTCTGTGTTCAATGAGCCTGAGTCCAGTGACTCGAGGTTCGCAGGCATCAGGCAACTCTGCTGTAGAAGCTCTTTGGTGGATAAGCGCTCGTAGTCGGGCAGATTCTGAGAGTTGTCTACCAACCCGGTCTTCAATAAAGTTAACCAGTCGAGAGTGGTTCTTTTGATGGCTTCGAAGCTAAATACACGTAATGTCTTGTTGTTTCCGGAAGGAATGTAGTAGGTAGTATCGGATGTCTGATCGGGTGGAAACTCTGCTTCACAGGAAATTAAGGTATTATTTATGCTAACGGGCAGTACCTTAACGACATCAATACCAACATTGGTTCTATTAAAAAAGAATGTAATCGAGTTGGTTGTACTGCCATTGATACAGGCTACGTCAGTTGATGAACCATTGAATGTGGCCTGATGGATTCGGGTACCATTAAAGTACCAGCGGGAACCAACACTATCAGCTGCACTGCAGCTGTAGGTTGCTCTGGTTCCTTCCAGATAGTTCTCTGGGCTGGAAAGAATGACTCTGGGGTTGTTGGCTGAAGCAGACTTCGGGCTTGTCATGAGAATGATTAAAGAGATGGCGCAAGCATGAGCCAGTAAAAAATAACGTGATTTATTAATCATCTTTTTATCTCCGATACTAATGGCGAGTCGGAATCAAACTATAGACCAGAATTTATATGTTGCTTTGCAGAAAGAAGAGAATCTTCTTCCGGCTGAGTGATAGCAGGAAAACAAAAAATGATGTTTCTTAAACAGGCTGTTCCGGTTCTGTCTTTCTGTTCAGGTTCTATTAAGCATGGTCAGTTAACGGTAGATGTTCTCAGGCTTGATTTGTTGCACCCCGAAATCAGCGGTAATAAATGGTACAAGCTCAAACACAATATTCTTGAGGCTCAGTCCAGAGGTATTAATACCGTTCTCAGTTTTGGCGGTGCCTGGTCCAATCATATCCATGCACTTGCCGCGGCGGGCAAACACTTTGGCTTTAAAACTATTGGCGTTATTCGTGGTGAAAGACCAAAACAACCGTCAGCCATGCTGCAGGATGTCGAGCGCTGGGGAATGCAGCTGGTTTACGTCAGCCGTTATGATTATCGAAAGCGTTATGAGCCTGAATATCATCAGGAATTACTTGAGCAATTATCATTGCAGAACAATGAAGTCTGGATTGTCCCTGAGGGTGGTTCCGGAGAGTTAGGTGTTAAAGGTTGTGAAGAAATTCTTGAGTCCGGAAGTATCGACCCTGCAGATTATGATCAGATATGGCTGGCCGCAGGAACAGGTGCAACAGCGGCAGGAGTAATTCGTTCGGTAAACAACCGAAGCCATGTAAAAGTTGTACCTGTATTAAAAGGCGCTGCTTTTATGGAGGCGGATATTAATCAGTATCTGGATGCATCGTTAACTAACTGGTCGCTTGATCTTGAAGGGCATTGTGGCGGTTATGGTAAAACCACGCCAGAGCTTTTGCAGTTTATAACTGAGACTGAAGAAGAGAGTGGTTTACCTCTTGATCAGGTGTATACCGGAAAAATGCTGCTGGCTTTTAAAAAAGCGGTTGAGGCCGGGCAAGTCGCAGAGGGCTGTCGTGTGTTATTGATTCACACGGGAGGTTTGCAGGGTAGGCGAGGACTTAAAATTTGAGTCAGAAAAGTTGTTTCTGAGAAGTTATTACTGCATTTTTCTGCCAGTCATCAGGCACAACAATAAAACGCTGTTCTTCAATGATACGTCCACCCTGAATACGACAACGGGCGATTAGCTTTGGAGCTGTTCCACTTTGCATTTGTGCCTGAAGGTGAGCGACCAGCTGTTGTTCATCAAACTGGATATTGCAGTCTTCTTGACCAGCAAAAGGCGATAGCCAGAGTTGCTTGGGAAGCTCTTGATAGACTGAACTCTCTGGCAGTGTATCAATGTACGAGGGTAGTTTGCTGGCAGGCAGCCATTGTCCCCGAAGGTGATTATCTGATACACCAACGGGTGTATTGCACGGCTGGTCGAACGGGTAAAAGAGATACCCCTGAACCAGAATCTCCTGCCTGATAACTTCACTGGTAATATCACCGAGGGCAGTCTTGCCTTCTTCGGTTTGAGACAGGTTGATTTGATGATCGATCAGCCTGTTCAGTTTCCTGTCCAGACGATCTTTCAGGCCTGGTCCCACCCAGTGATTCCAAGTGCTTGGTATCTCATTACTGGAAGGTAAGCCAAGATAGTACTTAATCGCCAGCTCTCGATGAATGATTTGATTCTGTTGCCGAAGAATCAAGTCAAACTCCCCCAGTGTTCGATTACCCTGTTTGACCTGAAGGTTAGTGGCAATAAGTTCGGAGTTATGTCCATGGGAAAGTACAAACTGCCAGAGAGTTTCATAATAAATGCCCAGCAGGTGTTGTCGGCGCTGACCTAATAATTCAATCAGGGTACTAAAGCCGGAACGAGTCAGTTGATACTCAGACCGGTCTGATGCTTTTATAAGGTTTGGAGTTTCTATAAACAGTGGATTATGCTGCTGACTTAGCAAGGCAGGGCTGGATTGAATCCAGTGGATGTCTCTGGCTATTTGATCGAAAGTCAGCATTTAATATTGGAGCTGCCGTTTAAAGTCTGGTAAGTATGTGGCCATACGTAATCGAATAATTGAATAGCCGTATGCCCACCAACGGTGGAGAAGTGGCTTATGATTTCGAATGTCCGGGTGCTCAAGACTGGCACTCTCAGGTTGGAATAACAAGTGATTTAACCTATGGAACAGTTCAAACGGATAGGCATTACCGGCCGTCAGGGGCGCTCTCATATCGTTGATACCCTGAAGCGTCTGGTAACGTTTCTGGAGTCAAGGAATGTCGATATTGTTGTCGATGAGAGCCTGTCCGATATTCTGCCGAGTCCACAGACGAAAACCTTTAGCCGCAGTACTATGGGACAAAACAGTGATCTGGTCATCGTCATCGGTGGTGATGGCAGTTTGCTGGGCGCAGGCAGAGAACTCTCTGCCTATGATGTGCCGGTACTGGGTGTAAACCGTGGTCGCCTGGGCTTTCTGACCGATGTATCACCGGATGAACTGGAACCACGCATTGGCGAGATTCTTGATGGACAGTATTCCATGGAAAGCCGTTTTCTTCTGGAAGCGAGAGTGGAGCGTGATGGTCAGCTGATTGGTCAGGGTGATGCGCTGAACGATGTGGTTCTTCATCCCGGTGTTTCTACCAAGATTATTGAATTTGAACTGTTTATTGATGACCAGTATGTCTATTGCCAGCGCTCTGATGGTCTGATTATTGCCACTCCAACGGGCTCAACCGCCTATGCTCTGTCCGGTGGTGGCCCGATCATGCATCCCAAAATTGACGCGATGGTTCTGGTGCCAATGCACCCCCACATGCTGACCAGCAGGCCGCTGGTAGTGTCTGGTGACAGTGAGCTGAAGCTGGTGATTAATGAAGGCAATGAAATTCATCCCCGCATCAGTTTTGATGGTCAGGTGGATATAAAGCTGGCCCCGGATGACACTATTACCATCAGCAAGAAAGCTAAAAAATTGAAACTGGTGCACCCGATGACCCATAACTTCTATGAGGCCTGTCGCTCCAAGCTACGCTGGTATCAGCAGAACTGAACGAAAGCTGCGCTTAACAGTCCATACTGATAGTTATTATGCCGCAATGAGTGAAACATGCATCGAGCCCTAGAAATACCCGCTCATATTGATTTAAGTCCTCTGTCCTGGTTTTTGTACCAGCAGGGGATTCCCCACCAAATTTCCGAAGAAGCAGGCCAACAGGTGCTCTGGACGCCAGGGTCTGAACAGGGGGCACAGGTTGTTCAGATTTATCAGGACTGGACATCCGGTGACCTGGAGTTGGCAAAAGCGCCGCCGAGAAGAGGCGCAGAAGTTGGACGTATTCTCAGTAGTATTCCATGGCGACTTTTGCCAGTTACCTTGCTGACTGTCGTTGTCTGTTTGCTGGTGGCGCTGTTCAGTAAACTGGGTGAAAACCTTCAGGCGATTGCTCACTTTACCTTTGTCGATTTTCGAATTGCCGATGGCTATATCTACTTTGCCCGCCTGCCTCATACCTTTTCTACTCATGAGTATTGGCGAGTATTAACACCGGTCTTTATTCACTTTGGCTTTCTGCATCTGGCCTTTAACCTGATGATGTTTTACTCCATTGGTGGTCGGATTGAACGTCATCAGGGTGGCATTCATCTGGCTGGGTTGATTGTGTTGACAGGTTGCCTTTCCAATTATGCCCAGTATCACTTTTCTGATGGTTCATCACTGTTTGGTGGCATGTCCGGAGTGATCTACGGATTGCTGGGTTATGGCATGATTCGCGAGCGAATTGATAAAACTTTCAATATGGCACTGCCGAGCGCTATTTATGGGTTTATGATTTTCTGGCTGGCTTTGGGCTATACAGATCTGTTGGGACCAGTGCTGGGGAAGATGGCTAACTCGGCTCATCTGGGTGGGTTGTTGTCGGGTATGGCATTAGGGCTGTTAGCTGGGCTGTTCTTTAGGTCCAGGCTGGAAAGCAGCCAGGAGTGATATTCCAAGGTGTTCCTGCCAGGTTTTTATTTCTGCTCGGAGCTCATTCCGCGCGCTAGAGAGGGTTGTTCTTTAACTCATGTGTAGATATGGATTAAAAAGTACACGACTGTAGACAGACTCCGGTTGTATACCCCTGGTTATTCTTCCGAGGTTTTAGTTCAGTCAAGGAGATCAGTTTTACAACAACGGTTTGGGTGCTAGGTGTTGACAGTAATATTCAGGTGAGATTCCAAGACGGTCGTTTGTGACCTCTCCACCATTGTAAAGCAGCAGTTCCTTGATATCTCTGGCTTCAGGACCACAGGCGAAGTACAGAGGTGTTCTTTGCTTCTCATCCTGATTATTCACTGGTATTCCTTCTTCCAGAAAGTGAGCTGTCAGAGCAAAATCATTTAGAGTAACGGCTATATGCAGTTTGCTGGTATCCCATTGAGGTAACGGAGTGAATGATAGAAGGAATTCCTTGAGCTTGTTATATTCATCGCTTCCCAGTGGTTTTGCCATGTTCATAGAATGGATAATTGCGCGGGAACTGGTTCCAGGATTGTTTGTTTTTGACAAAAAATGCCTGAACGTATTGCCATCAACCACATACGAAAGTGGAGCATAACCAAAATCGTTGATCTGGTTGATATCCATGCCCATTTCATCAGCTAAGTCAAATAGCTCGATAGAGCCGGATTCAGCAGCTAAGTGAAATAAATTATTACCACGGACAAGGAAGATTTCTGGATTTTCCGTAACTTGTTTGATCAATTGTTGATAGGTGGCGTTATTTCCGTTCAGTTTCATTAAATTTAAAATTCTTGAAAAATTCGACGGAGTTAATTCGAACTGTTTTGTTAAAAGTAGCTCAATAATCTCTACGTTTTCACTGAATACAGCTTTATCTAATAAAGTTAGGTTGTACTCATCTTTAGAAGAAAGCTTTAACCATAAGTCAGATGTTTGAATCGAGAGTGTATTCAGAGAAAACTGAAAAAAATGATGATTCTTTTTATCTATAAAAAAATCAAGTAATTGTACTTCTGGTATCAATTGAAAACGAATCAATGAATTAATAATCTTGTACGCCAAGTTATCATGAATATGGCCGTCCCTAATATCTTCTAAAATTCTACTTAGATAAATTGCGACCCTTTCTGATCCTTCTTTGCGAAGAACTGGTATCATAATATTATCTAAAAAATAATTGATATAAATTGGTCTGTATACATGGGGATTTACTATTGTCTCATTAGCAAGTTGAAACCAATAATTAGGGTTGTTTTTTAGTTGATTAAGATGAAATAGTTCCAAACGCTGAAGCTGTTCCCCGTTATATGTTATACTCTCACGATCCATAACTAATCTCACTTCTAGCTTTAGCCCCTCACCGCCGCTCATGTATGCATAATCGAACAACCTCCTGCTGACCCAGAAAGGATAATTCTTGGGAGAACTAATATGCCGTGAGTGATTATTCTGATCAAAAAAAGTAACCATTTTATTGTCTAATTTCAGCGCAGCAGCATGACCAGAGTTACCGAATTTTGCAGGGAAGTGCAATTGAAAAACAGCGTTGTTAAATTGGGAGCCAAAATCAGTCAACCACTCTTCCACCTTGTCAGGTGACTCGAATGTAAAGGTTAATTCTTCTGACATACGATACCGACCTGTTTCAGCAGCATTCAGGCTTATATGACTTCTGCAACTCTTATGATATTGGCTGTGTTGTTCTTCGAGTATCCACGCAGCGGTCTTAATATAGTGAGCAGTAAAAGGTGATATGCGACCAAATCTTGTTAGTGAATCATGTTTTCTAAAATCATACCCAAAGGTTTTACAAAAAATACTGTAAGCTTCCCACCGCTGCGAAATAGCAGAAATTTCAAGTCTGCCGATTTCATCCAGTGTGTTTAAAATGCGGGTATCTTTATTGGTGGCACTGTGTAGAAATGCGCAAGTGAGCCCATAGCATATTCCTCGGCCATAGAGGTCGAAATCAAAAAAAGGTTGAGCCAGATGCACAAGATTATTAATCAGTCGATTAGAATCGTTATCGTTATGTAAGCTATTCACCGGCAGTCTGTAACGGACATCAGCAGGCAGAGCGAAATAATCTTTTGTGTCATCATTATCATCAGAAGCAACGGCCGAGCTTAATAAAAATATAGAAATCAGAGAGGCTAAGTACTTCATTATAAACGTCCTGTTTTTGTATCCTAGGGTTGCTTTTGGTAGATTTAATAGAGATGTTGTTTTGATTGCCAATATTAGAAATAGTTCCCTTTCTTTGCGTAACTTAGTTTAACGAAGTTGATGATATCTAGAAAAACAGCCGTTTGGGGTGGCTAGTAGGCTTGATTATGAACTCCGAGTATTTAATAAGGTTGTTTCTGTATCTGATTTTAAAAAGTTCATATTTCATCGAGCGGGGTTGTAGATTTACAATAAATACCGTCAGATTTTATAGAGGAGTGGCTGACTCTTTCAACATGATTTACTGAATCATATCTCGGTACATCGACATGGATCATAGAAACATCTGTAAGAGTGAGGATGTTGTCGGGGCAATTTAATCTGAGTGGGTCGAATTCCCCGCAGCTTGCTGCGAACTACTCAGAACTAACTTGATACCCCGTAGCTTGCTGCGGGGTAGTTCATTGATATATCAAAGCTTCTATCTGGCTAGCTTTGCTCGATATGCTTCTGGTGTATTTCCAAATAGATTTCCTGATACAGCTTTTCCAGCTGTTGATCGAACATAAACTGGTTGGAAAAGCCTGCCTGAACCGGATCAATAAACTGATCAATACAGGCTTTAAAGTGCTGTATCAGGTCAATGGGGTTTTCATCCCCCATAGCGATACGAATCGTCGTCAGATAAATTCCGGCATCTTTTTGAGCGGTTTCATCCATTTCTGAGTGAGACGTTAGTGCTGGGCAAAGAATCAAGGTATTACTTTGGCCAAGGCTGACCATATGGCCAAAGGCTGGCTCCAGTGAATCAAAGAAACGGACAAAAGCTTCCCGTGGAATCCCTGCTTTTTCCATATCGATACTGAACAGTGGACTGGGCAGACCGAGATACAGCAATTTTTCTCTTAGTTTTGAATTGTGATGATTCTCCAGAGCATGACTGTTTACGGTAATCAAAGGATGAGAATCCAGGTAGCGGCTGAACACCAGAGTATTAATGCATTTGGTCAGCATCCGGCCTTCCAGCGTCTTCAAGCCGTTCATAACATCAAGCGCTTTATCTGCATCCAAAAATGCGCCCTTGATGTAATAAACATCCCAGAACAAGGTGTTCTCCCAACTGATACCATCATGCTGGGTGCTCTTGGGTAGAAACATTCGCTTGTTCTCACCGATAATGCCGCCCGCGGTAGCAGAACCGGAGCCGGAAATATCCTTGGTGTAACTGTGAATCACCCAGTCAGGTCGTTTGCTCTTTTCTTTCTGTCGCAATGGCCGGGAGAGAAATGGTGTAGCCAGGGTGGAGTCCAGTGCCACCAAATGACCTTTGTCGTGTGATAGCTGACAGATGGCAGGCACGTCGAGCATATTGCCATGAGGGTTACAGGGAGATTCCAGATAAACCAGAACCTTTTTGCCCTGCTTAAGCTGCTTCTGATACTTCTTCTCTACTTCATCCAGTTTCTGTTTGAACTCATCTTCCGTGAAACCATCAAACCATTCCAGTTGCACATTCAGGCGGTCAGATCGTGCATAAAAATCCTGCATCAGCTGAAAGGAACCGCCGTAGACATTCCTTGAAGACAGTAAGACATCGCCGTGACGCAGTTGGTTACTCAGCAGGGCATCAATGGCTGCCATGCCGCTGTTGAAATTCCAGGTCATATAGTCGCTGGCGTGCTCACCGGCTTCAAGAGCGGTGACGGTATTGGCTAAAGCGATAGAAGTAGGGTTTAGCAATCGACTGTAGATAGGGTGCGTACTTTCTCTGCCGGTAAAGGCATCTTCGACCCACTCGGTACAGGCGTAAAGGTAGGTGGCGGTTTTCACGACGGCAGGTGTCGCTGAAAACAGGGCGCCAACATTGGCAAACAGCGGGTAATCACCCTTGGCTGCTCGGCTACTGACACCCATATCCAGCGACTGGTAGGTCGCTTTCATGCTGGGCTGTAGCATATCGATCAGTTTTGCCAGTTGAAAACAAAGAAACTTTTTAGCATTAAACCGACTGATACGATCAATATTAGGAAGGCTGGATAACGCTTCAGTCAGTGCTTCCAACTGTTGAATGGCATCACTGGTTTGATAGAGTTTCTCTGAAGCGGCCAGCAGCGCCTTACCGAAGTCAGAGTTGGCTTTAATGCCAAAGTGATGAAGTTGTTCTTCAGCCAGTTCCGTAGAATTGTTAGCTGTAGAGGAGTTTCTGACAGGGGACAGTTTGTGCATGGTACTGTTGTCCATAGTAATGCTTCCTTGCTGGCTTTTGGTCTGGCAGAAGAGTAGTTACTATTAATAGAAAGTATCGTGAATAAATCAGCGATTCATCATGATTCGAATTAATTTTCACGACCTGTCTTTGCCTATAGCGACAGTGTGCTTTCTACCTAACTCTGCCTTTTGTTATTATTGAGCCTTTCTTCATCAAGCCATGTAATCGGCGAAATAACAAGAGTAGAACCACTATGCAATTTCAGGACCTTCTTAAGCAGATAACGCCGGAAATCTACAGTGTGATGAAAGAGTCTCTGGAGTTAAGCCGCTGGCCCAATGGTGACAAGATTACACCGGAACAGCGCGACAATACCTTGCAGGCATTGATTGCCTGGGAACACGACAATCTGCCGGAAGAAGAGCGTATCGGTTATATGCCGGTCAGCTGCAAGAGCAGCTCTAAAGACGCTGCCAGTGAACAGAAAGAGCCTGAAGCAACGCTGTTACGCTTTCAATAAGAGTACGTTTCAGTGAGTGAGAGCGCGTTTCAGCGAATTAAGGAATATACGATTGAGTCAGACAATATCCGGCCACCTGAGCAAGATGGCGAGCGAGCTGGTAACAGGTCAACCGGTTTCCTATCAGCTGCTGTTCGGTGATCAGCAAGTCTCTGCTAATGATCTGATTGGCAAAAAAATAAGGCTTGAGTTTGCCGGAGCTATTAATTGCTCCAACTGTGGTCGCAAGACCAAAAAGAGCTACAGCCAGGGTTACTGTTTTCCCTGCATGAAGAAACTGCCTCAGTGTGACACCTGCATCATGAGTCCGGAAAAGTGCCATTATCATGAAGGCACATGCCGTGATTCCGAGTGGGGCGACAAGTTTTGCATGACAGACCACATTGTCTATCTGGCCAATTCATCCGGTCTGAAAGTCGGCATTACTCGTGCCACCCAGATTCCCACCCGCTGGATTGATCAGGGTGCTACTCAGGCGTTGCCGTTTATTCGTGTAGCTACACGACAGCAGTCTGGTCTGGTCGAAACCATGTTCAAGGAGTTTGTCAACGACAAGACCAACTGGCGGGCGATGCTGAAGGGCCCTGCTGAAACCATTGACTTGAAAGCAGCCGCGGAAGACCTGTTGCAGATGAATAAGTCCCGCATTGAAGCGTTTCAGGAACAGTTTGGTCTGCAGGCCATACAACCTATTGCAAACCCTGAACTGGTAGAGATCGACTACCCTGTTGAGCAGTATCCGGTTAAGGTAACTTCAGTAGGCTTTGACAAACTGCCGGAGATTGAAGGGGTACTGCAGGGGATCAAGGGGCAGTACCTTATTCTGGATACGGGTGTAATCAATATCCGTAAACACACGTCCTATCAGGTCAGTCTGTCTGTATCTGAGTAAGTATCCGGAAATACCAAATCATAAACTTTTTGCCCGCCGAAGGCGGGTAAAAAGTCATTTAATGATACCAGACAACACAGGTTAAATAATGAAAGACGCTCAACCCAAAGCGATTTTCCTGAAAGATTACCAGGCACCTGACTACTGGATTGATACCACGGATCTGACTTTTGACCTGCATGAAGATCATGCGCTGGTGACTTCCGTATTGGGTGTTCGCAGAAATGATGATCGTAGTGATGGCTCCTCTGAGATGCCAAACCTGTCACTGGTCGGCATAGATCTGGAACTGGTTTCTGTGGCTGTTGACGGTCAGGAACTGCCTGCTGACACTTATGTAGCCAGTGCGGATCAACTGATACTGCCTGTTAAAAGCCAGGCCTTTGACCTGACCGTTGTTACCCGCATTCGTCCTCAGGAAAATACGTCTCTGGAAGGACTCTACAAGTCCAACGGTATGTTCTGCACTCAGTGTGAAGCCGAGGGTTTCCGCAAGATTACTTACTACCTGGACCGCCCGGATGTGATGTCCAAATTCACCACTAAGGTGACTGCTGATAAAGGCCGCTATCCGGTTCTGCTGTCTAACGGTAACGATATTGTCCGTGGTGATCTGGACGACAATCGTCACTTTGTTACCTGGGAAGACCCGTTCAAAAAGCCAAGCTACCTGTTTGCGCTGGTGGCCGGTGATCTGGAAGTGGTCGACGATACCTTCACCACCATGACCGGTCGTGAAGTAAAGCTGCGTATCTTCACTGAAACCCACAATATTCATAAGTGCGACCACGCCATGGTTTCCCTGAAGAAATCCATGAAGTGGGATGAAGAAGTCTATGGTCGTGAATACGATCTGGATATCTTTATGATCGTGGCGGTGGACCATTTCAATATGGGTGCCATGGAGAACAAGGGACTGAACATCTTCAATTCGTCCTGTGTTCTGGCCAGTTCAGATACCGCCAGCGATGCCAGCTATCAGCGTGTGGAAGCTATTGTTGCTCACGAATATTTCCACAACTGGTCCGGTAACCGTGTCACCTGTCGTGACTGGTTCCAGCTCAGTCTGAAAGAAGGTTTCACGGTATTTCGTGATGCCGAGTTCTCTGCGGATATGAACTCCCGTGGTGTTAAGCGTATTGAAGACGCCACCATGATGAAGACTGCGCAGTTTGCTGAAGACGCTGGCCCGATGGCCCATCCTATTCGTCCGCAGTCCTTTATTGAAATTTCCAACTTCTACACCCTGACCATCTACGAGAAGGGTTGTGAAGTGGTTCGTATGATTCAGACCATTGTTGGCAAGGATAACTTCCGCAAAGGTTCCGACCTCTACTTTGACCGTCATGACGGTGAAGCAGCGACCTGCGAAGATTTCGTAAAAGCTATGGAAGACGCTTCCGGTGTTGATCTGACCCAGTTCCGTAACTGGTACAACCAGGCAGGTACTCCGGTGTTGAACGTCACAGACAGCTTTGACCAGGCATCTGGCAAGTACTCACTGACCATCGCTCAATCCTGCCCGGCCACTCCGGGTCAGGATACCAAACTGCCTTTCCATATTCCTGTAGCTATTGCCCTGCTGGATGCTGAAGGTAACAACCTGCCTTTGAACAGCGCAGGCGACACTGAACAGGTTCTGCACCTGAAAGAAGCAGAAGAAACCTTTGTTTTTGAAGGTCTGTCAGCCAAACCTCTGCCATCCCTGCTGCGTCAGTTCTCTGCGCCGGTTAAGGTGAAGTACGACTACAGTCGCGATGATCTGGTGTTCCTGCTGAAGCATGACTCCGACAGTTTTAACCGCTGGGATGCCGGTCAGCGTCTGGCCACTGAGGTGATTCAGGAAATGGTTTCAGCACAGGCTGAAGGCAAGAGCGTTGCTCCGGACAGCAAACTTATTGCTGCTATGGGCGCTGTGATTGCTGATCAGCAACTGGATATGGCGGTTAAAGCCCGCATGCTGGTGCTGCCAACAGAAGCCAGCCTGTCTGAACAGGCGGAAGAAATTCAGCCGTTGTTGATTGCAGAAGCACGCAGTCAGGTGAAACAGGCGATTGCAGCTGCTCATAAAGATGCGTTGTTGGCTCTTTATAATGCTCTGGAACAGCAAGGTGATTACCAGCCTGTTGCATCTGATATTGCTGAACGTTCTCTGCGTAACACCTGCCTGGCTTACCTGACCGAACTGGATGAAGCAGACATGCTGAACCTGGCGGCCAGTCAGTACGACCAGGCAGCTAACATGACCGATCGTAATGCTGCGCTGGTGGCTGCTATCAATGCCAGTCATCAGGACAAAGCGGTTACAGATCGTCTGCTGGGTGACTTCCTCAATCGCTTCAAAGATGACGCGGTGGTAATGGATGGCTGGTTTGCTATTCAGGCGTCCAGCTCTGTGCTGGGTACGCTGAGTCATGTGAAGGCGTTGATGGAACATGACTCTTTCGACAAAACCAGCCCTAACAAGCTGCGCAGCCTGATTGGTGGTTTTGCGGCCGGTAATATGAAGCGTTTCCACGAAGGCAATGGCGAAGGCTATGAGTTCCTGGCGGATATGATCATTATTCTGGACAAGCAGAACCCGCAGGTTGCAGCCCGTCTGATGACGCCACTGACTCGCTGGAAGAAGTATGAACCAGAGGTTCGTGAGCGCATGAAGAAAGCACTGGAGAGAATCAAGGCTGTGCCTGACCTGTCTACAGACATCTTTGAAGTGGTGACCAAGAGCCTGTAAGGCAGAGTCGCTTGAAGGCTTTTGTATAGGTTAGAAAGCAATCAGGAACATGAACTGTTCATGTTCCTGATTTTATCTGGAAAGACAGAGTTTTTGTTTTTTAGGTTGCCAGTCAGGATGACTGTCTGGCTTTTTCTGCTCTGGCATGAAATACATAACCCAGAAGGTTCAGCAGTACCTGGGCTGCAAGGATACTGGTGGTGTTACTCTGGTCATAATCCGGAGCGACTTCACAAAGATCAATACCTACCACTTCTCCCTGATGCGCGACCTGCTGTAGTACTTCCATAACTTCATAATACTGAAAACCGCCATGGCTGGGTGTGCCAGTACCTGGAGCGATTGAAGGGTCGAAACCGTCAATATCAATAGTGATGTAGTAATTCACGTCCTTTGGAATCAATTCCATCACTCCCTCCACACCCAGACGACGCACGTCTCTTACGGAAAGAATGGTTGAGCCCGCTTCTTCTGCCAGCTTGTGATCGGAGCGGTTGGAAGAGGAAACATTGCGAATGCCCAGCTGAGTCATACCGCTGATATAGCTTTGCTCTGATGCCCGGCGCATGGGGTTGCCATGGCCATAACGTACGCCATGGCGCTCATCGACAAAGTCGAGATGGGCATCAATCTGGATAATATGGATAGGACCTTTGTTTGCGTATTGCTCAAAGGCCCGGATGCAGGGAGCATTAACGGAATGGTCACCGCCAACAGTAACGGGCAGAGCTCCTGCTTCCAGCATTTTACGAACGCCGTATTCAATATTGGCGTGACTTTTTTCAGTATTGGTGTGAACCATGTCGGCATCACCAATATCTACAATATTGACACCTTCCAGGTACATGGTGTCTTCTTCATAGGAGTAAGCACCGCCATGACCAAACGAAAACAGGGTTGAAGCTTCTCTTACGGAACGGGGACCCATACGGGCACCTGAGCGCCACTGGGTTCCGCAATCAAAGGGAGCGCCCATAAAGGCGACATCGGCCTTGATATTATCCCAGTCTTCACAGGTCCGGCTTTTGGCAAAAGTACAGAAACCGACAAATGGAAGGTTTAGACGACCTTTTTCGTAGGTATTTTCGCTCATTATTATTATTCCTGTTTCGCATCTGCACTGCTGGTGAAGCAGTGTTGAAACAGGAGTATTGCAAAGATGGTTTCATCAAAAAATATAAAAGTTATGATGCTTATATTAAAAAATCTAATACGAAATAAGGGTTATTAAGGACTTGACCTGAATTAAGTCTCAAACTACTCCGGCATTGATAAGTACTCAGGCATTTGAATTCGTATGTCATTTCCCCGGCTACGGCGGGGAAATGACAATCTAATATTCGATTACGTGTGTTTACACACTTATAAAACCGGCTCAAGCCTTTCTCTGGTATCCAGAGCAGGAAGTGTCGTTTTTATATCTTCCAGAAAGACTGAGACAATATTGCGTATCGAAGGCGAATCTCTCATAGCCAGATAAAATGATGAATAATGACTGAGGTTCAGATGATCAATGGCTTTCATTTCTCCGCTATCCACCCAGCTCTGGGCGTAATGCACTGGCAGAAATCCCATAAACTGACCACTGATGATCAGCATGGCCTGAGCCTCCATATTGCTCACATAGGCAGTGTTTTTAATGCCGGGCAAATCCGGGTTCTGCATATAGGCGCGGCTGGAAACCCTGTGTTGCTGCAGGGTTTGCCAGTTAATCTCATGCTCGGAAAGAGAAAACAGTGGATGTTGTTTACCGCAGTAAAAGCGATGTTCTTCTTTATGCAGTAGTTCATAACTCAGGATGCTGTCTCGCCGTTGAAAAGGGCCAATGCCGATTTGTATATGTCCGCTGATTAATTGTTGCTCCAGTGCCTCGGGGGGCAGGATTTCCAGTTTAATGGAAACATCGTTCTTTCGACTGAAAAACGTCTCGACAGCCTGATGCAGAGGAAATGCCTGATTAGTGATGGTGTTATCAATCAGGCCAATTCGCAGGGTGCCGGTGAGATTATTTCTAAGTTCTCCAAGTTCTGCTTCAAAGTCAGAAATATTATTAAGAACAAGACGGCACTTATCGTATGCAAGTTCGCCCTTTTCAGTCAGACTGAAACCGCTCCTGCCTCGATGACATAACTGAAACCCCAGTCTTATTTCCAGATCACGAATATGAGTGCTTATGGCGGGCTGGCTCATTCCCAGTGCCGCCTGAGCACTGGCAAAGCCACCACACTCTACAACGGTGCAGAATGTGAGCAGGTGTTTCATGGAATACTGAGTCATAGTCTTTTATTATCATTTGTTATGCAGACTCAAGTTACATTAACTTTTATAATATATACATATAGTTTTTTATATTTTTTAATATATGCACTTTTGCAATACTGGCCACAGCATCCACGTTGCTGTGATCGAAATCGCTAATAAAAATAAACTCTATAAAGCGAGGCCTTCTCGATGTTCAAATTAGGGACAAATTTTCGCAAGCTGACTGCATCTGCTGCGATATTTATGCTTCCGTCGTTGTCTATGGCAGAGGAATGGAAGTTTGCGATTGAAGAAATTCCTGGGTCTATCATGGACTCCTACGCTCAGGAGTTTAAACGCAGAATTGAAACCAAAACCAACGGCGATATTACCGTCAATGTCTATCCCCAGGGCTCTCTGGGAACGCCGACAGAAATAATCGAACAGACTGCTGACAGCGTCGTGCATTTTTCCAATGTATCTGTTGGTAATCTTGGAACATTTGTTCCCGAGTCACAACTCTTCCTGCTGCCCTACACTTTGCCTTCCGATCCCAAAGCAATATCAGACATGCTGACTACCAGTGATGTTATCTACAAGGATCTGAGCAAGGATTTTTCCAGTAAAGGGCTGCAACTTCATACCATGTACTCGGAAGGACCACAGGTCTGGACGACCAATAAGGAAGTGAGAAAGCCTGCAGATCTCAAGAACTTCAAAATGCGAGTCATGGTGTCGCCTATTCTGCTGAAAGCTTATGAGGACATGGGAGCCAGCCCAACACCACTGCCATTTGGCGAGGTTTATGGTGCTTTGCAGCTGAAGATAGTTGATGGCCAGATAAACCCGGTACCTACCATAGAAGAAATGAAATTCTATGAAGTGACCGACTATATGATCTGGGCGGGTGAGCAGGAACTGGTAACGACTGTTGTCTCTGGTACTGACTGGTATGAAACGCTTTCACCGAAAAAGAAACAGCTGATCAGTGAAACCATGACAGAAATGCGTGGCTTTATTGATGATGTAGTGGTGCGTTTCAATGAAGACAAACTGAACAAGATCAAGGCAGCCAAGCCGGGTATCCAGTTTGTGAAGCTTAATTCCGAAGAGCAGGCTGTGTTCAAGGAAAGAAGCAGTGCAACCCATGCGGCTTTTGATGATGTTGCGGGTAAACGTGGCCAGCAGCTGCTTAAAAACCTGTTAGCCGAGCTTGACGCTCAATAAGTGTTCACTTTGAGTGATCGACCAATACCCCAGGTTGATCACTCACTCTGCGTTAAGTACCCGACATACAAATTAGTGGACTATTCTCCCGCCGCGTGTGTCTACCTGCTTATATCTGAACCCTGTCTAACTACTTAGCTGTTCTGTGGGCCTTATATGTTTAAAGGTATGTCCGGGGTGCTGGCTCAAATCGATCTTTGGATAGGTCGAATTGAAGCGAGTATTCTCAGCCTGGCTATTATTGCCATGGCAACCAACTCGATCGCCAATGTCTTTGGTCGTTATGTCTTCAGTCAAAGTCTGTATTTCACAGATGAACTCAACCAGTTTCTGATTGTTATCATCACCTTTATGGGGTTGGGTTACATCACTCGAAAAGGCAAACATATTCGAATGTCCGCCTTTTACGATATGTGGCCTGCGAAAGTTCAGAAAGTGTCGATGATTGTGATTGCTCTGTTGACTGCAGTAGTAATGTTTACATTGGCCTGGTACGCACTTGAATATGTGCAAAAGCTTGAGCGTCGTGGCCGTGTAACGCCTGCCCTGCAAGTACCTCTTTATCTCACCTATATATGGGTATCTCTGGGTTTCTTTATTGCCGGTATACAGTATTTGCTTACTGCTATCAGAAACACTGATTTATCTGATGATACGGTGTTCATCTCTTATACAACAATTGATACCTATGATGACCCGGAAATAACCAGTGCCATACAACATTGTCAGACTGACATTGAGACTGATAGTGAGGCCAGTGACGGAACAATGGTTGAATCAAACCTTAATAAAAAGCAGGAGCCGAAGCCATGACGTTGGTAATGCTGGGTATCATGCTGGTTCTATTGCTTAGCGGCTTTCCCATGATGATGCCGTTGTTGTGCGCCGCTATTGTCGGCTTTGTTGTTTACTATCCCGATCTCAGTTTGCAGCTGGTGGTTCAGCAAATGATTGGCGGTGTTAAGCCGTCGGCCCTGATTGCAGTTCCTATGTTTATTCTGGCTGCAGACATTATAACCCGGGGTCATTCCGCTGATCGGCTGGTGGATGTCGTTATGCGCTTTATGGGGCATATACGAGGTGGGCTGGCAGTGTCGGTTACCACAGCCTGTGCCATGTTTGGTGCTGTATGCGGTTCGACCCAGGCGACAGTGGTTGCTATTGGTGGAGCCATGCGACCACGGATGCTGAAAGCCGGATACAATGACTCGTTTTCAATTGCCTTGATCATTAATGCCGCAGACCTTGCCTATCTGATTCCGCCTTCTATTGGCATGATCATTTACGGTGTTATATCAGGTACTTCAATTTCCGAACTGTTTATTGCCGGACTGGGTCCAGGGTTACTGATTATTGCGTTGTTTTCCATATACTGTATCTGGTACGCCAAACGCCATAATATTCCGGTAGAGCCAAAAGCCAGCTGGTCTGAACGCTGGGTTGCATTGAGGCGAGCCCTCTGGCCTGCCGGTTTTCCGGTCATCGTTGTCGGTGGTATTTACGGCGGTATCTTCAGCCCGACAGAAGCAGCAGCTATCTGTGTTCTTTATGCGCTGGTGCTGGAAATGGTGATCTTTCGATCGATCAAACTGAAGGATGTGGCTGATATAACCCTCTCAACCGGAGCGGTTACATCAGTGGTATTTATCCTGATTGCTGCCGGGGCGGCTTTCTCCTGGTTGCTTTCTTATGCCCAGATTCCACAGCAGATTATTGCTTCGTTGGGTCTTGAAGGTGCTGGTGTTGTAACTACGCTGATTGCTATTAATGTGGCCTTTTTTATTGGCTGTATGTTTGTGGACTCTATAGTCGTCATACTGATTTTAGTGCCCATCTTTGCTCCTCTGGTGAAAGCCGCAGGACTTGATCCGGTTCTGGTCGGTGTAATGATTACTTTACAGGTGGCTATTGGTGCAGCAACGCCGCCCTTTGGTTGTAATATCTTTACAGCAGTAGCGGTTTTCAAAAGGCCGTTTGTTGATGTTATCAGGGGAATTCCACCCTTTCTGTTTATCCTGTTTGTGGTCACTGTTTTACTGGCCAGCTTTCCGGAAATAGCATTATGGCCCCGTGATCTGGCATTCCGCTGAATAAGGATCTGCCCGGAAGTGATACCAAAGCCCCGAAAAGTTGATTTTCGGGGCTTTCTGTTGGAAGGTAAGAAAGATTGAGTGTTTTTTATACGCCTTATTTAAATCAAGCAGTAAACAGGAGTAAGTAATTGCTATCAGGGAAGTGACTCTCGGATAGCAGCAATAAAAACAATAATGACAGGGAGCCACTTGATATGGCTAACGTCCGTATACCTCTCCATTCCAGCCTGGCAGCATGGCGATATGGCTTTGCCCTGTCAGCACTCTCCACTTTGGTTTTATCAACACCCGTAACGGCTACCGAGTTTTCATCTGAAGACGGTGAAATTACCGGCGCATTCGATATGACGCTTTCCTATGGTGCTATGTGGCGGGTACAGGGCAGGGACACAAAACTCTACCGGAAAAGTACGACACCAGATCATGATGACGTTAATCGTAACGATGGTAACCGGGCTTTTGATAAAGGGCTGGTTTCTCAGGTGGTGAAAGTCTCAGCTGACCTGGAGGTAGACTGGCAGGAAAGATATGGGATGTTTATCCGGGGGACGGCTTTCTACGATACGGTTCTGATGGATACACATAACCGTTGGAAGCATACCAATACCGATATAGATGTTCTCTACCCTGACCAGTCTGGAACATACCCATACGGAGATGACTGGTCAAAGGATGTACTTGATGGTCAGGGTAAGGATGCAAAGATTCAGGATGCCTATATCTATGGCAGCTGGGATATTGGTGAAATGCCGCTGGATGTTCGCTTTGGTCAGCAGGTAACTAACTGGGGCGAAGGGATTTTCTACCGTGACGGGATTAATACCGTTAATGCCCTGAATGGTGCATCTTTCTCATTGCCGGGTTCAGAAATTAAAGATTTGCTGATTCCACAGAATGCGCTGTCGTTTAATTTGGGGTTGACGGATAACCTTTCAGTGTCTGCTTATTATCAGTTCAAATGGGAGAAGTCGGTTCTACCTGGGCGGGGCACTTACTTCAGCACCAATGATCTATTTGTAGAGGGTGCTACTAAAGGTTACAACCAGATATCAACGGGTCTTGCCTCAACCGCTGGCGGCTGGAAAGCGTCAGCTGCCGGGGCACTTGGAGATTATTACAAGCTTACCGGTATCAATACCAGTGGCGACTATATCGTGGTCGCAGATACTTCGGCTGAGCGGGACGCTGACGATGCAGGGCAATGGGGTGTCAGCTTCAAGTATTTCTCCGAGGAGCTGAACGACACCGAGTTTGGTTTTTATTTTGTGAATTACAACTCCCATGTTCCTTATATAGAAGCCCAGCTTGCTGATGGTGCTGTAGCCAAAGCGATGGCCGCAGTAACAGGAGCAGGCAATGCTCAATTACAGGCTGCACTGGATGGTTATTATTCAGGAGTAGCGGCCGCAACGGGTAAAACCAAAAATGCAGTAATAGGCGGAGTTGCAGGAGCGCACATACTCTCTAACAGTCTGAGTGCTATTCGAGTTTTTCCCGAAGATATTCAAATGTATGGCATCAGTTTTAACACTGCTTTTGGTACAACCTCCATTGCCGGTGAGTTAGCCTTCAGACCCAATGCTCCCATCTGGATTGATCACCCCAATGATCTGATTGATGGTTTTAAAACTAATTTGCCGCTAATCATTGCCGGTCAGGATTGCTTTCCCAACCTTTCCCAGAGACACCCTGATTTACAGTATTGTTTGAGCAATGGTGCTTACAACAACTATGAAGAAGCCAAGCTCTGGTCAGGTTCACTGGTCTTTATCGAAAACTTCGGCCCCAGACTTGGTTTTGATGGCCTCTACGGAATATTCGAGCCTGCCTTTGAATATATAGATGGCCTTGATGACTACGACAGTTATTTATCAACGGCATCAGGCGCCTATGGTACTGCCTTCAAAGATGACTATACGCCTGAAAGCGATCGTCTCGATAAATTCAGCTGGGGTTACACAGCTGTACTGAACGGTGAACTCAACGATGTTTACGCAGGAATCAACCTCAGTCCTTATCTGATCTTCAAGCACGATGTCAGCGGTAACTCACGCAGAACGGGAAATTTCCATAAGGGACGGAAAGCCGTCACGATTGGTGTAAAGGGGCTTTATTTACAGGCCTTTGAGGCAGGGTTGTCCTATACAAACTTCTTTGGTGCTGAACGAACCAACTCGATCAATGATCGGGATAATATTGCCTTCAGCCTCAAATATTCGTTCTGACAGGGAGAGCATGATGAATAGATTCAAACTGCATCACTTACTTGCCCTGACAGTTAGCTTGTCAGTCTCATTGCCAGTGTTTTCTGCTGTGGATGAAGCCAAAGCAGCGCAGCTGGGTAAAACACTGACGCCTGTCGGTGCAGAAAAGGCCGGTAATAAAGCGGGTACTATTCCTGCCTGGACCGGGGGGCTGAAAAAAGAACAGATTCCAAAAGAATTTGCTTCTGGTAATCATTATATAAACCCCTGGCCCGACGATAAGCCGTTATTCACCATTAACAGCAATAATATTGATAAGTACCGGGAAAATCTTTCAGAAGGGCAGGTCGCCCTGATAGAAACCTATCCTGATACTTTTAACATGCCGGTCTATAAAAGTCGCCGATCAGCTATTCAGCCTGAAGTGATTTATGAAAATACCAGAAAAGCAGCAGTCTCTGCACAGCTGCTTGATGGCGGTAATGGTTTTAAAGGGGCTTATAACGCTTTCCCGTTTCCAATACCAAACAATGGTCTGGAAGCGCTCTGGAATCATATTGTTCGCTATCGTGGTCATTACGCTATAAGGCGGTCGTCGGAGGCGTCAGTCCACCGGAATGGCAGCTACTCGCTGGCAACTATTCAGCAGGAAGCTCTGTTTAATTACAACCTGCCCGATGGCTCAGAAGAAACCCTGAATAATATTATTTTCTACTATCAGTCCATGACCCGGTCACCCGCCCGGCTGGCGGGTGGTGCAGTACTCATATATGAAACCCTGAACCAGGTATTGCAGCCCAGACAGGCCTGGGCTTATAACGCCGGTCAGCGTCGGGTTAGAAGGGCGCCCAACCTTGCTTATGACACACCTATTGCTGCCGCCGATGGGTTGAGAACCGCAGATGATACCGATATGTATAACGGTGCTCCCAACCGCTATGAGTGGAAGCTGCTGGGTAAAAAAGAACTGTATATTCCCTACAACAATATTGAGTTAACCAGTCCGAAACTGGAATACAGCGATGTGCTGGGTGTTGGCCATCTTAATCCGGACCATACCCGTTATGAACTGCACAGAGTCTGGGTGGTGGAAGGTAACCTGAAGCCAGGTGAACGACATATCTATAAGAAAAGGGTTCTCTATCTCGACGAGGACAGCTGGGGGGCAGCTGTTGTCGACCAATACGACAGTCGTGGTGATTTATGGCGGGTCAGCATGGCTTACCTGATGAACTATTATGATGTGCCTACCACCTGGACCGGACTTGATGTTTACCATGATCTCCAGTCCCGTCGCTACAATGTTCAGGGGCTGGCGAATGAGCAAAATAATTTTGTTCAGCTTAACCTGCCAATTCCTCCTAGGAACTACTTCAAACCTTCATCACTGCGCAGAAGAGGCAAACGATAAAGGCTTTGTAGTTGGTAAGCACTCTCATACTGCAAACGGAGTAGGAAGAGTTGTGGCATTGATAGCATGCTGAATTGTACAAATTGTAGTCATACGACAGTGAGAATGATCAGAGAAGTTGATATATGAAGTATATTGAATTGGATCGCTTGTCTTAATTTGTATATAATCGCACGCCTTAAAACCACAATTATAATAAAGCTGAGAGATTGGCATGTCTTTATACCCTGAACAAAAAGTACAGAATAATGGAATATTCGGGCCTGGTCAGACAGGTAGGGGTTTAAAAGGATCTTTCAGATTTGCTCGCAGTTGTCTGGTTGCTGCAGGACTGGTTCTTGCATCAGTAAGCCATGCGGCGGACGTCAAATCGAATGAAACCCGTTCTGCTGAAATAAGCGACAAGGCTGTAACATCCTTGTTGATTGACGTAAGTCGTGCCGGTGAAAGTCCACGACTGGTGACTGTGGGAGACCGTGGTCATATCCTCTACTCCGACGACAACGGTAAAAACTGGACCCAGTCGAAAGTACCGACTATCCAGATGCTGACCGCTGTTCACTTTTCTACTGCCAAAATCGGTTATGCCGTAGGTCATGACGCTATTGTTCTGAAAACAGAAGATGGCGGTGAAACATGGACTCGTATGTACGACGACCTGTCTCTGGAAGCACCACTGCTGGATGTCTGGTTTCGTGATGTAAACAACGGTATTGCTATGGGTGCTTACGGCACCATTCTTGAAACCACGGATGCCGGCAAAACCTGGAACGACATTCGTGACCGCATCGAGAATGAGGAAGAACTTCATTTTAATGCTATTTCTGGTGATGACGAAGGTAATGTCTACATCATTGGTGAAGCAGGCATGATCTTTCACTCCGGTGATTTTGGTAAAAAATGGACGACACTGTCAGGCCCTTATCAAGGCAGCCTGTTTGGTGTAACGGCGGGTCGTGGAGAAGTACTGATTCATGGACTGCGTGGTAATGCTTTTAGAAGTACTGACAAAGGTCAGAGCTGGAAGAAAATTGAAGCCAGAACGGCTGAAGCTCTGTTTGGTTCAGCCATTCTGAAAAACGGTAAGAATATTCTGGTAGGTAACTCCGGTGTATTTGTTACTGGCGAAACAGGCGTCTGGAACAGCATTAACCGTAAAGACCGGGTAACACTCAGTGCGCTGGCACCCAGTGTTGATGGAAATATTGTGACTGTGGGACAGGGGGGAGTACACCTGATGAGTCCAAAAGGCGAAGCACTTGTTAAGAAACAGCCATAAGTCATACATCTGACTTATTAGTAACAGAAAAACAGAATAACAAACCGAGGCTGTATCATGTCATCGAACCATACTAACAGCGAGCCTTTGCTGGAAAGGCTCATTTTCAAGAATCGGGTGCTGGTTTGCGTCTTGTTTCTTGTGGCTACTATCTTTTTGTCCTGGAAAATGGTTTCCGGCCTGAGAGTCGATGCCAGCTTTACCAAGATGATTCCATTGAATCATCCCTTTATTCAAAACATGCTCGCCAATATGGATGGGGGTAACTCCGGTAACACCATTCGTATTGCGGTAGAAAACAAAAATGGCGATATCTTCGATGCTGACTATATGGAAGCATTGAAAGACCTGAACGATGAAATCTTCTTCCTGCCGGGCGTTGACCGCTCCAAGCTGCAGTCTCTGTGGACACCCAGTGTCCGCTGGACTGAAGTAACCGAAGAAGGTTTTGCTGGTGGTCCGGTTATTCCTTCTACATACAATGGCGATGCCCAGAGTATGGAAGACCTGCGTCGTAATATTCTGCGTTCCGGACAGGTTGGCCAGATTGTAGCGAACGATTTCAAATCCAGTATTTTGACAGCACCTCTGTTCGACTTTAACCCTGAAACCGGTAAAGCTCTGGACTATCAGGGACTGTCTGACGAGCTGGAAAAGATTCGTGAAAAATACGACGAGCGCGGTGTCAGCCTGAAGATTGTTGGTATTGCCAAAGTCTTTGGTGACCTGTTCGCCGGTGTTGAAGCCATCGTACTGTTCTTTATCATGGCGATTGTGATTACAGCACTGATGCTGTTTATCTACTCCCGTTGCCTGCGCAGTACACTTGTGCCGCTGTTTACCTCACTGATTGCGGTGGTATGGCAAATTGGTTTGCTGGCAACCTTTGGTTACGGTCTTGACCTTTACTCTGTTCTGGTACCTTTCCTGATCTTTGCCATCGGTGTCAGCCATGGTGTCCAGATCATCAACAGTGTCGGTGTCGAAGCCGCTAATGGTGCTGACAAAGTAAGTGCAGCACGTCGTGCGTTCCGCAGCCTGTATATTCCGGGCATGGTTGCTCTGGCTTCCGACGGTATTGGTTTCCTGACCCTGTTGATCATTGAGATTCAGGTCATTCAGGATCTGGCTGTTACCGCCAGTATCGGTGTTGCCGCTATTATCCTGACTAACCTGGTTCTGCTGCCTGTATTGATGTCCTATGCCGGTTCCAGCAAGAAGTCTGTTGCTCGCATTAAGGCCAAGCAGGCTGAAACAGGTGGTATCTGGGCGCTGTTGTCTAATTTTGCCCATCCAAAGGTTGTTCCGGTTTCTGTGGTTATCGCTATCCTCGGTTTCGGTTTTGGTGTGTATAACTCTAAAGACCTGAAGGTAGGTGACCTTGACCCGGGCGCACCGGAATTCCATCCGGATTCCCGCTATAACCTGGACAACAACTTTATTACCGCTAACTACTCCACCAGTTCCGATCAGTTTGTGGTAATGGTGACGACCGGTGCTGAGCAGTGTTCTACCTATCCGGTAATGGAAGCCATGGACCGCTATATGTGGAACATGGAGAACGTTAAAGGCGTTCAGCAGGCCATCTCTCTGGTGACTGTTTCCAAGCAAGTGGTTAAAGGTCTGAACGAAGGCAATATCAAGTGGCAGACACTGTCCCGCAATCCGTACGTTCTTAACAGCTCTGTTTCCAGTGCTGGTGGATTGTTTAACGCTGACTGCTCTCTGGCGCCTGTCGTTCTTTATCTGGACGATCACAAGGCCGAGACTCTGGAACGCGTTGTTGCCGCCACTGAAGCTTTTGCCGCTGCCAATAATAACGATGATGTGCAGTTCCTGATGGCCACCGGTAATGCCGGTATCGAAGCTGCGACCAACCAGGTTATTGGCAAGGCTCAGACTGAAATGCTGATCTGGGTATACCTTGTAGTGAGTGTGCTCTGTCTGCTGACCTTCCGTTCCTTGCGTGCGGTGTTCTGCATCATTATTCCTCTGGGTCTGACCTCTGTACTCTGTCAGGCATTGATGGCCTATCTGGGCATTGGTGTTAAGGTTGCAACCCTGCCAGTAATTGCATTGGGTGTGGGTATCGGTGTGGACTATGGTATTTATATCTACAGCCGCCTGGAAAGTCTGTTGAAGGAAGGCATGTCATTGCAGGAGGCTTATCACAAGACACTGCAGATCACGGGTAAGGCAGTAACCTTTACCGGTATGACTCTGGCTATTGGTGTCGGCACCTGGATCTTCTCACCGCTGAAATTTCAGGCCGATATGGGTATCCTGCTGACCTTTATGTTCATCTGGAACATGATCGGTGCGATCTGGCTGCTGCCAGCGCTGGCTCGATTCTTTATCAAGACAGAGGTAACAACCTCAAAAAAGCCTGAAGCGGAAGCCGGGCTGACAACAGCCTGATAGCCAAACTTGGCTTGAGATAAAAAATAAACCGGTTGTCTTATGGGTGGCCGGTTTATTTTTACTTCCTGAATCTGATATTGAGATTAGTAGAGGCATTTGAATTTATAAGAAAACGTCATATGTCATCGAACTGATTTCGTCACCTTCCGGACAGAACCATTCTGGTCAACAAATGTAGTGACCTCGTTTCCAGGAATGTACTTTCCATAGAGCCGTTTATTGATTTTTTGTAAAAGAGTTGAGCGTGAGCTTTCATCAAGATGAACGTGTCTGCGTGTAGTGTCAATACCATAAATAATGCCATCATAAGCAGTAACAGAGACTGACCTTTTGCTTAATGAGGCCCAGGTACGAGCAAATTGATCGGCGGCGTTTTCCTTGCGTGCATATGAGCTTAAGGGAGAAAATTTCTTAATGGGTGGTGTAGCGGTGTTGCAAGAAAATAATAAAAAGCGTGTTGGGGTATCGGCTTGTATTGAAAGCGGAGAGAGTTTTTTAATTAGTATACTAGCGAGCTCAGAACCGCTGTAACCACCAATGCTCAAAACAGAGCCATGAGCAGAGATAATGAACAGTATTTTGCCAGGTTCAAATGAACCAGAACTTTTCGATAATGTTTCTGTTTCAGGATCAAATAGAAATGAACTTGAATGAAAGGGTAAATCGTCAAAAATATTTAGCTGAATATGTTTATCCTCCTGTACGTCAATAAGGCATACATGAGTTAACTCTTCTTCGGCAGAGAATGATTTCAAGTTAGCTTGAGACCATGCTTTCAATTTTTTTAATAATTCATCACTTAGTGAACAGAGAGGGTCATTGACAATAAGGTCACATAACCCGACAGGAGAGCTTGAATATTCAAGGTATGCGAATTTTTGAACTTGATGTTCAATTGCATTCATACCTTCCTGGCTCTTCAATTGCAGGTCTAAATCGAATGTACTTTTTAACCAGTTAAGTAGTTCTCTATCAAATGAGCCCATTTGGTTGTTTTTTGAAAGAAACAGAAGTATATGCTCTCCTTTACTATTTAGTTGGCTCAAATCCGCTCCAATATCCCCTAGCTTTCTCAGTAAAGACAACTGTGTTCTAAAAAAAACCGGATCTCCATTAGGTTCAATTCTGTTTATTAGCTTTTTTATATTGGTACCGAGAGATTTCAAATACTCCAGATTGAAGTCAAATTCAGTCAGGCTACATCGTAAGAGGAGTTGCTCGCCGAAGCTCATTTCTAATGGACTGGTTTTGTCTATATCAACACCGAATTGAAACAGACGATCCATTGCTTCTTTATTTTGTACTTGAGAAAACAAAAGCCAGAGGTTCTCTTTTATATCCGGATTGGATGAACGCTGAATTACAATCTCTATAAACGCATTTATATGAGTAGCAGGTAGCTGTCCAATTTTTCTGACTATTGATGGAAGAAAGTCCAGATCACAGTTTCCTGCCGTCCATTTTACGAGCCTTAAAGATTGTGCACCTGACAAGTTATGAGATTGCTTCAGTAGTCCGGAAATAACGGCTAGGTTCTCTTTCTTGTTAGATACACTGGTTAGCATCGCCAATACTTGCTCATGGCTGATCCCTATAACTGTACTGAGATGCTTAGTCAGCAAGGGAGGCTGCTCTTCTTGAGTGGTAGGTATTTGTTTATTCGCCTCTACGGAACGGATTTGTTCCTTAGACGTCGGTGTAGCTACTCTCTCACCATAGGGCGAATACTCAACAGTGGGTGGCAGCTTAAAGGTTCGTATTGATGAATCCATAGCTACTCCTATTAATTTCCGTTTATAGTTCATGCTTTGATCATTTACAGGAAATTTTGTTGCATTTTTTTGTTAGAACACCTGACAAGCTGGTTATGTCTATGGTTTGGGTCAGAGGGTTAGGCAGGGGTTAATCAAGAAAGAGGATTACAGCTGACAGAATGTCAGCTGCAGTGCTGAGGAATTATGGTCGCCAGAAAGGTTTATCGTACTCTTTCGTTGCTTCATATCGATTGAGACCAATGTCTTTTAATAAATGATCAGATAACCTCATCAAGGTTTTACGTTGATGGGAGCGGATTCTCCAGGCTGTTACTCTTCTGATTGTGCTTTTAAGGGCTTTTTTAGCACTTCTGCCAACAAAACTAACCCGGTAGTCTTCTTCACTCACTTCACTACTGCTGTCGTTCATTTCTGATTCCTTGTATCTATTGTTTTTATTAACTGATTAACGCTTTTAAAACAGTTAGCTGTGCTCCTTCAGTGGAGACTCCATGTTAAAGCTGGCAGACTTGCCATTACAGATTCAGATAATTAAAAAAATAAACAGTACAGAAGGGAGTAGATTCGATCTGTCATGCAATTTTCAGATCGAATCTGTCATGTTTATGGGACGATCCAAGTTATACGAGGCGGCCGCCGAGAAGCTGCTGAAGGAAATTCAGGAAGGGCGCTTTCTTCCTGGAGAGCGATTGCCATCGGTGCGTGAACTATCAAAGCGACTGCAGCGCAGTATTGCCACTGTTCAAAAAATGTTTGAATTGCTGGAACGAAGAGGCTGGGTAGAAGCACGTCCCCGGTCCGGCTATTTTGTTAAAGCACAATTACCCGATCAGGATGAACCACCCAGATTACCAAGAACACGACTGGTTCCGGGTTCTGTATTTCAATGGCGACTGGCTTTGAACTCAACCAGCCATGACCCGGGTGACCTTCCACACCTCTTTGGCAGGGCTATGCCAGATCTGACTTTAACCAGCATCAACCCTATGAAGCGCTATCTGGCTGATATGACCAGAGCGGCCAGTACAGCAGCATTGGGTTACGGTGCCTTGCAGGGTGTTGAGCAGCTGAGAGTACAGATTGCTCGTCGTATGGTGGAAGCCGGTTGCCGTATTTTGCCAGAAGATATATTGATTACGTCAGGCTGTCAGGAAGCCTTGCTCTGTGCACTGCAGGCAGTGACTGAGCCTGGAGATATTATCGCAATAGAAACACCCACCTATTACGGCATTATCCAGATTCTTGAAGCGCTGAAACTTAAGGCTCTGGAAATCCCCTGTGATCCGGTTCAGGGAATGAGTCTTGGTGCTATGGAGCTGGCTCTGGAGCAGTGGCCGGTGAAAGCCTGTGTTGTAACGCCAAACTTTGGTAATCCTCTTGGTTGCTTTATGCCTAAAGCAAACAAGGAACAGCTGGTTTGTCTGGCCAATAAGTACGATATCGTCGTCATTGAAGACGATATCTATTCTGACCTTGATTACCGGCCAGGTCGTCCCAAGGCGATCAAAGCCTTTGATACCGAAGATCGGGTCATTATGGTGTCGTCCTTTTCAAAGGTTATTGCTCCGGGTCTCTCTGTTGGCTGGATGATTCCAGGGCGCCATTTTGAAGCGGTTGAACAACAGAAATACATCACCAGTTTGACTACTCCGGTTCTTCCGCAGCTGGCATTGGCACGCTTTCTGGAAAATGGTGATTACGATCGCCATCTGCGCCGTATCAAACCTCTCTACCAGCAGCGCCGGGACAGAGTAAGAGAACTGGTCAGAGAATCTTTCCCTGAAGGCACTCGGTCTACCTGTCCTAAAGGTGGTTTGCTGCTTTGGATTGAACTGCCGGAGGAGGTGGATGCCTATCAGCTGTCACAAAAAGCGCTTCTAAGCGGAATCAGCATTGCTCCAGGACCTATGTTCTCGACTTCTGGCAAGTACAGCAATTTTATTCGATTGAGCTTTGCGACTGTCAATACGAAGGATAGTTGTGATGCAGTGAAGAAACTGGGAGAGCTGGTTGCTGCTTTTATGAGGGATGTTTAAAGGCCACTGAAGATCAGTAGATACCTCAGGTAATGATTTCAGAAGACTTGGATAGGACTATGGAACCTTTGGGCAGTGCTGACAGCAATATCGATCTTCAGGCAAAGTCATTGATGGAGAACGGGGTTAATGAAGATGAACAGCTTGGAATGACCTCAGACGGCAGGCTGGTTACTAAGCAGATGCTGGACAGTGAGCACAAAAAAAGCTGGGTTTACTCTATTCCCTGTATAGGCCCTTGGTTTGTAGACTCATTTGAATCCTGTCAGAGCATTCTTCTTAGAAAGTTGAAGGGTAAGGTTGTTGGAGCTAGGAATTTGAACCTGAAAACTCTACTTACATCGCCTGCTGACTGGACTATGGGGTTATCTGAAGCACCAGTCATAAGCATGCAGTGGCAATCAGAAAATCAATTAAGGAGCAGGGATGTGAATGGTAGAACTGTCAACTACCTGAGGCAAAACAGACCTGTTAGGTCCCCCAGTCAGCCATCGGTTGGACACGAAACCATCAATGCTCTGGATTTTGAAGTAACTGACAATCATGAAATGGTTCATGAACGTATAAAACAGGCCAATGCTGAGGCCTATCAGTTTCATAAGTCTCAAAAGCAGGAAGAGTGCTTTGGTCAGTTTAAAGCTGAAGGTAAGCTGGCAGATGCAGAGCTTAAAAGCATGAAAGGTTACGAGGAGAAGTCGTCACAGTTGTTTGAAAATTCCGCCGTGGTTGTAGCAGACGGTTCCAGACCTTACATGGAAGACAGACATCTGGAGGCGTGTTTTACCTTTCAGGCTGGCGATAAAAAAATTCCTGTAGCGATGATTGCTGTATTTGACGGGCATGGAGGCGATAAAGCAGCAGTGAAGGCTGTGAAGGAGATGAAAGAAAGGCTGAAAGAAAGGCTGGAATATTTCAACAGTAAAGGGTTGTCTGAAACTGGCATAGAGGAGGCGCTGAGGCTGGTAATGGTAGTAGTTGACAGGGAAATTATTAATCATGGTACAACGGCTTGCCTCAGTGCTGTTATAGCTGGTCAGCTATGGACCTCGAATGTCGGTGACAGTAGAGCGTTGGTGCAGCGAAAAGATAACAAAGACAACTGCTTGCCTCTTTCCAAAGATATTCAGGCAGAAAGTCTGGTTGATTTATCACAATACGAGTTACCGGGTGAGGGTGAGTTTTATCTTGAACCCGATGATTCTGAATACGGTAAGGCACTGGTTGATAGAGGAGGGCTTTTGAGCTGCAAGATGGTTAATGGATATCCGGATGTGCGAATTATCTGTAAAAGCAGCAGTGAGAGCAGATTTAAAAAACTGATTCGAAAAGCGGGACAGAAAATAACAGGTAAGAAAGTAGCAAAGAAGCAGCATTTGGAGCTACAGCCGGCTAAAACCCTGGGTGATCATAATCTGGCTGGAGCAAGCAGTCCGACAGGTATTGTAACCTGTCATAAGCTGGACCCGAAGATGGATAAACTGGTGGTTGGTTGTGACGGTGTTTTTGATGTTATGACCTCTGAAACTCTGACAGATTATCTGTCGAATCATCAGGATGAGAGCTCATTGGAACAGTGTCGTCAGCTAGCAGGGAAAGCCTATTACGCCGACCCTGAAAGCAGTGATAACCTGACTCTTATGGTGTATTCAGTGAAGGGTATGGTGGAAAGAATGAAGAAGCTGAGTTAGCTCCTTCATTTTATGGATCTACAGCATTAATTCTGAGGGTAGAGCGGAGGCAGGTTAGACGTTTCGTGATTTCCTGAGAGGTTGCTCTTTTTTATTTTTTTAACCAGATCAAGCCAGGGTCTGCAATTATTATGATGTAACCGGTCATTTGAATACTGGCCAGACTCAAGCTGGTTAACTATTTTGAGTAACTCCTGATTGTTCAACTCTATACATATCTGCGAGAGTGTCACAGGTGATTTGCTGTCCGTGGCCAGCTGATACCAGCGAATAAACGCTTGTCGTGCGGCAGTAAAGTCATTGGCTTTGCAGGCCTTTTCAAATGCGGAAAACGCAGTATTTTCAGATTCCTCGGTATTTTTAACTTCTGACTGCGGTTTGTCCGCTTTGTCCTTATGGCTTTTCTGTCTGAGAAACAGAGCTGTGGTTAGTAACCAGAGCAGAGCCAGTATGCCAGCAACAATCTGCCATAGAAGAGTATCACTGCTATTCAGAGTTTCTTCTGGTGGCATCACTGCAGGGCAGTTCTCCTCACCGGAATCTACTGTTTTACTGACCTCCGGGACTGAAGAAACAATAGGTTCAACATTGGTAGAGGGTTTGACGGTAAAGGTCCTGGCTGGAATCTCGGCAACCTGCGCACTGTTGGTTTGAGTATCAAACCAGGTGATTTTTACCGGTGGCAGAGTAACTGTTCCCGGCCTGGTCGGAATCAGAGCCGTCGCTTCTATTCTTGAGCCAACAACACCGGTGTCAGATGCTTTATCATCAGCAGCAGTTTGGTCAGGATAGGTGTTGATGCCTTGTGGCTTCGGCATGTTAATAGAAGGCAGCTGAGCACTGCTCAAACCATCCGCTGCAATAACAATGGTGCGAGTCACAGCGTCGCCCACCTTAATCTCATCCAGTGAGCTGCTCCAGCCATCCGTCAGGGTCAGGTTCTTGGCGGGTAGCCAGAGATTACCTTTATAACTGTCGGGCTGCGGCTGAACAGAAATAACTATCTCGGGTGAGCGGGCTATTACCGGTTTACCGGAGCCCATTGAGAAGAAACTGCCAAAGCTGCTGCGACGGTCAGCCATGGTGCCGGAGAAGGTTAGCGAAGGGATTTCCAGTAACCCGGATTGCTGAGGGTGAATAGAGAACTTCAATTCCATCACACCAAAGCGAACGCCGTTCGACACGGTATCATAACTGCGAGTTTCACCCAGCTGTTGAATCAGCGCATCGTCGATATTCAGTGGTGTTAAACGGCGATCGTCAAACAGTTCAACTCTGTGAAAGATTTGCAGGGTGAGCACGATTTCCTGTTGAACGTAAACCGTTTCACTATTGACCGATGATCTAATAAACACCGGACTGGCATTGTCGGTAGCATCAGTATTGCCTGAACCTGCTGACACCTGAACAGCAATGGCCTGACTGCGCAGATTGTCCAGTGGGATTTCAGGAATAACCAGTCTGCCTGTACGTTTTGGTGAAAGAGTAACTACCCAGTCACGCCAGGACTCGGACTTGCCATTGATAATACGAACCTGGCGATTCTGTCGTGTACCCAGAATATCAAAGTCACGTTCCAGAGTATCCAGATCAGGTGCCTCGGATGTATCTTCGTCGGTTCTGAGGGTCAGCTCGAAGGTCTCGTACTGGGCAATGCTGTTTCTGTCCACAGAGGCGGTAAAGGAAGCCAGTGCCTGCAGCGAGAGTACAGCCAGCGAGATCAGCAGTAATAATTGTTTGAAACTCTGGTTAGCGGGCCTCACCATGCTTTCTCCTGCTGCTGTCGCTGTTCTCTCTGGTACTGGAATTTCCTTTTCAGGAAGTCGCCCGGATTATCGGGAATACTCTTCAACATATTTTCAATGGCCTGTTGATCAGGGCTCATCGGCTGTTGCTCAACCTGATCGGAAGCCGCTGACTGTTGTTCATCAGTCTGCTCTTTATTCTCTTCTGATTGTTGAGCTGCCTGCCGTTCCTTTTCTTCCTGCTGTTTATCTTCAGCAGACTGTTCGGAACGGCTTTGTTGCTGCTCTTTATCTTTCTGGCTGTCCTGTTGATCGTCACCGGACTGGTTCTGGTTTGACTGTTGTTGATCCTGGTTCTGCTGATTTTCATCCGATTGATTTTGATCAGCTTCTTTTTGATCAGATTGTTGCTGGTCTTTGTTGTCCTGCTGTCCGGACTGATTTTGCTGATCCTTGTTTTGATCCTGGTTGTCTTTGTTCTGTTGATTCTTATCCTGACTCTTGTCTTGGTTATCCTGCTGTTGCTGCTCTTGTTGTTGCTTCTTCAGCTCTTCCAGCAGTTTTTTGTTGGCTTTGGCATCTTCCATCTCAGGATTGAGTTTCAAAGCTTTATCGTAAGCTTTGATGGCGTCATCCAGCTGGTTGGCTTTTGCCAGCGCATTGCCCTGGTTGTAATAACCGGAAGCAGTATCGGATTTAGCAAACGCTTCAGCCGCTTCCTGGTATTTTTCTGCCCGATACAGCGCTTCACCTTTCCAGTCATTGCGCTCAAACTGTTGTGCGGCTTCATCCACACGCTGGCTGTTCAGGGATTCCATTGCCAGCTGGTTGTCGTTTTTCCAAAGGTCTTGCCATTCAAAGGCTTCAGCTTGCGGTGAAGGTAAAACCATGACCAGAGCCAGCATCAGCCAGCCCTTTCTGAAACCAGCTAAAGCTAATGGCAGTAACAGTAATACCAGCCAGTAACCTGCGTCGTGCCACTGGTCAAAGTGTCTTTCTACTTCAACGGTATTATCCGTCAGCTCCGGTTTAGGAAGGACTGCCTTCAGGTCGTTATCATTAAGGGAAATATCGTGGTATCTGCCACGAGTGCTGTTGGCTAGGTCAATCAGTTGGCTGCGTTCACGTTGCGGAACAATAATGGTGCCACTGGTGTCTTTAAGGAAACCACCATTAGGTAGAGCAATTGGAGCACCACTGTCGCTGCCAATGCCAATAATGGACAAACGAACCGGTGATTCACTCAGTAACTCTTTGATCGCTTTTAGTTGTGGCGCAGGAATACTGTCGGTGATTAACAGGATATCGCCGCTGCCGTTTGAGCCTTGTTTCAGCAGTTCTATGGATTGACGGATACCTGCCAGCGGGCTGTCACCCTGTTCAGGCATAATCTGCGGGCTCATGGCCGGAACCAGATTGGCCAGAGTCTTATTGTCATCAGTCAGTGGCGCAATGATGTGGGCACTGCCGGCATAAGCGACCAAAGCCGTAAGGCCATCTTTTCTTAGTTTGAACAAGTCCAGCAACTTATAGCGGACTCTGGCCAGGCGGTTCGGTGTCGCATCTTTGGCCAGCATCTTGTACGACATATCAGCCAGAACGACTACAGGCTGCTGATTTTTGCTGACCGGGGTTGGCACCTGCTGCCAGCTGGGTCCGGCCAGAGCCAGTATTGCAATAAACCAGCCCCAGAACAGTATTCTCAGCGGCCAGCGGGAAGGCTTGTTATCAAACCCCTGAACCAGATGTTTCAGAAGTTCAGGGGCGATGACCTGATTCCAGCTCCCCGTTCTTTCTCGTTGCTTCCAGAGTAAAAGCAGGAGCATTGCGCAGGGTATCAATGCCAGTAACCAGAGCGGTCTGAGAAAATGAAACTGGGTAATAAATTCATTAAAGAGAGCGGTCATGATCTGTGCTCTCCCTGCGTGTTTTTATAGCGTAATGTATCCATCAATCGTGTCTTTAACAAAGCCAGTAGCAGGCTGAGCATTAAGGCTATAGACAAAGGCCAGTAGAAAAGTGCTTTGCTGGGACGGTAACTTTCTTCGTCCTGAACTGCAGGTTCCAGCTGGTCCAGCAAACCATAAATTTGTTCTAGCTGACGGGTATCCTTGGCCCGGAAATATTGGCCACCGGTCATTTCGGCAATCTGCTTCAGCGTTTTTTCATCCAGATCGGCAGAAGGGTTTACCCGCTGCGCGCCAAACAAGCCGGGTTGCAGCATCTCATCGGCACCTAAGCCAATGGTGTAGATACGGATATGTTCATCTGCTGCCAGCTTAGCCACCTGAAGTGGATCGGTGCTGGCGGTGTTGGAACCATCCGTCATCAAGACCAGAACACGGTTGTCCTGCGGTCTTTCACGAAGATTTTTTACTGCCAGACCAAGAGCATCACCAATAGCCGTGAGTTTGCCGGCCATGCCAATTTCAGCTTCACCCATCAGTGTGCTGACGGTAGTCAGGTCAAAGGTCAACGGTGCCTGAAGGTAAGCATTGCTTCCGAACAGTATCAACCCAAGACGGTCACCGCGTCGACGCTCGATAAAGTCCTTGAGGATGTCCTTGGCTGCAGTCAGTCGGTCAACGGCAACACCATCCAGTTTCAAATCATCAATGGCCATACTGCCGGACAAATCAATAGCCATCATAAAATCACGACCTGTACCGGCAACCTGAACCGGTTCACCCAGCCAGGTTGGACGGGCTGCTGCCAGTAACAGACAAAGCCATATCAGCAGTGGCAGAACCAGTCTCCACTGTTGTTTTTCTAATAACTGGTCATGCCCGGATTCTTCTGCAATAGATGAAAGTTCTCGATAAAAAGGCACTTGCAGAGCAGCGCCACCGGAACGAACAGCAGGAGTAGCCAGTCTATAAACCAGCCAGGGCAGAGGCAGTGCCAGTAATATCCAGGGCCATTGCAACTCAAGCATGATGTTTCCTGATCCAGTTAAGGGTCAGAGTGTGCAATTGCGCAACATCGACCGAAGGTTGTTGGCTGTAACGGGTGTCTCCCAAAGCTTCACCGGCTTGTCCGGTAAACTCGGGCAGGCTGGCACTGTCAGCAAGAAATTCCAGCCACTGTTTACCATGAAGGCGAGCAACCTGTTCTGCTGGAAAGGCGTGAAGCGCTGTTTGTTTCAGCAGACGATTGCAGTCGTTGGCGTATTGCAGACAGTTATTATGCTGTTGAAAACTCTGATAGAGGCTGACCGCGACTTTCTTTGCCTGCCGACGGTAGCGGGTACGTCTGATATAGCGTGTTGTCCAGATAATCACAAAAGCCAGTACTGCAATAATCAGCAGTGCTGAAATCCACCAGCCTGGTGCTAATGGCCAATAGCTGACTGGGTCCGGCAGATGATTGGGGCGTAGTTGGTCCAGAGGATTGCCGCCTGCATTTATATCCATCAGGGTTTCCTCCTGACGTTAAAATTGGCCTGCATCTGCTCAATGGTGCTTTCAGCGGCTGACAGTTCAACGAAGGGCACTCTTAAACCGCTGAATTGCTGCTTGAGTTCTTCCAGGTTGCTCTGGAAATCCTGCTGGTATCGTTGTCGGGCCTGTCTTGAATGGGTATCAATGGTTTTACGGTGCACACCATTGGTGATGTCATAACGGCCGGGTCTTGGCAATTCTGCTTCCAGAGGGTCGGACACATGAATCGCCACCAGCTCGCACTTTCGGCTCAGGCGTGACATATGACGAAAGGCTTCGTCGTTCATCTGGCTGAAATCACTGATAATAAACACACTGGTACCTGGGTGACAGACACGGCGTGCGTGGCGCAGGGACTTACAGAGATAGTTATCTTCAGTAGAGCTGGGCAGGTTGTCCGGTTTTAACGCCTGATTATGTTCTTCCAGCTTATTCAGCAAATGCAGCAGTGTTTTCTTGGAACGTTTTGGACGTATTTCACTGATATTGTTCTGACTGAAAATCAAACCACCGATGCGGTCATTATGTTGCAGCGTTGCCCAGGCAATCATGGCGCCGGTTTCAGCAGCTGTTACCGATTTGAAGTTGAGACGACTGCCGAAAAACAACGACGAACTCTGATCCAGCAACAACATCACTGGCCGTTCACGCTCTTCACGAAACAGCTTGGTGTGCGGTTTCATTCGCCGTGCAGTAACCCGCCAGTCAATGGAGCGAATATCATCGCCGTGTTGATAGGCGCGCACTTCTTCGAAATCGATGCCTCGTCCTTTAAAAGGGGAATTACCGGTTCCTGCCAGCAGGCTACGGGCATTCTTACGATTGAACAGAGCCAGGTCCCTGGCGGCAAAGCGCAGGTTAACCAGCTCTTTCAGTTCTGAATAGGCTCCACTCATACCGGCATCACTCAGGCTACGGGCACCAGATTGAGTAGCTGATCAATGATCTGGTCAGCATCCTTTCCTTCCGCTTCTGCTTCAAAAGTCAGCAGTAAACGGTGCCTCAGAACATCATGGGCAATGGCCTGAACATCGTCAGGGCTGACAAAATCACGGCCGTTCAACCAGGCATGAGCACGGGCGCAGCGATCAAGGGCAATAGTGCCTCGAGGACTGGCTCCAAAATCCAGCCAGCTGGCCAGGCGATCGTTATAAAGTCCCGGGTTTCGAGTGGCGTGAACCAGCTGAACAATGTATTCCTCGACCACCGGCTCCATATGAATCGCCAGTACTTCCTGACGAGCCTGCAAGACGTTGGCTTGAGTCAGCGGTTGTGCAGGCTTAACAGGGGCTGATTTCATCGCTTCGCCACGAGCCAGACGCAAAATGGCCCTTTCAGCCTCAATATCCGGATAGGAAACACGGACGTGCATCAGGAAACGGTCCAGTTGAGCTTCGGGGAGGGGGTAAGTTCCTTCCTGCTCGATAGGATTCTGGGTCGCCATAACCATAAACACTCTGGGAAGAGGGTAGGTTTTGCGACCAATACTGACCTGACGTTCTGCCATAGCTTCCAGCAGTGCTGCCTGAACCTTGGCGGGAGAACGGTTGATCTCGTCAGCCAGTACCAGATTCTGGAAAATAGGGCCGGGCTGGAAACGGAAACTGGCGTCTTCCGGACTGTAAATATCAGTACCGGTAACATCCGCTGGCAGCAAATCAGGTGTAAACTGGATACGGTGGAAACCGGCTTCAAGGCCGTCAGCAAGCGCTTTAACTGCTCGGGTTTTGGCCAGTCCCGGCGCGCCTTCTACTAGCAAGTGTCCGTCAGCCAGCAGGGTGATCAATAGTCGATCAACCAGTTGTTCCTGACCAATGATGCAACCACAGAGGTATTGTCTGAGGTCGTTCAATATAGAATTGTTCGACATAGAATCTTGAGTCCCAAATGGCTTCACAGTTTCGAGTTGATTCTTAATGGGTCGTCCTACCCGAATTAAAAGTTAGCACTTATTAGTAAGTCTGCTGTCAGTAGGTCAACTGTCAGTCAACCAGCTTTCAGTCCGTGACGCTTGATGCACAACTTTTAAATAACCTTTCAGAAAAGGTGATCCGTAACCAGACAAAGGTTGTCAGATTAACGGGATAAACTGGAATTGTAATATAGGTAGAGAGGCGAGTCAGGTCTAGTGTCAGAAAGGCGTCTGGAGTAATTCTTACGCCTTCTTTGCAAACTTGCTACAAAGATATATTGAATCGCACTACCGTTGTATCAAAAGTGTTGTACCAAAGTACTTTCCACTTGAGACCTTTTGTCGATACATTGAGAGAAGGTTTTACATTAAAGAAGGTGTTCCCCTCCCTGCCATTTTGGAGAAATCCCCATGGTCCTGCAAGAGAACCAGGAGAAAGAGGAGTTCCTGGAAAAGTTGATTGAGGAACTGTTGCCACAAGTTCCCGATTATCAGGCTGATGTATTCAAAACATTTGTTGCCCAGTATTACGCAATGGATACCCGTAAGGGACTCAGCCAGTGTAAGCGCAGGGATCTGCTGGGCGCTACGCTCTCGTTCTGGAAGTTTATTCAGCACCATAATCCTGGCCAGCCTGTGGTCGAAGTGCTGAACCCGGACTATCCCCATCATGGTTGGCACTCAACCCACACTATTATTCGTATCATTCACCGGGATATGCCGTTTCTGGTGGACTCCCTGCGAATGAAGCTGAATGACTATGGTCTTGTTATTCATCACCTTCGTAATGCGGTTATTCGATCGACCCGAGATCAGACCTTTAATATGGTGTTTGCCAGCGACGATGGCGCTGGAGTTCAGGGGCAGGAAGCGGTCATTTATGTCGAGATCGACCGGCAGGAACAGCAGGAAGAACTTGTTCAGATACAGCAACAGCTGCAGGCGATACTGGCTGATGTGGTCAGGGTGGTTGAAGACTACCGGCCTATCTGTGGCAAGGTGGAAGTACTTGCCGAGTCCATGACCGGCGGACAGGCCGATCAGGTTCGCGAGTTTCTGCTCTGGCTACTGGATAACAATTTCACCTTTATTGGTTATGAAGAGCTTCAGGTGGTTGAGGTTGAAGGGCAGAAACAGATCATTCGTCCTTCCAGTTCCCTGTTGGGGCTGATGCGAACCAGCCATCAGGGTGAGATAAGCCAGCTTGATCTGGAACCTTTTATTGAGAATGATTTCTTTGAGCAGAAAGACTGGCTGACTTTTTCCAAGGCCGGTGTACGTTCCAGTGTCCACCGCCCAGCGTATCCTGATTTTATTTCTGTACGCCGATTTAATGAACAGGAAGAAGTGATTGGTGAAGCCCGAATTGTCGGTCTCTATACTTCGCCTGTTTATCGTCAAAGTCCGTTTCGAATTCCCTATATCAACCATAAGGTTGAAGAGCTGATTGAACGAACAGGACTTGATCCAAGAAGCCATCATGGCAAGGACCTGCTGCAGATACTGGAAACCTATCCAAGGGATGAACTGTTTCAAACACCGAGAGATCAGTTGTTTGAAGCGGTGATGTCGATCCTGCGGATTCAGGAACGTAAGAAGATCAAACTGTATGTGCGACAGGATCTGTACGGTACTTTCTGTTCCGCCATGGTGTATGTGCCTAGGGACATCTACAGCACGGATCTTCGGGTCAAGATGGAGAAAATTCTTTTTGAACGGTTAAAAGCAATCGATTCGGAATTTACCACCTACTTCTCCGAATCCGTGCTGGCGCGGGTGCATTTTATCTTCAAACTGCGTGGCCGCATTGAGTTTGATCTGGAAGCCATTAATGATGAACTGATTCAGATTTCCAGCTCCTGGCGGGATGAAGTACGGGAAGCGTTGCTGGACGCTAATGGTGAAGCTGAAGGCAACCGATTGGTGAAAACCTATCTGCAGGGGTTTTCTGCGGGTTATCAGGAGACCTTCTCTCCGGAAGCCGCAGTAGTGGATGTTCGACACTTTGAGTTGATCAACCAGAAAAGCACCATGTCCATGGGCTTCTATCGCTCGCTGGAAGATGAACCGGGGCAGATTCATTTCAAGCTTTATCACTTTGTTGAACCCCTACCATTGGCTGATCAGATTCCGATTATTGAAAACCTCGGACTCAGGGTCTTAGCAGAATACCCCTATCTGATTAAAAAAGGTGATGGCCAGAAAATCTGGATACACGACTTTGTGCTGAGTTATGACGAAAGCCGGGTGGTGGATATCCAGAAAATCGGCAAGATCTTTCAGGAAGCGTTCGAGAAAATCTGGTTTGGTGAGGCGGAAAATGATCGCTTCAACTTACTGGTATTGGCTGCCGGCATGAATTGGCGGCAGATTGCCATGCTGCGTGCTTATGCTCGTTACCTGAAGCAGATAAGGTTAGGGTTCAGTCAAAGTTATATTGCCGAGATTCTCTGCAACAATATCCCTATTACTCTGTTGCTGGTGGAGTTGTTTGAAACCCGTTTTGATCCGAATCTTCTGCTGTCTAAAACTCAACGACTGGGACGTCAGCAGCAAACCCAGCAGGCGATTCTGGAAGCACTTGATGACGTCACGGTACTTAGTGAAGATCGAATAATACGACGTTTCCAGAGTGTCATTACAGCCACTCTCAGAACCAATTTCTATCAAATGGCAGAGAGCGGTGAAGCCAAGTCTTATATTTCTTACAAACTGTCACCCAGAGATATTCCCGATATTCCCAAGCCTGTTCCTCTGTACGAAATATTTGTCTATTCACCCAAGGTGGAAGGGGTTCACCTTCGTGGTGGCAAGGTAGCTCGAGGCGGCTTGAGGTGGTCGGACCGGGTGGAGGATTTTCGTACCGAAGTATTGGGGCTGGTGAAAGCGCAACAGGTCAAGAATGCACTGATCGTTCCTGTCGGTGCCAAAGGTGGTTTTGTGCCCAAACAACTGCCGGTGGATGGCAGCAGGGATGAAGTCATCGCTGAAGGCATTGCCTGTTATCAGACCTTTATCAGAGCGTTGCTGGATGTGACTGATAATATGGTCGGCACTGACATTGTCCATCCGCATTCGGTCATCTATTACGATGAAGACGACACTTATCTGGTGGTTGCTGCTGATAAGGGAACGGCTTCGTTCTCGGACATTGCCAACGAAATTTCCAATGAATATGACTTTTGGCTGGGTGATGCCTTTGCTTCCGGTGGCAGTGCCGGTTACGACCATAAGAAAATGGGTATCACCGCCAAAGGTGCCTGGGTGTCTGTGCAAAGGCATTTCAGAGACCGGGGTATCAATGTTCAGCAAGACTCGCTGACCGCCATTGCCATTGGTGATATGTCCGGTGATGTTTTCGGTAACGGTATGCTGTCCACGGATACTCTGCAGCTGGTGGCTGCCTTTAACCATATCCATATTTTTGTCGATCCGAACCCTGAACCCGTCGATAGTTTTCAGGAACGGCAGCGGTTGTTTAATCTGCCTCGTTCCAGTTGGCTGGATTACGATCGCAGCAAGATATCTGACGGTGGTGGTATTTTCTCCCGAAACGCCAAGGCCATTGCCATTTCTCAGGCTATGAAGGATCGCTTTGGCATCACAGCAAGCCGATTGACGCCAACTGAGCTGATTCGCTGCCTGCTCCGCTCTCAGGTTGATTTAATCTGGAATGGCGGCATCGGCACTTATGTAAAAGGTGTCAGCGAGAGTCATGCCGATGTCGGTGACAAGGCCAATGATCCTTTAAGAATTAACGGTTGTGAGCTGAAAGCCAGCGTCGTCGGTGAGGGCGGTAATCTGGGCTTGAGCCAGTTAGGTCGAGTGGAGTTTACCCTCAATGGCGGTGCCATGAATACCGACTTTATTGATAACTCGGGCGGTGTGGATTGTTCCGACCACGAGGTCAATATCAAGATTCTGCTGAACGACATTATTGGCGCCGGAGATATGACCCTCAAGCAGCGTAATGAGCTGCTTGAATCCATGACCGATGAAGTCTCTGATCTGGTATTGTCCAATAACTACCGTCAGACGCAGGCGCTGTCGCTGGCTGAATCCGAAGCCCGGTATCGAATGGAAGAATACCGTCGTTTTATGGAGTATCTGGAAAGTGATGGCCGGCTGGATCGTGCCATTGAATATCTTCCTGATAATGATGCGCTCAGTGAAAGAACCGGTTCAGGTCAAAGCCTGACCCGCCCTGAGCTGGCGACATTGATTTCCTACAGTAAGCTGGATTTGAAAGAGAGCCTGATCTGTTCTGACATTATTGATGAAAGTTATTTAAGTAAAGAATTGTTTACCGCTTTTCCAAAGGTGCTGGTAGAGCAATTTACCGATCAGGTGCTGGATCACCGCCTGAAAAAAGAGATCGTTGCTACCCAGATTGCCAATCATATGATCGATATGATGGGGATTACTTACGCCTTAAGAGTCAGACAAACCACGGGGGCTAACAGTCCTGATATTGCCAGAGCTTTTGTTATCAGCCGTGATGTGTTCAATATCGATCACTACTGGCAGGCCATTGAGAAACTTGATTATGTGCTGCCCAGCAGTTTGCAGCAGCAAATGATGGTGGCGCTGATCAAGCTGGTTCGGCGGGCCAGTCGCTGGTTTATTCGTCTGAAACGACAGGAGCTAATAGCTGCTGAAACCGTTGCCTATTTCAGTCCGTTGATCGAGGAATTTACCAACAGCTTTCATAATTATCTCAGTGAAGACGAGCAGCAGGAACTGAACAGTAAAGTTGATCACATGGTGAATAACGGGGTGCCGGATAATCTGGCCAGAGTCGTTTGTGGTCAGCGCTATCTACTCAGTGCCTTGCCGGTGATTGAAGCGGCTCAGGAAACAGGGCAGCCAATCGATCAGGTCGCTCGCACCTATTTTGCCATTGGTGAACGGTTGGAGCTGAACTGGTATGGCTTGCAGCTCGGGAATATAGAAGTCGTCAACCACTGGCAGTCTCTGGCGCGGGACAGTATCCGTGATGACCTGACCTGGCAGCAGCGGGCGTTGACCATTGCCTTACTGCAGACTGAATCGGAAGAGCCTCTGGAGCAGCAACTGGATGGTTGGCTGCAGGAACATCATGCGCTGGTGGCGCGCTGGCAGAGTATGCTGGCAGAAATTCGCAATGCCAGCAGTCAGGAAATGGCGATGTTTACAGTAGCGAATCGGGAGTTGATGGATCTGGCTCAGGCCAGCCGACACTCAATAGTGTCAGGCTAGTCTGGCGCGTCCTTGCTGGTAGAACAGGTGGATCAGGCTGAAGCTGCAGCCGTTGTAGAGAATTGCTTGCGAACATCGACAGGGATATCCAGCTTTTCCCACTGTGCCTGATACTGTTGCTTACGGGCCATTTGTGTGTCCTGAACCAGTTGCTTTTCCTGGTTGTAGGCTGCAGCTAAAGCTTCCTTTGATACGTTAGCCAGGTTGCCCTGTGTCTTTCCGTGCCACAGTCTTTTTGCTACACCAGCCACGGCCAGTTGCAGGCTTTCTTTTCTGGCTTCAGTCTCGCGGGCTACCAGTGTTTCGTGCGTTCTGGTTTTAACGTCTAATTCAGCATCAGCCAGTTCTTTGGCTTCTGGCAGGTTCAGTTTGCTGCGGTCGATTTCGATGTCGGCCAGAGCCTGCTGAGACACCTTTACGACTCTCTGCAGGTAGTCGCCCTTGAGGATATTCAGGTGTCTTGTGCTCAGGTGCTGCTGAATGCTGACCAGGTCAGTGTCCAGCTCATCTGTTCCGGCCAGTCTTTCCATAGTCTTGCTCAGTTGTAGCATTTGATCGCGCATGAAGTATTGAACACGGTCTCTGTTTGGCAGACACTCGATGTCCAGCTTCTTCAACTGGTCGGAGAATGCTGTAAAGGTCTCCATGTCCTGTAACTCTTCAACCTTGTCCTGGTACTTCTTCAGCAGTTCCATAGCCTGGGCCATTTTTGACAGGTCTTCAGCAATTTCCAGGCGCTCCTGTTCTGTCTCTGCTAATTCATTTTCCAGGCTTTCAGTGATTTCTTTTACCAGCTCCTGATCAGCGGATGTGCTGAAGTTGTCCCAGAAGCGAGTGCCGATCTCTTTAGCCAGCTCTTCGTTCAGGAAGTTCTGGTAAACGTTGTTGCTGGCCAGTGCTTTAGCCATTTTTTCTGCTTCAGTTCTGCAAGTTGCTTCAACATCACGCTCTTGCATAGAGCCTGCTGGTATCAGCAATTGGTTCAGTTCTGTCAGGGCAGCGCTGATACCTTCGATACCGCACTCCATTCTGTTTACGAAAGTGCAGAAGGCGTAGCTGCTGATCATGGCAGTAGCCAGAGTACCCAGAGCTGAACCAATGAATGGGCTCATGGCGATAGTAAGGATGCCGGTGTGGAACATGATGCCGCCGACAACACTGGCAGAAGCGGCTGCTCCACCTGCGATCAGTACACACTTGAAGGTTTCCGAGGCCAGATTCCAGCCAGCGCCTGCTTCCCTGTTAATGACACCGCTGATGGCAGAGCTCAAACGAGTCAGGCGGTAAGTTACTGGAGCCAGAATGCTGTTGGCAGCTGCCTGAGCATAAGATTGCTTCTGGGCAACACTGCGGCTGAATTGTCCCAGCTGTTCCCAGCCAGAGGTTGAGAACGGAGCCAGTGGACCGTAGTTAGCCAGCTTGTTGACGGCTCTCAGGGTCTTTCCTTCCATGTGGTTGACCACTTCGCGGGTAGCGACTGCGCTGCCAACCTTGAAAGCGGTACCGATAGCGGCACCTGCATAGTTACCGATGTGAGCACCGGCTGCGGCGCCAGCCATGCCACCGACTACTGCGCCGGTCAGGCCGCCTACAACATAGCCGGTTCTGGAAGCCAGAGTGTTGGAAGCGAAGTTCTGTGCTGCAGCTACGGTAGTGGTTGCTACGAAAGCAGCCTTGCCGAGGTCGCAGAGGAACTGGAAGTTCTTCATGATTTCGATATCTTCAGGGCTCAGCTCCTCGATTACTGGCATGTCGCCGGCGAAGACGGAAGCCGTAGCTTCGGCCTGCAGGCGGGTTTGCAGCGTGCTGATCAGACCTGAGTCAGCCAGTCCGAATACAGACAGCAGCTGTTGTCCGCTCTGGGCGAAATCGCCAGCCATACGTCTGAACAATACCGGGTTACGCTCGGCAACCTTAAGGGTGGACTCGAGAACTGCACGGGTCTTGGCGTTCAGGGCAGAGGTCGCCTGTGCGCTGGTAGACAGGATGCTCCAGACACTGATTTCAGCGTTTTTCAGGGCCTTCAGTGACTGAGGCGCTTTCAGGATAGCGGCTACAACCTGTCCGGCTGCGTCAGCAGCTGCTGGCAGGCGCTTAACGTTGCTGCTGGCAAAAGCACCCAGCTGAGTAGTGAAAGAATAACCGCATTCCTTGAGGTCTTTCTTGTGCTGGAGGTCAGCCAGACGCTGCTGAACAGTAGGTCTGTTCTTCCATACCTTGTTAGCACCGAGCTGGTAGTAAGCGGATTTCTTGCTGGCTACGGGGCGAACCGGAGTGCTGCGCTGCAATACCTTGTCCATTTCGATCAGCAGGTCTCTGTTACCTTCGTAACTGCCGGTAGAAAGAACCGCTTCCAGCTGGTCGTTGTCCAGGTGAGCCTTGGCTTCAGCCATCAAAGCTTCTTCCTGAGCCACATTGAAATCGAATCTGGCCTGCTGGAAAGCAAGGCGGGCCTTAGCCGTTGGCCTTATGGTGTAGGCAATCATGCGCTGCTGATAGTTTTCGGCGGCCTTGTAAAGCTGCTGCTCAGGGCTGTTACCAGTGCTGCCCAGTTGCTCGACCAGACGGGTGATGGTCGGCAGTCTCAACATGTAAACGCGCTCGCTCAGAGGCTTTTTCTGGTCAGCCTGCAGTAACTGGGCAACCTTGATAGCATTGAACAAAGGCTTTATCTCGGTCAGGTGTTCAGTTCCGAAAGTAGTGTCCTTAAGCATTTCTGTGTCCAGCTTGGCAAATTCGCCTGCCTTGCTCTTCAGCTCGGCCAGGCCCTGTTCGTTCAGTTTTCTGATATCGATGCTGGTGATAGCTTCGTGGTGGGCGTCTACACAGACGCTGGTCGCGGAAACAGCCAACTCTGTGATCAGCTGTGGGTTGTTCAGTTGCTCGATAAAGGCAACTACTTCAGATGTATCCAGATCTCTCGCCTTACCTAACAGAGTGGCAACCTGAGTAAACGTTTCAGAACCGTTCTGCTTGCAGGTTCTGGCCTTTCTGGCCAGCAGGTCGATCAGCAGCTCTTTGGCGACTTCCGGGCGGGTTCTGATCATCTCTGCCAGAGCTGCATCATGGCTGGTCAGACTCCATAGAGCAGGAACCTCACCGTTTGTCAGCAGGTCATAAGCGATGTCTGTGTTGGTTTCCTGAGTCTCGTCAGAAGCGTTGGCATCAACCATTTCCTGCAGCTGGCTGTATTTGATAGGAGAAACCGGGTCGATCTGGGAAATCAGTTCGTTGCCAGTAAAGTGTCCGTTCAGGATGGTTTCGAAGCTACCGTAGCCGTATTTGGTTTCAAACGCAGCCAGTTGCTGGAGGAATTCATTGTGCTGGCCAGCGTTCAGGAGATCACGCAGCTGGTTAAGGGAAGTCATCGCTTCAGTCTTGCTGCTTGTCAGCCACCAGCCCTGGCTGGCCTTTTCAACAGCCGCTTGCAGAGCGTCCAGACGCTTGGCGGCCAGTTCTTTACCTTCTACAGGCTTCTTCGCCAGAATACGGCCCAGGATACCGTGGGGGTGAGACAGGGTTTCCAGTTCGCGGTCTGTAGAGGTGTCCTTGAATTCTGCCAGCAGATTCCAGAACCACTCAGCCCAGGTAGCGCAAGTTGCAACGACAGGCAGTTCGGTTTCGGTAGTGTGGGTAACCTCACGATTCAGAACCTTGGCGTCCTGAGGAGAAGTTGCTGAAGGGGTGAAGGAGCTTCTTACAGAATGGAAGACATCAGCCTGAATAGAGGCTTGCTCAACAGCCTGCTGGACTGTGAATGATTGAGTAATGTCTGTTGGCGTCGTTGTGGTCTGTCCTGTTTTCATGCTGCTTCCCCCTGCAATGCATAATGTGTTCCGTTACAAATTCAGACAGGGCTTATATAAAAAGAGTTCTTCAATTAGTTAGTGACCCTGACAGCAGTGTCAGCAGCAGTGAGTGACAGAGGGTAAAGGGAGACTATCTAGAACGAAAAGTAATAAAAAATCATGGCTGATCTGGTTTTAGTGGAATGAGTGCGTATAATTCTGCCGGTTTAATTGGAAAAACATGCCGGGGCGCTTCATGTATCAGCTGGGTCGAAAGTTACTGTTCTGTCTTTCTGCGGAAAATGCTCACGATGTGTCACTGGAGATGATCAGTGCCGGTCAGAGACTGGGATTGTCTCGAATGCTGGCTCCGGCAGTGCCTTCCCGTCCCAGAACCGTTATGGGGCTGACCTTTGATAACCCGATTGGCCTGGCCGCTGGTCTGGACAAGAACGCTGACTGCATTGATGGCCTTGGTGATCTGGGCTTTGGTCATATCGAGCTGGGAACCGTGACACCGAGACCTCAGCCGGGCAATCCCAAGCCTAGAGCTTTCCGTATTCCCGAGAAACAGGCACTGATCAACCGCATGGGTTTTAACAACAAGGGTGTTGATCACCTGGTTGAGAACGTCCGCAAGTGCGATTATCAGGGCATTATCGGTATTAATATCGGTAAGAACTTCGATACTCCGGTAGAAGATGCGAACAGCGACTATCTGGCTTGCCTGCGCAAGGTTTATGCTCACGCCAGCTACGTGACCGTTAACCTGTCCTCACCCAATACACCGGGACTGAGAGCCCTGCAGTTTGGTGATGCCCTGAAAAGCCTGCTGGCCGCCCTGAAGGAAGAACAGGTGCTGCTGACCGATAAGTACGGTCGCCGAGTGCCTATTGCCATCAAAATTGCTCCGGACATGACCGAAGAAGAGATTGCCGGTATTGCTCAGGAGCTGGTGGCGTTTGAACTGGATGGTGTCATTGCTACCAATACAACGCTGTCCCGTGATGCAGTAACAGGTCTACAACATGCCGCAGAGCAGGGTGGTTTGAGCGGAGCACCACTGAGTGATCGTTCTACCGAAGTAATCAGACTGCTGTCTTCAGAGCTGTCTGGAAAATTGCCTATTATCGGTGTTGGCGGTGTAGTCGATGCCCGTACCGCAGCGGATAAAATAAAAGCCGGTGCCAGTCTGGTTCAGCTCTATACTGGCTTTATTTACAAGGGGCCGTCCCTGATTCGGGAAGCTGCAGAAGCCGTTTACTCCTGCGATTCCTGATGAGATAAAAGCGACAGGCAAACAAAAGCCCCTGATGTTAGGGGCTTACCTTAAGGTTGAGTTAAAAGGTTGAGTCAAGCAACAACTTAAAGGTGAATGGTTTCATTGGCCCGGTGCAGGCCGGAGACACCAACCATGCCATTCCAGTTGTCTACTCGGCCTTCCCGCCAGCCTGTCAGCCAGGCCTGGCGCAGGTGGGGTTCCGTATGTGGGCAGATATCCCGGGAGCGTCCGGAAACACCAATCTGGTATCCCTTGGTGAACGCTCTGTCAGTCATATCCCTTTTTTGTCTTCTCATCATTGGAACAGCCTCTTGCGTCTAACACCCTAATTTCTAACTAAATATGCTCAGACTGTCGAGAAATTAATTCTGATCAGTCTGCCAGTTTTTAACTATTTTCGGAATAAAGGCAATGTCTACGTCTTTACATAACCTGTTTGCCAGCTGCCCAAAAGGGCTTGAAATGCTGCTTGCGGATGAACTTAAAACCTTTGGCGCAGAAGGCGTACAGGAAACTGTTGCCGGTGTCAGCTTTGAGGGCAGCCTGGAGGTAGCTTATCGCAGTTGCCTCTGGTCCCGACTGGCCAGTCGTGTCCTGCTCAGGCTGACAGAAATTAACAGTCAGACCAAAGAAGATTTGTACGATGGCGTAAAATCCATCGAATGGGACGATCATCTCGATAGTCAGAGCAGTTTCAGAGTCGACTTTTCCGGTAAAACACCGGACATCAATCACACCCGTTTTGGTTCTCAGGTGGTCAAAGACGCTATTGTTGACCAGCTCCGTGATGAACACGGTTGGCGCCCTAATGTCAGCGCTTCTAACCCTGACCTGCGGGTAAACGTTCATGCTCGTGGTAAAACCGCGTTTGTTGCCATTGACCTGTCCGGTCAGAGTCTGCACCAGCGTGGCTACCGTCTGGAAGCTGGCGAAGCGCCGCTGAAAGAGAACCTTGCCGCAGCTCTGTTGATCCGTTCCGGCTGGCCTGAACTGGCCAAAGAAGGTAAGCCGCTGATCGACCCAATGTGTGGTGCCGGTACTCTGTTGATTGAAGGTGCCATGATTGCCGCTGACATCGCACCGGGCCTGAGTCGTGCCCGTTTCGGTTTCGACCGCTGGATGGGGCATGTTCCCAAGGTCTGGCTGACGGTGCTGGAAGAGGCCAAAGAGCGTCGTACAGCGGGCCTGGCTGCTGTCACTTCACAGATCATTGGTTTTGAAGGTCTGGGTTCAGTGGCGCATCGTGCCAAGGGTAACCTGCAACGTATGGGGCTGGGTAAGCTGGTTTCTGTGGAACAACAGGAATTGAAAGATTTTGTTGTTGATCAGGAACTGCCAGCCGGTTTGATTCTTTGCAACCCGCCTTACGGTGAACGACTGGGTGATGAAGCCAGTCTGGTTTATCTCTATAAGCATCTGGGTGAGAAGCTCAAGGCTCAGTGCCCGGGCTGGGAAGCAGGCATATTCACCGGTTCTCCCAAGCTGGCCAAAAACCTCGGCATGGGTCCGAAGAAAAATTACGCCCTGTTTAACGGTGCGATTCCCTGCAAACTGTTTCTGTACGATCTGCGTGAGCGCGAAGAGCGTGAAGCGACCATCGAACGCAAACAACTGCAGCCTGTTGAAAACCGTGAAGTCACCTTTGTCTCCGAAGGTGCAACCATGTTTGCCAATCGTCTGAGAAAAAACCTCAAGACCATTGGCAAATGGGCGCGACGTGCCGAAATTGAATGCTACCGCTTGTACGATGCGGATATGCCGGAATATTCTCTGGCCATCGACGTTTATCGCGACTGGGTGCATGTGCAGGAATACGCTGCGCCAAAAACCATTGATGAAGAAAAGGCCAAAGAGCGTCTGCTGGAAGCGTTGACCGTGATTCCTGAAGCGTTGGGCATTCCAGAGAAGAAGGTTATCTTCAAGCGTCGTGAACGTCAGTCTGGCAGCAGCCAGTACACCCGTCAGGGTGAAGAAGGCCGTATGCTGGAAGTGAACGAAGGCGGTTGTCGTTTGCTGGTGAACCTTCATGACTATCTGGATACCGGTCTGTTTCTGGATCACCGTCAGATGCGCATGCGAATTCAGAAGGAAGCCAAAGGCAAGCGTTTCCTTAACCTGTTCTGCTACACCGCCACAGCGTCTGTTCATGCCGCTATGGGTGGTGCCAGCTCTTCTACCAGTGTTGACCTGTCAAACACTTACCTTGGTTGGGGTAAAAAGAACCTGGCGTTAAATGGTCTCAGTGAAGTGCGTCACCGTATGGAACGTGCTGACTGCATGCAGTGGCTGGAAAGAGACGACAGTGAGTACGATCTGATCTTTATCGATCCACCGACCTTCTCGAATTCCAAAAAGTTTGATGGTGTCTTTGATGTTCAGCGCAGTCACAAGCGAATTATTGAGCTGGCCATGAGGCGTCTGAGTGCGGATGGCACTATTTACTTCTCAAACAACTATCGCAAGTTTGTGCTGGATGAAAAACTGGAAGAACTGTTTGATGTGAAAGAGATCAGTTCTCAGACCATTGATAAGGACTTCCAGCGTCGTAATAATATCCACAGAAGCTGGCAGATCATGCATCGCGGATAATCTGTAGAGTTTGATACACAGTTTTTAATACCAAGAAAGCGCAGAGCTAAGCCTGCGCTTTTGATTCCTTCCTGATTCGAAGCCTTTCTAGTTGAGACTTTCCTAGTTCGAAGCCTTTTCAGTTGAGCTTCTGGCAATACTGGTACCAGTAGATTCAGTTTTCTTGTGATGAACAACCGTTCTAAGCACAGTTTTACCTTCAAAATAAACCGTTATATCCGCATAGACCCAGCTGGTGATGGCTGGCTTGCCGATGGTTTCAGAGCCTTGGGGTACGCCCAGACGATCTTCTACCGACTGCATGCTTTCACCCCATTTGGGAATCAGAATAGTGCTTCTGAGTTCGGCTGACTGGCTGCCAACGGGGACGGCGATGGAATCCTGAGCTGACACCGAAGTGACCAGAAGAAATGGGAGAAGGGCAACTGTTTTGATCAGTTGAAAGTTCATGATTATTTACACCAGCCTTGGCTGTGGAACGAGGGCGAAGAGCCGTTTCGAGTAAAGGTTTGAAAACAGCGTTTCTTCGCGGCTGTTTGATCGGGTTATAATAACCAACTTACAAACCATTGACTCCTTATAATTCCTAAATGTTCAGACCATTACCCTTTTTTGTCGGGCTCCGGTACACACGGGCCAAGCGAAGGAATCATTTTATTTCCTTCATATCTCTTATGTCGATGGTGGGGCTGACACTGGGTGTCTCGGTTCTGATCATTGTCATGTCAGTCATGAACGGCTTTGACCGGGAGCTGAAACAGCGCATTCTCGGGATGGTGCCTCATGCCACCATCACTGCAGCCAATGGTGGTATGGATGACTGGCAGGGCATTCTTGAGCAGGCAACTGAAACAGAAGGTGTGGTTGCTGCTGCGCCTTTTGTTGATGGCCAGGGCATGTTGACCAGCGGCGATGTGGTTCGTGGTGCCATGGTTTACGGTATTGACCCGACTTATGAAAAGAAGGTCTCTATCATCAACGACCATATGGTGCAGGGTGATCTGGACAAGCTGCAGCCCGGCGAGTTTGGCATCGTAATGGGCGAGCTGATGGCTCAGTATCTGGGCGTTACTCTCGGTGACAAGGTCACTCTGGTTCTGCCTGAAGCCAATGTAAACCTTGCTGGTGTATTCCCCCGGCTTAAACGTTTCACCATTGTCGGGCTTTTCTCTGTTGGCGCTGAAGTGGATTCCACGCTTGGCTATATCCATATCAAGGACGGCGCTCGCTTTATGCGGATTCCGGAAGGTGTGGAAGGCGTTCGTCTGAAAATGGATGATCTGTTCCAGGCGCCAAAGCTGTCCTGGGAAGTGGCCATGCAGTTGCCGGGACGTTACTACGTTCAGGACTGGACTCGAACACAGGGTCAGCTGTTTCAGGCTATCCAGATGGAAAAAACCATGGTTGGTTTGCTGCTGACTCTGATTGTTGCTGTTGCCGCCTTTAATATTGTCTCCACTCTGGTGATGGTGGTGACAGATAAACAGTCGGATATTGCGATCCTTAGAACGCTGGGTGCCAGCCCTCGAACCATTATGGGCATCTTTATGGTTCAGGGTTCATTGATTGGTGTGATTGGTACTTTGTTAGGCGTTGGGCTGGGTATTCTTGCCGCACTTAATGTTTCTGAAATTGTTTCCGGTCTTGAGTCTCTGTTGGGTATTCGATTCCTGAGCCCTGATGTTTACTTTATCAGCTATCTGCCATCGGAACTGCAGTGGCGTGATGTGTGGATTATCAGCGTGGCCGGTCTGGCTATGAGTTTCCTGGCTACTTTGTACCCTGCATGGAAAGCCTCCAAAACACAGCCTGCGGAGGCCCTGCGTTATGACTAATGTAATGACTGCGGAAACAGCCGCTGTACTGCAATGTATCGGGCTGGCTAAAAGCTATGACGAAGGACCTGAGAAACTGCAGGTTCTGAAAGACGTTGATCTGACTATTAACCCATCCGAGCGTGTCGCAATTGTCGGTAGCTCGGGTTCCGGTAAAACGACTCTTTTACAATTGCTGGCCGGACTCGATAAGCCCTCGAGCGGTGAAGTGCGAGTGTGTGGCCACAAACTGTCTGAAATGAAAGATTCGGAACAGAACCGATTGCGTAACCTTCACCTGGGTTTTGTTTATCAGTTTCACCATCTGTTACCAGAGTTCACGGCGCTGGAAAATGTCTCCATGCCTCTGCTGTTGAGAAAAGGCCAGAGTGTCAAAGAGATCAGGGAAAATGTCATGGCCATGCTTGATCTGGTAGGGATTGCTGCAAGAGCGAAGCATAAGCCGGGTGAGCTGTCCGGCGGTGAACGACAGCGTGTGGCTATTGCCCGGGCGTTGGTCACTCAGCCTGACCTGGTGTTTATGGATGAACCAACCGGTAACCTTGATCCTAATACAGCGACCAAGGTTCATGACTTGATGAAAAAGTTGAGTGAGGAGCTGACAACAAGCTTTGTGGTGGTGACGCACGATATGAATCTGGCGAAGCAGATGGATAGAGTCTGCCGACTAGATCAGGGCACACTGGTTATAGACGGATGAGAAACTGAAGAAGAAAATAAAAAAGGCCGGTTAAATTAACTGGCCTTCTTAGTATAAGTTAGGAAATGATTGATCTTCTGAATCAGTTTTCTATGAACATAAGACTTATTATTTGAAATAGAGTCCAGCTGTTAAGGGCAGTAACAGCAATGCGCCTAATAATTTGTTTCTGGAATTGACTGTCCTGGCAGAGTTATAAGCGGGCTTGGGTTCCGGGTAAGTAGCCGTTTGTTGAGAGGGGAGGGGTGGGGATCTTCTGTCCATCGTTGAAACATCAGTATGGTGACAAGGTTGATCTTGCAAAGCTACAGAGAAATAATTGCTGTAGCATTCTCTTTCTGCACTGGAAATTGAATCAGTGCTGCTATCAGAGCATGAACTCCCAAAGCTGTTTTTATTCAGGGTGACTTTAATGTTTGAATCAGTAACGTGAGGAAGACTTATTGATAGTGAAATCAAATCTTTTTCTTCGGAGAAGAAACTGGCATCTCTGATTGCAAACTGTTCGGGGTGGTCGTTAATTATAGCTATCTGTTCATCACTCAAAGGCGTTTCAAGTTGACTGTTTTCATCACTGTTTCTAAAAAGATCAAACTCTGCAATCAGTGTTTCTTCAGAATCTGTACCTATTGAGCTTATTGTAACCGAGTGCAGGTATTTATTATTACTTCTGAGACCTGCGAGGTAGTCATTTCGCTTAATGACCATGTTGACTGTACATTCTGTCGAACTCAATCCAGAGATACTTAAAGCATCTTCAGTCTCCTGGTTGCAGGAGGTTACGAGTTGATTACCAAAGCAGCCCTGAGTAAACTCTGCTCCCTCGATCACAGAACCCTGGAACTCTCTGACAATCAGGTTAAATACCCTAGAGAATGTGAAAAATCTCAGTGCGATTATGCCTTCGATGTTTTCTGCCTCAGCATCTCTAGGTATTTCAACTCTGAAAGTATTAATTTTTGTTCCAAGTCCTGATTCCAGTGGCGAGCGAGAAAGGCTGTATTTCACCATTTCAGGGGCGGGATAACCACTTTGTAATTCTGAGTTTGGAATTCGACTCCAGGAATGATCAGCTTCATTGATTATATTGGGTCTGAATCCAGGGTAAGAATAAGCGAATCGATATTGGCCATCTTCATAGTTTCTGGAAACAATATTGCAATCAGCTGTTTGGGAACCAACTTTTATCGTACTCCGAATAACTGAGTCGCTTATCTCAAAGTCTTTTATTGTGAATATTAATTTGTTTGTTTTTTTTGTTTGAGAATCACAGTATTCAAACAGTTTTCCATATACTCCCCATTGATCATTATTGTTGTTATTAGAATGGGCTGAGATTTCTAATTCTGAATCATCATTTTGATTATTATATTGATAATCAAAGGTTACGTCTGATTTTTGTTGTGCCTCTAAAGCTATGCTCTTACAGCATATAATATACATGCTTCCGACAATATAAGCGGCCAATGTTTTGGCTTTCATAAGTGATCCTTATTAATTTATTTAATAATTAAATTATTCAATCAAAAGAAAAAGTAGGGGATGTGAATAGTAATGGCAAATAAATGAATATGAATGCACTTGTTGAAAGTAGGTTTAACGTATTATTTTAATTTAAGATGATGAAGGTTTAATTAAATCAAGACTGGCCGGAAAGGCCAGTCTTGATTTACAGGATTACAGATTGTACTGACTGGGATCGATGTAGATCCCCAGTGAACGTTTGTCGATACGCTTGTCATTACCCTGTTCCTTGTAGCGGAAGACGACAGTGTCACCTTCGTTTACATCCAGCTGCTTATCAGCTGTCAGGTATTTGTACTCGTCACCGGCCACGGTCAGTGTATGGATGTAGTAATCGGGCATACCCAGCCAGTCGCTGTGAGGGCCATCAGTACTGACATTTTCCAGCACACCACGGCCTTCCAGCTTGGGCTTACGCTTTTGAAAGCTTCTTTGCATGACTTTATTCGGATAACGTTGAATCGAAAGAAATGAAAACAGGCTGGTCGGGAACTTACTTCTCTTGCCTGCGCTTGCAGCGTTGACGCCAGTGACTCACAACATTCCAGCGCCAGTAGAGACGAATCAGCAGGTAACCAAAGGTACCGCCAATCAGGCCGGAAATCAGGGAACCCAGATACAGCGGTTTCCAGATTCTTGCCAGCTCCACGCCTACTCCGTGCAGTGTCAGCTCAAACGGAGTTTCACTGACAGGGATATGCAGGATATAACAACCGACTTTGTAGGTAAAATAGAAAATGGCCGGCATAGTCAATGGATTGGTAATCCAGACCAGTGCAACAGACAACGGCAGGTTGCAGCGCAGAAAGACCGCGAGGGTCGCAGCAACCACCATCTGAAACGGTATGGGAATAAACGCACAGAAAATACCGACGAAAAAAGCCATGGCGGCTGATCGCCGGTTCAGGTGCCAGAGGTTGGCATCTTCAATGGTGCTACCCAGAAAACGAAGGTACTTGTTTTCCTTGATGGATCCAGGATCCGGCAGGTAGCGCTGTATCAGTTTCCTTGCCATGCCCGTAAAAATCTCTCTCTACTGCCACCAGACATTGAGTTGTCCGGGAAGAACTCTGCTGAATAAAAGCAGGGTTCGATTGTTTATCATCAAGATACAGGCTGCTTCATGTGAAAGAGCAGCTATCCTGTATGCCAAACGCGCAGTGTACTGATTTGTACAGGTCGTTTATTGACGTGTGGCATCTTGATTGCGACTGCGCTTGCTGCCCAATAAGGTAGGCCATTATGCACAGATTGTATGAAACTCTCTATAACACCAGCTATAAGACCTATAAATCTTCGTGACAGCTTGAGCTTCTTTATTGCTGGCCTGTTGATCAGTGTATTTCTACCTCTGACCGTACCTCTTCCACTGGTTATGGCTATCGGCCTGCTGATGCTGCTATTGATCGTATTGGTCAATATTGCAGGTATAGATCTACAAGCTTTCACTAGTATGACCGCATTCTTTCTGATTGGTTTCATTGTTGGTACGGCTCATGGAATATTACTTCAAAAACAGTGGTTGCCGTCTGCGCTTGAAGGTAAAGATTTGTTTATCAAGGGTAAGGTTTCAGGGCTGCCTTCTGGCTCAAGCGGCTTGACTCGATTTCAGTTCTTGTCCGAAGAAATCGGTGGTGAAAAACAACTGCCAGGAAAGCTCTGGCTTAGCTGGTATCGATCATCGGAGTTGATGCCTGATCAGGAATGGCAGTTAAAAGTCAGGTTGAGGCACCCAAGAGGAAGTTACAGTAGGGGTGCTTTTGACCGGGAAGCCTGGGCAGCGAGAGAAGGTGTGATTGCCGTTGGTTATGTAAAAGAAGGTGAGTTACTATCCGGGTCGAAGAGTCTGAGTGTTGGAACTATCCGTTCAGCGATCAGAGGCTGGCTTCAGCAAAGCACCAGCCCTGATAATGCGGCTGTTTTGTCAGCTATTTTGATTGGCGATAAATCAGGGCTGTCTCAACAACAGTGGGATAACTTTAACAATACCGGCACGACCCACTTGATGGTGATCTCCGGTTTGCATATTGGCATGGTGGCGGTACTAGGGTTCTGGTTAGTTCTGGTTCTGGCAAGGACAGGGCTGATTCCTCTTCGAGTTGTCAGCCTGCCAGTATTGGCTTCTATAACGTCTTTAATATTGGCGTTTGGTTATGCGCTCCTGGCAGGCTTTAATATTCCGGTTCAGCGAGCGTTAGTCATGACATCTGTGGTTCTGGCCGGACCATTGCTCGGAATAAAAGCAAGACCTTCGACTTTGTACCTTCTGGCAATGGCTGTGGTGTTATTAATCGAGCCTCTTGCTGCTACCAGTGCTGGTTTCTGGTATTCCTTTGCTGCGGTTGCCATTTTGCTTTATGGCTGCTGTGGCAGAGTCAGGGAGGGTGAGTCGATTTCGATGCAATGGCTTCGACCACAGCTCTGGGTATTCTTTATGCTCAGTCCTTTATTGATGCAGAACCAGCAAACAGTAAACCTACTTTCACCACTGATAAATCTGCTGGCGATTCCTCTGCTTGGGATGGTTGTCCTTCCTTTGGCTTTTTTGGCGCTTACAGTGCAGATGTTTTTCGAGCCTTTGTCGTCTTTTTTGTTGATGCTGCTGGAAGTATTTCTGGCGGGCTGGGGTAAGGTCATGGCCTGGTTATCTGAAAACGATCTGTCTTTGCCAGTGTTGAGTTGTGAGCCCTGGCAGCTGGTTTTCGTTTCGGTGGCTGTTTTACTTTTGTTGTCTGTATCAACCTTAAAGCTGCGCTGGCTGGTTCTTTTTTTTCTTTCCCCTTGGCTGTTTCCTGTGAAAACGGTGCCAGAAACAGGGGAAGCCAAAGTCAGTGTGATCGATGTGGGGCAGGGGCTCTCTGTTCTGATTCAGACCCATAACCATGCCATGCTTTATGATACAGGAGTCGCCAGCAGGGGGCGTTTTAACTCCGCCAGTAGCACTATTATTCCCTATATTGCCCGAGAGCAGATCAGTCAGCTGGATCTGATCATGGTATCCCATGGTGATGAAGATCACTCCGGTGGTTTGTCGGCTCTGCTGAAAAGGTATCCTGGCGTGCCGGTAGTGGCTGGATCTTCTGTGGGTCATTACAGTGGTCATATCAGCCACTGTAATAGAGGTGAACAGTGGCGCTGGGATCATGTTCGTTTTGAGGTTCTATCCGGCAGCGAGCCCGGTTTAAAAAGCAACGAGCGTTCCTGCGTATTAAAAATAACCGCTCAGAATGGTAGAAGTATTTTACTGGCGGGTGATATCAGTCGAAAGAAAGAGGCTGCTTTGGTCTCTGACGGTTTGATTAATCCATCTGATTTTTTGCTGTTGCCTCATCATGGTAGTAAACACTCGAGCTCGAGCCGTTTTCTTGAAAAAGTATCTGCCAGTCAGCTGTTGGTGTCAGCGGGTTATGGCAACCGTTTCGGGCACCCGGCAAAGGCAACGCTTGAGCGTATAAAAGAATTGGGTGTTGATCTGAAAAATACAGCGAAATCAGGTACTTTGTCGTTTATTCTTGGGGCCGGATTTGATGAAATTAAGTCATTCCGACAACAATATAACTACTACTGGTGGCGATAAACTGTTTATGGCTACTAATCGCTGCTGGCTCAATAGTCACACAACAAGACTCTGTGGTAGAGTTTGATGATTAAAATGATAGGGAATACGCTGTGTTCGAATTGGTGAAATCCGGCGGCTGGCTGATGCTGCCTATTCTGCTGAGCTCTGTTATTGCCATGGCCATTGTGCTTGAGCGTCTCTGGACTTTAAGACCTTCCCGCATTGCGCCTAAGAATACCCTTTCGCAGGTGTGGAAGTGGATCAAGAATAATGATCTCGATAACAAGAAAGTCAGCAACCTGAAAGAAGAATCTCCGCTGGGTGAAATCCTGGCTGCCGGCATCGGCAATGCCCGTTATGGTCGCGAGATCATGAAAGAGAGTATTGAAGAAGCGGCAGGTCGAGTGATTCACAACCTGGAACGTTTTCTGAATCCTCTGGGTACTATCGCAGCGATTGCACCTTTGTTAGGTCTGCTGGGTACCGTTATCGGTATGATTGATGTCTTTACTGTCATCATGCTCGAAGGTACCGGTAATGCCGGTGTTCTAGCGGGTGGTATTTCCAAGGCTCTGATCACTACTGCAGCGGGTCTGTCCGTTGCTATTCCGGCATTGATTTTCCATCGTTATTTTATGCGTCGCATCGATGAACTGGTAGTGACCATGGAGCAGGAAGCCATCAAGCTGGTGGAAGTTTTACAGGGTGAGCGTAAGCTGAAAGACCGCGAGGGCAAGTGATGAAGTTTCGTCGCCAGTCCACGGAAGAGGTGTCGCTGAACCTGACACCTCTGATTGACGTTGTGTTTCTGCTGCTAATTTTCTTTATGGTCTCTACGACCTTTACCAAGGAAACCCAGCTGGCTATCGATTTGCCGGAAGCCAGTGGTGAGCAGCGTGAACAGGTTCAGAATAATCAGGTGGAAATCTCCATCAGCAAGAGCGGTGATTTTGCTGTTAATGGCAGGTCTCTGGTCAATGCCAGTCTGGACACGTTAAAGAATGCACTGGCCAAGGTCAGTGACGGTGATACCAATCTGCCACTGATTATTACCGCTGATGCCAACACACCTTACCAGTCTGTGGTGACTGCCATGGACGCTGCCGGCCAGCTGGGTTTTGCCAATCTCAGTATGACAACCCGCCAGCCCAAGGAATCTGCTAACTGATGTCTATCGAATCCCGTCGCTGGAAAGATCGTTTCAGCGACTCGGTTCTTAAATCATGGTACAGCACAGGAGGGTGGACCCGCCTGTTGCTACCGCTCTCTTGGCTTTATCAACGCATTGCCCAGCAGCAGAAAAGTAAAAAACTGGCGTCTGATCGCTGGCAACCTTCTGTGCCGGTGATTGTGGTCGGTAATATTTCTGTTGGCGGTACTGGCAAAACACCGGTGGTGGCCAGTCTGGTTAAACGACTGCAGTCTGAAGGTTATCGCCCCGGTATTGCCAGCAGGGGGTTTGGTTCCAGTTCTTTAAATTATCCTCTGTCAGTTACTGCGGATTCTGATCCAAAGAGTGTCGGTGATGAGCCAGTCATGCTGGCCAGTCAGACTGGCATTCCGGTGATGGTTGATCCTAACAGAGTGTCTGCTGCCAAAGCCTTGATTGAGCAGTTTGATTGCGACCTGATCATCGCCGATGATGGCCTTCAGCACTATAATCTGGTGCGACATATTGAGCTGGCCGTTGTAGATGGTGCCCGTATGCTGGGCAACCAGTTAAGCTTGCCTGCAGGGCCTTTGCGAGAGTTGCCGGAACGACTGGAAACGGTTGATCTGGTACTGGTCAATGGCCAGGCGCAGAAAAAGCTGGATGTTGCTTTTGACAGTTTTTATCTGCAACCGGACGACCTGAAGCCTGTGATCAAGGGAAAAGGTTCTGAGCCACCGGAAAAAGGTAAGGTTCATGGTGTTGCCGGTATCGGTAATCCGGAGCGTTTTTTCCTGACGCTGGAGCAGGAAGGTTACGAGGTTATTCCACACCCGTTTCCTGATCACCATGATTTCTCTGAGCTGGACCTGCAGTTTGGCGATGAGCTGCCAGTACTGATGACGGCGAAAGATGCGGTAAAATGCCGGACTTACAGTAACGACAAGCTCTGGTATCTGCCGGTTCAGGCGCATATGCCGGAATCGGTGTTTGAACGAATTTTGACTCTGATTGAAACCAAAGGGCCGCAGTCGCGGTCAAACAAGGATTCCCATGGATAAGAAGCTGTTTGAGATTATCGCCTGCCCATTATGCAAAGGTGACCTCAACTATCGTAAGGATGAAGCTGAGCTGGTTTGCCGCCCCTGCGGTCTGGCATACCCTATTCGTGATGATATTCCGGTGATGCTCGATAACGAAGCCCGTACCCTGACAACCGATGAACGCCTTGATGGCGGTGAAGCGCCTGCTGCTTCTAAAGATAGCGCTGCTAAAGAGAGTGCTTCTGACGATGCTGCAGGTGAAGGTTCTGCCTGATGAGTAACGCTGCCTTTACCGTTGTTATTCCAGCCCGTTTCGGTTCCAGTCGCCTGCCCGGTAAGCCGCTGGCGGATATTTGTGGCAAGCCCATGATTCAGCATGTGTACGAACGTGCATGTGAGAGTAATGCCAGCAGAGTTATTATCGCTACTGACGATGAGCGTATTGTTAAGGCTGCTGAAGGTTTTGGGGCTGAGGTTTGTTTGACTCTGGCAGGTCATCCTTCAGGAACTGACCGCCTACAGGAAGTAACCCGGCTCTACGAGATGTCGGATAACGAAGTGATTGTGAATGTTCAGGGCGATGAGCCGTTGATTCCTGCTTCTGTGATCAATCAGGTGGCAGAAAACCTGATGCAGGCACCTGATGCAGGCGCAGCTACTCTGGCTGAATCCATCAAGACCCGCAACGACCTATTTAATCCCAATGTGGTTAAAGTCGTCTCCGATCTTCAGGGTTATGCGCTCTATTTCAGTCGTGCGCCAATGCCCTGGGCCAGAGATGAATTTGCTGCTGGCGACCAGGCTATGCCAAATTTGGATATGTTCCGTCGTCATATTGGTATCTACGCCTACCGTGTTGGTCTGCTGAATCAGTATGTGCAGTGGCCGCAGAGTCCGCTGGAATCGCTGGAGTCTCTTGAGCAGCTTCGCCTGCTCTGGAACGGCCACCGTATCCATGTGGCTGATGCTCTGGAAACACCGCCTCACGGTGTTGATACGGAAGAAGATCTGGCTGCGGTCAGGACTTTGATGGAAAAGCGTCTGGCTCAGGCCTGATTTTACAAAGGGCGAAAGGCTAGAAAAAGGAATTGTATGATCAAGGTAATGTTTGTCTGCCTCGGTAATATCTGTCGTTCGCCTACAGCTCATGGTGTTTTTGAGCAAATGGTGAAAGAGCAGGGGCTGGAACACCTGATTCAGGTGGAATCTTCTGGAACCAGTGGCTGGCATCAGGGTGAAAAGCCGGACGGTCGCTCCTCTGCGGAGGCGGCAAACCGTGGTTATGATCTCAGTTATGTGCGCTCTCAGGCGACCACTGATGCTGATTTTGTCGAGATGGATTATCTACTGGCAATGGATGCAGATAATCTGGTTGAGCTTCAGAGTCGTTGTCCGAAAGAGTATCAGCATAAGCTGTCACTGTTTCTCTCCCATGCAGAGCTGTCCGAGTCAGAAGTTCCTGACCCTTACTATGGTGGAACTAAAGGTTTCTCCCATGTCCTTGATCTGGTGGAAGCGGGCAGCCGCGCACTGCTTGAGCATATTTGTTCCCAACATTCCCTCGGGAATCGCTGACTTCATGAAAATTGTTGAAAATTACTCACTTCAGCCACTGAACACCTTTGGTTTTGATGTTTCGGCCCGCTATTTTGGGCAGGCTGAAACCGTTGAAGACCTCAGGCAGGCCATCGGTTTTGCTGGAGAGAAAAAGCTGCTGCTGATTCCGTTGGGTGGTGGTAGCAATGTTGTACTCAGTGATCATCTGGAAGCTCTGGTTCTCGCTGTTGATCTGAAAGGCCGTTCAGTGGTGAGTCAGCAAAATGATCAAATGCTGGTGCAGTGTAGGGCGGGTGAGAACTGGCATGAATTTGTTCTCTGGACACTGGATAACGAAGCTTATGGTCTTGAAAACCTCTCCCTGATTCCCGGTAATGTCGGTGCTGCACCTATTCAAAATATTGGCGCTTACGGTGTTGAGATAAAGGATGTTTTTCATAGTCTGGAAGCTCTAGATATTGCGACAGGTGAACTTCGCACTTTTGATCGTGATGACTGCCAGTTTGGTTACCGTGATTCGGTGTTTAAAAACAGCCTGAAAGACCGCTTTATCATTACCTCGGTGACCTTTGAATTGAGCAGCGTTCTGGAGCCGAAACTTGGCTATGGTCACCTTCAGAATGCAGTGCAGAAAAAGGCCGCTGGACAGTCACTGACAGCAAAAATGATCAGTGATGTGGTCTGTGAAATTCGCAGCCAGAAACTGCCGGATCCTGCAGTGATTGGTAATGCCGGCAGCTTTTTCAAGAATCCGGTAGTGCCTGCTTCAGTAGTTGATCGGTTAAAGCAGGAATTTCCAGATCTGGTTTGTTTCCCCTTTGAAGGTGAATGGAAGCTGGCCGCAGGCTGGTTGATTGATCAAGCAGGTTTGAAGGGTTTTACCATGGGGCAGGTTGGCACTTACGCTAAACAGGCGCTGGTGCTGGTTAATCATGGTGAGGGCACTCCGCGAGAGCTTGTAGCTCTGGCGGATCATATTCGTTCAACGGTTCTGGCCAGGTTTGGTGTTGAGCTCGAAATGGAACCCAGGGTTTACTGATACTTTCCAGGCAATCGCTGTTCAAGCGCCTGACAAAAGTCCGGCGCTATTCCTTTCTTTCTTCCTCCTTATATTCCAGTTGTTCTGTCTACTCTTATCAATACATATGAATTGATTGAGAAAGCCTGTACGCAGTAAGGCTTGGCTTTACTGATATACGGAGTTTTCATGCGCAGTTTACTGTTCTTGGCGTTATCGCTGTCTGTTCCATCCTTTCTCCATGCTCAGTCTTCAGGCTGGCTGGCCATTCCTGAAGTGACTCAGAAGCCTGAACCGATTCTGGTGGATGAGCTTGATCCTGAAGCGCCGAGCAGTGAACAGCTGATAAAGTGGATGTCCTCAGCGGCCCGCCACGGTATCGATATTCCTCAGAGTAAATGGTTGCAACTGGCGGCAGACCCTTCGCCCCAGAATGTTCGTCAGGTGGCCCATGAATACGCTTCCTATCTGGATACCGGGAGGCTCAAACCAGAGGTGTATCAACCCAGCTGGCATATCAAGGACAGGCCAAGTCTGCCAGTGCTTGAAGATCATATGAGTGCTGACAGTCTCGATCTGGTGGAGTCCAAGTTACCTCAGTACAAGCTTTTTGTTGCTGCTTTGAGGCGTTTGGAAGCCTGGGTGGGCAGTGTTGAAAAGCACTTCCCAAAAGGATTGGTGTTGGAGAAAGGTGATCGTCACCCGTCATTATTGAGATTGAATCAGTGGCTGGTCGATCTGGATATGGCTGATCGATTGCCAGCTGGTAGTTACTCTTCGTCTCACGAAGCTGCAATCAAGCGAGTGCAGAAGAAATATCGTATCTACGCAGATGGACAACTGGGACCAAGAGCCAGAAGAGCGCTGGTCGCTATGACCCTTGATCGTATCAAGGTGCTGAAGGTGAATATGGAGCGTATGCGCTGGCTGCCCAGAACCCTGCCTTACCCTCATGTGATGGTTGATATTGCCGGTTTTAATGTCGCCTGGGTAACCAGTGAAACCAGAAAACGTCAGTTCAAGGCGATAGTAGGAAAGCCATCCAGGCAAACACCGGTGTTTCAGGAAGAGATTGAGAGTATTACCATCAACCCATACTGGCGGGTTCCCAGTTCTATCGCTTCAACTTCAATCCTGCGCAAGGCCAAGAAAGACCCCGGTTTTTTAAAGCGTGAAGGTTTCTCGGTCTACTCGAGCTGGAAGATGGGCGCTAGAAAGGTTGATCCTTCAACGGTTAACTGGAGTCAGTACAGTCGTCGAAACTTTCCTTATCGTATTGAGCAGAAGCCCGGAAAGGTAAACCGATTAGGCCGCTTTAAGCTGGATTCCCCTAATGCTTTCAGCATCTATCTTCATGATACTGACAGGCCTGAGTTGTTTAAGAGAGAGAGAAGAACCTTTAGTTCAGGCTGTACGCGAGTGGAGAATATTGATCAATTGATTGGCAGTATCCTGAGGTATCAGGGAATGGGGAGTCAGGTTGATGGTGTGTTGAAACAGAAAGAAACAGGTAGATTGAAGTTGAGAAAGAAAGTGCCACTCTATTTCGTCTACTTTACGGCCTGGCCGGATCGTCATGGCCGTATTCGTTTCAGGGATGATATTTATCACCTGGATGGAGCCCTGCTAGCCAAGCTATGATTTCTTCCAGATATGAATTACAGAGATAAAAAAAGGAGCCAATCGGCTCCTTTTTTTATGGATCAAGCTTTGAGCTTTACTTCTTAGTTATCCTGAGAAGTTGGAGCAGGGCTTGTGGCGGTCTCAGCAACAGCGTCAACCTTTGGAGCTTCTGCTTTAGCGGCAGGTGCAGAGCTGGTTGCATCGGCAGCATCTGCTTTCGCAGCTTCAGCTTGCTTCTGCTGCTCAAGCTTACGCTTCAAACGTGGGTCGTTCATAGCTCTACTGCGACGACGACGTGGAGCAGGTTCTGCAGGCGCTTCAGCAGCTGGTGCTGGCGTTGCTTCTACAGGTTTTTCTGCTGCAACCGGAGCAGGTGCAGGTTGGGCTTTTTTCTCTGCTACCGGCTTTGGAGCTTCAGCAGGCTTAACCGCTGCAGGCTTTTCAATCTTCTCTGCTTCAACCTTTGGCGCTTCGGCTTTAATAGCCTCAGGCTTGCTGGCTGGCTCTGCTTTGGCAGCAGGAGCTTCTGAAGGAGTAGACTGCATGGCTGCAGGAGCAGGCTCTCTATGACTGGTGGCTGCAACAGCTTTAGCCATTTCGGTCATTTGAGGTGCTTGAGGCTTGGCTTCAACAACTGGAGTAGCTACTTCAGCTTGTTGCTGCTCAGGCTTGTCAGCTTCAACGGACTTAGGCTCAGCTTTTGGCTGGCGAACCTCTTCCTTAACAGCGTCTTTAGCAATGTCTTTAACAGGGTCTTTAGCTACAGGCGCTGGCTTTTGCTGTGCCGGAACTCTTGTTTCTCTGGCTTCAGGCTTGGCTGCTTCTGGTTTAGCCGCTTCTGACCTGGCTGCTTCTGGTCTAGCTACTTCAACCGGCTTTTCCTGTCTGGCAGGTGCTTGCTGAGGTGCAGGTTTTTCAGCTTCTGGCTGAGACATGGAAGGCAATACAGGCTGGTCCTGAGTGCTTCTGTCACGCTGAGAAGGACGGTTGTTGCGACGACGCTGAGCAGAACCTGGACGGCGGCGACGGCGGCTGTCATCCTGCTGCTCGAATCCCTGATCCTGCTGTTCGGCTACAGGTTCCTGACGTGTCTGTTCGCGGCGATCAGTGCTGCGATCGTTACGTTCAGAGGTGCGGTCAGTGCGCTCAGGGCTACGATCACGACGATTTCCGCGTTCTTGACGGTCCTGGCGTGGAGCTCTTTCCTGGCGCTCTGTGCGATCCTGACGAGGTGCTTTCTCCTGACGCTCTTCCTGGCGAGGAGTACGCTCCTGACGGTCATCACGGTTGCGATCATTGCGGTCGTTGCGACGACGATCGTTGCGAGGACGTTCCTGACGTTCTTCAGTCTGCTCTCGGCGCTGCTGAGGCTTGCGTTGCTGAGGTTTGTTATCGGAACGGTTGTCGCGATTGCTGTCACGGCTCTGACGCTGTGGCTGACGAGCAGGACGCTTTTGCTCAGAGCGAGCCTTGGATGCTTTCTCTTCCTCGGCACTGCCAAACAGGCTGCCAATAGAGCTGACCAGAGACTGCAGTAAGCCAGGCTTTTCTTCTTTCTGCTTTTTGACAGCAGCAGGTGCTGGCTGAGCAGGCTTAACATTTTTTACTGCCGCTTCCTGACGCTGAATGGTCTTGGAAGGTGCAACAACTACCTCTTCTTCTACAGTTTCTTCTGCTTCCAGAAGTTCATAACTGCTTTCAGAGCCTTCGGTTACATGGTCATCACGTAAACGCTGAACGTCGTAGTGAGGTGTATCCAGATGAGCGTTTGGAACCACTACGATACGAACATCGCTGCGTTTTTCGATTCTGGCGATGGTCTGGCGCTTTTCGTTTAGCAGGAAAGCTGCAACAGAAACCGGAACCTGAGCACGGATTTCAGAAGTTTTGTCCTTCAGAGCCTCTTCTTCCATCAGACGCAGAATGGACAGAGCCAGTGATTCGATGTCACGGATAGTGCCCTGACCGGAGCAGCGTGGGCAGACAACACCACTGGTTTCACCCAGGGACGGACGCAGGCGTTGACGGGACATTTCCAGCAGACCGAAGCGGGAGATACGGCCGGTCTGTACGCGGGCGCGGTCCATGGACAGAGCCTGACGGATGCGGTTCTCCACTTCACGCTGGTTGCGGTTCTGACTCATGTCGATGAAATCGATCACGATCAGGCCACCGATGTCGCGCAGGCGCAGCTGTCGAGCAATCTCGTCGGCCGCTTCCAGGTTGGTGTTCAGTGCTGTCTCTTCGATATCACCGCCACGGGTTGCGCGGGCAGAGTTGATGTCGATGGAAACCAGTGCTTCCGTTGGATCGATAACGATGGAACCACCGGAAGGCAGCTTCACTTCGCGCTGGAACGCGGTCTCGATCTGGGATTCAATCTGGAAACGGTTGAACAGAGGGATGCTGTCTTTGTACAGCTTAATCTTGCTCTGGTACTGAGGCATAACCTGCTTGATAAAATCCAGGGCTCGTTCGTGAGCGCTGTTCTTATCGATCAGTACTTCACCGATGTCCTGACGCAGATAGTCGCGAACAGCACGGATGATAACGTCGCTTTCCTGGTAGATCAGAATAGGTGCAGGTTGTTGTGCTGCTTCTTTAATGGAAGCCCACAGTTGCAGCAGGTAATCCAGATCCCATTGCAGTTCTTCCTGAGAACGGCCCAGACCAGCGGTGCGAACGATAACGCCCATTTCAGTCGGGATGTTCAGGCTGTTGAGGATTTCACGCAGTTCTGCACGCTCGTCACCTTCGATACGACGGGAGATGCCGCCGGCACGAGGGTTGTTAGGCATGAGTACCAGGTAGCGACCGGCCAGACTCACCAGAGTCGTCAGGGCTGCACCTTTATTGCCGCGCTCTTCTTTATCTACCTGAACAATAACTTCCTGGCCTTCCTTGATGACGTCCTTAATGTTTGGACGACCACCCTGATAGGCGCTGGAAAAATATTCGCGGGAGATTTCCTTCAGCGGGAGAAAACCATGGCGCTCAGCACCAAAATCTACAAAGGCGGCTTCCAGGCTAGGTTCAACCCGGGTAATACGTCCCTTGTAAATGTTGGCTTTCTTCTGTTCACGAGCGCCGGATTCAATATCCAGATCGTAAAGGCGCTGGCCATCAACCAGCGCTACACGCAACTCTTCAGACTGAGTTGCGTTGATTAACATTCTCTTCATAGAGTACCGATACGTTCAGAGGCTAGCCTCTCAAGCCGGCACTGCCCGTTTTCACTGTCTTTCCGGTCCGTCTTTGTACGGAACTGCCGGTTTGATTAACGCTGCTATCAGACTTACGTTACCCAGCACATCTTGCTGTTTCATGTAACGATATAGCAGTAACAGTCTGAAGATCTTTGTGCTGATCTTTAGAGCTGTTGGGGCGGGGATATCTTAAATACCGGGAGTTCGGCGTTATTGATCAAATCGTCCGAATGTAGATCTCATTGTCCCGGCAATATGTCCTCTCGCCCGGAATTCGGGGGTGCCCTGCTTGACAGAGAGTAGCGCGTTTATCTTACACAGCTTGCTTGTTGCTGTGCGGTCATTTCATCTGTCCTGAGATTCATCGGCTCGGTGTCAGGGGGCTTTATTGCTTTTCCGCTGCTGGCCGTACTCAGGTTTCGCAAATCGAACTGTCTCTTCGGATGTGCATAAGACAGCCCTTCAACTATATCAGTAATCAGTAAGTGCTTCAAATGAGTGAATGCTGGTAATATAGCTTCATGGAAAGACAACAGAACGATTCCCGGGAAACCGGTGAAACCCGCCCAGTGGTACAGATGATCAACATTGATCAGGAGTATGCCGGTCAGCGGGTCGACAATTACCTCACCCGTATTCTCAAGGGTGTACCAAAAACCCGCGTGTATCGAATTATTCGCAAGGGTGAAGTACGTGTAAACAAAAAACGTGTGACCGCAGATTATCGTCTACAGGACGGTGATTTACTGCGTGTGCCGCCAGTACGAATCAGTGAAAAAGAGAAGATCGTTAACCCGGGTGCTGCACTCATAGCAAAGCTGGAAAGTTCCATCATCTATGAAGACAAAACCCTGATCATCATTAACAAACCTTCAGGTATCGCAGTACACGGCGGTAGTGGTATTAATTACGGTGTGATTGAGGCGATGCGCAAGATTCGCCCTGATGAGCATCACCTGGAATTGGTGCACAGACTGGATCGTGATACTTCGGGTTGCCTGATGCTTACAAAAAAGCGCAGCATGCTTCGTTATCTGCACGCACAGTTGCAGGAAAAGCACATCAGCAAAATTTACAATGCTCTTGTCGTGGGTCGCTGGCCAAGCCGTAAAGTGCTGGTTAATGCTCCGCTGCTAAAGAACACTCTGCGTTCCGGTGAACGTGTTGTTACAGTGGATATCGATGAAGGCAAACGCTCCAAAACCAGTTTTCAGGTTCTTGAGCGTTACAGTCATAAAGGTGAATCAGCCACTCTGATTGAAGCCAGTCCGATAACAGGGCGTACTCACCAGATTCGTGTTCACTGCCTGCATGCTGGTTATTCCATTCTGGGTGATGAAAAATACACTAAAGATGAAGAGAATAAACGCTTTCGTCAGTTTGGTCTTAAACGACTGTTTCTTCATGCAGCCCAGTTAAGGCTGAAGCTACAGGATGGTACACCGTTGGTGATTGATGCTCCTTTGCCTGCGGACCTTCAGCAAGTGTTGGAAACGCTTGGTAGTTCTGAAGTTTGATCAGCAAAAAATACGTTTGAACAGTTATACAGTTAAAAGAGAAACGATGACGGTAAAAAAGGATTATTCCCTGATCATATTTGATTGGGATGGCACATTGGTTGATTCGGTGCCTCATATTGTTGAAGCGCTCAAGTGTGGTGCTCAAGAGCAGGGTTTACCGGTTCTGGATGATGAGGCTTACAAAGGTGTGATTGGCCTCAGCCTGGGTAATGCCATTGCCCAGCTGTATCCGAATCTGGGTGATGAAGCGGTAGCTATCTATCGCGATGCTTATCGGGATAATTATTTTCGTCTGGAAGAAAATCCATCACTTCCTTTTGCGGGAGTGACTGATGGACTTGAGCTGCTGAAAACTAATGGCTATCAGATGGCGGTGGCAACAGGTAAAAAGCGACCGGGTCTGGAAAAATCCATGAACGCTAATCAGCTTCAGGATTTCTTCAGTGACAGTCGTACGGCTGATGACGCTGAGTCCAAACCACACCCAATGATGTTGCAACAGATTCTGGAAGAATTGCAGGTTCCGGCCGAAAAAGCATTGATGGTTGGTGATGCCGGTTTTGATCTGCAGATGGCGGCTAATGCCGGCATTGATGGTGTGGCTGTGACTTATGGTGCACAGACCGCTGAAAGTCTTGGACAGTACGATACAGTATTGACTGTAGATTCTTTTGATCAGCTGATTAGCTGGTTAAGCAAATAATAATTCCGGGGGGAGAAAACTGAGTGAGTGATAACTGGAATGAGCCGGAGTCTTCTCCTGCAGAAAAAACGGAACTTATCTCCAAACCTGAGTCTAAAACTGAGGATAAAGCCTGGAAACTGGTTGAAGGACTAGCTGAAGGTGCGCTGAAAGAACAACGTCGTGCAAGACGTTGGGGTATCTTCTTTAAACTGCTGACGTTTACCTGGCTGTTTATCTCTGTGGGTCTGGTTTACAAGTCAGCGAACCCGACAGTATCACCAGCTAAAACCAGCGGCAGTCACACTGCTTTGGTAGAAATGAATGGTGTGATTGGTAGTGGTCAGGATGTCGATGCGGATACCGTTGTCTCCGGTCTGAGAGCTGCCTTCAAGGACAAAAATACCAAAGGTGTGGTGCTGAGAATTAACAGTCCTGGTGGTAGTCCGGTTCAGTCTGGCTATATCTATGACGAAATTCAGCGTCTCCGTGGTATTTATCCGGAAACACCTCTTTATGCGGTGATTATGGATATTGGTGCGTCTGGTGGTTACTACGTGGCTGCAGCAGCTGATGAAATTTATGCGGATAAAGCCAGTCTGGTGGGTTCTATTGGTGTGATCTCATCCGGTTTTGGTTTTGTTGATGCAATGGAAAAACTGGGAGTAACCCGTCGTACGTACACTGCGGGTGAGTTCAAGGCCTTTAATGATCCTTTCCAGCCGCAGGATGCAGAAGCAACTGAGCGCTGGCAGCAATCACTGGATACAATCCATAATCAGTTTATTGATGTGGTGAAGAAAGGTCGTGGTGATCGTCTGAAAGACAGCCCCGAGATCTTCTCTGGAATGGTCTGGACCGGTGAACAGGCTAAAACACTTGGCTTGATTGATGGTCTGGGTAGTACCGGTTATGTCGCCAGAGAGATTGTTGGTGAAGAAGAGATCGTTGATTTCAGCTATCGCCTGAGCCCGCTGGAACAGTTTGCCAGAGAATTTGGTGCAGGTGTTTCTGCCACAGCGATCAAGCTGATGGGTGGAGATGCATTAAGCCTTCGCTAGTAATAGTCGAGTGACGTCTACATAGGCGTCACTCACTTTCACTGAATAAGTTTTCTTAAATATCGTGATGCAGTCCTGCATTCACGAATTTGTCGAATTAACTTTCATTAGCTATACCTCTATCCCTAGAGGAGATAATAGAATGAAAGCTTATTCACATTATCTATTTAGCCCTGTCTCTCTTTTTTTGTCCCTTCTGCTTTTAGTTGCACCAGATCTCACTGCGCAAACAGCGTCGGGACTGTCCCTCGATCTGAATCAGTTTCAATTGCGACAAAAAGACGCTTCTTCATATCTGAATGCTGATCACTCTGTTCTGAAAGGTCGTGATGATCCTGAGCATATTAACTCGACGCGCTCGGGGTATATCCATGCAGATGAACTTGACCATGGTGCGGATGATATAAAGCAGTTTCAGCAGGAAAGGTTCGTTATCGAATTGGCGGAAGATGCCTTTGAGTGGGAAGTCAGCGATGAAGACAGACTTTACCTGAAAATGCATCGTCAGAGTGGTTGTGCAGAGTTGGAGGTTGAAGCGTCTCACTGTCTGGTGTCAGACGGTATCGAATTTTTTGCCGATGATGCTGCCCGTCTTTTTTCTGAAGCGCCTGACCAGATAGTTCCTTTGGGTGTGGATTTAATTCAGGATCGGGTTGGACAAATTCTGGCAGAAATGGGCTGGCTTATTGGCAGGGTTTTGAAAGAGGGTGTCTGGGTCTACCTATACACCGATGGGAAAGGAGGCGTTAAAACAACTACGCAGGATGACTATGATGAGCTCTGTGCCCGTTTTGCTGCAGAGCAGATTCAGAGCGAACTGGAAGAGAGTGATGTTCCAGTAATAGCGCCGGAAGATTATCAGGCTTTGAAACGGGGGTGTGGTCGTTTGCCATCTCAGCCTGTTAGTCATACTCGAAACTGGATGGAGATGCAGGGTGTGAACAGCCTCTCTTCAGGTGTCTGGTTTAAACCGGGGAAAGGAGGGGCGAAAGTGCTGCGTAGGAAGAAGAAAGGCTTTGGTTTACTGGAGGCGCATACTGTGCCGCATTATTCTGGTGAGTCGACTGATCCAGATTTGAATGATGATGGAAAAGTTGAAACAGCTTCGTCGCATAACTCTGGTGAGTCGACTGATCCAGATTTGAGTGCTGATAGAGAAGTTGAAACAGCTCAGTCGCGTTACGCTGGAATGGGAAGTCATGGTTCTTCGTCTCAAAAAACCGCTGAAACTCCTTATCGTGAAGTGCTTAAAAAATATATTTTCGATCATCAGATGGAAAAAATTTCGTCTTTACTCGTTACCAATATACCCCGGGAGCAACAACCACTCTTCATTATCGCTCTTGGTGGGGGGCTGCAAGACCTTGGAGCTGGTTTGAGCAGCTTTTTACGGAGCCATACTACTGATTCGGATGAGCCTTTAAGTATCGGAACACTGGTAAATGCTTTATATGCATTGGAGCAGCAAAGTCTCTTGAAGGCATCTCTGATGAATGACCTGGTTACCGGTTCTGGTTTTTTAAATAATCTCGATAATTATAAAAAAGGATTGTGGGGGGTCGACCTTAAACTTGCGGCCTTTCATACCCCCGGGGCACTTTCAGAAAGCTATGTTAAGGCGCACCTTGTTCATATGTTACTGAAGCGTTTCAATCAAAAGCATGTGGAAAATAAGTATATTGAAGATATTTTTGCAACGGTCTTTGGTTCAGAGCTTTCAAAGTTGCTCGGTACATCGCCAAGAGGTGTTGTTGGTTCTGGAGTGGTATTAAGTAGTCATTTGAAATTGGCATTACAAGCAATAGGCTGGTTTGAAGAACGAGCTTCGGAACGGAGTGGAGGAGGAAGTGCAGATGAATACCATTATGGGGTGTATGGAGGGCAGTTTCTGGAGCAGATTGATGCTTTTATTTCTAATGTTCAAACGCTATTGGACGTGTTTAATAAGCCTGTCTCGGAGTGGGAGGATGGGCGGCTCGCTCATATGCTGGGCTGGCTATCCCATGCGGCAAATTTTGACGGTCTGGCGGCGTTTTACTTTATTTTGGCTCCGGCAGACTATGAAGAGGTTAGCTACCCAGTGGCAATCCCGCAAGGTCGAGATCGTGTTGTCGATATTCCGAAGGGCATAACGGTAGGGCAGCTGTATTCTGCCTTCTATGCTGTTACACCTGATACCATTCTGGCAGACGAACTGGCCGGCCTTCATGAGGACTTCAGCGTTATCAGTAAATTGGTTTTTAAGAAAAAACTATTGGGCGATACGCGAAAGATTCTTGAGGAATCGGTGGTAATGGGGCCCGGGAAACAGTTTTTCAGTGCAAAATCGCTTGTCTATCAAGCCATGAGCAGTGGCGGTAAATATAGTGAGAAGCTACCTGCTGAAAAGGTGCGAGAAGAATATAGAAAAATGTCATCTCTTGCATTTTCTGAAGAATGGCATGAGCAGTTAACAAAACTAAGAAAACGTTTTCAGTTTGAGTTACCAGAAAAAAGAAATGCTGTAATGCTTAAAGCCGATCATGGTGGTGCTATCTATGTAAAAATGCCATTTGATAAGTGTCAGGAGTTCTATGAAGGTAATTTAACGCCTGATGGGCATTATCGATTCTGTTCGTTTCCTGATTGCAGTATGAAAGAGTTTCCAGAGTTTATGTATCACGGTATGCATAATAAGCTCCGCTATTGCCCTCAACACCCGCCTTACTGGGTGCAGCCATTAATAGGAAAAAATAAGTATAAGGTAGAGTCTCCTTCAGGGATGTCTACTGTAAGCTCAGGTCATGAGCATAAGTTAAGAGATATTAATCCGACTGACTTTGAAGTAGAGAGTAGTAGTCGAGGTCTGAAAGTTAACTTGCCCAAATCGTGCGGGACTTGCACAAAGCCTATAACCAGTGAGCATGAACATGCTTTTGTATGTGAAACCTGTTTTGAAGGGGCGAAACTGGCTGGTGAGGGCGCTGGGGTTCATATGGATTGCAAAGACTGCCAGACTGAACATTGTTTAAAAACGCATAGGTCTGGGGGGGAGTGGCAGTGGGTCAAGTTAGGAGAGTTGATAGAGCGAAACCCGGATTATCTGGGCGGATCTGTTTGTGATTGCTGCAATAAATTGCTTAGTTCGAGTTTTAGTGAAACACAGCGGAGTTCTTCGGATTGGAGTAAGGAGCGACCAAAAACCAAAAACGCTCTCAATAACGCTATAGTCCACTGTACGGAATGCAAGCTGGATTATTGTGCTAAATGTACTGAAGAGTTGAATAAAAAAAGAAAATAGATAAGTGGCTGTTTTGGTGATGATGCTGGCGCCATTATAATGGCTCCAGCATTAATAGGTCATATGTTCGTTAAGAAAAAACGCACTACGCTTTGTTCGGTTTTTTTTCTCTCAGCTTGCCAAAGTCGTGTATGCTCACCACCTTCAATTTTCAAAAACTGTTTAGGTTCTTTGGCCCGGGTGTAGAGATCCTCGCCATGATGGTATGGAACGGTTTTGTCGGCAGTGCCGTGCATGATAAAAACAGGGCGTGGAGATATTTCTGCAATCAGATCTTCAGCATTTAATCGATTCAGGTCAATATCACCGCGCCAGCTGAAAAGTTGCATTACTATTGGTATGAGAGGGTATTTCGGTAGCCCATATGAGGATTGGCCGTTTTCTGTTAGTACATCTTCCACGCTGGCAATAGGGCTGTTAAATACACCGGCCTTGATTCGCTGATCCTTTGCCATGGCCAGAACGCTGGTGGCGCCGCCCATTGAGAATCCCAATACGCCTATATCCTTCATTTTCTTCTGTCGTTCCAGAAAGTCGACAGCAGCAATAACGTCTTTCTGCTCATGAAAGCCCATCGTGGAGATGATCTCTGGTGACTGCCGTGGGTGGCGCAGATCAATAGCCAGAACATTGAATCCAGCTTTTATCAATGCCGGCGCATAGCGCATGCCTTCGGTGCGGTCTGCGCCTCGCCCATGTACCAGCAGTACTGCTTTACTCGAATGGATGGCAGGCATATACCAACCGGGAATTTCAAAGCCATCTTCTGAGGTGAAGCGGGTGTTTTCGTAAGCCAGGCCTTGCTTATCGGGTGTGCCGCAAAATACATAGTGCTCCTGATCGCACTCAGTGACTGGCAGATGAAGGACAACAGAAGAGAAGTACCAGCCAACACCAAACAACAGTATCAGGAAGAATACAGAAAACAGAAACAGGGTTTTCTTTAGCACAGTCAGGTTCCCTAAGGAGAGTAATCGTGTTTTTCTCAAATGATAATGGGGAGTGCGTTCAGGGGGAACTAAAACTGGGTAATAATTGTATGAACTAAGTCACAGCTTGTTTTGGTCAGAGAAGTCTGAGCCTCCGCTTGTTGTATGTATTTATATGAACTATTTCTTATCATTAATGAGAGGGTAGTTTTATGTATATATTGCATTCGTTGTCTGTCGTCCGTTTTATAGTTTGGCTGCTTCTTTCTGTCCTGTTGTTGTGTGTTCTGATTTCCAGTGTGGCTGCGCAAAGTGGTGTTGGGGTGGTTCTTGATCCACAGGATTTTGCTGTTCGGCAGAAGGCTGGAGTGCAATCTTTCCATCACAAAGCGATCCATTCGAATAAAGCCTATTCAAATCAAAGCCATTCAGACCCGCTCACCGGGGCAAACAGTGATGAGATTTTTGTCCATGAGCATGAAATACCGGAGTTGGAGCTACGCCCAATAGCTATTGAGATTTCTGTTGGTGAGCTTGAGGTTGACTGGTTGATAGGAGAGGAAGATGAGATTCTGATGATAATCAGGGATGAGGTTGCTCAGCGTTATCGTCAGGATGAAGGCCGTCCGTTGGAAAAGCGGATGGCTGATTCTGTTGAATTGTTTGTGAGCCCTGAAAGTCATTTTTTTACTTTTTTCTCTGATCCGTTTGATGCGCTAAGTGATGAAGGACGCGATGTGTTGTCTGTTATGTTGCCCCTGATGGGGCGGCTGATAGCGCGTTACCGGAGGAATGGTGAATGGGTTTATGTGTATGAAGCGGGCGGACAGGTTCATGAAGTCGGGCAATCCCGTTTTACTCTGTGGTGCCAGTCTATCTACGCTTCGAAGATTGAAATCGAGTTGGAAAATGATCCCTTTGCGGCTTTAAGTCCGGAGTCGTATCAGGCTATGGCTCTGGGGTGTTCGCTATTGCCGGAGCAGGTTCCGGCAGGGCATTTAAGGAACTGGTTGCAGGTGCTGGGTGTTGCTGAAGGGGATGGTCAGACCCGTTTTCGATTTAAGCGACCAAAAACTGATAAAGATATTGATGTGCCGGGCATTCTTGAATGGATGGAGAATGAAGGTGTGGCACCAGTGGCTCTATTTGATAAAGAAAAGCTACAGCGTCGGCGTGCACCTGGTAATGAGGGAAGAGGGGGTGTTGGAAAGGAGGGCGAGTTGCAGTCTGTGCCAGTGCCTTATAAAGAGCTTTTTATGGAGGAGTTGGTGCAGAATGATAAAGAGCTTTTGTCGGGGCATCTGGTTCAGAGATTAACGCAGGTAGAGCAGGAGCTATTTCTCCTTTCTTTAGGTGCGACTGTTGCTCAGGTTGAAAAAGGAGTGCCAGCCTATTTGAATCGGTTTTCTTTTACTAAAGGTGCAGTGGTCACCGCATTGTTTGCAGTGGGTAGGGGGCGCCTTTTGAATGACGCTGGGCGTGGTTTTGTGCGTTTGACGGATGGTTCGGATTACAGTTATGAGTCATTTGTAAAAGACCAGTGGAATTATCATGTTGAAACCGCTATCAGGCCTGGTTACAGACCCTGGCTGAATGCGGCTCAATACATTGATGCCAAGTTGGTGCAATTGCTTAGCCATCAGGGAGAGTTTGACCTATCTGCAGTGGAAGCGTTTGAGCGAATGTTTCCTGCGACTGGCCATCTGTCGGCAGCGTCTCTGTCACTGGAGGCGCAGATGGTTGTTAGAGCGCGGGAGTGGTTTCGCTCCGGTGACGTTTTTCGACGATATAATTACATCGACGCCTATGAAAAAAATGGTGATGCATTTTTGGCCAGGGTTGAACCTGCTCTGCAGCGCCTTCTTTCTTTAAGGCGTGAGTTTGTCAGGCCTGCCAATGATTTGTCGGATGCAGAAAAAGGGTTGATTGAAAACTGGGTTCAGGAAAAAGAGAAGAAGGCAGTTAACTGGTTACTAGAGAAAGAAGTGTTTCCTGAATCAGTGAGTGGTGGACGATTTAATGTGCCCCGAGGGGTGGATTTTGATGGGCTTACAGCAGGAGAGTTGTTTTCAGCCTTATACGTAATCTCAGATGATACTACTCTGGTCGAAGAACTGGCTGAGCTTTCTTCAGGTTTTGCCGTTATGGCTGACAGTCTGTTTAATGGGCAAGTAATGGGCCGTGCCGAGCAGCTAATGGCGGAACCTGTAAGAGTGGTGGGAGGTCAATATCTGTTTAACCAGCAGATGCTTGTCTATCTGGCGCATCGTTTTCAATCCCGTCGAGACCTTGTGAGAAATGAGTATCGGCCAGGTTCTGAATCTTTCCTGGCTGCTGTGCAGGCACAATACAATTCGATGCCCCGCGATGAGGTTTATTCCCATGCATGGCAGGAATCGCTGAGAGCATTGCAGCAAAGGCTGGAGACGAAATACTTCGAAAGGCGAAAGGCTGTTTTTATGTGTGGCAGTGATGGTGCTCTGTTTATAAAAATACCTTTTCGCCATTATGCCTCTTCTTATCAGGACTCTCCGATGGTCCTTTTCTGTTCGGGTAAAAACTGCAAAAACTGTAAGTGTGCCAAGTCCCGTTTTTCGAGAGCTGTGCCACCGGAATTCCTTTATAGGCGGCTTGGTGAGGAAAGAAACTTCTGTCCGATGTGTCCGCCTGAAAGGTTAGCGCCTTTGTTCAATGCTCCCGGTAGGACGGTTTCTGGAGAGGCAGGGAATGAGGGTATGGGGCATGTCCATGGGTTAAGACAGGTGAGATCCTTCGATCTTGCACAAGAGTGTGCTCGTCAGGGGAGAGGTCACAGAGATGTTTTCAGGTGTGATGAATGCAAAGCGGATATCACGGTCTCAGAAAGTGATTCTAGTCTGATGTATGTCTGTGATCACTGTTTCAGTGCCCAGAATGCAGGTCCGAACACAGGTTATTTTAAATGTATGCCTTGCCAGAGGGATTTTTGTTTGAAACATCATGGTGGGGGATCAGGCGTTCTTTCAGTCGGTGAGCTGATGGAAAATGAGCCTGCTTACCTTAATGGTGTTGTGTGTGATAAGTGCGAGCAACTGGTGGCATGCCAAGTGGTGACGGCAGCTGATCAGGAAGGCTTAACCCGTGATGCCATAATGTCCATGATGCTGCATTGTGAGCAGTGTCAGATTGACGGGTGCGCCAGTTGCTTTGAAGCCGTGAGTGATTCTCAACCGCAGGGGCAAAGCAGTGAACAGGATGACAATCGTTAGTTTGTCGGTGGGTAGCATTTAGGTGGGCAGTATTAGGTGGATCGTAGATGGGGAATTCGTTGAAGTGATTTGTGTAACGAATTCCCTGTTTAGCTCTTACTGCTCCTTGTGCTTTTTTATGTCTTTAGCAACAAAGGAATAGAAGCCTACGCCAACACCAATAGTGGCTATAACAGCAATCAAACCTGCGATCACAACGGTATCCATATACATAATACTGGCCTCTTTCATTGTATTTTTTATCAAAATGCAGCTTGAGAGGTGCAGTTGCTCGTGTTGTGTCTGAATGACTGCAGTGTTCGCTCATGGCTGCCTGGCGATGGAAACTGCTGCGTCTGTTACCCTCAAAAACAGAAGCTTTCCATGCAAGTGTTGTGTAAAGACTATGCATGCTGCAGGCAGGGCGTATTGATCTGGGTCAAGTTATGTTTCGATGTTAATTATATCCCGCTTAATGGGTATATGGATTAAGCGGATCTACCCCTTCGTTATTAAGCATCTCTGTCAGGCGAATCAGTGGTAGCCCTATCAGGCTGTTAGGGTCATCACCTTCCATTTTCTTAAACAGGGTAATGCCCAGTCCTTCACACATAAAACTGCCGGCGCAGTCGAGAGGTCTTTCTTCATTTATATAGAAACGGATTTGCTGTTCGCTCAATTCACGGAAATGGACCGTAAATGGCACGGTGTCCAACTGGTAGTTTCCAGTCCGGGTGTTGAGCAGGCAGAGGCCGGTGTGAAAAGTAACGGACTGACCATTGAAAGATGAAAGTTGCCCGATGGCTTTTTCAACGGTATGAGGTTTACCGAGAATTTTTTGTCCAAACTGGGCGACCTGGTCTGAGGCGATGATCAGGTGGTCTGGATAGTCACTGGCCAGTGCTTTGGCTTTGCCAAGAGACAGGCGTTTAACCAGATCTTTTGGACTTTCGTTCGGGATTGGTGATTCGTCGATGTCTGGCGATTGGGACTGAAATTCCAGACCTAATCTCTCCAGCAGTGATCGGCGATAGCTGGAACTGGAGGCAAGCAGTAGCTTCGTAGGCATTGTCATAGGGTTTATCAGAGGTTGCTGGTGGAAACTGCATATTGTTATTTTCTCTGCAAAGTCAGGCAAGTGCGAGGGTAGAAATTATGCAATTTAACCCTGTCAAACCCTTTGACACTGTCCATGCTTAGCCCTATTATGGCGCGCTTATAACTATCAACCCGTGAGCTAATGGCTATCGGACAATTACCCAAAAGCTTTGATCCGCGCAAGTTCGCGCGTCAGGGCAGGCAGTTTGAAGGTTCGCTGGCACTGAATCAATTTGGCCGGCTGGTGAACAGTCTGGTTGATGATAAAGGCGAAGTTCAGGTTGTTTTAAACTTTTCGTTAAGTGAAAACAACCGGGTTGTGCTGGAAGGGCATATCGAGGGAAAGCTGAACATGATTTGTCAGCGTTGTCTGGATGTTGCTGCCATTCCAGTGCGAGCAGACCTCTCATTAATGGGAGTTCTGACGGATGAGCAGGCAAGAGCCCTGCCGGAAGAGTACGAACCTTTGTTGTTCGGCGATGAACCGGTAGAGCTTGTGCCTCTTCTGGAGGAAGAGCTTATTCTGGCTGTTCCTCTAGTTGCTTATCATGCGCTCGAGGATTGTTCGGCTCAGCAGTTTTATACCACTGAGACCGATGACGAAGCCCGGGCAGCTGCTATTGAGGCAGAGAAAGAGCGTGAGGAAGAAAATCCTTTCAGCGTTCTGGCCAAATTGAAAACAGATACTACGATCCAGGAGAGTTGACACATGGCTGTTCAGCAAAACCGTAAAACCCGTTCCAGACGTGATATGCGTCGTTCCCACGATGCTCTGGGTACCGCTCAGCTGTCTGTAGACGCTGCTTCCGGTGAGACTCATCGTCGTCACCACGTTACTGCTGAAGGTTTCTACCGCGGCAAGAAAGTCGTTGCAACTGGCAACGAAGAGTAAGTTTTTAACGACTTTTATCAGTCAGTTAAGCTTGCTTAAGGATTACCGGACGCGTCAGTGTCCGGTGCCAGGGATAAGGAAAAGTAACATTGAGTGCTGAGCGAACTTCTAAAGTGACCGTCGCGCTGGATGTTATGAGCGGGGACGAAAGTCCCCGTTCTCGTATCCGGGCTGCCGTCCGGGCGCTCGATAAATACCCTTCGCTCAATCTGATACTGGTCGGTGATCAACCGCTGGTTGAAGCATTTCTTTCTGATATCAAATCGTACGATAGTTCTCGTTTTTCTATTCAGCATACAGAGACAACGGTTTGTATGGATGAAAAACCTTCCCAGGCGATTCGCTCAAAAAAAGCATCTTCCATGTGGTGTTCTCTTCAGCTGGTTGCTGAAGGAAAGGCTTCTGCCTGCGTAAGTGCCGGTAATACCGGAGCATTGATGGCTATGGGGTGTTTTGTTTTAAAGACATTCCCCGGAATTGCCCGACCCGCGATTTCAGTGACGATTCCGACTCGTGAGGGTGGTGCACTGTTGATGGATGTGGGGGCTAATGTTGATTGCAGTCCCGAGCATTTGTATCAGCTGGCCGTCATGGGAAGTCAGCAGGTGGTTTCGGTTAAGGGCGTTAAAAAACCGCGAGTAGCTTTACTGAATATTGGTACAGAAGAGCAAAAAGGAAATGAGCAGGTCCGTAAAACTCATGTCCTGATGTTGGAAAAGCAGCTGCAGCATCAGGAGATGGATTATATTGGCTTTATTGAAGCAAATGATCTTTTTGTTGGTAGGGCGGATGTTGTTATCTGCGATGGCTTTGTCGGTAATGTAGCGTTGAAAACTGGTGAGGGTGCCATCAGTATGATTCAGGATGGCTTAAAAGAGGCGTTCAAGGCATCATTCTGGGGGCGTCTGCTTTATCTGCTGGTTTTACGGCAGTTGCAGTCTTTTCGTCGCCGTGTTGATCCGGTTCTTAATAACGGTGCCAGCCTTTTAGGGTTGAACGGAACTGTTATAAAGAGTCATGGAGGTGCGGATGAAAAAGGTTTTTACAAGGCTATTTGCCAGGCAGTGAGAGAGTCTGAGACTAAAGTTCCATCTAATCTGGCTTCCCGCCTTGAGGATGTGCTGGTATAACCTTATTGCTCTCCAATTGCCTGATGTTTTTGAAAGAGTGTTTTGAAAAAAGTGTTTCGAAAGAGCTCATTTTTTAGCTGGCTGTAGTGGTTTTTGCGTAATAGTGTGTGGCTCAGGTAAAGAGTTGAACCTTCATAGTGTTTTTTCTTTGCAGTTGGAAACATAAATTTACTCACCTTGGGCAAGAGTTTTTCTATAATTGCCTGAGTTTTTTTCAGTGAAAGAAAATCAGAGTTGTTGGTAGTCGATTTTCTTTTGTTTGTTCACGGCTGTTTTTACGGCTGCTTATTCATAGAATACGACGCATCGCAATGACGGATTTACTTGCATTTGTTTTTCCGGGACAGGGATCCCAGGCAGTGGGTATGCTCGCTGACCACGTTGAAACTCCCATCGTCAGCCAAACCTTTGCTGAAGCGTCTGAAGTGCTCGGCTTCGATTTGCTGAACATGATCAGCGAAGGGCCGGCGGAAGAGTTGAATAAAACCGAAAACACTCAGCCAGCTCTGATGACGGCCAGTGTTGCACTCTGGCGTTTATGGCAGGAGAAGGGTGGTGAGAAGCCAGCTTTTGTTGCCGGTCACAGTCTGGGTGAATACTCAGCACTGGTGTGTGCCGGTGTTATGAATTTTAAAGACGCTGTACGAGTTGTTCGTCAGCGTGGCCTGTTTATGCAGGATGCTGTACCTGCAGGTACAGGTGCCATGGCGGCGATTCTTGGTCTCGACGATGAGAAAGTGATCGAGGTTTGTCAAGCTGCGGCTCAGGGGGAAGTGGTTGAAGCAGTAAACTTCAACTCCCCGGGTCAGGTGGTTATTGCCGGTGGTAAAGAAGCTGTAGCAAGAGCAGTAGAACAGGCTAAAGAAGCCGGCGCCCGCAAGGCGTTGCCTTTGCCGGTTAGCGTACCTTCGCATTGTGCGCTGATGAAGCCTGCGGCTGAGCGTCTGGCTGTTGAATTGGCCAATATTGAGCTTTCTGCTCCGACCATTCCAGTACTCCAGAATGTGACTGCAGAGCTGTGCGCTGATCCTGAGCAGATTCGTCAGAATCTGGTTGCACAGCTATACAGCCCGGTACGTTGGGTAGAAACCATTACTGCCCTGACTGAAGCGGGTGTCAGTCGTTTTGCGGAATGTGGTTCCGGCAAGGTGCTGGCAGGTTTGAATAAGCGTATTGTTCGTCGTGCCCCTGTGGCCATTCTGGAATCTGCGGCAGCTTTTGAAGAGCTGCAGGCAACCGAGTAAAAAAAGGACAGGATATAAACATGTCAAACCTTGAAGGTAAGGTTGCCCTGGTTACCGGTGCCAGCCGTGGTATTGGTAAAGCAATTGCGATTGATCTGGGTAAAGCCGGTGCCGTTGTTGTTGGTACTGCTACCACAGAGGGTGGTGCTGAACGCATCACTGAAGCGTTTAAAGAAGCAGGTATTCAGGGGCGCGGCATGATGCTGAACGTTTCTGACGCTGACAGCTGTGTCTCTGTGGTTAAGGCGATTACTGCAGAGTTTGGAGCGCCAGCGGTACTGGTTAACAATGCCGGTATCACTCGTGACAATATCCTGATGCGTATGAAGGATGATGAATGGGATGATGTGGTTAACACTAACCTGAGCTCTATCTTCCGCATGAGTAAGGCGGTTCTGCGTGGCATGACCAAAGCTCGCTGGGGACGCATCATTAATGTCAGTTCTGTTGTTGGCTCCATGGGTAATGCCGGGCAGTCCAACTATGCAGCAGCTAAAGCCGGTATTGAGGGCTTCAGCCGCTCACTGGCAAAAGAAATTGGTTCTCGTAATATTTCTGTGAACACGGTGGCACCAGGTTTTATTGATACCGATATGACCAAGGATCTGCCGGAAGAGCACAGAACCCTGTTGCAGTCTCAGGTGCCAATGGCGCGTCTGGGTCAGCCAGAAGAAATTTCCGGTGTTGTAGCGTTCCTGGCCAGCGATGCGGCAGGGTATATTACCGGTGAAACTATTCATGTAAATGGCGGGATGTACATGGGGTAACGCCCCTTGCCTGCATGATTTTTGTGATGGTTTAGTAGTTGTTTAGTAGAAATAACGCAGTAATATTCGCGGCCAGTCCTTGAAATTACTGCAATCGTTTATATATAGTTATTGACCGCGGCTGGCATGGCCTGGAACAGATGCTCCAAAACATGAAAGTCGCACCTGAATATCGATAGGAGCACCACCAGTAATGAGCACCATTGAAGAGCGCGTCAAAAAGATCGTTTGCGAACAGCTTGGCGTTAAAGCAGAAGAAGTGACCAACAGTGCGTCTTTCGTAGAAGATCTGGGCGCTGACTCTCTGGACACTGTAGAGCTGGTGATGGCTCTGGAAGAAGAGTTTGAAACCGAGATTCCAGACGAAGAAGCTGAGAAGATCACCACCGTTCAGGAAGCTATCGACTACGTCGTATCTCACTCCTGATTGGTTTCAGGGGGCAGCGTTAAGCTGACATCCTGATCAACAAAAGCCGTGCGCAGTTTTCTGTGTGCGGCTTTTGTGTGTTTACAGCATAAGAAATGGTTTGCGGTAAAAAATGCCGTTGAAGGTATTCCGGTCTCTATCGTTGAGTCTTTATCAATGTCACAATAATTTCATCTCGAGTCCGCAGAGTGATAATAGAGTAGGGCATAGAGAGAAATAAACGGCGCCTGTAAGGAGAGGGTTTTGACGCACAGAAGGGTAGTGGTTACAGGTTTGGGGGCAGTGTCTCCTGTTGGTTTGACAGCGCAATCGAGTTGGCAGTCGGTATTGGCAGGTGAAAGTGGCATCAGTCGAATCGAGCATCTGGATGTTGAGAAGCTGCCCGTAAAAATCTGTGGTGCAGTAAAAAACTTTAATGTGTCTGATTGGCTGAATCCTAAGGATGCCCGAAAAATGGATGCTTTTATTCAGTACGCTATGGCTGCTGCAATGGAAGCAATGAAAGATGCCGGGCTCCATGGCAGTGATTTGCTGCAAAGCGAGAATGTGGATCGTTATGGTGTGGTCATTGGCTCGGGTGTTGGCGGCTTGACCAATATCGAGCAAAGCTGTAATACCCTTGAAAACTCCGGTCCTCGTCGTATATCTCCTTTCTTTGTTCCCTCTGCCATCATTAATATGGCATCTGGTTGGCTTTCCATGCATTACAACCTACAGGGACCTAATTTCGCTACTTCAACGGCCTGCGCATCCGGCAGTCATGGTCTGGCTTTGGCGGCTCGAACCATTGCCTATGGTGATGCCGATATTATGGTGGCCGGTGGTGCCGAAAAAGCCTCTTCAATGTTAGGGATGGCTGGTTTTGCTGCGGCTCGTGCCTTGTCCACACAGAATGATGATCCGGAAAAGGCCAGTCGCCCATGGGATAAAGATCGTGATGGCTTTGTTCTGGGTGATGGTGCTGCTGTGCTGGTGCTTGAAGAGTATGAGCATGCAGTGAAGCGCGGAGCGACTATTTACGCTGAGCTAAGCGGTGTTGGTATGAGTGGTGATGCTTATCATATGACGTCACCACCTGAAGACGGTCGTGGTGCAGCTAAAGCGATGAAGGCTGCTTTGGCTGATGCGGGTGTTTCGCCGGATCAGGTTTCTTACATTAATGCCCACGGTACGTCGACTCAGGCGGGTGATCTTGCTGAAACCCGTGCTATTTATTCGGTGTTTGGTGAATCGGCAGCAAGGATTCCTGTAAGTTCTACCAAATCCATGACGGGGCATTTGTTGGGAGCGGCCGGAGCGCTGGAGTCTGTGTTTTCGGTTCTGGCATTGCAAGATAATAGAGTGCCACCGACGATTAATCTGGAAAACCCTGATAAAGGCTGTGATCTGGATTATGTGCCAGGTGTTGCCCGTGATGTTGCATTAGAACATGTTTTGAGTAACTCTTTCGGGTTTGGTGGTACTAATGTTTCTTTGCTGTTTTCTCGCTTGAAGTGAGTTTTTCATATGTCGGCTGAAACAAGATTACTCTTTCCGCTCGGCTGACCCTCCGTGGTCAGACTCGCTAGCAGACCATCCATGGTCTTTGAAAGAGTAACCTTGTCTCAACCTTCTTCAGGTTCTCTCGAAAACTGCTGATTTCTGGAAGGTTTGATGTCTGGTTATCCTGTCTGGGTAAATGGTGTAAATGAGTCTGTCCTGCCGGTAACAGATCGCGGTCTGGCTTATGGGGATGGCTTGTTTGAAACCATTCGAGTCGTGAATGGTTTACCAACGCTTTATGATCTGCACCTGACTCGGCTGGCAGAGAGCGCTTCTTTTCTGGGAATAGATTTATCTGTTAAACAGCTGAAGACTGAGGTTGCTGGTTTTTTGCAGGCTGTAAATCAACCCGGCGGTATTCTGAAAGTTATTCTTACCCGTGGCTCAGGTGGTCGTGGGTATAATCCAGCGGGTTGCAGTGATTCCAGTCGAATATTGTCTTTTCATGACTTGCCTGATTATGGTGTTGCTCCGAGAGAACAAGGTATACGACTGTTTCCTTGTGAAACCCGTTTGGGGCAATCAGTGCTGGTGGGTATGAAACACTTGAATCGTCTTGAGAATGTAATGGCTCGCCGCGAATGGGCTGCTGAAGCAGGTTGCCTTGAAGGGTTGGTGCAGGATTTTGACGGTCACATTATTGAAGGTACCATGTCGAATCTGTTTTTTGTTCAGAATGGTATTTTAAAAACACCGCATTTGAGCCGTTGTGGTGTTAAGGGTGTTTGTCGGGAATATATTCTGGATAATGCAGCGCTCTGGGGTTTGAAAATAGAAACGGCTGACTATTCGTTTGCTGAATTAGCTGCAGCGGATGAAGTGTTTGTCTGTAACAGTGTTAATGGTGTCTGGCCTGTTACCGGCTGTGGAAATAAAAGCTGGGCTGTAGGGGAGGTGACCTGCAGGGTCAGGGATAAGTTAATGGAAGTAATAAATGCTTAAGAAGATACTGCTGGCCGCTATTGCTGGCATGCTGTTGCTGGCGATTGCCGTAGGTGTGGCCTGGAAGCTGATGGATGATTTTGGTAATCAGCCAGTTGAAGCACCGGAAGGCGTGAAGAGTCTGGAGTTCACCATAGAGACGGGTGATTCCATGAAACGGGTAGCTGCTCGCCTGTCCAGCGAAGGTTGGCTGGAAACTCCCGAGTTTCTAGAGGTGTTGGCGCGGTTGGAAAAGGTAGCGGTTAGAATCAAGGCGGGTGAGTACCTGATTCCTGCCGGTGTCACGCATCGAGAGTTGTTGCAGCTGTTTACTGAAGGTCAGGTTCGTTCTTTTGAAGTATCGTTGATTGAAGGTCAGGCTCTCATGGAGGCTTTGGAAGAGCTCAATAGTCAGGAAAAGCTCAGTGAGCCTCTTGATCAGAAAGCCTTTCAGACTTTATTGAAAGAGCTGGGTATTGCAGGGAATCCGGAAGGTCTGTTTTATCCTGACACGTTCTTTTTCCATTCGGGGGATACTGTGACCTCTATTCTGATTCGTTCCAGGGAGCGAATGAAAGAGGTGTTGGCTGAAGAGTGGCAGAACCGGGCAAAAGATCTTCCCTATAAAAGTGCGTATGAAGCTTTGGTAATGGCGTCGCTTATAGAGAAAGAGACGGGTGTTACTTATGAGCGCCCCGAGATTGCTGGTGTATTTGTTCGTCGTCTGCAGAAAGGCATGCGCCTGCAAACCGACCCTGCAGTAATTTATGGTCAGGGTGAAAACTATAAAGGTAACCTGACTCGGCGTATGCTGAGAGAGAAGACGCCCTATAACACCTATATGTTGAAAGGATTGCCACCGACGCCTATTGCTTTTGTCGGTCGTGAAGCCATTAATGCAGCATTGCACCCCAAGGATGGCAAGTCCCTTTATTTTGTTGCCAAAGGGGACGGTACCCATTACTTCTCTAACAGTCTGGTGGAACATAACCGGGCGGTGAGGAAGTATCAGATTTATCAGCGTCGCTCTGACTATCGTTCATCTCAGAGTGCGCCAGTGGAGAATCAGTAAATGTCAGGTTTTTTTCTGACGATCGAAGGTTGTGAAGGTGCCGGTAAAAGTACGGCGGTTAACCTGATTAAAGAGTGGATGTCTGAAAAAGGCATTGAGTTCACTGAAACTCGTGAGCCTGGTGGTACACGGGTGGCTGAGGATATTCGCAGCCTGTTATTAAGTCATCACGGCGAAGCTTTGTCGGACACCACAGAGTTGTTGCTGATGTTTGCCGCTCGTTCGCAGAACCTGTTTCATAATATTGAACCGGGCATGACAGCGGGTAAGGTAGTTATTTGCGATCGATTTACCGATGCAACCTATGCCTATCAGGGCGGTGGTCGTGGTCTGGATCAACAGCAGATTTCAACGCTGGAAAACCTTGTTCAGGGCAGTCGTCGCCCGGATATGACGATTTTGATGGATGTTGATCCTGAAGTCGGTATGGCACGTGCCCGTGGTCGTGGCGAACTGGATCGTATCGAGCAGGAAAAAATGGATTTCTTTGAGCGGGTTCGGGAAGAGTATCTGAATCGTTCCAAAGTCTTTTCTGAGCAATACGAAGTCATTCATGCCGGAGGATCCCTGGATAATGTCAAACAACAAATTCTATCGGTGCTGGATCGCCGACTGGCATCTCGAATAAAGGGGCGCATCTGATGCAGGCCTGGCAGCCTTTACCTTGGCAATCGTCACTCTGGCAGCAGCTGGTACATTGTCATCAGACCGATAATCTGGCTCATGCTTATCTGCTTCGCGGAATGCCGGGTGTTGGCAAGGTACAGTTTGCCAAAGCTTTTGCTGCCTACCTGCTTTGTAAGTCTCCGGTTAATGATCAGGCCTGTGGCTTCTGTAAAGAATGTGACCTGCTGAAAGCGGGGTCCCATCCGGATATTGCTATTGTTGAGCCTGATGATCCCGGTCGTCCTATTCGTATTGACCGGATTCGCCAGCTTAATGAGTTTGCACACAAAACGGCTCAGCAGGGTGGTCGCCGAGTGATTGTGATCAATCCGGCGGAAGCGATGAACATCAATGCCTCTAATGCTCTGTTGAAGTGTCTCGAAGAGCCCGGTGAAAACACCGTGTTTCTGCTGGTCAGTGCCCGTGCCGGTGATATGTTGCCAACCATTCGGAGTCGCTGTCAGCAGTTGAAATTCAGCACGCCTGATCGGCCTTCTGCAGAGCAGTGGCTTACCCGTCATCTCGATAATCATGCTGATCAGGTCGCTATGTTGCTGGACCAGACAGGGGATGCACCACTGGAGGCAAAGCGTTTTGCTGATGAAGGTCTGCTGGAGAAGCGTCTTGAGCTGGCCCATTGTGTGAAAGGTTTGTTCAAGGGCGCTATGGCTCCGGTTGAGCTGGCGAAAGACTGGCAGAAAAGTGATCTGGTGTTGACTCTCGCCTGGCTGATCAGTTGGCTGGAAGATTCTGTCCGGCTCGAGCAGGGTGTGGCTGAGTCAGATATTCGAAATACCGATCAGGCCAAGATGCTCCGTTATATTGCCACCAAGGTATCTGGCAGGGCTATTCTTGAAGAGAGAGACTGGTTGATCAAGCAGCGTCAGTCTTTACTGGAAGGCGGTAACCTCAACGGTCAGATGTTGATGGAAGGTGCTTTCAGTCGATACCTAGAGTTAGTGCTTTAAAAAGAGCTTTAAAATAGCGCTCTAGTGTTGAGTTTTTACTTTTAAACTATGAATTCCAAATAAAAGGAGAGTTAATATGGCCAGAGGAGGGATGTCAGGCATTCTGTCACTGACAATCAAGGACTCATCTTCGCTTTACTCATCCTATATGCCCTTTATTAATGGCGGCGGATTGTTTATACCGACTTCCCGTGAATACAATCTGGGTGATGAAGTCTTTATCCGTCTGACTCTGATGGATGAAGCGGATAAATTGCCGGTACCGGGCAAGGTGGTCTGGATTACCCCTCAGGGTTCGTCCCGTATGGCGGGTATTGGTGTTCAATTTACGGATCCGACCGATACAGTTCGCACCAAGATTGAAACCTATCTGGCGGGTGCGCTTAAGTCGGATAGAGAAACCAGTACCATGTAGTTATTTCATGTGGCTATTTCATATAGCTATGTTCCCAGCCAGTATCGAACGATTCTGGCTGGCTCTTTTGTTAGACCTCTTTCTATAGTCATCCTCCTTTAATTAATCTTGTTATTCCTGCTAACGCTGCTGTCATGCAATCGCTGAATGCTATCCCTTATGCTGTCCCAAATACACAGGGAGGTAGGTGTTATGGCTATATCTATACCTGCTCTGCATGGCAGTTCGAGAGAGGTTTTTGAAGCCGTTGCCGGTGTCGGTCAGTCGGCTAGTGAGCTGTTGAGGCAGGGTCGACGGAAGGTTTCCGCTCTTAAACAAAAGGCTCAAGGAAAGATGTTGAAGTTTGCGGGTGAGCATCCGGTTGCTGTACAGCGATTAAAGAAGGCTGGTTGTTACCTGATAAGGGCAGTTGAAACAACTCGTCAGGGCGTTGTTGTTTTAACTCAAGGCGTTGCTGCTTTACGTGACCGTGTGGGCCATAAAGTAGATTGCGCAAAACGGTATATTGAAACTCGTAATCCAATTCTGGCAAAGACAGCTCATACGATATTTCAGTTTGCTGTGCACCCACTGGCTGCAGCTGTGAAAGGCGGTTGTACGGGGTTAGGGGTGTGGGTTGCAGGTATGCTGACTGTTGGTGTGGCGATGGAGCCATTAATTCTGCCTCTAGTTATAGGTGGCTTGGTAGCAGGGGCAGGGATAGGGCTGACCAAAGCTGTTGTTAATTCAGTCCGGTATGTTGTTGATCTGGATGGAGCTAAAAAACGACCTGTTCTGGCTAAGGCTTTGAGCCTGTATGACCGTGTAGCAGCCAGAGTGAGGAAGTTTGATAACTATCTGGAAAATCTGACGCCTGCACTGGCTATTTCTTACAAGTTTGTAAAGGAGATGTCCAAAGGCTGTGTGAGAGGTTTGACCTTGTTGGTTGGAGGTGGTTTTGGTGCTGCCTTGTTAGATGATTACTTGCGCACCCCCTTTTATGGTTGTTGCTATAACAGTGCTTCTTTTGCAGTTGTTAATGCAATGGTGGGGTTAACGTTGGCAGGAGCCTTCATGGTTGGGCCGGGATTTGCTCTCTGGAATACGGCGAAGTTTGCGCGAGATAAACTCTGCAAGGTGGTTGAGCCTGTTGAGGTTTTGAAACAGGGTTTGGTTGGTGAAAATGATCTGGGGGTTATGGTTTAGCTTGTAACTTCAGAAGGTTAAAGGCTATGCGGCGGCTTTATGTCGCATAGCCTTATAATCAGGATGTGAGCATCTGGAAAGGTCCGGTGATGGCTATGGTCAGGCCGTCCTCTTGCAAATTAAGGAATAATATTCTTCCATCGGGGGAAAAATTCACTCCTGTGATTTCGCTATGAGACAATCTATTTCTGGCCAGATTGAAAACCTGTCCTTTGTTGTTAATCAAACTTATGTAGTCTGTTTTTCGGCCATCTTCTGAGATAACCAGGTCTCCCCATGGGGCGACGGCAATATTGTCAGGAAATGCGATAGAAGAAAGTCTGCCTGATTCATGTACAAGCTTTAATTGGTTGGTAGGCTTGTTTAAATCGGTGAGTTGAAATATTTGTCCTTTTTCTAGTTGTCCGCCCTCTGTAGCAGAAAAATATATGACTCCATTATGAAACCATAAACCTTCTCCTCTGTGGATAAGAGCTGCGCCTTTTTGTTGACCTTGTAGCCTGCAGGTATCATCCATTGAATTGGGTTCATCAATATCGACCCAATGAATACTGTAGTTGGTATTGGCTCTGATATTTCTGCTGGTACTGAATTTAGGTTGTTCAGAAATGGCCATGGCTTGAAGCTGGCCAAAGCCAAAGGGAGTAGACCTGTCTGCTGGCAAGTATCTATAAAAGCAGCTGTCATCTCTGTCTTCGGTCATATAGCTGATGCCGGTACGAGGATCAAAAGCAAAAGCTTCACGATAAAATCGCCCCAGATTGGTCAATTTTTTAGGAGGAGATAATTTGGAAGCGCGATAGTCGCAGAGAAAAGCGTAACCATGCCCTTTGTCGGTACTTTCTTCACAGGAGATCCACCCCCAGGGTGATGGACCGCCGGCGCAGTTTCTGGTTGTACCCGCTAAAACCAGATTGCTGCTTAATACTTTCAGATTGTCCGGGCGAATAACGAGGCGACTAACGCAGCCATAGCTAGCTGGGTCATACAATAGCTCTTTTGTTGTAGTGGTTAATGTTGGACTGTTTTTTGAGTTCCACTGATCCAGTTCATGGTTTCTCATTAGAACGATATTGCCTTTGTCGTCCAGAAATGAAGCCATGCCGTCCGGGCTGCCGGGTACCATATAGCCATCAGACATTCTGTCATTGCAGGTTTGAAGAACCTTGTATGTAAAGCCTTCGGGTAAATCGAGAATATTATTGGTATCTTGCCTGAGAGGCTTGAAGAAGTTTCCGGTGCGGCATCCTGTCAATGAACCAAGAGCTCCTAAGGCTAAAAATGAAGAACTGCTTTGTAAGAGTTGACGTCGGTTGATAGCCATAGCGAGTATTTCCTGAAGATATTGTTTGATACTAAGCAGGACCATGTGACATCAGTGTTATCGGTTGAGAGGAAGGTTTCACCAGAGGTGGTTTGGTATCAGAGGCGGTTGTTCTGTGAGGCGTGGCTAATGTCAAAAATGAGGTTTCTAATTTAAGCGGTTTATACTTTATTATGTCGCGCTTGTTTTTGATTGATATTTGAAGGATTCATGTTGATAGATTCTCACTGCCATATCGACCGCCTTAAACTGGATACCTATGATGGTGATCTGGATAAGGCGGTAGCTGCCGCAAAAGAGGCGGGCGTTGACAAAATCCTCTGTGTTGGCATTGATCTGGAACACGCTGACCAGGTGGTCGGTATTGCCGAGAAATATCAAGATGTTTTTGCATCAGTAGGTATTCACCCGCTGGAGAAAGACGCTGCTGAACCTGATCTGGAAACCCTGCTGAAATATGCAAAGCATGAAAAAGTGGTGGCCATTGGTGAAAGTGGTCTCGACTACTATTACTCCGCTGATAATAAGGAAGTACAGCGGGAGCGTTTTCGCATCCACCTTCAGGCCGCCGCTCAGTCTCAACTGCCGATTATTGTTCATACCCGTGATGCCCGTGAAGATACGCTTGATCTGATCAGGCAGCATGGTGATCTGGATAGAGCAGGCGTACTGCACTGTTTCACCGAAAGTCTGGAAATGGCTCAGGCAGTCATGGAGATGAACTATATGATCTCTATTTCCGGTATCGTGACCTTCAGAAATGCCAGTGAGCTTCGGGAAGTGGTTAAAAATATTCCCTTAGATCGATTGCTGATTGAAACGGATTCTCCTTATCTTGCGCCAGTCCCAAATCGTGGCAAGCCTAATGAACCCAAGTACTTGCCGGATGTCGCACGATGTGTGGCGGGGCTTAAGGGTGTAACTGTGGCTGAACTGGCGGAAGCCACAACGGCAAACTTCTACCGCTTGTTCCCGAAAGCTCTGCGATAAACCCTTATCCCTTGATGGTTATGTTTTTTGTTATGATCATAACTATCAAGGGGTTATCGATATACGACAAAAGGAATAAATCTGCATAATACTTTTTGCTAATTGCTGTCCGGACGGGTGAGATTATTTGTAATTTTGTACCAGTTATTCCGGTTTCAGCCTCTCACGCCTATAGCATATCCATCTGACTGTCTTTATAATTGCGCCACCATTTTTCTATGGTAAGTCGTTACGGCATTACAAGGATAAATTGATATGCGAATGACAACTGATGTCGAGTCTCTTTGCAGTGATTCAGTGGTTGTTATCTGTTTCGGTTTACCTGGCTGAGTTTACACAATCTTGACTCATTCCGGGGGGGATAGGGTCGTTTTCGTGTGTCTTCAGTCAGGGTTGTAGTACGTGATCGGTCTTACCGAAGAGGCGGGTTTATTCCGGACCTGAACGTTGATTGATTAGGCGAAAAGTATGATCAAAATCAAACAGGGACTGGATCTTCCGATTACAGGAGCGCCTGAACAAAGCATTGCGGAAGGCCGAGCGGTACGCTCGGTCGCTGTAATTGGCTTTGATTACGTAGGTATGAAGCCTACTATGGCGGTCGCTGTCGGGGATCGGGTCAAGAAAGGGCAAGAGCTCTTTACAGATAAAAAGACACCGGGCGTGCGTTACACCGCACCGGCCTCTGGTACGGTGTCTGCGATTAATCGTGGTGAGAAGCGTATCCTGCAATCCGTTGTGATTGATGTGGAAGGCGAAGATGAGGTGACTTTCACCGAATACGCCGCTGATCAACTGAGCAGCCTGAACGCTGATAAAGTGGAAGAGCAGCTGAACCAGTCCGGTCTCTGGACGGCTCTGCGTACTCGTCCATTCAGCAAGGTGCCAGCTCTGGGCTCACGTCCCAACTCCATCTTTGTTACTGCCATGGATAGCAATCCGCTGGCGGCTAATCCTGAAGTGATTATTGCTGAACATGCTGAAGCCTTTGAACAGGGTATCTCTATCCTGGGCAAGCTGAGCGGCGGCAAGATCTTCCTGTGCAAGGCGCCGGGCGCTCGCATTCCAGCCGGTATCGCTACCGCTGAAGAATTCGACGGTCCTCACCCTGCCGGTCAGCCAAGTACTCACATCCACTTCCTGGATCCAGTGAGTGCCACCAAGACCGTATGGCAGATCAACTACCAGGACGTTATCGCAGTCGGCAAACTGTTCACCACCGGTAAACTGTTTACCGATCGTGTTGTTGCCCTGGCCGGTCCACAGGCTGAAAAGCCGCGTCTGGTTCGCACCCGTATCGGTGCCAACACTGACGAACTGACCGCTGGTGAAATGAAAGCCGGTGACAACCGTGTTATTTCCGGTTCTGTCTTCGGTGGTCGTACCGCTAAAGGTCCTTACGCGTATCTGGGTCGTTACCACACTCAGGTCTCCGTACTGGAGGAAGGTAATGAGCGTCTGTTCATCGGTTGGATCAACCCGACTGTAGATCGTCACTCGGTACTGAACGTTCTGACTTCCAAGCTGAGCAGCAACCGTCTGTTCAATTTCTCCACGACCACCAACGGCTCCGAGCGTGCCATGGTGCCAGTGGGTCAGTACGAGAAAGTCATGCCTCTGGACATTCTTGCGACTCAGCTGCTGCGTGCCATTGTGGTAGGCGACACTGACACAGCACAGAAACTGGGTGCTCTGGAACTGGAAGAAGACGATCTGGCTCTGTGCTCCTATGTATGTGCCGGTAAGTACGAGTACGGTCCAATCCTGCGCGACAACCTCACCCGTATCGAGCTGGAGGGCTAACCGGTTATGGCATTGAGAAAATTACTGGACTCGCTCGAGCCGCACTTTGTAAAAGGCGGCAAATACGAGAAGTTCTATGCTCTGTTCGAGGCAGCGGATACTCTGCTGTTCTCACCAACAGATAAGACCCATAACACGTCTCACGTCCGCGATGCGGTCGATCTGAAGCGTATGATGGGTATGGTGTGGCTGTGTACGTTCCCGGCCATGTTCTTCGGTATGTGGAACGTAGGTTTCCAGGCCAACACTGCTATTGCACAAGGTCTGGCGACTCTGCCGACTGACTGGCACGGTAACCTGATCAGCATGCTGGCAGGCAACGATCCGAGCAGCCTGCTGGATAATATGCTTTATGGCGCTGTTTACTTCCTGCCTATTTACGCCATGGTTTTTGCCGTGGGCGGCTTCTGGGAAGTTGTATTCGCCATCGTGCGTGGTCACGAAGTTAACGAAGGCTTCTTCGTAACCTCTGTCTTGTTTGCCCTGATCGTTCCGCCAAGCATTCCGCTGTGGCAGGTAGCTCTGGGTATTTCCTTCGGTGTTGTTATCGGTAAGGAAGTATTTGGTGGTACTGGCAAGAACTTCCTGAACCCGGCTTTGACGGGCCGTGCGTTCCTGTTCTTCGCTTATCCTGGACAGATCTCTGGTGATCTGGTGTGGACTGCGGCTGACGGCTTCTCCGGTGCAACTGCGCTAAGTCTCGCTCAACAGGGCGGTGTTGAGGCACTGCAACAGACAGTGACCTGGTTTGACGCTTTCTTTGGTACCGTTCAAGGTTCCATCGGTGAAACTTCTACCTTGGCTATCTTCCTGGGTGGTGCTGTGCTGCTGATGACCGGAATCGCTTCCTGGAGAATCGTTGCCGGTACGCTGCTGGGTATGATCGCTACAGCAACGCTGTTCAATATCATTGGTTCCGACACCAATATGATGTTCAACATGCCGTGGTACTGGCATCTGGTGCTGGGTGGTTTTGCTTTCGGTCTGATCTTCATGACCACCGACCCTGTGTCTGCGTCCATGACCAACACTGGCCGCTGGTATTTTGGTGCCCTGATCGGCGTCATGGTAGTTCTGATTCGTACCGTCAACCCGGCTTACCCGGAAGGTATGATGCTGGCTATCCTGTTTGCCAACCTGTTTGCGCCGCTGATTGACCACTTTGTTGTGGAAGCCAACATCAAGCGTAGGGAGGCTCGTGCACATGTCTAAGAAAGCGGGTAACGATAGCATTCAGAAGACGCTGATTATCACCGTCGTGCTTTCTCTCGTCTGCTCTGTGCTGGTATCTGCTGCGGCAGTTATCCTGAAGCCAAAGCAGGACGAGAATATTGTTCTGGACGTTCAGCGTAACATCCTGAACATCTCCGGTCTGACCAAAGACGCCAAGGCACTCAGCAACGCTGAAGTGGCTGAAATGTATAAGCAGATTCAGCCTCGTCTGGTGAACGTTGAGACAGGTAAATTTGTTAAAGCGTCTGCTGAAGACGTAGCGGCTTACGATCAGCGTGCTGCGTCCAAGCTGCCTAAAGAGTCAAAGACTCTGACCGGCGCTGAAGACATTGCCAGCATCAGACGTATGGCGAATGTGGCCAAGGTTTACGTTGTTGAGAAGAACGGCAAGCTGGACACCATGATTCTGCCAGTACACGGCTATGGCCTGTGGTCTACCATGTACGGCTTTATGGCTTTGGAAGCGGATTTGAACACCATTAAGGGCTTCGGCTTCTACTCTCAGGCAGAAACGCCTGGACTGGGAGGTGAAGTGGACAACCCGCTGTGGAAAGCCAAATGGCCTGGCAAGAAAATCTACGACACTAAAGGTGTAGTGGAAGCCGGTCTGGTGAAAGGTGGTGCTGATCCTAAGTCCAAGTACAAGGTTGACGGCCTGTCCGGCGCAACCCTGACCAGTAACGGTGTTACTAATCTGATTAAGTTCTGGATGGGTAACAATGGCTTTAAGCCATTCCTTAACAACCTGAAAGCGGGGGATGCGTAATGTCTGAGAAGACTAAAGATATCCTGCTGGAGCCGGTCGTAAAGAATAACCCCATTACCCTGCAGATCCTCGGTATCTGCTCGGCACTGGCGGTAACGACCAGCATGCAGGTGAGCCTGGTAATGGCTCTCGCGGTAATCGGCGTAACCGCCTTTTCCAACTTGGCTGTATCCCTGATCCGTAACTACATTCCGGGTAGCATTCGAATCATCTGTCAGATGACCGTTATTGCTTCCCTGGTAATTGTGGTGGATCAGATTCTGAAAGCTTACGCATACGACATCTCCAAGCAGTTGTCGGTATTCGTTGGCCTGATCATCACTAACTGTATCGTAATGGGTCGTGCGGAAGCCTTCGCCATGAAGAACCCGCCACTCCCTTCCTTCCTGGACGGTATTGGTAACGGTCTTGGTTACGGTGCGGTACTGATGATTGTTGCCTTCTTCCGTGAGCTCTTCGGTGCAGGCAACCTGTTTGGCATCGAAATTTTCCAGACCGTGAATAACGGTGGCTGGTATCCGCCTAACGGCTTGATGTTGCTCGCTCCTTCTGCTTTCTTCCTGATCGGCTTGCTGATCTGGGCTATTCGCAGCTGGAAGACTGATCAGGTGGAAGAGGCAGATTTCAAGATTGCATCTAATACCAAGTTCAGCGGGGCGCACTAAACCATGGAACATTACATCTCACTTTTCGTGAAAGCAGTGTTCGTAGAAAACATGGCGCTCGCTTTCTTCCTGGGTATGTGTACCTTCCTGGCCGTATCCAAGCAGGTTAAAACTGCAGTTGGTCTGGGTGTTGCGGTTATCGCGGTACTGACCATCACTGTACCGATCAACAACCTGATCTACCAGAACGTGCTGAAGCCAGACGCACTGGTAAAAGGTGTTGATCTGAGCTTCCTGGGTCTGATTACCTACATCGGCGTTATCGCTGCTCTGGTTCAGATTCTGGAAATGTTCCTGGATAAGTTTGTACCGGCTTTGTACAACGCTCTGGGCGTATTCCTGCCACTGATCACCGTAAACTGCGCAATCATGGGGGCTTCCCTGTTCATGGTTGAGCGTGACTACGGTTTCGGTGAGTCTGTCGTATACGGCCTGGGCGCCGGTGTTGGTTGGGCGTTGGCAATTGCCGCCCTGGCTGGTATCCGCGAAAAGCTGAAGTACTCTGACGTGCCTCCGGGTCTGCGTGGTCTGGGCATCACCTTCATTACTGTTGGTCTGATGTCTCTGGGCTTCCTTTCCTTCTCCGGCGTACAGCTGTAAGGAGACTGTGTAAATATGGATTCTACGATTGTATTGGGCGTAGTCATGTTTACCGTTATCGTGCTGACGCTCGTAGCGGTAATCCTGGCGGCTCGCTCCAAACTGGTAAGTACCGGTGATGTCACTATCGACATCAACGAAGACCCTGAAAAAGCAGTAACCACCCCGGCGGGTGACAAGCTGCTGAACACTCTGTCCAGTGCCGGCGTATTTTTGCCATCGGCTTGTGGCGGTGGTGGTACTTGTGCTCAGTGCAGGTGCAAGGTTCTGGACGGTGGCGGTGAAATGCTGCCAACCGAACGTTCTCACTTCACTAAACGTGAAGAGAAGGAAGGCTGGAGATTATCCTGTCAGGTTCCTGTAAAGCAGAACATGAAGATTGAAGTTGAAGAAGAACTCTTCGGCGTGAAAAAGTGGGAATGTGAAGTTATTTCTAACGATAACGTTGCTACTTTCATCAAGGAACTGGTTCTGAAACTGCCTGAAGGGGAAGATGTAAACTTCCGCGCAGGTGGTTACATGCAGCTGGAATGTCCTGCTCACGTGGTTGAATACAAAAACTTCGAGATTCAGGAAGAGTATCGTGGCGACTGGGATCGCTTCAACCAGTGGAAGTATGTGTCCAAGGTTGATGAAGAGACCATCCGTGCGTACTCCATGGCTAACTACCCTGAAGAGAAAGGCCTGCTGAAGTTCAATATCCGTATTGCTTCACCACCTCCGGGTGGCCCTGATGGCATTCCTCCGGGCAAGATGTCTTCCTACGTTTTCAACCTGAAGCCAGGCGACAAGATGTCTGTTTACGGTCCATTTGGTGAGTTCTTCGCTAAAGAAACCGAGAACGAAATGGTCTTTGTTGGTGGTGGTGCGGGTATGGCGCCAATGCGCTCCCACATCTTCGATCAGCTGAAGCGTCTGTCTTCCGATCGCAAGATCTCTTTCTGGTACGGTGCCCGTTCCCTGCGTGAAGCTTTCTACGTAGACGAGTTTGATAAGCTGGCTGAAGAGAACCCGAACTTTACCTGGCATCTGGCCCTGTCCGATCCTCAGCCTGAGGACAACTGGACTGGCAAGAGCGGCTTTATCCATAATGTGTTGTATGACAATTATCTGAAGGATCACGCTGCGCCTGAAGATTGTGAGTTCTACATGTGTGGACCCCCTATGATGAACGCTGCAGTGATCAAGCTGCTTCAGGATCAGGGTGTTGAGCCTGAAAATATTCTGTTGGACGACTTTGGTGGTTAATCCATAAAGTCTGAAAATAGGGTTTGGTAGTTGCTTCGGTAGCTCCAGAAAAAAACCGGTAACTCGAAAGGGTACCGGTTTTTTTGTATGTATACTTCTGAACTAAATTTCAAAGAGATTCATGAAAGCGATGAGTGATTCCAGCGAGCAAGTCAGCTCCATGTCGAAAGCTACGAAGACTTTCCTGACTGTGATAGTTCTGGTCATGACTATTGCTGGCTTTCTCAGGTTTCCCGATGATCGTACTCATGAAAGTCTGAATAACTCAATGGTGACAGCTGGAGCGAGCTTTGCTGTGGCCAGAAGTCTTGATGCGGCGATTTCGGTTGTGAAAAGTACTGAAGTTTCCATTGGGGTTGCATCGGTGGATCTTGGTCAGGTATTGAATCCGTTAAGTGATCTGATTGATAAGTTCTCATGGGTGATGACTGCAGCTGTAGGCTCGCTTGCCCTGCAAAAGATTCTAGTGTCGATGACTTCATCGACATTAGTTAATGTGGTCTTTGCTCTGGCAGGGTTTATATTTCTGGTAGTGCTTTGGAGCAAGAATACAAAAAACTTTAAGCCTGTCGTAATGAAAGTGTTCAAAATAGCTCTCCTGCTCAGATTTTTAGTGGTCGCAGCTGTCGGCTTGAGCCTGATTGTTGATCAGGTGTTTCTTAATGAGCAGATAGAAGAGTCTTCAACTCAGATAGAGTCGGTTTCAAAAGTAGTGACAGGTCTGGCCGAGCATAAGATTGAAGTTAAGTCTGAGCAGGAAGGGCAGGGCTTTATTGATTCAATAAAAAGTAAAATCAGTAACCTTTCCAGCCCTGGTGAAAAAGTCTCTATGATTAAGGAAAAAGTTGAAGACTCTATTCTTGGCTTTATGAACCTGATTGCACTGTTTCTGCTTAAAACCATTTTGATACCACTGGGCTTTTTAATGTTTCTTAAAGGTGTACTGTTTAGTGCTGGAAGTTTGAGATAGGTAACAAGAAAGAGAAGCTGCATTTACTTGCAGATGAGTATTTAGGTCAGTTCGGTAGTGGGGCTGAGCAGCACCCTTCGCTGCTTATAGCTTGAGATTTGTTTTTCTGTGTGCTTTTGGTTGCTTTTTAATCCGAGAAGATTCTGCACCGCCTAAACACTCCGTTACTGTACTTGTCAGGCCGGAAGCTGAAGTCTATATAATGCCGACTGGCTTCTGTCAGTTCTCCGATAACTTGTCTGCAATTATTCAGTGATGTCCCATTTTCTTCAAACACTTCCCTTGCATCCTGAAGGTTGTTGAGTGAGAAATGATAGTTTCCACAAGAGCTGGACATACTTACTTTTTCTTGTGTCTGGGGAGGAATTAATTCCATAAGTATATTGAGCTCAGGATCACTGCGCAGGCATACATCCTTTTCATTACCTTCAACACGGAAACTGATGGTGACCACAGGTGTGTGGATAGGACATAGGGAGGCGTTGTGACTCTCACAGACTGATAACCTCTCTGTGCCGTTGTCCTTAAGTACACCGGTACGGCTCAAAAACTGGTCAATACCACTGCCCTCAAGTATATTCCAGCTTATTCCCTCTTCATTAATCCCTATAATCTCTGGTGAAAAAGAATTTTCGATTAATATGTGATCCATAGCTTTGAGATAAGCAGGATCTGAGAAAGTTTTGCTTTCAGTAGCGTAAACTCTTTTTTCTTGCAGCTTTTTACGTTGATATTCTCTCTCTGAATGAGAAGTTGGTCTAGATCGAAGAAAATTTATTTTAGCTTCCTCTAATAGATCGAGTCTATATTCCTTGTCTTCTATTTGTTTATCAATTTCATATCTTTCGTAATCAACTAAAGAGGGGGCCTGTGGAGATAAAGAGATGGTTTTTGTTCCAGAATGGGTACTGTATTTATATTCACACTGGAGTTGATATTGTTCGAATTCGCTTTTTGAGCCATAAATAATACGCTTAGTTATTATTGCTGTTGAAAAAACTATAATACCTTGTCCTTTCAAAGGTGGAGTGCCACCTAATTTATCTGATTGAAGATATTTCCAGTGGCTTGGCATTCCGTCAACCAGGTCACTTTGCCAGTAATATGAGTGCTCATCAGTAGAGATGATTGGTCGAATAGCATTTCCATTCGGGCAGGAGTAACTGGACGATGCATGACTGATTGCAGATTGAGAAATTAATAAAATGCTGAATAATATTTTATCTTTAAACACTTTATATTCCTTTGAAAAAATGCCAATGATTAGAACAGTCTGAATATATTGTTTTTACTTTTGAATCACAGTTGAATGATTATTCAGTGTTGAGTAGATATGACAATGAGTCTATGTCAATCTCACCTGCCCTGGAATAATCGGTTAGGAGATTCAGGATGCTATCTTTAGTAACTGAGATGTTATTCGTTTTATTCGAAAACTCTAATGTGAGTTCACTTACAGTGGCTGCAAAGTCAATAATGGCTATCGAGCTGCAGGGTAGTCGTTTATCAATAATCATCAAGTCAGCCCCTGCCAGTAAAAAGTAGAAATCACTTACCAATTCATTCTCATAAAATATGAAAGTGATCGATGTGTTGGTAGCTATAGGGAAATGATATTTCTGGCAAGTTGCCTTCATACTATGCATGATGAAGCTATTATGAATCGTTTTGAGCATGAACGATTGAAGGTAATCAAGCAAAAAGGAATAAGTTGGAGTAGGGAAAATATAAGAATGTAGGCTTTTAATTAGCTTGTACGAATTCCCTGATTCTAAATAAGGAGAGCTGTAAGTAAAGGATTTTGAAATGTTATAATCGTTGATAGTAACAGAATTACGACTTCTACATTGATGTTTTTCAGACCAGTCTTCAGCTGAGGCATATGGTCTGTTTTCAGTATGATCTATTGAGTCAGAAATATTGTTTGCAGAAGATGGAAGTGTGTAAGTCAGAGAAAATATGTATAACAGTGCTAATAGTTTTTTTTTAGATTTCAGGTGAAAAAGCATTTTTATAATACTCACTTAAATTTATATTTTTTTGATTGTGGTTTTTCTTCGACATTAATGAAAGCTATTAGTTTCATTCTGATTTTTAATTGCAATGTATAACGAATGTCGTAATAGACTACTTTTTTAGCTAAAAAGGTTAGAGTGTTCTCCAAATTAAAGGTGAGTTATTTTTTACCATTTGTTTGATTGTGGTTCTCGTTGCTAAGAAAGTATCGATATAACTTCTAGTTAGAAAGTTGAAAACTAACAGGCAGAAAAGAAAATAGAAGCTAACATTTTCTATTACCCGCAACTTTCTTCGTGAGGTAAATATGTCTGAGTGGAAGTTTGGCAGACAGCTGATTATGCCAGCTGTTCTTGGCATGGTGCTCTTCTTAAACCATTTAACTGCTGATGCAAAAGGTTCCGAGCGGACCAAGAGGACTGATCCGGTCAGTATTCTTATCGGTAACCTGGAAGAGAATTTTTTTCCATTTCAACAACCGACCGATATTCCTGAAATCTCTGCCAGTTTTACCTATTCCGGCCAGCTGAATAAAGCGTCATCAAGACTGTTCTTCAGCATTCCCCATGAAGTGGCTGGGCCTGTGTTCCCTGAGCAGAATACCGATCAACAGACTTGTAACCCTATGGATACAGAAAGCTGCTCGGGAGGCTTTCGGCAATTCTATAGCTTTAGCGAGCTTGAAGGCTTTCCGGTAAAGACTATTCAACTGATCTGGAGTCCCAGAGGGAATTTACCGCTTTTACCTTCGGTTAATCAGGTCGCTGTGTATTTCCATCAGCAATCCATTTCCGAGATAAAGGCAATTGCTGCAGGAACCTGCACCCCGATGTTTATTGATTGTGACCTTAAGCAGTCTGCCCTCACTCCAGTTGCCAGCCAGTTTTTGCCGACAGGATTCAGTCAACCTGATGAGCAAAGCCTGGCCCCCTGGGCAGGAGCGAGTATGTTTGAAGCTACCAAACTACCAGCTAATGCAGGGGCGTTTACTCAGGTTTATTCATATGGTGCTTTTGCTGGTAACCTGGCTTTTCAGGGGCCAATCATCTCTGTTGATTTCATGAAGCAGCTGCCAGCAAATAGCCGACAGTGCTTTGATATCCCACACCCGCAAGAGTGGCAGGACAACAGTTTTTATCCTCAGCAATGGTGTCTGATGCGATACACATCATCAGCTGGTGACAGTTACTCTCTTTCCTTGCAGGATTTCACCGCAGGAAATCTGGGAACTAATGCCGCTGACAGACTGACTATGGGGATAACCACGCTGATAGCCTTTACGCTGCTCAGTATGACGATGTAGTTTCAGGCAATATTGACTGATTTATCTCTACTCGCTGTGATTCACTGTATTTGAAAGGGGATAGGCTAAGAAGGGCTTTTATCCCCGCACAAATCTCCGTATGATCTGCACCGCCATGACGGCACCCTATAAATCCTTCTATTAGCTATTGAACCTAATAAGGACATACCTTTGAAACGTCTGCTATCTACTACTGGCAAGGCTGTTGCCTTGCTGTCCATGTTTTTTGTATCTGCTCTTCAGGCACAGGAAACTTTTACCTTTACCGCCATTCCCGATCAGGATGAAACCCGTCTGCAGGAACGCTTTGGCAAGGTTGCTGATTATCTCGAAAAGGAGCTGGGCGTAGAAGTTAACTACATTCCGGTTAAAAGCTATGCTGCTGCCATTTCAGCCTTTAGAAACAATCAGGTGCAACTGGCCTGGTTTGGTGGTCTGTCCGGTGTCCGTGCCAGGTTGTTGGTGCCAGGCTCCAAAGCGCTTGCTCAGGGTTACGAAGACCAGTTCTTTAAAACGTATCTGATTGCGAATGCCAAAACCGGCTTCAGCGCTTCCAAAGCCTTCCCGGAAGATATTGCTGGCAGCAGCTTTACCTTCGGCTCCAAAGGCTCTACTTCAGGTCGACTGATGCCGGAGTTCTATATTCGTGAACACTTGAATGCAGCGCCGAAAGATGCTTTCAAACGTGTTGGTTTTTCCGGCGATCACAGTCGTACAATCAGTCTGGTACAGTCCGGCGCCTATGAAGTCGGCGCGGTGAACTACAAGGTTTGGGAGCGCGAACTGGCAGAAGGGAAAATCGATACCAGCAAGGTTGAGGTGATCTGGTCTACTCCTGAATATCCCGACTATCAGTGGAGTATTCGTGGCGATGTCGACAAGCGTTTCGGTGCCGGTTTTCAGCAGAAAGTGCAGACTGCATTGTTGAATATTGAACAGCCAGAGCTTCTGAAAGCGTTCCCGCGACAGTCATTTGTTGAGGCAGAGAACAGCTTCTATCAACCAATAGAAGACACAGCACGCAAGATCGGTTTGCTGGACTGATACTGTGACAAAGACCTGTCAGCCCTTATTCAGGCTGGAAAATGAGTCTTTGGGTTATGGTGATCATCAGGTTCTTCAGCCGTTCGATTTGACGGTCAATCAGGGCGAAAAAATCGCCCTGATTGGTCAAAGTGGTTCGGGAAAGTCGACACTGTTGCGCCATCTTCGAAGCTTGTCGCCTGATATCATTGCCTGGTGTCCTCAAGACCCCGGGCTTGTGCCAATGCTCAGCACCTTCCATAACACCTATGCAGGCAGCCTGGGGCAATACTCACTGTTCTATAACCTGTTGAACCTTGTTTTTCCCCAGAAGAAAGCTATCGCTGATGTTCGTGATATTCTGATGCTGCTGGGACTTTCAGAATACCTGTCTAAACCGGTGTCACAGTTATCTGGCGGACAAATGCAGCGGGTAGGACTGGCCCGGGCCATGGCTTCAGGACAATCCCTGTTTCTTGGTGATGAGCCGGTCTCTGCTGTGGATGAATATCAGGCTAAAGAGCTGATGAGGCTGATTTCGGAAAAGCACGACACCTGTATTGTTGCTCTGCACGATATCGAGCTTGCACTGGCATTCGCTACTCGTATTATTGGTCTGAAAGATGGCCAGATAATGATTGATCAATCCGCTGAAACAATCTCAAGCGAGCAGATCACCGCTCTATATTCGGCCGATAATGAAGACTGAAGCCGCTATTTTGCGCAGAAATTCTCTGCTGCTAATACTTCTGGCAATGCTTTGCCTGCCTCTTGCCGACCTTGAACTGTCCTTTCCTGATTTCTGGCCTGAGCTGTCCCGGCTTGGTATAGCGATAGTGACGCCAGAGGTGATTGATGGTTGGCAGTTGTTGTCTGTTCTGACAACAACGCTTAGTTTTGCTTTTCAAGGTGTAGTCATAGGTGCTGTCGCGGGTTTTGTACTGGCTCTTGGCTACGGTAATGCCTGGGTTCGTGGTTTTGCAGCCTTTATTCGAGCCATACATGAACTCTTCTGGGCACTGATTTTTATCCAGCTTACAGGGCTGACCTCCTTAACCGGGCTCTTGGCGCTGGCTATTCCCTATGCTGGAACCTTTGCCAAGGTATTCGGTGAGATCTTCGAAGAATCTGACCACAAACCACGGGATGCTCTTACAGGGAGCCGCTTTGTGGTGTTCTTCTATACAACGTTGCCGTTGGCCTGGCGAAGAATGGTTGATTATTCGGCGTATCGCTTTGAGTGCGGTATTCGTTCCAGTGTGGTTCTCGGATTTGTCGGTTTGCCAACCGTCGGTTTTCATCTGGAAAGTTTGTTCAGTCAGGGGGAGTACAGTCAGGCCGTTGCCATGCTGTATGCGCTGTTTCTGATCATAGGCTCTACACGACTATGGTTAATAAAGCAGCTGATACCTCTTTACGTTCTGCTTTCATTTGTCTGGTTGCCACCGGTTGCTGATATTCAGTGGTCAATGATCTGGCAGTTTTTCACCGTTGATATTGTCCCCGCACCCCTGAAATACAGTACTGGAAGTTTGTCAGACTGGTTCAGGTTGTTGTTCAGTAAGCAAATCGGCCCAGGTATTGCTAATACCATGATACTGACACAGTTATCATTGGCCATGACACTATTGTTTGCTGTGCTTTTAATTCCGTTAAGATCAAAACTGTTTTGTGGTAACGGTCGTATTGTTGGGCACAGTTTACTGGTTATGCTGCGAACGACACCTGAATACCTTTTGGCTTTTATCGGTGTCATTGTTCTGGGGCCGTCAATGCTTCCCGGTATGCTGGCGTTGTCTATTCATAATGCCGCTATTCTTGCGCATTTATCCGGCCGTTTTGTTGATCAATTGGCTTTTCGGGAAGACAGACCTTCTGGAATGCTGCTCTATTGCTATGAGGTGCTGCCAAGAATCTACCGGCAGTTTATGGCGTTGCTGCTTTATCGCTGGGAAGTGATTCAGAGGGAAAGTGCCATTCTGGGTATTTTAGGTATACCAACACTGGGTTTTTATATCGATTCTGCGTTTGAAGAGTTCAGGCTGGACAGGGCAATGCTTCTGATACTGGTTACAGCTTTGCTGAATGTCCTGATCGATAAGTGTGCACGGAGCTTAAGGCCAAGCAGCGGTTAAGTTTTAGAAATGGTTTCCAGAGACCCGGTTTATCTCAGTGGTTCTGACGGGTATGTTAGTTATTGCATGGGGTTATCCATCGGAATCCAGGTAACGCTGGTCATCAAAACTGCGAACCCAATCCGGAAGGTAGACGGTCAGTGCCCAAGCCAGAGGCAGAGCAGAAACACAATTGTGAACAACCATTGATCATGGGGAGATACTCACGACCTACAATTGTTTTACTTTTTCTGTTCAGGGGTCTGGAGTTCGCTTTGCAGAGCTGTAATATTCAGTTCGATTCTTGGTAGCTGTTGATCAAGAGTTTTAATCTCTTTCTTCACGCTTCTAGTCTGCCTTTGTTGCCTGAGTTCAAACAGCCTTTCTTCAATCTGATCTTTTCTGTTGTCCAGTGTGTTTATCTGACTTTCAATATTCTTCGTATTTATCAATGTTTGTAATTCTTTCATTTGATTACCAAGAGAAGTCACGGACTCCCTGAGAGCACTGATGTCTGCACCGGACTTTCTGGCTTCAAAAAGAGCCTGTTCTGCTTTTGCCAGTTGAGAGTAAAGCTGGTTATGTTTACTCTGTAACTGGACGCTACTCATGGTTTTGGTATCTGTGCCGGAAAAGTAAGGATGGGCAGCTGCCTGCTTTGCTGATAAGCGCTTGTCAGGATCTCTTTCCAGCATCCCTTTAATAAGGCTCTTAAATTCCGGGGATAAATTTCTGTTTTTGCTGACAAGCAGTTTAAAGCGAGCCAGATTTTTTTCATTAACAGAGATCTTCTTCAGTGTTTTACCATCAGGGTTAACTTTCATATCTGGTACCGGTGGTTCTTTTCCGGTGGCCATTTCAGCCAGCAGCATTCCCATAGACCAGACATCCGCTTTCTGACCGTACTTTTTTCCCTCAATCATTTCGGGTGCCATATAAATAGCTGACCCGGCAGTTCCGCGTAACCGGGCTGTGGAAGGGTCTTCATTGGTGGTGTGTGCAGCGTTACCATAATCGACCAGTGCTGCCTTTCCCTGATTGTTTACCAGAACATTTTCAGCCTTAATGTCTCTGTGTATGACACCGGCTGCATGAATGTCTCTCAACTGACTCACCAGTTGCCTGCTCAGATCTATTGTTTGCTCGGCGGGAAGGGCGCCTTCTTTTCTATCGCCTCTTTCTGTAAATTCACCCATAACGCTCGACAGGCTGCCTCCACCATGCTCCATCATTGTCTCGTGAAACTTCCCATCAGCACTGACTTTTGAGGCTGTGACGGGTAAGGCGCCCGGTGCGATATTTTGAATAGTGTTTTCACTGGAAATGGACTTGATCTGAGCCGCCTTGTCAGCCTCTGTGCCCGTCAAAGCTTGACGTTTAACGACATAGTGCTTGCCTAACTGCTGAGGTGAGCTGATTTTTGACTTGATTCTGAGCATTGATCTGAATTTTTCTCTCAGACTCTGCTTGCTCTCAACGACGGATTCCTGTGCCTGATAGACAGTACCAAAAGCACCTTCACCGAGTGTCTTGCCCTGGGTCAAGGCTGTTAAAGAGGGGGCAGACTTCACTTTGCCTGCCTGGTAGTCTGGCAGAATAGCTCTGGCATCGGTTTGCCTTGGCAGGGGCTCTATGATTTCAACCTTTCTGCTGGTAAGTGCTTTCAGTTTTGGCTGAGCCTGTTGATAGGCAGTCTTGATGAGACTTAGAGGGCTGAATTTAGTGACTTTTCTTTTTGAATGGCCAGTGATGCCTTCTTCTGAACAAGCTTTCTCTGTACTGGTAGGAGTTGGTTGCGAAGCTACTGAAATTGACCCGGTTGATTCAACAGCCATTGTTGCTTGTTCATCCTTGATAACTGGCTTTAATTATAGGATGAAACTGAAAATAGAGACTTTTAAGGGAGGAAATAGATAATAGTCGAAAAAAACAGTGATTTTTTTGCGCTGTTCTCTTTTTATCCAGTAAGATGGATTCTGCACATGATAAGTACCCGGACATACGAATTCATAAGCTATATTCCCGCCATTGGTGGAGATATAGCTACTTAATATTCGACTACGTGTGTCTGCACACTTAAACACCCGATGGATGTAGGAGTTTTCTAAACTCTTCTGGGTCAAAAAATAATAAAAAGCAGGGAATCATCCAAATGTTCAGCCGTAAATCTCTGGCGCTGGCTGTTGGCGCAGTAACACTCTCCATGACACTACCCATGGCCGCTGTAACAGCCCAGGCCGATAAAATCCTTCTAAAGACGCCCATTGCCTTTAACTCCAGCCTTCCCGCACTTGGTACACCTATTGTTAAGGTGTCAAATCAGCTGAAACTGATCAGTGGCGGCAAGATCAAAATGAAAATCTATGAGCCGGGCAAGCTGGTGCCGCCTCTGCAGATTCTGGATGCTGTTTCGTCCGGCAAGGTTAACTCCGGTTACGCCACCGCTGGCTACTGGAAGGGTAAGATGAAAGCTGCTTCGCTGTTTTCTTCTGTACCTTTTGGCCCGGAAGCCGGCGAGTATATGGCCTGGATGTACTATGGCAATGGTTTGAAGCTGTATCAGGAGATGTACGACACCAACGGTTATAACGTTAAGGTATTGCCTTGCGCGATTATCAGCCCAGAGACGTCTGGCTGGTACAAGAAACCGATCAATAAACCATCCGACCTGAAAGGTATGAATATCCGCTACTTTGGTCTGGGTGCCGCAGTATTGGAAAAACTGGGTGCCGGTACGGTTCAGCTGCCCGGTGGTGAAATCTTTGGCGCTTTGGAAAAAGGTGTTATCGATGGTGCTGAGTACTCTCAGCCAGCCATTGATAAACGACTGGGGCTTCAGAAAATCGTCAAGTACAACTACTTCCCAGGCTGGCACCAGCAGGCCACAGTCTTTGAGTTGCTGATCAACAAGAACACCTGGGCGAAGATGGATAACCAGCAACAGGCGATTGTTGAAACCACCTGTAAAGCCTCCATGGCCGACTCTATCGCTGAAGGTGAAGCCAGTCAGTACGCTGAAATGGAAGCCATGAAGAAGAACGGTGTTAAGCAGATGTACTGGAACCAGGAAATGCTGACCGCCTTTGAAACAAGCTGGAATGAAGTAGCGGTTGAGTATTCTGCAGAAGATCCGCTGTTTAATAAAGTCTGGAGTGATTTGTCCAAGTTCCGTACAGGTTATGACCTCTGGGAACAGCACGCCTTCCTGCCTCGCAAAACCAAGTAATTTGGTATGGCCCCGCCAGCCCGCTTAATGCGGGTTGGCTTTTTCAAGCAGTGCGAGGCGTAAATATGCAAACGAATACATCAGCCGGATGGATGCTGCGGCTGTCTTCTCTTATTGATAGTGGCATTGAACGTATCAGCAAAATAGTTTGCTGGGGTTATCTGTTACTGGTTCTTATTATTATTCTTCAGGTGGTGCTACGGAAGGGCTTTGCCAGCGGACTGATTGCTCTGGAAGAGTTGCAATGGCACCTGTTTGCTGTTGGTTTCCTGTTCGGCCTTTCTTACGCCCAGATAAAAAACAACCATATCCGTGTTGACCTGCTTCACCATCATTTTTCCGAAAGAAAAAAAGCCGTTGTTGAGATTCTGGGTATTCTTCTGCTGGCTTTTCCTTTTCTGGCAACACTGTTATGGCACAGTATTCCTTTTGCTTACGACGCCTGGCGAATTGATGAGTCGTCATCGTCGCCTTCCGGTCTGCCCATGCGCTGGCTGATCAAGTCAGCCATTCCGGCCAGTATGATGCTACTGATTCTGGCGATGTTCTCTTCATTGCTGAAAAAACTCGATGTCCTTGTCTCCTCCGGAAGAGAAGGTGGAAAGGGAGGTGTTCAGCATGGACGCTAATACGGTTCTGGTACTGGCCATGTTTGCCAGTTTTATTCTGTTGCTGATGTCAGGTTATCCGGTGGCCTGGGTGTTGGGTGGTGTAGCCATTGCTTTCGCCGGCATCGGTTATTTCTCTGATATCTATCTCGATACTATCACCGGGCTGGATTTTCTGACGTTGGGGCTGCTAGTTAATCGGCTCTATGATGTCATGGATAACTGGATACTGGTCGCTCTGCCCATGTTTATCTTTATGGGCATCATGCTTGACAATTCCGGTCTGGCTGAAAAACTGATGTCGTCTATTCAGGCGCTGCTGGGCAAGGTTCATGGTGGTTTGGCGATTACTGTTACCCTGATTGGTATTATTCTCGCTGCATCCACGGGCATTATTGGTGCCTCGGTGGTTTTGCTTGCGCTGATTTCTCTACCTGCCATGCAGCAGCAAAAATATCATCTGCCCACGGCACTCGGAACTATTGCCAGTGCCGGTACCCTCGGTATTCTGATTCCTCCCAGTATTATGCTGGTGATCATGGCTGACCAGTTAGGTTTGTCCGTGGGTGATCTGTTTATGGGGGCTGTTTTCCCCGGCTTGATGCTGGCGCTGTTCTACGTTTTGTTTATTGTGATTAAAGGCGTAGTCAAACCAGAAACAATGCCGATTCCGGAGCAGACCGATGAATACAACTGGAGTCTGGTTTTTAATCTGCTGAAAAACATTCTGCCACCGGTAGCCTTGATCGGCATGGTCTTGGGTTCAATTTTTGTCGGTATTGCTACGCCTACAGAAGCCAGTGGTATAGGTGCTTTGGGTGCGATGCTGCTGACCATAAAAAACGGCAACTTTAATTTTAAAATACTGCAACAGTCGTTAGAGCAAACCTTTAATACGACAGCCTATATCTTTGCCATTTTTATCGGAGCCAGTGCCTTTGCTCTGGTGTTGAGAGAACTGGGTGGTGATGAGTTGATTGAATCTGCACTGACCAGCCTGCCTTTCGGGCCTTATGGTGTGATTGCCCTGATTCTGCTGGCGGTTTTCTTCCTGGGTTTCTTCCTCGACTGGATCGAGATTACGCTGATTATTTTGCCGCTGGTGGCGCCGGTGGTGTCAGGACTGGACCTTGCCATTAATGGTTTTGGCTCTGTGGATAACCCGCAGCTGCTCTGGTTTGTCATACTGGTGGCGCTGGCCTTACAGACGTCATTTCTTACGCCTCCCGTCGGGTTTGCGCTGTTCTATCTTAAAGGCGTCTGTCCACCTGAAGTTACTCTGAAGCATATTTATGCAGGGGTCGTACCGTTTATCGGTCTTCAGTTACTGGCGTTAATGGTGGTCATAATCTGGCCGGAGCTGGTGACCTGGTTGCCATCTGTCGCCTATTAGATGAATCCTTGCGAAGAGGAAATAGTGATGAGAACTGCGTTGGTAACAGGTGCCGCCAGTGGTATTGGTAAAGCCATTGCCATCCAGCTGGCCCAGTCAGGTTATAAGGTACTGGCTGTGGACCAGCATGTCATTGCCGAAGCAGAGCTGACTCATTCGAAGAGTATCGAGACAGCTACCATCGATTTATCAGACTTTAAAGCCTGCCGAGCGCTGGTAAAAGACTTTGGTGCCGGTATTGATGTGCTGGTGAACAATGCTGGCTTCCAGCATGTCTGTGCTATTGAGGACTTTCCACTGGCAACCTGGCAGAAAATGCAGGATGTGATGGTGACTGCGCCTTTTGTGCTGACTCAGGCGGTCTGGCCAGCCATGAAAGCCAAGGGGTGGGGGCGTATTATCAATATTGCTTCTGTCCATGGGCTGGTGGCTTCTCTCTACAAATCTTCCTATATCACGGCAAAGCATGGCTTGATTGGTCTGACTAAAACACTGGCGCTGGAAGGAGGGGAACATGGTATTACGGCCAACGCTATCTGCCCGGGTTATGTCCGGACACCATTAGTAGAAAGTCAGATAGCCGATCAGGCGAGGTTATTGAATATTCCGGAAGAGCAGGTGATCAGTGATGTCATGCTGAAAAATGCTGCCATTAAAAGACTGCTGTCGGCTGATGAGATTGCCGCAATGGCCCTTTATCTTTGCACTGATGCAGCAGGCTGTGTGACGGGATCCAGTTGGACAATAGACCAGGGTTGGACGGCGCAGTAAGGATAAATATTCATTTATTATGGATTTTTGTCAGGCAGTCAACACGTAAGAATAACGATTCTCTTTTAGAGAACACCTGTGTAGTCTGTTTGGTTCATAAAAAAACACACTGGATTGTTGTGAGTATGTTTGAGCACTTCAAGGGAAAGTATGAAGTCGAGTTGAAGTTCCGACTGGAGTCACTAGAGTCATTCAGGGATCGTTTGATGGCAATGGCGCCTGAAATAATGCTGGAAGACAATATTGAGTCAGACTGGTATTTTGAATCTGGGCAATCAGGTCTGGCCAATCAGGAAAAATCTCTCTCTATTCGGGAAATGCAGCCAGCTGACATCAAACTCTGGATTGTAAAAGGGCCAGGACCGGATCGCTGTGAAGCGGTAGAAATCAATAATATCGCTATTGCCAAAAATATGCTGGCCACCATGAATTACCGACAGAGTCTGACTGTTCAGAAAGTGCGCAGCATTTATTTTCTGGGTGAATACCATGTAACCATTGATCAGCTTGAAGGCATTGGTGAGTTTGCGGAAGTGGCTGTCATGACCGATGACGTCGGGAAACTGGATGGCTATCGTCGTGATTTACATGCGCTGGCTAACCAGTTGGGCTTGAAAGAAGAGTTACTGGAGACCCGCTCCTATCGTGAAATATGTATGAACCATTCACTTTCTGATTGCGCCTGATTCTCTCTATTAGTAAACAGGATATTGCTCAGAAGCAGCCAGTCTGGCTGCCTCCGAGAACATTTCAGTTATCCGTGCCTGACTAATAACCTCTTAATGAGTCAATGTATTCCGGCAGGAACAGGGATATCTGCGGAACATAAGTAATCAACCCCAGGAACAGCAGCAGCAGGCTGAGCCATGGCAGACAGGCCTTGATTACCCAGCCCATACTCTGACCGGTTATACCCGCGGTCACAAAAAGATTTAACCCCACCGGTGGCGTTAGCATGCCAATCTCCATATTCACCACCATGATAATACCGAGGTGAATCGGATCTATACCCAGTTGTGTAGCAATCGGGAACAGGATCGGTGCCATAATCAGCAGAATGGCGGAAGGTTCCATAAAGTTACCCGCCATCAGCAGCAGCAGGTTCACCACGATCAGGAAGGCCCAGGGTGGCAGACCCATACTGACAATGCTTTCAGCAATGGCATGGGGAATACGTTCGGTGGTCAGAACGTGAGCAAACAGGAACGCGTTGGCAATAATAAACAACAGCATCAGGCTGGTTTTTACCGCGTCGCCTACAACCTTGTTGGTTTCCTTATTGGTCAGAGACTGTGGCAGTGCCAGCAACATCTGAACTGTATTTCGCAGACCGGCAACAATCAGTGATTCCCTGTCTTTACGCCAGGCTACACCTTTCAATGGACCAATATCGCGATAACCAAGCACTGCAATCAACCAGGCATAGACGGTTGCAACAGCTGCTGCTTCGGTAGGGCTGGCGATACCGCCATAAATAGAGCCCAGCACAATAACGATCAACATCAGGCCGCCCATGGCTTTACCTGCTGTGCTGAAAAGATGTCTGGCTCCCGGGAAAGGTTGTGAAGGCAGCTTCTTGATGCGGGCGGCAATATAAATAGCCACCATCAGAATACCGCCCATCATCAGGCCGGGAATCATACCGGCCATAAACATACGGGCAGCAGACACTTCGGTAGCAGACGCATAAACCAGCATCACGATAGACGGCGGAATCAGAATACCCAAAGTACCGGCATTGGCAATAACACCCGCTGCAAACGACTGTGGATAACCGGAACGCACCATGCCGGCAATAACGATACTGCCGATGGCGGCTACGGTTGCTGGAGACGAGCCGGAAACCGCTGCGAACATCATGCAGGCCATAACCGATGCCATCGCCAGACCACCACGGATATGACCGACGCAGGCAATGGCAAAATCAATCAGACGTCGTGCAACACCACCGGTCGACAGGAAGGCCGACGACAGAATAAAGAAAGGAATGGCCAGTAGCGTGTAATGTTCGGAGGTAGCCTCAAACATCTTCAGGGCGACAGATGCCAGTGAGTCACTGGAAAAGGCCAGAATGGTAACGATACTGGAAAGGCCCAAGGATATGGCGATGGGCAGGCCCAGAAACATGCACAGGAACAATAGAATAAACAGAGTTGCCGTAGCCATTAGCGTGCACCTCCATTCTGGTTCACATCATTGCTTGTTTTTTGAATGCTTTCAGTTTGTTCTTTATAAATTTCTTCAGCCAGCTTCATACTATCCTTGGCTTCATCAGCGTGGTGGAAGCCATCAGCTTCACCGGTAATCAGTTGTTTCATAAGCACCAGCAGGCGCACAGCCAGCAGAGAAAAGCCAATCACCAGAATGGACAGGGCAATCCACTTAGGCATGGGAACATCTTCCATTTCGATGCCGATCATTTTGATCTTGCTGACATAAATCCAGCTGCCGTAAACAAACAGGCCGGAATAAACCAGTCCCATCGCTACGGCGATCATGCCAGCTATACGACGAGGTGTTTCTGGTAACAGCTTAACGAAGGCATCAACACCGATATGAGCACCGGTACGTATACCCCATGAGGCACCAAAGAGTACAAACCAGGCTGCCATATAGAGGGTGACTTCCTGTGCCCAGAGCAGACCCGTGTTAAAGCCAAAGCGGAGAACGGTTTCAAAAAAAACCAGAAGTGTTATGGCGACAAGAAGCGTGCGGAGTATCGCTTCCTCCAGCCAGTGAAGAGCCTTTAGCCAACGGTCAGCATTAAGAAGGCGCAACTGCATGGGTGAGACCTGTCTTGTTCTTTTTCTGTGGGCAATATGCTGCCCGGGTGTATGCACCCGGACAGCGATCAATGATGAGAAAGGTGGGATTACTGTTTGTTGGAATCCAGAGCAGCCTGAATCAGATCCTTACCAACCTGACCTTCAAATTGCTTCCAAACTGGCTTCATCGCTTTAACCCACTGCGCACGCTCTTCAGCGCTGATGGCAATAACCTGGGTGCGGCCGGAATCGATAACGGCTTGACGATCAGACAGAGTCTTTTCAGCAGCGACTTTGTTACCGTAAGCAATGGCTTCTTTCAGAGACTGTTCTACAACCGGACGGATATCTGCAGGCAGGCCCATCAGGAATTCCTTGGAAGTAACGACCATGTAGTCCAGCAGACCATGGTTGGATTCAGTGATGAAAGGCTGAACTTCATGGAACTTCTTGGAGTAGATGTTGGACCATGGGTTTTCGGTACCGTCTACTGCTTTGGTTTGCAGCAGGGTAAATACTTCAGAGAAAGGCTTTTTGAGTGGAATACCACCCACCTGTGCAAACTGAGCGGCCAGAATATCGGAGGTCTGGATACGGAACTTCTTGCCTTTGGCGTCGGATGGCAGTTTCAGAGGCTCATAGGCGGACAGCTGCTTCATGCCGTTATGGATATAACCCATACCCACCAGGCCTTTCTTTTCCACGGACTTCAGCATGTTCTGACCCACTTCACTCTGCTGAAAGCGTTCAACGGCTGCCATGTCTTCAAACAGGAATGGCAGGTCAAATAGCTGCAGCTGTTTGGTGTACTTCTGGAACTTGGACAGGGAAGGTGCCGCCAGCTGTACATCGCCCAGCAGCATGGCTTCCAGTACCTTGTTGTCACCAAACAACTGAGAGTTTGGGTAAACCTTGACGTCTACCTGACCAGGCAGACGCTGCTCAACCAGCTCTTCAAAGCGGATGGCCATCTTACCCTTAGGGGTATTTTCCGCCACAACGTGGGCAAACTTGATTTCGATCGGGGCAGCTTGAGTAACCGGAGAGGTCAGGGCTGCACAGGCAACAGCAGCAGTCAGCAGGCTTTTAACAAATTTCATATTTATTGCTCTTATTGTGGTTGTGATTTTTTTTATTGGTGGGTGAATAAAAGCAAATGCTTTGCCAACTTTTTAATATTGGTCAAAAACATATATCTAACAATTAGATAGGGTTGTTTTGTGGGTTTTGGCGGGTTGTTAAATGGGTGAGGGTTCACCCATTTAATGTTTTCCGATGTGTTCAGAATGACACGTTATTGGTAAGGCTTAGTTCTGCTTGAACAGATCTTTCTCCAGGCCATGCTTCTTCATTTTGTCGTAAAGGGTTTTTCGGGCGATGCCTAAATCAACCATAGTATCTTTTATACGACCATGCTGGTCCTTTAGAGTCTGTTCGATAATCATGCGTTCAAACTGATCGATACGTTCCGGTAAAGAATTTCGAGCCTGTATCTCCTGATTTGCGTCCTTTGACTGACTGACAAAACTGCTCATACCGCCAGTAATGACATGTCTTTCCGCAGTGTTACGAAGCTCCCGCACGTTTCCGGGCCAGTGATGCTGAAGCAGTGAGTCCATCAGTTGAGCACTGGGTGGCTCATAGGTACGTTGATAGCGGGCAGCGGCAATCAGGGCAAAGTGTTCGAACAGTAAGGGAACGTCTTTCAGTCGGTCTCTCAGTGGTGGAATATTCAGGGTCACCAGATTCAATCGGTAATAAAGATCCTGACGAAATTCGCCTTGATCGGTCAGTTCCAACAGGTCAGTTTTGGTGGCGGCAATAATTCGAATATCCAGTGGAACCAGACTGTTAGTGCCCAGTGGTTCGACGGCGCGTTCCTCCAAAACGCGTAAGATTTTTACCTGCAGTGACATGGGCATGCTTTCTATTTCATCAAGAAAGAGTGTGCCTTTGTTTGCGTGCTCAAATTTACCGACCCGTTTTTTTTCAGCGCCGGTAAAGGCTCCGGCAACATGGCCAAAGAGTTCTGACTCAATCAGGTTTTCCGGTACGGCACCACAGTTAATAGCAACAAAGGGGTGACTTCGACGCGAACTCAGTTCATGCAATGAACGTGCAACCAACTCTTTGCCAGTGCCTGTTTCACCATGAATCAGGATATCTGCCGGAGTGTCCAGTACCTGATGAATCTGGTTTCTAAGTTGTCGTATACCGGGTGTATTGCCAAGAATACGGGGGCCAGGAGCAGACTGAGCTTCCAGCTCAACCCTGAGCTGACGATTTTCCTGAATCAAACGTCGGCGTTCCAGTGCCCGCTGAACAACAGAAACCAGATGCTTATTGGTGAAGGGCTTTTCGATAAAGTCATAAGCGCCGTCACGCATGGCATTAACCGCGGTGGATACATCACCATGGCCGGTTATCAGGATTACCGGAATATCCGCGTCAATAGCGTGAACCTGAGCCATCAGCTCAAGGCCATCCATAGGCGACATATTGATATCGGTAACAATGACGCCTGTATAGCTTCTGATATAGCTTTGTTCAATATGCTCCAGTGCCTGGTTGGCACTGGCGAAAGGCTGGCAGGGCAGGTCAGCCAGCTCAAAGGTCTGACTCAAGCTGTTGAGAATGGCTTTATCATCGTCGACGGCAATGACTTTAATGGCATTGGCTGAGGTATTATTCTTCATAACACTCCTGTGATTTTTTCTCATCCCGTTGGGTAACTGCTGAGCGGGTAGACTCCAGAAGTGGCAGGCAAACAGTGAAGCAGGCGCCCCCCTCCAGAGTATTATTGGCCTGAATCGAACCGTTAAGGGATTCAATAATATGGCGGCTGATGGAAAGGCCTAACCCAAGCCCCTGATCAATAGAGCGAGTAGTAAAGAAAGGTTCAAAAACCTGCTCGGCGTTGCCTTTTGGCAAGCCGCTGCCGTTATCAATCACCTGTAATTCAGCATGGCTGTCTTTTTGCCTCAACCTTATCCAGATAATCCCCGGCTCTCGACCTTTTGCCGCATCTATGGCGTTGGACAGCAGATTAACAATAACTTGCTCCAGTCGTACAAGGTCGGCACTGACAATAATCGGATCAACATTTGCCCTCTCGTGATGAAGTATGACATTGCTGTTGTTTAGACTCGGGCCAACAATTTTTAATGCCGCCGTCAGTGCAGTTTGCAAGTCAACAGGCTCGCCACTCGCTTCACTTTTTCGGGCAAATACCTTTAATTGACGAACAATACTGCTCATATGATCAGTCAGTTCCAGCACTTCACTCATGTTCTGGTGAGCGATGTCAGTGCGCTCCCGTTCGATGAATGCCATGGCATTTTCGGTATAGCTGCGAATGGCCGTCAGGGGCTGGTTGAGCTCGTGGTTGATGCCTGCCGACATTTGCCCCAGCACAGCCAGCTTCGCTGCCTGAACCAGCTGGTGATTAGCAGAGTTTAATTCCTGTGTGCGCTTTTGAACGGTTCGATCAAGGGTATCTCTGGCTTTTTTCATGGCCTGATAACGGCGCCGGCGTTCTCTGAGATACAGCCAGCCAAACAGTGCGAGTATTATTACCGTTGCGGTAATCATCGCCGCCATCAATGTTGCTGAATAAACCGATGTTGTACGAATAAACAGATAGAGCTGCCAGTCCGCTTCCGGCATTGCCACACGCTGAACCAGAAATTGTCTCGGAAGATACTTTGGCAGGCCCACCTGTCGAATCTGACTGTTACTCCCTTGCAGACTGTAAGGCAGCTCTTCTGCAAGAAACGTCAGTGGTTTCAGAGAGAGGTTATCGTAGCGGCGTTCCAGAGCCAGTTGTTGCTCTTGCTGATCTGATAGAGCTTCAAGGGTATGGAAGCGCCATTTGGGGCGAGTGCTGATAAATACGACACCGTTATTATCAGTAACGACAAAGGCCGCCTCATGGCGTTCCCATGGACTTTCCCAGGCTTCCTCTATGCCGTCCATATCCAGTTTTACGACCAGTACCCCTGCAGGCAGGCCATTGATATCAATTCGTCGTGAAAAGTAATAACCCCGTGTCTTGGAGGTGGTGCCCAGTGCAAAATAGTGACCACTGCCTTCCATAATGGCTTGTCTGAAATAGGGGCGGAAGCTGAAGTTTTTACCGAGAAAGTTGACTGGCGACTGCCAGTTGCTGGCAGCAATGGTATTACCTTGAGCATCCATAAGATAAATAACAGAGGCCTCGGAAGCCTCTGCCATTTGTTCAAGGTAGATATTGATATCCTGCTGCTGCCCCGCATTCTGAAGGCCTTCGACCAGCCGTGGATTGCCGGCCATGATTTCGGGCAGAGGCTGATACTGCTCTAGAAGGTATTGAATAGAGGTTCGATAGCGAAACAGTTCGTTGAGGGCGTTCTTGCGCAGCTCGGTATAACTGACCTGCATACCAACCCAGCCCGCCAGACTGACTACAGCAGTGGCCAGCAAACAGAGAAAGGCCGGCAGTCTGGTTTTGGTGTTCATGGCTACTCCCTGAGCCTGATGTTTTTGTTTTTAGCGGTACTGAGAATAGTACCAAGTCAAAAGTGGCAGTCACAGAGAGGTTATAACCATTCAGGCGTTTTTTGACGATATATGGCATTATTCTGTGATCAGACGACGATGTCTAACATTTGATGCCAGGAGCTCTGCAAAGCGGTAGCAGGCAAGTTAGTATGCTCAGTTTAAGAGATTATAATGATGACAAATTCCGCACGATTGATTTATGTCTATGATCCTATGTGCAGCTGGTGCTGGGGCTACAGGCCTACCTGGCTTGCGTTAAAAGAGCAATTAGCAGAACAGATTCCTGAGCTGACGATAGAGTATCAATTGGGTGGTTTAGCGCCTGATTCCGATGTACCTATGCCTGAAGACATGCAGCAGTTTTTAGCCAAGACATGGCATAAGATAGAAGAGCAACTGGGTACTGAGTTTAATCATGCTTTCTGGCAAGAGTGCCAGCCAAGGCGTTCAACCTATCCAGCCTGTCGAGCCTGTTTGATCGCCAGGGAGTTTGGTGTCGAACAACAAATGATATTTGCGCTTCAACAGGCTTATTATTTACAGGCAAAGAACCCATCCGATCACGATACACTCATTGATGCTGCTGTCAGTGTTGGTATCGATAAAACGCTTTTTATCGATCGACTATCGTCGGCTGAGCTGAATCAGGCTTTTATGACTGAACTGGATACTGTGCGACAGTTGCCTATTAGAGGCTTTCCTTCACTGGTGTTGCAGGCTAACGGGCAATACATAGGAATTCCGCTGGATTACCATAATCCAAAGACTAGTGTTGATGCGATCACTCAAGCTTTGCAATAACTCAAACTTTGTAATAACTCTTTTTTCTTATGCTCAAAAAGTCATAGGTTCCTTAAGGAACCGCCCCTGCTTGTCATGATGACCGTTATGATTTAATGGCCAGCCGCTTTCCCAGCCTGTGCAGGTTTCCAGCGTCAATGCCTAAAGCACGTGCGGTAGCTGCCCAGTTACCCTGATGCTCTTCAAGGGTTTGTTTGATCAGGTGTCGTTGAAATTCGTCTGTTGCTGTTTTCAGATCTTCGCCAGGCATTGTTTTCACCGGCTGCATTCTATGAGGGTGAGAGGCTGAAGCTGCTGGCTGGTCAACGGTATCCGTCAGATTAAGCGCGAAGTGTCGAGGCAGAATAGTCAGATATTTATCGGTACACTCCGCTTTCGCGAGAATCGCGGCCCTGTGAATAGCGTGTTCCAGCTCACGAACGTTACCAGGCCAGGAATAAGAAAGAAGCAGGTTCTGGCAGCCGGAATCCAGACTGAGATGCTCAAGCCCCAGTTGTCCCCGGCTCTTTTCAATAAAGAAACCAGACAGTAGTAGTACATCCTGCTCCCTTTCTCGCAGTGGTGGTACATGAACAGGAAAGACACTGAGACGATGGTAAAGGTCTGCTCTGAAATGACCGTCCATCACTTCCTGTTTCAGGTCACGGTTGGTAGCAGCAACAATGCGGGTATTTACCTTAAGGCTTCTATCGTCGCCCACTCGTTGCAGATCACCGTATTGCAACACTCTTAGTAACTTGGACTGCAATGACAGTGACAGTTCACCGACTTCATCAAGAAACAATGTGCCTTTGTCCGCCAGCTCAAATTTCCCCTTTCGGTTACTGATAGCGCCAGTGAATGCGCCTTTAACATGACCAAACAGCTCGCTTTCAGCCACGGATTCTGGCAGAGCAGCACAGTTCAGATAAACCATCGGCTGGCTAGCTCGAGTAGAAAAGTGATGAATGTTGGCTGCAACCAGCTCTTTACCTGTGCCGGTTTCCCCCAGAATCAGTGCTGTCATGTCTGTGGTGGCTACCACACTGATCTCTTTTTTTAGCGTATTCATGGCGGATGATTCACCGACCATCTCCATTGAGTTGCCAGACTTATTTGTTTCACTGGCCTCAGGACTGTTTCCCGCTGCCAGCTTTTCCAGTCGAACCATCATCAAGGCATTGTTCAGCGAGGCAGAGGCCAGAGCACTGACCATCCTGAGATCATCATTACTGAAGCTGTCGAACAGATGTGGGTCAAAACCATCGATGGTCAGTGCCCCGATCAACCGTTCATTGGCAATCAACGGTAAACCAATACAGGCGTGTACCTTCAGTTCACCTTCATGGGACTCAATCAGGCTGTCATAAGGGTCAGGCAAGTCACTGTCGGCCGGAAAACGAACAATGTCGCCAGCACGGGCAATGGCTTCCAGTCTTGGGTGTTCATTAATAGCAAAGTGTCGTCCACGGACATCAGCGGTCAGGCCATTAATGGCCAGAGGCAGAAACTTCTGTTGCTGATAGACCAGCAGGGCGGAAGCATCACAATTCAACAGGTTACGAACGGTGGTCAGTAGTCGTTCAAACCGGTCGCTGCTGGAAATTTCACTGGTCAGATCCAGTGCCAGTTGAGTGAGATCTTTATAGCTGAGAGAGGGCTGCATAGCTTCCGATTACTTCGTTATCACGGCATACAAAATAGTCATATTAACAGTGTGCTGTCTTATTGACTGTGTTTAGTGTTTGTCATTATGACACCTATAAACTAAAAATATCAACAAAATCAACAAGATAAAAGTTGGCACGCTGCCTGCAATATAGAAAACATATTCTGATTTCTAATGCTTTCGAGCGGAGCCACTATTATGTCCATTCATATTAAAAACAACATTCATTGGGTTGGCCAACGTGACTGGGAAATCCGTGACTTCCACGGCACCGAATACAAAACCGATAAAGGCACCAGCTATAACAGTTACCTGATTCGTGAAGAAAAGAACGTGCTGATTGATACCGTCGACAGCAAGTTCAGCCACGAGTTTGTTCAGAACCTGGAACAGGAAATTGATCTGAACGACATCAACTACATCGTAGTCAACCATGCAGAAGAAGACCACTCGGGCGCCATGGCAGCACTGCTGGCAAAGATCCCCGGTACGCCGATTTACTGCACTGAAAATGCTATTGATTCCATTGTCGGTCATCATCATCAGCCAGACTGGAATTTCAGAACCGTAAAAACCGGTGACAGCCTGGACATTGGTAACGGCAAACAGTTGGTGTTTGTTGAAGCGCCTATGTTGCACTGGCCTGACAGCATGATGACCTATATGACCGGCGATGCGGTGCTGTTCAGTAACGATGCGTTTGGTCAGCACTATTGTGATGAGCGCCTGTTCAACGATGAGGTGGACCAGACTGAATTGATGGAGCAGTGCCTGCGTTACTACTCAAATATTCTGACACCGTTCAGCAATCTGGTGATTGCCAAGATCAAGGAAGTGCTCAGCTTCAATCTGCCGGTGGATATGATCGCGACGTCTCACGGTATTGTATGGCGTGACAACCCGATTCAGATCATTGAAAAGTATCTGGAATGGGCTGACGACTACCAGGAAGACCGCATCACCATCTTCTACGACTCCATGTCCAACAACACCCGCATGATGGCTGACGCCATTGCACAGGGTATTCATGAAGTGGACTCAAAAGTCGGGGTGAAGGTGTTTAACGTTTCCCGTCATGACAAGAACGAAATTCTGGCCAACGTATTCCGATCCAAAGGTGTGCTGGTGGGTTCATCCACTATGAATAATGTCATGATGCCGAAAGTGGCAGGCATGCTGGAAGAGATCACCGGTCTGCGTTTCAAAAACAAGAAAGCCGGTGCTTTTGGTAGCTACGGCTGGAATGGTGGTGCGGTTGACCGTATTCATACCCGCCTGACCGATGCCGGTTTTGAAACCGCTGAAGGTTTGAAGAGCAAGTGGAAACCGGACGGCAAGGCTATTGCTGAATGCCGTGCCCATGGTCGCAAGGTTGCACGACTTTGGGCTATTAGGGATCTGTCGTCTGAAGCGGTTTTTCCTACCGAAATGTCGCCAGCGATTGAGGCTAAGCAGTCATGCTGTGAAAAAACAGATGCTGCAGAAGTAAGCACCTGCACACCTGAAACCCGCACAGAATCAATCCAGCAGCCAGCTGCTCAGAAGCAGGAACAAAGCTGTAGCTCAACCGACGATATGTCATCCATGCTCTGCACCGTCTGCCAGTGGATTTATGATCCGGAACAGGGAGAGGTAAATCAGGGTGTTGCCCCCGGAACACCCTGGTCTGAAGTTCCGGATTACTTCCTTTGCCCTGATTGCGGGCTGGGTAAACAGGTATTCGAAGCTGTGAAAAACGAGGCGGCAGCATGAGCATGGAGCCAACAGAAAAGGGCGTTGTTATCGTAGGCAGCGGCTTTGCTGCCTACCAGCTGGTGCGCATGATTCGCCGTCAGGATCGGGCTGTTCCTGTCACGGTGGTCACCGCTGACAGTGGTGATGATTATTCCAAGCCTGACTTGAGTCACGTGTTCAGCAAACAACAGCGGGCCAGTGATCTGGTGAAGCAGTCAGCGGCAGACTTTGCCAGCGAGCAGAATATCACTCTGCTGACTCATACCCGGGTTGAGCAGATTCTGCGGGAAGAGAAGTGTCTGGTCACAGCGACTCGAACCATCAGTTACGACAAGTTGGTGCTCGCCACCGGAGCCAGCCCTTTTAAACTGCCAATTGAAGGCGACGGGGTTGATCATATGATTACCCTCAATAGTCTGCAGGAATACGACAATGCTCATGAGCAGCTGGCTAAAGCAAAGAAAGTGCTGGTGGTGGGTGCTGGTCTGGTGGGAACCGAGATTGCCATGGATCTGCTGTCAGCGGATCGCAAGGTGATTCTTAATGACCGAGCCGAACGATTGATTCCCGGTTTGCTGCCTGAGTTTGTCGCTAATCAGCTGTTTCGCAGCCTTGCGGCTGAAGGTTGCGATCTGGCTTTGGGGACTGAACTGGTTCGTGTTAATCGAATGGAGCAGGGCTTTGAAGTGTTGCTCGCCAATGGTCAGAGCTATCAGGTAGACGCCGTGATTTCAGCGGCAGGCCTTGTACCTCATAAACAGCTGGCAGAGCAGGCAGGCTTGAAGACGGGGCGTGGCATTATAGTTAATAAGCAATTACTGACGTCTGATTCGGCTATCTATGCACTGGGTGATGTGGCCGAGATTGAAGGGCAGGTAATGCCTTTTCTTCAGCCCATCATGCTCAGTGCCGGGGCGTTGGCCAATACTCTGGTCGGTAAGGAAACCAGTGTTCATATGCCTGCCATGCTGGTGAAAGTGAAGACTCCGGCCTATCCCATCCAGCTGGCGGGTCGTACAGCAGGCGATGACCTGAGCTGGAAAGTGGATGTGTCTGGTCAGGGCATGCTGGTGCAGAGTTACGATGAAGCGGGTCAACTGGCAGGCTTTATCACTACCGAACAGCGTATGCCGGAAGGTTTTCCATTACTGCGACAGCTGCCCGCTGTGATTCAGGGAGTGTAAGCCATGCAGCAACGTATCAGCTTTGCAGAGCCGGAAAGGCTCACGGAGATCTTTGATTCAGAGACTCGGCAGGAATGGCAGAACACCAACTACATTCTTAACTGTCTGGCATTGAAAAACGACACCGTTATTGCGGATCTGGGTGCTGGCACCGGGTATTTTAGTAGCCTGTTTGCAGAAACCGCAGACAAGGTTTATGCGCTGGACTGCGAACCCAATATGGTTAGTCATATGGTGCAGCGATTTGAAGCTGAGTGTAAGGGAAATGTTGAAGCCAGGCTGACAGATGCCCTGAAACCCTGCCTGCCGGATGCTGTTGATGTTGTATTTCTGGCAAATGTTTACCGCTTTATTGAACAGCGAGATCTATTCTTGAACCATCTTTATCAACAAGCTGACAAAGACACCGAGTTTGTCTTTGTCGACCTTGACAGTGAGCACGCCAGAGTCGGTTTTGATCGAGTGGTCAGTGAGGTTCGACAGGCCGGATTCGAGATTACATTCAGCGACAGAGAGTCCTGTCCATCCCACTATGTTTTAAAGTTTCGTCAAGCATAGAGCATTAATCGTTCAGTATTTATTAAGGGCGTTCATCGCCCGGAGGTTAACCGTATGAGCCATTTCCGTATTCCTGCAGACTGGACCATTCAGCGTTCCACACCCTTTTTTACCAAGGGTAATGTGCCGGATGCACTGCTCACTCATCACAATACGGCCGAAGGCGTATTCGGCCAGCTCTGCGTGATGGAAGGTACTGTTACTTACTTTGGTTTTCCCGACAGTGAAACCCTGGAGCCGGAGGTGACGGTAGTTATTAATGCGGGACAGTTCGCTACCAGCCCACCTCAATACTGGCACCGTATTGAAATCAGTGACGATGCCCAGTTCAATATTAACTTCTGGTCATCTACTGACAAGAAAGACGAGCCAATGTTTTATACAAAATAATGTCGATTCATTGTATTAATGCGCAGAACAGAAGAAACAGCCGTTGTTTTCTGCCTCTCTGAGGAGAGTGCTGCCTGCATTCGCAGGCTTTGAGGTTATAACATCTTCATTAAGAATCAGGCTTGGTTGCAACTCGAATCTTTACGAAGCAGGAAGCGAGCGACAGCTTTACCTAAAGTAATATGGTTCTGTCGTGAGAAGTGCACACCATCAATACCATCAGTGGTAATAATCTGACCTGCATCCAATAAGTGAATATCTGTATGTTTATCAGCTTCTTTTAGAAAAGCAGCTGCTATTTGCTTCGATGGTGTCTGGGCACCATCGAATATACCGTGCAGCGGTGTATTCACTGTTGAACCAATAGGTGGCGGAACAATCAGCAGCACTTGGGGAGCACGATAGGCTGAATACAAAATGTTGTCTTGTTGGCGTGCTTTTTCTGCCAAAGCGAAGGCTGCCTCAGCTATTTCCTTGGGAGAACGTTCGTATGATGGAGCAAGGTCATTGGTTCCGAGCATGATAACAATCCAGTCCAGTGGTGCATGCTTTGCCATTGAGTTGACTATATCCCGGGAGCCGTTGAATGCTTCTTTCGTTAACTCACCGACGGCCTGCCCTGCATCCAGATTAATAGTGCGACTGATTAACCCGTCAGCGATAACAGAAGCAGGGTGCTGGTTGTTGAGCGTCGACTCCAGAATGCTGGTCCATCGCTCATATTTTGCATACCGTCGTGCCGGAAAGCCTTCGGCGACAGGTTTCCAGCCCCATGTGTTTGAATCACCAAACACTAGTACCTGTTGCTTGTTTTCGTGCCAGCATTGCCGATCAGTACGTTCTCTGTCTGAAGTAGTGTTCGCATAAAGTGGTGTCGTAAAAATACTGAAAATAAGGATCGTAATAAACGACACAAATACATGGACACTTTCATGTTTTCGAATGGTACGAGTCAACGTCTTCACCTCAGTTAATTTCAGGCTGTATTGTGATGAGCTGTCAGCTTGTTTACAAAAGAATTTCTCTCATTTATAAGTAACATCTATTCATCTTTATGGATTTTGTTATGAGTCCTCGTCTTCCTTCTCTCGTTGCGTTGAAGGCTTTTGAAGCTGCTGCCAGGCTAGGCAGTTTCAAAGCAGCTGCTGAAGAACTTCACGTCACACCAACAGCTATTTCACACCAGATTAAAACCCTGGAAGAGCAGCTTCAGACAGCTTTATTCACCCGTCGTATACGCAGTATTTATCTGACAGACGCAGGTAAGGCGTTATCCCCCACGATCACCCGTGCCTTTGGTGACATCAGCGAAGCTATTGATGTTGTTACTGCTCGGAATCAGGTCATCACGCTGTCGACAACACCCTCCTTTGCTACGTTGTTTCTGGTGCCGCGACTGATTGATTTTTATGAGAAATATCCACAATACAGTGTGCAGCTCGATACCAGTACTCAGTCGCTGGATTTACAGCGAAACCGACATATTGATCTGGTTATACGTTACGGAAGTGAAACGCCCAGGGGCGGTGTCGGAGAATGTTTTTTGCAGGAAACATTTGGTGCTTACGTGGCATCCTCGATGGTTCTCGACAGAAGTGCGATTAGGGAATTGCCGCTCATTGAAACGGAATGGCAGCAAAATGTGCTTCAGGAAGTCAACTGGACAAGTTGGATACAGAAAGCCCGGTTCGAATGGATGACTAATAATATTATTCGTTTTAAAGAAGAGTCACATGTGTTGCAGGCTGCTGTAGCAGGCAAGGGTATAGCTCTGGCCAGCTCGGTTCTGGTGGAGGATTTTCTGACCCGTAACTTATTGAAAGCCTATCAGCCAGAGGTTCAGGTCGACGGTAGTCGATATCAGATAATCTATCGACCCGAGAGTATTCAGCACAGAAAGGTGATCGATTTTATCCATTGGCTGCAAACAGATTCGGCAGTAGTGCCGCTGTGACTGGATTATTTATAAAGTAATTAAACTCATCTATGATGAGTAATATTCAGCTGCCAGATGACAATGGATAAATAGAATGGAACATGATTCCGTAATGAGGTGGGTTCATGAATTCCGTTCTGGTGATTAACAGTAGTGCACGACAGCAGCGTTCTATTACACGTCAGCTTATTGATACACTGCTGAACGAACTGACTGACAATATAGAGACCGATGTAGTTCATCGTGATGTGGGAGCGCAACCTCCTGGATTTATTGATGAGCAATGGATTGATGCAGTATTTACCTCGCCACAACAACGATCTGCCAGTCAGCAAGCCAGGTTGGCCGAGTCTGAAAGGCTTATCGCTGAGCTCAAGAATGCCAGTATCATTGTTATTGGTGCCCCTATGTATAACTATGGTATGCCCGCTGCATTAAAGGCCTGGTTTGATCAAATCATTCGTGTTGATAAAACATTTTCATTCGATCTGAGTCGAGGAGATTATCCGATAGAGCCTCTCCTTAATGATAAAACACTTGTCTTGCTAACGTCTAAAGGTGAGTTTGGCTTTAGTCCGGAAGGTCCTCGCGCTATGCATAATCATTTGGACAATCATATTCAAACCCTGTCACGTTATCTGGGTGCTTCCAGAACCCATGAAGTTCATGTGGAATATCAGGAATTTTCGGATGATCGCCATCAGTATTCTCTGAATGCTGCACGGCTTAAAGCAAAAGAACTGGGCATCAAACTGCGTTCTTAACTTGTTACCCATCGAATCATTAAGTAGAAGAGGCTTTATTCAAATGAAATCCAATATCAACGCTTCAGATTTGACCAGGCCAGGTATTATTGAATATGTTACTTTTCCAGCGCTCCCTGATATTCAGGACTATGAGATTATCAATGCGCTTGAAATAACCGATGCGGTACTTAATAACATTGATGGCTTTATTCACCGCTACTGTTCACAGCAGGATGATGGCTTCTGGGCAGAAACTGTTTTCTGGCGCGATCGTGAAGCCGCCGAAAGCGGCTTGAAAGTATTTCTGGCTGACCCGCGAAGTCAGTCATTGCTTCAACTCATTGATTCACAGAACGTTGTAATCCGCTACAGTGAAGTGTTTGCAGGCAATGCAGGGTTAAGTATATAGGCGCAGGCAATTGAATATGAGAAGCAGTGCTCCGAATTCACCGGAGCGCGTGAGAAGTATTATTTTGCTGGTGGAAAAAATGCATCGGAGTGGTCGTCTTGCTGGATCAGTAGTATGCAGTCTTCTTTACTGGTGCAGCGGTCATTGTGTAATTCGCCCCCCTTTTGAGAAACGTATGACCCTGGAGGAAGTTGTTTCCACTCGCCCTCAAACTTATGCTCCCAGACGCCCTGAATAGTGACTCCGTTGTAATTGTGTGAATGGCCATGGACTCCCACTTCAAAACCTGAAGGCAGTTTTAAGTATGTACCATTGGCACCAGCTTCACGGTCTCCCCATATGACAGCGTATTCAATGGGTGTTTCACCCAGTTGCTGCCATTGAATTTCATTAGTTGCGAGCATCTTGTTTTCAGTTGTGTGCGCCATAGCTGTGGTTGTGGTCAGAATGGATGAGGTAATCAGTGCCTGACAGAGTTTATTCAGTTTCATGGAATCTTCCTGGTTGTTAATAGTGATCCGTGTTAGACAGTTTATCGATAATGACAGTTTGTGGAATTTGCAGGCGTGAAATCTATGAATGCACAAATGCCTATTGAGCTTGAAAGCAGAGATCTCCTTGTTATTCACGCCATGGTGGAAGCAGGTACTCTGGAAGCAGCAGGTCGACTATTAGGGCGGGATGTCTCATCCGTTTTTCGTTCGATCAAACGTATTGAGAAGCAACAGGGAATAGTTCTCTTTAATCGATCGCAAAATGGTTATTCAGCATTGCCTGTAACAAGGATGCTTGCACAACAGGGGGCTCATATTCTGGAGGCGATCGGCATAGCCAATCAGATACTTCGGAATAATGAGCAGACCCTTCGTGGTCAATTGACGATTACATCCACAGATTTGCTGGTTCAATACCTGCTGCTGCCCTGTTCAGAGGTTTTCAGTGCAGAATATCCGGAAGTTTCCTTGAGTTTCGACACGCGAAACGATGAGGCACAGTTGTGGGAGCGCAACATAGATTTGGCATTGCGTCCAACCAATCAGCCCCCGAATGCTATGATTGGCCACTACCTGGCAGAGTTGCAATATGCGGTTGTCAGTGCAAAACACTATAAATCATCGGGCGACAGACAAAAATGGCTGATTCCTGGAGGGGCTATCAACAGGCACTGGAGTCGACAGTGGGTGGAGAATCATAAGCAAAAAAATGATACATGCACTGCTTTTGATTCAATGGCCGCTCTGGTGAATGCTTTGCAAGGTGGTTATGGGGTCGGAGTAGTTCCGAGGCTCGATACGGTGGTGAGAGGTATGGATATACACGATAGCTACACGGTGAGTGACACTACGCAACTCTGGCTGCTCTATCATCCAGATAATAAAGGAAATCCGGTGCTGAAAGCTTTTATTCAATCGTGTCAGGCTTATGTGCAAGCTCGATTGAGAAACACCTGTAAAGCAGTAACATGAAAGGATTTGACATTTGTTATTCGCAGGTTCTCTAAAAGTAAGTGTGTAGACACACGTAATCGAATATTAAATGGCTGCTTGCCCGCCTGCGGCAGGCAAGCAGCTTATGAATTCGTATGTCTGGGTACGTAGTATCGCTCATCTGAGCATATCTACGTATTTTTTGATCTATGTCGTATGTCGCATAATTAAACACGTAAAAAAATTGCATCTTTAAGTGCTTCTGAATAAGAATGGCGGCAGTACAAACTGCATCACCATTTTCAGATTGAGTCAGGGGGACGCCTGACCAATAAGTACGAAAAATAAGATGCAAAAAAAATATATGTTTAGATGAGGCGTTATTAATGTTCTGTGTTCAGTGCGAGCAAACCATTCGAACTCCTGCCGGTAACGGTTGTTCCTACGCTCAGGGTATGTGCGGTAAAACGTCCGAGACCTCTGACCTGCAAGACGTTCTGATTTACATGCTGCAGGGCGTTTCCTGGTATGCGACCAAGGCTCGTGAACTGGGCATTAAAAACGACGCTGTTGATGCGCTGGTACCGCGTGCATTCTTCGCCACACTGACCAACGTAAACTTTGATAATGACCGCATTGTTGCTTTCATCCGTGAAGCCAACGCTGCCCGTGATCTGCTGAAAAAAGCCTGTGCTGAAAAAGGTATCGACTTCTCCGATGCCACGCCTGCCGCTACTTTCGAATTGTCTGAAGATATGGCCGGTATGCTGCAACAGGCCCCGGTCATGCTGCCTAACCGCGGTAAGGAAGAAGCCGGTGAAGACGTTGTTGGTCTGCGTTTGCTTTGCTTGTACGGTTTGAAAGGTGCTGCAGCGTACATGGAACACGCTCGCATCCTGCATGAGACCGATGAAGCCATTTACGCTGAATTCCACCAGATCATGTCCTGGCTGGCCACTGATTCTGTTGAGATCAATGCGCTGCTGGAATGTTCCATGCAGATTGGTCAGCTGAACTACAAGATTATGGAGATGCTGGACCGTGGTCAGACGACTGCGTTCGGCCATCCTGCGCCTGCACAGGTAAACGTTAAGCCGGTTAAAGGTAAGGCGATTCTGGTGTCCGGTCACGACCTGATCGATCTACAACACCTGCTGGAACAGACTGAAGATAAAGGCATTAACATCTACACCCACGGTGAGATGCTGCCTGCGCACGGTTACCCTGAATTGAGAAAACACAAGCATCTGGTCGGCAACTACGGTTCCGCATGGCAGAACCAGCAGCATGAATTTGCTGAATTCCCAGGCGCTATCCTGATGACCTCTAACTGCATCATCGATCCTAATGTTGGTGATTACGGCGACCGTATTTTCACCCGTAACATTGTTGGCTGGCCTGGTGTTCAACACATGGAAGGTGAAAGCTTTGACGCTCTGATCAACAAGGCACTGGAACTGCCAGGCTTTGAGTTTGACGAAATTCCACACACTATCCTTACCGGTTTTGCCCGTAATGCTTTGATGGAAGCGGCTCCAGCGGTTATCGAAGGTGTTAAGGCTGGCGATATCAAGCACTTCTTCCTGATCGGTGGTTGTGACGGTGATAAGTCTGAACGTGCTTACTTCAAGGAATTTGCTGAATCTGTGCCACAGGACAGCCTGATCCTGACGCTGGCTTGCGGTAAGTTCAAGTTCAACAAGCTGGAGTTTGGCGATATTAACGGCATTCCTCGTTTGCTGGACGTAGGTCAGTGCAACGATGCTTACTCTGCCATTCAGCTGGCTCTGGCTCTGGCTGAAGCGTTTGAGTGTGGTGTGAATGATCTGCCATTGTCTTTGATTCTGTCCTGGTTTGAGCAGAAGGCGATTGTTATCTTGCTGACCCTGCTGTCTCTGGGTATCAAGAACATTCACACTGGCCCAACTCCGCCAGCGTTCCTGACCGAGAATCTGCTGGGTGTGCTGACTGAACAGTTTGATCTCAAGCTGACGACAACGGTTGAACAGGATCTTGGCGCAATCTTGAACACTGCTGCCTGATACGCTTCAACCCGCTCGGAATCTTGTGTGGCTCTGCCCGCTCCACCGATGCTTTCCTGCATCGAGTCGCTCATCGGACATCCTTGTCCTTTGGCAGAACCACACAAGACCCCGAGCTACTACAGAGTCAACGCTAGAGATTATTTATGCATCAAGATGCCAGTCATAAGGAATGGGAAAGTGCGCCACTGCAATGGGCGGCTGTAGATGGAACAACCAACCTGATTTGCCAGAAGGTGATTCAGGAAACCCACGACGTTAAAACCTTTGTTTTCCAGACACCGAAGCTATCCCGCTTTAATTATAAGGCTGGTCAGTTTGTGACCTTGCAGCTGGAGATTAAAGGCGAGCCTGTTTCCCGAACTTATACCATCAGCTCTACGCCTTCTCGTCCTTATACCCTTGAGTTAACGATTAAGAAGGTTGACGGCGGCAAGGTGTCTGGCTGGCTGCTGGATAATCTTAAGGAAGGTCATCGTGTAGTTGCTACGGCACCGGCTGGTATTTTTAACCTTGCCGATGTTGATGCTGACAAGGTTCTGTTCCTAAGTGCTGGTTGTGGCATTACACCAATGATGTCCATGAGCCGCTGGTTACAGGACACCTGTTCAACGGTTGATGCCCGCTTTATTCACAGTGCCCGTTCGGAGCAGGATATTATTTTCCATAACGAATTGGAGTTGATGGCGAAGAAGTCGTCTTTCTTCAGTGCGGATTATGTACTGGAAGATAAGGATGGCTTTCTGACTCAGGAAAAACTGCAGCAACTGGTACCTGACTTACACAGTCGTACGATCTTTGTCTGTGGTCCCGCGCCTTATATGGAAGCGGTGAAAGTTATGGTGGCTGAGTCCGGCTTTAATATGGACAACTACCATGAAGAAAGCTTTGGTGGCGAGATGATGCCGAAGAAAGAGGCGTCACTTGTCAAAGAAGGTGAAGCCGGTTTAAGTGTCAGCCTGCAGAAGAGTGGCAAGGTGGGTGTGGTTAATCCGGGTGACCTGTTGATAGATGCATTGGAAGCCCAGAAGGCTCCCGTAGTTGCAGCTTGCCGTGCCGGTGTCTGTGGTGCCTGTAAGGTTCAGATCATTGACGGTGAAGTGGAAAGCTCCAGCCAGATGACACTGACACCTGAAGAAATTGAGCAGGGTTATGTATTGTCCTGCTGTTCAACGGTTAAATCTGATGTAGCTGTGGCCGTATAAATTGAGCCTTTAGCTTCTTTAGAAAAAGAAATTAATAAAAAACCTGTTTCTGTATAAAACGGAAGCAGGTTTTTTATTATTCAAACCCAGTCGTTAATTGTTCACCCTTTAAGTGGATCAGAGTGACTATATTTTCTTCTTGTGTCGTATGACCCTGGCGATAAATATTCTGCAGATAATGGCCTGGTGAATCCCTTTCTTGTTCAAACTGATAGCGATCGCTGTCCAGCTTATACCAGTGTCCATCCTTGCTACGACGGAAGCAGACAAAGTGGCTGCTGAGACCGGTACCGATAATAATCCGGTCACTTGTCATGGCATCCAGATCATTTGCTAGTTGCTGACTCATTACGGCACTGGTGAGTGTGATATCTTCAGCCTTTATGCCGGTTGCAGTGGGGTCAGCTTCCGATAGTGCCTGCTTTAAAAAAGGTAAGAACTCTTCGCCGTCCATAGGGTCGCCTGAACCTGTGAGAGGAAGCATGGGTTTACCTAAAAAAGCATTGGCTGCATGAAAAGGGCAGAAATGTTTCTTCTGGGGCTCTATATAGAATGGGGGGCCATTCTCTGCCAGGGGAGTGTGCAGGAGAATGTAATTGACGGGCGGTTGAGTAACTGAATTCGCTATCAAACCGTTGATCAAGTCAGCTGTTGCCTGATAGGAGTCACTCTGTAGCTCTGAGCGGGCATTGAGAGTGAGTGATGCTGAAAACCGCTGTAATTTGGCGGCAAATTCAGCTTGTGATGAGGAGTGCTGACAGTGCTTCAGAAAATCCCGGATTTTGACTTCGCTGTCATGCAGAAAATGCGTGAATGCCTCCTGAGAGGTAAATGTGTCGGCTAGTTTGTCCTTGATGATCTCTGAAACAGTTTTTAACTCTGTTTGTAAAAATGCTGTGTCGGTCGTAATGGCGTGAAGGGTTGTCCTCAGCTCACCGACGGTTTCAGTTGATAGTTTAAGCTGCCTAAGTTGACTTCCTCTTTGCGAAGGCAGGCTTGCGACAAAGTGTTTGAGACCGGTATTCAGACGTGTCGACTTTCTTCCGTTGAATAACCCTCTGAGCTCACAGAAAGAACCATCACTCTCTTGCCCGAGCTTTGCAGCGTCTGGGAGCCCTGTAATCGAGTGTCTAAGCTCGCAAAATTTCTGTAGATCCATAGGAAGAATAAACTCTGTTTGCCTGAGTCACTTATCGGCACATCTCGAAAGCGAGCCAGTCACTTAAGACCACTCCTTAAGGTATTCTTTATCTGCTTTCACTGCCGGTTTGAGAAGGATACCAATGGTGGAGGCATCAACGTGCAAGCCTTTAAGCCATGCTGCACATGCTGCACAGTTTCGAATGCTGGCACTGACGGTGGTGTCGAAGATATGGTTTGCATATGTTTTGATCTAAGTACCCGAACATATGAATTCATAAGCTATATCCCCGCCACCGGCGGGGATATAGCCATTTAATATTCGATTACGTGCGTCTACACACTTATGTTGTTTAAAATAACTTATTCAGCAGCCACTCATGGTATCTGTTTTGGTAAGACGGATCATTCTCATTATTTCCAGTTGCTGGTTTCTGGTGACTGGCTGTTCTCATCAATATGAACGGGGTGATAAACCTTTTCCCGCTGGCAGCTGGCTGTTATTAAACCCGGAAGACTATGGCCATGATATTATTTTCAGTGCTCTGATGATTGGTTCTGCTCAAAGTGATGACTCGGAATTTCAAAAAGGTCAGGTAATGTTCGCTTTGATAGAAAAAAAATCGAAGTCATGGTTGCACAGACTATATCGGGCAGGGTTATCTTCAACCGTTGATTGCCAGCACTAATTGGGCGCTTTTTATTGAAGGTGAGCATATGGGGGCGATTCAGGTAAGGAGGGAGCTGCTGGAGCTGACACCTGTCGAAGGCAAGCCTCTTCGGTTTGTGCAGCAAAACGAAGAGATACTGGATCAGGAGTTGGAAAAGAGGTGCCAGAAGAAATAACGAAAAATTTTAAAGCTAAATTCTATCTGAGTAATTGAAATAACGTCTACGCAACGTCAAGCTCCCACTAGTAGTGGAATGGGATGATAGTTCCAGAATATTCGTAGGATAGTTAAGCATACTTAATTTGGTGAAACAGATAGAGCTGTATTGCTTATCAAAATATAAAGAACTTTTTATAAAAAATATTGTCCCACTATGGTAAACGGGACAGAATAAATCACCCTGTGAGTTGTTTCTGCCTAAGATTGCTTAATTGTTCATTTGAAAAGGCTGGAATATGCGAGGTTATTGGTTTTTCATTTTATGTATGTTGCTAACGCCAGTATTTTCTTTGGCTCAAGGTGCTTCTGGAGAGCCGGAGACAAAAGCGTTAACCCAGGAAGGTGAAATTGAGGCTCTTTCGAAAGATTTCAGACTTTATCGTGCAACCCAAATGGTTCCTAGTAGATTTGAGGATGACGATGAAGTTCGATATCTTGATGCCATAAAAGTCAAATTAAATAATTATGTTTATAATAAAAATGAAATTTATGATCTCTTTGAATCAGCGCTTGCGCTAAGAAAAACTGCATTAATTGATGTTTTTCTTTACAGTGAACGTAATTTCCCCATAGCCGATGAATCACTCGGTGATTGCTTTAAACTGATGAAAGAAATAAAGCGGAGTCTTCGCTTTCCAGAGAAAATAAAAAAACACACTGCAATCTTATCCAGGATTATGTCAGTAGTTGATCGAAAAGTACTATTGCAGCACTTGATTGATTATGCAGATTATGAAAGTTATCTGGATTTGTGGGAAGCATTTCTGGATTTAAATAAAAATCGAGAGATTTATTTTTCAGAAAAACAGCTTGAGCAAATTCTCTCTTATGATTATTTCGAGCCAACTCTGGCTGTTTTTGATAAGAAGAAACGGCGCCCTCTATTGTTAATGATGTTCGCTCATCCATCCTTTAATGAAGCGTTTCAGCGTTATATGAACAATGTAACAGAAAGGCAGGCAAATATTTCAAAGCTCGCTACAAGAAATATGATGGCGCTGAGTTTTGCCAAATTTGTTTATGAACACCAGACAAATAAGGACGTTGATTTCAGCGCTTCATCAGAGCAGCAAACTGGCGTGCATGACCGCTCATGGGACATGGGCGCTAACATGGCGAAAGTGATCAGTGGTTACTGGGAAGGGCTTGATCATGAAGAAAAATATTCTGTGGTTAAAACCGCCCTGAAAGCTGACTACAGTTCGCAGGTCGATGTCTGGCTGCAAGCTACTGTGTTTGGTTGGAGGTCTTATCTGCATCTGTTGACGGAAGCAGCCCGAACACCGAGTGGCGCACTTGCTGTGCTGAACAATATTCCAGAGTTTATGCACAGTAAACTGTGGGAAGAAACTGAACTTCTGTATACTTTATTTAATTACGAAGATGAAGAAATTACCAAAATACTTCATGCCGCTTCCATGCAAGAGGAAAACAAGGACAGTTTTGATGCTTACTTTGGTAAAGCCATAGCCTTTGGCCCAGACATCCGACATTCTTTTTATATGATTCATTCCGGCTTTAATATTGATTTTAAACGTCACAGAGAGACTTATAATGATCATCTTTTGAATATTTTTCGCTCGAGGGTATTTGTTCGTTTTGATACCTGGCTTCAGCTGAAGGAACTCTGGTCTTCGTTCTATTTGAATGACGGATTCTCATCGTCAACATTAGAGACAGAGTATCAGGAAGGGTATCGTTCATCAGAGGGTATATTTGCGTCGCTTGTTCAATATTTCGCGAGCTCATCGGGTGATTCATTGTCGACAGACAGAATCGACTTGTCCGAATTGATGAAAACATTGTCCCATGGAAATATAACGGCTGATACTATTGCTCTGATTGTGCTTGAGTCGGATAGAAGGGGAGAAGACCTTCCTGATGGTCTTTTCGAGTTTGCATTCAACGATGTGATTACTCTGATGAATTTTTTACACGAAGGCTCAAACCCGGATGACGAGTACGGGGAAACATATGATCGAGAGAACCTTCTCGACCTGATGCGAATCATTACCGCTAACCTTACCAGAATGGCTAAGCGTGACTTCGCAATGTCGAACAGGCCGATTTTGGAAGTAAGAGAGCGTTCTTATCATGACGATAAGTATGAAAATGTTGGACATCTTGTCAATGAATTTTGGGATGTGAACTTGTACCCTGTTGAGTTACAAAAGATTTTGATAAACGAATTTTTACCTTTCTTGTCGATTGATACATATTGCCAGATCGTCAGGAAATCAATCGAAAGTAACCTGGAATTCCTGAGCTATCTGAATGAATCAGAGGAGAGTCGACAACAGTATTTTGTTGATTCGCAGGAGTGTAGTGAGTAGTGATAGGCTCAACTCAAGAGGTTGAGCTGCTGATTTCTTTCGATTTAAGTGTCATCATCGGAGCCTTCACTCATATAGCCAGTGTAATGTCTCTCGCTGATGCTTTGGATAATATCTTCTGCTGTTACCCGGTGTTTAGGGTTCTTGTTTAGCATTCCTTCAAAAAGGTCTTCTGCAAGCTCTGACTCAAAAGGCGTGTTCTCAAGAATATAGAAAACTTTACGTGCAATAACGTTGTGGAGGTGTTCAAACCCGTTGCAGAAGTGGGTCTTTAAATTTCCGTCTGTATCTTCGATATTTTTTATTAAAATTGGCAGTTTGCCTGTTTCAGCTAATTCAGGAAACAGTTCTTTTTCTGTTAATAGCCAATACATAAGGCAGCCCAGCGACCAGATGTCTGAGGCGGTCAGCCAGCCAGCCAGCTGGCCAGTCTTCTTTCCAGCCAGGAACGGCGAGCCAGTTAATATCACGGTACTGAGGTGTACCTTTTCTCTCTTGATTGATTTCTCTCGACTTTAATTCGCAAGCTTCGCCAAAGTCGATGATTTTGATCTGACCCTTTTCACTGACCAGAGTATTCTGGTGCTTGATATCTCTGTGAACAATCTGTTTTTCATGGATGTATTTTAATCCTTTTGCGACTTCTCCAATAATCCTCAACATCTCACCCTGATGACAAATGAATGGAGCTTTCAGGTTTTTTGCTGAGTATAAGGCTTGTATTTCATACAGGCTTTTACCCCCATATTCTAAATTAAGAGTGGGCAACTCTGCTGACTCGTCGAAAGAAAGCAACTTAATAATGTTTGGGTGTGACAGGCTTGCCAAGATATGTCTTTCCCGAATGATAGCCTGTTTTTCCTTCTCAGCTAACTTTGCAGGCGAGGCTGTATGGCAGGAAGAGAGAGGGGCTTTTTGTACAAAAAAACCTTTGTCAGCCTTCAGAACAGAGACACTTCTGAATCCACCTCTCAGAAAGACAACAGCATTACGCTTAGGTTGCTCAGCATCCTTCTGAAGAGATAGGTTAGCCAAGCCTGCATCAATGCTTTTACTTTTTGGAAGTGGTGTTGCCATATGAAACGTAGCGGGGTTCCCCTGGGGTGTCAGTATCCATAACGAGGTTGTTTTATTAAGGTCAGAACAGCAATAGTTGATCGTCGACAATCTGGCTGAAATTATAGTCAGTGAAGGGTAAGATGGCGTCTGCAACGGGTTGAAGCTGCTTCTCTATATAGTGCTGGTAATCAATATTTCCGGTCTGAAACTCAATGGGTTCAGGGCCATTGGTCGTGATGAGATAGTTAATCCAGCCCTTGTTGGCATAACGGGCAGATTTTCCCTGCTGTAAATAGAGTTCATCGGCTCTACGTGCCGCCTTAACCTGTGGTGGAATATTCTTGGTATACTCTTTCAACTTTTTGCGCAATCGTTTTCGATAGACCAGCTGGTGATCTCGCTTGCCCGCTAAAGTCTCAGTGACCGTTTTTTTGATTAAGTCGACTGGCGACAGATCATTAAAAACCAGTTGATAAAGTTCTGTTTGAAACTCTTTGGCTAATGTCGTCCAGTCTGATCGAACAGTTTCCAGCCCCTTGAAGACCATTTCAGTTCCTGAATCGGTCTGCTTCAATCCGGCGTAACGTTTTTTGCTGCCAGTCTCGGAACCTCGTATCGTCGGCATCAGAAAACGACAGTAGTGGGTTTCATATTCCAGTTCCAGAAAGCAATCGAGATTAAAATCGTTTGTCAGTGTTTCCTGCCAGCGTTGATTGATCATGGTGACCAGAGACTGACCAATAGCGTCAGCCTGCTGGTGGTTGAGCTGGTCGTTCAACAACACAAAGGTAGAGTCTGTGTCGCCGTAAATCACCTTATGACCTTCCGCTTCTATCCATTTTGCGGTTGTCTGCATAATACTGTGACCACGCATGGTAATAGAACTGGCCAGACGAGTGTCGTAGAACCGGCAACCACCGGAGCCTAAAACACCGTAAAAGGAGTTCATCAGTATTTTAATGGCATGAGAGCGAGCACTGTCTTGTTCTTTTTTGGCTTCGTCACGTTGTTGCCAGAGTGAGGTAATGATCTCTGGAAGAAAGTGCTGGTCTCTTGAAAACAAGCCACCGCGAAAACCCGGGATAGCATCCTGTGGATTCTGCAGCCCCTCAATCAAACCCAGAGGGTCAATCCTGAAGGTACGAATGATGGCTGGATAAAGGCTTTTAAAATCCAGAACCAGAACATTCTTATAAAGACCCGGAATGGAGTTCATCACATAGCCACCAGGCGAAGCTAAGCCACCGCCTTCAGGCAGATTAGGTGCGATATACCCTGCGCGGTGTAGCTTTGGTAGATAGAGATTGGTAAAGGCCTGAACCGAACCACCCATTCGATCCAGTTCAAGGCCGGTTAAATGACTGCGCAAGCGAAGAAAATCAAGCAACCGTGTTTTCTCAAACACCTCGGAAACAAGGCGACAGTCTTCCAGATTATATCGAGCCAGCTTTTGCTTGTTATGCAGGAAATCATGGTTAATGGCGGCCATGCGATTGTCGACATCTTCAGTCTGCTTTCCTTTGCCAAGCAGTGCCTGAGCCACAAACTCGAGGCTGAAACTGTCAAAGTGATAGATGGCCGCTTTGAGGGCATCTATACCATCTATTACGGTACGACCAGGAATGTCAATAAAGCCCTGATTGATTTCACCTTTTCTGTCCCGCCAACGGGCAGAGCGATTACCACGGCCAATGGTCAGAGAGATCTGGTGATAATCAGCTCTTTTAACCAAAAGGCGACAATCAAAGTTGATGACATTCCAGCCAATAATAATGTCTGGATCTACGGCACTTAATTCATCGATGAATGCAGATAACAACGCTTTTTCATCTTTAACCCAGCAAATCCAGTCTTCAGAGGGCTCCGGGTTACCAATCATGATGACTTTTTCATAATGATCACCCTGCAAACCAATAGAGTAGAGTTCCCCATCGTAAGAGCATTCAATATCCAGTGATACGACAGAAAAATCAGGTGCGAACTGAACTGGACGAATTTGACCTTCCGTTACTTCCAGATAACCTACCTTTTGTGTAGCAGAGCCTGTGAACTCCATGTCGCCGTAGACAAATCGTTCCATCAAAAAGCGGTCGTGCAGACGGATATCTGATTCAAACAGGCCGATGCCCTTTTGCCGTAATAGATATCGGGCTTTGGACGCGCCTTTTATAGTCAAGAAATAGAAGGCAGTAACGGGTTGTTGATCAAAGCGTTTTAACGTCAGCTCTTTGCTTTCATAAGGCAAACCCGCTTTCTGCAACACAGAACGTATACATTCATGGTCAGACTGACTGGAAAAGAAGACAGGCTTTTCATTGTCAATCATTAACCGGACAGCCTGCGATTCTCCCCGAAGCCAGAGCTCTATGCGAGTCGTGTTCCCGATGTCATAACTGTTACGGGAAATAAGAAAACCGCGCTGGATGGATGCTGGCATACTGTCCGTCTATAAGATGCTGGAATACCATCATAAATCAGAGCAGTGCTGGTCAGCAAAATAAGCCAATGTTGAGTAACCCTATATTTTTCAGGCATGGCAACTAATGCATATTGGTTAATGTGAGAGGTGCGGTTAGTGGTTATTAATACTGCGACTTCAGCGAATAACAAATTTCATATTTATTAATCTATTAATTGAATGATGTCGTCTGTAAAATACGAGCAAAATGAGCAGATGCTCACACGAACAAGAAAGCTAAAGGGAACTATGCTTCCAGCCTGATGTGGTTGAAATCCTCGTGCGGTAGCGTGGTTAAATATCTGCAGGACTTATAACGGCTCGCCCGCCTTTGTTGAGAACATGGGTGTAAATCATCGTCGTATTAACATTTGTGTGTCCTAACAGCTCCTGTACCGTTCTAATGTCGTAACCATTTTCCAGAAGGTGTGTCGCGAAACTGTGCCGAAAGGTATGGCAGCTTGCCGGTTTATTAATGCCTGCTTTATGAACAGCAATCTTGACCGATTTCTGGATGTTCCGTTCACTGATATGGTGACGACCTGAACGTCCGGTGATGGGGTCTCTCGATATTAGTTGGCTGGCAAAAACATATTGCCAGGCTAACTCATTTCCAGCGTTAGGATATTTCTTCGCAAGTGCATTGGGCAGATGAACGAAGTTAATGCTTTTAAGCTGAGCTTCTTCATGAAGCACTCTTGATTTATCTATATGAAGTTTAAGTGAAGGGATGGCGACCTTTGGTAGAACAGTCATACGGTCTTTACCGCCTTTGCCATGACGAACAGTAATTTCCATTCTGCCGAGATCAACGTCTTTAATTCGAAGTCGCATGGCTTCCATAAGTCGTAAGCCGGAACCGTACATAAGTTGAGAAACCAGTAACGGAGTATCTTTCATATGTGCCAAAACCCTGTTGACCTCATCAGCAGAAAGCACAACAGGTAATTTCTTTGGTTTTCGGGCATTAAGCCAGTCGCTTATTGTTATGTTTTCATATCCCAATACGTGTTTATAAAGAAAGACAATGGCACTGAGCGCTTGTTGTTGGGTACTGATGGCCACGTGATGTTTCATCACAAGATGAGTTAGAAAATCTCTGACGTGATTACCTTTCAAAGAGTCAGGGTGTTTCATTCCATGAAATTTAATGAATTTTTTTATCCACCACCAGTAAGACCTTTCTGTCGACAAAGAGTAGTTTGCGCTACGAATTGCGATACGGAACTGTTCCTGAAGTCTCATTGCTTATACGAACTGTTTTTCTACAAAGACAGAAAAATAGTTCGTATAAGCAATTTTGCCAGTATATTTTCAAGCTTACTGCCCGAGTGTCTCCAGATGGATCGGAAAAGCCTCTTCTCATGAACGGCAATTATATGAAAGCTGTTTTGCGAACTCGAATTTATGTGCATTTTTGGCACTCTAGCCTTTGAACGTTGATGCTCTAAGGGTTAGAGTGAGTTTTTAAATAAAGGTACAGTAGGTTATATGTCGCTTGGGCGTATAAGCTGCTGTTATGTTTTTTAATCTAATTATGGAGTTATATGCAGAATCAAAATCGGGATAATTTCACCCCAAATACAAAACGTATTATGGCTGAGCGTGTTGGGTGGAGATGTTCATTTCCTGGTTGCAATATAAGCACAGTCGGCCCTGATTCTGATGATCCTACTAAAAGAATTAATAATGGAATTGCAGCGCATATATATGCAGCTGCACCGAATGGGCCGCGATTTAATCCAGAAATGACAAGAGACGAGAGAAGACACATAACTAATGGTATATGGATGTGTCGCAATCATGGAAGTCTGATTGATGTAGATTATACAGAGTACTCTGCTGCAACCTTGATTAAATGGAAAGAGCAAGCAGAAAGAAATGCCGCTGAAATTTTAAAGGAACCAGCATTAGAAGGTAATTTGAAAGGTAGCTCTTTAATACAGATAGGCAGCAAGAATATCCTGTATGCTCGCTGGAAATCAATACATCAAAAAAAATGGGATTTTGAGATTGTAAAATCAGAGATTGGCAATAGCTGCACTATAAGTGAATATGTTCTATCTTTTAGCTCTCTCCCAGAAAGTGAGCAATATGTAGTTTCAGAATCACAAGGTGATGCTCGGAAAATAAAAGATATAGAGCTCACTATAAACTCTGAAAATAAAAACATTCTTACTATAAGTGTTGAAGATAAAATAACCCCAACAGATCCTAGAAAATCAGGCACTGATATGGCTATCGGTCCTGATGGTGACATTTTTGTTGAGAATGGTAGTTTTGCGCATGTCAGTGGGATTGAAAATGCGAAGCAAATGATCTCAATATGCATGAGCACTTTGAAAGGTGAGATAGAAAGTGAAAAGGATTTAGGTTCACTCGCAACTGAATACTACAACAGAAACTCTGATGATCTGATATTGTTTTCTAGGCTCATCAAACTTGAGTTGATAAGGCTTTCACTAATCCCAATTGAAAGGAACTTTAACAAGGAACTCAGACCATCTCTTCCATTTATTAAGCGCTTTTTAGAAGTCAGTATTGTAAGTAAAGAGCTAATCCATAGCAGGATTCAAGCGTCAGTAAAACTTGAATGGGGGCATGGTGAGCAGTGGGAAGGGTTAATTCCAATATTTGTACTAACAAAAACATAACAAGAAAATCCAGGTGACGCCTACGGCGCACCTGATTTAGGCGTTAAGTGTCTGAGATCAAATTTATCATCTGGGATATTATAACTATAACAATTGTGTCTCTGTGAGATCTTTTACTGTAGATATATAAATTTATTTTTTAGCAAAATGGGTTTAATTAAAATGAAATATAAAATAATTGTCCTGCTTGTAGCGGCATTAACTATTGCTGGTTGTAGTTCTTCAAAATATAAACATAGTGTCAAACCTTCTGATTACACATTCTTAGACATTAATATTACTACTCAAGAGGATGTAAGAAATATGATGGGGGAACCAATACATATTGACAATAATTCTGATGGCAGAAGTGTCTTTTTATATTCTGCACCGTATGGAAGGAAAACTGCTCTTGTATTTTCAAAAGAAGAGATCTTAGAGAAAATTCTTGTATTCGAAAAAGATCAAGTACAATAATCGACACTTAACAAGTGCATCGTTGGGACTGTCGCCTGCGGCGCCAGCCCCACATGCAGGCGTTATGCCCACTAAAATAATAAGGAGTTAACTTTGAATTTTGAACTCTGGTCTTTGTTTTTCTTATCTTATCTATTCATCACGTTAGCGCCGGGACCGAATGTACTCTTCGTAGTACAGAACGCCGTGAAAAACGGATATAAAGAAGCAACTTTGTCTATTCTTGGCAACTTATCTTGCCAAGCTATTATCGTGGTTCTTGTAGCCTTCGGAGCTGGAGCAGTACTAGAGCAATCTCCTTTTGCATTCCTTATTCTAAAAATTATTGGTGGTGTGTATCTAATATATCTTGGAGTAATGGGGTTACTGAAAAACAGTAAAAATAATTCAACGTCTAGCCAAGAAGAAACTTTGAGTAAAGTTCCTTCAAACTTCAAGTCAGGTTTTTTGGTTTCAGCAAGTAATCCTAAAACTGTTATATTTTTATCTGCATTTTTGCCACAATTTATATCTAGTGATTACCCCATACCATCTCAGTTCATATTAATGTTCTTTACCATCAGCATTATTGTGGCTTCAGTTCACTTAACTTATTCGTATCTTGCTAGAAATATATCAAGCTCAATGAAAAGCACTAGATTCGGCAACACATTCTCGAAAATCTACAACAGTGCCTTTATTGCATTTGGTGGCGGCCTTATCTTCAGCACCAAGTAAACGTGAGCATAACAAGAGCTTTAAGGTCGTTACGGGCTTCGCCCTCCACTGGGACGCCTTCGGCGCCCCTTAAGCAGGCGTTAGGTGCAGGAGTTAATTCAATTTATGCGGATACCAATAGTAATAATATTACTTTCATCTCTTCTTATTGGTTGTGGTTTTTTTGGTGAAAAAAGAGATGAAGTTTGGTTTATGGAAAACTTCCAAAAAATAATTCAAATTAAAGGAGATGTAGAAAGCCTAAATGGACTAAATTATGTTTCACTTCCATGGAAGGGTAACTCTTATAAAGAGTTTGATCATGAACCAACTAAGGTAGAGATTGATAAATATACTGAGATATATTCAAAAATGAAAAGTCTAGGAATTCAGTCTGTATCTATAGATAGAAAAACAGGAAGTATGGATTTTATAACATATGAGGCGGGTGTATTTGGTGACATCCATCAATCATATGATTTTGTCATCAATCCGGATAGTTATATAAAAATTATTGCCACAGAGACTTGGCGATGTAAGCAAACATCTATCCAAAATTGGTATGTCTGTGAAGAACCTATTTTAAAATAATGCACCTAACAAAAAATTCCATGGGACTGTCGCCTGCTGCGCCAGCCCCTGAATTTGGCGTTATGTGTAAAAACAAAGTTCATCATTTATCATGAAGAGTGGAAAAAAACGAAAGCAAGAGATACTTGCCAAACGAAGGGCAAAGCAGAATGATGTCTTATTAAACCCTTATGAAGATATGCAGAGCCTTCCAGAAGGAACAATTCGAGCAGATCACAAAGAGCTTTCTCACAATAACACTTATGGCCCACTTCCATACTTCTATATTGACAAGTGTTATATTTGTGTTGACTGCAAATCTGAAGAGATGTGGAGTGCTAGGGATCAAAAGTGGTGGTATGAAATAGCTAAAGGGTGCATTGACTCAACAGCAATCCGCTGTTTTTCGTGTAGAAATATAATCAAAGCCGAAAAAGATCAACAAAAATCCCATATGGAAGAGAAGGCATTAGAGAAGCCCCATCCAAATAAATCGTTTCTTCAAAAGCTAGATCGTAACAAACGCAAAATATAAACACATCAGGCAGTGTGCCATTTTACACATAACAAGAACTTGGTGTTCGCCAGCAAGCTGGCTGGGACGCCTACGGCGCCCCACAAGTGGGCGTTATGTTTCTAAATCGGTATCGAGCATGAATAAAGAATTAACAAAAATATCAAAATTTCTTAGTTTCATTCTTCGGCACAAACCTGAAGCTATTGGAATATCATTGGATGAAAATGGATGGGCTTATATTGATGAAATACTCGATAAAAGTTCAGAGGAAAACATTTCCAAAGAAAATATACTTCTTGCTGTTGAAACAAATGATAAGCAAAGGTTTAGCATTGATGCCTCTGGTCAGAAAATCAGAGCAAACCAAGGTCATTCTATCGTAGTGGACTTAGAGCTTGCCGAAAATGAACCTCCTGAAATATTATTCCACGGTACTGCCAGCAGGTTTTTGCCATCTATCCGAGAGCAAGGACTTATAAAACAACAAAGACAGCATGTACATCTGTCACAGTTCAAAGAAGTTGCCCAATCGGTTGGTACAAGATACGGGAAGCCAGTCATTTTTAAAATACCAGCTAAGAAAATGTACGCTGAAGGTTATAAATTCTACAAATCAGCTAATAACGTTTGGCTTGTCAATGCTGTCCCTGCAAATTACTTAACCGAAACATAACAAGTGCTTCAAATGGGACGCCTACGGCGCCCCTTAAGCAGGCGTTATGTTCCTAAAATCATCAATCACTATGAAAGAATTAATCGACAGATTCATATATCTAGATCTAAGTACTAAGAACAAGTACATGATGCCTTTTTGGATCTTTATCTTTTCCACTGTAGTCATAATTATCTTTGACCTTTTTATACTCGATAAAGTAAGAAAAGAGGTGGTTGTTATCTCTAGTCAATATGTGAAGGAGTTTAGAGATAGTCATTGTATCGTTGAGCTTGAAGTAGATGGTAACAAGATAATAAAGCGTACAGACCCTGATACTTGTAATTATCTTTTCGATGGAAGAAAGTTAACTCTCTCTGAGACTAAAATTCTAAAAACGTGGATTGCATTATATAGCCCTATAGGGCAAAACCTCACTGGTGCATCATTTGATAGAGCAAGCATGAGTCAAGTTATTTATATGCTTTTTTCTCTCATGATTTATTTCATGACAAAACAGCCAATAGATATTCAAAATGTGGAAAAAGGGAATCTCTTTTTTGAAAAGATGTTTTTTTTAGCAATTATCAGTGTCGGCTATCAAATTATTGTCGCATAGTTAGGTAATCGTAGAATCGGAACATAACAAGTGACTGTGGCCTATAGTCAAGTTTTCAGGTGATATTTTCTCCCCAACATGTCCCGTTTTTCAGCATAGTATTCAGGATGACAATCAT
>NZ_PPFD01000008.1 GCF_009653635.1 Endozoicomonas sp. OPT23 | reverse complement strand
ACTCTTTCGAATCCGTAGAACCGGGTTGCAACTCGCTAGCCTCGTTCGTCTTGCGAAGAACTTTTCTTGGTCAGCGGCGGCGCATTCTACCGTGTCAGTGGATGTTGTCAACCGATCATTTCGATCAGCGATTCAGTTCCGCTGTTGTGGAGAGCTGTTCCGTTTGAGGTGGCGAACTATACAGGATCTGCTTATTCAATCAACAGGCTATTTTGAACAAACGTACTATTACCTACCTTCACCTTTCTAACCGTGCTTTTCTGCCCATCTTCTCCGCTAGCGCCTTCAGCACAATAAAAGAATGTGAATACAGATACTTAATCAGAGTCCTCGCTATTAAGGATGCTAAGTCAAAGAACATGAAAAGGAATATTTTTTTAAATCATCCTTTATTTGTTGAGATATGCATCTACTTTTATACGTGTCCCTTGAGAGAGTGCTGACTCCCTGCCACGAACTCGGATAAAGAAGTGGAACCTAAGTCAGTGACGTACACCCGAGCCTGAGGATTCAGCTGATGTCGAAGTCGACTATAAAGCCGCGTAAGCTTCCCGTTCAAAATCGTTCCAAGAAAAGAGTAGAAACGATCCTTGAGGTAACAGCACAGTTACTGGTTGAGGGTGGTTATGACAGTCTCACAGCTGTAGGTATTGCAGAAAGAGCCAGCATACCTGTCGCTTCGCTGTACCAATACTATCCCAATAAAGAGGCTGTTATTTACGCTCTTTGTGAAGATATGGTGAATGCGGTACTGCAGCGCTTTAATGAATACGAGAATTTTTCTGAGCACCAACTGTCTCTGGATGACCTATTGAAACTGATGGGAGAAAGAGAATACTCAGATCCAGCTAAACATCGACTTGAGTTTGAATTAAACAGAGCAATGATTGCCATGCCTCAGTTGTCCGATCTCCATAAGTCATTTGACGAACGTATCTCAGAAAGATATGCCAATATCCTTAGGCATTATGGTTCTCAATGGCGCCACGAGGAGTTAATCAACCTAGCCAGAATCATGTTCAGAATCGGTAATAGCTACTTTGAGCACATCAGTACAACTAAGGATAACCCTGCACTCGCTGAGCAAAGCAAAGATCTGGTATTGAGAGCGATTAATGCTCTGGTCAGAGACTCGATGGCGGAAACTGTACGACCTGTTGCATAAATAAAGGTAAGAGATAGCTCTCCCGCAAATTCATTAAGGACAAGGTTCGAACCGGGAGCTGTATCTAAAGGCATAAATAGCTACTCTCTAAGCACTATTTATCAGAGGTCATCATTACCGTCGTTAAAACCAGCTATTGTTTGCGGACCTACCCGCCTAAGTTCTGCAGGCGCATTATATGCCGCAGGTAATGGCAGATCAGCCAAATCTCGATGTTCATTTTCCGGGAATTCATCATAAGCTCTTTTTAGTGCTGCATTGGCAGAACTTTTACAAGATGCTGTGATGTTATGAATCAGGCTCTTTTTAACTCTCTCGGGCAGGTATGCACTATCAACAGCAAGGTGTAGCCACTCTATTCTACTGCTGATGAACTCTTTAGCTTCAGTCTCACTGGAGGTCAGTAGAGAGAATTCATCGACTTCAAGAATCCCACACAAACTTTGCTGAATCAGTTCCAGCTGCTGTTTCCACGCACTGTGTTTATCCATCGTAGCTAATATAGCTTTATCTGCACCTTCTGAAATCCCACTGATCACAGCATTCATCAAGCGGTTACTGGTTGTTGAATAACCATCAAAAAAACCTGCTCTTGATTTGCCTGCTTCCGCCACGTCCTTAACAAAGCTCAAACAATTATGTTCTGGCCCTCCCCAAAGCCACTTACGGCTGGCCAGTTCATCCAACTTATTTCTCATTGCATCTTCATCTTCACACTGAAGATCAATTTCATAAGCAATCTCGTTTTTCCATTTCTCTTGATAGTCAGAAAATTCTTCTCCATCAAGAAACTCAGGGTACCAATTGGCTGAACTGATTTGAGCATACCTTTCAGTTGCAGAACCAGGTTCACCAAAGGCAAGCAGGGCATGACCAAATTTATTGGTTGCTCCTCCTTTAATTACTACCAACCGCGGTTTAGTGAAATAGTGTTTCTGACTCTCTGGAATCCCATTAAGATAGTTACAGCCAAAAAGCATATCGGTGTTTTCACTAATAGCAGGGCCAAGAGCTGAAGGTCGAACATTTCTCACCCCTCCTCTGGCATCACGAATAGTCGGTTCCGGTGTCTGGTTAACTTTTATTGCATTCCCCAGCATGACTAATTGATCATCCATCAGAGCATAAAAGTTGAATATAATGTTCGCAGCCATAACCTTGAACTTCAGCCAGCTGATATTGATCTTATGGGTCATTCGAGAATAGAGGCTCTTTTTCCCTTTAGTGAAATCTGGTCTAACCAGATTCAGCAGCTTTTCCCTGATGTCAGCTGCACTGACGGTTCGCCCCCTGGCAGTTCGTGCGGCCGCTGTACTTTGAACAGACTTATCCGTGAAGGTTTTCAGCTCCACTTCAACCGTGCTTCGATTATTAGAAGAGGGTACAAAAGGCATAGCGACTGACTCAAGAATCCATTCTTCTAAAAAGAGTAGCCTTACCGCAGTAGATACAAAAAGCCCGGCTGAATAGCCGGGCTCAGTTTGCTATTGGTCAGCAATTATCAGGCGTTGGTCGCTACGAAGTACTTAGGATCTTCAATCACGTTAACTTCCACCATGTTGCCTGCCTTCTTCAGAAGAGCCTGGCAATCGCTGCTCAAATGCAGCAGATGCAGGGTTTTGCCAGAATTCATATAGCGTTCGGCCAGAGAGTCGATGGCTTCCAGACCTGAGTGGTCACAGACACGGGAATCCGCAAAATCAACAACGACATCATTGTTGTCATCTTTTGGATTGAACTGCTCCAGAAAGGAAGTGGCTGAGCCAAAAAACAACGGTCCGTGAACCTTATAAACAGTAGAACCTTTGTGATCCGCTTTCTTCTCAATACGAACCTGCTTGGCATGCTGCCATGCAAAGTTCAGAGCAGCAACAATCACACCAATGATTACAGCCATAGCCAGATCGGTCATAACCGTTACGACGGACACCAGCACCAGAACAAAAGCATCGCTCTTTGGTATTTTGCGCATGATCCGGAAACTACTGAACTCGAACGTCCCGATAACCACGATGAACATTACACCAACCAGAGCAGCAACAGGGATCTGTTCGATCAGGGAAGAGGCCACCAGAATAAAAGCCAGCAGGAACAGTGCAGCAGAAGCACCGGACAGTCGGCCACGACCACCAGAATTCACGTTGATCATGCTCTGGCCAATCATGGCACAGCCACCCATACCACCGAAGAAACCGGTAACAACGTTGGCAACACCCTGGCCCACACATTCACGGTTAGAGCTACCATGAGTTTCAGTGATTTCATCCACCATTCGCAGAGTCAGCAAAGATTCAATCAGACCGATAGCGGCCAGAATCAATGAGTACGGCAGAATGATCATGAAGGTTTCCCAGGTGAATGGCACCATAGGAATACTGAACTCAGGCAGGCCACCAGCAATACCGGCAACATCGCCGACTGTTTTGGTATCCAGATCCAGACCAATCACTAGCAGGGTAACAACCAGAATAGCCGCCAGAGAAGAAGGAATCGCTTTGGTCAGCTTTGGCAAGAAGTGGATGATAAACATGGTCAGAGCCACCAGGCCCAGCATCATATAAAGCTCTTTACCTTCCATCCAGGCTACGTCAGCAACACTGCCTTCCAGGAAAGTACCACTTAACCAGCCTGCACCGCCTTCAACACCGAACTGTCCCAGCTGAGCGAGGAAGATAACGATCGCCAGACCGTTAACAAAACCAAGCATTACCGGATGCGGAACCATGCGGATAAATTTACCCAGCTTCAAGGCACCGGCAAGTACCTGAATGACCCCCATCAGTACGACAGTTGCAAACAGGTACTGAACACCATGGTCTGCCACCAGGGCAACCATTACTACTGCCAGCGCACCGGTAGCACCGGAAATCATGCCCGGACGGCCACCGATTACAGCGGTAATCAGACCCACCATAAATGCAGCATAAAGGCCTACCAGCGGTTCAACACCAGCAACAAAGGCAAAAGCTACCGCTTCGGGAACCAGTGCCAGTGCAACTGTCAGGCCTGACAGCAGATCGTTTTTCACGCTGCCAGCCTGATTTGCTTTTAATTCAATCAATCTTTTCTCCGGAAAATCATTGTTTCAGACTTTTATGCTGCTCAGAGGTATTGGCTTTATCGCCTGAGTAAAGTCTGCCTTCAGTCATAGCTGAATAGTGAGGGTATGTATTTTGTAAAGACGCGAATTTTAAAGAAGTGGCTGACCAATAACAACGACCGTAAAGTCATATCCGATATCGTACATATCGCAATGGTCAGCTACTCATGGGGCGGGAAATCAAGCTTTGCTTATCTCAACCAGCTTGGAAACAATAACCTTGTTCATACGTTTAACGAGTTCAGGCACATTAATTTCATGGAAATTGATCAGTGCCTTCTCTATATAAACCCAGGCTCTGACAATTTCAGCCGCCGTTTTACCGGTTTCCGGAGACTCTCTTTTAATACGCTGCTCAAACTTCCTTACTCGCTCACCAAAGGCTTTGGCATCAACATCCAGCTTGTCGTATGGAAAACCTAAAAGACTCACAGCGCCTTCTGTGTAATACATTTCCAGACGTTGCATTTCAGCAGCCAGTTCCAGCGCCTCAACATCCAGAGCGGGTGATTTGATAGAGCGGTCATCACCACGAAGGGCTTTAACCATATTAGCCCGCGAGGTATTAACATCTACCGTCGCGTAGTGTGATGTATAACCTTCTTCCTTCATTTCATTCTTGCGTGAAAAACCTTTTAACGCTTTCCAGGCACTTCTGACTTCATTCAGCTTGGCTTGTTCTTCACTGCGAACACCGGCAAGCTTTCCGTCCATTTCTGTCAGTACAGTTTCAAGCTCTTCATAAGCCTCACTGTTACCTTCATCAAGGGATATATAGTAGAAAGAACTGGCTACCTTATAAGCTTGCTGTTCGAGAATCAGCTGATCTTTAATAGTCACAGCTGAGGTCAGGGGCACGTGCAGGCAAATTGCAGCGATCAGTAACAACCGTGAATACATCGCAGACTCCATTTTTTATATTCTTATTCTCTCTGTACGAGTAGTGCACTTGCTCAACAGGGAGACACCTTAAAGAGACAGCGGTAAAAAGTATTAAGTCACGTGATAAATAGCAATATCTGTTTTGGTTATTTTTCTATTCTTGATGCTTTTTTAGACGAATAACCACTGTTCCAGCTAATTTGTCGTGCAAGCCCTGCTTACGACGATCAAAAGCTATCCAGGCAAACCCTAAAAAGAAAGGAATCATAGAAGCGAAATAACTGAAGTAACGAATAACTGAAACTTTCACACTGGGCGGTAAACCTGTTTTAAGATCAACCACTTTCATAGGGATCAACATCTTACCCGGAGTTGCACCTTTCCAGTGCCAGAACAGTATAAAAATCACAGCAGGCAGTAGCCAATTAATCACTAAGTCCCAGCCACCCAACACCATGCCCGAACCAGAGAAAAGGTGGCCATATATCAAATAGGTTAATGGGACAGTGAAAACAATCAGAAAGAGGGTATCGAGTATGACGGCTCCAAGTCGTGCCAGAAAACCAGCGTACTGAATATTGTCATCTTCAAGGTTAATGGCCTGGTTTGTATCAGTCATGCTATTACCTGCATCTCAAGTGCTTCAGTTAGAGCTTTATCGGCGAGATTCAAAGTAATAGCAGGTTTCGTAATTCTATCCTTTCAGCGCCTGCTCAATGGCACTCTCAAGTGATTCCGGTTTTGTAGTTGGAGCATACCTTCCAACAATTCCCCCATCTCTTCCGATAAGAAACTTGGAGAAGTTCCATTTGATATTTTTCGTACCGAGGATGCCTGACGCCTGATTTTTGAGATCCTTATAAATAGGAGCAGTACAGTCACCGTTCACATCAATTTTTTCAAAAACCGGAAATGTAACGCCGTAGTTCTTCTGACAGAAACTGCCTATCTCACTGCTGTCTCCCTGTTCCTGCTTACCAAATTGATTACAGGGAAAACCGAGTACAACCAACCCCTGCTCACTGTACTTCTTGTATAAAGCTTCCAGTCCCTCGTATTGTGGAGTGAAACCACAGACACTGGCGGTATTCACAATCAATACGACCTTACCTTTAAAATCAGACAGTGGTTGTGCGGTTCCATCAAGCAGGGGCATTTCATAAGACGTCAGATCAATCATATTATTTTCTCGGGATTCTGAATCAGTCATGAATAAAAGTGCAGCTACAGCTTCTTGTAAAAAAGAGTAAGGGGGGCTGCACAAGTCACAGTTAAAGGACTTTAATAGAGAGGGTATCCGGTTTCGAGCGTTGAATGTAGGACTTAAAAAAAAGAGGCGGCTGGGACGAGCCGCCTCAAGAAGATGAGGATATGCGAGTCACTGGTGCCTTAAAGAGAAAGTATCGTGGACTTTCGTCTCCAGCCTGTCACCAGTAGATCAGGTCAAAATTCATTTCAATAAGCAGCTCCTTTCTTGTTATTCAATGAGAACGATTCTCATTCTACACTCAAGCAAAGATCTCGCAAGTGTTTTTGAGAATTATTTTCATTTAGAACATGACTGCCCTATTTCATGGTAGGCATAGTAAACACTGACTGAGAACTGTCGTGTTCATTCCAGCGAGATGTCACCATCTTCATGCGCGTATAAAAGCGCACACCATCAGGGCCATGCATATGCAAAGGGCCAAACAGTGAGCGCTTCCAACCACCAAAACTGTGGAAAGCCATAGGTACTGGCACAGGTACATTGATACCGACCATCCCCACCTGAATATGCTGGGCAAACTCTCTGGCCGCCTTACCATCTCTGGTGAACAGTGCTGTGCCATTGCCGTATTCATGGGAATTGATTAACTCGACCGCATCCTTGAAGGTACCTACACGACAAACAGAGAGTACTGGTCCAAAGATTTCTTCTTTATAGACCGTCATTTCAGGCGTGACATGATCAAACAGGCTCCCGCCAACAAAATACCCTTGTTCATGCCCTTCAACCTCCAAAGCACGGCCATCAATAACAAGCCTTGCCCCTTCTTCCACACCTTTATTGATATAACCAACAACCTTTTCACGGTGCTCTTTACTGATCAGCGGACCCATATCATTGGCCTGTTCGCTGATTCCAGGGCCAACTTTTAGCGCTTCAAGTCTGGGTTTCAGCTTTGCAATCAACTTTTCTGCAGTCTCTTCGCCAACAGGCACAGCCACTGAAATCGCCATGCAACGTTCACCCGCAGCACCGTAAGCTGCGCCGAGTAAAGCATCCGCAGCTTCATCCATGTCAGCATCCGGCATGATGACCATATGGTTTTTGGCTCCACCCAGTGCCTGAACTCTTTTACCGTTCGCACAGCCTGTGTTGTAGATATATTCAGCCACCGGCGTAGAACCTACAAAACTGATGGCCTCTACCTTGTCGTGTGTCAGCAGGACATCAACAACTTCTTTATCACCGTTTACGATATTGAATACACCGTCAGGTAGACCTGCTTCTTTTAACAGCTCAGCCATTCTTAACGCTGTGGAAGGTACTTTTTCTGAGGGTTTAAGGACAAAGGTATTACCGCAGGCCAAAGCGACAGGGAACATCCACATAGGCACCATGGCAGGAAAGTTAAAAGGCACAATACCCGCACAAACACCCAAAGGGGTCATCATCGACCAGCTGTCCACACCTGTTCCCACATTCATCGACTGCTCACCTTTCTGCAGGTGAGGAATGCCACAGGCAAACTCGACTACTTCGAGGCCACGGGTCATCTCTCCCATGGCATCAGGAAGGGTTTTACCGTGTTCAATGGAGATAAGAGTCGCCAACGCTTCCATATTTCTTTCAATCAACTCTTTAAACCGGAAAAGAACGCGGGCTCGCTTAAGAGGGCTGGTCTGTGACCATGCAGGAAAAGCATTTGCAGCAGCCTCGACAACTTCTGCAGCTTCCTCAGCTGATGACAAAGACACTGCCTTTATAGCCTCACCGGTTGCCGGATTAAAAATGGTCCCCTTTCGATCACTGGTGCTGTTAACAGAGCGGCCGTTTATAAAGTTTCCAAGAACATTCATTGCGATTAAATCCATTTGCTGAGTCATTGCTGCTCCCAGATTTTCGTATAGAGAGAGACCATCTCTTCTTTGCTGGGCTGACGGGGATTATTGTTCGGAGAGCCGGAAGCCAGTGCCTGCTCTGCCATTAATTCTAAGAGACTGAAGAAACGCTCCTTCTCAATGCCATATTCAGCAAACCCCGGCACTTCCAGCTCTTTATTAATGGCTTTCAATTCAGTCAGCAGCTTTTCATTAGCGACTGCATCACTGTCTGCAGGTTCAGCAACAGTCATAGCTCTGGCACAGTCTGCATAGCGCTCACTGGCCGCTTCAATTGAATATTCAGTGATTGCTGGCAATAACATGGCGTTACTTAATCCATGGGGTACATGAAAATGAGCACCAATCGGACGACTCATTCCGTGTACTAAAGCGACGGAGGCATTGGAAAAAGCGACACCTGCCAGAGTTGCGCCCAGCATCATGGCTTCACGGGCTTTACGATTGTCAGGTTCGTGATAAACACGACGAAGATTAGGTGCAATCAAAGCCATGGCCTGCAGCGCCTGAGAGTCACTGTAAGCATTGGCTTTACGGCTGACATACGCCTCCATAGCATGAGTCAACGCATCAATTCCTGTATCCGCAGTTACCCGCGCAGGCAGTGATAGAGTCAGTTCATAATCCACCAGCGCAGCAACAGGCATAAAGCCCAAGCCTGCACAGAGCATTTTTTCATCACTGTTTGCATCGGTAATGATGGTAAAACGAGTTGCTTCAGAGCCTGTACCTGCAGTCGTTGGAATAGCAATTATGGGCAACCCTGTTTCACTGACGTCTCTTGGCACACGGTAGTCACGCATAGCTCCACCGAACTTGCCAAGGATCGAGATTGCTTTTGCGCTATCTATCGGACTACCGCCGCCTAAAGCAATAATCGAGTCGTAATCACCTTCTTCGATCATGGCTACACCGGCCATGATCGATTCATCGGTTGGTTCAGGCAGGCAGTCTGCGAATAATCCACAGTTAATCCCCTGCTCTTTCAAGGGCAACTCTATTCGCTCGACATAGCCAAGCTGTTTCATCATTTGGTCAGTAACAATAAGAGGCTTCTCACAGTTGAATTTGCTCAGTATGCTGGCAACTTCACTGCTGGCGCCTGCGCCCACCTGCATGACTCTGGGAAGAACAATAGCTGATGACATAATTCAGACTCCCATGGGTATTTTTATTTTGATTGAAGCTTTTTCAGTTCTTTTCTCGGCTTTATCTTCAGAAAAGTCCTGTAACTGCAGCTGATCGCAATACTCCGACATCAACTCAACCAGAAGCTGATAACGCTGATAGCGCCTCTTATAAAGCGATTGTGGTTTTTTATCCGGCAGATGTTGTCTTTCCACTTCTGTCATGGAGGCGACACCTTCCTGATAACTACTGAATAAACCTACTCCTATTCCTGCAGCCATAGCCGCACCCTTTGCACCAATTTCAGTACCTGCCGGTATGGTGACTGGTATATCCAGAATATCTGCAAACATCTGCGACCAGACTTCACTTCTAGAGCCTCCACCCGTTAATCTCGCAGAGTCAAAGTATGCGCCTGCAGCTCTTAACCTTTTAACATGGCTCAAATGACCGAAACCTACACCTTCATAAAGTGACTTGAGCATTTCTGCCTTCCCCTGTCCTCCGGAAATACCAAAGAACCCGGCTCTCAATTTTGGGTGTTCGTTAGAGCCGTGCAGGAAAGGGTGATAAATAGGAAGGTTGTCACTCAACGGAACATCTGAAATCAGCTCATTACAGTCTTCAAATACAGAATGACCAGCTTTTCTGGCTGCAGCCTTTTCTTCACCAAAGAACTCATTTACAAACCAGTCCAGATTTGTCGCCGATGTAGCACTGGACTCGATCGCCATAAATCGTTCCTGATCAAAAACGCAGGACATAAACAATTCAGGATTGTTAATGGGCTTTTCAGTAATGACCTGGTTAATACTCCATGTGCCGGCAATAATCGACGCTTGCCCGGTATTTACTACTCCGGAGCCCAGAGCACTGGCGACAACATCAAATAAACCTGCAACAACAGGAGTTCCTTCAACCAGACCTGTTTCACTGGCAGCCTGATGGCTGATTCCACTGACAATCTCAGTACTGTTTAGTAGTGGTGGTAGAAACTCCCGTGCTTCAGGCATACCGTAGAGTTCCAGCAGTTTATTGCTGTACTGCTTTTTCTGCATATCCAGAAGACCTGCACCACTGCTGTCGGTGTAATCGGTTGCGATAACACCCGTGAGACAGAAATTGATGTAGTCCTTACAGAAAAATGCGGTACCAATCTCCTTGTATAAAAAAGACCGGTGACGTTTTAACCAGGCCAGTATCATTCCGGTCTGTGCAGACCAGATTCCCTGGAGGTTAATAGGGTAAATGGCATCGTCTTTACCTTCACGCTTCCACTCAGCCACCAGATCAGCTGCTCTTGAATCAAGAGAAGGTATTGCCAGCATGGGCTGCTGTTTTCTATCAAGAAGATAGAGCCCGTTCCCCTGACCACTACAACCAATTGCGGCAACCTGCTCTGCTTTAATATCAGCCTTGATTAAGACTTGCCTGATCGCTCTGGTGGTTTGCTGCCAGACATCATTCATATCCCTTTCAACACAGCCAGGTGCCGGATAGAGAGTTTTGACTGGCTCTGCAGCGACAGCAACCTCCTTTCCTGAGAGGGAAAAGAGAGCCGCCTTGGTTACCGTATTGCCATTATCAAGGCCCAGCAGATACTGCTGCATAAACGTCACCTTTCTTTTTATTATTGTTCAGCGCACTTCTACTAATACACCTTGTTTTTATTCAGCACAAACAACGGTGACTCATTATTTTGTATGGTAAATATCCCAAGCCTGTTCAGCACTGGCGCTATCGTGGATCATTGCCATAAAAGCCTTAACCACCTGACGTGGATTCTCATGCTGGTAAATATTACGGCCGTAGACCATACCCATAGCACCCTGATCCAGTAGCTGTCTGGCTTTACCAAACACGCCCTTCAAGTCTTCCTTACCGCCGCCGCGCACAAGAACTGGGCAGCGAGCCGCTTCAACCACTTTATGAAAGTCTTCTGCATTCGCTGTTGGGTCAGCCTTGATAATATCAGCACCCATTTCTCGAGCGAGCCTGACCAGAGTGACTATTTTTTCACAATCACCGTCCACCATATAACCGCCACGGATACTGTTATCCTGCATCACCAATGGTTCAATCATCAAAGGCATGCCGTATTTATCGCACTCGCTCCTTATACGACTGATATTCTCTACACACTGTCGAAACAGTTCAGGTTCGCCGGGCAACATAAACAGGTTTACTACAACACAGGCTGCATCCATCTGAAGGGCTTGCAGCAATGGATCCTGATTATTCTGCAACTGAGCCCACATGACTTCATGGCGCTGGTCGTTGTAGGGGTTACCCATATCAACTCGCATCACCAATGCAGGTTTATCCTTGCCCTCTACTTCCTGTAACAGATCACTTTGGCCGTAGTTCATCTGGATAGCATCTGGGCCAGCATCAATCAGCTGGTTAACCACCTGCCCCATATTTTCAAGGCCGTCCATGAAACCTGGCTCGTTACAAACACCATGATCGATAGCGACATCCAGGCATTTCCCATGGTTAAACAGCCGCTTCATACGAACTTTTTTAGTGAGATACATGACTCCGTTCTCCTGTCTTTTAGTCATTTAAGTGTGCAGACACACAAAATCGTGTAGTTATCAGTTCTTTGCTCGCCGAAGACCGGCAAAGAATCTGCGAACACGGATATCCGGGTACTTATATAGCCAGACTTTCAGTTAACTCAGATGCTGCTACAGGCTGTTGTTTTTGTTGGGTTGATAAGCGTGATGATAGTGTCTTGTAATCAAGGCCATGATATTGCTCCAGATAGGACAACGAGTTGCCTAGCTCGAGCTCTTTACGCTTCTGATTCCAGCCCTTCTGCATGGCCAGCAGATCATTGATTTCACGAATAACATCAAGGTTCAGATCACCACTGATGGCCAGAGAGGTTCTTCTAAGCAGCAGATCGTTAAGACACTCCACCTGTTCCTTTTCAATCAGAAAGCGAACTTCCCCAGTTGAGTAATCAGGGTGGCTGAGCAACGGTCTGTTCTGTTTACTGACCAAAAACTCGGCCAGTTCAGTAGCCCTTGTGCCATAACGAGCCAGAAGTATTTCTGCTCTGCTATCAGTGCATTGGCACTGTTCACTGATTGCGTTAAGCCACTGCTTTTTCTCAAACAGGGTTTCTGGAAAATCTTTACCGCCACCAATCTCAACCTGCTCAGTCGAACAGTGTCTTGGTTGCTTCAGTTCTGTCAGTAACTGGTCCGCTATCTGCTGGCCAAAGGCTCGAAACGTGGTCCACTTGCCTCCGATTAAAGAAAATATTGGGTAGGACCTGGCTTCGTTTGCGGGCAAGACCTGACAACTGTGACTTCTTGATATCTGCCCCGTGGTTGCAGACGTACTGGAAGGCAGTGGGCGTACGCCACTGAAACGATAAAGGATCTCTTCTCGCTCTATATGGATACTAGGGAAAATGTATTTCAGAGATTCAAGAATGTAGGTTTCTTCTTCAGGTGTGCAATGAACACCATTGGCTGAAACAACGGGGAGATCTGTTGAACCCACCAGCACATTGCCCATATAGGGAAACAGAATACAAACCCGCCCTTCAGCGTTTTCGTAATACACCATGCCATCGCCCGTGGCACGGTAGAGGTCATCATTACGAATAATCAGGTGGGAGCCTTTGGTTCCACCGATGAAATCCGTTCTTTTTGAGATGCTCTGATTGGTATCATCTATCCATGCACCCGTTGCGTTTACAACCAGTTCCGGTTCGATACTGAATTCTTCACCTGTCACACTATCCTTGAGAATCAGGCTGTCTTCATCACTTCTTTCCAGACGCACATAATTAAGGGCGATTGCAGAGTCAGATGCCTGCTCAGCATCAGAAACCAGCTCCATACCCAGCCTTTCAGGAAAACTGATCCAGGCATCGTAGTAAGTCGCACTGCATACTGCGTCCTTATTAAGGAAGGACCATTTTCGAAAGGTTTCTTTCTTTGAATGGAACCTGTGCTTTGGCATCGTTGTTTTTCCACGAGTGAAAAAATCGTAGAAAGACAAGCCCAATTTGATAATCAAGGCTCCACGTTTAGCAGGCTTTTCATTAAGACCGAAAAACTTCAATGCATTCGCAAAAACACCATCCATCCAGGAAAATACCGGAATCGTTGTTGGCAAAGGAAAAACATAGTGTCGAGCGTTTTTCAGTAGCAGATTTCGTTCATGGAGCGATTCCCGCACCAGGGCAAACTCGCCATTTTCCATATAGCGAAGACCACCATGAATCATTCTGGAAGGAGCCGAACTGGCCGCACCACAATAGTCGCCCTGCTCAACCAGAAGAACATCAACACCCTGCAGTGCCAACTCCCGAAACAGACCGATACCATTGATTCCACCACCAACAATCACCACGGATTTTTTCGAGTGTTCTTTCAGCCGCTTAATCTTTCCTTGTCGTGTTTTTACATTCATAACATTTGACTCAATCAATAGGCCGGCAAAAACCCCAGGCAATAGAATTCCGCAAAGCTAATATCAGCTTTCAATTTATTCAGTGTGTACACACGTAATCGAGCAGTAATCAGCCTTTTACTCGCCTCCGGCTCGCAAAAGGCTTATGAGCTCGTATGTTCTATTCAGAAATACGCTGCTAACGCCGAACTCACCTGATCCAGTTCACTATTGGTCAGTGAAACCGCTCCAGCTGCTGCATTTTCCTTTGCCTGTACCGGATTTCTGGCTCCGCACAGTGCGAACATCTGACTGGATTGCGACACTGTCCAGGCAATAACCAGTTGCCCAAGAGTGATATTGTGCTGATCAGCCACCGGTTTCATTTTAGAAAGCATCGCTGCGATTTTCTGGCGATTTTCCTGACTGAATCTTGGATCTTCTATGCGCTGGTCATCACCACTGAACGTTCTTTCAGGGTCTATCTTTCCGGTTAACAACCCTTGAGCCAGAGGTGAATAACTGAGAATAGAAACATTGTTCTGTTCACTCAGAGGCAAGAGCCCGGATTCTATCTCCCGATCCAGCATGCTGTACTTTTCCTGAATGGAATCCAGTGTGCCGCTCTCAAGGTATTCAGACATTTCTTCTTTATTAACGTTACTGATACCGATGGCTCGAATTTTCCCTTCTTTCTTTAATTCTTCGAGTATTGCCATGGTTTCTGAAACAGGTGTCGTAGGGTCCTGCCAGTGGGTAATGTAGAGATCAATATAATCCGTGCCCAGTCGCTTAAGACTTTGCTCAAGCTCATATCGAATAGAGTCTGCGCCAAGATAACGATGAACCGGTTTACCTTCTTCATCAAAGAAGTGATTACCCTTGTCGGTATGCCATACAAGACCGCACTTGGTTGCAATAACCACTTTATCTCTGCGGCCTTTAATGGCCTCTCCGACAATCTCTTCTGAACGACCCAGACCATAAGCCGGTGCGGTATCAATCAGGTTTACACCACTGTCCAGAGCACTGTGAATAGCAGCAACCGAATCCTTATCATTGCCGCCACCCCACATCCAGCCACCCATGGCCCAGGTACCCAGGCCAATCACTGAGGTTTCAATATCTGTTGTGCCGAGCTTCTTATATTTCATAGTCTCTTACCTGGCTCGGTGACTCAGTCAGTCACCACATAGTTATTTATTATTCTTTTCCAATACTTCCAAAACACCCAATGACGTACTTTCATCGGTAATAAGCGTTTTTAGTCGTCCACTTCTCAAAGCACCACTAATAGGGGCTATCTTGTCAGGCCCTGCGGATACTCCAATGGAGAGTGAAACGTCCTGTAATTCATCCAGAGTCAGACCGACCAGCTTGTCGTTATACTCTGGCAGACAGGGAAAACCCTGCGAGTCATAAAGGTGTGCAAACAGATCACCGACGGCATCCGCCTTTTCAATTTTGCTTCTTTCATTGGCAGACGCCGGGTAGAGATCAAAATAACTGGAATCATCCGGCAGAATGGAACCAATACCGAGTAAGGCGATATCAGCCTTTCTCGCCTGATCGAGAATCTCCTTTGTCTGACGCACTTTTAACAGCATGTTTCTTTCACTGGCACTGTCCGCGAACAATGGTGCATGCAGCTGTCGTGCACTGCCTCCCAGTTTCTCCGCCAGCTGGCTGGCGAGATGATTTACATCGGTATAGTGCTTACCCTGTACGCCACCTGTGGCAGGCACAACGGTAATATTTTTGTATTCCTGCCTGGGTCGGATTTCGTCAACAATAGCGCTGACCGCTTTACCGCCACTGACACAAATTGTGCAGTTATCTTTCAGGTTCTCGAGCAAATAACTGGCAGCAGCTGCACCGGCAGACTTCACCATCATATTGGCATCTGTCGAGAAATCCGGAGCAATCACCACGTCAGAAATATTGCTGACTGCCTTGATCCGCTGTTCAATATCAAAGAGATGTTTGAACGGCGTATTGATGCTGATTTCAATCCAGCCCTGCTCCCTGGCCTGCCGAATAATCCGGTTTACCTTGGCAGTCGACAGCCCCAGTGTTTTGGCGATGTCTGACTGACTGCGCTCTTCGATGTAATGCAGACTGATCACCTTGGTAAAAAGTCTGGCATTGTCAAAATCAGTCATGCTGTTCATGCAATACCTTTGAATGCTTTGCGTCGTTTAACGGCTACTGCGTCTATTATGAAGAATCTGGTCGATGGAGACAGCCATCAAAAGAATCATGCCCTTGATTAAATCCTGCCAGTAGACCGATATATTCAGAAGAATCAGGGAGCTGGAAACAATCGACAGCAAGGCAATACCAAGGATCGCTCCCAGTACACTACCTTCGCCGCCTTTCAGACTAGCGCCACCAATAACCGCCGCAGCAATGATATTCAGTTCCAGTCCAACACCAAAGTTGGGAGTAGCCGCACCAAATTTTGACATGTAAAGAATGCCGGCAAAACCTGCCAGTGTTGAGCAAAGGATAATGGCACCCAGCTTTACGCGGTTGGTATTGATGCCTGAATACTCTGCCGCCTTTTCATTACTGCCGGTATAGAAAACCTTTCGAAAGGCTGATGCATTTCTCAGCATATAATCGCTGATGATGATCACCACAAAGAAGACAATGATGACAAAAGGCACACCAAACACTGAGCCCTGACCGATGAACTTGAACTCCGGTGGTAATGAAAACAGCGAAAGAGGCGTTCCCTGAGTAATAATCATGCTCAAGCCGCGAGCAATGCCCATCAAAGCCAGCGTTGCAATAAAAGTATGAAGACCAATTCGAGTAACAGTCAGCCCGGTCAGGTAACCAAGGAAAGAGCAGCTGCCAATACTGACCACGCTTGCCAACCAGGGGTTCATGCCTAACAGGAACAGCTTGCCGGCAATCACCATCGCCAGACACATGACTGCACCTACCGAGAGGTCAATGCCTCCCACTATGATCAGCACGGTCATGCCTACAACCACGATGCCCTCAGTCGCAAACGACAGCATCATGGCTTTCATATTGGGCCAGGTGAGGAAGTATTCTGAAGCAAAGCTCATGGTGACGAAGATAGCTGCGATGATCAAAATCAACGTCGCTTCTCGCATATTCTTGAAGCTACCCAACCACTGTCTCTTTGGAGAGAGTTCTGGCGCTGTTTCAAGAACATTCATGCTGTGATTGGTACCTGAATGGTTCATGCCACTTCCAGCCCTTTTGTTTTTATTATTGTTTTCTTGCTTGTTCCGGACACGCTTTCGGTTTTCTGTCCAAGACCTGAGGCCAGATGGATAATATTTTGTTCAGTGATTTCATCGCCGGTCAGTGTGCCTTGCTGCTCACCTTCATGCATAACCATGACACGGTCACAGAGGCCTACAACTTCGGGTAATTCCGATGAAATTACGATAACGCCAACACCTTCATTGGCCAGCTTGCGAATCAGCTGATGAATCTCGACCTTGGCACCTACATCAATACCACGGGTCGGCTCATCCATAATGATGATGGAAGGGTTCACCGACAGCATTTTCGCCAAGGCTACTTTCTGCTGGTTACCACCACTGAGTGATGACACCGGTTTGTCCATACCGGCACTTTTCAGCTTCAGTTGATCAGTGAGCTTTTGTGCCTGTTTCCTTTCTGCAGCAGGGTCAATGCACTTCATGTTGTTGCAAACCTGCTCCAGCTTCAGAACCGAGATGTTTCGCGCAATGGATACATCCAGAAATACACCGTCTTCTTTCCGGTCTTCAGAAAGATAAACAATGCCCTGATTAATACTGTCGCTGTAATGCTTAATAGAAGCAGGCTGACCTTTAAAACTGATCTCGCCTGAGGTTTTGGCATGAAGTCCGCAGATCGCTTTAACCATCTCGCTGCGACCCGCTCCAATCAGACCGGAAACACCGAAGATTTCACCTTGGTGCAGCTTGAATTGAATGTCGTTGAAGCGATCACCATCAGAAAGGTTGGCCACTTCCAACATAACATCCAAATTAGCGAAATCTTCCTGTAGCTTTTCAGGATAAAGGTGCCCTACATCCCGGCCAACCATGCTTTTAACAACATTGTCCGGTGAAGTATCTTTAATACGGTCAGTACACACCCAGATTCCATCCCTGAGTACGGTAACCCGATCACATTGTTCAAACACTTCAGCCATTCGATGACTGATATAGATGATACTTATGCCTTTGGCTTTCAAAGCCTGCATAATATTGAAGAGCGCCTGGGATTCTGCTTCAGTCAGTGCTGCTGTTGGTTCGTCCAGAATCAGCACGTCACAATCAAGCGACAGAGCTTTAGCTATTTCCACCAGCTGCTGCTCGGAGATACTCAAGGAGTCGAGTCGAGCTGATGGATTAATATGAGGAGCAATATCTTTGAGGCTTTCTTTCGCCCTTTTATTCATTTCTGAATAGTTAACAAACCACTTTTTACTCTGATTGGTCAGCGCCATGTTGATGTTTTCAGCCACTGAAACATCCGGGCAGAGCACTATTTCCTGGTGCACAAAACCTATTCCCAGCTTCTGCGCTTCCAGAGCTCCGTTGATAACAACCTTCTTGCCTTTTATATGGATATTGCCGGAATCAGGCTGATGCAGACCATCAATCACTTTCATCAGGGTTGATTTACCGGCTCCGTTTTCACCACAAAGCGCATGTATCTCACCTTGATGAAGAGTGAAGTTGACGCCTGCCAGTGCTTTGGTGGGACCAAAGCACTTATGGACATCAACTATCTCCATGATCACTTCATTACTCATAGCCCAACTCCGACATTCTTATGATTCTTATTAGGAGTAATTAAAAGGAGTGGTGAACCGGGCCGGGACCCAGCTCAACCACTCAAGAGCAAATCGAGCCTTACTCGTTAATACCTTTGGTACCACGGCGCTGCAGATACTTGTCCCAGTAGAAGTCATCAGCGTTATTCTGGGATACGATGGAGAAACCGTTATCCACGAAAGGAACCGACATAGGGTTAAATCCTGAACGTGCGTAGTCGTTCATTGGGTCAATCAGATTCTGACGACTGGCCATGTAAAGCAGCATGAATCCCATGTAACCCTGCATACCCTGGTTCGGGTTAACAGAACCAAAGATCTCACCTTCCTTGATCATGTCGAGAATTTTACCGTTAACGTCAGCGTTAAATACTCGAATCTTACCACCCAGCTCTTTAGACGCCTGAGCTGCGCCCAGTGCTGAAGTCGCTTCCGGCATGAAAATCGCACCCAGCTTCGGATTAGCCTGAGCCATACTCATAGTCGCATTGTAAGCTTTAACCGCATCGGTATTACTGGCAGCACGAGCAACCAGTTTCATATCAGGCCACTTGTCCTTCATACGCTGAACAAAGGCTGTTACACGACGGTCGTGGTTATCCTGTCCCGGGTTTTCCAGAACAGCGTATTCACCTTTACCACCCATATCCTTGGCGATGGTATCAGCAGCGTATTTACCTTCACTGTAGTTATCAGAAGTAATAAAGGAAGCACGCTTACTGTTTGGAGAATCTGCAGCAAAGGTAACAACAGGAATACCCATCTCTGCTGCACGGTTTATTGGCTCAATAAATGGGTCAGGGTTCATTGGGTGAAGTAGAATACCCGCCGGCTTTTTCGCCAGAATCTGTTCAAACGTTGTCAGCTGTTTGTTCACGTCATATTCAGGGGTGCCGGTATAAACTGTTTTACAACCCATCTGCTGGGCTGCCTGTTTAAACATTTCGTAAACCGGGAACCAGTATTCAACGCCGGAAACCATCACATTCATGTAGAAGGTTTCGCCTGGTTTACATTTGAACGACGAGAGGTCTGGAGTGGCAGGAGCAGCTTGTACGCTTCCGATAAAAGTGGCAACCGAGAGGGCAGCACCCATGAGCAGCTTTTTCATTGTTTCACACCTTATTATTGTTCTATGTGATAACTTCTTTGAATTCAGGCTGCCTGTATATCGCGGCTCGGGCAACCAGTAATAACTGTTTCAGGCTTATTACTGCTTATGCCTTGATAGATATTTCGCTCAGTGAAATAAATACCACACCCTGAATTTAATTTCATACTCACAGAGTGTCAACCGTTTTTGCAAAAAATTTCAGATTATGGTTTTTGTTGCAAAAATGCAGGATCTTGCAGTCAGCTGAAAGCTTTCAATGACAGGAAAAATCCGACCTCAGAGGGAGTAAGGTCGGATTTTCAACAAGGAGATCAGGTATTAACTAACTTAGAACACCGTAAAATCGTAAGTCACATAAAAACGGTTTGTGTCTTCGTCATACAGTGTTCCTGGCTTGGTAGTTCCTCTCGCTCCAGTCGGAGTACCATCAGCCCTATAGTTGTCGTATAACCAGCTCACCTTCAGCCCCTTGAACTGACCATCAAAGGCATAAGATATAAAGCTACCATATTCTTTACGGCTAAAGTCGTTCAAATCCTTGGCACTGCTGCCCTTCGCATACCAGACTTTCGCATCCAGCCCAGGCATGCCCTGATCGGCAAAGTTATAACCGGCACTTACGACATACGCAGTCTCATCTTCCAGCATAAAACCTTCCCATTGAGAAAGGCTGGAGTTAAACGCGCCATGGCTTTCTTTAAACAGCTTATTGTCATAGTCACCATCAGACGTCCTGTTATAACCGGCACTTACCCATACGTTACCGACATTTAACTTGGCGTTCAGGTTGTAGTACTTGGATTTATAGTTGGCGTTACCGTACAATTTACCATTCTCTTTGGCTGTACCGTAACGACCATCAACGGCAACGGCCATCGAGTTATCGAGATCGAAGGTGTAACCAGCCTTGAAAAAATTCTTGGTGAGATAATCTGTTGAAGCTGCCGTTTCTGCTGTCAGGCCTACACCTGCCACAGAATAAGTAGCACCGAATATTCTTACATTATCAATCTTGTCTGTGCCATTGGTCAGGTCACTACTGAACTTAGAATCATTTCGAGCACTGAAACCATCAATTTGTGTCGCGTAAAGCCCCAGACCAGCAACGTTTACGGCCAGATCAATACCATTCGTGCTTGAACTCAACAAACGAGAGCCATTGTCCCCATATTGTTCAAGCGAACGGTTTTTAACACCAATATCCGCCTTCAGTTCAACCTGATCAAAAGTGTACCGGGTCTTCACATAAGCTTGCTGAAATCCTGCTATACCATTGGCTTTACCATCACTTCCCCGTTCAGTGTTAGTAATGCCAATACCTTTGCCGTTCTCTGTACCTTTCTTGACACTCAAAGGACTGACAAAACCTGCAGTGACCACTGCACCAACCATGTCGTTTACATAACCGCTGTCAAAGTCAGCGACTAAACCATGAACCCACTCATCAAGGTTGTAGCCAGAGTCACTTTTATGGTCATCGTCAAAATAGTAGTTTTTGTAGGTTACTTTCAGGCTTGGATCGATGGTCATTGCTTCAGCCTTGACCTGTATAGAAGCACTGGACACTGCAGCAAGGATCGCAGCACTCAGCAGGTGTTTCTTATAGTTATTTTTCACTGAATAATTCCTGGTGTGTGTTTTTATTGTTGTATTGACCAGTTATTCAAACTTCAAAAAGAAGTCGGGCTATTCACTGCTTAAACCGACAAACTCTGATTACTTCTATATTCACATCGACAACAGTCTCAGTCAGGACTGTGACCTGACTCTCTTTACCGAACAACTCTTAATATGATAAAAATTTCTATCAATGAAATAAATATCAGAAGAAGAAATTAATATCGCACAAAAGTTCTGTCAACAATATTTCATAAAACGGTCACTTTTACTTTCCATTCAAAAGAGGAGGAACCACCGACTCAAAACCACCTGACAAAACAATGCACCCACCACTATCCATGGTGTTGAAAGATAAAGACGCTGTTCAAAATCAACCACTGAGAATAAAAATAATGAACCGAAGATGGTTAAAAGCAGCGATGGCATCAGCCATACTCTGCTCTGGATATGCAACGGCTGATGTACAAGGCCCGGGCTTGGGAAACCTGACTTATAGCTCCAGCGAACTGTTCAAACCCATTTCATGGATTGACCGAAACAACGGTATTCCCGCTACCTACCCAAGCCGAAAAGCTTTTGGTGCCAATGTCGGTATCATGCTGAACGGCTACTTTATGACTATGTTTGCTCCGGACAGCGGTAAAGGTCCCGGTGGCTGGCTGGTGTACGACGTCTCTGATCCACGAAATATTTCTTTAAGAAAAACGGTATACGAACCAACGGGGCGTACCCGTGAGTTCCGTGAGCCTCATGCATTCGGTGTCAGTGAAATCAATGGCAAATCATACGTCGCCGTGCAAACAATTAAGGGCGTGGAGTTCTGGGATTTCACCGATGTCGATAACATTCAGCAGGTCTCCAAACTGGTATTGCCGGGTGTTAACGGTGGAGACTATTCCAGCGTTTCCTGGCAGTTATGGTGGCAGGCACCATACCTCTATGTGTCTAACGCCAATCAGGGCATGTATATCGTTGACGCTTCTGACCCGGAGCAACCTTATATAGCGAACCGAGGAAATAATCGCCCCAATCCTGTTCCTCCCGGTGAACTTGGCGGCTTTAGAGTTGGTCCCGTTTTTAGCATAGGTAATCAGCTGGTATTGACCAGTATGGACAACACCAGTGGTTGGGCCAGTCTGGATATTTCAGATCCGTTAAATCCTGTTCTGCTGGACACTGTCAGCAGTCATAATAAGTATTATGCGACCTGTTTCGACGGTACTAAAGTTCATGCTTCTACTCGTGGCTCTAATGCCAAAATGGTGACTTACGATCTGTCTGATCCCAATGAGTTCGTACTGGATAACAACAGTCTGAGAGTTGACCACATGCTCTATTGCGGGACTCAGGACGATTACGTCTTCCAGGGTGCCGAAGACTTCATGCATAAAATTGATATCAGCAATATCAATAACTATGTAGAGCTGGGTAAAGGATTTCTGCCAAGAAGTAATACTGACCATGGTCAGGTAGCCCCAATGGGCAACCTCATCTACATCGGAAACGACCATGGCACAGGTAATGCTTTCATGGTTCACGATGTAAATCCGGACACTACACCGCCTGCTATTAAGCAGGTATCCCCTCGCGACGGAGCTGCCAATCAGGCGATTACTTCCAGAATCGGTATCGCCTTCTCTGATACTGTGCTCTATGAGTCGCTCAATACTAATAGCATCCAGTTACTGGATGACGACAGCAATCAGGTATCAGGTACCTTCAGTGCCCAGCTGGGTATTGTGAATTTTTCACCTGCTGCGCCTTTGAAGGCTAATTCTGAATATACGATTAAGATCGTTCAAGGTGGTGTTTCTGATTATGTTGGCAATACTGTTGCGGCAGAGTTTACTTCTACTTTTACAACAGCATCGTCTTCTACAGTTCCTGTCCAACACTGGCCGCTGGACACGGACACTCAGAATGTCGTGAGTGGTAATCACGGAACTCTTATCGGTGGGCAGTTACAGGCTGCTGGCGGAGTTGCTCAGGACGCTAATGGCGAATGGATCAGTCTGGAGCAGGACATTTCCACTTTGTTAGGCAGTTCTTCCTCTCTGGCCTTTTCCATGAGTACAACACAGGCAGGCAGCAACAATGCCTGGCTGGCACCGGGTATCGCTGGTCGAGATCATGCGGGTGGGACAAATGATGTGTTCTGGGGCTGGATTGATGGCTCAGGAAAACTGAAATTATCCGCAGGTAATGATACTGGTATTACATCACCGGAAGCTGTTAATGATGGTGCTCTTCACCACTATGTTCTGACCCGTGATTCCAGTACTGGCAGCCTTGTTATGTATCAGGATGGCCAGCAACTAGTCAGTGGCTCTGCCAAATCAGGTGTTCTGGGTGGGCAAACCTATAACAGCTATAGGAAGCTGGGCACTATTGACCAGAACCCAACCAATTTTCAGGGTTTCCTGGATGATGTGCGCATCTATAACAAGGTTTTGAATGCCACTCAGGTCAGTGAGCTGTATCAACAACTGAATGCTGGTGTCACTCAGGAGACCCGTGAATCAACACAGGAAACTGGCACTGCATCAGAGTTTACCGCGGTCACTCAAGGTGACAGTTCCACCACTTATAAGTGGAACTTCGGCGACGGTATCAGTACCCAGCCTTCTACCAACCCAATAGCTACACACACCTATACACAGGCCGGACACTATGAAGTGATTCTGACTGTGACCACAGGCAGTGTCAGCCGGAATTACAACTTTGTTCGTACTGTTTCCAACCCTCTGACAACTAATACACCCACGGCTTCATCGAAAATAACCGGCTCTGGCAGCCTTGTGTTTAACGTTAACCCTGACAACAACACGGTTACCGCGATTCACAGGCTTGGCATGAATAAGGTCTGGGAGACCAGTGTCGGTAATCACCCAGCTACTGTCGCCGTGGATAACACTGGTCTTATCTGGATAGCCGTTAAGGAAGATGACAAACTCGTTGCCCTGAACAGCTCCGGCAGTAAGGTTCGCGAAGTACAGTTGAACTATGGCGATGGTCCTTATGGCGTAGCCTTTATTCCGGGCACAGGCACAGGCCTTGTTACTCTGCAAAGCAGCGGTGAAGTGCTCAGCTTCGACGCAGCTACCGGTAATATTCTCCAGCGTCGTGCCGTAAATGCTGAACCCAGAGGTATTGCCATCAGTGGTGATGGGGCTAATGCCTGGATTACACGACTGCGCTCAACAGATCAGGGGTTGATTACTCAGATCAACACCTCTGACCTAAGCACCGTCAAAAACATTCCACTACAGGTAGACAGCTCCACCGTTGATGCGGAAGACCGCGCAAGAGGCATTCCTAATTACCTCACGCACATAGCTGTTTCTCCCGATGGCCTGAAGGCTTTTGTTCCCTCCAAAAAGGACAATATTCTTCGTGGAACCTGGCGGGATGGTGAGGCGTTGACTCACGACTCTGCTGTGAGAGCCATTCTTTCCCAGATCGATCTGAATCAGGGACAGGAGCTGAGTGATCGCCAGTTTGATTTCAACGACCGCGATGCCCCGCATGCTGTAGCCTTCACGCCACTGGGTGATTATGTGTTTGTGGCTATGCAGGGTTCCAACAGTGTCGAAATTGTTGATGCCTACTCGGGCGCTCATATGGGAGCCATCGACAATACCGGTCTTGCTCCTCAGGGTGTCTGGGTTGATGGTGAAACCAAACGAGCCTTTATCTATAACTTCACGACTCGAAGCGTCAGTATTTACGACATTGATGATGTAATCAGTTCCCTGTCTTTCTCACCAAATCGTCTGGCCAACGTAACCACTGTTGGTTTTGAACGTTTTAACAGCGAGAAACTGCTGGGATTGCAGATTTTCTACAATGCCCGTGACCCAAGAATGAGTCGAGACGGCTATCTCAGTTGCGCTAGCTGTCACCTTGAAGGTGATGATGACGGAACCGTCTGGGATTTCACTGATCGTGGCGAAGGTCTGCGAAACACCATTACTCTGAAAGGCCGTAAAGGCATGGGCCATGGCAATGTTCACTGGACAGCGAACTTTGATGAGATTCAGGACTTCGAGAACGACATTCGTAACGGTTTCGGTGGTACCGGATTCCTGACCGACGCTGACTTCAACAATACCTCCAACCCTCTGGGCAATCCAAAGGCCGGACTAAGTTCAGATCTGGATGCGCTGGCGACCTACGTTGCGTCATTGGATGAGTTTGATCGAAGTCCGAGTAAAACAAGCAGTGGCGAGCTGACCATCGAGGCAACTACTGGCGAACAACTGTTCAGTGACGTCGGTTGTGCCACCTGCCACAGTGGCCCGAGCTTCACGGATGGCCAACGTCATGATGTCGGAACCATCAAACCTTCATCCGGACAGGGAATCAGCCAGCCATTGCAGGGCGTTGGCTTTGATACACCAACGCTGCTGGGCGTATGGCGAACAGCGCCTTACTTCCATGATGGCCAGGCTGCAACGCTTGCAGATGTAATATCGTCAGGTCACGGAGCAAACAGAACACTGTCTGTCGTTGAACAGAATGCTCTGGTCGTTTATGTAGGAAGCCTTGATGGTGTCACCCAGCAAAGCCACCTGAAAATCAAACAGGTTCATGAAGACAAGTGCTGGAGCGTAAATGCTGTTGCTGGTGCCGAGATTCAGAGACTGACCTGTAGCGATGCGGCTTCCCAACAATGGAGCGAAGATACTCAGAGTCGTTTCCACCCTCTGGCCAATGAAGCACTCTGCGCAACAGCCCAGGCTGCCAATAACAGTAATTTCACCCTTGAAGCCTGTTCCGACAGTGTGAATCAGCAATGGCAAACTGACGGCAATATCATTCTTTCTTCAGCCAACAGTAACTTCGCGATTGATGCCTATGCAGGGCAACCCAGCAAGATTGGCATCTGGCAGTATCATGGCAACAATAATCAGCAATGGCAGAAGCAAACGGTGAATACCGGTGTTACTTTCAATCAGTACCGTAATGCCCGTTATGGCTGTTTGAGTGCTACAGGGCTGAATCAGGACAGCAATGTTGTCGTGAATAATTGTGACAGTTCTGATTCACAACAATGGAGTCATTACGCAGATGGCAGTATTCATCTGAAAGCTGACACTGGTTTCTGTCTTGATTACAAAGGAGAAGCTAACAACAACGGCCAGGTGGTTCTCGCCAGTTGTAATAGCAGTGACAACCAGAAGTTTGACTTCGATAACGGCCTGCTGAAGACCCGTAAGAATGACAACTATGTTGTTGATGCCTTTGGTTCCACCAACGGCTCCAATGTCGGTATCTGGACACAGAATGACGGTGATAACCAACAATGGATTATTGAGTAAACGTTAGTCGTTTCTGAACAGAAGCCCGATTTTTTTATTCGGGCTTCTTATTGACCTGTCTACAGGTGCAACCTTTAAAATATCCACTCATGACACTGTGAGTGAACTAATGGTCAACGAAATAACAAGCAAACCTGCTTTGCTTTCCCGAGTAAATATCCCATTCATCAACACACTGTCACCGACTTCAAAAGGCGTTCTACTCGCTCTTATCTCTACTGCACTTTTTGTTGCAGTAGGCGTCATTGTTCGAGTATTAAGTGAGCGAATTGACCTGTTTCAGATATTACTGTTTCGACAGCTGATCTTTGTTGCCGTTCTGATGCCTTCCGTCTTGGGATCTCTGGATGTATTGCTAAAACCACAACAAATACAGCTACACCTGTTTCGTATTCTTGGTGCTTTTGCTGCGCTTTATCTGGGATTTGTCACTGTCAGTAATATTCCATTGGCAGATGCTACGGCTCTCGGCTTCCTTCAGGTGCTGTTTGTCGCCGTTATTTCCAGACTGTTTCTTTCAGAAATTATTGGTAAAGTCCGCCTGTTTACTATTCTATCTGGCTTTGCCGGTGTCATTCTGATTGTACGACCAGAGTTTGAAGACCCTTCTGTCGTTTACACTTTGGCGGGAATAGTTGGCTCACTGGGAGCAGCAGTTGCTGTCGTCTGCGTAAGGAGAATGGCGCAAACGCAATCACGAGTGGTTCTACTGACTTATCAAGCGGTGTTCGTAGGTTTTATAGCTTTGGTTCCAAGCCTGTACGCCTGGCAGTGGCCAAACGGTTATGAACTGATGCTCCTTGTGGCAGTGGGCGTTCTCTCTTCCGTCGCACAATGGATTGGAGTTACCGCCTATAAACATGGGGAAGCCAATATCGTTGCCAATGTCGAGTATATGAAAATGATTTACTCGATTGCTTTCGGCTATTGGCTATTTGGTGAGGTACCGGATTCTCTCTCCATGATTGGAGCTGCCATTATTATTGCCAGCGCTCTTTTACCTTTTGCCTTTAATCGCATAAAGCAAAGTCGCAGCTGATGCTACGACTTTAACAAGATTACCCCTGACTGGCTTCATACCAGACAGGAGACGTCCATGCTCTTTCCTGAACGGTTTTCGGAACGCTTGGGTCAGAGCAAGCCGCAGGCTTTTCTTTATCAGACAGCTTATTGCAGTCGTATGTACTCCAGCGGCAGCTTGGGTTCTCAACGACACGAGCGTAATAAACCGCTGAAACATTCGGGTCGAAGTTTTCATCCTGCCATACACCGCAAAGACTTTGATGGCCGGTGCCAGTCTGCTCACAAGTATTAGTGTTTACAGACATGGTTGGCTGCTTATCGCCTACAACATCAATAATCTCCTGATACATTTTGCCGCTCTCATCCGTCCAGCCTTTAATGATCTGGATTTTCTGCAGTGGTGTTGCACCTTCTTTGGCATCCATCAAGGCACTCAAAAGAAACGATGGCCTGGAGCTGGCAGAAGGTGCTTCAGGCAAATCGCCGCCCATGGCAACACCAGACGCATAAGCCCGGGACACCATATCGGGGTTGCCACACATCTCTGGCTTGTAGTCCCAACCAGCAAAGAAACGCGGCAGAATTCGAGGGCCTGAAGTACCGAAGGTTTCCTTTTTCTTCATCGAGGAAAAGAGAGATTCCCGGGTATTCTCTTCGGCCCAGACACCAGCAATACCACCCGGGTTGTAGCGATATGGTTCAGCCTTTACCAGACCAGGGACATTAATTTCTTCACCAATACGATCTTTTGGTGTGGTATCACCACCGTTGTGACCGGGATAGTTGTCTTCCTCAACGGCACCACCAATGGCCAGATGATTATCCGACGCAGCTATAATACCGAACTTCATGGAGTTGGTTCCGACTTCACGCTGTTCGGTAAGGCCTTCCATTAACACTGAACGAACAAAACTGTAACGGGATACACATCCCTGTAGCTTCATATTTCCTTCACCTTTTTTGTCCCCGCAGTCTTCCGTTTCTTCCTGATAATTACGCAGTTTTTCAAAGTCACAGAGTTCATCAGGCATACCCATAATGCCGGACAGACCATTTCGGCACTCGGAATCTCCCTTGATCTGCATGATCTCAACCAGTCTCTCAACCTTGTTTCTCAACATGGCATAGCGCTGTTTATCCTTTTCGCTATATTCAGTCAGACGATATGGATAAAACATACGACCACTGCTCCAGTTACTGTTGTGAGGAATAACCAGCGCATCACAGTTACCATCAGCTTCAAGACAGTTGTTGTCCAGCCATTCCCATAGTTGTTCCGGTTTCTGAACTTCACGGGCACTCAGAGGAATAGGCGGCACAGTACCGTTGGCATAAATTACGTTACGGTGCATATTGCTGGCCTTTTCTTTCAGGCTGTATTCATAGCCAACAAAGCTGGTGAAATTGCAGGCATCACTGCGGTCATAGGCTTCCTCAGCCGCTTGTTGTGTACGCAGCCACTGATGGTTAACACCTTTCAGGCAACCCATACCATTTTCACCACAAAGCAACGCTGAACGTTCATCAAACATCACCATGGAAGCCATACGAATTAAAGGTTGTGCCGCTTCTCCCAAAGGCAGTTGAGTATCGCCACGGAAAACACTGCAAATCAGCGTGTCATAGGCCTGAGTTCCCGGCGTACTGCAAAGGTAAGCTTCCCCCAGATATTCGGCATGGTCAGTTACCGCAGCAAAATCCAGTGGCCGGTCAATAGTGACCTCTGGCGAAGAAAGATCACCAAGTCGAAATTCAGGTTTTATTGTATCGCCACGGGCAAACTTGTAGGCATCAACAGGGGTTGTCTGGTTACCCCATCCTGCGGCATCGCCAGAGAAACCGGTATGAATATGGAGAGCCCCAAAGTAGGCATTCTTATCTTTGTTCTGATCCTGACAACTTACATGCTTTGAATCTGCGTAGGATGGCGGCTTGGCAGGCTGATTAATATAGGCATGGTACTCGTCATCAGGAATCGCTTTCTGCAACTGATGATCGAGCCAGAAAAAGCCCGCAACCGAGCCAAATGCAAGTAGTATAAACGTATACTTCAATAGCCGTTTAACAAGAGTTTTCATGATTAGACTCATTATTATTTTGAGTCAATCAGACAACTTTCTTAACTTGCTAACAAGTTATAACTCTTGAAAGAAATGAAAAGCATATAAAGTTTCGAATATCGTATAAATCCTCCGAAGCTCCTATGCTTCCTGCGCTCCTGTGCACATCAGCCTACCGATCAGAAAACTCAGTCCGGATTTACAAAGGTCACTACTGTTGAGCCTACATCTTCATAAAGGTTCTTCTCTTCCGGCTTTTCACTGAGGTATTGAATGAACTCGAACTCAAACCCTTCCGGATCAATAAAGTAGGCTGTCTTCCTAAACGGGTGACCTTCTCGCATATCCACCCGAATGTCATAACCTTTAGCCGTCAGCCTTTCGACGATAGCATTCACATCATCTACAGCAAACCCGAGGTGAGCCAGCCCTGGAGTATGCCCCTGTAAGTCCCGGTTCTTTCCTGCTGCCTGACCATTCAGACTCAGGTAATAGTCATCATCACCCACATGCAGCCACTGTCTTTCAACGCCATACCAGACATTGTTTCCTCTGGCTCTCACTTGCCAGTGAGGGAAAGCAGTCAGGATAAAATCGAGTGTTTTCTCTATATCAACAACACTCAGGTTGGAATGCTCAAGTCTGACCATGGCAACATATCCTTTTCTTTATTGTTCAGGTGACAGTAAAACTATAGATCGTTTCTTCATGAGTGATAATCCGACATACTGGAAACTGACTGTCGAATAAAAGTGAACAATAAGATGAATCAGTTTGGTGCACTGGCCATTTTTGTTGCTGTTGTGGAAAGCAATGGCTTTGCTGCAGCAGCTCGCAAGCTGGGGCTATCAAAATCAGCCGTCAGCAAACGGATTACCCAACTTGAAGAGCATCTTGGTGTTCAGCTACTTCATCGTTCAACTCGAAAGCTCAGTCTTACTGAAGCGGGCGAACGTTATTTATCAAGAGCGATTGAGGCGCTAAATGCGGCTCAGGAAGCTGAAGATTCAGTCTTCGAATTACAGGGCAGTCCAAAAGGCCAGTTAAAAATTTCGGTTCCTATGTCGTTTGGTCGCTTACATATTGCCCCTTTGGTACCTGAGTTTCTGAGCAACTACCCGGGGATTTCCATCAATATGGTTATGGAAGACCGGGTAATGGATCTGGTCGGTGAGGGTTTTGATCTGGCTATTCGGGGCGGAAAGCTGGCAGATTCATCACTAATTGCCCGTAAAATTGCCCCCTGCCATAACCTGCTGGTAGCAACACCTGCCTATCTAAAAAAGCATGGAACACCAGAAACAGTGAGCGACCTGCACGACCATAACTGCCTGCATTATGTGTATTCCAAAGATTCCAGTGAATGGGTGCTAATGGGCAGGGATGAAACCGTCAGCATTCAAACAACCGGTAATTTTCTGGTCAATAACAGTGAAGCGTTGATGACTGCGATTCTGGGAAACTGCGGCATTGGTCGGCTTACGACCTTTACGGCCAGTGAGTACCTGAAGTCCGGCGAGCTTGTTCAGGTACTTCCTGATTACCGTTTACCTCAGCAAACCATGTACGCGGTTTATCCTGAACGAAAGCATTTACCGGCAAAGGTTCGGGCATTTATTGACTTTATAATTGATAAAATCGGAAAAGATAAGCCCCACTGGGATGCAGGCATTAACCTTCGTTCAGATAGGATGAACGTTAAACATTCGCATACTTCTCAGCATGTCCCAGCCATCGAAGAATAAGCGGTTCTGCATTAGAAGGGGCTTGTTCCAGCAACACCCGACCGGCATTTTTTACATCTTCCAGCAAGCCGGAATCCCTTTCCAGATCGGCAACCCGGAATGACGCCAGACCTGTCTGACGAGTTCCCAGAACTTCACCTGGGCCTCTCAGTTCAAGGTCTTTTTCGGCAATTACAAAACCATCGCTGGAATCACGCATAACCTGCAAACGTTCACGACTCTGTTGCGACAAAGGTGCGTGATACATCAAAAGACAGTGACTGGCTATGGAGCCACGGCCGACCCGACCTCGAAGCTGGTGCAGTTGGGACAGGCCAAGCCGTTCAGGGTTTTCAATGACCATCAGGCTGGCATTCGGAACATCGACACCCACTTCAATAACGGTTGTTGCTACTAATAAGTGCAGATGACCAGCCTTGAAGGCATCCATTACTTCCAGCTTTTCTGCCGCTTTCATTCGACCATGTACAAGACCAATAGAAAGTTCCGGCAAGGTTTTCTTTAAATGTTCAGCTGTCACCTCGGCAGCCTGACACTGCAATGCTTCCGACTCTTCAATCAGAGTGCAAACCCAGTAAGCCTGTCGACCTTCTACACAGGCTGTTTTTAACCGCTGAATAACCTGGTCACGACGGTCATCACCCAGCACAACGGTATTCACCGGCGTTCGTCCCGGTGGCAGTTCATCTATGATGGAACAATCCAGGTCAGCATAGGCGCTCATGGCCAGCGTTCTGGGAATCGGTGTTGCCGTCATAATCAGCTGATGAGGCTGACCACCATTGGCTTCACCTTTTTTGCGCAGAGACATTCGCTGATGAACACCAAAGCGATGTTGTTCATCAATAATCGCCAGTCCCAGCTTTTTAAAGATGACTTCATCCTGAAAAATAGCGTGGGTGCCGACGATCACCATAGCCTCACCACTGGCAATCTGTTCCAACACTTCCTGACGTTTTTTACCTTTCACTTTGCCGGATAGAAAAGCGACAGTAATTCCGAGAGGTTTGAACCAGCTCTTGAAGTTCTTTTCATGCTGTTCAGCCAGAATTTCTGTGGGTGCCATTACGGCAGCCTGAAACTCATTTTCCACGGCCTGTAATGCAGCCAGCGCTGCCACGACTGTTTTACCCGAGCCCACATCACCCTGAACCAGCCGTAGCATTGGCTCTGGCTCCATCATGTCCTGACTGATTTCGGCCAGCACCTTTTCCTGAGCATTGGTCAGGGCAAAAGGCAGCTCTTTTCGGAAAGACTGAGTCAGTTCCTGCTTCGGTGGCATTGGGTAACTTTTAACAGTACGAACCAAAGTCCGCAGTTTCTGCATACTCAGGTTGTGAGCCAATAACTCTTCAAAGGATAAGCGACGTTGTGCTGGGTGTTGGCCTTCTTCAAGCAGTTCATAGGAAACATCCGGTGGTGGCGCATGGAGAAAACGAACGGCATCCACCAGCGAACCTAACTGGTATTGCCAGCGAACTTCTTCAGGCAAAAACTCTTGCAGGGCATCAGGGTTATCAAGCTTTTCCAGCGCCTGTTGACAGAGTGCGCGAATACGCTGCTGGGTCAGACCTTCGGTGGCGGGATAAACAGGTGTCAGCGTTTCTTCAACATCAGTATCATCATCAGCTTTAATGACCCGGTATTCCGGATGGTACATTTCAAGGCCGGTAGCCGCTCGCCTTGGTTCACCAAAGCAACGAACTTCTGCACCTGTTTTCAGCTGATTCTTTTGAGCGCCGGAGAAATGATAGAAACGTAAACCAATAGAGCCGGAACCATCACTGATTCTAACCAGCAAACTACGTCGTTTACCCATCATGACATCAGCAGCCACCACTCTGCCCTGAACCACACAGTCCATTTCCGGCTGCAGGGTTCCCATAGGAGCAATACGGGTGCGATCCTGATAACGCATGGGCAGATGAAACAGCAGGTCCTGCAGATTATTAATCTGGATTTTCGCCAGTTTTTCCGCAAGCGCACCCCCGACACCTTTCAGCGCCGTAACCGGAACTTCGTTCAGGGGCTTGGCCATACTCTTCCTACCTTCAAGACAGTTTTTTACTTTGTCCGTTCTTGCCTTCTGCTGTTCATAAACTATAAACCATATGAATGTGTATTTAGTTCACGGAGTTAATGTATGAAATACGGTCTTCTATCCATACCATTAAGCTGCATGATTTCTTTAACCTGTCATGCTCAGGGCTGCGATAACCTGTTTGGTACCTGGACATCCGGATCAGGATCCACTCTTATTCTGCAGACAGATCCTACTGATAATAACGGTCTGCTAGGGTCGTTCAAATCACCTGACGGCCTATTCCCCGATAATGTTGCTTTCCCTTTATATGGCTCATTCGGTACAAATACTTTCGACTTACCTTCTAAGGGAACCGCCATCTCCTTCAGAGTTAACTGGACCAAAGAAGAAGGCTCTATCTCTTCATGGACAGGAGCCTGTCTTACGACTTCAAAAGGCCCAAAGCTGGATCTTCTCTGGCATCAAGCCAATCCAGCAGCCACCAAATCAATTTTTCATATCAATAGCGGATCCAGTATTTTTTATCCAGCTCCAGAATAAAAGACCGCAAAACCATTCAGGGTTTAGCAACCGAACATAACCGCAAGGCATCAGATAATGCATCAATAGCCTTGGGTCTCGGGAAACTCGTTCTCCAGGCCAAAGCTACGGTTCTGCTGGGAGCCGGTGAACGGAAAGGTCTGGATGTCAGAACTTCCGGAGCGTAATGGCTGTCCACCAGTGCAGACTGTGGCAAAACGCTGATACCCATACCTGAGGCTACCATATGTCTTACGGTTTCCAGAGAGGTCGCTTCAATACCACCAGACTCTTCAGTGCCCGAGTCGTCTTTCTGAGCCAGAAGCGGGCAGGCTTCCAATACCTGATCACGGAAGCAGTGTCCTTCACCCAACAGCAAAAGCTCTTCATTAATCAGCTCGGCCGGATCAACCGCTTCTTCTTTTTCCCAGCGGTGACCACCCGGCAACAGAACCCGGAAGGGCTCATCATAAAGCGGCATGGTCAGAACATCGGGCTCAGTAAACGGCAATGCGATGATGATTGCGTCCAGCTCACCCATTCGCAATTTTTTACGAAGAACTGCTGTGAAGTTTTCCTCAATATAAAGCGGCATACCCGGAGCTACCTGAGCCAGACGGGGAACCAGATGAGGAAAGAGGTACGGGCCGATCGTGTAAATAGCGCCAACACGAAGTGGACTGCTCAGCTGGTCACGGCCTGACTTGGCAATCTGCTTTACGCCAGCCACTTCTTCCAGAACCTTCTGAGCCTGCTTGACGACTTTTTCACCCATGGGGGTGACCCGCACCGAATTGCGGGAACGTTCAAACAGAGCCATGCCCAACTCTGCTTCCAGCTTTTTAACACCGACACTGAGCGTGGGCTGACTGACAAAACATTTGCCAGCAGCACGGCCAAAATGCTGTTCTTGAGCCAATGCGACGATGTAACGCAGTTCCGTAAGAGTCATGACTGTATTTTGAAAGCAGCTGTGGAGAAGGTTTTCAACTTCGCGGCAGACACTTTCACTCCACTGTAGGCATGAGAGCCAAGAATAGACAAAATTTGAAAATACTGTAAATTTAAACAGGTATTATATCAAACACTTTATTTTCTGTGGCAGGCTTTTTAAGGCATGGCTTTATATACCAAAGGCTTGCATTTCCAATGGAATGGGAGACACTTGCCACACTGTGATTTATAACCTCGGTGCTTCAACCCACGGCGACCATCATGAATAAAAAAAACGTACTCATTGCAGGTTGTGGAGACGTTGGCGGTGAACTGGCAAGACAGTTACTGGCTGACGGTAGTTTTTCTGTCTGGGGACTTCGTCGTTCCATTGATAAACTCCCGGCGGGTGTGCACCCGGTAGCCGGTGACTTAAGTGATCCTGACAATCTCGGCCAGTGGCCCGAAAGGATTGATTACCTGGTCTATTCTGCCGCAACAGACGGCCGCGGAGAAGAGAACTACCGCAAAGCTTACATCAACGGTCTCTCCAATGTACTGGCCAGAATTCAGAACGATGGTTACCTGCCCGAACGAATCCTGTTTACTTCAAGCACCAGTGTTTACCCTCACGGCAACGGTGAAGAAATTACCGAGTCCACTTTACCTGAGCCTGCGTCATACTCCGGCCTGATTATGCTAGAAGCTGAAAGTCTGATTATTGCTTCGTCTTACCCTGCTACAGCCGTAAGGTTTGGTGGTATTTATGGTCCTGGTCGCAATCGTATGATCAACAGGGTTAAAGCGGGTGAAGGCTGCCCTGCTGAACCGGTGATTTATGGCAACCGTATTCACAGGGATGACTGCGCCGGCATTCTGGCTTACCTGATCAAACGGGATATGGAAGGGCTTCCAGTGGATACTCTTTATCTCGGTGTAGATAACAGCCCTGCGCCTATGCATGAAGTTTTGCATTGGCTGGCTGAGCAGCTTGATGTTGAACTGGATGATTCACATTCTGCTCCTCCGCGGGCTAATAAGCGTTGTCTGAATCAACGGATTGTTGATGCGGGTTATAGTTTCAGGTTTCCGGACTACAAAGCCGGATACAAGAGTTTGCTTGAAGCAATGAGTGACGTATGAGCAAAACCGCCCTGATTACAGGCGCTACAGGTGCTATCGGGAATCATCTGCTGACTCTTCTACTGGCATCAAACGACTATGAAAAGGTAGTTTACATCGGTCGACAGAACCTTCCCGAGCATACAAAACTTGAACAACTGATTCACCCAATTGAGCAGTGGTTAGACATAAAGTTGGCCAGTCCTATCGATATCGCTTTCTGCTGTCTGGGGACAACCATTAAACAGGCTGGCTCAAAAGAAGCCTTTAAAAAAGTCGATTTGCAGGCTGTTCTGGATACAGCTGCTTTGGCAAAGCAATCAGGCTGTGAGCATTTTTCAGTCATCAGCTCTGCCGGTGTTGAAGGCAAATTGCCGAGCTTTTATCTGGACGTGAAACGGGAAATGGAGACTAAGTTAAAAGCTAAAAACTTTAAGACTTTGCACACCTTTCGTCCTTCGCTGCTAAAAGGAGAACGGAATGAGTTTCGGCTTGGAGAATCTGCAGCTGAACTCTTCTTTCAAGCTTTCTCTCCACTGATTCCCAAAAAACTCCTTCCTGTATCAACTCTTTCTGTTGCCCGCGCTATGCTACACCATGCTGGCAATAGTGAAATGCGTACTAAAATTATCTCTCGTGAAACAATGGATTGATGTAGGCTTCTGACAGTATTCAGCTCTCAATCCATCAGGAAACAACCATGACTGCATTAACCATCGTCGCTCATATCGAGGCACACCCGGAGAAGATTGAACTGGTAAAGTCTGAACTGACCAAACTGGTTGAACCAACTCTTGCCGAAACTGGCTGTATTCAGTACGACCTGCATCAAGACAACAACAAGCCTGAACAGTTCCTGTTTTTTGAAAACTGGGAAACCCGTGATTTATGGCAGGATCATATGAAGACCGTTCATATTGAAGCCTATAAACAAGCAGTTGAAGGCGCTGTGGTCAGCTTTGTGGTTCACGAAATGAGCAAAGTGTCCTGAGAATCAGGTGCAATTTTGACAAAACAGAGTGCCATGAGTGACGCAAAATAATCATGGCACTTGTATCGTTCATCACTCCCTGTCGTGACTAAAAGCCCAGTCCCATCTCTTTCAGAGCTTTATTCTGTCGACTAAAAAATTCGTGTCTTGGCAACATAAAGTTAAACCACTTATAACTTTCTATAAAAGAGCCCGAATCACCAACTAGATCTAGTTTTAATTCCAACTCTTTTCTCTGTTCTTCGTAATCAACCTGAACTCTTTCAGCACTTTCCACTGCTAAAGTTGAAATGATCACATGGTCCACAGTCATTCTCAGAAACTCTGTATTGATGAGCCCTGCTTCTTTATTCCAAAGCGAGAAAAAGCGGTCTTTAGCAGGCAGCCCTTTAGCTCTATTTCTCCAGGAAGTATAGAGTTCCTCAGCAGTCAGCCCTTTTAGCGAATTTCTCCAGAAAGTCAGGTATTTTGATACACCTGAAACATAACGATCTCTGATAGCCAGATTGTCTTCCGATGTGTGTAAAAACTCTTCTTCACCAAGAAGTTGTATCCATAAATAGACGATATAACTTTTATAAAAATACCAGGATTTCATTTTAGAAAATGAACAATTAGAATTACAATATTCAATTTTAAAAAACCAACTATAGAAGTACCAAAGTTTCATTCCAGAAAACCAACTACTATCTGGCAATTTTTCGACATCATCAGCCCAGTCAGGTCGGCCTTCTTCGCCAAAATAAAAATCAGTTTCATGCAAATGAACGCACATCATATCAGCGATTCCTTTACTAACCCCCTGAGCCAACAGATCCCGAAACCAGATTTCCTCAGATATTTTAAACTTATTCAGCATGTCCTGATATGAGAGACCTTCTTCTTTTGAAATATGCTCAACTCCATCCATCAGAAAGAGCTGATACGCTGTTTTTGCAAAAAAGAGTTCGGATAATGACTCATTTAATAAGGGAGTACTCTCGATGTGACCAAACCATTCTTTATTTTTAGGGGCCGTACGGTAGTCTTCATATTCATTTTCATCAAAAAAGTCTGCAAAGGCCAGATTTTTGAGCAATACCGAAACAAATACAAAAGCAAAGAGTAAACGCTTCAATATATTCACCTTTTTATATTATTTATTAGTTTGAAATAGGCTAGATCATGGAGACGTAAATAAAATTAATTTTTCTGTCGAGAAAATAGTCGAAAGCTTAGCCTAACCAGGTCAATGAGCCTTCTACCTTTAAGTTCATACAACGACATACTACCCAACGCTCTTCAGGGATAATTTATAGCGTTTTTCCTACCTTCTTTTGCATTCAACATTTCTGTTATCATCCAGCCTCACTTATCAGTAAATACAGTTGGAGGATATTTGATGATTGTAAGCAACCCTTTCCGGGCAGCTGACGTCTGATTAACAAGAAAGACTCTTTCCTGCCCGGCCGATAGCCGGGGCTACGCCCCAGAATTTTATTTTTCATGATGCCGAGTTGGCGTCAGGGGTTACCATGTCTACAGATTTATCTCTTTCTCATTTTTCTCTGCAACAAATGGGATGGCGTCCTTTTTTTCAGCAGCAACTGACACTGGATGAGTGGGAAGCTACACATCCGGCAAAAGTGATGGCTGTTCACCGATCGATTCTTGAAGTTTCAACAGAGGCGGGTGAACTTTCTATTCCTGTTCATCACAGTATGCCTTCAATCACTGTGGGCGACTGGCTGTTACTAAACGAAGACAACAGTTTTCATAGGCTGCTGGAACGCAGCTCTCTATTTGTTCGCAAGGCGGCTGGCAGCAAAGTGAATGAGCAGCTTATTGCAGCCAATCTGGATTCTGTTTTTATAGTTTCGTCTATGAATGATGACTTTAATCTGAGTCGAATCGAACGCTATCTGGCTGCTACAAAAGAGGCAGGTGCTGAACCGGTTATTATTTTAACCAAGGCAGACTGCTGTTCTGAGCCGGAGAGCTATACAGAACAGGTTCAGGCTCTTGATTCATTGCTATCTGTTGTAGCGGTTAACAGCCTTGATCCAGCCTGCAAAGAACAGCTTTCTGACTGGTGTCGTACTGGTCAGACAGTCGCTCTGGTCGGCTCATCCGGTGTGGGTAAATCAACGATCACCAACACACTGCTGGGACGCTCCATACAGGAAACCGGTGGTATTCGGGAAGACGATAGTAAAGGCCGGCACACAACAACGGGCCGGTCGCTGCATATGATGTCAGATGGTGGTTTGTTACTCGATACACCGGGAATGCGTGAGCTACAACTTGCTGGTTGCGAGCAGGGCGTTGAGGAAACATTTGCCGATATCATTGAGCTTGCTGAAAACTGCCGGTTCAGTGACTGCCAGCATGAGTCCGAGCCTGATTGTGCGGTGAACCGTGCAATTGAAGAGGAAAGACTGGAGCAGCGTCGCTTCAAAAACTACCAGAAGCTTTTGAGAGAACAGGCCAGAAATGGCTCACAGTTGGCGGAGCGACGGGCAAAAGATAAAGACTTTACCCGTTACATCAAGGATGTTGCTGGAACATCCCGCGCTATTAAAAAGGGAATGATATAGAAAACAGGTCAGGAGCCAAGGGCTCCTGATTTCACCGAAGTCCAGCCTATCGTGGGCAGCATTTTAAAATATAAAACCCATGGGCAATGTTAATTTACATGGCCCATAGACTGAGATTACTCGCCAACAGTTAAAGACTATTACGACTGTTTATATCTTCATCTTCTCACTAAAATCGTGCGTTTTTTCTATAACCGAGAAAATGCGATGTTTTCCCAGTCTTTAACTGCACAGCTGTTAAGGATGTTGGTGTTATTGGGAGTATCTCTGGTGATTGTTCATCACTCACCGGTTCTTCTGGATTCCCTGTCTCGCAATGCCGTTAATGCCGGCTGCCATCAAGGCAATGGCGAACACCACTCAATGTCCCACTCTCAGCATTCAGAGCATCATCACTAATGAGTATTTTTCGATTTCCTCTTCTTGTCTGGATGGGGATTGCCATACTGATTTTCAGTCTTGGTATTCGCCAGTCCTTTGGCATTTTTATGATGCCCATTTCAGAGACCTTCAATACTGGCCGTGAGTTTTTCAGTCTGGCCATCGCCCTGCAAAACCTGCTGTTTGGCATGTTTCAGCCTTTTGTCGGTATGGCTGCCGACCGCTGGGGTGCACGTCGTATCATCTGCTTCGGTGCGCTGACTTATGCTGCCGGTTTGTATCTAACGTCTATCGCCGTACAACCTGACTGGCTTTACCTTACGCTTGGCGCTCTGGTTGGTCTGGGTTTAAGTGGCACCAGTTATGTGATTATTCTTGGTGCCGTAGCCAAGGTAGTTCCAGCTCAACATACTGCCAAGGCTTTCGGTTTAACCACAGCCGCTGGTTCTTTCGGTATGTTTGCAGTGATTCCCGGTGCGGAAGCTTTGCTCTCAAACTTTGACTGGCAAACCGCTCTTCAGGTATTCGCTGTAGCCTGCAGCGTTATGGTTGTTCTTTCTGCCTTTATGAAAACCAGTGAGGTAAATAAGACTCAGACAACGGCGCAGGACGATGCCCCTGACAGCGTTAAAGCGGCGTTAAACGAAGCTTTTTCCCACAAAGGTTACTGGCTGATTCATGCCGGTTTCTTTGTCTGTGGTTTCCATGTCATGTTCATTGCCACCCACCTGCCAAGCTATCTGGGGGATAAAGGACTCGCCGCCAGTGCTGCGGCCATGGCACTGGCTTATGTTGGCGTGTTCAATATCTTCGGTTCTTATTTCTGGGGGGTGATGGGCGACAGGTTCGATAAACGCTATGTCATGACCTCTCTCTATTTGATGAGAACACTGGTTATTGCGTCCTTCGTGCTTCTGCCTGTAACCAACAACACTGCTTCCATATTCGGTGCTGCTATTGGTTTTTGCTGGCTCGGAACGGTGCCACTGACGTCAGGCCTTGTTCGTCAGATTTTCGGGGCAAAATATCTTTCTACTCTTTACGGTCTGGTGTTCTTTACCCATCAGGTCGGCAGCTTCCTGGGAGCCTGGGCTGGCGGCAGAATATACGACTATTACGGCTCTTATGAACCCATCTGGTGGTCAACCGTCGTATTGGCATTCGCAGCTGCTCTTCTGCATATTCCTATTAATGCCAACCCTGTCATTAGAAAACCTCTGCTTGCTTCTGCCTGATCTGGAATAACAAAAAAGGCCAGTGTCCGAAAACACTGGCCTCTCACGGGAAGTTATTTAACAAACCTGTTTAAGAGTTCGCCGCTGCCGCTTTTGCTTCCTGTTTTTTCTTCTGATCAGGGTAGTAGTGACGATTACCCACCATCTTTTCCCAGAAGAAAGGCACGATCAGCTGACCCCACCAGGTTTTCGGGAAGGTAGCATCATCACGACCCAGACCAATACCGCCCACAACATCCAGCTCACGATCTTTTGGCAGGTTGTAAGTGCCGAACACCAGATCCCATACAATCAGGTTTGAACCATAGTTGGAGTCCGCATCCTGATAGCGAACAGAATGGTGCCAGCGGTGCAGCTCTGCAGCGGAGAAAATGTAGTTCATCCAGCCCAGCTTGTAGCGGATATTACCGTGCTGCCACTTACCGTGCAGTACAGTGAAGATCGCTACGATCATCGCCATCTCTTCTGGCGCACCAAACACTGTCAAACCAAGAGCAATCGCAACACCGACCCAGATCAGGTCAAAGAAGTGTGACTGCAGGGCATTCAGGAATGTCAGACGACGTACACAATGGTGAACCGCATGGAATCTCCACAGATAGTGCTTGGTGTGGAACCAGCGATGCTCCCAGTAAACACCAAACTCCGCAACGACCAGAGCCAGAGCCGCCTGAGCCATAATTGGCCATTCTGTTGGCCAGGAGACCAGCGCCAGAGAGGAACGGCCATCAGCGTTCAGCAACCAGTAAATACTCATCATTACAAAAGGAGTAATAGCTTGAGTCAGCGTTGTGGTGAAGAAGATGTGCATCAGACTGGTTTTGGTATCACCATCATGATCACGCTTCCACTTTTCACAGTGTGGTTGAATTTTTTCAAAGGTAAAAGCAATGGTGAAACCCAGCAGCAGGAAGAAAGCAACATAGCCAGCACTTGGCTCTTCCGGTCTGAAATAAACACCCAGAGTAAAAGGCAGCAGTACACCAATTGGGTAGGCTATCCAGGTCAGTATTGTACGAAAGGTTGACCCTTCGTAATTACAGAGTCCTTCATTCACAGCAGAGAACCTCTTCTATTTATTGTTATGTGTTTCAGCCCAACAGCACGATCTGTCCGGCTATGAGGGATGACAATTAAGTTACCTGTCTTTATGTCGTTTTTGTTAGTAGGATATCTCCCCAAATATGGAGAATATAACCAGAACAATGAATGCTATTCAGGCCGCAAAGCAGTACTACAACTTCATTAGCACTCCATATATGGATGAAGTGTTTAGCACCCATTCCCCCGACCTCTTTCCGGACATGCCCAGTCTGAGCTGGCAAAAGCCTGATGAAATACAGGAAGCCGTTAGAAGAATCCTTGATCAACCCCGTATTCCAGAGCTTTCAAAACGATGGCGACCTGTCTTTGAAAAAGAACACGACATCAGTCAGGAAGAGGCCAACCAGTTTCTTCAGCAATTCATCAGTTCCATGGAAGGGATCGATTTTATTGTCGATTATCGTTGTAACTGCAGTTACACCCTTTCCGAAAAAGGCCAGTGGAGTGATTACCGTGTATACAGACCGGGTCGTAAATCAGGTTGGGGATTGCAGCTGACTGTTTCTGGAAAGGGCGTTTATAACGGTCTGAGAAGCAGTCTTGAAGTAGGACCTGGTGACCTCGTTTTATTGTCCCCCGATGCATTTTATGATTACCATCGACACCCTGATGCTGATAGCTGGGGCTGTTACTGGCTGGTTTTTCTCCCGGATACCCGCTTCAACGAGTTGCTGGACTGGCCTGATGTCGGCTCTGGAATACATCACCTTTCAGCCAAAGATTCAGCTTTCATAGATACGATCACACCTTTGTTTGAGCATATCAGAGAGATCAGTCAGGACTCTGACCCGTGGGCAATAAGGCTCAGGTACAACCTGCTCGAACAGGCTTTGATTCAGTGTAAACGACTGGTGCCTGAGTTTAAGCGCTCAGTGATTGATCATCGTGTTTTGAAAGCTATTGAATACATCGAGAAGCATTTCAGAAAGAACATCACTGTTAAGGAAATCGCTGAAGAAGCCTGCATTTCTGTTTCCAGTTTGATTCGTTTATTTAAACAACACACTGGTTTGACCGTAATCGAACTGAGAAATGAAAAACGGATGGCATTAGCCTGTGAAAAGCTGACTCACACTCGAATCTCTATTGCAGAGATAGCCGAACTTGCTGGTTACTCTGATCAGCTTTATTTTTCACGGTGCTTTCATCGGCACTTCAGAATGTCGCCTTCAGCATTCAGAAAGCAGTATTTAAACCAGTGACGTGTCTGTTTTGGTATCGCTCAATTGTTGGTGTATTTCTCAGCAGATAAGACTGCTGACCTGATCATCCATATCTTTGCTTTTATCCTCCATCAGAATAAGACAACTGATTAGTAAAATAGCCGGTCAAGCTGTCATGGTTCGACCGGTCTCATTACATCGGGCCATAGAGAAAATAATAATATTCTGGAGCCCCCAATGCTTTCCATTCTGGGTAAGGTTACTCGCTGGATCATCTATCTGATCCTTGCACTATTCCTGCTTGCCATTGGTTATTTAACCTATGTTTTAACCAGCAATGCCCCCACTCCCCTGCCTCCTGAAGAACAGGCAGTACTGGATCAGAAAATTCTCGGACAAGGTGAATTCCGTTACCGTATTCGTCGCGACAAACTGGTTGTTCCGGAAGAAATCACCAGCACCTGGAGCAACGTTCATGGTTTGACTCTGGCTGAAGATGGCTCCATCTACGTGACTTACTCTACCTGGTACGGTCACGATGAAAATACCCGGGCTTTGATCAAGTTCGACAATAATGCCGACTTCCTGGGTACTCTTGGCACCAAAGATCACGCGAAAGGTGAACCCCATGGTCTGGATGGCCGTACTGAGCAAGATGGTAAGTTCTACCTGTATCACACCAATAATGCAGGCCGTTTTTATAAAACTGATACGGACATGAACGAAATCTGGAGCAATAATTTTCCAGAGTCTCTGAGCATGTATGAACGTGGATTCTTCAACACTATGAAGGACTTCTACAACTGGGCATACACGAATTACAACAACAATATGATCGCTATTCCAAGCGGTTACTCTCCCTGTAATGTTGCCTTTAACCCTAACGGCAAAGACATTTACATGGCTGACTGCTATTCAGGTTCTCTGGTGCACAAGTTTAATGCTGAGAATGGTGAGTACAAAGGCCTGACCTTTGGAGGCAAAGGTGAGGAGGCTAATTTATATAATACGCCTCACGGGCTGATCTGGGATATACGCGAAGGCAGAGACCAGCTGTTAATTGCTGATCGCGGTAACAACCGTTTGCAATATACGGACGGAGACGGCAAAACGCTTTCTGTAGTCACAGATCCTGCAATTGTTGAGCCTTGTGATTTTGATATCTGGAAAGATTATGTCCTGATTCCCGATCTGACAGGTCACCTGGTAGTCATGGATGAGAACAACAAGGTTATCAGCAAGATTAATGTTTCTGAAGTGATTGGAGCGGCAGGCTTCCCGCATCCTCACGATGCGATCTTCCTGCCTAACGGTGATATTGCTGTGGGAACCTGGTTTAACGGCTCCCTGACCTATTGGGAAAGGCTCCCTGCAGAGGAGGGCTAAAGATCAACTAAACCTTGAAAAGGGAAATTACTTCTCTTTCTTGTGGTGATATTTATGGTGTTGCCTGGCATGATCTGGCGACACCATTTTCACACATGAGTGCTCAGTGATTTCAAACTCACCTGCTTTCAGCTTTTTCTGGAACTGTGAAGAGTAAGGACCAGGAATAACACTTCCCGTAGCTTTCATCTTGTCGTTGGCATTGATCGTGAATGTGCTGGCGACCTGCCTTTGATTCTTTCCAGAAGCATTAGGGTCATCAATCAGGGTATCAAAAATCAGCTTATCCGAACTGACCATATTCACTTCATTAGATATGCCTGTTTCCTTAAGCAATACACGGTAAGAGCATTTGTTATTGAAAGGTTCAGAGCTGTCCAGATCGACCATCTGGCCTCTGGTAATACCTGGCCAGGCCATTGACAGACCGCTGTGAAGTGCAAGTAAGGATAGTGAAACTGTTAACAGACTTTTCTTAATTAGCATCATGATGTGGAACTCCATTTCCTGAATTCATCATGTTCAAATCTAGCTACCCTCTCCATGTGAGCTGATAAATAGTACAAACGCTCCGATAAAGCCGCTCATTCTTCCGACTACACTCTTTCATAGCCAGCTTATCTGCCGGCTTGCACTCACCCATCTAGAAAAATGGCGGCAGCATGCCTGACAATAATAAAGTAGCCATTATTGGCGCTGGGCCTGCTGGCTTGATTACCGCAAGAGAGTTAGAAAGGTCAGGTCTTGATATCACGGTTTATGAACAGCGAGATTGCCTTGGCGGAACCTGGGCTATTCAGCCACTGGATGGTTTTCATGATCTTAGAAGAAGTATTCATGATATTCACAGTGCAGGTTACCCATCTTTAAGAAGTAACTTTCCCAAAGAATTGATGGCCCTGCCTGATCAACCATTTCCCGATAGCCTGCCTCTTTACCCCACTGCCAGCAATATACTGAATCATTTACAGCGGTTTTCAGACAGCAATGGTCTGACGGCTATTATCCGCTTCAAGCATCAATTCATTGGCATTGAGAAAAACATCAGCAACAGCCAACGGCTTTGGCGATTGAAGACCAGTCAGGGAGATCAGGGGCTATTTTCAGCCATTGTTTTTTGCACTGGCCGTTATGGTTGCCCAATACTTCCGGAGATAGCAGGAACAGATGATTTTTCGGGAACGATTGAACACAGCCTGAGTTATCGAGGACCTGATAAGTACCTCGGCAAAAGAGTCGCCCTGTTAGGCACCGGCCCTTCTGGTGAAGACCTGAGTAGAGAGATCAGCCTTACTGCCAGCAGGGTTTATGTTTGTGCACACAAAGGCAGCAGACAACATTACCCTGTGGAAAAAGGGTTGTATGGAAAAGGAAACAGCATCAGCCGTCATGCCGATATTATAGGGGTTAATGACAACACTGTTTTTCTGGAGGATGGAAGTCAGCTTGATAACATCGACCACCTTATACTCTGCACAGGCTATCGAACGGCAGACTCTATTCTCTCAGCATTACCCGGATGCAAGCTGTCGTCTAATGGCATGAGTGCAACGCCACTTTACCTGAACCTGTTTCACCCATTGTACCCAGAGCTCTCGATTACCGGTGTGGATGTTGGTTCATTCCCCTTTATTCTTTACTTCTATCAGGCAAGAGTGATTGCCAGATATCTGGCCAGAGAGATAAATCTTCCAACAGAAAAACAGCGAATCTTTGCAGCAAAGTATGTAGAAATAAAACAATCAGGGCGGGTTTCTTTCAATGTCAGAAGGAAGGCGGCGCTGGAACAGCTCAGAAAACTTTCCGTTCTGGCGAATTTATCTTCACCCGGAAGTTACCTTGATAACCTGGCATATAGAAATGCATTGCACCGAATGAAGTACCCTGATTGCTATCAGGATACCCCATGGGACGAGTTCTGAATTACTTCAGCTCAAGAATCGCATCAACCTCAACCGGTACACCTTTCGGCAGTTCTTTCACGCCAATAGCTGCACGAGCCGGGTAAGGCTGTTCAAAGTACTCAGCCATTACTTCGTTCACTTCAGCGAAGTTAGACATATCAGTCAGGAAAATCCCCACCTTAGCAGCGTCGTTAATCGTACCACCTGCTGCTTCAGCAATAGCTTTCACATTTTCAAAGCAACGACGGGTCAGTGCCTTGAAGTCCCCCTGCTCCAGCTCCATGGTTTCTGGCACCAGTGGAATCTGCCCAGAAACATAAACGGTAGTGCCAGACTTTACCGCCTGAGAATAAGTGCCGATGGCCTTCGGCGCATTTTCAGTATTAATTGTTTGTCTATTGCTCATTTACACACTCACATTTCTGTGAAGAAAGAGGCCAATACTAAGGGACAGTACGTATTTTTCAAGCATTACTGGAAACTTTGACCATACTTATCCGCATAAAAAAGAATATGGAGTTTTTAACTGTGCGATTTAATTTAAGACAATTAGGCTTAATTATAGGTTTGGCGTTTACTTTGCTTTCGATCAAGGCAATAGCTATCGATACAATTCTTGGAGAGGTTCATAGCCAAGTATCCTTTTCTCGAGGAGGTAATAAGGTAGCCTTAACTCTAAACGAGCTGTTTACAGGTGATGACTTTTTCTTCATTGAAGTGAGCAATGATGATGGTTACATACTGGGTACTCTCAGCCCCAACCTATTGAAGGGTATAAACACTCATATTGATCAGCTACCTCAATCAGTAAACGGGCTACTCATTCCATTTATTCCCACTGCACTTACAACGTTGACTCAGGTTTCAAACCCGTCAGTCCCTGTATTGAGTGATAATCTGACCTTGCAGAATCTACAGTCTTTCCATGGGGGAAGTATACAACTGACGCTTCAGGGTGTGAACCATTCAGAAAGCACAGTCCAAACGACAATGAACATCTCTCTTCTTCAAGGTGGAATAATTCAGGTTGCCATAAATACCGGAGGGCTAATTCCTATCACTTTCCATATTGATATGGTTTATCAACCACCGATTCCAGTTCAGCCAATATCCGGTAACTCTGCCGTACCTGTGGTAGCGGCTGCCATAGGTGCAGTCTTTCTGATTAGACAACGCTCTCAATCTCACTGATGTAAGATAAAAAGAATGAGTAATAATTCCAGTAGGATTTTTTACTCATTCTTCTCTCAGGTCTCCCAGCGTCGAGTAAAGGAGTAAAGTTTCTCGCCCCCACCCTACTCAGCTTCTAACTTTACGGGCATTCACTCTATTCAGACTAACGGTCTGGCACCCACGTCTTTTTAAGCCATACTGAGCCCACAATAAAAATAAATATGGTGTTAAAAAAGATGAGCACCCGATCGAGAAACTCACTGGCTTTCTGCTTTGCTGTCCTTCTCCTAGCAGTCAGCTCTCTGGCTAATGCTATAGAAACTCCACTGGGTAAAGTGAACAACAGACTGGAACTTAAGTCCAAATTAAGTAATCAAACCTTTTCTTTTTTTCAGGTAACCTATCAAAATACCTTTTTGAATCAGCAGGTTTTGAGTACTAATATACCAATGCCTGAAGCACAACGAAGGCTTGGAACTATCGGCTGGCAGTTATTGGTAGCTATTCATCAACTGCTTCCCACAAAGCATTCTCTTAATCACCTATACCCATACATACCTGCAGCAATAGCTAGCACTCTTTTAGCAAAAGAACATACTGCTCCGCAAATGGATGAGCATTTGTATATTCAGCAGCTAACCGCTAATGAGCATCACATCAGTTTTATATTGGGCGGAATAACAGACGAAGGGGGGTTATCGAGCATACTGATCAATCTTTACATTAATGGCGAAGGGCTACCCGGAATTTCGATTAATAATAAATCCAACCAGCTTGAATTTACTGTTCAACCGAGCATTTCAGAGCCTGCTCTTACACAACCATTTTCTGCGCAATTGCTTTTTGATGGTTATTTGCAAAGAGGGATGATAAAAGCTGTGCACCTCTTAGTGTTTGCAATGGGCTTCAGCCTTCCCTGCAAGACTCAACATAGTTTGGTGAGAAAACGCTGACCAAAACACAGAGTTTTGGCCAGTGATCAGTCAAGCTTCCCGACGGCGATTAATGGAATGAACGCCCTTAATCACACGCAGTCTCTTGATAATTCGAGCAAGGTGCAGTCGGTCGCGAACATTAATAACCAGCTGAACTACGCAGAAGCTGGCATCACGCTCTTCCATACTGATCTTTTCAATATTGCCTTCAACAGCCGTGACTGTAGTGGCAAGTGAAGCGATCATGCCCCGATGGTGTTCAAGCTCAACCATCAATTCAACGGTAAACTCACCGGAAACATTCTTGTCCCAGTCCACTTCCAGCACCTTTTCAGGACTGTGGCGAACGTCGGCAATGTTCTTGCAGCTTTCGGTATGGATAACGATGCCACGACCAGAGCTGACATGCCCGACTACAGGGTCACCCGGAATCGGATAGCAGCATTTGGCAAAGCTGATCACCATGCCTTCTGTGCCGCGAATAGAGAGAGGCTTTCCGTTATCCGAAGAATCTATCTGAGTTTTACTTTCATCGTGCAGGCCCGGCTCAACCAGCATTCTGGCCACTACATAAGCCATGCGGTTACCCAGACCAATATCTTCCAGCAGATCACCCAACTGAGTCATGCTCATGACTTTCAGTTGTTCGGCAATCACCTGTTCATCAATGTCTTCGAGCTTAACGCCAAAGGTCTGCATGGACTGATTAAGCAGTCTGTGACCAAGGGCGATGGATTCGTTTCGACGCTGGTTCTTGAGGAAGTGACGAATATTCGAGCGAGCTTTACCGGTCGTAACGAAGTTCAGCCAGGCAACGTTTGGCCTAGCGCCTGGTGCTGTAACCACTTCAACCGTCTGACCACTTTGCAGAGGCTGACTAAGCGACGCCAGTCTTCGATCAATTCGACAGGCAACACATGTGTTACCAACGTCCGTATGAACTGAGTAAGCAAAATCAACCGCTGTAGCACCCTTAGGCAACTCCAGAATATGACCTTTTGGTGTGAACACGTAGACTTCGTCAGGAAACAGGTCGATCTTGACGTTTTCGATAAACTCCAGAGAATCACCAGCGTTTTTCTGCAGTTCAAGAACACCTTTCAACCACTGACGTGTACGAGCATGGCTGCCGGACAGCGCTTCTTCACCGGACTTATACAGCCAGTGGGCAGCAATACCGTTGTTCGCCATGTCTTCCATTTCCTGAGTACGGATCTGGATTTCAATCGGAACACCGTGCATACCAAACAGACTGGTATGCAGGGACTGGTAACCGTTAGCCTTGGGAATGGCTATGTAATCCTTGAAGCGCCCGGGAATCGGCTTGTAGAGGTTATGGACCATACCAAGGGTACGGTAACTGCAGTCTGCACTTTCGACGATGATACGAAAGGCAAACATGTCCATGATTTCGGCAAAGGATTTGCTTTGGCTCTGCATCTTTTTATAGATGCTGTAGAGGTGTTTCTCTCGCCCGACAACCCGACCTTTCAGACCGACTTCTTCAAGGCGGGCAGCAATCGCTTTCTGAACCTGGGTAACCAGGTCTTTGCGGTTGCCTCTGGCTTCCCTGACAGCCTGCTTGATCATTCTTGAACGCATGGGATACATGGCATTGAAGCCAAGATCTTCAAGTTCGATCCGCAGGTTATGCATGCCCAGTCGATTGGCAATGGGCACATAAATATCAAGGGTTTCACGAGCTATGCGGCGACGCTTGTCGGGACGCAAAACTCCAAGGGTACGCATGTTATGAAGGCGGTCAGACAACTTAACCAGAATAACGCGAATGTCCTTCGCCATGGCCAGTGCCATCTTCTGGAAGTTCTCTGCCTGAGCAACGGTCTTGTCTTCAAACTGCATGTGAGTCAGCTTGCTGACACCGTCCACCAGCTCGGCAACTATGTCACCAAACTGTTCAGCAATCGCTGATTTCTCAATTCCGGTATCTTCAATAACATCATGCAGCATGGCGGCCATCAGACTGTGATGGTCCATATGCATGTCAGCCAGAATAGCTGCCACTTCAAGCGGGTGGATGATATAAGGCTCACCACTGCGCCTGGTTTGTCCGTCGTGAGCCTGCTCGGCGTAATAGTAAGCCCTGCGAACAAGATTAACCTGTTCGGGATTCAGGTAGGACTTCAAGCGGCCGGCAAACTCTTCAATAGTCAGCAAAGCCCGCTCCTCCTGTGCAGCATCCGGCCATTCAGCAACCCCTGAAGGTAGAAATGACTAGGGGTTTTAACCCTCTACACCAGCCAGGAACATGGCAGCTTCGTCTTCGTCGATCACTTTTTCTTCAACGGTCAGAGCTGTAACCAGACCTTCTGCAATTTCACGCAGAGACATTACTGTAGGCTTGTCGTTTTCCCAATCCAGCTTTGGTTCTTTACCACCAATAGCCAGCTGGCGAGCGCGTTTGGAAGCCACCATAACCAGTTCAAAACGGTTATCTACGTGATCCAGACAATCTTCTACTGTTACTCGAGCCACTGCTCACCTCTCAATTATTGATTCTGCCGGTTTGCCGGACATTACAGTTTACTTGAGCCCCCAAGCCTGAACAAGCCTGCAAAACTACGGGGTACGTTCGTGCAGCATTAATCCACCAGTACCAGCTCAAGACTTTCCAGAAGTTGAACCGCTTCCTGCCTGGAAAATATCGCGCCTCGAACGGTGTTATTTAATACATCAATTCGGTAATCAGACGCACCACTGAAGTCGGCTTCTGTCAGATTTGTATGATTAAAAGTACTGCCACTGAAGTCTGTTTCCTGAAAACAGGCTTCCTGAAACTGCCCTTCTGTGAAGTCAGCGTTATGAACCCGGCAATCCCTGAGCAACAGCTCTTTCAGCTCAAGACCGAAGAACGTGCAGTTATCCAGAATACACTTCTCAAAACCCAACGGGGATTGCACAAGAATGTTGGGCCATGTCAGACGCGTCCAATCAACCCCTACCAATTTACTCTCTTTGAAATCTGTTTCTAAAAAACGACTCAGCTGAAACGACACCAGACTCAGATTGCACTTGATAAAACGGCAATCAATAAGACGACAGCTGACAAACTCTGCATTGCTGAAGTCACAATTTTCAAAGGTGCAATCTTCAAACTCTGTTCGTTCAATCTTTTCACCAACCTTGTTCAGCTGGTTAAAGGTTTCAGAAAAATACTCATCGTTATTATTAATATCTGCAGCCAATGTCTACACCTTGATTCTTTGAGCGCCAGTCATTGAATAACCGGCAAATGCTGTCGCAGCGAAACCGGCAGGCTTTTCACAATCAGCGTACGGACCGGGTGCCAGAATGCCGACAGAAGCAGCAGTGCGCTACCAATCACAATACCAGTTAGTGCAAAGCTGTAGCTGACATAACCATAGGTTTCAAAAAAGGATGAAAGTGCGTAGAGCACATAAATCAATGATGAAACCATGAAGGCTCGACGATCAATGATCAGGGAAATCAGCGTCATCAGCAGGTAAAGAGCTACAGCCACCAGCAAACTCTGAAGACTTTCCTGATCTTTGAACATGCCGAGATTCACAAAAACAGGATGGACCAGCATGGGAGCTGACAATAAATGCAGCCAAAAAGCAGAGTCAGAGCGCCGTGTGGTTCTGGCTGGATCAGAAGCATCCCAATACATGGCTACAGAGAAGACCAGGCAACCACCTGCAAATATCAGAGGAGAAAGCCACTCAAGCAACTGCGGTAACACCCATACCGAAAGGCTGATCATAAATACGACCAGAGTCGCCATTCCAGCAGCCACAGTGACCGGCACCATGAAGCGTTTCCAGTGCAACCAGATAGCGCCCATGGTGACTAAAGCTGAAACGGTAACAGTTGTTTCATTGAGCTGTTCAAACAATGAAAAGACAGACAGAAACACGCCAGCACCAAAACTCAGCAGCAACATGATCGCGGGTAACGCCATCTTTCTTCTGGCAACGAATATCTCTGCAAGTCCCCAGGATAGAACCGTCAATGAAAGTGCACTGGCTGTCTGACTATAGGAACTCAGGACCCATGAGGAAGAAAGCAGGAAGAGCAGGCTGGCAATAACAACAAAAATATCATTAAAGCCAGAGATCAGACGGAAGTTCTCTTCATCAACAGCAGGGAATTCTTGCTCAGCTACGTTTTTGTCAGAGTCTGACCTCTCAGAGCTCAGATAATCTCGAAAGGCTTCGACTGAATCCGTAGAAAAGATTCCCTCCCTGACAGCTCTGTTCAAGTCTTCGTCTGTATACATACAGCCCCCGCTATTTATTCAGATTTCAATCATGGCACAATCTGCAAACAGCGACCTGACAAACTGCAACCTGACAAACTGCAACCTGACCAGCTGCGACCAGCCAATATGTTTATGCCCCTTCACCTGATGACCAAGTTTGATTTAATAACCCTAACAGTATCCAGCAATTCTTCCTTGTTTATTTTCTTCAACATCATCTCAAAAGCCGACTCCGCAATACCTTCAGCATTCTGACAGACAGAAACCACCTGATTGGGAATGAAGTTGAGGCTTGAGTGCTCATCATAGGTTCCCAGAAGCATATCCTGAGGGATTGAGCCGTATTCACTGACCAGATACTGCATGCACCCTTCAAAAACGGGCAGAGACGATGTCACTAGAGCTTTCGGCACGCCCCGATTCTGGCAAAGCTCTTCCATGGTCTTAATGCAGTTGTCCCAGTCAGCAACAGCCAGCCCTTTGATCACAATATCCTGTTCCGGCAATTGATAGCCTGAATCAGCCAGACCAGACTTTAAACCGGCAATTCGATTTTGAATGGTAGGTAGCCAGCCATCGGCACCAAGAACAAACAGCTCTCGCCCATTCAGCTTTTTAGCCATCACACAACCAAGTTGGTAACCGCCCTGAATGTTGTCTGTCGTTACTGATGAAATGCCATCCACGTCAAAATTACGATCCAGAAATACCACTGGTTTTTGGCATAACTTAGCCAGTTTCAGTTGACTCTCCCGACTGCTGGATACCACAAACAAACCATCCACTTCCCTTTGAATGAGATTTTCAGTGAGGTTCTGCTCCAGAGCAGGGTCATCATAAGAACAGACAGTAATAAGTTGATAACCTGCATTCCTGCAACTGACTTCAAGAATTTCGATCAACTGAGAGAAAAACAGGTTACTTAGCCTTGGTACTACCAGCCCAAGAGTCTGCGTTTTTCTTAGTTTCAGGTTTCTGGCGGTCTGATTTATGTAGTAACCGTGCTCATCAATAATGCTCTGGATTCTACTTCGAGTCTTTTCGCTGATGCGGTACTTTTGGTCCTGACCATTGATGACCAGCCTGACTGTCGTTACAGATACCTCTGCCAACTGAGCTATTTCGAAGATCGATTTCGTCATAACAACAACATTGATTTCATAAACGAAAATTTAAATTAGTTCATCATTACAATTTCGCACATAAATATTTATCATAAATATATATTTATGTATGAACCGCCGAATAGAAATAACCCATAGTCTCTAAAAATCACAATAAATAATTATTAAAAATAACAATTCTATTTAACTTCCTACAGCAGACAAAATTTTCTCTTTATCCAAAACGAATAGGTATTCATTTACATGTTGAAGTTCTTGTTCTGAAAAAACCTTGATGCTGTGTCGTTCAAGAAATGCCGCTGTGACTCCCATTCCATGAATAGTTTGCCCGGAAAATGTACCGTCATATATCAGATGACTACCACATGAGGGGCTCTTATCGGTGAGGATGGCAACCTTAATGTCCAGCTTTTGACACATCTTCAAGGCCGCTTTAGCACCATTGAGAAATGACTCAGTCACTCTGTTGCCATTAATGGTTTCTACTTCTGCTGTGCTGTCTATGACATCCCCCGCCAACCCATCCAGAATCTCCGCTGGCTCTCTGGGAACAGGCAGCCCACCCTCTATTTCCGGACAGATAGGTACCAGTCGGTCCTCTGCACGCCAACGCCTCAAGTACTCATTCTCCAGAGACTTGGACTTACCGTTATATCGCACAGGGTCTCCCAGCAGGCAGGCGCTGATGAGGATTTTATTCATGTAACAAACCGGAACGCAGCAAATAGTTCAAGAAAGGTTAATGGCTGTATGCACTTTTAACCAATCTAAATCACTGAACTATTCTGAAGTTAATAACCTTGATGGAACAAATTATGAAACCTATCTGGATGCTTTCAGGACTTGTGATGCTGGCTACCTCGCTCAATGCAGAGAACTTCTATCCATTCTCACACGACAAAACAATAGATTCGATACATCATCACGATGGTCATAAGTATCAAAAACACAGCATCGATAGCGTTATCACCGAAGCTAAGGATGATGAGTTGGTGAAACTGTCAGGGGAAATTGTAAAAAAGCTGAAATGCTCCACCTACCTGTTTAGAGACGAGTCTGGCGAAATCAAGGTTCATATCGACAACGACTCTATTCCACAGAAAGGTTTGTTATTTGGCACACAAACCACCATTAAGGGCGAAGTCGTCAAAGAGGCTGGCAAGCCACTCAGCGTTGAAGCAGACAGAGTCAGATATATGTTCTGACTCCACCTGTCTGTTGCTTTGGCTTCTTTCCCTGGAAGTCAGCTCAGCGTTTTCTGATTCCAGAAACTTTTCCAGGGCGTATTAATGTCGCCCACGACTAAAAAATCCGAGTTCAACAAGCTTTCCTTAAAGTTGTAAGAGAAGCGTTGACCTTCAGGGTCAAGCAAAAGACCACCAGCACCTTCAACCACACCTTGCGGCGCACCGGTATCCCATTCCGACGTTGGGCCGAGGCGCGGGTAAAAATCAGCAGTTCCTTCAGCCACCAGACAGGTTTTCAAAGCACTGCCAACGGCTCTGACCTCAAGGTTTGGAAAGACCGCTTGCAACTGTTGAGCAAACAGTACCGCTCGCTCTGTTTTATAACTGCGACTGCCCAGAGCCACAACTTCCTGTTCTCGCTGAAACTGTCTGGGCTTGATAGCAACAGCTGACTCATCATTCGTTTGCCTGAAAGCGCCCAGCCCCAGGCCACCCCAATAGCAAATATTGCCAACAGGAATATGAACCACGCCAAAAACCGGGTAACTGTGGCCATCATCGCTTTTTTCCATCAAGGCGATATTGACTGCGAACTGACCATTTCTGTTGATGAACTCCTGAGTGCCATCCAAAGGGTCCACCAGCCAGTAGCGATGCCACTCTGTTCTGACTTTCAACGTATCGTGTTTCGATTCTTCTGACAGAATCGGATACAAGGGCTCTAATGCCTGCAGCCCATTTACGATAATATCATTGGCTTTCAGATCAGCAATGGTGACCGGTGTTTCATCCACCTTGGATTGAATACCACGATCTTCCAGACCGTAAATGGCCAGAATGGCTTCACCGGCCTTTCTGGCGATCTGCTTAACCGCATCAATCAGATTCTGATCAGTCATTTGCTACTTCCAGCCAGCCGGATTGCAGTTTTTCTCTTACCAGAAACAGTGCAGCTAAAGCTCTGGCTTCCGAGAAGTCTTCCCGTTCATTCAGTTCCAGCAATCGATCAAATGACCATTCAACCACTTCCAGAGGTTCAGGCTCATCACCTTCCAGCCGCTCTTCGTAGAGGTCTCTGGCAACCATGACATGAATCTGATTCTTCATATAATTGGGCGACAGGGTGAACTCACTGAGGTAGTGCCACTCTTTAGCACCAAAGCCAACCTCTTCCTTTAGCTCTCTGTCGCCGCCTTCTTCGAGACTCTCTCCAGGCTCCACCAACCCTTTAGGGAGGGTCAGCTGATAGTCCTCTGTGCCTGATGCATACTCACGAATCATCAGAAACCGGTTGTTATCCAGCAAAGGTACAACCATCACGGCCTGATGGCCTGAACCAAAGCTACCTAGCCGCTCGTAGGTTCGCTCAACACCATTGGAAAATTTCAGTTCAAGTTCTTCCACTCGAAACAGGCGACTGCGGGCTACTTCCCTGCAGGCTTTGATTTCCGGTTTCTTTGACATATTTTCACAGCCTCTGTTGCAGACACCAGTATAAATCAATCATGCTTTAGGAAGTGACTTTCCCTCAAAGACAGAGCGTGATCAGAACAAATATGATTGACTGGAATGATGTAGATACAGTGCTTCTGGACATGGATGGTACGCTGCTGGACCTCCACTTCGATAGCTATTTCTGGCTGGAGTATGTGCCGCAAAAGTACGCTGAAAAGCACTCCATTTCCCTCGAACAATCAAAAACCGAGCTAAAACCAAGGTTCGAGCAAACCTACGGTAAGCTGGAGTGGTATTGCCTTGATTACTGGGGCAAAGAGCTTGATCTCGATATTGTCGCCCTTAAGCGTGAACTCTCTCATCTGATCTCTTTTCGTCCTGATGCTGACCTGTTTCTCCATAACCTCAAGGAACGAGGCAAGGAAGTCATCATGATCACCAACGCTCATCGTGACAGCCTTTCCCTGAAACTCGAACGTCTGTCGATGGCCCACTATTTCGATAAGCTGATCAGCTCACACGACTATGGTTATCCAAAAGAGCTGCAGGCATTCTGGTATGAACTGGAAGCCGCTATTGGTTTGAACAAGGAAAGAGCCCTGTTTATAGACGACAGTCTTCCTGTCCTCGACTCTGCAAAAGAGTATGGCATCAAACATCTGTTGACGATTCAGTACCCTGACAGCAAGAAAGGCGCCAAGGATATTGGCGACTATGAGTCAGTAGAAGACTTCCAGCACTTGATTCAGGCTTAAGAAGCCTCCATATAAAGGGTCTACACTAGTTTTTCGGAGCCTGCCCCTAAGGCAGGTTCGATATTTCAGAGAGTTTATGAGCCAGAAAAGTAAATCAGACAAAATCCGTCTGGATAAATGGTTATGGGCAGCCCGCTTCTACAAAACCAGAAACATCGCCAAGGAAGCCATTGATGGTGGCAAGGTTCACCTGAACGGCCAGCGCTGTAAGCCGGGGAAAGAACCAAAGGTTGGCGATGAGCTGAAAGTTCGTGTCGGCTGGGACGAAAAGATCATTCTTATAAAAGAACTGTCTGACAAACGTCAGAAAGCAGAACTGGCTCAACAGCTATACGAAGAAACAGCAGACAGCATCAAAGCTCGGGAAATGTCGGCAGAACAGCGCCGCTCATTGCGCGGAGCTACTCCAAGACCCGAAAAACGTCCTGACAAGAAACAACGTCGGGACATTATGAAACACAAGTCAGATTTTCTCTGATGGCAGTGAATTTGTTTATCTGCTGAAAGTCACAGCAGATAAACAACACCTTCTTTGATTTCAGAAGGAATGACGGTCAGCTTATCTCCGGGGCATGGGCCTGCAATACACTCCCCTGTATCCATCAAAAACAGAGCTCCGTGAGTAGCACACTGAATCATTCGTTTCTCCATATCGAGAAACTGGTCTTCATGCCATTCCAGATTAATTCCCAGATGCGGGCAGCTGTTTTCGTAGACATAAATGTCGTTGTCTCTTCGAACAGCAAATAAATGTCCTTTCTCATTTCGAAACCCTTTACTGCCAGGATTCTCTATATCTTCAACTGAACACAGCCTGTGCAAAGTAGTCACCTCGATTCCTGAAATTTTTGTTGTCTTTTTTATGGTATCTCAGGGAACTACTCATTACCTAGTTGCTCCAAGTAAGTTCTCACAGAGACAGAACATAAGCGATTTGATCTTCAAATACATGTGTCTACAGTTCCAGTCAGCATGGATTATTCCGTAATAATGAAGATAAGAAGTTCTGCTACGCCAGCTGTGATGCTATTGCTCTGCTTATTACCCACTTTTTTCCCGGCATACCAACAAGACGTTTCCTTCTATTTATCAGGTGGAGTGACCCAGTTGGAACTGGCAACAATATTGCCTCCCAACTCCCTCCATTATGGAAGTACGACTTCATTAAACCTGAGCCAGTATCACTCGGTTTCGGATCCGCTCCTTGTGAATAAGCTGGACTCTCATCTAAAAAATATTAATTCTGAACACTGCTCTCATTGGGGCTCAGCTCTACATGATGATTTCAATGGCGTGGAAGCTCTCCTGGAGTTAGAACTGGATGACTATTCTCTGTTCTACAATTGCCATTCAAATTACCTTGCTTGTTATTCTGTTAATCCATCCCACCCACTGACTTATTCTATTAGCTTGCTGGGGACAGAAAGGTATGGAGAGTACCTTCAGAAGCTGAGACTGCCACTGGAAGCTTCAAGTATGGAAGCGCCTGAATCCGCTATTTTTAAAGCTCTTCCAAATTCTGACAGTTGCAAAAGTATACTGGGGGAATCCCTGTATAACCGGGAAGCTTATTACCTGGATCCGGTTTTTCATTTACCCACTCTGCTCGCCCTGGGGCATATCCTACGCGAACTGGTTGCCCTAGAGCACCCTGAGTTCTCAGTCATTCAGTCCAGAGCTTCGACTCAAGGCCAGTTACTCTACTTCTCTGACAGTAGGTGGCGATTCAGAAGGTTTTTCATGCACGACGATTTTTTAACCTTCACTCACACAGAACAAAAACCAGCTTATTTTGAAAGCATTTTTATGCCGTCTTCAACACTGGTTCCAGCAGAAGCCGAGGTTCAACAGTATGCCTCTGGCAACGCAATGATTAGCCTGAGTAATAAAATTGATGCAGAGACTGAACACTGGGAACAGGTATTTGAATTATTAACCCTGGTTATCCATAAGAGTCTGGGTGACACAGTCCAATCCAGAGCGCCTTACTTTATTGGCTTCATACCTTCTGAAAGAGCAACACCCATTGCCCAAAAGTCCGGTTTTTATGATCTTGCATTAATGTCCGGTCACTTAACCCATGGCACTATCCCTCATATGCTTCAACTGCTATTTCTGAAGCTTGAGGGACTTCAAAGCCATCACCTGAACAACATGACTACACATTGCTGGAATTACCTTTTGGACAGCAGCAATCAAGCAATATGGCCATTTGGCGTTGGATTTATATCTGCTACAAATAATGGATTACCAGCTCCAGTCTACGCCTTTCACGAGTTCCCAACATTTGACTCGCCGGCATCGATCCAGAGAATTTTGACCCAACGAGTATTTTCAACGCTGATCCGCTCTGTCAGCGAGAATGCCAGTAAAGCAGAGTTGGATTACTTCAAATCAAACTGGCTAAAAAGTCAGCGTTCAATTGAAGCGTTAATCAATGATATGGAAGTACTTGAAAACACCCTCATTGCACAACAGTTGAACTCCTGGAGGCTTATATTGAAGCATCAGCCAACGCTTCAATTGGAAGGCCGGAAACATGGCAATGATTTGAATTTTGTACAAGAATTTCTTTCACATCAAACACAACAGGATCTGATTTCGCATTATCAAGACAGAGGTTATACCGTTGAAAACCTTGATGATGGCTATATTTTATGGCCACCGGAATCAGATGATAAAGAATCCTTTCTGCTGGAGAAAATAGAGCAGTTGATACGAAATGTGCCTGAGTTAAGCAAGCAGAAAAACCGTGCTGATAATCACGCCACTGAACAGCAAGTGCATAATACAGAATCCCATAATATCTCTGGCCTGTAGACCTGCTACAGCCAAAGCAGGCAAAGCCCAGAAGGGCTGTATCATATTGGTCCAGGCATCGCCCCAGGCAATCGCCATGGCCGCCTTCGCTGGCTCAACACCCAGCTCTATAGCGGCAGGAATCATAATCGGCGCCTGAATAGCCCACTGGCCACCACCGGAGGGGATAAACAGGTTTAGCAGACCTGCACTGAGAAACGTAAACAAAGGAAAGCTGTCTGCTGATGAAATACTGATGAACCAGTTGGAAATACCTTGTCCTAACCCGGAAGACATCATCATTCCCATAATGCCTGCGTACAGGGGAAACTGGATGATTATGCCACCCGCACCTTTCACACCTTCATTAACTGCAGACAGAAACTTACCTGCATGACCGTGCAGCATCAGGCCAAACATCAGGAACATAAAGTTCACGATATCCAGCGTCAGGTTAAGCCCTTCTCTGGAAAAATAACCCCATAGGTACATCAAACCAAAAGCACCAAGAACAAGCGCCAGCGTTCTACTGTGCTCCAACTGTCGTGCAGGAGAATCAGGAATCTCTGGCTCGGTAGCAACAGGTTCTGCTAATAACTTTGGGTCAACAGTAACGCTGTGACTGATGCCTTTCATCATCAGCCAATTAAGCAGCGGCATAGCCACCAGCAAGCAACCAAGAATGATCAGGTTATAAGGAGCAAAGATGGTTGCAGAGCTTTTGATCAGGCCCATGCTCTCAGCCATAAAATGGCCAGGGGTCGCTATGGTCAAAGGTACAGAGCCGGACAAGCCTCCATGCCAGATCAGAAAGCCACTGTAGGCACTGGCAATCAGCAACCGGTAATCAATTCCTTTCACCTGACGGGCAACATGCCTTGCGAACAGAGCACCGGAAATAAGACCAAAGCCCCAATTAATCCAGCAGGCAATAAAAGAACAGAGCGTCACCAGAATAATGCCCTGCCCGGGAGTACGAGCAAGACCTGCAAGAGATTTCAATAACTTATGCACCAATGGAGCAACAGCCAGCACATAGCCCGTTACCAGAACCAGAACCATCTGCATCGTAAAAGGCAGAAGCTTCCAGAATGAGCCGCCCCAGTAACTCACCATTTCAGATGGCCCGGAATCAGTGGCTATTAACCCAAGAGCAAAGGTCAAAAAAGTCAGTAGAACCGCCAGAACAAAAGGATCTGGCAGATAGCGACGCATCAGATGATCAAAGAATCCTGTCAGCTTGTGCATACCTTGCCTTTATTGGTTATTTGAGAAGTATGACCTCTATCCTTAGATAACATTCAATCGAGGCTTCAGAATAGCAGAGGGCCTTCAGGTCATATTTTTTCGAAAGGAGAGCAGCAATTTCAAAGATGCCGATGGATTTTTCACCATCAGGGATGGATCAAAGCCTGAATTCAGAAACTCGGAATAACCTTCGTTATCCGCAAGACCGGATTTAGCAGACTGTTTAAAGCCCATTGCCCAGTTAGAAAAGTTCCTGTTTTCAATGCCCGACTCCAACAGAACGATCGCTCCGTGATGACGAGGGTCTCTGGCAATCAGCTCATAGGTTTCCCGAACAGCCTGTTCAGGCCCTTCAAGAACCTGAATAAAGACGCCTTCGCTGTAGAGCAGCATGCCTGTGACCTTGTTATTGGCGTTATTCTTTCTGGCCGAAGCAAGAATTATTTCCAGCTCAGCACTTTCCATCAGCTCTGAAGACGAACTGGTATAAACGATCTGATATAGATTCCTTTCCATAGCAGCACACTTCTTAGTTATAAGATTTCAGTTATGAGATCTTAATTATGAATGTTGATTAAGATAATGTCAGTGTAGTCCGTTCAGTCCCCGGACATGCAAACTCAAAGATTGCCCTTTTCTACATCCCTGAAAAAGCCGACCAATGCCTGCTGATAGTTCGTTGGGTCGTCCCACATAGAGCAGTGACTGCCATTTTCACAAATGACTAACCGGCTGTGAGGAATAATAGACTGCATCTGCTTCTGATCAGCAGGCGCCATGGTGTCGTAGCGACCTGCCAGAATAAGCGTTGCCACACGAATTGATGCCAGTTCATTCCATCGGTCCCACCCAAGCAGGTTGCCGGTAAACACAAATTCATTATTGCCCTGCATGGTGTTGTAAACCTGATTATTCATATGATCGAAAGCACGATTCAATGGGTCAGGCCATTCAGATAAACGACAGATATGCTGATGGTATAAGTGCTCCATCAGCAGGGTTTGATACTCTTCGTTTTCAAGGTCACCCGCTTCTTCGTACTGCTTCATCCTTTCAACAATATTCTGAGGAAGTTGCTCTCGAATATGGTTTATATGGGCCATATAGGACTGAATGCTACCCGTGATACTACCCAGAATCAGACCTTTAAGGTTCATCTGATATTTCAGGGCATACTCAATAGCCCAGAGCCCGCCACACGAGTGGCCATACAAGTAGAAATCTTCCAGGTCAAGCGCAACACGCACCTGCTCTATTTCTTCAATGAACCGATCGAGAATCCACAGAGACTCATCATCAGGCTGATCCGAACACCAGGAACCCAGTTGGTCGTAAAAGATGACCTCAATACCTTCAGGAATCAGAAAATTTTCCAGACACTCCAGATACTCATGTGTACAACCCGGACCACCATGCAAGGTAAGCAACTTGATAGGGCCTGAACCTACCCGTCTGGTCCAGACCTTGTAACCATTATCAAGAGTTACCCATTGCACACCAGAGGCTGTCAGCTTTTCCTGTCGAGTCATCATTCACGATTCGTTGTTTGCCTGTTTAGAACAGTCAGTTTAGGCGTAATTTTCGGAATGGACTTTTGAAAAGCCAGAGAGTGAAAAAGCCAGCAAAGGAGAAAGCTGGCTTTGATAATATTAGAAATCGTAGCGGAATTTAGCGTTCAGACCGTGGGAACGGTATGTCTGGCTCCAGTTATAGTCATAGCCGGTGCGGATATACCAGTTACTGCCCATGTCAAAGTAGAGGCCAAAGCTGGCCTTATATCTCTGTGAATCCCTTGCAGGACCTTTCAGAAACTCCTGAGCATCTATCCCAAGAAAACTGTATTCGACTTTTGAACCTGTTGTTTGCAGGTCCCGGTGCATCATCAGGGTAAAGTCCGGCTCTATATATTGCTTACCCGAGTTGATTAACCCTTTAATAGTAAAGCCAAGACCCAGTTCCAAAGCACTGTAGTCATGAATATCTATTTTATCAGGATGAATCGGATGGCCTTTTGGCTTATAGGATTCGAAATAAACCTTGCCATAATTCAACTCGGCCAGAGGTGTAAATTCCCAGCTACTACCTAGTGCAAATCGATAGCCGACCACTGACTTCAGATTCCACTGGTAACTGTTATAGTCACCCGTTACTTTTTCATCTATGAATGTATCTGGCTCTGAAGGATTCCCGCTAACGACTCGTACGTTCCTGACCACTTGATCAACAGAGTTACTCGCTGTTCCTCCGGAGAACATAACGTCTGCAAAAAGGTTTCCACGCTCCATACTGCCGTAAACAGTACCCAGGAAGTTATGGCTCTCGGTTGAACGGTCATTTTCAGTATTTACAACACCATAGCCGTAAGTAGCGGCAACGCCCAACCTGAATCGATCCAGAAGAATAGTATCTATACCCAGAACAACTCCACCCGCTCGGTTGTTGTAGCCATCCGTGCTGGGTTTAGCATCCTGATTACCTTCCAGAAACATCATCTGCCCCCAGAAAGAGCCGCCATTTAATAAGGTGTAATCCATGTGGCGGATTTGTCTGTCTCTCTTTTGAGATGTATTGATGCTGTATTCATGGTCTTCTGCTTCATCACTTGCCTGCTGAGCTGAAGATTCACCACTTTCATAACTGTTGCCATAAAGACCAAAGCCAAACCCATCGTCACCAAAGTTGAGGCCAGAGCCTCTCAAACTGTTAATCCGGTCAAAGACTATCGACTGTGTAGCCATCGTTATTGCCCTTGGTGCCGTATGAGTTGAACCTGAAGTATCAGGGCGTACATCATCTTCCAGTTCACCCACTACTTCTTCTGAACGGTTTAGATTAGAAATAACTGCATGGGAATCATCCGGATGAGCATCCTCATGTAAAGCAGCCAATAGCGCCTGCCCCATAACACCGTTTACGTCTTCCGATGTGCTGGCTTTTATTTCAACTTTAATATCTCCATTTTCTGAGTACACTCTGGTTTGTAGCAGTGCGCTGCCACTATCAGCTGAAATCAACGCCATAGCACTGCCATCAATAGCCTGGGCATCGACAACAGTAACGACCGGTCCATTGTTGTACAGGCTTAAATAAGCTTCATTATCCTCCGGCATAAAATTCAGCGTACTGCCTGTAGCTTCAGCAAAAGCAGTTCCGGAAGCTGTAATTAAAGATTGGCTAGCATCTAATGAACTATCGAGATAGATAGACGTTTTCTCTGGAAGGGTAAAGTCACCATCAATGGTGATGTCAGAGTCATCACTGATAACAAGATGCTCAACAGCACTGAGGTTGCCGTTAAAGGAACCTTCCCTGAAGTTAACCGTATCATCATGGCTACTGCCTGTGATTCGCCCTCTAATATCAGCTGAACTGCCATCTTGCATGAGGTTCAGTGCAGAAGCAGCCCCGGTAAAATCAATAACATTAGAGCTTGAAGATAAACCCAGTGTGTCTCGGTTTATGATTTGCCCATTCAAAGTTCCCATACTCTGAATGGTGCCATTCACGGTGCCACTATTAATGACATTTCCGTTAAGGCGCCCTGTATTTGCAATGATGATGTCGCCTGTCATTTGCCCAGTGTTGTTTATTGCACCTGTCGTGATACCTGAAACGGTAATATTGCCTGTAAGATTGTTTGTATTGGATATATCGCCATTTCTTGTTCCAGCACTGACAATATTTCCTGTTAGAGTTCCGGTATTTTTGATCAAGCCATTATGTGAACCAAATGTGCTGATGTTACCTGTTTGGGTTCCGCTATTAAGGATATTTCCGCTCATTGTACCGCTGATAACAGTATTGCCAGTGATCGAGCCACTGTTTGTGAAATTCCCTGAAAAGCTACCAGCAGCATTAACACCAAAACCACCGTTGGACATCACACCACTGTTAGTGACTGCTCCTGACATTGAGCCAGAATTAATAACAATGCCACCTTCGACTCTGTCCCGATTAAGAATATCGCCACTGAATGTTCCAGAAGTCACTATGTTTCCCGTAACTCTTTCATCATTGATAAAGTCACCGGTAAATGAACCGTTGTTAGTGAATCCGGTCATAGTGCCATAGTTTGCAATGTCGCCTGTCAGCGTACCTGTAGAACCAACAACCAGAGCACCACCAATTGTTCCTCTATTGCTGATGACACCGGTTACACGTCCATCAATTTTTATAGCTGAACCACTGTTTGCAATTAAACTACCAGAACTGGATATATCAATAACGGTATCAGTGACTGAACGAATAATGTCGCTACTTAAGTGCCCACTGCCCACTTTGGTAGTGGCCAGCGTTCCACCTAACTGGCCATTGGCACCAATATAAATACTGCCTGAGCTTGCCCCCGTTGAGTGAAGACTTCCCTCAACCAGAATTGAGTCAATGTATGAGTAACTTCCTACTGATACCGTATTGTTTGCTGAAGTAACCGTGGCGCCATCATCTACCGTATAACCACGACCATTGTTATCCACCCCACTCAAAACAGCCCAGTCAGTATTTGAACCACTAGAACGATAGGCAGAATGAGTAGTTAATGTCTGATTGGTATCTATATATATTTTGCCCTTTATCACCCCGTGGTTCTGTATCACTGCTTGATGATTCGCAGAGCTGTCGGAACTATCGAAAAGAATCGCAGCATCAGTCGAACCACCTCTGCCGGAAATCAATCCTGTACTGCTGACTAAAATAGCACCGGTAATATCACCTTCTACTTCAAGAGCAGAGCCCTGTGTCGATGACAGCTCACCATTCACCTGCAGAACAACATCTGCTTCATTATTGGTTGTACCCAATGAAGCATCTTCCGCAATGTAGATAGCCCGTTTATTACTTCCGGTGCTGCTCAATACTGCGCCGACACTGATACCAATCTTTTTAATATCAGAGTACTCACCGATCTTTACAGTGTCTGTGGTAGAGGAAACAGTACGGTTGCTGCTCAGTTGATACGTACCATTCAGTAAGCTTCTATCACCAGAGGTTCCTACTGAGTAATAAGCCGAGCGGGAGGAGGACACCAACGTTGGATTACCAGATACTGTGATATCTCCGTTAATGGTTCCTTCATTTCTAATATCAGAGTTGGAGCCACTCGGAGAATTATTCTGGGAATTATTAATCGCCAGGTCACCATTAATTGTGCCTGTATTAATAATTGCTTCATTAGCTGCTGCGTGAATACCACTCAGGTTAATTCCACCAACAATAATTCCTTCATTATGAATTGAGCCTGTTAGTGTGGAGCCCGTTCCAGTCAGGTTAATTGCAATTCCATTTGATGCTTGTGAACTCAGGGAACCTGTTGACGTTATGTGGATGGCACTTCCTGAGCTGGTGCTGGCACTTCCGACGCTACCACCATTGGTAATATTGATGCCTGTTCCGGAAGATATATGAGTACCGGCAAGGCTGAAACCATCGGCAACTGAACCACCTTCAATATCGACGGTGCCTCTATAGTCACCGTCATTTGTAATGTTTATCTGTCCGTCTGAGATAGCTCCATTAACAAGGATTCTACCGCTGCTATCACCTTCAATCTTGATGGCGTCCCCTGCAGACGATGAAAGATTTCCATCAACTTCGATAATAGTGTCTGCTTCAGTGCTGCCAAGTCGCCCGGTTAAGCCAACATCAATAGCATCATTCGTTGCCGCCAGGTTACCGATTAAATGTACTTTCCCGGTAACCAATCCATTATTTTCAATGGAGCCAGTCAGGGTTTTTCCTGTACTAATAACCAGAGAGCCTGTTGCAGAAGAGCCATTAAGAGTGCCTCCGGTATTAATCAATATCTTGCCGGTAAGGTCTGTCTCAATATTAATGCCTGTACCTTCAGCAGATGAAACCGTTGCACCGCCGCCAATCGTAATCAGAGCTTCTGATTCAACAGGTGTGCCGTCCCCCAGAATGGCACCATCATCAATCTGGATAGCATTATTGCCAACTCCGGAAGCACTTAATGTTCCGCCTGACACCTCAATGCTGTCTACAGTTGCTCCACTTTTCACATGCACTGTATCGCTGTCTGTTGAAGTGACTGTTCCACCTGTTACTTCAAAGCCACCAGCCAAGACTGAACCATTTTCACCGATATAAGCTGAACCGACACCAGATTTTCCAGCGGTTTCAATACCACCGGATATGGTTCCACTGTTCACAATACTGCCGTTTATGGAGCCGCTATTTCGGATACCTGCAGATATTTGATTATTAGCAGTAACAACAATCGCCTTATTGTCTGTGCCTGTCGCAGTCAGAGAGTCACCAGAGTTGACTGTGATGGTATCAATAGAATTGGTATTCGTTGTTGTTCCATCACCAATAACAATTGCACCGGCAGCTGCTGAGGAAGTAATAGCACCATCAATCGTTAGACCTCCCGTAAGAGAGCCTGATCCGCTGGATGAATAAATAGAAGAAGCAGCTGTATCCGTGAAACTGACAGTAAGGCCGCTACTGATTGAGCCACTGTTAGTAAGGGTTCCATTCAGTGCGCCGGAAATGGAGATAGGACCACTTATTACGCCTGACGCTGTGTTGTTAATATTTCCGTTCAGAGTGCCATTACTGGTTATTCCGCCGGTGATGGTTCCCATATTGTTAATAACATTGGTCGCACCCGTCAGGCTGCCAGTTGTCGCTATCGTAATGGTTCCGGCACTGGTACCTGCACCAATACTAACGGCATCAGCATGAGTTGTAGTGACATTGCCGTTTACTGTGTAGCTGTTAAGAGTGGCGGTGCCTGTGGAGGAATAGGCTGATTCAGAGCCTGGAGTCTGATCCTGAACAGTGATACTGCCAATTGAGCCGGTGTTTTTGATTACACCAGTGAATGTACCGGTGCTGGTGATTCCGCCAGTGATGGTTCCTGCGTTGGCAATATTGCCCGTAATTGTTCCGGAATTAGTGATGTTGCCACTTATGGTTCCTCCGGTATCGATTCTTATGGCGTTACCATCAATATTCGGGTCTCCATCACCAACAGCACCGGTAGTGCTGAGAGTTGCACCATTGCTGACAGTAATATTGTCTATGGAAGCATTATCACCAAGAACTATCGTATCTTCGTCAGAAGTTACAGTGCCATTAATCGTTAAACCACCAACCAGAGAGGCTGTACTCCCTGCAGCGACTGAAGAGTTGTATGCAGAAGCACCAGCTGCAGTTAAATCATTTAAGCTGACACCTCCGGTTATATTGCCTGAGTTATCAATATAGCCAGTGATAGTGCCAGTACTATCAATACCGCCGTTAAATGTGTTGTTATTATCAATACTGCCAGTCAGCGTACCACTATTGGTAAAACCGTTATTGATGGTGCCGTCGTTAGTAATATTCCCGGTGATTGTTCCGCTATTATTTATTACGCCATTAATGGTTCCACCGGCTTCGTTGGCTATGTTTCCGGTGAAGGCAGTGCTGCTGTTGTCTATGCCACCATTAATAGTACCGGAGTTTTCAATATTCCCGGTAAAAACATTGTTGTTGTCTATTCCCCCGGAGATGAGCCCGTCGTTATCAATATCTCCGGTAATAGTGCCATCATTTACAATACCGTTGGTTATCTCGGCACCCTGATTACCAACAACAATAGCGACACCATTAGACCCTGTATTTCTTAGTATCCCACTGTTAGTGACAGTAATTGTATCGACAGTAGAGTAGTTGCCAATGGATACTGTTGGCTCGGTGCCAGTGGTATCAGCTGTTCCAGAAATAGTCAGCCCTTCGAGAACTCTGGCAACATTCCCTGCTGAACCTGAAGATTGATATGCAGAGCCCGTTGCTGTCTGCGTACCACTAATCAGAATGCCGTCATCAATTTCGCCATTATTAACAATCGAACCATTGATGGTTCCACCCAGATTGATCGAGTAAACCGTTGCAGAGGGGGAAGTGGTAGTGACAGAACCATCACTTCCAACTTTGATAGCAGTTTCTGACGTACTATTGCCAAGTGTACCCGTTGATTTGATGGCATCGGAGGAGGAGCTATGGGTGCCGGTCACAACAATGGCATCTCGAACTTCACCGGTATTTTCAATCATTCCGGTATAGGTTCCACCAATGGTAATCGCACCAGAGTTACCACCGGTTGTATTCTCTGTTCCGGAAACTGTGCCGGTTATGGCTATTTTACCCGTTGCAGTTCCGTCAATATTGATTGCAGAACCATTATCAGAACCAATAGTTCCTGAAGCATCAATTATGGTGTCTGTTTCTGATCGGTTATTAATCGCAGTACCACCACCGACACTGCTGTTATTGAAATCTCCGCCAATCTGTCCCTGTGTATGAACATCAATCGCATGATTGCCTGTGCCACTTGCGCTCAGGGTTGAACCGCCGGTAACAGTTATAAAATCGATATAGCCACTTTCACCAATATAAACAGTATCAGCCATTGATGAAGATACAGTTTTATTGCTGTTTATTATCAAACCATCATGAAGGCTTGCCTCTTCACCGCTGTTCGTATTTTCAATTTTTACAACACCGTCAGTGGCAGAGCTGGTGACATTACCGGAAATAACTATGCCGTCATCGATATGACCATTATTCAGAACTGTACCGGTGAAAACATCATCTGTATTTATCAGGATGGTGGGATCGGAGTTGGTTGTTTCAAGCAACCTTCCCTGATTAACCGTCACGCCATCTTCAGGCTCTACAACAGTATCATCAGAGTTGTTAGGGCCTGAGATGGTGATTGCAGTCGAAGTATCAGCATCAATGATCTGAGGGCTGGCCCACACCTGCCCAACAACCATTGCCGCCATTAACTGCGGAACAATCAAACATCTGATAACACGGCTTTTCAAAATCTGCACAATCCCTGTGCTCCCTATTCAGCTTGCTGTTAAGTGCTGACGAACAGGCAAAAACTCCGGAGGGGAGGCGCCTTGTGATGTGATCGGCGCTCTGTGGAAAACTTTTTATAACGATTGTGGATAACTTATGCAGCCGCTAACAGCAATTCTTAATATGAAATCAGATTAATTAATAATTACGATATGAATCAGTAAGATGGGTTTTTCAAAAGTGAGGAGGCTATTAACCAGAAACACAGAAGGCCTGTGCATAATCTGGTTAATAACTATTGAATAGTTTTATTAGAGCTCAATAGATTGAGGAGGTTTTCTGTTTGCTCTCATTACCAGCCCTACAATGAAAAACAGCAGAGTCAACGCCACCACATAAAGAGAGTCGGCGCCTAAAGCGATTAGAACAGCGGCACATAATAACGAGCTAAGAATCGCTAGCCACTTCTGCCAGCCTTTCAAAATAAGAACACCCGCCAACATCGACAGAAGATAAACAACAATAAAGTTGCCATTGGCAAAGCGGATCATTGATTCCAGAGGAAGCCCTGTCAGCTCAAGAGTCAGAATACTGAGAACACAAACACCTGAAACAACCCAGAGTGCTCGGGCTGGCACCTTCCTATCATTCAGCTTACCGAGAAAACCCAGACCTATCCGTTTAAGGGAGCCTTCTTCAGCCATGCTCCACAACAATCGGGAGAAGCCCTGAATATAAACATTCATACTGGCAAAGCAGGCCAGATAACCAATAATGGCTGCCAACCACTGCCCTGTAGGACCAAACATCAATGCCAGAAGTCTAGGGATAGCGGTGGTATTTTCCTGTTCACTGCCATAAACACCAAATTTCAAAATAGCTACCGAACAGCCCCAATAAACCAGTCCAGCCAACAACACTCCAAGAATCAGAGCGATGGGGAAATCCCGCTCAGGGTTTTCAAATTCCTCCCCCATATGGGTGAAGGCTTCTATTCCGACAAAACACCAGAACATAACAGACAGAGCCGGAACGATGGATGAAGCATTGCCTTCTTCAGCTCTTGATAATGAAATATCTGCCAACTGAATATCCCCCTGCCACCAGAGCACAGCGACAAGTGCCACTATTAATAACGCAATTCCACCCTGAATACTGCCAGATAACTTAGTACCACCTAGCCCCAGCATCAGAATCAATGCCAGCGTAGCCAGCTGAATAGATAGCTCAGCAAAGTGAGTAAGATCCATAACGGAATGCCAGAAACCCGTTGCCATTACCAGGGCTGCAGGCAATCCCACAGGCAAAACGGCAAGAAACAGAAAGGCAGTCAGCTTCTCAAACCTCGGCCCTAGAGCCCTTCCCACTATGTGCGCAGAGCCTCCGGCATGAGGGAAGCGTTTACCCAATAGAGCAAAAGTAAACGCCACAGGCATTACTAAGGCAATCAATACTCCCCAGGCCAGTAGAGACCAGGCCCCTGCAATACTGGCAGCAATGGCGGGAACAACAAATATACCGGTTCCCATTAATGAAGTGGCTAACAAGGCAACGCCTTTTCCCACGCCTAGTTGTTTATGAAGACGACTCATTCTTTACTGCCAGATTGAAAAACAGAGGTATTGTTATTTAGGAACTGTTAATAAGGGCTATGTTCTATTTCTTCCTGGCTTCTTTTTCAGCATCAGGAAGGACGACATCAAAAGGCAGCCCCTGCCTGAGAACAATCTGGCTGAAATAGATATTAATAGCCTGGGAGGTAGTGATGCCCAGTTGTTTCAGAATCACTTCCGCTTCTTCTTTCAAAGATTCATCAATGCGTGCTCTTACAGTCGTTTCTTTCGCCATGATATTTACTCTTGTTGTTGCTCTATCCGGTACCCGTACATACGAATTCATAAGTTGTTTGCCCGCCTGCGGCGGGCGAACAACTATTTAATATTCAATTACGTGTGTCTACACACTTAGTTGCTGCAGCTGGCTTTAGACAGGGTAAAACAATAGTTCAGTTTATGCCGGATTAATACGCTTTCATGGATAAGTGTTAAACTAATCGTCTACTTTTATTTTCTGGCACAAACACCCTAGCTGTGTCTCACTGATTCGATATAGTTTTTCGGAGGAATGAAGTTAATGGGCCGACATCAAACCCATGCTGTTCAGGTTGGACACATTACCCTTGGTGGTAATGCCCCTGTTGTTGTCCAGTCCATGACCGATACCGACACAGCTGATGTAAACCGCACCGTAGACCAGATCAAACTGCTGGCCGATGCAGGTTCTGAACTGGTTCGAGTCACTGTTAATACAGAAGAAGCTGCGGCAGCAATTCCAGAGATTTATAAAAGGCTGGAAGCCGATGGATACACCGTACCTATTGTGGGCGACTTTCACTACAACGGTCACACCTTGCTGACCAAGTACGATGAAACAGCCCGTTTGCTGGCCAAATACAGAATCAACCCGGGCAACGTTGGCTTTGGTAACAAGAAAGACGATCGTTTCAACACTATGATCGACGTTGCTATCAAGTACGATAAACCCGTTCGCATTGGTGTTAACTGGGGCAGCCTTGATAAAGAGCTGGCCACTCGACTGATGGATGAGAATGCCAACGCTGAAAACCCGAAACCTTCTGAAGAAATTCTTCAGGAAGCGCTGGTGCTATCCGCTTTGACCAGTGCTGACGCCGCTGTAAAACGTGGGCTGGGAGCAGATAAGATTGTTATCTCCTGCAAAGTTTCCCGAGTTCAGGCTCTGATCAGTGTTTACCAAAAGCTGGCTGAACGCTCGAAGTACGCGCTCCATCTGGGTCTTACAGAAGCAGGAATGGGCAGTAAGGGTATTGTTGCTTCCAGCGTTGCCATGGGCATTTTGTTACAACAGGGTATAGGCAACACCATTCGTACGTCACTGACACCTGAGCCAACAGGCAGTCGTGACCGAGAAGTCATTGTTTCCCAGCAGATTCTGCAAGCCCTGGACGTTCGCAGCTTTTCTCCTGAAGTTACCGCCTGCCCAGGCTGTGGTCGTACTACAAGCACCTTCTTCCGTGTTCTGACTGATGAAGTTGATGCTTTCCTACGCCAGAAAATGATGAACTGGCGTCATGAGTTTGTTGGTGTAGAAGATATGAAAGTTGCCGTTATGGGTTGTATCGTAAATGGCCCCGGCGAAAGTAAACACGCAAACATCGGCATCAGTTTACCTGGTACTGGGGAAGCACCTTCTGCGCCTGTCTTCGTTGATGGGGAGAAAGTAACCACTCTTAAAGGTGGCAATATCACGGAAGAATACAAGCAGATGATCGAGGACTATGTAGCTAAGACATACTCTCGTCGTGACGATATGATTGCCAGCCAGTAATTAAGAAACAAGAGGAGCTACGTTTTCTGTAGCTCCTTCTTTCCTTAATTATTCTGCAAGCATTAGATGCAACTCATGCAACGTCTTTCCCGGCAGAAAAGTGCTTTTCTTACCTTCCACCCAATCCATATAACCAGCCTTATAAAAGGGTGATAATGGATGTCCGCTTTGCCCACCTGGCATATGAAAAATCCCTTGTTCTTCATGCCCGGGAGAAACAATCATCCTTTCTGAAACACCTGCAGCTGGTTTCTGAGCTTTAGGCATCCAGACATCGCCTGTCAGTTCTGCCTCAGGCATATTCAGCCACTGACCTATAACTGGCAGCGCTTTGCTAAGAGGATGATTTACTGCTGACGTATTTCGTTGTCCCCAGGTAGCTTCTGCTAGCTTGTCAGCGCCTCCCAGATCAGCAATGACTTCATCAATGGTTTCAAGGTATAACTCATTCCAACTGCTGTATTTAGGATTTAGCCAGTTTTCAGGCTGTTCCTGATACAACCTCAACAGCATTTCCTGATCATGGTTCAGGCTTTGCAGCCAGCTATCTTTAAATTCCACACGCGCATCAGCAGATAGAGTACGGAAGTAACGGCCAAGAGACTGGTGTACTTTCAGATTAAGAGCATCATGAAACTCTCTCACCAACCTGTAGCCAACATCGTTTGTTGACGCTTTTCCTGACCAGTTTTCCACATAAGAAAGAAAAGCCTGTCTTTTAGAATCCGTGTCGGTCTGTAGTGAATCAAGAATCAGCTGCCGCCAGTTCTCCATATAAAGGGCTCTGTGATCAAGAGCCACTTCGAGAAGCTTGTTTTCACTAGCTGTGGTCAGTTTTTTCAAACTGTCCTCGATCTGTTTTTGTCTAGGCCCAGGCAGATATCCACCATCACCAATCTTCTCAAGATTTTCACCTGAAGCGATGCGAGCATTGGCCGTCCATATTCTGCCGCTTTCCGGATTCACCACTCGAGGATAGTTATCAACGGCTAACCATCCCAGCCAATTGTCTTCAGCCTGCTCCCAACTCAAAGGAAACGTTGAATCAACACCTGAACGAAGAGGTATTCTACCTGCAATGGTCCAGGCAATATTTCCCTGACTGTCGCCTACAGTGAAGTTCTGAGCGGGTATGCCTGACTGATTAGCAACATCCATAGCTTCAAAGACAGTGGTCGCTTGCTCCAGTTCAATCAGCTTTACATTAGTTGCTGAAGGGTTATGAGCCGTCCAACGAAGAGCGTATCGAGAACTGTCATATCTTGAATTAACAACAGGTCCCCAACGACTCTGCTGATATTCAACAGTGACTGCCTCTTCTCCTTTTACCTTAATGGTTTCCTGCCATGTTTCCAGCTGCTCTGGCCCCGTGCTGGTCATATAACGATTGTCATCAGCCATTTCCAGAGAAACCAGGTCAACCCAGTCTCCATAACTGTTGGTAAAACCCCAGGCAACATGGCCATTACTTCCAACAACAATAAGCGGAGCACCCGGAAGCGTAACACCGGTAACCTGAACACCATCGCCTTTAGCATTAGGGTAATTAAATTGCGCTCTGTACCAGATGGTTGGAACCCTGTGAGCAAGATGCATATCATCTTCAACAATCGCAGCTCCAGACTCCGTTAAGCTGCCAGCAACAGCCCAGTTATTACTGCCAATAAAACTGTCAGGTATCGTTTCGCCATTGAGCCCTGCATAAAACTCAGCAGGCTTTGACCTCAGGTCAACAGCAGTGCTGTCTGGAGTAGTGGGAGTTGGAAGCTCCATCGGAATAAGAGAAGAATCCCAGCGAGTGCGCAGAGGTGACAGAAACTCAATCACTTCTCTGGAAGCAATCTTCGCTAGAAAGCCTTTAACATCATCCAGCTTGAACTCATTATCATTCAGATCCATATACATACTGAATACGGTCAAGAAAGTATCTTCATTTTTCCAAAGCTGAGGCTCTACATTCAACAGCCAGTATTCAAAAGGCTTACCATCCAGATCTGCCAGACCTTCATTGACACCTGCCGTGTAAGAATTAAGCACTACCCGTTCATTAAACGACATTTGTTCAACAACTTGTTGAGCTACTTTTCTAAACCGGTGCTTTCGCTGGGTTTTATCATGATTCAGAGCAAGGCTGCCGACTAGTTCAGACAACTCACCCGCTGAATTCCTTCTATTCAGATCCATTTGAAAGAAGCGATCTTGAGCGTGCAGGTAGCCTGTTGCAAAGGCTACATCCTGACGATTGCTACCGCTTATTACGGGAACACCAAGGTTATCTCTTTCTACAGAAACAGGAGCGGTAAGTTCGGAAGAATGGTAGTTGCCATCGAGCCTGGCTTTGCTTGATGACAATAACCAATAGACCGTTATCAATAGAATTGCACAGAGGCTGAGGGCAAGCAGTAGCCCTCGTTTCAGCCATAGGAACATATCAGATACCTTTTTCTTTTATTCTTATCAGGTAGTTTTATTGTGTCAGGTAGGAAAAGCTTACTCGCTTTCAGGCTCTTTTACAGGCTTTTCTGCTTCAACCAGCTCTGGTGTTTCCAGGCTGAGTCTGCCCAAATTGCCACTTCTGAATTCATTTAGCAGAATTTCAGACACTTTATGAAGATCAGAAATTCCACCTCTACGCATGCAGTTTCTTTTAGCTGCAATCATATCCATCAGCTCAATATCCGTCGCTGGTAGTTCATCAAGCAGAAAGCGTGACCTAAGTGCTTCGGGGTAAACCTTTAAAAAGTACTCTGCGGCAAAAAATGCTACATCTTCATATTCGATTACAGCGTCTTTTATTGCACCGGTAACGGCGAGACGATAACCACAGGATTCAGGTTCCAGCTTTGGCCAGAGAAACCCTGGAGTATCAAGAAGAATCATTCCATTTGGCAATTTTATTCGCTGCTGCTGCTTGGTAACCGCAGGAACGTTACCTGTCTTGGCGATAATACGGTTTGCCAGTGTGTTGATCATCGTGGACTTACCAACATTGGGAATACCCAGAATCATGGCTCGCATGCCCTTGATTTCAAGGTTTCGTTCGCTCCCAATCATTCCTTCTGCCAGTTTTAGTACACTGCGAACTTTCTCAGGCTGGCTTTGGGTCAGAGCAATAGCTTTAACGCCTTCTTCCTTTTCCAGCTCTTTTATCCAGAGCTCTGTTACTTTCGGGTCAGCCAAGTCTGCTTTGTTGAGGACCTTCAGAAAGGGTGTTTTACCACGCAGAGATGGAACCAGTGGGTTACTGCTGCTGTAAGGAATGCGAGCGTCCAGAACTTCGATGATCAGATCAACTTCCGGAACAACCTTTTTGATTTCCTTTCGAGCTTTATGCATATGCCCGGGAAACCAGTTAATCGCCGCCATACTTGAGCCTCTGAATGATTAAGTCGTAAATCGGAGTAGTGTAAACCTTCAAAGCTGTTTAGTAACCATAAGAACTACAGCTCTATTGCCTTGAAATAGGTTCATTAAAATCTATAGTTTCTTCATGAATCACATTCAGGCTATCCGGCTCAGTAAAGTTAGCCTTAACATAACCGTCGCCATCTTTAGTACGCTCGTTGTTTTTAATAATCTCGTGGATTACCAAAGTAACTTCGACTTTGTAAAACATGTGATGTCTATGGATACAACGGGCAACCCGGCTCAGACATCCTGGAGAGCCATCGATTCCGAAACTCTCTGGCACAGCGCTTATACACTTATTATCGCTACCGAAGCTTTAATAACTATTCTCTGCTGGCTTGGAGTCATTGAGTTAATCAGAGGAATGAAGGTTCGAAACTACTCTGATTTTAAAGGATATGCCGTCTATGGCCTGTCATTGGGTATCTGCCTTTGGTTTCTCTGCTTTATGGGCATTTCCGGAGAGTGGTTTCTGGCTTGGCAATCAAAGAGCTGGAACGGTATTCAACCGGGGTTTCGGATTTCAACTGTCCTGCTTCTTATTTTGATTTATACGACTATGGATAATGACTCACTAAACTGATTTATTGTTTTGGGCAGTCATAATTAAAAAGCCCGATAGGTTTCTCTATCAAGATAGACCTACTTTGTTCGAACTGTTCCCGAAACAATTTTTCTGCACAAAAAGAAAAACCCCAGAAGATTGCTCTTCTGGGGTTTTCTAATTCAATGCCTGGCGATGACCTACTCTCACATGGGGAAACCCCA
>NZ_PPFD01000007.1:362613-510483 GCF_009653635.1 Endozoicomonas sp. OPT23 | reverse complement strand
GGCAAAAGAAGATATCCAAAAACCGTTTGCCAACATCGACACCGACGACAGTGCCAGACTTGAATTCTGATGAGTTCATAATAAGCTTACTCTGCCTTACTCTGCCTTGCTATGCGGGCTCGAGGCCCCGATGACTGTCCGAGTTATTGCTTAAGAGTATGCAACGCTGCTCACTTGTTACCGGTCTCTCGTAAGAGGAACCTAAAATCCATCGAGCTATTGCATAAGGCCTTCAGTAGGCCAACTGAAGGTGGGTCTCTTTTTACCCGTTTTCAAGAATAAGAATTAACCATACAAGTGCATCCTAGGGACTGCCGCCTGCGACGGCAGCCCCACATGCAAGCGTTATGTTCTTCCACCTATTTAGGCATGAGTAAACAGAATGACATTAGAACGACAGATCTCACATGTATTTCGTTTGACTGATGAAAATTGGATGAAACATACCAATCCTATCAGTGTTTGGACTAGATATTCAGTCTTACCATTTATAGTTATTTCTTTTTGGAGCCGGGTTTGGATTGATTGGTGGTGCATAATTCCAGGGTTAGCTTCAGTACTTTGGATGTTTTTTAATCCTGTTGTTTTCGCCAAACCAATATCAACAAAGAACTGGGCATCCAAAGCTGTTTTGGGAGAGCGCGTATATTTGAATAGAGATAAGATACCTCTACCAGATCATCATCTTACGCCTCTATATAACATATTAAATTTCATATCTTCAGCAGGCCTACTCATAGCAATATGGTCAATTATTTATTACTCAATTTGGGGGGCAGTATTGGGAGTAATAATGGCCTATCTCGGAAAAAGCTGGTTTTTGGACAGAATGGTCTGGCTGTATGAAGATATGAAAGAGAATAACGAAGTATATCGAAGCTGGGAATACTAAACATAACAAGTGCGTCGTGTACGGCAGCAAGCTGCCTGGGACTTCGGCGTCGGCTGATTGAGGCGTTATGCGCTAATCATTTACAATATCGAAGTTAATGTTTTATGAGAATTTCTCTTTTCTTAGAAAAAATAAAAAATGCAAAGAGTTTTGAAGTATTTGCAGTCATAGCTCTCTTAAATATGGCTACAGCGGTTTTTGCTCTTAATTTAATATCTGGAGAAGATGGTTTTGACGCACCTTGGTATCTTTTAGATTTTGGTAAAATTGCGCTGTTTATTTGGCTGTGGGTAGTTGGGCATTATTCTTATCAGGAAGCAAAAATAAGCAAGAGAATTAAAGTTGTTTATAATTTTTTCTTTTTTATGGCAATGGCATATATTTTATTTCCTGAAATAATTTACCAATCAGTCTCTGTTTCTGAGCATGCTTTAGTTACTCATACATTTTTATATTCTATGTTTGCATTTTATTCTCTTACTTCTTACTTTTACACTAAAGCAAAACTAAAGACAGATACTAAATTTTTAGACTATATCAACTCATTACTCTTATTAGTGTTTCTTATTATAGGAGTCTGGTACATACAACCTGTTATAAACAAATTTCAAGTGCGCGCATAACAAGTGGTTCAATGGAACTGCCGCCTGCGGCGCCAGCCCCTTAACCAAGCGTTATGCGTAGCAAATAGAGGTATACGAGTGATCGAGAGTAGTAATCTCATATTGAAAAAGCCTACTGAAAATGACTTTGATCTCATTAGAGAAATTTTGTCATGTCCTTCTCAAACAAAGTTCTTGCCAAATGAAGAACCATATCCTGAAGAGAAGCAGCGTGAATATCTAAAAAACCGTATTGCTCATTGGGAGAAACATAACTTTGGTACGTTCATAGTTTCCTTAAAAGGAAGTAAAGGTGAGAAGGTAGGGTTTGCAGGTGTAGAGTTTGCTCCAGACCCACAATACATTGATATCCGGTTTGCAATATTGAGAGGCTTTGAGGGTCAGGGTTTAGCGACAAAAGCTTCCAAACTGGTCATCGATTATACATTTTCGAATACAAACCATACGAAAATTTATGGTGTCGCAATGCACTCAAACCAACCTTCGAAATCTGTTCTAAAAAAGTTGGGCATGAAGTCTGAGCCAAAAGCGGATCTATATTTCTGTAAAGGCTTAGATCATTTCAGCATCACACCAAGCTACGCATAACAAAGTTTTACAGACGCCTACGGCGTACCTGAAAACGGCGTTATGCGCCAAAACTTGAGTCATCTATCGAATACAACATGATGAACAGAATATTAATTTTTGGAAATTCAGGGTCTGGAAAAAGCTGGCTATCGAGAGAAATATCAAAGCAAGAGAACTTATCAGAAATAAACCTTGATAGTATTTTTTGGATGCCAGGTGGTTTTTCTCAAAAAAGGTCAAATGAAGAAGTTGAAATAAAGATAAATGAACTGAAATCTCTAGAAAGTTGGGTTGTAGAAGGAGTCTTTGGAGGCCTTGTAGAAAACTTTATCACAGAAGCTACGGAAGTTATTTTCTTAGATTTTAGCTGGGAAGAGTGTAGTGAAAACCTATTGTATAGAGGATCAGGAAGCTCAAAAAAACTTGATCCTGAAGTGGCAGAAATAAAGTATAAAGAGTTACTACAGTGGGCTTCAGAATACTGGACAAGAAAGTCAAAAAGCTCTCATTCATTCCACAATTTTCTCTATGAATCCTTCAAAGGTAGAAAGCAAAGGATTACAGGAAGAGAAGAGGTTAGTTCTTACCTGCTTTTCAGCAATTCAACAACAGGCGCATAACAAGATAATTGGACTCCCCACACCCTTAAACTAACATCAGCATGCAGCTTCTAGAGGAGTCCGGCTATGAGTACAAGAGTTGTCGGTGTCGACTTGCCTGAAAAGGTTATCCAAGTCTGCTCATTTATTAATAGCAAAATGATTGCTAATCAGGAGATGACACCCAGTCAATTTCAGTGCTTTCTAGCTTCACAGTCCTCATTTCTCGTCGTATTTGAAGTGTGTGCATCTGCTCATTATTGGCATCAACAAGCAAGGTATTACAGTCATGAAGCAAAGCTAATATCTCCTTACTTAGTCTCCGTCGTGCGTCAAAATCAAAAGACCGATAGAAATGATGCCGTAGTCATTGTTCAGGCCGCATCACTACCTGACATTAATTTTATTTCAGGCAAGACAAATATTCAGCAGCAACTTCAGTCCATCGTGCGACTACGTGAGCTAGCTGTTAAGCAGCGTACTGCTGCTAAGAATCAGCTTCTTGGCTTACTGAAAGAATTTAATATCCGTATTACAGGTAGTGGAGCTCAGGTTCTTAAAGCCACAGCTCTCGTGCTTGAAGATGCTACCAATGGTTTCTCTGGGCCGTTTAGGCATGCACTTAATACCGCTCGTGAGATGTATTCGTATCAGTGTCTTGCTGTTAGTGAGTACGATCTTTGTTTGGAAAATACAGTTAAGACATACCTGATTGCCAAAAGCTCATGAAGCTAGAAGGGGTCGGTATCCTTAATGCTATCAATCTCTTCATTGCTTTAGGGTGTGGTGAGTTAGGAACTTTTAAACGTGGTAAAGATGCTGCAGCATGCATTGGTTTAACGCCTGTACAATCTTCTAGTGGTGGGAAAACACGAATAGGGAAGATTAGCCGCAGGTCAAAAAATTGTGGTTTTCGTAGCTTGTTGATTACTGGAGCCATGGCCGTGGTTCATCAGCTGTTCCGAAGATCTCCTCGAACTCAGAAAGAAGTCTGGCTAATGTCACTGATAGAAAGAAGGGGAAAAAAGTGTGCCGCAGTTGCACTGGCCAATAAAACGGTTAGAACAGCTTTCGCCATGCTTACTCAATGTACAGAGTATCACGCGGTAGCTATTGAATAATTGTAGTTTGTAACAGGTTTAACAGCTGTGTTGGTGAGCTAAAAAACGGGTTGATACAGTACAGTCACATGAGCTTTTCGCTCGTTAACAAGATTAGTACACCCGTTCGCGTAAATATCTGAGAGCCTGGGTTCGCTACCCGTTTGAGCTCGTACATAAGTGCGCTTTAAAAGCTTCCATCATTGTTGTTGACAGTGGGGAGTCCACATAAGTGACTGTGGCCTCCAGTCAAGTTTTTAGGTGCTATTTTCTCCCCAACATGTCCCGTTTTTCAGCATAGTATTCAGGATGACAATCATCTTACGCATACAGGCTGTTAGCGCCACGATGGGGAGCTTTCCTGCTTCACGAAGGTGGTCGTAAAAACGTTTGATAATAGGGTTACACTGGATGGCAGACATCATTGCCATAAACATCACTGTACGTATTCGTGAGCGACCTCCACGTATGTGTCTTTGCCCCTGATGTCGTCCGCTGTCTTTATTCATTGGCGCGACTCCCACCAGAGCGGCAATTTCTTTTCGATTTAGTTTACCAAGCTCAGGGAGTTCACTGAGCAACGTGTAGGCTAGAACATGGCCAACACCAGGTACACTGGTCATGATCTTCAGAGGCATCCGGCGCTCAGTGTAGCGGCTTAATTGAGGCGACATCTTTAAGCAGGCCAGTACGTTTCGAATCGACTTATGAAGCTCTTTAGGCATGATCTGGAGACGATTTTTCTCCATGGTTCTCATGTCCAGAAGCTCCTTACGACGGATCAGCAAATCCTTGATCAGCCTGGAGTGCTTATCAGGCAGTGGTTTGATTTCAGGCTTGAGCGCTGCACCGTACCGGGCAATAACCTGAGCGTCGACTTTATCGGTTTTAGCCAGCACACCAATGGCTTTGGCGAAGTGACGTACTTTGATCGGATTCGCGACAATGATCGGCAACCCTGCTTTATCACAGGCAAAGACCAGTTCGTTTTCGTAGCGGCCTGTCGCTTCAACAACGATTCGTTCCGGGTTGATATCGGCGAATACGGCGACCAGTTTTTTTATCGTCTGAACGTCATTGGGAAAACGCTGATGCAGTCCTTGAGGGCAAAAGAAGATATCCAAAAACCGTTTGCCAACATCGACACCGACGACAGTGCCAGACTTGAATTCTGATGAGTTCATAATAAGCTTACTCTGCCTTGCTATGCGGGCTCGAGGCCCCGATGACTGTCCGAGTTATTGCTTAAGAGTATGCAACGCTGCTCACTTGTTATCGGTCTCTCGCAAGAGGAACCTCAAATCCATCGAGCTATTGCATAAGGCCTTCAGTAGGCCAACTGAAGGTGGGCCTCTTTTTGCCCGTTTTCAAGAATAAGAATTAACCATACAAGTGGTTCGTAGGAACTGCCGCCTGCGGCGCCAGCCCCTTAACCAAGCGTTATGCGTTTAAATCGCAGCATTATAATTACTCACTGAGAGTCGTCCGTAAATGAGAGAGAATTTAAAGAGCAAAATTATTGAAGTCTGCGATAAGAAAATTGCGAGTAAAGGTGCAAACGTCGGTTTGTCCTTTTACGCATTTTTTGCAAATAAAAATGATGACCCCGAGTTGCTTATGGAAGCAGCAGAATGGTGGATAATGAAGCATAAACTTGATCATTTTGAAAAGGCAGTAAAAATAAAAAAAATGGTTCAATCCATTTAGCAAATACAAGGTTTATCAATCAGCGCCTAGTATCAAGTTTGAAGTGCGACACTTCAACAATTATGGAAACAGCTGATCGGTGACTTATAGCTCAGCCTCTTTCTTGGTCGGTAGTTATGTTCTTTGGCAATGGCATCACAATCTCTTTGAGTTACAGATACCATAACCATTCCTTTCGGCAGATACTGCCTGATTAAACCATTAGTGTTTTCATTGGTGCCTCTCTCCCAGGAGTGGTAAGGGGTTGCGAAGTAGAACCTGAAATTGGCTTCTGTTTCTAGTTCTTTGAATCGGTGAAACTCAGTGCCGTTGTCAGCAATAATGGTTTTAAACGGGCCTGGTTTATAACGATGTATCAGGCATATCGTTGCTAGGTTCAGTGATTTAGTAGTGCGATTGGGTATTTTTCCAATGAGCGTATAACCTGTTTTCCGTTCAATCAGAGTGACAATGCAGGCGTTGGAGCCTTTACCCATAACAGTATCGATTTCCCAGTGACCTTTTTGCTTTCGAGTTTCTACGCTAGCGGGTCGTTCTGAAATATGTCGTTTACCTGACACCCAGCCGCGGCTGTCCTTGGAACGGTAGCGTTTTCGTCGTTTCTTATGAGAACCCCTGAGGTAGGTCCAGAGATTTCCGCCCGCATGCTTATCTCGCCAGATATAACGGTAAATGGTGCTTCGGTGCCGTCCAAGTTTTTTAGCAATCTGTGCGACACTGTCATCTTGCTTTCTGAGCAGGGATAACATAAACCTTTCTTCGGAGGTGAGCTGATGATACTCATGGCCAATCACTCTGGCGGAGCGAAAAGTCAACGGTATCGCAGCTTGCCTCTTAATGGTCTGAATTTGTCGCGCTTAGTTTATGAATTCGCGATTCAAACTCCATACCTCCATTAGTTAATGGTTAGTTTTTAGAGATTTATAAGTTGGAAAACATCAAAAAAATCGAAGAATCTTTGGTTTTAGATGAAAATCAAAGAACGATAAAAAATCGTAATTTTGCTAATTTAGATTGGGCTCATGAATACGAAGAAGATTTAAACTTTATTGGCTGTATAATCTCTTCATCTGATTTCTCTGGGGCAAACTTAAATGGACTGCATTTTGAAAGCTGTCAAATCATTAACTGTGACTTCTCTGAAACTAGTTTGAGAAACTCTGTATTTAAGAAGTGCACTTTCTACAACAAGAATAATCAAAAAGGATGTGATTTCCAAAAATCTGATTTACGTCATTCTGAGTTTTATGATTGTGATATTTCCACCTGTAATTTCTATAGATCAGAACTCTTTGACATAAAAATAAATGAATGTCAGGCTCAAGGTTGTAACTTCGAGCTTGCAGAATTTGTAACAATAGTCAGTAAAAACATGCTGTTTAGCTCGGCTCAACTGACAAAATCAAACTTCAAATATTCGGACTTCGAAGGTGTTCAACTAGAAAAGTGTGATTTATCAGAAAGTAATTTTTCAGCTGTAGTTTTTACAAGAGCAAACTTAGAGGGCGCGAATCTCACAAATTCAGCTTTTGCTCCAAGTCAGTATGACGGTCTTTCAATCTATAAGGCTGATCTACGCAATGCTGAAATAGCAGCTATAGACATAAGGGCATTAGATTTTTCTGGGGTTGAGATATACGAGTGGCAAATGGCTTCATTATTAGAAAATCTTGGTTTTATAATTCATCCAGACCAATAACGAGAGAACACACATAACAAGAGGTTCAATGGGACTGTCACCTGCGGCGCCAGCCCCTTAACCAAGCGTTAGCTGCTTTGAGGTCGATATCTAGCAAGGTGTAGTAAATGAAAATATTGGTAACAGGCTCAGTGGGTAGAGTGGGGCGTGCAATCTATATCAAGTTAATGCGCACACATGATGTAGTTGATTTTGATAAAACACCTTGTTCAACCTTCCGGTGACAGTGCTACAAATGTCTAGGTGTTTTCCAGAGCCCGCGGACTTAATGGCAGTATTTCGCTTAACTCGTGGTATTGATTCTCGTGATGTAGCAAATGCTCATTTATGTGCAGTAGAAAAACGTTTAAGTGGTTATAATCGGTTTATCATCTCGGGTGAAACACCTTTTAAGCGTTTGGATTGTGACGCCTTATGTAACGATGCAAAGTCAGCTCTCACACAAAGGTGTCCTGAGATAGTTTCTGCCTTTAGGCGAAGAGGGTGGCAATTACCTGCAAGCTTGGACCGTGTACATGACTCATCGTTAGCACATAAAAAATTAGGTTGGTTGCCAAAACATGGCTTTGAGAGTGTTCTAGAAATGCTCGATACAGAGACAGCAGAAGTTTTGCCAGTTTCAAAACGCAGCTAACAAGTGCTTCAAATGGGCCTTCGGTGCCCTAATTCTGGCGTTATGCGTGAAACCAAATGTCGAGTCGCACGCACTGGTTATTAATTATTCTTTGGACCATTGGCGAGTGGCTTTTATTTCCTCTTTAGAAATGCTCAAAGATCCAAGAAATTCTTGGTGAGATTCTGGTTCCATAGCTTCAAATTGTTTATAGTGCTGTAAACCTTGAGGGTGTAGTAATGACCATGCTAGATGTCCAAACACTTCTCGATGGGATAACTGTTGGTGGTTATAAAATAAGCGACCAGAACATGGTTCTTAACCATGCTGATGCCTGGAAAAAACTTTTACCCTTGTCTCCGAAAATAGCTTCTCTTTCACAAAAGATGTTGCTTTAGCAATTCATAAAATTTCAAGGAAAGAAGAAGCTAAGGCATGGTCTGATATTCAACAAGAGGTGAGTTCTTCCAACGGCATCTATGATCAAGCGATAACGGCCTTCCTTTGAATGGAAAGAGCCCGACTTTTCTGGGATGTTGATAAACGCATGGGAAGGTTCATGATGAATGGTATTCTCCTCAGAGCAGGGTTCCCAATCATTAATGTTCCTGCCAAGAAGCAGAATGAATTTAACCAGCTTATGCTTGAATTCTATAGCTCTGGTGATATGTTACCTATGAATACGTTTCTTTGAGCATGGATTAATCCAAAAACCATTGAAAACTTCAACTAATATGCGGCATGCAAGAAATTTCAGGTGACTACAGTGCATCTGGAAATGGCGTTATGCATCAAAAGAGTATCACTATATATGGCAAGATTAATTATTGTTACCGGGCCAACAGGTGCCGGAAAAACTACGTACTCTCTATCTATTGCTAAAGAAATTGGAGCAATTCGTTTTTCTATAGACCCATGGATGCAGATCTTATTTTCCAATGATATGACATCTCTGGATTATTCTTGGATGATTGAACGAGTTAATAGATGCTACGTTCAAATCTGGCAGGTCAGTGAGCAAGTATTAGAATTAAATGGTAATGTAGTTTTAGATTTAGGGTTTACTACTAAGGAACAAAGGGACCATTTTACTGATTTAGCAAAGGGGCTTAGCATCGATTCCGAAATACACTATTTGAACGCACCAAAAGAAACTCGAAAGAAGCGGGTAGAAAAAAGAAATTTGGAGAAGGACCCAAGCGTTTACTCTTTTGAGGTGACTGATTTCATGTTTAATTTTATGGAACCAAAATATGAAATACCTGGCCAACAAGAACTAGAGAATGGCCGCACAGTAAACGCCTAGTATCAAGTTTGAAGTGTCGCCCTTAGAACTTAATACTAGGGGGTTTCCTTGATACACCTTCGGTACTGCTGTGCCTTGTGATATGGGTAAAAAACACATCGATTCCAGAGTTGTTGAATTATTTGTTAAATGGTCAGCTCGATGAAGGTGCTGTACTGGTTCTATTGTCATTGTATGGTCTGGTTCCATTCTTACTTCATGGCTTTGTGCTTTAACACTGAGTATGGGATTGAGCTTATTCTGGCTTATAACAAGGCTTAAATATTTCCAATAAATCTGCTTTCGAGATGTAACAATGACAAGAGACTATTATAGGTAAGGCTAAATGCGAGATGTTGAGTTTCGCAATCTGCAGAATATGTATGAAGAGCCAGAAACGAACCCCTACATCGTAGTTCCATCAAGATCCGTTTAACGGCTCGTGCACAGTTTGAAACCTATCCTTTCGGTGAGTCCGACACGCTTGGGGTTATACCGAATATAACCGGAAATGACACTGGAATGACCAGAGTGGTCTTAAGGATAGTCTCTTGATTAGCCCGCAATGTGTCGTTGATGTATCGAGGCGCATGATTACCGGGTAAAAGAGGTGTACGCTGCCCAGACATAATGATAATCAGAAAAATAGATTCAGTAGTAACGATATGAACGAAGTCCAAAAAGAATATTACAATAGATACCTGCAAAGCTTAAACAACAAGAACGGGAGCGGAAATCGCAACGTTATTGTTGATTATTTTTGCGCCGATGAAGAAAACGCTAATCTCTGTGCTGATTTAATCAGGCAGGGTGAGAAAACTGCAACCTGCAGTATGAAATACTGGTATGAGACAGGTCTGGAGCCCATGCCAAAGGTCGGAAACCTGCAGATAGTCACTGACTGGAGTGGCACTCCGACATCAATTATTGAAATTACCGAGGTTACTGAAGCCAGGTTTTCAGAGGTACCGGCCAGTTTTGCTGTGCTTGAAGGCGAAGGCGATAAATCTCTTGATTGGTGGCGCAACGCGCATTGGGACTTTTTCTCTGCAGAGTGTCAAAGACAGGGGTTGGAAGTCTCTGAAGATCTTTTACTTGTCCTTGAGCGATTTAAAGTCGTTTATTCATAGCTACTTGGTTCATAGCCCTGTGATTCATAGGGTCAGCCGGTGTTGTAAGCTCTTCGTATAATCACCAGCTGATATTATTGCCATCGTAATCCAGCAGTCTCCCCGAGTCTTCTGTTCGTAGTTTTCTTATAACTTCGACTAGTGATTTCGCAGTAAATTCCGGCGACTGCAACTGACCAGCAGGGAGGTTTCTCTGGAAGGGTTTTGATAAACCGGTGTCCGTCGTTCCCGGGTGAAACAATACAATGCAGCAGTTTGGCAGTTTCTGTTTCCACTCTATAGATACAGTTTTCATGGCCATATTAAGTGCGGCTTTTGACGTTCGGTAACTTAGCCAGCCGCCCATTTGATTATCGCTGATGCTGCCGATTCTGGCTGAGAGGGTAACAAAATAGGTGACACTCTCGGACCGGAGGGCTGCCATAAAGTGTTTTGCCAGCAGGATGCTGGGTAAGGTATTCAGGCTTATGTTGGTTTGAAAAAAATCGGCATCGAACTGACTGAGTGCCTTTTCAGGCGAATGGTGTGATGAGTGTAAAAAGCCAACAGCATTAATCAGCATATTCAGGCTATCAAAGTGCTTTGATAGCTCAATAATATCCTTCTCACTGGTTACATCCAGTTTCAGCCATTTTAGTTGTGAATGTTTAAATTCGGGGCACTGGCTGTGATAGGTCGCTGTTATTGTTGCCTGAGGGTATGAGGAAAGGCTTTGTTGAATAATTGCCAGACCGATACCGCCTGAGCCCCCAATAATTAGTATGTTCATGCATGACCTTTATGAATGCGCTTCTCTTCAGAATATATGAAAATCGTTAGCAAACAAATTAAGCAGACAAAGCAATAACTCATCTGATAATCGTGTGTGTTATTTTTGATTAAGCCTCCTTGATATTGAACCTTATGAACAAACTACCCTGTTTTATTAATGTATTTCGTGGTCGGGTAAAGAACAGTTATGGCTTTAAAACAGCCATAGATAAAGAACCGGTTAAAGGGAAAATCTTTCTTGCTGTCGAGGGCCTGGAAGGGGATGAATGTGCCGAACAGCGATATCATGGTGGACCTGAACGGGCATTGCACCAGTATCCTTCTGAACACTATGAGTACTGGAAAAACAAATATGGCTTAAACCTGTTATGGCAAGCACCGGGGATGGGTGAAAACCTAAGTTCCTCAGGAATGGATGAAAACGATGTTTGTATTGGGGATCGTTATAGCTGGGGTGAAGCCATTATTGAAGTGAGCCAGCCTCGATCCCCCTGTTACAAACTCAGCAGGCGCTGGGGTATCGATGATCTGGCCCTTCATATGCAGGACATAAGTCGTTGTGGCTGGCTGTATCGTGTTATTCAACCGGGCCTTGTCTCTGTTGATCATCCCGTTGCTCTCGTTGAACGGGTTCCTGATGCATTAACGATTCGTGAAGTGTGCGACCTTTATTTTGGTGATCCTCTTAATCAGGATGGTCTGAAAAAACTCGGCCAGCAGAATAGGTTGTCCGACAGTTGGCAGTCGAAGGTGCAGGAACGTCTTGAGACAGGCCTTTGTGAGAACTGGAATTTCCGCTTGCTGGGACATGCCTGACTCACGCAGTAATGCGCGTTCAGGTGATATTTTATAAAGAGGTCTTATGGACAAGTACATTATTAAAAAAGATGAAATAGAGGGCATGGAGAGCGTCGAAAAAACCCACTTTTTGAACTCTAATGCTGTTCGTCACAGCAAACCGCTGGGCGACCTCACCGGGTTATCCGGTTTAGGCTTTCATCTTGTTGAAGTGGAGCCAGGGTATGAATCAACAGAGTTTCATGTTCATCAATATGAGGATGAGTGTGTTTATATCCTTCAGGGTGAAGCTGAGGTTCGTATAGGTGATCGTATAACCAGGGTTTCTGAGGGTGATTTTATTGGCTACAGAGCCGGTGGTGAACCGCACACGATGATAAACAGTGGCTCTGAAATACTTAAGTTTATTGTTTCCGGGCAGCGGTTAGATCACGATGTTGCAGACTATCCGGACAAGAATAAGCGGCTGTACAGGAATAAGGGACAGGTCTGGGATTTAGTTGATAAAGACAGTATTCAAACGCCAGGCTGAACGATGCAAAAAAGTACCGGTAAGCTGCTGTACCACGTAATCCTTGATGTGGATGGAACGCCGGTTGAATCCTATAAGTTTGATCGTATTATGTCGTTTGTAATCTGATATTACAGCCCCACTCTTGAGATCAACGTGAGTATTGTCAATTCAAGAGTGGAGGCGGTTCTCTATTGAAAAACTAGTGCAATTTTACGGCGGTCAAAATCGCCAGAGTGACTATCACAGCCAGGTTAGCAGCATTGCTAGAAGCACTGCCAGGTGTTGTAACGTCTGTTGAAACAGCTTGTTGATAGTCCAGTGGTTGATCCAGAGTAGCAATGATTGCGGCAGTGCTGTTTTGTGTTGTTTGATCACCTGCCTGCTGTGCTGCACTTAACAGTCCTTCCAGAGATTTTCTTCTTCTGGGAAAAAAATCATCAAGTTCCGCTTGAAAATACCCCATAGCCTGATTGACCATACCAGTGTGAGAGATAATAACGGCTGGATCTGTAGGTGACTTAACGGATCGAACGTTGTGAATAATCGGAGCATAGGTAGCCGCTGTGCCGGCTTTTTCCATATAGAGTTCGCCGATGTATTCCAACAGCGGTTTGACCACTAGAGGAACGCCGTGATCCCAACGCATGGTGCGGTAACTTTGTTCAGCGCTTGAAGCCAATTTGATAGCTTCATCAATATTTCCCTGCTTTCGTTGCTGTTGAGCTTCCAGCTGTTTGACCATCACGGGGATAGCACCCTGTTCCATGGGCGTAAGTTGTATGTTCCGGTCACGTTGTAAGGCGGTCAGACTGATTTTGGCCTGATTGAATTGCTGATCATTGCCTTCTTCAAGTGCATCCCAGGCTTTCATGAAATGATAAGCCGTCTTGCCCCACGGCGACATAAGATGGTCAGACAGTATCTGGGCATTCAGCTCGGAGCGATACTGGCTGTTTGCAGGCAGTTCCAGCTTTAAATACGCCTGCTCAAAAGCAAAGTAGGTTCTCATGACACGAGTGGTTTCGTCACTGGCGCCATCATGTCGCAAGTGCTCTATTTTTTGATACAGGCTCTGACTGTCGTTCCATGCATCTGCATAGTTACCGGCCTGCAATAAAGCGAATACCCGCCACAAGTGTTCATGGAATGCCAGAGAGGAGTCGCCCAGTGACAAATCTGATGCCCGCTGGATGGATTTATTCCATGCTGACTGGTTAATGGTATAAACATTGGTCCAGTCACCCACCGCAAAATAAAAGTGTGTGGGCATATGAGTGAGATGGATAGAGCTGGTGTTTTTATCGCCATTGCTGAGTTGCTGTAACCATTGAGCCGCGTCGTAGGCATGGCTCTGAGGCTCTTTCGCCAGTCTGGGGCTTTCAGATGCATGAACCAGGTAGTGATGGAGGCCGGGGTGGTCGGCAAGGTCGGGAAGTGTCAGTAAATCATTTAAATTCTCAATGACACTTCTTTCCAGCGTGTAGTCCAGAATGCTTTGGCGAGTGGCCAGTTTTGCCAGCTGGTTGAAAATCTTTATTTCTGACTCAAGATGATCATTGAGGCTCAGCTGGTTATCCAGATATTGATGGAAGAGTTGAACATTTGAACCATTCTCATAGGGCTGTTTTGATCGGCTGGCATTGTCATTGCCAAACAGCTTGAGTGCACCGTCAAGTAACACCGTCTCGGAAGGGTTAAGGTTGCCTGAATAGCTGTTTCTGGCCTGTGTCAGGGTAGTAATCAAGTCTTCAGCAGTCTGAAATTCCCGGGTGTCCCAGATAATCTGATAGTTGCACATGAGTTCTCCCCAGAGCCCCATGATAAATTCACCACTTTCATGGCTTTGCCTTGCTTGCTGAAATGCCGCTCGGGCTTCAGGGTATTCAAAGGCGTGGAGTAGTTTCAGTCCGGTTAGAAACAGTGACCTGACTTCTTCGGTCACTGACTCGGACAGGGGAAAAGATACAGAACCTAAATCCTTTCCGCCTTTCCATGGACCATATACTTGCCCGTTGTCGTAGCTATAGGGTGGTGGCGTTGTTGTCTCTGTCCCTTGACCAGACCCCGTCTGAGTGTTGATAGGCAGAGCCTTAGAGTGAATAGCCAAAAGTGCGGAAAGAATGAAAACACTTTGGAGACACTTGTGCGAAATAGCTCTGAGAACTGTCATAAGACCTATAGGCTTAAAATCAGCCCCCTCAATATAAATAGATATTAAATATAGTTGTCCTGTTAGAAATCGTTTATAAGCCTTTGCTCTCTAATGAGGTGTGAAAGATAAACTATTGCTATTGAAGTCAAAGACTCCTGAAGACGGTTTGTGTCGTTTTTATATAAAACACGGCAACGAATAGCACGAGCTGGTTTCTGTGCATTTTTACAAAACTGAATTTTTACGGAACAGTACCAGTTGAAAAGCAAAATCGCTTATGTATACTAGCCCTCGTCTTAACGGAGCAGCGTTTTGCTTCGCAGTGCCGGCGTGATGGAATTGGTAGACATAGGGGATTCAAAATCCCCCGCCTTCACGGGCGTGGCGGTTCGAGTCCGCCCGCCGGTACCATATTTAAAAACCCGATTTTTTCATAAAATCGTGTAGTTTCAACCATAAAATGGCCAGATCGAACACTTTATGGTTAGTTTGAAAAAAAAACATCGCTATTGCGGTGTTTTTTTATGTCTATTTCCGACCACATTATAGTTGTTTTCCTTCCTTGAAAATCCACTTTCCTATGAATTTCCGGCCACTTTATGTGATGTAACATCATTTATCTCTAGAGCTATAGTGCTAGCTAAATGCTCGGTTATGCGCTGGAAATATATCGAATTATTTCGTATGAATTAGCGGTTATATGAAGCTAGAAGAAATTATCGTAAATATCTTCAAACAACTCTGTTGGCAAAAAATATAGTTTGAGATACAACTTGATAATTTGTACTGAGCTATCTAGTACAGTAGTAATAAGTGGGGTATATATTGCGAGATGACAATCTGGAAATTTTCTGACAAAGAAGGGGGCTAGCAAAGGGTAACTATTTGTAGGTTATTTAACCAATAATCCATTTTTTCTTGCAGTTTCAGAATATAGCTCCATTCGCCACAAGTGAGAAAATTCAACGATAGTAAAGCTCATCCCATCTTGGCTTACAATCGCCATTACCTTGTCATGAGACGGGTAGCAAGCTGCTTCCTCCAGAGCCTTGATAGCCTCAGTAACCCTCTTTCTGATGATCGAGATACGGCGTATTTTTTTAAGGGTCTTCACACAACGGTTATTGAACTTAATCCTCTTTATTTGGCTTGGAATCTAGACACATGTGCGGTAATTGCTTGCTGTCTGAGAACTGTCTACTTTATAGTCACCCTTGACCAAATGATCTGGCCTTATCTGTAGTATTTCTGAAAGACCCGGGAGCTTGCTCAGGCTTGGTTTATAGTGACCATTCGCCCATTGAGCCAAAGTTCTATCTCCAAAACCTATCAGTTGTTCTAAGTTCTCAATCCATTTACGCCGATTTGCTGAATCAAGCTTTGTAAGTTATTCAGGTCACTCCCCCATTGGTATACCCAGACCGGAGAAAATAACAGCCTCGCATAAGTTTTACAGACTACGGACGCAGCTGTCTTAAATGATTTTCAGCTACTGATACTGAAATATTATGTTTCTATCCCCTCTTGATTGCTCTTGATCAGCATCTTATTCTTCATCGCATAATGTATAAGCTAACGATAATGAATTAAGCCTATATAATGACTTAATCGTTCGGGCAGTTGCTTTGCGATATTTTGAAGCGTTTTTATGCCATTAAAAAAACAACACTGGACGTATAATGAGATCTGTAATCAGAGCAATGACCTGGCAAGGGCGAAACAACAACCTACGCCATAGGCGGGGAAATGATCTATGAATTCAAGGGTTCGGGTGCTTACGACAGTAGTTCGAAAGTGAGAGCAGTAGCTAAAAACTACAATAACTGACAGCTAACTTAATGAAATTAATAAATATCGCTCCACAATATGTAATCGCTCCAGGTTACAAAAAAATTGTTGCAGCTGTTGGAGCGCGGGTTCATGTCTGAAAGAAGTGGCAAAACACACGACAGAGGAGACTCTATATACGGTTGGTTCTGGCAGGCTGTCAGCCCCTACAGGCACGTTTATCGTGATGTATGGCTGGCGAGCTTGCTGATTAACCTGTTTGCATTTGTTTCTCCTCTGTTTGTCATGAACGTCTATGACAGAGTGGTCCCCAATGGTGCCTTTGAAACACTCTGGATGCTGGCGGCCGGTGCATGCCTTGCCTTTTCGCTTGAGTTTGCTATCAGATTATTACGTACCCGGTTTGTAGACCAGGCTGGCCGGCAGATAGATTTAACGCTTTCCTCAAGACTGATCGATCGAATTCTGGGTCTAAAGCTCAGTTTTCGCCCTGGTAGTACAGGTGCACTGATGAACAGTCTTTCTGAATTTGACAGTGTTCGTGCATTTATTACTTCTACGACTGTAATGGCTTTTATAGATTTGCCATTTGTTGTGCTGTTTTTGGCTCTGGTGGTCTGGATCGGGGGCTGGATGGTGGCTGTTCCGATTTTGTGCATTACTCTTTCCCTCTTTATGGCCTGGCTTGTTAATAAGCCTCTGCAGGCAGTGGTTACCCGTCAACAAAAAGCCGCATCGGCTCGCCAGAACTATTTGATGGAGCTGTTAATAGGTCTGGTGACAGTGAAGTCTTGTAATGTTCAGCGGCAGAGCCAGCAGCGATGGAGTCGTCTCAACAGAGAGGCTGCCGATGCCGGTTTTGGAGTGCGTAAGCTGCAGGCTATTCCCGGGTTGGTGACAACTTTTCTTTTGCAGCTGAATACGCTTGCACTGGTGGTATATGGCGTTTATCTCATTACATCTGCCGAGTTGACAATGGGGGGGCTGATAGCAATTACCATGATTGCAGGCCGATGCGGAGCTCCTGTAGCCCAGGTTATCAGTTTGTTAAACCAGTATGAAAAAACAATTCATGCTCTGGAACATGCGGGCGGAGTTATGTCACTGCCGCAGGAAGTACCTGAAGGTCGACAGCTTTTGAAGCCGAACAGTTTTAGTGGAGCATGGCGGCTCAATAAAGTGTCGTTCGGGTTCTCTGATGAAACAACAAACCTGTGTGGAATGACCATGGAAATTCCGTCGGGAAGCAAGTTAGCAGTCCTGGGAAGAATGGGTTCAGGAAAAACCACTTTACTACAGCTGCTTGCAGGCTTTCAGGAAGCAAAAGAAGGGCATATTGCCATTGATGGTATTGATATACGACAAATCGAGCCAGCCTGGCTACGCCGACAGATTGGTTATGTACCTCAAAACATTGATCTCTTTAATGACACTCTTCGTGAAAATATAGCTATGGGCAGAACAGATGTCAGCGATGCTGATATTCTTAAGGCGCTCGATATGGCGGGCCTGTCAGACATAGTACGGGCGGGTAGTCAGGGGTTGGATTTTCAGGTTGGAGAGCGTGGTCGACATCTGTCTGGTGGGCAGGCGCAGGCTGTGGGGCTGGCAAGAGCTCTGGTGGCGTGCCCGGGAGCATTGATTCTGGATGAACCAACCAGTGCGATGGACAGTCAGGCCGAACAGCAGTTTCTTCGACTGCTGAAACAGCTGGAAAATATCACCATTATTCTTGTTACTCATAAACTGCATTTACTGAAAGCAATGGACAATATCGTGGTGATCGAGCAAGGCGAAATAAAAGCTATGGGATCTGCTGATGATGTGATGGGGCAGCTGGCCGGTCATTCAAAGTCAAAAGGTTCTGCTGGTTGATATGAATAGCCTCGACAACTCAAGTGTTAATTGGCATCAGGCCTCGAATGAACAAATAGCAGAGATTTCGCAAGGCAGCAGACCATTACTATTTCTTATTTCACTGTCTCTGGTTCTGTTTCTGATATGGGCTGCTTGGTGTGAAATTGATGAAGTAACACGTGGTATGGGTAAAGTCATTCCATCCAGTCAGATGCAGGAAATCCAGAACCTGGAGGGAGGTATTGTCAACGAGGTTCTGGTCTCCGAAGGCGAGATAGTTAACGTAGGTCAGGTTCTCCTGGTGATGGACGATACGCGTCTATCTGCCAATCGTGACAGTCAGCGGGCAAATCAGTATGCACTGCGGGCTCGTATGGTTCGGCTGCGTTCGGAAATAGAAGGTGTCATTCCGGTTATGCCTCTACAGTTGTCTTCTGAAGTGCCTGAATTGGCACATAGTGAGCTTGAACTTTATCAGAGTCGACAGCAGGAGCTTGCGAGTACGGTTGCTGTTTTTGAGCAGCAGGAGATTCAGCAAAAACAGCAGCTGGAGGAAACCAGGGCCGAACAGTTGCTGCTAGAGCGGAGACTCAACTTTCTTAGTGAAGAGTTGAAATTGTCCGAATTGCTGGCCAGGGATGGAGCCGTATCAAAATTTGAAATATTGAGACTTGAGCGCCAGGTCAGTGACACTCGTGGTGAAAGGCAAATAGCTATAGAGGCGTTCTCACGCATTCAGGCACAGATACGGGAAACCTCCGAAAAAGTCAGTGAGGTAAAGCTGTCTTTTGTTAATCAGGCACGAACCGAGATGAACGAGGTTTTGGCTCAGCTGGAAGAGCTGTCGGCGAAGCAGGTTGCTGTCACAGACCAGGTAGATCGCACAAGTGTCAGGTCCCCGGTTAAGGGGGTTGTAAAAAGAATTCTGATCAATACCGAAGGTGGTGTGGTCCAACCAGGTGTCACCATGATCGAAATTATCCCAATAAACGACACTCTTGAAGTAGAAGCCCGAATTCGTCCAGAAGATATTGCTTTTTTATATCCGGGCCAGAAGGCGATGGTTCGATTTACCGCCTATGATTTTACCATTTATGGTGGCCTTGAGGGTGAGCTAACCCACATAAGTGCAGACACTATTTTGAATGAAAATGGCGAAAGCAATTATCTGGTTCGAATAAAAACTGACAGTCATGATCTTGGTGGCTTAGACAACCGTCGACCGATTATTGCCGGTATGGTAGCGACAGTGGACATTCTGACAGGTAAAAAAACATTGCTGGATTATCTGCTCAAACCTGTACTTAAAGCTCGGCATCTAGCCTTTACTGAACGCTGAAACACACGAACAGGCAACCTGATAACTCTTCCAACGAGTCAGCAGGCGTACTTGGGATAAAACTTGAATGAAAAGCATCATCGAAGCCTCATATGGTGAGGTTGTATCTGTTTCCGATACTGCTACAGGCATAGATTCGAAAGGGGTTCAGCGTCAACTTAAGGTTGGCGATAGAGTGTCCTCAGGGGAGCTTGTCCGAACGGGTGAAAATGGGCTGTTAACTCTACGCTTTGATGGTCAGCAAGCTGTATCATTAGAAAATAATCAACAGTTGTTGGTTTCTTCTGACATAGAAAATGCTTCTTTAACGAGTGAAATTCAACAGGTTGCTGATGAGGCTCAAAATCGACCTGTCGATAGCTCGACAAGCGAAGATAAAATTCAAGAGCCACTCAATCATCAAAATAGAGGCGCTTCTGAAGTTACTGATAGTTCAATAAAAGCGCAACTGAGAACTGTAACTCAATCCAGTGGTTTTGATGTACAAAAAGCAATCGATTTGAGTGGTTTGAAGGGAAACCCTGAAGCCGGATTTGAAACAGATACATTTGGTTTTAATCCTCTCGAATTTGAAGATGATGTGGTATTACCTGCCATCGGTTCCAGTTTATTTTTGAACCCTGCAGCCACTAGATTTCTACCTGAGTTTCGGCCCCAGTCGTCTGAGCAAGACGAAAGTATTCATTTTGGTATCCGTTCCACCGCCAGCATCTCGGAAGATCTGCAGGAAACCGCTACCTTTACCCTCGACATGGCGGGTGGCCCGTTGAGTGTCGGGAATACGGCCAGTGTCGTGCTGACGCCGGGGGGGACAGCCACCAGTGGTAGTGATTACGACGATTTTATGGCCGCTGTCAGTGCCAGTGCAGTAGCCACTGCAGGTGTCGGTTTCGACGAAAACAGTAACACGCTGACCTTTGACAGTCGTTTCACAGGGACGACGTTCAGCTTTGCGGTTCAGGCCAGCAACGACCAGATGGTTGAAGGCGATGAAACCATTGTCGCCAGCCTGAGCGATGCTCAAATTAATCAGGGCAGTGCCGGACTGGTGTCTGGCTCCGACAGCACGACGACGGTGATTACCGAACAGGACGCCAGTGTTCGTTTTGGTATCCGTTCCACCGCCAGCATTTCGGAAGATCGGCAGGAAACCGCTACCTTTACCCTCGACATCACAGGCACTCCTTTGGCTGCTGATAATGCGGCCAGTGTCGTGCTGACGCCGGGGGGGACAGCCACCAGTGGTAGTGATTACGACGATTTTATGGCCGCTGTCAGTGCCAGTGCAGTAGCCACTGCAGGTGTCCGTTTCGACAAGGACAGCGGCACACTGACCTTTGACAGTGGTTTCACAGGGACGACGTTCAGCTTTGAGGTTCAGGCCAGCAACGACCAGATGGTTGAAGGCGAGGAAACCATTGTCGCCAGCCTGAGCCGCGCCCAAATCGATCAGGGCAGTGCCGAAATTGTTATGGCTGCAGCGAAAACAATCATCACGGAAACTGATGTGATTACCTTCAGGCTATCGGGTGATGCCAGTGTTAATGAGGGAGGGGTTAGCCAGTACACTATTGATACGCTCGGTTACCTTAAATCAGGCGAAACCGTGAGTCTGGTTATATCGGTGAAGGATATTTCAACAACAAGTGGGGCGTTGCCGACTGGAGACTATTCTGATTTCCTTCGTTCAGTGAACGACGCTGCTGAACTCAGGAATGATGTTAGTTTCGATCAAGATACCCGGACGCTTACGTTTACAGGAAGTGGTACTCAACCTTCGGCATTTTTATTTCAACTGCGGGCTGTAGATGACACCCTTGTTGAGAATACAGAAAGTTATTCTGTGAGCATCAGCTCTTCTGCTGGCAGTGTCAGAACTGCGATTGATAGTCAATCTAATCATATTGAAACCAGTATACTTGATAATGACAGACCGTCTGCTCAGGACGATGCCGCTGTTGTCCATGAAAGCGTGTTACCCACGGGCTCAAAGCAACAAGAAGGCACTTTTGATAACCATCTGGAGGAAGGTCAGATTCCTGGTGCGGGTACTGCGCTGGCTACAGGAAATCTTCTGGCTAATGATAGCCTCGGGCAAACAGTCACCAGTATTGTTGTTAATGGTATCACGCATTCTTTGAGTTCAGGCTCGGCGGCTATTAATACGATGTACGGCACATTGAGCGTTAATGCTGATGGTGCCTATCGTTATGAGCTAATAGCCCCGGCTGATCACAGCAGTGGGGCAGTAGAGGAAGTTTTCCGCTACACAACCAATCAAGGGTTGAGCGCAAACTTAAACCTGTCGATTCAGGATGACCGACCTGTTGCCGTCAGTTACAGCTCGCACATTCCGACAGCTATCGAACCTGCCTATCGGATAGTCCTGACGCTGGATATGTCATCCAGTATGATTTCCGGAAATAATAATGGTGTTGTTGATGTAGGTAACGGTTCGACGGTGACGCGCCTTGAGCTGGCTAAAGCGGGCTTGTCGGATATGATGGAGACTTTTTTTGAGCGGTCAACCAATGTTGAAGTGACTCTTGTTACTTTTAATGGCGCCAATGATCCTAGGATTTATAACAACGCACCTGTTAATGGTCTTTATTATCAAACCTATAATCCCGAAGCACCGTTGTCGTTACCTTCTTATCAGCCAGCCACCAGTATTGCAGAGATAAAAGAAGTAATTAACTCTCTTACCAGTGATCAGACTGCAGGGCATACCAGCTATACCGACGGTCTTTCGACTGCTAAAAGAGTGATGGACCAATTTCTTGCTGAGGATGGGGGGCGTGATAATGCAGAGTACATCAGTTACTTCCTGTCCGATGGTGCACCTATCAGAGACCCAGATCCTGGTCTGGCTGTGTCGACATGGCGTGACTATACCGCAAGGAATGATATTGCTTCCTATGCAATTGGTGTCGGTTCGAGTATCAGTGACGCTGGCTATCTAAATACTATTCATAATGTTGATGTACTGGGCAGTGGTGGTGATGCTAATGCGATCATCATAGAAAATGAAAACAACTTGTCAAACGAGCTCAAGAGTACGGTGCCAGCCAGTGTTGGCGGCAATATTGTTAGTGGTAGTTTGTCAGAGAGTGCGCAATTTGGAGCAGATAATGGTGAGGTACACTCTGTAATATTTTCTCTGGGGGCACCAGGAAATACTACGAATGTAACTTTTACTAGCAACGGTTCCAGTATAACGAGCAGCCACCCTGAATTGGTTGACTCTACTAATGGTTCGATACTTGTACTGGATAATTCAAATGGTTTTGGTTACTGGGGACGAATTATTATTAATTTCAAAACCGGCCAGTACAGTCTCTATCTGGATAGTCAGCGAAGTATCGGGGAGTCATTTCGCTTCAGTTATACCCTTAAAGACTCTGATGGAGGAGAAACTGACCCCGCAACAATCAGTTTGAATGTAGTAGACAGTGTACCTGTAGCAAATGATGACACAGATACACTGTTTCCCGGTCAGGAAAGTTTTGATGGTAATGTTATTAGTGGTATCAATACTGATGGCGGGTTGGCTGCAATTGATAAGGCAACCCCCTTTTCAATACAGGGTGTTGGTGTTGACCGGCCGCTAGATGACGCAAGAATTACTCAGGTCAGCTGGAAAAGCGTGTCTTACGATCTGACCAATAGTGATCATCCTGATGTCTCTTTTGATGCGACAACAGGTATTTACACTCTGGACACCCTGTCTGATGGAAGCCGGCTAATTTTTAACAGTACTGGTTATTATCAATACCAGCCTTTGAAAACCATTGCAGTCAATACTTCAGAAGACATCATAAACATTGATTTCAATACCGCAGATAATCAATCAGCTCTGGCTGATGCCGGAATTTTGTTCAGTAGTGAAAGCGGCCCAGTTACCTATAGTAACGGGCGTGTTGGCATCAATAATGCCGATGGCGGAGGGCGTGATGACCGAATAGAGGGTTTTGAAAGTCTTGTTATCGACTTCTCAAGAGATCTTTATGTTGATGGTGTTGCAAATATATCCCTTGACCTTGGTGTCGAAAATGACAAACGATCACTGAGAGTGACGCTATATCGGGCAGATAATACTCGGTTGGGTGAAGTGTTTGTTGGGGGAGGGATTGGCAGTAGCTCGGTTGTTGCCCCTGAGTTCAAAATTCCTGAAGAGTTTACCAATGTCAGCAGGGTAACTATTACTGCGGGAAGCAGTGAGCAGGCAAATGCTCTTGGTTTATTTACTGGAATATCATTTAAGGCAGTAACGCCGGGAATACAACCTGGTGAGCAGGCTATCGCCCAGGAAAAAATTACTTACACCCTCGAAGACTTGCAGGGGGCAAAAGATACTGCAACGTTGACGTTAACAGCTGTTCAGAACGTTATTATAGGAACCGTTGAGAGTGACCTTCTGGATGGCACTTCAGGGCGAGTGCTTAATGGATCTTCAGTAAATGACTACATTTCCGGGCTGGCTGGTGATGATCAGCTCGAGGGAAATCAGGGGCATGACATCTTGATTGGCAACTCCGGAGAGGACCGGTTAGCAGGAGAGCAGGGAAATGATCAGTTGATGGGGGGGGACGATTCAGACACCTTTGTTTTCAGGCTGACCGATTTGGATGATAACAATACGGTTCAGATAGACAGGATTCTGGATTTCAGCCTGGGTAATCCAGTTTCCAGTGCTGGTGATATTCTTGATATTTCCGAGCTTGTCAGTGACATCAGTTCGGACAATTTAACTCTGGACAGTCTTCTGGCTAATGGCTTTTCTTCCGAACTGGATGAAAGCAAACAGTTACTTAAGCTCAAGTTTACTGCCGCTACAGATGAAAGTCCGGAAGACACTTTATACATCCATCTGGAGAACGTTTCCGGGTGGGCTGACCAGAATAATGACTCTGTCGTAGACAGTACCGATGCTCTATTACAGTTGATTGCAAATGGTCAGGTGGTTGTCTGATGGTGTGTTTGAGAATGCCAGAAGCTATTCAGTGAACAGTATTTATCTAAAAACAGAACAGGGTAAGCACAAGATGTATTTCAAAGCTTTTGGTCTCGCTGGAGTGGGGCTGTTATTTTTTTCTTCTACACTCCAGGCTGATACTTTGCTTGACTCGGTTAATGAGGCTCTGGCAACCAATCCGGAAGTGAAGATTCGAGTTGCGGAGGCGGGAGCTCGGCAGAAGGGTGTATTGGGTGCGAAAGCCGGGTATCGTCCGACTATAGATTTAAGGGCGGGTATAGGTTACGAGAATACCCGTAATAGCACGACTATCGGCTTTTATAATGCAGGACTGGAGCCTGATAAGGACCTGAACAGAACTCGGAGGGATGCATCCATAGTTGCCCGGCAGATGTTGTATGATGGGCAGGCCGTTAAGAGTGAGGTCGCACGTCAAAAAGCCCGTCACGCATCAGCTGGCTTTGAAGTTTGCACGGCTGCAGAAAATACAGCCATGGAAGCTACTCAGGTTTATCTGGATGTGCTCAGGCAATCGGCTCTTTTAGGTATTGCCCGAGAGAATGTGAAAGAGCTTCGACGTATAGTTGAACGTATTCGAAGACAGGGAGAGATTGGCAGGAGTAATGAAGCTGATGTGGCCCAGGCCGAGAGCCGTCTGGTGCTGGCGATGGCGAATAGAATCAGTTCTGAATCTCTTCTTCGCGATGCTATAATCCGTTATCAGAAAACCATAGGCCGCCTGCCAGATTCACTGTCGATGCCTTCAGCCCCTGCAATGCTTCCGAGTGTAGAGAAGGCATTGCTGCGGGCACGATCTAATCACCCGGTTCTTCGTCAGGCAGTAGCAGATATTCAAGCTGCAGAAGCACAGTATGAAGCCTCCAGAAGTCGTTTTTCTCCTCGTTTTGAGCTTGAGGTAGGCGCTGACTGGAGTCGTGATGCAAATGGTGGTAAAGGCGATGAGTACACGCATACAGCGAGACTGAATATGACCTATAACTTATACAACGGTGGTGGAGATAAGGCGCGTAAAGAGCAGGCAAGTAAGTTGTTGAATGAGGCTATAGAGATCAGAAATCGCGCCCAACGACAGGTTGAAGAAGAAGTGCGCTTTGCCTGGGTTTCTGTTGAGTTCGGACAAAAGCGTCTGGCGGCTTTGAAGGAGCACGTCCGGCAGGCAGGACGGTCAAATGAACTGTATAACAAACAGTTTGCGACAGGCGTGCGTACTTTGCTTGACCTGCTGGATAGCCAGAATGAATATTACTCCTCAAGGTTGAGTGAAATTAATGCTGTTTATGATTTGGCCGTGAATCAGCACCGCCTTCTTCAGAGTTCAGGTACTCTGATTCTGAGTATGGGGGTATCTATGCCTGAAGAGTATTTGTGCAGGGAAAAAATCAAGTATTAAGTGCTGCGCTGCAACGGCAGTAGTTCCCGAGGATATCTCTTGGTAATAGTCCCGAAATAATTTCCCGGTTTGAATTGTCTCTTTGCGTAACAAATAGAGAAAAGCAATATTAGAAAGAGGCGTTTATTTCAGGACTGTTCCTTAGGTCAGTTTTGACGACGGTATTCTGTTAGCAAGGTTTTCCTTTTACAGGGTGAAACAGTGCGTTATTCCATCACTGACAGGTTCATGCTTTTGCTATATATTGCCTGTCTTTTCTATCTACAGGCGCTTTAGCACAGTACTTATGCGTGTCAGTGATTTTGATTTCGAACTGCCCGATGAGCAGATAGCCCGCTTCCCCGCTGAAGACCGTACCGGCAGCCGATTGTTGAAGTTGGACGGTACCAGTGGTGTGATTAGTCACAGCTTGTTTACCGAAGTGGAAGAACTGCTTGAACCCGGTGACCTGCTGGTTATGAACAATACCCGGGTAATTCCAGCACGATTGTTTGGTCGCAAGGAAAGTGGCGGTAAGCTGGAAGTGCTGATCGAGCGGGTAACCGACGAAAAAGCCGTGCTGGCTCACGTTCGTTCCAGTCGTTCACCCAAACCGGGTAGTACGATTTATCTGGCCGACGACAATATTGTTGCACAAGTCACTGGCCGTAAAGAGAACCTGTTTATTATCGAATTTGCCCAGCCGGTTTTACCGCTGCTGGAAGAGTTTGGTCATATGCCACTGCCGCCGTATATCGATCGTGAAGACGGCAGTGCGGATCGCTTACGTTATCAAACCGTATTTGCTGAAAAGGATGGCGCCGTTGCTGCACCGACCGCAGGCCTGCACTTTGATGAAGGCATGCTGGAGCGTTTGAAAGCAAAGGGTGTAGAGCAGGCTTTTGTCACCCTGCATGTGGGCTCGGGTACTTTTCAACCGGTAAAGGTTGACGATATTGCTGACCACATCATGCACGCTGAATACATCGAAGTACCGGAAGACGTGTGTGAAGCCGTAAAGGCTGCCCGCGCTCGTGGCAATAAAGTCGTGGCTGTGGGTACGACGTCTGTCCGCTCACTGGAGTCGGCTTCTGCCAATGGCGAGATTGAACCTTTCTACGGTGATTCCGAGATCTTTATTTATCCGGGTTACCAGTTCCGCTCTGTGGATGCCATGATCACCAATTTCCACCTTCCGCAATCGACACTGCTGATGCTGGTGAGTGCTTTTTCCGGTCAGGAAGAGATTCTCAAGGCATACAACGAAGCAGTAAAAGAAGGCTACCGCTTTTTCAGTTACGGCGATGCCATGTGGCTGACACGCAAGTAGTTAGCGTCTTGAAGCTAACATCTTGTAGCTAGCACATATGTAGCAGTCCCGTAAGTCGAATTGAATGCACCGGTATTTTTCAAATCAGTGACATTCGTCAACTTGAGACCTTGAAATTACAGGTCTCAGTCTCAACCTTAATGGTTTAATTGTTGTTTGATCAGTAAAGCTCCGAACTGTTTTTCGGTGGCGACTGAATTGAGAGGCTCATGAAAAGAGAAGAGTGCTTCATGCAGTTTGAAGAGCTGGCCCAGGATGGTGAAGCTCGTCGTGGTCGTTTGACGTTTCCTCGCGGAACCGTTGAAACGCCGTGCTTTATGCCGGTGGGAACCTATGGCACGGTAAAAGGCATGATGCCGAAAGACATCAAGGATGTCGGTGCCGAAATTATTCTGGGTAACACCTTTCACCTGATGCTGCGTCCGGGTACTGAAGTGATTCAGCAGCATGGTGATCTCCATGACTTTAACCAGTGGAGTGGTCCTATTTTGACCGACTCCGGCGGTTTCCAGGTGTTCAGTCTGGGCAAGATGCGCAAGATCACCGAAGAAGGTGTGTCCTTCAAATCACCAGTAGACGGTTCTCCGGTGTTTCTGAGCCCGGAAGTCTCCATGCAGGTTCAGCGCGAGCTGGGTTCTGACATCGTGATGATTTTCGATGAGTGCACTGACGGTGAAGCGGACGAAAACGAAGCCCGTGAATCCATGGAACTGTCCCTGCGTTGGGCTAAACGTTCCAAGGTGGCTCACGGCGACAGCCCTTCTGCGCTGTTCGGCATTATTCAGGGCGGCATGTTTGAAAACCTGCGTGATATCTCTATGGAAGGTCTGCACGATATTGGCTTTGATGGTTACGCCATCGGTGGTCTGTCTGTGGGTGAAACCAAAGAAGACATGATGCGTATTCTGTCGCACATCACACCAAAGATTCCTGAAGGTTATCCACGTTACCTGATGGGTGTGGGCAAGCCGGAAGATATCGTTGAAGCGGTTCGCCGTGGTGTTGATATGTTTGACTGCGTGATGCCAACCCGTAATGCTCGTAATGGACACCTGTTTGTTGGTGAGGGCGTGATCAAGATTCGCAACGCTCGCCACAAGCGGGACGAAGGTCCATTAGAAGCCAACTGTGATTGCTATACTTGCCAGAACTTCAGCCGTGCCTATCTGCATCATCTGGACAAATGTGGCGAGATTCTTGGCAGTATGCTCAATACCATTCATAACCTGCGCTACTATCAGCGAGTGATGGCCGGTTTGCGAGACGCCATTGAACAGGGTAAATTGAACGACTTTGTTGAAGAATTCTACCGAAAGCGTGGTCAGCCAGTTCCAGCCCTGAATCAGGAAAAGAACTAAAACCATCGTTCAGGCTGCTTGAAAGTAGCGTGCAGAAAAGTACGCTACTTTTAAACAGGCTTTCAGTAGCATGGAATACAATCGATAAGCTTTAAGGAGTTTTAAATAATGTTGTCTCTTATCAGTCCAGCCTTCGCCGAAGGCGGTGCCGCAGCTGCCGGTCCAAGTGTTGTTGGTCAGCTGGTGATGCTGGGTGGTTTTGTACTGATTTTCTGGTTGCTGATCTGGCGCCCACAGTCCAAGCGTCAGAAAGAACATAAGAATCTGATGAGTGCTCTGAACAAGGGTGATGAAGTAGTAACCACTGGCGGTATTGTTGGTAAGATCACCAACACCACTGACGAATTCGTTACTCTGCAGGTTGCCGACAACATGGAGTTAAACTTCCAGAAGGCTTCCATCGCTGCATCACTGCCTAAGGGCACGATTAAGGCGATCAAGTAAAACGGTCGTTATAAATAGCAAAGGTCGGACGCAGTATTGTGTCCGATTTTCTCTTGAGAAATGGAGATGGTCTCTGAAGTTCAGGTGATAACAGCTTGTCCTGTTGTAACCGACTCAGCTGGTGTTTTACCAGAGGGGGCATTTCATAGATACAATTCTTAAAAACAACAGGAACCGGTGAGCCATGCTCAATCGTTACCCCCTGTGGAAGTACCTGCTGATTGTGTGCATTGTTGCACTCGGCGTAGTGTACGCTCTACCTAATCTATATCCGGACGATCCGGCGATTCAGATTTCCGGTACTGGCTCGGCCTATCAGGCGGATGACAGGGTTCAGGGAAAGTCGCTCAAGGCTTTGACTGAGGCCGGTATTGCTGTCAAAGCGGACGAGCTTGGCAAAGGCAGTATTCTGTTTCGTCTACAGCAGGCTGATCAGCAACAGCTGGCCAAGTCGGTGATCAAGGACGCTTTGGGTGATAATTACATCGTTGCCCTGAACCTTGCACCCACTACGCCTGACTGGCTGACGTCTCTTGGCGCCTATCCGATGAAGCTGGGTCTTGACCTTTCCGGTGGTGTTCACTTCCTGCTGGAAGTCGATACGGCCCGTGCTGTGAAAACCCGCCTGGATATCTCCAATACCGAAATTCGTACCCTGCTGCGTAAAGAGCGTTTGCGCTACCGGACCATGCCGGAACGTGCCGACGGCGCACGTCAGTTGGCGTTCAATGATGCCGAAACTCGTGATAAAGCCGAGAAGCGCATCAAGAAAGATTTCCCGGACCTGCAGGTGCAGACCGAAGATCTGGATTCCCGTTACGTTGTTTCTTTCAAGTTCTCCGAACAGTACATCCGTACTCTGGAAGACTATGCGGTTAAGCAGAACCTGACCACTATCCGTAATCGTGTTAACGAACTGGGTGTGTCCGAGCCTCTGGTTCAGCGTCAGGGCCGTAATAACATCGTGGTGGAATTGCCGGGTGTTCAGGATACCGCTGAAGCCAAGCGTATTCTGGGTAAGGCAGCGAATCTGGAGTTCCGTCTCGAAGCGCAACAAAATGCTTCCCGAAGTACGACTGAGTCTTTCGAATTCCGCGACGCTCGTCGTCCGGCAGTGAATTTGGAACGTGACATCATCATCACTGGTGAGCAGGTGTCCAGCGCTCAGTCCAACTTCGACACTGAAAGTGGCCAGCCTCAGGTAAACATCAGCCTCGACAGTCGCGGCGGTCAGCAGATGAACCGTCAGACCCGAAATAATATCGGTCGTAGCATGGCGGTTATCTTCATCGAACAGAAGCCGGTGACCCGGACTGAAATTCGCGATGTGGATGGCAAGAAAGAAAAGGTGAAGGTTCAGGGCTTCCGTGAAGAACGCAAGATCATCAGCCTGGCGACCATTCAATCTGCTCTGGGTAACCAGTTCCGTATTACCGGTCTGGATTCTTCCGGCGAAGCGTCTGAACTGGCACTGCTGCTGAGAGCGGGTTCTCTGGCTGCGCCTATGTACTTCGTTGAAGAGCGTACCGTCGGTCCAAGCCTGGGTGCTGAAAACATCATGAAAGGTGTCGACTCTACTCTGCTGGGTATGGGTCTTGTGATTGCCTTTATGTTGATTGTGTATCGCATGTTCGGTTTGATGGCGAACATTGCACTGGCGATCAACCTGATGTTGCTGACAGCGGCCATGAGTATCTTTGGTGCGACCCTGACCATGCCGGGTATTGCCGGTATCGTACTGACTCTGGGTATGGCGGTGGACGCTAACGTATTGGTGTTCTCGCGGATACGGGAAGAGATCAAGTTGGGGCGTTCAGTCCAGCGTGCGATTCATGAAGGTTATGATCGTGCCTTTGTTTCCATCTTCGACGGTAACATCACTACCTTGCTGGTGGGTATTATCCTGTTCGCAGTGGGAACCGGCCCTATTAAGGGCTTCGCGGTAACTCTGTCCATCGGTATCATTACGTCCATGTTCTCCGCCATTATGGTGACCCGTGCTCTGGTTAACCTGTGGTACGGCGGTCGTAACGACATCAAGAAGCTGAGCATCTGAGGTGAGTGCAATGGAACAAAAAGTGATTCAGTTCATGCGCCTGCGCACCTTCGCTACGGTGTTGTCGGTGTTGATGATTGTCGGTTCCCTCGGCACTCTGGCCGTGAAGGGCATCAACTGGGGGCTGGACTTTACCGGCGGTACCCTGATTGAGCTGGTGTACGACAAACCCGCCGATACTAGCGCTATTCGTGACCAGCTGGCAGCAGAAGGTTTTTCTGATTCCGTGGTTCAGGAATACGGTTCGGTTAGTGATGTGCTGGTGCGTATCCCAGGTGATGATCCGGCGCTGGGTAATAAGATTGCCAGTGTTCTTGATCAGAAGCACGATGGTTCAATTGAAGTGAAGCGTGTTGAATTTGTTGGCCCGCAGGTCGGTGAGCGTCTGAGAGAGCAAGGCGGTCTGGGTATGCTGATGGCACTCGGTCTGGTTATGCTCTACATCGCCTTCCGTTTCCAGTTCAAGTTCTCTGTCGGTGCAGTGCTGGCCCTGGCGCACGATTCTATTATTGTGCTGGGTCTGTTCTCTCTGTTTCAGTTGCAGTTTGATCTGACGGTGCTGGCGGCGATTCTGGCGGTGATCGGTTACTCGCTGAACGATACGATTATAGTTTATGACCGGGTGCGCGAGAACTTCCGTAAGTTGCGTAAAGGCGAGCCGGACGAGATTATCAACGTATCTCTGACCCAGACTCTGGGTCGTACTTTGGCAACCTCCGGTACTACTTTAATGGTACTGATCTCCCTGTTCCTGTTTGGCGGTGAGATGATCAACGGTTTTGCTACTGCGCTGATCGTCGGTGTGGGTGTGGGTACTTATTCCTCCATCTACATCGCGTCCAATATCCTGCTTTACATGAAGATCAGTCGTGAAGACCTGATTATTCCTGTGAAGGAAGATCTGGAAGATGAAACGCCCTGATCAAGATTGATTAAATGGTTGATTAAGGTTCTATAAACTGCCGGCTTTATGCCGGCAGTTTTGTCTCTGTAGGTCAGAAATGCAGCGACGAACCTTATTGATTAGGGTCAAATTATTGTTTTATATAAAAATATTCTGTTGATTCAGGTCAACGCAGTAGTTATACGGCTTTTGAAATTTCAGGACTGACACTGAAGAAACGATCGTTTACAATGCGCACCAGACTTTCCTGTGACTGTGAGCCTTTGTTCTGGCTTGCCGGTAAAGGGTTAAGGCATAAATAAATTATAAATCCGGCCTCAGGGGGTGCTGAGTCATCAGTAGCGGTGAGGTTGGGAAAAACGACTAAAAAGTTGGAGAGTAGTAATGGCCGTAGAACGCACTTTGTCTATCATCAAGCCAGACGCCGTTGCCAAAAATGTAATCGGTAAGATTTACAGCCGTTTCGAAAGCAATGGTCTGAAAGTTGTTGGTTCCAAGATGACTCACCTGAGCCAGGAAAAGGCTGAAGGTTTTTACGCCGAGCATAAAGAACGTCCTTTTTTTAAGGATCTGGTTTCTTTCATGACGTCCGGCCCGGTTGTAGTTTCCGTTCTGGAAGGTGAAAATGCCGTACTGGCTCACCGTGACCTGATGGGCGCTACTAACCCGGCTGAAGCGGCTGAAGGCACTATCCGTGCTGATTTCGCTTCTACCATTGATGAAAATGCTGTGCACGGTTCCGATTCTCTGGAATCTGCTGCGCGCGAAGTGGCTTACTTCTTCGAAAGCGAAGAAATCTGCCCGCGCACACGATAAGTAAAATTGCGGGGCGGTTGATCTGTGGGAAGGACAGATCAACCGCCCCGTAGTTTTTTGAGGTAAAAAAATGTCCGATATCATCACCGTCAGTTCCGCATCGGAACCTGTTCAGGAACCCAAAATCAATCTGCTGGATTTCTCCCAGGAGAAGATGGTTGAGTTCTTCCTCAGCATCGGTGAGAAAAAATTCCGTGCGACCCAGATTCTGAAGTGGATTCATCACTTTGGCGTCTCTGACTTTGACGAAATGACCAATGTCAGCAAAGCACTGAAAGAAAAACTGAAAAAGATCGCTGAAATTCGTGGGCCGGAAGTCGTCAATAGCCTGTTCTCTGAAGACGGTACCTGTAAATGGATTGTACGCGTTGCCAGTGGCAGCTGTGTGGAAACCGTTTATATTCCCGAAGGTAAGCGCGGTACGCTCTGCGTATCTTCCCAGGCCGGTTGTTCACTGGACTGCAGTTTCTGTTCAACAGGCAAGCAGGGTTTTAACTCTGATCTGACTGTGGCTGAAATTATTGGTCAGGTGTGGATAGCTGCCAAGCATTTGAATAATGTGCCTGCCAAAATGGATCGTTCCATCACTAACGTTGTTATGATGGGTATGGGCGAACCTCTGATGAATTTTGACAATGTCGTCGACTCCATGAACCTGATGATGGACGACTTTGGTTATGGTCTGTCAAAGCGACGAGTCACCCTGAGTACTTCTGGTGTTGTGCCGGCCCTTAGAAAGCTGGGCGACGTGACCGATGTATCTCTGGCCGTTTCCCTGCATGCACCTAACGATGAACTGCGTAATGTTCTGGTTCCCATCAACCGCAAGTACCCACTGGCGGAATTGCTGGATGCCATTGATCAATACATGAGCGGCCTTCGCGACAAGCGCGTAGTGACTATTGAGTACACTATGATGGCCGGTATCAATGATCAGCCTGAGCATGTTGAGCAGTTGATCAAGCTGTTGAAAAAGGTACCTTGCAAGATTAACCTGATACCCTTTAATCCGTTCCCGCATTCCGGTTACGAGCGTCCAAGCGGTAATGCTGTACGTCGTTTCCAGGAAAGCTTGCAGCTGGCCGGATTTAATGTGACTGTAAGAAAGACCCGTGGCGATGATATTGACGCCGCCTGTGGTCAGCTGGTTGGTCAGGTTGCCGACAAAACTCGAAGAAGTGAACGTTATCAGTCTGCCAGGCAGCTGAGCGAAGCGTAATCGAGTAATTAAAAACGGAGCCAGAGGCTTCGTTTTTTTTAATTCAAAAAATGTGATATTCGATTACGTGTGTCTACACACTGATTAAGGAACTGCATGGCTGCTATGTTAAGAGCGATTTTTCTGGTTGTTACCGTGCTGCTGGTGGGCTGTGTGTCCAACGGTGGTAATCGCCCGGTCAATAAGAACAATGCTGTGCAGAGCTATCTTGAGCTGTCTCGGGGCTATCTTCAGCAGGGATACGCCGAACGAGCTATTAATCCGGTGAATCGGGCCCTTGAACTGGACCCTGATTCAGCAGAAGTTTACGGTACGCTGGGTCTGATTTATCAGGTGCAGGGTGAGAATTTGCTGGCGGACCAGTCGTTTAAAAAGGCTCTCTCTCTGAAGTCGGATGCGGCCGATATTCGTAACAATTACGGAGCTTTCCTCTTTGGTGAAGGTCGCCTCAATGAAGCTTATCGACAGTTTGCCGTGGCTGCGGATAATGTGAAATACAGTAGTCGCAGTCGTGCCTATGAGAATATGGGTTTAGTGTCGTTAAATCTTGGACGACTTTCTCAAGCACGGGAACATTTTCAAAAAGCCCTCAAGCTTAATGGTAACCTTGCCAGAGCAAGACTTGAGCTGGCCACCATTCTGGAAGAGCAGGGTAAATCGAGAGAGGCCTGGGGTCACTATCAGATTTTTACTCGTCTGGCTGGTCAGAATGAACAAAGTTTGAAACTGGGTATCAAGCTCGCAAAAGCAAATGGCGATAACAGTGCCGCCGCCAGCTATACCCTGCAATTAGAACGTTTGTACCCATCATCCACACGATGAAGGGGTGGGAGTAAGCAGTAATGAGTAGCGAACAATCTGCTGAACAGCAGTCAGAAGCATCAGCAACCGGACAGCAAAAACCGGGTGACTTTCTCAGGCAGGCCCGTGAAAAGGCCGGACTTTCTATCGCTGATATCGCTGATCGAATGAAGCTGCCTGAATCCTATATCATTGACATTGAAAGCAGTGACTACAGTCGTTTGCCTGGGCTGGTGTTCGCCCGTGGCTGGATCAGAAGCTATGCGAATGTTCTTGAGTTGAGCGCCGAGGAGATGGTCGACCGGTTTGACCGTTTTACCGGTGATGATCGTTCAGAAACCCCGCATCTGAAAGAAGGTAATCCTATTTCCAATCGTAGACCTATGTCGCCTGTTGTGGCACTGAGCGGTCTGATTGTTGCGATTATTATTGCCGGTGTTATCAGTTACTACGGCTTTAAAGGTGATGATGAAGCACCGATTCAGGAAGATATCGAGACGGCCCCTGCCTTGATTGAACAACCTGCTGAATCTTCTTCTGAAGAGCCAAAGCAAACTGATGCTTTTAATCAGTCTCAGGAGCAAACTCCGATAACAGTCGCTGAAAAACCGGATCCGGTTGAGATACCTCTGGAAGAGGCTGAAGCTGTAAAGGAACAGGAAATCATTGATGATCTTGCTTCAGAAAGGTCGGTGGTGAGAGAGGCTGAGCCGGAGACTGCAACCGTTGAAAAGGCTGTAGCGGTTGAAAAAGTTGCTGCAGAAGAACCAAAGGCAGAACTGATTAAACCGCTTGCTGAGAACAAAGCTGAATCGCAGGTGACTGAGTCGGCTTATGTGCTGGTGAAGCTGTTAGTCAGTTTTTCTGATGATTGCTGGGTGCAGGTAAAAAACCTCAGTAATAAAGTGTTGTATACCGACGTGCAAAAAGCCGGTTCCACACTGGATTTAGAAGTGCCTGAAAAGGTCATTGTCCGTTTCGGTAATGTCGGTGGTGTCAGCAGCCTGACCTTTGCCGGCAGAGAACAAACCATTAAAAGCAGACCAGGCAAGAACGTGGCCAGTCTGGTTCTGGATGCTACTGAAGCGGGTTAATACGGCATAGCGTGTACTCACAGGCCTTGAAAGGGTATAGTTGACCATTTTGCGGGCCGGTTTTTTCTTCGGTGCGCGTAAGTGATTGATGCAGCTGCCGAATGTTGTGCTGCAGTTGAGGATTGAGGACGTTAGAAGTTGGCCAAGCAACTCCAAGCCATTCGCGGTATGAACGATCTCCTGCCTGAGCAGAGCCCTGCCTGGCAATACCTGGAGTCCAAGCTTCGACATTCGATGGCCGCCTATAGCTATCGTGAAGTCCGTATGCCGATCGTTGAACCGAGCCCACTGTTCAGTCGTGGTATTGGTGCCGGTACTGATATTGTTGAAAAAGAGATGTACGCCTTCGAGGATCGCAACGGTGAAGGCCTGGCTCTGCGCCCTGAAGGGACTGCCGGTATTGTTCGCGCCGGTATCCAGCATGGTTTGTTTTACAACCAGACCCAGCGTCTCTGGACCATGGGGCCAATGTTCCGTTATGAACGTCCACAGAAAGGTCGTTACCGTCAGTTCCACCAATTCAGTGTTGAAGCTTTTGGTATGGCCGGTCCGGACATCGATGCCGAACTGATTCTGCTGACCGCTCGTCTCTGGAAAGAGCTGGGCATTGATAAGCACGTTCGTCTTGAACTGAATACGCTCGGTACTCTTGAAGCCCGCACTGCATACCGTGCCGCGCTGGTTGAGTATCTGAGTCAGTATGAAAGTGAACTGGATGAAGACAGTCAGCGTCGCCTGAGTATTAATCCGCTGCGTATTCTCGACAGCAAGGACAAACGTACTCAGGAAATTGTGGCTGATGCGCCGGTAATGTCTGATTACATGGATCAGGAGTCTGCTGAACACTTCCAGCAGTTGCGTGATATTCTCGACGCTGCCGGTATTGAGTATGTTGTGAACCCGACACTGGTTCGCGGTCTCGATTACTACAGTAAAACCGTATTTGAATGGATTACCGACAGCCTCGGTGCCCAGGGTACTGTGTGTGGTGGTGGTCGTTATGACGCTCTGGTCGAAATGCTGGGCGGCAAGCCTACGCCGGCTATCGGTTTCGCCATGGGTATTGAACGTCTGGTACTGATGCTTGAAACTCTTGAACTGGTTCCGGAGTCTGTTAACAAGACGGTTGATGTCGCCGTGGTGACTCGCGGTGAAGGTGTCAGCGGTAAAGCCATGCCGATGCTGGAAGAAATTCGTACCGGTTTGCCTGAGCTGAAGATGCTGGTGAACTGTGGCGGTGGTTTTAAAGGCCAGATGAAGCGCGCCTTTAGCAGTGGTGCCGATTTTGCTCTTATTATTGGTGAGGATGAGCTGACAGCCCGTCAGGTGTCCATCAAGCCATTGACCACTGAAGGTGAGCAGGTCACCATGTCGGTAGCAGAAGCTATCAGCTTTCTGGCAAAGCAGTCGTTTTAAATAAAAAATGATCGCTGACGTCAGTAGAGGTCAGCGAGAGAAACGTTCCAAACCTTGATAATAAACTCTGAAGTTTCTGGATTCAGGAGAGATTGAGTGAGTCGTACAGACGAAGAAGAAGTTGAACAGCTTAAGAACCTCTGGCAGGACTATGGTAAGCCAGTTATTGCCGGTGTAGTGATTACTCTGGTCGCTGTTTTTGGTTATAAAGCCTATAAACAGAACCAGTATGAAACGTCTGCAGCCGCTTCACAGTTGTATCAAAGTCTACTGGATGCTTCTGCCAGTGCTGCTCAGGGTCAAAGCCTGACTGAACAGCAGAAGTCTACTGTCCAGCATGTTGCCGAAACATTGAAGGCTGATTACAGCGGTTCCCGCTATGCAGCCTACGCCATGCTTCAGCAGGCCAGGGTACAGGTTCAATCCAATGATCTGGATGGCGCTCGTGCCAGCTTGCAGTGGGTTGTTGATCAGAACACCAATCAGGAAACCGAGCTGCTGGCTCGTACCCGTCTGGCGCGCGTCATGCTGGGTCAGTCTGCGGACAATGCTCAGGCGGCGCTGGATGTACTGGCCGCTGCCAGTTCTGAGGCCGGTTTTGTTGCCACCATTGAAGCCGTTCGCGGTGATGCACTGTTGGCCAAAGGTGACAGGGATAGTGCCCGGGCTGCTTACCAGAAAGCTCTGGATGCCGCTCAAGCCAATGGTGAAGCTCGACCACTGTTGCAATTCAAGCTGGATGATCTGGCGGTAAAGACCACAGAGGGCTAAAGGAATGATGGAGAGGATTTGCCGGCTGGCAGTGGTTGTTGCACTGGGTATGAGTGTAACGGCCTGCAGCATGTTTTCTTCCGATGAGGAAGAAGTACGTAAACCAAAAAGTCTGACCGAATTCAAAGCGGATGTTGAGCTGACCGAAGTCTGGTCAAAAGGCATTGGCGAAGGAACCAGAGGCAGTCTTGAACGTCTGGTGCCGTCCATTTCCGGCAACGTTATCTACACCGTGGGTGCTGATGGTGAGGTTACAGCTCTGAATCGGGAAACCGGTAAGGTGCTCTGGAACAAGGAACTCAAACTTAAAGTCAGTGGTGGTATTACCGCTGATGCAGGTTTGTTGTTATTCGGAACGCTGAATGGCCGCCTGGTTGCTCTGAAAGAAACAGACGGTACCCTGTTGTGGAATATTTCGGTCAGCAGCGAAGTAATTTCCTCTCCGCAGACTAATGGCCAGATCGTTATTGTTCAGTCCATTGATGACACCGTAGCGGCTTACGACGCTACAGACGGTAAACAGTTGTGGCGTCAGGAAAACCTGCAGCCAGCACTGACCCTGCGTGGTACCAGTACCCCTCGTATTGAAGGCGAAGCTGTGTTTGTTGGTCTTTCCAACGGTGAAGCGAAAGCGTTTCGTATGACGGATGGTGCGCCACTCTGGTCCAGTCGTGTGTCTATTCCAAAGGGAACGTCTGAACTGGAACGTATGGTGGACATCAAGGCGCAGCCATTGATTGTCGGCGACAGTATCTTCCTGGTGAGTTTTCAGGGTAATGCTGCGGCCATGGATAAGTATTCCGGCCGTGTAAAGTGGACCCGTGAACTGTCCAGCTACAAGACCATTTCCGAAGGCTTTGGTTCTTTGTACCTGACCGATGACAGCAGCTATGTCAGCTCACTTGATCAGCGTTCCGGTGCAGTAAGCTGGCGTCAGGACAAGCTGGAATACCGTCTGCTGACAGCGCCTGTGACTTACAGCAGTTATGTCGCTGTTGGTGATGCCGAAGGCTATGTGCACCTGATGTCTCAGGTTGATGGTGGCCTTGCAGGTCGTTACAAAGTGGGTGGCGCTATTAAAGCACCACTGACAGTTGGCGGTGACTATCTGTATGTATTGAATGCTGACGGCAAACTGACAGCACTCAAGCAGAAGTAATACCGATTCAGTAGGCCTGTAGCAGGTCTCTGAAATGAATGGGCTGAATCCGAAGGGGTTCAGCCCTTTTTCTGTTTCAAGGCGTCGGTAATATATCCGAAGCTAAATGAAAAATTATCACTGCCGTGCAGTATCGGCAGTGAGTGGAAATGAAGAGTATGGTTCCTGTAATTGCCCTGGTAGGGCGTCCGAATGTGGGCAAATCTACCCTGTTTAATCGTTTGACCCGTTCCAGGGATGCACTGGTAGCCAATGTTGCTGGTTTGACCCGTGACCGTAAATACGGTGAAGGGAAAATGGGCGAACGCCCTTACATTGTTGTTGATACCGGTGGTATCAGTGGTGACGAAGAAGGCATTGATTCCGCTATGGCGGAACAGTCTCTGGCCGCTATTGATGAAGCCGATATTGTGCTGTTTATGGTCGATGCCCGCGCTGGCATGACGGCGGCCGACGAAATGATTGCTGACCATCTGCGAAAGCAGGGTAAAAGCTACAAGCTGGTATTGAACAAAACCGACACCGTAGATGCCGACCAGGCGGAAGCGGATTTTGCCAGACTTGGTTTTGGCGAAGCTTACCATGTCGCTGCGGTACACGGCCGTGGTGTTAAGCAGATGATTGATGATGTGCTTGAAAGAGTCACCGGCCTGACGACCGAAGAATTTGAAGCGCAAGCTGAGGAAGAGGAAGAAGACGATAAAACCCGTGGTATCAAGATTGGTATCGTGGGTCGTCCAAACGTCGGTAAATCAACACTGGTTAACCGTCTACTGGGTGAAGAGCGGGTTGTTGTATACGACCAGGCTGGTACAACCCGGGACAGTGTTTATATTCCCTATGAGCGTTTTGGTCAGGATTACACCCTGATTGATACCGCCGGTGTTCGTCGTCGCGGTAAGGTGCATGAGATTGCCGAGAAGTTCTCGGTGGTTAAAACCCTGCAGGCGATTGAAGACGCTAACGTAGTGGTTCTGGTGCTGGATGCTCGTGAAGGTATTGTTGAGCAGGATCTGCACCTGCTGGGCTTCATTCTGGAATCCGGTCGTGCCGTCGTTCTTGCTGTCAACAAATGGGACGGGATGAAGGAAGAAGAGCGTAAGAAGGTGAAGGAAGAGTTGAGTCGTCGTCTGGACTTTATCAACTTTGCCCGCATTCATATGATCTCTGCCATGCACGGTACCAATGTCGGTCACCTGTATGAGTCTATTGATGAAGCTTATGAGTGTGCAACCAAGAAGTTGTCCACTAACCAGCTGACCCGTATTCTGGAAGATGCTGTTAAGGTTCACCAGCCTCCGTTGGTTCGTAACCGTCGTATCAAGCTGCGTTACTGTCACGCTGGTGCAATGAATCCGCCGACCATTATTATCCACGGTAACCAGACGGAGGAAGTACCAGCTTCCTACAAACGTTATCTGGAAAATACCTTCCGTAAGGTGTTGAAGATTATGGGTACGCCAATTCGCATCGAGTTCCGCTCTTCCGAGAACCCTTTTGCTGATCGTAAAGCAGTGCATAAGAAGAGTCATGGTGACGGCGAGCGCAAAGTGACTCATAAGCGTCGTACGATTGAGTTGAAGAGTAAGAAGAAAGACAGTCCGAATAAGAAAAAGCAGAAAGCGCGTCGTTAATTCTCTAAGGAGATAAATAGCCATGAACCTCTTTGATACTATTCAGGGCGTCTCTTCTGAAGGGTCTTCTGGAGGGTTTTCTGAAGACTGTTCAAGAGAGCTACCAGGAGAGCTACCTGAAGAGTTGATAGAGGTTCTGGCTGAAAACGATAATGTTACGATTGAGCGCATTGTGTCCCGTGGTCACGCCACTCCGAAAGGTGAGTGGTATGATCAGCCGCGGGATGAATGGGTTGTTTTACTGTCCGGTGCTGCCCGTTTGAAAATAGAGGGGCAGGATCAGGAAGTTGAAATGAAGGCGGGTGATTATCTTTTGCTGCCTGCTCATCTTCGACACAGGGTTGAGTGGACAGATCCTGCGACTGAGTCGGTTTGGCTGGCTGTGCACTATTAAATAGACCTACGCACTGATCAAAGAATACTTCTTCTTTGAGGTTATTTTATGATGTTTTCGGGTAAGATTTATTTGTATCTTTCTAGGTCGGTTGCTGTCAGCTGTTCTAACTGAATGGTTAGGGGAAATAGAAACTATTTGGATTCTTATACTTCTAAATATCAATATTAATTTATTGGTGTTGTATTATGTTTGGAAAGAATCTTCCTCAAGCTGCTATGGATAAGCTCTTTCAGAATCCTGAGCAGTACTTTGATTATGAAAATGGTACTGAATCTGCGCGGATTAGTTCAACTATAACCATGAGGGACGGCTCAAAAAAGACATTTCGTGTCAGGAGTGATGTTTATCCTGTTGTAAAAGATCATCTTCAGCATTGTGAGTATGATGAGGAAATGATTAAAGAAAGAGAGGTCGGAGTTTTAGGTTGGTCATATTGCTCTTTTCAAGACGAAGAAATAAATTTTAGGGCTGTTGATTTTGAAAGACTACCTCCTGATGAATTATTGGTTCCAAGTAAAAAGTTAATGGCGGCTATGCATGACCACTCGATTGGAGATTTTCAGTCCTCCTATGCAGCAATTTTAAAGAAAAAGTATCAAAAAGAATTTGAGAAATTAACTGAGATTGATCGCCTTAAAGCAGAAAAAATTCTCGATAAAATTTTGGATAAAAGGAATATGATTCCAACCTTGTCAGAGATAGGAGGGAAGTTAAGAGCAAGCTACCAGGAAAAAAATGACAAACAGATACCTCATAGCAAAGTTAGAGTAGGGAACGATGTCCCTCTCTTTAAAGTGCATAACTCAGACAGATGTAAGCGACAAAAATTTGGTACAAGTTGCGATAATGGCGAGTTCTTTAGAGGGCATATAGGTTATGTGAATACAAGTTTCAATGAGCTTTTAGATAAGGAGCTTCCCGATATTTCTGGAGAGATTCGAAATATACTCTTAAATAAATTTAGGTCGGCTGGAATTAATGCTTCCGGCTTAATTTTGGCAGGTTATGCTCCAGTACCAATTGGGAATGCGGTCGCAGAGAATGATGCCTATCAAGAGTTACCAGAGCTTGTGTATGTAGAACATGGAGTGTTCTCTCATATGTATCAGCTTGTAATGCTTTTTGAATCAGGTTTGTTAAATCAGGAGCTTTTGAAAAAAATTGTCAGGGCTGGCTTGTGGAACTGTATATTTGATCTTGAGACAACCATACACCCAAATTATCTCGATTACCCGTTTAGAGCTGACTCCGGTGTTGAAAAAGGTGTTTACTATCATTTGAACAGTGTGTGTAGCGCCTATCCGCAAAGTCTATATCGAATGCTGTCATCAGGCGCATTGAGTAGAGGTATTGACACTATTCTAACAGAGGGAGACCCGGAGCGGATAAAGAAACTGGCGTTAGTTGCATTGTGTGAAAGTAATGATGCTGTAGATAAAATGGGGCTGGGTGACCTCGTTCAGAAGCTTGAAGTCGTTAGAGATAATTTGAGAACCTTAGAGGTCGGAGATATAGATGGGCAATATAAAGCATTAAGAAGGATTTATCCGGATAGTGATGATGTTCATAAATTATGCTTTGGAGGCAAGCGAAGGTTCTTGATTGACACTTGTAACCTCTCAGAGATTAGGAGTTATCAGCAGAATGGTTGGAAAATTTATGAAATAGAGAGTAAGAATGATAGCCATGAGTTGAAAATACTGTCATCTGAAGAGCTTGCTGTTGATAGAAATGGTAATTTTGTCTTACTTCCCCCTGAGGTGTCAGAGCTTCCTCCTTACCTTGCTGAATTTCAAAGTAAGGAAGGCTTTAATACAGGGAGTGAATTGTCAGGAAAACGCACCTTAAAGGTTGGTGCTAAATGTGTGATTAAATGTTTATTTGATCGCCTGGTCAGCAAATGTGACCGAGCTATTGCCCCTAGTGTAAGTAATAAAACCAGTTTCTTGCTTCCTCTTCGTTATCTATCACGAAGTTAATACCTGCTGACATGATCGATTGTCTTAACTCTTGTTGAGAGTCGTCATATCGTATATGAGCAACTGTCTTGTTTATATACTGTTCTGAAAATCTGGCCAGAAATATGCCTGCTTATCTGGAAACAGAAATAACCTGCATATCCGCTTTTCCTTCCTTAAACAGGGTTTCAATCTGATCACCAGGATTCAGTTGCTCTGAATCGGTAATCACGCTGCCACCGCTGCGAGTAATAGAGTATCCCCGCGAAAGAGTAGCCAGGGGGCTGACAGTAGTCAGCTGACCGCAAAGATTCTGGAACTTTGACGCCTTTCTTTCAAGAACTCTTTGCATCAATGTGGCCAGTGTTTCTTTTCGATGTTCAAGCCGGGATTTAATCTGGCTTACTCGATGTTTCGGTGAATTCTGCTGCAAACTTCCCTGTGATTTTTGCAGACTGGACTGCTGCATTTGCAGCTGCATTCTGATGGCCTGCTGCAAGCGAATATCGAGATCAGCCAACCGCTGGCTGTGTTCACTAAGCTTATCTTTCGGATTACGCAGTCTAAGGCTGGAATTGTCCAGTGCCTGAGCGGATATCTGAAGTTTATGTTGAATCAGGGTGTTCAGCTTTCTCTGGAAAAACTGCACCTTACTCAGCCATTCCATACGGTCCGGACTTAACACTTCTGCTGCCGCCGAAGGTGTTGGTGCTCGGTAATCGGCAACAAAGTCGGTAATGGTAAAATCAATTTCGTGACCTACCGCACTGACGACAGGTGTTGCAGATGCAGCAATGGCACGGGCAACCTTTTCTTCATTAAAGGGCCATAGGTCTTCCAAAGAGCCACCGCCTCGGCCAACAATCAATACATCAAACTGTTGTGACTGATTAGCAACTCTCAGGGCATTTACCAGTTCATCGGCTGCCGCATCGCCCTGAACCAGACTGGGAATAACGGTCACCGGAATGGTCGGAAAACGTCGTTTAAGTACGGCCAGAATATCCCTGATAGCGGCGCCTGTTGGTGAGGTGATTACACCAATATGTTGTGGCAGCTCGGGCAGGGGGCGTTTATTTTCGGTGTTAAACAGACCTTCAGCAGCAAGCTTGCGCTTCAGTTCTTCAAAGGCTCTCTGCAGAGCACCCACGCCCGCTTCTTCCACATGGTCTGCGATCAGCTGATAGTCGCCTCTGCCTTCGTAGAGACTTACTCTGCCCCTGACCAAAACCTGCTTGCCTTCCGCTGGCAGGAATTTAACCGAACGATTTCTGCCCTTGAACATGGCGCAGCGAATCTGGGCAGAGGAATCCTTCAGAGTGAAGTACCAGTGTCCTGAAGCAGGTTTAACAAACCCTGAAATCTCGCCTTCTACTCGAATGCTGGCGAAACGTGTCTCCAGCAGACGACGTGCCTGACTGTTCAGTTCGGTAACGGTAAGCGGCTGGTTTTCCTGCTGTGAACCCTGATTCAGGAACGAAGGAAGGTCTTGGTCATACATAGTCGGACATATCAATTCAGGCTGGCCAGTGGTTATCCTACCACTCATCCATTCCGTGACCCACTGTGACTCTAGGTCGATCAAATAACAGTCAATTTATTTGAATGTATTTTCTCTTTGTCAGAATGGGCTGCTGATGTATAATCATGGCGATTCTTTCCATCCATTCAATTGTCGGATCGGTAACAGGTAATGCTGAGAATCGCCCAAGAAGCCCTTACGTTTGATGATGTCCTGCTCCTGCCAGGGTATTCTGAAGTCCTCCCCAAAGATGTTTCCCTGTCTACTCGACTGACTCGTGGTATCGAACTGAAAATCCCGCTGATTTCTGCAGCCATGGATACAGTGACCGAAGCCCGTTTGGCTATTGCCATGGCTCAGGAAGGTGGCATCGGTATCATCCATAAAAATATGACCGTTGCCCAGCAGGCTAATGAAGTGCGCAAGGTTAAGAAGCATGAAAGTGGTGTGGTGAAAGACCCTATCACTATCGATTCTTCTGCCAGTGTTCGTGACCTGCTTGATCTGACCACCTACCACAAAATTTCTGGCGTACCGGTTCTGGAAGGTGATGATCTGGTCGGTATCGTAACCAGCCGAGACGTTCGTTTTGTTTCTAACCTGGACAAAACCGTTGCGGAAATCATGACCCCTAAAGATCGTCTGGTCACCGTTAAAGAAGGTACCGATCAGGAAACTGTTCGCAAGTTGCTGCATAAACACCGCATTGAGAAAGTGCTGGTGGTGGATGCTGACTTTGGTCTGGTCGGCATGATGACCGTTAAAGACATCAAGAAAGCTCAGGATTACCCTAACGCCAGTAAAGACAGTCATGGCCAGCTGCGTGTCGGTGCTGCTGTCGGTACGGGCCCAGAAACGCCGGATCGTGTAGCCGCACTGGTTGATGCCGGTGTTGACGTAATTATTGTTGATACCGCCCATGGTCACTCTATTGGTGTGATTGATCGCGTTCGCTGGGTTAAGGAAACTTATCCACAGGTTCAGGTGGTTGGCGGCAATATTGCTACCGGCGCTGCGGCTAAAGCTCTGGCTGAAGCTGGTGCTGATGGTGTGAAAGTCGGTATTGGTCCAGGCTCTATCTGTACAACCCGAATCGTTACCGGTATCGGTGTACCGCAGATTACTGCAGTAGCCAATGTTGTAGAAGCACTGAAAGGCACCGGTGTTCCTGTTATTGCTGACGGTGGTATCCGTTTCTCCGGCGATTTGGCCAAGGCTATTGTGGCCGGTGCCAGCACCGTAATGCTGGGCAGCATGCTGGCCGGTACTGAAGAAGCTCCGGGTGAAGTTGAGCTGTTCCAGGGTCGAAGCTACAAGGCTTACCGTGGTATGGGTTCTCTGGGCGCCATGTCTCAGGCGTCCGGTTCCAGTGACCGTTACTTCCAGAGTGCAGAAGACGGCACCGAGAAGCTGGTACCGGAAGGTATTGAAGGCCGTGTTCCTTACAAAGGTCCTATCCATGCCATTGTTCACCAGATGGTGGGTGGCTTGCGTTCTTCCATGGGTTACACCGGTTCAGCTGATATCGACACCATGCGTACTCTGCCGGAATTTGTTCGAGTGACAAATGCGGGCATGAAAGAGTCCCATGTGCACGATGTCACCATTACCAAGGAAGCACCTAACTATCGCGTAGGCTAAAGGTCCTCGTATCGGTTAATAGTTAGGCCAGTGAATTATGGCGGAACAGGTGAAGAGTATTCAGCTGTTCCGTTTTTGTATCTGAAGAATCATTAGAGAAATAAGATGTCACAGGATATCCATGCTGAACGAATTCTGATTCTGGATTTCGGTTCCCAGTACACTCAGCTGATTGCTCGTCGGGTTCGTGAAATTGGTGTTTATTGCGAGCTGCACCCATGGGATATGGATGAAGCTGATATTCGCGAGTTTGCGCCAAAAGCCGTCATTCTTTCCGGTGGCCCTGAATCTGTAACCGGTGACGACTCTCCAAGAGCACCACAGCTGGTATTTGAACTGGGTGTACCGGTTCTGGGTATTTGCTACGGCATGCAAACCATGGCTGAGCAAATGGGTGGCAAAGTGTCCACTTCCAACCTGCGTGAGTTCGGTTACGCTCAGGTTGATCTGGATAATAAGACTCGCCTGTTTGATGGTATCGAAGACCATATCAATGCTGCGGGTAAAATGAGTCTTGATGTCTGGATGAGCCACGGCGACAAGGTATCCGAATTACCGGAAGGATTTGTAGTTACCGCTTCTACCGATTCCTGCCCGTTTGCGGCCATGGCCAATGAAGAGAAGCAGTTCTATGGTATTCAGTTCCACCCGGAGGTGACTCACACCAAGCAAGGCGGACGTATTCTCGAACGTTTTGTTGTTGAACTGGCTGGCTGCCAGAAACTCTGGACACCAGGGCAGATTATTGAAGACGCGATTGAGCGTGTTCGTGAACAGGTAGGCGACAGAAAGGTTCTGCTGGGTCTGTCCGGTGGTGTGGATTCCAGTGTTGTTGCAGCACTGCTGCACAAGGCTATCGGTGATCAGCTGACCTGTGTATTCGTAGACAATGGTCTGTTGCGTCTGAATGAAGGCGATCAGGTGATGTCTATGTTTGCTGAGAACATGGGTGTCCGTGTAATTCGTGCCGATGCTGAAGAGCTGTTCCTGGGTAAGCTGAAAGGTGTCAGTGATCCGGAAGCCAAGCGAAAGGTGATTGGTAATACCTTTATCGATGTTTTTGATGAGCAGGCAACTGCGATTAAAGACGTAAACTTCCTGGCTCAGGGTACTATCTATCCGGATGTTATCGAGTCTGCCGGTGCCAAGTCCGGTAAAGCCCATGTCATCAAGTCTCACCACAATGTCGGTGGCCTGCCTGATGATATGGAGATGGAGCTGGTAGAACCACTGCGCGAATTGTTTAAAGACGAAGTGCGCAAAATTGGTCTGGAATTGGGTCTGCCATACGACATGGTTTACCGTCATCCATTCCCGGGACCGGGTCTGGGTGTTCGTGTTCTGGCGGAAGTGAAGAAAGAGTACTGCGATATTCTTCGTCAGGCTGACGCGATCTTTATCGAAGAACTGCACAATTCTGGCTGGTACCAAAAGACCAGCCAAGCCTTTGCGGTATTCCTGCCGGTTAAGTCTGTGGGTGTAGTAGGTGACGGTCGTCGCTACGAATACGTGATTGCTCTGCGTGCCGTCGAAACCATCGATTTCATGACTGCTCGCTGGGCGCATCTGCCTTATGAACTTCTAGAGAAGGTGTCTGGTCGAATCATTAACGAGATCGAACATGTGTCCCGTGTGACCTATGATGTTTCCAGTAAGCCGCCTGCGACTATTGAGTGGGAATGATCAAACGGTAGTAATTAACAGGTTAATTTACTGTTTCTAATAATAAAAGCAGTAAATATAGGAGTCGTTTTTATCTTTACAGTTGCCAGGCATTGGCTACTGTGGATAATGGCTCTCTAATCAGGGGTGACGTGGCAGGATGCCGTCGCTACGTCCCTGCCTGTGATCCTCTTTACCGGGAGCTCCACAAGGAGCTTCAGAAGAGAGTAGAGGCGCACCATTTATCAGTAATCCGGAGTAGGGTGACTCCATTGAACAGCCATTGCTGTTCAACAAACCGGATGAAAGGGAAGGGTGCCGAAGTAGACGAGACCGTCATGTTCGTCTGCTGGTGATGCATTTAACAGGTGTATCACTGTCACAGTTTTTACTGTGGAGCGCTACTGGATTCAGTTGTTCAAGAGTCTGCTTACCGGCAGATTCTGAACAGCTAAAAGCAAGAGTCGTATTTTCATACAACTATTACAGACTCTTCCTTTCCTCCATTGCCCTCCTGATCCGACATCATAAGAGTTTTATCAATCGCCCAGATAATGGATTTCTGTGCCTGTTCTGCTCTTATCCAACGAGATCAGTTTTATGGACTTGATAAGTTACGACCAATCTTTTTTATCCTTGCTGGCACCGGCAGTAGCCATTGTGCTCGCTATTGTTACCCGCCATGTGCTGCTTTCTCTGGGGGCGGGCATTCTTACCGGCAGCCTGTTGCTGACCAATTTCAATATCATGCATACTCTGGAGTATCTGGCTAAGGGCTTTCTGGAAGTATTCTGGGATGATGGCCTGAACACCGGCAGTGTTTTTATTCTGCTGTTTCTGGTGATGCTGGGTGTTATCACAACCCTGATTGATGTATCCGGTGGTGCCCGCGCTTTTGGTGACTGGGCGCGTCAGCGAGTGAAAACCCGTCAGGGTTCCCAGCTGCTGACTGTACTGCTGGGTGTGATTATCTTTATCGATGATTACTTCAATGCCCTGGCAGTGGGCAACATTGGTCGCCCACTGACCGATCGTCACGGTGTTTCCCGTGCCAAGCTGGCTTATCTGATCGATTCTACTGCTGCGCCGGTTTGTGTTATTACCCCTATCTCCAGCTGGGGTGCTTATATCATTGCCCTGATTGGCAGTATTCTGGTGGCTCATGAGATTACTGAAATCAGTGCTATTTCCGCCTTTGTCACCATGATTCCAATGAATCTCTATGCAGTGTTCGCGCTGGCTCTGGTGATTTGTACCGCCGCTATGGATCTTAATGTAGGCCCTATGCGAATCCATGAGCGTCGTGCCAAGGCCGGTGAACTGTATGATTGCAAGAAAGGTACTCCCCCTGGTGGTGTGACCATCAGTTCCAGTGAGAAAGGTACGGTAATGGATCTGGTATTGCCGATTCTGGCGCTGGTGATTGCGACTACCGCTTCTCTGATCTGGACTGGTGCAGAAGCTCTGAAAGAATCAGGTACTGCTTTCTCCATTCTGGGTGCCTTCGAAAACACCAATGTTGTGAACTCACTGGTTTATGGTGGTTTAGTGGGACTGCTGTTTACCGCTGTTCGTATGACCCGTCATAAGCTGTCTGCGGATATCTGGGTCAAGGCGATCGTGGAAGGTACCAAATCCATGTTGCCTGCCATTTATATCCTGATCATGGCCTGGGTGCTGGTGGACGTTATTGGCTCGCTGGAAACTGGTGAGTTTCTGGCTGGACTGGTTAAAAGTTCTGAAATTGATCCGGGTTACCTGCCACTGATTATGTTTGTGGTGTCCGGAGCTATGGCCTTTGCTACCGGCACCAGCTGGGGCACTTTCGGCATCATGCTGCCGATTGCCGGTGATATGGCAGCTGCTGCGGAGATAGGTATGATGCTGCCAATGCTGGCCTCTGTTCTGGCCGGTGCGGTATTTGGGGATCACTGCTCCCCGATTTCCGATACCACTATTCTTTCCTCTACCGGTGCCTCCTGCCACCATATTGACCATGTGATGACTCAGCTACCTTATGCTATTGGTATCGCTCTGGTAGCCACTATAGGTTATCTGGTTATGGGTATTACCGACTCGGCTGGTACCGGCTTTATGGCATCCAGTGTTGCCTTTGTTGCTCTGGTTTTGTTGTTCAGGAAGTTATCTGGCTGCAATCAACCCAAGCCGTTGAACAATGCTCTTACGGATTAAGTTGCTGCTGCATAATCCGGCTTCAGGTTTTCATCCCGATTGCCTGAAACCGGATTAAACTGAAAGAAATGGATTTCTTTTCAAGGCACGGATGCTATGAGTTTTGATCATCTTATGAAATCAGTTGCTCAGCGCAATGAGCTGGGCGACCTGGACTTTCGCGATAACCGTTACCACCTCACCATTGATGGCCGTATTGAGCTGACCTGCTTTCAGGCCAATGGTAAATTCTATCTGCACGGTTTGCTTGCAGGTTTACCTGCAGGTGCCAGTGAACGTGAAAAAGTGTTGAGAGATATCATGAAGAAAACGCTGGGTCTTTCCACAACCCAGCGTGTCATTCTCTCTGTAGAGCCTGATCAGGATGCGCTTGCGCTCCATTACTCTTGTAACCTGCAAGGGCTGGATGAAGAGGCTATAGAAGAATCTTTGTCTGAATTTGCCAATAATTTTGAGTATTACACCAGCCTGATTCATCAGGATCAGCTGATGATGCCAGCTATGCCAACCATGATTATGCCTTGAAGGAGTGCTTATGAGTTCTTCTCTGTTTGGTGCACTGGTTTCTTGGTATTCCTACGATAACCGCAGTATTAATGGTCTTCGAAAAGCCAACGAAGATTTTATTCGAGCGGTTATTCGATACAGCAATTTTGATCAGCTTCACCTTTTCTTCCTGCCGGAACAGATTGAACGATTCACAGAAGATAACCGTAACTGGATGCAGCTGTTTGGCGCCGATAAAAAAATATCGCTTATTTCGGTCAATGAGCTGCCAGAGTATCTGGCACAGTATACCTATACAGTCTTTCATCAGGGCGATCATCACCTTGTCCATCTGGCTGAATTGCGCAACCAGTTTTCCGAAACACTCTTTCCTGTAACAGGTAGAGCTCATAGCTTGAGTGATGATCCTTCGCTGTCCAGAGCGCGTGATCTGATTCTTGCTCCGCTGAAAGCCTGTGATGCCATTTTGTGCAGTTCGAGCGCTCAGAAGAAAGTGATGTCCAAACTATTGTCAGCTGCCAGTGCTTCCTTGTCAGATTCTGTAGGCATTGCTGTTCCTTTTTCGGGGCAAGTTTCTTCGCTACCGTTGGGAATGGCCATTACCGAGAGTCGGCAGGATTTTGGGAATCCGGTTAATGGTGTGATGAAGGCTGAGCTTAAAAACAGTCTGGGTCTTGATCGTGCAAAGCCTGTCATTCTCTGTCTTGGGCGAGTTACTGCAGCGGATAAAGTGGATTTACAGCCGCTACTGGTGGCACTGAATAACCTGATTGAGCAGAAAAACAGTCCTGACTTTCAGCTGGTGGTAGCAGGTGCTGGTGACCCGGGTTCGGAAGAAATCAGAATGCTGACGTCTATGGCGTATGAATTAAACCTTGAAGACAGAGTCAGATTCGAGCTGTCCATTGATGAGCCACGTAAACAGATGCTGCTGTCTGCGTCCGATATTTTTGTTTCAATATCAGACAATACTCAGGAAAGCTTTGGGCTGGCTATTGTCGAGGCCATGAAAGCGGGGTTGGCTGTGGTTGCCTCTGACTGGAATGGCCACCGGGATTTAATTGAGCATGGACAGTCGGGCTATCTGATAGAGACACAAACGCTTAACTGTGAGTTATTAAGCCGGCCATTAAGTCTTTTGAATAAGCCAATAGCGAACTTTATTGAAGCGCAAAGCACTGCTGTGAACAGTGAAAAACTGACGGTTACTCTTAGTGAATTATTGGCTGATGAGCAGCTTCGACTGGAGACAGGAGCTGCAGCCAGAAGCAGGGCAGAAGAGTTGTATGACTGGCCTGTTGTTATGGCACAGTACCACGACCTGGTTGATCAGCTTGGGACCAGAACAGAGGGCCAGTATCAAAGCCGCCGTCTTTGCGGAACGCCTTACCTTGACGCTTTTGGCCACTATCCTTCCCACTATCTTCAACAACAAAGCCTATTACAAACCACCGACCGTGGACTGCGGGTTTATCTGGAATCTGAAAGGCATCCGGTTTATAAGCAGCTTCGTTTTCTGTTTGATCAAGAAAACATTCGGACTGTGCTGGAGCAAGCTATTAGTGGGGAGGAGGTGGTTAAGCTTCAGTCACTGATCAAGCGCGACAACGGTGCAGCTGCTGTGCTGGGCTGGATGCTAAAGCACAATCTGTTAAAAACGGTAGACAGCAAGGTACAGAGAAATGTGCCTTACCGGCTCAAACTCCCCGAATATATTGATGACTGCGGAGTCGTTTACCCGGAAAGTATCAGGTCAGAACTCCTAAAGCCTGTTGTCAGTCATTTTGTAGACTGTCTCAGGCAATCTGTTAAGCAGCCTCTTGTCTGCGAGCAATCGCTGGCTCAGTTATTTGCCGGGCATATGGATGTCAGACTGTTTCAGGCTATCTGCTGGTATGGAGAGGAAGAGCAGCTGCTTGACTACCATGAGATGCTTAAGCAGTTGCAAAAAGCGGGAGGGCTCGCAGTCCTCGCAGAACGTTACCCTCTTTGGTTTCGCAATAGCAGGCGACAGTTTATCCGTGAGTTGAAGCAATATCGTCGTCTGTTGACAAGATTCAATAAGAACCTGAGTGATATCAATCGTGTTTTTTTTGCCGATGAGACGCAGGCTGCTGACATTATCGAAGTGAAGTCCCTGTTTTCCGAGCAGGCTGGTCGAGTCTATAAACTTACCCTGAATAGTGGCCAACAGCTTGTCTACAAGGAGCGCAATCTCAGGGTTGATAATGCACTGACTGGCAAGGAAGGTTTGATGGCTAACCTGGCTGGGTGGTTATCGGACTTTCCATGCCCGGTTGTTCACAATATCCTGCCACTGGCTGATGAGCAGGGTGATTTTGGGTTCACAGAATATGTCGAAACAGAATCATCTGTTGCTAGTTATCAGAATTATCAAAAGGCTCTGGGTGCATTAGCGGGTTTTTGTCTTATGAGTGGACAGGGTGATATACACCACTTGAATGTACTGATTAAAAATGGCTTGCCCTGTCTAATTGACGCTGAAGCGCCTTTTCACAACCCCGTGATTATGAGTCTTGCCAGTGAAATCAATAATCCTGAAGCCGCCTTTGCACGGGGACTGAGAGAGTCCAGTCTGGGTCATACCAATCTGCTGGATATCTGGGAATCATTTCATACTTTTAGAGTAAGTCTTTGCAGCCATGAGCTAGTGAATGGCAGTTTGCAGGAAAGTCCTGCACAGCAGTTTCAGGCAGTTACCATTCATTGTCTGCAGCAAGGTGCTCGCCATGTGCTGGATGGCAGGCAACCATCTTTAGCCGTGGTGCATTCAAAATATGTCGAAGAAGGCTTTGAACAAGCGGTTAGAGCGATTATTGCCCATGCTGATTTGTGGTGTCAGGCATTGCAGGGGTTAAGTCAGGAAGCGATCAGTTACAAGCCGAGACTTGACTGTGTGGCGGTCAAGCAGCAATCACGGCACTCCTTTGTTGAGAAGGCATTTCAGCAGTTGTCGCTGAAAGACAGTAATGACTACTTCCGGCGAATGGCTCACAGGATCGCTGGTGCTGCAGAAATCAATCAGCGTTGGCTAGAGCCTCAGTGGCAGGAGCCCTCCAGTAAACTATCGAATGCAGTGTATAAGTCGTTTGTTCGCCAGCATGATATTTATTTTTCCCGGGTTGCCAGCGATCATCCATGCAGCATGCTTGTCAATTCAGGTAAGGGGGGGAAGGTTGTGGAAAACTTTTTTGCTACGAATCCCTGTGATGCTCTGGTAAATCAAGTGGCGGGGCTGGCATCGAACAAGGATAAGCTGGAAGATTTTCTTAAGTGTTATAAGAGCGCTCTTGAGGACTGGTTTAAGAATGACTGCCAGCCAGGTCGAGGACTGGGTCCTGACCATTTGAAAGAAGTCGTTAACAGGAGTGGTTTGAAACCCGAGCAATCAGGGTAATCTGAGAAGTTAATCGACAGGGGCTAGCCCTGACGTATTTCGGCCAGCAGTTCTTCGGCCATCACTTTTGCTTCCGGATCTTTAGTCGCTGCAGCATCAGCCAGAGTGTCTTCGCTTTCCTTGTTACGACCTTCCAGCATCAGCGCTAAACCGATAAAGGCTTTTACAGCGGGGCTGTCAGGATCTTTGGGGATGGCTTCCTTGTGCAGAATTTCCAGAGCTTCCTGGTTCATTTTCTTGTTGATGAAGACAGTAGCAAAACCCAGGCTGGGAAGAACGCTGTCCGGACGAACTTTTTCCAGTGCGCAGAAGATACCGAATGCATGCTTGGACATACCATTGGTAGCCGCCATAAAGCCGATGTCGGCAATGGTTTTGATGGTGTTGTCGCTGACCATGGTTTGGCTCTCCTGTTAGTTCTATCTGGTATCAGAGCTTCTGAATAATACTCTGCAGGGTGTCTTTGATGGATTTGATAATGCTTGATCTCAAACCTTCTACCACCATGTATTTGTTGAACATGACCTGAAATTCCACCATATCTTTGGTGTTGTTCGGGTCCATATCCGAAATCTTGGCTGAAAGTTGTTCGTTCAGTGTATTAGCTGATGCCCCGAGTTTGTCCTGAACATCATCGAAATTGAATGAGGTGTTGGCCATGGTGAACTCCTGTTATCTGTTAACCTTTTCCATGATGTTTGCTCCAGGTCTGCTCAACCACTTCAGCAGCAGCCAGAATGGCGGTAATCATAGAGCTGTTTCGGTCAAATTCGTCCGGCGACAGCCCTTTGTTCTGCTCAGACTTGAGCTGCATGGCTTCATCGACCAGATCTTTTAGCAGCTGCTCGCGTAGGCTACCGTCATCATCGATGATCAGCTGCTCTTCCAGATCCGAGAGGTGTACCTGCTCATTGTTTGCTTTGTGTTCCGCCACGGCTCCCTCCAAGACGATATTTGATCCGGTTGGTACCCTTGGTTAACAGCAGATACTCAAGATTGATCTCTTCAATAACATACCCGTTCGCCAGTTTGGCCCCGATCAGGTATTTGGCACCATCTTCCATTACTACAAAAGGAACTCGTCCCATACTGACTCCGGTGATACTGAGTGATGGACTCAGAGGTCCTGCCACTTTACCGGGTGAGCCTGCGTGCTTGGTAGCAAGCTTGAGCTCTGGGCGGTTGCCATATCTTTTTCTGAACCGGTTAACGATATTATTCAGGTTGTATACCTGTTCATCGTCCAGCAGGTGGCCTTCTAAAGTAATCTGGTTAGGTTTTTGGATAAGATGAATGCGCGGTGCAAGGCCTTTTTCCCTGAGCATCGACTTCAGAGTGTTAACTCGCCCCGTCTGATTCTCTACCTGATCGACAATGGAAACCAGGCCGTGAACTTCCTGCTTCAGCATGGAAACTATCTTGTTCAGCTCTTCAGAACTGCTGACATAACCGGTCATAACCAGCGAGCCTGGGGAATTGTCGAGTTCCAGGCTCAGGGATTTATAGCCTCTGTTGTTGAGAATGGCATCAGCATTGGCACGTAACTCATTCATTATGACCAACTGGGAGGTAAAGGGGATACCTCTTTCCTGCAGAACCCTCTGTAAATTCTGTTTATCGCTGATGGTCATAATGTAGCCGGAGACCAGAATGCTCTTGTCGGGTAGCTCTCTTAGCTTAACGTTTTTCTGTCTGAGCTCTGCCCGGATATTCTTGGCCTGTTGCAGGAAATCGGCGATGTCAGGCTCATCAGACGAGCCTGACAGGCTGAGAATTATGATCGAGAGTAAAACAATCAGTACGCCGACCGGTACGCCAATCAGCCATCGCTTATCAATGCCGGCCAGAGGATTCTCAAAGTCTTCGTCTTCAGAATCATCGTCATCAATTTCCTTAGCGTTATCTGTTGCATTATCTGGCAGAGTGAGAGCTGGCGTCTCATTATCAGAGGCTTCGAGGTCATCAGGAAAGCCCAGATCATCCGGGAATTCGCCACTATCAATTTCATCACCTGAGGGTTGCTCTCCTTCGGGAAGTTCATCTTCCGGTTCAGGTTCTGGTCGTTGTAATTCAGGGAGTGGCTGGTCAGGCCAGTCAGCGTCAGCAGGCCCCAGAGAAAAAAACAGGTTGCTGGAAGTGATAATGTCAAAATGGTTGATCTGAATACTGGAAGGAGCCGGGTTGCCATTCAGATAAAGGTTATTGTTTTGTTCCTGTGAAGAGATGGCGAGCAAGCCATCTTCGGAGATGGTGATAGTGAGTTCAATATCGGCCAGTGAGGCGTCAGAAAGCACCAGATCACTGTCGTCACCTCTGCCCAGGGTATATTGACCTGGCTCCAGAGGGATCTCGGCACCCAGATGGTTTCCCGAGAGAATTTTCAGGTAAAACTCACTCATGGCCAGCTTCCGTTCCGGCTGTAAGTGTTCATATACAGAACTTACAAGACCTCAGCCTGCCTCGGGCAGGCAAAGTACTGATGACTATTCGATTCAGTATGTCTGAACACCTAATATGTGCAGTGCATCTTTATAAGACTATTTGAATCTATTTATCATTACCAGTAATGATTTTTTGAGTGAAAATGACTGAAATTGTTAAAAAAACTATAAAAATACATGAAAATGCTGGCAAAATGGCTTCTGCTTCGGCACGGTTAACAGAGTTAAATACCTGACTTCAGCAATAGGCAAAAGCTGCTTTTTGCGAATAAACGACTAAAAAGAACAACAAGAAAAAACAAGAGAGTTGGCACTATGGAAGCATCCTTCTGGCAGGGCAAGCGCCCGGCAGGCGTAGAAGATACCATTAATCCGGATATGTACCCCAATCTGGTCAGTATTATCGATGACCTGTTGTGTCGTCACTCAGACCGTCCGGCGTTTACCGGTATAGGCCACACCCTGAGCTTTGCTGATCTTGATCGTTACAGTCAGCAATTTGCCAACTATCTAAAAGAGTGCACCAATCTTCAGCCTGGAGACCGCATTGCCATACAGATGCCTAACCTGCTGCAATATCCCATTGCAGCCTATGGCGCTATTCGTGCTGGACTGACTATTGTAAATACTAACCCGCTTTATACTGCCCGGGAGATGTTGCACCAGTTCAATGACTCCGGAGCCAAAGCTTTGGTCTTTATGGATAACTTCGGTCATCTGGTTGAAGAAGTTATTGCAGAGACAAAGATTGAACATCTGATTGTCACCCGTGTTGCAGATATGCTGCCAACGCCTAAAAGGCAGTTGATTAACTTTGCAGCCAAACACATTAAAAAAATGGTGCAGCCGTTTAACCTGCCAAAGGCTGTTGGTTTCAGGGATGCATTGAATAAAGGCTCTACCTATTCCTACAAAACGCTGGAGAACCCACCTTCCAGCGATATGCCTGCTGTATTGCAGTACACCGGTGGTACAACGGGAGTGGCGAAAGGCGCGGAGCTGACTCAGCGAAACCTGATTGCCAATATGCTGCAGGCAAAAGTTATGCTGTCACAGCATAACGAAGAAGGCAGGCCGGTTCAGGAGGAGGGAAATGAAATCATCATTGCGCCTCTGCCTCTTTATCATATTTATGCGTTCACAGTGCACCTGCTTTGTATGCCATTGATGGGTAACCAGAGCGTTCTGATTGCCAATCCCAGAGATACCAAAACCTTTATCAAGTTTATAAAGCCCTGGCAGTTTACCGGCTTTATTGGTTTGAATACTCTGTTCGTCAGTCTGATGAATCATCCGGACTTCCTAGAGTGTGACTTTAGTCGTCTGAAATTGACGCTCTCCGGCGGTACAGCTTTGCAGCATGAAACCGGTGTGCGCTGGCATAAAGTTACCGGTTGTCATGTATCGGAAGCTTATGGTTTGACCGAATGTTCACCTGCGGTTTGTATGAACCCGTTTGGCCCAACGTCTCAGCTGGGAACGGCGGGGTTGCCAGTATCAAGTACCGAGCTGAAAGTGCTGGATGAAAACGGTAATGAGATGGGTATTGGTGAACGTGGCGAGCTGTGTGTCAAAGGCCCGCAGGTCATGAAAGGATACTGGGGCAGGGAGGAAGCTACTGCTGAAGTACTTGGAGCTGATGGCTGGTTGAAGACCGGTGATGTCGCCATTATTAAAGAAGATGGATTTGTTCAGATAGTGGATCGCCTGAAAGATATGATTCTGGTTTCCGGCTTTAATGTTTATCCCAATGAAATTGAGGATATTGTTGCCGGTTTTGATCGGGTCGAAAACTGTGCTGCCATTGGTTTACCGGATGATGTAACCGGAGAACGTATCAAGCTGTTTGTCATCCCATCTGATGATGGTCTGACAAAGGAAGATGTTCAGTCCTACTGCCGTGAGCATCTAACGGCTTATAAAGTGCCTAAGGATATTGAATTTCGTGATGAGTTGCCTATGACACCAGTAGGTAAGATTCTAAGAAAGGATCTTCGTGCTGAGGCGATTGCTCAAGGCTGATCTGGGTTCAGGATGTTCACACTGTCGGAAACAATCAATGACTGGTTGTTTCCGGTTTAGCTCTGCTGCTCTGCTTACCTGCTTTATCTTCGGGAAAATACTTCAGTATCAGTGACTGCTCACCTTGAAGTGCAGCTCTTGCTTCTTCCTGTTCGGCTGGAACAATATTAGTCGACTGAACTCGCATAAATCGAATGTTAGCCTCAAACCAGAACCACTCTTTCTGTTCTGTCATGCATAAGGCTTTAGCCGTATAGCTCAGTGATGGGATCATCGGAATGCCGGGAATGGCCCGCAGTTCTTTCAATACAACCTCAGAGTCGGGGCAGCTGTATGTCACCTTGTTATACCGTCGCTCAAAGCGGCTGTATGTATTGGCAATCAGCTGATTAGCAATCTTGTTCTGGCGTACGCTCAGCTGGTAGAGAGCAAGCAGGCAAATGATGAGGAGAATAATGCTTTCCATGAAGATACCTCTGGACAATGGTATATATCTCTAGCGTCCAGAATGGTTATTTCTAAACCCTGCTTTTTGTAAAAAAGTGCTGTCGAATGGGCCGTTCGTCAGCACTTCGAATGAGGTGCTATAAAGCCCAGTCTGCCAGCATTTGTTTGGCGATGGGGCGATAGGCATCCTTACCATAAACGGCGTCTATCAGAGCCAGACTGAATGCCATGGCACACCCCGGCCCCTGAGCGGTAATTACTTTCTTTTTGGCATCCACTACCACCGGATCACCGGGCTGGGCAAGAGCCCCTTCAAGCTGATCAAAAAAGCTGGGATAACAGGTGGCTCTGACGTTATCCAGTAATGAGTGGTGTGCCAGTACCACGGCTGAAGCCGCGCATATGGCTGCATACCAGCGGCCCGCAGCTTGTTGTCTGGCCAGCAGTTCGGTCAGAGGTTGGCAGTCCCGGAGATGGGCGGAACCAGGCATGCCACCGGGAAGAGCAATAAGGTGGTAGTTATTTTCAGTGCAGTGTTCGATATGACAGTCAGCGATGAAGCGAATGCCTCTGGAGGCTTCGATCTCCAGAGAGTGATCAGTTGTGCAGGCAGCAATGGTAACCTGGGCTCCAGCCCGTCTGAGGGTATCAATAATAGTAACGGCTTCTATCTCTTCGCAGCCATGTGCAACGGGTACCAGTATCTGCCTTGGCATAGTTAACCTCTTAATGGTCAGCTTGTTAACTGGCAGGTGACGAAGCCAAACAAAAGCTTCGCTTGGGTGGTCACCAGATCCTGAAATTTCACACAAAGACTAGCTATGATCGACAAGAAAGCCAGTGCCAGAGATTAAAGAGGCGGTAAAAGGTAAGGAAAAAAAAGAGAGGAATTGAATAAGCCTCTAAGGCTTATTCATTAATATCAACAACACTGTTGATATGAGCTTGATTCAGAAGGGCATAACCTTCGCTGTAACCGCGATGGTAATCAGAGACCAGTCTTGTTCGGTTACGAGTACTGCGTGTACAGGCCAGCTTCGATTGCGGTGCAATTTCCGTAATACGAATACCCTGCTGTTTGAGTTGTTCGATCTGGTCAAGGCTGTCGTTATAAATTCGATACTGTTCCCGAATCAGCTGAGCCAGTTCAGGTTGTTTGCGAAACTGCCAGGCCATCAGTCGGTTGGCTGAAGAAGGCGTCTTTCGATAATTGCTTTCCCGGGTTCGAATCAGAACGATATGCTGGTGGCCATCTTCGACGGCTTTCATGATTGGCAGAGGGTCAGCCATAGTCCCGTCCACCAGTTGCCGGCCATCAATGTCTATGGGCTGACGGTAGATCATGGGCAGGGCACTGGATGCTTTCAGCATTTCGAAGAGCTGATCCAGATCGGAATGCTCATCTATGCGGTGATAAACCGGATAGCCTGTATTGGAGCAGGTCGTAACAATGGTAAAGGATTTGCCTTTAAGGCTCTGCAGAAACTTTCCCTGATCCAGGTATAGGCGGCCAATGCGATCAAAAAACCAGTCCAGATCGAAGAGGTTTCCGCCTTTCAGGTGACGTTTGATACTGATGAATTTCGGATCAAGACAAGCGCCGGTATAAATGTCCAGATTACGACCACGTTGGGCATTTATAAAGGAGAGAAGGTTCAGAGCGCCGGCTGAAACACCGTAGTAGGCATCAAAATTGCGATGTCGTTTATCGAGAAAAGCATCAAGCACGCCAGCAGAAAAAACACCGCGCATACCGCCACCTTCAACAATCAGAGCAGTTTTTACCGGAGTATTCTCGGAGATATCGCAGGAAGAGGTGCTGTGCATAGGGCCAGATAAAAATAAAGCCGGATAAACCGGCTTATATTTGTTTGGTAGCGGGAGCCAGATTCGAACTGACGACCTTCGGGTTATGAGCCCGACGAGCTACCAGGCTGCTCCATCCCGCATCGAAACTTGTAGAACCCGACTCTGGTAATAACTGCCGTGTTCATTGTCTTTTAAAATTAATTGGTAGCGGGAGCCAGATTCGAACTGACGACCTTCGGGTTATGAGCCCGACGAGCTACCAGGCTGCTCCATCCCGCACCGAAACTTATAGAACTCGACTCTGGTAATAACTGTCGTGTTCGTTATTTTCTCACAATTAGTTGGTAGCGGGAGCCAGATTCGAACTGACGACCTTCGGGTTATGAGCCCGACGAGCTACCAGGCTGCTCCATCCCGCACCGAAACTTATAGAACTCGACTCTGGTAATAACTGCCGTGTTCATTGTCTTTTAAAATTAATTGGTAGCGGGAGCCAGATTCGAACTGACGACCTTCGGGTTATGAGCCCGACGAGCTACCAGGCTGCTCCATCCCGCACCGAAACTTATAGAACACGACGCTGGTAATGAATGTCGTATTCGTTGTCTTCTTACAATTAATTGGTAGCGGGAGCCAGATTCGAACTGACGACCTTCGGGTTATGAGCCCGACGAGCTACCAGGCTGCTCCATCCCGCACCGAAACTTATAGAACACGACGCTGGTAATAAATGTCGTGTTCGTTGTCTTCTTACAATTAATTGGTAGCGGGAGCCAGATTCGAACTGACGACCTTCGGGTTATGAGCCCGACGAGCTACCAGGCTGCTCCATCCCGCACCGAAACCTGTAGAACCCGACCCTGATAAATAATGTCGTGTTCGTTGTATTTACATAACTATTTATAGAAACTGATTTCAGTAAATAGTTGGTAGCGGGAGCCAGATTCGAACTGACGACCTTCGGGTTATGAGCCCGACGAGCTACCAGACTGCTCCATCCCGCACCGAAACTCTGTAGAACACGACGCTGGTAATAAATGTCGTATTCGTTGTATTCACATAGCTATTTAAAGAAGCTGTTTATAGTAACCACTTTCAATAAATAGTTGGTAGCGGGAGCCAGATTCGAACTGACGACCTTCGGGTTATGAGCCCGACGAGCTACCAGGCTGCTCCATCCCGCACCTGAAATCTGAAGCTCTCAGATATCCTTTCGTTGATTGGTAGCGAGGGCCGGATTCGCTCCACCCCTGCTTCAACGAGGAGCGCATATTAGGAACGATCATGCTCAAAGTCAACCGATTAATGAGCGAGGTACGGTTTTAAATTTCCAGTACGTATATTTTCCAGTAAGCGAGAAATAGGAGTGATGACAAAGGTTTACTTTTCAAAGGTAATAAAAAAGGCTGATGCAATTCTGAACTGCATCAGCCTTTTATTAACTCGCTATTGATCAGCCAGCCAATGTACGTTCCTTGATCAGGTGATCAACAACACCCGGGTCAGCCAGAGTGGAAGTGTCACCCAGAGTATCGTACTCGGAAGCAGCAATCTTGCGCAGAATACGACGCATGATCTTGCCGGAACGGGTCTTTGGCAGACCTGGCGCCCACTGGATGATATCCGGTGTCGCAATCGGACCAATCTCGTGACGAACCCACTGACGCAGAGTCTTTTTCAACTCATCAGTGTATTCAGTGCCGGTATTCAGGGTGACATAGACATAGATACCCTGACCTTTGATGTCATGCGGGAAGCCAACCACTGCCGCTTCAGCAACAGTCTCATGGGCGACCAGTGCGGATTCAATTTCAGCCGTACCCATACGGTGACCGGAAACGTTCAGCACGTCATCGACACGGCCGGTAATCCAGTAGTAACCGTCTTCATCACGGCGTGCGCCGTCACCGGTGGTGTACATGGCACGGAAGGTTTTGAAGTAGGTCTGAACAAAGCGATCGTGATCTCCATAAACAGTACGAGCCTGGCCAGGCCAGCTGTCCAGAATAACCAGATTGCCTTCCACATTGTTGCCTTCAACAATCAAACCTTCGTTATCAACCAAAGCGGGTTTAACACCGAAGAATGGGCGGGTTGCAGAACCTGGCTTCAGGTCAGTTGCGCCTGGCAGAGGCGTCAGCATGGCGCCACCGGTTTCTGTCTGCCACCAGGTGTCTACAATCTGGCAACGCTCACCACCGATGGTGCTGTAATACCAGTTCCAGGCTTCAGGATTGATCGGTTCGCCTACCGTTCCCAGTAGACGCAGGCTGGAACGATCAGTGCCTGCAACGGCTTTTTCACCTTCTGCCATCAGAGAGCGGATAGCGGTAGGCGCGGTATAAAGAATGTTGACCTTATGCTTATCAACAATCTTGCTCATGCGATTGATTTCGGGGTAGTTCGGCACGCCTTCATGAATAACCTGAGTGGCACCATTCAATAGTGGGCCATAGGTTACATAGCTGTGACCGGTTACCCAGCCGACATCTGCCGTACACCAGAAGACTTCACCATCCTGATAATCAAACACATATTCGTGAGTCATGGAGGCATAAACCAGATAGCCACCTGTGGTGTGTACGACACCTTTGGGTGTTCCGGTAGAGCCGGAGGTATAGAGAATGAATAGCGGGTCTTCTGCTTTCATCTCGGCGGCAACACAGTATGGATTGCACAGAGCGACCAGCTCATTCCAGCAGACATCACGGCCTTCCTGCCAGGAAGTTTTGGCGCCGGTATGACGGTACATGATGACTTTTTCTACGGAGGTGATTTCGCCGTGGCTGCTCAGTGCTTCATCAACATTGTCTTTCAGGTGAACATGTTTGCCGGCACGCACGCCCTCATCGCAGGTAACAACGACTTTGGCATTGGAGTCTTTAACTCGGCCGGCCAGAGCTTCCGGAGAGAAGCCACCGAATACGACGGAATGAACAGCACCGATACGGGTACAGGCCAGCATGGCAACCACAGACTCAACAATCATTGGCATGTAGATAGCGACGACATCACCACGGCGCACGCCCTGACTCATCAAACCGTTAGCAAAGCGACAAACCATTTCATGGAGTTCGCGGTAAGTGATTTTGCGAGCTTCATCGGTCTCTTCATCCGGTTCCCAGATCAGGGCAATTTGATTGCCGCGGGTTTCCAGATGGCGATCGAGGCAGTTGTAGGAAGCGTTGGTGGTACCGTCGTAGAACCAGCGAATGTCGAGGCTGCGATCGTCAAACGATACTTTTTTAACTTTGGTGTAAGGCTTGAACCAGTCGATGCGCTGACCGTGTTCTCTCCAGAAGGTGACAGGGTCAACAACAGACTGCTGGTACATTTCCAGATAACGCTTGTTATCGACGTGGGTGTTTTCGAGAGCGGATTCCGTCACCGGATAAACACTGGTTGTCATAAGCTGTCCTTGATTTCTTCTTGTTGTTTTTTAAGGCTGTGAGCATCTACAAATTTTCAGATGCCGAGTGCCACTATTTTTATTATTTGGGTTTTATTGTTCAGACTGCATCAAGTGGGCTTTTCACTAAGGCAGTTTCGATCATGCTTGCGCCTTCAATCATGCATTCACAGAGCATTCAAAAATATCGTGTGTAAAGAGCTGGTGCGCAAAAGTATAACCGGCGTCTTGTGAGTCATCTTAAAAGGATCGTCATTCCATTAAATTAGACTTTGGTATTGTCTAACCGGAAGCGGTAATGCTCAAGCAGAAATTTATGACTTAAAAAGGACAGGGGAGCATCCCCTGTCAAGAGCACGATTCGTTAAGCTGGAACGCTTGTATTCAGGGCAGTATGGTTTCAAATGAATGCATTTTGATCACCCCTTTCAAGCAGCAAGAGCAATCATAAAAACACCTGATGAAAAATTAGCAGTTGTTGCTAACTCAGCTATGCGACTTTGGTCGTAGTAATGTATATTTCCTGCCAGAACAAAAAATAAATGAGGTTTCAGGTCTACTATGGCCGGATGGTTGTTGGCACTGATTGCACTGGTATATGTGGCTCTGCTTTTTGCAGTCGCATGGTATGGAGACCACCGTGGCGCACAGCTCCGGGAGAAGTGGCGTGCTGTCATCTACAGTTTGTCGCTGGCGGTGTATTGCACGGCCTGGACCTATTTTGGCGCAGTAGGGCAAGCGAGTCAGGATCTTTGGTCGTTCGTACCTATTTACCTTGGGCCGGCACTGGTCTTTGTGATTTTCTGGAAGCTGCTCAGTAAGCTGATTCTGGTCAGCAAGCAGGAAAACATCACCTCGATTGCCGACTTTATTGCTTCACGCCACGGCAAATCGCGCTGGCTGGCCATCATGGTGACCTCATTGCTGGTGGTGGGAACTCTTCCCTATATAGCCCTGCAGCTGAAAGCCATTGTCACCGGTTTTGACCTGCTCTCGTTCAGTGGCCTTAATGGCTGGACCCATGAGGATATGGCTCTCAGCGTTACTTTATTGCTGGTGGTCTTTGTAATCATGTTCGGTACCCGGCATCTGGATACCACTGAACATCAGTACGGCGTAATGACGGCCATTGCCTTTGAGTCGATTTTAAAGCTGGTAGCCTTTTTGATTGTCGGAGGCTGGATTACCTATAAATTCTTTGCCACCGTTGAAATACCTTCACTTTATCTGGCCGATGCGGTTGAACGTACCCGACAGGAACTCAGCTTGTCGTCGATGTTGATCCCTTCGTTTATGGCGATGGCTTCTATTATCTGCCTACCCAGAGAGTTTCATGTGCTGGTGGTAGAAAACAGCAATGTGAAGGATTTGAATAAAGCTCGCTGGATGTTTCCGCTCTATCTGTTGCTGTCCTGCATGTTTGTGTTGCCTATGGCTCTGGCTGGAAATGCCTGGCTGGGTAGCAGTATTTCACCGGACGCTTATGTTATTGCACTGCCAAGAGTGCTGGGCAGTGAAGGGATGGCTCTACTGGCTTATATGGCAGGAGTTTCTGCGGCGATCAGTATGGTTATTGTGGCAACTATTGCCTTATCAACCATGATCTCCAATGAAATTCTGATGCCGATGATTCTTCGGAAAAGCTACCACGGACGTCAAGACTACTATCGCTTCAGTGGTCTGCTGCTCAATGTACGGCGCTCGACCATCATTGGCATTCTGCTGATGGCCTACGTGGTTTATAGAATTATTAACGAGAGTCATATTAACAGTCTAGCAGGGCTGGGTATGATCTCTTTTGCAGCGGTAGCCCAATTACTTCCGGCCATCGTTGGCTCTCTGTATTTAAAAGAAACTAATAAAAAAGCCGTAGGATTGGGCCTGACAGTAGGCAGCCTTGTCTGGTTTTATACCCTGATAGTCCCACTCTTTGCCGAAGCCAGTGGTACATCTGCTTCACTGCTGAATGAAGGGCTGTTTGGTATCTATGCCCTGCGGCCGGAATCCCTGTTTGGGCTGGAATTTACCGGCAATGTTAACGGTGCCAGTGCGTTGGCCTTCAGTCTTAACCTGATTCTGTATTTACTGGGGTGTGTCTATTTTCGAGTGGATCCGCTGGAAAAACGACAGGCTCGTCGTTTTGTGGATGTGTCTCTAAGTCCTCAGGATGATCACGATTATAAGACTGTCACCGTTCAGGAGCTGAGCTCACTGGTCGGTCGCTTTCTGGGTGAGCAAAGAGCACGTCAGCTGGTCAGAAGTTTTCATCCTTCAACGCCAACAACGGTTGCAGATTCTGAAATGGTCGCCGCCACCGAACGAATGCTGGCCGGTGTGATGGGCGCATCTTCAGCCAAAGTACTGATGAAAACGGCTTTGTCCCGGGATGAGATTCGCTTTGAAGATGTTGAAGCCATGGTGGACGAAACATCGGAAGTTATTCAGTTCAACCGTGAACTGCTCAGTGGTGCCATAGAACATATTGATCAGGGCATCAGTGTGGTCGATAGCGAGCTGAGGCTGGTGGCCTGGAATCAGCGCTATCTGGAGCTTTTTTCCTATCCGGAAGGTTTAATAAAGGTCGGGCGGCCTGTTGCAGACATTATTCGTTACAACGCCAGTAAGGGGCTTTGTGGTGCTGGTGAAATAGAAGACCATGTACGAAAGCGTGTGAGCTATATGAAGCGAGGGCAGGGTCATAAGTCCGAGCGTGTGCGCAATAATGGTCAGGTGATTGAAATGCACGGTAATCCGATGCCCGCCGGTGGTTTTGTAATGAGTTTCACCGATATCACCGAATTCAGGCAGGTTGAATCAGCCCTGAAAGATGTTAACGAGAGTCTTGAGCAGCGAGTTGAAGAACGAACCCGGGAACTCTACGAGCTGAATAAAGAGTTGCTCAGAGCGAAAAGTGCTGCGGAGCGAGCAAACAGTCTTCGGTCACGTTTCTTTGCGGCGGTCAGTCATGATCTGATGCAGCCCATGAATGCGGCGAGATTGTTTACTTCTACTCTTGAAACCGTTGTCACAGAGAAAGACCAGAAAGAGCTGGTGTCACATCTGACGGGCTCTCTTAAATCATCAGAAGATCTGATTCGTGACCTGCTGGATATGTCCCGACTTGAAGCAGGCAAATTGACGGCTTCCGTTAAAGACTTCCCGCTGTCGGATATTCTTGGCTCCATGAAAGCTGAATTTACTTTGCTGGCAAAAGAACAGGGTATTGAATTCAGGCTACGGGAGTCGTCGGAATGGATTTCCAGCGATCCGGTTCTGCTACGAAGAGTGTTACAGAATTTTCTGACCAATGCCTTCCGTTATTGTAATCCTGATCATGGACGTATCATTCTGGCCTGCCGCAAGCGTGCCGGAAAGCTGCAGTTGGAAGTTCGGGATAATGGCCCGGGTATTCCGGAAGATAAGAAGGCGTTGATTTTTGGTGAATTTGAGCGGTTACATCAGGATGCCAAAGGTCTGGGGCTGGGGCTTTCAATTGCTCAAGGTATTGCCAACGTTCTTGGTCACGGTTTGAAGCTTGATTCGAAAGAAGGCAAAGGTGCCGTGTTTGCGGTCACGGTTAATCTGGCTGAAAGAAAGCTGATTCAGAAGCAAACCTATAACGTCATCAAGCGATCAAAGCTGACTGGTTTGAAAGTACTTTGCGTTGATAATGAAGACGATATTCTCAAGGGAATGAATGCTCTGTTGTCTCGCTGGGGTTGTGACGTTTCCTGCGCAGCGACTATTGAAGAAGCCATATCCTTACTAAATGATGGATTGTCTCCGGATATTCTGCTGATGGATTACCGGTTGGAGCAGCGCTTGAATGGGATAGAACTGATCGAAGAAATTCGCAGACAGCTGGATATTGAAATGCCAGCTATTCTGATTTCTGCAGATAAACAGGGTGATATTGTCAGTGAATGCAGAGAGAAGGAAATTGATTTCCTTGCTAAGCCAGTAAAGCCTGCATCACTACGGGCTTTGATGAATGCCAGAGCCGTGGTTCACTCATGATCGTCGAACTGGCATCGAGCTGCCTTGTAAACTACCTGGCAACCAGTGCAGTACTGAAACGTCTTCTGAATTCGGTAGGAGTAATGCCGAATTCTCGCAGGAATATTTTTCTGAAAGCACTGATATCCTGGTAGCCCACAGCATAAGCTATTTCAGAAATACCCTTTTTAGTCAGTTCAATTAACTGGCAGGCATTATGCAGGCGTAACTTTTGCAGGTAATGGATAAGGGTTAAACCGGTTACTTTTGAAAATCGCCTTTGCAGGGTTCGAGGACTCACACAATAGCTGTCTGCGATGGCTTTTATTGAGAGCGATTGAGTGTGGTGTTCGTCTAAATAGCGTTGAACTTTCAGAATCAGCTCGTCTCCATGATTTAGTTTTGGCGTGAATTGATGGTAAAACCGCTGCTCACGAAAGCCAATATCAATCACCATTTCCTTGGATAGTTGTTGCGCAATAGTGGGTGAGGAGAATACTGAGATAATTTCGAAAGCCAGGTCCAGCCACGCCATACGGCCACCTGCGGTAATGATACTTCCTTCGTTTACAATGATGGCGTTGTCATTAAGTTTTACTTTGGGAAAGGCTGCTTGAAATGATTCGCTCAGTCGCCAGTGAGTTGTACAGGACTTATTGTCCAGAAAACCACACCTTGCCAGGATAAATGCACCGACACAGGCAGAAGTAAGCACTGCACCCTGGTGCTGCATTCTTGAAAGGTACTGGTTCAGTTTGACGTTTGTCTGAGAATAGAAGTCACCGCTGTTGCAAGGGGGTAACACGACAACATCAGCGTGTTCACCTGCCTCGAGACTTTCCAGCGTAATGATAGTGACTGCGAATCTAACCGCAACGTTCAGCTTCTGGCAAATAGTGTTGGCAAGGCTCATTGTTTCATCAACGCCGTATACCGCTGATAAGCTGGCAGTTGGGTAGTTAATGACCACAGTTTCTACTTCTTTCATTTTGATTTCTTTGTCGTATTTGCCTCTTAAAGTGTCATTTTAGACTCTCTTAGTGAAGGCTAAAAGTAAGCATAATCACTGCATCAAAACGACACACTCAGTGGAAGTATTTATGGCTAAGCAAGCGCTCATCGTAATAGACATTCAAAATGATTATTTTTCAGAAGGAAAATACCCTCTCTATCAAACAGAGTTAACCGCAGAGAAAAATCTGGAAGCCATTGCGCTTGCGAATGAAAAGAATATTCCTGTCATTCATATCCAGCATCTCGTATCGCCAGAGCTTGGTGAAGGGCTGTTTTTTTATGACAACTCGAAAGGTGCTGAAATCCATAAAGACATTATGGCAGCATCACCAGACTCTCCAGTTGTGGTTAAACGCCATGCTGACTGTTTTGAAAAAACCAACCTTGAAGAACTCTTGCAAGATATGGAAGTAGAAGAGATTCTGTTGACCGGCATGATGACGCACAATTGTGTGACCCATACAGCTCTCTCTCCGGCAGCAGCAAAGTACAACCCAAAGGTGATTGAGGAGTGCTGCTGTACTATCGACCCCATTGCTCATGCACTGGCTGTAGACTCTATGCAGGTTCTTGATATTGAAATGAGAACTATTGAAAACGCATTCTCATAAGCGCATGTGACCTTGATTCGGTGCAGTGAGTCGTAAAGGAACTGATGAGAGTACGATTGAAGTTGTACTCTCATAAAGTATCGAAGCTGGACTGGTTAAGTATTTGAAACAGTACCAGTCCAGATTTGGTATTGGTTGCTGAATATGAGCCAAAGGCTCTCAGAGAGCGGGAGGATGGTTGCTGGGTGCTTCGATTTCCAGCTCTTTCAGCGCAATGACCGCTTGAGTACGATTGCGAACGCTCATTTTTTTGAAGATGGCGGTCACATGAGCCTTGATTGTGGCTTCGGAAACTTCCAGCTCGTAGGCGATCTGTTTGTTTAGAAGGCCTTCGCTGATCATTCCCAGAACCCGGAACTGTTGTGGTGTCAATGACGCTAGCTTCTGTTCGATGTCGCTGTTGGCCTGCAGGTCACCCATATCGGACACGCCTTCAGGCAGCCAGTTCTCGCCATCAAGCACCTGTACGACAGCATCCTTGAGAACATCGAGAGGGGAAGACTTGGGAATAAAACCGTTAGCGCCATGCTGCATGGCTTTTTGAATGACCTGAGTGTCTTCCATGGCGGAAACGACAACTACAGGTACTTCAGGGTACTGCCCTCGAAGGAAAATCAGCCCGGATAGTCCATGTGCACCAGGCATATGAAGATCAAGGAGGATAAGATCCGGTGACGGAATTTGCTCCAGCAGATTCTGGAGTGCGGCAATAGATCCGGCTTCGTGAATTTCCGGATTTTGAAGTCCCTGTCTCAGAGCTGCCTGAAGTGCCGCTCTGAAAAGAGGATGATCGTCTGCGATGATAATCTTCTGTTCCATCTTTCAAAGATTGCCACGCTGTCGTACGACTGTAAAGGAAATACCCCTATACGGAAGAGGTTTTTTTACGGGAAAATACTGGACTAAAACAGTGAGGGACTTTTCCCTGAATGTTTTCATAGAACGCCTGAATTTCTGCCAGATCTTTTTCCATGTTGTTTCCGGGTTTGATAATAGGGCCAAAGCCGGCTTTTTTCTTACCGAAATCCATATACGCCAGTACTATCGGAATATCCGCGCCTTTGGCGATATGATAAAAGCCTGTACGCCAGCGGTCACCGCAACTGCGGGTGCCTTCCGGACAAATCACCAGCCCCAGCTCACGATTGCCTTTGAAGCAACAGACGGTTTGATCGACCAGACTGTTTCTTTTGGTGCGATCCACTGGAATGCCGCCCAGCCAGCGCATGATGGGGCCTAGAGGTCCCCAAAAAAGACTGTTTTTACCTAACCAGTGACAGCGTATGCCTTTGCTCAAACCAACCGCCAGACCTAAGAAAAAGTCCCAGTTGCTGGTGTGGGGTGCTGCGACAAGAATATATCTCGGAACACGAGGTTTACTACCTTCAACCGTCCAGCCGGAGATCAATAATGCAAGCTTGGCCAGAAGGGCCAGTAGCTGGCTGATCACCGGTGTATTGAACACCGTTAAACGCATAGCCAATGCCTTGTATCTTTGCTTCGGAGCTGCTGACTCGGCGTTATTGTTGGAGTCAGCCCCTGCTCTGGGAGCTTGTTGTAAAGTCTCCGAGGTGAGCGGAGGCGGATTTGACGCCTTTCTTAAAAAATAGGGAATACGTGAATATTCGATCTTGAAAGTTGAGTTTTTACTCTCAGGCGAACTGTTTCCTGAACTGTTTTTAAAACAAGCGTCCTTGATTTTTTTTCAGTCAGGAGGAAAATTCTGAAAATAACCTCGTTTCAGGGGAAATATCTGGTGAGTAACCGAGATCATAAAAACAACAAAATGATGAAATTTATTAATAACTGTTTTTATATACAGTGTTCTATTGCTATTGAAACCGCTAAATCGCTAAAATATCCTCACAAGAACTTACGTCTGATCGTTTATCGTGACAGAAAAGACTCCCAGAAAAATTCTCCATGTTGATGCAGACGCTTTCTATTGTTCAGTGGAAGAGCGTGATGATCCTTCATTACAGGGCAAAGCCTTTGCGGTGGGTGGTAAAGCTGAGCGTAGAGGTGTGATTGCTACCTGCAGCTATGAAGCCAGAAAAGCAGGTGTTCGTTCTGCTATGGCATCATACCGTGCTTTGAGAGAATGCCCTGAGTTGCTGATTTTGCCCGCCCGTTTTGATGCCTACAAAGAAGCCTCACGACAGTTACATACTATTTTTCAGCGTTACACCGATATTATTGAGCCATTATCGCTTGATGAAGCCTATCTGGATGTTTCAGGTGTTGAGCGTTGCCGTGGCAGCGGTACGCTAATGGCGAAAGAAATTATGCAGGCAGTCAAGGATGAAGTCGGTATAACTGTTTCTGTCGGTGTTGCTCCCAACAAGTTTCTGGCCAAGGTGGCTTCTGACTGGAACAAGCCCAATGGCATCTGTGTTATTCCTCCGGCAGACGTTGAAAACTTTGTATTCGAGTTACCTGTGGAAAATCTGCACGGGGTGGGCAAGGTCACCGCAGAAAAGATGCACAGTAAAGGCATAGTCACCTGCGGGATGTTGAGACAATATTCAAGGCTGGAACTCAGTCGCTGGTTTGGCAGTTTTGGTGAACGACTCTGGGAATTGGCTCGGGGCATTGATGATCGCTCCCTTGAGGTGGACCGTCGCCGTAAGTCTCTTTCTGTTGAACATACCTACGACCATGACTTAACCGATCAGCAGGCCATAATGTCTCAGGTTCGACCTCTGCTGGATGATCTGAGCAGCCGCTATCAAAAAATCAGTAACGAATACTCTGCCACCAAACGCTTCGTTAAGGTGAAGTTTGCAGATTTTACTCAAACGACGCTGGAAGAAATGATCGAGCGGGAAGATCAGAAACCGGAAGATCATTACCGTGAAATGTTTGTGAAAGCATGGGAGCGAGGGGGCAAACCTGTACGCCTTTTGGGTATTGGTGTTCGACTTTTGGACTTGCGGGTTTCCGGGCATATGAAGCAGTTGGAACTCTTTGAACGGCGCCGGGGAAGGTTGTAGACTCTGGTTTTTAATCCGCTTCTTCAACCCTCTCTTTTAAAGGTTAATTTAAAAACTTATGGAGCTGACGCTGACGACTCCGGCGCTGTTGTTTCCGGCCATTTCCCTGTTGTTTCTCTCCTATACCAATAAATTTCTGGCATTGGCTTCGTTGATTCGAAACCTGGTGTCCGAGCATAAGCAGTTTCCCGATAACCCGATTATTAAAGAGCAGATCGCCAGCTTGCGTCGGCGCATGGAGCTGATCAAGCATATGCAGGGTGCCGGTATTGTCAGCTTTATTACCTGTGTTGTTGTGATGTTTTTGCTGCACCTGCATCTGGTGGAATGGGCCGTGGTTATTTTTGGCATCAGTCTGGTCACCTTGCTGATTTCTCTGGTGATTTGCCTGGCAGAGATCAAGATATCGATTGATGCGCTGGAGCTTCAGGTTCGGGAGTTGGAAGATTAGTTCAATCCGAACTCTGGCTCAGAGTTTGTTTTTCCCTCTCCGCTGATCGCCCTCAAAGGGCGTACCCCCCCTGATCTTTGCAATAATAAGTCCTTTCCCCGCCGGGGGTGGGGAAAGGACAATCTAATATTCGATTACGTTTGGCTACATACTTATTTTATCTAAACGATCCTGTTTTTTAATAGATACTGTCCTGCCAGACTTGAAACCAGACAGTAAGCCAGAAACCAGTAAAATCCTGCATGCAACTCCGCATGAAAGCTGATTAATGCACTGCCCTGACTTGAGCCATTGGCTGCCAGCATGGCGATAAAAACGCCCATGGCAAACACATCAGCCATTGACCATTTACCGAGCAGTGCATTGACCTTTAATGCTTTCTCATTAGAGGCTGGATGGCAGGCAAACCCTAGCAACAGGGTTTTGATTAAGGGAACCACAACGCTGAAGGTCAGAATAAGGACCGCAACCAGCTTGAAACCAAAGTTCCATAAATCGCTGGCTGTGCCAATAATACTGCGAGTCTTCTTGTAAGCGGGATACTCACCGTCGACCTTTACACCATCCAGAAATTGATTGGCCATCGACATAATGGTTGGGTGAATGCTTTGTTCGTTGAGCAGTTTTTTACCTTCAGAGATCAGAGCTTGTCTCTGAATGCCTGCTTCAAAGGTCATAAGAGGCTGACTGATGCCAGGTATCAGCAGGGCCAGTGAAATCACTAAAGCGAGCAGGTAAGGGAGCCTGGAAGCCTGTCTTGTTTGTTCCATGATTTTATCATTTATTGTTGGACTGGCTTACAGGTTAGAAGATAAAGCGCCTGACGGCTAATAGAGATCAGGCGGGTTCCAGATAATCAATCATCAGCTGCAGGCTATGCTGGCCCCTGAACTCGTTGATATCCAGTTTATAAACAGTATGAATTTTCTGAATTGAAAGGTCTGGCCAGACAGCGGTATCAATATTGAAAGCAATAGCGTCCAGATAAAACTCGGAAGAAGGTACTTTTAAAACCAGCTTCAGATGCTTCTGGCCAACCAGTCGTTGTTGCAATACCTGAAAGGTGCCGTCGAATGTCGGCTCAGGGAAATTTTGTCCCCATGGGCCTGCATCACGAAGCAGTGCTGCGGTGTCCATACTGAGGTCAGACACTTTCAGCTCGCCATCGGTGTGCAACTCGGCTTCCAGTTGCTCAGGCTTCAGCTGGTTTCTTACCTCACGATCAAAAGCCTGCTGGAACCGTTCGAAATCCTGTTTCTTTATACTGAGTCCTGCTGCCATGGCGTGACCACCAAACTTGAGAATAACGCCGGGGTTTTCGCGGGCAACGGAGTCCAGAGCATCCCGCATATGCAGGCCTTTGATGGAACGGGCGGAGCCTTTCAGTTCGTCATTATCAGCATCTGCAAAAGCGATCACCGGGCGGTTAAGCTTTTCCTTGATACGTGATGCCAGAATGCCAATCACGCCTTGATGCCAACCTTCCTGAAACAGGCTGACACCCCAGGGTTGTTCTTTCTCCTTATCCAGCTCCAGAGTTGCCAGCAGCTTAAGAGCTTCCTGCTGCATGCCTGACTCGATCTCTTTGCGGTCACGATTGAGACCATCCAGCTCGGAGGCCAGCTCACGGGCCTGGTCAAGATTGTTGGTCAGTAGTAGTTCAATGCCTGTGGACATGTCGTCCAGACGACCAGCAGCGTTTAGTCGAGGCCCAAGAGCAAATCCCAGGTCAGTTGATGTCAGTTGCTGCTGGTTACGATTGGAGATCTCAATCAGAGCCTGAATGCCGGGTCGACAGTGTCCTGCCTTGATTCGGGCAAGTCCTTGCCAGGCCAGAATACGGTTGTTGGCGTCGAGACTGACAACATCAGCAATGGTGCCGAGAGCAACCAGATCCAGCAGGTTGAACGGGTTAAACGCCTGATGGTTTTCAAACCAGCCTCGGTTTTTAAGCTCGGTTCTCAGGGCGCACATCACATAGAAAATAATGCCGACACCTGCCGTGTTTTTGCCGGTGAACGGACAGCCATGCTGGTTAGGATTAACGATGGCGTCGGCAACGGGTGTTTCTCTGCCAGCCAGGTGATGGTCGGTGACCACAACCTGCCAGCCACGGCTTTTAGCCGCAGCGACACCTTCAATACTGGAGATACCGTTATCAACGGTGACCAGTACTTCCGGCTGGTACTGTTCGGCAACTTCGACGATTTCCGGTGTCAGGCCATAGCCGTATTCAAAACGATTTGGTACCAGGTAGTCTGCTCTGCCTCCCATGCCCCGTAATGCCAGAACACCGAGAGCGCTGCTGGTGGCGCCGTCGCAGTCAAAGTCGCCGACAATAAGAATCTGTTTATTACTCGTGACAGCATCCGCCAGAACCGAGGCTGCTTTATCAATATCTTTCAGGGAGTGATACGAATGCAGACCTTTCAGTTGCCTGCTGATTTCTTCTGAATGTGAGACGCCACGGCCGCTGTATATACGTGCCAGCAGGGGATGAAACTCAGGCAGTTGTTGCAGGTATTCAGGATTAACTGGACGACGAAGTATTCGGGTAGACATTCTCAATAAAATTCCGGCAACAGAAAGTAAATATCAGACTATGGTTATCAGGTTGATACAGTGTGTGGACACACGTAATCGAGTATCTAGCTGTCATTAGCCCGCCAGCGGCGGGCTAATGACGTATGATTCAAGGTGATCTGGTATTAAACAGGGTAACATAATGAACAGAGAGTTCAGCCCGAAGGCCTGTTTTGCGGTTCTGTTCTGTGCCATTACTTTACTTGCTCTACCTGATAGCGCTCGGCCATCACTGGCTGGCACCATGCCGAATTATTCAGCGGAGAACATAAGAACCGGCACTGTCGTAGACATTAAAAACAGCTTTAAAGGGCAGGTTCTATTGATCGTCAATGTGCCGATGGATTGTAAAGGGAAAAATCAGTTTGTTGGTTTGCAGAAACTCTATCAACGCTATCGTGATCGTGGTTTTGTTGTGATTGGTCTGGTCAGTAACCAGTTCAGGCCACAACTCTATGCAGATAAACAGCATTTTCTGGAAGATTGCCGAAAGAGATATAAGCTCAGTTTTCCGATGTTTGAGCATAAAGGTCCATCAGAGTTGAGTGATGACCCACTGTTTCACTGGCTCGAGCAGGATTCAGGTGTAGCAGCACAGGATGACTTCACTAAATATCTGGTGGGCAGGAATCTTGACTCTGTCAAAGCTTATGCACATTCAGCCCGGCCGGATGATATACGTCTTTCTGTGAGCATAGGCAAGCTATTGCAGGTTCGGGAAGGGAAGGCTCCTGATTAGGTTTCGTTGTTATCAGTAGATGGATAATTTTCCAGAATATCCGAAGGAATGTGTCTGCCTTCCCACTCCTGTACATATTGTACGACTTCAGGTCTATCTCTATCTTTTAGCTCGATACTGCCTACATAGCCGGGAGTACCGTGAGCTTCTACATAAGAAAACCAGTCTTGAAGTGTTGTTTGAACAGAGTGGTGTTGGGTAGAGAGTCGATCTGCCAGAGGCATATCGTAGGGGAGTTCGCATCCAGATAAAGAGCCCGTGTTGTCTGTAGGGTGCCCGGTTTGCTTAACCAGATCTCTGACGGCATTCTGATCAATTTGTTCCTTCATTCTTTTCCAGCAGCAGGGAGAACATTTGAATTCCATTCTTCTCAATGTATTCAGCATGGAGCTCTCGAATTCGCCGTCAGCCTGTTTAACCAGTGCCAGTGAGCCAAGCTTGTGCCTGAGGTCGAAGCGTTGAAACTGCTCGGTGCGATCATCAAAGAAATGGGCGCCTCCTGTGGTTTCCATAAGGTCAACGAGACCATTACAGAGATGATGAAAACGTTCCGAAAACCCCGGTGAAGACAACCACGATTGAGGAATACCCCAAGCCTCAATCTCTTTTTTATCAGGGAAAGATTGGCTGATATGAGTTGACTCAGGGATATGGGTGATTTTACGGCTGACGTCCAGAACCTGTCTGAATGTAACTGCGTCACCAGTTATTGGTTGCTGCTGGTCGTATAAAGCCTGTAAAGCCGTATGAACTTTTTCGAATGAGCCTGCACTGATATTTGCAGAAACAGGAGACTCCTTGCCAAATAGTTTGCTGAACTCTTCAGATGCTTTTTCTGGTCCAAGCAGCCCTACCAGTAATTGAGCGTATGAGAGCAGTTTTCTCTCCTGTTCACTGATCTGGCAAATAGACGCTGGCATTATTTCCATAAGAGCCTCAGATGTAATGACCGTATGGCTGGCAGGAATAATCTTTTTTGCGGCATCTGTATGCTCCGAAGGAAACAGCATAAAACAGGTTTCGATATCTTTCTTCGATCTGGAGGTGAAACCATACCGAAGAGTCATAGCCTGTATTGTACTTTCCTGATCATCCGGGTCTGCTATATGAGCAGGACGATTGACCATCTCAAGATAGAGCGTGATCAGGTCGAGACCATTCGTTTTCTGTTGCTCAGCATAATTTCGCCGTAATAGCTCAATACGATCCTTGACGGGCAGTAACTGGATTTTTTTGGCTAACAGTTCGGTTGCTGAGGTTTCGTTCTTGCTCTGATTTATCTGAAAACTGCTCTGCTCAAAAGCGGTGATATAGTACTCCCATAAGGTTTTGATTTTTTCAGGATGCAGAGCGCGCCACTGTACCGGAGCGACTTCTTCAAAGGTCCCCGCGTCAAGCAGGGTCTGGCTTTCGATAGAGTGAACCAGTAATACTGGTTGAAAATCCTCGCTGGCTCCAGAGGCTCCCCATCGTTTCATATTTTCTTTCAGCTGTTTTAGTTCGGCCAGATCAGAACCTAGGCTTTTGAGATTGTTCTTGTTATGAGAAATATGAACAATCCCTCTAATAGTATCTGGTTCGATGCTTTCACAGACTACTTCAGAGTGGTTGGCAGCATAACCAGCTGAGAGTCTATGGTGGCTTTTTACTTTGCCCTTACTGTGTTTGTCAGACTTCCAGCTGCCTGATGTTTTTTCTGTAACATCAAGACTGCAGCTTCGCTGAGCCTGCTCATCTATTTTCTCAAATACCTGATTAAAACCGACAAGTCTTTTAATTGGGTAAGCTTTCGATTCATTTTCTTTATGGGGCGTTTTCCTGGTATCAGCCAAGTCTTCAAGGACTCTTTCATTGTACGGAAGTGTTTTATTTTGATGTTCTAAATGAGGTGATCGCCATTGATTGCTGGGCTTAATAAAGTCATCAGTCATTGCTCTTCGTTTGTAAACCGCCCAGGGAGTGAGCAAATCGGGATCAAAGAAATAGAGTGTAGATCTGCTTCTGTCAGGATATGAGATGACAGTATTTTCATTCAAACAAATGACTGGCCGTCTTTCACTTGTGGGAGGTGACTGAAATACTGACTTACGACGATTAGAAAAATACATATCATGATCTTCAGGCTTTGCTCTCCGGGCGGCTATGCCATTATTCTTGAATAATGAAGTAGCCTGGTCAGTGTAGCGGTGGCTGTGTTGAGCTGGGGGAAGGTCAAGCGTCAGATGATCAGGAGGTACTGTTTGTGTGTCCGGAGCTGATAACTTGGTAATGCCAGATTGTTGATAGAGTTGCGGCTTGTGTCTGGCAAAAAACTCAAATTGTGCCTGAAGGCAGTTTGGTGACTTCTCAAAAGATAGTTTTCTTCCTGTGTCGTATTTGATCGGATGAATCTCTGCTGGAGTGCTGGATTTTGGGTCAGGAATTATGCAATCACTCCTCTGATCACCCTGTGCGGATATCGCATCGCAAACCTTGCCCGCATGATCGACAAGAAAGTCGCTTTTCTCAGTATCGGTTTGGTGCGCCTGATAGATTTCGAGGAAGTTAAGGTCGAAGTGCCTTCGTGCCCGAATAACCTCCAGGGTATCCGCATCATGAATCAGGCAGCGGAAGAAATCCGCCTTCTCCCCCCAGTATTGTTTGAATTCATCTGGGGAATCCTTCATCACGATGCAATCAGACAGCATTAATGCGGTTGTTTCATCAACCCCCATGGCCATAAGTTCATTGAAACAGTTCAGTGCACTTTGAGCTTCCCATTCCGGCTTATCTTCCGCGTCTCCCTCACGGCCAGAGTCATGAAGAATGAAGGCAATTATCAGGTTTCTGATGTCTGAAGCAGTCAGGCTTCTGGCATGAGGGTTTCCCCACTCCTTGTGCAGTGCCAGTAGATGAAGAACATGGAAAGCCCCTCGAGTAGCATGTTGCACGCCGTGAACGGGTCTGGACACCTGATAGGGTTGTTCGACACAGTTGGGAAAGGGCTTAAGGTAGTATTTTTCTGTCAGTTTATGGGCATGTATAAGAAAACTCTCTGACAATACAGCCTGGCTCGATGTTTCTGATACTGCTTGTGTAGACAGAGTAACGTCCTTCTCGGAAATCTTTACTCCATAACCTGTATTCGTGGGGGCGACAGGAATTTGTTTCTTTATTAACGGCTTTTCAGCAGACTCTGGTTGGAGTCTTGATGGTGGTTTTGGTGAGGGGGGCGGTGTCACGCTATCCATGTGACGGATATCCCTTTAATGTCCTTACTTGTTTTAATGATAGCCAGAATAGAGCAGGTCAAGCAGGAGAGTGGTTTTAGGTGTTTTTACGTAAAAAGTACTAGGTAATATTTGAGTACTAAGCCGCAGGAGCCCGAATAGAGAACTATTGTTCCAGATGTCATTATTTGTTCCGCACTGTACAACCCTGAGATGTACAGGGAAATGTATTGAACGCCTTAGGCTGGTACCTCGCAGTCATGGCGAAACAGCTATAAACAAAAATGACGTTGTGTGAGAACAATAATAATGATCTCGAAACTGACTAAAACTCTGGTAGCAGCATCCGCCTGTGTCGCCATGATGGCAGGTTCTGCCCAGGCTGCTGAAAAAGTGTATCGCCTGAAAATGGCTGAAACCTGGCCAACCAACTTCCCTATCTTTGGTGACGCTCCTCGTAACATGGCTAAGATGGCTGAGGAAATGTCCAATGGTCGCTTGAAGATCACTATCGATTCCAAGAACAAACACAAGGCGCCTCTGGGTATCTTTGACATGGTGCGCGCAGGTCAATATGACATGGGCCACTCTGCTTCTTACTACTGGAAAGGTAAGGTACCTAACACTCTGTACTTCACCACCATGCCATTCGGTATGACAGCACCTGAACAGTACGGTTGGTTCTATCACGGCGGTGGTATGGAACTGATGAACAAGGTATACGGCAAGTTCAACCTGATGAGTTTCCCGGGTGGTAACACCGGTAACCAGATGGGCGGCTGGTTCCAGAAAGAGATCAAATCTCTGGACGACCTGAAAGGCCTGAAGATGCGTGTACCAGGCTTTGCCGGTGAAGTTATGGCCAAGCTGGGCGCCAAGCCAACCAACATTCCTGCGGGCGAACTGTACACAGCTCTGGAGCGTCGCACTATCGATGCACTGGAATGGGTAGGTCCTTCTCTTGATCTGCGTATGGGCTTCCACAAGATCGCGCCTTTCTACTACACAGGTTGGCACGAGCCAGCGACTGAGCTGCAGTTCCTGATCAACAAGCGTAGCTGGAACCGTTTGCCAAAAGACCTGCAGGAAATCCTACGTGTTTCCATGCGTACAGCGGCGTACGACATGTACATCCAGTCTTACCATGAGTCTGCAGTTAATCTGGAAAAGATCCTGACTGAATATCCAAACATCAAGATCAAGTCCTTCCCTACCGACGTAGTGTCTGCCATGCGCACCGCTAACGATGAGCTGCTGGCTGAGAAGTCTGCTGCTGATCCACTGGCTAAGGAAATCCTGGACTCTCAAGCTGAGTATCTGGGTAAAGCCCGCGCCTGGACCGATATCTCTGATAAGGCTTACCTGAACAGCCTGTCTGCAGAGTAAACACAGCGTTACCTTCCTGTTGCTGAGGCCCGAAAGGGCTTCAGCTTAATTCCAGATTTTTTTGTCCCCCCGAGAGGTGAGCTGATGTTTTTAGTGCAGCTGGAAAACACCATTCATCGGTTTTCCGATTTGCTGGGCCGAATAGCCGCGTTTCTTTTTGTGCTGCTGCTGTTCAATGTTTTTTACGATGTAGTGGCCCGCTACGTATTTAACGACGTATCCATTGCCATGCAGGAGCTGGAATGGCATCTGTTTGCCGCCATGTTCATGCTCGGGGTTCCATACACTTTAAGAACAGACGGTCATGTTCGTGTAGACCTGATCTACGAACGTCTGTCGATGAAAAATAAAGCACTGATTGACCTGTTTGGTTCTGTCTTTCTGCTGCTGCCTTTTGTGCTGCTGGTGGGCTATTACGGCGTTGGTTTTGCCCGTGAAGCGTGGGAGCTGGGAGAAATATCCGGTGACCCGGGTGGTTTGACCAATCGCTGGATTATTAAAGCAGTTATTCCCTTTACCTTCTTTTCACTGGGAATCAGCGGTCTTGGCATGATGCTGCGCAGCATCAATGTTCTTCGTGGTCATCATAACGATGTCCATTACACGCCACCTCAACACTAAACCAGGGAGACTGACGACATGATCGGTATAGTAATGTTTTTTGTGGCCCTGGTGATGCTGTTAATCGGCTTTCCGGTGGCCTTTATTTTTGGCGGTGTGGCGTTGATCTTCGGTGTTTTTGCTGAAGGTCCGGACATGTTCGCCTTTATGCCCTTCCGTATTCAAAGCATCATGGAAAACGTGGTGCTGATGGCGGTGCCACTGTTTATCTTTATGGGTATTGTTCTGCAGAAGACCCGTCTGGCAGAGCAGCTGCTGGAATCCATGGCGAAGTTGTTTGGTGGTGTTCGTGGTGGTCTGGCGATATCTACCGTATTGGTAGGCGCGCTGCTGGCTGCGTCCACTGGTGTAGTAGGTGCTTCTGTTGTGGCAATGGGTTTGATTTCCCTGCCGGTAATGATGAAGTACAATTACGACAAGTCTCTGGCCTGCGGCACTATTTGTGCGTCCGGTACTCTGGGGCAGATTATTCCCCCGTCCATTATCCTGATTATTCTCGGTGATGTACTGGGTATTCCGGTAGGCGATCTGTTCCAGGCAGCGGTAGGTCCTGGCTTCATTCTGATAGGTATCTACATAGTCTACATTCTGGTTTACAGCTTTCTCAAGCCTGAAGCGGCGCCAGCGCTGCCAATGGACGACGACGTCTCCAGCAGAAAAGAGCAATATATCGTTGCTCTGAAAGCGATCATCCCACCGCTGGCCCTGATTCTGATTGTATTGGGTTCCATTTTTGCCGGTGTTGCTACACCAACTGAGTCGTCTGCTTTGGGTGGTATTGGTGCACTGTTTCTGGCAGTCATCTACAAGCAGTTCAGCTGGAAGATGGTGTTTGAGTCCGCTCAGGAAACGGTAAAAGTTACCTCAATGGTATTTGCCATCCTGTTGGGTGCAACAGCATTCTCTATGGCCTTTACCTATACTGGTGGCGACTACATTGTTGAAGAAATTCTCTCTGACCTGCCGGGTGGCCAGATGGGCTTCCTGTTGCTCTCCATGCTGGCGATTCTGATTCTGGGTTTCTTTATCGATTTCGTGGAAATCAGTTTTATCATCGTGCCGATTCTGGCGCCGGTTGCTGAAGCTCTGGGCATCGCGCCAGTCTGGTTCGCCATTCTGATTGCCATGAACCTGCAAACCTCGTTCCTGACGCCACCCTTTGGTTTCAGTCTCTTCTATCTGAAAGGGGTGGCACCACCAGGTATTAAAACGGTGGATATTTATAAGGGTGTGATACCGTTTATTATCATGCAGGTAGGTGTAGTGATTTCTATCCTGCTGTTCCCTGAGTTTTACGGGTTGACTGGGTAAGCTTACCGGTTAGTTATAAAAAAGCGGCCTCAGTTTAACTGGCGCCGCTTTTTTTGCGTTGAGACACAGGGGATAAATCGATGTACCATTATATTCACATTTCACGGATGCTGATTACTCACAGGACGTCGTCGTGAGCCTGAAAATCAAGATACTGCTTCTCGCTCTCTTGCCACTGATCTTAACCACTGCAGCCATTACCTGGATTACCCAGAAACAGGCTCATGATCTGTTCGAACAGGAAATCAAAACCTTTGAAGAAAATCTGATTGCCTCGAAACGACAGCAGCTTAAAGACTATGTGAGCCTTGCCAATCATGCTATCGAACACAGTATTGCAGGGTTGAGTCATGGTGTCAGTGAGGAAAAGGTTGAAGAGAAAGTAAAAACCATTCTTCATAATCTTCGCTATGACACCGACGGCTACTTTTTTGCTTATCGACAGGACGGTGTCAATGTAGTCCACCCGCCACAGCCGGAGCTGGTCGGTCAGAATTTGATGGATATTACTGACAGTGACGGTACACCTCTGATCAAGGATTTATTGGAAAAAGCTGCTGAAGGTGGTGGTTTTAGTCGGTATAAATGGGTGAAACCCTCGGTTCGTGATCAGGAAGACAAGCTCAGTTATGTGATGAATATCCCTCACTTTAACTGGATGATTGGTACCGGCCTTTATCTTGATGATGTTACGGAAGAAGTCGAAAAAATTCGTAAGGAAGTGAATCAGAATATTCGTGGCACCTTCTTTACCGTGCTGATGATTCTTTCAGGCACCATTATCATCATTATTCTAATTGGCCTGGCCATTAACGTGCATGAAAGCAACCAGTCTGAGCGAAGGCTTCAGGAGATGGCTCACCGCTCTCTGCAAGTGCAAGTGACACAAAGGCGACAGTTTGCCAGAGAGTTGCACGACGGCATTAATCAACTCATGGTATCGATTAAACTGAGAATTAATCTGGTTCATAAAAAGTGGAATAACGAACCGCTGGCCAAAGAGCATCTGGGGAAAGCGGCCGAGATGCTGGATATGGCAATACAAGAGGTGCGTCGTGTTTCTCACGATCTGAGACCGATATTGCTCGACGATCTGGGCTTGAGAGCTGCTCTGGATACCTTGATGACCGAACTTACCGAACGGAGTGATGTTCAGGTTAAGTCGGATATCCGTCTGCCTGATTACCATCTGCCGGATACCATCGAAATCACCCTGTACCGAATTGTTCAGGAAGCTCTGACGAATATTGAGAAACATGCGGGTGCCGCCACGGTTTCATTGAAGCTCTGGCAGGACCGCAATCATGTTTACCTTGAGCTGCATGATGATGGTGTGGGTTTTGATGAACTGATCGACTCAAAAGGAATTGGGTTATCCAATATGAGGGAACGGGCTGAATTATTGGGTGGTAGTTTTGATCTTTATACCAGCTCAATGACGGGTACAAGAATTCGTACTGTACTGAACCTGGCTCTGACAAGTGAATAGTAATGATGAATGAGATACGAGTACTGCTGGCTGACGACCATCCGATGGTTCGTGAAGGGCTGAGAGCCAGCCTTGATGGTGAAGACGGAATCAGGATTGTCGGCGACGTTAGTAATGGCCAGGAAGCGTTAAACCTTGCCAGTGAAATAAAACCGGACGTGGTCATGATGGACATTTCCATGCCGGTCATGAATGGACTGGAAGCGGCTGAACTCTTTAAACAGCAGCAGCCGGATGTTCGGGTGTTGATTCTGTCCATGCACGAAGACCGTGAATACATCATGAAAATGGTACAGTCTGGCGTGTCAGGCTATGTGCTGAAAGATGTTGCTGCAGAAGAGCTGGTGCTGGCGATTCAAACGGTGCATAAACGTGGCACCTATTTCAGTTCCGGGGCCTCCAGTATTCTGTTTTCACAGATGGGACAACAGCAGGAAGAGGCGGCTGTCAAAATCAGCAAGCGGGAAGAAACCGTATTAAAACTGATTGCTGAAGGTCTGTGCAACAAAGATATTGCCCGGCGACTGGATCTTTCCGTTCGAACCGTTGAAGCGCATAAACAGAACATTAAAAAGAAGCTTGAGATTACGACATCGGCCGGCCTGATTCGTTATGCACTGGATAATGGTTTGGTTGAGGGGTAATAGTAATAAAGCAGCTTTTACATTATCTGGCATCACGGTCAGTATTGACGAGTGTTCCTATTGATATTTGTTTCTATTGATTGTTAACCAGTAATACCTTGTCGGAGTGAGTGATGAATAAACACGAGAAGCTCAACTATGTAGAATTTGCTACCCGGGATCTTGTTGCCAGCAAACGTTTTTTTGTTAAAGCCTTCGGTTGGGACTTTGTTGATTATGGTCCCGACTATTCTGCATTTTCAGGTTATGGACTAGACGGAGGGTTCTTTGCATCAGAACAGGTTATGCGTGCTGAAGCAGGGGGCGCTTTGCTGGTCTTTTACAGTGAAGATATCAAGGCGACTGAAAAGAAAGTGCAGGAAGCGGGCGGTGAAGTTGTTCGGGGTATATTTGATTTTCCCGGCGGTTGTCGTTTTCACTTTGTCGAGCCGGGTGGCAATGAACTGGCAGTCTGGTCAAAGGCCATTGTTTGAAAGAAGAATAATAAAGAGGCTGTGAGTTGCAGCTACTGAAAAAGAGTTTGATGAGTAAGTCAGCGAGTACTGATATAGATCATGGTTGCGGCTAGGCAGTGTTGTAATCTGAGTACAGGAAATTAAAACAACAACGAACGGAGAGCCGCTACTATGCTGACTGAACACCATGATTTGCTGCACGAATTACCACAGTACAAAGACCAGATTCACGACCTGAAAATCAACGACCGTCATTTCCGTCGTCTGTTTGATGCCTATCACGACCTGACTCGCGATATTGAAAACATGGAAAGCGAAGTCACCCCGGTAACCAGCCATGTAGAAGAAGAATATAAGCTGCGCAGGGTACGTCTTAAAGATGAGCTGCACCGCATGTTGCAATCTGTCAGCTGAAGTAAAGGTATGAATAACGCCTGTTCCGGGTTATTCATACCTGATCAGATTAACTGTGCTTTGAGTGTTCCTGAATAAAGCCATGCAGCTTCTTCAGGTCATTCTCAAGCACTGAGTAACGCTCTTCACGTTCCATCAGATCTGCCATATGGTGAGGCAGGGCCGGTGTTTCCAGGCCTGCTTTCTCAATGGCTTCACCAAATTTCACCGGATGTGCTGTAGAGAGTACAACCTTTGGCATCTCTTCAGGAATATCCACTTCAGCCAGAGCACGAACACCGGTAATAGTGTGAGGGTCGGCCAGATATCCCGTTCTGTCGAACAACTCTTTGATGGCGCTACAGGTGCTTTCGTTGTCTGTACGACTGCTGTTGAACAGTACTTTAATATCGTCCCATGCAGAATCACTGACTGACAGAGTTCCTGTTTGCTGGAAGCTGTCCATCAGGCTGGCCAGTGCCGCTCCGTCACGGTTCTGCATATCAAACAGCAGACGCTCAAAGTTGCTGGAAACCATGATGTCCATGCTCGGTGACAGCGTGTGCTTCAGCTCTTGCTTACGATAGTCATTGTCCTTAAAGAAACGATGCAGAATATCGTTAGTGTTAGTGGCTACCACCAGTTTGCCCACTGGCAGACCCATACCTTTGGCAATATAACCGGCGAAGATATCACCGAAGTTACCGGTAGGTACCGAGAAAGCCACTTCACGATCAGGTGCACCCACTTGAAGGGCTGCGTGGAAGTAGTAAACCACCTGAGCCATGATGCGAGCCCAGTTGATGGAGTTTACAGCGACCAGACGAGTATTTTCCGGCAGGAAGGATTGGTCAGCAAAAGACTCTTTCACCATAGACTGACAGTCATCAAAGTTGCCATGAATGGCAATGTTGTTGACGTTGTCGTCCAGCACGCTGGTCATCTGGCGACGCTGTACTTCTGATACCCGCTGGTAAGGGTGCAGAATAAAGATATCCAGCGCATCACTGTGACGGCAACCTTCAATAGCGGCAGAGCCGGTATCGCCGGAAGTCGCTCCTAATACAATGGCTCGCTCACCGCGTTCGGTCAGAACATGGTTCAGCAGTCGTCCCAGCAATTGCAGGGCAAAATCTTTAAAGGCAAGAGTTGGGCCATGGAACAGTTCCATAATCCATTCGTTGTGGCCAATCTGTGTCATCGGAGCGACGGCTGTGTGTGCGAAAGACGCATAACTGTCGTCAATCAAGCCTTTAAGAATACTGTCTTCTATTTCGCCATTCACAAATGGTTTGATGACTTCAAAAGCCAGCTCGTTGTAGGGAAGGCTGCGCAGTGATGAGATTTTTTCGGCGCTGAACTGTGGCAATTCTTTAGGTACATAAAGGCCGCCATCTTCTGCCAGACCGGCCAGCAGAACATCCTTAAAACCTTTCTCGCCACCCTGTCCACGGGTACTGATGTATTTCACGAGTCTATCCATTAATAACAGCTGAAAATCAGGTTTGAAGGCCTGTTCAGGCCTTCAAAAATAGCGGTTGGCCTTAGGCCATTCTCTCGATTAACCCATAGCCTCGATTAAGCCAGAGCTTTTACTAAGACATCGCATTTACTAAGGCATAGCTTTTACTAAGCCATAGTCTCGACGCGAATGCGGGTAACCGGTGTCTGTACATCATCGAGACTTTCAATAGCGGTCAGAGCCTGATTAACCACGGCTTCCTGAGTGCTCTGGGTCAGAATAACGATGTCAGCAAAACCATCGCTTTCACGAGCCGCTTTCTGAGTCATAGCATCAATATTAATGCCTTTATCAGACAGAATGCGGGTAATGGCATTCATTACGCCGGGATGGTCGTCTGCATGAATACGCAGGTAAACGGGAGAGTGAGTCTCGTCAATAGACAGAACCTGCGTATCTTTCAGGCTCGAAGAACCAAAGCCCAAAGGTTGAGGTGCTGTAGCTGGAGCATTGATTGCTCTGGCAATATCAACAATATCTGCAATCACAGAAGACGCGGTTGGTTCCGCACCGGCACCTGGACCCACCTGCATGGTTTCGCCCACGGCATCGGCATTGATAACAACTGCATTCAGTACGCCATTGATATTGGCCATTGGCCGACTTGCAGGAATCAGGGTTGGGTGCACACGCAGTTCAACGCCGTTGTCTGCCTGACGGGCAATACCCAGGTGTTTGATGCGATAGCCCAGTTCCTCGGCGTATTGAATATCGGCAGGGGTTACCTTGCTGATGCCCTCGGTATAAGCCTTGTTGAACTGCAGGGGAATACCAAAGGCAATGGACGCCATAATGGTCAGCTTATGGCAGGCATCGATGCCTTCAACGTCAAAGGTTGGGTCCGCTTCCGCGTAACCCAGTTCCTGAGCTTCTTTCAGAACGTCTTCGAATGGACGATTCTTATCGCCCATTTCGGTCAGAATAAAGTTGCCAGTACCGTTTATAATGCCAGCCAGCCAGTTCACGCTGTTACCAGACAAACCTTCACGCAGACACTTGATTACCGGAATACCACCGGCAACAGCCGCTTCATAGGCGACAATTACATTTTTATCGTGAGCGGCCTGAAAAATCTCGTTACCGTGCTCGGCAATCAAAGCCTTGTTAGCAGTTACAATATGCTTGCCATTTTCGATAGCGGTAAGGATCAGCTCTTTGGCAACGTCGTAGCCACCAATGGTTTCGACCAGAATATCGACTTCAGGATCACGGGCTACATCAAAAATATCGCGAGATACTTTTGTGCTACCAGTGTTGCAGGCAGGGTTGTCTCTGCGGGCACCAATATGTTCAATAATAATCGGGCGTCCGGTGCGAGCAGCAATACTTTCTGCATTGCGAGTCAGTACGTTGAATGTACCGCTGCCGACGGTACCCAGGCCACATATTCCTACTTTGACCGGTTTCAAGCTGTTATCCCCCGGGAGCTTCTAAGCCCGTTGATTGGTTTTGGCGTCACTGAAGCAGTGAGCGCTTCTGAATTATTGTTACTTGTTTTACCCATAACGCTTTGAAGGTTTATCAACCTGAAATATCAGGTTGAAGCTTCATGCGCCCATGGCTGGTGGGTGCTGTGATGCGGATTATAGCCATAAATACGTACGTAGAACAATGAAGCCAGTATTTGCAGGATATTTTGTCAGGTAGGTGATTCCCGGGACATTTTTTGTGCTCGTTCAACTAACCAAGTATTACATGATGTAAGGAGCAATGTGTGATGTTATGGCAAATGGGTCAGTTGCCTATAACAGGAGAGATGATCCAGTACAGTATTCAACGCAGCTCTTGTCTTTTCCAGACTTCCTCTGATTTCTTTGCCAATAATTTCGGCAGGTCTTTTTTCTATTGTTTCACTTAACCGGAGGTACTTTTCTGATAGATAGTCAATTTTTTTTATAATCTCCTCCATTTTGAGTGTGGAGCTTTTCGATGTACTGGAAAGTTTAATACTTTGTTCCAGTTCACCCAGTTGTTCATCCAGATTTACACTGATGCCTATTACTTGATTTCTTAATTCCAGGTAGCATGTTTCATCTCCTGAATAGTCGAGCAAATATTCAATTGAACGGCTGACCTTTTTTAAACCAAGCATTCCTTTTTCGATAAATTCATGCATTTCTTCTGAGCTGAATTCTGGGTGCTGCTGATGTGTATAGCTGGCAATAGTTTTACCCGCATAAGTCATCAGGGACTTACACCCAGAGTATAAACCGCCAGCAGCACCGATAAGAACTCCGACCAACATAATGTTACTGCTGATTTCAGTATGAGGATCCTGTAATAGGCCTTGTGTACGGTTCCTGGTCCAGGATTGCATCCGATCGCTCACCGTGTCATCGAGCTCGTAGGGTTTATTGGTCATGGCTATAAAGCCGTTTGCGATTCCTCCATATTTTGTCATTTGGTCATTATTGAAGTGGCTGAGCCAGTGGCCACCCTGTTCTGCCGACTGATAGATATCCTGAACAAAATCCACACAATTATGGGTGATCGGGTTGTAGTAGCAACGTTCGTCTCCTGTTGTACACCAATCTAAATATTGACTGAATTTCTCATGAGCATTATCAGCTTGTTCATTGGTAAGTGATATTCTGACAAGCGGCCAGCCGCCATCTTCAGCTTCAGCCCGGTAAGATTCTTTTTCAATGCGACCTTCGCCGGTTACTAATGATGTAGTAGAGGCAGGGTAGAAACCAGCCGTTATGCGAGAGTTGTCTGTTTTGGTTAGTTCAAAGGATGCATGTCCGTCATAGATGTACATCTCCAGTCGAGCTTCTGATCGAGGTACTGTCTGTTTTGGATGAGGGGGAATATGCCGTGAGCTCGTATCTGCTGGAATCGATGTAATAGCCCGAGCGTGTTTGAATGACTGTAGATACGTCTTTGTTGCTTCTTCAGTAGGGATTTGCTTTGGTAAATCACACCGCTCAATTTTGTGGCCTCCATGATACTTGGCAGTTGATGCCTTTTCCGTCAACGGTTGATTATCTACAGAAGGTCCTGATTGATGAGGTGTTGTTCCAATCGTAAGTTTTGGCATAAATATGTGTAAGTCAAGGCGTCGAATTTTAAGTGTAGATCATTGAAAAGGGAGAACTCCGACTGTGCTCTGAACCTTTGAGATAGCAGGGTGTTTACTAATGGTAAGAAAAACTTTAAGGAAAAATGAGGGGTTTGCAGCAAGAAAGTCTTCAGCGGGCTGTTATAGAGTTCAATGGTTTCTGAACCGTATATAGTATTTGGTAAGTTCTTTAAATTATTGGCATCATTTTTCTTATTCTTTCGCCCTGTCTTATCATGTGACTCTTGTTCGCTTTTTCCTGTTCCATTCAATCGGCCTTCAGTGCAAATAAAACTCAGAGGGAGGCTCAGAACAGGAAGATGTTTAAAATAGCCAGATTGCTCAACATCCAATTAGCGCATCATGTTAGTGCAGTCTAGAGTAGTTAAGGCTCTCATGTTGCTAATCTGAATTGAGGTTTATATTTAACAATTAAAGTTGTATCGATGTATTTTAGAAAAATAATTATTGCCTTCTGGTTCAAAGATAACTCTGAAATCTTTGAAGATGAGCTTTCGTACGACTCTAAACGTCAGGATCAAGCATGAATCATTGTCAGGTATGACTGTTTTCCGGTTTGCAGTTGAACTGTTTTTCAGCAATCTGAACTTTGATCCGTACCTTCAGTCTTATTCAGACATTGCCATACAAGGTGGTATTAATAAATATGAATAAACAATCGCTATTGAAAATTAAAATAATAACTTCATTCGTTCTTTCATTATTTCTCTTCAGCACATCAGTGTTTGCAGAAGAGTGTTCTGACTCACGTCTTCTATCCGATGATTTTGATAAACCTGATTGTTGGCACCAGGAAAAAAGTATCAAGCTTTTGGAAACAAGAGAAGGGTATCAAATATCTGAAAACCTTGTGGAGCGGCGAAAAAGCGAGGGTGAACAGTTTTCCATGCCGGAGCTGGAGGCTGTTGTGTCAAATATGTTGAATATTGTTAAGAAAATGTCCCTCTACAGTCATATTAACAATGAAGAACAGTCTGTCTTGTCAACAGTGGAAAAACGACTGCTGGAGCAAAAAGAGAGAGGTTTCCCTTACAGAGCGACCGTTGAACTTTTGGTTAAAGCGAATATTGTTAGAGATTATATTTACAATCGATTGCTTGAAATCCCCTCACGAAAAGGAATCATTGACGGTTCATTGAAAAGAATGAAAGTGACCTTACGCTTGGAAGAGCACTTTTCTCCAAAGCAATATCTTGAAGTTAATGGCGTGCAGTATGCTCCAAACTTGACTGCAATCTACTATTTTGACAGCTTCACTGTATCTGAAATTATGGATATCAACCTGAATCCTTCTACGGTAGAAGAGTCGAGCCGCTGGTATGAACGTCTTCCGTATGAACTTTGGAATCTGCATCTAGCACTTGAGCAGCAGATTGTATTTATCCCTACATTCGATAACCCCCCTCCTGAGTTCTATATTCATGCAGCACTCTACCCTGTTTTTCCTCTTCGCCTGGGGCATTCAGTTATAAATTCTATTGGAAAGCATAACTATTCTACAGGCGCTCTGTTATTACTCGATGTTTACTCTGCAAGTATAAAAACTGGATCCTGTCGGCTCGAGATTAAAATGACGGGTGAACTTGTATATTGTCACGGGAAAAATAAGTCGCGTATTTTAACGTTCAGTGATCCAGAGAGAAATAAAATCATACTCGATAGCATTTTCAGCAGTGTCAGGTACGCGAAAAATGAGCAATACGTTCCACCTGCCTTTAATGAAGAAAAAATATTCAGTGATGCGCTGACTTTGTTTGTATCATCCTCGTTGGATAAACAATCTGCTGTCGATATGACACAAGCAGGAGTCGGAGAGGTAGTCTTGTCGGCATTCGATGCAGTGAACTCACCCCAGAAAGAAACAGTCAGTGAGCGGGGGGGCATTGTATCGAGATTGTATATTGCTTGCGCAGCTCAATGGGTTGAAGAGGTGAGTAAGAGCCTCGTTGATTCCGGGTATCAAGCTTTACCAGGAGATGTTCTGGAAGATATATATAGACGGGTGACCATAAAGTTCGGATTAAAAACGGCAGCAGGTAATTTTCCGAGTTTATTTACACCTGATGATCAATAAAGCATCTTCAGGTTATATGCTCATATGTTGCAACTGAACAAGGACGTTAGTCACTACTGAAAGTCTGTTGGATTGCCTGAGAGCGGGCTTTCGAATGAATTTAAAAACAACAAAAACGATTATGAATCACTGTCAGGTTTGACAGTGATTCAACGTGCAATTGGACTGCTTTACAATAGTTTGAATTTTGATCTGTACCATCAGTCTTATTCAGACGGCATTACATAAGATGGTATTAATAAATATGAAAAAATACTCGATATTGAAAATTAAAATAACAATTTCTTTTGTTCTTTTACTATTTTCTTTCAGCACAACAGTGTTTTCAGAAATGTTTTCAGAAGCGTGTTCTGACTCACATCCTCTATCCGGTGATCTCAGTAATCCTGGTTGTTGGTATCAGGAAAAAAGTATCAAGACTCTGGAAACAAGAGAAGGGTATCAGCTATCTAAAGATCTTGTGGAACGGCGAAAAAATGAGGGTGAGCAGTTTTCCATGCCGGAGCTGGAAGCTGTAGTGTCAAATATGCTGGATATTGTGAAGAAAATGTCCGGCTACAGTAATATTAATTATGAAGAACAAACTGTTTTGTCAGCAGTAGAAAAACGGCTGCTGGAGCAAAGAGAGAGAGGCTTCCCTTATAGAGCGACCATTGAGCTTTTGGTTAAAGCGAATATTGCCAGAGATTATATTTATAATCGATTGCTTGAAATCCCTTCACGAGAAGGGATTGCTGAAAGTTCATTGAAAAAAATGAAAGTGACTTCGCGCAGGGAAGAACACTTTTCTCCCAAGCCATATCTTGAAGTCAATAGGGTACACTATGCTCCGAACCTGACTGCAATCTACTATTTTGACAGCTTTGCTCTATCTGAAATTCTGGATATCAACCTGGATCCTTCTACATCAGAAGAGCTGAGTTACTGGTATGAGCGTTTACCGTATGAGCTTTGGAATCTGCATTTGGCTCTTGAACAGCAGCTTGTATTTATTCCTACGTTCGGTAACCCACCTCTCGAGTTCTATATCCATACCAGACCTTACCCTGTTTTTGTTCTGCGCCTGGGAAGTACAGCTATTAACCCTATAGGAGAGGAGAACTATTCTACTGGAGCTCTGTTGTTAAACGATGTGTTCACTGCAAGTATAAAAATTGGTTCCTGCCGGCTTGAGAATAAAATAACGGGTGAATTTGAATGCTGTCTCAGAGGAAAGGGAGGGTTCAGTGCTCTAGCCTTCAATGATCCAGAGGGAAATAAAAAAATGCTGGATAGCGTATTCAGCAGTGTCAGGTACGCGAAACATGAGCGCTATGTCTTACCAACCTTTAGTGAAGAAAAAAAATTCAGTGATGCGCTGACTTTGTTTGTAGCATCCTCGTTGGAAAACCACTCTGCTGTTGATATGGCAAAAACAGAAGTAGGGGAATTAGTCTTATCGACATCATATGCAGTAAACGCGCTTCAGGAAAAAACAGCCAGTGAGCGGGGTAGCAGTGTATCGATACTGCACATTGCTTGCGCAGCTCAATGGGTTGAAGAAGTGAGTCAAAGCCTTGTTGACTCTGGGCATCAAGCCTTATCAAGAGATGTTCTGGAAAATATATATAGGCAGGTGACCATAAAGTATGGACTAAAAGCGGAGGCAAGTAAGTTCCCAAATTTATTCGTACCGGATGAACAATAAAATACGATCAGAGTTAATATTCATATGGCTGCAACGGTGCAACAGTGCTAGCCACTATTGAGGTTCCGTCAGCAGCTCAAGAAAAGCTTTGGCGGCATTGGAAAGCGTCCGCTCCCGGTGAGTAATGTGACCCAACATACGAACCGGTGGGCGGCAAAGAGTATCAAGCTCCACAAGATCATCTCCCAGCATAGATTTTGGCAGAATGGTCCAGGCTAATCCGATGGATGCCAGCATTCGTATAGTCTCCAGATAGTTCGACGACATGGCGGTATGCAGTTCCAAGCCTTCCTGTTCAAAAAGTTCCTTAACCAGTGTGTAAGTGAAGGTGTTGGAGCCTGGCAATATTGCCTGATGCTTGCTCAGCTGTTTTGTCGTGATGGACTTTTTGCCAGCAAGCGGGTGATCGTTAGCTGCCATAAATACCAGGGGGTCCTCCCAGATCAGCTCAGCATTAAACTTCTCTCTTTCTTCTGGTGAAAGAGTAATAACTCCCAGTTCAATCTCACCATGATGAATCATTTCGTAAGCGGCTTCGGAATCGACAAAGTGAATATCCAGTCGAACCTGTGGATAACGTCGTGAATACTCTTTCAGAATCGTCGGCAGTTTTCGCAAACCAATATGGTGGCTGGTGGCCATAGAGAGCGAACCTTTGACCTGTGTCCTTAAGTTGTTAATTTCTTGTCGTGTATCCTTCATTAAGGACAACATTTCTCTGGCTTTGGGTAACAGGATTCTGCCCGGCTCACTGAGACTGACCTGTCGGCCAATACGGTCGAACAGCTGGCTGTCCAGTTGTGACTCCAGAGTGGCTATGCGTTTGCTGACAGCAGGCTGAGTTAGATGCAGCCGTTCTGCGGCCAGAGAAAAGGAGCCGGTTTCAGCAACGGCCAGAAACGCATTGAGGCTGGGAATGTCCATAAATCAGGGAGCTCGAACAATAATTGAGAGAATGTATTCCTAATTGTTATTAATAGCATAAAAAAGATGAATTTGAGTAATTCGATGTTCAGCGCTAGGATGCAGCATATAGACAGTAGAGCAATCAGAAGAGCACTGAAAGGTTTGAGATAGAGCCTCTGAATGACTCTCGAGAAAGAATAAAAAATAGCCAGAGGCTGATCACAGCCCTGAGCAAAAACTTTCAATAGCAGCCTTGAGCAGGTGCTTTGAAAGACGCCGCAGTTGATGAGGGATTAACGGAATGGCAGGCAAGACTCTTTACGACAAGTTGTGGGATAACCACCTTGTTCAACAGCGTGATGACGGTTCAGCATTGATCTATATCGACCGTCAGCTACTCCATGAAGTGACTTCCCCACAGGCTTTTGAAGGCCTGCGACTGGCTGGGCGACAGCCATGGCGTATCGATGCCAATCTCGCGACACCAGACCACAATGTACCGACCACCAGTAATGAACGTGAGTCAGGCATTGAAGGTATTGAAGATCCCATCTCAAAGATTCAGGTAAAAACACTGGATGATAACTGCAATGACTTCGGCATTGTTCAGTTTGATATGCAGGACAAGCGACAGGGTATTGTACACGTCGTTGGTCCGGAGCAGGGCGCAACCCTACCGGGTATGACGGTTGTATGTGGTGATTCTCACACATCTACCCATGGTGCTTTTGGCGCACTGGCGCACGGTATTGGCACGTCAGAAGTTGAGCATGTGATGGCGACCCAGTGTCTGGTTGCCAAGAAAATGAAAAACCTGCTGGTGCGTGTTGATGGCAAGCTGGGTCTTGGCGTAACACCTAAAGACGTTGTACTTGCCATTATCGGCAAGATTGGCACCGCTGGCGGTAACGGCTGTGCGCTTGAATTTGGTGGTCAGGTGTTCCGTGATATGACCATGGAAGGCCGCATGACGGTCTGCAATATGGCCATTGAAGCCGGTGCCCGTGCTGGCATGGTAGCGGTCGATCAGACCACTCTTGATTACGTAAAAGGTCGTCCTTTTGCGCCTCAGGCTGATCTCTGGGAGAAGGCTGTAGCCGCATGGTCTGACCTGCATTCCGACGATGATGCCGTATTTGATGAAGTGGTTGTGCTGAACGGTGAAGAGATCAAGCCGCAAGTAACATGGGGTACTTCTCCGGAAATGGTCTTGCCGATAGACGCTCATGTGCCAACACCTGCCGATGGTGTTGATGAAACCCAGCAGGAAGGTTATGCCCGCGCGCTGGAATATATGGGGTTGAATGGCGGTCAACCGATTACCGATATTCCTGTGGATCGTGTCTTTATCGGTTCCTGCACCAACTCCCGTATTGAAGACCTGCGTGAAGCGGCATCTGTCGTTAAAGGTCGCAAGGTCGCTGACTCTGTTAAAGAAGCGCTGGTGGTTCCCGGTTCCGGCTTGGTGAAAGAGCAGGCAGAAGCAGAGGGTCTGCACGACATATTTATTGCTGCAGGCCTGCAATGGCGTGAACCAGGTTGCTCCATGTGTCTGGCGATGAACGCTGACAAGCTGGGTAATGGCGAACACTGTGCTTCCACTTCAAACCGTAACTTTGAAGGTCGTCAGGGCTTTGGTGGTCGAACTCATCTGGTGAGTCCGGCGATGGCAGCCGCTGCAGCGGTGAAAGGCCACTTTGTTGATGTTCGGGAAATGATGGCAGGAGCGCAATAATGAGAGCATTTACTGTACATACCGGTTTGGTCGCTCCATTGGATCGTGCCAATGTCGACACCGACATGATCATTCCCAAGCAGTTTCTGAAATCCATCAAACGCAGTGGCTTTGGCCCGAACCTGTTTGATGAACTGCGCTATCTGGACGAAGGACAGCCAGGTCAGGACTGTTCAAACCGTCCCCTGAATAAAGAGTTTGTATTGAATCAGGCTCGTTATAAAGGCGCTTCCGTATTACTGGCTCGACAGAATTTTGGTTGTGGTTCCAGTCGAGAACACGCTCCCTGGGCATTGGACGATTTTGGCTTTCGTTGTGTGGTTGCGCCAAGCTTTGCAGATATTTTCTACAACAACTGTTTCAAGAACGGTATTTTGCCCATCACTCTGTCTGAAGCAGAAGTGGATCAGCTGTTTAACGAAGTTGAAACTGAGCAGGGTTATCAGCTGACCGTTGACCTCGAAAAAGAAGTGATTACTTCGCCATCAGGTAAAGAGCTGAAGTTCTCTATTGATGATTTCAGACGTCACTGTCTGGTTAATGGTCTGGACGATATTGGTCTGACACTGCAGAACGCAGATGCGATCAAAGAGTTTGAAAAAGGCCATAAAGCCAGCAGCCCATGGCTGTTTGGTGCGGTTCAGTAAAAAAATAAAAGACTAAGTACACGGACGCATGACGATTAAATATTCGATTACAAGTGTCCGTACACTTAAATAAACAGAGGTAAAGGGAAGTGAGCAAACAGATTTTATGCCTGCCAGGCGACGGTATCGGTCCTGAGATTATTACTGAAGCACTGAAGGTTCTGGATGTTATCAAACAGAAGTTCAATCTCGATATTGAAATCAGTGAAGGTCTGGTGGGTGGAGCTTCCCTTGATGCCCATGGCGTGCCTCTGACCGATGAAGTGCTGGCCGTTGCCAGGAAATCTGATGGTATTTTATTTGGAGCTGTGGGTGGTCCTAAGTGGGACGACCAGCCAATGATGAACCGTCCAGAACGTGGCCTGTTAAAACTGCGCTCGGAAATGGGACTGTTCGCTAATCTGCGTCCCGCCATGCTGTTTCCTCAGCTGGCTGAAGCTTCCAGTCTGAAGCATGAGCTGGTGGCCGGTCTGGATATACTGATTGTTCGTGAGCTGACTGGAGGCATCTATTTCGGTGAGCCGCGAGGCGTTCGTACGCTGGAAAATGGTGAGCGTGAAGGTTACAACTCCTACGTTTACCGTGAATCTGAAATCAAGCGTATTGCTAAGGTGGCTTTTGAAGCCGCTCAGAAACGTGGTGGTCAACTGACGTCTGTTGATAAATCCAACGTTTTGGAAGTAACGGCTCTCTGGCGTGAGCTGGTTACTGAAATGGGTGCGAAGGATTACTCCGATGTTGAACTCAGTCATATGTATGTAGATAACGCAGCCATGCAGCTGGTTCGTGCGCCAAAGCAGTTCGACGTACTTGTGACCGGTAATATGTTCGGAGACATTCTCAGTGACTGCGCGGCGATGCTGACTGGTTCCATTGGTATGCTGCCATCGGCGTCTTTGAACGAAGCAAATCAGGGTATGTATGAGCCGGTCCACGGTTCTGCACCGGATATTGCCGGCGAAGGTAAAGCAAATCCGCTGGCACAGATTCTCTCTCTGGCTATGTTGCTGCGTTACTCTCTGGCTGAAATTGAAGCGGCGGATGCTATCGAAAAGGCGGTCAGTGATGTGCTGGATCAGGGGTTGCGAACCGGCGATATTGCGTCCGAAGGTTGCACATTAGTCAATACGTCTGACATGGGTGATGCCGTAGTAAGAAGTCTTCAGGCATAAGGAAAGGTAAGATGAAAAAAGTAGGTTTTGTCGGTTGGCGCGGAATGGTGGGTTCTGTGCTGATGGAAAGAATGCGTGAAGAGAACGATTTTGCTGGCATTGATCCGGTGTTCTTCACTACCTCACAGCATGGTCAGCCGGGTCCTGATGTTGGCAGACCGGTTAATCCTTTGCAGGATGCTTTTTCTGTCGAATCACTGGCAGAGATGGACATCGTTATTTCCTGTCAGGGTGGCGATTACACCAAGAAAGTCATTGGTCCTCTGCGTGAAAGTGGCTGGAACGGCTACTGGGTGGATGCAGCGTCTTCACTGCGAATGAATGACGACAGTGTGATTGTTCTGGATCCGGTCAATCGTGAAGTGATTGACCAGGCTATAGCCAACGGAACCAAAAACTTTATCGGTGGTAACTGTACCGTCAGTCTGATGTTGATGGCGATTGGTGGCCTGTATCGTGAAGGGCTGGTGGAATGGGTCAGTGCCATGACCTATCAGGCAGCCTCCGGTTCCGGTGCACGTAACATGCGTGAACTGATCACCCAGATGGGTGTGATTCGTGACAATGTTGCCGAAGAACTGGCTGATCCGGCCAGTGCCATTCTGAATATTGATCGTAAGACGTCTGATCTGCTGCGCAGCTCTGATCTGCCACAAAGCGAGTTTGGCGTACCGCTGGCAGGCAGTCTGATTCCTTACATCGACAGCCAACTGGAAAACGGCCAGAGTCGTGAAGAGTGGAAGGCTGAAGTTGAGTCCAACAAGATTCTTGGTCTGTCAGGCGACGATGTAGTGCCAGTTGATGGTGTCTGTGTTCGTGTTGGTGCCATGCGCTGTCACAGTCAGGCGCTGACCATCAAACTGAAGAAAGACATTCCTCTGGCAGAGATCGAACGTATCATTGGTAGCTCCAGTGACTGGACTCAGTTTGTTGCTAACGATCGTGATGCCAGCATGAATGATCTGACACCTGCGGCAGTGACCGGCAAACTGACCGTACCTGTAGGTCGTGTTCGCAAGCTGAGCATGGGGCCTGAGTATATCTCTGCCTTTACTGTCGGAGACCAGTTGCTTTGGGGTGCTGCTGAACCTCTGCGTCGTATGTTGACCATTCTGGTTTAAGTTTTAAAGCTTTCTGAGGGTGGCTTTGCTGCCCTCATTGCTTTTTAGCAAAATCCTTATCGTTGCTCAGAATCATATAGGCAATGCTCGATTTGTCCTTTATATCTTCTGGCGATTCAATCAACCGATAGTGCTTGAGCAGCATGGCTGTTTTGATCTCATTGGATGCGTAGGTTGTGAGAGCTTCAGTCAGGTTTCTTCCTTCTCTTGAGCGAAGACGGGTAAGGTCTCTGTTCGGGTGTTCATCTATATAATCTTGCATCAGTAAATGAACGGCTTCCATTTTCTTTTGTTCGATAGCGAAGAACAGTATTTCACCTTCCTCTTTTTTATCTGTGTCGTAGACATCTAAACCAAGTGTTTCAAGCACAACCAATAGTTCCAGTTCCCCAATAAATGAAAGGTGGTTGCCTTCATTAAGTAGTATTTCGAGAGATTTTGGTGATACAGCTAACGGTATGTCTTGTATCTCTTCATCAGATGCTGCTGCCAGAGATATTGCCAGGGCAATAGCTGGTAGAAGAGTGTGAAGCAAAGTGCGGCTGGGATTCATAGAAAAGTCCTTAATAATTCTATTCCTGAGACTATTGGATGCCGTATTTGCCTGGGAGTTCCTGATTGGACTTGTCTTACTGAAAATTATTTAAACAAATGTTTGAAACCAGTTATAGTTCTACTCATTAATAACAATAAGCTGTATGACAATGATCTCTGACGAACAAATGAAATCAGCCGCCTCGCTGTTTCTCGGGGCGATACCGCACTGTCGTATATTGGGCATGTATGTTGAGGAAGTTGAAAGTGGCAGTGTTATCGTTAACATGCCCTTTTCTGAAGACCTCGAGGCCAACCCTGGCAGTGGTATTATTCATTCAGGCTCTATTACAACCTTGATGGACTCCACTTGTGGTATGGCGGCCTGTATGTCTGTTGAAGGGTTTGAAACCTGCCCGACTCTGGATCTTCGGCTGGACTATCTGGGGCTGCCTGATCCCTTCGAGCCAGTCAGGTGTGCAGCAGAAGCTTATCAGGTGACTCAGTCGATTATCTTTACTCGTGGTATCTGCTACCAGAGTGACAGGGATAAACCTTTTGCTCATGGGGTGGGTACTTTTATGAGAATGGGCAAAAAGCTGAGTGATCTGGCAAAAGAGATGGGGTTGTGACTGTGACGAAAATATTGCCGAAATTTAAAAACTCCCTGTTGGAAGCCAGATCAACCAAAGACTACAGTCAACTGACCGAGCTGATTCCCTACGCCCGTAAAATAGGTATGAAATGCCAGTCATTAGGGGACGATGCGCTGTTCATTCTGCCGGCCAATGATGAAAATATTGGTAACCCGGTTTTACCAGCCGTTCATGGTGGTGTCATTGGTGGGTTTATGGAAATGTCCGCCGCCATGCATCTGATGCTGTTTATGGATGAGCCCAAGGTACCCAAAGTTATCGATTTTTCTCTGGATTATCTACGCAGTGCCAAGATTAAGGATACCTATGCCGAGTGTCGTGTGGTGCGTCAGGGAAGTAGAATTGCCAATGTCATGATCACGGCTTGGCAGAGTAAGCGGGATACGCCGGTAGCCATGGCCAGGGTTCATTTTCGTCTTGAGAGTGATTGATCTGTTTTCTAAATAAATGCCTGCTCAGTGAAGGAAGGAAGTCGCTGTAGAGTACTTTCTCCCTCTACTGAGTTCAGTGCTTTCAGGTGATATAAAAGTATTCCCCTTTTATTTTCCCCGCTGTTCCTGCTACATTTCGCCGATTAAGTTCATTTCTGTTCTGACGTTTACTGTCAGGGCTGTCAAAGATCGGATCTCCTATGTTTCAAACCTGTGATATTGCCGTATTGGATGCTGCTTCTCTGGCGGGTGAAAATCTGCTGAGAAGTCTGGAAGAAAGTGTCATTGAAACCGGTGTTCTCTATCCGTTGAGTGCGGAGCTGGAAGAGGGTGCTGTGATTGAGTTTCAGGCGACAGAGTTTGATGTTCTGAACGTTGAAACATTTAACTTTGCTGATGCCACTCTGTTCTTTGTTCCGGCTGGCAGCAAGATTGATGCTGAAATCCTGAACCGGGCCAGAGATGCTGGCTGTATGGTTATTAATGGTGGCAAGTCTGATGCCAGCCTGGTACTGCCTGGCTTGAATGAAGAGTTGCTGGGTGATGCGGTTGAGTTGCGTGAAGTTGCAATTCCGTCCAGTGCTGCAGGCTTGTTATTGAAGTTGTTGAAGCCGGTTCAGGAGTCTGCGGGCATTGACTCGGTGAATATTGTTGCTTCCATGTCGGTCTCTTCTGCAGGTCAGAAAGCCGTTGAAGAGCTGCGTAAACAGACCATTGACCTGCTCAGTGGCAAGCCAGTCAGCAGTGATTTCTTCCCGCAACGGGCTGCATTCAACCTGATTCCTCAGGTAGGAAGCCTTGAAGTGAATGGCAGTACTGACACTGAAGCTGCGATTGCTGAAGAATTGATGGCCGGGTTGGGCAGTGAAGATCTGCGTGTCAGCGCCACTTGCGTGACAGCACCGGTGTTCTTCGGTGACAGTCTGGCTGTGCATCTTGATCTGGATAAGCCGGTGGAAGCGGCTGCTTTTTCCAGAATGATCATTACTGCAGATAAAGTTGAAGTATTGCCACCAGAAGAGCTGCCAACGATTGAAACTGCAGCCGGCGCTGACCAGATTCAGGTAGGTCGAATCCGTCAAAATCCACATCATGCAGATCAATTAAGCTTCTGGTTGGCAGCCGATGGTGTGAGGTCCAACGCAAATAATGCAGTTGCTGTGGCAGAGATATTGCTAAAAGACTTTTTAAAATGCTAATTTAGTTGAGATAGTGTAAATTCTGAAGACAATAGGGGTAACTCCCTGAAAAACAGCAATTTCAGACGCTCTTCAGAGCAGGCGTACGTCACCTTTTTTGTGCGCCTGAACAGACCTGCTTAAAACTGTTTTATTATTAAAAAGAGCAGTTTATACACTTTTTGTGAAATGCGACGACCTATATAAGACAGGCATTTCATATTTGAAGGCGACAGCGGACAGTCACTGTTAAGGCTGATCGGGGCAGACTGTAGAACTTATTACCGGGCGGGTTGCTGGTACGCGCTGAACACAAGGATTCATAATGAGACTGCAAAAACTTGTAGCAGCCATGGCAATGGCAGGAGCGTTGGGCTCCGGTTATGTCAATGCGCTGGGGCTGGGTGAAGTACGCCTGAACTCAGCGCTGAATCAACCTCTGGATGCCGAGATTGAGCTGCTTCAGGTTAGAGAGCTGACCCGCAACGAAATTCTTCCCAATATGGCGGCCCCTACCGACTTTAAGAGGGCAGGCCTGGATCGCCCCTTCATTCTTAGCGGAATGAAATTCAAAACGGTACTAAGGACTGACGGCACTGGTTTTATTCATGTCACCAGTAGTCAGGTGATCCGTGAGCCATTCCTGAACTTTCTGTTGGAAGTCCACTGGCCAAGCGGTCGATTGTTGCGTGAATACACTATGTTGCTGGACCCACCGGCATTCAGCGAGCAGCCTGCGGCTCCGGTAAAACCTGCCAGTGCTTCAAACTACAATGGTGGTCTGCCATCACAGCAGAGAAGCACTAACCCGTTTGACCAGCGTTCAGGTAATCAACCTCCTCAGCCTCAGTCTTATCAACCGGTTCAATCTCAAGCTGCACAACCTGTCAGCTCTCCGAGTGGTGCTGTACAGGCAGGACAGCCAGAGAACTACCAGGTCAAGGCTAACGATAATCTCTGGAATATTGCCCGTTCAGTGCGCCCGTCTTCTGATCTGAGTGTTCAGCAGACCATGGTCGCTTTGCAGCGCAAGAATCCTGATGCTTTTATCAAAGGCAATATTAATCGCCTGAAAAAAGGTCAGGTGTTAAGAACACCAACCCGTGATGAAATCAATCAGATTTCCTTCCAGGAGGCTGTCGGTGAGGTTGCCCGCCAGCAGCGCGAATGGCAGACCAGACTCGAACAGCTGGATGCAACCCGAAGAACCTCTGCGGATACGGGCGCTTCTGGTGGCAAGAGTGATGGCAAACTGTCCATTGTTTCCAGTGAGCAGAGTTCCGGTTCTGGTCGTGATCTGGGTGGCGGCTCTGCTGATGCTGATGATTCTGGTTTACAGAATGAACTGGTAATGACTCGGGAGAAGCTGGACAAGCTGACCCGTGATAATGAAGAACTCAAGAGTCGGCTGAAAGATCTGGACGACCAGATCAGCACTCTGAAGCGGCTGATCAGTCTGAAAGACGATCAGCTGTCCGCTCTGCAGCAACAGCCAGGCACTGATACAGATGTTGCTGTTACGCCAGAACCGGTTCAGCCTGTTTCCGCAAAGGTTGAGCCAAAGCCTGCGCCCGTCATTACACCGCCTGCGCCGACACCGCAGCCAAGCTTTATTGACTTCCTTTTCTCTAACCCGTTATTCCTCGCTATCGCCGCTCTGATTCCACTGGGGCTGATTGGTGCTCTGTTGGTTTACAGACGTCGCAAGCAGGAAGCGGAAGAAGAGGATGAGCTTGAAGCCGCCATGCTGGAAGAGCCGGAACTGCCGGTTGATTCCCACGATGGCATGATTGAAGAAGAACTGGAGCTGGATGAAGAAGCTCTGGAAATAGATGAAGAGACTCTGCTGCAGGAAGAATTCGACGAAGAGCCTGCTGAAGAAACGGTCCAGCAGACTGATGATGCCATCAGTGAAGCGGATATCTACATCGCATACGGTCGATTCCCACAGGCAGCGGAACTGCTGGGTAATGCGATCGCTGCAGAACCTCAGCGAGCCGATCTGCGTTTGAAACTGCTGGAAGTTCACGCTGAAAATAACGATATCGACAACTTCAAGGTAGCTCTTGCGGGTGTTGAGCAGCTCGGTGATGACGATGCCATGAGGCAGGCGGATGCTTTCAAGGCGCGTTTCCCTGTTGAGATGTTTGCTGGCGCGGCTACAGCTGCAGTGGCCGCTGGTGCAGCTATTGCCAGTGAGCCGGAGCCCAGTTTCGATATTGATGATTCTCTGACGATTGATAGTGATGACGATGATCTGGGCAGTCTTGATTTTGACCTTGATGATCTCGATCTGGGTGAAGAGCCTGCTGAAGAAACAGCGCAACCTGCTCAGGAAGAAGACGGCTTAAGCTTCGATCTGGATAATCTGGACGACCTTGATCTGGATCTCGATCTGGATTTGGACGATCAGCCTGAAGCAGAAGCGCCTGTTACTCAGGAAACAGAGTCTGATGAACTGCCTGATCTTGGTGATCTCGACTTTGATGAGCCGGTTACTGCAGAAGAAGATAGCTTCGACCTGCCGGATCTGGATCTTGACTTCGATCTGGGTGAAGAACCTGAAGCAGAAACTGCTATCAGCTCGGATGAGAAGCCAGCGGCAAAGCCTGAACCGTCTGATGATGTATTGAGTTTTGAAGACGGCCTTCCAGATCTGGAAGCGGCGCTTGATGATGACCTGGACTTCCTGTCCGATGATGATGAAGCCGCTACCAAGCTGGATCTGGCTCGTGCCTATATCGATATGGGTGATAATGAAGGCGCCCGTGATATTCTTCAGGAAGTTCTGGAAGCGGGCACTGATGAACAGAAGCAGGAAGCTCAATCCCTGCTGGATCAGGCTCAGTAGTTAGCTGATAGCTAACTCGGTATGAAGGCGGCCTCGGTCGCCTTCTTTATTTCTGCTTGTCATTTTATGCCTTCCTGATACAGTCTTTCGCCTTTTCAAATATCAATATTTAAGGATCGAGTGATTCATGCCTCGTTTTGTTGCCAGTGTCCAATATGATGGTTCCCGTTATCATGGCTGGCAGAGCCTGAAGACAGGCCACCCCTCTGTTCAGGAAACTGTGGAAAAAGCGTTATCCAAGGTAGCCAATCATTCTGTCAGCGTGGTTTGTGCTGGAAGAACGGATGCCGGTGTCCATGGTTGTAATCAGATTATTCATTTCGACTCGGATGCCGAGCGCAGCAGTTATGGCTGGACTTTTGGTACTAACTCTGGCCTTCCGGATGATATTGCCCTGAACTGGGTGCAGCCTGTTTCTGATGATTTTCATGCCCGCTTTTCAGCGGAATGGCGTCGATATCGTTACGTGATACTTAATCGCCGAATTCGTCCGGCGCATCTTCCTAAAGGCGTGACCTATTACCATCGTCCACTGGATGTGGAGCTGATGAATATTGGAGGGCAGTACCTGATTGGTGAGCATGACTTTGATTCTTATCGTGCGGTTCAGTGTCAGGCCAAGCATGCGGTTCGTGAAATGCAGAAGCTGGAAGTCCATCGTCATGGCGATATGGTGATTATTGATATTCGTGCCAATGCCTTTTTGCATCACATGGTTCGGAATATTACTGGTGTCCTGCAGGAAGTGGGAAGCGGTCGTAAGCCGCCAATCTGGGTTAAGGAAGTGCTGGATGCCAGAGATAGATCAAAAGCGGGTGTCACGGCTAAGCCGCATGGCCTGTATTTCGTCGATGTAGGTTACCCAGAGCAGTTTGATCTGCCAAAAAGTGAACCTAACCCGTTTTTTGTTGCTGCTGCATTGCCCTGGTAATTCCGCCTGATACTGTCCTCAGAGGCTGAGACAAGCCTCTGAACTTTCTGTTACTATCCCCTGTCTACATTCGATAAACCGTTGCTTTAAGTACTCGGACATTTGAATTCGTATGTCCTTTCCCCGCCTACGGCGGGGAAAGGACAATCTAATATTCGACTACGTGTGTCTGCACACTTAGAGAGTAAATGTCCGTTTATCCGTAGAAGAAATTTGACTGTTCAAGTCCGTTATACATCCAGTAATGCCAGAAATAGGGAGTGGCATTTTTGAAGACTCGTACTGAAACTCGCATCAAGGTATGCGGAGTCACTTCTGTAGAAGAAGCCAGAGCTGCTGTTGCTGCCGGTGCTGATGCACTGGGCCTGGTATTCTACCCTGCCAGCCGTCGTTTTCTTACGGTGGAAAAAGCCCGTGAGATTGCCTTGTCCGTGCCACCATTTATAACGTTGGTTGGACTCTTTGTGGACGCTGGTGAACAGGAGATACAGGAGATTCTGGATCATGTTCCATTAGGTTTGTTGCAGTTCCATGGCAATGAAACCGACCAGGAGTGCGGACGATGGCGAAGGAGATATATGAAGGCGTTACGGATACGTCCGGACACGCCGGTCAGGAAGCTGGTAGACGCTTACCCGGGGGCCTGTGGCCTGCTGCTGGATACTTACCGAAAAGGTGTGCCAGGCGGAACCGGAGAAGCTTTTGACTGGCAGCTGACGCCAAAGGAACTGATTGCATCATTGGATAAGCCAATCGTTCTGGCCGGAGGTCTTACTCCTGATAACGTTTCTGAAGCTATTGAACAGGTGGCGCCATACGCTGTTGATGTCAGCAGTGGCGTAGAAAATTCACAGGGCGGAAAAGACCCTGAAAAGATGAGAGCCTTTATCCAGGCGGTAAAGAGCTGAGGCTGTAAAGCAATGACAAATACTCCCTTTGATTTCCAAAAACTGAAAGACCTGCCGGACGAAACCGGACACTTTGGCCGCTTTGGTGGTCGTTATGTGGCAGAGACCCTGATGGCGGTTCTGCAGGAGCTGGAAGAAACTTATAAAAAACTCTGGAATGATCCAGAGTTTCAGGCGGATTATGACCGGGATCTGGCTCATTTTGTCGGTCGTCCATCACCGCTTTATCACGCTGAAAGATGGTCTAAAGAGCTGGGCGGTGCCCAGATTTACCTGAAGCGTGAAGACCTGAACCACACTGGTGCACACAAGATCAACCATGCGATTGGTCAGGCTCTGCTGGCCAAGCATATGGGCAAGAAGCGTATTATTGCTGAAACCGGTGCCGGTCAGCACGGTGTGGCAACAGCGACTGTTGCTGCACGATTGGGACTGGAATGTATTGTTTATATGGGTGCCAAGGACGTTGAACGTCAGGCACTGAACGTATATCGCATGAAGCTTCTGGGCGCGACCGTTGTTCCGGTTGAAAGTGGTTCCCGTACCCTGAAAGATGCCATTAATGCGGCACTGCAGGACTGGGTAACCCAGCCGGAAGAGACTTTCTATATTCTCGGTACCGTTTGTGGTCCTCATCCTTATCCGGAAATGGTTCGTAACTTCCAGAGCATTATTGGCCGCGAAGCCCGCCGTCAGTGTCTGGAAATGACCAGCAAGCTACCGGACGCACTGGTGGCCTGTGTCGGTGGTGGTTCTAATGCCATGGGCTTGTTCTACGAATTTCTGTCTGATGAAAGCGTAAAAATCTACGGCGTTGAAGCGGGTGGTCACGGTGTTGAATCCGGTGAACATGCTGCACGTATGGCAGGTGAACGTCAGGGCGTATTTCAGGGGCAGCGCAGTTACCTGATGTGTGATGACGATGGCCAGATTACTGAAAGCTATTCAGTGTCTGCCGGTCTGGACTATCCGGGTGTTGGGCCTGAGCACAGCCATCTGCGTGCGGTTGGCCGAGCTGAATACCCTTACATTACCGATGATGAAGCATTGGCTGCCTTTAGAAAACTGACACTGATGGAAGGTATTATGCCTGCGCTCGAGAGCTCTCACGCTCTGGCTTATGCAGAGAAGCTGGCACCGACCATGGACAAGGATCAGATTATTATCATCAATCTGTCCGGTCGTGGTGACAAGGATATTCACACCGTTGCTGAAATCGACGGCCTGTCATTCTAAGGGAGAACAGTCATGAGAATTAAAACTTGTTTTGAACGACTGTCCTTGGAAGACAGAAAAGGTCTGATGCCTTATATCACTGCGGGTGATCCGCAAGTTAACAAGACCGCTGACGCCATGCATGCCATGGTGAAAAGCGGTGCCAACCTGATCGAACTGGGCTTTCCGTTCTCCGATCCGGTGGCCGATGGACCTGTGGTTGCAGCAGCTCATGAGCGGGCATTATCACAAGGTGTTACATTGAATGACGTTTTCTCAATAGTCACCGAGTTCCGTAAGACCGATAATACCACCCCAGTTGTTCTGATGGGCTACCTGAACCCGGTAGAAATCATGGGTTATCAGGTGTTTGCCGAGAAGGCAGCCAACGCAGGCGTTGATGGCGTATTGATTGTTGATCTGCCGGCCGAGTTTGCCGGAGAGCTGGTGGCTGAACTGAAGCCACGACAGATTGACATGATTTATCTGGTCACACCGACAACAACAGACGAGCGTATCAGCAAGATCTGTTCGGTGGCGTCGGGCTTTGTTTACTATGTCTCTGTAAAAGGAGTAACCGGGTCCCACAAACTGGATCTGGAAGGTATACAGGCCAGAGTGAATCATATTAAAGGCTTCACTGATTTGCCGGTAGGCGTTGGCTTTGGAATTAGAGACGGTGAGTCTGCTGCCGCCATTTCCACAGTTGCGGATGGTGTGATTGTAGGCTCGCTGCTGGTAGCCGAGTTGGCAAAGTATGCAGAGGAAGGTGAAGCCTGTATCGATCAGGTGGCCGGACATCTGACTGCTATGCGTACGGCTATGGATAAACAATAATTGTTTGCAGAAGGCTGCTCTCTTTAGGTCAGATCTTCTGCCTGAAGTGAGCTAGCCGTTATCCAGAGGCTGCCTCTGGATAATAGTCGCCACAAAACACAGGATGCGTGAATGAGTAACTGGTTAGTCGATAAACTGATTCCTTCGCTGTCAAGATCTTCAAGTCAGGCGAAAAGCAGTAACGTGCCTGAAGGTCTGTGGCGCAAGTGCGTAAAGTGTGAAGCAGTACTTTACCGTCCGGAGCTGGAACGTGCTCTGGATGTGTGCCCTAAATGTCGTCATCACATGCGGGTGTCTGCCCGTAAGCGTCTCGACTATTTTCTGGATGCTGAACAGCGTGAAGAGCTGTTCTCTGATCTCGAACCGATTGATCGCCTGAAGTTCAAGGACTCCAAGAAGTACAAGGATCGTCTGGCCGCTGCCCAGAAGCAGACCGGCGAGAAAGATGCCCTTGTCGTCATGAAAGGCACGCTGGAAGATATTCCGGTGATTGTTGTTGCTTTCGAATTCAGCTTTATGGGCGGTTCCATGGGAACCGTTGTCGGTGAGAAATTTGCCCGCGCTGCCGAGCAGGCTTTGGAAGAGCGTGTACCTCTGGTGTGTTTCTCCGCTTCTGGTGGCGCCCGTATGCAGGAAGCCTTGTTCTCCCTGATGCAGATGGCTAAAACCAGTGCCGCACTGGAACGCATGAAGCAGAACGGTGTGCCTTATTTCTCCGTACTGACTGATCCGGTATACGGTGGTGTTTCTGCGTCACTGGCGATGCTGGGCGATCTGAATATTGCTGAGCCGGGGGCTCTGATCGGTTTTGCTGGTCCTCGTGTTATCGAGCAGACAGTTCGTGAAAAACTGCCGGAAGGTTTCCAGCGCAGTGAGTTTCTGCTGGAGCATGGTGCTATCGATATGATCGTTGATCGTGCCGAGATGCGTAATACCATTGCCCGTACCTGCCGCAAGATGCAGGGACTGGCTGCGGTTAATGCCCCGGTCATTGAAGCAGACAGTAACTTTGATGAGATCGAGCAGTCCGAAGAAGCGTCTGCCTGATGAGTGTCTGGATTCTATCGAAGATCCAATTATTATTTGCCCGCCGTAGGCGGGCAAATAATGGATGAGTTCGTTAGGTTGTCAATGAAGTCCAGGCATTAAAAGCAGAGGTAAACCATGCTAAGTGGTTTACCTCTTTTCATTTTCCGTCCATTATTCCAGTCCTTGTCTTTGCTTTGAATTACAGACATCAAGGATTGCTCCATGACTTCGCAGAACCCTCTGCAACCTCCCTTTGACCATCTCGATGGCTGGCTCTACTGGCTGGAAAATACCCGTCCAGAACATGAAATGGATCTGGGTCTTGATCGCATTAAAAAAGCCGCTGAAAAACTCGATCTGACCAAACCAGCACCTTTTGTTTTTACTGTGGGTGGTACTAATGGCAAAGGCTCGACGGTTGCCTTATTGGAAGCCATGCTGATCAATGCCGGTTACACGGTGGGGGTATATACATCCCCACACCTGATTCGATTTAACGAAAGGGTTCGTGTTAACGGCGAAGATGTTGCGGATCAGGATCTTGCTGACGCATTCAAAAAAGTGAACGAAGGTCGTGGCGGTGACTGGCTGACCTATTTTGAATTTGCCGTACTGGTCGCTGTGGATTGTTTCCAGAAGGCGAAGGTTGATATTGCCATTATGGAAGTAGGCTTAGGTGGTCGTCTGGATGGCACCAATGCCATTGACCCTGATGTCTCTGTTATTACTACCATTGGGCTCGACCATCAGGAGTGGCTTGGTTTTTCCATTGAAGCCATTGCCCGTGAAAAAGCAGGCATTATGCGAGCAGGAAAACCTGCGGTATTTGGTGATGCAGAAGTGCCGAACAATATTGTTCGAGAAGCCGTTCGACAGGAAGCTATTCTGCATCGCAGAGGTCAGGAATTTAATCTCAATACTGATGCAACTTTCTGGAACTGGCAGGGTGTCAGCAAGACCGGTGAGCAGTTTGAAATGAGCGATCTGCCTTTGCCTGAGTTGCTTATCGACAATGCTGCAACGGCGATTCAGGCAGTTCAGTTCATGCCTGAGCCGCCTGCCTTTGATGCAATTGCAAAAGCTGTTGCTGAAACCCGTCTCTCGGGTCGCTGTGAAATACGTCAGGTTACTAATAGCAAAGGTGAAGAAATAGAGTTGGTGCTCGATGTGGCTCACAACCCTCAGGCCGCAGGAAAACTGATTGAAAAACTGGCGCAGAATCCAGTCTCAGGCAAAACCCGCGCTGTAATTGCCATGTATAAAGACAAGGACTCTTCCGCAGTGATTGATCAGCTGGAAGACCTTGTCAGTGAATGGCTGGTCAGTGACTTCGAATCACCGAGAGCCTTGGCGAAAGAAGAGCTGCTGGCACAGCTGGAACGTAGAGAGTTATCAGCGCAGTCAGCAGAAACGGTTGAGCAGGCTTACAAGGCTGCGGTCGAAGCCAGTTCCGCCGGTGACAGAGTGCTGGTGACAGGCTCTTTTCTCACAGTTGCGGCTGTTTCAGCCTGACCGTACACTGGATAAATAGAAAACAGACACAAGGAGTCTGACTTGACCTTTACCTGGATCGATTGGGTGATTGCTGGCATTATTTTAATTTCTGCGCTGGTCAGTCTGATGCGCGGATTTTTTAAGGAAATACTTTCGCTGATTACCTGGGTAGCGGCTATTTTCATAGCCTGGACCTTTAATGGCAGTGTTGCCCAGTTGTTGGCTCCCTACAGTGATACCCCTTCTGTCAGAGTCGTAGGCGCATCATTGATGTTGTTTATCGCCACGCTGTTGGTGGGTGGTTTGATCAATAAAGTCTTTGCTCAACTGGTGAATGCTACCGGATTGACCGGCACAGACCGGGTACTTGGCATGGTGTTCGGTGGTCTGCGAGGCTGCCTTGTAGTGGTACTTGTGGTCGGATTAATGACTTTCGTACCATTAGAGAATGACGTGGCATGGAAAGATTCGGTATTATTGCCGCACTTTCTGTTGCTTGCTGACTGGTCGAAGCAGACGGTTATCAGTCTGGTTGGTCCAGCCATGCAAGCTTGAGTTAGCTGCAGACCCCATGAACAGGCAAATTCCGGGGATTGTGGTGAACTCCTGACAATAAAAAGGCTCTAAGCCATGGTGTTGAATTACTGAGTATGCAGACACGCGTAATCGAGAGTTAAGTTGCTGATTTCCTGTCGGAGGTGAGTGAACAGCTCAATATATTCGTATGTCGGGGTGCTAACGGCCATGGCTCTAGAGTCGCTGATCAAAGCCTGAGGATGTTATACATGTGTGGAATTGTCGGTATCTCGGCGACGGTGAATGTGAATCAGCTGTTGTTCGATGCGCTGACCGTGCTTCAGCACAGGGGGCAGGATGCAGCGGGAATGGTGACGCTCGAGGATGGTCACTTCTTTCTCAGGAAAGACAATGGTCTGGTTCGGGATGTTTTTCGAACCCGCCATATGAAAAAACTCAGCGGTAAAATGGGTATTGCCCATGTCCGCTACCCCACCGCAGGAACGTCCAGTTCCGCCGAAGCTCAGCCTTTTTATGTTAACTCTCCCTACGGTATCGCTCTGGCCCACAATGGTAATCTGACCAATGCCGAAGCGATCAAGGAAGAGCTGTTCAATGCTGACCTGCGCCATATCAACACCAGCTCAGACTCAGAGATTCTGCTCAATGTCTTTGCCCACGAACTGGGAAAGCTGAACAAGCTGACACCCCAGCCGGAAGATATTTTCGCTGCTTTGCAGCAGGTTTATCGCCGTTGTGAAGGTGGCTACGCCGTGGTTGCCATGCTGAATGGTCATGGTGTGATTGGCTTCCGTGACCCGAATGGCATTCGTCCGCTGATTTTTGGTAAGCGTGAAGGCGAGCAGGGCACTGAATACATGATGGCGTCAGAATCTGTAGCGCTTAGTGCTTCAGGGTTTGAAGTGGTTCGTGATGTTGAGCCAGGCGAAGCTATCTACATTGATTCAAAGAATAATTTCCACAGTTTTCAATGTGTGCACGGTGTGAAAACTCCCTGCATGTTTGAGTATGTTTATCTGGCTCGTCCTGATTCCATTCTTGATGGTATTTCTGTTTATCAGTCTCACCAGAGAATGGGGCAGACACTGGCGAACAAAATTCTTCGGGAATGGACTGACCATGACATTGATGTGGTCATGCCAATTCCGGATACCAGTCGTACTTCTGCACTGGAAATAGCAACTCGACTGGGCCTGCCCTATCGGGAAGGCTTTGTTAAGAACCGCTATATCGGTCGCACCTTTATCATGCCTGGTCAGGAAGTACGGGAAAAATCGGTTCGCCAGAAGTTGAGTGCTATCGGTCAGGAATTTAAAGGCAAGAATGTGTTGCTGGTAGACGACTCCATCGTTCGTGGTACCACCTGTCAGCAGATCATCGATATGGCCCGTGACAGTGGCGCGAAGAATGTGTATTTCTGTTCTGCAGCACCGGCCATTCGTTATCCGAATGTTTATGGCATTGATATGCCGACCTCGGAAGAATTGATTGCCCATGGTCGTACAGAGAAAGAGATTGAAAAAGAGATCGGCGCTGACCGGTTGATTTTCCAGGAACTGGATGATCTGAAGAAAGCGGTAACGTCATTGAATCCGGCTATTACCGAATTCGACTGTTCTGTTTTTGATGGACATTATATTGCCGGTGGAATCGATCGCGCTTATCTCGATCGACTGGCAGAAAGTCGTAATGAAGATACCAAGGCCAAAGAACGAGGAAACTCGATCATTGACCTTCATAATGATGAAGAAGTCGCCTGATAGCTTTCTCAGTAGCAACTATCTTCATTCATGAGCCAGCAGCTTCGGTTGCTGGCTCATACCTTAAATCCTTCAATCTAAGACCTAACTCCAGTTCTGATGCCAGTCTCGCCAGCTTGTGAGACATCAAAGCCATTTCCTTTTGCTCGACCACTTTTTTAGCAGCGCCACTGGCAGAGTCACCCAATTCCAGAATTTCTGAAAGTGTGTTGTGAACCTTAAGCAGGGTTGATGCGCCTTTATCACCAACACCTGTCACTCCAGGCACGTCTCCAACACCGGACAATGCCCAAAGGTCGACCAGCTGTTCAGGCTCAAAGCTGAACTGACTGACGACGGTATCATGATTAAAGTCCAGCTTCTGGAAATGATCCCGTTGAGTAATATTGGGATTGCCCAGTAACTGAAAGAAAACCCGGTCTGTGGATAAAATGGTGACCTGTACGCCAGCGCTGGCTGCTTTATTCGCTACAGCGGCAATCACGTCGTCGGCTTCCAGTCCGGCCTTGCGGTAACTTTTAAAGCCATTGTTAAGAAAAGCCTGATTGAAATCCCCCAGTCGCTGCCTGAGAGCATCCGGCATCGGCTTCCTGCCTTCCTTGTATTGCGGATAAAGTTCGTGCCGCCAGGTCGGCGGGTTGCCATCAAAGACCACCAGAGTATGAGTGGGTTGGCAATCCCTGGCTGCTCGTGACAATGACGAGAGCGAAGATGCAATAGCACCGTCTACCCGACTGTAATCATCAGGAGCTCTGACCGCAGCGAAGATTCTGCGTATCAGGTTGAGGGCGTCGATCAGTAGGAGGTGTGGTTGCATGGCCAGTCATCAGAGCTGTACTTGCTTAATGGCAAGAGAAAAAAGGCGATAAGAATATGTAATCAATTGAATATTATGGATTATGGATTCCACTGGCTCAACTCCTAAAGGCGGTTCACCCGGATCTGGCTCTGATGCGGTTGGCTGCGGTCAGCCAAAATTCAAAGGTGAAGAAGCTCGCACGAATAAAAAGAAGCCTTTTGCGGGTAAAGCTGAAGTCGAGACTTCTTATCATACAGACCCCAGGGTTGTTGCCAAAAAGGAGGGGCAGGTCTGTTCTGGTGACGTCAGGCTGACGATGAGAGAAAAAGCCCATATTGACAGTATCAATCGAGCTGAAAATGCGCTGAAAAAGAGTTCACCAAAAGTCATGGGCGCAAAATGGGCAAGATGTTCCGAAGGTGGTTTTGTCTATGCCAGCGAAGCAGAGGAAGAGTATGGAAAGCTGTTTGGCAGATGCATAGAGCTTCTTCGAAGTAATGGCGACAGCATGGAGTTGCGTTTTGTTCGAATGCAGGTGTTTTATCATCTGAAAAATTATTCCAACCTTGAAAAAATGATTGCTGAAGTGCTTGAAAAAGATGCCGAGGATCCATTGATGTGTGCCCGAGCTTACTGTCTTAAAGCCAAGTCTCTGTTGCGAAGGACAAATCGATTTACGGATGAAAGTGCTGAGCTTTTCCGGAAAGCCTTTGAATTAGGGTTGCCGGAAGCAGGCATCTACTACGCTCAGGCGAGTATTGGGCTCTCAGGTGATCTTTCCTGGATGAAGTGGTGTGATTCTCTTAAAACGGTTCAGATTACCAGTCAAATGGCTGGGTTGCAGAAGGTAAGAGTCAGGGAATTGGTTCTTGCCAGAAGTAAGATGGCCAGTGATTCTAAAGATTCTCCACATAGGCTCTATGTTGATACCCAGTGCTGTAACGAGCAGAGTATTTTTCATGAATTTCCTTCGAATGAAGAATCAGCCTTTGCTTTTGCCCTATATCTTCTGTTTCGTGAAGATAAATCTGAGCTGCAAAGCGTGTATCGAAGGTTTGAAAAAATTTTCATTAGTTTGCGTAGCAAAAAAGTAAATGCTGATCAGCTAAAAGCGCTTTACCTGTACGCAAGAGTGGAGCGTGAAGGTTATTCTGCAAATTTGTTCGATCAGCTCAAGGCAGTCGATCACTTTACGGCCTTTTTTCTCTGTGGGTATTTGCTATTAAAATCTCGGAGAGGCAGTTTGGAGGAAGCAAAAGAGTGGTTTGATAAAGCGTCTGAAATCCCCCAGAGTTTTCTTTATAAAGCAGAGATCTATCTTTCCAGAAAACAGTTTAGTGAAGCGCAGGCTACCTATTATCAAGCGATGGACCGGTTAATGGCTAGCCTGACATTTGATGCCACCTTTTTCGAATCGACATGGTTTCATCAAGCTGGCTGTTACTTTTTGGCGAGGCTTGACGGTACTTCAACCCAAAAGGAGCTGGATGCGTTAAGAGATCATGCGGATGAAATTGTTGCTCAGGGCAAGAAAAGTACATTCAGCTTAATGTTGGGGTATGAAATAAGAGCAGAGTTTCTGGAAGAAATGATGCAAACGGGACTTAAAAATACCGAAAGTGATGGTTCTGATGAAGGCAGTAACGAATCTGGAGAAGAGAGTGATTCAGACTCAGACGGTTCACAGGAGGCCGATGTTTTTCAGAACACTGCCGCAGTAGTGGCAAAGCTGGGGGACACTGGCAGCGTCACGGTAGAAGCAGATGACGTGGTCACTGATAATAGTGATTCAGGTGAGGCCTGGATTCAGGTCAGGCATGTAAAACGTTCCACAAAAGCTATCCGGCGAATATTAACAAAAGCAAATACTTTACTGGCAGAAGCCAAGTCGTTTGAAGAAGTGGGTAAGCTTCTTGACCGTATAGAGGCAAAAGAAGGAACCAGTCTCTGGTTCAGAACACTTCAGTCCCGAAACTGGCTGGTGTTACAGAGGGCCATGCAATGCCCTGAAGGTAAAGAGCAGGACAGGCTGGTTCGGGAAGCAGTATCAATGGCTAATCACGGTATTGAATTGCTTGAGAAAAAAGTGGTTCAGCCATCATTAAAGACTAAAAAAGAGGTGAAAAAAGCAAAAGCGCTAACGGATGAAGAGAGGGTTATGAGCACGGCCGAGCAGTTGGAAGTAATGGCCCCTTCGTTTAGGAGGCAGTACGGAGGTTTGTATTCAGTGCTAGGGCACTCATACACACTTTCGATGCAAACCAGTAAGGATGAAAAGACAAAGGGGCAGAATGAAGCTCTCAAGAAACATAATTATCATCTGGCAGACCTGATCAGAGGGCGGGAAGAGTACAAACCTTCTACCTGAATCGGCTCTGTTCTAGCCTTGCCATTTCCGCTACTCTTTGCACTTCAAGACCGAGCGTGACCAACAGCGCTGTGGCAGTAAAGCAGGCAGTTTAAGAATGAACAACAAAGAACATAATCCTGAAGACTGGGAATTTGAAACTCTGGCCGTTCGTGCTGGTAGCATTCGCAGTGGTGAACGTGAACACAGTGAAGCGATTTATCTGACGTCCAGTTTTGTCTATGAGAGTGCCCAGCAGGCTCAGGCTGTGTTTGCCGGAGACGAAGAAGGTAATGTCTATTCCCGCTATACCAATCCATCGGTGAAAATGTTTGAAGAGCGGATGGCCGCGCTTGAGGGTGGAGAGCTGGCCTGCGCTTCCTCTTCCGGCATGGCGGCCATTCTTGGTATGTGCATGGCACTGTTGAAAGCCGGTGATCATGTAGTCTGTTCTCGCAGCGTTTTTGGCACTACGGTTACTGTCTTTAATAAATACTTGGCCAGATTTGGTGTTGAAACCACCTTTGTTGATTTTACTGATTATGATCAGTGGCAGCAGGCCTGCCGTCCCGAGACCAAACTGTTCTTTCTGGAGACGCCTTCCAACCCTCTGGGTGAAGTGGTTGATATCGAGAAAATGGCTTCATTGGCACACGACAATGGTGCCTGGCTGATGGTGGACAACTGTTTCTGTACGCCAGCCTTGCAACAACCGTTGAAGCTGGGTGCTGATATTGTGGTGCATTCCACGACCAAGTTTATTGATGGTCAGGGTCGCTGCATGGGTGGCGTGGCTGTTGGCAGCAAAGAGCTGATCAGTGAGATGCATCTCTGGCAGCGTGCAGCAGGTGCCAGTATGAGTCCGTTTAATGCCTGGAACTTCTTTAAGTCTCTGGAAACGCTCAGTCTGAGAATGGACGCCCATTGTCGTAATGCTATGGAGCTGGCTCAGTGGTTAGAACAACATTCTGCTGTTGAAAAGGTTTATTACAGCGGTTTGCCTTCTCACAATGGTCATGAACTGGCTAAGAAACAGCAGAAAGCCTTTGGTGGTGTGCTGGCCTTTACAGTGAAAGGTGGACGTCAGGAAGCCTGGTCTGTGATTGATCGTTTGCAGATTATTTCCAGAACAGCAAACCTGGGTGATACCCGGAGTACAGTGACCCACCCTGCAACAACGACTCATAGTCGCCTTTCTGATGAAGACAAGCAGAGAGCTGGAATTACCGAAAATCTGGTTCGAATCTCGGTAGGTCTGGAAAGTGTGAACGACCTCAAAAAAGATCTTGAATCCGGTCTCTCCTCTCTGACGTAAGATATATCTCTGAAGATAAAAAAATCATGAATGCCATGCCTGTTTTTTCAGACATGGCATTCATTTGAGTCGTGGTTTTTGAATGCCCGCTAACTGCCAGTGTCTCGTTGCTTTATCGAGATAAAGAAAAACCATGGACTGGATGGTGGAGATGGATTTCTGCCGATAACAGTAATTAATTAAGCTAATGGAAATCTCCACTGATGAGTGATGTAAATCAGGCTCTGGATGCACTCAGCCAGATTATTCGCGGCAAGAAGCAGGAAGTTCGTCTTTCAATCTGTTGTCTGCTGGCTCGTGGTCATTTGTTGATTGAAGACCTGCCTGGTATGGGCAAAACAACACTGGCTCATGGTCTGGCTCAGGTGATGGGGCTCGATTACCAGCGAGTGCAGTTTACCAGTGACCTTTTGCCTGCGGATATTATTGGTACTTCTCTGTTTGATCAGAATTCGTCATCCTTCCGTTTCCAGCAGGGGCCTGTTTTTACCCAATTGTTACTGGCTGATGAAATTAACCGGGCCTCTCCCAGAACCCAAAGTGCGTTGCTGGAAGCCATGGAAGAGCGACAGGTATCCATTGACGGTAAAGCGTTAGCTTTGCCTGAACCTTTCTTTGTAATTGCCACTCAGAATCCGGTCAGTCAGGAAGGCACCTTTCCGTTGCCAGAGTCTCAGCTTGATCGATTCCTGATGAAGCTGTCTCTTGGTTATCCTGACTCCGCAGCAGAAAAAGCCATTCTTAAGGGTGAAGCGGGTCGCAGTGAATTGAGCCGGCTCAAGCAGCTGTTCTCTGATCAGCAGCTGGCTGACCTGCAGAAACAGGTCGGGCAGGTTCAGGCACGAGATATGCTGCTGGATTATGTGATGCGATTGATCACTGCCAGTCGCGAGAGTGGCAATTTTTATGCTGGCCTTTCTCCTCGAGCAGGGCTGGCTTTGCTGCAGGCGGCAAAAGCCTGGGCTCTTATGGCAGGTCGCGATTATGTGATACCGGAAGATGTTCAGGCGGTATTTATTCCCGTTGCAGGGCACCGTTTGCAACAGAGAGAGCAGGGTGGTTCTGTGCGTGAGCTGTTGGCCTCTGTTGATGTGGTAGGTTGAACCGTTATTGTGAAATTACCTGCTTCTATTAAGGCTGCTTATCAACGCTGGCTGGATAAACGTATTCCTTCAGCCAGTCGTGTAACGCTCGACCAAAGCCGTATATTTATTGTGCCGACCCGGGCCGGTTTTCTCTGGCTGGGTATTGCTGTCCTGATTTTTCTGCTGGCTGCCAACTATCAGAACAGTCTGGCATTTGGCCTTACTTTCTTCATGATCAGTCTGTTTATGCTGTCGATCTATCATACCTGGAGAAATCTGGCAGGTATGACCGTTGTCGCCCGGGGTTCAGAACAGGTGCATGCAGGGCAGACGACGCAGGTTGAGTTGGAGCTTCAGTCCGAAGGTCGGGAAAGGGTTGCTATAACCATTGGCTGGCCCGATGAAGAAACTACAGCGACTTCATTTTCATCGTCAAAGCGATTATCTCTTGGTTGCCGAACCATCAGTCGAGGTTACTTTCAGCCTGGTCGCTTTAAAGTCGAAAGTGTTTACCCGTTGGGCCTATGTCGTACGTGGAGTTGGGTGAAGCTGGATTTCCATTCGCTGATCTATCCTGCTGCAAACAGTTCAAGAGACCTGCCTTCAGCCTCAGGTGAAGGTGAGCAGTTGGGTAAGGCAACAACAGCAGGACAGGAAAGTTTTGCCGGAGTCAGAAGCTTTAATTCTTCCGATGCTTTGACTCATGTGGACTGGAAGGGCTATGCCAGAAGCGGTGAAATGAACACCAAGTTGTTTCAGGATAATGTCGGTTCCGATATTTGGCTGCGACTTAATGAGACCGGTGTGACCGGACTTGAGCTGCAGTTATCGGTCATAACAGGTTGGTGTCTTGTATGTCACCAGCAGCTGATCCCTTTTGGTCTTGATCTGCCTGAGCAGAAAATTGATCCGGCAACCGGGCAGGCGCATCTGGAAAAGTGTCTGTCGATACTGGCTCTGTGTGGGCTGGCGAAGAAGCAGTCAGGTGATCTGGTATGACTGAAAAAACATCAAAGAATAGCGCTTTGCCTCAACAGGAGTTTGTCAGTCGTGCTTCTACTGTCTGGTTGATTGTTGCGCTGCTGATGGTTCAGTTGCCGGTCTGGCAGGAAATACCAATAGCGATTTCTGCGGTCAGTGTCCTGAGTATTGTCTGGCGAGTTCTTATACTGCTGGGACGTGGCTTCTGGCCACCAACATGGCTGAGAAGCCTGCTGGTGGTTGCGGCTATGGTGACGGTTGCTTTCAGTTTTAAACCCTTGATATCGCTGGAATCAGCGGTTGCTGTTCTGGCGGCTGGTTACTCACTTAAACTGCTTGAAATGCGCAGTCGACGGGATGCCCTGGTCGTCGTCTATATTGGTTATTTTCTGATTGCCAGTAGTGTGCTGTTTTCCCAGACCCTGTTGCAGACACTTTACCTTTTTGCCTGTATTGCTGTTCTTACTGCTGCTCAGCAAGGTCTTTATCGTCGCTCAACCAGTATAAAAGTGTCGTCAACCCTGCGTTATGCGGGAATGCTGGCACTGCAGGCTATGCCACTAACCATAATACTGTTCCTATTGGTTCCGAGAATTGGTCCGCTCTGGTCTGTGCCGCTTCCTGATAACAGTGCCCGTACCGGACTGACCGATGAGATGACGCCCGGTGATATTGCTCGCTTGAGTAAATCCGATGAGCTGGTGTTCCGAGCCAGATTTTCTTCTGCACTGCCTGCTCCTCAAGAGCGTTATTGGCGAGCGGTAGTACTGGATCGTTTTGATGGTAAAACCTGGCGGCAGAGTGATTTTCAACGCTCAAGAGTGGCTAGGACTGACTGGAAAACAAATCAGCCAGTAGTCAGTGGCTGGTGGCAGACTCAAGAGTCAGATTTTGATTATGAAATCATGATGGAGCCTACCGGCAAGCCATGGCTGTATAGTCTGGGTCAGTCTGCCAGTGTGCCGAAAGACAGCTCTTTGCTAAGAACCTTGCGGCTGGAAGCCAATAAGCCCGTTGATGTCAGAACAGTTTACAGTATTCAGCCTGTGACGCCTGAACCAGTGTCTCTAAAGCCGCCGGAATGGTTGCGGAAGATCAATCTGCAAACGCCTGATGTGGGTAACGACAGAAGTCGTAAGCTGGCCCGGCAGCTCTGGCAGCAGTCAGGAAACGATGCGGTAAAAATGGCTGACCGGGTCATGTTGATGTTCAGGCAGGAACCTTTTTTCTACACACTCAACCCACCATTGTTGACCAGTGCCGGACGCAGTTCCATCGATCGTTTTCTGTTTGATAGCCGACAGGGTTTTTGTTCCCACTATGCAGGAGCCTTTGTCTATCTGATGCGAGCTGCAGGCGTGCCAGCCAGAGTTGTTGGCGGTTATCAGGGAGGCGAGGTTAAAGAAGAGGAAAACCTGATTCAGGTACGACAGTTTGACGCTCATGCCTGGGCTGAAATCTGGGTAGAAGGTCAGGGCTGGCTTAGATACGATCCAACCGCCATGGTGTCACCGGAAAGAATTAATTCTGGTCTGGAAGCTGCTTTGGCTAATGAGGGCTCGTTTCTTTCCGACTCCCCGCTTTCTCTGCATCGATATCGTCAAAGCAGTGTCCTGAACGGTATTCGTCTTGCGTTTGAGCAACTGGAATACCGCTGGCAGCGATCAGTTATCAATTATCGGGAAGAACAACAGCGGGAATTTCTGTCCAGTCTATTGGGTAAAGGTGATTTGTTGCAGAAACAAACCCTGGCCCTTATTGTTTCCATTGCCTTCCTATTGCTTTTATCGGCACTGTTGTTATTGAAGAATGCTAAACCCGCTTCTGCTGAGCTGGCTCTGTACCAACGATTCAGTAAGAAGATGGCTAGAAGAGGATTTCAACGATCAGCAGATGAGACCGAGCTTGCTTTTGCTCAAAGAGTATCAAAGCAGTCTCCGGAACTTGCCGCTGTTGTCAGTCAATTCACCAGTGGTTACTGCAAGCTGGTGTATGGCGCTGATAAGCATGAAGGCATCGACAAATTGAAATCAATATTGAGACAGCTCTAAGGTTGCAGGTGCTGTTTCAGTATTGTCTGAATCTCATAACCTTCTTCAGTAGCTGGGCAGATAAGATGGATTTTGGGAGGAGGATTATCCCAGGTGCATTTCTGCAGGTAGCGTTTAACAGCCAGAACAGCAATAACGGCTGATCTCTGGCTGGAGCTAACAAGTCCAATACTGAGTATTGGGATAGCCACTGACGCTTTTTTTTGTTGATGAGCAACACTGATAGCCTGTTCGTATGTGCTGATCAGTTGCTGATCAAGGTTGGCAGAGTCCTGGTCTGGCAGACAACTGAAGATAATATGATTAAAACCGAGTCTGCCAAGACTTCTGGTTTCTTTTATTTCTGACTGCCCAGGGTGCATTTTTCGAACCGATTTCATAAAGCTTTTGTCGCTTATCATGGGATTATGTTCGGTCAGCCTGTCCTGAATCCCGGTTGTTCTTTTTCGGGATGAAAGAACCGGACAGACAATGGTGTCGGTAATGGGAGTCTGTCCCTGGTTGATCTTTGTTATATCACCAGCCATAAGCTCAATATGCTTACTGGCCACACGCCAACTGTCTTCTGCTTTTTCTGGAATGTACTTTGCCGGAGTAGAAATTTGAAACTGCTCTAATGCTTCTATAAAAGGGGCGAACTGTGGGCAAAGTGGCTGTACCACAGAAGATAATGTGCTGAGTGCTTCAGGCCAGTTGTTGCTGAGAATCAGGTTTCTCAGTCGGGTCAGTGCAACCAGTTCTTCGGTTGAACCGTGCTTAAAGGCTTTAGCATGAGCTGATTTTGCCTGTTCACTGAGCAGTCCCTGAAATTCATTAAGGGTTTCCTCTCTGGGTCTGGGAGTACCGTCTTCAAGTGAGGTTCTGATACCGAGGTTGGAAAGAGCTCCGGCAAATTTGGGGTAGTTAAAAACCTGTTGCTTGCTGCGAAGGTTGAGTTGTCTTCCCGGTAGATGGCTGTAAGGGCTATATCCGGTATCACGGCTTTCTTTGAGCTTTACTCTGGGGTCAACGAGTACAATAGCTCGTCGTTTCCAGGTAAAGACTGAGCGCAGTTTATGCATAATCCAGCTTCCTGCTATTCGCAGGGTGGATTTGCTCTGATGGGTACCTGAAGTTGGGTTCATTCCCTAAGCCATGAAAAAGTCATCATTCTCAGTATAAACAGACGATCTGATCAGCGTTTTTAACTATCAGAGCCTGTATCGGCCTATTAGCGAATATCTCCGGTACTTTACTGGTGTGTTTTGCTGATTCAGCTTTTGGCTCGGGCGATATAGAAGCCTTTGTAGGTTGCCGCTTCAACACCTTCAGATTGAATGAAGATCTCAAGATTCAGCTTGCCACTGCGACCTTCCTGCAGTCTCTGGTAAAAATCGTCGGGTATTTTACTGCTGCAAATTGCCTTGAATGATCCTGTCACTGGCGCTTTAAAGCTCATGCTCTGCTCGACAATCATGGCTTCCGGGTTAGCAATTGCTGCTTTGGCGTGGATGGTGGTATAAGTCCAGCCGCAAATAGTCGCCAGAGTACCAATGCTGCCACCAAACCCGGTGCCTTTGTCATTAATGTTGGGTTCCAGCGGGCAGCTCATCACCAGCCCTTGTTCATTAAAAGAATCAAAGCTCAGTTGCATGTAGTTGAGCATGGGAATGTTGCTCAGAACCCATTGTTGAAAGGCTTCTGTCAGCTCGGGCTTTCTTTCTATCATTGTTCGTTCCCTTTTGACGGATGAAAAAAATCCCCGCACTCAGTAGCTTATTCAGCAGTAAGGGCAGGGATTCTTGTCAGCCAATTAATTAACTGGCTTAGCTGGCCTTGGCGATGATTTCGTCAGCAGCTTTCTGATAGCTGTCAACTTTGTCAAAGTTCAGGTAGCGGTATACTTCGCCGGACATGGAATCCAGGCTCTGAGCGTATTCCATGTACTCATCAGCAGATGGAATCTTGCCCAGGATAGCGCCAACGGAAGCCAGTTCTGCAGAGCAGAGGTAGACGTTTGCGCCGTCACCCAGACGGTTCGGGAAGTTACGGGTAGAAGTAGACAGTACCGTTGCACCGGCTTCTACACGTGCCTGGTTGCCCATGCACAGGGAGCAGCCCGGGATCTCGGTACGAACATCATTTTCTTTGTAGATGTCGTAGTAGCCTTCTTCTTCCAGCTGAGCCTTATCCATCTTGGTTGGAGGCGACATCCAGAAGCGGGTCTTCAGTGGATCGCTGTTCTGCTGAAGCAGTTTACCAGCGGCACGGAAGTGACCGATGTTGGTCATGCAGGAACCCAGGAAGACTTCGTCAACCTTGTCGCCGGCCACATCAGACAGAGTGCGGGCATCGTCCGGATCGTTGGGTGCGCAGAGGATGGGTTCCTTGATCTCGTTCAGATCAATTTCAATCACTTCAGCGTACTCAGCGTCGGAGTCGGCACGCAGCTGACTTGGGTTGGCCAGCCACTCTTCCATCTTCTTCGCACGACGTTCCAGTGTACGTGGATCGCCATAACCTTCACTGATCATCCAGCGCAACATAGTGATGTTGGAGTTCAGGTACTCGGCCACGGATTCGTCAGACAGAGTGATGGTACAACCGGCGGCGGAACGCTCGGCAGAAGCATCGGACAGTTCGAATGCCTGTTCGGCAGTCAGACTTTCCAGACCTTCAATTTCCAGAATCTTACCGGAGAAAGCGTTCTTCTTGCCTTTCTTCTCAACAGTCAGCAGGCCTTGCTTGATGCCGTACAGAGGAATGGCGTGAACCAGATCACGCAGGGTGATGCCTGGCTGCATTTCGCCCTTGAAGCGAACCAGAATGGATTCCGGCATGTCCAGCGGCATAACGCCGGTAGCGGCAGCAAAAGCAACCAGACCGGAACCAGCAGGGAAAGAGATACCCAGAGGGAAACGGGTGTGAGAATCACCACCGGTACCTACGGTATCAGGCAGCAGCATACGGTTCAGCCAGCTGTGAATGATACCGTCACCTGGACGCAGGGCAACACCACCACGGTTCATGATGAAATCAGGCAGAGTGTGTTGCGTTTCAACGTCAACCGGCTTGGGATAAGCGGCTGTGTGACAGAAAGACTGCATCACCAGGTCGGAAGAGAAGCCCAGGCAAGCCAGGTCTTTCAGTTCGTCACGGGTCATTGGGCCAGTGGTATCCTGGGAGCCAACGGTGGTCATCTTTGGCTCACAATAAGTGCCAGGACGAATACCGTCGGTGCCACAAGCCTTACCCACCATCTTCTGTGCCAGAGTGAAGCCTTTGCTGGACTCAACAGGTGCAACCGGACGACGGAAGATGTCGGTTGGTCCCATGTTCAGAGCTTCACGGGCTCGCTCGGTCAGGCCTCGACCAATGATCAGGTTAATACGACCACCGGCTTGTACTTCGTCCAGAATGACATCGGACTTAAAGCTGTACTCGGACAGCACTTCACCGGACTCGGACAGAATCTTGCCGTCGTATGGACGGATTTCAATGACGTCGCCCATGTTCAGTTTTTCAACGGGTGCTTCAAAGACCAGGGCGCCAGCATCTTCCATGGTGTTAAAGAAGATAGGGGCAACCTTGTCACCGATGCAGATACCGCCAGTACGCTTGTTAGGTACGCCCGGCATATCATCGCCGAAGAACCAGAGTACGGAGTTGGTAGCAGATTTACGGGAAGAACCGGTACCCACAACGTCACCAACGAAGGCAACGGGCAGGCCTTTGGCCTTGATATCTTCGATCTGCTTCAGAGGACCTTTAACAGCGTGCTCTTCTGGTGTCAGACCATCACGGGTCATCTTGTACATGGCATTAGCGTGTACAGGAATGTCCGGACGGGACCAGGCATCAGGCGCTGGAGACAGGTCGTCCGTGTTGGTTTCACCGGTTACCTTGAACACGGCAACCTTGGTGCTTTCTGCCACAGCAGGACGGCTGGTGAACCATTCGGCTTCAGCCCAGGATTTCAGAACGGCAGCAGCGTTGCTGTTACCTTCTTTGGCCTTTTCTTCCACGTCATGGAATGTATCAAAGACCAGCAGGGTCTTCTTCAGCTGTTCGGCCGCCAGTTCACCCAGCTCGGCGCTGTCCAGCAGGCCAACCAGAGTTTCGATGTTGTAACCACCCAGCATGGTGCCCAGCAGCTCAACGGCTTTTCTGGTGTCAACCAGTGGTGATTCCACTTCGTTCTTGGCAATGGCGGACAGGAAACCGGCCTTTACATAGGCCGCTTCGTCAACACCGGGAGGAATGCGATTTTCCAGCAGGTTGAGCAGGTATTCTTCTTCACCTGCAGGTGGGTTTTTCAGTAGCTCAACTAGGTCTGTAACCTGTTCAGCATTGAGTGGTTTAGGTGGTACACCTTCTGCGGCACGCTCTTCGACGTGTTTTCTGTAAGCTTCTAGCACTGATCTACCCTCATCATCTGTGCTGCCTGCCTGTCATGATCCAGAGACGAGCATCCTGAGACAGGATGTCCCGAGACAGGACAGGAAGTGACAGATGTCCTTTGTTGAATCTTGTGGCCAGTGAGGTGCGATGGATATTTAACTGGTGAATGGTTACTGCAGTTGTTTCTCTCGCCTGTAGTTCTCGGCAAAAGCAGGATAGCAGAACCTTTTCTTATCCAGTTTAACCTCGACTGGCGGCTGAAAACCGGTGGAATTATTGTGTTGCGGTTGCTCTGATATGGTTAGGCAACCTGCTTTCATCAGCCGGTGGCGCGGGCAGTATAGCGGATAGCTATATGCAAGTTAAGTAGATTCCGTTATCCCGAGTATAAACAGGGTGAATATTGCTCGGTTTTGTGCGTGGTTGGAAAAGAGTACCTGCAAAGGGACTATTTAGAGAAGCTATACAGAACAATAAAGCATTGTTCTGTATAGCTGCAGGATGGATTAACAGTTGATTTCGTAGCAGGGCTGATAGTCGCTACCGGGCAGTTTCATTCGATACTGGTCAACAAACGACTGCAGTAGTTGATCTATCTGTTTCATCAATTCTGCTTCGCCAGTGAGTTGATAAGGACCATGGGCCTTGATCAGTGAAACACCGTCTTCCTTTATATTTCCTGCGACAATACCGGACATGGCTTTCCGCAGGTTTGAGGCAAGAATATGCGGAGGCAGAGCTGTTTCCAGTTGTAGCTCGGCCATATTGTCATGGGTCGGCTCAAAGGGAGTCTGGAATGCCTGTTCAATCTGCAGTAACCAGTTGAAATAATAGGCATCGCCTCGTTTACGACGGAAGCGGGTCACTTTTTCCAGTCCATTGCGCATGATACGGCTGACTTCTACCGGGTCATCGATCACGATTTCGTACATTGCCTGGGCTTTCGGGCCGAGAGTATTGCCGATGAATACATCGATTTTTTCAAAATATTCTTTGGCTGAGGCGGGTCCACTGAATACCAACGGAAAGGGGATTTCCTTGTTCGCCGGATTCATCAGTATGCCGAGAATATAAAGTATTTCTTCACAGGTGCCTGGACCGCCCGGGAAGACAACAATGCCATGACCCAGTCGTACAAAAGCTTCAAGACGTTTTTCGATATCCGGAAGAATAACCAGCTCATTCACTATGGGATTAGGAGATTCAGCGGCGATAATGCCGGGCTCGGTTAAACCGATGAATCGACCTTTGGCTATACGTTGTTTGGCATGGCCGATGTATGCACCTTTCATTGGGCCTTTCATGGCTCCGGGTCCACAGCCTGTGCAAATGTTCATGCCACGCAACCCTAACTGGTAACCGACCAGCTTCGTGTACTCATATTCATGTCTGGAAATTGAGTGGCCACCCCAGCAAACGACGATACTTGGCATTTGGTGGGTAATAAAAGCGTTGGCGTGTCTCAGTATCTGAAACACAAGATGAGTAGTATCAGTGGATTCCTGGTTAGCGAAGCGCGGGTCTTCAGTAAAATGAGAGGATACATAAAGAATATCTCTCAGAACGGAAAACAGATTTTCCCTGACACCACGAATCAGTTTTCCTGCGACAAAAGCTTCTGCCGGTGCATTGATCAGCTCGAGCTTCAGGCCCCGATGCTCGGAGATGATTCGAATATCAAAGTCTTTGTACTGCGCCATTAACTCTGCAGCATCGTCGCCTTCTTTTTCACAATTGAGAATGGCCAGAGCACATTGTCGGAATAAACAGTGTAATCCGGACTGACTGGTGTCCTGTAGTTTATTGACTTCACGGTTGGATAAGACCCGCATAGGGCCAACGGGGTTAACGGTTGTGGTAATTGTCGGGTTGATCGTCATAAAGCCCCCTTGAAAAATGACTGATTGGTTATCGGCCATAGGTCTATTATATGAGGGTTGTCGGAAGGATATCAGTCTTGATGTATGGGCTTTCCTCTGACATATTCAGGGTGATCAGATTTTTTTGAATTCTGATGCATTCAGGTCTTGCTGCTATCTGGCTATTGAAAAGAGGTTGTAGTGATGGCGGATCAGAAAGTTGTCGATTATCTCGAACAGCACCATGTCAGTTACTCCTCCTGTAAACATGAACCTGCTTTTACTGCTCAGGAAATCGCTGAAAAAGCGCATATCAGTGGCCGTAGTATGGCCAAGACGGTCGTTGTAAAGCTTGATGGACGTCTGGCTCTCTGCATTTTGCCAGCGGCCGAGCGAGTCAATTTCAGCCAGCTCAGGCATATCGCAGGCAGTCATACCGCAGAACTGGCCAGTGAAGATGAATTCATCGACCGTTTCAAACACTGTGAGCCCGGTTCCCTACCTCCTTTTGGTGAGCTGTTTAATCTGCCAGTTTATGCTGTTGGCAGTCTGGGCAGCCAGCCATCCGTTGCTGTCAGCAGTGGCGACTCCTCAGAATTGTTGCTGTTAGCCTGGCAGGATTTTGAAGGGTTGGTGAAACCGGTTGTGCTGATGGAACAACAGAAATCTGCTATAGCCTGATTGTTCAGAAAAATTGTTCAGGAAATACGCATCATCATAGAAATCTGGCATAGATGGCATTAAATACTTATTATGAGTTTTTTATGCTGACTCTGATGAATATCAATGGTCAGTATATGGATGCCAGCGACCAAAAGGTGCTGGTATGAACAGCGATCTGTGACAATAAAAACAGCTAATGACCGGAGCCTGCTCATGATGCCATCAATGCCTGAGTCGACACCTTCTTCTGCCAGTAACCAGGGGGCAGTAGAAAATGTCATTGTCGTAGACGAACATAACCATGTTCAGGGGGCTCTGCCCAGAGCCGAAATGAGGCAGAGGAAACTCTGTCATCGGGCTACTTATGTCTTTGTCTTCAACAGCAAGGGCGAGCTCTATGTTCAGGAACGTACCCTGAGCAAGGATATATATCCCGGTTTTTATGAACCGGCTACGGGTGGTGTTGTCGCTGAAGGTGAAGAGTACGATGAAGCTGCCGTCAGGGAGCTGGAAGAAGAGCTGGGCATTCATGGTGTGCCACTGATGCCGCATTTCCACTTTTATTTCCATAATGACGACTGCAAAGTCTGGGGACGGGTGTATACCTGTCAGTATGACGGTGAACTGTCACTGCAGGAAGAAGAAGTGGTCAGTGTCGTGATGGAAAGGCCTGAAGATATTCTTGCCAATCATTACCATCGTCAGTATACGCCGGACAGCATGGTCGCGCTGGAGCGTCTCGTTCAGAAACACCTATGACATATGAATGCATATGTCTGGGTACTCAACCCAATCAAAGAAGTGTGTGAATGTTTACTGGCATAGTAAAAGGTGTTTTTTCAGTCGAAGCACTGGAATTCAGTGAAAAGTTCTTGCGTCTCTCGGTGCACTTGAATGAGACGCTTTGCGAAGGTTTGCAGGTGGGGGCCAGCGTAGCAGTCAATGGCGTCTGCCTGACAGTAACCTCTTTTACTAAAGAGGGGCTGGTGACCTTTGATGTGATGCAGGAAACGCTTCGGGTGACAAATCTGGGAGAATTACTGGAAGAATCGGATGTTAATATTGAAAGAGCGGCTCGTTTCAATGATGAAATAGGCGGCCATCTGCTTTCAGGCCATATCCACGACACAGTTATTGTGTCAGATGTCACTCGAACCGAAACCAATACGACAATACACTTTGAGTTTGATGAACAGTGGTCAGATTATCTGTTACCCAAAGGCTATGTTGCTCTAAATGGTGCCAGTTTAACGATTGGTGAAAAAGTTGAGAATAACTGTTTCCGTGTTCATTTGATTCCTGAAACCCTGCAGATGACTACTTTTGGTAAAGTTAAACAGGGAGACAGGGTTAACCTTGAAATAGACAGCCAGACTCAGGCTGTTGTTAATACAGTTAAGAAGTATCTGAGTAAAACTATTCGTTGATTATCAGAGATGAGTTATGAGCGGCTCATTTGTTGCAGCATGGCTCTTCTTTGATGTTTTAATCCGTTTTTCATTGCTCGTTTCAATTCAGGAACGGTTTCCCTGAAAGCCAGTAACTGGTCGCAGAAGTCTGTGGCTGCAGAGTTTTCTGTTTCATTAATTTGTTCTTCACCTGTAAGGGGAGGGATTTGTTCTTGTGGAGTTCTGCTTTGTCTTGGCAGAGCTCTTTCTATACCCCTTGTGACACTGTTTCCAGGCTCTTGGGTGGCAGCTGCGCTGACTGCAGATGTAACGCCTGTTGCGCTTAATCCCATGGCTATAGGGCTGAGTGTGTCGTTGAGATACTGGGCGACCCTTAAGGCTGCATCCGTTCTGTTTAATAGTCTGGCTGCGACTTCTTTTGGCAGGTTTTTATCGTTAATGAGGGCTTTTAGTTGCTGAAGAGGGGTGGCCATTTCTCTTATGAAATAGTTTTGCAGCATAAGAGGGTTGGTGACTTTTGTCAGGTCCAGTCCAGAGGCGGTTTGCAAAATACCCTTTAGCTGTAAAACCATTTCTTCTGTTTCACTGTTGTTGTCAGTAAATGTCAGGTCACGGGTAAACAGTGTGGCAATATCATTATCTTCATTCTGTATCAAGGTGCCCAGACTTCTTGCCGAGGCCTCAACAATCTGGGGTGTTGATTCAGGGTTTTCCAGACGACCAATCAAGTGTTCAATTTCCTGATCGATGGTATGCCCGGTAATGCCGTGATAGCGTGCAACCAGTTCGGCTCGTTTGCTGATGGCCTGAGAGTGATTACTTTGCACTCCACGGTTTAATACGTCTATGGCAGAATCAAGTCGATTAAGTTTAATCAGTATTTCTGCACCGGAGTTATAGGCCCGGGCCGTTGATATTAATGTCTCCATAAGAGCGAGAGTATCTGTCGCCTCCATGTCATCTTTTGCCAGTCGCTCAGCCAGATCGCCAAGGGGAAAGTTCTCAAGATCAGACTGTACGACTTCAGGAATATACCTGACCATTATATCGAGCAGTTTTAGACGTTGGTCAGGCGTTTTGAAATAAGAGTTACCAGCGAGTTGCTGGCTTATGAATCTGGAAAGACGTTCATGTGAATATGACTTTTTGTTATGAAGTTCAATTAATAAAGAAAGCGCTTTAGTATTCTTTTCCGGATCCCGCAGGTGAGCAAATTCAAGAACCTGAATGATCACATCCATTTTCGGTGGTTTTTCTTTCAGAAGGCTCTCTCCAAGAGTGAGGAGTAATTCTGGCTTCTCCACGGAAGGAGATTCATCATGAATGTTTTTCTGCTTCAGAAGTTCGGCGAATAGTTCAGTCGCTTTTTCTTTATCGTGATAATGCAGAGTCTGAGCCTGCTCAATCATCCATTGCCAGTCAGAGTCTTCTTTCATCGTTCTGCTCTGTTCCAGCAACTGGTCTTTTGGCAGGGCAAGCAATGCTGCGCGAGCTTCATATTTATGGCCACTCTGGTCATGATTTCTGGCCGCCTGAAACAGTTGCACACCTGCTTTTTTGTCTCCCTTTATTGCTTTCTCTGCCAGCTCTTCCAGGTCGCCTGAAATAACAGTAAGAGGGAAGTGGGAGCCTTTAACGGTACCAACGCATTTTGAGCAGAATCTAGATAGGTAGGATGGAACGACAAAGTAACCTTCCTGTCTGTCAGCTTCTCCCTGGCAGGATGTTTTGGATCTGGCCGCCTGGAAGCCAGCCAGAGCGACCGGGATTGGAACGGTCAGCCCTTTTTGCCCTCTCAACTGAATTTTGGGTTTGGTTTCTGTGCCCAACAGCTTTGTCTCTGGATGATTAAGTAGCCATCCTATAAGTGTTCTGGCAGGAAGTGGTCCGGTAATAGTTAGCGATTGTTTAAGGTCTTTCAGTCTCACTTCACCTCTAACCATTGGGCAGTCAATATCCAGTGTGAGAGGGCTTGGGCATAAAAAGCTGATAATTGAACCGAGAGGGATAGGTATTTTCACTATTGGAAGCTTCCAGGTAAAGCCTTTCAATCGATCCGGTTTTATCTCGATCTTTGCTTTGAGTCTGCCATTATTCATCTTATCTGAGTGGCAAACGGCTATTTGTGGAATCTCAATGACTGCAGGCATATCTTTTTTTGGGAAGCAGGTGTGGTGCAGTTCGCGAAAACTGAGATAGGAATTTTGACAAGCTTCCTTTTTAAACAAATTAGTCGGAGCTGCAAACTTTAAGTCTCTGAAGGTCACCATGCCTTCATCAAAAGCATAGAGAAACTTTTTGGCGCCTTCACTTGAATGAGGAAGCGCCTGGGTTGAGCTCAGAGCGTCGTAACGAACATTAACTTTTTCAGCTTCCAAGCTTAGCGCAGTAGCGTCATGGTAAGTGCTCTTTCTCCCTTGTTTAAACTCCCATGCAGCTCTTGAAAGACTGAGGTTTGTTGAGACAGAGAGTTTTGCGTCCTTTATACCAACTGAAATTTTCATGGGTTCAAATCCCTCGAAAGGGATATTAATATGACAGCTGAGGTTTTTAATTCGGAACTGGTTTGACAGGCTGCCCTTGCTGGTCAAAATGCCAGTGCTGGGCTCTTTGATTGGCTCTATCTCAAATTTCAGGTTCTGGACAGTGACCTTCTTGTCCCCCTTGAGTTTTTTGACAATCTCGGGAAAGTCAAAATGCTTCCCTGCAGGTAGTACTTTGTCCAATGCATAGTTTTGCAGAAAATTCTTTAGAAGGGCTTCAAGGTTCTTCTGAGTTTCCTGATTATGATGCAGTAGTTCAATGCCAGCCTGTTTCGTTACACCTTTTACAATACTTTCGCCCTTATAGTTTATGTAGGCGCCGGTTGCTTTTAGAAAGCTTCTTCGTACCGGACCACCGACCAGACGCTCAGTTCCACTAGCTGCTTTAAGACCAAAAACAGGTATGTCGACGAGGGTTTTTTTCAAGCCCCATTTTGGAACATCCCAAAGAAGCTTTTTAGCCATTCCACCAAATCTGGATAACAGCCCCGGACCGGCTTTAACTTCTCTTTCTTTAATTGGGGGAACAGGCTTACCCAGATGCTCTGCATGATAATGAAAGGGGGAGCTGGACTCTTTCTCGCTGATGGATCTGTTAATACCAGCCCCTTCAGCCGGAGGTGTGGGAGGTGTGGGGATTGGTGATGAGCTACCAACTCCGCTACTCCTGCTGGAATCCAGTGGTTCAGACATTTGTTGGCAATCCGTTGCTGCAGTTTATTTTATGTCGTTTCTTTATCTGATTAAGTCTAGATTAAGCTGATATTGATTGGTTGAAGTGACAAAAACAGGACTGAATAAGATCTGATCGGTTGATTTGGAGGTAAACAAGGTCATGGATATGACATATGGCTTGCAGTAAGGCTATTGAATTTAGTGCCGCTCGTGTATCTGAACGGCACAGGTTTCTATGGGACACTATTTCTTAATGCGCTTTCGGATGGTTTTCTTGGCCGCAGAAGGACCTTTGCTTTTTCCTGCAGGTTTTTCAGGGAAAGCCAGGGAGTAAACATCATCAAATGTTTTGGCAAAATGGATGGTGACACCGTCCCGAATATAATCCGGTAGTTCCTCCCAGTCCCTGCGACAGTCTTCCGGGACAATCAAGGTTTTAATCCCCTGTCTTCGAGCCGCAATGATCTTCTCCCTTATGCCGCCAACGGCCAGAACCCTGCCCGTAAGAGTTAACTCTCCGGTCATGGCTATAGCAGCAGGCTTTTTTCTGCTAGCCAGAGACAGAATGGCTGTGGCCATGGTGATGCCAGCTGAAGGGCCATCCTTCGGTGTAGCGCCTTCCGGAACATGCAAGTGGATGAAGGCTTTCTCAAAGAATTCAGGCTTGATTCCGTATTTCCCCGCGTGGCTTGCAATGTAGCTGTAGGAGATTTCTGCCGATTCTTTCATCACATCGCCGAGCTTCCCTGTCAGTTTGAAGCCCGCTCTGTGTTGATGGATCAAACTGGCTTCCACTGGCAATGTAGCGCCACCCATTGAAGTCCAGGCCAAACCTGTAACAACACCAATACCCTGAATCAGAGGATCTTTACGGAAATAGGGGGAACCGAGGAAATCAGACAGGTTTTTAGTGGTGATACTGAGACTCTTGCCGCCTTCTTCAAGGAAGCGGACCACTACTTTTCGGATAACTTTCTGCAGTAATTTTTCCAGATGACGAACGCCTGACTCACGAGCGTATCCTTCGATAATAGCGCGCATGGTGGCATCCGAGATTCGAATCTGACTCTTTTTGAGACCAGCTCTTTGCAACTGTTTTGGCCAAAGATGGTTCTTGGCAATGGCCAGCTTCTCTTCGGTGATATAGCCGGACAGGCGTATAATATCCATTCGGTCGAGCAGAGGGCCGGGAATCGTATCCATCTGGTTAGCCGTGCAGATAAACAGAGCTTTGGACAGATCAATTCTCATATCCAGATAGTGATCCAGAAACTCACTGTTCTGTTCGGGATCAAGAACTTCCAGCAGGGCAGAAGCAGGGTCGCCACGGAAGGAAGCGCCTATCTTGTCAATCTCGTCGAGCATGATGACCGGGTTGGCAACACCAACTTCCTTCAGTGCCTGAACAAATTTACCGGGCATTGCCCCGACATAGGTACGACGATGACCCTTGATTTCTGCTTCGTCGCGCATGCCGCCAAGGCTGAATCGATAGAATTTTCTGCCTAACGCTTTGGCTACGGATTTACCAATTGAGGTTTTACCAACACCGGGAGGGCCTGTCAGCAGCATGATGGAGCCGGCCACTTCATTTTTATAGGCGCCTACGGCCAGAAATTCCACGATCCGGTCTTTGACATCTTCAAGCCCGTCATGATCGCCGTTCAGTACTTCTCTGGCATGTTTGAGATCAAGCAAGTCATCAGAGTATTTACCCCATGGAATGGAGGTGGCCCAGTCGAGATAGTTTCGACAGATGCCATATTCTGGCGAACCGATTTCGAGAATGGCCAGTTTTTTCAACTCATCCTTAATTTTCTTCAGTGCGGCTTCCGGCACATTAAGCCCTTCAAGGCGTTGGCTGAATGTTTCCAGCTCTGCTGTCTTATCGTCTTTAGAAAGCCCCAGTTCTTTCTGAATAACCTTTAACTGTTCTTTCAGGAAGAACTCACGCTGATGCTTGCTTATTTTGCGATTAACTTCGTCGTTAATTTCACCCTGCAGGCGCGCTACTTCCTGTTCTTTGCGAATCAGGGTCAGCACCTTTTCCATGCGACGCTGGACAGGCAGGGTTTCCAGAACTTCCTGAAGATCCATCCCGGAAGCCGTAGTAATAGCGGCGGCAAAATCCGAGAGAGGTGACGGGTCTTTCGGGCTAAATCGGTTCAGGTAATTTTTAAGTTCTTCGCTGTAAAGTGGGTTTAGTGGAATAAGTTCTTTAATGGCCTGAATCAGAGCCAGAGCATAGGCTTTGATTTCATCGGTATCGTCTTCCTTGCTCTCCGGATATTCAACCTGAACCAGATAAGGTGGGCGTCGTCTCAGCCACTGTTTGATACGAAAGCGCTGCATGCCAAGGGCAATAAACTGTATCTGGTCGCTCTCGTTAACAATGTTGTGAATTTTAACGGTGCAGCCAATTTCGGGGAAATCGTCAGGGTCAATGTCATCGGTATTGCCCGGCAGTCCGGCAACGTAGCTGAGCCCGACAACCTTTTGTGGCGATTGGCTGACTCGTTGCAGGGTTTCTTCCCAGTCATTACTGTTGAAAACCAGAGGTTGAACCTGGGCGGGAAAGAAGGGGCGGTTGGATACCGGAATCAGATACAGTTTGTCGGGCAGGGCCTGCTCTGGCAGCATCAGCTCTGTGTTGCTCTGTTCTTCGGTATCCAGCTCTTCGGTATCGTTAGTGGATTCATCAGCAGAAATAACTTCCGGTTCCTGATGATCCTGGTCTTTGTTGCGTTTTGCCATAGTCGCCTTGAAAAGAATCTGCAGTTATCGGTTTCAGAAAGGTGTTACTTTCTATCTGGTGTCACAATATGATTTTTCAATGGTACGCATAACAGTATGGTTGACCAGAAAATGCGTGCCATGTTGAAGCAGGGGTGGATAAACCTATGAAACAGAACAATTATCAGGACGTGCTGGATTTCTGGTTTGAGGGAGAACCGCTGGGTGAGCTGCAGATGAGCCGCTGGTGGAAGAAGGATCTGGAGCAGGATGAGCTGATAGCCGACAAGTTTGGCTACCTGGTTGAGCGTATTTATTCAGGAGAGTGTGATAAGTGGCTGCAAACAGCAGAGGGAAGGTTGGCAGCAATAATTTGCCTTGACCAGTTCCCCCGCAATATATTCCGTGGTTCAGGCCAGAGCTTTGCCTATGATGAAAAAGCTCTTGAGCTAAGCCTTGCAGGTGTTGCTGCTGGCCATTTGGAGCAGCTGGATAACCTCAGGCAGCCATTCTTTATCATGCCTATGATGCACAGTGAAAAATCGTCGGTACAAGAGCAGTGTGTGGAACTGTTTGAAAAACTGGTGGCTGATTCTGATTCGATCTTTCAGAAAAGTTTAAAAAACAACCTTGATTTTGCTATACGACATAGGGATATTGTTCTTCGTTACGGTAGGTTTCCACATCGTAATGAGTTGTTACAGCGTAGGAGTTCTCCCGAAGAGTTAGCTTTTCTTTCTCGTCCGGGGTCGTCATTTTAGGGGTTTTTATCCTGAGTGAAGAGGAAACTGCTGATGTACTAACAGCTTGCGATCTAATAACAATAACGATAATTAACGCAAGGGATGTTTATGAGAAAAATACTTTTGGCTGTACTTGGGGTAATGCTTTCTCAATCAATACTTTCTCAGCCAGTGCATGCCCGGACTCTGGAAGGTATTGAAATTCCTGAGGCAGTTTCAGCCAAAGATGGCACAGAACTGAAGCTTCAGGGGGCTGCTGTTCGTAGTTTCTATCATGTCATCGATGGTTATATTGGTGCGTTATATCTGGAAAATAAGTCGACAGATGTCGCCAGTATACTGGCTGATAACGGCTACAAACGTATGACGTTCACTGTACTGCTATCGAAGATGAGTGCCAGAAAAATTGGTAATGCCTTTTATGAAGCAATTCAGATCAATACGTCACCGGAAGAACAGAAAGAGCTCGAAAAAGAGATTCAGCAGTTTGTTACTATGATTGATGGCACGGTCACCAAGGGTGAGGGTGGTTCTTTTGAATACATCCCCGGCCAGGGAGCGAGAGTGACTGTTGCCGGTGAAGTGAAAGGAGTTATTCCTGGCAAGAAGGCCTTCAATGTCATTCTCAAGGTCTGGATAGGTGATACACCGCCAACTCAAAATTTCAAAGATGGCGTTCTGGGACGCAAAACAACCTAAAGCGAAGCAATCTGAAAGTGACGAGTCATCTTTGGGCTGATATCCCTGATCACCAGCGAGTCAGCCTGATAATCGACAAAGTGCATTAAATCCTGCCATTCCACAAATTCCCTGATCACATAACTGCTGGCTCGGCTGTGGGTGCGATATTCAATATACAGGAAGTACCTTTCTTCCCTCTGGTCCTTATTAAGCTTGATACTGCCGAAAGCAGACCAGAGATACAGAGGGCAGTCATAGATCTGGTGCTGAACAGTTTGGCAGAGGGAAAGGTCTGTGGGCAGTTCCGCAAAGGTTGGAAAGCGGTTCTGGCTGTAGCAGTTGCTGGTAATCATCAGCTTGTCGGGTGTCAAAAAGTTCATTCGATTAAATCACTGCCAGAGCTTCTTCAGTATGGGGGATTTTGCTTATAAATATTGTCATGGAGAACAGCAACTTGCCATGAATTGGTCGTCAGATTCAATGATTGAACGCAAGGAAAAAACGGATTGGGCCGATAACTTGAAAATATGACAGGTATCCCTGCTGACCTTCTTCAGCATTGCCTGTTGTAGCTACTATTTACTCCCATCCAGCACAGAGGATGCGCTTATGTCCAAATCTATTGATAAAGCCGTGCTAACCATGACTGAATCGAGCCAGGGAGAATATCTCATCAGGGTCACCCAGGGAGGGTCCATACTGTTTGGTGATGTGGTTCTGAGATTTCCCGCAGGTCTGGGAGAATCTTTGAAAAGTGAAATGGCCTCGGTGATGGCTAATGCTGTGCTCAGGCATATCGGTCAGGCTGACCAGGAAGCAATCAGGGAAGTAGAAAGTCTGTTTGCCCAGTGGGGCTGTATGGACGTTGTGGATGACAGCTGTATTTGATTTCTATAAAGGCGAGTGGGCGGCAATCCGCTCGTCTGATTTTTAACGCTATTTCTTATAAATATATTTTCCCGAACGGTTCTTGAAAAAATAACCCTCCTTCTAATACGTACGTATACTTACATACTGATATTTCTCAGGTAAAATTTTTCAGTCAGTAATAGATGGCAGGGCGTTCTGTTCGTACTGCTGAAGAATAAGAAAGAGATTACTATGTCCGATCAAAGCATGTCCGATCAGAGCAATATCGTTATCGTCTCTGCAGCAAGAACCCCAATGGGCGGTTTTCAGGGAAGTCTTGCTGGTGTTTCATCACCAGAGCTGGGTGCCGTCGCTATCAAAGCGGCTGTTCAAAAAAGTGGTGTGGATGCCAGCGCGGTTTCTGAAGTCTACATGGGCTGTGTACTGCCAGCAGGTTGTAAACAGTCTCCGGCCAGACAGGCCGCCAGAGGCGCAGGCTTACCTGACGCTACCTGTACCACAACTGTCAACAAGGTCTGTGGTTCCGGTATGAAAACCGTGATGATGGGCGCTGACCAGCTCAAGCTGGGTGAAGCCGACGTAGTTGTCGCTGGTGGTATGGAAAGCATGTCTAATGTTCCTTATCTGCTGGATAAGGCCCGTTCCGGCATGCGTCTGGGGCATGGGCAAGTTAAGGACCATATGTTTACTGATGGTCTTGAAGACGCTTATGCTGGCCATGCCATGGGTGTATTTGCTGAGCAGACGGCAACGCGCTTTGAAGCCAGCCGTGAAGCTATGGACGACTATGCTCTGGAATCTCTGGCCAGAGCTCAGAATGCGATCGCTGAAAACCTGTTCGCCGATGAAATCACTCCGGTCGAATTGCCCAAGGGTGACGTTGTTTCTGTTGATGAGCAGCCAGGTAAAGCCAGACCGGAAAAAATCCGCAAGCTAAGACCGGCCTTTGATAAAAATGGTGCAGTGACCGCAGCAAACTCAAGCTCTATTTCTGACGGTGCTGCGGCACTGGTGCTGATGAGAGAAGAGGATGCAGCTGCGCAAGGTTTGCAGCCTCTGGCTCGTATCAAGGGTTATCAGAGCCACGCTCAAATGCCGGCAGAATTCACCATCGCGCCGATTGGTGCGGTAGAAAAACTGTTGGCTAAAGTGGGTTGGCAAGCTACTGATGTTGACCTCTATGAAATCAATGAAGCTTTTGCTGTGGTCAGCATGGTATGCATGCAGCAGCTGGGTGTGGAGCATTCAAAGGTAAACGTTAATGGTGGTGCCTGTGCATTGGGTCATCCATTGGGTGCCAGTGGTGCTCGTATCATCGTCACACTGCTTCATGCACTGAAGAGAAGCGGTGGTAAAAAAGGCATTGCCTCCCTTTGTATTGGTGGTGGTGAAGCGACAGCAATTGCCGTAGAAATGATCTAAAGACTCATGGCTCTAACTGCTTCTGGCATGAAGGAAACTGTTTTTATGCCGGAAGCAGTCCAATCAAAAGAGAAAAATAATAATGAATGCACCTCTTCTCCTGACGACTGATGGCCATATTGCCACTATTACCCTGAATAATCCGCCAGCCAATACCTGGACTCTGGAAAGCCTTAATTTACTGAGAGATACCGTTCGAGAGCTGAACAGTCATTCTGCCATTACCGGTTTAATCATTCGTTCTGACAGCGAGAAATTCTTCAGTGCTGGCGCTGACCTGAAACTGTTTCAGGGTGTCACCCCTGAGCAGGCGCGACCCATGACGGAAGCCTTTGGTGAAGCCTTTGAAGCACTGACTGATTTTCGCGGCGTCAGTGTGGCTGCGGTGAATGGTTTTTCTCTCGGTGGTGGTTTTGAAGTAGCTTTAGCCTGTGATTTCCGTGTTGTTGAAAAAACGGCATTGCTGGGTTTACCGGAAGCAGCGGTTGGTTTGTTGCCCTGTGCTGGAGGAACGCAGAATCTGATGTGGCTGGCCGGTGAAAGTTGGGCCAAACGTATGATTCTCTGTGGTGAAAAGGTTTCTGGTGAAAAGGCATTTGAAATCGGACTTGCAGATGAATTGGTAGAGCAGGGGGAGGCCAGTGAAGCCGCTGTTAGGTTACTGAAAGCTACTGATGCTCAAAGCCCTGACGCCATTTTGGCCTGTAAAGAGCTTATACAGATGAACAGAGTGGGTGCTCGCAATAGTAATATTGTCGAAAGAGAGCTGTTTCTGGAATTGTTTAAAGGCACTAATCAGAACGAAGGTGTTTCTGCTTTTCTGGAGAAGCGTAAGCCTGAGTGGGACTATTCTTGATTAGAATCGTTCTTGATTGATGCCGCTTGATTAGAGTTATTCCTGACTCTGTATTTTGCTGACTGAACTTGAGTGAGTTCAGTCAGCAGCAATATTTTAATCGTTACGGAAAATAGTCTGAATCAGGTGAAAGCCAAACTGGGTTTTCACCGGACCGTGGATATCCATTACGGATTTTTTGAAGACCACATCATCAAACGCTTTAACCATCTGACCTTTACGAAACTCACCCAGATCGCCACCCTTCTTGCCGGATGGGCACTGAGAGTGTTTCTTTGCCAGTTTGGCGAAGTCTTCACCCTTGTCGATACGCTTTTTCAGTTGTTCGGCTTCATCACGAGTGTTAACCAGAATGTGACGTGCAGATGCAGTTGCCATTGTGAAATTCTCAAGCTAGTAGTAGATATGCAAGCAAGCAGGTATGCAGTAAAGCGCATTAAAGATCAGACAGCATCAAGCGGCCATCGGATCTTTAAAGAAGAGCAGTCAATCACTCTTCGGTGCTGGTGCTTTGTTCTTTCAGCTCTTCAGACGACTCAGTTTTAGCTAGAGTAGCCGCAGAGATTTCTTCCGCGGTAGCCACTTTCATCTGACCAACAAAAACACGCTGATTTTTCATTTCTCTGGAAAGATGGCGCTGATAAAGCAAAACTTCAGCATTAACGGCTTCCTGAAGTTTAACCTTGCCTGAAGGCTTCCCGTCCAGACCGACTCTGGAACGACCTTCCTTGATGGAAAGCAGGTAGCGTTCCTGACCAGTAAACAGCTTCAGGGCTTTCTTTACAGTACTGAGAGGGAATTCTTCAGTCTGTTTGATTTCATTATGAATACCAATCTTCAGCGGACGCGGTCTTGAGACACTGAAAGCTTCCGGCCAGCGTTCGCGGATCAGACGCAGTGCTTCGGACTGAGAAACGTCTTCCGTGGCAACGGCCTGCCGGTTTTCATTACCCTGATTGTCATTACTCTGGTCTTCAGTTTCAGAGTGGACCTCTGATGTTAACTCTTCTGACATGTTTGTATTCTGGCTGATTGATAGCAGAAGCCTGAATTTAAGGCTGTATGGACTTTAGCAGGGATTGTGCATGTTTATTGGATAGAGTTGAAGTAGTGACGGATTTTTATTTAAGTGCTAAAACAGTATAAAGCGAATTTGATATTAGATTGTCAGCAAATTTTTATTGTTTCATTGCTTGCTGCTGGAGCTACCGGATTTAAATCTATCAGACTACTGACCTTCCAATTGAGGGCATAAAAAAGGCAGTAGTCTGAGGAAAACTATCTATATCCTGCTTTAAACCGCTTCAGCTTCCAACTCATAAGCACCCTCAGTGTTATGAACTTCTTTACCATTTAAAGGCGGGTTGAATACACAGGCCATCTGCATCTCTTCAAAAGCACGTAATATGTGTTTGTCGTGTTTATCGAGAATATACAGAGTGCCCGGTTTTATAGGATATTTCTTACCGTCAGCCAGCGTTTCCACCTCACCCTCACCGGAAACGCAGTAAACCGATTCCAGGTGATTTTGATAATGCATCTGAAAATCAGCATCTTTGTAAATAGTGGTGATATGGAAGGAAAAACCCATGTTGTCATCTTTCAATAACATTCGGGTACTTTCCCAGTTGCCGTCAGGAGAGACGATTCGGCGGTTACTCTGCTCGGCTGCTTTCAGGTCACGGACGATCATGTTCTATTCCTCTAAATTATTGTTTTTTTGATGACGTTGGTTCTGGTCAGCAGGCAAGCTCTAGCGGGTCGAAATACTTTTTCTGTTCTGGAATTGAATCTTCTTTTGCACAGACTTCCCGAACCGCTTCTTCGATGATGTCCAGTCCTTTGGCGAGATTGTTGATATCAATAATCAGAGGGCACAGCAGTTTCACCACATGATCATCAGCGCCGCTGGTCTCGATCATCAGGCCCTTCTGGAAGGCTATCTTGGTGATTCTGCCCGCCAACTCACCGTTCACACAGTTGATGCCCTGAAACATACCACGGCCACGTGTCGTAAAGTTTCCATCGCCGTATTGTTCAACAATTTGTTGCAGACGCTCGGAAACAAACTGACCCTTGCGCTGAATCTCTTTAGAAAAAGTGTCATTCGACCAGTAGTGATCAATGGCGGCTTTGGCTGTGACAAAGGCAAAGTTGTTGCCACGGAAAGTGCCGTTATGTTCACCAGGTTTCCATTGATCCAGTTCGGGTTTGAACAGTACAACGGCAAAAGGTAAACCGTAGCCACCAAGAGATTTAGACAGGGTCACAATGTCAGGTTTGATACCAGCTTGCTCAAAGCTGAAATAGGTGCCGGTTCGGCCACAGCCTGCTTGAATGTCATCAATAATCAGCAGCACATCATGCTTTCTACAAACGGCTTCAAGCTGTTTTAACCAGCTGAAATCAGCCGCATTGATTCCGCCTTCACCTTGTACGGTTTCAACGATAACAGCGGCTGGCTTATCAATACCGCTGCTGGAGTCGCACAGCACCTTATCGAGATAAAGCGTGGTATCAATCTCATCACCCAGATAACCATCGTAGGGCATACGACTAACGCCGCTCAGGCTGACACCGGCAGCACCACGATGATGAGAGTTACCAGTAGCGGCAAGGGAACCCATGCTGACACCATGAAAGCCGTTGGTGAAACTGATGACGTTTTCACGGCCCGTGATGTTACGGGCAAGTTTAAGCGCAGCCTCTACAGCATTGGTTCCGGTTGGGCCGGTGAATTGCATGACATAGTCAAGACCGCGAGGTTTAAGGATTTTTTCATTGAAAGCTTCCATAAATTCACCTTTGGCTCTTGTGTGTAAATCAAGGCCGTGGGTGATGCCGTCACTGTGAATGTATTCCAGCAGTTTTTCCTTAAAAATAGGGTTGTTGTGGCCGTAGTTCAGAGTGCCTGCACCGGCAAGGAAGTCGAGATACTGATTGCCGTCTTCGTCGTATAAAAACTCCCCCTGAGCCTTGTTAAAAATACGTGGAAAAGAGCGCGCATAAGACTGCACTTCCGATTCGATCTCTTCAAAAATTTTCATAGTTGAGATTCCGTAGATTAAATAGTGTATTTGTTTAGCACTGCGAAGCATTGGTTGCGAATCGGGCCGATGCGAGCCAGTAGTTCAGTGTCGTGTTCATTTTTGAAATGAGTGTTACGGTCAAACATCACTGAACGTTCAAGAGGCGCATCAAAATTGTTGGCTAACCGGTTAAACAAGGCCCATGACGCTTTGTTGTCATCGGTGATAGTGGTTTCCAGGTGTGTTATGGCCGCTGTTTCCCGTCGATTTAACAGTTGTTTGAGCATCTCGCTGGCAATACCCAGACCTCTTGCCTGTTGGCTCACTGCTACTTGCCAGATAAACAGGGTTTTTGGGTCTTTGGGTTGAATGTAACCGCTGATAAATCCCAGTACTTCACCCTGTTTCTCAACAATGATAGAAGTGTCGGAAAAGTGGCTGCATTGCAGCAGATTGCAGTACGAAGAGTTGCTATCCAGTTCCGGAATGCTGTTGATCAGCTTGTTGACTGAAAGGCCATCCTCGGCTGTGGGTTTGCGTATTACAGGCTCACTGTCTTCCATAGTGCTTCTATTATTTTGAATTACGAATATTTAGTAATACTAAATTGTTATCCTATTATAAAGCCCTTCTACAGTGGTAAATCAACGAATAAATGTGGGTTTGTAAATAGTTCAGTCTATGTTATTAGTTTGTATTGCTAATTAATTTGTTTGAATCGTTCAGCTTGATAGATCAGACAGTGAAAGGTAGGTACACTTCTCGTCAGAATTCAGTCTGGAAAAGTCGATGGAAAACAGTCAGAAGGCTCTGGTTTTACTGAGGCAGATCATTCGATCTGCGGATATGCAGGATAAGGACATCAGCCGCGGTACAGGCCTGACGCCAGCCCAGTTAATGCTGATGCAAACAGTTCGCGAGAAATTTCGCCTGACAACGGGTGAGCTGGCGAAAGAGATGGCGCTGACTCAGGCGACAGTGACCAGCATTCTTGATCGTCTTGAAAGGAAAGAGCTGATTGCCCGGGAGCGTGGCACTGACGATAAACGTAAGGTCTGGATCAGTCTGACCGATGATGGCGTGGAATTAATGAAGGGCGCACCCACTACTCAGCAGGATATTTTTGTACGACATTTTGAAGATATGCAGAGTTGGGAGCAGTCGACGGTAGTAGCAAGCCTTGAAAGGATTTCATTTATGCTGAATGCCCAGCACCTTGATGCAGCACCATTGCTGGATATTGGTCAGATAGATAGAGCACAGAATGAATCAGTAACAAGCGAGTAAGCTTGTTACTGTTGGTTGTTAAATAACCGGACTATTGCAGTGCTGCTTCTCTCTGTTCGGTTTTCTTCAAATGAGTCAGCCATTTCTTGGCAGTTGATGTTGAGCGTTTATCTTTCTTTGCCAACAAAAATGAACGACGAGCGGCTTGATACTCTTTCTGGTTGAACTGCGCCATTCCTAATGACATTTGTGCCAGATCTGTTCGTCGAACGCCCTCTTTAGCCAGTCCTGATTTAAAGGCTTGAATGGCTTTGTCGTAGTGTTCACTGTCAAAATAGATATTGCCCAGTTGAATCCACAACTCTCCCTTATCAGAAACGGGGGCGACCTTTTCCATTACATCAACAGCCTTGTCCAGTTCCTGAGCCTGACGCCAGGCATTGGCCAGTAGCTCAAGGTTTCTGGTAGACGGCTTTAGGTGTTTGTTGTTGATGGCTTTTTCCAGCAGTACCGCTGCTTTATGAGGCGTCGAGGCATTCAGATAGAGATAGGCGAGGTTGGTCAGTTCCTTTTCCTTATCCAGTAGGCCCTGAATATAGGCTGACTCTAACGCAGATAACTGCTTCTTCTCCTGGCCCAGTTCTGAATGCAGGTAAGCCAGCTGTAACCAGTACATTTTCTTTGGGTAATGAATCAACAGCTTGTTGAGCGTGGTGACGGCGGCTTTCAGATTGCCTTTTTTATGGTAGAGAAACCTTGCCAGACTCAACCATTGCTCTTTCGCTACTTTGCCCTTATTTTCGTACAGAGAGATGGCTTTATTGATATCCCTTAAAGCCCGATCATGGTTCTGCAGCTGGTAGTGAACCTGCGCCCGCATAACAAAGGCATTACTTCCAACCGTTGTCGCCAGCTTAAACCACTTGTTCAGCTCCTGTAGAGCGGGTTGCCATTGTTCCTGCATCATTAGAATCTGGCTGATAGTAAAGCGTGTGTTTTGCTCCAGAGCTAACGGAATATCTGGCTGGGCAATGACTTTTCTATAGATTTTTACTGATTCCGATAGTTTGTCCTGACTGAATAATACAAAGGCTTTCAGATTAAAAACGTTGGCCAGTTCATAGCTGTTCAATGCCCTTTTACCGGTCTGTCCAGCCAGAGCATTCAGAGCCGACAGGGCGCTGGCAAAACTCTCCTCGTCCACTGCTTTTTGAGCGGAAGATAGCTTTTCATACACTTTGCTGGTCAAAGCCGGTGTTTTTCGTGTTTTCTCTTCACTCTGTCCTGTGGCTGTCTGTGCAGGCGCTTCTGTAGCTGAAAGCCCTGCCAGCACAGCAGTGAGTAAAACCGTTGAAAACAAGTTCTTTTTCATAATAACTCCTACTCAGCCGTCAGAAAGGTGAATTTATTTCTGACACCCGCTACAGCAATGGCTTCACCATCAACGACTCTGGGTTTGTACTTAAACTTCATGGCAGCAGTTACTGATGCTTTTTCAAAAATACCCTGAGGCTGGCAGTCCACTGGAACAGGATTGTTGACGGAACCGGAGCGAGTCACCGTATATTCAACAATACAGTGGCCGCCGATGCCTCTGCGCTCTGCACGGCGAGGATAAACAGCCTGAACCTTTACGATAGGAAGATATTCTCCATCCGATGATGAAAACCCTGCCCCTGAAGAGATATTAAATTCCAGCTTCCCTGCCGGTGCTATTTCAATGGCTTCCAGATCAACCTCAAAACTTTCTGGCAGTGACTGAGGGGGGGG
>NZ_PPFD01000007.1:278021-362602 GCF_009653635.1 Endozoicomonas sp. OPT23 | reverse complement strand
GGGGGGGGGTGGTGCTTCATCCGGTTCCTGAGGCTTTTCAGGTTTTTGTCGCTCGACTCTGACTTCAATATCCCGTTCAGGCATATAAATGTCAGCCATTTTTCGGGAAGGCCGATCCTCAAGATTATGATCCGCTGATTCAATCAGACTCAACATCAGAAACAGAAGCCCGCCGGTTAATAGCAGTCCCAGAGTTGCACTAAACAATATTCTCAGTGCCTTCATCGAAATCATCCTACTCGCTGGTGGCCAGAGAAACATCGTAAACACCCGCCGCACGGGAAGAGTCGATAACGGATGTTACTGTTTCAGTGTTGGATTTTTTATCGGCCTGAATAACGACCGCGCCTTTGGGGTTCTCCGCATGCATGCGCTCAACAATGGAGCGGACAGAGCGTCGATCAACCCGTCGTTTATCAATCCAGATCTCATTGGTTGCTGTAATGGCTATCAGGATATTAACGTTCTCGACCTGTTGTGCAGTGGCTGCTTCTGGTCGTGTAACATCAACCCCCGCCTCTTTAATAAAGGATGCGGTGACGATAAAGAAGATCAGCATGATAAACACGACATCAAGCATCGGAGTCAGGTCGATTTCAGAATCACTGTTGTCAGCCTGACTTTGCATTAATTGATTAATTCTCATAGGAGATACTCAATTTATTATTTTTGTTTTCTGACATGGTTATTTCAGAGACAATTTCACTGAATTGATGGTGCCAGACTGTCTTCCAGTCTTTCCTGTTCACGTTCACGAATTCGTCCCAGCCAGACAGTGCCAAACATACCGGACAACGCCACCACCATGCCGGACATAGTGGGGATGGTGGCTTGAGAGACGCCGCCGGCCATGGCTTTAGCGTCGCTGCCACCGGTGACGGCCATAATGTTGAACACTTCAATCATGCCGGTCACCGTGCCCAGTAGACCGAGCAGTGGGCAGACGGCGATCAGGGTTTTGATCAGAGGCATCCCCTGATTGAGCTTCTGCTGATATTGAGAAATCAGCATTCGCCGGATCTGCAAAGTCTGCCATGACTGGTGTTCAGGGCTTTGCTGCCATATTTGAACAGTTGCCTGCAGCTCCTTGCTGAGCGAATGCCGGTAATAAAACAGTCGCTCGCAGATCATGGTCCACAGGATAAACGTCAGGGCAGCAATCAATATCATTACCGGCCCTCCTGAATCCATAAAGCGTCGTATGGCATCAATAGCATCGTAGAACATCATCATACGGCGGCCTCTGGCTGCTCCTGACGTGCTGTTGATTCAGTAATGACGGTTTTAGTGATTTTTTTGGTTTCAGTCAGGCTTCGCGCAGCAATGATGCCGGTGCTCTGCTCCACCAGAATACCGGTGATCTTTCTTGCACGACTGTTAACCACGGTATGAATAAGAATCGTAGGAATCGCCACAACCAGACCCAGTACGGTAGTGACCAGTGCACCGGAAATACCACCTGCCATTGCTTTAGGGTCGCCGGCGCCAAAGATGGTAATAGCCTGAAAGGTGATGATCATGCCGGTAACGGTACCCAGCAAACCCATTAGTGGTGCAATGGCTGCAATTATCTTCAGCAGGCTAAGATTTTTTTCCAGCTTGGGTACTTCGTGCAATACGGTTTCGCTGAGCTTTAATTCAAGGGCTTCCAGATCGATTTCCGGGTTATCTTCCTTGACCTTAAGCACTCGACCCAGTGGGTTATTGGTATTGGCTTTTTCTGCTTTAACCTGAGCCGATACACGACGTTCGACAAAAGTAAGAATCAGAAGGCGGAAGAGTCCCAGCAACAAAGCAAATACACCTACGCCTGAGATGATATAACCGATTACACCTCCCTGATGCCAGCGTTCCAGCAGGGTAGGGCTATCAATCAGAGCAGAAAGGTATGAGCCACCAGAAGGGCCGGTAGGGTCAATACCAAAAGCACTCATACCTGAGTCGGTGCTGGCTAACTGTGCAGACCATTCCAGATACGGGCCTGATGGTTGGCGTGCCAGTTCGGTGAGCTGACCATTGCTGAACTGCAGATACTGACCCTGATCGGAGACAATGTTAAAGCTACCCACACGGATGGCCTGCTGCTCGAATTGTTCACCATCAGGCTTTACGACAGAAGCAGTAAAAGAAACGACTCGACCGCTTTCGGTCATTTCCCGCTGTACTTCAAACCAGAGTCTTTCGATCTCTACAATCGAAGGCAGTTGTTCAGAGCTGCTCATTTTGCTGATCAGTTCATCGAGAAACACTTCACGGTTCGGGTACTGACTGCTGATCAGAGAGTTTTCGAAATTACTGCGAAGGTCACCAGCAGTCGAAGTGAGGTGACCAAAGAGCTCGGTCAGGTTGCCCATTCGCTCTTTCAGTTGTCCCTGTTTATCGGTCAATAAGCGCTCATTGACTTCAAACTGCTTTTCCAGTTGCGCAGAGAGTTTTTCTTTTTCTGTACGAAGGGTTTGAGCATTTTTAAGTGCCTGTCGTTGGTTGTTTTTCTCAGTCAGGAATTTTTGCTCCCTGCTTCTGTTGTCAGACGCTTCGGCAATTTGACCTTTTTCAACCAGCTTTAGCAGTTGTCCCAGAGATTGTGCTTCTTGTGCCGAGGCCCAGCTGGACACAGTTGCAGCAGCTACCAGAACAGAGGCTTTAAATAATGAAGTGTTCACAGTACAGCCTCCGGAGCAGCAACGGGGAGTTTCAGAACATCGATGGCAGCTTGCTTACGGGCAATTCTCAAGCTTTTCTGAATGGTGCTTCTGTATTCGTTATTATCCAGTTGAACCCAGCGTCGATTTTGTTGATCCCAGGCTCCGGAAATTTGAGTGTCCTTGGTTTGATAGAGTAAAGCGATGCGGCCAACACGAAGGAATTTAACCTCTCGTTCAGCGCCATCAATATCAACCTTACCTTCGTAGCTTTCAATTTTGCGCCCGAACTCATTTTCAATTTTGTACGCTTCCAGCACTTGTCGGAATTTTTCGGCAGTAGTGAGATCTGAACGGTTAATATTGTCTTTCAGAAATTGAATACGTTCCTGACGTTCTTCCTGTAAAAAAGGAACATCCAGTTTTACAAACTGCTCCAGTCCTTCGATCATGCGGAGCGTCAGCGGTGTGATTTGACGCTGGATAACGGTGACCTGGGCAATAGAGTTATCAAGGTCGTTTAACCTTTGCAGCTGGTCATCCAATTGTTTTTGAAGGCGCGAGTTGTATACATTCAATCCGTCTATTTGTTTATTAACGGTCTTGTATTGTTGAAGCAGGGCATCGGTTTCATTGGCCAGCTTATCTATTTTCTTTTGAGATTTTACCGCGGCGTTAGTTTTGGCTTCACCGACCTTCAGTATTGTTTCTACTGGATCAGCAGCCCAGGAAGGAACTGCCAGACAGGAGAAGGTGGTTGCGCAGGATGCAGCCAGCATGACTCTTTTCAAAAGAGACCTGAAAACATGAGGGTTCATCGAACTTCATTCCCTGAGTTTGTTTTATTGTTTTTACTCTGCCCACGGGGGGTAGATATACCGGCAGTGCCGGTATATCTGGTCAGGCTTTTAGAAACGATAAGTGGCGTCTACGCCGTAGGTTCTTGGGTCGCCGTAGTAGTTGGTAGCGAAACCAAAGTTAGTATTCGGAATACCATTGATACGATACTCCTCATTAGTAAGGTTTTTACCCCATAGAGCTACTTCCATTGTTTCGTTTTCACCGACAGCAATGTCGGTTAAGGCAACTCGAGCATTGATTAGACTATAAGCATCCACCTTGGTTAGGTTGGCTGCTACTGGTTCAGGGTAGAGGAACTGGCTATCAACCCAGCTGTAGTCAAGACGTGCTTTGATAGCACCAAGGCTGACAGGTTTGTAGTAATCCAGTCCAATAGAATACTTGCTCTTTGGAGAGTATGGGAATTTGTAGTTACTCTGCTGCTCTATACCTTCAACCAAAAGCTTCCCATACTTTGTATTCAGGTAGCCATAGTTGAAGTTAAGGGTAAACTCATCGGTCAAAGCTGCAATAGCTTCCAGCTCAAAACCTTTGATGATCGCATTACCAGCATTGTAGGCTTTCGTGACAGTTCCTGTGAAGTGAGCTAGCTGAAGATCAGAGACGTCATTCTGAAAAATGGAAGCATTTAACTGAAGGCGATTATCAAGCAGGCGAGATTTTACCCCCAGTTCATATGAGGTTACTTTTTCTTCTTCATAGCCTTCTTCGAAAAGTGCTTTTGTAGCGCCTTCTGGGTTCCAGCCGCCAGCCTTCCAACCCTGAGCTATCTTAAAGTAGGTTGAAATATCATCACTGACAGCATAAGAAATCGTTGCCATTGGTGAGATGTTTTTCCAGTTTTTATCCACGGTGGTTTTTGGAACATTTCCGCCAAAAGCACCACCAGTTGGATCGGTTCGTTCAAGGTAAGCTTCTTTGTTTTCTTTCGTCCAGCGAACACCTCCAGTGAGAGTCCATTGATCAGCCAGGTAGTAATCCGTCTGGCCGTAGACAGCATACGAAGTACTTTCCACTCCATATTTATTGTCTACAGCTATTGCTGATCCAAAGTTTGCTTCATATGGGTTGATAGCTTTAGAGTCTTCAGTAAAGTAATAAAGACCAAGCACATAGTCCATGGAGTCAGTGCTGCCAATTAACTGGAACTCTTGTGAAGTTTGATCGGATTCTACATCACGAGAAGCATGAAAAGTGCCTGGAGCCAAATCGGTTCCATCATAATCTGCGGAGTCATTAAACTTCATATTTCGATACGAAGTAATAGATTTCACTGTAACCGTCTCAGATAGGTCGTAAGTTAAGGTCAAAGCATGGCCGAAGCTTTTTGAAGTATCTTTTATGGCGCCGTTGACGGCAGCTTCATCTTTACGTTCTGGTTTACTTGAGAGGGTTTCTCGCTGAGCCATACTGGGCGTATTATCTTTCTCACTTTGATCGTATGTGTAATAAGCTTCCAATCTGTCGTTGATATCAAGCAGGCCTGCCAGACGGAGAGCAGATGTATCAAGCTTTTTGAACGTGTCAGCTGCTTGTGGGTTGGTAGAAATGTTGTCGTATAAACCATCCCGTTTACGGATATTTGCAGCGATATTAAAAGATCCAATATCACCGACCCGGCCTGTATCCAGGCTGATAAAGCCTTCCTTATTGCCAAAATTCCCAGCCCCCAAACGGACTGTGCCACCAAACTCATCACCTGGCTTTCGTGTGATCAGGTTAACCGCACCACCAATGGTGTTTTTGCCATAAAGCGTACCCTGAGGGCCACGCAGAATTTCAATCCGCTCCAGTTCAGCAACATCAAAAAGGCCACCAACGTTTTTGGCAATAAAAACGCCATCAACGTAAATACCAACGGTTGGTTCCCAGGTTACTGCTGGATTAATAGTGGTCGAACCACGAATAGCGATAGTGGCACCTGTAGTACCGCCAGGGGATTCAACAATTTCTACGTTCGGAGTGAACTGACTGATATCGGAGATATCATTAATGCCTTGGTCTTCAATGGCTTCAGCTCCAAAGGCAGCAACAGAGATAGGCGTATCCTGCATATCCTGTTCACGTTTCTGGGCAGTAACAATAACTTCTTCAAGGGCACCGGTTTCAGCGTAGGCATAGCCTGCTGACAGGGCGACAGCAACTGCCATCGCCAGAGGTGTTCTAGCTAGTGGTTTGAGCATGTAAGGAGTCCTTGCGGGCTTTTTTATTCTTGTTTTTGTTGGCAACTACTTCCATCTGTCGCCATCTTCAAAGTTATCCTATCACCGAGTTTTTTTTCCCTTGTAGTCTCTATGAACTAAAGTTGTTTCGATTCCTGTTACAGAATATGGATGAATTGAGAGCCGTTTAAACTATCTGTAAATGGCCTTTTGGCCATGGCGTCTGGGAAAACCCCTATGGTGCTTGTCCTGTAGTGAATGGGCATATTTTGCTAGTATTGCAGCCCCTTCTAAAGTGTACGAGAGTTGTATGAGCACTTATCAACAGGCCTTGCAAGATATTGTCAAAGGTCTCGAAATTTCCAGAGTTTGTTATGAAATGCCGGATACCTCAGCGGTTGTCCGGTACTGTGCACGGTTTGATGATGATCAGCCAGAAGAATTAACGGTTCACTCTTCCTGGGGCGATCCGGCAGTTAATGCGAGAAAAACAGGTTCTTTTTCATTGAAAGAACTTGTTAATGAACTTCGTTATGCCTACGTGTTGGTTCATGTGTTTGCTGAAGAAGCTCATATGGATTATTACCTGGCGGGAATGGACGCAGGACTGGCACAGCTGGAATTTATCGGTGGTAACTTTGATTTTGAACGCATGTGGGTGACCAGAGGTATCAGCAACCTTGAACTGCCAATAGCTATTTTTCTGGGTCAGCGTCACGCCGTTAACGCCCAGCCTTCCGTAACCCTGGTTGATCATCGTCAAAAGGCGATGGGAGAAGTGGCTTATCGCGCTGTTCGTGGAGCAGGTGAGCATGTAGGTGAAGAGTTTTACAATCAGGATTAAGGAGTTGCTATGAGAGCCAAATCCGGTCTTTTAAAAGGCCTTAATCCACCCATGGCGGTTACCGCCATGACCATCATAGCCCTGTTTCTTCTGGCAGGTGCTTTCCGACCAGAGCTGGCCGCTGAATCCTTCACCGGGTTGCGTGACTACATCATCGCCAGCTTCAAGTGGTATTACATACTGGTCGTTGCTTCATTTTTCTTCTTTGCCGTATTTCTTATTTTCAGTCGTTTTGGTGACATTGTATTAGGCGACGATGACCAGAAGCCGGAGTTCAGCTACTTTTCCTGGTTCTCCATGCTCTTTGGTGCAGGTATGGGGATTGGACTGATCTTCTGGAGTATCGCAGAACCCATTTATCATTTTCAATCCAACCCTTTTATCACCGAAGGCAATACCCCGGAAGCCGCGCAGGTGGCCATGCGGCTGATGTTCTTCCACTGGGGTATGCATCCGTGGGCTATCTACGTTGTCGTTGGTTTGTCGCTGGCGTTCTTCAGCTATCGCCGTAAACTTCCTCTGGCTATAAGGTCAGTGCTTTACCCGCTTCTGGGTGATCGAATCTACGGTTTCTGGGGGCATGCAGCTGATGTGCTGGCGGTGTTCGGTACCGTGTTTGGTGTTGCAACCTCGCTGGGGCTGGGTGTGTCCCAGGTGAATACAGGTCTGAACCAGTTGATGGGGCTCGATGTTTCAATTGCAAACCAGTTGATTCTGATTGCTGTTATTTCATGTGTTGCCACACTTTCCGTTGTTTCAGGTGTTGGTAAAGGGGTTCGAATTCTGTCGGAGTTAAACCTCTGGCTCAGTATTGTTATTCTGTTGTTTTTCGTTGCACTTGGGCCAACCATTTATATTCTCAACAGCTATGTTCAGAATATTGGTGATTACCTGTCGAATATCGTCAGTCTGAGCTTCTGGACTGATTCTGAAACTAACGGTGTTTCCCCCTGGCAATCCAGCTGGACAACCTTCTATTGGGGCTGGTGGATTTCCTGGTCACCTTTCGTAGGAATGTTCATCGCCCGCATTTCTAAAGGTCGTACTATTCGCGAGTTTGCCATTGGTGTTCTTCTGGTGCCTTCTTTGTTGGGTATGTTCTGGTTGACTGCCTTTGGCGGCACAGCCCTGCATATAGAACTGTTTGGTTCTGGCGGAGTGATCGCTGCAGTGAATAATGACGTGACCATCGCACTCTACGAAACCATCAGTCTGATGAATACAGGCTGGATTGAACCTGCAGCCAAAGTCCTGGTTACCTTGTTGATTTGCACCTATTTCATCACCTCATGCGACAGTGGTACTTTGGTTATTACCACGCTGCTTTCAGTCGGTGATGAAGAGCCACCACTGCGTCACAGAATTATCTGGGGTTTGGGGCAGGGACTGGTTGCTGCAATTCTTCTGCTAACTGGCGGGCTGGCGGCACTTCAGGCTGCATCGATTATTGCTGGCTTACCTTTCTCAATTATCATGCTGTTTATGTGTTATTCACTGATGATCAGTTTGCGTAATGAAAAGACCAGGGTTTATGAAGATCGCATTCGTCTTAAAGCTCAGGATGGATCGCCTCATATGAGTTTGCTTGAGCGTATTGGTCCGGGAAGCTGAGGGGCTGCTTCAAGGTGGGCTGACTTATCTTTCTAAGGCTGATTAAAAGGAGGGGGAGGGCGTCAGTAACGTTGCTACGCTCTCTTCTTATTGAATTGATGACCATGGCAAATTCCACGGCAAGGGAACCCAAAAAAAACAGGAGCCGAAGCCCCTGTTTTTCTAGATAACGCACGATTAGACACGATAACTCAAAAGCAGTATGCAATGAGATTGCATACTATTTTGTGGTATGTTCGTCTAAGTCGTTGATTTCATTATCAAAATCCATTTCATGAAATTCATACCACATTACATTGATAATGCCGAAGGCGCAGGCCAGCAGTACGCCGAGAATCCAGGTGAAATACCACATAAGTTCGCCTCCTTAGTACAGTGAATGGCTGTTCTGGTTAAGTTCTTCGGACGTCATCCGCCCCCACATTCTATAGAAACACCATGTCGTATAGCCGATAATAGTGGGTACAAAAATACCCGCTACTACCGTCATGATACCCAGTGTCATATGGCTGGATGTGGCATCCCAGAGTGTCAGGCTGACATTAGGATTGCTGCTGGATGGCAGAATAAAGGGAAATAACGAGAAGCCAGCCGTTAGAATCACGCCAGCCTGTGTTAGAGAGCTGAGGATAAAGGTCAGCCCATGGAAGCGACTTTTTGCCAGCGCTAATACGCCAGCAGCACCAACAAAAGCTAAAGCAGGAGCCAGCATTGTCATGGGATAAAGGCTGTAATTCTTCAGCCAGCTTCCTGGTTCGCTGACCATAACCGTTTTAACCAGAGGGTTTGCTGCGCCATTAGTGTCAAGACCCGCGACAATCTCAAACCCCGACAGATTAGCTACCCATACGCCTGCCAGAGCAAACAATACGATAGTTACGATTGCGCTGAGACGAGCGACGTTGGCTGCACGAGTCTGAATGGGTTCACCGGCACGCATGCTCTGCCAGACAGCGCCTTGCATGGTCAACATAGCGACGCTGACAAGGCCGCAGAGCAAAGCAAAAGGATTAAGCAGCGAGAAAAAGCCCTGACTGAAGCTGGAGCGCATGGTGGTATCAAGGTCAAAATCAAAGCCCTGAAACAGGTTGCCAAAAGCGACACCGAAGACCAGAGAAGGAACGAACCCACTGACAAAGAGAGCTCCGTCGCAGTACTTTTTGTACTGTTCCTCGACTTTGCTGCGATAGTCAAACGCCAGCGGTCGTCCAATCAGACTGAACAAAACCAGTAACATAGCCCAGTAAAAGCCCGAAAATGCTGTGGCATAAACAATCGGCCATGCAGCAAAGAGAGCGCCACCGGCAGTTACTAACCAGACCTGATTACCGTCCCAGTGAGGAGCAACGGCATTAATCATCAGGCGTCGTTCTTCGTCATTCTTGCTGAGGAAGGGCAGCAGGTTGGCGGTACCCAGATCGTAGCCATCCATAACGGCAAAGCCGATCAATAGAACGCCAATCAGCGCCCACCAGATGAATTTTAATACTTCATATTCCATGATAACTCCTCCGCTCAGGCCTGGGTTGCCATATGTTCAGCTTTCCGCTGCTCAAAGTGATAACGGCCTGTGTGCAGGCTGCTGGGACCTTTTCTTGCGTACTTGATCATCAGTGTCATTTCGATAATCAGGAAGACGGTATAGAAGGTGGCAAAACCGATTATGCTCATCCAGAGATCTGCTTCAGTACGTGTCGATGCCGACAGGTAGGTGGGCAGAATGCCTGAAATAGACCAGGGTTGACGGCCAAATTCGGCAACAAACCAGCCCATCTCGGCGGCAATAAACGGCAGAGGCAGTGCAAGAACACAGAGCTTCAGGAAGACTGGGCTGGTGTGTTCGGTTCGTTTGGCTGTTTTGATAAAGGCAGCAATAAACAGGAACAGCATCAATACACCGGCACCGACCATAATGCGGAAACTGAAGAACAGCGGCCATACAGTCGGGATCGCATCTTCAGCTGCCTGACGTACCATTTCTGGGGTAGCGTTTGGAATATCATCGGTGTAGCGGCTCAACAGCAGACCATAACCAAGGTCGTCGACTACATCTTCAAAGGCCAGACGGTTTTCGGGAGTGTCTTCGCCGTTCTTCAGTTTCTGAAGCAGTGAGTATGCACCAATACCATTGGCGATACGCTGTTCCTTGTTGTCGATAAGATCCTTGATTCCAAGTACTTCAGTATCGAGTGAACGGGTAGCGATTATGCCCATCGCGTAGGGGATTTTAATCGCGTACTCGGTCTTCATCTCTTCCTGATTAGGAATGCCGATGACAGTAAAGCTCGCTGGTGCTGGATGGGTGTCCCACTCAGCTTCAATGGTGGCCAGTTTTACTTCCTGAACATCGCCCAGCTCATAACCGGATTCATCACCCAGCAGAATGGTAGAAAGAATGGCGGCAAGTCCAAAGCCGGATGCCACAGCAAAAGAGCGACGGGCAAAGCCGATGTCACGACCTTTCAGCAGATACCAGGCACTGATGGAGAGGACGAATACGGCACCGGTTGTATAACCTGCAGCCACGGTATGGATGAATTTAACCTGTGCTACAGGGTTGAAAACCAGATCAGCAAAACTGGTCATCTCCATGCGCATGGTTTCAAAGTTGAATTCTGCGCCGACAGGGTTTTGCATCCAGGCATTAGCGACCAGAATCCAGAGTGCGGACAGGTTGGTACCTATCGCCATTAACCAGGTGCAGGTCAGGTGCTGCACTCGAGTCAGGCGATCCCAACCAAAGAAGAACATGCCGACAAAGGTGGATTCCAGAAAGAAAGCCATCAGGGCTTCAATGGCCAGTGGTGCGCCAAAGATATCGCCTACGTAATAGGAGTAGAAAGACCAGTTGGTACCAAACTGGAACTCCATGGTCAGACCGGTGGCAACACCGATGGCAAAGTTAATGCCAAACAGTTTGCCCCAGAATTTGGTCATATCCCGATAGACCTGCCTGCCTGTCATGACGTATACCGACTCCATAATAGCCAGCATAAATGTCATACCCAGGGTCAGGGGGACAAAGAGAAAATGGTAAAGGGCTGTCATCGCAAATTGAAAGCGCGACAGGTCAATGACTTCTTCTGGAATCATGTTACTCCTCGCATGGGACAGTGTTGAATCAAGGTCAGGGCACTGTACTTGTCACAGGAGGTCTACACGGACGAACTTCTGTCCCGCTGCAAGTATAAACGATGCATCGGTGTTCGCCTGTTATGACGAATCTAATAGGCTCTTGAAATGTGCAGACAAAAATCCATTTAGTCTCGGGCTTAAGCCCTCGTGATCAAGCTGGGTGCTCAGTGTCAGGCGTAGTTGCGGTAATGTTACCCTTATTTGTTACATATCGAAACGCGGGTAACATTCAAAAAGTGATGCTTGTCAAAAAAAATCAGAAAGAGCTGTTTTTGTCTGCGAAAGCAGTGAAAAAGGCTGCTTATGTTCGGAGTGCCGTAGTCTATCACTGCTTTTAGTACTAGCTTTCCATCTGAGAAGAGCTGAACTGACTGACGACCTTGTTAGCGTTGTAAAGGTCGATCTGCCAGTTGTTCTTTGCCGGGGGGACTTCTATCGGTGAAATATTGTCCAGTGAATAACGGGCGCTCATCGGGCTTTCAAAACGAGCTGTGAACTGTAATCGCTCGCGATCGGCCTGATAGGTTTTCACCAGAAAGTTTATGGTTCGTTCAGTGAGTGGTACGCGATAATAGCGAATCAAGTTCTGAGCCAGCTTCTCTGCATTGGCGGCCAGATTTTTATCCACAGCTGAGGCAAGAGCTTCACCCATAGCTGCTTTGGTTTTTGCGCTCATCCCTGGTTCTATAAAGGCGAGGCTTGACGCCTGGGAGCTTTCGATAGCCCGTTGGATTTGAGGGTCGTGGAGCTCGATATAAGGGTCGAGAATAGTCGCGACCTCAATGGCAATTTCTCTGGCTCTGGTTTCCGTAAGAGGTTGGGAGCCAGTGCGCATATCATGAATCTGGCGGTTGGTTCTGCTCAGTTCGGATTCCTGGAGGTATTTTTCCAGACGGTTGGCGATCTCCATTCGAGTATCGTCGTCCAGTTCAATGGTTTGCTCGGAAATCACCATGCTGCGTTTGAAGTTTTCGTCAGGGTTCTGCTGGTATTTGGCGGAAAGCTTCTGCCACTGTTTCAGTGCTTTTTTTAAACGGTTTGTGTCTCTTCCCTGTTTAAGAAAAGCTCGATGAGCTTCGTTATACAGCTGGATGGCTTTCTCCAGATGATGCTTTTTCTCCAGAAGAGCCTCCAGATGTTTGCCAGTTTTTCTGCATAAGTCACGAGCCTGTCGCACTTGCTGACTGAGCAAATCCAGAGATTCAATGGCAGAAGCCAGTAGTTTCTGTGGGCTCAAGCCATGGCCGGTAATAATCTCGTTTTGAACATCGGCATTATGCATCCAGATATTCAGGGCTTTCAGCCGTGAGTAAACTCTGGCTCGACTGATACGGAAGTCGTTACGCTCTTCTTCAAGGCGATCGAGTGCTTTAGCGAGATCCCAGCGGCCGGTATATTCGATTTTCAGCCAGTTGATTTCCCGTCCACAGATCAACTCAAAACAAAGTGTCAGAATCTCTTCGACATCATGAAGGGTCATCAGCTCCTCGTTATCCCGTTCGCTGGCCGTAAGAATTCGTTCTATAAATAAGGCTTCGCGACTCTGTCCGTGTCTTGGTCGGGCAACGACACCTGTCAGACGATTTCTTAACGCTTCGGAGATGCGCGGGTGCAGTTCCTTCAACTGTTCACAGTGTTGCTCTGTTTCATCGTTGGTCTCGCGAACGATGTCATGCATTCTGTTGTAGAGGCCGGCACGACGGAACATTTCAATTTGTTCGGCTTTTCTCGCCAATTGCGTGTTGCCGGTAATATCTTCAACCGCCATGGCTACCCACTCAGGGCCAAGATCCAGTTTACGCAGTAGGATGCCGGCAGAGTTTATGCGTCTGGCGTCTTCGGTCATCTGGCTTTGAGCCAAGTCACGGGTCATATAGATGATTTCAGGAATACGATCTATAACGCTGAGCAGGTTGTTCTTATCTTTGTTCACTTTGCGGACGTGAGTCAGGTTGTACATGAGCTTGGTACTAAGACCTAAAGCTATGGCGACCAGTGAATAGCCAACAAAGTAGAGAGCCCGTTCGATGGGCATGATGCCACCGTAGCCAAAATAGTAACCCGCGTAAGCGGCCAGTAAGGAAACCGGTCCCGCCGTCCATGCGTATTGAAGTATGGTGACACTCCAGGGTTCCTGGTGTGGTGCTCTGGCTACTTTTTCAAGCCAGTTTAGATTCCTGCCTTCCAGATGGAAGTCGGTTGCTTTGTTTTTCCTTTTGCGGAAAAAGGGCAGGGCAGCCATTTGTTGTTATTAACCTGTAGCAATCGTGTGCTATGTAGAGAGGCGCTAATCCATAGCAATATGTTGTGTAAGATGTGTCGTGTGAGAGTTGATTTTATAGTGGTTTGGCGAGCTTTTTGTATATGTAGAACTACGCTCCCTGAGGAGCGTTCATGAAGTGTACTGGTCAGGCGTGAATCAGGGTCAGGTCGAAGCAGCCTTCATCCTGAGCAACACGATTTTTACCAGAGTTCTTGGCTTTATAAAGTGCCTGGTCAGCAAGGTCGAGAAGTTGCTCCAAATCACTGATGTCTGAATTGGTGGCCGAGATGCCAAGACTGATGGTAATAGGGCGGGGGCCGTCGTCAATCGCCATTACAGCTTTGCGTATTCGTTCAGCAATTTGTACGCCCTGGCTGGCAACTGTTTTCGGAAGCAGGACGACAAACTCTTCTCCGCCATAGCGAGATAGTAGGTCATTTTGCCTCAAACCGGTTCGCAGGGTGCGCGCAAGGCTCACCAGAACAGCATCTCCGGCCGGGTGGCCGTAAGTGTCATTGATCTGTTTGAAGTTATCAATGTCCATAAAGATGGCGCAGCTCTGTTTGTTCTGCTCTTGAGCTTTAGCCAGCATGGGCTCTGCTTCACTCAAAAAAGCTCGTCGATTGAGTACTCCAGTAAGAGGATCAAGACTGGCCTGCAGTTTCCAGAAACGGGTCTGTTGATTGGCCTGGAACAGTGTTCTGGCGTGAGTGCCAACATCGCTGATGATTTCCCAGAGGCCTTTGCTGCTTTTACCTGCGGCAACAATCAGCAAAACGCTGTGATTACCATCGGTGTGCACTTTGAACACCCAATAAACGACACCGCTGGCATCTTCAATGATGGCTTCGTGTTGAGTGGATTCGATAATCGATAACAGCTCCATGCTGATCGATTTAAGTCGGCTTTTGAACAGGCTGGATGCTTTTGGATAATAGCTGTTGATAGACCAGCGGCGCTCTTCCCGTGTCAGAACGATGGAAGGTGTTCCCGGTATCACAGCGTCGAGCGTATCCAGTATGCGGCGGCGAATGGCTTTCTCGTCGAGAGGTTCACTGGCCGGTGCCTGCAAGTGCTTCCTCAGGGCGATATCAAATACACGTCGTTTATCGCTGCTGGTAGTGATCAGGTTGACAGAAATATCCTGACGACGTTTCTGTTGTCTGTTAATCCAGTAAAGACCGGTGATCAGCATGGCCTGAATGCAGATGAGAGAAAGTTCCGCAAGGCTGGGCGTGGCTCTTGGCCAGCTTGATGCTGCCCATAACAGAGTAAGGCTTGTTGCTATTGTCAGCATAACCGGCAAAGCGAGTTTTGCTGGTTTCACACCCTGAGCCATTATGTACAGCAGATTGCCGGTCAGGATAACAATAATTAATCCAATCAGACTGAAGCTGATATTGATCAGCAGATTGCTCTGAGGATCGAATAAAGCAAAAGCAATAAATAGACCTGTAGAAAGCAGGCTTAGCCAAAGCAGAATTCTGTCGGTTCTTGGGGTGTAAAGTGCCAGCAGTCCCAAGTTTTTATAGCAGGCTAACGCTGAAACCAGACTGATATTGGTCGCAGTCATCACCCAGAGTCCCGGATCGCCGGCAATCGGGATATATCTGAAAATATCCCCCTGCCAGGTAATCAGTAGAACGGATGTTACCAGCAAGTGGCTGGCCAGTAGCAGGTAACCTTGGTGGCCAGAGTAAACGGCAGCGACACCACTGACGACAAGAAACAGCAGCAGCAGGGATTGCAGGCCTGATATCAGGCTACGGTTTCGATACTCATCGAGCATGTAGTCCGAGTATGGTTCGAGAATCGGTTGAATGCGGTTGGGGGCGCTGGTGCTTGCTCGAAGGTAAATGCTTTGAGCTTCGCTGTTATCAAGGCGTACGGTTCTTGGGTCTGATCTTCCCGCAGGTGAGTTGGAACCTAAAGAATGAAGGCGGTAGCCATCCTCTGTATGCGTAAATACGTCAAGAATCTGATGGGGTGTGCGCCGGAAAACAAGTGTCCACTCACTGCTGATATTAGTGTTCGGTTCAATGTCCAGCCGAAACCATTGCTCGCCAATCTTCTCAGATCGAGAGTTGGTAATGTGCTCAGGAGGTGAAATCTTTACCAGAGTATCAGTGAGGTCAACGGTTCTTCCTGTTGACTCAAAAATAGTGTCGGCAGCAAAGCAGCCTGTAGATAACAGCAGGACTGCAAGCGTAAAAATGAACTTCATAAATAATTGAAGACCGAAGAAGCGCCTGATCAGATGATCACTCGTTAGTAGTTGTGGCTGTGCAACCAGCAAGGCTGGGTATCCTCCATGAAGTCACAACCTGTCCTGAATTAAATGGTTGTGAAATTGTAACTGAGATTTTGACATAGACCATGGTCCAAAACCAAGGTGAAAGTAAGGTAAGTCTTATGAATTGGTGATAAGTATCACAATTCGGGAAGAGAGGCTGTTTAAAACACCCCTCTGAATTAATGATACGTGTGTTTCGATGAAGACTGCTGTTTGATTTTACGGCTGATCTTCGTGAAGGGCTGCGGGATAAACTTTCCCAAGAATCATGGTGATGAATATGCAGACGAGCGAGGGGGCGATCCAGCTAAGGTTGGCATCGTGGCCTGGCAGTTGCTGGAAAGGGGTCAGTAATAGCTCCATGAGTGGGTGCTGGATGTTTTTACCTGCATCGACAAGGCTGAGCAGAAACGTAATCAGCAGGGTGATTCTGTAAGTTAACCTCGGATTTGGCAGAAGGTTTCTAATAAGTCCTAGAAGAATCAGTGCAATACAGACCGGGTAGAGGATTAGCAGTACAGGAATGAACAGTTCAATAATCTGGTTCAGTCCAAGGGTTGCGAACATAACACAGGTGGATGAAATGAGGCCGACCAGTGCTTTGTAGCTGATTCTGCTGGTTAACTCGCTGAAGTATTCTGAGGCAGCGGTGATGCAGCCAATAGCTGTAGTCAGGCATGCAAGTGTAACAACAGCGGCCAGTAAAATACTGCCTACAGAACCAAATAGAGTCTGGACGTACGAAGACAGTATCTGTGCACCATTTTGAGGGTTGGGTGCTATCTCGTGACTGGTTGCGCCAAGGTTGAACAGGGACAGGTAGACCAGCCCTAACCCGGTTGCAGCGATGAGTCCGGTAATAACGCTGTGGCGAAACAGGGAGTTGGCTGAAGTGATGCCGTGGGATTTTAAGTTGGTCACAATCACAACACCGAACATCAGTGCTGCCAGCGCATCCATGGTCATATAGCCTTCAAGAAAACCTCGAACAAAAGCATTCTCTGCGTAGCTCTCGGCCGCTGCCGGAACGGGGCCTGAATCCTGAAAGAAGGGCGCTGAGCCGAGAACGATCAATAGGATGATCAGGGCCGGTGTGATTATCTTGCCGATATATTCCAGCAGTTTCCCTGGATAGAGGCTGAGGTACCAGGACAGTCCGAAAAAGACCAGGCTGTAGCCAAGCCGTGAAATGGAATCGCTTGAATGGATAAAAGGAGAGAATCCGATTTCGTAGGCCACCATACCGGTACGCGGTACAGCGTATACAGGACCAATGATGATAAAGATAAAGCTGCCAATAAAAATAACCAGACTGCGAGGGAGTTCCCGGGTAATTTCGTTGAACCCGCCGCCTACTTTTGCAATGACAATAATGCCCAGTAGGGGAAGGCCCACACCGGTCAGGAGAAAGCCGGCTGCAGCCTGCCAGACTTCAACGCCGGCCAGTTGGCCTGCCATGGGAGGAAAAATCAGGTTTCCCGCCCCCAGAAACATGGCAAAAACCATAAATCCCATACCAATAATATTCTGGAGGCTGAGTCTCTGATGCATTGTAAGGCCGATAGTTATTGGGTTTATGTTTAAAGCTTTAAGCAATCAGTATGGCCGTTATTTCCAAAAGTGGTAGTTCGGCCCAAGGGGGTGTTCTCAATTAGATGTGTGATCAACTGGTCTCATGGCTAATTGAGAACGCCCCTGGCTTCTGAATAAAACTATCGGGTCATTTCGGGCAGGTCTTGATAGGTAAGTGTTACGGGGGTTAGTAGTTATCGTCTCCGGGTTTTTCTGGTGGAACGCAGAGCTGTGCGTGGGGCTGGTCTGTCATAAGATGTTGAAAGGCGTCCTGGTGCAGATGGATTAATGTTTCATGATCTCCGGCTTCGAGGTAAACATCGGGAATGTCGCCAAGATGATCATCCCAAATGGTGCTCATTTGATAGGCTTGGCTGATGGGTGGAATAGCGCCAAACTGACAGTCGCTGAACTGCCGGTTGACCTCACTCTCGCTGGCCAAATTGACTGAATTCTGGGTGACTTTCCTTATTTGCTTGAGGTGGACTTTGCTGGATGCTGGCACAACGGCCATGAAGTAATTATCAATGTTGTCCTTCAGGATGACGGCTTTTGCGACAGAGCTGAGTGGTACTTCTGCGGCAATGGCTGTTTGTACTGAACTGTGGCTGGGTGTGTGGGAAATAGTATCAAAGGGGATGTTGTGTGTTTCCAGAAACTGGCTGACTTTGGGTGCAATGCTCATACCTGAGAACCTCGGGCGTTACAGGTAATTGAGGGAGGGTGGCAGGCTACTGTGGGAGGAAAGTCAGTAGCCCGGTCGAAAGAATTATAGCCAGCCTTTGCGTTTGAAGAACAGATAAGTGCCCAGCGCGCTGCTGACCATTAATACCAGCGCCATTGGATATCCCCAGCTGGTGGCCAGTTCTGGCATGACTTTGAAGTTCATGCCATAGATGCTGGCGATCAGGGTGGGTGGCAGGAACATAACAGCGGCCACCGAGAAAATCTTGATGATATTGTTCTGCTCGAGATTGATAAAGCCCATGGTGGCTTCCATCAGGAAGTTGATTTTCTCAAACAGAAAACCGGTGTGTGGCGTCAAAGAGTCAATATCGCGAAGGATATCCCTGATTTCATCAATCTGACCATCATCCAGCTTATGGCGACAGCTTTTCAGTAGGTAGCGGAGGCAGCGTTGACTGTCCAGCAGGTTAAGACGTGCTTTGCCGTTTATATCTTCCTGCAGTGTAATATTTTTCAGGAGCTCATCGACATCGTTAGCTTCGTCAGAAAGTGCGTGCCGGCTGATGGCTTCCAGGTTTTCATACACTTCTTCCAGTGTGTCCGCCAGGAACTCAACCTTGGCGTCGAACAGAGCGATAACGATATCCATTGGTGTTCTTGCTTTCACTACCTGAAGCTTCAGATAGTTGCGCATCAATCTGAACAGAGCGGTAGGCTCGTCCTGAAGAGTAATAAGCTGGTCGTCGCGAAGGTTGAAAGCGATGTTGATGTTTTTCAGTTCCTGTCCTGACTGATGTGGAAACAGGGAGCGAATGTGGAAGCCGGTTTCGCTTTCAAAAAAACGAGAGGATGCTTCGATCTCATGGAGCTCATCGTCATCATAAATAAAGCCGGGGCATTCTTTCTCAAGCCACTCGTTTTCCTGTTCATCCAGATCAACCAGATCCAGCCAGAGCGTGTTTTCGGGAAGTGGTTGTTCGGCATTTACACGACTGATGCTGTATAGGTCATTTTCGCGATGGTAGGCATTAATCATGTATGAGCAGTCCCGGTCTCGTTATTTCAATGGATGCAGTCAACTTGTCGGTGATCAAGGAGGCTGGTTCTATTGTACTGATCGGCAGGTGGCAGTCCAGACAAGCGTGCCTGAATTAAGATTCAGTGGAAGAGGGTTGGTAAAGAGGTGTGCGAGTTATGGTGTAGCTTTCATGGCTTGTGCTGTTCGTTTGGGAGGTCAGGCTGGCAATCAATATCAATAGCCAGCCTTATTGGAGTCAGTGGCGAATCACATCTTCCTCGGAGGCCTGTTTCAAAACTTCTCGCAGTGTTTCACAGATACTTTCGGCAAAGTCAGGGTCGCTGATGGGCTGATTGTATTTATCGGTCAGGAAAAAACTGTCTTCCAGCTTTTCGCCAAAGGTGGCTACTTTGGCGTTGTGAACCTGAAGCTCTAACTCCACAAAGGTTTTTACCATTTTTGCCAGAATGCCAGGTCGATCCGTTGCTTTAACTTCCAGCAGGGTTCGCTTGATGCCGGGCATATTGCTGATAGTAATGCGCGGTGCGCGGGCAAAGTGTCTCAGCTGTCTGGGGGTGCGTCTTTGTACGGTGTCAGGCAGTTGTTCGGGGTTTTCCAGGCTCAGTTGCAGGTACTCTTTAATCTGCTTTATTCGTTCGATATTGTCGCCAATGGCGCTGCCGTCTTCTTCCAAAACGGTGTAAGTGTCAAGGCTGTAGCCGTCCGTAGAGGTGATGATGCGAGCATCCTGAATACTCAGGTGCAGTTGAGCGATGGCGTTAACTGTATCGGCAAACAGATTTATTCGGTCTTTTGTATAGATGAAGATCTGTGAGCCACTGTGTTCGTGGTCTGTGTCGGTTTCACGAGTCAGTATTATAGGGCTGTCGTCTGACTTGTGTAGATCCAGGTGCTCAATGATGCCTTGAGTTTGCCAGGCGATTTCATGGGGGTCGTGACGAGAGAAGTAGTCGTCATCAAGGTGTTTCCAGATATATTCAGCTTGTTTCGAATCGGTATTCTGAAGGCTCAACAGCTCGAAGGTTTCTTCCTGAATATCGATGATTCGCTCACTGCTGTCAGGCATGTTCTCGATGCCATTTTCCAGAACATGCCGAGTCAGGCTGTAGAGTTGTTGCAGTAATGACGAGCGCCAGCCATTCCAGAGGTCGGGGTTGGTGGCGTTAATATCCGCGACGGTTAGCAGGTAAAGGTGATTCAGGTTGTTGATGTTGCCCATCTTTCGGGCAAAATCATGAATAACGTCCGGGTCAGAAAGGTCCTGCTTTTGGGCGGTGGTTGAGAAGGTCAGATGTTCTTCGACCAGCCAGGTGATCAGTTTTGTATCCACGCGTCGCAAGCCGTGACGACGGCAGAAGATAGCTGCGTCCACTGCTCCAAGTTGTGAGTGATCGCCACCACGACCTTTACCGATATCGTGATAAAGCCCGGCAACTATGAGTAGTTCAGGTTTGCGAATGTCTTCGGCTATTTTCGAGGCGATAGGGTAGCGCTGCTCATTATCTTTATAGCTGAAGCTGCGCAGGTGTTTTATTAATAGCTGCGTGTGGGCGTCAACGGTGTAAGTGTGGAAAAGGTCAAACTGCATCTGGCCAATAATGCGACCGTACTCAGGCAGGTAGCGACCAAGAATGCCGTAGCGGGACATTCTTCTCAGGGTAATGCTGAGGTTATAGGGTGCCTGCAGAATTTGCAGGAATAACTTGCTGCAGCGAGGATCTTTTCGGAATACGGTATCTACACGATGACGGTTTTCACGCAGCAGTCGAATGGTTTCAGCCTTTGCACCGAGAATGTCTCTGTCCTGTGTCATTAGGGCAAAGAGTTCCAGAAGGGCGGGGGGGTGTTCCTCAAACACCTGATCGTGAGTCACTTCCAGATACTGGTTGTGCAATTGAAAGCGGCTGTTGACCGGGATGATTTCACGGTTGCTGTCGGCGTTCAGTATTTCATCGTCGAAGTGCTGAAGAATGATGTCCTTCATCTGCCCGACAATGAGTACGTTGCGGAAGTAACTCTGCATAAACTGCTCTACAGCCATTGAACCTTCGTGGTCCACGTAACCAAAGTGTTCGGCCAGTGTTCTCTGGTGATCGAACAAAAGACGATCTTCCCCGCGACCGGTTAAATCATGCAATGCCCAGCGAACTCGCCACAGGAATGCACGACACTTTACCAGTTGTTCGTACTCCGACTGGGTGATGAAGTTCAGTTCAGCCAGTTCACGAGGGTTGTGTGTTCCGTAATGGCGACGGGCAATCCAGCCGATCATATGGAGATCTCTGATGCCGCCAGGCGAGCCCTTGATATTGGGTTCCAGAGAGTATTCGGTGTCGGCGTATTTTTTATGGCGTGACTTCTGTTCGTCAAACTTGGCTTGCAGATACTCGGTGCTGGGCCACATGTACTGAATGCTGATGGCTCGTTCAAGCTGGTGGTGCAAGTTGGCGGGATCGCTCAGTGATCGGGATTCCATCATATTGGTGATGATGGTCAGGTCATCTTTGGCCTGATTGGCGCACTCTTTAACAGATCGGACGCTTGAGCCTACTTTTAACCCTATATCCCAAAGCAGAGTCAGGAAGGACTCAATGCTGTCCCGATGGCTCTGGTAATCTTCGGAATCAAGAAGAAGCAGAATGTCTATGTCGGAACCAATATGGAGCTCGCCCCGGCCATAACCACCAACAGCCAGAAGGCTGATTTTGGGTGGAGCACTCCAATCCAGTTGCTGCCAGGCCGTGGTTAATAGCTGATCAATAAACCAGGTATTGGCGGCCACCAGAATTTCAATATCCAGCTCTTCGGAAAACCATTGGTTGAGCAAGGTAATGGCGTTGTTACGAAGATCTTTATAAAGAGGGATGGGGGTGTTTGAGGATTGAAGCTGGCTGACAAACTGCTCTTTATCAAACAGCTGTAGTTTGATCTTTTCGGGTATCGAGTGGCTCAATTCATTCATGCTGTAGTCAAAATTCGTTCTGTGGGTATTTTATTGAATTTTGCAGGTATTAAAGCACGAAGAGGGGAAAAAATCAGGAAAACCGGCGGTTGTGGTTATCCGCCGGTTGTTCGAAGTAGCCTTAGAAAGGCAGTACTTCGTCTTTACGCAGGGTTAGAATTTCAACGCCATCGGCAGTAACAGCCAGTGTGTGCTCCCACTGGGCGGAAGGGCGACGGTCCTTGGTGACGGCTGTCCAGCCATCGCCCAGAAGTTTGGTGAATTTCTTGCCGGCGTTGATCATAGGCTCGATGGTAAAAGTCATGCCTTCCTGAAGAATGCAGTCATTTTGTTCGCCGTAACCGTTGTAGTGCAGAACCTGTGGTTCTTCATGGAATACCTTGCCAATGCCGTGGCCGCAATACTCTTCTACTACGGAGTAGTGGTTGGCGTGGGCATGCTTTTCGATTACACGACCGATGTCACTCAAGCGGGCGCCAGGCTTAACTTCGGCAATGCCTTTATAGAGGCATTCCTGAGTGACTTTGCAGAGTTTCTGGTTGAACGGCTGTACATCGCCTACCAGGAACATTTTGCTGGTATCGCCATGGTAATCGTCTTTGATAACGGTGATATCGATATTAAGGACGTCGCCGTTTTTGAGTTTCTTGCCGCCAGGAATGCCGTGACAAACCACATGGTTCAAAGAGGTGCAGATAGATTTTGGAAAGCCCGGGCGGCCAGGGGCTGCACCATAGTTCAAAGGAGCAGGAATAGCGTCCTGAGTGTTGACGATGTAATCGTGGCAGATACGGTCAATTTCATCCGTGGTGACGCCGGGTTTAACATGTTCTTCAATCATTTCCAGCACTTCGGCGGCCAGGCGGCCGGCAATGCGCATTTTTTCAATATCTTCAGGCGTCTTGATGGTTACATTCATGCTTCTAAATTCTATGTTGCCAGAGTGTGAGTGAGGGTCGAAACGGGCCGGGTGAATCCGCCCAGCGGCACTCTTTAGAGTAGCTAGCAGCGCTCTCCATTACTGCTCTCTAGTAGTGCTCTATTGATACGCTCTACAATTTAACTGTCGGCATTTTACCAGAACTGTTTTGATATTGCGCAAGGGAACAAACGGATTTCCACGTTATTGGGGTAAAAGGCTTTGAGGTGGTCTCTTTTTATGGTATAAATCGCCGGCTTCGTATTCAGAGTTGTTTTTGGCCTTTTCTTGCAAATTGTTCAAAAGTGATCTGTTTCGAAGACATTTAATTTAATCAGTAGTAGAACTCACATGCATCGTCACATGATTCAGGGTGCCCGCTGAACTGCTTCGCGCTGCTTTAAGCTTCAGTTTAAAGTCTTAAGCGTTTGATCGTTTTTCGGGTTGAGCTCATGGGATGCGTGGAGGCCTAACCCTGTTACAGGAGATTTACCATGGCACAAGTCACTATGCGTGACATGCTCAAGGCGGGCGTACACTTCGGTCACCAGACTCGTTTCTGGAACCCAAAGATGAACAAATTCATCTTTGGTGCACGCAACAAGATTCATATCATCAACCTTGAGCACACAATGCCTGCGTTCAATGAAGCTATGAGCTTCATCCGCAAGCTGTCTGAAGGCAAGAACAAGATCATGTTCGTTGGTACCAAGCGTGCTGCGGGCAAGATCATTCGTGAAGAAGCTGCTCGCGCTGGCCAGCCTTTCGTTGCTCACCGCTGGTTGGGTGGCATGCTGACTAACTACAAGACTATTCGTCAGTCTGTACGTCGTCTGCGTGATCTGGAAGTGCAGGCTCAAGACGGCACTTTCGAGAAGCTGACCAAGAAAGAAGCTCTGATGCGTCGTCGCGATCTGGAAAAACTGGATCGTTCACTGGGCGGTATCAAAGAAATGGGCGGCCTGCCTGATGCTCTGTTCGTTATCGACGTTGAGCACGAGCGCATTGCTATCCAGGAAGCCAACAAGCTGGGTATTCCTGTAATTGGTATCGTTGATACCAACTCCAGCCCGGAAGGTGTTGACTACGTTATCCCAGGTAACGATGACGCAATCCGCGCTATTCAGCTGTACATCCGTGCTGCTGCTGACACCATTCTGGAAGGCCGTGCGGCTGCCAACACTGGTGCAGAAGCTGAGCTGGTTGAAGAAGCAGTTGTAGCTGAAGCCGTAGCAGCTGAAGCTAAAACTGAAGGCGGTCAGGAAGAAGCTCAGGCTTAATTTCTGATTGTTTGGAAAGAGGGGGCTTTGCCCCCTTTTTTCAGATTAGGCGTATTCATCTTTGATAGCTTGAATAGGCCGAAAAAATTTTGCATTCAGATATATAAGTGACATTTGTCATATCGGGAAGGTCTTTGACATCCGCTTCTGCAAATGCATAAGCTCGAAGACTTTTTCGTACAGCTGATTGCTGGAAATGCCGCTTCCTCATTTTGACGTTGCGGCATTTTGTGTTCAAAACTATTGAAAATTTTCGAGAGGATCCCTCCATGGCAGCAATTTCTGCAGCACTGGTAAAGGAACTGCGTGAGCGCACCGGTCTGGGTATGATGGAGTGCAAGAAGGCACTGCAGGCCGTTGACGGTGACATCGAGAAAGCCATCGAAGAGATGCGCAAATCCGGTCAGGCTAAAGCTGCTAAAAAAGCGGGTCGTACTGCCGCTGAAGGCGCTGTTGCTACCAAGGTGGCGGAAGACGGTTCCTTCGCTGTAATGGTTGAAGTTAACTCTGAAACCGACTTCGCTGCTCGTGACGAAAACTTCCTGGCATTCGTTGAGACCGTTCTGGGTGCTGCTTTCGATCGTAAAGAAGCTGACGTTGCTGCCTTGATGGCTGGCGAACTGGAAGAGACCCGTCAGGCTCTGATCCAGAAAATCGGTGAAAACATCAGCGTTCGTCGTATTAAACTGGTTGAAGGCGGTCGTGTTGACGCTTACGTTCACGGCAACAAGAAGATTGCTGTACTGGTTGCGCTGTCTGCTGGTGAGTCCGAGCTGGCTCGTGATATCGCTATGCACGTTGCCGCTGTTAACCCACAAGTGGTTAACAAGGAAGATATGCCTGCTGAACTGGTAGAGAAAGAGAAAGAAATCTTCAAGGCTCAAGCTGAACAGTCTGGTAAGCCTGCTGAAATCATCGAGAAGATGATCGGCGGTCGTATCAACAAGTTCCTGGCTGAAAGCAGCCTGGTTGAACAGCCTTTCGTTAAAAACCCTGAAGTTAAAGTGGGTGCTCTGGCCAAGCAGGCTGGCGCTACCGTAGAAAGCTTCGTGCGTTTTGAAGTAGGTGAAGGTATCGAAGTTGCGGAAGTAGATTTCGCTGCTGAAGTTCGCGCTCAGGCTGGACTGTAATCCTGATACTGGTTATTACTGGTTAATGGATGGTGTTCGGCTCTGCTTTTGTCATCGGCTCTACTTTTAAAGTCGGCTCTGCTTTTAAAAAAAGTGGTGTAACAAAAAGTGGTGCCGAGCGCTTCTTCTCCTGACTCTGACTCGGAAGTTGAAAATGCCGGCAAGTGATCGACAACCCAAGTACAAGCGTGTTCTGCTCAAACTCAGTGGCGAAGCCCTTCAGGGAGAAGGTGACTTTGGCATAGATCCCAGTGTTCTGGATCGCATGGCTCTGGAAATCGGCCAGCTGGTCGGTATCGGTGTTCAGGTCGGTATCGTGATTGGCGGTGGTAACCTGTTCCGCGGTGCTGAGCTTAGTGCGGCCGGTCTGGATCGTGTTACTGGTGATCATATGGGTATGCTGGCAACAGTAATGAATGCCCTGGCTATGCGTGACGCCCTTGAACGCTCTAATATTAATACCCGCGTAATGTCTTCTATTCCGATGAGTGGTGTGGTTGAACACTATGACCATCGTCGTGCCATGCGTCATCTGAATGATGGTGATGTAGTAATCTTTTCTGCCGGTACCGGTAACCCATTCTTTACCACTGATTCTGCAGCCTGCCTTCGTGGTATCGAGGTTCAGGTTGATGGCGTGCTGAAAGCCACCAAGGTCGATGGTATTTACGACAAGGACCCGGTCAAGCACGCTGACGCTGTTAAATTTGATCAGCTCACTTACGATGAAGTTCTTGACCGTAAACTGGGTGTAATGGATCTGACTGCTATTTGTCTGGTTCGTGATCAGAATATGCCGCTTCGTGTTTTTAATATGAACAAGCCGGGTGCCCTGTTGAATGCCGTTGTCGGTGGCGACGAAGGTACGCTGGTGACTGGGGGTGAACAAGATGATTGATGAAATTAAGCAGGACGCTGAAGAGCGTATGGGTAAAAGTATCGTCTCTCTTGACGGTGCCTTTGCTAAAATCCGTACAGGTCGTGCCCACCCGAGCCTGCTGGATACCGTAAGAGTTTCCTATTACGGTTCTGAAACCCCGTTGGGTCAGATGGCGAACATCTCTGTAGAAGATGCTCGTACTCTGGCTGTGCGTGTCTGGGAAAAGCAGATGGTGCCTGAGATTGAGAAGGCGATCATGAAGTCTGATCTTGGTCTTAACCCTTCCACTGCGGGTGAGGTAATTCGAATTCCTCTGCCAATGCTGACCGAGGAAACCCGTAAGGGCTACACTCGTCAGGCTCGTCAGGAAGCTGAAAACGCCAAGATTGCTATTCGCAATATTCGTCGTGATGCTATCGCTGATGTTAAAGAGCTGGAAAAAGAAAAAGAAATCAGTGAAGACGATGAGCGTCGTGCACAGGATGATATCCAGAAAGTGACCGATAGCTTTATCGCTAAGGTCGATGCTTCTCTGGCAGTAAAAGAAAAAGATCTGATGGCAGTTTGATCTGTCGTTGCAAGGCTGCTCGGTATTGATATCGGGCAGCCTTATGATAATCAGCTGCTAGTATCCCTTCTTTGAAACTTGCAATTTAGCGCAAGCTCCTGCACTGTTTATCGGTTATAAAATTTCATACAGATCAACAAGATAGTGAATGGTCATGAGTTCGCAAGTGGATATCGGCAGCCTGAAAGGAATACCGGCAGAGAAGTTGCCCCGCCATGTGGCCATAATTCTCGATGGTAATAATCGTTGGGCAAAAAAACGGTTGTTGCCAGGTTTGGCTGGACACAGGGCAGGTGTTAAAGCCGTACGTGAAGTGATTCAGGCGTGTGGTGATTTTGGTGTTGGAGTGCTGACACTGTTTGCTTTCAGCAGTGAAAACTGGAACCGCCCAAAACTCGAAGTTGATGGTTTGATGGAGTTGTTTCTGCGCACTCTGCGTAAGGAAACCAAAAGCCTGAAAAAGAACGGTATTCGACTTAAGATTATTGGTGATAAAGGTCGTTTTTCGCCAAGCATTCAGCAACATATAGCTGAAGCAGAAGCATTGACTGCCAATGAAGCGAAAGTAACCCTCGTTATTGCTGCCAACTACGGTGGTATGTGGGATATCGCTGAGGCGACGAAAACGCTCGCTAGAAAAGTAGAAAAAGGCGAGTTGCAGGCTGATCAGATTAACGAGCATATGATTGCTGGTCATTTGAGTACTTCTGAACTGCCTGCGCCTGATTTGTTGATTCGCACCAGTGGCGAGCAGCGAATCAGTAATTTCCTGCTGTGGCAATGTGCCTACAGTGAATTTTATTTTACCCAGACTTTGTGGCCGGATTTCGATCGCAAAGAGCTGGAGAGAGCCCTGCTGGCTTATGTCAGTCGACAGAGAAGGTTTGGTAAAACCAGCGAGCAGGTGGAGGCCCAAGGGCAGTGTTAAAAGAACGAATTATTACCGCACTTATTCTCGCCCCTGTTGCGTTGGGCTGTGTCCTTTTTCTTCCTCCGATAGCCTTCTCAGTGGTCATTGCTTTGGTCATTATGTTGGGTGGCTGGGAGTGGGCTAATCTGGCCGGTTTCAAAGAGGGTTGGCAGCGTTACACTTTTGCTGCTGTCATAGGTATAGCCTGTCTTCTGGCCAGTGTCATTCCTGAGGTTTGGGTGTTGGCAGTAGCGGTGATCTGGTGGCTGTTAGCCTTCTTTATGGTCAAGCAGTACCCGGAGTCTGCGCGCTATTGTGAAAGCCGCTGGTTACGCCTGGTTATGGGTGTTTTTACACTCGTTCCAGCCTGGACTGCGCTGGTTGAACTGAAGCAGGTCAGCCCTGATGGTTTAAGTATTATCATGGTGTTACTGCTGATTTGGGCTGCCGATGTAGGGGCTTATTTTGCGGGTAAAAGTCTTGGACGCCATAAGCTGGCAGTAAATGTCAGCCCAAAGAAAACCATCGAAGGTCTGGTCGGTGGTTTACTGGCCTCACTCTGTGTCGCAGCGGTGATTGGTCTTTATTATGATTTTACGTTCGCTCGCGGTTTGGGTTTTCTGCTGCTGACTATTGTGGTGGTTCTGGTTTCTGTGCTCGGTGACCTGTTTGAAAGCCTGTTGAAGCGTGAACGAGGCATTAAGGACAGCAGTAATCTGCTACCCGGCCATGGAGGAATACTGGATCGAATTGACAGTCTGACGGCTGCCATTCCTGTGTTTGCTCTGGCCCTGGTGGTCAGTGGGAGTTAAACATGCAGCAGGTGTGCGTACTGGGATCTACAGGTTCCATCGGTCTGAGTACTCTTGATGTCATAGCTCGAAACAGTGAGCGTTATCGTGTCCGGTCACTGGCAGCGGGGCGTAATCACGAGCGAATGCTTGAGCAGGTTAAACAGTTTAAACCTGATTATGCCGTTATGGCTGATCCGAAAGCGGCTGAGCAGCTCAGGCTGTCAGTTAAGTCTGAGGGTTTGGCTACAGAAGTGCTTTCCGGTAGTCAGGCTGTTGCTCAGGTAGCTGCTGACTCCGACATTGATGTTGTTATGGCTGCTATTGTTGGTGCGGCGGGCCTGTTGCCGACGCTGGCTGCAGTGAAGGCGGGTAAGAAGGTTCTGCTGGCTAATAAAGAAGCGCTGGTTATGACCGGTGCTCTCTTTATGGATTCTGTCAAAGAGTCTGGTGCTCAGTTGTTGCCGATCGATAGTGAACATAATGCTATTTTTCAGTGCATGCCCCATGGTTATCAGAATGGTCTTGCCCAGGTTGGTGTGCGCAGAATCTTATTGACGGCATCCGGTGGCCCTTTTCGTGAGGCTCCGGTAGATACCTTTGCCTCAGTAACGCCTGAGCAGGCTTGTGCTCATCCCAACTGGAGTATGGGGCGCAAAATTTCTGTCGATTCTGCCACCATGATGAACAAGGGGCTGGAATTTATTGAAGCCTGTTGGTTGTTTGGTGCCAAGCCGTCTCAGGTGGAAGTGGTGATTCACCCGCAGAGTATTATCCACTCTCTGGTCGACTACAACGATGGTTCGGTACTGGCGCAGATGGGTAACCCTGATATGCGTACACCTATTGCCCATGCTCTGGCATGGCCCGAGCGTATTCATTCCGGTGTGGCGCCTTTGTCCCTGGCAGATGTGGGGCGACTTGATTTTCAAAAGCCGTGCATGGATCGTTTCCGTTGTCTGAAGCTGGCGCAGGATGCGGCCGAAACAGGGGGTACAGCTGCGGCGATGTTGAATGCGGCGAACGAGCAGGCAGTCGAGGCGTTTTTAAACAAAAGTCTGAGATTTGATCGCATTCCTGACGTGATCGATGCTACTCTGCAAACATTGCAAATCAATGGTGCCGGAGATGTTGAGCAGGTACTGGATGCAGATCGCAGGGCCAGAGTTCAAGCTCAAAACGAGATTGATCGCTGGCAGCGAAGTGCCTGACTGTAATACCAATAACAGATGAGTGTGATCAGGTCTGTAGGCTGGTTTCCAGCAAACCAGCGCCTGATCGCAGCGGAAGGAAATTAATCTCAAGATGATTCTTGGAAGCCTGCAGACCATACTGGCCTTTGTAATTACTCTCGGTATTCTGGTCAGTATTCACGAGTTTGGACATTTCTGGGTTGCACGACGTTGTGGCATAAAAGTACTCAGATTCTCCGTGGGTTTTGGTACCCCGCTCTGGCGAAAAACGGATCGCCATGGTACTGAGTTTGTTGTGGCTGCCATTCCTCTGGGCGGTTATGTCAAAATGCTGGACGAACGTGAAGCGCCGGTATCTGATGATCAAAAACACCTCTCCTTTAACAGCAAACCGGTTTTGTCTCGTATTGCGGTGGTTGCTGCAGGTCCCATTGCTAACTTCCTTCTTGCGATTGCTGCGCTCTGGCTGATGTATGTCATTGGTGTCAAAACGGTATTGCCGCAGGTTGGTGAGGTCGTGCCTGAAAGTCCTGCTGCAATCGCAGGCCTTCAGCCTGGTGATGAAATTCTGGCAATTTCCAGTGAAGAAACACTGAATTGGCAACAGGTTAATATGGAGCTGTTGTCGTATATTGGCGAAAACCGCTCCCTGGATTTCGTCGTCAGAGAGGGTGTGCTGGGGCAGAAGCCTGCAGGTAGCGAATATGTGCGCCCGGTTAGAATTGAGAACTGGTTGGTCGGCCAGGAGTCCATAGATCCTATTAAATCTTTGGGTATTGTTCCTTACTCGCCTTCTATTCCTGCGGTTATTGGTCAGGTTGCACCGTCCGGTGCGGCTGAGAAAGCAGGCTTGCAGGTAGGTGATAAAGTTGTTGCCATGAAAGGTCAGATCGTCGAAGACTGGCTGGCCTGGGTGAAACTGATTCGAGTCAGTGCCGGGCAGCGACTTTCTGTTACGGTAGAGCGAGATGGTAGTCGGATTGATCTGCAACTGACGCCCGGTACAAAAGACGTAGGCGGGCAGACGGTTGGTTATATTGGCGCAGGCGTTCAGTCTATAGGCTGGCCGGAAGACCTAGTCAGAACCATTCAATATAATCCAGCTTCCGCTGTTTACCAGGCCACAAAGACTACAGCAGCTCTTACCGGCATGACGCTGGAGTCGTTATGGAAAATGGTTGCGGGTCTGGTTTCAGTGAAAAACTTGAGCGGACCTATAACCATTGCTAAAGTGGCTGGCGCGTCCTTAGAATCGGGACTTGAGAATTTTCTCTATTTTCTGGCTATGTTGAGTGTCAGTCTCGGGGTTTTGAACCTGTTACCCATACCTGTACTTGATGGTGGGCATCTGTTGTTCTATCTGATCGAGTGGGTAAGAGGCAAACCTGTGTCGGAAAAGGCTCAGATGATTGGGCTGAAAATTGGGGTGACGCTGGTAGTGAGTGTAATGATACTGGCTCTTTATAATGATCTGAGTCGACTGTTTTGATGCAAGCAACCAGAGTTAAAAACAACCACGGACAAAGAACGGATTCCATGAAGCGATCACTGTTGTCTCTGCTGATTGGCTCGATGGCCTATGCATCAGGCGCTAACGCATTTGTTGTGTCTGATATCCGGATTGATGGCCTGCAAAGGGTATCAGCCGGAACGGTATTCAATTCATTACCTATCGAAGTCGGAGATGATGTTGAATCCGTGCAGGTGTCCAACGCCGCCAAAGCCCTGTTCAGAACGGGCTATTTTAAAGATATTCAAATGGGTCAGGACGGTGATGTTCTGATCGTTTCAGTGGTGGAAAGGCCTTCCATCAGTGAGATTGTTATTAAAGGTAATAAGGCCATTAAGTCCGAAGACCTGAAAAAAGGTCTGGGGCAATCCGGTCTGTCTGAAGGTGAGATTTTCCAGCAGGCGACTCTGGAAGCGATTCGACTTGAGCTGGAGCGTCAGTACGTTTCACAGGGTCGTTACGGTGCCAGTATTACCGCTGATGTTGAAGCTCAGCCCCGTAACCGGGTCAAGCTGACCATTAATGTCAAGGAAGGCAAGGTTGCTACCATTCAGCACATCAATGTTGTTGGTAACACCGTCTTTCCTCAGGAAGATGTTATTGATCTGTTTGAGTTGAAGAAGTCTGGCTGGTTCAGTCTCTTTGGTTCCAGCGACAAATATTCCCGTGAAAAACTGTCCGGCGACCTTGAAAGGCTGCGTTCCTACTATCTTGATCGTGGCTATATCAATTTCAATATTCGTTCTACGCAGGTATCTATTAGTCCTGACAAGCAGAGCGTTTATATCACCGTCAACGTTGATGAGGGTGATAAGTACACAATCAACGACGTTAAGTTGTCCGGTAATATTATCATTCCGGAAGAAGAAGCCGAGCTTCTGCTTCTCGCTAAAAAAGATCAGATCTTCTCTCGTCGTGTGATTACGACAACAGAGGAAATTCTGAGTCGTCGTCTGGGTAATGCTGGTTATACCTTTGCCAACGTAACCGGTATTCCTACTCCGGATCATGAAAACAAGACCGTTTCCCTGACCTTCTTTGTTGACCCAGGTAAGCGTGCTTACGTTCGCAGAATTAACTTCTCTGGCAATACCAAGACAGAAGATGAAGTACTGCGTCGTGAAATGCGTCAGATGGAAGGCGCTTCTGCTAATACCCAGAAGATTGAGCAGTCCAAGGTGCGTCTTGAGCGACTGGGCTACTTCAAGGACGTGACCGTTGAAACACCACCGGTCCCAGGTACCAGTGATCAGATTGATGTCAACTACACCGTTGAAGAGCAGCCTTCCGGTAGCATTACTGCCAGTCTTGGTTTCTCTCAGTCCGATGGTTTGCTGTTGGGTGGATCCATCAGTCAGAGTAACTTCCTCGGTACCGGTAACAAAGTAACCGTAGGTCTGAACAAGAGTGATGTGAGTCAGCTCTATAACTTCAGTTTCACTGATCCTTACTTTACGGTTGATGGCGTAAGTCGTGGTTATAGCCTGTTTTATCGTTCTTATGACTACGATGATACAGATATTTCCAACTATGCGACGGATACCGCCGGTGCGGATGTTCGTTTTGGCTATCCGTTGTCTGAAACCGAGTCCATCAGCTTCAGTGTTGGTATCGATAACACCAAGATCACCACAGGTACATCAACACCTGATTACATCACCAGTTATCTGAACCAGGAAGGAAAGACCTTTACTAACGTCAAGACAACCCTTGGTTGGTCTGAATCTGAATTGAATAGAGGTCTGTTGCCGACTCGCGGTTATTCTCAGAGCGCTTCTGCGCAGGTAACCATCCCGGGTTCTGATCTGGCGTTCTATAAGCTGGTTTATCGTGGACAATATTTCCAGCCATTGACAAGTGACTTTACGGCTCGTTTTGCGACGCGTGTCGGTTATTTGGGAACCTATGGAAAAACTGAAGATGTGCCGTTTTTCGAGCATTTCTATTCCGGTGGTTTTGGTTCCGTGCGTGGCTTTAAAGACAACTCTCTAGGCCCTAAAGCTAAAGAGAAAAATGGTACAAACTTTAACTCTATTGGTGGTGACTTTGTCTTTGAGGGAACTGCAGAAATTCTGTTCCCATTGCCTTTTGTTAAAGATCAGCGTTCTCTGAGAACCAGTGCTTTCTTTGACTTTGGTAATGTTTACGATACTCAGTGTGCAGCAGGTGTTATTGACTGTAACAAACCAGATTTTGGTGAACTTCGTTACAGTGCGGGTATTGGCTTGACCTGGATTACGCCGCTGGGACCATTAACGTTCAGTCTTGCGAAAGCGCTGAATGCCAAGTCTCAGGATGAAACACAAGTATTCCAGTTTTCTCTGGGTGCTCCTTTCTAAGTAAGACAGCTCTGAGCTAAAAATACGGCTACCGATGGTCAATCGGTGGCCGTATTTTCAATGTAAAAAGATGCGAATAAGTATCTTTTCATTATAATGACCTTCATTCTTAATCATTTTGTCGCTATAGCTGCCTATTTTCTGCGATAAAAATGGCTAAACTGGATAATTCAAAAATCAGGAGAATTCTTTTGAAATCCTTACGACTGGCGTTTGTTGCCCTGATGTTCCTGGCTCCTTTGGCTCAGGCTCAAAAAGTAGCAGTGATTGATTCTGAAATGGCTGTTCTGCAGTCTGATGCTGCCAAAAAGTATGCTCAGGATGCCGAGAAGCTGTTCGCTCCGCGCATCACACAGCTGCAGTCACTGCAGGCTGACCTGAAAGCAATGGAACAGAAGCTTCAGAAAGATGGTCCAACACTGACTGAGTCTCAGCGTGATTCCCGTCAGCTGGAAATGAAGCGTAAGGTTGAAGACTTGCGATTGCAGGATCGTCAGCTGCGTGAAGATAAAGGTCGTTCCGATCAGGCTGAATTGGGCAAACTGCGTCCTAAGCTGGAAAAAGCGATTGAAGAAGTTTCTAAAGAGCAGAACTATGATCTGGTTCTGGAGCGTGGTGCGGCACGTTTTGTAAAGCCTGAATTTGATATCACCCGTAAGGTTATCGAACGCATCAACAAGATGAAGTAAGTAATGACGCAGTGTTTTTCTTTTACCCTTGCGGATCTGGCTGCACAGCTTGATGCAGAGCTTAAAGGCGATGGTGCTCTGGTGATTGAAGGGTTGAACACTCTTCAGGATGCCAGTGCAGGTGAACTCGCCTTTCTGGCAAATCCTGCTTACGCTCGTTACCTGGACACGACAGGGGCTTCCGCAGTTATCATGTCGGCTTCTCAGGCAGAAAGCTGGCAAGGCAATGCTCTGGTGCTCGATAACCCATATCTGGGCTATGCCAGACTGTCTCATTTGTTTGATACTGATAAGACTCCGGCTGCAGGTGTTCATCCTTCAGCTGTGGTCAGCTCTGACGCAGTCATTCATGATTCTGTTGCTATTGGTGCCAACGTTGTCATTGAAGCAGGCGTTCAGCTTTCTGAACATGTCCGTATTGATGCCGGTGCTGTTATTGGTCATGACACGATTATTGGTAAAGCGACTCGAATTGGTCGCAATGCCACTGTCTGTCATGGTGTCAGTATCGGTGAACGGGTGATTATTCATCCGGGAGCCATTATTGGTGCTGACGGCTTTGGTAATGCTCATGCGGAAGGACGTTGGCATAAGATCGCCCAGATTGGTGGTGTGATCATTGGTAATGATGTGGAAATCGGCTCCTGCACCTGTATTGACCGTGGCGCTCTCGGTGACACGGTTATTCATGACGGTGCCCGCCTCGATAACCTGATTCAGATCGCCCACAATGTTGTGATCGGTCGGAATACCGCTATCGCTGCAAATGTCGGGATTTCCGGCAGTACCCGGATCGGTGCTAACTGCACTATTGCGGGTGCTGCGGGTCTGGCAGGGCATCTGACGATTTGTGATGGTGTTCATCTGGGTGGCATGGCGATGGTCACCAAATCCATTAGCCAGCCCGGTGCTTATGCTTCCGGTACAGGTTTAATGGATGCGGGTGAGTGGCGTAAGAATGCTGTTCGTTTCCGTAAGCTGGATGATATGTCCAGAAAAATCAGACAGTTAGAAAAGAAGCAGGGCAACTAAAGAGATTTTGCTATTGTCGGGCTCGAAATGAGTAAGCGGGGATGTTGAACCTGTCAGCTCTTTTTGAGTCTCAGCCATGAGCTTTTTAATGTTAACGAATAGGGCTGGTTTTCCAGTCCTTTTTTGTCACAGGCTTCGGTCAAGGATGTCATGTTGAAGTCGAAATTGTTCTCAACCCAACTGAGTGAGTACCAAATTCATGGTCACCATTGAAGAAATAAAGGAAATTCTTCCCCACCGCTATCCGTTTTTACTGGTGGATAAGGTGCTATCAGTGGATCTTGAGAATAACACCATTGAGTGTGTAAAGAATATCTCCGTGAATGAGCCCCAGTTTACCGGGCACTTTCCCGATCACCCCATAATGCCGGGTGTTTTACTGGTTGAAGCTATGGCTCAAGCCGCCGGCATTCTTGGTTTTCAAATGAAATCCCGCGAACAGCTAGATAATACCATCTACTATTTTGCGGCAGCAGATAAAGTACGTTTTCGCCGTCCTGTCGTCCCAGGTGATCAGGTGGTGCTTTCAGCGCAGTTTCTCACTATGAAAAGAAATATCTGGCGGTTCTCCTGCGAGGGTCGGGTTGATGGTAAGATGGCTTGCTCTGCTGTAATAACCTGTGCAAGAAAGGAACTTTAGTCTTGATTGATTCCCGTTCCAGCCAAGACTCAACCGCGGTAACTGATGATTTAATCCATCCTACCGCTGTTATTGATCCGCAAGCCCAGCTGGCTGCGGACGTCAAGGTCGGTCCATACACCATTATCGGTGCTGACGTAGTAATTGAATCCGGGACCGAGATAAAAGGTCACGTTGTGATTCAGGGGCCAACCAGGATAGGCCGGAACAATCGTATTTTTCAGTTTGCCAGTGTTGGTGAAGAGTGCCAGGACTTAAAGTTCCATGGCGAGCCGACGGTACTGGAAATTGGTGATAATAATGTGATTCGTGAAGGGTGCACAATTCATCGTGGCACCATTCAGGATAACAGCCTGACGCGCATCGGCAGCAGCAATTTGTTGATGGCTTATGTGCATGTTGCTCATGACTGTATGATTGGCAGCAACAATATTCTTGCTAACAATGCGACGCTAGCTGGCCATGTAAAAGTAGGTGATGGTGTGATTCTGGGTGGTTTTACCACCGTGCACCAGTTCTGTGTGATTGGTTCCTACAGTATGAGTGCGGCTCATACGGCTATTTTCAAGGATGTGCCTGCTTTTGTTATGGTCAGCGGTAACCCGGCAGAACCACATGGTATGAACTTTGAAGGTATGCGCCGTCGTGGTTACAGTAAAGAGCTGATCAGAAATCTGCGTAACTGTTACAAGACTATTTACCGTCAGGGTCTGAAGACCGCTGAAGCCATTGATCGTCTTGAGTCCATGGAGGAAGGTCCAGAGCTGCAACTACTGATCGACTCCCTGAAAGCATCAACTCGTGGAATCGCCCGTTGATGAGCAAGTCTCTGTCTTTTGCCCTGGTTGCCGGAGAAGCCTCCGGTGACCTGCTAGGGGCGGCCCTGATCAAAGAAATCAAACGACACCATCCGGGTGCCCGCTGTTATGGCATCGGTGGTCCAATGATGATCGCTGAAGGTTTTGAGAGCCTGTTTCCTATGGAGCGGCTCTCTGTGATGGGTCTGGTCGAAGTGCTGGGGCGTTTGAAAGAGCTTCTGGGTATTCGTAAACAGCTTCGTGAAACCTTTATCACTGACAAGCCCGATGTGTTTATTGGTATTGATGCACCGGATTTTAATCTTCCGCTTGAACGTATGTTGAAGTCTGCGCAGATTCCAACGGTTCATTATGTCAGTCCTCAAGTCTGGGCATGGCGTGAAGGTCGGTTGAAGAAAATTCGTCGCTCTGTCGACCATATGTTGGCACTGCTGCCTTTTGAGGCGGAGTATTATCAGGGGCATGGCGTTCCGGTGACCTTTGTAGGTCATCCACTGGCTGATCAGGTCACGATGAGTCCCGATGCGTTGGTCGCCAGAAAAGCGCTTGGCATTGCTGTTGATAAGCCTGTTGTTGCTCTGCTGCCTGGTAGTCGAAAGGCAGAAGTGGCCCGGCTCGGTGCTTTGTTTCTGGAAACAGCAAGACGTTTGAAAGAGCAGAAGCCGGATCTTCAGTTTGTTATTCCTTGTGCCAGTGATAAACGTAAGCAACAGTTGTTGCCTATGTTGGAACAATATCCGGATATTGAAGTCACCGTTGCCGTGGGCGAAGCTTCCAATATGATGGCTGCAGCTGACGCGATTCTGATTGCGTCCGGTACGGCAACACTGGAAGCTGCTCTGCATAAACGACCAATGGTGATCAGTTACAAGATGGCATCGCTTAGTTTTGCCATTCTCAGCAGATTGGTCAAAGTTGAGCATGTTGGCTTGCCCAACCTTCTGGCTTCCGATCCCTGTGTGCCCGAGCTGCTGCAGGATGACGCAACACCGGAAACTTTATCGGATGCCATGATGACCGCTTTGTCTGATGATAGTTGGCGTGAGCATTTGATTGAAGAATTTACCGGTATTCATCAGACCCTTAAGCGTGATGCCAGTGCTCTCGCGTATGAGGCGGTGATGTCGGTGGTAGGGAAATACGACAATGCAACAGTCTGAATTTGATCTGTTTGAAGCTCCGGTCGGTGATCTGGTCTGTGGTGTCGATGAAGTAGGGCGTGGCCCTTTATGCGGTGCTGTTGTAACGGCCGCTGTTATTCTCGATCCAAAACAGCCTATTGAGGGTCTCAACGATTCCAAGAAGCTGTCTGAAAAAAAGCGTGATGCCCTGTTCGATGAGATCAAGGCAAAAGCGCTGAGCTGGTCGATTGGTCGTGCAGAAGTGGAGGAAATTGATGAGCTCAATATTCTTCACGCCACTATGTTAGCAATGACCAGAGCGGTAGAAGGTTTATCGGTTAAACCTGATCTTGCTTTGATTGATGGTAACCGTTGCCCAGATCTGAGTTGCCGTGCAGAAGCGATAGTGAAAGGAGATGGTCGTGTTGCGGAAATAAGCGCAGCTTCCATTCTTGCCAAGGTGACCCGTGATCGTGAGATGGAAGAGATGGAAAAACTCTATCCTGGTTACGGAATTGCCGGGCATAAAGGCTATCCAACGAAAGCACATGTGGAAGCACTGAAAAAACTGGGTGTAACCCCAATTCACCGCCGCTCGTTCAAGCCGGTAAGAGACCTGCTTCCCGAACAGGCTTAAAGCTCTACCAGCCTTAATTCAGTGGGGCTGGTATGCTCTCTATCACTGCTGTTAAACTGAATACTTCCTGATACTGGTCATAACTTCCCCATGCCTGCACGTTTCATACATCTGAGACTTCATACCGAATTTTCCCTGAGCGATGGTCTGGTTCGCATCAAGCCGTTGTTAAAAGAAACAGCTGAAAAGAACTTTCCTGCCATTGCTGTTACTGACCAGTCCAACCTCTGTTCACTGGTGAAGTTTTATAACGGAGCACAGGGCGCTGGTATCAAACCGATCAGTGGTGCTGACCTCTGGGTATCGCACCCGGAAGAGGGGCAGGAGCCAGTCAAGATGGTTCTGCTTTCTATGACCGAGAAAGGTTATAGAAACCTGACCGAGCTGATATCCCGGTCATTTCTGGAGAATCAGGTTCATGGTAAAGCCATCGTTAAGCGGGAATGGATTCGTGAAAAATCCGAAGGTCTGATTGCGCTTTCAGGGGCCAAAGACGGCGATGTGGGGCAGGCGATTCTCAGTGGTAACGGCGAGCAAGCTGAACAGCTATTAACAGAGTGGATGGAAGCTTTTTCCGGTCGTTACTATCTGGAGCTGCATCGTACCTCCAGAGCCGGTGATGAAGAGTGTTTACATGGCTCTGTAGAGCTGGCGCAGAAGTTTAACTGCCCGGTTGTTGCCACCAACGATGTTATGTTCCTGCACCGTGAAGACTTTGAAGCCCATGAAGCCAGAGTTTGTATCGGTGAGAGTGTGACGCTTGACGACCCCCGTCGTAATAAACGCTACAGTGAAGAGCAATACCTGAAGACCGAAGAAGAGATGTTTGAGCTCTTCTCGGATATTCCTGAAGCGCTGGAAAACTCTGTCGAGATTTCCCGCCGCTGTTCTGTTTATGTTCATCTGGGTGAATACTTCCTGCCGGAGTTTCCGGTGCCGGACGGTATGACTATGGATGAGTTCTTTCGAAAGTTCTCCCATGATGGTTTGACTGAACGTCTCCAGACGATTCTCAAACCCGATGATCCGAACTATGCCGAAAGAGAGAAGGAGTACCGTGACCGTCTCGATTTCGAACTCAATATCATTTTGCAGATGGGCTTCCCCGGTTACTTCCTGATCGTAATGGACTTTATTCAGTGGTCCAAGAGTAACGGTATTCCGGTAGGACCGGGTCGTGGTTCCGGTGCAGGTTCTCTGGTGGCTTATGCCCAGAAGATTACCGACCTTGACCCCATCGAGTACGACTTGCTGTTCGAGCGATTCCTGAACCCTGAACGTGTTTCCATGCCCGACTTTGACGTCGACTTTTGTATGGAGGGTCGGGATAAAGTAATCGACTATGTTGCTCGGACTTACGGCCGTGATGCGGTCTCCCAGATTATTACCTTCGGTACCATGGCTGCTAAAGCGGTAGTGCGAGATGTTGCTCGGGTGCAGGGTAAATCCTATGGTCTGGCTGATCGTCTTTCCAAAATGATTCCTTTCGAAATCGGCATGACTCTGACCAAGGCTCATGAGCAGGAGTCAATGATTCGGGAGTTTCTGGATAATGATGAAGACGGCCGGGAAATCTGGGAGATGGCGCTCAAGCTTGAGGGCTGTACTCGTAACGTCGGTAAGCACGCTGGTGGTGTAGTTATCTCGCCGACCAAACTGACTGACTTTGCACCGCTCTATTGTGATGAAGCGGGCGAAGGCATTGTTACCCAGTACGACAAGAACGATGTCGAATCAGCGGGTCTGGTTAAATTCGACTTTCTTGGCCTGCGAACCCTGACCATCATCGACTGGGCGTTGAAGATGATCAACCCCCGTCGTCAGCAGCGGGGCGAAAGTGTACTCGATATTATGGACATCGAGCTGGAAGATAAACACTCATTCGATATGCTGAAGCGGGCGGAGACGACAGCCGTCTTCCAGCTTGAATCCCGAGGTATGAAAGACCTGGTGAAGCGTCTTCAGCCTGACTGTTTTGAAGATATTATCGCACTGGTGGCTTTGTTCCGTCCGGGACCCTTGCAGTCCGGCATGGTGGACAACTTTATCAACCGTAAACACGGTCGAGAAGAGTTGTCCTACCCCGATGCCCAGTACCAGCACGAATGGCTGCAGCCGATTCTTCAGCCCACCTACGGCATTATCCTCTATCAGGAGCAGGTAATGCAGATCGCCCAGGAGCTGGCCGGTTATACCCTGGGTGGGGCGGACATGTTGCGACGAGCCATGGGTAAGAAAAAGCCCGAAGAGATGGCCAAGCAGCGTTCTATCTTTGAGGATGGCGCAAAAAGCAAAGGTGTTGATGGCGAGCTGGCCATGAAGATCTTTGACCTGGTGGAAAAATTCGCCGGTTATGGTTTTAACAAATCCCACTCGGCTGCCTATGCACTGGTTTCCTATCAGACCCTGTGGCTGAAAGCTCATTATCCGGCTGAATTTATGGCGGCGGTAATGAGTTCTGATATGCAGAACACTGATAAGGTCGTGACCTTTATCGAAGAGTGTCGCGAGATGGAGCTGACGGTGTTGCCGCCCAATGTTAACAGTGGCGATTACATGTTCGGTGTTAACGACGACGGTCATATTGTTTACGGCCTTGGTGCTATTAAGGGCGTAGGTGAAGGTCCGATCGAAGCCATTGTTCAGGCGCGTCAATCCGGTGGCCCGTTCAAGGATCTGTTTGATTTTTGTGAACGGGTTGACCCCAAAAGTATTAACAAGCGAGTGCTGGAAGCGCTGATTCGTTCCGGTGCTGTTGATTTACTGGGGCCTGTGCCTGGTCCCAGGAAAACCCTTAATTTCAATCGTGCCGTTCTTGAAGCCAGTCAGCCAGAAGCTATTAAAGCGGCAGATCAGGCGGCCAAGAGTCAGGATTCCGGCCACAGTGACCTGTTTGGCGCATTGGTGCCAGCGGGTGAAGAAAAGGTCTATGACAAGTATCAGTCCGTTGTAGAATGGGCTGATAAACAAAGGCTGGTCGGCGAGAAAGATACTTTGGGCTTGTACCTGACAGGTCATCCGATTGATGAGTACGAAAGTGAAATAAAACACTTTATTCGAAACCGGATTCGTGACCTGCAGCCTGCCCGTGGTGAAACTCAGAATATTGCCGGGCTTGTCGTTGCTATGCGCATTATGAAAAATAAGCGTGGCGACAAGATGTGCTTTGTAACAATGGACGATCGTACTGGTCGGATCGAAGTGTCACTGTTTGCGGATACTTATGAGCAGTGTCAGGATCTGATCAAGATGGATACGGTGATCGTGATCGAAGGAGAGGTCAGTCACGATGATTATTCCGGCAGTTTAAAAGTCCGTGCCAAGCGAGCCATGAGTCTGATTGATGCCCGTAGCTTTTACGCTCGAAAAGTACTGGTGGAATTGTCATCCGAGCAGGTACAGCGTGATTTTACCAACCAGCTAACTGGGTTGCTACAGCAGCATCCGGGCAAGTTGCCAGTACAGATTAACTATACCCGTGATGATGCGGCTGCCAGTATTCAGCTGGGTGAGCAGTGGAGCGTTAGTCCTAGTGATGAATTGGTAACAACGCTTCGTAAGTGGCTGGGTAAGCAATCAGCCCGTGTCGAATATCAATAAATTGTCAGGTTAGTAGGCGTTCGATGGTTTTGGTAACGGACGCTTACGCTTTTTAACTCGACATGTCCTGCGCTTTTACGTATTTTTCTTGTCTATTGTCTTAATCGAATGAGTATGAGTGACTGGCCGGCCAGTAATCAGGCCAGCCCATGCTCTTTCAGGCAGAGCCTTTTATAAAAAAGAGCTTTGCCCAGCACGAATACATCGCATTGCTGATGCAGAATTTTATGAAGTGGACTCTATGAACCCGAACTATCTGGATTTTGAACAGCCGATTGCAGAGCTGGAAGCCAAGATTGAAGAGCTGCGCCTGGTCAGCAGCGATGCAGAACTGAATATTACTGACGAGATTGCCCGTCTTCAGGCCAAGTGTCAGAGCAAAACAGAAGAGATCTTTTCTGATCTTTCTTCCTGGCAGGTAGCGCAGTTGTCTCGTCACCCGCGTCGTCCTTATACGCTGGACTACGTTAAGCATCTGTTTACCGATTTCGATGAGATGCACGGTGACCGTCACTTTGCTGATGATCCTTCCCTTGTCGGTGGTATGGCGCGTTTCAATGGCCGTCCGGTAATGGTCATTGGTCATCAGAAGGGCCGTGAAATCAAGGAAAAGGTTCGCCGTAATTTTGGTATGCCCAAGCCTGAGGGCTATCGTAAGGCCTGTCGTTTAATGGAAACGGCTGAGCGATTCAATATGCCGATCATGACCTTCATTGATACACCGGGCGCTTATCCGGGTATCGGTGCGGAAGAGCGCGGTCAGAGTGAAGCCATCGCCTACAACTTGGCGGTTATGTCCCGTCTGAAGGTGCCGGTAATTTCTACCGTTATCGGTGAAGGTGGTTCCGGTGGTGCGCTGGCGATTGGTGTTTGTGATCAGTTGCTGATGATGAAAAACTCTATCTACTCGGTTATTTCTCCGGAAGGCTGTGCATCCATTCTCTGGAAGAAATCTGAATACGCTTCTACTGCTGCTGAGGCAATGGGTGTAACTGCTTCCCGTCTGAAAGAGTTAGGTCTAGTCGATCGTTTGATTGATGAGCCGCTGGGTGGTGCGCACAGCAACCACGAAGAAGTAGCGAAGAACCTGGGTGTTGCTCTGGAAGAAGAGATGCAGAAGCTGGAAGGTATCGATGCCGATACTCTGGTGGCTAATCGCTACAAGCGTATTCGTGATTACGGTTCCTTCTGATCATTTGCGACAATGTATAACTGATAAAAGAGCTTATTGATGGCAGACGCTTTTTCTACAAGCAGCTTGTCTCCCGACAGCATTCTGCCTTCTCTCGCTCCCCATGCTGACAAGCCACTGCTGGTGGCTTTCAGTGGCGGAGTCGATTCTACTGTTCTCCTTCATCTGCTTGTTTCCCTTCGAGATAGAAACCTTCTAAAAGACTTGTTGGCCGTGCATATTGATCACGGTCTCAGTCAACACGCTGAAGACTGGTCTGATCATTGCAAATCCGTATGTAAACAACTCTCTGTGCCTTTTATTGTCAGGAAAATCTTGATTGAAGGCTCATCAGACATTGAATTACAGGCGCGCAATCAGCGTTATCAGGTCTTTGAAGAGTTGCTGCCGGAAGGTGGCTGCCTGCTGATGGGGCATCATCAAGACGATCAGGCAGAAACCCTGCTGTTTCGGCTGTTCCGTGGCAGTGGTGTTGATGGCCTTGCCGGTATTCCTGTTTCAAGATCACTGGGGCAGGGCGCTTTGCTGAGACCACTGTTGTCTTGCTCCCGGCAGCAGATTGAGGCTTATGCTCAGGAAAACAGTCTTTCGAATATTGAAGATGATTCCAATACGGATCAAACGTTTAGACGTAACTATCTCCGGCATGGTTTGATTCCGGAAATTGAACGGCAGTGGCCGGGTGTTAGCGGTCGTTTGTCTGCGCTCTCGGAAGAACTCTTCGAGGTCAGTGGTTTACTGGCTGACCTGGCAGAAACGGAATATCAGAATGTTTCCGTTGCTCCTCCTGGTGTTGTCTGGGGGCCAAGAGAGCTACTTGTTGTCGATAAACTGCTGAGCTTGTCTCGGCCTGTTGTTAACAGAGTACTCAGATTCTGGTTGGGCAAATACGAGTGCCCGATGCCTGACCGCCAGCATCTGGAGATAATTGTTTCTGAAATAGCCGAAGCCAAACAAGATGCAGAACCTTGCATCAAGCTATCAAGCGTTGAAGTTCGCCGAAGTGGCAACTATCTGGTATTGCTGAAAGCATCTTCTGTTAGCTCACTCTGCCATGAGTTGATCTGGAATCCTCTGACTGACTCCGAGCTGAAGCTTGCTGATGGTAGCTTTCTGGTCATGAATAGCAGTGAGCTGGCTGAAATTTCTGACCTTCAGGTTACAGTCAAGTATCGAGAGCATCTTCCTGATGGTTTGAAGGTGAGAGTTGCTGGAAGAAAAGGCAGTAAGACTGTTAAACGCTGGTTGCAGGACTACAAAGTACCACCCTGGATGCGAAACAGGATTCCCTTTCTTTTTGTTGATGGCAGGATGGTTGCTGCTGCCGGCCTATGGCATTGTGATGAGCTGAGTGAACCAGAGCAAATCGCTGCTCATGTGACCTGGTCGCACGTAGAGTAGTTCTTTCTAACTTCTTGTATACCCTCTAAGAAAATCACTTCACACTTTTAATATTAAAAGCTTATTTCCCTGAACTGTCTGAGATATCTCTTACATACTTCTGTTATGGATGACAATATAGTAGCCCATCGTAGTACATAATTCGGATTAATAATAAAAGATGAATACAGGGCTTATGTCAGGGACTGATCAGCCGGTCTCCCATGATTTTGAATTCTCCGGAAAAGCAGGCGAGTTCTTCCGTATCTGGATCGTTAATGTTCTCCTGACCATAGTGACGCTGGGGATTTATTCGGCCTGGGCCAAGGTCAGAACCCGTCAGTATTTTTATGGTTCAACCCGGGTAGCGGGATCCAGCTTTAGTTACCTTGCCAGCCCTCTGGCTATTTTGCAGGGTCGTTTGATTGGTATTGCATTGCTGGCCGCTTACACCTTGATCAGTCAGTACAACCCGATAGCAGGTGCTGCTCTCAGTTTGCTGGCTATTCCGGTTGTGCCCTGGATTGTTGCCCGTGGACTGGCGTTTAATGCCCGGATGTCGGCCTGGAGAAATGTCCGTTTTCAGTTTGATGGCAGTTACGGGGGCGTTTTCGTTCACTTTATTCTGTTACCCATGTTGATTATGTTGTCACTCGGTTTTGCATTGCCCTGGGTTGTAAAGAAGCAGAAAGAATTTTTGGTCAGTCATTACAGCTTTGGTGGTAAACGCTTTGAACCTGAATTTACAACGGGTGACTTTTATAAAATCTATTTGAAAGCCCTGGGTTTGATGATCATTGCTGGCATTGTTGCCGGCGCTGTTTCCGGCTTTCTGCCTAATCCATTATTCAGCGCTCCCCTGATGATTATTGCTTATCTTCTGGCAGGAACTTATGTAATGACCTGCACCAGTAACCTGATCTATAACCAGAGCCTGCTGGCTTCTTACGGGTTTGAAAGCAATCTGAAAACCGGACGTATGCTGTTTCTCTACATCACTAACCTGATGGCAGTTCTTTGTTCTCTTGGCCTGGCTACACCATGGGTAATGATTAGAATGGCCCGTTACAAGGCAGAGTGCCTGACCATGCATGCCGATGAATCCTTGAGTCAGTTTACTGATCAGGCTCAGCGAGAACAGTCATCCATTGCCGAAGAAGTGGGTGATGTGTTTGATGTGGCAGTGGGTATCTGATGGCTGTCAGGGGGCTCTATTACGCTCAGGGCTCCAGTGAGGCTCAAGCCATGATCATGGACAGTGATGATCATGGCACTATTACTTTGCAGTCAGAGCAGGGTGTCAGTCGATACCCGGCCGGACACTTTGATCAGCTGCAGATATCACCGAGAATAGGCAGTTCGGCCAGAGCGATTCGATTTGCGGATGGTGGTCTGCTGGAAACAAACGACAATGATGGTGTTGATCTATTATTGAGGCAGCATCAGAAGAGTCGCAATAACGGGTTTGTTCACCGGTTGGAATCCAGTTATCGAACGGTCTTTCTGGCTGCTGCTGGTTGCCTGGGTGTGCTCTGGTTACTACTGACCGTAGTCTTGCCTTATTCTGCGCAGAAATTGGCATTGAACCTTCCTGATTCAGTGGCCACTTCGGTAGGGCAGGGAACGATGGAGGTGATGGATGAGCTTTATTTCCAGCATTCTGAACTCTCCGAGTCCGATCAGCAAAGGTTAACCAAGCTGTTTGATGCCATGGCTGTAAATGCTGATGCCGATTACCCGTTTCGATTGCTGTTTCGTAGCAGTGAGCAAATTGGTGCCAATGCCTTTGCCTTGCCTGACGGCACGGTTGTGGTGACGGATGATTTTATTGCGCTGGCAGAAAATGATCAGCAGGTGCAGTCGGTGCTGGCTCATGAAATAGGTCATGTTATTCATCGCCATAGTTTGCGGAGAGTGCTGCAGACTACGGGTCTCTCAATCATTATGATTCTGGTGACGGGGGACGTTGTTTCTACTGCAAATCTGGTTGCCCTGTTACCCGGCATTCTGCTGGAGAGCAGTTACTCCCGAAGCATGGAAACAGAAGCGGATCAATACGCTTTGACTTACATGAAAAGCAATGGTCTGCCGCCTAAACATTTTGCCGATATTATGACCCTGATGATGACGAGTCATGAAGGTAAAGCTGGCGGGCCAGAGTTTTTGTCCAGCCATCCCGACACTCAGGAGCGAATCAAGCCTTTTATTGAGTAGCTTATGTCTTTGCAAACCGCGGTTTTGATGTCCTGATCGCGTGTCTTTAGAGGTTTTTATATCGAGGATTTCTGAAGATTTTTGCCTGATTTAACCCTTAAAAAAGCCTTGTCAGGCAAACTTCTGTTTTACGTTTGCTAACTGTTTTGGTATCCTGATCTCCCATCTTGTGTATTCAATTTTTCATCCCCCACTAAAGAGTCAGCAGATACTAATGACGCGCTATATATTTGTCACGGGCGGTGTTGTTTCCTCGTTGGGCAAAGGCATTGCATCCGCTTCCCTGGCAGCTATTCTTGAGGCCCGCGGTCTCAAGGTCACCATGCTCAAGCTGGATCCATACATCAACGTTGATCCGGGCACCATGAGTCCGTTTCAGCACGGTGAAGTCTTTGTAACCGAAGATGGTGCCGAAACCGATCTGGATCTTGGCCACTACGAACGTTTCGTTCGTACCACCATGAAACAGGGCAACAACTTTACTTCCGGTCGTGTTTATCAGGACGTTCTTCGTAAGGAGCGTCGTGGTGACTATCTGGGCGGTACCGTTCAGGTTATTCCTCATATTACTGACGAGATCAAGCGCCGTGTCATTCAGGGTGCTGGTGATGCTGACATCGCCATGGTTGAAGTCGGTGGTACGGTCGGTGATATCGAATCCCAGCCATTCCTTGAAGCGATTCGTCAGCTAAAAATGGAACTGGGTTCTCATCGAGCGTTGCTGATGCACCTGACACTGGTGCCTTACATCAAGACCGCTGGTGAGACCAAAACCAAGCCGACACAGCACTCTGTTAAAGAGCTGCGCTCCATCGGCCTTCAGCCAGACATTCTGATTTGTCGCAGTGAGCAGTTTATTGATGCGACTGCCCGTCGCAAGATTTCCCTGTTCACGAACGTGGAAGAGCGTGCGGTTATCTCTCTGGAAGATGCGGACACTATTTACCGTATCCCTCAGATGCTGCACGACCAGTGCCTGGATCAGATCGTTGTTGAGAAATTCAATCTGGACTCTCCGGCTGCAGATCTGTCCGAATGGGCTGACGTGGTTGAGCGTGACACCAAGCCTGAGCAGGAAATCACCATTGCCATGGTCGGCAAATACATGGAACTGCTGGACGCCTACAAGTCCCTGATTGAAGCAGTTCGCCATGCCGGCCTGAAGACCCGTACCAAGGTCAAGATTCGTTACGTTGATTCCGAACTGCTGGAGCAAGAAGGTCTGAGCCGTCTCGAAGGTGTCAGCGCTATTCTGGTACCGGGTGGCTTTGGCCATCGTGGTGTGGAAGGCAAGATTGAAGCGGTTCGTTACGCCCGTGAAAACAAGATTCCTTATCTGGGTATCTGTCTCGGTATGCAGGTCGCTGTTATCGAGTACGCTCGTAACGTTACAGGTCTTTCCGGTGCCAACAGCTCTGAATTTGATCAGGGTTCCGAGCATCCGGTTATCGGTCTGATTACCGAATGGCTATCTGCTGACGGTGCGGTTGAAAAGCGTACAGAAAGTTCCGACCTGGGTGGCACCATGCGTCTGGGTGCGCAGCCATGTAACCTGACGGCTGGCACAAAATCTCATGCAGCTTATGGTTCAGATGTTGTTGTTGAGCGTCATCGTCATCGCTATGAAGTGAACAATAACTATCTGGGGCAGCTGGAAAAGAGTGGTCTAACTATTTCCGGTCGTTCCGGTGATAACAGCCTGGTTGAGATGGTAGAGTTTCCTAATCATCCGTGGTTCGTGGCTTGCCAGTTCCATCCGGAATTCACCTCTACCCCTCGTGATGGTCATCCGCTGTTTACCTCATACATTGAGGCAGCTCTGGCCTATAACGACCAGCAGGGTTAAGTTTTAGCCCTACCCGTTGCAGGCTGCTCCTCTAACAGTTCTGCAACACGCTTTCTTTAATACCCCGGCTCTTTGGCCGGGGTAGTTTTTGATACAGCTATTGGAACAAATATGTCTGTGCAGAAAGTTGTAAAAGTTGGTGCTCTCGACGTTGCCAACGATAAACCCTTTGTACTCTTTGGTGGAATGAATGTGCTGGAGTCTCGCGACCTGGCCATGACCATTGCCGAGAAATACGTTCAGGTCACTGAAAAACTGGGTATCCCTTACGTATTCAAAGCGTCTTTTGATAAAGCCAACCGCTCTTCCGTGCACTCCTACCGAGGTCCGGGTATGGAAGAAGGCCTGAAGATCTTCCAGGAATTGAAAGACACTTTCGGTATGCCGATCATTACCGACGTTCATACTGAAGAGCAGTGCCAGCCGGTTGCTGAAGTGGTTGATGTTATTCAGCTGCCTGCGTTCCTGGCTCGCCAGACCAATCTGGTGGTAGCTATGGCTGAAACCGGTGCTGTGATCAACGTTAAGAAGCCTCAGTTTCTGAGCCCGGGTCAGATGGGTAACATCGTTGACAAGTTTGCTGAAGCGGGCAACGAGAAAATTATTCTCTGCGAACGTGGCGCCAACTTTGGTTACGATAACCTGGTCGTTGATATGCTCGGTTTCCGTACCATGAAAGAAGTCAGTGGTAATGCGCCGGTAATCTTTGATGCCACTCACGCACTGCAGTGTCGTGATCCAATGGGGGCAGCCTCCGGTGGTCGTCGTCATCAGGTGACCGAACTGTCTCTGGCGGGTATGTCTACGCGTCTGGCTGGTCTGTTTATCGAAGCGCATCCTGATCCGGATACTGCCCGTTGCGACGGACCTTCTGCGCTGCGTCTGTCTCAGCTGGAAGGATTCTTGACTCAGGTCAAGGCTCTGGATGATCTGGTGAAGTCCATGCCGGAGCTGGATACGCACTGATCGTCAGTCGTTGTATAAAAAACCGCCTCTCAGGCGGTTTTTTTGTTCCCTGTTGATAGAAAACCGGTGTCTGGTGTTACTTTTGTGAAAATCTTGTTAACCCTGTGCTATCTAGGCCTGTAGGCGACTTAAGATGTTAATTTTTGATGCTTCGCTGTTGTCCTTTGGGATAGTTGAAACCCCCGTGGGAGTTGGTATAGTTGCCGCAACGGAAAACGGGTTGCCCGCTTTTTGAGCAGGATTGGGTAATGGTTCTCTACGAAATCTTCAGGAAGTACTATCCTTCCATGGGGGATTTTGAAGCCTTCTTTTAATCGAAGGTTTAAGAGATTTCAGAGAATTATTTCCCAATCAGGCTTAATAAATGAAACTAACGTACAGCACTGAGAGCGTCGGTTTTATTTGCAGGATTACCCCTTGCCCATATTCACGCCATCGTTTGGTTTTAGATGAATATGAGCATGTTTTCACTTCATAGATCCTCTGTGCAGAGAGAAAGCTATCATGGCAAAAATTGTTGAGATCAAAGGTCGCGAAATCATGGACTCCCGCGGTAACCCTACCGTGGAAGCTGACGTGATTCTGGAATCCGGTGCTATGGGTCGTGCAGCTGCACCATCCGGCGCGTCCACAGGTTCCCGTGAAGCTCTGGAACTGCGTGACGGCGACAAGAGCCGTTACCTGGGCAAGGGCGTTCTGAAGGCCGTTGCCAACATCAATGGTCCAATTCGTGAAACCCTGATGGGTCGTGACGCTCTGGACCAGAAAGGTCTGGATCTGGCTATGATTGAGCTGGACGGCACCGACAACAAAGGCAAGCTGGGCGCTAACGCTATTCTGGCTGTTTCCCTGGCTGCTGCTAAAGCGGCTGCTGATGAGAAGCGCATTCCTTTGTTTCAGCACATTGCTGACCTGAACGGTACATCCGGCCAGTACAGTATGCCTGTGCCAATGATGAACATCATCAACGGTGGCGAGCACGCTGACAACAACGTTGATATTCAGGAATTCATGGTTCAGCCTGTTTCTGCCAAGACTTTCTCTGAAGGTCTGCGCATGGGTGCTGAAGTATTCCATGCACTGAAGAAGGTTCTGTCTGCCAAAGGTCTGAACACTGCAGTGGGCGATGAAGGTGGTTTTGCACCTGACCTGGCTTCCAACGCTGATGCTCTGGCTGTTATCAAGGAAGCGGTTGAAGCGGCTGGCTACAAGCTGGGCACCGACATCACTCTGGCGATGGACTGTGCAGCTTCCGAATTCTACGTTGACGGTCAGTACAACATGAAAGGCGAAGGTAAAATCTTCACCTCTAATGAATTCTCTGACTACCTGGCCAAGCTGACCGAAGAATACCCAATCATCTCTATCGAAGATGGTCTGGACGAATCTGACTGGGACGGTTTCAAGTACCAGACAGAAATTCTGGGTGACAAGATTCAGATCGTTGGTGATGACCTGTTCGTAACCAACACCAAGATCCTGAAAGAAGGCATCGAGAAGGGTGTTGCTAACTCAATCCTGATCAAGTTCAACCAGATCGGTTCCCTGACCGAAACTCTGGAAGCGATCAAGATGGCTAAGGACGCTGGTTACACTGCGGTTATCTCTCACCGTTCCGGTGAAACTGAAGATGCAACCATCGCGGACCTGGCTGTAGGTACTGCAGCTGGACAGATCAAGACCGGCTCTCTGTGCCGTTCTGACCGTGTTTCCAAGTACAACCAGCTGCTGCGTATTGAAGAAGCGCTGGGTGCTAAAGCTCCATACCGCGGTCTGGCTGAATTCAAGCACGCTTAATTGCTGCTGATTCAGACTGAATCGTAGAGAAAGGAGAGCTTCGGCTCTCCTTTTTTTATGTGAGAAAAACGCTGCTCACTTAGAGCTGATTTATGCCTGCACTGTTGTTCTACCTTCTTTATATCAATCTCACCTACTTTCCTTTATCAGGCTTTGATAGAATTTCAGGTTTAAACGTAACCTAAATCAAGGGACAGGAATCAGACCATGCGTAAGCTGATGCACCTGTTTTTACTCTTCCTATTTCTTGTTCTTCAGGTCCAGCTCTGGACAGGTAAAGGCAGTATCGCCGAAGCGGTGGCTAGCCAACGACAGATTGAAGAGCAGCAGCGGGAAAATGAACGACTCTACCGTCGAAACCGATTGCTGTCAGTAGAGGTGGTTGAGTTGCAAAACGGACTTATCACTCTTGAAGAGCACGCTCGTCTCGATCTTGGCATGGTCGGTCGTGATGAAACCTTCTATCTGATATACGATTAACCCCGATCCCATACTCTCTGTCTTTCAGACGATTAGAGCCTGACGACTGGATTGAATCAATACGGTGGTAATGTGAGTACAACCGATACCCTTCAAAAAAACAGATTTTGGGCTGTGATACCGGCAGCCGGGGTAGGGAGTCGCATGAATGCCGACATGCCCAAGCAGTATCTGGAAATACACGGCCGAAGTCTGCTCGAACATACGGTTGAACGGTTGCTGGACTTTCCTTTGCTGGAAAAACTGGTGGTGGTGCTCAGTGCTGAAGATGAGTACTACAAGGATATTGAACTGCTTAGAAACGAGCGTGTCATGCTGGTGGAAGGTGGCAAAGAACGTTACGACTCGGTGTTGAACGGTCTGGAACATTTGGTAGCTCTGGCCCATGAAGATGACTGGGTGATGGTGCATGATGTTGCTCGCCCCTGCATTCGACGTTCCGATCTCGACTGGCTGGTAAACCAGCTTCAGGAACATGAAGTGGGTGGTCTGCTGGGAATGCCGGTTCGGGACACCATGAAGCGTACTTCTGCGAAAGGTGAAGTCACGGAAACGGTTGACCGGGATACCTTGTGGCATGCCCTGACTCCGCAAATGTTTCGCCTGAAGCTGCTCCATGATGCACTGACTAAAGCTCTGATCGATGAAATGCCAGTCACGGATGAAGCCAGTGCTATGGAATATGCAGGTCATAAACCGGTGATGGTGGAAGGGCATGGAGACAATATTAAAGTGACCAGAGCCACTGATCTGGCGCTGGCCTCTCTCTATATTCAGCAGCAATTAAAAATTATCGAGACAGCTTAATGAGAATTGGTCATGGTTTTGATGTTCACCGCTTCAGTGATGAAGCCGCTAGTGGCAACCATATAGTATTGGGTGGCGTTAAAATTGCTAACAGCCATTCATTGCTGGCTCACTCTGACGGTGATGTCTTGCTGCATGCCGTGTGTGATGCTCTGCTGGGTGCTGCTGCTCTGGGTGATATCGGTAAACATTTCCCGGATACCGATCCGGCTTATAAAGGCATCGACAGTCGTGAATTGCTGCGCCATGTGGTTGCTCTGTTGCAATCCAAAGGCTACAAGCTGGTGAATCTCGATTCGACCATTGTTGCTCAGGCGCCGAAGATGGCTCCGCATATTGATCAGATGCGTGCGAACCTGGCCAGTGATCTGGGCGTTGACCTCGACGATGTCAACGTGAAGGCCACAACGACTGAGAAGCTAGGGTATGCCGGACGCAAAGAAGGTATAGCGGTGCATGCGGTTGTTCTGATCAGTCGTCTATAAACAGCGGGGCAGCCTGTCATCGCTGTCCTGAATCTTTATATATTCATCGAAGTACTCATTTCATGACTCAAAGTTCTTTCTCCTTTGACTGGGCATATGCCTGGGGTGGTCCGGTTGGAGAATGCCGGTTTAAATCTCAATCTGCGGATTTTATTGTTGAGGAAATTCTACCGTTTGAACCTTCCGGTGAGGGTGAACACGCCTGTCTGCTGATTGAAAAAGAAGGTGAAAACACCGACTGGATTGCTGGCCAGCTGGCACGTTTTGCAGGTGTGAAACGTTCTGCAGTCAGTTATGCCGGTCGTAAAGATCGTCATGGTATTACCAGGCAGTGGTTTACTGCCTGGATGCCAGGAAAAGAGCATCCGGACTGGTCCGCTTTTGGTGGTGAAACCTTTAAGGTTTTACAGGCGACTAAACACGGTAAAAAACTCCGCACTGGAGCTCTTAAAGGCAATCAGTTCATTGTCACACTGAGAGATTTAACGGGTGAGCGGGCTGAAGTTGATGCCAGACTGAAAGAGATTGCCGAAAAAGGTGTGCCCAACTATTACGGTGAACAGCGCTTTGGTCATCAGGGCGTCAATGTTGATCGTGCCATAGGTATGTTTACCGGTGAGCTTCGTGCTCGCAAAAATAAACGCTCTATCTATCTTTCTGCTGCACGTTCCTGGTTGTATAACAGAATATTGTCCGAGCGGGTTCAGGACGGTAGCTGGCTGACTTATCAGCAGGGTGATGTCCCCGGCTTTCAGGACAGTGGTAGTCTGATTCTCAGGGATCACGATGAAGAACTGAGGGCACGAATCGAGTCCGGCGCTGTTTCTCTGACGGTACCTTTATGGGGGAAGGGTGAGCTGCTTTCCGGTGAGGTTGTGCAAGAGCGCGAATCTGCCATTGCTGCAGAGTATCCGGAACTGTGTCAGGGGCTGGAAGCTGAAGGCCTGAAGCAGGAACGCAAAGCGGTGCGATTGATTCCTGCTGACTTCAACAGCCAATGGTTGGATGATTCAACCCTGCAACTGACTTTTACTCTCCCAAAGGGCTGTTTTGCGACGGCTGTCCTGCGTGAGTTGATGCTATGTCGGGAAGAGAGTCGTCAAGAAGAAGGGCGTCAGGAAGAGAGTCTCGATAAGACCGATAACGAAATGGGTGTAGAGGGCATGGCTGTTGAAAATTCTGCTCAGTAATGATGATGGCGTAGCGGCTGAGGGTCTGTCTATTCTGCACAGCCACCTGAAAACAGTCGGTGATTGTGAGGTCTATGCGCCGGATAGAAACAGTTCAGGTCTGAGCTCCTCCATTACTCTTGGCAGACCATTGAGAGTCACCCGCCACAGTAATGGTTTTAACAGCATTGACGGTACCCCGGCTGACTGTGTGCATCTGGCTGTAAATATATTGATGGAGCAAGAGCCTGATATTGTTATAACCGGTATTAATCATGGTGCGAATCTGGGCGATGATGTTCTTTATTCGGGCACGGTGGGTGCGGCTATGGAGGGGCGTTTTATGAACTGCCCGGCTATTGCTGTATCGCTGTGTGGTAACAGTGATGAAGGATTTCATACTGCGGGCAGAGTGGTTCAGGAACTGGTGGAAAAACTGCCTGAAATCAACTTACCCCTCGGAACCGTATTGAATGTAAATGTACCTGACTGTCTCTACATTGATCTGAAAGGCATGGAAGTCACCCGTCTGGGGCATCGAGAACGTGCTGAGAAGCCGGTTCGTCAGACTGATCCGCGAGGCAAGGATGTGTACTGGATTGCCCCGGTTGGTAAGGAGCGGGATGCGGGTGAAGGAACAGACTTTCATGCTATTGCCCGTAATGTGGTGTCTATTACACCGCTCCAGTACGATCAAACCAACCACAGTACACTGGATGAACTCAGAGGGTGGCTTTGAGTGAGAGATATGGATCTTGATGGTATAGGGATGACCTCAAGGCGGACGCGAGACCGACTGGTTAACCGTCTCAGGGATCAGGGCATTCGCTCTGATCCGGTTCTTGGTGCCATTCAGAATGTGCCAAGGCATTTGTTTCTTGAAGAGGCTCTTTCTCATCGAGCCTATGAAGATACGGCTCTGCCGATTGGTTTTAACCAGACGTTGTCGCAGCCTTATATAGTCGCGCGAATGACCGAAGCGTTGCTGGCTGCAGGTCATCTAAAAAAAGTACTGGAGATAGGAACAGGGTCGGGTTATCAGACTCTGATATTGTCTGAGCTGGTGGATCGTGTTTATTCTGTGGAACGGATTGCTGCGCTGCAGGATAGAGCGAGAAAGCTGCTGAGAAAGCTGTCAGTGCGAAATGTTCAGTACCATCTCAGTGATGGTGGCTATGGCTGGTCAATGATGGGGCCATTTGATGGCATTATTGTGACTGCAGCGCCAGAAAAGGTGCCTGAGGATCTATTGTCCCAGCTGTCGCCAAGAGGTGGCAGGTTAGTTATCCCCGTTGGTGACAGTAAGCATCAAGAGCTATTGTTGATCGTTCGGGAAGGGGGTTCCTATCGCAGGGAAAGGCTTGAGCCTGTTCGGTTTGTTCCCCTGCTGAATGGTACTGTCAGGTAGTCGATAGCTGATCAGTTATTTAGGCCTGCTAATAAAGAAGAGAGCTAACAAGAGAGCTATGTCTTTGATAAAAGAAAATATCGGCATACTGCTGCGCGGTATGGCTATGGGGGCAGCGGATGTGGTGCCAGGTGTATCCGGTGGCACTATTGCTTTTATTTCCGGTATCTATGACCGTTTACTGAATGCCCTGAAAAGCATCAATCCATCGCTGTTGCTTCGTTTGAAAGATGAAGGTATTGCCGCCTGCTGGAAACATATCGACGGCACATTTCTGGTGTTCCTGTTTGGTGGCATTCTGTTCAGTATCCTGAGTTTTGCTCATTTGATCAGTTTTCTGCTGACGGAGTACCCTGAGCTGCTCTGGTCATTTTTCTTCGGCCTGATTTTAATTTCTGCAGTGCACATGCTGAAGCAGGTCAAAGGGTGGGGTGCAGGCTCTATCGCTTTACTGGTCCTGGGTGCCTGTGTGTCGTATATGATTGGTGTACTGACGCCGTCTTCTCTGCCTGTAACCTATCCCATGCTGTTTATCGCCGGTTGCATCGCTATTTCAGCCATGATTCTGCCAGGTATCTCCGGCAGCTTCATTTTGCTGCTGATGGGGTTGTACCCAGCGGTTCTGGGTGCGGTAAAAAGTCTTGATCTTCCTGTGTTGGGAGTATTCGGTCTGGGTTGTATAACAGGCCTGCTGACTTTCTCACATCTATTGTCATGGTTGCTGCGAAGCCATCGTGATCTGGCACTGTCTCTGCTGACCGGTTTAATGATTGGTGCGCTTGGCAAAGTCTGGCCATGGAAAGAAACCATTGAAACTCGCATTAACTCTTCTGGTAATGAAGTGCCATTTCTTCAGGAGAATATCTCACCCTTTGTTTACGAGAGTGTAACCGGGCAACCTTCCTTTCTGGTTGGTGCTGTTATTCTGATGTTGTCTGCTATTGGCTTGGTACTGTTGATTGAGAAAATAGCAGAACGGAATGAAGCGTAATTAAAAGTATACAGGCCTTATTTGCTGACATTGGTAAAGAAAGTCCTGAAGAGTATTATATTTTTTTAACGTAAGAATTTTATAATTCAAAAAGAAATATTCTAAATTTGTTGTTCTGTGTTGAGAGTGTTGATGCATGCCTGAAAGGAAATACAGGGAAACCTATTCAAGAAGTCATTGCCGTTTTCTTTTCAGATACGTCTCTTTTATGGGTCTGGTTTTTATTCTTGCCGGTTGCAGTCATGACCCGTCATCAGTACAGGTCAGGGAATTAAGGACGCCAGCGCAGGTAACTTCCGGCAGTCATATTGTGCGACAGGGTGAAACTCTTTTTGCCATTGCCTGGGTGTATAGCCGTGACTACAAGGAGCTGGCTGCCAGAAATCGAATACGATCGCCTTATACTATTTATCCAGGGCAGCACATTAATTTATCAACACGCCGGTTATCTGCCAGCAGTCAAAGGCGGTTGAAGTCTGCTTCCAGTAAAGGTAATGTGATTAAAAAAACAACAACAATTCAATCCAGACCTTCTTCAGTAACCCATCGTTCGATTCGTTGGCGCTGGCCAGCAAATGGAAAGATCGTACAAGGTTTTTCCGGTACGAGAGGTTTGAATAAAGGGATTGATATTCGAGGTAAAACAGGAGAGCCTGTAAAAGCAGCTGCCGCCGGAGAAATAGTTTACGCAGGAAGCGAACTGGCCGGATACGGAAAGCTGATAATAATGAAACATAATAATAGCTATCTGAGCGCTTATGCTCACAATAAGGAGTTGCTTGTGCGCGAGGGAGACTCAGTTAAAGCGGGCCAGAAGATAGCCGAAATAGGTTCTACAGGAACGACAGAGCCTAAGCTGCATTTTGAAATTCGGCGTAATGGCAAACCGGTCGACCCTAAACGATTCCTGCCAAAACGCTGAGCCAGATTTGCAGTTTAAGGTAGAGGGATCTCACAGGTGTCGATCCAACGATTGGTTGGACGTTCGACAGACAGTGGGGCTTTCGAATAGGACTGACTCTTATGGCAGCGAAAAGGGATGACTCAGAACAAAGCAGTTATGCTGAGGACCTTGCCCAGGGAACGGGTGATACAGAACCGACGACTGATGCACCGGAAGAAACGGTGGATGAGAAGCCGGCGGCTGCGAAAGCAGCCAGCGCGTCCGACTACAGTCGTGCACGCCGTGATGACGATGGTTTTTATAAAACCATTGATGCCACCCAGCTATACCTTAACGAAATTGGCTTTTCACCACTTCTGACACCGGAAGAGGAAGTGCATTTTGCACGCCTTGCCCGTAAAGGAGTAGAGGCTGGCCGACGTCGTATGATCGAGAGTAACCTGCGGCTGGTGGTGAAAATCTCCCGCCGTTACGTTAATCGCGGCCTGACCCTTCTGGATCTTATAGAAGAGGGGAACCTTGGTCTGATTCGTGCCGTTGAGAAATTTGACCCTGAACGGGGTTTTCGTTTTTCAACCTACGCCACCTGGTGGATTCGTCAGACCATTGAACGAGCCATCATGAACCAGACCCGGACCATTCGACTGCCCATTCACGTGGTGAAAGAGTTGAATGTCTACCTGAGGGCGGCTCGTGAGCTGACACAAAAACTCGATCATGATCCAACCCCGGAAGAAATAGCAACTCTGCTCGACAAGCCGGTGGCTGATGTTAAGCGGATGCTGGGCCTTAATGAACGGGTTACATCGGTGGATACGCCGTTGGGACCCGACTCGGACAAGTCCATTCTGGATACTATCTCTGATGAGAAGGAATCCGATCCGGCAGAGCTGTTACAGGATCTCGATCTTAATGACAGTCTTGATAAGTGGTTGGGTGAACTTTCCGAGAAACAGCGAGAAGTGGTTGCACGTCGCTTTGGTCTGCGCGGATACGAAACCAGCACTCTGGAAGAAGTTGGTAAGGAAATTGGCCTGACCCGTGAACGTGTTCGGCAGATTCAGGTAGAGGCACTGAAACGATTGCGTTCTATTCTGGAGAAACAGGGTCTTTCCGGTGAGTCGCTGTTCAGCTGATTCGACGAGTGAGTGTTAGAAATAAAAAAGCCATGGTTTGACATAACTGTCACCATGGCTTTTTTGTGCCGACTGAATAAATTCTCTGGTTGTCCCCGGCCAGAAAAACAAATCAGTATTGCAAGTCAGCGTTCCAGGTGTTCCAGCTTACCTTTCACGCCATCCCACTCTTCTGCATCAGTGAGTGAGTCTTTCTTCTCGGTGATATTTTCCCAAACATCAGCCAGTACAGCGTTCAGTTCGATGAACTCCTGCTGATCTTCCGGCACTTCGTCTTCGGAGAAGATAGCGTTGGCTGGACATTCTGGCTCACACAGCGCACAGTCGATGCACTCATCAGGGTGAATAACCAGAAAGTTCGGACCTTCGTAGAAGCAGTCAACAGGGCATACTTCTACGCAATCGGTGTATTTGCACTTGATGCAGTTTTCACCCACTATGAAAGCCATGGTGGTAACACTCCATTAATTCGGCTGATATTAAGTCAGTCAAAGAAGGCGCTCCTCTCACGCCTCCCTTCCGTACCTGATCGTCAGGACAGTTCACTGCCTATGAAAAACGAGGCACAAAGTCTACCAGCATTGATACTGCGGTAATAGCTTGAAACCAGATCAGACAGTTATGAGCATAGTCAGCTTTTATTGGTTAGCTGTTTGAGGCTGTAAACCAGATCAAGCGCCTGCCGCGGGGTCAGGTTATCCGGATTGAGCTCTACCAGCTTATCTACAGCCGGATGCGGCTTGGCTGCTGCAAACATATCTGCCTGAAGTGGGCTCGTGCCTGCAGTTTCCCTGACTTGCGTTGCTACTGTCTTAGTCTGATCAGACGAGGATTCCTGCTCCAGTTGCTGCAGCCTGACGCGAGCCTGATTCACTACGGTTCTTGGAACGCCAGCCAGCTGTGCCACCTGCAAACCATAACTCTGACTGGCAGGACCTTCCTGAACGGCGTGTAAGAATACAATGCGATCGTCGTGTTCGGTGGCATTCAGATGAACGTTAACAACAGTGTCACACTCTTCTGGCAGCTGAGTCAGCTCAAAGTAGTGAGTAGCAAACAGGGTGAATGCTTGTACCGAGTCAGCCAGGTGGTGTGCGCAGGCCCAGGCCAGTGATAAACCATCAAAGGTGCTGGTGCCACGGCCAACCTCATCCATTAATACCAGGCTGCTGGCGGTCGCATTATGCAGAATGTTAGCGGTTTCGGTCATCTCCACCATAAAGGTCGAGCGGCCGCCGGCGAGATCGTCAGAAGAGCCGATACGCGTGAAAATACGGTCAACCATGCCAATTTCTGCTGCAGAAGCAGGCACGAAACTGCCGATATGCGCCATCAGTACAATAAGCGCAGTTTGTCGCATGTAGGTCGACTTACCGCCCATGTTTGGACCGGTAATGACCAGCATACGACGCTGCTGACTGAATTCTACGTTGTTGGCAACAAAAGGATCATTCAGTACTTGTTCAACAACCGGGTGACGACCTTCAGTAATATGAATGCCGGGCGCTTCGGAAAGCTGTGGTTGACAGAAGTTCAGTGCGTCAGCACGCTCGGCCATATTGCAGAGCACGTCCAACTCGGCCAGAGACATAGCCGTTTCCTGCAAAGGTCCCAGCTGTGCCAGCAGGTTTTCCAGCAACTCATCATAGAGTGCCTTTTCCCGGGTCAGGGCTCGGCTCTTGCTTGACAGTGCTTTGTCTTCGAACTCTTTTAGCTCCGGCGTGATAAAACGCTCGGTGTTCTTCAGGGTTTGACGACGGATGTAGTCGACGGGTGCGTCGTCAGATTCACGACGGCTGAGTTCAATGTAGTAACCGTGGACACGGTTAAAACCAACCTTCAGGGAAGGCAGACCGCTGCGTTCACGCTCACGCTTCTCAAGGTCAACCAGGTAGTCACCTGCGTTCTGGCTCAGGGAGCGGAACTCGTCCAGTTCAGTATCAAAGCCTTCAGCAATAACACCGCCATCGCGAATGACGACTGGCGGATTTTCAATAACAGCTCTGCTTAGCAGGTCAGCCGTATCCGGATGTTCGCTGACACCCTGAGACAGGGTATGAATTTTCTGGCTATCAATGGTGTCAAGAATACTTTGCAGTTCTGGCAGTTGGTTCAGTGCATCCCTAAGTCGGGCAAGATCTCTCGGGCGAGCAGATTTAAGCGCAACACGGGCCAGAATACGTTCAATATCACCAATACCTTTCAGTACCGGCTGCAACTGCTCGAAGAAATAGCCGTCTTTTAATACGGCAATGGCATTCTGTCGATCATTCAATTTTTTCAGGTTACGCAGTGGACGATTGATCCAACGAGCCAGTAAGCGACTGCCCATCGCAGTGGATGTTCTGTCCAGAACCGATAGAAGTGTATGGTCGCGGCCACCGGTTAGATTCTGGGTCAGTTCCAGATTCTTCCGACTGGCGGCATCCAGTACCACGCTTTCTTCACGGCTTTCCTGCTGAATGCTGCGAATATGGGGCAGAGCAGTACGCTGGGTTTCCCTGGCGTATTGCAGAAGGCAGCCAGCAGCTTCAAGACCTGTAGTCAGCTGTTCACAGCCAAAGCCCTGCAGGTTTTTGGTCTGAAACTGGCGAGTCAGTGCTTCATAAGCACTGTCACGATCGTAATCCCATGGTGGACGACGGGTTGAGCCTGCACGCTTGGCGACAGATTCAGGCCATTCAATGCTGTCGTTTAATAGAATTTCTGCCGGACTCAGTCGCTCTATTTCTGCCAACAAAGCCTCTTCATCTTTTACTTCAATGGTGCTGAATTGACCACTGCTGATATCGAGATTGGCAATGCCGTAGTTAGGGTTACCGGAGCTGTCACTGCCTTTGCTGATGGCGGCCAGCAGATTGTCTTGCCGCTCATCCAGCAGCGCTTCATCACTGACCGTACCTGGTGTCAGTATGCGAACCACTTTTCGTTCAACTGGCCCTTTGCTGGTGGCCGGATCGCCCACCTGCTCACAGATAGCAACCGATACACGTAGGCGAACCAGTCTGGCCAGATACCCTTCCGCAGCATGATACGGAATGCCTGCCATGGGAATAGGTTCACCGGCTGACTGTCCACGACTGGTCAGAGTAATATCCAGAAGCTCCGATGCCTTACGGGCGTCGTCGTAGAAAAGCTCGTAAAAGTCGCCCATACGGTAAAACACCAGATGCTCACGGTGCTCCTGCTTGATACGCAGGTACTGGGTCATCATCGGGGTATGAGCGGTCGGGTCTTTTTTAGCCATGCAGATCAGTCAATCAGAAGAATTTAATCGACCAATATTAACACGTAGCTTGGATTAAGTGCGCTTAAGTGAGTAGACACGCATAATCGAATGTCTGCTGGTTATCTGCCCATTGCTGGTGGGCAGGTAACCCGTATTTTCAAAGGTTCGGGATCTATAAACGATAGATAGTAATTCCATAAAGCAGAGCGCAAGCCAGCAGGGCAAACAGAACGACTGGTTTCAATTTAATCAGCCAGCCAGGCATACGTTTACAGTTAACAATATAAGCGGCAGTGATCAGCATCATGCTACCGGATACCAACGCTGCCAGTCCCCAGAATTCTGTGGGGTGTTGAAGCCAGTACCAGAACACGTTCCAGACGCCTGCCAGAAAAACCAGGCTGGCAACACCTTTGTTAATCGCTTTAGGAAGGCTTTTTAAAAAGGCCGGGCGGATAGCCAAGATCAGTCCGGCGATCATGCAGCCAGTCATGATGGTTCCCATGGGTAGCATTGTTATCTCCTTAAATGGTGTGTTTCAAATGACCGGTTTATTGCTGAAGCAGGCTGCCTGTGGCCTGAAGTACTTCGAACGGGTTTTCAGCAGGCGTAACCCAGAGGCTTAAAGCCAGGTTGCCAGAGACTGGATGACTGTTCAGTGGAACATTCAGCTGCCACTCTTTTTTATCCGGATGAGCAAAGCCTGATTCCAGCACCACAAAATCATGGTGAAGTTTCTTTTGGGCATTCTCGCCTTTGTTTACTTCGGTTTCTCTGTCCAGACCGGTTAAGGCCCAGTTCAGAATATAACCTTTGGGTTGTTTGTCTGTACTGGCATAGCTCGCTGAAATATTGAGCATTGCATTGGCTTGCTTAACATCAGCCGTTAACCGACCTGCGGATGTTGGTTTGATTTCCGGAAGAGTGCGCCCACGCCGAAAGAACCCACGCCATTCCTGACCATCAATAAAAAATCCTGGAGTGTAAACACCATTGGCTCGCCCAGACCGTCGGTAGGCGTATTGTTTTTGCTGATGTTCAGGCTTGGCAAAAGGGTCGGGCCAACCCAGGTAATCCCAGTAGCCGACTTGATAAACAACAGGTACCCATTTGTTCCAGAGTTCAGGGCTGGTTTGCAGTTCAGACACAAAACGGTCCGCTGGTGGACAGCTGGAGCAGCCTTCGGAGCTGAACAGTTCCAGAAGGTGATTCTTTTCCAAGCCAGAGTCCAGCTTGATGTTTCTGATGGTGCTGTTATTTGCACTATAAGCGTTGGTCGCAGAAAGTGCTGATAGCAGCAGGTAGATAGGTAATAGTGGCTTTATCCATTTCATCATGAAACCTGTTTGAAATCCTGAGTTACAGATATATACGAGATGAATGGCGATTTGGAGTCAGGTCAAATAAAAGCTCCCGTCTCTGTAAGACGGGAGCAGCAAGTTAGAGTGTCGGGGCAGTCAGTTTTAACGGGCTTTCACGGTCGAACACAAAGTCTACATAGTAATTGTCACTGGTCGGCTTTTTATACTGCGGATCTCTGGTATCGATCGCCAGAGCCAGTCTGTGTCCGGCTGGAATGTCGTAAGCGGTAGTCACCAGATCAAAGTTGAAAGACACTGTCTCACCCTCAGTTACGTCAGGCAGAGTTTTTACTCCATGGGTGATTAACCGTGCATTACCCAGTCTGTCCATGTCGTATAGATAACCGACCAGTTGTACCTTGTTACTGCGAGGCTTTATCTGCAGCTGTGTTGATACTGTGCCTCGTATCCTCATGCCGCTATCAAGCCGGTCGGTATTAAAGTAGATACCTCTGAAATCGGAAGCCGCATAGATATTGGTCATGATGGGGATTTCCAGCTGTTCCAGCAGTTGTGAAAGTACCGGTATCTGGGTGCTGAACAGGGTGCCAGCCCAGGCATTGATGCTATTCTCCTTTGTTCTGCCGTCATAGGGTTCAATTTCCAGGTCGCCATTATCAAACCAGCCTCTCGGGTGGAGATAAAAGGTTTCCTGAGAGGCAACCGCTGGCGGAAACTGATCAAAGCCGTCTGTTTGGTTTTTGAATTTAACTTTCATCTGAACAGGCTTCTGCGCAGCCATGCTATTTGCTTCGCCTTTCAGATGAAGGTCAAACCATTTATAGACATTGTTCCAGATACGGTCTTCGCCAATGCCGGTCAGCCCTGGAATAAGCTCGGCGGTGGCGTGTGTACCGGAGACCAGATCAATGTATTTAGGAGTATTCAGCTGACTGAACATCGCCAGCAGAGAGTTGGGCTGAAACAGGTTGTCGCCATAGGCTTTGGCAAAATAGATGGCAGTGCCATTATTGTTGAGTTGATCAACATAGTTGATGGGTGAGCGAGGTTCTGCCCAGCTGATGACATCGGGGATTTGATGCAACTGCTGGTTTTTAATGATCTGCCAGTTGTCGTTGATGTCTGATTCCGGTTTGCCGGTGAGTTCGCCAATAATATTCAGCAACTCTGCCCACACCAGTCTTGGTGTTTGATTACCATAAAGGGCTTCGGTCAAACTGCCCCAGCTGCTCATGGCGGTTACCGCTTTTACACGACTGTCCTGAGCTGCTCCCATCAGGCTGATACCCGAACCGTAAGAAATACCGGCAGTGCCAATAGCGTCAGGATCAACCGGGTAGTTGTTAATCAGATAATCAATGACCTGGCTGTAATCACTGGTGTCCTTTGGACCTGCGGTATTAATCGAGCCGCCGGACTCGCCAAAACCACGGGTGGCATAGCTCATGACGATATAGCCTTGTTCAGCCAGTTTTGCCGCCTGATTCAGGTATTGGTATTCATTCAGTCCCCAACTGTTGATAAAGATAACGGCCGGAGCGGCTCCTGAAAGGTTGGTGGGGACAAAAACATTGGCAGTCAGATCAACGCCATCTCTGGTCTGAATAATAATATCGTCGTCTGTGGTGTAGAGCTCTGATTCGGGGAATATGCCCTGATTCAGCAGACCGGCAGCAAAGCGAATTATGGGCAGGCCATCAGCAGAGACTGGTGTCATGGCTGCGATAGCGAGGCATCCGGCAAGAACCGGAGCACAGAGTTTTTTGATCATTTTCTATTCCGTTATTTTTTATTATTTTGCTGGAAGCTGTCTTTTTAAAAGACGATTCCAGTGGACTGCTTTGGTGGGTACCAAAGGTATGTTCAATCACCTGCATTATTATTTTGCTGGTTGTTAAATGAACAGTTAATTAAAATAAACGACTGTTTGAATTTTTCATAGTGTTTTTCACGTTCGTGAGAATGGATTCCGGTCAGCCGCGTAAAGCAGTACACTGTATCCTTTTGGTTTTTGTATAAAGTACCTGTCGAACAGCGAACATGAATTCGAACCTTGAGCAAAAAGCCCGGACACTGGCTGATCTGCTGTTAAAGGCTAATCTTCGTCTGGCCACCGGCGAGTCCTGTACCGGTGGCTGGATCAGTCAATTACTGACTTCCATTCCTGGCAGCTCCGAATGGTTTGAAGGTGCTGTGGTCAGTTATTCCAATGCCATGAAGCATAAATTTCTTGGTGTACCGGAAGAGGTGATCAGGCATTCAGGTGCTGTCAGTCAGTCAGTAGTGGAAAGCATGGCCCTTGGAGTGGTAAAAAATCTTAATGTACCTCTCAGTGTTACGGTCAGTGGTGTTGCCGGGCCGGGTGGTGGCAGCCCCGAAAAACCGGTCGGCACAGTATGGATTGGCTGGTGTTTTGATAATCAGGTGAGATCAAAATTGTTCCTGTTTTCCGGCGATAGAGAGCAGGTTCGTGAGCAGACAGTGGCTGCGGCGCTGGATGGTCTGATTAAAGTTGTGCAGACAATTGCCAGATAACTACTGGACAAATATACAGATAGTGGTTAAATATACAGTATCTGCAGTTTTTTAACTTACCCATTACGCTTCAAAGGTGGATCTGAACAATGGATGACAACAGAAAAAAAGCGCTAGAAGCAGCTCTGAGCCAAATTGACCGTCAATTTGGTAAGGGTACCGTGATGAAGATGGGTGACAATCGCACCCTCGAAATAGATACGGTTTCTACTGGTTCCCTGTCCCTCGACATCGCTTTGGGCGTCGGTGGCCTGCCTTGCGGTCGTGTTGTTGAAATTTTCGGACCAGAATCTTCCGGTAAAACCACTCTGACACTGGAAGTTATTGCTGAAGCTCAAAAAGCAGGTAAAACCTGTGCTTTCATCGACGCCGAGCACGCGCTGGATCCTATTTATGCCGCCAAGCTGGGTGTTGATATTGATCAGCTTTATCTGTCTCAACCAGACACGGGTGAACAGGCTCTGGAAATCTGCGACATGCTGACTCGTTCCGGTGCTATTGATGTTATCATCGTTGACTCTGTTGCGGCTCTGGTGCCTAAAGCGGAAATCGAAGGCGACATGGGTGACAGTCACGTTGGTCTTGCCGCACGTCTTATGTCGCAAGGCCTTCGTAAGCTGACAGGTAACGTTAAAAACTCCAATACACTGCTTATCTTTATCAACCAGATTCGTATGAAAATCGGTGTTATGTTCGGTAACCCGGAAACCACCACTGGTGGTAACGCACTGAAATTCTATTCCTCTGTTCGTCTTGATATCCGCCGTACCGGTGCGATCAAGGAAGGCGACGAGGTTGTTGGTAATGAAACCCGTATCAAGGTTATTAAGAACAAGGTTGCGCCTCCGTTCAAACAGGCTGAAACCCAAATCCTGTACGGTCAGGGCTTTAACCGTCTGGGCGAAGTGATTGACCTGGGTGTTAAGCACAAGCTGGTTGAAAAGTCCGGTGCCTGGTACAGCTACAAGGGTTCCAAGATCGGTCAGGGTAAAGCCAATTCCTGCAAGTTCCTGATTGAACATCCGGAAATCGCTGAAGAGATTGAAGGCCTGATTCGTGATATAGCTCTGCCAAAAGACGTTGAACAGAAGGAAGGGGCTAAGACGGAACAGAAAGAGCTGGTTTAAAGTCTCTCTCTAATGGTTTGAATTCAATAAAATGCCAGCTATCAGCTGGCATTTTTTATGGAGATCTAAAACAGTGAGCGAACACACCCACGCAGAGATACGACTGAGTGCCATGAATATTCTGGCCATGCGAGAGCAGAGTCGTTCAGAGCTGTTTCGTAAGTTATGTCAGAAGTTTCCTGATGCGAAGGAACAGGTTGAAACGGTTATTGAAGAGCTGGCCGTTGACAACATGCAAAATGATTTACGTTTTGCCGAGTCCTTTGTCCATTCTCGCATCAATAAGGGTCACGGTCCGGTACGAATCAGTGCCGAGCTGAGACAGAAAGGAATCGGGCAAGAGGTAGTGAGTGAGGTTGTACCAGACAGCGGTGATGACTTCTGGTTTGAAATGGCTATAGAAGCAAAAGAGAGAAAGTTTGCTGGAAAAGCAGCGAAGGATCATAAAGAAAAAGCAAAGCAGATGCGTTATCTGGTTTATCGTGGCTATACCAGTCAGCAGGCGATAAAAGCACTGGCAGTAAAGACCAGCAGCTATTAAAAAACACCAACCATAGTCAATGGTTGGTGTTTCATTGTTTTACTGAGCTTCCCGCTTTCGCTTTTGCTCCTGTTGCCATGCCCATATTGGCGGGCGGATTAACAGTTGCAGTCGGTAGCTCCAGCTGGGGGCATTCCAGAATTGTTCTGCCAGTTTTGTATAGCCAGAGAAGAAGACCTTGATGGGATTAAAGCTGTTTACAGCTGGGAAAATACCATAGCGAACCTTTTCCTCTTCTCTCGCAAAAGTCCCAAACATCCTGTCCCAGATAATCAATATGCCTGCGTAGTTGGTATCCAGATATTGTCTGTTTTTGCCATGGTGGACTCTGTGGTGCGAAGGCGTATTGAATACAGCTTCAATGGGTCTTGGCAATTTTTTAACCACTTCAGTATGCAGTAATGTCTGATAGACCTGCACCACCACTTCACAGAGAAATACCACCAGAGGGTGAAAGCCCAGCAGTACCAATGGCAGATGGAAAAACAGTGGGAACAGCCAATCCAGAGGGCCAAAGCGATAGGCGACAGAGATGTTGAAATGCGGCGAGCTGTGATGAACGGTATGTGTTCCCCAGGCTAAACCGTTGGAGTGGAGGAATCTATGCTCCCAGTAGTAAGCCAGATCGGCCAGAATCAGACAGCCGAGCAGTGTCCAGCCGGTGATAGGAAAATCGGTTAGTCTGAAGTTATCGTAGACATAAAAAAATACTCCCGTATAAGCGGTAGCAACCAGTACAGATAACGAGACGAACATGCTCAGAGTGACAAAGTTTGTGATCGTATCGCCAAGCAGGTTTCGGGTGAATTGTTTCTTAATCCCATAGCGAATCAGTTCAACGACTAAGAGTGCGGCAGCGATGAGAAAAAAATAATCATCAATCAGGTATTCTAAATAAGAAACAGTATCTTCAGGCAGTATGGTCGACATTAATTCCATGATTGGATTCACCCTATTTATTGATAATTAACCAGAACCTGAACATCGAGTGGCTGGCTCTCTTTATCCAAAGTGTGGATCTCCAGAACCGATTGAATGTCCTTTTGATAATTAAGTTTGTTCCAGGCGTCTGTAATGCTGTTTGAGCTGTGTTTGCCTGTTGGTAGTAGCACTTCATAATCAGAAGGAGATGCTAATGAAACAGGTCGCATTTGGTCAGTCAGGTCCCGACTATCAAAACCGATGGTGATATCAGCGGATTGAAAATTTTTGCTGATGTTTCGATACAGCACAAAAATTGTCACCGGTTGTTTTTTTAGTTTTCCTTGCAGCTTTGAGTCCCTGCTGAACTTATCCCAAATCAAATTCACAGAGTTAAGAGCTGTTTTTTGAGTGACTCCGGTGATTGAATGGGCAGTAAAGAGCTTAAATGCTGGAGGTGCTGCTGCTTCGGAAGCTTCAGTCAGGTCCATCGCGTTAGAGGGAATTGGTTGAAACATTACCAAAGACCAGGCTGAGAGAACGATAGCGGCTGAGGTGATAATGGAGTTTGTTAGGTTCATACAACATAAATACCGAGACTGAAGGTTAAAGTGTATTCAGTCTCGGTATAAATTGTCAAATAGAAAATTTATCGATAAAGAGTGCTGTCGCTATCAAGAGTGGACATCAGCAACAGACTGCTGTTCTTCAGTTGAAAGATCTCGTCCATCATGCCAAGTGGCAGCAAACTTTCAGACAGAATATAGTTGGCATGAATGCCGCTGGCGACCAATGAAAGAGCATTCAGGTCTGCCTCCGGGTACTGCTGGTTAAGTATCTGACTGATATAGCCAAGGGACTCACTGATGATGTTTTTCTGGTCTTCCTTGATTGCGGGCAATCGCCTGGCTTCGGAAAATAGAGCCTCTGAAATCAAAATACGCTTGATGTAGTCGGGGGATCTGGATGAAAACAAAGTGTCGACAAGGGCTAGAGCCTGATTGTTACTTGGCATCCAGGCCAGAATCTGTTGCCAGTCCTCAGTGAATTTCTTTCTCCAGCGATGGCTGAGAGCAGAGATAATATCGTCACGATTGCCTATGTAATGCCTCAGAATAGTACGTTTCATCTGAGCAGTTTCAGCAATATATTCCAATGAGCAGGCCTGTATGCCTTTCTCGAGAATGCACAGTTCCAGAGCATCCAGTATCTCTTCAGTTCGTTGCCTGGTAAGGCTGGGTCTGGCCATTACTGGGTTACCTTGAGTCGGAAATAGTCACGATACTAATGATTAATTATCGATGTGACAATTTATTGTAATTCATGATTGATAGATTATCATTCTGAAAATCTATTTCTTCGAAAGCATCGTGATAGTTTGGCTCAGAGAAAAGTGGAGTAAAACATGAGTACTAAAAAAAGAATTTAATGGTGCTCTATCAAAAAAAGTTATTTATCTAAATTACTGAACAGTATTTGTATTTTGAATAAAACTGAAAAAGTAATTTGCTTTTATTTTATTGAATCAATTGGGTTTTATTTGTTTTTTTTTAATTGAGTGATGAGTAATGAGGTTTAATGGTGTGTTAAATAAAAAAGACATAAATGTGAACAAATAATAATTTTAATGTTATTGAATTGTATAAGCTCATTTGAATGCTAAAAAGGAATGTGACTAATTAAAATTTGAGGTGGCTGATTTTATAGCCTTCACCCTGATGACAAGACTGAATAAATACAAAAACAAAATAATTGCCTTTATCTCTATTCTTTCTCTTTGCGTTTCGATTGACGTATACGCAGGTGGAAAATTCAATGGAATGGAGTTAGTTGGTGTTCTTGAAGAAAACGGGATGAAAGTTGCTGCCTATGTTAAATCGGATGCGGGGTTACCTGATGAACAAGCTGGCAATGAAATAGCTGTTGAAGTTTCATATAACAGTAGGCCTTTATTCGGTCTTTACAGAGATATTGAATCCGGTGCAACGCGACTTCTCTATCATCCTGATTTAAGCCTCCCTGATGGTGAGGGTCTTAACGCCCTGAAGAATAAAGATTTTATCATTTTAGTAGAGCACCTTAAGGGATTGGATACGTCCCAATTAACAGATAAACCCTATGAAGGGCTGCAAGAGTTGGCGCTTGGTCATGAGGTTATGGTGGATACGCCTGCACATTTACATGCTAAAAAGCTGATTATTGTTGATGAACGAATAGGGGCCAGTGATCAGCTAACAGCTGGCTCTGTGCTTGTCAGACCTGACCTGGATAAAGCCGCAGAGATTCTTTATAAGCTAACAGTGGGTCTGGATCTGGCCTCTTCAAAATCTATTCTCCCTGTTCAGTTGGCCATCGTCGAGTCAACGGTGTCCGACAATGCTGTTATCGAACCCCTGACCCGTAATGGTTCACCTCTTGAAGTCGTTCGTGTGGATGAAGCTGGCGACATTCTGTTTACAGAATCGCTGGTGAATCATGAGTCTATTGTCTGGATTCAAGTATTGCATGCAGTGATACCAATAACGGGCTTAAAGCTGGATCGTCAGTCAGTGAATGAGGCGCTGCAGCGAACCCTTGATCAATACAGTGGTTCATTTAGGAGAAGCCTGGTAAATAATTGGCGTATTGTTGGTTCTCTCACTCAGTGGCTTGAATCGAGTGCGGATGCAGTTATAAAAGTGAAGGGTATAGGTGAGAGGCTAGAGTCTGATTCTATCGTTTCAGGAAGTCTTCGGCATCATCAAACTTTAACCCGAGTTAAGGAAGGGCATGTAAAACGCACCAAAAAGAAATTTATGGATCAGCCGGAAGGCGAGGTGCCTGGTTCGGATTCGAGCGCTCAGGTTACTGATACTGTACCTGAGGGAATAGTTAATGAGCGTCGTACGGTTTTTGAGCCCGCTGTAGCGGGTGCTGAAGAAGACTCAGAGATAGTTACAGCTGACGATAGATCAGTGAGAGAAATGCTGATATCCGCTATGAACGAGCTGGTTCAGAAAGACCCTGTCAGTAGAGATGCAGCGATGTCAATGAGCTTGTATCTTGCACTTGATAGCCTCGAGAAGGCCGTTAAAGATACGAACGATTATTTGATGGGAAAAATGATTGCCCCAGCCCTTGAATCCTATGAACTTGATGGTGCCAGTGGTGCACTAGATTCAATGTCAACCTGGATGACTGAGGTTGTTCCGGTTCATCAGTTGATCCTTGAGCTTAAAGGTTTATCAGAAGAAACGTCGCTAACAGAAGTTCAAGAACGGACAATGCACGACCATGCTGAACAAATTAGTGGCAAGCTTCAGACAAAATCCAGGGATATTTACCTCTACTTAGGTTTGGATAATGAAGGACCTGTTACAACAGAAGCAGGACAACTGCTGAGGACAATGAAACAAGTTGGAAGGGGTGATCTTGATGTTGCACATCGGGCTTTGAAATCCCTGTGGGAAGGTCGACTCAATCAGCACTTTGAGTTCAATCAACAAGTATTTGAACTGAATGAATTATCTAAAAACTATCATCGAATATTGGCTGCAGGTTCGGTAGTTGACCAGCTTGGCGCACCAGATGAATCCATCCGCGATTTAATGATTAAGTTGAGGCGTGCGATAGATAAAACGAGTGAGTACATAAGTACAGAGGCAATCGAACCTACAGATTTCGATGGACTGTATGATGATATCGCTTTGGGTGCTGAATTTGGGGCATTTCGAGTACAGCTGGCGATGAGCCTTCTTTATAACGAGGAGAGCCAGTTTTATGCGCCAGGTTCTCAGGCTTCTATTGCCGCAGAAATTTTTCAACCCGTTAAGGTTGAAGTAAAGGAGTCTGCCAGTGATTCCGTGTCGGTTACATCATCAGACACAGTTAATTCAGGCTCGTCGGTAACAGGGTCTAACTCCGGCAGTGTTAACTCCAGAGAAATTAGAACCTATGGGTTAATAGGGTCCGTAGGAACATCTCATGATAAGACACTGCAGCTTGATGAGAGAGGTGATGATGTACAGTTGGTAGCAAAGTACAGCGGGAAATCGATTTCTGATGGGTTGCCATCAGAGCGCAGTCAATTTGTAAAAACCGTTGCGGCTTTTTCTTCGTCAGAGTCAGACACTTCTTTCGAGGAAGCAATAGACCCAGGAACTGAACCTTTGTCGAAGGATGACAGGGTTGTTCGAGCGAGTACGGGCGATTTAGGAGATGTAATTAAAACGACGCTTGATAGGAAAGCCAGAAGAAAGGCACGGGAAAGCGCAGCTGCTGCTGAAAAGACACCAGAGCATCAGAAAGCGGATGAAGTGGACTCTGACTCTGAAGAGAAGGATATCCCTGGCTGGATGTTTAGCGATGAGAGTACAGAACAGAAAATATCACCACCAGTGCCTACCAGTGAACCCGTTAAACAAGCTGTTACCCTTACAGAGAGACTTCCTGAAAATACTGCAATAGCTGTCGTAAGGCCTGAGCGCAGTGCTGAGTCGCAATTTCCCACAAAAATTAGGACTGTTTTGCTACCTGTACCTGAAACGGTGGTAATCCCCGGTTCGTTAGCACCGTCCTCTGAAATTATGCCATGGTCAAATCAGAATTATGTAACCAAACCTGTTCAGGAGATGGTGGCAATTCAGCTGGAAACGGAAGCTGCGATATTTTTGGATTCGTATCTCAGGGAGGCTGGAAATAGCGGGCTTGAAATCGACCGCCAGCAGCCGGTTCAAACGATCTACCTGCCGCAGAGTTTGGTGAGGGCAATAACAGAAAGATTAATGAGTGTATTTCAAGAGCACCAACCTTCTCAGATAAAAGATGCGCAAACCTTAAAGTTGTTATCCCGGCATTTAGTTTCCGAATCAGCTCGTAAGCAAATACCTTGGGCTAGTCAGGAGATATTAGATAAGCTTTCACACCTGTTAACACAATTGCAATCCGAGCCTTCGGTATTGGCTATTGGGTCTGCTGAAAGCAGTGAGACGTTAGCCGCTGCACCAGATCATCTGACTCAGGAAGACGCAGCTGGAGTGGACCCGGAAGAAGAAAGTCTTTCAATAACATCAGCTCCCGAGTCAGGTTTTTACTCACTGCCTTCAGAGGCAGAAAGTAACCCTGCGGACAGCAATGGAAAGCCCTTATCTCAGCCCGTTAAAAGTATTGATTTCCAGGGACAAGAAGTTCCGGCTCCTTTTTCATCTGAGCTACAAGCTTCCCCAAACACTGTTTCTGTATGGGGAGCAGAGAGTGATACTCCGTCATCCTCGCCTCAAAATTTTCTTCAGGAAGGGGAGCACACTTTCAGTCTGAATGAAGAAAGCAGGGTTGATAGTCTATTGCCTGACTCAGGCCCGGATTCCGGTTTTTCTTCTCTGGGAGCAAAAGGGGAAAGCTCTTTAGGTTCACTGGAAAGCTCTCTAGGGTCACTGGAAAGCCAGTCAGATGAAATTTTCTCTGCGTCGCCTGAATCAGCTCCGTTAGAACAGAAACCAGAAGTTGTTAATGTGGTATCTGGGTCATCGACTACTGATATTCCAAAAGCACCACCGACAGTATTGGCTGGGCCATATCACGCCCCTGTCATTGATATGAGCCGCTCAATGGTAGAGCCTGAATCAGCCAACCCTTCCACAAGCCTTGCCCTTCCGGAAAGTCTTGAAGTGCAAGGTATGCCTATGCCTGTACAGGGATTTGCAGCTGTGACAATGGATAATGAATCGGCCGTCAGATTAAACGTACTTCTTAAGGAATTTGGTCTTAGTCCAATTCAGATCAGCCCTGACCAGCAGGAGCAGACACTCTTTCTTAATGAAGACTGGATTGAGGTTCTCCGGCAGGCTGAAGCTGCGTTAAAAACAGACACGGATGCTCAAACAACAGGTCCCCTTTCATTAGTGCCTTACCAGCCAGAAAGTGGTGGAGAAAAAATGGTGCTGACAGAGGGCATGGTTAAGCTACTTTTGGGGCTAATGCAGCAAAGCAGCTCTCCGCTTTTGGCAATTGAAGCGGGTGAAATTTCTACTGCACCAGATCTCGCGCTTGAGCCATCGGTTTTTCGGGCGTTGGGTGGCGTTGCGGGGGAGGCTTTATTAGATCAGCTGAGAATGATGTGGAGGCCACATTTATCTATTGGTGGCTCATTGTCGTCTAAAGGTAGTGCATGGAGATCTCGTGCTGGGTCATATATCACTCAAGCCTCGGATGATAATCCACACAGTGAACTGTCCGCTAGAAAGCCTCGATCGAAACTTTCTTTAGATCTCATAAAGCCGATTCAATCAACATCAGATGTTGCTGGACACAAGGACGAGCTGGTTTCACCACCTGCATTGACTCGAAGCCTCAGTCAGGCAGAGTCCGAGGGTAGTCCTCAAGGAAGCAGCCCTCAGCCCCTTACAGAGTTAGTGGCATCAACCGGTGGATTCCCACCTTCAGAGTCAGATGAACCGCCTGCCATTGAAACAGGGAATTCAGCGGTTTCAGCTGCTGATTCAGAATCCCTGGATCTTCAGGCTGTAACACCTGTGACACCTGTGCTGCAAGGTGTTGAAAATGCTGCATCAGCTCATCCGGTTATGCAGGTAGATCAGGAGTCGGAAGAGTCAGGACTTCTGTTGGGCCCACCATTAGAAACAGGTAGTCCGCCAGTTGAAACGTTTGAAGGAGCCGGTGGTCAGCGGTTGGGTAACACTCTGGGTGTGACTCAAGCTCCAAGTACTGATCTGCCAGAGTCTGCCAGTCATTCAGTTTCGCCATCGACAGGCTCTTTAGGTACAGGGTCTTCCATAGCGAGCTCTCCCGAGATGGAGGAGAAGCCTACTGGGATTAGCACGTGTTGTGGTGAATCTCTCACTGGAGAGCAGTTTACTGCGGATTTTGCCAAGCTTGATTCTGAAAGTCAGACAGTAGGTATAACTTTTCAAAGCCAGCGAGTCCAAACGTTTACCGACCCGGAAGGTGAAGGTAACAGCAAGAGTACCCAAGCTAGGGTAAATACGCATAATCAACAGAATCAGGCTGGAAAGAGGGGAAGAAATAGCGAAGTTCAGGCTGTCGTGAAAATGAAACATAAGGGTGACCAGACCAACCCTAAAACCAGTAGCTTTGCAGCCCAGACTGATGAGAGTTATTTAAGGTCTGTAAAGAATGAACGCTTGCTCCCAGATCAAGGACATAGAGAACTTCCTGTTCAAGAAGCTATCGATAACCAGCCTTTTGCTGATCAGTGCAATGCTGAGGGTTTTTTCCCTGAAATGGTCGGTGCTGTCGGTGATGTGGCACTGAATGTGTGTAGCTTGTTCAAGAACTATGCCTACCTCTATCTGCTCAGGGATATTGTGTACAGTGGTGGTATGAAAACAACCCTGTTTGCGACAGAGACTTTGCGGACTGTCTTAAAGCAGTTTCCTGACGGCTGGATATCATCTGAGTCTGCGCTGGATAAGAACATAGACAGTATTCAGGATCAGTTACTGGGTCCTGGTGTGCAATGGTACGCCGCAAAGGCAAGCCCTATGCTCTTTTCCTTTATCAGCTGGCCTTATATCAACTTTTATAAAAGCTTGATGGTGCAACAGCGCTATCCTGAGATGGCGATAAAACTTATGTCGCTGGCGGTCTTCCATTTCTGGCATGACTTTGCCAATGGCGGCCATTACACAAAGCAATTGCCGACTGCGTTTAGAGGGTTTGATGCGGTCGTTGATATCAAGTGGCAACTGCAAAATTTGATGGCTCAGCGTGAAAAAGACTTTGAACAAGGCGTCATAGGAAAAGTTGAATTTGAACGTGAGCGTGAAGGTGATGAACAGCTGTTGCTGGCATTGGACAGCTGGGAAGAAGTGGATGAAAACAATGAGCCTGTTGCCAGACCTGACGAGTTTGAATCCGATATCGACCGGATCAGGGCTATGGGAAGTAAAAATGGCACCACTGTCTTCAGGTGGGAAAACGCGGTTAAACAGCTGACGCAAGAGCGCTTAAGGTATGCTTCAGGTGCCAGAATTTCGTATTTGGACTCACTGGAGTCAAAGGCTCTTTGGGATTATGGCTATAGAAAGTTTATGTACAGGCACAATGAGCGAGTCAATGACATCAGTGATTTGGCGACTCACTACACACAGAAAGCTGCTAACACAGCTTATTCCATTGTCAATTTTGCTTACTTCAGTAATATGGTCAGACCTATATCTGAAACCTTAATGAAGCACGAACCCTGGTACCTACCTATGGGGCGTTTGATGGATGGAAGGCTATTTACCGGATCCAAGTTCGGAAAAAAAGCCAGCAATCCTATGTGGGCGGTCTCACTTCTGACTGTGACGGGAGGCTATGCTGTTGGAGCCTTGGCGCTTAATGCTGCCAGTTATGGATTGAATTATGCGGCGAATGGTGTGTATAACTGGTTACCACCGCTAGCTCCGGTTGCAGCACCGGATATGCTGTACGACACAAAGCATCACTCGACCATCAATGCTAATCCGGTCAACGATTCATATCCGGCTGACAGCATCTATCGGGAGAGAGTGATAGTAGATCCACATTACACCAAATCATTGACTGAGCGGGCAGCGTTTCTCCATGAGATGGAGCGTAACCCCAGACTGCAGGAACTTATGAAAGAAGGTGCGACAACCGGTGAGATTTTTTCAGAGGCTAAAGGCAAGGTGAACGGCCTTCTCCATAGAGAAAGCGAACAAGGCAGTATACCTGTCAGGCCTGGAATTTAAGGGGTTTCCCCGGGAGCCTTCTCTAACCAGAAGGCTCCCGGGGCGACGTTCATGAGAAGATATCACTACCATTGTAAGTGTGTTTAAACCCTGCCTCTCTTTTCAAGCAGCCTCTCTTTTATTCAAACAACTTTTTAATCAAATAGCTATTTGGCGGGGCACTTGCAGCCATTGATAATGCAAGCAACAAGCGATTCAAAAGTGCATCAGGCTAAAAAATGAGTCTATGTCACTGCCGAGTTGATTCGCAGGCTCCCAGATATTGCTTTGATTTGAAATAGTCGGTAAAAATCAAAGACAGTGTTGTGTACAGCATTGATGTTAGCTGGTTGCTACTGTTTATTATCCAGTCATGACCGAATCATTTTCGAAGGAATGTAATGAAAGAAATTAGCCGAATCAATCATGTAGGGCTGAGAGTTAGAAGCCTGGAAGTCTCTCGCGAATTCTATGGTAAATTAGGTTTCGTATTTCTTGCTGGTCCGGTAGGCCCTGAACCTGTGGCCATTGTTGAACACCCGTCTGGCATTAATATCAACCTTATTTTAAATGCCTCTGAAGATGCCCCCAAGAAAAATGTACTCATGGAAGGTGATGTGAAATACCCGGGTTATACACACATTGCCCTTGAAATCACTGATTACAATGCAGCCAAACACGATGTCCAGACACTGGGTTTTACAGTCACAGGTGAGGTTGAATTTAATGGCGCCCGGTTTTTCTTTATCAGGGATCCGGATGGTAATGTCATCGAGTTTCATCAGCCTGCAAGCCATTGACCGACGTCTGGCAAACCTATCCTAAACACTGTCACACAAAAGCGCGCTCAATATCAGTCACGGATATTGAGCGCGTTTTGTCGTTCAGCTGTTTTGACACATGACCGGGTCGAACTCGATGGTATCGTGGTGCATGCTGATTAAAATGGGCTGGTGGCTGGTCAGAGTTTCAATTGACAGTGTTTCAGAAGACTGTATTTCAGAAGATCGTGCTTCAGTCTGGTCATTCTCGTTGAGTTCCAAACTGTTGAATTCAAACGTGAGCAACTTGTCGTCCGTTGGGCTGATTGACAATGATTGACACAGTACCTCATGAAGACAGAGGTCGGAACTGCCTTGCAGAGATTTAGCCAGTGCTGACAAATTATCCAGAACAGTGATGTCATCAATACCGGTATTAATCTGGTGGCTTCCTGACTCGGCAATAAAGAAATCTGTAGTTGGCGTGGTATCACTGATGTCGTCTATACCCTGCTGCTCTGAACCGGTATGAAACGGTATTTGAGTGGTTGTGATAGGTGCAGTTTTGGTTAAGTGAAGAAGGGCCGCTGGGTTTCCTTCTGAGTTAAGGTTTTCGAGATGTTTATCAATTCGGATAACGGCTTGCTGAATATCGCTATCGGCAGAGCTGCAGACCATTGTTTCAAAGGAGTCGATATCAAGGAAATTCAGTTCTTTGGCTTCACCGTGCGAGAAATCAACGGTATAGGTCTCGCCTTCTGAACGGTATTCACACTCAAAATTGGCAATCGGACCTTCAAAACGGCGCAGACCTTTGAATGATAGATATAAATCATCCAGTTGGTTGGGCAGCTCAGTATGCAGATGTGAGAATGCCGTTCCCAAAGGTATGGGGGTGTCATGGTCCAGTAACAGGTGCCCGCTCTGGGTATATTCCTCGGCAATACTGGCGCTGTTTCTTCTTATTGGTGAAATATTGAAGTTATCTATGTGACCAGTAAATAGATTCTCTGACTGACCATCAATCACCGACCCCAAAGTATTGGTACGAGTGCGGAACAGGTCCAGCGGGTCAATGTCTGACGTGAGGTCAGTCATGTCTTCATCATATCGAGTGACATCGACAGGATTGCTCTTCTGAAGTTGGCCATCAACGTACATCTGGGTTTTAGACCAGGTTCGATTGATTGAATGTTCGCCGTATGAGGTCATACAAATATGATGGAGACTGCCATCATTGACTGGTGCATTGCTTTTCATACCGTAGATATTGTTAATAGCAATGCCCACTCGGCCGGTACTGTCTATTGAGAACAGATGCAGTGCAGGGAAATGACTGTCACCCAACAGCGCAGGGTTGACCTTAGGGTCGTCAATACTGCTGCCTGCAACGGTGGTTGATAACCAGCTGCAGACGGTAAAATCGGTGGTTTTACTCAACACCTCACTGATGGCGTCATTACTGATGCCGCCACCATCAAGCGATAGAGACAGGCCGTTGATGGCATGATGGCTGTCAAGAGAAATACCCGTCACTGGTCTCTCTGCCGTCAGTGTATTGTCAATGGTATACCTGAAGGTCATTGAGTCAATGCTGCCACTATTGATGCTACTCCAGCGATCGAACCGGTAGAAATGGCTGGGTAGATTATGCCCTAATTCATACTGCTGTGAGTATTTGACATGATCATGTGAGGCCTCCAGCGATAGCCAGTTACTGGCGACAGTTAATGGTTTGATGCCGGAAAATGAGAGCTGGGCTTCAATTGAGCCTTCTTTTTGAGTAACTTTGCCCAGAGTACTGGCCAGTGGCTCAGGGTTGTCATTAAAGCCATCGTGTGTGCTCAGCTTGACCGTATCGTCAGGGCTCGACAGACTGATGTCCCACTCCTGACCAATAGGCATGCTGTAGAAAAGAACCGCGTGGTCTTGTAAATGATACTTCTCAACACTTATAACGGTGGGCCAGTCAGAGTTGTTGAGCAGCACCTGACAGTTTCCGGATATAACGGGCACTATAGAATCAGTGCCTTCACCTGACATCGAGTGTTCGTGCAGATCAATATGACTCAGGCATAACCTTGAGAGACCTGTGTTTGCAGTACTTACCTGAGTGCTGAATGCAAGCTGGTGATCGGTCATTGATGACAGCGGGGCTCTGTATGTCGTGTCATCCATAGTGAACAGAAGCTCGGGTGATGTGTTTCCTGAGTCGACTGTTGACCAGCTAAGAGGTTCGGAGTAGTTGAATTCGAATACAGCGTTGCCGGTTTTATCATCAATGTGATGAGAGATAGACTCTGGTTGAACTTTACGAATCTGAGGCTCATTAGCAATGTCAGTGATGACAGGCACTTCTAGTGTGCTTTGTTCCAGTGTGGTTTCCGAGGTCGCTTCTATCTGACAGGTTTTGCTGGCATCTTCAGAACCACTGCTGATCAGAGGTTTCGTTGGCCACAGTGGTACATAGTGAGGAAGGGCCAGTGCATCAATGGATGCGTTGGCTCTTAATGGTTCACAGAGCAACTCATTCAGTGCTGTCGTTGTTCTGCAGATTGAGTCATCCAGTTTAAATATAGGGCTGATATTGTCTGTTATCAGGCTTCGAAGATCAGCAGGATGGTTGAAAGCATTCTGATCATAAACCAGACACAGCTCTTTTGGCTCAGTGTCATCATAAATCGTCAGGCTTTCGGTAGCCGTGTCTGCTCCCTTCTCCTGGCTGAAGAAGCACAGCTCAAAGCCAGTTTCAGTCTCTCGGAGGCTGTATGCCTGAGGCTTAGTGACAGCTAAGTAAGGAGGCGAGAGCGTACCTGTTTGAAGGGGGCCAGTGCTTAATGGTTGGCAGCTAACCTCATCAGGATCGGTGATTGCAATTTCATCGGCGCCATCAACTTTTGGTGGAATGGATTTGTCGCTGTCTTCTGTTCGCTGTTCTGCTTCAAAAATACCATCAGCAGCTGTTTTTGGGTCGTCTTCTGTCGAACAAGCCCCGTCAATACCTTCTTCTGACAGTGCTTGAATCGGTGATTCAGTTATCTGCAATGGCAGATAGTGAGGGGAGCTTGTTGCATCGATAGAAGCGTTACTTCCCAACGGCCGGCAAAGCAGTTCGTTCAGAGTAACTGCGGTTCTGCAGACCGAATCATCACGATTTAATACACGGCTTGTATCGTCTGATAACAGGCTTCTCAGGTTATCAGGGAAGTCGCTGGTTTGTTCGACAATCAGGCATATTTCTTCTGACTGGTTTTCGTCGTACCGGGCGAGGCTCCCGGGCGTTACGGATGTTCCTTGTTCCTGAGGAGTAAAGCACAGTTCAAAGCCTGCCTCAGTCTTTCGGAGGTTGTAGGTCTGCGGCTCACTGACGGGCAGATAAGAAGGCTGAGACAATACTCCCGCAGAGCTTGAAGGAAGGTAGTTTATTGCATCAGGTTCAGCGGCTGCAGCAGGTGTACCCTCAACCGAAAGGTCAGTACCTTCTGGTGGATTTTCAGAGCAAGTGTCATCAGATTCTTCTGCTTGTTCTACAAGGGGCAGATCTGTCGTTTTAAGTGACACATAATCAATGGATGTTGTTGCATTCACCGCAAGAATTTCGGACGGAGGAGCATCCTGTGGCTGCGGTTCTTTCTCTGGATCTATTAGCTCTGACGGTTCCGGTGGAGTTTCGCCGTCAGGACCTTTAGATTCTTTCCCAAGATCGGATGCAGCAGTTTGTTCTTTGCCAGTGTCGTCCAGCTGTTGTTGAGCGTCGGGTTTATCGCTTTTTTCGGTCGGAGGAGCATCCTGTAGCTGTAGTTCTTTCTCTTGAACGGTGGGCTCTAACGGTTCAGCGGGTGTTTCGCTGGCATCTTCAGAACCACCACTGATCAGAGGTTTCGTTGGCCACAGTGGTACATAGTGTGGAGAAGCCAGTGCATCAATAGAAGCATTGCTTCCCAACGGTCGGCAAAGCAGTTCGTTAAGAGTAACTGCGGTTCTGCAGACCGAATCATCACGATTTAATACACGGCTTGTATCGTCTGATAACAGGCTTCTCAGGTTATCAGGGAAGTCGCTAGTTTGTTCGACAATCAGGCATATTTCTTCTGACTGGTTTTCATCGTACCGGGCGAGGCTCCCGGGCGTTACGGGTGTTCCTTGTTCCTGAGGAGTAAAGCACAGCTCAAAGCCTGCCTCAGTCTTTCGGAGGTTGTAGGTCTTCGGCTCACTGACGGGCAGATAAGAAGGCTGAGACAGTATTCCCGCAGCGCTTGAAGGAAGGTAGTTTACTGCATCAGATTCAGTGGCTGCAGCAGGTGTATCCTCAACCGAAAGATCAGTATCTTCTGGTGGATTTTCAGAGCAAGAGTCATCAGATTCTTCTGCCTGTTCTACAGGGGGCAGCTCTGTCGTTTTAAGTGACACATAATCAATGGATGTTGTTGCATTTGCCGCAGGAATTTCGGATTGATCAACAGACTGTGGTTGGAGCACTCCAGGTTGAGAGTCAATAACTGGTTGAGAATCAAGAACAGTGTACAGCTCAATTGTATCTCCCAACTCTGGTTGAATGTCAGCGGGTTTGGTTTGTGCAGCAAGCGCATAGCCATCAAGATCCAGAGTCAGTTCCTGATCGCTAGCTCTGCAAACCTGCTCTTCAGGTAGCGACCTGATTTCAATAGCTGTTGTACCCAAAGGTGAATAGCAGTACTGGGATGAGCTATCAGTCAGGAGTAATGGGGTACTTACGTGATTAACAGGTGCTGAGTCGACGATAAACGTTGAGTCAGCTAAGGCTCTGCAAACGACTGAATCAAGAATAACTCCGTTCACAGATGCAGAAAATTTTGCAATCTTAACAGGAGCTTTATGAACCAGGCCGGTTGACGGAGCTACTTCTATAGAAACCTGAAAGGTTTTCTCGTTATCCCCTGATAGAGCCTGAAAAAATGAATCAGACATTAATGCCTGAACCGTTTGAGATAAGGTAATGCCTTTGGTTAACGCTTCAGCTGACCTTAAGGGTGGATGAACAGACGCATTGAAATCGCAGTCTTTCATCGAAATCATAACTCTTGAAACAAACTCAGGTGCTTGCGTATCAAGAGATGGAGCAAGTTCAACCGAGTAGGTGATCTGGCAGTTATCGAAACTCAGCGGTTTTGAGATCCCGGAGGCCAGTTCAACCTCTGAGGTTGGGGGTGTTTGAGGTGGCAGTGAGGGTTCAACCGGCGGTACAGTTTCGCCTTTTTGTTGTTCTGGTGGTTCTGTTCGAATTTTGTCGTCAGTGTCCGCTAGCTCTTTCTCAAGCCCGAATTCCGCGGATCTTTCACCTTCGGTGCCGCCCGGATGTTGTTGTTGAGTGTCGCTATCCTCTGTCTCTTCGGTCGGAGGAATGTCCTGCTTTTTGGGGGCTGTCTCGGTGTTTACCTTTGACTGTTCCGGCGGAGTTTCGCCGTCAGGGCCTTTAGCCTCTTTCTCAAGCCCGGATTCAGCGGATCTTTCACCGTCGGTGTCGCCCAGATGTTGTTGTTGATTGTCGCTGTCCTCTGCCTCTTCGGTCGGAGGAATATCCTGCTTTTTTGGGGGGGTCTCGGTATTTACCTTTGACTGTGCCGGCGGTATTTCGCCGTCAGAGCCTTTAGTCTCTTTCTCAAGCCCGGATTCAGCGGATCTTTCACCGTCGGTGCCGCCCGGATGTTGTTGATTGTCGCTGTCCTCTGCCTCTACGGTCGGAGGAGTATCCTGCTTTTTGGGGGGTGTCTCGGTGTTTACCTTTGACTGTTCCGGCGGAGTTTCGCCGTCAGGGCCTTTAGCCTCTTTCTCAAGCCCGGATTCAGCGGATTTTTCACCTTCGGTGCCGCCCAGATGTTGTTGATTGTCGCTGTCCTCTGCCTCTTCGGTTGGAGGAATGTCCTGCTTTTTGGGGGGTGTCTCGGTGTTTACCTTTGACTGTTCCGGCGGAGTTTCGCCGTCAGGGCCTTTAGCCTCTTTCTCAAGCCCGGATTCCGCGGATCTTTCACCGTCGGTGTCGCCCAGATGTTGTTGTTGATTGTCGCTGTCCTCTGCCTCTTCGGTCGGAGGAATGTCCTGCTTTTTGGGGGGTGTCTCTGTGTTTATTGATTTTGACTGTTCAGGCGGAGTTTTGCCGTCAGGGCCTTTAGCCTCTTTCTCAAACCCGAATTCAGCGGACCTTTCACCTTCGGTGCCGCCCAGATGTTGTTGATTGTCGCTGTCCTCTGCCTCTTCGGTCGGAGGAATATCCTGCTTTTTGGGGGGTGTCTCGGTGTTTACCTTTGACTGTGCCGGCGGTATTTCGCCGTCAGGACCTTTAGCCTCTTTCTCAAGCCTGGATTCAGTGGACCTTTCGCCTTCGGTGCCGCCCAAATGTTGTTGTTGATTGTCGCTGTCCTCTGCCTCTTCGGTCGGAGGAATGTCCTGTTCTTGGTGGGCTGTCTCTGTGTTTATTGATTTTGACTGTTCCGGCGGTGTTTCGCCGTCAGGGCCTTTAGCCTCTTTCTCAAGCCCGGATTCCGCGGATCTTTCACCTTCGGTGCCGCCCGG
>NZ_PPFD01000007.1:973-277974 GCF_009653635.1 Endozoicomonas sp. OPT23 | reverse complement strand
ACCGTCGGTGTCGCCCAGATGTTGTTGTTGATTGTCGCTGTCCTCTGCCTCTTCGGTCGGAGGAATGTCCTGCTTTTTGGGGGGTGTCTCGGTATTTACCTTTGACTGTTCCGGCGGAGTTTCGCCGTCAGTACCTTTAGATTCTTTCCCAAGATCGGATGCAGCGGTTTGCTCTTTGCCGGTGTCATCGAGTTGTTGTGCTTCTTTCTCGGCTTCTGGTTGTGTTGCTAGTTTGGGCTTTGCATCGCTGACTGTTGGTGTAACCTCATCATGAGCGATATGAACGACATCTTCATCAACAAGGTTTGTACCAGTTTGAACGCTATCAACTATTTGATTACTTACAAGGCTACTGTCGTATGAAGTTGCAGGAAGCGACGAAGAAAGTGATGAGACAGGTGCTATAACTTCTGGCTGTGATTGATTCAGTCCGTATGGTGTATAGCTATTGAAAGCAAGCGCATCACTCCTTATCCAGGCAGCACTGCTTTCCATTACAGGGCTTGATAAAGGTTGATACTGTCCTATAGAAGGAGTGTTTGCCGTGAATGCCCCTTCTGGAGAAGTTGCAAACAATCGGCCCGACACCAGCAAACCACTGGCTCTAATGCCGACAGAAACCGAATTCAGTGCGAAGTAGTTCGGTGGGTCAAGCAGTGGCATGGCCCATAACTGTGGTGCTGAATAAAACGACGCTATAGAAGAAGTGCTGCCAAGTTCAATAATGGCGGGTGAACTGAAGCCACCTTCGTGTTGATGAATTTGTTCATCGAGTCTGTGATGGGGGGCAATATCCGCTTCATTATTGAGAGCACGGAAAAAAACGGTATCCTTGATAGCGACTTTTTGGCCAGCCTGATTGCTGGTCAGTACCAGATAGCTATTACCAGCCAGTAGCTCTACATGAATACCTGTTTTCTCAAAGATGAGAGTGGCATCTACCGAGATGTCCTTCAACTGATGGGCAGGTGATGGCTTCAGTGATCCCGGGTTTTGTATCAGTACACCAGAGTCAGAACTTATGACTTGTAGCTTGTTTGACTCATTCCAGAGGCTGGCCATCAATTATACTCCAATTACTTCAGCTGACAGGTGTACCGTCGGAGGCTTGATTAATATGTGAATGTTATTCTTATTTCACATAAAGATATTTTTATGTGTAGAGATTCAGATATAGCACAGGATTTTCTAATCGACTGAGATTGCGACGTTTGGATAAAATGAAACAGGCATTGATGAACGAAAAAGAGAACAGTAAAGCGATAGAGTTCTACTTGTTGATCCACGCTAATGAACTGGCAAAAGCAAGTAATACAGGGCAGCTCTTAAAGGATTTATCAGTACCACTTTCTATAGGTGAGTGGAGTAGGGTGAAAGAACCTGTTGATCTTATGAACAGGATTAAGAGCCCTGCTCATAAAGTAGTACTAGTGTTCCCATCAGAGTTTGCAACCTATCAACAGGACACTGGAATTAGTCAGCCGGAAAAACAGCCTGTAACGACTTATGTATTAATTGATGGCACCTGGCAGCAAGCTCGAAAAATCTATCGTAAGAGCCCTTACCTGCACCAGCTCCCCTTGGAGTTCCTGAATGTAGACAGAAAGTCGGTCTACACACTGCGAAGAAACCAGCAGGAAAAAGGTCTCTGCACCGCAGAAGTCGCGGCCTGTATTCTTGAGCAGGAAGGCTTGCTGGATGAAAGTGACATTCTGATGCAAAAGCTGGTCTCATTCTGCGAGAATTTCCATTCAAAATCTCCTGCAACAGCCTGAGCCGTGCATAGCTGTTTGCTTTTGCCTTCTATATAATGGCGTTTTTGCACTAATACCTATGGAAAGTATGAATCGGTTATGCCAGAGGATGCATACACCTGAATCATGCTTTCACTGATAGAACATCCCCTGGTGGAAAACCTGTATGACTCGTGTGACTGATAAAACAAGTGCCGGGATTCGCTCTGCATTTCTGAACTACTTTCAGGAAAAAGGCCATGAAATCGTGGCCAGCAGCTCTCTGGTGCCTCACGACGACCCGACCCTGCTGTTTACCAACGCAGGCATGAACCAGTTCAAGGACCTCTTTCTTGGACGGGAACAGCGTGCGTATACGCGTGCCACCAGTTCCCAGAAATGCGTGCGCGCTGGCGGCAAGCACAATGACCTGGAAAACGTGGGTTACACTGCCCGCCACCACACCTTCTTTGAAATGCTGGGTAACTTCAGCTTTGGTGACTACTTCAAGCAGGACGCTATCAACTACGCATGGGAATTCCTGACCAAGCGTCTGGGGCTGCCAACTGAAAAACTGTGCGTAACTGTTTATGAGTCTGACGATGAAGCCTATAACATCTGGCTGAACGAAGTGGGTGTGCCCGCGGAAAACATTATCCGTATCGGTGACAATAAAGGTGCACCGTACGCATCTGACAACTTCTGGCAGATGGGTGATACCGGTCCTTGCGGCCCGTGCACCGAAGTATTCTACGATCACGGTGACCATATCTGGGGTGGCCGTCCGGGCACACCGGAAGAAGACGGTGATCGTTTTATCGAGATCTGGAACGTGGTATTCATGCAGTACAACCGTCAGTCCGACGGCTCAATGCAGCCTCTGCCAAAACCTTCTGTTGATACCGGCATGGGTCTGGAGCGTATTGCGGCCATCATGCAGGACGGTCACAGCAACTACGATATTGATCTCTTCCAGAACCTGCTGAAAGACGCTTCCGGTATTCTCGGCGGTGTTGAAACCACTGAGTCTTCACTGCGTGTTATTGCTGACCATATTCGTTCCGCCTGCTTCCTGATTACCGACGGCGTAATGCCATCCAACGAAAGCCGTGGTTATACGCTGCGTCGTATTATTCGTCGCGCCTGCCGTCACGGTCACAAGCTGGGTGCCAAGGATTCCTTTTTCTATAAGCTGGTTGCTTCTCTGGTTCGTGAAATGGGCGACGCCTATCCGGACCTGAAAAAGAATCAGGCGCAGATTGAACGTATTCTGCTGCAGGAAGAAGAGCAATTCACCAAGACTCTGGACAAGGGCATGCGCCTGTTGGAAGAGAAACTGGCCGCACTGTCCGGTACTGAAATTCCAGGTGACGTAGTGTTTACTCTTTACGACACTTACGGCTTCCCAGTTGACCTGACCAGCGACATTGCTCGTGAGCGGGAGCTGACCGTTGATGAGAAAGGCTTCGAAGCACATCTGGAAGCTCAGCGTGAACGCGCTCGTGCCGCCAGCAAGTTCGGCATTGATTACAACGATCAGCTGACTCTGGAAGGTGTTACCGAGTTTACCGGTTATCATAAGCTGGAAGACGGTTCTGCGGTATCCGCTTTGTTCGTTGAAGGTCAGCCAGTCGATTTTGCGGCTGAAGGTCAGCAGGTAACGGTTGTTCTGGAAAATACGCCTTTCTACGCTGAGTCCGGTGGTCAAGTAGGCGACACAGGTTCTTTGATGTTTGACGGTGGTTCCCTGAAAGTTCTGGATACCCAGAAGCAGGGTGATAACCATCTGCATATTGCTCAAGTTCAATCCGGTCGCATTAAGTTAGGTGACAAGGTTGAAGCGCAGGTCGATATGGCCAAACGTCAGGCAACTGAGCTAAACCACTCTGCCACTCACTTGCTGCACGAAGCACTGCGTCGTGTACTGGGCGACCATGTTAATCAGAAAGGTTCCCTGAACGACGCCGAAAAGCTGCGTTTTGACTTCTCTCACTTTGAAGCGGTTAAGCCTGAAGAGCTGCGTGAAGTTGAGCGTATTGTTAACGAACAGATTCGTTCTAACACCGTCGTAGAAACAGAACTGCTGGACATCGAAGCGGCAAAAGCCAAAGGCGCTGCGGCACTGTTCGGTGAAAAGTACGGCGATGAAGTGCGTGTATTGACCATGGGTGCAGATGGCTTCTCCATCGAACTCTGTGGTGGTACTCACGCTGAACGTACCGGTGATATCGGTTCTCTCCGTATTCTGTCTGAATCCGGTATTGCAGCGGGTGTTCGTCGTATTGAAGCAGTCACCGGTGTTGCGGCTGACCAGCGTCAGGAGCAGGTTGAAGATACACTGAAATCTATTGCCGGTCTGGTGAAAGGTTCTCAGGACAATGTTCTGGACAAGGTATCCGGCCTGCTCGATCGTAACCGTGAGCTGGAAAAAGAACTGCAGAAGTTGCAGCAGAAACTGGCTTCCGCGGGCAGTTCCGACCTTATCTCCAAAGCGGTAGACGTCAAAGGCATTAAAGTGCTGGCGACCGAACTGGATGGTGTTGAACCTAAGTCTCTGCGCGATATGGTGGATCAGCTTAAGAACAAGCTGGGCTCCGGCGTCATCTTCCTGGCCGTTCCGGGTCATGAGAAGTTCCCACTGGTGGCAGGTGTGACCAAAGACCTGACCGGCAAGGTTAAGGCGGGCGATCTGCTGAAGATGGTGGCCGAGCAGGTAGGTGGCCGTGGTGGCGGTCGTCCTGACTTTGCGCAGGGTGGCGGCTCTCAGCCAGAAAACACGGCTGCGGCCTTGGCATCTATTCCGGTCTGGCTGGAAGAGAAGTTATAAGGTAATCCTTCAGGGTTATATCTGTTGTAACAAAAACGGGCTATAGAGCCCGTTTTTGTTGGGCTCTGTAAGTATTCACCGTTTTTTTATAGTGGTATTTGTGGTAAATTCCCGAATCGGCTCATAGATGTAGAACGAAATAATAATGGCGCTGTTAGTACAAAAATTTGGCGGCACCTCGGTCGGCAGTCTGGAGCGCATCCAGGGCGTTGCCGACAAGGTGAAAGGATTCCGCGAGCAGGGACACGACGTAGTGGTTGTGGTTTCTGCCATGAGTGGTGAAACCAACCGGTTAACGGACTTCGCCCACACTCTTCAAAAACAACCGACTCCACGGGAAATGGACGTGCTGCTCTCTACCGGAGAACAGGTGACCATTGCCCTGCTGTCGATGGCTCTCAACGAAAGAGGTTGCCCGGCCCGTTCCTATACGGGTGGCCAGGTCTCTATTCTGACCGACAGTTCCCACACCAAAGCACGCATCAAACAGATTGATGAAGAAAATATGCGTGCTGACCTCGACGCAGGTCGTGTTGTGGTTGTAGCGGGTTTTCAGGGTCGTGATGAACACGGAAACATTACCACGCTGGGTCGTGGTGGCTCCGATACGACGGCTGTGGCATTGGCCGCTGCACTGAAAGCCGATGAATGTCAGATTTACACCGATGTTGATGGTGTGTATACCACGGACCCTCGTGTTGTTGAGGGTGCCCGACGTCTGGACAAGATCACCTTTGAAGAAATGCTGGAAATGGCCAGCCTGGGTTCCAAGGTGTTGCAAATCCGTGCCGTTGAATTTGCTGGCAAATACGACGTTAAATTACGCGTTCTGCATTCATCCCAGGACGGCCCCGGAACACTTATTACCATTGATGAGGAAGTAGCTATGGAATCACCGGTTGTATCAGGCATTGCATTTAACAGGGACGAAGCGAAAGTCACCATCAAAGGCGTGCCAGACATTCCCGGTGTAGCGTCTCGCATCCTCGGCCCTGTGAGTGCGGCCAATATTGAAGTGGATATGATCGTTCAGAACGTATCCGATGACCGCACCACCGACTTCACTTTTACCGTTCATCGCAACGATTACCAGCGTACGCTGGAGGTCTGCAAGCAGATCTGCGAAGAGCTGGGTGCCCGTGAGTACGATGGCGACGAGAAAATCGCCAAAGTATCCATTGTTGGCGTAGGTATGCGTTCCCATGCAGGCGTAGCGACCAAGATGTTCCAGGCGCTGGCCGGTGAGGGCATCAATATTCAGATCATCTCCACCTCTGAAATCAAGGTGTCCGTGATCATCGCTGAGAAGTATCTGGAGCTGGCGGTAAGGGCTCTGCACTCAGTATTTGAGCTGGACCGGGAACCAGTGCAGGAGACCGAGGTCTAAAATCCGGAAGCCCCTCGACACAGGGGAATAGTGATTGTCTAGGCGGCGACTGACCGAAGGATTGTACCTGGTAAGCCATGGAAATACGGAAGTCAGACAGAAACATCACTATTCTCGAACGGGTACAGAAAACTTCTACTAGAATGCTCTGTGCCCGATTATTTTAATCTTGAAATTTACCATTACATTTCTCTGCTAGTAGAAATACGCATGGAAATATTGAGTTCGGTGGCTAGACTCCGTTAGCTGAGAAATTCTTAGGCATGAAACGGTAAACTGGCAGCTGTTGCTTTGCTTGAAGCGTTTACAAGGCAGTATACAAGGAATCAATACACCAACTATTGTTCCACTGTTGTGCAACTGTAATGTAGGGCTGGAAACTTCCTCGTGGAGTTTTTTAAGGCAATGAACCGATGCACCGCCGTGCTCAGGATTGACGTTCGTTGACTTACAGAGATGTAAATAAGGAGATTGTATGCTGATTCTGACTCGCCGCGTAGGAGAAACCCTGATGGTCGGGGACGAGGTCACTGTCACAGTACTGGGCGTTAAGGGTAACCAGGTCCGTATTGGTGTTAACGCACCAAAAGAAGTAGCTGTTCACCGTGAAGAAATCTATCAACGCATCCAGAAAGAAAAAGAAGGCCCTGGCTCTGATGCAGCCGAATCCTTTTGACTGTTTGAAGTGATACCTGAGCATCAGCAGTCAGCGTTGCTGGAGTTGATGGAATAAAGAGTGCCCGGCTAAAGAGTTGGGTATTTTTTTGTCCGGACTTTGTTTCTGGCTGTTTATTGTTCAAAATTGGCAAGATAAGACGCTAGTCGTCTTGCTCGGCAAAAGGACTTGCATTCCAACGGGTTGCAGGTAATATTACTGGCAATTCCGGTGAGGTGGCCGAGAGGCTGAAGGCGCTCCCCTGCTAAGGGAGTATACGGTTTGTAGCCGTATCGAGGGTTCGAATCCCTCCCTCACCGCCATTTCCCTTCTGTAAGTCTTTGATTGTCTTAAATAAATCCCCTGCACTATATTCCCATTTACTCAATTGTCCACAAAGTATCCATATCTTTTACCGGATTTAAACGTACGGCATCTGTCAGATAATCCTTGCTGAATTTTGCGTACTTCTCCGTCATCTTGATATCGCAGTGGCCGAGTATAGTTTGCAGTACCCTGATGTTTCTCCCATTCATCATAAAGTGACTGGCGAACGCGTGTCTCAGGATATGGCTTGCCTGTCCTTTCACCGTTCTCACCCCAGAATGCAACGTTGGGACTGTTACCCTTAGCGCGAGCCCCACATGTAAGTGTTTTATGCTCAGCGTCAATCACATATTTCCTGTCAAATTACATTGACAATAAACATCAGCTATATAAAAGTGGTTAGATGAAAACCAATCTAAAGCAACTTAAAGAACGAATTATCATCATTCCATAGGAATGGTGGGATTTGTTACGAGCTTTATTTGTAACCCCACCCATAAAGGTGGGTTCTTCATATCTGCCTTATGGGAAACCTAACAATTAGAGGGAGTTTCCATGAAAAAGGTAGCAGTTTTTGGTAAACCAGGCAGCGGAAAATCAAAAGTTAGTAAAGCTCTTGCTTCTGCTACGGGTATTAAGCTCCATCAACTAGATTCAATCGTCTACAAACCTGATGGCGAGCTGGTTGAGCGTGAATTATTCGACAAAGCGCATGAGCGAATATTGAATTCAGAAAACTGGATTATTGATGGCTTCGGCCCAATTAGTTCATTCAACGAACGTTTAAAGGCCGCCGATACCTTAATATATATAGATCTTCCGTATTTTGTAAGCTACTGGTTTGTTACGAAACGACTTATAAAAGGGTTGTTTTCAAAACCGGAAGGGTGGCCAGAAGGCAGCTCAGTGCTTAAAGGTACACTGGAAAGCTATAAAATATTGAAGTTATGTCCAAAATTCTGGAATGATGATTTTTTGTCCAAATTACAAGGAAGTAACGTTAATAAGAATGTATATATCGTTAAAAATGTTGCTGAGTTGAACAATCTTGTCGCTCAACTAATAAAGTAAAAATCATTATATGCTTTGAGTAATTAAACATGATTAGCAATGTTCTTTTAGGTTCCAACGATCTCAAGAAAGCCGAAGTATTCTATGATGAATTGCTTGTAATTTTTGACGCAAAGCAAACCATGAATACTGAGAAAGCTATTCTATGGAAGTCTGAAGATGGTTCAGTGGGTATAGCTGTCTGCAAACCCCACGATGGACTAGTAGCAACTAGCGGCAATGGCAGTATGGTTGGTTTAAAGGCTGACTCAAAAGAAATGGCTATTGCCGTTTATGAAAATGCCATTTCTTTGGGTGAAAGCTGCGGGGGTGCGCCTGGGGAAAGAAGAACTGGAGTGTTTGCTGCTTACTTCAGAGACTTAGACAAGAATAAGTTTGGTATTTTTTACGTTTCTTCATAGACAGCTCCTCATTAAAGCTGTTAAACATCTTTGTTACACAATTAGAGTATCTACTATGAAAATGAATTATTTCGTGTTTGGAACAAATAATAAGGAAAAGGCTGTTGCCTTCTATGATGAATTATTTGATGGATGTGGATTAAATAAAATTCATGACCAAGGGCGAATGACGCTATGGGGTAACGAAGACTTTATGTTTGCTATAGCTGAACCGTTCGATGAAAATCCAGCGTCGAATGGTAATGGAACAATGCTTGGCTTCCATGTTGATTCAGTTGAAGAGGTTAATCGATTGTATAAAAAAGCGCTTGATTTAGGCAGTGTTTGTGAAGGGAAACCTAAAATACGTTCCAATATGCATTCAGCCTATATAAGAGATTTAGATAAGAACAAAATGTGTTTCTATACGAGTAATACTTAACAAGTCACTATGATTGAAAATACGTCGCACTGACTACTATGTAGGATACTGTCAGTGCTCTTCTATTAAAATGGTGACCATATTGTTTTCAACGAAAAGCATCTATTATTAATACATGGGGTGAGTTATGAAGTATTTAGTGAAGGTATATCTAAAAGTAGTGGTGTAGTTGAAACATCCACCTTCAGTACAAGAGAAGCTGATAATATTCAAAGTGGTTTTAAAAGGTACTGGAGGACAACTCTAAACGTTTAGGTACTTATTACTTCGACCAAAATGATCGTGGCAATTACGAAGAAAAACTTACTATTGATTTTGAGCAGGTTGAATCTGTTAGAACAACAGAGGTTGAGTCATAGCTATAAACATGATTAGTGACTATGTATGAAATCATGCAGAAACACAGTTCAATTTACCGTCTTTAATTATTTTCTGATTTTTTTAGTTTGTCAGATTATCTCTACTGACTTTAGCATATCTCAACTCTATCTTTGATCATTGAATGAGTGCTCCGCTATGATGAATAGAACTGCTCTATGTGATAGTTTTTAGCCAGCCCTATGTGTGTCTACTAAAGGCTCACGCTCAGATAGTTGCTCTTTGAGCTGTAGTACTTCTTCACCTCTTTCTGGCCGATATACGAGAGAATATGTAATAATCGTTTTCGCAGTTTTTGTCATAGATTCCATCCATAAATCATCGCGATCTAATAATGGCTTCGCGTCCTTGCTCGAAGTTATCATTTTTAGACACTCATCAGCCCCGATCGGCTGCTTATTTAAATGATCCTTCGCCATAAACTGGTATCTAAAGACATTGGCTCCCAACATGCTGAGTGATTTGAGTGGTGGTCGGTATGAATCATGGTCATTCTGATAGCAACACCCGTAATCAATCAATTTAATAGTATCTTGTCCATGAAAGTAAACCATATTCCTGAAATTAAAATCACCAAAATATAAAGAATTGTCATTTAAAAACTTCAGCATAGAAAGTGTTTGATATAAAAGGTTGTTGAATTTCCTGTGAGTGAATGTACTGGATTTTTGGAGCATGAGTTTATTAAGTTCAATGTCGCCAAGTTCGAAAATAAATACTGGAAGCGACTGGTCCCAAAAACCTAAATAGTAGTCAATAATATGTTCACGGTTTGGCAGAGTAGATATGTGTTCGAGTATCTTTATCTCATTTGTATAAACTTCAAGCGACTTATCTGACGAAATATCTGCTCGCACTTTTTTTACAGCAACCTCTTTTCCTAGAGTTTTTGACCTGTGTACCTCCCCCCATCGGCCTTTAGAGATAAGTGTTCCAGCGTTTAATGCTAGTTCAGTGAAGTTTGCTAATTCAATATTTCGTCCACAGAAGAAGACATCAACTGCTTCCTGGGTATTGTGAGTAGGTGGGGAGGAGCTTAATAAACTAGTTTTATCCGTTATCATCGATAGTAGCCTCCCACTTTTTTATGGATTAGATTTCATCTCCTTATTGTTATTTATACGAATATTAGTATCACTAACTTTTATGTAAGAAGTCATAACAAGAAGATCTCCTTTGTGATTGGTGAAAGCCATTATGAAGCAATAAACTCGGCTGATGTTGAGGAAAAAGCTCTGATTTTGCTTAACTTACGGAGTACGATGAGCTCCAGATGCTATATCGGCTTAACTGATCCATTCAGGTATTTCTGATACTTTCCGCCACTTATCCGTACACTTGCTCTCTCCACCTCAGGGCTACAATCATTCATACAGAAATATTCCATACAAATGGAGACCTGATGGCAACTGAACGACTGGATTTAAGGCTTGATGAGGAAATCAAGGCTAAGGCTGAAAAGGCTTCGGCCTTGCTGGGTTTAAAGAGTTTGACCGAGTATGTGGTTAAGCTGATAGATGAAGACTCGACTCAGGTCATTGAACAGTACGAAAGTATCACATTTGATGATGATCTCTTTGACAGATTCACTAATGCCTGTGAACAGGCAAAAGTACCGAACGATCCACTGAAAGAAGCTCTGGCATTTACAGAGAAGAAGGGTGTGAAGTGAGCTGGATAAAGCCATCAATGATCGGGACTCTTTCAATTGTGGGGAGCATGAGCTGAATCTGTTTATCAAAACTCAGGCCGTAAAGCATATGCATGCAGGTAATAGCCGCACAATGGTTTTGCCTGCACTCATGCCATTGCCTAATCAGAAGCTGCCAAGCTGTTCAATTCCTGCTTTTCTTCTTGCTTAACTTGCAGTGTATGGTGAGTTTTATGGTCAAGGACTAGTAAGATCTGTTTGATCAATGCGCTGAAATATCTATGGGCAATAAACTCTCATATGAGCGTTCGTGGTTGATTGTCTGGCTGATGCTGCCGAAAGATTCTATGCAAAGTACGGGTTTGAGTTCTTGTGTAAGTACGATGCTCGAATACGTATGTTTATTCTGATGAAGACCATTGAAAGCTTGTTTGGTTAAGTAGTAAAGTTCTTAATTAATGATTATTGGTATTCTTCGTGTAATAAATGGATGTCAATAATCCGTCCAAACATTGACCAATACAGACAAGAAAAGACTAAAAAAAACAAAGGTATCTGAATTTAAGTGTTGTAAGATATTGATATGTATCGATAATAAAAGTTAAGCCGAGTATTTGAATACCACCGAAAAATCCAGTCACTCTCGACGCTTTTCAATCAGCAGTCTTTTTCATTGGGCTACTATAGATACGTCGAAAAACACTTAATTCTCCAGAGCTATAGACGAAAATCATGACGAGAAAAATTTTATCTTTAAAGGTGAAAAAAAACAAAGACTCCGAGAAAGTAGATGAGCCAGTCAAGGCTGAAGTGCATACTGACCCCAAAAAACGTTTTTTAAACGGCGTTGCTGTCAATCCTTCCCAGTTTATTTGCCTCGAATCCGGTTCTCGGCAACTCATTACTCGGGCCATCGATTTGATCGCTCCTATTGGAATGGGGCAGAGAGGTCTGATTGTAGCCCCTCCAGGTTCCGGGAAATCAACCATTTTAAAGCATGTTTGCCAAGCCGTGGGAGAAGCCTACCCCGAGATAAAGCTTTATGCATTACTTATTGATGAGCGACCAGAAGAAGTCACTGATTTTAAACGCAACGTACCAGCAGAAGTGCATGCATCGTCTTCTGATGCGAGCTATGAACAACATATCCGTGTAGCCAACAACCTTCTTGATACGGCTCTCAAAGAAGCGGGAGAAGGTCACAATGTAATGATTGTTATTGACTCTCTCACAAGACTTTCGCGAGTGCATAATGCAGAACGAAAGAGCAGCGGTCGTACCATGTCTGGAGGAGTCGATGCCAGAGCTCTTGAAATACCACGAAAACTTTTTGGTGCAGCCAGAAAGATAGAAAATGGTGGATCACTTACCATTCTGGCCACTATCCTGGTTGATACCGGAAGCCGAATGGATCAGGTTATCTTCGAAGAATTTAAGGGTACAGGTAATATGGAAATTGTCCTGTCACGAGAAGCGGCAGGTCAGAGAGTTTTCCCCGCGTTGGATATTGCTAAAAGCAGTACGCGTCGTGAAGAACTGCTCCTGAACCCTAAAGATATTAAAAACATAACCGTTTTACGGAGAGCACTCACTCACCTTAAGCCTGTAGATGGCGCTAGAAAACTGGTGGAATTGCTTGAAGAGTTTCCAACAAATGCAGAGCTTCTGAACCGCTAATTTCAGATATGGCGATGGATTTTTATTTCGAGAATCTTCCGACCGGATACTCTCTCACAATTTGGTTCGATATATGGTGCCCATTATAACTTCTAGTTAGTGATAGTTAAGGTATCGATATTCATTGGCCTTTTTGTTTTCGGTTTTCAACGTGCATGAAATAAAGAGTATCAACGGTGTAGCTGATACTCTTTCATGATTTACTTGTTTAAATCTGCATTCCACACCCGAGACATTTGCAGGGCATCTCTCACTTCATCGGCTTTACGCGGCGAGGACATTTTTTCCAACAAAGCCAGTGCCGCCTGGTAACTCACGACACTGCCATTAGACGTAATGATGTTGCCATCAATCACATAGTTCTGGTCAATCTGGACATCAACGTCAGGGTATTCTTTTTGTAGACCACCTTCACCGCCTGCCCAGGTAGTGGCTTTACGGCCATTTAACAGGCCTGCTTCAGCCAATAGAAAAGCGCCAGAGCAATTGCTTGCCATCCACTCAGCACTCTTTGCTGTCGTGCGAATATAGTCGACCAGTTCCTTATTACTCAGTAAAGGATCCATGTCGTATGCACTGGGCATAAGCAGCACATCAACATTCGGGCGGTCTTTTAGAAAAGCATCAACCTTAAGTTTGATGCCTTCCTCTGTTTTTATGACATCCTGAACACCCGTATTGATCGTGATCACTTCATAATCATCGAACCAGCTTTTACGACTGGCGACACCGAACACTTCCATCGGTGCCGTGATATCCGAGCTTAAAACACCATCAAATACGATAATACCAATCTTTTTATCGGCGGCATTGGAAGCCGTTGAAAGCAGAGTTGCAACACAGAAAACGGTGATGATTGCAGAGGCTCTGGTCCAGAGTTTTTTAAACATGTAATGATCTCCTGTTGATCAAAAAGCGATAAGTTTTTTCGTCACAGGGATACTAAGAAATATTCAGAAGTGATTAAATATCATTAATGTCATAACAGAAGTGAATGATATTCATCAATGGACAAGCTTAATCTACTGCGTATATTCGTTTCGGTCGTTAATCATGGCAGTTTTGCCCGTGCTTCTGTGATGTTAGGGATGTCCCCTTCAACTGTCAGCAAGGCAATAGGACGACTTGAGAACAGCCTGAATCTGCTTTTGTTTCATCGCACCACAAGGCAGCTGACATTAACTGAACATGGTCAAATATATGTCGCCACTGCACGTCAGATTTTGGGGCAGCTGGAACAATGTGAAGATGAACTGAAGTCGTCGAACGATGCACCAAAGGGTTGTTTGAGAATCAACATGCCGGTCTCTTACGGGCGTCTCTATGTTTTACCTCTGCTGGGTGAATTTTGTGAGCGATACCCTGATATCACACTGAATATATCGTTCGATGACAGCTACGTAGACGTGATTCATCAAAACGTAGATATTGCCATCCGCAGTGGCACTTTAGCGGAGTCTTCTTTTGTGGCTCGTCAGCTCAGCCCTATTGACTATATCACTTGCTGCTCGCCTGACTTTTTTCAGAAAAACCTTATCAACCGAGATAGAGTGTCCCTAAAGCAGCAAAAGTGGGTATGTTTTCGTTTTCGCCAGAGTGGGCGTGTATTACCCGTGTTTTTTCAGGAGGGTGATCAGGACATTCAAAAATTCGAACCACCTTCTCCTTTGATTGTTGATGACGGAGAGGCAATGGCAGAGCTCTGTGCACAGGGTTATGGGCTATCACAACTTCCGCACTTTATTGCACGCGATTGGCTGAAATCCGGAAAAATAATTCCGATAACGCACTTTCATCGACCTGATGATCATGGTGTCTGGATGGTGTATGCCCGCCGTAACTTCTTGCCTTCGCGCATTCGCGCCTTTGTGAATTTTCTTCAAGATAAAATACAGTCACAAGGAGAAACGCCTCGCTCGACCTGGGCTGAAAAACTGGTACTTTCTGAACGGATGGAATAAAGGGGGAAGAGCATTACGTCGCCGTTATGACATTGTATTTCCTGCTGTTCAGTCGTAGATTGATTGGCCAGCGCCATCTCAATATAAACGAATAATTATAACCATGGCTCAGAATGAATCGTTTTGATAGAGTGACATCCATTTTATTATTGCTACAAACACGTTCTGTTGTAACGGCGCAGTATTTATCCGAGTACTTTGATGTTTCCGATCGAACTATTTATCGCGATATAAGAACGCTTGAAACAGCCGGTGTACCCATAGGCTCAGAGGCGGGTGTCGGGTATTTTCTTGAAAAGAGTTACCATCTCCCCCCTGTTTCTTTCACGCTTGACGAAGCCGCTTCGCTTTTGCTGGGTGAAAAATTGCTGGTATCGAGCCTTGATGCTGATTCATTAAAAGATTTCAAACAGGCCTTAAATAAAATAAAAGCAGTTGTTGATCGTCAAGGTAAAGATTATCTAAGCTCTTTTGATACGGATGTTGAAGTATTGCCAACAAGCAGTCATTTTCCTATCGATGAATTTAATCAGAATTCATCCATAGAATGCGACCCTGAAAGAACACAAAAGAAAACTCAGGAGAGCAGTGACCGTTGGTTGCGAGAATGCCGTGATGCATTAGTGCATCGAAAGGTCATTGAAATTGATTATGCCGCTTTTAGCAGCCAAAAGCAGACAAAGCGTTGCCTCGAACCCATCGGTCTTTTTTATTACAGCTGGCATTGGCATCTGGTTGCCTGGTGTCGTTTGCGGTGTGCGTACAGGGATTTTCGGCTTGACCGAATTATGTCCTTTGTCACACAGGCTGAACAGTTTCCTCGCCACAGTAGAATAACTCTTCAGCAGTACGTTAATGAAAAGTCTGGCCATGATGAGCTACAGGAAGTGGAGTTGCTCTTTACACCGGATGCTGCGCGATACGTTCAAGAGCAGCGCTATATGTTTGGTTTTCTCGATGAAGAGACGTTGCCGGATGGAGTGAAGATGCGCTTCTTAACTCACCTCCCGGAATATATGGCTCGCTGGCTTCTGCAATACACCGATGGTGTCAGGGTGATTAAAGGAGACTCAATCAGAAAAGAATTACAGAAACTATCTGCTCAGCTAGCTGCACATTGGCGCGATTAACAAAACACTCCTGACACAGGGTTGTCAGTTCATGGTGTCACCATTGATAAACGGTCAATCGCCGTGAACAGTAAACGCATCAATTGGAGATATTCATGAAACGAACACCCATCAACCCGTGGTCATGGTCACTTGATATTGGCTACAACCAGGCTGAAGTCATTGAAGGTGCCAAACGGCAACTCAACTGCTCTGGGCAAACAGCGGTTGATTCTGCTGGCAGTCCTCAGCACCTGAATGATATGCGCAGTCAAATGGTTCTTGCCCTCGACAACCTCACTGCAGTCCTGGAGTCTGCTGATATGGGGCTGGCGAACATTACACGTCTCAGTATTTATACAACCGACGTTGATGAGGCCTTGAAGAATTTTGATATCTTTGGAAGCAGGTTCGGGCCTGTTCAGGCTAATCCGCCTATGACGTTACTCGGGGTTACTCGGTTAGCTATCCCCGGGCTTATGTTTGAAGTTGAAGCCACAGCGGCTGACTGAGCGCAATTTCTACACATACGTTACAAGAAAAGCTCATTACATTAGAGTCGTATTCGACGCTTAGCGCTGATTTTGATTCGATAAGGTGATCACCTTACTTACGATCAGGTAAGGTGATACATAGGATTGCCAGCAGACAAAGTAGTCAGTCTGTATGATTTTATGCGTAATCTAGAATTCAGGGGCAAAGCCTCTACGAATGAAAGCTTCCCTTGGCTTATGAACAACAATGGCTCGTTGTGATAATTTTCGGGTTTTAAACTCAATGCCAAAAAACTCCAGGCTGATCATCCCTGTTGTGCCATTGACGATGAAATTTATTACATGCCCACGCCTAACAAGCCCCGTTCTCGTTAAATCCATACTATTCCAGTCAATGGTTTCGCCAATAGCTCCTGCGTACGGAGCCTCATAGCCGCCTTCGGTTTTATCCATCTCTTTGATGTCAAAATACAAACCCATTGAAAGCAGAACAGTGACGGTAAATCCTACCGCCGAAAAAATACTTAATATGATCTTCAAATAAACCTCTCAAAATAGATTTTAAACAGCGCTGACCATTTGCACTGCGCAGCCAGAAAGATACAAACCAAGGCCATATACAATGTGATTTACCAGACTGTGTAATCGTGCTGAAGCTGGATTGGGTGTTCGTGAAGCGGCTATTCCTGCACCCATTCCGGGCTGCATTAATAAAAAGGGAGCGGCCACTGTCGCAACGCCAACAGCGAGTGCAGGCCCAATCGTGGGATTACCCACCCACCCATTGCCATAAAGACCGACCAATAAAGCAGCAAAGATGACGCCTATTACATAGTGTGCGGTCCATCCTATGACCTGTTCACCAGCTATTGAGGGGGCTGCTGCGATGGCGTCGTGACGAAACTGCCCGTGTGCCATATGGCCCATCCAGCGCCCCATCATGCCGTAGTTTGAAAATGGAATTCCAAACAGTGGTTTGCGAATAAGATTCCATATGTCCATTGCTGCCGTTGCACCAACTCCAATTAATATTATAAATAACAGGTTGCTCATAACCTTCTCCATAACTTGTCTTGAAATAAAACTGTTGATAGTGTGCAACCTCAAGTCGACTTGAGGTCAAGAGAAAGTTATGGATATCGCTGAGGTAGCAAAACGTTCTGGTGTGCCCGCCTCGACATTACGGTTTTATGAGGAGAAAGGCTTAATTCAATCTGTCGGCAGGGAAGGTTTACGGCGGGTTTTCAACGCCAATATACTGGAGCGATTAGGGTTAATTGCTTTGGGGCGTGTCGCAGGTTTTTCACTGGCTGAAATTGCTCAGATCTTAGGCTCAAAAGGAACGCCCAATATTGATAGAGCAATGCTGGTGAGTAAGGCTGATGAATTAGATAATACCATTCAGAAGTTGATAGCTATGCGTGATGGACTTCGGCATGCCGCTGATTGTCCTGCTCCCAGCCATATGGAATGCCCAAAGTTTCAACGTTTGCTTGGATTAGCTGCGTCTGGAATGATTAAAGGTGAGGGTACAGAGAAACTATCAAATAAGCGGCACTCTAACAAAGCACGTTACCAGACCCGTCAGTGAAGACAGCGTTAGCAACCGGAGTTATTAAACATGATTAGCAACATTCTTTTAGGTTCAAACGACATCAAAAAAGCTGAAGCATTTTATAATGAATTGCTTGCTATATTTGGGGCGCGACAATCTATTAATAATGACAATGCCATTCTATGGAAATCTGAAGATAGTTCTGTTGGTATTGCTGTCTGTAAGCCTCAGAATGAGCTGGTTGCTACGAATGGCAATGGCAGTATGGTCGGTTTGAAAGCTGATTCAAAAGAAATGGTTATTGCTGTTTATGAAAAAGCCATATCTTTGGGTGGAAGCTGCGAAGGTGCCCCTGGGGAAAGGAAGCCTGGAGTATTCGCTGCGTACTTCAGAGATCTGGACAATAATAAATTTGGTATATTTTACGTGTATTCTTAGAGCACGTATCGCAACTGACTGTTATTGAATAATAAAACGAATAAATGTTCTTGTTTAGTTTCTATTTCCTTAACTCAAGCTGGGTTCAGGCAATGCTTCTCGGTGTAGTGTGTCGACAGTAGATGAAGCGTATGACTCCACCGCTGAGCGACAAGTTTTCCGGGTAGTGCCTACTGCTTGTCCGAAACAGCCTGTTTGCCTGACGTTGGGGATTTCTGTCCATGCCGAAAAATGTTAGTCTTCCGCGGATTTCAATTTGTTGGTCTGGTCTGAAGACGACGCTTCAGCTAGCCACTTCAGTCCGGATGTTGTATGTCTAGTTCAGCTTTTTCCAAACCTTCAATTCGACTTAATAAGTACATCAGTGAAAGTGGTGTCTGTTCTCGTCGTGAGGCCGACCGGTTTATTGAGCAAGGCAATGTTTATATTAATGGCGCTCGTGCTCAGGTTGGTGATCAGGTTGCGCCCGGTGATTTGGTTAAGGTCAATGGACAGCAAATAGAACCATGGGACGAAGAACAGCTGGTATTTATTGCACTGAACAAGCCAGTAGGAATTGTCAGTACAACAGAAGCCGCTGAGCGAGATAATGTGGTTGATTTTGTTGGCCACAGTAAGCGGATCTTTCCGATTGGTCGATTAGATAAGGATTCCCAGGGCCTGATATTTTTAACCAACAATGGTGATCTGGTTAATAAAATCCTGCGTGCTGGTAACGGTCATGACAAAGAATATATTGTGACAGTGAACAAACCGGTTACCGATGAGTTTATTAAAGGTATGGCCGGTGGGGTTCCTATGCTGGGAACCAGAACTAAAAAATGTACAGTGGAGCGTATTACCAGTAACAGTTTCAGAATTGTCCTGGTGCAAGGGTTAAACCGACAAATTCGTCGCATGTGTGAACATTTTAATTTCCAGGTACTCAAGCTGGAGCGAGTTAAAATTATGAATGTCACATTGAAAGGTTTAGCGATTGGTGACTGGCGTGATTTAACTGAAAAAGAGTTGCATGAGATCTCCAAACTGATTGAACACTCTTCTTCAGAAGCTGCACCTGGTACTAAATCACAGACTAAAAAATCCTCACAAGGTAAGAAAAACCATCAGCGCCATTCAGGTGCCGATTCGTCTGCACGTCAACGCTCATCTGATGGTTCATCCAGAGAAGGCGGTCGTTCAGAAAAATCTGGACAGGGCAAAGGCCGTGGCGGAAGAAGTAAAGCAGGTAACGCGTCAGATTCCAGAAGTCGTTCGAATACTGGCGGTCGATCCGGGCAGGGTAAACCCGCTCATGGTAAATCCGGTCAGGGCAAGCCAGCATCACGCCCCGCTAAAAATAAATCTCGCAAGCCGACCAAACCAAGAGCAGGCCGATAAGAGCGGTCATGATTTTAAAAGGTGATGATTTTGTCATCGCCTTTCTTCTTATTTAATCCTGTTGTGTTTCAAATAAAACGCTCTAAACCCTATTTCAGTGTCTCAGATTCTGACGAAACATCTGTGCCTTTATTGATGCAACCTATCTATTTTATCTGAGGTCGTTTCTTTGAACTATATCAGTTCTTTTTTTTACTGATGTTGCGATATTGACTGGCTGACTTACGTGTATGGACACACGTATTCGAATATTAAACACCCGCCTAAAGCAGGTTCATGATCTATGAATTCATATGTCCAGGTACTTATGAGCGAACAATGACAAATTCCCGCAGTTTGATTTTATTTATGCTGAATACTTTGAACTGTTATTACTGAACACCGTCTAGTGCACTGGGTAGTAAGTCGAATAGTCTTCAGTTTTTGCACAAGTGTCACAGGACTTTTTCGGTATGGGTTTATTGGATGGTAAGAAGGTAATTGTTACCGGAGCGGCACAAGGTGTTGGTTATGAAATTGCTAACCGTTTCATCGAAGAAGGTGCTTCTGTTGCAATACTGGATCTGAACGGGGAAGGTGCATTCGCGGCCGGGGATAAATTGGGCGCTCTCGCCTATCAGGTTGATGTGACTGACTCTGAGATGATGGAACAGGTGATTAACAAGGCGGTTAAAGACCTCGGCGGTTTAACTACGCTGGTGAATAATGCCGGAGCCTCCGTGGTAAGCCCTCTGCATAAAACATCGCTGGATATGTTTCAGCAGATGTTGGATATCAATCTGAAAGGCGTTTTCCACGCCCTTCGCGTTGTCATACCAATGTTCATGGAACAAGAAGAGGGCGGTTCCATTGTCACGATAGCGTCCGGAGCTGGCGTTAAGCCAATTTCAGGGCAGAGTGCTTATGCTGCGTCCAAGGCTGCGGTGATCAGTCTGGCGAGTTCAGTGGCGCTGGAATATGGTTCGAAAATTAAGTCGAACAGCCTCAGTTCAAGTTATATTGAAACACCGGCAAGCCAGATCCTCAGAGATACCATGCCTGAAGCCCTGGAAGATGTGCGTGACTACACCCCAATGGGGCGTTTAGGACAGCCTCGTGATATGGCCGATGCCAGTGTATTTTTAGCGTCAGATCTGTGTTCATTCATTACCGGTCAAAATATTGAAGTCGATGGTGGTATTTTCCTGGCACAGGCTGGTCTGGAAAAAATGAGTGCGAAAGTGACTGCGTATATTGAAGGCATGTCTGAGGAAGAGCGTGCGGCGGTGAAGAAGTCCTGAGCTCTTACTTAATCGTTAATTATGAGATTGTATCGGGCGATGCTTTGGCACTTTCCTCAATCTTAGTCTCACATTTGAAGGACGCTTTAGGCGTCCTTTTTTATTGCTAGCTACTTTTTAAAGATGATTCTCGGGAATGTAGTGTCATCAAAACTTCTCAAAACATTAACATTGCAACTAACACGACAGTCTATGTATGCTTCCTGCTCGAAATAGAACCAGAACAATAGCAGGATGTTCAGTTGATGGATTCAGAAGTATTGTCAAAAAAAAAGTTGCCTATAAACAGTAAGGGTATTCTGGGAGGGATAGCTGCACTGGTTTTGGCTTATGTCCTGTCGCAGTCTTTCTTTTATGCCGAGCCGGGGTATATCTATCATGTTAGAACCGTCACGGGTAACGAAGCGGTTGTCACTGAAATCGGTTATAAGTTTTACCCTTTTGGTCGGTATAACTCATGGAAAAGAGCCATGACAGTACAGGCGGCTTCCGGCTCCTTATCCAATGCCATTACTTCAGAAAAAGACCCGGACAGTGCCTCTGCATCTCTGCCGCCTCTGAGCATTATGTTTCTCGATCAGGTCGATGCCCATGCCGAAGCAACGGTTCGCTTTGCCATCCCTGCCGATGAAGAAGGCTTTTTAAAACTGGCTCATGAATACCGGTCTCCTGAAAACCTGCTTCGTACCGCATTGCTTCCAGCCTTTAAGGAAACATTGCAGGCTAACGCTTCACTGATGGCGGCTGAAGAGTACTATGCAGGTGGTCGTACCGAGTTTAACTCCGAGTTTGAAAAACAGATGAGTAGCGGCATTTATCTCGTTAAGCGAGAAGAGGTAACGATTACAACTAGCCGACAAGGCAGTGGTACAGCTAACGCGGCTCTGGGCACTGATCAGGAGGAGTATGGCGAGGACTCCAAAACCGTCTTTGTGGTAAAGAAGGTGCTGGATGCAACTGGTCTGCCTATGCGTAAAACCCAGCGATTCACGGATTATGGAATTACGGTTGTTTCAGCGCTGGTGACGGATATGAACCCAAACCAGAAGTTCATTGAACGTATGCAGCTCAAGCAGAAAGCATCTGCTGACAGAGCTATCGCTCGTGAACAGCGTGTTCAGGAAGAAGAGCAGAGACTGCTGGCTATTGCTCGTGGTGAGCGTGAAGTTGCCGAGAGACAGGCGAAAGCCAAAGTTGAGCAGATTCAAAAGACGACAGAAGCCGAGACTGATAAGCAGTTAGCAATTACGGGTGCTGAAAAGTTGAAAGCCGAAGCAGAAATTCAGAAAGAAACGGCTCAGATTAATTTCGAGAAAGCCAAGATAGAAGCTCAGACTCAGCGCACCCTGGCTGATGCTGAAGCCTACCAGAAGAAAGTTATTTTGCAGGCAGATAATGCTCTGGCGCAGAAGCTGGACGCTGAAGTTAAAATTCAGGAACTTTGGGCGGATGCCTATGCCAAGCGTAAAGTGCCAACCACTGTTTTTGGTGGTGGCAGTGATGGCGCTCCCGTCGGTAATGACTACGAGACCAAAGCCTTTATGCAGTTGTTGACTATCGATGCCGCCAAACGTCTCAATTACAAGCGCGAAATCGTCAAAGAGTAAAGCTTCCCGCTTATTCTCTGTATCATCGTATGGTCTGTGATTAGATCGCTGACCATACAACATTTGAAATAACTGTACTGTATTAGCTATGAGACGAACGACTATGTCCACACCCGTTATTCAAACAGAAAGGTTAACACTAAGAGGCTGGCGGAATTCGGACTCGGAAGCACTCTATCGATTGAATTCTGACCCTGAATTCGTGCGATATCTGGGTGATGGAAAACCGTTGAGTCGTGACGATAGTTGGAGAATACTGGCGGTTCTGGCCGGACACTGGGCGCTTAAAGGCTTTGGTCTTTGGGCGGTTGAACTGACCGAGACGAAAGAGGCTATTGGACGGGTGGGTTTATGGGAACCTCACGGTTGGCCAGCCATTGAACTGGGTTGGGGCATAAGCCCGGAACACTGGGGTAAGGGCTATGCGACAGAGACCGCACGAGCATCTCTAAAGTGGGCCTTTGACGACCTGGGGTTAGAGTCAGTGATCAGTATTATTCATCCGGACAATCATGCCTCAAAGAGCGTTGCGCTGCGGATTGGTGAATCATTCAGTCACACAGAAAAATTGAAGAACATTAACTGTGAGATTTATAAAGTCACAAGACAGACTTATTATAAATAATACTGTGACCTGATGAGCATGAAATATACTAATACTCATTCACTGTCAGGAAGTTGGAATAATGTATTGGTACCGTGCAGCGATTGTTATTTTATTCAGCGCTGCAATGATAAGTGGAGTAGTGCAAGTTTGTGTCGGTGGTGATCCTCCGGAAGATAGCAGTAAGAAATTTAAATTAGAAAAAAAATCTTTTGAGGGCTCTTCAGTTACCGTCGACTATTACTATGAAGAGAATAATGAATTAAAGGTTAGATTAATTTATACCCCTGAAACAAAAGAAGTAAATGTAATCTACACCAGTACTATCAGGCATTTTTTTGATGGAATGGATCATCAGTTAAAAAAAAGTGAAAACGTCAATATAGAAATGAATTCTGTTGAAGAACTTTCGGAAGCGGATGGCGGAAGCTTGTTTTCAAACAGAATATTTACTACTAATTACTTTCCTGTGCCATTACAACCAGATTCTATAAATGAAATTATTGGTCCTTTAACTGCTACCAAAACGTTACAGGAACATACCGTTATTATTGAGCCGCTGCCTGATATTAGTTTGGTTGTGTTGCAAAAGATACTCGATTTGTCTGAAAGTGATGCACACTTCCCCTTTGACTCTACGATTCGATACGCATTAACTATCTCCGAGTTCACAGCACCGTCGTCCGAGATGTCTGAGCTGCCTGGTTTTGAAGTTATAAGATTAAAAGCCGGTGACTCTCCTTCCATTGTTCTTCAGAACGAACAGTTGACAAAAACTTCACTGATTTGGCTTAGAGGCGCGGGCAGTGAAGAGTCACAGCCAGCGGTCATGCCATTGACTGCATCAGGAGAGTTACTTCATTCAAGAGGCGTTGAGTACACTGAAGCCTCTCTCTCGCCTGAGCAAATTCAAAAATTGTTTCAAACGGGTATAAACAGTGGTCAGCTGTCTCTTGATGCCGCGAGTGTAGTTTCTGATACAGAGAGTTCAGGCGTTTTTAGTGAACCAGTACAAACATCGGTAAGTTTGGAAGAGCAAACCAAAAAAGTTGAACAGAAAATGCTTGATACCATCAAAATACTGGAGGAAATAGACAAGAGTAAAAGAGAATTCTGGCCATTTTATTTTAAGAATCTTGTACCCTGGTTAAAAAAAGTTTCATCCGATCATGAATCCCCTATTGGTACGTATTCAACAATTAGTATCCTTCATGCGGAAAGGGAGATAAAAGAGATCTTTGGTGTTGTTGCTGAATACCAGTCTGGTGTGTCCAGGCTAAAAAAATTGTATGAAGAGCATGTTCTGGTTTTAAACAAGAAACAGGAGCACCAGAATAAGGGTACAACGAGTAGGGTTAATACGGATCAACGGGTTGATCTTACTACGCATCAAAAAGTATCAAGGGCAGCAAAAGCATTGCTGGATAAAACCCAGCAAGATGATACTACAGGGCCTTTAGGCTACTGGGTTGGTATGACCGCTTATGAAAAAGCAGATTCATCGGTCAGTTCACCTGCGAAAGGGTCATCCGCTACAACGGCAAAACTACGTAGTGGCTTGGATGAGATTTTCAAGCATTCGCGTCTCAACGAAGACGATAAGCTTAGAAAAGCGATGACTGATTTCTTCTCAACCTTCTCTGTTGAAATAGCAGTCAACCATGAAATAGAGGAGTTGAATCGTTTAATGAATTCTGAGGTTTTCGATGGCCATGAAGAGGATGTTATAACTCACGCGTTATCAGGGCTCAGACAGATCAGAGAAGAGCAGCCGTTGATTCCTCCAGCCGTTCCGATTCAGAGTGGAACAAGCGAATCCGTTACTCAAGAAATCATTACAGACAGTGAACAGATTCCATCTGCAGAGGATGTAAAAGGTGAGAGTCAAGTCGAAGGCGGACAACAGGACACAACATTAAGGCTTGTTCTCAGCCCTGTGCTGCAGAATGCGATTGAAGCTCATCAGCGTAGACGTCTTAATGTGGCTCTTAGGCCAGAAGTGCCGTTGCCAGTGATTGAGTATGATGAGCTTGTCGCTTCCATATCGGCAACTAGTACAGATAAACCCACTGGGAGCACTCCACCAGATCGTCACTTAGACGATAGCCATTTGGGTGATAGTTATCAGAATGCAGACAGCCGGCCCTCTGGCTCAGTTGATGAGTCTCGAGTCTCATCAAAAAATAGAGCTCTTCAGGTTGAAGATAAAGCTGTTGCGTCACTGACATCACCAACACCAATAGACTCTGCTGAAGGCGAGAGTGGGTACACACCGCAGTCAGATCCGCTCGTCCAAGAGTTGTATCCAGATATGAACTTGGACTGGGAATCTTTTTTCAGACTGGTTCACGCGTGGAATGCTCTCCTTAAGACCGAAAGCACAGAAGGTGCTCAACAAGCTTTTGCCATTGGATTAGGCCAACGTCGTGCGATTATGGTGGGCAGTGAAAGTCAGTCAGCATCTTTTGCACCAGTAAGGTTCCAGGAGCTTTTAAAAGTGCCTCAAGGGCCAGAATATACGACTGGTCTGGCTGATATTCATGGCACACAAGAAACCGGCTCTGACGCTCTGGCTGAGAATAACAATCCTTCAGGTTATGACGCTCTTCGTTTTGAATACAGTAATAAAGAGAGACTGTCGCTGGCATTGACAACATTAAGCAACCTTAATACTTTTCTTATGGAGTCTATAGCCTGCGCAGTATGGAATGACTGGATTTACTATGGTGGTGTTGCAAGCGTTGCTCATACTGGCAAAAAAATATCAGACATCGCAAATGTATTTCCTGTGGAGCAACGGGACAAAATTCAGACAGTGGTTAGTCAAACTCTGGAGTATCTGTTCAGTCCTGGAGTTCAAAGCGGTATAGCGGCAGCCAGTCCTGCATTATTTTCGGCCAAACAGTACCTTGGCGCGCAATATCTGTTTGGTGCTCCCTATATTCGCTACTTGATGCATCCTTCTCACATAGCCAGGCTGGGCAATCATTTGGTTTTTACTCTGGATGATCTTGCCTATGAAGGTGCAGACATCAAAAAGCTGGTCAGAATTTTTCGGTACTGGCTGGATTATGTTGGCCCGATCCAACAACGTATCTCTGATCGAATGGATCGACGATTCAGACAATATAAAACCAGAGACATAAACATGACCGAATCTGAATTTGAAGATCTTCAGATGCGCGATCGCCTGTTTCTGGATCAACTGGATGAATCAAACTCTGACTGGGAAGCAGCGGTCGAGCCTGCTGTGCACAGTATGTGGAAGGAATACAATAAAAAGCAGCAGGCGATCTGGATTGAAAATGCCAGGTGGGCATACAACTACAGAAAACTTGAGCAACTGGTCAGGGATAATGTTGATTATACTACGGGCTATATCAGCCTGACACGCCCAGCCACGACATTAATGGCGCACAGTGTCAGGGCAAAATTTATGAAAATGCTATTTGCGACTTTTCGTAGTGCCATGAGCACTGCTCCTGTTGTAAACCCTGAACAGAGGTCAGAAGTCCCTGTAAATCGCAGACATTTAGTGAAAAATTTTCTTCATGATGGGGTTACGCTGATGTTATTCCATGGCCTGTATGATTGGACATACAGTGATTTGCGCTGGTCAACAACGCTTGTCAGGCCATTGCTGGAAGAGTCAGAAAGATTTGTTCGTGAGTCTTTTGGTTTTGAGTTTGAGCCAGCGATCACTCAAGCATTTCTGAGCAAGGCTCCCATGTTATCTCTTTCTCACAAGGAGTCATTATTGAGAGGGCTTGGAGAGTTGATGATGGATGATCCGACAGAGGCTCTGGATAAACTGAACCCGATGGTTAGCTCGATGATCAGTTTTATCCTTCTTACTCCTCCATGGCTGTTCAATATTTATGATATTGCCTCCGGAGTGCATCAGTCTCCTACCCATACAGTGACGGTGGGGCGCTCACCTTTGATCATCGATCCTGATTACGTTGATATAAATCTGACAGCTACAGAGCGGTTTAATGCTCAACACACTCTGGGCTATCAGAGTGAGCTTGATAACCTGAATCTGCTGAGCAATGTTTCCTTTGTTGAAATGCTGGATGTATTCCTGATGAGCTGGCGCTTTATATTGCAAGAGCGAGAGCAGAGTAACTGCCAGATATTAGGTAAACAGCCGTATCCGTAGACAATAGATTTTTATAACATTAACCGTTCAACCAGCCCTGAAAAGCGCTCGGTTCGCTTGATAACCGATTGCCCCATCACCTTATTGTCGCAGTAGATATCGAGCCGTTTCCTGGCTCGTGTTATACCGGTATAAACCAGCTCACGGGACAGCACAGGTACCATCTGGTCAGGCAGAACCATCATGGTGTGATTGAACTCTGAACCCTGACTTTTATGAATGGTCATGGCAAACACGGTTTGATGCTCTGGTAAACGACTGGGCAACAAATGCTTAATACTGCCATCAGGCAGCTCAAACACAACTTTCAACTTGCCATTGTCGTCGGGCAGGGCAATACCAATATCACCGTTATAGAGGTTCAGGCCATGGGCATTCTGGGTAATTAATACCGGCCTACCGGTATACCAGAGACCTGCAGAAGGCAGGCAGTTCATGCGGGCCAGCTGTGCACGAATGGCTTCATTCAAGCCTTCTACGCCGTATCGTCCTTCTCTTAGAGCACACAATAGTCGGAACTGGTTAAAACGTTTGATGATGGTTCGTTCACCAAGTTTTTCCGAGATAGCATCCAGATAATATTTATAGCCTTGAGCGGCCTGCCTAATCATCTGGTCATAGTCGTTGTCGTGCAAACTGTGTCGCTGAATATCCTGAAACTCGCTGTTTGAGAAAGCGGATTCAATTCCGGGTAGGTTGCCTTCGTTGACGGCCTTTGCCAGTGTGCCAATACCTGATCGGGCATCAAAACGGTAACTCTTTCTCAGCAGGCAGAAGCGGTTGCGAATAGGCAAGTCAGTGTCACTCTGCCATTCTTTCATTTTGAAGCCAGTGAGCTGTTCCAGCTGCTCAGACTGCATCTCCGAGTAACCACCGTCTGCAGCATTGCAGATATCACCCAGAACACTGCCAGCGTCCACAGACGCCAGCTGGTCTCTGTCGCCCAGTAGAATGACTTGAGCATGATCGGGCAGAGCATCTAACAGCCGACGCATCAGACTGAGGTCGATCATGGAGGCTTCATCCACCACCAGAATGTCCAGATGTAGCTGATTACCTGCATGGTGACGGAAGTCCGGGCTGCCGGGAATAACCCCCAGCAACCGGTGAATAGTGCCAGCTTGAGTCGGAATCAGATTGCGTATTTCATCGGTGCAATGCAGCCCTGACAGTGCGCCACCAATGGACTCTGTCAGTCGTGCTGACGCTTTACCTGTCGGTGCAACCAGTTTGATATCTGGAATCTTTCCGGCCTGAGCGCCCATTTCAATCAACATGGCCAGCAGACGTGTAACCGTTGTCGTTTTACCAGTACCGGGTCCGCCACTTATTACACAAAAAGGCTGACAGGCCGCCAGTGCTGCGGCTACTTTCTGCCAGTTCAGGCAGTATTGCTGTGGAATAAGTGTGTCCAGTGATTGGAGTTGTTCCGGAGATTGAGCTGTTCTAACGGTTTGCAAGCAGGCTTGCCAGTCAATCGGGTCAGTGTGTTCAATATCCAGCCATTTGATCAGTTGTTCCTTCAGATTGCTGTCATCGCTTTGCAGATCAAGCACTGACTGCAGAAAGGTGTAATTTCTCTGAAATAAGCGATCAAGAATATTTCGAGCCTGATCAATATCAATGGCCTGCTTGTTGCTGCGGTTCAAAAAGGCCGCAACAGCACATTCATGCTGCCAGTACCGGTAGAAATAGAGGTTATCGTTATCCAGCACCATTGGCGTGAGCTGTTGGCCATTGTCGATGACAGGAGAAGACAGTAACTGATCAGCATCAGGTTGACCGCTGAGATTGATACAGCTTTTTAAATCAGCGGTAGTGACTGCGTTCTGGTCAAAGAAAACCTTCTGATCAAAGAATGACAGGGGCAGGCAGACATTACCTTTGCCCAGCTCATAACTGAGCAGGGCAGAAGACAGGGTAGTCAGTGAATTACCATCGAGTTCACTCATTAAACGGGCAAACTGATAATCCAGAGGCCGGATTTTTTTGTTGTCCATGAGCTGTTGTAAAGCATTTAGCATGATGGCTCTCCGGCAAACAGGCTGTCCAGTTTGTTGATCAGTTGCAGGCTGGGGCGGTGCTGGAAGATGCCGGGCTGATCATCTCTGTCATTACGCACACCCCTGAGGAACAGATAGAAGACACCGCCAAAGTGTTGTTCGAAGTCATAATCCGGCAGACGGATTTTCAGCAAGCGATGCAATGCCAGGCTGTAAATCTGATACTGAAGGTCGTAACGATGCTCAATCATGACCTGTTCCATTTGTGGGCGCAGGTAATCATCCACCTGTTTGCCCAGCCAGTTGGACTTGTAGTCCAGCACATACCAGCGACCCTGGTATTCAAAGGTCAAATCGATAAAGCCTTTCAACATGCCTTGTACGGTTCTGAAATCCAGAGCACCGGCTTTGGCAGAAAGCGGGTCTTCACTGGTCAACAGTGTGTTCAGCTCATTGGCATTGAGGCGAGATACTGGCAGATAAAATTCCATCTCGGCTTTCTGTTGCTGTGCTGACAGTTGACCAAGTTTCAACTGATCGCCATCCAGAGGGGTTTCCAGGCAGTGCTCCAGCATGCCTGTCAGAGTATCGGACCACTTCTCTTCAAAACCTTCTTTCTCCAGCTGTTCCTGCACAAACTGGCTGATGACATCTGGTTGATTGCTGTCGTGTGGATACTCTTCAAACAGGGTGTGCATAAACGTACCCGGTCGAGCACCTTTGGGGAAATGGAAGATATCCAGCGTTTCTTCGATTTCGTCGGCGTTATCGCTGTTGGCTAACTGCTCCTGTTCAGCCAGCTCCTGATTGGATAACTCTGTACTCGCATCCAGTGTCGTCTGGCTAGGCTTACTGTGAGAGGTCTTGGACAGCGCAGAGTAACTGGTCACCCACCAGTTCTTTTCAATCTGATGTTGAAAGGTTCTGGCGGCCAGCTCAAGGCTCTTTTCGACAGGAGGTTCGTAGAGTGCAGACGGCTCTACCGGAAGCGGCTGAAGAGTAACCAGTGAGGGTTCTTCAGCAAGAGTCGTCAAACTGTCTTTCAGTGAAGCACAGGTGACTTCGCCGCCATTGCCGAGCAGGTAACCAATGGCTGATTTATGAAGGTCGGTCTTTTCTCCTTTCTTGCCAGGTCCGGCTTTCAGAGGTGCCAAACCAAGATAACAACTGTGTACTGAGCGGGTCAGGGCTACGTATAGAAGGCGAAGGTCTTCGGCCAGTCGTTCCTTTTCAGCCTGAAGAAAGGATTGTTCGTTGCCGGTCAGGTCCAGAACCGTTCTATTATCCTGATGGTACAGAGGATCCTTGTTTTCCCTGAAGCTGCAGATGTAGGGCAGGAAAACGATGGGATATTCCAGACCTTTGGATTTGTGAATGGTAACGATCTGAACAAGGTTTCGTTCACTTTCCAGATGCAGCTGTTGATCGTCCGCGCCGGAGTCAGGGGAGTGAATATGTTCCGACAGCCAGCGACGTAAAGCGTGCGGGCTTTCCAGCTTAAGGCTTGCTGATGCCAGTAGCTCACCGATGTGTAGGAAATCTGTCAGACGTCGTTCACCATAAGTCGTAGAAAGCAGTTTCTCGGCAATACGTCGCTGCCTTAACAGAGTGCGAAGCATGGGCAGCGGTCCCTGATGCTGCCAGATTTTCTGATAGCCAAGAAACTCGTCAACATAACCTTCCCATGCCTGCTCGTCCTGATTCAGATTATCCAGCTCCTGAGCGGTCATATTCAGAACCGGTGTCGCCAGTGCCGAACGCAGCACTCTGTCGTTATTGGGTGTCAGGCAGGCATCCATCAACCTGAGAATGTCCTGAGCTTCCTGGCAGGCAAACACGGAGTCGCTGCTACTGAGATAAACGCTGGCAACGCCTTGGTCAGCCAATGCGTCGCGAATCATCTGACCTTGTCGTCCGGTACGCACCAGAACAGCAATATCACCGGCCCTTAATGCTTCCTGCTTGCCTTTCTTTTCTATGCAGACCTGTTCGGATTTGGCTTGAGTCAGCAGCCGGTTAATCTCCCGGGCTGTCGCCTGAGTCATGGTCTGCTCATAGTCAGCTTTACCAATGGCCTTTCCATCGGATTCCTGCAACCAGAGCTGTATCGCTGGAACCGTCTGCCCTGAATTCAGCAGCTTTTTCTGATCGGCGACAGGAGACGGGTGAACCGACTCAAAAGGAATCTCCTGATAGATAAACGGATTATCGCTGACAGAAAACAACCGGTTGACGCCGTTCACCATGGCGCTGGTGGAACGCCAGTTAGTATCAAGAGAGTAATGAGCGGTAACCTGCTCTCGAGCCTGCATATAGGTGAAAATATCGGCACCACGAAAGGCATAGATCGCTTGTTTTGGATCGCCGATCATAAACAGTCCGGAATTTGATTCCGTGTTCTTGTGATCGCTACTGTTGTCGCTTTCTGCTGGATAAATACGACTGAAGATAGCGTACTGCTGAGGGTCGGTATCCTGAAACTCATCAATCATGGCGACTGAAAACTGTTTGCGAACAGCCTGAGCCAGTGCATCGCCCGTCGGGCCGTACAGTGCAGCACGCATATTACCCAGCAGATCATCAAACGACATCTGGTGTTTGTCTGCCAGATTCTGGTGGTGATTGACGCTCACCTCCTTCAGCGCACTGTTAATGATCATCCCTTCAAAGGCATCGGCGATGCTGAGACCGGAATTCAATAATTCGTCAATCTTCTGGAAAACTGGGTGATCGGGCATTTTGCCGGATTTACTCAGAGCTTTCTTAAGGCTGGCGGTACTGTAAATATCCCAGCTTTCATTGCGACCAAGGTTGGGGAAGAGTTCATCGCCATGGGCAAACTGTGCCATTAGGGGCAGGCGTTTAAGAGGCTTGGCGGTCTTCTTCAGACCTGCTTCCTGCAATTGCTCTTCTATCTGCTCTTGCTCTTCCTTCCAGAGTGCCTTGAGGTTGAGAGATGGTTCAATGCACCTCTTTTGAAACGCTTCCATATCCTTTGGCAGCTGGCCGGTATAAACCGTCAGGTCGTGTTTGCCAAGGTAGCTTCTGATGCTGGAAAGCAACGCATCCGGTGTTTTCCAGAGTTTGCGCGTTAATCGTGCCAGTGGCTTATCAAGGCTGTAGAAATGTCGACGCCAGAAGTCAGCGGTAGTTTGTTGCAACAGTTGATGTTCGTCAGTAATCAGTTCACTGGAAAACAGCGTGCCGCTTTCAAAGGCATGCTGTTTCAGCATACGCTGACAGAAGCCATGAATGGTGAATACGGTGGCTTCATCCATTTGTCGTTCAGCGGCCAGCAGTAGCTGCGCTCGCTCGGCGTGGCGGTCGAGACTATTTAATAGAAATTGAATGAAGTCGTCGTCTGTTGCTTCGCCTTCATATGCCTTTCGTGCTACCTGAAGTCGCTTTCTGATACGGTCTCTCAGTTCTTCGGTGGCGGCTTCGGTAAAAGTTACGACCAGTATCTGGTCAACTGTCAGTGGTGACAGCACCTTATGACCGACGACCAGTCGCAGATAAAGGTTGGCAATGGTGTAGGTTTTACCGGTTCCGGCACTGGCTTCGATCAGTCGATTGCCAGAAAGAGGAATGGTTTTGGCATCCAACTTGTGAACCGTTACTTCTTTAGTCATCACGGTTCTCCAGGTTGAAGTGTTGCAGGGCTGGGTCAAAAATTTCCAGACTCAGCTTTTTGAAATCGGGAAAAACATCTTCAAGGCTCGGATAGATACGGGTAATGTAAGCGTTTTCAGACTCACCCATTTTCATATAGCCGCCATAGAAGGTGTTACGGGCAGCCAGTTCTGCCGCTGCGGTATTGTCGCTCTCATTGCCGCCTTCATTACCGCTCTCTCTACCAAAGTGCTGTTGCCAAACCATGCCGGTTTCCGGGAAAAAGGCCAGTGGTTCGTTCATGCCATCGAGATAGTGTTTCACCAGAGTAGTCAGGTGGTCGAGGGCAATATCCTTGTCGACCGGGTCGAAGTGAGCGTTCTTATCCAGTGCAAACAGTCGGGTACTGCCAGGTTTTTTTGTCACCGCGCAATAACAGAGGTGTTCTATCCAGCCGTAGAGAATGTCCCGAGCCTTAAGCCGGGCAGGGCGGTATCGTACTGGGCCTGACTGGTAAATTTGTCGAAGCCAGCCGGTGAGCTGAATGGACTCAATGTTGAGATTCACCTCGATATCATCTCTGGACGCTATCAGATGTGATTTAACGTCCGATGCCAGTGGTTGCACCGATTGCTGTTGCTCATCCAGCAGCAGTTCACCAAAGGCACCATGGGGCAGTTGTCCGGTGGCATTCAGACGCTGACTGTATTCATCAACATCGGCTTCAGTTAGCAGCAGGCCGGTCAGTGACTGGCGAATCTGATAGCTGTCTAGCGGATCAACTTCAAAAGGCTCGGTATCTTCCGGCTGACTGGCGTAATCCTCGAAGAATACTTTTAAACGACGATTGCAGAAGTACTGGCAAGGGTTTCGATAGAAACGCAATAGTTCAGTGACTTCCAGCTGCTGGGGCTTTTCAGCCTCCGTTAGTTTGTTCTTTGTAAAGGCTTTTAACGCTTCTGAATCGCCTTCAGCGACAGGTAGCCATTCACGGGCGTAGCTGCGTTCTTCGTTATTCAGCTTGAAGTTGGCAGGGCTGAAAGGTTGCAGGCTGTGCTGGTGCAGTAACCTATCTTCTGCACTCTTCTCTCCAGTGTAATCATTGCAGTATTCCAGCAGCTCACTGACCAGCACTGAAGGTATTCGTTCACTGTTGTCTTTAATGCTGTTGCCCACATAGCTGACGTAGAACGTATCCTGAGCGGAAAGCAGGGCTTCCAGAAACAGATAGCGGTCATCATCTCTGCGGGAACGATCGCCCCTGCGCGGTGATTGAGCCATAAGGTCAAAACCAACCGGAGGCATGCTTCTTGGGTAAGCTCCGTCATTCATACCCAGCAGACAAACCACCTTGAAGGGAATGGAGCGCATGGGCATCAGGGTACAAAAATTCACTTTACCGGACAGAAAACGCTGGCTGCTGCGTTCTGACGTCAATCGTTCGGTGAGGTAATCCAGCAACACCGGTCTTGACAGGTTTTCTTGGTAGCCAGCATCTTCAAGCTGACTGGTCAGGTGTTCAAAACTTTCCCGTACCAGTAACAGAGGGTATTCGTCGTCTTCTTCAGCTTCGATAAAATCTTCTATTAACTGGTGGCAGAACTGACGCCACTGTTCGATGGTTCTGGGTTGATCCAGAGTATTGATCAGCTGTTCGGTATGATCAATAAACAGCGCCAGTTGACCAGCCAGAACTGCATCCATTCCCTGAGAAGGCTCAAAAGGCAGAATCCCGGCAAACAGACCTGATGACTCCGGCATGGCATACGCCAGCAGCATGCGTCGAATGCCAAATAGCCAGGAGTTGCCGGCTCGTGCGGGCAGGTCGAACATCTGTTGATGCTCCGGTGTGACTCCCCAGCGAATGCCGGCATCGGTTACCCACTGACGTACGGTTTCAAAACCGGATTCATCAAAGCCAAAGCGTCGTTGAATAGCGGGTATTTCCAGCAGCTCCAAGAGCTCGGAAGCGCCGCAACGATTTTGATCGAGGTTCAGCAGTTGCAGAATACCGGGCAAGACAGGGTGTTCGTTGCTGGCACTGCGGTCAGAAATGGAATAGGGGATATAGCGGGAATCTTCATATTGATTATCCAGCCCACCAAAGACAGCCTGAATCCAGGGGCTGTATTGATCGACATCGGGCAGCATCACCACCACATCTCTGGGCGTTAACTGCGGGTTTTTCTCAAACAGCTGCAGCAGTTGGTCATGCAACACTTCCACTTCCCTGAGCGGGGTATGGCTGCTATGAAAAACCAGTGACCGGTCATTCGGTGAAATAGTGAAGTCACTACTCTTCTGGTTACCTTCCAGTTCCAGAATGTCTTTCTGAACTTTATTAAGTAGAGAGTTATCTTTTCCTTCGACAAAGGCGACAATTTCATTGGCTTCCAGTTCAAACAGCTGATGGATATAGTCACGACCCAGCTTACCCATGGAAGCTAACAGCGAGTTTCCTTGCGACTGTTCGTCCAGCAGCAAGTCTCGCTGTTGAGAAGAAGGGGGTTGCCCTGACAGGTTTTTAGCGAACAGTCGGGCAGAAAGACGAGCCAGATACTTGGGGTCTTTCTCGTCGCCCCAGTAATACTGGCAGGGATTGCAGACCATAAGATGGACGTCAGTCTGTTGTGCCAGAGCTTTCAAAGTATCGACAAAATGTGGCGGCATGGCCGAGATGCCAAAGACAAACAAACGTTTTGGCAGTTTATTCTGTTTGTCGGTGTTTAAAGCATGAATAAAGCTGTGGTGCATATTGGCTCTGTGCCAGTGCGACTGGTCCAGTTCCGATGTTTTTTGAACCAGAGCTCTCCAGAGTATGGGCTGCCAGAGTTGGCCATCAGCGTGGCTGTTCAGTCCCTTTTCCCAGTCGGCAATCCATTCCGGACGATAGACAAGGTATTGGTCAAAAATATCTGCGACTTTGCCGGCCAGCTGGTAGCAGCGGACACCATCATTGTCTTTATCAAGGTAGTGACGTAAAGGTTCAAAGTGCTCCTCAGCGATCATATCTGGCAGCAGAGTTACCAGTTTCCAGGTCATGGCCTCCTTGTTAAAGGCAGAGCGCCTCGGGACATCAGGCAGAACATCGACAAAGGTTTGCCAGAGAAAACTGGCCGGCAGAGGAAAGCTAAGAGAGGCAGCGATACCAAGACCGCTGGCGATTTCCTGTCGGAGCCACTGGGCCATGCCGGGGCTCTGCACGAGGATCTGCTCTTCAGACAGTGGGTTGTCGAGAGGCTGCTTTTGTATGCGGTCCAGCAGCAGGTCCTTTAACAGGTCGAGCTGGTTGGAGTGATATATGGTGAGCACGTTGAAGGGTATCAGCTGGAATCAATAGAGCTGATACTGTTAACTGGCTGGCATTTGCTGTCAATAGCCAGATGACTGTGACCTGACTATAAAACGGGCTATCAGGCCTTGCCGTGTCTGAGAACAGCTCCGGTCAGGGCTGATCTCTTTTTGCTGGATTTGGGGGAAGAGGTTGATTTGTCGGTGTACTGCTCCATTTCCTGCTCAACCTGGTGAAGAGAGGCCGCATCGGGTTTGACTCTTTGAAGGTAGCGCCTGCCAGCGCCCTCTTTTATATTGAGTTTTCCTCTAAGGCCAGCCATTAGCATCATCATTTTTTCTGCCTGAGCGATGGTATTTTTACTATTCTCAATGCTCTCAAGGCTTATATCTTCGGTATCCATTATGCGTACCTGGCTGATTTTAATGTTTATTAAGCAATTTTTAATAGGCAGTCTTTGTAAGCATAGGAAATCGGCTGAGTGTGTGTAAAATTGCGTACATCCCTCAGTGGTTTACCGTTCGTTTAGCAGTAGAATAGCGGTGTTTCGCACCACTTCGATTAAAACTGAGCCCATATGTCCATTGCTCCCGATAACAAAAAATCATGGTTTTCCATCAGCCTCCTGCTGATGTTTCTGCTTATATTGGTATTTCCCTTTTATCAAGCCAGTGCCAATGAATATAAGCCAATAAAAATTGCCTATATGAAGGACAACCTGCCATGGACGTTTACTAACGACGCTGGCGACCCGGATGGCCTGATCCTTGATTTGTGGCGAGCCTGGTCGGAGAAGATCGGCGTACCGGTGCAGTTTTATCCCATGTCGGAAGAGCGGGCGCTGGCAAGAATTCGGGCCAATGATATCGACATTCTGGCGATGACTCGCCAGACCGGTGATTTGAAACTTCATGGTATCAGCACCCGGGAAATTCTTAAAAGTAAAACCGCACTGTTTATTCGCAGTGATATCTCCTTCCGTTCTATTTCTGATCTGCTTGAAGATAACAAGGTGGCAGTGCTACAGGGCAGTGATACTGGTGGTAAGCTTAAAAAACTGTTACCTGAAGCAAGACTTGAAGATTACGCCAATCAACGGCTTATGGTGGATGACATAGCCGCCAAGAAGGTGCGGCTGTTCGCCGGAAATGTTGATGTGCTTGAGTACTACCTTGATAGCCGTGGCATCAGTTCAGATTACACCATCTATAAAAGCCTGATCGAACCCGAAGTTTCACTGCGCACAGCGTTTCGTGAGGGGCGCTCGGCGCTGGGTTTCCTGATTGAAAGCGGTTTTGAAATGGTCTCGGCCAGTCAGCGTAATGATGTGCTTGAGCGCTGGCTGGGGTATTCAGCCAGTAAAAACGGAACTTTGCTGGTGGCGCTGGATGCCAACTCTTCCCCTCTCTCCTTTGTGAACGCATTGGGTAAACCGGCTGGTCTCTACGTTGACATCTGGGAGAAGTGGTCAGAAAAGACCGGTGTACCCGTCAAGTTTCGCATGGGCGATCAGCCGGAAATTATTGAAGCCCTGAAAGCAGGTAGAGCCGATATCCTCGGCAGCATTTCACCTTCAAAAGCACGTACTGAGTGGATGCGAATGTCCACACCCTATTATGGTTTGAACTCACGTATCTACTTCCGTAGTAGCCAGACACTGATTAATCTCAGTGAAGAGCTTCATGGCAAAAAGCTGGGTGTTATTGCTGACTCCAGCCATGAAGAGTTTGTAGAGAAGTGGTTGCCAGGTGTTCAGTTGATTCCGAGAGATAACACCAACGATATGATTCGCAGCCTGTTCTCGGGTGAGATTGATGCCTTTGTCGGCGAGCCGGTGGTTGTAGAGTCCTCCCTGGGTATATTGGGTCTGATGGGAGAGGTTACCAGCAGCAAGTATTTCAACATGAATGAGGCTATAGGTGCAGGGGTTTCATTTGAGAAACCGAGCCAACTCGTGGAGATGGTTAATAAAGGGTTAGCGGATATTTCTCTTGATGAGTATCGAAACCTTGAAGACAGCTGGGTGGTGAATCCGGACCATCGCTACTTTGGCAAGAACATTACCCGTGTCAATCTTTCTGAGGAGGAGCGCCGCTGGCTGGCCCAGAACCAGATAATCCGTATCGAGCTGCAATCTGATAATCCGCCTTTTCTGTTTCAGGACGATGAAGGTGAGTATCAGGGTATTGCCATGGATTATATCCGCTTGTTGGAAAGCAGGCTGGGCGTCACCTTCAGTTTGAATCCTACCCGTGACTGGCCAGACTCCATTGGTAAGGCTTACCGCCATGAAACGGATGTGCTGGGTATGATCCAGAAAACGGATGAGCGCAGTCGCTATCTTGATTTCACCAGTCCATTATTTAAGGTGCCTTCGGTTATTCTTGCCCGTACCTCTGACAAGTCCATTGAAAATATCAATGACCTTAAGGATCGAAGCGTTGGCTACATCGCAGGCAGTGCCTCTCTTGATTATATTCGTGCCAAACACCCCGGTATTAAATTCAAACCCATTGCCAGTTTGAGTAATGGTATTAACAGGGTGTCCAGTGGTTCTCTTGATGCGGTAATTGCTAACCTGGCCTCTGCCAGCTATGAGCTCGATCGATTGAAAGTAACTAATCTTCACGTCGTAGTGGAGGCCGGATTTGACGATGAATTTGCGCTGGCCAGCCGCAATGACTGGCCGATTCTGGGATCGATACTGCAGAAAACCGTAGACAGTCTGACCGAAGCTGAACGCAATGAAATCAGCAGTCGCTGGGTCTCGATTACCGAGCTGAACTGGCAGCCAAACAAGGAGTTGTTTATAGGCCTGTTGCTGGTTCTTGTGACACTGATTCTGATTATCTACTGGAACCGTCGACTGACTCTGGAGATTGGTGAAAGAGAAAGGGCAGAGGAAGAACTGAAAACCCGCTCTGATCTGGATCGATTGCTCAGTGAAATCTCCAGAAAATTTATGAATAAGTCTCTGGATGAAGCCATTCATTACTGTCTGCGTAAGCTGGCGGGCTACCTGAAATACGAAGTGGCCTTTATTCATTCCAGAAATGATCGACAGGCCAGTATCGAGCATTTCTGGAGCTACAGCGACAAGATGAACGCTCGGGATTTTGATGTTTTGTTGCAGGATGCTTTTTTTCAGAGCAGTGACCACTCCTCTGATGACGGTATCTGTTCACTCTTCTATGCCACCGAAGATCAGATCGCAGCGGGTAATGAGTCTCTGGGCAGACTGACTAATGGCGGTGGTCTTCAGGGTATCTATGTTGCCATGACCCTGTTTGGCGAAGAGGTTGGCGGTATTGTCCTGATCAATCGTCAGACTCGAGAAAAGTTGCTCAATGATGAAGCTGATTTGCTGCGAAGGGCTAGTGAACTGGTGGCTGTGGCTCGTTCAAGACAGTTATCAGAAAGTGCACTCAGGGAAAGTGAAGAGAGATACCAGCTGGCGATGGACGCGGCCTCGGACGGTCTCTGGGACTGGGATATTGCCAATGATCGAATTTACTTCAGTCCAAGATATCAGACCATGCTCGGTTATCGAGGCGACGAAATGGTTAATACGCCACTCGCCTGGCGTCGCTTGATTCATTCCGAGGACAAAATAGCGACGGCCGATTTCTTTAACGACCAGTTTGCCCACTCGGATAACTCTTTCGTCTGTGAGTACCGGATACGCCGTAAAGATGGCAGTTACGCTACGGTCCGCAATAAGGGTAAGGTGGTGTTTCGTGACAGTCGTAGTGCGCCTCTGCGTGCCATCGGTACCATGATTGATATTACCGAGCAGAAAGAGCGTGAACGGGAACTCTCAATGTCCCGCTTTACGCTTGATCGTGCTGCTGACCATATTCACTGGTTCCGTCAGGATGGCAGTCATAAATACGTCAATGAGTCAGCCTGTCGAACACTGGGCTATGAGACCGGTGAAATGATGGATAAGACCATCATGGATATTAATCCGGCGGTGACCTCTGCATCCTGGGAGCGACTCTGGGATCAACTGACCATGCGCAAGGCAATGACCTATGAAACCTTGCGTAAAACCAGGGAAGGGCGGGTATTTCCGGTTGAGGTGACGGCCAACTATATGGAATACGAAGGGGAAGGTTACCTTTTTGCCACCGGCCGTGATATTACCGATCGCAAGCACGCAGAGGATGCGCTTCATAAAGCCAAGGAAGCCGCGGATCAGGCCAACCAGGCCAAGAGTAACTTCCTGGCCAATATGAGCCATGAAATTCGTACGCCAATGAACGCTATTATCGGGCTCAGTCATCTGGTTCTGCAAACGACCATGTCTGCCAAGCAGCTGGATTATGTCGGCAAGATTCAGTCTTCTGCCCATGCCTTGTTGGGTATTATTAACGATATTCTGGACTTCTCTCGTATTGAAGCCGGCAAGTTGAATATGGAAGCCATTGATTTTGATCTCGGTGATGTTTTCGACAATGTCTATGACGTCACTCATATACGGGCAGAAGAAAAAGGTGTGGGCCTCAGTTATGATATTGCGCCGGATGTGCCGCGACATTTGACAGGCGACCCATTAAGGCTGGGGCAGGTGCTGATTAACCTGACTCATAACGCTGTTAAATTTACCCGGAACGGTGAGGTAAAAATCAGGGTTAGATTGCTGGAACGAACCGGCAAGAGTACTCGGCTGAACTTTGAAGTTGAAGATTCCGGTATTGGTATCAGCAATGAGCATCAGGCGAAACTGTTTGAATCTTTCTCTCAGGTGGACGGCTCAACCACTCGTAAATTTGGTGGTACTGGTCTGGGGCTCGCGATCTGCCGCAGTCTGGTCAATATGATGAACGGCGATATTCAGGTTGAGTCTGAACTGGATAAAGGCAGCTGTTTCAGTTTTGATGTCGAGTTGGGTCTGGGTGAAGTCATTGATCTTCATGACGATGCGCTATCTGGTGTTAAAGTGCTGGTGGTTGATGATACGGCTGAAGCCCGTCTGGTTCTGGTCAATATGCTGAACAATCTGGGCTGTGAAGTTCTTGAGGCTGATCACAGCACCAGTGCCATGAAGATTCTCAAAGAGCACAACAGTGGTAATAAAAAGCCAATTTCTGTTGCCTTACTGGACTGGCGTATGCCGGAAATGGATGGTATTCAGCTGGCTGAAATAATCAGGGATGAAGGGCTGGATCTGACACCGGCAATGATTATGGTATCCGCCTATGGTCGTGAAGAAGTTATGGCGCGGGCTACAGGGCGAGTGGATGCCTTTCTGATCAAGCCTGCGAGTAGTGCGGTACTGGTGGAGACTATTCTCAGGACGCTGGATTACAAGCAGACCGGTGGCGGCAGAAAAGGCATTGACAGTATTGCCCGCAAGGCAACCTTTGCTGGCTCTGTGCTACTGGTTGAGGATAATGAAATTAACCAGCAGGTCGCCCGTGAGCTGCTAGAAGGTATGGGGCTGACGGTTACCCTTGCTGATAATGGCCGTGAAGCTGTTACGAAACTTGGGGTCGAAACATACGATCTGGTGTTTATGGATATCCAGATGCCAGAGATGGATGGCTATCAAGCGACCAGAGTTATACGTCGCAACATGGGTAATGCGACACTGCCCATTGTTGCCATGACCGCTCACGCCATGACCGGTGATAAAGAGCGCTGTCTGCAGGTGGGAATGAACGATCATATTTCCAAGCCGCTCAATCCAGCTGAACTTCAGGAGATGGTTGCCCGCTGGTTAAACGCGGATCTTTCTAGTGAGATTATGCCACTGGTAACGCCTGTTGATATGGATCTGGAGTCGAAATCGGAAGTGCCTGATATTGATGGTGTGAATACGGTTCTTGGCCTGTCCAGAGTCAGAAACAAGGAAGAACTCTATCTATCTTTGCTTAAGAGTTTTTACCAGAGCCAGCGGGACGACCTTGATAAGCTTGCAACGGCTCTGGACGCTTCAGACTGGCAGGAAGCACGCTTCCTTGTTCACGGAATTAAAGGTGCGGGTGGCAACCTTGGGGCAGAATCACTGCAACAGGCAGCCACACAGCTGGAAACAGCGCTGAGGGGGGAGAATGGAAGACCCGGTGATGAGCTGTTAAGTGCTTTCAATCTTGAGTTTCAGCGCATCATGAATGCTCTCGCACCTTTGTCAGGCGAGGCTCAGGAAGAACTGAGCATTGGCGAGGGCATGATAGAGAACGAACGGCTTTCTTATCTGCTGAGTTCCATGAAGCAACAGCTCCATGAAGGTGATGTTTCAGTGACTGATTCCCTGTCAGAGCTGCTCCATGGATTGGCAGGCAAAGTAAACAAAAATAGCATCAACAGATTGCAGAAGAGTATCCGTTCTTTCGACTTTGACGAGGCATGCACCCTGCTGGATGAGATTGAGCAGGAAGCGGAGATTCTCTGAGGCGCTATAAAGTAAGGACTGGAAGTAAGGGCAAAAACTGTTTGCCCTTACTTTCTCAAGCACTCTTTGTACAGGCCGGTTGGCTAGCAGTGTTTATTGCTGAAGCTCGGCTTTAGGATCTATTCCATAAGGCAGGGTATGACAGGTTAGAGGTTGACCTGATTCTGTCTGCACTGTATTGCTTTCTGCAGCGTCAACACGAATAACCGCCAGAAGCTCTGTCGTGTCACTTCTACGAACACAATCAACGACTTCGCCAATCGCTTTTCTTGCTTCGTTGAAGAGTTTAGTGTTGGCTTTCAGCTCCACTGTCTCAGTAGTTGTTAAACGGTAGCAGCGGGTCTTTAGTTGTCCCAGATTCTGCATTCGCGCAACAATTTCCTGACCGGTGTAACATCCTTTACGAAAACTGACACTGCCCAGACTGGGTTGATTAAAGTGTTGTGGAATATAATTCTCGACAACTGCAGGTGTTAGTGCAGGGGTCACTGCTTCTATATCAAGTAAACGCCAGTTTTGCTGATTCGTTGGCGTAAAATGTTTTACCAACTCAGGCCAAAGCTTTGTCAACCTGTCCAGGTTTAACCAGGCTTCGTAGCGCTGACACAGTCCGGCCACTTCCAACAGCCAGCCATTGTCGTCAATCTGAATAGCCTGATTTCCTTCAGGGACGTTGCCAAAGACAGTTGCAACGGCAGATTTGATGTCGCTTCCGGAAAGACCAATACAGTAGAGCTCTTCTTTTTGCTGCAGTTCGGTTTTGAAAAAGACGGCGTACTTGCCAAGATTAGTGCGAGTGGTTTCGGTCAAACCTTCATGCATAGCCATCAGGCAGCTTTCATCTGAAGTTTTCAGCAGGCTGAACTGAGAATACATTCTGCCTTTAGGTGTGCAGACGGTTCCCGTTTGATACTGACCAGTGCTGAGCTTGCTGGTATCGCAGGTGAGTTGTCCCTGAAGAAACTTGAATGTGTCCGGGCCGGCTGATTCAATGATCGCTTTATGGTCAAGAATGCTGAGGGTTGGAGCGTGTCTGTCAGCAGGTTGAGAGTAACCCTCAAAAGCATTTAGTTGTTGCTCTTGATAATGTGCACCCTGTTCAGTGAGAAAATTTTTCAGGTGTTCTTCTCGCTCAGTGATCATAATCATATCTCGAATATTTGGCACTCAGTCTTTTGACTGTCTCGTTTGTCTGCATAATATAGAGTATTGATGGTTTGAACTACTTTCAAAACACCTGTGCAAACTCTCTTATCAGAGATGAAGGTCAACGCTCTCTAATAAACAGCGACTAAAGTCATTCTCGTATTCCGGTAGAACACGTATAATCCTGACCAGAATTATCAAGGGAGTTTGCCCAGAATGTTAAGCAATGACGATTTCAAACGTCTGCAATGGCACAGTCGGCGGGGAATGCTGGAGCTGGATGTGCTGCTTGAGCCATTCACTAATAAGGTTTTCAAATCACTGTCTGAGCAGGATCAGCAGGGATATATGAAGCTGATTGATTGTGAAGATCCGGATCTGTTTGGCTGGTTTATGAGTGACAACAGACCGGAAGATCCGCAGCTCAGCCGTCTGGTTGATCTGGTCTTGGGGCATGCCCGTGGCAACCTGCCAAAGACACTTGTCAGCGAATGATCAGTTGATTGAGGTACGGGCAGGTTTCTCTGTCCGTCACTTACTTTTTTTTATTTTCCTTTCTTTTTTTGCCCTGCTGGCTGTCTGGTTGTCGGGTACTCCATGGTTTGTGAAGCTGATAGCTTCTTTAATTCTTTCTGTATGTAGCAGGCACTATTATTCTGCTGAAATTTGCAAGAAGCATTACCGTGCAATCACTTCAGTTCGATATCACAAAGGGGTTTGGCATGCTTTCTATGGCAATGGCTGGCACAGAGTCTGGTTGAAGGGGGAGCGACTGGTATTGCCTGAACTGATGTCGTTAGGTTTTGTGGATGAAAAGGGAAAAGGTGGACTGAGGATTAATTTGTTTGCGGATTCAGACAGCTCTGAATCTATGCACGCGTTAAGGCTGAGGTTGCTGCTGGAAAGGGAACAGAAAAAAGGCAGTCAAATGACTGCCTCAAAGTATCAATAGACGGTCGTGACAGCTACGAGCCTAGTGGAGTGAAATCCAGAGCCACTTGTTTATTGAAGTTTTTAGGCGTCAGCACAGTTTCCCCGGGGGCATCATCAGTCAGTGGGTAATCTACATTGTAATGAAGACCTCTCGACTCTTTCCGCTCCAGCGCACTGTCGATAATCAGCTCGGAAACCTGAGCGAGGTTCCTCAACTCAATCAAATCATTACTGATTTTAAAGTGATTATAGAAGTCATTGATCTCATATTGCAGCAGGTTAACTCTGTTCTTCGCACGCTGTAGGCGTTTATTAGTGCGAACTATGCCAACATAGTCCCACATAAATCGACGCAGCTCGTCCCAGTTATGGGAGATAACAACATTCTCGTCAGCATCAGACACCTGGCTGTCATCCCAGCAAGGGATATCCATGACAGCAGTCTCTTGATTAGCGGCGCTGTTGATCTTTTGGGCACAGCTTCTGGCAGCAACAAAGCACTCCAGTAATGAATTACTGGCCAGACGGTTAGCACCATGCAGCCCTGTATATGTACACTCGCCGATGGCAAACAGGCCGGGAATATCGGTCTGTCCCTGTTCGTCTACCAGAACGCCACCACAGGTGTAGTGAGCAGCAGGCACCACCGGAATAGGCTCTTTGGTGATGTCGATACCATAGCCAAGGCAACGCTCATGAATCATAGGGAAATGTGACTTGATAAAGTCAGCAGGCTTATGGCTGATGTCCAGGAACAGGCAATCTGCTCCGAGTTTCTTCATCTCATGGTCAATGGCTCTGGCAACAATATCTCTGGGTGCCAGTTCGGCGCGATGGTCATAGTCTTTCATGAATTGACTGCCATCGGCTCTGACCAAACGACCACCTTCACCTCTGACCGCTTCAGAAATAAGGAAGGATTTAGCTTTAGGGTGATAAAGACCAGTAGGATGGAATTGATTGAATTCCATATTGGCTACACGGCAGCCTGAACGCCATGCCATGGCAATGCCGTCACCGCTGGCCCCGTCGGTGTTGCTGGTAAACAGGTAAGCCTTGCTGGCACCACCAGTAGCAATAATGGTGTTGTTGCCTTTGAATACTTTGACCTGATCAGATTTGATATCAAGAGCATACAGACCTGCACAGTATTGTTCAGGTAAGCCCAGTTTTTGGGCGGTAATCAAATCTATTGCCAGATGGTGTTCGTACAGGTCGATGTTACTGGCCTGCCGTGCTCTGGCAACCAGTGTTTCAGAAATGGCGCGCCCGGTTGCGTCGGCGGCGTGGATAATTCGTCGTTCAGAATGGCCGCCTTCACGGGTCAGATGAAATTCAAATCCGGATGAATCCTGATCAGGCGTAAAGGGTACGCCCTGATCAATCAACCATTGAATGCTTTCCTGACCGTGTTCGACAATATGTTCTACGGCTTCTTTTCGACAGAGCCCGGCACCTGCAATCAAGGTGTCCTTAATATGCTGGTGTGGGCTGTCTTTGGTCTGGTCAAGAACAGCGGCTACACCACCTTGAGCGCCATAAGTGGAGCCGGCAGAAAGGTAGCCCTTGCTGAGCACGGCTACCCTTAAGCTGGAGTTAAGATGAAGGGCAAGAGTCAGGCCTGCGGCACCGCTGCCAATAATTACTGCGTCATACTGATGGTGCTGAAGCATTTAGTTTTCACTGCTCCTGTCTGGCCAGACAAGCGACTGCTCACATAATCTTCTTGGATGTGAGTTAGAACAGGCGATTGGCTGGACTCTGTCTGAATGTACGGCACTTTGGCGATAGCGAGCTTTCTTTCTTTCGAGTTTCGCTACACTGCTAAAGCCATACAATGGTTTGCCGATGGTTGCTACGAAGATCGTTCTTCACAGGTGATCCAAACATCGGGAAATGCGGCCAAGTATATAGAATTTATGGCCAGCACTATAGTACGCTGTGATGATCCGAATCAGTTTTCAGTAAGGCTGTAATAATTTTTTCAAAACGTTCGGGAACTTTTTGGCCAAGACATGGTCTATATAAATGCAGAAAGAATTTGCGCCGCTGACAAAAGCTGTCAGGAGAGCATTGTAAGCTGTAACGGAGGCATCAAGCGCCGTAACAGTCTAGCAGCTGCTCATTCCGAGGTGGGTTTGCGTGCCAGTAGTGAGGGGAGGGAGCTCCCATGGTAGAGCATCCACAGTCGGACCAGCATCTTGTTGAGCGCGTGCAGAAAGGTGACAAGCAAGCCTTTGATCTGCTGGTGATCAAGTACCAACATCGCATTCTTGGTCTGGTAGGCAGTTATGTATCTGACTATCAGGAAGTACAGGATGTCGCTCAGGAAGCTTTTATTAAGGCTTTCAGAGCCATAGAGAAGTTTAGGGGAGACAGTTCATTCTATACCTGGTTGTATCGAATCGCTGTCAATACTGCCAAGAACCACCTGGTATCAAAGGGCAGAAAGCTTCCAGAGTCTGACATAGATGTACACGATGCCGATTTTCTGGATTCCGCTGCCTCATTGAGAGTGGTCGACACCCCTGAACGTAATCTGTACCGCGATGAAATCGAGCGCGTCATTCACGATGTTATTCGACGCCTGCCCGATGAACTGCGTACTGCGGTCATGCTGAGAGAGTTTGATGGGCTCAGCTACGACGAGATTGCCAATGTGATGGATTGCCCGGTGGGTACCGTAAGATCGCGAATCTTCCGTGCCAGGGAAGCTATCGACAAAGAGGTTGAGCCACTGTTGCGTCGTGGCTGATCAGTTTTCAATAACCGGTATCTTTATATAAGCCGGACGAATAGAAACCAGAGGTATGCCTATGAGTGAGAAGTCATCTCACAATCATGCCGAAGAACGGCTCAGGGAATCTCTATCCGCTGCAATGGATGGAGAGGCCAGTGAGCTGGAAATGAGGCGTGTGCTCGACAGGCTCGGTAACGATGACGAGTTGAGAGATACAGCAAGGCGATACCAGATGGCAGGCGATATGATTCGCCATGAAGCTACTGGCTTTATGAGTATCGATCTCTCCGCAGGTATTCGTGAACAGCTGAAAGATGAGACTGTCAGCACGGACACCAATCATTCGACTGTGTCAGAAAAAGCGGACAGTAAAGTTGTCACCCTGTTTAACCGTTTCTGGGAACGTACCGGACAGGTAGCTGTAGCTGCATCTGTTACCTTTGCGGTAATTCTGGGGGTTAAGCAATACAATGCGGAACCTGGCGCTGAATACCTGGCCGATGCTGGCAGTCAGTCAACACTGTATCAGCCCTTTCAGGTTAAGCCTGGCGGTTATGGAGCGTCCTCTATTCAGGCCGGTTATAACTCCAAACAGCATTCCAGTATTTCTTCTGAGCAGTTAGCGCAAGCTCAGGACGTAGCAACCCGGGCGATTAGAGAACGGTTCAGAGCTTATGCACTTCAGCACGCTGAACTCAGTACCATGTACTCGGGGCAGGCCAGTTTACCATTTGCACGACTGACTACTTTTGAGACCCAGTGATTTTTATGAAGGGAATACCCAAAGCCGGAAGGACTCTCGCATCTATCTTTTTCAGTTTTTTTCTGGTTGCCGGTCAGGCATCGGCAACCAGTCAGGCTGATACGCCCGAGCAGTGGCTTGAAGCCATGTCTGATGCCACCAGAAATCTTACCTATCGTGGACACTTTGTTTACCAACAAGGTGCTAATCTGGAAACCCTGAACATTATTCATACCCGTGAAACTGAGAAAGACTCTCAGCGGGAGCTTGAACGTATTCGCTATCAGGACGGTTTACCCAGAGAAATGATTCGTCGTGGTAAAGAAATTGTCTTTGCCACTGCAGGCAGAGAACCAACCCGTTTCGAACACGAATCCTTGATGCCCATGGTGGGGCGTTTCACGGGTAAAGAGTTCAGAAAGTTTTATGATCTGAAACCAGCCTCTCTGGATCGAATTGCCAATCGTGAAGCAGTGCAGTTACTGGTCATTCCTACAGACAGACATCGTCATGGTTACCAGTTATGGCTGGATCGTCGTACAGGGTTAATGCTTAAGTCGGTGATGGTCGATAGTGATGGTCGAATCATGGAACGAATTCAATTTACGGATCTGGAGTTTCCAGAGAAGCTTTCTGAAACTGAATTAACCCAGATGAAAGCGGTCAAGGCTGCTTCGGTCAATGAAAAGCTGGTAAAATTGACCGATGAGGATAACAGGAAACCGGCAGGGTGGAGCTGGAAATCCGGTTGGATTCCTGATGGCTTTAGCTTAAGAAGCCAGAGTCGTAGAAAATCACCGGTCAGTGACCAGACTGTTGATGCAGTAAACTACTCGGATGGACTGGCCAGCTTTTCAATATTTGTCGAGCCCGATGAAACCAGAGTGTTGAGTCAGGCGACCGAGCAAATTGGCAGTATGGCAGCGGTTTCAAAAGTGTTCAGGAGTGACAATAGTTTCTTTCATGTAACTGTTGTTGGTGAGATTCCTCTGGGAACGGCCGAGCGTATTGCAGTTTCAGTACGGCCAGAAGAGCAGAAGCAAACACAGGCAACTAAATGATAGAAGAGCAGGGCCGGGTAGTGGCTGTTGAAGAGGGTACGGTCTGGATTGAAACTGAACGTAAATCCACTTGTTCCAGCTGCAGTGCTAAAAATGGTTGTGGTCAACATCTGGCTGATAAGTATCGCACCAAAAACACACATTCCTATATCAGAGCAACCAGTGCACTGAATCTTGTTGAAGGTTCTTCCGTCGTTGTTGGTATTCCCGAAGCTGCTCTGATGAAAGCGTCGGTGCTTGCCTATCTTTTGCCGCTGCTGTTTATGATGGCGGCAATCTGGGGTGTTAACCTATCTGGAATGCATGAGTTGGTGGCTATCCCTGCTGCCCTTGCTGGACTGACTCTTGGTTTTGTACCTGCAAAAATCCTGGGTGGCAAAGCCAGTGATATCTGTAAAGTGAAAGTCATCAGACAGGTGGTTCAGCAACATGAGCCTGAGTTGATTCCGGTTCATCAGTCCTGGTCTGTCTGACGATTAATTAATAATTCCAACAATCCGCTAAACCTATTATTTTCATTCATAGTTCGATCTATTCGTGCACATGTTGAGGAATGTAAGGAGAAGTCACTTTTATGAACAGAATTAACTTTCTCTTCAGAAGCTTTTTTAGCTTACTGGCGATGTCGTTTATGACCCTTCAGCTGGCCAGTGCCGCCAGTGAGCTGCCCAATTTTGCTCAGCTGTTTGAAGATAACTCACCGGCTGTGGTGAACATCAGTACTTTGGCGTCCCCCAAAAGCAGGGGGGCTCAGATGTATGGTCCTGGTGGTGAAGAAATTCCTGAAATTTTCCGCCGCTATTTTGGTATCCCAATGCCGGATGCGCCTTCCGGTAAACCGCAACCAGCGTCTTTAGGTTCCGGTTTTATTGTTTCAAAAGACGGTTATATCCTGACCAATAATCATGTGGTGGAAGGTGCGGATAAAATTATTGTTCGCCTTCACGATCGCAGTGAGAAGGTGGCAGAGTTGATTGGTTCTGACAAGCGCTCTGATCTTGCGCTGCTGAAGATTGAAACTAAAAACAGCCTGCCTGTCGTTAAAATGGGAAACTCGGAAAAGATCAAACCTGGTGAATGGGTTGCAGCGATCGGTTCACCCTTTAACTTCGAGTACTCCATCACCAAAGGTATTGTCAGCGCGCTGAACAGAAGTCTGCCAAGCGATGCTTATGTGCCTTTTATTCAGACTGATGTCCCCATCAATCCCGGTAACAGTGGTGGGCCACTGTTTAATATGAAGGGCGAAGTGATTGGTATTAATTCCCAGATCTTTACCCGTTCCGGCGGCTTTATGGGGCTTTCCTTTGCAATTCCGGCCGAGCATGTTGAGTGGGCAGTCGCACAGCTGAAAGAAAAAGGTCATGTGACTCGTGGTTGGCTGGGTGTGGGTATTCAGGAAGTCGATCGTGATCTGGCAGAATCCTTTGATCTTGGCAAGCCTATGGGTGCCCTGGTTACTCAAATTGTACCTGGTGGTCCGGCTGACAAATCCAAGCTTCAGCCTGGTGATATTATCGTGAAGGTTGATGGTCGCGAGATCATCCGCTCCAGCACTCTGCCTATGGCCATCGGTACTATTACTCCAGGTGATAAAGCCGAGATCGTGCTGATTCGTCAGGGCAAGAAAAAAACTATTAACGTTGAAGTCGGTGAGCTGCCGGATGAAATGGGTCAGACTCCAGAGCGCCCCCAGCAGAAGACCAAGGGTAAAAACCGCTTAGGTATTCAGGCTGAAGACCTGAACGACGATTATCGTAACAAGCTGCGTTTGACTGAAAATGTCAAAGGTGTGGTTGTAACAGGTATTACCTCCGGTGTTGGACGAAATATTGGCTTGCGCCAGGGTGATGTTATTACTGATCTTAACAATACCCGTGTCGATAGCATCAAAGAATTCGGCAAGGTTGTAGCTGACCTACCGAAGAATCGCTCGATTTCCATGCGGGTGATTCGAGGTGGTCAGTCCGGTTATATCTCGTTTCGACTGAGTGAGTAACCAGACCAGTACCCGGACATACGAATTTATGGGCTGTTTGGCCACCGTAGGCGTCAAACAGTCATTTACTATTCAAGTATGTATGTCTTATACACTTATTCAGGCGATGGGCTGCCGGCAGGGGTGAAGTGATGCGATGAATGCTGTAGAATTTCTTTTATTTACAGCAGGTTCTCAGCGATTTTGACCAGATAATCGACCTACCTGCCAATTGAACCTATGTCCCCGCAACTGAGATTGATCTCTGAGCGGGGACTACTTTTTTGTAGTGAAGCAAATAATTGTGAGCGACTTAAGTCATATCCGTAACTTTTCGATCATTGCCCATATCGACCATGGCAAATCGACTATTGCTGACCGCTTTATCCAGACCTGCGAAGGTCTGAGTGATCGTGAGATGCAGGCTCAGGTTCTGGATTCCATGGACATTGAGCGTGAGCGCGGCATTACCATCAAGGCTCAGAGCGTTACTCTGGACTATAAAGCCAATGACGGTAAAATCTACCAGCTGAACTTTATCGATACTCCGGGACACGTAGACTTTTCCTATGAAGTGTCTCGTTCCCTGTCTGCCTGTGAAGGCGCACTGCTGGTGGTGGATGCGGCTCAGGGTGTTGAAGCCCAATCCGTAGCCAACTGCTATACCGCCATCGAACAGGGTCTGGAAGTAATGCCTGTGCTCAACAAGATGGATCTGCCGCAGGCAGAGCCGGAGCGCGTTGCCCAGGAAATTGAAGAAATTATTGGTATTGATGCCCATGATGCGGTTCGCTGTTCAGCAAAGAGCGGTCTCGGTATTGAGGATGTTCTGAACCGACTGATTGAAACCATACCGGCACCGGAAGGTGATATTGAAGGTGATCTTCAGGCGCTGATCATCGACTCCTGGTTTGATAACTACCTTGGCATTGTTTCCCTGGTTCGTGTCAAGAATGGTTCTCTGCGTAAGGGTGACAAGATTCTGGTGAAATCCACCGGCCTGACCTATGGCGTCGATAATGTGGGTATCTTTACCCCAAAAATGAATGCTACCGGTGAGCTGAAAGCGGGTGAAGTGGGTTATGTTATCGCTGGTATCAAGGACATTCATGGTGCTCCAGTCGGTGATACGCTGACTCGCGCAAAGACGCCTGATGTTGATGTGCTGCCAGGATTTCAAAAGGTTAAACCGCAGGTTTATGCCGGTCTGTTCCCGGTAAGTTCCGATGACTTCGAGAACTTCCGTGAAGCGCTGGAAAAGCTTAGCCTGAACGATGCTTCCCTGTTCTATGAACCAGAAAGTAGTGATGCGCTGGGCTTTGGTTTCCGCTGTGGTTTCCTTGGTATGCTGCACATGGAGATCATTCAGGAACGACTGGAGCGTGAGTACGACCTTGATCTGATTACTACAGCTCCAACGGTAATTTACGAAGTCGAATTGAAGAACGGTGATGTGATTGAGGTGGATAACCCGTCACGCCTGCCAGATCCATCGACCTATGAAGAAGTTCGTGAGCCGATTGTTCAGGCTAACATTCTGGTACCTCAGGAATATCTGGGTAATGTTATTACCCTGTGTGTTGAGCGGCGTGGTGTTCAGAAGGATATGCAGTTTACTGGCAGTCAGGTGGCTATCACCTATGATATGCCAATGAACGAAGTAGTACTGGATTTCTTTGATCGCCTGAAGTCGGTTAGCCGTGGTTTTGCTTCTCTGGATTACAGTTTTGATCGTTTTCAGGCAGCCAATATGGCGAAGCTGGATGTACTGATCAACGGTGAAAAGGTCGATGCTCTGGCACTGATTACTCACCGTGATCACGCGATCAGCCGTGGCCGTTCACTGGCAGAGAAAATGAAAGAGATTATTCCACGTCAGATGTTTGATGTTGCCATTCAGGCGGCCATTGGTGGACAGATCTGTGCCCGTACCACAGTTAAAGCCCTTCGTAAGAATGTAACTGCGAAGTGTTACGGTGGTGATGCTTCCCGTAAACGTAAACTGCTGGAAAAGCAGAAAGCGGGTAAGAAGCGTATGAAACAGGTGGGTCGTGTGGAAATTCCACAGGAAGCTTTCCTGGCTGTACTGAAGGTTGATAAGTAATTCAACAGGTGAATGGATTTACCCTTTGACTGCGGGCTGGTATCAACCGGCTCGTAATCTAATAACAGGTAAACTGAAAACAGATTCGAGAACAAACAACTATGGATATTAATTTTCCTTTGCTGTTGGTGCTTGCGGTATTGATTACCGGCCTGATAGCACTGTTTGACCGACTGGTACTGAAGCCAAAGCGTCGTGCGGCGGTTGCTACCTATAAGTCAGGTGCCGGACAGTCATTTGATCAGGGTGCTGCCGACAGTCTTGAACGTGAGCTAGGTATTGTTGAAACCGCCAAGTCGGTTTTTCCTGTATTAGCGCTGGTGCTGGTGCTGCGTTCTTTCCTGTTTGAACCTTTCCAGATTCCATCCGGTTCGATGATTCCAACCTTGCAGATTGGCGATTTTATTCTGGTGAATAAATACGACTACGGTCTTCGTCTGCCAGTGCTGGGTACCAAGGTTGTATCGGTGAATGACCCGAAGCCTGGTGATGTTATGGTGTTCAAGGAACCAAGAAATCCGAACATCAATTTCATCAAGCGGGTTATTGGTGTGCCAGGTGATCGCATCAGCTACAAGAACAAGCAGCTGGTGATTAATGGTGAGCCTGTTAAAGAAGAGTTTACTGCCCAGCTAAGAGACAGTTCGGGCAGCTACAAGCTGTTTAATGAAACCATCGATGGCAAGGTTCATACCATCCGCAAGGATAATGGTTTGCTGCGTCGTGATGCTGAAGGCAGCTGGATGATTCCTGAAGGTTACTACTTTATGATGGGTGATAACCGTGATCATTCCAATGACAGCCGTTATTGGGGCTTAGTCCCTGAGAAAAATATTGTTGGTAAAGCGGTTTATATCTGGATGCACTGGCCAAGCTGGAAACAGATTCCCAACTTTAAAAATAATGGCACAATAGAGTAACCTGATAACGAGACGTTGCCCGTATGGTTTCGGGCAATCAGAAAACCACTTTCAGCTCTATCCACAGAGCAGTAAGTGGTTTTGCTGTTTAAGATACAGAGCGAATAAAGGGAGCAGGCAAATGGCTTTGCGAAAACAGAAAGGATTATCCACTCTGGGTTTGCTGGTAACTATACTGGTACTCGGTTTTGTCGTAATGCTGGGCATGAAAATGAGCCCTGTTTATCTTGATGATTACGCAGTAGCCAAGGTGCTTAAATCCCTGGATAACCGCCCCGGCATCTCTGAGGCTTCCCGCTCGGAAGTGCGTGAGTGGGTGCAGAAGGGTTTGAGCACCAATCGAATTGATTTAAGCCGGGATGAACTGAAAATAACCCGGGACCGTAAGGACGGTGTGAGCGTCGATATCAACTACGAACGTCGTATGCACCTGATGTACAACGTAGATCTTGTTTTAACTTTTAAACATTACTGGAATGCTGAATCTCAGTGAAGACTGATGAACTTGCCCGCCTCGAAAAGCGGCTGGGCTACACCTTTAAAGATCGCAGCCGGCTTGAGCTGGCTCTGACCCATCGCAGCTGCGGCAGTCGCAATAATGAACGTCTGGAATTTCTCGGCGATTCGATTGTGAACTTTGTGATTGCCGAAGCTCTGTTTGAGCAATTTCCTGAAGCCCGAGAAGGCCAGTTGAGTCGCTTGCGAGCCCGTATGGTACGCGGTGTTACTCTGGCTGAAATTGGTCGTGAGTTTGTATTGAGCGATTGCCTGCGCCTTGGTTCTGGTGAACTCAAGAGCGGTGGTTTTCGTCGTGAATCCATACTTGCCGACGCAGTAGAAGCCATTATTGGTGCTATCTACCTTGATGCCGGAATGGAAGTTTGCCGCGAACGAATTCGCAGCTGGTTTACCGATCGCTTGGCTGGTTTGTCTGCAACCGACAACCAGAACAAGGATCCGAAAACCCGCTTGCAGGAGTTCCTGCAGTCGAGGCAGAACCCATTACCCAAGTATCAGGTCACCCATATTGAAGGTGATGCCCATGATCAGGTGTTTACCGTCATCTGTGAATTGGAAAGCCCTGAACTGAATGCTGAAGGCAAAGGTTCAAGTCGTCGTGGCGCCGAACAACAGGCCGCCCGTTTTGCTTTGGAAAAGCTCGGAGTAGAGAGTGCATGAACGCAGAAGTATCTGAAACCTCCGATGTTACCCGTTGTGGCTATGTCGCGATTGTCGGCCGTCCTAATGTCGGCAAATCGACCCTGCTGAACCATATTCTGGGTCAGAAGCTGTCGATCACTTCACGACGTCCGCAGACTACCCGCCACCAGGTGCTGGGTATCAAGACTGAAAACAATACCCAGACGATCTTTGTAGATACTCCGGGTATGCACAAGGTCGAAAAGCGTGCCATTAACCGCTACATGAACCGTGCTGCCACCAGTGCCCTGACCGGTATTGATGCAGTGGTCTTTGTGATTGATCGTCTGCAGTGGACGGAAGAAGATCAGCTGGTTCTGAATAAACTCAGTCATTTGAAATGCCCGGTTATTCTGGCACTGAACAAGGTAGACCGTGTTCAGGACAAAGCTGAAATGATGCCGTTTCTGCAGGAAATTGCCGCCAAACGTGACTTTAAAGCTATCATGCCTCTGTCTGCTCTGAATGGTCACAATCTGAAAGAATTGGAAGTTCTGATTGATGATCTGATGCCGGAAGGTATTCACTTCTTCCCGGAAGATCAGATCACTGACCGCAGCTCCCGCTTTATGGCGGCTGAACTGGTGCGTGAGAAAATCATGCGTCAGCTGGGTGATGAGCTGCCTTATGAAATGACCGTTGAAGTGGAAGAGTTCCAGCACGAAATGCGTCCGAAAGGTCCATTGCTGACCATCAGTGCAGTGATTCTGGTTGAACGTCCAAGTCAGAAAGCTATTGTGATTGGAGATAAAGGCTCTCGCTTGAGACAGATTGGTCAGGATGCCCGTCTTGATATGGAGAAGATGTTTGATTCCAAGATCATGCTGAATCTCTGGGTCAAGGTTAAAGGTGGCTGGTCTGATGATGATCGTGCCCTGAAAAGCCTGGGATACGATTTCAGCTGATGACTACACTGAGCGCAGCCTGGTTGCTGCACAGCAGACCTTACAAGGAGCGCTCAGTGATTGCAGAATATCTGGTGAAAGATCATGGTCGTGTGGCGATGGTCGTTCAGGGTGTTCGCAAAACACGTTCCCGTTCCGCTCATTTAATTCAACCTTTTACCTCCTCACTGGTCAGCTGGCGGGGCAGGGGAGAGTTGAAGTCACAAACTTCCAGTGAATTATCCCGCTCAGTTCAACTAACAGGTAAAGCGCTTTATTGTGGTTTTTATCTTAATGAGCTGATGTTAAGAGCGGTTCTTCCTGGCCAGCAGCTTGATGGTTTATTTGAGCTTTATGAGTGGATTCTCGATAAGCTCTCGCAAGCCAGTCAGCTGGAACCTGTGTTGAGGCTTTTTGAGCTGGAACTACTTGAGGTTACTGGTTATCTGCCAGACCTTGGGCATAGCGCTGCCGATGGCGTTCCATTGGCTGCGGATTGCTTTTACAGATTCAGTCCTAATCGGGGACTGTTGCCAGTGTATAAAAATGCAGCTACAGAAAGTTGTTTTTCTGGTGCATTATTGCTGGCTCTGGCTAACAGGGACTTTAGCCAGCCTGAATACTTTCAGGGCTATAAACAATTTACCCGTCGGGCTTTGCTGCCTTTGGTGGGCAATAAACCATTCAAAAGCCGGGAGCTATTCCGGGCGAGCTCCAAGGAGAAGTCAGCGTCATGATTCCTCATAAAAGAATCCTGCTGGGTGTGAACATCGACCATATTGCTACGGTACGACAGGCTCGTGGCATTGATTATCCTGATCCGGTGCAGGCGGCTATTGAAGCTGAGCAGGCGGGTGCGGATGGTATTACTCTGCACTTGCGGGAAGATCGCCGTCATATTCAGGATCGTGATGTCATCATATTGAGTGATGTTCTGCAGACTCGAATGAATCTCGAAATGGCGGTCACTGAAGAAATGCTGGCCATTGCTGAAGAAGTAAAACCTCATGCAGTCTGTCTGGTGCCGGAAAAGCGTGAAGAGCTGACCACAGAGGGCGGTCTTAATGTTGCAGGTCAACTGCCTTCTATCAAGAACGCCTGTGAGCGTTTAGCGGAAGCGGGCTCTGAAGTATCGCTGTTTATTGATCCTGATCAGGAGCAGATTGCAGCAGCAGTTGAGGCAGGTGCTCCCGTTATTGAACTACACACCGGTGCTTATGCTGAAGCGGAGACCGCAGAGCAATATCAGTACGAGCTGGATCGCCTTAAACAAGCCACAGAGTTTGCCCTGTCAAAAGGTTTAATTGTGAATGCAGGTCATGGCCTGAATTATCAAAACGTTGAACCTATTGCAGCTATTTCTGGTATTAATGAATTGAATATCGGTCATTCAATTATTGCGCGAGCACTCTTTACTGGCTTGAAAGACGCGGTAAAAGAGATGAAAGCTCTGATGCTTGGAGCTGCCGAGAAGCGATGATTGCGGGCATTGGTACTGATATCGTCAGGATTGATCGTATCCAGAAAGCGCTGGATCGATCCGGCGAGCGTTTTGCTCGTCGAATTCTGACAGAAACAGAAATGCAGACGTTTGAACAGTCAGGTTTAAAAGCCTCATGGCTGGCCAAGCGATTCGCTGCCAAAGAGGCCGCTTCAAAAGCATTGGGGACTGGGATCGGTAAGGTAAGCTTTCAGGATCTGGAGGTGAGCAATAATGAAGCGGGTGCTCCTTTGATGACTTTTCTTGGTAATGCTGGAGCTTTGCAGGAAGAGCGTGGGATCTCAGCGATTCACTTGAGTCTTTCTGATGAGGTTGACTCTGCTGTCGCTTTTGTCGTGCTTGAAATAAACTGATCACGCTGTAAAAAAACGGGTATTTATAGTCCAGCTCATTCGTTTAAATGAAGCAGGTTGAAATAAATACCCGTCGCTACCTTTATCCAGTCAGTTCTGGCTGATCTTTTCTGGCTTTGTCGCTGCGCTTTTTTTGCCATTCGATGAGTCGAATTATGGCTTTAGCCACCTTTTTTACCTGTTGCTGAAGTGCAGGTGAGTTAAGGCTATCGACCTTCTTGAGACTGTTTTCCAGCGTGTAACAGGCCTGCTTTAATTCAGGAGCTGCACAATATTGGCAGGCTCCATGCAATCGATGAACCCGCTCTAATAATGCTTTTTGATCTCCCTCCTGAAAACTTCCGGTAATGATTCGTAAGTCATCAGGCAAAGCACTGAGCATCATACCCAGCATTTCTTCTGCCAGTTCACGATTGCCTCCTGTCAGCTTAATGCTTGCGGCAAGATCAATAGGACTCGATTTATCCGTTGAAAGGTTTTTTATCTGGGACTGATTCTGATTTTCAATCCGGCTGCCTGTCCAGTGGCTGATGGTATTGATCAGTTGTTTTTTGTTAACCGGCTTGGTCATATAGTCATCCATGCCACTTTGCAGAATCTGCTTGCGCTCTTCGGGCAGTGCGTGGGCAGTAATGGCTATAACCGGGGTTTTGGCGTAAACATTGTTGATCTGGCGTATTTCCTGAGTGGTTTTCAGACCATCTTTGCCCGGCATCTGTACGTCCATCAGAATCAGGTCAAACTGTTTTGATTTACACAGTTCCAGTGCCTGGAAACCATCGCTGGCGGTACTGACGGATAATTCCAGGTTGTTGAGAATGGTTGCCAGCAGTTTAAGGTTTACCGGGTGGTCGTCTACTGCCAGTATCTCCAGTTTTTTGGTGAACTGATAGTTAACCGGGAGATTGGCAGCGACTGTCTGAACCTGCTTGTGACTGGATAGCTGTTCGAGAGTTCTCTTCAGTTTATTAAACGACAGTGGTTTTAATAATGGGTGAACATTGTCTGGCAGGCTTTCCGGGTAATGATTGTGCTCGTGGGCAAGAGCTAAAACAAGGATTGGGCACGCCTGACTCATGCTCTTTGCCTGGCTTAAGGTCTGGATCAGGTTTTCCTCACCCTGGCCTAACAAGATCAGCTGAGGCGTCGTGTTCTTCTGAACGTGGCTTTCAAGGCTGGTGAAATGATCAAACTGGTTGATTTGTAAACCCAGGTGCTGGAGCTGATGACCGATAGAGAGACGTGTCAGTTCCTGGGGTTCGCAGAGCAGTACTTGCTTGAAGGGGGCCTTTAATTGCTTGTGCTCGGAACTGCTGTCGGCCAGTCGTGTACGTATGGTAAACCAGAATACCGAGCCTCTTCCCAGGTCAGAATCCAGACCGATTTCGCCGTTCATCTGTTCAACGAGGCTTTTACTGATAGCCAGCCCCAGACCTGTACCGCCAGCTTGACGAGTACGACTTGAGTCAGCTTGAGAAAACGCTTTGAAAATACGGGAGTGTTGTTCGGGGGTTAGACCCGTGCCGGTATCGGTAACGGTAAACTTCAGTGTGTGAATACCATGCTCGTCAGTATTCTCGAGCATAACCCTGACGGCAACACTGCCTGTGCTGGTGAACTTGACGGCATTGCTGACCAGGTTGATCAGAATCTGGGAAAGACGCTGCTTATCCGCAAGAATCTCTTCCGGGGTTTCTTCGTAGAAAAAACTGACCAGTTCCAGAGATTTTTGATGAGCAGCGGGTGCCATAATCGCCAGTGAATCATCAATCACTTCCCGCAGGCAGACTCGTTGATTATCAAGTTCCAGCTTGCCGGCTTCGATACGGGAAAAATCAAGAATATCATTGAGCATGGTCATCAGCCCCTGGGCTGATTTCTCGATGGTACTCATATAATCCCGCTGCTGAGGTTTTAAATCAGACTCAAGCAGTAAGTTGGTGTAACCGGATATACCATTCAGTGGTGTTCTGATTTCGTGGCTCATATTGGCCAGAAATTCACTCTTGCTTCGACTGGCCTCCTGAGCCTCTTTTCTGGCAAGGTCCAGTTCTACGTTCTGAACTTCAATGGTTTCCAGTGTTTCCTGAAGTTCTTCTGTCGAAAGATCAATGTTGCGTTGCAGGTCGTACCAGGATTGTGAGATTCGTGCCAGCATCAGGTTAATCGCGTTTTCGAGGCCTGAGTAAAGCTGCTCGGAATTGCTGTTGAGCTGAGTGCTTTCAAGTCCGGACAGATCTATTTCCCGAATATTCTGGGTAATGTCTGCCAGTGGCGAGAGAATATAACGACAGAGTTTCAGGCAGAGGGAATAGGCCAGGACCAGAGTAAAGGTTAATGCGAGAATTGCCAGCAACATGGCACGGTACTTTTGCAGCCTTATTTCAGCATAAGTCAGCTCTACCTGCACCCAGCCAGTAATATTGACAGAGCCTGAACTGGTGTTGATGACAGGCGCAATAGCTCGTAACGAGTTTTCACCGGAGTAAATGCTAATTCGTTCCGGCAGTGGTTGGTCACCAGTAATAGACAGCATTTTAGGGCCAGCATGCAGGCACTCAAGCCCTTTTTCATCCAGCAGGTTAACAGCGCGAATTTCACTGTCTTCCAGTAGTTGGCTGGCAAGATCCTGAGTACTGTCTTTAAAGCCGGTTTCCATGGTGAAAACGACCAGAGTCGCCATTCGCTGGGCAGTATCTTCTGCCTTGCTGGCAAGGTTCTGATCCAGTTCGGCAAAACGGGCGCACAGATACAAGCTGCACATCATAATCGAGATCAATGCGCCAGGCAGGTAGGCCAGTAACATGATCCGGCGCTTAACCGCCTGTGTGGTGTTTTTCATAGTATTAACTGTGCAGAGAAGAGGGCAATCCTTTATCCTTGGAGATAATAAGAGTTAAACACGTCTTTTGGAAGTTCTGGTTATAAGTACATGACGGATTACCCTACTATTGAAGCCCTGATCGGTAACACTCCGGTTGTGCGGTTGCAGCGTCTTGCCTCGAACAGCAGTAATACCATTCTTCTGAAGCTGGAAGGTAATAACCCGGCAGGTTCTGTCAAAGACCGGCCCGCCTTGTCCATGATAATTGAAGCGGAAGCCAGTGGTCGTATTCAGCCCGGAGATACCCTGATCGAAGCCACTTCCGGCAATACCGGTATTGCTTTGGCCATGGCGGCTGCGATCAAAGGCTATCGCATGATTTTGATCATGCCTGATCACATGAGTGAAGAGCGTCGTGCGGCTATGACAGCCTATGGTGCAGAGCTAAAACTGGTGACCAAGGAATCCGGTATGGAAGGCGCGAGAGATCTGGCTCTTGAACTGCAGGAAGCCGGTGAAGGTAAGGTGCTTAATCAGTTCGCCAATCAGGATAACCCTCTTTCACATTATAAAGGCACAGGGCCTGAAATCTGGCAACAGACGAAAGGTCGTGTGACGCATTTTGTCAGTTCCATGGGGACGACAGGTACTATTATGGGCACGTCCCGGTACCTCAAAGAGCAGAATTCGGATATCGAGATTGTCGGACTTCAGCCCGCTGATGGTGCCAGTATTCCGGGCATACGTCGTTGGCCGAAAGAATACCTGCCGGAGATTTTCGATAGCAGTCGTGTTGATCGTGTCCTGGACATCGGTCAGGAAGAAGCGGAAGAGACCATGAAAGCTCTGGCGCGACAGGAAGGTATTTTCTGTGGTGTCTCTTCTGGTGGTGCTGTAGCTGGAGCCCTGAGGCTGTCTGAAGAAGTAGAGAATGCGACCATCGTCTGCATTATCTGTGATCGTGGTGATCGCTATCTGTCTACAGGTGTTTTTAACGGTTAAGTCACAGTCAGAGTCCAGTTAAAGAACGCTGGATTCTGAACTTCTGCAGGTTATAATTCCCCGCCATATTTTTCACTGTTGTCAGAGAGCTTCTGGCAACAGCGCTTTCCAGTAAAGGACACATCTGCATGCGATCCAGAAGAACTTCTCCAGGCAAGAGCCGCGTAGTAGGAGGGGTAGTAAAAGGAGTCGTTGGAGGAGTTGAAGTGCATGGGCTCTCCCACGACGGTCGTGGACTGGCTAAACAGCACGGTAAAACCATTTTTATCAGTGGTGCTCTGCCTCAGGAAAAAGTGTCGATTCGAGTCACTGAAGATAAACGCCGCTTTACCAGTGCCGAAGTTGTTTCGGTCGAGCAACCTTCAACTGACAGGGTTGAGCCTCCGTGTCCCCATTTTAAGCAGTGTGGCGGTTGCAGCCTTCAATACTGGAGTCACGAGGGACAGCTGCAGGGTAAACAGAGCATTGTTCTCGATCAGTTGCGCCGTTTCTCAAGTCTGACACCGGCAACCTTGTCTGATCCTCTGGTTTCCACGCCTTATGGCTATCGTCATCGTTGTCGACTCTCCATGATCTGGCGTAATAATCAGCTGCAATTCGGTTTCCGACAGCAGCAGAGCAAGCAGATTATTGATATCAGGGAATGTCCGGTACTGGTGGAACCTTTACAGCCATTACTGCCTCTAATTAAGAGTTTATTGCAGACACTGGATAAGAAAACAGCCGTCAGTCATGTAGAGCTGATACAGGCAGACAGTGGCAGAGCGGTACTGTTCAGGCATATAAAGCCTCTTTCTGCTGAGGATCAGGGTAAGCTGGCTACCTTCGCTAAGGATCAGCAGCTGCCGTTCTATCTTCAGCCACAACCTGATCACATCAGCTGCCTTTACTCACCGTCTGATGATCCCTGGCTCTATAACACCCTGCCTGAATTTGATTTAAAACTTCAGTTCCGCCCTGTGGACTTCACTCAAGTTAACTGGCAAATCAACCGTCAGATGATTCTTCAGGCCGTTGACTGGCTGGAGCTGAAAGCGTCTGACAAGGTATTGGACCTGTTCTGCGGGCTGGGCAACTTCACACTGGCTATGGCTCGTAAAGCGGGTCATGTAGTGGGTGTAGAAGGCAGCACTGCCTCGGTTGAGCGAGCAGCCTTTAATGCCAGCCTGAATGCTATCGAAAACACAGCGTTTTATCAGGCTGACCTGGCTGCACTGATTGAGGGCAGTAAAAAAGGCAATGACTGGTTGCTGAACCAATATGATGCACTGGTACTGGATCCACCAAGGGCGGGTGCTAAAGAGATCATAGAGCAGATGGCCGATCGGATACCCGATAAAGTACTCTATATCTCTTGTAACCCTGCCACTCTGGCTCGGGATGCAGGTGTACTGGCAGAGCAGGGCTACAAACTGCAAAGGCTGGGGGTGATGGATATGTTTCCCCAGACCGGTCACGTTGAGTCCATGGCACTGTTCATTAAAGGCTGAAGGTATTAACCTAACCGTTTTACCCATTATCAGCTCAGGTTGTTTTTTGATCATGACTGGCTTCTAAACCGAGAGTGATGGAGCTGTCATGATTTTTGCAAGTTACAGGATCTCGATCAGCGCTCATTGTTGGTTGCTGACATGGTTATCAGCCGGAATGGATGCTAAAGGTATTTGAGAATGGAAAGCTTACATGGTTAAGGTAAGAGAAGATCACCCCATACGTTACGACGGTTCCGTCGATCTGAAGGCCTGGTTACAGCGGCTTTCGGACTCTTTTGGTGTCACTGATACCGACCGTCTGCGTAAAGCCTGTGAATTGAGCCAGCATGTAGAAGATGAAGCCAGGCTGCAGGCTGAAACCGTCTGGCCAACCGGGCCTGGCTGTTTCCGTACCGGTTTGGAGATGGTTGAGATACTGGCTGAGCTGAAGTTGGACTCTGATTCACTGGTGGCTGCGGCGCTTTATCGCGCTGTGCGTGAACGCAAGCTGCCCATGAAAACTGTAGAAGAGCAGTTTGGCGGTACCGTTGCTCACCTGATCAAAGACGTTCAGGGCATGGCTGCCATCAGTACCCTGCTGAACCCGGCCCGCACCAATGTATTGGATCAGTCACAGGATCAGCTGGAAAAAGTCCGTAAGATGCTGGTGTCCATTATCGACGATGTTCGAGTAGCACTGTTGAAACTGGCAGAGCGTACCTGCGCTATTCGTGCCTTGAAAGATGCGGATAAAGACAAGCGTCGTCGTGTTGCGCGGGAAGTCTTTGAAATCTATGCGCCATTGGCACACCGTCTGGGCATTGGTTATATCAAGTGGGAACTGGAAGATCTGTCTTTCCGCTACCTGAACCCTCAGGACTATAAAAAGATAGCCCGCCTGCTCGACGAAAAGCGGACAGACCGAACCCAATATATCGATGGCGTGGTGGAGCAGCTTAAGGCCTCAATGGCAGAAGCCAATATTGACGGTCAGGTCTACGGTCGCGCCAAGCACATCTACAGTATCTGGCGCAAAATGAAGCGCAAGGGGCTGGATTTTCGTGACCTTTATGATATCCGAGCTTTTCGGGTTATCACCAAAGAAGTCCGTGATTGTTATGCGGCGCTGGGTGTTGTTCATTCGCTCTACAATCATATTCCCCAGGAATTTGATGACTATGTAGCGACCCCAAAAGAAAACGGCTATCGCTCTCTTCACACTGCCGTGTTTGGCCCTGAGGGTAAAACGCTGGAAGTGCAGATTCGTACTGAGAATATGCACGAAGAAGCCGAGCTGGGTGTTTGTGCGCACTGGAAGTACAAGGGCACTGACGTTAATACCAAGAGTGACAGCTACGAAGAGAAACTGAACTGGCTTCGTAACGTCATGGAATGGCATGAAGAGCTGGGCGATCTTGGTGGTATTGCCGAAGAGTGGCGTACCGATATTGAGCCGGATCGTATTTATGTCTTTACCAAGGCTGGTCACGTTGTCGATCTGGCTGTGGGCGCAACGCCGATTGATTTTGCTTTCCGTATTCACTCGGAAGTTGGGCAGAAGTGTCGCGGAGCCAAGGTTGCAGGCCGTATCGTTCCGCTGAACCATACCCTTAAAACCGGTGATCAGGTGGAAATTCTTACTTCACCTAATGCTCATCCAAGCCGTGACTGGTTGAACCCGGATCTGGGTTATGTCACGACGAACAGAGCAAGAGCCAAGATTACCAGCTGGCTGAAAAAGCAGGATCGTGACTCCAATATTATTGATGGTAAAGCTCAGCTGGACGCAGAGCTGAAACGTCTGGCGCTGGTTGGCGTTGATTTCCCTGTGCTCCTGCCTAACACGCCGTTCAAGGAAATGGACGACATGTACGCTGCTATCGGTGCGGGCGACTATCGTGTAACTCAGGCGATCTCTCTGGCTCAACGTCAGATGGAACCGGAGGAAGAGGAAGAGTTCAAGGTTCGGACTCGTCCTCGTCAGGAAAAACAGTCGGATAGCACTATTACTATTGATGGTGTTGGTAATCTGTTGACGCAAATGGCGGGTTGCTGTCATCCGGTGCCGGGTGATTCCATTATCGGCTATATCACTGTTGGTCGTGGCGTTACTATTCACCGGGAAGACTGCAGTAATGCGCTGAATCTTCAGGAAACAGAACCGGAACGTCTGATTGAGGTTAGCTGGGGACATTCTCCCGAATACGCCTATCCGGTTGAAGTGCGGGTTACCGCTTATGATCGTTCAGGTCTGATTCGTGATATCACTACGGTGTTAGCCAACGAAAAAGTGAATGTGGTGTCTCTGCTGACCCGTACCAGCAAGGAAGAAAACACGGCGACCATGGTGCTTACTGTGGAAGTGACCAGTTTGCAGCAGTTAAGTACGACACTGACAAAAATTGATCAGCTGTCCAATGTTATTCAGGCCGTTCGTAACCGCAAGGAGCGGACATGACTGATCCGACGTCGGCTGAACATTCATTAAACGATAAGAGCAGTATGGATAAGCTGCTCTATATGATGAATCGCCTCAGGGATCCGGAAACCGGTTGCCCCTGGGATGTGAAACAGGACTTCAGAACCATTGCACCTTTCACCCTGGAAGAAACCTGTGAGGTGCTTGAAGCCATTGCCAATAACGATATGGATAATCTGCGTGAAGAGCTGGGTGACCTGCTGTTTCAGGTGGTTTTTCACGCACAGATGGCCAATGAAGAAGATCTGTTTGATTTCGATCAGGTGGCTAATGGCTTGCTTGAAAAAATGATCAGACGACACCCTCATGTTTTCCCGGATGGTACCCTTGAATCAGTACGCTCAAAGGATGATGCTACAACGTCTGATCAGGTAATCGACAGCTGGCAGGCGATCAAACAGAAAGAAAAACAGGATAAAGGGCAGACGCAGTCTGTTTCTGCGATGCCTGACAAACTTCCGGACTCTCTGCCATCGCTCTCTCGCGCCTACAAACTGCAAAAAGCAGCCACAAAGGTCGGATTTGACTGGGGCGAGTTACTGCCTGTTATTGACAAAATTCAGGAAGAGATTCAGGAAGTAAGAGACGCTGTCGCTGATCAGGAAAGCCAGCAGCGCATTTCAGAAGAAATTGGCGACCTGTTGTTCTCCTGCGTCAATCTGGCGCGACACTTAAAAGTTGATCCGGATATGGCTATGCGACAGGCTAACAATAAGTTTGAAGGCCGGTTCCGGGTCATGGAAACGCTGGCTGAAGCTAACGGAGAAAGCTTTCAGCAGCTGACTCTGGATGAGATGGAAGCTTACTGGCAGCAAAGCAAACAGTAAAAAGGAAATGGTTTACCCGTTTTTATTGTTCCAGACGAGTAAACCATTTTTTAATCCAGAATAATATGAGGTAGAAAACGAGAGCTGTCTTTCGTGATAACACTGCTGTCTTCCCTGATACCAATACCTGCTGAACGATCACCAATGACCCAACTGCCAACCAGTGTGTGGTTACCTCTGAATACCGGTACCGGATGATAAGCCTGCAATATATAACCGCAGTCGCTGTAAGGTCCATCGACAAACTCTGTCTTCTGTCCATGCTGGTAGACAGAAATATTGGCACCTTCCCGGGAAAAGACGGGCTTTTTCACATAGCTGCTGCCAAGTTCGCTGCACTCACTGTCATCTTCAAAATAACTGGGCAACAGGTTGGGGTGGCCTTTGTGCTCTTTCCAAAGCAGTGGCAACATAGCTTTATTGGACAGGATGGATTTCCAGGCGGGTTCTACAAACAGGGTTTCTGAGCTTGTCAGGCTGTTGCCGTATTCTTCCTCAAACATGGATTCCCATGGATAGAGTTTGAACAGGGCAGGAATGCTGTTGCTGTCCAGATCGGTAAACTGGCAACCATCACTTAAACCAATATCTTCGATATGGATAAATCGAGCATCTATACCCGCCTGCACCGCACAGTCACGGAAATATTCAACGGTGCCAAAATCTTCTGCACTGTCACGGCAACTGGCCAGATACAGAGGTTGCTCTTTCAGATGGCGTTTCTTTAAACACACCAGAGTTTCAATCAACATTTCCTGAATGATATTGAACTGGTCGGCAGCAACTGGCAGCTTTCCGCGACTGATCATTTGTTCCAGCCATAACCACTGAAAGAAAGCTGACTCGTAGAGTGAAGTTGGCGTGTCGGCATTGTACTCATAGAGCTTTGCAGCAGAGTGACCGTCGTAAGCAAAGTCCATTCGGCCATATAAGTGTTGGTCTTTTCTCTGCCAGGAGTCACGAACCAGGTCCCACTGTTGTCTCGGGATGCGCAACTGAGTCAGCATCTGCTCGGACTGTATGGCTTTCGCCACAAGCTCGAGACACATCTGGTGAAGTTCTTCCGTGGGTGACTCAATATCCCGTTCGATCTGTTTCAGGCTGAATTGATAGTAAGCAGACTCATCCCAATAAGCAGCACCGTCAATAGTATGAAAGTGAAAGCCAAGGGACTCTGCGGTCTTTTTCCAGCCCGCTCTGGGTATTGCTGTCACCCGTTTCACTGATCAGCCACCCCAACTGCTTCGGGATGATGATTTACTGCCAAAGCCACCGCGACTCATGGTGCGGGTTTTGGTCGAAGGCTCGGTGGTTCTATATTTGGGTACTTTCCTGCGTCCGTAACTGGAGTAGCCATTACCGCCTACATCTTCGTAGTCACCAGTGACATAGTCGCCATCGTCGCTGAGGTAGAGTGGCACAACAGTGAAGGCCATGCCGCTGTTTCTGGCTTCCTGGGTCGCCAGCATATAGCCTTCCATGGTGGGAATGTATTCTTCATTGGTCTGCCACTGACAGGTGGAACCAAAATCATCAAAACAATCAGCGTAATATTTGTATTTGGGGGCTGTCGTCTGATGAATATTGACGGCTGTTTTGTAGTCAGAAACACAGATCTCTTTACTGAGTTGGCTATCCATTGAACACTGATTATCATCACGATACACCAGTACATCTTCCTTGGGACCGCCACAGCCGATCAGAGCCAGAGGTGTTATACCCAGCAGGCTCAGCTGGAGCTTTTTGGAACGTTTCATATCACTGTGCTCCCAATCAGTAAGTCAGACTGGCAGCATTAAGCAGACCGGCAGCAATGGAGACAGCGCCCAGCCAGATACCGGAAGCTATTTCATCGTTGCTGATACGTTCGGAAATCTTCGGCATAAACAGGCGCAGGGTAAAGAATGCAGAGAGCTGTACTACTAGAGCAACGGCACCCCAAATAGCCATATCCGCCAGATCAACCGAGTTTTCAATAACACTGGCCAGTGGCAGGACAAAACCAATCAGGCTGCCAGCAAAGGCAATAGCCGCCGCTGATTTGTTTTCCTTGATCAGTTGCAGTTCTTTATGGGGCGTAATAGTGGTGTAGATCAGGATATAAAGCCCGGACAGTGCCAGAGCAGTGGCAAAATAAGCCAGGAAAAGAGGCACTCCGGCCAAGTATTCAGTGATTTCCAGCATGACAGGATCCGTTTCAGCCAGAATGATGTCAGGAAACATCACTCTGTCGTTTTTATTGGAGTGCGCAAGGATACTGGAAATTCCTTAAGCACTGAATAAAAAAATCAGCTGCCAGCTGCTTGTGTAGATGTTTTTGCTTTTAATGTTCGATAGCTGTCCCAGGTGAAAATAGCCAGTGCCAGCCAGATCAGACCAAAGGTGATGATACGAGCCTGATTCACCTCTTCGCCGAAAATAAAGACACCCACCAGAAATGAGATGGAAGGGCCAAGATATTGCAGAATACCCACAGAGGTTAGGGTTAAACGTTTAGCAGCAACGTTGAACAGAACCAGCGGCACAGTCGTCACCAGTCCTGCCAGTGCCAGCAACAGGCTCAGCTGAGGGGTATCAAAACTGAAGCTGTAGTCTCCGGTTTGATAGAGCCAGAAGAAATAGCCCAGTGTTGCCGGTAGTAATAAGATAGTTTCTACGGTCAAACCTGTAGCGGCAGCCACAGGAATATGTTTTCTCAGCAAACCGTAAAAACCAAAGGTGCCAGCTACCGCAAAAGCAACCCAGGGAATGCTGCCCAGCAGCCAGATTTGTAGAACAACGGCAAAAGCGGCTATACCAACAGCGATCATTTTTAAAGGACTGAGCTTTTCACTGAGAAACAGATAACCCAGGAAAATATTCAACAGTGGATTAATGAAATAGCCAAGACTGGTTTCCAGAATACGGTCGTTGGCGACCCCCCAGATAAAGGTCAGCCAGTTTCCAGCAATCAGAATGGACGACAGCATCAGTAAGCCTAAAACCTTTGGGTTGGTAAAGACGGTTTTAAGTTGTGACAACTGGCCGGTAAATTTCAGCAGTGGCAGCAGTAGCAGCACTGACCAGAATACCCTGTGACCCAGTACTTCCAGTGAAGGTACAGAATCCAGCAGCTTAAAATAGATGGGTACCAGACCCCAGATGGAAAAAGCCAGTACTCCAGGCAACAGGCCTGAAGGCTCCTTGGTTGTTGTCACAAACACTCCATTAATACGAATATGAGTTTGCCAATGGCAAAACGGTCAATAATGCCTGACTTTTCTGAAGAGAGAAATCTAAGTTTGAAAAACCGGGCAGCTAATTGTTTGTGCCCGGTGGTAGGGGAGAAACGCTTATAAAATAGTGCAGAAACCTGTGATTCTTTCGCATACATTTTGTTGGCGCGGCAAGGGTTGCTGTGCCTGTTGCAGTCTTCTTTCTTCTGCCTGACTTCTTTTATGCTCATCTTTGTTCATAAAATCCAACAGGTTTTTTTCTGCGACGGTGTATAGCCTCACAACTTGTTGTTTATAAAGCTCAATATTGTCTCCGGCCCCAGTTTTAATCATTTGGATGAGGTCATCTGCCGATGTGCCTGGCATGTCTTGATCATCATCACAGGCCGAGTTCAGGTAAGCAGGCAGATAGTTTTTAATAGCTGCCTCACGACTTCTTATCGTTCTTGCTTCATCATCGGTAAAGGGCGCTCTGGTTACAGGATTGTGTTGCAATTGTTTTGCTGCGTTACTCATACAGTAAACATGAAAGCAATGACTGCCAGTGTAAAATTCAGCGGGTCCATTATAAATAAAATCGTTCTCATCCCACTGAGCACTGGGTTTGAGGTTAAGTAGACAAATATCGCAAGTTTTATCCGTTAACATTTTTTCCTATCTCCATAGATGTTGATTCACCTTGGAGTTTTTATGTTTAAAAGGGTTCACTTTTACGACTGACAGAGTGGTTAGGGTGACTAACTGCGGCGAGAGATTTATGACATTACTGTGACAATAAAGTCATTTTTCTGAAGAACCAGTACCTTCAGTCGAAGCAAATATCTATGTAATACAGGTATTTGTAAATGTTGAAGTATCTTTGCTTTTTCTTTTTATCGTTCTCTCTTAGTGCTGCGGCTGAAAAACAGTCTGTCTATAAAGTGGCCATTATTGATCGGTTTTTTCCTGTTTCTCTCAGTTTTGATAATGAAGAAGATAAAGCAGAAAAAGGCTGGATGTACGGACTGCTGGACCTTGATAATGATGATCATAAAGAACCGATCTATCATGGCGATCTGGTTCGGCTGATTGCTGCTCACCCGGGTATTACCTTTATCAGTTATCCGATTCTGGATGGCTGGAACCCCATGAAAGCGATTCGATCAAACCTGCAAATTATTCTTGATCGTTACCCCAAGCAGACACTTGATGCTCTGATTTTGTCCTGGGAATCTTCCACGCTGATCAGTGCTTTTGAAAAGCCGCTAAGACTTGAACGTGCGGATTATTATAAATCTGTCGTTGAAACCATGGGCAGACAATATCCAGTCTGGCAGACCACCTACGACATTATTCTGCTGTTGCAGCAGCTGTCAGCAAAAGGTGTCAGGGTTTACACCATTGCTGGCAATGGCGGTCGCAATATGGTGAATACGTTTTCTTTTGCCAAAGGTGTGACAACGGTCGGTGCAGCTGAGCCGGAGCTCAGCCACTTTGTTGCCAATAACCCGTTTGTTGATGTTTATGCCCAGGCGGCCTGGCAGCCCGTTCGAGTGAATAACGCTAAGGGCAAGGCTATTGGTTATGATTTGAATGGTGACAAGTGCGTGGATATTCCCTTATCCAAGCTGACCGGCCTTGGTAAAGAGGGGGAGTTGCCCAACCGACCATGGCCGATGCTGAAAGGCTCTTCTTTTGCGGCACCGGCCGCCCTAAGAAAAGCACTGTTCAAAGGACTAGCGCTGACTGAATGCCATCAGTAGAAAGCTTTCGCCTTTGTTTCGGTAATTCTCAAAGGGAACGGCGATATCTTCTGGCACCTGATCAGTTTCTTGCAGTGAGAAGCCGGTATTTTCATAAAAGCTTTGCAGGTGCGGGTAGGGATAACACCAGCAGTCACTGTTCAGTCGTTTCAGGGCCTTCTCAGTCAAGAGACTGCCAAGACCTTCACCTCTCCGGTTAATAGCTACCCAGACACTGCGTAACAGATAACCCTGTTTTTTTGGGCAGGCTCGCAGGGCGGCAACAATATTGCCATTGTCCCTGAGTATCAGAACCCGCTCATCAGAGCGGGCTTTACCCTTGTGGCCATTGGCTTTAAAGAAGCGGTTAGCCAGAGGGAACTGAACGCTGTCCAGTTCTTCAAGGATCATTTCTGGCCTTCTTCTGGACGGCACCAAGAATGCCTCTGAGCATATTTAGCTCTTTGGTATCCGGTCTGGCTTTATTAAACAGTTTTCGCAGTCGGGTCATCACCAGACCGGGATGAGTCTTGATGATGAAGTCGATATCGTTAAGTGTCTCTTCCAGATGCTCGTAGAAGTACTCCAGCTCCCGTGTCAGCGGGTATTCCTGTTCCTCATCTTCATTCACAGCTTTGCTGTCAGTGCGAAGACTGCTTTTACGAATCTCGTAACAGAGGATCTGAATGGCAGAAGCCACATTGAGAACCGGGTACTCAGGGTTAGCATCGATGGAGACATGATAGTGACACTTCTCCAGTTCCTGATTCGTCAGCCCCATGGTTTCCTGGCCAAACACCAGCGCTACCGGACAGTTTTCAGCTTCAGCGACCAGCTTGTCGGTTGCGGCTTCAGCCTCCAGCATCGGGCGGGTAAAGGTATGAGAGCGACTGCGGGCACTGGTGCCAATAACCATGGAACAGTCGGCAATGGCATCATCCAGTGTTGCAAAGACTCTAGCGCTTTCCAGAACATCCTGAGCACCTGCGGCCATGGATTCCGCTTCTGGTGCCGGGAATCGTTGCGGAGTCACCAGGCAGAGATCGTTCAGCCCCATGGTTTTCATGGCTCTGGCTGCGGAACCGATATTGCCCGGATGGAAGGTATTAATCAGAATGATGCGAATATTGGTTAACATCTTGCTCGCACGATACCTTGAATGCTAAAAACCACCCATTATACGGCGAGATAACGGCGCTGAATATGTTTGTTTAATCGCCAGCAGCTACAGGTTAAAGCCTCTGCAATCTAATGGGGGCGTAAAGGCCATAGAGTAGAGCTGGCACCGCTGCTAGAATGCCGTTTTTATCGTCGTATTCATCTCTTCTCTATGAGTCAATCTTCTGAAAAGCAGGCCTATCGCTGGATAATGGCGCAGACTGCACCTGCCCGAAAGTGGCTGATGGCTGCAGTCGCACTGGGTTTTTGTACCGGACTGCTGTTTATTGCCCAGGCTGCGGTGCTGGCCAGTATTATCTATAAGCTGGTGATGCTTTCTGTGCCTTTGTCGGAGCTGACGCTCTTTTTTGTTGCTGCCGGAATACTGATTGTCGCCAGAGCTTTATGCCAATGGGGGCGAGAGCAGGTAGCCTGCAGGGCTGGTATTGAAGTGCGACAGATCATTCGCGCAGCCATTCTTACTCGGCTACAGCAGATGGGGCCGGTCACCATTGCTTCCAGACCTGCCGGCAGCTGGTCCACCATGCTGGTGGAACAGGTCGATGAGCTTCACGACTTTGTTGCCCGTTATCTTCCCCAGATGGCGCTGGCGGTTGTGATTCCTCTGGCTATTTTGCTGGTGGCCCTTCCTCTGAACTGGGCGGCGGCGGTTATCTTTTTGGTGACAGCGCCGCTGGTGCCCATCTTTATGGCAATGGTTGGACTGAAAGCGGCCAGTGCCAATAGAAAGAATTTTCAGGCGCTGGAACGACTCGGCGGTTTTTTTCTTGATCGCTTAAAAGGTATGGAAACGTTGCGACTGTTTCAGCGTGGTCAGTACGAACACGAGTCGTTGAAATACGCCAGCGAAGACTTCCGGATCAAAACCATGCAGGTGCTGAAGCTGGCTTTTCTGTCATCAACGGTTCTGGAATTTTTTGCCTCTGTCTCCATCGCAGTGCTGGCCGTCTATCTGGGTATGAGTTTTCTGGGGTATCTGGAATTCGGCAGTTATGGTGAAGGCGTCACCCTGTTTACCGGATTGTTTTTACTGTTGCTGGCGCCTGAGTTCTATCAGCCTCTGCGTGACTTGGGTACTCATTACCACGCCAAAGCGAAAGCGGTGGGAGCCAGTGAGTTGATACTGGAGTTTCTTGAATCGACGGAAAACACTGAGACTGTAAGCCGTTCTACCGGCTCGGAATCTCTTAACTCTAAAATCATCAGTATTGAAGCTCATAAGCTGAGCGTTACAACATGTGCAGATAGTAAACAGCTACTGTCTGATATCAGCTTCGCGATTCAACCCGGGCAGAAGGTTGCGATTATCGGCTCGAGTGGTGCCGGTAAAACCACGCTGTTGAATACTCTTGTGGGTTTTCACCCTTATCAAGGACAGTTGTCTATTGATGGACAAGAATTAAGCGCTATCCAGCCAAACCTGTGGCGCAAACAGATAGCCTGGCTGGGGCAGCAGCCTTTGATTATCCATGGCACCCTGTTTGAAAACGTAGCCTTTGGCCGTGACCTGACTGAACAGCAGGTGATGGCAGCGCTGGAAAAGGCTCAGGCTCTGGATATTGTTGAACGATTGCCTGAGGGTTTGAACAGCCCGTTACAGGAACAGGGGGGCAATCTGTCGGTGGGACAGGCTCAGCGTGTAGCTCTGGCGAGAGCTATTGCTGAACCGGTAGCCCTGTTGATTCTTGATGAGCCAACCGCCAGTCTCGACAGAGAAAGCGAGCGTCAGGTGCTTTCGGCTCTTGATCGCATTTCGAAAAACTGTACGACCATCACGGTGACTCACCGGTTGCACCAGATCAGCGACATGGATCAGATACTGATGCTGGAGCAGGGACGTCTTGTTGCGGCAGGTTCTCCAAAGGAACTGGCAGAGAACTCTTCGGTCTACCAGAACTTTGTCAGAGAGCTGGCAGGGAGTTTTGACAATGCGTGAGCTTCTGCCGTTTATACGACTATTTCCCCGCCATGCTGGTGGTTTGACGGCAGGCATACTGCTGGCCTTTGTCACTATTCTATTCAGCCTCTCTTTGCTGGCGCTGTCAGGCTGGTTTATTACTGCGACTGCTCTGGCAGGAATGACGCTCGCTACTGCCCAGATGTTTGACTTTTTTTCACCGGGAGCGGGTGTTCGGGGCTTTGCCATTGGTCGAACAGCTGCCCGTTATTTTGAAAGACTGGTCAGTCACGATGCAACGTTTAAACTGCTGGCACATTTACGAAGCTGGCTTTTTAAGCGGCTATTGCCGTTACCGTTGAGCCGGCTGAAGAGTTACCGAAAGGCAGACTTGCTGAATCGGCTGGTGGCAGACGTGGATGCGCTGGATCAACTTTACCTGCGCATGCTCAGCCCTGTCGTGTCGGCATTGCTGGTAACAGGATTATTGCCGTTAGGGCTGTCATTGTTTAGTCCGATACTGGCTAAAGCCGCATTTATCCTGCTGGTCTTCTGGCTGGTTTTGCTCCCCATTCTCTTTTATCGAAAAGGTTACCGTGCTGCCCGACAGTCTGGCTTGATGACAGCCCGGTTGCGACAGCGGGTACTGGATTACCTTCAGGCCATGGCGGATCTGGAGATATACGGCAGCGAGGCCAGTATCAGACAGGGTATTCTCGACGCGGAATCAGAGCTTTATAAAAACCAGCAGCAGCTGGCCAGGCTGGATGGTCTTGCTTCCGCGCTGTTAGCACTGGCTGCAGGCGTCAGCAGTCTGATTATGCTCTATCTGGCAGCTGGCGAGTTTCAGCAAGAGTCGGTCACTGCCCCTGTGATGGTATTAAGTGTGTTTGCTGTACTGGCCGCTTTTGAAGCGATTATGCCGTTACCTGCTGCTTTTCAGTTTCTGGGGCATACCCGTTTAGCCGCGAGTCGCCTGAATGAAGTACTGGAGGAACAGCCTGTTCAATACGGTCAGGCAATGCAGGAATCGGTATCTGCGCCAGAAATCAGTTTTGCGAATGTGTCGTTCAGTTATGGGCAAGATCTGCCGGACATTCTGAACCGGTTTAATCTCACGATTCCTGCGGGTCACCATGTAGCGGTTGTGGGTAGGACAGGGTCGGGTAAATCAACACTGATTAACCTGCTGTTGCGACAGTTAGAGCCTGCAGCGGGCTCGATTTCACTGGCGGGTGTACCGGTATCCGAATTTACCGAGTCATCCCTCTATTCGACAATTGCCGTCATTCCCCAGAAGACCCATGTCTTCAGTGACACCTTGAGAAATAACCTGTTACTGGCCAGACCGGGAGCCAGCGATCGACAGTTGCTGGATGTCATCGATGCTACTGGGCTGAATGCTCTCAATGTGGAAGAGGGGGGAACGCTACTGGATCTCTGGCTGGGAGAGGCTGGTGTGCCTTTGTCAGGCGGTGAGCAGCGACGGTTGGCCGTAGCCAGAGCGTTGTTGAAAGACAGTCCGGTACTGGTAATGGATGAAGCCAGTGAAGGGTTGGATCCGATCAGTGAAGAACAACTTATCAGTCAGGTTCTTGAACAGTACCGGAAACGTACGTTGATTATGATCAGTCACCAAAAGCAATTTCTTGATCAGATGGATCAGGTTGTTAATATTGATCAGTCAGTGCATAGGTACACGTGATCGAATGTTAGATTGTCATTTTCCCGCCGTAGGCGGGAAAATGACAGATGAATTCATCTATCCGGGTATTTATCAGGGCGTGGGTTCTTCACTGTCGTAGATTTCAGGTGGAGTGCTTGGCTCCGGGTTTTGAGGGTCAAAATGTATCAGCCAGTCAGTGTCAGCGACTTCCGTCTTTGGCTGGTGCTGCTGAGAGACGGCAGTAAGCAACTCAAAGGCATTGACCGGTTTTTTGAACAGTTTGCCAACGGGAAGTCTGCTGTCGGGTACTTTTGCTATGCAGCTCTTCAGAAGGTCAAGCTTCTCGCTGGTGGTGTATTTGCCAATATGACTTCTTAGATAATCCTGGTTGTTTTCTGTCAGGCTTTTGAGTTGGTCCTGTATCTGGTTCAGCGACCACTCGGGGTGTTCGGAGATTTTAGTGTGAAGAAATCCTGCCAGGGCTTCATCCTCCGGATTGCCACTGTCCCAGTTTCCCAGTATATCCAGTGCCTGATTACGGTTATCAGGCGATGGGACTTCATAAAAGTTAAGTAACTGGATCAGTTCAATGGCTAATTCTGCAGCCTGATTTCTATTAATTCCCCGGTCGCTAAAAGACTCCATCAGCCAGGGCAGCATTTCTGACATCAGAAAGTCCTCCTGAATAGGAAGGTCGTTACTCAGACACCATTGGGCAAATTGCAGCGGGTCCAGCTTCCAGAGATCCAGTGCCAGACGCTCGCGGCCTGCCAATTCTGAATCAGACACTGGCCGGTCAAGGCCAGAGGCTTTTACACATCGAACCAGTTTACAGGCTCTGATACTTCGGTCATGAATAGGTTTAGAGCTCAATACGCCCAGGCTTCGTAGATAGTTAACGAGCTGCTTGAAAGATCTGATACTGCGGCCAAAGACTGTTGCAGGGGGAGATTCTGCAGCCGTTTGCGCACCTTCCATGGAAATATCAGGAATTGTCTGTTGGCGAATATGTTCAAGACAGCTTTGCTGAGCAGGAGTCACAGAAGTCCCCATTCCTGTTTTAATGCCATAGAGTCAATATCGTTCAAGTACCAGCGGACTCAAGCGGGTGTTGATAAAACTGGTTTATCTGGCTGTTGATCGGGGTGAGCTTTTATAAACGCTGTCCGCTGGTTACAGTGCTCATAGATAGCCATGATCTTCGGGAATCCGGACATATCAAGGTCAAACCTGAGTGCGTTATACACCTGAGGAATCAGGCATATATCGGCCAGAGTCGGTGATGTGCCGAGACAAAACTGTCTTCCTTGTAATTGCTTTTCGAGAACCTGAAAACTGGTTTCAAGCCAGTGGTGATACCAGTTCTTTTTCACCTCATCACTCAGTTGAGCAGGGTCGGTTAAATAGTTGAGAACTCTCAGGTTATTAAGAGGGTGAGTATCGCAGGCCAGCAGGTAAGCAAGGCTTCGGCATTTTGCTCTCAGGACAGGCGCTTCGGGCAACAGAGAGACAGATGGATGCTCTTCTTCAAGGTATTCGATGATCGCCAGGCTCTGGATCAGTATCTGATTATCTATCTCCAGTGCTGGTACCAGCATCTGAGGGTTGATGCGCTGATATTGTTCTGAGGTTTGCTGGCCGTGAAGCAGGTCAATTCCTTCAATCTCGTAATCGAGTTTTTTAAGGTTCAGTGCGATTCGTACACGATAAGCCGCAGAAGAGCGATAGTAGCTGTACAGCTTCATTGTGCCGCTCCACTGATGATCTGAGCCGGAAGCACCGTTGCCCTGACTTCGCCAAAACCTATTCTTGCCCTTCCGGCCGTTTCACACCAGCCGCGCATAATGATGGTATCGCCATCGTTCAGGAATCTGCGTTCCTCGCCATTACCCAGATTAATAGACTGCTTGCCGCCTTTGGTCAGCTCTAGCAGGGAACCAGCCTCTTCAAACTCCGGGCCGGACTGTGTGCCTGTTCCCAGCAGGTCACCGGTTTGAAGATTGCAGCCGTTACTGGCGTGATGGGTCACCATTTGTGCCGCGGTCCAGTAGGAATGTCTGAAGCTGGATTGAGAAAGCTGTTCAGTTTCAGAGTCTTTCATCTGCGATGTTTGCAGAGCTACCGCTAACTGAATATCCAGACTGCCCTGAGCAGAGTTTTTATCCGAAGACAGGTAAGGAAGCGGTGAAGGATCATCAGTCGGCCTGGTGTATCTGGTTCTGAACGGTGCCAGAGCTTCCATAGTGACTATCCAGGGCGAAATGGTTGAGGCAAAACTCTTGGCCAGAAAGGGTCCCAGAGGCTGGTACTCCCAGGCCTGCATATCTCTTGCTGACCAGTCGTTTAGAAGGCATAGACCGAAGATATGTTGCTCGGATGAATCAATAGCAATGGTTGAGCCAGCGTTGTTTTCAGGACCAATAAAAATACCCATTTCCAACTCATAATCCAGTCGCTGGCAGGGGCCGAAAGAAGGCACTTCCGCATCCGGCTTTTTAGTTTGTCCTGTCGGGCGATGGAAATCTGTGCCGCTGATGGCTATGGATGATGCACGACCATGATAGCCAATAGGCAGCCATTTATAGTTAGGCAGCAAAGGGTTATCCGGTCTGAACAGTGAGCCAACAGCGGTAGCGTGGTGAATGGAAGAGTAGAAGTCGGTGTAATCACCAATAGAACATGGCAGTTTGAATTCTGCTTTTGACTGAGGTGACAGGCAGTTCTCTAGCAGCTTTTCATGGCCTGAACCCTTAGTGAATAGTTCAGATAATGCTTGTCTTAAAGCGGACCAGTTGTTTTGTCCGGCCGCCATAAAAGGGTGCAGTGAGTCGCTCTGACACAGAGATAAAGCGTCGGCGGCTTTTCTGGTCACCAGATTAGTGACTTTTAGTTTCTGAAGATCAATAATCTGATCACCAAGAGCGACACCGCAGCGGAAATATTCAGCACTGTCTGCCTCCCTGAAAACAGCAAAAGGCAGGTTTTGAATTGGGAAGTCGGTAGACTTGTCATTGGCAGACGAAAGCCAGCTTTTCAGGTCTGGATTATGGGTATTGTTTAATTCCATCATTATTCATCCAGTGTCTTTATTTGTTAATGGAAAACTGGCGCGCTAAACTCTGCCAGCAATCATTGTAATCTTTCTGTCGGTTGGGGCTGTTCAATGCAGAACGAGTCACCGAATAGGGATAACGGGACTCAAACATAAATGCCATGGTGTCTTTGTACTGCACCGGTTTGAGTTCAGCATTACTGGCTTTGGTAAATACCCCGGCTTCTGGTCCGTGAGGCGTAAAGGCATTATGGAGGCTGGCTCCGCCCGGCAGAAAACCTTGCTCTTTGGCGTCGTACTGCCCCTGAATCAGCCCCATAAATTCGCTCATGATATTGCGATGGAACCAGGGCGGGCGAAAGGTGTTTTCAGCCACCATCCAGCGAGGCGGGAAAATAACGAAATCGAGATTGGCGACACCAGGGGTATCCGATTTTGATGTGAGTACCGTAAAGATGGAGGGATCCGGGTGATCGTAGCTCACCGTATTGATGACATTAAAGCGAGAGAGATCGTATTTATAGGGAGCTGAGTTACCCACCCATGCCACCACATCCATAGGAGAGTGGCTCATTTCACTGCGAAAAAACTGGCCATTGAATTTGGTAATACATTCAAACTGACCAGAGACGTCTTCATAACAGGCGACGGGGTATTGAAAATCACGATCGTTGGCGAAACCATTGGCACCTACGGGGCCACGCTCGGGCAGTGTCAGTGGCGAACCGTGATTTTCGCAGATGTAACCTGAAGCAGGCTTATCAGCAGTGTCACCAGACATACCAATAGAAAGGTTAATGCTGAATTTTACACCTCTTGGAATAACCAGAATTTCACCCGGCACTGCTTCAAGCTTGCCCATTTCGGTTGTGGTGTTCAGTTGCCCTTGTTGGGGAACAATGACCATTTCAGCATCAGCATTGCTGAAGCTTTGTTTGTTCATGCTTTTTGTGGCGCAATATCGGTGGATAGCGGTGCCGGATAGGCCCGTCTGCCCGTTGATGGCATAGGTAGTGATGCTCTCGATAAAGTTGAGAGGGTTTTCGGTTTCAGGGTAAGGATTCCAGCGTAAAGCCTGAGGCGTGATGACCGTATCGGCATGGATGGCTGATTGAAAATGAGGGAAATCGGCGGGCTGATAGTCGCTCTGTTTTACTGACGGCTGAATTCGATAGAGCCAGGTTCTGCGGTTATCTGCCCTTGGTGCAGTAAACGCTGTGCTGGAAAACTGTTCGGCATAAAGCCCGTAGGCTACTTTTTGTGGGCTGAAACAACCTTTCGGTAGCGCGCCGTCAATGGCTTCTGTTTCATGCTCATTACCAAAACCATTCAGGTAATCGAGTTGAGTTGTGTCCGTCATAGAGGTAGTCCGCTGGCTGACACCTCCCATACTGCCGGGGCGGTTAAATAGGATACTGGTTAATTATTAGTTCAGAAGCGGGTGTGATGTCTAGCGATAGGTTTAAATCAAAGAAGGCAGGGGGTATGGAAGTAGTAGTCCAAAGCCGCTTATAACGGCTTTGGACTTAAGAGCATCAGGTAGGAATATCTTTAGCGACTTCAGACAGGCAATCCACTATCTGGTCAATATGTTGTTTCTCGATAATCAGCGGAGGAGACAGGGCTATGGTATTACCCATGCTTCTGACCATGACGCCCTTGTCATAGCACTGCTTGAGAATATCAAAGCCGATAGGCTTGCCATGACTTTGTTCGGCAAACTGAACGGCACCAATCAAACCATAGTTGCGAACATCAACAATGCTGGAGTGGTCTTTCAATGAGTGCAGAGCGTCCTGCCAGTAGGCACCAATTTCACCACTGCCGCGAGTCAACAGGCCTTCTTTTTCGTAGATATCCAGCGTCGCCAAACCTGCTGCGCAGGCGACCGGATGAGCTGAGTAAGTGTAGCCGTGATAAAACTCTACAGCACCGTCAGCCGCCGCATCGTTAATGGTGTTGTAGATCTCGGTTTTGGCAAAGACTGCGCCCAGAGGAACAATGCCACTGGTGATCCCTTTGGCCGATGTCATCAGGTCAGGTTGAACATCAAAGGTGTCAGCGGCAAAGTTGGCACCCAGACGACCCCAGCCAGTAATAACTTCATCAAAGATCAGCAGGATATCGTGCTGGTCACAGATATCTCGCAGGCGACGCAGGTAACCTTTTGGCGGCATGATAACACCGCCTGCGCCAGCAACAGGTTCAACAATGACGGCAGCAATGCTGTCAGCACCATGAAAACTGATCAGGCGCGCCAGTTGTTCGGCCTTTTCAACACCGTCTTCCGGCAGACCTTTGCTGAAGGCACTGGTAGCGACATCCAGAGTATGATCCAGATGATCCACTGGCAACAGTGGACCAAAGCCTTTACGGTTAGGTGTCAGGCCACCGACAGAGATACCGCCGAAATTCACACCGTGATAACCCAGTTCGCGGCCGATCATCTTAAACTTGCCTTTGTGACCGCGAGCCTGCTGATAGGCTAAAGCGATTTTCAGAGCTGTTTCTACCGCTTCAGAACCCGAGTTGGTAAAGAAAACCTTATCCAGACCTTTCGGTGTGAACTCCACTAGACGTTCAGCAAATTCAAAACCGATATCATGACCAAAGTTAAATGGAGATGTGTAATCCAGTTCGGCCACCTGGCGGGACATGGCCTCGCCAATTTCTTTACGACCATGACCGGCATTAACACACCAGAGACCGGCAGTGGCATCCAGTAGCTGTCGTCCGTCGTCACCGTAAAGGTGCATACCTTCAGCACGGTTGATGATTCTCGGGTTAGCCTTGAAGTCGCGATTGGCGGTGAAAGGCATCCAGAAAGCGTCATAGCCAGGTTTTTTATTCATTATCAGCACTGCTTCTGTTGTTATTTTATAAGTGTGAAGACATACGCAATCGAATATTAACTGCTGTTTTCCCGCCTGCAGCGAGCAAACAGCTTATGAATTGGTATATCCGGGTACTAACAAGCAGATTAGTGTTGTAGGTTAGTCAGGACAATTTCATCGATTCAATATAAAGTTTTAGTGGGCTCAAACTATCTCTTTTCGTTCACTGACTTCTGCTTTGATAAATTCAACAAAAACCCTTGCTGCACTGGATAGGTAATGGCTCGACTTCCAGCCAAGCCCCAGCTCCAGAGGAATAGCGGGCTCGAACGAAACCGTAGTCAAGGCATCGTCTTCGTTGAGAATCAATGACAGGCAGGTACTCACTCCCACTTCCTGTTTAACCAGTGATTTCAATAGCTCGGTCAGATTGGTCTCAAACTGGATGTTGGCTTCAATCTGATGTTGTCGACAATGTCTGCTGACCGCTTCCCGAAGAAAATATCCCTCTCGAAACAGTACCAGTGGTTGCTGACAGAATTCAGACAGAGTGATGCTGTCACGATTGGCAAAAGGATGCTGCTCTGGCACGCAAGCAACAATCTCTTCCTGCAACAAAGTAATAGAACGTATCTGTTCATGACTGCGGTCAGTGCGAATCAGCGCCAGATCCAGTTGGCCTTCCAACAGCATTTTTTCCAGTGTGGCAGTGCCAGCTTCATGAATATTGATCTGTATGCCCGGATAGGTCTGTTTGAATCGAGCCAGTGCGTCGGGCAGAAAATAGGAGCCCAGCATCGCAGAGACACCAAAGTTGATGACTCCCGACGTCAGTCCTTTTAACTCCTGCAGCTCTTTTTGCGCCTGCTCGACATTTTCCAGAATGTTGCGAGCGTGTTTTCGCAATACTTCACCATCGGCGGTCAGACTCATTTTTCGTTCAAGACGATTAATCAGTTTCAGTTCCAGCTGATCTTCCAGCTTTTTCATGCTGATACTGAGGGCTGATTGGGCAATACCCAACTGCTCTGCAGCACGAGTGAAATTACCGGTATCAGCCAGTACGGTAAAATACTGAAGTCGTTTAATATCCATGCAGTTCTGCTATTGGTATATAAAAAATATATGGAAACTATATTGTTAATATATTTTTAATTGCAAGTTTTCGCTCTTATAGTTCCGTCACAACAACAAATAACAGCAGTCAGAGCTATTTATCATCTGTATCTGACTGAACGAATGCGACAAGGGACATAGTCATGACTGCAGCAGCCAGCGTTGTACGCTACGAAGGTTTTTCCGTAAGTAACCACCCTGAGAATGCCAGAGTTCAAGTAGTGACTCTGGACAAGGCAACCATTGATCGTTTTGAAGAACTGTCCAGCAAGTGGCAAGTACAAGCGTTGGAATACAAACCATTTAACCGTTTTGCTGTGGCTGATGCCCTGGATAAATGTTGTGAAGGTCAGTTGGGCAAGTTTCTGGTTAAAACCATGGAAGACCGTGATGCCGGAGCCTTCCTGCTCGAAGCGGACGAGGCGGCCCAGAAAGCTTATGTGAACACTGAAGAACAGCGTGAAGCTTTTGTAAAACTGGCCACTGCAATTTCTCATCTGATTGGCCTGCCTAACTTCGACTCCATGGCCGGTAAATACTACGCACGCTTTACCGTTCGTAACGAAGACAATAGCGACAGTTATCTGCGTCAGGCTCATCGTCGTATGGAGCTCCATAATGATGGAACTTATGTCAATGAACGCACCGATTTCGTGCTGATGATGAAGATGGCCGAAGAAAACATGGAAATGGGTGACTCTCTGCTGCTTCACGTTGATGACTGGCAGGATCTGGACAAGTTTTATAATCATCCAATGGCCAAGCAGAACATTCGCTGGACTGCGCCCCCGAGCAAAAACATCGGTTACTCTATTGAGCACCCGATCTTCTTCGAAGAAGATAAAAACGGTAAGCCGCACATGCTGTTCATTGATCAGTTTGCCCAGCCGGAAAACATGCAGCAGGGTCTCTACCTGTATGAAATGGGTGAATCTCTGGAAAATGAAAGTAACTGCAGCAACATCCGTGTAAACACCGGCTCAATGCTGGTGGTTCAGAACCATTGCTGGCTACACGGTCGTGACAAGTTTGTTGCTCATCCGGGTCTCAAACGTGAGTTGATGCGCCAGCGCGGACATTTCACCCGCTAATGATTGTTGTCAAATAAGTCTTAGAACCTGCAGTCATTCTGGCTGCGGGTTTTTGTGTTTTAAAGCAGAACTGTTGATCTCGGGGAGTAGGGCAGTGAAAAAAGTATACGACTACATCATAGTGGGCGGTGGCATTGTCGGCATTTCAACCGCCTGGCAGCTGCAGCAGCGTCACCCTGATAAATCCATTCTGGTTCTGGAAAAAGAAGCAGGCCTGTCGCTGCATCAGACTGGCCATAACAGTGGTGTCATTCATGCCGGTGTTTATTACGCTCCAGGCAGCCTGAAAGCAGAGTTCTGCAGAGAAGGCGTGGACGCCACAATTAACTTCTGCAAGAAGCATGAGATTCCTGTCGAGAACTGCGGCAAACTACTGGTAGCCACCAGCGCTCTGGAAATGGAACGTATGCAGGCACTCTATGAGCGCTGCGGCACGAATGGTATTGAAGTTGATCTGCTTGATGCAGAACAGCTGAAAGAAGCTGAGCCCAATATTGTAGGTCTTGGTGCTATTCGAGTTAAAACCACCAGTATCGTTAACTACCGTCTGGTCACCGAAAAAATGGCGGAAGAGTTTGTTGCTGCGGGTGGTGAACTGAGTATGCAGACTGAAGTGGTTGATATGGCAGAGTCACCGCTGACCATAACCGTTAAGGCTATAAAAAATAATCAGCCTGTCAGCTTGGAAGGGCGCTTTTTGGTGTCCTGCTCGGGTCTGATGGCTGATCGTGTAACGAAAATGCTGGATATAGAAACTGACTTTCAGATCATTCCTTACCGTGGTGAATATTATCGTTTGTCGTCAAAACATAATCAGGTGGTCAACCATCTGATCTACCCGATTCCTGATCCTGAATTACCGTTTCTTGGCGTTCACCTGACTCGAATGATCGATGGTTCAGTGACAGTTGGACCCAATGCTGTACAGGGCTGGAAGCGGGAAGGATATGGCAGGATTAATATCAGTTTGAAGGATATCTGGGACATGGTTCGATTCCCCGGCTTCTGGAAGGCCAGCTTTGCCAATTTGAAAACAGGCCTGATTGAAACCAAAAATTCCTGGTGGAAGCCGGGCTACCTGAAGCTGGTTAATAAATACTGTCCGATGATTAAACTGGAAGACCTTAAGGCGTATCCGGCCGGTATTCGTGCTCAGGCCGTGATGAAAGACGGTAGTCTGGTACATGACTTCCTGTTTGCCGAGAGCAAGCGAAGTCTTCATGTCTGCAATGCACCTTCTCCGGCGGCGACTTCAGCGATTCCTATTGGGAACTATATCTGTGACAAGATTGATGAACGTCAGCCAGTGACGGAGTCAAAGGTTCCTGTAGCGGCTTAACTATCATTTGACTAGGTTGCAGGTCTTTGTGATCGATCAACAACCTAGTTGAGTTACTTATTTAGTTTGCTTGCATAGGGGAGAAACGGTGTAAATTGTTGGACTTGTTTTCCACGCTGCACCCGAAATCATATCAACAGGTATAGTGATTAGGCCAAAATCAATAAAAATACCCAGTAAAGAAGTTGAGTCGAATGTTTCACCAGTTTCAATTATAAGATCTTCGCAACCGTCTTTTGTTACTTTGATAGTATGAACCTTGCCTCTCTTCACTTGTGCAATAGCGTCATCGTATCCCCGTTTTACACCATCTACATAGATAAGTGTGCCTTTCTCTAAAGAGTTAATTGTGACTGTGTCTTGCGTGCCCTTGATGGTAGTTGCACAGCCAGTAAGGAAAATTGAAGTTGCCAAAGCAGCAGTAATGAAATACTTCTTCAAGTGTGTCGCCTTATATATAAAAAATATTGATATGTAGAAAGCGAGAAGCTTAGCCTTGGCTGTCATTTGGTTCTATCGTGGGTTGCCGAATAGTACCCCTATTCAAAAAATACTCTGTAATACCTGCATAAACCGATCTCTGATTTTTGACGTTGCTGAAGTATTTCGAGTAATGGCCATAATATCCAGCTTGTAAAAACGGTTGCCTTTATCAATCACTTTTAGTTGTCCTGAATCTACGTAATTTTGAGCATAGTGCTCTGGCAGAAAGCCAATAAGCCGCGAAGACAGAATTAGCGCCAGTCGGGATTCATAGTTGTAGGCTGTGGCCTTTTGATTCATCTGAGCCAGATGAATATTGATATTGTCGTGGGCTTTGAAGCCAGCATGAACCGCAGGTGTGCTGTTAATAATTTCGTCAGTCAGTTCATCGCTGTTCAAAGGAAACAGCGGATTGCCTTCGGCACAGTAGAGGTAACAGGCATCACTGTACAGGTGTCGATAGTTCAGACCATCCAGACTGCGATGGTAGGGAATAAAACCAATATCGGCTTCCTCGTTCATGACCATGCGTTCAATCTCGGTCATTCGAGCGACTTCCGCCGTGATATGAACTTCGCTGGCCAGCTTTGAAAAGCGCTCGATAGTTCTTGGTATTTTGGCGCGATGATCAAGACTGATGGTATCACTGAAAGCAAGATTCAATTTTCCTGTCATACTGCTGTCAAGGTTGTTGATCGTACCTCGAAAATCTTCCAGTTCCCCCAGCAGTTTAATGGTTGCGTCATAAACCACAGCACCTTCGTCTGTCAGTGAAAAACCGGCACGACCGCGACGGCAGAGTGTCAGGTTTAAGCGGGCTTCCAAATTGGAAATATGAATGCTGATGGTCGATCGGCTGATATTCAGCTCGGTTTCGGCCGCTGAAAAACCACCGCAGTCCACCACGGTTTTAAAGATTTTCAGCTGTTTGATCTCGTAATCCCCGATCTGTCCAATCGGAATAGAGATTCCAGTCATTGTTTAGCGTCCATAAAACTAAAGATTTGTGCGAAATCATATAATCGACGGGCTGCACTCTGCTAGGATTTCAGATCAAATCAACAATAAAATTTCTCTATCAGGCAGTTCATCATGCACCTCTCTGATCTTACTCTCTCTAAAGCTTATATTGATGGCCAATGGATTCAGGCCGATTCTGGAAAGACTGCGATTGTCGTTAATCCGGCCAGTGGCGAACAGGTTGCCACTGTTCCTGATATGGGACAGGCTGAAGCGGAAAGAGCCGTCATAGCTGCCGATGTCGCTTTCAAAAGCTGGAAAAAAACCACCGCCAAGCACCGTGCCACTTTAATGAAAAAGTGGTTTGACCTGATGGTGCAGCATGCTGACCAGCTGGCAACCTTGCTGACCACTGAACAGGGTAAACCTTACAAGGAAGCCTTTGGTGAGGTTATGTACGGTGCGTCGTTTATTGAATGGTTTGCCGAAGAAGCCAAACGTGCCTATGGTGACCAGATCCCTTCCGCGTCGCCATCCACACGATTTCTGACCCTTAAGCAGCCGGTGGGTGTTGTAACGGCTATCACACCATGGAACTTCCCTGTCGCCATGATTACCCGTAAGGCTGGCCCGGCTCTGGCTGCTGGTTGCACTGTAGTGATTAAACCGGGTGAAGATACACCGCTCTGTGCGCTGGCCATGGCGAAACTGGCTGAAATGGCGGGTATCCCTGCCGGTGTTATTAACGTGATTACAACCTCTAAACCAGCGGAGGTAGGTGAAGTGCTCTGTACTCACCCATTGGTACGCAAGGTGTCGTTCACTGGCTCTACCCCGGTCGGCAAACATATCCTTCGTCAGGCGGCAGACACGGTTAAAAAGGTCTCTATGGAGCTGGGCGGAAATGCACCTTTTATCGTCTTTGATGATGCAGATATCGACAAGGCCGTTCAGGGAGCAATGATCTCCAAGTATCGTAATGCCGGGCAAACTTGTGTCTGCACCAATCGCCTCTATGTTCATAATGACGTTTACGATCAGTTTATCGAGAAGTATGTAGCGGCGGTTAAAGCTTTGAAAGTAGCGCCGGGGCTGGAAGAGGGTTCTGAAATAGGGCCACTGATTAACCAGAAAGCCATCGATAAGGTTCAATCATTGATTACTGTTGCTGTGGATCAGGGTGCAAAACTGATTGAAGGTGGTCAACAGTCTGCTCAGGGAGATCTTTTCTTCCAGCCGACGATTCTTACCGAGGTGACAGATAAAATGGATATCGCCCATCAGGAGCTGTTCGGACCTGTGACGACGGTCTTCCGTTTTGAATCCGAAGACGACGTAATCGAGCGAGCCAATGATACGCCCTACGGTTTGGCGGCTTACTTCTACAGCCAGAACCTGAGTCGTGTATGGCGGGTCAGTGAAGCGCTGGAATACGGCATCGTAGGTATTAACGAAGGCATTATCTCTACCGAAGTTGCCCCCTTTGGTGGTGTTAAAGAGTCCGGCTGTGGTCGTGAAGGGTCGAAGTACGGTATTGAGGATTATATGGAAATTAAATACCTGTGCATGGGTATTGATGTTTAAGAGACTGTCTGTGTATTGGGCACTGCTTTATTGAGGCAGTGCCCAAGCTATCTTTAGTGGCTATTATTTCAGTGCTGAAGCTATTCCTGAAGTCATTTCATTGACCCCTTCTGACAGCGCCTTCACCAGTGCCGGGTAACCATCGTCTTTCAGCGGAACAGTTATGTTGAAAGATTCAATAATCGGAGGTTTCTTCGAATGAAAATTTATCTCCCAGTTTCCGGAGACCTCCGCATTACCGGTATAAGAACCATTAAAACGATTCAGTAGAATGGTGACTTCAGCTAGGACTTCCGACTGCTTTGATGGTTTTGGGTGTACCGGACGATAATGGATTTGACTGGTTTTCAGTTCAACAACCACTCGTTGAGTAATCTGTGCAGCAATATCACTGGCCCAGAGGTGTTTTTTTGCCTGCACGATCCGTGAGTCTGATACCTGATAAACCAGACTCTGGTCGTTAAGGTGATCAGGCAGTTGAACCGTTTTAACGACAATCAGCGGTCGTTGTGCATTATCCGTCGAGTTTGAATTCTGGATTGGCAGCAAATATAAACGGGTGGGTGTCTGGTTGGTGGTTCCGCAGCCAGTCAGTATCAGTGACACAGTAAGGAGTGCACTATGAAGGAATGCACTATGAAGGAATGCACTATAGACGAGTTTCATTATTGCACTCCTTTTATTGAGTTTGCACCCACTGGGCTTGCTTTAACAGGAGTCGGATCCTGAGCATTGCCGTTACCAAAGATTAATGAATCCGGCTTTTGGTTAAGCTGTCGAAGTACGGGTTTAAACTCACTCATTACCTGTTTCACTTCTTTTAACGTTGAGTCCAGTCTTCGGTACATTTCAGAATCAGGGCTTATGCCTTCCAGCGTCTGTTGCAATTGCTGCATGGTCTGATGTAGGTCGGCAGGTAGTGCCTGAGTATCCTGACTGGCGAGCAGTGTTTTCAGGCTGTTAGCTGTATCTTCAAAGGACTTGATGGTTTTTTGTGAGGTCGCCAGTGTCTTGTTTATTGACTCAAGGGTTTCTTCTATAGGTAACTGATTCAGCTTCTGCAGCAAATCGGTAACCTGCTTCTGAACCTCGGCAAAGCCACCCCGTTGAGTGGGGAAAACAGGGTAGCTGTCGAATTTTTCCGGGCCACTCATATCCTGATCCGAGTAGTAATCGGTATCAATATACAATGCACCAGTGATTAAATTACCTGTCTTCAGTTTTGCTTTCAGGCCGCGTTTAAACTCTCCATCCATTGCCGCTTTCAAGCCAGAAAGTTCTTTGGTGGTGATGGCACCATAAACACGACCTAATTCAATTCGAACCAATACAGGAATGCTGTGTGAACCCAGATTTATCACTTCACTTTGATTGCGTAAGAGCACTTTCATAACCGTACCGATTCTTATGCCTCGATACTCGACCGGAGCTTTTGGCTTAAGGCCGCGAATGGATTCGTCAAATAACAGGACAAACTCCAGATACTTGTCATACATCCCTTCCTTAACTTGATTGGCATCATCAAAGAGCCGGAATTGCTGCATTTGTTCAGCCGGTTCAGGCTTGGATCTACTGTCTGATAATGACGCAAAGGTAACACCGCCCTTCAGCAGGCTTTCCAGAGAATCGACTTTGACTTCTATTCCTTCTGTATCCAGCTTCATATCAATGCCGGAGCTTTGCCAGAAATAGCTTTCTGATGACACCAGACGGTCATAGGGTGCAAAGATAAAGAGCTGGTAGTGAGCCTGACGGTCTTCAATATCAAATGAAGTCTGCTCGACACGGCCAACAGTAAAACCTTCATAAAGAACCGGATCGCCGACACTGAGTTTTTCCGCTTCCCTATGGGTTAAGACCAGCCTGATGCCTTTGGTGTTGGGCGGCGCAATAGGAGGTTGATCAAGTACGGTATACCGGTCACGTTTGGCTTTTGAAGAGCCGGGTTGCAGCTCAAGATAAGCCCCGGATAAAAGTGTCTCCAGCCCGGAAATACCCTCGGCACCGATGCGAGGCTTAACGACCCAGAACAGCGTGTCTTCTTTCAGCATACGGGCGGCATCATGGTTCATCCGGGCTTTGGCAATGATATGATCGTAGTTCTTGCTGAGTGTGATGTTAGTGATAGTGCCGACAGTGACATTCAAGGCTTTAATCGGTGTTTTTCCTTCCTCGATACCTTCTGCAGTTGGCAGTTTAAGGATGATCTCGGGTCCCTGATTACTGATGTGTTGAAACAGCATCGAGGCACCAATAATCAACGCCACAATGGGTACCAGCCATATGGATGACCACTTTCTCTGGGGAACTGTTGTTGCCTGTGTACTTGTCTCACTCATACGTCGCTTTCCGGGTATTTATAAGGCGTGCTATCAAATCGTGTCTGCCAGAGCAGTCTGGAATCAAAGGTTATCGCTGACAGCATGGTTAAAATGACCACGCCAGCAAAGGACAGCGCGGCAGGCCCCGGATAGATGGCCATAACGTTTTGCAGCTGTACCAGCGCCACCAGAATGGCAACCACAAAGATATCGATCATGGACCAGCGACCAATAAACTCGGTGATGCGGTAGATTTTCAGTCTCGACTGGCGCTGTGATCCAGAGACCTCAACCTCTTTTCCGGCATGGCTAAACAGCCAGGCCAAGGCCATCATCTTTGCCAATGGAATCAATACGCTGGCGGTGAAAACGACGATTGCAACGGGGTAGGAGCCCAGATGCCAGAGCAGTATCACGCCTTCCATAATGGTCGAGCCCTGTGACTGGCCAAGGCTAACGGTATACATCATCGGATAAAGATTGGCAGGAATATAAAGAATGACTGAAGCAATCAGCAGAGCCCATGATCTCTGCAGATTATCTGACGGGTGGAATGGGTGCAGTTTTTTTCCGCATCTCAGGCAAAGAGCTTGGTGTTCAGCCGCTGGAACGGGGTTGAGTTGATGGCAGGTATGGCAGGCCAGATGGTTTTCTGATTCATGACAGTCACCGGCAGCGACACCGGTTATATTTCTGCACTGAAGAAACTGATTCCAGAGCCAGAACCGGTCAACCATGGAGAGGCATTTCACCATCAGTATTGCAAACGCACAGAAGGCCCAAAAGGAGCTGCCCAGTGCGACATCAGCCAGTGAAGCAATTTTAATCAGGCTGACCAATACGCCGACCAGAAATACGTCAACCATCAGCCAGGGCTGAATAAAGAACAGCCATCGGCACATGATAATACAGCGGTGAAGGGCTCGTTTTTTTAGGCCCGACTTTGCGGATTGGGCCGCTTTCCCATACAGGTAACCCAGGGTTGAAAGGTAGATGGCGGGTAATACAACCACCGTAATAAATAACAAGCTGCCCAGTAGCGCATTCTGATTGAGGGATAATATTTCTGCTGCGTGCAGGAGTTTTATTTGTTGCGAAAGTCCCTGAACGCTGAACGACAGAAAGGAAAAACTTAAACTTAATACCAGCATGATCAGGCTGGCGATAACACAGGCCATCATGGTGTGAAACTGATTGTAGGAAACTTTGGTCAAGGTGTGACGGCAGCGCGGGCAAACGGCTTTTTGACCGGGCTCCACTACAGGGACTTCTACAACTATGCCGCACTCTTCACAGGCGATCAGGGGTGCTGTTTCTCTATCAGATAACACGATCAAATCCTGCTGGTGCTGTATGAGAGCTGAAAAGATGACTGGGGATCCTGATTTTAGCTCATATTATCAACTGCGAGTTGTTACGAAAAATAGACGACAGATTGTACTTTGCTGAACAGTCGCTTACTACGTGGGAAGCAATAAAATCAGGTCGGTTTCATTAAGATTAGCTACTGTTTTTTTCTGGCCATCTTGCCGTTTAAAGAAAGGTTAGTGTGTTGAAACAAGAATGTTTGATGAAATTTAACTTAAAGGTTTGATCACTTTAAAACTTTACTTGGACAGAGGGGCATTTATTAGCAATGTCTTAATTGTAATTATTCTGAGCAACCATGACGTAGATCAATTTTCCTGTTTCGATGGTGCTTGAGCCCCTATAGACGCTGGAAACATCTGGTTGCTCTCACAGCCTGTGATATTATAAAGACAGCAGGCGACGTATAAAAATAATGGAGTAAGATTATGCTCTCCTCTTCTACCAAGATGAAGAAAATGCTGAAAAAAGCCGTTGCCGGATGCACCTTGGCGGTTTCAGCATCCATGGCGATGGTCCCTAACGCTTTTTCTGCCGAACACAACTGGCGTTTTGCCAACCTCTATTCACGGGGCACAGCTTACGGTGAGGTTTATCAGAATTTTGCTGACAATATTGAAGCTATGTCCGGTGGTCGCATCAAGGTACAGATGATGTACGCCGGTGAAGGCGTAGGGCAGACTGGTATTCTGGGTTCTGTGAAGTCCGGTCTGATGACCATGGGCGCACCTTTCCAGGCTATGCACGCTGGTGAGTTTCCTCCAGGTGTGGTTGAAGTCGGTCTTCCTGGTACTACCTCTGATGTCGGTGAACTGAGTGCATTGTTCCACGAGAAAGGCTGGAATGAAGTGCTGACCGAAGCCTATGGCAAACAGAATATGGTTTATCTGGAGCCGTACATTCAGTTGCCGGTTTACGTGCTGACCAAAAAACCAATTAACACCATTGAAGACTTCAAAGGCATGAAGATTCGTGCACCTGGTGCTTACGGCAAGTTTCTGCGTAACCTTGGGGCTTCTCCTGCTTCTCTGTCCTGGAGTGAGATTTACACCAGTCTGGCGACTGGCGTTATCGACGGCTCCATCGGCAGTAACCTGATTGATCACCGCGACGGTAACCATGCGGAAGTTGCCAAATATATGTATCGCCTGCCTATTGCTGGTGCCCAGACTCTGCCTATCGTCGTAAACAACAATGCCTGGAAGAAGCTGTCTCCGGACCTGCAGGCGATTGTTCGCTCTGCCAGTGCTGCTCATGCCCGTGAACAGATGACCAAGTCCCGTGTCTGGGAATCTCAGGCCGTTGCGGATATGGAAAAGAAAGGAATGAAGTGGAGCCCTGAGCCAAGTAAGGAAGACGTTGCTGGATGGAATGGTGCTGCTGAATCTCTCTGGGTTGAATACGCTAATGCTGACAAGTACAGCAAGCAGCTGGTTCAAATTCTCCAGAAGTAAAAGACCTCCTTACAGGTAGCTGACTGGTAATCTCTGGTCAGTTTTCTGTCTTTTCAAAGTCGTTCAGTGTCGTGTGATAGCTTCAGGTTGTCATGCGGCGTTGCTTATCAGGCAGCCGGGAGCCGAAAGGACAGCAGTGTCTTTGACTGATCGGGCTCTCCAGAAAATCAGGACAAGCTGTTATGTTCAAGATGCTGTTGCGAACTTGCTGTGTGGCCATAAACCGGCTGGTGTACTGCACCGGTCTTTCCGCTTCCCTGTTAATGCCGTTTTTGGCGTTGACGGTCGCTTTCGAAGTTTTCTCCCGTTATGTGCTCAACGCCCCAACCATCTGGGCCTACGATGTATCCCTGTTTTTGTTCGGCTATATCGCGGCACTGACCGGCGCTCTAGCGCAGCAGAAGCGCTCTCACATTATTGTTGATGTGCTTTACCTGGCTGTGCCGGATCGAATTAAGGCGCTGTTTAACCTGTTGACCTATTCATTGGCGGTCTTTTTCCTGAGCGTTATTTTTTATATGAGTCTGGGCAAGTTCGAAGAAGCGATGGAATTTGACTACCGTCGTCAATCCGAATGGGCGCCGTCCATGGCGCACTTCTGGGTCATGATGATGGTGGCCTGCACCATGTTTGTTCTGCAGTTTGTCAGTGATATGTTGCAGAGCAGCTACTTTCTTTTCACGGGTCAGAGGCTGATGCCAGAAACAGATGGCAGCTCTTCTGAAAATGAAAAAGTCACTAATAATGAAAGCGCCATTAAAAATGGAAACGTCTCCACAGGGAATGAAGTAAAAGGAGAAAATGCATGAGTATTGAAGTTTTAACTCTGCTGTTGCTGGCTTGTATTCTGGTCAGTTTTGCCCTCGGGGCGCCGGTTGGATTGGCGCTCGGTGGTATTGCCATGGCCGTTGGTTATATGACCTGGGGGGAGGGGATCTTCACTCTTATTCCCACAACCATTGAGAGCAATTTCTTCAGTTTTATTCTGCTGGCGATTCCTTTGTATATTTATATGGGGCAGCTGTTGACCCGTTCCGGTATTGGTGACGCCATGTTTAATGCCAGTCAGATGTTGATTGGACGTATTCGCGGTTCTCTTGCTATCAGTGTTATCGGTGTCTGCTCCATGATTGGCGCGATGGTGGGTATTATCGGTGCCGGCATTATGACCTCTGGCAGTATTGCCCTGAAGCCGATGCTTGATCGTGGTTACGATAAACGACTGGCGTTGGGCGTGATTATGGCCGGTGGTGGTCTGGGTATTCTTATTCCGCCCAGCATTCCCATGATCATGTATTCCGCGACCACCCAGAACTCTGTGGGTCGTATGTTTATTGCCGCTATCGTTCCAGCGTTGATTTCCATCACTCTGCTGGTGGCTTATGTGGTGATCAGCTGCAAAATGAATCCGGAAAAGGCGCCATTGGATACGGGTGATGAACGACAAATGTCGAAGCCGGAAAAACTGCGCACAGCCCGTGACGGATTCTTCTCATTGCTGCTGATTGTTGCAGTACTGGGTTCCATTATTACTGGTATAGCGACGCCTACTGAGTCCGGAGCTATTGGTGTCGTAGGGGCGATTCTGCTGGCTGTTTTGTTCAAACGATTCCGTTTTAGAATGTTTCAGTCGGCAGGTTTTGAAACCGCTCTGCTGGTCAGTGCTTCCATGTGGATTATTCTGGGGGCTTCGGTGTTCAGTAACTTTCATATGCTCAGTGGTGTTCAGAACATGGTGGCGCAGTTTACTCAGGATCTGGGTTTGCCTCCCATAGGCGTTATTATCCTGATGCAGGTGATCATGCTGTTGCTGGGTTTCATTATTGATGAGCTGATCATCGTATTGATGTGTGCTCCGCTGTTTGCACCGATAGTGGTCTCGCTGGGCTATGATCCGATCTGGTTCGGTATTCTGATGATTCTGAATATCGAGATTGCGGTTCAGACACCACCCTATGGTTTCGCCCTGTTCTACCTGAAGGGAATAGCGCCACCGGGGGTCACCATGATGGATATCTACAAATCCATCACGCCTTTTATTCTGCTGAAACTGCTGGTGTTGATCATCTGTATGCTGTTTCCGGAAGTGGTGCTCTGGCTGCCTAATATGATCATGGGAGAGGGGTAAAGCTCTCCTTGCACCGGCAAGTGACAAGCTTGCTGGTGTCTATTTCGTTTTTATCGTTTTGATTTCAATTTTCCTTCTGAGTCGACATTTTTCTGTCAGCCTGCCTTACTGACCTAACCGTTTACCGTAGCGCCCTTCGTCTCTATCGACATTCCTTACCTGTTTATTGCCTGCCCGTAATTACTGATCTTCAGTAGCAAATGTGAGCTTTCTATTAACCCACGTTGTAAGAAAGAGGATGTCATGCGTCGTTGTATTGTTGTGATGCTGTTGTTACTCGCCACCCGTCTCTATGCCACTGAATATGCCTATATCGACTGGCTTTCAAACCTTGATAAACAAGGGATTGAACTGTCTACTGAAGACTGGCAGACCTTGGTTAAAAAGCCCTCCCGCAAGGAAGTTGATCAACTGGTGATGAAATACGCTCACTATGTTGAATCGGGCAGGCTGGACAGGAAATTGTTTCAGCCGGGCTGGTATATAGAAGAGCCGGACTCTTTGTTATCAGCAAAAAATCAGCTGTCCATCAGTGAACTCAAGGCGTTGCAATCATCAATGCCGCAATATCCAGCCCTTATCAAAAGTCTGGCGGTCATGGAAAAGTGGCAACAGACAGCCGTTACAGAATTTCCTGACCAGCTGATCTTTTTTGAGGGTGACCAGCACCCCACTGTGGCACGGCTTAATCAGTGGCTGCTTGATCTTGACCTGGTTGATGAACTCTCTGGAGACATTTATACCCAGACTCATAAGGATATTCTGACCCAGGTACAGTTGAAGTTTGATCTGGGGCCGGATGGCAGGTTGGGCGTTCTAACCCGCCAGGCGTTACTGGCCATCACCAATGACAGAATACGTACTCTGAAAGCAAACCTCGAACGCATGCGCTGGCTGCCAAACCAGCTGCCATACCCTCATATAAAAGTGGATATTACCGGTTATAAAGTGGACTGGGCTGAAAGTCGTAAAAAGTCGACATTATACCCCGCCATTGTCGGTACCCGTTTCAAGCAGACACCTATTTTTAATGATGAAATAAAAAGCATTACCTATAACCCGGTCTGGAAAGTGCCACATTCTATTGCTGCCAGAAGTATGCTGAGAGCCGAGAAAAAGCAGCCGGGTTTTTTTAAAAAGGAAGGCTTCGTCGTTTATGAAAACTGGGATGACAGAGCACCTGTCATTAATCCCGAAACAGTAAAATGGCAAAAGCTGACGCCACGAACGTTTCGGTATCGTCTGGAACAGCAGCCAGGCGCTGTGAATCGTCTGGGTAAGTTCAAGCTGGATTTGCCGAACAGCTTTGGTGTCTACCTGCATGACACAGATAAGCCTGAACTGTTTGATAAACAGCGTCGTTCATTCAGCTCAGGCTGTACTCGAGTTAAGGGTATTGACCAGTTGATTGCGCAAATACTGGCTCTGCAGGAAAGCTTCAAAGATAAGCACAAAGACGGCTCTCCTACGTTTACCCGGACACTGAGTCAGAAAATCCCCGTCTATTTTATGTACTTTACAGCCTGGCCGGATGTTACTGGCAGAGTGAGATTCAGAGAGGATATTTATCAGCTGGATAATGCCCTGACCAGCTGGTTCTAAAAAATCGGTAGTTAACTATTGAGTTGTAAGATAAAGGCGGTCAAACAAACAGGTAGGGGACTGCTCTCTGACCCGATACAAGGCTGCAGGGCGGTTTGAGCCTCTTCGCAGTTTGCCGGTATCAATCAACAGGTCTTCCCTCAGGAAGCGATTGCGAATAGAGCGCATGGGTGGCGCTCTCTCCAGCAGGGTTTCAAAGACCTTCTGGATATCCGACAGGGTGAACTCTGCAGGTAAAAGGTAGACCGGTAAAGAACTGTATTGAATCTTGTTTTTTAAACGCTCCAGAGCCTGAACAACCAGACGCTTATGGTCGTAGGCCAGTAAAACTTCCGGTTCCCCCTCGGAAATCGTTACCCATTCAGCATCATCTGACTGCCAGGGATTATCTTCATGGCTCATCAGCGCATAATACACCACAGTCATTGACCAGCCCCGGCTGTCCCGGTCCGGACTGCCAATGGTTTCTACCTGTTCGAGATACGCTGTGTGTTGATCAGTCAGCGTCGCCAGCTGGCGGCGAGCTGTATCATCCAGACAGTCGTCAACCTGTGGTTCAATACGTCCGGCTGGCAGCATATAAAGCTGATCAAGTTTCCGTGTCAGTAGTTGCAGTTGGCCGTCAGCCATTCGAAATGCCACAACGTCTATGGATATGAGCGCTGTATTCAGGCCCATCAGCAACCTCCGTAAAATTTGTTAATGCCCAGTGTACACAACAATGCCTGTCATTAGAGAAAAGCTTGTTGATCGGCATCTTAATGAACTATATTCATTATGTTAGTGAATATAGTTCATTATGTCATGGAGGTAGACATGGTCATAACTCATTTATCCGGCAAGCCCTCGGAAGAGTCTCCACAGAAGCTGGCAGCATTTGATGTAGATGCCCAGAATTGTTTTACGCCACTCTGTCCGGAAGAGTTGCCGGTGCCTGATGGTCACCGCATTGTTGAAGCGTTAAACCGACAGGCTGAATTGGCTGACTTCCGGGTAGGGTCCAAAGATGCTCATCCGGAAACCGCTGTCTGGGTAGCTTCAGAAGAAAAACCTCAGCTCTCTCCCGTTAATGGTTATGAAAATTCCGACTTGCACTGGAATGCTCATGCTATTCCAGGCACCTTCGGTTTTCAGTTGTTGGATGGATTACCAGCAGTCACCGATTATGATTTTTTTGTCTGGAAGGGCGTTGAACCTGACTTGCATCCATACGGTGCCTGTTATCACGATCATGCAGAAAAACGTTCGACGGGTGTCATAGAATTTCTGCGCTGTCAGAATATCAAAACAGTACTGGTCGGCGGACTGGCTCTCGATTATTGCGTCAAACTCACGGTTCTTCAGTTATTGGCAGCAGGCTTTAGAGTTGTTGTTAACTTGTCAGCAACTCGAAGTTTGCAATCGTCTACCGGTAAGCAGGCCATTACCGGGATGGCGGAGGCAGGCGCAATTATGGTTAACGACTATGATGAGCTGGTCAGTGTCGTTGATTTACCAGACAGTCATAAGAAGGTAGTTTCTCATTGAGTATGTCTAATCCCATCATAACCAGTCTGTTGGATACCGATCTCTACAAATACACCATGCAGCAGCTAATGGTTCTCAGGTACCCGACGGCTCAAGCCCGTATGGCATTTCGCTGCCGTTCCGGGCAGCTGGATATTGCTGTTGAAGAGCTGCAGGAACAGATTGAGTGGCTGGGCGAGCTTCGTCTTTCTGAAGATGAACTTAACTGGCTGGCTTCACTGCCCTATATAGAGCAGAAGTTTGTCGACTGGCTGTCTGACTTTCGATTGAAACCGGAATCTGTTTCAGTACGGGAACAAAACGGTGAGCTTGCCATAGAAGTAACGGGTAACTGGGCTGAAATTACTCATTTTGAAATCTTCCTGCTGGCCATTGTCAGTGAGTCACAGTGTCGCTCGCAGTCTGAACAAGAGAGTGAAACGGTTGGCATGGCGCGTTTGCAGTCAAAAATAGATTTTCTCAAGGCGAATCTGGCTGCTGATGGTGAGGGCTTCAGGCTGGTGGATTTTGGTACCCGTCGTCGTTTCTCCAGAGAGTGGCAGCAAACCGTTGTTGAAACGCTTCAGCTGCAGATACCTGAGTATTTTGTCGGAACCAGTAATCTCAGTGTGGCGATGAAAACCGGATTGACTCCGGTCGGTACCATGGCGCATGAATGGCTGCAGGCCCATCAGGCACTTTCTGATCAGCTTCACAGCAGTCAAAAGGATGCTCTGACGGTCTGGCTAAAAGAGTATGCCGGTCAGTTGGGTGTTGCACTGACAGACACTATCAGTATGAAAGCGTTTCTAAGGGACTTTGATACAACGCTGGCTGAAGCCTACGTAGGTATCCGGCATGACTCTGGTGATCCCATTGAGTGGGGTGAACAAGCACTGATGCATTATCAGCAGCTGGGAATCGATGCTTCACATAAGCAGTTTGTATTCAGCGACAAACTCGACTTTAAGCGCGCACTACAGATTCATCAGCACTTCTCTGGTCGGGCGCAGACCAGTTTTGGCATTGGCACATACCTGACTAACGATATGGGGTTTCCTGCTCCCAACATTGTTTTGAAACTGGTTGAGGTGAATGATAAACCGGTGGCTAAACTGTCGGACAATCCTGATAAAGTTATGTGTCAGGATGAGCGTTATGTTCAGACACTTAGAAAATTGTTTGGTTGAAGTACATTTTCACTGTTCTATTGCCACTATCACCCCCACTCCGAGTTGTTCAAAGAGGTTAAGTTGTCCCAACCGCAGACGAATGTCGTATTTTTTGATCTTGAATATTATGTGCCTGAGCAGAGCCGGAAAAAGCAGGGGCTGGCATACAATCCCTGGGATTCAGAATGCCGGTTTCTGGGTGGCTGTTTTATGGCAGCCTCTGCCAGCCAGGATCTCCATGACGGAATAGATAACTACAGTGGCAAAATGGATGCCTTCTGGTTATGGAATTACCCTTCCGAGGCTGAGCTGGTTGAAGCAGTCTTCTATTATTTGAGTAATATCGCAGAGCAGGGCAGCAGGAATGGTAACCGTCGGGTGTCGCCATTATTGTGTGGTATTGGCATAACTCACTCGGATTTGCCGGTGTTGCTGGATCTGTTCAGGCGCTATGGACTGCTTGATAATCCAAAGGCTTTCGTATTTCAGAACCAGTTTCGTTCTCTGGATCTGTCTCAGCTGGCTGTGGCCATGTTCAACAACAGCAATCGTCTTCTTTATCCGAAAGCTAAAAATACCATTCTGTCCAAATACACACCGGATACATTATTTGAAAGTGGTCGTGCAGTCTGGACGCTTTATGAACAGGAAAAATATCGCATTATCGAAGAGAGGGTTGTCGAAGAGATTGCCTGCACTCACCGCGGTTATGTGGGAATTCTGGATGACATTCGCTATCTCAAAGGTCTGGAGCAGGAAGATAAAGAGATGCGTCAGAAATATATGGTTTGAGCCATTGCTCCGAAAGGCGTGCTGGTTGTTTTTCCATAGCGTCACCTGAGCTTCTGTTATGCCAATAACTGCAGGAAAAACAATTTATTAAAGCTGATGGTTGACGCCCCCCCCGGTTTTATGGAGAATGCGCTGCATCCAGACGAGACGTCTGTTTGTGGTGGGCCCTGTCGGTCCCCTCGCAATGTTCACCTGTGAACTCCGCCAGGCCCGGAAGGGAGCAACGGTAGCAGGATGAACATGTGCCGGGGTGTGGCTGGCAGGGTTTGCCTCCATCACTTAAAGCATGACTTGATCAAGTCAGCCAAATGCTTAAAATCAAATTGTTGACTAATCTTTCCTCGAACTATCTCTATGCACTGCTTCTTATTATTGTGTAGCGAATCGTGCAATCTTCATTCTTCTTGGTTAGCATAGAGCTTTCTTCATTCTACTGGTGTTAACGCTTTTCAATGAGCTATCAGGTTCTTGCGCGCAAGTGGCGACCACGCTCTTTTAAAGAGCTGGTGGGCCAGACACACGTCCTACAGGCACTGGTCAATGCCCTTGATCAGGATCGCCTCCATCACGCTTATCTGTTTACCGGGACACGAGGTGTCGGTAAAACAACCATTGCCCGAATTCTTGCCAAGTGCCTGAACTGTGAGCAAGGTGTCAGCTCGACCCCTTGTGGTGAATGTGCAGCCTGTCATGAAATCAATGACGGTCGTTTTGTTGACCTGATTGAAGTGGATGCGGCTTCCCGAACCAAGGTGGAAGACACCCGGGAACTGCTGGATAACGTTCAGTACGCGCCCACGCGAGGCCGCTTCAAGGTGTACCTGATTGACGAGGTGCACATGCTGTCGGCCCACAGTTTTAATGCTCTGCTGAAAACACTGGAAGAGCCGCCTCCCCATGTGAAGTTCCTGCTGGCCACTACGGATCCTCAGAAACTGCCGGTTACTATTCTTTCTCGCTGTCTGCAGTTTGGTCTGAAGAATATGACGCCAGAGCGCATTGTTGGCCATCTGGAAAACGTTCTCGGTCAAGAAACCATTGGCTTTGAATCTCAGGCGCTCTGGCAGTTGGCCCGTGCTGCTGATGGCAGTATGCGTGATGCACTCAGTCTGACCGATCAGGCCATCGCTTTTGGTAACGGTCGGGTGAATGAGCTGGAAGTGAGTGTCATGCTCGGCACGATCGACCAGGGACAGGTGATGAAAATGATCACCGCTCTGGCGGCAGGGCAAGCGACTGATGTGCTGGCGGCTGTTGCGGAGCTGGCAGAACATGCGCCGGATTATGCAGCCGTGCTGGACGATATGCTGGCCATGTTGCACCGGATTGCCATTGCTCAGGCGGTACCTGATGCGGTGGATAACAGTCAGGGTGATCGTGAACAGGTGTTGCAGCTGGCTTCCGGCATGATGGCTGAAGACGTACAGCTTTATTATCAGGTGGGTCTGGTGGGCAAGCGTGATTTACCTCTGGCGCCTGATCCTCGCGGTGGCTTTGAAATGGCACTGCTGAGAATGCTGGCCTTTCGTCCTGAGCCGGTGCTGATTCAGGGTGCTGTCAGAAGAGAACAAAGTGAACCTGCGGCGATTGCTGCTGATCCTGTTCCTTCTTCAGACAGTGAACCAGAGCCTGCGATTGGCCAGATAACTCGTGAAGTATCGGTTGCACAGACGCATCTCTCTTCACAAGAGCCTTCTCAGGAGGGCCCTCAGCAACAGCCAGTTTCTTCTTTTCAGAGTGCGGTTTCTGCGCAGAAATCAGAGCAGGAGACGGTTGAACCTGTAGGAATGGTTTCATCATCAACCGTTGCTGAACAGCCTGTAACGTATGGCGAGACTCATAATCAATCAGCGGCTTCAGCGGTAACACCAAGGCATGAAAACCCTCTGCCTGAAGATTTTTCGCCGTCACCAGCTCCGATAGCAACAACAGAACCAGCACCTGAAGCGGTTGGCAGTATTGAGAATCAGCCTGTAGTGGTGGAGTCTCAGGCTAATATCCATGAGCTGCCTCCGGTCGATGCCTACCAGGATTCCTACGCTGATGCGTCTGAACCTGAGCAGCCAGAACAGGCACAGCCACTGACTTCAACCTACGAAACCTATGCCGCCAGGGCGCAGCAGGAAAACAGCAATAGAGTTTTTGCTGATGCCCCTTCAGTGGAGGTTGTAGAAGAGCCAGAGCCAGTCATAGAGAGTGAGAAGGTTTCTCTGGCTGATCTGGATTCGACCAGCTGGATACCGGTTTTCAGAAGTCTGCCTCTGGCAGGCGTAACCCGAACCATTGCTTCTCACTGTGAATATCTGTCGCACTCATCCGGTAGAATCAGTCTGCGACTGGATGGCCAGCGCAGTACACTTTACAACGATACTCATAGAGAGCGGGCTGAAAAAGCCCTGTCCGATTATTTTCAGCAACCACTGCGCCTCTCTGTTGAGGTGGGTGTGGTTGCAGGCGAAACACCGGCCGCCTGGCGTGAACGCAAGATCGGTGAACGGCTGCAGCAAGCCAGATACAGTATTTTTAACGACAGTCATGTTCAGTCGCTGGTAGAGCGATTTTCCGGTGTCGTGCTGGAAGACAGCATCCGACCCATTGGAAATGTAATCAAATAACGCTACCAGATATTGTTATTGTAAGTAGCGTTATTAAGTAGCACTGTCACCTTGAGAACCTAAAGGAGTTGTTATGTTTGGTGGTAAAGGCGGTATGGGCAACCTGATGAAACAGGCCCAGAAAATGCAAGAAGACATGCAGAAAATGCAGGAAGAGCTGGCCAATGCCGAAGTGACCGGTGAATCCGGTGCAGGCCTGGTGAAAATCACCATGACCGGTCGCCATGACGTTAAGCGTGTTGATATCGACAGCAGCCTGATGGAAGAAGATAAGGAAATGCTGGAAGATCTGCTGGCAGCCGCAGTGAACGACGCAGTTCGTAAGGTTGAAGAAAACAGCAAGGACAAGATGGGCGACCTGACTTCCGGTATGCCACTGCCTCCTGGTTTTAAAATGCCATTCTGAGCCATTTGCTATCTGCTGGACACGAATTTACAGTTATTAGCTCACTCAGGTTGGGCTAATAGCTGATTAAGTATTCGACTGAACGTGTCCGGAAACCTACTGGAGACTTATGTTCAGTCCTTTAATCACGGAATTGATGGATGCGTTGCGATGTTTGCCCGGCGTTGGGCCGAGATCATCGCAGCGTATGGCTTTGCACTTGCTGGAGCATGACCGGGAAGGAGCCAGTCGAATGGCTAAAGCCCTGTCTGCTGCTGTTGAAGGTGTTGGCCGTTGCAAACAGTGCCGAACCCTGTGTGAAACCGAGTTGTGTCAGATCTGTAGTCATGCCGGGCGAGATAAAACCACTCTCTGTGTGGTTGAAACACCTTCTGATGTCGTAGCTTTGGAGCAGGCTGGAGGGTTTTCTGGTCGTTACTTTGTATTGATGGGACATTTGTCGCCTATTGATGGCATAGGTCCGGATGATATCGGTATCAATGAGCTGATGGCTCGAGTATCAGAGTATCAGGTCAAGGAAGTGATTCTGGCGACCAACCCGACAGTGGAAGGCGAAGCGACGGCTCATTATATTGCCGAAGAGCTGAAAGAGCTGGGCGTTGATGCCAGTCGAATTGCTCACGGTGTACCTTTGGGTGGTGAACTGGAATACGTCGATGGTGGTACGCTGGCGCATGCTTTGGCAGGTAGAAGAAAGCTCGAACTCTAGCTGACCCTGTAAAAGTGAATGTTTCAGTGAATTAGAAAGGGCGCTCAATTGGCGCCCTTTTTTTTGGTTGTTTTTTATCAGATATCAGCCGTAAATCTGGTGAGCCAGAAGCAGCGTGATAGCGTAACCAAAAGCGTAACTGATGGTCAGCATGGGCACATACTTCAGATAGCTCACAAAGGTCAGTTCCTTAACTTTACTCATGGCTATAATGCCAGCCGCAGATCCAACCACCAGTAATGAACCACCAACGCCTACGGCATAGGTCAGACCCAGCCACTCTGGTGTGGTCAGTGCCGGGTTCGCTTTCAGTAGAGCAGCGGTTAATGGCACATTATCCAGCAATGCAGAGCCAGCGCCGGCAAAGAAGTTGGATACATTCGGGTTGTAACTGGTGTAAACACTGGTCAGCAGGTCCAGAGTGCCAATCTCTTTCAGCATGCCAACCAACAGCAGAATTCCCAGGAAGAACAGTAAGGTATCAAATTCTACCTGGCGAATGTATTCCAGGGTTCTCAGTTCTTCCTTGTTACTGCGGAACCAGTGACCGACAAGGAACATAACCGACAAGCCCGTCAGGAAGGTCAGTACCGGTGGAATGCTGAAGAAGATATTCATGACCATGGTCATGATAATGGTGGTGAAAAATATGCCGGCGATAATCAGGTCGACAGTCTGAACCTGTCGTTGCACCGGTGTTGTACTGACTTCACCTTTGGCTCCCCTTGAGAAGAGTACTGCCAGCAGCATGACACTGATGGCCGCAGGCAAAAACAGAATCAGCAGTTCGGATATCTTCAGGTGACCACTGAGGAATATCATCAGTGTGGTGACATCACCGGTAATCAGGGCGACACCGCCAGAGTTTACGGCAAAGATAATCAGTACCGCCATACGTCGGCGCATTCGCTTATTCAGCTCAAAGGTTGTCAGCAGCCCTAACGAAACAAGTGTTGCGGTGACGTTATCGCAGATCGCAGAAAGAATCAGTGAGAAAAGAGCCACCTGAATCATCAGCATCCTTACGGACACTCTTTGCGGAAACAGTTTCTGTACCAGAATCTGGATCATGCCTTTGGCATTCAGGTAGGCCACAAAGGTCATAGTCGACATCAGAAACAACCAGAGTGTGGCAATTTCCAGCAGGTTTTCATTCAGGTTGTGCTCAACGAGCTTCTCTGCTGAAGGTGTATCCGCGGCAATAAACAGGGTGATCCAGGCGATACAGCCAAAAAACAGAGTGGTTTTGGCCTTGTTGAGGTGAGTCACTTCCTCAAAGACAATGCTCAGCAAAGCCAGAATGGCCAGTGAGATTAGAAAGGCATGTAGCATCGTTCAGGTGTCCATGTGCCGGATATTATTATGAAATAGTGTTCCGGAATATTGTTGTTGATGTTCAGTATATTTAAATCAGAAAAAAGCCGACGGATTATGTCGGCTTTTTATTCAGGGCCATTAACTGGGATTAACGTTCCCAGTAGCTCTCTTCCAGAGAGTCTTCCTGCTCAGGCAGAGCTCTGGACAAGCGAGGCGAGCTTTGCGCCAGAACTTCATAACTGACACGGTTTGCGTATTTGCAGACCTGTGAAAAGGAAGAGTACGTCAGCCATGGTTTCTTGTGCTTGCTGGACGTCGGCAACACCTGGCGGTGGAAACGGTTGGCTGCCAGATCGTGCAATACGGCTGCCAGAGCACCATCACCGGCACCATTAGTGTTCTTGATCTTATCAGGTCCACCCATGTAAGGGCTGATATGAGAATACACCTTTAATGGCTCAACGCAGTCTTTTTTCAACAAGGGTCTGCTGAATTCGTAACGGTTGTAATCGGTGATGCCAGCGGAAACCAGTGGGTTATCGGTTTCTCGTGCCAGTGTTTTCTCGGTGTAACCGGAAATATAGAGACCTTCAGGGCCTGCGGTCAGTAGCACCATATCAGTCAGGTTAAGTGCAGCTTCACTGGCCAGTAGTGGGTCGCTTTGCTCAGTCAAAGCCAGAGCTTCTTCTTCATTCATTGCCACAAGGGTGACATAGTCACTGATGAACTGGCTCAGTCGCTCCCTGATGGCTGTCACCAGAGAGTAGGTACCCAGAGTCAGAAGTACGGGCACATCATGCTTTTTCGCCAGACTGGCTGCCTTGATGGTGGCTTGGTAAATAGGCAGGCTCTCATCGCCCAGCGTATAGGCGCAGAGTACCAGTGCCGAACTGCCCTTGATGATATCTTCAGAAATATATTCCGGTGACAGATTGTTCATCAGGCCTGGGCTGATACCAAAAGTACGCTCTCCATCCGGGGTGATCAGTGTGTAACAGCGACCGATTGGCCCATCTACAGGTTGAAGTTGCGTTAGGTCAACCTTGGAGCTGGTATTGCACAGGTAGCCATAAGAGTAATCACCAACACGGATGTTCTGGCTCATGACACCGAACTGAACAGATCGGTCATCCGCCAGAATGGAATAGTTGTGCAGAGTATTGCCGATGGTACCGCCGGCATACTGGTTATCGATCAGTTTCTGGAAAGAGAGGTAATGATAAAGCTGGTTGGCTGTTTCATTGTCCATCAACTGGGAAGCCGCTTTGGCCAGTCCAAAATCTGCCAGAATCGAGTCGTCTACGTGAGCGTAGATATCAACTATGTTCTGATCAATGCCGCATACATAGGTATTGGTATGCCCAAAGGTCATACTCTCGCGGTCAAAACGATTATCGGCATTAACAGGGAAGTAGTGTTTGATTTTTCTTCGGCCGGGGAACTTCATGGCGCCATCACAGAATGGTTGATTCAGATGGCCGCGGATTATTGTTCAAAACCTTTACAATTGCTATGCGTAGATATCCATTCATCTGTTAAACGTTTTTTGGTTAATACTGTCTGTAGTTTGTAGGGAGTGGTCTGTAGAAATAGCTTTGTAGAAAACTAGCTGTATAAAACGCTTGCAGTGATTTATTGCAGTGATGTTATTTAACAATCAAAGAATGTCTGTGAGACGTCGAAAAATGTAAAGGCCGGTAAAAGAAGTACCGGATTTTTATCTACTATGGTTCTGTGCCTATTACAGGCATAATGATTTAAGCCTTTATCAAGGTGTGGAATATATATGGTAATAAAGCACGTCTCATGGTTTGCCGGAATTCTGGCAACAGTGCTGTTAGGTGGGTGTACATTGACTGCAGAACGGGATCCAATGGATAAAACCAGCCAGGTGATAATTAAAAGCCCGGCGGATGACAGGGACTATCGTTATCTTACTCTTGATAATGGCTTGAAGGCTCTGTTGATCTCTGATCCGGATACCGACAAGGCGGCAGCTGCCGTAGATGTTAATGTCGGCAGTTGGCAGGATCCTGATAACCGTCTGGGATTGGCTCATTTTCTTGAACATATGCTGTTTCTGGGCAATGCCAAATACCCGGAAGTAGACAGCTACTTCAAATTCATTCGGGCCAATGGCGGCAATGCTAATGCTTATACGGCCAATACCCGGACCAATTATTTCTTTGATATTAACAGTGACCAGCTGCAACCAGCGCTGGATCAGCTGGCCCAGTTTTTTGTGTCACCCAGTCTTGATCCTGAATACGTCGAGCGTGAACGCAATGCTGTGGATTCCGAGTATAAACTCCATGCCAAGGAAGACAGTTGGCGTCTGCTGATTGCCCAGAACGCGACTTCTAATCCAGAACACCCAAAGAGCCGCTTCAATATCGGCAGCCTTGAGACGCTGGAAAATGCCGATGGTGTTTCTCTCTGGAAGGATCTGAAAACCTTTTATGACCGTTATTACGTTGCCAGTAATATTGGTGTGGTTGTTTACGGCAAAGAGTCGGTTGATACCCTTGAGCAATGGCTGAAGACCTCGTTTAAAGATGTGCCGGTTGGTGAAAAGATAGACACGGTTACTGGCAAGGCTCCTTACTCTGAAAATCAGTTAGGTGTCAGGATTAATCTGGAGCCTTTGAAAGATACTCGCATTTTGTCATTGAGCTTTCCTATGGCGAGTCAGTACCATCTCTATCGCAAAAAGCCGCTGGGCTATCTTGCCCGTATTCTCGGTTACGAAGGTGCTGGCAGCTTGCATAGCTACCTGAAACAGCGTGGACTGATTGAATCTTTAGCCGCCTATTCCAGTGATGTGCCCGATGAGTACAGTGAGTTCAATGTTCGAATGGAGCTGACTGAGTCTGGTCTGGAACAGGTGGATGATATAACCGCGATAGTGTTTGATTATCTGAACTTGATTCGTCAACAGGGTATTCAGCAGTGGATGTATGAAGAGAGCGGCAAGATTGCTGATCTGGGTTTCCGTTATCAGGAAGACTACAACCCACAGTCAACGGCTTCCGGTCTGGCCAGTCGAATTCATGATGTCCCTGCCGGTGATATTCTCAATGCCAATTACCTCTACGAAGAATTTGATCCCGAGTTGATCAATAGTTTGTTGCTGGAAATGACGCCAGGGCATCTGCGACAGACTGTCATTGCTCAGGGTTTAAGAACCAATAAAGTAGAACCTTATTTTGGTACTCACTACCGCATCAGCGGCCTGTCGTCGCAGCTGAAGAAAAGGTTGTCAGAACCACAAATGCATACGGAACTGACGATTCCCAAGCCCAATAACTTTGTTGCAACTGATCTTGAACTGCGCAAGGCTGATGTTCAGCAGGAGCCCGTTAGGCTCGTAGAAAAACCGGGCTTTACCCTCTGGAATATGACAGATAATAGTTTCCAGGTACCGAGAGCCAATATTCGAATCAAGATTTCTACTGATAAAGCCTCTGACACGGCTGAAGATATTGTTCTGTTACAGCTTTATCGTGCGCTGTTGTCACGCAGTCTCAATGAGTTTGGTTATCCTGCCCGGGAAGCGGGTCTGCATTATGGTTTGTCCAGTGGCCGTGAGGGGCTGGTGATCGCTTTATCCGGCTATCAGGATAAACAGAGCCTGTTGTTGAAGAAGATTCTTGATGCTGTCAGTAAGTTCAAACCCCGGGAAGTGGACTTTGAACAGGAACGTGACCTGCTGGCACGAAGAATTCGCAATCGTCAGTTTCAGCCCCCTTATCGTCTGGCCATGGATCTTCTGAGCCAGGAGCTGTTCCCCAGAAATCTTAATGATGATGAGATTCTGGCAGCGGCCGGTCGAGTTGATCTGCAAAAGCTGCAGGCATTTGCTGCAGATTTTTATGATGCGATTCATGTCTCCATGCTGGTTCATGGCAACTTCAGCCAGACCGAAGCAGAACAGTTGGCGGCTCTGGTTGATAGCCGTTTGCTTAACGATGGCAACAGAACGGAGGCTTTTAAGCAGTCGTTCAATGTTCTGGACGATGTTAACGAGACTATCGAGAACCAGTTTCAGCATAACGATTCTGTCTATGTCAGCTATTTCCAGCGTCCGGAAACCAGCAATAAAAGCCGAGCTATCTATTCCCTGTTAGGTCGACTGTTAGCAACGCCGTTTGCTAACCAGTTGCGGACAGAACAGCAGCTTGGCTACGTTGTTTTTGCCAGTGCCCGTCCTATTGAGCGTCATCCCGGGCTTATTTTTGTGGTTCAGTCCCCAGTCCTGGGGCCAGAGGGAATTGCAGACCGAGTCGATGATTTTCTTGAAGGGCAAGTTCAAAAGTTGAAAAAACTATCGGATAAAGAACTGGAACAGTATCGACAGGGACTGATTGGCGATCTTTTGAAAAAAGACGCCAATTTGGATGAACGGAGTGGCCGTTTCTGGCAGATATTGGATGGACGTGAGTCTGGGTTTGATTTCCAGAAGCAGATTGCTGAAGAAGTCAGAAAGGTAAAAGTGAAGGATATTCAGACCGCTCTGGATGTGATTCGGAAGGACAAAGGCCGTTTGACCATTTCCGGCCAAGGTAAGACAAAAGAGCCTGAACCTGTCTGATGCTACTTGATTGGCTGAGTTGAATCAGCAAAGCCCCTTTCTGGTGATCCAGAGAGGGGCTTTTTATTATGCGGAACACCTGTTTTGCATTCTCTTTGCTTATTTATGCGATAAAAAATAAATAAAAATCATCAAAAAACTGAGCTTTTCACTCCACGTTTGCTATTAGTTAGTGACATTTCAAAATAACAAAGTCTCACAGGAGCTCATATCTTTGTCCGTCCCTGACGCACCGTCTTCACAGCGAGCTGTTTTTTTCTGTCTCAGCCTGTTCTGCCTGATCATCATTGTTGCAGGGTTTACAGGTATGCTGCCAGAAGGTTTCAGCGGTATCTTTGCCTTCATTATGGCGTTGGGTGGGGTTCTCAACGCGCTGGGTGAAAGGCTTGGCTGGATCAGGGATTATCTTGGTGGTGGACCTATCGTTGTTATATTTGGATCCAGCCTGATGGTCGCAGGAGGCCTGATACCAGAGACCCTTTCCCACAGTGTTACTTTATTTGTTCGTGACCAAGGCTTTCTCACGCTGTTTATTTCAGCGTTGATTTCAGGAAGCCTACTGGGTATGGACAGAGATTTATTGTTGAAGTCGGCAGTCTGGTTTTTCCCGGTAATTCTTGGTGGTGTTGTCTGTGCGCTGGTCTTTGCCGGTGTAGCTGGTTTTCTGATTGGTAGCGGCTTCACAGAAGCCATCTTTTTTGTTGGTCTGCCAATTATGGGTGGCGGTATGGGAGCAGGAGCCGTTCCCCTGGCGGAGATCTTTGCCCGAGTCATTGACTCTGATGCTACTTCGGTGCTTTCCAAGATGGTGCCAGCTGTTGTGCTGGGTAACTTGTTTGCCATTATTGCTGCAGGGCTACTAGAAAAGCTGGGGAAACATAAGCCCGGACTCAGCGGTGACGGTCGGCTTATGAAAGGACAGGCCATGATTAATGGCCATTCCGATGACAATGACACGGTAGTTTGTCTGGCTCGAATGGGATCAGGCCTTTTTGTATCCACCAGTTTCTATGTTATTGGCTATTTATTGAGCCAGATTCTGCCTTTGCACCCTTATGCCTTGATGATTGCTGCTGTTGGTCTGGTCAAAGGGCTCGGCATAATGCCTGCCTACTTTGAAGAGAGTGCAGCACTCTGGGGTAACTTTATGGTGCTGGCTCTGACGCCTGCTTTGCTGGCCTGTATCGGTGTTGGTTTTACTGACCTGCAGCAGGTCGCTATGGTTATTTCCCTGCCTTATGTGTTTTTGGTCATGGCGACGGTCACAGGCGCGATTATTGGTGCTGGCACAGTAGGGCGGTTGCTTGGTTTCTACCCGATTGAAGCTTCCATTACGGCTGGTCTCTGTATGGCTAATATGGGAGGAACTGGAGATATTGCTGTTTTATCAGCAAGTCGTCGTATGAATCTTATGCCTTTTGCCCAGATTTCCTCTCGCATGGGTGGCGCCATGATTCTGCTGTTGGCGACTGCCCTGTTAGGCTTCGTCTAAAGGTCGTATTTGAACCTGCATAGACCTCACTTTATAGTGATTCAAATTAAAATAATTTTTGTGATTGTCAGCGTACATTTTTCTGGTGTACGTGGCAGATGTTGAATTCGCCGTTTGAGTGCCATGAAAAAGGGTAAGGGGTATAGGATGACTGATAAAGTCCTGTGTGAAGAGCTGAAAACTGTATCGAACCATTCTATCGGTGTACTGACGTTGAATGCCGAAAAGAGTCTGAACTCGCTTGATCAGGAGATGATTGACTGTCTGCTCGATCAACTTACCGAGTGGCAGACTGACAGTCGTATCAGCTGTATTTTTATTCAGGGTGCTGGTGACAAAGCCTTTTGCGCCGGTGGTGACGTTCGAAGCCTGAGGCAGGCTGCACTGAGTCAGGATGAAGCAACAGTAAAATGTTTTTTTGAAGCTGAGTATCAACTGGATTATCTGCTGCATACTTACCAGAAACCGGTTGTTTGCTGGGGTAATGGCATTGTCATGGGGGGGGGGCTTGGTTTGATGTTTGGGGCTGATTTCCGTATTGCTACCAATACCACCATGATGGCCATGCCTGAAATCACCATAGGCCTTTATCCGGATGTGGGCGCTTCCTGGGTGTTGAACAAAATGCCAGCCAGAATTGGTCTGTTTATGGGGCTGACCGGTTGTCGCCTTAACCCGGCCGATGCTAAATACCTTGGTTTGGCTAACCGTTTTATCGATCATGCGTTTCGGGAAAATGTCTTACAATCACTCCAGCAGGCAGACTGGCAGGGCAATGCTTACCAGATCACTCATAATGTCATTCAGCATCATGCTGATAACAGTGCAGGCTGGTTACCTTACTCAAAAATCAGGGAGCATCGGGACATTATCAGTCAGCTGATGGATCACCCTTTCCTTAAAGATGTTCTGGCTGATCTGGAGCAAGTCAGCACTGACGATGAGTGGTTGCAGAAAGCCTCAGCGACAGCACTGAAAGGGTCGCCTTTGTCCGCCGCGATCACATTTGAACAGTTACGTCGCAGTCGTCATTATTCTCTGAAAGAGGCTTTTGACAGTGAGCTTATTCTGTCCATTAACTGCACAATAAAGGGCGATGTTGCTGAAGGTGTGCGAGCACTCCTGGTCGATAAAGACCAGAAGCCTGAATGGAAATTTTCCAGTCTGGCTGAAATATCCAGCGAAACACTTGAAAGCTTTTTTGTGCTCGAAAGTTGATTCACCCTTTTCTGAAAGAGCTTTATGTGCTCAGCTTGTCAGGGCTCTTTCAGAATTGACTTTGATTTTCCGCTTCGTTTTCTGAGAGGATAAGAAATATAAGTAGCCAGGCATACGAATTCATAAACTGTTTGCCCGTCTTTGGCGGGCAAACAGTAATTTTATATTCGATTGTGTGTCTACACACTTAGCTGTTGCATAATTCATTAAACAAGGATTGTTTTTATGAGTGCCCGGCCAATATTTCTTACTGCTCTTCTTATTCTTCCCTTCAGTTTATCCGTACTGGCGTCTGACTCAATTGCGAACGACAAAAGTTGTTCTTCCGGGTTGAATCATTATGTGTCAGGAAATTACCTGGAAGCATTTTCCATTCTGAAAAAACAGGCCGACTCCGGTCTGGACTGTGCTCAACACTGGGTCGCAAGGATGTACCAGATGGGGTATGGCACGCCCATGAACCGTGAAAAATCTCTTGCTTACTATCAGCTGGCTGCTGACAAGGGTTTCCCGCAAGCAATTCTGCAATTGGAAATTCTTAAATGATTGCTGGTTAGTGAAGATATATATCTGAACATAGATTCGTGAAGTGCTGTGATTTGGCAGTACATCTGAATTCAAGACAGTTTTAAATCTACTGCCTGAGCAGTAGCTATACTTCCGTTCTCCAAGATGGCGGTAATAAAAATGTTGATATGTCAGATATGGAGTTCATGACAGCATGCTGCTGCACGACAGTCCTGATATAAAAAAGGCAGGAGTGGTCATTGGCTTGGCAACACTATTGCTGTTGCCTATGGCTCTGTTGCTCCTTCAGCCGGGAATGAACCAACAGGTTTTTACGCAGATCAATAGTGTCGATTATGGCTGGCTTACTCCTGTCTGGATATTGTTGACCAATTTTGGTGACGGCTTCTTTCTATACCCGTTGGCGATGCTGCTTTTCATTAATTCGCCCGGTAAATACTGGGTGCTGATACTGACAATGATTATCGGCGCTCTGCTATTGAATGGTGGCAAGGAACTCATTGCCAGCGCCAGACCTCTCGCTGAGCTGAATGAAGCGGTCAGGGTTCTTGGTCCCGAATTAAGAGCAAACTCCATGCCTTCCGGTCATACAGGCACCGTTTTTCTATTGGCTGGTCTGGTGTTTCTCTATGGCAGTAAGGCTTTTTCACTGCTGGTATTGATTTTTGCAGTGCTGGTAGCGATTTCAAGAGTTGTCGTGGGAGCTCACTGGCCATTGGATCTGTTACCAGGCGCCTGGCTTGGTGTTGTTTCAGCGGTTTTGGGGTCTCTGCTTGGCTCAAAAGTACAGTTATCAGGTTTAGGGCGGGGCTTGTTTTTAGTTCTGGGCTTGCTCTGCGTGCTGATGCTGCCTGTCTACGACAACGGTTATCGTGATCAACTGTATATATTACTGACTCAGTATGCGCTTGCCTGCCTGACGCTGACTCTGATTATCTGGAATCTCATTAAGTCCTGCCTGGAAGGTGACAGATTTCAAACAATGGCCTCCTGGTGCAGAGCCACATTCCAGCGTTTCATGAAGTTTGGTCTGGTGGGCGGAAGTGGTTTTGTGGTGGATCTTGGTTCCTACACATTGATCACGCTGTCAGGAGTGCCTCACCTCCAGGCCAGGGCTGCTTCGTACTGGGTTGCAGCCAGCTGGAACTGGTTCTGGAATCGCAACTACACCTTTGCTCATGTTCCCAGACAGAGCAAGTTAAGGCAGTGGCTGAAGTACCTGCTGATGTGTCTCTTCAGTTTTGTTCTGAACTGGGGCAGCTATTATCTTCTGACAACTTATATTGAATTCTTTGCGGACTACAAACGGTTAGGACTGGTTGCCGGTGTGGCTGTGGGCATGTTCTTTAATTTTACCGTGGCATCCAGTGTCATATTCACAGCCGATAATTCTAATAATGGAAGAACCCATGGCAGTCGAGAAAACAGTTTAAACCCCGACGGTTTTAAAAAAGGCGGAGAAATTTGATTTGAAAGTCGACACCATGCGCTTTATTGACCGCTATTTTGGTCAGCCAATTTGTCTGTTGTTGCAAGTTCTCTATTGGCCGGTTGACTATTTCCAGCGCCGTGCAAAACCTGTTGCCAGAAAAGTCATGTTTGTTGAACTGTCTGAAATGGGCAGTGCTGTACTAGTGGACCCTGCCATGCGCTGGCTGGAGCAACAGGATAAAGAACTTTACTTTGTCATCTTTGAGAAAAACGCCTGCAGTCTTGGTTTGTTGGGTACGGTTCCAAAGGAAAATATTTTTATTCTTAAACCAGACAGTATCTGGACATTACTGAGCAGTACGGTTCGCTTTTTACTGTGGGTTCGAAAACAAAAGATTAACACCGTAGTCGACCTTGAACTCTTTTCACGCTTTACCGCGATTCTAACCCGACTTTCCGGTGCTGAAATCAGGGCGGGGTTTCACCGGGTTCATGAAGAAGGGCTTTATCGTGGCAATTTTCTGACTCATCCGGTGATGTACAACGCTCATAAACACATTTCCAGAAACTTTATGACACTGGTGCAGGCGACTCTGTCGGCTGATCACCAGCCTTATCAGAAAGTACTGTCAGAGCAGGAGCCTGTTCTTGCCAGAGCAGCAGTCAACAAAGAGTTAAGAGAAGAGGTGATTCAGCGGCTTAAGCAATTAACGCCAGTCTATCAACCAGGTCACAGCCGTCTGGTTCTGATCAATCCTAATGCCAGTGACCTTGTCCCCCAAAGGCGCTGGCTTAGAACCAGTTATGCCGAAGTGATTAATGGCATGCTGAACCAATTTGATGATGTACTGGTTCTGATTACCGGCTCCAGGTCGGAACAGCAGGGGGCGGAAGCTCTGCGTGCCATGGTGAAGGATCAGGAACGATGCGTTAACAGCGCTGGTGCTTTCAGTTTCGAACAGCTGGTTCCGCTTTATTCAATATCAGAGATGATGCTCAGTAACGACTCTGGGCCACCGCACTTTGCTTCTGTGACTGACCTGCGAACCTATGTACTGTTCGGCCCGGAAACACCGGCCTTATATAGCTCTCTGGGGAATTCAGTGCCTATTTACGCCGGTTTGCCTTGCTCGCCCTGTGTCAGTGCGGCTAATCACAGGAAGACCAGCTGTCAGGATAATCAGTGTCTCAAACAGATTACAGCCGACCAGGTGTTGGATCTGGTGATTCCTTTTTTAGGCAGGCACTCATTGATAAAGGGCTCGGCATAAGCGTGCTCGTTATCGCTCACGGTCATTACTGAGGCTTGTGATACACTAAATTTTAATAAGATTTATTTTTTCCGACGATGAGAGTTCATGGATGAACCTGACAACACGGATTCTGCGATCACGCAAGGAGAAGCGTCTCTCTCAACAGGCTCTGGCTGACTTGATTGGTGTCTCACGAAGTGCTTTGGCGCAATGGGAAACAGAGATGAGCAGTCCCAGCCTTGAAAATCTCCGAAAAATGTCTGAATTACTGGAAGTATCATTTGAGTGGATGGCGACTGGCAGGGGTAATCAATACCTTTCCGAGCCTTCTGATACTATCTGCGATACCAAGGTTGATGACGAGATCATGCGTACCCTGAATCGTATGAACAACAAGAAGAAGCGCGCGATCCTCAATGTTATGAAGGCGATGAATTAGTCCCGAAGCCCTGGATATCTCCTCAGCTTCGGGAGCCGTTAACGACTACTTAACGCTTTCTCTCAGTTTATTCCCCGGTTTGAATTGTGGCATCTTACAGGCAGGTATATGTATTTCCTGGCCGGTCTGAGGGTTTCTGCCTTTTCTGGCGGCCCTGTCAGCAACGGAGAAGGTGCCAAATCCGATCAGTTGCACAACATCGCCTTTGGCCAGACTTTCCTGAGTGTGGTGAATAAAGGCATTGATCGCCATTTCAGCCTTGTTTTTGGAAAGGCTGGATTGCTCGGCAATCTGCTCAACAAGCTCTTTCTTGTTCATCGCCTGTCTCTGTTTCAGTCTTTTTGAATGGAAAATCCCGACGTCAGTGTCGCCGGGCACTGGTCTGAGCAGTGTCAATTGCTCAGTCGCTCACAACCCATGGATGAATCGGATTGTGATAACAGTTATCAGACCTTCTCACTCCCTGTAAGAAAGAAAAGACCACCCGAGCTGACAGGCAGAGACTCTGCAACTCATTCTGTTCATGCTTCCCTGAGAGCATTCTGTCTGGCGCGAATAATCGGCTTGAGCAGGTAACTCAGAACAGTTTTTCTGCCAGTCAGAATGTCGACACTGGTCTGCATTCCGGGAATGATTGGCAGAGACTGGGCATTGGCATCAAGGTGGCTCTTTTCGGTTCTGACTCGAACAATATAGAAGCTCTGACCGTTTTCGTCCTGAATTGAGTCCGCACTGATGTGTTCAACCTGTCCTTTCAGACTGCCATAGATGGCAAAGTCATAAGCGGTTACCTTGACGATGGCGGCAAGACCGGTCTTTAAAAAGGCAATATCTTTTGGACGAACTCTGACTTCTATCAGTAGCTGATCCTGCACCGGAACAATTTCCATCAGGTCCATTCCTGGTTGTACGACACCACCCAGAGTGTTGTGATGAATCTTCTTTACCCGGCCAATCATAGGAGATCTGACAAGGGTTCTATCCACCCTGTCTGAATGGGAAGTGATCGCTTCTTCCAGTTGCGATATACGTAGTTGGTTCTGCTTGAACTCTTCCATGGCCTGGCTGCGAAAATTAAGAGTTACTTCGCTAGCAGCCTGTTGAGCGGCCTCGAGAGCAGATCTCAGTCGTGGAATAGCGAGCTTTGCGGCTTGCACGTCGCCAGCCAGATCATTTTCCCGATGCTGCTGTCTGATCAGTTCAACTTCTGAAACAGCGCCCTGTTTATTCAATGCAGTAGTGAGCTTCAGTTCCTTGCGGGCCAGGGCAACACTTTTACCAAGAAACTCAATACGTGAACTCATCTCGTTGAGTTCCTGCTGGCTCTGTCTGATTTTTTCCTTGGCAATCTTCAATTCAGAGTTCAGAACTTCGTCCCTGTTGTTGTAGAGGTCTATCTCCCTTTCAATCTGGCTTCTAAATTGTCGTATATCTTCATTAAACTCCAGAGGCTGTCCGGAGATCTCTGCCTTTAAGCGACAGCTTGTCACCATAAGCGCCTGCAGTTCCAATTCAGCTTCCCTTTTAACCGACAGGAAACGGGTATTATCAAGGCGCAGCAAAGGCTGGTTTTGTTCAACCAGTTGACCTTCTTCCACCAGAATATCTGTGACAATACCGCCTTCCAGATTCTGAATGATCTGCACACGGCTGGATGGAATAACCTTGCCATCGCCCCGGGCAATTTCGTCGATAGCGGCGAACCCCGCCCAGACGAAAAAGACCAGTACGGTCAGACTGATCAGGTAGATCAATAGACGGCCACCACCGGTTGGCTGCATTAACAGTGCGGCGCTGGTGTCAGGCATGAAATCAAGCGACAAATGATGCTGTTGATAGGCTTTCCAGCGTTTTCTAAATTGTTTCAGTTGTTCTGAAAGTGCTTTCATTGCGTTAGCCTGCCTTTAGCCAGAGCGGCTAATACTTCGTCTTTTGGACCGTCAGCAACCAGTTTGCCCTGTTCAATCACAATGATTCGGTCGACGAGCTCCAGCATGCTGCTTTTGTAAGTCGACATAATCAGGGTTTTATTTTCCAGCAGCCCTTTGAGCTTCTCTTTGAACAGGTACTCGGAGAGACTGTCCATGGCGCTGCAGGGTTCATCAAACAGCAGTATGTCCGGGTTATTGATCAGGGCTCTGGCCAAAGCAATGGCCTGACGCTGTCCACCAGACAGGTTGCTGCCCTGTTCGGCAACGGGCATATGAAGACCTTTCGGGTGTTCGTCGGTGATAGCCGTCACGCCACTTAGTTGTGCAGCAGCCAGTACGGCTGCTTCGTCGATATGGCCAGCACCCAGAACAATGTTGTCCCAAACCGTACCGAAATAGAGCTGGGTATCCTGATGGATATAGCCAATCCGTTGTCTTAACTCCTGACTGGAAACCTGACGGGTATCGATGCCGTTGATGCGAATGGAGCCTGAATCGGGTTCGTAGAAGCGCATTAACAGTCGCTGAAGGGTGCTTTTCCCCGAGCCAATGCGTCCGATAATGCCGACTTTTTCACCGGCTTTGATGTGTAGGTTTAAGCCTGTCAGTGCAGTGGTGTGTTGTTTGGCATAAGTAAAATCAACCTGCTTGAATTCAATGGCTTTAAACTCTGCAGGTACAGGTATGGGCTTCTGACTGCTCTCCTGTTCGGTCTGCTGGTTCATTAGCTGGTCGAGGGCAAGCAGTGCCGATTTTGCCTGATAGAAGCGTGTGGATAACCCGGTTAACTGAGCTGCGGGTGAAAGGCAGCGACTGGAGAGCATAACGGCAGCGATCAGTCCTCCCAGTGACAATTGTTGAGCCGCAATCAGATATACACCGGCAACGACGGTGGCAATAGTCACCATCTGAATCACAAAGGCGGCAATACTGGCGGTTGAACTGGTCAGTAAACGACTTTTTATTTCCCATCTGGATATATGACCAATCAGGGCTTCCCAGTTCCCCTGCAGCTCTCCTTCAGCGGACTTGGCCTTGATGCTCTCTATGCCGGAAAGGGCTTCAATCAGCACCGCATTTTTACGGGCGCTGGCCTGCTGATTATTGGTAATGCAGGTTCGCAACAGTGGCTGAATGGTCAGAGAGTGAACGATCAGAATGACTATGCCCACCAATGGGATAATCGCCAAAGGGCCAGCCAGCAGAGCAATCACCAGAAGAATCAGCAGAGAGAAGGGCAGGTCTACCAGCGTGGCGATGGTTGAAGAGGTGATGAATTCCCGAATGTAGTCAAACTCCTGAATATGACGGGCAAAGGCGCCGACAGAGGCAGGTCTTTGATTCATTTTCTGCCCCAGAGCCTGTTCGAACATTTTTGCTGACAAGAGTATGTCTGAGCGTTTTCCGGCAATATCAATAAAGCGCGTTCGGGCCAGTTTTAACAGCAGGTCAAACAGGTAGGCGATCGCTGCACCTATGGCCAGAACCCACAGTGTTTCTATGGCATTGTTAGGAACTACCCGGTCATAGACGTTCATTACGAAGAGTGGACTGATTATGGCGAACAGATTAATCACCAGTGAAGCCAGTAATACGTCTCGGTAAATAGCTTTGGAGCGGAGCAGGGTGCTCCAGAACCAGTGTTTTTCCGGAAGCTTGAGAAACTGAGGTGTTCGCTGGTCAAATGTCGCCTGCTTCTTAATCAATAGGCAGTTGCCAGAGTAATCCGCTGCTAACTGTTCCAGGCTGACGACGAGCGTTGAGTCATGCTCAGGGTAATACACACTGGCACTCTTCTGCTGATGATCGAGCTTCTGAATTAAACAGGCATGATTGTTTCTGGTAATCATCACGACAGGTAGAACGTCAGGATTAAGGTGCTCCAGCTCGATGCTGTGCAGTTGTGTGCTCAGACCGGCTCTTTCACTCGCCCTGATAAACAGCGGCGGATTGAGATCGCAGTTCACCAGCGGCAGCCCTGCGGTCAGAAATTCAACCGATGTGGGGATTTCGTAATGGCGACACAGTTTTATCAGGCTGGCAATAAAGGAAGGTAAGCTGCTTTTTGCTGTCTGTTCTGTATCTGTTGAATGAGGTTGAGAGTCCATAGCCAGTAAGACCTGCCATTAATTTATTATTTTTGTTTGCAATGGCTGCCTGGAATAGTCGTATCAGTTACGTTAGTACCAAGAGCTTTAAGCAACAGGTGTGAAGAAATGTAAATATAGATATGAATTGATATAAAGCAATTTGAGTAATGATATTGAGGAAGGAGCTGGATTGAGAAAGGCGCTGGGTGTCAGGAATTAAGAAAGAAGCTAAGCACTAAAACGGTATTCTGGTGCAGGAAGGACAGGGTAAAGGTGGCTGCAGCCACTCATCGGAGAGCTGCAGCAAGAGGACTATTGTTCCAGTTCTCTTTCCAGCGGCATCATATGATGTCTGGACTGAACGGCCAGCAGATCGCATTCAATATGCCGGGTCAACTGTTCAGCGGTATTGCCCAAAGTAACCGCAGAAATGCCGGTTCTGGCATGAGTACCCATAATCAGCAGTTCAATGCCCAGCTCTTTCGCCAGAGAGGGAATCATGGTCTCAGCCGGGCTGGGACGAACATGGATATTTTCAACGCCTACGCCATAGTCATTGGCGAAAAACGCACAGTTGTCCTGATAGTGTTCCCGATCACTCTTGCCGTCCAGGTGGTTCTGGGTGGCCAGCATAACGGTAGGGTAAGCGGTTGCCATATTCAGTTTGCCGGCAAAAGGCTGGCAGGCCGCCTGGGCATTCTTCATGATCGCCATGTTAAGCAGCTGATGTTCGGCATCGTCCGGATCAGCATTGATGGTCGCCAGTATGTTTTGCTCGTTATAGGGACGGTCATGTTTGACCAGTAGCACAGGAACCCGGCTCTTTCGCATCAGAGTCCAGTCGACAGGTGTCTTCAGGGTTTTTTCCAGAAAGCTTTCTGGCTGGTGATCTTTCACGACCAGATGGCAACGCTCAGCCTGACGAACATGAATAATGGTTTCAATCACGTTACTGCGCCAGGTTTCATGACTGCTGGTTTCGATGCCATCAGCTTCGGCCAGACGACCCAGCTCAACCAGACGTTCCATGGATTCGGGCGTTGGTTTAGGGTTGGCTGCCAGAATATGCAGGCTGGAATCGGTTGCTTTGGCAATCTGAATGGCCCGGTTCAGTGCGAGATGCTGCTCTTTACGGGTGTCTACCACAGCAAGAATCCGTCTTACTCCATACATGGTCAGCTCCTTCTTTATAATTTCAGTCAGTTTGTTTTGTTGTTGAATGTTATTACTGCTTTAACTTCATCCTACTGAAAGCCGGTTGGGTTAAAGTTGATCTGGGTCAAGCCCTTTACAGGCTATGGGGGAATGACAGTTATTTTCAGAGCAGGTAAGGTAAGCGCCATAAGAAGCCTTGAGCTCTGAGAATTAACCTATTCACGTTGAGATTTTTGAATGACCGATAAAAGCCTGGCAGAGATGTTTCCCGAGCTGGTGGCCTTTTTGCCCTGCGAAACTCCGGATCAATGGATTGAAGAAGCAGCAAAGCCGGAAAATCTGGATATTATTCTGATAGACCATGCCAACAATGAACTGAAAGCCGCCAGTGCAGCTCAGTCATTGATTCTCCGTTATAAGGACGGGGTTAAGGTGACAGGCCAGAAACGTATTCCCTGTAATGTGGATCTGCTCAACAAAATGTCCCGGCTGGCTCGTGAAGAGCTGCGTCACTTCGAGCAGGTGCTGGCGATCATGACCCGTCGTAATATCGAGTACACCACGGTGAAAGCTTCCCGTTATGCCAGCAGAATGTTGAAGCATGCCAGAACCTGGGAGCCAGCCAAGCTGGTGGACACACTGATCATTGGTGCCTATATCGAAGCCCGTTCCTGTGAACGTTTTCATAAACTGGCTCCTCACCTTGATGCAGAGCTCGGCAGGTTTTACCTGTCGCTGTTGAAGTCGGAAGGAAGACACTTTAGTGACTACCTGACACTGGCGCAGGAGATCAGTGATGAACCTATTGAAGATCGAATTGCTCTCTTTGCCGAGGTTGAAAAAGAGGCTATGGAATCACCGGATGAAGAATTCCGTTTTCACAGTGGTGTTCCGGTAAAAACCTCTGAAGCAGCATAAAGAGTCAGGGATATTCTCTTAACTGATTGTGGCAACTCTCTGATAATTAAGTAGTATTACAATTGCGTACTGGTCGACCGATATGTGATAAATAGCTTATCGCTGAACGGGTTTGATCAAGGTCCTGTTCCGACTTAACCGGTCGGAACAAGTCTGTGAAGTTGTACTACTTTTTACCTTCACTAGCGTTAGCTCCTTTATCCGGGAGATAACACCTTCCTTCTTCAGAGCCCTCCCGTGACATGTCTGGTAACAGGCCATTTTTTTAAAGAGCGTTTTCAAAGCGCACTTTTAAAGAGCCGCCGTTGCCATGTTGTAATGCCACCTGAGGTAGTGTCTTTGTCTGCTAAACCGTTTTCTTTGAAGTCTTCTGACGTTGTTGCTGTTGGCTTGATGACCTTCGCCCTGTTTCTTGGCGCGGGCAATATGATTTTCCCACCGATTCTTGGCCAGCAGGCTGGCAGTGAACTGTTTCCTGCACTGGCCGGTTTTCTATTGACTGGCGTTGGTCTGCCGCTACTGGGTGTGATTGCTGCTGCCCGACTGGGTGGTGGTCTGGATCGTTTTACTCAGGATTTGCCTAAAGGCGTGGCGCTGGTAACCGGTATTATTCTTTATCTGGCCATTGGTCCTCTGTTTGCCGCACCAAGAACCGGTATCGTTGCTTACGAAATGGGTGTTGCTCCTTTTCTGAGTGAAGGTTCTAATGCGCTGAGCTATTTCAGTGTGGCTTTCTTTGCTGTAGCACTGGTTCTGGCTTTGAACCCGGGCAAGCTGATTGATTTTGTCGGAAAACTGATTACGCCGATGCTGGTTCTGGTTTTGCTGGCCATTGCTTTAGGTGTGTTCCTTTTCCCTCAGGGCGAGATTCGTGCGACGACTGATATGGCTTCGCCACTGATCAAGGGCTTTAAGGAAGGCTACCAGACCATGGACACCCTCGGTGCCCTGGTGTTTGGTATCGTGATTATCTCCAGCCTGCGCCAGCGTGGTGTCACTGATAACAAGCAGATCACTCGCTACACTATTCAGGCAGGTCTGATTGCTGCGGTTGGCCTGTGTCTGGTGTATATGACGCTGGGTTATCTGGGTGCCACCAGTATTGAGGTCGCTCCTGAGGCCACTAACGGTGCAGAAATTCTGACCGCTTATGTTTACGCCAGCTTTGGTCAGGCCGGTTTGATAGCTCTGGCACTTTGTATTGTTCTGGCTTGTCTGACTACTGCAGTTGGCCTGATGACAGCCTGTGGTGAATACTTCTCAAAGGTGATGCCTTTTGCCAGCTACCGTGTCTGGGTGATTGGCTGTACGCTGGTTAGCGCTCTGATCGCCAACGTTGGTCTGAATGAATTGCTATCTTTGACCATTCCAGCTTTGTACGCCATCTATCCGGTAGCGATTACCCTGATTCTTCTTTGTCTGGTTCGTGAACGTTTGGCTAACCCTGGCCGCACCTTTCTGATTACGCTGCTGCCGGTAGCAATCATCGGCTTGACTGATGGTCTGGTAGCAGGGCAGATAGAAGCAATTGCTCCGTTTGCATCACTGCTGGCTAAGCTGCCACTGGCTGAACATGATCTTGGCTGGATGCTGCCTGGTCTTCTGGCTTTCACTGCTGGTGTACTGACTACCGGTAAGAGCAACGAAGAGTGCTCTATAGAGACTGCAGCTGTGTGATTAAGTGAAATTGAAATAAAGTGCTGTTGAAGTAAGGTGTGTTGAAAAAAGTGCCCTGAACGTCCTCTAGCGGACCGGGGCATTTTTTTGCCTGAATACCTCTCCAGCAAAAAGCAGACCTACCGGTTAACAGTCATCTAGGCAGAGCAGGGTTAGGCCACTAAAGAAAATGCCCAGCCAGTAACACAATCAGTAAACAGGTCAGCCCCTGCCACAGGGTAGCCATAGTAAAACTGCGATAGCCTGTGGCTACATCCATTCCACCAAATTGTGTTACTACCCAGAAATAGCTGTCGTTCGCATGGGCAACCACCAGGGAGCCAGCTGCTGCGGAAAACAGTGCCAGAATTCGCCCGGTTTCTGAATCAAGCCCCAGGGCTGGCAGCATGACTTCAACCAGTGAGACCGCACTGATTAAGGCAACAGTTGTTGCTCCTTGCGCCACTTTGAATATCATGGCAATAGTGAAAGGCAGCAAGAGTCCCATATAAACAGGTAAATAACTGGCCAGCAGCTGAACATGCCCCGTTTCACTGAGTACTTCTGCGAGAGCGCCTCCGGCAGTAATAATCAGAATAATAACTGCACTGCTACTAATACTCTCTGCCAGTAACTCACTGAATGACTTGGAGCAATGACGAATCATGGGGATGGCTGCAACAACACCGATGAGTAGTGCATTGACGGGTTGCCCAATAGTTTCAAACCATTGTCCCTGGTTGTGTTGACTGGCAGTCGTAGTCATCAGTAGTAGAGGCAGAGTAATAGGAAGAAGAGCCCAGCAGTTTGAATCGAAAATATTTGTGGTGGACTCTTTCTGTTTACTGGAAGTCGGTTTCACTGAATTCGCATCGGGCAAACCACCGGCAACCAGCGACCCCCAGCCTACTGCTACCAGAGTTGCCACCAGTGCCAGAAGCATGCCTGGGATGATAATGACTCCAGGGGAGAGCCCCAGAATTACTGCGGCTGCTGCAGGGCCGGGTGTTGGGGGAACAAGAGCAGAAGTGGCATAAAGTCCGCCTGCAAGGCCGGTATTCAGGGCGATCGGATGACCTTTGCCCCGGTCAGCCAGCGACTGCCGAAGGCTACTTAATAGGATAAAGCCGGAATCACAGTAAACGGGAATAGAAACAAAATAACCCATTATTGCCAATGGCAGAACAGGGTAGCGATTACCTGCCAGAGCAATCAGTCTATCGGCCAGTGGAACTGTACCTCCGGATTGCTCAAGAATCTTGCCTAGAAGCGTTCCTGTAATAATAACCAGTGCGACATGACCAAACATTTTTCCCATGCCGGCAGCAATCATCGGGGTGATGGTTTTTACTTCAATACCGGATAAGAAAGCCAGAAGCCAGGCAGAGGTTAAAAGAACAATAAATGGAGGGAAGCGCCAGCGGCTGATTAACAACAGCATGGCTGTAAGCAGTCCGGCCATAAGGCTGCAACTGAAAATCAGGGTGCTTCCCATCATGGTTCCTCGAACAGAGAAAGGATGGGAAGTATAGAGAATTACTTGCTTGCCAAATGAGCTGCTTCGGTTTTATGCGTCTGTGATCGGAAAAGACAGTAGTTTCAAGCCGCCTTCAGCTTCGATTAATTCCCAGCCCAACTTATCCCAGTCACCCAGAACAATACGCTGACCTTTATCATCAGGAAGGTCTACATCATGTATATTTGGCCTGTGGGTATGGCCATGAACCAGTGTCTTAACACCATAGCGAATCATAAAATCACTTACAGATTCAGAGGTTACGTCCATAATCTCAAGTGATTTACCAGTCTTGGCTTTACGGCTATTTTCTCTGATTTTACGACCGAGATTTTTACGGTAACTCAACGGTGTCATTCGCAGCAAAAACATCACCAGCGGGCTGCGAATGATCTTTCGGTACTTCAGGTACTGCTTATCTTCGGTGCAGAGCAGGTCGCCATGCATCAGTAAAACCTTCTCACCATTGAGCTTAATAGTGCAGGGATCTTTCAGCCAGATGGCGCCAGTCTGTTTCAGAAACTGTTTACCAATAGCGAAGTCACGATTGCCTGGCATCAGATAGATGTTTCTACCGGAATCTGTGTACTGCTTGAGCAGGCTGGCAACATTGTGATGAAACGCTTCCATAGCGTCATCGCCGAGCCAGTACTCAAAGAAGTCACCGAGGATATAGAGATCATTAACCTTTAGAGCCTGATGCTCCATATAAGACACAAACGCCCGGAAAATATCCGGGCGCTCAGGTGTCAGATGCAGGTCAGAAATAAACGCTGCCGTCATTCAGTCACACCAGCTCAACAGACTCAATAACAACATCTTCAACCGGTACATCCTGATGGCCAGCGCGGAAAGTGGTCTTGGCGCCTTTCATCTTGTTAACCACGTCCATGCCTTCAGATACCTTACCGAATACGCAGTAGCCCCAGCCATCCGGAGTTTTGGAACTGTGGTTCAGGAAGGAGTTGTTGGAGACGTTGATGAAGAACTGGCTGGATGCAGAATGTGGATCCATAGTACGAGCCATGGCAACAGTGCCGACTTCGTTCTTCAGGCCATTGTCTGCTTCATTATCAACAGGCGCATTGCTGCTTTTCTGAACCATACCTGGCTCGAAACCGCCGCCCTGAATCATGAAACCGTCGATAATGCGGTGGAAAATAGTGCCGTCGAAATGACCGCTTTTTACATATTCGATAAAGTTGGCAACCGTTTTCGGCGCTTTCTCAGCATCCAGTTCCAGCTTGATGTCGCCAAAGTTGGTGTGCAGTACAACCATGAGGGTTCAGTCCTGTGCTTGATGAATTGCTCTGATGATAATCCAAAGCAATTTTAGGCCTATCTGCAGGCCGTGTAAAAACGATCTTATTGTATGAGGAACTAGAGACAAGTTCTACGTTCTAAGCTCAGATATCTCCCCCCTCAAAGAAAGAAGTGGTATGACACTGCCCTCAAGATTGTTTTTTTACAGTGTTTTGCTGTTATTGCCTTATGTTGCGGATGTGCAGGCGCAGAAAACGCCATCTGTTTGGTCAAAGAGTCCCGTAATCAGATATCAGTCATTTTTTCATGGGCTTGCTTTTGATTACTACCTCTCATTGGTGGTGGCAGGGGAGCATCGGGAGTTACACGAAACACTCTGTATTTCTTCATTGCCTGAAGGCACCAACTACTCTGAAGAAGCTTATGGCTGCAGTGACTTGACGGCTGAGAAGGTAAAACAGGTCTTATCAGGGACGCTTAGAGATACTGCCTCAGGAGAGAGTTCGATTCTGGCAGCGTTTGACTATGTTGGGTTTGATATGCCTGGCTATAAATTGATCATCCCTGCCCCTGACTACATCTATCAAATGCTGACGCTTATTGCCCAGTCAGGGATCACCGTAAATGAACAAAACCTTCAGATAGTTTTAAAAAGTTCGTCACATTTCCCTGAGTGCCACACTGCCTGGAATACAGAGGTGTATGACAAAGCATGGGGGGTGAAGAATCTGACGATCGGTTACAATAATCAGGGCAGCTGTTCCCGGTATTCCGTGAGTGACGACGGGAAAAATTCAATCAATGACAGCTTTCCGGTTTTGACCTGGAAGTTCTATGGACAACTTCTTATTGGTTCTATAACGGCCATCATAATGTCTCTGACGATGAAATGATTGTACGGTAACTCTTTGAATCATCGGCTTCTGTTTTACCTGATTTCCAGTAAGTGGTACTCTTCACCGTTTGAACCTATTTCTGATTTTGCCGCCTGTTTCCAAAGGCATTCAGAATCACTTCCTCTCCAAGATGCCGGTTGCAATGAGCACAACAGACACATCTACACAGACTGAATCCAGCAAACCTCTTAACTTTCTGGAACAGATCATCGAAAAGGATCTGGCTGAGGGCGTTGTCCCGTCTGTCCAGACCCGTTTCCCGCCGGAGCCTAACGGTTTCCTGCATATCGGTCACGCTACCTCTATCTGTCTGAACTTCGGTCTGGCAGAAAGGTTTAATGGCCAGTGTAACCTTCGTTTTGATGACACCAATCCGGAGAAGGAAGAGCAAGTTTATGTCGATGCCATTCAGGAAGATGTGAAATGGCTGGGCTTTAACTGGAATGGTGAAGTGCGTTACGCCTCCAGCTATTTTGACCAGTTCTACAACTGGGCGATTCATCTGATCAAGGAAGGCAAAGCCTACGTTGATCACCAGAACGCCGGGTCCATGGCGAAGAACCGTGGTGACTTCAATACCCCAGGTGTTGAGACCGAGTGCCGCAAGCGCTCTGTGGAAGAAAATCTGGCCGAGTTCGAAAAGATGCGTGCCGGTGAGTACGAAGAAGGGCAGGTAAGCCTGCGCGCCAAGATCGATCTGCAGAATTCCAATATGAATATGCGTGATCCGATTCTCTACCGTATTCGTAAGGTGCCTCATCACCAGACCGGTGATAAGTGGTGCATCTACCCAAGTTATGACTTTGCTCATGGTCAGGAAGACGCCATTGAAGGGGTGACCCACTCCATCTGTACGCTGGAATTCCAGGATCACCGTCCGCTGTACGAATGGTTTATCGAGAATCTGCCGGTACCGTCCAGGCCTCGTCAGTATGAGTTTGCCCGCACCAACATCAACTACACAGTGACCAGCAAGCGTAAGCTGAAGAAGCTGGTGGATGAGAATCTGGTTGTAGCTTGGGATGATCCACGGATGCCGACCGTTTCCGGTATGCGTCGTCGTGGTTACACGCCTTACTCCATTCGCAAGTTCTCTGATATGGTCGGTGTCAGCCGTTCCGACGGTATTGCCGATGTCTCCATGCTGGAACACGCTATTCGTGACGACCTGAACCAGAACGCAGGCCGTGCCATGGCCGTGCTGAACCCTCTCAAGGTGGTGATTACCAACCTGCCCGAAGGTGAAGTACAGGAAATGACGGCGCCAGCGCATCCGAACAAGCCGGAACTGGGCGAGCGTGTACTGCCATTCACCCGTGAACTCTACATCGACCGTGCTGACTTCAGCGAAGACAACACTATGTCTCGTAAGAAGTTCAAGCGTCTGGTGACCGACGAATACATTCGTCTGCGCAGCACTTATGTGATCAAACACGAAGAAACCATTAAAGATGACAGTGGTGAAATCGTTGAACTGCGTTGCAGCTACATTCCGGGTACAGTGGGAGAGAACCCGCCGGAAGGTGTGCGCCCTCGTGGTGTGATTCACTGGGTATCCGCCTCTGAAGGTCAGGAAGCGGAACTACGCATGTACGACCGTCTGTTTACTCATGCGGCTCCGGACAAGGGCGATGAGGACTTTATGGATCATATCAATCCTGAGTCCCTGAAAGTGCAGACCGCATGGGTTGAGCCTTCTCTGGTGAAGGCTGCTCCGGAAAGCAGTTTCCAGTTTGAACGTGAAGGTTATTTTGTTGCTGATCGTTACGATCACTCTGCTGAAAAGCCGGTCTTTAACCTGACCATTGGCCTGAAAGATACCTGGGCCAAGAAAGCATAAGACAGTAGATTAAAAATTCGATATGCAGGGTAATGAATGCTTATTCATAAAGTGTTCAGAACCCTGTCTGGAGAAAATCTCTCTATTCATTAAATTAATGGCTAAAGAGAAAAGGCCTTAATAAAAGGCTACAGGATATTGAAAGTGTTAAAGATTTATAACTCGCTGACGCGACAGAAAGAAGTCTTCAAGCCGCTGGATGAGAATCATGTGCGCATGTACGTATGCGGCATGACCGTGTACGACTTCTGTCATATTGGCCACGCCCGTACCGTGACCGCGTTCGACGTGGTGTCCCGTTATCTGCGTGCCAGGGGTTATAACCTGACCTACGTTCGTAACGTCACTGACATTGATGACAAGATCATTCGTCGTGCTGTTGAAAGCGGTGAAACCATTGATGTGCTGACGGATCGCATGATCGCAGCCATGCGTGAAGACTTCCAGCGTCTGGGTAATATCGATCCCGATCAGGAGCCTCGTGCGACTGCGCACGTTGGCGGCATGATCGAGATGATCGCCGATCTGATCGACAAAGGTTTTGCCTACGCACCGGGTAACGGTGATGTTTACTATCGCGTTCGCAAGTTCGACGGCTACGGCAAGCTGTCCGGCAAGGTTCTGGAAGAGCTGGAGTCCGGTGCCCGTATCGAAGTGGAAGAACAGAAAGAAGATCCTTTGGACTTTGTACTCTGGAAAGGCGCCAAACCAGGCGAACCAAGCTGGACGTCTCCATGGGGTGAAGGCCGCCCTGGCTGGCACATTGAATGCTCGGTGATGGGCAAATGCTGCCTGGGCGATACCTTCGATATTCACGGTGGTGGTTCTGACCTTAAGTTTCCGCACCATGAAAACGAGATTGCCCAGAGTGAAGCGGCTAACGGCGCAACCTTTGTAAATACCTGGATGCATTCCGGTGCGATTCGCATTGATAACGTCAAGATGTCCAAGAGCCTGGGTAACTTCTTCACTATCCGTGAAGTGCTGAACAGTTACGATGATGAAGTGGTTCGCTACTTCCTGATTTCCAGTCAGTACCGCAGCCCGGTGAACTATTCCGAAGAGAGCCTGAAAGAAGCCGGTGTGCGTCTGGAACGTCTTTATACCGCTCTGAAAGAGTTGTCTCTGGACGGTGTTGAGACTGCTGCAGGCACAGCCTTTGAAGATAAGTTCATGGCGGCCATGGACGATGACTTCAATACGCCGGAAGCTCTGGCATCTCTGTTCGAACTGGTTCGTGAACTGAACAAGGTTCGCAGCGAAGACGAACAGAAGGCTCTGCCTCTGGCGGCTTTGCTGGTAAAACTGGGCGGCATTCTGGGTATTCTCCAGCGCAGCCCAGAAGAGTTTCTGAAGAGTGGCTCTGATGTTGACGACACCTGGATCGAAGAGATGATTCAGAAACGTAAAGACGCCAAGAAGGCGAAAGACTTTGCCGAGTCTGACCGTATTCGTGATGAATTGGCGGCGCAGGGTATTATTCTTCAGGATTCCCGTGAAGGGACTACCTGGCGCATTGAGCGCTGAGTAATCCCTCTGATTCTGCAGGCGAAAGCCTGCAGAACTCTTCTATTATTTAAACCTTCCCATGCCCAAAGTATTTGGAAATGTGAGCAGCCAATGGTCTCGCTATTTTCAATGGGCATACCTTCTGTCTTTTCTGATTTCACCTGATATTTCTAAATACAATCAGATAGTTACAGTGAATAGTTGCAGTGAATAGATACTGTAATAAGTTGTCGGCGTTTCTCCAGGTGTGAACGACGTAGCTTGATCTCTCTATGAGAGAGCACTAAATGAGTGAACACTATGAGTTTTTCTGATCTCGGCCTTTCTGAAGCCATTCTCAAAGCGGTCGAGCAAAAAGGGTACACCACGCCTTCACCTATTCAGCAGCAGGCTATTCCTGCTGTGCTGTCTGGTAAAGATGTTATGGCTGCAGCCCAGACCGGTACCGGTAAAACAGCAGGTTTTACCCTGCCGTTGCTGGAAAGGTTGAGCACTGGCCCGAAAGTAGGTACCAATGAAGTGAGGGCGTTGGTGTTGACGCCAACCCGCGAGCTGGCTGCACAGGTGCAGGAGAGTGTTGAAACCTACGGCCGTCATTTGCCACTGCGCTCCAATGTGGTGTTCGGTGGTGTAAAAATTAATCCGCAGATGCAGAAGCTGCGTCGCGGTACTGACATTCTGGTGGCAACACCGGGTCGTCTGCTGGATCTGTATCAACAGAATGCTGTTCGTTTCCGTCAGCTGGAAGTGCTGGTGCTGGATGAAGCGGATCGTATGCTGGATATGGGCTTTATCCACGATATCCGCCGAATTTTGAAGTTGATTCCAACCAATCGTCAGAATCTGATGTTTTCCGCTACCTTCTCCGATGATATTCGTGCGCTGGCCAAAACCATTGTTCACGATCCGGTGGAAGTGTCTGTAACGCCACCTAACTCAACGGTAAAAGCCGTTAGGCAGTGGCTGCACATTGTTGATAAATCCAGCAAAACCAAAGTCTTGATCAAACTGATCAAAGACAACAAGTGGCATCAGGTGTTGGTGTTCAGTCGTACCAAACATGGCGCCAATCGTATTACCAAGATGCTGGAAAGTGCTGGTATTAAAGCCGCTGCTATTCATGGCAATAAAAGTCAGGGTGCCAGAACCCGGGCTCTGGCCGAGTTCAAGAGTGGTGAGATTCAGGCGCTGATTGCGACGGATATTGCTGCCCGTGGTCTTGATATTGATCAGCTGCCGCAGGTGGTTAACTTTGATCTGCCGAATGTGCCGGAAGATTACGTTCACCGTATTGGTCGTACTGGCCGTGCAGGCGCTACCGGTCAGGCTGTATCTCTGGTGTCAGCCGATGAAGCTAAGCAGCTGAAAGATATTGAAAACCTGATTCAGAAGCAAATCGATCGCGAGCCTATTGAGGGTTATGAGGCTATTCACGGTGTTGAAGACACTGTGTTGAGAAAGCCAAAAGCCAAAAAACCGAAGAAGCCTAGAAAACCGCAGGAGCGTAGAGAGGGTGGCGAGCGTCCTGCCAGAAGTCCTCGCAGAAGCAATAAGCCGACCTATAAAGGCTCTGGTGAGAAAGGAGTAGAGCGTTCGCCTGCGTCCAGAAAACCGGCGAGCAGTAAACCGAGAAGAAAGCCTGCACAGGGCAATAAAACTTCCTGATATTATTCGTTCTATAGGCGATCTTGTTTTAGAAGGTCGCTTATTTCCTGCCTGTAAATGGAAAAGCCATCTGGAGAATGTTTGGTATTCTACCTGTATTTGCCTAATTTCCTGTTTGAACCGTCCTTGTTACAGAGTGGATTACTGTCTAGCCTGTGCTCAGGATATTTCTCTGGTTAAAATCAGTACTGCCTATGAAGGCTTCTATAAAAAGAATTGCTTGCATGGTTTTCGCTTTTTCAGCGGCTCTCTGGCAGCCACAGGTATGGGCTGGCTGTCTGGACTCTGTATTTGAGTTGCCATCGGGTTCTTATCAGCAGGCTCTGGAAAGCAAATGCTTTGGAAATCGGGAGTCGGCTGAAGGATTGACCGATGGATTGACTGAAAGGGTGATAGAATGTATCAGCAGCCTTGCCAGCTATGATGTCGATAATGATGTTCTGAGACTATCGAATGATTTTGCACAGATCCCGTTAGGTGATCAAAGCATAGGGAATCTGCCCGTCGTTTTGAATCGGGCATGTTACTGGGTTCAAAAGGGTTTTGATATTGTTTTCGCTGATGGGGAAGACTCTCCGGAATCCAGGAAAATATCAACAACAGTCATTCATTCCGGTTTATTACTGAAGCCTGCGGAAGAGTCGTACTGGCCGTTGCTATCAGAGTTAGTGAATGGGGCGAATTACCCTCAAAGAGCTGGATGGATGAAAAGGGATAGCTCTGAACTGGACTCGCTACGTAAAAATTGTAAAAACATCAGTCCGCATTACCTCGATCATAGCCTTTCTGCAACCTGCCCGGATGGAGAGGAGGGGCTGCCTCTGGTGCTGAGAAACGCAGCAGCGTGTATGCGCTCTGGTTTGGATATAGTATTAGCAAGTAATGGTTTGTACTGTCTGGATGTGGAAGGGAATCTTGGTACGGCGCTGGCGATCAATATTAATGAAATACGATCGAGTGATGATCGATTGTTCAATATCGATATTGAGTTAGGTGAGCTGATTTCTGATCATAGTATTTCAGATGCAGAACTGACTAAAGTGTTGTCAGCTATCAGGCGTTACATGGCCAATCAGGGATATGAAAAATATATAAAATTGCTGGAAAGGGTGGGCGGAGGCAGAGTTTATTTTGTCGAGCAGTTCTTCAATCGATTGATAACGAGTCGACTTTTACCATTGACCTCTGTGGAGCATCTCCTGATAGGGGGAGTGGTTAGAGAAATCAGAGCGGCGGGTGGATTTTTACCAGTCTATGGCAATACGGGTGCCAATTTATGTGCGCTTGCCATGCTTGATGGCATTTTGTTCAGAAATGAAATATTGCAATGCAGAAGGTCTGAGAATAAGCAGTTACAGACTTTGATGCAGTGAGATGGAATGAGTATTTATCAGGTCGGCATGATGGAAAGGTGAGGCAGTATGTAAAAAAAGCACACTGCCCGTTTCGTTATGATTAATGCAGGTGCTCAGCCGCGTAAAGCGTATTCTCAAGCAGGGTTGCTACTGTCATCGGCCCAACACCACCTGGAACAGGAGTGATCCAGCCGGCTTTTTCAGTGGCTTTATCAAACTCGATATCACCACACAGACGACCATCGTCCATACGGTTGATGCCAACATCAATAACGATGGCGCCTTCTTTCACCCAGTCGCCCTTAACAATGCCAGGCTTGCCGACAGCAACCACCAGAATTTCGGCCTGAGACACAACCTTGTCCAGATCATGGGTAAAGCGGTGGCAGGTCGTTGTAGTGCAGCCGGCAAGCAGGAGTTCCATGGTCATCGGGCGGCCGACAATATTTGAAGCGCCAACAATAACGGCATTTTTGCCACGAACTGGCTGGCCGGTGCTTTCCAGTAATGTCATGACACCCTTTGGTGTGCAGGGACGAAGAACCGGAACTCGCTGAACCAGACGGCCAATGTTGTAAGGGTGGAAACCGTCCACATCCTTATCCGGGCGAATACGTTCAATCACCAGATCAGTATTAATGTGGTCGGGCAGGGGCAGCTGAACCAGGATGCCGTCGATGGCCGGATCGTCGTTAAGCTGGTCAATCAGTTCCAGCAGATCCTGTTCGCTGGTGGCGGCAGGCAGGTCGTGGGAAACTGAATGAAAGCCAACACGCTCACAGTCTCTTCTTTTATTACCTACGTAAACCTGTGAGGCGGGATCATCACCAATCAGAATGACGGCCAGGCCGGGCACTCTTAATCCCTGCTGCACTCTTTCCTTAACGCGTTCAGCAATAGTGTCTTTTAATTCTGCGGCGATCGCTTTGCCGTCGATGATGCTTGCGGTCATGTTCGTGGTGGATGCCTGTTGGTATGACAAGCCCTGTATTCTACCAGTGAAATGTCCTGAATATGACGCTGCATCGTTAATTTCCTGCAAAACTTTTTATTGGATTGATCGTATTGGATTGATCAGGGTGTAGTCAGAGTGGAACGTGTGTGTTAGATTTAGCTCCGTTCTGAAACGCCGCCGGTGATTTCATCCGAACCTTGCTAGTTAAATAGCATTAATTCATACCGCTAAGGTGCTGAATTAAAACGACTGTTGACGGTCGCTAAGGTTCTGGGTAATATTCGCCGCGCTGCTCGACAGGGCAGTACGCAAGTAACGGGGTATAGCGCAGTCTGGTAGCGCGCCTGCTTTGGGAGCAGGATGTCGGGAGTTCGAATCTCTCTACCCCGACCACTTTTAGGCATTGCTTTTCAGGTTGAAATCGTTAAGCATTGTTTTAGCTCGGTAAGATAGCTGAGTTCTCGCTGAGAGTTTGGTTCTTATAGAGTTATGCGCTCGTAGCTCAGTTGGATAGAGCAACGGCCTTCTAAGCCGTGGGTCGCAGGTTCGAATCCTGCCGGGCGTGCCATAAGCTTTTTGATGGCTTGTGATGATTTAAAAATTTGCTGGTGGGCGTAGCTCAGTTGGTAGAGCCCCGGATTGTGATTCCGGTGGTCGTGGGTTCGAACCCCATCGTCCACCCCAGTTTAAAAACAGACTAAGGTCTGGAAAAGATTTGATTTGAAAAAATCGAATCGCAAAGTGTTAGAGCAGCATCAGTAAAGTGCTGTAAGCGGATGTGGTGGAATTGGTAGACACGCTGGTTTTAGGTACCAGTGTCGCAAGACGTGAGAGTTCGAGTCTCTCCATCCGCACCAGAACTGAACGGGGATAAGCTTGCTTATCCCCGTTTTTGTATGTGAAAAAAGTATGTGAAAAAAGTGTTGGAAAAAAATTGTCCGGAGAAAGCAGAGGTACCTTGGTAACCTTTCACCGGTGCAGTTTTGAATTCCCTGACAAAGTAACCTGGCTGAAAGTGTCGGTCTGAAAGAGTCACTAGTCCGTTGCAGCATTGCTACTGCTTGAAGCGTTCAATTAAGGCGGTAGTAATAAAGTGCGTGAGAGGGGCGTCTTCCAGTGCCACTGATTAAAGTGCATCCCATAGGTACATTTGCTAATCTATGCGCTTTTATTCAATACGTTCAGCTACTCGGTTTTATTGAGGAACGCAAATGCAAGTTTCTGTTGAAACGACTTCCAGTCTGGAACGTCGCCTGACAATTTCTATCCCTGCTGACCAGATCGAAGGCGAGATCGCCAAGCGTCTGCAGAACATGTCTCGTAACGTACGTCTGGACGGTTTCCGCCCAGGTAAAGTACCTATGAAAGTGGTTAAGCGCCGCTACGGTGCTGGTGCACGCCAGGAAGTTCTGGGCGAGCAAATGCAGCAGGCTTTCATTGAAGCTGTAACCCAGGAAAAACTGAACCCGGCGGGTGCTCCACGCGTTGAGCCTAAGACCGACGAAGATGGCAAGGATTTCGAATTCATCGCTATCATCGAAATCTACCCGGAAATCGAACTGAACGATTTCTCTGGCGTAGAAGTTGAGCGTCCGGTTGCTGAAGTTAAAGACGAAGACATCAACGAAATGATCGACACTCTGCGTCAGCAGAGCAAGACGTTCGAAGACGTTGAGCGCGCTGCTGAAAACGGTGACCAGATCGTATTCGATTACGTTGGTTCCTTTGCTTCAGGAGAGAAGGCTGGCGAAGAGTTTGAAGGCGGCAAGGCTGAGAACTCTACTCTGGAACTGGGTTCCGGTCGTATGATTCCAGGCTTCGAAGACGGTCTGGTTGGCGTTTCCGCTGGCGAAGAAAAGACTCTGGAACTGACTTTCCCGGAAGACTATCAAGCTGAAGAGCTGAAAGGTCAGGCGGTTGAGTTTGCCTGCAAGGTACATAAAGTACAGGCAGCGTCTCTGGCTGAACTGAACGACGAATTCTTCGAGCGCTTCGGTGTCACTGAAGGTGGTGAAGACGCGTTCCGCGTTGAAGTTCGCAAGAACATGGAACGTGAGCTGCGTCAGGCTGTTAAAACCAAGGTTAAGAACCAGGTAATGGACGGCATTCTGACCGGCCATGAATTTGCTGTACCTTCTCCGCTGGTTGCTCAGGAAATCGATCGCATGCGTGAGCAGGCTGTTCAGCAGTTCGGTGGTGCTCAGGGTGGTTTCGATCCTAAGCAGCTGCCAGCTGAACTGTTCCAGAAAGATGCTGAAAAGCGTGTAGCTCTGGGTCTGCTGGTTGGCGAGATCGTTAAGCAGAAAGAAGTGAAAGTTGACGACGATCGTGTACGTGCGATGGTTGAAGAAATGGCTTCCGCTTACCAGGAACCACAACAGGTTATTGACTGGTACTACAGCAACGACGAACAGCTGTCCCAGATCAAGTATGTTGTTCTGGAAGAGCAGGTAGTGGATACTATTCTTGACGCGGCCAAGGTTTCTGAAACCGAGTGCAGCTATCAGGACGCTATCAAGCCAGCTGCTCCAGCTGAAGAAGCGGCTGCTGAAGAAGCCGCTGCTGAGTAAGCAGAGCAGACCTGAGGCAACAGCGTCGTCTAAGGTTTTGGTCGGCACGGCCGTTTAAAAAGCCCTGAATGCCGCTAAAACTGCGACACGTTATGCGACCCGCTTTATGCGGGTCGTTCCTCTTCGACTTGGCAAGGAGTTTAGACAGGACATGTCCAGACTGATTGAAACGCAATCCGTAGCCATCACCAATTCCGGCCTGGTGCCTATTGTTGTTGAGCAGTCCGCCCGCGGCGAGCGTTCTTACGACATTTACTCTCGTCTGCTCAAGGAACGGGTAATCTTCCTGGTAGGTCAGGTTGAAGACCATATGGCCAATCTGGTCGTAGCCCAGCTGCTGTTCCTCGAGTCCGAGAATCCGGATAAAGACATTCATCTTTATATCAATTCTCCAGGTGGTTCAGTAACCGCAGGTATGTCGATTTACGACACCATGCAGTTTATCAAGCCTGACGTTTCCACTATGTGTATTGGCCAGGCGTGCAGCATGGGTTCTTTGCTGCTGGCTGCTGGCGCTAACGGTAAACGTTACGCACTGCCACACTCACGGGTAATGATTCACCAGCCTCTTGGTGGTTTCCAGGGACAGGCGTCTGATATCGCCATTCATGCCCAGGAAATCCTGACCATTAAGGAACGTCTGAACAATATTCTGGCGCACCATACGGGTCAGCCAATGGAGATTGTTGAGAAAGACACCGACCGTGATAATTTCATGAGTGCGGAACAGGCTATGGAGTATGGTCTGATCGACAAGGTACTGAGCAGTCGCGTACCGACTGACAAGTAACCTGTCAGGCTATTCCGAAAACAGGTATCTGGGTTGCATCATCGAATATGCCATTGTTTTTAACCCGCTGCAGGCGGACAAAAACACAGTATTTCGAAAGTTCGGGTGCTTTAACAGGCGAATCTGATTCGGTAGATTTGCCTGTTTTTCGTAAAAATCTCCAGCTAACCACTTGAAAATACGCCCCAATGCCTGCATCTTGTTTTTTATGACAGGTGTTGTTCCTACAACAGGGTAATCGAATGACCGACGAAACAAGCGGCAAGGGTGAAGAAAACGGCAAGCTGCTGTATTGCTCTTTCTGCGGCAAGAGTCAGCATGAGGTTCGCAAGCTCATCGCCGGCCCTTCCGTTTTCATCTGTGATGAGTGCGTTGATCTTTGCAACGACATCATCCGTGAAGAAATTCAGGACAGCGAAACCGAGACTTCCTCCGACAAGTTGCCGACGCCACGGGAAATAAAGGATATTCTCGACGAATACGTAATCGGTCAACCGCGCGCTAAAAAAGTGTTGTCGGTGGCTGTTTACAACCACTACAAGCGTCTTCGTTTCGGTGACAAGAAAAAAGACGAAGTCGAGCTGGGCAAGAGCAACATCATGTTGTTGGGTCCAACCGGTAGCGGTAAGACATTGCTGGCTGAAACACTGGCCAGACTGCTGAATGTACCTTTCACTATTGCTGACGCCACAACACTGACCGAAGCCGGTTATGTGGGTGAAGACGTAGAAAACATCATTCAGAAACTGTTGCAGAAATGCGACTACGACGTAGAAAAGGCCCAGATGGGTATTGTCTACATCGATGAGATCGACAAGATTTCCAGAAAGTCCGACAATCCATCCATCACCCGCGATGTTTCCGGTGAAGGTGTTCAGCAGGCACTGCTGAAACTGATTGAAGGTACTGTTGCTTCTGTTCCTCCTCAGGGTGGCCGTAAGCATCCGCAGCAGGAATTCCTGCAGGTAGACACCTCCAACATTCTGTTTATCTGTGGTGGTGCGTTTGCCGGTCTTGATAAGGTGATTCACGATCGTACCGACAAGTCCGGTATTGGTTTCTCTGCGGTAGTGAAGAGCAGCGACGACAAGAAAGATCTGGGTGAAACCCTTAAAGTGGTTGAGCCGGAAGATCTGGTGAAATTCGGTCTGATTCCGGAATTCATTGGTCGTCTGCCTGTGATCGCGACTCTGGAAGAGCTGGACGAAGAAGCTCTGGTGCAGATTCTGACCGAGCCAAAGAACGCCCTGACCAAACAGTACAGCAAGCTGTTTGAGATGGAAGAAGTGGAAGTTGATTTCCGCGATGAGGCTCTGCGTGCTGTGGCCAAGAAAGCTATGGAACGTAAAACCGGTGCCCGTGGTCTGCGCTCCATTCTCGAAGGTGTACTGCTGGACAGCATGTACGACATTCCTTCCGAGAAGACCGTCTCCAAGGTGGTTATCGATGCGTCTGTAATCGAAGGTAAATCAGAACCTCTGATGATCTACGAAAACACAGAAACGCAGAAAGCGGCTTCTGACGACGGTTGATAAGACTTTTGTGAAAGCGCTTTATGAAAAACCCGATCCAATTGTGATCGGGTTTTTTTATGAGAATTTTTTGTCGCTGTCCGATACCTTTGTCTCAGATAAAAAGTAAATATGAAATGCAGTTCGTCTATTGGAACAAGTGTTTTATGCGGAAGTGGCCTATAAATGGAGCCAGTTATAATTCAGGAGTTCTGAATGAAACGCTGGTTTTTAATACTATCCCTGATACTGCTTTCGGGAAATTTGCAGGCCATCACCCAAAAAGACCTTAAGAATCTCAAAGGGTATGGATTTTCTGTGTTAGGTAGTGCCTATGTACCGCTATATCAGGCCTCATTTCGGCAGAAGTTTGGTCAACTGCGATTCAGTTATACGGAAGCAGGCACTAAAACAAATTGCTTGTCTTCAGGCGCTTCGGGCTTGAGTCGGATAGCTCATCTGTTGGGAAACGTTGATCTTTTAGAGACCGTATTTACGGCTGAAGAAATTGCTGCTGCGGTATTGTTGCTGCAACTGCCGGATGTGACGGAAAGTGTCACTATAGGCAATTCACTGGTTGCTCCATTAGCTGTAAATATTACAGATGGAGTCCTTACGTTAACAGGTTCAGGCCAACTACAAGCAGAGGGGCACGCTCAAGTAGCAGTAACATTAACATTAAGCCGTAGTGAAGACTCTTCATTCGAAAATAGTGTCCAGTTTGTTCAGGTTAATATCAATATGTCTTCTAATGGCATACAGTTATTTAGCATAACGTTTAATATCCAATCAAATGGATCTGAACAGTTAGAAATTGACACTGAACATGAAGAAAGATACGGCAGGGACGGCTCTGATAAAGACGGGGCTGGTAGTGGATGTTCTGGCTGTCTGCCATTTGCCTGTATAGCGGCTCTTATGTTCAGGTCGGCCAGGTCACATTAAAAACTTGTCGTATCACGTTTTAAATCAGGCTAATCTGCAGGTATTTGTTTTATTCAGTAACCTGCTGCCTTGCAGGTTCAGTCGATAAATGCTGAGATGACAACTATTTGATTAATGAGTAGTTGTCGCTTATGAATGAGCCACAAACAGTCAGACAGGCGCTGGAGCATTTCAATCATGAATTTGTATCAGCATGGCAAATGAAGCATGGCAGTTTGCCTTCTGTGGAACATGATTCAGACTGGCCTTCACCCTGTGAACAGAAAGAAGTGTCAGATAGTGAGTTTGTCAGCTGGAAGCCTGTAGAGTCTCTAAAAGCCTTGGACTTCAGTAATATCGAGTCAGCCCTGAGCGTTAACATTCATCCTGATATCCAATCATATTACACCAGTTTTTTCTCAGCTAATCTTCCTGCTCAAACCAGTGATGGTCAATTGGAATTGCTGTTCGCCTGGAGTCCTGAAGATTTTGAGCGATTGCAGGAAAATATTCTGGGTCATATCTGGATGAAGCGAAAGCTGAAACAGCCCGAAACCGTCTTCTTCGCTGTAACTGATAATGACGATGTCAACCTGGTCATTATCAATGAGACCGGTGAGGTCTGGGCAGAGAAAGTCGGTAAGAAACCACATCGGAAAATTGCAGACAGTCTGGTCGTTTTTTTGCAGTCTATTGAACCAGTCGTATAACATTGAAAAATGTTAAACTATTAACTTTGTTGTCTTGCCTTGTCTCCTTGAGTGATAGGTGGAAATGCCGTGATATAAGTCAACCGCATTACGCATTTTCATTCTTCTTTATAGGTAAAATTGTATAGAGCGCTGGTGATTAAGTATTGATACATGCATTTATGTTGCGCTTTTACTCGTAAATATAAAACATGTATCAATATTGACCTGACCGAATAAATAATAAGCTCCACAGCAAATAACCAAATTATTCGGATAACTGCTGTATGCAAAAGCAACGCATAGTTGTCATCGGAAACGGTATGGTGGGGCACCGTTTTCTGGAAGAGCTGGTCGCAAAGGCTGGCTCTGACCAATATGAAATCACAGTCTTCTGTGAGGAATCCAAAGTCGCCTATGACCGGGTTCATCTAAGCTCCTACTTCTCCCATCATACGGTTGAAGAGCTGTCTCTGGTAAAGCCGGGTTTCTACGAAAAGAACAATATTCAATTACTGCTAGGCGAAGCCGCCAGCATTATCAATCCTGAAGAAAAGATTGTTTCCTCCAAAACCGGTCGTATGGTTGCCTACGACAAGCTGGTTTTTGCTACCGGTTCTTTTTCGTTTGTCCCTCCTATTAAAGGTTACGAAGGCACTGACACCTTTGTTTATCGGACTATTGATGATCTTGACGCTATTGAAAAATGCGCCCGTAACAGCAAAAGCGGTGTCGTAATCGGTGGTGGTCTACTGGGTCTGGAAGCAGCTGGTGCACTAAAAGCACTGGGTGTTGAAACCCACGTTATTGAACGTGCACCAATGCTGATGGCAGAACAGCTGGATCAGCAGGGCGGCAATATGCTGACCCGTAAGATTGAAAGTCTCGGTGTTAAGGTTCACAGCGGCAAAAACACGCTGGAAATCACTGACGGTGAGCAGGCCCGCAAACGTCTGGTGTTTGATAATGATGAAACGCTGGAAGTGGACTTCATCGTCTTCTCTACCGGTATTCGTCCGAGAGATCGTCTGGCTCGTCTGAGTGGCCTGGAGATCGGTGAACGTGGCGGTATCGTGATCAACGACCAGTGTCTGACTTCCAACCCGGATGTCTTTGCCATTGGTGAGTGTGCGCTCTGGAATAACCAGGTGTTTGGTTTGGTCGCTCCGGGCTACAAGATGGCCAAAATTACGGCTGAACGTATTGTCACTGGCGACAGTGCCGAGTTCACCGGTTCTGATATGAGTGCCAAGCTGAAACTGCTCGGTGTCGATGTCGGTGGTATCGGTGATGCCCATGGTCGTACAAAAGGCGCACAGTCCTACGTTTACCAGAATGAGCCGGAACAGGTTTATAAGAAACTGGTGGTTTCTGAAGACGGTAAACGACTGCTCGGTGCTGTGCTGGTCGGTGATACCAGTGATTTTGATAACCTGTTGCAACTGAAGCTCAACAACATTGATCTGCCGGAAAGTCCGGAAGGCCTGATCCTGCCGAATACCGGTGGCGACAGTTCAGTCGGTGTTGGTGTTGACGCTCTGCCGGATACGGCAACCATCTGCTCCTGCTTTGACATCAGTAAACAACAGATTGCTGAAGCCGTGCAGGCCGGCCATACCGATATGGCGGCTATCAAGGCTGAAACCGGAGCCGGCACAGGTTGTGGCGGTTGTGTCCAGCTGGTAGGGCAGGTGTTGAATGCCGAACTGCTGGCACTGGGTGTTGAAGTCAAGAACAACCTCTGTGACCACTTCGAATACAGCCGTCAGGAACTGTTCCACATTATTCAGGTGGAAAAGATTCGTACCTTTGACGAGCTGCTGGCCAAGCACGGTTCCGGTCATGGCTGTGAAGTCTGCAAGCCTGTGGTTGGTTCTATTCTTTCCAGCTGCTGGAATGAATACATCCTCGAAGAGTCCCATGCCAAACTGCACGACACCAATGATGTTTTCCTCGGTAATATGCAGAAAGACGGCACTTACTCCGTTATTCCAAGAATGCCGGGCGGTGAAGTAACACCTGAAGGCCTGATGGCTGTTGCAAAAGTTGCCAGAGATTACAGTCTCTACACCAAAGTCACCGGCGCACAGCGTATTGGTCTGTTTGGTGCGCACAAGAGCGACCTTCCCGAGATCTGGCGTCAGCTGATCGAAGCCGGCTTTGAAACCGGTCAGGCTTACGCAAAAGCCTTGCGTATGGCCAAGACCTGTGTCGGTTCCACCTGGTGCCGCTACGGTGTCGCTGACAGTGTCGGTCTGGGTGTAGAGCTGGAACATCGTTACAAAGGTTTCCGGACGCCACACAAGATGAAGTTTGGTGTCTCTGGCTGTACCCGCGAATGTGCTGAAGCACAGGGTAAGGACATTGGCATTATCGCTACCGATAAAGGCTGGAACTTATATGTTTCCGGTAACGGCGGCATGCGTCCTCGTCACGGCGATCTGCTGGCCAGCGACCTCGATAAGGAAGCTCTGGTTCGTACCATTGATCGTTTCCTGATGTTCTACATTCGCACGGCTGACAAACTGCAGCGAACCTCTGTCTGGATGGAGAGTCTCGAAGGCGGCGTGGACTATGTTCGCGAAGTGGTGATGAACGACAGCCTTGGTCTGTGTAAGAGCATGGATAAAGAGATGCAGAGCCTGGTTGACAGCTATCAGTGTGAGTGGAAAACCACGCTGGATCGCGAAGCTCAGCTCAAGCGCTTCAATCACTTTATCAACAGTGACCAGCAGGATGAAAATGTCCAGTTTGTTGCTGCTCGTGATCAGCACCGTCCTGCGACTTCCGTAGAACGCATTGCCATGACACCTGTAGAAGCCTGAGGAGAGCATCATGAAGTGGACAACGATCTGTGATCTGACTGATATCTTTCCGGGCACCGGCGTGTGTGCTCTGCATAAAGGTGAGCATGTTGCTCTGTTCAGACCTCTGGCTGACGAGACTGTGTACGCTGTTTCCAACATTGACCCGTTTGCTGATGCCAGCGTGATGTCACGAGGCATTACCGGAGAAAAGAACGGCGCTTTTTATGTCGCTTCACCATTGTTAAAACAGCGTTATCTGCTGGCTTCCGGTGAGTGCATGGATGATGAAAATGCTGCTCTGAAAACTTACAAAGTCAGAGTGCACGACCAAAAGATTCAACTGGCCTGATTCGTTCTGGCAGAAAAATGGGTGAGTCGCCTTGTGAACGGCTTACCCATCAGTTTGACAACAATTAATAATTTCATACTAACGGCATGGGCTGAATGCCCATTAATGGATGACTCTGATGTTTGCCGACACCATCACTAAATGTTCTAACACCGCTCGTCGTATCGTTGACCTTGCTGACAAGGATAAAGGTGCTTTCTGGATCAGCTCTGCCATGGCTGGCGCTTATGTAGGTCTGGGTATTATTCTGATCTTTACTCTCGGTAATGCCCTGATGGGTAGCCCGGTTAAAGGTCTGGTTATGGGCGCTACTTTCGGTATTGCCTTGACGCTGGTGATTATTGCCGGTGCCGAGTTGTTCACCGGACATACGATGTTTCTTACCTTTGGCGTGAAGAGTCGTGCAATTACCACGGGCGATATGTTGAAGGTGCTGCCACAGACCTGGCTGGGTAACCTGATCGGTTCCATCGCGGTCGCCGGTTTCTTTGCACTGGCCGGTGGTGGAAAACTGCTGGGCTTTGATTCCAGTCTCCTGCACAAGGTAGCTCTGGCTAAAGCCAGTGGTGCGCCAATGATTCTGTTCTGGAAAGCGGTGTTGTGTAACTGGCTGGTGTGTCTGGCCATCTGGATGGCTCAGAAGACCGAAGGTTCTGCCAAGTTTATTGCCATCTGGTGGTGTCTGCTGGCGTTTATCGCTTCCGGTTACGAACACTCCATCGCTAACATGACTGTATTTGCTTTGAGCTGGTTCGGTCAGCACAGCAATGAACTGACCATGGCCGGCATTGGTAACAACCTGCTATGGGTGTCTCTGGGTAACACATTCAGTGGTGTTGTTCTGATGGGACTGGGCTACTGGTACTCCACGCCAGCAGTGCAGCGTCCTGTTGTAACAGAGCAGGCTGAAGAAATGAAGCTGGCTCAGGCTTAATTACTTCTGATCTATTTCTCACCGTACAGCGCTTTGTTGTACGGTGAGTTTCCTTTCACAAGCCTCATAACCAACACTTCCTCTCCCGCTCGTACAAAAATCAATTTCTGATATAAAGCTAATTCGATATGGCAGGTCATTTTCCAGAGGCTATTAATTAATATCTAATCCCTGTGCAGGTAGATGCTGTCTATGTTCAGTCCGGTGAGAGCCTTGGGTGCCTGTCTGTTAATGTTCTGTAGCCTGATTTTTTCTGGCTTATTACTTGCAGAATCGGGCGATAGTTCGGAAACGACTCAGGAGCAGCTATTGATTCTCTCTGAACAGTTGAATCAGGTTCTTCAAAACCTGCCGGATGCAAATAAAGCCCAGCAATACAGAAACGGTAATGTCATAAATGTTGAGCTTTGTTTCAACAGCAATCAACACCTGGGCATTATCGACAAATCGGTTACACCTGAAAGCTGCCTTGTTTATATCGATGATGCCGGGCTTAACAGGGATCCGGATTTTAACCGTACGGATAATCAAAGGATCAAGAGCCTTCTTGAGAGTCAGTCATTGCTCGAAGCAGGCAGTGTTGATAGCAACTGGTCAGTTTCAGAAGCTTCAGCCTGCTATATATTGAACAGTTTGAGAGGTAATCCAGTATTAAATATCTGCATTAAGAGAAAGTCTGTCGATTCAAATAACGGATATACTAACTCCCGAGATGAGTGGCCATACAGTTGGGAAGCCCCTTTTTTGATGACGGTATGTGGTGTCATTGCTGTAGCTGCATTAATCGCTATTCCTATAATCTGTTTTCTGAAACAGAGGTGTAAACCACTCTGATTTCTATGCCTTATATTTTTCCAAATAAAAAAAGCCCTCTGAATGAGAGGGCTTTATCAGCCGTACGCGTGCTTAGCTGATTGCTACAGGTACAGTGTTCTTTAGCATGTAAGCTAACGTCCCTTGTATCTGTTCAGCGCCTAGTCTCAGGAACTTGACCTGTTTAAGAGCTCCGTCTCTTTGGTGAACCAGCATAGAGTTAACATCTTCTAACCCTTTGACTTGAACTTTGAGAACATTATTGTCATCTTTCAGCCCGCCGATTTCATCATTAGCTTTCAGGAGTTTTTCCTTCCTCACATAGTTCTTGCTGTCAGCCCATCTCATGCATGGACGATTCAGAACCTGCTTTTGAATGAAGTTTCCACAGGTGCGAGCGATAGAGTTTCTGGCAAAATTCAGTGCCGAGATAGTTTTGCCTAAAAATTTACCGATCGTACTTGTCTTAAATGCTTCCAGCTTATTCTGGAACCACGTTGGTTGTGACGCTGCAATTGGTGTCGACATAGTAACCCCCTTTTGGTTTCCTTTTTGTGTGCCTGACTATCATTCACTTTCAAAGAGGAAGAATCACTAACAGTGCTGTAAGCAGCAATAACAGAGTGCTTTGTCAAAGTGTTTTAAGGGGGGCAGCCACGATTAATGGCTGTATATAAACCCGCCATACATGTATTTGGTAGCTTCAGCACCCAGTATCAACACCTTACTGCCTTGCTTGAGCTTACCGGAACGCACCAATCGATCAAAACTGACCCAGATAGCTGCAGAGCCCAGATTGCCCAGCCATTTGGCGTCATTCACTATTTTCGCCGGATCGATATCAAGGGCCTGTCCCAGCAGCTGGTCGATATGGCCGTTGGCCTGATGGGGAATGAAATAGTCAAAGTCATCGAGTTCAAACCCCATTTCCTGAACGGTTTCCAGTCCCTTCAGAAACAGCTCCGGGCCACTCTCCCTGACGGCCTTTGGGTCATGAATAAAGGCGGGCAGGCCTTTTTCACACCATGCCTGTTGTGACCCACCGCCCTGCAGATAAAACCCCGGTGCTTTATTGATACCGATATGACCGCTGAAACAGTGGCTGATGATGCTTCTTTCGGAACCGTCATCAGGTCCGACCAGCGCCGCGCCGGAACCGTCGCCCATCTGGACATAATTCACCAGCTGGTGGGTATCGATAAATTCCGGATTGATATCAAAGTACACCGAGCCGGTTTCGGTGCCGTTGAGAATGATTGGCTTGCCTTTCGGATTACTGTCCATCATTGCCTGTGCAATCTGCAGAGCATTGGCAAAACCGGTGCAGGCCTGGCGAAGCTCCATATAAGGGGCAGTCAACGGCATTCGTTCGGCTATCCATGCGGCACTGGAAGGCAACAAAGTATGGGGTGAAGAGGTGTGTGAAATTAAATAGCCAAGATCATCGGGCTGAAATTCTCCCAGCGCCTGTTTGATGGCTGTCACTGAAAGGTCCGGTGCATCTACCACGGGTTTCGATAAAGCTCGGTCCAGTCTTCGGGTAAGAAAGCGTTCTTCTATACCGAGGTGTTTGAGAATAATGCCTGCCTTTCTGGTCAGACGAGCACCGCAGCTTTGTTCAAGGTGGTTCAACAAGGTGTCATTATCGACGGCTTCACCGGGAAAGCTGGAACCTGTTCCCAGCAGTTTAAGGCGGCCTTTGGCAATATGAGCGGTCATGGGCTGATTTCCCTGTCGTACGTCTTGGTAGTGGATAGTTGTGTAATAAATGGCTTTGTAATAGACAGTTTTGTAATGCGTTGAAACAAAGCGTTGGCATCAATATCCAGAGCATGCAGGCTGGCGGTTTCAGTTTTCAATAACTCAACCAGCTGATTGTGAATGGATGGCGCTGTGCATTGAATCTGGTCACTGGCCAGAAACTGAGCGTGCTGTCTGGCAATAGCCACGTGTCTGGCCTCATCCCGCATGATGGCACTGAAGATTTCACTGATCGGGTGCTGATGGATAGCCTTGTTCAGTGCCGAAAGAATCAGGCAGACAGAGGCATCCAGCTGGCTGATTTGCCAGAAATGACTGGCCAGGCTGGTGGACTGACGATCAATCCGTGCATAAAAAAGGCGTGAGCGTTTACGAATACGATCAACATCGTCAGGCTGTGGAAGCAGTGATTGAAGCTTTTGTAGCACCTGTTCATGGACAAACTCATCAGCTTCAATCTGCATCAAAGCCTTATAACACTCTTCTTCACCCTTATTAGCCAGTCTGGCTGCTTCACGGTGAAAAACAAACATCGCAGACTGCTCACCGCAGAGCAACATAGGCACCAGCCGTGCCAGCGCTATTTGCTGTTGTTCACTGAGTGTTGAGATATCAGGAAAGTTTCGGTTCAGCAGATTCTGCAGCAGATGATTCTGATGGGGAATAAAGGCACTGTCAGGTAAGTCAAAGCAGTGTATCGGTTTTTTATGTTTGTGTGAGGATCTTACTGCTCCACCCTGCTGGCTGTTATCCGCCATGGAATATTCTCATTAAATCCAATTTAAAGTTATTTACGTATATTGATAACAAATGGATTCAAAAAGGCAAAGATGATGATTTTTCAGCATTCTATACGCAGGGCATTTGTCGTAGGTCTTCTTATGCTTTCGGGCTTTCTTATCAGTGGTTGTGCAGCCCGTTTGCAGGATAAACCTGTCTATCAGCAGTCAGGACTGGCACTGGAAGGCTATGATTCCGTTGCTTACTTTCGACAGGGAAGGGCAGTGATGGGTGCAAAACAGCACTCAACGCACTGGAAAAATGCGGATTGGTACTTTTCCTCTGCAGAAAATCTGAAACGTTTTCAGGCGGACCCTGAAAAATATGCGCCTCAATACGGTGGCTACTGTGCTTATGCCATGAGTTATGGTCTGGTTGTGAACAGTGATCCCGAGGCTTTCCATATCGACAATGGCCGTTTATATCTCAACTACAGCAAGTCAGTAAGAGCTAAATGGTTGAAGAATCATAAGCAATATATTTTCGAAGCGGATGCCAACTGGCAGGCCATTGAAGAAAAATAAATGTTTTTCGGAGCAAATTCGGTGAGAAAAACTTTTCCTCGGGGCATTTTTTTCATAGCTTTATAGAAGGGCTTCAGAACAGCTTCATTGAGAAGGATTTCATGAGCATAGCAATTGGTGACCAGTTACCGGACGTTAACATCTTTGAATACGTTGCTGAGGGTGATGAGACAGAAGGGATTAAGGTCTGGCGTCTTCCTGATCTGGTGTACAAAAAGAAAGTATTGATTGTTGGTTTGATCGGTGTGTTCACTCCGGTCTGTACCAACAGTCATATTCCAGGTTATGTGGAGGCTTATGATCACTTTCACAGGGCGGGTATTGACGAAATCTGGTGCATCTCGGTAAACGACCCTTTTGTGATGGCCGCTTTTGCCAGAGACACCGGCTGTGGTGATAAAATTCGTATGTTGAGTGATGGTTCTGGTGAGCTGGCTGATCATATGGGCATGACCCTTGATCTTTCCGACCGGGGAATGGGTGTTCGCTCTGACCGCTTTGCCATGATTGCTGATAACGGTCTGGTGGTTGACCTGCTTCGGGAAGACCCGGGCTGTTTTTGCTACACCGACGCTTCCACCATGCTGGAGCGTCTGGAAGGTGTGCTTCAGCAGAACTGATTGTTAGCGCACTCTACGGTTGAACCTGCTTAAAGATATGATCATAGTTGCTGACCAGTTCTTCCTGCTCGGCTTTTTCTTTCTCCATCGCCAGATCCGGTAACACCAGCTCGGAAACATCCAGCAGATTACTGACAATATTGCTCAACAAGTCCGGTGTTGAAGACTCCGCTGTCAGCCGGTAAGAGAGAATGATTCGCTCGGCAATAGAGTCCCAGCCGAGAATGCCACCACGGGTTTCCAGTCCATAGGCGTTCAGTTTCATGGCTGTTTCCAGTCGTTTTCGACGAATTTCGCCCCTGCCTATTTCACAAAGTTCAATAATAATAAACAGGTCATCGCAGTAAGCAGGCGCTTCCACAGTGACAGGCAGATTACTGTTATAGACAAAACTGCAGGTTCTACCGGTTTCGTCCAGAGCTTCTTCCGTTATACCGTTGTCCTGCATCCAGCTGTTCAGTAGTTCCAGTCCTGTCATGTTTGTCTCCATTTATTTCGTCTGAGGTTTTATCATCGATCAAAGACAGTGGTTCTTGTTCAGGATGGCTGAATTACGGTCTGAACATTCGTTTCTGATATTGACTGACACAGGCCAGTGTACGCCTTCTGCTCTCCGGCAAATTCTGGTTGTGCTGAAACCACTCTTTTTTCACGGCAGGTGGTTGAGAGATGCTCTTGCCAGATTGAGTTTTTTGATCAGGCTTCAGTTTTTCAACCAGCCACGCCGTACCTGCTTTTACTTTTTTGGCCAGCGTCGTCAATCCGACAACATGGGACAGCGTTGCCGCTGTTTGCCTGAGCTGTAAGCCCTTGAATTTAACCTTGTCCTGAAAAAGTACGTCCCTGAGTGTTTTGATCGCTACAGGCTCGGGGGCAAGCTGCAGTTTTTTGATGGTATTTTCGGTCAGACCAAAGGTACGAAGAAACTCGACACTTTCTTTTAATTCCTTGCCACTGGATTCCCGTAGCCGTTTTAGAAACGCTTTTTCCGCAATACCTATGTTGCTGTCGGCCATGGAAGTCAGCGCATCTTTGGATAATATCTGCTTTCCGGCCTGTTCTCTGGACTGGTTCAGTTTGCGATTGTGCCAGGCACTGAACAGCGATGAGCCGACACAGACCCCCGCACCTACTGCTCCGGTTGCAATATAGGCCGCAGGAGCGCCAATGCCGGTGGAGGTCAGTCCGATGGAGACAGCGGTGCCTGCGAGATTAACAGCGGTGTTGGCGAGGTTTTTTCGAGCATTAATACTTCGCTCCTGTTTGATATGTTTGGCCAGAGACGTCAGTAAAGGGTCTTTAGTCGCAGCCTTTGCTTTCGCCAGATTGTTCAAAGCGCTGATCTGGGAAGCGGTTTTAATGCCTGCGTTGATAGTACTGATAGCGGACAGTGCTATGCCCAGCCCCGGTAACATACGGGCTGTCACCTTGCAGGCAGAAACCACCAGACCCGAGTTGACCAGTTCGGCACCTTGTTGAGCAATACCTGCGACTTCAGTCAGCCTGTCCAGGGTGACCTGAGCAACGCTGCGAGCATTGTCCGAACGGGTGCCAGATAATAATTTTTTGGCTCTGTGAGTGTTTTCATCGTTATTGGTAGCAAATGATCGTGATTCCGGATCATAGCCACTTAATAACTGCTGTGTTGTTACCCTGCTGTGGTGTGAACGAGCATCCTTCACGACTTGCAGCAGGCTACTGCCAGCCGATTTGAAGAAGGTCAGGGCATCTATTACGACGCTGATGCCGACGAAGGCTTTCAGTGAGCGGTGGAAACCTTCGTTAGGAATCGAGTAGTGGCCGGTTTTTATCTCATGTCCCATGCAGGCCATTCTCATGCCCAGTAAGGCCAGTGACGATGCCTTCTGGGCACTGTAGTTAATCTGACCTGCAACAACACCGGCCTTTTCCAGTCGGCTACTGCCTTGCTTGAAGTGCAGCTGGTTGCTGCCAAAGATAACATGGTTGAGAAAGTTTCCGGCTTTACGTGCGGGTTCTGCCAGAGACAGGCCCTGTTTACCCTCCGGTTTTACCGGTGTGTGGTAATGCAGTGTTGCCTGTTGGCGTTGACTGGTTGCCAGGCCGGGATGATTCAGCTGGTCGTAGAAAACCTGACGGCGATTAAGTCGAGTAGCGCCAGCGATATCCATGTTGCTAAGCCCACTCCAGAGTTAACTGTTGGATAGCCCAGTCCAGAGACTTAATAAGTGAGTCAGGTTCCTCATTCAGTTTTAATGCTGCCTGAAAAGCAATCCCTGTACTGTGACGTACCAGTACAATGGCTGCGTCAATGCTGTCAGTAAGGGTCTTGAGACTGGTCACTGTATCCAGTTGCAGTAACAGTTCCTTTCCGGTTGAAGTCAGTGTCACTGGTGTCAGGTGTGGGGCAAGAGCCAGGGTGAAAAGATCGAATAGTTCCGCATTTTCTATATCTTTTATATCCATGGAGACAGAGATGTTAAGCAACAACTGTTGTCGGGTTTCCGGCTGTACAAATATTTCTGCGGATATTTTTCCTGCCAGCCTGAAGGCAATCCGGCTGGCAGGCTCGGATAAATAAACGGGTTTCAGTTTCAGTTTTTTTAGGTGATTAAAGACCACTGTCAGCTGAGGTGTGCTCATGCCGTCACCTCGGTGTACAGGTCCTCGGCGAGATAGTCAGCCATCAGTCTGGCGTCTGTTACAGAAGGCGCTGATTTACAGATTCTGGTGACCGTATTGATCAGGGGCAGGGCGAGCAACTGAACCTTGTCGTAGAAAACCTGAAAATGACAGAGGCTGTCCTTACTGTATAACTGGCTCTGGCGCAAAATCAGCTTTCGGCTATCGAGATCCAGAAGCAGGCTGAACTGGGGAATAACGGTTGAAAGCTGGTTAATAAAAGCCGCCAGTGCAGGAAGGCTTTCAATATCGCTGAGAGTGGTATCGATGACGGCAGTACAGGTGATAATCAGGCTCTGGCCATCGCTCACTCCTGAAGAGAGAGTACAGTAACAGGGCATGCTCATATGGGGGCGCAGTTGCAGCCGGGTACCCAGCACAATGCCATGATCGGTCTGACTGATAACCGAAGCCTTAAGACCCAGTTTTTTTAAACTGAGTCCAAGGTGTTTGCCGTGAAGAAGCAGTAGTCGCCTGGCATCCATGCCTGATCGCTATCCCTGAATCAATGCAGAAGTACAGCCACTGTCTATTTCTTATCCATTCCTAACTGTTCTACAAAAGCTATCGGACATCAAGTTGTAGACGACAGTGCAATGAATACTGACTGGCTGTTGTCTACTCCTTTATCGCAGCTTCAGAGCTGAGCAGGTGCATCAAACGTGCAGCCAGTTTTGCCGTACGTTGATCAATATCATGGTTGGGGTTGTACTCGGCAATATCCACCAGGCTGATCTTGCCACTGTTTCTGATCAGTTCGAGCAAAGGTTCGATGATCTCGATACCGACACCCCGTGAAGCCGGTGCGCTGACGCCGGGAGCCTGACTGGCTGGAAAAACATCGAGGTCGATGGTCAGGTAGATATGATCCATCTGATCGATATAGCAACCCAGCTCTTCTCTTATCTGTTCCATGCGTTCATAGGTCATCTCCCGGTCGGTGTGATAGATCACACCCAGATCATTGGCCCTTTTGAACAGAGCTTCGGTATTGCTGCAATCACTGACACCGAGACAGAAATAATGAAAGGGAATGCCTGTTTGCTGGCAGTGCTGGTGGATTTGCCAGAAAGGAGTGCCAGAGCTGGGACCCTGTTCCGGCTGACGAAGATCAAAGTGAGCATCAAAGTTAATAATGCCGATTTTAATATCGCGATTGTCGGTCACCGTTTTTGCCGCTGAATTGGCCAGTCCCAGAAAGCTGCCCCAGGCAATTTCATGACCACCACCCAGACCGGCAGGCAGGCAACCAGAGTCCAGTAACTCCGTGATTCTGTTGGCATAGTCTCTGTAAGCGGTTTCAAGATCCAGGCCAACGCAGTTGATATTGCCGGCATCCCAGGCCGGTTGTTTTCTGTTCCACGGTAAAGGGGCGAGTGCTTTTCGAATCAGGTTGGGAGATTTCGCTGCGCCAGGTCTGCCTTTATTGCGTCTGACGCCTTCATCAGATGCGAAGCCAATCAGCGCAACGCCACCTTGTGATGTATTTTCTGTGTAGGGTTGTACTTGTTGATGCCAGCGAAGAGCTAGTTCCTGATGTTCTTCCTGATCGACTCTTCCTTGCCAGAGGGTTTCTGCTTCCATGGGTAAATCACTTTTTATTATTTGACCATTTGCCATGACCAGTACCGGATTATTACCCGCCATATTGGCAGTCAGAGCACTTGGGTGAGAGACCGGCCAGAGCGCCAGTGAGGCTTTCATTCCGGTTTTGATCATCCCAAGCTGCTGTTGCATACCCAGAGCTTTTGCAGCGTTTCGTGTCACACCTGCCAGAGACTCTGAAGGCGTAAGGCCAAAGAGTGTACAGCCCATATTCATCATCAGTCGTAAAGATGCCAGAGGAGAAGTGCCAGGGTTTAAATCTGTGGCAAGAGCGATAGGCACTCCGGCTTTTTTCAGAGCATCAACAGGAGGCAGTTTTGTTTCCCTGAGATAGTAAAAAGCCCCCGGCAAAAGGGTGGCAACCGTGGCTCTGTTTTTCAGGGATGCTATGCCCTGTTCACTCAGGTATTCGAGGTGATCAACAGACAGGGCACTGTACGATGCTGCCAGTTCACTGCCGCCTGAATCAGACAGTTGTTCTGCATGCAGCTTAACGGCGAGTCCCAGCTCTCTGGCCTTACGGAATACTTTCTCTGTCTGTTCGAGATTGAAGGCAATCTTTTCGCAGAATACATCAACTGCATCGGCCAGCTTTTCCTTAGCAACTACGGGCAGCATCTGCTCACAGACCAGGTCGATATAGTCATCAGCCCTGTCTTTATAGTCAGGCGGCAGTGCGTGAGCGCCAAGGAAAGTACGTTGAATATCAACAGGGTATTGCTCAGCGAGCAGATCAATAGCTCGGAGAATCTTTAATTCGGATTCCAGATCAAGGCCGTAACCGGATTTAATTTCTACGGCCGTAACCCCTTCATTGATCAGTGCTTCCAGTCTGGGGCGAGCGAGCGAGACCAGTTCTTCAACACTGGCACTGTGAGTGGCTTTTACCGTTGAAAGAATACCGCCGCCCTGTTTGGCGATGGTTTCATAGCTGACGCCCTCCAGTCGTTGCTCAAACTCCTGAGAGCGGTCACCGGCATAAACAAGATGAGTATGGGGGTCGATCAAGCCCGGTGTCAGCCAGTAGTTATGACCATTCAGTCGTCTTTTAAACTGAAAGCTCTCAGGCAGATCCGTTTGCTTTCCTGTCCAGATAATCTCTCCCTGATCAACCACCACGGCACCATCGGTAATGACTCCGTAACGGTTGTCTTCCAGTTTCTGCTCCGGGTTCATGGTGGCCAGATGAACATTACTGATCAGCAGTTCATAACGAGGCTGAGCATGGCTGTCTTCTTTAGACGCTTCTTTTTTAAGTGCTGTAGATGTTGTCATGATGAGATCAACCCCGAGGTGTTGGGATTTTTTTAGTTAGATATTGATCTTTCTTTTAATTGTATATACAACTATATACATCTTGAGAATAACTACAAGAAGATCAGTAGGCTAGCTATAAAAGGTGATTTATAAACAATATGACCGTTCCAGTTTATAAACGTATCAAACAGCATATCTTCAGTCATATCGAACAGGGGCAGTGGCCTTCAGGCAGTCGTGTGCCTTCGGAAAATAAACTCTGTGAAGAGTTCTCTGTCAGCCGCATGACCGCACGAAAAGCACTGGAAGAACTGACTCGTGAAGGAGTGCTGGTACGCAGTCAGGGGCTGGGAACATTTGTTGCCGAAGCTAAACCACAGTCCTCTTTTCTGGAAGTCAGAAACATTGCTGATGAGATTCATGAGCGGGGCAATCAGCACAGTGCCCGTGTTGACATACTTGAAATAAGGCTGGCTGGAGCCGAACAGTCCCTGGCTCTGGAGGTGACCGAGAACTCGGAACTGTTCTATTCAGAAATCATTCATTTTGAAAATGGTCAGCCGGTTCAACGGGAAGAGCGTTATGTAAACCCGAGACAGGCACCGGATTATCTTGATCAGAATTTCACCCAAACGACACCGAATGCTTATTTAAATCGTGTTGCCAGCCTGACGGAAGCTACGCATGTGGTAGAAGCTGTTCTGCCTGATACCCGAATAGCCAGCTCTCTGGCAATAGCAACGAATCAACCTTGCCTGAAGATTACTCGACGCAGCTGGTGTCGTAAGGGTGTCGTTAGCATGGCCAGACTCTATCACCCGGGTGACCGTTACCGACTGGGCGGTCATCTGAGTTTCTAATATCTAAGCATCTAACATCTGACAGACAACGAATCGAATACTCAGTAAAAAAATAAATCGAAGAGGTAAACGATGACGACAGACAACCGGTTTGACCCTGAACGCATTATCCGTGCGCCAAGAGGTACCGAGCTGAACACCTGCAACTGGCAGGTGGAAGCACCGTTGCGCATGTTAATGAACAACCTTGACCCGGAAGTAGCCGAGCATCCGGCTGGTCTGGTGGTTTACGGTGGTATTGGCCGTGCAGCCAGAGACTGGGACTGTTATGACCAGATTGTCAGTACCTTGAAACGATTGAAAGAAGATGAAACCCTGCTGGTTCAGTCGGGCAAGCCTGTAGGGGTATTCAGAACCCATACTGCCGCACCCCGTGTACTGATCGCTAACTCCAATATTGTTCCCCACTGGGGGCACTGGGATCATTTCCATGAGCTGGATAAGAAAGGCCTGATGATGTACGGCCAGATGACAGCCGGGTCATGGATCTATATCGGTTCACAGGGGATTGTCCAAGGGACTTATGAAACCTTTGTCGCCATGGCCAGACAGCATTTCAATGGCGATGCTGCCGGGAAGTGGATTCTTACTGGTGGCCTGGGTGGTATGGGCGGCGCGCAACCACTGGCAGCGACCATGGCCGGTTTTTCGATGATCGCTTGTGAAGTGGATGAGAGTCGAATCGACTTCCGTTTGAAAACCCGTTATGTCGATAAAAAAGCGACAACGCTCGACCAGGCACTGGCGATGATTGAGCAGGCAGAGAAAGAGGGTAAGCCTGTCTCTGTCGGTCTGCTGGCCAATGCTGCTGATGTTTTCCCTGAACTGGTGAAACGTAATATCACGCCTGATGTAGTGACCGATCAGACCTCTGCCCATGATCCGTTAAATGGTTACCTGCCTTTGGGCTGGTCCATGGAGCAGGCCGCTGAACGACGCAAGACGGATGAAGCGGGTGTCGCCAAGGCGGCAAAACAGAGTATGGCTGTGCAGGTACAGGCGATGCTTGATCTGCAGAAAAACGGTGCGGCTACGGTCGACTATGGCAACAATATTCGCCAGATGGCTCAGGATGAGGGGGTTGAAAATGCCTTCGATTTTCCGGGCTTTGTACCTGCCTATATTCGCCCCCTGTTCTGCCAGGGCATCGGGCCATTCCGCTGGGCGGCACTGTCCGGTGATCCTGAAGATATCTACAAAACCGATCAGAAGGTTAAGGAACTGATTCCTGATGATCCACATCTTCATAACTGGTTGAATATGGCCAGAGAGCGCATCGAGTTTCAGGGTTTGCCCGCTCGTATCTGCTGGGTGGGTTTGAAAGACCGCGCTCGTCTCGCTCAGGCCTTTAATGAAATGGTTGCCAGTGGTGAACTGAAAGCGCCGGTGGTGATCGGTCGTGACCATCTTGATTCCGGCTCTGTCGCCAGTCCCAACCGTGAAACCGAAGGCATGATGGACGGCAGTGATGCGGTATCCGACTGGCCATTACTTAATGCCATGCTGAATACGGCTTCCGGCGCTACCTGGGTCAGTCTGCATCATGGCGGTGGTGTCGGCATTGGCTACAGTCAGCACGCAGGTGTCGTGATTGTTGCCGATGGCAGTGACGATGCTCAGGAAAAACTCGGACGGGTACTCTGGAATGACCCGGCTACCGGGGTTATGCGACACGCTGATGCGGGTTATGACATTGCCCGGGAGTGCGCCAGTGACAGTGGTCTCGATCTGCCAATGGTTAAGGGGAGCTGAGCTATGGGGAAAACCATGAAAAATCTGCTCATCAATCCTGGTCGTCTGACTCTGCAGGAATTGAGACTGATCGCTCGTCAACCGGTCAAACTCAGTTTGAATGAAGACTGCTTTCCGGCCATAAAGGCCAGTGTTGAATGTGTTAACAAGGTGATTCGTGAGAACCGTGTTGTCTATGGCATTAATACAGGGTTCGGTCTGTTAGCCAGTACACGAATTGCTGATAAGGATCTGGAAACCCTGCAGCGCAGTATTGTGCTTTCCCATTCAACCGGTGTCGGTCAATTCATGGACGACAGTGCTGTACGATTGATGATGGTACTGAAAATAAATAGCCTGGCTCGTGGTCTTTCCGGTGTTCGACTGGAACTGATTGAAGCACTGATCAGTCTGGTTAACCATCAGGTCTACCCCTGTGTGCCCGAAAAAGGTTCAGTGGGCGCCAGTGGTGATCTCTCGCCATTGGCGCATATGAGTTGTGTGTTGCTGGGTGAAGGGCTGGCCAGGATCAATGGTGAAGTACTGCCAGCTACGGAAGCATTGGCCAGGGCAGGGTTGAAACCCATTAGTCTTTGTCCTAAAGAAGGCCTGGCACTGCTGAATGGTACTCAGGCGTCTACTGCATTTGCCCTTCAGGGACTGTTTGGCTCTGAAGACCTTTTTGCAGCAACTGTCGTTACCGGTTCGCTGTCAGTTGAAGCGGCAATGGGCAGTCGAAGCCCGTTCGATGCCCGTATTCATCAGGCTCGAGGTCTACCTGGGCAGATAGATGTGGCAGCGGTTTACAGAGGTCTTCTCGATCACAGTGGTATTGAACAGGCCCATGTAAACTGCGACAAAGTGCAAGACCCTTACTCCTTGCGTTGTCAGCCTCAGGTCATGGGTGCCTGTCTCGAACAATTAAGACATGCGGCCAGAATTCTGGAAATCGAAGCCAATGCCGTGTCGGATAATCCGCTGGTCTTTGCTGATCAGGACGAGATTATCTCCGGCGGTAACTTCCATGCCGAGCCTGTTGGTATGGCGGCAGAAGCGATAGCCTTGGCCACTGCCGAAATCGGCGCTATCAGTGAACGACGGGTGGCTCTGCTGGTGGACCAACACCTCAGTGGTCTACCACCCTTTCTGGTAGAAAACAGCGGCATTAACTCGGGCTTTATGATTGCTCATAATACCGCCGCAGCTTTGGCCAGTGAAAACCGTTGCATGACACACCCTTCGGTGGCAGACAGTCTGCCAACGTCGGCTAATCAGGAAGATCATGTTTCCATGGCCACCTATGGTGCTCGCAGACTGCGGGAAATGAACGCTAACACTGCCGCTATTGTCGGTATTGAGTTATTGGCGGCTGCTCAGGGTGTTGATTTGCGAAAGCCTTATAAAACGTCGGCCAGCTTGCAGCAAGTATTGAAAGCCGTTCGAGTCAGAGTGCCATTCTATGATCAGGATCGCTATTTTGCACCGGACATTGAACGGGCTACCGAGCTTGTAACCAGCGGAGAGTTCAATAACCTTATTGACTCTCAGCTTTTGCCCAGCTTCTGATAGGATTAAGTGGTTCGGCCTGGGGAGTGTTCCAATGGGTCACATGGCTCATTGAGAGCGCCCTCGCTGAAGCTGACTACTTTTTTACATCAGACAGGTAAGGGTATGGCTCAGTTAGATTTGAAAACCCGGTTAGAGCTGAAAGTTCCGCCATTGCTGGTCGTGCTGATCGCCATGGCTCTGATGTATGGCATTGCCCATTCATCTTTTACTCTGCCCATGGGGCTATCGGGTACAGTCTTGAGCTGGAGTCTGGTTATTGCCTTTGCTGGCACCGGGCTTGGTCTGATGCTGATGGGGGTTGTGTCTTTCAAACGAGCCAGTACCACCCCCAGCCCCATAAACCCTGAACAGGCAAGCAGTCTGGTTCGGTCTGGTCTTTACCGTTACACACGAAACCCAATGTACCTGGGCATGTTGCTGTTGCTGACAGCCTGGGGAGTTTATCTTGATAGTTGGCTTTGCCTGGTGGTACTGCCTGCTTTTGTTGCTTATATAGGTCGTTTTCAGATCGCACCGGAGGAAAGGGCTCTTTTTAAGCTGTTTGGTAATGACTACAGGATGTATAAGGAAGAGGTGAACAGGTGGTTTGGTTATAAAAACATGAGTTAACTTTTCTATAAAGGAACTTTTAATACGTATCCGGCTCTACAGTTGCATATTTTTAATTCATTGCAGTCAGACCCTGTGGTTTGAGCCTGACTGATGTCAATGACTATGGAGACTGTGGACATGCGTAAGACACTTCCTGTTCTGGCTTTATTGTCAGTCTTTTGCGGGACTACTTTGGCTGGTCTGGCCGATGATTTTCAGGACACCTTTGTAGGCAATGATGATTCGCAAAAGGTTCAGATTCCTGATGTAGTACTTAAAGGCTGGCAAGGCATCAAGCATGCTCCTGAACAGGCAGTAGCCTTGCACGGTTATACTCAACAGGCAGCGAAGGTGCTGGTTGCTGAGGCAGAGCTACAGCTATCAGTCAGGATCAGGCTTCACCTTGAAGAAATACTGCAGAATAATTATCACGCTCTCTATAGCCAGTTTGATTTAATTCTGAATGCAGTCAGTTCAGAGAACTGGCAGGATCCGGTATTCGCAGAGCCAATGTCATTTGATGCCTTGCTGGTCGCTTATATCGAGAAAAAAATAGCCAAGGAGTACTTTCTTGATCTCTATGGTTTTGTCGAGATGGTCTATGATCAGCGCCCTGGTGGCTATCTTAATGGGACAGTAATAGAGCGTTTCAGACCGGACAGTTCTAGTGATAAAAGAATCCGTCACTGGAAAAAAAGGGTGAATGATGACTATTCAGGGGTCAAACCCAAATACCTGCGAAAAGCTCTTGGCCTGACACCTGATCACCAGAAGTACTTTACCCGTATAACCTGGTCTGACAAACCTTATTTCTTGACAGAGGATACTTCATTCTATGAGGAGAAGGTTAAACAGGAGAAGCGTTTAAAATTTGATTATCGGTATCTAAGGGTACTGAGTCGTGAAGCACCTATAGCGGGCGTGATTGAAGAAGATCGATCGAGTATGGTTTTTTCACCGTTCGGGTTGATGGATAGCTATCGTCGTGTTGCATCGACCTTACCCGAGAATGAACGGGTATCCATTGTTCCTACTTTAGGGGCACATGGTATGAGCGATGTACGAGTAATGAGAGGTAATCTTCAGCACCCGTTACAGTTGTTTCATCCGCTGGCCAATAACCTGCTCACCCCCCATGAGCTGTTCTCCGGAACACTGGCGGGAAGGCATGATTACTTCCATATTATGATCCTGTCCTTTATGCCTGCAGGCATTCAGCAAGCCTTCTATAAGGTTCATGATATTGATCAGGAGCTGGTTGCAGCTGTAAATCCTGCGGGCACTCCTGCGAGTCTTGCCGTGAATCTCGCTCAATATGACCCGGCATTTCTCAGAGGTATGAAGCTTATATCCGGACAGCACGCGGATGACGATGTGGAGCTGACAAAAATTTTCGAACGTCTTGTCACGCTGTCTGAGCGTGATGGATTGTTTGCTAATGGCCTTCAGTCCCACACTGAATACCACAATTCCTCTGATGATGAGATTAGTGACAGAGCCCTGGACCTGCCTTTTGATGACATGGTTCGTCGTTACCAGGTAGGTAAAGGCGTTGATTTCTACACGAGATATAAAGATATCATTTTTCCAACCAGCCAAACCTACTTTGGATACTTAAGATTCAACTATCAGCTGTACAGGTCTTTTAGAAACATGGGGCAGGCAGGCGGTGATAAAAACTTTCATACGGGTGCTAATGCTATGGGCCTAATGAGTTATCTGGTGAGATTAGCGAACATTCACAACGCCAGCTGTACATTGCCAAACGACCCAGGAATGGCGCTTTCAGAATATTATCTGGCTATTGAATGCACCAATGACGGTTCAGATGCAAAGGATTTTAATGAAGCCCTTGAAGATACAGAGAACGAATTTCTTGAGAGCCAGTTACAGGAAAAAAGTATCAAAGAACGGAAAGAACACCCGGATGCAGAAGGTATCATTCGACTACTGAGGTTTTGGGCAGAGTTTTCCCAGACCGAACAAGCTGCTTCCGGTCAATAAAACTCAGGGTTGAACGAATAATCCGACGCTATCAGCTCTCCGGGGTTATTCGTTCAACCAGAAAACAGGCAATCAGTGCTGTAATGGCGAACCCCGTCAGGAAAATAACCGGCATGGCCATATAGCCAAGGGTATACCAGATAATGGTTTCCAAAGTACTCATGGCAGTCTCCTGTTACCAGTTAGCAACACCTGACATATCAGGCAGGTGGTGAGCAATCCCTTTATGACAGTCTATACAGGTCATCTTTCCTGATGCAAGTGCTGTGCTGTGCATCTGGGCCGCTCGTTTGGACTGGACCGAAAAGTCCATATAATCAAAATTGTGGCAGTTACGGCACTCTCTGGAGTCATTTGCTTTCATTCGTGCCCACTCTCTTTCTGCCATGTTTTTACGGTGTTCAAGAAACTTTGCCCGGGTGTCTATATAACCGGTGAGTTTCCCCCACACTTCTTTACTGGCCTGAACCTTACGGACAATTTTATGGGTCCATTCATGGGGAACGTGGCAGTCCGGACAACTGGCTCGAACGCCTGAACGGTTACTGTAGTGAATGGTCGTTTTCATTTCTTCAAAAACGTTGTCTTTCATTTCATGGCAACCAGTACAGAATGCTTCGGTATTACTGGCTTCCATCAAGGTATTAAAGCCACCCCAGAAAACGATGCCAGCCGTAAAACCGAAGGCCAGAATTAACCAGAGGGCAATGGCTGCTGGCCGCGACAGAAGCTGCCAGTAGCGCTTCAGGAAATTTGGGATTGGCAGCTTCATGGTGTTTTCAAACTCTCAACAGGTTCAAACGTATTGGGCACCAGGGGCTTGGCATTGATCTGGGGGACATGGCACTGGGTACAGAAATAGCGGGATGGTGACACATCGGCCAGAACCCTGCCGTCGCGGTCACGGAAGTGGGAAATTCCGATTCGGGTCGCGCCTGAGCTGATGGCGTTATCCCATGAATGACAGTGCAGGCAGCGGTTGTCATTGGCGGTGATTTTATAGCCTCGAATGGAGTGAGGAATCAGTGGCGGCTGGCCAACATAGTTCAGATCCAGCAGCTCTCTTTCTTTTGGGAACTTTTTCAGTGCCGGTGCTTTTTTCTCTTCTGAAAGAGGGGCCGGTCCGCGTAGAGACTCGACAGGCTTATCGTTACCTGCAGCAATGGCGAACTGTGGCAGCAGATAATGACAAAGCACAACAGCAGTTAGTGCAAAAAGAAACCAGCGTTTTAAATGACACAACTTCATGGGTTCAACCTCAATGTCATCGTCGTATGAATAGGGTTTATGCAACCTTCTCTATTCGCACCGGACACTTTTTGTAATCAGTCTGCTTTGATAACGGGTCGGTGGCATCCAGAATCAGTTTGTTGACCAGTTCGGTTGCGTCAAAGAATGGTATAAAGGTGAAGCCTCTGTGCATGGTATTCCTGCCACGGGTTTCGACCCGGGTTCGAATTTCTCCTCGCGGTGAAATGACCATGGCTTCTTCACCCCGCCGGAGACCTCGTTCCCGCGCATCATCAGGGTGCATGAAGATCACTGCATCAGGGAAAGCTTTATAAAGTTCAGGGACTCGCTGGGTCATGGAGCCTGAATGCCAGTGCTCAAGAACCCGGCCTGTGCAGAGCCACAGATCGAATTCATCATCAGGTACTTCCGGCGGTGGTTCATAGGGCAGGGCGAACAGCCAGGCTTTACCGTCAGCCTTGCCATAAAATTCGAACTCGCTGCCGTCACGAACATAGGGGTCGCTGTCCTCATGAAAGCGACGCAGGGTTTCACGACCATTGACGACTGGCCAGCGCAACCCCCGGACAGTGTGATAAACGTCGAACGGCGCCAGATCGTGGGCTTTGCCCCGACCAAAGGTTGCGTACTCTTCGAACAGGCCTTTCTGAACATAAAAGCCAAACTGTTTTGACTCAAAGTTGTTCTTGTCCGGATTGGTCTGGTCAAGAGGGAAGCGATTAACGTTACCGTTGCGATACAGTACATCAAATAACGTTTTACCCCGAACTTCCGGTTTCTTTTTAATCAGTTCTTCCGGCCAGACTTCTTCAACCTTGAAGTACTTGGAAAACTCCATCAGCTGCCAGAGATCACTTCGGGCTTCAGCCGGTGCATCGACCTGCTGGTACCAGAACTGGGTTCGACGTTCAGCATTGCCATAGGCACCTTCTTTTTCTACCCACATAGCAGTGGGGAGTATCAGGTCGGCAACGGAAGTGGACACGGTTGGATATGGGTCGGAAACAACAATAAAGTTGTCAGGATTTTTGTAACCGGGCAGGGTTTCCTCGTTCAGATTAGGTGCAGTCTGGACGTTGTTGTTGCACATGACCCAGTAGGCGTTGATCTTGCCTTTTTTCAGCATACGATCCTGAAGCACTGCGTGATAACCGGGTTTGGCAGGAATTGTACCGGACGGAAGTTTCCATATTTTTTCAGCCTTGGCTCGATGCTTGGGGTTTGTTACGACCATGTCTGCGGGAAGTCGATGGCTGAAAGTGCCGACTTCTCGTGCGGTACCACAGGCTGAAGGCTGGCCGGTCAGAGAGAATGGGCTGTTACCGGGCTGTGATATCTTACCGGTCAGCAGGTGCATGTTATAAAGAATGTTGTTCATCCAGACGCCACGGGTGTGCTGATTAACCCCCATGGTCCAGAGTGACATCACCTTGGTGTCCGGGTCGGCGTAAAGTTCTGCCAACTCCAGCAATGATTTCTTGCTGACACCAGACAGCTTACTGACTTTTTCCAGCGTGTAGTCACTGACGAAGGTAGCAAAGTCTTCAAACTTTATTTCCTTGGAGCTGCCATCATTCGGGTGCGCTGCTTTCATTTGTAGTGGGCTGGTATCGGGAAGGCCGTAACCAATATCGGTAGCGCCCATACGAAAGCGAGTATGTTTGGCAATGAACTCCTTGTTCACACGGTTGGTAGAAATAATGTGGTGGCAAATAAAGTTACCGATGGCCAGGTCTGTTTGTGGTTCAAAAATAATCGGCAGGTGAGCGAGGTCACAGGACCGGTGTTTATAGGTACTGAGAACAGAAACACGAACATGGTCAAACGCTAGCACCCGGGCAGCAATACGGCTCCAGAGCACCGGATGGCATTCCGCCATATTGGAACCCCAAAGCACAAAGTGGTCGGCATTTTCAAAATCATCGTAACAGCCCATAGGTTCATCGATGCCGAAGGTGCGCATAAAACCACCGACGGCAGAGGCCATGCAATGTCGGGCATTGGGATCAATATTGTTGGAGCGCAGACCGGCTTTCATGAATTTGGATGCAGCGTACCCTTCCCAGACGGTCCATTGCCCTGAGCCAAACATACCAACAGCCGTCGGGCCTTTCTCTTTCAGGGTTTTCTTGAATTTCCTGGCCATGATCTCAAAGGCGGTGTCCCAACTGACCGGTGTAAACTGACCATTCTTATCGTATTTGCCATTTTTCATTCGTAATAAGGGGGTGGTCAGGCGGTCAGAGCCGTACATGATCTTTGACAGGAAGTAGCCCTTGATGCAGTTCAAACCACGGTTTACCGGCGAATCCGGATCAGCCTGAGTTGCGACGACACGACCGTCTCTGACGCCTACAAGGACACTACAGCCTGTGCCACAGAACCGGCAGGGAGCTTTGTCCCAGTCGATATTCTGTTTGCCGGTTTTGGCCAGCACTTGTGTCGAGGGCGTGACGCTCAGGCCTGCAGCACTTGCGGCAGCAGCAGCGGCAGAGGATTTCAGAAATGTACGGCGGCTGTTATTCATGGCAATGACTCGGTTCGGCTACTACTCGGTTCGGCTATAACTCGGCTAGCTATGGCTGTCAGCAGCCAGGACATCAGATATGGGTTCTGTGTGACTGTAGGCCAGAGAAAGATCAACGACGCCGGGCAGGTTTCGAACGACCTCAATCTGGTCAGTGATTCGACAGCCACCCGGCAGTTCTTCAAGGGTTACGGCAAAACGACCATTGTCACTGCTGTTGTATATATCCAGCCCGTCAATGGTTTGCAGCCGAGCGTAGAGCTGCTGATAATCTTCAGATTTTGAAAGTAGAACCAGGCCACAGACAGTGTATTCTGTACTGTCAGTACTGCCTTCAGTGAAACTGTCAGGAAGCCTCATGGAATATCCTTTTGTACTCTGGTTGATGGTTCCGGACTGATAGTTCTGAGGCTGATGGTTCTGCCTGACAGCTGAAGCTGAGAGCATCAGCGGGACATACCTGATAACAGGCGCCACAACCACTGCATAACTCCTGGTTCAGGCTGGGTGTGCTGATGCCGGTTACAGAAAATTCAGTTGTTATTGCCTTAACTTCACACATATCAACACAGCTCTGGCAGGCAATACCCGACAGTGTCAGGCATTTTTCACTGATACTGGCTTTAAGTGCCCAGGGAGCTGGTTGACTGACGAGAGCCTGGGAAGGGCAGACATCGAGACACTGTCGGCAGAAAGTGCATTCGCCGGAACTGAAATCAACTTCAGGAAATCCGGAGGAGTGCCTGAACAGTATTTCGCTGGGGCAGACGTCGATACAGCGATCACATTGGCTGCACTTTTCAAGAAACTGTTCGGTGGCTAACGACCAGGGTGGATAAACAGGTTGGCTGTACTGACAGTCAAACTTACCACTCAGCAGGGCTCTGCGTGCAGGGCTGCTCAGGCTACCAGACATGACAACCTCTTAAAAAATTGAGTGAAGTATTGAAAAATGATCAGAGTAAAACTAAATCAAGGTGGTGATAAATTGCTGGCAGTCAGTATAGATGGCTACCGGCAATTTACCTGAAGGTTTTTATTTTTTTGCTGGAACTTGAGGGATGAGAAGATCTTATCAGGCAGGTTCAAACAGATGCAGCACCTGTTCGCTGCAGGCAAAACGTTTTACACCGTATTCCCGGTCAAACAGGACAACAAAGTTGTTGTCGTTCACCTCAATGACCTTACCTTCACCAAAAATGCTATGCCTTAGTCGTGAATTTTCCTGCCAGGGCATGGAGGATTCATTACTGTTAAAGAGTACACTTCTGGCAGCGCGGTAGCCGGGATCCTGATTCTTCGCTTTTGCCTGTCGCTGTTTTGCCAGTATTTCCTTTCTGGATGGAGCGCTGGCTGCAACCTGACCATGGACAGGGCTGAGGCTATCCAGATAGCGACGGGACTGTTGTGTGAGACCGTGTTCAGCAAGGTACAGTTGAAGCGGCTCGATACTGTCCGTATTGAGCTTTTCAGCCAGGGTTTTACTGTGGTCGAGTTGCATTTCTTTTAGAAAACGGCTGACTGTCTGACGATTACTGTTATTCCAGTTATGGCTGCCAGGCTCCAGATTTCCGGGACAGCTGAACAGAAACAGCTGCTTGCGGGCACGGGTCATGGCCACATAAAGCAGGCGACGTTCTGATTCTATATCGGTGATCGAGGCACTGAGAGAATCGCTGCGTTCAAAGGGCCAGTAACGAGCGGTTAACCCGGGGATCATGACGGCGGGCCATTCCAGACCTTTTGCCCTGTGGCAGGAGCTGATGGTCAGTTGTGCGCGGTTTTTACTCTGCTTCCCCTGTTTTTTCCGATCTCTCAACTGCCGGATCAGTTCTATGGCTTCCCCCGATGATCTGGCAGAACCGCGTAGCCATTGCAGAAAACCATCCAGTGCCAATAGTTGTTCTTCGGTACGTTGTTCATTCAGGCTCATGGATTGAAGGCTTTCCTTCAGCTCGGCACTCCTTATGTAATCCTGTAGCAATTCGGCGGGTGGCTTCTTCTGCCCCTGAAGTTCAAGGTTGTGAAGAATTTTTGCACGGTTATAGAGTTTTTTACGCTGGTAATCACTGATGCCCCGTATCAGTTCAATACTGTTGGCCATGACTTTGCCAATATCCTGCCCATGCATTTGAATAGCGGCAATAAGTTCATTAATGATCTGGGTTTTGATCCCCAGATGAGGCAGCGTGAACAGTTGATAGAGTCGTTTTGCCCGACCATCAACATCAAGAAACTGAAATTGCCCCGAAGAAAGTTCAAGTGCAGCAATCAGTGAAACAATTTCCGGTCGTTCGAACAGGGAAGGGCCTTCATTATGGTATTGAATACCTTCTGACAGCAGAGCCAGTTCCAGAGGGACAGCTTGAGCCCAGACCCTGACCAGTATGGCAAAAGGGTCGGACGTTGAGGACAGCTGATTTCTTATGGCAACCAGTAATACCTTCGTTTCATCCTGATCAGACTGTATCAGCTCAATGTCCGATGGTGTGTTATTTTCGTGAGCAAGACAGATGACGTCTTTTCTATCCTTGTTTCTGGCAATCAGGTGGCTGGCCGCCAGGGCGATGCTGTGACCATAACGAAAGGTATGGGGTATGGTCAGCTGTTCAACGAGGCCGGTACTCGTGAAATCCTGTTCAAAGTACTGGAGAATATTGTTGATATTGGCTCCGGCGAATTCATAAATGGTTTGATCAGGATCGCCCACTGCAATCACACGGGCTCTCTCGCCAGCAATTATTCGTGTCAGGTGGTGTTGCAGGGTTGATGTGTCCTGATACTCATCCACGACGATAAACTGCATTTTATTGCTGACTTTGGTCAGGTGCTCAGGATGTTGCATCAACAGCTTCACCGTGTCGTAAAGCATATCGGTGAAAGTGATACGACGATTATCCAGTCGCCACTGTTCAAACTCATGGAACAGCGTAATGAAAAACTTCAGACTATCGGGGTAATCACTATCTGCGAGCACAATATCAGGTTCATTCAGGCTGGACTTAACCTGTTCGATAAAACTGATGGCTGCTTCAATATAGCGAGCCGTGTCTGATTTTATTTTTTCCTGCAGAGAGTCAGGCGCCAGTTTCAGTATCAGTTCCCTGATTTTTAATTCGATCTCTTTATCAGACATCGGGTTGTAGTCAAAGCCGCCTCGAACACCCCACTGTTCCAGCTTCTTTAACAATCTCAAGCCGGTAGAGTGGTAGGTTCTGATTTCAGGAACAGGCAGGGAGTTCAGGGGGTGGTTCTGCCCGTTGAACGTCTGGGTTGTCAGCTTTTGCAGCTTGGCGGTAAAGTCCAGTTGCGCGGACTTGTTGAACATCATCACCATCACACGGCGAGGGTCGCTACCCATAGCGAGAAGATTCAGGATCAGATGAGCAAGAGTCGTCGTTTTTCCTGAGCCGGCTACGGCAATACAGAGGGCGTGATTGTCGCAATGTCGGGCAACTTTCAGCTGGTGATCAGTCAGATCCATGGATTTCAGAACAGTTTTTTTGACAGAAAGGTGATTATTTTAACAATTTTGAAATTTTTTTTTCTTGGTAATATTGATCTTTTTTGCCTGAAAAAGCGTCATTTGTCGTAGGTAAATAAGGTAAAGAATTAGTTGGAAATGTGAATAAATATGTGGACAACTGTTCGGCTCTGTCAGTCTATATTTTGATCGCCAAATGATGTAATAATAGTCTGGAAACATTGTGTTACCTGACTAAAATCTTCGATAGAGCTTGTTTTTGCTGGCTCTTGACCTGATCTTTACAGAAAATGAGCTTTATGCAGTTTTGCTGACAGAACAGGTATAATTGCCTACTAAAACAACAATTGTCCCAGATCAAAAAAAGTATACTTTGTGGTCAAATGTGCGGTAATTACCTTCTTTGAAAATTAAATTGCATAAGTATAATGCGCTTCGAAATCAATTTTTAGGTGATGAAATCCATGTCCATTCTTATGAGTCTGGTCGGAGTCGCTGCCCTGCTGGGTATCGCGTTCCTGCTGTCTGACAATCGCAAAGCGATTAACTTGCGTACTGTTGGTGGTGCTTTTGCCATTCAGGCTGCTGTCTGTGCATTTGTAATCTACTTTCCTGCCGGTCAGGAAGTTCTGCAGGCCATGACCAATGTCGTAAACAACATTATGTCAAGCGCTCAGAAAGGTATGGGCTTCCTGTTTGGTGGTCTGGCCACTTTCCAGATTGGCTTCATCTTTGCTGTTAACGTTCTGACCGTTATCATCTTCTTTGCTTCCCTGGTATCTGTTCTGTACTACCTGGGTATCATGCAGTTTGTTGTAAAAATTCTGGGTGGCGCTCTGCAGAAAGCACTGGGCACCAGCCGTACAGAATCCCTGTCTGCTGCTGGTAACGTGTTCCTGGGTCAAACTGAAGCACCGCTATTGGTTAAACCCTACATTGCCCGCATGACCAACTCCGAACTGTTTGCCGTAATGGTAGGTGGTCTGGCTTCCGTTGCCGGTGCGGTAATGGTGGGTTACGCGTCCATGGGCGTTGAGTTGAAGTTCCTGATCGCGGCAAGTTTCATGGCTGCACCAGGCGGCCTGCTGATGGCTAAAATGATCAAGCCTGAAACTGAAACACCAGACGACAGCGGTGACGTTGAAGAAGCTGAAGAAGACAAGCCTGCCAACATTCTGGACGCGGCTGCTCAAGGTGCTGCTAACGGTATGAAACTGGCTGCCATGATCGGTGCCATGCTGCTGGCCTTCATCTCCCTGATCGCCATGTGTAACGAGCTGCTGTCCTGGGTTGGTAGCTTCTTCAGCTACCCTGAACTGAGCCTTGAGCTGATCTTGGGTTATGTATTCTCTCCTCTGGCCTTCCTTATCGGTATTCCATGGAGCGAAGCTCTGGCTGCCGGTTCCCTGCTGGGTCAGAAGGTTGTAGTTAACGAATTCATCGCATTCGGTAACTTGGCTAACCACATTGACGCTGCCAAAGCTGCTGAAGCTGGTGTTCTGCACCTGTCCGAGCACACTCAGGCCATCATGACCTTCGCACTGTGTGGCTTCGCTAACCTGTCCTCCATCGCTATCCTGCTGGGTGGTCTGGGTTCTCTGGCTCCTAGCCGTCGTCAGGACATTGCCCGCTTCGGTATGAAAGCCGTAGCTGCTGGTACTCTGTCTAACCTGATGAGTGCTACTCTGGCTGGCCTGTTTATCTCTCTGGCTGCCATGTAATAAAGCCCTGCTTTCAGGTGCTTTTTTACAGATAAAAGGGCGAGTCTTTGACTCGCCCTTTTTGTATTTATAATGTCGATTTACCTTCCTTTGCTTCCTTATCATCTATATTCCTTCAGTCGTCACTATTTGAAGGATTCCTCAAAATGGCTGAAGTCCTCATAGCCATGGTCACTGGCCTGATGGTCGGACTATTGTTCAGTGCACTAAAACTACCCATTCCTGCGCCGCCGGTACTGCCCGGTGTTATGGGTATCGTTGGTGTTTATCTGGGCAGTATTGCCTATCACGAGATCATTAAATATTTTCACTGAGCATTTATTCAGGCTCCTGTGGCTCTCCTTAGGTTCTACTAAAGGTGCATCCTGAAAGTAAAAAAGCGAAGGTAAAGAGCCTGGAGGTGACTTGCCGGGTAAGAGCGTTTATCTTGATTATGAGCAGACTCTAGAGCTGATAGCATGAGGAAGCATTAGTGGAAAGGATGGTACAGGGAAGAGAGCAGGAGGCCGGGTGGTTAATTGTACTGTCTGTATTGATCGTCCACTGGTGGATGGCACCGCTGGTGGAACTGGGAGTTGATGAAGCGCATTATGCACTGTATGCGTTGTATCCGGCGCTCAGCTATTTTGACCACCCTCCTATGGTTGGCTGGTTGCAGATACTGGTTCAACCCTTTGGCTATAACGAGTTTACCCTTCGACTGATCCCTTCCTTGTTGCTGGCTCTGTCTTCCTGGTTAGGATGGCGTGTCGCCATGCAGCTGTTTCCTGATGGACATCAAGCCCGCGGGCTGGTTGCCATTATTTTGATTAACACCGCCCCAATGCTGCAGATTATGGGATGGGGGCTGGTGCCCGATCTGCCTTTAATGGTTTTAGCTCTATTGTCGGTCGAGCTGATTTACAAAATTCACCGGTTTAATTATCTCAGGCATTGGCTGTTATTGGGGTTAGTGTTTGGTTTGGCCGGTCTCAGCAAATATACGGCGGTATTTTTGCCTTTGGGTTTGCTGCTGTTTATGTTCCATTTTCATGGTCTGCAATGGTTGAAACAGTTAGCTCCCTGGTTGGCCGGGCTGATTGCATTCATCGTGATTACTCCGGTACTGATATGGAATGCTCAGCATGATTGGGTGTCTTTTAGTTATCAGCTGGACAGAGGTGTTGGGCTCGATGAGTGGAGCCTTAAGGAAGCTCTTCTCATGCAGCTGGCGCAAGCTGCGATATACTCATTCCTAGCTTATGTTGCGATGATTGGTGCAACCTTTGTGGTATTAAGGGACAGAGAAAATGCCACCAAAAATATCGGACACTGGCTGATTGTCTATTGTGCCTGGCCTGCGATGCTGGTGATCAGTTGGTCGGCAGGGCGAGACACTATATTGCCCAACTGGCCTGCTATGTGCTGGGCCTTGTTTGCCCCCTTGTCAGCAAACTGGATTAGTGACAACTGGAATAAGGTCTGGGTGAAAGTGACAGCGTTTGCCTCTACGTTTTTTTCATTGTTCTTCATTTTATTTGTTTTCTGGGTATTGGCCTTCAAACCACTGTCCAGAGTGCCTTTCATGGCAGAAGCATTGAGAGACTTTACTGGCTGGCAGCAGGCGGCAGAAAGAGCTGTTGAGTTAAAACGTCAATGGCAGAGCGAAATCAATCAGCCGGTCACACTGATGTCAGGAAACTGGTCACGAGCCAGTCGTCTGGCCTGGTATGCTTTCCCGGAGCCATTACAGTTACTGTCTGACAGAACAACCCAGTTTGATTTTTGGACAAAAAGTCCGGATAAGAACAGCAAGGGAATTCTGGTTTTGGATAATCATGACATTCCAGAAAGTGGTTATATCCAAAAAGAAGGTTTTGATTGTTTACTGGTAGAGGAATCAACCGCCGTAGTGGATAAGGTTGAAGTTAATAGTTTCCAGTTCCTCCGGTGTCAGTGGGCAGGGCAATAGAGGAATGATTGAGATATACAGCAGGCTGAAAGACTCAGTCTGCTGTTGAGCATATATCGAGTTATGATTTAGATATCAACCACATCAAAAGGCACTTGAGGATTTACATCCGCTTCGTAATCAATGCCTTCGATACCAAAACCAAACAGTTTCAGAAACTCTTCCTTGTACTCACGGTAGTCCGTCAGTTCAGCAAGGTTTTCATTCGTCAGCTGTGGCCAGATAGCCTGACAGTGCTTCTGAATGTCTTCACGCAGCTCCAGGTCATCCAGACGCAGGCGGTTCTGGTCGTCAGTTTCTGGTGCTGAGCCGTCAGTCTTGTAGAGACGATCACGGAACATACGGTTGATCTGCTCGATACAGCCTTCATGTACGCCTTCTTCACGCATTTTCTTGAAGGCCATGGCGATGTACAGAGGCATCACAGGAATGGCGGAGCTGGCCTGAGTCACAACACTTTTCAGTACCGCGATGTTGGCAGAGCCATTGATGGCTTTCATCTGGCTGTCGATAGCGTGAGCCGCGCGATCCAGATCCTTCTTGGCTTCACCCAGAGCGCCGTTCCAGTAAATTGGCCAGGTGATTTCAGTACCTATGTAGCTGTAGGCAACGGACTTGCAGCCTTCAGCGAGAACACCGGCTTCACTCAGGGCAGACATCCACAGTTCCCAATCCTGACCGCCCATTACGGTGACGGTGGCATCCACTTCTTCCTGAGTAGCAGGTTCAACAGTAGCTTCGAACAGAGTGTCCTTGTTGGTGTCTACGGCAGTAGCTGTGTAGGTGTCACCCATTGGCTTCAATACAGAGCGAATTACTTCACCGTTTTCTGGCATCTTGCGAACCGGAGACGCCAGTGAGTAAACGACCATATCAATCTGACCGAGATCCTGCTTGATCAGGTCAATGGTTTTTGCACGGGCTTCATTACTGAAGGCATCGCCGTTCAGACTCTTTGCGTACAGACCGGCTTCGTGTGCCAGCTTGTCAAAGGAAGCGGCGTTATGCCAGCCTGCGGTGCCCGGCTTCTTTTCAGAGGCAGGCTTTTCGAAGAAAACACCAATGGTGGCAGCGCCGGAACCGAAAGCTGCAGTGATTCTGGAAGCCAGCCCGTAACCACTGGAAGAACCAATGATCAGTACCTTCTTTGGACCGTCGGTGATTTCACCCTGAGCCTGAGTAACGGCAATCTGCTCTCTGACGTTCTGCTCACAGCCATCCGGGTGAGTGGTAGTGCAGATAAATCCGCGAATCCTTGGCTTGATGATCATCTTTCGCTCCAGATGGAAACAGGTGGCGGGCAAGGCCTGGGAGCCTGTCGGACTTACCACTAACCTACTGCGAAAAAGCCGGATTTGGCCATTTTTTATGATCCTTTTCGTTGAATAGCTCGCTATTCGCTTCAAATGATCATAAAAACTGTCTCAAACCGGACTTTTTCTCGCTACGGTCGGCTAAGTCCGACAGGCTCCTAGAGAAGACCTTTGAACCCGAAAAATATAATCGCAAAGCTTATGCAAAAACGGCTGCGGTATAAAGCGGTCAGGGTAGTGAATCAGTAAGTATATTGATACGAAATGTTATTGGTTCAGATAAAACAGCTTGCCACGGACGCTGCGTTTGAAGTCGGATGGACTCAGGTGGAAGTGTTTTTGAAACAGCCGACTGAAATGAATTGGATCGGTATAGCCGATCTGGGTGCTGATCTCCCGAATGGTCAGGTCTGTGGTTCTGAGCAATTCTGTTGCCATATTCAGCCGCAGTTTTTGAACGTAGCCTATTGGTGTCATCGCTGTCGCTTCACGAAAACGCCGGCTGAGCGTTCGCTGGGTAAGGCCGGTGATTTCGATCATTCGAGTGAGTGATACATCTTCCTGATAGCTCTGCTGTAACCATTCCTGTAATTGAATAATGGTTTCGTCCCTGTGGACACTGGCCTGCTCAGAGGTATAGAGAATCTGCTCCAGTGGCCGGCGTATCTCGTGAGAAAACTGCTGCTCTACTTTATGAGCGACTCTCTCGCCCATAGCCAGACCGATCAGATGCACCATCAGGTCGGCACCGGAATTGACACTGCCGGCACAGAAAATACGGTCGGAACGGGTAATCAGATGGTGGGGTTTGAAATCAACATTCGGGTACTCCTGCTTCAGACGATCAAGAAAGTACCAGTGTGTTGCTGCAGGCTGGCCTTCAAGCAGGCCCGCCTCTGCCATAAAGGTAACGCCCGTACCAATCACACAGAAGGTTGCTCCCTGTTCATACTGGTTTTTCAGCCATTGAATAAAGGCCGGGGATTTTTTCGCCACGGGTAACGGGTTTCGCCAGAGCCCGGGTACGACCACCAGATCAGCTGTTCCGGAGTCTTCGAAGGTAAGCTCCGGGCATAGTGATATGCCACCAGTCGCTTTGACTGTTCCCAGCGTTTCTGAACAAAGTTTTGTTTCGACGGTGTTTCGGGTGCCATTAAGTCTGCTGTAGGTCATGCCAGCCTGAATCATTTCCAGTGGCAAACTGATACTGGTGGTCAGCATATGATCCAGCAAAGGGATCAATACTCGATGAATGGGCAGGCTTTGAGGCAAAACAGGTGTACCTATTAAAGGGTTGTTTAGAGGATTGTTGAGTGAACATTAATCAGTGTTGATGGTTATGAAATGTTACTTTGGCTATAAAGTACACCTTAATGGCTAAAATATACAGTTCGCTTTGTGACAGCGAGATTACACTAGCCCCATCACAATTTATTAAGCGCTAGTTATTAAGTGCTAAGACTAGTTATTGATCACGGCAGCCATGGACATTGAACAAACGTTTTGCATAAGCGCATCAAGCAGAAATGTTTTAACAAGCGCCATTGGTTTTTTCATGCCGTTTACTAGCTGAATTTGGAGTAGCTTAATCTTGTCACGTCTACCTGTAATTGTTGCTCAGGGCGGTATCAGCCCGGCAGGCCGAACCTCCGGATTCCATGGCTATCATCGTCTGGTGTTCGATCAGTTAAGCCAGCAGAAACAGAAAGAAACACTGGCAGCACTGGCCCAGATTCGAGGGCTGGATGCTTCTGCTTCGGCTAATGAAATTCTGGCTGGCAGTCTGGTACGAAAACTGGAAGGCAACCTGTTTGATAATAATGCACTGGATTATAATCACCCGCTGAAAGCCGGAGAAGGCTCCGAGCTGATCCTGCCTAAACGCAGGCTGCCATCTCCTATGCCTGCTGGCTGGGAGGTGGAAGAACTGGCTGATGGTAAACATATTCGTGTGACCTTCAGCGACACTCAGCCATTGATGCTGCCATCGACCCGTGCCGGTATTGTTAATGCGGCAGGACAGCTGCCTACCGGCTTTAAGCCGGATGAACTGTATCAATCCCGTCACCACCCAAGATCCCTTGCTATGACGGTTTTCGGTGCTTCTGATGCCATGCAGTCGTCCGGTCTGGACTGGCTGGGTCTGAAAGATCAGCTGGCACCGGAAGAAATTGCCGTTTACGCCGGCAGTGCCATGAGCCAGCTGGATTACAACGGCTATGGCGGCATGATGAAAGCACGCCTGATGGGTAAGCGGGTTACTTCCAAGCAATGTCCGTTGGGCTTTGCGGAAATGTCCGCTGACTTTATCAATGCTTACATTCTTGGTTCGCTGGGTAACACCGGTACCTCGATGGGAGCTTGCGCGACCCTGCTTTATAACCTGCAAATGGCCGTGAATGATATCCGCAGCGGCAAGCGTCGACTGGTTATTGTTGGTAACAGTGAAGCGCCTATCACACCGGAAATTATGGATGGCTACAGCACCATGGGTGCTCTGGCTACAGATGATGCTCTGCGAAAGCTGGAAGGGTTGGCTACCGGTGAAAATCCGGAGTGGCGTCGTGCCTGTCGTCCTTTTGCGGATAATGCTGGCTTCACCATTGCCGAATCTTCCCAGTACTTTGTCTTGATGGATGATGAGCTGGCGATGGCCAGTGGTGCCTCTATCCTCGGCTCTGTGGCTGATGTGTTCGTCAATGCGGATGGTTATAAGAAGTCTATTTCTGCGCCGGGTGCTGGTAATTACCTGACCGTAGCCAGAGCAGCTGCTCTGGGTCGAGCCATTCTGGGTGAAGAATCACTGCGTCAGCGCAGCTTTGTTCAGGCTCACGGTACCGGTACGCCACAGAATCGGGTTACTGAGTCCCATATCCTGAATGAGACCGCCAAAGTCTTTGGTATGGACAGCTGGTCCATAGCTGCCGTGAAAAGCTATGTCGGTCACTCCATTGGTGTGGCGGCGGGTGATCAGCTGATGTCGACACTGGGTGTCTGGCACAGCGGCCTGATTCCGGGTATTCGTACCATTGATGGTATTGCTGATGATGTTCATCACAGTCACCTGAATATCCTGCAGCAGCATCAGGAAGTAACCGGTGCCATGGATATGTCGCTGATCAATGCCAAAGGCTTTGGCGGTAATAACGCGACAGCTCTGGTGATGAGTCCGGATGTGACCGAGAAACTGCTGTCAGCCAAGCACGGTAAGCAGGCTATGACCGGCTGGAAGCAGCAGGCTGAGCAGGTTGAAGCCAGGCAACAGGCTCATGAGCAACTTCAGGTCAGTGGTGATGCTTCTCCTATCTATCAGTTTGGTGAAGGTGTTCTGAACGAAGAGCATCTGGAATTTACCGATAAGGCTTTGAAAGTACCCGGATTCGGCAAGGCTGTTAATCTGGATGCAAGCAATCCTTTCTGGGAAATAGATTAAATATCAATAGCTTGACGGGCTGATCTTATTCAGCCTGTCAGGTTCCCCTTTTTGTTAGCACGCCTGACAGCCCTGTTATGCAGTTTCCTCGCTCCCCTCAGTAAACTCCCTGTAAATCAAATAAAACGATAAAGACAAGGAGTGTCACATGAACGGGATTAAACCATCATTCAATGCCTACATCCCTCCGGTTCACTACAAATCAGGTGATCTGAGTGTTCCTGAAACCGGGATGAGTAACTTTCGACATGTTTATCAACTGTCTCCGGCGGAAGTCCGCTCCCAGTTTAAATTCAGTAAAATGAACAAACTGGGTAAAGCGATCAAGAGTTTTGGTACTGGCTTTAAGAGTGGTGCCAAAAAAGGGTTGGTCGGTGGCGCAGCCGTTGGTGCTGCGTTTGCAACGGTGGCTGCAGTCATCGGTGCCTTGAGTTTTCCGCCATCGGCACTGGCCATTGGTGTGTCAATTGGTCTCGGTGCGCTGAAGTTTGGTATTGCGGGAGCAGTCATTCTTGGGCTTGGTAATGGTGTTCGCAAATTTGTGTCGACAGCGTTCCATCAATTCAGGGCCTCTCCTGAAAAGCTGATGGCTGAAGAAGCAGCCAAAGGGCGCAAGATAGTTGATACTCTGGTCAAGAAGGCTATGAGTGGTAAGCAGCTGACCAAGAAAGAAACTCAGAACCTTGAATATTATCAGCTCTGGGTACCCGCCTGGCAGAAGTCGTCTAATTTCTTAACGGACTATCCGAAGTGTAATGACGTTGAACAGGGCCAACCATCTTATGACCAAACCACGCCGCTTTGTGACTTACCGGGCGATATTGAAGCCGAAACAGCTGCAATAAAAGCTCAGGAAGCTAAAACCGGGCAACCTGTTGAGCCCGAAGTCGAAAAGCCTGGTGAAGAGGAAGAAATGGTAACTGCAACGATGGTTATTAATGAGAATGAAGATTGATAGAGAGTCGGACAATCAAAAAGGGATCCAGCAGGATCCCTTTTCAGTTTATAGCTTACGCCGAGGCACTACTCGAATAAGTCCTACTCGAATAGCAAGGTTCTGGTTTTATAGCTGTTATCAGGGTTTCTGAAAACCGGTATGCCATCGAAGGTTTCAACAACCGCTACCGTTAGATGATTTGCTCCAAATTCAGCCAGTAACAAAGTACTGTACTCTGACGCGCCACTTCTGAAAATTGGTATGGATTGACTGCCGTTATTGACGGAGCCAACAAAACCGTTCTGCTCATGCAAATGACCTGAAAATATGGCGACTACATTTCTTTCGGAAATAGCGGCTCGAAAAGCCAGGCTGTACAAGTCTGCGCCGGAGTCGTGCATATTTAATACGATCCGCTGACCGGCGTTGTGTGCGATTTCGAGATCAGACCTCAGCCATTCGTAGGAGTCACTGACATTGACGTCGGAGTAGGTGTATCCGGGGTAATTATGCAACTGAACAAAGTGATAGTTGCCAATATCCCATGAGTAGGCAAGGCTGCTTTCGTTAAAACCGGTAATGCTTTGATCAGGGAAATTAGGAGCCAGATCACAACTCACCAGTTTCTTAATATAATGGGCAGCATTTCTTGCACAACCATTGGCCTTATAGGGTAGATATTCGGCATTTCTCTGCCACCAACAGTCATTTTTATTATTGGCGTAATCGTGGTTTCCCAGTCCGGGGTAGAAATCCAGCTTAAGATTGTGAGGGTTCAGTGGGTCGGCGTCATTCCGGTGATAGAACGACATATATTTTTCTACCTGCCAGGAATGCCAGAAAGCGGTGAGGTCGCCATTAACCACCACGCCCTGTGGGTCCGGTATAGGCTGGTCTCTTCGACTGGCGGGAATGTTACTGGTATCGGGCCAGGTTCCGGTAATTGTCTCGTTACGTTCACTAAAGCGAATATTAACCATATTGTTCATAGATTGAATCTGATCGGCAATCAAACCTGCACTTTTCTCTTTAACGCACTCTTCACTACTGCAGGCCGAGTCGTGTGCACCACGCCACCAGGGGTATTGCGGATCAGATGAAAAAATCAGAGTAAAGGGAGAGCTGTTATCGCCCGGAGTAATGGGTTTTCTGATATTAGAGCTAGAACAGGTACTGGGTAGAGCCGTTTTTCGGGTCTGCAATGCCGGCACTTTGGTGTCCAGTCCGAGAAAACCACCGGAGCAGGCAAGGCTATCCCAACTGTAGCCTTTAGGGCAGGCACCACGACAGGTTGGGCCATTATCAAAGAAACCTTCCGGGCAGGGTTGATAGCAGACCTGATCCTGATAAATCATGCCACTGGGGCAGGTAGTGATCACCTCGGCTTTGACAGGTGCGGACAGAGATAGGGCTGTGCCTGACAGGATAAGAAGCAGACTGACAATGATTGTATTCATGAGCCGTTCCTGGCATTGATTCCTTTTAGCTGCTTCGGCGTTATAGGCCACAGTTTTAATAACTGGGCTCTTAGCCTGCTTTATTCATGTCATTGTTTATAAGAGCAGTACCTATAAAGACACTGTGTATAGAGAGAATGTTTATAGAGAGAAAGTAAGCAAGAGTAGGCTCTATTGATTTTTTCAGGCTAACTGGTCATTCTGAATCGCATTGCTTTTTTACTGTGAATATTGATTCACGCATGGCTGATTATGAGAGGTTTACTATGGACAGGGTGTTGAGTAAAGGCAGTCAGCAAGCCTTGATAGCGGTAGTAGTACTGTCGGGCAGTATGGCGCAGGCTTCGTCTACCGGTTTGGTTAATCTGAAGGAAGCTCAGAGCAGTCAGCTATCTATCTATAGCAACAGAGCCTTGGTCAATCAGGTCTTTGAAAATTCGCTGAACGACAAAGGACAGGTCACTCTAACGGGCATCAGTAAACTCTGGCAACAGAACAGTATTGAGATGGAACTCAATATGGCTGGTAAATGGCAGTCGCCTGACAGCCTTACCTGGAAACAGGGTGGACTCGAGCGAGAACGCCTATACCATAGTTTGGTAGGTAAGCAGGTTGAACTGATCGGCGGCGGTTTGAATGTCTCGGTACAGGGAACTCTGATTTCTTACGACGGAGGACTTGGTCTGGTACAGGGCACCAATGGCAGACAGTATCTGATTGACTGGAGTGATCCTCAGGGCATCAGGCTGGCAGCACGAGAAGAGTCCTATCTGGCAGGCGATTTTCAGCCCAGCCTTAGCGCCAGTTTTAACGAAGCGTCAAAAGCAGATTCGCTGAGACTTTCCTATATCACATCCGGTCTCAGATACAGTAACCAGTATCGTATGACGATTAACAGCAATAAATCAGCAAGAATGGAACTGACTTCACTGCTGTTTAATGACAGTGCCATTGATTACAGTAATTCCAGTATCTATCTGGTGTCGGGTGATACCGGACAGTCATCGTTTAACAACCGGTTCGCAGGCGAAGTGATGGCGATGAAGAGCAGCGCCGATGTTATGCCTGAACGTAAGGGGGAAATGCTGGTAACTGCAATGCCGTCGGGAACGACCCTGAAACCTCACTCTATGGAGCAGGTTTCTCTCTATAAAAATGATCAGCTGAAGGTAGAGAAAATCTATCAACACAGTTTCTATGGTCGTTCATACCGGGGGGGGCAGGAGCAGAAAGAAAAACCTTCGCTCAGCTATCGTTTCACCGCTGAAAGGGATTTCCCGGAAGGCAGTGTCAGAATTTATAACAAAGCTGATTCCGGAGCTCTGTTGATTACCGGTGAAAGCTATCTTCCCCGTACTATTAAAGGTGACCCGGTAGTTATTCCGGTAGGACAGGCATTGGCTGTTCGTTTAACAAAGAAGCTGCTGAGTCAGAAACAAGGCTACGGAAAGATGACCAGCGACTGGCAGATTACGGTTGAGAACGACAATAAGGAAGCGGTCAAACTATTGCTGGTGGACGGAGACTATTCGCTGAGTGACATCAGTGACATCGAAGGTGCTGTGAAGGAGAGTCATAACACTTTGCTGGTAACGATTCCTGCAGGATCTTCGAAAACGGTTAGTTTTGAGACAAGTTACTCCAAGTAAATAATAAAGAGCAGCCGGATATAAGTTCCGGCTCCTTGATATAGCAGTTTACTGTTCTTTGCAGGAATGCTGGTAAATATAAGAGTTGTCGGAGAGTGCCTGGCGATAATCACCTGCTCCCCATGGTGGGGTTCCTGTTCTCTGTTCTGGAGCTATGTCTTTATATTGAGTCATCTCTTTAATACTTGGAAGATCTTTTGATGTTGTAGCCGACGTTTTATTTTCTGCATGAATAGTTAAATCCAGAGTGTAAGGCATGACCTGTTTTTTGATGTCTGTGTAACGAGCGACATCAACAGTGGCAGTTATTTTAAGTTCATTTTCCGACACCTGCATCGCTTCGCTGCTGGTCTTCAGCTCATCAATGTAGACTCGGTAAGAGCAGTGAGGGTTAAATGCTTCAGCACTGTTTATATCAATTTCTACACCTTCATGAGCCAGAGCCAGGCAACTGAACATGAGTATTGCTGGTAATATACGGTTTACTTGCTTCATGGTTACACCTGCTTTCTTTTGTTAGGTGAAAAGATAGACTGCTATTCTCGACTTAGGTTCCGATAAATATGGCTAGATTTAACTCCATCGTGATACTCACTGGGGCTGGTATCTCGGCGGAATCCGGTATTCAGACTTTTCGAGCCAGCGATGGCCTCTGGGAGAATCACCCGGTTGAAGAAGTGGCTACTCCGGAAGGCTATTCAAGAAACCCCAGGCTTGTGCAGTCTTTCTACAATGCCCGCCGTAAGCAACTGCCGGAAGTGACCTTCAATTCAGCCCATAAAGCACTGGCTGATTTTGAAGAAAGTTTCGAGGGTGACTTTTTGTTGATTACCCAAAATGTTGATGATCTGCATGAAAGAGCAGGCAGCAACAACCTTATTCATATGCACGGTGAGTTGTTGAAAGCACGCTGTCAGGATTCGGAACAGGTGTTTCAATGGCAGGAGGATCTGTCGGTCGAAACACCATGCCCTTGCTGCGGTATTGAGGGTAATCTAAGACCCCATATTGTCTGGTTCGGTGAAATGCCTCTGGAAATGGACAGAATTTATGATGCCCTTGCTGAATGTGACCTGTTTATAGCCATAGGGACGTCCGGTAATGTCTATCCGGCCGCCGGATTCTTCGGTGAGGCCAGTGCTGCTAGTGCTCATACCGTTGAGATCAACCTTGACCCGGGCAGTAATGCTTCCCGTTTTGATCAAGTTATTAATGGCTCGGCAACAACCTGTGTTCCTGCCTTTCTGAACTCACTGAAGAGATAGTTGTCTACCTGAGACTGCTAACTCTCAGGGTTTTGCTTTGTCGAAAGAACGCATGGATCCTTTCAGTGCCCGTGAAAGCTACGGCACTAACCCGGTGGCGAAACAGGATCAGCAGGCTGGTGCAAAAGACAGCCTTCTGATCATGGTGAACTACCTGATTAATCCCGGAACGATTCTGACCTCAGCGATGGCCGTCGCTGATGGACTGTCCGTCTATGAAGTAATACTGGTACAAGGCTCAGGTGTCATGCTGAGCATGGTATTGTTTCTACTGCTGGGACGTATTGGTGTCGACTATGGCATTACTGGGCAGATGGCCTGTAGGGTCAGCCTCGGGTACAGGGGAGGGCGTTATTTAACTTCACCGCTCAGAGTCATATGTTCTATCTACTGGTTTGCGTTTCAGACAGTTGCTGGTGGGCTGGCCATTCAGGCGGTACTTGACTGGTTTGGCTTCAGTGTCGATCTTATTCCTGTTTCATTGTTATTCGCCTGCTTGCAGGTGCTGGTGGCTGTATTGGGTTATAGCTGGCTCAGGAACGTCTTTGCCTGGGCTTTTCCCATCAAAATTTTCTGCATTGTTTATCTGCTCTGTTCACTGATGCAAACATCCGGATGGCGGCTGCCAGAACCTGAGTTTCAGTTTGATGCTCACTGGCTGCTGTTAATCAGCTGGTTCAATGGCGTTTTCGTCAGCATGCTGACGATGATGACCGATGCCGCTGATTTTACCCGCTATCAATATTCACTGAAAAGACTCTGGTCAGGGGCGCTTGCAGGCTCTGCATTGGGAGTAGGTGTGGGGGCATTCACAGGTGCTTACGCTATTTATATAACAGGCGGCTCGGTAAACGAGTTGTTTCAGAATATTCTGTCTATGCTGGCCAGCCCTATAGCGGCTGCAGCCTTATTGCTCCTGATTGTTTTTGACAACTGGACCATCAATATCATTAATCTTTATAGCGGTGGTTTGTCGTTTAATCATGTAATGGAGCAGTGGTCCAGAGCGCGGTGCACGTTGTTGATTAGTCTGGCTGCGATCCTACTTAGCTGCTTTCCTGCAGTCGTAAACAATTATCTTGATAATGTGACTCGACTGGCATGGCTGTTTCCAGCCATTACCGGTGTGATGCTGGCCGACCTGGTCAGCAGATGCTGGCAGGTGGATGTAGAAGAACTGTATGAACCCAATGGTGTATACAGCTACAACAAGGGTTTTCGTGCCCGTGCATTGATTATAATTTTTGTCTCAGGTATTTCTTACAGTTTGATGCCGGCTGACTGGCCAACACCGTTGATAATGGTGTTCGGCTCATTTCTATTAATGATATTATCCAATCATATATAGTATGTTTTCAAACCGTTAAACTAGTCTTTCCCAATTCGCAGATTTTCTAAAAACAAGATAATGCGGGCTCCAAAGCAAGCTTTGGAGCCACAGTTAATCGCTGCGCTCGTGAAAAATGAGGATTATCGATTCGACGTCAGGGTTTTCATCGCCTGTTCCAGACCTTTCACGGTCAGAGGAAACATTCTGTCTTCGATCTGTTCCAGAACAATCTCGGTGGACTGGGTATAGTGCCAGCTGTTCTGTTCAACAGGGTTTAGCCAGACACACTGATCAAAGTGCTCGAGCAGCCGTTGCATCCAGACATGACCAGCTTCCTGATTCCAGTGCTCAACACTGCCTCCGGCAGAGGTGATTTCATAGGGGGACATGGCAGCATCACCGACAAAGATCACCTTATAGTCTTTGCCAAAACGATGAATAAGGTCCCAGGTCTGGGTCAGTTCACTGTGACGACGATAGTTGTTTTGCCAGAGATGCTCATAGACATAGTTATGGAAGTAGAAGAACTCCATATGTTTGAACTCTGAACGAGCCGCCGAGAACAGTTCTTCACAGATACGAATATGCATATCCATGGAACCGCCGACGTCCATAAACAAAAGAACCTTTACCGAGTTACGTCGTTCCGGCACCAGCTTGATATCCAGCAAACCTTTGCTGGCGGTGGACTGAATGGTGTCGTCCAGATCAAGTTCTTCAGCTGCACCCTGACGGGCAAACTTGCGAAGACGTCTGAGTGCCATTTTCATGTTTCGTGAACCCAGACGTTCATCATCGTCCAGGTTCTGAAACTCTCTTTTATCCCAGACTTTGGCCGCACTGCGGTTACGGCCTTCTTTCTGACCAATGCGAACGCCCATGGGGTTTTCGCCATAAGCGCCGAAAGGAGAGGTACCGCCAGTGCCTATCCATTTATTACCGCCAGCGTGACGCTTTTTCTGTTCTTCCAACCGTTTCTTCAGAGTTTCCATCAACTCTTCAAGGTTGCCGAGGGCCTTCAGTTTCTCCCGCTCTTCATCGGTCAGCTGTTTAATAAACTCCGAGCGAAGCCATTCTTCAGGAATAGCAGCTTCCAGAAGGTCCTCGACGGAATCCATACCTTTGAAAAAGGCCTGACAGGCGCGGTCAAAGCGGTCGTAATGGCGCTCATCCTTGACCAGTACCGCTCTCGCTAGCTGATAAAAGGCTTCATTATCCGCAACCACCACATGCTGTTTCATAGCATTCAGCAGATCAAGATATTCTCTAGTGCTGGCAGGCACGCCAAAGGCTCTGACGGTGTCCAGAAAACTGGTCAGCATAACAGCCTCCGTTAACGTCGGGTCATAAAGGCAAGACGTTCCAGCAGCTGAATATCCTGCTCGTTTTTCACCATGGCACCGTAAAGAGGAGGGATGGCACTGCGGCTGTCGTTGCTTTGCAGAATGTCCGCTGGAATATCGTCGGAGTTCAGCAGCTTCAACCAGTCAATCAGTTCAGACGTTGATGGCTTTTTCTTAAGCCCGGGAATATCACGCAGCTCAAAGAACATCTGCATGGCTTCTGATACCAGTTCCTGTCGCAGGTTCGGATAGTGAACATCGACGATCTCTTTCATTGTTGTCGGGTCAGGGAAGCGGATGTAGTGGAAGAAGCAGCGACGCAGAAAAGCATCGGGCAGCTCTTTTTCATTGTTACTGGTGATGATAATAATCGGGCGGTGTTTTGCTTTTACCTGCTTCTGGGTTTCGTAAACATAGAACTCCATTTTATCGAGTTCCTGTAACAGGTCGTTGGGAAATTCGATATCAGCCTTATCGATTTCATCAATCAGCAGTACCACTTGCTCATCGGCTTCAAAGGCTTCCCAGAGTTTGCCTTTGACAATGTAATTGCCGATGTCATGAACCCGGTCATCACCCAGTTGTGAATCTCTCAGTCGCGATACTGCATCGTATTCGTAAAGTCCCTGCTGGGCTTTGGTTGTGGATTTTACGTTCCACTGCAGCAGTTTTTTGCCCAGTGATTCAGCCACCTGTTCGGCCAGCATGGTTTTCCCAGTTCCGGGTTCACCTTTTATCAGCAGTGGACGTTGCAGGGTAATAGCGGCATTTACGGCAGTTTTCAGCTCATCGGTGGCGATGTAGCTGCGGGTAGAGTCGAATTTCATGGTCAGTCTTTATTGTTGTTTTTGCTGTAGTGGCTTTTGCTCGTCGGAGCACTTTACCTCAGACAGCTGCTTTCTGGAATATGGCAAAACAGTCTATCTCATCCACTTGTTAACATTTTTAGTTTCTCGGCTTAGCAGCTTTGAACTTTCTGGTCTAGTTTTTCTCTCTACTATTGTATTCAGATTTATATAAGTGAATCACGACTCATATTAATTTTATGGGTCTGAGTTGTGAGAAATTAGTAACCATTTTAATAAGAAAAGTTTCAAGAGGGCATGGCTGTGAACAGACGTACCTATGATCAGTTATCCGAGCAACTGATTAGCCTGAACGACTGGCAGAGGCTCATAAATCATCATTTATCCAGAACTCTCAGAAGCACCGAGAGCATTACTGAGCTGAGTACGCTGTTAGAAAGGTACTATAGTTCTGATCTTAACCTTGTTCATGCCTATTCCATTGCCTTTGATTTCTATACCGGTTTGAAGGCTTTTAAGAATCAGTATCCCAGAACCAGCCAACGAATTGATCCAATTCTTTCCAGTCTGGAGTCAGGCCTTGCCGGGGTTTGGACTGATGTTCCTAATGAATTGGATATCGTTGTTCCAGACCATACGGACACGGCTCTCACGGCCATGGTTGAAGTTTGGAGAAAGCTTAATCCGGAAAAATCCCTGCGTATATGGAATAACCAGGAAGGCCGCCTTGCCATCGAATTAAGAAACGCTATCAAGAATAAAGTTGATACGGCTTCCAGTGCAGCGGCCAGTGAATTCGTTGAAGATTATATCGAAAGTTACAGTCATCGATTAATTCTCAATCAGAATCAGGCCTACCGAAAAATTCAGGGGTTGCAGGTTCAGGGACGTTCTTTTAACGATGCCGTTACCGATGTTCTGATTCAGGATTATGGCTATACCAGCAGTCAGCTTTCAACGCTTCTGACGGCACATCAGAACTCCCTGACTTCATGGATAGCCAGCTTGAATCTTGCTGGCGATACTGCCATCTCGGTTATGGATATTGAGCAGTTATGGACAGTTGAAACGACAGCACTTAAAAATCGTTATTATCAGGAGCTGGGTCTCAGGCAGAACGAAGAATCTGCAGCGGATCTGGTACGTACGCAATTGCTGGCAAGTCATAATGGCTGGCTGATTACCTCATGGCAGTTGCCTGGTGTTCGTACAGAACTGGTTGATCAGGTACTGACTGAGTTTGACCGGGTACTTGATCCGGACGGCTCTGGCAGTGGTTCTGCAGCCACTGACACAGAGATCAGTGGCTCTGGCAGCGAAACAGTCTATCAGAATGACGTGCAGCAACGACCTTTCTATTCCCGGTCGTTTATTGAGCTACTCATAACAGAGCTGGCGCTGACAGAAGCTCTTGGCAGCAGTCAGGTCATCGAGCTGCAGCAGCGCTATTTGCCGGTGGCTGTCGAAAGAAGCAGGCAGAGCCACCAGCTACTGATCGATACGGTTCAGAATCAATTTTCAAATTTATCCAGCTGGCGTGATGTTTTTGTTTCACTCAGTGGCTCAAAATCAATTCCGGGTATTCCTGCAACCAATTTTGTTGATGGCCAACTTGAACCAGGTGTGCTGGCTCGCAATCAGGCGTCCGGTTTCACTGATCTGGTCAAGACAGAAATCGAACGACGATATCGCTTTATAGATGATACCGGGATTAACAGGCTGTCATCACTTGAGTTGGTTGAGGCCCGGGAACCTTCGCTGGTCAATAGCTTATCGCAGCAACAAAGTGGATTATCCCAGCTGGCTCTGAGTCATTATCGTCTGGAAGGAATTGCTCCGGAGTCTTTGGCAACTCCCTGGCTGACCGGACCGGAAATGCTAAGTCAGCTACTGGTTGCCAATGATCTGGCTACACCATTGATCAGTCCGGACAATGAGATGAGGACGTCTTATCTCCGTGGTAGCGGAATGACCAATGGCCGCCTGCCGATTCAGAATCATGTTGTTTCTGACAGCATTGCTGAACAGTCAGCTGAAAAGATACAGCTGGTATCTCTGGACAGTGAACCGCCTAGTCGCGAGGTCAGTGATTTCTATCTGGCCTACTACGGTTCGCGCTGCGGACACGATGCAGTGACAATCGCCTCTGAATCAGGCTCGGAGTCGGGCTCAGGGAACGGCGAACTGCTCGGTTCTGGAGATAACAATCGCTATATCATAAGTCAGTTGATAACAGCAGATGCTTTCTCCACTGGTGTCAGTACTGACCTTGTTTTGATTGGCCAGTTTGACCAGTCACTGGACGGTGAGGTTTATTTTGCCGGACATAGTTACCAGAATTTATCGGCCCTTTTAGCTCAGGTACTCAATAGTCGTGACACCCTCAATGCCATTACACTGGTTGACCATAGTGGCCTGATCATAGAGGGAGAGGCGGTTGCTGATTTCTCCAATAGTTTTCTCCGCCTCTTACAGCAATCCGGTGGCACACAGAATCAGCTGACTGTGTCTACAACGCTTGCTGCCAGGGATGTTACTGGCCGGGTATGGACACGGTCTTTAAGTGCAGATTCTATTGGCAGTCACTGGAGTCAGTCAGCTGATCAGAACGATCACCAGTTTGAATTACGGGTTGACCAGAGTGGCGAAAATATCATTGTTCAATCCAGTGCTTCGGTAACCGAACGGTTTGAGCCACTGGATGTGTCTGAAAGCTATCACAGACGGTTTAGCCGACAGATTCTGGACAGTTATTTCCAGTCGCTGGAAGCAGCCGGTGTAGAAGTGGGTGATGATTACTTCGCTTATCGTACCGAGCAACTGGGACGCTTTCAGGTACGTCTGCAATTTGATGTTAACTTCGACCTCAGTGCTACCAGCAGTCTGCTGACACCTGAGACAGTCAGTCATGTCATTGCTGCCACCAGGGCTGCAATGACAAGGTTGAATAATACTGAACTGACAACGTACAGCAGTCAGCTGCCTGAAGACATCTCCATACTGGTGTCAGCATCTGAAGACTTCCAGCAAGATGTAACAATTACTGACAGGGGCGCAACGCTGTTGCTTAACCCTGTTCGGCCTGATGCGGGAAGTACCGCCAGCAGTCTTGCTGAAAGTCAGGCAAGAGCAAGTGGTGCAACGCCTGCAACGTATATCGAAACCAGTATTCTTAGCCTTGCCGGTCGATTACTGAATGCCCAGCTAAACCCTTCAGAATACTGGCAGGAACTTTATAGCCTCAGGTGGCAGTCGCATCTTGCAGAACTGACAGGTAACGAGTGCTCTGAAGCAACCGAATATGTTCATCCTGGCAGGCCAGGTGTGCTGCCAGAACAAGCTGTTTCACCAGGATCGATAGTCAACAAACTCGACTTTTTTGCGGATACGTTTGCAGCCAAAGCCGCAGGATTACCCGTCAGTATTGAAGCAAATCAGGCCTGGCAGCGAATAGCTGACGGCAGGGAGCAGCGTAGAAACAATCTTCTAAATCGAGTTGAAAATTATCCTGCAGTCTCGTTACGTGCGGCTCATTATACGGATCAGGGCTACTTTCAGTCGATATTGACTCGTCTGCAGCTGAGAAGCTTCAGGCATATCAGTGACATCACTACGGCTCAGGACACTTATCAGTTACCACCACAGGCGGATCAGTTTGAATCCATGGTGGTTCGAACACCGGGTGATCAGCCTGGCGAATACAATGTCCTGCAGGTAGTCACCACTGAAGACCGAACGGCTGTTTTTGATATCAACACCAGTGAGTTACTGGAATCTTTCTCGACCGACGATATACGACAACTGGATGTTAACAGGCTGCGCTGTAAGCGTGGTGGTGACTCCTGTTCATTAGGAGGAGCCAGTACTGCTCGCTCACCGGAATCTCTGGTGGGGGAGTTAACCTGGGGTGATGCGGCTATAAAGGCTTCGGGTATTCCTGAGGACGTCGCCCGTGCATGGAGTGTTACCGCTCAGCGTGAGAGAGCGGTTATCGCCATCCGGCCGGTTAACCAGGATGCCGCCGACCTGCTTGATCTCGGACTGGGTGATGGCATTGAGTTCGCCACTAAAGGGTTGGGTGTTAAAGGTAAATCTTCAGACTGGGGTCTTCAGTCAGGCCTGATTCCTTTTGATGCAGAACTTTCCAAGAAAGTGGGTAAACCTGTTGACGTTACTGCAGGTAATAACAATAACCGTGGCGCAGTAGATAAAGGCACGGCTCTGGCCGTTCAGATGGAAGTCAGCCTGGATGCTGTTCGGCGTCGTATTCAGCAACATAAGCTGAACGATAACCTTCACTTTGATGACAATGATAGCGCCTGGTACGTCACCGGTAGAAAAGCAGTTAATGGTGCTGATGTCGAATTCGAATATCGCCTGACCGCTTCGGATCGTCCATCACTGTTTAATGTTGAATACCGAAGCACAGAGTACAGTCGAACCCATACAGATTTTTCCGAGTATCGCCCACTCAGGGTTATGGCTGAGCAGGAAGCAGGCACCACAAAATACCTGACTGCAGATGCTGACCTTTTTGGTCTGTTCAAGAAAAGTATTGATGTTGCAATCAGGAGTCCGGCCGGTGCTGAAAAACTGCCACTGTCTTATACCCGCAGTACATCGAAACGACAGGGTGGAATCGATTTCCCCAGTTTTGCAGAGCTCAGATGGCGTGCCGCCATTGATAAGGTCATGGTGGGGCTGGGTCAGGCGCAAAGACGTAAGTTTGACCCTGAACTGGGTCGTACTATTGACTATCAAAAGACCATCAGTGACCGCCTGAATGCCGATGCACTTGCACTGGGCAGACCCAAGCTGGTGCAGCACGGCATTGAACAGGACAACCTTAACTATCCGGAACTGGACGACAAAATACTGTTCATTGACAGTGAAGGCCGGATTTTTCAGAGTCAGGATTTCCAGCAGGCGCTGGATGTCATCAAATATTATGATGTGGCAGAAGGGTTCCTGACTTATGTCAACCGAAGCTACAGCCATGAAGGTGAACAGGTTACACCTGATTTTGCTGCGGCACGTAAAAAACGCTTGCTGAACAACGCCGAGATAGTGGTAAAGCGCCGTTATGATCCGGAACGAGCCGTCGAGTTTGCCCGACAGAATACGGAAGCGACATTTAACTCGATACCTGCCAGACGCCCGACCCAGATAGTGTCACGGTCGCCTCTCACTACCCTCGATAATGGTCTGCATTACAGTGATTATGATATCCGGGGTCGCTACACCGTCGTAGATAACAGTGACTCCACCTTAAGGATTGTGGTTGTTCCTGAAAGTGAATATCGCTCAAGCACTCTGAAACGTGTGGAGATAGTCATTGATCTGGCTGATTACGATCAGGCGCTTGCAGCAGGTCATATTGGCAGAAATCAGCTTCAGGAAGACATCAGCCGGGTTACTGAGCTGTTCACGACTGACAACCGCTTTAACGATAATGTTGTTGGCTTTTTGGGACGAGCCTATGGGTCTGACGGTGCAAAACTAAGCACTGATGGCCTGCCCATTGAAATTCAGCTGAAACCGGACAGTGCCCTTCACACAAGTCAGGTGTCTGTTAAAACCGGAACTGATGACCAGCGTTTCATCCGTCTGGAGCTGGGCCTGCAGGATGTCACGCCGAAAGTCGACCTTGATGATGTTGATCAGCGTTCAGTGCTCCCGTCTGAAAGTGTGGAAAACGTCTTTGATTCGTTATACGGGGTTGCTCAGTTAAAGAGTCTGACCCAGAGTGATACGCCCGATGCGGTAGTGAATGCTGCAAGAGATATCTGGCCGACGGCAGAAACCATTATTCAGCTTGGCGATTCCATCGGACTTAATCAGTCTCTTAACCGAGCTGTAGTTCCGGGAAGTCAGGACGGTATTTATCGTCAGCTTATTGATGCCAGTGCCAGTGATCTTGGCTTAAGACCTGGCACGCAGAATGACTACTTATCTGCCTTGCAGTTCCTTGAGGTCCAGGGTGAAGGTTCGGTCAGAGCAGCATTAACGGATGCTTTTGATCACCTGCGCAATAATCCTGAGATCAGTGCAGAGAACTTCGTCAAAGGCATACTGGACTACCACAGTAATCTGGAAGGTTGGGATAATCAGAGTAACTTCCGGGCGGCTATTGGCGAAGAGAACCTGCGGCTGTTGTTGCAGGGTGACCTCAATGGCGTTGATGGTGAATTGCGTCAGGATCTGGCTGATCTGAACCAGCGTTATGAATCTGACCAGAGATCAGTCAGGGGTAATGACGGTGCCGCTGAAGTTATATTTGATAGCAATAATCAGGCTCACTTTGCACTGGATCCCTCCGAAGCAGGGGGCGCGCTTCCGGATACCGTTCGCATTGAAGTCGTAATTCAGGACGGTAATAACCGACAGACACTGGTCATTACACCGGAAGATATTTCTGCAACACCTTACCAGATTATTACCAGTGCCGATGATCCGACTCATCGTTATCTGGTGGTTCAGGACAGTTCCGGTGACAACCAGTTTGTAGTAAGACGAATCAACGCTCAGGATGATGTCTACACCCATCTGGGTGAGCTGGTTGGCAGCAATAGAGGGCTTGATGGCCTGATTCCTGACGTGCAAACCCAGCACCGTTTTGTAGAGCAGGATGATCGACTTTATGTTATTGAGTCTACTCGCAGGGACAACAGGGTAGTCACGCTTGAAGACGGTTTTACTCTGCGTCAGGACAATATCGATTTCTATGTTCGTGAAGTCCTTACTTACAATATGTTCGCAAGTGACGCAGAACTTGGCTCAGAGTTTCGGTTAAATCTTTCTGAAAGTGCGCGAATGGTTAATGTGCTTGAAGATGCTAATGGGCGCTTTTTCCAGGTTTATGATGACGCCGATGGCAACTTCTCGACAGTGGAACTGAACCCGGCGAAAGATACAAAACCACTGACTTTTGAGAGTACCGCCGAAAAAACAAGCTACCAGTTCGTTGTTGAGGGTGAGCGCCTTTATCATGTACAGGCCACGCTCGATGCAGAAGGGGGGCGGTATCGTGTTCAGGAAGTTACTACAGGTTCTGTTCATGGTGTGCTGGATCGGGTGTCTTCTGAACTTGGGCGTGTATCTGAGCTGACTTTATCAGACTCTGTTCGTCTGGTTGAAGTGGTTACCCAGATAGGGCAACCAGCCAAGGAAGTATTAGGGGACGTTACAGGCTCAAAGTCCGGGCTGAGAGTTATCGGTGATGATGGTCTGCTCAGTCCTCAATCACAGAGTATTTCCCGGCAACAGAAACATGAATTTATCCGGCAGGGTGACCATACCTATTACAATCTGGGCCCTGTTCCAGGTCAATCTGATGCTTATCAAGTGCTGGAAGTTGATTCTGTAGAGCAGGGTGTGGATTCGGTCTACAGAAGCGATCAGCCGGAAAGTGGACAAAGGGTTTTAAGAGTAACGCCTGCTGCTAATGATTACGGGGTACTGGAAAATCCGGCCGACAACAGTCGGGTACCGGTGACGGATAACCCTTATGCGGTACTGACTGATGAAACGCCTGGTCAGCGTATACAGCAGGTTATTGAAAACACATCGAATGACTATGCGGTGCTGGATGTTCCGGATTCTGATACGGTTTCTGCCCAGCTGATGCCAAGAAGAAACTCGGAAGCATCGGACATCAGTCGCTCAGTAGTTGCCTTTGATAATCAGGACCCTGCTACCACCAGAAATACTGATTATGCTGTCACCTTTGATGCACCGGAAGCTGTCCGTGCAGAAAGAGCGGTCAGTCTGGCAGATTCCGTCACTGCTGCTGGTATTGACAGTGTGGTGTCTCTGGCGAGAACCACCGTAGAGACAGTTCGCCCTGCTGTCCCTGCCAGTGTTGCTGAATTTAAAGGCCTGCTGGTCACTCTGTCACCTGCTGAATATGGTGGCACCGGCGACGCAAGAGTTGCTGTGTATGTCAGTCCCGAGTATTACCAGGCCAATGGTGGTGAGTATGCCGCGGGCATAGATCTGGTTCGGAGCACATTAAGTTCTTTTGTTCCTGACTTATCGGTGCCTGAGCAGCAACGTACGACAGGAGCCAGCCAGGGCGGAGATTATCTCAGAGCTCTGCAGAACCCCGATATTGATGGCAGAATTCCCAGTATCGGAGACCTGATCAGCTCAGGTACCCTCACGTCTACAAGCTTGAGAACTGGCCAAACTGCCGACTTTGCCCCTGTTCCAGATACGGTTCGTCAGCTGATAGTCCTTGCTCCGGAAGCCAATGTATCCCGTCCGGTTGCTATTGGAACCGGCGCTTCTGCCAGCCCCAGCGTGTTAAATGTCGACCCGAGTCACTACAGCCGTTTAAACAATATAGATGCACTTTCCGAAGCATCTGTCCTTATGACTCAGCTTGCTGAAAGTGCTCACCAGATGTCACCGCCTCAGAGCGCAGACAGTCAGGTGTTTAATATTGAGAGCACAGAACAATCGATCAGGCAGCAGATCTCTCTTCCGCCGATTCTCAGTTCGGATACTCTTGGCAGTGTCGCTACAGATCCAACTCCGGGTCGAATTGGTTTTGAGCAGGAAATTCATCATCTCAGCCCGGAAGCACCATTACGGGAAATTCTGGCCAAAACACCAAATGCCAGTGTTAGAAGCTACCCTCTCTTGTCAATGACCGTTGATGGTGTCGAAGGACACCGCGTTATTGAGCTGATTTCTGCACCACTGACAACCGATGGTTACAACAATACTCGGGGTTATTTTGTTGCCAGAGAGATACTGGACACAGTGCTTGATGAGATATCCACCAGCAAAAAATCGACAGTGCGAGAGGTGGTTGATACTTACAATTCCCGTCTTGAACGAAAGGTAGGAGTAGAGGCCGCCAATACATTCAAGCTGGACGTCGCAGGTGATTATGGCGCTACACCAATCAACTATCTGCAGCGATCAGTTGACGTGTTTGGCGAAAGGAAAGCCGCTCAAACCAATATTTCTCTGGATTATGATGCTATTGGTAACCCGCTTTCAGGAATAGACTCACTGTTTGTGGACGGCGATGGTGTTCATGGAGACCTGTTCAGAAGTGCACAATTCAGTGCTTCTTCACTGTCCACGGATATATCAACGGATGCTTCGCCTGCAGTTCGGTCATTACTGACGGAGTTTTTGTTTAAATCGGTACTGGATGCAACCACACCGGATTTCAAGATATCCAAGCATGATGTGGTTAGTCAGCTCAGAGTCGGTACCGCCGATGGTATTGCCACAATTATCAGCAATACTGACGCCGCACAGCTGAAAGCGTATGTGGATAGTGTCGGCACCGAAAGGTTTACGACGCAGGTCCGGGACAGCCTTAATGATATCGGCCGTACTGTGTACGGTGACAATTATACCGAACACTTGAGTGTCGATGCTGATGCCCTGGCCGTCAGAGTATCGAACCAGTTTGGTGACCTGCTTGATTATCGAGTTAACCATGGTCGTACTGTAATTCCTAATACCGACGGAAACAGCTATTTCTCTCTACCCGGAGATCAGGAAACTCAGCGTAAAATTTTCGAACTTGATGTTATTAATGCACCGTCAAGAATTCCTGTTGTTGAAAACAACGGTCATTACTTTGTTGTTGCAGAAGTTCGTAAGGGACGGCATGTAATCAACCAGTTGCGGTCATCGTCTCCTAATGATCTGGGAGCAACCGGATCGATAAAGCTCTTCCAGAACCCTGAACTTCTGGGTACCGATTCCGACGTCAATAGAGCGTTTATGGATGCGCTCCTGAACGCTCACTCTGATGCTTATGACTCTCATAAACCATGGTTGAGTGAGCAAGCAGGCAAGGCCGTTAACAGTCTGAATGTAGAGCAGAGAACCAGCCTTGAAACGACGGTATCCCAGTACCAGAGTCATTTCTCTGAAGAAATTGGCATCAATCGACAGGCTATTGTTGATGCTCTTGAGCCTGTTTCACTGGTTCTGGTGAATAAGCGGCTGCAGGATATAGCCACAGAACTACAAAATAACCGCCAGCCGTCAGCCCAGGAAACACGACGTCTTAATCAATTACTGGAGTTGTTGCCAGCTGACACGGAACACCGCGTGATGTTGTCCGATGGTCGGCAGTTGACGGTAGAGCTTGATCAGACGCAGAGTAACCGCCGAACCCGACTGACAGGTACGGACAACTCAAGACTGGTCATAGGCGTCAGGGATGATCTGGACTTCAGGGACTCAGGCAGTGGCTATCGTCGTATAACTGATCAGGGCAGTAATCCAGGCTTCCGTCTGGAGATCGGCACCGAACAGATTCGTACAAGGTTGCCCGAAACAAACCTTATTGTTGATATCGACAGTTATCTGAGAGCCCAGAATACCGGTTCCCAGCGTACCAATGCGGTTCAGTCGGACATCAATTTCTTTGGTGAACTCTCGAACAGGGGAAGCATTGGCGGTAAGAGCCGACAATTCAACCTTCAGCTTGAGCAACTGGGTTTGGAAGCGTCCGCTCAACCGAACCGGGTTATTGATATTGTTATTGATGCTGAGCTGAACCTGAACCAGAGCCGGCTTGATTTTCCGGATGCCAGCGACGGTAAACTGCTCGTTAGAGTGGGCACTAAAGATTTAGCCAGTACCGCTGTTGAGATCAGCAGCCAGAGGATATCAGAACTTTACGGTGCAGCTTTCGTCAGCTCTTTTGATCAGGACAGTGGTGCTATTGCACGAGGGTTAGCGCAAAGCACATTCCGGGTGGGTGATACCGAGTTGCGTCTGGGACAGCATATTGGCTTTGATGAAAGCTTCAATATGGTCAGGCTGCCTGACAATACGGATACACTTTATCACTCTCTGGCCAGTTCCGGTCGTCACAACATTCAGATTGTCGAAGGCAACAGTCAGTCCGACTTTATTACAGCGCTTAAATCACTGCATGAAGCTGGCGGTGATACCCTGAATCAGGCTGTATCCAGAGCCAATAACTGGCTCAGCGCTCATCCCGATGATGCGGCTGGCTCGACCTTTACTCAGGCTTTGCTTAAGGCTACAAAAGATCTGCCTGCAGGCAACACACGACAGGCTTTCCGTTCAGAACTGCCAAGAGATGTCATTCAGGATTTACGCAACCGTGTTGATGTCAGTGATACACAGTTGATACTGGAGCTGGACCGTCTGGGCGCACAGATAGGCCGTGACCAGCGTTCAGTTAATGGCGATGACGGCCTTGCCCGTGTCGTGGCCGATGATTCAGGTTCGCCTTTCAGGGTTTTTGATCCTTCTGAGGTAGACGCTCTCCTGCCCATGCGACAGCGGGCTAATGCTGTTGTAGAAAAACCGGGGACAGGTGACGCCTCTTCAAGACGTTTTATGGTGACAGAGGGTGGTGAGAACCTGAATCTTACCGGTTACCAGATCCTCAGAAACTCACAGGATGGCCCACAACTGGCCTTCAGACCGAGAATTCCTGCTCGTTGTGCGAGACAGGTGGATGGTTGCAGTACCAGAAACAGCGCAGTCCTGAATGAGGATATTGATGTTTCAGCCACTCTGGAATCTGAAGTCGATCAGGCCAGTCGTACGGTTCAGGCACTGCCTGATAATACCATTGAAGAAGTCGACTTTAACCGTAGGGGGGGCAACCTTTATTTACTGGAGCTTAATGAAGCCGGAGATATAACCGGGCAGAGAAGGGTGACCAGCAATCGTCCGCGGGATGCCCTGTCAGCAACGCCACAACTCGGCGCTGTTGAGCCTTATACCCCTGAGGCAGGAGACAGTCATGTAACGGTACTCAAAAAAACCGCTACCGGTGAACTTTACCAATCTCTTGATCTTTCCAGTGACGGTAATACTCATCGAGGCTGGCCACTGGGTGACGGTGATTTATTGCCTGATGCGGGACCTACTGCTGAACGACATAATATTGTTTCCCAGCAGGATGGCAGCCGTCGGATTCTGGGAATAGAAGTACGCTCTGATGGTGGTGCTGGCAGTGTTGACACTCGTGTTGTTGTTGCTAATGAGGGTTCTGCTGTCAGTGATATGGTCAATGTTGCTGATGTCTCTGCAAGAGCGATAGAAGCACCGGCCATTTCAAAAGGCCTGCTCTACAGCAATCAGGTTTATCCGGAGATTCAGTATTACGTATCGCCGGAGTATCAGAGCCGAGTACCTGATTATGAAGCGCGGTTGTCTGACCTCAATACTGTTCTATCTGCATCCTTTATAAACGAGCTGGGTGAAACAACAGCTGATACCTTCAGAGACAATACCCCATCATCACGACCTGCGAGTATTGATGACCTTGTTAGTTCAGGCACGATCAGAACAACTGATAATGCTCACCTTCGTATAGACGATGAAACTCGACTTCTGTTGGTACTCGATACCCCGGATAACTTACCAGCATCAACTACTTCTCGACTCCCATCCGCATGGAGTGATGCGGATGCTGTTGTCAGGGGGCAGGGTTCATTCAGTACGGTTCATGTTGACCCGGGTTTTAATGGGCCAAGGCCTAACTATGAGCAGATTGATGGTTTTCTGAGTCGTTCGACAGACTTCCTGCGTCAGGTGTATCAGGCCAGTGAACAGGTCAGTGGTGAATACAGGGTCATTACTGAGAAGCAGATAAAAAGTATACAGAATGATTTCAGAGGTGACCTCGGGTTACCGGAGCTCAGCTATGAGGCTGCGCCGGATGTTCCGGTTCCTGAGCAGGATGCGACTCCACAGCGCATTGGTTTTGAAGAAGAGTTTTATGCCTTTAAAGTCGAGGATGCCAGTGGTAACAGCCGTTATGACGCTAATGCACCTCGGGAAGTCTTAGCTAGAACCGGCACGACTGATGCCGGTGTCAGTCGACTGGCCTTGACGGTTGATCAGGGTTTTGTTGGTCAGACCCGGCTTGAAGTTGTTTATGGCCCTCAGCAAAGCGACAACTATCATCAGGGCTCGGGTACAACACCTCCCGAGTTCTATCAGGCCAGAGACATTCTGGTAGAAACACTGGGTGAAATACCGGACCTCGAAACAGGATCGCGGGTTCAGCAGGTTGCCGATAGTTTTAATGCCAAGCTAGAACAACGGATGGGTGATGCCGGGCAACCTTATAGATTGACAGATGTGGTATTGCCTGACTATACACTGGCACCTTCTGTTATTGGCTTAAGTCCTAATGAGCGAGCCGTGCAAACCAATATCGCTATTGAGTTTAAGCGGATTGGCGATGTGTTTTCTGGCATCGATCAGCTGGCAGGCACCAGCGCAGTGCAACGGTCGCTGGTTAAACAGTCACAAATAGAAGGTAACCGTCTTGCAGGGCTGGTGACCAGTGCCCCCAGCGCTGAAATCAAATCTTTGATGACCATGGTCGTGTTGCAGGAATTGATGCACAGTCAGTTCCCCGGCGGCAGGGCAGATAAAACCAAACTGGACAGCCTGTTACGAGCAGGATCGGCCGATGCAGTCGCTTCTGTGCTCAGTGATACGGATATCAGAACGCTTAAGACCTATGTAGACAGTTCGCTCGATACACCGAATTCAGGCTTCAGAGCTGAACTGAACCGATCTATTGATACTGCTTCCAGAGAAGTCTTCAATAAACCGGCGGCTGAAAAACTGGATCTTTCCCTGACCAGTGAAAGGGTGACCGGTACTTTTGAAAGCACGCTTTCAGCACGTTTTGATCGGGTTCAGGATTCATCTATTTCAGACTCGAAGTTCAGATTAGGTGAGAGTGGTCGTAACTCTGATTTCATCTCGATACTGCCTGACAGTGAAATAGTTGCTCTGACCGGAGCCATCAATGAACCTTCCAGAAGACCGGTTTACACCAACAGCAGTGGTAGTGAAAGCTTCGTCATTCTAGAAGTCCGTCGAACGTTTAACGACTTTAACGGCATATTAACCAATACCCCGGAAGCAACCGGTGAGAATGGTCGCATCAGGTTGATGCAAGGTACAGAAGGACCTGGTGTGAATGCTGATGTGACCCGAGCCTGGGTTAACAACGTTCAGCAATCCTTGCAGACAGAGAATACCGGTGTCAGAGCAGAAATCAGACAACAGTTAAATACGTCGCTGGATGCATTAACTTCATCACAACTGGAATCAGTCAGTAAGACCTTTGCCGAGCAGGCGACGTTGAAAGTCAGCGCCACCAGCAATGATGTCCAGAGAGCAGCGGTTGTCAGCAGTAACCAGCAGCTGTCCGACAGTATTTCCCAGCGCCGTTTGCCTGTTTTACTGCAGGAAATAGCAGCAGGGCATCCCCTGTCTGAAGCCAGCCAGAGAGAACTGGGTGGCCTGCTTGGAAGTATTGGCGATGATGCCCGCTTTGAATTCGGTACAGGTTCTGACAGGGTTACTGTACAGCTGAGAAATGATGTTGGTTTTGATGCGTCTTTCTCATTGCGCCAGGAAAACCGTATTGTTATTGGTGTCGGAGACAATGACGGTGATGGTTGGGCTGCACAGGTTCGAGGTAGAGCCACTGAAAAACTGTCGTCTTATTTGCTGAATCCGGCGGGTTGTGAAGGCAACCTTTGTTCTGTTGATCTGATTTCCCTTCGTCCACGGATAGACGGCAGTGATATTCTGCCGGCAAAAGGTCGTTTGTCCGTTAACGGCTTGCTGGACCGTATTCTGACTTTCCAGTCAATCTCTCTTGATCTTGCTGAAATTGGTGAAACAGGTCTGTCCAGACAGATTAATCAGCAGGTGCTGCGGTCATTGACTGCCTTTGATGCCCAGAATTTCGATGCAGCCAATGATTTTCTGGATATTGATCTGACGGTTCTTAACGATCGACTGAGTGACGTAAGAAGGCAGTTTCCGGAACTTCATGAAGTGCCTTCGGATGACAGTTCTGACTTGTCCAGAACCATTGCGCAGCTCGATCAAATAGGGGCTGAGCTGGATGCATCACTCAGCAATGATGATTTCATTACTGCTCTGGACAGGGCGGTTGATGAGTCACCGCTGCCTGATTTTGATGAAGATGCCATTGGCTTCAAACTCAGTGATTATATTGACCAGAGTAATCCCCGGCATGTATTGCAGCAGGATATTGTTGACCAGTTTGAACTTCGTCGGTCGACGGTTGTACCTGAGGATATAGCCAGTAATGGAGCACTGCAGAAAAGTATCCTCGATACTCTGGTATCAGAAGCTTTGGCTTTGCCAGAACAGCGCAGAACGCCTCAGCAATTGCTGGATGACTCCATACGCCGACTCAAGGCAGTAGACCCGGATGTTGCGGTAGATTTGGACGTCATTCGTGATGCACTGAATAATAACGCCGAATTCAGAACGGTTCTTGATGATATAAGTACAGCGTCGTTCAAAGACAGTTTTAATACCAATGTGCCTGCGCCGAAGATTTCCAGAAGTTACTGGAATACCCGGGGTATAAGAAAAATTATTAGCCGCATTGATAACAGCTTTTATATGCAGAAGCTGGGTCTGGCGATTGATAACAAATACGTGTCTGGCATCAAGTCCATTGTTGGTGGTGCGCAGCTGGCTTATGGTGCTTACTCCACTATTAAGGGCGCTATGGATCTGGCCGGAGGCTTTGATCAGCTGGATACGGAAAGCAAGATCTTTGCCATTGCCGGCATGAGCTTTGGTGGTGCAGGGATTATTGTCGGTACAGCGGGTATTGCGACCTCTGTTGCGGCAAAAGTAGTCCCCAAAATAGTCACCAAAGCAACAGTAAAAGGGATTATCTCGTCAACCAGAGCTGTGGCAGTCAGTGCCAAAGTGACGACCTACGCTGTTCGCTTTGCCAGCATGGGTGGTAACCTGGTATCGATTGGTGCGGGTACTTACGCCATTATCTCAACGTCCAGAGATCTGGATAATGCCCTGAGACATGGTAATGATGCGCAGGTAGCTTTCCATACCGCTAACCTGGTGCTTGATGCCCTGGGTCTGGCACTGGATGGTATCAGTTTCGTACTGGATACAACCCAGATTCTGGCACCCATCGGTGCCCTGGTCGATGTTATTGCTACGGTGATATCGCTGGTGCAGCTGGTGATGTCTTTCTTTGTACCGGCAGCCAATGCGTCACAGAATTTTGAGACGGTGCTTGGTTCATCTGAATTCCGTGAAAGCTTCAATAGTATCGTCAGTGATTTCAACGATCAGGGATATCGGGTTGTCCGGTATGTTATTGACGCCCTGAGTCTTGGGGTTGATAACCCTTATCAGGATGATCTGCTGAATATTTTCCAGGTGCTTGAAAGCCTTTATGAGGAAGGTAACAGAGGTCTGGCACTGCTGGATCTGACTTCTTTTGACAGAGTTGTGGCCGGAACTCGTGGCGATGACTACATCAGGTTGAGTGGCGTTGCTGATCAGAATGTAATTCTGGGTGAAGGTGATGATATTGCTTTTCTTGGCCCTGGTGCGGACAGAGCCAGTGCCGGATTTGGTAATGATGCCGTGTACGGTGAAGGTGGGGTTGATAACCTAGCAGGCGACGATGGTCGTGACATTATCGATGACGGTTTTGATGCCGGTGCAATACGAACCGGAGCGGGTAACGACTTTGGGCACCCGGGTACCGGTGCCATTCTGGCCGATGGTCAGGGCGGAACAGGCGACACACTGGTGCTGCCTACTCTGGATCTTGATGCCAATGATTTGAGTAAAACAGGTAATTTTACTGCAGCCTTCAGAGACAGACCATTTCTTGAAGTTGATCTTGCCGCTGGCCAGGTAAATAATCTGCTGCGGGAAAACCTGCGAAGCCAGTCATACAATGACAATGAACACTTCAGCATACCTATCAGCAACCATACCGGGACTCCGCGTGCAGCAGATTATTACCCTAAAGGTCTGTTTGCTAATGTTATAGAGCTTGAATACACCCACAAAAACACTGACCGAACCTACAGCATTCGCCAGGGTAACCCGGAAACCTTCTCTTATTCGTCCGTCCGGGATATCTGGCAGCAAGCCGGTACTGAAGGGTACATACGACAGTCGCTTAACTACTTCCTGACGGCTGATTTTGATGAGATACAGCAGAATTACCTGCTTAACAGGGATGATATTCAGGATCGTACAGTACCTGCTGATATCAATCTGGTGCCTTATGAGTCGCTGAGAGAGTTCAGTGACACTAATAATGAACAAGGGCAAAGGGTTTATGGCTCCGGTATTCGGGATATGTTTGAAGCCTTCAAGCAGTTGACCTGGAATCGAGAAACCACCTATCGTCTGGGCCATGCGGCCATTGGTGTAGGAACCCGTGGTAGAAACTGGGGGGATGCCAGCAGGTGGCCTGGCAGGGGCACAGAGCGAGAAACCATAATTCAACGGGTGGGCACAGCTGACTGTCCAATCCACCTGAGTTGTTCTGACGAATATTTAGCGGTTCAGGATGTATTGCTGCGCAATGATTACTGGGTGGGTGACCTGTACGCCATCAGCCCCTTGCAGCAGGTTGAATACACCGATCACCATAACAACATTCGTGTAACCGGTGACAGCGCCAAACTGGTCTTTATCAGTACCGCCTGTGATGCCAGCAATGACTGTAGTCCATCTGTTGAGCCTGATTATCTGGGCGGCAACAAGCCGGTCATGATGGTCTTTGATGTCAATCAACTGGCAACTCTGGGCGATCGTGGCTCGGAGTTGTCCCGTGTTTTCTCTGTCATTCTTGATCAGCTTCGTACTCAAGGCTCGATTCAAAATTTTGAAAATGTCGATGCTGCTCAGAACTCGAATGTCGTGAAGGGAGATCGTCATCCAAATACTCTTACCGGGCAGGGCGGTACAGGTCGGTTTGAAGGCAGGGAAGGTGCGGATAGTCTCATTAGCAACAGTGATGAGGGACAGAGCTTCTTTGGCGGTCCGGATAATGATTTTATACAACCAGGTTTGGGTAATAACCTGATTGATGGTGGTGAGGATAATGATACTGCCAGCTTCAAAAATCTGAAGAGTGGCATCACCATTGATATGCGGAACAGGGACCTGTCGCTCGGCAATGTATACAACAATGTAGAGTCGGTGATTGGTACCAGGTTTGATGATGTATTCCACGGTAATGACGAGAACAACCGTTTCAAGGGACTGACGGGGTTTGATCAGGCTTATGGGTATGGTGGCAGTGATACTTTTGTTATCACTCCGGGCAGAAAACTTTTCGACGGTGGTGATGACTTTGACTGGGTGATCAATGATGAAGCCCCGGTTTATGATATGTACCTGCATCTACCTAACCAGCCTGATGCGATGGCACAGAGTGCCCGTTGGAAGCCGTACAGCATAAACCTGCAGAACCAGAGTATTGATCTGCATGCCTCTTATGATTACAACGGGATTCAGCATACAGCGGCACTTTACACGATTACGCTGCAGGTTGATGGCCGGACAGAGAAGCGATATATCGCTCCAACGACTCGTTTCCAGCTGCGTGTACCAACACTCTACAATGACCTCACAGATGGTACCCGGGCTATCTACAGTCAGGGTAATGAACACACGCTGAGAAGTGACTCCACCAAATTCCAGTTGCCTTATCGGGTTTCACGTTACGACGTATTCAACTGGCAGGATGAAGCCAAGACCAGCTGGAGTCTATCGGATCTGTTTTTGAATACTTCAGTGGGTCACAAGGTCGTTGAGCTGATGTCTGTTGAAGTTAAAGTCTTTGACCGAAACAGTCGTCAGGAACTGTATGACCTGAAGCCTATGGAGTTTGACCGGCTGTTGCCGGATAAGATCATGGATCTGAGTTCGATTAATGACGATGGCAGTGTATTCACCAATATTGAAGGGATTCAGGGAACTGATGCCACCGAAACCTTCTATGGCACCGATGATAATAATACCTTTGTGTTAGGCGGTGGTTCGGATGATGTATTCACAGGACCTGGACGTAACAGGGTTATCTCTGGTCCGGGCAACTTCGAAACTGGCCGTGGCAAACATATTATCGGTCATGATGGCAGCTACAACATTGTTGATTACAGCAGGCATACGAGCACTGTTCGTTATCGCATTGATACCAGCTCTGCTCAGCCAGTGCCGATCGCTGATCGTTATGACTTGATCTCAGTGAATGCGGATTTGAAGAATGATGTCATTCTTCACACCTGGGAGCTACGCGACAGTGATGGTGCAACCCGGATTACGTTTACTGACCATGTGCCAAATGTTCACGGTGTCTCGGCCCCTGACACGGTAGATTTTGTTGTCAAGGGTGATGCGAGCAACAATGAAATCAGCTACGGCGGTGGTGGCAGAGCCAAAATCCGAACTTACCGGGGTTCGGACTCAGTCACTATTACGGGTGAACTGACGGCAGATCTCGATATAGATCTTGGCTCTGGTCTTGATACCGTTAATTTTGCCGGTACAACGACTCAAAACTACAGCTCAATTGGTATTACCTACGACATGCGCGGTACTTCTGCGCGGCAGCTCTGGACACCTATTTCCTGGCTTATTCCTGTTGATCGACAAGGCCCGGCATTCAGATTAGCTAACGCGGAGAATTTCATTGGTACGTCTCGTCACGATACCGTGACAGGCACCAATGGCAAAAACTTTATCAATGGCGTCAGCGGACTGGATCAGATCCGAACTCTGGCTGGTGATGACTGGGTTCAGATGGGGTTGAGTCGCAGGGAGTTCATAGGCGGACATTATCTGGAAGCCTATCTGCCCGATCCTGCCTTTGGATCTTATGCGGACGGTGGTGATGATACCGATACCATCGACTTCAGTCTTTTAACCAGAGAAACGCCTTTTACCAGCATGCCAAACCTGACTGGCCTGCTTATTCAGCTTGAAGATACTGAGCGACCTGCTGCAGGTTCTTCTGCCAGAAAAGGCAGCGCCCGTTATTTATTCAATGGTGCGTCTACGGGTGAAATCCATACTCGCTTTGATAACTTTGAAAATATCAGCGGCTCACCGTTTAATGATGACATCAGAGGCGCAGTGGGTGTTTACAGTGTTCTTCGAGGCGATGAAGGCAACGATATATTGCGCCCTAAATGGATTGTCAGAGCCAACGGCGTGATTGATGGAGGGCTGACAATTGGTGGTCCAGGACGAGATATTCATCTGGGCAACCGCGGTAAGGACACCCTGATTGCAGATCAGGATGCGGATTATCTGGCCGGTGGTGACAACCGTGATACTTACTGGATAAAAGAAGCGGCAGCAGGCTCTGAAATTCATGATGCAGATTTCGGTAATACCCTGATTCTTGAAGGCGCTGGATTTACCAAAGACTCCCTTGAATTTACCCTTTCAGATGACTTTATGACACTGTCGATCAGTCATAAAGAGATCGTTATTGTCACCATCGACCTGACCCATATTCCGAAGATTATTCGTGCTGATGGCAGTATGAATACATTGCATTTTGTTGAAAATCTGTCAGCTCGATTTACCCAGATTAAAATACTGGATACTTCGCAGCCACAGCCACAGCCACCAGCGGCACCCATACCAACCGCTTCCGGCAATGGCAGCGGGAGTCGCGACTATGACTATGAAAGCAGTGGTGACAGTAGCGATGCCACAGAAGCACCTACCTATGGCCCAATAACAGAACCTGAACATTTCAGGCGTCGTTTTCAGGAGGTGGCAAATTCTGGTAGTGGTTCTGGCAGTGGCTCGGGTAGCGGTTCAGGCCAGGGACAGCAACATCTGCCTGAATATGTGCTGAACAGAAATCAGGTTGCAGAACACCTGAAAAGGAAGCTGAGGTTTGGTAGCGATATTCGTCAGGATAATGCTCGAACCTATTATGGCCATGGCCCTCAGGAACTGACAGCTGGAGCCGGTAAGGATCACTTGATCAGGCTCTGTGGCGCTGACGGTCAGGACGGTGTTGACAATACCGTGGTGCTTGATGGCGGCACCGAGAATGACTATTTCAGAACCTATTGCGGCAAGACTTACTTCATTCCCGGAGACGGTAATAACCGTGCGTTCACTGACAGTAACAGTCAGGTCATTCTCGATCTGAGGAACTCTCAAGGTCATTTTAATAAACTGACAGTGTTTAATGTCTCCTTCGATGAAGCAAGAGCCACTCTGGCTTATGCGGGCGTACCCATTCTGCCCGCGACGACAGAAGGCAGCCTGTTCAATGACGCCAGTGGTTCAGGTTCAGGCAGTGGATCGGGCAGTGGGTTAGAAGAGCAACCCCTTCAAACCGTAGCGGTATTGGAAGCTGGAGCCCAACAGGTTAATGGTCGCCATCAGCGCATGGCTATTCAGGCGACCGGAACCCAAATACCAGCTCGACTTTACTTAAATAGAGCACTCAATCCTGATGCACTGACACTGATGGCCTGGTATCAGCGTGATGCTTCAAGCCCTGCGCCTGGTGCACTGGTGGAGTTATCCAGTGATGACAACAGTGCCCGTATTTCGATATCTGCAACTGGATCCCATGCTCAGGATCTTTACGTGGAAATACGGGATGGTATTAGCGTTGTCAACGCCATTACTTTCAGTGATTTTAATGACAGCAATGACTGGGCACACTTCGCTGTTACCTTAAACCAGAGCACATTGACACTCTTTAAAGATGGTCAGCCATTTGGGAGTGCACGGGAAATCACCCCTGTGGGTGCTCATGAATGGACCAATAACTTTATAGGTTCCAGCAGTACCCCGAATCGTGCGACATTTAAAGGTTTGATTCAGGATGTTGGTGTCTTTGATGAGACACTGGACAGCAAACTGATAGAGATAAGTTATTCAAATGAGCTGGCTGCTGAAGGTATCAGGAGACTGACAAGTACCGAAGCACCTGACTTCTATGTGGATATTGTCGGAGGCATGCCGGACGCACTTTTCTTTGGTGATGGTCGTATCGTCAGCGGCAGGGGTACTATCAGTCGATATATGTCAGATCTGATCAGGACAGAAACAACCTCTGTTTCACCACGACGCCTCGATCTCTCGTCCAATAATGTCAACATGTCCAGAGGATTGGGAACACTTGTTCTAGACAGCAGCTGTCGTACTTATGGGCAAATACTGCTTAATGACGGCTTTATTCAGGATAACCTGATAGCTCAGCGTCGAGGTGAGGATCTCTACCTTCATTTCTCACCCTACGACAAGAATGTCACCAATACCCGTTGGTCTGAAATGACTGACCATATGATCATCAAGGACTACTACACCGGCCAACAGCCGGTCTGGATTGAAGTGGATGGCGCTGAATTCACCCGGGCTGAAATTGAGCGTCGTGTGCAGGCATTTCCTGACACAATTGACTGGATAACCCGGGAAAACCTGTTCGATGTACGCTTTATTGCCGATGGTGATGATCTGCTGGTGTATTCACAATACCTGGTGAACTTGTCGGAAGTCAGTCTCAAGGAAATTCACGATCTTAAAATTGAGAATTACTTCCTGAACCCCGTCGACATGCGAGTCAAACTGATCAACGATGAGTTGCTGCGGGGGCTGGATGATGTAACTGATGAGGCTGGCTCAGGCTTCGTACCTGAAATTCCCGAGGTGACGCTTGATAATCGTGTTGTGCAGAAAATTGCACTGGCCGCCTCTGATCGTCTGGAAGAGTTTATTGACAGCGGTTCTTATCGTCTTGATCTTTCTGATCCGGATGCTGCTGTCAGTGCAGAAAGAATATCTATTTACGAACTCAATGCTGCCAGAGTATTTGATCTGATTGGCTACCAGGACAGTACACGGCCGGAGGATCCGGATGAATCACTGACGACGACGGCTGATCAGGAACCGGAAACAACTACAACACCAGTGACCGTGGATCAACCCGCAACAACTCAATCCGCGACAACTCAACCTGCAACAGATCAGACGGCAACAACCGGGACTGCAACAGGCGTAACGACCGCACCAGAAACTGATCAAACTACAGGTCAACCGTCGGAGTCTTCCGGCGGTGGTTCAGGTGAGTCCGGATCTGGTCACAGTCCCGATGAGCAACCGTCTACTGAAATTCCTACTATCGAGCCATCCGTTCGACCTTCACTGGCGTTGTCGTATAAACCGCTGGTGCTGGTTGGTTCGAATGGCAACGATCAGGAACTGCAGGCAGCTGACTATATTATTACTCTCGCCATGAAGGGCGATAACACCATTGTTCTTCAGGATGATGATTCAGAGCCTGCAGCAGCGACAACCACTGAAACAGTTTCAACTGTGCCGACACCGAGCAACCCGACTCCTGCTCCTGCTCCTTCTTCTGAAGACGGTTCCGGGATAGTAGAAATGGATCTGGTTTCAATTCCGGTTTCTGACAGCAGTCGGCTGATTGATGGTGGCCCTGGCTTAAATGATCGATTAATGCTTGATGGTTCAGGAAGTGTTGCGGTTGATCTCAATAATCAACAGGTTGTGATAGGCGACCATCAGTGGTCATTCCTGAATACCGAGATTATTGTGCTGAACAGTCCCTCAGGTGGGCAACTGTCTGGTACTTCCCAAGCGGATGAAATAGAAGTTTTGCAGGGCAGTGTCAGGTTGGACATGAACGCTGGCAATGATATCTCCAGATTTTACGGCCAGAGTCTGGTGACTTATCAGCTGTCGCTGAATGATGGTCAGGACACCATTGTTTTGGAATCTGATTCAGGCAGGCCTGGTCAGCAGCTTAATACGTTGATACTACCTGATACAGCCAGAAATGATGGCTGGTCACTGGATGTGACTCACCCTTTACCCTTCTTTGAAACGCCAAGACTCGAGAACGGTGAAGTATCAAGATATGCCTATAGCGATGCTACGTTACCGGGCAAGGTTAAGCTCTATGGTCGCACCACCCTGACAGCGGATCGTTTTGGTAATCCAGACCAGGCCATGTTGTTAACGGACCCTTATCAGGGCGGTTACTTACCAGCGGTTGAATCCGGTGGCGCGATGACTCTGAGTGCATGGGTGCGCAAAAACGATTACAACCACGGCATTGTCTGGGATTTCAGTGACAGTGGCAGCAGAGATGCGATTCGACTCTATTTTGCGAATGTTTATCGCAACCAGGGTATTCCAGCCTGGGAGGAATATGAACGTCGACTGACCGAAGACGAAGATTTTATCCGCTTTGCCATTCGCAATGAACGAGGTGACTGGAGCCAGATTGATACTCTATATCGAGCAGAGCCCGGGGAATTACGCCATCTTGCTGTGACCGTAGATGATACTGGTTACATGAAACTGTATCAGAATGGTGAAATGACCCATGAAACCCAAGGTGTGGTACCTGTTGTTAAAGTCAGGCGCTACAACTATCTGGGTTACTCAGCTTCAAGCATCTACTACAACAGGCTTAGTGGAAGCATTGAGTCACCTGTGATTGAGCGAAGGGCTTTGACTGATGATGAAGTCAGGGAGTTGTACACTCTGTCCACAGCTACGGTTTCACACCTGAGGCTTGAGGATCAAGAGACCGGGATGGTTATAAAAAATGGATTTCCTCAGATAATCACCTTTTCTGACAGTAGTGACATTCCTGTTGCAGATTTAGTACCGAGTATCAGGGATTCGTATTCGCCTGCCGAGTATACAGAGCCACCCACAATCCCTGACAGTGCATACGAGGGGCCTCAGCGTAGAAGACGGTCAACGGAGGAAAATTTAGCTGCAGATACGTATTTTACTGCGGGTGACGGGGTCATGCTACTTGAGGTTCAAGATGTCAAGAGACTGAAGATTACTGCCTGTAGACAGGATGTTTATTTTAATCAACAGGGTAATGATCTGATCGTTGCACTCATTAACAATATCGAATTATTCAGGCAGGACAGCAGGAAGTGGCTGGATGCAGTACCGGACTGGTTGCGTATAGTCGATTACAGCATTTCTGAGTCCAGAGTGATTGTTGACCTCAGGGAAGTCAATTGTGGTGAAAGTGATCAACATATTACCGAACCTGTTCGAGAGTTAACGGAAATGGATATTGCGCTTGAAGTACAGGGTTATCCAGCCCTTCCTCAGCGCTTATTCCGAACCTGGCTGGACGATACCCGAATGATCAGGCAAGGCAGTGATCTGGTTATTTATATCAGTGCCGTCAACATGGATCCTCATGTTTCTCTGGAAGAAACATGGCGGGAGGTGATTACTGATTACTTCTCTGGCGCTGGCACCGAACGACTTATCTTCAAACGCAGTCACCGACCCGAAAAAAGCAGTACAGAATCACCAGGGGCAAATAGACGACATATCAGTCTATCAAGACAGCAGGTGAGTGACCTCTGTCAGTTCACAGAAATGCGATGGCAGCATTTATCAAACACCAAAGATTCACCGATTGAGCTGTTGAAAGTTCATGAAGCCTTTGCTGTGACAGGTGGCTATGGCCATCAACCTGCTTCAAGCAAACATTTCCCGGGACCCAAACTGGGAACGGGTGCTGCTGACCGTTTTGCCAATATTACTTCAGGCGATTTTGTATCCTTTGATGGCGATGACCGGTTTGAAATCCAGCCTGGACGCGAACATTACGGGTTGTCTGGCATTATTCATGCTGGCCGTGGCAGTGACACGTTGTCCTATAGACAGTCACAGGGGACAGCCGTTGTTATTGATATGGAGGCCAATAATCTTACGGTAAATAATCACGTTAAATGGTTATTTGAAAGTATCGAAAACCTGGAGTGGCAATCAGACAATGAGTTCACTGAACCAGATCATCAGAAAACGACAGCTACTGTAAAAATTGCATCCGCTACGGAAACCATCAAAGAAGTGGGTAAAGTCGATAGCGAATACCTGGTTGACGTAGCTGCAGGAACTGTTCGTATCGATGACCAGGCCGGTGATGATGTACTGGTTCTGTTGGATGACGCAGATCTCAATGGTATTCATATTGAAGTTCGTGAAGGGCAGCGACATATCTCTTTGTATAAGGGACGTTGTTCTGTTGTCGATGTCCAGAGCAGTCTGGAATCGATCCAGATCAATAATGTTAAGCACTCTCTGGCACTATTGACTCAGGAAATGGCCAGTTTCAGGAGCGGTGAATCCGATGGCATTCAACCAACCCAGCAGAATGTCGCGACCGTGAATAACCATCAGTCGCTGGCATCCACAGCAAGCTATTTTGGAGGTCAGCGATGAAATTCCTGAATGAATTTAAATCTCGTCGGAGCTCCCTGGTTCTGGCAGTTGCTGCCGTTCTATCGTCAATGACGGGCTATGCTTTGCCATTACCTGAATGGCGATTTGAGTCGGCCATTAATGCCGAATCTCTGGGTATTCCCGGCACACTGTTAAGAAAAGTCGACAATATGGCTCTCTGCCACCAAAGGAGTGTTGATTACCTGTTTCTGGCGGCCAAAGAGAGCGGTGCAATACTGGTATTGAGAAGTGGCCGGGACACCTCTGAATGGTCTCTGCATCAAGTATTTGTTGGGAGTCGTTCCTACGGCTCTACTGACGACAGTCGTTACAGAGTCAATCATATAGATTTGTTGAGTTCGCCAACGGGTATAGAGCTGGCTGAAGACTGCAGTCGTTTTATGGTCACTAATAGTGACTCGACCGGCAGGCATTCGAATACACTGTTATTTACTCAGGCATTGGGTGAGTCAGTGTTCTGGAGCCTGTCTCCTTCATTGGTGGATCAGTCGGTTATTGAGGATACAGGGCCTCATCGTAAAATTGCTGACCTTAGCGGACCTGAAGGGTTGGCTGTTGATTTTCAAACAGGTCAGGCAGTGGTTGGAGCCTTTGCGAGTTCTTCTTTGCATCTGCTGAATATTAACAGTACATCCGAGGGTCAGATTACTTCACTGCAAAGGCCCTTCACTTTTGCATTTCAAAACGCCGAAACGGCAGGACTGAATGGCATCAATAGAGTCGTTAAAGCGGATCAACATATTTATACCTTCAGCCCATTGTCAGGTCGTATTCAGCATTATCAATTAAATGATCAACGCCTCGCCTATACCAATAGTTATACTGCTCGCAGCCAGTCGTTGCAGAGGCCTGTAGCTGTCGAGTGGACAGGAGTGTTAAACAGACAGTTACTGGTAGCAGATAGAGACCTTCAATCGGTTGTCATTTTTAATCAAAGAGAAAATGGCAGCGTGGAAGAAGCTCAGGTGGTCTCCGACATTGATCGTCCTGTGGATATGGTGCTGTCGCACAATAAACAGTCGGCTTACCTGATTACGGATAGTGCCCCCTATATCAGAGGCCTGGCTGCAAACAGCGAAAAACACTGGCTAAAACAGTCTGCAGGTGTTTTAGGTATTACAGACCTTGGGCTTTATACCGAACTACCAAGATCAGTTGAGCTGAGCAGGCAAGGTGGAACACTGGTGATTGCCGGCAGAAGAAATGACGCAATGGACGATACCCTAGTGTTTTACAGCCGGATTGTTGATGTTATGGATGAAGGAGATAGCCCTGAAGATAAACACTCACCAAGCTATGTAAACCCTTCGTATTATATAGTGCCACTTTCGATATTAACGATTGTCGGGATGACAGTAGTTGGCAGTATCGTTGAATACAAAAAAGGCTGTATAAATTCAAACTTCTGTGGGTCTCATAGAGGATTGTTACAGATAAATAACCTGAATATTAAATACTCACCTTAACGATATTGTGAGCAGTCCCTTAGCGCTCGTTAAGAGACTCGTCTTTATAACGTCTCAGTGGTGACAAAAAGTAATTCAGCACAGAGCGGTGTCCGGTATTGATTTCAGCAGTAACGGTCATCCCGGGCTGAACGCTTTTCAAGGTTCCATGAATATTCAGTTGGCTTGATTTCAGACTGACTCTGACAGGGTAGGTTAACTGGCCTTCATTACCTGTGGCAGCATCGCGGGAAATGTGAGAAACCGTTCCTTTAAGCTGGCCAAAATAGGTATAGGGAAAACTTTCGATTTTAACATCGACCTTCTGTCCTTCTTGAATAAAGCCAATGTCCTTGTTCAGGACCTGAGCTTCAACTTCAAACGCAGTATCATCGGGAACAATTTTCAGTAGAGCCTGTGCGGGTTCAACAACACCGCCAATGGTTGTTACAACTAACTGCTGCACGGTACCGGAAACAGGCGCACGGAGATAAAAACCAAGATCCCTTTCCTGTGCTTTACGAAGAATCAGTTCACCAACGCGTTTTTTCTGTAACTCATCTTTCAGCTCTTTCCTGTGCTGCTTGAAGAACTCTTCGCGGTGGCTCGCCAGATCACTGGTAGCAGCTGCGAGATTGGCATCGGCTTCTTTCAATTGCTCCTGTTCAACTGCCAGTTGCTGTTCTGTTTCAATGCTTTGCTCTTTAGCCTTTAGCCATTCCAGTTTTGAGGCGTGACCTTTCTCATAGAGCTTTAATACACCTTGCTCCAATTCTTTATGCACGGGTGCTTTTTTCTGCAGTTTAATAATGGATGCCTGTACTGCACTTTTTGCCGCCTGCTTTTGATCGACCAGTTTGGCAAGGTGGTGATGTGTTCGCTGAAAGTGATTGTACTCATTCGCCAGAATCTGTTTCTGGCTCTCCAGTTGTTCCACGGCCGAAAAATCACCTATGACCTCGAGCTTGTGAAGATGCGGTTCTGACCCTGTTAACACTGCATCAAGAAGTACAGTGAGCCGCTGGCTGTTTAATTCTGAACCGAGTAGTTCATCCTGTACCTGATGGACATCCACTTCAGTGGCTGTCGGATCAATAGTCAGCAATAAATCTCCCTCTTGAACATGCTGACCGTCGTGCACATGAATGGCTTTTACCTTGCCTATCTCTAGAGCCTGAATGGTTTTAACCTTACCAACAGGAATAATAACACCTTCGGCAATGGCCTCGGTTTCCATGTTGCTGAGCCCGCCCCAGAGTAGAGCAACAGGGATGATGGCAACCAGAATTCCAATGGTGATTCGAGCTAAAGGGGAGGGTGGACTCTCAATGATTTCGATGCTGGCCGGTAAGAACTCCAGTTCATCTTTATGCCGATGTATGGCTGGGGTGCTCTTTTCCTGTTCTTTGGATGCTTTCCAGAGCTCGGTAAGTTTCTTAATTCCTTCAAACATTGTTGTTGTCTCCGCCAGACTGCAGTTTCCAGAGTGAGGCGTAACGGCCATCGGTTTTGATCAGTTCATCATGATTGCCTTGTTCCACCAGTATGCCTTTATCGAGCACGGCAATAGTGTCGCAGTTACGAATAGCAGACAGTCGGTGGGCAATGACCAATACTGTTCGCCCTTTGCAGATACTTTTCATGTTCTGTTGAATAATGCGTTCAGACTCATAATCCAGAGCTGAAGTCGCTTCATCAAATATCAGAATGCGTGGGTTGGTTAGAATGGCTCGGGCGATTGCAACGCGCTGACACTGTCCGCCAGACAGGCCAATGCCTCGTTCGCCCAGCTCAGTGTTGTAACCGTGAGGCAGTTCCAGAATAAACTCATGAGCACCAGCCAGTTTTGCAGCCTCTATGACTTCATCCATGGACGCTGAAGGTTTAGCCAGTGCAATATTTTCGTGAACCGTTCGGTTAAACAGTACATTCTCCTGCATAACAACACCGATCTGTCGTCTCAGCCAGGCAGGGTCGAGCAGGGTCAGGTCGTTGCCATCGATATATACACGGCCCTGTTCAGGAATATAAAGACGTTGAATCAACTTCATGAGTGTCGATTTCCCGGAACCTGAAAGCCCGGCGACGCCTATTGTCTGACCTGCAGGAATATGAAGATTTAACTGGCGAAGTGCTTCAGGACGGTCTGGCGCATAGCGAAAGCTGACCTGACGAAACTCAATGTCACCCTCAATGGCTGGTAAAGCAGGGCGATTTAAACCTTGCTGAGGTTCAGTACGGGTATTTAACAGATCTCCAAGCTTTTCCATAGACACGCGAAATTGCAGAAATTCCTGCCAGAGTTGAGCCAGCCTCAGAATAGGCGCAGCCACCTGACCGGAAAACATATTAAAGGCAATCAATTCACCTACGGTCATATTGCCGTCAATAACCTGCATGGCACCCATCCACATCAGCAACATGGTGACAAACTTGCTGACCAACTGTACAGACTGGCCGCCATAGATGCCGAGAATACTGCTGCGATAGGTTGCTTTCACATAAGCAGATAGTTGCTCTTCCCAGCGCTGTTTGATTCTGGGTTCAACCGCCATGGTCTTCAGGGTTTCTATGCCGCTCAGGGATTCGGTTAAGAATGACTGTGAGGCAGCACCGCGTTGAAAGCGCTCTTCGGTTCGACGGCGTATTTCCGGTGTGACCAGCACCGAAATCAACACATAGAAAGGAATAGAGGCAATCACCACCCAGGTCAGGGTCGGTGAGTAGAGGAACATCACACCAAAGAAGACAAAGCTGAACAGGATATCGAGCAATACGGTTAAGGTGTTGCCCGTTAGAAAGGCCCTGATGTTTTCCAGTTCCCGAACGCGCTGAACGATCTGGCCTACAGGACGAGACTGAAAGAAGGATAAGGGCAGTTTCATCAAGTGATCAAAGAGATTGCAGCCCAGTTCAATATCCATCTTGCTGGTTGTGTGGGTGAACAGATAAGAGCGAAGACCTTCAAGGGTGACTTCAAAAAGAATAATGAGGAACAGCCCCGCAGCCAGCACATCCAGTGTCATTAAGGCGTGGTGAACCAGCACCTTGTCCATGACCACCTGAAAGACGATAGGGGTCAGTAGCGCAAAGATTTGCAAGGCAAGTGAGGCGAGCAGGATTTCCCTGAGAACCTTGCGGTATTTAACAATAACCGGAATAAACCAGGACAGATCAAAACGACGTTTGTCCCCAACCATGGATGACCGGTGAGTCATAAGAATGGCGTGCCCCTGCCAGAGTTGCCACAGCTCACCCAAAGGTATCTTGACGGGACGTTCACCGACTTTTTGAACCAGAGCAAAATCGTCCTGTACGGCAGCAATAATGAAGTATTCGTCTCTTTCTTCATCCCGTGCAATCAAGGGATAAGTGTATTTGGCCAGACGGGCTGGTTTGATTTTTACTTGCCGGGCTTTAACCCCGAGCTGCTTGGCGGCTCTGAGCATGGCAATAGTGTTCAGGCGGCCGTCTGTATCTGCAAATTCATGCCAGATGGCTTGTGGGTCAACGGTCTGTTCCAGGTATTGCAACATTAATACCAGGCAATAAAGGCCACTGTCTGGGGTAGGCTGGTTCATGGGCTGATGGTCGGTCATTGGGACGATGTATTTGAGACAGCAAAAGGAGTGTAAAATTCAAATTTATTTATATGAATAAATATTCATCTTATAGCATGAAGGCATTCAACGGAGAGTGAGTTGAGGGCTTTTATAGAACTGTATCGATGCGAAGAGTAATAATCAGTACTGTTAACAAGTATCAACATATTTGTTAACAGTACTGATTATCTTTTCTTTGTTACTTTAATGATGTTTGTTTTTATAGAATGCTTTTTCTTGAATTTTGAATGTGCGCTTGTTTAATTATGATCTTCATTGTTGTTAAATTGTAAACAAGTTAAATAATGACTCAGGTCAATTACAGGCTTTTGTTAAAAGGCGTAACTTACAACCATCAACTGATTTCAAGTCGTCATCTTGATCATCAATCAAGAGGCTTATTATTAATTAATGGATTGCGAGTAAGATTATGTCTGCAATGAAATTCTTTATGCCTCAGGTTAACCAGATGGGTAGTGGCTGTCTGGAAGAAGCAATCATTGATATCTGCAAGCTGGGATACAAAAAAGCCCTGATTGTGACTGACAAAGTGCTGGTTGAAGTAGGTCTGGTTGGCTCCGTTGTTGAAAAGATGGGCGCTAAAGGTATTGAAGCGGTTATCTTTGATGGCACACAGCCTAACCCAACCTGTGGTAACGTAGAAGCCGGTCTGAAACTGCTGAACGAAGGTCAGTGTGACTTTGTTATTTCCCTGGGCGGTGGTTCTCCACACGATTGCGCCAAAGGTATCGCTATTGTTGCGGCTAACGGTGGCAACATCCGTGACTACGAAGGTGTTGATGTTTCCGAGAAGCCTCAATTCCCATTGGTTGCAGTAAACACGACTGCCGGTACTGCCAGTGAAATTACTCGCTTCTGCATCATCACTGATGAAGAGCGTCACGTAAAAATGGCGATCGTTGACAAGAACACTACACCGCTGATGTCTGTAAACGACCCTGCGCTGATGGTTGGTATGCCTAAGTCTCTGACTGCAGCTACCGGTATGGATGCTCTGACTCACGCGGTTGAAGCTTACGTTTCTACTATTGCGACTCCGGTTACTGACTGCTGCGCGATCAAGGCCATTGAACTGATCCGTGACAACCTGGAAGCAGCCGTTGCTGACGGTAACGACCTGGAAGCTCGTGAAAACATGGCTTACGCTCAGCTGCTGGCGGGTATGGCATTCAATAATGCTTCTCTGGGCTATGTACACGCTATGGCGCATCAGCTGGGTGGTTTCTACGACCTGCCACACGGTGTTTGCAACGCTATCCTGTTGCCTCATGTTCAGACTTACAACGCACAAGTTTGCCCGGAGCGTCTGGCTCACGTAGCAACTGCCATGGGTGTTGATGTTGCTGGTCTGACTGCTCAGGAAGGCGCTGAAAAAGCGATCGAAGCGATCAAGGTTCTGTCTGCCAAAATCGATATCCCTGCGGGTCTGGAAGTTCTGGGTGTGAAGGCTGATGACTTCCCAATCCTGACTGAAAACGCCCTGAAAGATGCTTGTGGTTTTACCAACCCTAAGCAGGCGACTCCTGAAGAGATTACCGCGATTTTCGCAGCAGCGATGTAATCACTGTTTTACAGATACAATGAAAACGGGGATCAGTTTTTTCTGATCCCCGTTTTTTGTTTTAAAGAACTACTTAAGACTTACTCGGTTTTGTTTATAAAACTCCAGACATCGCCATTAATAACAGAATCATCCTTCAGCTCAATATCAACAGCCCAATAGTAAGCCTGCTCCGTATCAGATAACGACACCATAATCGGTTGGAGTTCTTCCAGTGTGGTCACTCTGGACTGTTTATCTCTTGCAGCGACTTTACTGCTGTCGGTATCCAGATACACATGAAAACGTCTGGCGTTATTATTGTTGGCTGCAACACCACTGATGTGCCATTCAAGCTGATCGACGGCAGCAAAACTCACAGACTGGCCATTAAAAGGAACAGGGCCAATAGCGGGGTATCTGTGCTGGAATAGCTTCCTGATTTGTTCAGCGGTCATGGCCTTATGAGAAACGATAATCTGATCGACACCTTCGTTTTCATTAGTACCGTAATCTATAGGTTCCAAACCTGCCTGAGCAAAATTGCCTCTTCTATAGGTTCTGCTGGTGCCTGACGTACTGACCGTACTGAAATTCTCTGGAATTGGGGCTGACAGATAGGATTCACCGTCTACATAACCTGTGAACATCTTGTTCTGCCAGTCAATAGTCATAGCGATATGGTGCCAGTTGCCATCGTTCAGTGTCAGTTTCTGATCCGGTTCGAGCACCGTTGAATTCAGAGTCAGGTTTTCTGACCTGGTGAGCATATTCTTATCGTTCAGGCCAAGTAGAATGTCATTACCTGTAATGTAGATATACCAGCCATCGGCATTCCAGCCAAGGCGGCGGTCACGACCTCTGGAGGCCAGCTCTTTGGTTTTGTCGGAACCGTCGTGTTTAAACCAGAGAGATACGGTGAAACCAAGGTTGTTGACTTCCCATAGGTGGGGGGAGACTTCATTCTGGTTGAATAAATCCTTCTGAATCAAGCTGTGTCTTGCACCTTGTCCCAACACTCCGGCAACACTGTGACTGCCAAAATCAGGAAAGACTTTATTTCTGTGGCCTTTATAGGCCCAGTCGTCCATCAGCAGGTTGCGACCGGATATATTATCTCTGGCAATTTTACCTTCCATTTCATCAACAGAGTAAAAACTGCCCAGTTCTGAGGTTTCAACATTGAGGTGCAAAACTCCCCGACTGGTCATACCACTGGTGTCTTTTGCTACGTAATAAGCTTCAACCAGACCGATATAGCCCTTTGGTGGTGCATAAAGCAGTTTGTTTTCTGCTGTTACTGTGAAGCGCCCTTTTCCTTTTTCAATAACCACTTTTTCAAGAGTGATAGGGTCATTATTGGGGTCGTAGTCGTTTGCAAGTACATCGATAACAACAGGCGCATCTCTGTAGGTACTGATATGATCTGCTGCGGTTGAAGGCGGGGTAGGCCAGTCACTGGCAACAATCTGCAGGTCTCTGAGTTGTTGTTTACCGGCCATCGTTTTGATTTCAACGCGTTTCAGCGATTCCCGCTTATGTACGACGGTGGCAGATGCTGGATTGCCACCAGCATTCATGGCATTTATGCCAGAGTATATTTCGGGTGAACATTCGTGCTTGCAGCCTCTGTTATGCCCGACTTCATGTTGAAGGCACCAGATACTCCCCCAGCTTGGCGTACAAACAGCTCTTGAGCCATTGGCTACGCCATAGGAACGGTTAGGGGCTGCCCAATGAAACTGAGTGTAGAAGTAATTACTCTTACGGCGTTCTCCCCAAAAGCTCTGGGTTGCGCCCCAGTTTCCGGTTGGAATAGCTTTGCTTGTGCCATCATCATTAATTCTGCGATCAGGCTCAGAGAGTTCAATCACAAGATCTGACATGCTTACACGGTGAAAGAACTGTCGGCTGTGCCCATAATCCAGCAAGTTCATTTGATGCTCTGCAAAAGCGACAGCTTCTTCAATCGAGCCGCCGGCGGGGCCATTCAATCCTTGATAAGAAACCTGAACACCTGCCGGATAATTAAATAGGTGAAACTGGTCACCATTAACCGGTCGATGCAGTCTTGTTTCAGTACCGTTGGATTCAAAAGAAACGGCTGTCAGGTTTTGGGTTAACCCCATCTGAAAGTCAGCAACGGACGGTTTGCCATCCACTGCCTTATACTCCTTCAGCAGAACTTCACTATTGATGATGGCTGCATCAGCCCCTTTAGCGGCGTATTCGGCACCATAATAAATACTGTAAAACAGTCGTCCTGATGGTGTCAGTGTGGCCAGCACATTGGAATCCACAACACCTTCGACCTTACCTCGGTAAGTTCTAACTTCAGGTGCTCTGCCGTAGCTGCGAATGGTTTTATCCGCACTCTTGTCGTAAAGAAAAACACCAAAACCTTTTTGACGAATGCTGTAACGCTCCAGGTTCACTGTGACAGATTTTGAGCCATCGGAGACTTCTGCAGAAAAAGTGTCAGGCGCTTGCAGCTGATCATCTCTGGGGTTTGTGCCGTTGGCGATTTCATCTACATCAGTGACGCCATCTCCATCACTGTCTGTTTCAGGAATATTCGGAACATCCAGGTCCAGACCCTGCTCAATTTCCTCCCGGTTGCTCTTCCCATCACCATCACGATCCTGACCAGCGTCGTTTGGGTCGTTGGGATCAAGGCCGTGATTAATTTCGGTCTTATTGTTTAATCCATCCTTGTCATTGTCCTGCAATGCATCATTGGCATTGTTTGGATCCAGTCCGTGGATGATTTCATTTTTATTAATGATACCGTCGAAATCGTTATCGCCATTGATGTCAGAGGCATCGTTGGGGTTCATCTTATAGGCGACTTCTTTCCGGTTACTGTAACCATCACCATCGTTATCCAGATCTGCATCACTGCCATCAAATGGTTTCAGGCCATTATTGATTTCATCCTTGTTGCTCAGGCCGTCACTATCAGCATCTTCTATCGCATCATCAGGGTCTTCCGGGTTCAGCTGATATTTGATTTCATTGCCGTTATTGATGCCGTCGTTATCCTGGTCTTTCAAGGCATCAGAAGGATCATTAGGGCTTAGGAAATGGTAATCGACTTCAACCTTGTTAGTGATGCCGTCGCCGTCGAGGTCGAGTTCCGCATCACTGGCATCTTTCAAGTTCAGGTCGTTCAGGTATTCATCCGAATTTGACATACCGTCGCCATCCAGATCTTTTTTCCAGTCCGGATCGAGCACTTCCAGTCCTAAATCAATCTCAGCCTTATTACTGATACCGTCATAGTCAGTATCAGCATCAGGCCCATCAAGGTCAGACAAAGGGTTCAGGCCGTATTTGATCTCTTCCGCATTGGTGAAGCCGTCCTGGTCCGTATCATTCTGACCATCATTAAAATTATTAGGGTCAGTGTTCAGGCGTTTTTCATCAAAATCCGAGATACCATCGCCGTCAGTATCGATAAATGTGCAGGAGCCTGAAATGACTCTGATGTCATCGATCGTTGTAAGACGTGTCGTAACGGTTAGATCTGATCCTTCAGGTTTTATATCCAATCCGGACAATTTCAAGCTTGTAAAGCTGTAGTTGTTTGCTGTGTTTAACTGCTTGAGTACTTCTTTTCCATCAAGAGAGACTGAAATATGTCGGGTGCCACCTCGGCTGGCCCGTGTATATCGAATCAATAGGTCTACGGTTTTACATTGGCTACTTTGAGTGTTCCACGTCAGGCTGGAATTACCAAAGTAACCACGTGGGATGTGGTGCACACGAGGATCGCCAGTCGCATTTTTTAGTGACACATTAATATAGCCATCAGACTTTGGCGTTAGTGGTGATATATAGCCAGAATCATTAGTCAGAGCCGCTACCTGGCTGGCGTTACTGTCAAACGGTGTGTTATGACCCGATGTTAGTTCTTCAAAGGTCTCTGTTGACCAGAAACTTGCTGTAACGAGTTGTCCGGCGGTATCCGGTAATGATGGCTTTGGTGATGGATTTACTGGCGCAATGGGTGGGGTTTCATTCGCTGTGTTGGGTAAAGATGTATGATCACTACTACCTCCGTTTTTGCAGGCAGTCAGCAACAAAGACAACACGATTAAAACAGGCATTTTCATGTCTGGTGTGATTCCGAAGGTAGAGAATACAAGTAGAGATCCCGATTTGATCCAGTGAATGAAATCAAACGACAGTGTAATAATAACGAATTAAGTCAATGATATTAACTGTGTTTTTGTTACTTAATTTGCCATAACCCTATGAATAGCAAGGTCTTAGTCGTTTTATTGAGCAAATGTTTACCGGCTGTTGATAATTTAACAGCCGGACAGAGGGCGTTAGAAGGGAGTAAGAACTGTCTATCTTTTACAGAGGCTTTCGTGAAGGGAGTAGAGTGTTGGCAAACATCAAACCGGCCAGAATCGACATAAAGATCAAAAAGGTCTGAGTGCCAATCTCGGGGAAGTTCAGAATAGTTTCACCGGATACCATTTTATTCAGTCCAATATAAGCTTTACTGCCAGGGACCAGCAATACTACGCCGTGCAGTAGCACTATGGTTGAAGGTGCGTTGGTTATTCTTGAATAGATGTTGCTGTAGAGTCCTACCAATAGAGCCCCGACAAAGAGGCCTAGAGAATCACCGAGATATGCGGCACCAATCAGGCTACCTATATAAGCGGTGATACAAGACATAACGCTCCAGAACGCATCCTTGATCCGGCTTTTGAAAATTATAATCAATGATAAAGAGAGCAGGGGAACGGCCAGCCATTCTGTCCACTCGGGAATGCCCGGGGTAAACACATAGGCTTTGGTTCCCCAGAGCAGGTTGCCGATCGCACCACCCAGTACCGCACCAAAATAAAGCTTGAACAGGCACATAATGCCGTCCATAACTCTTGCTGTTCCGGAAGTAAGGTGTCTTGATGCCAGATCTTTCAGCCCCATGGTGATTGAAAGGCCGGGTATAAAAACAATGATGCCTGACAGTACGACAACCGGAGTGTTTATTTCCGGGTAAAAATAAGCACAGCCACTGGCAAATACTGCCGAAAGAGTGGCCACTGTTGGTTCAACAATATGTGGATTAAGTTTAAATCGCTGTATTCCATAGAGCAGGCCAAATACCAGCAGGCTGGTTACGGTTGCTGCAATAATGTCGGCAACACTGGTGCCCATCAGCATGGCGAAAGCGCCACCGGTTAAACCAAAGGCAAGCAGAGTCATGCCATCAGAGTAGGGTTCTGGCTTATTTTTAATCGCTTCGAGTTGTTCGAGCGCTTCTTTTAATGCCAGTTTTCCTGAAACCAGCTCCTCCACCAGTTCGTCTGCCTGCGCCAGAGAACCCAGGTCGAGATCTCCTGGCTCAACACGGATGTGGTAGTTATGTTTAACCGATGAACCTTCCTGCCAAAGCACCATACTCATCATGGTAGGGGAAAGCATAAAATAGCCATCCATACCAAGGAAATGGCTGACATTGGTTAAATGTGCTTCAAGGCGAAAAGCTGTTGTACCGAACTGATGCAAGGCTTTGCCCAGCTCGATCACAAAATCACTGCGTTGCTGAAAGTCCGCTTGTTCCACGAATCCCGTTCCAAAAAAGTGTAGTTGTTAGATTTGGTATAAGTGCGTGGATAGTAATTCATAAACGGGTTGTATGAGTAGTCACAAGTTACCGCATTCAGCCTGATGCTTTTACCCATAAGTGCATATGCTTCTGTTTCATGTATACACGATAAAAATAGGTATTTCTCACCTGTAGAAATATTTGCAAGTTAAGAATAACACCCATAGAATAGCTCCCACATCGCAACACGCTGTTTTCGAAACAGTTTACACCTTCAGCGATGTTCTAAAAGGCGAGTTAGCAAAGCGGTTATGCAGTGGACTGCAACTCCATTTAGACCGGTTCGACTCCGGTACTCGCCTCCATTTCTTTTCTGAGACAGACGACGTATAACTACAGCTGTAGTTTAAGCTGGAAAGCTGTTTTTCGTATATCTTCATAAAAAGCCTAAGATCTGCTCAAGTTATATTCGGCTTTCTGCTGAACCCATAGTCTATCCACCGTTCAATCCACACCTTTTTCTCTTTGAATGAAAAAAGAATTCATCGTTGATGGGGCGGTCAGTATATACACTTCAAAGTCAGCTATCTGCCTCAGAAGACTGGAGGCACACTTATCTGGTTCTGCTCGTCGAAGCTAAGGTTCACAGCTTTCATATCTTTGTCTAGCATTTTCCTGACCATAGTTGAATGTGGCGTCAGATCAGATTTCTATAGGTCTCCCCAAGCTTTTTTAGGTCATTTTTTCCCGGAAAGTATGGAGAGCTGACCAGTATTTACAGCAGGAATAGAAGTCTTTCAGGGTGTTCACTGAGAGCTACCTTGTACTCTTTAGAGACATCACATTATCATTTTTCTAGGCGCTCAGTTGATGTGCTTTTGTTGTGAGAGTACATATTTATCTTGAATTCTATATATTCAAAATACTTGGGATAAATAAAAAAATGCCATGTTCACTTTGCAAAAAAACACACTCACATAAGTTAATTGCATGGATACTATATACAATGGTAGCTATGAAATGATTATGTTGTGACTTAAGAGTGGCCTTTATATTTATTTTGATAATTATCAACTACGCGCTTAATTTATTTATATTGTCTATAGACAACAAAGGAAGTATATAGAGATAAAAAAATATATTAGAGTTTTGTCTGTAAGCTATAAATGTATCAAATCAAAAAATATGAGATTTGATTATGGCTTCTTCTAATATGATGCCATTGACTCTGGATGAGTTTAATGCCGAGGCTGAGACCTATCTAAGCCTTGAAGATCGATATGAAAACCAGTTCATAAGCCTGAAAAATTCATATGAATCTTATGAAAAGCTTAGAAATCATAATCTTACACAATCATATCTGGTGGTGTTGAGTTTAAAAAACAGTTGTCTTGCATACCTTGAATATAATGAATCAGCTAGAAACTTTATAGATCTGATTTTGCCTGGGTTGAACAGTTACCTTGAAAGAAATCTGGAAGCTGTTCCAGATAAATTACATTTCGTATTCATAAATCAGGTAGATAAAGTAGAGCTTGAATATATAAAAACCTGGGTCGAGGTTTATAAGGATTTTGACATTTATTTATGGCGTGATACTCAGAGTTATCTCGCTCAGAGTCTTACTGAAAATGTTCAGTCACAAACGTCTTTTGTTAATGCTACTCAACCTGTTCAATTTAACTCAAGAGCATCAGTAAAAGTTATAGAGCTCCAGAATAAAGCGTCCAGATATATTGATAAGAATCTGCGTGAGGGTCGAACCTTTGATGTTGCAGTAAAGAATTTTTTGTCAGAGGTAATCGGTGTTAGTGAAACCCGGTTAACCCGGGAGATTGACCAGAGTCTACTTGCTGTCAGCATCGCAGAACAAGAAATCAGGCAGACCAGACAGCGGAATGGCGGCAGTGGTCAGATTTTAAGAAGAGATATCTCCGGACTCTGGCAAACTGAAAACAGTAGTAAGCAACACTACATTCAAGAGCTGATTAACGGGAACACCGATGCAGCAGAGAATATTGTAGGGATTGAAGTGCTGTTACAGGATGGTGGAGCGTTAGTCGATTCCAGACTCCTGCCTCAATTGAATCCAGTGCTGTTAGCTGAACTATCGAGCACTTCTTTATCACAACCCTTGTTGGAAGCAGCAGTACTGCAGGCAGTTCTGGACAGTCATGAGGGTAAATATCCAGGCAGGGCAAAAAGGCTCATGGAGCCCATGCGAGGCGGGTATACCGACTACCTGGCTCTGGCTGAACGACAGGAATCTGGCATTTCTTCACTGATCAGGTCGGCTGTTCAGAGTTACATCAGCCAACCCTTTGCTGAAACTGATTCAGTAAATGTAATTCCCGGAAGCCTTATTGCAAGACAGTTACAGGGTCGAGTATCCAATCGATTTATTGCGGCACCGCCTGCGTCGAAATTTATTCAGGAAGCACGAACGCAAATACAACAAAGGTATCGTTTAATTTCTGTGAGTGGCTCTGCTCTGGCAGCCAGCCAGAGTGATATAAACAATACCCAGTTTGACTTTCTTAATGCCCTGAAAAACGAAAATCTGCCACTGTATTTCTCAGTACTCTCGCATTACCGGGTCTCTGCTCTGTCAGGAGATCCGTTGTTAAACTCGGTACTTTCCGGGTCTGAAACATTGCGTGATGCCATTATTAAAGAGTTGGAAACGATAGAAGGGCATCGTTTTGTACCGGAGCGCCATCCAGTGGGAGCTCAGCCCGCTCCTGCATCATTCATGACGGAACAAAACAACAGGGTTTCAGTTGACCGTGCCACTGGCAGCCTGGTCAGACATTATATTCGCTATGAACGTGATCGATCTCAGACAGTTATAGAGCTGGGACGAACCCATCCCGAACATTTTGTTGCCAATTATCTGCATCAGGCCGGAGCAACACAATCAACCTTTATCAGGCGGGAAGGTGATGAAACATTACCATCATCAGTTGTTGGTCTTGTACATTTTGTTGCTGAGATATCATCGAGTAACGAAGGTATTGTTTGTGCTGGATTAACTCACGGAAACCTGGCTCAGTGGCTGGTGAACTCAAGAACTGTGTTGGAGGAACATCAGCTCAGGTTTGTGGTTTTACCACAACCTGATATCACCGATAGTCAGATTCAGAGTTATTTCAGCCAGCTACTGTCAGTACTGAGTCATGATGGGATCCAGCTTAAGACCCCGAGTGTTTCAAAAGGGCTGACAGATATTGACCTCTTTGGGCGCTCCTGGCTTTACAATACGGAAACCAGACAGTGGTCTATTGGCCTGACGCCACATTGGATATATTCCCAGCAGAGTGGAAATCAGTGGCAGGCTTTTCAGTCGCAACTGCCGTATAACCAGTTCAGGGAAGCACTTTTTTCATCAACAGTTGATCAACTGACCGATTTCGCATTGGCTTACTATCACCAGTCACTGGCGCGACAGGGGATGAACACTGAAGATGAGCAGCTCTACAGTACTTCCTGGCAGCAGGGGTCATTCACGATTGAATTGACTCTTGATGCTCTGATCAATGATGCATCTGATCAGGCTGCAGATTATTACTCCCCGCAAGACCTGAAAAAAATACGACGTACCGTTACAGGTGCTTTTAGCCGTGTTGATCGCTCAGGACTATTGGCAACTGACAGTAATCGTAATTTCCAGGTACTGGTATCGAAACGTTCAGGATTGTCTCAGGACCTCTACTTTACCGGAGACAAAACCCGAATAGTCCTTGATCGAAGTTTCTTTGAAACAGATAGCTCCTTTCATTTCCAGAGTCTGGGTGACATTGTTTCCAGTCACAGGGGGCTTGCGCATTTACTGCAGTCCCTGTCTCTGGTGATCTATGAAACCCATAACCCTGCAGATTTCTGGACAGAGTTTCAGGGGCAGAGAGGCGAAACACTGGGCTGTTCGGCCGAGTCATCCGCTCCAAGAGTGACGCTTTCACCTGTTCGTAACAGTGCTGACATTGTCTCACCACTGGCTGGAACCACACGGCTGGCGTTTGTCGCAGAAACATTAACCTATAAGTTACTGGGTATTCATCTGCTGCCACTGGCCTCTTCCAGAGCACTTGAAAAATTACTGCCCGGTAGCATTCTGCCAGCTAATAGAAACCCAGTGTCAGGCAGTGAGTTGAACTCGCTGTTTCAGTCTCTCTATTATTCCTATCGGGAGCGTTTTGGGCTCACAGAAACCCTGTTAAAGCAGAGTCAGGAATTTTCCTGGCTAAGAAGCCTTTCAGGTCAATCTGATCAAGTTGACTCGACCACTGAAGTTCTGGTTCTCAGCTCACAAAGCAGTGCATCGCCGTATCTCCAGCTGACCACCAACAGTGCCTATTCGTTGGTGCAGGACTTTCTAACCGGTGAAACCCTTGATTTCATTCGGCACGATGATCAGAACACTTTGTTAACAGACAGAGATGCAGAGGTTGCAGCTGAGCTGATACCTGCTGATATCACTATCTTATCACCGGATTTGATACGAGGCAGGGACGTATCAATCGCAACAGGACTGGCTTTACCCTTGCTGGAGCAGTGGCAGGGTATTGCCAGATCAAACAATGCAGTCATTCTCCTGAAACCTGATCAGAGACTTCAGCGCGCGGTTCAATATAAGACGATTTATCAGCACCTTTCCGGAGTCAGACAGACAGATTTATGGAAGGTTGCGTTTCAGGCGAAGAGTACCGCAAGTGTTGAACTTCAATATCAGGGAACGCACTCGGGTAATAGCAAACTGATTACCGCTCGCTGGCAGTCTGCCTATGAAAGAGAGCGAATCAGTCAGGTTTCACCAGAAGGGCTGCCAGCTTTATTGGTACTTGAGCAAACGGTTAAGTCGGACCTTCGAAAGAGTATTCAGAGTCAGCAGAGCGATCTTGAATTTATTGAGCAGGCTGGAGAAAGTGGCACAAGTGACTCTGAAATCATTGTTCTAACACCGGATGGCAGTGTTTATCTGACCAGAGATCCTTCACAGATCGAGAGATTGACAGCCTTCTATGAAAATTCTGGTGATTATCTGTCCGTGAGCAAACAAGCCTATGGAACGCTTCAGGGCAGCCATTCAAGATACCCGGTATTGAGTCAACTAACAGGTGTGAATGCACGCATAGTTGCTCGTTATAAGCTGAACGAAACATACATAAAGAACCTCGCTACTGAAACCATTACTAATAATCAACGGCATGCAGTCCCCCTGGTTATACCTCTGCTTTCATTGGGTGATTCGCTCAGTATACCTCCCTATGGAGCGGGTTATCAGGTAGCTCAGCAAGGGGATCGACTGGGTTTGACCCTCTTTCCTTATGGTGACAACTCTCAAGCCCTCAACTGCATTCAGGCAGAGATAGACGTACGAATGTATCGTGAGTCTGGTTCCAGCTCTGCGATCAGTACAAGAAATTTGTCGTCAGATATTGAATCGTTTGTTTCTCTGTTTACCTCCGGAGTGTTATCAGACCAGTTAAAGGTTTTGGCTGAGAAAAGCGCAATAATCTGTAGAGATGCTAACCATCCTTTAAAGGTCGTGCTGCATCCAGCGTTTGAATTCTTTGCCAGTACTGTGGCTGTTACTGGAACAAGTGGCGTTACGATTACGCTGGGCACGGCTGATTTTGGCAATCATCCAGAAATAGCACTCAGCCATGGTTTGGCTGAACTGATTGCTCCTGCTCTGTTCTACCGGGCACAACAATCTGACGATCAGGGGGCAAGCGAGTTCTCGGCTATTAGCAGGACATGGGGTATACAGGGTGGAGATATTGAACGACTGGGTAATTACTTTGGCCTTAATCAACAATACCGCTCCGTAGCTTTTGCCAAAAGTCATGAAGCTCTTTTTGCTCACATGGTTGAAGGTTTGCATGATCTCTCTGTCCTCTCAGGCAGCGCAGATGACTATCAGAGCAGTCTGCAATGGTTCGACACTCGAGATATTCTTGCAGAGCGTATTGATCAGACCATCGAGTATATTCGCAATTATCCTGAGGTAAGCAGTAGTCAGTTTATTACTGCAATCAGTTTTTATTACAACGGGCTCATCACGGGCTCCAGACAACAGGTTTTTCGACAATCTCTGGCAGCAGCCTCTGGTCTCTGGCTTATCAGTGAAAGCTCGGCCAATACAGTACTGTCTCTTCTGGCAAATGACCTGAGCGAAGATACGAGGCATCAGCCTAATAGATACATCAAAGGTATTTCCAAGGTTACAGATCAACCTGAAACACCTGGAATTACAGGTTTGCTGTTTAACCTTCCCGCGATCGACCCACAGAACCGTGTGGGTGTCTATCTTTCCCCAGCCTATCTATCTGCTCTTGATGCCATGGGTATCCACTATCTGGTTGGTCTTGAAAGGTTGGTTGATGCGGTCAATGTTCTTACCAGAAAGTCATCGTTACTCAGTACTTATCAGCAAAGCCTGAGTCATGGCTCGTCGGTAGTCGTCTCAAATACTCTTGCTGATTTTAATAGCAGCTTTGGGCTTGGTCTGGATCAGGCTGCAGCCATGACGGTCAGAATCCCGACTGACTGGCAGCAGATGATCATTCTCAGGGAAGATACTTTTGAGCTTTTGAATGCGATCAGTACCGAGCAGCCAGCTGCTGTTGATTCTACAGGCCTCGTGCAAACAGCGACAAACCCAGAGTTACCGGGGGGGGGAGAGAGGTCAACTGCCACTGTTGCCAGCACGGTTTCTACTGTGTCAGGTCCGGGAGGGCAGGAAAACAGTAGGGCTTTCAGTCTTTTTAACTTCTCGCCTCGTCTCTCTCAATCACTTGATTCTGACTGGTGGTCACAGCAATCAGAATTTTTTGCCTACCTGATGCATTCGAGTACGAATACTTCAGTGTTGTCTATCGAGAACAGCATCAGGGCAGATGTAGGTTTACCTTCAGTCACTCAAACGACAGGAAGCACTCAGCCGGTATTATCTGACCGTCAGCCAAACCGAATGGCACTGGCCTATACCCTGCCAGAATATACTGTTCCGGATATTGGACCAGGTGCTGGTGATAATGGCTCCGGGGCACTGCCAATAGGCGAAATAAGCGACGATGTTCTGTTGGCGAGAACAGAGACGAATATCTGGCAGACCGAACCAGCATTGTCCCTCTATAGTGTTCAACGCGTGTCAGGCCAATCCCGGGTGCTGGAGATACGGGTTGGAGCAACGCCACTTGAATACTATAACCTGACAGATTCATTGCCTGCGCAGAGCAGCCGTTCAAGAAGGCAGGCTGATACGACAGTGGGGCGGATCTCATATTCCCGCATCAGAATGGTTCTGCTGGACGTAATGACTCAGTCTGGCAATCAGTTATCAGTGAGTGAGCTGGTTAGACAATATAATGCCCGCCTTAGAGAAATTACTGGTACTGATGCCTCTCTTTATCGCCTGCAGAGTACATCTGCTCATGAGATTGTATTGTCTCCACTGGCTCGTGGAATTGCACACACAGAAACAAATCTACATGTTCAGTATCGCAGTATTGGAGACCCACTGTCGGGCATTAGTCGGCTTTTGACATCAGATCCCTGGAAAGCACGGGCGCTCAGCCTGGCTCAGGGTGAAGGTCATCGGCTGGCACGAGTCATTACGGAAATGCCCAGTGATCTGATGCGATCCCTGCTGACCCAGTTCCTCTATGAAACCTATTTACAGGCTAATAGCAGTCCGGGAGCAGAGGTGGCGGTAAGGGGGAGTGAGTTCGGCATTTCAACTACCGATGCCATGGTATCGGTCCTCAGAAATACGGATATAAGAGCGCTCAACGATTATGTCCAGAGCGCTGATCGGGAAGACCTTCAGCAAGAAATATATCGATCACTGCAGACAATGTCTGACCATGTTGAAGGAGACAACGCCAGCAGTGTTCCATTTGAGCAACGGCTCGATGTTGCTGTTGTTGATGCCAATACTCGTTTCGTCTTTGATGACGCGAGGGCTGTACGATCTGAGAGGGTAGGGAGTCGAACACGAATTCATCACCCCTTTTCGCTGCCGGAAACTAATGCAAACGGTGTATCTGCTGTTCATGAAGGAAGCCCCGAGGTGCTCAGTCACTTCGGCTCCAGAACGGCTAGATTACCCGTTAGCACTGATTCATCTACTGGTGAGCCCTTTATTGTAATGACCGTGCGTTCTCCGGACAGTGCTCTGGCTGCTATTGGTGCCCAGAGTCCTGATGCAGCAGGTTTAACAGGAAGGTTGACACTGTTGCAGGATTATCAGGCTATTAACAGTGATTCATCAGCGGCAGACGCATTTGTTCGAATTGGTGAGGATGTCCTGGCGACCTATCCGGCGGTAGAGTACCGGTTTCTTCAGCAATGGCTGTCTACTGTAGCTGATAATCTGAGCACTGAAGGTGGAAATAATCTTGCACAGGCACTGTTGAGACGGCAGGCATCAGTGACTGAAACATCCGGTTTTACAGCGCTTACAGCAGAAAAACTCCTTGAAAATACTTTTCTTAAAACCATTGTTGAGCCTGTGGATGCAGGTAACAGGCCAGCAAGTGCATCGCGTTTGCTGGTTGCTGAGCTGGCAGCTTTAACGGATAAAACCAGTTTCTATATCAACATCGAAGGTCAATCTCGTAAAGTACGAGTTGATATTGATGTCAATCGACCAGCGACGTTCAGTGAAAAAAGCAACGGTAACCCTCCATCGTTTCGTCTGGGGGTGGATATACCCGATGCCTTAAAGGGGGATATAACACGACAGAGCTACACCAGAACACTACGGAAACTTGCAGACTATAAAATACCTTCGGCTGAAAATCGTCTGGTTCAGTTCTTTGAAGGAAATAATAGTTTTGTCCGTAATTACCTGACTTACAGAGAGTTGATTGGCAATGGGGCTGCCCCGGGTTTAATCATTCGAATACTGGAAGAACAACCATTCGGTGCCAGTCAGTTGAGGGTTGAGTCTCAGGGACGACGTAGCAGTGTGATACTGGAAATTGGTCGTTCTGATATCGGAGAAATACCGGATGCCAGGCTGGCACAGGTACTTGACCAGCTCTACCCGGCAGCGCTGGTAAAAGCCTATGAATCCAGTGGCAGGAAAGCAAATCTTGATGCCTTGCTCAATGTCTGGAAAGTGGGGCCCGATGATTATGAGGGTAATCGTTTTGCTCTGACCAGTAATCTTCAGTTACTGGCACTGCCTGAGATTGTTGACCCTGTATATCGGGCCATCAGCGAATTCGGTATATCAGATCTTAGGTTTCAAAGCGGTCTTGAAACGGAACATTATATTTCAGCCCTTCAGATTATCGCTGAAGGTGGTGACACTAACCTGCAACAGGCTGTCAGAGCGGGTGTTGACTACTTTCAAAATCATCCAGAGGCTGATGGCAGCAGATTTGCCAGTGCCTTAATTGATTATCATGAGACTTTAACGGGGTCGACTGAGCAGAGTATTCTCAGGGCTGCTATTGGTGAAGAAGATCTTACATTTCTCAGTACATCGTCACGTCTGACGGCTGAGTCCCGGCAACAATTTCAGCAATTGGCACAGCAAAGATTAACGGACGCGCAATCCGTCCGAGGCAACGATGGCATCGCCGAGGTGATCTACGATCATTCGGATAATGCCTACTTCCTGCTTGATCCTTCTGAAAGCAATGTGGCTCTTCGCAATATACGTCTGGAAGTTGTTGTTAATGATGAACGTGGCCGTTCCAGCCTGATACTGAATCCAGAGGAAGCTCATAGAACCGCTTTCCAGATTCAACATCGACAAAGCGACAGCAGCCATCGTTATATTGTACTCGAAGACCCGTCGGACGGAGGTCGGTATCAGGTAGCAAGAATAAGGATCAATGAACCCGTTTCCCCTTATCTCACATCACTCATTGGCAGTAATAACCCAACCGACAGTGTGGGTCCGCGAACACGGTACGGACAACAGTTTCTCATGCAGGATGGGAAGCTTTACATTGTTGAACGGGTCACCAACAACAATAGAAACATCACGATTGATGGCGGCAAACTGGATCGCAGAGCTGGTACACGTTATTTGGCCAGAGAAGTACCGGGACAGTCTCTGGTCGAAGGTATTCAGGCTGCACCTATAGATCTGGGTCCTGAAGTCAGCCTGCAGGCAGGTGACACCACTGAGCTGATACAGGTGCTTGAAGATGCTGATGGAAGGCTCTTTCAGGTCAATGAGGATGCTCAGGGAAGACTGATTTCATCAGAGCTGGACAGAAGTGCTCACGACCGTGTTTACACCATTGAGGATACACGTTCACTCAGTGAACATCTTTTTATTGAATCGGCACAACGCCTTTATTTTGTCACCGCTTCCCCGGCAGAAGGGGAAACAGCATATCGAGTCAGACAAACCAAAGGGGTTTTCTCTGCAATAGGACCAGACGCCAACCTGCGAACTACAGAAGAAACGTTGAACTTTAACGACAGTCATAGACTGGTCCGTGTTGTCAGCAGCTCCGATGGCTCAAGTTACAAGCAGGTTATCAGGGAACTTGGCAGTAGTTACCCGGGCCATTCAGTGCTCAGAGAGTTGGATACCAGTGGCAGGTTATCCCCTCAACTGGGAGTTGAGCAGTGGCAGAAGCATGATTTTGTACGGCTCGGTGACCAGCTCTATGCCTATGCAGGTGCTGTTCCTGGTGAGGAAGGTTCGTTCAATGTTGTTGCCGTAGACTCAGTCAGTCAGGGGATTGATTCAACCTACCTGTCACAGTCTTCCGCCAGTACCAGAAGAAAACTGCTGACTACAGACAGCGGATATATTATTGAAAACCCGGATGATGGCAGTCGTACGACACTGACAGAGTCACCTTATCAGGTATTGGCCAACACCCGTGATAGCAGAATTACTCAGGTGCTGGGTTATGACTCTGAGCATCTGTCAGTCGTTGACCTTCAGCACAGTTCACAAAGTCCGGCACAGCTGTATAACAGAATAAGATCAACTCCGGGTGATATTAATCAGGATATTTATGCTTATGACAGCAGTAACCGGCAGGCTACTCAGGACACATCTTATGGTGTCAAATTTGAGGCGCCTGATGCTGTTCCTGCAACCAGAGCTATCAGTATAAACGACAGTGATACAGTGACCACTATTGAGCAGCGGACACAGGTTGCTATTAGTTCGGTTGAGACAGTAAGGCCGGAAACAGAAGTCAGCGAAGGTTTTCCTCGAGGTAATATATTAACGCTTAACCCTGAGTACTATGGTGATACGGGGGAAAGGCGTATTGCCATTTATATATCGCCTGAATACAACAGAGCGGTAAGTGGAAACATTAGAAATGGCCTTGAATATATCAGTCAAACTATTACCTCACTGGTCAAAAACCATGAAGAGGGTGAGCATTTTGTAACTGCTTTAAATAACCCCGACATTTCCGACCGTTTCACGACGGTGGGTGATTTGATTACAGAGGGAGTACTTACCAGCACCAGCCTGAACGGCTCGGATGCAGCAGAACTGCAGTTGCCAGATAATATTCGACAACTGATTGTGCTTGCTCCGGAAGAAACATCTTCAAGGCCAGTTGCTTATGGCAGATCAACGGACGCAAAGCTTAGTGTTCTGACCATTGACCCATCTAACTATCCCTCTGTTGGTGACCAGACCCAGTTACTTACAGAGTTTGCTGAGTCAGCGCATCAACTGAGCAGTACCCCTCAGGGTGAAACAAGAAGCGAATTTTCACCAGAGACAGTCGAGGGAGAGATCAGGGAAGAGCGGAACATGCCTCAGATTGACCGGACTATGGATGCACATCCGATATTTGAAGAAAACCGGCCTGGACGAATCGGTTTTGAGGCAGAGTATGGCCATCTTGAGTGTAATGGGCCACTGAGAGCACAATTGGCAGAAACCAGTAAGGCTTTTGTACGAGACTATGCATTCTTGTCATTGCAAGTTGATGGTTATAAAGGCTTCCATGTTCTTGAAATAGTTTCAGCCCCCCTGGTGACGGAAACCTATAACGGTGATGATGACTACAAAATAACCCATCAGGCTTTATTGGATGCCTTAGATGAGCTTGCTTATTCCCATAGAAGCACCGTAGCGGATGTGATTGCAGACTATAACCGCCGTATCACCAGAATTATGGGAGAAGAAAGAGCAAGCCGATATAAAATGTTTACAACCGATACACATGGCGCAGACGGTGTAATATTATCAGCGGAACAAGCCGCTCAGCTAACCATCAGGTATAGAACCGAACTTCAGCGGCTGCCCGTGCCAGCTCCACAAACAACCATATCGTTTCCCTATGAAGCTATCGGTAACCCTCTCTCAGAGATAGAAACCTTTTATACCTTTCCCGGCTTTATAGACAGGGACATACTGCATCAGGCTCAGCTCATTGGCTCAGAACTGGCACGTGATATAGCTGGCGAGTCTTCCGCCTCTGCGCACATGAAGTCGCTGATGACGCAGTTTATGCAACAATTGATATACGACGCTACAGCAGTACAGGGAAGTTTGAGCAGTAAATTCGACATTTCAAAACATGATGTTGTTGCAAATCTGCGACTTGGTACGGCTGACGCGATCGCTACCATCCTCAGTGATGAGGATATTGCTTTAGTGAAGGGTTATATCGATCGTATCGGAATAACTGCTTTTAATGAAACTGTTTTATCTCACCTGGATGAGGTATCCGGAAGACTCTACTCAACGGCTGACAGTTCGGTCTGGCAGGCTCCACCAGCGGAGGTAAAAGCAAGGTTGAAAGGACTGTTTGTCGACCTTGTGAACCATCGGAATGAACATGGCAGGAGTGCTATACCTCGCTCATCAGATCAAGTGTTTACCCTGCCTGGAGCAGGCAGAAAAGTGTTTCCTGTCGACGCCATTAATGCACCTTCCCGTGTGCCGGTATCGGAACACAATGGACAGTATTTTGTAGCACTTGAATTACGACAGGGCCGTCACGATTTTAATAAACTCCGGGTAAGTTCACCGGATGATCTGGGTCTGACGGCAGCGATACGTTATTTGCAACACCCGGAAACCCTTGGTAGCGATGAAGAAGTTAACCGGTATTTTCTGGAAAAAGCCTCTTCTGCCTATCTGGAGGCTTCAAGTGAAAGACGGGCTTATCTTGACTCCGAGACCCGAGGCATTGTGACTCAGCTGCCGGAGTTTGAACGCAGTAATCTTGAATACGACTTGCATATCTATTTAGGTGAGTCTTATGAACTGTCCAATCATATTGATATAAGGGAGTCATTGCGTCCTGTCATCACAGGTTTAATGGAGCAGCGAGTCAAGAGTCTTCAGGTTGATATCAGAGCTCAACGACCTATTGACCAGACAACATTGACTGCTTTATCAAGCCTTGGTCAGTGGACTCCTGATGCAACGTTCGAAATTACATTGCCTGATGGTAGTCGGATTGAAACCAGCTTTAATGAATTTTTGGGTGTAGGAGAGTCAGGCCTGGATCGTGTCAATGATCCAGGGAATCTATCAATAGGGATTGCTGATGACAGTAACCTTCGCTTACCTGAGCAGGGCGTAGGCTTTTTGCGTCAGGACAGTAATGGTGAGAACCCTGTTATTCCTTCCGACGGACAGGGTAATGGCTATATCAAGGAAGCGGGCCGTTACGATGTTCAGGTTCTTCAGTTAACAGGTAAAGAGGGGGAGGAGGCATCATTTCCTGAAACCCGAATGATCGTCGATCTTGAGAAGTATCGTCAACTTTGGGAATCAAACCAGTTGCAAGATGGGCATGTCCAGAAAGATGTTGAGGCTATCTCAAGGCTTTTTATTGATGGCACTACAGGTGGTAACCGTCGTGAAACGGTATTACTGGGCAGAAGAAAGAATGTCGACTTTTCAATGGGACGCACTGTTGAGATTGAACTGATTCCTGATCAGGACTTTAAGGATTCTCACCTGAGTCTCACTCCCGATGAAACATCAGGTTCATACAGGGTGGCAATAGGTACCCGGGATATTCATACCATTCCGGTCAGCAGTGTTGATGCAGCGGTCAGTCAGTTGTACGGACTGGCTTTGATCAACGGAGTTGAAACGGGTAATGAAGGAACAAGTGTAAAGGGATTGTTGCTGAGAGGCTTGAAAATAGACCGTGCTTTGCTGGTGCAGGAAAGAGGTACTGTTGAGCTGACTGATGAGTACAAAGTCGCTCTGCCATCAGCTGATGATCTCTATCATCAGTTTGTTGGCAGAGGCAGTCATGGACTTTATGAAAGAAGCGGTTCAGCTGCAGACTTCAAAGATGCCATCAAATGGTTCGCAGGGCAGGATACTGCCACTGCAAAGAAAGCCTACCAGCGGGCGTTTGAATTTGTTGCCAGTAGTAGTGATGTTCCAGAGTTAGAGACATTTTCCAGACAGCTTGTCGATCAACAGCGTAACGGCGGTCGAGATCAGGCCAGAGCTATCAGGTCAGCTGTCGGTTCTGAAAACCTGGTGGTGCTGAGAAACCGAACCGCAACAGATGCTTCTCTCAGGCAAAGCCTGACTCGCTATGTCTCTCTGGCTCGGGCTGAAGCCACTAAAGCGGGGCGCGCTGATGGTGTTGCCGAGGTTCCTCGCGATGACAGTAACAGACCTTATCGCGCCTATGCTCCCATTGAAGCGCCTGACAATGTCCAGCTTGGTGATCAGGGCAATTCAGCGCAGAGAGTTCTGGTAGACGACCAGAGAATAGGACATGCCATTGTTGACGGTACCGGTTATGTTGACAGCGCCTATCAAGTAGCCAGTCCCTCAGATGGTGCCAACCCACAGAATGGCCTCGGTGCAGGTTTGCGCTGTAGTAGGGCGGCTGGCGGCAGTTGTGGCGGTAGCTTTCTGCTGATGGAAGACGAGCTTCGCCCTTATCGTCAAATCCCACTTTCAGATATCAGTGACACAGACAGTTCAAGCCTGTTTCGTAGTCTGAAACTGGTTGAATACGATGCTCGTCTTTATCGAGTTGAAAGCAGCGACAGTTCCGGTGTTACGGCAAGGGATACTGGTGTTACCAGAGTCTTTCAGGCGATCAGTGATACACCTCCAACCGCAGATGCTGTTCAGTTGCCAGCAAGTCTTAGTGAAAAAATCAGAACGATAGCGGTCGAGCGTGCGACGAATGATGTTTATCAACTGCATATCGCTGATAACAGTCAATACCCTGCAGTAAGATTAACCAGCACCGATGAGTTATTGCCGGTTCTGCCTGCGCTGGTGGTTTCGGATATTAAAGAGCGCACCGTTAATGGTGTGAGGACATATGGGCTCCCTCTGTCTGATTCCGCAGATGGCCGTTCACAGGTCATGCTACTGACTTCTGGTCGCAGTACCGCTGATGCTGTTGCTGCAGCAGAAGCTGGTAGACGCTTAATCGCAAACCCTGATACTCCTCTTAAAACACTGACGTCTACCGATGGCACTGTTGGTATTGTATTCAGGTCAGAGTATCAGGGGGGTGGACAGTTATCGGCTACTGGCCAGCGTTTTGTCGATACCCTCGAACATTATTTTCTCGAGCAACCATCAGGGCAACAGCTGCTTGAATACCTTCAGGGAAGTGCAGGTGAAACCAGGCCTGCCATGCTTTCTGCAATTGATGGTCGACTTGGCAGCACTACTCCACCCGCTGAATTGAAAGTACTGCTGGTTCTGGAACCCCATGAACTGACCGCCCGGCGAAGTCATCGTATTCAAGCGTATTCAAGCGCTTCGTCTCTGCCAGCAGCGGACGGAACTCCAGGAACAGGATCCGTAGTAAAGGTGTATGTTGACCCCCGGCTTGGTGAAGCGGCATCAGCGACGCAGAGCAATTACCGGAGCCAGGCCACGCAGGTCTTTGCCGACCTCTTCGAAGCGGTTGCAGCAGTTAGAGGGGTTGGTAATGATGCAGGCCTGGAACAGGTGACCAGAACCATTCTGAACGCAGCTGGTGTTGATTTGTCGTCGGTCACCGATTTCTCCAGAACCGGAATCGAAAACCTGGTCCGATCCGAGTACCAGTTTCCAGTCGTTCATACCGAAACGTCTCTACCGGATGCTGTGACCCAGTCAGCAATACCTGCTCAGGCAGGCTTTGAGCAGACTATAGAGGGTATACGGTTATCGGGGGTTCCAGAACTTCAGTCGGGCAGCCGTTTGGTTTTGGCAGAGTCTGTGGGCTCAGAAGGCAGTAATAGACACCTGACGCTTTATCTTGAACAGGGTGAAGGTGGAAGTCCTTCACTGAGGCTGGTAGTCAGTCAGGCCGCTGTGGCAGAACAGGCATACAGCCTGCGACAGGAGATGCAAAAACAACTGTATGTCGCGTTAAATGCTCTTGATCTCAACGAACAGACAACGCTGACCGAGCTTGTCGAAGGGGTTAATCGACGACTCGATAGTACCTTGGGAGCAGGTGAACACACCGACTACCGTTTGAGTGTTACCAGTGAACCCACCGGTTTTGTCGTTGAGCGTACCCAGGCGGCAAGCCCTGAATCAACGCTTTATCTCAGGGTTCATTATGAACGACTGGGTGACCCCTTCTCCGGTGTAGAGCACCTGGTCTACTCTTTTCGAACAGAAAACCGGACTATTTTTCGGAAAGCTCAATTCAGCGCGGAACAACTGACCAGCCGGATTCTTCAAACCTCAGGAAATGAAGCCGTTTCAGCGGGCAAGCTGAAAGCGTTACTGACTCATTTCCTGTACCAGCAGACGCAAAACCAGCTTGAGCAGTCAGGCATCCCCCATGAATTCCTGCTTCAGGCGGACACGGCTGATGTTGTCACCGCCATTCTTTCTGAAGATCAGGTCCGAGCACTAAAAAGGCATATTGAGGCGGTAGGTTATGACAACTTCCAAAGCTCTCTGGAAGAGTCGTATGGTGGTTTAACGGAGCAACGGTCAACGGTGGGTACTTTTGAACAGGAGGCTCTTTTCAGTCAGATTCAGCGGGTTTTTGTTGAGGCTGTCGATACCAGACTTGAAACTTATAATGGCAGAGCCAGGCAGTTGCCTGTGAATGGGGAAAGTCTGGTGGCGGTTGAAACAGGCAGTAGAAAACTGCTTGCGCTTGACCCTTTTACTTATGCCAGTCGTTTACCGGTACTTCAGCAAAACAGCGACCATTATATCTCGGTTGCAGTGAACAATAATGAAAACTCACTGGTCACTCTGGTCAGTGACAGTCTTACCTCATCAGGCTTGCATGGAAGAGTAAGCCTTTTGCAGAGTGCGCCGGGCTCCTCTCTTGGAGCACAGGAAGCCAGTGTTTTTCTCAGTGAATTGAGAAATCGCTCTGTCAATGCAGCCAGTCAGCAGCAGGACAGTTACTTACAGAGTGAGCTGGATCAGCGTCTGGCTGATTTCGATCAAAACACTCTTCAGCATCTGGAAGACAGACTGCTTGCTGATTCACCATCATTACAGCTTGAAGGCCTTTCCGAGGGTGAAACATTCCTGACCCGGCGACTGGCCGAGCGGCGTCTGCAGCAAATAACCATGAGTCTGGACAGTCATCAGGTTGCACCGCCTGAAAGCGTGTTGAGACTGAACCAGTTGAATGATCTGAAGCTGTTACCTGATTTATCAGTGACTCAGGGAGGAGAAGAGCTGACGGTCAGCTTCAGTGGTGAGCAGGGTCGTAATCAGGTAACAGTTGTGAGGGAATCCGGACAATCAGGGGTTCTTCAGGTCGGTCAGCGTAATGATTTCGTTTTTGCTGAATCGGGTGCAGGCTATCGACAAACTCAGGTTGAAGGAAGCCTGCACAGTTTCGAGATTTCGCTTGATGGCCGTTTGAATGCCTTACCGAAAACGACCGTTGCTCTGGATACGGAAAGTTATAGTCTGGCTCAGGAACGAGGTACTTTAAGGCCTCTGCAGATTCAGGCGGATCTGGATACTATGGCCCGTCAGCTCAGTCATGCTGAACTGGGACAACGCAGCGAAGTCTTCCGGCAAAGTGCCCTGACGGCCGGAGCGGATCTCAATGAAGGCAGGTTGCTGGTTGTACGTTTACGGCCTGACCTGACACTGGCCCAGAGTCGAATAGACGTACCTCCAGATACAGGCAGCTCAGTGCTGATCACCGTTGGCACAGCATCAGACACAAGCAGTGTAACCTTCCAGAAAACGCTCAGCCAGTTATACGGCGTTGCTCTCTCAATCAGCTATGAAGGTGCTGACAGTCAGGCTGCAGGCAATCTGGCTAAAATGGCCTGGCCATTCAGTGCTATAGATGCCGACAGTCTGGGCAATCGCATAATCCTGAACGAGCAGTATCAACCAGTCGCTGCACCAGCGACGCGTGATGATCTCTATCAAAGGCTGGTAGCGGGAACGGCTCATAATCTTGAAACTGCCGAAGGCACTCTGGCCGATTATCGCAGTGCATTTTTATATCTGGCGCAAAAGGGTCAGCTGGAAGAGGGTGTGAGTAGAGTCTACGCAGGAGTCAGTGAGGCAGGCTCAACCGAAGTATCCTTGTTCAGTCAGGCCATTCAGAATACCTATTCGGAACTGAACCGATCATTTATCGGTAACCGGACTTTGGCAGAACAGCTGTCCACTGCCATGACGCTTGAACGTCGAACTCTGCTGCGAGGCCGCCCCGGAGGAGAGTCATTCCCTGTCGAATTATCAACGCTGGTCGCGAATTCATCCGCTGCCGAACTGAATACCTATGCACAACAGCAGGGGCTGAACAGAGCCGTATTTGCTAATCAGGTACTGACTGACACGGCACCAGAAACCATTGGTTTTGACGAGGTATTACACCAGTTCATGCTGACCATTGAAGGGCAGGATGCTTATTCAAGTATTGGACGAATGCTTGAGCTGTCAGCCACACCGGCTGAGAACGGACAGTCGCAGTTAAGACTCGTTCTGGACAGTGAAGGACTAAGACTGGTTAGCGAGCAACGAGCAAGTGAAAGCTATAGCAGCGAGAGCGATTATTATCGAGCCAGGGAACTACTGGCTACCTCTCTGTCTGACAGAACCGGAAGTGACAGTTCACTCAGCAGCCGGCTTTCACGTTATAACCAGAGGGTCAGTGCGGATTTGGGTGTAGAGCGTGGTGCACGATGGCAACTCAGCTCACTGAACTCGGAAGCCATGGAAGTTGCAATAACACAAACCAGCTCTGAACCTGTTACTCGTATCAATACCAGAGTTGAATACGGTACCTTGGGTGAGCCCTTGTCGGGACTGCACCTGCAGCTCAATCCATGGCTGCTGGAAGGTGCCCAGTTTGAAGCAGAAAGTCTGGCCCAAAGAGTGACTGGAGGCACCGACAGCAGTGCCTACCTGAAGTCACTGTTTACCCAGTTTATCTATCAGGAACTTGAACGAGCGCTGGTCGACAGAGGGGAAAGACCCGCTGTACTTGCATCAGGAACCTCTGATGCTGTGACAGCAATACTCCCGCAGACCGATATCATACGGCTGGCAGCGTATAATCAGGCGACACTGATATCCGAAATGAAAGGTGCATTAGGTCGCATCGCAGAGCGTTATCAGCTAGCGTCAATTAGCCCTGATGCCTTGCCTGGGCTGGAAAGCCGGCTTCACAGCACATTCAGTGAAGCGGTTCAGTTAAGAGTTTCTGAGGGGAGAGCCTTTCAACTGCCAACGGATCGATCCATCCACTATGCCGATGGCAGTAGTCAGGTTCAGGCTCTGCCGGGGAACAGCCAGCGTATAGATCCTGTAGTGGCAGATTCAGTGCAAAGGCAGAAGGTTCGCAGTGCACCCGATGGCAGGCATTTCATTGATGTACGTATTGAACGTGTTGATAGCCCTCTCTCAGAGTTAGCGTCTGCTGCAGAAAGTACACCCAAAGGTTTGTTGTCACTGTTGCAGACAGGGCTTCAAACAGAAGCACCCTCAGCGATTAACAGGGCTCAACTGGGCATACTGGATCGGCTTTACTCTGATTTTGATACACGCGTACAAAGTCAAATTATCAGAGAAGTAAACGCCCATATAGACTCACTGGACTTAACGGCAAGACTCCGTTTTACCAATGACCTCCTGCAGCACAATCGCAGTCGTCCAGTGTCATCAACACCGGCCGGGGATGCATTGCGTCAGGCAAGAGCAGTCAGTGCCGGCAGATTGTTGCAGCATGAATTACAAGCACTGACCAGCGATATAGTGGCGAATCGGACGCCAGAGCAGGCAAGCTATCAACGTATTAACAGCTTGATGGGGCTGGCTGGAGAGCAAAGTTACAGCCTTCAGGTTCCCGCTTCTGATAGCGGTACGAGGACTATTCGTGTCGACTTTGATCGTCACATTACCGCCGATGCTTCTTACGCACTGGGTAACCAGAGCCGTGCAGTAATTGGTAATGGTGAAGGCGGCGCTCTGGTGGCAACCTCTGCCTGGTTACTGATCAAAGAAGTTATTCAGCCTTCTTCAGGACTGGAACAGGAACCTCTTATCAGCCTCAGGCCTAAGCGTATCAGAGCACAGATTGATGCCAGCACGGTATCGTTTGCTGATACCGCCAGGTTCAGGGTTGAGCGCGGTCAGGTCGGTCTGGGAGCTATGCTGGATCGGCTGAAGAGCTATAGCAACCTGGTGGAAAAACTGAATGATTCTGGTCAGACAGAGCTGGCGGGGCGGCTCAAGCAACTGGTTGCTGATGGTCTGACAACTGTCCAGGAAATAAGTACAAGAGAGCTTGGTTATACCATCGTTGATTCTGATGGCGAACCCGGTCGGAGAATAGTTACAGATATAAGTCGTCAGGCGGTACAGGAAGAGATAAAAGCATTCAGTCGTTTTCAATTACCCGAGGGCAATCGTGACTACCTGAGTGAAGGCACCAACACGCAACGGCCGGTAATTGAACAGAGCGTTGATGAGCTCGATCAGCTGGGTCACCACCTTGACAGTATTGAGCTGGATACGGACTTCCATCTGGTAAGGGAAACCGCCAGCAACGAGCAGAACCTGGACCTCAGAAATGCATTTGATAATGCCAGCCAACAACGTTTTGCAACCGTTGCACCTGTAAACCTGCTTGATATTCCAGACGTTCGAGAAAGAGTTCAGAACGCCTTTATTGAACTGGTGACCAATCCGCAGAGAGGATTAACGCCTGAAAAAGCGATTGATCATATCGTCGGCGTATTGGGAGAGGCTGGCTACGGTTCAGATACTGCAGAAATCAGGGATATTCTGCTACAAAGCCCGGATTTTCAAAAAGCGATCAGTGAAATCGGTGATACTGAAGCTGGGCGCAACAGGTTGGCTGAATTGGGTGAGAGAGCACCGGTAAACAATTTTGGAACCAGCCGGATTCGTTCACAGCTGACCAGATTTGGTAATCTCAAAGCCTGGAAAAAACTGCAGGCTTTTCAGGAACACCCCATTGTAGAAGGAGTCTTTACTCATATAGGCACGGGGCAGGCTTTGTTCGGGATAGGACAAAGTACGGCGTCATTGATTAATCTGCTTAAGTACGACTCTGTTCTTTCATCAGAGAACAAGGCTCTTGGCTATACGGGGGTTGCACTTGGCTATGTAGGAGGGACTGCAGGACTTGCGGCTACTGCCAACAGACTCCTGGCTCCCACTATAGATCATGGCGCTGGCGCAATTGGCTCACTGTTTAGACTAGGCCCTAAGACCTCACGATATGTGGCTCGAGCCCAGGGTATTGTTCTGACGCTGTTTTCCATAGGCGCTGGCATTTTTGCTCTGGTCAGTGACTCGATGGCCGCTAATACGGCAAGAAAGGCGGGTAATACCAACCTTGCGGTATTTTACGGTGTCAATGCCGCTCTGGACAGTATTGGTCTTGTTGCCGATGGCGCCAGTCTGGTCTTTGAATTTGCTTTTCCACCCCTGGCATTTGTCTTTCAGGCGATAGGTATAGCTACGGCTATTGTTCAGATAATCATTGCTCAGTTTGCCCCCCCTCCAAATGCACGACAGGATCTGGATGCCTATCTGAAGAGCCCTGCCTTTATCAGTTTTGTTGACCGACTGGCGAGTAGTTATTCACAGCAGGGTTACCAGGAGCTGCGGTATTTCTTCGATGCGTCCAGTCTGCTGGATCAGGCCACCTACAAAGAGGACCTTAGACTTCTTCAAAGAGATGTATACCGGACACTTGACAGCGATGGCACGAAAGGAGCGGCCATCCTCGATGACACTGTTGAAGAACGAACTCATGAAGGAACTGCACTGGCAGATTATGTCAAGGTGACCAAAGGCGACCAGACGGTCTATGGCTTTGGTGGTAATGACTTTATCCAACTACGAGATGATGTAGGCAGAGCGTTTGGTGGCAGGGGTAATGATACGATCATTGGTGGTTCTTACCAGGAAGGTAATCAGGGTGATGATCGCCTGATCGATGGTCTGAACAGTATTGTTCAGCGAGGTGGTCCAGGCAACGATATCCATCAGCCAGGCACTGGCTATGCGGATATAGATGGAGGGGCTGATGTGGATACACTGGTGTTACCGACACCAGCATCATACTTCAACTTTCAAAGTGGAATAGCGGCACCGTATCGACCAGGCCAGTCCTATCGCCTGAATTTGCTGGGTCACTATCTGTTTAAAGCAGATCTTGGCAGGCAACAGCTGACGAATACTCTGCATGAATACCTTGTAGATAATGGTTATACCGTTACTCAGCATCGGGCAGGTTTGAGCAATTTTGTTCTGAATGATATCTATTCTGCAACAGCCAGCAGTTCTTTCAGGGGAGGTAGGCTGGCAAATCCTTTTTCGAGATATCGTTACCGCATTACTAATCCCGGGTATGGGCTTGTTACTCATCTGTACCCAAAGTCATTTTTCATCGCCAGCTGGAATGAAATGGCTAACAACAGAGGATTGTCTTTATACGACCGGACTCGTTTTCATGACCCTGACATTGTTCCTTTCACTTCAGTCACAACCGGCAGATTTGGCCTGCCAACAGGCTCCTACAGCTTTAATTCAAACCAGAATAATCGTCAGCAGATAACCAGCTTTACTGGTGAACGACGATATTATGTGATGGGGCGGGTTCATCTTGCGATAGGCAGGTTTGGCGATCTGCTTGTCGTCGACGGCGATGAAGTTGAGGCGTTCAGATTTGGGAATATTTATGCGGGTAATAGAGGGAATGTGCGCAGAGTATGGGAGGTATCGAGAACTGATACAAGAAATGGTCAATTGTGTGCACTGGCAAGGTTTTTTGGTGTCAGGAACCCCCCCGCTTGTATATCCACAACCACGGTTACAGCCTTTGCATACAGGCGATACGCCTATGTAAGAAACGATGAGAATTATTACGGCACGCTTTATGCCTCTCATGACGGCATTTATTTCATGCGGGATGACCAGCAGCAGCTGTTTTACTTCAGTACTGAAAACTTGTTGTCATGGGCAGCTACTTCAGGCAGCACTGTGGCAAGATTTTATGCCACCTTTATCGACCTGCTGAATACCTCTGGCAGCATCAGAAATATAGAAAACATTGTTGGTAGTGAGTACGGAACCTGGCTCATTGGCAGTGACGGTAATAATGTTATTTCCGGCCGTGGCAACCGAAATAAAATCGAAGCAAAAGCCGGTGACGATACTGTTATTGCAGGTAATGAAGACAACATTATTTATCTCAATGAAGGTAATGATCGAGCCGTTCTGGGTAATGGTTATTACTGGGTCGATGGTGGCTCGGATACGGATACCGTCAGTTACAGTCAAAGAACTACAGCGCTGAATGTCAATCTTGGTAACCGGGATGTACGACAGGGTGATGTGCTGGTTGATATCGAAATCCTGCAGGGTGCTGGAACAGCAAACAGTGACATCATAGGTGATGACCGGAGTGTTACTTTTGTTCTTACTGATGGCACAAACACAGTCGATGTCAAAGGTGGTGATGATACTGTAATAGCTGAAAGAGGACAGACAACGATTTGGCTGCGGTCCGGTAAAAACCGTGTTGTTCTGGGGAGTGGACAACATTTGGTTCATTGCGGCACAGGTTCTGATGAGTTGATCATCAAGGGCTCATCCAATACCGGTCACCATTTTGTCTGTGAAACTCAATCATCGTCGCTGCTTCGCAACCGGGTGATGAGCAGCGTTCATAGCTACCAGATCAGTCGGGATTTTTATCGCTACAGATTCCAGTCTGGCAGTTCAACTGTCTGCCAGACACCGGATCGTGAGAAAGTACTCAATCTTGCTATCGATATCAGCGCTCAGACCATTACAGTCACTTCTGCTGAAGGGTGGGGAGACGGTCAGCGGAGCGTAACGTATACAGCCAGCGGCTGCCCTGCAGGCTATACAGGTTCCCGGGATCGTGAATATCCGGGACTCAGTGTCATTGCCTATCTGAGTTGTAAAAAACCAGAACAAGCCATTGATTGCCACTCACAAAGCGTGGTCGCAGGTTTACATTTCAATAGCGAGTTACTCAACCAGTTCACATGTACGGTGAAAAACAGCTATTTTGCCAGGTTTAACTTCCAGACAGGTGGTGAAATTGTTAGCAGAGAGCGCTGGGTAACGCCTGGTCAGGTCATCCACTGGCCGGACTTCAAACTTGGTAATGCCGTAATGGCAGATCACCTTCCGGAACTATTGGGTAATATAGACGTGGATGTTCGGAGTGCCGGAGGTGGAGAAATTCTGACGCCGATACTCAGCACCCGTCAGCCCGCACCAAATCCTCACTCAACGCTTCCGCCTTTACCTGAACAGACACCTGCGCCTTTATCCGAAACCTGTCGCTCACCGTTAACAAGCTTTGCTATCAGACATGAAGATACGACACTGGACCTGACTGATATCAGAGGTATTGGCGTTGTTCTGGGCAAAGCAGGGAACGATCAGTTGACCGGTAATGCTGATGAAGACACGGTATTAATCAGTTCCGGTGGTAACGATCAAATGGTCGATCTGGGGGGCTCAAACCAGTTTGTTCCCGGCTTTGGCGATGGCAATATTACTGCGGGCCCGGGCTATGACCTGCTTTTATATAACAATATCCAGACGTACTTTTCGTATACTGGGTATCCCTTTATCTACTGGAATCTTGAGCATATTGATGTCGACTACAGTCAGGGCACTGTGGTTCATCACTGGCAAAGCCGGGATCACCAGCACAGACGGCAGTTTACCGATAGATTTACGGGCATTGAACATATTGTTGGAACACCTGGTAATGACCTCTACACCGGTGATGACCGTGACGAATATTACTCACCAGCGGGTGGTGCAGATGTTGTTGATATGGCCGGGGGAGACGATACGGTGGTCATCAACAGCCAGTGGGGTAACGGCGCCCGGTATGATGGAGGCAGTGGCAGTAACACCCTTGTTTTTGATCTGGCACTGACCGGGTCATTGCATGTAGACCTGCTATTGTTTGGCATTGCCAATACCGGAGGGACTGTACTGGGGCTTCGTCATTTTAGTAATTTTATTGGCCCAAAGAATCATCCGTTTATTATTCGTGGTAACGATGACTCCAACCTGATCATTTCCCGTGGTACGGATGACAGGCTTTATGCCAATGATGGTGATGATGCTCTCATTCTGGCCAGTGAAGGTACAGCGGTGGCTCACGGTGGTGCGGGCACTGACTCTGTAGACTATCGTCGTCTTTCTAGAGCAACGGCTGATTTTTACGGTTTACTGATTGAGTTGAATTCCGGAGGAGCATGCATTGATGAGAATGGTGTCGAGGAACTGACTGGCAATGAAATGTCAGGTTCTGGCGGCGGCGATGCTCCTTGTGTTGAAGGGCTGACATTCTTCAGGTTGGCCGAAACAGGTCAAACGACAGCAAGACCTACTGTTGTTAAAGACAGACTTTACGATATCGAAGTGTTGATCGCTTCGTCACAGGATGATGAGATTTATCTGGCTGATATTGTCCGTCAGGTCGATGGTTTTTTGGGTAACGACATTATACACGCCTCTACCGGAGGCCAGATACTGAAAGGCAATGAAGGGGATGACGCCCTTTATTCTGCAGTAGGTCCGGATGGACAGGGCAGTATAACCATTGGTGGTCCGGGTATGAATCACCACTATGGCAGTCCTGTTCAGGACATCATGGTTGCCGATCGAGGCGTGGATATCATGGAAGGTCAGGCTGGTGCTGATATTTATGATGTCTATATTGATGCTGCTGGCAGTTCTATTCGTGATACTGACAGCAATAATGCTTTGCGACTTTACGGTGAAGGACTGGAAAGGCAGCAGCTTGGCTGGCAGTTAAGCGATGACTTCAATACCCTCGCGATCAATTATAACGACAGTGCACTGGTTTCTATCAGTCTTGAGCATGTCAGTCGACACTTCAGGCCCGATGGCAGCCTTGATACTGAACATTTTCTGGGCACACTGACCGAGCACCTCTCCTACTTCAGCATCACTGATACCACCACTGAACGTTCTGGCTCAGGTTTTACAGCTTCTGGCAGTGGTTCAGGATCCGCATCCGGTAGTGCTCTGGATGATGAAAGCCCTGCCAGTGATGTGCTGACCAGTGATCAACTGCGCTCTTATCTGCAGCTGGAACTGGAGACAGATCCAAGGCTGGACGGACGCTACTTTGTTGATAATGCCAATCCTATAGCTCGAGCCTCCATAGGTAATGATTACCTGGTCAGCGTCGATGGTCTTGCGCCGGAGCGAGGTGATAACTCAGGCTGGTATGAACTTTATGGTGAAGAAGGGCATGACAGCTTTGCCGTTCAGGGCAGTAAGGCAAAGGTTCATACTGGCCCGGGTCATGATTATATCCTTCTGCGACACAGTTCAATTGCTGACATATGGTTCACTGAGCAGTCAGATTCTTCTAACCGGTTGTATCTGGAAGATATCCGTTCAACAGAACTACAGGTACAACATTGGCAAGCGACCCATCTCGAACGGGTCAGCCTCGAGTTGAACAGGCGAGGTAATCACCCGGCTCCAACGTTCCCCGACAGTTACACGGTCGTTCTGGGTAACAGAGAGGAGTGGCTGGAATTACCTGAGCTGGTAACAGACGGTGGTCTGTTTATTGCCGGCGAGTTCAACGCTGATGACACTGCTTCAGGCAGGCTGCCACTGATCTCTCTCAATAGTGAATTTTCAGGTCAACAGCTGTTCCTTGAAATGGACAGCAATCAGTCTTTGATGATAACCATCATCGATAGTCTGGCAGGGCGTACTGAAACCAGAACGGTTAATAATGTGTTTATCGAAAATGATTCTGGTGATGCGTCTGGGTCAGGTAACGCTACTCTCCCGGAGACACTGCACTTTGGTGTGAGCTTTAATCCATCGGGTCTTATTGAGGTGTATAAGAACGGACGTTTACTGTCGACTCAGATCTCAATACCGCTCAGGAAGCAGGTGTTCGATGATGTACAGCTGGGCAGGGGCAGACTTTCTCGCTCCGGTGATGTGGGAGCATTGAATTACAGTGTTTCCGGAAGTGGTAGCGGTGTATCGAATGGAGTGCTGACAGTATCATCGCTGGTGATCAGTGATTTCATCCCTCCTGCTGATGTTATTTTGCTGCTGTCATCCGGTAACCAGCAAATGGTTATGATGGGATCTGATTGTCAGCCTGATCGATTCTATATGAATGGCTGGCCAGACAGTCTGGGCATGGAAGACCTGATTCTGGACGGTAAGAAGACCATTGTCTCACGATTGCAATCTGGCAAGCTGGGCAATACCGAAGCAGAGCGTGAAAGTGTTTTCCCCATCGACCGACTCAGCAATAATTATCGATTCTCGGCGGGCGGAGGAATCGCATTACTGTCTTCTGCACCAGGCAGGGAAGACACACTCGAAGTCGATGCGAACTGGGAGAGTCAGTTACTTTATCGTAAAGACAGACAGGATCTGGCTATCTATCGCATCGGTCAGGATGAAGACAGTCTGACAATCCCTCTTGAAGCCATTAATGATTCGCTACTGGTTAAAGACTACTTCTCGCCAGCCACGGATACTTCTATTGAACGTATTATTTCAGCTAACCAGCTGACCAGTAAGTATGCCGTCTGGAAAAAAACGCTCTTTTTCCCTGACGCAGTAGACTGGCTGCAGAGAGGGCAGCTTGACCACACCAGGCTTTTGCCGTCTGGTCAGGATCTTCTTTTGTATTTCAGCATGAGACTGGATGACCCACTGGCGCGGTTGAGCTCACTGCTTCCGTTAACCTGGACCAACTATAAAGAGTTTCAACAGGAGACTCCGTTGAGTCTAAGGCTTGATTCAACACAGCAAGACGATTTTACTGCCGCTGAACTGGAATTTATTGCCTGGTCAACCCGGCAGCAATTGATTGCATCGGGTCTCAGCAGTGAGTCGGCATCAGGTTCAGGGTCTGTCAGTGGTATAGGGGAATTACGACTGCCTGAACAATCCGTTTCAGAGCCTGATATTGGCAGCCCGTTGTGGTTTGAGCAGTTGCGTGTGAAGTTTGCTTTCGAGCGTACGTCTGGTATTGAAAAGCTTCCAATCGGTGAACCATTAAGAACAGATAGTTTCATTCAACTGGGCAGTGACAGTGCTGACCATTATGTCTCTAATGGTCAGGGGATGGCGCTGTTTACCCGTGAAGGCAATGACCAGTTTATTGCTAATGACCTGGAGTGGCATGCAGTTGATGCAGGAGATGGGATTGATTCCCTGATCATGCGCCATCTGAAAGCAGATATAAAAGTTGATGCGGTTAACGAGCAGGTTCTTTACGGAGAACAGGTTATTGGCAGAATCCGTAACTTTGAAAAGATTGAATGGCAAAGTGATGCACAAGGCTTTTTAAAAACACCATCGTCAATAGCTCATATCAGTGTTACTGCCGGGTTGCTCAGCTGGGAGCCTGCAGAGAGTCAGAGCCATGCTGTTGTTCAGGGTGACGGTCAGTTGGTACTGGACACACGAGACTCTGAGAATAATGCAACCGTCATTTGTGCAGGTTCGGACAATAATTTCAGTCGCCTGGAACTTTCTCTTGAGCCTGACTGGCGATCTGCCGGAGCGGTTATGGTTGAACAATACCGACCATTGACAGGATACAGTTCAAGATCCAGTGGAGCAGGAGATGGGCAGGCAGAGGCTGAACCTCACTCTGTAGTGCTTAGTGATACCACTGAAGTCGTTATGCGTTCCGGGCAACCTCGGTGGCTATTCAATGAGCGTTCTGATTATGGTGTGATAACCAATGCGGTCAGCGGCTCGGATATGACCCTGTCAGTTGTTGTCAGGCCGGACAGTGCCCAGTCAGCTGCATCAACAGGTGGGGTACCCAGAGCCAGAATGTTCGAATTCAGTGACTCGGACAGTGATGGCATTTGGATAGACACCAATTATCAGGATGTGTTTATTCAAAGCCGTGGAGGCTTGCAGAACTCTGACATAACCGTTTACGACTTCTTTTCGCAGGTTTCGACCGGCCAGTCAGGGTCTGCTATTCGTATGACCATGGTTATCAATGGTCAACAGATGATTCAGTTTTACCAGAACAGTGAGCTGTTCTTTGAAGGTACCATTTATGCGCCTGATCAAAAGATCAGAGCCAATAACTATATTGGTGCTGCTCCCGGAAGCAATGATGCCACTGACGTGTTTCAAGGAGAGCTTGGCCAGCTAACGCTGACAGGCACTGTTGCTGGCGCTGTGACGGTGCAATTATTGCAGCAGTCATGGAATGGCTATTTACTCAAAACAGCTTATGTAAAAGATAGCCTCAATATTATCAACTCAGTAGGGTGTGCTCCTGATCAGGTGACCGTTAACGGACAGTTGTTGTCTGTTGCCGAGTTTATTGCCATTAGCCAAACCATGTCGATTCCGGAAGATGGTTTCGTAGGCAGTGGTGACAACCCGGATGATGTAGATGGTGAGAGTATTTTCAGCGGTGCTTCTACTGTTGAGCCTGAGATTACACCAACAGCCTCTTCAGAACCGGTCGCCACAGAGTTACCCGCTGAGAGTATAAGGTTGTCCGTTACACAGACTGAAGTGATGCCTCAGCCAACAGCTACCGAGACTGTCATGACGCAGTCAGATCTTCCCGTACCAACAGAGACATTAAGCAGTTTGCCAGTTGAGCTTTCAGGTTCAATCAGCACAAGCAGCAGTGTGTTTGAGCCTGATTTCCCGGATGCCACTTACACCGATCCTCTGCCAGAAGCTTCATCAACCAGCATTATGGTAACCCCTGAGCCAACACCAGAGAGTGTTGCTGCAGAGATAAGCCGCTCGGAAGATAGTGATCGTTCCAATGATTTTTTTGATTTTGATAACCTGCCTGAATGGTATGAAATCGAACAATGCATTCCCGATTTCAATGGTTCATCGGCTATTTTGCCATCGGCCACTGTCGCAGCAGATCAAGGTGTATCAAGGACCATGAGTGCATTCACTCCCTCGACAACACCTGTCAGCCGGGTTCAAACCGAGTCTGGAAACAGCATGGACACAGGCCACGGCAGTGGTAGTGGCGGTGATCAGGATGTGTGTCTACTGACAAATGATAATTTTGAAATGACTCAGCGTCTTGGCAATGACGCTCTGGTTGATCTGGAAGCACAGGAAATTACGGTTGACGGAGAGCTCAGATGGCGAATGACGTCTGTCTTTCGTTTCAACTGGAACAGCCCCGATACGGTTGAAATAAGAGGCTCAAACGGCCCTGACTATCTGCGTATTGATAGAGATTCAGGTATCGCTATCGTTGATCCTGCGGGTTCAACGGATATGGTCATTAACCTGTCTGGTGAGCAGTTTACCCATGTTTATCAGAGAGACAGCGGCACTGACTTCCTGCTGAATTTTGAGTCAAACAGCTATCTTGAATTTGGTATCGGTATACAGTTTTACGATGTTCTTTACAGCAAGGCGAATGGTATTTACCAGTTTACCCTGACTAACTCATTCATCAATACCTATGGGAACCTGTTCGAGCAGGTCGTTATGCCGGATCAGGATTTTGCCGATCATCACACGGCACTGAATAGCACATTCCTGACTGGCATCAGGCCTGTGGAATACCTGAAGGCAAACGGGTCAGCCATTCCTACCCATGCAAATCTGGAACTGCTGGTTCAGGCGACTAACCAGTTCCTGAATATAAGTGGTGGTGTTATTCCATCAGACACATTGATACCTGCGAATTTCAACACTTACGTAACCAGTATTTCTTCCATTATCTCAGGGCAGTGAGGTGGTTCTCATGAGCAGTATAAAAACAGCGACGTTTATTTCGGGTGTGCTGGTTTTTCTATCTCCCATTGCAGCTGGAGAAACCGACATTCTTTTTCAGCACACTCTGGATCAGCTTGAATTCAGAACATTGGAGGGCTCTGTCGTATCAGGAATCAATGGTGAACTGGTGGATATCAATCAGCCAGCATCTGTCACTTGTCAGGAGAACAGTAGCACTGTTTATACGTTAGGCGGCCACCTGGTGGATGTCGCGCTCAATCAAACCCGATTAACTCAGCCATGGACCCACAGCTCTGTATCTCTGTGGTCAGAAGGCTATAAGGTTGTTCAGGGTAAGAGTGGTGTCTATCGATACCTTCTCAGTCCTGACTCTATAAAGGTGGAAACAAAAAGTGAACAAGGCCAGTGGGGCGGGGTATCGACTTATAAAAGAGAAGAGAGTCAGTTTGGCAGTTTTAGCCATTTTTCTGTATCAGATGATGGATTGAACATTGCCGTCACGTCTGAATCCGGAAGTTACGTCATGCTGTTCAGCTTTAATAAAACAGACTCAACATTGATGCTGCAAAAAATATATGATACCGACGACGCTGCAGGGTTAATGGGGGCCAGTCGTTCAGCTTTTCATCCGAATAATCAATTACTGGTGGTATCAGGTACCAGGGGTAATGCCCTTGTAACGTTTAAAAACAGTATCAGTACACACCAGTGGCGGCTCGCTCACTCCTACACCAGTCAGTCTAATGAGTTGATACAACAACCCAAAGGCATGGTTTTTGCCCCACCCCAAAACTACCTCTATGTAACGTTAACCCGTGGCTTGCTGATTCTGGAGGTCTCTCAGAGTGGAATGGTACCTCGATATGGCGTTGTTTCAGAAGCAGTGACAGATTCAGAACTTTTTTTTCCGACACTAACAATTAAGCCGTTTGAAAACCCAAAAGATATCTGGCTATTAAACGGACAGTTGAGTGTGAAAGTGGATAATGGCTTGAGTCATTTTTCTATATCCGCCCAGGGACTTTTGCAGCATACCGCTTCCTGGAGTAGTAATAACGAAAATGATGTACTTTCTGATGTATCGGATCTATGTCTGAATAATCAGACAGAGTCCCTGTTTATGGTAAGCAAACAGTCTAATGCGCTGGCTATAGTGTCTTCTGTTCAACAGGCATTGACTGAAGTGCCTATCGCTACGGTTGACACAACTCACTCAGCTGAAGGTAGACCTATGATCTGGACACCTGTTCTATTGATGATTGGGCTTTCTCTTTTTCTGTGAAGGTTCAGAGTAAGCTCTTGTTCTAGGTTTAGGGATAAAGATTTCTCTAATTTGTTCTTCTATGGCGATGGCCTCTTGGAGGCGATCGACTTCAGGCTTAATGGCACTGTTACTAAGTCTTTGCTGTAGAGAATGTCGTGCTCTGCTATTTCTATTTAATGGAGGTGATTGCGATGGTTCTTGAGCAATCGGTGAGGCTTGATTCGCCTCAGCAAACACCTGTTCTACCTCACCGGTTGAATCCATTTCAACTTCTTCATCGGTGCTTTCGTCAGTATCGTTTTCGACTATTTCATCGGTAACTTCCTTACGTGGAGTGCGATATTTTACTCTAGAATTCGCTTGTTCTGGCGTCTGAGGACTTTCAGCTAACTGATCTTCGGCTATGACAGCTTCGGGGGGCGTTTCTGTTGCGCTATTCTGATTTTCTTGCGAGTTGTTGTCACCTATCGTTGTTTCCCTAATTTCTGTACAGCAATCATCAGAACCTGTCGGCGGTATTACTACTACGGCTTGCAACTCAGTTGACCCCTGATGAGCTCCATCGCTATCAGTAGAAAGTTGTTGCAGATTTTTTGAATCTGTCTTATCTGAATATATATTTTTAAGTGCGATAATACCAAGACCTCCCAGAATAGCTGCTGGAATAACAAGTACTGTAAGTGCATAAAGGTATTGATTGTCGTTTGAGGAAGGTGTGTCCACAAAAATTTCGACTGTGATAGGAACAGTGCTAGACAGGTTCTGTTGATTGGTTGCTGTTACCGTAAAATTCCAGTTTGATGTTGTATTTATTTTTTCAAAAGCGTCTTGTGAGACTTCAATATTATTGCCAGCTATTTGGAAAGGGTGATTTTCGTCCATAGAAAGCAATATGATTAATGGCTGGCTTGATTCCGGATTACTGATATCAAGCTTACCGACGACTTGTTGACCCTGACCAGATTCGAGCCCCTCTGGAGAAAAAATGTACATGGGGGCGGAAAATTGAGGAAAGGAAAAATGAGAGACAACAACAAGGTCTTCGCTGCTGGATGCAACGGCTGTGATGCTTTCACCACCTTCAGACATATCAGCATGGCTGACCAGACCAATAAAGTTTTCGGGGAATCCCAGCATCTTCTTATCAAGGTATTGTTGTAATTTCCAGGGAAACCCTGTCCGTTTGATAAGAATAGTAATGCTGTCGCTTACGGCACTGGTAAGAAAAACATACAGTGATTCATCAGTAGGGTCTTTATTGATGACAGCATCATTGAGACCGTTATAAATCTCTACGCCGTCTATAGTACTATCAGCCAGCACCTGTTCAAGATTCAAAGCACACTGTTCAGTTACGGAAAATATAAATACAGCGCTTCCCCGTTGCCCTGGAACAATAAGATACTGATTATCTGAATCAATCGTAATTTGTGCAGGGCCTCTTAGTCTTTCATAGCCATCCGTGTTTGATGTAAATGAAGAATCCAAAAGCAGGGCGCTGGAAGCTTGATCATAATGACCTGATACAACGGCATTATTGAGATAATCCGATGCAAAAAAACAGCGGGGTTCCTGTTTTGTAAGGATAACCCTTGAGTCAACACCTGGACCTGACACGTGGTCGTAACTGTTCTCAGAAAAGTCTTCAATACGTTGTTTGAAATGCCAGAACCCGGTACTTTTTTGAAAATAATAAATTTGGTGGTCAAGTGCATTCATAACCATCATCCCCTGATTAAAGTGACCAATAGCGACACTGTTGGGGGCATTGAATTGAAAGTTGTTGGTTGAAGCAGGGTAGACCTGACTGGTGCTGCAATAATCATCGTTAGCAATATTACATATGATCAGCGAGTTGTTTGCTCTTGCAGTAATAGCCAGGTCATTGACTGATGCTGCTATGCCTGCAGCGCCCTGAAGACTGGCTATTCCCGGTGTCTGATCAGATATCAGTTGTTTTATAAAAGTTGAACTTGTGTTGGTTCCCAGTACGATAACACCGGACATTATAGGACTGGAAATAACAAGATCACCTTCGGCGGTTCTCTCGATATGAGCTGCTTCGCTAAGCCAGGCTCTTATGGTAGGGTTGAGTTGCTTGGTTGAAGTGAAGCGAAACTGATAAGAAAGTAAGTCAGGGTGGGTTGAAAAAGTATCAGCATAAATTAATGGTGCATTAAGAAGAATGCAGAATGCAGTTGTCGTCATTTGTTTCATGTTTTTTGTTTTATGACGATTGAATGATAAACGAGCTAAATCAAAATATGACATTTAGTTTGATTGTTTATGTTGGTTGTTGAATTAGTTTAGTCGCTGAATTGATTTGTGCAGCTTTAAATATATGGCTCTATTTATTTAACTTATTTAAAAATAATACGGCACCATCTTTAATGATGTAACTGTCGTTTATCTATCATTAAGTGATTCATCTTTATATTTTCGTAGTGGAGAAAGAAAAAAATCCAGAACAGATCGATTTCCAATATTGATTTCAGCAGAAACAGTCATCCCTGCCTGAATTGATTTCTTCTGGCCATGAACACTGAGTTGGTTTTCTTTCAGGCTGACTCGAATAGGATAAGTCAATTGACCATTTTCACCTACGGCAGCATCTTTCGATACTGAAACTACTGCCCCTTCCAGTTGCCCAAAATACGTATAGGGAAAGCTTTCTACTTTAATATCAACTTTCTGTCCAACCTGTATGAAACCAATATCCTTGTTAAGCACACTTGCTTCAACTTCAAGTACGCTGTCTTCAGGCACAATTTTCAGTAACGCCTGTGCCGGTTCCACAACACCGCCGATGGTTGTTATGATCAGCTGTTGAACAGTGCCTGAAACAGGCGCACGCAAATAAAAGTTCTGATCACGTTCCTTCGCTTTACGTAAAATAAGTTCCGCCACTTCCGCCTTTTGAACTTCCTCCTTCAGCTCTTTTCTATGTTCTTTAAAAAAATTTTCCCTGAAGCTGTTTAAGTCACTGTTTGCTGCAGCAAGACTGGCCATGGTTTCTTTCAGTTTTTCCTGCTCAATGATTAATTGTTGTTCCGTCTCTATTCGTTGTTCTTTAGCTTTCAACCATTCAATTTTTGATGCATGGCCTTTTTGATATAACTGATGAACCGACTGCTCCATATCAGTATGAATAGATTCCACTTTATTGAGTTTTGTTATTGTACCTTTGACGGCTTCAATATTTGCCCGTCTCTGCAGTCTGGTCTGCTTTAACTGTTCCATTGCCTGTTGATAGTGTTGATACTCGTGCTGGAGAATATGATTCTGTCGTCTGATTGTACTGACTTTAGTGTCTTTAAATGTACTCTCAAGCAAGCTATAGCCCGGTTTATGCTGACCTTCCAGTGCCGTTAACAGCAACTCCAGCCGGTTGCTGTTCTGTCTTGCTGTTGCCAGTTCTTCCTCTACCTGCCGAACGTCTACTTCTGTAGCTGTTGGATCAATAGTCAGCAGCAGATCGCCGGCTTTGACTCTTTGCCCATCACGTACATGAATCGCTTTTACCTTACCAATTTCCAGTGCCTGTATGGTTTTAACTTTCCCTTCCGGTATAACAACCCCTTCAGCAATGGCTTCTGTTTCAACAAGGCTGAGCCATGCCCAGAGCAGAACGATGGGGACAATCGCAACAAGAATAAGTGCCATCGTTCGTGCAACTGGTGAAGGAGGGCTCTCCATTATCTCGATGCTGGCTGGAAGAAACTCAAGTTCGTTTTTTCGTCGTTTAAGCAGAGGCTCTGCTTTCTCTTTATTAAGAACAGCGCGACAGATATCTCGTACTTTGCTGATACGATCAAGCATGGCTGGTATCTCCTCTGGCCTGAAGTTTCCAGAGCGATGCGTATCGACCGTCTGTTGTAATCAACTCATTGTGACTTCCCTGTTCAATAATCATGCCTTTATCCATAACGGCAATGGTGTCGCAATCTCTTATTGCAGAAAGCCGATGAGCGATAATAATAACGGTGCGTCCAGCGCAGATTTTCTTCATATTCTGCTGGATGATTCGTTCTGACTCGTAGTCCAGTGCAGAGGTTGCTTCATCAAAGATCAGTATCGCAGGGTTGGTTAAAATGGCTCTGGCGATGGCAATCCGCTGACACTGCCCACCTGACAGACCAATACCCCGCTCTCCAAGCTCAGTGTTATAACCATGAGGTAATTCGAGAATAAACTCATGGGCACCGGCCAGCGTTGCGGCTTCAATAACGCGGTTCATGGAGGCAGAAGGGTTAGCCAGTGCTATGTTATCGTGAACGGTACGGTTAAACAGAATATTTTCCTGCATAACCACACCGATCTGTCGCCTCAGCCAGGCAGGGTCGAGCAGTGTCAGGTCATTACCGTCAATATATACTCGTCCCTGCTCAGGTATATAAAGCCTCTGGATAAGTTTCATCAGTGTTGACTTACCCGAACCTGACAAACCGGCGACGCCTAAAGACTGGCCCGCAGGGATCATCAGGTTGAGGTTTCGAAGTGCTTCTGGCCGACCGGGCTCGTAACGAAAAATAACTTGTCGAAACTCTATCTCCCCGCGAAGCTTAGGCAGAGAAGGGCGGTTCATTCCCTGTAGAGGTTCAGTCTGGGTATTTAAGAGGTCACCGAGCCGTTCCATAGAAACACGGAACTGAAGAAATTCCTGCCAGAGTTGAGCAAGTCTTAAAATAGGTGCCGCGACCTGACCGGAAAACATATTAAAGGCTATCAGCTCACCGACCGTCATATTGCCATCAATCACCTGAAGGGCTCCTTGCCACATCAACAGCATGGTAACGACTTTACTGACCAGCTGTACTGACTGGCCGCCATAGATTCCCAGAATGCTACTGCGGTATGTCGCTTTAACATAAGCGGATAACTGCTCTTCCCAGCGTTGCCTGATCTTGGGTTCCACCGCCATTGCTTTCACTGTTTCCATGCCGGTAAGAGACTCGGTAAGGAACGACTGTGTGGCGGCACCTCGCTGAAAACGTTCTTCTGTACGGCGACGAATTTCCGGAGTGACCAGAACGGAAATCAGGATATAGAAAGGAATGGAGGCGAGAACAATTAAGGTTAGTTTTGGAGAATAAAGATACATAACTCCGAAGAAGACAAAGCTGAAGAGGATATCCAGAAGAACGGTTAAGGTATTACCTGTTAGAAATGCTCTGATATTTTCAAGTTCACGAACGCGTTGAACAATCTGGCCAACAGGTCGGCTCTGAAAAAAAGCCAGAGGTAATTTAAGGAGGTGGTCAAACAGGTTGCAGCCAAGCTCGATATCCATTTTGCTGGTAGTGTGTGCAAACAGATAGGAGCGCAGACCTTCCAGAGTGATTTCAAAAATGATCAGTATCAGCAGCCCGACGGCGAGCACATCCAGTGTTTTCAGAGCGTGGTGAACAAGTACTTTGTCCATGACGACCTGAAAGATAATAGGAGTGAAAAGGGCGAATATCTGTAGTGCCAGAGATGCAAGAAGAATCTCTCGAATCACCTTACGGTACTTGACCAGTACGGGTAGAAACCAGCTGAGATCAAACTTCCTTTTACTGCCTGCCAGAATTGAGCGGTGGGTTAATAAAATAACTTCGCCAGACCATTGCTGCCACAGCTCCTCCTCTGTTACTTTTTCAGGTGTTTTATCGGTTTTTTGAATCAATACTTTTTGGTCTTGAATCGCTGCAATAATAAAAAATTCACCATCGTTGCTAATGGCGATACAGGGAAAGTCGAAGTACTCAATTCGATCTGGAGTTATATTTATTTTTCTGGCTTTAACTTTCAGTTTTTTTGCTGCTCTGAGAATAGCTGTCGAATCAAAGCGACCTTCCTTGGTTGAAAACTCATGCCATAAGGCCTCAGGGTCAGCTGTTTGTTGAAGGTATTGAAGCATCAAAATAAAACAATAGAGACCACTGTCTGGAGAATTAGAACCCATATTTGTATTTTTGACCGCCGTGTTTAACATGCCTTGTGTGAAAAAGCATAGCTATGGGAGAGAACTAATCAATTCACATTTATATGTTTATTTCAGGGATGGTTGTGTGGAGTTGATAGTCACTGATATAAAAGCAACCATACGTAGAGTTTTGGAAGCACGGAACCAGAGGCGTTCATGATTCAGCAGTGATGCGTTAGTGATGCATTAAAGAGTGATGGCTATCGGAATGAAAAACATCACAATCGTGCTAATGTCGTTTGTTTCTTTTTTCGCCATTTGATTTTATGGGATAGATAATGACTCATACGGTTTCAAAAATACCTCTTCTATCACCTACACCAGGTACTGAAAGGCATTTAAAAATTCATCGATTTGGTCAGCAGGGAGTTGGTCTCAAGGTTTATATTCAGGCAGCTCTTCATGCTGATGAATGGCCTGGCTTGCTGACATTACAGCACCTGATCGGCGTTCTGAAAAAAGTCGAACAAAACGATGGAATAAAGGGTGAGATTGTCCTTGTACCTTATGCAAACCCTATTGGTATGGATCAGCGGGTAAACGGTGTTGTTCTTGGAAGGCACTCATTCAGTGGTCAAGGTAATTATAACCGGAACTGGCCTGACCTGAGTGTAATGGCTGAAGAAGCTGTCATGAATATCAAACCGGAAGCCTCTATAAAGCAGAAACAGGCGTCCATCAAAAAGGCGCTGAAAACCGGTGCAAATTTGCTGCCAAAAATGACACCGCTTGACGAACTCAAGGCTGTTTTACTCTCGGAATCGATTGATTCAGATATTGTTCTGGATGTTCATTGTGATTCGGAAGCATTACCTCATATTTACTGTAATAAAAAGCAGCTGTCAGAAAGTCTTGAGTTGGCTTATGACATGGCATGCCCGGTTTTACTGATTGAAGATATGCCAGAGGGAGACCCTTTTGATTCGGCTCAAATCAAACCATGGCTGGCGGTCGAAAAATCTGGAATCCCATCAGGGTGCCACTCTGTGACGCTTGAGCTTCGTGGTCAGTCGGATGTCAGTGACTCTTTGGCTATATCCGATGCTTTGGGAATTGTTCGATTCCTGAGTCGTCGAGGTGTTATTGACGGAGTTACTTCTGAAGCACCTGAGGTGAAAATTCATCAAAGTAATCTGGCTGCTGTTGATAGTGTTCGTAGTCCTGCTTCTGGAATCGTTGTTTGGGAAAAAGAGTTGGGTGACTCTGTTACCAAAGATGAGACGATTGCACATATAGTGGATCTTGATGCTGATGATCCTTCTTTAGGTCGACTGCCAGTTGTTGCCCGAAGCTCAGGCTTGTTATTTTCCCGGCAGCGTGATGCTCTGGTTTCTCATGGTGATCGTATCGCCAAAATCGCGGGAGACAGCATTCTTGAAAATATTTATGGTGATGGGCTGCTGGCGTTGTAAGTTTTATTTCTCTTAATGTTTACCAGGGTGCCCAATTAGTCGGTTTGTTCTGATTCGATACAGTACCAAGGTATTGTAACCTAAAGGATTATTCCTTCTGCGTTGTATAAGAGGACACAATGATTCAGGTTATTGGTCATACAAACCCCGATTCCGACAGTATCTGCTCTGCTCTGGTTGCTGCTGAGTGGTTGAAAAATGCCCGTGGTGAAGAAACGGTTGCTTTAGCCCAGGGTGAAGTGACAGGCGAAACTGCTTTTATTCTTGAGCAGGCTGGTGTTCAGGCACCAGCAATCTACGACACTGTAGCAGGCCAGAAAGTATGGCTGGTCGATTTTACTGATTTGTCTCAGGCTCCCGCCGGTATAGAAGATGCAGAAATAGTAGGTATTGTTGACCATCATCGATTGGGAGATATTACCACTGCGAACCCATTGGAAGCCTGGATTTGGCCTGTGGGTTGCTCTTGCACCATCCTTTATAATCTGCACAAATTGGAGAGCGTAGAGATTTCTCGCCCCCAGGCTGTTCTAATGCTGGGTGCAATTTGCAGTGATACCGTTGCTTTTCGCTCGCCTACCTGTACTCAAAAAGATATTGATGCTGCTGCTGACCTGGCTGACATAGCGGGTATTAATCTCGAAGCATTCTGCGATCAATTGATGCGGGTAAAAACCAACTTGAACGGCCTCAGTATCGAGAGTCTGATCGATCGAGATTTGAAAAAATACCCATTTGAAGGTGAATCAGTAGTTGTTGGGCAAATCGAAATAGCCAGCTTTGAACAGACCGATGATAAAATGGCTGACTTACAGCAAGAACTTAAGGTTCGCTGTGAAAAGGATGGCCTGAAACTGGCTGCTCTGATGGTTACCAATATATCGACATCAACGACTCAGTTGTTGTTTCAGGGCGAGTGGGAAGTACGCCTGGCTGAACACGCCTCAGAAGACAGTATGCTGGTAATGGCAGACACTCTGAGCCGTAAGAAGCAGGCATGGCCCTGGTTGCAGACTGTTTTAGCTGGCTGATAGTTGTTCGAATACAGCCTGCTCTGGTAGTAAGAACACTGTCAGAGCAAGCTGTAGAAGTTCTGCCTGACTCTCTTCTTGATCTTATCCGTATTTCACATTTTCCAGCATTCGATTAGCTGTTACTAATAAGGACTCAGGCAACACATTATGAGTAATGTAAGTACCCTGACATTTGAATTCGTATGTCATTTCCCGGGCTGAGGCGGGGAAATGACAATCTAATATTCGATTACGAGTTTCTGCACACTTGCTGGTTTAAATGCACCGATTTAACAGTGTCTCCAGGTACTTTGAAATCAGTTTTAAAATCGATCCTCAATGAACACTTCAGCTAATGGCAGCTGACCGCTCCGCGGGTGTGCAGGTTGTCTGGCTTTTCCAATGGTAATCATCATCGAGATGATATGACCATCAGGCAGTTGAATAAGCTGGCCAACTTTTTCCTGATCAAACCCTATCATTGGACAGGTGTCATAACCCATGGCTTTAGCGGCTAGCATTAAGCTCTGGGCAGCAATGCCACAGGATCTTAGAGTCTCATCATACTGGCGCTGTTTATTATCACGATAGAAACTGTCGAGCATGTCCAGCAGTGTGGTACGTGTTTGTTCATCGGTCTCGGAGAAATAGCGTTCAGGGTTGGTTTGCCAGGCATCGGTATCAGCACACAGTACTATTAATTCAGCGGCATCTGTTACCTGCGATTGCCCCCAGGCTGCTTCTTTTATCTGTTCACGTAATAGTGAGTCCGAAATACGCACAAATCGCCAGTGCTGTATGTTGTACGACGTTGGAGAAAGTATGGTTGCGGACAGGAGTTTGTTTATCTCCTCGTTCGTCATGTTCTCGCCAGGTTCAAAATGCTTAACGGCGCGTCGAGTTTCAATGGCTGTAAATACGTCCATTTGGTTTTCCTTTCTAGTAGTGAAATTATTAGAGTGGGTGGTTTTATGTAAATGAGCGCTATTTACTGCAGGATGCAGCGGTTAAATTAAGTCTTTGCTGTTTTGGCTGTGACGACTTTTCAGCCATTTTCATACGACTGAATACAGTCACACTGATCAGAATGATTAAAGAAGCTATCAGTGTTTGGGCGGTGTACATTTCCTGATAAACAATAAAGCCAAGTAAACCACCACACAGGGTTGTTACACTGCCGATCTGGCTGATAAATACCGGTGCGGCGGTTCGATGCAGAGAAAATAGAAGTAACTGATTGATGCCACCGAGGATAACAACCAGAAGTATCAATCCGAGACTACTGGCACTCAGCATTATTTCGCTTGAAGGTAATGTTTGATCACCTAGAACGGGCATGAAAACGATATAGCTCATGGCCGAGAACAGATTTGTCATTATGGCAACGTGCAAAGTTGGTTGCCTGGCGGGCCAAAATTGCACTCTGTAAATATTCGCTACTCCAAGAGAGACAGGAACGAGTGCAAGAATGAACAGCCAGAAACCTGTCTCTGATGTATGCAATGCAGTGTTAATGAAGAGGTCGGCTTGATACAGGTACAGAGCTGTGCCAGACACTGCAGCTAAGAGTACAAAAAGATGTTTGAACCTAAATGTCTCGAGTTTAAAGGCCAGTGAAAGCAACCATGTGATTAATAAGGGCAAAGCGTAAGTTAATGATGCGATGCCTACACCCAGCTTTTCAGCAGCAGAAAATACAATCATTTGTGGCAGGGTAAAGCCAAGCAACGATGCGATAGCAAAGAATCGCCAATGCTGACGGGTTGTTGTCTTTATGTTTGGCAGGCCAAATGCACCCAGCACAAAGACACTGCCTGCGGCCTGGAGTAGGGCAATATGCATTGGATGAAAACCGGATGTGGTCAAAGCCTTTGAGAGACTGACTATCACTGCCAGAGTAAGACCAAGTCCCCATAGTTTTAGAATATTGTTCATATCATGGTGTGTCCGTTTGGTGATCACTGTTCTATAAAAACTGTATGTCATTTCCTTCAAGTTGATAATTGGGCAAAATGGAAAATAACTGTTAACAAAAAGGAAATAATGCCGTGAGTCAGCTCAGTGGTCTGGCTGTTTTTGTGGAAGTGGTGGAATGTAATGGTTTTGCGGCCGCAGCTCGCAAACTGAAGGTCTCTACTTCAGCAGTAAGTAAGCGTGTTACCCAACTTGAAGAGTATCTGGGGGCGAGGCTGCTTCATCGAACGACTCGAAAAATCAGCTTAACAGAGGCAGGTGAACGGTATTTTTCCGTGGCTCTTGAAGTAGTGGCTGCAGCACAGGCTGCAGAAGATTCAGTGACCGAGTTGCAGACTGAACCTTCAGGCATTTTAAAACTGGCTACCTCCACATCATTTGGCCGCCTTCATATTGCTCCATTAATGTCTGAGTTCATGAAAAAGCACCCAGGTATTACCGTCCAAATGATGATGGAAGACCGTGTTATTGATATGGTCGGGGAAGGGTTCGATCTTGCCATTCGCGGTGGCGACCTGCCAGATTCGTCAATGGTTGCACGGCGACTGGCCCCCATTCATAACATACTGGCTGCGTCGCCTGACTATCTGACCGAATTTGGTACGCCTGAAAAACCGGATGACTTGTATCAACATAACTGCCTGCACTATGTCTATTATCATAGAGGCATTGAGTGGGCTTTGCAGAAGGGCGAAAGTGTCAGTCACATTCAGCCTGCCGGACGTTTTCTGGTCAATAACAGTGAAGCACTGGTGGAAACTATGCTCAGACACAGTGGAATAGGGCGTCTTCCCACATTTGTTGCCAGTCAGTACCTTAAGTCGGGTGAGTTGATACAGGTGTTACCTGAATACTGCATGCCTGAGCAGGTGATGTATGCGGTGTATCCTGAAAGACGTTATCTGCCAGCTAAGGTGAGGGTTTTTATCGAGTACCTGATAGAGAAGATTGGTAAAGATCAGCCATATTGGGATGAAGGGGTAATGACCTGAAGCTCTGTACGAGGCATTTTATTTCAGAATTTTACTGCCGTGGTTTTCGTACTGTTCACACAAAGATACTATAGAGTGCTAAATCATTGTTAGAGGCTGTTTGATAAGTATCCTCCAGTTACTGTGACCGCAGTAGGACAGATACTTTTCAAACAGCCTCTTAGTGCTCCCGGTAAGTAACCTATGGCAGAGAAGCTTCAATCCAGACTCAAAGCGAGTCTGCAATCTGTAGCACGATCCACCGCTGAAACCTTTGATAAGGGTTATGATCGACTGCTCGATCGACGAGTTTGTCTTGGTGTTACCGGTTTCAGTGGAAGCGGCAAATCAACCTTTATTACCAGCCTGATTCACCAGCTTCGACACTTTCCTGAAGCAACCCTTCCGGCGTTTTCGCCGGCTTTGCAGGGGCGATTACTGGGTGTTGAGGTGCATTCAATGAATGGAGCCGGGCAGAAGGATTTCCCATTTACGAAAGCGCAGAAAGCTTTATCGGGTGGGGTTCAGCAATGGCCTGAATCTACCAGAAACCTGTCGTCCTGTTTACTGGAGCTAAGGCTTAAACCCAGAAAAACACACTTCGGGTTTTCTGCACGTAAAGTTGAAAGGCTGTTTGTGGAAATTCGTGACTACCCCGGAGAGTGGTTGCTGGATTTACCACTGCTGGGCATGAATTTTCAGCAGTGGTGCCTGGACTGTCAAAGCTTGTACCGAGAGTCACCAAGACGGGAATTATTGGGTGATTTGTTCATTGAACTGGCTGAACTGGATCCCTTCGCCATTGCAGATATGGATCTGATTGAATCGCTCCATCAGCGCTTTATTACTTTCCTGCAGCAATGCTCTCACCCTGATACCGGACTCAGTCTGGTGCAACCGGGTCGTTTTCTTTTGTCAGGTGATAGTAAGCCGCCTGTGTTTTTACCCTTACTGACTCCAAAGCTTAAGCAGCTGAATCCTGAAGACTGGAAAAACGCTGATGACAACAGTTATATAAAAGTACTCGAAAAGGCCTATAACCAATATCTTAATGAGCAGGTAGAACCTTTTTATAAAGAGCATTTCAGCGGTATTGATCGGCAAGTGGTACTGGTTGATGTATTGAAAGCCCTGAATGTCGGCAAATATTCAATGGAAGATATGCAGCTGGCATTAACCCGTGTGCTGGACAGTTTTCAGTTCGGTCAGAATAGCCTGTTGTCCCGTCTGTTCAGTCCACGTATTGAAAAAGTACTGTTTGTTGCCAGTAAGATTGATCAGGTTCTGCCAGAACAACATGAGAATGTCAGGGCACTTACGGCCGCTATCGTCCAGAGCGCTTACCGTAAAGCGACGTTTGAGCAGGTTGATGTGCAGTGTGAAGCTACTGCGTCGGTAAGGGCGACGACGATTTATCAAAAAAACGACAGAGCCATGTTGCAGGGATTGTTTATCAACGATGATGAATCTGTACCCGGGCTTATGGCGCATCCGGATATTCCTTCCACATTACCGGATGATCAGGGCTGGCAGCGTTTTCAGAGCTGGCGCCTGAGAAAACTGCTTCCCCCTGCCAACCTCCAACTAACTGACGGAGGCGCTTTACCGCATATTCGTCTGGATGTCGTTATTCGGGAGTTGATCGGAGATAAGTGCTAATGAAAGAACATGACCAATATTTTGAACGACTGGATGAAACCGTTTCTCTCCAGCAACCTCAGACACTGGTTTCAGACAGTGGTGATCTATCCAGTGAAGCTCAAAGTACCTTTTCATTAAAGCCAGGAAGGCTAAGGTTTCTAAAGCCTTTAATCATTACGATTATTGTCTGGTTGTTATTTATTGGAGGTCTGGAGTTTTATCAAACTTTTCAGGAGCTATTAGGCTGGCATTGGGGTTTTGCTGCAGCGTTTGGAATGCTGGGTGTTGCAGGTCTTATTTTATTAATCAGTGTTGTGCGTCAGCTTGGTAGAAACAAGCGTGACCTGGTATTGGTATCAGATTTACAACACCGGTCAGACAGGCTGGTTGGTGAAAAAAGCTACGGGCAGTTTGCAACCTATTTGAAATTATTGAAAGAGCTTTACGACGGCAAACCACAGGCAGCCATGTTGCAGAGCAGCCTGGAGAAAATGCCGGATTACAATAATGATGCTGAAGCAGTGGAATATCTCTCAACATCATTTTTAGCCGAATTGGATAAGGCTGCGGTACGATGCATTGCCAAACATAGCGAACAAACCGCATTAATGGTGGCTGTCAGCCCTCTTATTCTTATTGATATGCTGCTGGCTCTCTGGCGCAGTGCCAAAATGCTTGATGAGGTCAGTCAGATCTATGGTGTACGACCCTCACTGCTGGGGCGATGGCAGTTGATGAAAGAGGTGCTGCATTTGATCGCTTTTTCAGGCGCCAGCGAACTTATATCGGACCACCTTGTCGACTTATCAACCAATGAACTATTAGGAAAGCTGAGTACGAAACTGGCACAGGGAGTGGGAGCAGGGCTCTATACCGCCCGCATTGGATACAAAGCTATGGATGTATGCCGACCAATTCATTTTGCTCCGGATCAGCGACCCAAAGTCAGTTCAGAGCTTGGTCAGATATTGAGCGCGTTCAAAAAAATCGGAATAGGGCAAAGAAAAAGAGATTGATGCCTGGATTGTTGCTCAGCAAGTAATCAGAATTGACTGGTGCCTTTTAATACCGAAATTCAAGCAACTTCATTATACAAGTACTTTCTTATTGGAAATTTTACTGGCAAACTGTGAATGGAATCACAAAAAAGTCGTATTTTAAGGTAGAAAAAGGCTAAGTGGTTTGGAGATGAGCTGAATAATCTTGACCTTCAGCGATGCAGTAAAAGTGTATCAGTCTCCGTGGTATTTTAGTGCAGCCCTGTGTTGTGCTCTTGATGTGCAAGGATTGCGCGAACCATGATCAGTAAAGAATTCAGTCAGTACTCCCTGCTGGAATGTCTGCAGCAGCTGACCAGTTACTTTAATTTTCAGGGTGATTTTCAGACCCTGACCAGTGGCTTGCCTGTTCAGGGCAGCGATCTGCTGCCGTCCTATTTTGTCAGAGCCTGCCATAGAGCCAACATCACCGCTGAAATAAAACAATCAAAGCTCACACTGCTCGAGAGTGACGACTTGCCAGTTGTTCTTCTACTCGAGAATGACTGCGCCTGCATCGTTTATCAAATTGCTGACGATCAAATCCAGTTAGGTGATCATACTGGCCAGAGAAAAGCCTTTTCTATCAAAGACATTGAAGCTGAATATACAGGCTACTGGATTAGCACTTCTATTGCTGAATCTGTACCAGTATCTTCCAGAAATGGTTGGCTACTTGCGTCATTGAAGCCTTTCTGGAAAACCTACCGTGATGTATTGGTTGCCAGTTTACTGGTTAACCTTTTTGCACTGGCCTCACCACTGTTCGTTATGAATGTATACGACCGTGTTGTGCCCAATCAGGCGTATGAAACACTTTGGGTTTTAGCAACGGGAGTACTGTTGGCATATCTGTTCGATTTTGTCATTAAACTGATCAGGGCCAGGCTGGTTGATCTTGCGGGTAAAAAGGTAGACCAACAGTTGTCTGCTACCTTGATGGAAAAGGTTTTGGGCTTAAAGCTGGCGGCTCGGCCGGGTAATACCGGCAGCTTTATGAACAACCTGGCTGAGTTTGATAACATCAGAAATTTTATTAATTCAGCGACCATTCTTACCCTGATCGACTTGCCCTTTGTGATGCTCTTTCTGGGGCTTATCATCTGGATAGCGCCTGCACTTGCGATCATCCCTCTGGTTTGCATGCTGGTGTCTGCCTTATTGGCACTGGTTATTAACCGCCCTTTGCAGAAAGATATTCAAACCAGTCAGTCATTAGGCAACGAGCGACAAACCTTTCTTTTGGAGACCTTGTCTGGTTTAGCGACAGTTAAAACCAGTTATTCCGAGAATGTTCATCAATATCGCTGGGAGCAGTTAAATCAAAAAGTGGCTGCTGTTGCGCTGAAAATTCGAAATCTGCAATTGTTGTCCAGCCAGTCTGCGATGTTCGTATTGCAGGCTGGGACCATTCTCATTGTTGCCTACGGTGTTTACCTGATTGGTGCAGGTGAGCTCTCTATGGGCGGGTTGATTGCCGTGATGATGATCTCGGGGCGTTGCACGTCTCCGGTAGTTCAAAGTATCTCACTGCTGAACCAGTATCAGCGAGTGCGTCAGGCGATTGACCTGACCAGCTCTATTTTGCAGCTGCCGCAGGAACGTACTGAAAGCAGACACTTCCTGAATCCGGAAAATCTGTCTGCCAATATCGCGTTTAATAATGTCTCTTTTGCTTACCCTGAAACGCAGCCACTGATCAGAGAGTTAACGGTAGAAATTAACAGGGGTGAGAAATTAGCTGTTTTGGGGAAAATGGGATCAGGTAAAACCACCTTTCTAAGTTTGGCGATGGGATTATGGGAACCCAGTGAAGGTGGTATTACTTTAGGTGGTATCGATCTTCGTCAGCTTGACCCCTTACTGGTGCGAAAAAAGATAGGGTATGTTCCTCAACGAATTGATGTGTTCTCCGGTAGCATTAGAAACAACATTCTTATGGGTAGAACGGATATCAGTGATGACCAACTGGTTGATGTCCTCAATAACTCCGGGCTCTCTGAAATACTTTCCTGTCACGAACAAGGATTGGATTTTGAAGTAGGTGAAGCAGGGCGGCACTTGTCTGGCGGCCAGGTCCAGTCTCTGGCTATTGCCAGGGCATTAATATCCAAACCTGAAGTTTTGTTGCTCGATGAGCCGACCAGCTCTATGGACAGTCAGACTGAACTGAAATTCAGAAGTCTGTTGGCAGGTCTCAAAAACACCACAGTGATTCTTGTTACTCATAAGTTAAATCTTCTGGATGCCGTCGATCGTGTGATTGTTATGGAACAGGGCAAACTGGTGGTTGATCAATCATCTGAGCAGGTTCGACGAAAAGCGACGATACAAACCAGGCATCAAACTGCGGAGGTAGTTTGATTATGACGGGCAGAGATGAAATCAGAAACAGCTACCTGACGGATGCCAAAGCGGCAGAAAGTCAAAAATTACCCAATGGTGGACGCTCTCTGATCTTTATGACACTTTTAGTGTTGGCTGTTTTTCTATTCTGGTCGTCTGTCAGTGAAATGGATGAGATCACCAGAGGGGATGGCAAAGTCGTTCCTTCCAGTCGTATTCAGGAAATACAGAACCTGGAAGGTGGCATTGTCTCGGAGATTCAGGTTGCCGAAGGTGTGGTTGTTGAAAAAGGACAAATCCTGTTTGTGATGGATGATACCCGCTTTTCTTCCAACCTCGCTGAACAGCGCGCTGAAAAGCTGGCGCTTGAAGCAAGAAAACAACGTCTTCTGGCAGAAATCAGTGGCGATGACTTTGAGAGAAAGCAGCATCTGTTCGAGAAAATACCAGAGCTTCTGGAGTCTGAGAAACAGCTTTTTCTGAGCCGACAGGAAGAGCTGGGCAGTCGGCAGAGTACTGCGATGGAGCAGTTGCAACAGAATAAAAATCAGTTGGAAGAGCTTCAGGCAAAAAGAAAATTGCTGGCTGATAGAAAGAGACTGTTAAAAGAAGAGTTACAGATGATACAACAGATGGCTGCAGGTGGTGCCGCTTCCAGAGCTGAGCTGCTTCGAACAGAGCGAGGTTATCTTGATACGCTGGGTGAGCAGGCCATTACTGAAAAATCCATTAAGCGGGTGAAAGCAGCGGTCAGGGAATCAGAAAGCAAACTGACTGAAGTGGAGCTGAACTTTATCAATCAGTCCCGTACCGAATTAAATGAAACACTGGCGAAAATAAACGGTTTATCAGCCACTGATGGGGCGCTTTCAGACCGGGTAGATCGCACCAAGGTCAGGTCACCTGTGCAAGGTATTGTTAAATCTATCAATGTAAATACCAGGGGTGGTGTCGTACAACCGGGGATGTCCATGATGGAAATTGTTCCTCTCAATGACACGCTTCAGGTTGAAGCAAGAATACGCCCCGAAGATATTGGTTTTCTTCATCCGGGCCAGAAGGCCATCGTCCGTTTCACTGCCTATGATTTCACTGTTTATGGTGGTCTTGAAGGGCAGGTACAGCATATCAGTGCAGACACCATAACCGATGAAGAAGGTAAAAGTTATTACCTGGTAAGAGTGGAAACAGACAAGAGTAATCTGGATAAAACAGGCGACACTAGACCCGTTATTCCGGGAATGGTAGCCACTGTTGACATAATTACCGGCAAGAAGACGTTGCTTGCCTATTTGCTTAAACCGGTATTAAGAGCCAAACAACTGGCCTTTACCGAAAGATAAATACAATTTGGCTGACGGAAGTAAGTTGTCGTTAACCGGACATTTTGGGAAAAGGAGCTTTCCACAATGGCTAATGAACAGACCCAGGTCGGAACAATTCAACAACTTACAGAAAAGGTTGTTGCTACAGATTACAATGGTTCAGAGCGGATTTTGAATGAAGGTGATGCGTTATACCTTGGCGACCTGGTTGAGACAACTTCCCCGGCAAGTGGCAGCATCAAGCTCTTTAATGGCGACATTGTTCCGCTCGTCAGTGACCGAATCTATAGTCTAAAAGACCTGCTGATTGATAGAGGCTTTACCACCATTGCAGAGATGCAACCCAGTGAATTATTGCAAGTCCTTGAATCTATTGATGAGGGTTCTACGGCGGCAGAAAAAGAACAGGCCATAAATGCAATTAATCAGCTGACCAGTGGCCCGGGTTCTGAGAAAGAAGACACGAATCAGTCAGAAGATGTTGTTACTGCTGATAATCAATCTGCAATCGATGCTATCAATCAGCTCAACGAGAACAACCCTCCGGCAGCCGGTGATGGGCAGCCTGCACTGGGTCCGCCTGCAGCAGGTACTGGAGCACAGAATCAGGGTGCTAACAGTGCTGTGTTGCTTGAGCAGGAAAGTACTGAAGGTAATGTAACTCCAGGTCATGATCGTGGGAGCATATTTTTGACAGGCTCTGCTGCCACAGAGCAAAACGGTACAGAGACATTAAATAATAACCCAGTACCAACCATTTCCGGAGTAAATTTAACAGATAGTCAGGCTATTGAAGGCTCAGAGAGTTTTATTTTTAATATCACGCTTAGTAATGGATTTAGAAGTTCTGCTACCTTCCCATTCAGTCTGGGCGGCGGTGCCAACGGCGATCCGGCCGAGACAACCGACTACAGTTTGTTGTCGTTCAGTAATAACGTTACCTAT
>NZ_PPFD01000007.1:0-921 GCF_009653635.1 Endozoicomonas sp. OPT23 | reverse complement strand
TGAGGATCTGATCTTTAACGTGACCCTGAGCAACGGTTCCGACAGTGTCGTGACCTTCCCATTCAGTCTGGGCGGCGGTGCCAGCGGCGATCCGGCCGAGATAACCGACTACAGTCTGTTGTCGTTCAGTAATAACGTTACCTATGACAGCAATACGGGTCTGATTACCGTACCGGCGGGAGTGACCGGTTTCACGGTAACGGTTGCCACCACCGACGACACCCTGGACGAGAACAACGAAACCGTTGATCTGAGTATTGGTGGTGAGACTGCCACCGGCACCATTGTTGATAATGACGGTGCGCCGACAGTAACTGACATCGAGCTGCAAAATGCTCAGGCCGAAGAGGGTGTTGAGGATCTGATCTTTAACGTGACCCTGAGCAACGGTTCCGACAGTGTCGTGACCTTCCCATTCAGTCTGGGCGGCGGTGCCAGCGGCGATCCAGCCGAGACAACCGACTACAGTCTGTTGTCGTTCAGTAATAACGTTACCTATGACAGCAATACGGGTCTGATTACCGTACCGGCGGGAGTGACCGGTTTCACGGTAACGGTTGCCACCACCGACGACACCCTGGACGAGAACAACGAAACCGTTGATCTGAGTATTGGTGGTGAGACTGCCACCGGCACCATTGTTGATAATGACGGTGCGCCGACAGTAACTGACATCGAGCTGCAAAATGCTCAGGCCGAAGAGGGTGTTGAGGATCTGATCTTTAACGTGACCCTGAGCAACGGTTCCGACAGTGTCGTGACCTTCCCATTCAGTCTGGGCGGCGGTGCCAACGGCGATCCAGCCGAAGCGACCGACTACAGCCTGTTGTCGTTCAGTAATAACGTTACCTATGACAGCAATACGGGTCTGATTACCGTACCGGCGGGAGTGACCGGTTTCACGGTAACGGTTGCCACCAC
>NZ_PPFD01000006.1 GCF_009653635.1 Endozoicomonas sp. OPT23 | reverse complement strand
AGAGTGTTGGAACCACCCGATCCCATCCCGAACTCGGAAGTGAAACGATACATCGCCGATGGTAGTGTGGGGTTTCCCCATGTGAGAGTAGGTCATCGTCAGGCACTTAATTTACCTTGGGTTCGCTCAAGGCTGAGAAAAGCCCAGTTGAGAAATCAACTGGGCTTTTTTTGTTTCTGATATTAGCTGGACACCTGATCAGTATTAACTCTTAGAGGCTATATCCCATAAGTGGTCATTAAATGCCTTTATAGCGGTATTCAAAGGCTCGCCTCCACTAAGTGAAGATAGAGCTTTCTCGAGAGCTGCAGTAGTGTGATCAAACGGCCAGTAATTCCCTGTGCCTTCATCTACCTGAAGAATCTCGCCCATATGATTTAAAACGGCTTGTAAATCAGGTAGGTTAACTTTCTGTTGTCCGGCTAGCTTTTGAATCTGCTGTGAATAGTCGTCAGGTATTGTTGGGTTACCAGTTGGAAACGGAAGGCTGATTGATTTTCGCTGACTGCTGGTCTGTGATTCCTGTGAGGATATGGCTTCTGTTTTAATGCCTAGATCTATTGCAGCATTAGTCAAAGTTAGTCTAAACGGAATAGTCGACTTTATATTTCCTGAGGCTCTTCCGATGACTTCGAGTGCAGACTGTGGAGTGACTTTACCGCTACCTACGACAAGGTTGAAGTAGTCGATAGCGATATCCTGATTCACGGGGTCGTTGATACCGGAAATAAACTGAGCTAAAGAATGGCTGAGCTCTTTCGGGCAGGTAGATTCTGTTCTCGCAATAAGGCTGGCTAGCTTGGGATTTTCTTTGGCTTCCGCTATCGCTGAACGGCTGCTATCAGCTGTTGCGTAGAACTTTTCGGAATCTCTGAACTGACTTTGGAGCTGCTTTAATTCCGAAGATAGTGATTCATATCGATCCTTCAGCTTAGCCAGATCAAGCCTGGCTCCAGCAATTCTATCATTGTGACGAGTTAATATTTTTTGGATATTTCTCTCGTTTCTGGGGGGAGTGGTTGGTGAATCTAACTTTTTCTGAGCGTCTGCCTTGACTTTAAGTTGCTCTGAAAGTGCCTTTTGTCTTGCTGGTATCTCCTGTGTTGTTAGCCTTAGCAAGGCTCCCCGCTTTTCAGGAATTTGTGCGAGCAAAGCTTCTATTGCCTGGTGGTTCGGAGATGCAGCTTTAGTTGCTCTTTCAATAACTTTTCTGGAAGTTCTATCTGTTACAAGAGCGGTTGTCAGAAAGGATTGAAGGCGGTTTTCGATAGCTGATTTGGAACTGTCGAGTCTATTTTGGTTTTCTAAAAGACTCTGTTGATCGACAGTTAGTTTTTCAAGACTGTTGAGGTAGGCTTTTTCGGCGGAATGTGTCAGTACTTTTTTGACAGATCCGCCATTTAATATCCCTGAATTCGTTAAAAGGTCTCTATCAATTAATCTAACGGTTTTGGCAAGTTCATGTAGTTGGTCTATCTGGTTTAAATGAGCCTGTCGAAGGTTTTCAGGGGTACCTTCTTGATTAAGTGTTGTTGCAGCTGTGTGAAAATCAGGTAATTTGCTTTTGAGTTGAGCTGATAGTTCCTTTTCCAGAGTCGCTTTTTGTGTTTTCGATATCAAACCATCGGTGCAGGCGTGTCTTATTTCATTGAGCATGACTAGCATCCCGGATTGCCTTTTAGTCTCTTTGACTGTTTGACTGAGAAGTTGAGTGCAGTCAGCTTGCGCAAGCTTTGACGCTGCTTGCTGCTTCATAACAGTAAATTTATGCCCACGCCCTTTACCTATGACTGTTGTTTTATCATTTTTCAAGGATAGAGATTGATGAATAGCACTCAGAGACGTTCTAAGATCTTTACACTCCTCTGGTTGTTGCCCTTCGATCAGCTGGACATGTAGCTTATCTGCACTGTGTCCGAGCTTCTGCGGAGTCGCGTGTGTCTCAAGAGCTTTTATTCTTCTGTCGTAGATGTTTTGTTGTAAGCCACGCTTTTCAAGATAAGCCTGTTTATCTGTTTTGCCGTATTGAATTCTTTTGAGCAGTGACTTGGCTCGCGAAACTTTCCTGTCTTTAAAGCGGCCATCGCTACCTAACTGTTTCTCATCTTTATCAGTAACGCCTTGAAAGGACTGTAAGTGTAATGGCTGAGGAGTAGCTCCACTGGCACCTGTTCCCTGATTCATTGCTGTATCCCTTAAGGCTGCTGATATCTGTTTCTCAGAGTAGGTAATTTAAGAGGAGCGGGTGTTTGTTGAAGTCTCTGGCTGAGAAGGGGGGGGACAGGAGGTGCAGCAAAGAGTATTACTGGTACTCGTCAATAATCCTGCCTGAGATAATCCGTTGTTTGAGAGGGCAGTGCCCAAGCTGGTAAGGAAGTTCATTGGGGTGGTCAATTTCCCAGAGGCACAGATCGGCATTCTTGCCAAGATCAATACTACCGTATTGATCTTCAATGCCAAGGGCCTTGGCAGCGTTAATGGTTGTTCCTGCCAATGCTTCAGCTGGAGTCAAACGGAAGAAAATACAGCTCATATTCATCATCAGTCGAATAGAAGCAAGTGGTGATGTACCAGGGTTGGTATCGCTTGCTACGGCGATGGGCACCTGATGCTTTCGGAAAAGTGCAACTGGGGGGCACTGTCCTGATTGCATAAAATAGTGTGTTCCTGGCAGTAATACTGCGATAGCTTTTGCTCTGGCCATATCTTCTACACCTTCTTCTGATATGTATTCGAGGTGATCGCAAGAGTGAGCCTTATGAAAGCTGGCTAGTGAAGCACCACCATTACATGACTGCTGTTCAGCGTGTGCTTTTATCATCAACCCTGATTCTATGGCTGCTTCGAAGAGACGGTGTCTTTGTTGCTGGCTATAGGCATCACAGTCACAATGTATATCAATGGCTGACGCAAGTTTTTCATGGGCAACCGTTGGAATTAATTCATCGCAAATCATATCAACATAGCCGCTGATTCTTCCTGCGTATTCAGGGGGAATGGTATTAGCTATGAAAAGTGTCGGCATAATTTTTATGGGGTAGTGGTCAGGCAGGCTCTGGGCAACCTTGAGCATTTTTATTTCATCCTCAAGATTCAGGCCATAACCAGACTTAACTTCAATGCAGGTCGTACCTTCCTGTGCCAGAGCTTTTATTCTGGGCAGTGCTGACTTAATGAGTTGTTCCTGTGAACGGATTCGGGTTGCCCGTGTTGTTGCAAGAATGCCTCCCCCTTTGTGCAAAAGCTGTTGGTGTGGAATGCCTCTCAGTCTCAGCTCGAATTCCTGTGCCCGATGACCACCAAAGACAAGATGAGTGTGACAGTCAATCAGCCCAGGAGTGATCCAGCCGTTGTGACCATCAATAACATTAAAAGGAAGTTGTGTAGCTGTCACCGAGGACATAGGGGTGATGCAGGCGATCAAGCCATTCTTAACGCCAAGTGCGTGATTGCGTAAAGAACCGTACTGATCAACAGTTGTGCTGGAAAATGTGGCCAGATTTACGTTAATCCAAGCTTGATCACAGCTTTTTAATGATTGAGTCTGAAGCTCTGCCATTATATCCACTCAGCTATATGCCACCATCAAAAAATTAAGTGGAATGGGTGGCTACAGGTGGCAGAAAGCATAGCGCATAATTCAGAACTCGACCTGAGGATTCTGGCAGGGATTTTTTGTGGGGAAACAGCTATCGACGTTGGTTGGATAAATATAAGTACTGGTTAAGGAAAGAGCCTTACGGTTTTACGGAAAACCGTATCAGACTTTTTTGGCTGGAAACCAGAAATGGTAGTTAAAAGGTTGTATGAGGCTTGTACCTTGAGCGGCAAATATAGTTTCTGGATGAAAGCGCAAAATTTGCTGTCGGATCGCGGTTTCCTCAGTTTTATGTATGTCTATCAATAACAGGTACTGTCCTTTCTCCAGGTCGTGATGAAAGCGTGTGATTTTATAATTCTCTTTCATTACTCCAACTAGTCCGCCACTCCAGGCGCCAAACATAGTAAAGGTTCCAGCTACCAGTGCATGAATGGCAATGGAAAGATCGTGTGCATGCAACCAGTATTCAATCAGTAGGGAGAAAGTGGTGCCGAATACAATACCCATCATGGCTCCCAGTAAGCCAGAATGAATGACATCATTTTGCTGAAAGATATGGGCGCTGTGTATATGGCGATGATAAAGACCAGCTTCATCTTTACTGAGGACATGGATATTCCAGTCTGATATGCCTTCATGATGCAGGTCATCAACGATTTTGCTGACACTCTCGAGTGTTTTGGCAAGATAATAAAGACGTTTCACAGCTAAACTCCTACTGCCTGAAATCAGACTCAAAAGTATAGGGTATAAGTTTTAGGTACTCAGACAGCTTCCTGATAAAGTGCGGTATACTCAGTTGGTCGGGCAATAACGGAGGCGCTATGAAGCAGATTAAGGTGGCAGTCAGAAAAAAAGGCGAGCCAGATTCATCGACGGATATGCAGGCTCATGATAGCGAGCTGCGTAAAACTCTGGAAAGGCTGTTAAAGAAAGGTCTTAACCCTATGCAGGTTTGCCAGAAGCTAATTGAACATAACGAGGCTGCACCTGAGGGAAAAGACTGGAGTTACGATCTGGTCGTTTCTGAGTGCCAGCGGCTGAAAATTGATCATCATTAACAGCCGCACTGAGAGCCAGTTTTTTTTATTCAGAGCTGCCCTGATTTCAGCAATTTTCTAAACTGAGCTTGCTTTTCTTCAGGGCTTAACTGTGGAATGTCCGGGTTTGATTCCGAGCCAAGAGGGCTTAAGTCGAGCTTCACATCCTGTTCCGCAGTGGCTGATTCTGTTTCCTCAGGTCCCTGCAGGTAGTTATCGAGAACATCCAGCGCTTCAAGTAATCCCGATGAACTGTCGTCTGAATCATCCAGCTTTGTCAGCTTCTCGGCAATACTGTTCCTGATCTGTTGAACTCTTTCATCAGACGCTTTGCCCTGGTTTTCTTCCAGCCATTTTTTGGCAGATTGACCGTTAGTTGCCATATTTCTTAATCAGTACACTGCGTAATTCAATTGACCATAATAACATGTCCTTTGTTAACATAGTTTTTTGTTAACAAAGCCCGCTGTTCACAGAATAGTCCCTTCGGTATATACCATGCTGTTAGTGGCAGCTTGTAAACCGTACAATTGGGCTTTAAAACCGTACTGCAGAGCTTGGGAGTTGGGTGTTGATTAACGAGGTTGAGAATCAGGCTGCAGAACTGATTAAGCACTTGCAGGCACTTGAAGACAGTTATCAGTCAGACTCGGCATTGCTTCGGGTGGAGCTGCCACTGCCAATGATTAACCTGTTCAGCTGGCTGTCAACGCAGAGCTTTTCAGGTCGCTGTTATTGGCAGGATCGTAACAGCGATATCAAAATTGCAGGCTTGGGACGGAGCTGGTCTCAAGTTGTGAACAACAAGGAAGAAGCCGGTGAAGTGTTCCTGACAGCACACAGTAAACTGCCTGAATCCGGGCGTTGCCTCAGCTACCTCTCGTTCTCTGATAAGCCTCATATGGTTTGGCCTCAGTTCGGCTATGGTGAATTTTTCGTCCCACTGATCGAAATTGTCCAGCGACGCAAAGGTTGTTTTCTGGCTTGCAATCTATCGCGAGACAGCAAAGAAGCCTGGAGGGAGAGTCTGAGTCAGGCCAGGCAGTGTCTAGAAACCATCAATTGGCAACTCACTGATCCTGACTGGGACTATATGCTTGCGGCACCTAGGTTCAGGCCTTGCCCAGATCGCTGGCAAAGCCTGATGGAAAAGACTATGGCTGCCATTGGCCAGAATAATTTAAAGAAAGTGGTTCTCTCCCGTGAAACCAGAATGGCGCTCAACGGTCATCTTGATCTCTGGGTATTGCTGCAACAATGGCAGGTTATTAATCCCCGCTCTTATGTCTTCGCCTTTGAAGCGGATAATGGTGACTTCTTTTTTGGTTGCTCTCCTGAGCGATTATTCAGTCGTGTCGACGGTGTGATTCATACCGAAGCCCTGGCAGGAACAACGTCCAGAGGTGAAAGCCGAGACGAAGACTTTCGGCTGGAATTACGGCTGCTGAATGATGCCAAAAATATCCATGAAAATAATCTTGTATTAGATGATATACGACAAAGACTAAATGAAGTGTGCGATTCTCTGGAGTTTGATCGTAGCCATTCTGTCGTCAAGCTCAAGCGCATTCAGCATCTCAGACATCTGATCAGAGGGGTTTTGAAACAGCATATTGGTGATGGAGAACTGTTTTCAGCGCTTCACCCAACACCTGCAGTAGGTGGCACGGGTAGGGAGGAGGCTATGGCGTTTATTGAATCCGAAGAAGGTTACTCACGAGGGCTTTATGCTGGAACCTGTGGTGTGATTGGTGATCGCAAGTCGGAATTTACAGTTTCTATTCGCAGTGCCTTATTGAGAAACAACAGCTTATCGCTGTTCTCCGGTGCAGGCATTGTTGATGGTTCCAAAGCCTGGGAAGAGTGGAGTGAGTTAAACAATAAGATTGCGACTCTTTTGACCCTGCTCGGTGAACAGGAAATTCCTGAAAGTTGTTGGAACAGCCAGGAGACGATTAATTCAACAGGATTTGCCCATGACTTTTCCCATCAGGCATCATAATCGGAATACCCTCTGGGCTAATCTGTTGCTGGAAGAGTTATGGAGGCTTGGGGTTCGGGATCTCTGTATTGCTCCAGGTTCGCGATCTGCACCACTGACACTTGCTGCTGCCGATATGGAGAAATACCGTAAACATGTTCATTTTGACGAACGTGGTCTGGCATTTTTTGCGCTGGGACTGGCAAAAGGTAGCGGTCGTGCGGTTGCTGTGATCACCACTTCAGGCTCTGCTGTCGCCAATCTTTATCCTGCATTGGTGGAAGCAAAGCAGTTCGGCGTACCTTTGATACTGATTACTGCGGACCGGCCTACAGAACTGGTTGGTTGTGGTGCCAACCAGGCCATTCAGCAGCATGAGATCTTTGCGGACTATCCTGCGGCCAGTATTTACTGGCCAGCGCCAGATGAAAATATTTCAGCAAACTGGCTATTGGGTAGTATCGACCAGGCTTATGCACGCTCATGTGATAAACGGCTGCCTCTGCATATCAATTGCATGTTTCGAGAACCTTTCTACCCGGATGGTGAGTTACAAGATTTTGGTGGTTGGGTTGGTAAAACAGGCCACTGGAACAAAAGTGATAAACCTTACACCGAATACTTCGAAAGTAATGAACCCTCCTGGTCATTCAGTGAAAAGGACGTTAGTGAATTTGTTCAGAGTGATGGATTGCTTGTGGTCGGGAAGTTACCTGAAAGTACTGATAGTTGTGTAATCGCTACGAAGCTTATAGCGCTATCTGAACGGCTAGGCTGGCCAATCGTTGCAGATGTGCAGTCACCTTTGCACGGACATGAAAAGACACTGAAGTATGCTGATCTTATGTTGGTTACTTCAGAGGGTTCGAGACTGCTTGCCGAGGCAGACAGAGTCATACAGGTTGGCAGCCATATCGTTTCAAAAAGGCTGAATGCTCTATTAGCTAATAATGAATGGCAAAGCTATTGGTTATTAAGTGATGAGCAGCGTTGGCTTGATCCTTCTCAGGTCACTTCAGCCCGCTTTATAGCACCGGTGCTCAAAGGTATTACTGAGCTGGTAGGCAGTCTTTCAGGCTACAGTCGTTCAAATGATAGCTCTGTTAAACAAGATAGACTGAAAGAGTTGTCTGAATCTGCAGGCGGAGTAGTGGCAGGCTATACAGAGCAACATGATGATCTGACCGAAGTCTGGCTGGGGCATAAACTGACCCAAATTTTACCATCTTCGACTAACCTGTTTGTGGGGAACAGCTTGCCAGTCCGTCTGCTGGATATGTTCTCAGGAAGTCAGGTCGGCAGAGTTTTCAGTAACCGGGGTGCCAGTGGTATCGATGGTTTGTTGGCAACAGCTGCAGGCTGTGCAACGGGGAGTGAGGAATCTCTGCTGGCAATTGTTGGTGATTTGTCGTTTTTACATGACCTGAATTCAATGCAGTTGCTAGCGAAGGTTGAGACCCCACTGGTTGTTGTAATGGTCAATAATGATGGTGGCGGTATTTTCAGCCTTCTTCCCGTAGAGAAAACAGGTGATGCGGCCGGTAAGTATTTTCAAACTCCACATGGACTGGATGCCCGTCATGCTGCGGAGATGTTTGGTGTTAGATATTCTAACCCTCTCAATCGTTCTGAGTTTACTAAGCAATGCCTGAAGGCTTTTGACATTAACGGCTGTACCCTGATTGAAGTCACAACTCAGCCGGGTCAGGCCGCTGAGCAGATCAAACAAGTGGTCAGCTTGTTGAAGGAGTCGTTATGAGTGAAGTGGTCAATCTTGCTTATCGAACCTGGGGTGTCAGAGAAGGAACGCCTGTGGTTTTGTTGCATGGTTTTCTTGGTGATTGTAGTGACTGGTCTCTACTGGCAGAGCATCTGGCACCGGAGCAGTACTTGGTAGCGATAGATCTTCCTGGGCATGGGCACAGTAGAACGGTTCCGGTAGTGAAAGAGAATGCTTTTGAGGTGTTCAGCGAGCTTTTATCTGCAACTCTGCTGCAGCTGGACATTAAAGAGTATGTACTGGTTGGGTACTCTCTGGGAGGTCGGCTGGCCATGTATCATGCACACAGGTTTCCTGAAGGTATTCAAAAACTGGTGGTGGAGTCGTCTCATCCGGGTCTGGAAGACAGTGAACGTGCAGAAAGGCTGGATAATGACCTGTCCTGGGCATCGCAGTTTCGTACTGAACCTTTATCAGATGTTTTAACAAGCTGGTATCATCAGGCGGTGTTTGCAGACCTTAACAGCAGGGTGCGTGCAAGCTTGATGAAGAGCCGTCTGGCAAATAACACTGAAGGTACAATGTTGGCTGATGCGCTTGAGGGCTATAGTTTGGCTAAACAGCCCTCGCTCTGGAACAGCCTTGGTAGCGCGCATCACCCGATCATTTACCTTCATGGCGACAGGGATATTAAATTTCAGGCTATTGCCCATCAGTTGCTTGAGGCAGGCTGTGTATTGAATATTCATAATGTCAGCAATGCCGGTCATAATATTCACAGAGAACAGCCGGAAGTCATGGCAAACGTTCTCAGAGAAGCACTTCAGTAAGAGAGCGCGCTTGATCATTTCTTCTGCGGCAGTATTTCGCTACGTGCTGCCACTCAAATATTCATTACCACTTAAAGGCTGCTCCCTTGATAACAGGGAAGGCCTTATTGTTGAATTCAAAACGGCTCAAAATAACTACCTTTATGGTGAAGCAGCTCCTCTGCCAGATTTTAGCCGTGAATCTCTGTTTGAAGTAGAAGGCGCATTGGTAAGTGCTGCGAAAGCACTTCTGAATAATCAGAGCATCCCTGCAGATCTTCCCGCCAGTGTCGCCTTTGCCGTTGAATCAGCTCTTGATTCCAATCTGACTAAAGCCTGTGATAATGAACTTAAAGTGGCTCCATTACTGATCGGTAGCCAGTCAGATATTATTCAGAGATTGACGAGCTGGAAGGGGGACTGGCCAGCAGAGTTCAAGTTCAAGGTCGGCCGCCAGTCTGTTGAGCTTGATATAGACGCTACCCGACAAATATTGAAGATCCTGCCTGAAACAGTTCGTCTCAGACTGGACGCTAACCAGCAGTGGTCATTCAATCAGACTTTAAACTATGCCAAAGCGATACCAATTAACAGAGTCAGTTATATAGAAGAGCCGATGATTACGGCCTGCCGTAATGAAGAGCTATATCGTTTGTCTGGTTTAGGGTATGCGCTGGATGAGACACTGCAGTCGCCGGATTATTCTTATTGCAATAGTGAAGGGTTAAAGGCTCTGGTCATAAAACCAACGCTGGTGGGCGGCCTGAGTCGATATCAAGGCTGGATAAATCAAGCACAGAAAGACGGCCATCGTATCGTTTTCAGTTCTACTTTCGAGTCTCATCTGGGAGTAGATTTAATTCGTCGTCTTGCCTGTCAACTGGCTTCAGATGAGTTGCACGGCTTTGATACATTATCTGCTTTTGCTTACCCCCTCTGTTTTGGTCTGCCAGATCAGCGGCAGAGATTGCCGCAGGAAATACTGAATTCAATGGAGCAGATATGGTGCAGCAATATTGCCCGCTGAGGCAGTGGGTCATTGAAGATTCAAATAAGCCGGTAATAAGTCTGAACGGTAAAAAAATTTCACGACTTATGCTTGATACCTGGGTGGAACAGTATCGAGATTACCTCAACGACAGCGGCTTGGACGTCGGTGATCGATTTTTGGTGGTTACTGAAAATCCACTTACATCTGTCATTCTAATTATTGCCTGTTTGCGTTCCGGGTTTATCTATTGTCCGGCGAATCACAGGTTCCCTCTCCAGCAGATTGAGGCTTATGGCAACCGTATTGGAAGCAGATTTACTTTAGGTGTTTTTCTTGAGAATGCTACAGAGCTGCAACTTCCTGAATTAATTGATGAATTTTCACAAAACCCTGCCCCCATTAAAATTGAAACACATCGATTGTTCAATCTGATTGCTACCTCTGGTACCACGGGTGTGCCTAAAGCGGTTGCTCACACTTTTAGTAATCACTGGTGCAGTGCAGAAGGCTCTAAGGCCAATATTGATCTTAAGGAAGGTGATAGCTGGTTGCTTTCCCTGCCATTGTTTCACGTTGGAGGTTTCAGTATCGTCATTCGCTGCCTGCTGGCCGGTGCGACAATGGTGATAGACACTGAAAAGACGTCATTGGCCAATCTGCTGATGCAGGAAAAAGTAACTCATTTGTCATTGGTGAATACTCAGCTCTACAGACTGATTAATCATGAAGGTTTTCATTTTTCTAAAACACAGGTCAATTTGGTTCTGCTGGGTGGTGGTTATGCTTCTGAAGAGGTCGTATCCATAGTTGAAAATCAGGGTGTGCAATTACTGACGACTTATGGGTTGACGGAAATGAGCTCACAGGTGACGACAGGTAAACCCTGTTTTATGAATGCTGGAGTCACGTCAGGTAAACCATTGCCGTACAGAGAGCTTGCGATTAACGAGGCTGATGAAATATGTGTCAGAGGGGAGACGCTGGCGGCCGGTTATTACAGTGATGGTAGTCTGTCTTCTCTGCTGGCGACAGACGGCTGGTTTCATACAGGCGACCTTGGCTGTTGGTATCAAGGCAACCTGAAGGTTACCGGACGGCGTGATAATATGATGATTTCCGGTGGGGAGAATATTCATCCCGAGGAAATTGAGCAGGCTTTACTCAGCCTTGACGGAATCGTGCAGGCAGTTGTGGTATCAATAGCTCATCAGGAATACGGCAGTAGACCCTATGCCTTTGTGGAAACGGAAAACGATAGGTTTGATCCACTATTTACAAAAAGGATGCTGGCAGGCAATATTGGTCGTTTGAAAGTTCCTGACGTAATCCGCTTGCTTCCTGCTGAATATTCCGGCATCGGTATAAAGCCCGATCGTCGTTTACTACAGGCTCTGGCTCGAAGCGATTCCGGGTATTAAATCCTTATGAATTAGCTGGTTGCCATCGTCATCTTATTTTGCAAGCGGCATAATCGCATCTGATGTAGACGGTGGTAGTTGAAGTCCCTGATGAAAACACAAGATCAAAAAACCGTCCGTGCCTTTATCGCTGTAAGAGTTCCACTGGAGCTGGCAGCCATTTTGCACAAAAAAGCCCAACACCGGGCTGGCGATCTGCTGCAGCACAAGCTGCGCTGGATGGTACCTCAGCAGCAACATGTAACACTGAAATTCCTTGGTGAGTGTGACGATACCAGTCTTGAGCAATACGCTCATACTCTCGAGCACGCACTGACTGATATGCAAACTTTTGATTGTATGACAGGCTGTTTCGAGTTTTTCCCCGATGCGCACCAGCCTCGAGAGTTGGCGCTGAATATGCATTCAGGTCAACAGTTGAATACGCTGGCACGAATCTGTGAGCGCACCGCAAAAGAGTGTGGCATGCGGCGTGAGTTGAGAAACTTCCGCCCTCATGTAACGCTGGCGCGCTTTAATCAGCATCATCATGTCACTCATAGCGACTTCTTTAATATTCCAAGTTATCGCATGAACGTCAGTGAAATTGTACTGATGAAGAGTGAGACAACTGAAGAAGGTACCCGCTACAGTGAGATGAAGCGTTTCTCGCTACAGCCTCTGGCAAAATCTGCCTGATATCACACTACCTCCGTACTTTCTTATCTTGTGAGCTGTGTAGTCATTGAGCAGCTCCTTGATAGGCGTCAATTTTCATACTGGTTTCCTGTGCTAACTTCTCGCTGATTAAAATGGGAGAAGTATATGGAGCTGGTCTGTCCTGCCGGAAATTACCCTTCACTGAAATCGGCCGTCGATAACGGTGCCGATGCCGTCTATATCGGTTTCAGAGATGAGACAAATGCCCGCCATTTTGCCGGTCTGAACTTTTCAGACAAGCGAGCCGTCAAAGCTCTTGAGTATGCCCGTGACCGCAATGTCAGAATTCTTGTCGCCGTAAATACATACGCTCAGGCTGATAACTGGAGCAAGTGGGAAAGAGCCGTTGATACTGCCAGTGATCTTGGCGTTGATGCGTTGATTGCTGCTGACCCCGGTGTATTGGGATACGCTGCCGAAAAACACCCATCTCTGAACCTTCATCTTTCCGTTCAGGGTTCTGCTACCAATCAGGGTAGTCTGGATTTTTATCACCAGAATTTTGGTATCAAGCGTGCAGTTTTACCTCGTGTACTGTCTCTGAAACAGGTTGCGGCTTTAGCTGATAAAAGTCCCGTTGAACTTGAAGTATTTGCCTTTGGCAGCCTTTGCATTATGGCTGAAGGTCGTTGCCTGCTGTCTTCTTATATTACCGGAGAGTCACCCAATACGGCGGGAGCCTGTTCTCCCGCGAGTGCTGTCCGCTGGCAGGAAACCGCTGCTGGTGGTATGGATACAAGGCTGAGTGGAAAGCTGATTGACCGATTCAAGGCCGGTGAGCAAGCCGGTTATCCAACGCTCTGTAAAGGCCGGTTTGATGTGGAAGGTGAGATTGACCACGCCCTTGAAGAGCCAACCAGCCTTAATACACTGGATTTGATTCCCGGGTTGTCTGCTATGGGTATTAGCGCAGTAAAGATTGAAGGCCGTCAACGGAGCCCGGCTTATGTTGGTGAGGTGACTCGTGTCTGGCGCGAGGCGCTGGATCACTATAAACAGTCTCCGTCGTCCTATCAGGCTAAAGATCAGTGGATGAGTGCGCTCGGCAAACTGTCGGAAGGCAGTCAGACAACACTGGGCGCTTATAGCAGACCCTGGCAGTAATTTACGGGAATAAAAAGTATGCAAACAACACTAGGGCCACTGCTGTATTTCTGGTCAAAAAATGATGTGTTTGAATTTTATGAGCAGGTAGCTGAGTCCGGTTTCGACCGTGTATGCCTGGGCGAGGTCACTTGCGGTAAGCGTAGAGAGCTAAAGCTGGCTGATTGGTTGGAACTGGCCAAACGTCTGCAGGATAAAGGTAAGAATGTCATTCTTTCTACCATGACGTTGCTCGAGTCACAGTCTGACTATTCGCAATTAAAGAAAGTTTGTGGCAATGAAGAGTTTCTGGTGGAAGCTAACGATATGGGGGCAGTTCAGGAGTTGTCCAGCCGTGGGCTGGACTTTATCACAGGCCCCTCCGTTAATATCTACAATGCCTACACATTGAAGCACCTTCAAAAGCTGGGTTTAAAGCGCTGGGTTATGCCAGTAGAATTGTCTGCGGAAAAATTGAAGGCAATTCTTGCTCAGGCTGAAGCGCTGGGTATTAAAGAACAGCTGGAAACTGAAGTATTCAGCTATGGTTATATGCCGCTGGCGTATTCTGCCCGTTGCTTTACGGCCAGGGTTAACAAGCTGAATAAAGATGCCTGTGAGTTTACCTGCCTGAAAACCCCTGAAGGTATTCCGCTGGCGACTCAGGAAGGTGAAAAACTGTTTACGATTAATGGTATTCAGACCATGTCCGGCCAGTGTATGAACCTGCTGGATCAATGGTGGATGATGGAAGATATGGGTGTTTCTTCCATGCGTTTTTCTGCTCACTCCAAAGATGTCTTTACTGCTCTTGATGGTTTGCTGACAGAGCTGGATCAGGAAAAGCCAGGGAGTGGGATAAAAATCGATGATCAGTGTAATGGCTACTGGTTTGGTCGAACGGGTCTGGAAATGGAACAGGTCTGATTGATTAAAGCGTTGCTGTCAGCGAATGACGGCAACGCTTTTAACAGGCATTTAGTGCTTCGTAAATCTCTGACTGATATTCATGGCTGTTGCCATGACTTTGCGTGCCAGAGGAGGTAGTTGCTCAAGGTCGATACTATCTAACAGGTTTTTCAACCCTAGCCCTAGTTCGGTATCTCCCTCAATCATCAGTTTGCGCTGGAAAAACAGCGTGTCGGGATCTTCCTTTCTTAGCGCGAGGGTTGTGAAAGCCTGGCTGCTGCCTTTAAAGACAACATCAGCCTGCTGATTATCTGCAACCAGTAATTTTTCACCGTCAAAGCCAAAGTAAAAAGCCAGCTCAAGATCAGTGACAGTCAGCTTCACCCAGCGATCTTCCAGAAAATCAAACTCTCCCTCTTCTATGGCTGTTCCCAGTAAGTGGTTAATCAGCTTTTCAAGAGGCTTATGGGTTACTGTCTCAGGAAGAATGCGAACCGGTTTGGCCAGCAGTGCTGGAGTCGGCAAAAGACGTCTGATTGATAGCATGTAAGCTTGTGTCCTGTCAGGAGAGTTCAGTAACCAGTTGCAGTCGTTTTTCGATAGTGCTGGCATTGATCTGGTAAAGCTGGTCCAGCAGATTCATCTGTAATGAGCCCGGCCCCTTGCTTTGTTCTGCAGCAATTTCACCAGCAATAGCCAGACATGAAAGGCTGGTGACGGTAGCCATCCAGGGATCTTCAGATGCGGCCAGGAAAGCGCCAGTCAGTGCAGTAGCGGTACAGCCAGTGCCAGTCACTCTTGCCATGAGAGGGTGACCGTTACTGATAGCAGCGAGTCGCTTGCCATCAGCGATATAGTCAACAGCACCAGTGCAGGCCAGAACCGAGCCCAGTTCTCTGGAGCTTTCCTGCAGGAAAGCTAGCGTAGAATCACTGTCGTCAATACTGTCGACGCCCTTACCGCCTTCGCGGCCACCAACAAGAGCAATCAGTTCGGAGGCATTGCCTCTCAGAACCGTTGGTCGAAGCTTCAATAGCATACTGTTGGTTTCCATGCGATAGCGGGTTGCGCCCGCACCAACAGGATCCAGTATCCATGGCTTCCCAAGCTCATTGGCCCGTTCAATGGCTGAAACCATTGAGGACACCTGGCTTTTAGTCAGTGTTCCGGTATTAATCACCAAGGCGCCAGCCAGGCTGACCATTTCACAGACTTCTTCAGCTGCATGAGCCATGATGGGGGATGCGCCAATTGCCAGCAAAGCATTTGCAGTATTGTTCATTACAACCTGATTGGTAATGTTGTGAACAATAGGCTGACTGTCACGGAGTGACTTCAGGCAGGAAGCAATTTTTAGATGCATACTGATCAAGGAACCGGTTAATAATTAGTCGCAGAAACTATAAATGAAAAGCCGTGGCAATGCCTTGATATTTATCAGCAGCTGATAATGTATGGCTATTTGGTGAAATAAGCTGGCGGATAATACTTAGTGTGGTTGAAATAACTGTCGTAGTGATTTTTGGATTTATTTTAAATCTGATAATAGTGGTAAAAACAAGATATTAAGCTATTGAAAATACCTCTTGGCAGAGATAAATTATGCGCGTCGAGAAGTCCATCAACTTGCTGGTTCCAGGAAGCTTTCTTCTTGATATAAACCATTCTTGTCAGCATAAAATCTGATCAATTAATTAAGAGTCTACTTCGGATTATTAATCCGGGGTCTCTGCGTCCCCCGTTCTGAGGTTAAGAGGATGTCTATTAAACGTGAAACACTGGCTGATACATTTGCCATGATCAGCTTTGCCTTCATCATTGGAATGATGGTGGAAGTGTTTGTTGCCGGGTTGAGTTTTCATCAGTCCCTGCAGTCGCGTCTTTTAAGTATTCCTGTAAACCTTATTACCGCCAGGCCCTATGGAATTTACCGAGACTGGTTAATGGCTTTTTCCCAGTGTTTTCCAAATAAGTTTCTTGGTGAAACCCTGATGGATATTCTTGCTTTCATTTCATTCCAGCTGCCACTTTATGCAGCTTTGATTGCATCTACCGGTGCCAGTAAAGAACAGATAATAACAGCCTGCATTGGTCAGATAGGTTCAATGGTTGTGATGGCCAGACCTTTTGGTATGTACATTCAAACCTGTCGCAACTGGTTTGTTCCCGCGTCAGTATCTGTTGCATAGATGTCCGATGTGTAAATGCCGGTTGCATAAATTCTGTCTGCTTAATTTTCCTATCCTGTTGTTTTTTGATGATATTTATCCCTATTTGATAGGGGTAAATATCTAATAAGTGCTTTACTCCATTTAGACTATTCAGTTATATTTCAAACCAACCTGCCCGAATGTGTTGTACGGGAAATTTAATCAGAGTCGTGTATTACGATCTGGTGAAGTCACCATGTCTTTGTTTGCACCTGACATCAGAGTCAGTCATTAATTTTAAATTATTGTGCGAATAATGAGTTTGTTATCCACAAACGTGCACCTTTCAGGCAAAACGCCACAAGTAATAAACAGTTTTGTCACTTCAGGTGATAAAGATACGTGGTATATAATAAGCAGCTGAAGCAGAAGTCAGTGAGAGTGTTTTTTAAGCAACTCAATGTCTTCTGAAATAACGAGAAGTCGTATCACGACTCAGTTGCCTGACATAAAACGACTATAAAAAGGTTCAGGGGGAAGCATGTCCTTATTGGAAGTCAATGACCTGCGCATTGAGTTTCCTTCCCGTCACGGTGTTGCCGTGGCCGTAAAGGGAGTCTCCTTCACTGTTGAAAAAGGTGAAGTACTTGGTCTGGTGGGTGAATCCGGAGCCGGTAAGTCTACCGTTGGTAATGCCATCATTGACCTGCTGAGTGCCCCGGGCCGTGTAGCGGGTGGTGAAGTTACCCTGAGTGAAGAAACCATATCCGGTTTAAACAGCGAAGCTATGCGAAAGGTTCGCGGTCGTCGAATCGGCTTTATTTTTCAGGATCCAATGACCTCATTGAATCCCTTGCTGACTGTTGAAACCCAGCTGACCGAAACCATTATTGAAAACCTGGGTTTTACTGCTGAACAGGCGCTTGAACGTGCTATCGAAATGATGGAAGCGGTAGGCATTCCAGAACCTGAACTTCGTATTAAGCAATACCCTCATCAGTTCTCTGGTGGTATGCGACAGCGTGTGGTCATTGCTATTGCTCTGGCTGGTGAGCCTGAACTGATTATTGCTGACGAACCCACCACCGCACTGGATGTATCCATTCAGAACCAGATTCTGGATTTGATTCGTAAACTCTGTAGAGAACGCCAGGTAGGCTGTGTCTTTGTTACTCACGATATGGGCGTTATTGCCAATGTGACTGACCGTGTTGCGGTTATGTACATGGGTGAGCTGGTGGAGCTGGGTACAACAGAACAAATTCTTCAGCGTCCTGAGCATCCCTATACCCAGAGCCTGATCAGTGCTGTACCAAGAACCGATGTAAAACTTCATCGTTTTCCTCGTGTTGAATACATTGAGAAAGTCGAAACCAAGGCCATTGACGTTAAAAATCACTGGCTGGGGCAGCGTGAAGAATTTGGTGAGCTGAAGGGCGACGCACTATCTGGTGAAAAAATATTGCTTGATGTTAAAAACGTCGAGCTGAAGTTTGAAACCCAGTCCGCCTTCCTGAAAAAGAACAGAAAATACGTTACTGCTTCCAATAATGTGTCTTTTCAGGTGAAAGACGGTGAAACCTTTGGCCTTGTCGGTGAGTCAGGTTCAGGTAAATCAACCATTGCCCGAGTGATTGCCGGTCTCTACCGACCTGATGCGGGTGCTATCGAATTTGCCGGTCGTGATATTACGCACCTCTCTGAAAAAGAGAGAATGCCGTTTCGTCGTCAGATTCAGATGGTATTCCAGAATCCGTATTCCAGCATGAACGCACGAATGACGGTAAAAGACATTATTGCCGAACCTATTCGTTTTCATAAGCTGGCTGAATCAGAACAGCAGATACGACAGATTACTGCTGATTTGCTGGACCATGTAGGACTTGGGCAGAAAGCTGGCATTAAATATCCTCATGAATTTTCCGGTGGTCAGCGTCAGCGTATTTCCATTGCCCGCGCTTTGGCTACGCGACCAAGATTTCTGATTTGTGATGAACCGACGTCTGCACTGGATGTTTCTGTTCAGGCTCAGATTCTGAATCTTTTGAAAGATTTACAGGAAGAACTGGGTCTGACCATGCTATTTATCAGTCATGACCTTCCTGTTATTCGCCAGATGTGTGATCGTGTTGGTGTTATGAAGCACGGTACTCTGGTAGAAGTAGAAGAGACCGAGAAATTGTTTGAGACGCCTCAGCATGAGTACAGCCGTAAACTGATCGAGTTGATGCCAAGAGTGGATCAGCTGTCCAGGGCCGGTTTGGAAATTGAAGAGCATAGAGAACCTGCATTGGTGTAACCCTTGTGGGGTCTCAAGCCATGTCAGAGTTACTGGCATGGTGGCAGTGTTAACTGCCACACAATAGCTGTATGTAAAAACTATAAATAACTATAAAGGCAATAAAGCACTATCCGTGCGGACACTGCCGTATAAGAAGAAAGCACCTTATATTGGGGGAAGAATGAAAAAGCTCGTTAAATCTCTGGCAGGTATTGCTCTGGCATCCTCGCTGGCACTGAGTGTAAACGCTGCGTCCCTGAAGATTGCCTATGACTCTGATCCGGTATCTCTGGATCCGCATGAGCAGCTGTCCGGTGGCACTCTGCAGATGTCTCACCTGACCTTTGACCCAGTTGTTCGCTGGGGTAAGGATCACGGTTTTGAAGCCCGTCTGGCTGAGAAGTGGGAACGTGTTGACGACAACACCATGCGTTTCCATCTCCGCAAAGGCGTAAAGTTCCACTCAGGTAACACACTGTCCGCTAACGATGTTAAGTGGACATTTGATCGTCTGGTTTCCAGCCCTGACTTTAAAGCGGTTTTCCCGGCGGGTACCGAAATAAAAGTGGTTAATGACCAGACGTTCGATATCGTGACAAAGCAGCCATATCCTCTGATCCTGAACTCTGCAACCTACATCTTTCCGATGGACAGCAAGTTCTACAGTGGTAAAGACGACAAGGGACGTGACAAGGGGCTGCTGAAGAAGCATGGTGACAGTTTTGCTTCCCGTAATCAATCCGGTACCGGCCCTTACATCATCACCGAACGTCAGCAGGGTGTTAAGGTTCAGTTTGAACGTTTCGCCGACTACTGGGACAAGAAGTCTCCGGGTAACGTTGATGAAATCACTCTGACGCCAATCAAGGAAAACGCTACCCGTGTTGCAGCACTGCTGTCCGGTGGTGTTGATTTTATCTTCCCTGTGCCACCAAACGACCACGAACGTATCAAGCGTAACGGTGACACGGATCTGGTGACTTTGACCGGTACCCGTATCATTACGTTCCAGCTGAACCAGGAACGTGTTGAAGCCTTTAAGGACAAGCGAGTTCGTCAGGCGATTGTTCATGCCATCAACAACGAAGGCATTGTTAAGAAGATCATGAAGGGCTTCGCTACTGCTGCTGGTCAGCAGGGACCAGAAGGTTATGCGGGTTTCAGTGAAGATCTGGCACCACGCTACGACCTGAAGAAAGCCAAGCAGCTGATGAAAGAAGCCGGTTACGAAAAAGGCTTCACCATCTCCATGATGGCGCCTAACAACCGTTACATTAATGACGCCAAGATTGCTCAGGCTGTGGCCGGTATGCTGCGCAAGATCAACGTGACTGTTGACCTGAAGACCATGCCAAAAGCCCAGTACTGGCCATCCTTTGATGAACGTGCTGCGGACATCATGATGATCGGCTGGCATGCAGATACTGAAGACTCTGCAAACTTCACTGAGTACCTGACTGCCTGTGCCGATGCAGACAGTGGCTGGGGTCAGTACAATAGCGGTAACTACTGCAACACGGCTGTCGACAGTCTGGTGAAAGCAGCGGGTAAGGAAACGGATCCTGCCAAGCGTACCGAGATGCTGCAAAAGGTTGAGCGTGAGCTGTATGAAGATGCTGCTTATGTTCCTCTGCACTGGCAGAACCTGGCCTGGGGTGCCCGTAAGGGAGTGAAAGCGGAAGACGTTGTTAACGTAATGAACTTCCCTTACCTGGGTGATCTGGTTGTTAGCGAGAAATAAGAGTGAGAAATCACTCTGACGGTCACTCCTGTTATCAGTGAGTGGCTGTCATTAGGCAGGTTGCATTGCTATTCATGCATGAGGCCTGCCACTACTCTGTTCAGTCCGTGTCGTATTAGATTGCTTATAAAGCGCAGGGAATCACTGACTTCCACCATGAAGATTCAGTGCCTTGATAAAAATATATAAGCCTTGGGCGCAATAATCTTCAAAGACCCGTTTTGAACTCAGACTGTTCAAAAGGCAGCCAAGTCAAATAAACAGCCATGAGCGAAGTTTTTTATCACCTTCAGTGATGATAAAAAAATCATGGTAATAAAAGCGGATAGAAGTCTATTCAAGGTTGAATACCGCAGGATTAATTTATGTTGTTATTTTTATTCAGACGACTGATGCAGGGTTTAGTGGTGATGTTTGTCATCAGCCTGATCAGTTTTTCCATACAGGACAATCTGGGTGACCCTCTGCGTGAGATGGTTGGCCAGGCAGTTTCTGAAGCCGAACGTCAACAGCTTCGTGATGAGCTGGGATTGAATGATTCTTTTCTGACTCAGTATGGCCGCTTTATTACCAAGGCTATGCAAGGTGACCTGGGGACCTCCTACTTTTTCAAGGAGCCTGCTCTGGATGTTATTCTTGGTAAGATGCCGGCGACACTGGAACTGGTGTTTGCCGCAACCCTTATTATTATCTTCACCTCCATTCCCGCAGGCGTTTATTGCGCGATAAAACCGAACACCCTGCTGACCAAAGCCATACTCGGTATCAGTATTCTGGGTATTTCTGTGCCAGTGTTCCTGACCGCTATCTTCAGTATTTATCTGTTTTCTATTGAACTAGGCTGGTTGCCATCCTATGGACGAGGTGATGAATTAGTGCCTCTGTTAGGAGGGTGGGAAACCGGTTTCCTGACCGCAGATGGTTTGAAACACCTGATACTTCCAGCAGTATCTCTGGCCAGTATTATGTTGCCGTTGTTTATTCGCCTGATTCGTTCCGAGATGGTGGAAACGCTGTCTACCGAGTATGTAAAGTTTGCCAAAGCCAAGGGCCTGAAGAAGGCGCGTGTTTACTTCCTCCACGCTCTGAAAAACACCATGCTGCCGGTTATTACCGTAGGTGGTGTGCAGATCGGTACCATGGTCGCTTATACCATTCTGACAGAAACCGTATTCCAATGGCCGGGCATGGGCTTCCTGTTCCTGGAAGCAGTCAACCGTGTTGATACGCCTTTGATTGTTGCTTATCTGATTGTTGTTGGTGGTGTTTTTGTTGTTGTGAATACTCTGGTAGACCTGATTTACGGTCTGATTAACCCAACCGTGAAACTGGCCGGAGGTAATGCCTGATGACTGACTCAATTGTTATTGACGCCAATATCAACGCCAATGTTGAGGCGGCACCTTCCCGCTGGCAGCGCATTCGACAGTCTAATATCTGGTACAACTTTACCCGCGACAAAGTAGCCATGGTTTCCGCAGCTATCTTTGCTGTGCTGTTCCTGGCGGCGATGCTGGCACCTTTGATTGCTCCGACAAATCCATACGACCTGTCCAATGTCGATATCATGGATTCGGAAATTGCTCCTTCGTGGAGTGAAGAGGGAGAAGAGCGTTTCCTTCTGGGCACCGATGCTCAGGGCCGGGATATGTTCAGCACCATTCTTTATGGTGCCCGCATTTCTATTGCCATTGGCTTCCTGGCCGTCATGCTGCAGGCGTTTATCGGGATAGTGATTGGTTTGATTGCCGGTTATCGTGGTGGTCGTGTGGATAACTTCCTGATGCGAGTGGCGGATGTTCAGCTGTCGTTCTCGACTATGATGGTGGCGATCGTTGTGCTGGCTGTGTTTCAGGCGTCCTTTGGTACCGAGCTCTACAGTCAGTTGGCGATGTGGATGCTGATACTGGTGATTGGTATTGCCGAGTGGCCACAGTATGCCCGTACGATTCGTGCTTCGGTTCTGGCAGAGAAGAAGAAAGAGTATGTGGAGGCGGCTCGTGTGATGGGTTTTGGTCCTGGGCGTATTATGTTCCGCCATATTCTGCCTAACTGCCTGTCACCGATTCTGGTTATCTCTACGGTACAGATTGCCAACGCCATTATCAGTGAAGCGGCTCTGTCGTTCCTTGGTCTGGGTATGCCGGTTTCAGAACCTTCTCTGGGCTCTCTGATCTCCAGTGGTTTTGAATATATCTTCTCTGGCAGCTGGTGGATTACGGTTATTCCGGGCGCTGTGCTGGTAGCACTGGTTCTGGTGATTAACCTGCTGGGTGACTGGTTGCGGGATGTGCTGAATCCCAAGATTTATAAAGGCTGATAGACTTTAATCGATACTCAGTTAATTGGAAATAAGGCCGGTCTTTCTTTATGGGAGCCGGCCTTTTTTGTGCATGACGGTTGGTGTCTGTGGATACAGACAAGGAAACACCGACACGCTGTGAACTCATCCGTGGGCGCTCAACTCCGATCCCCCTGCCGGAGGATGGTCGGCTTATTCCTTATCTGTATCCAGTTCTGTGGTGTTCGTTGAGGTCGCTTAGACAGTTTAGGGTGTTAGTACTCTTTTGTTCTTTAGCTGACTGAGTATCAGAATGGTGAAGAGTAAAGCCATCGTCGGGTTAACCCAGCTGCTGCTGTCGGGTACCAGTGCTCTGGAAATATCCAGCGCAAAGAGAACGCCTGCTGCGATCAGGCCAGTCTGCCAGGCCAGTTTTTTATCCTGCCAGTGATGAATAGCGGCGGTGAACCAGAAACCAATCATGGTGCCCAGGAGAATATAATCGGTGTTCACGCTTCTTGGGTTGAACATAAGGTGATAACAAACAGCCAGACTCAGTAAATAGAGCAAACCATTCTTGGTTCCATGTCGTATTACGGCATAGGCACAGGCGATCCAGGTCAATACAGCCAACAGTAATTTCGCTACCGTCTGATGAAATTCGGGAACGGTGTAGCCGGTCAGCTGTATTGAGATATTAAACAGGCTGGCCCATTTGGGTGTGAACATACCTCTGTCCATGGCTGAGTCTGCCATTTCGACAAAGTTATGGTACTGCGCCATGCCGTAGTCCAGCCCACCAAACAGTATGGGCAGTGCCAGAAATCCCAGCAGAAGTGGAGGTACCCTGAACCATAAGGGTTTGAATAGCGACGTAACCAGCAGGAAGAAAACCGCAAAGGTTGGCTTCAGGCTCATGGTCAGAGCCAGCAGAAGCGCAGCTGAAGTCCATTTACGTTCAATGATCTGACAGGCAATCAGCAACATCACGGCAATCAGAAATACATTCATCTGACCGTTTCGAAAACCTGAGAATGCAATAGGGACTGCAACAAGGCTGTAGACACCAAGCCAGTTCAACAGGCTGCGCTGGCTGTGACCGTAATAATGTTTGATCAGGCGAACGCTGCCCCAGAGATAAAGTCCGATCACCAGCAGTCGCCATAGCAAGTCCGCAGCAAGAGGTGATAGATAAGTGAAAGGTACGAACAGAAGTGCAAAGGTAGGGGTGTAAATAAAGCCGCCAGGGCCTGAATAGAGTTTGACACTATCCAGCCAGCGGTCAGCACCTAAAAGGTAGCTGTCCACAACGGTATGGTCGCCTGGTTCAAGAATGGCTTTTATAAAGACCAGTGTAAGAGCCAGTCCCCAAAGGAAAAGTCCGAACATTGCTGCCGGGTGCAGGCGATCTGGTGCTGATGCATTTGAGTTAGAAAAGGGTCTTGTCAGTAATGATTTCATTCCAGCAACCTTTGCTGTGTTCGACTGTGATCTTATTGGTATTCGACAGCCTCGAAAAACTATAGAGGGCATGCTTATAAAGTAACTAGCTACCAAGAAAATGCCAATTATCATCATTAGCGGAGAGAGAAGCTTTACCCGCTCAAAGGTTTTGTAGGTGTTCTGGCGAATCCGGCAGGGGTATTTAACTAATTAGTTAAGCTGTTATTCAATTTTGGCAGTGGTAAAATCGTACCAAGTCAGGTGTATCAGTGAAGATGTAGGCTATGTCCAGAATTGCCATGCTGTTTGCGTCCAGAGAAGGGCAAACAAGAAAGATTATCGAGAAAATACAGCCCCTATTGACCAAAGCAGGTCACCAGGTGGATTTGATTCAGATAAAGCCTGAGCCGAGAGAGATTAACCTTAAACAATACGATGCCTTCTTCCTGGGGTGTTCTATTCGGTATGGCAAACACCATCGTTGGTTTTGTGATTTTGTGGAAGCTAATGCGGATATTCTGAATAAGCGCTTATGCTTTTTCTTTTCTGTGAATATGACGGCTCGTAAACCCAATCGTTGTGAGCCTTATATGAACCCATATTTGGTAAAATATCTTGAAAATAGCTGCCTGACGCCAGATAAAGTGGCTGTTTTTGGCGGTGCGCTGAAGTACTCACAATACAATTTCCTTGAAACTCAGCTGATTAGAATGATTATGAAGCTGAATAAAGGGCCTACCAGTACCGAGAGTGATATTGAATTTACAGATTGGGTAAAGGTCATTAATTTCGCGGAAGATTTCAAACTAGCGCTTGGAAAGGTAGAGCCGGAAACGGAAGTTGCCTGAACATAAAATTTATGACGCTCTATCAAGCTATTTTTGATAGAGCTACTTTTGAAAGAGCTATCTTCGATAGAGCATCAACAGTAATGTCACTCCGTAGATGACTGGCATAAAAAGAGCGAGTGCAAGAATAAGAAAATCCATTTCCATAATTATCTGCTTTCAAGGTAGTCTGAATATCAAACTACCAGAAGTCATTCTATTGAATCAAATCAGGCTATTAGGCTCGTGCTTTGATTTTCTTCTTTTGCCAGCACTCGGTAAGGTTGATACCTATTTTATCCAGTAACTGACCCACTGCGTTCAACACCTTATAGCGGGATAGAGCCAGCTGGTGTTTATTGGTAATGTAAGCTCGTTGTGCCTGAAAGCTTTCATTCTCACTGTCGAGTAAATCAAGCAGAGAGCGACGGCCAAGATTGAATTGTTGCTGATAAAGAGCAACCGTTTTACCACTGGCGTCCATGTGTTCTTTCAGAAAAGGTGCTTCTTCAGAGTGAGAACGCATTGCTGACCAGTTCAGCTTCAGGTTTTCAGCAACAAAATTTTTGCTGTCACAGGTTCTGGCTCTGCTCTCTTCCTGTTGGTAGGCAGCCTGTTGTTGCCTGGCACTGTCAGCGCCACCACGGAAAAGGTTATAGGTCATACTGATAACCGCGGTGCTGTCATCATATTTACCGGGAATACCCTGGATATCACGATCCCAGTGTTTTGAAAGTGTGAAGTCTATTTTAGGTAGAAACTCACTTTTACTTTGCTTGTAGCTAAAGGTGCTGGCCTGATATTCCTGCTCTGTGGCATGTATTACAGGGTGCTCCAGCATCGCTGTATCCATTGCTTTACTGAGAGTATCCGGCAGAAATAGATCGTCTACCGCAGGAAATTCGAGGTTGTCTGGTGTTTGATCGACAAGCCTGAAAAAGCGGGTTTTCGCATTTCTCAGGTTACTGTCAGCATTCACTAGATTGGCTCTGGCGCGCGCTACCCGGCCTCGAGCCTGCAGTAAATCTGACTGGTTAGTAAAGCCTTTCTCGGTGCGCTGTGAAACCAGATGGAAGATTTTTTCATGCATATTCAGGTTTCTGGTCGCCAGCTTTTGCTGCTGGGTTGCATCAAGTACAAGTAGATAGACTTCTGCTACTTCCAGTGCGATGTTTTCAGCTTTATCTCTGAGTTGTTCCCTGACAGAATCTCTTTGTGCGAGGCTTTTTTTGACCCCATTTGTGGTGGCCATACCATTGAAAAGGTTCTGCTTAAGGGTCAGAGAGTTCTCTCTGATGCTTTGCTCATGATCATTTGAAACAAGTGTGCTATTGCGTGTTGCAGGCGTATCCAGTCGTTGATAACCAGCGGCCACTCTCAAGTCAAGATTGGGCAAATATTCACTTTTAACAATATCAACACTTTCACTGCTGGCTTGATAGCGGTGCATATCAGCCTGCAACTGCGGGTGACTATCAAGTGTTTTATTGATAGCGGTTGAAAGGTTGATAGCGCATGTATTGGCTGATTGAGCCAGGCAATAAATTGAGAGTATTGCCGTTACTGAATGCTTAATAATCATGATGCCAGATCTTTACCTGATGAATCCGGAGTGTGATCCTCTGTTGTATTTCTTTCCCTGTACTGGTTATTCAAACTAGCACAAGTCGATTAAAATGCAGGCGATTATTAATGCTGTGGACTTAGAAAAAATTGAAGAATCTATTGATTGCATGAATATGAATGTGAATAATCCAATAATTGAATGAATAAAAAATAAACTTGTTTATTCTTCGTATCGAGTTTTAAAGAAGGTAATAGGTGAGCCCTGTTGGTATATAAATATAACCTCGGAAATAAAGCATTTTTTTTATTTGTCAGCCTTCTGTTGATATTTTCTCTGCAGCTGCAAGCAAAAACTCTCCAGTCGCGCTTGATTCAGGGTGGGTTTCATATCGGTAAGGTTCAACCCCATGAAGACATTATCTATAAGGGGCAGTCTGTCAGAGTTGATGAAACGGGGCGTTTTATTATCGGTTTTGGACGGGATGCGTCCTTAAAACAGAGTTATATCGTCAGGTCAGGCTTGGGTCAGCAGAGACAGGTAGATCTCAAACTGGAAAAAAGGGACTACAAAGTTCAGCGTATAAAAGGGGTGGCCAGGAAATATGTGACGCCACCAGAGAGAGTACTCAAACGAATTCGTAATGATAATCGTCAGGTAAAAGAAGCCAGGAAATATGATACTGAATATGGATTCTTCTTTAAGGGCTTTTTACGCCCAGCAGAAGGGCCTGTTAGTGGCGTTTATGGCAGTCAGCGTTATTTCAACGGTAAGCCGAGAAGGCCGCATTTTGGACTGGATATAGCGGGTCCGGTTGGGGCGGGAATTCTGGCACCAGCGGCAGGTGTCGTTCGGCTCGCTGAGTCTGATATGTATTATTCCGGTGGAACATTGATCATTGATCACGGTGCTGGTATCTCCAGTAGTTTTCTACACCTCAGTAAATTGAACGTTAAAGCAGGTCAAAAAGTGAAACGCGGAGAAGTTGTTGCCGAAATGGGCGCAACAGGTCGTGTCACCGGGCCGCATTTAGACTGGCGAATTAACTGGTTTGATGTTCGAATGGATCCCGCGCTGATGTTAATAGAATGAATCCAGTCAGCTGTTTTTTCGTATAGAAAGATAATTTGCCGTTAAGTACCCGGACATATGAATTTATAAGCTATATCCCCGGCTGTGGCGGTGATATAGCAATTTAATATTCGATTAAGTGTGTCTACACACTTAAGACGAACGTTTTTTGATTCTGTAGAGGAGGAGTAACAGATTATGAGTGGTATTGATAAAGATCAGTTGCCAACGGGAGAGCAGGCAATTAAAGGGAAGCCTGAAGGTGTTGCCATACCTGAAAGCCATTTTGTGAACGGTCACTCGTTGACAGAAATTCCTGAACAGTTCTCTGTTATCTATCTGGGAATGGGGTGTTTCTGGGGAGCTGAACGACTGTTCTGGCAGAAGGACGGCATCTGGACGACGGCTGTTGGTTACATGGGCGGTTCCACTGTGAACGCAACATATGAAGAGGTGTGCAGTGGCGCAACAGGTCATGCCGAAGTGGTGATGGTGGCCTATGACCCATCTGTTATCAGTTTGGATGCGTTACTTAAGTTATTTTGGGAATCACATGATCCGACGCAAGGAATGCGTCAGGGGAATGATCGCGGTACTCAGTATCGCTCTGCTATCTATATGACAGAAGAAGAGCAGGCTGAAAAAGTGCAGTCCTCAAAGGGTGACTATCAGCAGGCGTTGATTAAAGAGGGCAGAGGGAATATAACGACCGAAGTTCAGACGGCCTCCGACTTCTATTATGCTGAAGCCTATCATCAACAGTATCTTGCTAAAAACCCTGAAGGATATTGTGGTCTGGGTGGGACAGGTGTTTGCCTACCTCCTTCTCTTAATCAGTGAATCTGCTGGTTAAATGCTGGCTCAGACGGATAACCTCTGTCTGAGTTTCTTCATTTTGTATGAAATCATTTCTTCGGGTAACACCGCTTTATTTTATTAGCGGATACTTATAAGCTTCGTTGAACGTACTAATACCAAGAATAAACGCTGGAAAGGGGACTTCGATGAAAGCTGTGCGTTGGTTGTTGTTACTTTCGACCTTTACTGTGCTGAATGTTCAGGCGGCCTGGATACTCGATAATGAACGTTCAAAGTTTTATTTTACCTTCACAAAGAACACTCACCTTGCTACAACGGCAACCTTTGAGCAGCTAAAAGGCAGTATCTCCGATAAGGGAACTGCAATGCTCTATATTGATCTGGCCAGCCTCGAGAGTGGTATTGTTAAACGTGATAACCGCCTGAGAGAGTTGTTCTTTCGAGTAGCTGATTTCCCTATGGCTGAAGTGAGTGTTCGGCTCAGTAAGCGCATAGAAAAGAAAATTATTACGGGTGAAACGGTCTTAATAAAGTCATCTGCCAAAGTAAAGCTTAATGGTAAGCAGGTAAGAATGAGACCAGAGTTGTCCGTTTATCAGCATGAAAATGGTGATATTGAAGTATCCAGTATTCAACCGGTCTTATTAAATGCTACGACATTTGATTATGATGATCAGGTGCAGGCGATGGTCGATCTGGCTGGTGTCAATAATATTTCAAAAACAGTGATGATTAACTTCAGGCTTTATTATCAGCAAGGGCAGGAGAAGCCTGAAATTGTTGAAGAAGTGTCAGAAGAGTCCTGAACTACCGACTCAGGACCGTTCAGTAGAAGGTTGAACGGTCCACAGGCAAACGCATATTTCCGTGTTATTGTTCAAATTCTATTTCTGGACATATCTCTAACGAGAAACCTTACCGGGTTCATTGCATCCATTATGTTTGCAGCAACGGGTGATGCTTCGCCACTAATCATTGAGGCTAATAATTCTCCCGATAGAGGTCCTGTTATCATTCCTCTGGATCCGTGGCCGGCATTAATATAGAGCCCCTTGAGGTAGCTGGGTTGCTGATCGAACTTGTGGCGGGAATTTTTCCTTAACATGGCAAAATCATTCATAAACGTCTGTCGATCAATAACGGGTCCAACGACAGGTAAATAGTCTGGTGTCGTACAACGAAAGCCTGCTTTGCCGCCTGTAATTGTAGCCTTCATACCGCCTGCTGCATTCATGAAGTGTGAATGCCACTGCTGTTGCATTTCGAGATTCTGTAGATGCTCTGACTCATTAACGGCTTCTGATTGACTGTTGAAGTCAAACGTTGCTCCCAGTGTATGGCGGTTGTTTTCTGCCGGTGCCACATAACCTTCACCGCAAACGGTGGTTTTCAGCTTTTTACTAGCGTCGGTCGCTTCGATCTCGGTAATCTGTCCTCTGATATCTTTTAGTGGTAGATGGGACAGTTGCTCAAGATGCTTGCTGGCCGTTGCACAGGCAACAATGGCGATATTCGCTCTAAATTGGATTATTTCATTACTGGCTGAGTTCAGTGCCGTAATATTCCAGCTGTCACCTTCCTGTTTCAGTGACTCAACTTTGATATTGCTTTGTACCGATATATTGGGATGGTCAGCCAGCGTCCTGCAAAGCTCAGCGGGTTTAACCCAGCCAGCGGCCGGAAAATAAAGGCCACTATGTTCTACGGGAATACCCGAAATTCTAGATAGCTGGTCTTTGTCGTAAAAGCTAAGTAGATCTTTAGGGAAGGCAGCGGCAAGCTCTTTATAACGCTTCTCAATCTTTGCACTGATAGCCATTTGAATAACCCCTGACGGTTGCCAGAGATTCTGTTTTTCTGTTGAAAGTTGTTTCAGCAGATTAATTGAATAGCAGTACCCTTGTGCAATATATTGGCTGAGAGCCGTTTGATTGGCTGACAGTTTTGCATAGAGAATACCTTGGGAATTTCCCGAGGCCGCCATAGCGAGTTGTTGACGCTGTTCTAAAAGAGTGACTTTCCAGCCACGTTCTGCCAGTGCATGGGCAGTGCTGGTTCCAGCAATACCACCGCCAATCACAATTGCTGTTTTATTTTCAGAAGCAGGTTGGGCTGGTGGTTGAAACCACACAGGTCGATAAATGCTCTCGGCAGATTCTTTTACCAGACAGCCATGCATTATTTCCCTTTTAAGGCCAAAGTCGCTGGCTTTTTCAATATTGAAATTGGCAGCGATCAAACCCTCTTTCACGGTTCTGGCAGAAGTAAAGGTTGCATAGGTTGTGTGCAAATGGCTCTTGCTGGCCATGGCCTGAAACAGTTCCGGTTGCCACATTTCGGGATTTTTAGCGGGCGTAAAACCGTCCAGAAACCAGGCGTCAACTTTACCTTCCAGTTGTGGCAGTGTGTCCAGAACATCACCCAATAATAGCGTCAGCTTTATTCGGCCATCTGAAAAACTCAGGTGCTGGTGGCCCGTTGTTGCAGAAACATAGGATGAGGTTAACTGTTGAGTCAGTTCTTTCAGACTGGTCATTTTCTCCAGTGATCGTTGCCAGTCCTCTGGAGAAAGAGGGTGCTTTTCGGCAGAGATAAAATGAAGTCTGGCAGTTTCAGGTGCCTGAGCAATAAAGTGTTGCCAGCAACAAAGAAAATTCAGGCCTGTACCAAAACCTGTTTCACCTATAGTGAATAATTCGTAGCCTGCCAGTGAAGAAAAACGTTCAGTCAGCTTATTGTGCTTAATAAAGGTGTGATGAGCATCTTCCAGACCTGAGACTGTGTTGAAGTAAATGTCATCAAATGTTTTTGATGTGGGGTGGTTGTCGTTTTTCCAGTCCAGCTGTGCATGCTCAAGGCGACTTGAATGTTTATTGCTGCTGTTCTTGTTATTGTCGTTGCTCATGCGGCTTCCTGAATAATCTCTGAAATACCCTGAATACAGGTTTCCCGTTTCACCTGTTCAAACAGCTCCTGAGCCTGTACCGAGCTTTTGCTCATCATACTGAGCCACTGTTTCAGGCGGCCATCCAGATAGCGTCTTGGGTTGTTGATAAAGTAAGGGTGCACCTGTTCAGGATCATCGGGAGTCTGGGTAACTTTCTCGGTAAAGCGCTTGATCAGTTCCAGTGATCGCTGCCACTGTGCCTCAGGGCAGTCTTCCGCACTACTGTTGGCAATGGCTACCGGCAAATCTGGGTTTCTGAGAACACCTCGGCCTACCATAATGTCGCTGCAGCCAGACATCTCTCGACACTTTTTGGCATCTTCTGCAGAGAAAATATCACCGTTAGCAATCAACGGGATATTAATGGCTTCACGAATAGCCACCAGTTCCTGCCAATGTGCGGGTGGTTTGTAACCCTGCAGCTTGGTTCGGGCATGAACGGTCAATGATGATGCACCGGCCTGTTCGATGGCTTTAGCATTAATAACCGCTGGTTCACTGTCCAGATAGCCCAGGCGCATTTTTGCTGTGACGGGAATATCATCAGGTACGGCTTCCCTCACGGCTGAAACAATGTCGTAAAGCAGTTCGGTGTCCTGCAATAAAACGGCACCGCCCTTATGTCTGTTAACGGTTTTAGCCGGGCAGCCAAAATTCAGGTCAATGCCTAAAGCGCCGAGTTTTGCTGCCTTGGCCGCATTGAATGCGAGCAGTTCCGGGTTATTTCCCAGTAATTGAATATGAACCGGAGTTCCACTCTTTGTGCGGCAGCCATGCTTCAGTTCAGGGCAGAGCCGGTGAAAAGTGAGAGTCGGCAGGCGTGTTTCGGTGATGCGAATAAATTCAGTGACACACAAGTCGATGCCGCCAGCTTCAGTCAGCAGCTCTCTCAACAGGTAATCAACAACTCCTTCCATAGGAGCCAGGGTAATGGTGCTCATTCAGTCAGTATCTGGCGTCGGGCGAACCGACAAATGTATCAGATAACAATGAAGCGGCAAGTCGTATTACTGTCAAGAACCAAATGAATCAGGAATGCCTCTGTCAGAAGCGGTATTGTCCGTTCCTGACAGAGGCATTCGTTGATTGTTGATCTGTAGCAGCATTATACCTACCCATGTTGTGGATAATGCGAATGTAGGGATGATGATTGTTGGTAAATGTTAGAGTTTGTTCGGAGATTGCTTATTTGTCCCTGACAGGGTAAATTTGCCGCTGCGATATATCAGGGAAAGTTGTGTCGATCTGGACATGGCTCCACTGGCTGATTATAAGAGCGCCGTATAAGAGGCTGCCAGCAGCCCGGAGTCGTTTACGTTACTTAGGGTAATAATAGAAGAATTACAAAGGATCTAGCTGATTATGTCCCCGTCTGAGTTATTGTCAGAAGGCTGGAGCCTGATGGCTTTTGGAATGGGTTTTGTGTTCCTGTTCCTGTCTCTGCTGGTATTTGCTACCAGCCAGATGTCCCGCTTTATTGGTCACTTCTTTCCGGAACCCGAACCGGTAAGAGTTGCATCAGGCAGCCGCTCCAGAGCTACTACCGCAAAAAATAATGACCATGAGCTGGTCGCAGCCATTAGTGCTGCCATCAAGATGCACCGCTCTAAAAAAGAATAACGATCTAAAACTATTTTTGGCTTTACTGGGGGAAACTTGTCGATGTCTGACGTTAAACCATTGGGAATCACTGATGTGGTTCTGCGCGATGCGCACCAGTCCCTGTTCGCAACCCGTATGCGTCTGGAAGATATGCTGCCGATTGCCGAGCAGCTGGATCAAATTGGCTACTGGTCTCTGGAAACCTGGGGTGGCGCTACCTTTGACGCCTGTATCCGTTTTCTGGGTGAAGATCCATGGGAGCGACTGCGCGCCCTGAAAAAGGCCATGCCCAATACCAAACAACAAATGTTGCTGCGTGGTCAAAATTTGCTGGGCTACCGCCATTATGCGGACGATGTCGTAGATAAGTTTGTTGAGCGTGCTGTTGCCAACGGTATGGATGTGTTTCGTGTCTTTGACGCGATGAACGACCCGCGTAACCTGAAGCAGGCTATGGCGGCAGTTAAGCGTGAAGGTGCTCATGCCCAGGGTACTATTTCTTACACCAAGAGCCCTGTGCACACACTGGACAGCTGGGTTGATCTGGCCAAACAGGTAGAAGACCTGGGTGCAGACTCTCTCTGCATCAAGGATATGTCCGGTATTATCACACCGTCTGACGTCTATGAGCTGGTATCCCGTCTGAAGAATGAAACCGACTTCGAGATTCAATTGCATTGTCACGCAACCTCGGGTCTGTCTTCCATGTCTCTGCTGAAGGCTATTGAAGCGGGTATTGACCGTGTTGATACCGCTATCTCTTCCATGTCCATGACCTACGGCCATTCACCGACTGAAGCCATTGTTGCGGCTCTGGCGGGTACCGGTCGTGATACGGGGCTGGATCTGAACAAGCTGGAAGAAGTCGCGACTTACTTCCGCGAAGTGCGTAAGAAGTATGCCAAGTTTGAAGGTGCGCTGCGCGGTGTTGACGCCCGTATCCTGACGGCACAAGTACCTGGTGGCATGCTGACCAATATGGAAAGCCAGCTGAAAGAGCAAGGCGCCAGCGATAAGTTTGACGAAGTACTGCAGGAAATTCCACGGGTTCGTGAAGATCTTGGTTTTATTCCTCTGGTAACGCCAACGTCTCAGATTGTTGGTACTCAGGCGGTTCTGAACGTACTGACCGGAGAGCGTTACAAGAGTATTTCCAAGGAAACCCAGGGCATTCTCCGTGGTGAATATGGTGCAGCACCTTCCGAGTTCAACAAAGAATTGCAGGAGCGTGTACTGGCCGGTGATGAAGCGGTTACCTGTCGTCCAGCTGATTTGCTTGAAGCTGAAATGGACAAACTGTCTGGCGAGCTGAAAGACATTGCTGCAGAAAAGAACATTTCTCTGGCGACTGATGTCGTAGACGATGTACTGACCTACGCGCTGTTTCCACAGGTTGGTCTCAAGTTCCTCGAAAATCGTGGTAACCCGGATGCCTTTGAGCCAGCTCCAGGTAATGAGCCTGAAGTGAAACCTGCTGCTAAATCCGCTGCATCTGATAGCGGTGTTTACACGGTTAAGGTTAACGGTAATCAATATGTGGTTGAGGTAAACGAAGGTGGTGATGTAACCAACCTGAGTCAGCCGGTTGCTGTTGCTGGCAGTGCTCCTGTTGCTGCACCGGTAGTGGGTGATGGTGAGCCTCTGCCTGCGCCGTTGGCGGGTAACATCTGGAAAGTACACGTTAACCCTGGTCAGGACGTTCAGGAAGGTGACGTGCTGCTGATTCTTGAAGCTATGAAGATGGAAACTGAAGTTCGTGCGCCAAAAGGCGGCAAGGTTTCTTCTGTCGATGTACGTGAAGGTGACAGTGTTGCAGTTGGCGACGTCCTGTTAGCCATAGCCTGAGTGAAGGAGCAGTAAATGGATAAGCTTCTTAATCTCTGGCACGGTTCCGGGATTTACAACATGACCGGTGGCCAGCTGGTCATGATTCTGGTCTGCTTTGGCTTGCTGTACCTGGCTATTCGCAAGAATTTTGAACCATTGCTGCTGGTACCGATTGGTTTCGGCGGCATTATGGCCAACATTCCTGAGGCAGGTCTGGCCTATACCGCGCTTGAAATAGCCGTGCATCAGGCGCGCCCTGAAGTGATGCAGGCCATCAATGATGTGCTTGGTACCAGTGCTCTTGCGGGTAACGAACTGTTGAAAGCCTATACGGCTGCAGGCAGTGTCGCTCATGCTACGGTCGGTCATATTGTCGCTGATGCCGGTTACAGTAACGGTGTCTTGTACCAGTTCTACTCGGTAGCGATTGGCAGTGGTGTTGCACCTCTGTTGATCTTTATGGGGGTAGGTGCCATGACCGACTTTGGTCCGTTGCTGGCTAACCCTAAAACGCTGTTTCTGGGAGCAGCTGCTCAGTTTGGTATCTTTGCCACGGTATTGGGTGCGTTACTGCTGAACATGACCGGTCTGATGAGTTTCAGTCTCGCTGATGCCGCTGCTATCGGTATCATCGGTGGTGCTGACGGTCCAACGGCTATCTATGTATCCAGTGTTCTGGCACCACACCTGCTGGGTGCGATTGCTGTAGCGGCCTACTCCTATATGGCGCTGGTGCCACTGATTCAGCCACCGATTATGCGTGCATTGACTACTGAGGCTGAGCGCCAGATCGTTATGACTCAGCTGCGCGCTGTATCTAAAGTAGAGAAAATCGTTTTCCCGATGGTTCTGCTGATTCTGGTTGCTTTGCTGCTACCAGACGCTGCGCCTCTGCTGGGTATGTTCTGCTTCGGTAACCTGATGCGTGAGTGTGGTGTGGTTGAACGTCTATCTGATACCGCTCAGAACGCTCTGATCAACATTGTTACTATCTTCCTGGGCCTCTCTGTGGGTTCCAAGCTGGTGGCAGATAAATTCCTGGCTGCAGAAACGCTGGGTATTCTGACTCTGGGTGTGGTGGCATTTGGTATTGGTACGGCTTGTGGCATTCTGATGGCGAAGCTGATGAATCGCTTCAGTACCAACAAGGTTAACCCTTTGATTGGTTCTGCCGGTGTCTCTGCAGTGCCAATGGCAGCGCGTGTATCCAACAAGCTGGGTCTGGAGGCCAATCCTCAGAACTTCCTGTTGATGCATGCCATGGGGCCAAACGTAGCTGGTGTTATCGGTTCTGCGGTAGCAGCGGGTGTGATGATCAAATACCTTGGCGGCTGATTGAATCACTGCTATTTTCTGCATAAGTCTCTATGAGATAAACGAGGGTGGATTTCCACCCTCGGCTCTTCCTTCTAAAACCACTCCAATACTACCCATTCATTGACCTGACTCACGCTTCAGTAATTGACAGACATATGTCTGAAGGTTAGTTTTCATGCTGTCTGAAACCAACGCAACTGGGCTTTTCCGTATGGAATATAAAACACATGTCGTACCCGTGAAGAAAAATATCGCGCTGGTAGCACACGATAAGAAAAAAGGGGAACTGGTGGAGTGGTCACTTCGCCATAAAGAGGAGCTGGCAGGTCATAACCTGTTTGCTACCGGTACTACCGGTAGCCTGCTGGAAAAAGAGCTGGAAATGCCGCTGACCAAGTTTATCAGTGGTCCTTTGGGGGGCGATCAGCAGATCGGTGCGCTGATTTCTGAAAATAAGCTCGACCTTCTGGTGTTCTTCTGGGATCCGTTTGAATCTCAACCACACGATCCGGACGTAAAAGCACTGCTGAGAATTGCTGCTGTCTGGAATATTCCGGTGGCCTGTAATCAGAGCTCTGCTGACTTCATGTTCTCATCGTCTTTGATGCAGCAGACTCATGAGCGCAGAATTCCGGACTACGAGAAATACCTGAAATCCCGTCCTTTCTGATTCCTGTCAATGAAAACGCCATGCTTTTTCAGGGTATGGCGTAATTTCTGTACAGTATGGATCAAGTCAGTAGAGCACTAAATCTGTAAAAACGTGTTTCTCTCGATCAAGGTCAGATCGAAGCGGCAGTGAGGCTTCGACGCTTTTTGTAAGTGACCTTTGGTTGTTTATCGCACTTTGGTTCTTCAACAACAGCCGGTTGATAGTTAACGGCTCTCTGAGTGTCATTTCTGCGAGCGGTGTAATGACTTTTCCTGCGTGTGTGGCCAGTATCTACTCTGGACGTCGGGCTTGTCAGCGCCATACCTGGCAGAAAATGTGACTGGCTGTCAAAGTCATCAGTGGGCATCGATTCCTGTTCAGGCTCAAAATCGCTTCCCTGCTCCAGCAGCTCTTCCTGATCTTGCTGATCTTCATCCTGAATATTCAGGCGCATACGATAAGGGTGGCCAAAGCCTCGTCTTCTTCGAGGCTTGTTTGATTTGGGTTCGGGTGGCTTAAGTCCAGTGAACTGCTCATAGACAGTTGCGTAAATATATTTACTCATTAGTTTCTCCAGAGGAGACTCAATCCGTAATTAATTAAATTCATTATTTAATGAAAGATATTATTAAATTAAAAATAATGCCTGAATAGGTAACAGTACTTAAATAAAAGCTATGCAACCCAATGACTTAAAGATTTAAAGTAATAGAATTTATTGGGTGGCAAGAATAGCAGTGATTGAAAAATTACGTGGTAAGGCCTTCAATAATATTTTTGAATGTAAGCAAATTGTTAATAACCATAAATAGAATGTATAGCTTCAATGCTGATAAGTTTTATCAAAGAGAGTAATAATAGTTATAAAAGAAGTCTGCCTTTTTTTGGTGCGCTTCGAGTGTTATCGATTGTTTCCGGTTGGTGGCTTCTGGTTGATGGTGTTTTGCTTGTAAGTCTTCTGACGTCTTTACAGGCGCTGGTTGTAGCCCTTTCTGAAACTGTCACACTAATAGGTATTGCTCACGATAGGCTTAACAGCAAACTTAAGATATTTTTTAATTATTCGAAGTCCACTGACAATTAAACGAGAGGGAAGGTCAGCTCAGACAGGAAGATCATTGATACAATCCATATTGTCACATCTATACTGTTTGTTTTTTGACATGGCACAAGCCGACATAAAAATTCCTTTTCTGATCGCCCGGCAAAATCATAACGCTGGCGTGTTCAGTGATAAGTACTTCAGCAGTTTTTCAAACATGAGGAGCTTCTTTAGATGAGCACTCCAGTTAATGAACTTCCTGCAGGATGGGAAGGGTTTGCACAGGGTGAATGGGTCGAAAACATCAATGTTCGCGACTTTATTCAGAAAAACTACACCCCTTATGAAGGCGGTGACGACTTCCTTGCCGATGCGACTGATGCAACTACACGTCTCTGGGCAGACGTTATGGAAGGCATCAAGGAAGAGAATCGCACTCACGCTCCTATCGATTTCGATCACGACCTGCCATCTACTATCACTTCACACGAAGCTGGTTTTATTAACCAGGATCTGGAAACCATTGTTGGTCTGCAGACAGACAAGCCCCTGAAGCGTGCGCTGATTGCTAATGGTGGTATCCGCATGGTGGAGACTTCCTGCAAGGTTTACGGTAAAGAACTGGACCCAATGGTCAATAAGATCTTTTCCGAGTATCGCAAGACTCACAATGCGGGTGTTTTTGACGTTTATACGCCATCCATTCGTGCTTGCCGTAAGTCCGGTGTTATCACCGGTCTGCCGGATGCTTACGGCCGTGGCCGTATCATTGGTGATTACCGTCGTATCGCTCTGTACGGTATCGATCGTCTGATCAAGGACAAAAAAGGCCAGCACGCTTCTCTGGATTCCGTATTTGAATCCGGTGAAAATCTGGAGCAGACCATTCAACTGCGTGAAGAGATCATGGAGCAGATCCGTGCTCTGATGCAGATGAAGGTAATGGCCGCCAAGTATGGCTGCGATATCAGCGCTCCTGCGGCTACTGCTCAGGAAGCAGTTCAGTGGACTTACTTCGGCTATCTGGCTGCAGTTAAATCCCAGAATGGTGCAGCTATGTCTCTGGGTCGTACTGCTTCATTCTTGGATGTTTACATCCAGCGTGACATTGAAGCGGGCAAGATTACTGAGTCTGGCGCCCAGGAAATGATCGACCACTTCGTAATGAAGCTGCGTATGGTCCGCTTCCTGCGTACCCCTGAGTACGATGATCTGTTCTCCGGCGACCCAATCTGGGCGACTGAGTCCATCGGTGGTATGGGCATTGACGGCCGTACGCTGGTGACCAAGAGCAGTTTCCGCTTCCTGCACACTCTGTACACTATGGGTCCTTCACCTGAGCCAAACATTACTGTGCTCTGGTCTGAAGCACTGCCGCAGGGCTTCAAGGAGTTCTGTGCCAAGGTATCCATCGACACCAGTTCCATCCAGTACGAAAATGACGATCTGATGCGTACGGATATGGACAGCGATGATTACGCGATTGCCTGCTGTGTATCACCAATGATCATTGGTAAGCAGATGCAGTTCTTCGGTGCCCGTGCCAACCTGGCCAAGACTCTGCTGTACGCCATAAACGGTGGTGTGGACGAGAAGCTGAAGCTGCAGATCGCTCCAAAAGAAGCGCCAATCACAGACGACGTTCTGGATTACGATACTGTTTATGCCCGTCTGGACAAACTGATGGACTGGCTGGCAACCCAGTACGTGACTGCCCTGAACAGCATTCACTACATGCACGACAAGTACTCTTACGAAGCGGCTCAGCTGGCTCTGCACGACCGTGACGTAATGCGTACCATGGCTTGCGGTATCGCTGGTCTGTCTGTTGCTGCTGACTCCCTGGCTGCTATCAAATACGCCAAGGTTAAGCCGGTACGTGATGAAGATGGTATTGCTACCGACTTCGAAATCGAAGGTGATTATCCGAAGTTTGGTAACAATGAAGAACGTGTTGATGCCATTGCCTGTGAGCTGGTTGAATCCTTCATGAAGAAGGTTGCTTCCAACAAAACATACCGCAATGCAACACCAACCCAGTCTATTCTGACCATCACATCTAATGTTGTGTACGGTAAGAAGACCGGTAATACTCCAGACGGTCGTCGTGCAGGTCAGCCATTTGGCCCGGGTGCAAACCCAATGCACGGTCGTGACACCAGCGGTGCTATCGCATCCCTAAGCTCTGTTGCGAAGCTGCCATTTGCTTATGCGAAAGACGGTATCTCCTACACCTTCTCCATCGTACCAAAGGCACTGGGTAAGGACGAAGACGGTCGTCGTAAGAACCTGGTAGGCCTGATGGACGGTTACTTTCATCACGAAGTTGAGCGTGAAGGTGGTCAGCACCTGAACGTCAACGTGCTGAATCGTGAAATGCTGGAAGATGCAGTGGAAAATCCGGATAAATATCCGTCCCTGACCATCCGTGTTTCCGGCTATGCAGTACGCTTCAACTCTCTGACTCAAGAGCAGCAGCGTGATGTTATTGCCCGTACCTTTACTGCCAGCATGTAAGCTGAGCGTTAAGTGCCCAGACATGCGAATTTAAGGGCTGTTTGCCCGCTGTAAGCGGGCGAACAGCAGTTTAATATTTGGTTACGTGTGTCTGTACACTTAAAAGGTAAAAAAAGAGGTCGGCATTAGCCGGCCTTTTTTATAGAAGAAAGACTATTCTTTCGAAGATATAACAGTTTCCAATCAGGTTTCCCCTATGTCCCTTGGCCGCGTTCACTCTCTTGATTCCTTTGGCACTGTTGATGGCCCCGGTATTCGCTATGTAATATTTATGCAGGGCTGCCTGATGCGCTGCCGCTACTGCCATAACCGTGATACCTGGGATTTGAAGGAAGGTGGTGAAGTAAAGAGCCACAGGGAAGTGTTTAATGAAGTAAAGAAAGTTAAAAACTTTCTCTCGGGTGGCATCACCGTCACTGGTGGCGAACCTCTACTGCAGCCCGAGTTTGTAAAAGACCTGTTTGCCGAGTGTCGTAAAGAGGGTATTCATACCTGTCTTGATACTAATGGTTTTTCCAAGCAAATTAATGATGACGTTGTTCAACTGCTTGAAGAAACCGATCTGGTAATGCTGGATATCAAACATATGGATGAGGAGATGCACAAAAAACTCACCTATGTCACTGGCAGCCATACCCAGCGCTTTGCCCGCTATCTCAATGAAATTAACAAGCCGGTATGGATTCGTTATGTGGTCGTTGATGGTTATACCATCAGGCCGGAATACGCTCGTATGCTGGCTGAGTTTATTGCACCTATGAAGAATGTTGAGAAGGTTGAAATTCTCCCGTATCACAGTCTGGGGGTACATAAGTGGGATTTGCTGAATGATACTTATGAACTGGAAAAGGTTGTGCCGCCGACTCAGGAACAGCTGCAGCAGATTCAAAAAGAGTTTACGAGATTAAATATTAATGCAGCTTATTAATAACGGAGTCGTGGAGCATACAACTTGACAGCACTGGTGATAGCTCGTTGATAGAGATCTGATGGTTAGTTCACTGCCTGTGAAGATGGGGGGATAGCCAATAGGTTTGATAACACTTTAAGATCCCTGTAGCAGTCGTACAAATGCCGGCAAACAATACCAAGGTTACTGCAACTTGTGTCGCGTATTGAGCCGCTTCAATATCGCTTAAGGATTTTTTAGTGGCGACAGGAGCGCATTGAGAACAGCCTCTGCAGGTAGCAGAGTCAGCTGAACTAGATGCAGAACTGTTAGCTGTATCACAAGCAGCAGCCATAATCGTTGGCTGGTCAAGCATAGCTAGAGAGTTATTGCTGATGTTACCAGTTTCATCAAAGCTCAGAATATAGCCTTTTATGAGAGAAGGGTTATTCAAACTGTTGTTGTACCTGTGACTAACTGCCTGGGCAATAGTGGTTCTTAAAACGTTGGTGAGAACCTGAATGTGTACCAGACAGCCGCTCAAGTCTATGCTACTGTCCGAATGGTCCCCAGGGCATTCATGGCAGCGACATTTCTCGGAGACAGTCAGCATTTTGCTGAACAGGCCTGTCGTCTGGAATGCCTTTTTTCCAGCGTTATCCAGATAATCGATAATCAGGTTTGATGGAGTGGTAGCGTCGAGCGGAGTATCGGTTATTTCTGCTCGCTCAAGGTCTTTATATAGCTCGTCAGTATCAATAATCACCATGATTTCACAACCTGTAAAATCAACTTCTGGCTGTGGAATATAATCAGTAAGACTTGTTTCAATAAGCGGGTATAAAGTATATCTGCAGAAAAGACTGGAAATTGCGAGGCTGCTGGTAAAAGCAAACCCTACGTAACTCCAGTAATCCTGTGCAAAGTGAACACTTCTCCAGAAAAAATTCCAGCCTGGTGTCAGTGATTTCCAGTGATCATTTAATTCAGGAGCTTCCTCTTCTGCCCCATACTTATTTGATATTTTCCTGAACTCTCTATCGAGTTGGCGAATGCGAATTCGCATTTGAGAATACACAGGAGAATTTCGAATAGTCAAAGGGATAATAATTTGCCCACCGCACGCGTTAGCTGCCTCGATAGCAGGGTGTATAAAAGAAAGTTGGGAGCGAACCTGTTCAAACTCTGACTCCAGAGAACGTGCTAACCCGGAATTTGTGGCACCAATATGGCCGTTTTTATGGTTGATAAACCCCACAACCTCAACTGTTGGGTGTGAGTCGGGAAGTTCATGAAGCAATATTAAATCAGTGTCAGGAATTTCGATATTTTCTGTGTGGTGATCTACAGCAATAGCAATATCGTTCTCTGCAGTTGCTTGCTCTAGTGAGTATCTTCGGCGAATTGAAGTTTTTGGTTTCACAAGGCATAAGAAATAAGTATAAGGGCTGCACTGTTTTATTTTCGAGCCTTCTACGTGGTCCCCATACTCACACTCATCCCATGCACTAATTGGTAAACTCAGGCCTGTCGCGACGAAAAAAATACTGGACAGCAATAGCAAGCAGTAAATACGCTGAGGTGTTTTTTTTATTGTGAAGACATCTGTAATAAACATTACATGCAGATTCAACAATATGGTTCAGACAATATAGCCAGTTTTTTGTCGAATGCGACTGATGTGATGAAAGGTGTCTGATTATTAGCAGACACCTTTGAATTCGTTATAGGTTTTTTACGTAGATTTTAATTGATTAGCTTTAGTGAGAGAATATCCGGTTTTCCTGCTCCTGAACCCTGATAAACGTAGTACGCTTACTCAATTCTTTCAGGGTTGCTGCACACTGTGAAAGGGTTGCTAATAATTTCTATCAGTGGTGTTGATTTATACGCCTATAGGTTGCTTTACAGAATGAGTAACAAATCATAGGTAGAATGGTACCTGTTATAAATACAACAACATTAGCTGCGATAAGTGCGGTACTTGCATAATAACTGGAGGCGGTCGTAGGCGTCAGTGGGCATGACTGGCACTGGCAGTGAGAGGGAATGCCGAACAGTTCATCGTTGGTGTTGTCAAAAGACGAAAAATTGGCAAAATTGAAAAGTCTCTCTTTCAAGACGGTGTTGCCTATATCAGGGTTAGAAATATTCGTGGCGTAGATTTCAATTTCCGAGATGTTGCCTGGTGGTAGATCCAACCTGTTATGAACATTGCCAAGAATGTTTGCGAGAAGTACGTCCAGAAGTATCAGTCCATCAACCAGGCAGCCGGCAAACTCACCTGCGGCTCGTCGGTCAATGCTGCCGCAGTATGGGCATTGGCATCGCTCGGCTGCGTCAGCAAAACGAATCAATTCACCGGTGGTTTGAAAGGTACGGGAGAAGCTTGTGTTGATAGCATTCGTAATTTCATTAACTGTACTGGCACTGGTGAGGCGACCCATGCCATTGCCGGGATCGTATATCAGGACATCCTGTCGGTACATGTCTCTAATGAGTTCGTCTGTGTTGATCAGTATGAACACCCGGCAACCGGTAAAGTTGGTTGTTGGTAACTCTTCATAAGTAGTGACGCTCAGGGCAACAGCCTCGGCGTAGGCGTTAGAAAATAGTGATAAAGCCAGTGCCCCAAGCGGTGAAAAAAAAGCCAGATGATGATAATAGCTACTCACTGTAAGCCAGGCTTTTCGGATAGCGGTAGGAATCTCGGCTTCTACATCGAAATCCGATGCTATCTTGTAAAGTTTGTCCATAAGCTCTTTAAGTTGAAACAGTCGATCCGTGTTGAGTTGAATTGCAGGTGTCATGTAAGTGATAGGAGTTCCGTCGGGTGTCAAAGTAAATATTTTGCTTGAACGGAAGCTTTCCAGAGCGTTTTTTGCCGATTTTTCTCTGATTTGAGTAGGTAAACTGCGTTCACTAATAGCTAGCTTGTTTTTAGTGAAATCGATTGCTGCAATAAGGTGGACTATATTGCCTTCTTCCTCTGGTAAACAGGAATTAGAGATTATTATGTTCGTACCTTCCGTGTCTGTAACAAGATCAGCCTCCAGCTCAACTCCAATATGTTCTGGTGTGGCTGCAGCTGTAGCTCGGTGACGAACCGATTGCTTATCCTCGTCTTTGTCTTTGTCTTTGTCTTTCTTTCTGTTGCAATGTTCAAGATAAAGAAAATATTGATACCCTGAATTTTTCTTCAGTTTTCCATCGTCATTTAAAAAAAGGCTAAGATCACACGAATAACTATATTCCCAGTCGTTTGAAGCGGAAACTAGTGGGTAAAGCAGCAGAAGGCTGATGAAGACTAATTGAGGAAAGACGCTACGATGACCTTTAAGCAACACCATATAAGTGACCAAGTGTGTAATCACAAAACAGGAGTGTAGTTGCTTATTTATCGTATGGAATGAGTCGTCATAAATAATGCTGGAAATGAGAAAGCAGCTATCAGATCGGAATAATGATAGCTGCATGAGGCGGAAAAATTAATTAAAGATTCGGTTTTCCTGCTCCTGAACCCGAATAAACGTAGTACGCTTACTCAGCTCTTTCAGGGTTGCAGCACCCACATAAGTGCAGGTAGATCGAACGCCACCCAGAACATCCTGTACGGTATCAACAACCGGGCCTCGATAAGGAACCTTCACGGTTTTACCTTCAGAAGCACGGTAGTTAGCCACACCACCGGAGTGTTTGTCCATTGCCGTCTGTGAACTCATACCGTAGAACAGTTTGAACTGTTTACCGTCTTCTTCCACCAGTTGGCCACCGGATTCATCGTGACCGGCAAACATGCCGCCAATCATAACGAAGTCAGCACCGCCACCGAAGGCTTTGGAAACGTCGCCAGCGCAGGAGCAACCACCGTCAGAAATAACCTGACCGCCGATGCCGTGTGCTGCATCTGCACATTCAATAGTGGCAGACAGTTGCGGATAACCAACACCGGTTTTAACGCGTGTGGTGCAGACGGAGCCTGGTCCAATGCCTACCTTAACGATGTCAGCACCTTTCAGGATCAGTTCTTCTACCATCTCACCGGTGACAACATTACCAGCCACAATGACTTTATCCGGATGTGCTGCGCGAACTTTGGCAACGAACTGAACAAAGTGTTCAGAGTAACCATTGGCTACATCGATGCAGATAAAGCGAAGTGTGCTGCTCAGGGCGAGGATGTCGCCCAGTTTGGCAAAGTCATTGTCAGAAGTGCCACTGCTGACCATGATGTGGTTTTCAATGCCCTCGGGAGCATTGGTCAGAAAAGTCTGCCACTCTTCGATGCTGTAATGCTTGTGTACAGCAGTCAGCATTTTGTGCTCGGCCAGTGCCAGCGCTATTTCAAAGGTACCGACGGTATCCATGTTAGCGGCAATGACGGGGACACCGGTCCACTCCTGATCGGTGTGCACAAAACGGAAAGTACGTTCCAGACTTACCTGAGAACGACTCTTCAGGGTTGAACGCTTGGGTCTGAACAGAACATCTTTAAAGCCCAGCTTAATATCAGCTTCAACACGCATAATTTTCCCGTTAAGACTCTTTGTTGGCCTAAGAAAAAAGTTTGGTTTGGAGTGTATAAGGTGGTTCTGGGTGGACTTTCAAAAACAGTGAATCAAAAGCAATGAAAGTGCGTTCGTTTGCAACGCTTATACGGCACTATCTTAAACAAGAAATTTGGAAATGAGAACGTTTTTTTATTTTCTGGCTATAGGGCAGGGGAGAAAGAAAAGCCTGATTTAAGGCGGTTGTATGTCTGGAGCGGAATTAATTCGGTATTCGAGAAGTAAAAGCCCTGACTAAAACGACAGGGCTCTGAACGGTTTTTAACCAATCAAATCCTGGATTTTAGTTTTAATCAGGTCAATAGCGATACGGTTCTTACCACCGTGCGGAATAATCAGGTCAGCGTGCTGGCGCGCTGGTTCGATAAACTGCAGGAACATTGGTCGGACTGTTTCCAGATATTGCTTGATCACGGAGTCGACATCGCGGCCACGCTCAACAATGTCACGCTTCAAACGTCTGATCAGACAGATATCCAGCGGTGTGTCCATATAGAAACGCAGATCAAACGCTGCACGCACTTCCGGACGGGTAAACAGCAAAATGCCTTCAATCAGAATAACGCGGGCCGGTTGAATACGGCGGCATTCTGTTTTGCGATTGTGCTCAGTGTAATCGTACAAAGGTACATCAACAGCCTGGCCTTCCTTGAGCATGTTCATATGCTCAAGCATCAGGTCATGATCCATAGAGTCCGGGTGGTCGTAGTTAGTACGGACACGCTCTTCCATGGTCATATGAGACTGATCACGGTAATAGGAGTCTTCAGAGATGACACAGACATGTTCGGACTGAAGTTCTTCTACCAGAGTGTTGGCCAGCAGACTTTTTCCGGAAGCAGAAGCACCGGCGATGCCGACCAGAATAGTTTTCTGTTTCATAGTTTGGCTCTCTTTTAGCTCTTCTCAGTTCGATCTACAGGAATAGGTCTGCCGTTCTCGTCAATAGCTACGTAGGTGAAGATGCCTTCGGTTACCTTGCTGCGAGTCTGGTTCAGGGGCATGTTCATTTTCCACACCTCCAGTTTGATTCGCATTGAGGTAGTGCCAACGTGCATGAGTTCTGCGTAACAGCAAACAACTTCACCGACCTTTACAGGCTGGTGAAATGACATGGATTCAACAGCGACCGTGGATACCCGGCTGAAACTGCGCTGTTTTCCAGCAATACCGCCAGCAATATCCATTTGGGACATTAACCAGCCGCCAAATATATCGCCATTGGGGTTGGTATCAGCAGGCATTGCAAGCGTGCGAAGCATCAGCTCGCCACGTGGCTCCAACATTGAAGGCTCCATTGACTGAAGGCCTGAAAATATCCGCATGAACGGTGAACGTTCAAAAAGCATTTCAGGGACAATTAGTTAAATTGGCGCGCATCCTAAGCCTGTGCCGTAGGCTTGTAAATTGGTACTTACTGCAAGATTGCAACAAACTGTAATGAGTGCAGCAATCTTTCAGCCCGGATATTGGCTGTGATTGGAAAAACGTCAGAGGTTCAGGTATAAGGACAGCGTTTACATTCAGTTAAAAAGGTCTCTATGAGTAATCAGCCACTGGCTAACCCGAGTCAGCTTATTCTTCGCAACAGTACTGAACTGGAATGCAGCCGTCTCCTTATGGTAGGTATGCCTGCTGACGGTCTGGCAGAGAAGCTGATTGATGAAGGTGTTGCAGAATCTATTCATGGGCTGACCAAAGATTACTCAGTATTCTCAGCGATCGATTCCCGGTGGCAGAGCAATGAGTCGTTGAGTCTGGAGTTTGGTCCGATTTTTAAAGAGCAATCCGGATCATATGATGGCGCACTGATTTTTCTGCAGAAGAGCAAGCCTTTGATGGCGTTCTGGCTGGACATGGTTCACTCACTGCTGAGTGACAAAGCTATTGTCTGGCTGGTGGGCGAAAACGGCGAAGGCATTAAGTCCTGGCGGAAAAAGTTGAAAGAGCGTTATGGTGATGTTCGTAATCTGGATAATGCTCGACATTGCAGTTTGATAGAAGCATCAGCTGCAAAAGAAGATATCAAGCCATTCAATCTGGATAACTATTGGTCAGAGTTTGACCTTCAAGCATCAGACCAAGAGCTTAAAATTCGCTCACTGCCCGGTGTATTCAGTCATGGGCGTGTGGATGTGGGCACAAAAGTTTTACTGGAGACAATGCAGCAAATACCGGAAGGGCCGGTATTGGACTTTGGTTGCGGTGCTGGCGTTATTTCAGCCTTCATGTCGGTAATGCAACCGGCTAACACGTATACGCTGGTAGATGTGGATGCTTTGGCCTTAGCCAGTTCTGAAACAACAATGCAATTGAATGGCGTTAAGGATTTTGAGGTGAAGGCTACTGATGGCCTTTCAGAAGTAAAAGACAGTTTTAAATTAATTGTTTCTAACCCGCCGTTTCATCAGGGCGTTAAAACTCACTATGCGGTCACTGAAGAGTTTCTGGATCAGGCAGCTAATCGTCTGACTCGAGGAGGAGAGTTGAGGATCGTGGCTAACAACTTTTTAAGGTATCAGCCCATCATTCTTAAAGCGTTCGGTAATTGTGAATCTCTGGTTGTGAAGGATGGCTTCACTGTATATAAAGCGATCAAGAAATAGTTATATTTCTTTTAGTTATAAAAGCCTGAATAAATAGTATTTCCGCTATAAGAAACTGTTTTGATATTCTTCGCGGCATTAAATTAGCCATAAGCGAAAGAAAATGCTTCTCGTCACACAGGTGAAGAGAAGCATTACACGGTAAAAAGCTTTACGGTAAAAGTGCCGCGACTTATCCGTCCTTTGGTATTACTCATTTCATATTCATGCCTCTGTTAAAAGTCAAAACTTGTGATGGCTGATATGATCCGACCTGGAATAGTGAGAGAAAGATGTTCGGTTTATCCATCAAGAAAACCCTGACCACCACCATGTTGGCTGCAACTGTCGTATTGGCAGGCTGCTCCGGTGAAACAGAAAAACAGGCTGAATCCAAAACGCCTGAAGCATCAGTAGTAAAAGTAGGTATGTCCGGTACCTATTTCCCATTCACTTTTATGAAAGAAGGTAAGCTGCAGGGCTTTGAAATTGATGTCTGGAATGAGCTGGGTACACGTCTGGGCTCCGATATTAAATTCGTGACGGCACCTTTCTCTGGTCTGTTCGGCATGCTGGAAGCCGGTCAGCTGGATACGATTTCCAACCAGATTACTCTGACCGATGCCCGTACTGACCGTTATGCATTTGCTACGCCTTATGTTTTTGATGGTGCGCAGGTGGTGGTTCACAACGATACCAACGACATCAGTTCTGTTACCGATCTGGCCGGTAAAAAAGTAGCCGTTAACCTCGGTTCCAATTTTGAAGCGATTCTTCGTCAACAGGATCCTGAAAACAAAATCGATATCGTTACCTACGACACAGGCATCGAGCGTGATGTAGTTCTGAAGCGTTCTGATGCGTTCGTTATGGACCGTGTCAGTGTTCTGGCTCTGATTGAAAAGTCTGACCTGCCTCTGAAGCCGGTTGGTGAGCCAATTGAGACTCTGCGTAATGCCATGCCTTTCCTGAAAAACGAAGAAGGTATCGCTTTGAGCGAAAAAGTCAGCAAAGCACTGAATGGCATGCGTGCTGACGGTACTCTGGCGACTATTTCCAAAAAATGGTTTGGTGCTGATATCACCGCTAACCCAGCCGGTTAATAACGGATTGAACAGCTGTAATGCCCTGGCTTAGGTCCAATCCTGATGCCGGGGCTTTTTGTTGAGATGAATAGATGATTGATTACGAATACGCCATTGGGCTGCTGCCGACGGTGACCATGAACCTGAGTACAACGCTCTGGATGACGCTGGGTGGGCTGGTGCTCTCCCTGTCATTGGGCCTTGTGCTGGCGCTGCTTAAAATAACACGGCCATTCCATCTTCATCATTTTGCCGATCTCTATATTTCTTTCTTCAGGGGGTCACCCCTGTTGGTGCAGCTGTTCATCTTTTATTACGGTCTGCCACAGCTGATTCCAGCCATGGCTGAGCTGCCCGCTATTGTGGCTGTGATTATTGGTTTAGGGCTTCATTTTGCGGCTTATATGTCCGAGAGTATGCGTGCAGCGATAATCGGCGTACATTCCGGACAGATGGAAGCAGCCCTGAGTGTAGGTATGACCAGAGCCCAGGGCATGCGTCGAATCATCATTCCTCAGGCTGCCCGCGTTGCTTTTCCGGGTCTTATGAATAATGCCATTGACCTACTGAAAAGTACCTCTCTGGCATTCACTCTCGGTGTCGTGGAAATTATGGCCCGAGCCCAGATGGAAGCGGCCAGTAGTTTCCGTTTTTTCGAGAGTTATCTGACAGTTGCACTGATTTACTGGGCCGTAGTAGTGGCTTGTACCTGGTTCCAGAAGTGGGCTGAAAAACAGCTGAACCGGGCCTATGTATAAGGTTTCAGTGTTTGTCAGCTAACTGACAAACGAACATGAAAGGCAGGAGTTTCCCCAACTCCTGCTGATATTCTGACTTCTTCTTTCAACTGCTTTTCTCATTTCTAATATTTCCTATACTAACGAAAAGTTATTGCTTTGTTTGACCAGGGAGAGGTCACAAATGAGTATCAAGACACGCTTACAGTTTATTGCCCCCAAGTATTCAGAGCTTGTTGGTGAACTGAAGAAAAGATATAAGGCTGCACAGCCTGTAAAAGCTCTATTTCGTGGCATTGACCGTATGGTTCAAAGAATGAAGTCAGGCTTTCGATACGTTGGCGGCAAAGCCAATGATCTGGCTTATCAGATTCCCAGACCAAAAATCACCTTCCGCCGAGCCGTTCATGCTCAGGTTGAAAGCATGATGTTTGATAAGAGCTACAAAGGAAAGTGCAAAGAGGGCGTCTTTGTTACTGATAAGGATATGATGGATGTAATTAAGCTTCACTCTGGTGAGATAAACAGTACACAAGTGACTTTGGGAGAAGGGGAACGCCAATCGGTGGGGCTAAAAGTCACTAAAGTTCGGCGAAAAGCCGGTGCCAAGTTAGACAAGGATTTTAAGGTCGCTACTGACAAGCTTGTAAAAGCCCAGCGAGCATATGAGAGGTCTATTGCATCCAGTAAAAGCACAGACACTCAGAATGAAGAACTTGAAGATAAGTTAATTGATGCTGGAAAAGAGCTGAACACTGTATCTCAGGAAAGGGATAAACTCAGAAGCCTGACGATGATGGTTAGAAAACAGGCTTTGGTCGAAAAATCAACTTCACTGGCAGCTGCAAAAGATGCCATCCGAATTGAACATGCGGTTGATTCATTTGCAGCCGCTGATATGCATAACATTCATGGTGAAATTGCCAAGTCAGGTGCCAGAGTAGTAAAGGCAGCGGAAAGAAGAGAAAGCGAAGCTACAGCTAAGGAAGCCAAATTCAAAGCTCAGTTGCATGATGTCTTTACCAGAAGTATTGAAGGCACTGATGTTTATAAGTCTCAGATTGATCATTTCCAGCGCAGGCAGGCCGTTTGGGGTACTGACCAGTTACATACACTATCTTCCAAGATGGGTGGGTTTGAGCAGCGGTTGCCAGGCCTGGATTATTATATGAGTCATGCTTACGAAAATAGAAAGAATAAAAATATTTTCCCGACCACACCTACAAAAGACGATATAAAACTTCAGGCATTCAAGTCAATGCATGAAGACTTGTCAGAACTTATGCCCGCCATTGACGCAACAATGGCTGAAATAAGGGTTGATGAAGATAAGGAGAATGGAATATCGAGATCCTTTGATATGGACAGACTGGAAGAGTTTCAAAGGCTCACTGCTTTGAAAAATGTACACAAAGAGTTTGGAGAGATGCTGGCGCAGAAGCCTACGGACGATGAAGATGTTGATTTGATCAAGAAAACGATGGAAGACATCACGGGTAGTTTTGGTGAGTACTTGGGTTTTGGTTACCACCCTGGATCCGACATGCCAACCTTGCACAAAGAGTCGTCCGAGAAGTACAAGCATATGGACTGGAAGTTATTGAAAGATATTAAAGGAGTCGTCTCTTCAGAAACAGATGAGAAAGAATAGCTTGCTAAGGCTGGCACCTGACTGGGTGCCAGCGTCTTAAAGAAGCAACTCTCTACAGTGCCAGATAATACGGTTGTAAAAACTGGTAAGATAACTCCGAGTATTGTTGCCCTTCCTTAAAAAGAAAAATCTCTTCTTCCTGACATTCTTCTGAAACCAGATCAAGTACAAGAATATTTCTGTGGGCTGCCCGAGCCGGCGATGTCCTTATTGAAATACACCTGGAAAGCTTCAGGTTATGATGTTTTGCCTGCCGCAGAAAACTTTCTGATTCTATGACGGGCAAGAGTAACCATGCTTTCCCTTCAGGTATCATCAGTCTTTTGATATCTCTGGCTAACTCCTCAAAACTCAAGCTGTCTGTATGTCTTGCTTGTGAGCGCTGTTGATCAGGGGCTTTCAGGGAATTTTCAAAGAAGGGTGGGTTGCAGATAATGGTATCGTAGGACTCTGCTGCGTATGACTGTATGGAGGAATGAATTGCGTTTAGCCTGTCACTCCATAAGCTTTGAGAAAAATTCTCCTGACATTGACTAATGGCTTCCTGATCCATTTCTACCGCATCAATAAAGGCTGTACTTCTCTGGGCAGCCATAAGGCTGAGGAGACCTGTTCCTGCACCTATATCAAGAATTCTATGAGACGACTCAACGTCCACTATTGCTCCGAACAGAACAGCATCAGCTGTAACTTTCATTGCACAGCGACCTTGTTCGATGCGGAACTGTTTAAATTGAAAATAATTGTTTCTGGCCATTAATACATATCAATTTGAAGAGGGTTAACGGTCGGTTCGAATGCCTTGCTGAAAAAGTACTGCAGCAATAATCATAACCAGCCCGATATAGGTGGCAGGAGCGATTATTTCATTAAGAATCTGACTGATAAAAATCAGTGACAGAAAAGGGCTTAAATAACTGATATTGCTGATCAGTGCTGTATTTTCGGTTAGCTTGAGAGCCTTTAGCCAGAAGATATAGGCTATGCCCATTTCGATCAAGCCGATATAAACTGCACCGGCCAGGCCTTCTAAAGGGATTGGCCAGATACTGGATTGCCAGAGTGTCGCTGTGGTAATCCATGGCAGACCAAACAGGAAGCAGAGCAGGAGACTGACAAGAGAATCACCTGACTGTTTTGTACTGTAGGTCCAGTAAAGAGCCCAGACCAGTGTCGCCATCAGCATCAATATCACGCCCAAAGGACTGTCGAACGACATGTTGTGAATATCGCCACCGGTACTGATGATAAAGACGCCGAAGTAAGCGGCCAGACAGCACAGGCTGTCTTTCACGGTCAGTTTCTTGCCCAGCAGTAGAGAGGACAATAATGTAAGAGCCAGTGGCCAGGTGTAATTCAAGGCTTGTGCCTGCTGTGCTGGCAATAGGTTGTAACTTTTAAATAGCAGCAGGTGGTAAAGAAAAGGGTTGAATAAACCTAAAACCAGATAAGTTTTCCATGATTCTTTTGCTTGCCTCACGACAAGGCAGCCCTTTCTTTGAATCAGTACGGCCGCACTTAAAAACAGAATAGAAGTCACTACAGGCCAGAAAACCATCTGCCAAGGGTCAATATAAGTCAGTGTGAGTTTAAAAGCTGTTGCGATGGTGGACCAGAGCAAGGCTGTCGCTAGGGCGTAGAGGCAGGCTCTGGTTTCTGTGGTCATTAATATGCCCGTTTTACTGATAACTCTGGGAGAACAAGTATAACGGACAGTTTTTATCAGCTATAGGGCTGTTATTCCTATTTAGCAGGCTTTCCCCAGATTTCTTTCAATCGTTGATCTCTGCCACAGTTGTAGCGGTAAAATTTATAACGAACCGGGTTCTTCTTGTAGTAATCCTGATGATAACCTTCCGCTGGGTAGAAATTCTTGAACGGTTCTACCTCGGTGTAGACTTTTTTGAAGCGTTTACTTTCTTCAAGTTTCTTCAATGAAGAGACTGCAGCGGCTTCCTGTTTTTTTCCCTGATAATAAATACCGGTTCTGTACTGGCTGCCCGAATCGCAGAACTGCCTATTTTCTACGGTCGGGTCAATCGTTTTCCAGTAGATATCGACCAATTGTTGATAGCTCACTTTAGCAGGATTGAAGGTAACTTTTACCGCTTCGGTATGACCTGTTCTGCCTGATGACACCTGTCTGTAAGTCGGGTCTTTTTCCGGGCCTGCGGTATAACCACTGACGGCTTCCAGAACACCATCGACTTTTTCAAAATCCGACTCAGTACACCAGAAACAACCGCCTGCAAAAATGGCTGTCTCAACCTTTGTGCTGCCTGATTTAGTTGGTTGTTTATCATTGCTGCCGGCAACAGCAAGGCTGATACCTAAAGCCAGTCCGGTGATTGAAAGCCACTTCAATTTGCTGTTCATAATGTGATCCTGAATTGTTCTTATGTAGCTATACGCATATTCAGGCAGACTGGATTCATTGAAGAAAAAGAAACACTTTCGACAGAAATATGGACAGTGGTTAGTCAGGTACCCCTGGTGGGCGGTAGTAACCACCCAGTTTGTCTGCGTAGTCTCGCAGTAAAGAGGCCTGTAACCGAAGAATATGAAGCGCTGCAGTAGCGCCAGGCTGATCGGGAGTCTGAAGCAATTCATTAATGGCGGCATTGGTTTGCAGGAAACTCTGGTCGAGCTGTTTACGCTCACTCACTGAAGGGGGGCCGTGCTCTGTTATGTCGCCCGCATAGTATTTGCAGCACTTGTCCATAACGGAGTGCAGATATCGGACATGGGTAAACCAGTGAGTTAAACTATCCTTGCTGAATGCTACTGTGGTGGTAATGGCATTGAAGGGCTCAATGGGTGAATCTACATTTATATCAAGTAGCTTCAGATTAACATTGGCCGATGAAATCCCTGCTGAATAAAAAAACTCTTTATCCATATCTGATTTGTCAGGCTTGGTCAGAGACATTAGAGGGAAATCTGGTAGAGGAAGCTTCTGTCTTTGTTCTTTCAAATGGGCAATTTCAAGTTGCAGGCTACTGTACTCAGCGTGTGCGTTTTTAGGATTATTCTGGAAATCCAGCTTGCCACAATCAGCCAGCCTTCCCTTTATTTCCAGATCGATATCGTCTCTCTGTTGAACCCATTTATTGATAAGCATGCTGACAACTCGTTGGTGCAGTTCTTCCTTCTGACAACGGAAAGTGGATTTGTCATCAGAAGTAACTTGCCCTGTTTGTAAGTGGCATTGAAGCTGTTGTCCGGTTCTTTTCAGTCCCGCACTGTCTTCACCAAAAGCAGGAGGTTTGTAGCCAGTTGTTATGGTTGTTGGAGTGAGGCGAACACTTTCAATGGTAGATCGAATCACTTTTTTTAGTGCTTCAGAGCTTAATGAAGTGCTTCCCTGGTTTTTTATGGGTTCAAAGAAATTCAGGGTGATAGATTCCAGTGCGCCCTCAAGCCATTGCCCACCTTTGTCAGCACTCTCATGAACAGACTGTTTCAGTGAATCCCTGAAACTTTGCATGGTTGCAGGAGAGATATGGTCGCTTATTTGCTCAATGCCCAGTTTTTCGCAGATCTGATCGAATATTTTTCCGCGAGGATAGAAAGGTGAAGCTTTAGTGAGTGCTTCCAGCTGATCTCTGACAGGCTTGTGAGTTGGGCTTGATGGTTGGGGGATCTCAAACGGTTGACCGGTTTCAGTTTTGGCCTTCAAAAGGAACTTCTCAAGCTCACTTCTGAAAGCTGTATCCAGCTGAGCCTCAGTGGCCAATTCTGAATCCAGTCTGTGGTGATTGAGTGTTTCACGAAATGCTGAAAGAGCACTGGTAGAGAATGCTCTTTTTGGGTCAATATTGAGGCGTGTACAGGTCTGTGTGAAGTCTGAGCCTTCAGGTAAGTATCTCTCGAGCTGATTGACGCGATGTTCTGCCTGACTGGCAACAAGCCCTTCATAAAGTTGAGTTAAAGACTGGTGCTGTCGAGCAAGCGCTTTCTGTTCGGTAGATTCAAGGTGAGAAAGCAGATCAGCCAGGTTATTCAATTGCTCTTTAATGCTGTACAGTTTTTCTGACGTTGGGTAGCTATCCAGGGTCAACGTCAAGGCCATATCAGAGGCCATTGTGTCGAGAGTCTGAGAAGTATATTGGGTATCGCTCCATTCATTTATTGTTGACAGTGCCTTTCTTAGTGATTTCAGTTCGTTCTTTTTTACCTGTTTTATATTTTTAAGCAGTTTTTCTCCATCTTCACCTGTTGAAACAGCTCTTTTAGGGCCATAGGGCTTTTTACCCCATGCACTGACTCTGCGAACGGTTTCTTTCAGGGCGGATGTTTCAGGTTCCAAAGATGACTGTATTTCAAGGTGATCCCGATCGATTGATCTCTGGCTAACTGTTTGCTGTCTATGAGTATCACTGATGGAAGGTAAAAGTTTGTGACCGGGAACACTGTTTATCGTCAGAGCTCTAGCCAAAAATCGGGCTGCTTCAATTTTCTGACTTGTTTCTGACGATATTAGAGGGGTTTTGGGTACAGTGGCTGCTAGCTCTTTTTGAAAGTTCTGATCTACTTCAAAGTCTTTGGCTGGCATAGTATCAGCGATAGGCTCACCTTCAGTTGCGCTGAAGAAAGTATCACTCGAAGAGACAGAGCTTGACCGCTCTGTTAACGATAAGGATGGCTGAAGCGTTTGTGGTCGAGTATTAGTGGCTACTTTAGAGGGCTGCTGGTACTTTTTGGCTCTGCGCCCCCGAAAGTCTACGAAATTCCTGACTTGCTTTAATTTAGTGGTACAGCTTCTGTATAGGCCACCAAATGGTCGAAGAATTGTTCCAAACATTTAGCCTTCCCTGGCTGAAGCTGGTTTTTGAAATCTAGAATTTCAGCCAGCTATGAATCATCCATTAATTATAAACCTTTTTTGCTATTCCTCTTCGGTATTCAGCTCAACTCTGCGGTTTCTGGCTCTGCCGTCACGGGTGTCATTATGTTCCTTGATGATACCGCCTCTGTATGGTTCTACCTGCTCAGAGCTGACTCCCTGCTCAATCAGATAATCAGTAACACTTTTAGCACGCCGCAGGCAGAGACCTTCATTGTGACTTGGAGGGCCTGAGATATCAGTATGCCCATAAGCATTCAGCTTCATTTTAGGGTTGGCCTTGAGTTTGTAGGCAACGCCATCAAGATAAGCTTTGGCTTTGTCTGACAGGGTTGATTTATCAAACTTGAACTGAATCTGACCCAGAGGCTTGATCAGAATGATAGGGCAACCCTTGTCATCGACTCTTGTGCCGGGAGGTGTGTTTGGACATTGATCAACATTATCCGCTACACCATCTTTATCCGAGTCTGGGCAACCACTGGCATCGACAGGAGTATTGGCTGGAGTGTTTGGGCAGAGGTCCAGGTAATTGGGAACACCGTCATTGTCACTGTCTACAGGGCAGCCTCTTCTATTGAACTTCGTGCCTTTAGGCGCTGAGAATGGGCAGCGTTTGTTTATGCCTTTGTCTGTCTCCGCACTATGGCAGAGCAAACCACCAAGGATCGCAAGTCCTGCGCCGCCTGTAGCGGCTGCACCAGCGGTTTCCATGGCGCCCAGAATCAGGCCGCCAGCACCGCCAGCGAGGATACAGTGTCCCTGTTGCTTAAGACTGGAGCAGCCAGAAAGCAGGAACATCAGTGGTATAAGTACAAACAGTTGTCGTGCAGGTTTCATCGTCATGAGATCGACCCTGATTATTGATTAGGGTGTGAAGTGTGCAGGCAAGTATAGGTCAGGCATTTGAGGTGTAATGAAAATTAATCAGAGCTTATATTATCTTTGCCCTTCCATAGAGGAATCTACTCCCTTTCGCTCATGAGAGTACTTTAGAAAGAATGGTCTTTTAGTCCGTATGTGGTATCGCAACTTGCCATGATCACGGTTTAATGAAAGACAATAGCAGCCTCTATGGGCTGAAAAAGTGCACACCAAACAGCCAGAAGTAGACAATGCAATGAACTGAAACAGAGTGATTTCGACTGAGTCAGGCATTCTCCAACAATATGGCAAGAAGAATAATAAAGGGGTAAGAGATGCAGTGGGATCGTGAACTGGATGTAGTGGTAGTTGGCTCCGGACTGGGTGCTCTGACCTCTGCCGTCTGTTTGAAAGAGCTGGGTGTTGAGTCGGTTGAAGTCATTGAAAAAGCCGAACGCTTTGGTGGCACCAGTGCCGTGTCCGGTGGCGGCATCTGGATTCCCAATAATCATTACGCCAAAGCTTGTGGCGCTACTGACAGTGTTGACGATGCCCGAGCCTATCTTGCCAGTACTATTGAAGAAGGCACTGTTCCGGAAGAGCTGATTGAAACCTATATCCAGCAGGCACCTGCCATGCTGAAGTTTGTTACCGAGCGAGCGAAAGAAGTCGGTTATATCTCTCTGGAACATTACCCTGATTACTATATGCAAAACCCTGGTGCCAGAGCAGGGCACAGATCTCTGGAACCTATGCCCATCAACCATGATGAGCTGGGTGACGATATGAATAAGCTTCAGTCAACTCACCACATGCTTTACCTCTATGATCGAATTGGTATGACTCAGGTAGAAGGACATGATCTGGTCACCCGTTCAAAGGGCTGGATGGGTGTCATGGCAAAGTTGATGCTGACATACGCCAGTGAAACCTTTTGGCGAATGAAGCATAAAACCAAACGATCGCGTCGTCTTTCCTGTGGTTCTGCCGGCGTTGCCCGTATGTATCTAGCAGCCAGAAAACGTAATGTGGCTGTTACTCTTAACACTGCACTGGAAGAGCTTGTCCAGGACAATATCGGCCGTGTCATTGGCATCAAGGCGAAAGAGAATGGCCGTGACGTTTATATCAAGGCTCGCAAAGGTGTCGTTCTGGGCAGTGGCGGTTTTGAATACAATCAGGAACTGCGTGAAAAGTATCTTCCAAAACCAACCAGCACCGAATGGTCTGGCGGTAATATTCGAACCAATACGGGGGATGCACTGCTGGCCTGCCTGAAACTGGGTGCAAAAACCCGACTGATGAATGGTGCCTGGTGGTGCACAACCATCTCAGCACCGGATGAACCTGCACCAAGATTGGCCATTATGGAGAAATCCCTGCCCGGTTCCTGCGTGGTTAATATGGCCGGTAAGCGAATTGCTAACGAGTCACAAAACTATATGGCTTATCAGACCGAGTTCTTCCAGTCTCACTCTGATGACAACCCTAATGCACCAGCCTACATGGTGTTCGATAAGCGCTTCCGTAACAGTTATCTAGTTGGTCCGCTGTTGGACGTTCAATCCCGTCCGGACTTCAGATTACCGAAGAGTTATTTCGAGAATGGCTTTATGGCCAAGGAAGACTCTATCGACAGCTTGGCGCAGAAACTGGGTATCGATCAGGCTGGTTTGAACAACACTATTACTCAGATGAATGCCTATGCCAAAACAGGTAAAGACCCTGAGTTTCAACGCGGTGATACTGAATACGACCGTTACTACGGTGATGCGACAGTGACGCCTAACCCTTGCCTGCATGCCATTGATGAAGGCCCTTTCTATGCTGTGCGTATTGATCCGGGCGACTTCGGAACTCATGGTGGTATGGATACCAGTGTCAATGCTCAGGTACTTTCTGAAGCCACAGGTAAACCAATAGAAGGCCTGTATGCCATTGGTAACTGTGCTGCCGCTATCCTGCCAACCTATCCGGGACCGGGCTCAACACTGGGTCCAGCTATGACTTTTGGCTATCAGGCGGCGAAACATATTGCCAGTCAGTCAGCATCTGTAGATAAGTCAGATGACAAAGTGACTAAAGAAGAAGCCGTTCCAGCATAATATCCCGTGGCACATAGTTTGCATTCTGATTTGATGCTGATGGGGAAAACAGAAAGGAATCAGAATGCACTCTATGCCTGCAAACCCTAGTAAACAGCTGATGGATTTGTTACTAACAATTAGACGTCGTATAAAAAACGAGCAGGGTGAAGCTTTGAGCCTGATTGATCCCAGTCTTCTGGATCAACTTAAACGGCTTAAACCCACTGTATCCCAGGAAACGTCGATATTGATTGATAACTTGTTTCAACAGCTGAATGAATCTTTGGAGCCTGAACCTTTAGAGAGTAAACCGCACAGAATATATCGTGGTCAGGTTGTTGCTGCTTAAGATTTTTCTAAACAGTCTCTGAGGTTCAATCCAGAAAATAGTAATAAAAATTCAGGAACCATTAATGGCCGCTTCTCAAACAATTAACAGACAATGGTTGCTTAAAACCCGTCCTTCCGGAATGGTCAGTCAGGATAATTTTGAATACGCAGAGTGCGCCATTCCAGAGCCTGATCTGCAGTCTGGCCAAGTGTTGTTGCAGAATCTCTATCTTAGTTTTGACCCGGCCATGCGAGGCTGGATGGATGACGAACCCAGCTATCTGCCACCGGTGCAGATTGGTGAAGTGATGAGAGCATCATCCGTCGCTAAAGTTATTCGTTCTGACAACCGGAGCTGGCCTGAAGGCAGTCTGGTGCAGGGAATGTTTGGCTGGCAGGACTATGCCGTTGCCGGGCCAAATGATCTGGTTCCGCCAACAGCTGTGGCTGAAGGTATTCCGCCAACTACAGTACTGTCAGTATTCGGAGGCAGCAGTCTGACAGCTTATTTCGGTATGATGGATGTTGGTCGGCCTCAGCCCGGTGAAACGGTTTTGGTTTCAGGCGCTGCGGGAGCAGTTGGTTCGGTAGTGGTTCAGTTGGCAAAACTGAAAGGCTGTCGTGTTATTGCCATCGCTGGTACCGATGAAAAATGCCAGTGGTTGAAAGATGAATGCGGTGCAGACGAAGCTATCAATTATAAAACCAGAAATATACATCAGTGCCTGTCAGAGCTTTGCCCTTCAGGTGTTGATATCTTTTTTGACAACGTAGGTGGTGAAACGCTGGAGCAGGCCATTGAACATATGGCTGATTTTGGTCGTATCGTGCTCTGTGGCCAGATCAGTGAGTACAACGCCGAGCAACCTCAGCCAGGTCCTGCCAACCTGAAGTATTTGATTACCCGCCGTATTAAAATGCAGGGTTTTATTATGCTGGACTACCTTGACCGGGTTGAAGAGGCAGCAGGCAAGCTTGGAGAGTGGGTAATGTCCGGGAAGATTAAATATCGGGAAGATATTCAGGAAGGGTTTGATCAGATTCCTGCAACGCTTGAACGATTGTTCCAGGGTGAAAATAAAGGAAAACAACTGCTCGCACTGTAAAGTTCAGGACCTGTGGACTGCGGTTGACAGGTTCATTTGCATCCACTTTGTTTCGCTTCCTGCCGGAACTTTGTGGCATTTACCTCTGTCAGAAACTTTCCTGAAACCGCTAATCTCTTTACTATTCGCTCTGATTAATTGTACTGCTCAATAACGAGTGGTTAAAGCCAGATAGTATTTTACTGAGGTTCTGAATGACAGAAGGCCTGACACAAGCCATCGGTTCTCAACAAAAGACTGATTCAATCGTTGCGAAGCCTGTTTCCAGGCTGTTCAGTGTTGCCCCCATGATGGACTGGACTGACAGGCACTGTCGTTATTTTCATCGTCTGCTCAGTGAGCATTCCCTGCTTTATACTGAGATGGTGACTACTGGTGCTCTGGTGTTCGGTGACAAGGAACGTTTTCTTCGTCACTCTCCCGAGGAGTATCCTCTGGCACTTCAGTTAGGTGGTAATGACCCGGAGCATTTGGCCTTATCCGCTCGTTATGGCGAGCAGGCTGGCTATCAGGAAGTGAACCTGAACGTTGGTTGCCCAAGTGACAGGGTTCAAAATGGTCGTATTGGTGCCTGTCTGATGGCGGAGCCGGAAACGGTTGCTAATGCTGTGAAGGCAATGAAAGACAGTGTTTCGATACCTGTCACGGTCAAGCATCGAATTGGTATTGACGGTCGTGAATCTTACGAAGAGCTGGTGGACTTTGTCGGCACTGTTGCTGAAGCGGGTTGCGAAACGTTTATTGTTCATGCGCGTATTGCCATTCTTCAGGGATTATCGCCGAAAGAAAACCGCGATGTACCACCGCTGAAACCGGAAGTGGTTTACCAGTTGAAGAAGGATTTTCCGGGTCTTGAAGTTACCATCAACGGCGGCATAAAAAGCTTTGATGATATTAGCCAGCATCTTCAGCATCTAGATGGCGTTATGCTGGGTCGTGAGGCGTACCATAATCCTTACTTGTTAGCGGAAGTGGATAACCGTTTGTACGGTTCTGAAAAGCCACTGCCTGAGCGCAGAGCCATCATTGAACAAATGCTGCCGTATATGGAAAAAGAACTGTCCTCAGGGGCGTATCTCAGCCATATCACTCGTCATTTGCTGGGGCTGTATCAAGGAGAGCCCGGCGCGCGCAGATTCCGTCGCTATATCAGTGAGAATGCCCACAAGAAAGGTGCAGGGCTCGAAGTATTGATGAAAGCGGTTGAAGAAGTGGAAGCAGTTCGTCTGCAGGTTAAGGAAAACTTCATCAAAGATTGATTGAAGGCATTTTGACTGGTTGCAGAGCGGTCAGCTTTCCTGACGGCTCTGAACTTCTTCCAGCTGGGAAACCAGTTCACCAAAGGCTTTCTGGTTTTCTTCATTCATGCTCATTAGCACTTTATGGGCATCAATAACCCGCTGAGCTTGCGCTGTCTGTTCATCCGCCGAATCACAGCCAATGCTGTTAAGCGCCAGATTGAGATTCTCAAGACCTTCCAGCTGTTCAACAATATTGAAAACAGAATCAAACCCCATGCTCATCAGGATGCGGGTGATGTCTTCGTGTGTGGAGATAATGACAGGAGTCAGCCCAAATTGCTTTTTAGCCTGAATCGAGAGCCTTGCCAGTAAACCGAGCGATGTACTGTCGATAGTTTCTGTTGCTGAAAGGTCAATGATCACTGACTTGAAGCCAGGTTCGGAGAACATTCGATCAAGAAACAACTCAAGACTGGAGCAAAGGTTCAAACGCACTTCGCCTGAGAGTTTCAGGACATAAGTGCCTTCGTTTTCAGCGTACTGTAATTTTCCTGGATTCATGCTCAACTTCGAGCCAGTATCAGCATGGCAACGTCGTCCGGGGTTTCCTTAATCTTATGCAAACCCAGTTTTTCGGTCAGTGCTGAAACGTTGTCGGCTCCCTCTCTGATGACAGACAACAAATAGTCTTCCTTCTCCTGAAGTGTCTGCTGTGGCAGTACCTCCAGAATACCGTCGGACAGGATAGTCAAGGTGAATTGCTTGGGCAAGTCTATTGTAACGTCCTGAAAGCTGGCATCCTCAAAAAGGCCTACAGGCAGACCACGACCTTCAATGCAGCTGGTTTTTTCCGGCGTGCTGATGATAGGGAGAGGATAGTGACCACCAAAGGCATAGGTCAGAGTTTCATCCCGGGTATCAATAACACCGCCAAAAACTACAATATGTTTTCCCAGACCGGCTTCCAGTAAACTTCGATTGATAAAGCTCAGTACGTGCGAGGGTTTGACTTTGGCTCGGCCACCATGGGACTGGTACTCACGCAATAATTGCATGGACATATGTTTCAGTAACACAGTGACAAAGGCTGACGATGCGCCATGGCCGGAAACATCGGCCAGGTAAAAAGCGAAGCTGTGCTCATTCAATTCAAAGTAATCAACAAAGTCACCGCTCAGATAGAGCGACGGGATAATGTTGTGATCGACTTTGAAGTTTTCAAAACACAGTGGCTCCTGAGGAAGCATCCGCATCTGAACCTGACGGCCGGCTTTTTGATCTTCTTTAAGCAGGTGCAGGTTGTTTTCCAGAGATTTAATCGCTTCCTCAAGGCTTTCTCTGTACCGTCGATTTTCAACGGTCAACTGAGCGCTCTCAAGGGCACGATTGATCGCATACTCAAGAACTTCCAGATCAACGATTGGTTTGATGATGTAATCATTGGCACCAAGCCTTAGGGCTTCGACTACATCAGCCATAACCCCGGCACCCGATACGACAATAAAAGGTGTATCCAGCGACAATTCCCGAACATTGCGCAATACGGCAAGGCCGTCCATACGAGGCATTCGCAGATCGCACAGAATAAGGTCGGGCGATATCTCTGAGTAGGTTGCCAGCCCCTGCTCACCATTCTCAGCCTGTATCACTCTGAAACCACTGTCCTCGAGATAGGCCACGATGCTCTCTCTGACAATAGTGTCATCATCAATGACCAGAATGGTATTGCTGGCCAGACTCATATGAGAACCTCTCGGCTGACAGGATACATAGGCGTTTGCTCAGAGTGTGCTTCAGGAAAAGGTATAGTTAACATCGCATATTATTTGAAACATACTCTCAAGCCGATACTGCCGCAAGCAGTACCGGCAAGAGTTTGAGTTAGAAACCGTCGCCAGGCAGCTCACCGGTAATCATGTATTCACGGCGCTGCAGGTAGGCATCGCGAATAAAACTGTAACGATCACCTACAACAAGCTCTTCAGAGCCTAGCAGATTAGCGCGGAGATTGACGAGATCAATGCCTTTGGCGATGTACTTGTCCTTATCCGGAGAAATGTAACCCTGAGGATCAAGGTATGAGTCAGGGTAGAGACCAAGGCCTGAACGAAGCGTTTTAGGGCCGAAAATCGGCAGTACAACGTAAGGGCCTGAAGGTGCACCCCAGTTAGCCAGAGTCAGACCAAAGTCCTCATACTTTTCTTCCAACCCAATCGGTGTTGCAACATCCACCATACCCAGCATGCCAACGGTTGAATTCAAACCAAAGCGACCAATCGCGGTTGCTGTTTCACCCAGTTTGAACTGCAGCAGTGAGTTAGCTGCGTTACGGATTTCGCCAAGGTTGTTGAAAAAGTTGGCCACCAGGTTCTGTACCGGTTTCGGTGTTACCTTGTCATAGCCTTTAGCCAGAGGCTTAAGGGCATAGCTGTCGATGACATCATTAAACCTGAATACTGCCCGGTTGGCTCCTTCCCATGGGTCGTCATAGGAAACGACTTGCGCATGGCCGACACTGATCATGCCGCAGGATAATAGAATTGCTAAGAAAGTATTTTTCATTTTGCCAGATTTGGAAGTAGTAGATGTTTTGGCCACAGCATGTCCCTCTTCGTCCCTGATTTAACTGCCTGAGTCCAGAATGTGACGCCAATTGGGTCACATAAGCTAAATGCATTGGCTTTTTCTGGCTATGAGTATTTCACGGAATTATCTCACTGTCCGTAAAATAAAGTAAAAGCTTATGACGTTATATGAACCCGAAAGGGTTTATATGAGTGCTCTTCAGGTCGATATCGGCAGAATCGGCTGTTTAAAAAATGCTCTGGTGTGTGGTCAATGTTTGTGCGACTATGAGTCACGTCACGCTCAGGAGGAAACATGGATAGAAATCTTGAAGTTGGCAGTAAAAGCGATCACACATCGCCTGAAGACAGGCAAGCCCATATTCAGATGCTGAGAGCAGCTTATCTGGAAGGGAGTTTAACCGTCGACAGCAGTCGGCTGGCTGATAAAATGCTGAAGTTTGAGCAGGCTGTTGAAGAAGTCTTACCTAAACAATAGATTAATCAACTGTTTAGGACGATGTAAATATACTCAATAACCTTCAGACAGTATTGGCAAAAATCACTTCATTATATAGAATGCAAATAAGTCAGCGACGCTTTGTTAAAAAGCAGACAGATCGCTGGCTTTTCTTATGCTCCCGTAGCTCAGCTGGATAGAGCAATCGCCTCCTAAGCGATAGGCCAGTGGTTCGAATCCACTCGGGAGCGCCAGTCATACCAAGCCTCGCACTACTTCTAACACTCTCTGTACTTAGCTTACTGTACTTATGAGTGTACTCATGCCTTCATATCAACAACAAAAGTCTGGAAACTGGAAAGCCATAATAAGGAAGAAAGGATACCCGACTCAGAATAAAACCTTCACTACAAAAGCAGAGGCTATTTATTGGGCTGAGAAGGTAGAAGCTTTAATAGTCGATGCAGTAGAAGGGACGGTCTCCGAGAAGCTACCTGAAGGCCAAGACTACCCTTTCCCTGAGTTATTCCTTCTTTATATAGGTTCCATCCAGAGCAGACTGAAGAGGCCAGATAAAGAAGAAGGTTATATCCGCAGACTTTTACCCTACCTGAAGAACAGAACCCTCCTAACCTTATCCCCTATTGATTTAGAAGTAATAAGAGATACCAGACTTAAGAAGCTGACAGGAACTACTGTCAGAAAAGACCTTCTATTTATATCAAGAGTTTATACATTCGCAATTAAGACACTGAAGGTTACAGTTGATAACCCTATTAAGAGTCTGCACCTACCATCAGAGAACCTACCTAGAGACAGAACGGCTACAAAGGGTGAGTTAAACCTTCTACTTGCTAACGCTCCTGATAGGATGAAACCAATCTTTGAACTTGCTGTTTATACCAGTATGAGAAGGTCTGAACTTGTGGCTCTTAATTGGGACTGGATAGACCTTAATAGACGTATAATTACCCTTCCTGATTCAAAGACCGGACAGCGTGTAGTACCTCTCTCTGAGGCTGCTGTACAGCTCCTGTCTGCCCTTCCTATGAGACCTGCCACTGTCGTATTCCCTGTTACTCCTGATGCTGTGACAAAGGCTTTCTCAAGAGCTAAGAAGAGAGCAGGGCTAAGGGATATTCGATTCCACGACCTGAGGCATACGGCTATTACTCATTATGCAAATAAAGGCTTGACGGCTCCACAGCTACAGGTGATTTCTGGTCATAAAACACTCTCTCAACTGAACCGCTATTGTAACCTCAAGGCGGCTGATGTCCTCTGTCTGATGGATTAGTGATGGATTAGGACTACTGTACCGATAGAGCGCTCTGTTGGCTCTGTATGGAGGTCTTGGGTAAGGTCTCAGCAGAGCTGAGAGAGTAGTTCCTTTAGTGGTCGTGAGCCTTGTCGATGCGGAGGTGATAAGGTTGCACTATTGAAGTGAGATGCAGTAGGAGGGTAGTCGGTCACTGATCAACTGAATAAGGCTCTATTCTTGCTGCTCCCTTGATACCTCTTTGACCAGCTATACAGTATTCAAGCCCTTCTACTGGCTTTGCTCTGCAAAGACAACTATTGCATCGTATAGGCTTTAGCCATAGAGCGCTCTGTCTACGACAGTAATCATATATTGAACTTCTTCTATCTTCCTTCTTCCTTCTCTGGAGAGAAGTCAGAGAGTAGTAGCCTTAAATCCCTTGGAAAGAGTATTGGTAAAAGTATTGGTAAAAGTATTGGTATGTTTATCAATATTGAATAGACCCTCTTATTAATTTTAATAACACCCCCTTATTAATATTGAATAGACCCCCTTATTAATATTGATAACACCCCTTATATTGATCGAAATTCAACCAACTTCTGCTAAATGCCTAAAAATGTCTAGCATGCTAGACAGATATTTCTGATCCCTTCTGAATAAACCCACCCTATAGATATACAGCTTCCTCAAGGCTGACCTTTTAACCAAACAACTTTATCTGAATAACTCTTCCTGACTGCCTTCCAAGTATGTGCTTGGTTTGGGCTTGAGAAGGATGAGGCTTATCAGAGAGGAGTTATTCAAATGGAGTTCACATACCATGCTAAATCTCAAAGGAGTAAAGAACGCAGAGGGTAAGAAGACCACTCTGACCCAGAAGTATTCAAGGGAAGCGTTACTTAAGCTCAAAGGTGGTCAAGCCTTCTCTGTCTGGTTCGTAATGGCAGATGACTTTCTGTTTATGTCGATGCACGACGGCAAGACAGTACTGAAGCATTACCAGCCTACAGCCGGAACTCTGGCGGAGAAGACCGGATTAGGTGTTCAGGCAGTGAGAAGAGCTATCAAGGCACTGAAGGAAGCAGGGTTAATTACTACTGTCTCCAGCAAGAAAGGCTTTGCTGACTACTTGTACGTAGAGACTGGTAATGATCTCAGAAAGTTCTTCCCATCTCTTGCTACTTCAGAGTCAGTAGCAGAGCAAGTACCGGAGCAAGAAGCTTCAGGCTGCACCTCGCTGACCCTTAACACTGCACCTACTGCATCTCCTACTTACCACCCTTCAGGATTAGACCCAGACGCTGAGTTCTAGGCTGAGTCTTAATAGGACAATATATGCCCACTCTATTACAGCTACAGGACGATACAGCAGAGGCGATCAGAGCACTCCTTGAAGCCCGATTACAGGGCGAGCTGAGCAAGGCAGGCAATCATAGTCCTACTGTCGTTCAAGCGCTTCTGAGCGCCTATAGCAGGCAGTATGAGACAGTACTGGCTAGTCTGTCCCTTTCGTCTTGGGGTAAGGCTCACCCGATAGCCCCTGAATTGGGGAGGGAATTATCTATTGTGGTAGACAAGCCAATATTTGAACCCCTTGCAGGACTAGGGCTGGAATAAACCCATACTATAGATACACATAAAGCGGATTGAATTCCTAGCTGACTGTATCGAATAGAGCAGGCGCTTAAAATTGAGCGCCTAGTACAACCCGTCAGGAGCAAGATTTCTTGCGCCTAGCAAATCAGTTTTAAAGCCGTTTCAGGCTACTTCTCTGCTGCCTTACCCAAGGCATACATCAAACCATAACGCTTCATCAGAAAGCTTATTCAGCTTGCCATTACGGGTAGTTTCCTCGTTATGGGCTTGTAATGGATGGGTCTTGCTGAGTGAGCTTTTTAATGAGGGAAACTCATAATGAATACTACTACTGAAACACTCACAGACTCAGAAGTACAAGCTGAATACAGCAAGATTCAAGAGCTTCACAAGGTAGAAGTCAAGCTCGGCTTTGATAGCTCAGGTTGGATTGATCTACGTTGTATCGCTGCTGACACTGGCAGGTTGCACAAAGATTTGATGAAGAGAGTTCGGTCTCGCTTCCAAGCTGTTGATTTCTGGAACCCTGAAGATGAAATAGGTGGGCGAAAAAATGCGCCCACCTCAACTAGGCCATACAAAGTCTTCTCTGAAGAGTACGAGACAAGTCAGGGTGACCTAAGACCTACTTACTCCCTGAACAAAGCAGCTTGTTATTATCTCTTGATGGGTATGACAGGCAAGAAGACAGAAGCGATACACGATGCCTATGTTCAAGCATTCGAGGCTATGGATACTCTGCTCAAGCGTATCAGTGAAGCTCAGCTCAGTAGCTTACAATCTCAAATGCAAACTGCTGGTACTAATATGAAGCTGGCTCAGAAAGAGCTGGTAGACATTTACTCAGACTGCTGTATCAGAGATGTGTATATGTCTCATGCTCGTAATGCTGCATTCAAGACAGCTTACCCTGTTCAGAAGGACTTCTTTGCTCTTCTTCGACACATCAAATGGATTGGCCTGAAGAACAAGCCTATTCAATCTGCGGTGCAGAAAGGATATGTAAGAGCTACTTCTGTTGAGAAGAGAGGTAAGAACGGGAAGTCTTATACACAACAGAATACCTACATTACTTCAGAAGGTCAGGAGTACTTGTCTTTCAGAGTTCAGAAGATGATCGAACTGAAGCCAGAGGTAGTTAAGCTTCTGGAGAGAGATAAGAAGACCAAAGGATGGTCACAGGAAAGGATTGATGCCTTTACTGATATGGGGATTATCTGACCCTCGTCGCTCAGTTAGTACCTCGTTCACCATCCCTTTTACTACCGCATCGTAAAGAACTTGCCTTTAGTCATGCAAGTCTCCAAGTCCTGAGTACTGACTTCAAACTACTCACTTCAACTACTCCCTACTACCTACAAAACCCCGATAGGAGAACCTATATGGTTACAAGCACTAATGGAGGATATGACCTCCAAGAGAAGTTACGTAATGGAATCAAGATCACAGGTCAAGACCGTTACCAAAGTACAAAGACTCCACAGCAAGAAGCAGAAGCCCTGAGCTTGTTCATGCCTAATGAGTTGAAAGGTTCCTCAGTCGAAGGAATTCAAGCTAATGCAGATGCCCTGTCTCGTATGGGAAGTGGCAGCCTGTCCGGTGGTGTGAAGAAGTATCAGAAGGAGCAGTACCGATGAGCAAGCAAATTACAGTACAACCAGTGAAGCCTAAGATTGAGCACAGCTTCAACCAGCTTGGTCTAGATGCACTAAGAGGGAACCTTAATTCCTACTTTGATCAGTTTGCTTGTAATCACATGGATTCTGAAGACATGGAGTCTCTTTCTAACTCTCTGTCCAAGATCAACTCTGCTGTACAGGCTGACTACAAAGCTCTGGTTAAGTACGAGAAAGACTTAGCAGCTTTCCAGAAGTGGGAAGAGAGCGAGGCCAAGCGTATTCAAGCTGAGTTACTGGCAGAAGAGCAAGCCGCTGAAGCTGCTGAAGATGCAAGAATCTCCGGTCTGTCTGATATGGCTCTGACTGTTGAAACACTTGAGACACCTAAGGGTACAAGTCTCTACAGCAAACTTCTTACAGCTATGAAAGGGAGAGTCAAGTAATGACAGCCAAAGGTTATACATTCAACAAGCGTTCAGGCCGGTTCAAGGCTCAAGCTCGATGCAATGGTAAGACAGTTCATATCGGTTACTTCGATACAGCAGAAGAAGCCTCAGTTGCATACTTAGCTTTCAAGGAGAATCAGGCATGACATTTGGTGTTAATCAAGATATGTACAAGGGTACGACCTGCCTGCAAGAAGAGAAGACTAAGTACTGGTCTCCTTCTCAAGACCATAAAGGGCGAGTGCCTTGCTCTCTCGGTGCAGGAGATGTAACACGCTGCTACATTGGTCTGAACTGTAAGCAGGTAGAAGAAGATGGCCGTATGTACTTTGTCCCTCTTGACTACAAGGAAGGTGCAGAGTGAGAGAAGTCCAAGTACAAGGAGGTGATACCTTAGCGGGTATTGCTTCCAGAGCTGGCACTACTGTGTCTAAGCTTCAGTCTCTGAATGGTATCCGTAACCCTAAGCTGATTGCTGAAGGTCAAACTATTAAGCTCCCTGTCAATAAGGAGGTGCAGAATGTCTCTGAAGAAACAGCTTAAGAAGTGCAATCTTCTAGCTCCCTACCTTGAAGGATCAGAGTTTAGTGTCACGAACTCAGGGTGTATTACTGCTGGTACTTGCTCTTGGTCTGTAGACACGTTCATTGATGGTCAGGCTGCTGCTCGCTTGGGTGTACCAGATAACATGCTGCATCAGTTCAACCTGATTGAAGCAGAAGGCATCAGTCGTAAGGCTGGCAAAGCTACTACTCATCATCCATTTGGAGATGCAAGTACACAAACCACAGCCCGTACAAAGGGACACTACACAACCTCACAAGGAGACTTTCTATAATGGCATACTCTAATCTTATCGGCGATATCCCTACCAAAGCAGTAGAAGCGGTAGCACTGGCTATTCCGTTCCCTACTGTAACAGTCGCTAACTTGGCAGACGTAGGCCACCCTATTAACAACCCTGAGAAGTCAGGTAAGAAGCTTGGTGCTTGTGCTATCACTGAGACAGGTGTTCTGTACGTAAGCACTGGTGCTCTTGCTGCATCTCCTTGGAAGGTTGTTACTACTACTGAAGTGACTCCTGCCTAATGGATATCAGTACTCTGACAGTAGTAGAGTTAGTAGCTTACTTACAGCTCCTGCAACGGCTTATTCTCGATGCCAGTTCTGACTCTTCAGTGATGGATGTACTATTGGTCAAGCAGGCCGCTCTTAAGGCAGAAGCACAGACCCGAGCATTGGTACTGGTATAGAAAGATAGGGGCTACAGCAGCCCCTGAGGTACTCTGATTCCTACAGGAGTCAAGAACCAATCAACGACCAGCCAGAGAAAGGCGGCATCTGTCTCTTCACCTTCTGTACTAATTCCCTCTCTTCCCTTCAATTCACTACTCAGGCTCCAATAGGGCGCTCTCAGTCGTCTATCAGACTCAGGCTACCCGATTGCACAGGTCTGTTGTAACGACCACAGGGAGGCACTCGATCCCGTAGGGATGATTAACCGCTTTTGCAGTGCAGAGTAGGGAGCAGCAGTCAGTAGCGCCACGGTCTCAAGCTGGAAGAAGAAAGCAGTTCGCCCAATGATTAACAGTCTTGTAATCTCTCTGTCTTTGAGGTGCAAGAGGCAGTACAAGCTCTATCGGTCATCGACTAATTCCCTAGCCTTCTTGGTTAGGGTTCTTTTTCTAAGTACAGAACCTAAGTACATACTCAGAAATAACTTGGAAAATATTCTTCAACTTTGATGTCAGATTCAAATACTTGATTCGGATTGTGTTAGGTATTCCCCCTATATACCAAAGTGCCCTGCCCCGTACGGGTACTTGCTAGGCTGGTGCTGAACTTGTGAGAGAGGGAGGGCTTTTGTAGGTGGAAATAATTACATCATGCTATAGAGAGAACAGGGTATCCTGTAGGGTTATTTGTCTAGGATACTAGATACTTTATTCTATCTTGGTAGTCTATCCGATAGGTGGGTACAGTCACTCGTACCTATCTTAACTACTACTCAGCTACTGAAGGTGGGCACGTCTGCTATGAAGTGGGGCTTGTGCTCTTGAGCGTAGCGAAAACCATGTATGTGATACATGGAAAAACTCCCAAATTAGGGAATAACTAGCAGTTAGAAGTAGAAGCTATAAGTCAGTATTAGTATAATAAGTACTCCCAAGCAATCTTTAAGATTCACGGAATTACAAGACTATGACTTTTAAATACTCAGCTCCTGCTCTGGATTCTTTTACTCTGTTGTTAGATTCAGAGAAGATACAAATCAAAGACAAGAGATTAACCTGTAAAGCTGTCACTGCTTACATTGATACTGACACAGGACATCTTGACTTAGATGATATAGAGAACCCAAGACAGAACCCTACTATTAAGCACTCGCATGGTAGCTTCAGTACTTACTATAAGATGACTGCTGTCAGGCATGGCAGTACAGGCACAAGAGATTATCTGACACTGACAGTTAACTCTAAGCACTTAGGTAGCAAGTACCTTGAAGGGTTGCAGCACTCAAACATCAAAGACGCTTACGACCTGATACAGGAAGAGGGTATATTCTCTTGCTCCTTCTCTGACTTCTTATCTGGTCTGGTATGGGATGTTGATATAAAGAGAGACTTCTACACAGACAAGCCTTATGCAGCATTGATTAAACAGCTTAAGAAGATGCCTAAGCCAGAGTACAGAAAGCTTGCAAAGGCTCATCAGCAGAAGACTAACCAAGGCTTTCAGGTATCAAGAAGAGATACAGCAGCTTATCCAATGCTCAAGACATATAACAAAGAGCTTGAGCTACTACATAACTCTTCTGACTTTGCATCTGAATACTTGAAAGAAGTTAAGGTAGAGTATCCATACAGAACAGAGGTTACATTACGCCGTAAGTCTCAAATGAAGAAGTACGGTTTACTCTCTGAAGATCAGAATAACTCTCTCGGCATCGTGCTTAAGGCTGCACCTGAGAGGGGAGTAGCTATTATAAGCAAGCTGAGAGATCAGTACTTAATTAAGGAAGTGCCTGCTATGTCTGAAGATAAGAAGGCTATAGATGAGAAGCTAGATAAGCTTGAGAAAGAGCGATACAAGATAGGCCGTACAGTTAAGCTCTGTGTCAGGCTTGATATGTCCTTAGAAGAGACAGTAGAAGAAGTCATAGAGACTCATCAGCCTAGCAAGAACTACCTAGCAAGATTCAAACGTATTGCTTCTGAGTGCTGGGATGACTACAACGATATTCTTATCTCTGAAGCTATAAGAGTTGTGTCTACTCCTTTTGAAGGTGAGCAGTAAGACTATGAAGAGGTTGATTAAGCCCTTGCTATTTACTGTGTTTGGACTCTTCTTACTCTGTTGTGTAGCTGTTGTCTATGTGCTTGGTACTCTTGCTGGAGGCTTTGCTGAAGGTGGTGGTATGATGGCTGTAGACTGCAAGAAAGAGCTTGTACAAGAAGGCACATATAGTAATGACTGCGAGCAGTTCATAGAAGATGCAGAGGTGAACAGTGACACTTAAGAAGGTTGTTAAGTCTTTGCTCATTGCTCTTACTTTAGCTGTATTATGTGTTCTTGTGTACCTTGGTTACGTAGGGTATGTAGCGTTTGGTTATATAATGGATGGCGCTCTGTAGTAACGGATAACAATAAATAGAATTATGGAAATCATTATAGCTGTTGCAATCTTGCTGGGCTGGCTCTATCTCTTGGGTTTAGACAAAGAAGGGAGAGAGTCAGACCTGATACTTGCTGGTATCTTTATCCCTCCATTAGGAGGCTTAATAGGGCTGTACTACATACTCAGAAGATTCTTTTAATGATAGGGAGCTAAGTGCTCCCTTTCTTATGCTTGTCTGAAGCTTGCACTACCTTAAATCCAATCCCTGATTTCTAATCTGTACTTGAGTGTACTTACTGTACTTGCCTGTACATGCACCTTTGATAGAATAGGCTCTGGAGCAGAGAGAAGTTAGCAGTAGCAGCCTCCTAAGCGATAGGCCAGTGGTTCGAATCCACTCGGGAGCGCCAGTTTCTAGTGTTATTTATTACATGTCTCCATTACTTTTCTTTCATTCAAGCCAATAATTTTGAACACTTCTCTTTGTGTTATATGCGAAGCAAAACTTCGCAACATTGCGCACTGCTGACGGTTGCTTGGTTTTTCAATATGCGTTGCGAATAGTCGTGCGGTATCCAGCTTTGAACTTTCAAAATCAAGATGCCTGATAATAGTCAAAAAGGTGTCGAAGCGAAGCTTGTCAGTTGAGCTGTTCAGAAAACTCTTAAGAATAGAGATCTTATCGATGTCAAACTGCCTGCTGTTCATACGCTCAAGAAGAACACTGTCCGGGCTTTTGCGAGTAGCCCAAAAATGGCTCTCGGTATAATCACTGTTCAATGCAGATAAAGGGATTGCGTAACTGCAGGTAAGCAGTAAACAAAAAACGATATTTATTCTTTTTATGAGTTTCATTGTATAAGCCCTTCAATACGTTGAATGCATTGACTGCCCCTGGCCAGATAGGATGATTTTTAAAGAAGGGGAGGGAACTTGCAACGCCAACACTCAGACAATATTAGTGTTCCTGGTCAGCGTTGCAGTTTAATGGGCTTGAGGAATTAGCTATCAGAGTCTTTTATACTGTGGAAATGAGTTAGCACTTTATGCATCTCCTGAATTTTAATTAAGATCTGCTTTATCTTATTCTGCTGGTTTTGCTCTTCCATGATCTTCAGGCTCTGAATCTCGTCGTTCAATTCGATAAGGTAAGGAAGAAAGCGGTTTGCTTCTACGGTAAATTCGCTGTCTTTTTGAAAGATAGCTGAAAACTTACCTTTATCTTCACCCTGAAGTACTTCCAGTTGCTCATCGGCATTCATGGCGAGCGGGTAAAGCTCTTTTAGTGCTTCAACCAGTCGGGCCTGAATTTGTTCTATGTTTGCTGCTTGTGACATTTATCGATACTCAAAAATGAGCCTATTATACGGATTCTGATCAGGAAGAGAGTAGTTGTTTGATGTGTATACTCCGTGAAAATGATCAGTTAATCGCTGAAATTAGTTCAGCGCCTTGTTTTGGTTCAGGGATTGATAGAACTTTTCCAGTTCTTCCAGATCACACGTACCTGCAAGCAGTGTGATATGTTCGCTGTAATCTTCAAGTTTATGAAGCTGGCAATAGTCAGCCAGTGATGTCAGAGATTCTATGTCCCCCGTTTCAATGGCTTTCTTAATTTCAGATCGCATGTAATCTACATGTTGCGGTGCAGCTGGTTTCAGCTGTGTACTTCTATGCGATGCTTCGTTGTGAGTGAGACACTCAAGATCCAGTTGTTTGGAAAGCAGCTGTAAAAGGTGGTTGAGGCGAAAAGGTTTGGACAGTGAGCCATTGAATCCATGTTTTGATAGTTGACTGGTAAAGTCAGCCCCGGTACTGGCAGTAACAGCAATAACAGGCAGTAATTGCAGAGAAGGGTGTTGTCGAATGCGTGCAATAACTTCGAAGCCATCCATTTTTGGCATTCGGATGTCTAATAACACCAGATCTATAGACTGTTTTTCAAGTATTTCGAGTGCCTCTACACCATTACTGGCCTCAACAGTATTGAAGCCGGAGTCCTCAACAATATCTCTTAAAAGGTCCCGATTAATTTTTATGTCATCAACAATTAGAACGGTAAAAACGACGCCCTCTGGAATTACCAGTTCAACATTGTCGTTGGACAGTTGTTGTTCGTTTTTCAGAGCGATGGTTTGAACTATGGGAATGTGGAAACTAAATTGACTGCCGTTTCCAGGTTTACTGCTTACCTTAAGATCATCCCCTAGCGCTCTGACAAGACTTCTGCTGATGGCCAGCCCAAGGCCTGTTCCACCACGCTTCAAGCCTGCGTCCAATTGTTGAAAGGGATCGAAAATGGTTTCTATATTATCAGGCTCAATGCCTATACCAGTGTCTGATACCGAGAAATGAATCTGGTTCCTGGATAGTCTGGCAGACAGTTTTATAGAGCCCGTCTCTGTGTATTTGATAGCATTTCCCAGCAGGTTGGTCAGTACCTGTCTGAGTTTTACTTCATCGGCTTCAAGCCATTCAGGCAGACTGGGGTCAATCGCAGAAATAAGCTTCAGAGACTTATTTTCAGCCTTAGGTGCAAAGAGAAGGTATTGCTCTTCGAACAGATTTTTAATACTGAAGGGAACAGGGTGAAGATTGACCCCCTGACTTTCTATTTTAGTTAGATCGAGAATGTCGTTAATCAGTGTCAGAAGGCTTTGACCACAGCGTTCAAGAATGGCCAGTTTTTGTTGTTGTTCCTGATTAAGCCCTTTCGATCGTTGCAGTACCTGAGCATAACCAATCACGCCGTTAAGCGGGGTTCTCAGTTCATGGCTCATGCACGAAAGAAATAGGCTTTTTGAACGGCTTGCTTTCACTGCCTCATCGTGGGCAGTAAGGAGATCTTTTTCTATTTGCTTGCGTTCGCTGATGTCCCGAAGAACCACCGATACTAAAACACCTTCCCGGGTCACCAGAGGGTTGCTGGTCAGCTCTGCGGGGAAAGGTGCGCCAGCAAGAGCGATAGCTCTGGCCTCATGCTGGGAGAGGCTGCAGGCATGCCAGTTTTTGTTGTGAAGTGCTTTAAGCAGAGGGTGAGAGTCTCTGTCCTGTGACGGGATGATCAGTGCGAGCGGCATGTTCAATAAATGCTCCCGCTTAGCTTTGAACAGGGAAAGTGCTCTTGAATTTGCCATGGCAATGATGCCATCCGGATTAATTATAATCATGGCATCAGGCGCAGAATTTAACAGGGCTTTGAACTTCTCGGTATCAGTGACACGTTCAGTAACGTCATTGGCAAGACCTTCAATCACTCCGGGCTGACTACCTTGTTCAAAGTAACTCCAGAAAATTTCCAGTGTTTTGATAGACCCGTCTGGATGATGAATGTCGACTTCAAAAGCATCAGTTTGACCACCTTGAACAATAGTCTGAAAAGATCGGTTGAATCGTGAGTGATCCTGAGGGGTATTCAGTATCGTCGTGAATGAGCGCGACAGGTCATCAGATTCAAAGCCTGTGATGGCCTGAGCGGAAGGGCTGATATAAACAGCATCCTTATTTTTGTTGAGTTGAAAGTAAAAATAACTGCCCTGCATTCCCTGCACGATGTGACCCATATTATTGGCTCTTGCGACCTGCAGTTCCTGATTCCTGTTATCCAGCCATTGCGTTAATTTAATGAACGAGCGGCTGAGGGAATCTGTTTCATCATTACTTGCGGCTTCTGGTAAGGCGAGAAGCTGGTGGCCATGAATAAACTGATCCATACAATCTTTAAGTTGAATCAGTGGTTGAATAATTCTTTTTGATGAATACCAGATGCCGGCAAGTATAAGCAGCAGAGATATCAACATAATGACGATATCCATCAGAGCCAGTTCAAGAATTCCTTTTAATGCATGTTGTCTGCTGACTGATGTATATAACCACCATTTCACGGAGCTGACGGGCGCACCAAAAAACCAGTACTCTTTCTGGTACTGTGGGTTTGGCAGCCAGATACGAGAATTATAAGGCTTGTCATTCTCTAAAAGTTGGGGAATATTCTTCCCGAAGTCGTCTACGCCATAAACATCACCGGTTTCTTTCAGGTTGATGTGGCCATGGCGGTTCGCCTGCACACTGTCACTGTATAAATAGTCACCATTGTTATCGACCATATTGAACTTCCACATGTTCAGTGTGATGCCATGGCCGGAGTAGAGCGATGGATCGATGATTGACAGTATCAATTGGCGGATATCAAGATCGAGTTTGAGCAGGTGTTGACTGTTACTGGCAGGTAAAAAGTAACTTATCAGGCGTTTTCCCGATTTTGGGTCCTTGTATAAAGATGTCCAGAAACTGCCTTCCAGGTAGATGGAACGCCAGCTCGATTTATAAGTGATATTCGGAACGCTTTCTTCCTGACAGCGGCTAAATACCCCAGAGTGGTTTTGGGCACAAATAGAGCCATGGGTTGGGTTGTGAATGTTAATCCAGCTAATACTGACCAGATAAGGGCTTATATCGAGGAAGTTAGCCAGCAGTGAAAAATGATCGGTTTCATTCGCCTTCCCCAGCAGCTTCAATCTGGCTTCGGCAGAAGATTGGATATTTCTGACATTGACATTGATGGTCTGAGCAAAGTGGACCACCGTGTTTTGCATTTGGGTTTCAATTTCTTTTGATGAACTCTCAAAACTTAAATAAATATGTATTGCACTCAGTAAGTTATAAAAGAGCGTAATGGGTACAACCGTAAACAGTATGATTTTTTTTCGAATACTAGGCTTTACCACGCGTAGCCCCAGCCAGAATGTTCAGAACAGGAGTTATGATAGTCAAGGCTTAATAGCTTGGCTGATTAGTTTATGTTTGAGTTTTTATTTATATATCCAGCGATAATCAGAAGCAGCCAGGAAACCATTTCAGTTGTCGCTATTCCATTTTTACTTTCAGGTGGGACAAATGTTTGTTTTTGAAACTCTCTCGGTATCTGATAACCAGTGAATGAGCGCGATAGCAGTTTTTGTAGATTGTCTTCTGTCATCGACTGGGAATAACTGGAGCCATCGGATGACTCCTGGCTGCTTTGTCTGCTGAAAGACATTTGAAAAGTTCTTTTACGGTTGTGAGTGATCAGTTGAGGGTTGTGTATTGGTATTAAACTGATTTGTTCTTGTGGTATCAAAGGCTGCCAGTGAGTCCCTAGTTGGTAATGCTGTCCGCCTTGCTGGGCTGCGTTCTGGTTAATCCAGCCATGAAACAGGCTAAAGATTGTAGGGTTGTTGACTGATTCAAGGATGGTTTCAATGTTGTCATGGACATGTTCAGTGACCTGAGGAGGAATAAATCCTGCTGCTGGTTGAAATTCCATGTGTATAGCGGTGATTGGGGTGTGAGGTGTTTCAGTGGCGACATTAACCATTTGAATAGCGGCAGGTAGGCCGGCTGTTGCAAGCATCGGGAGAACAATAAACTGCAGCATATCCTGATCAGCCCAGCTGGCAGTCCCTGTAATCTGTTGAGGCAGTAACCACTGCTGAAGGTTAGCAGCGAGTTGTGCTGTGATGTTTTCAGGAGGATGATTGATCCAGAACAGTCCTACCCCAAGAAAAAACAGTGCAGGCGTAATTGCAAAGTCAGGTTGGAGCCATTCATCTGTAAGAGAGTCGAGAAGATCCGTAGTGACGGCAAAATCGAGTGGCACTGGGTTTGAAGGAGCTGTGAACATGAACTCTTCATTACCAAAGAGAGTGTTCAGTGCATTTGCTATCGCCATACTGAGACCCGGTGATAAATGTTCTTGTTCTATGAGTTGCTGGAGCATGTCGATCAGTTCTGAATCGGTGTTACAGCTCTGAAGTTGATCCAGAAGTTCTGTAGGAGTGAAATGTATTAATTGGATTCTGTTCTGACAGATTTGGTCAATCATTACTATGATAGTTTCTCTCAAATTGGCCACATGGATTTGCTTGAGATGAGCCAGATAACCTTTAAGACGCTCTATTCCCTGGGGGGATTGCAAGGCAACGAAAATAATATTGCGCATGAGTGCGCGAGCTATATCCCTGTCCATATGCCTAAAGAAACCTTCTGAAAGAACTTCTCTCAGTTGCCGCAGAATATACGCTATTAAACGACGGTTATAATCAGGATTAAGTGAGATCAGATAGCTCAAACTATTGTATAGACATAGGTTATCAGGGCAGGAGGGTCCTAATAGAGCACCACCATTCTGGAGCACTCCAATTGCTGCGTTTTCTATTTCAGGAAGAGGTGGCGATGTGGAGTCAGGCTCGGTTCCAGCACTGACAGGTAGCTGAGGTGTTTTATCCTCTGGATCCAGTTTGATTCGTTTCGCTAGAGACGGTTTGATAGGTTCATTGCTCTCGACTAACTGCTGCTGTGTGGTTGAGTCAGGGGTATCAAATTCTATTGGTGATGGAAAAGAAAGTGTAATTCTGTTTTTTTTTCGTATGGGTAATTCATCTTGATCAGTCGCAGAACTGAGTGAGTGTTTCCCATCTGCAAGACTGGCTGAAGAGACTCTTTTGTTAGTAGGAGGTTTTGGGGGTTTTAACCAGAACCAATAGTCCTGATTTTGAGGTTTGCCTGTTCCAGTTAAACTGGGAGAACAGGGGGTAGCAAAAACCCGTGCTACAAAATCAACCGCTTGCTTATCCTGAATAATACGGTTCAATCTGTCTAAAGAAATTACTTCCTGGTTAACGACTATGTGTTCATTGATTTTTTTTGTCGTCAGCAGAGTAATTCGGGGATTGTTAGCAAGTTGAAGGGCTAATGATTGGGTCAGATCAATAATAATCAACGGCTTTTCGTTAGAAGTTACCAGCCCGCGAGAATTAGGGAATGCAGCTTTGATCGCCTGAATGACGGTATCTCTGCCTACATAAGAAGGGAAATCCGTTTTGGCATTGGGGTTAATCAAAACCAGTATTTGAGAGAGCTCCTTTGCTGAATAAGCTCGTTCCTGAAGGTGTAACGGAACTGAGCCTAGAGGAAGGTGCTTCTGAGGATACTCATTGCTGACTTTATTTTGTATATCACTCCAGTTACATGCTTTTAATTTGGCATAGGCATCCGTGAAACTGACAGGTTCATTATTTTGTGCCTTAAGAAAAGGTATTCCAAAGAACTCCAAGGCTTCGTTGATAGAATCTTTATGAGGCCTGTAGCGCACATCGGTTATAGACAGTAGCTCACTTTCAGATGTCGGAGAGGTTAATTGAATTTTGCTGTCATGTGCCGGTAAGATCATGACTTTATCTTTTTGAGGAGGCCTGGCAGCAAGAGCATGGTTGGGCACAGTACTCACAAACGTTGAATCAACTCTGTCTGCTGAAGAGGAGGCGCACTCTTCTTGAACCATTTCATCTTTAAGGATATCAGTGATCAAGATTTCGAGTTCCTCCTTGAAAGCAGTGTCTTCAATGTTGTCGAGGAATTCTCTGGCCCTGTTTAGTCTTAGAGTATGGGTTTGCTCGTTTTTTATTTCTGGATTAAAGCTGGCAAGTTTGAGACTGAGCTCTCTCATTCTTGTGCTGAAACGTGATTGGGCAATGTCTAGCCAGGGAGTTGTTTTTAACTTGAGCAAAGAGGCGCTGATCTCTGTGGATGCAACTTCTTCCGGGAGAATGAAGGCTGTAGATACGTACCAGCTGAGAAGGTCTTTTATTTGCTTCCACTTCGAATACTCTGCAATGGCTTGCCACAAATTCTGCTGGACCTCTCTAAAAAGGGCACGGGTCCTGACGTGTTGCGAAAATGGCGGTGGGAGTTCCTGAGTATTTACTTCCTGCCAATAAAGGGAAACTTGCTGGCGGATTTTCTGCCTATATTCTGGTACTACTTGATCGATCCAGCTCTGGATATCAAGCTCTTCTATCAGTCCTGAGTCCGTCTGAAAAATATGAGTAAAAGCTGACTGTTGGCCTTTGTATATATGAGTTAAAAGCCCATTAATCAAGGTTTCCTGTTCGCTTCTTGATGCCACTTTCTGATCGATAAATGCCTGAATGTTTTTATTTTCAAGCATATTTGGCAAGTTGGCTTCATCATATTCATATCCTGCCGCTATGAAGTCACTGATAAGTTGCTTTATTTCAAGGTCGAAGTCGTTGTGTAAATGGGTTAACCACTGATCCCTCAGCATCAAGAGCAGCTCGTTGCTGTCCTTCCCGGTAAGTGATCCTGAATGGTTCATTTTCTTGAAGTACCAATGCAAAAGCCTCAACAAACCAGCTCGGTGTGACAGTTGATCGTTACTGACAATGCTTGCTATTTGTTCTCTTAACCGCTGTTGATCTTCTGCATGATCCTTATTCAGGAATGCATCGTATATCCGGGCTTCCAAAAGAGCTTTTAGTTCTTTTTCATGGTAAAAAGACACCACTCTGAGCCACCAGTCCTGTTGAGAGTCTACAGGGGTGAAGTCGTTCAACTCATATTCGTCTGGTGCTATTGTGCTGGCCATCCCCAGAACGTAGTAATGGAGCCTGAGGTTTAAATTTTTTCTTCGACTGTTTTCTCTGTAAGCCAGAACGGTTTCCAGGTTCAGGTCCTCAAGGTTGAAGAATAGTTTTTTATAATCCAGTCCTGGATTCTCCTGGCCGGAATCCTCACCATTCTTAAACCTCTGGAAACGTCTATTCAGTTCTGAACCATGGGCTGTCCATAAGCTGTAAATGACATGTTTAGACCGCTCGATCAGCAGCACAAGTTCGTCTTCACTTTGGTCACTGGCGTGGTAAGCGATGTTAGCAAGTGCTTTAGTAGCCAGTTTCTGGGCATTTGCCCAGCTACGAATACCTCTTTGATAATCCTCAAAAGGAGTTTGGCCCAAAAGTGTCATAAACAGTTTGCTGTGTGGACCGCCATCAAATAACAGGTTTCCAAACAGAGCCAGAGAGCAGGGGTGAAAATCGGTCAAACTCACTGTGGTACCAATAGTGTCAACGGACAGTTCATCTTTAATCCAGTCGCTGGTGTACTGGAAAGCGCATTGAAAATTATCCGGTTTACCGTCACAGCAAATACTAACGGCAGAATCGTCCCGGTTAAGCTTCAGTAAATTCTGGTAAATACCGGCCAGAACAGCTTCAAGAATAAGCATGACTGCTTCACGGTTATACAGGCTGTATGTTTTGTGAGTGGCACTTCCCAGTTGCATATTGATGCCATCAGGATCAGAAAAAAATTTCTCTATATGGTTCTCTGCCAATTGTTCAGGTGTCAGAAGCGGTTGTATAAGGTAGGCCGAATAGGATGTCCCCTTACCTTTTACTAACGCGGTTGTTGTGGGCATGACGGGCAACTCAAGCTCTGTATAGGCAACCAGAGCGGCCTGGTGAGTTAAAATAAAATTATTGGCCTCCTCCTGGGATTTAAAACCGGAAAATCGGCGTAGAGCAAGGCCAGGAAAGACATTGTCGATAGAAAAAACAACTGAAAACTGCCCTCTACCCACCACGCGGATATTGGCTGTTTCGATGACTGGATACTGCTCCTTGACGTCAATTTTAAGTGTATCTTCCTGATTCAAAAAATTACCAGGTAGCTGTTTTTCAAGGTAATTAAGAAAACTCAGATAGTAGCCTTGATTCTGATTAAGCCCTCTTGCTTTTAGCTCTGTGTCTTCAGGCGTAAACAAGAGTGTTCTTCTTGCGTACTGACTTTGCCGTTGAAGATAATCGATCGGGTATAGCATGTCAGAAGCATCATACTCGACACAAACATCGTAATGAGATGCTCCATCATGGATGTAGTGACAAAAGAAGGTTTTATTGCTGCTTGGCGGACTTGATTGGAGAATACGCTTGGATGTTACTTGGCGGAATGGCCACTCACTGCTTTCTTCTGTGCTATTTCTAATAGCCAGTCGAACTTCAAACTGCTCTGCTGCACTGGAAAAAAAACCAGGAAAACCGGGTAGGATCCTGTCGCTGATGCCCATCCCCTCCAGCTGACCATCTTTTACCTTCCATCTAAGCTCTCGGGTTGCGAACGCGGCTTCCAGAGCTTTAGCAAAATTTTTTTCTTGTGGAGAGATATAAAAATTAAAGGGCTTCTGCCCCAACTCTTGTGTTGGTGTTCCCGGGACCGCAGGCGTCTGCCCCGGATTTCCCTGAATAGTAACACTGATGGGACCTGACTGATCGAACTTGATAATGATCTTGGGATAATAGTCCTGACTTGTGTTAAGGCCCGTGATCTCCTTAATAATTCTGCCAAGCTGTCTGAACAGGTCTTCATATTGAATGACCTTTTCAGCATCACTAACAAGTCCGGCATAAGTAAATTGTGGAAAAAGAAAAGTTGTGATCAGAAAGCAAAATAACCTGATAGATTTCACAGCTGATGATTTTGGTTTTAATAAAAGTTCAGATTTATATTTCATCAAACATGTAATCAGCTTCTTGTCCTGCAGAAGAGTTAATTAACTGGGCAGGTATGATTTTTTTAAGACAGCTCGGCGAAAAGGTAAACAGCATTTACAAAGCTATGCTTTTCTCCTTTTATAAATCATAAAAAGAATAGACCAGTTAAAAGGCTAGCTTATGGTTTTTTTAGATAATTATGATTACTTAATAATGTTTATAAATGCTTATATAAAGTCGATTTTATCTGGCTATCAACTAGCGGATGATGAGATGAGGAGAGGGGCCTGCCTGGTCGAATAGTTCGCCAGACAGCATATTTATCTATTTAAGTCAGTAGGCCAGCACGAGCCAGTTGCCACTGTTTTTGTTGTTCCTGAAGCAGGGTTTTTAACTCTTCATATTGTTTATGAACATCAGAGGTTTCCCAATTCTGCTTTAGTTCTTCTTTTTTCAATTCGACCCATTGCTGGCGAACCTTTGACCACTCTTGCCAGGTCTGGCTGATGGCTTCGTATTGTTCTTCAAGGTTCTTCAGAGCCTGCTGACAGGTCAGCTTCTCACTGGCGTATTTAAATTGCATATCGATACGGGCTTTTTCAATACGATAGTTGCTGACGCGTTTTAACCCTTTGGTCAGTCCAACTTTGGAACCAAAGTAAATGATCCATTTAGTCGGGTCATAGTGCCACCAGCGGATACCGTTGCGGTAATCGTATTGAAATATATGGTGGTAGTTATGGTAGCCCTCTCCCCAGGTTAAAAGAGCGAGAACGCCGTTATCCCGAGCCGTATTTTTGTCGGTGTAAGGTCTTTTACCCCAGATATGAGCAAGTGAGTTGATAAAGAAGGTGAAATGATGGCTCAGTACCAGTCTCAGAACACCAGCCAGTAGTAATGCTGCAACTACGTTACCGGTTAACAGGCCTGCAATTAAAGGAAAGCCAATGTTGGTAGCCAGTACCAGGAGAAGGTAGTACTTATGCTGCCAGACCACAATGGGGTCACGCTTCAGATCTTTGATGTTGGAGAAATCGCTTGCTTTCGGATCGTATTCTTTCAACATCCAGCCAATATGGGAGAACCAGAAACCGCGTTTGGCAGAGTAAGGGTCTTTGTCATAATCATCGACAAAGGCGTGGTGACGGCGGTGACCAGATGCCCAGTGCATAATGCTGTTCTGAGTGGCCATGGCTCCCCAGATGGCAAACCAGAGACGCATGCTCCAGTGTGCTTCATAGGCTTTATGAGACCAGAGTCTATGGTATCCAGCCGTAATGGCTGTGCCGTTAAAAACAAGGAAAAGACCAGCTATGATAATGTCTGCGGCAGTATAGCCATAGTGAAAGCCATACCAGGGAATCAGGGTTACTGCCGCAACAAACGTCAGGGAAAACAGAAGCGTGTTAACCCAGATACGACGGGGTTTATCCATTATGTTCTCTTTATTATATTGACAAAGAGACTCATTTTCTCATACCCGTTTCTGACTGTTAAGTATTTGCTGCAAACTGGCCGCTATTAGATGCAAAATACAGCAATTAACTCATCAATTCTTCCTGGCTGGTCAGCAGATGGATGAGCCATGAAGCCAGTCTTGCGGTACGGGAGTCATGATCGTATTTTGGGTTGTACTCGGCAACATCAATCACTCTTAGTTTTTCGCTGCTTTTGATAACTTGCAGTAATGTTTCAGCTACTTCCAGAGGAATGCCCCGCACAGAAGGTTCGCTGACACCTGGGGCCTGCCAGCCAGAGAACACACTGAGGTCAATACTGAGATAAACGTGATCGACCATGCCAGTGAAGCACTCCAGTTCTTCGATCAGAAACTCATAGTTGTCATCATTTACCTGATCATCGGTGAGCCAGGCGACATCCAGCTCGTCAGCCTGTTCAAACTGCGCTCGAGTGTTACTGGTTCGACTTATACCCAGGCACAGATAGTGAAAGGGGTTGTGATGTTGCTGGCAGTGTTCATGCACTTGTCTAAAAGCAGTGGTTGAAGAAGCACCTTTATCAGAGGGCTGAAGATCAAAACAACTGTCAAAATTAATGACACCAATGTTGATATTTTTGCGGCTTTTGCGATCGAGACTCAGGTGCTCAATCAAGCCTTGATAACCTGCCCAGGTGATCTCCTGGCCTCCACCAAGGCCGAGAGGTAGCATTCTGTTGTTTAGAGCACGGCTAACGGCTTCGCTGTATTCACTTTGAGCTTTATCAAGATTCTTGTTGGTACAGACAATGTTGCCCATATCATAGGCCTGATCGGCCCTGTTCCAGGGCAGGTTGCATAACGAACTGCGGATAGCATCAGGCCCTTCTTCAGTGCCTAGACGACGCTGGCTTCGTACAGACCCTTCGTCAGATGCCAGCCCGATAATAGCCAAGCCAGGTTCGCCTTTATGGGCATAGAACGGTTTTACCTGCTGGTGCCAATATTGTGACGAAGGGTCTTTGCCCTCTTGTTCAATGCGGCCAGTCCAGATACTTTGATGGTAAAAAGTTTGCTCAGGCATGAAGTAAACACCCTCTCGCTCTAAAGAAACGGTTCAAATGTTTCCTTATTATGATATTGGCGCAGTATTCGATCAGCTAAGGCAGTAGACCCTGATAGGTGGCGGCCTTTCGAAAATACTTGATAGCAGATTAAACCCAGAATAGAAAAAGCGACAGTCTCCAGGGCAGTTAAAGATAAAAATAATAGCTTGAATCAATATTTCTATTCATAGAAGAGAGAGGCTGCAGCCAGAGCAGGCTGCAGACGTTATTCTGGAAGGTATTTGATCGCTTTTAGTTCTTCAGTGCTTCAAGAATGGTTTCAGCGTTGCTGACGTCAAAGCTCTTTGCTGCTTCAACATTCAACAAGGTGACAACACCATCTTCAACAATCATGGCATAACGCTGTGAGCGAACACCGCCAAAGCTGCCGGTGTTCATATCCAGACCAATAGCCCTGGTGAACTCGGCATTACCATCAGCAATCATGGTGAGGTGCTCTGCATTCTGGGATTCACCCCAAGCTTTCATGACAAATGAGTCATTAACCGACAGGCAGGCAATTTCGTCAACGCCCTGTTCTTTAATCTGGTCGGCCAGAACAACATAACCAGGAAGGTGTGCCGCAGAGCAGGTAGGTGTAAAGGCACCCGGTAGAGCAAAAAGCACTACCTTTTTACCTGCAAAGAAATCGGTTGAATTAACGGACTCACCATCGGTTAGGCTCAGGCTAACGGTTGGCAGCTTATCACCTGTCTGGATCATGTCGTGGTATCTCCTGACTTTATTCTGGGAAGATGGTTGAAGTCTGGCTGATTGTAAAAGATATCAAAGGAGATACAAGGTTATAAAGTATCAAGCCAGTGACGTCAGACCCCTTCTGTATCAAGCGACATAGAAAGGGTCAGTTATTCAGCAGGCTGACTTCATCCAGTAAATCTTTCAATTGTTCCATTTTCTCTGGACTCAGGCCTTGGGTCAGTCTTGCATAACTTTCCTCAACTGTTGGTGCCATTGTGTCAAGAAGTTGAGTGGCTTTTGGAGTGGCTCTTACAAGTATACGTCGATGATCTTCTGAGGATTTACGGCGGCTTATATAACCTTGTTGCTCCAGACGTTGAATAATACCGGTCAGGCTTGGACTAAGAATACAGCAGGCTTCGGCAAGCTTTTTCGTTTCCAGCTCTTCAACATCGTTGAGAACCCGCATAACGCGCCACTGCTGTTCAGTAATGGAATATTCCTGAAGCATGGGACGAAAAAAGCTCATAGCAGCTTCTCTGGCCTTCAGTAACTTCAATGGAAGAGAGTCTTCGTACTTACGCATTTTGTTAGATAAAACAGCTGGTTACAGGAATTAGAGCGGATTGTGTGCATCTTGAACTTGATAATCAAGGTCAGGAGAAGCTTTTGGGATGGGTAATTACCCTTACCAGTCAGCCAGTACCGAGACTCACAATGCCATTAGGACAATCCGCTGAACAGCTAGAAACTTAGGTCAAAGCCTAGTGGTTGGCAAACATCTGAAACCTGCTTTTGCTATCAAAAATGGTTGCTATCTTGCGTAGGTATTGCAGCACTAAGGCTGCAATAAAATAATAAAAGACAAAAATCATTCGACAGTTGTCTTCAAAGAGATGGATAGCTGAATTGTCAATAAGCGTCAGTGTTCAGTTAACTGAATGCCTTTAGGGAAAATCATAATTTTCCGCATTTTGTAAAGTTTTCCGATGGCCATCTTGAAACTGCGTTTACTGACACCGAAAACCTTTTTAATCTGCTCCGGATCGCTCTTGTCATTCATCAACAGGATGCCGTCAGAGGCTTCCAGTTCCGCCATGATTCTGTCACAAATAGTATCGATTTCTGATTGATCGAATCCGGGTTTTCTGAGGCAAAGGTCGATTTTTCCATCAGGACGCAGGCGTTTGATAAAACCGTTTAATCGGGTGCCGGTCCTAACATTGGAACCAATCTCCTGATTAAACAGCAGGCCCTGATACTGACCATTGATGATGGCCATAAAACCCAGATCTGTCTTGTCACTGACCAGCAAGGATACTTCCTGACCATCCTTGAGGTCTTCCGGTTTCTGATCAATAAAACGATGCAGACGGCTGGAGGCAATAATACGTCGGCTGGTGTCATCCTGATGCAGGTATACGACATAAGACATATTAGGAAGCATTTTTACCCGCTGCTCGCGGAATGGGACCAGCAGGTCCTTCCCTAAATTCCAGTCAAGAAAAGCACCAACCTTGTTGACTTCCTTAACCTTCAGGAAGGCAAATTCGCCGACCTCGGCCAGTGGTTTTTCGGTGGTGGCGATCAGGCAGTCATCGGAGTCCAGATAAACGAATACATCCAGTTCGTCTCCTACTTTACAGTCTTCAGGAACAAACCGTTTGGGCAGCAGAATTTCATCGAACTGACCGCCGTCGAGAAATACGCCGAAGCCGGCACGGTCAACCACTTTCAGGCGATTGTGCTGACCTACTTTCACTGCTGTATGGGACATCTTGCTCTTCACGCTGTAAAAATAGCGATTATATCATTGAAGTTCATTCAGCGTATGAATCCCTTGGTTATGTCTTGTACTGTTTTTTAATGGCATTAATGCGGACTTAACTTTCCGGTAAATAAACGTAATATGAAATGATTCATAAGTGTGCAAGCGCATACAGTGGAATATTTAATTGTTATTTGCCTGCCGCAGGCGGGCAAATAACCTATGCAATCAGATGTCTGAGTATTTGTTCGGAACGACATTAACTGGAGATGCCAATGGCTTCGCTGTACTTCTATTTTTCTTCCATGGATTCGGGAAAGAGTACATACCTGCTGCAGTCTGCCCATAACTATGAGTCGGCAGGCAAGCGGGTACTGGTTCTTACACCGGGCATAGATGACCGTTATGGCATGGGTAAGGTTACTTCTCGCATTGGCCTGCAGAAAGAAGCCCTGGCTATTTCAGCCAGGGATGACCTACTTGAACAGATTGGTCAGCAGCATAAGGAAAACAGATTGTCCTGCATCATGATCGATGAAAGTCAGTTTCTTTCTGAACAACAGGTCTGGCAGTTGTCGAATGTCGTTGATCAGTTGGGGATTCCGGTGTTGTGTTTTGGTCTTCGTACAGATGCTTTCGGTGAAGCTTTTCCTGGCAGCAAGGTATTACTCGCTATTGCAGATGAGCTGTGTGAAATCAAAAGTATCTGCAAAAAATGTGAGAAAAAAGCCAGTATGCAGGTTCGCCTGGACGGTGGCGGCAATGTGGTCAAGAGCGGTAATGTGGTTCAGATTGGCGGTAATGACTCCTACCTGTCAGTATGCCGCAAACACTATAAAGCCTTGATGGCAGATTAATTCGTATCACGAAAATACCAGTGAAGACGTTACTTTCTCAGCGCAGGCGGGGAAGTAACTATTTTGTCATTGAGAACGCCCCCTAGGTGACTTGTCTATCCAATCCGTACGAGCACGGATGCAAGCGATATAACTTTTCTGTATATTTGCCTTTCATTTTTGCATATAGAAGTTCGCATTGTGTTGGATGCCGAGATAGCCCATTACTTATTAGCCATGCTGGTGGTATTTTTTGGCGCCTGGGTGCAAGGCATGATCGGCTTTGGTCTGGCGGTCGTCTCTGCTCCGGTGCTCTATCTTGTGGCACCACAAATGGTGCCTTCTGCACTGATTTGTGTCAGTTTTTTTACCGCTCTGCTTGGTCTTAGACGTTACCGTGAACAGATTGACTTATCACAGATCAAGTATGCTATTGCTGGTCGTGTGCCGGGTTCTCTGCTGGGCGTTTTACTGTTGTCGTTTGCTACCCGCGAGACAATGAGCCTTCTGATCGGCGTATCTGTTCTGCTGGCTGTTCTGGTCAGCCTGAGTCGTATTAATGTTCAGGTCAGTAAGCAAAACCTGTTATTTGCCGGTTTTATTTCGGGAGTAACAGGTACCACCTCCTCGATTGGCGGCCCACCTGTGGCTCTGGTTATGCAGAATGAAAGTGGTGATCGCATTCGCTCTGGCATGTCAGCCTATTTTGCCTTTAGTAATCTGATTTCTCTGGCCTTTCTTGCGGCTGCAGGCTTGTTCGGTTTGGATGACTTTGTGATGGCGCTAGCACTGTTACCCGCTATATTGGCAGGGAATAGCTTGTCCAGAAAACTGAGCCTGAAAGTGAACCAGCGAATAATTCGCCATATGCTGTTGCTGATCTGCAGTTTTGCGGGCGTCAGTGCCCTGGCTTCTGCTCTTAACTAAACCCTCCTGTGAACGCTTAGCTGAGATGTTTTTGAAAAGTATCTGAGCTTCACTATAAAAGTGCATTACAGCGCTTGTCTGATGTCAGTGCATTTCAATGGTGCATAACGACTGTTTAATTGAATTCTCAGATTAAGGCGATGGTTATAGTAATCATCGCCTTTTTTCATTGTTGGCCTGTCTGTTGCTTAGTCAAAGAAAAACAACGATAAAACTTTTAAGGACGGACAATGGCTGAGAAGCAATCCCTGGTTGTTGTGGGCAACGGCATGGTCGGTCATCGCCTGATTGAAAACCTTGTGGAAGCAGGCGGCCTGAACCAGTTTGATATCACAGTCTTTGGTGAAGAACCCCAGGCAGCTTACGACAGGGTTCATTTAAGTGAATATTTTACCGGCTCATCTGTAGACGACCTGTCACTGGTTTCTGAAGGCTTCTATGACAAGACGGGTTTAAACCTGATTCTTGGTGATCAGGTGACCGCCATAGATGCTGATCAGAAAACAGTGCAATCAGAATCAGGGCTGACTGTGGCGTATGATCGACTCGTTTTGGCAACCGGTTCTTATCCTTTTGTCCCACCTGTAACAGGGCATGATCGTGAAAACACCTTTGTGTATCGAACCCTCGACGACCTGGATGCCATCAGAGCAACGGCAGCAGGGTGTAAAACCGGCACAGTAGTCGGAGGGGGCCTGCTTGGACTTGAAGCTGCGAAGGCTCTGAAAGACCTGGGATTGCAAACGCATGTCGTGGAGTTTGCGCCAAGGCTGATGGCCGTTCAGGTCGATGATGATGGCGGCGCTTTGCTGCGGAGAAAAATTGAAGAACTCGGGGTGCAAATTCATACCAGTAAAAACACCCGGCAAATTGTTGATGGTGACAATGCGTTCCATCAAATGCAGTTTGCCGATGGTGAATCCCTGGATACGGATCTGATACTTTTTTCTGCCGGTATTCGCCCGAGGGATAATCTGGCGAGAGAGTCAGGGCTAGAAGTGGGTGAACGTGGTGGCATTGTTATTAACGATGATTGCCGTACATCCAGAAAAGATATTTTTGCGATCGGAGAGTGTGCGCTCTGGGAAGGGAAGATCTTTGGTCTGGTGGCTCCTGGCTATCAGATGGCCAAGGTGGTTGCCGGTCAACTGACCGGTTCTTCAGAGAGTCGTTTCAAAGGTGCCGATATGAGCACCAAGTTGAAGCTGATGGGGGTTGATGTTGCCAGTATCGGTGATGCTCACGGTGCAACAAAAGGAGCGATCAGTTACCGATTCAGTGATGAAGAGCAGCAGTCGTATAAAAAACTGGTAGTGTCTGCCAATAAGAAAAAACTGCTGGGTGCTGTGCTGGTCGGTGATGCCTCCGATTATGGCAACTTGCTGCAAATGACGCTGAACAGTATTCGGCCGCCAAAGAATCCGGCTGAGTTGATACTGCCTGCCAGCAGTGGCCAGACAGAAGGGCAGGGTATCGCTGCATTGCCTGAGACGGCTCAAATCTGCTCCTGCTTTGATGTCACCAAAGGGGATCTTTCCTCGGCTATATCTGCTGGATGCCAGGATATAGCCAGTCTAAAGTCAGAAACCAAAGCCGGTACGGGGTGTGGAGGTTGTTCAGCACTGGTTAAGCAGGTGCTCGACCATCAGCTGACAGAACTGGGAGTGGAGGTTAAAAAGGATCTCTGTGAACATTTTGCTCATTCACGGCAGGAACTTTATCACCTGATTCGCGTAGAAAAACTGACGACTTTCAAGGAAGTCATTGCTTCCCATGGGCAGGGCAGAGGCTGTGATATCTGTAAGCCTACAGTGGGTTCTATTCTTGCCTCATGCTGGAATGATTTCATTCTTAAAGACGACCATGCACCGCTGCAGGACACTAATGATTATTTTCTGGCCAATATGCAGAAAGACGGCACTTATTCAGTAGTGCCCAGAGTGCCGGGTGGTGAAATTACACCGGAACGTCTGATTGTTATTGGTGAAATTGCTAAAGATTTCAATCTCTATACCAAAATTACCGGTGGCCAGCGTATCGATCTGTTTGGTGCCAGAGTTGATCAGTTACCGCTGATCTGGCAGCGAATGGTGGATGCCGGCATGGAAACCGGTCATGCCTACGGTAAGTCCCTGAGAACCGTTAAGTCCTGCGTTGGCAGTAACTGGTGTCGCTATGGGGTGCAGGACAGCACCAGTATGGCAATCGCTATTGAGCATCGTTATCGAGGAGTGCGCTCTCCACACAAATTCAAAATGGCTGTATCCGGCTGTACCCGTGAGTGTGCGGAAGCCAAGAGCAAGGATGTCGGTGTTATTGCCACAGAGTCAGGCTGGAATCTCTATCTGGGCGGTAACGGTGGTATGAAACCAAGGCATGCAGACCTGTTTGCTACCGGCCTGAGTGATGATGAACTGGTGCGTTATATAGACCGCTTCCTGATGTTCTACATTCGCACGGCTGACCGATTACAGCGGACGTCGGTCTGGCTGGAAAACCTTGAAGGCGGGCTGGAATATCTGCGCGAGGTGATTGCTAACGACAGTCTTGGGATTTGCGCAGAGCTGGAAGATGAAATGACGCATCTGGTGAGCAGTTATCAGTGTGAATGGAAGAACACCTTGTCAGATGATGAAAAACTGAAGCGTTTTAATCATTTCATCAACAGTGATCAGAAGGACCCTGCGGTTGTTTTCGTTAATGAACGTGAGCAAATCCGTCCTGCAAGGCCTGATGAAAAATCCGAACAAAAAATTGCCGTCCAGCAACTGTAAGGAGAACAGTGATGACTAATACTCATTGGAACCATGTCGCACATTTAGACCAGCTGCTGCCTGATCTCGGTGGTTGTGTATTGGTTAATGATCATCAGATAGCACTCTTTCATCTTGCAGGTAAAGTTTTTGCATTGGATAACTACGACCCGTTCAGTTGTGCCAATGTGATTTCCAGAGGCCTTACGGGTGACTTGAACGGCAGGCTGGTGGTTGCTTCGCCAGTCTATAAACAGCATTTTGATCTGGAATCCGGCCAGTGTCTGGAAGATGAAAATATTCGACTGAATGTCTACCCCGTTAGCGTTATTGATGATCAGGTGTATGTCTGCAGTACTGTACTTGCAACAGAGGTAGCCTGATATGAGCGCTGCCGTTAAGCGACTGCTGGTGGTTGGTAATGGAATGGGTGCGGTTCGGTTTCTGGAAAAACTTGTCGAGTTCGGCGCTGAATCCTTTCAGGTCACAGTGTTGTCAGAAGAAGATTTGCCGGGATACAACCGTATTCAGCTTTCTTCATTGCTGGCAGGTAATTGCTCTTTATCAGACATTCAGTTGCAGAGTTTAAGCTGGTACCAGAGCAATAACATTACTCTGTTAATGGGTGCCGAATATAAAGCGGTCAGTATTGATCGGAACAATAAACAGGTGACCACCAAAGTTGGTGATTGCTTTGATTACGATGAGCTGGTGCTGGCTACCGGCTCAGTGCCGAACCGAATCCCGGTTTCGGGTGCAGACCTTGATAATGTTATTGCCTTTCGAACCCTTGATGATGTGAAAGTCATGCAGAGCATTGCCTCAGGTCAGGGTGCTGTTGTTATTGGTGGTGGCTTGCTGGGACTTGAATGTGCAGCAGGACTGGCAGCGCAGGGTTTGCATGTGACTGTGATCGACACCATGCCTTACCCGATGCCAAGACAGCTGGATGCAAGAGCAGGAGAACTCCTGAAACAAGCGATGGAGCAAAAGGGGGTTGCCTTTCGTTGTGGCGCTCAACTGGAGTCGTATCTTGGCCATAATGGCACAGTCAGTCATGTGCAGCTAAAGAGTGGAGAAAGACTTTCCACTGAACTCGTGGTGGTGACCGCAGGTGTCAGACCTGACATCAGTCTCGCGGTTGAGGCGGGCCTGGATTCAGGTAGAGGTATATGCGTTAACGACCGTATGCAGACATCAGACCCTTCCATTACTGCCCTAGGCGAGTGTGTTCAGCTCGGGGAGCAGCTGTTTGGTCTGGTTGCTCCGGTTTACAGTCAGGCGGAAATTGCAGCTAAGAGACTAACGGCCAGATCGGGTGAGCGATTTGTTTCCGAGCCGGTTCCTGCACGGTTAAAGGTGGCAGGCGTTGAGGTTTTTTCTTGTGGACGACACTCAACAGATGAAGAGGCAGGTGATGAAGAAATCATTCTTGATGCAGGTCGGCTGGGTGTTTATAGAAAATTAATCGTCAATAACGGCTGCTTGCAGGGCGTATTGCTGTTTGGAGACACTGCTTCGGGTAGCTGGTATCAGACGTTACTGGAAGAGCAGCAGAACATTACGGCAATCAGGCAGCAGCTGATTTTTGGTCAGGAATATATGGACTCCATGACCGCTTCGATCGTTGATCGAGCTGCATAGGGATAAAGCAAAATGTCGGATATTAAAATCATCAAAACCACCTGTGCCTACTGTGGTGTCGGATGTGGCATAAAAGCCAGTGTGCTTGATGAACAGCAGCATCTGATCGAGGTCAGTGGTGATACTGAACATCCTGCTAACTTTGGCCGACTCTGTTCTAAAGGCAGTGCTCTGGCGGAAACGATTTCTCTGGAAAACAGACTGTTGTCGCCTTCTATTAATGGCAGAGAAGTCGCGTGGAGTGACGCTCTGGATGATGTCGCAGGCAGATTGAAGGAAACCTTAGCGAAATATGGTCCTGAGTCTGTAGCCTTCTACGGTTCCGGGCAGTTACTGACCGAAGATTATTACGTTGCCAATAAGTTGATGAAGGGGTTTATTGGCAGCGCCAATATGGATACTAACTCCAGACTTTGTATGGCATCGACCGTAGCCGGTCAGAAAAGAGCTTTTGGCGCTGATGCGGTATCAGGTAACTATCAGGATCTGGAGTTGGCTGATCTTCTCGTACTGATCGGCAGCAATACCGCATGGTGTCATCCGGTACTGTTTCAGCGGATAAGGGCTGAAAAGGAAAAAAGGCCCGAACTCAAAATAGTCGTGATTGATCCACGTAGAACCGAAACCTGTGATATCGCTGACCTTCATCTGGCTATTCGTCCAGATGCGGATATTGAATTGTTTAATGGCCTGTTCAACTACCTTGTTGATCGGAGTTTTTTGGATAGCGATTTTATCGAAACATCTACATCAGGCATTGATCAGCTTCAAGGCAGTAACACCGACCTGCTTTCTGTAGCCGAAATTGCAGACTACTGTCGTCTGGATAAGAAAGATCTTGAGCAGTTTTATCAATGGTTTGCTGATAATGACAAAACAGTAACTTCCTGGTCCCAGGGAGTGAATCAGTCGACATCAGGTACCGATAAGGTTAATGCCATCATCAACTGCCACCTGCTTACAGGTCGTATTGGGAAACCGGGTGCAACGCCCTTGTCGTTGACCGGACAGCCCAATGCCATGGGTGGCCGAGAGGTTGGTGGATTGGCAAATCAGCTTGCGGCACATATGGATTTTTCTGATCCTGCTGATATTGATCGTGTGGCTCGATTCTGGAATACAGATAATATTGCAGAAAAACCCGGGCTGACTGCAGTTGATCTGTTTCAGGCAATGGCCGATGGGAGAATCAAGTTCGTCTGGATTATGGCAACTAACCCTGCGGCCAGTCTTACTGATACGGATAAAGTACGAGAAGCTCTGGCTAAATGCCCGAATGTTATTGTCTCTGACTGTGTGCAGGAGACGGACACCTCAGCGTTTGCCCATGTAAAACTGCCTGCGGCTGGCTGGAGTGAAAAGGAGGGTACGGTCACCAATTCCGAACGTAGAATTTCCCGACAAAGGGCGCTTCTGCCTTTATCCGGTCAGACGAAGCCGGACTGGTGGATTATTTCTGAAGTTGCCAAACGTCTTGGCTTTGAAAACGCGTTCAACTATCAGAAACCTGCAGATATTTTTCGTGAGCATGCGGCACTGTCCGGATTTGAAAACAACCTGCAGGGTAAAAAGAGAGCATTCAATATTTCAGCGTTAGCTGAGATCACAGAACAGGAATACGATGAAATGCTCCCTGTGCAGTGGCCGCTTGTGGCAGACAACAAAAGCAAAAATGACCGCCTCTTTGTGGATGGAGTATTTTTTACCCCGGATGGTAAAGCTCAGTTCATAATGCCTCAAAAAAAACTGTTCCAAAATAACAATAAAGGTGAAGAATCGTTATACCCCTTAACACTCAATACCGGCAGGGTACGTGACCACTGGCATACCATGACTCGGACAGGTTTAACTGAACGACTTGGTCAGCATATTGAGGAGCCCTATGTCACGGTTCATCCAGAGACTGCAAAAGTGTACGGGCTATCGAAGGATGGTTTTGCCCGAGTAAAAACAGCAGCAGGGCATTCTACGTTTAAAGTGCATATATCAGATGCTATGGCAATGAATGAACTCTTTATTCCCATTCACTGGACTCGAACGCATTCCAGAACAGGGCTGGCTGGTTGTTTGATGACATCAGAAACGGACCCTTTTTCACGACAGCCAGGTTTTAAAAATATCCGTGCTGCTATTGAATCAGTGAATTTCAGTCATAAAGCGGTGTTAATCAGCCGGGAAAAAGTGAAACTGACAAGCTTCAGCTATGCCACTGAAGTCAAGCAGGAAGGTTGTTATCGCTATGAACTGGCAGGTTATTCAGAGCTTACAAAGCAGTGTCTTGGTGTGCTTGAAGGAAAGGATAGGGAAGAAGGAAAAGCACAGCCACTGACGTATAGTAATCCTTTGTCGGATAGCCTTACTGCCGCTGTTTACAGCAACGGACAGATTGATGCTTTTGTCATTGTCGGTGAGTTATCACTTCCAGTGGATCGTAACTGGTTAAGGGGCAAGTTTGCCGTTAGGTCAGAATCAGCTGTACCAGAGTGGCAGCTGTTAGCTGGTGTTTCATCTTCAGGCGACAGCTCGGATAAGACAGTCTGCAGTTGTATGGGAGTGGGAGAAAAGACGATTTGTCAGGCCATTGAAGAGCATGCTTTGGTGTCAGCAATAGAGGTTGGAAAAGTCACTAGGGCAGGAACCAATTGTGGCTCCTGTATTCCTGAAATCAACCAGCTGATAGCGAGTGCTAACCCGCTTCAGAAGGCCAGCTGAAAGCGAAACTAGGCGTCCAGTGGCATCAGGCCGCTCTGGACGTCAGCCTCTGACAGAATAGGGTACTGGTTGCTGTCTGGAAGCTGGTAGTGCCACCATTCACTTTGAAGAGGGGTAAAGCCTGCAACACTCATAATGCCAGCCAGTAACAAACGGTTCCTTTGAGCCTGCTCTGAGACCTGGGTATTGCCATGATGTGCCAGTGGGCGAAAATCATCGAAGTCGGTGCCCATGTTCAGTTCATTGCCATGGCTGTCTATCAGAGTCAGATCAATGGCCGTACCGCGGCAGTGAGGACGCACACCTGTTTCCGGATGTGATACATACTCAGGATTTGGAGCAGCCTGAAATAAGGCTTTTTGGGCAGACAGAGGCCGGTAAGCGTCCATGATTTTAATACCCAGCCCCAGAGGCTCCAGCAATTCCAGTGCTCTCATCAGGGGAGCCTCAGCACTTTTATGAAGCATGCAATTGTCGCTGATGTAGATAGGCTTGCCTGTTACGTTCTCTGCTGTGGCGTAAGCCAGATCTATAATCAGTCGATCGGGAATCGGCTGAACACTAACCAGAGGGGATTCTGTATTCATTGGCTGATTGTCTTTTGTCATAAAGAAGGTCTGTAGTAGCTAAGCTTGAGTCTGATTCCTTCTATCGGCAAAAGCTACTCACTGTGAAAATTGTTTTTCTCTCAAGGCTGTTTTGTGACGGGTTTCAGGGCATTGACTAATAATGCTGTCACCAGAGAGCCAATGATAATGGCGGCGATGTACCCTAGCCGACCCTCAACAATGGGCAAGACAATAAAGCCTCCCCAGGGGGCATGATTGATCACTTCAAAGGTGAAGCCTGTGACACAGGCTGCCGCACCACCAGCAACAAGAGCGGGAATGACTCTAAGCGGATCTGCTGCTGCAAAGGGAATAGCGCCTTCAGAAATTCCGATCAGTCCCATGATCAGTGCCGCATTACCGGCCTGTAGTTCTTCATCAGAATAACGCTTACGTGACAGCAAAGTAGCCAGCCACATTCCCAGAGGTGGGGTGGATATGGCTGCACCCACACCACCCATAAGATAAGGGTGAGTATTAACCTGAGTCTGGGCAAACAGCGTAGCAACCTTATTGACAGGGCCGCCCATATCAAATGCGGTCATGCCGCCCATTATCATGCCAAGCGTTGTTCTGGAACCTCCTTCAAGTGCATGAAGCCAGTGATCAAGACCTGCCATCATTGAAGAGATAGGTTCGCCTATAACAAAAATAACGACGGCACCGGTCACCAGACTGCCCAGCAGTGGGTAGAGGAAGATAGCTCCGATACTTCGGGTAGAAGGTGAAAGAGGTATCTGTTTCAGTGTCTGAACGATATATCCGGCGATAAACCCGATAAGAATTGCGCCAATAAAGCCGCAACCATATTCTGCCGCCAGCCATGCACCGATCATGCCGGGAGCCAAGCCTGGACGATTGGCAATTGACCAGGCTACATAGCCACCGAGTACCGGAATAAAGAGTTTGAATCCGGCGCTGCCGATATCAGCGAAAGCCTGCAGATACAGCGGGTTAGCGTTACTGCCTTCTGTGTACCCAAGCATTACCGCCAATGCAGCGAGAATGCCGCCAGCACTGACAAAGGGAATCATATGGCTGGTTCCGGTCAGCAGGTGTGACCTGAAATGTGCCACCTCTTTTTTTATAGCCTTGAGCGTTGTCATGAACAGCCTGTCTAGAGTAATGCGCTAATACTTCTGCCCGGTTACATAAGCAAGAGGGTTAAGGTAATGGCGGAACTGGATAGAGAATAGATTTAAATTCAGACTTTGCTCGAATTTTGAAACTTTGGCTGGTCGTGAGGAGTTTGCTACTAAGGTGTTAGCAAAAAAATGTTCCGTTTTAGAGGAGGCTCCGAGAGAGGGAGAAGTGCTTCATGACCGTCTGACACGACTGTTGATAACCTCCACAACCAGTGAAAAGGCCATGGCAAAGTAGATGTAACCTTTGGGGATATGAAAATCCAGACCTTCACCCACCAGAGAGACACCAACCAATATAAGAAACGACAGTGCCAGAATTTTGAAGGTAGGGTGTGCACTGACAAAATCGCCAATAGCGGCTGCTGCAAACATCATAATAAAAACAGAAATTACTATGGCGGTGACCATAACCCAAAGCTGTTCAGCTAATCCAACCGCGGTGATTACCGAATCCAGTGAGAACACAATATCGATCAGGGCTATCTGAATCAGGGTAACAATAAAACCTCTTGGCTTAAGATTGGGTGCTGATTCTGTAGCCTGTTCCAGAGAGTCATGTATTTCATGGGTTGATTTGGCCAGTAGAAACAGACCACCAGATAATAAGATGAGGTCACGCCCTGAAATGCTGTGCTGAAGTACCTGAAACAGAGGCGCCGTCAGACTCATGATCCAGGTGATTGAAAGCAGCAAGCCAATTCGGGTTCCCATTGCCAGCAGTAAGCCCAGTCTGCGGGCACTGTTGCGCTGATGAACCGGCATTTTATCAACAACGATGGTGATAAAAATGATGTTGTCGATACCCAGGACAATTTCCAGCATGGTTAGCGTCGCCAGAGCCATCCATGCTTCCGGAGTGAGTATCAGTTCGATCATTTTTTTCTACCTGAAAGTGCCATCGTGGCTCCATGTTCATTATCGGATGTTTTTCCGGTCACTGAAAATTACCGCAACCAGAGACACGTTTTAGTTTCACCAGCTACTTAGACTCAGCATTTTTATGCAATGGATCAGGTCTATGGAGCTGCAAGGTCGATTGACGCTGGTACGTATACTCAGAGAATTCTGGAAGGGTATCGCCGTAACCTGGTCAATGGTGCTGGTTGAAAATCTGCTGCTGGCTCTTATGCCGCTGGCACTAGGATACAGCATAGATGGTTTGATAATGGACGATAGCTCCAGCCCTTTGACATTGGAAGGCCTGTTGACAGCTTACAGTCTGGTTATGGTTGCACGCCGGTTTCATTATACCCGGGCTTATGGGCGAATTCGGATAAGTCTGGGGTTATCCGTAGAAAGGCGGCATCAGGATCACTCTGTTTCAGTCAGAAGCGCCCGAATGGACATGTCCAGAGAGCTGGTGGATTTTCTTGAACAAGAGGTACCTGATCTGATCACGGCAGTGGTTCATATCGGAGTCGCTATTGTGGTTCTTGCCAGCTTCAGCCTTGAGCTGTCTTTGTCTGCTGTCGTGGCAGGAATAATAATGGTTGGGGTATACAGCCTTTTTCATAACCGTATTCACTTCTTGAATAATCGTCTGAACACCCAGGTTGAAAAGCAGGTCAATCTGCTTGAAATGGGCAAACGAAGACCGGTTATCAATCATCTGATGCAACTCAACCGTCATGAAATTCATTTGTCTGATGTGGATGCCCTGATGGGCGGGATTATTTTGTCGTTGCCTCCTGTTTTTTGTTGATGAACCTCTGGCTGGGTACTCAGATGGCAGAGGTTACTGCCGGTCGCATCTTCACGGTCATCAATTATTCATGGGATTTTATTGAGTCAACGTTTGCACTGCCAATGGCGCTTCAGGGGCTGGCACGCTTGCAGGAAATTACCACTCGCCTGAACAGTAATGAGTTGATTTCGATGTAAGGCTGGCAAGCATTTATTCGCTGTATCCTAGCGGGTTGTGCACTCAAAGCCTGCGGCTATTTCTTTAGTTTTTGGCGAGTTGTTTGCAACACCGATTACTCTTATATTGATACCCGTTCTGCTGGCGTTCGGCCGCTATGGAAATGGTATTCAAAAAAGGTAGCCCCTGTTCATGAAGTCAACTACCAGTCTGGTGGCTGAAGAGTACCTGACTGATCAACTGGCACCGCTTTGGCGGCGTCGTTTGATCGATGCTACGAACTATGTCAGGCAAACACTGTCGTTAAATCCCGCGCCCTCCCTGAGCGATATTGCCCACCATTGTGCCGTGTCGCCTTTTCACCTGCATCGCATGTTTCAAATGGTGTTCTCAGAAACACCTGGCCAATATATTCGAAGGTTACGGTTGCAGGTTGCGGTCAACTGGATTTATGAAAGGCCGGATAAGGCTATTACAGAAATTGCTCACGAGTGCGGTTTTTCCTCATCACAGGCGCTGGCAAAGGTGCTTAAAAGAGAATTGGGGATGACCGCCAGAGACATAAGAAACGCTATAAAAAATGGCGATAATCGTCAAATAGACCAACTCTGTTTAAAGCTAGGACATCCTCAAGGGACTGAAGTCGGCAGCCTTGAAGAAATAGCGGCGAAAACTATTGATTTTAGCGTCGTTGAGAGACCTGACATGGCGATGAAAGTATGGCGTTGTGAATTTCCATGGTATGAATCTGTAGAGGGTTTATACAATAAAGGTCGAATGAAGCTGACGAATGATCTGTATCTTGTTAATGAGATAGAGGATCTGAATAAGCCTTATGCAGAGTGGAATATGAAGGTTGGAACGCTGACCGAGACTGGGCAGCAGGAAAATCTGGCCGTTAAATCCGGGCGCTATCTGAGTTGTGATGTGTCGTTATCCAGTGATGCGGGTTATATAGCTGTCTGGATGGCAATGTTTGACCATATCACCAGAGAAGGGCTTGAGGTCAATGAAACCGGGCTGATTATTGAGAAGGTGATGAATCCTGATGTACTGGTTACGGAGCTGAAACCGGTCAGATTGCAGGTTTTTCTGGAATTGGCTTGAAAAGGAATGTCAGCACGGCAGAGTTGATCTGCCGTGCTGATTTAAACGGATTTAGCGGTCAGAGACAGCAACAAAATCACGTTTGGCTTCACCAGTATAAAGCTGACGAGGGCGACCGATACGGTAGTCGCCACTGATCATCTCGTGCCAGTGAGCAATCCAGCCTGGAGTACGGCCAGTCGCAAAGATTACGGTGAACATCTCAACCGGAATGCCCAGAGCTTTCAGGATAATACCGGAGTAGAAGTCAACGTTCGGGTACAGTTTCTTGGACACGAAGTAATCGTCTTCCAAGGCAATCTGTTCCAGACGTTTGGCGATCTTCAGCATTGGATCATCCGCCAGACCCAGCTCACCCAGAACTTCGTCACAGGTTTCTTTCATAACCTTGGCGCGAGGGTCAAAGTTCTTGTAAACACGGTGACCGAAGCCCATCAGACGGAACGGATCGTTCTTGTCTTTCGCTTTGGCAATGAACTCGTCGATGTTCTTCTCGTCACCGATTTCGTCCAGCATTTTCAGGACAGCTTCGTTAGCACCACCATGAGCAGGTCCCCACAGAGCAGCTATACCAGCAGCGATACAGGCGAACGGGTTGGCACCGGAAGAGCCAGCCAGACGAACAGTCGACGTGGAAGCGTTCTGTTCGTGATCGGCGTGCAGCAGGAAGATACGGTCCATGGCGCGAGCCAGAACAGGGTTTACTTCGTAGTCTTCACACGGTGTAGCAAACATCATGTGCAGGAAGTTACCGCCATAGCTCAGATCGTTACGTGGATAAACGAAAGGCTGACCAATGGAGTACTTGTACGTCATGGCTGCCATTGTTGGCATCTTGGAAATCAGGCGGTAAGCACAGATTTCACGGTGACGTTCGTTGGTGATGTCCAGAGAGTCGTGATAGAAGGCAGATAATGCACCTACTACACCACACATAACGGCCATCGGGTGTGCATCGCGACGGAAACCGGAGAACAGATCAACCATCTGCTCATGAATCATGGTGTGACCCATGATGGTTTTTTCGAAGTGTTCTTTATCTTCTTTGGATGGCAGTTCGCCGTAAATCAGCAGGTAGCAGGTTTCGAGATAGTCGGACTGCTCTGCCAGTTGTTCAATAGGGTAACCACGGTGCAGAAGGATTCCCTTGTCACCATCAATGAAGGTGATCTTGGATTCACAGGAGGCAGTAGATACAAAGCCAGGGTCGTATGTAAAGTGGCCGTTGCCGGTCAGGCTTCGAACATCTATTACATCGGGGCCCAGAGTGCCTGAATAGACAGGCAGTTCAAGTTGCTTGTCTTCAATCGTAAGGAGTGCTTTTTTATCAGCCATTTATGGGCTCCTGTAGTGACTAATTATTCTGTCGTTTATCTGTGAGTCCGTGTTTCTTATTAAGAATATTCTTTCATTAAAAGATGACTGAAATACTCTTTTAATCAGGCTTTTATATTGCTGCTTTTGTGTTCTGTATAAAAAGCAGCATTTAATTAGCTTGTTATTTATTCGGACCTCTTTACGGACGACCACTATAGGGCCAGAAATCTGTTTGTCAAACGTGTGTGCAGTTGTGCAAGTTTGGTGCGGTTTTTTTGTGGTACTTCCATTCGGCTTTAGTAGATCTGCCTAGCAAGTCATTCAATTGTAATTAAAAACCGAACTGTATATACTTCGCAGCCGAAGTCCTAGTGGCTTCATGAGGGGGGGAAGAAAAAAACGTTAACAAATATTAACGCCGTTTCTGACCTGAAGTCAGGACATCGCTCGATGACCTGATTCAATATGCCAGAGTCTCTGGATTATCGTTGCTGATTCAGCTGTGCACGCCATAAGGCGTTGGGACAAAGAAAGTGAATAGCAAAAGACCTGTCAATCTAGACATAGCCACAATAAAACTGCCTCTGCCAGCATACACATCGCTGCTTCATCGGATTTCCGGTATCGCACTGTTTGTTGGTGTTGCGTTCCTTCTGTACGGACTCGACATGTCTTTGTCGTCGGAACAGAGCTTTGCCGAGTTAAAAGCAGTATTAACGGGCGGGTTCGCAAAATTTGTTGTCTGGGTTCTGCTTTCCGGTCTGATTTACCATTTCGTCGCGGGTATCAAACACCTGCTGATGGATATCGGTATTGGTGAAGGAAAGGAATCCGGTAGAACGGGTGCAGTTGTAACTATCGCAGTTTCAGTTGTACTGATTGTACTTGCGGGGGTGTGGGTATGGTAAAGAATGTCACCAATCTGTCCCGAAGCGGACTGAACGATTGGATGTTGCAAAGGGTATCCGCCATTATCCTTGCAGCTTATACCTTGTTTATAGGTGGCTACCTGCTGAGCACTCCAGAAGTGGATTATCAGCAATGGAATAGCCTGTTCGAACAGACGTGGGTACGTGTTTTTACCCTGTTAACTATTTTGTCCATTGCTGTCCACGCCTGGATCGGTATGTGGACTGTTACCACGGACTACCTGAACTCTCGAGCTCTGGGTGGTAAGTCTGTTCTGGTTCGTTTCCCCGTACAGCTGGTCTGCTTTGTAGCAGTATTCAGTTATGTCGTTTGGGGCATTCAAATTCTCTGGGGGCACTGATTTATGGCGGCTCTTCGCACTATTATCTACGATGCGATTGTCATTGGTGGCGGTGGCGCTGGCATGCGTGCTGCACTGCAGTTGACTGAATCAGGCATCAAAACAGCTTGTATTACCAAGGTGTTTCCCACTCGTTCGCATACGGTATCTGCTCAGGGCGGTATTACCTGTGCGATTGCCAGTAATGACCCGAACGATGACTGGCGCTGGCATATGTACGACACCGTAAAAGGGTCGGACTATATTGGTGATCAGGACGCTATCGAGTATATGTGTGAGGTCGGTCCTCAGGCAGTATTCGAACTGGAGCATATGGGTCTGCCATTCTCCCGTACCGAAGAAGGTCGAATCTATCAGCGTCCTTTCGGTGGTCAATCCAAAGACTACGGTAAGGGTGGTCAGGCTGCTCGTACTTGTGCTGCTGCCGACCGTACCGGACACGCACTGCTGCACACTCTGTATCAGGCAAACCTCAAGGGCGGTACCACTTTCCTGAATGAGTGGTACGCCGTTGATCTGGTGAAGAACAAAAAAGGTCAGGTGGCGGGCGTTATTGCTATCTGCATGGAAACGGGTGAAACCGTTTATATCAAATCCAAAGCCACCGTTATGGCAACGGGCGGCGCTGGTCGTATTTACTCCTCCACAACCAATGCTTTGATCAATACCGGCGACGGTATCGGTATGGCGCTCCGTGCCGGCTACCCAATGCAGGACATGGAAATGTGGCAGTTCCACCCAACCGGTATTGCCGGTGCAGGTGTTCTTGTTACTGAAGGTTGTCGTGGTGAAGGTGGTTACCTGATCAACAGTGAAGGTGAGCGCTTCATGGAGCGTTATGCGCCAAACGCGAAAGACCTTGCAGGTCGTGACGTAGTGGCTCGTTCCATGATTATCGAGATTCTGGAAGGTCGTGGCTGTGGTCCTGATAAGGATCACGTAATGCTGAAGCTGGATCATCTGGGTGAAGAAATTCTGAATTCTCGTTTGCCAGGTATTTGTGAGCTGTCCAAGACGTTTGCTCATGCTGATCCGGTTAAGGTGCCAGTGCCAGTAGTACCAACCTGTCATTACATGATGGGTGGTATTCCGACCAACGTTGGCGGTCAGGCATTGTTCCCGGATGCAGATGGCAACGATCAGGTGGTTGAAGGTCTGTACGCTTGTGGTGAAGCAGCTTGTGTATCCGTACACGGCGCTAACCGTCTGGGTGGTAACTCCCTGCTTGACCTGGTGGTATTTGGTCGTGCGGCGGGTATTCAGATTGAGAAGAACTTCAGAGAAGGTTTTGACGGCGTTGAAGTGTCTGACGAAGATGTTCAGGCAGCGATGTCCCGTCTGGATCGCCTGAACAATTCCACCGGTGGTGAGAAAGTTGCAGATGTTCGTAAGGACCTGCAAAGCACCATGCAGTTGTACTTCGGTGTATTCCGTGAAGGCGACAGCATGAAGGAAGGTCTGAAAAAGCTGGATGAGCTGGGTGAGCGTCTGAAGAATACTCATCTTGAAGACAAGTCCGGTGCGTTCAATACGGCTCGTATTGAAGCTCTGGAGCTGGAAAACCTGTACGAAGTTGCTTACGCCACAGCAGTCTCTGCTGAAGAGCGTAAGGAGTCTCGTGGTGCACATGCCCGTAACGACTTCACTGAGCGTGATGACGAAAACTGGCTGGCTCATTCCCTGTACTTCCCGACTGAAAAGCGGGTTGGCAAGCGGGCAGTAAACTTCGCACCTAAATCCATGGAAGCTTTCCCACCGAAAGCACGGACCTACTAAGGAGGAGATGACTGTTATGACTAGCTCAACAGAAAGCTCATTAGTAGTCAGCGTATATTGCTACAACCCGGAAATCGACAAAAAGCCTTATATGAAGGACTACACTGTCGCGATTCCTGGTGGTAAGGACTTGATGGTTCTGGATGTTCTGAACCTGATCAAGGAGCAGGACACTGGTTTGGCTTACCGTCGTTCATGCCGTGAAGGTGTGTGTGGTTCTGACGGTGTCAATATCAACGGAACTAACGCACTGGCTTGTGTTACCCCACTGTCTGAAGTGATGGGTGGCAAGAAGAAGCTGGTTTTGCGTCCGTTGCCAGGTCTGCCGGTTATTCGTGACCTGGTTGTAGATATGAGTCTGTTCTACAAGCAGTACGAAAAGATCAAGCCGTTCCTGATCAATGAGACACCAGAGCCTGCTATCGAACGTCTGCAAAGCCCGGAAGAGCGTGAAAAGCTGGATGGCCTGTACGAGTGTATTCTCTGTGCATGCTGCTCCACAGCTTGCCCGTCTTTCTGGTGGAACCCGGATAAGTTTGTTGGGCCGTCTGGCCTGCTGCAAGCCTACCGCTTCCTGGCTGACAGTCGTGATACCGCTACTGAAGAGCGTCTGGCTGATCTTGATGATCCGTTCAGTGTCTTCCGTTGCCGCGGTATCATGAACTGTGTTGCTGTGTGTCCGAAAGGCTTGAATCCGACCAAGGCGATTGGTCATATCAGGCAGATGCTGTTCAGCAGCGCCTCCTGATTCGGCAGCTTTTAACTGTCGTTTTGACAGGGCAGAATTGGCACGGAATAGCCACTCTGCCACTGTCTGATAAAAAAAGTGAAGATGTGTTAAATAGGGGTGTTTTATTCCATTAAATACATCTACACTCTGCCAGTACTTGAAGGCAGCGCTGCTAAAGAAATCTGAAGCGCTGTCACACTAGAGTCCTCTGTAAATGGGTTTTGACAATAAAACCGTTCAGCAGGATTTGATCAGTGGGGCGACCGGACACCGCCGGTCTACCCATGAGGGGGAAAGCCGAACTCGGGGGCTTTCACAAAACGGGTCCCCAGTTCGGTGCGTATGCGAACTGCTGTTTCTCGCAGTTTTCTCCAGTGCACCTCATGAGTAGAACGCCCCCAATTCACGGGGTAGTGATGATGCAAGAAGGTGTGATGCAGCAAATGTGGGATACCTCACATATTTCCGGGGGGAATGCTGCATACGTCGAAGAGCTCTATGAACGTTTCCTACGGGACCCAAATTCCGTTGAGCAGAAATGGCGCGATTATTTCGAAAAATTGCCACAGGTGAATGGTGGCAGTCCAGACGTTCCTCATTCTACAGTTCAGGAAAACTTCGTTCTGATGGCGCGTCAGCGTCAAACTACACGCCCCATTGAAACCAGCACCGTTGCCAGTGATCATGAGCGCAAGCAGGTTCAGGTATTACGCCTGATCAGTGCCTTCCGCATCCGTGGCCATCAGCAGGCAACGATTGATCCGCTGGGCTGCATGCAGCGTGAAAAGTTCCCTGATCTCAGTCTTCAGTACCATGGTCTCAGCGATGCCGACCTGGATACCGAATTTCAAGCCAGCACCATTTTTATTGGCAAGGAACGCGCAACCCTGCGTGAAATTGTCGATGCTTTGACAGCTACTTACTGTGGCTCTATTGGTGTTGAGTACATGCACATTGTGAACACCGAAGAGCGCCGCTGGTTCCAGAGCCGCATGGAAAGTGTTCGTGGCAAGCCTGACGTTGGTGCCGATGCCCAGCAACATTTACTGGAGCGTCTGACTGCTGCCGAAGGTCTTGAAAAGTATCTGGGTACTAAATACCCGGGTACCAAGCGTTTCGGTCTTGAAGGTGGCGAAGCCCTGATTCCGATGCTGGATGAAATCATTCAGCGCTCCGGTTCCTATGGCGCCAAGGAAATTGTTCTTGGTATGGCTCACCGTGGTCGTCTTAACGTTCTAATCAATATTCTTGGTAAGAACCCTTCCGAACTGTTTGATGAGTTCGAAGGCAAGAAGATGGCCGACTTTGGTTCCGGTGACGTTAAGTACCATCAGGGTTTCTCTTCCAACGTAATGACACCGGGTGGTGAAGTGCATCTGGCACTGGCCTTTAACCCGTCTCATCTGGAAATTGTATCTCCGGTAGTAGAAGGTTCTGTACGAGCCCGTCAGGATCGTCGTAATGATGATGTTCGTGGTCAGGTTATTCCTGTCAATATCCATGGTGATGCAGCATTCGCAGGCCAGGGTGTTGTCATGGAAACCCTGCAGATGTCCCAGACCCGCGCCTACAAGACGGGCGGTACGGTTCATATCATCATTAATAACCAGGTTGGTTTCACCACCAGCTACCGTGAAGATGCCCGCTCTACCGAATACTGTACTGACGTTGCGAAAATTGTTGGTGCACCCATTCTGCATGTGAATGGCGATGATCCCGAAGCTGTTTACTTTGCGACCAAACTGGCGCTTGACTACCGAATGGAATTCAAGCGTGACATTGTTATCGATCTGGTCTGCTACCGTCGTCGTGGTCACAACGAAGCTGATGAGCCGTCTGCTACTCAGCCGATGATGTATCAGGTGATCAAGAGCCATACCACAACTCGTGACCTTTACGCTAAGCAACTGGTTGCTAAAGGTGTACTGGGTGAAGCGGACGATAAGGGGCTGATCGACAGCTACCGTACGGCTCTGGATAACGGCGAGCACGTTGTTAAAGCTCTGGTTAAAGAGCCTAACACTGAGTTGTTTGTTAACTGGGAACCGCACCTTGGTCATGAGTGGACTGCTAAACATGACACTCGTGTTGCACTGAAGACCCTTCAAGGTCTTGGTCAGAAGCTGTGCGAACTGCCTGAAGGGTTTGTGGTTCAACGTCAGGTTAACAAGATTGTTGACGACCGTCGTAAAATGGCGGCCGGTGCCATGCCGATCAACTGGGGTGCAGCCGAAATTCTGGCTTACGGCACTCTGCTGATGGAAGGCAACCAGGTGCGTATCACCGGTCAGGATGTAGGTCGTGGTACCTTCTCCCACCGTCATGCGGTGCTGCATAACCAGAAAGACGGTTCCCGCCATGTAGGTCTGGCTAACATCTCCGATGATCAGCCGAGCTTCCAGATCTGGGATTCTCTGCTGTCTGAAGAAGCCGTACTGGCCTTTGAGTATGGCTATGCCACTACAACGCCTGATGCACTGGTTATCTGGGAAGCTCAGTTCGGCGACTTTGCCAACGGTTGCCAGGTGGTTATTGACCAGTTTATTACCAGTGGTGAGCACAAGTGGGGTCGCCTCTGTGGTCTGACCATGCTATTGCCGCACGGTTATGAAGGTCAGGGACCTGAGCACTCTTCAGCGCGCCTGGAACGTTACCTGCAGCTGTGTGCCGAGCACAATATTCAGGTGTGTGTACCGACGACACCAGCACAGGTATTCCACATGCTGCGTCGTCAGGTGCTGCGCCCATTGCGTAAGCCTCTGATCTGCTTCTCGCCAAAGAGTCTGTTGCGTCATAAGCAAGCCGTATCCAGTCTTGAAGAACTGGCTGAAGGCAGCTTCCAGACCGTGATTCCAGAAGTGGATGAGCATCAGGAACAAGACATTACACGTCTGATTATGTGCAGCGGTAAGGTTTACTACGATCTGCTTGACTACAAGCGCACTCATGAGTTGAACGACACTGCCATTATTCGAATCGAGCAGTTATATCCGTTCCCTCAGGACGATCTGGACGAGATTATTGCCCGCTACCCGAACCTGAAAGATGCTGTCTGGTGTCAGGAAGAGCCTATGAATCAGGGCGCCTGGTACTGCAGTCAGCATCACATGCGTCGGGCGCTGGATAATCATGATGCAAGGCTGAACCTGGTGTATGCAGGTCGTGACGCCTCTGCAGCTCCGGCATGCGGCTATATGTCCAAGCACGTAGAAGAACAGCAGAAGCTGGTCGCAGACGCATTTAACGTATAATTGACATTGCCCCGGTACTCGTAAAACAAGCAACGAGTGACCGGGGAGAATGGTCGAAAACCCAAGGGATCACAAATGGCCACTGAAATCAAAGCACCCACATTTCCGGAATCCGTAGCTGACGGTATCGTTGCAACCTGGCACAAGCAGCCAGGCGAAGCATGCTCCCGTGATGAGCTGCTGTGCGATATCGAAACGGATAAGGTTGTACTGGAAGTTCTGGCGCCTGCCGACGGTGTAGTAAAAGAAATTGTTAAGAATCAAGACGACGTTGTTTTGAGTGGCGAAGTTATCGCTATCTATGAAGAAGGTGCAGCGGCCTCTGCTCCTGTTGCCGCTACAGCGTCAGCTGCACCAGAAGTTGCTGCGACAGCTGAAGGTGAAGATCCAATTCTGAGCCCTGCGGCTCGCAAGATTGCTGAAGAAAAAGGTATTGATCCAGCGGCTATCGCTGGTACCGGAAAGGGTGGTCGGGTTACTAAAGAAGACGTTGTTCGTCACGCTGAAGCCAAGCCTGCAGCGGCAGCTGTTGCTGCTCCTGCAGTGGCTGCGTCTTCTGCACCACAGGTTGAAGCAACGACCCCTGTCTTCGCCGGTGAACGCGTAGAAAAACGAGTGCCAATGACCCGTCTGCGTGCTAGAGTTGCTCAGCGTCTCGTAGAAGCACAACAGACTGCGGCCATGCTGACCACGTTCAACGAGGTCAACATGAAGCCTGTGATGGAGCTGCGTGCCCGTTACAAGGATCAGTTCGAAAAACGTCACGGCGTTCGCCTTGGCTTTATGTCATTCTTCGTCAAGGCCTGCACAGAAGCATTGCGTCGTCAGCCTTCTGTTAATGCTTCCATTGATGGTAACGATATTGTTTATCACGGTTATCAGGATGTCGGTGTTGCCGTATCAAGCGACCGTGGTCTGGTAGTGCCTGTTCTGCGTAACGCTGAAGACATGAGCCTGGCTGATGTTGAAGCTAAAATCCGTGAATACGGTAAGAAAGCCCAAGGTGGCAAGCTGGGTATTGAGGATATGACCGGGGGAACCTTTACCATTTCCAATGGTGGTGTGTTTGGTTCGCTTCTGTCCACACCAATTCTGAACCCGCCTCAGTCCGCTATTCTGGGTATGCACAAAATTCAGGAGCGCCCCATGGCTGTTAATGGCCAGGTGGAAATTCTGCCTATGATGAATCTGGCTTTGTCCTACGACCACAGGCTGCTGGATGGCAAGGAAGCAGTAACATTCCTTTGCACAATCAAGGAACTGCTGGAAGATCCGGCTCGTATTCTGCTGGAAGTTTAATTTCTCATGGGTTTTTAGGTGGCTGATGACTACTATTCAGCCGCCACAGGTATTTTGGAACAGAAGATATGGCAAATCAGTTTGACGTTGTAGTCATTGGTGCAGGTCCTGCAGGTTACGTTTGCGCCATTCGCGCAGCACAGCTGGGTCTAAAAACCGCTTGCATCGAAAAGTGGACTGATGACAAAGGCAAGACAAAATTGGGGGGTACTTGCCTTAACGTAGGTTGTATCCCTTCCAAGGCACTTCTGGACAGCTCTCACAAGTTTGTTGAAGCGCAGAAGGATTTTAAACTGCACGGTATCAACCACTCCGGTGTTGAGATGGACGTACCGCAGATGGTTGCCCGTAAAGACAAGATCGTTGATCAACTGACTGGCGGTGTTGGCGGTTTGTTCAAGGCCAACAAGGTTACCCTGTTTGAAGGTGCCGGTAAGGTTCTGGCCAACAAGCAGATTGAACTGACCAAGGGCGACGGCAGTGTTGAAATTATCGACACTAAGAACGTAGTTATCGCTACCGGTTCACGTCCGGTTGAGATTCCACCAACACCGACAGATGGTGACCTGATTGTAGACTCCACCGGTGCTCTGCAGTTCCAGGAAACACCAAAGCGTCTGGGTGTTATCGGTGCCGGCGTAATCGGTCTGGAACTGGGCAGTGTTTGGGGCCGTTTGGGTTCTGAAGTTATCGTTCTTGAAGCTATGGATCGTTTCCTGGCGGCTGCTGATGAGCAGATCTCCAAGGAATCCCTGAAGATTTTCAAGAAGCAGGGTCTGGACATTCGTATGAGTGCCCGTGTAACCGCTTCTGAAATCAAGGGTAAAGAAGTTCACGTCACTTACTCTGACGCTGATGGTAACGACAATGTCGTGGTATTTGACAAGCTGATCGTAGCGGTTGGTCGTCGTCCATACACTGAAAGCCTACTGTCTCCTGATTGCGGCGTTAACATGGATGAACGTGGCTTCATCTTCGTTGATGAACATTGCGCAACTGACGTACCGGGCGTTTACGCTATTGGTGACGTGGTTCGTGGTCCAATGCTGGCGCATAAGGGCAGTGAAGAAGGCATCATGGTTGCAGACATCATTGCTGGCCACGTTGGTCACATGAACTATGAGCTGATTCCTTCTGTTATTTACACTCATCCGGAAATCGCCTGGGTCGGTAAGACCGAGCAAGAGCTGAAGGCTGAAGGTGTTGACTACAAGATGGGTACTTTCCCGTTCGCTGCCAGTGGTCGTGCTCTGGCTGCTAATGAGAAAGAAGGTATGGTCAAGGTTATTTCTGATGTGAAATCTGACCGTATCCTCGGTATTCATGTTGTAGGCCCAAGCGCTGCTGAACTGGTTCAGCAGGGTGTGATTGCGATGGAATTCGCAGCCAGCACTGAAGACCTGGCTCTGACCATCTTCTCTCACCCGACTCTGAGTGAAGCGCTGCACGAAGCTGTACTGGCCGTTGACGGTCAGGCGATTCATATTGCAAATCGTAAGCGTCGCTAAGACACACTGTTCTTTTTAAGAGCAGGGAGGGCTGGCACTGTTTAATCGACAAGTGTCAGCTTTCGACTAGATTCCTTTATTGATTTGACCATGAATGAAAGTATGAAGGGCTTTCGGGGATTCTGAATCCGGACTGGCTTGAGTGAATAAGCGAATTACAGCCTTGATAATAATTACAGCCACAGGCTGAACTCTGATCAAGCGCTGAATTGTCAACGGTACCTGAGGGTGTGTACCGCAGACAAAAGAACTGATCCACGGATGTGGGTATAAACAAAAAAATCAGACAACGTTGGTAGTGTCAGTATGAATCTCCATGAATATCAGGGTAAACAGCTGTTTGCTGAATATGGCCTGCCGGTATCCAAGGGTTATGCCTGCGATACTCCGGAAGAAGCTGCAGCTGCTGCAGACAAAATCGGTGGTAGCCAGTGGGTAGTTAAAGCTCAGGTTCACGCCGGTGGCCGTGGTAAGGCTGGTGGTGTAAAGCTGGTAACCACTAAAGAAGAAATCAAGGCTTTCGCCGAGCAGTGGCTGGGCAAGAATCTGGTGACTTACCAGACAGACGAAAATGGTCAGCCAGTGAGCAAAATTCTGGTTGAAAGCTGCACCGATATTGATCAGGAACTGTACTTGGGTGCTGTTGTTGACCGTTCTACCCGCAAGATCGTTTTCATGGCATCTACCGAAGGTGGTGTTGAAATCGAGAAAGTTGCGGAAGAAACACCTGAAAAAATTCTGAAAGCGATTATCGATCCGATGGTTGGCGCACAGCCATATCAGGGCCGTGAGCTAGCGTTCAAGCTGGGTCTGAACACGACTCAGGTTAAGCAGTTCACCAAGATCTTCCTGGGGCTGGCGAAACTGTTCCAGGACTTCGATCTGGCTCTGCTGGAAATCAATCCGCTGGTTATCACTGAAGCCGGTGACCTGCACTGTCTGGATGCCAAGCTGAACATCGACAGTAACGCCATGTATCGTCAGGCTCGCCTGAAGACCATGCACGATCCTTCTCAGGAAGACGCTCGTGAAGCGCACGCTGCTCAATGGGAACTGAACTACGTAGCTCTGGATGGCAACATCGGCTGCATGGTAAACGGCGCTGGTCTGGCAATGGGTACCATGGACATCGTTAAGTTGTCCGGTGGCGCTCCAGCTAACTTCCTGGACGTTGGTGGCGGTGCTACCAAAGAACGTGTTACTGAAGCGTTCAAGATCATTCTGTCTGACGACAATGTTAAGGCCGTACTGGTTAACATCTTCGGCGGTATTGTTCGTTGTGACCTGATTGCTGAAGGCATCATCGGCGCTGTTAAAGAAGTAGGCGTAGAAGTTCCTGTTGTTGTTCGCCTGGAAGGTAACAACGCTGAACTGGGTGCCAAGACTCTGGCCGAGTCAGGTCTGGATATTATTGCTGCTAGCAGTCTCTCCGACGCAGCAGAACAGGTAGTTAAAGCCGCGGAGGGTAAATAATAATGAGCGTACTGATTAATAAAGATACCAAGGTTATCTGTCAGGGCTTTACCGGTTCTCAGGGTACTTTCCACTCCGAGCAAGCCATTGCTTACGGCACCAAGATGGTTGGTGGCGTTACTCCGGGTAAGGGCGGCCAGGAACATCTGGGTCTGCCAGTATTCAACACCGTTGCTGATGCGGTTGCTGAAACCGGTGCTGAAGCTTCTGTTATTTATGTGCCAGCACCTTTCTGCAAAGACTCCATCCTTGAAGCAGCCAACGGCGGCATCAAGCTGATTGTCTGCATCACTGAAGGCATTCCTACTCTGGACATGCTGGAATGCAAGGTTCGTTGTGACGAACTGGGTGTTGTTCTGATCGGTCCAAACTGCCCAGGCGTTATCACTCCTGGAGAGTGCAAGATTGGTATCATGCCAGGTCACATTCACAAGCCAGGCAAGGTCGGTATCGTGTCCCGTTCCGGTACCCTGACTTATGAAGCCGTTAAGCAGACCACAGACTTCGGTTACGGTCAGTCTACCTGTGTTGGTATCGGTGGTGACCCGATTCCGGGTTCCAACTTCATCGACATCCTGAAGCTGTTCGAAAAAGATCCACAGACTGAAGCGATCGTAATGATCGGTGAAATCGGTGGTACTGCTGAAGAAGAAGCAGCTGCTTTCATTAAGGAAAACGTAACCAAGCCGGTTGTTTCCTACATTGCCGGTGTAACTGCACCTCCAGGCAAGCGTATGGGTCACGCTGGTGCGATCATCTCCGGTGGTAAGGGTACTGCAGACGAGAAGTTTGCTGCTCTGGAAGCGGCTGGTGTGAAAACCGTTCGCAGTCTGGCTGAAATCGGTCAGGCTCTGAAGGAAAAGACGGGCTGGTAAGCACCAGTAGTCAGTTCTTCAAAAACCCGTGCTGAGAAGTGCGGGTTTTTTTTGCGCTGGAATAAGTGAGTGATCTATCTCCTAAGAGGGACTGTAGATAATGGCCAAACTGCTATGCTAACCGGTCATATCATTCTTGCGGTATGTCGCTATAGGCTGGGAGCTTAGATAAGCGCATAGTCGCTGGTTTTTCAATCGGTAGCTGAGACACTGTTTGTGGAAACACCGAACCTGAATCCGGATAAGTATCGCTTCTTCACAGCGCTACGACCTTTCTCTTTTTCTGTTGCCTTGATCTGTTGCGGTCTGGGTATTGCCATTGCTTTTGCTCGAGGTGAGGGTGACTGGCTACGTGCTATCGATATCATTTTGTGTGGTCTATTACTGCAGGCGGCTGCCAATCTTGCCAATGACTACGCGGATATCCAGTTCTGGAAAGACAGTGGTCATCCTGACGAAGATCACGTGATAAAACAGATAAAGAGCAATTTCAAACTAGCAGGTATTTTCACCTTTACCGCTATTGGTTTGGGGCTCTGGCTGGTTTATCTGGTGGGCTGGGAGCTTTTTGCCCTGGGAATATCAGGGATTATTGCAGGTTATTTCTATACTGGAGAGCCTGTCGTTTATAAACATAGGGGCTTTGGTGTGCCTGCGGTGTTTATCCTTACCGGTGTGCTGATGGTGTCAGCATCTTATTATGGTGTGACAGGTGTCTGGGATAATCAGGTAGCTATTATTTCTATTCCTGTCAGCCTGATTACAGCGGCTTTGCTGGTGGCTAATGAGCTCCGTGATTACGTTGATGATAAGAATGATGGGATTGGGACGTTGACCGTTCGAATGGGTTTTGACCTGTCCAGAGCCTTTTATGTAATTTTACTGTTTGCGGTTTATCCCGTCAGTTTGAATCTTTATTTGTACGACTTTCTACAGCAACCGTTGTTTCTTCTGTTGCCATTGCTGGTAATTTGGCAGCCCATCAGGTTGTTAAAAGAAGAGCCGGGTAGTGAGGTTTTGAAGAAGTTGCCGCCCCTGACAGGAAGATTTTTTATGGTTTTTGGTGTCTGTTTTATTGCCGTGCTGTTTTAATTGCTGAAGGTGATGCATGAAAAAGCCAGCTGAAGATAGCTGGCTTTTTTGTTTCTCTGGTTACGAATTAATTTTCAGTTTGCCAGAATTTCTTATCTTTCTTTCTCAGGTCAAAGGCTTCCGGTTCAAACAGTGTGTCAGGGTCGTCTGGAAGCATCTCTGGAGTCTGTTTGTTCCTTCTCAGGTACTTGAGTTTGCTGAAGCGATCTCGTGTTGCCTTGGCTAATGTTTCTGAATTTCTCATGATAGTCGGTCTGATAAACAGCATCAGGTTTCGCTTATCCACTTTGTCTTCTTCAAATCGGAAGAACTGTCCCAGCAGAGGAATATCTCCTAGCAGAGGGACTTTCTTTTTAGTCTGAATTTTTCTGTCTTCAATCAGCCCACCGATCACAATAGTCTGGCCATCATCGACAAGAACAGTTGTCTTCAGGGTTCTGTTATTAAAGATGAGGTCACCGCCGCCCAGGTCTTTGGTCGCTGCTGAGTCCAGGGATGAAACTTCTTGTTCCATTTCGAGACGAATGCTGTTGCCTTCACTCAGGTGAGGCGTGATTTTCATCTTGATACCCACATCTTTACGATCAGTTGTGGTGAACGGTGAGTTACCGCCACCACCAGCACTGGTTTGATAAGAGCCGGTTTTGATCGGAATATTCTGGCCGACAAGGAATTCAGCTTCCTGATTGTCCAGAGTCAACATACTGGGTGTAGATAGAATATCGTTGTTGGATTTGGAGCTGAGAGCTGTGACCAGAGCACCGAAATTAGGCGCTCTAAAAGCAACACTGCCAAGTGTTATGGCTGCATTATCAAGAATGTTACCGGTGATGCTTCTCTTTTCACTGGTAGTTGTTGAAGTTGCATCACCTGTTTTTGTAGTGACATGCCCGGCAGATGTCTGAGTGCCATCTATGCCCCACTGCACACCGAGCGCGTCGCCGATACCACCAGAAACTTCAACAATGACTGCTTCAAGTAGGACTTGAGATCTGGGCACATCTAACTGACGGACTATGTGCTCCATCTCGGCCAGAGTATCCGGGTCAGCGATCATAATAAGAGCGTTCTGGGTTTCATCCGCTTTTACAAAGACATTCGGTGCAGATTTAGCCTTACCCTTGCTGCTGCTTTGTCCTTTGGTTTCCACTTTAGGTGCCGTGGGTGATGCTGGAGTTGGTGCGGGTGTAGCGACGGATGAGCTGCCCTTATTTTTTTTGTTGTTGCTGTCCTGAATCGTTGATGACGCTTCGGCCAGAATATCTGCAATGTTTTTGGCGTCACCGTAACTCAGGAAAATAACCTTGGTATTGGATTTGCGAATACCTGCCTTATCCAGTGTTTCAACCAGCTTTCTGACTCTCACTCTTTTGCTGCTATTGCCTTTAATCACCAATCGATTGCTTCTCTCATCAGCGATCACCTGCAAACCACTGGGTAGCTGTCCTTTACCGGTTACCAGTGTTTCCTGAATGATCTTGGAAACATCGCCTACCCATGCGTGCTTGAGTTGAAGCACTTCATAATCATTGTTACCAGTGTCATCGAGTTCTCGTACCAATTTGGTAATACGTGCAACGTTGTCAGCAAGGTCACTGACAATGACGGCGTTACTTGAGGCTGAAGCAGCGGCGTGGCCATATTGGGCAATCAAGGGTCGAATGATCGGAATCAGTTCGATAGCAGAGACGCTGTGCAGTTCAATGACCTTGGTGGTCATGATCGCGTCTCTGGGCCTTTTGCCTTTTTCATGAGGTGATGCGGTCTTCGCAGTAGTGCTGGGTGTGATATTGATGACACTGCCTTTAGGAATAACCGCGTAACCATTGGCAGAAAGTACTTCCAGAAAGACGTCGTAGACTTCATCGCTGCTTAAAGGTTTGGATGACAGTACGGTGACTGTGTTTCCGCCTTTAATGCGTGGATCGATAACAAAGGTTTCGCCGGTAATTTTGGCGATCTGACCTATGAATTCTCGGATATCAGCATTCTGATGGTTCAGTGTCCATTTCTTGTCACCTGGAGCTTTGCTGTCAGGCTTTTTCTGTGCGACAGGTGCTGCTTTGGGCTGAGCCTGCTGAGCAGAGGCGGGTTCCACTGACGGTATAGCTACCGGGGCGGCCGTGCTGTCTTGCAGAGGCAGGATCGACAGCAGTGATGCCAGGGCAAACGTGCTGCTACTGCTCGCTAATGGACAGATTCGTAGTTTCATCACTCAACCATTTTTATAAGTAACTGTTGTTATCAAATCCCTTGGTTTGCACCTTGCAGTTTGTCTCTTAGCTCCTGCATACGCTGTTCAAGTGATTTTCCGTCAGGTTCCTGGGTAAATCCTGGTTTCTCGGCTTTTGGTGCCGAACTCTCCACTGGGTTGCGATATTCCTGCAAGGCCCTGGAGTCTTTAGCTGCTTCTGGAAAAGAAAGTGTTTCCAGTTGTCCCCCCCGATTCAGAACCACATGGTCTGAATGAATTTCTTTTAGAGTGGCGCCACCTGGCAGGGTATCGCCAATACCGTAAAGCTTGTCCTGGCTGCTGCTCTGGATGATGGCGCTGGCTTCATCAGTCCTGCTGCCAAGTTCTCCCAGTGCTCCCCTGAGTGTCAGGTTTAATCTTGTCTTGGGGATATCGGCACCCTGTTTTTGTGCTTCAGCTTTGTTGCTGAAACCAAACAGAAGTTCAAAATCTTTGACGGTTAATGGCTTGTTATCAGCCAAAGCGGGGCCTGTTTGGCTATCATTTGGCATTTCTGGCTGACTGGCCAGCTGCTGATAAAATGAATAGCCATGGAGTGAGAGGCTGGCCAGCATGGCAACAGACAAAACAACCATCAAAAGGTTGCGATTCTTCTTCTGGCCCCATTTCAGATAGCTGGACACAAGCTCTGAATTCATAGTGCTCTCTGTAAATTGTTGTATTTCACTTAATATCGGATGGGATTAACCGAGCCATGAACTATTCTTTTATCTAAATAAAGCATAAGACTTTTATTTGTAAAAGAAGTGAGCCTTTCTTGATCAAATTAATACCCCGTTTGATCCTGTTGGATAAATGAAGTCTCACTATTTTTATTGTTTTGCAGAAAAACTCTATGTGCGTTGTATTTATTAAGAATTACCCGAAATTTTTCTTACCGTAATTTAGTGTGGCAAGAATAATATGAAGATCCAGGGAGTCTGACTTGAATACGGAACCATTACAGAACACTGACGAACTCACCGCAGATGATCTTCCGGGTGTTCAGAACCAGAGGTTGCCCTTCACCTTTGCCAAGCGTCATGGCGTAGTTCTTAGCTGGGAGCAGGAATATCCGGTGCTCTACTTTCAGTCGGTTCCTGATGCGCTGATCTTGTCTGAAGTAACGCGGGTCACCTCCCAGTCACCTCGCTACTGTAAGGTTGGGGCGGAAAAATTATCCGAGATACTGTCCGAGTGTTATCACAACGACAGTTCCGAAGCTTTGCAGAATGCAGCCGGCATCAGTGATGATCTGGATCTGAGCAGTCTTGCTGACGCAGTGCCAGTGACAGAAGACCTGCTTGAGCAGAGTGATGATGCCCCGGTTATTCGGCTGATTAATGCCCTTCTTACAGAAGCCATCAAAGAAGGTGCTTCTGATATTCATATTGAAACCTTTGAATCAACACTGATTGTTCGTATTCGTGTCGATGGCGTACTCCGGGAGATCCTCAGCTTGCAGCGCACACTGGCTGCATTGCTGGTTTCCAGAATCAAGGTTATGGCACGGCTTGATATTGCCGAGAAGAGAATTCCTCAGGATGGCCGTATCTCTCTGAAGGTTGCGGGTAAGGACGTAGATGTTCGTGTTTCAACCCTGCCGTCCAGTAATGGCGAGCGAGTCGTGCTACGTCTGCTGGATAAAGCAGCAGGACGATTGGAACTTGGTCATCTTGGAATGGATGCCCGGGATATGGAAGTTGTCTCCGCTCTACTCGCTAAACCCTATGGCATCATACTGGTTACCGGGCCGACCGGTTCAGGTAAAACCACTTCTCTCTACGCCAGCCTTACATCATTGAATGATAAGTGCCGCAACATTCTTACCGTCGAAGATCCTATTGAATATAACCTCGAAGGTATTGGTCAGACGCAGGTTAACTCAAAAGTTGATATGACCTTTGCTCGCGGCTTGAGGGCGATTCTTCGTCAGGATCCAGATGTGGTCATGGTAGGTGAGATTCGTGATACCGAAACCGCTGAAATAGCGGTGCAGGCCAGTTTGACGGGTCACCTTGTGCTGTCAACGCTGCACACCAATACCGCAGTAGGTGCGCTTACCCGGTTGCAGGACATGGGTATAGAGCCGTTCTTATTGTCTTCCAGTTTATTGGGTGTCGTTGCTCAACGGCTGGTCAGAGTGCTCTGCGAACACTGCAAAAAGCCTTATACCGCTGATGAAGCTGAATGTCATGAACTTGGTGTCAGTAATGATCAGGCCGTTCAGTTATACCACGCTCAAGGTTGTAAGGAGTGTAACTTTACCGGCTACAGAGGTCGCTGTGGTATTTACGAGGTCGTTACTGTCAACGAGCAGCTAAGAAGAATGATTCATGCTGGAGAAGGTGAGCAGGCCATAACGGATTTCGTACGTCAGTCTTCACCTGGCATTAGGGATGATGGCAGCCGTAAGGTGTTGTCTGGTCTGACAACCCTTGAGGAAGTTCTGAGAGTGACTCAGAAAGATTGATCCGTACTGGAGGCGGATTGAGACGACATGGCAGCATTTGAATATATCGCTCTGGATCAACAGGGTAAGCAACAGAAAGGCACGATGGAGGCTGACAGTAGTCGTCACCTGCGTCAGATGCTGCGTGATAAGGAATGGACGCCCCTTGCGGTCAATCAGGTTAGTGAGAGTCGCCAGCAAAAAGCCTCCATGGGTTGGTCGCAGCTGTTTCAGCGAGGCGTCTCTGCCATAGAACTGGCAACACTGACACGGCAGCTGGCAACCTTGATTCAGGCGGCCATGCCAGTCGAAGAAGCACTTTATGGTGTAGCGTGTCAGCAGGAAAAGAGACGTCTGAAGAATATGTTGCTGGCTATACGTTCAAAAGTTCTGGAAGGTCATACCCTGGCTCGAAGTCTTGAAGATTTTCCTAATGTCTTCCCCCAGATGTTCCGGGCAACAGTAGCAGCAGGTGAGCATGCAGGGTATCTGGATAAGGTACTGAACCGGCTTGCGGACTACACAGAAGCCCGAATGAAGTCGATGCAGAAGATCCAGCAGGCTCTTCTTTATCCCATTATTTTGATTGTTGCGGCATTGAGTATCGTCAGTTTTCTGCTGGGGTTTGTGGTGCCCGATGTTGTAAAGGTTTTTGTCGATACTGGTCAGGAGCTGCCATGGATTACAACCGCCTTGATTGGAGCCAGTGAGGGATTCCAGTCTTACTGGCCAATTATGTTGGGTGGCATTATTGCGATAGTGGTGGGGGTAAAGCAGGTACTGAAAAAACCAAGTGTTCGTTTTTCATGGGATCGTTTCTTTCTGAAGCTTCCTATCCTGGGGCGATTCAGCAGGACGCTTAGTGCGGCAAGGTTTGCCAGCACGCTGAGTATTCTGACTCGTAGTGGTGTATCGCTGGTGGAAGCGCTTCTTATTGCTTCACAGGTTATTGATAACAAAGCTATTTGTGAAGGAGTGAAGGGGGTTGCAAGACGTGTCAGTGAAGGCTCCAGTCTCAATCGTGCTTTAACAGAAACAGGCTTTTTCCCACCTTTAATGCTGCACATGATTGGCAGTGGTGAGTCTACGGGTGAGCTGGATGACATGTTGGAAAGAACAGCTCAAAACCAGCAGATGGAGCTGGATGGACGTATAGCTCTGCTGCTGGGATTGTTTGAACCCTTAATGCTGGTGGTTATGGGGGGCATTGTCATGGTGATTGTTTTGGCTATTCTTTTGCCTATTTTGAATATGAATCAGTTGTTGAATTAAGACAATAAAGCGGGCAGTCAGTGCCCACCAATTTAATGAATGGTATGGACTCCTCCGAGGTGCGGACATGAATAGAAAGCAAATTCAAAAGGGTTTTACCCTGATTGAAATAATGGTGGTGGTAGTCATTCTGGGGATTCTGGCCGCTATGGTTGCGCCCAAGATTCTAAGTCGTCCGGATCAGGCAAAAGTCACTGTTGCTCGCTCGGATATAGAAAGTGTTTCTCAGGCGCTAGAGCTGTACCGGCTTGATAATGGTATGTACCCGTCTACTGATCAGGGGCTTGAAGCTCTGGCCAAGAAGCCGACGATTTCTCCAGAACCAAGAAACTGGAACCCTGAAGGTTATCTCAAGAAAGCGCCTCTGGACCCATGGGGTAATGCGTATATCTATCTTCAGCCAGGCAATCACGGTAAGTACGATCTCTATTCTCTCGGTGCTGATGGTCGTGAAGGTGGTGAAGGTCTGAATGCTGATGTCACTAACTGGGAGGAGTCGTGAGGCGGAAAGGATCTCAGGGCTTCACGCTGGTAGAACTGCTGGTTGTTATTCTTATCATCGGAATTCTGCTGGGTATAACCTTACTCAGCCCGATTACCGGTAATGTGCAGAAAATGGTTCAGGAGCAGGCATCCAGATTGCAGGTGTTGTTTGCCCAGGCCAGAGATAAGGCATTGCTGGACAATGCTGAATATGGATTTTCCGTGGAAGAAGGCCGGTATCGCTGGTGGGTTCTGCCGCTTGAGAGCAAAGAGTGGCGAACCATTACCGAGAAGCCGTTTCAGCCTTTTCGAATACCGTCCGCTTTAGAGGTGATCCTCAGTACTAAAGAAGGTGATATTCCCTATCTGGACAAGGAGCAGGAAAGCAGAGATGGGCCAACGGTTGTTTTTTTCTCCGATGGTCAGATAACACCTTTTTCACTGGATATAGTGCCTGTTGAGAATAAAAAGCAAAAAGTGCTTCTACAGACAGATGGACTCTCGAATGTCGAACTCTTTCGATAACAGAGGTTTTACCCTGATTGAAGTCATGGTGGCTTTGGCTGTCTTTGCTGTTGCCGCCGCCATGCTGATGCTGGCTGATGGTAACAGTATTCGGCAAACACGCTACATGCAGGAGAAGGTCCTTGCAGCACAGTTAGCGGATCAACATCTCAGTCGTATAGAAGCAGAAAAAAAATGGCCTGATACCGGCCTCAGTGGTCAGGCAGAGGTTTACGCGAACCATGACTGGTATGTTCAGAGAGTGGTTCGAAACAGCAGTCTTGGTGATTTTCGTAAAATTGATATTGAGGTATTTACCGGTAATAAAAAGCCGGAGGACAACGATCAGGCCATGTACTCCCTGACGACGCATATCAGGAAGTACAAAAAATGACGGGGCAAAAAGGTTTCACTCTGCTGGAGTTGATGATCTCGATCATGATGTTCGCAATGATCAGTACCGCGGCTTACAAGTTGTTTGAATCTGTGAGCAGGGCCCAGCAGGTAACCGATGGCATTCTGGATCGTCTGGATGTTTTGCAAAGGGCTCAACTGATTATGGAGAAAGACCTTTTTCAGCTTGTGGGAAGGTCCATAAGGGATGAGTTTGGTGATCGGAAGCCTGCGGTTCAGGCACCGGCTGGAGAGGGGGAGCTTATTGCCTTTACTCGATCCGGTTGGAGAAATCCGTTGAATGAAATACGCAGTGATTTACAAAGAGTTCAATATGAGGTCGATGAAGGAAAGCTGATTCGCAGCTATTGGAAGATGCTGGATCGTGCACCGGACCCTATCCAGATTCGGCAGGTGCTTTTGGAGCAAGTCCAGAGAGTCAGGTTACGGTTTATGGATGAGAAGAAGAGCTGGCGCAGCACCTGGCCGCCCGAAAAAACAGAAGCTCCCAATCAGGCGCTGACTCAAGCACAAGGGCAGGCCAAAACCGCAAGTGCAGCTGGTAAAGAAGATAACTCATCGATGTTACCTGTTGCCGTGGAGCTGACAGTACAGCATCAGGATTTTGGAACGATGACGACTATTTTGCCTGTCAGTGATTTCAAACCGAGTGATATTAAAGCGCTTTCTGACGGACAACAAAAGAAAAACCAGCCAGCAGACAGCAAGCAGCAGAGGCAGCCTCCAAAAGGAAGAGAGCAGGACAGACCTGAAGGTGGGCCCAATAATGAACCTTAAGAAAAACCAATCAGGTATAGCTCTCATTTATGTGTTGCTGATTTTTGCCATCATTACCTTGATGGCTTCACAGATGGTGACCAGCCTCTGGTTGCACACAGAAAAAAACAGCCGCTATCTGGAAAGAGTGCAGGCCAGACATTTGGCGCTCGGCGCTGAGCAATACGTTGCTTTGCTGCTGGAACAGGATGCAGAAGAGGATAAGAAAAAGAAGAAGCTGGTGGACCATGAAAAAGAACGTTGGAACGTAACTGAAGTTGCTTACCCAGTAGAGCAAGGTGAAATTGAACTCAGGATTGTTGATGAAAACAGTTTGTTTAACCTCAACTGGTTGTCGGCCAAGGCACTTGATGCCAAACGATTTGATCGAATGTTCGATCAGCTGCTGAAAAATCAGGGAATAGACAGCGGCGTTAAAGACAGCATCAAGGACTGGCTTGATAGTGATCAGGAAGCTTTGGAGAACGGCGCTGAAGATAACTATTACCTGTCGATGGATCCTGCTTATCGCACGGCGGATACCGCTATTGCTTCTTTAACAGAGTTGAAGTTGATCAAAGGTATTGGTTTAGAGGAATATGAACAACTGCTGCCGCTTCTGACCAGTATCCCCGGATCCAGTCGTATCAATATCAATACAGCGTTGCCTGATGTACTCAGAACTATCTCTGACAATCTCTCGGAAGGTGATGTGGTTTCCATCATCGACAGCAGAGGGAGTGAGGTTTTCAGCAAGATTGACGATCTTGCAAAACTACCAGCCTTGAAAGAAAAAACAGCAGATCTGAAGTCCGCTCCTCTGGGGGTGGTCAGTAATTTTTTTACAGTATTTATAAAGGCCAGGTATCGGGATACGACATTCTATTTAAGAACTCAATTATTTCGTAATGCAGAAGGGCAGGTTCAGGTCGCAGGACGTGAGATTGGGCCTAATGATTACTGGGTAGTAGCCAAGAAGGAATCCTGAGGTCCAATAATGAAGAAAACTCTATTGATCCGTGTTCCACCGCCACTGACCTCTCTTTCAGGTGATGCTGTGGTGCAGTGGGCCTGTTTTGGTAGTAACGGCCAGATGCAGGGGGAGGTTCATGTTTCCGGTTTGGAACAGACACGATCCGAATGGCTGGAGCTGCAGTCGGGTTATGATGCAGAAAAGGACTCTGAAGGCGCTTTGGCGGAAGAGTTTCTTCCGGACGAAACAATTATTCTGCTTCCGGCAACGATGGTTGTTCATCGTCAGCTCGATGTCAGCCCTGGACAAAAAAAGCACCTCAATACTGCCTTGCCTTTCATGCTTGAAGAAGAAACGGCTGAAGATGTCGAATCATTGCATCTGGTCAGCCAGCTGGTGCCAAAAACTGACCAGGTTTTAGTATCAGCGATCAAGCACCAGTTAATACAGAAGATTCTTGTTACCTTCGAAGAAATGGGGCTGACGGTTCAGCACGTGCTGGCAGAGCAGCAGCTGATTGATCCTGAAGTCAGTGCTATCAGTCTTTATCCTGAAAGTCGTTCAATCCTTATGGCAAGGCCTGGGCAGGCAGCCGTTGAGTTGGACTATGATGCTGTAGAGCTTATTCTCAGCAATTGGCAGGAAGTTTCTGAAGAGTCAGGTGTGCAGATTGCAGACAGCGCAGAGCCTCAGGTTGCACGGGTTTGCTTAAAATTTTCAGAAGGTATTCTGCCGACACCAGAAGAGAATCGATTGAGTATCAGACGCTCGCTGGACGAGGCTGGCTGGCTTGTGACTGAAGAACCACTGAGGCAGTCACTGTTCGAACATCTGGCAGAGAAGTACTTTAAAACCAAAAGAGGCGTCAGGCGGGTCGATTTGCGTTCTGGCGTTTATCAATGCCCAAGAAAAGCCAGCAGGCAAATACGCCGTTGGAAACCTCTCGCTCTGGTTGCTTCGTTCTGGCTGGTGATGGAAATGGGGTTGATGATTACTGAAGGCTTTTTCTTTCAGCATAAAGCCCAAGAGCTCTGGTCGAACAGTGCCGGTTTGTATCTGGAGGTGTTTCCTCAAGATCAGATGGTGATTGATGCCAGGAAAACAGTCAGTGCCAGTGTGGATATTAAAAGCCGCATGGAGAGTCGGCTGAAGAAGACCGGGAATACTGTGGCAGGAGAGCCTTTTTTACCGATGCTGCAACAGGTCTCGAAAATATCAGCCTCGATCAAAGACAGTAACCTGAAGCCCGTCACTATGGATTTTAATGAGGTGAGTGGCAAGTTGATACTGGACCTGAAAGCAGACTCTCTGGAAGGTGTTGAAAAACTGTTGGCTGCGGTTAAATCTGATGGTTTGAATGCCAAGCTGGACAATGCCAATCAGGAAAAGACGGGTGTGAATGCCCGAATGACAATTGACAGGTAGAGCCATCATGAAGCTACTAAACACTCTTGATCAGCTACCTGTTATTCAGCAGCTGAAAGAAAAATATGAACTCTTGCAAGAGAAAGATCGCAGGGCTCTGTCGTTGCTTTCGATAGCACTTGTGGTGGCGGTATTCTATTTCATGGTCTGGGAACCTGTGGCAGGCTGGAGTAGTTCTCAGGAAGCAGAGTATAAGCGACAACTGAATACGTATGAGTGGATGCAGGTTAATGCTGAGTCTGCAAAGCAGTCGATTAAAAAACAAAAGTCGGGCATGGGACAGAAGGATCTATCTTCAGTGGTTTCATCGACTTCCAGACAGGCTGGTCTTGTTCTACATCGAGTGCAACCTGATCGTAAAGGTCTGGGGGTCTGGATAGAAGATGCCGCTTACCAAAAGCTGCTTATGTGGTTGATTACTCTTAACACTCGCTATCAGATCGATCTGCAACAGGTCAAAATCGAGAAGGGCAAAGAGGAGGGACGTGTTAAGGCGGTATTGCACTTGGCACGATAGAGCCTTCTTATATAAAAAGGATGGTCTTCGATATGAAGATCGTCCATTCCTGTCATTATTACCTCACTGCGAATCTCTCTTGAAATAGTCTATTGACAGGCTGTCCATATTCCGTAAAATGCCCAGTCAAATTCAACGACGTTTGATTTTTTGGGTGATTAGCTCAGCTGGGAGAGCAGCTGCCTTACAAGCAGCGGGTCGGCGGTTCGATCCCGTCATCACCCACCATCTCTTTATGAGATTGCGTGACTCATGATTGTGTATAAATAATCATGAAATGCAGCGGACCGGTAGTTCAGTTGGTTAGAATGCCGGCCTGTCACGCCGGAGGTCGCGGGTTCGAGTCCCGTCCGGTCCGCCATCTATTAAAAAGCCTGAAGACGACAGTTTTCGGGCTTTTTTGTATGAAGGAAAAACTATTTTTCTCGGTAACTGGTCCCAGTTAGCTAAATTTTCAAAAAATCTACTTTCTTCACCTGTTAATCTGTTGCTGTAACGGAAATTTGGTTTATACTCATTGTGAATAGCTTGAAGCCATGTAATATGGGCACCACGTTATAAGTGCGTTTGATTCTTTATGTATAGATTTAGTGTTCCGAGAGTAGTATCTCGTCCTGTTCTGCCATAAGTAATAACAAAACTTCTAGCTTAACCGCCTTTCAGTCCATCAGGGTTGGAAAGCACATTTACTTTGATACACAGGATATAGATATGTCTACTACTACCGGTACCGTTAAGTGGTTCAACGAAGAGAAAGGTTTTGGTTTCATCGCTCAGGACAACGGTCCTGACGTGTTTGCTCACTTCCGTCAGATCGTTGGCGACGGCTTCAAGACACTGAAAGAAGGCCAGCAGGTTGAATTTCGTGTAACTCAGGGTCAAAAAGGCCCACAAGCTGAAGATATCCGTCCTCTGTAAGGATTGGATTGCACCAGCTGCAATTAGAAGCTTCTTGCTCTAGAGTGTGAAGTTGAAAAAAAGGCAATCTTTAGGTTGCCTTTTTTATTGCCTGTAAGAAAGTCTTTGTAGAAGGTGTGCTGGCAAAATTATCTAGCACATATGTATCAAATAGATATTAGAGCTCTATTATTCTATCCACTCAATAACATCTGTCTCTTGATGCCGAGTTTTGGGGAAAGGTTCATTTTCCCTGTAGCCGAACGCAACCATGCAGCTGACACCAAATTCACCTCTTTTCAGTAAATTCAGCTCAGTCATTTTTTCTTCCAAAGGTTCACGATCAAAGCCTTCTATAGGGCAGGAATCGATTCCTATTTGGGCGGCCACGCTCATCATATTACCGAGAGCGATATAGGTCTGTTTACAGGACCAGTCAAACATGGCTCTGGGTGATTCAGTCAGGCTGAAATGTTCTTCCTGAAACTGTTTATAAAAACCTGACTTCATCTCAATTACTTCATTGGGAAGCTGGCTGATATTTTTCATATGATCGAGAATGTAATCCGAGGCGTGATGCATACTCGATTCACGTCGTGCAAGAATAACTACAAAATGGCTGGCTGTCGGAAGTTGTCCTTGCGCTCCCCAGCATAGGGGGTGAAGTTCTTCTCGAGTCTCGGAATTTTGTATGACGAGAAATTTCCAGGGTTCAAAGCCGAATGAGCTTGGGGATAGTCTTGCTGCTTCCATAATAAAAGAAAATTCTTCATCGGAGATTTTTTTCTCCAGATTAAAGCTCTTGCAGGCATGTCGAAAATTGAAGGCATTAAGGATCTGCTGGCGAAGTGCTGCTTTCATCTCTAAATCTTTCGGTTGAAGGAGGTATGCAAAGCATAGCCACTCAAATTTTGAGTGGTGAGAAAATCGAGCTCGGAGAAAGGGTTATTATTGATTGCCTTTCAGGTCAGTATTTAAGGCTACTTAAAGTGTCGTTTATTTAGGCCGTAAAACAGGCTGTTAGCTGCGAGGCTGCCGGTAAAAATATTCAGGATAAGTACTAGTATGTTGATGTAGTCATCGAGCATCTTTGCGGATATTTTTGTGGGTATGGCAGAAATAAATCGATGATTCTCAATACTATGGGCAATTTCTTCACTGGAGAAGACAATGTCAAAGCCTGCGATGGCACCGAAGATAATCAGGGTCATACTGACAACAAGGTAGTGCCATTGGTGTTGGCTTTGTGTCAGTGCCAGCAGTAATAAAATGATCGATAAGGCGTAGCCAATAAAACCGTAGGCAGGAAAGTGTTGATAGGGCTGAAACAACAGGGATACGCAGCCAAGTATGAAAAAAAGCAGGATGGCTGATAACCAGCAGGACAGAAACCATGAGTTGGTGGTTTTACGCAAATCAGGCCTCATCGGTGAGTTGGCAAAGCAAAAGATCTTTCTAAAAGAAATATAATACTTAGGGCTTTTAGTCAAATTGTTGGAGTTTGTTAGATGGCTTGCTTTAATTTTATTTTGTTATCGTCCATATGAGGTATATGGGTATAAAGGGGTATTTTTAATGCAGTTATTGGCTTGATGTGTGAACTGGGTCAAATTATTAGGGGTGATCTGACGTTTAATTACAGGCAGACTTTGTTGGCATCGGACCGATGGACATAACCTTTTGTGATAGTGGATGTTGCTACTGGTATAGGGCTCAACGCTTAGTCAGCCTGCTCCGGGTTCATTCTGTTAAACAATAATAGTAAGGAAGTTATGTTGAATCTTATCTCCAGATGGGCTTTATCCCTCTTTCTGTTTGGAGCGTTCAGTTTTAATGCTATTGCAGCTCAATTAAGTGTTGGTAATGAAGCCTTTACTGAGCAGCGATTGCTGGCTGAATTAACAAAACAATATCTGAACAGTCAGGGGCATGAAATCACCAGTAAGGGTGATATGTTTGATAAAAACCTGCGCCGCTCAATCGTGTCGGGTCGTGTCGATATTGCCTGGTTCTACACTGGCTCTGCCCTGAGAGATTTCAATCAGATTGAAACAGCCATGACTCCGGTTCAGGCCTATGAACTGGTTAAAAAACTGGATAAATCCCATGGCATTCTCTGGTTGGATATGTCCGAAACCAATAATAGTTATGGCATTGCTGTAAGAAGGGAGGATGCCGAGAAATATGGCATCAATAATATGTCTGAGCTGGATCGTCTCATGTTGGAAAACTCCCATTGGAAGCTGGCAACAGACTCCTCTTTCTATTCAAGAAAGGATGGTTTGAAGCCACTGATGAAGCATTACGCTCATAAGATGTCTCATGGTAATTTGAAAATCATGAAGCCGGATGAAACTTATGACGCCCTGAAAAGTGGTCGTGTAGATATTGCTATGGTGTATGCAACCGATGGACGTATTAAGGCTTATGATCTGGTTGTTCTTGAAGATGACAAGCATTTCTTCCCTGGCTATATTCTGGCACCAGTAGTTTCGGCAACGCTTCCTGCTGAGGAGCAGGCTCAGGTGACAGCTTTACTGAACAATCTCTCCGGGGTACTGACGACAGAGAGTATGATTGAGATGAATGGCCGAGTTGATCTTGAGCAGAAGTCTGTGAGAGAAGTAGCGAGCCACTTCCTGAAAGCAAATAAGCTGCTGTAATCATTCTTGTTGTTGCTGAATGTCTCTTTTCGTTTGTCGTAAAGAGGCATTGGCTGGCTTAACTGCAGGATTCTATTGCGTTGGGTGAGCTGTAACTGTGTTTTAACTCTACAACCTCTACTTTGTAGTTCTTGTACCAGCGATTTTTTCCTTTTTCTTGTGCTTCTATGTGCTTAGAACAATTTTTCCACTCTTTGATGCTGGCAAGATCTGGCCAGTAAGAAATGGCCAGCTCCTGTGAGTGCTCGCTGAATGATTTGAATTCAATGCAGCCGTATTTTTCAATAGCCAGCGTTCGCAGTTCTCCGGCCATTGAAAAATATTCAGAGTCGATTTCATTCATTTCTGCGCTAAAGATAACAGCAAACATTAGTCTTCCATAGCCAGATAGTCGGGCGCTTCTTCGATTTTCAAAAGCCACTGTTTTATGGCTGGGTACTTCTTCAGATCAAAGCCGCCTTCATCGGCTACATGGGTGTAACCGTACAGTGAGATGTCTGCAGTGGTCATCTGTTCACCCGTTAGGAATGGTGCTGTCTGCAATTGCTGCTCCATAATATGTAGAGCTTTGTGACCGCCATCCTGCTTGTTGTAAAACTCGGCTTTTCGTTCGTCAGGCATTCCCTGATATTTATTGATAAACCGGGCAACAGCAATGTATGGCTCATGGCTGTATTGTTCGAAGAATTGCCATTGTTGAATCAGAGCCTGCTGAAAAGTATCTTGCGGGTAAAGCTCAGAGCCTGCTGCCAGATAATTCAAGATGGCATTGGACTCTGACAGATATTGATCATCGCTCAACTCGAGCAGTGGTATCTTGCCGGTGGGGTTTTTCTGAAGAAACGCAGGTGTGTGAGAATCACCATTCAAAATATCAACATGAACCCACTGATGTTCAATATTGAGCAGCGAAAAAAGTAGTTTGATTTTGTAGCAGTTACCGGACTGACTATCGCCGTATAGGATCATTATTGTTCTCGATGGACGACTGTTTTTTTGAATAGTAATGTTTATGCTGTGGGCTGTATAGCACAAGAGCCGTGTTGGCGGCTCTTGTGCAAAGGTGTAGCAGTTTGAACTGGAAAGGGTTTAACGGCTGGCTGTTTGCTGTTTCTCCAGAGTAATCAGGTCAGCAAGGATTTTTCCAGCCTCAAGGATAAAGGCGTCATCATCCTTGTCCTTGCTTTTCTTTTTGCCGTGGTTGGCAGCCGTTTCTTTTTGCTCGGCATCTTCCAGCTCATCAAGGTTGTTGAGCAGATTCTGCCCTTTGGACTTCCTCAGTCTGTTTTCTATGGCTAGTCGCTGGCTGCGCATGGTTTGAAGCTCAAGCTTGCGTTTATTTTCATTGAGCGACACTTTTTCAGTGTTTTCGTACCTGGACAAGTAATTTTTCATCTCGTTCAGGTAAACGAAATCTGCATTATCCTTTGTACGCTTGATGTGAGCCTGCTCCAGAGGTTTCAGGTAGGGTTTGAAGTCTCCGTAGGATCTGAAACTGATCGGGCTGATAGTGTCCCAGGGGAGGGCATCTGGCAATTTACTTTCACCTATATCACGGCCGTCATAGAGTGATGGGTAAGTGATGTCGGGTAATACACCCTGATTCTGAGTGCTTTGGCCCGAAATGCGATAGAACTTGGCCAGTGTCAGTTTCAGTTGACCATGATTTAGTGGCTGAATGCTTTGAACAGTGCCTTTACCGTAGGTCTGGCCACCGATAACGATAGCTCGGCCATAATCCTGCATGGCACCGGCAAAGATTTCTGATGCAGAGGCACTTAAGCGGTCGACAACAACGGCCATTGGTCCACCATACACCTGGCTTGGATCAGGATCTTGCTGTCGTTCAGTTCGGCCTCTACTGTCGCGGACAAGAACCGTAGGTCCCTGGTCAATAAATAGCCCGGTCAGCTCATTGGCTTCCTGTAGTGAACCGCCACCGTTGCCGCGAAGATCAACAATAAGACCATCAAGGTTTTTATTCTTCAGATCATTAAGGATTTTCCGCACGTCACGAGTCGTGCTTTTGTAATCCGGATCACCACGTTGTGCAGCTTTGAAATCAATGTAGAAAGTAGGGATTTCAATAACACCGATGCGTTTGGTTTTTTTGCCTTCCTTAACTTCAAGGATACGGCTGCTGGCATCCTGTTCTTCAAGTTTTACCTTGTCACGGACAATCTCATAAATTCTGGTTGTGTTGCTTTTGCTGGAGCCGGGAATCACTTCAAGGCGAACCAGGGTCTGCTTCTTGCCTCGAATCAGTTTTACGACATCATCCAGGCGCATGCCGACAACATCTTCCATTGTACCCTTTCGGCCTTGAGCAACACTGACAATCTTGTCGCCCGGTTTAAGCTGCCCTGCTGTTTCTGCCGGGCCACCTGGAACTACGCTGACTACTTTGGTGTACTCGTCCTCGGAGGATAGAACTGCACCAATACCTTCCAGAGAAAGGCTCATATTGATGTCGAAGTTCTCGGCTGTTTGAGGCGAGAAGTATTGAGTATGAGGGTCAAAGATACCGGTAAAGGAGTTGATGTAAGTCTGAAACGCATCTTCGCTCTTGCTCTGGTGCAGTCTGCGAATCAGGTTGTTATTACGGCGAGTCAGCTGTTCAGAAATCTCTTCATCTGTTTTATTGTTCAGTTTGAGTGATAGGACACTGTCTTTAAACTGTTTACGCCACAGGTTTCGCTGTTCCTTTTTGCTGGTTAGCCATGGCTCTTCCTTGCGATCGACGACAAGGGATTCATCTCGCTTCAGGTCAAGTTTACCAAGACCCTGTTCGACCAATGCCAGCATAAAGCGGGCTCTTTCTTCGGCACGGGTACGGTAGCGGTTAAACATGGCAAAAGCGGGTTTCAGGTCGCCATTCTTCAGAGAGCTGTCCAGCTTCTCCCGGTAACCGTCAAATTCCTTGATGTCACTTTGCAAAAAGAAACTGCGATTAGGGTCCAGTCGATCAAGATAGCGCTGAAAAACCTTCTCGCCATTTTCCTGGTCGATCGGTAATTTTCGGTAATGGTTTCGTGATAAGAGTTGAACCACATTGACACTGGCTATGGCTTGCTGGAGGCTGGGTTTCAGCTCTTCAACATTGCGTCCAAGATCCTGATCGGCAGCAATAGCAATATTAACAGACAGGCATAGTGCAGAGATCCAGCCTAGGGTTACCGAGGTGCTTTTCCTGGCTTTTCGCAGGGTCGGAATCATGAATTATGGAGCTCCGTTTCGTTTTCGTTGAACTTGCCGCCTCGGCGCAGTTACAAAAAGTTCTGTTCAGTCTGGGCTGAAACTGATGTTCAGGCTGTTGCATCAAGATTGAAGAAGAGTCTTGCGAGCAAATTCTGCATTTATGAATCTTTTCATGTAAAAAGAGCCCTGAATTCAAAGTTACCAGTGCTTGCGACAATAATACAATCTATATCCATCTGAGCCAATCGAAGGCGTCCTAGCAGGAACTATCGGCGGGGTTAAGGAAACTTGTTATGAATCAGGAAGTCTATGGGATTCGGGCTGAATCAGGTCATCCAGACTGGCAGAAAATAGCGGTTCCGGAAGTTGGTAAAGGTCAGGTAAAAATCAAGGTTACAGCGGCTGGATTGAATCGAGCCGATCTGGTTCAGTTGGCTGGACAGTATCAACCGCCTTCAGGCACGACTAACGTACTTGGTCTTGAGTGTTCGGGGGTCGTTGTTGAGGCAGGGGAGTTATCGGGCGACTGGGTAGTAGGACAGCGAGTCTGTGCTCTGCTAGCCGGTGGTGGAATGGCTACAGAAGTAGTGTGTGACCATCGACAGTTGCTGCCAATCCCGAGTGGTTGCTCGATGATTGAGGCTGCATCATTAATGGAGACTTTCTCAACCGCATGGCTCAACCTTTTTATGCTGGGGGAAGCCAGAAAAGGCGAAAAAGCGCTGATAATGGCTGGTGGTAGCGGTGTGGGAGTGGCTGCTGTGCAGTTATGTCGTGAGTTTGGTGTTGAGTCTACCGTTGTTGTCGGCAGTGATAAAAAGCTGGCTGAGTGTCTCAGTCTGGGGGCTCAGTCAGGCATTAACAGAAATCGTCAAGATCGGTTGGAGCTAAAACAGTATGGGGCTTTTGATCTGGTTCTGGACTGTTGTGGCGGGGACTGGCTGGAGCATCATTTGTCACTGATGGCTGATGATGGCAGGTTGATTAATATCGGCTTTATGGCGGGTCGATACGGGAAGCTGGATTTTGCCCGGGTATTAATGAAACGTCTGCAAATCAGGGGTTCAACCCTGAGGTTTCTTTCAGTAGAGAGGAAACAGGAAATCCTGACAGATTTGCACAAGCAGGTCTGGCCCTTGATCGATAAGGGCAGTATTCAGCCTGTGCTGGATCAGGTGTTCTCAATCACCGATTGCAAGGCTGCTTTTGCTCATCTGGCCAGTAATCAAACGCTGGGCAAAGTCATCCTGACTCTGCCCGACAGCTGATGAATGCAGGCTCAGTTATAGCCAGTCTCATAACACTGCTCATCAACACCTTTTTGTGTTGGCAGACGGCTTGAGTTTTTCATCAGTGGTTTAGCGGTTTGAGGCCAGGTTTCAAACGCCATGGCCTGAGAGTTTTGCCTAACGCTGTTTCTTTTTCTTGGTCTTGAGGTAGCAAAGTGTTGCTGGGTTTTCATCGTCTTGCCTGACTTTGAATGTGAGTGGGTACTCTTCAAGACTAACAACAATCGGCAGAACCGGTTAGTTGCAATATGTACTTATTAAGCAGCAATGATTAGCGGTATGAAATCAAAAGTAAGCTGGGTAACTGAAATGTGTTCAAATGTTAATCAGAAAGGTGTCCGGACAAACAAAACTGAATGTCCGGATACTGATGAAAATTACAGCGGCAGTTTGTTCATGGAATAAAACTGGCTCAATACGCCGGTCAATTCATAGGCATCACGAACGCCACAGGTTTCACGAATGGAGTGCATGCCAAAGGTTGGCAGGCCAATGTCTAGGGCCTTGACGCCCAGCTCGCCAGCGGTCAGAGGTCCGATGGTGCTGCCGCAACCCATGTCAGTACGGGTCACAAAGTGCTGGCATTGCGCTTTCTCAGCCTGACAGAGAATACGGAACATAGCGCTGGTTTCATCATTGGTGGCGTAACGCTGATTGGCATTCACCTTAATAACGGCACCTTTATTCAGCAGTGGGCCATGGTTGCCGTCATGACGATCCGAGAAGTTCGGATGAACGCCATGAGCGTTATCGGTAGAGATCACCACTGAACGGGCCATGGTGCGAGTCAGTTGTTCGGAAGAACCACAAACACGTTCCAGAATGGATTTCAGCATGGGGCCTTGGGCGCCAACGGCGGTCTGGCTACCTACCTCTTCATGGTCGTTGCAGACCAGAACCATAGGCGAGATTGAGCTCTCGACAGCCTTCAGCATGGCATCCAGACCGACATAACAGCTCAGCAGGTTGTCCAGTCGGGCACTGACGATGAACTCGTTGTTCAAACCTATTACTGCAGCACTCTGGGTGTCATAGAAGCTGATGTCATATTCCAGCACCTCGACAACATTGTCATAGCCCTCGGCATTCAGTTGGGCCTTGAGAATTGAACGGAAGTCCTTTTTCTCTTCTTTGCCCAGCTGACAGAGCACTGGAGGGATATCAGTCTGCGGGTTAATGCTGCGGCTCTTGTTGGCTTCGCGATCAAGGTGGATAGCCAGGCTTGGAATCATGGCAACCGCTTTCTTGAAATTAACGAAGCCGGAAGAGAGTTCGCCAGAATCATTCAAAAACTGTACGCGACCTGCCATGGATAAGTCCCGGTCAAACCATGGGTTCAGCAGCACACCACCATAAACTTCGACACCCAGCTGGAAGTATTGCTGCTTATTCAGCTCAGGTTTTGGTTTCACTTTCAGGCAGGGGGAGTCGGTGTGTGCGCCGACCATGCGGAAACCCTGATCCAGATTACCGTTGGTGAAAGCAACGATGGAAGAGTCGTTGCGGGTCACATAGTAGCGACCCTGGTCAGCGAGCTGCCAGGCGTCAGCTTCTTCCAGTTTTTTGAAGCCTTTTTGTTCCAACCTTTCTGCAATGCTTTTCACTGCGTGGTAAGGCGTGGGAGAATCATTCAGAAATTGAATCAGATCCTGATTGAACAGGCTCTGTTTTTGTTCACTGGTCATATTTATTCCGATTTAAGTATGTGGACATAAAAAACTGAGTGCCTGTCTGTGTCGGACAAGCAACTCATAAATTCGTATGTCCTGGTACTTACTGCAGTTTCTTTTCAAAAGATTAAGGGTCGAATGAAAACGCGTCAAATGAAAGAGAGTCGAATGAAAATACTCTTGCTGTCCGCCTATGATGCCATGAGTCATGGCTATTGGCGAAAAGGGCTGGTGAATGCCTTTCCCGAATACGACTGGACAGTATTGACGCTGCCTCCCAGATATTTCAGCTGGCGCTTGCGCGGTAACAGCTTGAGCTGGGCCTGGGGAGAGCGTGAGACCCTGGAGGCAGATTATGATCTGTTGATCTGTACGTCAATGACAGACCTTTCGGCTCTCAAGGGTATGGTACCATCTCTGGCGGCTATTCCCACGCTTTGCTACTTCCATGAAAACCAGTTTGCCTACCCAGCCTCTGCTAATCAGTCGCAGACCGTGGAGCCGCAGATTCTTAATATCTATACGGCTTTGGCTGCTGATCATGTGTTGTTTAATACAGCCTACAACCGTCATACTTTTCTGGAAGGTGCGAAAGCACTGTTACGAAAATTGCCGGACCATGTACCAGCTAATGTGATTGAGCAGCTTGAGCGAATTTCATCGGTTTTGCCTGTCCCTTTGCCGGAAAAAGTGTTTCAGAATAAGGGGGAGAGTAGTGACAGCTGTCTGCATATTCTCTGGAATCATCGCTGGGAGTACGATAAAGCACCGGAACGCCTGTTTAAAGCCATTGAACTTCTAGAACAAAAAAATACCGATTTCAAACTTCACGTAGTCGGTCAAGGCTTTCGAAACTCACCTGCCGTCTTTGCAGCTGCTCGAGAGCAGTATGCAGATGTTATTGGTCACTGGGGTTATGTTGATAGCGAAGCTGAATATCGTCGTTTGCTGTCAACTTGTGATCTGGTGATATCGACAGCTATTCACGATTTCCAGGGAATTGCAGTACTGGAGGCTGTGGCCGCCGGATGTTTGCCGGTAGTGCCTGACAGGCTTGCTTATAAAGAGCTCTTTGCAAACCGGTTTCGTTATGAGTCCTATAATGATCTAGAGCTGGAATCGAAAGCTCTTGCGGAAAAACTGTTTGAGTATTCAGTTATGAAGGAGGAGGGGTGGTTGCCGGAAGCTCCAAGTGTCAGCGGTTTAAGCTGGAGTTCACTCAGAGCTTGTTATGATCAGCGTATAACTGAGCTGGCAGAAAAAGGCTGAGATAGAGTCTTAATCAGGTAGTTGAACGTTCACTTCCAGATAAGAGTGTTGTTCATCATTCTCAAGACGAATAGATACATTGTCTTTTGAAATCTGAATGTACTTCTCAACGACTTTAAGAATATCTTCCTGCATGGCAGGTAAAAAGTCATGACTGACGGAACGAGACATTCGCTCGTGTGCCACCAGTATTTGCAGCCTCTGCTTTGCCACAGAGGCGCTGCAGGTACTTTCCTTGTTACTTTTGAACATATCCAATAGGCTCATGCCCTGCTCCCGAACATTTTCTGCAGAAATCCTTTTCTGGGCGGTTCAGTAAAACGGTGTGGCAGCTCCGCACCCAGGAAACGGGCTACCATGTCTCTATAGGCTTGGCCGGCATCACTGTCATCCTGATGAATGACCGGTACACCATGGTTCGATGCTTTCAGTACTGAAGGTGATTCAGGAATCACTGCCAGCAGTGGGATAGCCAGAATATCGGTCACATCCTCAACGGTCAGCATATCGCCATTATCAACCCGGCTCGGATTGTAGCGAGTCAGTAACAGGTGTTCCTTAACCGGCTCAAGATTCAGTTCCGCCCTGCGAGATTTACTCTGAAGAATACCCAGAATGCGATCAGAATCACGAACCGAAGACACTTCAGGGTTCGTAGTGATAATCGCTTCGTCAGCAAAATAGAGTGCCATCAGGGCACCGTGCTCAATGCCGGCAGGAGAGTCGCAGACGATGTATTCAAAGTCTTCAGACAGCTCTGCAAACACCTTTTCAATGCCTTCTCTGGTCAGGGCATTCTTATCACGAGTTTGTGATGCTGGCAGAACACAGAGGTTATCCGTGTGCTTGTCCTTAATGAGGGCCTGATGAAGCGCTGCTTCGCCATTAATGACATTAATCAGGTCATAAACGACGCGGCGCTCACAACCCATGATTAAATCCAGGTTACGCAGGCCAACATCAAAATCGATGACCACGGTCCTGTGACCTTGCATGGCAAGACCTGTGGCGAAAGACGCGCTGGTTGTGGTTTTACCAACACCACCCTTTCCTGATGTTACAACGACGATGCGAGCCAACTTGACTTCCTGTATACGACTATGAGTTGGGATAGGAGAGTATTTCCTAAAGTGCCCTGATACGCAAGTGACCCGTTTCACGCATTACACAAGCCGATTGTCCCCAGAGTTCTGACCATGGGCTGTGATCTGGCTGACAGGTCAATTTATATTGTCCGCAGATGGAGACCAGCTCTGCTTCAAATCGTGTTGCGTAAATTCTGGCGTCTGAATCGGTGCTGTTGATGCCAGCCAGAGCTCTACCTCTGAGTGGGCCATAAATATGGATGCTGCCACCCGCAAGAAGCTCAGCGCCGGCACTGACAGGTGCCATGACGATTAAATCACCTTCCGAGAAAACCTGTTGTCCGGAGCGAACCGGTGTAGTGATTATTTTTGTTGCGACAGGTTTCGGGAAGCTGCTTTCCTGAGGGTCTATCGATTCGATGTCTACGTTTTTATCCGGGTCTGCCAGCATTACAACATTGCTTTGTTTCTCGGCTTTCTGAGCGGGAAGCCAGGCAATGTTGGCAATTCCGGCTTCTTTCTTTTGATGTTGACTGCCTCCTCGAATAGCAACAAGTACCATGCCAGCCTCATGCAGCAGGTGTTTTGCTCTGCTGACATTAAAGGCTCTATCGTTGCGGAGTTGATCAAGAGCGATGATCACAGGTGTCTGTTGAAAGAAGCTGGGTGCTTTATCAGCCATAGAGGCTAGTTGTTCAGCAAGGTCATCCACTGACGGGCTGTGCAATTCCAGTGTGGTCAGTGTATAAATACTGCCTTTCAGCTGAAATGCAGCTGCTGGTTGCCTGTTGCTTTGTGTTTGAGTCATGGCACGTCTTTACAGCTTGTTAGAGTGGCCTGTATCAGGCAAGGTCAAGGTTATGGCCTTACTGATGAAAGCTCAAGCGATTTTACAGGCTCGATGACCGGTTACGCAGTTGTTACGAGTTAAATAATATTGGAATCACAATGTCGACACCCGTGAGTAACACGACAGAAGCAGATCAATTTCACTGGCAGTTTGTTCAGCCCAAATACTGGCTTACCTGGTTGGGTTTAGGGTTCACCGCTCTTGTTTCATTGTTGCCCTATTCTGCATTGCGACTTCTCGGAAAAGGACTGGGGCGGCTGCTATTGAAATTTGGTGGTTCCAGGGTGCGAATTGCCAGAACAAACCTTGAGAAATGCTATCCGGAACTGTCTGAGAATGAGCGACAGCAGTTGTTGGAAAAAAACTTTGAATCCACTGCTATGGGCTTGGTTGAAGTATTGATGGCCTGGTGGTGGCCGCGGTCACGACTGGAAAAGTTGGTGACCTATAAAGGCCTTGGGCATCTGAAGTCTGATTCAGGGCAGGGCAACCTTCTGTTGATATTGCATTTCACTACTATTGAAATAGCGGGTGCGCTGATCACTATGAAGCACAGTGTTGATGCAACCTATCGTGAGCACAAAAATCCGGTATTTGAATATATGCAGCGCCGTCAGCGCCTGCGTTATGACTCTGGCAGCTGTCTGCTGGGGCGCAGGGATATTCGCGGCATGCTGCGTTCCATGAGGCAGGGTAAGACGGTCTGGTATTCCCCTGATCAGGATTACGGCCCGAAACAGAGTGTCTTTGCACCTTTCTTTGGTATTGAAACGGCTTCTGTCACTGGTACTTCCCGTATGGCAAAAATGGGCAGGGCCAGAGTGGTCCCCATGACAGTTACCCGTCGTGATGATGGTAAGGGCTATGTGCTGGAAGTTATGTCTTCCTGGGACGATTTCCCGGTTGGAGACGATTTACAGGATGCCACTAGGGTGAACCAGTTTGTTGAAGCGCAGGTGAGAAAGAATCCCGATCAGTATATGTGGCTGCATCGTCGTTTTAAAACCAGGCCGGAAGGTGAGTCTGGTTTTTACTGACTCCATGATTGAAAGAACATAATGAATAAAGAACGTTTTGATGCGCTACTGGCAACAGTAAATATAAAGAATCAGATTGATCTCGGCAGTGACTGGTCCAATGGCAGCGAGACCTATTTCAGTGAATTGAAGAGTGAGCTGGATGAGGTTGCTGAAGAGCTGGAGTCTGGACGTCGCTGTTATTTGGAGGATGAATTGGGTGATGTGCTCTGGGATTACCTGAATTTGCTGACAAGTCTGGAACAGGAGGGGCGGATTTCTATTGAGTCTGTTCTGGAGCGTGCTGACAGGAAATACCACGAACGTATATCAGGCATTCAGCAGGGTAAGAGCTGGAAGCAGGTGAAAGAACAGCAGAAGGGAAAGCTGGCGAAAGAGTTTGCTGAGACGGACTAGTTGGCTGGTTGATAAGTAGATAGACAAAAGCTGCCAGAAGGCAGCTTTTGTCGCTTATGGCGCAGGTAAAAGAACGTTAACCTGCAACCATCAGACGAATAGCATCCAGTCTCAACATAGCGTTTTGCAGACACTGATGGCCCATCGCTGCTCTCAGCTTCAGGTGTTCAATCTCTTCATCACGCACATTCGGGTTCACTGCTTTCAGTGCCGCCAGACGTTTGATCTCTTCTGTAACGCTGCCCAGTAGAGATTTGCAGGCATCGGCGACAATGGGCGTCACCTGTTGCTTGGCATAACCCTCTGCGGTTCCCAGCATGGCCAGAATCGGTTCACGCTGTGCTTTCACCAGTTTCTTCGCCATACCTTTCTTGATAGGCTGCAACTGCGCGTTCAGCGTATCAAAGGCAACCTTTTCGGCCAGGTTGTTCTTACCCGGGTCAATCAGGCAGCGAATAGGCGTCGGTGGCAGATAACGATCCAGCTGCAACTGTTTCTCGCCAGCGGCTTCAATCACATAGATCGCTTCCAGCAGCATGGTGCCCGGCTTCAGTGCCTTGTTTTTCAACAGAGCGACTGAGGTGTTACCCATATCACTGGTTAACAACAGATCCATGCTCTCGCTGACCATTGGGTGTTCCCAGGTCAGGAAGTGCATGTCCTCGCGAGACAGCGCCATTTCACGGTCAAAGGTCACAGTACAGCCGTCAGCAGGCAAGCCCGGGAAAGACGTCACCATATGACTGCCGGGACGAATCACCAGGCAATGTTTGGAGTGATCTTCTGAATCAACACCAAAACCTTCAAACAGCTTTTCCATATAGCGTTTCAACTGTCGAGGCTCTTCCTGTTCCTCGATATCGTTGATCAGGTCTTCCGCTGAAACGGTGCCGCGAGAGTTAATCTCCAGCAGACGATCACGACCATTATGAAGATGGTCGCTCATTTCGGCGTTCAGTGCTGCAGTACGTTCCAGCAGTGGCTGAATATCTTCCAGTGTCGTATTACGGACAGGTGAAAGAGCTTCTGAAAACTCTTCGCCCAGCTGTTCGTAGACAGTGCTGCCGGAAGGACAGGTATCTGCAAAACCGTTCAAACCATGATTATACCAATGGAACATCAGCTCCTGACTGGTACCGGTAATATACGGTACATGAATCTTGATGGTTTCAGTCTGGCCAATTCGGTCCAGACGACCAATACGCTGTTCCAGCAGGTCCGGATGACCCGGTAGATCAAACAGTACCAGGTGATGTGCGAACTGGAAGTTACGACCTTCACTGCCGATTTCGGAGCAGACCAGCACCTGTGCACCGTACTCTTCATCCGCAAACCAGGCAGCAGAGCGATCACGCTCAACGATGGACATATTCTCGTGGAAGATTGCTGCCGGAATACCGGACAGAACCCGCAGCGCAGCTTCCAGATCCAGAGCGGTATCAGCGTTGGCACAGATCACCAGCACTTTCTGCTTCTTGAGCAGTTTCAGCAGGTCAATCAGCCATTCGACTCTAGGGTCTACTTTCCACCAGGGGTCCATATCATCGACTTTAATATGTCGCTGATAAGCCAGCTCAGGGTAGAGAGAGCCGGATGTTTCCGTCTCTTCTTCCTGAGCAATCTGGTAGAGCTCAGGCATTTCCTGTGGATAGCCCTGAACAACACGTCCTGGGAAGCCGCCAACCGCTGCACGGGTATTTCTGAACAGTACACGACCAGTGCCGTGACGATCCAGAAGGTTTCTCAGGAGCTGAGTACGAGCGTCTTCACATTCTTCCGGTGAGCCGGTATTAATGGCTTCAATCAGAGGTTTGCAACCGTCGCCCAGAAAACCGATCAGGTGATTGCAGGAGGCTTCAGGGAGTTGGTCATTATCGAGCAACTCCTGAACGGCATCAGCAACCGGTTCATAACTGCGCTCTTCTTCCTGATAGGCAGCGAGATCGTGGAAACGGTCAGGGTCCAGCAGGCGAAGGCGGGCAAAATGGCTTTCCGGTCCCATCTGTTCTGGTGTTGCTGTTAGCAGCAAGAGACCTGGAATGTGGCGAGACAGATTTTCAACCACCTGATACTCACGACTCGGTTCGTCTTCAGACCAGATCAGGTGATGGGCCTCATCGATGATCATCAGGTCCCAGTCGGCGTCGAGCGCCTGCTGGTAACGATCTTCGTTCTGGCTGATAAAATCCAGACTGCAGAGAATCAGTTGTTCAGCGTTGAACGGATTGTCGGCATCAGCTGCACGACAGCGTTCTTCATCAAACAGACTGAAATGCAGATTGAAACGACGCAGCATCTCGACCAGCCACTGGTGCTGAAGTGTTTCAGGCACCAGAATCAGAACCCGACGGGCACGCTCGGTAATCAGCTGTTGATGCAGAATCAGGCCGGCTTCAATGGTTTTACCCATGCCAACTTCATCGGCCAACATTACTCGAGGTGCGTGACGTCCAGATACTTCACGGGCAATATTCAGCTGGTGCGGAATCAGACTGGTTCTTGGACCAATCAAACCCCGCATGGCTGTGCTGCGTAAACGACTGTTGTTCTGCAGTGTCTTGTAGCGCAGGGAGAAGTTACTGTTCTGATCAATCTGACCAGCCAGCATTCGGTCCTGCGGTTTATTAAAGTGAATAAAGTTACCCAGCTCTGATTCGGGTAGCTCTTTCGGCTCCCCATCAGGTAGTAAACCTTTATATAGATGCAGACCATGTTCTTCGATGACTTCCGTCACCGTCATGATCCAGCCTTCATGGCTCTCAACCTTATCGCCAGGATTAAACTGTACCCGGGACAACGGGCAGTTATGCAGAGAGTAAAGTCGGGTTTCACCCGTGGCGGGGAACAGCAGGGTGACCATGCGACTGTCAAATGTCAGAACGGTACCTAACCCTTGTTCTGATTCGGTGTCGCTGATCCAGCGCTGCCCGGAAACGAAGCTCGTCATGTCGTGACTACATACCTTGCCAGACAAAAAGGCCGCTATATTAGCGGAAAAAGTTGTATAAGCAACCAGTACAAGTGCTACTTACCATGATTACTGCACCATGCTTCTGAATTTTCAGCTCTGCATGAGTGGTAAACGTGGTTAACAAACAGAAATAGTATAGCCAGTTAGTGTTAATGAGTTAACTGCTGATAGTGATAAAGCGGGGGAGGTTTGCCCGCAACTGAAAGCGGGCAATGAAAACCTGGAATTAAGCGGCTGTTTCAGACTCTTCAGTAACGGTTGCTTTACCAATTTCCAGAATAAGGTCTGGCTTGCCTTTGAATGCTTTGGCAAAGTCGTCTTTGTTGCGGGCAAACAAAAGGCCTACTTCTTCGGCCAGTGTTTCATCAATCTCGAAGGAATCTTCCAGCAGGCTGGTGATATTGGCAGCCAGCTCGAGCATACGATCGTATTCTTCAGCGGCTTTCTTGTCTGTAAACATGCTTCCGTCCCGATCAACTCGCCACATGGGGGTAATGGACATGGGGTATTCCTGTAGGCGTTATTTCTTATTACTGTATATAAATACAGTATAGTTGTCTAGTTGTAGAGAGGCCCGATGGTTGTTGATGAGAATATTTCCAGATACCAGAAACACAAAACCCGCCAGAAGGCGGGTCTTGAGAAGGTTAAGCAAGATCAGCTATGACGGCCTTTCTTGAACTTGCCGACTTTCTTGTGAGGAGAAGGCTTCTTCTTTTTAGTGGTAGGAACGTTTTTGCCTCTTTCGCCTTTCATTTTCAGGCCTGTTCTGGTCTGACGTGGTGCTGCACGCTGAGTTGGCGCTGCTGGTGCAGGCGCCAGGTCGGCAATGGCTGCCAGCTCGTCAATTTCAGCCTGTGGCACTTCTTCCCATTGGCCCATACGCAGATGGTCAGGAATGATCACGTTACCAAAGCGTACGCGCTTCAGGCGGCTTACCTGCAGTTCCTGGGATTCCCACAGACGACGAACCTCACGGTTACGACCTTCCAGCAGGCAGACGTGGAACCAGCGGTTGATGCCGGCACCACCTGAATCAACAATGTCAGTGAAGCGGGCAGGGCCGTCTTCCAGTTCAACACCGTCAAACAGGTTTTTAACTTTGCGTTCAGTCACTTCACCCATGACTCGAACAGCGTACTCGCGTTCAATTTCATAGGAAGGGTGCATCAGGCGATTGGCCAGCTCACCGTCGGTGGTGAACATCAGCAGGCCGGAGGTGTTGATGTCCAGACGGCCAATAGCGATCCAGCGTTCACCGTTCAGCTTTGGCAGCTTGTCAAAAACAGTCGGGCGACCTTCAGGATCGGTGCGGGTACAGATCTCGCCTTCAGGCTTGTTGTAGGCGATAACACGACGCACTTTAGAGGCGTACATGTCCAGTTTTACCGGACGGCCATCAACGGTGATCTTGTCTTCAGCCGATGCGCGATCGCCCAGCTTAGCGGTGCTGGTGTTAACGGAGACGCGGCCTTCGCTGATCCAGCGTTCCATCTCACGGCGCGAGCCAAGGCCGGCGCCCGCCAGGATTTTCTGGAGCTTTTCACCCTGGGGAGGAATAGTTTCAGTTGTCATTGGTTTCTACGGCAGAGCCGTTTTACAGTTTAAACAGAGGGCGAGTATAGCGATCCTGTTGGTGAGGGCAACCGGGGGATATACGGCAAGTGAGCCAGGCAGCCATTTTTCAGGCTGTCTGCTTTGGGGTTAGTGCCGGGTGGGTTCTGAAGAGGTTTCGTTTAGTTCGGGCTCAGGCTCTGATTCTTCATGGGCAGATATTGCCTCAGGCTCATCGTCATTCTGTTTTTTAGAAGCGGCTTCAGACGTAGCTTCAAAAGAGCTTTCAGCTTCTTCAGGTGCTGGTTCTGGCTGCTCAGTCTCTGTTGTAATACTACCCAGTTCTTCAACCTTCTGCTTCTTAATCATGTCAGCGAAGTTGTCTGGCAGATCGGCTTCCAGTTCATCCAGTTCTGCAAACAGCTCTTCAGCGGTCTGGTGTTCAGACTCGTCCACTTCTGCTTCTTCGGCTTCCTCGACAGAAATATTGTTGGCTTCTTCGGCAAGTGTCTGGGCTGCTTCTTCCAGATTACGAATTTCAGCCAATGGTGGCAGTTCGTTAAGGTTTTCCAGATTGAAATAATCAAGAAACTGTCGTGTGGTTGCGAACATGGCCGGGCGGCCGGGAACATCACGATGACCCACGACACGAACCCATTCCCGTTCCTGAAGGGTGCGAATAATATTACTGCTTACAGCGACACCGCGAATTTCTTCAATCTCGCCACGGGTAATGGGTTGGCGATAAGCGATCAGAGCCAGGGTTTCAAGCAGAGCCCGAGTATAGCGTTGTGGTTTCTCTTCCCAGAGTCGGCCAACCCAGGGAGCCAGTGCCTGTTTAACCTGAAAACGGTAGCCGGATGCCACCTTTTTCAACTCAAAGCCGCGATCTTCGCAGGATTCAGAAATGGCGACCAGGGCATCACGAACCTGATTGCCATCAGGTCTATCCTCTTCCCTGAAGACTTCTTCAGGAAACAGTGCCAGCATTTTTTCAACGGTCACTGGCTTGTGGCTTGCCAGAATGGCGCCTTCCAGTATCTGTTGCAGTTTGACGATATCCATCAGTCAATTCGTGCCTTAACATGAATAGGCCCAAAGGGCTCACTTTGAATCAGCTCGATCAGGGATTCCTTGATCAGCTCCATAACAGCCATAAAGGTAACTACGACGCCGAGTCGTCCTTCTTCAACCCTGAATAGAGCTACAAAAGGCGTGAAACGCTCAGCGGTCAGCATTGAAAGCACCTCACTCATTCGTTCACGCGTTGAAAGGGCTTCCTGCTCGACCTTGTGATCAACAAACATTTCGGTACGACGGAGAATTTCCCCCATCGCCAGCATGACTTCCTGAATGTCGACCGTAGGTTGTGCTTTTTCCTGTTCAAGATCCGGTGCTGCTGCATTGGCAAGATGAATGTTACGGTTCTGCCGTGGCATTTGATCAATGTCTTCTGCCGCTTTCTTGAATCGTTCGTACTCCTGCAGTCGTCGAATCAGTTCAGCACGGGGGTCTTCTTCCTCACCTTCGTCTTCGCCAACTCTGGGCAGCAGCATACGGGATTTGATTTCAGCAAGAGTTGCCGCCATCACCAGATATTCGGCGGCCAGTTCAAACTGACTGGATTCCATCAGATCAACATACTCCATGTACTGACTGGTAATCAGTGCCACTTTGATATTGAGAATATCCATGTTGTTGCGCTTGATTAGATAGAGCAACAAATCCAGCGGGCCTTCAAAGGCGTCAAGAAACACCTGAAGAGCATCAGGTGGTATGTATAAGTCGTCGGGCATTTTGGCCATGGGTTGCCCCATAACCAGTATCTGTTGTTCTACCCGGTCATCCGGGATTTCCGGTTGGACAGAAAGTTCTGTCTCAGCCACGGCTTCCGTCGTGGTCATTAAAAACCCCCGTACAGGTTAAATACAGTCATAAACGGCAGAGACTTATTTTTTTGAAAGAACTCTGCCGTAGAATATTGCCATTATTCCAGAGCTTGATTGAATCCGGTAATGTGGCAATTAACGATTGCGTACTATTAATAACTTAGATAGTTAGCGGCAACGTTTTATTTATGACTATATCTCAATGAACCATAAGCCTCAGCGATAGTCCAGTCCTATGGCTTCACGGACTTCTCTGAGAGTGTCCTGAGCTTCGTCCCGAGCGCGTTCTGAACCTTCGGCAATAATACTTTTTACCACGTCAGGGTTGTCTTCCAGCTCTCTGGCTTCCATGCGGATAGGTTCGAGTTCTGCCTGTATGGCATCTATCAGAGGTTTTTTGCAATCAAGGCAGCCAATGCCTGCTGAGCGACAACCTTGTTGCACCCATTCCTGTTGTTCGTCGTCGGAATAAATCTGATGCAGTTGGTAAACCGGGCATTTATCGGGCTCACCGGGATCGTTGCGGCGAATACGGGCCGGGTCGGTGGGCATCTTTTTCAATTTGCTGGCAACATCATCAGGTGCTTCACGCAAGCTAATGGCATTTCCGTAGGACTTGGACATCTTCTGGCCATCCAGTCCGGGCATGCGAGCTTGAGGTGTCAGCAGTGCCTGAGGTTCAGGCAGAATAACCTTACCGGTCCCTTCGAGATAACCAAATAGACGCTCCTGGTCGCCAACAGTGATATTGCTCTGTTCTTTCAAAAGAGCTCTGGCGGTTTCCAGTGCCTCTTCATCACCCTGTTCAAGGTAAGATTTTCTCAGACCTCGGTAGAGTTTGGCGGTTTTTTTGCCCATCTTGTTGATGGCCATTTCAGCATTCTGCTCAAAGCCGGGCTCACGACCGTAGATATGATTAAACCGTCGGGCAATTTCCCGAGTTATTTCCACGTGCGCTTCCTGATCTGCACCAACAGGAACCTGACCGGCACGATAGGCCAGAATGTCAGCACTTTGAAGCAGTGGATAGCCAAGGAATCCGTAGGTTGAGAGGTCTCTTTCACGCAGCTTTTCCTGCTGATCCTTATAGCTCGGAACACGTTCCAGCCAGGACAGGGGCGTCATCATGGACAGCAGCAGATTGAGTTCGGCGTGCTCGGGCACTTTCGACTGAATAAACAGAGTGGCAGCGCCGGGATTAATACCCACTGCCAGCCAGTCAATCACCATATCCCAGACATGGTCTTCGAGCTTGGAAGGGTCTTCGTAATGGGTAGTCAGTGCGTGCCAATCAGCTACAAAAAAGAAGCATTCGTATTCGTGTTGAAGACGCAGCCAGTTTTTTAATACGCCATGGTAATGGCCAAGGTGAAGGCGGCCGGTGGGTCGCATACCGGATAAAACTCGCGACTGAGGGTCTACAGCGCTCAAGAGGCTCTCCTGTTGGAATCCTGAACGCACAGATTACGATAGAAATTCCTAATGGAAAAGCCGGAAATTGGTTTTATAGAGGTATGTCAGTTTTATTTCATTTAACTGAAAGGGGAAATGTCGCCTTTACCTTCACGAAGTACTTCAGGTGTTTCATTCAATAGACTGACAACCGTTGTAGCTTCAATGCCCCGATAGCCACCATCAATCACCAGATCCAGGTGTGATTCCAGCGTTTGACGAATATCGTAAGGATCCATCATAGGTTCATCATCCCCGGGCAGCTGTAAAGTACAGCTCATGATTGGGGCGTTCAGTTCATTGAGCAGGGCGCTGACAATATTGCACTCAGGTACACGAATACCAATGGTTTTCCGTTTCGGGTGCATCAGTCGTCTTGGTACTTCACGGGAACCCTGAAGAATAAAGGTATAAGGGCCGGGCGTATGGTTTTTCAGTAGCCGGTATTGAGTGTTGTCGACGCGAGCATAGACTGCCAGTTCCGACAGGTCACGACAAACCAGGGTGAAGTTATGCTTGTCATCCAGTTTGCGGATCTGACGGATCCGGTCAACAGCGTTTTTATCACCGATCACACACCCAAGCGCATAGGCCGAGTCAGTCGGATAGGCAATTACACCACCCGTGCGCATGATTTCAGCAGCCTGACGGATCAGACGCAGTTGCGGGTTGTCCGGGTGTATCTGAAAAAACTGACTCATGGCTGCCTGTAACATGGAGCCTGCGTCCTGATTGGCCTGTATCAGGTCTCTTTCGGCAGGTTCCAGAGCTCTTTAGTTCTGAATGAGCGCGCATCATACCACCGGCAGTGGACAGTGCAATGATTCAGGGCAGTTGCAGAGAACTCAATAGGATAGACTGCTCACTGGTGGTGAGAGGGCGTATCTGATCAGTACCAAGGTCTGACAATAATAGGTTGAGTATCCTTAGTCGCTGTAAGTCTACAACCATGTAGCCAAGGGCTTTGCACATTCTTCGAATCTGTCTGTTTTTACCCTCGGTCAGAGTGATAAAAAAGGTATTTGTAGCAGTTTGTTCGACCTTGCAGGGGCGGGTTTTAACATCTCTATACTGGACACCGGTGACCATTGTCTCAATAAAGGTGGGTGTGACCGGTTTGTCGACAGTCACCTGATATTCCTTTTCATGGAAAAAATCAGGGTGGATCAGGCGATGACAGAGTTCACCATCGTTGGTCAGCAGTAAAAGTCCATGGGAGTCTTTATCGAGACGGCCAACAGGAAAGGCTCTTGGGGACGTTGGCAGTTTGTGAATTATGCTGCTTTTGTCGTCAGTTTTGCAGACGCAGTCAATACCTACGGGTTTGTTATAAAGCCAGTAAACTCTCTCTGCATCTATATTGAGTAGCTCGCCATCTATGTGTATCTGATCTTGATCAGTAACGTGGTCAATGTGATTAGCGGGACGGTTGTTAACAGTTACTCGATCAGCATCAATCAGGCGACTGGCGCCACGACGGGAACAATAGCCTGCTTCAGCAATATATTTGGCAAGTCGGGTGGTCATCGTTGTCTATAAGCTTTCTTTAAGGAGTTACCAGTCTTGCCAGACAGGAGTGATCTGCTCAGGTAAAGGGTGAGGCTTACCCAGTTCTACCCAGGGGTTTTTCGGAGTGTGAAAATCACTGGCACGGGAACCCTGCAGGTTAAAGTCCAGACAAAGTTCAGCCAGCTCTTCTTTTTGTCCCGGAGGCTGGTTGCAACCACTGACTTCCAAAGCGGCACCACCAGCAATAGAGAAGTCCCTGACCAGAGCACGGAGCTTGGTGCGAGTCATACTGTATTTTCCCGGATGAGCCAGAACCGCCTGACCATTCACCGCTCTTATCCAGGCAATGGCTTTGCTCATGGGCGGCCAGAAGGCTCGCAGGTTCCCTAGCTTGGTGTGAGACAGGTATTTATCAAAGGCAGGCTGCATCTCTTTGACATAGCCCTGTTCGATCAGCCACCAGGCAAAGTGCGGGCGACCGGTTTGAATGTGTTCTTTAGACAGTTGAAAATCATCGCTGGTGTCTTTCTGGCGATTCAAGGCCAGCTCAACTACCTCCTGATAAAGCTCTTCAGCAGTTTTCGAAAGTTTCAACTGTTTGACCAGCTTACCGGCAATCAGAAGTGATCTCTGCTTTCGGGCTTCGTTCTGATGTTGAATGATCATGTCCAGATCAGGGTGATCCAGAGGAAAGTTCAGGCCAACAATATGAATCTCCATATTGGACCAGGTTGTAGACAGCTCCATGCCGGTAATCAGCCTTGGCCCCTGCAGTTCTTTTTTCGCCAGATAACGATGGGCTTCAACAGAGTCATGGTCAGTAATGGCTAGAAGCTCCACGCCCTGATCAGTTGCTCTTTGATAGAGCTCAAGGGGGCCCATGGAGCCGTCGGAAGCGGTGGTGTGGCAATGAAGGTCAGCGTTCAGGGTCATAAAAAGACTGGAGTGATTCCAAAGAAAATTCTATATCAATGCACTTTAACCTTTATCAGGATGCTGAGCCAGTTAAGAAAACGGGCGTGAAAACGTAAAGGCTTTTTAAATGTAAGTAAGGTTTATCTATACGCTTGTTCTAAATGTACTGGGATACCACCACCATTGATATATACTTTACCTCCTTAAGTAACTTCCCTATGGGCTGTTCGTGAAGAATCCATTAGGGTAAAGCCATAATGATTAATCTAACTGGTTGAGTATGAAGCAGCTGATCGACTTTATTCCCCTGATCGTTTTTTTCACCGTTTATAAAATGGACCCAAGGGTTGTTGAGCTGGGAGGTCAACAGCTTGATGTAGGTGGTCCGTTCAGTGCGACAATGTTCCTTATGGTGGCTTCAGCCATTGTCTATGGCGGCATGTTTCTTAAGAATAAAAGCCTTGAAAAGAGTCAGTTGATTACTCTGGCAGCGGTTATGCTGTTTGGTAGTATGACTCTGACGTTTCACGATGAAGCCTTCCTGAAATGGAAGGCTCCGATTGTGAACTGGATCTTTGCCGCTGCTTTCCTTGGCAGTCAGTTCATTGGTGAGAAGCCATTGGTTCAGCGCATGATGGATCATGCCATTAGTCTGCCTAATGAAATCTGGCTGAAAATGAACCTGAGCTGGGTCGTGTTTTTTATTCTGCTCGGTGCGGCAAACCTGTTTGTGGCCTTCACCTTCCATGAAATCTGGGTGGACTTTAAAGTGTTTGGCAGTCTGATTCTCACCTTTCTGTTTGTTATCATTCAGTTTGCTGCCATCTCCCGCCATATCAGGACTGAGGAAAAATAAATGCTGTACGCCGTAATCAGTGAAGATGTAGAAAACAGCCTGCCATTGCGTATGAAGGCCAGGCCTGCTCATTTAGCACGATTAGAGCTGCTGAAGTCGGAAGGTCGCCTGGAAATGGCTGGCCCTTGCCCGGCGATTGACAGCAGTGACCCGGGTGAAGCCGGCTTTACCGGCAGTATTGTTGTCGCAGAATTCGATAGTTTGGAAGCTGCCCAGAGTTGGGCGGATAATGATCCCTACATTGAGGCAGGGGTATATAAGGCCGTTGTTGTTAAGCCTTTCAAAAAAGTCCTGCCCTAAGAGAGAACGTGTGAAAAAGACAGCCAGCAAATTCTCGCTGCTGATGTCCGGAATACTGTTGTCAGGAAGTCTTTTCCTGACAACGCCGGTCATGGCCGAGACCAAGTACATTTCCGATGTTGTGTATGTGCCTCTGCGTGCAGGGCCCAGTAACCAGTTCAAAATTCTTCATCGTGGACTGAAAACCGGTGTTCGAATGACGGTTCTGGAAGCGGATGCCGGAAATGGCTACAGTAAAATCAGAACCAGTGGTGGCCTTGAAGGCTTCATCCAGAAGCATTATCTGGTGTCTGAAGAACCTGCTCGTACTCGACTGCCAAAAGAGCTGGAGAAAATGGCTCAGCTGGAACAGAGTATTCAGCCATTAAAAGAAACACTTCAGGAAACGAACTCGGCACTGCAGGACTCTGAAAGCAGTCTCGATGCCGCTACTCGTGCGCTGGATGAAAAAACGTCCGAATTCATTGCTTTGAGAGAAGCAACTGCAGACCCTCAGGCTCTTGATCTGCGAAATAAAGAGTTGATGGAAGAAAATCTGCAATTAAAGAATCGTGTGGAAGTGGTGGCTGCAGAAAATAGTCAACTGGTGAATAATACCAGCCTGCGCTGGTATCTCTATGGTGGTGGTACAGTGCTGCTGGGTATTCTACTCGGTCTGTTCCTGCCAAGGCTGCGTATTCAGAGAAAAACCTCTTCTGACTGGGTGTAAACCCAGTCTATTGGTTGTTGATTCAGCGATCGTTATGACCCAGATCTCTGTCTGGGTCGATCAGGTCCCGAACCTTTTGCTTGATCTCCTTGGGTTGCGGAAAACCGCCGTTGGCTTTTCGCTCCCAGATTTGCTCGCCATTCAATGTGATAACAAAAATACCACCTGTTCCGGGTTTTAACCGGACTTCACCCAAGTCAGTGCTGAAAGTACTCAATAATTCCTGAGCCAACCATGCCGATCTAAGCAGCCATTGGCACTGACTGCAGTACTCAATTTTAATAATGGGTTTGTCGGACACATCAACCTCTGAAAAACTCTGATTATTACGGTGAATTCTAACATGAGGCTGTCGAGTTCTTTGTTAAAATCCACAGTTAACCAAAAGCATTAGAGTTAATCGGTCCCTGGCTGATTAATTATTTATGAAATTACAGGAAGATTAATGACGGTTATCACTCAGCCGGAAATAGAGCAGTACTGCCAGTCCATTACCGGAGAATCTGAATCCTTGCAGGCGTTATCCGCTGCAACCGAAGAGCGAACCCGTTATCCGGGCAATATGTCGGGTAACCTGGTCGGTCAGACATTGAAAATGCTGGTAGCTATAAGCAGCAGCAAACGAGTGCTGGAAATCGGTATGTTTACGGGCTATGCCGCCCTTTCAATGGCAGAAGCACTACCAGAAGGCGGTGAGATTTATTGTTGTGAGACCAATCCGCAAGCTATAGAAGTTGCGGAAGAGTTTTTTCAGAAAAGCGGTCAGGGTAATAAATTAAAAGTCCTTTTTGGCAGGGCATTGGACACTATTCCTACCATTGAAGGTGAACTGGATTTTGTGTTTATCGATGCAGACAAGAAAAAGTACCGTGAATACGTTGATCTGGTTTTGCCAATGGTGAGAAAAGGTGGCCTGATTGTGGTGGATGATGCGCTCTGGAAAGGAGGAGTTCTTGACCCGCAGGATGAGCGGGATCAGATTATTGCTGATTTGAATCAGTACTTCTCCGGGAGAGTAGACCTGGAAAATGTATTGCTTCCCATAAGGCACGGACTGCATATTATAAGAAAAACGTATGCGTAACTTAGCCTTATGAACCTTTAGTTGCAGATTGTTCAGGATTGCTGAGAGCATCTTTAAATATGTCAGAGAATACACCGTGAGCATTTCTTAAATTATGATTCGCTTTCACAACCTTGACATGGCCAGAGCTCATATAAGGAGTAACGAAATCAGCCATTCTTGAGCCTTCACAGATAAGTGAATCATCCTGATTCTGCATAACAGTTACATCGACGTTTCTATCGATCAGTTTCTTCATTGACTTTTCGGCGTTGACCAGTCCGCCGACCGCCCAGCCTATGGTATCTGCAAGCAGCGGGGCTGAAGGAAGAATAACTCTCGACGTTGTCGTGAATGAGTCGTGGCTAATCAGGTTTACTTTGCGGTCGGGTAAATCGCCCAGCTCGTTCAGAACGTTATCAAGGCTGGTTGTGGCTACGGCACCACCGAGAGATGTTCCTGCAACTTCTACATGATAAAAGCGGTCGAGAGCATGTTTGATGGCAGCAGTACCATCTTCAACAACGGTATTGTTAGTCGGAAGTGGCGAGTTTTCGGTCTTATTAAAACCGGTTCCCCTGTAGTCAAACATGATGACCGGACAGTTTCTTTCTCGTTGCAGTGCGCCCGGCAGGCTTTTTTCTGATAGCTCCAGTTTTCTTGTTGAGCGGTTACGTTCAATGAAAGAACTCAATACCATCCCGTTGGGGTTGTTATAGACAACACAAGCATCATTGTTTGGTTTGTCATGATTCCAGCCTGCTGGGAAACAGATAACTGCCTGGAATTTATCGTCCCCATCCGATACATCGATTTTCGTAAAAGTGGGGCAATCACTGCCTGACTGCGCGCAGAGATCATCCAGAACTGCTTTGCTGGTTACAGAGTCGCAACCTGCTGCCCGCTGAGAGGGTATTAATATTTTTCCGACTAGTTTGGACATTCCCAACCTGTTTTCGGCCAGCCAGAAGGTAGGTTTGGCTATCATTGAGGCGCCACGCTCCATAATAGATATGGGCACAAACCAGGACATTTTCATTGATTCTTGAGCCAGTTTGCCTAGATAGCTGGTACCTTCTTCAGGCTCAATGCCCGAGCCATTGAAATTGGCGCTCTCAGGACTCTCGTGAATGTCCTGATTGTCTTGCCCAGGGCTAACCCAGGATTTAATTGCCTTGCCAATTCCACTGAACATGCTGTTGTCCCTCTAAATTACGCAGTTATAGTCGGAACTATCGGTCGTTTATTGGCTTAAAGGTAGCTATGACGCTGATTTCAGATGTGTTCAGCATCCTGTCGGGTTGAAATGCAGTTTGTCTCAGGGAGTTTGTTGCAACTGAGGGATGAAGGGGGTTAGATCAAACAAGTCTTTGCAAAGAAAATCATGATCTAATCCGGCCGTTGAGTGTTGTTCTGCCATTACTTATAGTAATCCAATCTTGAAATCTTATTTCTTATAACTGGAGTCTTGAATGGATCTGGAGTTACTGAATCGTGAGCTGTCTGAACTGAGTCCTCAGGAGATTATTCGCTGGACTCTGGACAGAGCTGAACAACCACTGGTGACCACTAACTTCGGACCCCATGAGGCAGCCATTCTTCATATGGCAACCCGTATCAAGCCAGATCTTCCGGTAGTCTGGATTGACTCGGGTTATGGGACGGAAGCAACCTACCGTTTCGCCCGTGACCAGATTGCAAAACTGGAACTGAATATCCAGGTATTTCATCCTGAGTACAGCCGCGCTTATCGTGATGCAACAATGGGTGGTGTGCCGGAAGTGGATACGGCTGAGCACGATGAATTTACCCATCAGGTGAAGCTTGAGCCTTTTGCCAGAGCCATGAAAGCTTCTGCGCCAGACTACTGGCTGACAGCAATTCGTAAGGATCAGACTGAGTTTCGTCAGGGGCTTGAGGTTCTGAGTGCGACTAAAGACGGCTTCTACCGTGTAGCACCACTGCTGAACTGGACGGAGCTGGATATTGAAGAGTACCTGGTTGAGAATGATCTTCCCATCGAAGAAGACTATTACGATCCAACCAAAGTACATGGTCATCGTGAGTGTGGTTTGCACACGTCAGTGTCCAAATAAATTGGTGAAACGGCTTTAAAATAGTCCGCTGGTGGGTCTTGGGAGTATCTGTTCGGATTTAAGGACTCTTGGCCAGCGGCCGCTTTTGTGACAACTTTCCGGGTTGTCTTCAGTGACAACGTAGAGTCGTGTAAAAGGCCCGTCCGTCGCAATCAATCCTTGTATAAACTGCTGGTGGTTCAGTTCAAACCAGTGGCTTTCTCCAGTAATATCCTTCTCCATAAAAGCATCAATAATGATCTTTACCGGTCGTGGCTGAAAACGATGCCAGATACCGCTTTTTATGGATTCCAGTCGAGCCCAGCCGCCCTGGGGTGTTTGCCCAGGCTGGATTTCTCTTCTCCCCCAGGGTACCAGTATTTGTTCACCTTTACGGGTCAGAACTGGCAGTCTGGCTTTTGGGTTCGGAAAGTAGGTTTTGATGGTTTGACCATCAATGTTGAACTGGGCTCCACCGCACACGACTGGTTAATCCTTTATTTACCGCCACCCATACAGTTTGGACTGTCTGGACTGTTGTTTTGACGTTGTTCCCATTCAGTTGGGGTATAGGTATGAAGAGCCAGCGCATGTATACCTGCCTGCATTTCCTCTGACAGTAATTTGTAAACCATTTGATGACGTTTAACGGGGAGCTTGGCCTGAAAGGCTTCGCTAACCAGTACGACCTTGAAGTGGGTTTCAGAGTTAGGTGGCACATTATGCATATGACTTTCGTTCTCAACCTGAATAAACAGTGGGGAGAACTCACTGGTCAGTTTATCACTGACTTTTTCCTGCATGCTCATTGGTCTTATTAGCTCTGATGAATTAGATGAAACAAAAATGGCTATAGATTAACAGGAACTGACAACTCAACGAAGAGTTCGTTCCTTTATTGGCAGTAATTTGAGAGCGGATCGAATATTAAGGCCATGGCTTTCGAGTGTGGCAATAAAGTTCCGTTTCCCTGAAATAATCAGTTCAGACTCGCTCTTGTCAGAAGCCACGTCAGAAGTTACGTCAGCCGCTAAATCAGCAACTGTGTCTGCAATTTTTCCTGCTTCATGGCTCTTGAGAAAATGGTATGAAAAGCTTTTGTACTGTGTCGACAGTTTCTCAAAGAAATGCTTAATATCAGGTGCGGTGGAACCCGTATAAAAACAGTACAAGGTTACTTTTGCGTCAGGCTTTAACAGGCTGCAGTGCTTAATCACTGCAACCATTGGGGCAAGGTGATTTTCATGGCAGATTAGATGAAGTTGCCTGTTCATCGTCTCAACATTAATGCCAATTCCTTGTGGCTGCCCCAGTTGAATTTTATCTCCGACTCTGGCGACTTCATGTGCCCAGGTGCTGAATGAATCTCCAACCTTTCGTCGTATATAAATCATGGGCTGGCTATCAATTGGGCTTGATGCGAGATAGCAATCTTTACTTAGTCGCTGATTGGCAGAAATGTTTAGATGCTGGCCTGGTTGGTAGGATAGCGGCTGCCTTGGAGACAGCGTTAAAACCGCTAGTGTACTTTCCGGTTTTTCGATCGCGGTAATGATCGCTGAAATAGGTTTGTTCTCGGGCAGGGAAACAGTCATATCATCTGTCGGGTAACACTGACAGGCCAGAAAATACTGAGCGCTAGCTTTTTCTCTGGGAAGTAATAGTTGGCTTTGCAGAGGAGGTTTGCCGCCATCAGATTGAAGCATACAGGCATGGCAGACACCTGAGCGACAGGAGTAAGGTATTTTCTCACCTTGACTGAGCAGGCTATCGAGCAGGCATGTATCACTGTCGGCCTGCAGTTGTCGGCTAGCAATGGTTATTTTCGGCATAACCACAGTCTATCAGAGGATTTGCCGGTGAGAGAATGGTTCGTTCAAATCGGTAACAAAAATGTACTGATCAATGCTGAGGAATAATGTTTTCCACTGCTAAGGATTGGTATAATCGCTCCAGCATTTGGGGAGGGGATATAAAGGGCCCCGATTGCCTTGCTGTTGTCATCTATATCTACAGCAATCAAGTTGCAATAAAGTAGCGATAAAAAACAAGAAGACAGATGACCTAGGTTTGTTTTTGGATCATCACATAATAAGTGAGATACCAGAAACCCGGTCAGAGATGAGACCATGGGAGTGGGAGCCAATGACTGTAATTAAAGAACATGATCTGATTGAGAGCGTAGCGGATGCTCTGCAATTTATCTCCTGCTATCACCCGGTAGACTTTGTTCAGGCGGTGCATGAAGCCTGGAAGACCGAGCCGTCAAAGGCGGCAAAAGACGCAATGGCCCAGATTCTGATCAATTCCAGAATGTGTGCCATGGGCAAGCGCCCGATTTGTCAGGATACCGGTATGGTAACGGTATTTCTAAAAATAGGTATGAATGTTCGTTTCGAAACAGATCGTTGCCTCGAAGATTTGGTCAATGAAGGTGTTCGTAAAGCTTACACCCATCCTGAGAACGTTCTGCGAGCATCTGTACTGGAAGATCCGGCTGGTGCTCGAAAGAACACTAAAGATAATACCCCGGCTGTTATTCACATGAGGCTGGTGCCGGGCGATACCGTTGAAGTTGAACTGGCTGCCAAAGGTGGTGGCTCCGAGAATAAATCGAAACTGGCGATGCTGAACCCTTCCGATGATGTCGTTGAATGGGTCAAGAAAACCGTTCCGACCATGGGTGCGGGTTGGTGTCCACCAGGCATGCTGGGTATAGGTATTGGCGGTAGCCCGGAAAAGGCGATGCTGATGGCCAAGGAATCCCTGATGGATCCTATTGATATCCATGAGCTGCGTGAACGTGGTGCTTCAAACCGTGTTGAAGAGCTGCGCCTTGAACTGATGGATGCAGTAAACAGTCTGGGTATCGGTGCTCAGGGCCTCGGTGGTCTGACTACGGTCCTGGATGTGAAGATCAAGGATTACCCGACTCATGCTGCGTCACTGCCGGTTGCCATGATTCCTAACTGTGCCGCAACCCGTCACGCTCACTTTACCCTGGATGGCAATGGCCCTGTTTACCAGGAAGCACCGAGTCTGGATAACTATCCGGAAATTGCAATGGATATGAGTGAAGGTGTTCGCAAGGTTAATGTTGACGGCATCACTAAAGAAGATATCAAGAGCTGGAAGCCGGGTGAGACCCTGTTGTTGTCCGGTAAGATCCTCACCGGCCGTGATGCGGCTCATAAGCGCATGATCGATATGATGGATCGTGGTGAAGAGTTGCCGGTCAGCATGAAAGGTCGCTTTATCTACTACGTTGGTCCGGTTGATCCGGTTCGTGATGAAATCGTTGGCCCTGCTGGACCTACTACAGCAACCCGTATGGACAAGTTCACTCGTGCAATGCTCGAGGAAGCTGGTCTGGCTGGCATGATTGGTAAAGCGGAGCGTGGTCCTGCGGCCATACAGGCGATCAAGGATAATGAATCTGTTTACCTGATGGCTGTAGGTGGTGCGGCTTATCTGGTATCCCAGGCCGTTAAAAGAGCTGAAGTGGTTGCCTTCCCTGAACTGGGCATGGAAGCCATCTATGAGTTCGAAGTTGAAGATATGCCGGTGGCTGTAGCCGTTGATCATACGGGTGATTCCGTTCATCACACGGGTCCACAAATCTGGAAACAGAAAATCGAAGAACAGGTGCTTGAAGTCAAGTAATCCTGCCTGCTGTTAATGAGTCCGGCTGACAGTCGGGCTCATTCCTCGTCCCTTCCGTTACCTTTCATTTCTTCTCTATATAGCTGTTTCGTTATCTACCTATAATCAGGTTCAAGACGTACTCATCAGGGACGCAGTATGGTTAAGAAGTCCATGCCTGTTGATAAAAATGCTGCTGTTAAAAGCACTGTTGTTAAAAGCGCAGTGGTTGAAAAGTGGCAAAGTTATCTGGCCATTTTGCAAGACAAATTACAGGCTGTTGTGAATACCCTTGCTGTCTGGGCAGGCAAGGAAACAGCAGTTTTACCTCAGCTCGTCTGCGCTACAAAAGGGCGCTATCTCCGATCCTGTTATATAGTTTTTCGTGTTCACGATCATTACGAACTGATTCATATCGAAGAGAATCGTCAAAGTAAGCCACCAGCAGATGATGGTTTAAATGAAGGGACGGTTGAGCTTTTCTCGGAATTACTTAGTCTTGAAAGTGACTGGATTAGCCAGCAGCAGATGCGGGAAGGTGGAAACAAAAAGTCTGACAGTTGATAAGAGAAATATCTAATAAAAAGCCCTCACAGTTGCGAGGGCTTTTTTATAACCTGAAAGCCTGACAAACAGGTTTTTTTGATTATGTCTTACAGAGCTTTAATCGCTTCCAGTTGCTCAACCAGACGATCTCTGGCAGACAAAGCATCTTTCAGTTTACCGCGCTCTTTTTCAACCACATCCGGCTTGGCATTGCTGATAAACTTCTCGTTGGACAGCTTGCCTTCAAAGCGGCTCACTTCCTTGTTCAGTTTTTCAACCTCCTTGCTCAGACGGGCAACTTCCTTCTCTTTGTCGATTAGGCCAGCCATTGGCACCAGAACTTCCATCTCGCCCACCAGCTGAGTGGTCGACATGGGTGCGTCTTCACCGTCGGCCAGAACTGCAATATCATCCAGCTTCGCCAGAGATTTCAGGAAGGCGGTATTGTCAGTCAAACGACGCTGATCGTCAGAAGACAGGCTTCGAACCAGAACGTTCAGTCCCTTGTTCGGGCCAATGTTCAGTTCAGCTCGGATGTTACGAATACCGGTGATAAAGCCTTTCAGCCATTCGATATCCTGTTCAGCCTGTGCATCCAGTTTACTCTCATCCAGAACCGGGTAGCTCTGGGTCATCAGGGTTTCACCCTCAACACCGGCTTCTGCCTTGAGATTCTGCCAGATTTCCTCGGAAATGTACGGCATGAACGGGTGAATCAGGCGAGTGATGGTTTCCAGAACACGAACCAGTGTACGACGAGTTCCGCGTTTCAGTTCAGCAGACGCATCTTCATCCCACAGAACCGGTTTGGACAGTTCCAGATACCATGCGCAGTATTCGTTCCAGATAAAGTCGTAAAGATTCTGGGAAGCGTGGTCGAGACGGAAGTCAGCCAGATTTTTTTCAACCTGAGCTTCAACGCGCTGCAGGCGGGAAGTGATCCAGCGATCAGCCAGAGTCAGTTCAACGTCACCGCCGTTCTGACCACAGTCTTCACCCTTGGTGTTCATCTCAACGTAGTTGGCTGCGTTCCAGATCTTGTTACAGAAGTTTCTGTAACCTTCCAGACGCTTCATGTCCCAGTTGATGTCACGGCCGGTGGAGGCCAGTGAGTACAGGGTGTAACGCAGAGCGTCGGTACCGTGAGCAGAAATGCCTTCCGGGAACGCCTTGCGGGTACGCTTTTCAATCTTGGCGGCCAGTTGAGGCTGCATCATGTTGCCACAACGCTTCTCAACCAGATCTTCAAGTTCAATACCGTCAATCATATCCAGAGGGTCAAGCACGTTACCCTTGGATTTGGACATCTTGTCGCCGCTTTCATCACGAATCAGGCCGGTGATGTAAACGTGTTTGAACGGAACCTGTGGTTTACCGTCTTCGTCTTTCATGAAGTGCATGGTCATCATGATCATTCTGGCGACCCAGAAGAAGATGATGTCAAAACCAGTCACCAGAACGTCGGTCGGGTGGAACGTCTTCAGGCGTTCAGTGTTTTCAGGCCAGCCCAGAGTACCAAAGGTCCAGAGTGCGGAAGAGAACCAGGTATCCAGTACATCGTCATCCTGTCTCAGGGCAACGTCAATCGGGATATTGTTCTGTTCACGGACGTCAGCTTCATCACGACCAACAAATACATTGCCTTCGTCGTCGTACCAGGCTGGGATTCTGTGTCCCCACCAGAGCTGACGGGAAATACACCAGTCCTGAATATCACGCATCCAGGAGAAGTACATGTTTTCGTACTGTTTAGGGACGAACTGGATCTCACCGTCTTCCACGGCTTTAAGAGCGGGTTCTGCCAGTGGCGCAGCACGAACAAACCATTGGTCTGTCAGCAGAGGTTCAATAACGACACCGGAACGGTCACCGTAAGGAACGGTCAGATCGTGGTCTTTAATTTCTTCCAGCAGGCCGGCTGCTTCAAAGTCAGCAACGATCTGTTTACGAGCGGCAAAACGCTCCATACCACGATACTGTTCAGGAATATGAGTATCGATCTCGTTGTTAACTGTGCCGTCAGTATTAAACGCTTCTGCCTGATCGCGAATGTCGCCATTCAGGGTCATGATGTTGATCATGGGTAGGTTGCAGCGCTTGCCGACTTCGTTATCGTTGAAGTCGTGAGCTGGCGTGATCTTTACACAACCCGTGCCTTTTTCCATGTCAGCGTGTTCGTCAGCGACAATGGAAATACGACGGTTAACCAGTGGTAGCAGGATGTCTTTGCCAATCAGAGCCTTGTAACGCTCATCTTCAGCGTTTACAGCAACACCGGTATCACCCAGCATGGTTTCCGGACGGGTAGTTGCGACAACAATGTAGTCTTTGCCTTCAGAGGTCGTTTCACCGTCAGCCAGTGGATAACGTAAGTGCCACATGTGGCCATTGACGTCTTTGTTTTCCACTTCCAGGTCGGAAATAGCGGTGTGCAGTTTCGGGTCCCAGTTCACCAGACGTTTGCCACGGTAGATCAGGTCGTCCTTATGCAGACGGATAAAGACTTCCTGAACCGCCTTGTAGAAACCCGGGTCCATAGTGAAACGTTCGTTGTCCCAGTCTACGGAAGCACCCAGACGACGCAGTTGGCGGGTAATGTTACCGCCGGACTCTTCTTTCCATTCCCAGATTTTATCGGTGAACGCATCACGACCATAGTCGTGACGGGTCTTGCCTTCTTCGGCCTGAACTTTACGTTCCACAACCATCTGGGTAGCAATACCGGCGTGGTCGGTACCGACCTGCCAGAGCGTGTTGCTGCCTTTCATGCGCTGGTAACGAATCAGGGCGTCCATAATGGAATCCTGAAAGGCGTGGCCCATATGCAGACTACCAGTCACGTTGGGCGGCGGAATCATAATGGTGTAAGAATCACCTTCACCGGAAGGGGCAAAATAGCCTTTCTCTTCCCAGGTCTGATACCGGCTGCGCTCAATAGCGTGTGGGTTGTATGTTTTTTCCATAACTTCAGGATTCGACTGGTTCTGAACTAAACCGCGAATTATACAAGAAAGGGTGAGGCAGTGTTACTGGTTAATTACCGGTAGTCTGATGGCTGGTGAGGACTGCAAACACCGCAGGGTACGGTGTTTGCATAGAGGTATCAGCTTTTTGTGAGTTCCTGCTGATTCAGCCAGTGCTCGAGATAGCTATTCAGTTCACGATTCAGACGGCTTTCAACACGCACCAGCTCTTCGTCGATGATTTCCTGAATGACCAGCTGAGCCTGATTTTTCAGCTGAGTACGTAAGCCGGGTTCAGCATTGACTGATGTAAGGCTTGCCATAGTGCCGGTTACAGTATTCGGAGTAAAACGGGCAGCTGACAGGTGTTCAGTGCCCGTAGCCAGACCTTCCGCAACATCGGTCAGTACCGGAATATGCTGATTCAGGTCGCTTCGGTCTTTTTCTTCTCTGAGCAGTTGACGCAGTCGTTCCAGCTCGTCCAGTAATCCGTGGGTGCTTTCTGTAGTCATAATCGTTTACCCGCAGCTATATCGTGGGCTTCAGGTTTGATGCCATCCTTCTGGTAGGCTTTGAATTTTTCTCTGAGAATCTCAACCGGTCCCGGGCTCTTGTCCACCACCTCGCAGGTGCGGTCAAAGTCACGGTAAAAGGCTGGTATTTTTCTTGCCATATTAATCAGCAGTGTATTCTCTTCAGGTTTGCCGGGGTTAATGTGGCTGATCGTCACCGGTGTGCTGATGCTGTTTTGGTCATCGTTATTATTTTGCTTTTTGATTTCATGGGGAATAAAGCTGTCTTCCCGCCACTCCCACAGTAAACGATCATAGGTTTCTGACTGAATCTGGTTGTCAGTGTGGATATGCACTTTCATACCTGACGTCCAGGCTTTTTCTGTCAACTTGCAGACGAAGCTTTTGACTGCCTGACTTGACTGCTGTTGTAACAGATAAAAAGTGACTTGCATTGTATGCGGTTATCCTGACCCATGCAGCGACCGGAAGTGGTTGCAAACTCATTGGTTATAAACGATAGAGTTTAAAGATATTGGGGCTGACAGGAAAGGGGTGGGCGCAGAGAAAGGAAACAAAGTGAAGATGAAATCAACATCTTCACTTTGTTGTTAGAGAAAAATCCGCTGAAAAAATCAGTCAGAGATTTATTTCTCCAGTTGGTTCAGCAGATATTGAACCAGCATAGGCACAGGGCGACCCGTTGCGCCTTTGTTTTTACCGGATGTCCATGCTGTACCAGCAATATCCAGGTGAGCCCAAGGCGTGTCTTCTACGAAACGTGACAGGAAGCAACCCGCAGTGATGGTGCCGGCAGGGCGTCCACCGATGTTAGCCATGTCTGCAAAGTTGGAGTCCAGCTGAGCCTGGAACTCTTCACCCATTGGCAGCTGCCATGCTTTATCAGCAGCATCCTTAGAAGCCGTCATCAGTTCATCAACCAGATCATCGTTGTTGGAGATCAGGCCGGTGATGTGGTGGCCCAGAGCAATGATGCAGGCGCCGGTCAGAGTAGCGATATCAACAATGGCCTTTGGCTTGTAGGTTTCGCCAGCGTAGGTCAGAGCGTCGCAGAGAACCAGACGGCCTTCGGCATCGGTGTTCAGGATTTCAATGGTCTGGCCGGACATGGACTTAACAATGTCGCCCGGACGGGAAGCATTGCCAGCTGGCATGTTTTCAGCCGCAGCTACCATACCAACGACGTTCATTTCCAGACCCATGGCAACGATAGCCTGCATGGCACCGAAGACACTGGCAGAACCACACATGTCGTATTTCATCTCGTCCATGCCAGCGCCTGGCTTCAGAGAGATACCGCCGGTGTCAAAAGTAATACCTTTACCCAGCAGAACAACAGGAGCGTCGTTTTTCTTGCCGCCTTTGTATTCCATCATGATCAGACGGGATTCTTGAACGGAAGCCTGACCGACAGACAGCAGGGAGTGCATGCCCAGCTTGGTCATTTCAGCTTCACCAAGAACCTTGGTGGTCAGCTTGCTTTGACCTTTGGCCATTTCCTTAGCCAGTTCGGCCAGGTAAGTAGGGTGGCAATCATTGCCCGGCATATCGCCCAGACGACGAGCCAGGTTACGGCCTTCAGCAATAGCGAGGCCCTGGTCTTTACCGGCAGAGGCTTCGTCGGTGTGCTTGCGGTCAACCAGCAGGGTAACCTTGGTCAGAGCTGGTGCTTCACCGGCTTCGCTCTTGTATTCTACAAAGCGGTAGAATTCGTAGATAACCGCTTCAACCATTTGGCGAGCTTGCCACTGAATATCACGGCCTTTAACTTCAACGCCTTCCAGGGCGATAGTCGCGTCTTTGGCCGTCAGACCTTTCAGGTTGGCCGCGGTTGCTTTGGCCATCTTGATAAAGTCAGCTTCGGAGATGGCTTCAGCCTTTTCAGACAGAGCTGCCAGCAGCATGCGATCTGCAGCTGTTTCCGGAGAGTGTTGCAGCAACAGGGTCTTGCCTGCTTTGAAAGACAGGTCGCCACGCTTCAGGATTGCGGCCAGAGCACCTTCGCCTGCGTCATTGATCGCCTGAGCGGAATCAGACAGTTTTGCCTTTTGAACCGGCAGAACCAGGCAGGCAGTTTTCTGCTTTTCAACTGCGCCACTTTTAATTACGAATTGCATAGTTGCTCCTGTTTTGAACAATCAGATATTCAAGTACGTGCGTTTAAGTACCCGAACATATGAATTCACAAGCTGTATCACCGCCACCGGCAGGGATACAGCCATTTATATTCGATTAAGTGTGTCTACATACTTACACACTTAACAGGCAAGTTGTCTGAACCATGAAGGTCAACCGTCAGGGTTATAGCCAGAATGTTTAATGACTCTGAAAATAAATCAAGAATGACTCCTGAGAGCAGAAGTTAAGAAACGATTTTGAAAAAAGACGGCTATAAACTCGAACGGCTTTAATAGATAATTGCCTGATATAAGTATTTGAACAGAGTCTGCGCCCTATGTGAATGGATTCAGGCGAATTTTGTCCCTGTTTGAAATACTTTGTAGGTAATATTTTGTAGATAGTACTTTGTAGCTAATACTTTGCAGATAGCACATTGTAGATAGCACATTATAGATAGTATCCTGAATACAGAGAGCTACCAAGCATCAATGCAGGTGGCCGATTAAATTAAGATCAGGGACTGACCTGTGGCTTTCAAGGCCAGTCCATCATGATCTATCGGAAAACAGTGACCACTGAACATGCCTTCGATCCTCTTTCGATACCTCGCCAAAGAGATGCTGCAGGTAACCCTGGCAGTGACTGGCGTCGTACTCCTTATCATTATGAGTGGGCGTTTTGTAAATTACCTGGCCCAGGCGGCCAACGGTACGCTTAACGCTAACTTTCTGTTTGCCATTATGGGCTATCGGATGCCGGAATTTCTGGTGATGATTATTCCACTTGGCTTGCTGCTTGGCATAGTTATGGCCTACGGCCGACTTTATGTCGAGAACGAAATGACCATTATGAGTGCCTGTGGTCTGAGCCAGAATCAGTTATTAAAGATGACTATGGTGCCTGCACTGGGCGTTATGCTACTTGTCGGCCTGCTCAGTCTGTTCGTTGCTCCTCAGGGGTTGCAAAAGGTTGAGGCCATCTGGGCCAAGCAGGACTCATTAACCGAATTCGATACATTGGTGCCCGGCCGCTTTCAGACCTTCTCTGGTACCAATCGAGTGACTTATACCGAAACCCTGACTGATGATAATCAGAAAATGGAAGGTGTTTTTATTGCTCAGGGTGCGACGGACCCCGACGGTGGCTCGATTTCTCTGGTACTGGCTGACTCTGGCAGAATTTCCAACACGGAATCCGAGCAGACAAAATACCTGATTCTTAATGATGGTATTCGTTATGACCTAAGCCCCGGTGGTCTCAAAGTTCGAGAAACCGAGTATAAAACTTACGGTATTCGAATGCAGAACAGCAAGGTTTCTCAGGAGATTACCCGCGAGCAGGCGTTACCGACCAGTCAGCTGTTGTCGTCCGATACCCGTGAGCACAAAGCCGAATTGCAATGGCGCTTTTCGATGCCACTGCTGATTCCTATTCTGGTATTGCTGGCGGTGCCACTGGCCAAAGTTAACCCAAGGCAGGGACGTTTTGTAAAACTGTTGCCCGGCGTATTAACCTATCTGCTTTATCTGTCTCTGCTGATTTCCACCCGAGGTATGATTGATGAAGGGAGGTTGCCACCGAGCATAGGTCTCTGGCCGGTGCATGGGGCTTTCCTCTTATTAGCGTTGGGCGTTTATTTTAAGGATTCAGTATTAACACTTTTGTCTAGGAAGAGCATGGCACGGAGAAAACTCAATGCGTAAGCTGGACCGATATATCGCATGGAATGTTTTTGCCGCCATGGTGATGGTGCTGATTATTCTGGTGGTGCTGGAATCGCTGTTCTCTTTTCTGGCTCAGCTGGATGATATGCGCGGCAACTACCAGTTTATGGATGTTATCGTTTACACCCTGCTGATGATTCCAAAGAAGATCTATGAGTTCATTCCTGTGTCAGCACTGATTGGCTGTCTGGCGGGTCTGGGCTCCATGGCTGCTAACAGTGAACTGGTGGTTATGAGAGCCTCAGGTGTTTCCCTCTGGCGTATGGTCTGGTCGATTATGAAGCCAGCACTGTTGCTGGTCGTCATTGGTATCACCCTGGGTGAATATGTTGCGCCGATGACTGAACAGATTGCCGAGACCCGTAAAGCGATTGCCCGCTCCACCAATGGTGAGTATTCGGGCGAAGGTGTCTGGCATCGTGAAGGCAATGAATACATGTACTTCAATGCTGTTGAGCCTAATGGTGTGCTCTACGGCGTCAGTCGTTTTGTTTTTGATGACAATAAAAAACTCATTGAAAGCTCTTTTGCCAAGCGTGCTATCTATCAACAGGATCACTGGATTCTGGAAGATGTTACCAGTAGCCGAAAGGTAGGTGACCGAATTATTTCCAGCAGTGCAACGACTATGCCCTGGGAAACGAGTCTAACGACGACTCTGCTAAAGGTCGTAGTGGTAAGGCCTGATGCTCTGTCTATTTCTGGCCTGCACACGTATACCGAGTATTTGAAAGAACAGGGGCTGGATACAGGCGAGTACTCGCTGGCGTTCTGGACCAAGGCGTTGCAACCATTGTCGGTGTTCTCATTGGTGCTGGTAGGCATATCCTTTGTTTTCGGACCACTGCGTTCCGTAAGTATGGGCTTCAGAATCTTCTCCGGCGTGATTACCGGTGTCGCCTTTATGATTATTCAGAACCTATTGGGACCATCCAGTCTGGTGTTTGGCTTCCCGCCACTGATCTCGGTGATGCTGCCGGTGATGATTTGTATCTTTGTTGGTTGGTTGTTGCTCTGGCGGGCAGCGTAAGCCTTTTCTGGTATAAGTCGGGTGGAAGCTTGTTATCCCACAAGCATTATTTGTTGTTCATGTTAATGCCTGTGGGATTTTTGTTCTGAGTAGCTCTGAACAAAAGAAAGCTGGGTATCTGAGAAAATCAGTGAGGGTAACGAGTTTTTCGGGCAGGTATTCGCGTCGACTGAGTTGAGTCTTTGAGTTTTATTTCTGCTCGAACCAGAAGTTTGCTTTCCGGTACGACTCTACCTTCTAAAGAGATGTTTTTGAGCAGTTGAGTTGCTCTTTTCATCAGCCGATCTAGCAGCAAAATAAACATGATGCTTTCCTGAAAGATGGTGTGAACCTGTAAAAATGCCTGATTGTTTTTCTCAAATCAGGTTCCAGATGCAATTATAATTCGGCTAGGTAAAAGTGCCTACAATTTATCGGCATTTACATAATCTAGACAAACCCGAAATGCATCAGGCTTGTCTTGAAGTAAGTATTCAGATAAATAAATTCTTATGTCATTTCCCCGCAGTAAGCGGGGGAATGACAATCTAATATTCGACTACGTGTGACTACACACTGATTTTATTTCTTTGCCGGTATATAGAGTGTACGGGTGCCGGAAAGACGATCCTGCCAGCTGCAACCTTCCTTGTCCCAAAGGCTCCAGAAAATACCCAGGCCACCAAGAAGCAGTGAAGGGATCGCAATAAACCAGCGAACCAGGCATTGCTGAAGCGTGATGTAATTGCCTTCTTCGCTCAGAATACGAAGCTTCCAGGCTTGCATTCCCAACGTCTGACCTCGCCTGGACCAGAAGAAAGCGAAAAAACTGAAAATAGTCAGAAAGAGCACTATATAGAAGGCCGGTCCGCCCACTGACTGGCCACTCTCGGTCATAGCCTTGAGTTCTTCACTGCCATAAATTTGCATCTGGATACCCAGATTAATGAAGCCCACAAGAAACATAATCGCCAGTACTAAAAAGCTGTCGTAAAGGATGGCGGCAAACCGACGCCATACCGGAGCAGGCCCTACGGCTTTGTTGTTGCGCTCTGCGGTCATAAAAACTCCTGTTAAAGCAGCGTCTATTCTAACTGGCTCAGTCTATTTTTAGAATCACCGACTGACAGGAGTGACCCTATGGCAACCTCGGATCTGTTTGTAAAAGATAGTAGTGTGCTCAGCCCTTTTGAATTTAAGGATCAGTTACTGGATCTTGCCAGCTCTCATGCTGACCGAATGATGCTCAATGCGGGTCGTGGGAATCCAAATTTCCTGGCCATTGCCCCACGCAGGGCTTTTCTTCAACTCTCTGAATTTGCCTTACAGGAAGCAGAGCGTTCTTATTCCTTTCTTCACAGTGGTTTTGGTGGTCTGCCAGAAGCCAGTGGAATTCTTGGGCGTTTTGAATCTTATATGCAGAATCATCATGACAGTTCAGGAATGAATTTTATTCGTGCAGCCCTTTGTCTGGTGAATGACCATTTGGGAATTGAAGTGGAAGCCTTTCTGTTCGAAATGGTTAATGCTGCACTGGGTTGTTATTACCCTGAGCCGGTTTCGATGCTGAAGTATTCAGAAGCTGTTGTGAAGGAGTATCTTCAACAGGAGCTAATGGCAGGCAGTACTAACGGTGGTGATTTCAGGCTGTTTGCTACTGAAGGTGGTACAGCTGCCATGAGTTATCTCTTTCACTCACTGAAAACCAATCAGTTTCTTGGTAAAGGGGACTTTATCGCTATTGTGACACCGGTTTTTGCTCCTTATCTGGAAATACCTGAGCTGGATGATTACAAGCTGTACGTCAATGAGTTGGTAACTACTGACTCCGGCGAATGGCAGCTCAGTGATGAGGTAGTGAGGAAGCTGGCTAACCCCGCTATTAAAATGCTCTGTCTTGTTAATCCAGCTAACCCGTCGTCTTTTTCACTGTCTCGGGAATCCTTGAACAAAATAAAGCTGCTGGTTGAAACAGATCGACCTGATTTGATTATCGTAACCGACGATGTTTACGGCCCTTTTGCTGACAATTTCTGTTCGCTGTTCAAAGTCTGCCCTGAAAATACCCTCTGTGTTTATTCATTTTCCAAGTACTTTGGTTGTACTGGCTGGCGGCTTGGCGTTATCGCCATTCATAAGCAGAGCCTGTTCAATCGAAATCTCGCCACAGGTCAGAGGCGCAGTCGTTACAGAACGGTTTTCAGAGCAGGGCAGGAGAGTGACTTTATTGACCGGATGGTGGCAGACAGTCGTGCAGTGGCACTGCATCACAGTGCAGGACTTTCTACACCGCAGCAACTGCAAATGGTGTTATTTGCTCTGTCCAGTTTGATTGACAGTGAAGGTGTTTATCAAAGAGAAGCGCAAAGACTGATACGCAGTCGACTGACAACACTTTATAAAAGTATCGGAATTGAAGAGCCAAAAGGGGCTGAGTTAGTGGGCTATTACACGCTGCTTGATCTGCAGCAACTGGCGACGTCTCTTTACAACGAGCAGTTTTCCGCATGGTTTATCGAGCGACACAGCTGCAGTGAGTTACTACTGACTCTTGCAGATGAAACGGGTGTGGTTTTGCTGCCAGGGGAAGGGTTCGACGTTAAAAAGCCCGCTGTTCGAGTATCTCTGGCCAATCTGACGTTAGCCCAATACAAAGCCATAGGAGTCTGTGTACGAAAAGTGCTCGCTGAGTTTTACCAGGAATTTACCTGTTAAGTCTTGTATGTTTAATTAAGTGAATAAGTTAAATAGTTTACTGAATAGGTGTTTGTTTTGCTTTTTTGTTGCTATGCGAAATAAGGTCTAGGATAAATAGGTTTTTATATTTTTGCTGTAGGTGTGGAGCTTGGCTTTGATAGGGGTAAGCATTAGATAGTTAGTATAATAAGCGATTATTTTTTGTTACATAAGTTAATAATATTGAACCATCGATTTTTTACTGGCTGACTAAAGGTAGCCGGACATACGAAATCAATAGCTCTTTGATTGCCACAGGCGAGCGGAGAGCAGCTTAATATTTGATGATGTTTGTCTGAACACTTGAAAGTACAGCCACAAAGTAACTTTGTTTCAGGGGAAGTAAATTATGCTTTGGGTTCAATTAGCAGTGGTTCTTGGAGCCATTTTTCTGGGGGCTCGTCTTGGCAGTATTGGTGTAGGCTTCGCCGGTGCTGTAGGTGTTCTTGTTCTCACGCTGGGTCTTGGCATGGAGCCGGGCTCAATACCTGTTGATGTTATTCTGATCATCATGTCCGTTATTGGCGCAGTTGCTGCCATGCAGGTTGCTGGTGGTCTGGATTATCTGGTTCAGATGGCAGAAAAAATTCTGCGCAGCAAGCCAAAGTACATTACCTTTCTGGCACCAACCGTTACTTATGTGATGACGCTGTTGGCGGGTACTGGTCACACTGCTTACTCCACTTTGCCGGTTATTGCTGAAGTAGCGAAAGAGAACGGTGTTCGTCCATCCCGTCCGCTGAGTATTGCGGTTATTGCTTCTCAGATTGCCATCACAGCGTCTCCTGTATCTGCGGCGGTTGTCGTATTCAGTGGTCTCCTTGAGCCAATGGGCATCGGTTACCTGCAATTGCTGGCGATCTGCATTCCTACTTCCTACGCTGCTATCATGCTGACTGCTGTAGTCTGCAACTTTCTGGGTGTAGACCTTGATAAGGACGAGATTTATCAGGAGCGCCTGAAAGCGGGCATGGTATCTTTGCGTAAAACCAAAGAGCGTCAGGAAACCAAGCCTGGTGCAGCTCTGTCTGTTGCTATCTTCGGTATCAGTATTCTGGCGGTGGTTCTTTATGCGACAGCTATCAGTAGCACAGTTGCCCTGATCGAGAATCCGGTTCTGCCACGTAACTCTGCAATTATGGTCTTCATGATGGTGGCGGCAACGTTCATCACCATGCTGTGCAAAATTGACTCTGCCGAGATCATCAATGCCCAGACCTTCAAGTCCGGTATGAGTGCCTGCATCTGTGTGCTGGGTGTGGCATGGCTGGGTAACACCTTTGTAGGTGCCCACATCAACGAGATCAAAGAACTGTCCGGCGATATTCTGAACGACTACCCTTGGTTGCTGGCTGTCTGCCTGTTCTTCGCTTCCATGCTGCTTTACTCTCAGGCTGCGACCACTCGTGCTCTGATGCCTGCGGCTCTGGCTCTGGTTGATCCGGTGACTGCGATCGCTTCTTTTGCTGCAGTATCTGCACTGTTTGTACTGCCAACCTACCCAACCCTGCTGGCAGCGGTTGAAATGGACGACACAGGTTCCACACGAATCGGTAAGCTGGTATTCAACCACCCATTCTTCGTGCCAGGTACTATCTGTATTACACTCTGTGTAGCGTTTGGATTTGTCTTTGCTCCAATGGTTATATAATTTGGTGATCTGACTGAACATCAAATTTTAGCAGAAAAAGCCCACATTTTTGTGGGCTTTTTCGTATCTGGAGTCAGCGGTTACTGACTAGAATAAGGAATGTTCATAGCTCATGCTCCAGAATTGCTTTATGGAATAAACCCTTCAGACCACTCACCGTGTCATTCCAGCACTCTTCGGTTTCTGCCGTCCATACTTCCTTCAGCGAGTGTTTCAAGCAGAGAGGAACGGTTTCCATCAGGATAAAATAATATTCTTTATGTTTCAGGTCATAGATGCTGTGCCGGATAGCTTCATCGGCAACGGCTGACTCTGCATAACCAGGGTGCTTCAGAGTATCAACGATCAGGTCAAGTAACAGCTGAAATTTTCGAGGGGCCAGTACGGGAATGCTGCTGATATCAAACAGAGACTTTGTTTCCGGATAGTAGTCAAAAAGACGATCAAACAGTCGGCTGGAAAGTTTCTCGATTCCGTCTTTTTCAATGGCTGACTTAATGGATGACTCTATGACTTGAAGATGGCGTTCTAGCATTACTCTTCTCTTATTTTTATACTTTTCTCTCATAGTAATTGAGTCGGGTGACTTGATCTATCGAATGCAGGTAAGTTGAACGTCTTTGGAGGAATAGTTAGAGATTTCCTGATGATAGTCAATATTTCACTGAAAATACTCAGAGAGAAGTTGACGATCATACCCTGCTGATACGGTATTGGCATTTCAATTCAAATGCAGTGATTAAGCCACCTACCTTCCAGGGTGGCCTTCAAACACAACATGGGATTCAGGGGCAGAAAGACCCAATTGTGCCCTGAGTTTATACAGCAGTGTTGCCATGTACTTCAGCTGAAAATATTCAAGAACCTGCCCTTCCTGAAGGTGCTGGCAGAGCAGTTTTTCAATAGCGTCGGCAATACTTCCACCGTCATCTTGATAAAGAAATTGCTGAAAAGCATTAAACAAAGCAGCGCGAGTGCTCTGTTCGTAGGAAGCCTGGGAAAGAATCTGATAAATTTCTCTGATACCTTCCTGAATGTTATAAAGAAATGCACTGAAATCAATGCTGTTTGAACGGTATTGCTGCTGATAAATGTTCACAGCCGATGCCAGCTGATTAAAGGTTCGAGTCAGTTCAGTTGATAGCGTTTTAGTAGGATCCTGCACGGTGACGTAGAATACCGGGACAGGCACTATCACTACAGGTAGTAGAAAGAACGTTGGCACGGCAGCGGCAAGTAACGTGTCAGATTGAGCTTCTGTTGACGCTTCGCGTAACAATGTTTGTTCAAGTTCGGCAACCGTCAGTAGCTTCCCGGCGATGTCTGCCAGCGGCAGTGGTCGCTTTTGACTGGGAACTGCACCAGAAGTAGCAAGTTGCTTAATAATGCGATGGCCACTGTCTCGAGAATGCTCAGAGGGCGTACTATGAAGATCTTGTTGAGTGCATGCAGGTTTACGTATCTGTGTACAAACTGTTGCCTCGTTAGGTAATAGTTTGGTCACAGCCGCGGCTATGTGAGGGCGGCCAGTAAATCCATTGAGGTTTTGGTGAATCCTTTGTATGAGTCTCTGCTCACGATCCTGAAGTTTACAGCCGTGTATTGAGGTTAACTCGTTACACCAGTCCATGATCGTTTTCAGTTTTTCTGCAAGCTTCGGCCGTACTTCCTTGCTTTCAGAAGCCATTCTGGACAAATTATCAACAGCTTGTAAAAAACGGGTTCGAGTGAAGCCACAAGGTAATTCTGGAGCCTGCTTTTGTAGTTCTAATATGAAATCAATATCATCTTCAACCAGAATTGTTTTTTCTTTCAATCTGGTCAGGCCTTGTGCCCAGATCTTGCAGGCCGTTAGTTGCCAGTTTTTTAATTGTTTTGGCTTAAGAGCTGAAATAAACTCCTGACTTTCGATGCACCTTGACAAATACTTTTCCATTCGAACAATCTGACCCTCGTAATTTGCACCTGCATTAGCGGCTCTATCTCTCTCTTTAAGAATGGGTAAGAAGCATTCTGTAAAAGCAATTGTCTCCATATTTTCTAAACGCTGTTTGAATCTTTGTCCCCAGCTATAGGTAAGGATGGCGGCCTTATTCTGCAGTAATGGAGCTATCAGTTTTAGTCCTTTACTGGTTTCTCTCAATGTTTGATCCTTAGGGAAGCAGAGGAAGACTTCGTTAATGCGACTATTAATTTCTTCATAAGACAATTCTAGTGTTTCAGTACTGACTTTTAACTGACCAGGGGTAGCTTCTGCCGCAGTCATTAATTGTCGGCAAGTGTTGGTCAATAGGTTGTTTTTTTCCAACCAGCTGATCATGCGAACAGCATTTGACTCAAGTTTATGCTGAAGCTTTTGTCCCTCAATAATTGTCACATATGTTTGTTCGACGAGGCTGGAGCATAAGAGTCTCAGACTTTTGATAATACAGGGTATGTGTTGTATGACGGGGTAAAATTCTTTTGCGTATTTGCTGAGGGCCTGCAGTAATATAAGCTTTTCAGCGTGAGATAAATCTCCTTTGATCATTTCGGTGATTTCTTCAAGGTCATGACGGAGTATATCTCTTACCATCCTTGCTTCGAGAAAAGTGCCATCGTTTTTGACGACAAACTTACCGGCTTCTAGCAGCTTTCCGTTTGCTATGTAGCTTGAAAAAGTACTCTGAATTCTTCCGGGTTGCAGTCTTCTTGATCTTGGCGGAGCTCTGCAAATTTCCAGTTCTGCTCTGTACTCGTCATATTTTTCTTTAGTGAAATAGTGCCTATTCAGGCAAATACCATCTGGGGCCAGTAATTTTTCCAGTCCTCGAATGGCTTCATCCAGATGTCTTCTGTCGTTGAATTTCTGACGAAATTGAATATATTCCAGTTCCTTTTGTACGAACTCATGTAACTTGGCAGAGGCTTTTTTGAAGATCGGGTGAGACCACCCGGTTTTTTTCATCAGGATGGAGCTGTGGCTAAATACCTGAATGAGCGGGTGGAGATAGAGACGACCTCTCTGGCAGTGAATCTCTTCTTCAATGAATGTAATGAGGGGGCTCAGACACTCAACAAATTTTTCTCTGAATATGGATCTTAAATATTCAGAGTCATCAGAGGGTACCTGGCATTTTGTAAGCAATGTTTTGTACTGGTTGCCAATGAGAATACAGGCTGAAAAAGGTTCTTCCCTGTTGTATTGAAGGCTACCCAGTTCCTGGATAACTGTCTCTGCATGAGCCCTGAAAGCTGCAGAAGGCATTTTTGATGTTGTCTGAGGTGTACGATGGCTGATGTCCGTTTTTACAATATCCTTAGGTTTCCCCCCGGTTTGTATTGATAGACCGCCTGGTCGAGGTACTGTTGATGCAGTTCTTCCAGCACCACTCGACCTGCCACGCCCTCTTCCCACTGGTTTGTCATGAGGTGTAATCAAATTGACTGTTGCGCCAAGTGCTGGGGTTCCGTTTAGCATTGCCTGTCTCCGGGTTTTATTATGAGCTTTGATCAATTTTCGGAGTAAAAGTGCAGTGGCAAGCGGAAGAATGACAGCATGGGTGACAGCAATGACAGCAATAGTAACGATTGAATAGCAGTATGGACGCAGACTGAAACCATATAGAGCAGAAAGCCAGTAGATAAAAAATATAAAGATATATTTACCTTACAAAGACGTCCTTAAGGTGTGTAGTGATGTTTATGCGTCTGTCAGGTTTTATAGCTATTATTGTTTTTAACTGTTCTCTGGTTTCAGGCTTTTCACTGTTGCCAATGCCTCTGTATTAATCACTGAGCAGAATAAATGGTTAGTGTTATTGACAGCTCTGTCAGTGTATCTCTAAGCGGTTTGATCGAATATCCCTTTCAATATAAGTGAATATTTATGGCTTGAATTTAAAGGAGGAGGGGAGCATATGAATACATTGCAGTCAGATGATAGACACAGCCCGTTGAACCATCCATATCAGAATGGCAATAGAAACATCGCAGCAGCTGGAGTCAATTCTGGTGGCTGTGTATTTGGCAGGAAAGTGAAAGAGTTTCGTGGGTGGGTTGGCAGGAATTCAATGAAGGCCATGAACTGTTTAATGGTGATTAAAAAAACGATAGCTGATTTTTCTTTTGGCATTATTAAAAGTTTGCAAACAATAACCAGAGGCAGTGTCAGGCGACCAGATGAAAATAGCACTCAGCCTGAAAAATTTGAGACCTGTGACCAATGGATGGATGATATTTATTTCGGAGAAGAAGGTGATTTACGACCAAACATGGTAAAGCGGGCTGGTCGAATGCTTTGCGAAGGTTGGTATAGGGCAGAGTTTCCTGTAAAGGTGCAAAAGTACAAGGAAAAAGCAGCAAAGCTTGGTCCATATAAAGAGTTTATACCCGTTTCACCGTTGAGTTGTTTTCCATACCTTAATAACCCAGCCGAAGCTGAGTTGTTTGATGTTTTTCGAGCGGCTGAAGAAGCTGAAGAGAGATTAAAAACACCTTTTGATTTGGGGGAGATAGTAGAGAACTGTGATTTGGACGGAATGAGTGCTGATGAATTACAGGAATACTCTATGCTGCCTTCAGAGCCTGAAGAATCAGGTGTCGATATGGGGGAACTTCGACCAGTATCACCTCAGACACACTTTCCATACCTTCACAATCCCTCTGAAGTTTAATGGAACATTGATGAAGCAGCAGGGTAAAGAGTGAGAGTACACACTTTTTACCCTGCTTGTCTGGTCTGTTTACTTATAATTGTCGATAGAAGGGCAGGAGCAGATAAAGTTACGATCACCGTAAACGTTATCTATCCGGTTGGCAGTGGGCCAGTACTTGCTTGCTGTCGTATCGTTGATCGGAAACATGGCTTCTTCGCGACTGTATGGGTGCTGCCAGTCACTTTCAACCAGATCTGCCATAGTGTGGGGCGCATTGATCAGAGGATTATCTTCATTACTCCAGTCACCACTTTCCACTTTGCGGATCTCTTCCCGAATAGCAATCATCGCACTGATAAAACGATCAATTTCCATTTTTGATTCGGACTCTGTCGGTTCAATCATCAGAGTGCCTGCCACCGGGAAAGACATGGTCGGCGCATGGAAGCCATAATCCATCAGTCGTTTGGCAATATCTTCTTCCGTGATGCCACTGCTTTCCTTCAGTGGCCGAATATCAATAATGCACTCATGGGCGACACGATCATTGCGGCCGCGATAAAGAATGTCGTAATGGCCTGCCAGCTGTTCAGCCATATAGTTGGCGTTGAGAATGGCCAGTTCACTGGATTTCTGTAGACCTGCTGTTCCCAGCATTTTTATATAGAGATAACTGATAGGCAGAATGGAAGCACTGCCGTACTGGGCAGCAGATACCGCACCCAGACCTGTTTTGTTATCCACAACCGGGCTGACACTGTGATCTGGCAGGTAAGCAGCAAGGTGACTTCTGACACCAATGGGACCCATGCCCGGACCACCACCGCCGTGTGGAATGGCGAAGGTTTTGTGCAGATTCAGGTGCGAAACATCGGAACCGAACTTACCCGGTTTGGCGATGCCCACAAGCGCGTTCATATTGGCGCCATCCATATACACCTGGCCACCATGCTGATGGACAATGTCGCATATTTCACAGATGCGCTCTTCGTAAACACCGTGAGTGGACGGGTAGGTGATCATCAGGGTGGAAAGCTGATCACTGTGCTTCTTAGCCTTTGCTTTCAGGTCCTCAACATCGACATTGCCGTTTACATCACAATCAACCACGACTACTTTCAGGCCAACCATGGCAGCAGAGGCAGGATTGGTGCCATGTGCTGATGATGGAATCAGACAAATATCCCGCTGTTCCTGACCATTGTCTTTCTGGTAGTTACGAATCGCCAGCAGACCTGCGTATTCTCCCTGAGCGCCGGAATTGGGTTGCATGGAGATTTTGTCGTAGCCAGTGATCTCTTCAAGTGATGTTTCAAGCTCCCTGATCATGGTCTGGTAACCATTTAATTGATTCACCGGAGCAAAAGGGTGAATGTTGGCAAACTCGGGCCATGACACCGGAATCATCTCGGCGGTGGCATTCAGCTTCATGGTGCAGGAACCCAGAGGAATCATGCCGTGGGTCAGTGAGTAGTCCTTGTTCTCCAGGCGCTTCAGATAACGGAGCATATCGGTTTCTGAATGGTAACGGTTAAATGTCGGGTGCTGAAGAACCGCATCTTCTCTCAACTGTTCAGGTTTAATGCCAAACACCGTCAGTTGCTGGTCGATTTCGTATATGTCGAGATCGGCGCCAGGACCAAGAATGACATTAAACAGCTGGTTTACATCTTGTGCTGTGGTGGTCTCATCGAGACTGATACCAAGGCGATCATGGGAAATGCGGCGAAGGTTACAGCCGGAATTAAGAGCTCGCTGGTAAATAGCGGACTGCTGACTGCCAACATTCAGAGTCAGCGTATCAAAGAAACTGCTGTTGCACTGAATGCCCAGTGTTGAGAGGCCACGATACAGGACAGTGGTCAGGCGGTGAATGCGCTGGGCGATGGACTTGAGGCCTTCCGGGCCATGATAAACCGCATAGAAAGCAGCCATGTTAGCCAACAAGGCCTGAGCCGTACAAATATTGGATGTCGCTTTTTCCCGACGTATATGTTGCTCGCGGGTCTGCATCGCCATGCGGTAAGCCTGATTACCACGGCTATCAACAGAGACACCAATAATACGGCCAGGAATAGAACGCTTAAGCTTTTCACTGGTGGCAAAGAAGGCAGCGTGTGGGCCACCAAAGCCCATAGGCACACCAAAGCGTTGACTGCTGCCAAGCGCAATATCGGCACCCAGTTCGCCCGGTGATTTCAGCAACATCAATGCCATCAGATCAGTGGCGACAGACACCATGGCTTTCTGTGCCTTGGCACCGGCAATGATAGACGGCAGATCAGTGATATGACCGTAGCTGCCAGGATACTGTAACTGGGCCGCAAAGATTTCATGCTTGTCCAGCTCGCTGACAGGGTTACCCACAACGACCGGAATGCCCATGTATTCAGCGCGGGTTTTGATGACATCAATGGTTTGTGGATGGACATCGTCAGCCACAAAAAACACCTGGTTCTTGCTGCGGTTGCTGCGACGACAGAGCGCCATGGCTTCTGCTGCGGCTGTAGCTTCATCCAGCAGGGAGGCATTGGCCACTTCCATGCCGGTCAGGTCGATGATCATTTGCTGGAAGTTCAGCAGTGCTTCCAGTCTGCCCTGAGATATTTCCGGCTGGTAAGGCGTGTAGGCCGTGTACCAACCCGGGTTTTCCAGCACATTTCTCAGAATCACGCCCGGAACATGGGTGTTGTAATAACCCATGCCAATATAGGATTTATTGACAGTGTTCTGACTGGCCAGCTTTTTAAGCTCGCTCAGAGCATCGACTTCGGAAAGGCCTTCCGGCAGAGCCAGTGGCTGCGCAGAACGGATAGTTTCCGGAACAGTCTGGTCAATCAGGCTTGCTAATGAATTCTGACCAAGAGCACTGAGCATGGCTCTTTGTTGAGTGTGGTCAGGCCCGATGTGTCGGTCAGTAAATGTACGGCTTTGGCTGAATGACTGGCCAGCCTGTTGCTCAGCAGACATAGTGCTACCTTCGTTACGGACTGTCCGGTGGATGCTGACAGTCGTTGGTCTTAATGTTGTGCTCATGATTTTTTAGTATTTTTTGTTGCGAGACTAAAACGTCATCTCGCATTTATTATTTGGCGTGGCAGGAAGCTGAATGTATCAATCAACAAACGACGACGTTAACAGCCAGCCCTGCCAGTGCGGTTTCTTTGTATTTGTCCTGCATGTCCATGCCGGTTTGATGCATGGTTTTAATCACGTTATCGAGAGAAACCTGATGTTGCCCTGTGCCTTGTAGAGCAAGACGGGCGGCATTGATGGCTTTTACTGCCCCCATGGTATTTCGCTCAATACAGGGAACCTGTACCAACCCGTCGACAGGGTCGCAGGTTAGCCCAAGGTTGTGTTCCATACCAATCTCTGCGGCATTTTCAACTTGCTCGTTGTCTCCCCCGAGCACCGCACAGAGTGCTCCTGCGGCCATTGAACAGGCAACACCTATCTCGCCCTGACAGCCTACTTCTGCTGCAGAAATAGACGCATTCTTTTTATAAAGCATGCCGATGGCTGCAGCGGTGGCTAAAAAGGTTTCAATACCCTTTTCATTACTGCCTTTTACAAACCGGTCGTAGTAAGCCAGTACGGCCGGAATAACACCGGCAGCGCCATTGGTGGGTGCGGTGACTATACGGCCGCCGGCCGCATTCTCTTCATTGACTGCCAGGGCAAAAAGATTGACCCAGTCCAGCACAGCTAGTTGGTCATCAGAGGTGGAATGACTAAGAGTTTTAAATATGTTGGCTGCACGCCGTTGCACCTGAAGCTTTCCTGGTAATACACCGGTCTGTATACAGCCACGCTCTATGGACTGTTCCATTACTGACCAGATGTTCAACAGGTCCCTGGTGATGGTGTTGCTGGCCGTCAGCTGACGTTCATTCTCAAGCACAATCTCGGCAATGGTTAGCTGGTGTTTCTTCCCCAGTTCCAGCAGTTGTTCGGCATTGTCAAAAGGGTAGGGCAGAGGTTTGCTTTGTTGGCTGGTGGCTACCGTCATTTCATCCTTGTGCAGAACAAAGCCGCCACCAATGGAGAAATAGGTTTGGTTGAGCAGTGGCTTTTTCATGCGGTCAAAGGCAGTGAATTCAATGCCATTAGGGTGCTCAGCCAGAAAAACAGCTTCATGAAAGTGGAAATCGGTGTCGTAATCAAAATCAACCGTGTGTGAGTCAGAAAGCTTCAGCTTTTGATTCTGAATGGTCTGTTCAATGATTCCTGGCACTTTGTCAGGGTCAACCAACTCTGGTTGTTCACCCTGTAAGCCAAGAAGAACTGCGGTATCAGTGCAGTGACCTTTACCTGTTAATGCCAGCGAACCATAAAGATCTATGCGAATCGAGTGGACAGAGAGTAACTGTGCGCGGCTATCCAGGTCATTGATAAAGCGGTTGGAAGCTACCATGGGACCCATGGTATGCGATGAAGAAGGACCAATTCCTATTTTAAACAGGTCAAATATGCTCAGTCCCATTGCCTGCCCTGCCATTGCTGTCTTTTATTACATAACTGTTTTTTTATACATCTTAAACAGATGAAACTATTGGCTGATCAAAAACGGATGACACCTGTTCAGATTATCAATGCCTTGTTTTCATATCAAGACAAAAATTTCCAATAAGAAACAAATGTGTATTCGTTAATACTAAAGGAATACTATGGCGGTGAGAGTTTGTAAGTATGTAGGCGCAGGTAATCGAATAATAGATTGTCATTTCCCCGCAGTAGTCGGGGAAATGACATATGGATTCATATGTCCGGGTACTTACCCTCTTTATGAGGTGACGTACTCATTTAGGAGTCGGATGACTATAGAGAGGGCTGATGATAAAATCGCCGGCTTCTTTAGACTTATCACTGGCGATTGGCCACTTTCGGTTTCAAACAGGAGTTTTGTGTTGTTGACCCGATCCCACAAACGATCGATTTTTACTGGCCTTGTATTGCTGGTGGCCGTTTTTTATGTGCTGGTACAGCGCCCCCAGTTAAAAGAGTTTCAGGGCAAAACCATGGGCACTACCTACAGTATTTCTTATGGCAGTAATTATTTTGAACACTCAGCCCCTGATCTCAAAGTCGAAATTAATCAGTTGCTTGAACAGATAAACGACAGCATGTCTACCTATCGACCGGACTCTGAGCTAATGCAGTTCAATGGCTATCCTGTTGGTAAACCATTCAGGGCATCTCCTGAACTACTGGAAGTGATTGAATTAAGTCTGGATATCTCCAGACTTTCTGGCGGAGCCTACGATGTCACGGTGGGTCCTCTGGTGAATGTCTGGGGTTTTGGGCCAAGAACTATCAAAGGAAAACCGGGTCAAAAGGCGGGTAATGAAATGCAGGATATAAAGGCGCCTGAGTTCATTAAGTGGATGCTGGCAAATTATCCCGCCGAGTTGCCCGAGCAGTCTAATGTCGATGCCGCCAGAGCACGTGTTGGATATAAGAGTCTTGTCGTCAATAAAGAAGAGGGCACCCTGACTCGGGGTAAGGATCTTTATGTTGACCTGAGTTCGATTGCCAAAGGCTATGGCGTTGACAGAGTGGCTGCTTTGCTGGAGTCAAAAGGTATCACCAATTATATGGTCGAGATTGGCGGTGAAGTTAAACTGTCCGGATTTAAGCCTGATGGTTCACAATGGCTTCTGTTAATTCGAGGTTCTGCCATAGCAGGCGATGAATTACCGGCACTGATTTCATTAACGGACAAAGCCGTGGCAACATCAGGTGATTATCTGAATTTCTATGAAGTCGATGGCCAGAAATATTCCCACACGATTGACCCTAGAATTGGCCACCCTGAAATGGGACGACTGGCTGAAGTTGCAGTGATTGCAGATACTGTTGCAAAGGCTGATGCTATGGCGACCATGTTTATGGTGCTGGGTGATAAGGAAGGCCTGAAACTGGCGAATCGTGAAGACATAGCGGCTTATTTTACCTATCACTCGGATGGCAGCTTTGAATCTGTCAGTAGTGATGCATTCAAGCCATACTTAGAAACAATTCACTGAATATTCTGCCAGCCGGTAAAAACCTGGTTGGCTCGAGGAGGAAAAGGCATGACAACATTGATGATTACTTTTGGTGCCTTTCTGGCCATTATCGCTATGATGGCCATTGGCGCAATTTTTGCCAATAAACCGATTAAGGGTTCCTGTGGAGGTCTGAGCACACTGGGCTTGAAAGACGGCTGTATGATTTGTGGCGGTGCCGATAAAAACGATCCGTTTTCTGAAGCAGCCGCTCAGGGACAAAATCTGGATCATCTGTTTTATGACGCAACCGCGTCTGATAAAAAAAGCAGCTGACCATTAGTCGTATTGCCGTGAATGCTGGAAAAATATAAAAAGTAACGACAGTTACTTTACTGTCAGGGTAACCATTATCGATGGCTGCCCTGATTCAATAATAACAACCTGCCAGAACAGGTGAGTGATGGTTCTGTAAATTATCCATTTATAGTCAACGATCAAACAATAATAAACCGGAATGCTTTGAGGGGAATTAAATGGGCGTAGGTAAATATGACCTGGTAGTACTGGGTTCCGGTCCGGCTGGTGAAGGCGCAGCCATGAATGCCGTAAAACTCGGTAAGCGAGTTGCGGTGGTTGAACAGAGTGCTTTTGTCGGCGGCAGTTGCACTCATATGGGCACCATACCGTCCAAAGCGTTGAGACACTCTGTCAAGCAGATCATGGATTTCAACACCAACCCCATGTTCAGAGAAATCGGTGAGCCGCGCTGGTTCAGCTTTCCTAAAGTACTGAAAGCCGCAGAGAAGGTTATTCAGAAACAGGTTCAGTCCAGAACCATGTACTATGCCCGAAACCGTATTGATCTCTACTTCGGTCATGCTTCCTTTATTGATGAGCACACCATTGAGGTGCAGCAGGAAAACGGCCATGCCGAGAAGCTGCATGGTGATAATGTTCTGATTGCTACGGGCTCTCGTCCCTATCAGCCTGCTGACGTTAACTTTCGACACCCCAATGTCTTTGACAGTGATTCTATTCTTCAGCTGACAACGACTCCACGTCGTATGATTATTTATGGCGCTGGTGTTATCGGCTCTGAATATGCGTCTATTTTCTCAGGCCTTGGCGTGCTGGTAGATCTGGTGGATACCCGTGATCGTCTACTGTCTTTCCTGGATAAGGAAATATCGGACGCGCTGGGTTATCAGCTTCGCAAGATGAATGTAATCGTTCGCCATAATGAAGAATATCAGAAAGTTGAAACGCTGGAAGACGGTGTCGTGATGCACCTGAAATCCGGTAAGAAACTGAAAGCCGATATTCTGTTGTGGGCCAATGGCCGCACAGGTAACACCCAGAATATGGGGCTGGAATGTATTGGTATGAAAGCCAATAACCGTGGTCAGCTGGATGTAAATGAGAACTATCAAACCAGTATTGATCATATCTATGCAGCAGGTGATGTTATTGGCTGGCCAAGCCTTGCCAGTGCTGCCTATGATCAGGGACGTTCGGCAGCCGGTAATATGGAACAGGCTGATCAATGGCGCTTTGTAAATGAAGTGCCAACAGGGATTTACACAATTCCTGAAATCAGTTCGCTGGGCAAAAACGAAGAAGAGCTAACAGCAGAGTCTGTGCCTTATGAAGTAGGTAAAGCACTTTTTGCTCGACTGGCCAGAGCTCAGATTACCGGTGAGAAAGTCGGCATGCTGAAAATTCTGTTCCACCGGGATACCGGAGAGATATTGGGTATACACTGTTTTGGTGACCAGGCCTCCGAGATCGTTCATATCGGTCAGGCGGTTATGTCTCAAAAGGGTGAAGCTAATAATATCAAGTATTTCCTTAACACCACCTTTAACTACCCAACCATGGCTGAAGCCTATCGTGTTGCGGCTCTGGATGGTCTGAACAGGTTGTTCTAACCGACTGATTTTTTACACCCCTAGGGTAAAATAACTCGAGGGGTGTAAACCTGTTCTTTTTCCTTTCTCATCATGTGCGTAAACTCATCATCTTTATATTTCACATGAGTCTGCTTTGGAATCAGTAACGGTGAAGGGTGAGTGTTGAAATCTACTTTTGTCGTGTCGTTATCGGGTTGATAGGCGGTTGAATGGCTGAAGGGCGTGGATAACCATTGAGTGGCAACATTCGCGATGCCAGAGGCTAACGTGTACCAGTATGATTCTTGGTGACCCGGAGAAAGGCGTGGTAAATGGTGATTTAGCCCTGTCACCCATGGTCCCGGTTTTTCAGGGCTGCCGTCAATCCAGTTGAAGGTGGGTTCAAGTACCTGTTTCGCCCAGCCAAACTCATTAAACAGGCCGTCGTAAGCTGTGCTTGCTCCCATAAGAACTGCGCCACCTGTCAGCATATTGGCTGCACCTATGACAGAGAATACAGCGGTGGTCGGAATCAGGCTCATTTTTGTTCTGCTGTAAGAGAGAGGCTGGCCTGAGAGGAATCTGGATACAGATGCAAATCCAGGGTGTTTTGGAACAATTACGTTTCGACTGTACTTGGCAACCGCTCTAAAAGTGGTGGTGGCAGAAGAGTAGGCCAGCGCATGATTTACAAGGCTGCCCACAGGTCTCAGTGGTTGTAAAGTTTTAGATCTGTTGCGAATGTATTTTGTCACGCTGGGGTATGCTTTTCGATACGAGCTGTCACTATGGGCTGATAATTGCAGGTCATAGATTTCGCTTTGAGATATCGTGTCAGAAAGGCTCTCAGCAGCAGCATCAACATAGTCTTCCCAGTTCGGAAGACTTAATTTCAACAGCCATTCTGCAGTCTCATCAGCAAGTTTCTGGTACTTTTCCTCGGAGATGTCGGCATTAATAAACTGTTTTCTGGCCATGCTTCGTTTGACCTTAAGGTGCGACTCCAGCTCTTTGACTGAGTCAAATCCCTGCAACAGGCTGAACAGCATTAAAAGGTGGTCACCATTCCAGGTCAGGTCCGAGAATGTCTGCATTGCTGCGGTATTAAAGGTTGTTATTACATTATGCAGGCTGAATGTACTTGGAGACTCATGGAAGTAACTGATAGCGGTAAAGTAGTTCCCCCAGAGGTATGAGCCCAGTAACGGAGCTGCTACGTATTGTAATACGCCATTCTGTGGTTCAGGTGCCTTGTAGGATTCTTTCAAACTCGTCATCATCATAGAAACCCTTTCAGGATCCCCAAACCCGGTCATTTGGAGTAACCCTTCGATAGAGTCAGCGATCTGTTCAACGGTATGCACGCCGCCTGTCTGATAATAGTCACGAATGAGTTGAGCAGTGAACCAGAAATAGGCTGTTTTCAGGACGTCTTTACCAAGGTCTTTAGCCAGATTAGTTTCCAGTTCATAGCTTGTGCGGCTTTGAGAGTACTTGTTCTCAGACTCAGTTGTAATCGAACGTTGAAAAGTGCCCGGTTCAGTCGTTTGTGCAGACTCAAAGTTGGACGAAGCTGCTGATGCTTCCGTGATTTCAAGTCCTTTAGCCGAATCTAACAGCTCTTGTTCGGTTTCTTCCTGAAAAACACCTGACTTTTTTGCCCACTCAGGCACTTTCACAGGACGCCTTTTGATTGTTTCACGAACAGTCTTTGCTTTTGGTAGCCCTGATTCAGATCGTTCAGCACTGTTCGGGAGTACTTCATTTTCCTGTGTAGAGCTGGAGCTGCTTTCAAATGAAGGTAATAGTTCTGCTTTGTCAAAAGCTGTACTGAAGGTAGATCCTTTCTCACTCTGAGCTATGTCAGGGTTTACAGGATGTTCTGTGATAGGTCCTGGCACAGCCTCTGTCGTTGTCTCTGCACCAGTCTGCGGCTCTAAAAGGTCAGCTTTTTTAGCACTTTGAGAAGTATCTTCTTCGCTTTTACTGGAAGATGTATTGTGCTTTATCTTTGTTGGCTGTTTAGTAGTAGTTGAAGTAGGGCGGTGTACAGTAGCAATTTCCACTTTTTCATTGTCAGTCAGTGACATGCCCAATAAAGAAACCTCAGGTTTAGAGGGTGTCCTGGAAAGAGAGGGAAGGTGGGCAGACGCCATGGGCGTTGGATAGCGAAGACTTGTGGGAAGTGGCCGCTTTCCTGATGCCTTCCTGAAGGCAGAGGGAGTCTTTTGTGTGTGCTGGCTAAGGTAATCTTCAATTTCACCGTCTATTTTAATTCTATGTGGTGTATCCTGTAGTCTGTTTAAAGTTTCTCCTTCATCTTCTCCATATGCCCTGCATTCATCCGCAAGATTGTCATTTTTATGAACAGTTTGTAACTTTTTGCTGACGACCTTTGCTTCAAAACCTAATGGTCTTACAAGCTCTTTAACCATGCCGATGCCTGGGTGTCTTTTTTCAAAGTCTGCTGAATAAGCATCTTGATGAAGCTCCATGCCAATGGGAATAAGTTCAAATGAAAGATGCTTTCGATCAAAAAAAGATTTTTGTCGCAATATTTCTGCAGCTTGATCATAAGCTTTCAGTAGTCGTAATTCATACTGATCCTTAAGTGCTTGATCAACAAGGTAAACGGTTTCTTCGTCATATTCTTGTGCCGCTATGGTTTTTATTGTTGATTTTCGTTGAGTGAATTTTTTGTTTTCAACTTTTTGTTGAATGTAATCATTCTTACCATGCTCTCTTTCAGCTTTGATCTCTAGCTCTATGCCCTTCTTAACCTGCTGCTTAATAGTTTTTATTCTCTTTCGGCTTAAAGTACTGGAATCAATTTCTTCATGAACTGTTTTTAGAGTTTCTTCTTTTACTAGTAAATTAAGGTCGTCAAGTCTGAAAAATACTCTTAAAGAGTTTATAACAGCAATTCGATCGTGATGTTCAAGTAGGTAAGGGTGGGCAAGATAAGATCTATAGTGAAAACGATCTTGTTCAGGAACGTTATATTTATTGAAAACTGCTTCAAGCTGCTGTAGTACTCGAATGTGCTCAGGTTTTTTATGCTCGGTCTCAATGATGGGTTTTGACTGGTCTTTGTCGGGTGTTTTAGAAGGTTTAGGGGCGCTTCCTTTCCAGATCTTTCGATCATTTTTAAATGATTTTTTTTTGAAACTTTTTCTTTTCTCTGATCTTGGTTTGGATTTTGATTCAGATATTGATCTGTCCAAAGCAGATGTTTCAGTTTTATCGACGACTAGTGCTTCAGTTTTGGTTTTATCGATGGTTGATGGGGTATGCGCCGCTTTTTCAGTAGTTGTGGTGATGGGTAACGTCTCTGTTCTTTGTGATAGTTCTCTTTTTTTATTTTTATTGTGATAGGCTTCAAATAGTTCTGTTAGTTTTTTGGTTTCTAAAGCTTCTTCCTTTCTTCTGGTTTCTTCTTCTTTTTTAAGAGCTGCGTCAAAGGCTTTTATTTCTTCCTGACTTTCCAAAGATTGTCTCTTTCTAATTATCTCTGCCCTTTTCTCGGTATCTGATTTTATTTTGTCCTCTAGTTTTAATAGAGCCTCCTGAATTGGGCTAGGCTTCGGCTTACAGATTTCTTCCTGAAGAGAAAGTTGAGTCGATTCAATGCTAACTGGTTGAATAGTTTCTTGTTCGGGTCGATTGAAAAATGGGTCAGAGCAACGGAGTAAACCTTTGTCGTTTAGCATCAGGTCAATTAAATCTATAGCGAGTTTGTCAGGCTGCTCATGGGTAATGATCAGTTCATCATTATCCAGATTCTCTTTGAATAGGAGTAAATCAAAGTGTGGATATCTGATGCCTTTTTGTTCTCTCCAGATAATTGATTTTGGATGAGTTTGTTGTCTTCCCATAAAAATAGTAGGAGGATTTTCATTACTTGGAATAATGGAAACTAATTCAATGAATTCTGGAATGGGTCTTTCAATGGGTAAGGGTTGTTTTGCCATGTCCCAGAACAATGCAATTTCAGGCCTTAATAAGGCTAAGTCAGGTGTAGTCTTCTGTGTCACTGTAAACTTCATGATTTTTAGAAATGTGTCAAAGCTGATACTCTCTTCAAATCGATGGAAAATTGTACCATGAATTGCGTCTTCAGCAGTGAATGTCGGCCACGTTGCTATATGTGATAAATGCTGAAATAACCAGGAAAACTCATTTTCATCAGGTAAGTTATATGAAACGAACGTTGCTGGTGTTATTCCCTGATCAATATGTCTTTTTATTTCTTTTTCAGATAGATTTTCCAGCTCGCTCTTTATTCTACTTCCGGATTCAGTTTTATTAACTTTGGACTGATGTCCTTTTTTTGTGCTTTCTTTATTATACGGTTCTGAATCCGGTTCAGAATTCGACTCTGGATCTGCTGATATGTTTTTTGATTTTTTGTGTTCCATTGAAAGTTGGGTGAGTCTGAGAAACTCGGCTTTGATTTTAGGATGTAATGAATCTTCCTCTGTATTAGGAAGGACACCTTGTTCGTGCAATTCCGATTGAGTGATTTGAAAGAGAAAAAGTAGGCCCGTGTGAGGCTCGAACGTCATTAGGTTGTTTTCGGGATTATAACCAATAGTTAATGCTGGATTTTTAGCTGCCCTGTATCCGTATGTAGCAAAAAGCCAGTCTGTATTGTCTTTCATCTTTGTGTATGATTGACGAAGAACGATATCTTGCTCAAAGTCAATTTCATCAGCGAAAATATTACTGTTGTACAGAGCACTGGAAAGAAATGTCAGGATGAGAGTGGTGCGTATCGTGATGAAATAAAATAGCTTCATATGGTCCCCGGTCATGAGGTGTGACTTCGCACCCATCATCGGTACTTTTGTTTTGACTGATGTACATACATATTTATGATTATTCATATTAGCTTTCTTTTATGTCTTTTCAAGAAATCTATTTTCAGATTGTTCTCTTAATGCAATGCCCCCTAATAAGAGCAATAAAAAAATTGTTTAGAGCTTTTATATTTATGCTTCAGGGATAAGGGTTCTTATTTGACAGAGTGGCTGCTGTGCTGGAGTCAAAAGGTATCACCAATTATATGGTCGAGATTGGCGGTGAAGTTGAACGTCCGTATTTAAGCCTGATGGTTCACAATGGCTTCTGTTAATTCGTGGTTCTGGCATAGCTGGCGATGAATTACCGGCACTGATTTCATTAACGGACAAAGCCGTGGCAACATCAGGTGATTATCTGAATTTCTATGAAGTCGATGGCCAGAAATATTCCCACACGATTGACCCTAGAATTGGCCACTCTGAAATGGGACGACTGGCCAAGCCTTGCCAGTGCTGCCTATGACCAGGGACGTTCGGCGGCCGGTAATATGGAGCAGGCTGATCAATGGCGCTTTGTAAATGAAGTACCAACAGGGATTTACACTATTCCTGAAATCCGTTCGCTGGGCAAAAACGAAGAAGAACTAGCAGCAGAATCTGTGCCTTATGAAGTAGGTAAAGCCCTGTTTGCCCGTTTGGCCAGAGCTCAGATTACCGGTGAGTAAGTCGGTATGCTGAAGATTCTGTTCCACCGTGATACCGGAGAGGTATCGGGCATACACTGTTTTGGTGACCAGGCTTCAGAGATCGTTCATATCGGTCAGGCGGTTATGTCTCAAAAGGGTGAAGTTAACAATATCAAGTATTTCCTTAACACCACCTTTAACTACCCAACCATGGCTGAAGCCTATCGTGTTGCGGCTCTGGATGGTCTGAACAGGCTGTTCTAACCAGCTGGTCTTTTACGCCCCTAGGGTAAAATAACTCGAGGGGTGTAAACCTGCTCTTTTTCCTTTCTCATCATTTGCGCAAACTCGTCATCTTCATACTTCACCTGAGTCTGCTTTGGAATCATTAGCGGTGAAGGGTGTGTGTTGAAATCTACTTTTGTCGTGTAGTTATCGGGCTGATAGGCGGTTGAATGGCTGAAGGGCGTGGATAACCATTGAGTGGCAACATTCGCAATGCCAGAGGCTAACGTGTACCAGTATGATTCCTGGTGACCCGCAGACAGGCGAGGTAAATGGTGATTTAGCCCTGTCACCCATGGTCCCGGTTTTTCAGGACTGCCGTCAATCCAGTTGAAGGTGGGTTCAAGTACCTGTTTCGCCCAGCCAAACTCATTAAACAGGCCGTCGTAAGCTGTGCTTGCTCCCATAAGAACTGCGCCACCTGTCAGCATATTGGCTGCACCCATGACAGAGAATACAGCAGTGGCCGGAATCAGGCTCATTTTTGTTCTGCTGTAAGAGAGAGGCTGGCCTGAGAGGAGTCTGGATACAGATGCAAATCCAGGGTGTTTTGGAACAATTACGTTTCGACTGTACCTGGCAATCGCTCTAAAAGTGGTGGTCGCAGAAGAGTAGGCTAAAGCATGATTTACAAGGCTGCCCACAGGTCTCAGTGGTTGTAAAGTTTTAGATCCATTGCGAATGGATTTTGTCACGCTGGGGTATGCTTTTCGATACGAGCTGTCACTATGGGCTGATAATTGCAGGTCATAGATTTCGCTTTGAGATATCGTGTCAGAAAGGCTATCAGCAGCAGCATCAACATAGTCTTCCCAGTTCGGAAGACTTAATTTCAACAGCCATTCTGCGGTCTCGTCAGCAAGTTGCTGGTACTTTTCTTCGGAGATGTCGGCATTAATAAACTGTTTTCTGGCCATGCTTTGTTTGACCTTAAGGTGCGACTCCAGCTCTTTGACTGAGTCAAATCCCTGCAACAGGCTGAACAACATTAAAAGGTGGTCACCATTCCAGGTCAGGTCCGAGAATGTCTGCATTGCTGCGGTATTAAAGGTTGTTATTAAATTATGTAGGCTGAATGTACTTGGGGACTCATGGAAGTAACTGATAGCAGTAAAGTAGTTCCCCCAGAGATATGAACCGAGTAATGGGGCTGTTATATAATGTGACACGCCATTCAGTGGTTCAGATGCCTTATAGGATTCTTTTAAATTCGTCATCATCATGGAAACCCTTTCAGGATCCCCAAGCCCGGTCATTTGGAATAATCCTTCGATAGAATCAGCGATCTGTTCAACGGTATGTACGCCGCCTGTCTGATAATAGTCACGAATGAGTTGAGTAGTGAACCAGAAATAGGCCGTTTTCAAGACATCTTTCCCAAGGTCTTTAGCGAGATCAGTTTCTAGTTCATAGCTTGTACGGCTTTGAGGATGCTCATAGCCAGTTTCAGGTAGGGCTTTCGTATCTTGGCCGGGAAAGTTTTCAGATTCAGCTCCAATTGCCAGCTGGGTGGTGTCCGCGTCAGCAGCTGGTGCTGATGGGGTAATAAGGGGAGTGGTCACGGTGGTAATAGCAACTAATGAAACTGTCGAGTCCGGATCATTGATATTCTTTTCATCGGTTTCTGCTCTTGCCAGCTCTTCATCATTTTCCTCTTGTAGTGGGGTGATTGTTTTTGTCCATTCAGGTACTTTTATAGGGCGTTCGTTGACTTTTCTAGTAGTAGTTTTTGGTTGTGATGCTTCAGATTCGGATTGAGGTTGCACGTCTATTGCGAGAGGCGCTTCAGTTATCTTGGAGGAGCTGGAATCACCTTTCTGTGTTTCTGATGGCTCTTCTTTCTTCTCGGAGGCTGGGCTGATTGTAGACGTTTCTTCGATCAAAGTCTGATCAGGTTGTGCTGTGTTTTCTGTAACCAGTAGAGTTGTTGCATCAGGTGTAGCGGTATTGACGAGCGGTTTTGTGGAGTCTGGTTGACTCACAATCGCTGTAAGACCTTCACCACTTTCCCCGGAGGAAATCGAGTCCTCTAACCTGAGTGGAGCCTTAACCTTTTCATTAGAGCTCTTACGACCTCTATATCTCTCTCTTAATGAGTTAGCAAAGGCAATTTTTGCTAACTCTGCCTCTTCTTGTATATGATTTTTTGATGAATCAGATTCCGATCCTGATACAGAAGAGCTCCGGGAGAAGGGATAGGTTAAGCTGATTTCCATGGGAACGGGCGTAACGATTCTTTTGGGAAGTCCTGCAAGTTCTGACTGATAACTCATATTTTTAGTAAATGTAGCAAAAGCTTGAGGCATGTGTTCATCAAGGTATCTTGCTATTTGTGTATCAATTTTTTTTCTGTGAGTGGTGTCCTGCAATCTGTTTAAGGTTCCGCCAGAACTCTCTCCTATCGATCTGTTGTAATCAGTAAGGTTGTCTCTTTTATGGGTTCTTTCCAGTGCTTTAGTGACGACGAGTGCTCTGAAGCCAAATGGTGAAATCAGTTGATCAATCATCTGAATTCCAGGGTGCTCTTTTTCAAAAGCAAGGGCGTAGCCATCTTGTCTCAGGGGCATGCCAGTGGGAATAATTTCTATTGAGTAATGGTGCTGCTCGAAGAAAACAGCTTTTCTCTTTTGCTCAGTGCTTTTCTCACAAGCAGCGAGGTACCTTGATTCATATTGATCCTTGATTGCTTCTGCAATGATACGATCAGTTTCTTCGTCAAACGTTTTTTCGGCTTTTGTTCTTATTTTTTCTTTACGTTGGAATCGTCTTTTATTATCTAATTCCTTCTGAATGTAATCTTTTTTTGCTTCCTCTCTTTTTATTCTGACTTCTGATGCTATTTCATCTTTAACACTTTTTCGGATAACTTCGGTTTCTCTTCTCCGTAATGTTCCAGTATCAATTCTTTCATCCGTGCTGGAGAGTATGTCTTCTTTCAATTTAGAGTGTATGTCGTCTAAATTAAAAAATGCTTTCAAGGACTGGATGATAGGGGAACGATATGGATGTTCGAGAAGCTCCGGCTGTGTCAGGTAAGATAAATAGAGTGCTCTTTCCGAAGCCGGTATTTTGTGTTTAGTCAGGATATCTTCAAAACGTCGGGCTAGTTCAATGTGTTTGCTCTCTCTGGTACTTGCTGTTGTACGTTCAGAGACAATGCTTTCTTCATTATGAACAGCTTCTTCAGTTTTAGTCTCCTCCTTGGGTTTTTTCTTTTCTTTTCCTTTGTTCCAGCTCCTGTTTTTTGATTGTTTGTTTTTTATTTTGCTTTTGCCTTTTTTGGCGCTTTTTTCAGTACTGATCGTTGGTTCAGGGTTTTTGCTTTTGATATCTTCATCTGGTATTGTTGATGCAGCAGTAGATTTAAAATTAGTTGCTTCTTCTTTTGCTTCTTCTTTTTTTACAGGCTCTGCTGTCTCTGTTTTTTCCTTCGCTTCGTGAAAATCTTTAAAAATCTTAGCCAGTTTTATGGATTCTTCTTCATCGCTGTGTTTTCTGGCTTCTTTTTCACTCTTGATAGCGAGTGCTGCCGTTTCATCAGATTCTGCTAATAGTTGTTTGTGCTTTTCTTCTTTAGCTTGTTCTATCAACGCAGCAAACGCCTGATCTATAGGACTTAGGGCAGGCTCTTCGCCGGTTTCACTAAAAGGAAAAAATTCTGATGGTATAATTCTGGACGGATCCAGTTTGACACCTGATATTTTATGAAATAATGGGTCATCCCAGGAAATATGGCCAAGACCATCGATCATCTTTTCCAGTATTTCTTTTGCCAGCTCATCAGCAGTTTCATAGAAATTCCGCAATTCATCAGCATTAAAATGGTAAGGATCAAGCACAAGGTTAAAGTGTGGGTATCTTATGCCATGCATCCTTTTCCAGATGATTGATTCAGGATGAAATTGTGGCTTTTCCATCATAACAGCCGGAAGTTGTCCAGGAATTGGAATGATTGAAACAATTTCAACTCTTTTTGAAATAAACTCTTCATCGGCTAAAGAGATAGGTTTTACGGCTTTATCCCAGAATAATGATATATCGGGTTTTAATGAATCGAGTATGGCTAATTGTCTTTGTTCAACGGTTGACTTCATAATGTTTAGAAATGTGTCAAAGGCGATATGTTCATTGAAACGATGGAATAGGTAGCCGTGTTTTACATTTCCAGGTTTTAAAGTTCGCCAGCTTGCTATCACGGAAGAGTGTTTTCTTGCCAGTTTGCGAATAATCTTTCTATCAGGGAGCTGGTGGGTTACCCACCTCTCTTGCTTTATTCCCAGCGATTCTTGTCTTTTTAACTCTTTCAACATTAACGCTTGCAGCTCTGTCTCAGGTACAACTATTTCTTCTTCCGTAGTCACTTTTCGCGATTGCGAGCCTTCATCTGAGCTTGAATCAGAATCGTCATCTGAATCTGACTCATCACCTGAGTCTGGCTCATCGTCTGAATCTGGTTCATCATCTGATTCAGCATTAGAGTTTTTGCCTGGTTCTTCATCAGAGGGTAAGGTTTGATGGTCTTTTTTTTCCGGGTTTTTAGCCTCACTTTCGTCTAACTCTTCCAGGTTTCTCTGAACTATCTGAAGAAACATGGTTTTGCGTTTGGGGTGTATTTCTTTGCTCTCTTCGAGAGGAAGTATACCGTGCTCACGGAGTTCTGATTGAGTCACATAGTAGAGACTAAGTATTGACTCATCAGGTTTGAAGATCAGTAAATCTTCAGCAGGGTTATAGCTAATAGTGAGTGATGGTGAATTTTTCTTATGCCCATATTGAGCATGGAGCCAGATTACCCCCTCCTTCTTATTGGCGTATGACTTAATAAGGGGGATATCTTGTTCAAGATCTGTTTCATCTGCGAAGATAGCACTGATGTGCAATGTGCTTGCAAGAAGCGTCAGGATAAAAAGAATGCGCATCGCGACGGCATAAAATAGATTCATACGGTCCCCGGTCATGAGTTAGTACTTCGCACCCATCATCGGTACTTTTGTTTTGATTTATGTACATACATATTTATGATTATTCATATTAGCTTTCTTTTATTTCTTTTCAAGAAATCTATTTTAAGATTGTTCTCTTAATGCAATAAACCCTGGTAAGAACAACAAATAAACTGTTTAGAGCTTTTATATTTACGTTTCAGAGATTAGGATTCTTATTTGATACTTCCGTACATAATAAGAATGAAAACTATGTTGTCTGATGCACTTAAAAAAAGTTTTAGCCTGTTTCTTATTGGCCTCTGTGCTCTCTCCGGTGCCTCCTTTGCTAAAGAAAGAAATATCATTCTTATCATCGGTGATGGCATGGATGACCAGCAGATCACTCTGGCCCGAAACTATCTGGAGGGTGTTCAGGGCAAGCTGAACCTCGATCGAATGCCGGTCAGAAGTGCGGTGCAGGTGCTCAGTGTTTCAGATAGAGAGCCGGAAAAGGTTGTTTATGTGGCCGACTCCGCCAACAGTGCCACAGCTGTCGCAACGGGTGTGGTGACCAGTCGTGGCCGTATCGGTACCAGTGCCGGAGAAGATAAGGATCTGATCAGTATCATCGATCTGGCTGAAAAGGCGGGTATGAAAACCGGCATAGTAACCACGGCCAGTATTACTGATGCGACTCCCGCCTCTTTTATGGCCAAGGTAAAGCAAAGAGAGTGTGAAAACCCGTCCATGATGGTTAATGCGCTTTACCATGACCGCAAGCCTGTGGACTGTTCGTCTGATACCAAAGCCAAAGGTGGAGCTGGCTCGATTGCCGAGCAGATTGCTGATTCAGACGTTGATCTGTTTCTGGGGGGAGGTTTCAAACACTTTGAATTCGAAGCAGAGGGTAAAAAACAAACTGTTCTTAATAGTGCAAAAAAGAATGGCTTTCATGTACTGGATGCATCGTCAGATCTGAATGGATTGCCAGCGGATAAGAAAATATTGGGATTGTTTGCAGAGAAACATTTGCCGGAGAGCTGGGCCTTTAAAGGTGACAGGGAAGCTGAAAGGCCTTATCCCAGCATGCTGAATTATGTTCACAAGTACCTTGGTTCAGTAAAAATGCCGGAACCGGTTGAGTGTGTGACAAACCCTGAGTTCGGCAATACACCCTCTCTTTCAAGGATGACGACTGCTGCCCTGAATCATCTTTCCAGTGATAACGATAAAGGCTTCTTCCTGATGATTGAATCGGCTTCAATCGACAAGGCCTCTCACAGACGCAGAACCTGCGGTCAGTTGGGTGAAGTGAAACAACTTACCGAAGCACTTGATCAGGCTCTGGCTTTTGCGGACAAGAATCCTGATACGTTAGTTCTGGTTACAGCTGACCATGGTCAGGCAGCGCAGCTGGTGCCGGACACCAGCATTTTTTCCGGTTTTGATTTGCCGTTCTATACACCGGGTTATCTGGTTCGAGTGAAAACACCGGAAGGCAGTGTCATGGCCGTGAATTATGCGACCAACGGTTTGTTTGCTGAAGAACACACAGGTGTTAATGTGCCATTGTTCGCTAATAAGGAAGGTTTGGGGAAAGTGCCTGCCATGATCACCCAGCCGGAATTGTTTGATCTTATGACCGGCTATCTGAACCTCAGGTAATTACCCAGACATACGAATTCATAAGTTGTTTGCCCGCCGCAAGCGGGTAAACAACCATTTAATATTCGATTACGTGTGTCTACACACATGATCATTCATGGGCAGGAGTCATTCTATGTCAAACCGTGTCGCTCTGGTTCTCGGTAGTGGTGGTGCCCGTGGTTACGCTCATGTTGGTGTTATTCGCGAGCTGGAAGCCAGAGGCTACGAAATCGTTGCGGTTTCTGGTGCATCCATGGGCGCGCTGATTGGCGGCCTCTGGGCAACCGGAAAGCTGGAAGAATATTGTAACTGGGCTGAAAACATCGATTATCTGGAAATGATTCGGCTAATGGATATCTCTCTCTCAAAACCCGGCGTCATCAAGGGAGAAAAGCTCTTTTCACGCATCAGGGAAATAATGGGCAGCCATCGTATTGAAGAGCTGGCTGTACCTTATACGGCTGTGGCCACCAGTCTAAGCACCCGTAAGGAAGTCTGGTTTCAGCGTGGAGACCTGGTGACAGCAATTCGTGCCTCCTGCGCCATTCCATCACTATTCAATCCGGTAGAAATGCAAGGGCAGCTATTGGTGGATGGTGGGGTGTTGAATCCACTGCCGATGGCACCCGCTGGCTCAGCGATGGCGGATATGGTGGTGGCAGTCGATTTGCTGGGTGAAGCGAAGCCTGACCTCCACAAAAGCCTCAGCAAAGAAGATGAGTCGGAATCTGTTCTGGAAGGCTGGTTCAGAAAACTGTCGGGTAATAAAAAGGAGAAGCAGCCGGAAGCAGCCTTGCTGGATTCTCTTAACCTGATGGATGTGTCCAACCAGGCTATGGAAGTGATGCAGGAGTCCTTGTCCCGATACAAGATGGCGGGCTATCTGCCGGATGTGCATATATCGGTACCAAGAAACATCTGCCAGTTTTACGAGTTCCACCGATTTCAGGAAATTGCTGAAACCGGCAGGCAGTTGGCAGTAAAAGCTCTGGACCAGTGGGAAGCGGAGAAAACCGATCAGCCTCACGCATTGCTCGAAGCTGATTCTGTTTAAATCCGGTTTATTGCTTTCGTTTCAGAAGGACCAATACCGAACCCGTTCCGCCTTCGGAAGGTGGTGCTGAACAGAAGGCCAGAACGTCTGAAAGCTGCTTTAACCAGTGGTTAACATGGCTTTTGATGGTGCTCTGGCGATCCTGAGTTCGGTGGGATTTACCATGCACTATACGAACACAGCTGTAACCTTTTTGTCGTGACACCTGTAGAAACTCGTACACCAGTTCCCGAGCTTCCTCGACCTTATAGCCGTGCAGGTCAACCTGATAACGAACCTCTATCAGGCCCTGACGCAGTTGCCGCATACGGGTTTGTTGAATACCCGGCCGACTGAAACTGAGCTTCTGCTCCGGTTCGATAGGTTCAACCCAGGCTTCTGATAGCGCGGCACCACCACCCATATCTGCTTTTTGTGCCGCAGCACGACGGGCCTGAAGGGTGCTTTCCGGTATGAAATTGACTGGCTTTTGAATATCAGCCTGCTTATTGCCTTTTTTCAGTGGTGTGACACCACTCATGGCCTCCATAAAGGAGTCAGGCAGATCATCATCGTCTTGGTCAATCATTGCTCTGAGGGTCTTGAGTAGTGAAAATGAGACAGTAGAAGAACGCTATTCTATCCCGAAGTTTTGATTATGAGCCAGCCTGAGGCCGACAAATGCCTGTAAACTATGCTATTTTACGGCGATTTACCGGGTTATATGGAAGGCAGCTCAAGGTTTCTTACAAGAGCATGCTCTTTCGGAGGATTATTCGTGAACCCAACAGTTAATGACCAGTCAGCCGTTTCTTTTGAAGGGCTGGTCAGTATTAGAGACTTTATCCGCTGGGGCGCTTCCCGTTTTAATGAAGCTGGCCTGTTCTTTGGTCATGGCAGTGATAATGCCCTGGACGAAGCCATGCACCTGGTCTTTCAGGTATTACAATTGCCGTGGGAATTGCCAGAGTCTTATATGAACTGTCGTTTATCACTGCAGGAGCAGCAGCGGGTAGCAGATCTGATTGAACGACGGATTACCGAACGCAAGCCTCTGGCTTATCTGGTCAATCAGGCCTGGTTCTGTGGCCAGCCTTATTATGTGGATGAACGTGTTCTTGTACCACGGTCGCCTATTGCCGAATTGATTCAACAACAGTTCCAGCCATGGTTGGGCGATGTTCGGGTTGAGCGAGTGATGGACCTGTGCTCCGGTTCAGGCTGTATTGGTATGGCAACCGCCCATGAATTTCCTGAAACCATTGTCGACCTGCTGGATATTTCCGAGGACGCCATTGAAGTGGCAGGCATTAACCTCGACCAACATGAGCTGTGGGGCAGAGTGCAGGCGGTAAAATCTGATCTGTTCAGTGCTCTGGATGAGATGGAAGAGAAACCAAAATATCAGTTACTGCTCAGTAATCCTCCGTATGTAGATGCTGAAGATATGGCTGACTTCCCGGAAGAGTTTTCCCATGAGCCGGAACTGGGTCTGGCGGCCGGTGAAGACGGTCTGGACATGGCGCGTACCATTCTGGCTCGTGCCGCAGACTTCCTTGATGAACAGGGGCTGCTGGTACTGGAAATTGGTAACAGCCACTGGGCGCTGAGAGAAGAATACGCTGAAGTGCCGTTTATCTGGCCTGAGTTTGAGGCGGGTGGTCACGGTGTGCTGATTCTGGACGCAGAAAACTGCCGTAAATATCAGCCACTGTTTCAGAGTCGCCTGCAGGGCTGATCACAAATATAATAATTAGTTAATGTCGGCTGCTGTCAGTGGCCGACCGTTATTCAGGGGAAGATTATGGCAGGCAACAGCATAGGCCAGTTATTCAACGTCACCACGTTTGGTGAATCCCATGGTATTGCTCTTGGCTGTATCGTTGATGGCTGTCCTCCAGGGTTGGAACTGACTGAAGCGGATATTCAGCAGGATCTCGATCTCCGTAAACCGGGTACCTCCAAATATACGACGCAGCGTCGTGAACCGGATCAGGTGAAGATTCTTTCCGGTGTCTTTGAAGGTAAAACTACGGGTACGCCTATTGGTTTGATGATCGAAAACGTTGATCAGCGCTCGAAAGACTATTCCAATATCATGGACCGTTTTCGTCCGGGACACGCTGATTACACCTACAGCCACAAATACGGTTTTCGTGACTACCGTGGTGGTGGTCGTTCATCCGCCCGTGAAACCGCTATGCGGGTTGCGGCTGGTGCCATTGCCAAAAAGTTCCTGAAATCTCAGGGTATTGAAATTCACGGCTATCTTTCCCAGATTGGTGGTATCAAAATTGAATCCATGGATCTGAACCAGGTTCGTCAGAATCCTTTCTTCTGTCCGGATGCGGATAAAGTACCGGCGATGGAAAAACTGATCGATCAAATGCGTCGTGAAGGTGATTCTGTCGGTGCCAAGATCTCTGTTATGGCGACGGGTATGATGCCGGGACTGGGTGAGCCGGTCTTTGATCGACTGGATGCTGATCTGGCACACTCACTGATGAGCATTAATGCTGTAAAAGGCGTGGAAATCGGTGACGGTTTTGAATCGGTCTCCCAGCGTGGCACTGAGCATCGTGATGAAATGACACCGGAAGGTTTCCTGTCCAACTCAGCAGGCGGTGTTCTTGGTGGTATCAGTTCCGGTCAGGACATTATTGCTCATATTGCCCTGAAGCCAACGGCCAGCATGACCACGCCGGGTAAGAGCATCAATATGGACGGCGAGCCGGTAGAAGTGGTTACCAAAGGCCGTCACGACCCTTGTGTGGGTATTCGTGCGGTACCCATTGCTGAAGCGATGATGGCGATCACTCTGATGGATCACTTTATGCGACACCATGCGCAAAACCGTGGTGTAGTGAGTCCCGCTCCTGTTATTCCTGCTCAGGCTTAAATCTGTCAGCTCGCAGCTTTATCAATTAAGGTGAAGCTGCACCTCTGGGGGACTTGTTTGCAGGTCCCCTAACATCCTACTGTCGTTTTTATATCATCTGTTTGCATGACAAATGGCCGAATCTCTCGTGCTACTCTTTTGAATTCCTACTGATTGTTACTCCTGATCGTTACACATAAAAATAATAAAAAACGGGGAGCAGCTCGTGTCTCAAAAAAACGTTACACCGCTTTATAGAAACTATGTGCTGGTACTGCTGGTCATTGTCTATGCGTTTAATTATATCGACCGACAGTTGATGACCATTCTGCTTGAGCCTATCAAGAATGAGTTTCAGGCCAGTGATACGGTCATGGGACTGCTCACCGGTTTTGCTTTTGCTGTGTTCTACGCAACTCTTGGTGTCCCTGTGGCTCGACTGGCGGATAGCTGGTCGAGAAAAAAAGTGCTGACTATTTCCCTGGCTTTCTGGAGCGGTTTCACTGCGCTTTGCGGTATGGCTACCAGCTTCTGGCAGTTGGCGTTACTTCGTGTGGGTGTTGGAATAGGGGAGGCCGGTGGCACATCGCCCTCACAAGCGCTGATTGCTGAATATTTTCCTCCTGAAAAGCGTTCTACAGCACTGAGCATTCATGCCACAGGCACACACTTTGGTGTACTGATTGGTATGTTTGGCGGTGCAATGATTGCAGATGCCTTTGGCTGGAGAATGGCGTTTATTGCTTTTGGCCTGCCGGGTGTTCTGCTGTCATTGTTGATGGCTTTTTCTGTCAGAGAGCCTGCTCGAAAAAAGACAGAGGAGGCCTTTCCACCGTTGTTGAAAACGGTTAAGGAGATCTGGAATACGCCAGGTTTCAGTCGTATAACCATAGCGGCGGCATTTACGGCATTGTCCGGCTATGGCCTTGGCGCCTGGGCGCCCAGTTTTATGATCAGGGTTCATGGTTTGAGTCTGGTGGAAACAGGTCTGATTCTTGGCATTATCGGAACAGCCAGTGGCTTGCTAGGCGCCATTCTGGGCGGCGTGCTCTGCGACAGGTTGAGTAAAAAGGATCAACGCTGGCAGTTATGGTTGCCGGCAATCGGTGCCTTTCTTTCTGTGCCATTTCAGGGCGCATTTTTGCTCTGGCCTGAGCAGGATCAGTTTCAGCTGTTTGGCAGTCAGATTCCGGTAGCGACTCTCTTTATGATCGCAGGTGGCATTGTTGCTGCTTTCTGGATAGGGCCAACCTATGCCGCGATACAAAACCTGAGTCCGGATCATATGCGAACCCAGGCTTCAGCAATTCTGCTGTTGGTTTTCAACCTGGTGGGTATGGGTATTGGTCCTGTGTTGGTGGGCGTCCTCAGTGACCAGTTAATGCCTGCCTACGGTAACGAGAGTATCCGTTTTGCTCTGGTCTCCAGCCTTTGTTTTGTCTTTTTTGGCAGTTTTCTGTACTTGCGAGCCGCTACTCATTACTGTCAGGGTATTCAACGAATGGCCATGACATGACAGAGCTGCCTCAGCGGGTATAGACATAAAGCTAGCGAACTTCTACTTCATCAATACTGGCTTCAAGCCAGTATTGATCTTTCTTGGGTACGTTGAATTTCAACTGATTTCCGGTCTCGATTGTTCCGGCTCTTAAGTAACTGCTGGATAATCTTTTGATCGATTGCCATACGACCTGTCTGCCACTATCCAGTACTTTGTTCTCAGCGTCCATTATCCGATATTCAATTACGGCACGAATAATTGAGGCTGTTCCCTGATTGGTCAAATTGGTGGTTATAACTAACTGGTTACTCTGGTATTCAGGGTTTGCCAACAGCAAGTCCAGTCCGGAACGGGTCAGTTGCAGCAGGCTCATGGTTTCACCTGGCACAACCCTGACCTGTCTGTTTTTAGAATTCAGTGGGATAGAAAGGGTAGCCGGTCTGTCCAGATGGCTGCTTTCATCCGCAGAAAGGTATTCCCATGTGAAATTATTATGCAGAATTACCTGTTGACCCGTATCCAGTTGAACAACCTGATCTTGTGCAAGCGCAGCAGTGCTCAGCAATATCGTGATAATCATCAGATACCGTGAAAATAAAGGCATACACACATTCCTGATTTGAATTTGGACGAGAAAGAAAATAGTTGGGACAGTATAGGTGGGAATCGGGCCTGATGGTGATCAGACCCGAGGTCAATCAAGATCTGTTTGGCTTATACATGGCTTCAATTTCCTTGCGGAAACGTTCCATGATGATCTTTCGACGCAGTTTCAGAGTAGGGGTGATTTCACCCAGTTCGATGGAGAACTCTCTTGGCAGCAGGGTGAACTTCTTTACCTGTTCGAACTTTGCCAGTTCATCCTGAATCTTGTCGAGACGCTCCTCAAACATCGCCTTGATTTCGGCGTTTTTGATCAGTTCCTTTTTACTTTCGTACTTGAGGTTGATGCTGCGGGCATGTTCTTCAAGCGCTTCGAAAGCGGGAACAATCAGAGCGGAAACATAGTTCTTGGCGTCAGCGACAATAGCTATCTGCTCAATAAAACGGTCTTTGCCCAGCGTGCCTTCAATATACTGCGGGGCAATATATTTACCGTTGGAGGTTTTCATCAACTCCTTGATGCGCTCGGTAATTCTCAGCTGGCCGTGTTCATCAATAAGACCTGCGTCACCAGTTTTTAACCAACCTTCGCTGTCAAAGGTCTTGGCGGTTTCTTCGGGCTTTTTGTAGTAGCCCTTCATAACCGTGCCGCCTTTAACAAGAATTTCTCCACCCTCACCAATCTTCACCTGTATGCCGGGCAGAGGCGAGCCACAGCTGCCAAACTGGTAACCGGTGTCACGGAAGCAGGTAACCGTTGCTGTGGTTTCGGTCATGCCGTAGCCGACTTTGACGTTGATGCCCATGGCGTGAAAGAAGCGACAGATGTCGTCATCAATGCGGGCGCCGCCACAAGGCATAAAACGAATATTGCCACCGAGCTTGGCTTTAATCTTGCCGAACACCATCTTGTCAGCTATACCATTCAAGGTCTTCAGCCAGCCGGGAATGTTTTTCCCTTTGCGGTGAAGATTCATATGGGTATTGCCGATTTTAAGTGCAGTATTAAAGATCAGTCGCTTGGTGAAAGACGACTGCTGCAACATACCCTGGACGCCGTTGTAAATCTTTTCATAAAAACGGGGGACAGCGCAGAGAACGGTAGGTTTAACTTCCGGCAGTGCTTTGGAGATAGCCTGAGGGTCGTTAAGGTAGCAATTGGTAGCACCCATGCTCAGCGCATAGAAGCTCCAGGCTCGTTCAAAAATATGACTGAGTGGCAGGAAGCAGAGTGACGTATCGGTATGATCGATATGAATCAGGTTTTTATGTGCTTCAAGAGCCGAGCTTAGCGTGTTGAAGTCGAGCATCACCCCTTTAGGTTGACCGGTGGTACCCGAAGTGTAAATGAGAGTGTAGAGGTCATCCATGCTGCGGGAAGCCAGTCGCTCTTCCAGCAGTGGGCTCTTCTTAGGGGCAATATTCAGGAACTGATGGAAGTGGATGGCGTTAATGCAACCTCTGAGGTCAACAGTCTCATCAAACACCACGATCAGTTTCAGGTGTGGGCACTGGGACAGAATTTCCAATGCGCCAAGGTATTGAGTCTCTTCGCCAACAAACAGAACGGGTGCTTCAGTTTCATTCAGAATGTAACTGGCCTGGTCAGCCGTACTGGTTGCATAAATAGGAACCGTTACGCAGCGAGTCTGTAAAACCGCCAGATCAGTAAAGGTCCATTCCGGCATATTCTGGGACCAGATGGCGATATTGGACTGAACCGGCAGATCGCCTGTCAACAATGCTCTGGAAGTCTGGTCGATTTTGTCACCAAACCTGTGCCAGGTCATGGACTGCCACTGTTCGTTCTCGCAGTACTTGATGGCCGTCTGGCTGGCATTACGAGCGATGCGATCACGAATTTGGCTGATCAGGTGTGACTTTGGTAGGTCATTCATTTGTATAGGAATAATTACTGCTTGTAGTTCCTGATATCCATTGAATTTATAATATTATTTCAGGGCCAGACTCTGGTTATTCTGAAAAAATTCAATGGCTAATAAGCGAACAAGGATACTACAGGAAGTGCCTTAAATCCCGTTTTGATTTACATCAGATAACAGACTGAAACAGCTGGAATAAAAGTTGTGAGGTCTGTTTTGGGATGGGTGGAGGCTATAAAGGAGCTAGAGCAGGAAACGTTCGGTATGGATCAGCCCGGGAAAAGAAATTCCCGGGCTGACAGAAGAATCAGCTCTTCATGGCTTTACGGATGCAGATGATAGCGCCACCCCAGGTGACAGCGAATCCGAACAGCATCATAGCGATAGCAGCAGTACTCATGTCTTATACCTCGGAAACCAGTGAATATTGATTGTTACGGCTGGCGATAAAAGCGCTGCCAGCTAGCATCAGGGTCAACAGACCCCAGCCAAACAGTAATTGGTCGCTGGTAGCATAGCCGGCGTAATTTTCGCTGACTGCGGTCACCAGGTTGTTGCCGACGATCAGAGTCAGCAGACCAACGCAGATAAAGCTGATGGTGTACTGCCACCATGTGCCAATGCTGAAGTCAGACACAGAGTTTACGTGACTTCTCAGTTCAGGCAGTTTCTTGTACACCCATGCCATCAGGAACAGTTCAGCCAGGCAGCTGCCCAGTAGAGCAACGTTATTGATGTAGTAATCAACAATATCCAGCAACAACAGACCGCCGTTAGTAGCAAACAGCAGCGACAGAACCAGACCTGAGCCGCAAATAACGGAAGCGGCTTTCTTGCGCGTCCAGCCCATCTTGTCGATCGCGGAAGAGATGATCGCTTCCATGATTGAGATATGAGAGCTCATGCCGGCAACAACCAGTGCCAGGAACAACGCAGGACCGAGCAACCATGGCAGTGGTAGTAAATCGATAGCGGAAGGCAGAGTAACAAAGGCCAGACCAACGCCAGCGCTAACCACTTCAGTCAGGGCAACACCTTTCTGTTGAGCCATATAACCCAGTACAGAGAAGATCAGAACACCGGCCAGCAGCGAGAAACCGCAGTTGATGAATACGGTCATCATGGCGTTGTTGTTGATGTCAGACTTCTCTGGCAGGTAGCTGGAGTAAGCAATCATGATGGCAAAGCCAACACTGAGCGAGAAGAAAATCTGACCGTAAGCCGCTGACCATACTTTTGGATCAGTCAGAGCACTGAAGTCCGGTTTGAACAGCCAGTTCAGGCCTTCAGCCGCACCAGGCAGCATCACTACGCGAATGGTCAAAATCAGAACCATAACGAACAGCAGTGGCATCATTACTTTGCTTAAACGTTCAATGCCGCCTTTAACGCCAGTGAACGTAGCGTAGAAACTTACTGCCCAGGCGATAATCACCGGTACAACAATATGCCATTGCAGGGAGCCCAGCGCAGATGGGCTGTTGTCGTCGCCCAGATTCAGGTACTCGCCAAAGAAGAAGGCGTTTGCATCAGGACCCCAGCTCTGGGTGAAAGAGAAACCCAGATAGGAAATAGCCCAGCCAATAACAGCTACGTAATAAACGGCGATAACAGCAGCTATTAATACCTGGAACCAGCCAAGGATTTCCAGTTTTGGACTGATGCGGGAAAAGACGGCTGGTGCAGAACCACGAAGCTTTTGACCTAGGCCGAATTCCATAATAATAAATGGAATGCCTGCGGTGAGCATCGCGAAGAAATAAGGAATAAGGAATGCGCCCCCGCCATTTTCATAGGCCATGTAAGGGAAACGCCAGATATTGCCAAGGCCGATAGCCGAGCCCACTGCTGCCAGAATAAACCCGGTGCGTGTGGCCCATTGTTCTCGTTTCATATGTACTCCGACTACACGAGATAAATAGGGTAATTGCCAGGTGTCGTTGGTCTTTGATGGCAGACACTGTGTAAGTATTCAGCAGAGGTGGCGCTGAAATATACGAAACGACAAACGCAGCCGGGTAAGCTGCAGTCGAATAATAACCTGATTTTTTAGAACTTGGTAGTATTGAAAGGACATTGTAAAGAGTGCCTGAGTCAGTTGGTTATCTGACTCAGGCTTGATGGAAACGAATTATGGAAAGTCGAGATCAAACTCTGCTGTCAGTGATTCATTCAGGTTGTCTATAGATAAATGGTTTTCTGATCTTATTCTCGCGTCAAGATTATTCACTGAACGCTCACTGAAATCATAGATGTTGTCCCTGCTGCTCCCTACAGCGATGTAGTGGTCTTCTGTTTCAGGCTCAGGCTCTGAGTGAGTAAAAAAACCCATACTACCAGTCGTCGTATGAATTTTTCTGAGCTCTAGCCAGCCTTCATTGAAGCCAAGAAAGGTGTGTTCAACACGTTCAATAGCGTTCAAAACCTGATCCACATCCTGAGTTGGAACATATCCTCCTGAAGAAGCAGCAGCAATGAAAGGCATATCTGTTTCAGTTGCGCAGCCGACAGATGTTTCCAGGTTGTCGAACATGCTTTTAAGCGTCACGGAGTCGGCGGCACTATAATCGATAATTCGACTTGAAATGGTTAACTTACCAAGGTTGGCAGCCGTGCTGTCAGCTATCTTAATAGCTTTATAATCACCGCTAAAGTTTGAACTATTGCCTTCACCGTCATTTGTAAGTACCTGAACGGTCATATTCATACGAACATCATCGGTGTCTGTTACCAAGGTCGAATCAACAGTAATTCCTTCGCCCTGACCATCAACGAGAATGTCAGGAGCAACACCGTCATAGGTAAACCAACTGTCGCCGACGAAGCAGAGACGCACCTGACTTTCGCCCGCTGTAAGTGTTGGGCGAATAGTAAAGAACATTCGTCGCTTTCCAGTGCCGCTGTCATTGGCTAAGTCAGTAGTGACAGAGACGGTATCATCTCCGGTAAGAACCCATAAACCGTACAATGACTCTGAGTTGACTGTACGGCCACGATAATTATCGATGTTCCAGCGGGGATCATCTGAAGTAAAGCCACCATCATTGTTTGAGGCTGGTGTCTCCTGAGTTTGGCCTGAGTCACTGCCTGAAGAAGAACTGCCAGAGCTTTTGCACCCTGTTATGAGTAATACACTGCATAGCAATAGAAGAGGCGAAATGATTTTATTCACTTGGTTTCCTTGTGAAATTAATTGATCAGGGCGGTCCATGCTTTGAAAGAAGCGGTATAACTTCGATAAAAGTCAGTGCCAGATATTAATGTCTATATAAGCAGGTAGCTTAATGCAACTTTATGAGCGGTGGTTGACTGCAGTTGACGACATATTATTGAGTTTCAGGAAAATTCTAGTTCGAAGAAGTAGAAAGAGCAGATAAAATTGTGACAAGGCTTTAACAAGGTAAGTAGTGACCAGAGAGCGCTCTCAAATGGCGAATGCTCTCTGGTATTGAATAGACTACTTCAGGTTATTAATATTATTTGCTGCATGATTGAGCAAGGTGGCTCGTCGTTCGGTGAGAGCCTTATCAAGATATGTACCAGCAACGGTATTTAATCCGCTTAAAATGGCTGTGCCAGCCGTCAGCGCAATCCCGGATCCTGAAAGCATATATAAAGAAAAAGCAGAGAAAAACAATGCCTGAAACATCAAGCCTTTATCGAATATCTTTTTTTTGTTTGCTTCTTCTGATTGTTCATTTGCTTTTTCCTGGAGCAGCTCTTTCTGTATCTTGTGGAGTCCGCCTTTAGGACCTACATTTAGCTGCTGCCTGATTTTACAAGCTTGGATCTCAGCCTGGTCAGTCTTCCGACCCTGATAATAATTTAAAATAGGCAGTGCAACCGGTAGAGCGATAATTCCGCAAGATAAGGAGTAGGCTTTAGCGCCTTGTGCCAAAGTAGGCATCCCCAGAAAAGAAGCGGTTTTCGCAACGTAGTCAGTTGTACTCTGAAGAGTAGATACCGCATAGCCTGCACAGTAGCCAAGCACTTCCTTGCACGCAGATAGGGATGGTAGACTCGATACTGCACCGGTGAGAGTAGATGGTTCCATTGGGTACCTCCTTGTCTATTTTGTTTTATGGGTTCCTCTTTTAAGACCATGGTTCAATATAAATGTTCACATAAATATATGCTTATTGATTTATGTGAGCAGAAGATTCTATAGGATTAGTCGTGCCAGAAGTCAGGAGTAAATAGCACTAGAACGGTAATAACTTCCAACCGTCCCATTAACATACCAATACTTAATAGCCATTTTGCCGCATCGGGCAGGGTGGCGAAGTTGCCTGCCGGGCCAATGATGTCACCAAGACCCGGGCCAACATTGGCAATGGCCGTGGCGGCACCACTCAGTGCAGTAATCAGGTCCAGTCCCATCAAGCTCAGCAGTAATGTCAGCACAGTAGTTAAAAGCGCGAAGAAGAAACTGAAGGCTATCAGTGAACGCAAAATATCACCGGTAATCTGCTGACCATTATAACTCTGAACAAAGCAGGCTCTTGGATGCATAAGTTGTTTCAGTTGAATTCGAAGCAGTTTTGCACCTATCTGAAAGCGGAATATTTTTACGCCCCCAGTCGTTGAGCCAGAACAGCCGCCGACAAAAGTCAGCATAAAAAACAGTGTCGCGGCAAAGCCTCCCCATAGGGTGTAATCTGTCAGGGCAAAGCCTGTAGTGGTGATAACGGAAGTGGTGTTAAAAGCGACCAGAGTAAGAGATTCGAACAGGCTGTAATCGCTGTTGGTGAACAGCCAGATACTGAAGAAAAACCACAGCACTAAAAGGAAATTAACAAACGCCTGAACCTGATTGTCTTTGGTGAGTGCATCAATGTCTCCACGAAGGCATTTCACAAATAACACAAAAGGCAGTCCGCCCAGTAGCATGAAAATCGTACTGACCCAATAAATAAAGGGATTGCTGAAGTGAGCCATGGAGTTATCCGAGGTGGAGTAACCACCAGTGGAAAGGGTGGTCATGGCGTGGTTGATTGATTCGAAAGCATTCATACCGCCCAGAAAGTAGAAATAGGCGCAGAGAATGGTTAATCCGAGATAAATAATAACGACTCGTTTGGCTATGCTGCCGGAGCGAGGCATGGCTTTATCAGACCAGTCGGATGATTCACTCTGAAACAGCCGCATACCACCAACTTTCAAAAACGGCAGAATAGCGATAGCCAAAACAATAAAGCCTATGCCGCCTAGCCACTGAAGAAGTGATCGCCAAAGCAGGGCGCCAGTGTTCATAGAATCCAGTCCGCTTAATACGGTTGAGCCAGTTGTCGTGATGCCTGACATAGTCTCAAAAAAAGCATCGGTGTAACTGATGTTCAGCAGGAAAAACAGGGGTAAGGCAGAAAATGAACTAACAGCCAGCCAGGAAAGATTTGTCAGCAGAAAAATCTGGCGTGATTTCAGCTGGAAGTCAGCGTCACGATAAAACCAGAACAGCGGCAAGCCGCTGAAAAAGGTAATGGCTGCGGAAAGAAGAAAAGCCTGACTGCCACCTGCATGGGTGAGTGCATCATAAAAGGCCGGTAGCAGCATAAGTACTGACAGTACCATCAAAAACAGACCTATGACGTGGAGTACCGGGCGTATATTCATGAAGAGGGTTCGTGGTGGATGGGTGGAAAGACTATTGCACTAACATCGCTTTTTGTATTTACGCACTAATACTGGATGAGATCTGGGGTTTTTCAACTGAATAGAGGAAAGCCCGAAGGAGTGGGGGGAGATATTTCGGTTAGGTGATGATGCAGGGCCTACTGGAATGCTGAAGACCCTGCCTGGCAAGTTCTAGATCCTGATCAGAACTCTGCCGGTTACCTGGCCATTAGTAATGGCTTCAGCCTGTTCGGCTGTCTCTTCAAGAGAAACTTCCGTACAAGCTGCTTCATAATAGGATTCAGGCAGCAGCTTAACAACCCGGTTCCATGCCTCTGTACGTTTAGCCAGTGGACACATAACAGAATCAACACCCTGCAGATTCACACCACGCAGAATAAACGGCATAACAGTGGTTGGCAGATCAAAGCCAGCCGCCAGACCGCAGGCTGCAACCGTACCTTCATAGTTCATTTCGGAAAGCACTTTCGCTAGAACCTTGCTGCCAGCAGTATCAATAGCACCTGCCCAGAGTTGCTTGTCCAGTGGCCGAGCCGGTTCTTCGAAACGACTTCTTGGTAGCACTTCTTTAGCCCCCAGGTCTTTCAGCAGCTGAGTGTTTTCTTCGCGTCCGGAAACAGCTACGACACTGTAACCAAGTTGCTTCAAAAGAGAGATAGAAACACTGCCTACGCCACCACTGGCACCGGTAACCAGAATATCTCCCTGCTCAGGTGTTACACCCGACTGTTCCAGAGCCATGACGCACAGCATGGCGGTCAGGCCGGCGGTGCCGATCATCATTGCCTTACGGCTGTCCAGATCTTCCGGCATCTTAACCAGCTGGCTGGCTTTAACCCGTGCTTTCTGGGCCATGCCGCCCCAATGGTTTTCGCCCACGCCCCAGCCGGTCAGGATAACCTTATCACCTTCGGTAAACTGGCTGTCAGCAGAGTCAATCACCGTACCGGCGAAATCAATGCCGGGCACCATGGGGAAGTTGCGAACTATTCTGCCTTTGCCGGTAATGGCCAGACCGTCTTTGTAATTCAGGGAAGAGTATTCAACTGCGACAGTGACTTCACCTTCCGGTAAACGACTGTCGTCCAGCTCTTGAATGGAGGAAGAGGTAACTTTACCTTCCTGTTCGAGTACCAGAGCTTTGAACATAGAGACTCCTGTGCGTTGGAGTGAGGGGAAGCAGTCAATATAAGCAGAAGAACGAGAGGGAGGGAAGTGCAGGTAAACCCGCATACGACGAAGGTCGTACACGGGAAAAAGATCAGATCATAAGCAGTTTGTGCTTATCGACCCATCTCCTCAGTAGCAAAAGGACGAATGCGTTGCAGCATTTCCTTAAAGCACTTAGGGTTTGCAGCAACGATCTGATTTTTCTCCAGGAACTTGTGGTTACCGGAAAAATCACTGCAAAGACCGCCTGCTTCCTGAATCAGCAAGGAACCAGCAGCCATGTCGTAGTCTTTCAGGCCGAATTCCCAGAACGCGTCCAGACGACCACAGGCAACATAAGCCAGGTCCAGTGCAGCAGCGCCACCACGACGGATACCAGCGGTATCGCCCAGCATGGCGCTCATCATGTTCAGGTAGTTTGCCTTGTAGTTCAGGTTGTTGCCTGAGAAAGGAATACCGGTGCCGATCAGTGCGCCTTCCAGGCTGCGTCGATCGCCAACACGAATACGCTTGCTGTTCAGGGTTGCGCCCTGACCACGACTGGCACAGAAAGCTTCGTCATGAACAGGGTCCAGAACAACGGCGTGTTCTATGCGGCCTTTGTGCTGACAAGCAATTGAGATAGCGAAGGTAGGAATGCCGCGAATGAAGTTGGTGGTACCATCCAGCGGATCGATGATCCAGAGGTAGTCCTTGCCTTCATCCTTGCCTTCAATGTGGCCGGATTCTTCGCCGTAAAAAGCGTGAGTTGGGTAAGCTTTTTGCAGAGCAGAGATGATTGTCTTTTCAGAAGCACGATCTACTTCTGTGACAAAGTCATTTCTGTCTTTTGCATCTACCTTCAGGCTTTCGAGATCCTGATGGGCGTGCATAATAATTTCAGCGGCCGCGCGGGCTGCGCGCAGGGCCATGTTAACCATGGGTTGCATAGGCTGGACTACGTCTGAATGTAAAAGATCAATACAGGCTCACCGGTATATTCGTCGCCTTCGCAAATGCTGCTGGCGATAAACCGAGGCCGAAAATAGCAGTACTTTCGTTCGGAAATGCAGTTAATCATTTCGGGTACTGGCAGAAAATAAAGCTGGCGGAGTATAACAGAAGTTTTTTTTCGATGTTCAACCTTTCGAGCAAAATAAGGTAAACTTCGAGGTTTGTTCGTATTTTTACTCAGCGTCAGGGTTATGCCTGTTAAGGGGTGTTCCTGAGTAATCCAGACACACCAATTCATAAACCCTTCTTTCCGGCTGTGGCGGGAGAAAGGGTGATTCAATATTTGATTGCGTGCGGCTGTACACTTATGACGCTGAACTGCGAGAATTTTTCTGTGAATGACACAGTGAGTGGCATAGTGAGTGAAAGATTGAGTGACACCTCCGCAACCGAGCCTGCGGCTCGATCCGTGGCTGTCGAGCCATCCATTCTCGACAATATTTCTATCGTTTTAATCAATACCACCCATCCGGGTAATATTGGTTCTGCTGCTCGTGCCATGAAAACCATGGGTTTGAGTAATCTGGTGCTGGTGGAGCCAGCTGAATTTCCGTCTGGCAAGGCCTTTGCGCTGGCCTCCGGTGCTGATGATCTGCTGGATAATGCTCGAGTGGTATCCACTCTTGAAGAAGCTGTGGCTGACTGTTCGTTTGTGGTTGGCACCAGTGCTCGAGTGCGTGGTGTTTCCCTGCCACTGGTAGAGCCAAGAGTCTGTGCTAGTCGTATTCTGGGTGAGGCAACGGGTGGCAAGATTGCCCTGGTCTTTGGTCGTGAAGATCGTGGTATGACCAATGAAGAGTTGATGATGTGCCATCTTCAGGTTCATGTGCCGACCAATCCGGATTTCAGCTCATTGAATCTGGGAGCAGCTGTTCAGGTCATGAGTTATGAATTGCGTACGGCTTTTCTGGATTCTCTGGGTGGCGTTGAGCTGCCCAAGCCTCGCAGCCATGATCTGGCGCCACAGGAAGATGTGGAGCGCTTTTACGAGCATCTGTATCAAACCCTGATTCAAATAGGCTTTCTTGATCACAGCAGTCATGAGAAGATCATGGCCAAGCTGCGTCGTATGTACAGCCGTATTCGTCCGGATCGTGTGGAGTTAAATATCCTGCGGGGCATACTGTCTGAAACCAGTCGTTTTGCCGATCGCAAAAAGTCTGACTGATTGCGGTTATTATTGCAGCTACTGGCTACTGGCTACTGGCTACTGGCTACTGACTGTAAGTAACGATATAAGCAGCTATATAAAAAGCAGCCGTGATGAAAGTACTTTTTCTTCTTTCAGTTTGTGAAAGTATCGAGTCATGGTTAACAACAAACAGTGGAAATGATTGCGTTGACCCATGTTTGAACGTTTAAAAGAAGATATTAAAACCGTCATGGAGCGTGACCCTGCTGCCCGGGGCACCTTCGAAGTTCTTACCAACTACCCTGGTTTGCATGCGTTGTTGCTGCATCGTGTAGCGCACAGAATATGGAATGCAGGGTTGTGTTGGTTGGGTCGTGTTGTTTCTACTTTTAGTCGTTTTCTGACAGGGATCGAGATTCATCCCGGTGCATCCATTGGTCGTCGTTTCTTTATCGACCATGGTATGGGAGTGGTGATTGGTGAAACCGCCATTATTCGTGATGACGTGACGCTCTATCATGGTGTTACCCTCGGTGGTACTTCACCCAACCGTGGCAAGAGTCATCCTGCTAATCAGGGTAAACGACATCCGACACTGGATAACGGCGTGGTTGTCGGTGCTGGTGCCAAGGTGCTTGGGCCATTTCTGGTGGGTGAGGGCGCTAAAATTGGCTCCAACTCTGTAGTAGTTAAAGAAGTGCCTCCCGGCGCTACTGTTGTCGGTATTCCAGGTCGGGTTGTGCAAGCTCGTGCAGAAGTGGATCCCCGTCATCAGGAAATAGCTGAAAAAATGGGCTTTGATGCTTATGCGGTAACAGCAGAAATGCCGGATCCAACGGTGAATGCTATCTCTGCCATGCTGGAGCATATGAACGCTGTTGATAATCGTATTGAGCTGATGTGCAAGACCATGCGTGAGCGTGGCCTGGACTGTGGTGAGAGTGATCTTCCGGAACTTAAAACGGAAGGCTTTCAGTGCGTGAAAGAAGAAGTTGTAAGCACTAAGTGATTTTTTGAAATACAGGCCAGATTTTCTATTTGGTCTGTTCTCTAATATTTTTCCGTCGTCCCCATTGCTGCTCTGTTTTTGCTTCACCGCTAATATTAATTTTAATTTATATGTTTTTCGACTATTTCTATCTGTGCAATTCATTTACGACGTTGGTGGAGATGTTATGAGGCAGATTCGGTTTCTATGTTTCTTTGGTGCTATTTTGCTGGCTGGTAATCTGTTGGCTGACAAGGTGGATCCATTTACTGATAAAAATGTTAAGAGCAGGGTGTCTGAGTATCACGAGGACAACCTTGGCTTCTTGTTTAAGCTTGGAGCGCATTACAATACCCCGACTCTGGAGTTTCTGCTTGATCATTTAGTAGATGAATATACGCCTCAACAGCAGCTGGATACTTTGGTTTATGCCATAGAAAGTGGCCATATAGAGTACATTGCACTAGCCATAGCAAGAGAAGATATCCGGAATTTGATCGGTGCCCATGCAGAAGAGTTGCGGTTAGCGCTGAATAGAGAAGGGGGGGAGATGAGAGGCTTGGCAGAAGGCTTGGCAGAAGGCTTGTCAGCAGGAGAAAGTTGCCAAGTAGATGATAAAGGTGATGAATCTGAGTGTCAGTCAAGGCAGGAAGAAATGACACTGTATGCAAAGCAGCAATTGGGGCTGGCAGTGCTTGGACTTTCATGTGAATTTCCCCTTGAGTCCTTTGTAAAAGCCAGTGCATGGCTCATGGATAATGCTGCGTATTGCCGTGATAAGGCCGCTGCAGTAACGTCTGCTTCTTCGCAGTTGTTAAGCACTAATAAGGTGTTGGAGGTGGATTCTGTTGCAGTTAGGACATCCTGCTATCTGGAGAAGTCACTTCATCCGTACTGTAATCTGCTGAGAGTAAAGCTGCTACCAGCGAGCAAGAGATCTTTATGGGGTGGCGAGACAGGTAGTTTTCATGAAGTTCAAGCCTACTGGAATGTTGCTGAGCGTAATATAGAGTATGCCTATGATGAGTATGGAAATTTCGTAAAACGAACCTATACACCAAGGCTCTATCGAAATCAGTAGGGCATCAAAAGAGGTTTGGACTTTCCTTATATAGTTCTTTATCGAATGAAACCTCTTGTATAGAATGGTGGCGGGTTATAACCCCGCCGCTTCTTTTTTGACTGGAAGTTAATAAGAATAATTCTTAACTCTTTGATTCAGATCATTTTTTCCTTTCTTTCTATTCCGTTCAGCTACTCTTAATAATACTTGACTGTTTTGATCAGGTATTTCATAATCCGCTCGAATGCTGATGATAGCAGGTGTTTGCACCTTGCCCTGGTCAGCGGATGGGACATAGAGCAGATCCTTTTTCAAGGTTCTGGGCAATCGAACAGTCGGTTGCACATGTGAAGATGGGAGCCAACATGCGACTAACCACAAAAGGACGCTACGCCGTCACCGCCATGTTGGATCTGGCACTGCATGCAGGCCAAGGTCCCATTGCGCTAGCGGATATTTCCGAGCGTCAGGGTATATCCCTCTCCTATCTGGAACAATTATTTTCCCGCCTTCGTCGTGGTGACCTGGTCAGCAGTATTCGTGGACCGGGTGGTGGTTATCGCCTGAGTCGCGATGTTGAAACCATTTATGTTGCAGAAGTAATTGATGCAGTGAATGAATCTGTAGATGCAACACGCTGCCACGGCAGTGGTGCCTGTCAGAAGGGCGCCAAGTGCCTGACTCACGATCTCTGGCATGATCTCAGTTACCAGATTCACGAGTTTCTCAGCGGTATCAGTCTGGCCGATCTGGTGGCTCGGCGGGAAGTGCAGAATGTTGCGGTTCGACAGGATTCGCAACAGGAACAAGACAACAAAAGTGTAATCAACCAGCTTCTTTGATGAGGAGAAGCACGTCGTTTCAAATGGTTTGATTGCAGGGACAAAACAGCCTTGTGCGTAAGCAGATGTAAGCGCACACCTGGAGATGTACGGGATGAAACTACCCATTTACCTGGATTATTCAGCCACAACACCGGCTGACCCACGTGTTGCTGAAAAGATGGCTCAGTGTCTGGTATCTGAAGGCAACTTTGGTAACCCGGCATCACGCTCCCACGTGTTTGGCTGGAGAGCCGAAGAAGCAGTAGAAGACGCACGTCGTAACGTTGCTGATCTGCTGAATGCTGATCCGCGCGAGATTGTCTGGACGTCCGGTGCTACCGAATCTGACAACCTGGCCATCAAGGGTGTTGCTCATTTCTATCATAAGAAAGGCAAGCACATTATCACCTCCAAGATTGAGCATAAGGCGGTACTGGATACCTGTCGCCAGCTGGAGCGTGAGGGCTACGAAATTACTTATCTTGATCCGGGCGCTGATGGCATCATCACTCCGGCTATGGTTGAAGACGCTCTGCGTGAAGACACTATTCTGGTCAGCCTGATGCACGTTAACAACGAAATTGGCGTAGTTAACGACATCGCTGCTATTGGTGAGCTGACCCGTTCCAGAAAGATTATGTTCCACGTCGATGCAGCTCAGAGTGCTGGCAAGCTACCTATCGATATGGAAACCATGAAAGTTGACCTGATGTCGCTTTCCGCTCACAAGATGTATGGCCCTAAAGGCATCGGTGCGCTTTACGTTAGCCGTAAGCCTCGTGTTCGTCTGGAAGCACAGACACACGGTGGTGGTCATGAGCGTGGTATGCGTTCCGGTACTCTGCCGACGCACCAGATTGTCGGTATGGGTGAAGCCTGCCGTATTGCTAAAGAAGAGATGGCTGTTGATACCGAGCACTGTCTGGCCCTGCGTCAGCGTTTCCTGAATCACTTTGCTGATATGGAAGAAGTGCACGTCAACGGAAGTCTGGAGCAGCGTGTTGCCGGTAACCTGAACATCAGCTTTGCCTTTGTCGAAGGCGAGTCCCTGATTATGTCTCTGAAAGACGTGGCTGTATCTTCCGGTTCTGCCTGCACCTCGGCCAGTCTTGAGCCTTCCTACGTACTGCGTGCGTTGGGTGTGAACGATGAAATGGCGCATAGCTCCCTGCGTTTCAGCTTCGGCCGTTTCAGTACGCCTGAAGAAGTGGATTATGCTGCCGCCCAGGTTCGTCAGGCTGTAGAAAAACTCCGTGAGCTGTCTCCTTTGTGGGACATGTATAAAGACGGTGTTGATTTGAGCACTGTCCAGTGGACTGCACACTGATTTTATAAGGGTTGGAGGATTAGATCATGGCTTACAGCGAAAAAGTAATCGATCATTACGAGAATCCACGTAACGTGGGCAAGCTGGACGACAAGTCTGAAAATGTCGGTACCGGCATGGTCGGAGCACCTGCCTGTGGCGACGTTATGCGTCTGCAGATTCAGGTAAGCGACGAAGGCGTGATTGAAGATGCACGCTTCAAAACATACGGCTGTGGTTCAGCTATTGCATCCAGTTCACTTGCTACCGAGTGGATGAAGGGTAAGACCCTGGATGAAGCAGCCGAGATCAAGAACACTGATCTGGCTGAAGAACTGGCATTGCCGCCGGTTAAGATTCACTGCTCTGTACTGGCTGAAGACGCCATCAAGGCAGCGATCGACGATTACCGTACCAAGCAGGACGAAGGCGAATCCGCCGCCTGAGATTGATTTGAGCTGGAGTATTTCATGGCTATCACCATGACAGAGGCCGCAGCCCGGCATGTAAAAGACCAACTGGACAAGCGTGGCAAGGGAGTAGGTATTCGGGTTGGAGTACGTACTTCCGGCTGCTCAGGCATGGCTTATGTGCTGGAGTTTGTTGACCAGAAACAGGATGGCGACATCAGTTTCGAACATCATGGTGTTGAAGTGCACTCTGATGAAAAAAGTTTGGCTTACCTTGATGGTACCGAGCTGGATTTCGTCAAGGAAGGTCTGAACGAAGGCTTTCAGTTCAATAATCCCAATGCCGCCAGCGAGTGCGGTTGCGGTGAAAGCTTTAACGTCTGATTCTGAATGCTCGAAGCGGCGATTGCCTGCTTCGGGCTTCTTTTATATAAGACAACAACTGCCCGCTGTATGCTGTTGGGCAGGCTCATCCCAGCATTCGGAATGAACTGCATCGTGGTTGATATAACAAAGAACTTCTTTGAGCTGTTTCAGCTCCCCGTCTCCTGTCAGGTTGATTCTAACCTGCTGTCCGAACGTTACCGTGAACTTCAGAAAGCTGTCCATCCAGACCGCTTTGCTGCTGACGATCAGCGCCAGCAAAGACTGTCTGCTCAGTATGCGGCTCATGTTAATGAAGCCATGGACACCCTGAAGGCTCCGCTTAAGCGTTCCATCTACCTGTTGCAACTTTCCGGTAAGCCGGTGGATATGGAAAATAATACCGTCATGGATACCGCTTTCCTGATGGAGCAGATGGAACTTCGCGAAAGAGTGAGCGAGGTGCGCGATCATGCGGATCCGGAAGCTGAGCTGGAAGCCATTATTGAGCAGGTTGAAGAATCCATAGACGACTATCAGAGTTCGTTTGATTCACTGTGGCAGAAAGGCGACGACAAGTCTCTGAACGAAGCTGAAAGCATTGTCAAAAAGATGCAGTTCATGGTAAAGCTGTCGGCCGAACTGGAACAGCTGGAATCCGAGCTGCTGGATGATTGAGAAATAATTATGTCACTTCTGCAAATTTCCGAACCGGGTCAGGCGCCGGAACCGCATCAGCAGAAACGAGCGGTGGGTATTGATCTGGGCACAACCAATTCACTGGTTGCTACTGTCCGCTCCGGTTCTACAGATACACTGACAGACCTTGAAGGTCGTCATATCCTGCCATCAGTGGTTCGTTATACAGAATCCGGTATTGAGGTAGGTCATGAGGCCTGGGCTCATGCGGTTGAAGATTCCCTGAATACTATTGTTTCAGTAAAGCGCTTGATGGGGCGCGGCCTGAAAGATGTTTCCACCCTGGGCGGTGTGCTGCCTTACCAGTTTGCTGAATCCGAAAGCCGTATGCCACTGATTCAGACTCGCAAGGGTGCTTTCAGTCCGGTTGAAATTTCAGCAGAGATTCTGAGGACTCTGGCTGAGCGCGCCAGTGAATCCCTGGGTGGAGAGCTGGATGGCGCTGTTATTACTGTACCAGCCTACTTTGATGATGGTCAGCGTCAGGCGACAAAAGATGCGGCCAGGCTGGCCGGTATTAACGTCTATCGTCTTCTGAATGAACCAACGGCTGCAGCTGTCGCTTACGGGCTTGATGAAGGTGCTGAAGGTGTTATCGCCGTTTACGACCTTGGCGGTGGTACTTTCGATATCTCTGTTCTGCGCCTGAATAAAGGTGTTTTCGAAGTTATGGCCACTGGCGGCGATTCCGCACTGGGTGGCGATGATTTCGATAAAGTGCTGGCTGGCTGGATTCTGGATCAGGCCGGTATCGGTCATGATGCTCTTGAAAGCGGCAGTCATCGTGCCGTAATGGTAGAGGCACGTCGAGCCAAAGAAGCGCTGACAGACAATGATACTGTCTCTGTATCTCACGGAGACTGGTCAGGTGAAGTGACCAAAGCTCTCTTTAATGAGCTGGTAGAACCTCTCGTTACCAAAACCCTGCGTTCCTTTAAGCGTGCTCTTCGTGATGGGGGGGTCAAAGCCCGTGACCTTCAGGAGGTGGTGATGGTAGGCGGTTCAACCCGCGTGCCTCTGGTTCGTGATAAGGTCGCTGAGCTGGCAGGCAAAGAGCCGCTGACGTCTATCGATCCGGATCGTGTTGTTGCCATGGGTGCAGCCCGTCAGGCTAATGCCCTCGCAGGTAACAAGTCTGCCGATGAAATGCTGCTGCTGGATGTTATTCCACTGTCGCTTGGTCTGGAAACCATGGGTGGTTTGATGGAGAAAGTAATCCATCGTAATACCACTATCCCGGTCAGTCGAGCTCAGGAATTTACCACCTATAAAGACGGTCAGACAGCTATGGCTGTGCAAGTGCTTCAGGGTGAGCGAGAGCTGGTGAATGATAACCGCTCGCTGGCTCGTTTTGAGCTGCGCGGAATTCCGCCACTGCCTGCAGGTTCAGCCAAGATTCGTGTGACCTTTCAGGTAGATGCGGACGGTCTGCTCTCTGTGTCTGCTGAAGAGCTTTCCACAGGAGTCAGTAGCAGTGTCGTTGTCAAACCGTCTTATGGTTTGAGTGATGACGAAATTACTCGAATGCTGAGAGATTCCCAGACCAGTGCGGCTTCTGACCGTGATGCCCGTAAACTGCGTGAGCAGGAAGTGGAGGCGGATCGTCTGGGTGAAGCTCTGGCGGTGGCGCTGGATACTGATGGTAAGGCTCTGCTGAGTGAAGAAGAGTTCAGTGCGCTGGTGTCTGACCTGAGAAACCTGAAGTCGGTTCGTGGCTCGGGTGATGCTGATGCGATTAAAGTAGAAATTGAGCGAGTAGCAAAGGCCAGTGATGCTTTTGCTGCCAGAAGAATGAACCAGGGCATCCGCAATGCGCTGTCCGGCCACAAGATTGACGAATTCAAGGAGTCCTGATCATGCCACAGGTTGTTGTGCTGCCCCATGAAGAGCTTTGCCCGGAAGGTGCTGTATTTGAAGCAGAAGCTGGCGTTACTGTTTGTGATGCAGCTTTGGCTAACGGTGTAGAGATTGAGCACGCCTGCGAGAAGTCCTGCGCCTGCACCACCTGTCATGTTGTTGTCCGCGAAGGTTTCGACAGCATGGAAGAGGCGGATGAGCTGGAAGAAGACCTGCTTGATAAAGCCTGGGGTCTTGAGCCGGAATCGCGTTTGAGCTGTCAATCCCTGATTGGTGATAAAGATCTGGTGGTTGAGATTCCAAAGTACACGCTGAATCAGGTTTCTGAGAAGCACTGATTTTTTAGATGAGTAAGTACTCAGATATACGAGTTCGTGAGTTGTTTTCCTGCTCAGGTGGGAAAACAGCCACTTGATATTCGATTAACGTGTGTCTGCGCGCTTAGAGCGGTATAAAACTACAGCTTTGGGAGATATGGAATGAAGTGGACCGACGTATACGATATCGCCATCGAATTGGCTGAGGCCTATCCGGATACGGATCCAAAGTTTGTTAATTTTGTTGATCTGAGAAGTTGGGTAATGGCGCTGGAAAGCTTTGATGATGAGCCTGAGCGTTGCGGCGAGCGAATCCTTGAAGCTATTCAGGCGGCCTGGATTGAAGAGCTTGAATAAGTTTTAACTTGAGTGAGCTTTAAGTAGTGCTTTAATGAAAAAGCCGGAACAATTGTTCCGGCTTTTTTATGCCTTCAACTAAAGGTTACTTTTTCGGAGCAGGCTTGTCTTTGCTCTTATCATTTTCTGAAGTAATTCCCATGATGCGAGCCAGATCAGCTGCTGGGCGATAGCCGGGGATAGCCTGACCATTTTCAAGGAACATCGCAGGAGTACCGCTGACGCCGAGTTTCAAACCAAGTTGATACTGCTTTTCAACCAGTGCTGCGCACTGACTTTTGGCTTTCTCTTCGTCGCTGGCTTTTTTGGATACGGTCTGTTGGCCGTTCTTCAGTTCTGAAATGGATTGTCTGCGATCGCTGGAGCACCAGGCCTCTACCATCTTGGCATAGGCAGGAGACTGCTGGCCGCCTCTGGGGAAGGCCAGGTAGCGCACTTCAATGCCCAGGTCGTTCATGGCAGGTACTTCCTGATGCAGTTTGCGGCAGTAGCCGCAGTCAACATCGGTGAAGGCGTAAACCACGCCTTTGGTTTTGCCTTTGGCCGGGAAGTTGATCAGCTCTTTGGGGTCTACTTTCTTGAGCTCTGCTGCAGTGGTTTTGTTTCGAATGGCTTCAGTCAGGTTGGTAACCTGGCCACCGCCAATCTGCAGCATATCGCCCCTGAAGAGATGTTTTCCGTCTTTGCTGGCGTAAATAAGATTGCCACCTTTGAGTTTCACCAGGTAGACATTATCCCAGCTGGTTTTTTCTATACCCTCAATCGGGATATTGGGATCCAGCGCCTTGAGTTCCTTTTCTATGGCAGTACTGGCTTCAGCCAGTGTTCTGTCAGCGGCTGGAGCGGCCAGAGCAAGGTTGCTCGCCGTAAGTAGTGACGCAGTCAGTATCAGTGTCCGAATGACCATCAAGGCCCCCTGCAGGATTGTTGTTGGATCAGGCGTCCCTGACCTCTATTGTTCTGATCGGAATAGTTTGCAGAAAAGTTTAGACGTTAGATAAGAGTTGTCACTGGTGGAAGAGGATAAATGATGGATTAGATGCTGACTTTTCGCCAATGAAGTTCGTTACCAATTCGGGTTGGAACATAATGGTGATAGAAGCGGTGCAGGAGTGAAGACTGGATAAGTGGGTAGCATGTGTCTGGATGGTGGTAGACGGTGATGATTTCTTCTTCCAGGTCAATAAGTCCGCTGAGGCGGTCAAACTCCTGAATATTGGTCCAGTTCTCATGACTACCAATTTGTACAAATGTTCCATCAGCTTTCAGGAGGTGTTCAAGCGTATTGTGGTTAGAGTTGTACTCTGGGTCGATCAAGCGTTTGCTTTCATAAAAGGCGGCTAACCATGGGTGTGACTTGCTATCAATTTGAGAGAGATTTTTAAGGGCTGAATGCAGTAGTTGATTTATTTCATCACTGTCCGTTGTGTAATGAGTCAGGCTTTCTTCATCGTTTGCTGTTGGAAAAATACTGGTCATTGGGAGTAGGCAAAGGAAGAGTCTCTCCTGCTCACGCTGAAGCAGGTAGCAGGGGTGGTTAGTGTTCTGTTGCTCTGGCTTGTGCCAGTTGACTCCGCGTTGATCAAGAATCTGTGTCAGAAATTGTTCTGGATGAGTCATCGCTAGCCTCTGGGGTGATGTGTCTGATGTAAGTCGGCAAGGCGTTGATTAGCGATGTGAGTATAGATTTGAGTGGTCGAAAGGTCACTGTGTCCTAGTAGCATTTGTACTGCCCGTAAGTCAGCACCATGGTTTAGAAGGTGTGTCGCAAAAGCGTGACGAAGAACGTGGGGTGATACTTCACTGTTAATTCCGGCGCTGATAGCGTGCTTTTTAATTCGATGCCAGAATGTCTGTCGTGTCATGGGTTTGTCGGCTCTGCCCGGGAACAGTGTTGCAGAGCTGGGCTGATTCAAGAGAGTGGGGCGTGCCAGTTTCAGATATTTCTCGAGCCAGTTAAGTGCTTCCTCACCCATTGGGGTCAAGCGCTCCTTTCCGCCTTTGCCTGCGACCAGAATAATGCCCTGCCGCAAATTGACCCTTTCTACAGTCAGATTAACCAGTTCGCTCACTCTGAGTCCGCAGGCGTAAAGTAGTTCCAACATGCAGCGGTCGCGCAGTCCTAACGTTGTATTGGTGTCAGGTGCTGACAACAGGCTGTCGATATCACTTTCACTAAGGCTTTTCGGAAGAGGGCGGCCAAGCTTCGGCATGTCTATGTTCTGACTGATATCTTGCTCAATCAGGTTTTCTCTGAGTAGAAAGCGGTAGAAAGCTCTCAGGCAAGACAGGCTGCGAGCGGTTGATGACGCCTTGTAGCTGCTTTCATGCCGCCAGCCGAGATAGTTGATCAGGTGATGTTGTTCGGCTCGCTTCAGCGTTTTTTTGTGTTGCTGATCCAGCCACTGGCTAAACAGCTGAAGATCCTTTTTGTAGGATGCTTGTGTGTTGCTACTCAAGCCCTTTTCGAGCCAGAGGTGGTTAATAAATTGGGTGATCAGCGTGTCATTCATTGCTGTTGCTATGTTGAGGGTTATCTAGCTGTTCTACCAGAAATGAGAGAGGTTGCACAGGTGGGCAGTGTTTTCAGAGGTATTTACCAAACGATGGGCACAAAAAAAGCGACTTTCGTCGCTTTTTTTGTGCATGCTGACAAGGTTGCCGGTTTGTCAGAACTTGCTTCGTCACCTTCGAATGATGATAACGAAATGAACTCAAAAATCTTTCGTGCAAGGCACGAAGCGATCTTAGCTGAGCTTTTCCTTGATACGAGCTGCTTTGCCGCTCAGAGCGCGCAAGTAGTACAGCTTCGCTTGACGAACATCACCACGACGCTTCACATTGATGGAAGCAATCATTGGGGAGTAAGTCTGGAAAACACGCTCAACACCAACGCCGCTGGAAATCTTACGTACGGTGAAAGCAGAGTTCAGACCACGGTTACGCTTGGCAATGACAACACCTTCGAACGCCTGTTCACGCTCACGGGTGCCTTCCTTAACCTTAACTTGTACGACAACGGTATCACCCTGCGCGAACGCTGGGATTTCCTTTGTCATTTGCTCATTTTCGAGCGCTTCAATAATTTTGTTCTTGCTCATTTCTATATTTGCTCCCGTTAGTCAAGAATTCGCTTCGTTGTCCGCCTTTGCCTGATGCTCACGAATAAATTCGTTAAGCAGCAACTCTTCTTCTCTGGTCAGTTCCTTGTTCGTCAGCAGATCGGGTCTGCGTAACCAGGTTCGTCCCAGTTGCTGTTTCAGTCGCCAGACGCGAATCTTCGCGTGGTTACCTGACAGCAGAATGTCCGGCACTTGCTGTCCCTCGTAAACTTCGGGACGGGTGTAGTGCGGGCAATCCAGAAGGCCGTCGGCAAAGGAGTCCTCTTCTGCGGAATCCTTGTGACCCAGGGTGCCCGGTACAAAGCGTGATACTGCATCAATCAGAGTCATGGAGGCTAATTCGCCACCACTTAACACGTAATCACCAATAGACCATTCTTCGTCTATCTCAGTGTGAATTACACGCTCGTCAATACCTTCATACCGCCCCGATACCAGAATAAGGCGTTTTTTCTCTGCCAGTTCCCGAACACCTGCTTGATCAAGCTGGCGCCCTTGCGGGGACAGATAAACTACCGTGGCATCGGCTCCTGCAGCTGCTTTAGCTGCATGAATGGCGTCACGCAGAGGTTGAATTTTCATCAACATGCCGGGACCACCGCCGTAAGGTCGGTCATCCACAGTCCGGTGTCGATCATGGGTGAAGTCCCTGGGATTCCAGGTTTCAACCTTGATTCGCCCTTCCTTTACTGCCCGGCCTGAAATGCCGTGATCAGTAATGGCCCGAAACATTTCCGGGAACAGGCTGACAACACCGAACCACATATCTTCTGTTACAGGTGTCTCTTGCTTTTCAGCAGTCGAATCACTCATAACCATTAAAATTCCGGATCCCAGTCGACCCGAATAAACCCTTCAGCAGGGTTTACTTCCAGTACCACCCGATCAAGCAACCAGGGCACCATTCGTTCGCGGCGATCAATACTGCCCTTGCAGGCTTTAATGATCAGAACGTCGTTGGCTCCGGTTTCCATCAAGTGACTGGCTTTGCCCAGTAGAACCTCGTCAGCGCCCTCGAAAGAGCAGCGGACTTCCAGTCCCTCCAGCTGATGCCAATATATTTCGTCATCAGCCAGTGAAGGCAGTTCGCTTTCTGCGATCAGAATCTCGGCGCCTGTGTATTGGCGGGCGATATCCCGGTCATCGCAGCCAGCTATTTGTGCTACCAGACCCTTGCCTTGACGGCGGCCCTGGCTCACTTCAATGGTCTGCTGGCGACCATTTTGGCGCAAAATCCAGTGTTTGTAGTTCAGGATGTTGGTCATGGGCTCAGTGTGTGAATACACCTTTACCCAACCCTTCACGCCATAAACACCAGTAATACTTCCGAGAACAACCTGGTTGGATTGTGCTCCTGCTGATGTGTTACTCACTGGACCTGTTCCTTGTAGAGACTACTTTCAAAACAGCTTAAGCTGCTTTCTTGGCGTCTTTAACCAGCTGAGCTACGCGATCGGATACGGTTGCACCCTGGCTCTGCCAGAATTCAACACGTTCCAGATCTACACGCAGACGCTCTTCCTGACCACGAGCAACCGGGTTAAAGAAACCCACACGCTCGATGAAACGACCGCCTTGAGCTTTACGGCTGTCAGCAACTGTCAGGTGGTAGAACGGACGCTTTTTGGAACCGCCGCGAGCTAAACGAATTGTTACCATGGAATGGTTTCCTGTAATCGTGATTTCCGGCAACGCTTGTCTTTCGTGCCCAGTGCCCCAGGCACAAAATCTCATGGCTTACCCGAGAGTGAGCCATGAAGGGCGCATATTCTAAGGAATAAGTTCTGTTCTGACAATAAGTTTGCTACTTATTCTACTGCGGAATGTGCTTCTTTCCTTTGACGGCAGGGATGGCAGGGGGTGTAAAACCAAGACTAAAGTCCAACAATTGCCAGTAATGCTGACTCCGATGTTATGAACCATGCCTTGAAAGTGTTCTCTATATAACCATGGCACTCATGTTAGGAGAGCAACTATGTTGATTCCACAGGCGGTCTTATCACAGGGATTGGGCCCGGTAATTTTACCGCAAAGTCGTTCAGGCAGGGCTGGTGCCATGACAGGCCATCAGCGATACAGTTGTATTCGTGCGGGTTTACCATTGCCAAGATACTGTCCTGAAGATTCTTATGTAAGCGAGCCTAAAGGATTGTGGTTAGCTCAACGTATGATTACTCAATACGCGAAAGAAACTGCTCTGTTTGGTGCTATTAACTGGCTTGTAAAGCAAGTTAAAGGAACTGCAGATTCAACAGATGAGCGTAAGCAAGAGATCGAGCGCGCTATTGTTGATACAAGCGTGCAAAGTATACCGATGACAGCAGGTGAGTATCTGAGAGTGATGATGCAGCCGGCAATACAAGTCATCGGTGGGCGGTGTGACTTCAGAAATCGGGTTGCTCTGGCAAGAATTCTGGTTGATGAAGAGAAAGCTTCGGATGATAAGCTAGCCAGAAGTGCTGATTGGGCAGAGCTTAAGGAGGTGTTTACCTGCTCTGAGATTTCTACTGATTATGAAGGTGCTTTTAGTCAGTCGTACCAGCAAAGACGCCGCCGTGCTTTACTGGTCAGAAATGCCAGAGGTCGTTGAGGTCTGACCTCTAAAGTTGATTATTCATAGGTACAGAGGTAGGCAGTATCACTGTCAACTTTCACATCGAAGCTGCTGTTTGCTTCTACAACAAAGGATTCGGTGGAACCAAAGTTCTGCCAGCTATCACTGCCAGGCAGTTTAACGGTCAGTTTGCCGCTAACAACGGTCATGACTTCATTCTGGCTGGTGCCAAAGGTATATTCGCCGGGTGCCATTACACCTACGGTTGAAGGCAGTTGCTCACCCTGAAACGCGACCGACTTTACCTTGCCATCGAAATATTCGTTTACTTCAAACATTATACTTATCTCTTATATTTTTCTTTTGTCTGTGTTTCCAGGAGCTGTATTTATGCTCTGTGGCGAGGATATGACTTTGAAATGATTTTGCAAGATTCTTTTGAGTAGCTCTTTTGAGCAGCTTTTTTTGTGTTCCCTAAAATAAAACAGCCCGCTCCATCAAGGGCGAGCTGTTCTCTGACTCAAGATTGTCTGGATCAGAGTGCTTTCATCAGCTTCTCACCGATATCGGTGTGGTGCTGCAGTCCGTCAAAGCTGTCTTGCAGCTGTTCAGGACCAAAGGCCATAACCGTTACCGGTGTGCTGGTGTGAGTGCCAGTACCCCATACGATGTTTTGCTGTTCAGCCAGTTCGCGACCCAGCAGGGTGCCTACATCGTTATAAACGTAGAACGCAGAGAAGTCGGCAACTTTCGGCAGAGTTTCAGCAGACAGGTATTTGTGTCCGTTAGCCTTGAACGGGTTAGGCTCACGTTTCAGAACACGGGCAGCCTGTTCTTCAGTGATGCTGTATGGACCACTTTCAGCAACTACCTTGGCCAGACCGGCAGGTGTCTTCTGATCGGCAGGCAGTTTGTTGTACTGGCCCATAATGCCGTAGAAGCTGGCTTTCTGGCTGTACAGGCTGTCCAGAATCTCAGGCGCACCGAAGTTAAAGTTAGGCTGGTACTGACGCTCGCTGAAGGCTTCGCCCGGCAGGTCGGTTGCCTGTGGCAGGTTGGCTGCGGAGTAGCTGAAGCCAAAGGAGCCGGTTTCGTGGTCAGCGGTGACAACGACAAGCGTATCCTTTCGGTCTTTCGCCCATTCGTAAACCGCAGAAACAGCTTCGTCGAATTTCAGCAGCTCGTGCAGCATGGTAGCCGCATCGTTGTTGTGAGCAGCCCAATCGATCTGACCACCTTCAACCATCAGGAAGAAACCGTCTTTGTCTTTGGACAGAATATCCAGAGCTTTGACCGTCATTTCTTTCAGAGTTGGCTGAGTACGCTTGGAGCTGTTTTTGGTTTGGGTGTACTCAATACCGTCCATCATGCCGGAGTAGGCAAACAGACCGAGCAATTTGTCGCCGGAAGCAGATTCCAATGCGCTACGGTTGAAGGCCAGATCATAGCCATCTTTCTTTGCTTCAAGTACCAGGTTGCGGTCGTCTTTACGCTTGGACTTGATACGAACATTGCCATCAGTCAAAGCGACCATGTTCTTGTAAGCTTTGCCTTTCTCGTTTACGGATTTTGGAATCCAGTAACGAATACCGCCAGATAGCATCACGTCAACGCCGGTAGCCAGCATATCTTCAGCAATCTGGTTTTCCATGGAGCGGTGTGCACGGTGTGCAGCGAAGGAAGCTGGTGTTGCGTGTGTCAGGCGGGTGTCTGATACCAGACCTGTAGCCTTGCCGAGTTTTTGGGCACGTTCCAGAACGGTTTCAGCCGGGTTACCTTTATGATCCAGGCCGATGGCTTCGGAAGGGGATGGCTTGCCAGTAGCCAGTTGGCTGGCAGAGCTTGCAGAATCTACGACCACTGAGCCGTGTGGGTAAGTCATGGACAAACCAAGGGTGCCGGCATCTGCCAGCTTCTGCATGGCAGTAATGCCATCTTTGTAGGGTGAGCTGGGAGCCAGATCGGCATAGCTTTCGAGCATGCTGATCTGTTGAGGGCCCATACCATCGCCGATCATCAGGATAATATTTTTAGCTTTGTCTGATGCTGCGAAGCTGTTCATGGATGCTACAGCCATGGAGACAGCCAAAGCTGAAACGCCGAGTTTGAACTTCATTTATTGCTCCAAATCTATGGATTATTATGTCAGGTCATTCGAAGGTTTAAGTCTTCCGCTTACTGTCGTATAGCCTTCGAAAAAATGATCATATATTTTTTTTCTGTTAATTGTCCCTAAAAATTAGTACTTTTGTGCGATTCAACCTTGGTTTGGTTGGACTAATGCATAGAATACAGCGTGTGCTTTATGCATTGAGATAACAAAACAACAGTAAAATAGAATGGAGTATCGGGATGCCTGAGAGCACTCGAAGATCGACGATGAAGGCGGTGAAGGACTCTATAGCCAGTCTGAAACCAGGTGCCTGGATGACAGGTGTCGTTCTGCTTCTGGTTTCCATGAATTCAGCACATGCTGCAGATGGTGCCAGAAAAACAGTGATGCTGTGTGCCGACAAAGCCTACTGGTATCCTTTCACGTATCAACAGCAGTACCGTGCACATGGCCTGTTTGTCGACATGATTAAGGAAGTTGGACTGCGTACTGATACGCGGTTTGTTGTACGTCCGGCAAAGTGGAGCCGCTGCCTGCGTTTGGCCAAGTCCGGTAAGGTAGACGGAATTCTGGGGGCTTCTTATAAGAAAGAGCGTGCTGAATGGATGAACTATCCGGCGGACGCTACTTCCGGAAAGCCGTCACCGTACAGTATGAGTCTGGTTGACTATGTTATTGCCACCCCCGTAGACAGTTCCTACGTGTTTGATGGCAATACCGCAAACCTGCCAGCGCCTGTTCGTGTACCAAGGTCCTATTCAATTGCAGATGACCTTAAAAAGCAGGGTGCAGCGGTAAAAGCTTCATTCTCCAGTGATCGTTCTGCTTTATTGGGGATGGCAAGACAGAATAACGGTTCTGCAGCGCTTCTGGGTAGTATTGCCAATGAGTTGGTGAAGAACGATCGAAACCTGAGAGGCAAATACAAAATACAGGACAGAAAGCTTAAGGCAAAAGATTACTTCCTGACGTTTTCGGCCCAATCGAAATTGACCGCTGAAGAGAAGAATAACTATTGGGAAGCCCTTCATAGTGTTCGAAACGATGAAGGACTAATGTCCCATTTTTATGAAAACTATGCGGGTGAAGCTGCGGCTGAAGAGGAGCCTGCAGCCTAGGGTAATCAGGGTTTTTCAGTAAAAATAAGTGATGATGTAAAAGGGCACGGCAATTTAATTGTCGTGCCTTTTTTCTGTACTACACTCAAGTGCTGTTTCGAATAAAAAATAGATCTGAGTGTTGTGAAAAATAATAATTATAAATTTATTCTTGGTATTTTCTTCCTCGTTATTCTCTCTGGTTATGTAGATTATTCTCAGGCTAACGCTGCCTTGCTGCAAAACGCTTATAAACAGCTGCAGAACTTCTCTATAAAGGATGATGAGCAGGCTACACGAGTCAAAGCCTTGCAGGCTGTCTCGGAGCTTTCTCTCGAGCAGCTTAAGGACGAAGCTGAGCTGATTGAAACGGATATCCACAATATCAGAAGTGATATCAGGCTGGCGGAAGAAAAGAAAACGACTAACTACAGTCGCTTCAAAAGCGATGAATTAGATGCCTTGCTTAATAGCAGGAAAATGGAATTAAGTAACTGGCAATTGAAAAAGGAATTGTCGGAAGAAGCCAGTGTTCAATTGAGTCGTGAAAGGCTACTGCTTCAGGAAAAATACAGTAAAAGCAAATATACGGGAGAGAATCACTCTGTTCCCGAACACGAGCTGGATGACCAGAAACAACACAATCTTGCTCGTAAAATTCGCTTTGCAGAGCTTTTTCAATCATTGGCAACCCGTAAAATCAATGTTGCCAATGATCAGGTTCAACAGATAGAGAAGCTGCTTGAACAGAGGCGAAGTAAGAAAACAGCAGGCGCTAAAAAGCAGACAGTATCAGCGGAATCTGATGCGGATAAGGCGCTTGATGCTGATAGCCTCAAGCAACGACTGAGTAAAACCAGAAAAAGCCTGCTGCAGTTACAAAGCCTGCATTATGAAATGCTTTATCAGATGGAACAGGTTCAGAACGTTGAGTTGCTCTATGGCATGATGTTGAGGCAGAAGCATCGCCTTAAGTCCATCCCTGACACACTGAATGTTAATTTGCTGATTCAGGAACTCAGGGTTAAGCGGTTCCAGCTGTTTGAAGAAAAAACCGTGTTAATGGCTGATGGTGAATGTACCGGAAGGTGTCAGAAGATCAATGAGCTTCTGTCGGAGCATGAACAGATGCTGCAAATGGCGGCTGAGCTTCAGAAGCTGGAAGGTGAGCTGAAAGCGCATCAGGAAAATCTATTACTGTTACTGGATCAGAGGCAGTTATGGATGGCGACCGTTCCGGCTTTGGGTCCTGCAGGTTTACTGTCTATGGTGACAAGCTTGCCACAGCAGATTCCATCATTACTGGCAGGGCTGTTCAGCGACTGGTTGTTCTGGCTGGTTTTATTTATCCCCATGTTTTGTCTGATCTATCGTCTTGCTCTGAAGCGCTGGTATCACAAGTTACCGTTGATTGATTATGAGAATGAGCTAAGTCGGCAGAGCTGGTACAGAATTATTGCTCTGATCCTGCTGCAACCATGCCCTTTGCTTATTGCAGCTGTCCTTCTAGGCTCCAGTGGTGCTGATACTGAAGAAGGTTTTCGTGGTTCCTGGATGATCGGCCTGCTGGTGATCAGTTACAGTTGGTGTGTACTGACTTCTGTACTCAAACATAAAGGAGTCAACAAAGTACTGCAGGTGCTGCAAAAGAAGTTACACCCTTTCACATCAACTTTGGTTGTGTCGTCTATGGTAGGTCTCTGGCTTACGGCCTTGACGCATCAATGGTATGAAAACCCCTTTGAAAACCGCCTTGGTCAGTTGTCGCTGCTGGTTGTGAGCCTGTGGCAGATTGGTTTGTTCTGTTCCTGGAGTAATAATTTCTCACGTCATGACTGGCGAGGTTTGCTGGTGCGAATCGTCGCTGCGACGCTTTTGCTTGTCGTGGCTGTGACGGCAGTCTTAGGTTATCAACAATTGTCCTGGATGGTGTTCAGCCATTTTCAAATGTTATTGCTTTATGGTGCTTACCTCTGGTTGCTGTACCTGGTTGCAGACTATCAATTACGATTGCGTGCAGAAGCCGTTATGGCCAGGCAGAAAGCGAAGTCCGGTCTGCAGGAAAGTTCTGGCCTTGAATCTCAGGTTTTGAAGAAAAAGTTCTGTGAAAAAAGTCAGAAACTGGAGAGTCAGGGGCGTGTATTGATGACCCTGTTCTTTTCATTGGCCTCGGTGGGGATATTGATGCTGATATGGCGAGGGTTGAGTCCCTTGCTGTCGCCAGTTTCAGAAGCACACCTTTTCTCATTCTCGGAAGGTTCAGGAACTCTGGTTATTGGTCTGGGTGCTGTCGTTAATGTGGTTCTGATATTAATGGCGACCTGGCTGGTAGCGAGAAATCTGGCGGGTATGTTACAGATTCTGTTGCCGGAGCGGATGGTAAAACAGGCCGCTAATGCATATATCTACAATCGTATATTTTCCTATCTGGTCTGGGCTGTTGGTATTACTACCGCGCTTGGGCAGTTGGGTATTCCATGGGACAGGGCGCAATGGTTTGTACTGGCCATTGTCGTCGGTCTTGGCCTTGGCCTTCAGGATATAGTTGCCAACTTCTTTTCCGGTCTGATTATTCTGTTGGAGCGTCCCATCAGGGTAGGCGACACGGTGACCATATCAGAACGTGATGGCACGGTGAAAAAAATATCGATTAGAGCAACGGTGATTGAAACCTTTGATCGTATCGAGCTGATTGTGCCGAACCGGTTGTTAATCAGTAATCAGTTAACCAACTGGTCGCTCAGTTCGGTGATTATTCGATTATCACTCTGGTACGGGGTAAGTCATGACAGCGATCATAACCTGGTGCGTCGACTGTTGCTGCAGGCGGCGGCTGAGTCTAACTCAGTCAGAACAACGCCGGTCTCGGAAGCAGCATTCTTTGAATACACCGAGCACAGCCAGCGATATGAGCTGAGGATATTCCTGAGTCATGCGGATGATCGTTTTATTGCCCGAAATCAGGTAAACAGTCGTGTCCATGAGCTGTTTGAAGAGCATGGTATTACCATTGCCCATATGCAGCATGATGTGCATTTTAATGGTCAGAGTTCTGAATTGCTTATCGGGAAATAGAAAGGGCAGGAATTGATTGAGCCGCTGGCCAGCCGAAAGGCTGGCCAATAGCCTGGATATCAGTGCGGTGGCAATATCAGAACGGGAACTTCTTACCGCCGGCGCCACCAGGAGGCATCATGCCACCCATGCCGCCAGGCATCTGCCCTTTCATACCACCAAGGCCGCGCATCAGCTTATTCATGCCGCCTTTCTTGGTCACCTTCTTCATCATCTTGCTCATCTGCTTGTGCTGTTTGAGCAGACGGTTGATGTCTTGAATCTGGGTACCGGAACCGCCGGCAATACGCTTCTTGCGTGAACCGGTCATAATGTCCGGGTTGGCACGTTCAGCAGGGGTCATGGAGTTGATGATGGCTTCCATCTGGACAAAGATCTTGTTGTCCATCTGGCCTGGCATATTAGCCGGCATGTTACCCATACCTGGCAGTTTATCCATGACGCCAGAGAGGCCGCCCATCTTCTTCATCTGCTGCAGCTGGTCACGGAAGTCTTCGAGGTCAAAGCCTTTACCTTTTTTCAGCTTTTTAGCGAGTTTGTCGGCTTTCTTCTTATCGAGTTTCTGTTCCGCTTCCTCGATCAGGGAGAGAACGTCGCCCATGCCAAGAATACGGGAGGCAATACGATCCGGATGGAAAGGATCCAGTGCATCGGTCTTTTCACCAACACCAATAAACTTGATCGGCTTACCGGTGATATGTCGTACAGACAGAGCGGCACCACCACGAGCATCACCGTCAGCCTTGGTCAGAATGACACCGGTCAGTGGCAGAGCGTCACCAAAGGCTTTAGCGGTATTAGCCGCATCCTGACCGGTCATGGCGTCAACCACGAACAGGGTTTCAATCGGATTAATGGCGCTGTGAACGTCCTTAATCTCGGTCATCATATCTTCATCAATATGCAGACGACCGGCGGTATCGACAATAACGACGTCAATATGACGCAGCTTGGCTTCCTGTACCGCAGCAGTGGCAATATCGACCGGCTTCTGATTGATGTCAGACGGGAAGAAGGTAACGTCTACTTCAGCAGCCAGGGTTTCCAGCTGCTTGATCGCCGCAGGACGGTATACGTCAGCGGAAACAACCAGTACAGATTTCTTATGGCGCTCTTTCAGGAACTTGGACAGCTTGGCAACAGAGGTGGTCTTACCCGCACCCTGCAAACCGGCCATCAAAATAATCGCAGGTGGCTGGGCAGCAAGGTTCAACTCATCGTTGGCCTTACCCATTACCTCGATCAGTTCCGCCTGAACGATTTTAACAAACGCCTGACCCGGGCTCAGGGAAGACTGAACTTCCTGACCAATGGCTCGCCCTTTGATGCGGCCTACAAAATCTTTAACCACTGGCAGGGCAACGTCGGCCTCCAGCAGCGCCATGCGCACTTCGCGCAGGGTATCTTTAATGTTGTCTTCAGACAGCTTTGCCTTGCCGGTGACGTTTTTAAGCGTCTGCGACAGGCGTTCGGTTAAATTCTCGAACATCCAGGTTACCTTGAAGGAATGCCTTGCTGTAAGACAGCTTGCTCTGTCACAAGCACTGCCATAAGCGTAAAATTATCACCATTATATCCAATCTCGAGGGGCTGGGCAGCACCGGAGTTTTACTTTCTTTGACTAAACAGGGTATTTATCAAGTAATTTTTTCGTGATTATTGCTCTAAGGCATAGTCTCCACTGCATTGATATGACACACTTTCACATCTAATGATATTAATCAGCCTGAGGTTATAACTGATTCAATGAATGTCATGTTAGTCAGTATCTGTGCTGCATTCTTCTACGGAGTTGGACTTTTTGCCCAGTGGCTTCGTGTTGCTGAAAAGGGCAATTATAGAAATCTGGTGTTGATATCGACCACCGTGGGTGCCATTTTTCAAACCATGGGGCTCTACTTCAATATCCATGTCCCTACAGGAATCAACCTGAGCATCATCAATATAGGCTCATTGATTACCTTAATGGTCACTCTGGTGCTGTTGCTCAGCAGTTTGAAAAAGCCTGCTGAAAGTCTGTTAATGGCGATTATCCCCTTTACCATTGTCTGGGTGCTTGCAGTCTGGCTGGTTCCTTATACCCATGTATTTGCAGCTCCGGCTATTATGGTAGCCCATGTGCTCTTGTCTGTGCTGGCGTATGGCCTGCTGATGGTGGCAATGTTTCAGGCTTTGCTACTGGCTTATCAGGAAAGTCAGCTGCGTCAGCATAATCAGCGCAAACTGCTGAAAGCTCTGCCGCCACTGTTGACCATGGAAAAATTGCTGTTTGAGTTTCTGCTGGTGGGTGTGATTCTTCTGACCCTTTCTCTGGTAACCGGCTTTATTCATATTGACAATATGTTTGCCAAGGAAATGCTGCATAAAACCATACTTTCAATGGTGGCATGGATACTGTTTACCACGCTTTTAATTGGTCACTGGCTAAATGGTTGGCGTGGTAGAAAGGCTATGCGCTGGACGGTATCCGGTTTTGTTCTACTGCTGATTGCTTATTTTGGCTGGCGGACGGTAGTGGATTTTATCATTGTTCGTTGAATCTTTAGCCCGATATTTTTCGGGTGATATTTGATCAGTATTCAGCAGGCAGACTGTTTACGGCATAAGCTGAATACTGGTCAAAGACATCTACCCCCGGGGTTTGATTCTGTTAGCTCGGCTTGTTTATAGTTTCCCTGGTATTCTCAATGTCGACGCTCTTGTCCCTGTATTAATTTTTCTACCTCCATAGTGTATAGAGCACGATCTTTTGCCTCGTTCAATTTGAGGTCATAGTAATCAGTTAGAGCCGCTGGTAGCAGACTGTAGAAGTCAAATAACGCTGGTTTATGCTGCCAGTATGAGGAGGCAAGTTCTTTTATATGGCACTCAAAAATACCGGTGTCTTTTTGAACAAGCTCTATGTATTGGGGTTGCTCACTGTTATGAGGGGGGAGTAATTCACTGCCATCGCTTGTGCAATAATGAGATACTTCTTCAACTGAAGAGTTGTTGCTGGCTGCAAAAATCCGCACGAAACTATCCTGAGGGACCATTGTAAACTGGCCGCTCAGTAATTCACTGTTGCCTTTCAATGGCTTAAAATCAGGATGATGACTTTCGTCACTATGGTGAACGATCAATCTGGAATCCGAGTCATTATACTCTTGCTCATTTGTGTAGCTGACGATGCTGAAATCAGGTATTAGCCGACACCTTCCCCAATGGTGTTGTTGTATATTTTCACCAGACAAGGTGGCACAACCATAATTAGAATGGTTGGCAATATGGTCAGCTGTTCTGATCCGTTTAAAGGCGTGCTGTTTATTTAGCGTAAGAGTAACGTCAAAGAAGATAGTACGAGTATGGGTTTGCATACCCAATATATTTACTTCGTTAATAGCCAGTTCGTCGTATAAACATATTAATTTGCTTTCCCCTGTCTCAGATTGATGGTGCCATTCTGAGTGCAATTTAAGCGGAGTATCATCATCTAAAAGATCAGGGCGTTTCTCATAGAATGAGAAAAGAGAGAAATACGGGTTTGATCTGTATTCCATAGTTGTATCGCTAAAGGGGCTTACCCAGTACTGACTGGGATTAAGAAGTTCATCTTTTGGAATGCTTTCCGGACATTCAATGTAGAGATACCCAGCTTGTGATTCGTTGCTGTATGAAATGTTGCAAAAACCAAGGCAGATCAAAGCAAAGCCTGTAATGATCGACTTATGTGATAGCTTAAATGAGCTTATATTCATATTTAATCCTGTTTATTAAATTTTTATTGATGAAATAGAGACAGGAAGGGGTTGAGAAAGTTCACCTCACTTTCTTGTGCCGTTTTACAGGTGCATAGGTGGACTTAAAACTGAACATTTGTTCTAAGTAATTTTGAAATAGATTTTGAAAATAGAGTCGGTTAAACAGGGGGTAAGTTGTGATTCTGGAAGTTGCGGTACTGGATGTGAAGAATGGGCAGAAAGCTAATTTTGAACGATCGTTTTATAAAGCGTCTCGAATTATTTCATCCATGGAAGGTTATGTCTCACATGAGCTTCAGAAATGCATTGAAAAATCTGACCGTTATATGTTGCTGATAAACTGGCAGACGCTTGAAAATCATACAGAAGACTTCAGGCAGTCAGCTGAGTACCAACAGTGGAAAGATCTGCTGCATCATTTTTATGAACCATTTCCAAAAGTCGAGCACTATCAACCGGTAGTGTTCGATAAGCTGTAATCCTGACTTTTTTAGACTGAAAACATGTTTGCCAGCTGGCAGCATATTTAACAAGGGGATTGGTAAACCTTCAGGCAGCAGGTAGAATCAGACTTTTATAATGATCGAATATAACAGGCGATTCCAGTCTTGAGTGAAGCATCCACGAGTCTTTTAACGACCGTACTTTTTTTCCTGCTGTTGCTGTCGGCATTTTTCTCCAGCTCCGAAACCGGAATGATGGCGATCAACCGCTATCGTTTGCGGCATCTGGTCAAGAAAGGGCATAAGGCCGCTCTGCGAACCAGTAATCTTCTTGACCGTCCTGATCGTTTGATTGGCGTTATTCTGATCGGCAACAACTTCGTTAATATTCTGGCTTCTGCGCTGGCAACGATTATTGCTGTGAGGTTGTGGGGTGAAGACAGTGGTATTGCCATAGCGACATTGGGCCTTACTGTGTTTGTGCTGATCTTTGGTGAAGTAACACCCAAGACAGTTGCCGCTATGTTTCCGGAGAAGGTGGCTTTTCCTGCATCGCTGGTTCTGTTCCCGTTGTTGAAGCTGCTTTACCCAATGGTTGTTGCCCTGAACTGGATTTGTGGTCTGCTGCTGAAGCCGTTTGGTATTCGTCCGGGAGAAGCAGTTCAGGATCAATTGAATGCAGAAGAGCTGCGCACCATAGTGACCGACCCTGGCATGCTATTGCCCCAAAAGCGTAGAGGCATGTTGCTGGGTATCCTGGATCTTGAAAAGGTTCGGGTTGATGACATAATGGTGCCGCGTAACGAAGTGCTCGGCATCGATATTGAAGACGATATCAAGGATATCCTTGATCAGCTCCGTGATTGCCAGCATACACGTGTGCCTGTTTTTAAAGGGGATGTGAACAATCTTGTCGGTATGCTGCATATGAGAAAGGTGGCGAGACTTCTCAGTGAAGAAGAAGTCAATAAAGCCATGTTGCTGCAGGAAACGACAGAGCCCTACTATGTGCCGGAAAGTACACCACTTCATACCCAGCTGTTTAATTTCCAGAAAACCAAAGAGCGTGTTGCTCTGGTGGTAGACGAATACGGCGATGTTATGGGGCTGGTGACCCTTGAAGATATCCTTGAAGAAATTGTCGGTGACTTTACTACCGACGTTTCAGATTCAAGTCAGGATATTACACCTCAGGAAGATGGTACCTATATTATTGATGGCTCGGCTTCAGTAAGAGACATTAATAAAATTCTGGGTTGGTCTCTGCCTACCGAGGATGCCCGTACCATTAACGGCTTGATTACCGAACAGATGGAGTTCATTCCTGAATCCAGTGTTTGTCTGAAAGTAGGCATCTATCGTCTGGAAATCATGCAGATGCAGGATAACCGAGTGAAGTCGGTAAGAATGTTTACGGCTGATCAGTGGAAGAAAATCCGCAAAGCAAAAAAGAAGTGAACAGTCATCAGAAGCTGTTTTTAGTTGAATAAAAACAGCTTCTCAGCTGGCATCAGGGAGGATACTGTGGCTTGGTCTGAAGTGCGGCGCATCCAGAGGGATATCGGTCCCCGTCGTAATGTTCAGAAACTCTACCAGCATAATCGCCGTTAATCCCCAGATCAGGTATTCACCAAACTGGTAGGACGGCATGGCATAATTCTGACTGGTCATACTCCATTGATCGAAACGCACGTTATCGATATCAGTTAGATAATCCAGTGGCACAGAAAAGATTCTGTCGAGCTCGTCAGGGTTTCCCTGCAGTTCGACATTACCCGGAACAGCGCCAATAAAGGGTGTTACCTTGATACCAAAACGAGACACTACTGGTCCCAATTCTCCAATGACATTAACAGAGCTGGGTGCCAGGCTGATCTCTTCTTTGGACTCTCGCAAAGCGGTATACATTAAATCCGGGTCAGTATCGTCTCGTTTTCCGCCAGGAAAGGCCACTTCGCCACTGTGCTTGTTCATATGTGAAGCGCGACGGGTGAAAATAACGTCGGTTACCTTGCCTTGAGGATTGGTTGCCAGTGGCAATAGGACAGCAGCTTCAGGCAGAGAAAGATCAATAACTCTGGGAGTGTGTTGTTGCAGCTTGTTCTCAATATCAGTTAGTTGCATAAAGTGCCGAGTTTTCTGGGTCAGTATGAGTATTGGTAACTGATCACAGGTGATCAATAAAACTGACTCAGATTTAATGTCAATTATTTTTTATCACTGTTATTTGATATTAACACAGAAAATTCAGTTGGTTAGTTCTGATTCGTAAAGAAATATTATCAGTTCTGGACAAGGGGGATTTCTACCCTTTAAGGTTGGAAGAGCAATTAAAGCGGGGTAAGAACAGGGTGAATTACTGCAGTGACTGTGGGGCAAAGGTGAGCAGGCGGACACCGGAAGGTGATAACCGGGTCAGGGATGTGTGTGACAGCTGTGGGATTATTCACTATCAAAACCCGCTGATTGTGGCAGGTACTCTACCTGTTTATAAAGATAAGGTTCTACTGTGCAAGCGAGCTATTGAGCCTCGAAAGGGTTACTGGACGTTGCCTGGTGGTTTTATGGAGCTGGGTGAAACCCTTGAGCAGGGGGCGCTCAGAGAAACCTGGGAAGAGGCAGGGGCAAGAGTTAATATCGAGTCGCTCTACACTCTGTTTAATATCGTTCATGTTGGGCAGTTGTCTGTTTTCTTTCTGGCCAAACTGCCTGAACCAGACTTCTTTGCAGGCGAAGAGTCATCAGAAGTAAGGTTGTTCAGTGAAGATGAAATTCCCTGGGATGAGTTAGCCTTTAATACCATTAGGAAAACACTGCGGCACTATTTTGTCGACCGTCAGTCGGGTAATTTTGAGCAGAAGATAGAAGATATTCAGGTGGTTCAACAAGTAAAAAAGGTGGCTCAGTAGTTGTATTAAGTTGTCGTTTATTGTCAGTATTCAAACAGTTTATTAGGGTAGGGCAGGATTGATGGGCCAGTATGAATAAGCAGGTTCTTCATAAGGGTGTGCTTGAATCATGGCGTCAATCGCTGCTCTGATCGAGGCTTTCTGACAGATCATTTCAACCCGAAACTCTTCGACCGCTTCAGTCGTACCTTGCTGGCCAATAAAAGGCTGGCTATCATCCAGTGGTCGAAATTGGTTCTGTCCGGAAACTTGCCAGCAGCATTGGTCATAATTACCATAGTGACCAGCCCCTGCTGCAAAAACAGCCTCTTTTACCGTCTCTATATGACTTGCAGGTACATAAAAAACGAGGCTGTACATAGTTCCTTTCCTGAATCTGCTGGTTTGTTCTCTCCAGAGAAAATTTTCAGCGAATACTGAGTCGGTTAATCACCGGGTAAGCGTACATCATAATCAGGTGCTGGTGGTATTCAGCAGGACACTCTGACAGACGTTGATCAAATGCGGCCTGGGCTTCAGCCATCTTTTCATCAGGTGCCAGAGTGCTGAACAGTTCGTCTGTTTCTATTTCCGGCAACCCCTGCAGTCGGCCTCGATCCATTCGGGAGAATGCTGCCAGGTTAATACCGGTTAAACGATATTCCTGATAAATCTGACGATCCACTTCGGCAACAACCTCGTTGGCATTGGCGTACTCATCAGTCAGTGGCTGACCAAAAGCAACATGAATATGACCTTTGCTGCCTTCGATACCGGCAACGATACTCTTCAGGTCTTCGCCCTGTTCCTTTTGATAGCTGCCCAGCTGTTCCGTTTCATACAGCTCTCTGGCTTTAGCCTGATCGCAGGGGTCAAGCTCGTAAGAGATGGAAACAGGCACGATATTCATGGAGCAGATGCTGTCGGCAAACGTGGTGCTGGAATCCTTTCGACTCATATGGAACATTTTGATGATGGCCGAGTCTGTACGGTCATTGCCGTCTTTTGCCCGACCTTCACTCTGGGCAATCCAGATCGGATGTCCGGTATCAATAGAGTCATGGATATAGGCGGACAACTCCTGAAAGGCTCTCAGTTTTTCTCTTCTCCCTGCAACAGAACGCTTAACGATAAAGCTTTTGTTCAGACGCATAATGTCACTGACAAATGGCTTCTGCAGCAGATTGTCGCCAATGGCAATTCGTACTGTCGTACGTTTTGCGCGATGCAGCGCCAGATTGACTAATGCCGGGTCCATCGCGATATCACGGTGGTTGGAGAGAAAAGTGTAGGCTTTTGACGGATCCAGATTTTCCAGACCAGAGAAGCTGATAGCGCTTGCAGTCGACTCAATAACACCGGTGAGGTAAGGCTCAACGATGTGCTGGAAATCTTCGATATCGTTCACGCCTTTGGTTTTGTTTTTCAGTCCAAGGCGGATGAGCCAGCGGGCAACTCCGGGCAGAGAGTCATTCAGACGCGGGAGCTGGTGCTGGCTGAGCACACTGATCAAATCCTGGTCCTGAAGTAAGCGGTTCAGTACAGGACGAACTTCCTGATCATTGTAGGGCCTGATATCGTCAAAGCGTTCCATTCGGGGTAATTAGCCACTCAGTAAAGCGAAAAATGCATTATATCGACGGTGATTTGATTGTTCTGTTGCAAGGTTGTGGCACTTTGTAACCAGCTATTATTCTTCGAAGGTTTGGCAACGGCAAAAGTATACCGCTTTCGGCGGTGGTTTACCTGTGATTTTCCCCGCGCCTCGGGATTCTGTTTTGCGTTTGATGGGAGTAGACTAAGCGACCAATATTTGACTGGGGGCGGAAGGCGTCATGCTGCGTTGTTCACCCCTGAAATCCGCTATTTTTCAGAGGTATGAAATGGGATTCCAAGGGAAGGTAAGCAAGCGTTTATTGCAGGGTGTCCTGGCAACTGTTTTGGTGACGACGTCTATTGCAGGGCAGGCGGGTGAGTTTAACGACTTGCTGAAAAAAGCATCAGGCGGTGATGTTGAATCATCGCTGATGGCAGGCAAGCAAATGCTTACGGGCAAGCTCGATCAGGTCGTTCCTGATCAAATGGTAGACCTTCTGGAACCATTGGCGCAGAAAGGTAATGCTGAAGCTCAACTGCTGCTGGCCAAGGCTTACAGATCAGGTCTGGCGGGTGTTGGCAAAGATAAGAAAAAGAGTTTCAAGCTGCTGGAAGATGCCGCGGGTAAGAAAGGTAAGCTGCCTGAGGCTCAATATGAACTGGGCAAGTCCTACTACATGGGGTCAGGTACTGACAGAAATCTGATTGCTGCCTACATGTGGACAACGGTAAGTCTGGCGGGTGCCAATGACAATTTTGCTCAGCAGGCTATGGAACAGAAGAAGAACCTGGCTGCACAGTTGAATCCTGAGCAATTGAAGAAGGCTAATGAACTGGCTTTGCAAATTAAAGATCTATACCTGCATTGATTTGAGTGAAATGAGTTTCAGGAGTTGATGTCATGATCAGGATATATAATCCGGATAACCTCATGGAGGCTCAGTGCCTGAAAGATATGCTGGAGTCTCACAGTATTAACTGCCATGTCGGTGGCAGCTATCTGGCAGGTGCTATTGGAGAGTTGCCTGCCAATGGCCTGTTAGGCCTCTACGTTGAAGATATTGATGCTGGTACAGCCCGTAAATTGATTGATGACTATCTTGAGGCTGCTCCGGTTGATGAAGCGGTTGATCATGATTAACCACCACTACTGACTCTTTCTTTACTGCCCCGAATGCTGGTATGTCTATTCTAAGTAGATATTCATTATTCGGGGTCATTTCAATGCATGCCGACTTTTCCAAACTTTGTGATGATTATTGGCAGCACTTGTTGGACACAGATCCGGCCATAGGTCGTTCAGTGGGTGATGGCCGGCTGACCCATTTGCTGTGCAAAGAAAGTCTCAGTGACTTTCAGTCGTGCTATGAAGCAGCTCAGAGTTTTAAAAAAAGGCTGCTGACAATACCTCCGTCAGAATTGACCGAAAACGAATCCAGAAGCTATCACCTGCTGCAACGGGAACTGAGTAATACCGTTCAAGAGTTTGAGTTTGAACGACACCTTCGCCATGAGTTCTTTCCCTTTACGCCTGATTTTCGTGCAGTACTTTATCTCAATGATACCTCTCTGCTCAGTCGTCAGGATGTTGAGGACTATCTTCAAAGGTTGAGATCCATTCCTGCACTGTTTCAGGATATTGAGCAGCGGGTTTTAGAAGGTTGTAACAAGGACTACAGGATTCCTGCGATACATCTGCAGCCGGTTATTAACTCACCACTGGAGCAAAGTCGTCAGCCTGTCAGAAAGAGTGGTTTCTTTAAACCGCTGGTGGGTAGTATGGCCAGCAGGTACTCAGATCTGGTAGAAAAAGCAGAGCTGATTATTAGCGAAGAAATATACTCGGCATTGGCGAATTGGAGTCAGTTTGTTGAAAAACAACTGGGACAATATACAACAGGAAAAAACAGTCTTTCAGAGTCAGATCCAGACTACTATCGCTATCTGGTTGAGAAAGAAACTCTCTGCTTACACAGTGCAGAAGAGATTCATCAGATAGGTTTACAGGAAGTGGCTCACATTCAAACAGAGATGGAGTGTGTCGCAAGAAAGGCCGGTTTTACCCAGGGTGCTGATGAACTCAAAGAGCATCTTGCTGGTAATGCCGATTATCTGTCCGAATCTGCACAGGCTCTGAATGACACAGTTTCGATTTTATCGAAAAAGATCGACGGTATGATTCCGGAGTATTTCAATCTGATTCCCCGTATCAGCTATGGCATAAAGAGTATTGATTCGGAAACTTCAGCCTCCATGCCTCCGGCTTTTGCCCAGCCAAACCCAGCCAATAATTCGCGGGCAGGTGTTCACTGGCTGACTTCATTACCGGATAAGTGTCCATCCTATATGCATACACCACTGGCACTTCATGAAGCCTGGCCCGGTCATTTGATGCATATTGCCATTCTACAGGAGCTTGAAGGCATTCCCGAGTTTCAGCTCTATCGCCCTCTGGAATATAACGCTTATATCGAAGGCTGGGCTTTGTATTGTGAGCGGCTGGGGCACGATATGGGGTTATATGATGAGCCTATTGACCATTTCGGACAGCTGCAGATGGAAATGTGGCGAGCAACACGGCTGGTGGTGGATACCGGTATTCATTTCTACGGCTGGAGTCGTGAGCGGGCCAATAAGTATATGCAAACCTATCTTTCTCTTTCCGAAGCAACCATTGCTGCAGAGGTAGATCGTTATATTGGCATGCCTGCTCAGGCTCTGTCGTACAAAATGGGTGATATATGTATTCAACAGTTAAGAGAAAAGAGTGAAACAGATTTGGGAGAACGTTTTTGTTTGCGAGAGTTTCATCGTCAGTTGATGATTTGTGGGCCGGTGACTCTGAACCTGCTGGATCAACATATCACTAACTGGGTAGAGAGTGTTAAGGCCGAAAAAGGTTAAGAAAGTTTCAGCCAGGCCAGGGCTACTGTAAGGGCATCACCCTTGGCGGTATGTCGGTCAAGGAGTGGAATATCCAACTCTTCGCAGATCTTTTCCAGTCGCATATCTGTGACACCTTCAGGCTGTTGATGCAGTTTTTTCCAGTAATAGCGATGCGACAGCTCTTTAATCTGATTGGGTAGTTGAAAGCCAAAGTACTGCTGACAGAAACGACTGATGATCACCTGGTCAAACTTGATGTTATAACCAACCATGGGGCGACCGCCCATAAAATGCAAAAGCTGGCGGAGCGCTTCTTCCGGCTCTAGAGCATTTTCAAGATCTTTTTCTCTGATCTGGTGAATAGGCACTGAATCAGGGTTCAGTTCACCGGATGGCTTGACCCTGAGCACCAGTGATTCACCCGGGAAAACCTTTTCTCCACGAATTGGCATGGCGGCAATTTCCAGAATCTCGGCGGATTGCGGGTTAATGCTGCTGGTTTCCAGATCAAGGCTGATCAATTCGTCTACTGGAGGTTTAACAAAAACATCGGCAAAATCACGGTGACGTTTTTGAATGCGATAGGTCAGCCATCGTGAGCGTAATTGTGATGGAAGTAAGTGCTCAATCATTCTGCTACTCCCTATCCATCAATGTGAAAGTGATGGCGAAGATGCTGCCGGAACTTCTTTGCGGTGTGCAAGCAATGTCGGAGCATATCCCGTCGGCGATAATCCAGCGCACTCAGATCCAGTTCGTTGCCATTGCAGACACCGGCAATCTGTTGCTCCAGTCGCAGACGGTTCAATACCAGAAATGCTTCTTCCAGTTTTGACACTCTTTCCAGGTCAATCTTGTTTCGTGCCTTTAGCGTCTCCAGTCGTTCAGTTGTGGACAGTGCTCTCACTCTCTGTTCAAGCGCCAATGTACGAATACCGTGAACCAGTGGAAAAATGCCGGCTTTCTTAATATCCATTTTCTGGTCTTTACCTTCTTTCAACCGACCGAAGAAGGTCAGCTGAGAATCAAACTGCAGGGCAGGGGAGACAAAAGCGGCAAGAAAGGCTTCACGCCCTCCAAGCTTCTGTGCCAGTTCAATTTCAAAAGCCCGCAGCAATCCTTTTCGACCAGCCACAGCTCGAGCATCGACCATCATGGCCATTTCCATCATGTTTTCCGGTGTCGTTCTGTCGATCCAGCGAGCAGCGCGTTGTTTCCATTCGGAAAGAGTCAGCACCCAATGCGGGTTGGATACCATGACATTGCCATCGCAGGGTGGCCAGCCACACTGAATCAACAGTTGGGTAAAGCCGTTAAGTAGCTCCTGTGGTGGCTTGTCGAAACCGTCGGCAATAATCAGGGCGTTATCCTGATCTGTTTTCAACACCTGTTCTCCCCGACCTTCACTGCCTAACGACATCAGGCAGATGTTTTCCTGAATGCTTTTCGGAAAATGCAATTCGAATAACCGGGCCAGCAATTGATCGTTAAGTGTGGAAACCAGATTCATTACCGAGCCTGTTCGAACACCGTTAGCAAACAGGCTTCTGGCCTGACTTTCGATTTCCGGTGACAGTTCAACCAGTTCATTGATACTGGTGGCTCGGGCGATTCTTACCGCCAGCAGGTGAGAGTGACTGGAAGCCAAGGCGAGGATACGGTTGAGGTCAAGCAGACCAATCAGTTTATCGTCTTCCATCACCACAAGACGTTCTATCTTTTTGCTGGTCATTTTTAGCAACGCATCGAACAGATACTCGCCCGTGTTGATAGTGATCAGAGGGAAAATAGCGATGTCTGATGTCGCAGTTGTCAAAGGTAGCTGCTGAATGGCAATAGCATTTAACAGGTCGGTACGGGTAACCATTCCGTAACCGGCTTCCAGTTCAACCAGTACTGCATCAAGGTGCTCGTTATCAAGAATCAGGGCGGCTTCGCTGAAGCTTTGTTCCGGCTTGAGTATCTTGGCTGAACGACAATGACTTTCTTCAATGCGTCTTAGTAAAAAATCCGCCATGCCAGGGCGGTCGTTACTGCTAATCTGTTCGTATTTTTCACTCAGGTCGGCATTAAGTGCGGCGAGGAAATCAGGATTCTGGTCACAGGTATCTCGAAACAGTTGTGCGGGGATTTCCTGAATCAGAGCTTCTTCAAGGCAGATATATTCGTGCTTGGCCTGATTGTTAAGAAGGGCGCGAACATCAAACAGGTCATCTTCAGCGTAGTGAGCGTAGATTTTTTTGATGTCTTTGGCGTCCCGCTCTTCGATGACACCTTTCTGAACCACCATCAGGGATTCGGGATCACTGCCAGCTCTAATCAGTTTCTCACCGGGTTTATACCAAGTCAGGCTGGCAGCTTTTATAAGCCGCTGTTGCTGATCGTCGGTTAACTGATCGAAAGGTGCTTGCTCAAACCGTCCCTGAAAATCCATTGCTTGCCCGCTGGTGTTATGCCCTGTAGCAAATTTTACAGGGAAAACACCATGACGAATGTCTAGACCAAAGTATCATTGATTTTAGTTTTCGGTGTTTGCTTAGATTTCGGTCAACTGTCGTTTTTTCTCAAGCTTATGTTGTTCGTCGTTTAGGCCTTTCTGCCAGTAGCTGCTGATATATCGAGCTGGACGGGGCTTGGGCATGGTCTGGTTCAGGTGATTACGTAGCTCAAGCACAGCCTTCAACTCACCCGCAGCCCATATGTAGGGAGTGCCAGGGAGCCATTCAAGTTGGGTCAGAGTGTCTTTGATTTGTTCAGGGTTACAGCCTGACTCAGAGTTAATCACCCAGTGGATATCAATACCGTCAGGAATCTGTTGTTCCGAAATTTCCAGTGCACGCTGGTCATCCTTGTCGGGCACTTCCAGCACGATGTAGCCCTTGGCACTCTCAGGCATTAACTGCAGGTTGGCACGAATGGCGGGCAGTGCGGTCATATCACCGGCAATAAAAAACCAGTCCGCATCAAGGTCAACCAGCTTGGTATCACCCGGTCCGGCAATAAGGGCGGGGTCGCCTGCCTTGGCCTTGGCGAGCCAGCGACCAGCAGGTCCCTGCTTTTCAGGCTGATGTTTATTGTGTACTACGATGTCGATGGTCAGCTCTTTACGTTTCTGGCTGGAGTCGACAACGGTCATACTGCGCATTATAGGCTTGGGGCTGCCGGGTACTTCAAAAACCATCTTCACATAAGCTGATGCCTGATTTTCCGGAAAGTCTGACAATGACTCACCAGTAAAAATCAGCCTTTTCATGTTGGTTGTCAGTTGTTCTATGGACTGGACGGTAACTGCTCTTGGAGCGGGTTTTGCCATGGGTACTCCGTAGTCTCCCGGTTAGCCGGTCACTATTGAATAAGTTTTGATGAGAATGATTATCATATATTTGGTCGGGCGAATTGCAAGAGGATTTATACTATCTAGGCGGCTGGAAAGGTAATAAAGAAGGTAAAAAAAACGGTAAAAGGGGGAGGGCTGATAGCTTTCAGCCCTTTTAAAACAGGAGTTATGTAGTAGCTGTCTAGAAACTATTTAGAAGCTATGCGGCTTGAGCGGTCACAGTCTCAGCTTTCAGCTTACCCATAACATAATTCAGTAACACGCCATACATAGGCAGGAACAGCAGCATGCTGATGGCCAGCTTATAACCATAGTCAGCTAGAGCAATTTCCATCCAGTGCTCAGCCATAAACGGATCTGCAGAACCGGCAAAGGCCAGGCCGAAGAAGCTCAGAGTATCAATGGCATTACCAAACAGGGTGGAGCAAGCTGGAGCTACCCACCAGATAGCATTCTGACGCAGTTTATTGAATACGGTGATGTCCATCAGCTGACCAATAAGGTAAGCCGCAAAACTCGCCATAGCGATACGGGCAACGAACAGATTGAATTCTGCCAGTGAACCCAGACCAGTAAACTGACCATCAACAAACAAAACCGAAACGACATAAGAGATCAGAAGTGCCGGGAACATGGCCATAAAGATAATCTTTCGTGCCTGTTCTGATCCATAAATACGGACAGTCAAATCCGTCGCCAGAAAGATAAACGGAAAAGTAAAGGCGCCCCAGGTGGTATGAAATCCAAACAGTTCAAAGGGGATCTGTACCAGATAATTACTGGCGGTAATGGTGGCAATATGAAACAGGGAAAGAATCAGAAGAAGATTCAGAGACTGCTTTTGTAGAGGGGCTTGTGAAACGTTAGGTGAAGCGTTCAATAAAGAGTTCTGTGCAGACACAGTCATTCCTTTTTAGATAGAGGTAAGGGAACTCAGGCATTGGTGCAGCTATGATGAGCTGATTCAACGCTGTCAGGATTATAGGCCAGAACATACGTTCTAACAAAGCGGCGGTATTTTAACGGGAAAGGTAATTATTAAAAGCTGTTTTTTTTGAAGGATAAATCAAAGCGGTTGCATGGTGGGTTTCCTGCCAGCTCTTGAGCTGACAGGAAGGTTACGCGTCGATTAAATCAGGCAGTAGCCAGAGCCAACTGATTCTTGCGTCTTCTCTGATTAAAGAATACGCCAGCCAGAAGTAGCAGTGCCGGTATCCAGACCCATTCACGGTGAGGACGGTCGGCAGTCACTTCCAGACGGTTAATCTGCCAGTCAAAATCGATACCGGCCTTTTCCGCAGGGCTGCTAAAACCAACCATATCAACGACCAGCTTGCCGTCGTTTTCAATGACATCCAGTCCCATGGCACTCAATCGAGCAGATCCTTCAGACAGTTCGCCGGCATTCAGAATGGCCAGTTTGCTGACCTGGTTGCCATCCAGATTCTCGCCAGATACCCAGAGTCTGGCTTCACCATCAACCGGCAGTTTTTCGACTGCCTGAACAATGGCTGTACCTTCGTAGGTTTCATACGGGTCGTATACCTTGTCCCAGAAGAAGCCAGGGCGGAACAGGGCAAAAGCAACAACCAGCAGCAGGGCACTTTCATACCAGCGGCTCTTGGTGATCCAGTGTCCTTGAGTAGCGGTAGCAAAGACCAGCATGGCGATAATGGCACTGATGACAACCAGTGTCAGTTCCAGTGGACTGTGAACGCCTATCAGTAGCAGCTCGGTATTGAAGATAAACATAAACGGCAGCACCGCTGTACGAATATCATAGGTAAAGCCCTGAATACCGGTCTTAATCGGATCCGACTGAGCGATGGCTGCCGCTGCAAAAGCGGCCAGACCCACCGGAGGTGTGTCATCTGCTAATATCCCGAAGTAGAACACAAACAGGTGTACAGCAATCAGCGGTACGATCAAACCGGACTGAGCACCCAGCGTGACAATAACCGGAGCCATCAGTGTGGACACTACGATATAATTGGCCGTAGTTGGCAGACCCATACCAAGAATCAAACAGATTAAAGCGGTAAAAATCAGCATGATGATGATATTACCGCCAGACACCCACTCAACAAACTCGGTCATAACCAGACCAATACCTGTCAGAGTAACTGCGCCAACAACGATACCGGCAGTACCCGTAGCGATACCAATGCCGATCATATTACGGGCACCGGTGATCAGACCATCAAACAGATCATCAATACCTTCTTTTAAATTGATGTTGTCATGTTTGCGAAACCAGCTGATCACAGGTTTATGAGTAAGAGTGATAGCGATCATGATCACGGTGGAGTAAAACGCTGACAGCCCCGGTGAGAAACGTTCAACGGTCAGGCACCAGAGCAGTACCACCAGTGGCAGCAGGAAGTAGAGGCCGCGTTTCAGAGTCGGGCCTGGCTCAGGAGAGTGAGTCAGCGTCTCTTCAGAATCTTCCGGCAAATCCGGTTGGTTAGCAGCAACTTTCAGCAGGCCAATGTAGCTGGCAATCAGTACCGCGCCGATAATCCAGAGAGCAGCATCACCCATATAGGCTTTGGTCCAGCCGATGCCGTAATAAACGACAGCGCCAAGAACGCACATCAGGGTAAAGGAGCCAGTAAACGACAGAAGGCTCTGTAGTTTGGTGCGCGCTACACGACGTGGCAGGCCTTCCATGCCGGATTTAACCGCTTCCAGATGCACAATATAGAAGAGTGCAATGTAGGAAATCAGCGCAGGCAGCAGGGCGGCACGAATCACTTCAAGGTAGGAAATGCCGACATACTCCACCATCAGGAAAGCAGCAGCCCCCATGATAGGTGGTGTCAGCTGGCCATTAGTAGACGCAGCCACTTCAATCGCACCGGCTTTATAAGCAGGAAAGCCAACACGCTTCATCAGCGGAATGGTAAAAGTACCAGTGGTTACCACGTTAGCAATGGAGGAACCGGAAACAACACCACTCAGGCCAGAAGAAACGACCGCTGCTTTTGCGGGTCCGCCCTTCAAATGACCCAGCAGTGAGAAGGCAACCTGAATAAAATAGTTGCCGGCACCGGCACGTTCCAGCATGGCACCGAAGAGTACAAACAGGAAGACAAAGTTGGTGGAGACGCCAATGGCAACACCGAATACGCCTTCGGTAGTAATCCAGAAGTGCGAAAGTGCCTTGTTCAGGCTGGCGCCTTTATGGGCAATAACGTCGGGCATATAAGGGCCGGCAAAGGCATAGGTCAGAAAAACCAGTGCCACAATCATCAATGGTGGACCTAATGCACGACGGGTTGCTTCCAGCAGCAAAAGCATGCCTGCGCCTGCGGTGATCAGGTCAGCCGTTGTCGGGGCTCCCATACGTCCGGCAATTTCATCGCTGAACATGTAAAGGTAAGAGGCACTGGCAGCACCGCCGGCGGCGAGTACCCAGTCGAGCAGAGGTATCCGGTCTCTTGGTGACAGTTTACGAGCCGGGAATACCAGAAATGTTAAAAACAGCGCAAAAGCCAGGTGAATAGACCTTGCCTGTGTGTCGTTGAAAATACCGAAGTTAAATGTAAACGGCAGTGGTGATGCATACCACAGTTGAAACAGTGACCAGCAAAGTGTCACGGAGATCAGAATACGGCCGGCAAGTCCTACAGGGTTGCGAGCGCCCTGGTCAGAGGACTGAACAATGTCCTGAGCCTCCTGGAGTTTAGAAGAGGTTGCTTCCATAGTGCTTCCTGTTGAAATGAATAGAAAAGATGCGGGGGAGTAACCAGTAGAGTGTCACAAACCAGTCAGTAGACTGGCTGTGATACCTTCATGCTTGTGGCGATGAGGTACCCCGCATCGCCTTGGGCAGGATCGTGCTTACTTAGCCAGAAGGCCGGCTTCGAGGTAGTACTTCTTGGCGCCTTCGTGCAGAGGAGCAGACAGACCGTCAGCAATCATCTCTTCTTTCTTCAGGGTGCCGAACGCAGGGTGCAGCTTCTTGAAGGTGTTCAGATTTTCAAATACAGACTTGGTGATTTCGTACACAGCTTTGTCGCTGATCTCGGAAGAGGATACGAAAGTAGCCGCAACACCGAAGGTGGTGGTATCAGCCTTGTTACCTGTGTACATGCCACCAGGAATGGTAGCGGAGCGGTAGTAAGGCGTGTCGTTAATCAGCTTCTCAACAATCGGGCCGGTTACGTTAACCAGAGTGGTGTCACAGGAAGAAGTTGCTTCTTTCAGGGAGCCGCTTGGGTGGCCGGCAGTGAATACGAAGGCATCAATCTTGTTGTCACACAGAGCTTTTGCTTGTTCAGCGGACTTCAGTTCGGAAGTCAGGGAGAAAGACTTCTTGTCCCAGCCGTAAGCAGCCATCAGGTCTTCCATAGTGCCACGCTGACCGGAACCAGGGTTACCGATGTTGACGCGCTTGCCTTTCAGGTCAGCAAAGTTTTTGATGCCGGAATCTTTACGAGCCAGAACAGTGAAGGCTTCAGGGTGCACAGAGAATACTGCGCGCAGGTTTTTGTTAGCGCCCTGATTTTCAAACTTGCTGGTGCCGTTTACAGCGTGGAACTGCCAGTCAGACTGAACAATACCCATGTCCAGCTCACCGCCACGGATGGTGTTCAGGTTGTAAACAGAACCACCGGTGCTTTCTACAGAGCAACGGATGCCGTGTTCTTTACGGGATTTGTTCACCAGCTTACAGATAGCGCCGCCAGTAGGGTAATAAACACCGGTAACACCACCGGTACCAATGGTTACGAATTGCTGTGTAGCCGCGCCAGCGGTAGATGCAGCAACAGCCAGGCTTGCGCCGGCAATAGTCATACCCAGTTTTTTAAAAACCGACATTTAATGTCCCCTTTATGGTTAATTGCTCTGCCAGTTCAGCTCCTCTGCGACTCCATGCCCGGGTTCTGCTGGCTATTTTGATTGCTCTCTGTACAACTCGGAGCTTAGGTATCAGTCCTGATATATGACAATGGTCATATACTGGATGGTTTTGATGTGTAAACCACTAATTCCTTTTAATTATTACAGTATTTATACAGTGGATGATTGATGGATATCAATAGCGGCTGCGGTAAATTACTAGCTATCAGGAAATAATCTTGTAAATAGGGGGTTGCTGAGATTTTTTTTCTACTCTTGCAAGCTGTAAACAGATGTTGAAAACAGTCCCTGTATATCTTCCTCAATCATTTTTTGATTTTAGAATTAGGGGAAGGGATGGGAGAAATAGAGCCAGGACATTATTTAATGTATGGAGATGATTTCAGTTTAAAAACAAAAAAAATGGTTTAAAAGTTGAGTTGTTTTATAGCCGTTTTGATTAGGTATTTGGTTACTCTTTCCAAATTTTTATATCAGTTTATTCGGGGTCTGGATGAGCTGTAAACAGTTCATGATGATGCCAATAATAAATGGTGTGTTCAATTCATTTAAAGTGTAGAGGGTTGTGCTATGTGCTACGGGGTTAGCAGCAGAACAGCGGTTAACCCCGTGCTCTGGTTTTATTTATTATTGGCCAGTGTTTTTTCTTCTGGTTCTCCTGCTAATAATTAGCATTCCCAGCAAGGCCAGAATATTCCAGCTCATGGAGCCGCCACCGCCACTGTTGCTATCACTGCCACTGCTTGGTGCCGGGCTAGGTGTTGTATTTGGTGTGGTGTCGTTGCCTGAAGGTGTTGGCTTGGGTGTATTGCCTTCAGTAGGTTGTACTGGGGCAGGTACAACTGGTTTTTTAGATCCAGAAGGTGGTTGTTCCGGGTCAGGTGAAGGTGCGGGCTGTGAAGGGCTTGGTGCTGGTTGTTGAGGTGTGGGGGCTGGTTGTTCAGGTGTAGGTGCTGGCTCATCTGTCTCAGAGCGAGTACATTCATCTACAGTTCCGGTGACAGTAATTGTGACATCCCCTGCGCCACGACCAAGATTATTGTCTGTCGTCGTATAGGAAAATTTATCGCTTCCGCAAAAACCTGCTTCAGGAGTATATGTAAAGGTACGGGTATTGTTGTTTAGTGACAGCTTTCCGTATTGGGGCAGGCCAAAATATCTGAGTGATATACCACTGTCTACATCAAAGTCATTATCCAGCACCGTAAACTGAATAGGCTTGTTGACATGCGCTTTCACCTTGTCAGCAACGCCAACCGGATTATCGTTGTAAGCTCTAACATTAACTGTGGCAGTTGCTGTAGTCAGGCTGACACGATCCGTCACCTCATAGGTAAACTGATCTTGTCCGGAAGTGTTAAGGTCAGGCGTATACACAATGGAGTGATCCACCGCTATATGAACACTTCCCTTAAGAGGGTCACTGACACCGACGACACGGAGTGCTCTATTCAGGCTGGCATCGTTAGCTAGAACATGAAGGGGTACAGGGATGTCTTCTGATGTTGTGCGGGAATCATCCTTAATCAGCATCTCACTGGCAGGAAATACCTGAACAGTGACTGTGCCCTGCTGGGATTCCCCATTGGCCTCAGCAGTGTAGGTGAAGCTGTCATAACCGGTATAATTGTCTTCAGGCGTGTAAGTAGCTTCACCTTGAGACGTATAAGTGACGGCACCATGCTTGGGTTGAGTGATTGCAGTAATGCTGGCTGTACCTGAAGCAACTACATCATTACTCAGAAGATTCAGGGTAGCGGCCTCATCAATGCTGGTTTTTAACAAGTCAGCGATGGTATGAATTTTGTCCTGTCCCTGAACATGTATGGTAACAGTTGCGGTTCGAGCCTTACCTGAGGAATCAACGGCAGTATACGTGAACTGATCTTCCCCAAGAAATGCGGAGTATCTCAGCTTGTACTTGAACTGATTGTTTTCAAGATTGAAATACTCGGTATTGGTATGACCTGGATTAATTGGTATATCAGCTGATGGTCGTGTAAAACTGACAATATTTAAATTGCCGGATGAAGCGGTATCGTTAGCCAATACATTCAGTGTATACATGCCATCATTGCCCCCTGAACTGGTCTCTTGAACGATATAAAAATCATCATTCAACTGTGGGGCATTAAAGTCATTATCTTGTTTTTTTACTGCTAGGGTGTATGCCCCGGTGCTGCCAAAATCGAGATAACCGTTGTGATAGCCGGGTGTTGGTTTTCGCCCCGTGCCGCGTACAGCAATAAAGTATTTTCCAGACTCAAGCGTCAGGTTTAACCAGTTATCCAAATGGTTTAATGGGTTTGATCGGGCAATTTCTTTACCGTCTTTGTCAAAGAGAATGGTGAGGGCATCCAAAGAATAGGCCCAGATAGCGGGCTGAACATGAATGTTGACGTTCTCGTTTTTATCCAGTTGAAAATGAAACAGATCAAGATCGACGTTGGACTCAATGACACCAAAACCAGAAAGTTCAGCGCCATTCTTAAGTGAGTGAAGAGAGCTTGCTGAAGCAAACTTGTCACCATGATCATCTGCCCGTTGTTTAACGGAACGTTTATACAGGCCAGCCAAATCAGGAAGCAGAAAATGAGCGAGCGGTGGAACGGTTCCTCCACCCATAACTGAGCGCCAGCTTACTTCACTGTCTTTCCCTGTGGCTGAAGTGATAATTTTATGGCCATCAATAACATCTGGTGTTTGAGGTGGGTGCCACATAGACAGTGTGTGACCAACTTCATGAAGAGGGAGTCCTTTTGTTCCCAATGATGGTTTAACTATACGACCAGAGTAGGTAGGAGTCGGAACAGCCTTGACCCCGTTTGATCGTCGAGTCAGAACGTTCTCAAAGTCAGTGCCTCCAGAGGCGGCTATAAAACTTGGAATCTTGCCAAATACTATACGGGAGCCATAAGTCTGGTCATTAACACTGAATCGACCCAGACTATCTTCACCTGGGTCTTCAGTGGTGATATCAATGTCGTACGCAGCATAAACACCGGCAATCGATAACCAAAGCTGCTGAACGACTATATGCTCCTGAGTATTGAATGAGGCTGGATTGTTATCCAGATCCAGAGCAGTCGAGATAATAGGTCCTTTTACCTTATTCTGGTTATTTCCGTTGTTCGCATGTTGCCCGCCGAGTGTTTCGATATGGCCATCGAAATCAAGGAAAATAACCTGTTTAGCGCCCGGCCGGCTGTGAAGTTTGAAAGTATCTTGAGCTGAATATGCCGGCGCGCTCCAGAGTTTATTTCTACCTGGATCTATTTGAATATTGGCAAAGGTTAACTTGCCGTCTACATAAGCAGGAAACGCACCGGGGTAGGGTGGGATAATGTTATTGGAGGCATGGGTTATTGAAGCCAGGGCGGATATGGCAAGAGCAAGTGTTACTGCTTTCATTATTGTTTTTCCTTAAGCTCCAGGCCTTGCTGCTTATCTTAAAGGCCACTGATCATGCAGAAAGTCTACAGGAGGAAATTGGGAGTTTAAGGGGCTTTTCCAGTCAATAACGATATTTGTGACAGTAGTCCTGTTTTATGATTTTCAGGTTCGGGTAAAGCAAGGCCAACACTGACCCCGCATCTACATTTATATACAACACTTTTTAAATTTCTTACCACTGCCGCAAAGGCATGGATCATTACGGGCAGGTGGTTTTGCTGCCAGGTTTGGATAGATGAAATACCAGCTCCCACTCTCACGAATAAAGTCAGAGTTCTCGTGATAAGGTTCTTCATTGCCGCTGGCAGGGTTGATAAACCAGGCTTTAAATTCAACCTTGCCCTTGGTGTCGCCCTCTTTACCGGCAACTGTCGACAAAATGTCGAGTTTCGACCAGCGGGTATTGTCTTCCTGCTGATGGAGCCTTTCCTGTCTCATCGCCTCATGCTGTCGTGGCCAGGTGGTTTCAATCAGGTAGTCGTTGTTCTTCAGATAATACGCACAAAAACGCGAGCGCATCAGCTGCTCGGCAGTCTCGGGCAGTAAACCCTGATTATGGTATCGATCGCAACAGTCTATATAGGTGTTACCAGAGCCACAGGGACAGGAGGAAGTCTTTTCAAAAGATAAAGTATCAATAGTCATTTTTTTGAGCAGTCAAAAGCAGGATTCGATAAACTAGCATCTTTCAAGTTTACTTATTTGTGAGAATGAATTCATGGGGATCGGCAAGTTAGTTGTCATTGTGTTCTGGGTAACCGCCATTTTCAACCTGTTTGCACCGCTGGCTGAACCTATGGGGCGTGTGCTGCATATAGCTGCACCTGCTATGTTGGTGATGCATGCTCTGGAGTGCTTTTTCTTTAATCGCCGTTTTACGGCTATGGGTAAGCCTCTGTCGAGCAGTGACAAATGGATGGTGATCGTATTCGGTGGTTTTCATCTGATGAAACTAATGAAGCAGATCCCTGAACTGAACAGTGGTAACCAATCAGGTAATAACAAGCGTGCTTGAAGAGCCACAAAAGAAAGCGATTCAGAAAGCGTACAGCACCTTTCTGACCAGTAAAAAGCTGAAAGCCCGACCTGGCCAGAAGCAGATGATTGCCGAAATTGCCCGTGCTCTGGGTGAGATCAAGGCTGACGGTGAAGGCCGGCGCATATCCGACCCAGCTGTGTCAGTGATCGAAGCCGGTACCGGTACCGGCAAAACCGTAGGCTATGTCATCCCTGCGGTGGTGATGGCGCAGGCGTCGAAAAAACGTCTGGTCATTTCAACGGCCACGGTAACCTTGCAGGAACAGATCATCAGTAAGGATCTGCCCGATGTGATTCTGAAATCCGGCTTAAAGTTCTCTTTTACTCTTGCCAAAGGCAGAGGACGTTATGCCTGTGTCAGCAAGCTGGACAGAGTGCTGCAGGAAGAACAGTCAACCGCGTCGTTGATGGATATGTTTGCTGCTGAAGGTTATTCCCTTGAGCAGGACGAATCGTCGCTCAAGCTTTATCAGACTATGCTGGAAGATTTTGCATCTTCTAAATGGAAAGGTGATCGAGACAGCTGGCCCGATGCGCTGGAAGATCAACAGTGGCGAATGATTACAACCGATCATGCTCAATGCAGTGGTCGCCGTTGTGGCTATTTCAGTCAGTGTCCTTTCTATAAAGCCCGTGGCGATCTGGAAAGCGCGGATGTGATTGTCACCAATCACGATCTAGTGCTGGCTGACCTGGCCCTGGGTGGTGGCGCTATTCTTCCCGACCCTAAAGACTGTATTTTTGTCTTTGACGAAGGTCATCACCTTCCTGATAAAGCGATAGATCACTTTGCCTGTCATGGTCGTCTAAAAGGTACGGCCAGCTGGCTGGAGAAGGGCAGTAAATATCTTCAGAAAACCCTGGGACAGAATGCCTTGCCGGGTGATCTGGGTGAGCAGTTGGAAAAGCTGATGCCGGAGTTTGATGATCTGGTTAATCATCTGGGTCATACCCGCACCATGCTACATTCCCTCGCTACTTTTGAGCCTCGAATGCAGGGTGATATGCAGGTGGCGGTTCATCGTTTCCCTGAAGGCATAGTGCCTGACGAAGTGCGGCAGCAAGCTGAAATCCTGAAAGCAGGCTTCAGTAAAAGCAGTGGCATGCTGGAAAAGGTGGCTAAAGAGTTAAACGATGCCATGGATGGAGGTGTCCCCGGTATTGATCGCTGGCAGGCAGAACAACTCTATCCGGAAATCGGCGCCATGCAGATGCGGCTGGAAAACCAGTTTCAGCTCTGGCTGACGTATACGCACCCTGACCCGGAAGGTGAGCCGCCCAGCGCTCGCTGGCTGAAGTGGTCGGAAGGTCCTTTTGGTGAAGAGCTGGAAGTGTTCAGTAGTCCCATACTGTCGTCTTCTACCTTGTGGCAGACTCTCTGGAATCCCGGCTATGCCTCTATTGTGACTTCGGCAACGTTAACGGCTCTTGGCAGTTTTAACCGTTTCCGAATGCGCTCCGGTGTGCCATCCGAGTCAAAAACCATTGTTGTGCCAAGCCCGTTTCAGCATCAGTTGGCGGCACAGTTGGTGGTGCCGGATATGTTATCTGAACCCAGGCAGAGTGAAGAGCATACGGAAGAGTTGATCGAAATTATGCCGGGGCTGATGGAAAGTCAGCGGGGAACACTGGTTTTGTTCTCTTCCCGTAAGCAGATGAACGATGTCTTTTATGGACTTGATAACAGTTGGCGTAAAAAGGTTCTTCTACAGGATGACTACTCCCGTCAAGAGCTATTGAAACTTCATAAGAAGAACATTGATGACGGCAAAGTCAGTGTGTTGTTTGGTCTTGCCAGTCTGGCAGAAGGTATCGATTTACCGGGTGAATATTGTGAGCATGTAGTCATCGCTAAAATTCCTTTCTCGGTACCGGATGATCCTGTGGAATCAGCCTTGTCGGATTGGCTGGAAGCTCAGGGGCGAAATCCGTTTATGGAAATTACCGTGCCAGATGCTGCGATTAAACTGGTGCAGGCCTGTGGTCGTCTGCTTCGTACCGAGCAGGACATAGGTAAAATAACGTTACTGGACAGAAGAGTCGTAACGGCTCGCTACGGTCGTATGATTCTTGATTCCCTGCCGCCGTTTCGACGTAATATTGAGTACGCTGTTTTGTAGTAGGTTGTTTTAAAGATCAAGCCTCCTCTGCCTATTCTGGTGGGGGAGGCTAAAGCGCCTAAAGTTCATCTTTCGGTTCGACTTGTTGACTGGCGATAGGTGAAGATTGGTCGCCAAACACTGAGCAATAGACCAGTCCGTCCTGTAGCGGAGTCTCAAGAAATACTTCAATAACTGTGTACTGTGATTGTGTAGATATTCTTCTGATGTTTTCGTCAGAACAGTAAAATTCCCCCCGTTTTCCTGTTGTCAGAGAAAAAACGCCACTGTCTATATCGTGAATCAGATGGAAGTGGGTCGTTCTTTCTTCAACAGTGTAATTGAACAGGTTTCGATCGCCTTGGCCGGGAATATCTAATAGAAGAGATGTCACTGGAGTGATCGTTGCTGTGGAGTCGTCATGAATAAAGGTGTAGCCCTCACCGCTGGCCGTGATGTGATGCGGATCTTCCGTTATGGAGTTCAGGTTGTTTAACCATATTCTGGGATTGCTCGTATCATCAGACCCGGATGTCTGTGTTTGTCTTACTCTGAAGCTCGAATACAAGCTAATCGTTGGGATGGTAACTTTGCATTCTAAGCGATCAGAAAGGCAGGTTTGGGTATCTGGTACGGGTCTTAAATATTCTCCCCCACTAATAGAGGCACCTTCACCAATAATTTCAATGTTCGGTTTGGTAAGAATTTTTTTCTGTTGCCAGTGGTTTCCAGTTATTTGTAGTGGGTAGTTGAGATTGGGTCGATTGTTTACGTCTGGGATGAATGGCGTAAGGGTCAGGGTAACTGTTTCGCTGCTGACAGGATCGATAAGGGTATAACTGCACTCAAAGTGATGATTGAACGTGTTCAGGGTTGCCGATGAAAATTCAACAGAAGAGAGGTCTATTTTTGACTGAATATCAACTTTACCTGACAGTTTTTGCCATGACGGTGGCATGTTTGGGGTGAGGTCAGCGGAGAATGTTCTGAAATCGCCAGAGTCATCGTATGCAACCTTTGCTGGGCATAAAATCTCATTTGCCTGAAGGATTTGAGTGATCAGAAGTAGGGCGATAGAGCAAATACGTGGTCTGAAAAAAGACATGATATGAGTAAACTGCTGTTTAAAGGTGAATGAAAAATAACCTTGTGAGAGCAGAAAAAGTTTGGCAGACGAATGTGTAATTGCCAGAAATAAGTGAAAATTAGTTTGAATCAGTTTGGAGTCTATCAGTTGTGACTGATTCACCCTGACCGATAAGACTTTAGGCACGAAATTGTTGTTGCAGAATGATATCAATTTTCAGTGATATCAAACTGATAATCACTTGAAGGAAGCTCGTCATCACTTTCAGTTTGATCTTCTTCTGATTCATCGTCATAGGCCTGATACTGTTTGTTATCAGGGTATGTGGTGTGTTCGAAATCCTCACTGGGTAGTGAGAACTCCTGATCATCAGCCAGAGTAATCTGGCTACAAAGTTGCAACGTTGATATCAAAGACAGGGCTATTAGTAGTTTCCTTTTCACAGGTAATCACCTCTTGGTTTTTCTTATATAGCGTGCTCTGCAGGTCGCACTAGATTATGAAAGCTCTGACCAGTCTGTTGCTCAAGAGTTCCATTAAGTCTTAGTGAACTCTTCATGCCTGAACCCTGCTGATAATCAGTGATGCGGGTTGCTCGACAGACATTCCAACGGCAGAGGCGATCAGTTACAATACCCGGCTGATTTTTTCCTTTATTTGATTATTCAACAATCACTTACCCACGATCGAAACCCGGTCGCCGGGTGAGTGCGTACATCACTGAGCGAGAGCCATGCTTGAAGTAAACCCTATCAAGGAACGTATCAAAGACCTGTCAGCGCGTACGGACGTGCTTAGGGGGTACCTTTGACTACGCTCACAAGAGTGAGCGGCTGCAGGAAGTAGAGCGGGAACTGGAAGATCCAAATGTCTGGAACGAGCCTGAACGGGCCCAGGCACTGGGTAAAGAACGTTCCATCCTTGAAGGTATTGTCTCCACCATTGACGATCTGAATTCAGGTCTGGAAGACGCTGTTGACCTGCTCGACATGTCCGTTGAAGAGCAGGATGAAGACGGTGTTGACAGTGTTGTCGAAGAGCTGGACGAGCTGAGTGAAAAGCTCGAGCTGCTCGAGTTCCGTCGCATGTTCTCTGGCGAGATGGACCCAAACAACGCGTACCTCGACATTCAATCCGGTTCCGGCGGTACAGAAGCCCAGGACTGGGCCAACATGATGTTGCGTATGTACCTGCGCTGGGGTGAAGCGAAAGGCTTCAAGACCGAGATCATTGAATTGTCTGCCGGTGAAGTTGCGGGTATTAAATCGGCAACTGTTCAGTTCAGCGGTGAGTATGCCTTTGGCTGGTTGCGTACGGAAACCGGTGTACACCGCCTGGTACGTAAGTCTCCATTCGATTCCGGTAACCGTCGTCATACCTCTTTCTCTTCCGTGTTTGTTTCTCCGGAAATTGACGATAATGTCGAGATCGAAATCAACCCGTCCGATCTGCGAATCGATACGTATCGTTCCAGTGGTGCCGGTGGTCAGCACGTAAACACCACAGACTCTGCGGTGCGTATTACCCACGAACCATCCGGTATCGTTGTTCAGTGTCAGAACCAGCGTTCTCAACACCAGAACAAGGACAAAGCTATGCAGCAGCTGAAAGCCAAGCTGTATGAGCAGGAAATGCAGAAGCGTAACGAAAGTGCCCAAGCGCTGGAAGACACTAAGTCTGACATTGGCTGGGGCAGCCAGATTCGTTCATACGTTCTGGATGATTCCAGAATTAAGGACCTTCGTACCAGTGTTGAAACCCGCAACACCCAGCAGGTTCTGGACGGTGATCTGGACAAGTTTATTGAAGCCAGTCTGAAGAAAGGCCTGTAACCCCCTTTTTCCCGGAGAGATTATGTCTGAAGAACAGATGACAGACGCGCAGGAAGAAAACAAGCTGGTGGCTCTGCGCCGTGAAAAGCTGAACGCAATCCGCGCCGATCGTATTGCTTTTCCTAACAAATTCCGCCGTGATTCCCTGGCTGCCGATCTGCAGGAGCAGTTCAAGGACGCCAGCAAGGAAGAGCTGCTGGAAGCCGGTGACACCAATAAAGTAAAGGTAGCCGGTCGCATCATGCTGAACCGTGGTGCTTTTATGGAAATTCAGGATATGTCCGGTCGTATCCAGGTTTACGTTAACCGTAAGGTTCTGGACAAGGCGATTCTGAAGGAAGCCAAAGGCTGGGACATGGGCGACATCATCGGCGCTGAAGGTACTGTCCAGCGTTCCGGTAAGGGTGACCTGTATGTGGATATGCAGCACGTTGAGTTGCTGACCAAGTCCCTGCGTCCATTGCCTGAAAAGCATAAAGGCCTGACCGATACCGAGCAGCGTTATCGTCAGCGTTATGTAGATCTGATCACTAACGATGCGTCCCGCAACACCTTCCGTATCCGTTCCCAAATCGTTCAGGGTATTCGTGATTACTTCCATGAGCAGGACTTTATGGAAGTTGAAACACCGATGTTGCAGGTGATTCCGGGTGGTGCGACGGCTCGTCCGTTCAAGACTCACCATAATGCACTCGACATCGATATGTACCTGCGTATCGCTCCAGAGCTGTATTTGAAGCGCCTGGTTGTTGGTGGTTTTGAACGTGTGTTCGAAATTAACCGGAACTTCCGTAACGAAGGCTTGTCTACACGTCATAACCCTGAATTCACCATGATCGAATTCTACCAGGCTTACGCTGACTACATCGATATGATGGACCACACCGAAGCCATGTTGAAGCGTATCACTGAAACCGTTACCGGCGGTGATACCAAAGTGGTGTATCAGGGCAATGAAATCGACTTCGGCAAGCCGTTTGTGCGTATGTCCGTATTCGATTCTATACTGCACTTCAATTCCGATTTGGACGCAGCTGATATCGATAATATCGAGTCTGCTACTGAAGTTGCCAAGAAACTGGGCGTTCAGATTAAGGATTCCTGGGGATTGGGCAAGATCCAGATCGAGATTTTTGAAGAGACAGTAGAGCATCGCCTGATGGATCCGACGTTCATTACCGAGTATCCAACAGAGGTATCCCCTCTGGCTCGTCGTAATGACGACAATCCATTTATCACTGACCGCTTTGAATTCTTTGTCGGCGGTCGTGAACTGGCAAACGGCTTCTCGGAGTTGAATGATGCTGAAGACCAGGCAGAGCGTTTCCGTCAGCAGGTAGCAGAGAAAGACGCTGGCGATGATGAAGCTATGCACTATGATGCAGACTACATCAATGCTCTTGAGTATGGCCTGCCGCCGACTGCGGGTGAGGGTATTGGCATCGACCGTTTGGTGATGCTGTTTACCGATGCACCTTCCATTCGGGATGTATTGCTGTTCCCGCACATGCGACCACAGCTGTAACCTTCCGATACTGCAGACAGGGTGTTTCCTGTCTGCAGGCTGGCAATGCCGTGTCTTGAGCAGAAACGTCACAATAAAGTGCGACGAATCTGTTATGACTCTCTGTCATGACAAGCTGTTATGAACAGCTCGACGCTTAATGATAAACCGGCAACTGCAAGGCAAAACCAGATGGAAGTACCTAACAGCGAATCAATTCAGCAGATGCCCCATAACGAAGGAATGTCACAGGTCAAGGGAGCATTGAAATACCAGGGGCGTAAAACCAGCAGGGCGAACAGCGAGCAGCGTCGTCGAACCATTCTTGAGGCAGCATTGCGTATTGTTGTAAGAGATGGTGTCCGTGGTGTTCGTCACCGTGCTGTGGCCAGAGAAGCAGAAGTACCTCTGTCTGCTACTACCTACTACTTTAAAGACATTAATGACCTGATTACCGACACCTTTACCCTGTTTGTGGAAATGGGTGCGGAAAAATTCAAGGCATTCTGGCAGGAGTCTGAAGGCAGGCTTCAGCAGGCACTGTCAGTTCTGGACGGTACTGAATACTCCAAAACGATCTTTGGCAACAAGATGACTGATCTGGCGGTTGATTATGTAGTCACACAGCTGCGTGACCACCGTCCATACCTTCAGGCAGAGCGTGCTTTCCAGCTGGAATGTCTGCGCAATGAAAACCTGAGACCGGTTGCCTTTCAGCATCAGGCTTATCTGATTTCCAGTCTTGAAGCTCTGTTTAAGCGTGTCGGTTCCAGTGACCCGCAGAGTGATGCCAAACTGTTTATGGCAGTGATGGTTGAAGTGGAATACGAAGGGATGGTTCAGGGGGAAGGTGCTATTAACCTGGCACCTATCCGTCAACGTCTTAAACGTCAGATTGAGCATATGATCCGTTCATACTGATTGTTTGAAGAAGGGGTAGGTCATATTCTATGGCCTGCCTTCTTTCTATTTTTAAACGGCCTTTTTCTCTATTCTCAAAGTACCTTCCTCTGTTATTTCTTATTTATTAATATCTCTCCTTTCTGATTGTGAAGTACCCAGGTTCACGAATGTATAAGTTGTTTTGCCCGGCGAAGGTGGTCAGACATTAAAATGCTATTGCGTTTGTCTACACAGTTTTAATGGGAAGGGTTGTGTGGCAAGAGTTCTCCGAATTCGGAGATCTGATTGGCTCTTTGCATTTCTGTGTATAATTTATCTGTTTTTTTTGAGTAATCATTTATGCCTGATGTTCGTTTGGAGCCTTCCTGGAAATCTCACCTTCAGGAAGAGTTTAATAAAGAGTACATGCAGAATCTGCGAGCCTTTCTGTTAAATGAGAGAGAGGCCGGGAAGGTTATTTATCCGAAAGGTTCAGAGTATTTTCGGGCGATGGAGCTGACACCCTTTGATCAGGTGAAGGTGGTTGTTCTGGGGCAGGACCCTTACCATGGGCCGGGTCAGGCTCATGGTCTCTGCTTTTCAGTCAGGCCGGATGTTCGCACACCACCTTCACTGGTCAATATGTATAAGGAGTTGAATGCAGATCTGGGTATTCCTCCGGCCAGTCACGGTTGTCTGGAAAGCTGGGCGAAACAGGGAGTGCTGTTATTGAACAGTGTTTTGACAGTGGAGCATAAGCAAGCCGCATCTCACCAGAAAAGAGGTTGGGAGCAGTTCACCGATAAGGTGATTCATGAGTTGAACGCCAAGCGGGAAGGGCTAGTGTTTATTCTCTGGGGCAGTTATGCACAACGAAAAGGCAGTTTTATCGATCATACACGACACTTGGTCTTGAAAGCAGTTCACCCTTCTCCTCTGTCGGCGCATCGTGGTTTTTTTGGTAGTAAGCCTTTTTCTCAAACAAATCACTATTTAGAGTCTCGAGGTCTTGCACCTATTGATTGGCAACTGCCTGAAATAGAAAGTTAGCCGGTAAGAAAGGAAAAGCTGATTAGAGCTTTTCCTTTTTCCGGTGTTATGTTGACTATTCCGGTTTAGTGGCTTCGGAGCTATTGGTGGTATTGCCTACAAGCTCTGTCTCTGCAGTTGGCTCTGAAGTTGCAGTAGAGTTGCTTGCTGTATCGATTTCTTTTGTCTCCAGGGTTGGCGTCGGATGTTCTGAATCATCAGACTTTTCTTTGGTTCTCACTTCCGGTTCGTCTTCACTCGGTTTTTCTGTATGTTCTTCTGTATATAGTGCCTCTTCTGGCTGTTCCTGGAATGCACAATCAGGTGGTGAGCTCAGTAAATCAATACTGAAAATGCTGTCCATCATGTCTGCTGTATTGTCAGGGCAGAGTATCTGACCAGTGAGTTGTTGAAGGGACTTTTGAAACAGCATGGCTTCGCCTGGTGAGAGCGCAGCATTGAGTTGGGCTTGTTGAAGCTCGGATAACGCTTTCCAGAACCTGTTAAAGCCAAGCAGTTGGTAATCGGGGCTCTTAAGCCAATTGTTGGATTTTTTCTCAGTAAATGCTCTCATTAAATTTGCATCGGAATTAGTTATTGCTGCGACATCAAGCAACGCGGCTGAGAGTTGATTGGCGTCCAGTTCATCAAGTTTAAAGGTTGAACTTTGAATCAGTCTTGCACCTGTGACATAGCTTTCATTAAGCCAGTCAAACTGACTGGCTTCTAAGGTTTTCCAGCTATCCTCAAGTTCATCGGAGTCAAGCATTACTTGTAGGGTCAGTACTGGAATTTCCAGAGAGTAATGACCAGAAAAAACCTGAAGTCTGTATAGGATTTCAATAGCTAAATCTATATCAGTAATGTTCGGGGATTGTGCTATTGAATGGCAAGCGTGTAGAAATTTTTCAGACAGTGAGTTGGGGCATAGAGTGTCTAATTCATGGCTTTTTTCAGTTGTTTTTCCATCACCGAAAAGCCAGCCTTTCGCACGGTTGAAATGACTTTTAACAGAATCCCAGTAAGAGGGTGAGTGAATGATGGCTTCAGTAACTGCCACCATTCCGGCAATTTTACTGTAGGTATAGAGAGGGTTTCCCTGGTCGCCTTGAGGGCCTTTGTCCCCAAGCTCACCTTTGTCTCCAGGTTGACCTTGTTCTCCGGGCTCACCTTTGTCTCCAGATTGGCCTTGCTCTCCGGGCTGGCCTTTGTCTCCAGATTGGCCTTGCTCTCCGGGCTGGCCTTTGTCTCCAGGTTGACCTTGCTCTCCGGGCTGGCCTTTGTCTCCAGGTTGACCTTGCTCTCCGGGCTGGCCTTTGTCTCCAGGTTCACCCTGTTCTCCGGGTTGGCCTCTGTCGCCAGGTTCGCCTTGTTCTCCGGGTTTTCCGACATCACCTTCAGCGCCCTGTGTGCCAGGAGGGCCTTGAGGGCCGTCAGGGCCAATGCCACCCTCTGTGCCTTTATCACCTGGCAAACCCTTCTTCCCATCAGGTCCGGGGTTTCCTGTAGGGCCGCGTTTTCCAGGGTCGCCTTGGTCTCCCTGAGGTCCTTTGTCCCCTCTTTCCCCCGTGGCTCCAGGGTCACCTTCAGATCCGGTTGTGCCTCTCTTACCTCTTTCTCCTTGAGCGCCTTTCTGACCCTCATGTCCCGGCTGGCCCCTTTTGCCCTCTCGCCCCCTATCTCCTGGCTCACCTTTATCTCCACGCTCACCTTTTGCTCCTGCTGGTCCGGGGACAGGGTTTAGTGCTCCACCCTGTGAGCCAGCTATGGAGTCAAGAGGTCTTGTGCTGGCTGGTGGTAAATTAAGGTGAGGTGGTTGTGAGGCTGTAGCAGTCTCGAGTGCTTGAGGAGTTATGCTGATAATTTCGATGACGGCTTCATTTATAAGGTTTGAAGTTTGATCTTGCGGGTTGGCAATGGAGATTAAATCCTGAATAGAAAAATTGTGTGTTCCTATAGTTACAGCTTCAGTATTTTCCTGAGAAATTTCCACGTGCGTCAGTGAGTCGGGATGCGCGTATACGGTGTTCTCCATTTTACTGACTCTTATAGAGCCTATAGGCACGTTTTCATCCTTCTTTAGCGTGATGTCTGCTACTGAAGACCCAATATAGAAACAGGCAAGAAAAGAAAGCCATCTCAAGGATGTTTTCATTGACTACTCCTCAATGATTCATTTTTGACAGGCCACGAGTATAGGTTCTATTTATATGAATGGTGATTCACTAATACATGTATTGAAATCTGAATTCGGAATGGCTTGTCAATTTAAAATAAGGAAGTTACAGGCAATTAGTAGGATTTAATGGGTAAAGTAACGATCTCTTAATGGTGATTGTGAATATGAATGCATTACGTTGAGATTTTATTAATGTATGAAATAAAATAAGTAGTGAAAAATATTTTAATGTTTTTTTTGAGTATTTACATTTACGATCAGGTGGGAAAGCTGTCATGACCGATCCTGAAGAAAGATCATGACAGTCGAGAGCGAAGGTATTCTTAAGCGGCAGTATTATCGGTTTGTTGCTCCTCTGGAGGCTCGTTCAGATTATTATTCTGTCGTTCATTTGAATCCAGGACTGTTTCATCTTCCTCACCATCACGCTGTTCAGTATCTTGGCCTGTATGATCTTCTTCCTGGTCCGGTATGCAGTCGGGGTGCTTGTTTTCGTCGAGATAAATTGCAACTGAAGACGATTTTTTGCATTTGGGCTCGTAAAAATGCTCAATAACTTTTTTCTGCCAGAGTATGTCAAGAGGTTGAGAGGGGGAATCTTTCTGGAACTGAGCGTTCAATATGTTTTTGTCATTCTCATCCATATTTATCCAATACAGAGCAAAAGACAAGAGTTGCCAGCGAGTGCTGTGAACCCAGCTTGTTTCAGCTTCAGAGGGTATGTAGGTGCCAAGGGTGCTTATAAGGATTGAGCGGTCATAGGCTTGTAAGATAATGAAAGAGAGTAAGCGCGCTCCTATGGAGTCAAAGCTTGTTGGAGGCTGTTTTGTAGTCAATCTAAACGACTGAGAATTCATTGCAGTGGTGTTCAGGGCTGCCATATCAACAACCTGCCATTTTTCAGCCTCTTCTGTTTCGATTAATTCTTCCAGATTGAACAGCGATAGGAATAGTTGAGACTCTTCAACGCTGTCTATATCTGATATGAACTGATACAGGTCGGATGTTATTTTGTCTTGTCTTCTTAGCTCAAGGCAGGCTTCCGAAAGCGCTTCATGCTGAAGCTGTCGGCATTCCGAGCTGCCTGATTTTTCATCTGTTTCTTCGCCTTTAGGGGGAAACAACCAGCCGACTAGTGGCATAATTTTCTGGTCGTAAAAGTCTTGTGCATTGCCTGCGATTTCATTTCGGAAATGGTATGCGGTGACTGTGATAATAGGTGGTATATAGCCGGTCAGCCATCCAGCCGACTTGCCGGGAATACCTTGTAATCCTTGAGCACCTGTATCGCCTTTTCTGCCTTTATCACCTTTATCGCCTGTATCACCTTTATCGCCTGTATCACCTTTGTCGCCTTGATAGCCTTTATCACCTTGCCTGCCTTGATCACCTTTAAGACCCTGGTCGCCTTTAGGACCTTGTTTGCCCTGCCCACCTTTGGAGCCTTGATCGCCTTTATCACCTTTATCACCTTTAGGGCCTGAATTGCCTCGCTGACCTTCCCTGCCTGGTTGACCTTGCGGACCTGCCACGCCTGGAGCTCCGTTTTTGCCAGGAGGGCCTTGATAGGTTACTAGCCTGATTGGAGCAGAAAAATAACCACCAGAACCGGTCGACATTCCAATGTATGCATTGTTTCCAAATGGTTCTAGTACTGTTTGTATCAAATCTTCAGTGATTGTTTGACCCAGGTGGTCGGTGAGCGTCTGATGTAGCGGATTATTAAGTGGAGCCTGTTGTTGGGTAGGTGTACCTGCGGGTGGGGATGGAATTGGTATTACTGGAGGTGGAGGGGTAAGTGCTGCTATTTGTTGAGTAGGCCCTTGAGCATGATGATTGTGAAAGGTAATCAGCTGATCGTGCGTGATGATGAACTGTTCTGGTGCGGCGGTCGCTTGATCTTGAGGCTCGTTGATGGTTAGTAATTGATCAAGAGTGATGTGAATACCATTAAAAAGAATGGCATCACTACTCTCAACCACAACTACCTGATTCAGGGTGTGCTCTGTGCCTGTTATAGTATGTTGGCCTTGCGTTGATATGTGATACTCCCCGAGTGGCTTATTTGGGTCGGCTATTTTTGTAAACACGGCGAAAACAAACGATGCCTGTAAATAGGCGGCAATAGCTGCAGCGGACAGCAGCTTACTCCTGCTTTTCATTTTCTCTCCAAATCAAATAATTAAAAGGAAGAAAAGCAGTATAGATGTAAATGTGAATATGTATTTGTTTGCAGTTTTTTATATAAAGTGCAATTAACCTGAATCAGGTTAAAGTCAGGGATGGTTAAAGCCTTGAAGTTAACGAAGTCGGTATTTTAAAAAATTTTATTGTTTTAATAAAAGAGAAGAGAGCGAGCTCTTCTCTTTTAGGGTTTGCAGTGATTAGTTCTTAGGTTTTGGAGGGTAGTCTTTTAAAAGTTCTTTTACTTCCTTTTCAATATCCGCCCAACGCTGTTCCGGTGTTTGTCCTTCTTTTCGAGGTTCTTTTAATGTGCCACGCCAAACTATTTTTTTTGTTTTGGCATCAATCAAATCCAGAATAAAAATGCGTTCTTTGTATTCATGTACGCTGGTGGTTGTCTGGGGTTCATTCCACCACCAGTCAGGCCCCAGATAGGGAGCGTAACCAAAACCGGTGTTGAAAGTTTCAATATCCAGCTTTTTATCTGTTTCAGTCAGGTAATTAACCAGCAGTTGTGCTGATTTTTTTGAGGTAATCTTTAACCCCTTTTCGGTGAGGTTTGTGTCTACAGTGGAATGAACTCTACCAGAAGAGAGGCTTTCGAATGCTTCTGCTTTATTAACCGTTCGCTTGTTGACCCATGCGTAGGTGTGATATTTGCTGAAATCGACGACAGGGTTGAAATCCCAGCTGGTTTGCATTGAGTTACAGGCACTAAGCAGCAGGGTAGATAAAACAATGACTAAAGCTCTCATTGGCAACTCCACGACAGTGAATAGGTGATTACGAGAGAAGGTTATTCGCATGCTTCAGAATCGAAGCTGGTTCAAGCCTAGTCGATAAAGTCGTAATGTCGTGTGTTCTTTTAATGAGAGTAAAAGACAGGGTTCCTGTATATCAATTACTGCTCACGAGTGTACTGATATACAGGGCGGATTGTCTATTCAGAGAGATATTTCACCAGCAAGGTCAATGCTGATCTGTGCTGTGACCTGCTCAGGTGTTTTACCGCATGACAGTAAATGATGAAGCTTGCAGAACATGGCTTCTGTGGTGGTATCCAGCCCGCCAATAACACCGGCATTGGCTAAAGCAGAGCCAGCCGCATAGCTGCCCTGATGAACTGTGCCGCGATGGCATTGGGTCAGATTGACAATGATTTTGCCGGAATCTGTGGCTTTCTTCAGTGCGTCCAGAAGGGCCTGATCACCGTCCGGGCCATTGCCTGTGCCGTAGGTTCTCATGATAAAGGCTTTAAATGGTTGGTTTAGTGTCGCTTCGACAAAATCAGCGGTGATGCCGGGGAAGAGCTGAAGGATAGCAACATTGCTGTTGGAGTCGCAGTCCAGCATAAATTCCGGCTTTTGTGACGGTTTCAGCAGCAGATACTCGCTCAGCTCGATATTGATATCGGCTCGACCCAGCCATGGGAAGTTTGGTGAATCGAAGGCGTCAAACAGATAAGCGTTCTGTTTACGGGCACGGTTGCCGCGCATCAGTCGGCCATTAAAATAGAGACAGACTTCCTTAATGCGTTCGTCGGCCGCCAGTGTCAGTGCACCAACAAAGTTTTCAAGACCATCGGTACGAGCTTCGCACAGGGGAATCTGGGAGCCGGTAAAAATAACGGGTTTATCCAGGTTTCTCAGCATGAAGGAGATCATGGAGCTGGAATAGGCCATGGTGTCGGTGCCGTGAAGGACGACAAAACCATCATACTGGTCATAGTGATCAGCAATGTCAGTGGCAATCTGTTTCCAGTTGTCCGGTCGAATGTTACTGGAGTCAATCAGTTGCTCATATTCAACCAGATCAAAGTCAGGTAACTCGGCCTGTACATGCTCTGGCAGTTTTTCTTCCAGTAGTGCCATCATATTTCCGGAAGGAGCGTAGCCGGAGTCGGTCGGGCGCATACCAATAGTGCCACCGGTGTAAATAACGTAGATTTTCTTCGTCATCAATGTGCTCTCAAATAAACGTGCTCTTATAAACAAGAAACCCCGTTAGACCAGTCTATGGCTTAACGGGGTGTTATTAAACAAATTTTAAAGGTCGGTTAATCAGGCACTGGCCATTTCAGCCTGATACAAAGACTTGTCGCTGGATTTAACGTAACGCTGATCAACAGGGCGGAACTTGCCCAGATAAGCAAAGGCAATCACCAGACCAATGCTGATAAAGCTCATCCACATATAAGGTACGTAAGCAACGGTGGACACGCCCAGCAGGCCGGCCATAAAGATGCCGTTATCACTCCATGGTACCATACCGGAAGTCAGCGTTCCGCCAAACTCGGCGCTGCGGGACAGCATGCGACGGTCGACATTCATGCGATCATAGCTGCCGGACATGATCTTTGGAGTCAAGATCAGGGAAACGTACATAGCGCTGCCGAATACGTTGGCAAAGAATGCGGTTAGAACGGTGTAAACCGTCAGATTACCTTCGTTGGTGATCTTGTTTTCATACTGTTTAGCGACAGTCTCAAGAATACCAACCTTATCCAGCAGGCCACCAAAGCCCAGGCCAAAGATGATAACAGCGACAGACCCCAGCATGTTAGACATACCACCACGGTTCAGGATGTTGTCGATAAAGGCGTTACCGGACTCCATGGATAAAGGTGCCCAGATACTGCTAATGGCCTCAACTGGTGCGCGATCCTGAAACAGGACGGCCCAGACAATACCCAGAGCAGAACCAAACATGATAACCGGATAAGAAGGCAGCTTCTTTGACAGCATGAGAAGTACGGCAATAACCGGAATAAAGGCCATCAGGGAGATGTTGAAGTTGCTGTCCATCACCTGCATTACTGCTTCTACCTGAGCCATATCAGCGTTACCGCCAAACTGCAGGCCGTAAGCGGTGAAAGCAATAGCGGTAAGAATGTAGGCGGTCAGGCTGATAGGTAGCATGCCTTTAATATGGTCAACGATTTCCACCTCAGACATGGACGACGCCAGAATAACACTGTCGGACAGTGGTGACAGTTTGTCGCCAAAGTATACGCCGGACAGAATGGCGCCAGCCGTCACAGGCATAGGTACGCCCAGGCCCTGACCGATACCCATCATGGCAATACCGGCGGTGCCGGCAGCGCCCCAGGAGGTGCCTGTTGCCAGTGCGGTCATGGAGCAGATGATCAGTGTTGCCAACAGGAAGATGGAAGGGTGAATGGTTTGCAGGCCGAAGTAGATAATGCTCGGCACTATGCCGCCAGCAATCCAGGTACCGACCAGTGCGCCAACGGCTAACAGAATAAGAATGGCACCCATACCTTTATAGATGCCTTCGCCGGCAGCGGCTTCGAGATCTTTGTATTTGTGACCGAGTTTTAAGCCAAGGCCCATGGCCAGAAACCAGCCAACACAGAGTGCCAGCTGAATCGGCAGATTAAATTCAGCGGTAAATGAGAACGCTAATAGTAGAAACGTGCCCAATACCAGGAAAACCTGGAACATGGACGGGAGGGGAAGTTTCCGTTCCATTGTGTAGTACTCCAAATAGATGAAAAAGCGTTTAGTGCTGTCATCCTATGGAGTGATTCTTCATAAGCGATTGATGCAGATCAATTTTTGATTCTGCGAGCAGTCGAATCGGTTAAAAAAATGACCTGCATCAAGCGGGTAGAGCTGAAGCCCTTAATAGTTACTGTCTTTAGGGGTAAATGTGAATGGTTGTATATTTTTGCAACAGATGTTCTTTTGCTGAAGTGACTTGGTTAGTATGAGCAAGCACCCACTTATCACCTGACATTTTTACGAGAGACATTAATGAAAAAAATAACAGCACTCTGTGGTTCGCTGGTTCTGTCTGTTCTTGCTGCTTCTGCTGCACAAGCAGAAGAAACGCGTCCATATCTGACTTCTGCCAATGCTCTGAAAGGTATTCAGGCCTGCCAGACACTGGCTGCCAGCAAAGGCTGGAATATGGCCATGGTCATTGTTGATCGTGGTGATGATGTTGTGGCTTCATTTAGAATGGATGAAGCGTTACCAGCGGCATACACTGGCGCAACTTTGAAGGCAGGCTCCTCTCTCTCGTGGGGGATGCCGAGCGGTGATATCGCCAATATCACCAACAAGAAGCCTGAATTCAAGGCGTTTCCAGGTCTGTTGACCGTTGGTGGTGGTGAGCCGTTGTTTTCAAAATCCGGTAAGTTGATGGGTGCTATTGGTGTTGCGGGTGGTTATGTTGAGCATGATCAGGAATGTGCGAAGGCTGCTGTCGCGGCAATGAAATAGTCTTTGTATTCAGGGGGTTGACTCTTCAGATATCAGTCCCTATAGTTGCACCCTCATTGCGACGCGCTCGTAGCTCAGCTGGATAGAGTACCTGGCTACGAACCAGGCGGTCGGAGGTTCGAATCCTCCCGAGCGCGCCATATTTAAAAAGCCGATTCTGTTTTCAGAATCGGCTTTTTTCGTTTAATACGTTAGTTTTATTGTTAGCGTTGAGTCAGTTGTCGGAACCTTTCGCAATCTCCCTTCTTAGCTTTGCCTGTGACTTTTTAAATTCCGGTGTTGATAGCTTTTTTCGGTCTGTATTTGATAATTTCTGCCCTGCTGCCTGATATAAGCTGTCATGATGAAGAGGGCAGGGGATAAGAAAGAGTTGTCTTCCAAATAGTTCTTTTTGGCTGTCGACGATTTTGTTGTTTTCATCATCTAATGACAGTTCAAAGTCTTTCAGTAGATTGCCGATCTGAAGTACCAGAGTGTATTTTTTTGCATCGTGTTCCCCAGACGACAGTGTTTTGGTTTTGTATTCGACAGGGCATGTTTCCTTTCCACTCGGACAGTGATCACTGGCCAGAAAAATATGTCGGTCGTCGTGGTCGGGAAGACCAAGTTCTTCCAGTTTTTCTGCAAGCAGTTGGCGTTTTTCCTTTGCATCACTTCCGCCCATAGAAGACAGTGTTTCATCAGCGATATAGAAAATATCATAGCCCTGATTTTTGGCGTTAGTGAGGGCTTCATAGGCGCCAGCAATTAAGTTGCTGTTATCAAAGAGTCGGCTGAACCACTGATAGTGATCGTCAGGGTTGTCGTCAGGGCTGGGTGTTGCGGGCATGTATTCCAGTACGCTGCCATTTAAGGTGATTGTGATTGCGGGGTTGCTAACTTGTGTTCTGTCGACCTTGCTGGTCACCTGATCCACTTTATTAAAAGTTTGCAGGGCTGATGCGTCTGCTTCTGCTGATGCGTGCTGCCATAAAAAAGCCGAAGTGCTTTGTTGTGCGTATAAAGATTCTCTAATGTCTGGGTAGTAGCTGTTGTTGAGAGCGGCAAGGCGTGCAGAGTGTTGTTCTTCTCGTGTTGGTCTGGTCAGGTTGCCGTTAACTGTGGTTTCCCATGAGCCGTAAATCAGATTAGGAATATAAAACCAGTTCTTGCCGAGGTGGTTCTGGTTGTTATACAGCCAGTGTCTTTTTTGTGGCAGGCTGGAGTTGGTTGCAGGGCCCAGGTCTTCCAGTTGGTCGCCAATCAGCATGACAATATGAAAGCCTTTATCACGAATGCTAGCTCTTTTGCCTTCTTTGCTGAGGGTGTCATTTTCAGCGCTTTGAAAAAGAAGATGGTCTTCGTTGCTGTCGGGAAACCCCATGGCTTTAAGGTTTTTTAATGTAGCTTTTTTAACCTGATTAAAGCGGCCGCTAATGTAGAAGATCTCCACTCCGGCATTATGAGCTTGCTGAAGGAAGTTTTTGGCTCCCGGCAGTGCGGGCATGGTTCTGTTTGACCACCAGGCCATGGAGCGATGAATATTTTTATTATCATTTGTGTCGATCAGGTTGGAGAAGTAATCAGCGCTTCTTAATACCGTGTCATCAATATCAATAACGATGGCGGGCTTTTTATTTTTAGGTACACCCTGCAGTAATTCTGGAAGCGAGTCGCTGGCAAAATTGTAGGTTTGATACACCAGTGCTGTAAATTCAGGGCTCTGCTGTTGCCAGAGTGATGCTATGACCCGCTCTTCATTCTGATCCTTCTGGGTGTAGTTCGACTGGTAGCTCGGTTGATGGCTTGATTGAGCGCTGGCAAAAGCTGGCAAAAGCAGCCAGAAAAGAAGTTGGAAAGGTTTCTGCATAAAGCACCCCCGGCAAAGAGATTTAAAGCATTATTGGATGCCTGATTCTGCCGGGAGTTCCTTTATATATGATTTTTTTTATTCAGGTTTATAGTTGAATCTGCTTTTACTGTTCGTCGCTGCTTTTCTGGGCATGGAAAGCTCTGCCGTTACTGTCCTTGCTGTCCTGTCCCATAAGGTAAAGGTAGAGTGGCATAACATCTTCCGGAGTCGGGCGGGTTTCCGGATCTTCACCAGGAAAAGCGGCTGCGCGCATGGTGGTGCGGGTGCCACCTGGATTCAGGCTGTTGGCACGAACGTTGGAAATGCCATCTTCTTCGTCGGCAACCAGTTGCATCAAGCCTTCGGTGGCAAACTTGGATACGCTATAAGCGCCCCAGTGAGCACGAGCCTTATGGCCAACGCCGGATGAGGTGAAGATAATGGAGCCTGCTTCTGACTCCCGTAAAAGTGGTAGTAATTCACGGGTCATCAGGAAAGGTGCATTCAGATTGACCTGCATGATTTCCTGCCACTTATCGTAGTCGTACTGAGCAATGGCTTTCAGTTCGCCCAGCAGACCAGCGTTGTGCAGCAGGCCATCGAGACGGCCAAACTCTTTTTCCAGAGTGGCGGCAAGGTTGGCATAATCCTCTTCACTGGCACCTGTCAGGTTCATTGGATAAATCGCCGCCTGCGGCCAGCCGTTGGCTTCAATCTCGTCGTAGACTGTTTCCAGTTTGCTGGTGGTTCTACCCAGCAGAATAACGGTGGCGCCGTGTTTGGCGTAAGTCAGTGCCGCTGTTCGGCCAATGCCGCTACCAGCGCCTGTTACCAGAATGATTTTGCCTTCCAATAGGCTGGCTGGTGCTGAGTATTCAAACATCAGGGTTTCTCCGTGGCAGTTGCCACTCCATGCTTTCCAGCAGAGGCAGAATCTCGCTGGCTTGATTAATATAATGATCAGCCTGCCAGGATGCAGGGTTATCGTCGTCTGTTATGTAGCCGTAGAGTGCCGCAATAGTGGTCATGCCTGCCGCTCTTCCTGCCTCGATGTCACGAAAGTGGTCACCTACATAAAGACAGTTTTCAGGCGAGGTTCCAGTCTGCTGGCAGGCTAGCAGTAATGACTCCGGGTCAGGCTTGTTGCGGCTGACATGATCAGGGCAGATCAGGGTTTGAGATCGCTCCTTTAAGCCATTCTGCTCAATCAGAAGAGATGCGTAGTCTGCTGGCTTGTTGGTGATAACTCCCCAGACAATATTCTTTTCTTCCAGGTTTTTCAGAAGCTTGCTGATACCCGGGTAAAGCATTGCCGGTGATGCGCGATCCACTCTCTTGATGTGTCGGTCATAACAGTCCAGAAAAATGTTCCGCTTTTCTTCCAGTTCTTGTGTACCGGGGGCTAGTTGATAAGCGAGCTCAACCATTTTGCGTGAGCCTTCAGAAACATGTTTATAAATGATCTCGGGATCAATCAGTGGTTTCTGGTCAAGGGTCTGCATTTGATGCATGACATTAATAAAGTCACTGGCGGTATCCATCAGGGTGCCGTCAAGATCGAAAAATACCGCTTCGATATTCTGCATCTTTTGACTCATGGTTTGGCTCATGCCTGTTCCGGCTTGCTGCCGTAAATCAGATAGTTAACGTCAGTGTCATTCTTGTTGAGTTTATAGACGCCGGTCAGAGGGTTAAACACCATGCCGGTCATGTCGTGTACTGCCAGTTCGGATTTGCGCATCCAGTTGCAGAGTTCACTTGGTTTAATGAACTTGCTGTGGTCGTGGGTGCCTTTTGGCAGCATTTTCAGCACGTACTCTGCGCCAACGATGGCAAACAGCCAGGACTTTTTGTTGCGGTTAATGGTGGCGAAGAAAATCTGGCCGCCGGGTTTCAGAAGCTTGTTGCAGGCGCGAACTACGGACTCCGGGTCAGGGACGTGCTCCAGCATTTCCAGGCAGGTCACCACATCAAACTGGCCTGGCATTTCTTCCGCCAGCTCTTCTACCGGAATACGACGGTAGTTTACTTCTACTTCACTTTCCAGACTGTGCAGGCGGGCAACAGAGAGCGGAGCTTCACCCATATCGATGCCAGTAACATCAGCACCGCGCAGTGCCATGGATTCGCTGAGAATGCCGCCGCCGCAGCCAACATCAAGAACTTTCTTGCCTGCAAGTCCCACGCGCTCATCAATAAAGTTCAGGCGCAGCGGGTTGATTTCATGCAGAGGTTTGAATTCACCGTCACGATCCCACCACTTGCTGGCGAGTTCTTCGAACTTGGCGATTTCCGCCGGATCAACGTTATGAACCGTTTTTTCGGATTCCGGTTGGGAGGTCATAGAGTCTCTGTTCTCAAAGATGGTGAGTCCCGGACGGTAAAAATCAAGCCGCCCTGTCATATTCCCGGAATTATACCCATTGCCGTAGTGACATGCAGTATTGCACGGTTAATAACCCGATTATGTGCGGGTGTTTTTTGTCATTTTAAGGCTGTTGATAGAGAGTTTCTGATACTGGTCAGTCTTTGTTCTTTTCAAGGCTTGAGTTACTCGCAGTGTCTGTCCTTACTGTGGTATTATTTCTCCCTTATTGAATTTGAATTGTTGCCGGCCAGCTGGCTGCGGATCAACCGCCGGATGTCGGGGTGGCTGCCGGTTTCTGAGCTCTACTCTGGACATGAGAGTGCAGAGCGTTTGCTAACAGCAATTTGAACCTGATCTTTTAAGACGATGGTTCTATATTTTTAGCATTCAGATTTCCGGCCTTTTCGAATTTCCCTGATCTGTTGACAGGGATTCGGCAGGCGCAAGCTAAAGGACAACTGGGTTTACATGACTGATATCGCCAAAGAAATTCTCCCGGTAAATATTGAGGACGAACTCAAGCAGTCCTATCTGGACTACGCAATGAGCGTCATTGTCGGGCGGGCACTGCCCGATGTTCGCGACGGGCTCAAGCCGGTGCACCGGCGTGTGCTCTTTGCCATGAATGTTCTGAATAATGACTGGAACAAGCCTTACAAAAAATCGGCACGTGTTGTCGGTGATGTCATTGGTAAATACCACCCTCACGGTGACTCCGCTGTATACGACACTATCGTACGTATGGCGCAACCTTTCTCCCTGAGATATATGCTGGTCGATGGTCAGGGTAACTTTGGTTCTGTGGATGGTGACTCTGCAGCGGCCATGCGTTATACGGAGATCCGTATGCGCAAAATCAGTCACGATATTATGGCTGATCTGGATAAGGAAACCGTTGACTACGTTCCAAACTACGACGGTACCGAACAAATTCCGGCGGTTATGCCGACTCGTGTTCCCAATTTGCTGGTGAATGGTGCGGCTGGTATTGCCGTAGGTATGGCGACAAACATACCTCCGCATAACCTGACTGAAGTCGTGAAAGGCTGTCTGGCGCTCATTGATGATGAAAATCTGACCATCGATGATCTGATGGAATACATTCCGGGTCCGGACTTTCCGACAGCGGGCATTATTAATGGCCGTGCTGGAATATTGCAGGCTTACCGCACAGGTCGTGGTCGTATATATGTTCGTGCTCGTGTAGAAATTGAGCACGACGATAAGAAAAACAAGAGCACCATTCTTATCCATGAATTACCTTACCAGGTAAACAAGGCGCGCTTGATCGAAAAGATTGCCGAGCTGGTTAAGGATAAGAAGATTGAGGGTATCACTGAGCTTCGTGATGAGTCCGACAAGGATGGCATGCGAGTGGTGATCGAGCTCCGTCGTGGTGAGGTTGCTGATGTTGTTCTGAACAACCTGTATGCCCAGACACAATTGCAAACCGTGTTTGGTATTAATAATGTGGCACTGCTGGATGGCCAGCCCAAGCTTTTCAATCTGAAAGAAATGCTGGAAGCCTTTATTCGTCATCGCCGTGAAGTGGTCACACGCAGAACCGTTTATGAGCTGCGTAAAGCTCGTGAGCGTGGCCACTTGTTGGAAGGCTTGGCTGTAGCGCTCTCCAATATTGATCCTGTTATTACTTTGATCAAGGCTTCTCCATCGCCTACTGAAGCCAAAGAAAAACTGATGGCGCAGGGCTGGGAGCCGGGCTATGTAATGGATATGGCTGAGCGTGCCGGTGCTGATGCCTGTCGCCCTGACGAGTTACCTGAAGAATATGGTCTGCGTGATGGTAAGTACTATCTGTCACCCGCTCAGGCTCAGGCCATTCTGGAGATGCGTCTGCATCGTTTGACGGGTCTTGAGCACGACAAGCTGCTCAGCGAATATCGCGAATTGATCGAGAGAATTGCTGAGTTGTTGCATATCCTTGCCAGTTCCGAGCGGTTGCTTGAAATCATCCGTGAAGAGCTTGAAAGTGTGGTTGAGGAATACGGCGATGAGCGCCGTACTGAAATCATCAGCTCCCGTCTTGATTTGACCGTTGAAGATTTGATTACCGAAGAGGACATGGTAGTCACCTTGTCTCATGGTGGTTATGCCAAGACAACAACGCTTGATACTTATCAGGCTCAGCGTCGTGGTGGTCGTGGTAAGTCTGCCGCGTCGGTAAAAGATGAAGATTATGTTGAACACATGCTGGTGGCTAATACCCATACCCAAATTCTGTTGTTCTCCAGTCGCGGTAAGGTTTACTGGTTGAAGGTTTACCAGATTCCAGTAGCGGGCCGTACATCCCGTGGCCGACCGATTGTTAATATTCTGCCGTTGGAAGAAGATGAGAGTATTACGGCCATGTTGCCGGTAGAAGAGTACACCGAAGGTCACTTTGTCTTCATGGCGACCCAGAAGGGTACTGTGAAGAAAACACCTCTGGAGCAGTTCTCCCGTCCGCGCAGTAGCGGCTTGATCGCACTGGGTCTGGATGAGGGTGATCAGCTGGTCGGTGCTGCGATTACCAAGGGTGACGAGCAGGTAATGCTGTTGTCCAATGCCGGTAAGGCAATTCGCTTTGAAGAGGGTGATGTTCGTGCCATGGGCCGTACCGCACGCGGTGTTCGTGGTATGAGGCTGCACGAAGGTCAGCAGGTAATCTCGCTGATCATTCCTGAAGATGAAGCGACGATTCTTACCGTCAGTGAACACGGCTTTGGTAAGCGCACCAATGTTGATGATTTCCGTATCACCGGTCGTGGTGGTCAGGGTGTGATCTCCATGCAGTGTACTGAACGTAACGGTGATCTGGTCGGCTCTATTCAGGTGCAGGATGGCGAAGAAGTCATGCTGATTTCTGATCAGGGTACTCTGGTTCGTACCCGTATCGACGAGATCTCCGTCATGAGCCGTAATACTCAGGGTGTGACTCTGATCAAGGTTCAGGAAGGTGAGAAATTGGTCGGTGTAGCTCGAGTTGAAGAGCCTGAGGAACAGCCTGAGTTTGATGATGAAGAATCTGATTCTGAAGGTGAAACCCAGGCTTCGAATGAAGCCCCTGCAGAAGCAAAAGATGATTCTGAAGAGTCTCAGGAAGACTGATTACTTAATTCAGTCTTAACTCTGAAAAAAACGCCGGCTTTTATGCTGGCGTTTTTTTTTGTTGGTTGATTAAGTTAATAAATAATTATCTGCTCTTATATTCTTGTTCTTGCTTTATCGCTGTCAGATGGTCTTTGAGTTTGTCTCTCAATGTATCTAGTTCTTCAATGTTTTCCGGGCTCAGTCGTTCTTGAAGGTCTGAGATTAACTGGTCAACTTCAAGTGTGCTTGAGTTGTTGTCGTAGAAAACGATCAGTTCATCATCGGAGATGGTGCCATCATTAATTCCGTTCCATCCAAGGTGCCAGCTATCATCAAGGACAGTCTCGCAAGCAGATTTTTTTGACATCTCGGTATTACGTAGGTCATCTGGTTCAATTATTTTGCGCTTTAGGGCTGAGCGATAAAAGTTACAAAGTTTTGGAGCTCCATAGTAGGAGTTAGTGGTTGGCAGGGGTTCATTTTGGCATTCTGGCACAATGGCTGGTATGACAGTGGTTTCCTGCTGGGAATCTGTAGGTGTTGCTTCCCGTTGGAAGCTTGTAGATAGTCGACCGGACTCTTTTGCCTGTTCCAGGCATGAGAATGTATCGTCGTTATAGGCTGAATCGAACAGATTTAAAAGCTTGGCCAGTTTCTCTTCGGTGGGGCTGATAGTATTGCGGGTATGACCTTGTAAAAAGTTTTTTGCTTTTTCGTTCGAATCAAAAGTAAAGATGACATCTATGAATTCATCTTGTTCTGGAAATGAGTCGTAGATGTAAGGGTAGATTTTTTTTATAACAGTGTATTGTTGTTCACCTAGGTGGCCGGTGAGTAAAACGGTGGATTCGGGCTCGGACGACTCAGTTTTGTAGGCTTCATCAGCTACAGCTGTACGGATAAGGACTAAAAGCATAAGGAATACCCAGTTAAGGGGTATGTTTTTCATTTTGTTGTTTTCCTGCGTGTTTTGTTAATTAGAGATAAGACCTGCCTGGCTTAGTTAGGTTCAAAAAAATCCTTTTCTATAGGTAAATCGGGTGATGCTGTTACGGGCAATACGTTGTATGCTTCGCTGTTCTTGAGTGATGGTGGTTGGCTGTATTGTCGACGCCTGTAGCTGGCAGGGAGTCTTGGGAGAAAACGATGAACCAGGTAGTAGCAGAAACACTGGCCCAACTGGAAGGTCGAAAATATAACTTTTCAGCAGGTCCGGCTCCATTGCCGCAGGCAGTTCTAGAGCGCGCACGGGATGAGTTGCTGGATTTTCGTGGCGAGGGCGCCTCCATTATGGAAGTCAGCCACCGTGGTAAATCGTTTATGCAGGTTGCAGAAGAAGCTGAGCAGGATTTGCGTGACTTGCTGGCTGTTCCTTCCAACTACAAGGTTCTCTTTCTGCAAGGTGGTGCTCGTGGTCAGTTTGCAGCGGTTCCCATGAATCTTAAAGGCGATAAGGCCGGAGCTGATTATGTGAGCAGTGGACACTGGGCGCAGTCTGCGATTAAAGAAGCGCAGCGCTATCTGGATATTAACGTTGTGGCTGACGGAAAAAATGCCTCGTTTCATACCATGCCTAAGCAGAGTGACTGGCGTTTGAGCGGTGATGCCGCTTACCTCCATTACACCCCTAACGAAACCATCGGTGGTCTGGAATTTCCTTTTATTCCTGACAGTGGTGATGTGCCACTGGTTGCGGATATGTCATCCAATATTCTCTCCAGACCCATTGATGTCAGCAAGTTCGGTTTGATCTATGCCGGTGCCCAGAAAAACATCGGGCCTGCGGGTCTTACCGTCGTGATTGTTCGTGATGACCTGTTGAATCAAGGTCAGTCAGCCTGCCCTGCAGTGCTCGACTATCGGGTTCAGGCGGATAAAGACTCCATGTATAACACACCACCAACCTATGGCTGGTATCTGGCTGGTCTGGTTTTTAAATGGTTGAAGGAGCAGGGCGGTCTGGCCGCGATTGATGCTCTGAATGATCGTAAATCTGGCAAGCTTTATGGTGCTATTGATAACTCCGACTTCTATCATAACCCGGTAGCCATTGAATGGCGTTCCAGGATGAATGTGCCATTTACTCTTGCGAAGCCTGAGCTCGATGCCACTTTCCTTGCGGAAGCGGATAAAGCGGGCTTTCTCTATCTTAAAGGGCATAAGGCTGTTGGCGGTATGCGTGCCAGTATCTACAATGCGGTTCCTGAGCAGCATGTGGATGCACTGGTCAGTTTTATGGCTGAATTTGAACGGAAGTATGGTTGATGCCTGCTTCGACAGTGCAATAAGAAAACCACAAGAAAATAAGGCTAAGAATTGATGTGCAGCCATCAGGTTGTACTCGACAGCAAACAGTAGCGAGTTTTAGTAGAGACGATTATGACTGATGACAAGTTGAAAGGGCTTCGTACCAAGATTGATAAGCTGGATACTGATATCCTGCGCCTGATCAGTGAGCGCGCCCAGTGCGCTCAGGATGTAGCTCAGGTAAAACAAAACGAAGACTCTTCAGCTGTGTTTTATCGCCCCGAGCGCGAGGCTCAGGTTTTGCGCCGGGTGATGGAAAGAAACAGTGGTCCATTGGATGACGAGGAAATGGCTCGTCTGTTTCGGGAAATTATGTCAGCCTGCCTGGCGCTTGAAGAGCCGGTTAAGGTTGCTTTCCTGGGGCCGGAAGGTACCTTTACTCAGCAGGCGGCCATGAAACATTTTGGTCATTCGGCAGTCACTGTGCCAATGGCAGCTATTGATGAAGTTTTCCGTGAAGTAACTGCGGGGGCTGTCAGTTATGGCGTAGTTCCGGTAGAAAACTCAACCGAAGGTGTTATCAGTCATACCCTCGACAGTTTTATGGATTCCGGTCTGCAGATTTGCGGTGAGGTGGTGCTGCGTATTCACCAGCATATGCTGGTCTCAGAAAATACTCGTCGCGATAATATCACTCGTATCTATTCCCATGCACAGTCTCTGGCGCAATGCCGTAAGTGGCTGGACGCCCACTGGCCGATGGCAGAAAGAGTGGCAGTCAGCTCTAATGCTGAAGCGGCCAAGCGTATTAAGGGTGAGTGGAACTCTGCGGCTATCGCGGGTGATATGGCCGCTGAGTTGTATGGTTTGGAAAAGATCTCCGAGAAAATTGAAGATCAGCCGGATAACTCAACCCGTTTCCTTATTATCAGTAATCAGGAAGTGCCAGCCAGTGGTGCAGACAAAACGTCCATTATTGTCAGTATGAGAAACAAGCCGGGTGCGCTGCACTCTATTCTGGAAGTGTTCCATGTCCATGATGTGGATCTGACTCGAGTGGAAACCCGGCCTTCCCGTTCAGGTACCTGGAATTACGTGTTCTTCATTGATTTTGAAGGTCATAAGGACGATCTGGTCATCAAGAAAGTGCTGGAGAAGCTGGGTGATCGTGTTAGCGATTTGAGAGTGCTGGGTTCCTATCCAAAGGGTGTGCTCTGATAGCCAGAAGCTGTTAGAAAGTTCAGGTCTGCTACTGCAGGCCTGATGTTTTATTTTTCTGCACAATTGTTATGTCTTTTTTTGCGGCATTTCCAAAGTAAACACTACAACTAAAACAGGTGAATTATGGGTTGTGATTTCTTGAAGCTGGCGGTTTCCGGTGTTCAGTCACTTCACCCTTATCTGCCCGGCAAGCCCGTCGATGAATTAGCGCGGGAGCAGGGTCTGGCAGTAGAAAGTATTGTTAAGCTGGCCAGTAATGAGAATCCTTTGGGGCCTGCAGCGTCTTCAACCGCAGCTATTAGTCATATGTTGTCTGAGTTGGCTCGATATCCGGACGGTAACCTGTATAACCTGCGTGTCACTCTGTCAGAAAAACTGGCTGTAAAACCAGAGCAGCTGACTTTCGGTAATGGTTCCAACGATGTCTTAGTATTGCTAGCAGAATGCTTTCTGAAAGAAGGTTGTTCGGCGGTATTTTCACAGTACGCTTTTGTGGTGTATCCCATTGCTGTTCAAGCTTCTGGTGCGGAAAGTATTGTTGTGCCGGCTAAGGACTTCGGGCATGACCTGGAGGCGATTGGTGCAGCCATTCGTTCGGATACTCGTATGGTATTTCTGGCGAATCCGAACAACCCAACCGGAACTGCTTTTGGCACAGCTGAATTCACAGATTTTATGGCGAAAGTGTCTGAAGATGTGATTGTCGTACTTGATGAAGCCTATTTTGAATACGCCGATGGTGGTGATCATCCGGACGGTGTTCAGTTGTTGAACCAGTACTCTAATCTGGTGATCACTCGCACCTTCTCCAAGGCTTATGGCCTGGCTGGTGCAAGAGTGGGGTACTCGGTATCCAGTCCGGAGATTGCCAGTATTCTCAACCGATTGCGTCAGCCGTTTAATGTGAATAATCTGGCAGAAGCGGCTGCGGTGGCCGTTCTTAATGATGATGAATACCTGCAGCAATCCCGTGATGTAAATTCCGAGGGTAAAGCGTTACTGGAGAAAGGGTTGGCTCAGCTGGGTTACCGTTTTATTCCATCGTCAGGCAACTTCATTACCTTCGATACTGGCATGGATGGTGTCGCCTGTTATCAGAAACTGCTGGAAAAAGGTGTGATAGCGCGGCCTGTTGCTAATTACGGTATGCCGAATCACCTGCGGGTTTCTATTGGTTTGAAAGAAGAGAATGAGCGTTTTCTGGAAGCGTTGGCTGAAGTGAAAGAGCAGGTGGTTGAGTGACAACGCTGATGAATGATAAGCCGCTGAGTATTCTGGTGGTTGGATTGGGCCTTATTGGTGGCTCGTTTGCTTTGTCCATCAAAAACAGTGCTTTCGCCTGTAAAGTTTCAGGCTTTGATCTGAGCAGTGAGTCTGTAGCTGAAGCGTTGGAACAGGGCATTATTGATCAGGGTGTTGACAGTCTTGAGTCAGGCGTGACTCAAGCAGATGTGGTGATGCTTTCGGTGCCCATGCTGGCCATGGAAAAAGTGCTGGAGCAGTTGAGCGGCTTTGATCTGACTGGCAAGGTTGTTACCGATGTTGGTAGCTGTAAGGTGTCGCTGGTTCGGGCAGCTGAGCGTATTTTTGGTCGAGTACCAACCAATCTTTTGCCCGGGCACCCTATCGCTGGCTCAGAAAAGAGCGGTGTTGCTGCGGCCAAAGAAGGTCTGTTTAAGGGTCATAAAGTTATTATTACGCCACTGCCGGATACTGAGCCCGAGGTTATTTCTCTGGTCAGAAAACTCTGGCAGGCCTGTGGCGCTGAAGTGAATGCCATGGATGTACAGCGCCATGATGAAGTGCTGGCATTGACCAGTCATCTGCCCCATCTGCTGGCGTTTTCGCTGGTGGATACGCTGGCAGGCAATCCTGAAAATCAGGATATTTTCCGTTATGCCGCAGGAGGTTTTCGGGACTTTACCCGAATTGCCGGCAGTGATCCTGTGATGTGGCATGACGTTGCAGTGGGTAACAAGGATGCCATATTAACGGCGCTGGACCAGTTTTCTGCCGGGGTAGAAAATCTACGTCAGGCCATTATTCAACAAGACAGTGAAACCATGCTGGGTACCTTTGAGCGAGCCAGGGCGGCTCGCAACCATTTTGCCAGCATGCTTGAGAGAAGAGCTTATATGACTAAAGAACTGGAGAATGGGTCTCAGACCTATGTCGCTCGTCCTGGTGGCAGTATCACAGGTGAGTTGAGAGTACCGGGTGACAAGTCCATCTCTCATCGTTCGATTATGCTGGGTGCCCTGGCTGAAGGCGTAACCGAAGTTGAAGGTTTTCTGGAGGGCGAAGATGCTCTGGCAACCCTGCAGGCTTTCCGTGATATGGGCGTTAATATTGAAGGCCCGCACGAAGGTAAAGTCACCATTCATGGTGTTGGCATGAAGGGGTTGAAGCAGCCTGTTGGTCCACTCTATCTGGGTAATGCTGGTACCGCCATGCGTCTGATGGCTGGCCTGATGTCGGCTCAGGATTTTGATGTCACTCTGACCGGTGATCATTCCCTGTCTGGCCGCCCAATGGGTCGTGTAGTCAATCCGTTACGTGATATGGGGGCGAGTATTGAAACCACTGAAGGAGGTCGTCCGCCATTAGTGATTAAGGGTGGTCAAAAGCTGAAGGGTATTGATTACGATATGCCGATGGCTTCGGCTCAGGTTCAATCCTGTCTGCTGTTGGCGGGTATGTACGCTGAGGGTGAAACCGCTACGGTTGCTCCGGGTATTGTTCGTGATCATACCAATCGTATGTTGGCTGGATTCGGGTATCCTGTTGCGGTTGAGGGCAGTCGAGTAGCTATTCAGGGCGGTGGTGCGCTGACCGCAACGGCGATTGATGTACCGTCGGATATTTCTTCTGCGGCCTTCTTTATGGTGGCGGCGAGTATCGCGGAAGGTTCCGATCTGACCCTGAAACATGTGGGTATTAACCCGACCCGTACCGGTGTGATCGATATTCTTAAACTGATGGGTGCCGATATCACGCTGTCCAATCTGCAAACCGTTGGTGGTGAGCCGGTCGCGGATATCCGTATCAAGTATGCGCCGCTGAAAGGCATTAATATTCCTGAAGAATTGGTGCCGCTGGCGATTGATGAGTTTCCGGTGCTGTTTGTGGCTGCGGCCTGTGCCGAGGGTGAAACCCTGTTGACTGGCGCTGAAGAGCTGCGGGTTAAAGAAAGTGATCGCATTCAGTCCATGGCGGATGGAATGGCGGCGCTGGGTATTGATGCTCAGGCGAAACCTGACGGTATGTTAATCAAAGGTGGTAAGCCTTTTGGTGCTGGTACGGTTGACAGTCACGGTGATCACCGTATTGCCATGGCCTTCGCTGTTGCTTCCCTGAGAAGTGAAGGTGAAATTCGAATTCTGGATTGTGCCAACGTAGCTACCTCATTCCCGAATTTTGTTAAACTGGCGACCCGTGCCGGTTTGAATCTTGTAGTAAGCGGCAATTAAACTTCGAATAAGTGTGTTCAGGCACACTTAAAGTTGGTAATCGATAGAAGGTAATTCAAGAGTGAGAAACTCGAAAGTGCCAGTTGTGACCATTGATGGACCAAGCGGTTCCGGTAAAGGAACGGTAGCTGGTCTGCTGGCTCGTGAGTTCGACTGGCATCTTCTGGACAGTGGTGCGCTGTATCGCCTGACTGGACTGGCAGCTAGTAATCATGGTGTTGCATTTGATGATGAGGCCTCACTGGAAGTGCTGGCTGAGCATCTGGATGTTCAGTTTGAACCGACGGAAGATGGTTTAAAGACCATTCTTGAAGGTGAGGAAGTCGGTGTCACCCTGCGTACGGAAGAAGTGGGAGCTATGGCTTCAAAAGTCGCAGCGTTGCCTGGTGTTCGCAAAGCTCTGATGAAGCGTCAACATGACTTTGCAATGGCTCCGGGGTTGATTGCAGATGGTCGTGATATGGGAACGGTCGTGTTCCCGGATGCACCGGTAAAAGTGTACCTGACGGCCAGTGCCGAAGAACGGGCGAAGCGACGTCAAAACCAGTTGCAACAAAAAGGGATTGATGCTAACTTCGACCAGCTTTTAGCTGACATAATAGCTCGGGATGATCGTGATACGAATCGTACCGTCGCGCCACTGAAGCCTGCCGAGGATGCCATTGTGCTGGATAGTACCAGGCTGAGCATTCAGGAAGTCTTCAATAAGGTGATTGCTGCTATGCGTCAGCAGGGCATGATCTGATTTCTCAGAAATCATTATCCATGCCGACAATGCATTACCATCAGGCTGGTAAGAATCCTGTTAAAAGGATGCCTTAACAGTCTGTTTTAATTAAGGCTTTGCCATCAGGTAAGGCCGGAAAAATCCGCTGGCCGAGAGAGCCAGTCAGCAACCGGCGGATTCTTTACTGACAACCCACACAGACTGGCGGTGTGGCCGGCATCCAGCAGATTTCTTGCTGAATGACCGATTTACAGGAAATACCATGAGCGAAAGCTTTGCTGATCTGTTTGAAGAGAGCCTGAAAGATATCGAAATGAAGCCGGGCGCTATCGTTAGCGGCCAGGTTATTGATATCGACAGCGACTGGGTAACTGTTCACGCAGGCCTGAAGTCCGAAGGCGTTATCCCTAAAGCCCAGTTCCTGAACGAACAGGGTGAACTGACCATCGCTATCGGTGACGAAGTTCAGGTTGCTCTTGATGCAGTTGAAGACGGTTTCGGTGAAACTCGTCTGTCCCGTGAAAAAGCCAAGCGTATGGAAGCTTGGGGTGAGCTTGAGAAAGCATTTGAAGCTGAAGAAATTGTTAAGGGTATTATCTCTGGCAAGGTTAAAGGCGGCTTCACTGTTGACGTTAAGACCATCCGTGCATTCCTGCCTGGATCTCTGGTTGACGTGCGTCCGGTTCGCGATACTGCGCACCTGGAAGGCAAAGAGCTGGAATTCAAGGTTATCAAGCTGGACCAGAAGCGTAACAACGTAGTTGTTTCCCGTCGTTCCGTGCTGGAAGCTGAAAACTCCGCAGAACGCGAGCAGCTGCTCGAGTCCCTGCAGGAAGGTCTGGAAGTTAAGGGTATCGTTAAGAACCTGACCGACTACGGCGCGTTCGTAGATCTGGGTGGTGTTGACGGCCTGCTGCACATCACAGACATGGCTTGGAAGCGTATCAAGCATCCTAGCGAAATCGTTAATGTTGGTGACGAAATCAACGTTAAGGTTCTGAAGTTTGACCGTGAGCGTAACCGCGTATCCCTGGGTCTGAAGCAACTGGGTGAAGATCCATGGGTTGCTATCACTAACCGCTTCCCAGAAGGTACTCGCGTATCTGGTCGTGTAACTAACCTGACTGACTACGGCTGCTTTGTTGAGCTGGAAGAAGGCGTTGAAGGCCTGGTACACGTTTCCGAAATGGACTGGACCAACAAGAACATCCACCCATCCAAGGTTGTTAACCTGGGTGATGAGGTTGAAGTTCAGGTTCTGGACATCGACGAAGAGCGTCGTCGTATTTCTCTGGGTATCAAGCAGTGCAAGATCAACCCATGGGAAGACTTCTCCGGTTCCTTTAACAAGGGCGATAAGCTGGCTGGTAAGATCAAGTCTATCACTGACTTCGGTATCTTCATCGGTCTGGACGGTGGCATTGACGGACTGGTTCACCTGTCCGACATCTCCTGGAACGAAACTGGCGAAGAAGCCGTTCGCAGCTTCAAGAAGGGCGACGAAGTTGAAGCCGTTATCCTGGCGATCGACGCTGAGCGTGAGCGCATCTCCCTGGGTATCAAGCAACTGTCCGAAGATCCGTTCAACACCTTCGCTGGTCTGAACGAAAAAGGCACCATCGTTAAGGGTGTGATCAAGGAAGTGACAGCTAAGGCTGCTACCGTTGAACTGGCTGAAGAAGTACTGGCTACTCTGAAAGCGTCCGAAATCAGTGTTGATCGCGTTGAAGATGCGACTAACGTCCTGAAAGAAGGCGAAGAAGTTGAAGCTCGTATCATCAGCATCGATCGTAAGAACCGCAACATCTCCCTGTCTATCAAAGCGAAAGACGTAGCTGAAGAAAAAGCAGCTATGAAAGAGCTGAAGACTAAGCAGGAAGATGAAGCTGCTGGCCCAACCACCATCGGTGACCTGATCAAGGCACAGATGGAAGGCAAGTAAGTTTCTGACTGACTTGTGAGAGCCGGTTTACCGGTTCTCGGCTTTCAAAAAAAGCCGCAGAAGTGCTATTCAGGTAGCGCATCTGCGGTTTTTTTTCGTCTCTACTTTTTGTCTTTGGCTAGAGAATGCTTTTCCCAGTCTTTTCAAGGGCTTGCTTGATTTCTTTATTCTTGTTAGCTAGGGTAGAGAGGTTTAAGCTTCTGCTGGTTGAGTCTTTGTCATGATTTATTATTATGACTCTGTGCCGCTGTTGTTCAGAAGTCGTTAATGCCTGGGATGGCAAGCAGTAACAGTAATCATCAATGAGATTACTGTCTGATAGCTGAAACTCAGGTATCATCAGAGGGTGCAGGGAAAGGAAGAGCATAATGACCCGATCTGAGCTGATAGAATTTTTGGCAGCCCGGCAGGAACAACTGCCCATCAAGGATGTCGAATTGGCCATAAAATCTATTCTTGAGCAAATGTCTCAATCGCTGGCCATGGGTGACAGGGTTGAGATTCGCGGCTTCGGCAGCTTTTCGCTGCACTATCGTGCCCCAAGAATAGGGCGAAACCCTAAAACGGGGGAATCGGTTTCCCTGAGTGGGAAATATGTTCCACACTTTAAACCGGGTAAGGAAATGCGGGATAGAGTGAATAAAAGTATGCTCAAATAATCCTGCTTCAATCTTTTCTTAATATACTTGTTTGGTTACATAATTCTGGAACAGGATATGGTCTCTGTTGTTGCTGTATGGCTCAAAAGAATGCTGTTGTTGCTGGGAGTTGTCGCACTCCTGATAGCGCTGGTTAATTTTGTCATGGTGAACCCTCAGATGGTTCAGTTCCAGTTTGCTGGCAGTGTCATGCCTGAAATCAAGGCGTCATCAGTCGCTGTAATAGCTTTTATTGTTGGTGGTCTTGCTGGTCTTCTGGTGTCAATGTTTTCTCTAGCCAAGCTGAGGCTGCTTAATGCCAGCTACCGGCGCAAACTGGGTAGAAGAGATGCAGAAATTCATAAACTGCGAAGCGATACCCTGAAGGGTCTGAGCTGATGCCAGACATTGCCTTGCTGGCTCTGATACTGGTGGCTATCTTTGCTGGCTATCTGTTTGGGCGAGCAGAGAAAAAGAAACAGTTGGTGCAGGCCCAGCAAAACCCTCTTTCCAAAGAGTATTTTGTGGGTCTTAATTACCTGCTAAATGAGCAAACGGATGAGGCTATTGAGACCTTCATCAAGGCGCTCGACCTTAATAATGATACCGTCGACACCTATCTGGCGCTTGGCAGCCTGTTTTGCCGGCGGGGTGAAGTAGAAAAATCCATTCGTGTTCATCAGGATCTTCTGGCAAGACCCAGCTTGACCCCTGATCAGTCTGTTCGTGTTCAGCTGGAGCTGGCGAAAGACTATATGACCGCTGGTCTGCTCGATCGAGCGGAAGCCATGCTGGCTGACCTGTCCCGTCAAAACTCTCCCTTTCGCACAGAAGCTTCTGAGCAGTTACTGAAAATCTATGAGCAGGAAAGAGAATGGCAGCAGGCGGTTGAGGTGACTGAATCACTGTTCCGGCTCAAAGGTGAGTATTATGGTCCGAGATTGGCTCACTTGTACTGTGAGCTGGCGGAGGATTGCCTGAATCGTAATGACCGGGCAGGCGCACGTCGCTGCCTTCGTACTGCTTTTTCCAGAGACCGTGACTGTGTGAGAGCCAGTCTGATACTTGGGCGTATTGAGTTCGAAGAGGGGCGTGACCGTGAGGTTATTCGTACCCTGCAGAAGGTTTCCCGACAGAATTACCGTTATATCCCGTTATCTCTGGATTTGCTGGAAAAAGCCAGTGGGCGGAGTAATAGTGAGCGGGCTCATGCCGGGTATTTGAGCCGCTGTCTCAGTGAGCACCCTGATACGTCGGTGGTTCTGGCTTTAACAAATATTCTTGTTAAAAGTCGTGATGAAGGCTTTGCGCTTGAATTTCTGACGGAGCAACTTCGTCGAAACCCATCTCTGAAAGGCTTGAATGCATTGATTGACCTGCAATTGTACAAGCCAGCGGATGGTTCCTTGACCAGTCTCCGGCTGTTGCAGGAAGTGATTGATAAAATGCTTGAAGGTAAAGCAGCCTACCAATGTCACAGTTGCGGTTTCTCTGGCAAAGAGATGCATTGGCATTGCCCCCGTTGTCTCGACTGGGGGACGATTACGCCGGTTCAGGGAATAGAAGGGAGCTAATACGGAGTAAAGGGATTTGCTAAGGCTTGTAGCTCTGACTAAACCTTTAGATAAGGTTTTCGAACGACAACCTTAATTATTGTCGCATAGTTCAAGGAGTATTAACTATGAAGTCATTTTTGTCCGCTATAGCTGTTACATCCATTCTTGCATTTTCCTCCATGGCCTCAGCCGAGAAAGCTGCTCCACCCGAGAAAGTAAATATCAACAAAGCGAGTGTTCAGGAGCTTGATGAAAAACTCAGCGGTGTAGGGCGTAGAATTGCTCAAGAGATTGTTAAGCATCGTGATTCTTATGGGCCTTTCCAGTCAACCGATGACCTGGATAAAGTGAAATTTGTTGGTTCCAGTATTATTGAAAAAAATAAAACACGAATTACTTACGATTAATAGCCGTCTGGTTTGGTATTCAAAAAGGCCTGATGATTTATCTTCAGGCCTTTTTTATTAGCCCTCACTTTCTCTCTATTGACTAAAATCATTGAACCTATTGGTTAACACGGACTGATGTCTCGGTAATTACCATGTTAATTACATGTTTGGTAAATTGTAACTATTCTCATTTAAACCTATTCTTGAACCTCGGTTTTACGCTTTATTTTTCATAATTGGCACAATCGTTTTATTCCGCAACCAACTGCGTTTTAAATGACTAACAGGTCACGATTATTGCTTTGCAGGCCAAAGTTGCAGATCGCAATTTCTGGTCATACTGAGTACTCAAACACCTATACACCGTGGTGTGAGAGGGAGATCAAAATGACGGTAACACTTGGAGAGCTCCGCAGTGGAGAGTCAGCCAGAGTTCTGGCGTTCAAAGCAGCAGGTGCCGCTTATAGGCGTAAATTGTTGGCTATGGGCCTAACTCCCGGTACTCAGTTTGTCGTAGCAAGAGTGGCTCCTTTGGGTGACCCCATTCAGTTACAGGTCAGAGGTTTCCAGCTAAGCCTGAGACGTCATGAAGCAGCAGTGATTGAGGTGGACGTGCTTGAGGTAGACAGAGCATGAACGATTACACCTTTGCCATTGTTGGCAACCCGAATTGCGGAAAAACGACAGTATTTAATGCCCTGACTGGTGCACGGCAGCGAGTGGGTAACTGGCCAGGTGTGACTGTCGAGCGACGCAGTGGCTTTTATCAGTATCAGGGAAAGCCTGTTGAAGTTGTCGACCTGCCGGGCACTTACTGCCTTGATGTTGTAGATGATCAGGTTTCCATGGACGAAAAAATCGCCCGTGATTTTGTCTTGTCCGGCAATGCACGTCTGATTGTTAATGTTATTGATGCTTCCAATCTTGAGCGGAATCTTTATCTGACGACACAACTACTGGACATGGGGCTGCCCGTAGTGATCGTCCTGAATATGATGGACGTTGCCAAAGAAAAAGGCATGGTGGTTGACCCCAGCGTTCTGGCCACTCGCCTTGGCTGTCCGGTTCACTGTGTCGTTGCCAGTAAAGAGCAGGGTATTGATGAGCTGAAAAGCTATCTGAATGATTACTTTGAAAATGGTCTGACAGTTGCTGAACCGATTCGCTATGAATCTGCAATGGAGTCAGCGATTGCTGAGCTGACTAATCAGGATGGAGCTGAGCAGCTGCTTCGCTGGCATGCCATCAAGCTGCTGGAGGGTGATCATCTTGCTGTCGAGCTAAGCCAGACTCAACAGGGAAAGATTGTTCTGGAGCGCCAAAAACTGGAAGAGCAGTTTCAAGCCGAAGTGGATATTCTGGTAGCGAATGGGCGTTATGAAGCTATTCGCGAAGTGATTGCTGACACCGTAAAAGAGAAAGGCAGTATCAGCCATAAACTCACTGATAGAATTGATGGTGTGGTTCTGAATCGTCTGCTCGGTTTACCGGTATTCTTTTTTATTATGTATTTGATGTTTATGTTTTCCATAAACATTGGCAGCGCCTTTATCGACTTCTTTGATATTTTTACCGGCACAATACTGGTTGATGGTCTGGGTCACTGGTTATCACAGATAGGCTCTCCGGATTGGCTGACCGCAATTCTAGCCAACGGTATTGGTGGTGGTATTCAGACGGTTTCGACCTTTATTCCGGTGATTGCTTTTCTGTTTTTGTTTCTTTCGATTCTTGAAGACTCGGGATACATGGCCAGAGCCGCTTTTGTAATGGATCGATTGATGCGTTACCTGGGGTTGCCCGGTAAAGCTTTTGTTCCCATGCTGGTGGGTTTTGGTTGTAATGTTCCGGCCATTATGGCGACCCGTACACTGGAGAATCAGCAGGACAGAATGCTGACCATCGCGATGGCACCCTTTATGTCTTGCGGTGCTCGCTTGCCCGTGTATGCGCTTTTTGCCGCGGCCTTCTTTCCAGCTTCTGGTCAGAATGTCGTGTTTGGCCTTTATCTTACAGGGATTCTTGCAGCGGTCTTTACCGGTCTTGTTCTGAAGAAATTCATGTTCAGTGGTGAAGTTTCTCCGTTTGTCATGGAGTTGCCTAACTATCATTTGCCCTCAGCCAAGCAGGTCGTACTCAGAACCTGGGATCGTCTTAAAGCATTTCTGTTCAGAGCAGGTAAAGCGATTGTGATGGTGGTTGTGGTGCTGAATACTCTCAACTCTATTGGTACGGATGGCTCTTTTGGCAATCAGGATACCGAGTCTTCTGTATTGAGTCAGATTGGTCAGACAATCACTCCTGCTTTTGCTCCAATGGGAATGCGGGAAGACAACTGGCCAGCTGCCGTGGGTATTTTCACCGGTATTCTGGCGAAGGAAGCCGTGGTCGGTACACTGGATGCGATGTATACGTCCATTGCCCGGCAGGGGAGTCCGGCTGAAAGTGATGAGGATTTCAGTCTTATGGCGGGTATCAATGAAGCGTTTGCCAGTATTCCTGCCAATCTTTCCGGTGTTGCTTCAGCGTTAACGGATCCATTGGGGTTGAATGTCGGTAATCTCGAAGATACGGAGTCCGTTGCTGAAGAACAGGGTGTTGATATGACAACCTTTGGTGTCATGCGACAGCTGTTTGACAGTAATGCTGCTGTGATCGCTTATCTTTTGTTGATTCTGCTTTATACGCCTTGTGTGGCAGCTCTCGGTGCTATCTATAGAGAGTCCGGCATTCGCTGGACCTTGTTTGTTGCAGGATGGACTTTCTTTATCGGTTACTCCTTTGCCACTATCTACTACCAGCTTTCCATAGTGAATATTCAGCCTCTGCTGTCCACAGGCTGGGTTTCTGCAATGCTGGCAGTGATGGCGCTTTGCTTCCTGTTTATTCGCAAGGCGGGGCAGCGCATGATCATGGCGGAAGTGCCGGTGTCATCACTCCCTGAATCCCGTGGTTGTCATTGATGTTGTTGGTCAGGCTTAAAGACTATATCGCCAGCCAGGGGCTTTGCTCCCTGGCTGAGATCAGTCAGCATTTCCGCAGTGACCCTGATGCGGTTCGAGGCATGCTGCAGCACTGGTTGAGAAAAGGACTGATTGCCTGCGAGCAATCAGGCTGTCAGAAGGGTTGTGTCAGTTGTGCCCCTGAGCAGCTTGAAATCTATCGCTGGCAGGCTGAGAGGGCTGACCAGAGAATTCCTCTTTGCAATATCCAGCCCGATACAGATAGATAGGTGTTTTGTAGAGATCATCAGCCTGCAGTACTTTCACAGGTTCCCACCCAGGCAGTCTGAACGTGTGGCTGATGATCAGGCAGCCTTCAGGTAAGTCTCTTTTCAGTTTTTTGGCCAAAGCCATCATCAGTGACGGGCACAGATAGCAAACGATCAGGCCTGCATCCGTTAAATTCCTTCCCAAAAAGTTCTCTTTACTGATTAATGTGTCACGGTTGTTACCAAAACGCAGTCTGGCAATGAGCCATGGTAGTGGCGATCGTTCTAGGCCTACAACCTGATTGTTTCGGTATTTATTGTCGAGCATTTCCAATAGTGAGCCGCTGCCGCAACCCAGCTCATAGACTTTGCCATCTACGTCTTCGGGTAGCAGTTGTTTCAGGGATTGTTTAACGCGGTTTGAGGTTGGGGTGGGAGAGATGCCCAGTTCCAGAGTCCAGAAGACAATGGAAATCATCATATAAATGCCTGCAGCAATAAGAAGAATGGCGAAAATCTCGGTCATATCCATGACATGCTCCTTTCTTTTCTGCGAGAAATATTCATCAGGAGAGCTAGATCAGCAGGGCTGGTGAATAAGATTTTCTCTGTTTTTTGTTGTTTTTATTCTTCTTCTCGGCTGTCAGGCTACAACATTGGGATCGTGTTTGTCACTATTGAAACGGATTAGTGCCGATATTTTTTAGTCGAAATGGGTGCAGGACGTTGCTCCTGCATACCGTCCATCCATGGACATAAAAGCCCGCACACTCATGATAAGTGGCGGGCTTAATAGCGGTAGGCTATCTACAGCAGTAAGCTGTTACAGACGAACAACACCTTCTGGTGCGAACTCTTCAGCTTTCAGCTGTGGGTGGTTTTCGATGTACTCACGCAGAACGTCAGCGTCTACGAAACCAGTATCAACATAACCTGGCTTAACTTTCAGGTTAGGGTATTTGTCACCACCACCCGCAGAGAAACTCAGGATAGCCATTTTGTAAGTCTTGTTCAGGTCAATGGCTTCGCCGTTGATCTTTACATCGCTTACCTTGCCGTTAGCAATGGTCATATCTGCGCCTTCAAAGTGAGCGAATGCACCACTGTTGGTTGGCTTCAGAGCAACAACGTTCAGGTAGTCAACAACTTCCTGACCAGTCATTTCAGTCGTGGTTACTGTGTTACCGAAAGGCAGCACTGTCAGAACGTCTTTGTAGGTGATTTCACCTTCGTCCATGCTGGCACGGATGCCGCCGCCGTTCATTACGGAGAAGTCAGCGCCAGTTTTTTCGATGAAAGCACGGTTCAGCAGAACAGCCAGGTTGGTAGGCTTAAAGCGAACTTCGCTGCGCTCACCCTGCAGACGTTCGTCCAGAGCACCTACCTTGATTTCGATCAGTTTGGAGGCTTTGTCCTTATAAGGCTTCAGCAGTTTAACCATTTCTTCGTTCTGAGCGAGGGTTGGCTTGCCTTTCTTGCCGTTAACTGCGATCAGCTTGTAATCAACCAGCTTCAGGTCGCCGTTCAGGAATTCGAAGTCAGCACGGCCAACGTACTTGCCCCATTCATGAGCCTGAACAATGTAAGTACCATTCTGCTGGTCCGGCTTGAACAGTGGATCCTGGGAGTGGCCGCCAACAATCAGATCAATGCCGTCTACGCTGCGAGCCAGAGTAACGTCACCAGGAGCGTTTACACCGTAGTCGCCGTTTGTATAGTGACCCATGTGAGTAGAAGCGATGATGATATCCGCTTTTTTCTCCAATTGAGGAACCAGCTTGGAAGCGACTTCAACTGGGGATTTGAATTCCAGGCCCTTAACGTTTTCAGGGCTGGTTTGGTCAGGAGTATCAGTGGTTGTCAGACCCATAACAGCAACTTTCAGGCCGTTAAACTCGAAAGTGGTGTAAGGATTGAACAGAGGCTTGCCAGTCGCTTCATCGATGATGTTAGCAGACAGGAATGGGAATTTTGCCCACTCTTTTTGCTGCATCAGGATATCGCGGGTGTTATCAAATTCGTGGTTGCCGATGGCCATGGCATCGTAGCCCAGCATGTTCATACCCAGAAAATCCGGCTCTGCTTCCTGCAGGTCAGACTCAGGTACACCGGTGTTTACATCGCCACCTGACAGCAGCAGTACATTACCGCCTTCCGCTTTAACCTCTTCACGAATCTGGTTAACCAGAGTCATACGGGCAGCCATGCCCCAGCGGCCTTTACGATCCTGCCAGAAACGACCGTGATGGTCATTAGTGTGAAGAACAGTCAGTTTGTAAACCTTGTCTTTCTCGTAGGTAACTTCAGGTTGTTGCTGAAGAAAAGAGCAGGCGCTGACAGAAATAGCAAGAGCTGTTGCGGTAAACAGCTTCAGTCCATTATTGACTGTAGACATATAATGTCGTCCGTTTATGTGATTGTTTGTGCTGGAAAAATCCTGTAACGGATTATCCGTTACAGGATTAAAACTTCAACTCATAATTCCTAAAAAGAATTAAAATTTGTAGTCGAGGTAAACACGTACTTGCTGTTCGTCGTTTTCCTGGCGACCCGTTTTGTATTCCAGACCGGACTGGTTATAGATTGCGTAGCGAACACGAGTGCTCAAGCCTTTAACGGACTTGAACTTGTATTTCATGTCGATGCCATGTTCATTTTCAGAAGCCTTGCCGCCGACAGCCAGGTCGATTCCTGAACCATGACGGAATTTGTAATCAATGCTCAAGCCATTATCGAACTTGTAGCCTGCACCCAGTGCGACAACGTTTTCTCCGTTCCAGTAGAATTCTTCAATCAGGCCAGAGTTAGTCCAGGTGTTCCATGCGCCGTAGCTGTACTTGCCAAAGTCGTAGTAATGACGACCCGTTTTATCATCGTAGTTTTCAGCTTTTGTGTAACCCAGACCTGCACGGACATAAGCCTGACCAATGGAGTACTTCACATTGAAGTCGTAAGTTTCAGCCTGATCCTTGAAACCATTACCGCCCCAGCCACCAGTGCCTGTCCAGAGGTCACCATTTTCCTGAGAAATGCGGTAGTTACCTTCAACAGCAAGCTTGCTGCCATCAGCCAGTTTGTAGCTGTGTTTGGCGATCAACTGGTGGCCTTTAACGTAATCCTTGGCGAAGCCATTCATATATTTCAGGCTGAGGCCGTTGGCGAACGTGTAGTTCACTTCTGCACCCACGATGGAGTCGATCCGCTCGCCACTAGCGGTGACCATTTGCTTCATGCCAGCACGGTCACGCGGAAGGACTTCGTTAACGTAGGCAATGCCGACATTCAAACCATGGATGTTGAAATCAGTATCGATGCCTTGCCAGGAGCTTGGAATTGAGCGAGAACCTGATCCTGAAATCAGACCGGTATAGATGCGGGCACGACCAGCCTTGAAAGAAAAGTTTGCGTCTTTATCGCCAAATTTACCTTTGATGTAAGCCTGGCCAAGCTTGGAGAAATCATTACCGCTGTCGTCCAGCAGGTTTTTGGAATCATAGTAGTCATACTTGCTGTTGTAGTATTCAGCAGAGTCCAGCTTCTTGATGCCGTAGAAAGAGGCGTCAAAACCAATAGTGTCAAAAATATAACCGGAGCGGAAATCAATCATGGCGCCTGCCGTAGCTGCTCCGGCGTCATTTTTTCCCTCTTTGCCATCAACTTTCATGTAAACAGCACGGACTTTACCTTTTACAGAAGCATCATCAATAAAATTACTAAAGCTGGCCTGAGCTGAAGAAGCTGCTACAACGGCAGCAATTGCCAATGGCAGAACACTTTTACGGTACATATTAACCCCTGTGTGTCTTTAATCGCTCTGATCATGTCTGTTTTTTTCGGACAAAAAGTCCCCGTTCCGAAAGAAATCGAATGATCAGATGTATTGAAATTTTGACCCGTACTGTTTTTTGGTGATCAGTCTTGAGCTGCAGAAATCCTATTCTTTCTTTTCAGTGAATTCACGCATAAATAGCAATTAAATGGTTAAAATTTGACTTGCCTCAAGAATCTATAGTTGACAATTAAATGCGTCGAATGTCTGAATAAAATAATTGAGTAAAGATCGTTGTTAGTCACTAAATTGGCTGGTCTGGGATGTGGGTGTTGATATTAATGTGAGTATTAAACTCGCTCTACGCATTCTTATAATTGTTCAGTAAAATAAAGCGACGACTTATTAATAAGGATTTTCAGTGTTGAATAAAATGAAGAGTTTCCTGTTGGCAGGCCTGCTCATTGTTGTTTCCGGCTATACGATGGCTGAAACGATTGATGTGCGTATGTCGACCAATAAGGGGGATATGGTGATTCGCCTGAACCCTGAGCGTGCACCTGTCACTGTTAAGAACTTTCTCTCTTATGTAGATAAGGGTTATTACAATAACCTGATTTTTCACCGTGTGATTAATGGCTTTATGATTCAGGGTGGAGGTTTCAGTGCAAGTCTGGAAAAGAAATCCACTTCTGCTGCCATCAAGAACGAATCCACCAATGGCTTGAGTAATCGCCGTGGTACGATTTCCATGGCTCGAACCAGTAATCCGGACAGCGCCACGGCTCAATTCTTTATAAACCTGAAGAATAACGACTTTCTGAATGCATCAGTAGGTCGCCCTGGCTATGCCGTATTTGGTGAGTTGGTTGAAGGTATGAAGGTACTCGACACCATTGGCGCTGTGAAAACAGGCAGAAAGGGTTCTTACAGTGACGTACCCGTTCAGCCGGTTATCATTCTGAAAGCAGAACGTGTATTGAAAGAGAAAAAGAAAGCGGCAACTACTAAGAAGGTCAGTTAATCTTTTATTGCCAACAATAGGGGTATTCCCTTCTCAATCAGGTCGGTATGCATTGGTAGAATGGCCGACCTGATTCTTAGCTGTAGAAATACAACTCCATGATTCAATGGTTAAAATACATTGTTTTACTGCTGGTGCTGCCTTTGATGGTTTCCTGTGACAAGTTCTGGAATCACCGTATTGAGCTCAGGCACGTAAACGCAGAAAAAATGACACTGCTGGTCGAACAGGGGTATGCCCTGTTGGATGCCAGAGACAGTAACTGGTACAACGGCTGGCCTGCTAATGGTCGGTTGGTGGGCGGACATATTCCCAAAGCAAGAAACTTTGATGTTGCCTGGCTGGAACAAAAGCCTGAACTGCTAAAAGAACTGCTTGCTACCAAAGGCATTACACCAGATAGAGGTGTGGTTGTTTATGGTAAGGATAAGCAGGATGCCCAGGTATTGGGGCAGTGGCTGGTGGCCGAGATGGGCTTTGCGAAGAAAAAAGTTCTGATTTTTGAGGAAGGTTTCAGCCAGTGGCTGGCAAAAGGTAATCAGCCAGAGAAGTTACCAGGTTATCAACGACTGGTAACACCTTATTGGCTGGATGCTCATATCAGAGCTATGCCCGAGTTGAAGGTGCTTGATGTTTCCTGGGGCGATGGCCTGCGATACCAGACCGGACATATTCCAGGTGCTTTGCACCTTGATACAGGCTCTATTGAGTCAGAGCCGTTATGGAATATTCGTGATGCTCAGTGGCTTGAAAGAGAGCTGCTGAATCTGGGTATTCAGTCCAGTACGCCAGTCGTTGTCTATGGCGATGATATGATGGCGGCTGCCAGAGCTCTGTTTGTTCTGAAGTATGCGGGCGTTGGTGATGTACGGTTACTCAATGGTGGCTGGAAAGCCTGGGTTGAATCGGGCTATCCGATAGAAAGAAAGATAAACCAGCCGGTAGCTGTTCAGAGTTTTGGTGCTGAGATTCCTGCCGTCGCTGATATTCTTGCTGACACCGAAGGGGTTGCAAAGCTTCAGCACGAAGAACATAAAGCTTTGATCAGTGTTCGTTCCCTGGCTGAATATAAGGGAGAAACCAGCGGTTACAACTATATTGACAAGGCTGGCAGGATCCCCGGCGCGCTCTGGGGGCATTCAGGCTCTGATCCTTATCATATGGAAGCCTATATCAATCCTGATAATACACTGCGGGAATACCATGATATGGAAAGCTACTGGCAGGAGCTGGGTATAGAGGCTGATGATGAGCTGACTTTCTATTGTGGTACTGGCTGGCGTGCCAGTCTGGCCTGGTTTGCAGCCAGTCTGATGAATTATAAAAACATTGCAGTCTATGATGGTGGCTGGATGGAATGGAGCCGCGACCCATCCCGACCCATTGATAAAGGCTGAGAAAACAGGACTGAAACTTGAGTGTGCTGAAGCAGCTGGATCAGATTATTGAATCTGCACAAAACAACAATCACCGACAGCTGCTGGTTCTGGCTGGAAATGAGGTCTGGGGGCAGCAGTTGGCTGAACAAATGTTCAGCCATATTGAAGCTTCCATACCGTTATGGATTGGTGAACGGGAAACTCAGCATACATCGGTTCGTGCGAAACAGGTGTTTGGCTGGCTGGGACGTGAGCTGGATCTGATTGTTTTTAATGCTTATTCAGGGTTTGATGTTGATGCCTTTGGTGCCGTGTCAGGCAGTTTGAAGGCGGGCGGTATACTGATTCTATTAACACCTGAATTGAGCCGCTGGCCTGATTATAAAGACCCCGAGCATTCAAGGCTCTGTGTTCACCCTCATAAAGAAATTCCCGCTTCCAGTTATTATTTGAAGCGATTGGCCTCTCTGGTAGAGGGCAGTACAGCAGTAACACGTATTACTGAGTCAGACCCTGAGTCGTTTATAATGGCCTCTTATAAAGCCATTTCAGAAACGGCAGTGACAGATGTTGAGGCTCCCTATCGGACCCATGAGCAGCAACAGGCTGTAGATGCTTTAGTTCGTGTAGCAAAGGGCCATCGTCGTCGGCCTCTGGTACTGACGGCTGACCGTGGTCGTGGTAAGAGCGCTGCATTGGGCATTGCTGCAGCTCAATTGCTGCAGAATGGCTTACAGAGAATTTTCGTCACAGCACCTTCAATGGCAGCGGTTGAAGTTATGTTCAGGCATGCTGACGCTTTACTGCCCAGTGCTGAAACCTCTGCAGGTCGAATTGAGTGGCAGGGTGGCTTTGTTCAGTTTATTGCACCCGATGAACTGGCTCAGTCTGTCAGTCAGATTGAATGCGACCTTATGCTGGTGGATGAAGCAGCTGCGATTCCAGTTTCAATTCTGACAGCCCTTTTGAAAAGTTGTTCGCGTATTGCGTTTGCTTCCACGATTCATGGTTATGAAGGAACCGGGCGAGGCTTTGCGGTCAAGTTTAAAAAAGTGCTTGATCAAGTGGCGCCTAAATGGCGAGGCATGCACATCAATCAGCCGGTTCGGTGGTCGGCCAATGATCCTCTTGAAGCTTTCGTGTTTCAGGCGCTGCTATTGAATGCTGAACCTGACAGTGTTTCTCAATCCAAAGAAGTAAATCGACCAGATTACGAGTTTGAAAAGCTGAATAGAAACGAACTGGCTGACAACGAAAACCTGTTGAAGCAGGTTTTTGGTCTGCTGGTTCTCGCCCATTACAAAACCCGGCCTTTTGATCTTCGGCACCTGTTGGATGGCCCCAACATTGAAGTGTTTGTGATGAAGCTTGAAGGTGTTGTGGTTGCAACAGCGTTGCTGGCTAAAGAAGGCGGAATTGAGGATGAGTTGCAGGAAGCAGTCTGGCTGGGTAAACGGCGCGTTAAAGGCCACCTTTTACCGCAGTCACTGAGTAATCATGCCGGTTTTCCTGAAGCTGTTGGCTTTGAGGGTTATCGGGTTATTCGTATAGCTGTTCATCCAGACCTGCAGGGGCAGGGTATAGGCCAGCTGTTTCTGGATAAGCTAACGGTATACGCGCAACAGCAGCAACTTGATTTTATGGGTAGCAGCTTTGGTGCCAGTGAAGAACTGGTTCGGTTCTGGTCACTCTGTGGTTATCAATCTGTTAGAGCGGGGTTGGTAAGAGAGGCCAGCAGTGGTGGCTATTCGCTGATGGTCATCAAACCTCTTTCACCAGCGTTTGAAAAGCTGTTGCCAGAGATTCTTGAACGATTTACCGAAAACCTGCTCTTACAACTGCCTGATCATCTGCAATCCATGGAAACTGCTTTGGCTCGGAATATCCTTTGCAGTTGTCAGATTCCTCCGATGACGTTATCGACTCGTGATAAGCTTGATCTGGAATCATTTGTTCATTCCGATCGGCTTTATGAAAGCTGCCAGCTGGCTATTCGAAAGCTCCTGCTAATTAGTTTCTTGGAGCAAGAGGCTGCTGACGATCATAGAGACTTACTGGTGGCTAAAGTGCTTCAGAACCAAAGCTGGCAACAGTTGGCCAGTAGCTTTGGTTTAACCGGAAGAAAGCAGGTAGTGGCTAGATTGAAGAGTGACACAGGGCAGTTGTTAGCTGCCCTTAGCTGAGCTCTTCGAATTTGAAACTTTTGCCTTACTTTTGCTCTTTGATTTGCCCAGTTGGTTACCGTAGTTTTGGTGGACTCTGTAAGTGATTTCGCAACGACCTTCAGAGGGCTCTTTCATAATGGCACTTACGCCACCTTCATTCTTTGTCCAGGTGAAATCACCCAGCTTTTGGATTTCAGACCATTCAGGATTTTTCTTCTGATACGTTGAGCAGGCTTCCTGATAAGTAATACCTATCACGCTGTAAGCAAGGCAGCTGCGACCAAATTTAATAAAGGTGGTGTTCTTCCAGACACTGTCCCCTTCCGAGCCCCAGGTCGCCATAATATTAAAGCTTCGATTATTGAAATAGCCGGTAGAAGCAATGGCATTACCCTGTTTGTCGAGATCCTTAAACTCGGCATTAATAGCCTGATCGCACTTGTTAAAACCGGCTTTATGGGCCAGTTTGATCAGGTTGGAGGCCTGAGCGGGTGGTGATTGAAATAGCAGCGGTATGAGAAGAAGCGGAATAGTGAAGTAGCTGAATAATGCGTGAAACAGATTCTTTGTTAACCGCTCTATTCTTTTAGCCATGATCCATGGTTCTCTGTTAAGTGTGCAGACACACATAACCGAATATTGAATGGCTGTATTCCCGCCGGTGGCGGGGATGCAGCTTAAGAATTCATATATTCGGTTTCTTATAGATATCCTCTATCGAAATACAAGAAAATAACGATTTAGAGAATCAGGTTTGCCTGTTTATAGTTAGCGGCATAGAGATTTCCCAATTTAGCCGCTCTTTGTTAGAGCAGAGGTATAGCGTTATGGATCGTTTCACTGTTTTTGGTCGCCCAGGTTGTGGTTTTTGTGTTCGTGCCAAGGAAGTTCTGGAAAATCGCAGCCTGCCATTCCTGTATGTAGATATTCATAAGGAAGGTATTTCCAAGGCAGATCTGGAAAAGACAGTAGGCAGATCAGTAGAAACCGTGCCGCAGGTATTTCATGGCCAGAAGTATATTGGTGGCTTCACCGAACTGGACGCCTACCTGAAAAATGATTTTCAGGCAGACGCATAAAGTTTCGAGTTTATCTCCTCGGTCAGGGTTTGACTGAGGAGTAAATGGCGAGTTCTGTTGTATCTTTCAGCTCGTTCCAGAGTGTAATCAGCAGATATTTTTCGTCGTGAGACCAGCAGGCTGATGTTGGATAAGGTCCTGTAAAAAATCGTTGATAGAGTGTTTCTGCTCTTGCTTCCCCATTCACATTAATTGAAACCACTTCATTGGGTGGGAACAAATTTCGTGATGATACGTGGCCAGCAATCTGTCTGGGAGAATGTTTTAGAGGTGTGCTTTGACCGCTGATATCCTGAAGGGTGAACAGGGCTTTCTGATCTTTAACATAAAATTGAGCATTCTGAATAAAAGACTGAGAGCTGCCTGATTGATCCAGAAGTGTTCGCTTTTGCCACGACTGAGTGGAATATTCAAGAATATCCCCGTAAGAAAACACCAGCAGTTGGCTGCCAGTGCTGTTAATCAGGTTGGCATCACCATAATCAATAGGCAGTGATTTAATGACTGGTTGTACGTTGCTCTTCAATCCAGTTACCTGATACGTCTCCCGATTGTGAGCAAGATAAGCTGTTTCGCCGTTTGCGGTGAGGCTTAATCCGTGGTCTCCACCATCAGCTGAATACCCATGCCAGGCAGGCATCTCAATGGCTGTTGACTTCGCGTCTTTGTCGCTGACAGTGACCTGGTTCAACCAGCGTTTACCTGTGCAGTGGCCGCTGTCATCACAGCTGCTGGTCTCCAGGCTGACAAAATAAACGTATTCTCCCTGATTATCTGCGGCAAGAGAGAAACTGTTGCCGGGAAAAATGTCGCCAGGGAAATCTGCTACTTCAAGACGATCTGACGATACCTTACCGTCCCTGAGGGGGAAGGCGTAAACAGTATTGCCTGCACCGGGAAGGTTATTGAAAGCCATGACATAGATGATTTCGTCACCGCCATTGGTTACGAAGAGACCTGAATTAGCGGCACTACCATTTAAGTTCAGAGTGGCAACGATTCTGCCCTGTTCGTAATCAACCAGTGTTGCACCTGTTTCACCGCTGACCAGTGCCAGTGGATACAGTTTTGATGTAACAGTGCTGTAAGGGTGGTTGGGTACGTTTTTAATAATCTTTTTTTCAGTGGAAGGCTCAGTGACAGATACGAGATCAGGCTCTTCTTGCTGCTCTTGTTTCTGTTCTTCCAAAGGAAGTGCCAGTACCTGGCCTGTCAGAAGGGATAAGAACATCAGTGAGATTGAGACTGTTCGAATGCTATCAAGCATAAAAAAACTCCGGAAGAAACTGGCCAGATAAAAATAGCAGTAAATGTCCGGAGCTGATTGTTCGTTTATAGCGGCTTTATGCGTACCTGTAGATTCTGGAATGAGGGTTGTCGGAGATTCGAACCAGTTTGGTATCACTGCGAGTCAAGCGTTCCTGCTTGGCAGCGGGATCAAACGGGCGAATACGATTAAATTCCGGCAGCGGCGCACACTTATCCAGTTTTACAAAGACGGGCAGTGGTACATTAATCTGTCCGGGGTATTCCTTCTTCAAATCCTTATCCAGCTTGCGAAGGGTTTCGATATCTTTATGCCAGGTCAGGTTGGCTCTCAGGTGAGGTGCCAGCAGCCGTTTGATAATTACCGGTTCTGTTTTTGGCATCTGCGCCAGAACTTCAATATCTTTCTGGATTGCTGCAGAAGCCAGATATTTTTTTTGCAGGTGTTCAATGGCTTCAGAAGCACTTAAGCGAACCGAGCCGCTGTGATGGGCCGCCCAGCTAAAACCAATCCTCTTGGGTGCTGTATCAAACAGCTTCAGCTGGCGATAGCTTTGAACAAAATGAATATGCTGGATTTTCAGTCCACCCAGCAAACCATCTCTTAGCTTTTCCGATGCTTCTTCGATGGCTTGAATACTGTCGCCAAACAGTTTGCGATAATCAGACATGGCCTTTTTGAAGCTATCTCTGGCTTCATTCAGCTGATGCCCAATGATTAATGTCTTTTCAGAAATACCGACAATGCCCGGAAGTCGAGCGGTTTCCTGTTTGTTCTGATGTTCATTGTACGTCAGGCGGCAGGCCGTTTCGGCCGCCAGAGCCCGGTCAGACTGAGCTTCGTCCATCTCTTTCATAACCCAGACTGGCAGAGTGTGGTCTGCCAGTACTGCATCACGAAACTGGTTGTTTACTTCCACCAGTTTGATCAGTTCATCGCGAACAGCAAGAGTTGCAGCGGTTCTGCGACTCATGGTGCCAGTCTCTCAATATGCCATTGATTATCCTGCTGACGGGTATAAAGGAAGCGGTCGTGAAGACGACTTGGGCGACCTTGCCAGAATTCAATTTTCTCCGGAACGACACGGTAGCCGCCCCAGAAGTCAGGCAGTGGCACTTTACCCTCACTGAATTTACGTTTCATTTCCGCCAGTTTCATTTCCAGCACTTTACGGCCGGTGATAACGGAGCTTTGGTGAGATACCCAGGCACCCAGCTGGCTGCCGTGAGGGCGGCTGGTGAAATAGCGCAGGGAATCTGTCTTGGATATTTTCTCTACACGACCACGGACAATCACCTGACGCTCCAGGCTGATCCAAGGGAACATCATGGCGACATTGGGATTCTCGGAAATTTCCCGGGACTTGTTGCTGCTGTAGTTAGTAAAAAAGACAAAGCCTTCTTCACTGACGTATTTCAGCAGCACCGTACGCAGGCTGGGAATACCGTCAGCAGATGCAGTCGCAAGGCTCAGGGCATTAGGTTCAGGCAGTTGTGCTTCCTGAGCCTGCTTAAACCAGAGATCGAACTGGCTGAACGGGTTTTCATCCAGGGTGTCCCGATCCAGTCCGGCCTGAGTGTAATTCTCCCGCAGATGACTGATATCCATGATCTTTCTTAACTCGCTAAAAGGTATAAGAGTTATTCTATAGAATTCTCAATGCCTGAGAAACCGGCGGGCTAGAATGGCCAGCAAAGAAGAGTAATAACAAAAAGAATAAACGGAACATTTATGAAAGCCGTTCGCTGCTGTGACAAACATATTCAGGTGCAGGAAGTAGCCAGGCCAGCAGGTGATGGCGTTAGAGTCAAAGTGGTTTCCTCCGGTATCTGTGGTTCTGACCTTCATCTTATTAATTCGGGCTTTACACCACCCGTAACCCTTGGCCATGAAGTAGCAGGCATACTGCCTGATGGAAGAGCGGTTGCCATTGAGCCTTTAGCTCCCTGCGGTCACTGTGATCAGTGTACGACGGGCAATTACCATTATTGCCGCCTTGGCGGAGGCATGATTCATGGTGTCTTCAGGGAAGGTGGAATGGCAGAGGAAATACTGGTGCCGGAACGTAGTATCGTAACTCTTCCCAATAATGTCAGCGCCAGTGATGCCTGTCTGGTTGAACCGCTGGCTGTTGCCATGCACGGTGTGAGAATGCTTGATCTTCAACCTCAGAGCAGGGTAGCTGTTATTGGTGCTGGTTCGGTGGGTTTGGCAGTTACAGCGATTCTTACCAGTCATTTGCAAGACGTTGCTCTGACAGCGCGCCATGATGCCCAGAAACAGGCGGGAGAAAGGTTAGGAGCGAAACTGGAATGCGCTGGTGAGTATGATGTCGCAGTAGACTGTGCTGGGACCTCGGACTCTCTGGCTCAGACTGCAACTCTCTGCAAGCCGGGCGGCATTGTTCTGATGCTGGCGACTTACTGGGATGGTGTTCAGCTGCCTACGCGGGAAATGGGAATGAAGAACCTGCGTTTTTACACGTCTTCTCTCTATGGTCAGCAGGGGTTAGTGAAAGATGTTGAAGTGGCAGCCCAACTATTGGCCAACAGGCCAGAGCTGCCGGAAATATTGATCACTCATCGTTTGCCGCTGGAAGCAGCCGTAGAAGCCTTTGCAATCGCAGGTGACCGCAAAGCAGGTGCCATTAAAGTGGTTCTGGAGCCCTGAATGCAAGGCTCCTTTCAATAAGCTGAGGTCAGCTCAATCCCATCAGTTCAACAATGCCATGGCTGTGTCCGGCACTGTAACCGCCATCGACAACCAGGCTGTGGCCATTTACATAACTGGCGTCGTCGGAAGCAAGAAAGCTGGCGGCGGCAGCGATCTCTTCCGGCTTGCCAAGACGGCCCACCTTGGTTTCTCTGATGATGTCATCTTTAAAGGCCGGTAGCTGTCCGATAGCCTGTTCCAGCAAAGGAGTTTCGATAAAGCCGGGGCAGATGCTGTTAGTGCGAATGCCCATACGACCGTAGTCCATTGCCAGATTCTTGGTGAGTATGACCACGCCACCCTTTGAAGCGTTATAGGCGCTGCCGCATTCGGTTCCGTTTAAACCTTCGATACTGGCAATGGTGACAATGCTGCCAGAGTGCTGTTTCATCATGGTCGGTAGTACCGCTTTAATGCAGAGGTAAGTGCCTTTCAGGTTGACGTCGATGGTGTCGTTCCAGTCAGCCTCTTCCAGCATATGCAGGGGGCCAGCCTTACTGATACCTGCTGCAGTCAACAGAATGTCTGCACGACCATAATCGACTATCACCTGTTCAAAGGTTTTCTTTACTGCACTTCCATCGCTGACATCCAGTTTATAAAAGCGAGAGTCCGGGCTTAGCGCCTTGACCTGTTGCCAGTCACCTTCCTTTATATCGATGCCGGCAATCATTGCCCCTTCTTCTGCAAGGCGACGGGCGCAAGCTAATCCAATGCCTGAACTGGTTCCGGTAACAATAGCCAGCTTGCCTGAGAAGCGTTTGTAATTGTTAGTGGTCATTGCTTGTGCTTCCTGCAGGTTGAAATTGAAACCCTTCATAGTCATTCTCGACGACGGACTGGCAAATCTGTCTGTAGCCAGGTACGCCTCCGGCATAAGGCATAAACTGTCGCGGTTTACTGGGGATATTAGCGCCCAGATACCAGGAGTTGCAGCTTGGATACAGGGTGTAGCCAGCGATGGTGTTGACCTGTTCCAGCCATGAAGTCTGCGCCTTAATGGTGGCTTCAATTGAGCCAAGCTGTTTTGTCCGCATGTAGCTGATGCAGTCGGTAATCCAGTTCACATGTTGGTGGATCGAGACCATTACATTGGTTAATACAGAAGGGCTGCCCGGACCTGTGACCGTAAACAGATTAGGGAAACCATGAACAGCCAGCCCTAAATAGTTGTCAGATCCTTGACTCCAGATGTTATCTAAACGTTGCTGGTCGTTGCCTTCTATTTTTATATTACGTACAGCGCCGGTCATAGCGTCAAAGCCTGTCGCCAGAATAAGAGCATCGAACTGATATTCAGTGTTATCAGTGATCAGTCCTTTTTCTGTAAAGCATTCGATAGGATTATCTTTTATGCTGACCAGTGACACATTGTCACGGTTATAGGTGTCATAGTAGTTGGTATCAATACATGGGCGTTTACAGGCAAATAGATCAGTAGGGCAGAGCAACTCAGCGGTAGTTTTATCCTTGACGATGGTGCGTATTTTATTGCGAATAAATTCAGAGGCTATTTCATTGGCGTCGCTGTTCAACAGAAGATCGCTGTAACTGTGGGTGAAGCCAACACCGCCGTCTTGCCAGCGCTGCTCAAATTCAGCCTGTTGTTCGGTTTCGCTCACATCGAAGACAGACTGCTCATTCACTTCACCTTTGAATACTACGCCACCAAAGGACTGGCTAGCCTTATCTCGTAGCTGCTGGTAGTTGTTTCTGGTGTTATTAATCTCTTCTGTGCTCAGCGGCCTATTTCCGGCCGGTAACGAGTATGAGGCAGAGCGTTGAAAAACAGTGAGTTGTCTGGCCTGTTCAGCAACGACAGGGATGGCCTGAATACCGGAGGAGCCTGTACCAATAACAGCGACTCGCTTGCCTGTGAAGTCGACGGGCTGTTCAGGCCATCGGGCGGTGTGATAGACCTCACCCTTGAAATCTTCAAGACCATTAAATCTGGGTGTGTTCGGGACGGACAGGTTGCCAGTGGCCATAATGCAGAACTGGGCCTGAAACTGTTCCCCCGTCGTCGTGGTGATCAGCCAGTGTTGATGATTCTTTCGGTATTCTGCGGATTGAACGCGAGTATTGAACTGAATGTCTTTTTTCAGATCAAAACGGCTGGCGACGTGTTTTGCGTATTCCAGAATTTCTGGTTGAGAAGGGTAGAGTTCAGTCCATTTCCATTCCTGTTCCAGTTCCTTATCAAACTGGTAGGAGTACTGCATGCTCTCAACATCGCAGCGACAGCCGGGATAGCGATTATGAAACCAGGTTCCGCCGACTTCACTGGCTGATTCCAGTATCAGTGCATTGAAACCTTCCCGCCGTAAATGATGCAGCAGTTGCATACCGGCAAAGCCAGCACCAACGACGATGACATCCTTTTTTATCATTATTATTGTCCTGTGGATGATTCAGCGGCTAAAAGCCTTTAATTTGATAGCACAGGTGTCTTATTAAATCTATAGAGTTATAGAAGTTGCTTGATGGGTGGAGTGGTGTTTATGAAAGGTCCAGAGCCTTTGATTTGAGTATGTCCAGCGGAATCACTTCCAGACTTTTAATATGGGTAGACAGTATAAAAACGGCGGGAGCCTGATTGTCTCGATAAGCTTCCAGCCAGCGATGAGCACAAAGACACCAGCGGTCTCCGGGCTTCAGCCCAGGAAAACCGAACTCTTCCTTTGGTGTACTTAAATCATTCCCTCTGCTGATTGAATATTGAAGAAATTCTTTGGTTGTCTGAACGCAGATCGTATGAATGCCGGTATCCATAGGGCTGGTATGACAATAGCCATCGCGAAAAAAGCCGGTGACAGGGTCAAGGCAGCAGGGTTCGATAGGAAGACCAAGTACATTGAGTTGGGGCGGTTTGGTGTCAGGCATGCCAAGGCTCTCTTTAATAGTAATGTTTACAGAAGCTCTAATAGACAGTCATTGTTTAATGGCTGGCAGTGCTTATTTTAGCGTCGTCAAACTGGACAGCGAAAAAAACTCTGGTTAGATTGTCATCGTGCAATCCGTATTGACGATAAAAATTGCAATGGAATATACAAGATCAAGAGAAGAGATCAGGGATCTGGCGACCGGCCTGTTGAACAGTGCAGGTGCCGGAGGTCAACTTCCTGTTCCGGTCGATAAAGTGATCGATCACCTGGGCTACTCGTTTGAATATTTTCAGCCGGATACTTCCACCCGAAGCATCGCCGGAGCTGTCAGTCACAACGAAAAAACGGTTTACCTGAACAGTGAAGATACAGCGCGGCGCCAGCTGTTTACCCTGGCCCATGAAATAGGTCATATTGTTCTTCACCTTAATGAAGGCAGCGATGATCAGGATTTTGTGGATTATCGAAAACCCGGACCGAAAACATCTAAAGAAAAAGAAGCGGATACTTTTGCCGCTGAAATTCTTATGCCCGAACAGCATTTTATCAATGCCTGGAAGAAGTGGACCGGTATTCCCTCGCTGGTGGCGGCTTCTTTTGGTGTCAGTGAACAGTCTGTAAAAATACGAGCACGTGTGCTTGGCCTGAGATAAGTATCTGGAGGCCAGGGTTGGCTGAAGTAAAAAATAATAAAAACGCTATTATCAAAAAGCTTTCTCAACAGACGAGCAGCAGTAAGCCTGAGTCTTTGATAGAAAATGTTGTTGAGGAGTCTGTCACTGCCTTACAGACCCTTCAGGAAGAGCAGCTAGAGTGGCATAGATCCCGCAGAAAACACCGGGAAAAATTTGACCGAAAAATATTCACCCTGTTATGTGCACAGGTCGTCTTCCTATCGGTTTTGATGGTCTTTCAGGGTTTTAAACCCTGGGGCTTTCAGCTGGATAACTGGGTATTTGGTTTTTTCATCAATGGCAGCCTTATCTATACCTACGCCATTATTCGATATATCGCTTCTGATTTGTTCAATGGTAACCATGAATTGTTGAAACCTGAAAAAATTAGTGCTGATAACCTTTGAAAATTATTCGAACAGTCATTTTTCCTGATCTCAGGCGATCAGATATCGGTAACTGACTGTTTGTTGTACAAAATATCTGGAGGCGCTAGCTGTTTATAGGCGGAAATATTCTATAACTCGTATAATTACCTGAATTTTTTCAAAGATACTTGTTGCCGATCGCCTAAAGCCGTGTAAAATGACCCCCACGTTACAAGTGCGTTTGATTCTTTATGTTTAGATTAAATGTTCTGGGTGTAGTAGCCCGTCATCTTCTTCATAAGTAACAACAAAACTTCTAGCTTTACGCCTATATTGTTGTAAGACAATGCAGGGCAACTTTGTGTTAATAGATAGGAAATGACTATGTCTACTACTACCGGTACTGTTAAGTGGTTCAACGAAGAGAAAGGTTTTGGCTTCATCGCTCAGGAAAACGGTCCTGACGTGTTTGCTCACTTCCGTCAGATCGTTGGCGAAGGCTTCAAGACTCTGGCTGAAGGCCAGCAGGTTGAGTTCCGCGTAACTCAGGGCCAGAAAGGTCCACAGGCTGAAGATATCCGTCCTCTGTAAGGACTGGCTATAACAGCTATATAACTTTGCTCTGAGCAAGGTACAAAAAGGTGATACTTTCGAGTATCGCCTTTTTTCGTATGGGCGTTCCAAAAGTTCATTCATCCAATTTTGGAAGTGCCTGGTTCGACAGTCGTATGATCGAAGGTCATCTGCGACAATAACAATAATCTATTTTGTTGCAGGTATGGTTAGGCTGGCCAAACAGTAGAGTTCGCAATTCTGTCTTTTGATTTACGTTTTATATAGGTCAGAGTAGGGAGGTGGTCTGCTGTTGTGAGGGTGGTTAATAGTATTTCGGTGGTTTATAGGGGGTTTTCTTTTTTTTGCGAAGGTTTCAAGACGCTGATTGAAGGCTAGCAGGTTGAGTTCACCGTAACTCAGGGTCAGAAAGGTCCACAAGCTGAAGATATCCGTCCTCTGTAAGGACTGGCTACACAGCACAGCTAAATGACGTTGTTTAGGCAGGGTCTGAGAAAAGCAGTACTCTAGAGTGCTGCTTTTTTTGTGTTTAAGGGATAATAAAAACGTATTAATGTATCGGTTGGGCTGATTTGTGTTTGGTAAGAAGTCTGTCAACGGAATGCTTTGGTGTTCGTGATAAGGTATTCATCAGACTGAACGGTATGTGATCCAGTTGATGTGAATTATTCAAGTCATTCAGCATTTCAAGCCATAGATGAGCTGTCATCTCTGCATCAGCCAGGGCTCGGTGAAAAACGCCTTCTGTTGGCAGGTTTTTGTATCGTACTAATGTTCCTAGTTTATGGTTGGGAGCATCCTGATACAGTCGTCTGGCAATTAGCATTGAGCAGGCAAATGAGCCTCTGTAGTTTGAATCAGCCAGTAACAGTTCGGCATCCAGAAACTTTTTATCGAATGAAGCGTTATGGGCTACCAGGTTGTGCCCTTCAATAAATTGGCCAAACTCTTTCATGACAGATGCGCAAGAGTCGGCACTCTTTATCATGGCGTTGGAAATCCCGGTGTAATTCTCTATAAATGAATTGATTCGCCTGTCTGGATTCATTAGTTTCTGAAAGCGGTCAGTGATTTTACCGTTCTCCAATAGCACTGCACCAATCTCAATAGCCCTGTCTCCCATATCCGGTGATAAGCCGGTGGTTTCGAAATCGAGTACGACTACAGTGCTGGCATTGCGTTTATTTAATGAGTTGGACGTCATATGTTTTCCATTAAGAGGTCAGCTGTTCTCTGACTGTCTTTTCGAAGCTGCCTTTGAATAAGGTAGATTTTACAGTATCAGTGCTGTCTGCTGGCACAAGAACTTTACCAATATGAAGGTCATGGAGGTTTACCTATAGTTGAGAATGTACGCCTATCTTTCTCAATTAGTTGCAGCGGTTGTGGTATTGATCTTTATGAGCGCGGTGGTGTTATGAGAAAGCGTCATTGTTTTCCAAGTTTTTATAGGCAGATATCTGTTTTTATCTGGTATTCCCCTCTGTTTAAGTTGGAATCTACTCGTTGTTGTGAATTCAAAGAGCTGTAAAATAGGCTCCACGTTACAAGTTCGTTTGATTCTTTATGCATAGATTAAGTATTCCGGCTGTTATGGCTCGTCATGCTCTTCATAAGTAATAACAAAGCTTCTAGCTTTATCGCCCTTACTGTTGAAAGACAGGCTGGGCACAATTTTGTTAAAACTGTTTTAAAAATTAGGGTATGACTATGTCTATTACTACCGGTACTGTTAAGTGGTTCAACGAAGAGAAAGGTTTTGGCTTCATCGCTCAGGAAAACGGTCCTGACGTGTTTGCTCATTTCCGTCAGATCGTTGGCGACGGCTTTAAGACGCTGACTGAAGGTCAGCAGGTTGAGTTCACAGTGACTCAGGGCCAGAAAGGTCCGCAGGCTGAAGATATCCGTCCTCTGTAAGGACTGGCTATAACAGCTATATAGCTTTGCTCTGAGCAAGGTACAAAAAGGCGATGCTTTCGAGTGTCGCTTTTTTTTGTTGTGGGTTTTGAAAGTCAGGAGTGAGGAGTTTGAGCGTTAAGGTTTATGCGAGTTGCAAGATAATTCTAGGTAAGGGCGTGGTGTAGTGATGAGGCTTTTAGTCGTTTCACGTAAATGAAAAAAATTAAGGATTGTGCACTTACTATCAATCGAAGGTGGCTGGTGAAATGAGATATAAGAAAAATATGGCGGAGGGGCAGGGATTCGAACCCTGGGTAGGCTATTAACCTACGCTGGTTTTCAAGACCAGTGCTTTCAACCACTCAGCCACCCCTCCACAGGGTATAACACTGAAAACAGGACGTTTACGAATGCTACTGAGATTTCGTTGCCAAATAACTTTTCAAATGAGAAGTGGCGGAGGGGCAGGGATTCGAACCCTGGGTGGGCTATAAACCCACGCCGGTTTTCAAGACCGGTACTTTAAACCACTCAGTCACCCCTCCGCGGCAACGAGAACGAATATTACCTGAAATCTTTCCGCTGTCAAACCCTTGAAAAGCAAAGACTATATAAAAAACTACGGATTTATTTACAGCCAGGGATGGCGATACGAATATAAGCAAGAACGGGTTCGGTAAAGCAAAGCAGAATATAGAAGTGTTCTATTTGCTCTGATCAGACGCTATACCCCTGAAAATAGTAGGGTTTATAGTGTAAAAAAGCGTACAGAAGATAGCCGATGAGGCTGGCTTTGGTATACTGCTTCTATATAAGCTCATTGAGAGGGGAATAAGATGGAACGTAAGTCCACCGTAATGTCGGCTAACCCGGCTGCTATTGGCTCGGGTATCGAAATTAACAAGGTTCTGCGTAACACCTATATGCTGCTGGGTATGACACTGCTGTTCAGCGCTGTAACAGCCGGTGTTGCCATGGCGCTGGAAATCAGTCGCCTGACCGCGATGATACTCAGCTTTGTTGGTCTGGGTTTGATTTTTGCTGTTCATAAAACTGCAGACTCCGGTAAAGGCATTGCTGTTGTATTCGCATTTGCTGGCGTAATGGGTGCTGCTCTGGGCCCAATGCTGAACCACTATCTTGCTCTGGCTAACGGTCCTTCACTAGTGATGCAGGCTCTGGGTGGAACTGCGGTAGTATTCTTTGCTCTGTCCGGCTATGTATTGACTACTCGTAAGGATTTCTCCTTCATGGGTGGTTTCCTGATGGTCGGTCTGGTTGTGGCATTGGTTGCCAGCATAGCCCTGATCTTTTTCCAGGTGCCAGCGGCGCATATGGCGTTGTCTGCTCTGATCGTAGTGCTGATGTCCGGCTTTATTCTGTATGACACCAGCCGTATTATTCACGGTGGTGAAACCAACTACATTCGCGCTACAGTTTCGCTATACCTGAATATTTACAACCTGTTCACAGCATTGCTGTCTCTGCTGGGCATGTCTGACGACTGATACTCTCGGTTGTTAAAAAGCCCTGCATTCGCGGGGCTTTTTTATGTCAGGAGTATTATTACTCATGACTATTTATTGGTTTGGAGTCATCTATGAACTACGCACTGGCTGTCTATGGTGCCATGGGCAGCAGTCAGGCTGGGCAGACTGCCTTGAGTTTTGCTAAAGCTGTATTGGCTTCTGGTCACACGGTTTCGCGCATCTTCTTCTATCAGGACGGTGTTCAGAATGCCTCCAGCCTGAGCAATCCGCCTCAGGATGAAGTCAATCTTCCTGCTGAATGGCAGGAACTGGTTCAACAGAATGAGATTGATGCTGTTGTTTGCATCGCTGCGGCTTTGAGACGTGGTGTCGTGGATGCTGATGAGGCTGAGCGTTACCAGTTACCGGCCAGTAATCTTGCTGATGGCTTTCAACTATCTGGCTTGGGTCAGTTACTGGAATCTCTGGTTGAAACGGATCGACTGATCACCTTTGGAGCATGACAATGTTGCAGCAAGCAGAGCCTCAAGAGTCAGAGTCGCAAAAATCAGTGAACCAAACATCTCTCTGTGTTGTTTCCAGCCAGTCTCCCTATAGAGGGCAGAGTGCCAGAGAAGCACTGGATGCAGCACTTGTCTCGGCGTCTTATGACCTGCCCACTTCATTACTGTTGATGGGTGATGGTGTTTATCAGTTGGTTGATCATCAGGATCCTAGCCAGCTGCCCAGAAAAAACCTGCTGGCTATGTTCAAATCACTGGAGCTCTACGGTATTGAAACGGTTTATGTAGACAGTGAGTCTCTTGATGAGAGGGGCCTTGAACCGGAGCAGTTACTGCCTGTCTATACCTTGCTGGAAGGCGATGGTGTAGCAACATTTCTTGCAACTCAGAAAAAGGTGCTGAACTTCTGATGGCTACTTTACACACCGTCAACAAAAACGGACAGCCACTGGAACTCTGCCTGCGCGCTGTCAATAAGGGCGATAGCCTTTTGCTTATAGAAGACGGTGTTTATGCACTGTTTGAAACAGCGGATATTCTTGCTGAACTGATCAGGGATGTCTCTGTCTATGTGCTCGAAGCGGATGTTATGGCCAGAGGTGTCACCAACCGGGATGAGCTGGATATCGAATTAGTGGATTACGCTGGCTTCGTTAGCCTGACCGAGAAAAATGAGAAAGTACTGAGCTGGTTTTAACATGGATCTGAATCTCGATAAAGATGGCTACCTTCTGGATACAGCAGAATGGAGCAGGGAAATAGCTGACCAACTGGCAAACGATTCAGGTGTGCAGTTGACGGATGATCACTGGCAGGTTCTGGAACTGTTACGAAACTTCTATCAGGAGTTTGAACATGCGCCTAGCCAGCGACCGTTTGTGAAATACATTGCCAATCATCTGGGTAAGGAAAAAGGCAGCAGTATGTACCTGATGAAACTGTTTCCCGAGAGCCCCGCCAAGCTGGCCGCCAGAATTGCCGGGTTACCAAGACCAACCAACTGTTTTTGATGGTTTGCACTTTGCCGGACGGTTCAGCAGGCGCCTCAATGGGCGAATAGTTCGCCCATACCTTTTTACTTTCTCTTTTTCAGTTGAATATCTACGCTGCCAGCATCTGAGCTGACCAACGCATGGCCATCCTGAATAGTCACGCTTAGTTGCATGCTTCTGTCAGCCAGGGTTGCCAGCTCTTTACCCTGTTGTTCTGGCAGATCAAATACTGAAAGATTATTGAAACGTTTCAGAGTGTTTTGGTTCTGTTGCCACCAGCTGTCAGATGTTCTACCACCGTAGTTTATTAACACAGCTTGTTTTGCTCGGCCGCAGGCCTTTCGAATACGTTTTTCGTCTGGCTGCCCAAGGTCAATCCAGAGTTCTATTTCATCGCTCAGGCTTTTCTGCCAGAGGTCGGGTTCATCATCGGTGCTCAGGCCTTTAGTAAAACTCAGCTGTTCACTGGCATAAAAAGCAAAGGCCATTACCCGGATCATCATTCGTTCATCGGTCTCGGACGGATGCCGGGCAATGGTCAGTAAGTGGTTCTGGTAATAATGTCGATCCATGTCGGCAATTTGTAAATCGCATTTGAAGATCGTGGCTTTCAGTGCCATAACTTATGTCCTGAGCAATCTGTAAGTGTGTAGACACACATCATCGAATAGTAAATTTCTATATCCCGCCGTTAGTGGGGATATAGCTCATGATTTCGTATGTCAGGGGGCTTTATGACCACAGACCCTACCGTTTTACTATGAAAATGCAAATTCCTGAAAGCTGTCACCGTGTCGGTTTGACGTTATCGGAACTGTTAATTTCTTATTCTGCTGACACTGTTTTTTGCCACTTCGGAAAATACTGGTTTGGTTTCCGAATGAAAAACGAATATTATTCGGAAACAGTATCATTTTAGTATGACCGCCATGTCACGACAGCAAAAACGAGAACAACGAGAGTCGGAAATTATTCAGGGTACTCTTCAGTTACTTCAGGAAAAAAGTTTTTTGGATCTGAAAATGTCCGAAGTTGCCCAGGTTGCAGAGTGCTCCATGGGCGCTATCTACTCTCACTTTTCCAGCAAGGAAGACCTGTTACTGGGTTGTGCTCTGGATATTATGAGGAATCAGGTCATTGTCCTGCACAAGGCTCTTGAAGTGCCTTCCGAGCCTTTAGAGCAACTACTGCTGGCTACTTTCTGCTGCATTATCTGGGACGAACAGCAACCCGCTAACTACGCTTTGAATCAGCTGGCGATGAACCCCTGTGTCTGGCAGCGTGCATCGTCTCACCGAAATAATGCGATGAATCAGGAAATTGAAAAAATTGATTTTCTGGTTCAAAACATTGCCACAAAGGTTCTGGAGCATGACAGTCCGGCTCACGCGTCAGACGACAACACTAAATCACTTTATTTGGGTCTGATCAGCATTAGTCATGGTTATTTTATGATCAGAAGTTCGGGTTATGGTGAATTCACCACCATCCAGAATGGCAGTGGCGTAGCAGAGGCACAAAACCTGTATCTACTAAGTGTTAAAAGTTATCTGGCGGGCTGGGGGCTGGCTGAAACAAACTCACTGGATGACCTTCACTCACTGTATAGGAGTGCTGAATCACTGGTGCTTGCTCAAATAAGCCAAACCAGCTGATTAGATTTCATAGAACAGATCTATTTTAGTTCTGACTATGCAGTTCATTTTTAATTACTACACCGGCGTCGTTGTTTCGCCGGCATTTTGCTATGGAGAGAAGAATGTTATCGCGAAAAAAACTTCAGCGATTGATGCCAGGGTTACTGACTGTACTGGCAGCCGTTGTGCTGACAGGTTGTTCTGAACCTGAGCAGGAAGTCAAAGAGGTGATTCGGCCGGTAAAACTGTTTACTGTCCAGTCTGATGACAGCGCCAGTCTGCGCCAGTTTCCGGCCAAGGTATCGGCCAGTAATCAGGCCGATGTTTCGTTTCGTATTTCCGGTGAGTTGATTGATCTTCCGGTCAACCAGGCGGACGAAGTTAAGAAGGGACAGTTGCTGGCTCGACTGGATGATCGTGATATCAAAAATGAACTGGCTGTTCGACAATCCGATCATGAACTGGCGAAAAGCAGTTATGACCGAATTGCTTCTCTGAGAAACAAGAAAGTGGTTTCCCAGTCTGATCTAGACAATGCCAGTGCCAAGCTTAAATCCAGTCAGGCAGCTCTGCGACTTGCTGAAGACAAACTGGCCTACAGTACTCTGAAAGCACCGTTTACTGGTCGTGTGGCTCAGACTCTGGTGGAGAATTATCAGTTTGTTCAGGCCAAGGAGACCATTCTTGTTCTTCAGGGCAGTAACACACTGGATATCAGTATCCAGATTCCGGAAGGCATTGTGTCTCAGGTGCGTAAGGATTCTATTGATCAGAGCTACCACCCTTATGTGATTTTTTCCAGCAATCCCGATCAGCAATTTGAGGTGATTTACAAGGAGCATTCAACTCAGGTGACTCAGGGTACTCAGTCCTATGAAGCGGTATTCTCTTTGCCGATTCCCGAGAACCTGACGGTTTACCCTGGTATGGCTGCGACCCTGACAATGGATCTGTCAAAAGTAATCAGGGTTAAAAACAAAGCTGAAGTTATCTTGCCACTGACTGCTGTGCTCAAGGATGATGCTTCTGGTAAGCAACAGGTTTGGCTGTTCGACAGTGAACAGAATATTGTCAATCCGGTAACCGTGACGGTGGGTCCTATTACCCAACATGGAATAGCTATTACTTCTGGTGTCAAGGCAGGTGACCAGGTGGTGAGTGCCGGTGTTAATCGCTTGCGTCCAAACATGAAGGTTAAGCCTCTGCTGCGTGAGCGAGGCCTGTAATAATGAACATTGCAGAATATTCTATTCGCAACAAGGTGCTCAGCTGGGTCTTTGTTGTCCTGCTGCTGATTGGTGGTGTTGTGTCGTTTACGGGGTTGGGGCAATTGGAATTTCCAGAATTCCCGGTTCCCAACGCGATGGTGAATACCGCCTACCCGGGAGCATCCCCGGAGCAGGTGGAAGAAGAAGTCACTTTGCCGTTGGAGCGAGCTATCCAGCAACTGGAATACATCAAAACCATTGATTCCATTTCCAGCGCCGGCAACTCCCAGATCATGGTGGAGTTGAAAGAAACTGTGACGGCGAGTCAGCAGCCTCAGGTTTGGGATGAGTTGAGACGGAAGATTAATGATACCCAGTCTTCGTTGCCTCAGGGTGTCTACCCGTCTTCGGTGAACGATGATTTCAGTGATGTGTTCGGCATCATGCTGACCATCAGTGGCCGTGACTTTGATTACCGTGAGTTGGAAAATTACGGTGATTTTCTTCAACGTGAACTGTCGCTGATTTCTGGTGTTAAGAAAGCCCAGTTGGCAGGCACTGTTCGAGAACAGGTGGTGATCGAAATGTCCCAGGCCAGAATGGCTGCTCTGGGTGTTGATCCGTCATTAATCTTTGGGCTTATTCAGAACCAGAACGTAGTGTCTAATGCCGGCAATATGTTTATTGATGGTCTTGCCGTTCGAATTCATCCAACCGGCGAATTCAAAAACATCAAAGAGTTGAAAGAGTTGGTGATCAGTTTACCTCAGTCGACTGAGCTGATCTATCTGGGTGATATTGCCGAGATTACGACTACTTTCGACGAAACACCGATGAACCTTTACCGCAGTAATGGTGAGAAAGCCATTGCCCTGGGTATCTCCTTTGCCAAGGGGGTGAACGTAGTTGATATCGGAAAGTCTGTCAGTGATCGACTGGCAGAGCTGGAGTCCATTCGTCCGGTCGGTATGGATCTTAGTGTTGTCTATGATCAGCCCAGTGTTGTCGATGCCTCGGTTAGTGGCTTTCTGGTCAGTCTGGCTCAGGCGATTGCCATCGTAATTATTGTGTTGCTGTTTGCAATGGGCGTACGCTCAGGTCTGCTGATGGGTGGTATTCTGTTGCTGACCATCCTTGGTACCTTTATCGGTATGAAGATTCTCAATGTCCAGCTGCAGTTAATCTCTCTCGGTGCTCTGATTATCGCTCTGGGGATGCTGGTGGACAACGCCATCGTTATCACCGAAGGCGTACTGGTTGGTTTGCAGCGTGGCATGTCACGACTGGAAGCGATTAAGCAGGTGGTTATGCAGAACCAGTGGCCACTGCTGGGTGCGACACTGATTGCGATTATTGCTTTTGCGCCCATCGGTCTGTCTTCAGACTCTACTGGCGACTTCATGATTTCGCTGTTCCAGGTGATGTGTATTTCCCTGTTTATCAGCTGGGTTCTGGCTATTACCCTGACGCCTTTCTTCTGTCACCTGGTATTCAAAGAGATGCCTGCGGCTGATGAAAATGCTGATCCATACAAAGGTGCGCTGTTTACTTTCTACAAAGCATTTTTAGGTAAGGCATTAAGGCATCGCCTGATTTCACTGGGCTTTACCGTTGCAGCATTGATGCTGGCTATTGTTGGCTTTGGACAGGTAAAGCAGGCTTTCTTCCCACCTTCGAATACACCGATTTTCTTTGTCGATGTCTGGTTGCAGGAAGGTACAGACATTCGCAAAACAGAAGAGACGGTTAAGGAACTTGAGCAGACAATTCTTGGCTTTGAAGGTATCAAAAATGTCACATCTACCCTGGGTATGGGCGCACAGCGTTTTATTCTGACTTATGCACCTGAGAAGGTTTACAGCAGCTATGCCCAGCTGATTGTTGAAGCAGACAGCCTGGATAAGATCCGTGAAGTATTACCGGGCATGCGTTCAGAGATGATTCAGGCTTATCCGGAGATGGAGCTGAAATTCAAGCTGCTGAATGTTGGTCCATCTCCCGCAGCCAACATTGAAGCTCGTTTTTTTGGCTCTGACCCTGTTGTACTTCGTGAACTGGGTGCCAAGGCGGTGGCTGTGATGGAAGCCGAGCCACTGGCTGAAGATATTCGTCACTCATGGCGTGAGCAGGTCAGCATTGTCCGTCCTCAGATTGATGAGGCGGCTGCCCGTCGCAGTGGTATCTCAAAGCAGGCGCTCGACCAGACCATGCTGATCAACTTCAGTGGTAAGCAGGTCGGCACCTATCGTGACGGCAGTCACTTGTTGCCTATCGTAGCCAGAGCGCCGGAAGAAGAACGCCTGAATGCAGACCGTATTACGGATCTTCAGGTCTGGAGTAAAGAGCGTAATGCCTTTGTGCCTGTCGGACAGGCAGTGACCGGTTTTGACACTAAATCAGAGAATGCCTTGATTGTTCGTCGTGATCTGAAGCGCGTACTGACAGTTATGTCGGATATCAAACCGTTCAGCGATCAGACACCAGAAGTTTTGAGACAGAGGTTGAAGGACAAAATCGAAGCGATTGAACTGCCGGATGGTTACGTGCTGGAGTGGGGCGGTGAGTATGAGTCATCTTCTAATGCACAAGCCAGCCTGTTCAGCAGTCTGCCAATGGGCTACCTGTCTATGTTCCTGATAACCATTCTGCTGTTCGGCACTATTCGACAGCCAATCGCTATCTGGGTAACCGTACCGCTTGCAGTCATTGGTGTGGCATCCGGTCTGTTGATTCTGGATATGCCGTTTACCTTTACTGCACTACTCGGTTTATTGAGTCTGTCCGGTATGCTGGTGAAAAACGGTATAGTGCTGGTGGAGCAGATCAATATTGAAACCGAGAAGGACATCACAGTTCAGCAGGCGATTACCGATGCTGCAGTCAGTCGTGTTCGTCCGGTGAGTATGGCTGCGCTGACCACCATGCTGGGTATGATTCCACTGGTCTTTGATGCGTTCTTCAGTTCTATGGCGGTAACGATTATCTTCGGTCTGGGTTTTGCTACAGTGCTGACACTGATCGTTTTGCCAGTAACTTACTCCTTGCTGTATCGGATTCGTTTTGATCAGTGAGTGATATCTGAAAATCTGTTCTGATATGAAGCCCGGTGATTCCGGGCTTCTTTATATGTACTGAAACTATTAAGTATCCGGACATATTAGATCGTCATTTCCCCGCCTGCGGCGGGGAAATGACGATCTAATATTCGATAACATGTGACTACACACTTATTCGTGAATGGTCTTGTCTGTTTTCAGAGCATGAAAATAAAGCTGATCAAACACTTGCGGATAATCGACCCCGGCGAACTCAAGAATCTCGGCCAGTTGGCGTGCTGAGTAGCCCTGGGTCATTAAGGTAATCAACGATTCCTGAAAATCCTCCTTCGATGTTTTGAAAGCGCGAAAGTAAGGACGCCCCGAAACCTGTATCAAGCTGTTCGCATAAGCAGGGAGCAGTTCCAGCATTTCGTTCTTCAGAAGGTTCGGATCAATCAGGTGGCTGGAGATTTCTCTGGTCAGCTGTTTGCTCTGATGACAGCTACGACGCTTATCCGGATCGCTGGCAGGTTGAAAAGCAACTCGTTTACAGGCTTTAATTCTCTGCTCCAGAGTGGGCATCACTTCTTCTTTTTCCATCATGCCCTTAAATTGTCCAGACAATGCATTATTACTCCACTCAGCAAGTTTTATCTCAAGGTTGCCTCGAATATTGACCAGTACTTCCGGTGACAATTGCTCTCGTCCCAGTCGAGTCATCCAGTCAGTCATCAGTTGTTCGTTTAACTTGTCTATGGTGTTTCCGGGTTCCTGCAACAGTTCACGAAGATAGCTGAGATACAAGCTTCTGATCTGATAACGGTAACCTTCAGTGATCATTCCGCTGGGGCTGTTTAGATAAGCATTAGCTAACATACCGTAACGAATGGCTGCTGAAACCAAAGGCATAGCCGGATCGGATACTGTTGTTGGTTCTGACTCAACCGCATTGGCAGAGAGATTCAAGGAAAGTAGAAGGGGAAGAATAAATAATTTTTTCATGATGAATCTCCTGACAGGCTTGAAGCAACTATGGAATGGAAGTTTCAGGTATATCGGCAGGAGTTTGTTTGTATAAGAGTATCAATTGACCAGAGGGGAAGTATTAGTCAGTGAACGTTTAATAGGTAGGAAGTGAATTGAGGGTCTATTATTGTTTTTTCTATTTTTGGTTCCAAGTACTCCGTCATGACGCTGTCACAATCTGGGCTCCAATGGCTACTGTCAGTCTTCCTTATTTCTTTGCTTGCAGGGTGCGCAGGTCGCTCTGCGAAACCTGTTCAGGTGCAACAGGCGGATGATGCTTTTCGAACCTGTCAGAGCATAGAGCAGGAAATACATTTCATTGAAACTGAAATAAATCGGTTGATTCCAAAAACAGAAAAAACCGGAAAGAATGTCGGGCTCGGTGTTGCCGGTATGTTTTTCTTTCCTGCCTGGTTCTTTATGGACTTAAGTGCCGCGGAACAGAAAGAAATTAATGCCTATCGTGACCGATACAATGTGCTGTTAAGGTTGGCGTCTGAAAAGCATTGTAAGTCCAGAGGGCAAGAACCGATTCCCGAGTTTCGTGATAAGGAGGGTTGGCAGCAATATCAACAGCAGCTTCAAATGCAGCAGCAGATGCATCAGCAACAGCTTCAACAGATGCAACAACAAATGAATCATCAACAGATGCAGCAACAGCAACAAATGCAGCAGATGCAGCAACAGCAAATGCAGCTTCAGCAGCAATTGATGCATGAACAGATGAAGAACAGTTCACAGCCACGCAAGTGAGGAAACCGTAAGAAGTAGTTATAACATACGATTAGATAGAGTGAGGTTGATCAGCCGCGTTTATCGGGCCTGGTAAGTGAGTTTCTGAATTTATCGCCAAACCCACAGTGACCATTCTCAAAAACCTCGGTGTTTTCTACAACAGTGATACGAGAATTTGTCTTAAAGTCTCGAAGAAATTCAGACATTCGCGATCCTTTACGGATCACAGGGTCATTCTGATTATTCATAACGGTAATGGGGATTCGCTCTCTTATCAGTTTTTTCATGGACTTAGCTGCATCAATGCCTCCGCCAACAAGCCAGCCAATTGCATTCGCCAACCTTGGCATTCCTGGCAAAACCACCTGTGGTGCGGAAGTAAAGGAATCATGACTGACAAGGCTAACTCTTCCTCTATCGAGGATATCCGTTGAGCTAAGAACTTTTTCCAGACTGACTGTTGCCACACCTCCTCCCAGTGAAGAACCAACGACTTCTACAAGTACAAATTTATCTAATGCATGTTTTAGAACTGCGCAACCATCCTGAATAATGGTTTGATTTGTGGATGATGGAGCGTCAGGGGATTTGTTAAGCCCCGTTCCCCTGTAGTCGTAGAAAATTACCGGGCATTTTCTCTCTTTCTGGAGAAAGCCAGGTAGTTGATGTGGATTGAGTTGTTTGTGTTCTGTAATAAATTCGGCGAGAAGCATTCCGTTAGGGTTATTGAAAACTATACAGCGGCTGTTTTCTTCTTTCGCTGGATTGTATCCCGGTGGATAGCATATCAGGGCTTTCAGCTTTGTTTTATTATCCTCAATAGTCATAATTTCATATTTACTGCCGTCAGGCGGTGGATTACTAACGAGATCATTCACGAAATTAGAGCAATTTGTTAAATTGCAGTAGCGATGGTGTTGCGATGGGATCAATACCTTACCAATCAGTTTGGCTACTCCAAAGCGATTTTCTGCGAGCCAGTGCATTGTGCTCACTGGTTTTGAAGCGGCCCTGGAAAGTAGTGATGAAGGGTTATTCCAGGCAAGTCGGGTGCGTTTGGCTGCATAGCCGAGCATTCCCGAGAGATAACTCTGATTATTAACCGGTCTTACAGGGGAACCATTTGAAGCAGTATTTCGATCTTTTGGTTGTGGTTCTATTCCAGGGCGAACCCAGGATCGAATTGTATTAATGACACCCTGAAACATACCTGAACCTCCTTTTCCCTGAAGACAGGTAAGATTCTGATTGCACTCATACCTGTTATTAGTGCTTAAGCATCCTCTCAAGATAGTACAGCGTATGGGGTGGTTCATGATCTGACCGGTTATCCAGAATAATGACCATGCATAGTGCAATATAAAGGATGTTAGACATTTTCATGGGTTCTGTTATAAGGCTGGCTGTAGGAGTGCTCTGTGGGCTGTGCCTACAACCAGGCTTATTTGACTGATGAGTCTTTGACAGGATTTACAGCTGATCTGCTATGAAGTCAGGGGAAATTTCAGCCTGCTCAATCTGTTCTTCTATATTCAACCCCTGATAAACCCCACAGGTCAGCAACAAGGTTTTACAACCCACTGCATTGCCACCGAGAATATCCGTGTAGAGCGTATCGCCTACCATCAGAACACGATTAAGATCCGTCACTCCATACTCTTTAATGGCTTGCTGGAAGATGCTCATAGCAGGTTTGCCAAAAAGTTCCGGTTTGCTCTTTTGATCTGTCTGTTCAGCAAAGTCAGCCAGAAAATAACCAGGAGTAGCAACAATCTTATTGCCATTGGGTGCGCCAATATCCGGATTGCCCACCAGCAATCGAAACTGTCTGGTTGTGCCTGACTGAGTCAGGTTTTTCTGCATCTTCCCGGTCCAGCCGGCACCCGTCAGAAATAGCAGTGTGTTGACCTGATCAGGAATGACACCATTGCAACCATTGAGTCGAACCATTCCCTCCAGTAAATGGTTGGAAGGGTGCTCCAGCGGTGCAATTACGCCGATACTTTCAGGACTCGTCACGGTTTCCAGAAAAGCATCGGTCATATCCAGACTGGTCAGGACTTCCCGGGCAGAAAAATCAAAGCCTCGCTGCTGGTATTTCTCCGCAGCAATGGATCTTCGAGTCATGGTGTCGTTGGAGACGACGCAGAATTTCTTCTGCCGCTCACGCATCAGGGCAATAGCTTCAACAGCGCCCTCAATGGGTTTTGGGCCTCGGCAGAGCACACCGTAGGAATCCAGCAGCACAAGATCAAATTGATCCAGAATATCGCCAATACCATTGATATGAACGGGTGAACGTTCAGGGTTCTTAATGGCCGGATACCAGTCAAGATGCTTTGCATAGACCTGATTTAGCAGGTCAGGGGTCAGTTCGACCATTACAGCCTCAAATAAAGTTGCATAAGTAATGCCACTGATTATATCAAAGAGTGGTATTTTTTATGGTTTTGAAGACACAAATAAATACTATTGAGATTGAATGGCGATAGCAGATAAACCCTCCGTTGTGACCATGCCTCCGGAAATCACCCACCTGAACACTGTCCTGGATTTTCTGTGCTGGAAGTTTTCAGCTATCTCCCGTGCTGACTGGCAGAATCGAATAGCGAAGAACAATGTTCATTGGCAAGACGGTGTACCCATAACGGCGACAGATGCTTACGCAGGGCACAAACGGGTTTTCTATTATCGTGAAGTAGAGCAGGAGCCAGTTATTCCTTTCACGGAAACCATTGTCTATCAGGATGAACATATTATTGTGGCTTGTAAGCCCCATTTCCTTCCAGTAACACCGGGTGGTCGCTTTGTGCAGGAATGTCTTTTGAACAGACTCAGGCTGTCAACGGGGATTTATGATTTAACACCAGCGCATAGAATTGATCGTGACACCGCAGGGCTGGTACTGTTTTCGGTGAACCCTGAAACACGCTCTGATTATCATGAGCTGTTTCCTAAACAGCAGATTCATAAACGTTATCATGCAGTTGTCCATACCACCCAGGCAGTGACTGCAGGGCAGGAGTGGCAAGTAAAAAAAAGAATGGTGGTGGCTGAACCGCGATTTCGAATGAAAATTTCCGAGGGAATTGAGAACAGTTACTCACGAATGGTCTGTCTGTCTGAGAGTGGCAATAAAGCCTTGTTTCAACTGGAGCCCGTGACCGGCAAACGTCATCAACTTCGGTTGCATATGAGTGAGCTCGGGATGGCGCTTGTCAATGACCGTTATTATCCGGAGCTCCAGCCTGAAACTGCAGATGATTATCAAAAGCCACTGCAGTTATTGGCTAAGACGTTGGAGTTCAAAGACCCTGTTGCAGGTGTTGTCAGACGGTTTGAATCAGACAGGGTCTTATCTGAGGCGGGTCAGCTGGCTTTGTTATAGGTCTGCAGCGCCTGCCCCAGAATCTCCTTTATTTTATCGAGTTTTCGCAGTTCTTCAGAGGTAGGCTGTTGTTCCGCTTGGGGTTGTTCGTTATTCAGTGTCAGGCGTACATGCCCTGAAGAATCGACCTGAATGTCATGAATGACCAAGGGTTCATCCTCAACCTGATTCTGGTCAAGGCTGGACTGGCAAATAAGCTCCTGATATTTCAGCTCAGCTTCAACAGGGCTCATATCGATAAAAAGATCCAACAGAGAACCCTGCTGATAAAGACGAATGGTGTGCATTGATTACTTCCTGATTGCAGCGGACATTCTACCCAAAGTCTGCCAGCTGTTGAATCATCAGGAATTAAAAGACAATAGAGTAGTCTCCGGCAGTAAGTGGCTGCCAGACGTAATAAAGTGCTGATCGGTTAGATCAGTTTCAGAACAGATTCAAAATCGGGAAGGCTTAATGCTTGTTGTTATTGCCCGGATTTTGATGTCTGCGACGTCCGCCACCGGTACGTTCGGTAGCAAAGTTCACACGCAGGTTACGACCATTCAGTTCCTTGCCATCCAGTGCCAGTGCATCATTAGCGGCATCGCTTTCGGCAAAGGTAACAAAGGCAAAGCCACGGGAGCGTCCGGTTTCACGATCGATGATGACACGAATCTCATCAATCTCACCAAACTGCTCAAAGGCTTCCTGTAGGTCGCCCTCATTACTATCGAAAGGAAGGTTACCTACAAACAGTTTATTCTGCTGCATGGTAATTCAATCTCCAAATAAGGAATGGCTGTTATTAGACAGGTTGTTAGGAAATACCATTTTCAATTGCGGAGTCATTTCCTGATAATTTTTGGCGGTTCCATCAAAGGAGTGCCAGATTTGTCACGCAGGTTTCATTCAAATACTGTTAGCGGTCACTATTACGAATATCAGTGGCTTCAGAGGATGAAACACTCTTCCAGATTATAACCTCCTGATTTCTTGTCAAGCGGTCTTGGCTGATTCGCAGGGTAGAGTTTGTAGCAGGTTCGGGACGTTTGAGGTGGGTACTTGTATTGCAGGTTGATGGAAACAGCCTGCAATACAACAGCTTAGCCGGGCAACTTACTGTCAGTGATGACCGCAACCACAGCCTACAAAATGAATGCCGCTTTCGTCCTGATTCAGCTTACCTTTGGTGATAAACATCTCGATCAGTTCATTAGCCGATGCACCCTTAATGGAACAGGTGTGAAACTTTGCTTCAGTGCCAAACGATTCATTGATAGCTGACATCAGAGTTTCAGTACTGATTGGCTGAGGCATTTCCTGAATCAGGTTCAGGACGTTACGACCGTGGATGGAATCTTGCATGTTACTTCTCCCTGACCGGTAAATATAAAACATGACCTTACAATGCATCTTTAAGTTTGAGTATGCGTGTAAGTGCCTAATAGCACTGCATGGACAAACAAGAACTGGCTACTAGGATGGACGTGAACTGAGAATTATATAAAGGTGAAGTGATGAAGACCTTGCTGTGGCTCAAGTTTCTGTTAGTACTTATTTTTCTGCAGGGTTGTGGTTATGTTTTACAGCCTGGAAGTGAGCGGGCATCTGATTTTAAGGGAAAAGCTATGAGTGAAGAATACCCTCATACCGTCAGCAGGGAAGAACGGGTTGCAGGAGCCTTAATGGGCTTTTTGATAGGTGATGCCATGGGGTTGGGTACTCACTGGTATTACGACAGAAAGGATTTTGAGAAGGACTTTGGTCTCTGGGTTGATGACTATCAGAATCCGGCTGAACAGGGCAACCACAGTTTCAAAACGATCAGCAAATTCCGCTATCAGCAGGGAGTAAGAGCGGGTGATGTTTCCCAGACCGGGCAGATCTTTGCTTTGTTGCTTGAATCAGTGACTGAGAAAAAAAGTTTTGCTCAGGCTGATTTCCATCAGCGACTGGATGGGTTTTTCAAGACGTTAAATGGTGAGTCATACTCTGGACGCTATACCGAATCCATTATCAAAGAGCTCTGGCATAACCAAAAGAAGGGGGTTGCCTGGTCATCTCCTGAAATGGCAACGGCTTCTGATACCTCGGATGGGGCTCAATTCTCGGTTGTGCTTGCTGCATTGTATAAAGACCCGCTGGAACTGGCTGAAGCTGCAGACCGCCTGATGAAACCTTTCTTTAATGATCGTTTTATCCGTCAGAATCAGGTGGTGTACGCTTTGACACTTCAAGCAGTTATTGCCGGAACACCTTTGCGAAAACTGAAAGAGTATATGGTGGGTTTGCTGCAGAACCCTGATTTAAAAGTCTTGATGGGTGGGTATGACAATATCCATACGGTCACTAATGGCGCTGTGGCCTGGAAACCAGAAGTCCGCATTGAGCCGGCTCACTATGTTGGCGAAGTTTATGGTCTGGACTGCCAGCTGACTCATCTTTTGCCTGCAGTTTATTATCTGATTCACAGGTTTCCTGCTGATTACACTCAGGGCATGCTTGCTGCAGTGAACAGTGGTGGGAACAATATGGCTCGTGCTGCGATGACTTCAGCTCTGCTGGGAGCTATGAATGGCCTTGGTGCGATACCGAAAAAGTACATTGATGGTTTAAAAGACCACAATCGTTACCTGCAGTTATCCCGAGAGCTGATCAAGGTCAGACAATCCTCTGGCTCCTAGCAGGTTATTCAGAGAGCGTAGGGCGTATAAATCGGGCAATCATCACTGTCGGGCTGAGTACGCCAATAGTTGCTTCAAGTACCACCAGGCTTTTGGCGATGGGGGCAATGGGTGTGATATCGCCATAGCCCAAAGTCGTCAGGTTGATAAAGCTGAAATAAACAAAAACGGGCCAGTCCAGAGTACTACTGCTGGGCAGACTGAACGCTCCGGGGACTAACAGTCCAACAAGCGTGTAGAGAAAGCCAAAGGTGATTCCGGTCAGAAAGTAAAAGTTGATAGCGGCCAGCAGTTTTTCATTCATGCTGCCTTTTGAGAACAGGTGCACCATCAGCAATACCAGTATCGAGGTGTAAAAAGCGATTACCAGTGACAGACCTGCATAGCCAGCCCAGACAGGAACCTTTCCTTGTCCGACCAGAAAAGTCAGTAAAAACAAGCCGTAGCCACATCCCTGAAGCCAGCGCCTTAATACCACCCTGTTTTTGGTCAGTGGTCGAACAACATAGATAATGGCCGCTATGATCAATAGCGAAAAGAACTGGCCAAACAGGCTATCATCCTGCTTTGAGAAAGGCACAAGAATACTGACCAGCAGAGTGACAAGCAGAATGGATAAGCGCTGATTGTTGCTGATGGGTTTCATGATCAGGACTCTAAAATAATGAAAAAACTGGTATTAAAAGGCACGGCACTGCAGCGTGGGCAGACTCATGGCGAACAGATGCGCAATGAGATCCACGAAGTTCTGGACTACTACCGTTCAAGATTCCTTTCTAACCGGGACAAGCTTCAGAGCCATGTTGACCAGTTGATGGCAAAGGTTGAGCTGCTTGGAAAAGATTATAAAGAAGAAATGGACGGAATTGCATCTTCTGCCAATGTTGATCCGTTCTGGATCTACTGCATCAATGCCCGCAGTGAGTTGATGTCGTCACCTGTCGCTTCTTCGCCAATGGAATGCTCAACCGTCAGCTTTCCAAAAAACGGTTTGCTGGGGCAGAACTGGGACTGGGCTGAAGCTCTGGAAGGTAAACTGGCTCTGGCAGATATTACGCTGGAAAACGGCCATCGTTTCTTCACCATGACCGAACCCGGTATGCTGGCCAAAATTGGTATGAATGATTCCGGTCTGGGTGTCTGTTTGAATATCTTACCTGCCAGGAAAAAATTGACGGGGCTACCGGTTCATATTCTGTTAAGAGCTCTGTTGGAATGCAGGTCTGTGGAAGAAGCTAAAACCCTTATTCAAATTCATGGAGCAGGGAAGGCCAGTCATGTGCTGGTGGCGGATTCAACTCAGACGGTTGCTGTTGAACTGGCTCCGGATCAGCCCTGGTTCCAGAACACACAAGAAGACTGGTATCTGCACACCAATCATTATCTACAACAAGGGCAGGCTCAGCCTACTACCACCAGAGAATGTACAGAAACACGACTGAAAACCCTTCACGAACGACTACTGTATAAGCCTGAATCAAGTCTTAGTAATATTCGGCAACTGCTTGATATAAATGAAAAACCTTTCCCAATACTCAGGCCTTACGCTTGGCATGAACTGACGGGTAACGGCGGTACTCTAGTCACCATGCTTTTGGATCTTAATAAGAAAGAAATGTTGTTGAGAGAAGGATTTGATTCACAGAATGGCTTTGATCGGTACTCCTTCTCATAGCCTCTTTTTATTCGCTCGTGGTACATTGGTAGTAGATAGTTAATTAATAGATACGGCAGTCTGCATCGCAGCACTGCCTTGTTTTTATTCAGGACAGATCAAGAGCGTCGAATGTCGGAGACATCAACCAGAAAACGTGCCAGAGCCGGAAGCAAGGAAGGCAAGGGCAAAACTCCTGATGTTGCAGCCAAGCTTACCCATGACCAGACCGAGCAGGCAGATGCCCTGCATATTCATTTTCGTGAAGCCGGAATGCTGGCCCTTCTGCTGGTGGCCGGAATCATTGCTATTGCCCTGCTAACATACAGTCCCACTGATCCGGGCTGGAGCTACACAGGTTATGAAGGCACGGTTCAGAACAGCATAGGGCGCTTTGGTGCCTGGCTCAGTGACCTCTTTTATTCTCTGTTTGGTATTTTTGCCTGGCTGATACCGGCCATTGCCGTGTTGAAAGCGATTACTGTCTTCCGCTTTCGTTATGAACCCTGGTTATGGCGAACAGGACTTTTTGTTCTCAGGTCTACCGGTTTACTGGTGGCCCTGATTGCTGGAGCAGGCCTGGCCGGACTTCACCTTCATGGTTTTGATGGAACCCTTCCTTCTGGCAGTGGCGGTATTCTCGGTAAAGTGGTCGTTGACTGGTCTCTGCCTGCTTTAAATACCGTTGGCAGCTCCTTGATTTTCGGCACTTTTCTTTTGGCGGGTATCACTATCTATACCCGCATTTCCTGGTTCAAAGTGCTGGATCAAACGGGTCGCTGGCTGGTTACCCTGATTTCGTTAATAGGCACAGGTTGTGTCTGGTGCCTGGAATTTTCTCAGGCCAAAGTGGCTTACTGGCGTGAACAGCGAGAGCTTGATCGTGAAGCGTTTGAAGAGAAAGCGGTGACCAGAAGGGAGCCGGTACTTGAACGTCATGAACCGGTGCTGGAACAAGACGCCATAGTCATCCTGCCTGCTCCTGAAGCTCAGTCAGAAACCACCAAGAGTCAAGCAAAATCTCCGGCGAAAAAAATCATCAATAAAGTGGCTCAGGCGTTATCAGAACCTTCAGAAGATATTGCCCCTGAAGGCGAACGCCCCACAGCCGGATTACTGGATGAAATCAAAGATCAGGGCAAGGGTGTTGACCCCAGTGAACTGGAAGCTATCTCCCGGTTGCTGGAAGCCAAGCTGGCAGACTTTGGTGTAAAGGCTGAAGTGGTGGATGTGCATCCTGGCCCTGTTATTACCCGTTACGAAATTCAACCTGCACCCGGTGTTAAGGCCAGCAAGATTTCCAATCTGGCTCGAGACCTTGCCCGTTCGCTGGCAGTCGTCAGTGTTCGAGTGGTTGAAGTGATTCCCGGTAAGTCGGTCGTCGGCATAGAGATTCCCAACGATGACCGTGAAACGGTTTTCTTCGGCGAGTTGATCAATTCGACCGTGTTTGAGAAGTCAGAGCATGCTCTGAGTCTGGCGCTGGGCCATGATATTGCCGGTGATCCAGTGGTGGTTAATCTGGCCAAAATGCCTCACCTGCTGGTGGCTGGTACTACGGGTTCCGGTAAGTCGGTGGGTGTGAACGCCATGATCCTGTCGATGCTGTTCAAGTCAGGCCCGGAAGATGTTCGTCTGATTATGATCGACCCGAAGATGCTGGAACTGTCTATTTACGACGGTATTCCTCACCTGCTGTCTCCGGTAGTAACCGACATGAAAGAAGCCGCCAATGCCCTGCGCTGGTGTGTGGCCGAGATGGAGCGTCGCTACAAATTGATGGCAGCGTTGGGCGTTCGAAACATTGGCGGTTATAACGACAAGGTTAAAGCTGCGCAGGCTGCCGGTGAGCCATTGCGTGATCCGTTTTATGAAACGCTGACGCTGGGTGATGTTGCTCCCGAGCTGGAAACACTGCCGTTCATTGTTGTGGTCGTAGACGAATTCGCTGACATGATGATGATTGTTGGCAAGAAAGTGGAAGAACTTATCGCCCGTATCGCTCAAAAGGCACGTGCGGCGGGTATTCATTTAATTCTGGCCACCCAGCGACCTTCTGTGGATGTCATTACCGGCTTGATCAAGGCCAACGTACCGACACGAATCAGCTTCCAGGTCTCCAGTAAAATCGATTCCCGAACCATTATTGATCAGGGTGGTGCCGAACAGCTGCTGGGGCATGGTGATATGCTCTATCTGCCGCCGGGCACCAGTGTCCCCATCCGTATTCACGGTGCTTTTGTCAGCGACGATGAAGTGCATAGAGTGGTGGCGGACTGGAAAAAACGTGGCGAACCCAACTATGTGGACGAAGTATTGAATGGTATGGAATCCGGTTCTGAGGGCAGTGCCTTCAGTGGTGGGCTGGATGAAGACAGCGAGAAAGACGCCCTCTACGATGAAGCGGTGGCCTTTGTCACTGAAAGCCGCAGGGCATCAATTTCGTCAGTGCAACGTAAATTGAAGATCGGTTATAACCGTGCTGCGAATATGATAGAAGCAATGGAAGCTGCGGGTGTGATAAGCCCGGCAGGGCATAATGGCAATCGTGAAGTGATTGCGCCGCCACCAGTGAAAGGTTGATGGTATTATTTATCAAGGTTTACGAACAGAATTTATGTTGAAGAAGATATCCCAGGTTGTTGTTATAGCAGCAGTTTTTAGTGTTGCGCTGCCAGTTCTTGCAGCCTCTTCAGAAAAGCCGGTTCAGGAAGTGAAGACGGTTAATCTGATCCAGCCTGCCAATGACCAGAAAGCAGCTGATGCGCTGGTTAAAAAGCTTGAGTCGCTGAAAAGCCTCAGTGCGAAGTTTGAGCAGCAGACGGTGTCCAATAACGGCAGAATCAAGATGGAAGCGGGTGAGATGCAGATGCAGCGGCCGGCTCAGTTTCGCTGGTTGACTAAGTTGCCATTCGAGTTGGAAATTGTTGCCCGGAAAAACAAGGTCTGGATGATCGATCGCGACCTGCAGCAGGTGATTATTCAGAAGCAGGATAACCGTATGGCAAACACACCTGCGCAGTTATTAACGGGCGATGCCCGTAGCTTGTTGAAGCAGTACAATGTCACCCGATATCAAAGTGACAAGTTCCAGCAATACACGCTGGTTCCCGCCAGGTCTTCAGATCTGTTTGAAAAACTGGATATCAATTTCCGTAATGGCCTGCTCAGTGCCATCATCATGAAAGATGCTCTGGGTGGTCGACGCCGTATCGACTTCAGTGATGTGCGTGAAAATCGCACACTCATGTCGGATCTGTTTGAAGTTAAAATTCCAAAAGACTACGATCTGATCGATGAAACCTCTCGTTAAAGACGGCGATAAGTAATGTCGGTGTATTCCAACAGTCTGTTTGATCAACAGGATTCTGATGCAATGAGTCGCTGGCAGCCCCTGGCGGCGAGAATGCGACCCAGAAATCTGGATGAATACCTTGGCCAGGAACATATCCTTGCCCGAGGCAAACCCTTGCGTGAAGCGCTAGAACAGGGTGCTATTCATTCCATGGTGTTTTGGGGCCCTCCCGGTGTCGGCAAGACTACTCTGGCGAGACTGATCGCTGGCCTTTGCGATGCCCACTTTGAAACTCTTTCTGCGGTATTGTCCGGCGTCAAGGATATCCGTGAAGCGGTTTCCAGAGCCCGTGATGAAAAGCTGACCCGCAATCGCAAGACCATTTTGTTTGTTGACGAGGTTCATCGTTTCAATAAATCCCAGCAGGATGCTTTTCTGCCTCATATTGAAGACGGCACCATTACCTTTATTGGTGCAACCACAGAGAACCCTTCTTTCGAACTGAACAATGCCTTGCTGTCCAGAGCCAGAGTCTATGTGCTTAAGCCACTGGGTGAGCCTGCTTTAAAGCAGGTTCTGGATCAGGCTTTGAACGATGAACGTGGTTTTAAGAACAACTCGGTTCAGATTGAGCCTGATGCTGAAAAGGTGCTTTTACGATACGCTGATGGCGATGCCCGTCGTCTGTTGAATATTCTGGAAGTCGCTGCTGATCTTAGCGATTCAGGCATGATTAAAGCGGAATCAGTGACCGAAATACTGGCTGACTCTGGCCGCCGTTTTGATAAAGGCGGTGATGCTTTTTATGATCAGATCTCTGCTTTTCATAAGTCCGTTCGTGGTTCCGAACCCAATGCTGCACTCTACTGGGCAGCCAGAATGGTGGATGGTGGTGCCGACCCGCTCTATATCATTCGCCGCTTAGTGGCTATTGCCAGTGAAGACATTGGTAATGCTGATCCGAGAGCGCTGGAACTGGTGATGAATGCCTGGCAGGCCTATGAAAGGCTGGGCAGTCCGGAAGGTTTGCTGGCTTTGGCTCATGCCACCACCTATTGCGCCTGTGCGCCCAAGAGTAATGCTGTTTATATGGCCTGGGCAGCGGCCATGGAAGATGTAAAGTCGAACCCTTCCCATGAAGTGCCTATGCACTTACGCAATGCGCCAACCAAGTTAATGTCTGATCTCGGTTATAAGGCAGGCTATCGCTACGCCCATGATGAGCCGAATGCCTATGCGGCGGGTGAGTGTTATTTCCCGGATGCCATGGAGCCACGATATTATTACCAGCCCAACGAACGAGGGCTGGAGATCAAGATCAGGGAAAAGCTTCATCGGTTGGAGCAAGTTAATCAGAACAGCCCTCTTAAACGAAGACTGTGACATTAATAGAAGTCTTTGGTCAGACTGCTGTTTTCAATGCACTGTTGAACACAGGATCTGTTGGGTGGCCTGAGCTGGATTTTATTTTAAACAGCGCAATCCCCATATAGGCCATTGCTATGGATACGACAAGGTTAAGCCAGTTAAGCAGTGCCCAAGGAGCGTAGTCAAGAACGGAAACACCGAGAGTTGAAGCAAAAAAAGCACCACCTGTTGTCCAGGGGATAAGGCCACTGGTTAAGGTCGCTCCTTCCTCTAGGGAGCGAGACATAACACGACGGTCGATGCCTTTACTGTCATAGGCCTCACCAAATAGCTGGCCACCAAGAATGATGGTCATATAGGCTTCGCCCATGGCCATGTTACCAACAATGCAGGAGCCGATGGTTGCTGCTACCAGTCCTGCTGTTCTCCTGACTTTTCCAAGAATGAATTCGATCAGGACTTTTAGAATCCTGCAACTCTCCAGAATACCTCCAAGAGCCAAAGCTATAAGTGACAATGAGAGAGTCCACATCATTGAAGTGATACCGCCACGGCTGAATATCTGATCCAGCACATTTTCTCCTGTGTGAATACTGCAACCATGATACAAACTATTAAGAATGGCAGGGAATGACTGCTCCTGAATAATGGCAGCGATAGCTACTGCGATAATCGAGGTAAACATCATAGCAGGCTCTGCAGATACCCGGGCAACACTGAGTACAAACATGGTTGCGAGAGGCAGCAGTGTGATCAGGCTGGTGTTAAAATGCGAGGCAAGTGTAGTTTGCAGTACTTCCAGTTGGTGAGAAGGCAAGGCAGTGCTTCCGTATTCCAGCCCTATTACTGTGAAGGCGATCAGTGTGATGAGGTAAGAAGGCCCTGTCGTATAAAACATGCTGTTAATATGGCTGTACAGGTTTGTCTTTGATGTCATTGCTGAAAGGTTGGTTGTGTCGGACATAGGGGACATTTTGTCGCCGAAACAAGCCCCTGAAATGACCATACCAGCAATGACCGGTTCCGGAATCCCCATTGTCGAGCCTATCCCCATGAGTACTACTCCAATAGTACCTACTGTTCCCCAACTGCTTCCGGTCGCTAGAGACATGAAGCTGCACAGCAGCAGCCCTCCTGGCAGAAAGAAGGCCGGACTGATAAATTCGATTCCATAGTAAATCAGTGTTGCAAGTGTTCCACTGGCAATAAATGCTGCAATCAAAACACCAATCAGTACAAAAATAAATACGGCGGGCAGGGCACTGTTTATGCCCTTACACATAGCTTCTCTTATATTTTTATAGCTGTATCCTAAATGAAAGGCAGAGAATGAAGCAATGAGAATGGATATTAAAAGCAGAGAGTGGAGATTGATTCCAGCGAACAATCCTGAGGTTATTACAGCAATAATTGTGATTAACACAACTAATGCATGGAGAAGTTCAGGGTGAGATTTGTTTTTTGAAGAACTCGACATAGAGAAACCAGGAATGGTTGAACATTAATCTGATAATATAGGTGTTGTTTAATCTCGTCATTTGCAAAGCATGTCAACCATGTGATTTGAGTCAGTATTAAGTGGATTAGTGTTTTATGACAGCTGAATTTAAATAATTATCATAAGTCATTCGATTTATTGCGATGAAGGCAAATGATTAGTGTTGTTGTTGAGTGTTATCGGGCTTTACTAATTCGATAACCACTATCATTTTTGATGGGAATACGTATAACTTTTTAAGTACTTGTTGTCGAATAATTGAGTTAAAGCAAGTTTTTTGTAAAAAATAAGCGTAGACTATTTGTTAATATATTTACTAGATGAGTTTTTTGATTTGATAAATCGATAGTTAGTTTAAGATTGAGTGTTTATCTTTTATGTCTAATGGATAAATAAAATTGCATGCTTGCTGTTAAAAGCTAGCTATCTAGCTGTTTTTGTTTCTTTTACGATTATGATGATGTTAGCAACTGTTTAAAATGTATTAAATACTCTCTCCTTGGTGCACTGATTTCATATGCTTGTTGATATGAAATAGTTTTTTCTGACTCTGAATCTATCGATTGATGGTGATGCCTTGTGTTGCATGTCAAATCAAGTTAATTAAGTCGAGTGCTTAGCTCTTGTAGGTTGTTTTTAGTGTTAGTTAAGTTTTCTGCTAAGTCACTCTATAAGGATTTAAACTGTTTGGAACCAGTCCCAATGCAAACTGATGTATTAATTATCGGCAATAGTGCAGCAGGACTCTCTGCTGCTGAAACTATACGAAAGTATGATTTTGATAAAAAAATAACCATCGTATCTAAAGAATCGGGACCTGCTTACTCTCGTGTTCTATTGCCATATGTTCTGCGAGGTAAACTAGATTATGACAACCTTTTCATTCGCGATGGTAATTACTATATAGAAAATAATTTCTACTATATTGAAGGTTTAATTGTTTCGGTAAATACTGAATCAAAGACAGCTGTTTGTGAATCTAGTGAAATAATTAAATACGACTCGTTATTAATTGCTACCGGTTCAAATCCTGTAAAGCCACCTATCCCAGGTATTGAGTCTGAAGGCGTCTATCATATGTGGACGAAGGATGATCTTGATCACCTGATGCCGCATTTTAATAAAGACAAACGTGTTGTTGTCATTGGTTCCGGTTTTGTCTCCCTTCAGGCTGCCTGGTCAGCCGTATGTAAAGGGCTCAAGGTTACTGTTATTGAACTGGCCGATCGCATTATGCCCAGTGTCATTGATAACAAGGGTGCAGAAATACTGACCGGAAAAATAAAAGAGTGTGGTGTCGATTTAAGAATAGACACGCTCACCCTGGCCATTAAGAAACGGGATGATGGCACTTTTGTTATTGACCTGAAAGATCAGAGCAGTATCGAAGCCGATTTCATTATTGTTGGAACAGGCGTAAAGCCTAATACATCGTTCCTGGAAGAAACCGATATTGATATCGATCGCGGTATCTGCGTGAACCGTTATATGCAAACCAGTGTTGATGATGTCTATGCCGCAGGTGATGTTGCAGGTGGTCCGACAGCTTTTGGCGATCAGCACCAGATACATGCCCTTTGGCCCACAGCGATAGAGATGGGCAAAGTGGCCGGCATGAATATTCTGGGTAAACAGTTTGTTTATGAAGGCAGTCTGAATATGAACGTGACCCAGATGTACGACATGACCGTAGCTTCCATGGGTCAGTTCACTGACAACCTTGATTGTGATGAGCACCTGATGCCCGAGTCTTCTGGTATGGGCTATCTGAAAATTTGCGCTAAAGATGACCAGATTATTGGTGCCTGCCTGATTGGTAAAACCTCGGCGATGAAAATCTTTGGCATGCTACGCCCGGTTATTCGCCTTAACAAGAAACTGAAGGTGGATATAACCCGTCTGGAGAGTGACCTTCAGAAATTAACTTATGGCGTAGCCCACTAAATTCGATTGAGGAACGTAAAACGTGAAAACTGTATCAATTGACAGAAGCAAGTGTGTGGGCTGCAGAAACTGCGAAATGGCCTGTGCTTTTGCCAGAACCGGAACCACCTGTGAGAGTCAGGAATCCAATATCAAGGTCAATCATTATCTTGATGAGCGTGTCCTGATGCCTATGACCTGCCTGCATTGCAGTGAAGCCTGGTGCATGAGTGTCTGCCCTGCCGGCGCTATCAGCCGTAACGCTGACACTAATGCTGTTGTGATCGATGAAGACCGTTGCGCGGGTTGCAAGATGTGCATGCTGGCCTGTCCATTCGGCAACATTCATTTTGATAATGAAAAGCTGGTCAGCCGTAAATGCGATCTTTGTGACGGTGCCCCAAAGTGTGTCGAACACTGTATCGCCGGAGCTCTGAAATACGAAGATATGAATGATAATGCTGCAGCTCTGCGTTGCAAAAACGACCACAAACTCATCGCACAAGCTCTGTAATTTCAGGATCAGGTAGTAAATCAAATGGCGAAGCAAGAAATCAAAAAATCATGCTGCAGAATGTGCGGCATGTTGTGCGGTATCGATGTCAACGTAGAAGATGGTCGTGTTACCGAAATTAATGGCAACAAGGCGTTCCGTGCTAACCGTGGTCGTATTTGTATTAAAGGCAGCTCCGGTGTTACCCAGTTGTACAACCCTGAACGCCTTACCAAACCGCTGAAGCGCACCGAAAATGGCTTTGTAGAAATTGAGATGGAGCAAGCCATGGATGAGATTGCAGAAAAACTGCAATCGCTTCAGGCCGATTATGGCACTGAGTCTGTCGGTGTCTGGAAAGGTGAGGGTATCGGTTTTGCCCAGCAGGAAGGTCTTGCCCGTCGTTTTATACACGGTATCCAGTCCCCTAACTACTTTTCCAATGACACTCAGTGCTTTGCCGGCCGATATATCGCTTACAACATGGTTTTCGGTACCTGGCCATGTGCTGATTTGAGAAATACCAATCTTGCCGTCATGTGGGGCACAAACCCGCCGGCTTCCCACTCGTACTGGACTCAGGATATCAACGACGCACGGGACAAGGGTGCGAAGCTGATCGTTATTGACACCATATACACAGAAATGGCTCGCCTCGCTGATCTGTATATTCAAGTCAAACCGGGCACTGACAGTATTCTTGCCTGGGGACTGATTAAACAGCTGATCGATCAAAAGATGGTCGACAATGAATTCGTCAGCAAGTTCACCAAGGGCTATGACGAGCTGGAAGCTTATGCCCAGACTTATACACCTGAATATGTGCAGGAAAAAACGGGTGTTACTCCTGAACAGATGGCTGCTGTCATTCAGCACTACAGGCAGGCCGGTAAGAAAATTGCCAACTGGTGCGGCACCGGTCTGGAGCATCAGGCCAATGGTGTTAATAACGTTCGCTCCGTGGGCTATATCGACGCTCTGATCGGCGCTGTAGATGTGCCTGGCGGTATGATGACGGTGGAAGGTTTCGGGGCCCGAAGCCTGGAAATCGATATTGAACCTTCCCTGATGAGCAAAGCCATTGGTCGGGAGCAGTTCCCGATTCTGTACGGCATGCGTGGCGAATGCCACACCCTGCTGCTGATGGATCAGATCCTGTCTGGGAAACCTTATCCGTTCAAGGGGCTGGTTATGACTGCCGCCGACCCTGTGCTGACCAATGCCAATACTGGCAAGGTAGAAGAAGCACTCAAGGCACTGGATTTGCTGGTGGTTAAGGACCTGTACCTGACTGAAACCGCAAAGCTGGCTGATTATGTGCTTCCTGCGGCGTCTTATCTTGAACGCTCGGAACTGCAATATAACGGCATTAATCAGACCGTTATGCTCACTGAAAAGGTTGTCGATCTTGGTCATCAGAGTGAGTACGAATTATTCAAAGGTCTGGCAGACCGCATGGGCATTGCAGAACTTTTCCCATGGGAAAATGAAGATGAGCTTAATGCCTGGCTGATTGAGCCAACCGAAATGTCTCTGGCAGAACTGGCAAGCCATCGAGACGGTTATCAGTTCAAGCCATTGACCTATGAAAAAATTCACCGCGCTCTGGAGCGTGGCGAAAAACCGTTTAATACACCTTCCGGTCTGATCGAGTTTACTTCCGGCCACCTGGAAGCAATTGGTATGGAGCCGCTGGCTAAGTTTCAGGATGCACCGGAATACCTGGGAGTTGAACCGGATGAATACCCGCTTGTATTAATGACGGGCGCCCGAAAGGTGATGTATTTCCATGGCCGTTACAGAAACCTGCCACAACTGGAAAAGGTCATGCCGAAAGCTCAGGTTGAAATGCATCCGGCTGATGCTGATCGATTTGGTCTGAACCACGGTGAAAAAGCACGCGTCATTTCCGCTTACGGCGCTATAGATATTCATGTACGTGTTATGAGTGCAAAAGAGATAGTCCCTGGCGCAGTGCAAATCACCCACGGCTTTAAAAATGCCAATGTTAACTACCTGGTAGGCGATGGAATTACCGACCCTATTTCAGGTTTTCCGGCACTCAAGTCTGTTCCCGTTCGTATTGAGAAAATAATCAATTAAGTCAGTCAGGAGAGCCGTTTCAGCGGCTCTCCTGTTACCAGTTCTTTTAACCGTTTCATACAACTACCTGCAGGATAAAATCATGCAAAATCAAAAAGGTCTTGGCATGCTGGCCATGGGTGCTGTAGCAGTCTTCTGGGGACTCTCTTTCTACAGCATCAAGGAGGTTGGCACGACCATCGGGCCATTTACACTGGCTACTGCACGCTTTGCTATTGCGTCACTGGCTTTTCTGATCATCATGTTTTTGACAAAACAGGATACAAAAATCGATCGTGAAGATTACAAGAAAATTGTTATCAATGCGCTCATTGGTATCGCTATCTACTACCCTCTTAGCATGTATGCGATTAACCTGATTCCTGCTGCGGCTGGTTCCGTGTTGTCCGCTATTCAGCCAATCATCATGATTGTGCTTGAGGCCGTGGTTCTTGGTATTGCCATTACACGAAAAAATGCTTTTGCCGTTGCACTGAGTGTTGTCGGTGCCTTGCTCACCGTTGGTGTTATTAATACCGAAGGCGGAGAAGGTATCTTTGGCTATGTACTGATGTTCCTCTGCACCTGCATGTGGTGTGGTTATACGGTACTTCAGCGTCCGTTGAACGAAAAATATTCTCCCATCACCCTGAATGTTTACCAGTTCATCATCGGTACAGTGATTATGTCTCCGAGTTTCTTCCTGGAGAATAACAACTGGTCTACCATGACCGGCGTTCAGTGGTTTAACCTGGTTTATCTGGGCATTGTCTGCTCCGGCTTGTGCTTCGTGCTTTACAACTTCTCATTGCCACGTATTGGCGCTACCACTAGCTCATTGTTCCTGAATGCTGGCCCGATCATCACGGCTATTCTGGGTGTGATTATCTACGGTCAGTTCCCAACCCTGATTAATGGCGTGGGTATTGTCATGACGGTTGTAGGTGTCACCATTGCAACAGTAGATTTCAAGAAAACCGAAGAGCTGGAGCTTCAGACTGCATAAGTGTGCAGACACACGTAATCGAATATTAGATTGTCATTTCCCCGCCGTAGGCAGGGAAATGACATACGAATTCAAATGTCCGAGTACTTAAAAGTCAGAGGTACTGTTAGTCCGAACCATTCGGAATCGTCCCTGCTTTCATGATTGATATGAGGGTGGGGGCTATTTCTGAAAGCTTGTAATAAGCAAGTTCGCAGATAACCAGTGGCTAACACTGGTGTTCAGAAACCCAGATCGATTGTGCCCCATTGTCCATAAAACTCCATGCCAGCATATGACTGATTTTCTGCCCCTGACTCATAGCAATAACCTTCACCTGTTTTGCCTTCATTCGAGTTAACAACTTTTGCAGGGGAAGCAGGTTATCTTTCTTGGAGACAAGGCTGGTAAACCAGCAAATCTGCTGAGAGAAATCCTGACTTTCCCGAATCATCTTCTTTAGAAACAACAGCTCACCACCTTTACACCAGAGTTCAGCTTTCTGGCCGCCAAAGTTCAGCTTTTGATCCGGGTTTTTATTAGCGTCATTAACCTTGATGCCATTTCTTTTCTGCCTTGAACGGTCAAGGTTGCGCCATTTACGTTCCGTACCGGACTGAGCTTCTTCCAGTGAAGAGTGAAAGGGCGGGTTACAGACCGTGATATGAACTCTGTCAGCCTCGGCAACGATATTCCTGAAATAACTCTGCTGATCGGGTTGAAGAACCGCCTTGATCTTACCTTTTAAGACAGAGTTTGCATCGACAATGGTTTTAGCGGTGTTCACGGAAACCGGATCAATATCGCTGGCAATAAACGACCAGCCAAAAGTCTGACTGCCAATGATCGGGTAAATCAGGTTGGCGCCCGTACCAATATCCAGAGCCTGAACCTTTTTCGGATTCAGCGGCTTGAGCAGGTCGGCAGCGTGATGAAGATAATCGGTTCGACCCGGAACCGGTGGGCAGAGATAACCTTCCGGAATATCCCAGTGTTCTATCTGATAAAAGCTTCGTAACAAAGCTCTGTTCAGCTCTTTAACCGATTCAGGTGAGCGAAAATCAATGGTCAGCTGGCCAGTCGGATTTTTAATCAGATGAGGTTTCAGCGCTGGATGCTTACTGGCCAGAGAAAGGAGGTCGTAGCTGCCCTGGTGAGGGTTGTCAGGATGCAGAAGAGCGGTTTTACGGGTCATTACGATAGCTGTAGGCGTTGGGGCTGCGATTTTATCCCAGCAGACAGGTAATAACTACACTTATCCCTTTTGCTATAGCTCTTTAAGATAGTGCTTTAAGATAGTGCTTTAGATAGCATGATTTAAGATCAGCAAAAGGAATAATCGATGTTGGCAACGCACTGGATAGCCGTGGCTGCCGGGGGTGCAACAGGCGCTTTGCTGCGAGCAGCAACCTATGAACTGTTCGCCCTGACCCGTAACCCGAACCTGCACTATATTCCCACTCTGGCGGTGAATGTCGTGGGTTCGTTGATTATGGGCATCTGCTTCTTTCTGTTGATGGAGAAAAGCCAGTTGCCCGATGTCTGGCGCATTTTTATTATGACTGGGTTACTGGGCGCTCTGACCACTTTTTCAACCTTTTCACTGGATCTGCTTCGACTGCTTCAATCAGAACGAATGATGGAAGCTCTTGCCTATGGGGCAGGCAGTGTTGTGATCTGTTTGCTGGGTACTTGCCTTGGCTATTATGGCGCTAAACTGCTGAGCTAAGTTTTTGGGTTCTGCCTGTGATAATACAGGTGGAATCTCGGTAAAGCTTTGTCCTGATAAGTACCCTGGCATATGAATAACAGCTTGATATTCGATCACGTGTGCTTGCACACATGTTATCGAATATCCGCAGGCTATGGTGTATTATCCGCTCTTATTTGTTATTGAATCCAGCAACTGTTTTTCGTTCATACGCTCTTCTGTCCTGATCGCCTCAACCGGCCGTTTCATCATGGTTTCGTCAATCAGGAAAAAGTGGTTCAGCGGTAATGGAAGAAAAATGGTACCGATCTGGATTCTCTTTGGACTAATGCTGGTCATTTTTAAATTAGGATAAGCAATGCTGGATCCCAAATACGTTCGCAGCAACCTTGATGAAGTCGCTGCTCTCCTGCGTAAGAAGCATTTCGAACTGGATGTTGACCGTCTGCGCGAACTGGAAGAGCGTCGTCGTTCCCTGCAGATTCGTACAGAGCAACTGCAGAGCGAACGTAAGTCCGGTTCGAAAGAGTTTGGCAAGATCAAATCCCAGGGCGGAGACATCTCCGAACTGAAAGCCCGTATGGACAAAATCTCTGCCGAGGTTAAAGAATCCGAGCAGGAACTGTCTGCCCTGCAGGTTGAACTGAACGATATCCTGCTGGGTGTGCCAAACCTGCCGGATGCGTCTGTACCGGAAGGCAAGGACGAAGACGACAATGTTGAAGTTCGCACCTGGGGTACACCGCGTCAGTTCGACTTTGATGTAAAAGATCACGTTGATCTGGGTGAACCACTGGGACTGGACTTTGAAACCGGTGCCAAGCTGTCCGGTGCTCGCTTCACCCTGATGCGTGGCCAGATTGCCCGATTGAACCGTGCTATTGCCCAGTTCATGCTGGACGTTCAGACCTCTGAACACGGCTACGAAGAGACCAATACTCCGGCGCTGGTTCATGACACCGCTCTGTTTGGTACGGGCCAGCTGCCGAAGTTCAGTGAAGACCTGTTCAAGACCACCTGCGAAGAAGCGGAAAAGCCTTTCTACCTGATTCCTACTTCTGAAGTGACGCTGACCAACATTGTCAGCGACACTATTCTGGACGAAAAACAGCTGCCACTGAAATTTACTGCGCTGACTTCCTGTTTCCGCAGTGAAGCAGGCAGCCATGGTCGTGATACCCGTGGTTTGATTCGCCAGCACCAGTTCGAAAAAGTGGAAATGGTGCAGATTGTTCATCCGGAAAAATCTTTCGAAGCTCTGGAAGAAATGGCTGGCAATGCTGAAACGATTCTGCAGAAGTTGAATCTGCCTTACCGTGTTGTTGCTCTCTGCGGTGGTGATCTGGGCTTTGGCGCAACCAAAACTTTCGATCTGGAAGTATGGCTGCCGGGTCAGGACAAGTTCCGTGAGATCTCTTCCGTCAGTAACTGTCTGGACTTCCAGTCTCGTCGTATGCTGGCTCGTTTCCGCAGTGCTGGTGGCAAGCCTGAACTGGTACACACTCTGAATGGTTCCGGTCTGGCTGTTGGTCGTACACTGGTAGCCGTACTGGAAAACTACCAGAATGAAGACGGTTCCATCACGGTTCCTGAAGCTCTGGTGCCTTACATGGGCGGCCTGACCAAGATCGGTGGTTAATCATTTAACGGTTGTCCGGTAATAAATGGCTCGCTGAATGCGGGCCATTTTTTTGCGTGAAAAAGATACTCTCGCTCTAGGCTGATTTAGAGAACATTGATCTTTACCTATAAGGAATAAACAAAGATCACAATCGTCTTGCTTAACCCCCGCAAACTGCTGTTAAAATCGCCCGTATAACGCTTTCCTCCTGAATAGCCGTAGTCATGGAACTCGCCTGTGGATTACCTGCCTCTCTTTCTCGACCTGAAACAACAACCTGTCCTGCTCGTCGGTGGTGGGGATATTGCCCTGAGGAAAGCCAGACTTTTGAACAGCGCCGGAGCTTCGATTCATGTCGTGGCTCAACAGATCGGTGAAGATCTGAAAACACTGTTAAGCGACTCTCGGCATTTATTGCTGGAACGTAGCTATCAGGCCAGTGACCTCGAAGAGGTAGTTTTGGTGATAGCGGCTACTGATGATCAGCAAGTGAATCGGGAAGTAGCAAGGCAGGCAAAAGAGAGAAAGCTCTTTGTTAATGTCGTGGACGATGCCAGTGCCGGCAGCGCGATTATGCCTTCGATTGTTGATCGTTCTCCGGTGGTTGCAGCTTTTTCTACTGGTGGCAAAGCACCAGTACTGGCACGAATGCTGCGGCAGCAACTGGAATCCATGTTGCCTGCCGGTTACGGTCAGCTGGCCAGTCTGGCAGGGAGTTTCCGTAAAAAGGTGAATAGCCGGTTCAGTCAGCTGAACGATCGCCGGTATTTCTGGGAAAAAGTGCTGACCAGCAGTGCCGCTGAAAAAGCCATTCAGGGTGACCTTGCAGCAGCGGAATCAATTTTTGAGCAGCAGCTGAACGACGCTGAAGCGACAGATGTCGGTGAAGTCTATCTGGTAGGCGGTGGGCCTGGTGATCCTGACCTGCTCACCTTTAAAGCCTTGCGACTGATGCAGCAGGCCGATGTGGTACTTCATGACCGCCTGGTGTCCGAACAGGTATTGTCGCTGTGCAGAAGAGATGCTGACTTTATTTATGTTGGAAAGAAACGTGATCGTCATGCTCGCCCGCAAGAAGAAATCAATCAGCTGCTGGTGGATCATGCCCGCGAAGGTAAGCGAGTTTTAAGATTAAAAGGCGGCGACCCTTTTATCTTCGGTCGTGGTGGTGAAGAAATTGATACTCTGGCAGAAGAAGGCATTCCATTTCAGGTGGTGCCGGGCATTACTGCTGCGTCCGGTTGTTCAACCTATTCCGGTATTCCTTTGACTCACCGTGACTATGCTCAGTCAGTGCGCTTCGTTACCGGGCATCTGAAGGATGACAGCTATAACCTGAACTGGCATGAGATGGTTGATCCATCACAGACGCTGGTCTTTTACATGGGTTTGATGGGACTGCCAAGAATCTGTGACGAACTGCAGAAGCAGGGAAGACCTTCAGAAACACCAGTGGCCCTGATAGAAAAGGGTACTACTCAGGAGCAGCGTGTTTTCACCGGCACTCTGGCCAATATTACCGAGCAGGTAAGTGCTAACAAGGTGAAAGCACCAACGCTGATTATTGTTGGCGACGTAGTCAGTCTGCACGATAAGCTGAAATGGTTTAAACCTGCGGGCGAATGATTGCCTCAGAAGTGCAGGTTTAACAAGTGCAGAATAGACAGTGACAGACGTTTATTCTGTATAGATTACTTTGTTTTCAAGCACCCGATAAACTGAACTCCACAAGACAAACCAAAAGAACAATACAGGTAATAATAAGGCCGACCGGAAATGGACCATTTCCGTGGTTCTGGCGAGGCTGATTCATTGCAAGTTGACCCTGGGCTATGCGGTGAAGTGTTCAAAGGAAACTTGCCATCGGCGGGATTTTAAGCAGCTATAGGGTCAGAAAATGTTTTTTGTAAAACGTTGAAATGATCGCCAGACATATGCCTGATAACCGCAAGCGATTTCAGCAATCCTTTGCTTGCACGAAGCCTGCAAGGAGTCGACCCCGGCCATCCAATCCTGGACATCGCCTGGCGTTCAGTACTATGACCCGCTACTGGTAGGAAAAGTTTCAGTTGGCTCGTAGTTGGTCAGTGATGCTGACGGATTAGTTAGGAATTGTCCCGAATCAGGTTCCCGAACTACTCCTGCATTCAGAGTATACCAATGCCGTAGGTTGGGTTGAGATACGAAACCCAACTAAAGTTAAGATTAGTGCTGCTCAATTGTTGGGTTTCGTACCTCAACCCAATCTACAAACTGTCGTTAGGTGAAGTGTGTCATGGGCATGGTACAAAACCTGTCTTTTGCAGGTTTTTGATGGGAAGAAAAAGAGGCTCGGGCAACTGCTGCCAGTCAAACCATTGCCATTCAAGGCACTTCTCGGGCTCGAGTACTTCAGGCATTCCGTTTATACCATCAGCCAGCATAAACAGAGTGATATAGTGTTTCCCTTCCTTAGTGAATACATCATTGGTGTATGGACCGGCTGTCAGTGATGATACTGTTAAGCCGGTTTCTTCCATAAGCTCGCGTTCAGCACATTGCTGCGGAGATTCACCGTATTCCAGATGCCCGCCGGGAAATGCCCATTGGCCTGTGCCATGACTGTTGACTCTTCTGCCCAGAAGGACTTTTCCCTGATGGCGGACAATAACGCCAACACCTATACGTGGGACAGGCTTGCTCATAATTAGACTCAGACAGGTTTATTGCTGTTTCAGATCAACAAATTAAACCGTCTGAGCTTGTCTGGGTCAATCAAGAAGATAGAGATGCTTGCTCTGTACCCAGCCTTCTGGATTCGAAGTATAAAAACCGGAAACATCCGGGCTGACGAGAATCATGGAAGATGGATGAAGCACGGGAATGACCGGTAGATCTTTTGCCAGTATTTTTTCGGCTTGAAGGAAATAAGGGAGTCGTTCAACAGCGTTTTTTTGACTGGCGGCACTCTTGAGAATAGTTCGGAAATCCTCAGACTGGTAACCGAAAATAGGGCTGTCGATCAGTGGCAGCAGGAAAGCCGTTGCATCGTTATAACCGGCCAGCCAGCCAAACCAGAGCAGATCATATTTTTTCTCTTTCAACTCTTCAATAAATTCGGGCCATTCTTTAGTGCTGATTGTCACCTTTATCCCCAGAGTTTTCACAAGCTGCTGCTGAACCTTTGGCAGTACTTCTTTCTGATCAAGTCTTTTGGGGCTGATGATATGGATCGATGTTGCCTTTTTATTAGTGCCTGAACGGGTAAGCAGCTGCTGTGCATCCTTCACTCTTTCCGGGTTGTTCAGCAGTGCTTTACAGGTATCAGGGTCCGGACTGAAACCATGAGTCAGTGGTGCTACAAAGCTGCATGCAGGGCGAGTTTCGCTGCCCTGAAAGTCATCGACGATCAGTTCGTTGCGGTTGATGGCCATGGATAAGGCTTGCCTGAACTCATTGTTTTTCAACTTTTCGGATTCCGGGTTTACCAGCAGCCCAAGGGTATTCAGTGACTGGTTTTCAAACACTGATTCAGGGTGCTTTTTTTCCAGCTCAAAAATGTCGAAGGGAGGCAGTGATGCTGTGGCTGTTAATGCCTTTTGTTCAAACAGGTCAACCTGTTGTTGCCATGAAGGAATGATCAGGTAATTGACTTCATCGATATCGGAATCGGACTTTCGGTAGTAGTTCTTGTTCAGGCTGAGCCTGATATTTTCCTCTGCTACTTCCTTAATCTGAAAAGCCCCGTTTGTGATCAGCTTATCCCAGGGCGTGTCTGCCTTGCTGTCCTTATGAACAGGAAGAAATGATGGAAAAGTCATTAGTTCCAGAAAGTAAGGGGTAGGTTGCGACAGATAAACAATCAACTGATTGCCTTTAGCTTTCACTTCGAGTGCATCCGGATTACCGGCCAGCGCTTTCTCGGCACCCAGAATATTGGCCACTTTCAGATACCAGCCGTAAGCGCGGGACGATTCAGGTTTCGCCAGTGCCTTAAAGCTGCGAACAAAGTCAGCCGCGGTCAATGGTGAGCCGTCTGCCCATTTCAGGTTGTCCCTGAGCGTAAAGGTGTAACTCAGACCGTCAGAGGCTCGCTGGTAGTCTTTTGCTAAAGCGGGAACAGGCTGGCCGTTGCGGTTCTGGGACACCAGTCCTTCATAAATATCCTTGATGACCTGTGCGCCGGGTGAACCACCAAAAAAATGTGGGTGTAATGATTTTGGCGTTGCCATCAGGCCTCTGCTGATAGGTTCAGCGTAACTGTCAGTGGTAGCAAACATCATAACGGTGAGCAGAAAAGCAACCGACAGACAGAAAGACAGGGAGTGCAATGAGCGCATTAAATCAGCAATGACATATTTTGCCGCCATGGATATAAACCTCAATCATGAAACAGGTGGCGTCGGTTGGTTTCTAAGAATAGTCGTTACTGAAGAGTTAGGAAGGGATGTTCTGATAACAGGTAGTGATGACTAAGAAAGGTTGAACGAATGTGCCAAGTAAACGAAGAGAGCAGCGTATAAAAAGAAGAGTATAGAAAGCAGCGTGTAGAAAAGAGAGCAGGGACTGATGGCTAAGTCATCAATCCCTGTTAATCAAATCAGATCAAACCAGAGCGGCCTCGATTCGATCCAGAGCTTTTTCAAGCGCTTCATCGCTGGTAGCGAAGGAGATACGCATGCAACCTTCGGAACCGAATGCAGAACCAGGTACCAGGGCTACGCCTTTTTCCAGCAGCATTTCAGCGAAATCGGTGTCTTTCTCAAAGCCCAGCTTGTTCATGGCTTTGGTAAAGTCGGCAAACGAGTAGAAAGTACCGTCAGCTTCAATAGCATCAACACCTTCGATCTTGCTCAGACGGCTGAACACATAGTCGTGACGTTTCTTGAAGGATACCAGCATTTCCTGCACACATTCCTGAGAACCGGCCAGTGCTTCAGTAGCAGCAGCCTGGGCAATGGAACATGGGTTGGAGGTGCTTTGGGACTGGATCTTCTTCATGTTTTTGATCAACCACGCAGGGCCACCGGCATAACCGATACGCCAGCCCGTCATGGAGTAAGCCTTGGAAACACCGTTCAGAACAATGGTTCTGTCGTACAGCTCAGGGCAGGCCATCAGGATGTTGCAGAAAGCTTCATCACTCCAGAGGATATGCTCGTACATATCATCAGTAGCCACCATCACCTCTGGGTGCTTCAGCAGAACAGCACCCAGCGCTTCCAGTTCGGCACGGGTGTAAGCAGTACCGGTCGGGTTGGATGGACTGTTCAGTACCACTAGCTTGGTCTTTTCAGTGATGGACGCTTCCAGTTGCTCAGGTGTCAGCTTGAAACGGGATTCCAGGCCAGCCTTAACAATAACCGGTACGCCTTCAGCGATGGCGACCATGTCCGGGTAGGACACCCAGTAAGGCGCAGGAATAATAACTTCGTCGCCTTTGTTGATCAGAGCCAGACACAGGTTGAAGAAGCTCTGCTTGCCGCCGGAAGAGACCAGAATCTGGTCGGCAGCGTATTCGTGACCATTATCACGTTTGAACTTGGCGATAATAGCCTGCTTCAGTTCAGCAGTACCATCAACAGCCGTGTATTTGGTTTTACCTTCATTAATGGCTTTAATGGCGGCGGCTTTAATGTGATCCGGGGTATCGAAATCAGGTTCGCCAGCACCCAGACCAATAATATCGTGGCCTGCAGCGCGAAGTTCGGCAGCACGGGCAGTCACAGCCAGAGTTGGAGAAGGCTTGACCATTTGAACGCGTTGGGAAGGTTGACCAGTCACGTTATTCCTCGTTCATCGTTATTTAATACGAGACAGTGAATGCTAGGGGTGTCTTCCTGACAAGGGTAGGTACTAGTACGTTGCGATGTCAGGACTGCAACCGACAGCAGTGTGAATCATACACAAGGGCTCGACGGCTTGCTATACGAAAACCGTCGAGAGAAACAATTGTTTCAACTATGAAGGGAAATGAAGTCAGGCAGTGTGAGTTCAGAACTCAACATGTGACGGTTTATCTATATCATCTTCATGGAGCGTATCAGACAGCCTGCCTTTCATGTAGTGAAGCCTACCCTCGTGATCATAGTTCATGTGAATCAGCAGTTTTTCCTGCGGGTCATCCAATCGTTCTTTAGTCGGCACTTCATAGACTTCCCAATCAATCTGGTCTTCAGACAAACTGAGCAGGGAGAAACCATGGGTAGCACTGCTGAAATGCTGTAAGTGGTGATTCTGGTCTTTTATAAAGCCTTGAATAAGGTCCATCAGTAGCTTGCTCTTACCAAAAAAACCTAACTCTTCTTTAAAGTTTGGGGAGGTTACTGACGGGGTCATCAGTTCAACACCCAGATTTTCTGTAGATTCAGGGTCGCCGGATGGTTTCAAATAAGAGATCAGAGAAGTGTGAAGGTCGCCAGTTAAAACAACAAGATTCTTGATGGCAAATTTATCAATCAGAGCTTTAACCGTTTCACGCTCATGTCTGAAGCCATTCCACTGATCCGAGTTGTGTAGCAGGTCGGGTATGATTGAGCTGTGCGCACCGAATTTGACCATGCGACTGAACATCACCTGGTTGCCCCATAAACACCAGCTGGCATCGCAGTCGTGTAGCTGATCGGAAAACCACTGCAGCTGCTTTGTACCGAGCATGGTTTTGCTTTGATCTTCATCGTCGATATTCTTGCCGTCCCGATAACTTCTGGAGTCAGTGACAAAAAAGTCAGCAAGACCACCAAGGCGGAATGACCGGTAGAGTTTGATATATTCCTGAGGGTTTTCCTTACTGAAATCAACTTCAGCACGTATTGGGGTGAAGTCGTATAAGGCTTTACGGGCATTTCTAACGACTCGCTGGCGTTCGAATTCTGAAAACTCACTGTACCTGTTTCCAGGAATATCCATCATCTCTGTGTCTCTGTTCCAGAACTGATTATCAGCCGTTTCATGATCGTCGTGGATCATGATAAAAGGCAGAGACGCGAGCGATTCCTGTAATTGCGGATCGCTGAGGTAGGCCTGGTAGAGGTAGCTGAAATCTTCAGGAGTAAAGGCCGACTTCCTGCCACTGGGTAAAGACAAGTTATCTCTGACTATTCTCGCATGACTGGAATCGTATTGAGCATACTCGTATATGAAATCACCATTGAAGAATACCAGGTCAATATCATCAGACATGCGTGACAGAATTTTATGAGCATTAAAAAAACCGGTTGAATAATCCTGACAGGAGAGCACAGCAATGATCAGCTTTTGTTTACTGTTTTTCGCTGGCAGTGTTTTGGTCTTTCCCAGACGGCTGTAGTCGTTACCTGCATTGAACTGATAGTAATAGCGGGTGTACGGTTGCAGCAGGCCGCTGAGGTCGGCACGAATGGTGTAGTTGTGTCTCGGTGTGGCGGTGAGTGTTTCTTCATAAACCACTTGTTGAAGGTTTTCGTCGAGAGCCACTTTCAGTTTGATATCTACCTTGTCAGAGGCTCTCGTTATATTACTGTCTGGATTATTACGTTGTGCATCAAGAAGCTCTTTTTTCATCAGCCCCTCAAAATACTCTTTATCAAGTTGAGTCCAGAGAATGACGCCGTCACTGCTGGGGTCACCTGAGCGAACACCTCGTTTGAAAGGCTCTGCACAAAATGCAAAGGTGGAGATAATAAAGCATAAAAAAAGAGCAGAAAGCTGCCGGAACTTGAACATAGCGATCACACATTGAGTTAGCAACAGTGAAATAATTTAGTTCAGTTCCGCAAACTTCCCTGATTTTATTGTTCCTTCTTTCGTTGTACAAACAGGCTGAACAGTGCCAGAGCACCAGACCCTAACATTAACAGGGTCGAAACAGCATTCAGAACCGGCGTAGAACCTTCCCGCATACGGTCAAACAGTGTAATGGTCAGCGGCGAGTCACTGCCTGCCAGAATCAATGTGGTGTTAAAGTTCTCGAAGGACATCAGAAAGGCGACGATGGCTGAACCCATAATGGCCGGTTTCAACCAGGGTAGGGTGATGGTTCTGAAGACATCAAAACGGCTGGCGCCCAGATTCAATGCTGCCTCTTCAAGCTGAATATCAAACTTTCGAAGGCGTGCAGAAATTACCAGTGTTGCCATGGTGCTGATAAAGGCAAACTGCCCCAGTACTATCAGCAGAAAGCCCGGTCTTAACAGCTCAAGATCCATACCATAGTTATCTTCCAGATTATTGGCAATGCCACTGCTGAACGATAAAATGGAGATGCCCAGAATAACGCCGGGGATCACCAGTGGTAGTAGCATTAAGCTGTACAGAACTGATTTGCCTCGGAAGTGGTAGCGCTCAAACAGCAGGGCATTGGATACAGCGACCGATATCGACATAACAGCAACGCAAACTGCAATCACCAGGCTGGTGCCAATACTGTCGACGATGGCACGATCATGAAACAGGCCACGACGCTCTTTAGAGTCTTCAAAATACCAGTCCAGAGTAAAACCTTCCCAAGGCAAGGAAGGGAACAGACTGTCGTTCAGTGAAAAGACGGCAACCACAATAAGTGGTGCCAGTAAAAACAGGAAAAAAAGACCAACATAAACGCTGTAGGTTTTCTTAAAGGCCTGACTCTGTGGGATTGAAGGAATCATTGTCGTACTCCCATCAGCTGGCTACGGCTTGTTTAAAGGATTGACCACTGAGTTTCAGTCCGGTCCAGACGAGCAGTGAAGAGAGTGTCAGCAACAGCACGCCAAAGGCCGCTCCCTGTTCCCAGTTAAAGCGGGTTATAAACTGGGTGAAGATCTGTTCAGTAAACCAGAGGCTGTGCTTGCCGCCGAGCAACGTAGGTGTCAGGTAATTTCCGAGCGTCAGCATAAAGACGACAATGCAGCCGGAAATAACGCCGGGCATAGCGTAAGGCAGAATGATTGAGCGAATGACGGTAAAAGTACTGGCACCGAGATCGTAAGCCGCTTCTACCAGACTGTCGTCCATTCCTTCAAGAGTGCTGACCAGAGGTACCACCATAAACAACATGGATGCGTAGATAAGTCCGGTCATCACCGTAATATCGTTATAGAGCAACTCGACAGGGCCAGACGACAAACCACTCCACTGCAGAAAGCCACTGATAATGCCGCTTTCCCGAAGCAGAATCATCCACCCATAGGTTCTGACCAGCTCGCTGACCCAGAAAGGAATCAGGCAGGCAAGAAACAGTAGTTTTTTGTTTTTGCCCTGAGCTACTTTTGCTATGTACCAAGCGATAGGAAAGGCAATAAGCAGTGTCAGCAGCGTCGCCATAATGGACATTACGGCTGTGCGCAGAAAGGTGTTCCAGTACAGTGGCTCGGTAAAGAATTCTGTATAGTGCAGAAAGCTGAATTTATATTCCCCGTAGCTGATTCTTTCCCGAAGTGAAACACCCAGCATATCCAACTGTGGCAGAACAATCAGTAATCCAAGCGTCAGCAGTAATGGCATCAATAACAGATAAAACGACAGGTTCTTGCCAGTAAGTTTCAACATAGTTCAGCCCGCCTTGAACGCAATGCTTTGTTCCGCGTTCCAGCCGAGCTTAATGATCTCGCCCTGTCTTAATTTCTGGTATTTACCGGTTTGTGGAAGTGCCACCGTCATTTGAGTCGGTGATGCCGTGTCCCTGACAAGTAACTGGCTGTTACCGCCATCAAAGAGAATGTTATCAATTCGACCTTTCATCGTATTCTGCCAGGATTTATCCGAATCACGGTCAATATGAATGGCTTCCGGTCGCAGGAACATTTCAACGGCTGTGTTCGTTTCCAGTATTGAAGAAGATGACGTGTGGAATATATGTCCGGACTCAGTACTGACTTGTATAAAATCTTTTGCTGTTTTAATGACCTGACCGCTGAGTCGATTATTATTGCCAACAAAACCCGCCACAAAAGGCGTTTCAGGTTGATAGTAAAGTGTTTGAGGTGAACCGACCTGTTCAAAACGACCATGGTTCATTACTGCAACCTGATCCGACATCACCATGGCTTCAGACTGATCGTGAGTAATATAAACAAAGGTCGTACCGAACGTTTGCTGCAAGGTTTTCAGTTCGATTTTCATCTGCTCACGCAGTTTCAAATCAAGGGCGCCAAGGGGCTCGTCGAGCAGCAGCAGGGCAGGTTCCAGAATCAGGCAGCGGGCAATGGCCACACGTTGTTTCTGGCCACCGGACAGCTGATCGATGGATTTCTTTTCAATTCCCGGCAAACCAATGCGTTCCAGTACGTCGGCAACCCGTCGCTGTTGTTCCTGAGCAGAAACCTTACGGCGTTTCAAACCATAGGCAATATTGTCGCCGACGTTCATCATGGGAAACAGGGCCAGATGCTGAAACACCATATTCACCGGGCGTTTATTGGGCGGAATTCCCTTAACCGATTTGCCTTTGATCAGGATTTCACCGCTATCCGGTTCACTGAACCCGGCCAGCATTCTCAGTAAGGAGGTTTTTCCACAACCGGAAGGGCCAAGAATAGAAAAGAACGAGCCGGCAGGAATGCTGAAAGAGACATCGTTAACGGCCTGAAACTGACCAAAAGATTTGTTGATCCCGCGACATTCAAGATCTGGAGTGACAGACATCAATTACTTCCTGTTGAACTTCTCAACGCACTTATGAATGTACGTTTTCAATGTGCTTCTTATTGTTCTTCTCGAGGCAGACCGCCATCAAAAGCTGGCGGTCTGATGAACGAGAATGAATCTATAGGAAAGTTAAGGAACCCAAATTATTGGGCAGCCTTGATGCGATCCAGTGTCTTACCTTCCAGCTGTTCAAGACCGGCAGGCACGGGTGGGTACCATTTGATGTTGTCGAGACTGGTCTGGTTGTAACTGATCTTGTAGCTGTTGCTGAGCGCCTTGTTAACATAGTTTTCAGCACCTACAGAGGCAGTAAAGTTACCGGCCGAGTCAGTGATCTTGGCGGCGATCTCAGGCTGCATCACAAAGTTGATCCACTTGTAGGCCGCTTCGTCGTTTTTGCCTTTGGCGGGCAGGGCGAAGGTATCAATCCAGCCCAGAGCACCGGACTTGGGTGCAACAAAGTTGATCTTTCCGGTTTCCTTGTGCAGCTTCCAGCCGCCGGCATCCCAACCCATAGCCAGAGTGACTTCGCCACTCCTGAGCAGGTTAATCAGGGCGTCACCACCACTCCAGTAGGCTTTAACATTGCTCTTGCATTGAATCAGTTTCTGTTCAACACGACCGAGGATCTCAGCGTACTTTTTCTGATCGTTATAAGCCGCAAACGGGTCTTCACCCATGGCAAAAGCAAAGCCGATCAGGGTCGGGCGTTTCAAACGGTAGGACACTTTGCCTTTGTAGTCATCGGAACAAAGATCATTGAAGCTCAGATTCTGCTGGTCTGAGTTGGCAATAAGGCCACTGGTGCCCCAGATGTGTGGAACCCCATAGACCTTGCCATTAACACTGGTATTCTTTTTAGTGGCGTCCAGCATGGAAGCAATAAAACGATCTGATTTCAGTTTGCTGAGATCGATAGGCTTATAAATCCGGTACTCTTTCTGGGCCCCGGTAATACGGTCCTGGCTTGGCTGAACCAGGTCGTACCCTGCGCCACGGGTCGCACGCAGTTTGGAGATCATGTCTTCGTTATTGGACTTGGTGACTTTAACTTCGATGCCGGTTTCTTTTTCAAACTGGTCAATCACTTCCTGTGGCGCATAACCACCCCAGGTCAGAAGACGCAGCTCTTCCGCTTGAGCGGAAATAGAAAGTGTCGATGCTGATACGGCCAGTGCCAGTAATGAATGACGAATCTTGATGGCAGAACGGGACATAAATGACCTCAATACGATTTATTGGAATTTTTGTTTGCGTATTTCTATACCGTTACAGGAAAGTTCCACAAAACTGCGTTCAGGTCAATTAAAAGTAGTTCCTTTGATGAATTCAGCAGGCTTTTCAGCTGACCTCCCGCCAGTTAGAACAATCTGGTACGCTTGCTGATTATTCTCAGCTTGATGCCAAAGACTCTCTATGGGAAAAGTATTCAAGGTTTTATCGAAGTTCGAACCGGCTGGCGACCAGCCTGAAGCGATCAAAAAACTGCTGACAGGTATTCAATCCGGCCTCGCCAGCCAGACTCTTTTAGGTGTGACCGGTTCTGGTAAAACCTTCACTATTGCCAATGTCATCGAGAAGGTTCAGCGACCGACTATCATCATGGCGCATAACAAAACGCTGGCGGCGCAGCTTTACGGTGAGTTTAAGGAGTTTTTTCCTGATAATGCTGTTGAGTACTTTGTTTCCTACTACGACTATTATCAGCCGGAAGCTTACGTCCCCAGCTCAGATACCTTTATCGAGAAAGATGCCTCTATAAACGAGCATATTGAACAAATGCGACTGTCGGCAACCAAGGCGCTGATGGAGCGGGAAGACGCCATTATTGTTGCCACGGTTTCGGCTATTTATGGTTTAGGTGATCCCAAGTCTTACCTGAGCATGATGTTGCATATTTCCCGTGGTGAAATGATTGACCAGCGGGAAGTACTGCGACGTTTGGCCGAATTGCAATACACCCGTAATGACACAGAACTTCGCCGTGCCACCTATCGTGTGCGTGGTGATGTGATTGATGTATTTCCGGCGGAATCGGAAAAGAACGCCATACGACTGGAGTTGTTTGATGAAGAAGTAGAGCAGATCAGTGAGTTTGATCCACTGACCGGTGAAGTGCTTCGTAAACTGCCCCGTGTCACTATCTATCCTAAGACACACTATGCGACACCAAGGCAGACTATTATTGATGCCACTGATTTGATCAAGGAAGAGTTAAAAGAACGTCTTGAAGTGTTACGCAGTAATAACAAGCTGGTGGAAGCACAACGAATCGAGCAACGTGTTCGTTACGATATCGAGATGATGGTAGAGCTGGGTTACTGCAACGGCATTGAAAATTATTCCCGATACCTGTCTGGTAATAAACCAGGCGAAGCACCGCCCACGCTGTTTGATTACCTTCCTGACAATGCACTTTGTGTGATTGATGAATCCCATGTGACTGTGCCGCAGATCGGTGCCATGTACAAAGGCGACCGTTCCCGAAAGGAAACACTGGTTGAATACGGGTTTCGTTTGCCATCCGCATTGGATAACCGACCCATGAAGTTTGAAGAGTGGGAAGATCGACGGCCACAGACCATTTTTGTCTCTGCGACCCCCGGTAAATACGAAGCGGAACATCAGGGGCAGGTGGTTGATCAGGTGGTTCGGCCTACGGGTTTGATTGATCCTGAAATTGAAATACGTCCGGCCACCACACAGGTGGACGACCTGTTTACAGAGATCAACAAGACAGTGGCTAAAGGTGACAGAGTTCTGGTCACCACACTGACCAAAAGAATGTCTGAGGACTTAACCGAATACCTGCACGAAAACGGTGTTCGCTGTCGTTACCTGCACTCAGGCATTGATACGGTAGAACGAGTCGAGATTATTCGAGATTTGCGAATCGGTGTCTTTGATGTGCTGGTCGGGATTAACCTGTTGCGGGAAGGTCTGGATATGCCGGAAGTGTCGCTGGTGGCGATTCTGGATGCGGATAAAGAGGGCTTTCTTCGTTCCGATCGATCGTTGATCCAGACCATTGGCCGTGGTGCTCGAAATATTAATGGCCGAGCCATTCTCTATGCCGACAGAATCACCGGTTCCATGCAGAGAGCGATGGACGAAACGGATCGTCGTCGTGAAAAGCAGTTGGCCCACAATAAAGAGCACGGCATTACCCCCAAAAGTGTCCATAAATCCGTTGAAGATATTCTTGAAGGCGCGGTCATTGTTGGCAAGAAGAAAGGCAAGTCCAGCAGGAAAGTGGCTGAGCCTGCTGCTGAGTACAATGTCGAAATGTCGCCTAAGGAGCTGAATCGTCAGATAGCGGCGCTCGAGAAGCAAATGATGGAACACGCCCGCAACCTTGAATTTGAAGAGGCTGCCGCGGTGAGAGACCAGATGGCCAGCCTGAGAGATAGAGTTCTCAAACACTGACAGGGAACTGGGCTTCCTGCTGACATTGCCGATAAATTTTATCGAATACTATCAAGGATCGGTGCAATGGACTCTGAAGGAATCGGAGCAGCAGGTGGGCCATGGCAAAAGCCCATTAAGTCAGAACCTATGGAACCAGAGTCATCATGCTCTCCTTCTCTAATAACGGAACGCTCAGGCATTCATAAGAGCCTTCGCCCACTGTCTGACTTTCAATTGCAACCTGTTACTGCTGGCCTGAAGCTACAGCCTGACCAGGTCTTTCCTAAGCGTTGCCCTGACTGGTTGTTAGATCAGAAAACAATATATAACGATCTCAAGTACTTCTCTAAATACTTCAGTAACGCAAAGTCTAAAAAAGACTTTCTTAATGGTGAAGGAAGGTCCTATAACCGGCTGATTATCTGTTTAAAAAAATTGGATGAGTTTGAGAAAAATGGAACCCTTGGCTCCGATTCAATGATAATGATCAGGAGCTGGCTGGATCAGTGCCTGAGCGAGTGTCCGCTTAAGTGGCGTACGCTGCCTCTGGTTCTCAATCATACGGATGAAAAGTGGAAGATACCCCAAGCGGATCAACATTTTTTTGATGAAGACAGTCTTCATGCAGAGCAGCAACATAAGTTAGGTGATTTCGCTCCACCCTGGATGGAAGATTTTCAAGTAGGAGATATTCCGGCTCATACGCTGACATTCGATTACTGGAATGCCCGAATGGAAGCCGATGGTAAAGTATCATTAACCCGGCTTCGTGAAGATAACTCTCATCTTTGTGCATTACTGTCAGAGTTTCAATTGCGCAGTTCAACGGATGAACTGGTTAACCTTCAGATTCAGGCAATTCGGGATAGGCTGAATTATACGGACAATCATCTAAATGGCCTGAAGAAATTAGCCCCGCGATTCAAGTATCGATGGGAAGCCATTCCGTCGGAGTTAGCTCGAGCAAAGCGGAAAAGGGTGCGAGTTAATCAAGACGCTCCTGATATTTCTGCACCGGACACTAAGAAAAATAATAAAAAAAATGACTCGGAAGTGAAAAAGTATTACAGAAAAAAACATAAGGATGGCTGGGTGGAATTTGACCCCATTCGCAGTGGCTTACCCGAGGTAGGAAGTGATGAAAGAATCCTGAAAACAGAGAAAAAAAGGGTTCTGCCACCTCAGTATTGTATTCATATCACTTCGGAGCTGCTGGGTAAGTTGATGGTGTCAGATCATTTAATGGCTCGAGAAACGATCACAGGGCAGGAAGCTGTCTGGCTAATGACTCAGTGTGCGGCAGAGCTTTGCCAGGTCAAAAACGAAGCTGCAGCAGCGGATAAGAAGGAAGCATTAGGCAAGCTGGTTTCGCTGGTCAAAGAACAGCTTGAGGCGTTGTATGTTCTTGAGGAGGTCAGTGTCGAAGGGTGTTTGTCGGAGCAGAAGCAGGGAGGAGGCGTTGAGGAGAAAGTAGAGCTTAAGTTGGAGAGGCATCGGGGAAGGCTTGCTCTGTTGAGTCTTGCTTTTGAAGAAACGTCTACTTTGACACACAGTGTTAATAATTATACTTGGCACTTTACTAAAGGCCATTCAGGTATTCCAAATAATGATCAAGAATTGAAAGAAGAACTACTTTATAGCCGTGAAACAGATATCAATATGGAAACCGGGCTTCCGCAATGGTTTGAACCCAGTGCTTTTCTGACTTTACCTATCAGTAATATTATTGCTGCTTTAACCCCACCTTCTAAAGGTGTTCGGGACAAAGTTCAGTTACCGGCTTCTTTGATGAATCAGATAACGGGAGTCAGTCAGCATCCATCTGAGTTTCTTCACATACCCGAAAGAAACGCCGGTATATATTTGTGTAACTACCTGAACTGGGTCGTTGATGTTGCAGTTAACCCATCAACAGATAGAACTCAAATTCCTCATCATTTGCAGTCTGCCCATCATTTCCTCAGCATTCTGTTAGTGCATGTGAACCAGAACTTATCTATGGACGATTCTCATTTGGTTCACTACCAACAGCTTCGTAGACTGAAACAAGAGTTCAGCCGTTATACGCTGTTGCCATCTGTAGCGGAATCTACGGCAATGCATGACAGTATGAAAAGGTTTATTGCTGACATGATGCTCTTTTATAACGGAATGCCCAGCTGACCTAAGCGCTTGCCACTCTTGCATTTATCCCGAAGATTGATAATATACGCAGCATTAAAGGCGGTTAGCTCAGTTGGTTAGAGCGCTACGTTGACATCGTAGAGGTCGGCAGTTCGAATCTGCTACTGCCTACCAGATAAGTGATTGATTTCACTAAAAAAGGGTCTCTAAATTAGAAACCCTTTTTCGTTTATAGGGAAAATTTAGGGAAAATCATTCTTAAACTTCCAACCCCTTCAGACTCAATTCTGCCTCAACTTCCTGATATTCGATGGTCATTTTGCCGCTGGAATGCTCCATGACAAAGTGATCGGAGAGTTTATCAGCCGGATGCACTATCAACGTGTCTGAAGCACTACCTATTGCACAGTTCCATTTTTGCGCCACACTCAAGGCTGCTATGAACAACTTAACACTCTCAACTCTAACAACCTGAATATGAAGCGCATGATTTATAGGTCGCTGGAATTTAAATAGCAACCTTCGTCGTTACTTACTTTAGCTAGGCTAATAGGCGCTTGACCAATAAGATGAATGTTTTTTTCGTGTCTGCCATATCTGATTCATGATGTTTATCTGAAACTTGTTTAACAATCAATCGCGTTAAAATACCCAGTATGGCATCGACCAGTTCTTCTGAAGTCAGTTCGTGAGTATTTTGAACTTGCTTCCGGCCAAGGGTAATGATGGCTGCAAAGAGTTGATGTACTTCCCGTTGAACAAACTTATCGTTTGTAATCCAGTTAATGAGTGGGATCTGTAAATAGACAATACGGGCAATAGCTGGGTTCTGCTGATAAAAATCAAAAAAAACATTGGCAAAGGCACTCACTTTTGCATCGATAGAAACAGCCTGTTCTACCCTGTTAACAGCCAGGTCACACATAGCTTTAAGGTCTGGCTGAACACAGGCAAAGAGTAATTCCTCCTTACTGCCAAAATACTTGTAAACAGTCTTATGGCTGACGTTTGACTGCTGACAGATATCCCTGATACCGACATGGTTGAAGTCAACATCAGCAAAGTTGCTGATTATGGTTTGTCGTAATTTCTCCAGTGCCTCTGCACTGATCAGGCGTTTATCGGTTCTCATGGGTAGCTGACTGATTATCCGTCGAGTGTCTTATTGTATAGAAAAAACATACCAGCAACAGGGCTGAGAGAATCTCTGCTATTTAGAAAGTCACATTGACATTGAAAATAAATAGGATAACAATGTTTCCCTATATTAATAACAACAATAAAAGGTACTGTTTTGGACTTGCTCTTCTATTTGGCCTTTATTGCTGCGGTAGCGGTTTTGGTTGGTGAAACTCTAGTTCTGATTAAAACCGATAAATACTGGCCTCTATCGGTGGATGACTATCTGGTCTCTGCAGGATTATTAATCGGAGCTTTTACACTTGGTTCAGCTCTTGGTGCGGTAATCTTACTTGTTAGCTGGAGTTTTATGGCCGGTAATGCTTATGCGATGCTGTTTACTCGTATGGATCCAAAAACAGGTAGCAGGGAGCGACTGGGTTTGCTGGTAATAATGGCGCTGACTGCTGTCATCGGAGTTTTTCTGACGGGCAATCATTTACTGGACGTTGTGTCATGAGTCACTTTTTATCAACTCAGCAGATAGCGCAATACCAGACAGAAGGTTGTCTGTTCCCATTAACTGTTTTCAGTTCCGAGGAGGCGGCCAGTCTTCGCAGTCAGCTGGAGAGTATGGAGTCACGGCAGGGACATGTCATGGATCGTGGTCAGTGTAACAAGACTTACCTGCTTTATGATTGGGCAGATGAGATTGTTCATCACCCAAAAATTCTTGACGCGGTAGAGTCCCTGATTGGTCCGGATATTCTCTGCTACATGAGTAACCTGTTTACCAAGGAGGCAGGTTCAGAGAGTTTTGTATCCATGCACCAGGATGCTGCCTACTGGGGCGTTGAGGCGGATGACGTTGTTACTGCATGGGTGGCGTTGAGTCCTGCAACACCAGAATCAGGCGTTATGAAAGTGGAGCTGGGCAGTCATAAGAGTATTCGTCCACAGACTAATACCTATGAGAAAAATAACCTGTTAACGCGTGGGCAGAAGATTTCAGCCAGTGACATTGATGTCAGTAAAACAGTTTATATGACCCTGGAGCCAGGGCAGATGTCATTGCATCATTTTATGCTGGTACATGGTTCGAATGCCAATACATCGGAGGACAGGCGTATTGGTCTGGCTATTCGTTACGTTGCCGCATCAGCAAGAAAAATAGGCCAACCAGAATCTGCCCTGTTGGTTAGAGGGAATAGCCAAGGCTTTTTCCTACCAGAAAAACGGGCGATTGAGCTAAGTGAATCCGAGCGAAAGAGGCAACATGCACAGGCACTTAGAAGACAGATTAGAAATGTCTTTGAACCGTCTGACGATGCAGGGTTCAGGGAAAGAGCTCGTTTGGCCACCACCAAGCGTCTAGCTATTTTATTGAGTTATTACAAAGAGCTTAGAGCTTAAAAAATCAGGAGCAATAATAATGAAAAAATACAACTCCTTCTTTGAATTTTATCCCTTCTACTTGAGTGAGCATGAAAACGATATCTGCCGCCGTCTGCACTTTATAGGCAGCCTGCTGATCCTTGTATTACTGGCTTGTACTATATACTCACAGGAATGGCTCTATCTTCTGGCTCTACCTGTTGTGGGTTATGGATTTGCCTGGGTTGGGCATTTTGGTTTTGAGAAGAACAAACCGGCTACTTTCCAGTACCCAGTCTATAGCTTCATCGGTGACTGGGTGATGTTCAAGGATATCCTGACAGGGAAAGTAAAGCTCTAGGGTGTTTTGCACGGTCAGTTTGTTGCTGACCGTGCCTTTGGGTTCATCGACAAACGAATTTTACATTAACAGTTCACCGAGTGGTAGGTGGTTCTCTCAGACGAGATAAATAAAGAGTAGAACGTTGTATTACGCCGCTTTACTACGGTGATTCAAAGAATCGATCAAACCATCAAGATTCTGCTTTTCCTGTTCAGTAAACCGCAGGCCAAGCTTGCTTCTGCGCCATAAAATGTCTTCAGCGGTGCAGGCCCATTCCTGTTTCATCAGGTACTCCACTTCTCTGGCATAAAGGTCAGCACCTATTTGCTCACCGAGATCTTCCAGCTTTTCAGCACCGTTAAGAATTTGCTGGCTGAAGGTACCGTAGCTTCTTACCAGACGGATGCAGAGTGATTCAGAAAGCCATGGGTATTGGGCTGACAGCTCTTTTTCAAGGACAGGGCGACTTTCAAAATCACCCCCCGGTAATGGTGACGTTGCGGTCCAGGGGGAATCCATATCAGTAAAGAAAGGCGACAGTCTGTTAACAGCCGCTTCAGCCAGCTTACGATAAGTAGTGATTTTTCCACCATAGACAGACAGTAATGGAGGTGTGCTCTCACTCCCCTCTAGCTCTAATGTATAGTCACGGGTGATGGCTTGCGGGTTGTCAGCTTCGTCATCCAGCAGTGGTCGTACACCTGAGTAACTGTGAATGATATCTGAAGTATCCAGTTTCCGGGTAAAGTAACTGTTGGCGACATCAATCAGGTAACTCTTCTCCTCCTTAGAAATATGAACCTGTTTCAGAGAGTCTTTATGTTCTATATCGGTTGTGCCTACCAGTGAGAAATCCTGTTCAAAAGGAATAACAAAAACAATACGGTTGTCAGTGTTTTGCAGGATATAGGCTTCAGGCTGATAATGGAGTTTTGGCACAATGATATGACTGCCGCGAACCAGACGTATTTTATTGGGCGTGGTCAGCTCCAGTGCCTGATCGAATACTTGATTGACCCAGGGGCCGGAAGCGTTAACCAGAGCCTTGCAGGTAAATGAACTTTGCTGATTACTGAATTGATCCTGAAGCGTCACTTGCCATTGATCATCCATTCTCTCTGCTTTGATACAGCGAGTACGGGTTTTGATGGTTGCGCCATGTTCCCTGGCGTCCATGGCATTCAAAACCACTAAACGGGCATCTTCGACCCAGGCATCAGAGTATTCAAAGCCTTTTGTAATTTCTGAAACCAAGGGTGACTGCTGATCGAACCGTATGCCGTGGGAGCCTTTCAGCGTAGTTCTCTGGGATAGATGATCGTAAAGGAACAAACCGGCTCTCAGCATCCAGGCTGGACGAAGGTGAGGTTGGTGAGGCAGTCGGAAACGAAGCGGTTTAATAATATGTGGCGCTTTGCGAAGTAACACTTCCCGTTCGGCCAGAGCTTCTCTCACCAGCCTGAATTCGTATTGCTCCAGATAGCGCAGGCCTCCGTGAATCAGTTTACTGCTGGCTGAAGAAGTCGCAGAAGCCAGATCATCCTGTTCACAGAGCAGAACCTTAAGGCCACGACCTGCGGCATCGGCTGCGATACCGGTGCCGTTGATACCACCACCAATAACAATGAGGTCATAGCTTTTCTGGTCTGAGCTCTTATGATCAGAGCCCTTTGGGTCATCGTGGTTCAGGTTCTGGCCCATTGCCATGCTCCTCTCTATAAGTGCGTGCTAAAAATACGTGCTAAATCCGCTTCGTATAGCGGCTTGTTCGAGTTGTATTGTTTTTATATCTTTTGAAACTCATGTGCTAACTATAATGTTCGAATGCGAACAATATCAATCATTATAGAAAATAAATTCAAATTCCTCCCAAAATTGATCAATCAAGAGAGAGTAGAAAAGAGCTTCGCAGGAGAAGGTTGGACGTAAGTGAAGATAAGGCCTGACTGGCATTGCTATCAGTCAGGCCGGTATTGCCATCAATAAAAACAGTGGCAGCAGCTCTGGAGCAGAACTATTGAGAGGTTAGGAGACTGGTTGAGCTAATGAGCTCTATACAATGTGCAGTTTGACCTGCTGTTCATCAAGCAGATTACAGATATCACCCGATGGTGTTTGATCCGTAAACAGATCATCGGCCTGGTCAATATTGCCCAGCCTGACCATGGCATTGCGGCCAAATTTGGAATGGTCGGCAGCCAGTAACACCTGACGGGAGTTATTGATAATGCTTTGGGCAACTCTTACTTCGCGATAATCAAAATCAAGCAGGGTGCCATCATCATCTATACCACTGATGCCAATAACACCAAAATCCATTTGAAACTGATCGATAAAGTCCCGGGTCGCTTCACCCACGATACCGCCGTCACGATGTCTGACTTCGCCACTGGCAATAATCACCGTAAAATCTTCCTTGGCACTGAGAATGGACGCAACATGAATGTTGTTTGTGACAATATTCAGATTATTGTGGTTAAGCAGGGCTCTGGCGATGGTTTCAGTAGTAGTACCGATATTGATAAAGACCGAAGCGCCATCGGGTATGGCTTTGGCAACGGCTTCAGCGATACGCTCTTTAGCTTCAAGATTCATGATCTTACGGGTGTTGTAAGACGTATTGACGGTGCTGGATTCAAAACTGGCGCCGCCATGATGACGGCTGATACTGCCATCCGCTGCCAGCTGGTTGAGATCCCGTCGAATGGTTTGCGGCGTGACCTGAAAGTGAGCCACCAGCTCATCAATGGTTACAAAGCCTTTCTGTTGAATCATTTCCAGTATCTGGTTTTGTCGAAGTGGCTGCGCCATGGTTACCAACCGTATCTATACAATGTCGTCAGTATGCCCCATTCAGGGAAAAAATCGAACCACCATTATAAGTCGATCGTTTCAAATCTTTGATTGTTTAATCCCAAGAGACTTTAGTCGCTTATAGAGGGTGTTACGACTAACTCCCAGTATTTTTGCCGTCTGTGAGATATTGCCTTTGTGTTGCTGGAATACCCTGAGAGTTTCTTTGTCGTTATTTTCTGTTGAATCATGACTGTCAGCCTCGACTGAATCGATCTTGCCAAGGTCGTCAAAGAAATCTTCAGGAAGATGCCATTTGCTGATGGGGTCATCATCGGAAAGCGCGAGAGCCACCTGAACAACATTAACCAGTTGGCGAATATTGCCGGGCCAGGGATGTTGCAGAAAAAGCTCAAGAATCTCCTGTGGTAATTGATCAGGCTGTTCAGGATTACGGTGGAGCTGGTGGATTTCCTGAAAGAGCCTGGAACGATCGTTGCGTTCTCTGAGTGATGGCAGGGTAACTGACAGGCCGTTCACTCGATAATACAGGTCCTGCCGGAATTCACCCGGCTCTACAAGCTGCTTCAGGCTGCGGTTGGTAGCAGAGACCAGTTTAATATCCACCGGATAGGCTTGAGTTGAACCGAGAGGTGTAACCTGCCTTTCCTGCAAAACCCTTAACAGTCGTGCCTGGGCTTTTAACGGCATATCACCAATTTCATCGAGAAACAGGGTTCCTTTATGGGCTTTGCGAATCATGCCAATAGAGCCCTGACTGCTGGCACCCGTGAATGCCCCTTTTTCATAACCGAACAGTTCGGATTCAATCAGCTCGGCAGGAATGGCAGCACAGTTAACAGCCACAAGAGGCTTGTCACTGCGAGAGCCTTGCTGATGCAAAGCCTTGATAAAGACCTCTTTGCCTACGCCGGTTTCTCCATAAACCAGAATCGGAATGTCTTTCTCAAAGACCTTCTGTGCCTGCAGCACGGCTCGGCGAACCCGGTGATCACCAAATTCCAGCCTATCGATATTGATGCCTGACCTTGATGATGTGTTGGGTGTTTTGATAGATGTGATAGTAGTAGATGGCTTTTGTCGTACAGAAAGCTGATCCGCGGGTGTACATACTCTTGTATACATCTGGTATTTCTCAAGAGCTGTCCAACTGTTGGGCTTATCCGAAGATGCTTGTTTAAGCTCAGACAGTGACAGATCAAATACTCTACGGATATCTGACAACAGCAGACTCATTTCCAGAATATGTTCGGCTCTGCGATTAGCGGCAAGAATCAGACCTTCACTGTTAAAGGCCAGTAAACCGGCCCAGGGACTGTCGATGGTTTCAGGATGAGTATTAAAGCTGAGCAGGAAATACTGCTTCTGAAATTTATTGATAATCAGTCGGTTCTCAACTGACTGCGTCATCAGCTTGACCATTCCGAGCGTATGCGACTGTGGTAGATAGCTGTCACTGGAAACATCAAGAACACCTATCAACTGTCGTTCGGCATCGAAAACCGGCGCAGCAGACCCGGTCATATAGCGATTGGCTTTCAGGTAGTGTTCATCACGTTTTATCTGAACGGATTTCCCGGTTGCCAGAGCGGTTCCTATTGCGTTGGTTCCTTGCAACTGCTCTGGCCAGTGTATACCCGTCTGGAAGAAGGCTTTGTGATCCTTGTTTAGAAATCGCTTATCCCCCCAGTTTTCCAGTACCTGCCCCTGCTGATCCGTCAGAAGAATCAGACACTGACTGTTCGACAGTATGTGTTCGTAGTAGGGCAATACTTCGTTGCAGGTGGTGTTGATTAATAGCTGGTTGTTATGGAGTAACTCTTTCAAAGTGCCTGTTTCAGGTTGTTGAAAGCAGGGTATGTTGTTTTGCTGCAAACCAAATTGACGACAGCGTTCCCACGAATCGGCAATCAGTTCCTTCTGTATCTGTTGGCTGTCTATCATTGCTGACCATTCACTTCTTATTGTTATTCTGATCGTTACTGCCAGGTTCTGCTGTCATTTCCTTGTGTGAAACTCAAACAGTTGTTCAATTTATATGTTCACATTTGTTCACGGTCAACAAAAAAATGAACAGTTCTTTGAGATTGATCATTTACAGGTATTCATCACGTTAGATCGCTTTTACCCGTTTATCTGCGGTATGCAGGCCTGAAAGTTTCATAATTCATGATTTTGAAACAATTGGCATACTTATCGCTTAGCTTAAAAGGAGAGTATCAATGTTCGTAAACGATGTTTTGTGAATAGTCGTTGCGGTTAAAGAATAATTATAAAAGAGACCCATGTATGTCGCTGACACTGGAAAACGTTCATCGTGTCGTCGATGGGGCTACCCATATCGATCATGTCTCACTGAACCTGGAGCCGGGTTCCTTTAATGTTTTACTGGGCAGAACGCTGGCGGGTAAAACATCGTTAATGCGCCTGATGGCCGGACTGGATAAACCCGACAGTGGCAGAGTACTGGTGGACGGCAATGACGTTACCGGTGTTACGGTGCAGAAACGCAATATCTCCATGGTGTATCAGCAGTTTATCAATTACCCCAATCTCACCGTCTTTGAAAATATCGCTTCACCACTGCGGCTGGCAGGAACCAGTAACAGCGAGATTCAGAAAAGAGTGAAAGAAACGGCTGAACTGCTGCATATCGAACAATTTCTTGACCGTCTTCCTCTGGAGCTTTCAGGTGGTCAACAGCAGCGTACAGCTATGGCGCGAGCACTGGTTAAAGATGCACAGCTTGTTTTGTTCGATGAACCGCTGGTTAACCTTGATTACAAGCTCCGTGAAGAGTTGCGACAAGAGCTGAGAGAACTGTTTCGTATTCGAAAAACCATTGCCGTGTATGCCACCACTGAGCCTAACGAAGCACTGGCTTTAGGTGGCACAACCACTTTATTGCACGAAGGCAAAATGATTCAGACAGGTTCTGCTCCTCATGTTTACCGACGTCCTGAAACCATCCAGGCTGCAGAACTGTTCAGCGAACCGCCCATAAACCTCTTGCCAGGGCAGGTAGATAACAGTGAGGTGACCTTTGACCAGAGTGTTCACTTTCCGCTGGATCGAGATCTGAAGCGTCTTCCTGCAGGACAGTATCAGTTTGGTATTCGTCCGAATCATATCGGCCTTGTTCCCCACAATGATGACGATCTTGAGCTTTCGATGATGGTTGAGCTGGCCGAGATCAGTGGCTCCGAAACCTTTCTGCATGTGAGAAATGACCTGTTCAATCTGGTGTTGCAGCTGTCCGGTGTTCACGAATATCACACAGATACGCCGGTGAAAGTCTATCTGCCTACCCATCGATTGTTCGTATTTGATATGGACGGCAAGCTGGTACAGGCACCCGGTTTTAATCCACTTAGTTTTAATACGCTTGGCTTTAAAGCTGAGAGCCAGTAAGAGGCAGTTAAGAAAAATATGGCTGAAATACAATTGAAGTCGCTGGCTCATTCCTACAGCAATACTCCGAGTGGCCCGGAAGATTACGCAATACGCCGTATGAATCATACCTGGGAGCAGGGTGGTGCCTATGCGCTGCTGGGGCCTTCCGGCTGCGGTAAAAGCACACTGTTGAATATTATCTCCGGCCTTCTATCGCCTTCTGAAGGAGAGGTGCTGTTTGACGGAGTAAAAGTGAACGAAACGGATACTCGAGATCGAAATATCGCCCAGGTGTTTCAGTTCCCTGTGGTGTACGACTCAATGACGGTGTTTGACAATCTGGCGTTTCCACTCAGAAACCAGAAAGTCAGTGAGGACAAAGTAAAAGCAAAAGTCGCTGAAGTGGCAGATATCCTTGATTTACAGGATCTACTGAAGCGAAAAGCCAGCAACCTGACTGCCGATGAGAAACAAAAGGTGTCCATGGGGCGTGGCCTGGTCCGTGATGATGTCTCGGCCATTCTGTTTGATGAACCTTTGACGGTTATCGACCCGCATTTGAAGTGGAAGCTGAGGCGTAAACTCAAGCAGATTCACGAGCAGTTCAATATCACCATGGTCTATGTCACCCATGATCAGCTGGAAGCCTCTACGTTTGCAGACAAAATCGCCGTGATGTACGAAGGGCAGGTCGTACAGTTTGGCACTCCGAGAGAACTGTTTGAACAACCGGCTCACACTTTTGTCGGGTACTTTATTGGCAGTCCAGGTATGAACCTGATCGATGTCCAGCTGACCGAAAAGGGTATTCAGTTTGACGGTATGGAATTGCTGCTCAGTGATGATCTTTTGCAGTCTCTCGCTTCTGCTTCTGCTTCTGGTAGTTCAACCAATATCAAGGCGGGCATTCGCCCCGAGTTTATCTGTCTGCAGGAGCAGCCTATGGATGGTGCATTGCCTTGCAGTGTTAAACATATCGAAGATCTGGGTACTCATAAGGTTCTGACGCTTGAACTTGGAAAGCAATCCCTGAAAGCCATTGTCGATGAAGATTATCAAGCGACTGATGGTCAGGTTTATGCCTGCTTTCCTGAGCAGTGGCTGAAAATTTATGTGGATGAATATCTGGTTGAAGTGCAGGGCAGCGAACAATGAATAAAACAGAAAACAATAAAGCCTGGCTGCTGGTACTACCGGTATTTCTGCTGGTGGCTTTTTCGGCCATTATCCCTTTGATGACGGTGGTCAACTATTCCGTGCAGGATATCTTTGACCAGAACAGCGCCTATTTTGTCGGTGCTGAATGGTACAAAGAGGTCTTGCAGGACCCAAGACTTCATGACTCTTTGCTGCGGCAGTTTATATTTTCCGGCTCAGTACTGCTGATTGAAATTCCGCTGGGGATTCTGGTAGCGCTGATGATGCCGACTCGCGGTGCTATGGCATCCCTGTCACTGATTCTGTTGGCTATTCCTCTGTTGATTCCATGGAATGTGGTTGGAACCATCTGGCAGATCTTTGGCAGGGCGGATATCGGCTTGTTTGGCTGGGGATTAAACAGTCTGGGGATCGATTACAACTATGCCTCTAACCCGATGGATGCCTGGTTTACTGTGCTGCTGATGGATGTCTGGCACTGGACATCACTGGTAGCCTTATTATGCTATTCGGGCTTGAGAGCTATTCCCGAAGCTTTTTATCAGGCCGCTCGTATCGACCGTGCATCCAAGTGGGCCATCTTCCGATTTATTCAACTGCCAAGACTGAAGAACGTATTGATCATAGGTGTGCTGCTGCGGTTTATGGACAGCTTTATGATCTATACCGAGCCTTTTGTTCTGACCGGTGGTGGTCCTGGTAATTCTACGACATTCCTCAGCCAGACCCTGACCCAAATGGCAATAGGTCAGTTTGATCTGGGTCCTGCTGCTGCCTTTTCGCTGATCTATTTCCTGATTGTACTGCTGGTGTCCTGGCTGTTCTTCACCACGATTACCCATCTGGATAAAAGGAAGTAAGGAATACGTTATGCCAATGTCTAAAACCAAAGCTTTCGGTATCACGCTTTACATTCTTTTTGTACTGGTACCGATTTACTGGCTGCTCAATATGTCGTTCAAGACCAATGAGGAGATTACCGGAGAGCTGTCGTTCTGGCCGAAAGAATTCACGCTGGAAAACTACACAGTCATATTTACTGACCCAAGCTGGTATATGGGTTACTTCAACTCCATGACCTATGTCGGCATGAACGTGGTGATTACCCTGCTGGTGGCTTTGCCTGCAGCTTACGCTTTCAGTCGCTATAAGTTTCTGGGCGACAAACAGATGTTCTTCTGGCTGCTGACCAACCGAATGGCGCCACCTGCGGTATTTCTGCTGCCTTTCTTCCAGCTCTACTCTTCAGTGGGTCTGTTTGATACCCATATTGCAGTAGCCCTGGCGCACTGTCTGTTTAACGTGCCGCTGGCGGTCTGGATTCTGGAAGGCTTTATGTCCGGAGTGCCAAGAGAGATTGATGAAACGGCTTATATCGATGGTTACAGCTTTCCACGGTTTTTCGTGCGTATTTTCTTACCGATGATCCGTTCGGGTATTGGAGTAACGGCCTTCTTTGCCTTCATGTTCTCCTGGGTCGAACTGCTGCTGGCTCGAACCCTGACGTCAGTAGAGGCTAAACCTATTGCGGCCATTATGACCCGAACCATAGGCGCAACCGGTGTCGACTGGGGCGTGTTGGCAGCCGCCGGTGTACTGACCATTCTGCCTGGACTGCTGGTGATCTGGTTTGTCCGTAATCATGTGGCCAAGGGTTTTGCGCTCGGGCGTGTCTGAGACATTAGAAAGATAAAAGGAGACATGCCATGAGCTGGATGGCCTGGACACAAACGACTGCCGTCTTTTTCGGTGTTATAGCCTGCATGCTGATTGCCATGACGGTCTGGGAGCTTCGATGCCCCAGCACCGAACGAAGAGGCTTTCTGCCCATTGAAACCAGTCGCGGAGACCGACTGTTTATTGGCCTGCTAAGCAGCGCCTATATTCACCTGATGTTTCTAGGGCTGACGGAGCTCAGTCTCTGGATTGCGCTGGCGGTTTCTGCAGTATGGCTGGCGATTGTATTGCGCTGGGGCTGAAATCAGCTCTGGCAAAAGAGAAATCTGGAAGTTGCTGAACCCCACAGCAATCAAAGATAGCCGGTTTCGGCCGGCACACCTTGGGCACTGCGTGATTTCGCATCGTCCGGAATTCATGTTAGAGGTTGATAATGAAAAATAATAAAAAAACACCCAGGGCGCTCTTACTGAGTGTCGCTATATCGCTGGCAGGGGGAAGCTTGCAGGCGTTCGCCGACCAGTATTCGGATGCTGCGCAGAAATGGCTGAAAAACGAGTTCACCGAGTCCAGCATCAGCAAAGAAGAGCAGATGAAAGAACTGGCCTGGTTTACCGAAGCGGCCAAGCCTTTCCGTGGTATGACAGTTAATGTGGCTTCTGAAACCATTACCACCCATGAATACGAAGCCAAGGTTCTAGCCAAGGCCTTCGAAGAAGTGACTGGTATCAAGGTCAACCATGACCTGATTCAGGAAGGTGACGTGGTTGAGAAGCTGCAGACCCAGATGCAGTCTGGCCGTAACATCTACGATGCCTATATCAATGATTCGGATTTGATCGGTACTCACTTCCGCTACGGTAAGGTTGTGCCAATCTCCGACATGATTGCCGGTGAAGCGAAAGACGTCACTCTGCCAACACTGGATCTGCCTGATTTTATTGGTCTGGATTTCACCACTGGTCCTGACGGCAAGATTTATCAGCTGCCGGATCAACAGTTTGCCAACCTATACTGGTTCCGTGCCGACTGGTTTGCCCGTAAAGACCTGAAGACCAAATTCAAAAATATCTATGGTTATGAGCTCGGCGTACCCAAGAACTGGTCTGCCTATGAGGACATCGCCGAATTCTTCTCGGTGCATGTGAAGAACATTGATGGTGAGCGTGTCTATGGTCACATGGATTACGGCAAGAAAGATCCATCACTGGGCTGGCGCTTTACTGATGCCTGGTTCTCTATGGCTGGTGCAGGCGACAAGAGTCTGCCAAACGGTTTCCCTGTTGATGAATGGGGCATTCGTGTAGAAGGCTGCAGTCCTGTAGGTTCCAGTGTTGAACGAGGTGGTGCCACTAACGGCCCGGCAGCCGTCTATGCCACCACCAAATACGTTGACTGGATGAAGGCTTATGCACCACCGGAAGCTCAGGGTATGACCTTCTCTGAAGCGGGTCCTGTTCCGGCTCAGGGTAATATTGCTCAGCAGATTTTCTGGTATACCGCGTTCACCGCCAATATGACCAAAGAAGGTCTGCCGGTAATGAATGACGACGGCACTCCAAAGTGGCGTATGGCGCCTTCTCCTAAAGGACCTTATTGGCAGGAAGGTATGAAACTGGGCTATCAGGATACCGGTTCCTGGACCTTCCTGAACTCTACCCCTGAAAAACAGCGTCTGGCAGCCTGGCTGTATGCTCAGTTTACTGTTGCCAAGACGGTTTCTCTGAAGAAGACGCTGGTGGGTCTGACACCGATTCGTGAGTCCGATATCAACTCTCAGGCAATGACCGATATCGCTCCGAAACTGGGTGGTCTGGTCGAGTTCTATCGCAGCCCTGCCCGTAAAGAGTGGACTCCGACAGGCACCAACGTACCTGACTATCCAAAGCTGGCTCAGCTCTGGTGGCAGTATGTTGCAGAAGCCGCCAGTGGTGAGAAAACACCTCAGCAGGCACTGAATGGTCTGGCATCAGCACAGGACAAGGTGCTCAAGCGTCTGGAACGTGCCGGTGTTCAGGGCGAATGTGGTCCTAAGCTGAATGCCAAAAAAGACGCCGAGTACTGGTTGAGTCAGCCAGGTGCGCCCAAGGCCAAACTCTCTAATGAGAAGCCTCAGGGTGAAACTGTTAACTATGATGATCTGTTGAAGAGTTGGAAAGCAGCCTCATTAAAGGCTTCCGTAAAAAGCTGATAGTTGACGGATATCAGACTGCAGTTTCCTGCAGTCTGTTGACAACAAGCAGGTGCGTCTCTGCCTGCTTGACGCCTTCTTTTATTGCAAGAAGAAGCAGTCTTTTTGCTTCCTTCTCATTCTGCTTTACGCCTTCAATACCGTATAAATATCGCAAGCCCCAGAAGTAGAGTTTTTTACCAGAAAGCTCGGTTTCCTTTATTGTGCCCAGTTTGGACAGTTCTTCGGCCAAGAGGTCGTCAGAATTTTCTTCTGCATGCAAGAATATTTTGGTCGCATTTCTGGCCCGCCGTTGCAGAGTATCTAAAGCCATTTTCTGAGCTATGGGGTCTTCATTATTTCCAGCGAGAGGTTCAAGCCAGCTCATAGCTTCATAGAAGCTGACAGGGGCTTTGTATTTTGTCAGTAGAAGGCCAGCCAGGCCTATTCGGGCAAGCGGATTTCCCTGTTGAGCACGAATATTGAGTTGTACTACGGCTTCTTTGTGCCCTAGTCTTGCGGCTTGAACAAAACTACGGACGATAGCTTGTTCATATTGATGTACCGTCTCTTTTGTTTTCTCTGCTTTAGGCAAATGGGACAAACAGGCATCTGCTGTTTTTGCTGTTGCATAGGCGTAGCTGGCATCAGATGGGTACTTTTCAGAGGCAGTTCTTACAACATCGTAGGCGGTGTCATAGTCTCCCAGTTTGGCATAAAGTGCTGCTAAAGTGGTTGGGTTTAGCCTGCTTCTGATGGCTTTCTGGGTGAAATAATCAATATCACCCTGACTCACCGGAATGGCAGGGTGAAGGCTCATGGCTAAAGCCTTGCCGGCCATTTCCGGGTATTGACGAAAATAGGGGTTAAGCTGCACCAAAGCTTCAATTTTGTCTGCAGCATTTTCACTTTTATCATTCAACCATGGGTTGATATCTAATCGTTTCAGTATCAGGCAGCTTTTTTCAGAGTCAACGCTGTCGCAGTAGTTAAGCATTTCATAAACTGCCTCAAGATCACCTGTTTCTGCGTTTCTGATCAAGCGATTCTCTATGTCAGTCAACTGAGCCATATGAGCGCCGGACAGACCATGGAGCAGCTCTGGCAGGTGAATGGTATTGTCATCCTTGGCGTTGTAACCAGGTACTTTTAGAGTAGGTAGCCAGACGGGGTAACCGGCAATATCAATCTCTACCCAGGCTCTGCCATTGTTGACAGTAATTTTTTGCAGGGAGCAATGGTCACCGGCTTTGTCCAGTAAAAATTTTGTTCCTGCTCCTGTCCAGCTGTTGTTATTGGCTCCCTGATGATCAAACTGGAATCCCTTGATCTGAGCCTGAGACATATCAATTTTTCCCTCTTTGACAGGGAGTTTAAGTGATAATCTGAGACTTCGATTCATAAGTAGGAATTCAGGAATTTTGTCACGTACTTTCTTGGGGATAGGAGAGCTTTCGCTGAGTAGTTGGCTGCCATTAAATTCGAGCCCCGTCAGAACCAGCTCTCCGGTCAACTTATCGTCAAGATCCAGCTTACCTTCTTCTATGCGTAATTGATCAAGACAGATATTCTTGAATCGTGTCGTACCCGGTTTGATCATCAGTTCCTGAGTTGTCTGACCATGTTCTCCTTCAGCTTTTTTGTGCCATTCGATGGATGTACCGGTCGTTGTAACTTCACCATCAACAGGAATAATAAAATTCCGGGTCTCGCTTTTGACAGCCAGCCGTTCGTCAGACTTCAGCGTTGTCGTACCCACTACCAGTTTTGCCTGCGCTGAGTTTTTTTCGGATCGGGTGACCAGCTTAAGGCTTTCCACTTCAGCAGACATTACGGAGGGCAGGGTTACCTCGGTTTTGCCAATAGCGATTTGCGAGGCGCGATCGTCTGTTTTTACGGTTAAGCCCCGTGTACTGACTTCAATATCCTTTTCATCGCCATCGACTAATCTGCTGAGGTGAAACTCTTCCGCTGTGATATCTCCTTTCAGGTCAACATGGCCGGCTTGCTTCGGTAAAGCCTGCTTAATATTGCCAGATGCTTCGCACTGCTTCGCTGTCAGTGAAAAGCTGCTTCTAACATCCTTTCTGCCTGCAACCAGTGTCACGGAATCACCCGTGACTGAAAAATGTGCCTTACCTTCGTTATAGACAACAAAAGGGCCTGTATGAACTTCAAGAGTGTCTTTACCAGTCAGCTCAAGTTTCTGACCATTGTGTTTTACTTCCCGCCCCAGAGTAAGGTTGAAGTCGCTTACATGGCCTTCCAGATGCGTGGATTTGTCAGCCAGAGCCGCCAGTGGACTGCCTTCCGGATGAGCAGTGCCTGGCAGAATCAGCATGTTTTCGGTAGCAAGCAGTTTTGCGGTATCTATAAGTTGCTCTGAGAGACCGTCGGTTCGAACTTCAATGCGGTCCGCGTGAATAGAAAGTTCTCGCCCGTGGGGCGTATCTTTATCTCGGGTTCCGGTTTTTGGCGGTACATAGTCACTTTTTAACCGGCGCACTTTGAGTAAACTGCTTGCAGGTTGAGAGTCGTGCTCAACGTTGACTTGCAGATCAGCTACTTCAATGTTTAACGGTAATCCCAAAGAGACGAATAACCGGTCAATCGCTCTACCCCGAGTAGACCCAAGTCGCTTTCTGAAGGCTGACAGTGTCTCTGGTTGTGGGTCCAGCAAAGTGGCATGGATTGCTCCTGCCTTGACGCCTATGTGCCTGAGGTTAAACAAGCCTCCTGAATCACCACGAATTTTTTGAAGTTGTGACAGAGTGTCTTTCAGTCCATAACTGCCAATCCAGGCATTGGCAGCAGGTACCAGTCGCCCTTCAAGACTGATCTGGACGTCCTTCATATTCAGACGAACTTTAAGGGGGGCCTGTCCCGGCAGAGGAATTTCCAGTATGCCATTGATATCTGCGGTAATTTGAGGCCGTATTTTTCCATCATCAGTTGGTATCAGTTTTACCTGGGTAACCCCCAGATCAACATTGGATAGGTTATATTGGCCATTAGCCAGTGACAGACTTTCCAGGTGCATGTCGTGACGCTGGGCTGTTCCTGCATGGATTTTTTTAAATGCCTTAAGCATTTTCAGATAACTGACCGCTTCACTCTTACTGGATTTTTTAGCGGCTTTTTTCTGGGCTTTAAGGGTTCTTAACTCTTCTTTACTCTGGATCCTTTTAGTACGACCTGAATGTTTTGTCAGTGATTTAACCTGGTCCTTAATGGTTTGCACAGCTCTGGTAGACTGAGTTGAAATTTTTGCCCGTATCTTGCCGCGGTTAAGCCCCCAGGCAAGAAGAGCCGCAAAGGCGCGTTCTGTTTTACTGCCTTTCTCACTGCCTGCAGATTGAGCTCTGGCCAACGTCTTCCCGGCAGGAGCAGGTTGACCGGTTGATGGATCGATACGCTTTTTACTACTTGCTTCTTTACTGCCACTTGCCTGTGGAGTTGATTCGGGAGCGTAGTCGTCAGACGAGAGTTCTGTCAGTGCATCGACAAAATCAGGGTCTTCCTCAAACTCTGGAGTTTGTGTAGTTCGTGCATCGTAGAATATATCTTCATCAATATTGTTGTGATCGCCTAATGAGCGTTTGCTTTCATGGTCAGAGCCCTGAAGCTCTTCCTGACCAGTATCACTCTGAGTGCGAACACGGAATGTAGGCGGTTTGTGTTTTATGTCGCGCTTATGCAGGTTGGTTAATTCGGATTCTGGCGCAGGATTCAGCTCACCCTCCGGCCCCGCTAGCAAAGGCGAATGATCACAGGCTTCCACATCTCTGGCGCCTGTTTTTCCCTTTGCTCTCGAGTTTGGCTTACCAGTGGGAGTAGTATGAGTACTCCTGCCAGAAGAGGGTGGTCTGATCGATTCGGTCATAAGCCTGCCGGAATAAACGGATTAGTTTCCATGTTGCGATTGTCGGCGGTATAAAAGAGAAGTGAAGGCTGCTGGTCCAGTAGTAGGTGCGTTAAAAGGAGATTCAGGATGCTCGAAGTCAATAATACGGTTCTGACGGTTGTTGATGTACAGGGAAAACTGGCCACACTGATGGCCGAACGTGAGGCTTTGTATAAAAATCTTGTGGCCATGACGGCGGGAGCAAAAACGCTTGGCGTGCCTGTTATCTGGGTAGAGCAGATACCAGAGAAGCTGGGTGCTACGATTCCGGAAATTGCTGAACTGCTGATGGAACAGCAACCTGTAGCCAAATCAAGCTTCAGTTGTTGTGGTTCAAGTGATTTTAATAAAGCTCTGGCTGACACAGGAAGAAAGCAGGTGCTGGTAGTGGGTATCGAAGCGCATATCTGTGTTTATCAGACGGCTATGGAACTGGCTGAGAATGGCTATGATGTTCAGGTGGTAGCGGATGCCGTTGCTTCAAGGCTTACGGCCAATCGAGATCTGGCACTGAACAAAATGACACGAAATAATATCGAGTTGACCTGCACTGAAATGGCATTGTTTGAGTTAATGAAAACAGCTGAGGTGGATGAATTCAGAACGGTGTCAAAGCTCATTCGTTGATATTACAGCTTAGTTTTATAGCTTTGACCAAGAAAGGTCAGGTTAAATTATACTGCCTGACTCTACCAGAGTCAGGCACGTCAAAATGTGATGAGTTTACTCTGATGCTAGGAGGATTCATCGTATACTATCAAAAAAATCCTATTGAATAAGTTTACTGCTTAAGTTGTTCTGCTTTTCTTCGTTTCTAACGGAATGCACTGGGAAAAGTCGGAACTGTCTTAAACGACACACTCTGTATGCTAACCCTTATAAAATTATGGACGCCGAAACCGGAGCGTTTTGATGCCTCACAAAGCACTGCCTCGTAAAGCCCTGATCGTTGATGACTCGAAGGTTGCCTGTAAAGTACTGGCTAACTTGCTGGACAGTTTTGACCTGGAAGCCGACTCTGTTTACTCGGCAGAGGAGGCTATTGAATTTCTAAAGGATAATAAGCCCGATATTATCTTTATGGATCATCATATGCCTGATATGAATGGTTTCGAGGCGGTAAAAGTGGTTAAGGATAACCCCATGACGGCCACTATTCCTGTCATGATGTACACCTCGCAGGAAGGTAATATGTATGTCAGTCAGGCTCGTGCGCTGGGTGCTGTTGATGTTGTGCCTAAAGGTGTTGAGAAAAGGCAGCTGAGAGAGTCACTCTTTAAACTGGGTCTGGTTGCTGATAACGCCAAACAGGCCAATGTTAAGTCAACAAGTGATCAGGCGGGTGAAGAAAAGCGAATTGATGCCAAAAGACTTGAACCTCCTGTGCAGGTTCGTGTAGAAACAGAGCGATTGAAAGTAGATGGTAGTGACATGGTCAGTCTGTGGCTGAACCATATTAAGCCTTTTTTAAGTATGAGTGCTGTTCAGCAGACAGAACAGCTGCACACAAAAAATGCAGACCAGACTGGCAAGATTGTCAAAGAAACCCAGAAAATGCTTGAACATTTTGAGCATGTAATGACGACCGAACTGAACTCCCAGCGTCGCTCAATTGTTGGGGGGCTACTGAAAACCATTAGGGAAGGTCAGTCAAAGGTTCGTATGGCTATTGTCACTTTGGTGGTCGTTCAGGCTGCTGTTATCTGGCAATTGTGGGGTTTGAATTCAACGAATTCTGATCTGTTGAAAAATCAGCAACAGATTATTGAGCAGCTTCAGAAAAGATAACAGTCCGTTTTCGATTGTCTAAACTTGGCCTGAATTACGTATTGTTCGGGCTTGATTTATGATTCGAAGAAAAATTATTTTATTTATTACATTGCAGTTGATGATCTCAAATGCTTTTGCCTGGCGTCCGAATGGTGAAGTCTACAAAGGTAAGAACGAAACAGAAAATGCTAATTTTTCTGATCAATTTCCATTTGGTGATCAAGCCAGAGTGACGTCACTTAGGTCACTCGTCATTATTTATTTTTCTTCTCCTTCTCCGTCGGAGGGAGCTGAAATAGCCGTTAGCTTTTCATCTGAACAACCTTCTCAAGTCAGAAGTGCAGATGCTACACCAATGAGGCAGGTTCCTGCACTTGGTCTTGGTGGTGCTGGAATATCTGAAGGCTGTTCCGGAGGGTCACTGGATAGTATACCTAGTGGTATCAATTTGGATTTCTTTCCTAAAGATTCAGGTTGTCCTGATCAGAGCGATCAGGGTGGTCAGAGCGAATATCATCTGACAGGTCGGCAAAACTACCGAGGAGTGGACTTTACATTTAAGGCTGTTGTGAGCAGTCAGCGACTACAGGTCACAATAACCAGCGGTGACATTAAGTATTCCTTTACCATGAACAATACTTAATTCTGTATTAAGAAATGGCATTACTTGCGGTCGCTCAATTTATAACAAGTATTCCTTTAGCTTTATTGTCATTCGACTCAAGAGACCTGAGTTGTGTCTGATGGATGTTACTCAAGGCATCTCTTAAGTCAGTCAGTGAACTTATGGAATCAGCAGTTACTGTCAAGGTCAGCTTGCTCTGTGCATGGCTATAGTGGCTGGACTGAATTTTGATTTGGTTAGTGCTACTTATGATGGGTGCGACATTATTGAGTGTTACTAAAAAGGTTTCAGATTGGTGTTGGCTGCTCTTCAGGTTTATGAGTTTTTGTTTTAACTGGAAAACTGGTCTGATCAATCTTTCGCCTGGGTAGAGCTGGTTGTACAGCTCTTTTGTTTGTAGCTGAATGGCTTTTGCTTCGCTTTCGGTCTGACTGATCAGACTGTACTGGTAACCTGCAAAACTGGCCAGCAGGCTGGCAGCAAGAGCTATAGGCCGGAAAGAATTAAGAGGTTTTTGATCCTGTCGGGCAGAGGAGTGATAGGTTCCCTGAAGCAGACTGACATGTTCAGGAATACAATCCGGTTCGAGCAGACTCAAAGGATGACTGTTTTGTCCGGCCGGGCTGTAATCAATGACCTTTAACTGATCGGCCTGTTCCAGGCTGTCCAGATAGGTTCTAACCCAGCTGTCATCGCAAACAGATCCTGAGAATTCCCCATAGCGTATAAGCCACTGAGACTTGATTTGGCACAGTGAACAAACGCCTTGAGTGTAGGGCAGGGCAAGATAGTCCGGCAACATCTGCTGGCAATTCAACTCGGCCATTTGCAGCCACTCAAACCAGCGATTCATCCAGTCTTTGCTGACAACTGCAACGGTTGCCTGCTGTTTATTGTGACTGAGTACTGAAAAATGAAGCTCTTCAACATCATCACTGAGTTCATTCTCAAGGCGGTAGGGCAGGGACTTCTCGATGGTCTTGTTTAACTTGAGACCGATCTCCAGTGTCCGCAATGTGACCAGCTCACCAGGCACAAGTACAATGATACGGGCACCGGGAGACTGACTGCCAAGTGCTTTCAGCTCTTCAGTAGAATCAACATGACCGGCTTCCAGAAGTTGTACTGGATCAGCTTGTGAGCCGCCGTACAGTCGCCAGTAAAAAGGCTGGCTTTCCGAGATCGGCAGACGAATGAACAGAGTGGAAAATTTCATGGTTAGGCTGCCTGCTCTGGTTTCTGACTCATCATTCTATGGCTGTTCAATCTTTGGTTACTCTCAGGATTTCTGAAAGACTGGTGTCGCCTGAAATGACTTTATTAAAGCCATCCACCTGAATACTTCCGGACTGCTGCAATAGCACTGCTTCGAGTTCGGCTTCTCCGGCCTGATCATGAATAAGCTGTCTGGCTTCTTCGGTGCTCAGAAACAGTTCATAGATGCCTGTTCGACCCTGATAACCTGTGTGGTTGCATTCATGACAGCCGGTTGGGTGCCAGATAAGTTTGGCTGCAGAGTGAAGAGGGGATTGAGATAAAGACTGTGCTGACTTCATAAGCTCCAGCTCGGCTTCTGTCGCTGGTGCCTGAATACGACAGTGCAGACATAAAGTCCGTACCAGGCGCTGGGCCAGTACACCAAGAAGGCTGGATGACAGAAGAAAGGGCTCAATACCCATGTCTCTCAACCGGGTCACGGCACCGGTTGCGGTGTTGGTATGCAGTGTACTTAATACAAGGTGACCGGTCAGTGAGGCCTGAACCGCTATTTCAGCCGTCTCAATATCACGGATCTCACCGATCATAACCACATCAGGGTCCTGTCGCAGGATAGCTCTGAGCCCCCGGGCAAAGGTCATATCGACCTTGCTGTTGACCTGAGTCTGTCCGATGCCGTCGATATCGTATTCAATAGGATCTTCAACGGTCATGATGTTGCGTTCAGGGGTATTGATTTCACTAAGGCCTGAATACAGCGTGGTTGTTTTACCCGAGCCGGTCGGGCCGGTTACCAGCAAAATGCCATGGGGCTTCTGCAGTTGTTCACGAAACTGCTGGCAAAGCTGTTCGTTCATACCGGACTGACCCAGATCGTGCTGAACACTGCCTCGGTCGAGCAGTCGAAGCACGATACGTTCACCATGACGTGCCGGTAACGTCGATACTCGTACGTCAACTGCGCGACCACCCAGTTTCAGGGAAATACGACCATCCTGTGGTATCCGCTTCTCGGCGATATCGAGCTTCGCCATAACCTTGATACGAGATACCAGCAGGGCAGCCAGTTTTCGTTGTGGTTTAAGGATTTCTCTTAATACGCCATCAATACGGAATCGGATGATCAACGAATTTTCAAAAGTTTCAATATGGATGTCGGAAGCACCTTCGCGAATAGCCTCTGACAACATAGCATTGATCATGCGAATAATCGGTGCGCCGTCATCCGCTTCCAGCAGGTCTTCATTTTCCGGTAACTCTTCTGCCAGTGTCTGCAGCGCATGATCACTGTCGATATCCGTCATCAGTTGTCTGGCGGTATCAGAGTCTTGCTGGTAGTGCTGTGCCAGCCGTTGTTGGAATTCTTGCTCCGGAATCAGCGTCAGTTTGAACGGAGCCGCCAGTGAACGCCTGACTTCCAGCAGGGTTTCAGCAACTAACGGTTCGACATGATAGAGCTGATAACCCTGCTCGCGGCTTTCAATCAACACCTTAAAGCGATTGGCGAAGGAAAAAGGCAGACTCTGGCTCATTAATTGATGGCCTCATCATCGACTTGTTTCAATGATGATTTGTTGAGAAAAATAATTTCCCTGGCAACCACTAGTTTCTGTCCAACTGAAAGCTCATTACCCTGCAGGCCATTCATATTCCTGAGTCTGCCGACTGTTGTGCCGTAATGTCTGGCTATCGAGTACAGAGTGTTCCCCGCTTCTACGGCATGGTATTGCAATCGCTCGCTTCTAACAGGCTCGGAGGCTTCCTTTGTCTGTGCTGTCGATGATGTCTCGGTTGATGATTGAGGTTCAAATGTAAGCTCTGGTAATACTGGAACCCTGGTATCCGGCATCAGATCGATACCATCTTCGGATTTCCTTATTTGCGCTGCACGAATCAGGCTGTATTTGTTAGCACTGATCTGCTTCATCATCTCATCATCACGGATAATAGTCGGACGGATAAAGACCATAAGGTTTCGTTTGATGGTTTTGCTGGATGTTGAGCGGAACAGGTGACCAAGAACAGGAATGTCTCCCAGCAGGGGCACTTTGGATTTACTTTCTTGAACATCGTCGTCCATCATACCGCTGATCACGACCGTATCACCGCTGCGAACCATAACCGAGGTCTTAACTTCGCGGGTAGAAAAGGTAACGTCTACGGCGGTTCTGCCATTAACCTTGGATACTTCCTGTTCAATATCCAGGCGTACTGCGTCACCCTCGTTGATTTGCGGCGTAACGTGCAGCTTTACACCGACCTGACGACGGGTAATGGTTTGATAAGGATTATCATTGTTACTGCCCGACGTTGAGCCGGTAATGGTTGGAACTTCATTACCGACGACAAAAGAAGCGGGTTGGTTGTCCAGAGTCATCAGGCTTGGCGTGGATAAAACATTGGACTGGGTCGATGCCGCTACCGCCTGAACCAGTGCTGCCCAGTCTCCGGATGATACAGCAATGGCTGAGCCTGATATCCGTGCCAGGGATTTGGCAAGGCTGCTGAAGTCGCCACCTTTATCCGGTGTTGTTGTGGTAACGATATTACCGTCGACCACGGTCTGAGTGGTGGTGCCTTTCTGCTTTTGTGCGCCTGCAACCCCGGCAAGAATTTCTCCAATAGGTACTGATTTTCCGTCGTTAAACTGAACCAGTGAACCGTTCTTTCCGGCCAATTGCAGAGACAGGTCAATACCGTCAGCATCTGATACTTCAGCGATAATGGCTTCGACCATAACCTGAGCTCGACGTATATCCAGTTTGGCAATCAGCCCTGACAAGGATTTCATCAGCTCTGGCTGTGCGGTAATAACCAGGGCATTGTTATCCTCGTGAGCGGTAATGCTGTAGCTCTTGGTGCCATTCTTACTGCTCTGGGCTACAGAGGCAGCATTTTCAAGAACTTCCTTCAGTGAGGCTGCCCGTGCGTAACGCAGATAGAAAACTTTGTCGTTGCCGCTGTTTCCTGATCGTTCCGCATCCAGCTGTCTGGCCAGCTTTTTCATCCGGGAGAGCATTTCCGGTGTGCCGGATAGGATGACCTGATTGCCCTGCTCATTAGCGACAACATTGGTCATACCAGTGCTTTTGGCATTTTTATCCAGATAAATACTGGTCAGGATCCTTGCCATTTCTTTTGCGGAGGTGTGAGACAGAGTGACAACGGCTACCGATTTTGCGCCTACCTGATCAATCTGCTGAACCATACTGACCATTCGTTCAACGTTGGAAGCACGGCCGGTAATAATCAGGATATTGGAAGGGTTAAAGTTAACGACAGTGCCATAGTTAGCATTCATCTGTCTCAGAAGAGGAGCCAGTTCACGGGTAGGCACGTTGTTGACGGCAACGACCCAGGTCACCATGCTGTCGGCAGGTTGACCGTTCGGGTTGGTCAGTGGAAAGACAGTTTCCTTACTTTTTTTGCTTTTAACTACTTTCAGCAGGTCGTTTTTTAATGGAATTACGCTATAGCCGTGCAACTCGAGAACACTGAGGAATAACTGATAATATTGTTCTTCCGTCAACTCGTTATGAGTGCGAATGGTGATGCTGCCCTTGACCGAAGGATCAGTAAGAATGGTTCGACCCAGAGTAATGCTGACAGTATCAATGAACTCGGTGATATTGGCTTTGTTAAAACTGGCAGAGTATCCCTGTGCCACAGCAGTGTTGCTGATGGCAGTACTGAGTAGCAGTGAGGCCAGTAGCCCGTATAATGAACGACGCATATTCTTTATTTCCTGATAATTCTTCTTGGCTCAGCTGCAGGTTGTGTCAATCATATGGATAACTGTATTTGATGAAGCTGTCCGTCACGTTCAACGGTTACACTGACCTGTTCAAGTAGCTCAAGTTCTTCCAGCATCTCTAAAGCTTGCTGTGGTGAAGTCATGTCGTAGCCATCAATGGCAATCGCTATGTCGTCTGCCTGGAATCCGGCGCGTTCAAAGGCATCTCCGAGACGACCACTGCTGATTCGATAGCCTTTTAGAACATCACCGTCTCTGACCGGCGCCAGGTTGATGATCTCATCGACGGTAGACAGAATGTTGTCAGCATTTTTTGAGCCGCGCAGTTGCAAGCTTGCCTCTTTGTCAGCCGGCAGACGTATGTTTGCAAGAACCCGGTCAGGGTCATCGGGCCGTAGAAGCAGTACTTCGTTTCGGCCATTACGGCTCAGTACAACACGGTCGGCGTGGATGCTGACGATGGTTGCCTGGGTATTAGTGATCGAGTCACCGGATTTCAGAATCTGCTGATTGCCACCTGTTTTGATGATGGCGAGTGACTGGCTGTTATCCGGGTGAGAGACAATGCCAGTTAGTGTCGCAGTAACAGTCGTTCTCGGTAATTCGGTAATGGCAATAGCGGAGGCGGGCTTTGGCTTAAATGACCCAAATAATTCCAGTTTAGGCAGGTGTTCATAACTGTGATTTTTGGCAGTAACGGCGGAGTTGAATGTCGTTCTTGTCTGGAGAGCTGGGCTGGCAATGGCTTCCAGCTGGCTATGATTTTGCAAAGCGAGCACAGTTTTCGCAATGAATACCAGTGCGAGCCCTGCGAGTGTGGCTTCCAGGGCCAAAACGAAAATTCTTCCTGAGATGAAATTTCTGCCCTTCAGTCTGTCTTTTAACGTATTGCTGGTCAAGGCAAGGCTGCTCGTTATCTTTTGTTCTGATCGTTTACTTGTCCTGACTTTCCATGAGGCAACTAATCCATATTTTAAGTAAACGACAATGACTTACCTCAGGCTCGGGCATTTCAGCACATTAGCAAGAGGAATGTAAGTGTATAAGTCGGGAGATAAACAGAAATGAGGTGTGTATCCAGTTTTCGGAATCATCTTCCTTAATGATTAAGAAAACCGATTAATTGACGTATTCACAGTGACAGCCAGTGATGCTGTTTTGGTTTGATAAGTGCCTGATAAAACGGTGTGAATCTGTTGGTTAATGCTCAGTGGTTCTGATGATTGAATGATTGTATATAAGATTGGTGTATTAAATGAATAAGCTGCCACTGGCTTTATTAGCAGGCCTGGCATTCAACAGTTACGCGACTGGGCCGCAGATTGTTCCTGAATATCCGGGGACAATTCCCGTGTATATTGGTGCCAAGCAAAAGAGTTATACCAATCAGATAAAAACCACCAGTTGGGATCACTATGAACTGACAACGCCGCTTGTTCCCATGAGGGACACCTTCAAGCTGCACAGCAAGCCGGATGCAAAAAAAACTGTTTATCTTGATCTTGATGGCCATGTTGAAGATATAAGTGGCCATAAGGCTTCAGAGCGCGGTGAAGCCATAGTTGTTAAACCTTTTGATGCCGACGGCTCTCCTGATACCTTCAATGTTGATGAGAAAATAAGAATTCAATACTGGTGGCTGATCATGGCTGAAGCTATGGCGCCCTTTGATATTGATGTGACCACTGAATACCCTGGTGAAGACGCTATTCGCAGGGACTCAGGCTCAGACCGTTATTACGGTACCCGTATCGCCTGCGGCAACAGTGTTGAGGGTAATTCCGGTGGTGCTGATTTTGGTAATGCCCTGCTGTCTGGTCAGGACCATTCGCCAACTTATGCCGGTAATGGCTGCTCCAGCATGATTCATGAGTTCGCGCACACCATTGGTGGTTACCATCCCGAGAACTATGCTGGTCAGCATGAAGAAGGCATTGAAACCATTAAGGGGAAAAAGGGAGTTGGTGAAACCAGGTACGCTTTCAACTGGAAGAATAATCTTCGTCGATATAACAGTTGGACCATCAACGATCTGACGAACATCAGAAATAACAGTATTGATTTTCGTAAGGATGATCATGGCGATAGCATTTTAAATGCTACAGATGTCGTCTGGAATAAAAGTAGATCAGGATTCAGGCAAGGTGGTCTGATCAGTGAAAATGTTGATCTTGATGTTTTCAAATTTCGATTAAACAAAGTCCATCTACTGAGAGTCAATATCGACCCATCAAAGCTGGCAGGTAATCTTGATATTCAGGCGAGCCTGTTGGACAGCAATGGCGAGATCATTGTCAGCAGCAATCCGGTGACGCACCGTGATGCTATTCTGGAAAAGCGATTGTCTGCAGGTGTTTATTATATAGCAGTCCGAAATACCGGCCGTAAAGCAGATGAAAACCACCTGGGTTACCCTGATTTCACTGCGCTTGGGCACTTCACTCTATTCGCTGAATTGACCCCTGTCAGTAAAGCGCTAAAGCAGGTTACTGATGACTTCTATATCGTTGGAAAAAATGCCCGCAAGTTAGTACGACCATGGAGTAATGATTCAATTAAGGCAGAAGACATTGCTTTCGTTGAATACGCCGGTTCCGGCCTTGGTGCCAGACTGACAGCAACATCTCGCATTCTGAAAATTGATGGCCCGGGGGTCGCAGGCAGTGACAGCATCGCTTATACGCTGACCACAAAAGATGGCCGTACGGGCAGTGGTACCATCAACATCCAGTTTGTAGATAGCAGTAAGGCTCATGCTGTTTCTGACAACGTTAATGTTGCTGCCGGGAACTCCGTTAGTTTCAGCCCTCTCTGGAACGATAAAAGCTCAGAAGGTGGTCTCAGGCTTGACTGGGTATCCAGACCTGAATTTGGTGCCATTGAAAAAGCCAGTGATAAGCTGGTTTATAAGGCGGCTCCGAACTTTCAGGGTGAAGACTCTGTCACCTATCGAGTGGTTTCCAAATCCGGCGTGAAGTCAGAAGCGGAAGTGGTTTTCAGCGTTCATGATGCCAATGGCTTACTGGTTCAGTCAGACTATCGAAAAACTATTGAGGGGCATGCGGTGCCTGTTGATTTGTTGGTTAACGACAGTAGTACTGTTGGTCAATTGAAGGTCACCGATATAGGTTCTGCTGAAAATGGCAGCATTGAGCTGGCCATTGATGGCCAGCTGCATTACCGCCCAAAGGACGGCTTTATCGGACGTGAAGTGATCAGCTACCAGGTAACAGATGGCGTATCTTATGCTGATGGTGAAGTCACTATCGATGTCGTCAAGTATTCCTGGAGTGGCGATAAACCTTTACCGGAAGACGATACGGTTACCACTGTTATGGGTAAACCCGTTGTCGTAAATGTTCGACAAAACGACAGCACTCTGACAGGTGATGCCTACGATATCAGAATCAGTTCTTATAGAGGTTATGGGCAAGGCTCCCATGGCAAGGTAACTATGCAGGTTGATGGTGAAACACTGGTTTATCAACCGGAACCGGGCTTCTTCGGTCTTGATTCATTCGGCTATAACAGCAGTGTTGCTGACTATGCGTCGATACGAGAGCCTGCGCAGGTTTATGTGCTGATCAAAGAGATCGGTGGGCCTGAAGCAGATAGCTGGAAGATACGAGACGTGGACAGTCTGGACTCTACTGTCCTTGCTGACAGTGGTCAGAATACAGTGCTGATAGGGAGTTACGAAAGTGATGCCCTTCGTGGCAGTACCGGTAATGACTGGTTACTGGGGCAGCAAGGGGCTGATCGTATGACTGGCGGCTCGGGTGATGACTGGGTGAGTGCTGGTAAGGGAGATGATCGCCTGTTCGGCAATCATGGTAATGATCTGTTGTTTGGTGGCTCTGGGAATGACCTGATCAGCGGTGGCAATGGTAATGATGTTTTAGACGCTGGTACTGGTAATGACATCTTAAACGGTGGTAAAGGTGACGACACCTATAAGATTACCAAAGGACGTTATGCTGATCTTATTCAGGACAAGGGTGGTAATGATACTTTAGTGCTTGATAAAGGTATCAGTTTTTCAGACATCATAAACAGTGAAATGAAGGGTAAGCATCTGAAACTGATCTTGAGAGCAGGGCAAAGCATTACTATTAAGAACTGGACAGACCAGGGCAGCATAGAGTGGCTCCAGACGGTGGATGGAGCAAAAATTCCGCTGCAGAATATTCTTTAGTCCTGTTTGCCTTTATAAAAGTCTCCTTAATCAGAAGGCGGCTGCTATTTGCTAAGGCGTTCTCAATCAGGTTACTCGCATAGTTGATTGAGAACGGCTCCTCGTAGCCTCCCTTTACCTGCTACCCTCTCTTTGTACCTTCATCTATAAGGTAATGCTTTAATGCTATTGTATTTTGTCAATAAAACCCTCATGTTAGCTTTTAACAGGTTCTGAAAATGCATCAGAATCATGAGAGCCGTGTCCAAAGGCTATAAATCGGACTGTACATATGAAGACGTCGTAAAAGGGGACTGAGTCATGGATAACAAAGATACCTTACATCTGTCAGAGCCCTTTGAGTTGCCGTTACTGCCTCTCAGGGATGTTGTTGTTTACCCCCATATGGTGATTCCGCTTTTTGTCGGAAGAGACCGCTCTATTCAGGCCCTTGATGAAGCCATGGGTCAGGATAAAAAAATTCTGCTGGTTGCCCAGAAAAATGCTCAGGTTGATGACCCTGAAGCAGGAGACTTGTTTGAAGTCGGAACTCTGGCCAGCATTCTGCAATTGCTGAAGCTTCCGGATGGTACCGTAAAGGTGCTGGTGGAAGGTGAACAGCGCGTTACAGTTAACCATTTGATGGATCAGACCGACTTCGTTACTGCTGAAGTTCAGGTCATCGATGGTACCAGTGTCAGTGAACGTGAAAGTGAAGTATTAATTCGTTCCTTGATGTCGCAATTCGAGCAATACGTTCAACTCAGTAAAAAAGTACCTAATGAAGTACTGACATCACTCAGCGGTATCAGTGACGTAGCCAAGCTGGTCGATACCATTGCGGCTCATATGCCGATGAAAATCGAGGACAAGCAGAAGGTACTCGAAGTCGGTGATCTGGGTGAACGACTGGAATACCTGATTGGTATTATGCAGGGCGAACTGGATTTTCTGCAGGTAGAAAAGAAAATTCGTGGCCGTGTTAAAAAACAGATGGAGCGCAGCCAGCGCGAGTACTATCTGAATGAGCAGATGAAAGCCATTCAGAAAGAACTGGGCGATATGGATGAAGCCCCGAATGAGCTGGATGAACTTAAGCAGAAAATTGATGACGCAGGCATGTCTGCGGAAGCTAAAGAGAAAACTCTGGCTGAACTCAATAAGCTGAAAATGATGTCACCGATGTCGGCGGAAGCGACAGTGGTGCGTGGTTATATCGACTGGATGATCGGTGTGCCATGGAAGAAACGCAGTAAAGTACGTCATGATATGAAGCGTGCTCAGGATATTCTTGAAGCTGAGCATTATGGTCTTGAAGAAGTGAAAGAGCGGATTCTTGAATACCTCGCCGTACAAAAGCGAGTTAAGAAGATCAAGGGACCGGTACTCTGTCTGGTAGGACCTCCGGGTGTGGGTAAAACCTCTCTGGGTGAATCCATTGCCCGTGCCACCAATCGAAAATTTGTGCGTATGGCGCTGGGTGGTGTCCGCGATGAGGCCGAAATAAGAGGCCATCGTCGTACCTATATTGGTTCCATGCCGGGTAAGCTGATTCAGAAGATGGCCAAAGCCGAGGTCCGTAACCCACTTTTCCTGCTCGATGAGATCGACAAGATGGGTTCAGACATGCGCGGTGATCCGTCTTCAGCACTTCTGGAAGTGCTGGATCCGGAACAGAATAACTCTTTCAACGATCACTATCTGGAAGTGGACTACGACCTCTCTGATGTCATGTTTGTCTGCACCTCCAACTCCATGGATATTCCGGCGCCGTTGCTGGATCGTATGGAAGTGATTCGTATCCCGGGTTACACCGAAGACGAAAAGGTTAATATCGCCACGCGCTACCTGGTGACCAAACAACTGAAAAACAGTGGTCTGAAAGACGGTGAACTGTCTTTTGAAGAAGCGGCTCTTCGTGATGTGATTCGTTATTACAGCAGAGAAGCGGGGGTTCGTGGTCTTGAGCGTGAAATAGCGAAGATTTGTCGTAAAGCTGTGAAGGATGATGCTCTGTCGGTTGCAGACAGGCATAAGATAGTAACGCCAGATTCTCTGGAATACTTTCTGGGGGTTCGTAAGTTCAGCTTTGGCTCCGCAGAAGATCAGGATCAGGTAGGGCAGGTGACTGGTCTGGCCTGGACTCAGGTTGGTGGTGAACTGCTGACCATTGAATCCATGGCGGTGCCGGGTAAAGGACAGATCACCAAGACAGGTTCTCTCGGTGATGTCATGCAGGAGTCCATTCAGGCTGCACTTACTGTGGTCAGAAGTCGTGCCGAGACGTTGGGAATTGCTGCCGATTTCCACCAGAAGCATGACCTCCATATTCACGTTCCTGAAGGTGCTACCCCTAAGGACGGTCCTAGTGCCGGTGTCGGTATGTGCACTGCCCTGGTATCTGTTCTAACTGAGATACCTGTGAAAGCCGAGGTTGCCATGACCGGCGAAATTACCCTGCGTGGTCAGGTACTGGCTATTGGTGGTCTTAAGGAAAAACTGCTGGCTGCACACCGTGGTGGCATCAAGACCGTGGTTATTCCTGAAGAGAATCGTCGTGATTTGAAAGAGATTCCCGAGAACATTAAAGAGGACCTGAACATCGTTCCGGTGAAATGGATTGATGAGGTTCTTGATATAGCTCTTCAGTATATGCCGGACGCTGATAGTGAAAAATCGCTGAAATCAGTGGCTAAAAGTGATAAAGGACGTAAAGGTAGCCAGATAAAGACCCACTAGGCTGTGGCTTTTGTTGACTTTATCCGCTGACCGTTGATATAAAAGGCGATCGTTACAAACCACGTATTATCTGGGCTGGACAACATTTTCTTCATTCCTGTTGTCAGTCCGGGTTATACATTTGAGCCATCAGGTTCAATGTTCTAAACCTGCTCTTTCGGTTCTTTATAAACTGGCTGAGAGAAGAGGTTTGAGTGGTTGTGTTATCAGGCTGTTTTTTATCGGTACTGACATCTCAATTTTGAGAATGGTTGATATTTTTACATCGATTGACTGAAGTTTCCGTATTTTGCTGCGGTTTGCCGAGATGTTGTTGATGTGGATTACCGGGAAAGCTTCCGGCAAGATGTAAAAACGGTATTAATTAATGGGGAGGCTGCGCTACTGCTTGAGTTTTCAACTAAAATCACGCAGCATAGCAAAGCGCCCGATGGGTTGGGCATTACAGGGTATTTTCCTGAATGCCATTCAGGCCGTTAAGGCTGAAAACGCATCCTACAAAGAAGGGGAATAGAGTGAACAAGTCCGAGCTGATTGAAGCAATTGCGGCATCTGCTGACCTGCCAAAGGCTGCCGCTGGTCGTGCCCTGGACGCCATGATCAACTCTGTCACTACTGCTCTGAAAGACGGTGAACAGGTTGTACTGGTTGGTTTTGGTACTTTCGCTGTCAAGGAGCGTGCCGCTCGTACAGGCCGCAACCCTCAGACTGGTGAACCGATTGAAATTGCTGCTGCCAAGATTCCTAGCTTCAAGGCAGGCAAGGCGCTCAAAGACGCTGTAAACTGATTTAGCGCCTCTGGCAATGAAGCCTCAGGGCTTCAGAAAACCACAAGGGATGGGGCAAAAAAAACAGCGAAGTTCATTACACTGTATTTTTTTGCTACCTTTCCGAAAAGGCGCATCTTCACGATGCGCTTTTTTTTTGTTTCTGGACCGGCCATCAGGTTCGTGTCTTAATTAATCTAAGCTAAAGCGAGCTTTGAACCTGAGGTTAGTATGCTCCAAACAATGAGGGACTCGGCGAAGAGTTGGGTAACGTTTGTTATTGTCGGCATTATTGCCTTCATGATGGCGATTACCGGCCTGGAAAGCCTGTCACCCAACCCTAATAATCCTAATGTAGCCACTGTTAACGGGGTTGATATTACCCGTTCCGAGTTGGCCCAGACTCTTGAACAGCAACGGCGGGCAATGATTCAGCGTATGGGGGATCAGTATGATCCTGCTTTGCTGGATGAAAAACTGCTGAACGAGCAGGCTCTTCAGTCTCTCATTGACCGGACTCTTCTGCTTCAGGCTGCCGAAAATGGTGGTATGAGTGTGGGTCAGAAAGAGCTGGATGCAATGATTATCAGCATGCCGCAATTTCAACAGGACGGTCGTTTCGATCAAGATCGTTTCATGATGACCGTTCGTAGCTATGGCATGTCGCCACAACAGTTCCGTTCCGTATTGAAAGACGAAACTCTGCTGGGGCAGATTCAATCCGGTGTTGCCGGCTCTGAATTCATGACCGTAGAGGAAGTCCGTCACCTGACCCGTCTGGAAAACCAGAAACGTGATATCAGCTGGCTGGTTCTGGATGCTGCTGGTAAGCGTGCTGCTGTTACTCCTACGACAGAAGAGATTAAAGCTTACTACGACAATAATAATGATCGTTTCATGACCGATGAGCAGGTTGTGATCAGCTACATCGAAATGAACCGCGCTTTCGTAGCCGAACAGGTTGATGTTGAAGAGCAGGATCTTCGTGATGAATACCAGCGTCGTATTCAGGATCTGGAGGCCAAGCCGGGCAAGATGACGGTATCAACGATTCTTCTGCAAACGGGCGACAAACGTTCCAAAGAAGAAGCCGTTAAGCTGACTAATGACATTATTGCCAAGCTGAATAGTGGGACAGACTTTGCCAAGCTGGCAAAAGAGTATTCTGAAGACCCGGTTACTGCAGCTAATGGCGGTGACATGGGGCAGGTTCAGGCAGGTTTCTTTGGTGATGACTTTGACGAAGCTATTGCCAATTTGAAATCAGGTGAAGTTTCTCAGCCAGTGGAAACTGACTTCGGTGTCCAGGTTCTGAAAGTAACTTCCCGCGAAAAGACTGAGATTCCTTCATTTGACGAGTTGAAAGAGCAGCTCCTGGCTGACCTTAAGCGTGATGAAGCCGGAACCCTCTACCTGGATAAAACCAGAGAGATGGCGGATATCAGCTTTGAAGCATCTGACCTGGGACAACCTTCCGAGCAGCTGGGTCTTACGATTCAGTCTGCAGGTCCGTTCTCCCGTAAGGGTGGTCAGGATCTGACAGCGGATGCCAAAGTCATTGCTGCTGCTTTCAGTGCTGATGTGCTTGAGCTTGGTGCAAATTCGGAACTGGTTGAACTGTCTCCTGAAAAAGCGCTGGTACTGCGTGTTAAGGAACACCTCAAGCCAGAACTGAAGCCTCTGGAGCAAGTGCAAGGTAGCATTATTCAGGCTCTTAAGGTTGAAAAGGCTAATGAGCAGCTTCAGGTTCAGTCAGGAAAACTGCTGGAAGAGCTGCGTACAGGTCGTGAATTCAAAGTGGTAGCAGATACTGCAGGTATCAAGCTGAACGAAGCGATCGAAGCCACTCGCAGGCAGCAGGGTGTTCCGCAACAGTTGCTGGCCACAGCCTTTAAACTGCCTCACCCGATCAACAATACTGCCAGCTTTGGTCAAGCTGAACTGGCTAACGGTGATCTGGCGATTATTGCTCTAAACAAGGTCGCTGAAGGCAGTGCTACTGATGCAGATGCAGAACGTGACCGTATGATGGCTATGTTCCTGGCTAATGCCAATGCCCGTAATCTGTTCACGGAATACCTGAAGAGCATCAAGGCTTCCGCTGACATCAAGATTATCAAAAAGGAAGAGTGAGTTAGAGTTCTTCCTACCTCTTGATCGTTGTCAGCTCGAACTTTTTCGGGCTGACATCAAGGGTCTGAATGGCTGCCTTAAGGGTGGCCATTTTTCTATTTCGGGCTCCATATCCTGTTGAGACAGTTTCACACCTGCCTTCCCTGAAATTACAGAAACGGAAATCTGTGGTGGTGGGGCATGAATTTCCCCGATTTTCAGTTTCTTCCTGTCTACAACAGTTTCCGCAGTGACTCTGTATTCCTGCAGTTGTACCTTGCCTTTATCGTCTGCTCCAAAACGGTATAACGGTCTTTTTGTTGTGTATGTCTGCTGAACTTTATAATTGCCGTCAGGTTGCTCAGTAACTTTGTATTTAATATCTGTTTCTGCACTCTTAAGATCCGCAGATAGTTCGATCGGAGTCACCTCACGCAGTCTGTGATGCTCTATCTGTTGAGCGTAATCAGTCAGGCTCGTTTTCAGAAAGCGGCTCATGGTTGCACCACTTTTGGTATTGTTCATAAATCTCCCAAGACTGTATTTGCTTAATGCTTCTGTCGCACGTTTGGTTTTATGATTAACGCCATCTTGATTGAGCGTTGCTCGTCCTGAAAAAGGCTGAGAAGCTTCGCTTTCTCCAGCAGGTTTGAGCTTGATTTTAGATAAACCCTTGCTCCATTCAGCTTTCATGGTTTGTTCAACCGCAAGCTGCTTGGGGTCAATAGCTCTGCCAGTAAGATAGGACAGTGATTGGGGCAGTCTTTCTATACATTGTTCTGCGAGAGTGCTTTGTGCTGATGGGAGAGCTTTTTCAAGCCAGGTTGTTATAGCTGTCGTTGTCTTGAAGTTTCTTATAACTTTCAGTGCCGAGTTTGTACTGTTATAGAGCCGGTTAAGCGCAATATCGTAGGTGTTACCGGAATCGTTGGGATCAGAAAGTTGAGCAAGATAGCTGTCGATTTTAGATATATGGCCTGGTATACCCTCCATCTCCTGATTTGTCTTGATACGAATTGCATTGATATCCTGATGGAATGACTGGCTCCATGAAGATTGCTGTAAGGTTTTTTCCGGTTTCTGGTTCAGCCATTGGGGATCAAGGCAGCGAGTGATGGAGCCGAGCAGTGAAGTTTGCTCCGGCATGAGGATTGAAAGTACCAGCAGATAGTTTTGGTAGCGTTCTGAGGAAAGCTGATTCTTGTTCAGATCAGACTCTAGAGCAGAAAACAGGCGAGTTAATTCAGGCGATGTTGATGACTCTGAAAGAGTATGAATCAGATCGAGAAACTGTTCTTTTGTTACCGGTTTTTTAGATGTGGTTGCGAGTTTAAGCTGATGCTGAAGTTCAACACTGGATTGATGGCATCTGGCTATTGTTGAGAGAGATTCTGCTAATCCATCGAGTTCATTAATTGAGGGTAGTTGAGCAAGCTCTCTGGCTGTTTCCGGGGTAGGGCTTGCCATAAATGTGAGAAGCTCACAGCGTGCTTCTTCGGGAATTTCCTGCTCCAGCTCAAGGCACACTTGTATTAGGTTTTCTGGTGAAACGATGGCGGGACACAGCTTCAAGAATGGACTTGTATCGACGGCTTTCTGTTTTTGTTCAGATTTTTCTTCATCAGCTTTGTCAGCAGCTTCTGCTTTCTCCAGCTCATCAAGGTGCGACATGGTTACCAGTATTTTAGCGGGGAAGGCATTGAGCACGTCATCGTCGTCCTCACCCTCATTCTCGCCATCATCAACCTCAACAACCAGACCGCTGGCTATAAGGTTGTGAATAGAAGGGTTTCCGGTCTCACGGGAAGTAAGCAGTAAAAAATAGAAGATGAATGCCTGACCCAGCTGCAAGTCATCATTAAGCATCTGTTTTCCACAACTGATCGGTTCCGGGAGTGAAAGATAAGTGTCCAGAGTCTTCAGGTGATGCGGCGCCAGCTTTGAGGCGGAAAACCAGCCGGTAGGCTTTACCTTTCCGGGGTGACCTTGTGCCAGTCCCATTTTTACCAGCAGAAAATCAATTTTATATTCAAGAAGGAGGTCATCGTTGTATTCCTCCTTATAGTGACTAATGAGTTCCTGTTTAAATTCTGTCAGTTGATCAGATTTCAGTTTCTTGCCCTGAAAGCTGATTAAAGGTCTGCCTTCAACTGGAGTGACTTGCCATCGATCCAGTGTTTTTTGTGAGAAAGGCAGGCTGGCAGGCTTGTGCACCGGAGGCACTTCAACAGGAGTAACCTTACGAGTATCAGTACGCCCGCCAGGCTTATTCCGGCGGGCCTGAAAACTCTGTCCAAGAGAACTGAAAAGTGCTCGTATCTTCATTGCTGAGTCTATCATCCGTGAAGTTCAGCCTTACTTCTCTATAACGGCTGTCAGCAGGGTTGGCTGAATGTTTAGACTCAAGCCTGGAGAACACTTCTATTCAGCCCTCCTGTTTTCAGTCTTCCAGTTCCAGCATCCAGTCGCCAGCCAGCCAGAAGTCGTCGAGTTGAGATGAGAGGACCGGTCGAACCTTTTGATCAAACATCTGCTTACCGTCCTCGAATGACTGAAGACATTCGGCTTCAATAATCGGGCCGATTAATTCAGGCTTGCTGGTCTGGTTAGAGTCGAGCCGTGCAATGACTTCCGAGGCTGAAAAACCGTTACCACAGCCCCAGATTTCATTCAGGCCTTGGCGAGCACAGCCATAAACGATTTTCTCGATATTCAGTCCATAGCAACCTCCCCATAAAATATTAGTCATGGCGCCACTTTCAGGCTCGGCCGTAGTAATCATTGTTAGGGCGTGATCTGCTTTGTAATGAAAATTCTGAGCCAGCAGGTGAATGGCCAGAGCTTCGGAGCTGAACAGAGGGCTTATGTGCATGGCGTTGCAGGCGGTGACCAGAATCTGCCCGCAGGGATCAATAATGGTAGTGACAAAGGGAGCGACAGGGTTGGCATTGATTCCAAGCTCGACCAGCTCACCCATCAGTTCTTCATACTCCTGCATAATTGCCTCCGGGGCATAGGAAAGTTGCATGAAGCATAGCTGTAATGCGGTGAAACAGCGTTTTTTTACAGTTGCAGAGGCAGGCGGGTTGTCGTTTTAATGGAGCCCAGAGATAAGGAGGTGTGAACCTTGCTGATGCATTCAAGGCCAAGCAGTTCTGTCATAACAAACTGTCTCAAGGCTTCGTTATTACTGGCAATGACTTTCAGCAGGTAATCACCTTCCGCGCCGGTGATGGCATGGCATTCAAGTATTTTCTCATTATTTAGAACCTGCTGTTGAAACTTGTCAGCAGTGGTTGCGTCATGCTGACTAAGGGTGACATTAATAAACGCCTGAACATCGAGTCCCAGCGAACTTGCGTTAAGCAGGGTGGCCTGTCGGGAGATAATGCCTTTTTCCTTGAGCCGGCTGATTCGCCTTGAGCACTGGGAGCTGGAAAGATTTATTCGCTGGGCGATGGTGTTCAGGCTGATACCATCTTCACTTTGTAAGACCTGCAGCAGTAGCCGATCAAACTTATCCAGTGACTCATCCATAATCTGCCCTTTATGTGCAATATTATTGCATCACACTCGCGAACGTCTTGCAGAATGCAACCTTATTGTATCCCCGTCCTCTTATACTGAATTCTGGTCTTGAAAATAACAAGTGGCTGGCGATAGAGCCATACAATGGTTCTGCTCATTCAGCTTATAAAGGGAGACTTGGCATGGATGCAACAGGCAGTAAATCTGTGATTACAGATATCAATCCTATGGGAACCGACGGTTTTGAATTTATAGAGTTTTCCATGCCTGACCCCGGTGTTCTAGATCAGTTATTTAATCAGTTAGGCTTTAAGGCGTCAGGTTCTACCCCGTCAGGTAACAGAATGCTTTACCAGCAGGGTGATATCAGCTTCATCATTAATTCTGATAGGGATTCATCGGGTCATTCCTTTTACTCTATCCATGGTCCTTGTGCCAGCGCCTTCGGAATACGTGTGGCGGATGCCGATTATGCATTAAAACGTGCTCTCAGCCTAGGCGCAGAGCAGGGTGTATCCGAGTATCAGGTGAATGGACGAGAAGTCCCCTGTATTGTCGGGATTGGTGGTTGCCTACTGTATCTGGTGGACAGTTATAGCTCGTCCGGTTCTATCTATCAGGATGATTTTCAGGTCGATAATATTCAACTGGAAACCACCAATAATGCCGGCCTAGAAATACTGGATCACGTCACCCACAACGTCTATCGCGGTAATATGGATAAATGGGCGGGCTTCTATGAGAAGTTGTTTAATTTTCAGGAGGTTCGTTACTTCGATATTGAAGGAAAACTGACCGGCTTGAAATCTCGAGCCATGACCAGCCCCTGCGGAAAAATTAAAATTCCTATCAATGAATCATCAGACGACAAAAGTCAGATTGAAGAATACCTGCAACAGTATCAGGGAGAAGGTATTCAGCATATTGCTCTGACTGCCAGAGATATCTATGCAGCAGTCGATCAGCTAAAGCTGAATGGGCTACAGTTTATGACGTCACCGCCAGAGACCTATTATGAAATGTTGTCAGAAAGGTTGCCCTGGCACGGTGAAAATGTCGACGCATTAAAATCAAGAGCGATACTGCTGGATGGTGCACCGACGCCAGATGGTGGTTTATTGCTGCAGATTTTTACTGAAACGGTTATTGGTCCCATCTTTTTTGAAATTATTCAAAGAAAGGGAGACGAAGGATTTGGTGAAGGGAACTTCAAGGCTTTGTTTGAAAGCATGGAGCGTGATCAGGTTCGACGAGGTGTACTTCAGGATTCTGATTAAGGGCGTTCTGTATGAAAACAGCATCCAGTTATACGGCCAGAAAACCTGACGCTTCAGGGTTGATTGATTACCCTGATTCTGAGCATGAAGTCTGGTCTCTGCTCTATAACAGACAGATGACAGTTATCATAGACAGGGCTTGTCCCGAGTATCATCAGGGGCTGGATTTGCTTGGCCTGACAGCAGACAGAATTCCACAACTGCCAGAGCTGGATGCAGTGCTGCAGCAAACCACGGGCTGGTCTGTCGCCAGAGTCCCAGCCCTTATTTCGTTCGATCGCTTTTTTCAACTACTGGCCAACAGGCAATTTCCTGCTGCTACATTTATTCGCAGGAAGGATGAATTGGATTACTTGCAGGAGCCGGATATCTTTCATGAAGTGTTTGGCCATTGCCCGCTGCTGACTAATCCTGATTTTGCTGCGCTAACAGAAGTCTATGGAAAGATGGGGCTGGCCGCGAGTAAAGAAGAGCGGGTCTATCTGGCAAGATTATACTGGATGACAGTAGAGTTTGGCCTGGTACAGAGTGGTGATAGTGAAGGATTGAAAATATACGGTGGAGGTATTCTTTCCAGTCACAGTGAAACGCTTTACGCACTGGATAGCGATCAACCAGTGCGCAAAGCGTTTGATTTAATTGATGTACTCAGAACGCCTTATCGAATTGATATCCTGCAACCCGTTTATTTTATTATTCCCGAGTTTCATGAACTTAAATCTATCGTTGAATCCGACATTATGGAGGCAGTGCGTGAAGCCATGAAACTCGGCATGCATAAACCACTTTTTTAAGCTCCATTTATTATCTCGCTTAATATTCGTCTTACCACTTTTGTATGTTGCTTTCCAAAAACCATCCTGATAGCGTTTCAGACCGCTGAATAAAAGCTGCAACCAGTAACTATAACGGGTTGCTTTTATCGTGTTTATGTTCGTTTTTCTCAGTCATGTACTGAGTATTGCCAGAGTAGAGAAGAAAAAGAAATATTGGAATGAACAAAACACAGATTCATTTTGCCCACGCCAATGGCTTTCCGGCATCCAGCTATCAGAAATTATTTACGGCTCTTGAGCAAGACTACGATATCGGTTTTATCGACTGTCATGGTCACACGTCCGAGTTTCCAGTCACAGACAACTGGGAGTATCTGATTCAGGAACTGGTCTGCGAACTCAAGCAGAATTACACGTCACCGGTTATTGGTCTGGGCCACTCCTTCGGAGGAGTGCTTACCTGGTTGGCCGCGAGACGTAATCCCGAGCTATTCAAGGCAGTAGTCGTCCTTGATCCGCCGTTGTTAACAGCTATGGATATGGTTTTTATTCGACTGGTGAAACGATTGGGAATCATTGATCGTATTACGCCTTCAGGTAGAACCAAAGTCAGAAAGACAGAATGGTCAACCGCTGTCGAAGCAGAAGAGTACTTTCGTTCAAAATCACTGTTCAAAGGTTTTGACCCGGATTGCCTCAGTGATTATGTTGCCCATGGCATGATGCACGGTAACGCGTCTCTTCGACTTAAATTTGAACGTGAGGTTGAAGCAGCTATCTTTGCTACCGTGCCTCACTCATTTGGCAAGGCCGCAGAAGATTTTAAAGCGCTGCCGGTAGCCATGATCCATGGCTCTGACAGTGATGTAATGACAAGGCACAGAGTTTTGTATCATAGAATTGCAAATGGTTTTATAACCCGACCCTTTGAGGGCGGGCACTTGTTCCCTTTCCAGAAACCTGACGCTGCGGCGGATTCAATTCGGGAAACCATTGCTGTTCTGACAGGAGAGAGAGATGGACCCCAGGGACATTGAAATTAATATTGGCCGGATGAGTTTTTCCGGTCAGGAGTGGGGTGACCCTGATGGCAAGCCCGTTATTGCACTCCATGGCTGGCTGGATAATGCGGCCAGCTTTGCACCGCTGGCGGCTTTTCTTGATAAAAGTATCAGACTGATCGCTATTGATCAGGCAGGGCATGGTCGCAGTGATCATCGCGCAGAGCAAATGGATTACTCCATCTGGAACTATGTCGAGGATGTTGTTGATATCGCTGATACGCTGGAGCTGGAATCCTTTTCACTGCTGGGTCATTCCATGGGGGCTATTGTTTCCACTATGACTTCGGCAATACTGGGTGATCGAGTTGAAAAGGCCATCATGCTCGATGGTCTTTTTCCAATGCCCCGTAAAGCAGAAGACTCTCCGGCTGCATTGAAAGCATTTGTTGACGAACGCAAAGCTTTCCGTAAGGGCAAAACCGTTAATCGTTTTCGCTCTATGGAACACGCGGTAAGGGTTCGCTGCCTGGGACAGTTTCCTGTGAGCAGGGATTCCTCTGCCATTCTGGTAGAGCGAGCACTTTATATGGACGGAGATGCCTGGACCTGGCGTACCGATCCCAGGTTGAACCTCCCTTCGCCTGCGCGATTTACTGAAGATCAGGCGTTGGCATTTGCCGAGCAGATGACCTGTGAATCCCATATGTTGTATGCGAAGGAAGGTTATATTGATGCCCTGATTGAACCGCATCGTGAGCGGCTCGCTAATATTCAGTTTTACCCAATGCCGGGCAGCCACCATTTTCATATGGACGGTGAAACGGAAGCGGTTGCGGCGATAGTTAATACTGTTATGAATACCTGACTGTGATATTCTGAAAGTCGGTCAATTGGTTGAGAAACAAGTGCCTTATGCCGGTTTTCAGATTTCCCCTGGTGTTAACCCTTCTTGGCGTTCTTCTGCCAACAACTGGCTGGACAGCAGCCGATGATATCAAGTCTTTTCCTAATGCCCGGATTGATTTGGAAGAGTCCCGGCAGGTGACCAGCTATCCAATCGTCAGTAGCACCATTAAAAAAGTGAATGGTCAGGTTACTGCTGACGAAGAGAAATGGCTGAGTGGTGATCTTGAACGTACTCTCTACCTCCTTCCCAATGGGCGTTCCAGTGAGCAGGCCTTTGAATACTTCAGGGAGCAGCTGCTGAAACTGGGCGTTGCGCCTCTCTTTGAATGTGATCGTTTCAGTTGTGGTGAAAGTAATTTCTGGGCGAACAATATTTTTAAAATATCCCGTCTTTATGGTCTTGATAAAGCACAATCCTATTTTGTAGGTAGTCGTCTGGAGGCAGGTAAAACCGTCTACTATCTGGTTTATACGATAAGGCGTGGAAATAAGCGTGAATATGCGCTGATGGATGTGTTTACAGAAGGTAAGAAAGTGTCTCAGCTTTCTTCTGATGAATATTCAATTCAACTGCCACTCAATGCGGAAGCATTTAAAAAAATCGAAGCCTTTAAGCAGGTTGTCAGCTCTGCAGCAGATAAGGTGGCTCTCATCAGTATCAGTTCGTCAGAAGCTCAGAATAATGTCGATCTTAAAACCAAATTAAGTCAGCTTACGGATGCCCGAAGAGCGGTACGACGAGCACTGATCAGTAAAGGTGTTTCAGAAGAACGTTTTTATATTCAGACTCAGGTTGGCCAGGCTTCCTCTGACTCATTGAGTGTTCTGCTACTCGAACCCTGAAGTAAATCGAGCTTTGAATCAAAAGTGCTGGGGTACAGTTTGCGCCAGCACTTATTTTTTTAAGCTCAGGTAGACTTAAAGCCTCAGACACTGATTCGATTCCATTTCCTGGCCTGCCATACCGTCACGAATGCCATTGAGCTGAACAGTCGCTGTAACAGCTGAGTGATCCAGATCGCAGTCAGTCCCATTCCCAGAACAGGCCCAACCAGCCAGCATAAAGGCAGCAGTATCAGCCACTGGCTGGCCATTCGAATACCCAGTACCGTTTTATTAGCGCCGGCCCCCAGCAAAGCCTGAGTAAAGACCAGCGAGGCGGCATCCAGAAGAATGCTGAAGCCGGTAATCTGCAGTGGCAGTTTGGCCTGCTGTACCAAAATATCCTGATGCAAAAACAGGCTGAGTATTAATTCCGGAGTAAACAACAGTGGCAGACTGAGCAGCATCAGAATACAGACGGTCACACCAACAATATCCCAGCCCCAACGCCAGGCTTTTTCAGGCTTGCCAGCCCCAAGGCTTTGGCTAACCAGCGTATTTGCTGCCATGCCGAGCCCGATACCCGGAAGAATCAGCAGTAATGATATGTTCATCAGTACATGAGCAATGGCCAGTTCACTGCTGCCCATCTGGGCAATAATGGCGAACAGCATCATAAAACCGAAAGAGAACATCACCTGTTGTATCGAATCAGGAACCGCCAGTTTGATTAAGCGACCTGTCTGCTGAAAATCCATTTTCCTCAAAAAACTGAAGTTCAGGAAGCCGTGACTGGTGGCTGCTTTCGTCATCGAAAACAGATTTAGAAGCGCTGCGAGATAGAGTGACAGGAAGGTGCCAAGGGCTGCACCTTCGACCCCCATTGCAGGTAATCCAGCTTTGCCATAAATCAGGCAATAACTGGCGGCAGCGTTAAATAGGTGAGAGATCACCAGAATACGCATAAAACCGGAAGGCCTGCCGGTGCCATTCCAGTAGCCTCGAAAAGAAAGACACATGGCTGCAGCTGTCAAAGACATAACACGAATCTGAAAATAGGAGACGGCGGCATCCTGAATCACTTGCGACTGGCTGAATATCTGCAATATCCAGGGAGCCAGTAATACCAGGCAGATACTGAAAGGCAGGGTGATACATAGAGCAAGTAACAGACCATGGTTGACGGGTGTCGCACAGGTGCTGAACTGCCCGGCACCAAAACGACGGGCGACTTGTGCCTGTACGGCAGAAGATAGACCGGCGACCACAGCCATAGCGACAAAGATGGCGTAACTTGCAGCACCAACAGCTGCAAGGGAATCACTACCTAATGGGCCAACCAATGCAGCATCCACAAGATTGAGCAGACTCTGAGACAGCATGGCCAGAATGATAGGAGTGCCCAGTCTGAGAATTGTGGTTACGCGTTGCTTCAAGTAAACCCCGGGGAAAAAGAGTGATGCAGTAAAATTATTGTAAGCCTGAAGAGCCGGTAATGTCACCAGATAAAGCTTAGGTAATGGCAGAGGTGCAGTAGGGTTCAATGACTACACGGCAGTGTGTATTACAGTTCAGAATAAATTTGCAGGTCAGTATTTGATCTTGATACTGACCTGCAGGGAGCGTTTATTCGAAGTTAGGTCTCAACCAGCGATGAGCTTCATCAAGAGGCATCTTCTTACGTTCGGCATAAGACTCAAGCTGGTCCTTGGCAATTTTCCCAAGACCAAAATACTTGGACTCAGGGTGTGAGAAGTACCAGCCGCTGACACTGGCTGCAGGCATCATGGCGAAGTGTTCGGTTAGTGACACACTGGTGTTCTTTTCTCCATCCAGCAAAGCAAACAGCTGAACTTTTTCCGTGTGATCAGGGCAGGCCGGATAGCCCGGAGCAGGGCGAATACCTGTGTACTTCTCCTTGATCAGGGAGTCATTATCCAGTTCTTCGTCCGGTGCATAATGCCAGAACTCTTTACGCACCCTTGCGTGCATATGTTCGGCAAAAGCTTCAGCCAGGCGGTCAGCAAGGGCTTTGACCATGATGCTGTTGTAGTCGTCGCCATTATCTTCGTATTGCTTGGCCAGCTCTTCAGCACCTATGCCTGCAGTGGTGATAAAACCGCCAATATAATCTTCCAGTCCGGTCGATTTAGGGGCAATAAAGTCAGCCAGCGAATAGTTAGGCTTGTCATCCGGTCTCGGGTTTTGCTGACGCAAATGATGAAGTAGGGTTTTAACGTCGCTGCGATTTTCATCCTGATAAACTTCCAGATCATCACCATTAATCTGGGACGCAGGCCAGAAGCCGATAGCAGCTCTGGCGGAAATCTTTTTGTTATCAATCAGGTCCTTCAGCATTTCACGAGCGTCTTCGTAAAGGCTTGTCGCTGCTTCACCCACCACCTCATCCTCAAGTACTGCCGGGAATTTTCCGCCCACGTCCCAGGTGATAAAGAAGGGGGTCCAGTCGATGTATTCGACCAGCTGCTCAAGGGGATAGTCTTCAAAGACTTTTGTACCGGTGAACGTCGGCACTGGCGGCTGGTAATTTTTCCAGTTGGGTGAGAAAGCATTATCCAAAGCTTCCTCATAAGTCAGTAACTGTCGCTTACCGTGACGTTTGGCATGACGGATACGAATCTTCTCATATTCCGTACGGGTTTCTTCCAGCAATACGGGTTTCAGTTCGTCGCTCATTAAGCGAGTGGAAATGCCTACACTGCGAGAGGCATCGGTTACATAGAGTGAAATATCATTTTGATACTGAGGCTCAATCTTTACCGCGGTATGTGCGCGAGAGGTAGTCGCACCACCAATCAGTAGTGGTAAGTTCATGTTTTGTCGTTGCATTTCGCTGGCAACGTGAACCATTTCATCCAGAGACGGTGTGATCAGGCCGCTGAGGCCGATGATATCGACGTTTTCTTCCCGTGCTGTTTTTAGAATTTTATCGCAGGAAACCATCACACCAAGGTCAATAACTTCAAAGTTATTACAGGCCAGTACAACTCCGACAATGTTCTTGCCAATGTCGTGTACGTCACCTTTTACCGTTGCAAGCAGGATCTTACCGTTGGAACGGATTTTTCCGGACTTCTCTTCCTCGATAAAGGGAATCAGGTGGGCAACGGCCTGTTTCATAACCCGGGCACTTTTCACTACCTGGGGAAGGAACATTTTACCGGCACCGAATAAATCACCTACTACGTTCATGCCGTCCATCAATGGACCTTCGATAACGTGAATAGGGCGGTCGGCCTGCTGTCGTGCTTCTTCGGTGTCTTCTACTACGTAAGTGTTGATGCCTTTTACCAGTGCGTGTTCCAGACGTTTGTTAACGTCCTGCTCACGCCAGCTGAGGTCTTCAACTTTCTTTTCACCTTTTCCGGCACCACGATAATCGTCTGCGATAGACAGAAGGTCATCAGTGCCTTTGTGACTGGCGTTAAGAATCACAGCTTCTACTTTTTCCCGTAGATCCTTGGGAATCTCTTCGTAAATTTCCAGCTGTCCGGCATTTACGATACCCATGGACAGACCATTCTTGATGGCGTGATAGAGGAATACAGCGTGAATAGCTTCACGAACCGGATTATTACCCCGGAATGAGAAGGAAACGTTACTGACACCGCCGGAGCTCATGGCGTGTGGCAGATTGTCCTTGATGTATTCCACGGCATTGATGAAATCAACGGCGTAGTTGTTGTGCTCATCAATACCTGTGGCCACGGCAAAGATGTTGGGGTCGAAAATAATATCTTGCGGCGGGAAGCCAATCTCGTTGACCAGAATATTGTAAGAGCGAGTGCAGATCTCAATCTTGCGCGCTTCGGTATCCGCCTGACCTTCGGTATCAAAGGCCATCACTACAACAGCGGCGCCATAGTTACGGCAGAGGCGAGCATGATGTCGGAACTGCTCTTCACCTTCTTTCAGGCTGATAGAGTTAACAATGCCTTTACCCTGAATGCACTGCAGACCGGCTTCGATTACATCCCATTTGGAAGAGTCGACCATTACCGGAACTCTGGAAATATCCGGTTCGGAAGCAATCAGGTTCAGGAAGGTGGTCATGGCACTGTGGGCATCGAGCATGCCCTCATCCATGTTGATGTCGATAATCTGGGCGCCGTTTTCTACCTGCTGACGGGCAACGTCCAGTGCCGTGTCGTAATCTTCTTCGATGATCAGGCGTTTGAAGCGGGCTGAACCGGTTACGTTACAGCGCTCACCGACGTTGACGAAGAGTGAGTCAGAAAAGATATTGAACGGTTCCAGACCACTCAGACGACAGCCGACTTTAATTTCCGGAATCTGGCGACGTTCGATGGTGGCCATACTGTCAGCAATGGCTTTGATATGCTCCGGCGTGGAACCACAGCAACCACCAATAATATTGATCAGGCCTGATTCGGCAAACTCCTGAACAATCGCATTCATTTCTTCCGGCGTTTGGTCGTATTCACCAAAAGCGTTAGGAAGACCGGCATTCGGATGTGCACTGACGTAGGTGTTGGCAATATTGGACAGTTCTTCCAGATAAGGGCGAAGTTCATCAGCGCCCAGAGCACAGTTTAGACCCACAGAAATGGGGTTGGCGTGCTGGATAGAGTTCCAGAAGGCTTCCGTCGTTTGTCCGGACAGCGTACGACCGGATGCATCGGTAATAGTGCCAGAGATCATGATGGGCAGTTCGTAGCCCAGCTCATCAAACAGATCTTTTACGGCAAAGATTGCGGCTTTGGCATTCAGAGTGTCGAAGATGGTTTCGATCAGAATAATATCCGAGCCACCTTCAATAAGAGCTATGGTCGCCTGTTTATAAGCTTCTGCCAGTTCCTTAAAGCTGGTGTTACGAAAGCCAGGATTGTTTACATCCGGTGAAATGGATGCGGTTCTATTCGTTGGGCCAAGAACACCGGCGACAAATCTTGGTTTGTCAGGATTAGCTGCGGTAGCTCTGTCAGCCACTTCTCTGGCCAGTCGGGCTGATTCTCTGTTTATTTCTGGAACGAGATGCTCCATCTCGTAATCAGCCATGGCGATGGTGGTGGTATTGAAGGTATTGGTTTCAATAATATCCGCACCGGCATCGAGATAAGCCTGATAGATTTCCTGAATAATGTCAGGACGAGTCAGAGACAGCAGGTCATTGTTGCCTTTGACATCACAGCCATGATCCTGAAAGCGGTCACCACGATAATCCGCCTCAGTCAGCTTGTATTTCTGGATCATGGTTCCCATGGCTCCATCGAGCACCAGAATGCGATCATTCAGTTGCTGATGAAGTAGGGAGGTTCTGTTGTCATTATTAGGCATGGTCTGTATCCGGACAAAACTTGCGACTGCTCACCGGCAGAAAAACTGCCCGGCATATGCTGGCCGAAATGGTGATTAAAGGTGATGAATAGTACCAGATTATATGTGCTTGTACTTATAAGGGCTGTTATATCCTTTATGTATGTAGTTATAAGAATACTTGACTGAATCGCTGGGGTTTTCACAACAGGGTGCTATGGCTTAGAATGGCGCTCATATCGAAGAGAGGGTTCTGAGTTGAATATTACAATCACGGAAGCTGCACAGGAGTACCTGGCAACACTGCTGGAGAAGCAGAATGTAGAAGGGATTGGTGTTCGTCTGTTTGTAACACAGCCTGGCACGCCTTATGCGGAGACTTGTCTGGCCTACTGTAAGCCGGGTGAAGAGAAGGAAGGCGACATTGTGATGGAGCTGATCCACTTCAATTGCCATGTTGAAGGTAAGAGTGAAGCTTTTCTCGAAGACGCTATGGTTGATTATTCCAGCGACAAGCTGGGTGGGCAGCTGACGATTAAGGCTCCCAATGCCAAACTGCCTCAGGTAAGTGATGACAGTCCGCTGGATGAAAAGATCAGCTACTATCTGCAGACTGAAATCAATCCAGGTCTGGCTTCCCACGGTGGTGTGGTGTCTCTGGTAGAAATTGATGAAGGTGTTGCTGTTCTGCAATTCGGCGGTGGTTGTCAGGGTTGCAGTGCTGTTGATATGACATTGAAAGACGGTGTTGAGAAAACACTGTGCGAGCGTATCCCTGAGCTGAAGGGCGTTCGTGATGTCACAGACCACAGTGTGACCGAGAACGCTTACTTCAAGTAAGGGTTACTGATTCAAGTGCCGACTCTATTGTCGGCATTTTTATGTTTCAAATTAACTTAATAGATATTATCCAATCATAATTGTTTCTAGAATCTATTTTCAGTCTTTCCTGAATAACTAAGAACAGCAATAATGATGGGCTGATAGAGTTATCAGCCTGCTTATTTTGTAGTCCTTCTTGCAGTTCTTCTCGATGCTCTACTGAAAGGGCTGATATTGAATTTTGTTAATAAACCAGTCCTTGATGCCGGAAGGGGTGTTAACACTGACTTCATCGTCAACCTGTTTGCCAAGTACGGCTCTGGCCATAGGTGAGTCTATGGTGATATGACCTTTACTGGTGTCTATTTCATCAGTGCCGACAATGCGACAGACCAATATCTCACCTTCTTCATTTTCCAGTTCCAGCCAGGCGCCAAAGTAGGCTTTACCTTCCTGCTCTGGAGAGTATTCAACGACTTTAACCGCTTCCAGTCGTTTTCTAAGAAAGCGTACTCTGCGGTCAATGGCTCTCAGTTCTCGCTTGCCTTCCTTGTATTCAGCATTCTCGCTGCGGTCACCAAGGGCTGCGGCTTCGGAGACAGCCTGAGTCACCTGCGGTCGCTTGATTCGCCAGAGATAGTCCAGTTCTTCCTGCAGGGCTTCTTTGCCTGCTGCGGTAATCAGGTTGGTTTTCATGGTCAATAGCTTGCGAACTTATGTAATAAGTGATGATAATAATTATTCGGCCTGCGTCTGTCAGTTTAAATCAGCCGCAGTAACTTTTATAAGCGACTTTTATGGTGTGACTTTTAAAAAGTCATTACTAAGAAGTCGCTATACGCATCGGGTTGTAGCGTATTTTTACCTAATTGCCCATGATGCCAGTATGACTAACGGCCAAAATCGTGTATTGTTTCCCGCCTTTTCTACCCCGGTAACAGCGGAATTATTTCCAGACAAGGGACTCGTGAAACGATACAAGCAAGCCATACTGTCTAACTACTTCGTCACTCATATTATCTCCCCATGCGGCACTGAGCATCACCATCTGGTTGAAGCCAACTTGGATATTGAGTCACGAGCCGATCGTACTCTGTGTACCGAAGTCATACACGGAGCCTACGAGTATGAAGTATTAACCAATGCTTTGCTTGTCGACGCCTGTCCGATCTGCTCTGCCATTCTGGATCGTCGTATCAGTAATATGCCGAAGGATCGAAAGCTTCACTCTATGGTAGAGGAAAGTGAGCAGGAAGTGCCTGAATCACAGATGGCCCTGATGCTTCCGGAAATATCTTCGGATGAGTCTGAGTTGCTGGATGAAAGCGGTCAGATTGACCTGTTTGGTTAAAGGAAGGAAATAAAAAAGGCGTAACCCGAAAGCTACGCCTTGTTGAGACTCATTGGAAACTGATTAGCTCACTCTGGCTGGCAGAACATCTTTCAACTTGGTTCTCATATCACGCAGCGTCTTTTCAGTAGTTTCCCAATCGATGCAGGCATCGGTAATGGATACGCCGTATTTCAGATCGTTCAGATCGGCAGGCACTTTTTGTGCACCCCAGCCAATATTACTTTCGACCATCAGGCCAACAATGGATTTGTTGCCTTCCAGAATCTGGTTGCTGACATTCTCAAGAACCAGTGGTTGTAAAGAAGGGTCTTTATTGGAGTTAGCGTGTGAGCAGTCAATCATAATGTTCGGCTTGATGCCTGCTGCCTCCAATTCCTGTTCGCAGATACGAACGCTGACCGAGTCATAGTTAGGCTTGCCGTTACCACCACGCAGTACTGCATGGCCGTAAGGGTTGCCCTTGGTACGTGTCACAGCAACCTGACCGTTACTATCAATACCCAGGAAACGGTGTGGCTTTGAGACCGAGTTGAGTGCATTAATCACTACTTCCAGTCCACCGTCAGTACCGTTTTTGAAACCTACCGCAGAAGAAAGGCCGGAGGCCATTTCACGGTGAGTCTGGGATTCTGTGGTACGGGCACCGATGGCAGACCAGGCCACAAGATCCTGCAGGTACTGAGGAGAAATTGGGTCCAGAGCTTCAGTAGAAGAAGAAATGCCCAGTTCGGCAACGTCCATCAGCAGACGACGGCCGATGTGCAGACCTTCTTCAATCTTGAACGAGTCGTTCAGATGCGGGTCGTTAATCAGACCTTTCCAGCCAACGGTGGTTCTTGGCTTCTCAAAATAGACCCGCATAACCAGATAGAGGGTGTCGCTTAGCTCGTCAGCCAGTTTCTTTAGACGACGGGCATAATCCATTGCGGCATCGACATCATGAATAGAGCATGGGCCTACAACGACAAACAGTCGGTGATCCTTGCCATCCAGAATATTGCGAATAACCTCGCGGCCTTCAGACACAGTCTGGGCAGCGGCTTTGCTCAATGGGATTTCCTGCTTCAGTCTCTCAGGAGTAACCAGTACGTCCTGGGATTCAATGTTCAGGTTTTCTATTGGTAATACGGCCATTTTTTGGACTCTTTATCGCAATCTCAATCTAATATTCTCCCTGGCGGGGCTTGCCGTGGCTTTTAAATAGGAGCTACGGCCGCCGTAATTGCTAACCTTGTGGGTTGCAGCTGTTCACGACGTTTCACACTCTAATCAAGGCTGCCTGTGCCTGCAACCTCCGAAAGGGGTATCTGTATATTTACTCTATTTTTTCTGTACTGCTTTCCTCTTCCGATACCTGTGAGAGGAGAGCAGATGTATTCACGTCAGGTAACGAATGCCCAGAAACAGCAGAATAGCTGCCAGAACCATCCTCATAATATTCTCAGGCAAGTGTCGGCCTATTTTAGTTCCCAGATAAATAGCAGGAAGTGAGCCTATCATCAGGGAGCCAAGCAGGCTGAAATCAACATTGCCAAGCCAGATATGTCCTATACCCGCCACTAATGTTAGAGGAACAGCGTGAGCCAGTTCTGTGCCGACCACTCTTACTGAAGTCAGTGCCGGGTATATGAGTAGCAATACAGCTGTGCCTAGTGCGCCAGCACCTACGGATGACAAAGTTACCAGAGTTCCGAGCACCGCTCCCATGGCAATGGTAAATATCGACAACTGTTTTGAAGGGCCTGCCGGGCGCACTTTATGTTTCTGCAGCTTCTTCAGCTTGTTACTGAATAGCAGTACCAGTGCCGTTAAAGTCAGCATAAAACCAAGGCAGCTGGTTAAGATCGGGCTATAATGATCGCTCTCGGTAAACAGATACTTCAAAAGAAATATCGTCGCAACGGTAGCGGGTATGCTGCCGATGCAGAGCAGTCGAACCAGAGGCCAGTCGACGCTTTTTTGCCGGTGATGGATGACGACGCCACTGACCTTGGTCAGTGCTGCGTACATGAGATCGGTTCCGATAGCCACGTAGGCAGGGAATCCGAAAAGTAACAGCAGCGGCGTCATCAGAGATCCGCCTCCGATACCGGTCAGGCCGACGGCAAAACCCACGCCGGCACCCGCAAATATGTAGAGCAATGTGTCCATGAATTATGGTCTAAAGTTATAAGTAGCTCAGGCGATGTTTGAAATCATGATAAAAACCAGATGATTTGCTGGTAACTGTAGCGACCGGCTTGTATTCTTGGAAGTAATTAAATGGCATTCTCTTATGCCACTTAGAACTAAGAATGCTCATATTTCTCTACCTCACGCTACGGGTAATAAAGAAGTTAGCTTGACCGGAGGCCATCAATGAAGCTGCAACAGCTGCGCTATATCTGGGAGGTCGCACACCATGACCTCAACGTTTCAGCCACAGCGCAGAGTCTTTATACTTCCCAGCCTGGCATCAGTAAGCAGATTCGACTGCTTGAAGATGAGCTGGGTGTAGAAGTCTTTGCCCGAAGCGGTAAACACCTTACCCGCATAACACCTGCCGGTGAAAAAATTATAGAAACGGCCGGTGAAATTCTCCGTAAGGTTGAAAGCATTAAGCAGGTTGCCCAGGAGTTCAGTGATGAACGCAAAGGCAGTCTTTCTATTGCGACGACACATACTCAGGCTCGCTATGCGTTGCCGAATATCATCGACAATTTTATCAGCCAGTACCCGGATGTATCGCTCCATATGCATCAGGGGACGCCTATTCAGATTGCTGAAATGGCGGCTGACGGAACCGTTGATTTCGCCATCGCTACGGAAGCTCTGGAACTTTTCAACGATCTGGTGATGATGCCTTGCTATCGTTGGAACCGTTGTATCCTGGTGCCGAAAGATCACCCTCTGGCGCAAGTTTCTGAACTGACTCTGCAGCATGTTGCTCGTTTCCCTCTGGTGACATACGTATTCGGTTTTACGGGTCGTTCAAAACTGGATGAAGCCTTTATGAACGAAGGTCTTTCACCCAGAGTTGTGTTCACTGCAACCGACGCTGACGTGATTAAGACTTATGTCAGGCTTAACCTTGGGGTCGGTATCATCGCCAAAATGGCTTATGACCCTGATACTGATTCTGACTTAGTCGCTTTGAATGCGGATCATCTGTTTGAACCAAGCGTAACGAAAATTGGTTTCCGCAGGGGTACATTCATCCGTGGCTTTATGTATGACTTTATTCAACAGTTTGCGCCACACCTGACTAAGGACGTGGTTCAGGACGCGATTTCCCGCCATAACAAGCTGGAAGTGGATGAGCTCTTTTCCGGAGTGCAGCTGCCAGATCGTTGATCGTCTGCCTTTTTGAATAGTGTTTTTGTGCTTTTTAGAGTTTTCTGTCAGTAGCGATATTCAGCTTTTTCCGTCACCACCAGATCGAGGTGACGGAAAATGGCTGTGTTCAGAAGAACCTGGGATAAAATACAGTTATCTTCTCAGGCGGGTAGAGCGTTGAATACTTCTTTCACCAGCTTAAAGTAAATAGTAAATATTCTTGTCTCTTGGCCTTCTTCCTCAACGATAAAAAACGGCGCTTTATCAGCATTGTAAAAGTCAGCCAGTAGTGAGCCTTCACTAGTAGGATCGCTTTCTTTGGCAACAACTACCTTATCGATAAACTGCATCTGACCGGCTTTATCCAGTCTCTCCTGAACTTCCCGGCATTTCTTGCATGGGCTGCCATCCGCCAGTTCTTTTTTAACCATAGTAATGCGCATGGTGTTTCCCCTTATGTTGATTGTTTTTCTGTTGGAAAAAATTCTAGCAGTTTGAGTCAGTTGCGGTCAGTGCAAATTGCTCCAGTCCACGCATCAGGTTTTTAACCTTGGTGATGGATTCCTGATATTCCTGATGACAGTCTGAGTCGGCAACAATAGCACCGCCACCCCAGCAGTGCAGGGTATTGTCGTTGGCGACAATGGTTCTGATGGTAATACTGGTATCCATATTGCCATTGCAGCTTATATAGCCAATGGAGCCACAATAAACACTGCGGGCAGAGGCTTCCAGTTCACGAATGATTTCCATCGAGCGAATTTTCGGAGCACCTGTTACCGACCCCCCTGGAAATGCGCTTTCCATCAGTTCCAGTAAGCTATGATCATCAGCCAGTTCACCTGTCACTGTGCTGACCATATGATGGACGTTGGCGTAACTCTCAAGTCCAAACAGTCTTGGTACTTCTATAGAGCCGGTTTTGCAAACCCTGCCCAGGTCATTACGAAGCAGATCAACAATCATCAGGTTTTCTGCCTGATCCTTTTGACTGCTGAGCAGTTCTTCAGCCAGAGATTGGTCTTCTTCCGGCGTTACACCTCGCGGTCGAGTGCCCTTGATAGGGTGTGTTTCTACCTTCCTGTCAGCAACTTTTATAAACCGTTCCGGTGAATGACTGAGAATCGTAATATCAGGATGATTAATGAAGGCCGAGTAGGGCGCGGGACTGACTGTGCGCAAATGCTTGTAGGCAGACCAGCTTGATCCAGAATATTTTGCGGTGAACTCCTGGGTGAGATTTACCTCATAGGTGTCTCCGGCAAGAATATAATCCTGTACGCGATCAAAAACTTCACTGTATTCATCTTCATTGATAGATGTAGTGAAAGGTGATGTCAGCTGGAAATGTTCAGCTTCAACAGTACGGGTAATATCGAGTTTTTTCAGTATTTCCTGTTGCTGATCAGCACTGATATCAGGATGAAAAACCACACAGCTTCTTTTCTCCTGATGATCACTGATTAATGCCCAGTGATAAAGGCCCACCCCCATTAATGGGAGCTCTTGCCCTCTTGCTTGAATGCGTGATGGCTCGAGCAGGCCGACCAGTTCATATCCCCAGAAACCCAAAGCACCTCCAGTGAAAGGCAGGTCTTCATCGGAAACTGTTGTCATGGTATTCAGAAGCTGGTCAACCACAGAAAAAGGTGATGCCTGGTTAAATTCCTGAATGTGTCCATTTGAATGATTGTTAACAATTATGCGGCTGTTTTCGTATACAGAGACGTCTGCCCAGGGCTGGGCAGTGATGATATCGAAGCGGTTATGCTGTTCTTCGTTAAACGCAGCTGAGCTGCTGTCCAGAAAGCAGGCCCATGCATCATTTGCAAAGGGTTCGAAATAAAGGCTGGAATCAGCCTGATAGTCCAGTTCAACGATGAAGAGGGCTGACGATGAGGGCATAAATGGCTCCGACTACTACTGTGCGCAATTCTACCTATAGAGCCTTGGCAGTGCTATCCGAAGCAGAGATTTAACTGCAGGTAACTGGTTTAACTTTCTGCTCTTTTCCGATTTTCCAAAGCAGGTGTCAGGTGCTTCTACTAAAGTTTAAGTCAGGATTGTTAACAATATGTTGAGTAAGACTTACTCATTAGTGTATAAAGTGTCTCGAAAGATAGAAACTGTAGACAATGTTTGAGTGGGACTGAACTGTGTCAATAATGAAAATCGGTACACAAGCTCAGGAAGTGGCAGACATATTGATCAGGGATATCACTTCCGGTGATTTACCTGAAGGAAGTCGTGTATCTGAACCTGAGCTGTCTCGCCGCTACGGTATTGGTCGTGGCCCTCTGCGTGAAGCTATTCTCAGGCTGGAAGGTATGGGGTTGGTAGTCAGGGCACCCCATGTAGGCGCCAGAGTTGTTACCCTGAGTCAAAGTGAACTGGTTGAAATTTTCGCTGTTCGAGAAGCACTGGAAGGAATGGCAGCTCGACTCGCCGCAAAAAACATGTCCGACCACGAGTTGCAGGAGCTCGAGGCACTTTTGGATTCCCACGCTACCTATATAAAAGAAAATAAAGGTCAGGTCTATTTTGACCAGCAGGGTGATTACGACTTTCACTATCGAATCATTAAAGGCTCTCATAACCAGCGGTTGGTCCGTTCACTCTGTGATGAGCTCTATCATCTGATTCAGATGTATCGAAAATCGTCTGAAAGCAGTAAGCGACCTGAACAGGCGCTGTTTGAACATCAAATGATTCTGAAAGCACTCAAGGATAGAGATGCTGATCTTGCCGAGATGCTGATGCGTCGACATATCGGCAAGGCACGACGGGAAATCGAACAGTTTATTGAAGCTTCGTCAGCGTAATGCTGGCGGAGCCACTAACGTACACACTATATAAAAGAACAACAAAAGAGGACGTGATATGAGTGATAAAGACAATGCTCTCAATCGCCTGATTGCCAAAGAAGGAATCGTAACAGCACCGGGCGTTTATGACGGCATCTCGGCTCGTCTGGGTGAAGAAGCCGGTTTCTCTGCTCTGTACGGCAGTGGTGGAGCAATTGCCCGTTCTACCGGTGTGCCGGATATCGGCCTGCTGACTTTGACCGAAGTTGTTGATCGCTACCGTCAAATCTGTGATGCCACTTCTCTGCCGGTAATTGCTGACGCTGATACCGGTTTTGGTAATGAAGTGAACGTTAAGCGCACGGTTGAGCTATATAAAGGTGCAGGCGTTTGCGGTTTCCATATTGAAGATCAAGAATTCCCCAAGCGCTGCGGTCACCTGGATGGTAAGTCTCTGGTGTCACTGGAAGAAATGTGCAAGAAGGTCTCTGTCGCGGCTAAGTACGCTGGCAACATGACGGTGATTGCCCGTACTGATGCTATTGCAGTAACCGGTTTTGACGATGCAATTGAACGTGCAAAGGCGTATGTTGAAGCAGGCGCCGATATGCTGTTTGTAGAAGCACCTCAGACTATCGAGCAGATTGAAGAAATTGCCCGACAAGCGCCGGGTCCAAAGCTGATTAATATGTTCTACAGCGGTAAGACTCCACTGGTACCGACGGAAGATCTGAAGGCCATGGGGTATCAGCTGATTATCATTCCATCCGACCTTCAGCGTGCAGCAGTGACAGCGATGCGTGAAGTGCTGGGTGTTATCAAGCGTGATGGAAACAGTGGTGCTATTGCCGACGGCATGATGACATTTCAGGAGCGTGAAGCGCTGGTTAAAACACAGGAATTCCTGAACCCGTAATAAACGATGATCGTCGGTTATTAATCTGATTCAAACCCATAGTTTGTTTTCATAAAAGAATAAAACGGAGAACTATCATGGCTGAGAAAAAGCTGAGTGGCGCAGGCCTTCGTGGTCAATCTGCAGGCGAAACTGCATTGTGCACTGTAGGTCAAACCGGTTCTGGTTTGACCTATCGTGGTTACGATATCAAAGAGCTGGCGGCTAACGCTGAGTTTGAAGAAGTGGCTCATCTGTTGTTATACGGAAAACTGCCAAATCAATCTGAACTGACTGCTTACAAAACTCGTCTGAAAGGCATGCGTGCACTTCCAGCTGCCTTGAAAACAGTTCTGGAGCAGATTCCGGCTACTGCACATCCTATGGATGTTATGCGTACCGGTTGTTCCATGTTGGGTAATCTGGAAACTGAAGGTGATTTCTCAGAGCAACTGGATCACATTGACCGCATGCTGGCCATCTTCCCTGGCATCATCAACTACTGGTATAACTTCAGCCACAACGGTGTTCGTGTTGAAACCGAAACCGGAGCTGACTCTATTGCCGAACAGTTCCTGTGGACCCTGCATAACAAAAAGCCTGAACCACTGCACGTTAAAGTAATGCATGCGTCTCTCGTTCTGTACGCCGAGCACGAGTTCAATGCATCAACTTTCACTGGTCGTGTATGTGCTTCTACCCTGTCTGACATCCACAGTTGTGTTACCGGCGCTATCGGTTCCCTGCGTGGACCTCTGCACGGTGGCGCTAACGAAGCCGCTATGGACATGATTCAGCAGTGGCAGAGTGCCGATGAAGCGGAAGAAGCGATCATGGGTATGCTGGCTCGCAAGGACAAGATCATGGGCTTCGGTCACGCGATCTACCGTGAGTCCGATCCACGTAACGCCATCATCAAGGAATGGTCGCAGAAGCTGGCCAAGCAGGTAGGCGACACACACCTGTATGCGGTTTCCGAGCGTGTTGAAGCCGTTATGTGGCGCGAGAAGAAACTGTTCTGTAACGCTGACTTCTTCCATGCGTCTGCTTACAACTTTATGGACATTCCTACCAAGCTGTTTACACCGATCTTTGTATGTTCCCGTGTATCCGGCTGGACTGCTCACGTCATGGAGCAGCGTGCCAACAACCGTATCATCCGTCCTTCTGCGGATTACACCGGTCCTGAAACCGCTGAGTGGGTTGCTATTGAAGATCGTGCGTAAGCTCGATTGAAATAGTTGTTCACTGGGCTGGTCACTTTTTTAAACGTTCTTTAAGCATTCTTTTAAACGTTTTTTAAGCAAGAGTGACTGGCCCAGTCAGCGAAGAAAATAATAATAAAATAATCAGATCACTCGATCTGATTCAAACAATCATGAAGTTGATGGATTGCGAAGTCATGAATACTGCATACCGCAAAACTCTACCGGGCACTCAACTGGATTATTTCGACACCCGCGCAGCAGTCGAAGCAATCCAGCCCGGATCTTATGAAAAACTGCCTTACACCTCACGTGTACTGGCTGAACAGCTGGTTCGTCGCTGTGAGCCTGAAGCGCTGACTGATTCCTTGAAACAGATTATTGAACGCAAGCGGGACCTGGATTTTCCCTGGTATCCGGCTCGTGTTGTTTGTCACGACATTCTCGGCCAAACCGCACTGGTTGATCTGGCCGGTCTTCGTGATGCCATCGCTGATGAAGGTGGTGACCCTTCCAAGGTTAACCCGGTTGTGCCAACCCAGTTGATTGTTGACCACTCTCTGGCTGTGGAACACGGTGGTTTTGATGCTGAAGCCTTTGATAAAAACCGTGCCATTGAAGACCGTCGTAACGAAGACCGTTTTCACTTTATCGAGTGGACCAAAACCGCTTTTGAAAACATCGATGTCATTCCTGCCGGTAACGGCATCATGCACCAGATCAACCTGGAGAAAATGTCTCCGGTGATTCAGGCTCGTGACGGCGTTGCTTATCCTGATACCTGTGTTGGTACTGACAGTCACACACCGCACGTTGATGCACTGGGTGTTATTGCAATCGGTGTTGGTGGCCTGGAAGCGGAAACCGTTATGCTCGGTCGTCCTTCCATGATGCGTCTGCCGAACATTATTGGTGTAGAACTGACGGGCAAGCGTCAGCCTGGTATTACAGCCACCGATATCGTACTGGCTATTACTGAATTCCTGCGTAATGAACGTGTTGTTTCTTCCTATCTGGAATTCTTTGGTGAAGGTGCAGCCAATCTGACCATCGGTGACCGTGCCACTATTTCCAATATGACACCAGAATTCGGTGCTTCTGCCGGTATGTTTTATATCGACGAACAGACCATTGATTATCTGAAGCTGACCGGCCGTGAGCCTGAGCAGGTAACTCTGGTTGAACAGTACGCCAGGGAAACCGGTCTCTGGGCTGACAATTTAAAGGCCGCTGAATACGAACGTGTTCTGACATTTGATCTGTCCTCTGTATGCCGCAACATGGCAGGTCCATCAAACCCACATCGTCGTTTGCCTACAGCTGACCTGGCTGAGCGCGGTATTGCGGTTGATCTGGACAAGGCACAAGCCGAAGAAGCAGAAGGCAAAATGCCGGATGGCGCAGTTATTATCGCTGCCATCACTTCCTGCACTAATACCAGTAACCCTCGTAACGTGGTTGCTGCCGGTCTTGTTGCCCGTAAGGCTAACGAGCTGGGTTTACTTCGCAAGCCATGGGTGAAATCTTCTTTTGCGCCAGGCTCCAAAGTAGCCAAGCTCTATCTTGAAGAATCCGGTTTGCTGCCAGAGCTGGAAAAAATGGGCTTTGGTATTGTCGGTTATGCCTGCACCACCTGTAACGGTATGAGTGGCGCACTGGATCCTGAGATTCAGAAAGAAGTCACTGAACGTGATCTTTATACTACGGCGGTATTGTCCGGTAACCGTAATTTTGACGGACGAATTCATCCGTTCGCCAAGCAGGCATTCCTTGCTTCACCGCCGTTGGTTGTAGCCTATGCTATTGCCGGTACCATGCGTTTTGATATTGAAAAAGACATACTGGGTACAGATAAAGACGGCAATGCAGTAACACTGAAAGACATCTGGCCCAGCGATGAAGAGATTGATGCTATCGTTGCTGACAGTGTTAAGCCTGAGCAGTTTAACGAAGTCTACATTCCGATGTTTGATCTCGGTCAACGAGTGGAAGCTGAAAGTCCACTGTACGACTGGCGCGCACAAAGTACTTATATTCGTCGACCTCCTTACTGGGAAGGTGCGCTGGCCGGTGAACGTACCATGAAAGGTATGCGTCCTCTGGCAGTACTGGGTGACAATATCACTACTGATCACCTGTCGCCCTCCAATGCCATTATGATGGACAGTGCTGCGGGTGCTTATCTGCACAAAATGGGTGTTCCGGAAGTTGATTTCAACTCCTATGCCACCCACCGTGGTGATCACCTGACCGCACAGCGTGCAACCTTTGCTAACCCTAAGCTGTTGAATGAAATGGTTCAGGAAAACGGTGAAGTAGTGCAGGGCTCTCTGGCTCGTGTTGAGCCGGAAGGCAAGGTAACCCGTATGTGGGAAGCTATCGAAACCTATATGGAACGAAAGCAGCCGCTTATTATCATCGCCGGTGCTGACTATGGTCAGGGTTCTTCCCGTGACTGGGCAGCCAAAGGTGTGCGACTGGCGGGTGTTGAAGTGATTGTTGCTGAAGGCTTCGAACGCATTCACAGAACCAACCTGGTGGGTATGGGTGTATTGCCGCTGGAATTTAAAGCGGGCACCACCCGTAAGACCCTGGAGCTGGACGGTACTGAAACCTACGATGTTTTGGGCGAATGGACTCCGGGTGCGACTCTGGCGCTGTTGGTTCATCGTCAGAACGGTGAAACTGTTGAAGTGCCTGTGACCTGTCGTCTGGATACCGCTGAAGAAGTGTCTGTTTACGAAGCTGGTGGTGTACTGCAGCGTTTTGCGAAAGACTTTCTTGAATCAAACTCTTGAGTCAAACCGCTAAAGGTAGGTTGGGCTGAATGTAATAAAGCCCAACACTTGTTTTTCAGCCTTGTTGGGTTACGAGCTTTGCTCTAACCCAACCTACATTCCACAATCAAAACGAATTAAGGAAGGTTGTAGCCATGGCTCATGCTCCACAAATTAAAATACCAGCGACCTATATGCGTGGTGGCACCAGTAAAGGTATGTTTTTCAGCCTGACTGATCTGCCGGAAGCTGCGCAGGTAGCGGGTAAAGTTCGAGATGATTTGCTGCTGAGGATTATTGGCAGTCCTGATCCGTACGGTAAGCAAACCGATGGTATGGGCGGAGCAACCTCAAGTACCAGTAAAACCGTGATTCTTTCCAAATCCGAACAGCCTGATCACGATGTCGATTATCTGTTTGGCCAGGTAGCCATTGATCGTCCCTTTGTAGACTGGAGCGGTAACTGCGGAAACCTGACGGCTGCAGTGGGTGCTTTTGCTATCAGTAAAGGTCTGGTTGATCAAAGCCGTATTCCGGAGAATGGGCTCTGTACTGTTCGTATCTGGCAGGCTAATATCAAAAAAACCATCGTTGCTCATATTCCCATAACCCATGGTGAAGTTCAGGAAACCGGCGATTTTGAGCTGGACGGTGTGACTTTTCCGGCGGCGGAAGTTGAAGTCGAGTTTATGGATCCGTCTGACGGTGAAGGCTCCATGTTTCCTACCGGAAACCTTGTTGATGATCTGGAAGTGCCGGGAGTTGGCACTCTGAATGCCAGCATGATCAATGCCGGTATTCCTACCATTTTCCTGAACGCTGAAGAGATCGGTTATACCGGTGCTGAGTTGCAGGAAGCCATTAATGGTGATGCGGAAGCACTGACGAAGTTTGAAACCATTCGTGCCTATGGTGCTGTGAAGATGGGATTGATTCAGGATATTTCTGAGGCAGCAGCCCGTCAGCATACGCCGAAAGTCGCTTTTGTTGCCAGGCCAAAGGACTATGTTTCTTCCAGCGGTAAAGAGGTTCAGTCAGCGGATATTGATCTGCTGGTTCGTGCCTTGTCTATGGGAAAGCTGCATCATGCCATGATGGGAACCGCCGCGGTTGCTATCGGTACGGCTGCAGCGATTCCGGGAACATTGGTTAATCTGGCTGCTGGAGGAGGTTCACGTTCGGCAGTTACCTTTGGCCATCCTTCAGGCACTCTGAAAGTGGGTGCTGAAGCCAAGCTGGTGGACGGTGACTGGGCGGCGACTAAAGCCATTATGTCCCGCAGTGCCCGTGTGCTGATGGAAGGCTGGGTGAGAATTCCCGGTGATGCACTGAATCAGTAGTTATTTCTCGCAAGTGGTTAAAAGTAACGCCTTTTAACCACTCTTCTTAGATGATTTTTAAACAGTTTCTTATTATTAGTCCCTTATCTCAGCCGATATAGCCCTCAGGTTTCCCTTCTTTATGAGTCCTGATCATGAGGTTATATCTACTCCTGCTTCTGTCTTCTTGTCTGATGCATTCTCTCAGTTCCTGGGCTGTAAGTAGTGATCAATTCTGTGTAAAGAATGATCTCTATAAAGTGTTCAGTTCGCTGGTCAGCAACACGAGTATCGGGATCACTATAGAAAAAAATGGCAAGGTTGTTTTTCCTGACAGCGGCTCACCCTATGATCTCGGCTGGGGGAAAAGCTGGTGCAGAGACAGTATCGAAGGCGAGAGCCTTATTATTCATGAAGCTCAGTACTGGAGCAGTTGGAAAAGTCGCCAGAAATTAAATGCCGCTTTTTTGGGAGGTATAGAAGTCAGGCTTGAGCAGGCAGGTCGCAATGATACCAATTTCGGCATTAATCTTGTTTCCAGGCCAGAGGATATCAGCCAAATACCGAATTCTGCCTCTTGGATGACCGATCTGCTGGCTGATTCGGATCTATCACTGAATCAGATTTGTATCCCCGGCAGCCATGATAGCGGGACTTACGCTATTTCGACTTATTCAGGGTTAGATCCTGAAATGGATGAAGCGCTGAAGGGTATTTTTGACATAGCCGGTAACGCTCTTGCACTTCCGATAAAGGATATTGTTAAGGCCTGGTCGATCACTCAAACATTGAATACCTATAACCAGCTGAAATCCGGCATTCGTTATCTCGATATCAGGGCCCGAATGGTGAATGGAACGCTATATACAGCCCACGGTCTTCTTGGTGCGACCATTGCTGATATGCTGGATGAGATTCGAAGATTTCTGGATGAACACCCAAAAGAGGTTGTTATATTTGATATTCAGGAATTGCTTGGCATGTCTCAGCAAGACATCGATCAACTCTACACTCTACTGAATAAGTACTTTGCAGGGCAAATAGCCCCCTCCAATATGACATCTTCGACTCCAATCAGTGACTTTCAGGAGAAGGGGGTGCAGCTGATCGTTGTCTCCAACGCCTGGCCTAATGGTTACAGCAACTGGCAGAGGGGGCAAAATCTGAGCAGTCCCTGGTTTGATCAGAATGAGCCTTATCCTTTATTACAGAAGCTTGCACAGGGTATTCGTTATCGCAGTAATGACCGGTTCTATGTTTCTCAGGTGGTGCTTACATCCAGAGACTCGGATATGAAGCTGATGGTGCTGGGTACGTCACCTGCCAATCTGTGGGAGCTTGATAATACCCTTCGTTATCGTTCCGGCTTTGCTCAGTATCTTCATAATGCGGCCCGTGCTTCAGGGCAGCTGTCCAATATTATGCTGCAGGATTTTCCGGAATCGGGTGATCTCTATAACAATTGCATGCAGGAGAATATCAGGAGGCTGGAGCAATGAGACATTTACTGACGGTTTTTCTTATTCTGTTCTTCAGTCGTGTTGTTGCAGCCCCTGTTCCTCAGGCGTTGTCTGAGCGATTTGATCAGCTATTGAGTGAAACTGAAGATGGATACACTCGGGAAAAGCTTTCAGATGCCAGAGCAGATGTTCTGCTGGCGTTAAATGCCTGGTGTAGCAGGCAGGATGAATGTCAGCCAGAACTGATCAGTATCACTGATCTTGAATCTCTGACCAGTATTCTGCTTTCTGCACGGGGTGATGAAATCAGACTGAATGCACTGATCATCACTGAACTTGCCGCTATTCAGGATGATCGACGTTATTTGCTATTGCAAAGTCATCAGTCCGAGCTGGTAAAGGATTTTAAGCGTTACTGCGAACTGAATATTACCTGTTATATCGATAGCCTGACTGATGAACAAGTACGCCGATTTTTAAAAGTATGGACACCCTCAGAAAAGGACGCAGAGGCTCAGGTTGTTGATTCTGAAAGTGCCCATGACTCATTGCCTCCCGAATTACCACAACCATACTGGGAATGCTCTGCATTCGAGAATAACAAAGACAACAGTATTCGCTATGGCTGGCTTTACTGGCGGGATGTGCGTGTCTTTCTGAATCCGGAAGTCGCAAGAAGAGAGCAGGGACCGTTGGTGTTCTACTGGCATGGTTCCAATGAAACCTGGGAGCAGATCTATCGTGTGCTCGGTAGTTCAGTGATGCAGCAGATTATGGATGAAGGTGGCATTATTGTGGCTCCCCATGCGGGAGCACCAGAAGCTTTGCCATGGTATGTCATGAATCCTGCGACTGCCATGTTGGAGAATGACTTCTATCTTGCTGATCAGTTAGTGGCCTGTTCCGAGCAGCTCTATGATATCAATGAACGACGAATTTACAGTATGGGTTTCAGCGCCGGAGGGATTATGAGTACCGCGATGGGACGTTATCGTTCTAATTATATCGCCTCCATAGCCAGCTATTCCGGTGGTCAGCTGCCCTGGTACGCAGTCACTTTCAGTCAGCAACCGGCAAATTATTACAACGCCTTTATCACCTATGGAACGCCGGGCAAAGATATTGTGCCGAAGGTAGAGTTTGCTGCAACCAGTGAAAGCTTTATTAATTATCTGGAGTGGCGGGGCTTTCATCGAGTCAAGGTTTGTCAGGAAAAGCGCGGTCACAGTATGCCTTATAGTACGATGCAGAAAGGCTGGGACTGGATTAAAAACACCCGCTTCAGAGAGCTCTACCCCAGTGATGTAGAGAACTTTCAGGAAGCGGATGTTCGTTATAATGGCGTCGGTTGCTGAGTGACCATTTAAACAGCCTGGAGCTATTTCAGTCGCCGCTTAAGGTCAGTCAAAGACATTACTCTGGTGGCGATCTCTTCGATGGATGAATCCGTTGTACTCAGATACTTAACATTTTCCCTTCTATAAAGCTGCTCAATAGTCTGAATTTCATACTGGCATTGCTGACTGGATGAGTACCTCGAATTAGGTCGCCGCTCATGACGAATACCGGCCAGGCGACTGGCGTTAATGGTCAGACCAAACAGTTTGTCCCGGAAAGGCTTTAATGGTGCAGGCAGTGTCAGGCGGCCTTCAAAATCTTCTTCTGTGATCGGATAGTTAGCTGCAAAAATACCAAACTGAAGTCCTAGGTAAATACAGGTCGGTGTTTTGCCTGAGCGTGAAGCCCCAAGTAGAATGATGTCAGCCTTATCATAGTAACGGGTTCTGGCACCATCATCATTATCCAGAGCAAACTGAACCGCTTCAATACGGCGATGATAGCTGTGGCTATGAGTCGTTGAGCGCTTCTTGCCGGGCTTATACAGAGGGTGCTCGCCCAATTGTTGCTCAAGTCCTGGCAGAAAAGTCTGAAACAGGTCGACGATGTAGGCGCCACTGCCATGAAGCGCTTCACTCACCTCATCAATCAGCACGGTCATAAATACAATGGGTTGTATTTGTTCAAGTTTGTGAGTGTTATGAATTTGCCCAATGATCTCTGCTGTTTTCTCTGCAGAATCGATATAAGGACAGGTAACGTGTTGAAATTCATAGCCTTCAAACTGAGCCAGCAGGCTCTGGCCAAATGATTCGGCAGTGATGCCGGTTCCGTCTGAAACAAAAAAAACAGTTCTTTGCACTTTTTCTCTCTTTGGGTGTATCATTTTCGCACAAAATCTAACATATTAATTCCGCTGAATCACGGACCTAATAAATTGAATGTATGCCGGTTTGACTCCGGTAAGTCATTTTTGCGCATTGAAGAATGGCTGGAAGCACCGAAAATTATACGGGGACTGCTGCTTTGAACAGTTTTGTTATTGGCCTGGAACATCTGGGCTCAGGAGATGTAGAGAAGGTTGGAGGCAAGAATGCCTCTTTGGGTGAAATGATCAGTGGTCTGTCTCAGGCTGGCGTTAAGGTGCCAGGTGGTTTTGCGACCACAGCAGAAGCGTACCGTGACTTTCTTGCCGGTAATGGCTTGTATGAAAGAATTCACCAGTTACTCGATGGTCTTAATATCGATGATATACGGGCACTGACGACAGCGGGTGCCCAGATTCGCCGCTGGATCATGAGTGAGCCTCTGCGCCCTGAATTCGAACAGGCTATCATCGACGGCTATCGTCGCATGAGTGGCGGCAATGATGAGTTGCCCGTGGCTGTTCGTTCATCAGCTACTGCTGAAGACCTTCCTGATGCATCTTTTGCTGGCCAGCAGGAAACCTTTCTGAATATCCGTGGCGTCAGTAATGTACTGCATGCGGTTCGTGAAGTATTTGCCTCCCTGTTTAATGATCGTGCCATTGCTTACCGTGTTCACCAAGGTTTTGACCATCGTAATGTTTCCCTTTCGGCCGGGATTCAACGCATGGTGCGCAGTGAAACCGGCTCTTCCGGTGTCATGTTTACCCTCGATACCGAAAGCGGTTTTGACAATGCCGTATTTATTACCTCGTCCTACGGCCTCGGTGAAACGGTTGTTCAGGGTGCAGTAAACCCTGATGAATTTTACGTTTACAAGCCTGCGATAAAAGAGAGGCGTCCGGGCATTCTGAGGAGAAATCTCGGCAGTAAAGCCATCAAGATGGTATACGGCCGTACAGGTGTAACCGGTAACTCAGTTCAAACTGTGGATGTTGATCTGGCGGCCCGTGGTCAGTTTTCCATTACAGATGAAGATGTAACTGAGCTTTGTCGTCAGGCGCTGGCTATTGAAGCGCATTATGGTTGCCCGATGGATATTGAGTGGGCCAAAGACGGTGATGACCAACAGATTTATATTGTTCAGGCGAGACCGGAAACTGTTCAGAGTCGGACCTGTAATCGCTCTCTTGAGCGTTACACCTTGAAAGAGCAGGGTGAGCTTTTGATTGAAGGTCGCAGTATCGGTCAGAAAATCGGCCAGGGTAAGGTTCGCGTTATTCATGACCTCGATGAAATGGATCATCTGGAAGACGGCGATGTGCTGGTAACTGATATGACCGATCCGGACTGGGAGCCGGTCATGAAACGCGCTGCTGCTATCGTTACCAACCGTGGTGGGCGTACCTGCCATGCGGCGATTATAGCCCGTGAGTTGGGCATTCCGGCAGTGGTGGGTTGTGGCAATGCAACCCGATTGTTGAAGGAAGGTCAGGATGTAACGGTTTCCTGTGCTGAAGGAGATACCGGCTTTATCTATAAAGGCCTGCTCAACTTTGAACACAGTGTTCGTAACCTTGATGAAATGCCGGACCTGCCTTTCAAACTGATGATGAATGTTGGTAACCCTGATCGTGCTTTCAGTTTTTCACGCTTGCCTAATAGTGGTGTTGGTTTGGCGCGACTGGAATTTATCATCAACAAGATGATAGGCGTGCATCCAAAGGCATTGCTTGGTTTTGATAAGCTGCCTGCCGATGTCAAACGACTGGTTTCTGAACGTATGTCGGGCTACAGCGATCCGGTTGATTTCTACGTTGAAAAACTGGTGGAAGGTGTTTCTACTATTGCGGCTGCTTTTGCGCCAGAGAAGGTTATTGTTCGTCTGTCTGATTTTAAGTCCAACGAATATCATAACCTTGTCGGCGGTAGCCTGTTTGAGCCTACTGAAGAAAACCCGATGCTGGGCTTCCGTGGTGCGTCCCGCTACATCTCTGATGATTTTCAGGCCTGCTTTGAGCTTGAATGTCGAGCCATGAAGAAAGTACGGGATGAAATGGGGCTGACCAATGTCGAGTTGATGGTGCCTTTTGTTCGTACGCCGGATGAAGCGCGTCAGGTTATTGAGATCATGGCGAAATTTGGTCTCAAGAGAGGGGAGAATGGGCTTCGTATTATCATGATGTGCGAGTTACCTTCCAACGCGCTGATGGCGGATGAGTTTCTTCAGTACTTTGACGGTTTTTCCATTGGCTCTAATGATATGACTCAGCTGACACTGGGGTTGGATAGAGACTCCGGTTTGATTGCCCACTTGTTTGATGAGCGTAACCCAGCAATCAAGCAGTTGCTTTCCATGGCTATTCAGGCCTGTCGCAGGCAAAGTAAATATATTGGTATCTGTGGTCAGGGCCCCAGTGATCACCCGGACTTCGCCAAATGGTTGATGGACGAAGGCATTGAAACAGTGTCGCTTAATCCGGATTCTGTGCTGGAAACCTGGCTTTACCTCGCTGACAACTGATTTCCTTCCCATTATTGTTTATCAGTAGAGTCTGCTATTTGCAGGCTCTGCTTTCTCTGCTTCTTATTAACTATATAGCTTCTGTTTATCTCCGGTATTCATGCCACTGACGTTCGCTTTACTGCGCATGTCGGTACACTCTTGATTGACCTCTGTTATACCCATCGCCTTTCAAGATGCTACGTTGTTGTCTGCTCTCGTTCACCCCAGTCACCTACTGTTCGTAGGCTCCTGAGGTTCACTCGGTTGACGCCTAGTAGCATCTTGAAATCCAATGGGTATATAAGAAAAACAATCGAGAAGAGCTGTGAGACAATTATGACATTTACGACCCCTGATCTCTGCGATGAAAATCCCGGTAAAGTCTCAGTTCTTGAGTCGGGTTTTAAAAATTTTGGTGGCATTAATGAATTCTACGGTGAAGTAGTTACTCTTAAATGTTTTGAAGACAACTCTCTGGTGAGAGAGAATGTTGGTCGAAACGGTCGTGGTAAGGTGCTGGTGGTTGATGCAGGTGGTTCAAAACGGCGGGCAATGCTTGGCGATATGCTGGCAGAGAAAGCAATAGAGAATGGCTGGGCAGGCATTATTATTTACGGTTGTATTCGTGATGTTGATATTATTGCTGGCCTACAACTGGGAGTTCAGGCTTTGGGTTCACATCCGATGAAAACCGATAAAAAAGGTGTGGGTGAAGAGGGGCTGGAGGTGAGCTTTCATGGTGTGTCTATAAAGCCTGGTCAATTTATCTATGCGGATAATAATGGGATTGCTGTTTCTGAGCATTGCCTGATTCATGTTCAGGGATGAATCGTATATTTAATGAATTCATTTCTCCAAAGATTTTGAAAGAGGGAGTTGGCTTCCGGTTTCCAGCTGTTATCGCCGACGAGTGAGTCCCAGAGCATCGGAAACCGACCTATGCAGTCGTCACAGGAAATGTCCTCATACCAGAGGTCGAAGCCCGCGGGGGTGAGATATTTCTTGTCAAGCGAGGATTCTTGATGATGGCTCAGAGAGTTCATTAAATAAAGCAGTGTTTCGTGTGAGGGATTATTGCTGGCTATCAGGTCATCGTTGCCTAGAAGTTCCGAGGAGTAGAAGTGAAACAGAATCGGATTATGTGCTGTTATCAGTGGTAGATAGCCGCCGGAATCTTTTGCGGTGATATCAAGATCCATATAGATCATCCAGTGATTGTTTGCATCAGTATTCTGCTTGGGCACCCCGGGTAGCGAAGAGATTCCCTTTGTTATCAGTGCAATTCTGGCTAAGTCAGACGCTGCGGCAAAGCGGCTGCGAGAAAATACCGGAATATCATCAAAAAACATGCGGTCCAGCAGCTTCTGTATAGGTAGAGCGCTCCCCTGTATGTCATTCAATTGAGCGTCTGCTATGTCCAGAACGCTTATATTGTCTCGACTCTCGCTGAGGACGGTGTAGGCCAATAATTCCTGTTTACTGATCAGTCGATAGTCAACCCAAAGGATAATGGACAGATCTTTGTACAGATCTGCCCAGTTTTGGATATTGATCGCGTACTGTGTTGGGAGGTCAGGCCCAAACCATATGAAATTAAGTACTTCTGCAGTGTGTGGGCTTTTTTGATAGCTGTATGCCCTATGTGTTTGAGGAATTTCTTCCAGATTGGTTGGCTTTGTTGAAGGGTGTTCTTATGAAAGAAGCTCCATTCTGGCATTGAAGGTCGATGAATCATCGGCAATTCCGAGCATTTTGGTATGAAGGTGCCTCATTGCAGATATTATTTCATTCGGTGACAGTGATTGTAAGAATGTATCTCTTTTATCTGTGAACAAATAGTAACTGAGCAGTCCGGCTGCAATGACTTGAGTCTGATATTCAGAGTGTTCTGTCGTCTTGATTTCTCTAATAGTTTCTGTCCCCAGTGCCAAAGCTGTTCGCGTTTTTGTTTCGATGAGTTGCTACCGGCAAATAATACTCTCCAAAATAAGGAGCCTTGTTTTTCTGTGGCTGAATAGAGTGCAGTAGTATTCAGATTTTCATAAGCTTCGATCATTGCGCTGTAAGATAAAAAGCCCGTAGCAGTGGCCATGCTGTTGCATCTTTCTACGCTGACCATTTCCGGTGAACAAAGGCTGAACTGCCACTCATAAGCCATTGACTGCGAGGGTATGTTCGCGAGCAGGCAGAAGAGGAATATTGGGTAAAGATGTTTAGTTGATATCATCTTGTATTAAAAGATCTCGGTATTGCCTACTGTCAATATTGCCGCCGGTAGCAATAATGCTGACAGACTGATTTATAAAGTACTGGGGATATTGTATTAAAGTGGCAATCCCGATAGCTCCGCTTGGTTCCAGTACCAGCTTTAATTCCCTGAACGACAGTTGAATAGCTTCTCTGATGAAAACCTCCTTAACTGCCAGGCATTGACTATTGCTGTTCCTCAAGATGTCAAAATTGTTTACACCAGGTGTTACTGCCTGCAATGCGTCGCATATGGAAGGAGTTTGACCGTTGTCTCGTTCGTGCTGCTGATTAACCAGTGATTTTTTTAAACCAGCATAATGTTCTGGCTCAGCAGTGGTCAGTAGCGGTTTTTGACTGCAATCTTCTATAGCTAGTTTTGCGCCTGCAGCCAGGCTGCCACCACCCACAGGACAAACAAGACTGTCCAGAGTAATATTCTTTTCCTGTGCCTGTTCCAGCAGCTCAAGTGTGACAGAAGCCTGTCCTTTAATGAGCTTCAGGTCATCAAATGGGTGAAGCAGTGTGTAATTATGCTGTCTGGCAAGGTCAATGGCCTGCTGGCTTGCGGCTTCTTCTCTGGAGGGTGAAAATTCATGGCAGAGAATAACTTCAGCGCCTTGTTGTCGCGCAGCCAGAATTTTTATTTCAGGTGCGTCGGCGGGCATCACTATATGTATATTAATGCCGAGCAGCCTCCCTGCTGTGGCCAGTCCCCGGGCAAAGTTTCCGGATGAGTAGGCGATAATACCGTGTTCTTTTTCACTGTCAGACAGCTGAAGAAGTCTGGACAGTGCTCCTCTGAATTTGAACGCTCCCGTCCGCTGTAAGTTCTCAGCCTTGATGAAAACGGAGCCATTAATCAAATTACTGAGTGTTTCACTGTAAAGCAAAGGTGTTCTTGCAATGTAAGGCTTTTGAAGCTCATACAGTAAGTAGAGTTCTTCCTGGTCGGGCGGGTGCATCTGAAAATCCAAACGTGGTATCGGATGTAAGATAGACGCAGTTTCAGGGAAAAGGTTCAGAAAGGCGGCGGGGCTGTGCAAGCCCCGCCTGTCAGGGCCTTTTGCTTTCGCTCAAGGCTGTCTGGGAGTCTTTAACCTACCGGGGGGATAGTTGAAGGCTCTCAGGTTTTCACTCAGGTTCTTTCTTAAGGTGTGCCGGTTGGTCGTGTGTATAGCTCTTGTTATATCACCTCCCTTTCTGAATAACGTGAGTAATATGGTCAAAGTAGCCGGTGCCCACTTCTTTTTGAGGGTTAGTGAAGGTATAACCCTGTTCCTCGGCAGCGTACTCTTTGGCCTGTACCAGTTCGGCATAGTGCTTCATGCCTTCGCCTTGTGCGTAGCTATGGGCCAGTTCAAACATATTGCCCCACATACTGTGAATGCCGGCGAGAGTGACAAATTGGAACTTGTATCCCATTTTGCTCAGCTCATCCTGGAAGCGGGCAATAGCGCGGTCATCCATATTCTTCTTCCAGTTAAAGGAAGATGAGCAGTTGTAGGCCAGTAGCTGGTTCGGGTACTCCCTGTGAATAGCCTCAGCAAAGGTTCTTGCTTCATCCAGATCCGGTGTGGCTGATTCGAACCAGAGCAGGTCTGCATATGGCGAGTAAGCCAGGCCTCGCGCAATCGCTTTATCAATGCCTTTATTAGTTCGGTAGAAACCTTCTCTGGTCCGTTCGCCGGTCATAAAGCGATGGTCGTACTCGTCAATGTCCGAAGTTATCAGGTCGGCGACACAGGCTTCTGTTTTTGCCATAACCAGTGTTGGCACATCGGCGACATCGGCAGCCAGTCTCGCGCTAACCAGTTTATCTACGGCTTCGCTGGTAGGAAGCAGAACCTTGCCACCCATATGGCCGTTCTTTTTGACGGAAGCCAGCTGGTCCTCAAAGTGGACACCGGCAACGCCTGCAGCAATCATATTGGTCATCAGTTCGTAGGTGTTACGTACACTGCCAAAGCCGTCTTCACCGTCAGCCAGAATCGGTGCGAACATATCGATAAAGCCTTCAGTACCTGCTACGTGGCCGCACTTGGATTGGATCTGGTCAGCACGACGCATGCTGTTGTTCATTTTTTTAATCAGGTTCGGGACCGAGTCCACTGGGTAGAGTGACTGATCGGGGTACATGGCACCGGCAGAGTTGCTGTCTGCAGCTACCTGCCAACCTGAAAGATAAACGGCTTCAATGCCGGCTTTAATCTGTTGAATAGCCTGGCCACCAGTGACAGCGCCCAAAGCGTTCACATAACCTTTACGGGATGTGTTGTTGTAAAGCAGATCCCATAGTTTTTCTGCACCCATGCGGGCCAGTGTGTTCTCTACCTTGATAGAACCGCGCAGACGTACGACATCAGCAGCTGAATAAGGTCTGGCGACATTTTTCCAGCGAGGATTCTCTTTCCAGTCCTGTTCTATGCGGGCAATTTCTTCGGCGATGTTGTAATGAGTCATTGGTACGCCTCTCCTGAAATTCAAACGGTTGTTTGTCAAGGCGCTTTCAATTTATAACAATGCTGAACATTATGAATAATTTATTACCATTATTATTGTCATTGTTGCGGTGAATACCTATGTAGGAAAATTACAACAAGACTTTGGTCGAGGTTTGGTTGAATATCAGGCTGTGGTCTTCTTTTGTTAGGATATAGGTAATATCTAATTGAAACGACTGTTTGAAAATGGTTCGCTCAGTATTTATGCTTGGCGTTTGGCGAGTGTAAACAATAAGTAGTGATCAGCCGTGAGAGCGCTCTCTGGATACTCACGGTAAATAAAGCGAATAATAAATATGAACCTGGCCCGGATTGATCTGAATTTACTCGTATACCTGGATGTACTGCTCCGGGAAAAAAATGTAACCCGTGCCGCTGAGTTGCTGGGTATTACTCAACCAGCGATGAGTAACGGTTTGAAACGCCTGCGAAGTTTGTTTAACGACCCTCTGCTGGTACGTACCAGTGAGGGTATGTCGCCAACCGAGCGGGCAATAGCGCTTCGGCCGCAGATAGCAGAAGCTCTGATGCTGCTGGAACATGCCGTGTTGCCAAGAGATGCTTTCGATCCCCTGGAAAGCAAGCGTATTTTTCGGGTTATGGCCAGCGACTATTCGGAATCGACTCTGATTCCTATGGTGCTGAAGCGGCTTCGTGCAGAAGCTCCAGATGTCACTCTGGATATATTGACGCCCAGCGACGTCAGCTTTCATGATGTTGAGCATGGTCGTGTTGATATGGCAATCAACCGTTTCAGTACCATGCCGCAGTCGTTTCATCAGTCGCTGTTATGGCGGGATTCGTTTTCCTGTGTTCTGAACAAGGAAAATCCCATTATTCAGGATTTTACGCTGAAGAATTATCTGGAAGCACGGCATATCTGGGCCAGTAAAACCGGAATGGGTGTGGGTGTGGGTGTTGATCCGGAAGATGTTCAGCAGCTGGGCTGGGTTGATGAGGCTCTGTCTGCGCTTGGGTATAAACGTGAGATTCGGGTTTTCACTCGGCATTATCAGGCTGCCATGCTGATTTCTTCTCAGAATGACTTGATTGCAACACTGCCTAGTCGGCTTGCTGAACTTCAACACCATAGAGATAACCTGGTCGTATTGCCGCCGCCCTTCGAAATACAACCTATTCAGTTGAAAATGGCCTGGAGCTCTCTACTGCATCACGATGCAGGGCACCAATGGTTGCGGCAGTTGATCAAGTCTGTGGCGAATCCTGAATCTGCTTCTTTCCTTCATGCCAGTCAGGCAGTGTAATCACTACCCGACTCTTCTCTTTATCGATTTGCATTTGCTCTCATCATAAAAGGACTGGATATGATCTTCAGTCTTTTTATTTTTCGCGCACAAATGTTAATAGATGGTAGGTGATGTTAGTTTATAGAAAATACCTGTGGTAATAAGTGTTTTAGATTGATAAGGTATGTTCATCTGAAGAAGGGAGGAGGGGCCTTTCTTCAGTACGCGGGAAGAAAAACGATAAATGTGGATTTGTCGTTTTAAGCGTGAACTTAGAACTAAAAGATAAATCCACTGGAAGGTCTAATAATGAACTGGTTAACAGAACTGAACGATGAGCACAGCCTTTTTGAAGTAGCTGATGAGTGTGTAGAACATATGTCTGAAAGCTACTACATGGTGATTGCCGAGCAGAAGCAGGAATCTCATCCTGACGACTGATTTCGTTATTCGATCATAAAACCGCCTTCATGGCGGTTTTTTTTCGCCTGAGGAAAGGTATTTCTTCAGCGAATATCGCTAATAAATGTTCTGAATTGGTAATTCATGTGAGCTCGGAATAACAATACAGCCTGAAGTCGAGCCGGATAAAAAGGAAAGCAGATGACCGCACGAATCCGCCATGGGGGCTTACAGGTTGCAAAGCCTATTGATGATTTACTGAATCAGGCAATCGCCGGTACAGGTGTTGAAACTGGACAGTTCTGGCAAGGGTTTGAGCAGCTGCTGGCTGAGTTTTCTCCTGAAAATAACAAGCTGCTGGAGAGACGTGAAAGTCTGCAGCAGCAAATAGATCAGTGGCACCAGCAGAACAATGATCGGCCGCACAGTCCGCAAGCCTATAAGGATTTTCTGATCCGTATTGGTTATCTGGTGCCTGAGGGTGATGATTTTTCAGTAACTACTGACAATGTCGATAGTGAGATTGCTTTGCAGGCAGGGCCGCAGCTGGTGGTTCCGGTGATGAATGCCCGCTTTGCCCTGAATGCGGCCAATGCCCGCTGGGGAAGCCTCTATGATGCTCTCTACGGCACTGATGTTATTTCCGAAGAAGGTGGTGCTGAGAAGGGTTCCGGTTACAACCCTGTTCGTGGCCAGAAGGTTATTGCCTTTGCCCGTCAGTTGCTGGATCAGGCTGCTCCGCTTGCTAAAGGTTCGCATGCTGACTCCATTGCTTACTGTATTAAGGAAGGACAGTTGGCTGTGTCGCTTGCCGATGGCTCGGTAACGGCTTTGCAGTCTGGAGATAAGCTGGTGGGTTTTGTCGGTGATGCTGAAAGCCCTTCTTCTGTTCTATTGAAAAACAATGGCTTGCATATAGAAGTTCAGATTGATTCTGAATCCGCCATTGGTAAAACCGATCCTGCGGCTATTAATGATCTTGTGATGGAAGCGGCTGTCAGCACCATTATGGATTGTGAAGATTCGGTGGCTGCTGTGGATGCTGAAGACAAGGCGGTTGTTTATGGTAACTGGCTTGGATTAATGAAGGGGGATCTGCAGGAAAGTTTCCAGAAAGGTGGTCAAACCCTGACCCGTGAATTGAATGTTGATCGTCAGTTTACTACTCCTGATGATGAGCGGCTGAGTTTACACGGTCGCAGTTTGATGTTTATCCGAAACGTAGGTCACCTGATGACCACAGATGCCATTCTCGATCCCGAGGGTAATGAAATTCCTGAAGGCATTATGGATGGTATGTTCACTTCACTGATTGCCATGCACGATTTGAAGCGTTCAGGTAATTCCAGAGCCGGCAGTGTTTATATTGTTAAGCCGAAAATGCACGGCCCGGAAGAAGTGGCTTTTGCAAATAAGCTGTTCGCAGCAATTGAAGCTGTGCTGGGGTTGTCTGCGAACACTCTGAAGATGGGTATTATGGATGAAGAGCGTCGCACCTCCGTCAATCTGAAAGAGTGTATCCGTGCCGCCAGTGAGCGGGTTGTATTTATCAATACCGGCTTTCTTGACCGTACCGGTGATGAGATTCACACCAGTATGGAAGCAGGGCCAATGGTGCCGAAGGGTGAGATGAAGCAGTCGGCCTGGATCAGTGCCTATGAAGATCAGAATGTCGATATTGGTCTTGAATGCGGTTTGCAGGGCAGGGCGCAGATCGGTAAAGGTATGTGGGCTATGCCTGACGAGATGGCGCAGATGATGGACGCTAAAATTAGTCATCCGAAGTCCGGTGCCAATACGGCCTGGGTTCCTTCTCCTAACGCAGCCACTCTCCACGCGGTTCATTATCATCAGGTTGATGTCAAAGCCCAGCAGCAGACCATTGCTGAAAGACAGCGAGCCAGCCTTGATGATCTTCTGGCAATTCCGCTACTCGAAGATCGTAACAGTCTGACCGAAGAAGTCATTCAGCGAGAGCTTGATAACAATGCTCAGGGTATTCTTGGTTATGTAGTGCGCTGGACTGATCAGGGTGTGGGTTGCTCAAAAGTGCCTGATATCAACGATGTTGGTCTGATGGAAGATAGGGCGACTCTACGAATTTCCAGTCAGCATATGGCAAACTGGCTGCGCCACGGCATCTGTTCAGAAGGGCAGGTGATAGCATCCATGAAACGAATGGCTGCTGTTGTGGATCGTCAGAATGAATCTGATGCTGACTACACGCCGATGGCGGCTGATTTTGATAGTAGCGTGGCTTTTCAGGCGGCTTGTGAGCTGGTGTTTGACGGTTGTGTTCAACCCAGTGGTTATACCGAACCGGTTCTGCACAGAAGGCGTAGAGAGTTTAAAGGGAAGGTATAACGCTTTCTTTTTATAAAGAACCAAAAAAGCCCTCAAATTCGAGGGCTTTTTCGTTCGACAGATTAAAGCTTAGATAGCTTTAGCCTGGTCAATCGCATTACCGATATAGCTTCCCGGAGTCAGCTGTTTCAGTTCTGCTTTAACGGCTTCAGGCATTTCCAGTCCGTCGATAAAGGCGGACAGGGTTTCCTTGGTGATGCCGTCCTGACCGCGGGTCAGTGCTTTCAGCTTTTCGTAGGGTTGGTCAATGCCGTAGCGACGCATAACGGTCTGAATCGGTTCAGCCAGAACTTCCCAGCTGTTATCCAGATCTTCGTTCAGACGTTCAGCACTGGCCTGCAGCTTGCTAACACCTTTCAGGGTGGAAGCGTAAGCGATCAGGGAGTAACCCAGACCGGCACCGAGGTTTCTCAGTACGGTGGAGTCAGTCAGGTCACGCTGCCAGCGGGAAACAGGCAGTTTCATCGCCAGATGCTGCATAACCGCGTTTGCGATACCCAAATTGCCTTCAGAGTTTTCGAAGTCAATCGGGTTAACCTTGTGTGGCATGGTGGAGGAACCGACTTCACCAGGAACGGTTCTCTGTTTGAAATAGCCCAGAGAGATATAACCCCAGATATCACGATCAAAATCGATCAGGATAGTGTTGAAGCGGCAGATGGCATCGAACAGTTCAGCGATGTAGTCGTGCGGCTCAATCTGAGTGGTGTAAGGGTTAAACGCCAGACCAAGGCTGGTCACGAACTCTTCAGCGTGTTGCTGCCAGTTCACTTCCGGATAAGCAGACAGGTGAGCGTTGTAGTTACCAACGGCGCCGTTAATCTTACCCAGCGGTGTCACCTGCTTCATCAGCTCTACCTGGCGGCGCAGACGATAAGCGACGTTCGCCATCTCTTTACCGAGAGTGGTAGGGGATGCAGTCTGACCGTGGGTACGGGACAGCATGGGCTGTTCTGCATGAGCGTGAGCCAGAGCTTCGATCTCGGAAATAATCTTTTCCATCGGTGGAAGAACCGCTTCTTCCATACCCGCCTTCAGCATCAGGCCGTGAGACAGGTTGTTGATGTCTTCCGAGGTGCAGGCGAAGTGAACGAATTCACTGACGGCTGCCAGCTCGCTGTTGTTCTGAATCTTTTCTTTGATCAGGTATTCAACGGCTTTTACGTCGTGGTTGGTGGTACGTTCGATCTCTTTTACACGAAGCGCGTCTTCAAGAGTGAACTGATCGACCAGCTGATCCAGCAGCGCGTTAGCTTCTGCAGACAGAACTGGAACTTCGGTAATGGCAGCGTGGTTGGCCAGAGCCTGTAACCACTTAACTTCAACGGTAACGCGAAAACGGATCAGACCGTACTCGCTGAAGATGCTTCGCAGACTGGATGTTTTGTCTCCGTATCGCCCGTCAACCGGGGAAACAGCAGTCAGTGCAGACAGCTCCATGTTCAACATGCCTTTATGCTCTTGGAAAGGGCGCATCATACCGAAAAATGCCTGTTGATTCAGTGGCAATTTCAGGAGTGAGGCGGGGTGAATGATTCTTTTTGTGCTTTTTATTAAAAATGCAGCTCGATTGTTTATTCTGATTCTGAAGCGAGCTGCTTACAGTTTGCTCAGGCCATCAAGCAATTTGTTGCGACCAATAAGTAGCTGGAAGCGGCTGCCGCCGGTCTGGCGCCAGAGAATGGCGGAACGAATGCCGGCAAATAGAATGGCGCGAATCTTGTTGGCATTGGCTGGAATCTGAAGGTTCTTTAAGTCGCCGGTAACCTGTACCCGAGTCTTAAAAGTACTGACCGTGTCGAGGTAAATGCTGGCAAGACTGGAGATGACCGTTTCGTGCATCAGACCAAAGTGTTCGGACTGACCCTTAGTGCGCTCAAGGCGCTGGCCAATCTCTGCCAGCATGTTCTTGTTGCGGGACAGTTTGCGTTCCAGATGAATCAGGGTCAGGGCATAACGAACCGCATCACCTTGAATAGTGTCTGCCTGACGTTCAAGGACGTTTTTCAGAACACGGCGACCTGCCATAAGATTCTCGTAGCCGCCATAGACGTCGGAAACATTATCAGGGTTGGTAATAAAAAGACTCTGGATCAGAGGTTCAAGCTGGTCGTTATCAGTCTGGCCGTTCTTTGCCATCTGTTCCACCAGACCGGCGGCCTGGAAAATGCCGGACAATGCGGCGGCCTGTTCCTTCGAAGTGTACTGCACCCGTTGCTCTCTATCTCTGGTTGTCTCTAGCGTTGAATCTGGCAGCAAGATCGCTCAGGAAATAGTTGCCAGACTTTTATAGTCATTATTAATGGCGGGATTCTATAACACCGCCGCCCAGACAGATATCATTTTGATAGAAAACAACAGACTGACCCGGGGTTACGGCGCGCTGAGGGTCATCAAAGGTCACCAGATAACCGTTTTCATCCTTGCACAAAGTACAGATCTGATCCTGCTGGCGGTAGCGAACCTTGGTGGCCAGTTTGATCGGCATTGCCGGCTCTTCTCCGGAAATCCAGAAAATATCACTGGCTCTGAGGCTTTCTGAAAACAGTAGGGGATGCTGGTTACCCTGGCCTACGACCAGAATATTGTTCTCAACGTCCTTATCTACTACATACCAGGGCGATTCGTCTGCACCCTTCATGCCGCCAATACCCAAGCCCTGACGCTGACCAATAGTGTGGTACATCAGACCGGAATGCTTGCCGATGGTTTCACCACTGTCGGTGATAATGTCGCCAGGCTGGGCAGGCAGGTACTGCTTAAGGAAATCGGTAAAGCGACGTTCGCCAATAAAGCAGATACCAGTACTGTCCTTTTTACCTGCAGTAATCAGGTCGTGCTCTTCAGCAATGCGGCGTACTTCCGGCTTTTCAATATCGCCAACAGGGAACAGGGTCTTTGCCAGCTGTTCAGTGCCGACCTGGTGCAGGAAATAGGTTTGATCCTTGTTGTTATCAATGCCTTTTCTCAAAATGGCTTTGCCATCAACAGTATCCCGGCGGGCGTAGTGACCCATGGCGATATAGTCGGCATCGAGAGTGGCCGCATAGTCCAGAAAGGCTTTGAACTTGATTTCCTTATTACAGAGAATATCCGGGTTCGGTGTCCGACCGGCTTTGTACTCTTCAAGGAAGTGTTCAAAAACGTTGTCCCAGTACTCTGCAGCAAAGTTGGCTTTGTGCAGTTTGATGCCGATTTTGTCACAGACTGCCTGGGCATCAGCAAGGTCTTCCATGGCCGTGCAGTATTCAGTGCCGTCGTCTTCTTCCCAGTTCTTCATAAACAGGCCTTCGACTTGATAGCCTTGTTGTTTCAACAGCAGTGCTGAAACAGAAGAGTCGACACCGCCGGACATGCCGACAATGACACGAATCTCTTCGTGGGGGCGATCTTCGGAGGCTTCTATGGATGGGGAAGTGGAAGCTTGCGTCATGATTATCTAATAGCTGACTGTAAAGAGCGGCTATTCTACCTGTGCGGTAGTTTTTCTTCCATATAGTCTTCTTTAGGTAAGAATACTTACTGAAAATGGTAAATTATGTAACAAAACTACATTTATTCCTTACTCGCATTGGTATATCTTATGGTGCCGATAACGCCAAAAGCGTTCTGAGGCTGTGCGTGCAGTAGAAAATCTTTTCTTTTTCATCTCTGCAGATGGTCGTCCAGGCTCCATATTCATTGTTTTTTGTTGAATGACCATCAATTTCTGGTGGCTTTCAGTATGAAAACTGCAATGACATACACGGTCGAATAACAGGTTCGAATAACAAATTCAGCGAATCGTGACGCTCAGAGGTGTGATGCTCAGAAATAGTTCCCGCCGAAGCGCCGCAGCCAGTTGTTTTAGGAGAAATTAATGACAACAGATACCACTAAAATCATCTACACCATTACAGATGAAGCTCCTGCGCTAGCCACATATTCCCTTCTTCCTATCGTTGAAGCGTTCACCAAAGCAGCAGACGTTGCTGTAGCAACCAAAGATATCTCTCTGGCGGCTCGTATTATTGCCAACTTCCCTGAGAAGCTGACTGAAGCACAGAAGCAGAACGATGCTCTGACTGAGCTGGGCGAGCTGGCCAAGACGCCTGAAGCAAATATCATCAAACTGCCTAACATCAGTGCTTCTATTCCTCAGCTGGTTGCTGCGATTAAGGAACTGCAGGCGCACGGTTACGACCTGCCTGATTTCCCGGAAGAAGCTAAAACTGAAGCAGAGCAATCTGTTAAAGCACGTTACGCCAAGATTCTGGGCAGTGCTGTAAACCCTGTACTTCGTGAAGGTAACTCTGACCGTCGTGTAGCTGCACCGGTAAAAGCTTATGCTCAGAAGAATCCGCACTCCATGGGTGACTGGAGTTCCGAGTCGAAGTCTCACGTTTCCCATATGGAAGACGGTGACTTTTATTCCAGCGAACAGTCTGCTGTTATGCCGGAAGCGTCCGACGTTAAGATTGAATACGTGGGTAAAGACGGTTCTTCCCAGGTACTGAAAGCAAAAACCAGCCTGCTGGCCGGCGAGGTGGTTGACAGTGCTGTTATGAATATCAATGCCTTGCGTGCTTTCTTTGATAAAGAAACTGAAGACGCCAAGGAAAAAGATGTGCTGCTGTCTCTGCACCTGAAAGCGACCATGATGAAGGTTTCCGACCCGATCATGTTCGGTCATGCGGTGACTGTTTTCTATAAAGACGTGTTTGAAAAGCATGCTGCCGTATTTGCTGAACTGGGTGTGGATGCGGATAACGGTCTGGGCGATGTATACGCCAAGATTGAAAATCTGTCTGCTGAACAGCGTGACGTTATCAAAGCCGACATCATGAAGGTGTATGAATCTCATCCTGATCTGGCGATGGTTGATTCCGACAACGGTATCACCAACCTGCATGTACCGAACGACATCATCATTGATGCGTCCATGCCTGCGGCGCTGCGTACTTCCGGTATGATGTGGAACCCTGCCGGTAAGCTGCAGGACACCAAGTTCATGATTCCTGATCGCTGCTACGCCGGTGTGTATCAGGCGGTTGTTGATTTCTGCAGAGAAAATGGTGCGTTTGATGTCACCACTATGGGTAACGTATCCAACGTTGGTCTAATGGCTCAGAAAGCGGAAGAGTACGGTTCCCACGATAAGACCTTCAAAGCTCCAGGTGAAGGTGTGATTCGTGTCACTGATGAGTCCGGCAGCACTGTTTTCGAACAGAAAGTTGAACAGGACGATATCTTCAGAATGTGTCAGACCAAAGACGCACCGATTCGTGACTGGGTGAAGCTGGCTGTTAACCGTGCCCGTGCTACTGGCTCGCTGACTCTGTTCTGGCTGGATGCTAACCGTGCCCACGATGCACAGTTGATTGCCAAGGTTAATGAATACCTGAAGTTCCATGACACTGAAGGTCTGGATATCCGTATTCTGCCTCCGGTTGAAGCGTGTCGTCTGTCTATGGAAACTATCAAAGCTGGTAAAGACGCGATCTCCGTTACCGGTAACGTACTGCGTGACTACCTGACTGACCTGTTCCCGATTCTGGAGCTGGGAACCAGTGCCAAGATGCTGTCTATCGTTCCTCTGCTGGCCGGTGGTGGTCTGTTTGAGACTGGTGCGGGTGGCTCTGCGCCTAAGCACGTTCAGCAGCTGGTGAAAGAAAATCACCTGCGTTGGGATTCTCTGGGTGAGTTCCTGGCTCTGGGTGTATCTCTGGAAGACATCGCTGTTAAGACCGAGAACAAGAAAGCTCAGGTTCTGGCTGATGCACTGAACGCCGGTATTGGTAAATACCTGGATGAGAACAAGTCACCATCCCGTCGTGTCAACGAACTGGATAACCGTGGCAGTCACTTCTTCCTGGCTCAGTACTGGGCGGTTGCTCTGGCTGAACAAAATGAAGATCAGGATTTAAAGGCGAGCTTTGCTGATCTGGCCAGAACTCTGGTAGAAAATGAGTCGCAGATTGTTGAAGAGTTGAACTCTGTTCAGGGTGTTGCAGTTGAGCTGGGTGGTTACTTCCAGTTTGATGATGCCAAGGCTGCTGTAGCCATGCGCCCAAGTGCGACCCTGAATGCTGCAGTTGATGCGCTGCGTTAATTGACTCGCTACTGTCGAGTTACGACTGAGCACTAATCAAGTTGTGACTGAGCACTAAATAGTACACTTAACCCTATGAACGGCTGGCAATTTTTATCAGCCGTTTTTTTATTATGAGATGCGGTATAGTCAGATTCTGTAGCCATTTCATGTTTCAATGTTGCTGTATTTCCCGCTCATGACTGTCATCTTTATTCCTTTCTTATAAAGCAGTTGAATTTTTCACTGTCATCTTTCGTTGTTCTTTCCGATAACTTCTTTAGAATGGAATTCAGGGTGTTTGTGTTTTGACGTTGTGCAGTAAATTCATTCTGTAAGTGCACCTATAGAAAGACGTCAGATGACACCTGAAGTGGCGATCCAGAGCCTTCGAGAACCAGCTGTACACTAACTGGAAGCAAGTGCAATGCAGCATATCGCAGTTCATCCGTACATGAGTAAATTTGAGTGGGTTCGTCTAAGCTTGGAAAAAGAGGGAGCAGAGTATGAAGGTGACACTGATGTCGCCGTGGCACCGGCGAAAACAAAGCTGCAACCGCCCGCCAAATATCAGGTAGTGCTCCTGAATGATGATTTTACGCCGATGGATTTTGTTATTGAGATCCTGGAGAAGTTTTTCAACATGGGAACTGAGCAGGCTACACAGACCATGTTGATGGTACATACGCAGGGCAAGGCAATTTGTGGGACCTTCAGCAAAGATATCGCTGAGACCAAAGCCCGGCAGGTGAATGAGTACTCCAGAGAATGTCAGCATCCCCTGATGTGCAAAACAATTAAAGCCGAATAGTGTTCTCAGGATAATTTTTTATGCTCAATAAAGACCTCGAGTTAACGCTGAACAGTGCATTCAGAGACGCAAGAACCAAGCGTCATGAGTTCATGACTGTTGAGCATCTGTTACTGGCACTGCTTGATAATGAATCTGCTTCCCGCGTGCTGGTGGCCTGTGGCGTTGAAACCGACAAGCTCCGAAAAGAGCTGGAGGAATTTGTCGACACCACAACACCTTTAATTCCAGAAAACGATACTGATCGTGAAACTCAGCCAACTCTTGGTTTTCAGAGAGTGCTTCAGCGTGCTGTGTTTCATGTTCAGAGCTCCGGTAAAAAAGAAGTCACCGGCGCTAATGTTCTTGTCGCTATTTTTAGTGAGCAGGAAAGTCAGGCTGTTTATTTCCTCAAGCAGCAGGACGTTGCCCGTATTGATGTGGTGAATTACATCGCTCACGGCATTTCTAAAATGTCCGGCAATGAAATGGAAGATCTTGGTGGTAACGAACTGCTGGAAGATCATTCTGACTCAGAGGGTGGCAGCAAAGACCCTCTGAAGAATTATGCCACCAACCTTAATGAGCTGGCACGTGCTGGCAAGATCGACCCGTTAGTCGGTCGTGAAGAAGAGGTTGAGCGGGTTTCCCAGATACTGACTCGCCGTCGTAAGAATAACCCGTTGTTAGTGGGCGAAGCAGGCGTTGGTAAAACCGCTGTTGCTGAAGGTCTGGCCAAACGAATCGTTGATGGCGAAGTACCAGAGGTTCTGTCCAACGCCGTTGTCTACTCGTTAGACCTGGGTTCTCTGCTGGCAGGCACCAAATACCGGGGTGACTTTGAGAAACGCTTCAAGAAGCTGCTGGGCGAGCTGAGAAAGCTTGATGATGCGGTTCTGTTTATTGATGAGATTCATACCATCATTGGTGCCGGTGCGGCATCCGGTGGTGTCATGGACGCTTCAAACTTGTTGAAACCTTTGTTGACCACCGGTGATCTTCGTTGCGTCGGTTCCACTACCTTCCAGGAATTCAGAGGTATCTTCGAAAAGGACAGGGCGCTGGCTCGTCGTTTCCAGAAGGTCGATATCGCTGAGCCTAACGTAGAAGATACGATCGATATTCTTCGTGGCTTGAAGAGTCGTTTTGAGGAACATCACTCTATTGAGTATGTTGATGAAGCATTGAAGGCTGCTGCTGAACTTGCCAACAAGCATATTAATGACCGTCATATGCCGGACAAAGCTATTGACGTTATTGATGAGGCGGGTGCCTATCAGCAGTTGCAACCGGCAGAATCACGCAAGTCCGTCATCGAAGTCGGTGATGTCGAAGAGATTGTTGCCAAGATTGCTCGTATCCCGCCTAAGTCGGTTTCATCGTCTGATAAAGAACTGCTCTCCAAGCTGGAGCGTAATCTGAAGATGGTGGTGTTTGGTCAGGATGACGCTATTACATCACTGTCCACGGCGATTAAGCTTTCCAGAGCTGGCTTGAAAGCACCTGACAAGCCAGTCGGCACCTTCCTGTTCTCGGGTCCTACTGGTGTCGGTAAGACCGAAGTATGTAAGCAGTTGTCCAAGTCCATGGGAATGGAGCTGGTTCGCTTTGATATGTCCGAATACATGGAAGCCCATACGGTTTCCCGTTTAATTGGTGCACCTCCCGGTTACGTTGGTTTCGATCAGGGGGGGTTGCTGACTGAAGCCATCAATAAGACACCTCACTGTGTATTGTTGCTGGACGAGATTGAGAAAGGTCACCCTGATGTCTTCAATCTGCTGTTGCAGGTGATGGATCACGGTACTCTGACGGACAACAATGGTCGTAAGGCTGATTTCCGTAACGTTATTCTGATTATGACCACCAACGCTGGTGCTCAGACAATGACCCGTAGCTCTATCGGTTTTACCGAGCAGGATCATACGACGGATGGCATGGAGGTCATCAAGAAAACCTTTACACCGGAATTCCGCAACCGCCTTGATTCCATTATTCCTTTCGACGCCTTGTCTGAAAGTACCATCAAGCATGTAGTTGATAAATTCCTGACCGAGCTTCAGGCTCAGCTGGATGAAAAACTGGTGCAGATTGATGTTGATGATGGTGCGCAGGAGTGGCTGGCAGAAAAAGGTTATGATCGCATGATGGGCGCTAGGCCAATGGCGAGGGTCATTCAGGAGCACTTGAAGAAGCCCCTGGCGGAACAGATCCTGTTCGGAGATTTATCCGAGAACGGTGGTTTTGTTCGAGTCACCGTTAAAGGCGAGGAACTGTTCCTGAAGTTTGAGCCTGCCAAGAGCAAAGCATCCGATCTGGAAGCTGTTGATGGCGAATAAGAGGGCTTAAACGTCTTTGGAGAGCAGGGGCTAACGCCCCTGTTTAGCGGGAGCGGTAGGTGATGCGACCCTTGGTCAGATCGTAAGGAGTCAGTTCTACCTTAACCTTGTCGCCAGTCAGAATACGGATGTAGTTCTTGCGCATCTTGCCGGAAATATGAGCGGTCACGACGTGGCCGTTTTCCAGCTCAACACGGAACATGGTGTTAGGCAGTGTGTCGATTACGACACCTTCCATTTCAAGACTTTCTTCTTTTGCCATTAAAAGCAAACCTCAGAGTAGATCGTTAGGTGAATAAAACTGGCAGGCATTCTGCCTGAAAATCCTTGCTAAAGCAAAGAGTGTTAAAGCAAGGTGGGCAGCTATCACTCCCTGATAAGTGCTCCAGAACATCACTTCTGAAAAGCTTTTCTAAAAAGCATTCATGATAAACACTGCTGCTGACTAGAAGAAAAATCGAGATTGTGAAATACCTGTATGGCAACTGCTGGCTCTATTTTAGAGTAACCCAGTGATTATTGACATAGACCTCCAGTGGTCGGTACTGGATTTTATAGCTCATTTTCTGACATTCCTTTATCCAGTAACCCAAATGCAGGTACTTTAGTTCCATTCTTTGTGTTTCCTCAATCTGCCAGAGTATGCAGAATGAGCCAAGGCTTCTGTTTTTCTTCAAAGTCGTGTCATAAAAGGTATAGATGGCAGAAAGGCTGTTGCTTAACTGATCGGTGACTGCAACAGCGATCAGTTTGCCGTCGAGTCGAAACTTATAAAAAGAGCAGAATTCCGGGCATTCAACCAGAAAGGATTTGAACTGACTGATCGAGGGTGGGTACATATCGCCGTCACTGTGTTGAGAGCAAATGTAGTGTTTATACAGCTCATAGCTTTCCTCATCGTACTCGGCCTTGTGTCGTGTAACCGTAATATCCTGATTGCGATTGAGGATTTTTCGATGATTGCGTTTGGGTTCAAAAAAGTTAACTGAGACACGGGCAGGGATACAGGCATTACAATTTTGGCAATGAGGGCGATAGACGTGCTTACCGCTGCGCCTGAAGCCTATATCAGCCAGATGGCGATACAGGTCGGGAGCCAGCTCTTTGTCAGGGTCAAGAAAGAGCGTGGTTGCCTGCTTATCTTCCAGGTAGCTGCAGTCATGGGGTTGTGTCGCAAAAAATTTCAGTTCTTTAAGGGCACTCATCGGGGCGGGCCGTCCATTGCCATGTTACTTTCCAGTGTGCATCGGATACAGGATGACGGCAATAGTCGTTCAGATGTTTTATAAAAGTCTCTCTGTGCATTAGCTTGGCGCCAAGACTTTCAAGATGGCTGCTGGGGACCTGGCAATCAATTAATTGGTATTCTCTGTTTACGAGTTCTCCGCAAAGATGAATCATTGCCAGTTTGGATGTGTTTGAGGCGCGACTGAACATGGATTCGCCAAAAAACACTTGATCAATAGCGACACCGTAAAGACCGCCGACTAACTGGTCCTGCTTCCATACTTCGACAGAATGTGCGTAACCTGCTTTATGAAGCTGGCAGTAGGCCTGCTTCATTTCTTCGGTGATCCAGGTGCCGGCTTGCCCGCTTCTCGGTTCGGAGCAGGCGTCAATGACGTCTCTGAAGGCTGAATCGAAGGTGACTTTATAGGTTTTCTTTTTCAGTAATCGTTTCATGGAACTGGAGATATAGACCTCATTCGGTGCGATCACCATTCTGGGGTCCGGGCTCCACCAAAGCAGAGGTTCGCCTTCATTGTACCAGGGGAAAATACCTCTCTGGTAAGCCTCTAAAAGCGTATCTATGGTCAGGTTGCCACCCATGGCCAGCAAGCCGTCAGGTTTTTCCAGGGCATCAGTCACTGGTGGGAACTGAATGTTGTGCTGGTCGAGAATGTGAATGGTTTTCCGCATGAGTTATGGCTGCTGATGACTGTGTATTGAATGAATGTCTGATCTGTCTAGTGTAAATCGTCGATAAATTCGTGTAAGCACTTATATTAGTTTGTTCAATCTACGACTAAGTTCAAAAACCAACTTACATCACAGGACTCAGTCGTGTCTCAACTCAGCAAACTTTCTCCTCAGCCTCTCTGGCAGCACTTTCAAAGTCTTTGTGATATTCCAAGGCCTTCAAAGTTTGAACAGCAGGCTGCGGATTTCGTAAAAGAGTTTGGCGAAAAGCTAGGCCTCGAAACACTGGTTGATGAAGTGGGTAACGTTATTATTCGTAAACCCGCGACTGCCGGCATGGAAAATCGTCGCGGTGTTGTTTTTCAGAGTCACCTGGATATGGTACCTCAGAAAAATACTGACACGAACCATGATTTTACCAAAGATCCTATCAAAGCCTATGTTGATGGTGAGTGGGTTACTGCAGAGGGTACGACACTAGGCGCCGATAATGGTATTGGTGTTGCCGCCGCTATGGCAGTACTGGAATCGACCGATATTTCTCACGGTCCTGTTGAGGCGCTGTTCACCATTGATGAAGAGAGCGGAATGACCGGTGCGCATGGCTTGAAACCGGGTCTTCTGAATGGTCAGATTCTGCTGAACATGGACTCTGAAGAAGAGGGTGAACTCTGCGTAGGCTGTGCCGGTGGTGTCGATGTGTCTGTTAAGTCGAGCTACACAGAAGAAGCTGCTCCTGTTGGCTATCAAGGGCTGTCTATCTCCCTGAAAGGGCTGAAAGGCGGTCATTCCGGTGTTGATATCAAGCTTCAGCGTGGTAACGCCAATAAGCTGATGGTTCGATTGCTGAAGGCTATGGCTGCGATTAATGTACGTCTGGCCAGTTTTTCTGGCGGTACTTTGCGTAACGCTATCCCCCGTGAAGCTTTTGCTGTAATCGCTGTGCCTGCTGATCAGGCGGTCACCGCCGAGCGAATGATTTCAGAGCATCTGGAGCAGTTTCGCAATGAGCTGGCAGAAGTTGAACCTAGCCTGACTATTAATGTTGAATCAGAAGAGCTGCCTGCGAAGGTGATGGCTCTGGCAGATCAGCAAAAGCTGCTGGATATTCTTCATGTTTCGCCTAATGGCGTGCAGCGCATGAGTCTGAGTGTTGAAGGGGTTGTAGAAACTTCAAACAATCTGGCTATCGTAACCATCAAGAGCGGTCAGTTCAGTGCTGAAAACATGGTGCGAAGCCTGGTAGACAGTGCCCGTGAAGATCACGCTGAAGCTATTGCCTCACTGTATCGTCTGGCGGGTGTAGAAGTCGTTAAAGATGGTGCCTATCCGGGCTGGAAGCCAAATACCGATTCCGACATTCTCAAGGTAATGTCTTCTCTGCATGAAGAGATGTTCGACAGAGCGCCCGAGATTACTGTGATTCATGCCGGCCTTGAGTGCGGCCTGCTGGGTAGCGCATACCCTGAGTGGGATATGATCTCTTTTGGTCCGACCATTCAGTTTCCGCATTCGCCGGACGAAAAGGTATCCATTTCCGCTGTCGCAAACTTCTGGAAGTACCTGCTGGAAACCCTGAAACGCATTCCTGAGGCGCATTCCTAAAGTTAAGCTTCTGCAGGTGAGCGGGTTTTATTCGTGAAATCAGAAAAAACTGCAAAAAGTTGTAGATTCTGCTTTTCTGGTTAGCCGAAGTGTAATAGACTTCGGCTCCGTCTACAGTCAATCTGCTTTCACCAGCCTTGAATGAAGAACAATTCATCTCTTTATCACATATCCTCAAATCACATACGGAACCTGTGTGCTGGTGTGAGTCTGTTTCTATTCCAATCTAAAATCCTTTCTGGAGGTAAATGATTCTATGGGTACCCTGAGCGCGGGAGGCCGTTTCTTTAAAGATGAAGAACTGGAAATCATTGAACAACAGCGCCTGCAAGCTCTTCTTGAGATTACTGAGCAGCACACCAAGGAAGTTACTCAGCTAAAATCCCGTCTGGAAGCTGCTGAGTCAAAAGCTGAGAAGTTCGGTAAGCAAATCAAAAATGACGAGAATGAGCTGAAAACTCTGCGAGCCAGTAACCCTGATCGTATGAAGAAGCAGGTTAAGCGTCTTCAAGAGCAGAATCGTACTCTGACTACAGAGAACGGTACGTTGAAAACCAAGCAAAAGCAGCTGACCCAACAGCTGAATACCAGTAAGCAGGAGCTTGAACAGCTTCAGGCTGAAAAAGAAGAAAACAAAAGCGAAGAAGAAAAGTAATTTTCTGAACGTGTTTTCTTGCCGGTATGGAAGGCAGCCGGCTGTGCAGCATAGTGTTTATCTGACTGTATAGCCTTGCCTGACCGGTGTTCTATTTCTATCTCTGCTGTATCAATCCTTCCCTTTTATTTTCAAAAAACGCTATGCTCAAGGACTACTTCCAATAACAACTTTGCAAGTACTACTTCCAGGTGCTGCTTGATTGGAGCTTGTCTTATGAGTGACTGGCAAACTCGCGTCTACGATGGCGTGGAGCATATTGAAAAATCCTTTTCGTTCAAAAAATACTCCAGGGCTCTCTGTTTTTTAAACGCTGTAGCAGGGATTGCAGAAACCTATATTCATCATCCACGGATAGTTATTGAGTGGGGTTGTGTCACGGTAGCCTGGGGGACGCATGAGTCTGAGCAAGGGGTCGGTGTTCAAGATATTGATCGATTTCTGTCGAGGGAAACCGATCAATTGTTCGCTCTGTTTCAGAAGAAGGTTGTCGTTTAAGTTCAGTGAGATTCTAGTAAGGCAGTGCTAACCAGAACAGAGTGCCATTTTGGGTGTTTTTATAACCGATTTCGCCATTCATTAATGCTGCCAGCTGTCTGGATATATTAAGACCGAGGCCTGATCCTGTAGCGTGCAGGTGTTCACCCTGGGTGAAGCGATCAAAAAGAGTCTCTCTTAATTCTTCAGAGATTCCAGGGCCTGAGTCTTCTATCTCAAAGAGGATGTGTCGGGATGATAAATCAGGATCCGGTTTAACTCTGAGTTGTACGGTGCCTGATTGGGTGAATTTGATGGCATTACTTAACAGATTAGTCAGAATTTGCCTTAGACGAGCGGGGTCGCCCGAAATGGATTCGGGCAGTTTGGGGTCAAAGAAATAGATGAACTCGATATTCTTTTGTTGAGCCAGTGGTGTGAATATGTCGACTACCTTTGTTGCAGTCTTCTCCGGACTGAAATCAATGGAGTGGAGCTTTAAATTCCCTGAATCGAGCCGGGTGTGATCGAGAATATCATTCAGAATCTGAAGCAATGACTTCCCTGAAAACTGTATGGTTTTGACCTGCTCTAGCTGGGTTTTGTTGAGATTGGACTGGGATAGCAGTTCAACAATGCCGAGAATGCCGTTCAACGGTGTTCGTATTTCATGGCTTACCTTGGCTAGTAGTTCGTTCTTGGCATTATTTTCTGTTCTGGCAACAATGGCAGCTCTCTCTGCAGCTTCCTTATTCACTCTGAATAAGTGTATCTGGTAACCCAGGCCCGCAAGCATAATGACAAATTGAAAGGCGAAAGCGATTTTCAGTGCGTACGTTGAATTGCTGTAGTTGTGTGAGATGCCCAGATTGGCCGCAGCAACAAAAGCGATGATGGTAAATGAAAACATCCAGGCGGTAAGAAAAATATAGGCCGGTTTGTAGCGTTGGAAGGCTCTGACGGTTGCTTGCCCGCAGATCCAGAGAATGGCCAGAGATTCGGCAATAATAATGCTGAAAGAGGCGATCACATAGGGCAGGAAAGGGGATGCAATCAGAGCTATCAGGCAATAGCCAATAAAGAAACGGTTGATGAGATCTGCTTTGGGAAAAGCTCGCTTGAGATCAAGGTATTTTCTGGCGAACAGTGTTGTAAATATACTGTTCAGGCACTGAAATATGACAATGGATATTTCCTGAAATTTGATGGCATTTGGCCAGAAGGCGTAACCGCTGCCATCAAGTGCCATTATCGAAAGGGTCATGGCGAGAACGGATAGGAAATAGTAATAGAACAGTTTTTTCTTTACTAAAATACTGACGAATAACGAAGTGAGAATCACCATCAGGCTGATGCCGTAAAACAGCCCGTCCAATTTGTAGCGTTGTTCGGATGTTTCCAGCATGGCCTGAGAGCTGGTAATAAAAAGAGGAATGTGTAGAGAGCTGGTGCTGTGAATGTCTATATAAAAAGTATTGGTAGAGTTTGCAGGTAATTTTATCGGAAACAGTAGTCTCTGGCTGTCCAGTGGGCGTTCGCTATATGGGCGGCGGTCGCCGCCAGACAGGATAACCCACTCATTATTACTGTTTAGATAATGAAGGTTGACATAATCGAGTCGTGTAAAGGCTGATTCCACAAACAGTTCAAGATCTGAATCATCAGGGTTGTGGGCAGTAAATCTCAGCCATATACGGTCATCGCTGTAGGCAAGGTTGAGATTGCTGGAATCGACCTTTTCGAATTTAACGAGTGGATTGTCAGCCAGTGTTTGAACATCGAGCTTTTTATCGGGTGTTCGAAAAATCTCCAAAAAGGGATTCAGAGCGGTGAAAGGCATCGTTGGGGATGTTTGAATAATAGTGCTCTGTAATGCCTGGCTGCATACTGAGGTGAGCAGTAATGCAAGGCCCGCCAGATAGGTGACAAGCAACTTCCCTGTAATAATTTTTTTCATATCCTTGCCTGGTACATTCCTGTCAGCTCTGCTGGCTGATCATTCCTGACAATTAAGTCCGTTACGTGCTGCATTAATGTGTTGCATTATTGCTTCAGCTATTAAGAATTTCCAGTAGTCTTCCAGGGTCATCTGTCTCAATCCAGTCGACACCTGCAGATTTAAGTCTTAGAGCTTCATGCTCATGATCAATCTTGGAAGATGCCTGGTAACGTGTATCTTCAGGGAATAGAGTATAGGCACCCAAAAGCATATTGTTGTCGTGGTATTTGCTTGCAGTATCATCGTCAATCAGATTGTGCTCGGCATCAGCTACCGTTGAGTGCACAAATTCGCCAACACTGTTGAGCTCAAGTAGAAAATTTAACAGCCAATGACTGTTGCTTAAATCTTGAGGTGTTGGTTCTTTTAATTCTGGTATGGGTAACTGATTAATCCACTTTGCCAGTCCTCCCAGCATGCTGTCGTCGTAAGCGAAGCCTGAATGAATCTCCGGGCACTGATTTTCGAGTGCGTTAAGCATGAAAAAGTCAAAAGAAGTAACGACAACTTGATTTTGTGATTGTGTCTTTTTAATAATATCGGCAACCAGTTTCCCCGTACTTCGTTTGAACCAGTTGGGTGAATAGGCTTTCATTTCGATATTGATAAGAAAGTCTGAAGGTAGTTCGTCAATGACTTCTTCAAGAAGAGGGATGGGTTGTTCATGCTGGTAGTGGATCAGAGTGCCATCGCCGCGGTCAATGCTCTTCTTGATGCTTAATTTTGAAATCTCATCCCAGGTGAGTTCGCTGATGTTACCGGGTTGTCCGGTAAGGCGCTTGATGTCATCGTCGTGAAATACGACTATCCGGTCATCGGCTGTTTTAAAAACATCCAGTTCTATCCCTGCAGCCCCCTGAGTGCAGGCTGCTCTGAACCCGGCTAAAGTGTTTTCCTGGTAAAGCTTTGGGCAGCCTCTGTGGCCAAGTACCAGCGGCACAGCTTTAGGCTTGAAGAATCCATTCATGCTTTATTGTTTTGTTATTTATGATTGGGTTTATCCTAATCATAAATGAGAGGGGGAGGGGGGCTAATGATAGAAAACGAGAACTGCATCTCACAATGTTATGGCTCGAAACAAGAGTTCCGAGCCAGTATTGTTTTATAGGTCGTAACCTCTCTCTTCGTGCTCGATAATATCGAGACCTTCAGTCTCCTCATCATTGCTGACACGAAGCCCGAGTAGAGTATCGACAATTTTCAGTAATATATAGCTGACAATGGCTGTATAGATAAACGTGGAGGCAATACCGATTAGCTGGACGATCACTTGATCACCCATGGTGACGCCTTCCGCATAACCTTTGCCGCTGAATACGCCGAGCTCGTTGGAAGCAAAAATACCAGCAAGAAACGTACCGAGAATACCGCCTACGCCGTGCACCGGAAACACATCGAGTGAATCATCAATCTTCAGACCACGTTTGATCCACTGAGTCATGCCAAAGCAGACAAAGCCGGCCGTTACACCAATGATCAGAGCGCCGCCCGGACCAACAAAGCCTGATGCGGGTGTGATAGTGCCAAGACCGGCTACCATGCCGGTAACAATGCCAAGTACAGAAGGTTTGCCAAACTTAACCCATTCAATGCCTGCCCAGGCAAGTGCGCCTGCCGCGGCAGAAATGTGTGTGACCAGCATGGCAAAGCCTGCATCACCGTTAGCGGATAGCGCGGAGCCTGCGTTAAAGCCGAACCAGCCTACCCATAGCATACCTGCACCGGTGACTGTCATGGTCAGGTTGTGAGGTGTCATGGGTTGAGTCGGGTAGCCTTTACGGTTTCCGATCACCATGGCAGCAACAAGAGCTGCAACACCTGCTGTAATGTGGACAACGGTTCCGCCTGCGAAATCCATCAGTCCCATCTCGTACAGCCAGCCGCCTTCAGCCCAAACCCAGTGCGTCACGGGTGCATAAACCAGAATGATCCATGCTGCAGTGAACACCATGATGGCACTGAATTTTGCCCGTTCTGCAAATGCGCCCACTATCAGTGCGGGTGTGATGATGGCAAAGGTCATCTGAAACATGGCGAAGACACTTTCAGGCAGATCGCCAGACAGGCTGTCGGCTGTCATATTGGCAAACATGACCTGATCGAGTCCACCAATGAGTGCAGGTAGTTCGGAGCCAGAGCCGAATGCAAGTGTGTAGCCAATAATCAGCCAGAGAATGGATGCCATGCAGGCAATGGCAAAGCATTGCATGAGAACAGAGAGAACGTTTTTCGATCGAACCAGTCCGGCGTAGAAAAGCGAGAGGCCGGGCAGGGTCATAAAGAGAACCAGTGCTGTAGCAGTGAGAATCCAGGCCGTATTGGCCTGATTCAGTGTGTCTGCGAAAGCAACTGTAGGCATCAAGGACGCCAATACCAGGAATGGAGCTACAGTCTTCATTGTTATATTCGTTCTAATAATTATGTTTTTATTTGCTTATGTTTGTAGGGTAATTTAGCGATTACCTTCTCGTTATGATGTGCTGGTCTAGATGGCTTCTGTGCCTGTTTCGCCGGTTCTGATTCTTACCACTTGTTCTAGCGCGCTGACAAAGACCTTACCGTCACCAATTTTGCCCGTGTTGGCGGCATTAATGATGGCTTCGATAGCCTGGTCAACCTGATCATCGGAAACAGCAAGTTCAAGCTTCACCTTTGGGAGGAAGTCAACAACGTACTCGGCACCGCGATAGAGTTCAGTATGCCCCTTCTGACGACCAAAGCCTTTTACTTCAGTCACTGTCATGCCTTCTATACCCACTTCGCCCAGCGCGTGGCGAACATCATCGAGTTTGAATGGCTTGATGATGGCAGTGATCATTTTCATATTCTTCTCCTGCGGTCTGAACACTTTTAGGTGCTTCTGTAATCCGTTAATGGTCTGACGAGGTATTCTACGTGATTTTCGTCGAAAAAAATAAACTCAAGTAGACTATGGTCATAAATCATTCTGCTTTACGCAGAAAAATCACATCGCGATCTATGAACTCAATTTCAGCGTTCAGTTCTTTGGCTAGCCAGTTGAAGGTCTCGATAGAGTAAAAGCAAACGTGTGTTGGGTCATTTTTATAATGCCAGCGGCTGAATGCTTCCTGGTCGATAACCAGCTTGGTCATAATGGCCAGATAGCCTCCGATATTGAGTAAGCTCCATAACTGAGAAATGACATCTGATGGGTGATGGATGTGTTCGACTACCTCGGTTGCTGTTATGAAATCATATTTTTCATTTAATACCGATTTGTCTTTATGAAAGAAAATATCGTAAAGGTGCATCGTGTGGCCGTGGTCAGACATTATCAGGTGAAGAGTGGGTCCGGGTCCGCAGCCGAAATCTAGGCCTTTGCTGGCGGGTTTTAGGTTGGAGGTTAGAGGTTGGGTTAGTCTGGAAAGGAATCGGCGGTAGCCTCCATCATCAGGATTGTTCTCGTGGAGGAGGTATTCATGATGTTCTTCAGTTGTGGAGATGTATTCATGTGGTGGTACGAAAACCAATTGGCATGTTTGGCATTGGAGGTATGGGCGTTTGTGGTCATGGTGAAAGCGGGCGTTCTGTATCGATTGGCAGAGAGGGCAGGATAGGTCTTGGGTCATGAGTGCTATATGAAGAGTTCAGTGAAGGAATAGGTGAATAAGTTGATTCTCCATTTATTTTGTATGAATGAAAAGGTTGATTATCAGAGGGGTTGGTTAAAGCTTGCTTAAACACTGAGTGCTACCTACTGGATGCGGAGAAGAGTGAGTGAGATCTCCGACAAACTGAAAGAGATAGAGGCGAGCCTTTGTGGTTGAAGCTGGTCAAGGTCAGATAGGTGTGATTCAGGATGCTGTAGGGTGTTTGCCTAAAGCACGTGTACAGATTACGGGTGTAGTGCTTAATAAGCTTGACCCTAAAAAGCGTGGCGCTTACGTTAATATTCAGAGTGCCTTACTGGGGAAGTTGTTTGTGTGCAAAAGGTTTTGGCTTAGTGGTTAGCACTTTCTTTTATGTTTTGTATGAAATGCGTATAATATCCAGCCTCTAAAATGGCTCTAAATCCTGTTTTATTCATCAAAAGCCTATTATCAGTTGGTATTTATGCAACTGGTTCGCTGTTCCTGAATTAGCGATAAATCTTGGTGGGCGGTAGCGTGCTTTCTGTTTTTGCCATCAACAGAAAACAAGAATAATAAGCGCGGAGCAATCCATATGATCAGCGCTTTTTCAGCGGCAAATAATGTAGTTTTAGGGCAGTTCAAGACAGAAGAAAAGTCGGATGAAATTACGGCTATTCCGGAATTACCAAAGCTTCTGGAAATCAAAGGATGTCTTGTAACCTTGATGCTATGGGGTCTCAGAGAGAAGTTGCTCAAGCGATTGTGAATAAAGAAGCAGACTACCTGTTAGTGGTAAAAGGCAACCAGGGGAGGCTTGAAGCTGCTTTTGAAAAGCACTTTTCAAAAGATAAACTCAACCAATGGAAAGGTGATAGTAACATGACTCGATAAACGGGTCATGTAGGCTAAGTTCCCGCAGATAGTTGAAAGCCCCAATGCTCTGCAATTCTGCTAACGAATCGTTCAGTATTTAACTTTACTGCACCTGATAGATCTCGCTTCCAAGCCAGATAATGCGGGAGGTAACGGGTTGCTACCCCACGAAATACACCTCCGATCCAGCGTTTTAAGTCACTATGATAAGAGTTAACATGTTGAATATGATAAATGCCTTCAAGAACATGTTGACCCGCTGAGGTCACCAATTCCTTAAACTCAAACCCAAGCTTCTCTGCAAGCTTTTCGTGGGCAAGATGGGCATCAGCACAGACCGTTGCTTCAATTGATATGCAGCCGTTCAAATGACGACACAACTCATTTGCACTCTCGTTTTCTAAAACACCATCAACAGTGTGCCGATTACGGTCACGAGCCACCATTACCGGGACTTTTCTGGTTTTGTTCTGATCATTACCGCGTTTGCGAGAGGGTCTTGGCAGACCTTCTCTCTGCCCTTTAAAGGATTCACGGAAAAAAGTTTCGTCAAGCTCAGTGATGCCCGAAAGCTTCTCAGCCTGATCGTTATTGATAACTTCCAGGAAGCGGTGACGCCATCGGAAGGAGGTTTTCAAATCAATATTGTATTCATTGGCAGCAGCACGAAGAGTCATGGAATAAGTCATGCCGGTAAGATAATTATTCCATTTTTCTGGATACCTAAGTCTTGCCAGAGGCGTTGCACTGAATGCATTAAATGTTTTCTTGCATGATTTACAGCGGTAGCGTTGCCGACCACTTTGAACCCCCCAGCGATAAATGCTGTGGCTTTTACATTCAGGGCAAACAGGTTGTTCTGCAAAGTGGGTTAATATGCTTGTTGCAAGATCAGGCGTCGAGCGCTGGTTATTGGAAGAGGGTTTGCTGTCTACAGGAGCGAAATCAGGCTTTTCCTCTGAATCATCAATGGGAATACGAGCATTGAGTAGCGTTTTATCAAGAATACCCCACTGTTCGTTGTTTAATGATGGAATGGAATCGATAAAGTTCTGGAATAGCTCTGACTGCATAACAACCCCCAGAAATACTAGAAGACATAGGGAGTGTAGCTCATTCAACTATTTACGTGAACACAGCCGGTCATGTACGTACTGAGTCACGCATGTATTTTGTGAGTGACATCTTCGATGAGCTCGCCAATTTTTCATTTGATTGTCACGGTCTGAAAACGCTCGGAACTGCTCTTTCATCAAGAGAGACTAAAGGTGAAGTTCTGGGTTTGGGTGATGTCTGCATTCGCTACTACATTAGCTCAGCGGAATTAACAGCAGAGCAATTAGGTAAGGCCAGTCGTGAGCACTGGCACATAGAAAACAAGTTTCACTGGAAGTTTGATGTAGCTATGCGAGAAGGTGATTGTTGTATACGCAGAGAAGATGGTGCAGAAGTACTTGCAGTTTTCAGGCATGTTGCAGTGAACCTGTTAAACAACACGACAACATTTAAGGCTGGGCTTAAAAGGAAACAGAAGACAGCGGCGATGAGTGCTCGCTATCTTTCTGAAGTCCTCGCAGGGCAAGGGCTTTCATGATCTTGCCGTGGCAAGAGGGTGCTTTTGCGTTACCTCGGGAGAGCTTACAGAAAATATGATCAAAGAGTATTTGGATCATCATTTCGAACCGAAGGTTGACGATAACTTCAGAACTGAAGGTTAACGTCAACGCGTCTTTGACGCGTATCCGGACTTTTAGTCCGTAATACTAACCCACCGGCTTAAGCCGGTGATTGTTGAGTAGAAACAGAATTTTCGCTCATATTTGATGAAGCTACTACAGCTCGTTTGGGTTGTCAGAATAGCTATGATTATATGAATTCGTTTGCTTTTCACTACTAGTAGATTAGTGCATTCACGCACTAGGTTGTTTCAACACAGGTATGGGAAAATTGAAAAAAGCATTTTTAACAGGTGTGACAGGTCAAGATGGTTCTTATCTAGCTGAATTTCTGCTGGAAAAAGGTTATGAGGTTCATGCCATTGTAAGAAGAAGTTCTGTTTTCACAACTCAACGGATTGACCATATTATGGCGCATCCGAAGTTCAAAACTTACCATGGTGATCTATCTGATTCTAGCAATCTTCACACTTTACTAGCTAAGATTCAGCCTGATGAAGTCTACAATTTGGGTGCACAGTCTCATGTAGGTGTCTCTTTTGAGGTGCCAGAATATACTGCTGAAGTTGATGCTGTGGGTACCATCCGTTTGTTAGATGCAATTAAGGATCTTGGTCAGAACCCACGTTTTTATCAAGCATCGACCTCAGAGCTTTTTGGGGGGCTTCCTGAAACAGCCCCTCAATCTGAGAAAACACCATTCTATCCAAAGTCCCCATATGGTGCGGCCAAGCTTTATGCATACTGGGTTACGGTTAATTACCGTGAATCTTATGGTCTATATGCTTGTAATGGCATCTTGTTTAACCATGAGTCTCCTCGACGTGGCGAAACTTTTGTAACTAAGAAAATCACGAAAGGAGTGGCAAAAATCTCTCAGGGACGTCAAGAAATTCTTACGTTGGGTAATTTGGATGCAAAAAGGGACTGGGGTTACGCAAAAGACTATGTAGAGTGCATGTGGCTGATGTTGCAACAAGATAAACCGGACGACTATGTCATTGCATCAGGCGAAACTTACACAGTAAGACAGTTTGTAGAATGGACGTTTGAAGCTGTAAATATTGAGATCAAGTGGGAGGGCAGCGGCGTTAACGAGAAAGGGATCGATGTAAAAAGTGGAAAAGTCTTAGTTGAAGTAGATGAAAAATACTTCCGGCCTGCTGAAGTCGATTTGTTGTGGGGTGACCCTAGTAAGGCTCGTGAAAAACTAGGTTGGGAGCCGAAAACTAGTATTAAACAATTAGTAGAGTTAATGGTTCAGTACGATCTAAAGCACGATACCTATGGCTGGAGCGATCAATGATAGTTGTTACAGGTTGTTCGGGGTTTCTTGGCAAGCGAGTCTGTCGCCTGCTTGATGCAAAAGGACTTGATTACATTGGTACTTCTCTGAGCCAAGGACTTGACCTAAGAGATCGGCAAGCAACAATCGATTTCTTTCAAAAAGTAAATCCTCAATACGTTTTGAATTGTGCAGCATATGTTGGAGGGATTCAGTTTGGCTATAAGCATCCTGCAGAACTGTATCATAACAACCTTCATATGACTCTTAACCTCCTGGAGTCCGCATCACAAAGTAAGGTGGATCGCATTGTAAATCCGATCTCTAATTGTGCTTATCCCGGAGCTGCAAGCTTCTTCAAGGAAGACGAGTTTTGGGATGGCCCTTTGCATGAATCGGTAATGGTTTACGGTTTTGTGCGTAAGGCGTCCTGGGTAGGGTCGTGGGCTTATGCGAAACAGCATGGGTTGGATGTTATTAACCTGATTCTGTCAAATATGTATGGCCCTGAAGATCATTTCGAAGAAGAAAGATCTCACGCACTCGGGGCTTTAATTATGAAGATTGTTCGCGCGAAGCAAACCCGTCAACCTCAGGTGGTTGTTTGGGGGAGTGGTACACCTGTCCGTGAATGGCTGCATGTAGACGACGGTGCTGAAGCCATGGTCAGAGCTATTGATGTAGAGCCTTCACTGAACCCTATCAATATCGGTATTGGCAAAGGTATTTCCATTCTTGAGATGGCGAGTCTTATCAAAGAGTTGACAGGTTACGAAGGTGAACTGGTTCTTGATACCTCCAAGCCTGATGGTGCTCCTTATAAGACGGTAGATGGTTCTCGAGGGTTGCAGCATTTTGGCTGGCAACCCAGCAGCGATTTTAAACAAGGTGTGGCTGAAGCCATCGACTGGTATATCGAAAACGGATTAAATGATGACTGATGTAGTTGAAATCAAAGAAGATGACCTGGTATTGGCTCGTCATATACCGGCAAGCGCAGCATGGTCTGAAGGCTTGAACTTCTTTTCTCAGGATTCTGAGTTTATTCAGGTGGGGGTTTGGGGTTACGGTGAAGGCAAAGAACTTAAAGCTCATATTCACAATGAAGTGAAAAGGGAAGTTCTTTGGACTCAGGAGGTACTGTTTGTAAGACAGGGGCGGATTCGTGCCAATGTTTTTGATACACAAGAGCAGAAGGTTGCAGAACTTGAGGTTAGTGCAGGCGACATTATTATTCTATTACGAGGCGGGCACGGCTACGATATCCTCGAAGATGGAACACAGGTGCTTGAGATCAAGAATGGGCCGTATGTTGGTCCAGATTTAGATCGGAGAAGGCTGTGAGCGAAAATTTATTTTTCGATAAGTCTCAACTAAAGCACTGCGGCAAAAATGTAATTATCGGAAAGACAGTTCGAATTAGAAATCCAGAAAAAGTATGGATCGGCGATAATGTTATTATTGACGATTACACATATATGTCAGGTGAAATAATTCTAGGTGACTATGTTCACATTGCTGCTGGTTGTGTTCTGTCTGCAAGCATGTCAAAGATAACGATGGAAGCTTTTTCTGGTTTGTCTGCAGGATGCAAAGTTTATGCTGGATCATCAAACTACATGAAGTGTGGCTTGGACCTACCCACCATACCTAAAGAGTTTCAGTTTAATGTCATTCAAGAAGATGTATATTTTGAATCTTTTGCGCTTGTTGGTGCCGCGAGCATTATTCTTCCAGGATGTAGACTTCCTCAAGGTTTAGCTATCGCAGCAGCATTAACTGTAAGAAAAAAAGATAAGTTGTTGGCCTGGCATGTTCTTTTAGATGCACAAGGTAAACAGGTACGAAGGCGCGGAATTGACAAGTTAAAAAGAATGGTTTCACAGTTTTATAAGATCGAGATTGAATCATGAATGATTTCATAATGCAGATGCGCCCTCTTTTTGGAGAGGAAGAAAAGAAAGCTGTCTGTGATTACATGGATGAAGATGGCTTTATTACAGAGTTCAAGCGAACCGAACAATTCGAGCAGATGATAGCCGAATTTACCGGTGCAAAGAACTGCATTGTCGTTAATAACGGCACCATCAGCCTGACTCTGGCAGCAATGGCGGTTGGGATTCAGGCTGGGGATGAGGTTATTGTTCCTAACTTCACCATGATTGCAACAGCGAACTCTTTAAAGATGTTTGGCGCCGTACCCGTCTTTGTTGATGTTGAGCCAGAAACCCTTTGTCTTGATATTGAGAAGGTAAAGTCCGCTATCACTAGCAAAACCAAAGCAATCATGTTGGTTTCTGCCAATGGCCGTTATCCCGAAGCTGGCGTTTCTGCATTTGAAGCATTGGCTCAGGAAAAAGGATTGATACTGATTGAAGATTCGGCGCAATCATTAGGCTCCTTCTATCCTGATGGCAGGCATATAGGTCGTGCTGGTTTGGTCGGTAGCTTCTCGTTCTCTGCCCCGAAAATCATTTCCACAGGACAGGGAGGCGCAATAATCACAGATGATGATGATGTAGCTGACAGATTACGCCGTCTTAAGGACTTTGGACGCTCCGGTGGTGGAAATGATATTCACGACAGCGTGGGATATAACTTCAAGTTCACTGAGCTTCAGGCGTGTATTGGCATTGAGCAGATGAAAAAACTGCCTGCCCGAATTGAACGCAAGAAACAAATTTGGCAGCGCTACTCTGAAAGACTTGCCAGCGTCAAAGGTATTCAGCTTTTCAATCATGATATTGAAAGAACCGCACCATGGTTTATTGATTCGCTGGTCGAAGATCGCGAATTGCTTATTGCACACCTCAAGGAATCTGGGATTGGTTCCAGAGTGATGTATCCGCCAATTAATAAACAGCGTGCTTATGAAGTGGCTGGTGAGCATCCAGTCTCCGAGTTAGTCGGGCAAAAAGGATTATGGTTACCGTCTGCCGTACAACTTACGGATGGTGAAATTGATCGAATCTGTACTGCTATTAGAGAGTTTTACCTGAAATGAGTACGATTCAGGAATCTTCACTGGCCATTGTTGTAGCCTCCTGCGATAAGTACAGCGACCTGTGGCAGCCGATGTTTGAGGAGTTTTTCAAACATTGGCCTGACTGTCCATTTCCGTTGTATCTGGTGGCTAATCACCAAACATATAATGATGATCGTGTTACAACCCTCTGTGCCGGGGATGATCTCGATTGGTCTACTACTGTTGCTCGTGCTCTTCAGGGGTTAAACCATTCACATATCCTTTTTTGGATTGATGATGCCTTTCTATCCGAAGATGTTGATACAGGCCGAGTGCAGGAGTTGTGCAATTTTGCTTTTGATCAGAAAACGAACTTTCTTCGGTTACGTCCAAACCCCAAGCCGGGGAAATGGTTGAATCGAGACATTGGCATTCTTAACTCAAATGCAGCCTATCGTGTCTCATTGTTTGCCACTATATGGAAAATCGATGCACTCAATAGCATTCTAAAGCATGGAGAAAGCGCCTGGCAGTTTGAAGTGAATGGCACTGAACGCTCTCGGAAAATGGATGGTTTTTATACCACTGGAAATGATGTTTTCAAATATCTCCATGGTGTTGAGAGGGGCGTCTGGATACTGCCTGCAGCTAGAATCCTGCAGAAAAAGGGATATGCCATTGACTTCGAGTACAGGCGCATTATGACTGAGTGGGAAAATATGCTCCTTAAATATCGCTTGTTCAAGAGCTGGGTATTACATCAGATTCCAGAAAAATACCGAGAAGAAACGCTCAGGCGTGTTCAGCGCTTCTATCGCTGGATCGGTTTACGCAGGGCATGAAGATTTTTTCTGACTGGAGAAAGATATTAAGGCGACATTCTATTCATATATGGAATATCGCCTACTTTGCAGGAACACGTCTGATTTCAATTGCAGTATTCATTATTGCTGTACCGTTTTTCATAAAACTGGCATCAGATCAGCAGTATGGTCTTGCTGCGATTGGATTTTCGTTGCTAGGGATAGGTACTGTACTTGATGTCGGTTTCGGATACGTACTCATACAAAGTTTAGGGCGACGGTTTGCACGAGGGTATCCACCTGATACCCGTAAAGTTAACGGACTGTTTTCACTGTATCTTGTATTCGCTATTGTAGTTGCGGTGGTGGGAGGGGGAATTGCCTTAACCCTTGCACCGTCGTTTCCGGAGAAAGTTTTATATGGCTCAATAGCACTGCTCCTTCCAGCTCTTGCTATGAGTGGGGTGGTTGCGGCGGTCTTTCAGTCCCAGAATATTCTTAAGCCAATTAATCTATCGAGGTTTTTCTTTGAGATTGCCAAAGCTTTAGCCTTGGTTATATCGGCATTTGTGGCTAAAAGCATTCTGTGGATTGGACCTGTAATGGTGGTTATGGCGTACTGTCGAGCAATGGCTGATCGATGGTACCTGGCGAAGGCAGCAGGTATTTCTCTAAATGTGGTTGCTCCGAGCCAAGCCAGTCGCTTCTGGCGCCTAGCGCGCCTAGGTTCAGCCTCTCTTACTATTGTCATAATTACAATACTGGTCACGATTGGCGACAAGATGTTGATTAAGCATCTTTATGGCAGCGATTCTGTAGCATATTACTCTATTGCATATGACATAAATACCAAGGCATATTTACTTGTTCAGGCTGTAAATTCTGCAATGTTTGCCGTTGTTCTTCACCGGTTTGCGAGAAAAACTGACAGTAAGGCTCCTATCATGGCTGGTATTGTGACAGTATCAGTGGTTGCGCTGGTATTTTATTTACCACTTGCTGTTTGGTCTGAGCAACTCCTGAGCCTATGGGTTAACGCTAGTTTTGCGAAACAATCAGCAACACTGACCAAGATAATGACAGGTGCAAGTCTTTTATATCTATACGGCAATGTATTTGAAAATGCATTAACAGCAATGGGGCGGGCACGAGATAACTTATCGGTATATGTTGTTGCTATAACCGGTTATATCATTTCCATACCTGTGTATATTCACTTTCAAAATTTGAATGGCATTATGTATAGCTACATGACTTTATGTGCAATTTTGTGTGCTGGCTTTTTTTATAAGTATTATTCTGTTTCAAAAAAATATCCTTCTAAGAGTAGAAATGTGTGAATTTATATCTTACCGTGCCTCTTTGTGCTATCAAAGCGATGGACCGCTACTGCCTATTGTTTGCCTGAATAAAGCGTCAGTAGATATCTCCAAAGAAATTGGGATATAGTCTAATACATAATCAGTATAGAAAAATGGATGGATCACATTGAGGCAATTAACTGAGCTACGAAATCGATCAAACAACAACATATCATTGGTTGTGTTGTAGTGAACTATATTGGCCTTGGAGATCGAATGGATACTCGGTTAAATAAGGTGCTTGTTATATGCCTTTTCATCTTATTTTTTCTTCTGTCAGATATTTACTATCAAGCGGTTGGGCGTATATTTGACTATATTGCCATCCTCATTTTTCTAGGGATGTGGGTATTTAATTTTCACTCATTTCGCTCATTTCAAAGATCTTATATTGTTAGTGCGTCATTACTCTTGGTTTTTATTGTATTTCCATGGTTATTAATGGGTGTTCTGAATGAGAGTGTCTTAGCTAGTGCGGCCCTGCTAATTGGGTTGGCTTTTGTTTTTCCATTGTCTTACTATTTTACATGTTGTGGCCTTCGGTCATCAGTAGAGAAAAGTGTCAATCTGTTAATTTTATTGAATGCTTTGGTTTTGTTAGGAACGTATCTTACATACCACATTTTTGGTGTTTTTTTTGATATTCCTTCCATTTTCGGCTCTATAGAATCAAGAGCTTTGAATGTACCCCTAAATTACTTTAGACCCTCTGGAATTTATCAGGAACCAAATGCTTATTGTACAGTAATGTTTTCTTTATTAGCTGCTTGTTCTTTTATGGAGAAAAGAAGCAGGGCTGTTGAAATTCTGGGGATTATCACGATAGCACTTACTAAGTCGCTGTGGGGAATGGGAAGTATTTTATTACTAGTGTATTTGCTGTACGGAATTCGTGGGTTACGAAATACAGCGATAGTAGTGATCACTTTGTTTTACACAGCCACACTTTCTACTGATATTAGTATTGATTCTATTGCTGAAAGGTCTGTTACAGTATCGAGAGTTGTTAATCTGTCAGATGATCCTTCTAGACAAGCACGATATGGAGATGTTGAAAATGTCAGCTTTAATATCTTCTTCTTCATTGGGCATGGTGTTGATTCGAAGAATTTTCAAAGTTTAGCTGCAAATGGCATCGCATTTATGATTTATTGCTTCGGATTTATTGGTTCGATTATTGTATTTGTGTATTTGTTGGCTTTAAATCGAGCCAATCATAAACACATGCTTGCAATTGTTTTTTTATTGAGTACTTACCCTTTATTCTCTTATATGTATTTTTGGTTTTGGCTTGGTATTACTCTTGCGTTTATAAGGAGTTCTCCAAAGATCAGGACGATTGCATCAGCCTGAAGATATAGAAGATATAATAGCCAGTTCATAGCAGGGGAAGAGCATGCCCCCTCGTCGAGTATTATTTGCAGAACATTCTTCATTTTTTAGAACTCATAGTAATTCAATCGAAATTCGTCGTTATTTTAGAAAAATCAGTAATCGTAAGGGGTACATCAGAGCTACGGCTGGCTATAGTTGAATTGAAAACAACCTGACTTATGCTGTCAGTTTATTCTTTTGAGTACATTACTCTGAAAGTTGTAAAAATTTTGCGCTAAGCCAAAGCTGATGAGGGAGGTCAGGATCTTATCCTGCCGTAATAGCTCCCTGATGTTTTGAAGCCTTTTCCAAATCCAGTGTGTTTCACTATTTCGACGATAATGTTTCTAGCTAACTGGTACCAATGATGAAAAAGTTAATAGTTGATCTCGATGGAACACTAACATTATCTGATACATCAGATTATTTAAATGTTGCGCCGAACAGAGAAGTAATAGATAAATTAAAGGATTACAAGGATAATGGGTTCGAAATTGTAATATCTACAGCCAGAAATATGCGTACATTTGAAGGTAATATAGGAAAAATAAATATTCACACTTTGCCAGTCATTACCAACTGGCTAGATAAACACGATGTACCCTATGATGAAATAATTGTGGGTAAGCCTTGGTGTGGCTTTGAGGGGTTTTATATAGATGATAAAGCTGTTCGTCCTTCAGAATTTAGTGCCATGACTTACGAAGAAATTCAAGAGCTATTAGTGAAAGAGAATTCGTATAACGATGGTGGGAATGCATGATTCTTATAACTTCTGGAGCTTATATTTCCGCCGATCTTATTTCAGACATAGGGCGCTTGCCACCAGCATTTTTACCTGTTGGCAACAGACGACTATTTACCTTGCAGCTTGAACAAGTTAAAAAAATCCAAGGTGATATTTATCTTTCAATCCCTGAAGATTACGAAATTAGCCATTATGACAGGGTTGCTCTTGAAAAATCAGGTGTAATTTTAATACAAATACCTGAAGGTCTTACTATCGGAGAGTCCATTCTTTATTGTTGGAATAGTACAGGAAAGCAGTACAATAAACTGCAAATTTTGCATGGTGATACATTGATCCAAGATCAGAGTTTTGAAACTTTGGATGTAGTGTCTATTGCTCAAAATCAGGGATACTATCATCGCGCTACCGTTTCAAGAGGTAATCTCAGCAAAGGCATGATTAAAGATGCATGGGCTGGTGATGATGAGTGGGTCTTGTCGGGCTACTTTGCTTTCAGCAAACCTCACTTACTCATTCAAGGAATCGTTAAGAACCATGGTGACTTTGTTCAAGGGTTAAAGCATTACAGTCAGCAGACCCCGCTATTTGGTCAAGAATCTGGTACATGGCTTGATTTTGGACACATCAATACATTTTATCAGTCGCGTACCTTGATCACGACTCAGCGTGCGTTTAACGAGATGCAAATATCCCTTCGTACTGTGACCAAGGCAAGCAGTAAAGCTCAAAAAATGAGAGCCGAAGCCAATTGGTTCAATTCTTTACCCGGTGTGTTGCGTATTTATACTCCTCACTTATTGAAGAATGAAGTTGATAGTGATCACCCAAGTTATTCATTGGAGTATCTCTACCTTTTGCCATTAAATGATCTGTTTGTCTATGGTCAGCTGCCCGCAAATAGTTGGCGTCAAATTTTCCGTTCATGCAAGGGAGTCAGCCAAAAATTCAGGTGTTATAAGCCTGATCAGAAAATAGAATGCAAAAAAATAGAAAGTTTGTATTTGCCAAAAACCTTAGGTCGTTTACAGGATTTTATAAAGCAGGTTGATTTCGATATCCATAAGACTCTATCCATTAATGGTCGGAAAGTACCCTCTCTGGATTCTATTGCGAAAGAAACAGCTGAACTTATATCCACGCCTGATGATTCTTCTATTGGGATTTCACATGGTGATTACTGTTTTAGTAATATCCTCTATGATCCACGGATAGAGTCAATCAAGCTAGTAGATCCAAGAGGAATTGATAACGATGGTACACTTACTATCTATGGCGATGCACGTTATGATATTGCAAAACTTCATCACTCTGTAATCGGCTTGTACGATATGATTATTGCCAACAGATTTGAATTAAGTGCAGATATTGAAAATGGACAATTCTCACTTGTTTTTCCAGATCAAAAAAGAATAGAGGCGATACAAGAAATATATAGAAGCATCTTTTTTTCTCACCCTATTGATTTAGAAAAAGAGATACTAGCTATCACTATTCATCTATTCATTTCAATGTTGCCACTGCATTTTGACCGTCCTGATGGGCAGCTAGCTATGATAGCTAACGCTTTACGCCTTTATAGTGATTTGATGGATATGGATAGCGTGAAAGTAGAGGCTGTTACATGATAGTGATACCAATGGCCGGATTATCAAGTCGCTTTACTAAGGCAGGCTATGACAAACCAAAATACATGCTGAAAGCTAAAAATAAAACCCTCTTTCAGCACTCCGTCGAAAGTTTTAAAAAGTATTTCGACTCTGAACAATTTCTTTTTATTGCTCTTGAAATCCAAAATACTGAACAGTTTATTGAGAAGGAATGCAGAAAGTTTGGTCTTAAAAATTACCAAACAGTAATCTTACCAAAGCCTACCAAAGGTCAGGCTGAGACGGTATATATGGGCCTCAAGGAAGCCATGGTTGCTGGCTCCGAACATTTAATAATATTTAATATAGATACATTTCGACCAGGATTTACGTTGCCGACATCATTTTCAATACGGGGTGTTGACGGTTATCTTGAGACATTTATTGGCTCTGGTGCAAACTGGAGTAATGTTGTCCCTATTAGTGATAATTCTGATAGAGTAAAGCTCACTGCCGAAAAAGAAGAGGTATCCGAACTTTGCTGTACTGGTTTGTATGTGTGGTCAAAATCAGAATTATTTTATCAGACATTTCAAGAGCTTTCGTTACAAAGACCGGAACAGCTCAATGGTGGTGAATATTACATTGCCCCCATGTACAACACTATTATAAAATCTGGTGGGGACATAAGATACACAGTAATAGACAAGAGTGAGGTTGTTTTTTGTGGTGTTCCAGAAGAATATATGGAGTTCATAGCTGCTTCATAATTTTCTGGAGATTAGTATTGAGGGTCTATTTTTAAGCTAAGTTTTGACTCAAAAAAGAAATCAATAAGATTCAATTAAATAAATATATCAAACTATTAATGGTTTATATTATATTATGTCATAGTTTTTCCTTTTTATGAAAAACTAAATATGAGCACAAAATTACCATGTCTGTAAGAAATGCAAACAGAGCGGCTGTTAATGTTTTCAATAATCATTCCTGTCTACAAGAGCTATACACTGCTAAAAAGGTGTTTAAATTCTTTAGTTCAGCAAAATCCCAGACTATTTGAAGTTATCATCGTTGATGACACTCCGCCAAAATATCGTCAAATAATTGATTTAAAGGAGTATCGATTCAGTCATAAGGTAGTTGCTAATTATAAAAATAGAGGGGTTACATTTTCTAGAAATAGAGGGTATTTCTTAGCAAGAAATAAGTACTGCGTTTTTTTAGATTCTGATGATACCTTAACCCCAAATTCGCTTTCATATCTATTAGAAATGATAGATTTACACAAGCCCCAAATTATTCTATCGCGGTGTTCAGATATATACGGCAATATAGTCGGATCAAGAATGGATTCAACTATTTCAAATTCAGTTTCTGTGCTTGTTGATACGTACGGTAAGGGAGAGCGTTTGGTGGTTGTAAAAAAGTGCTCATATAAGCCGTTTATTTCAAGTTTAAGAGGTCATGAGTTTGCTGGTCTTTTAAGATACATAGATCGTAATTCAGCTAGCAATGTGATCTCGGTAGATTTAAACAAAGTTACTCGCTGCTATCATGACGACAATATAAATAGTATAAGTGCTGGTAAATATTTACATTCAAGATTTAAGCTCATTATGAAAGGGCATTTGGTCTCAGTGATTTACTTATGTAAGTTTGGTCGGTACTTTAATTCCTTGAAGTTTTTTCTTAGATACTTGATTTATTTTTTTAGGATTAGAAGTTGATAATAATAGACCCTCATACAGATGATAATATATATTTTCCGCTTAGTTTTTTCTTGGCCAAAAGGAAAGCGCTAAAGAAGTATGAATATATCAAAGAGTCTGATGACTTATCTTTTTATTTTACGTATAAGTCAAGCTCGCTACCGAGAGTTGTTACAAACTATTTACCAGGGTTTTTATTGTTTCTTATAGTTAAGATTGAAATAATTATTTGGAGGCGTTTAAACAAAATTCCAAGATCAATAGTAATAAAAAAAGAAATTGATAGTAATTCTTTTATTTTTTTGTACAAAAAAGAACATTTGTTGAAGGAGTTGTCTTTTAGGTCCGACTATAGTATTTATTGTCATTTGTCACATTATCATTTGTATGATGTTGCTTGCGAAGCATATAATTCTGAAAATGTTTTTTTGTGTTATGATAATGATGTTTCAGGCCATTCATATTTCAATAAAAAATTTCCTTTATATAATAAAAAGCTGATTGTGGTTAGTTTTTTTGTCAAGGATAGGTTTTTTTCTTCGAATATTTCCTTGGAAGAAATGAGGTCGAAAATTGCGATCACAGGTACTTTCCATTCATATAAAAAAAGTAGTGGTGATTTTGGAATATATTGTGATGATATCTGTACCCTGCATCCAATTAGATACATGCTTTATAAAATGGATTTAAAGGATCCTTTGAGAAAAATACTTTCTATGCGTTTGTCGCGGTATACACCTAAGAAAAGCCTAATTGATCTGATATTAAACTTTAGGGAATATAGACAAAAAGATTACTTTGAATTTGATATAGTCAAGTTCTATTCTGGCCATAAATTTTCTATCGTTGCCGGAGAAGGTACTGGAGCGATAGCTATTGGAGCTTTGGAGGCACTGGCATCAGGTTCTATTCCATTTCTGACTCCGCATGAATCAAAAGGTCTTGATCTGCCTTTTGATTCATATATACAGTACGATGGAAGCTATGATGACTTAAAGGAAAAAATAGAAGAATGTTTTAGTTCTGAAGACTTCAAGGATCCTAATTATTACCGGAGTGTTGCAAAACAGTTTGATTATAAACACTGTCTTAAGAAGTTTAAAGCAAGGATTACTTGATGTGTGGGTTTGCAGGATTTGTTGGTGCTGATTTTGACCGACCAAAAGCCATTAGTACATTGCAGGAAATGGGGCTGGCTATAGAGCCGAGAGGGCCAGATAGTCATGGGGAAATTTATCTTGAAAAAATCGGAGTAGGTTTTTCTCATCGTCGACTTGCTATATTAGATTTATCTGAGCAGGGGCATCAGCCCATGCTTTCTAAGTCAGGAAGGTATGTTATATCTTTCAACGGTGAAATTTATAATCATCTTGAGCTTAGAGACGAACTGAATAATGATGGCATTAAGCCTGCTTGGCGAGGTCATTCTGATACTGAAACCTTATTGGCTGCAATTGAGCAATGGGGTTTATTGAAAGCTCTCCAGAAAGCTATTGGTATGTTCGCTATAGCATTATGGGATAACGAAAAGAATAAACTATTTCTTGCCCGCGATCGTTTTGGCGAAAAGCCTTTATATTATGGTTGGACAGGGGGGGTTTTTTTATTTGGTTCAGAACTAAAAGCATTGCGTGCATATACGTCATTTAATGCTGATATTGACCGTAACTCTTTGGCACTCTTTTTACGGTATAGCTACATTCCTGCACCCTATTCTATATACAAAGGCATCAGCAAGCTTCTTCCGGGGACAGTGCTTTCTCTGGATCGTCATACTAAAGATATTTCAATCAGTAAGTATTGGGATCCAAAGATTATAGCCGAGGAATCTGTTAACAATACAGTAGAAGAACAGGCACCTGAGACGGTTATTGATGATCTTGAGGTATTGCTTAAGTCTGCGATAAAGCAACAAATGATGGCCGATGTACCTTTAGGTGCCTTCTTGTCTGGTGGTGTTGATTCGTCGCTCATTGTTTCTTTGATGCAAGCACAGTCGGATAAACCAATCAAAACTTTCTCGATAGGCTTTCATGATAAGGAATATAATGAAGCCGAACATGCGCTTGCTGTAGCTCGGCACCTTGGCACTGAGCACCAGGAATTCTATGTTACTCCGGATGATGTTCTCACGTTGATCCCAGGTATCAGTGATATATATGACGAACCTTTTGCAGATTCATCCCAGTTACCAACGTATTTAGTGTCCAGAATGGCTAAAGAATACGTTACAGTGTCCCTATCAGGCGATGCTGGTGATGAGTTGTTCTGCGGTTACAACCGATATCTGATGACACAAAGAGTCTGGTCAAAACTACGTCTTCTACCTATTGCGGCACGAAAGGTCATAGCAAAAGGCTTACTGACTGTTTCAGCAAACAGTTGGAATCGTTTAAATCGGATGCTCCCTGGCAAAATCCAAATGCGTAACCTTGGGGATAAACTTCATAAAGCGGCTCAAGTTATCAGTGTTAGTGACGCTGACCAACTCTACCTCGGTTTAGTCTCTCACTTTCAAGATCCATCCAAATTAGTGATTGGCTCTGTAGAGCCCGCGACAATGGTGAATAATCTGAAAGGAGCTCTAAAAATAGTAGACCCCATTGATCGGATGATGGCTATTGATACTCTGACATACTTACCTGATGATATATTAACTAAAGTAGATAGAGCTGCTATGGCGGTGTCTCTAGAAACCAGAATACCTTTTCTGGACCATAGAGTGTATGAGTATGCTTGGTCATTACCGAAAGAGTTTAAGCTTAGGAATGGGTGCACCAAGTGGTGTTTACGAGAAATACTTTATCGTTATGTACCAAAACAACTTATAGAACGTCCAAAAATGGGATTTGCAGTTCCTATAGATAGCTGGTTACGTGGCCCGTTAAAAGGGTGGGCTGAATCTCTGCTTGAAGAGAAACGTTTACAGGCTGAGGGTTTCTTTGACGCGGCTCAAATTCAGGATCTTTGGCAACAACACCTGAGTGGTCAGCGCAATTTACAAGGCCAGTTATGGAATGTGCTGATGTTTCAGCAATGGTTTGAGAAACATCATAAATAAGTGCAAAGTTACTCTTCCAACGTAAGTGACTTAATAGCTTGCACGCTTCCTCAACGGATATTTCTTTTTTCCTGATAATACTGAAAAATTATGAAAACTATTCCTGTCATTATGTCAGGAGGCTCTGGTAGTCGCCTTTGGCCTCAATCCCGCTCTCTTTACCCTAAGCAATTCTTGCCATTGGTTAATGACCAGACAATGCTTCAGAACACTATATCACGGCTGGATGGGTTAAATTCTGTTTCAGCTCCACTGGTGATTGCTAATGAAGAGCATCGCTTTCTGGTGGCTGAACAGTTTCGTCAGATGGGTCGCAAGGCTTTAGCCATTATGCTTGAACCTGTTGGACGTAACACTGCGCCTGCGGTAGCTCTGGCTGCTCTGAAAGCTTTGAACCATGAAGAAGAGCCTTTGTTGTTAGTATTGGCGGCTGATCATGTGATTCAAGATGTTGAGGCTTTTCATCAAGCGGTTGAAGCGGCTTTACCTGCTGCTCGAAATGGTAAGCTAGTGACATTTGGTATTGTGCCTACACATCCCGAAACAGGCTATGGTTACATAAACGCATCTACCAGTTTTGAAGATAAAAGTGCTTTTATACCCGTTAGGAAGTTTGTGGAAAAGCCCGACTTAGAGAAAGCTCAGAGCTACCTTGCTTCAGGCAATTATTATTGGAATTCAGGTATGTTTCTGTTTAAAGCTTCACGATATTTGGAAGAGTTAGAAAAGTTCCGTCCTGATATTCTGAAAGTCTGTAAGAAATCAATGGTAGTACAAGATACTGACCTTGATTTTGTTCGCCTGGATGAAGATGTTTTTAAAGCATGCCTCGATGAATCTATCGATTACGCGGTGATGGAGAAAACCACGGATGCGGTCGTTGTACCTCTGAATGCCGGTTGGTCTGATGTCGGCTCCTGGTCATCTTTGGCAGATATTTCGGAAGAGGACGACGCCGGAAATGCCACCCTTGGGGATGTCATACTGCATGATACGCGCAATACATACGTCCGAAGTGAGAAGAAACTAATTGCGACAGTAGGTGTAGATGATTTGGTGATCACCGAAAGTGATGATGCCATCCTGGTGGCACATAAAAATCAGGTTCAGGATGTTAAAAAGATTGTCGAGCGTTTAAAACAGGAAGATCGCTCTGAAGCCAAGCTTCATCGTAAGGTTTACCGCCCTTGGGGCGCCTACGACTCTATTGATGCCGGTGAACGTTTCCAGGTTAAGCGTATAACGGTTAAGCCTGGTGCCAGGCTTTCTCTCCAGAAACATTATCACCGTGCAGAACACTGGATTGTAGTGAAGGGAACTGCACTTGTAACCAATGGTGATAAGGAGCTATTGCTTACTGAGAATCAGTCTACTTATATTCCTATTGGTGAGGTTCACCGGTTGGAAAACCCCGGAAAGTTCGATCTTGAAATGATTGAAGTTCAGAGCGGTGGGTATCTTAGTGAGGACGATATCGTCCGATTCGAAGATACTTACGGACGGGTTTAACCCCAGGGCAAGATCATGAAAGCCCCCGCTATGCTTGGACTGTAGAATGTTTATTGATCTTCCAGGAGTTTACAAATAATCAATATCAAAATGATGCATTTTGACGAAAACCAGTAATAACCATGGCTCCAAGCATATTGAAATATTCATGAAACTCTGCGCTTTTACATAGATAGCCTTCAAGAATCATATTTTTGCTCTAAAAATTTCAGAAACTTTACGCTAGGCCAAAGCTGATAAGGACTTTCATGATCTTGCCGTGGAAATGAAAGCAACTCTGCAGCAGATGGTTGGAGCTAAGAAGAACAAACGTGCAAACGCACTCAAAGAAGTAAAGCATCGTTGTAAAGAGTTTGGCTTTACGGCTGGGATGCTAAAGGTTCGCTAGCTGAAGATAGAAAGGCTGAGGAAAAGTAACGCTTAGCTTATTTTCTAAATATCACTTAAAGGATTGTTAACTTGAAATATCGCGCTGAAATAGACGGCTTGCGAGCACTTGCTGTTGTCCCCGTAATTCTTTTTCACGCTGGGTTTGAACTTTTTAGAGGGGGATTTGTTGGCGTTGATGTGTTCTTTGTAATCAGTGGTTACTTGATTACGACAATCCTTATTGAAGACATAGAGAATGAACGTTTTAGCATAGTAAACTTCTATGAAAGACGTGCGAGACGCATACTCCCAGCACTCTTCCTTGTAATGCTTGTGTGTATTCCGTTTGCTTGGATGTGGATGCTGCCAACTCAAATGAAAGACTTTTCGCAAAGTCTTGTGGCTGTCAGTCTGTTTGCATCTAACATTCTTTTTTGGCGCGAGAGTGGATACTTTAATGCAGCTGCAGAGGAAAAGCCTTTGCTGCACACATGGAGCTTGGCTGTTGAAGAACAGTACTACGTGCTATTCCCCATATTTCTCATCCTAGCTTGGCGCTTTGGTAAGAATAGAGTGTTTTGGATGATTGTTGTGATGGCAGCAATCAGTTTGCTGTTAAGTGAATGGGGCTGGCGTAACGAGGCAACGGCGAACTTTTACTTAGCCCCAACTCGTGCTTGGGAACTATTCGCTGGCTCTATCGCTGCATTTATTGTGCAGAAGAAAGGTGTGCAAAAGAACAACGCTTTGTCACTGCTTGGTTTAGCGGCAATAGTCTTTTCAATCTTTTTTTACGATGAAACAATACCATTCCCTAGCGTATACGCCCTAGTGCCAGTGCTTGGAGTTGTTCTGCTAGTGTTGTACGCAGATAAAGAAACATTTGCGGCTAAACTGCTGAGCACTAGAGCCTTTGTAGGCGTTGGTTTAATTAGTTACTCAGCATACCTATGGCATCAGCCCTTATTTGCATTTGCACGACTAAGAACGCTTGAAAACCCATCTTTATTATTAATGTCAGCACTTTGTGTTTTATCCTTGTCTCTTGCTTACTACAGTTGGCTTTTCATTGAAAAGCCATTTCGTAATAGACAATTAATTGAAGGGAAAAAGTCATTAATCATTTCTCTTTTTGGCCTAATTAGCTTTTTTGGGGTCGGCATAATTGGGCACCTAAGTGGAGGTTTTGACAATCGTTTTCCAAAAAACTTACAAACATTGCAAACTGATTTTACTGGTCGTAAACCTGAACTATGTGATTTTAATGAAGACTACTGTGTTCTGGGTAATATCGAGAGTGAGCATAGTATTTTAGTTTTTGGTGATAGTCATGCAGAAAGATTATTTCACCCAATAGTTGATAGGTATGGGGCTGATTACAAAATTTTTCTAACATGGGAGCGAAGTTGTTATTTGGGGGATGCGAAATGGCAACCTCTCTTGGGACATGATCCACTTCTTTGTGAAAGGAAAAGAGAAATAATTAGTGATTTGGTTCGCAACGAAAGTTTCACATATATTATTCAATCTCAATTTTGGATAAATGATGATTATGACTTTGAATCAATTAGCAATCTAACTGAAGCTTTGGTGGAGCAGATTAATGCTCTTCGACATTTTACTAATGAATTAGTTATCGTTGGAAATACGCCGTATAACCCAATAATATGCTTGCAAAGACAATATATAGGCCTGCAATGTGATCTTTATGCAAGGGAAATTGAGTTTGAAGAGGCTGGAAAAAATATTGCCGAGGAGAATAGAATGAATGTTAATTTTATTCATCCGTATAAATTACATAATAGATACCTAAATGGACAAATCTTTGATTCAAAAATGATATATGCTGACCAGCATCACTTGTCGGATTTTGGGGCAGATTTACTTGCAGCAGAAATTGCTGAAACGTTACAGTGAACTTTAAATTACACATTTCAGAAAGTAGTTAATAGAAAATGATTAATACTAATAAGTGAGTGACAGGGCAATCAAAAGAAACCAAGCAGCAATGTTCGTACGCTATTACGAGAACAGTGTGCGCTCATCAGCCAACACCACCTACCCCACAAGGCAAGGTCATGAAAGCCCCTGCCAGCTCAGGCCTAGCGTAAAGTTCCTAAAATTTCTAGAGCAAGAATATGATTCTTGAAGGCTATCTATGTAAAAGCGCAGAGTTTTATGAATATTTCAATATGCTTGATGCCGTGAGTATTACTGGATTTCGTCAAAATGCATCATTTTGATATTGGTCGTTTGTAAACTCCTGAAAGACCAATAAGCATCTTACACCCCAAGCGTAGCAGGGCAGGGAAAGAGCATGAAAGCCCTTGATATTAAAGGCTTCTAAAACTGTTCGCCTTCTCATTAATACGTCCAAGGTCTTATAAAGTGAGTTTTTATAAGACCTCATCAATGAAAGCTTTTGACTTGATCACTCAACTCTCAATAATCAGCGACCCACGACAAGCTTGGAAAGTCGGCCATAAATTGTCAGATATTCTCTTTCTGATGGTCTGTGGCGTAATTGCTGGCGCCGAAGGTTGGGAAGAAGTTGAGGATTTTGGGCATGAGCGACTTGATTGGTTTAAGGCACATGGCGACCTTAATGAAGGCATTCCGTCCCATGACACCATTGCCCGAGTGGTCAGCACGATCAATCCCAAGCAGTTTCAGCAATGCTTTATTGACTGGATGAACGCCTGTCATCAAGCCTCGGACGGTGACGTTATTGCTATTGATGGGAAAACACTTAGACGCTCCTATGACAAGAGTAAAAAGCGCGGAGCTATTCATATGGTCAGTGCTTTTTCAGCGGCGAACAATGTCGTTCTTGGGCAGGTTAAGACCGATGAGAAATCTAATGAGATCACCGCGATTCCAGAGCTTCTTAACTTGCTGGAAATCAGAGGCTGTCTTGTAACTCTTGATGCTATGGGCTGTCAGAGGGATATAGCTCAAACAATTGTCAAAAAAGATGCGGACTATTTATTGGCAGTTAAAGGCAATCAGGGAAGGTTGGAGAAGGCATTTAACCATCACTTCTCCATAGAGAAATTGAACGAATGGACGGGTGATAGTTTCATGACCCGTGAGACCGGGCATGGTAGAACAGAAAGTCGAATGTATTTTGTGAGCGATGTAGTTGATGAGTTTGTGAATTTCTCATTTGACTGGCCTGGCCTTAAAACATTGGGTATAGCGTTATCTTCCAGAGAGTTGGAAGGAGAGCTTCTAAGCCTGGATGATATTTGTATTCGTTACTACATCAGCTCAGCAGAACTGACAGCGGAGCAGCTAGGAAAAGCCAGCCGAGAACATTGGCACATTGAAAATAGACTGCACTGGAAGTTGGATGTTGCCATGCGTGAAGATGACTGCCGAATCCGTAGAAATGATGGTGCAGAAGTGTTCGCAGGGTTCAGGCATATAGCCGTGAACTTGTTGAACAACCCGAAAACCTTTAAGGCAGATCTTAAAAGGAAACAGAAGAAAGCGGCGATGAATACTCGTTATCTTGCTGAAGTCTTCGCAGGGCAAGGGATTGCATGATCTTGCCGTGCCTGCTGAATAATATTACAACGTTCAAAGCGGGCCTGAATAGAATCAAAAGAGCGCAGTTTTGAGTGCACGGTATCTATCTGAAGTCCTTGCTGGGGAGCTTTCATGATATGACCGTGAGGTGTGAATCCTTTATTTAAATTTATTGAATTAGTTTGTAAGCGGAGTGTCAGAAATTGAGTTCCATTAGTGATCAAAATATTGCTGTTATAGGACTGGGTTACGTTGGCTTGCCCTTAGCCGTTGAATTCGGTAAGCATTACTTAACTATAGGCTTTGATATCAACGCCAATCGTCTAGCTGAACTCAAGCAGGGTTATGATAGCACTTTGGAAGTAGATGATCATGAGCTCGCAGAAGCCCGGCACCTTTCTTATAGTTGTTCGCTTGATGATTTGAAAGCCTGCAATACTTATATTGTAACAGTGCCAACGCCAATTAATGAGAACAAAAAGCCAGACTTAGCGCCCTTGATCAAGGCGAGTGAAACTATTGGCAAAGTGCTAAAACAGGGTGATATCGTAATTTATGAATCGACTGTTTACCCTGGTGCGACCGAAGATGACTGTGTACCAATTTTAGAGCGGGTTTCTGGCTTGACCTTTAATAAGGATTTCTTCTGTGGTTATAGTCCTGAACGAATTAACCCAGGTGATAAAGAGCACCGTGTTACCTCAATCCTGAAAGTAACCTCCGGCTCAACACCAGAAGTAGCAGAAACTGTAGATCAGCTTTACCGCTCTATCATTACTGCCGGTACTTACAAGGCAAGCTCTATTAAAGTAGCAGAAGCTGCAAAAGTCATAGAGAATACTCAGCGTGACGTAAATATTGGTCTCATCAATGAACTGGCTTTGATTTTTAACAAGCTCAGTATTGATACTGAGGAAGTACTTAAAGCAGCTGGCACTAAATGGAATTTTCTACCATTTCGTCCTGGATTGGTCGGTGGGCACTGCATTGGCGTTGACCCCTATTACCTTACACATAAGGCTCAGTCAGTCGGCTATCACCCTGAGATCATTCTGGCAGGTCGTCGCTTGAATGACGGTATGGGGGCTTATGTTGCCAGTCAATTAGTCAAAGCAATGCTGAAAAAACGCATCCATGTTGAAGGTTCCGTCGTGCTGGTAATGGGTCTGACCTTCAAAGAAAACTGTCCGGATATCCGCAACACCAAGGTCGTTGATATTATATCTGAGCTTCAAGAGTATGGTGTTCAGGTTGATTGCTATGACCCATGGATTAATTCTGAAGAGGCACAGTCTGAATATGGTATTACACCTATCAATGAGCCTGCTATAGCCAAATACGACGCTGTTATAATGGCCGTAGCTCACAAGCAGTTTATTGATATGGGAGCTGATAAAATTCATACCCTATGTAAACCATCTCATGTTGTTTACGATCTCAAATATACCCTTGCAGCGGATGCCAGCGATCTGCGCCTCTAATCTGTTTCATTTTAATCTAATTAAGGATGCCCGCTTTCAGCAAAAGAGCGGGCTGAGAATATGACTACCTATTCACAATTACTTAAATCTCTTCCAAATTCTCCAAAAAAATGGCTGATTACTGGTGTAGCTGGCTTCATTGGCTCAAATTTACTGGAGCATCTGCTCAAACTCGATCAATACGTCGTCGGTCTGGATAACTTTGCCACCGGGCACCAATATAATCTGGATGAAGTAAAGAAGCTGGTTAGTGATGAACAGTGGGCAAGATTTACCTTTGTTGAAGGTGATATCTGTAATGAGAGTGACTGTCATAAAGTTTGTGCTGGCGTTGATTATGTATTGCATCAAGCTGCACTTGGCTCGGTCCCTCGTTCAATTAACGATCCGATCACCACTAATGCCACCAATATCTCTGGGTTCCTGACCATGCTCACCGCTGCACGTGATGCTGAGGTAACTAGCTTTACTTATGCTGCGAGCAGCTCAACTTATGGTGACCATCCGGCACTACCTAAAGTAGAAGATAATATTGGTAACCCTCTTTCACCCTATGCTGTGACTAAATACGTCAATGAGCTATATGCGGATGTGTTTGCCAGAGCTTATGATTTTAAAACTATTGGTTTACGATATTTCAACGTATTTGGTAAGCGGCAGGACCCTAATGGAGCCTATGCCGCTGTAATTCCCAAGTGGACCGCTGCGATGATTCAGGGGGGGAGTGTTCTTATCAACGGTGATGGTGAAACCAGTCGGGATTTTTGCTTTATCGAAAATGCGGTGCAAGCAAATTTACTGGCAGCCACTGCAGCTGATTCAGCCAAAAATGAAGTCTATAACGTTGCCGTAGGCGATCGTACTACATTGAATAGTCTCTATGGTGCTCTACAGTCAGCTCTGGCTGAAAACAATAAACCCTACACCAATGCACCTGTTTATCGTGAATTTCGTACCGGTGATGTACGACATTCTCAAGCAGATATTGGTAAGGCTGCTGATAAACTGGGCTATCAGCCTGAATATCGAATCATTGAAGGTATAGCGAAGGCAATGCCGTGGTATATAGAGAATGTTGGTTAATTTAATTTGAACTTACAATCACACATTATTCTTTTCGTAGTTAATGCTCCGGAATTCTTTATCTCCCATCGCCTGCCTTTGGCTGTTGCAGCACAAAAGGCTGGTTTTGAGGTGCATGTCGTAACGGCTGATGGTTCAGAGGTTCAGACTATAAAATCTCAGGGCTTTACCCATCATGTTGTACCCTTTGCACGCAGTGGTCAAAATCCATTGAATGAACTCTCCACATTGTTTACTTTGGTCAGACTATTCAGGCGATTAAAACCCTCACTGGTTCACCTTATTACGATTAAACCGGTACTCTATGGTGGCATTGCTGCACGTTTGACTGGTATCGATTCTGTGGTAAGTGCAGTTTCTGGTCTAGGGACGGTGTTTCTGGCAAGTTCGTTGACTGCCAGAATACGTCGCACATTGGTAACTCAGCTGTATAGATCTGCATTTAAACACGATCGTTTGGCAGTCATTTTCCAGAATCCGGATGATCGGGACTCTTTGCTGAAACTCAAGGCTCTAAAAATAGAGCAAGCCCGTATGATTCGAGGTTCTGGAGTAGCACTGGTGGATTATCCTTTTGAACCTGAACCAGAAGGTAAGTCTGTTGTAGTAATGGCGGCACGATTGCTCAGGGATAAAGGTGTCATTGAGTTTGTTGGTGCAGCAAAGTTATTGAAAGAACGCGGTGTACCTGTAGTTTTTCGGCTAATCGGTTCACCTGACTCTGGCAATCCAACCAGTGTGACACAGAGTGAGCTGGATCAATGGGCCGCAGACGGCAATGTAGAGTTGTTAGGATATCGAAAAGATATTGCGGCACAATATTCAGCAGCCAATATTGTCTGTCTTCCATCATATCGAGAAGGCTTACCAAAAAGCCTCGTTGAGGCTGCTGCCTGTGGCCGTGCCGTTGTAACAACAGATGTACCTGGTTGCAGAGATGCTATTACTCCAAATGTAACTGGTCTTCTGGTAGATGTAAAAAATTCAATTGCTCTGGCTGATGCAATCCAAAAGTTGGTAGATAACTCTTCATTAAGAAAGCGTCTTGGTCGGGCAGGCAGATCGCTGGCAGAAGAAGCATTTGCTATTGATGAAATTGTTGATCAACATATGGGTATCTACCTAGAGCTTCTTGAACCATGAAAGCAGCAAGTAATATTTTGATAACAGGAGCTACAGGCTTTGTCGGGAAAGCTTTATTGGATCAGTTATTATGTAATGATCAATTTGAGGTGTCTGCTGCTCTTCGCTCTGCCAACAGCCTTGATTATTGTAAAGCCCATGTTGTTGGTGATTTAAACGGTGAAACGGTCTGGACTGAGGCGTTGACTGGTCAACAAGTCGTTATTCATACTGCTGCTCGTGCTCATATCATGAAAGATGAAGTTGAAGATCCTCTGGCAGAGTATCGACAAGTAAATGTAGAGGGTACACTTAATCTCGCGCGACAAGCAGCTATGGCAGGTGTTAAGCGATTTATATTTATCAGCTCGATCAAGGTCAATGGCGAACAGACTGGAAATGGGCAATCATTTGGCGCTGATGATCTCCCATCACCCGGGGACGCATATGGTGTTTCAAAATGGGAGGCTGAACAGGGGTTGAAGAAACTTGCCATTGAAACTGGTATTGAGGTGGTGATTATTCGTCCACCGTTAGTATATGGGCCAGGTGCAAAAGGCAATTTTTCCAGTATGGTCAAATTGGTTGGCAGTGGTGTGCCCCTACCTCTAGGAGCTATCCATAATCAACGCTCACTGGTTGCTCTTGATAATTTAATAGATTTGATTATTACGTGTGTTGATCATCCGGCTGCTACGAATCAGACATTTATAGCAGGGGATGGTCAAGATTTATCGACCACTGATTTATTAAGTAGTGTTAGTAAGGCAATGGGCAGACCATCACGTTTGGTAGCAGTACCAAGTTCCCTATTGATGTTGGGGGCAACAATACTTGGTAAAAAAGCCATGGCACAACGGCTCCTAGGTTCACTACAGGTCGATATTGCTAAAACACAGAGTTTACTTGGGTGGGTTCCTCCTTTATCAGTAGATGAAGGCTTACGACGGTGTTTTCTTAAAAACTAGTACTAGGGAGTATATTCATTGATTCGTTTTTTCGATGTTGTTTTTTCATTTTTTGGGTTGTTGTTTGGTTTCCCTGTGCTTCTAATTTTATTAGTTATAGGATTTTTTGACACAGGGTCGCCCATTTTTACTCAGGTTCGTGTGGGAAGAGGGAAGAGGCCATTCACATTAGCCAAATTTCGAACAATGAAGGTTGATACCGCTTCTGTTGCTAGCCACTTGGCGAGTGCATCCTCAATCACACCTTTTGGGCATTTCTTGCGAAGAACCAAATTAGATGAGTTACCGCAACTTTGGAATGTTCTCAAAGGTGATATGAGTCTGGTAGGTCCAAGACCCAACCTTTTCAATCAGAGTGAATTAATTGAGGCGAGAGATAAACTGTATGTTTATAATGTAAGGCCTGGTATAACAGGTCTTTCACAGGTAAGTGAAATTGATATGTCTACTCCTGAACTGTTGGCAGTAACAGACAGTAAAATGATCAAAACGTTAACAGTTAAGAATTATTTCAAATTTATTTTAATGACAGCTACAGGGCAAGGGCAAGGTGACAGTGTAAAAAGTTCAAACTAAGCCCCCCACTTATTTAATAAACTGATTCTAGCTTCAGTCAGCAGAATAACCATCAATTTCCCTATATTGCATACTTATTGGAGCATGGAGGCAGTCAGGAATGCGAGCCTGATTATATTCCTTGATATAAACAATGCGCGGAAAACTCCTAAATCTACCCCGTAATCAAAAGCGAGTTGTATCATTAATATTTGATACTCTTGCTATCTGGATCTGCCTCTGGTTGGCATTTTATCTCAGGTTGACACCAGTAGAACACGGCGCCTCACTTGTGGTTAATTTTTGGCAAGCCTTTTTATTAGCTCCACTCTGCGCAATTCCCTTTTATGTCCGTATGGGGCTTTACAGGGCCGTTCTCCGTTACATGGGGGCCCATTCAGTTTTCACTATTGTTCGCGCTTCCATTTATGCGACAGGCGTCTGGTTGCTGATGAACTTTATGATGGGGGCAGATGAAAAAATACCTCGAAGTGTCCCTATTCTTTACTGCCTGTTGCTCATTGCTTCTATGTGCGCTATCCGATATGCAATGCGCTCTTGGCTACTTGGCCAAAGTTTTAATGATATTTTTCCTCTATTGAGTCCAAAACTGAAGAATAAACGTTCCGGGTCTGGTATCCCCGTGGCTATTTATGGAGCAGGTGAAGCAGGTACACAGTTGATGTATGCGCTGGATCGCGGGCGAGAGTATCATCCAGTTGCTTTTATTGATGATGACAGTTGTTTGCAGGGGCGGATGATGGGGGGTAGAAGTATATACTCACCATCTAACATCGAGACTCTGACTTTAGAAACCAGTGCTGAAGAGATTCTTCTGGCATTGCCATCACTCCCACACAGTAAGAGAAGGGTTATTGTTCAGAATCTTGAGCATTATGGTTTGCCTATTCGAACCATGCCGGGTATAGCTGATATTGCTAGTGGTCGTATGAAGCTACAGGAAATTCATGATATTGATATCGGAGATGTACTGGGACGAGAAGAAGTTCAACCAGACACTGATTTGATGCAGAGGAATATTTCCGGTCAAGTGGTTATGGTAACTGGTGCCGGAGGTTCTATTGGTTCTGAGCTCTGTCGTCAGATATTGACGGCTGGTCCAACAACGCTGGTTTTGTTAGAGCATGCAGAATACAACCTCTATGCTCTGGACCAGGAGCTTCAAGCTACAATTCGTAAGCAGGGAATAGTTGTAGATCTCGTTCCGGTGTTGGGTTCTGTAAACGACCCCAGGCGCTTGATCGATCTGATGACAACATACAGCGTCAATACAGTTTACCACGCAGCTGCTTATAAACATGTTCCCATCGTTGAGCATAATCTTTCTCAAGGATTAAGAAATAACGTCTTGGGTACGCTTAATACTGCACAGGCTGCTATTGCCTGCGAGGTGGATCAGTTCGTTTTGATCTCAACTGATAAAGCGGTTCGTCCGACGAATGTTATGGGGGCTTCCAAAAGGCTTGCTGAAATGGTGCTGCAGGCACTTAGCCGTGAAAAGGAAGTCAGGTTTTATAACCCAGAACTATTTGGTTTCGCTGAGCAACCAGTAAAGAATAAAACTCGTTTTACTATGGTGCGCTTTGGGAATGTGTTGGGTTCCAGTGGCTCTGTTATTCCACTGTTCCGTGAGCAAATTCGCTGTGGCGGCCCAATAACGGTAACTCATCCTGAAATAAATCGCTATTTTATGACCATTCCAGAAGCTTCACAGCTGGTTATTCAGGCAGGTGCTATGGGAACAGGTGGTGATGTTTTTGTGCTGGATATGGGGCTACCGGTTAAGATCGTCGATCTGGCTAAACGTATGATTCAGCTATCCGGCTTGACACTGAAAGATGCAAATGCACCGGATGGAGATATAGAGATCACTTTTTCCGGGCTACGACCAGGTGAAAAGCTCTACGAAGAATTGCTGATTGGCGACAATGTTACCGGAACAGACCATCAACGTATAAGTCGCGCTAATGAAGAATGGCTATCCTGGGATGAGCTTACTGCTATCATCACTCAGATGCAGGAAACACTTCATGACCATCACTACCGACTGACTCGTGAACTGTTATTGCGCTATGTCAATGGCTTTCGTCCCAGTTCGCAAGTAGTTGATTGGCTGTATAAATCTCCAGAACATCAGGAAGAAAATAGTGCTGATTAATTGTTGATTTGCCTATGAAATGAGAATTGGGATATTTATCAACATCAGAATCGAATAGAGTAAAAAAATGCGGTTTTTTTATTTGTCGTTTCTGATTCTGGGTGAGCCAGTAAGGTATGCACTTGAGACTGAACCTCCCCCGATAAAGTGGACACCTCATTCCTAACCGAAAGAGGTGTTTTATGAGTACTTACAGACCTGACAAACCCACACGTCGATACTCTAATGAATACAAGGTCAGTGCCGTACGGATGACCTTCAAACCAGGTGTTATGATTAAGGACGTTGCTGCGTCACTGGACATACATCCCTTCATGCTGTCCCGCTGGCGTAAAGAGTATTTCGAGGGCAGTCTTGTGGCGAATGAACTCAACGTACCTGAACACCTGAAACAAATTCCCAAGCAGAAAGAGCTCACTGATGCTGAGCGCATCAAAAAGCTCGAAGCCCAAATCTCAACGCTTAGGATGGAGAATGACTTTCTAAAAAAGTGGCAAGCGTATGTGGCAAAACCACGAAAGAACGGTTCGCCTTCATAGAGCGTTGCCAGCAAGGGCTCTGCATACGTTTCCTTTGCCAATACATGAAGGTCTCCTGCAGTGGTTTCTATGCCTGGAGAAAGCGTGAGCCTTGCCCTCGGAAGCTGGAAGATGAGCAGCTTCTTATGCGGATTACTGCGATATTCCATAAATGGAAAGGCCGGTATGGCAGCCCTCGTATTCATCTTGATCTTCGGGATAAAGGCATTGCAGTCAGTCGCAAGCGGGTTGAACGACTGATGAAAGAAGCGAACCTGATCGGGCGCGTCGCTCGTATTTATCGTAGAAAAGCGATGCCCGAAAAGACTTGTGACCCTGTATCGAATTTGCGCAAGGACTTACCTAAGCCAACAGCCATTAATCAGCACTGGACCTCTGATGTCACGTATCTGAAGGTCGAAGGCCATTGGATGTTTCTGGCCGTTGTGATGGGTCTTTACTCTCGACGGATTGTAGGTTGGTCGTTGAAAAACAATCGAACGGCGTCCTTAACGAAAGCGGCGTTACTAAAGGCCATTCGCAACAGACGCCCGCCGAAAGGGCTTGTATTCCATACGGATCAGGGCATTGAATATCGAGCGAATGTCATTCTGAAGATCCATAAACGCTATGGTTTTATACCGAGTATGAATCGAGCTTATCACTGTACGGATAACGCTGAGATGGAGTCGTTTTTCCACTCGTTCAAGGGTGAGTTTTTTACGGGAACAGTCTTCAGAAATACCCATCATCTGCGTGATGCATTGGCTGGATATATCCAGCATTTTTATAACAGAATTCGACGGCACTCGAGCCTTAATTATCAATCCTCGGTAAAATATGAAGGTGGCTGTTTAGCTGCCGGATAAGTGTCCATTTTAACGGGGGGAGATCACTGGTCTTAAAAAGGTATTGGTGCAAGTCGGGAAAAGACATGAGTTGAGATGCGCAGAGGCAGGACTGATTATGATTGCTTTAAATGGGATATATAAAAACGGCGCACCAGGCGCCGTTTTTTATGCCTGTGCCAAAACTTAGTTAGGGCTTACAGGTGTTGGCTCAGGTCTGGTTGGTGTAACAACCGGTGGTGCAGGTGGCGCAATTGGAGCAGCAACAGGCGCTTCAGCAATTGTTTCTGCAGGCGCTTCAGTTACAGGTGTTTCATTACCCGCTGCAGTAGCAGGCAGTGTGGCAATGGTATTAGCAGCAGCAGTCTGGATAGCGGCAGCAGCTTGCGGTGCAGCTTCAGTTGCAGCACTTACTACCTGGGCAGCCGCTTCAGGCGCAGCAGCAACAGCTGCAGATACTACTTGAGCAGCTGCTTTAGGTGCAGCTTTTACAGCAGTAGAAACGATAGCTGCAGCTTGCTCAGGGAAAGATTTAACGGCAGCGCTTACAATGCTGCTCAGCAGGGCAGAGCTTTCGCTTAGCTGTGCAGAAGCGGCAGCGATAATAGCTTCAACATTAGCGCCTTCTTCCTGAATGGCTTTGGCCAGTGCATCTTCAGCAGACATAGTCTGCAGGTCAGTCACCAGGTCTGCCTGTGCTGTGCTGGCAATAGCTGCAAACAGCAGGGCGCTGGCAGCAACGATCTTTTTCGGGTTCATTCTATTTCCTTGTTAATACATCAGCCAGGTTCCACTCGACCATGATCGTCAAGTTACGAGCGGAACTGACAGAGTGAATCAAGCTAACGTTGGTACTGGAAATTATAAGGAGAGCATCTGTATAATACAATGCCAGATTTGATGTATCTGTGTTAGGATTCTTACGACACTAGATATATAACAACTATTGGAACAGTAAGGCTACAGTGGAGTATCCTTGCATTCTGCAGACACTAAACACAACGAAACGACAATTCATGAACAAAATCAGTAAGCTGAGTCTGGCCATTGCCATGGCTGGATATGGAGCGGCCGCTGTGGCTGCAGTAGAAGACGCAGGTCACGTTCAGTGGGGTGCTCTTGAAGTAACTCCAGCCGCAAAGCTGCAGGTAGGTTATGACGACAACCTGTACAAGGACGACAAGAGCGCTGAAAGCTCTACTGTTTATGCACTGGGTGCCTCTTCAGAGTTTAAGGCTCAAAAAGGTCTGAACGAATACGCTCTGACTCTGGGTGCCCTGAGTAAAAAGTTCTCTCAGGACAGCAAGCATAACTTTACTGATGTAAACGCTGACTTTGCTGCTCATCAGGAATTCAACAGCCGTAACCGTCTGGATCTGGATCTGGGTTACGCTATTGGTCATGATGAAAACTCACGAGTTAACGAAGAAGTTGACCCTTCCGCTCCTGAATATAAAAAGACGACTGCAGGCCTGACTTACGGCTTCGGTTCTACAGAAGCGAAAATGCGTATTGACCTGTTTGGTGATTACGACAAGCAGGATTACAACAGAGGTGAAGGTCAGGATCGTAGAATTAAGTCCTACGGTGCTACAGCATTCTATCGCTTCATGCCAAAAACCGATCTGGTTTTTGAAGTAAAAGATCGTCAGTTAAGCTATACCGAGCAAGACAGTGCTGATTACGATGTTTTCTCCTACCTGCTGGGTTTGAACTGGGAAGCGACTGCTAAAACGACTGGCTTTGCCAAACTGGCTCGTCGTGAGCGTACTGCTTCCGGTATTGATAAAGAAAGCTTTAACGGTTGGGAAGTGGGCGTAAGTTATATGCCTGTTGATCGTTCCGTATTCCAGCTGTCTGCTAACCGCGACTATGGCCTGGAATCTGATGACCCTACATCAGCTGCATTCACCAAGAGTACAGCAACTACATTGAGCTGGATGTACAAAGCTACCTCCAAGATTACCACCAATGTTTCTTATACTCTGACGAAAGAAGATGTTGAAAAGGCAGGCAAAGTTGAGAAAAAACGTACTTTGAATGACCTGACCCTGTCTGCTGATTGGAATGTGAAACGTAACGTAACTGTTTCACTCTCTTACACCAATGGTAAGCGTGATGAAAAGCTGGCTTCTGGTGCGGACGCTGATACTAAGGCTAAAGACTTCAAACGTAACGCCTACATGCTGACCGCTGAACTGGCGCTGTAATTTCTTTCATAACTATTTAAATCAATTTCAAATAGTTGGAAGACATCAAAACTGGGGTATAATGCCCCGGTTTTGCGTTTAAGTACCTGCTTCAGGGTGCAAAAAATGCAGTTCAGTAGAGCTGCATTTTTTATATGAATACACTGAATGAGAGTGTTCATAGAGCTATTGTTAAATTTTCCATAAGTGAGTAGCCGTCTTGGATAGCAGACACTGCTCCGGGAGTAGTCTGTCGATGTTTTCTATCAGGGAAAGGCTGGAGCTCTCAGCGATTCTCCTTCTTGTTACTGCGTTCTTGTCTAGTGCTGCATTGTCAGGCGTCGCTCAGGCTGATGTCGGCAGTGTTTCAAAGTATCGTCTTAACTCTGGCGATTTGATCTCGGTTTCCGTGTTTGGTGAAGACGATATGTCGGTCGAGACACGTCTGACTGATGCCGGTACTATTTCATACCCGTTCCTGGGTGAAATTCGTGTAAAAGGCATGACCGTAGGTGAGCTTCAGAATTATCTGATTCGTAAGCTGAAGGGTGATTATTTTGTTGATCCCAAGGTCAGTGTTGCCATCAAGGAATACCGCAAATTCTTTGTCAGTGGTGAAGTGAAGTCTCCGGGCGGTTTCTCGTTTGAACCCGGGCTGACATTGGAAAAAGCGATTGCTCTGGCCGGTGGTTTTACTCAACGTGCGTCAAAAGAAAACGTTGTAGTGACCCGTGAAGTAAAGGGCAGGCTCAAGGAAAGAAAAATGAAGTTGGGTGAGAAGGTATTGCCTGGCGACATTATTAATATCAAAGAAAGTTTCTTCTGATCAACGATCCGGCTGTATAAGTTAACATATTCTATGTCTACCGATTCTACACAACAGCCTGTTCGACAGGCTCCTCAGGACGATGATGTGATCTCTCTGCGAGAGATCTTCCATGTTCTGACTTCCCATAAGTGGGCGATCATCGGCTTTACCTTCGCCGTCACCCTGATTGCAACGCTGGTTGTTTTCTCGTTAACGCCCATTTATCAGGCGACAACGGTACTGCAAATTGAGCAGGAGCAGGCCAAGGTTGTTTCTATTGAAGAGATTTATGGCCTTGAGGGTGGTGGCGATAGCTACCTGAATACCCAGTTTGAAGTGCTTAAGTCCCGCAGTGTGCTTGAAAAAGTGGTTAATAAACTGGACTTAACCAGTAAGCCTGAATTTAACGCAGAACTTCGTGAGAAAGCCTGGTACGCCGATGCTTTGAACTGGCGCAGCTGGTTTGGCCTTGAAGTGCCTGTCGTTGAAGAAGATGATGCTCGTGTATTGCGCGATACCATTAATACGCTCGAAAAAAGCATCAGCATTCAGCCAGTTAAGAAAACTCAGATTGTAAAGATTAATGCGCAATCACAGGATGCAAAACTGGCTGCCCGTATTGCCAATGAAGTGGCCAATGCCTATATCGAAAGCTATATGGAAGCCAAACTGTCGTTGACACTGAATGCCACCGACTGGATGCAGGGCAGGCTGACAGAACTGTCTGAAAAACTGAAAATAGCTGAAGCAAGCCTCCAGGCTTACCGTGAGCAGGAAGAGTTGGTTGATTTGCAAGGTGTCCTGACTATTTCCAGTAATGAACTGAAAGCCCTGACTGAAAACCTGGTGCAGGTGCGTCGCAAGCTGGCGGTGTCTAAAAGCATTAATCAACAGATTAAAAGTGGTCAGTTCAAAAAGGGTAAGGGGTATGAGTCGATGCAGGCCGTGCTGGACCACCCTTCAGTGCAAAGCCTGAAATCGGAAGAGTCCAAGATTCAGCGACTGGTGAAAGACCTTTCCCGTCGTTACGGCCCCAAGCACCCTAAGATGATCTCGGCACGCAGCGAGCTGGAAAGTATTCAACTGAATATAAAAGATCAGGTGCGTGCAATCATCGATGGTGTCGAGCGTGACTTTGAGGTTGATAAAAGTAACGAGCGTAGCCTGACTGAAGCGGTTGCTAAAGTTAAGAATCAGGTGCAGGACATCAATCGCAAGCAGTTCCGTTTGCGTGCCCTTGAGCGTGAGGTACGCACCAATAAAGACCTGTACGATGCCTTCTTCAAGCGTATTCAGGAAACCAGTGCCACGAGTGACTTGCAGACAGCAAATGCACGAGTGGTTGATCAGGCATTTACCCCCAAGGCTCCTGTTAAACCGAAGAAAAAGCTGATTATTGCTATTGCGGGTTTGCTGGGTTTATTGGTTTCCTGTGGTATCGCCTTCTTGCTGGAAATGCTCAATAACACGATTCGTAGCACTCGGGACATTGAAGAAAAGCTGAACCTGCCGGTGTTGGGTGTGTTGCCTTTGTTATCCGCTAAAGAACTTAAAAAAGACCAGGCGCACAGGCTCTTCCTTAATAAAGATATGCACGGTTTTGGTGAAGCGGTTCGTACCATTCGAACCAGTATCAACCTTACCGCCATGGATAAAGAACATCGTGTCTTTGCGGTTACGTCTACCGTGCCGGGTGAGGGTAAGTCGTCCACGGCTTCCAATCTTGGGCTGGCGTTAGGGCAATTGGGTAAAACCCTGCTGATTGACTGTGACCTTCGTCGCCCTGTAGTGGGTAAAAACTATGGAGTAAAGGGCGGCTCAGTGGGTATGGCTAACCTGCTCGCAGGTACGGCAACCATTGAAGAGTGCATTCACCCTGCAGACGGTATTGAAGTCATTCCTTGTGGGCAGGTGCCGCCTAATCCTCAGGAGCTGTTGTCGACCAGTAAGTTTGCAGAAGTGGTGGAGCAGCTTAAGCAAAGCTATGACTATGTCGTGATTGATTGCCCGCCGGTTCAGAGCGTGAGTGATGCGCTGACGGTTTCTCGTGCCAGTGATGGTCTTATTTATGTAGTGGAGTCCAGTCGTGTGCAGTTGGGTGCCATACAAAATACCGTGGGTCGTCTGCTGCAGGCCAGAGCGCCGATTACTGGTGTGGTTCTGAATAAGATAGACCCGAGTAAGAAGGATGCTTATGGCTATAGTCAGGGCTATTACGACTATCAGGGTTACTATCAGTCCAAGGACTGATAACTAATGACAATTGGCTCATTAGAGCAGTAAAGGTGGCATTGGCCGCCTTTATTTTTTTGAAGTATGTAAGTTATTGATATATTAGTAAATATGCTAATTAAAAACATGTGAGAAATAAGTCACAATTACTGCGTTTTGTATTTGTGGCATGTATAATTCTGAGCGCTAAAAATGACAGCAGCGGCTCTCTTACAAGTATGTTTCGCCGTATTATCACTGTTCTCTACGCTGTCCCGGTATATGCGTTCAATCTTGGCGGGCGGTAGCGTGCCAAGAAATGTTTTCTCTAGATATACTTTTCGTTGTCGTTATAAAGAAGCTCTTAAGTAACTCCCTGTCCTCTCGAATCGTATTCAATTCTCTAGAAAATAACACCCGTCATCATGTCTGGCGGCACTGGCAGTCGCCTATGGCCTCAGTCCCATGCATTGTATCCAAAGCAGTTTCTGCCTCTGGTTAATGAACACAGTATGTTGCAAAACACTTTGCAGCGACTGGAAGGCATCAGTGCAATAAATGCACCTTTGGTGATTGCCAACGAAGAACACCGATGTATTGTCCCTAAAGAGAATGCCCGTTATTCCTAGGACAAGAAATTATATTAAAAGCCTCTTGTGACTGCTTTTTATAGGCTTTTTTAGTCTTTTCCGAACCCCTTGTTCATAGCTATAAATGTATAACTTATAAATTGTTATACCGTGGTTAATGCTTGCTATGAGCCGTGGGGAGCGTGGTTACACCTTACCCTGGCAGAATGAGGACGTTTTGTATTGGCTGAATCGGTTAAGAAACTGCCAGGAACGATACAACCCCATTGAAAACCCCGTTGATTGCACGACACTGGAGAGAAGGCACACAGGCAGTAAAAAAAGCGTCAGTGAATTACGCAATATGGGGCAGCGTTGCTTTTTGTTTCGTAACCCAACCGGAAAGACGGAAGAGGAGGGGCCCAGCCTATCATTCAGTATTCCGGAGAAGGGTTCTGGTATCAGCTGTTGAAAGAGCTAGAGAATCAGCTGTGCCGGACAGGAGAGACGCACAGCAACGGTGAACAGTTGAGGTTGGTCACTGAGTATCCAGTAGGAACCAGCGAGGCCAAAAAGAAAACCACGTTGTTTCCGCTTCACAGCCTTTCTACCTATTTTTCAATTTTCGATAATCTCATTTAACGGTCATAATTCCACAAAATGAAAGTACTCGCAGTATTCGGAACCCGCCCTGAAGCCATTAAAATGGCTCCGCTTGTTCAACAGCTTTATAAACACTCCGAGATTGATGCCAAAGTCTGCGTAACCGCCCAGCACAGGGAAATGCTCGATCAGGTTCTTGAATTGTTCGACATCGAACCGGACTATGACCTGAATATAATGCAGCCTGGTCAAACCCTGACTGAGATCACCAGTAACATTCTTAAGGGAATGGAATCTGTGCTCCATGAAGCAAAGCCGGATATTGTGCTGGTGCATGGCGATACCACCACTACGATGGCCACCACACTGGCGTCGTTTTATCAGCAAATCCCTGTGGGCCACGTGGAAGCTGGTTTGAGAACAGGTGATATTTATTCTCCCTGGCCGGAAGAAGCTAATCGTAAGCTGACAGGTTCATTAGCTCAGTGGCATTTCGCCCCCACTGAAAAAGCCAGGAACAATCTGTTAGCGGAAAGTGTGCCTGATGAGCGAATCATCGTAACAGGTAATACGGTGATAGATGCTTTATTAGAAGTAAACGAAAAACTGGAACAGAATGAAGAGCTAAGAGCTGATGTATTGTCCCTAAAGATACCCGAACCAGAACACAACTTGAGAGCCCGAAAATAGGTTTCGGTCATGCAGCTTAATGTTTGAATAACCCGAACTGATTCTGATTTTTCGATTTTCAGTTCAAAAAAGCAGTCCCTAAATTATCCGAACTATCCAACCCCTTCTGCTACCTGATTCACAGTAATAATCAGACAGTTGTTTGAATTCATAAATCAATACGTCGATGCTCGTTCATAATGCATCTCCAGCGTATAACAGTTCGTCATTTTAGTAGATTAGGTTCAGCTCTTGAGACAGCTAGAGTTTTGGTTTTTTAGCCGAATTAAGCGGTTGATGATTATATAGAGTATAGCCAACCCTCACTGAGTGTCTGCAACTATCCCGTAAGCGTATGACTACAGAATAGATATAAGTATTACCATTCTATTAGAGTACTTATATGTATTTTTTAGCTAATCTGAATAGCCTGAGCGCCTAAGATAAGTATGAACAACAGATTGGAAGTATTACTAAATGTAGGGCTTAGAGGTGCAACACTAATCAGTAAGTTTGCATTGCTTTTCTTTCTTGCTAAGTATGCCGAGCCGGAAGATGTCGGTGTGTATGGATTAATTTCAGTAACTATAGGATATTTGCTATATTTTCTAGGTGTGGATTATTACACCTACTCTACTCGAGAAATGTTATCTGTTGATAGGGGGAAGTGGCCAGAGATACTGAGAAATCAAGCAGTTTTTCATGTGTTAGTGTATTTAGTAGTTTTGCCTTTCGTTTCAATTGTTTTTATTACTGAAATACTATCATTAAAATATTTGATTCCCTTTTATCTCTTATTGATTTCAGAACATATTGCTCAAGAGTTGAATAGAATTCTTATTGCTGCAGGGCGTGTGCTTACAGCCTCGGTTGTTCTTTTTTTACGTTCAGGATTATGGTGCTATATTGCTATAGGGCTAATCTATTTTAAAGTATATGAAGACAATCTTATAGTAACACTATCAACATGGATTGTAGGTAGTGTTGCTGCTGCAATGATTGGCATCGTGGCACTTAAGGATTTGTCTTGGAAGGATATAAAAGGTACGAGTGTTGATTGGTCGTGGATAAAAAAAGGTCTCAGTGTTGCAGGGTTGTTTCTAATTGGCACATTGTGTTTAAGAGGGATTTACACCGCTGATAGATACATCGTTAATTATCTTTCAGGTGTTGCGATGGTAGGGGTCTATACATTTTATATGGCCGTCTGTAGTGCTTACACATCATTTATTGATGCTGCTGTGATTTCTTTTCGATATGCAAAAATGGTAGAAGCTTACAGAAGGGGCGATATTACGCAGTTCCTGATTCTAAGAAAGGGTATGCAAAATGCCATTATTGGGATTGGTGTATTGATTGGAATAGCTGCTGCTGTAATGATTAATCCGGTGCTTAGTATTCTGGATAAAAGTAGTTACACAAATCAAATTCAGTTTTTCTGGATTATGTTAGCTTCATCTGGGATTGTAGCTTTGAGTTTGGTGCCTCATTACTCATTATACGCATTTGGTAAGGATAGAGTACTAGCCGTTATTAATGTTGTAGGTGTTTTGGTTTTCTTTACTTCTACCTACACAATATCCATTTATTATGAAGGTCTAACTTCAGTTGTTTTTTCGATTTTAATAACGAGTATTTATTTTTTACTATTTAAACAATTGTTTTTCAGGTTGTTCTTAAACACATTAAATATAGAAGTGAGATGAGTTGATGTTTAATAATCAGTCAGTCCTAATTACAGGCGGCACAGGTTCATTTGGTAAGTTGTATGCGAAAACCATCCTGGAACGTTATAATCCCAAAAGAATTGTTATCTTCTCTCGTGACGAGCTTAAACAGTTTGAAATGCAGCAAGAGTTTAATCATCCCTGCATGCGTTACTTTATTGGTGACGTGCGGGATAAAGATAGGTTGTCTCAAGCTATGAGAGGTATTGATTATGTTATTCATGCGGCAGCAATGAAACAGGTTCCAGCCTCAGAATATAATCCGATGGAATGTATTAAAACAAATATTCATGGGGCAGAAAATGTAATTCATGCTGCCTTAGATAATAATGTTGAGAAAGTGATTGCGTTGTCTACCGATAAAGCGGCTAACCCAATCAATCTATATGGTGCTACCAAGCTGGCTTCAGATAAATTATTTGTTGCGGCCAACAATATGGCAGGTGGGCACAAGACTAGATTTGCTGCTGTACGTTACGGTAATGTTGCAGGTTCTCGAGGCTCTGTTGTGCCATTCTTCAAAAAAATGATAGAAGAAGGTGCAGATCATCTTCCGATTACTCATGAAGACATGACTCGTTTTTGGATATCTCTACAAGACGGCGTAGATTTTGTTCTTAAAAACTTTGATCGGATGAAAGGCGGAGAGATTTTTGTGCCAAAAATTCCTTCCGTCCGCATTGTTGATCTTGCTAAGTCAGTAGCTCCGGACCTTGAGCAGAAAATAGTGGGTATTCGTCCGGGAGAAAAGTTACATGAAATCATGTGCCCCGCTGACGATTCCCATCTGACTATTGAATTCGATGATCATTTTGTGCTGTCTCCTACTATCACATTTCGCAGCAGTGACAATGATTTTACAGAGAACAAGTTAGGGGAAACTGGGAAGCCTGTTGAGCAAGGTTTTGAATATAATTCTGGGTCAAATAACCATTTTCTAACAATCTCTGAAATTCTCGATTTTCATGAGAAGGCGGATGTATGATTCCTTACGGCCAACAAGATATTAATCAACAGGATATTGAGGCCGTGCTGGAAACCCTGCAGTCAGACTTTCTGACGCAGGGACCTAGAGTCCCAGCATTTGAGAAAACGGTGGCAGAGTATTGCCAAGTTAAGCACGCCTTTGCTGTGAACAGTGCTACCTCAGCATTGCACATAGCATGTTTGGCGTTGGGCGTTGAGGCGAGTGATATCGTCTGGACGACCCCAGTCACATTTGTAGCCTCCGCGAACTGTGCCCTCTACTGTGGTGCTGATGTTGATTTTGTTGATATCAATCCAGAAACATTCAACCTGTGCCCACAAAAGCTGGAAGAAAAACTAAAGCAAGCCGCTTCCGAGAATCGCCTTCCTAAGGTTCTAATACCTGTTCATCTTTGTGGTTTGCCCTGTGATATGAGGGCTATTAAGCAACTTGCAGATGAATATGATATTAAAATTATAGAAGATGCTTCCCATGCAATAGGTGGTCGATATGAAGATTTACCCATTGGTAGTTGCCAATATTCTGATATCACTGTTTTCAGTTTTCACCCAGTCAAAATTATCACAACTGCTGAAGGCGGAATGGCTGTTACCAATCAGTCTGATCTGGCTGAAAAAATGGCCCTTTATCGAAGTCATGGCATTACTCGAGAACCATCGTTGATGACTCATGAACCAGATGGTCCATGGTACTACCAGCAGGTTGAACTGGGTTTTAATTACAGGATGACTGAGCTTCAGGCAGCGTTGGGAGTTTCTCAAATGCACCGGCTTGATGCCTTTGTAGCTAAAAGGCATCAAATTGCTGATCGCTACGATGATTTATTGAAAAATCTTGACCTTACAATGCCTGTACGCAGTACAAGCAGCTATTCAGGCTTGCACTTATATGTTATTCAGGTAGATGCAAAAAAGAGACTTGGATTGTTTAACTTATTGAGAGAATCAGGCATTGGTGTAAATGTACATTATATTCCTGTACATACACAGCCCTACTATCGGTCTTTGGGTTTCAAAATAGGTGATTTTCCTGGTTCGGAATACTATTACAGTCGGGCAATTTCTCTTCCAATGTACCCAAATTTAACTGAAAATGACCAAAATTATGTAGTAGCTAAGATTAAAGAGGGGCTAATGTTATGAAGTTAGCTCTTGGCACAGCTCAGTTCGGTCTTAAGTATGGTGTTGCTAATTCCAAAGGGCAGGTTAGCCAACTAGAAGTCAAAAACATCCTTCATCTTGCTGCTGAAAATAGTATACAAACGCTTGATACAGCAATTGCTTATGGAAACAGTGAGGCCGTTTTAGGAGAGTTAGGCGTTGATGGCTGGGATATAATTAGCAAACTCCCTGCAGTCCCTGATAATTGTAAGAATATTTCTCAGTGGGTTGACGACCAAGTCACAGCATCACTTACCAGACTTCAGAAGCCGATGGTTCATGGCTTATTATTACACCGTCCAAATCAGCTACTAGATAGCTACGGAACTGAATACTACCAAGCGCTGCAAAGACAGAAAGATTTAGGTCGAGTGTCAAAGATAGGTATTTCTATATATCAACCAAGTGAACTGGATGCATTGCTTTCAGTCATGAATTTTGACATCGTTCAAGCTCCTTTCAATATTCTAGATTTAAGGCTGATTGAAAGTGGGTGGTTAAAAAAGTTACATCAAAATGGAATTGAAATTCATATACGCTCTGTTTTCTTACAAGGTCTTCTTTTGATGGATTCAGAACAAAGGCCAGATATATTTTCAGATTGGAAAGAGTTGTTTTCAGATTGGGATGATTTTGTACAAAAAAATCGATTATCACCTGTTGAGGCCTGTTTAAGGTATGTTCTAGCTCAACCTGAGATTACACAGGTTATTGTTGGTGTTGATAGTAGCCAACAATTACAAGAAATTATTTCTGCTGCAAAAGGAGTGCTGCCAAAAATTCCATCTGCTTTAGGTACCACTGACCCAATTTTACTTGATCCTTCTCGCTGGAATCAGTTATGAATATTGTTGCCATAGTACAAGCCCGAATGGGCTCTAAGCGTCTTCCAAATAAGGTTATGAAGACTATTGGAGGTGTGCCTATGATAGAGTTGCTTCTAAAACGTTTGTCTAAAGCTAAAAAGGTTAATCAAATTGTTTTGGCAACAGGCGTTGGCTCTGAAAACAAACCATTAGCTGAGCATGTGTCCAATCTAGGCTTTAAAGTTTTTCTCGGCAGTGAAAGTGATGTACTTGATCGTTTCATTCAAGTTGGGAAAGAAGTAAAAGCAGATATTGTTGTTAGGATAACTGGTGACTGCCCTTTAGTTGATCCAGATTTAGTTGATCATGCTATAGAATATTTTAATGAATCGAATGTAGATTATCTCAGTAATAGTGCAGAGCCTTCTTTTCCAGACGGCCTTGATATTGAAGTTTTTCATTTTACTGCTCTTGAGAGAGCCGCAAAAGAGACAAATAGCTCTTTTGATAAAGAGCACGTAACACCTTATTTACGAAAACAAAATAAGTTTCGACAAATAACCTTGAAAAATAGTGAGAATTTGTCAGATTTGCGTTGGACAGTTGATGAGCAGCAAGATTTTGATGTTATAAAGAATGTGTTTTCATATTTTTCTCCTGATATTCATTTCAGTTGGCTACAGGTTTTGAGACTTCAACGTTCTCAACCTCAGCTTTTCTCCGATAATCAGCAACTAGTAAGAAATGAAGGTGCCATTTTGAACAGTGGACAAAAGCTTTGGAAGCGAGCTAAGAAAATAATTCCAGGTGGCAATATGTTGCTCTCAAAGAGAGCAGAAATGTTTTTACCTGACCAATGGCCAGCGTATTTTAGTAAAGCTAAAGGTTGTAAAGTCTGGGATCTGGATGGAAAAGAGTATATTGACATGTCTGTTATGGGTGTTGGTACCAATACCTTAGGGTATGGTCACCCTGAAGTAGACGAAGCTGTTCATAGGGTGGTGACAGATGGCAATATGACCACGCTAAATTGCCCCGAAGAGGTATACCTTGCTGAAAAATTGATTGAATTGCATCCTTGGGCTGATATGGTGCGCTTCGCTCGTTCTGGTGGTGAAGCTAATGCTATTGCTATCCGAATTGCCAGGGCCGCAACAGGAAAGGACAAAGTTGCGGTTTGTGGTTATCATGGCTGGCATGACTGGTACCTCTCTGCCAATCTTGGAGATCAGGAAACATTGGCAGGTCATCTTTTGCCTGGTCTTGAGCCTAGAGGTGTTCCTGAAAATTTGAAAGGAACCGTTCTCCCATTTAATTACAATGACTTCGAAACACTATTAGAGTTGGTTAATCAACACGATATAGGTGTAATCAAAATGGAAGTGCAGAGGAATGAAGATCCACAAGATAACTTCCTACAGAAAGTACGTCAGCTAGCCACCGATAATGGAATTGTATTAATTTTTGATGAATGCTCTTCTGGCTTTCGGCAGACTTTTGGAGGCTTACATCATCACTACGGAGTAGAGCCAGATCTCGCGGTATTTGGTAAAACACTAGGCAATGGTTATGCTATTACCGCAACCATTGGTCGTCGTGAAATCATGGAAGCGGCGCAAAGTAGCTTCATAAGCAGTACTTTTTGGACTGAACGTGTAGGGCCAAGTGCTGCTCTGAAAACACTTGAAGTTATGGGTAGGGAAAAATCCTGGGAGAAGATTACTGCTATAGGCAAAGATGTTCAGAATCGATGGCTACAACTTGCCGGAAAGCATGAAATTGACATCACATTGTTTGGCATTCCAGCGTTGACAGGTTTTGTATTTGATAGCCCAGATGCGTTGATGTATAAAACTCTGATTACTCAGAAAATGCTAGAAAAAGGATATCTTGCAGGGAACAGCATCTATGCCTGTATAGAGCACACACCTGCAATTATTGAACAATATTTTACAGAGCTTGACCCTGTTTTTGCACTGATTAAAGAGTGTGAGGATGGTCGAGATGTGCAGAGCTTGCTCAAGGGCCCTGTGTGTCACAGTAGCTTTAAGCGTCTAAATTAGTATAGAAATGAAAGTTGTTATACGAGTTGATGCGTCAACAGAAATAGGTACTGGCCACGTCATGCGATGCTTGACGCTAGCTAATGCGTTGAAAAAATATCTCAGCGCTGAAGTTCTTTTTATCTGCCGAGAGCGCGAGGGGTGCCTTTCAGAGCAGATTAGAAAAGGGAATTTCAATCTTAAGTTTTTAGCTCAGCCTGCTCGGTTAGAAAGTTTTAATTATGATACAGAATCATCTGATATCAGTCAGGCAGAAGATGCAAAAGATACGCTCTTAGCTATAAAGCGATGTCCTAGTTTTTTGATGGCAGACTGGCTAATAGTGGATCACTACGGGTTAGATCAAAACTGGGAAAAGCGAGTTCGCCCCCATTGTCATAAATTAATGGTCATTGATGATCTGGCAAACCGACAGCATTGTAGCGATCTTCTTCTTGATCAAAATTACTATCAGAATATGGGATCACGCTACCGTGAAAAAGTGAATAAAGACTGTCTCTGCCTGTTAGGACCTAATTACAGCTTGCTCAGAGAAGAATTTTCAACGGCAAAGAAAGCACAGTGGCGAGATACAAACCCAGAGGTATTACTCTTTTTTGGTGGTGCTGATCAGGTCAATGCAACTCAGCATGCAATTGAAGCCATACTGCCAATTATCCAGTCATTGGGCATGGTCCATGTGGTAGTTGGTGCTTCAAATCCTCATGCAGAAAAGATTAAATATCTATGTCTTCAGCATGAGAAATTACGCTACCACTTTGCCATTGACTATATGAGCAAGCTTATGCAGGAAGTCCAGTTATTTGTTGGTGCTGTAGGGTCTACTACATGGGAGCGTTGTGCTGTTGGATTGCCAGGAATTGTTGTGACAGTAGCGGATAATCAATTACAACTTGCCAATGATTTAGATGCTATGAGAGTGCATACTTGTCTTGGTACATTTGATGTTGGAGTTGATTTTACAGAAGCATATCAAGCTCAGATATTCAAGACTATGCGTAACTATGCTCTCTGGATTGAAATGCAGGATAGATCGATGGATCTTACTGATGGTAAAGGCTGTCGAGCTGTCACTAATATTATGGAATTAGCGATGAATAGCGAAAATAATAATAGCTTTTAATACTCTTTTCTTAAACTATCTTATCGAGTTTCATACAATGGTATCTTTCGGAACAATAAGAGAAATACAGCCTGACGAAGTTGAACTAATGCTTGCGTGGAGAAATGCTCCATCCGTACGCCAGAATATGTATACGAATCATGTAATAACTTTGGCTGAGCACTTAAAATGGTGGGAGAGCACTAAACAAAACAACAAAAGTCAGTATTTTATGTTTGAGTCTAATGGTCAACCCTATGGAATAATTGGTTTTACGGGAATAGATAGACTGAATAGGTGTACTTCCTGGGCTTTTTATGCTGCACCGGGTAGTCCAAGAGGTACTGGAAGTAAGATGGAATTTCAGGCGCTTGAATATGCTTTCAATACCCTTAAACTTAATAAAATATTTTGTGAAGTTTTGAGCTTTAATGCTGCTGTAATTAAACTACATAAGAAATTTGGATTCGTTGAAGAAGGGGTTTTTCGTCAGCAACACCTTGTGGACGGAATATTCACTGATGTACATAGATTGGGTTTATTAGAAAGTGAGTGGGCAGAACAAAAGAGTGCTGTTAGGAGTAGATTAGAAAAACTGTTTAAAATTCCTAAAGAGTGACTTTTATATCCCACATAATAATTAACTTTAATTTCCATTGATTTTAATGAGAGTTGAAGTGTGATTAGATTTAAGTAAGAAGATAAATTGATGAATGATACATTTGAAATTGCTGGTAGAAAAATAGGTTCAGAATATCCACCATATATTATTGCCGAATTGTCGGCAAATCATAATGGTGATATCAATCGAGCATTTAAAATCATGGAGGAAGCTAAGAAGGCGGGTGCGGATGCTATAAAATTGCAGTCGTATACTCATGAAACAATAACAATTGACTGTGATGCGGAAGAGTTTCAGATACATGGTGGTCTATGGGATGGTCAAACACTATATGAACTCTATAAGGGTGCACACATGCCATGGGAGTGGCATAAGCCCCTATTCGAGAAAGCAAAAGAATTAGGAATTACGATATTCAGTTCCCCCTTTGATTTTACTGCTGTTGACCTACTTGAAGAACTAAATACGCCTGCTTATAAAATCGCTTCTTTTGAATTAGTAGATTTACCATTGATCGCACGGGTTGCACAAACTGGTAAGCCGATGATTATGTCAACAGGTATGGCTAATGAAGATGAGATTCAGGAAGCTGTTGAAACAGCCAGAAAACATGGTTGCAATGAATTGCTAGTATTGCATTGTGTCAGTGGTTACCCGGCTCCAGCTGATCAGTATAATTTAAGAACACTGAAAGATATGGCTGAGCGGTTTGATGTGTTGGTAGGATTGTCAGATCATACGATTGATAACGCAACAGCAGTTGCCTCTGTAGCGCTGGGTGCGTGTTTGATAGAGAAGCATGTAACGCTAGATCGCACTGGTGGAGGGGCGGATGATAGCTTCTCATTAGAACCTTCAGAGTTGACTCAGTTATGCAGGGACACAAAAACTGCTTGGCAGTCACTGGGCAAGGTGAACTATCAGCGAACTGAGGCAGAAAAAGGAAATATCAAGTTTCGTCGATCTTTGTATATTGTAAAAGATATTGGTAAAGGGGATATATTTACCGAACAACATATTCGTTCTATCCGTCCAGGCAATGGTATCGAACCAAAATATTATGATGAAGTAATAGGTAAAATAGCTAAGAAAAAATTGGTCTACGGTATGCCATTAAAGTATGAGTATTTTGAATAAATTCCCATCTCAGATGTTTATCATTTCGTGGGCTAATTCATAGGCTTTTCTTTTTTATTAGTTTTTATGTGTATTTTAAAATAAATAAAAGTAAGCCATAAGATTTTACGATGAGTGTTTGTAATAATGAATTCTAATAAATTTGATCTTGATGTTTTTATAGAAGGTGAATTGACCGATTTATGTATAGCGACTGAGGCATTCGCGTACTCGTCAAATTGGTATAGTTGGTTTAATGATAAAAATGTTAATAAATACCTTGAGCAGGGTGCTATTCCAAATACCAGAGAACTTCAACAGAAATTCTTTCTGAGTGTAGCGAATGATCGCTTACCTTTAATAATAGTAGATAAAAATAAGGTGCCTATTGGTACGATTTCGTTGTCATTTATAGATCATGTGAAGAAGACATGTGACATTGCTTTAGTCGTTAGTAATGATGGTGATCGGAAGTATAAGCCATATATTAGTTTAGAGGCAATGGCTCTGATGACAACTCATGCTTTTGAGATGCTTGGAATGAAGCGAATAAGTGCTGGACAGCATATTGAATTAAAAGGGTGGCAAAATAGGCTGGAGTTAATTGGATATAAATTAGAAGGTATTCATTTTGGGAAATTTATTAAAGGTAATCATACATCTGATGTTCTTTCGATTTCTATGAATTTGGAAGATTTTGATTTTTTAACTAAAAGTCGTAATGGTAAATTGTGGGATAGTTTTGAGTTTATGAGGAAGAGAATTAAATCCATGCCGCGAAGTTCTATTTTTAATGAGTTTCTTGAGTTTTATAATACTACTCGATCGGATTACTATGAAAAATTATTCAAATTGTAATATTAAAGCTTACAATTAGCGCTAAATTTCTATTTTTCAAATTAAAATTCAAATTAATATTTAAACTTAAATAATCTATTATAAATTATTTAGAGTTCTATTTTCTATTTCTAGCAGTTAGTAAATAAATTGAGAATGTGCTATACGAACCTGTTAAAAGTAGCTAGGTACCTCAACGATCGTAATCGAATATTTCAGATTTATCGGCCAACTACTATTTATCACTATAGCGGCAAAGGTTTCAGTGAAATACTAACGCTATATTTCTGTAGAAATTATATTCGAAAGCGAATATCTGACTACTTATTACTGAATCTTAAAAGCTAAGCTTTAATTAGTAAGTTGTTTTTTGTTAAGTGTGTGAGTAGGAGGTTTGTTACGGTATCTTCTATGTGATTAAAAACAACTATAAACAGACTCGTGCTGAATGAACAGATCAAACATATCAAATGGTATTATTTATTTTGATACGACTCTTTAAATTTTGTGTATTGCTACACATAGCGCGACAGATATTCTTATTTCATGTGGTATGAGTGATATAAAAATGCTTTAAGTGTTATCTATTTTTAAATATAGATAATAGAACAACTATTATTTTTTAGAGTTATTATGAAAAAAATACTTTTTATTGAGAACAGATTAAAGACACTGTTATGGGCAAGATTAGCAGAAGAGTTTGTCTCACAGGGGTTAGAGTGTCGATTTTTAGTGCAAAATAATTTATTTAGAGTAGCTGGTCATGAAAATTATATAATACCTTTCCCTGAATCTAATGATTTTTCAAAGTCAGAAGGTACGTTTTTTGATAAACTGAAGATCCAAGATAGAAGTGTTTCGATATTTTCTCGATCTAATGACCATTATAATTATTATTATAATGAAATTGAGAAATATTTGTGTAATTATGATCCTGATGTGGTTATTGGTGAATGTACTCTTTTCCATGAATTGATCGCAATAGAAATTTGTAAAAAAAAGAATATTGAATTCATACATCCAACAAGTTGTCGGTATCCACTCGGAAGATTTTCTTTATATAAATATGATACTTTGCAGCCATGTAATGAAAATAAACTATTTGAAATAAATGATCATGATGTTGCTCTAGAAACTGAAATTAAAGAAAGATCTATAGTTCCTGATTATATTAAAAGAACTACATCTATAAAGGACTCAATAGAAGGTAAGCTAAAGAAATATGCTGTTAAGAAGTACTCGTTACACGGTAGAATTAAAGGTGAGGTTTATAATACTCCATCACTATTTAAAGCAGCAGCTAAAGATACGAGCGTAATCTATAATAAACACTGTTGGGATAGCTGTGCCATAGATATTGAAGCTATTGATGATTGGAATAAGACTGTTCTTGTTCCTTTACAGTTACAACCAGAAGCAAATATTGATGTTTGGGGTTATCCATATAATAATCAAGTGGAGAATGTACTAGAGCTTCTACGAATTATTCCTAAATCTTGGAGTGTTCTTCTTAAAGCTAACCCTAAAACTAAATATGAATTATCTTCTGATCTTTTATCACTGTTGAGAGAAAATGATAGAGTAAATGCATTAAAACATTCCACTACAATGGACGACATATTTAATTTGTCAAAGTATATCTATTCTGTGACAGGAACAATCAATATAGAAGCTGCATTAGCTGGTAAAATAAATATCTCAAATAAATTCTATCCTGTCTCTCTCTTTTCAAAGAAAGAGCATATTGAAGGTGACCTTTACGGTTTCAGATATGACGCAGAAAAAGGGAGTTTGGCAGCCTATCTTCGAGAGAACTCATTTGAGGGTATTATTTCGGATCCAATTAATAGTCCTTCTTGTATATCATCAGATAATATTTCAAAAATAACAAAAGCATTTTTTGGTTATTTTTTTCTGAGGATTACTAATGATATATAGTCCTTTAAAAATAATGACTTTTTCACTTTCCTTATATGTTCTTTTAGTTGTAATCGGAACAGGTTTTATAGACTACTCTGGTCTAAATGTTGAGTTTTATTTTCTTGTGCTTCTATCTATCCTGTTTTTCTTTTTAGGTATTGTGGCTTCAAATTCTATGAATAAGAAAAGGAAAGTCATAAAAAAACACTTGTTTTGTAATAAGGAAAGGGAAAAGCATAGGTTCAATGTTGCTTTGATTTTGTCTTTTGTAGGTATTTTACTATCAATAATAGATAAGTTTTATTTTCGTGGGTATAGCATATCGCTATCAACCGGTTTTTCAGAAAGTAGGGAGTTGCTGGCAAGCGCGAGTACAAACATATACTCATTAGTATCCGCACCCTTATGTGCTTTTTCATATTTTTTGCTTTTCCAATACTTTAATGTATATAAAAAAATGAACGAAAGTAAGTTTCTTGCATTTCTTTCCATAATATTTGGTTTGTATTTGCCATTGGTTAATCTTACTGTTGGTTCACGTATTTACTTGTTTATATATTTTGCGATTCTAATGATGACTCTTATGTATCATAATAAGGTGAAACTAAAATCCTTAATTAAACCTGTGTTTTTATTGGTTTTTTCTATTGTTATATTGATATCTGGAGTAATATTTTCAATTCGTATCGAAGAAGTTGGTTTCGCGATAGAGGATAGTATATTTATTTCTGGTTATTCAAGATTTGCAGTTCCAGAATTCGATTTTTTTGAATATTTCAAGAATAATGACTTTCTTTTTTCTCTCTATGTTTTTTTGATTAACTTCATTCAATATATCACACATGGTATTTACGAATTAGCATATTTACTGGATTATGGTTTTCAAGATTTTCAGTATGGGAACTATACTTTTTTTGTTTTTTATAAAGTAATTTCATACTTTTCGGGCTTACCTTTCGATCCAGGCACCTTACTAGTTGCACCAAGAAATGGAATTTATACTACTTTTCTAGGTCCGTTGTTTATTGATTTTGGTTATTTTTTGGTTATATTTTGTAGTATGTTTGGGTTTTTTATGCAAACTATTTTTTCCAAAGCTCAAGCAAATAGTGTTTACTGTCCATTGTATTTTTACTTAAGTCTTTTGTTGTTCTTTTCACCAATTATAAATTTAATATTTAGTGGTCAAGGCTCTTATATATTTATAGCTACATTGATTTATATTTTTATTAGCAAAACTAAATTCTCTAGGCAATAAGAAATTATTTTAGAAAATTCTAAAAGAGTTAGATGTTGAAGAACCAGGTATTTATTTTTTATAAAAGGTTTATGACTTAAATGAGAGTTGCAATTATTCATGACTGGCTAGTAACTTATGCTGGTGCTGAAAAAGTGTTAGAGCAGATCATATCAATATTTCCTGATTCAGATATTTTTTGTTTAGTTGATTTTATTCCTGACAATCAACGATTTTTTTTGAATAATAAGAAAACTAAGTGTTCAGTCATTCAAAAATTACCGATGGCAGAATCGAAGTATAGGAATTATTTACCACTATTTCCTCTAGCAATTGAACAGCATGACATAGGTGACTACGATCTTATTATATCGAGTAGTCATTGCGCAGCTAAGGGAGTATTAACTGGTCCAGACCAACTGCATATAAGCTACTGTCATTCGCCTGTTAGGTATGCATGGGACTTGCAACACCAGTACTTAAACGAAGCAAATTATACTAGAGGGATCAAATCTTGGCTTATAAGGTATCTACTACACAGATTTCGTATTTGGGACAATCGAACTGCGAATGGTGTCGATCATTTTGTTGCGAATTCAAATTATATTGGTAGGCGTATAAAAAAAGTCTATGGAAGATCTGCAACGACTATATACCCAAATGTTGCAATCCAAGACTTTGATCTCTGTATAGAAAAAGAGGATTACTATTTAACTTGTTCAAGAATGGTTCCATATAAAAAAGTTGACCTTATAGTTAAATCGTTTTCAGAAATGCCGGATAAAACGCTAGTTGTAATTGGTGATGGTCCTGATTTTGATAAGATAAAAAAAAGTGCAGGCTCAAATATACAGTTACTGGGGCATCGACCATTTAATGAACTGAAAGACAGAATGCAGCGGGCTCGAGCTTTTGTTTACGCCGCAGAAGAAGATTTTGGTATTGTGCCTGTAGAAGCTCAAGCGTGTGGTACACCTGTTATAGCTTTTGGGAAAGGGGGGCTTAAAGAAACGGTTGTTGATGGAAAAACAGGTTTGTTTTTTGATAATCAGACTGTATCTTCATTATGCGACGCTATACAACGGTTCGAGAACACTACTTTATTATCTCCATCCCTAATTAGGGAGCATGCAAGCCAATTCTCTACAGAAAGGTTTAAACATGAATTTAGTGCATTTGTGATGAGTAAATGGGAAGAGCATCAGTTAACATTGAATGGAAGTAGTAATAAGTGATTTTACCCGTAATAATGTCCGGCGGCTCCGGTAGTCGTCTCTGGCCTCAGTCCCGTTCTCTCTATCCCAAGCAGTTTCTGCCGCTGGTGAACGATCAAACTATGTTCCAGAACACATTATCCCGCCTTGAGGGGCTGGAATCTGTGTCAGAGCCTCTGGTGATTGCCAATGAAGAACATCGCTTTTTGGTTGCAGAGCAGTTTCGTCAAATGGAGCGTAACGCTTCTGCCATTATTCTTGAGCCCGTAGGCCGGAATACTGCGCCCGCAGTGGCATTGGCAGCACTCAAGGCTATAGCCTTAGCAGAAGATCAAGAGCCTTTATTACTGGTGCTTGCGGCGGATCATGTGATTGATGATGTCCCAGCTTTTCACCAAGCTGTTGAAGCAGCATTGCCCGCGGCCCGTGATGGTAAGCTGGTGACTTTTGGTATTGTGCCTACTGCTCCGGAAACAGGCTATGGCTATATCATGGCCAGCAGTGAGTTTGTAGAGAGCAGTAAGCAGCTTGCGCCGGTAGAGCAGTTTGTTGAAAAGCCCGATCTTAAAACAGCTGAGGAGTATGTTGCCTCCGGCAACTATTTCTGGAACTCCGGTATGTTCCTGTTCAAGGCTTCACGCTATCTCGAACAATTAAAAACATTCCGTCCGGATATCCTGAATGCCTGCCAACAAGCTATGACCGTTCAAAATGAAGACTTGGACTTCGTTCGTCTTGATGAAGCCGCTTTTAAAGCCTGTCCGGATGATTCCATTGATTACGCAGTCATGGAAAAAACCAAAGATGCCGTAGTAGTACCTCTGGATGCAGGCTGGTCTGATGTCGGTTCCTGGACATCACTGGCAGATATTTCTGAAAAAGACGAAGCCGGTAACTCTACTCTGGGTGACGTGCTATTGCAGGATACACGCAACACCTATGTGCGCAGTGAGAAAAAGCTGATTGCCACCGTGGGTGTTGAAAATCTTGTCATTACAGAGAGTGATGATGCGATTCTGGTCTCTCATAAAGATCGTGTGCAGGATGTGAAGAAGGTTGTTGAACAGCTTAAAGCTGAAAACCGAACCGAGGCAAAGCTGCATCGCAAGGTGTACCGACCTTGGGGAGCTTATGATTCCATTGACCATGGCGAACGTTTCCAGGTGAAACGAATCACGGTTAAGCCGGGTGCACAGCTTTCTTTACAGAAACACTATCACCGTGCCGAACACTGGATCGTGGTGAAAGGCACAGCACTGGTAACTAATGGAGAGCAACAGATTCTACTGACTGAGAACCAGTCTACTTATATTCCAGTGGGTGAGGTTCATCGACTGGAAAATCCAGGGAAATTTGATCTGGAACTGATAGAGGTACAGAGCGGTAGTTATCTCGGTGAAGATGATATTGTTCGATTCGAAGATACTTATGGACGGTCTTGATCTATGAAACAGTTGTCTTGTTTTAAGGCCTACGATATTCGTGGCCGTCTTCCTGATGAGTTGAATGTCGATGTTGCAAGAGCCATTGGGCGTGCTGTTGCTGAGTATCTCAAACCTGAAAAAGTTGTCATCGGTGGCGACATCAGGCTATCGACACCAGAACTGAAAAGTGCCTTAAGTGACGGTTTGAGAGTTGGGGGAGCGAGTGTTGTTGATATCGGCCTATGTGGTACGGAAGAAATCTATTATGCTACTTCTCACCTGAAAGCCGATGCGGGGATAATGGTTACTGCCAGCCACAATCCCATGGACTATAACGGTATGAAGCTGGTGCGGGAAGAAAGCAAACCCATTTCCGGCGATACCGGGCTCAGGGAGATTGAAGAACTGGCCCATGAATTCCTGCAATTAGATAAGTCTAACAACAGTGTAATGCAGGGAGATTATTCAGAGCTGAACAATATTTCCCCCTACATCGATCATATTCTTGGGTATATAAAACCTGACAATCTTAAGCCCCTAAAACTGGTTGTGAACGCAGGCAACGGCGCTGCCGGGCATGTGATTGACGCAATTGAGGAAAGGTTTAATGCGGCTTCTGTACCTGTTGAGTTTGTGAAAATTCACCACGAACCGGATGGTAACTTCCCACACGGTATTCCTAATCCACTATTGCACGATTGTCGACAAGCAACCACCGATGCTGTGCTGGCACACAACGCTGACATGGGCATTGCCTGGGATGGAGACTTTGACCGCTGTTTTCTGTTTGATGAAAAAGGCCAGTTTATTGAGGGTTACTACATTGTAGGTCTGCTGGGTGAAGCGTTTCTGGCTCATGAGCCGGGTGCGAAGATACTCCATGACCCACGCTTAACCTGGAATACGATTGACCAGGTAAAGTCAGCCGGAGGTGAGCCAGTACTCTGCAAAACCGGTCATGCTTTTATTAAAGAACGTATGCGAGCAGAAGATGCTGTATATGGTGGTGAGATGAGTGCTCACCATTACTTTCGTGATTTTGCTTACTGCGACTCAGGCATGATTCCCTGGTTGTTGGTGGCTGAATTGATGTCCCGTAAAAACAAACCATTGTCAGCTCTGGTTGAAGAACGTATTGCTTTGTTTCCATCCTCTGGAGAAATTAACAGTAAACTTGACGACGCTCCGGCAGCCATTGCTCGTGTACTGGCTGACTATCAAGCGGATGCTCTAGACATTGATCATACTGATGGTATCTCTCTCGATATGGGAACGTGGCGGTTCAACCTGCGTTCCTCGAATACAGAGCCTGTCGTACGTTTGAATGTTGAAAGCCGTGGCTCTGTAGCTCTGATGAAAGAGAAAACTTCAGAGATTTTGAGCATTCTTCGAAGATAAATTTGTCATATTTGGCAGCTTGAAGGTAAATATGGTAAGTGCTTTTCGTATAATGGCTATTGCTTGGTTGGCATTTATCATCGGCTTATCGGCTGCCAAGAGTGCAGGTTATGGTTCCTCTCTTTGGGGAGGAATCGAGGTGTTTCTTGGCGGTAACAAACAAATGCATTTCGCCATGGCCTGTGTTCTCTCATTTCTTGCTCACCTTGCCTTTCCGGCGTCTCGATTTCGATTGGTCACTCCGGTACTGATGATTCTTGTATTAGGGTGCGTGACAGACGAGCTATTGCAGTATTATCTACCAACACGACACTTTAATCTTTATGACTTTGCCGCCAGCCTCTTAGGATTGATTGCAGGGTATTGTATATTTCATATTGTGAGTCATACCAAAGTAGTAGTTTCAAGTTCCCGTTCCTTATAACTCTTCTTATTACTTTTTTTTATAAATCCTCTCTATTACTTTATTGATGTAACTTCATGCCTACTATACACTTGGGGCGCACTCGGTTGCCTCTTTACCTGCTTATTATTCTGGATTTTACCGTAGCCATTGCCTGCGCAAAGTTTTCAGAGCTGATCCGTTTTCAATCCCTGTCTATGCTTTGGCCCAATGCAAACTTGATAGCTATTCAATCTTTGCTGGCGGTGCTCTGTTCATTTGTTGTGGGTGTTTACGAGCCTTGGCGAGGAAGAGACCTTCATGAACGGTTGGGAAAGGTTATTTGGGCATGGATTCTGTCATTTATTACTCTGGCACTGTTTATAGTGGCGACTAAAACAGCGGAGAGCTATTCACGACTTTGGATTGCTATATGGTCATTGGTGGCTGTCTTTGGTGCTGTAGCCTGTCGGATTTGTGTTTACAAAGCTCTTGTGAAAATGCGAAGTCAGGGGCGTAATACTCGACGAGTCATGGTCATTGGTCGTGGTCGTAACTATCAAATGATTCTGGATGATTTTCAGGGGAGTAACAGCTATGGCTATAACATTGATACCGTTATTCCTTATGAATCGGAACAGCAGGCTGCAGGTGAACTTGATGCAGTATTGGCAAAAAATGAACACTATGATGAATGCTGGATCTGCCTGCCTTTAAAGGACAGTGGGGCGGTTCATAGTCTTATCGAGGCGATGAAACATTCTACGGTTGATGTGCGTTTTATGCCTGGCCTCCAGGATATTCCGCTGTTGAATCATAAGGTTTCACCCATTGGCGGATATTATTCACTTGATATCAGCTGCTCGCCGCTGGATGGTTACAGTCGTATTGTAAAAGCGATTGAAGACCGCGTGGTTGGGCTAATCATCTTTCTGCTGATTTTGCCTGTGTGTGCGCTTATAGCACTGGCGATAAAGCTCACATCGCCAGGCCCTGTGCTGTTCAAACAGTATCGTCATGGTATTGATGGCAAACGGATTAAGGTTTATAAATTCCGGTCCATGAGTATCCATACAGAAGAGCAGGGGAAAGTGACTCAGGCGTCAAAAGGTGACGCCAGAATTACCAAAGTAGGCGCTTTCTTGCGCCGAACCAGCCTGGACGAGTTGCCGCAGTTTTTTAATGTAATACAGGGGAAGATGTCCATTGTCGGCCCACGGCCTCATGCCCTTGAGCACAATGAGTACTATAAAGAAATTGTCGAATCCTATATGAAACGTCATAAGGTGAAGCCTGGAATTACAGGTTTGGCTCAGGTACGAGGGTTTCGAGGCGAAACAGACACACTGGAAAAGATGCAGAAGCGTGTGGAGTGCGACCTTGAATATATGGATCGCTGGACTTTGTGGCTGGATTTCAGAATTATTTTCATGACGGTGTTTAAGGGTTTTTTGAATCCTAATGCTTATTGATACCGATGCGTAGAAGTGTCACTTCTTTTGTTGTAATTTCAGTCAGCAGAGCTATATTCATGGAGATGTAAGTTCAGTGAGTTTGATCGTTGAGCTTATGACTGCATTTGAGGTGGCTATTAAATGTTTTTCACCAAGGTCTCCTGAGTATAGAACTTGGACCATCGCAAGGTGGCTGAAGAATGTGCGACTGTGGTTTATTTTTCCACCGATAGGTAGGGTCGCAGTGCGATAGTTCGTGGAGTTTACTGCCAATTTTATAACCGCCAAAATGGCAGGCTCCTCTGGGGGGTATGGTTGTAATAACCAAAATGAAATATAAAAAGAATCCTCAGCCAAATACTTTTTCTTCGTAACGGATCACTCTGCTCTTGCCATTAGCACTACAGCCTCCCTGAAAATGTCTCGCTCCCTCTTTAGCCTTTGATTTTCATTGCGCAGAATCTGCAGCTCTTGCGGCAGCTTTGTCATGGTGGACTTCAGAATGCTTTCGTTCTCTATCTGTGTGGACGGTTGATGGTTAGAACTTTGGCTAACCAAGGGTTCTTGATCGCTGTTGTGATGTGTGGCCGACGCTGGGACTGCAGTGTCTTGCTTGTTTACCTGATTATTGGCCTTTGGTCTTGAATGTTTGTCTTGATCAATAAACTCCTTCTTCTTCAGGTCATCAAGATCCAGTAAACCTTGATTTTTCAGCGCGCGCTTTTTTGCTGCGACCCAGTTGGCCAGCGTGCTCTCTTTTACTTTCAATATTCTCGCAACCTGTGATGTAGGCTGCTCTGCAGTTAAGGCTAACTCTACTGCTTTTTGCCGAAACTCGAGTGTATAGGTTTGACGCTTTGATTCTGTAGCCATGATTTTTCCTTCATAGCGTGATGTTCTTGTGCATCTCACTTGAAAACTGACGAATACAGTCGGTAAGAAGACGACACAAAAACTTAAGAATCCTAAGTATATACGTGAACGAGAAACAAGGAAGATTTGTTGGTGCAACCACTCAGAGTACATGATGTCACTCGTGTCACGATCTCCTTTACCAACAAGGCTTAAGACAGCCAGAAAAGCGAAAGGCATTTCTCAGAAAAATTTGGGTATACTCGCGGGTATCGATGAGTTTTCTGCCAGTGCCCGTATGAACCACTACGAGAAAGGAAAGCATTTTCCAGACTTCGACACTCTGGAACGTATTGCTAAAATACTTGATGTTCCTGTGCCTTATTTTTACTGCAAAGATGATCAGCTGGCAGAATTGCTTGTTCAGTACGGTAGGATGCCAAGTGAAAAGAAAAAGAAACTACTGACATTTCTGGCTGAGCTAGAGACTCTTTGAGTCTATCGAACTTTAAAACTGCACTTTTTTGTACCTTGATAAATGACTACTTCACTGGCTGTGATCGGAATATTCTTAATATCAATAATTCTCTCTATCCAATATCTCTTCTGATGATTGTCCTGAATACAGGTCAGCTTTATATCGCTGATCCTTGGCGGTTCAAATCTCAAAGGATGACTGGCTCTCTGAGGTAGCAAGATAGTTTCATTGGCTACGGAGTTGAAGCTCGCTCTGAACGTCATACAGGTATACCAGCGCGCAAGAAACTGAGCAGTACCTTTTGTGATAAAAGCTCGTCTGTAGCGTCTCAGCAGGTGTAGGGTTAATCGTTCGCCCTTTTGCTCTTTATAGCTGATGGCTGTCTCCATTCTCCCCGGGTAGATCACATCGTCGCAACACAAGGCATTGGCAATATAACATTTACGAATGAATTCCATTGCAGGCAGGTAATAAAGTCGGTCTTCATTTCTGAAGCGGAAGATGGGTTGCTGGCCAAATACGTCCTCCGCTCCCTGATACATACATTTATCTTTTATCCATTGAGGGCAATCTGCCAGTGACAGTAGATCGACTTCATGGGGAGAAAAGCGAACGGTATGCCAGGGTTTGTCTGGGAGTTCATAGTTTGGATAGCCACTGTTGATCTTGGTACCCATTCCCATACGGCGCATAAACCGGAAAGGTAGTGGGTAATCCATGTGGTTATTTTCGCTATCCCGAAAGCGCATTAGAATACGTTGGCCGCCTGTTTCGTCCCTGAGAATATTGCCCCAGAAACAAAAATGTTGTGAGCCGCCATCAACTGTCGTCCAGTTTGGCAGCCGTTGTTCTCCCGATTTTTTCTTGTAGGGTATGATCCCCAGTCGCTGTATATGACTGGTCATCAGAGATCTCTTAGATTCGTAGTTAAATTATTAATTTTCAGGTTTTCATAAACGGCTTCTTTTCCCCCGTCTTTGGTATAGCAGCTCCTGAATCGGTCAACCTTGAACGATGTTATGTTAATTTCTTTGCGTTCAATATAAGGAGCCAGCAGCTTGCCAAACTCAGGGTCTGCATCAAGATTCAATGCTTTTCGTAACTGATCTTTAGCATCCGGATACTTGTTAATGATACATCTGGCGAGCAGGTGGGCTCTATCGGGCTCAATACCCTCCGCCAGCAGTTTATTCGTCAATGACTGTTCATTGGTGACCTTTTTACGAATGTGCTGATATTCAGTCTGCTGCTCTTCAGAGGGCGCAATCTGGTAGTTCCTGGCTAATTCAGCAATCTCGGGTAGCTGGTCAAGTCCCATGTCTTGTATTTCCTGAGCACTGGCAGGGTTTTCTACAAGACACTGAATCTTATTATTTACAATACGCAGCTCTTGTTCAGCCACTGTGTTGATCAGCTCCGGAGTGATCACTTCCTCAAGGCTGGGGCTCCGATTGTGGTCGTATATAAGTTTGATTTGAATTAACTGAAACAGCTTAACGATATAGTCCCTGATACCAGCAGTGCACATATAAAATGCTTGAAGTATGGCTTCAGAGGGTGCATCAGTTGCTTGTTCAATCCACTGGTACTCCCACATCTCTCGTATAAAATCGACGAAATCCGGGGACAATATAAAATCACGATGCTCGTTTCTACCCGTGGCAAACATAGGCAACAAAGAAGTACTGCCAGGCCCGATAATTTTGCGTGTCTGCGAAGGATACTTTTCAAAAATCTTCAAAATGTCGGGTGTACCAATGAACAAGACAGGTATACAAAGCCTGGTTCTCAGGTACACGAGGTAATTCAGAATGGTTTCATAGTTATCTTCGCTGGATTGCAGCAGGAACGGCACTTCATCGATAGCTAATAGACCCACTTTGTAATATCGCAACAGATACCGTATATCTTTTTTTTCATCGATAAAAATGCCGAATCGATCCTGTAAAATGTATTTGAGTGACTCGATAATGTTTTTTTCAAGAGATTTTTCCTTTCCATCATGGGGGGCCATGATCATAAGTACAGGGACCTGATACTGCTGGAAATCTCTGCTGTCTTCAAAGTGATCAGGGTCGTGAATAATGATGTCAGGAATGAGCTGCAGGCAGTTGGCTGTACCGTCACTCTTTCCCGTGCCGGAAGGCGCAATAAGGAAACCACCAAGTGGCGTTAAGCTGTAACTTCTGTTTATTCTTCTAGTGTTTTGAAAATAACCGTCTCTGATTAAACTGTCGAATTTAAGATAGAGGTCGTAGTGAGGTGCCTGTGATAAAAACCAGCTCGAAAGAACGAAAGGACCTCCGGCGCGTTCATGGGCTGGCAGGTTTTTTTCAGCTGGGTCATAAGGTATCGGGTTTTCAATAGCATCTGTAAAAGTTGCCATATCCATTCTTAAAGGCAGAGCTTCGATATACGGTATGCCTCTATTTCTAGACAGAGGCTGTTCTTTGTAAACGGCTTTTTCTATCCATAAATCCCGATCATCATAGTATTTGTTCATTCTGATTGACGCTCACTCAGTTTTCTTCGTTTAGCTTCTCTACGGATAGCTCTCATTTGTTCATCATGAGCTTCAGCTTCTTTCTCTGCTGTTGTTTTGGTAGATAGTGGAGGTGACTTGGTGGTTTCACGAGGGGTAACTGGTTCATTTCGAGTACGTTCGCTGGTTTCATGTGGTTCCTGGTCTGGCTCTGCTTGGATAGGTGGTGCATCGCGTAATTGCGGTGGTGCTTGTGGAGGTAACTCAGGTGGTATTTCGGGAGGTAACTGAGCTGACACTTCTGGACATTCAGGCTCAGGTACCTTTTCCTGCTGCGCTTCTCTTTTTGCTTCCTGGTGCCTGTTATCTCTCATTCCTTTCCAGGTGGCAGGAGTGTTGCCTTTTTCTGGAAGACGGCTTTTGGTTTGGGCAATTTTCTCGTTGATTGCTGTTTCGGTGGTGTCATTCATATTTTGATCATGTGAGATCTGAATGTTTTCCTCTTCTTCATAACGCAGAATGAACTCAGCATCTTTAAAGGTTGTACCTTGATATTTATCCCTGCACCTTGGTGTAAGTTTGCAAGGAATGTATTCGATCTTGTTGTCTTTTGGTGTAACCAGATAGGCTTGATCCATTGAGTAAGGATCATAGGCAAGTGTTATGTTTTTTTGGTAATTGCCCCTTTCAAACCAGCCCCTTTTCTCAGCGTAGGAGCAGAAATAATACTGATCTTTAAAAAAATGGATGCCTTGTCTGTTTGTTGAACACGGTTTGCGTGGTAGCAGAGCCTTTTGCACCTGCTGGATAGGTGGGGTGCGTAAAACACCACCAATATTTTCAATACCGTACTGCCAAAGCTTAACGGGTATGGCCGGAACTCCTTTTTTAATCATATCCTTAGTGCGAGGATAGCCAACCCTGACACTAGCATTCAGTTTGAGTATTATTCTCAGGTACAGCCCGATGAATTCACGGAGTGTCAGGCATGCCTCGCGGCGTGGATCTATGCCTTTTCCAAGAATCTGGTCCCTGACTTTAAAGGATTGCTCGACTGTGTAGAGTTGAGTGTATTGCCCTTTTTTCTGCGATATATCAAACGACTGCTCAGTAGTTCCTTTCAAGTCAGGACAGTAGACTTTATGATTCTCTATGGATTGCCCAATGAGTTCTATCAGGCCGTCTGGTTTGTCACCTCTAAATTCGCCATGATCTGCACGTAATTTTTCTGATAACCCACTGATCAACGGAAATAATTCAGTACCTAGATACTCCAGCTTCTGATTATCTAAATCGTTCAGATCAATACCGTATTTCAGGCAAAACAGTTGTTTGTCTTCCAGAAGATTACGGATAGCCATAGAAGCTGCAGCCCAGGATGGACCCTCGACACCAATGAAGAGGCCAACAATCATTCGGGAGAAAACATCTACTATGTGGTAGATCACAGGGCGACCTATGATCACAATCTCATGGGGTGTGACTGGATCATCATAGTCAAAATAACTACTGAGAACATAAACATTGGCAATGGTTGCATCGATTTCAAATACACTGCCTGGATAGGGAGCGTTAGCGACACTGCTACTAAACATGGGGCGATCAGATCGTGGTACTACTATTTTTCCGTAACGTTGCCTGAACAGCTTCATTTTTTGGTAGTCTTTATTATTGTAATCAAGCATTTGCTTGTAAGAGGGTACCTCTCTTCGATTGCAGCCAGGAAAGAAGGCTCGAATCATTCTTTTATAGCTGCTTTTTATGGTTTGTTTTTCGCTGATATGGAAGTGTTTCAGGGCATAGTCGAACTGGCTATGGAATAGATGGCTTGGTCTTCCTTCTCCATGCTCTTTGCTTGGTCTTCCTCTTTTTTTTGGCGGAACTTTTGTGGCTACAGGGTTTTCATCATTTTCAGTAGAATTGTTTGCTTTTTTTAATATACCTCTTTTATTGTAATCAGGAGCCAAGGCCAGTTCGGACTGACCTTTCTGAAAATATCGAGATACCGCAAGATAAAATGTTTCTTTGCTGATGCCGTGGGCAGCATGGGCTGCTGTAAACGCTTCTCCTCTGACAGAAGGAATAAATATATCGGGTTGATTAATCAGATAGGGCTCGAGAATTAGCCAGAGTTCACTTGCTCTATCTTTTTGTTTGTCTGATAAAGTCTGAGGCTCCAGGTTGTATGGACTATCCTCGACAACTTCAAGCACGCCTTCCTCAAAACGTTTAAGTATCGATTGTGTCTCGACAGAAGTAGGGAAAGTGTTCTTTGGTTTGTCGGGCAGGTTAATTATGTAGGTGTAGACACCGCGAACAGGGAGGTATGTAATGCGGAAACATTGATCAAGATCCTTGTCTCGGAACACTTGCCCTTTTTGCAACAGGTCACCAGCTGCTGATAGTTGCTCTGCTGAACTCATGAGAGAAACTCGCCTTCCGAGTTGATCGACAGGCTTGAGAAAGGAGTTGTTTCTCCTATCGGACTTGTAAAGTAATCTACAGTTAAAATGGCATGAGCTAGCATTGCCCGACAGATGCGCAGACAGCTACCTGTTGGGTATTTCAGCTTTCCATCTATGCTTTTGCAAACCTGATTTATTGGATTGGGGTTATTTCTAGATATTTCATCCAATAGGTGAGACTGGATTTTCCGAAGGTTGATTCCCGGAAAATCTGTAGATGAAATTTCGTAAGCACTGGCTACCCAGTTGAAGCCTTTGATTATCTCTGAAGAGGTTTCACGCTCGGTAAAAACTTTCAGCGGTGGTGTTTTTAGTTCATGCTCCAGATATAGGCTTATGATATCCAGACGCAGTAATGCTTCTTTAGTGAGTTTTGAGGACCAGGCTACTTCAACACCTATAGAGCCTGGAGTAAAAAGTTCATCATCTGTCAGTGTTAACAGGTAGTTGACCGTTAGAACCTCTGGAATGACAGTGTTTTCGTAACAGGGGTGTTTTATACCCAGTTGGTCTGCTATTGCTAAAGTGACTTCTCGGTCAAGACGGTAGTGTTCACGGATATCAATGACACGAGGATTTTCCTCAATCATTCTAAGTGCTGTAACGTCAAGATTGTCGCGTAATTCATACTTTCTCCGAACCAGTCGACCTTTGACGCGGTTCAGGTTGCTCTCTGAACTCTTTCGTTCTTTCTTTTTGAGCCATGAGCGGTATTCCATGCCTTCGCCACGACCATGGTTTTGACGAACTTTTTCAGAGATTTTCGTTTCTGTCCAATTTGGCATTTTTGAACTCTTTGATCCTGGTTTTCAAGGTATTCAACCTGGGACAGTGGCTCCGGCGGAGCTCAAACCATAGCTTGAGAAAGAGCCGTCATGTCGTTGGGGGGATGACTCTTTGCGAATGTATATTTTGAATAGGTGGCCAGATTTACTCCTGATCCAGATGTAATGAAGCGGGTCAGTTATTTTGTCTAATACGGAAATTTTTTCTTCAGCTTCTTTTTCACTCAAACCAAGGTTTGTCCAGTGACCGATAATTCGTCTGTCGTTTCTTCTATCTCGTATGAAACGAAGCTCTGATTGTTGCTCGGTGCTCTCTCTGATAGGAGGGATATCAACGGATTGGTTCTTCTTCAGTAGTTGGATAAGAGGGTGGCGCTTAAAGTTGGTGAGGTCGTTTTTATCATAGCTGACTACACGAATAAGGTTGCCAAGGCTTTCATCGGAATATTCTGGAAATGATAGCCCAAGAGCACCTTCCTGACGTTTATTGATACCATGTAGTATAACCATGATGGTACTAGCGGTATTGGATCTGAGTATGTCTATAGGAGGCACGTGAAAATCACAAATAAACCGGGGTTTACTGTTAACTCTGGTCATTTTTCAGCTCCTGTTTCTTTCTTGGCTGTAAAAAGGCCGCCTCTCGTTATATTCGCTGCCAGAAAGTGGCTGTGAGGTGATGGTATTTTGGTTTGAACCAGGTCATCCGTTATATCTTCGATATCCATAAAGATATGGTAAATATCCAGGCCGCTTTTCCAGCTGCGATAAGGTTTATTTTCTTGTTGCTCGTAGCCAAGAGGGTTAACGTTTATAGGCGGCGCATCTAAGGAATTTTCATACCAGCGATCTACTTTATGGAGTGCATTAGAAATCTTTGTTTTATGGTAAGCAGCTTGTCGCTTGCCATTCGGAGTCCATGCACAAGACAGTTCTCTTACCCTGGCGGATTTGTTATCGCTACTTTTGTTATTTTCGTCTACAAACTCTTGTGATGGGTATACCTCCATACCGGGCATCGTTGGAAAGACAGCCTTCATAGTGATCTGGTTCTTTACGGATTGATCAGTCAATGCTCTCTGAATAAATGTGATCACGGCCTCAACAGATGCCTGGGAATTGCACTGTTTTATGTCCTTCAGGCTAGGAAAAGTGACATCGTCAGGAAGTGTGTAGGTGTGGGTTTCATCATTGAATCTCAGAATACTCTGCCGACCTTTTGTAAAGGTTTCTGAATTTCTCCAGCACCAGGTAAGCCCTAGTATATTTTCGGCGTAGCCTTCAGACAGGGTTTTAAATTCATCTGTTGCATAATAGGCATCAGTAAATGCAGTAAGTATTCCTGCCACCTCATGATTCTCGCAACGATAGGGCTTCTTCCAGTGCTGTAGGATTGTGAGTGAGCACTCAATAGAAAACTCGCAAGTGTCACTGGCCAGTGTCGCTAAATCGGCTCTGAAAATATTAAGTGCGTTGGTGTTCTTTTGGTTCGTCCCGGATGCAGAAGCAATATCACTGAACGGACCGACCAGTGTTTTTCTTTCAAGAATGATTGGGGTTGTCTCATCGGAAGCATTGGTTTGGGAGAAAAAACCAAGACTTGTTTCAAGTGAACGTCGATAGCTCAAGCCTTTGGGAAGTTTCATAGCTGTGCTCTAGGAAAGTTGTTCAGTGAAGGAATTGTTAACAGCAAGGTAATCTCTATCTTGCCATTGGTAGTGCCAGAAGCTTTTTTCTAACTGTTCCTGGCTTAGTTGGAATAGATAGAGTGGCTGAGCCAGTCCAATAAGAGGCTCTGCAAATGCATGGTGATAGTTTTCTCTGACGTTGAGTCGAGTGTGTGGCGATTCCAGAAGCCTAAGCCCCATGACCAGTGGAAAGAAACTGCTGATATTATGAATGTTTTCATATTCGTGACTGTCACAGAGAAGGTTAATAAATACATCTAAAGCATCAGAATCAGAATCAGGCTCTGACGCTATTTCTGGCCAGTGTTCTGAAGAAAGAGATAGTGGTAAAAAACCGGAGACAGGCCTTGTGAGAAGAACGTCATAAAGCGTCTCTATCGAATTCAGTATCAGGGGGTTACTATCGGTGGGGGAAAAGCAATGGCTTTTCGCCAGAGTCATATTCTGAAGCAGGTATTGAGCTTGCTTATCTTTAAGTAGATCCTGAAGAGCTGATTCTTGATTGGTTTCTAGGCGCAAGATCAGGTCAATGGAGAGGTATTGTCTCGGGGTGGTAGTCAGTCTGTTCTTTAATACATGCGAGTCTCCTGGCACATAGCTTCTGAATGCGCTTCTCTCTTGCATGGAGCGGCAATCATAAATAATAATTGATGCAGATTCTTGGATATCAACGGTTGCTATAGAGGACAGTTGATGCTTGATATTGCAAGCCCAGCCAAGCAATGTGACAGGAGAAATCATGCCCTTAATTAAGGCAAACTGCAGAGCGTTAGCTTCATGCAATTCCAGGTTTTTCCAATAGAGATAAATCATGAAAAAATCTCTGTGATGTATTGTGACACTGTATTGATAAATAGGTTTTTTATGAATGTGGTATATGCATCTGTTACCTGAAACTGAGTTTGGGTCATAAATCTATTTTTCTTCCAGTGCTCCCAGGCTTCAGTGACAATTGAGCCCGTATCAGTCTCAGAAGATGGGAGGACTGATATGCCCAGAAAAGCGAGAGAAGGAGTCGGAACTATAGTTTGTAACTGCTCAAGGAAAACGTTCTTACGGTCAGGGTACTTGTTCAGGTAGTGATACAGGTGGCGGTAATCCGAGAAGAGTGAGCTGATTTCACTGTTCAGGGTGATGACTGCTTTCTCCTTATCCGTAATGTTTTGATAACTGCTTTTTTCCTCATTTTCGTGTTTCTCAAAACATCTGGGAGCAGGTAGCAGTAGAGCTATATCTGAATTGTGAAACAGGTGACCATCTCTTGCTAATCGCCATAAGCACAGTTGCCAGAAAGGGAAGTGGTTTTTTACTCGTGAGTAAAGAATTCGAATATGTCCTCTACTGTCCGCAACCAGGTCTCCAAAAGTGCCAACGTTGGGCCCGTTGCCGATAGGTAATATCGTTTTGATAAAGTTCAGGTGTTTTCCAACAAGCCTGCGATGAAGCTCCCCTTGAAGAAGGTGACTGGAAACTGGTGTAACAGCAATGTAGCTGGCTTTACCGTCAGGCAGAAGGATTTGTGGCTCAACTGCTTCTTCAGGGAAAGGGGATTGAATATGAAGTCGAAGTATTTCTATGGTCTCATTTAACTGGCTGGCAGGTGCCCCAAGGTCGATGAGCATATTGGTGAACTTTCCTTGAGCTAATAAATCGTCTGCAAGATTTTGCTGTTTGTTATGGCAAATAAACTCTGTGAAAAGGAGTTTTTTGATTTTCATGCAGGAAGAGTTAAACGACCATCCAGTTCTTCGACCGTGTTTAATATTACGACTCCCGATGTATAGATTGGCACTGCTATCGTCGTATTGCTCAGGACTGAATATATAACCATGGGTACGGCTATCGAGAAATTTCAGATTATGAGTAATGCTACCTGCAACTGAATACCTTACTTTATTCCAGAAATCGTCGTTCTTTAACTGGGCTGAAGCTGCCGTTTCAGACAATAGAGAATTATCAGTTATAAAAGTCAGGTTTATCATAAGAATAACCGCAACTTTTTCTAGACCAGTAACATCAAATGGAGCCAGGTTCTGACTGGAGAATTTTTTTAATGATTCTGGTTTGTCGGTGAGATCATGCTCATAGAGTAGAGAGATAAAATGACACACAGTTAACTCAAAGGAAGAGGATTGCTTAGGGAAGCTTAGTTTTTGAGCTAAACTATGTAAAAGACAAAGTAATTATAAAGATCGTCGTTTAATAGTTAATTTCGGTCTGAGAGAAAGCTTGGTCTATTTGTGTCTGTATAGCGTATACCCTAACTGGACGTCAGGCTTCTCCAAGAGAAAGTGTCTGATTAGACTCCACAAAATTATAATCTTACAGTTTCAGCAAAGGGTTATAGACTCTATCCAGACACTTTTCGTTTCGTTATGACAGGTTTACGTTGTTTTTATGAATGGTCAGCGAATTGGTTATGTCAGGGTCAGTAGTTATGACCAGAATCCAGATCGACAGTTGGATGGTGTTCAGCTCGATCGAACGTTCACTGATAAAGCTTCAGGAAAAGATACCCAGCGCGATCAACTGGAAGAATTATTGGCTTTTGCCCGAATCGGTGACACTGTGATTATTCATAGTATGGACCGTCTGGCACGGAATCTCGAAGATCTTCGACGTATAGTTCGAACATTGACTTCAAAAGGAGTTCGAATTGAGTTTGTTAAGGAAGGTTTGACGTTTACAGGGGAGGATTCGCCGATGGCACAGCTCATGTTATCTGTGATGGGAGCTTTTGCTGAGTTTGAGCGGGCATTGATCAAAGAGCGACAAAGGGAAGGTATAGCACTGGCCAAACAGAAAGGTGTATATAGAGGAAGGAAGAAAAGCTTATCTGAAGCTGAAGTTTTTCAGCTCAAGACGAGAGTGGCAGCAGGTGAGAAAAAGGCCAAGGTCGCTCAAGACCTTGGTATTAGCAGGCAAACTATTTATCAGTATCTTAGCGATTAGTAGTCAGGTTGAGGTTTTATGTTTGCGTATTTATAACCACCTATGAGATAGATAGCACTAGCAAGGGATCGTCTTACGTTATCGCTTGATTCATAACCACCTATGTGATGGGTAGCGATGTGTGGTCAGCACTAAAGTTGGACATGAATTCATAACCACCTATGTGATGGGTAGCGCTACTGTCGATCTCACACGAGTTTTCAGACTATTCATAACCACCTATGTGATGGGTAGCTTCGGCATGATTAAACCTATGCCAAAAAACAAATTCATAACCACCTATGTGATGGGTAGCCTGATAGATATGCTGCTTTCCCATTGAGATACTTGTATTTTATCTGGATTCACAGGTTTTACCAATTTTCAGCCATCTCGAAATGCATTGGAAATTTGATCTTTATAAACAATGAGTTATAGATTTTTCCTGTTTTGAAAAAAAGTATAGGTGTTTTTCTATTACTGCTATTGAGGTGTTCACGATTTAGGCATAAGCCGACAAAGGTGCATATAGAGGAAAGAGGAGGAGGTTATCTGAACTCTAATTTTTTCAGCTCGAGCCGAGAGTAGCTGCAGGTGAGAAAAAGGCCAAGGTCGCTCGAGACCTTGGTATTAGCAGGCAAACAGTGTATCAATATCTGTAGTTTAGTTTAACCACCTGATCGATGGAGGTGTCACGAGGCAAAGGCGCGAGAGTTTTGGCGGATTTATAACCATCCAGTAATAGGCACTACAGAGGACTTATCTGTCTGATTTTAAAAACTCATGCTTACCAGATTTCTCCAATATCCGCCTAAGAGACGGAGCTAGGCTTTAGTCATGGGAGTGGGTGGAACCTTCGAATTTTTAGCCACCTGTTCGATGGATAACATGTAGAGAATGAAAATTTCACCCTTCATTAATTCATAACCACCATGTGTGACGGATAATACAGAAACCATGGGACAGGTGATCGGTTTCGAATGTGTAGCCACCTATATGATTGCAAATATGATAGTCACACTCCACGAATTTTGCCAAATCGCTGAGCAATGGTACGTTCAGACTATTCCATAACCACCTATGTGATGGGTAGCTTAGGGCTGAGCACAAGCTGGTTGCCACGATATTCATAACCATTTATGTGATGGATTGTCTGATGTAGCCAGGTTAAAAGCTAGGCCCACCCAGTGCTGGAAAGTAATGATCGAGTGCTCTATCAGGTCGGGTATGCTTTTATAGCCACCCATATGGTGGGAAGTTTGTGGTTCCAGATGATAAGCCGCTGGTATGATTAATAGCCACCTATGTGGTGGATAGCATTATTTTCCTTGGTCTCGGCATGATCGGGTAATTCATAGCCACCTATGTGATGGATAGCTTTCTTGGAAGTCTTGCTGCTTTCATTCGGTAATTCATAGCCACTATACAGTAGATAACATTCAGATAACTTCGATACTAGTCTGTTTTAGTTCATAGCGATTCAGTGGCGGTTTGACGTGTGATTGAAAACATAAAAATGCATTATTCATCAATTTTAGCCACCTGAAGATGGTAGGCTTACAGGACCCAGTCGGGAGAGTTTTGGCGGATTTATAGCCATCGGTGATGATAGCATTGTCGTCTGATTTTGAGAGAGCTTGCTTTCAGAATATTAAATATTAGCCGCCATACAGGGCGGGTGAAGGCTTTCGTTATAGGGGTGGGAGGAACCTTCGATTTTATAACCATCTATGTGTGATGGTAGACATCAGAAATATTCGTAGCCTCTATATAAGCATAAGCCTGAAGCATATCCGAATATAAAGATTTTACAAATTTTCAGAACTCATGAAATCGACTAAAATCATTAACTAATCATCTCGCCAGAGGTGGGGATGAAAAGTGTTCCGCGCGTTAACTTCCATCTATTGCGATACTCGATATTATGATGGCTATAAATTCTTCATTTGAATTTGATATATATCTTCTGCCACTTAGGCGGTCAAACTGTTCGCTTGTGAATGTTCTGGTTCGGGTATCTTTAGGGACAAAATCAGAGAAATTCTGAGTTCGGATAACAAAGTGCCAGTTCGGGTATCTTTAGGGACAATACAAAAATTTTATCAATAAATGGCAGGATCGCCTGGGGGTCGATTTCGTTATGGGCGTTGGTGGCACGTTTGATGTAGTTGCAGGTAAGGTAAACCGCGCTCCGCTCTGGATGCAAAAGTATGGGCTTGAATGGTTCTATCGAGTGTTGCAGGAACCACGTCGTATGTGGAAACGATATCTTATAACTAATAGTAAGTTTGCCTGGTTATTGTTGAAAGAAAAATTCAATACTAATAAATAACTTTTTATTGCGAGCCATACTAGTTGAACCGATTTTTCCTCACACTAGCACTACTCTGGAGCTTCTTCATCGTAAGCCTGTCACTGCTAAAAAGTCTGGGCTTAGCTCATAGCTACTGGTCAACCGTTGAAAGAATAGCGGGCGGTGGTAGCCTTGAACATTTCTATATGGCTCTGGTTCTGGCCACACTCTATACACTGGCATTGCCACAACGCTTTCATAGTAAGTTGTTTATGGTGCTGGTGTTAGCTTGCGCAATGGATGAGTCTGCCCAGTACTTTTTCCCATCGCGGGATTTCAACCTTTACGATTTTGGTGTTACTGTAACAGGTCTTTTTGTGGGCTGGTGCATCGCAAAAATAAGTTTGAGTGTTTTTATGAAAGGAGTCAGTGAGTAGAAGCTAGCTCAATATTATTGCTATTTTCTCTCAGTAGAGTGTTATGCCGTCATCACTACTATCTGGCAGATCAAAACTGCCCCTGTTTTGCCTGGTTGCCTTTGATCTGATAGTCGCCCTGGGTTGCGCAGAAATTGCCGAATACCTGCGCTTTGGTGATCACGTGGGCAAACATAATATCAACCTCATGTTGATACAAGCCCTTCTGGTTATCGTCTTTTCATTTTTGTGCGGTGTGTATCAACCCTGGCGTGGTAGAAACCTGCTGGAGCGCTTTGGAATGGTGTTTCTAGCGTGGGGGCTCTCTTTTGTAGGCCTGGTTGCCTATCTGGTCATGACCAAAACAACCGGCAAATACTCTCGTATCTGGTTGGGCTATTGGGTGCTTATTTCCATCCCTGTAACGATTATTGCACGGGCCAGCTGTTATCAGTTACTGGCGAAATTCAGGGCAAAGGGTCGCAATACCCGCCATGTACTGGTGATTGGCAGTGGTAGAAACTACCAGAATATTGTCGAGACTTTTGGCAAAGACAATGCGCTTGGTTTTCGTTTGGCAGACAGTATTGATCATACAGGTATGAATGAAACACTGGCAAAACTGGCCGAAGTGATAGCCAGAGGGCAGTTGTACGACGAATGTTGGCTCTGTCTGCCATTGTCTGAACACAAGCTATTACAGCCCATTATGTATGAGTTACGACATCACACATTGAACATACGCTTTATGCCTGGCCTTGCTGACTTACCTTTGCTGAATCATAAAACTACCCCCATTGGTGGCTTCTATTCGCTCGACATCAGCTGTTCACCTATGGACGAGAGCAGCCGTGTTATAAAAAAGCTGGAAGACATAGTGATTGGCAGCCTGATTCTGTTATTGATTTCACCGGTTATGCTGGCGGTTGCTGCAGCGGTTAAGCTCTCATCACCTGGCCCGGTATTTTTCAGGCAGTTGCGTCATGGTGCAGACGGGCGACCGATCAAAGTGTATAAATTCAGAAGCATGAAAATGCATGATGAAAGTGAGGGGCAGGTTACTCAGGCTAAAAAAGGCGACAGCCGTGTCACCAGAGTGGGCGCCTTTATTCGTCGTACCAGCCTGGATGAGTTGCCGCAGTTTATTAATGTATTGCAGGGCAGGATGTCTATTGTTGGTCCTCGCCCTCATGCTTTGGCACACAACGAGTATTATAAAGACTTGGTGCAGTCGTATATGAAACGCCATAAGGTTAAGCCGGGCATTACCGGTTTGGCTCAGGTGCGTGGTTTTCGTGGCGAAACCGATACGCTGGACAAAATGCAGAACAGAGTAGAATGTGACCTTGAGTACATTAATAACTGGTCACTCTGGCTTGATCTCAAAATAATCGTAGGCACAGTGTTCAAGGGGTTTGTTAACCCTAATGCATACTAAGCCGCGGTAAATAAATAACTGTATATTCGCCTGGTGGTTGTCTGGTCGTTGGCCTGTAACGCATGACGACATTTATTGGATTAACTAACTGTCTTTTCATCAGGTGCAATTCACTATAAGATTCAGGGCTTTTCAGTGCTGAATCTTCATGTCTTACAATAAGTCTCTTTTCTGGTTGTTATTGCTTGTGCTGGCTTGGCTGCCACTTCCTTATGGCAGTAATACCTTATGGTCGAAAGGGCTGCTTATTGTTCTGGTTCAGGCTATCTCGGTGCTATGGCTGTTGGGTTTTGCTCTCGGTAAGTGCCAGCTGACGCCTGTTTTTCGAAAATCCACAATTCCTCTCGTTCTTCTTTTTTCTCTCAGCATCTGGGTATTCATTCAGGGTGATGACCTCGCAGGTATTTTACCAGCGAGTCTTGTCTTTGATGTTTTTGCAACACGGTTGTCCTTCTGGCTGACCCTGAGTTACAGCCTGCTATTTGCATTGGTTCTGCTGCTGGTGACCAACAGTAAACGGCTGAAACTGCTGGGGTGGGCTTTTGTAATATCAGGCACCTTTCAAGCGGTGTTTGGTGTGCTGAGTACACTCTCTGGTGTTGAAACACTGTTGTTTTCCCCAAAAGAAACCTACTTTGGTGTTGCCACGGGTACTTATGTGAATCGCAACAGCTTTGCCGGTTGCATGGAGATGACCCTGGCTATGGGTATGGGGCTGCTGATAGCGCAGTTGAATGATAAGAAAGCCGCGTCCTGGTCTGAGTGGTTGCTTGAAACACTGAAAACCCTGATGAGCAGTAAAGTACTGTTGAGGTCAGCTCTGGCGATAATGGTGATCGGGCTGGTGGTTTCAAAATCCCGCATGGGGAACACGGCCTTTTTTTCCAGCCTGATGCTGACCGGGTTGCTCTACGTGGTTTTGCGCAAGAAGCTAACACGTAGCATGGTGATTTTATTTGTCAGTCTTATTGCGATTGATACCCTGATTGTCAGTCAGTGGTTTGGTCTTGAAAAGGTCGTTAACCGGCTTGAGCAAACCAGTCTTCAGAAAGAAACCCGCCCCAATGTTGCCGAAGTCACCTTGCAGGCTATTCCTGAGCACGCTGTAACAGGAACAGGTGTCGGTAGTTATTACACCGTTTTGCCTCAACATCATGATGGCAGCTGGCGTGGCTTTTATGACCTGGCTCACAACGACTTTCTGCAATTTGCGCTTGAATTTGGTGTGCCTGCTTTTGCGTTACTGGTGTTACTGGTGTTGATGAGTGCCTGGATGGCCATTGCCACCATGCGAAAGCGAAATAACCGGCTGTTTATAGGGATGGCGTTTTCCAGCTTTATGGGGGTGTCAGCGATAATGATTCATTCGTCTGTCGATTTTAATCTCCAGATACCTGCTAATGCAGCGTACTTTGTTTGCTTGTTGGCGATGGCCTGGGTAGTTCGATATCTGCCATCCAAAAAGTCATACGGTCGTTGAATGACTGTCTGTACTTGATGTTTAGATGAATGTTTTGCTATTGATAAACGTCTAATCATGTATTCATCGGTCTCACTGTCTCGATTGATGAGGATATAGACATCTTTCTGGTATTATTGCCCTATTCGATTCAGTGGGCTTGTATGAACTTCAGTTTTTGGAACTGAAGTTCATTAAAGTATTTATTCTATTTTTAATGGCTTATTTCATGCTTAAAAAGTGTCTCTTCCCCGCTGCAGGTTATGGCACCCGTTTTCTACCTGCCACTAAATCCATGCCCAAAGAAATGATGCCCATCGTCAGCAAGCCGCTGATCGAATACGGTGTCGAAGAAGCCCTTGAAGGTGGCATGGCGGATATCTGCATAGTAACAGGCCGTGGCAAGCGTTCACTGGAAGATCATTTCGACTCCAACTTTGAGCTGGAACACCAGATTGCAGGCACTTCCAAGGAAGAATTGCTTACTGATATTCGAACCTTGATTGATAGCTGTACGTTCTCCTACACCCGTCAGCGGGAAATGAAAGGCCTGGGCCATGCCATTCTCAGTGGTAAAACGCTGGTAGGCGATCAGCCTTTTGGTGTAGTGCTGGCAGACGACCTTTGTATCAACGAAGACGGTACTGGGGTTCTGGCACAAATGGCGGCACTGTATAAACAGTTCCGTTGCAGCATTGTAGCCGTAATGGAAGTGCCTGAAGATGAAGTACACAAATATGGAGTGATTGCTGGCCAGAATATTTCTGACGACATCATTCGTGTAGAAAACATGGTTGAGAAACCAACGGCAGATAAAGCCCCCAGTAATCTTGCAATCATTGGTCGTTATATCCTGACGCCAGATATCTTTGAACTGATTGAAAAAACTGAACCAGGCAAGGGCGGTGAAATTCAGATCACCGACGCTTTGATGAAGCAGGCCCAGCAAGGTTGTGTGCTGGCTTACAAGTTTAAAGGTAAGCGCTTTGATTGCGGTAGCATAGAAGGCTTTATTGAAGCCACTAACTATTGCTATGAAAAGAATCACACTAGCTAGATATTAATGTTTGATTTGTTGGGTTACGGCTTTGCCTAACCCAACCTACAATTTCCACTCCCTGTTCTATTCCCTTCTGTATTTCTCTTCCTAAAAAAACCTTCACACTATATGATTCTTCGCAGATTTGTTTGCGAAGAATCATAGATGATCGATATCCATAACCATATCATTCCCGGCATAGACGACGGAGCTCAGTCCATTGAGGATTCCCTTGCGCTCCTGAAACTGGCTGTTGATAACGGCATTCAAAAACTGGTGTGTACGCCTCATATGCACGCTGGCCGTTTTGAGAATGATATTGACACTATCCTTCCTCCATTTATTAAGCTGTTGAGTGCAAAGTCAGAGCAGAATCTTCCTATTGAAATCGCTATGGCGGCAGAGGTTCGTATTAGCGATGAATTTATGATTCAGTTGAAGAAGAACAAGGTCCCGATGCTGGGGCAGTGGCAGGGCAGTGATTGTATATTGCTGGAAATGCCCCATGCCCAAATTCCCATGGGCATTGAAAATCTGATCAATTGGCTGAAACGACAGAATATACGTCCTGTCATTGCTCACCCTGAGCGCAATAAGGAAATAATGCGTCACCCGGAACGTGCAAAGAAACTTGCTGAGAAAGGTGCGTTGTTTCAATTAACCGCAGGTTCCATTGCCGGCCAGTTTGGTAGCCAGGCAGAAGAGATTTCTAAGTGGTTGCTGGACAATAAACTGGCACAGTTTGTTGCCTCTGATGCCCACAACACCACACGACGCCCTCCGGCTATGAAGGAGGCGGCAGCAGTGCTGGATCAATGGGTAGGTGAAGCAGAACGGATCAAGCTGACTTTCTCAAATCCGGACGCGCTGACCCAATCCATTTTTCATAAACAGTTGAGCACTAAATAATGGCCAGGAAAGCCAGATTGAACCCTAAGCATTTGCTAATTGCAGCACCACTGATTGTGCTTCTTCTGCTTGGAATGGTGCAGGGCAAACGCATGGTGTTTGCCGGTATCTACAATCATCAAACTCAGCAATACCTTGATTTCTGGGATCAGCAATTAAAAAAGAAAGGCAGTGACTTCACCGTTCGTGAGAAAGACTTTGACGTTGCATTGAAAGGGGCAAACAAAGCGCTTGATCAGCTTCCCAAATCAGGCGAACAGTGGGTGTTTAAAGCCAGAGTGCTCGACTGGGGGCAGAAGTACGGTCTGTTCGAAGAGTCTGGTTTGACGAATGATCAGTATCTCTCTGTCTGGAAAACAGCAACAGAGCTTCGACCTTTCTGGCCATACTCTTATCTCGACTATGCGATGGCTCGTGCACAGCTGTCGCTGATTGATGATGAGTTTGAAGGCGCTTTACTTAAAGCCAATCAGTACGGTCCATGGGAAAAAAGAGTGATGGAAACAACGGCTTTGTTGGCAAGCCATTACCGAGACTGGTTGAGTGAGCCTACTCAGAGAGAGCTGGACAAAAGCATGGATCGTTTAGCTCGGCACTATCCGCGGCAGGCCAGGACTTTTATTGAGCAGAGAGATAAGGCTCTGAAAGAAGGTTGATATTATAGCGTTCTTGTTTCGAACCTTAATCATGAGTCATATTTGACAGAGCGCTGAGTAGGTTACCTTCATATTTTCATATACAGCTAACAAAAACAGGAGCCCTTCTAGCGTTGAGGGCCTGGTGGTTTGGTTGCAGATGAAATGGTTGAAATGACAGGATATTCCATTGAACAGCTATCCCGACATCACTGACGACCTGCTGATCAAACTGGCCGGTAAAAAAGCCTTCACGCTGGGGCAGGCCAGCTTTGAACAGGGCACTGTTTCAACATTAAAAACCCGTGGTAAAAAGACTACTGCGTCAGTTGTTGCTGACGAGGGTGGAAATGTACAGCTGCATTACACCGCAACGGGGATTGAAGGCAGTTGTGATTGTCCTGAGTCCGACGGCTTTGATTTCTGCCAGCACTGTGTGTCCGCGGCTTTGGCGCTCAGGTCGCGTCAGTCAAAACCGGATCTTAAGAAAAGTGCCAAGCCGGTTGAAGTGCTAACGGCCTACTTTGAACGACAAAGTAAAGAAGATTTGCTGAAGACACTGGTTCAGGTGGTTAATAGCGACAAGGCGCTTCGGCAGAAATGGTTGCTGCAGGCAGATAACTCCCTGGGTCGGCTGGATAAGGGGGCATTAAGAAAACGGATTACGTCAGCCATTCCTTTCAAGAAAAGCATTCAACGTTATCACCGGGTCAGAAAATATTTCGCTGATATGGAGAAAGCGCTGCTGACTCTGAAAGAACCCTTACAACTATTACCGGCTGATCAGCAACTGGAGTTGGTAGGTTATGCCATAGAACGGCTGGACAAGACGACAGACACCATTGATGACTCGGGTGGTTATCGTTTCCCGTCACTTGAGTTACTGAAGGCTTTGTTGCTATCAGCCTTCAAAGAAGTGCTCTGGACGGACACGAAGAAAGCTGAATACCTAGTTGGCATTCTCCAGAATAATGAGTATGGCTTCTATGGTTCGGTTCCTGAAGATTATCAGGCGTTCATGAGCAAGGAATGTCTCGACCACTTTTATAAAGCCGTAATGCAACAGTGGGATGGGTTGCCCCCTTGGGAAAAAGGGGGAGACTGGAATGCCAAGCGACAATATTCAGGCCTGTTCAATGTGTTAGAGCGTCTTGCCAGCGAAGCGGGTGATCTTACTGAGTTGTTAAAGCTGAGGCAAAAAATCGCTGAGGATGACTATGACTTTGCTGATCTGGCTCGATTGTGTGTTGAGATGAATGACTATGGGCTCGCACAAGAGTATCTGGATAAGATTCGTCACACACATATGTTGCGTAGTGAGGCGGTTCAGCAGATTAGGCAGGAAATACTGTTGGGTGCAGGAATTCAGAGAGAAGCAAAAAGCTAAACATAACTATATCGGTTGGTTGAATGAGGCTTTTCCTTTGGCAGAAGGCAATGGTTCAGTTTGATATAAAAGCTTAGAGATAAAAAGAAACCCGCACCTCTGGGGGAAGAATGCGCGGGCTAAGACCATAGGAGTGAAACATAGGTACACAATCCAAGTACCCGAGTCATAAGACTCAGACTGACTAGTCGTAGGGGGAGATCGACTCAGTCAGCAGGGGTAATTATGGTGCAGATTTAGAAAGCGTCCACTTTGCCATAATACCTTTTTTGCATAATCATCGAATTTTATAGCTAGTGCGGTTGAGAAGGTTGTTCTTCACTGGCTGTGCCACTGTCTTTCCCCATCATCCTCAACTCTCTGAACTTACCCGGCGACATATAAAACTCACCTTCTTTTCCTTCCAGTGCACCATGCCCGTTCCAGGGAAGTAACTTGTAATCCGAATGATGGGTGTAATCCAGAAACGGATACTTGATGATCTGGAAGTAGGGCGAGTAATCAAAGTCACTGGGTGTGCAGAGTTTGGGGTTGCGCTGATAAAGCTGCACAGCCTGATCAGCATCCAGTTTCACCAGAGGCAGGATTGGGAAGTGTATAAAGCTGAAGGCTTCGGCAATCATGCTGGAGCAAACGGTTTTTGCTTCGTCGCCAGGGGAGTGTTTGAACAGGCTTGAACGCCAGCGTCTTGGAATTATCGAGTAGGGGAAGAAGAAGCGGGCCAGGTCGAGTACGTGGCGAACGTTGTAATCAAGCCCTAAGCGACTGGCGGCGTAACGAACGACCTGCTGACTGTCGCTGTAGTTCAACCCATTAGGGCGGCATATTCTCAGATGATCACCTTCATAACGACTCAGCGGGTGAACCACTGTTCCAAAACCTAATTCGCTCTCAATGATCAGCTGCTCATCGGGGGAACCATCAAAAGCCTGTCGAATGGTTTCCCTGATGCGATCATCTTCAATGTCGTGCAGACGGCCAATATAGAGCATGGCGTGGGACCAGGGACTCTGGGTGATCTGCTTAATGACATTGCTGACTCTGGACTTGCCTTCCACAAGGATGACATCGCAAGCTTTCAATTCATGACGAATTCTCTCGAAATCACATTGCGGACTGCTGTAGTCCGTTGATTCCTGCATCAGCCATTGAGTAAGAACATTGGCGACGGATTTGAACAGCTCCATGACTCTTCCCTGTTGGTCTTCCACTAATTCAAAGATTAGCATCGGCCATTGCTCCGCTTGAATGATCAGGCGAGTGGTTTTAAAAGCTCTGCTGTTTTCAAACTGCCTTTCTGCGTCCTGCACGATAAGACGATATAATGACTCTATTGCACTAATGTTTCAGCTGTACACCAGCTAAGCCATAACAATGACAAAGGCCGAGGTGATCAATGAGTAATGAATCCAGCTCTAAAGGAAAGCAAGATTCGGACAAACCCAATCCCGGTAAACTGGCAGAAAGCCTGAAAATCATAAAAAAGAGCAAAGGCCTGCCGCCGGTTCACGACTGGAATCCGGATTTCTGTGGCGATATTGATATGGAGATCAAAAGGGATGGCTCCTGGCATTACATGGGTTCACCTATTGCTCGTGAATCCATGGTCAAACTGTTCTCTACGATTCTCAGGCATGACGCTGACGAAAAATTTTATCTGGTGACTCCGGTTGAGAAGGTAGGAATTCGTGTAGAGAGTACGCCCTTTGTGATCACCTCATTTGAGCAGGATGATCAGGGTATTACCTTTATCACGAACGTCGGAGACAGCGTCCGATTGGATGACACTCATCCACTGTTACTGAATCAATCAGAATCTTCAGCTGAACCGGTTCCGTGTATCAATATAAGAGATCGGCTTGATGCCTGTTTGCACAGAAATGTTTATTACCAATTGATTGAATTGGCTGAAGAAAGAGTAAGAGATAAAAAGACAGAGTTTGTATTGTGTAGTGAGGGTCAGGAATTTGTTCTTGGTGTTATTGATGCGTAGAGAGTGAGTAGAGAGGGCATTGAGAGTGTGTTGAGAGTAAGTAGGAATTGTTATTAAGAGAACAGAAGGAAGAAGATGATTCTTCCTTCTGTCGGTATAGCACTAGAGATTACATATTCGGATAGTTCGGACCACCTAAGCCTTCCGGTGTTACCCAGGTAATATTCTGGGCAGGGTCTTTGATATCGCAGGTTTTGCAGTGAACGCAGTTCTGACTGTTAATCTGGAACTTCTGCTCGCTGGTTTCTTCGTCTTCCACAATTTCATAAACGCCGGCCGGGCAGTAACGCTGGGCGGGTTCATCAAACATCGTCAGATTTTGTTTCAGTGGAATAGACGCATCCGCCAGTTTCAGGTGGCAGGGCTGATCTTCTTCATGGTTTGTGTTGGACAAGAAGACAGAATCAAGACGGTTAAAGCTGATGGCATTATCCGGCTTGGGGTAATCAATCTTCTTGCTTTGAGCCGCAGGCTTCAAGGTGGCATAGTCGGGTGTAGTATCACGAAGAGTGAAGGGTAGTTTGCCGCCAAAGATGTTCTGATCAACAAACGCAAAGCCACCACCGATAAAGTTACCAAACTTATGCATGGCCGGACCGAAGTTACGCTGTGTATGAAGTTCTTTGCCCGCCCAGGAATCATCAAAGGCCTTGTTGTAAGCAACCAGGTCTTCACCGCCTTCTGAACCTGCCTTAATAGAAGCAAACACTTCTTCAGCCGCCAGCATGCCAGACTTCATGGCAGTATGTGTGCCTTTAATCTTGGCGCCGTTCAATGTACCCGCATCACAACCCAACAACATGCCACCGGCAAACGACATTTTCGGCAGCGCCTGTGGGCCACCTTTAGCCAAAGCACGAGCCCCGTAAGAAACACGTTTGCCGCCTTCCAGATATTGTTTGATCACTGGCGATTGCTTGTAGCGCTGGAATTCTTCAAACGGACTGACATGAGGGTTGGAGTAACTGAGATCGGTAATAAGACCCAGTACTACCTGATTGTTTTCGATATGGTAAAGGAAGCCACCGCCCGTTGAACCACTTTCACTCAGTGGCCAGCCAGCCGTATGAACAACCAGACCCTGCTGGTGGTTTTCAGGCTTAACATCCCAGAGTTCTTTAATGCCGATACCGTAATGCTGAGGGTCTTTGCCTTCATCCAGGTTAAACCGACTGATCAGTTCTTTACCCAGGTGACCACGGCAACCTTCCGAGAAGAGGGTGTATTTAGCGTGTAACTCCATGCCTGGCATGTAGCTGTCTTTCTGTTCGCCGCTTTCGGAGATGCCCATATCGCCAGTGGCAATGCCTTTCACTGAGCCATCTTCATTAAACAGCACTTCGCTGGCAGCAAAGCCGGGGAAGATTTCAACACCCAGCTGCTCAGCTTGTTCAGCCAACCAGCGACACAGGTTGCCCAGGCTGATGATGTAGTTGCCTTCGTTGTGCATGGTTTTAGGCACAAACAATCCAGGCACTTTCATGGACTTCTGTTCCGAGGTCAGCCAGTAAATATCATCGGCTTTCACTTCGGTGTTCAGTGGTGCGCCTTTTTCTTTCCAGTCAGGGAAGAGTTCATTCAGTGCGGTAGGTTCAAAAACAGCACCGGAAAGAATATGTGCACCCACTTCGGAACCTTTCTCAACGACACAGACACTGAGCTCCTGGCCGGATTCCTGAGACATTTGCATCAGACGACATGCGGCAGACAGACCCGATGGTCCCGCACCCACAATGACGACATCAAATGGCATAGACTCGCGTTCCATGATGGATTACCTCCCTCTGCCGGGTAATTTGCAATGTTATTATTGTATAACCATCCGTCATGCACAGGCGGTCATGACGTGATAGATAGTATCGTATCGTTAAATACGCGTATTAAACAGGTGTTTGAATTTTTCTGGCATTATAACGACTTGGTGAAAAATGACCAGCCTTCAACAGTTGTTACCACTGTCAAAAATTGCCATTTTCAGGTTTAAAGCGGTCTGCAGGGTATGTTCATGGTCTTTTAACAGGCCAGGGACGTAACAGAAGATCACACTGTAGAAGGCGTCTTTAGTGTATGCAGCGAATGCGTGAAATACATAGTTCGTATCGCCTAGTTTGCGTGGCTGTAATCCAAACGCAGGTTTGAACCCTTATTGACGTGGTGGTAGAGTGCTGTCTCGCAGCGCTGTGAAACAATGATAACAAATGTGCACGACACTCATTTTCAACGCTACTGCTTTAGCTGAAAATGCTTGAAGCAATAACGCTCTGGGCAATAACGCTCGAAGCAAAATGTGTGAATGGTTTTCGTAGTTTATAGCACTGCTTAATAATCAACATGATCCAGTCATAGTAAGAATAAGGAAGGCTGCGCACCCATGAAAATTCTTGTAGCCGTAAAACGAGTCATCGACTACAACGTCAAGGTTCGTGTAAAAGCGGACCAGACCGACGTTGATCTGACCAACGTGAAAATGGCCATCAACCCGTTCTGTGAAATTGCTGTTGAAGAAGCAGTAAGGCTGAAAGAGAAGGGCGTGGCCTCTGAGATTGTTGCAGTGTCTCTGGGCGAAAAAGCCTCTCAGGAACAGCTTCGTACCGCACTGGCGCTCGGTGCTGACCGCGGTATTCTGGTTGAAACCGACGAACAGTTGGGTTCCCTGACCGTTGCCAAACTGTTGAAAGCGGTGGTTGATGAAGAGAAGCCGGATCTGGTGATTCTCGGTAAACAGTCCATCGACAGTGATAACAACCAGACCGGCCAGATGCTGGCTGCTCTGAGTGGTTTGCCACAAGGTACCTTTGCCTCTGAAGTTGTGGTTGAAGATGGCAAGGCTAACGTCACTCGTGAAGTAGACGGCGGTCTACAGACAGTATCCCTGTCTCTGCCAGCGATTGTGACCACTGATCTGCGTTTGAACGAGCCGCGTTACGCGTCTCTGCCTAATATCATGAAGGCCAAGCGTAAGCCTCTGGATACTAAAACCCCGGCTGATCTGGGTGTTGAAGTAACCAACTCACTGACCACCGTTAAGGTTGCTGCACCTCAAGAGCGCAGTGCCGGTGTTAAGGTAGGCAGTGTTGAAGAGCTGATCGAAAAACTGAAGAACGAAGCGAAGGTAATCTAATGGCTATTCTCGTAGTTGCAGAACACGACAATGCAGCCCTGGGTTCAGCCACTCTGAATACCGTTGCTGCTGCCCGCCAGATTGGCGGTGACATTCACCTGCTGGTGGCCGGTGCTGCTTGTGGCTCAGTTGCAGAAGCTGCTGCGGCCGTAGAAGGTGTTGAAAAAGTACTGGTTGCAGACAATGCCGCCTACGAACATCAGCTTGCCGAAAACGTCAGCCTGCTGGCATCAGAACTGGGTAAGAGTTACAGCCACGTAATGTCTCCAGCCAGCACCAGTGGCAAGAACTTTATGCCACGAGTAGCTGCGCTGCTGGACGTTGACCAGATTTCTGAAATCGTCAGCGTTGAAAGTGCCGACACTTTCTCCCGTCCTATCTATGCCGGTAACGCGATTGCTACCGTTCAGAGCAGTGCGGCAGTTAAAGTAATCACTGTTCGTGCCACCGGTTTCGACCCGGTAGCTGCCGAAGGTGGCAGTGCGGTTGTTGAACAGCTGTCGCTGATTCATGACGCAGGCGTTTCTTCCTTTGTTGGTGAAGAAGTCGCTCAGTCTGACCGTCCTGAACTGGCCGGTGCTGACATTGTTGTCTCCGGTGGTCGCGGTATGGGCAACGGTGAGAACTTCGAGATTCTCTACAAGCTGGCCGACAAACTCGGCGCTGCGGTAGGTGCTTCTCGAGCGGCGGTTGATGCAGGCTTTGTACCGAACGATATGCAGGTTGGTCAAACCGGTAAGATCGTTGCTCCTAATCTGTACGTAGCAGTGGGTATCTCCGGTGCTATCCAGCATCTGGCGGGTATGAAGGACTCTAAAGTTATTGTTGCGATCAACAAGGACGAAGACGCGCCTATCTTCCAGGTAGCCGACTACGGTCTAGTAGCTGACCTGTTTGAAGCGGTGCCAGAGCTTGAAGGCAAACTGTAAAGGTTTTGCTTTAATTGCGTAAAAAGCCTGACGACATCGTCGGGCTTTTTTGATATTATGGTACTACTTTCGGGATAGTGTTTTTGGAATAACATCCTACTAATGCCTATTAGCAGTGAATTCACTTTTCCCTGAAGTATGAAACGGGTTCCAGCTCCTCATGAGCACCTTTTCATAAAATGTACGCTTGCTACTGCAAAGCTCGATGACAGAATCAAATAGTTCAGGTTGGAGTGTGTCATGATTCGAGTCCTGATTGCTGACGATCACGACCTGGTCCGTACCGGACTATCAAGAATGCTGTCTGACGTCGACGGTCTGTTGATCGTAGGTGAAGCCTGCAGCGGCGAAGAAGCCATTGAACTTTGCCGCAAAGAGCGTCCTCAGGTTATTTTGATGGATGTTCGCATGCCGGGCATTGGTGGTTTAGAAGCCACCCGTAAGCTTACGCAGTCATTCCCCGACACCCGCATTATTGCCGTTACTGTCTGCAACGATGAACTTTATCCCACTAAATTGATGGAAGCCGGTGCTTCAGGCTATGTCACTAAAGGCATCAGCATTGATGAGATGGTGAAAGCCATACGCACCGTTGCTGGTGGTAAGCTGTTTATCAGCCCTGATATTGCCCAGCAGATGGCGATAAAAGCCTTGCAGCCTTCCAACAGTTCACCCTTCGAAGTGTTGTCCAGTCGTGAAATGCAGATCAGTTTAATGATTGTTAACTGCGAGAAGGTGCAGGTAATTTCCGACAAGCTCTGCCTCAGTTCCAAGACAGTGAACAGTTATCGTTACCGCATCTTTGAAAAACTCAAGATCAACAGCGATGTAGAGCTGACTCATCTGGCTATTCGGCATGGGCTGGTTGATGCCGGACAGGCGCTGGCAACGGTCTGATATTTTTTCAAAGTTCTTAAGCTGTTTGTTCGGTGTGGGCAGTCAAGCAGCAATTTAATGTTCGATTACGTACGTCTACACCCTTATACTGGCGTAAATGACCCTTTCTGGATTTTGTTGTTCATGGAAAAAAGCGATCAGCCAGAACGCTTTGATCACAAGGCTTTTCTTGCCAGAACACCGACGCGCCCCGGTGTTTACGATATGCGGGATGAAGAGGGAAAAACCCTCTACATTGGCAAAGCCAAGAATCTGAAAAACCGTCTTTCCAGCTATTTTCGTGCCACCGGTCTAACCACCAAGACCATGGCGCTGGTTAATCGTATTGACAGTATTCATACCACGATTACCCACTCCGAAATGGAGGCTCTGCTGCTTGAGCAGAACCTCATCAAGGACAAAAAGCCTCAGTACAATATTCTTCTGAAAGACGACAAGTCTTACCCGTATATTTATCTTTCTACGGATGATGACTTTCCTCTTATCGATTATCACCGTGGTCGAAGCAAAAGTAAGAAAGGGACATATTACGGCCCTTATCCCAGTGGTGCTGCGGTAAGAGACAGTCTTCACCTGTTGCAAAAGATCTTTAAGCTGCGCCAGTGTGAAGACAGCTACTTCCGCAACCGCAGTCGTCCATGCCTTCAGCACCAGATCAATCGCTGTAAAGCGCCCTGTGTGCTGAAAGTCAGTAAAGAAGAGTACGCCCAGGATGTTCAGGACACGCGAAGTTTTCTTGAAGGGAAGAGTCCGCAGCTGATACGCAGTCTGATTAAGAGAATGGAAAAAGAATCCGTCGACCTTAATTTTGAGCAGGCTGCAGAATTGCGGGATCAAATCAATCAGCTCCGTCATATACAAGAACAACAGTCGGTTGACAGTGCGGCGGGTGACGCAGATATTATTGGTTTTGCCGAGATGGCGGGTAAGGTGTCCTTTGATGTGTTGTTTGTCAGAGGCGGGCGACTGCTAGGGCATAAAAGCTATTTCCCTAATTTCAGGCTTGAAGCTGAGCAAGGCAGTTATCTCTCGGAATTTATGGCGCAGTTTTATATCAAGCTGGCCGCCAGCCGAAACTTTCCTGCCGAGATTATTCTGCCTTTTCCTGTCGAAGACCTGGAGCTTCTGGAGCAGGGGGTCAGTAACTTTGCCCAGCGATCGGTTCGATTGAAGCATCGTGTTCGTGGTGAGCGACTGGAGTGGCAGAAGCTGGCAGAAAAGAATGCTTCCATCAGTCTGCAGACAGAACTGGCTAACAAGACACACATTCATAAACGCATCATACAATTATCTGACCTGCTGGGCATGAAAGAGACAATCTCCCGTATGGAGTGTTTCGATATCAGTCATACCATGGGCGAAGCGACTGTGGCGTCCTGTGTGGTGTTTGATAAGGAAGGCCCTCTTAAAAGTGAATACCGCCGTTTCAATATTACCGGTATTACCGGTGGCGATGACTATGGCGCTATGCGCAAAGCTTTATTCAAGAGATACGAGAAACTGGCCGAAAATCCGGATAAGACACCCAGTGTGATTCTTATCGACGGTGGTAAGGGGCAGCTTTCTATGGCAGAACAGGTAATGGAAGAACTCTCGCTGCAACATATTCCTCTGTTGGGTGTGGCTAAAGGTGTCACCCGGAAAGCGGGTTTGGAAACGTTATTGTTCGAGGGCAGGGAGCTGTCACCAGAAGGGTATGATGCGGCACTGTTATTGATTCAGCACATCAGGGATGAATCGCACCGATTTGCGATTACAGGTCACCGACAACGTCGCCAGGTGGCTCGTAAACGTTCGGCACTGGAAGATATTCCAGGTGTGGGTGCTAAGCGCCGATCAGCCCTGTTGAAGTTCTTCGGTGGTCGACAAGGGGTGTTGGATGCTCCGGTTAATGAACTGGCTAAGGTGGAAGGCATTAGCCAGACGTTAGCCGATCAGATTTACGAGCACCTGCACCCTCGGTAGTTCGATAAAAACAGGTTTTCTGCTGGATTAGCATGAACTAATCCAAAAGCAGTTTGTACATGCACAGGTGTCTGTGTACCTTATGCGATTAATATTGACTGGTTTGTTTTTGACTGTATGAATGTCCCTAATCTTCTGACGCTTCTGAGAATTATTCTTGTCCCTGTGCTGGTAGTGCTTTTCTATCTACCGCTGGAATCGAGGGCTTTTATCTGTGCTCTGATCTTTATGATCGCGGCGTTCACCGACTGGTTTGATGGTTACCTGGCACGTAAGCTGAATCAGACCACACCTTTTGGTGCGTTTTTTGATCCGGTTGCTGACAAAATTATGGTGGCAACCGCGCTTTGTCTGCTGGTGGAAGATTATCGTGAGTTCTGGATGACGGTGCCTGCCATGGTCATTATTGGTCGTGAAATTGTCATTTCTGCACTTAGAGAGTGGATGGCAGAGCTGGGTAAACGTACCAGTGTTGCAGTCAATATGATTGGTAAGATGAAAACAGCGCTGCAGATGATGGCCATTACCATGCTGCTGTTTTCATCGTCTCCGTTGAACGGCTTCTTTGGTTACGCGGGCATTGCGTTATTGTATGTCTCAGCCATTCTGACACTATGGTCAATGTATGTTTACCTGAAAGCAGCCTGGCCGGATTTGAGCCCGTTCACCAAACCAAGTCAGCCGGATTAGTTTTTATCGAATAACGACGTAAACTGTTGACACTTACGGAAATATTCTTAAACTACGCAGCATCTTCAACGGCAACGAAGCAAAGCGAAACGCTTTCAACGAACCCGAGATACTTCTAGAAAGTAACTGAAGTGCTGCGGGAATAGCTTAGGAGTCGAATATAACCTTGTTAAGGATTAGGTCGCCTCAGAGTTAAAGAGTGAGTCTCGTTTCCCGCTCTGACATCGAAGATGTCATAAAATATCTTCATGCGGGAATAGCTCAGTTGGTAGAGCACAACCTTGCCAAGGTTGGGGTCGCGAGTTCGAGTCTCGTTTCCCGCTCCAGATTAAAAAAGAGTGTGAGCACAACCTTGCCAAGGTTGGGATCGTCTTCTTATGAATAGAAAGGCGAGTCTCGTTTCCCGCTCCAGATTTTACTCAGTAAGGTCTGAAAGAAAATAAAGGCGAGTTAGCAAAGCGGTTATGCAGTGGACTGCAACTCCATTTAGACCGGTTCGACTCCGGTACTCGCCTCCACTTTTCAAAAGCAGGCTCTTAAGCCTGTTTTTTTATGACAATTCTCGATAGAATTGATCATATGCCCGGGTGGTGAAATTGGTAGACACAGCAGACTTAAAATCTGCCGACCTAACAGTCGTCCCGGTTCGATTCCGGGTCCGGGCACCATAAAAAATTGGGATTTTCAAATGGTGAGAAGCATAAAAAATGTCCTTATGGACAGCTTACACCAAGAAAATTCCAGATATGAAAAATGGCCACAATAATTGTGGCCATTTTTTTTGCCAGTTTGAAACACAGCTTCAGTAAAACCGGACACCATAGCAGAAAATATTCCGGACATTTTTCTAAAAAACACGACATAATTTGTCAGGGTATGAAGCTAATAGTAACGATGATGTTTTTTCTAAGCGCAGAAATTCTGTCCGGCTAGTGCGAGGGGAAAATTGATACTATCAGGGAGGTGTCTTCTATCTTTGGTGGAGGATGGCTTACTTGGAAAGCCTTGCTGTTTCTTCTCGCCAGAATTTAATTATTTCTCTATAGCCAAAACGAGACTTATCTTTTCCAAGAGCTGTAACTACTTTTCGGTATGAAGGGGTAAATCCTGCCGATGCTAACTTCTCACAAGTAGATCGCATCAGCATTCTTTTTTAATGCTCAAGTGATTTCTTTCTTTCTGATCGTAATTTATTGTTATTGAAGATTAATTGTTTAACCAAAACTGGGAAGTTATATTCCAAAAAGCGCTTACCGACATCCAAGTCTTTAGCAACTTTTGATAGTGGAATTATGTCTTTTTGAGACTCTACGACAATGACCAGGGCTCTGAAAATTACTTCCTTGCATTTTTCTTTAGAAAGTTCCTGTCTTCGCTCAATTTTTGCCTCTTTAAGATTGACGATTATATTTTTATGGTTAAGGAGAAGGTCGTCGGGTGAGACTCCAATAGCGTCGCAAAAGCATAGAAGGCTAGACATGGTTGGTCTTGTGCCTCTTTTGGCATTGGAGCACCACTGGCTGATCGTGTCTCTGGAGAATGAGATGGTGCGTTCAAGTTTCAGGGTAGAGCTTAGATTCGATGCGCTGAGAACATGCTGAATTCCAATAACGAATTCTTTTTTAAGATCTTTACACTGCATTAAACGTCTTCTTTCAGCGACCATCTTAACGATATATGTTTCCTTACTGCTCAGTGTCTTAGTAGAGCTCTCCCCCTTACCAAGAAATCCACCACACGAAGAACAGTAACCTACGGGAAGAACGCTGGAGACCAACTTCTGTTGATTGTTGCAAATGCTGCATACTGACATTAATAGACAGTTATGGCGGGGGCATGTCTTAACTGACTCTAAGCTCCAGATCAGAGGTTCATAAAGAGGCGAATTGTCTGCAAGCCAATCGTGAAAACATGCACGGCACCATTTTTTCTGTTTTGCAAATAGGCCTTTTCCTCTGGTGTCGAGAAGTGTCTGCCAGGGGGTAGTGGTTAACTGCCACAAATCAAACCTTCCTGTTGCTTTTTGGATGGCAGATAAATATGCGGCAGCTTTTTCTCTGTAGCCATTTATGGCGGAAAAGCCGTAGCGATCAAAAATATCGTCCGACAAGTTTCCCTGATTAGCGATTGGATTAAGGTAGTCTCTAAGGAACCACCTGAGAGGCAAATAATGCATAGTTGCAACTCTTGTAAGGTAGCTACTTAGTGACTCAACCATGTAGCTGTCACTGATGCCTATTGGTGCTAGGGGTAGCAAGTCTGATCTTGGGCAGTGTGAGTATATATTGTTCATTTTATGCCCCCACGCTGTCTCGTTCGGGCAACCTGTTAACACCTTGGCGGAAGTTGTTCTTGGTAGGTAGAGGTACTTTTCCTAAAAGGGTTTCTTCAACGTCAGTAATAGAGAACTGATGAAAGTACTCCAACCCCAGAGTAATTTCATCAGCTATCGTTTTTAACTCCCTCGGTGATAACTGCTCACCTCTGAGTAACTCCATGGTTACATATTGGCTTTTTGAGTAAAGGGTCTTAACCAATGTTCTCGTCAGCCAATCTTTAAGCAATCCTATGCAGCCGCAGCTACCGACATAAATTTCATTGATATTGTTATATATGGCATCTGAAAAATAGGTCGGGTACCTAGCTAAAAGTGCGTCTAATGAGTCTGCAAACTCAGACATTTCTGTCTTACATGTTCCTTTGTATGCCCCAAGTTCGATGATCTCTGATCGTCGGGCAAGCTGTCCCGAAGTCTCGCCAAAACGCAGTAAGCGATAGGTACCGACGAGAATAATGGTGGCGTTACTTTCGTTTGCTAATGACTTAAGAAGCTCCATTGAGTTGAAAGCCTGTTGTTTGGTATCGCAGGCATCGATGATATGCTGAGCTTCATCAATAATCAGGTACTTAACAGCTCTTTGTTTTATGAAAACCTTACAGGCTTCAGAGAGTTCCTCAATGGTTGATTCTCGTCTAAGCAGTTTTGCCATATCCTGATGACTTAATCCTTCCTGATGCTCAAGGTGAAAATTTCGACTATCAGAGAAGTGATCTCCTGCCTCTCTAAGGATGCGTTTCAGCAGTAATTTCCAGACCCCTTTATGCTCAGTAGCAGCAGGACACTCAAATAATACGACTGGATATACATGCGTACTTGATTGTATCTCCTCATGACATTGATCTATGAGCATCCTTTTGATACGAGAAGTCAGAGTTGTTTTTCCAGAACCGGTAGGCCCTACCACTTGGTAGATTTGTGTGCTGCTCGGGGATATCGTACGAAGCTTCAGCTCCTCATAGGCTTGTTGAAGCCGCGGATGAAGAATAATACTGTTATTAATGAAGTAACTAGTCCGTTCATCATTGCTGTAGTCGAGTACATCATCGCTGAATTCCGCGCATGGGTGCTTGATCTTAGCCATTTTAGAAATCCTTGATCTGAGATTGTCCTGGAGTAAATGCACCATTTTCGTTAACAGCATCACCTTTCAAGGTCGCTTTTTTAGTGGACTCTTCTTTACTCAGACTTCTGAGCTTTTGTTCTGTTTCTTGAATTCGCTTTGTAGCAGGTATTGCTCGTTGTGCTCTGCTTTTAGGGGAATAAAATGAACCACTTGCTTGATGAACCTTAGATATGGTCTCTCGATTAATGTTGGGATAATAGTTATCTTCAAGCGTAACTCGCTCACATCTAACCCACCCCTTCAGGTTGCAGTACACGTATGAGTTATCTTCAGGGTCAATACGTACCATCACATGCTTGCCTAACCATTCCGGTTTTTGAAAAAGTTCATGTTGATAGCAGTAGTGCCCCACTGTGACACCCTTAACTGGATCAATGACTCTGGTTCGTTTTGACTTCGGGTAAGGCAGCATCATGATTTGAATATTTTGATCATTAAGATCTAATACTCGATTATTCCGGAAGCCATGCCTTTCTAGACTTTCCTTGATAACGTCTGCGGGTGCGATTTTATGAGCAGGATGGACTGTATGGTTATAGTGCTCATAACAGTACCATTTCAACTGCTTCTCAAGCTCCTGGAACGTCCATAGAGCGCTATAGTAAGGGTTAACCTCCTTGGTCATTTGTCTTGGGTTTTTAGTGAGCTGTGTATTAGCTTCAAGGCAGTGAATGAACGCATCATTCAGTTCTTTAAACTTGCCTTCAACAGCAGAACCGCCTCTGGGGTTAGACTTTCTACTTTGAATCGTTACCGATCCGAAGGCACAGAACTGCTCAAATTCAACATTCTCAAACTCTTTTCCGCCATCGACACGGAATGATTCAGGTAACCGTTTATGACGATCTATCAGTTCCCTTATCAGCATCATAACGCTATATCTGGATGGTGGGTCGATAGAAAGATATACAGCAAGTATCGCTCGGCTGTATGCGTCAACAGCAATTGTGAGCCATGGGCGCTTATTCTCACCATTAAGTTTAATGACAGCGTCTGTTTGCGTGCTATCCAGATCTACTGTGATAAAGGCTCTCTCTCCACGTCGGTTTTCAAACAGTCCTTCTGTTGAAGCAACTGGCAAGAGTGCTCGTGACTCTTTTCTGCCTCTACGAGATCTTACTGTCCGGACTAGTTCAACAGTTTTAATTTTGCGTCTGAACCAGCTTTCTGATGGTATGTCAAAATCCGTAGTAGATAATTCAGCTACGAAATCCCTGTAAACGGCAGATACCTTTTTGTTTCTAGGGTCAAGAAAGTTCTCCTCAATCACCTTTTTGGCGACTTGATCTACCTCAGGACCAATTGTAGAGATCCTGTTACCTTTCAAGTCATCATTGTTGAGTAATTCTGGTAGCCCATTGCCCCTTCTGGCAACTCCCTCCAGATATAGGTTTTTGTATCTTCGAACTGTCCTTGAAGATTTTCCAAGGCGAGTGCAGGCCTCATCTATGGGTATCTCACCATCTACATGGGATCGTATTATCTCGAATTTTTGTACAGCTAATTTTTGTCTGGATTCATTTGCTGAAGATATCCGAGATGTTTGGATATCAGGAATGTAGGAAGAGGACTTAAGCTGGATAGCGCCAGAGTTGACCATTGCTTCGAGCTGGGCTTTCTTCATTTCTCTTATTGAGTCGGTCTCATTAATCTGAATGCTGATGATTACTGAGTTTTTATCTATTGATAAGACTTTCCAGGATGTTTCTCCATGCTGATATTCGTTGCCTACAGACAAAGGTTTAACCTCAGCAAATACAGGCAAGTTTGCAGAGTCGATATCGTTGGATAGCGTGTGTACCTGGCAAGCTGTCAGTGAAGAAAAAACTCGACAGCTTTCTGGCTCGGATAACTTATCCCCATCAAAATTTATAAAAAGGTAGCCTTGGGCAATGAGGAAAAAAACCTCATCACTCGTGATTTTCTGGCTATTTACCAAGTCAGCAATGGTGACACCCATCTTCTGATCAAGATAGGAAGTGCACAGGTTCTTGAAGCCCATCAGCTTTTCTTGAGGGTGACTGATTTTTTTAAAATCAAGCAGAAAGCGTAAGTTGCTTAAACGGCACTTGTTGAACATAGCATCAGTTACTATTCGGAAACTGATACCAGTACCCTGAAGGTGGCGCTCCATAGCCGGTGACGTGTAAGTGCCTGATTGTTCATCGTAACTATACCGGTCGGGATCTTTATTGCTCAGAACTATTAGCTCTTTCTCGCGCTTGCATTCAACCAGATTTACACTGTCGATAGTTACTTCGAGTGCGTCTGGTGTATACCAGATAGTTTGCTTCTTCCCATCACCTCTGACGTAAGTTAAGCGTATTTTTTGGCTTTGTTCCCACATGCTGAAAACCTGATCATCCATTTCAGCCTCAAGAAAATAAGCTAACTCAAGATCACTCTCGGTCTGCAGAGTGACGCCCATCTTAGCGCTGGCAAAAATTGATTTTTTGCTTCTACCACCGCCAGGTATCCTGCGAGCAGGATTTTTTGCAGTTTCTTGACAATAATTTATGCCTTTTTCACTGATCTCCAGGTTCTGAAGGTGGTGAAGCATTCTTTTGTCCAAAGTCATATCGACTCCTTGATTCTTGTTATTCAAGTCGTCAGAACTCAAAAGAGAAGCATAAAATGTGCTTCCTTGTTACCACCAGGTAAGGTAGTAATCTTGAGTTCTCATCCCTTGTAATTAACTGTATAAAAAAACAGTTCTTAAAAAAAACAGTTTTTTCATGCAGAGCTTATTATTGGTTTAGCTTTTGACTGTGTTGTGATTTTTATTTAAAATATAAGAACAGATATTAAATATATATAAAAACAAGGAGTTAACATCATTTCACCAAACTTTCTTTAATCAATTTGTACTAAAGTTTGGGTTTCTGCCTAAAAAATCTCACTTCATAACTGCGCTTTTTTTTGAATACAGGGTTACCGTATAAGGTAACTTTAGTGCAAAAGCTGTCTTTTTCAATGTTTGCTTAATTCATGTTTATCTCTAGGACAGGAGTAAAGATTGAAAGAAACTTGCCCAATCCCTCCTGTGTGAATAGCAGGGCTTCATTGGTTTTACCTGAAGCATTTCTCTTGTAGAGTGATCTATGGATAGTAAATAACAACAAGAAAGCTGCAAATTCATGGATGAGAACAGTAAGATCAGACCTTTGTACGATAGGGCGTATGAACTTCTACTCCTCAAGCGTGTAGGGAAAAATATTCGTGACTTTAGGGAGAAACATAATGTCACTCAGAGAGAGCTTGCCAAGTTAGCAGGATTACAGGCTTCTTATGTTAATGATATTGAAAAGGGTCGTAGAAACCTGTCGTTTAGAAGCTTTCTAAAAATCTGCATTGCTTTAGATGCTAGGCCAGAATCTCTTCTGATAGGAACGGACAGAGATTCTTTGAGTAGGAGTCGTATTCAGGAAAATTCATAATCGTGATCTGGGTAAAACGTATTCTTTAGAATGCTTCTGAATCTCAACAAACCTTTCCCCATACCAACTCTGATAGTACTTAGCACCACCTTCCTCGTGGTGGATATCAATCAGATCCATAGGCCAGCTAATCACGTTTTTGTATGGAGGCTGGCTCATCTTCCCCAGGGCAAGCTGACGGGCCATTTTTTTATTACAGGGGCTGACAAGGCCTGATTTCAGCTTAAGAAGCTCACTTCTGGATAGAAAACAACCTTTTACAGGGGGGGCCGGATGTAATTCAGAAAGCTTTTGAAAAAAATCCAGGATTGCCGGTATGTAATGATGCTCACCAAGCCAGCCTGGATGCCAGAAATCGAGAGCATTTAAATCCCAAATATCTGTTCTATATTCGCTCCGATCTACCAAAAGGTATATCTGACTCCACTCTTGAGGGTCGGCACATACGGTCAACTGCAAAGCAGGTAGCTCTTTGATATATGATATCAGCTTCTGGGTATGCTCAGTTTCAAAGTAGCAGTAGTCCTTTTGAGGAAAAGGAACAAACTCAGGTTCGGGTACTACTTTGTATAGTCTCGTGAAAAATAATACTGGAAACCAATGGGAGTGAAGGTGGCCACATATATGGTCTTTCATACTGCCGTGTTTGAGCCAGTCAATTGATGCGCCTGTAGCGTGGTTAACCTTTTCCAACAGCTTGAGGCTGGCTTCAACCTTACCCTTCTCTAGATTAATAATCTCAAGTTCGCTGGTATCACCTAATAATTCAGCTAACTGTGAATGACTAACCCCAAGATGCTTCCTCAAGAATCGTATTCTTCGACCTGCCAGATAAGCTGGTGTACCCGCATACTGGCTACTGACCTGAACACCAGTAGAAAGGAGAGCACCGAGCAATAGTAGCGCTTGTAGAAAGGGTTCAAAGCTCGGTTCAGCTACAAACCAGACAACAGCGATAATGAGGGTGAATAGCGGATATATTCCTGGAAGCACAGCAGTCCCTACCGGTTTAAGAGATCATCCTTGAATGTGAAGCCTATCTTACATCAAAACTTATAAACTTCTGAAACCGCTTCAGGCGCACGTAATCGCTCAGCGTCTTCTACCCCAGAACCAATATCAAATGGCACCACCCAAAGTTTCAGCTCAGGCGAGAAATCAAAGCTCTTCTCAAGAGCTTCACTAAACTGTTCCGTCCTTGGATAAATCAACACCATCTGGCCGTTACCACCACTGAAGTGGTTATAGTTCTCCGGACACACAAACACGGGTAATATCCAAACCCAATAGAGGTGTGTAGTGGACCCCATAAACTGGACAGCTCGCTAAGTTAAGTTTTCCGACTGTATTGCTTGAATCCAGCTCTGCTTATCCAGAATAGCGTCTGCTAGTGTCAAATTACCGATTAATTTATGACTGTGCTCAACCGGTATTTGAGGCGCGCTTTAATCTGAGTGAATTTTTCGGGCAAGCTTTGAGATGATTCATCTAGATCTATCATGATTAAGTTTGGTTAAGTCGGCTTTGTCATTGTAATAGTGTATTTATTTCGATACTGTCCAAACATCATCAAAAATGTATTCCGCACTCAATGAATTCTCCGTCCCGCTGGTTATCCGTAGAAGAAATTGCCCAACACCTGGGTGTAAGTCGTGACACTATCTATAGCTGGATCAATAATCGTGAGATGCCAGCTCACAAAGTAGGTCGACTCTGGAAATTCCAAACTCCGGAAATTGATATCTGGGTGCGCTCTGGTGGTGCAGCAGAAACAGATCGTTCGACAGGAGAGAAGGTCAAATGAACGCCAGAAATTGGCTGAGTGATCTTACGACGGGCAGTATGAGGCTTCGGGAAAGTCGTTTAATTGCGGAACTACTTCTTACAAACCCTGATGCAGAACAATGGAAAGAGCAAATTGAAGCTCGAAACCTGTTGCAAAAGTCATCTGTGCATACCTCCATTAGAGTGGCATTAGGGTTACGTCGTCGCCTTGAACCTATGGGGCCTGACTTTCTCAAGATGATAGTGTCAGATGATGAAGTTGCATCCAGACAGCTGATTCTCCTTGCTGTTTTGGTGAAATCTCCTGCAGCCTGCCATTTTATGAGTGATGTTCTGGGTGAAGCTCGCCGAATGTACCAACCTCAAATCCCTACCGGAGCCTGGTCTGACTTTATACAGCAGCACTCTTCTCGTGTAGAAGGCCTTGAAAAATATTCTGAAAGCACCTTAAAAAAAGCAGGGTCCAATCTGGTTAGCATGTTGGTTTCAACAGGTTATCTGGGCTCGTCGAGGAGTATGTCCCTGCAAACGGTATACCCTGTCTCCGAAGTGTTGACCGTAATCGAACATCTGGGAAAGATGAAAAACATTCAGCCGCACTGGCAATATTTGCAGTCTGCCATGGAGTGCACACAATGAAGCAAGCATCTAAACAGATTCAGAATCGACTGAACCTCATTCAGGAGCGAATTGAAAGTAAAGAGTTTCTGAACAATGAAGGACTGGGTAATGAAATCGGGTTCTGGATCTTTGATTATTTGCCTGAATACGAACTGTCTGTCAGAGCGCACACCAGTGAAATGGTTCAGCGACTTGAAAAACGTGGCTACCAGTTTGTGGTTATCAATCTCTTTGAAATAGTTATTGAAATGCTGGAAGCCAGAAGGCTTCTGGATAAAGCCTTTGTCAGAGAAGTTGCTAAAGGCGCTTCAGTATTAAAAGATGCTTTAAAAGCGCCACTTGATCAGAAGCGTATCGCTGATTTTATCAGCCAGAAATTTGATCCTTGCGGGCAACAGTTTGTCATTCTTACCGGACTTGGTAATGTCTGGCCCTTACTTCGTGGTCATGAATTATTGAATGCCCTGCAGGCAAAAATGGGCAATACACCGCTCGTGCTTTTTTATCCTGGTGTATACAGCGGCCTTGATCTTCAGCCTTTCGGCCTGATCGAATCAAGAAACTATTATCGTGCCTTTAAACTTGTGCCTGAAGATGGCTCTGGCTCCGTAGTGAACCAGTAATCAAAACGAATGGACAGAGCCATGAAAGATGTTATGAATATTGAAAATTTATTTGTTAAAAAGCTAACCCGTAGTATCAACGGGGTTGTAAAAGCAGAACAGCTGGACAAAGAAAGCGTATCCATAGAATTGGATGAGTACGTTGTTACTGAAGAACTGAACAGGCACTTCCGAAACTTTTTTGAGACTTACACGCCCGCTGTCAGTGGTATGACGGATGCCTCCATCGCAGGGAAAATTGGTGTTTGGGTTTCAGGCTTCTTTGGGTCGGGTAAATCCCACTTCATTAAGATTCTTTCCTACCTGCTGGAAAACAGGGAAGTAGATAAAGAAGGGGTTCCTCTTAAAGCGATTGATTTTTTCGATGGCAAAGTGGACGGAGTACTTTACAACGATATTCACAGTGCAGTGACCAAACCCACTGATGTGATGCTGTTCAATATTGACTCCAGAGCGAACACTGAAGACAGAGAAGACGCAATACTCAAGGTATTCCTGAAGGTGTTCAATGAGAAGCTGGGCTACTGTGGTGATCATGCTCATATAGCCCACCTGGAAAGAGAGCTGGACAAGCGAAATCAGCTTGAAGCATTTAAAGCCAAGTTTGCCAGTCTGACGGTATCCACATGGGAAGAAGAGCGTGATGCATACGACTTCTATCGTGACGATATGTCAGAAGCACTTGCGTTCGCTACAGGGCAAAGTGATGAATCTACAAGACAGTGGGTCGAACAGCTCGAGTCCAATTTTCCTCTGGACATAAAGAACTTCTGCAAATGGGTAAAAGAGTACATCGATAGCCAGAACGACAGAAACGTTCTGTTCCTTGTGGATGAAGTGGGTCAGTTCATCGGTGACAACACCCAGATGATGCTCAAACTGCAGACGATTACTGAAGAACTGGGCACTATTTGTAAAGGGCGAGCCTGGGTCGTTGTAACATCGCAGGCCGATATCGATGCCGTACTGGGGCAGTTCAGTACCAGTAAAGGTAACGACTTTTCAAAGATTCAGGGCAGATTTTACACCCGTATTTCTCTCTCCAGTTCCAATACTAACGAAGTCATTCAAAAACGTTTGCTGGAGAAAAACGAAACAGCGAAAGCAGAGTTGTCTCGACGGTTTGCCGAGAAAGGCGACATCATTCGTAATCAGTTGATGTTTGATAAAACGACGACAGCTGAATTATCCGGTTACAAAGACACCATTTCGTTTGTCGATAACTATCCGTTCGTCCCGTATCACTACCCACTGGTTCAAAAAGTGTTTGAATCCATCCGTACCAAGGGTGCAACGGGTAAACATCTGGCAATGGGTGAGCGATCTCTGCTGGACGCTTTCCAGTCAGCAGCCAAACAAATACGCAACCGTGAAGTGGGAGCACTGATTCCGTTTTATTGCTTCTACAGTGCTATTGAGAGTTTTCTGGAACCTGCGGTTAAAAGAACCATTGATCAGGCCTGTACACTGGATACTCTGTCAGAGTTTGATGGTCAGATGCTCAAGACCCTGTTCCTTATTCGTTATGTGGATACGGTGAAAAGCACACTTGATAATCTGGTGACACTTTCTATTGATCAAATTGATGTCGATAAAATTTCACTGGGCAAACAGATCGAAGAAAGCCTCAATCGCCTTGAACGACAGCTGTTGATTGCCCGCAATGGTGATGAATATATATTCCTGACCAATGAAGAAAAAGAGATTGAAAACGAGATTCGCCATACTGACGTAGAGTCTGCAGAACAAACTCGGAAATTATCTGAACTTATTTTCGATCAGGTACTGCAACGTAAAAATCAGTACCGCTATCCGGAAAATAAGCAGGACTTCAAAGTCAGCCGGTTCTGTAACGGTCACCCAAGAGATGGAGCTAATCTCGAAGATCTGGTGATTCGGGTTATCTCCCCGTTGGACAGCACGTACACCCAGTTTAATGAGCAACAGTGTCTGGCACACTCCCACGAATCCAACGGTTGTGTCCTGATTAAACTGGGCGAAAACAAACGCTTGTGGGATGAACTTCAAACTTTTGTGAAAACTGATCGATTCCTAAAGGTAAATTCCGGGCAGCGTCCAGAGCAGGAACATTTGATCCGTGAAAAATCGCTGGAAAATAATGAGCGAAGTAAACGGCTACGGCACGAATTTGAAGACCTGTTCAGAGAAGCAGAGTTTTTTGTGATTGGCTCTCGTTTTAATCCCGGAGCTTCAGCGCCATCGGGTATGGTGGAAGAAGCCTACAGTTATGTGATCCAGAATACCTTTGCGAAACTGGGCATGCTGAAACCAACCCAGAGTGATATTAATCAGGAAATACGTTCAGTTCTGGCAGCGGACGATATAGCTCAATTGGGTTTTGATATGGGTGATGCTCAGTGCAATCCCCAGGCAACCAAAGAAGTAGAGCAATACATAAGCCTGAAAATTGAGTTGAATCAGCCAGTATCCGTTAAGGATGTTGTTCATCATTTTACTCACCGCCCTTATGGCTGGCCCGATGATGAAGTGCTTTTGCTACAGGCAAGGCTGGCACTGGCCGGTAAGATTAACTTTATCTACAACAAGGAAGAGCTGCCACGGCACAGGGTTTATGATCGTTTGACCGGTCGAAGAAGCTGGCCTGATTTACGTCTTCAAAGAATACGGCAGCATGAAGAGCGTGATCTCACTAAAGCAGCAAAACTGTATAAAGATCTTTTCAGTAAAACATTCACGGGCACGGGCGAAAAAGCACTGGATGAAAGCCTGAGAAATGAGCTCAATAAGTGGCAGGATACGCTGAAAAGTTGTGACAACAAATCCCAGACAGGGCAGTTCCCTGGCAAAGATGTCATACAAAATGGTCTGACATTAGTGTCGGGTATTCTTGCTAATAAAGACAGCTTTCGGATGATTCAGCACCTGCTTAAAGTAGCTGGTGACCTGGATGAGTTTTCAGAAGATTTTGAAGACGTAGATGATTTCTATTCTTCCCAGTTCAATACCTGGCAACAGCTGGCCAAAGCACTGAACAGCGATTTCAAACTGAACCAGGCGGCTCTGGAGAAAGAAGCCGTTGCAGCCAGTGCTCTGCAAAAGCTGGAAGCTATCTATAGCAACGCTTCGCCTTACAACAGTATCAGTCAGGTAAATCGTCTGATTGAACAGGTTCGGACGGTTAACGAAAGGCTGTTGTCTGAAAAGCGTGAACATGCACTCAGTCGCATTGATGAACGCTTGGGGCGTATCAATGGGCAACTGGAAGAAGTATCCGCTCCGGACAACCTCAGAAACACCGCATTGAGGAAGTTGCAACTTTGCCGTAAGAACATTGAAAAGCAATTATCCATTGCCGAGATTTTCAGTGCCCAAAATGAAGCATCAGACCATGAAGAAGATGCAGAACTGGTGATTAACCAATACGTTGAAACAGAACGTAAACGTTTGGAGGAAGAACAGAAGAAGAGGCTGGCAGCGGTAGCCGCATCCAAACCTGTCGTACAGGCAAAGTCAGTGGCAGGCAAGACCATTGAAAAGCCAAAACCTCAGGTGGCCGAACCTGCTGCACCGGTTTATGTCAAACGGACCATCAGCTTCAGTCCGGACTCAGTAGCACCTCGCCATTATCTGGAAACGGAAGAGCAGGTCGAGGCTTATCTGGACAATATTCGTAAAGAATTGATGAAAGCAGTGGAAGATGGGGATCGGATACGGATTCGATAATCAGAACCTGATCTGAAGTAAAGACGGCTGCAGTAAATTAGAGCGCTCTGATTTTCTGCAGCCAGTAAATGAGTAAAAATTAGCCTGTGTCGTTTGCAGACAATGACTTATTTATTTTTCGCCGGACCGTTCCATCGACCTTTACCAGAGGGGTTGCCAGTAGTGCTTGGCTTTCCTCCAGGGCTATATGGATTTTGTGGGGTAGGAGTTTTTCCGGAACCGTTTCCATTAGTATTCTTGTTACTGTTACTCATAATAATTCCTTAGTCATTTAAATGAATTTGCAGCGGCTCTGTGAGCTGCGTGTTCAAGACTACTGATGAACCTGTTGGGCTGTTAGTGATACTCCACGGGAAAAACGGCGTTTTCAGGTAAAACTAACGTACTATCGAATTAATAAAAATCTGAGATGTAATTGAAGCATAATGAATAATTGGGTCAAAAAAGGTTTTACCAGTCCGTTATTTTTTAACTGTCCTGAGTTGGCACTTGAGCTATGGGGTATAGCTAAGGGGACAGAAATATTTACAAAAATTTCTGATCTAACAGGTGTCAAAGTCCAGCCTACAGAAAAGACGCTTCGTAAGTTATTAAACGAACCTTGGAATGCCACTGACACCTCTGCTAATAAACTTCTTAAATTCTATAGAAAAGCGTTCACAAAACTGGGAGCCTCTGATGAGGATATAAAGGTCTTTATCGAAGGTAAAAAAGAGTGGACTGCTCGTAATGGAGCCTGGCGTAGTATATTGTTTGGTTTTCGAAGACAGTACGGAGCACGATTCTTCCCTAACACGCTTGCACTTGTCGAACAGCTCTTGAACAAAGAACATATTGCATTTATTGAAGGGCGATCTAACTGCCCTGTCGATCTGGCTACGGCGAAGTTTACCCAAACTGAATACTATAAAAAATACGCTTTGCCGTTAACAGGTCTGGATAGTTTTGAGACAGTATCAAAACACACAGATATTGATAATATAGTTGATGATATTGAGGCAAATGTTGAGTTTAAACATTCAGTATTTCATGGTGGGATAAGTTTACAGATGGATATATTGGCATGCCTGGAAGTTGAATGGCTTGCCAATAGTGATAGCTGTCATTTGACAGGTACAAAACATCAGAGTGCCATCGTGGATATTTTGCCGGAATTCCGCGAGGGGAACATTATTTGGCCATTAGACAAATTATTATTACGCTGGCGAACAGAATGTGGCTTAACAACCTGGCAAGCAATGGCAGCAGTTATAGCAAAAGAGAAGACTGTTTCAGATAAAGAAAGAGATGATGAGACACATCACGAATATACATTACGACAAATTCATGATCTTCGGGCAAAGCACAGAATTGCCAAAGATGAGGTTGTAATGGATTGGCTGAAAAAATTATGTGAGGCAGGTGGTCTGTATTATTCCGAACAGGCGAACCTCGGTTTGTACAGAGTTGCATCGTTTATGACACGATTACTTCGCGATTGCGAAGCCGACCAAAAACGCTCAGAAAACCCGGATAAGGAGTTATCCCCCCAGCAGCTTATTGCTGCTTTTGAAACGTATAAGCTGCATTTTAAACATCATTTATCTGCTGCTGAAAAATAACTCGTTACAGCAGCAGATAAATGAATGATTAGATATCGTTTTTGGTTAAATGCCAGCCCGAACTGTTCGGGCAAGCATAAATATTTAGCCTTATACCTTGTTCTTCATGCAGGATATTGGCTCTGAGAAGAGCCTGCCCCATTCCTTCATAAGTTTCTTTTGGGCGGCCATCGGAACCAGTGCAATGACTGCATTTCTTACTGGGGGTATGTCTATTTAATGGAGAGAGGTGCCACAAGTTGCAGCGATTACACTGGTAGGGTGTAAGTGCATTGTTATATTGAGCACTGGCGTATTCAGCAGCACTATGAGCTTCTAATTCTGAAGAATATACGGAGAGAGGTGAACCTGACAATTTGCCAAAACAGGTTTCGCTTTTCATGAGAAGAGCTCCTTGCTGATTATTGTTCGTTGTGAGTGAACGAATGTCAGAAGGAAGATATTTGAACTGATGATCATTAAAAAGTGATACCCGAGGGGAAAAATAGAACTTAGGCTGGTGTAACTGTTGACTATTAACCCCCATTCTGAAAGACAAGTACTTGTTTTATCACAACCGACTTAGAATAACTGCTTATACCTTTTTTACCCCTCCATCTCGTATTATTAGCCTGTTAATATAACCCTCGTCGTATATGTTCGACATAGCGGTATTCCTGAACGGTCATTTTCTCAAAAACCAGTTCTACCGAAAAACTAAAAACTCTTGGAGATAACAAATAATGACGGGTTTCCGGACGGATCCATCAGTATTAACTCGTTCAGAATTACGAAATCAGCGCCTTGATGAATTATTGAGTAGTTGCAGAAACCAGGTGTTACAACAGATTGTTGGCCCTTTTGGACTTACTCCAGCCATGTTTGACGACAAAGAGGGTGGCAATGTTACAACGCTTCATAATTTTGAAAATGGAGTGACAGCAACGGCTGAAGATCAGGCTCGTTATGAACAATATAACGACGTGAAAAATAACGGCAATTACGACAGAAAAGAATACGATCGGGATTTCCGTCAAACCCGCAAAGATATCCTGCAATCTGATGACCCGGTCATCAGTGCTTATACTGGTAACGAACTGCCGAAAGACGGCAGAATGCATCTGGATCATGTGGTTGCTGCGAAAACAATAGAGACCGCTGCTGAATCTCACCTCTATATGAACCAGGAAGAGCGCATTCAGATGGCCAATCAGGATGCGAACCTGAAACCTTGTGAAAGCAACGTTAATCAGTCGCTTCAGGACAAGGAAAAAATGGAATGGGCGAATGCCCAGCGTAAGGCTGATCCAGGTAAAACCAATGCCGAGTCCTTTGGTGTTGATCTTGAATTAATGGAAAAAACCAACAATGACGCAAAAGAAGCCATTAAATCCGATCAATTAAAAGCTCAAATCCAGAAGCAGGGAACAGAACTGCTACAGACAGGAGCATCGGAAGCCGGGAAAAATGCCCTTCGTCAAGCCATGGGTGTATTACTGCATGAATTCGTGAGTGGTGTTTTTAACGAAATTACGGTGATTTTCAAAAACCGCAGTATCGATAACATTGTTGAACACGTTTTACAGGCCGCCAAAAGGGTAGCCGTTCGGGTTAAAAACAAAATGAAAACAGCGTTGGAAGCGGCCTTCAGTGGTGGCATTCAAGGTTTTATCAGTAACTTGCTGACATTTATGATTAATACTGTCGTCAAAACTTCAGCCAAAGTGGTCACTATTATCCGCGAGAGCATCAGCGGAATCTATAAAGCAGTAAAACTGGTTATTAACCCTCCTGAAGGTACCCCTCGTATTGAAGTTGCACGACAGGCCACAAAGATATTGGCTGGTGTGATTACCACGGGCTTTGGTCTGTTTTTTGAAGAAGCGATTAAAGGATTTATTCTGACAGTGCCCGTATTGGCGCCACTGGGCGATATATTTGCTACGGGTGTTACTGCTGTGCTGACGGGTATCAGTGCTGCGGTAATGATGTATGGACTTGATCGTTTTTTTGATTGGCTGTCCTCTTCCGGTACTGAATTTTTACAAGCCATTGAATCGAACCTTGATGCGACTAAAAATAATATTCAGTCGATGGCTAACTGGATACAAAGTCAGTATCAGAACTCTGTTCAATATCAGGCCATAGGTGAAGGTTACCTGTTGATTGAAGCAGACCTTCAGGATACTGCCCGCTCTTATCGTCAGATGTCACATTCTTTGTCCAGAACACTGGGTGAGCGCACTCATACCTTAAACCAGTTATCAGCCGGCTATGAAAGCACTCGTGACAGAGGGATAGAGCTGGATGCATTACTGGATAGTTATCAGCTTGAAAATCAGGATGTAAAGTGAGCAATATTATAAAATCCATGGCAGGGGTTAATCTGCCAGACAGCCTTAAAAGTCAGCTGCAGGTGAAGGAACTGATTGCAAGCTTTACTGCGGATTACAAAGAACTCGATAACCTGAAGAATGCTCGTGAGAAACATGAAAGCCGAAGTGCAATAGCCCGCTGGTGGAACTCGGATGAGTTGGAAGAAGCTCAGCTGGATGCCCAGGAACTACAAGCTCGCTTCTCCAAGAAGTTGGGGCAGTTGATGGCGATAAGCATCGAGCAATCAAGAATGCTGTCGAGTCAGCAGGATGATCTGAAAAGTCAGCAGTCCAAAATTCAGAAGCAGACGGCCCAGCTGAAAAGCAATTCTGAAGATCTCGCCAGTCAGCAAACAGATCTTGAACAACAAAATCAGGAATTGAACAAGCTGGTCAAAGAGTATTTTGCGCTAAAAGGCTTGACTGAAGAAGGTGCGACAAAGCTTATTCAGATTGCTAAAGAAGTAAAAGCGACGAAGACGAACTTGCTGGCAGAATTTGATGAACGACTGGCCGTCATCAAGTTTCTTCGTGAAGATGTGATTGAGAAGATGGCGCATCTTACTCAACAGCAGCATGCCACACTAACTGATTTCCAGCAGTCTCTGTCTGGTGAGTATCAGGCGCTTTCTGCCCAGGTTGCAGAGTCAGAGCAGTCCAGAGAAAAGTATAATGTGCAACTGTCAAAAGAGATGACAGTCATTGATGAAACCTTGGCTCGACTAAACAGTCAGCAGGAAGACGATCGCAACGCGCAAAACCAACAGTTAGCAGAACAACAGAACCAGTGGCAGGAAGCCCAGAGTGAGTTGAGGAAGCTGTTTGACGGACAACAAATTGAAAACCAGGAATCCATAGAGACACTGAAAAAACAGTTTGGTCATGATTTATCGACACTGGGCCAACAGGTAACCGCGAATCAAAGTCAGACATCAGAAGACTTGCTGGCACTGCAGGAAAAAACGGACGACAGGTTAAAAGCATTGAACGTCGGGTTTGATGACAGCCACAGCAAATTGACCGAGTCGATTAACGCTCTGGAGACACAGAGAGCGGCTGACATTTCTCGTCAGGAACAAAACTGGAAAGAAGAAAAACAGCAACTTGAGTCGAACCTTCGTACAACACGATACGCTTGTGGGGGAGGATTTGTTCTCGTCAGCTCCGCTATTGTTGTACTCGGGCTGGTTTTGAAAGGCGTGATTGTTATCTGATTAAGTCAGAACTAATACCCATAAGCCAATCTGGCAGGCAGGCTCAGCCTCAGTGATCGCATTCCCACGCTCTGCATGGGAATGCATACCCGAAAATCATCACACTCCCATCCAGAGCTTTGGATCAAATCACCCTGAAAATTTGCGCCACACGGCCTTACCTATGAAGCCTCATCCACTGGTACAATAGAATCATTCTATGTTTCAGTCTCTTGCGAAGAGACCATTTCCAGGTTCGATTCTATGAACACCTCCCGAATTAAAAAGTATGCGCCTAAAGCGCGTACGGCCTTTATTGATGCGGTTACCGCAAAAGCGACACTGTTTGGTATTCATTCAGACACCACCATTGACGAAGCAAAGGTCACTGGTGAGGTTATGCAGATTGGCAGCAAAACCTTTTCTTCCAGCCTTGCGCCTTTACGACAGCGGCTGGTGGAACGAGTGCAGCGTCAGGGCTTTGAAGCACTGATGGAACAAGTGGCCTATAGCTGGTTCAACCGCTTGTGCGCCATTCGTTATATGGAAGTCCATGACTACCTTGGGCATGGTTTGAAGGTGCTGGAAGATTTTGAGATTTTGCAGCACGCCGCCGATGCTGCGGCTGATCTGGAAGTTGACCGCAACGCCGTACTCGACCTCAAGCTCAACAACAAAGACGAAGAACTGTATCGACTGTTGTTGCAGGCGCAATGTCATCAGTTACATAAAGCCATGCCGTTTCTGTTTGAAGCCATTGATGATGAAACCGAACTGCTCTTGCCCGACAACCTCACCCGCACCGATTCCCTGATTCGTTCATTGGTGAACGAACTACCGGAAGAAGACTGGCAGCAGGTAGAAGTCATTGGCTGGCTGTATCAGTTTTATATTTCCGAGAAAAAGGATGAAGTCATTGGCAAGGTGGTGAAGAGCGAAGATATTCCCGCCGCCACCCAGCTGTTTACCCCGAACTGGATTGTGAAATATCTGGTACAGAACTCCGTAGGTCGCCAGTGGCTGCAAACCTATCCGGATTCCGCCATAAAAGGCGAGATGGAATACTACATCGAGCCTGCCGAACAGACGGACGAAGTTAATAAGCAACTAAAAGATATCACCCCAAAAAGTATCGACCCGAAAACCATCAAAGTGCTCGACCCGGCCTGTGGCTCCGGTCATATTCTGGTGGAAGCCTATAACGTACTGAAAGCCATTTACGAAGAACAGGGTGAGCGGCCAAGGGATATTCCCAAACTGATTCTGGAAAACAACCTGTTTGGTCTGGATATTGATGACCGTGCGGCGCAACTGGCGGGTTTTGCCCTGATGATGATGGCTCGCAACGACGACCGTCGTATCTTCACCCGTGAGATAAAACTGAATATTTTGTCATTGCAGGAAACTGCACACCTGAATTTGCCAAAGCTTTGGAATGCGCTGAATCTGACAGGTAAAGCAGGGCATGGCACATCAACAGGCTTGTTTGAGGAAACAGGCTCTGAGATAGCAGTGCAGGATGAAAACTATCAACTGCTGGCGGATATTCTACAACGGTTTGAACAGGCGAAAACCTTTGGTTCCCTGATTGATGTGCCTGGGTCACTGGCTGAACCGTTGAAAGCTTTGCTGGATCAGTTGCGGGAGCTGGCTGAAAGAGGGGATACGGTGCAGAAACCGGCGGCTAAGGTGTTGGTGCCTTTTGTGCGGCAGGCTTGGGTGTTGGCTCAGCGGTATGATGCGGTTGTGGCAAATCCGCCGTATATGGGTGGTAAGGGTATGAATGCTGATTTAAAGATTCTTTCGAAAACAAAATACCCAAATAGTAAATCTGATCTGTTTTCCATTTTTATAGAACGTTGTTTAGAGTTAGGAGTTGAAAGCGCTGATCTTGGATTAGTTACCCCTTATGTATGGATGTTTTTAAGTTCTTACGAAAAACTCCGTGAGGATATAGTTAATAAGCACACTTTAACAAGCTTAATTCAGCTTGAGTACAATGCATTTGCTCCAGCATGTATTCCAGTATGTACATTTACCATTAGTAAACAACATCTGAGTGGCTTTACTGGCGGATATATAAGGCTTTCAGACTTCAAAGGACACCTTAGCCAAGCACCTAAAACTATTGAAGCAATTGAAAATAGAACATGTAGCTGGTTCTTTGAAGCGAGGCCTGAGGATTTTAAAGAGATACCGGGATGTCCAATTTCTTATTGGGTTAGTCATGATTTCAGAAATCTATTTTCAGGCAAACTTTTATCTGAATGTTTAGATCTAAATGCAGGTATGTCTACAGGTGATAATGAGAAATTCCAACGGCTTTGGTTTGAGGTATCAATAGAAAATATTGAATATTGTGCTTCAAGCAACGAAGAAGCCAAAATTAGTAATAAGAAGTGGTTTCCATGTAATAGTGGCGGCGAATTCAGAAAATGGTTTGGAAATAACTCAATTATTGTCAATTGGGAAAATGATGGCTATGAGATAAGAAATTTTAGAAATGATCAAGGGAAATTAAGATCAGCACCAAGAAATACTGAGAAATATTTTCAGTCAGGAGTAACATGGACGAAGCTATCATCCGGTAGATTTGCGGCAAGATGGATGGATAGCGGTTTTACATTCGATGATACTGGCAGGTCAGGTTTCTTAAAATCGAATTATTCGAGGGAGTCTATTCTTGCTCAAATGAATTCAAATTTATCGCATGAATGTTTGTCAATGCTTACTCCTTCAATGTCATTTACGAGTGGTGAGTTAGAAAAAATACCTGTTGTTGTGAACTTCAATGATTCTTTAAAGGATAAAGTATGTGATTTAGTAAAATATCACCGTGAGGATTGGAATGGGTTTGAGAGAGCGTGGGGGTGCAAATTAAATTCACTTGTAAAACTTAAAGTGAAGAGTATTCCAAGCGCTTATGAGCTGTTCAAAGTTAATTCCTCTAAAAATGTTCATTATTGTCGAGAAATTGAAATACTTATTTTTAGTGAAATAAATAAAATTGCCAAAATTGAAAATGAAATATCAAACTCAATTCCTATTGAGCAGATCACTTTAACAGTTAACCCCCATTACCGCTACAACAGCAAAAACGCTACCGATCAAGAGCTGGAAAACCGCTTCCAATCCGACACCCTAGCCGAACTCATCAGCTACAGCATCGGCTGCATGATGGGCCGCTATTCCCTCGACCGTGAAGGTCTGGTCTACGCCCATGCCGGTAACGAAGGTTTCAACAAACTAGTGGAAGAAAACGCCTACCAGACTTTCCCGGCAGACGACGACGGTATTATTCCCATGCTGGACGAACCCTGGTTTGGTGACGACGCCACCAACCGGTTCCGTGACTTTGTAAAAACCGTCTGGGGTGAGGAGAGCGTTAACGAAAATCTGGACTTTGTCGCCCAAAGCCTCTGCCTGTACGGCATCAAACCGAAAAAGACCGAAGGCGCACTGGAAACCATCCGTCGTTATCTGTCTACCCAGTTCTACAAAGATCATCTGCGCACCTACAAAAAACGCCCGATCTACTGGCTGTTCAGCTCGGGTAAACAGAAAGCCTTTGAGTGTCTGGTCTACCTGCACCGTTACAACGAAGGCACACTGGCACGGATGCGTACCGAGTATGTCACACCGTTGTTAGGCAAATACGATGCAACCCTGCAACAGCTGGACGAACAGGTTGAGCGTGCCTCCAGCACCGCCGAAGCCAATAAGCTGAAAAAGCAGCAAACCGCGCTGGAGAAAAAGCTCACCGAACTGCGCGCCTTTGATGACAACCTGAAGCATTATGCGGATAGGCGAATTTCGCTGGATCTGGATGATGGGGTGAAGGTGAACTACGGCAAGTTTGGTGGTTTGCTTCATGATGTGAAGGCGGTTACTGGCAAGAAACCTGCTTGATTTCATCTCTTTTATTCTCGTGTATCGACGGGCTCTGCTTTAGAGTCTGTTGGTGCAGAGAAAACGGAAATTTTTATCCTGCTGGTTGTGTTAAAACATCACGGTAATGAATCTAACTCTTAGCTCGCTTTTAACAAGGCGCGGCGTGTGAAATTTGTTAACCTATACACGGCTGAAAACTTCTATTAAGGAAAACCAGAGGCATCTGTTTATGGATCAGGCGGTACTTGAACGGCAACTACTGAAGCTTTTATCACTACATGCCCCAGTGAAGGCACGAAAACTTGCAAGTGTACTTGCTGATGAATTCGGTCTTCATGTTGATCGCAGTGATGTAAATTCTGCTCTATACCGCCTTAAGTCGGGAGAGAAGACTTCCGTAGACAGTTCCTATCAATGGAGTTTAGTTGGGCACTCTTCACCGAATGTTTCTAAGCCTAAAACGACTGAATCCGTAGTCGTGCCCATTGAGCCTGCACAGCCAACGATCACCTTTACTCCTGAACAGCAATCCATTATCGACCTTGACCCTTTCCAGCACTTGCTGATCAGGGGGCAAGCAGGCAGCGGTAAAACAACGGTTCTTGCGGCTCGGGCAGGCCGAATGCTGTCTGCTATGAACAAGGGCAGCTTACTGTTTTTGACTTATAACACGGCTCTTTGTGCGTATGTGAAAAATGCTTTTCAACAGGCAGGCATGAAAGGGGATATTGATGTCCGAACCTTTCATGACTGGTCTCGGGTTGCAGCCAAAGAACTGGGTGCTGATTTTGTCGGTTGGATTAATAGTAAGTCACGGACTGAACAGCTTAAAAAACTGATTGAAGAAGGGCGTGACGAGCTGGGTGAACACCGCCTTTATGACCTAAAAGCTTCTCCGCACCTGCTTGGCTGGTGGAGTGATGAAATAGCCTGGTTATTTGGTCAGCATGTCACTCACCTTAATGAATACCTTGATATTGAACGTATTGGCCGGGGAACGGCGATTCGTGTTTCAAATGAAGACCGTAGATTTGTCTGGTTCGTTTTCGAATTGTATCAGGAGTGGCTGGAAGAGACTCAACAGGAAGACTATGACAACCCGGCCGGGCTGATTTTAAGGGCTCTTATGGAGCAGCAGGCGACAGATCTTCCTGAAAGCCTCAGATATGATCATGTGATGGTTGACGAGGTTCAGGATTTTGATAAAAGCTGGTTATTGGCCGCTGTAAAAATCCCCAGAGTGTCGTTGAGTCTTGCGGGCGATCTTGCGCAAAAAATCTATCGCCGAAGCTTCACCTGGTCCTCAGTGGGTATACAGGTGATGGGGGGACGTTCCCGTAGACTCTCTGCAAGCCACCGAACTACTCGCCAGATTATGCAAGTAGCTGAATGTCTTTTAAAAGATAACGATGTGACAGCAAGTTCTGATTACACCGTCCCCGTAGCGCCGAGAAAAAATGGTCCTGTGGTTACACGGGTAATTGGTTCTGACCCCAGGCACTCTTATGAACGGGGTTACGAGCATATTGCCCGTGAGTTTAAGCTGATGCGAACAACCACCGTTGCTGTTGCATTACCCTTTACACGGCAGTTATATCCAGCCACCAAGGCTTTGGAAAAGCTGGGTGTGAAGGCAAAAAATGCCAAGGGGGCCAGCCTGGGTAAATTCGGTGGAGGAGTGGTTGTAACTACCTATCACCAACTTAAGGGGCTTGAATTTGATCATGTGGTTGTTATGGGGTTACACGACGCTCAATACCCAGGTCGCCTGCTCGAAGCCCTGCCTGAAGAAGACAGACCTGATGAAATGAACCTGATGCGTAGAATCCTGTATGTTGCGCTGACTCGTGCCAAACAGAGTGTGACATTGGTGGGTTCTGATCCATTTTGCCGTTTTTTTGATGATATTCCGGCTGAGTTTTTTGAAACGGTAAGCTGATTAACTTAATGACATTTATCTCGGCTGGAGTGGAATAAACCCAGCCGATCATGGAAGTAATAATGAAAAAAGTGGGTGTACCGCTTCAGTCTTTATCCGAAATCCTACCGAACAGTTACTTTAGAATTCCTGATTACCAGCGCGGTTACGCGTGGGAAAAGCCCCAGGTCGATGACATTCTTAAAGATATTGATCACTTGCTTGGATTAGAGTCTGAAGTAATTTCAAGCCATTACACGGGCACATTGGTAGTTACGGCAGCCGGTAATCACAATGACAATCCTGTTTATGAGGTTGTTGATGGACAACAACGGCTGACGACGCTGGCTATTATAGTGGGTTGTCTTATCAATAAGGTTGAAGACAAGAAGTATTTTAAAGAATTACAGAGCCTTTATCACTGTAGGGGTGATGTTGGTAATGAGTATTTTGTATTACAGCTTAATAATGAAACCCGAGTATTTTTTGAAAATGTAGTACTCGGTAGCGAGAGCGAAAGAGAGTATCCGGCGACATTAAATGCTCATAAAAACCTATTATCAGCTCGAAAAATCATAGAACGCTGGATCAATGGACACCTGAAAAATAGCACATCAACATTGGAACAATTGCTAAATGTTGTTCTGAAAAGACTAGGGTTTATAGTTTATGCTCCTATGCATGATGCTGAAGTCGGGATTATGTTTGAAGTAATCAATAACAGGGGTAAGGATCTCAGCGAGCTGGAAAAAGTTAAAAATTACCTTATCTACTGCTGTGCCAAAATGGGAACTGGTCAGTTACGTGAGTATATTAATGACTCATGGGCTCAAATTTTACGGGGACTGACAGCCGCAGGGAAAACGTCAAATCAGGAAGAATCAGCTTTCCTGCGTTATTGTGCCATTGTCTTTTTCCAATTTAATAAGAGTGAATCTCATAACTCCTACAAAGAGTTAAAAAAGAAGTTTGATGTGGATTCTATTTGTCAGACGAATGAATCTAAGGCCGATGCGTGTGAGCAACTAAAAAGTTTTGTTAGTTTCATGACGTCCGCAGCTTACTGGTATAAAGCACTCTACGCTCCTGAAACTGTCCAGCTGGAACAAAAACTCGCTGACAGTCTTGAACTGCTACGTGCTCAGAACCACCACGCCTCAATCATGCCTCTGATTCTGGCTGTTTTAATCAGGAGCAAAGGAGAAGGTTCAGCTGCTTTGAACCACCTGAAATTATTGGAAATACTCAATTTCAGGGTCTATCTGGCAAATAATATTACCAAACGCTCAGATACAGGACAGGGGGACCTTTTTGGTTATGCAATTGAATATTATGAAAATCTCCCATGGCAAGAAGAGTGGAGCTTCGCTGCAAGTGATAGGAACATAAACAACTATGACTTGTGGTTAGAAGTTATGCTTGTTCAGTTCATTAAACATCATTGCAGTGACGGGTTGTTTGAAGAATCATTTTATCTTGATGAAAATGAAAACTGGATGGATTTTTATAAATGGACGGGTCTGCGCTACTTTCTTATGAGCTACGAGTCATATCTACAGCCCAAAAAAACCATCAGCATTGATCGGATACTGCTCAAACCGTCAGACAAAAAGACCAATGATTATTTTTCTGTTGAACATATATGGGCTACTGAAAACCGCAGTAATGAAGGTGAAAACGACCGTTTTCAGGATCAGTTTCAAAAACGCCGCTTAGGTAATTTTTGCTTGTTGGAACTAGGAATTAATATCCAGTCCAGTAACCAGGATATTGAGGATAAGATAGCCGTCTATTTCGGTGAGAATAGTGACCACCAAATAACTGAATTAGCGCATGTCAAATTGACAAAAGATGATACTGAAGAAGCTCTTGAAGAACTTTCTGAGATGAGAAGGACAAAAAATTACTACAGCTCATTAGCGAGTGAACTTTGTGATCGACAGGAGGAGCGCTATGTTAAGTTTGCCATGGAGCGCTGGTCTGTTGATGACTATCTTGGTGCAGAGGATGACTCTGACGAGGATGAAGAATGAACATTGAACAACTGAAACAGGGCTTAGAGGCCAAGTTTCAGAATCACAGGGTTGTCTTCTGGTATGACCCTGAAGAGAGCTTTAAAGAGAGCATCGAGTCGCTGTTACTACCTGAAGTGACTGTTCTTACAATGGATGGCTTGTCTACGTTCGAAGTAAAGAAACGGATAGAGCTGGATGAACCTGAAAGTCGTTTTTTGCTGTATTTCGCCGATGATTTACCCGATCCGGAAAGTGACTGGTTACTGGATATCCGTCTATACAGCACCCAGTTTTACGCTGATGCAAGTTCGATGCTGCTGAATGAGTTGGGCATCAGCCAAATGTCATTACGCAGGCATATACAGCAACGACAGTCATTTTTTGCGAGCAGAAAACGACTGGACGCCTTGAAACAACGAGTGGATGCGTCTGAGTCTGAGTCAACTCTGGACTTGAAAATGATGGCGGTACTGGTGGGCACAGAGTCATCAGGTTTCGACGAGATTCTTCTCAAGTTATTTTTCGAGTATGCAGATACTTTTGACAGCGAGTCCAATACACAAACGCTCTGTCGTAAACTCGAGAAGCAAGGGTTTCTTCCAGCGCTGTTTTCTGTAGCGGCTGAACAATTTGGTTACATATCTGAAGAGCCGTCTCTTTCCGATTTACTGCTTAAGTTATTTTCTACCGAGTTATGGGACTCCCTTGAGGGAGATCATAAAAACTGGCTGAACAGCAACGTATTACCGACAGCATCTGGGCGTGCTACGGCTATTGCGTTTATGAGTGGCTGGCGTGACAGCCGACGGTTTGCGAAGTCATACGACAAGATTTCAGCTGACCTGGAAAATAAGCTGGATGTAGCCAGTAATATCCGCAACAGTTCTCTTGAATCTTTATTGAACTGCTCAACATTTGAAAGCGTTGAGCAGGCGGTGATCAAATACTTGGTTACTATTGTTCTGACTTCAGACCCGTCACTGACTCGTAGCCAGTTTGATAATGCTGTTTCTCAAAGGATGACCGGACACTGGTGTTTAATACGCCCGGAATATACGGCTATCTACCAGGCCCTGAAAGCAGCCAGTGACTTGTTTGAGATACGTAAAAGATACAATGAGGGCTTTGCGTTTGAATCGATAGAAGCCATTTACTCAGCGTATGAATCGGACCTGTACCGATTTGACCAGTTTTATCGTTTGTTTAATGAGCATGCAGACAAGGTTCAGGCAAAAGGCGCTGATATTCTCAGGCAGCTGGATGAGGCCGTTGAAGAGCTTTACTGTAATTGGTATTTGTTTGAGCTGGGACTCACCTGGGACAGGTTACTGGAACAGCAACAAACTGAGCAGGGCAGCATTGATTATTGGCGTATAGCCGGGACTTTATCTCAGCAGGACTTCTTCAGGGATCAAGTGAAGTCGGCACTGAATCAGTCTCAGGTTAAACGGGTATTTGTTGTTGTTAGTGACGCCCTTAGATACGAAGTGGCAGAAGAGCTTTCCAGAACGATCAATGGACATAAGCGCTTCAAGGCAGAATTAGGTTCTCAGCAGGGTGTATTACCAAGTTACACCCAGTTAGGTATGGCTTCACTACTGCCCCATAAAGAACTGGCCTATGACCAGCGGCAAAACGCTACGGTGTTTGTAGATGGTCAGTCTTCTGCCGGCCTTGAAAATCGCAATAAAATACTGGTAGCTCATCAGGGTATGGCTGTGTCAGCAAAAGAGCTGTTAGGTTGGTCTAATCAGGAAGGCCGAGAGAAGATACGAGATGCAAATGTCGTGTATATCTATCACGACACGATTGATGCGACTGGCGATAAAGCCGCTACTGAAGATAAAACCCTGAAAGCCTGTCGTGATGCAATCGGCGAGCTTGAAGACCTGGTGGGTCGTATTATCAACCGGCTGAATGCCAGCCGTGTTGTATTGACGGCTGACCATGGCTTTCTATTTAGACAACAGGCACTGGTATCTGCTGATAAAACCGCTCTGACTCAGCGACCTGACAGCGCCTTCGAAGCTAAGAAACGCTACATTCTGGGCACGAACCTGCCCTCTGAAGAGAATTGCTGGAAAGGCTCTGTTTCAGTAACAGCAGGTACCAGTTGTGATACCGGCTTTTTATTGCCAAAGGGCGTTAACCGTTTTCATTTCATGGGTGGTGCCCGATTTGTGCATGGCGGTGCAATGCCTCAGGAAATCTGCGTACCTGTAATGGTTATAAAACCGTTGCAAAAACAGCAAGCTGAAAAGAAAACCAGACAAAAGGTGGGCGCTGTTGCTGCCAGTCAGCCGATAAAACTGGTCAATAACATAGACACTGTTCGTTTCTTGCAAACTGACGCTGTGTCGGAGCTGTTTATCCCCCGTTCTCTTGTTTGCAGCATTATAAATGCTCAAGGGAACACTGTTTCCAGCGAAGAAACCGTAGTATTTGATAGTGCGTCCGACAATATGGCAGACCGTACCCGAGAAGCTCGCCTTAAACTGATTGGTTCGGATTTTGACCGTACAGCGGTTTATACCTTGAAGCTGGTGGATGCAGAAACCAATATGGAGTACAGCCAGTACAGCGTGAATATTGACTTGGCTTTTGAGGATGATTTTTTCTGACTAGTCGTATTTATAGAATATGATTTCTTTATAGTTCTGAGAAAGCAGGCATTTAACATAGTCATAGCCAGTCTTCGAATAAGGCTGGCTATGACGGTCAATAGGAAAGTCACGATAAATAGTACTTGTCACTTGGGTCAATACAGATAGTTCATTCCTTTGTAGTCATTAGAGTTCTAATACAGGGCAAAAAACACGTAAAACGGACCGCATCTCTCTCATGGGCGAACGGTAGTACTAAGTGGTAGTATCCACTGCGCTTAAGGTTAGGGCTTTAATCTTTTATTTCAGCCCTTATCCCAGTCTTTATGGTTAGTCTTTGAAGAATTAACCGGTCACCCGTGCATGAAGGTCATAGATGGAATTCCTGGAATCAACAATTAATATAGTCTTTTTGACTTTTATCATTCTGACGCTGATCACAGCAATAGTGTTTCGAAAACAAGGTAAAGCCAGTGAGTTTGTTAACTATGCGCCAACTCTTTTAACGACGCTGGGTATCTTTGGCACGTTTTTCGGTATTGTCCTTGGACTGATGGCGTTTGATCAGAATAATATTGAAACCAGTATTCCACCGCTTCTTGCTGGCCTTAAAACAGCATTTTTTACCAGTCTTGCAGGCATGCTGGGATCATTGCTGCTGAAAACACTAACAACGACTCCCTGGCTTAGACCAAAACAACTGGAAGAATCAGGCAGTGAAGCCTCACCCGAACAGATTCTTGCCACGATGCAGGCGCAGTTAAAAGCTACTGAAGAGTTGAAGGAATCTTTGGTAGGTAATGAAGAGTCAACTCTGGTTGGGCAGCTGAAGATCATGCGCGGTGATGTGAATGATAATATGAAGATGTCCCGCAATCTGGCTACTGAACAGTTTGATAAGCAGCAGGAGCAGTTTGTTGAGTTCTCCGACAAACTCTGGCTGAAGATGCAGGATTTTGCCGATACGTTGTCAAAATCTGCTACTGAACAAGTGATTGAAGCTTTGAAGCAGGTGATTGTTGATTTCAACAACAATCTTACTGAACAGTTTGGTGAAAACTTCAAACAGCTGAACGACGCCGTTTATAAGCTCGTGGAGTGGCAGGATAATTATAGACAGCAGCTGGAACAGATGAACCTGCAGTATGAACAAGGTGTACAGGCTATTACTGCAACAGAAGTATCCGTTGCTCATATCAGTGATAAAACCCAGTTAATTCCTGAAACCATGAGAGATCTTCATGATGTTATGACCGTTAACCAGCAGCAGCTAGGTGAACTTGAGCAGCATCTGGAAGCCTTCAAGGATATGCGTGACAAAGCAGTAGAGGCTGTACCAGAGATCCGTCGTCAGGTGGAAGAAACCGTAACTGATATTTCAGCGGCTGTTACTACCGCCAATACGCACTATAAAGAGTTATTGACTGAATCTGATCGTTATATCCAAAACCATATTCAAACTTCAGAAGATTTGTTGGGCAAGTTCTCAACAGAAACTGAAAAAGGCATCGAAGTGGTTGGTAAGACCATTGATTCCGCAGCTACTGAGTTTACTAATAATACAGCTCGTACCAATGAAAGCTTGCAGACCAGTTCTGATTACCTACAAAAACAAACGGAAACTATCAAGCAGCACCTTAGCGATACCGTCAGTGAATTGAACAGTACTGTTCGGGATATGATCGAAAAATTGGTGGTTGATGCACAGTCCATCAATAAAACCATGCACGAAGCCAATCAGAATCTGGTGACCGATACCGGGGATGTACGCGACGCTATGTTGAAGTCAACAGAGCAATTACAAAAACAATTGGGTGAAATGCTTGAACAGGCTGCTACCCAGCAAGTAAACCAAGCTAAAAAGACTTTCGATGCAATGGAAGAGCAGGTTCGCCAGCAGGTAGGTATGACCGGCGAAGCGGTGGACAGCCAATTGAAACTGATCGACCAGTCTATGCAGCAGGAAGTCACTCGAGTGATGACTGAAATGGGGCAGGCTTTAGCCCAGGTAACAGGTAAGTTCACGGATGACTACATCAAGCTAACCCAGGCTATGAATGAAATTGTTAGACGGCAGGCCGCTTGATGGAACAGATTTTCGGAACGCAGAAAAGCGATAGTGAAAGTGGTGAACACTGGCTCACTATCTCTGACCTGATGGCTGGTTTAATGATGGTGTTTCTGTTTATCGCCATTGTTTTTATGCTGGATACCCAGAAAGAAAACGAAAAGATTAAAAGCGTTGCAGTGGCTTACCAGGAGAATCAGGTCGCTATTTATGACGCTCTTACAGCTGAATTTGAAGACGATCTGACACGCTGGGGAGCTGAAATAGACAAGGAAACGTTGTCTTTCAATTTCAAGTCACCGGAAGTCCTGTTTGATATCGGAAAAATATCATTAAAGCCTAGCTTTCAGTCCATTCTGAATGACTTCTTTCCTCGCTATCTGGCCGTGTTAAAGCCTTTCAGAAAATCACTGGATGAAGTTCGAATAGAAGGTCACACCAGTAGCGCCTGGAATGCTAATAGTACGGAAAAAGCCGCCTATTTTAAAAATATGTCGCTGTCTCAAGGTCGTACACGTTCTGTTCTGTATTACCTTTATGGGATTGTTCCCCATGAAACAGCATGGATAAAACGCAATATCGCCGCAGTAGGCTTTTCTTCATCACGACTCATCCTGAAAAAGAATGGGCAGGAAGACGCTAGACGCTCAAGGCGCGTGTCATTCCGAGCTATTACTAATGCGGACATACAGATCAAACGGATATTGGAGGCTGAATCTTGAAGCTTTCAATCGATTTTAGTGCCTTACATAGAGCTGTTGCACCTTTAAAACATACAGTACTCGAATTCAATATTACTAGCCAAGCCACTGAGTTGGTATCTATAGCCGGAGACCTACTGAAAGGTCAGGTGTTAGGGCGTGATATTCAACTCGAAGATATTGATGGCACTCAGGGTATTCTGAACTATAACGGGCATCAGGTGATGCTCTATATCCCGGATCAAGGAGACGACATCCTTGCTGTATTAAATGATGGCAAGCAAGGTCGACGCATTCATATTGCCGAGTGTTCAACGCTAGAACTTATGAGAAATACTGGCCGATTTGGGCGTTATGACGTTATAAGTCGTATGGATGGAATGTTCCCTGTGTTTGGTTCCAGTCCTGAAACTGGGGAGACTATTGAAGGTGATGCTGATTTAGGAGTGTGTAAGAATTGTCTGAAAGTACTGAATTATCAGCGCTATGATGACCTTCCTTGGGCAGATAAAAATACAGTTTTTTCTGACTTTAACTTCGAAAGTTTTTTTGAGAGCTACAGTTCATTTTTCAAAAGTCTACCTGCGTCGAGTGAATCAGCAAAGTCTGGTTATACTTCAAACTGGCCAGCCATTTCAGCTAGAGTTCGTCGACAATTAAATTATAACTGCGAACATTGTGGAGTTGACCTTAAAGATCATGTTGGTTTACTCCATGTTCATCACATCAATGGCAATAAAACAGATAACCGGAGAGAAAATCTCCGTGGTTTGTGCGCTGCCTGTCATAAAAAACAACCTCATCATGGTCATTTGCATGTTAGCCGTGAGAATGCTCTTACAATAAATAACCTACGACGAAGTCAGCACAAATTCGATGTCTTTGACTACGACAGGCTTGAAGAATTTTCAGATACAGCTCTTGAAGGGCTGAACAGTAAGTGCCGTCGCTACAAGTTACCGATTCCAGACCTCGGGGTAATGGTGAAGTCTGGTCTAAAGGTAGTCTCCATTGATTTGGCCTGGCCAAGAAGCAAGGTAGCTGTACTGATTAAGCCAGACGATCAGTCATTACTTCAGTCTGAGGGATGGACAGTTTTCAGTCTGGGAGCGGCGATGAAACAGTTTGATCAGTTTCAGAAGCAGGTTCGTTAAAAGTAAAGTACTGAGTACCCAAGCATATTACTTCATATGTTCGGTTACTCAGCGTCATTTTGAAAACGGACACCTTATTTGGCTATTTTCCGGCCATTATTTTTAAAGAGAAAACGGACAGCTTATATAAAAAAAACAGAGTTTCGGACAGGTTCTTTGGAGGAATGTTTCTCATTCATGGGGTTATATGCATGATACTGGCCATTTTATAGGACAATCAGGGGTCATAATTTGTGCTTCTCACCATCAAAAATAATTTCTAGTTTAGATGAAAGTAATTTCTTAAAACTAGAGGTAGTAGGAAATTCTAGATAAAAAAACGCTATTACGAAAGTAATGGCGTTTTTTTTTACTTATGAAAAATGGAAGCTGCATTTACTCGAGTTTGAGAGGAGTATGTTTCTCGAAGCATACAGCGAGATCTTTGTCGTAAGTGCAGGCAAAGCTTACAGCCCGAGCTCGTCTACAACGCTAAGAAGTCCAATACTCACGAGCGTAGAGTGATTCAGTAACGGCTAATGAAAAAACTCTGGATTTACAATAGAATTCGGTCAAATTGAATTTATTGTATTCATTCAGCAAGAGAGCAGTATGGCTATTATTCCAAAGAATTACGCTTCGCTTGAGACGGGCTACCGGGACCTGGCGCTCAAACTCTTTCCATGGGTTTGTGGTCGTTGTGCTCGTGAGTTTCAATACTCCAAAATTCGTGAGTTGACTGTGCATCATATCGATCACGATCACAGTAATAACCCAAGCGATGGTTCTAATTGGGAACTTCTGTGTCTCTATTGCCATGATAATGAACACTCAAAATACAGTGACGCTCACCAGTACGGGTCGACTGTTAAGGCGGGTTCTGATCTTAACCAGGATGTGGCTACAGGTAATCCTTTCGCTAACCTGAAAGCGATGATGGATAAAAAGTGAGTTGAAGAAACGTTCGTTAGTGGTTGGCTGCAGATCCCATGAAACAATCTGCAACCAACCTCTGATAAAATCAGTGCCGTTAGTTCACTGGCTATGGCAGGCAAGGAGCGCTTGCAGGCAAAGAGTGATCTCTTAAATTCCGGGAATGCCAATCGGTCCAGGAAGGTCCGGGATCAGTGCGCAGCCAGTTAACCAAATGAATATCATAATTATTATAAATGTTCTCTTCATAGTTAATCCTGAATGGCATGAGAGTTGATTCCAGAACAGAAGACAGTGGGTCAGCTATCCTAGTCTGATTGGCTGAGTATCTGTCCAACCGCCTCTGGGTTGTGTCATATCACTATTCCATTGAGCATGTTCTGCTCCTTTTGCTTTCAGAACAAGCTGCTGATAGTGGTTAGTTGTAATCTGGTTAGGAAATGCCTTTTTCATCATTGTATGAGATGCATGATGAACAACCCGGTCCAGTGAAGAGCTTTGCCTTTTGAAGTCTTCAGCGGCATCAACATTATCATTTTCCAGGTTAGTGGCAGTTTGTCCCTGGCAGTATGATGAGCAGGTGTAAGAAAGTTCGTTCAGCAATGCCAGAAAGCGGTGTTCTTTATTATCAGCCTGATAGGGAACAATAACTTTGCTTTCTGTATCAAACTTTATACCTGGAGGGCTGATTGTCACCTCAGTAGCGTCTTCTCTCAAACCGGCCGCACGACTGCGATCAATTTGCACGAGCTGAAAATCTGTTAGTTGTTTACGCTCGGGTAGCTCAGGAAGATACCTTCCGAGGTTTCCAGCTTCTATAGATCCTGTCGCTGCATGGGTTTGACTGCCTTCTCCTATGACGAAGTAATCCCGCAGCATTTGATATCTGTCATGAAAGTCTGAGGATGATTTTATCGGAACCAAACCGGCACTTTCACCAAGAGCTGTGCAAACTACGGGGTCATTTAATAGTCTGACGTTATCTATTGATCCATGTTTATGAGCGGATATCAGCAAATGTTCAATAGGCTGATTCAGTGCCACAGAAAGCTTATTGAGTTGATGTGCTGTTATTGGTCTGTTTGTCGTTCGGCGAGAAGAGGGCTCACCGTGATGATCCTGTTTCGCTATCCCGCTTAACACCAGCGCGAGCTTTATTCTGATCTGGTAACTTTGATTGCTTTCACCCTCGGTTTTCCAGGTATTTCCCTGTGACAGGTCTTTCAGTAAGGTTTTGATATTAGCTCTGTTAGCACGAAAGCCTTCGTAGTTATTTCTGAGAGAGCTTAGAGCCGTAATCTTTTCACTGCCAGTGTTTGATCGCTGGGAAGAATCAGTTTCCGGGTGATGTTTTAATGAAGCAGTGGCTTGTTCATGGGTGATATTTCTATTCTTGAGTCGGGTAGGGTCGGTATGTATGAAAGAACTGGCTCTCGGTAGTTCTGAGCGAGGTAGATTAATAACCTGAATTCGGCTGAAGCCCAGAAACCGTTTAAGTTTCGTAAGCCTGGTTGTTTTACTCTCAACGGTTCTGTCAGGAGTAGTGGTTCGTGAGTTTTTTGCACCGTCGATATTAGCCATAAAACGCCCTTAACAGTATGTATCTAACGCTACTTTCTATTAGCGGTTAGTAATTGATCAATATAAGAGCTGTTAAAACCATTAGCTAAGTATTACCCTTTTATACAATCATACCTATTTGTTTTTTTAAATATATCGAACTTCTCAAACTGGATCAGTAAAGGAAAAGTGATGGCACCAAAGCGAGCTTTGGTGCGTGTTTACAGGAAGAGGTCGAATTTTGTAGGAGAAGAGTTACAAGGAATGAGCAGCCCGAGACGCCTGATCATAAAGCCCGGAAAGGGTACGCATCATGGCTGCTACATCTCCAAGGCTGGAATCCAGCTGCAGTTGCTCCATGGAGCGCATCAGGCAAAGATCACGAATACGGCGGTACTCTGCACAAAACTCCTGACCTTTTTCAGTCAGAGAATAATAGTTATCTTTGCCTTTTTTAGTAGCCTGCAACAAACCGCTCTTTTGCATTTTTCGAACGGAGTAAGAAACTGTGTGTACATCTTCAATGTTCAGAGTAAACGCAACATCCGCAATTCGCTTTGCCCGTTCTCGGTGGTTGATGTTGTGAATAATCAAAATATCCAGCGGGCTTAATTCCTGGTGGTTGGCCGAGTTACTGCAGCAAACCATCCAGCGCTGAAATGCATTATTCACCATAGTCAGGGCGTATTCGAACTCACTGAGAGGCAAGCCCTTGTCATCGGCAAGATGAGAAGAAGAAACAATTGAAATAGTTTGTCTCTCATCCAGCTCAACGGGGCTGTTGTTACTACTAATCTTATTATTCAATTCCAGCTCCCGGGCTATGCATTTGCACAGCCCTGAAAATCTCTAACATTTTAACCCGCAGTCATTTTAGCAGGCAGCCAGGTCACCATCTCCGGCAGGGCGACTATCATAACGACAGCAAGCATCAACAGGAAGAAGAAGGGCAGAGCGGCCTTTGCCACATAAAAAATATTACGACCAGTAAGAGACTGGATAACAAACAGGTTGAAACCAACTGGTGGTGTTATCTGTGACATCTCCACAACCAGCACAATATAGATACCAAACCAGAGCGGATCTATGCCGGCCTGCAACACCATTGGAAGAACTACAGATGTCGTTAAAACAACCACCGAAATGCCATCAAGGAAACAACCCAGCACAACAAACATCAGAGTAAGCAGTAGTAGCAGCATATAGATAGACAGGTTCATATCAGCAATGGATTCAGCCAGCATTCGGGGAATACCAATAAAGCCCATAGCCACTGTCAGAAAAGCTGCGCCCGCCAGAATAAGAATGATCATGCAGGAGGTTCGCATGGCACTCATCAGGCTGGCTTTAAAGTTTTGCCAATCCAGTGCATCGGATTTCCAGGCCAGAACCAGTGACCCAAGTACACCAAATGCAGCGGCTTCCGTTGGTGTCGTGATACCACTGTAAATAGAACCTAATACAAACAGAATTAAAGTAGCCAGCGGAACCAGACGTATCAGTGCTCTGCGTTTTGAGAGAGCACCAGAATAATCAGGCTTCGGCATTTTCTCCTTATTGAGCATTGACCATACTGCGGTAAAACCAACAAACAGGCCTATCAGTGTCAGCCCAGGTATTACACCAGCAATAAAAAGACGTCCGATTGATACTTCTGCTGCTACGCCGTAAACAATCAAAATAATGGACGGTGGAATCAGCAAACCCAATGTACCGGAGCCGGCAAGAGTACCAATGGCCATCTTGTCGTCATAACCCTGTCGTTTAAGTTCAGGGAGAGTAAGGCGGCCAATGGTTGCAGCGGTTGCCGCAGAAGAACCGGAAACAGCTGCAAACATACCGCAGCTGAGAATGTTTACGTGAAACAACTGGCCAGGAATACGTCGCAGCCAGGGTGATAAGCCGTCAAACAAATCCTGAGACAATCGGGTTCGAAACAGTATTTCTCCCATCCAGATAAACAGTGGCAAAGCGGCCAGAGACCAGTCAGATACAGCGCCCCAGGTAGTCGTGGCATAGATAAGACCAAAGCTGTCATTGCCCAGAGCCATCATGCCAATAATACCGACAGATAATAATGACAGGGCTACCCAGAAACCCGATGCCAGCAATGCAAACAGGGCAAACAATAAAATCATGCCGATAGTGATAACACTCATTCATCCACTCCAGCGGCCAGTTGTTCATCTTCAGAAAGAGGCAATCGCTTGCCTTTTATAAAACTTTGAACGGTTTGATCCCATATGGATAGACAGAACACACACATGCCAACTGCCATAGGCAATTGAACGATCCAGAGAGGGACTGGAATATATCCTGATGACAGTTCTTCGTAGATTTTCGATTCCCAGACCAGATAAACAAGCTGCCAGCTGAGATAGCCGATCAATACTGAGGCCATAACTAACGTAAAGCGTTCAGCCTGCAGTGCAAAGCTGTCGTTGAATCTGGAAATAAACAGACTGACTCGTATATGTCCGCCCGTCTGAAAGGTATAGGCAAGACCAAGAAAACTGGCTGCTGCCAGTAAGAAGCCGGCAAAGTCATCACTGGATGGAACAACAATGCCCATCAATCGACCACTGACACGGGCAAGAATTAACAGGCAGACCAGAACGATACACAATGCTGCAGCAGCACCGGCCATCCTGTATACCCAGTCGAGCAGTTTACGCATTTGAATACTCCTGAAAACGCCAGCGAATGCTGGCGTCTGTGTCAGCTTTTTACTTTTTGTAAGCGCTGATAACGGTTTGGCCTGCAGAGCCAGACTCTTTCAGCCATTCACTGGTCATGGTTTCACCAACCTGATTCAGCTGTTCCATCAGGTGTTCAGTCGGCAGGGCAACCTGAATCCCATTGTTGGAAAGCTCGGCTGTTTTTTGTGCTGTTTCTTTACGAGCCTTATCCCAGCCACGTTGTTCTGCAGCTTTTGCGGCAGTCACAATACTGTTTTGTAGTTCTTTAGGCAGACGACGGAAAGCTCGCTTGTTCACCACAACCATATTCTTAGGCAACCAGGCCTGAACATCGGTGTAGTTGTTGACATAATCCCAGGCCTGACTACTGACGCCTGTGCTTGGAGAGGTGATCATGGTATCGATAATGCCGGTAGAAAATGCCTGCGGTACTTCAACAGTTTGAACCGTTGTTGGCGAGGCACCAAGCAGTACGGCGAGACGAGAAGTCGTGGCACTGTAAGCGCGCATCTTGGTGCTGTTAAGATCTTTTACATCTGCAATCTTATTTTTGCTGTAAATACCCTGCGGTGGCCATGGCACAGAATAAAGCAGTTTCATACCTTCTTTATCCAGCGCTTTCTCAACTTCAGGGCGAGAAACCTGCCACAGTTTTTCTGCCTGATCAAAACTGGTCGCCAGGAAGGGCAGGTTATCGAGTTTGAAGATCGGGTTCTGGTTACCCATGATACCAATCAGCATTTCACCAATCTGTACTTGTCCGGAACGAACAGCTCTGGGAATTTCCTTATGTTTAAACAGTGAACCACCCGAGTGAACATTAATGGTTAATTCGCCTTTAGTGGCTGCATTAATGTCTTTAACAAATTCACGAATATTCTGGGTGTGGTGAATACTGTCTACATAAGGAGTAGGCATATCCCAGCGAATTTCAGCCTGTGCCGACGTGGCCAGTATGGAACCTGTGATAGCTGCTGTGAGAGCAACTTTACGAAAAAGGCGTTTCATGGTCTCTTCCTTTCTAATTATTGTTGACCAGTAACTCTTATGTCTGAAAGCGCTCTGATCAGAGTTCAGGCAGTTTCAATAAGGCAATGCTAGACGAGCACTGTTCTGTACAAAACTATACTTTGATGGTGTATCTAGTCAATACTACGTATACGATTTGCATGCGATACGTACGATAAACTATCATTTGTCGTTATTGAACAGGATGATAAGCCATAATCGTGTACTCGTTGACAGGAAAACACCTGATATTCCCCTCCAACGAACTACGATAGCACTATCAAAAATAATTAAGAGCTGACTCAATGACGGATAGAAAAAAACACCTGCTGCTTAACTGTGATATGGGCGAAAGTTTTGGTCCATGGCAAATGGGTTGTGATGCGGAAGTTATGGTATTTGTTGATATGGCCAATATCGCCTGCGGTTTTCATGCCTCAGAGCCCGATACCATGGCGCAAACTGTCAAGCTTGCTGTTGAATATGGCGTGACCGTTGGTGCACATCCAGGTTATGACGACAAAGCAGGTTTTGGTCGTCGTTCTATTCCACACTCTCCTGAGTCCATTACTCACCTGATGCAATATCAGGTAGGTGCTCTGCAAGCAATCTGCCAGCTTTATGGATCTGAAGTCAGTTACATCAAACCTCATGGTGCGCTGTATCATGACATGATGAATAAGCAGGAGGTGTTTGAAGCCATTCTGGATGCAGCTGCAAGTTTTAATGGTCAGGTAAGACTGATGATTCAGGCAACAGCTAATAATCAGAACTATCTATCTCTGGCCAAAGCTAAAAACGTTGAACTGCTTTTTGAAGCATTCGCTGACCGTGCTTATAACGATAAAGGCCAACTGTTGCCCAGAAGTCAGTCGGGAGCCGTACATCATGATTCCGATATTATCTGTAAGCAGGCCAGACTGATTGCCACTGAAGGTGTTGTTATTACTGATACGGGGAATCGATTGCCACTGAATGCAGACACACTTTGTGTTCATGGAGATAACCCTGAATCTATTGCCGTAGTGCAAAGAATTAGAGAGGCACTGGCATGAGTCTCGATCTCAGCCAGATTCACATTGAACCCGTCTCGGAAACAGGTTTGATGATTTATTTTGCCGACAGCATCAGTGAAGAAACAGCCATTCTTATTGGAAACAGTTGCAGCTATTTTCAATCGCTGGCGTTCGAATGGCTGATAGAGATTATTCCTTCGTATTCGTCTCTCTATATTCAGTACGACGCTTTGCAGCTGGATTACCTTACGGTAAAACAAAACCTGTTAGCGTCCTTTAAGACGATGCCAGAAGCTTCGCTTGCCGCAACAGGTCAGGGAAAGCAGATTGAACTGCCTGCCTGCTATCATCCGGAAGTCGCACCTGATCTTGAATCTGCAGCAACTGCACTGAAACTCGGTGTTGACGAGTTGATTGAAATCCATAGCAGCCGTGTATATCGGGTTTGTGCCATTGGCTTTGCTCCGGGTTTTGCTTTCCTCGCTTCTGTTGATTCACGGATTGCTTTACCAAGACTTTCAACACCTCGAAAGAAAGTCATGAAGGGCAGTATCGGAATCGCTGATCAACAAACAGCTGTTTACCCTCAGGATTCACCCGGTGGCTGGCAAATTATCGCTAACTGCACAACAGCATTGTTTAATCCAGACAGTGAACCAATGACGCCTTTCAGTGTCGGTGACAGTGTCCGCTTCAAACCCGTTTCACTGGAAGAATACCTTAAGTCAGGAGGACAGCGCTGGCATGGTGAATGAAGTACCTGTTGTGAAACCAGCTATTAAAGTAGTCAATGCTGGTCTGCAGTGTTTGTTACAAGATAAGGGCAGGCTGGGAGTAGGGCAGTCAGGCCTGAGCCAAGGTGGTGCAGCCGATGAGCATGCCAGCCACTGGGCGAATTATCTGCTGGGCAATAGCAGTAATTTTGTTGTTATCGAGATTGCGCTGGGTCTGGCAGAGTTTGAAGCACTGATTCCCGTTCAGCTATCTATTACTGGCGCAAATGGTAAAGCGACTATTAATGGTCAAACCCTAACAAACTGGAGCAATTTTCAGGCGTTGCCGGGCGATCGAATAAAGTTTGCAGGTTGTGCCAATGGTCAGGGAAGGTTCTGCTATCTGGCCATCAATAATGGTTTTCAGGTCACTCCAACTCTTGGCAGTGCCTCTACCGTTGTACGAAACAGGTTGGGAGGCTTAAATGGAGGCGCTTTGCAACAGGGAGATTCTCTTTCTGCCTTTGAATGCCCAGACTTCAGCTTTTATACCAGAAAGGTTCCTGAGCAATTTATTCCTGATTACACGCAGCCATTGAAATTGAACCTGATTGAAGGGTATCAACATAAGCTTTTTTCCATACAATCTATGAGACATTTTTACAGTCAGGACTTCCAGGTTTCTTCACGGTCTGATCGTATGGGCTTTCAGCTTGAAAAAGGACGGATTCAGTTACCGGACAATCTGACTGGCATCATTTCAGAAGGTATCGCATTGGGTGCTGTTCAAATCCCCGCCGATGGTCAACCTATTATTTTGATGCAGGACAGGCAGACACTGGGTGGTTACCCAAAAATTGGTTGTATCAGTCGCCAAAGTCTAAGCCAGCTGGCACAACGACAGCCGGGCAGCTCTGTATCTTTTACTCCTGTGTCACTGGAGCAGGCTCAGGCTGAATGGTTAGTGTTCAACCGCTTTTTCTCATCAAGCTAACTCTTATTTCCGTATGACTATGAATGTAGGTTGGGTTGAGACACGAAACCCAACACAACCTACGACAGTCGCATACCTTCAATAGCACAATATCATTGACGTTTATTAACGGTTGTTCCTGTTTAAATCAGGTGTAATAATTCGCTCTCAAAATAAAAATAATAACAATAGAAAGGCTCACAGCTGTTTTCATTAACATTTTGTCAGAGCCATTAAGGAGCGAGAATGGATCTCCCCGTCTTAGATATCAATTCAATCCCCGAATCGCCACTGGCTGCTGGCCATCTTAATCATAATGACCTTCCCTGGGTTGATCAGGGCATGGGCATTGGTTTCAAAATACTTCGTGTCTGCAACCAAACAGGTAGCTGGGTCACCATGAACCGTTTTCCTCCCGGAACCCTGTTACCTAAACATCGCCACAGTGGTGCTGTCACTGCCTTCACACTGCAGGGTAGATGGGGTTATCAGGAGCACGATTTTCTTGCTACTGAAGGATCTGTTATTCGTGAACCGGCCAACAGCGCACATACTCTGATTGTTCCGGAATCAACTGATGAAGACGCAGTTGTTTTCTTCTGTATTGATGGCAGTCTCACCAACTTTGGTGAAGATGGTTCTGTCTGGGGCATTGCTGATGGTCATAGTCAGCTGGCTGATTATCTTCGTCTTGCCGAAGAACAGGGTCTTTCTGTTGATGCCAGCCTGATACTGGCTTGAGGGTTGCTCCATGAAACTTGAAGATATTGATATTTATAACCCTGACAACTATGTCGACAGTATTCCACATGCCCAGTTCAAGCATTTAAGAGACAAGGCTCCGGTACATTGGCATCAGCATCCTGATGGTGTTGGTTACTGGGTCTTGAGTCGTCACGAGGATGTTCGTGCTGTTTCCCGTGATTTCAAAACCTTTTCCGCTCAACGTGGTTTCGTCATGGTTGATGACATGCCAGAAGATATTCTGCCAATGGTGCAGGGGCAGTTGCTGGGAATGGATCCACCAGACCATGGACCGCTACGGCGGGTTGTTTTGAGTCGTTTTACCAGCCGTATGCTGGCTGAGTTGGAACCGAAAGTACGACAGATCTGTCGCCAGATTCTGAAGGCAGGTTTTGAAAAACCTGAATGTAATTTTGTCTATGATATCGCCGGCCAGTTACCCAGTGCTGTTATTGGTTCAATGCTGGATGTGCCTGCGGATATGTGGGGCAAACTGCGAGAATGGTCTGATCTGCAGACTTCAGGCAGTGATCCGGATATTGGTGGAAGTCCGGAAGAAGTTAAACAGGCCGCTGAAGAAATGGGAGCCTATGGTTACAGTCTGGCGGCTGAACGAAAGGACAAAGGTGGCGATGATTTGATTTCATTGCTGGTGAACGTTGATGTTGATGGTCACAAAGTGAATGCAGCTGAATTTTCATCGCTGTTTATTCAGATCACAGTGGCCGGCAATGAAACCACCCGATCCCTGATCGCTGGTGGCATGTACGAGTTGATTCAAAGGCCGGAACTCTACAAACAGTTGGAAGAGCAGTTTGAAGCAAGGCCTGAGTTACTGGCGTCAGCTATTGAAGAGATGCTTCGCTGGACCTGCCCGTTGCATTACTTCCGCCGTACTGCAACAAAAGATACAGAAATAGCCGGACAGTTCATTCGCGAGAACGACAGGGTTGTGATGCTGTACAGTTCTGCAAACTTTGATGACAGGGAGTTTGAGCAACCACTGGAATTTAAAATAGACCGAAAATCTAATAACCATATGGCTTTCGGCCATGGCATTCACTTCTGTCTGGGGGCTCATCTGGCAAGGCTGGAAACCAAAATATTCTTTGAAGAGTTTTTCAAGATGTTCAAGGGGATTGAGTTAACCGCAGAGCCGACACGGATACGTTCTAATATGGTGAATGGCTTTAAACACATGCCAGTGAAGCTGATCCCTCGTTAGGGGGCTTCATTTAAATGAAGTAGAACGCCAGATAGTTTGATCATGCTCTCATTCTAACTGGTGTTCTTCATCGGCGAGCTCAGTTGCTTTCGCTTTCACCGGCAAAGATAGCGACCACTTCTGCACCAGTCATCGCTTTAATATCGTTCGCAAAGCAGAAGTAATTCGGTTTTTCATCAATGAAGATCTGCTGAGTAAAGTTGAACTCATGTGAATCACCGAATAAGCCGGCTGGCATCATATACTGGTCACTGTGTTTGAATCGGTAGAAAAGATGTGTGCCACAGTGTGAGCAAAAACCACGATCTGCCCAATCTGAAGAACTGTATGTTGTTATTGCATCTTTACCTTCAAAGCTTACGTTGCTGCCACATTCAACTGCCATAAAAGGGCCTCCTGTCCACTGCTGACACATAGTGCAATGACAGGCGCCTACGTTCAGGCTCATCTCAGGACAGGTAACTTTTACCGCGCCACATAAACATTGCCCTTGTGCGCTTTCATAATCTGCCATAGTCAGTCCTTATCATTTCAATTGTTTGGTCATATAAAAGACGGTTGGGAAATCATTGTCTTCAAGCGTCATCTCGGTTTTGTAGCCGTGTTTGCGATAGAAAGGTTCTGCCTGAAACGATGCTGTATCCAGCATAACCGAATGGCAACCCTGCTCAACAGCATAGTCTTCCAGAGACTTTAGCAGCCTTGATCCTAACCCCTGATTTTTTAATGGTTCGGATACCCAGAGGTATTGTACCAGCAGCCAGTTACCTCTCATTCGACCAGCAATGCCAGCGACTTTTACAGCTGAATCATCATTGATGTAAAACGCCAGCTGATCATTTCGGATGTTTTCAAGAAAAGGTCGGTTAAACGCCCGAAGGTTATCCCTGATCTCAACAATATCCTGATCAGTGGGTTCGGTATTTTTGATAATGTCCATATGTACTTCTTATTATGAATTATTTGTAACTAACGCTTAGCTAGTAAGATCGTTTACAAGTAGACCAAACAACATGTCGTTTTGCCACTGGCCTGCGATCCTGTAGTTGTCTCTTAGTCTGCCTTCCTGCTTAAAACCTGTACGTTTCAGAAGCTCGCAGCAGGCAACATTTCCTTCAGTAACGGTTGCCTTAAGTTTGTGAAATCGGCATTGCTGAAAGGCAAATTCTGCCACCGCTATCAGATTTTCTTTGCCGTAACCTTTACCTTGATACTCAGACAGCAGCATAAAACCAACTTCTGCTTGCTGATAAGGATGCCACTCTGGATAGAATCCGGTGACACCAATCGGCAGTTCTGACTCTTTTTCAGTAATGACCAGACAGAGCCATTGTTTACTGTTCTTATTCCACGCGGGTAGTCGAGACTGAAAACGATCCCGTATTGCCTGCTCATCTCGAAGATCGGCCACGTACTGCTGAATACCTGGGTCTGTTTCAAGTTGATAAAACAACAACCAGTCTGAAAGCTGGATTGGTTTCATTATTAACCGGCTTGTTTCAATAAATAATTCTTCGCACATATCATCACCAGCTAGCACAGGATTCATAGTTTTAATGTGTAAATATGAAGATCCTGAAGTCGCCCCGCCATTTCCATATAGCCTGACAACGTATCGGTATGAACTGCACCAAGCCTCTTGGCAACAGTAATACTGGCCTGATTTTCTTCAAGACAGGTTATTTTCAGTGATTGAACGCCTTCATTTGCCAGCAGATTACACACTTCCATGGTGATTTTTGCTATTACACCATGTCCATGGGCATGTTCGGACAGCCAGTAACCAATTTCAGCTTCCGAAGACTCTCTGCAAACTGATTTGATTCCAAAAACTCCTGACACACTCTCTTTGAACAGGATTTTATACCAGCGCGATTCAGGCAGGCTACTGTTGATACGGTTTTCTATATACTGTTCAGCAGAGCTGAGATTAGTAACGTCATCAACCCAGTAGAGGTACTTTGACAGTAGTGCTCTATTCATTTCAATAAGATCGAAAAACACACCAGCGTCAGCTACCTGTAACCGCTCGAGGCTAACGTCCTTCGTTATTTTAAGGTTCATAGACATCCCTGACCAAAAAAATACGCTTTCTTCTTTCGCTCAGAATACCAGACATAGTTGAAACATAGAAAAGACATTGCTGAAATATGGCAGGCTTGCTATCTGGTGAATGCTGTCTTGTTACTGATATGATTTCAAGAAAACTATCGGTAACACCCTGTTGACTATTTTTAAAACAACTTTTAAAAAAAGAGCGCCTAAGAGAACGACCTTCATCGCATTTCTAGTAGCAGTATTGACTGTCTTTACTATCGGCAGCAGCTCGCACACTCAGTTTGTATTGAATGAACTCGTGGTTTTAGGTATTCCGATTAACCTGGGTACGCGCTTAAACGCCACCATCACAGATTTAATGGGATTACTGCCTGGTTATGGAACCATTATTGCGCTTGGCCTGTTGATTGCTTTTATTGTAACTCGTGCCATAGGCAAGCTTTGTGGCAGGCTAACGCTTGCCTGGTACTGGTGGTCATTTGCTGGCGGCTTAGCACTATTAACGGCTCTTATGCTTATGAAACCACTACTTGATGTGACACCCATTGCTGGGGCTCGAAGTACTGCCGGTCTATTTTTTCAGTGTTTGGCTGGTTTGATCGGTGGCGCTGTTTTTGGTCTTTTACAGACAGAGTCAAAAAATAGAGAGAGTAAATAATGAAACTCTGCAGATTCAGATCAACAGTTCTTTCGATCTTCGCTTTAGCAGCCACCAGCGTTTCGATGGCTGAACAAGCAAATGTAATCCATGAAACTGAATTGCCGGAGTTACGAGTTTCGACGGTTATTTCAGGACTACAAACACCCTGGTCTATGGCTGAGTTACCTTCAGGTGAGTTTCTGGTCACCGAACGGGCGGGTCAATTGAAGCTTGTTCGAGGTGATAAGGCTGAAAGCATTACCGGCGTTCCTGAGGTTTATTTTGCCGGGCAGGGCGGTTTACTGGATATCAAACTTCATCCTAATTATCAGAATAATGGTTGGCTTTATCTGAGTTACGCCTTTGGTAAGCGGAGCAAAAATGCTCTAAAGCTGATGCGGGCAAAATTAAGAGACAACAGGCTGGTTGAGCAACAGCAACTTCTAACCGTTACTCCTTTTAAAGATACGCCGGTTCACTACGCTGGCCGTATTACCTTTCTGCCAGACAACAGTCTGTTGCTGACCAGTGGTGATGGCTTTGATTATCGCGAGAGCGCCCAGAAAAAAGATTCACTGCTGGGTAAGATTATCCGCATCAACGATGACGGTACGACACCGGAAGACAACCCATTCGTTGCTGAAAAAAATACCATAAGTATTATTTATTCTCTGGGGCATAGAAACCCTCAAGGATTGGTTTACGACAGCAAAAGAAATGTCGTTTTCAGCAATGAACATGGCCCGGCCGGTGGTGATGAGATTAACATTATCGAGGCAGGAAAAAACTATGGCTGGCCAGTAATCACCTATGGTCGTGACTATTCCGGAGCCCAGATTACACCTTTCAGGGAATACCCGGGCATGGAACAGCCTCTGGTGAACTGGACACCGTCCATAGCGCCTTCATCCATGACCGTTTACTACGGTGAGATGTTTCCAGAGTTTCAGGGCGACCTGCTGAATACAACGCTGAAGACCCGAGAATTACGCTGGGTCGATCTGGATGGCACTAAACCGGTAAAACAGGTGTCACTGCTGAAAAACCTTAATCAGAGATTCCGACATATTGAAGTGGCACAGGATGGCAGCCTGTTACTGCTGACTGACAGTGGCCAGCTATTGAGGGTAGATAAACCATAACTGGCTCAACTCTGATAGGAATACAGACCAGAATCTTATCTTCTGACCTGCACTCCTATCAGAGTTCACATCAAGTTCAGTCTCAATCCTTTCCTATATTCTTTTCAGGTATAAAAAAATAAGATTAAGTTCCTTTACGGGTATGAATAATTGTTTAGAGTTTAACTCAACAATCCAGATCGTTTGATACTCAACTCAAAGCTTTTATAAGGACAGAAATATGACCGCAATCTTTCAGGATAATTCGCAATCCATTGGCAATACGCCACTGGTTAAACTGAACCGTCTTGCAGGTGAACATAATATTTTTGTCAAAATGGAATCCCGTAACCCTGCCAACAGTGTTAAATGCCGTATCGGTGCTAGTATGATCTGGGATGCCGAAGCATCAGGCAAGTTGAAAGAAGGCGTAGAACTGATCGAGCCAACCAGTGGTAATACAGGTATCGCACTGGCTTTCGTTGCTGCATCCAAAGGCATTCCTCTGACACTGACTATGCCTGCTTCCATGAGTCTTGAACGTCGCAAGGTTTTGAAAGCTCTGGGCGCGAAACTGATTCTGACTGAACCGGCTAAAGGTATGCCTGGTGCTATTGCCAAAGCGAAAGAACTGGCAGAAGCTGAACCACAAAAGTATTTACTGCTTCAGCAGTTTGAAAATCCGGCTAACCCAAGAATTCATGAAGAGACTACTGGTCCGGAAATCTGGAACGCTACCGACGGCAATGTTGATGTATTTGTTGCGGGTGTTGGCACAGGCGGAACCATCAGTGGTGTATCTCGTTACTTCAAAAAAATTCAGGGTAAGGCCATTACTTCGGTAGCGGTTGAACCAGAAGCTTCGCCTGTTATCAGCCAGACCATCGCTGGTGAAGAGGTAAAGCCTGCGCCTCACAAAATTCAGGGCATTGGTGCCGGCTTTATTCCGGGCAACCTAGACCTGACCCTGGTTGATCAGGTTGAACAGGTTTCCAATGAAGACGCGATTGAAACAGCGCACAAGCTGATGAAACAGGAAGGTATTCTAGCGGGAATTTCCGGAGGTGCGGCAGTCGCTGCGGCTATTCGTGTTGCGGAACAGACTGCCAATAGAGGAAAGAATATCGTTGTCGTTCTGCCTGATTCTGGTGAACGTTATCTGAGTACACCACTGTTTGAAGGTGTGTTCAGTGATGCTGAAAACGTCCAGTAGATCCAAAACTGAATGTTAATGAAAACGCCTGAGCTCAATCGGCTCAGGCGTTTTTTGTGTCTTATGGTCAGGACAGGGCAAATAATATCTGTCACACTCATTGACTCAGAAGAAAACTTTCAAGGAGTCATGGTCGTGGGATTTGAATTTACAGCATTGGCCTTCGTGCTACTGATTGCTGTCCTGATTGCAACCGGTGTTCGTATGATACCGCAGGGCTATCATTACACGGTCGAACGTTTCGGAAAGTACACTCGTACATTAAGCCCTGGTCTGCACGTCATTATTCCAATGATCGATGGAATTGGTAAGAAACTCAATATGATGGAGCAGGTTCTGGATATTTCACCTCAGGAAATTATCTCCAGTGACAATGCTCAGGTAACGACCGATGCCGTTTGTTTTTATCAGGTTCAAGATGCCGTCAAAGCTTCCTATGAGGTAAACGACCTGTATCGTGCAATGCAGAATCTGGTGATGACCAATATTCGTGCGGTTCTGGGCTCCATGGAACTGGATGAGATGTTGTCTAACCGTGACCGTATCAACACTTTACTGCTGGCTAAGGTTGATGAGGCGACTGATCCATGGGGCGTAAAAGTCACGCGCATCGAAATCCGTGATATTGCTCCACCGCAGGACCTGGTTGATTCGATGGCTCGCCAGATGAAAGCAGAACGTGAAAAACGAGCCCAGATCCTGGAAGCTGAAGGCGCCAGAGAAGCCGCAGTCAAGGTTGCTGAAGGTGAGAAGCAGGCTCAGATTCTGAAAGCGGAAGGGCAGCTGGAAGCTGCAAAACGTGAAGCTGAAGCTCGTGAACGCTTGGCAGAAGCAGAGGCTCGTGCCACCGAAGTGGTTTCCCAGGCAATCAGCAGTGGTGACTCAAGAGCGATTAATTACTTTGTTGCTCAAAAATACGTCGATGCCTTACAAAGTGTTGCGGCTGCAGACAACAGTAAGGTCATCATGATGCCTTTGGAAGCAAGTAGCGTGATTGGATCACTGGCTGGTATCAAAGAGCTGGTTGGTGAAATGAAAACGCCTCAATAAGAGAGGGTTTGATAAAGAATGGATTTTTTACAATCACTGCAACCCTGGCACTGGCTGGTGTTCTGCTTTCTGATGCTGGCAATGGAAGCATTGGGTGCTGGCGGTTTTCTGTTGGGCAGTGCCGCCGCAGCTCTTCTACTAGCTCTGATGACCTGGATGATGCCTTCTCTTGACTGGGCATCGCAAATGATCTGGTTTGGTGTTGGCAGTCTTGTTTTCACTCTTGCGTACTGGAAGCTGTTTCGCAGAGTAAATGAAAAGACAGATCACCATGAACTCAACCAGCGCGCGGCACAATTAGTTGGTCGTGCTGTTGTGCTTGAAGAAGAGCTGTTACCTGGCCTGGGAAGGGTTCAGGTCGGTGATACACTTTGGAAAGTCGATGCCGAGCAGTCCTATGAGAAAGGTAGCCGGGTAAAAATCGTTGGCTATGAAGGTATGATTCTGAAAATTGAGTCCTGCTAAACAAGCTGCCTGATACTGAATCCCCTGACTTTGAATAACTCGTCACAAAGTCAGGTTTCTTCTTTCGCTACTGCATGGAATGTCTCAACTTTCAAATAGACTCGGTTTAAAAAAATACTCATCAAATTTCCAACTCTGGTAGCATTACCCTCTTTGATAACAATTACAGGTTCTTGTTGAAGCCATGGTGGATCTGATAAGGACAACCCTTCGCTATATAAACCGTCATCTGCTGAAACTCAGCTGGCTGGCTCTGATACTGCTGATCATTTCTCTGTTTTCGTTTTCATGGGTAATGATGTGGTTTTCAGGTGAGCAGGAGCTGATCAAACCGGACATCTGGTTTTATTATTTTATTACTACAGCGACAACTGTCGGTTATGGTGATCATAGTCCGGTAACGTCCGGTGGGCGCTGGATTGCATCTCTGCTGCTGATGCCTGGAGCTGTTGTTATATTCGCAGGTATTCTGGGTAAAATGTCGACGGGACTGGTAGAGGTATGGAGAAAAAATATGCGTGGCAAAGGTGACTTTTCTGATCTGAAACATCACATCGTTATTCTGGGCTGGCACCAGGAACATACACCACGAATGATCAGCCTTATCTATGGCGACGCCCGTCGTCAGGATCGCAAGGTAGTACTCTGTGCCAGTGAAGAGATGGAAAATCCGTTTCCTGATCAGGTGCTATTCGTACAAGGCGAACACCTGACGAATAACGATGTACTTGAACGTTCAGGTGTTGCCAATGCAGACAGGGTAATTATCTATCGTTCTACCGATGACAAAACCCTGTCCAGTTGTCTAACCGTTGCCAATGTTGCAAAAGGGGCACACATTGTCGCCTGGTTTGACCAGAAACATATGTCGGAGCTGCTGGAAAGCCATTGTCCGCAGGTCGAATGCCATAGCAGTATCTCCATGGAGTTGATGGTTCGTTCAGCACAGGATCCGGGCTCGTCCAGAGTGCAGGAACAACTACTGGATACCATGATCGGCCCGACCCAGTTCAGCGTACAAATACCGGCTGACTTTACTGGTACTCAATTCAGTCGCTTACTGGAAGTCATGAAACAGCAGCATGAAGCTCTCGTATTAGGCGTGGCTGACAGTGTGACGGGGAATGATCTGATCTTGAACCCGGCAGGTTGCACTGAAGTGAAGGCAGAACAGTTAGTCTACTATATGGCGGCTGAACGAATTAACAGTAACGAAATTGATTGGAAAAAACTGGCCGGTTGACCGTATTGCAATACTGTTTTCAAACCGGTGGCCAGAATAATCTCTGGCTACCTGCTGATCAGAACCCGGAATGTTAACTGGCTATCAAGGTTCCTGCCTGAAAACTACCTCACCATCTTTAAAGACAATAAACTCACCTGATTCCATGATATGCCAATCTTCATTGGTGGTGAGAGGGTCGGTAGCAACCACAGTCACTATGTCTTTATCTGTTGTCACTTGCTTGAAGTCCACCGTAACCGAGTCATCCTTCAATACCGCCTGATCAAAGGGCGCTTTTCGAGTAATCCAACTCAGCTTGGTGGTACAGAAACAATAAAGATACTTTGAATCTGTTAAAAGCAGGTTAAATACGCCAAGCTTCTGCATTTCAATGGCAAGACCATTTATAAAACGCTGAACCGTAGCTGGCCGTGCCGGCGGTTTAGGAAAGCGACTGCGAATCTGTCCCATCATCCAGCAAAAAGCGTATTCACTGTCTGTGGTTCCTACTGGCAGATAATGTTCCAGCGGGTACTTCTTGATACCTTTTAACTGACCATTATGAGCAAAGGTCCAGTTTCTGCCCCAGAGCTCGCGGGTAAAAGGATGGGTATTCTCAAGACAAACACGTCCGGCATTAGCCTGACGAATATGGCTGATAACGATATCGCTTTTGATTGGATAATTTCTGACCAGTTTCGCAATCTCGGAGTTGCAGCTGGGGTAAGGGTCACGAAACTCTCGAACACCAGCACCTTCATAGAAAGCTATACCCCAACCATCACTGTGGGGACCTGTCTTGCCACCTCTCTGCATCAGACCACTAAAGCTGAAGCAGATATCGGTGGGTGTATTGGCACTCATGCCAAGTAATTCACACATGAAACACTTCCATCACTCACATCATAAGTAGATTATACGCTGGGTTCTTTACGGCTTCCGCCTGCAGATTTAGGCCGGGGTTTCTTTTTCACCTCTGGTTCGGCTTTCTTTTCTGCCTTGGCGATCTGTTTCCTCACGGGCAGAATAATTCCGAGAAACAGAGCGGCGGAGGATGTAATCAATACAGGCAGGCCGGCTCTGGTTGCCGCTTCCTGACCGTCAGACAGAAAATCAAACAGTGACGTCAGCAGTGCCGGCGTAAACAATGTAGAACCTTGTGCCAGAAACCATGGCGTATAGAGCAGGGCAGCTGTCACCAGCCAGAGGCTGCGACGAACTCTTGCACCAAAATTACGCGTGATAAGGATTAAAGCCAGCAGGCAGCCTGTTGCACCAGCCAGATACACTGCCCAGCCCATCATATATTGAGTACTTGTCATTGAGTCTCCTGTTTCAGGACTTCTTGTGAACCCTGAAACCTGTTGAAATCGTCATACGATGAAAAACCTGACCAGAACAGTTGCTGTAATGCTCGAATCTGCATAGTCTGGAATAGTATTTGCAGCTAAGGTTGGCAGCGTTTAATCGCCTTGGATTCAGCCGACACTGGTTGCTAATGATAATAAAGGGGGCAGAGCTTGTCATTGATAATAAATTCGGTTCAATACCGAAATATCAGGGAGTTGTGGAGATGAACGAGCTAACCGGAGTGGTTTCCCTGTTTGACTGGCTAGCACTGTCCAACCTGATTGTACTTTGGCTGGGTTACACCACGTTTTCTTACCATGCCGGTAAATCCCGCCCCTGCCTTGCAGGCAGTCTCGCTCTTTATCGTCGGGACTGGATGTATCGCCTGCTGGGCAGAGATAACCGTATTGCTGATGCCAGCCTGATCTTCAGTCTTCGAGCTTCTGTCAGCTTTTTTGCTTCAACCAGCATACTGGTTATGGCGGGGCTGATCACCGGCATTGCTGCTTCGGAAGAGGCGGTGGGCGTTCTATCAACCATGCCTTTTGTCAGCACCAATACTCGTGAATTATGGGAACTGAAGGTTTTGGTGATGCTGGTGATCTTTGTTTATACCTTCTTTGAGTTCACCTGGAGTCTCAGGCTGTATAACTTCACCTGTGTTCTGGTTGGCAGTGCGCCATTGATGCAGGACATCAGCGGAAAGAAGAGTGAGCAGAAGGCTTTCGCTGATAAGAGCGGCCATATAATGACTCTGGCAGCGAATCATTTTAACTATGGGTTGAGAGGTTACTATTTCTCGCTGGCAACCCTGGCCTGGTTTATTCACCCCGGTCTGTTTATGTTCACAACCATGGCGGTTGTTATGGTTCTATACAGACGAGAGTTCCACTCTTCGGTGCTGCACGCACTGGAACAGAGCGAAAAACACGTTAACTAAAACTGGTTCTCAGAGGCAGGTAAACGCATGAAAGGTAGAAAAAATTTAATTTCTACCCCTTGAAAGCAATTTTGGCAGCCCCATATTGTTGTTCATAGGCAAATAATCGCTAATTGAACAAAGAGGGTCCGATGACTGTCGAAGCCAAGAAAGAAACCATGGGTTTTCAAACAGAAGTAAAGCAGCTTCTGAACCTGATGATTCACTCCCTGTACTCCAACCGTGAAATCTTTCTGCGTGAGTTGGTCTCAAATGCGTCCGACGCTGCTGACAAACTTCGCTTTGAAGCTCTGCACAATGACAGCCTGATGCAGGATGATCCGAATCTGGATATTCGCATCAGCTTTGATAAAGAAGCCAAGACCATCACCATCGCCGATAACGGCATTGGTATGAACCGTGAAGATGTCATTGCTCATCTGGGTACCATTGCCAAATCCGGAACCGCTGATTTCCTGAAGAACATGTCCGGTGATGAGAAGAAAGACTCTCACCTGATCGGTCAGTTCGGTGTTGGTTTCTACTCTGCTTTCATCGTTGCAGACAATGTAGCTGTTGAAACACGCAAGGCTGGTGCTCCTGCTGAAGAAGCCGTTCGCTGGGTATCTGAAGGATCCGGTGAATTCACCATTGAAAACATCGAAAAAGAAAGCCGTGGTACCAGCATCATTCTGCACCTGAAAGAAGATGCGCTGGAATTTGCTGACGGCTGGCGTCTGCGTAACATCATCCGCAAGTACTCTGACCATATCTCCATGCCAATCCTGATGTTGAAGGAAGCGACTCCTTCTATGGATGAAGAAGGCGAAGAGAAAAAAGAAGAGCAGGCTCCTGAATGGGAAACCGTTAATACCGCAAAGGCTCTATGGACCCGTTCCCGTTCTGAAATCAGTGACGAAGAGTACACTGAGTTCTACAAGCACATCAGTCACGACTTCGCCGATCCAATGAAGTGGAGTCACAACCGTGTAGAAGGTAAGCTGGAATACAACAGTCTGCTGTTTATTCCTGCCAAGGCGCCTTTCGACCTGTACAACCGTGATATGCAGAAAGGCCTGAAGCTTTACGTTCAGCGCGTCTTCATCATGGATCAGGCCGATGAATTTCTGCCAATGTACCTGCGCTTTATCAAGGGTGTGGTGGATTCCAACGATCTGTCCCTGAACGTATCCCGTGAAATTCTGCAGAAAGACCCAGCCGTTGACAGCATGAAATCTGCGCTGACCAAGCGTGTGCTGGATATGCTGGAAAAGATGGCCAAGAAGGAAGAAGACAAGTACGCCGAATTCTGGAAGGAGTTTGGTCAGGTTCTGAAAGAAGGCCCGGCTGAAGACTTTGCTAACCGTGAAAAGGTAGCCAAGCTACTGCGTTTTGCGACCACTGAAGCTGCTGGTGCTGATCAGGTTCAGACTCTGGAAGGCTATGTTTCCCGCATGAAGGAAGGTCAGGACAAGATCTTCTATATCACCGCCGAAACTCACAATGCTGCTGCCAACAGTCCGCACCTGGAAGTCTTCAGAAAGAAAGGTGTTGAAGTTCTGCTGCTGTCCGATCGCGTTGACGAATGGCTGATGTCTCACCTGAACGAATTCGATGGCAAGCAGTTCGCTGACATCGCCCGTGGTGATCTGGATCTGGGTAAACTGGACGACGAAGAAGACAAGAAGGCTCTGGAAGAAAGCGCGAAAGAGAAAGAAGACCTGCTTAAGCGCATCAAGGATGTGTTGACTGAAGAAGTGGACGACGTTCGTGTAACTCACCGTCTGACTGATTCTCCAGCCTGTGTCGTGGTTGGTGAACATGATATGGGCGCACAGATGCGCAAGATCATGGAAGCAGCTGGTCAGGCAATGCCTGAAGCCAAGCCTATCTTTGAGATCAACCCTGAGCACCCACTCGTTGCACGTCTGGATAAAGAAGCGGACGAAGATCGTTTTTCTGACCTGACCCGTGTGGTATTCGATCAGGCTAACCTGGCCGCTGGTGGTCAGCTGGATGATCCGGCTTCCTATGTTCAGCGTCTGAACAAGCTGCTGCTGGAAATGGCAGGTTAATTCCTGAAACGGTAAAGAAACGGGAATGATCCAGGAAAGATCTTCCCGTTTTTTCTTTCCAGTGCCAACTCTGTTACGGAATAGAAGTTCCTCACGAGCCTCTATTCCTATTCTCCCGCTACTTAGTATTTCTATAACACTTCACATTTACGTCTAGCTGTAAGCACTCTGCATTTGTACTGAAATATTGATCACGCCTTTAGAACGTTCGTCCAATTAAAAAATTCAAAGAATAATAGTGAAAATTATTTACTTTTTCATTCATCAACTATGCTCCACGCAAATAAAATAAAACTGGGGAAAGGTATGAAGTCGATTGTTGTGAGATTGCTGTTTATCTTGCCAATTTTCTTTACCAGCCCGTTGGTAGCTGATGAATTGAAACTGGATGACTTTGTTTATGATGATCCAGTGTTCAATTCTGTAGGAAAATTTTTTGGCAACTACCAGTCATGTTCTGCTGTATTGATTTCTCCCCGTGTAGCAATTACAGCGGCTCATTGTCTGGGAGACTACATGCGAATTACGAATGACCAGTACAGAGGGAAAACAGTAGACTGGGACAGCATAAGACTTCCTGATTTGATGTTTCGGCCTTATGAAGTTGAAGCGTTTACCGTTGCTGTTAGGTACGCTGTTTTTACCAAACATTCCGATGCAATGCGAGTTAATGTTGTGACAACGACTCCTTTCAATCTCCAGCGTGTAATTAACGATAAAGATGACTTTGCTGTTCTTCTCCTGGCTGAAAGTGTCGACATCCCTCCGTCAATACCGGTTATGAAGCAACCCTGGGATGAAGTTTCAGCTCGTATCAGGCAGGCTGAAGAAGAAAAAAGCTTATTTTCTGTCGGCTATGGACCCATTGAAGTACTTCATTCTCAGGGAAATGAGAGAAGGGTAGTGAAACAATTGTCTACCGATTTTGATACAAGCGATCAGTCAGAAATAATAATTAATTATCAAAACTCTCGATGTTCGCAGCATGGAGACAGTGGTGGAGGCCTGTTTATCAGAGGAGAGCATCAGCTGGATTTACTCGGTATTTTAATATCAGGATCCTATAGGGCAAAGTTTTTGAAATTAAGTGAATTTCGAGAATTACTGGAGGCTGATCAGATCAAAGATCCTGATAACTTCATACATCTATTAAATCAGGAACACAGTGATCAATTACCAGAAAAACGAATGCTTTATTTTAATAAACAGATCGCAAACACAGATAGATGGATAATAGCTTTCGCCGACAGCCAGGAAATAGCTGATGCTGAATCAAAGAAGGCTTTAATCCAGTCACAAAGGAAGATGATTGCGGATATGCTCGAAGACTGCAACGAGTGGCCTGAGAGTTTGCTTCAAGCACAACAACAGGCTGATTACATTGCTGAGCATCCGGAAAAACTCCACTATCTTGCACGAGGAGCAACATGGTTTGGCTCTTGGTTGGAACTTTTACTCTCTAATAAAGGAGCTGGCTGGTTTGATGAAGAGCGATATAATAAGTCACAATTGCAAGTTGAATCCATTCAATCAGATCTCAACGATATGCATTCCCGTATGGACTTTTTATGCAACATAAAGTCTCTGGAGAGATTCGAAGAAATCAGCAACTCATGCTACACAGAAACATCTGGTGAATGTGCGCATCAAGATCTGCAGCGCGTTGTCAGCAGAGCACCGAGTGATATGTGGAGTCCGGTAACACATATAGGCGTTGAAAGCAGAAATATTCACGATGAACTGGACTTGTTGGTTAAGGGCGAAAGTCAGTTCAAACAATTGTGCTCCAACTTTTACTGGGCTATCTGGGGTTATCTTCTTAGAATGACTTACGACTATGATAAAAAGACCTGCGTCTATTAGACAAGAGATGAAAATTTGATATCCGGTTGCATGAGTTACATACTTATGGAACCCAGACACTGTAGCCATTACAGAGCTGTGCTTTGAAATCGTAATAGGCCACATAATTGAGTTTGGTCTTCCTGAGCTCACAGAAAGGTATGCCTTCTGCATTCCAGACTCTGAGTAACCGACCTTTGTACGAGTCAATGAAGTAGTTCATATAATCAAGGTCAACAATGTTATTGTGGTTAAATGCGGCATTCACAAAAGCGATACTTGACGAGATATTAATAGGCGAACTTATTTCGTCAATATTAAAAATATACGGCCCCGTAAAGGCATTGGCTGAGAGGGTATCATGACCCGCTTTTTCCAACTCAGTATTATAGGTAGAGTTTCCGTAGGGCAGTAAAGATGTGACTTTGTCGAGTACGATACTGCCGCCATTGATCACCACGATAATACGACCACTTAACTCCGCTGCGGTAGGCCAATGCCAAACAGCAGGCGTTATATTTTGACTGGTATTAAATTCAAGCAGCTCTCTGGGTTTATACAGCTTCGAACCAAAGGCCTTTCTTAGCATTGTAAAAAGTTGTTTGGGAGACCGCCTCTGACTTGGCTGACTCCAGTTTTGTTTCTTATCCAGAAACAGTGTAATTGGAAAATGATCGGGGTGTTGTTCACTCCATAATCTGATGTCCATCAGGCACTCAAAAAGAGAACCATTTCCTGTGCCACAATTGTTATTGTTACCGCTTAAAAAATTATGACGAACATACCAGTGATCGGGTAAGCCTGAACCCACTCCGTAATAGTGGGTATCCCAGATATCCAGCTCAACGGCCTTAACGTAATCCAGTGCTTCAATAAATGACTCACTATATTTTGTCTCGAAACAGTTGTGACAGGCTAACTGTGTAATTTCATTAAAAGGCGCGTTCCAGGCTTCAGGCAGGATCGTATTATCAGACTTTCCCAGAGGAAGCAGTACATAATCCAGGTTACCCTCGGCTGAGGCCAGAGCTATCTGATGAAAATAGGACTGCGTATAAACAAATAATACGAGTGTTATTCGTTTTAGTCGTGCATCCATGCGCTTGACCCAGAACCTCTTATCTATAACCTATCATCAGATCTTATTCGGTGGCGAACTCAATAACAAAAAAATTATTTTCATCAGGATAAATCTCTTTGATCACTGATTTAAGCTCTGGTAGGGACATATTCTCCTGCTTCGCATGCGTTTCAGTGAGATCTTCAATTCGGACAGGATAAACATCAACAACTTTCAGGTTGGCAATAAACTCACCTTCAGGATTGGTGAATGCCTTGACCAGGTTACCAGACTGATAGTCCGATTCGCTATGATCACGAATAGTAATTGTTTTTAAACCTGAACGAATGTCACTGGAAAAACGACTGTAGAAAGTGATTTCTTTACTCATCGGGAGGCACCTCTTAATCTGTATTCACAGGCATGATGCCGTATACAGGATTAAGAGGCATTAGGTATGTCTACGCACGAAGCTTCATCCTAGAACCAAAGCCTGTCATGCAATGGCGACCAGTACTTCCTTCTGGTTATGCTGTTCAAACTCGATTCTCATACCGCTTTCAACATCAAACATATGCCAATTTTCTCGTTTGAAGAGAACCGGGACGATTTCACCCTCTTTGAGACGGGTCTCTTTAGGCACTCTAACGGTTAGCTTTTGAGTGGTTCCTACTATTGAGCCAATAGCCAGTTTTTCAGATCCGAGTTCTTCGACCATTTCGATCATCAGATTGCTGTCCTCGTGCCCTGGCGATACTATATCTATATCTTCAGGTCGGACTGCAAGGTTTGCAGGACGTGGGCCTGAAAGATTTTGATGTTGCAGCCTGGTACCATTTCTCATCACAAAGGCACCGTTTACAATCCGTCCTTCCATGACATTGATCGTTGGACTACCAAGGAAGCCAGCCACATAAAGTGTCGCCGGCTTATGATAGAGCTCACTCGGCGTACCTATCTGTTCTGCCTTGCCCTGATTCATCACAATCAGACGATCACCCAGCGTCATGGCCTCAACCTGATCATGCGTTACATAGATGGCGGTTGTCGCCAGTTTCCGCTGGAGCTGTTTTATCTCGATACGCATCTGACCACGGAGTCGGGCATCAAGATTCGACAGAGGTTCATCAAACAGAAACAGTTTTGGCTTGCGAACGATTGCTCGTCCCATCGCTACTCTTTGGCGCTGGCCACCGGACAATTGCGAAGGTTTTCTATCCAGTAGCTGATCCAGCTCCAGTATTTTTGCGGCTTCGTTCACTCTCTGTTCAATTTCAGCTTTAGGCACTTTTCTGTTTTTCAGCCCATAAGCCATATTGTTAAAGACTGACATATGCGGATACAGTGCGTAGTTCTGGAACACCATGGCTATATCACGTTCAGCAGGCTCCAGCTTATTAATGATTTCATCGTCCAGTTGTAAGGTGCCAGAGGTGATCTCTTCCAAACCGGCAATCATTCTCAGCAGCGTCGATTTACCACAACCCGATGGACCAACAATAACGATAAACTCTTTATCCGCTACTTCAAGATCAACGCCCTTGATAGCTTCAACGCCGTTACTGTAAACCTTTTTTATATCGTTCAGCTCAATACTCGCCATTTTCAATATCCTGATAATTATTTTTCTGATTCCACCAGCCCTTTTATGAACATTCTTTGAAATATCACCACAACCAGAACCGGTGGCAGTGTGGCAAGAATGGTCAGGGCAAAAGCGAGATTAAACTGGGGCAGGTCACCCCCTTCATACATAACCTGAAACATCTGACGGATACCGACGACAACGGTGTAATAGTCAGGGTCAGTCGTCATCAGCAAAGGCCAGAGATACTGGTTCCAGCCGACAACGAACATAATGATGAAAATCGCCGATATCATGGTTCTCGAGAGAGGCACCAGAATATCGATGAAAAATCTTAAAGGGCCGGCATTATCGATACGTGCAGCTTCCAGTAATTCACCCGGGACAGAACGATAATACTGGCGGAAAAAAAAAGTGCCGGTGGCAGAAGCAATCAATGGAACGATCAAACCTGTATAGGTATTTAACAGTCCAAGGTCAGCCACAACCTGATACGAAGGAATAATCCTGACTTCCAGAGGCAACAAAAGCGTCGCAAAGATAATCCAGAACAGCGGTGTTGCCAGCGGAAAGCGAAAATACACCAGCCCATAAGCGGCCAGCATTGAAATAATCACCTTTCCTATGGCAAAGCCGAGACCAAGAACCAGACTGTTCGTCAGCATTGAGGCCGCCGAAATAGATAACTGTCCGCTGGAAATCGTAAACAACTCTGTGTACGTCTCTATAGCAAAGTTGCCCGGCAAAAATTGCAGCCCTTCCCGAAAAAGGGTCTCTGGGGAATGAGTGGAAGACATCAGGGCAATCCACAAAGGCGTGACCAGAAACAGTACACCAAGTACTAGAATGCCATGCTGTAGTATTTTCACGGCTAATTTCTTTGAAGGCAGTCCTTTTGAAATCAGCAATGTCAGGCTGCTTTGTTTTGAGTGGGCATTTAATGCAGTCATTAATAATGCACCTTCTTTTCAATAAATCGGAACTGGAAGATGGTCAAAGTCAGCACAAATACCATGAGAATGACAGACTGAGCAGCGCTGCTGCCTAAATCGGCACCCAGAAAGCCATCGGTATAGACCTTATAAACCAGCGTGTTGGTTGCAGAGCCCGGGCCACCGCGAGTAGTGACATCTATGATCCCGAAGGTGTCAAAGAAGGCATAGGTGGTATTGATCACCAGCAGGAAAAATGTGGTTGGCGCCAGTAGTGGGAAGGTAATACTCCAGAACCGTTTAAATGAACCGGGACAATCTATTCTTGACGCTTCTGTTACCGAGTTCGGAATACCCTGCAAACCTGAAAGAAAGAAAATGAAATTGATGCTGACCTGCTTCCAGACAGCAATCAAAACCACGACAAAGATGGCATCTGAACCGTTCTGATTATGATTAAACTCAATGCCTGATTCATTGAGCAATGCATAGAGATCACCAATCAACGGGCTGAACATCAGGTTGCCGATCAGACCTGCAGCAGGAGGTGCAATGGCATAAGCCCACATCAGTAGAGTTTTATAACTACTGGCGCCACGAATAACACTGTTTGCCTGCACAGCCAGCAAGAGTGCGATGGCCATTGATAGGAAGGCGACAGTGGCTGAAAAAAATAAGGTGTAGCCGACGGTTCCTAGGTAATCCGGGTCTGAAAATATCTCTTCATAATTCAGCAAGCCAACAAACTCACTGCTCAAACCAAAAGCATCTTCAAGTAGGAACGACTGATGTACGGCCTGAATGGCAGGCCAGATAAAAAATATCAGAATGATGAGAATTTGTGGGGCGACGAAAAAATAGGGGCTGAACCCGTGTTGAAACTGGACCTTTTGCACTGGTTTATTCTTCTGATTGAGCCTTAATTAAGGTAACAGCAGCCCGTATAACTAAGACCGCTGTTACCCTGCCGGATTACTTATACGTCTTGTTAAACCTTGCCAGCAGTTTATTGGACTCTTTTTCAATCTTATTGAATGCACTGTCTACACTGGCATCACCAGAAAGAATCTGTTCATAGTTCTTATACAGACTCTCCCTGATTTGAACGTAGTATCCCAGTCGATAGCCTTTTGACCAGTCTCCGGTCTCTTGACTCAGCTGAAGAATGCCAATTTCAGCATCCGGCTTCTGTTTGTAGTAGCCCGTGTCTTTTGCCAGCTTATAAGCCGCATTAGTGATAGGAACGTATCCGGTTTCCTTGTGCCAAAGCAGTTGAATTTCAGGTTTGGTCAGGAACTTGTAGAACTCGGCTGCTCCCTTGTATCGCTCTTTTGAGTGACCAGAGAAACTGAACAGAGCACCACCACCGATAAAGGTGCTTTTCGGGCTGGAAGTGATGCTCTGCCAGTAAGGCAGGTAAGTTGTACCGAAATCGAAGTCCGCTGTTTTTCTCAGGTTACCGAAGGAACCGGAAGAACCCAGCCACATAGCCACTTTTTGTTGTACAAAAGCATCCTGATTGTCTCCCCAGGCACGACCAAAGTAGCCATAGTATTTGTTATCGAGCCATTCCTTAACCTTGGACCAGTGCATCTTCAGCTGGTCATTGTTGTAGAGGATTTTTACATCAGTACCGTCAAAGCCATTGTTGTCGGTGGCCATTGGCAGGTTATGACGGGAATGGAAGTTCTCGGTGAAAATCCATGGGCTGTGGGATTGTGCCAGAGCGGTAAAACCAGCCGCTTTCAACCTCGGCGCCATCGCTTCAAACTCTTCCCATGTTTTGGGAGGTTGCACAATACCTGCTGCTTTCAAAGCGGATTTATTGTAATAGAGCAGGGGGGTCGAGCTGTTGAATGGCAGACCAATCATTTTTCCCTGAGAATCTGCATAGAAGTTTCTTACGCCGGGAATATAGTCTTTTGAATCAAAAGCAACATTATTGTCTTCCAGCAGATCCTGCACAGGATAAACCGCCCCCCTGGCATTAATAATGGTTGCTGAACCGGCATCAAACACTTGAATGATATCCGGAGCCTGTCTGGCTCTGAATGCTGCGATGCCCGCTGTCATGGTGTCTTCGTAGCCACCCTTATTTATGGCTTTCAGGTGATACTTACCCTGACTTTTGTTAAAACGATCTGCAATTTCCTTGACCATTTCACCGTTACGACCGCTCATGGCGTGCCAGAGGGTAATATCTGTTGCCGCATAAGTGCTGCTGATAAGCGAACCAGCCATTATGGTGGCAGACAGTGCCGTTTTAGTTATTTTTCCCAGCATAAATCTATCCTGCTTTTAATTGAAAACAGAATCATATTGATGGCAAGACATGACAGAGAGGCGACAAAACTGCTTCAGTTTAGTTACAAGCCAAGAGTTATTTTTTTGACCGTCAACTAAACAATCCGAGTTTTTATAAACAGAATGACAAGAATGATCTCTCGAAGCTCTCCCTAAGTTCTGTCTAGACTGTTTCTCAATAGCAGTAAAGGAGTACCAGAATGAATCCGTATGAAAACAACGGTTCGAGATGGAGCCCAGAATTAAGACAACAACCTCCCATCAAAGAAGGTGAGCAGACCAGCCAGTATCGGACGCACTCAGCAACCCGATATATCGAGAGTATTCCGCAGGGCCAACCTCAGGCAACAGGGCTTTCCAAACGTGACTGCAGAGACATTAATCAGGTTGCATCCGAGCTCGAAAAAAAATTAAAGAGAGTACTTTGTTCAGAAAAACGACCTGATCAGCAGGAATATTGTCAGCTTATCGGTGATCTGGATTTATTACGGAAGAATAAGCACTCACAAGCAAAAGGAATTTTCAGTCGCTTTTGTTTTTACAATATAATTCCAATTCCGGCTAACCACGTGAAAAATTACGCTGAAACACCTGATAGCTGCGCAGAATGCCTGAAAGATCTTGTTGAATTAAGAACTAGTCAAAAAATACGTGATAAAGACCTTGATCCAGCCCAGCTCAAAACGGCACTTCTGGCACTTAATAGTCTTAATCATCCCAATACAGATAAGTTGCTTGAGCAAGCAGAAACTCTATTTACATTTCGAAAAAAGACTGAAAGCGACGGTCTCTTCAGAGACACAATGGCTGTTGGTCGCGCTCAGCGAATGTCTCCACCGAGTTCTCCAAAGCTGGCAAGACATGATTATATGAAAGGCATGCCATTACTGAATTTAAAAAGTGAGGCTAAAATAGCAACCAAAGCAGGTGACCATGAAAAGGCGTTCTTCGCCTACTACCAGCTTGCCAAGCTACAAAACGAGCCTATTGAAGTTCAAAAAGCATGGCTTGAAATGACCCAATTATGTCTGGTGGGTGACGTTGATCGTTCGAAGATCCCTCCTGATGTATTGGTTAAGAAACTTAATGAGCTTGCAGTTGCAGGAAATCTCGGTGCACGTTTTCAACTTGAGTCTCTTGCTCAGCATGAGCATGCGCCCTATAGAAGAGAGTTTCATTCTCAGGACTGTTCAAGAATTCTTGGAGATATCTCTGCCGGTAATAACCAGCGGGCTGCAGCTCTTTTTCAGCAGCAAAGATCACAGCCTATTGCACCCCATTACCAATATGACGACGACGCCCCTCCTATGTCATTGTTCGCCAGCGAAAGGCAGGGGTTACCACCAGCTCTGCCAACAGTGCCCGAATATATAGACCCATGGGCTGAAGCGGAGTACCCGTCTCTGCATGCTCTGCAAAGAGGTGGTTATGATTGGCAAAGGCCACAAGGGCTTGATGATTATTATTACCAGGATGATGATCAGGGGTTAACCAGTCTGGCAGCACTCGAATCAATCAAGCCTACTGAATCTTTACTCGAACGAAACCGGTCCGATGCGGATCTACCACTGTCAGAACGAATCAGCCAGTGGGAAGCTAAACACCAGCTTGAAGTTAATCTCAGAAAATCCCCGCCGGCACACTTATCCGCTGTGTTTATGAAAACACTGACTGGCCAGACCATCACCTTGGGGGATCTTAATCTTGCAGGGCCTGTTGCAGATTTATGTATGGATGTAGCTGAAAAAGGGTACCCGCTCTGTACTCAGAGAGTGATTTATAACGGTGTGATAATCAATGAAGGAGAGTCACTTCATGAACAGATGACACGTAAAGGCTATGACATCCTGTCCACTACAACCCTCCATCTTGTTCGAAGACTGAATACAGAAAAGTTGAATACCGTACTGGCGGGTAAATTTTGTTCAGCAGATAGCCAGGACGAAGAACCCCTCATGCCAGCGCGCTTCAATTCAACTGAAAAGATAGAGCGTGTCTTATTGAAGCTACGTAGGCAGGCTAGAACCACAGGAGCTTCGCTAATGACAGGAAAACCAGTTGGGGCAGAGGAGTTTCTCGAATTGAAAGCTCATATTACCCGAGCACGGGAACAGTTGATCAGGAAATCACTGACGCCCGACACAATAGCCCCTGGTGACTATGAAGGTGCAGATACTCTGGCTAACTATTTCGATACGGTACTGCATTGTCTTGATATCTATCAGGTTCCTTTTGTTGGTAGTCAAAACTCTCATATCGATAAGATAATTACAGAGGTTAAAGCAAAGGAAGGAAAAGCTTCGCAAGCTATACGTCGTACGAGACTGGCTGATAAACCCTGTACGCTTCAGTTTCGCAGCGGTGAGGTCAGGCTGGACCGTAACCTTTTAGCAGCTCGCTGCGAATACATTGGCAGTGCACAACACTTTGGTAATACGGACAAGGTCTCTTTCAAAAATGCTAATTCCAACAACCCCTTAGCAGAAAAAGCTTTTGAAACTTATCTCACTTCAGGAGACCTAGGGAACATTGGCGAATTACCTGCATCAGCTATCGTATCTCTTTTCCAGCTGGCCAATCGCTACCAGGCCACTGAGCTTGAAAACCACTGCCTGGTTCATATTCTAAAAGCCATTAAGTACAACCTGTTTACCGTGCAGGAGATGGAGCATGTTGTGACATTCATGACAAGGCAAGAAATTCAGCAGGCTCTGGCGCCTCTTATTGAACTACAGGCTGTTGATCAGGGAGGAGGTCCAAGGAGTTTAAAAAGTTTACAGAGCAGGTGCAGAACAATTCCCAGAGCACCAGCCTATGAGTTCGAAAATGGGCTTATGTCACTGCAACTTTCAAAAGGCGGTAGACCGGTAGGAAGGGTCAAACGAGATTGATTTTTCCCAAAAAAAAGCCCTGAAAAAATCAGGGCTTTTTAGTAAGGAAGAAAAAATCTTATCCTTCGTATGCCTGCATAACCAGACAGGCATTAGTGCCGCCAAAGCCGAAGCTGTTGGACATAATGCGGTTCAGTTTTTGTTCACGAGCTTCACCCACCAGAATTGGCAGACCTTCAGCCTGTTCATCCAGCTGACCTACGTTTGCAGAAGCTGTAATGAAGTTGTGCTTCATCATCAGCAGGCAGTAGATTGCTTCCTGAACACCAGCAGCACCCAGAGAGTGCCCGGACAGAGACTTGGTGGAACTGATGGTTGGCATTTCGCCACCAAACACTTCTTTCAGTGCTTTCAGTTCAGCAACGTCACCAACAGGAGTACTGGTACCGTGGGTGTTGATGTAATCAACCGGGCCATCCAGAGTCTCCATAGCCAGACGCATGCAGCGGGCAGCGCCTTCACCGGAAGGGGCAACCATGTCGTAACCGTCGGACGTTGCACCGTAACCTACGATTTCGCCATAGATCTTGGCACCACGAGCTTTAGCGTGTTCCAGTTCTTCAACCACAACCATGCCGCCACCGCCAGCGATAACAAAACCGTCACGATCAGCATCGTAGGCACGGGAAGCTTGCTCAGGGGTTTCATTGTACTTGGTGCTCAGTGCGCCCATGGCATCGAACAGGCCAGTCTGTGACCAGTGCTCTTCTTCACCACCGCCGGCAAAGACGACATCCTGTTTGCCCAGTTGAATCTGTTCAACCGCGTTACCAATACAGTGGGCACTGGTCGCACAAGCAGAAGTAATGGAGTAGTTAACACCCTTGATCTTGAACGGTGTTGCCAGACAGGCTGATACAGTGCTGCCCATAGTGCGCGTTACGCGGTAAGGACCGACACGCTTAACACCTTTCTCACGCATGATATCTGCAGCTTCAACGATGTTCTCGGAAGAGGCTCCACCGGAAGCAGCGATCAGACCTGTACGCGGGTTAGAGACCTGGTCTTCAGTCAGACCGGAATCTGCAATAGCCTGCTTCATGGAAACATAGGCATAGGAAGCCGCCAGTCCCATAAAACGCAGCGTTTTACGATCAATGTGTTCGCTCAGGTCAATGTCTACGGTACCGGAAACATGACTGCGAAACCCTTTCTCGGCATAGCTTTCGTTGAAGCGAATACCTGAGCGTCCATTTTTCAGACTGTCAGCGACCTCGTCCTGAGTGATACCCAGACAAGATGTGATGCCGATCCCTGTAATAACAACGCGTTTCATGTGTCTAAACCCAAATTATCCAAATAAATCAAAAAGCGTCTGTGCTCTGGAACAGCCCGACACGGAGCCCTTCAGCGGTATAGATTTCACGTCCATCTACGCTGACGCTGCCATCAGCAATACCAAGCACCAGTTTACGACTGATAACGCGCTTGATATTGATTTTGTAGGTCACTTTCTTTGCCGTTGGCAGAATCTGGCCGGTGAATTTCACAGCACCACTACCCAGCGCACGGCCCTTGCCAGGATTACCGACCCAGCCGAGATAGAAACCAACCAGCTGCCACATAGCATCCAGCCCCAGACAACCAGGCATTACCGGATCACCAGGGAAGTGACAGTCAAAAAACCAGAGATCCGGAGAAATATCCAGCTCTGCAATAATCTCTCCCTTGCCGTAAGTCCCGCCTTCGTTGCAGATCTTAACAATGCGATCCATCATCAGCATGTTTGGTGCTGGTAACTGTGCATTGCCCGGACCAAACAGTTCACCTTGTGAACAGCGGAGCAGGTCTTCTTTATCAAAGGATTCTTGCTTCATTCGTTCTTTATTCCTGGATCAGACCGTGACCGAAATATGGCTGTTTTGCCATGTACTGATATGCCAAACAGACCGTTATCTGACGGGTCACTGGCCACGGGAATTCATTACTTTCGTACCGATGCTGCACTATACCACTGCCAACTGCCAGCAATCAGCGGCTGGGTGTTGAATTTAACAAAAAAACAACAGTTGAGAGGCTTTCAGTGACATTTGGTACCTAAATCCCGTCTTATCTGTACATTTAGAGGTCTTTCAGTATCGGGATCATCGTAATGACTCTCAACAGTTCTTAATAACTATCAATGGTCAATGTTCAATGGCTCCTGAAATGTGAAGACTCTGAAATATGAAAATAGCAGCTATTAATCCGGCCATTATATCAAAAGCGTTTAAATAGCTCTGAAAGGCGTTGGATTTTATCATTCACTCATGCCATATACGTGGTGAGTATTGTATGATTTTACCGATATCAATCTGGAATCCTTAACGGATTCCCAAGACTTACAGCCGGAATTGATTGCAATGACGCCAAACGAAGCTAGCCAGCAGTATACCATTGCCATTCTGGGCGGTGGCAGCTTTGGTACCGCCCTGTCAGACATCTCAGCACAGAAAGGCCACAAGGTTAACCTGTGGATGCGCAGTGAAGAGCAGGTACGGGGCATTAATGAAGACCACATAAACCACAGATATCTACCGGATTTCAATATTCACCCTTCTGTCACAGCGTCTACTGATATAAACGACGTTGTGGCCAGTGCTGATATCGTGTTGATCGCCATTCCCAGTAAGTCCTTCAGGGAAGTGGTCCAGAGAGCAGCTCCATTCCTTTCTGGCAAAATAGTCGTCAGTACCACTAAAGGCATTGAACCGGTCACCTTTGATCTGATGAGTGAAATCCTCAGAGAAGAAATACCCGATGCCCGCATCGGTGTGCTCAGCGGGCCGAATCTGGCCAAGGAGATTGTCGCCAAGGCGGTTACTGCCACGGTGATCGCCAGTGAAGATGATGATCTCTGCGAAACCGTCCAACAGGTTCTGTACTGTGACTATTTTCGTGTTTACTCCAACCATGATACTTACGGTGTTGAGCTGGCAGGAGCACTGAAGAACATCTATGCCATTGTTTCCGGTATGGGCGCAGCCATGGGGATGGGGGAGAACACCAAGAGTATGATGATTACCCGCAGTCTGGCGGAAATGAGCCGCTTTGCGGTAACACTCGGCGCGAACCCGTTGACTTTCCTTGGCTTGGCCGGTGTCGGTGACCTGGTAGCCACCTGCACCTCTGACCTCAGTCGTAACTACCGGGTTGGATTCGCTTTAGGGCAGGGCAAAACACTGCAGGAAGCAGAAGAGGCGCTCGGCCAAGTCGCTGAAGGAGTTAACACCCTGAGTCAGGTAAAGCAGAAAGCAAAAGAGCTGGATGTGTATATGCCTATTGTCGAAGGGCTTCACAAGGTTATTTTTGAAGACTTCAAAGTACATGACCTGGTTAAAAATATGATGAATCGCGAGCAAAAGACGGACGTAGAATTCATGGTTCGCTGATTTTTGATAGTGACTTATTGATAAAAGCCCTTTCCCAACAACCGGTTTTGGTGAATAAAAGGAATAAATAAATGGATAGCAAGATTAAGGAAAACCTGGTCTCCGAGTCACGGTGGCTGCGCCTGGTTTTTATGGTGCTGTTTTATCTGGTGGTTTCGGTCCTTGCTCCGGTCGTTGTTCTGATCGCTATCGTTCAAGCTCTGCTTGGCTTTATCTCTGGCCACCCTAATGAGCGCCTGCTTAGCCTGAGTTCATCCATAAATTATTATATTTACCAGATAATTCAGTACATTACTTTCAACTCTGAAAGTAAACCCTACCCATTTTCAGATTGGCCAACTGACTCACCACAAGAGACTCAGGAGCACGAGAACGTATAATGCTAGTTGCAATTGTTCGACACGGTGATGCAGGCTTTGCTGCTGAAGACAGACTGAGAACCCTGACTGATTACGGCAGGCAGCAACTTGAACTGACGGCGGAAAAACTGAAGCCTTATGGGTTCGAGCAGATTCTGACCAGCAGCTATGTTCGAGCTCGTGAGAGTGGCGACATTCTCGCACAAAATCTTAATCTGCCAATCAGTGTACTTGACGGTATAACACCAGATGATTCTGCAACTGATGCAGTCTTTTCTTTTCCTGAACAGGGAAACCTCATCATCGTCAGTCATATGCCACTGGTTTCATCACTGGTCTCTGTTCTCTGTGAAGGAACTGAAACGGGTGGCCCATTTTTTAATACAGGTTCAGCGACTATCCTCGAGATGGATCTTCCTGGTCCCGGCCTCGCTCGACTAAAAGCCTTTTCAGGCTAATTCACTAAAAAATATTAATTTACATTCCTATTAGCCATGAACTTTTTCATGGCTGCCCTAATCTATATCTGCCCTGATTCTTCTTTTCGAATCAATTCCTATAACCAGAACAGCGAAATAATGCCGTTGTTGCAGTCATAAAGGGCTCGCAGGTGCAGAGATGGTCAATGGTGCAGGGAGTGCTCGCCAGTGGTGTTGCAACCCTGTTTTGTATTTATCAGTTTATGATGCAGGGTGCACCATCAGTGATGGTGTTTCAACTTTCGAAAGACCTGAACCTGAGCCTGACCCAGGTAGGGTTTATGGGCAGCGCTTTTCTGTATGCACTTTTCTTCTGTCAGGTACCTGGGGGGGTGCTGGCGGACCGTAGTCATCCCGGAAAGTTATTGGCAGCCGGCTGTTTGCTGATGTCTCTGGCCATCTACTGGTTTTCACATTCAGAAAATTACTGGGAAACACTGATCAGCCGAGCCGTTATGGGGATTGCAACATCGCCAGCCATTGTTGTCTGTTTGTCACTGGTGGCTCGCTGGTTTCCGAAAAAACTGTTTCCCTTTCTCAGCGGTCTGATCGAGAGTGCGGCCATGCTTGGTGGAGCTTTAGGACCAATGCTTCTTCCTGGCCTCATTGAGCAATCTGGTTGGCGCGACACCATGTTGTTTGTCGCTATTACAGGCGTTTGCCTAAGTGGCCTGCTACTGATTTGTGTAAGAAATCCAACGGCTAATGTTTCGCATCAGGATTTAAGTGAGCCCTATCAATGGCAGCAATTGCTGAATAACCCCAGCCTCTGGTTTTGCTGCATCTATGGTTTAGGGCTTTTTGCCTTGATCAGCGGCTTTGCCGGGTTATGGGGCATTCCTTTTCTCGAAAGCCGCTTCCATGATCAGCTGGGACATTCAAAACACGCAGTATCATTAATTTACCTTGGTGCTGCAGTAGGCGCTCCGACGCTGGGTTTGCTTGCTTCATTAACAGGTCGTGCTGTTCTGATCATGCAGGTTTGTGCTGTTCTGGTGATTATAGGCAGTAGCTATATTTTCTACTCGGACTGTGACTCAGCAACCATGTGTATTTACTGTTTTGGTACAGGCTTTATCTCGGGAAGCTATCTACTGGTATTTTCAGAAGTAAGAAAACTAGTGCCTGATTCTATGGAAGGTGTCGCTATGGCTATGGCCAATGCTTTTATGCTGCTGGGAGCCCCCATCATACAACCACTGGTAGGCTGGCTGCTTGAGTTAAGCAAAGATGTGGAGCTTTCGGCTTCCAGTTACTCCAGTGCATTGATCGTTATTATTCTATGTCAGCTAATAGCTTTTGCCTGCATCTGCCTCTATGGATACAGGCTCAGAAAAGAGCAATAACGCCAGCCTGACTGTTCACAGCACCACGATAGCGGTATTCTTGCAGCCAATTTTGCAGTGATAAGGTTAGGCACTAAAGTCAATGCCGCTACTTAGATTCGATAACATCAGTCTCGCATACGGCGACCATCCTTTGATGGATCAGGCCGAATTTCAAATCCGCAAGGGAGAGCGCGTCTGTCTGCTGGGCCGTAATGGCGCCGGCAAGTCCACCATGATGAAGCTGGTGTCCGGAAAAATAGATTCCGACGATGGCACCATCTGGCGCAAACCCGGCCTTAAAATTGGCATCCTGAATCAGGACTTACCGGATCAGGATGATAAAAAGGTTTACGACGTTGTTGCGTCCGGTCTCGAGGAAGTCGGTGAATGGATCAGCCAGTTCCACGAACTGTCCATGAACATTGAGACCGATGAGGACATGAAGCGTCTTGAGAAGGTACAGCAGAGGCTGGAAGCCGCCGATGGCTGGAACCTTCAACAGAAAGTGGACACAGTGATTCAGAAACTGGGTCTGCCTGAAGAGAAGAAGATGAAAGAGCTCTCCGGCGGTTGGCGTCGAAGAGTTGAACTGGCCAGAGCACTGGTTTGTGACCCCGATGTACTGTTACTGGACGAGCCGACCAACCACCTGGACATCGTAGCCATCGACTGGCTGGAAAAGCAGCTGCTGGATTTCCGTGGCGCTCTGCTGTTTATCACTCACGACCGTTCTTTCCTGCAGTCTCTCGCTACCCGAATCATTGAACTGGATCGAGGCAAGCTGACCAGCTGGGAATGTAATTACGCTGAATACCTTGAACGTAAAGCCCATGCTCTGGAAGTAGAAGCGGAACAGAATGCTCTGTTCGATAAGAAGCTGGCTCAGGAAGAAACCTGGATTCGACAGGGTATCAAGGCGCGGAGAACCCGTAACGAAGGCCGTGTTCGTGCCCTGAAAGCGCTGCGTGAAGAACGTATGGATCGCCGTAACGTGCAGGGCAAGGCGTCCTTTGGTCTGGAGTCCGGCAGTACCTCCGGCAAGCTGGTGCTGGAGGCTAAGAAGATCTCCAAAGCCTTTGAAAACAATACCATTGTTAAAGATCTAAATCTGCGTGTTATGCGTGGTGACAAGATCGGCCTGATCGGCGCCAACGGTGCCGGTAAGTCAACATTGCTGAGTATCCTGCTGGAAAAAATGCAACCGGATACTGGTTCTGTGAAATCCGGCACCAAGCTGGAAGTGGCTTACTTCGATCAGCTTCGTAACCAGCTGGATCTGGAAAAGACGGTTATTGATAACGTCGCTGAAGGCCGTGAAAGCATCACCATCAATGGTGCTGACCGTCATATTATCAGTTACCTGGGTGACTTCCTGTTCCCGGCGGGTCGCTGTCGTGTACCCGTAAAAGCACTGTCCGGTGGTGAGCGTAATCGTTTGCTCCTAGCTCGCCTGTTCAGTAAACCAGCCAACCTGCTGGTGATGGACGAACCGACCAACGACCTTGATGTTGAAACCCTTGAGCTGCTGGAATCACTGCTGGTCGACTTCCAGGGCACCATGCTGCTGGTCAGCCACGACAGGGCATTCCTCGATAACGTAGTGTCCAGTACTCTGGTGTTTGAGCCGGGCGGCGTGATTCGTGAATACGTGGGTGGTTTTGATGACTGGCTGCATCAGGGCGGCAAGATTACCCAGCTGGTGGCTGAGCCACAGACAGCCAAGTCTGGAAAAAAGGAAGAGCCTAAACCTACAGAAGCTGCTGAGCCGAAAAAGAAAAAGCTCAGCTACAAGCTACAACGTGAGCTGGATGGCCTCCCTGCAGAGCTGGAAAAGCTGGAAGAAGAGCTGAGCACACTCGAAGCCGCTATGGCTGACCCGTCATTCTATGCAGATGATCAGGATAAGGTTCAAAAAACTCTGGATAGACTGGAGACGTTGAATCAGGAAATCGAGGAAAAGATGGAACGCTGGGAAGAGCTGGAGAACATGTAAGTTCTGACAGCCTTTCTATAGAGAAGAAGCCGGAATAATCATGTTCCGGCTTCTTTTTAATCTTACTTCTCTTTCTTACCCACTCTCACCGCCAGCACATCACAGCAGGCGCCGTGCAGGATACTGGTTGAAGTAGAGCCGAGAATCAGTGCCAGACCATGACGACCATGGCTGCCCACCACGATCAGATCCACATCGGACTCTTCAGCTATTCGATGCACTTCCCGCTCGGGACGTCCATAAACGACATGCTGTTGCCCCTTATCGATATGAATACTTTCGGCCAGCTTGGAGATGCGCTCCCGTGCCTGCTGGGTGATTTCATCCTGCAGGGTGGTCAGGTCCAGTGGTATGTCACTGCCGTAAGCAACGCTGAGTGGTTCGACAACATGAACCAGAGTTAACTGTGCCTGATAGGTTTCAGCCAGTGATTTTGCTTTATCCAGGACATCATCAGCTTCGTCGGACAGGTCTATCGCGACCAGAATATGTTTATATTGGCTCATAGACTGTTTCTCTTTTTCAGTTGTTGACTGTTATTGATAAGTGCCAAGAGTCCACGCAAGTGCGCTCCCATTGCCTACAGAATTCCACTCGTTTAAGAATGCTGTTTTGTTTGCGCACTTCGATCATAGACCAGTCAATGCAATTTTTTTCTGTGCCAGATCATTATTCAACGAAACTAGACGCATTGACAGCAAAAATATAAGTAAAAATGACTAGACAGCTTCTGCAATTGCTTGACATTGATGGGGATTTAAAAGAAGGTAAGCAAAATTCAAACAAACGTATGAATCGGGCTTTTTAACTGTTGCATTCAAACATCGATAACAGAGCGACAGTGAGAGCATAACCAATTACATACATAATCATCTTCAATCCGCTCGGAGAGAAATCAATGATCTATCAAGGGAAGGCATTCAAGGTTCTGGCTCTTGAAGACGGCATCGTCGAACTCAGGTTTGACCTGGAAGGCGAGTCAGTCAACAAGTTTAATCAGCTGGCCATTGAAGACCTTAATGCTGCTATTGAAGCTATCAAGGCTGACAGCAGTGTGCAAGGTGTCGTCCTTACCAGTGGCAAGGACGGCGTATTTATCGTTGGCGCTGACATCATGGAATTCACCAGCACCTTTAAACAGGCTGATGAAGAACTGATGAACATGGTTCTGTCCGTTAATAAGGTATTTAACGGTCTCGAAGATCTGGATATGCCAACCGTTGCCGCCATAAACGGCAGTGCGCTGGGTGGTGGTTTTGAAGTCTGCCTGGCGGCTGATTTCCGCGTCATCTCCACTAAAGGCGGCGTCGGCCTGCCGGAAGTTAAACTGGGTATCTACCCGGGCTGGGGCGGGACTGTACGCTTGCCTCGACTGATTGGCGCAGACAATGCCGTTGAATGGATTGCCGGTGGTCGTGAACAGAAGCCTGCAGCTGCCCTGAAAGTTGGTGCGGTTGATGCGGTTGTTGCTCCAGAGAAACTTCTGGAGTCTGCTATATCTCTGGTTAAGAGTGCGCTGTCTGGCGATCTCGATTTCAGAGCTCGCAAAGAAGAGAAGAAAGCACCTCTCAAGCTACCAATGCTTGAATCCCTGATGGTGTTCGAAACCTGTATGGGTGTTGTTCGACAGCAGGCAGGGCCAAATATTCCTGCTCCGGTAGCCGCTGTTAAAACCATCAAGAAGCACGCAGAACTGCCTCGTGATGAAGCCATTGAAGTAGAAGCCAAAGGCTTCGTAAAACTGGCCAAGACTCCGGAAGCGGATGTCTTCGTTAATCTGTTCCTGAACGACCAGATGCTGAAGAAGAAAGCCAAGGGCATGGCCAAAATCGCCAGTAAAGTCGAGAAGGCTGCAGTGCTCGGTGCTGGCATCATGGGCGGCGGTATTGCTTACCAGTCAGCCTACAAAGGCACACCGATCCTGATGAAGGATATTGCTCAGGAAGGTCTTGATCTGGGTCTGACTGAAGCGACCAAACTGCTGTCCAAACGTGTCGCTCGTGGTCGTATGGATCCTGCCAAAATGGGTCAGGTTCTGAACAGCATTGTTCCAACACTTTCTTACAGCGAATTCAAAGACGTAGACGTTGTTGTTGAAGCTGTAGTTGAGAACGTTAAGGTCAAGAAAGCGGTACTGGCTGATGTAGAAAATCACGTCCGTGAAGACGCTGTTCTGACCTCTAACACGTCCACAATCTCCATTACCGAACTGGCTAAAGACCTGAAGCGTCCGGAAAACTTTTGCGGCATGCACTTCTTTAACCCCGTTCACGCTATGCCACTGGTTGAAGTGATTCGTGGCGAGAAGACCAGTGATAAAACGGTTGCTACCGTCGTTGCTTACGCACAAAAAATGGGTAAGACCGCCATCGTAGTCAACGACTGTCCCGGCTTCCTCGTTAACCGTGTGCTGTTCCCGTACTTTGGCGGATTTGCCTCACTGGTGAAAGACGGTGCCAACTTCCACAAAGTCGACAAGGTTATGGAACGCTTTGGCTGGCCAATGGGTCCGGCTTACCTGCTGGACGTTGTTGGTATCGATACCGGCTTCCACGCTGAGCAAGTGATGGCTGAAGGCTTCCCGGATCGTATGACCCGTGACTGGAAGAGCGCCATGGACGTAATGTATGAAGCAGGTCGCTTCGGTCAGAAGACCGGTTCCGGTTTCTACAAGTACGAAATGGATAAGAAGGGCAAGCCGAAGAAACTGGTTGACGATTCTGTTCCTGCTCTGATCTCCGGCGTTGTCGGTGAAGCGAAAGAGTTCGACGATCAGGAAATCATCGAACGCATGATGGTGCCTCTGTGCATGGAAACCATTCGTGCCTACGAAGACGGCATTGTTGCCACACCAGCAGAAGCGGATCTGGCACTGCTTAACGGCATTGGCTTTCCGATCTTCCGCGGTGGCGCACTGAAGTACATCGATACCATGGGTGTCGACACGTTTGTTGAGCTGGCTGACAAGTACGCACACATAAGCCCACTGTATGCTCCAACAGAAAAACTGCGGGAAATGGCCCGCGCAGGCAAGACGTTCTACGGCGTCTGAACATTCGGCTTTTAACAGATTAATGACAGAATAAAGAGAGACATATTATGAGCCTGAATCCAAGAGATGCCGTTATTGTTGACTTTGGACGTACCCCGATGGGTCGTTCCAAAGGTGGCATGTACCGTAACGTCCGTGCCGATGATCTGTCCGGTGATTTGATTACCGGTCTGCTGGCCCGCAACCCGAAGGTTGATCCGGCAGAAGTGGAAGATGTGATCTGGGGTTGTGTCAACCAGACCCTGGAGCAGGGCTGGAACATTGCCCGTATGGCATCGTTGCTGACGCCAATTCCTCACACGGCTTCAGCGCAAACTGTGAGCCGCCTGTGTGGTTCTTCCATGAGTGCCCTGCATACTGCTGCCCAGGCGATTCAAACCGGCAACGGTGATGTTTTCGTGGTCGGTGGTGTTGAGCACATGGGACACGTTGGCATGATGCACGGCATTGATCCAAACCCGCGCCTGTCCAAGCATATAGCCAAAGCGGCCGGTATGATGGGCATGACCGCAGAAATGCTGGGACTGATGCACGGCATTACCCGTGAACAGCAGGATGAGTTCGGTGTTCGTTCCCATCAGCGCGCTCAGGCTGCCACTGAAGCCGGTCGTTTCAAGAATGAAATCATTGCCATGAAAGGCCATGACGCTGACGGCAGTTTAAAACTGTTCACCCAGGACGAAACCATTCGCCCTGAAACCAGCCTGGAAAGCCTGAGTCAACTGAGACCTGCGTTTAACCCGAAAGGCACAGTAACCGCGGGTACGTCGTCACAGATTACCGACGGTGCTTCCTGCATGATCGTAATGTCTGCACAGCGCGCTCAGGATCTGGGTATTCAGCCAATGGCGGTGATACGTTCCATGGCTACTGCCGGTGTTGATCCGTGCATCATGGGTTATGGTCCGGTACCAAGCACCAAAAAAGCTCTGAAACGTGCCGGCCTGACCATGGATGACGTTGATTACGTTGAACTGAACGAAGCCTTTGCGGCACAGGCGTTGCCAGTTTTGAAAGATCTGAAACTGCTCGACAAGATGGATGATATGGTCAACCTGAACGGTGGTGCTATTGCACTGGGCCACCCATTTGGCTGTTCCGGCGCTCGTATCTCCGGTACCTTGCTGAATGTGATGGAGCAGAATAACGGCTCCATTGGTATCGCAACCATGTGTATCGGTCTGGGGCAGGGTATTACCACTGTCTTTGAACGCCTGTAACTGAATAAACCCTTCGTTTTTCAGTGGAAGCTGCGCCGCATTAGCGGTGCAGCTTTTTCCGTTTTAGGGGATAAGTCAGTAACCTGCTGAAATAATAGAAATATTTCTAACAACAGGTCTGGATTAAACTTCTGGGCTGTGAAACGATAAAAAAGGATGGTCGTTCAAGAAAAAAACGGTTTGATTTGACAGTTTTCCTTGACCGATGTTTTTCTTGACCTTATATATTGAAACAATTTTTCAATTCCCGACCTTTCTTGTTTCAGCAAGCACAAGCCCGAGCCAGAGGATTAAAATGCCTGTAGCGGCGTGGCTGAAACAATGGAGATGATTACAGGACGTGTAAGGTAGCATGGGCAAATCTCTAGTTATCGTCGAATCGCCCGCCAAGGCGAAGACAATAAACAAATACCTGGGCAAGGATTTTGTGGTGAAATCCAGTGTCGGTCACATACGTGATCTGCCCACAGCAGGCGGTGCCAAGAAACCGGTTGACGCTAAAGCCAGGGCTAAGGCCGCTGCTGAAACACGCAAACTGTCTCCTGAGCAGAAAGTCATCCATAAAAAGAAAAAGGCGCGTCAGCAACTTGTTGAGCGCATGGGCATTAACCCGGAAAAGAACTGGGAAGCCCGTTACGAAATTCTGCCTGGCAAGGAAAAGGTTGTAGACGAGTTACGTCGTCTTGCAGCCAACGCCGACACAGTCTATCTCGCGACCGATTTGGACCGCGAGGGAGAAGCCATTGCCTGGCACCTTCAACAGGCCATTGGTGGTGATGAAAGCCGCTATCGCCGGGTAGTTTTCAACGAGATTACCAAGAGCGCTATCCAGGAAGCTTTTAAAGAGCCTGGTCAGCTGAATATTGATCGCGTTAACGCACAGCAGGCACGTCGTTTCCTCGACCGTGTTGTGGGTTATATGGTCTCACCATTGCTCTGGGCAAAAATTGCCCGCGGCCTGTCTGCAGGACGGGTTCAGTCTGTTGCTGCCAAGCTGGTTGTTGAGCGGGAACGTGAAGTTCGTAAGTTCATCCCTGAAGAGTACTGGGAAGTTTTTGCTGATATCACCAGCAAAGATGGCACCGAGATTCGTTTTCAAGTGGCCAAAGAGAGCGGTAAAAACTTCCGCCCCGAGAACAAGGCGTCTGTTGACGTAGTTCTGGGCACACTGAAAGCAGCTGACTATCAGCTGACGGATCGTGAAGACAAGCCAACCAGAAGTAAGCCTTCGGCCCCGTTTATTACTTCAACACTGCAACAGGCAGCCAGTACCCGCCTTGGTTTCAGTGTTAAGAAAACCATGATGATGGCCCAGCGTCTTTATGAAGCTGGTCATATCACCTATATGCGTACAGACTCCACCAATCTGAGTAAGGAAGCCGTGGAGAATGCTCGTGATTACATCGATGATCAATTTGGCATTCGTTACCTGCCTGAATCACCGAACGTATACTCCAGCAAAGACGGCGCACAGGAAGCTCACGAAGCGATTCGTCCGTCCAGTGTCAAGACCGAGCCTGGTTCCATTACCGGTATGGAGCGTGACGCTGAGCGCCTGTATGAACTGATCTGGCGTCAGTTCGTTGCCTGTCAAATGACACCAGCTGAGTATCTAAGCACCACCCTGACCATCAAGATTGATAAATACGAGCTGAAAGCTAAAGGCCGTACGCTCAAGTTTGACGGTTATACCCGTGTTCAGACAGCAGTCGGTCGTAAAGGCGAAGATCTGATTCTTCCTGCTCTGGAGAAAGGTGAGAAACTCAACCTGAAAGAGCTGGACCCACGCCAGCTGTTTACCAAGCCGCCAGCACGATTCAGTGAAGCTGCGTTGGTAAAAGAGCTTGAGAAAAAGGGCATTGGTCGTCCGTCAACCTATGCATCCATCATCTCGACCATTCAGGACCGTGGTTACGTTTCGCTGAAAAATCGTCGTTTCTACGCAGAGAAGATGGGTGACATTGTTACCGATCGCCTGTCTGAGAACTTTACCGATTTGATGGATTACAACTTCACGGCTCACATGGAAGGTAATCTTGATTCGGTGGCAGAAGGTCAGGAAGACTGGAAAAATCTACTGAACAATTTCTACGGTGATTTCAGCAAGAAGCTGGAACATGCCGAAGACCTTGATGACGGTATGCGGGCCAATGACCCGACTCCAACCGATATCAAATGTCCCGAGTGCAGCCGCGAGATGATGATTCGTACGGCCAGTACCGGTGTATTCCTGGGTTGCTCTGGCTATTCACTGCCACCAAAAGAACGCTGCAAGAGCACCATCAACCTGGTACCGGGTGATGAAGCAGAAGACGCAGACGATGAGAACGCAGAAGTTAACGCGCTTCGTGCCATGCATCGCTGTCCTAAGTGCGCGACAGCCATGGAAAGCTACCTGATCGACGAACAGCGCAAGCTGCACGTTTGCGGTAACAATCCGGACTGTTCCGGCTTTGAAGTGGAAACAGGGCAGTTCAAACTCAAGGGGTATGATGGTCCGCTGCTGGATTGCGATAAGTGTGGTTCAGAAATGCAGTTAAAGTCTGGTCGTTTTGGCAAGTACTTTGGTTGCACCAACTCTGAATGCAAAAACACCCGTAAGCTGCTCAAGAGCGGTGAAGCTGCGCCACCGAAAATGGACCCGGTTCCAATGCCGGAGCTGAAGTGTCTGAAGGTGGAAGATCATTATATTCTCCGTGACGGTGCGTCTGGACTGTTTCTTGCGGCCAGTCAGTTTCCAAAGAACAGGGAAACCCGTGCACCTCAGGTAAGCGAACTGATTCCACATCAGGCCGAGATTGATCCAAAATACGGTTATCTGTTTGATGCGCCAAGACAGGATCCTGATGGCAATCCGTCCATTATTCGCTACAGCCGCAAGACCAAAACTCAGTATGTAATGAGCGAGGTTGATGCCAAGGCGACGGGCTGGAGTGCTACCTTTGACGACGGCAAGTGGACTGAAAAGACCACCAAGAAGCGCAAGAAAGCCTGATTACGTTTTAACCAGATTTTTTTGTGATAGCAACACCCGGAACGCCCTGCATTGTCAGGGCGTTCTTCTAGAAAGAAAAGAGAGGTTGTAATGTCCAGCTCATGGCAGTCCATTACTAATAAAAAACTACATAACGCCCGCTTACAACTGGATGCCTGGGAAAGTGCCGAGAGTATGGCTTATCAGGGATTCAGGGAAGGTTTCCTGTTTCAGTGCAAACTGGCCTACCAATCGCTGCTGTCAGAAATAGTAAACAGCTACGGCATTTCTGATACCGCTGTCAGAAACCTTCATGAAGCCGGTGAGCTGATAAAGAGTAAGGACACGGTTTCGTCAGAGCTTGAACAGTTACAGCAACTCGAAAACACCGATAGCTGGCTAAGCACCTTGTTGAGCGAGATTGGCAAACTTGAAGCCTTGTCTCTGTCAGAATTTCAGCCAATTCAATACCAGGCATCACTGCTTGCCAGCGATGCGGTGACCAGTGATGACATCAAGAGCATTGAGCAGGCACAACATTCATTGAAAGCCATGAAAGAGCTGGTAACGCACTTCCGTAATTTCAACCTTGAATGGTAAGCATGCTGATACTGAAGGGATATTCAATCAGGCTGGATTGATCATATTACGAAATTACCTGATAATAGCGGTCAACAATTACAGACAGCTTCCTGCTGTGAATCTGCATAGGTGTGGTTAGTATTATGGATCAGGACAGAGCTGCTTCTTTTCTTGAAATCGTCGAGTTGCCCAATGGTGAGATTGTCTTACGTCGTAGCGATGACGACGACAGTGAAGAACCATTACTGACCATGAAGTTTTCTGAAGAAGCCAAATCCTATCTCGAAGGCGAATACCTTCAGGTAGCCAAAGCTATGTTTGATGCTGGTATGAAGGAAGTTGCAGAACTGACTCAGCCTCAATCTTCAGACGATGAAGTTCCTGAAAACAGAGTACTGCACTGACTCTTATCTGCTGTTTGTTTCGACTGACTCTTTCTGTGAGAGTCAGGCAGCTCTGTTTCTACTGCGAATAGCCAAAGCCTGACAATGCCCATTCTTCGCTGCGGATTCCAGCAGGTCCAGATTTTCATTATCTACTTCATTCAACCAACTGATCACGGTATGGCTTGTACCTGAAGCCAGAGCTTTGCGAGTCAGCTCCAGCAGGTCTGCTTTACCCTTTGGGTTGATCACCTGAACCTTAGTGTGGTTGATGCCGGACTGTTTCAACCAGCTTCTGGTCTTATCAGAGGCATCATCACTCAGCACCAGTGTTAACCAGCGCTGCTCGCTATTATCGGCCAGCTGATTGAGAATAGGGGTAAGAATAAAGTCCGATTGCCAGGGGTTGTCCGAGAGAATCAGTTCATTAACTGAACCCAGCTTGCGCTTTTGCTTTCTTTGCTGCTCATTTCTTTTACTGCTAAGCCCACTCCTGTCAATTGGCCTGGAAGGGGTGGACTTGTAAAGAAAAGAATCTGATGAATAGAGCATGGTGACTTCCTCCTGACAAACGCACAGCTTGCGTTTTTTTGCCATGAATTCTTCACTCATGGCATATTATAAACTCTTAATGGTTTCTTATTACGCCTACACTTAAGCCTTCAATGGCAAAACTGTTTTCACTCAGATCAACAACAATAGTGTCAAACTCTTCATTTTCTGCATGAAGCAGCACCTGATTACCATTTTGCTCGAATCGCTTTACCGTCACTTCGTCTTCTATTCGGGCAACGACCACCTGGCCATTTCGAACCTCAGTCGTTTTATGAACAGCAAGAAGGTCACCATCGAGAATACCGATATCCTTCATGCTCATACCTTTTACCCGAAGCAGGAAGTCAGCCTGTGGCACAAAGAAGCCCGGATTCAGATTGAGATGATCTTCAATATGCTCCTGGGCGAGGATAGGGTTACCCGCTGCCACCTGACCAATTATTGGCAGACCATCCTGATGCGAATCAGGAATGCGAATACCTCTGGAAGCTCCAGGGGTGATTTCGATAGCACCTTTTCTGGCCAGCGCCCGTAGATGCTCTTCAGCGGCGTTAGGAGAACGGAAACCAAAAGTGCGAGCAATTTCTGCACGAGTAGGAGGGAAACCGGTTTCTTCGATATGCGACTTGATCAGATCAAGTATTTCGCTTTGCCTTTTGGTGAGCTTAATCATGTTTAAGCCTGTTGTTATATACAGTATCTGTAATTATATACAGTATTTTTACTGTATCAACTATTGTTGAGCAGATTTATTTCTTATTGCTTCCTTTATCGGCATGACTGTCGACCATCAAAGCGGTTAACCATCTGTAACAGTGACTTCAATGTGCTTCTGAAAAAGCTGTGATACATTTATCTGGTCATACTGTTCACCCTCTAAAAAGCAGTAATTCTCAGCCTTTGCCTGACTCCTCTCCTTGACAGCTGCAGTTTTCAAACGTAGGTTTGAAACACTTGTTTCTTAACTGATGTTTGCCTATGTCTCGATCGACCACAGTAGAACGCATTCTCGACTCTGCAGAATTACTCTTTGCTGAACACGGGTTTGCAGAAACGTCTCTCAGAGCTATCACCAGCGATGCCAAAGTAAACCTGGCAGCAGTGAATTATCATTTCGGTTCCAAGAAGGAATTGATTCAGGCGGTGTTTGGCCGCTTTCTTGATCCGTTTATGGCCGGGCTGGATCAGTCTCTGGAAAATCTGTCCAGTGACAGCAAGATGATGGAAGTCGAAGAAGTGCTGGAGCTTCTTGTTAACCATATTCTGGCAGTAAAACCCCGTCGTCCAAATGATATTGCGATATTCATGCGCTTGATGGGGCTGGCGTATACCCAGAATCAAGGCCACTTGAAACGCTTCCTTACCGAAAGTTACGGTGCCACACTGGCTCGCTATTTTGAAAAGCTCTATGGATCCTGCCCCGGTCTGCCAGTGTCTGATATGTACTGGCGCAGCTACTTTATTCTGGGCTCTGCTATTTTCGCCATGTCCGGGTCAGAAGCGTTACTGGCCATTGCCAAACGAGATCATGGCATTGATGACGATATAGAAGCTATTATGCGAAGAATGGTACCTTTTATGGCTGCAGGACTCCGTGCCCATGCAACTTATGATGAAGGCCACTCTTGATCAGCATAATTGATAGCAAAGGTTAGCCCCAGCGTGCACATCAATGTTTTTATAGACAGCCAGACCCTTGAACTGACCGATGACAACGGTGTACTGCACCGTTATTCAGTCTCCACTGCCAGCAAAGGAACTGGCCAGCAGGAAGGAAGCTGGCAGACACCACTGGGCAGGCACATTATTCGAGCTAAAATTGGTGACGGTTGCCCTCTTCATACTGTATTTGTTTCCCGCCGTCCTACCGGTGAAATATTTTCTTCTGAACTGCAGGAAAATTACCCGGTAAGACGAGACTGGATACTTACCCGCATTCTCTGGCTAAGCGGAACCGAAGTTGGTTTCAATCGCCTGGGTAATGTCGATACCATGCGTCGATACGTTTATATCCATGGCTCACCGGATCATGCGACCATGGGTAAACCTGGCTCAAAGGGCTGCATCCGCATGCATGGTAAAGATCTGATTGAGCTTTTTGACAGGATTCAAGCCGGTATCAGCATCAACATTGTCAACAGCAGGGAAGATATACTGTGACATCAACCAGTCCATCCAATGGCGAAAAGAATCACAAAAACAGTGGCGCTCTTCTGGTCGATCTGCCGGGTACTGAGCTTAGTCAGGAAGACAGAGAGATACTTGTTCACCCTAAGGTCGCTGGTGTTCTGCTATTCAGCCGTAACTTCACAGGGAAAGAACAACTTATTCAGCTGGTTAACAGCATACGCTCTGTCAGAGAAAACCTGTTGATCACGGTTGATCAGGAAGGTGGTCTTGTTCAGCGTTTTAAAACCGAATTTACCCGTCTACCTCCTGCAGCCAGCTATGCCCGTTACTACAACCGTGATCCTGAAAATGCGCTGGCACTGACCAAAGACGCTGGCTGGTTGATGGCATCGGAATTACTGGCCTGTGACATTGATCTAAGTCTCGCTCCCGTTCTGGATCTGGATCTGGGGCTGAATACCGTCATTGGGACCCGCGCTTTCGGGCATGACACTGAAACAGTTATACAACTGACTGAAGCATGGCGAGCGGGTGTCAATGAAGCTGGAATGGCTAATATCGGCAAACATTTCCCCGGCCATGGCAGTGTTGATCTTGACTCCCACCTTGATTTACCGGTTGATTCACGCTCGTGGCAAGACATTGAAAACCGTGATCTGAAGCCTTTTGTAACTGCCATCGAATCTGGCATTGAAGCCCTGATGCCGGCCCATATTGTGTTTGATCAAGTCGATTCCAGTCCGACGGGCTTCTCCAAAAAATGGCTACAGGACATTCTTAGAAAGCAGCTCGGCTTTAAAGGCCTGGTAATGAGTGATTGCCTGACTATGGAAGGAGCCGCTTCTGCGGGAAGTTATTCTGAACGCGTTCGACGTGCACTGTCTGCAGGCTGCAACCTGTTAATTCTGAGCAATCGAGACGGTGTAAAAGAGGTACTGTCAGAAATTACTGATTACCAAGCCGATCCAGAACTGATTCAAACTCTGATGAAAAAACAGGCGGTTGATGGCAATCAGCTGCGAAGTTCTGAACGATACCTTAACTGCCGTGATAAAATCGATCACCTGATTCAACGTTATACTGACTGAGTGTTGTTCTGATGGATGAGATAACCACCTACTTGTTTGGAGCCGACTTGCCGAGTGGAATAGGGCAGTTGCTGATCGTTTTCGGCATGGCTGTTGCCTGTCACTTGTTCATGAGCAGGTTCTTTAGTGTGCTGACTATACAGGCAGAAAAGACCAGGGTGCTCTGGGATGATGCTCTTATCAAGTCAGCCAGAAAGCCTGTTATCTCATTAGTCTGGCTGATCGCTTTCGGCTGGTCCATCGACATTATTCATCTTGAAACCCAGTTGGAAGTACTGAAAGGTATCAGAAAACTGTCTGATATCTCATTCGTGTACATTGCTGGCTGGTGTCTCTATCGGTTCATCAGACGCCTTGAAAAGAGTTATCTGAATCAGGATGCTGCCAGTGTAAAAAAGGATCCGACAGCGGTCGTTGCTGTAGGCCGACTGTTCCGCACTATTATTGTGATCATCGCTTTTCTTATTAGTTTACAAGTGCTTGGCTACAGTATTTCAGGTATTTTGGCATTTGGTGGTGTGGGTGGTTTAGCCATTGGTTTTGCCGCCAAGGATATGCTGGCCAATTTCTTTGGCGGCCTGATGGTCTATCTCGACAAGCCCTTTAAAGTAGGCGACTGGATCCGTTCACCGGACAAAAATATCGAAGGCACTGTGGAATATATTGGCTGGCGCCAGACCCGTATTCGCACCTTTGATAAACGCCCACTTTATGTTCCAAATGCAACCTTCACCAGCATCTCTGTTGAAAATCCGTCCCGTATGGAAAACAGACGCATCAAGGAAGCCATCGGTTTGCGTTATCAGGATGGTCGACAGGTGCATGCCATTCTTGCCGAGATCAAAAGCTACCTGCAACAGAATACAGATATTGCCAGCGATAAAACCCTGATGGTGAATTTTGATCGTTTCGGTGCCTCTTCGCTGGACTGCTTTATCTACTGCTTTACTCGCACCACGGACTGGGTTGAGTTTCATCGAATCAAACAGGAAGTGCTGCTGGAAGTGATGAACATCATTCATAAGCACAATGCGGATATTGCCTTTCCTACACGCACTATTGACCCTTCACCGTTTATTACATCTTTAGCCTCCCAAATAGAGCCTGCCTAAAGCCACGCCTTCACAGGTCGCTGTTTAACATAACAGCGGCCTGACATCATGATACCGGCCGTATTTTCTTAAACTGATAATCCATGGAGCGGTTATGAGTTTAACGGCCTGGCTATCCAGTCAATCCCTGATGATCGCAATGTCACTAGCAGCTGCATTGGTTTTATGCTGGTTGATTCATATTATTCTTCATCGCTGGCAAAGAGCTGACCAACACCAGTTGCGAAGACTACTTGTAACAACTGTCAGATATCCTTTATTGCTGCTGCCCTGGATTCTCTGCCTGTTTTACTTTCTGCATATCGTTGACCCTCACGAGGGTGATCTCTGGCATGACTGGTTGCGAATACTGGAAGTCGTTGTTTCTGTAGCATTCCCACTCTGGATACTTATTCGAGTAACCCGATCATTGCCTGAACTTTCCCGTCAGGGCTATATCAGAAACCTCAGCTATGATCTTGCTGCCAGCATTTCCCGTATCGTGCAGATCATACTGGTCATATTTGCAGTTCTGGCACTGGCGCAAAAACTGGGGTACTCACTGTCTGCATTGCTAACTTTTGGTGGTGTTGGCGGTATCGTCCTTGGTCTGGCCGCCAAGGACTGGCTGGCCAATTTCTTTGGCGGTTTGATGCTTATGGTCGACCGACCTTTTAAGGAAGGAGACTGGATTAAATCCCCCGATCGTAATATTGAAGGTCATGTAGAACATATTGGCTGGCGACTGACACGAATTCGTACTTTTGAGCGTCGACCCATTTATGTACCCAATTCAGTCTTCACCAGCATTGTTATTGAAACACCTTCACGGATGCTTAACCGCCGCATCGTTGAGAACTTCGGTCTTCGTTATGAAGATTTCGATAAAGTAGAAGCGGTAATGAACAGTATCTGCGAAGCGTTCAAACAGCACACAGAACTCAATTGCAAAGAGCCGTATTACGCACGATTCCTTAAATACGGTGAATCCGCACTGGACTGCCAGATCAGGGTTCATGTTATCCCCACCGGTCGAGTTGATTTTGTCCGGGTACAGGAGCAGGTGATGATGATCATTGCCGATGCAGTAAAAGCCGCAGGCGCAGATTTTGCCTACCCTGTGGTTCGCTATCTTAAAGAATCATGATTCATTCTGTCATGCCGACAACAGCAGCATGAATATACTGATTGTCGAAGATGCCAGAGACCAGCGCATGCTGCTGTCGGTGGTGCTTCGCAAAAAAGGTCACACCGTGCTGGAAGCCGAAGACGGTGAGCAGGCCTTTGCCATGTTGCAGTCACAGCCGGATATCCGGATTGTGATCAGTGACTGGATGATGCCAGGAATGGACGGCATTGAACTGCTTCAGCAGGTTCGAAAAACCACGGGTGAGCGTTACACCTACTTTATTCTTCTGACCGGAAAATCAGACCGTCAGGCCGTGGTCGAAGGTATGAATAATGGTGCGGATGACTTTCTGGTCAAACCGGTCAATTTTGAAGAACTCGATGCTCGCCTTAATGCAGGCATACGAATTATCGAGCTGGAGCAACAGCTGGAACAGCAGAACCAGCAACTCTCTGAAGCTATTCATACCATAGAAAAAGATCTGGAATCGGCAGCCTGTACTCAAGAGTCTTTATTGGCCAAACCTGCAACGATACAGAAGGTGGATTTCGACTGGTTCTTTAAGCCCAGCAAGATTCTGGGCGGCGATATGTTTGGTTATCATCCGGTGGATGGTGAACGTATTGCCTTTTATCAGCTTGATGTTGCCGGCCACGGCATACCTTCGGCACTCTTCTCTTTTACGCTTAACAATATTCTTTCCGAGAGTTCAGACGTTGAAGCCGCATTAAGCAACCCTGCAGAAGTGCTTGCATCTCTGAACAACCGTTTTCAAACCACACCTGAATCCATGCTTTATTTCACGGCGGTTTACGGCGTAATCAACAGCAGAACCGGAGAGGTAGTCATTGCTCAGGCAGGGCATCCTCCAGCGCTCTGGATCAGCCCTGAAAATAAAACAGTCAACGCAGTAATGGGTGGCGGGGTTCCCGTTGGCATGATGCCTGATATGGAGTACCAGAACCAGACACTACAACTGCAACCCGGTGATCGTCTGTTTCTTTATTCCGACGGCATTACCGAGTGTGAAGACCCGCAGGGTGAACAATACGAAGAACAGAGATTACTGACCGCACTGATTTACAGCCTCCAGTTCAGCGTGTCTGAAACGATACGTCATGTAGAGCAGGAAATAAGTCAGTGGCGAAATCAGGATGGTTTTGACGACGATGTAACTTATCTATTACTGGAATGGAATCCATAGGAGCTGAATATGTCTTTTGAACAACGTCAGGAAGGCGAGTTCACCGTTATTGAAGTGGAAGAGGCGAGGCTGGATGCTTCTATTGCCGAATCATTCAAAACCTTTGCTTTCGATCTGATCGAAAATGACAAGCATAATCTGGTGGTCAATCTGTCACAGGTTCGTTTTATGGACAGCAGCGGCCTTGGTGCTCTGGTTGCAGCCTTTAAAAAGCTGGCCGGTAATGGTTCATTCAGTCTCGCCGAAGCTCAGCCTGCAGTAAGGGACCTGTTTGACCTGACATCCATGGACAAGCTGTTCACCGTTCACGACTCGGTAGCCGAGGCTGTTAAGGGAAGCTGAGTATGTCGGCCATGTTATCTCTGGAAATCGACAGCGAACTGAGCAACACCACTTTGATGGCGATGGCGGTTCGCGGTGTTTGTGCCATGACCACTCTGTCTCCGGTTGAAACCAACCGGCTTGAGCTTTGTCTGGTCGAAATAGTGAACAATGCTATTGAACACGCCTATGAGAATCAGGCAGGACAGAAGGTTCAGGTCGAGCTGGAACTGGATGATTCACTGATTCGTCTTACCGTCAGCGATCATGGTAAAAGCATTCCACAGGAATCCTTACAACCCGATGCAGAACCTGAAGTTGATCCGGAACAGTCAGACAGCTGGCTGTGCAGTGGCAGAGGGCTTCATATTGTCAATAAGCTGATGGATGCTGTTTCCTATCAACGGATTGGTGACAGAAACAGTTTTATTATGGAAAAGAAGCTTCGGTAATCTGGTTTGAACTCAACCAAATTACCGATCTTCTGTCGTAAAGCGTTGTCTTCAAAGTAGTCAATCAGTTCGATGCCTGATCTTCAGGCTTCAGTTCCAAAAGACTCTTATTCTCCGGATGCTCATAAGGTGTCAGTTTGAAAATGACACCAATCACTGGTGTATCCAGATACTGCGTTTGTTCTGAACGCTGAATCTTGCGACTCTGCTGCAAAGGAAAGTTTCTGGTGACTTTCATTGGCTTGCCAATGTCACTGTAAATCAACTGATCTTTGCCAATAACCGGATGGTCGGGCTTTTTAATGGTTATCTCAGCCTCTTGAACCGGTTTTTCATCGCCATCACTCGCTTCGAACTCAACTGACTCAAAAAGTTCCACTTCCGGTTTTTGATAATGACTGTTCAGGCCTTCTGCTGCCAGCTCCCGATACCAGAGATCCAGATCAGCGTGCAGGTAGCGACCGGAACTTACAGTAACCGTACCTTCCAACTGGAAGGGCTGTTCCGATTCAGTCTCGGTCTGTCGTATAACAACAGCCGGTGTTTCTTCACCTTCACGGATTGATAACAACCAGGATTGTCTTTTCAGAACCCTGTAACCTTTGGCTCGGTCGAGAATATTACCCTGCTTTTGCAGCAGTTGCTTTTCATAAGGGAGTTCTACATAAGCATCACGAGTAATATCAGGAGATTGCTGTATTTCAACACTTTCTGTATCTGTAGCTGTATTCAACCAATCCAGATCAGGCTCGTTTTTAGTGACAGCCTCAGCCGATTTCAGCTCAATAATGTTGCCTGGTAGCAATTTATGAGTGATCTCGGGCCATTGTTCAGTGCCAGTCATACTGGTTTTATTAAGAAACACCACCAGATCAGCTTGATACCATTGTTCTTTTTTCTCTTCAATGCCATTGGCATTATTTACCTGCGCTGTCGCCTGAAGACTACTCAGCACGCCGATCAGCAAAAAAGGTAATCGTTTCTTCATTAAAATGTTCCGGTTCTGCCTGCAGTCTTCGGCCTGCGCTTTTCTATATAGCGCAGGCTTTCCGTGCAGCGTTAACTGGCCAGTCGATCCAGCAAGCCTTCCAGTAGCTGAAAACGCTGTTCAGCTTTATCCATCGAGCCACTGTACTTGAGAATGCTGCTGCCTTCCAGTCGATATGACATGGGCTCGGACTGGATCAGCTTGATGATGGCAACAGGGTCAATATCCGGTTGACTGTTGAATTCCAGTCGAGCACTGCCAGCGCCGGCATCGATTTTCACCACACCCATCTTCTCGGCTTTCAAGCGTAAGCGTGTCTGTCTGAACAGGTTTTTAGTCTGATCCGGCAGGAGCCCAAAGCGATCAATCAGTTCAACCTGCAGAGATTTCAGCGCATCATTATTACTGGCAGCGGCAATGCGTTTATAAAGCACCAGTCGTGTATGAACGTCATGGATATAATCTTCCGGCAACAGGGCAGGGAGTCTCAAATTAACATCACTGTTCTGTTGCAGCGGTTTATCAAGGTCCGGTGTTTCACCTTTTTTGATCGCTTCTACGGCTTTTTCCAGCATTTCTGTATAAAGGGTGAAACCAACACTCTGAATCTGTCCGCTCTGACCTTCACCCAGAAGCTCACCGGCACCACGAATTTCCAGGTCGTTGGACGCCAGCATAAAACCTGCCCCCAAATCCTGAGCTTCAGCAATGGCATCCAGACGCTTGAGCGCATCCTTGGTCATGGCTTTCTGGTTAGGTGTCATCAGATAGGCGTAAGCCTGGTGGTGTGAGCGCCCGACACGACCGCGAAGCTGGTGAAGCTGAGCCAGACCAAACTTGTCAGCACGATGAATAACAATGGTATTGGCGCTGGGAACATCGATACCGGTTTCAATAATGGTGGTGCACACCAGAATATTGAACCGTTTGTGATAGAAGTCAGACATCACCTGTTCCAGTTCCCGTTCGCGCATCTGGCCATGGCCAATAGCAACACGAGCTTCAGGAATCAGGGCTTCCAGGTCTGCCGCAGCTTTCTCAATGGTCGACACTTCATTATGAAGGTAATAAACCTGACCACCACGAAGCAGTTCACGAAGAATCGCTTCTTTAATCAGATGCTGGTCGTGTTGGCGAACAAAGGTTTTTACCGATAGGCGTCGAGCTGGCGGTGTGGCAATTATCGACAGATCACGAATACCGGACATGGCCATATTCAGGGTTCTTGGAATAGGCGTCGCAGTCAAAGTAAGAATATCCACTTCGGAACGCATGGATTTCAGCATTTCCTTATGGCGGACACCGAAGCGGTGTTCCTCATCAATGATCAGCAAGCCAAGATTCTTGAATTTGAAGTCACTCTGAATCAGCTTGTGGGTACCAATGATGATGTCCAGCTTGCCTTCAGCGGCTTTATCCTTTAATCCCTGAACCTGCTTGGCAGTTTTGAATCGAGATGCGACATCAATTTCTACTGGCCAGTCAGCGAAGCGATCCCTGAAGCTTTCATAATGCTGTTGCGCCAGCAGGGTTGTTGGCACAAGAATGGCTACCTGCTTGCCACTCTGAGCGGCAAGAAAAGCGGCTCGCATGGCTACTTCGGTTTTACCAAAACCAACATCACCACAAACCAGACGATCCATAGGCTGAATCGCAGTCATATCCCTGATGACATTATCGATAGCCTGCTGCTGGTCAGGCGTTTCCTCAAACGGGAAACCGGCACTGAATGCGTGGTACTGCTGATCCGGCGAATCAAAGGAAAAACCTTTTCTGGCTTCACGGCGGGCATAGATATCCAGCAACTCTGCAGCGGCATCACGAGCTTTTTCAGCGGCTTTACGGCGCGCTTTTGTCCACTGCTCACTGCCAAGACGATGCAATGGCGCCAACTCATCATCGGTACCTGTATAACGGGCGATCAGATGCAGTGAAGCAACGGGAATATAAAGCTTGGCTTCGCTGGCGTATTCCAGCGTCACAAACTCGGTCTCCTGACCATCCACTGAAAGCGTCTGTAAACCACGGTAACGACCGACACCGTGATCTATATGAACCACGGGCGCACCTTCACGCAGCTCGGTCAGGTTACGGATGGTTTGATCGGTTTCAACTTCCGTTACGCCTTTGCGACGGCGCTTTTGCATAACTCGCTGACCAAGCAGCAGAGACTCGGGAACAATGGCCAGTTCTGGAGAGTCGAGATAAATACCGGAATAGAGACCACCAACGGTGATACCCAACGGCTCTGTACGACTCAAAAAGGTACTCAGGCTATTAAAATTCACCGGCTTGATATTGGATTCAGCCAGCAACTCCAGTAACACTTCCCTGCGTCCGGCCGTTTCTGCAACCAGCAATATTCGCTGTTGTTGATCAATCAGCTGCTGCAGTGGCGCAAGCGGATTATCGGCTCTGGCATTAAGAGTCAACTCAGGCAGCGACTGATGATCAAGATTCAGATAGCCCTGTGTTTCCTTAACAGCCTCTTTATTAAGGAAAACCCTTGGATAAGCTTTCAGCTTCTGGTTTAACTCAGCTACAGGCAGTAACACTTCTGAAGGTGCCAGCAATGGTCGTAATGGATCGACTTTCCGATTTTCATAACGATCAGTTACATCACGCCAGAACTGCTCCATGGCATCCTGTACACCTTCGCACTGGATTATGCAGGTCTGCTCGGAGAGGTGATCAAACAGACTGGCGGTTCCATCAAAGAACAACGGCAGATAGTACTCGATACCCGGGCTGGCCATACCCAGGCCAATATCCTGATAAATCGGGCAGTCACGATGATCGACATCGAATTTATCCCTGAAGGCTGAACGGAATCTATCCCGTGATGATTTATCCAGCGGAAACTCATGTCCCGGCAACAATTCAATATGATCAACCTGATCAATGGAACGTTGGGTCTCAGGATCAAAGGTTCGCAGCGTGTCAATTTCATCATCAAACAGATCAATCCGGTAGGGCAGGGTGGACCCCATGGGGAAGATGTCCATCATGGCGCCCCGAATAGCAAATTCGCCGTGCTCATAGACCGTATCAACACAACGATAACCGGCTTGCTCCAGCTGTTTGCGCTTGTCTTCCATAACAAAACGTTCGTTACGTTTCAGTACCAGACAGTTGGCTTCCAGATAGCTTCTTGGGCAAAGTCGGTGTATCAAGGTTGAGACCGAAATAATCAGTATCGACTGCTTAACATTACGAAGCCGGTAAAGAGTATCAAGACGCTGGGAAACTATGTCCTGATGGGGTGAAAAAGCGTCGTAGGGCAGAATTTCCCAGTCCGGGAAATGAAAGATTTCGGCGTGCTTCCGATCCTGCAGAAAGAATTCCAGTTCCTCTTCCAGTCGAATGGCCTGACTGGAGTCCGCTGTCACCACCAATACCGGTTGCTGGCTCTCTTCAAAAGCTCTGGCTATGGCCAGAGTACTGGCCGAATCGGGCAAGTTGCCCCAGAAGTTTTTTTCTCCCGGCTTGCCGGGTAACGGGAAAGATGGAAGTGTCGCGCTTGCCTGAGACATGTAATCCGTATTCGTCCTGCACAATTCAATAGCATGATCAGGCAGGGTGAATTCTGCCTGTAGGGCGTTAGCATTGTAGCCTTTAGACCGTTCAGATACCAAGTGATCAAAGTCTCGCGAAAATCGCGAAGAGACATCTTGTTATCCTGTGTTCATCTTTGTTGCCAACCGACACCATTGTCTGGATAATAGCCGACATTGAAGTACTCACGTTCTGTATTGCCGTGAGTCTGCCTATACAAATGAGTCGCTTTCAGAAGCAGAATAATTAGCAGGATTGCAACCGTGCCAAAACAACATCTTCAGGACTGGAAAGAACGAGAAGCGATCGCCGAATCCATGATTCCCCTGGTCGGTCATCTCTATCGTGAAAACAATGTTGTTACGTCCATTTATGGCCGTTCCATCATTAACCGCACCGTGGTTGATATCATCAAGGCTCATAAATACGTTCGTCAGGTAGAAGGCACACCTCTTTGCGTGAGAGAAACCTGGCCAATACTGGAGATCCTCAGTCGTCTGGAACTGGGCCCGTCCCGCATTGATATTGGCAAGATTGCCACCGGTTACAAGAACAGCAATGAAGCGGTTGAACTGGAAGATTACGTTCGCGGCCAGGTGTCTGAACTGATCAACGCCAAAAATGGCAGCGACCATGAAGAGCAGGATGTTGTGCTCTACGGGTTCGGTCGTATCGGTCGTCTGATGGCTCGTATTCTGATTCAGCGTGCCGGTGGTTCCGGTATGAACCTGAGAGCCATTATCGTTCGTAAAGGCAAGGCTGAAAACGACCTGCAGAAGCGTGCCAGTCTGCTGCGCCGTGATTCAGTTCACGGACCATTTAACGGCACTATCTCTGTTGATGAAGAAAACAACGTTATCTTCGCCAACGGTGTTGCGATTCAGGTGATCTACGCCAACTCTCCTGATCAGGTGGATTACACTGACTACGGCATTAACAATGCCATCGTCGTTGATAACACCGGTGTATGGCGTGACGCTGAAGGTCTGGGTCAGCACCTGCAATGCAAAGGTACGTCCAAGGTTATCCTGACAGCTCCAGGTAAAGGCGAGCTGAAAAATGTGGTCTATGGTGTTAACCACAACATCATCGAAGAAAGCGATAATATTATCTCTGCAGCTTCCTGTACCACTAACGCTATCACTCCTGTGCTGAAAGCAATCTGCGACAAGTTCGGTGTTGAAAACGGCCATGTTGAAACCGTTCACTCCTACACCAACGACCAGAACCTGATTGATAACTACCACAAAGGCGCACGTCGTGGTCGTTCAGCAGCTCTGAACATGGTTATTTCAGAAACCGGTGCAGCAAAAGCGGTTTCCAAGGCGCTGCCACAACTGGAAGGTAAGCTGAGCGGTAATGCTATTCGAGTACCAACACCGAATGTTTCCATGGCGATTCTGAATCTGAACCTGTCTACCAACACCGATGTTGAAGAACTGAACAACTATCTGCGTGAAATGGCGCTGTACTCTGACCTGAAAAAGCAGATCGATTACACCAACTCCCACGAAGTAGTTTCCAGTGACTTCGTTGGTAACCGCAATGCCGGTATTGTTGACAGTCGTGCCACCATCGTTAATGGCAACCGCTGTGTACTGTACGTTTGGTACGATAACGAGTTCGGTTACAGCTGCCAGGTAAACCGCATTCTGCAGCATATGTCCGGCAATATGCATAAATCCGTTCCAGCCTGATAGACATCAGTTATGGAAAAAGCCTCTGATCTGCTTCAGAGGCTTATAAAAAAAGAGGCTACTGAATTTTCAGTAGCCTCTTTTTTTGCACTGCTTTTTACATTGCTTTAAGCGCAGTCATCTCACTACTTTTCAGCCATGACTCTCAAACGCAGCACCCAGCAGCTCGCGGGTGTAATCTGTCTGCGGCTGATGAAATATCTGTTCTGTCGAACCCTGCTCAACAATTTCGCCATCTTTCATCACCATGATGCGGTGACTCATGGCTTTCACCACGGCGAGATCGTGACTGATAAAGATGTAACTCAGGTTGTATTTGGCCTGCAGACTTCTTAATAGATCAATCACCTGTGACTGCACGGTTCTATCGAGAGCCGAGGTTGGTTCATCCAGCACAATCAGTTTTGGTTTCAGGATCAGGGCTCTGGCAATAGCCACCCTTTGTCGTTGGCCTCCCGAAAACTCATGGGGATAACGGTGTCGCCAGTCCGGGTTCAATCCAACTTCTTCCATGACCTGAACAATCTGTTGCTCTCGCTCAGAACTTGCGGCCAGTTTATGGATATCCAGACCTTCACCAATAATATCGGCGATGGTCATTCGCGGGCTGAGACTGCCAAAAGGATCCTGAAAAACCACCTGCATTTCCCGCCGGAATGGCCTGAATTCCTTCTGATTCAGTGTATCAATAGTCTGACCTGCAAAGTGAATGTTGCCGGTTGAATTCTGAAGTTTCAGTAACGCCATACCCAGCGTCGTTTTTCCCGAACCTGACTCACCGACAATGCCCAGCGTTTCAGCTTTTCCAAGAGAGATAGAAACATCCGTTACCGCTTTTATATGATCAACAGTTCGACGAAACACACCAGCTTTGACCGGAAACCAGACTCTGACATCACTTGCTTCTAATAACTTATAATCCGGGTCAGACTGAACCTCAGGAGTCCCATCAGGCTCTGCATTAAGCAACTCAATGGTGTAAGAATGGGAAGGTGAGCTAAAAACATCTTCGGTTTTTCCCTGTTCCACCAGCTCGCCATCCTTCATCACGCAGATATTGTCGGAAACATGGCGAATAAGGTTTAAGTCATGGCTGATAAACAGAATGGCCATCCCAAACTTCTGTTGTAACTCAGCCAATAGCGACAATATCTGTCGCTGTACCGTAACATCCAGCGCAGTAGTTGGTTCATCAGCAATCAAAATATCCGGTTCACAAGCCAGTGCCATGGCAATCATAGCTCTTTGGCGCTGACCTCCGGAAAGTTCATGGGGGTAAGCGGTCAGTTTTGTTTCCGGTCGCTGAATACCCACAAGATGCAGCAATTCCAGTGTTCTTTCCCTGGCCTGACTCTGTTTCATACCCAGATGCAGAGTCAATACCTCGCAGATCTGCCGCTCAATGGTATGAAGTGGGTTAAGTGCAGTCATTGGCTCCTGAAAGATCATGCCGATGCGGTTACCACGAACCTGGCGCATCTGCGTTTCAGAAAGACTGAGCAAATCACACCCTTCAAACTCAATTGAGCCCGAGCAGGAGGCATTATCGGGTAGAAGATTGAGAATACTCAGCGCAGAAATTGATTTTCCGGAACCGGATTCGCCCACCAGCCCTAGAGTTTCACCTGCATGAAGGTCAAAGCTGATGCCTTTCACGGCATCCTGATTATCAGCGCACTGATTAAAACTGACTTTAAGATTTTGAACTGAGAGCAATGCGTTCTTCATAGCGTATCCCTGACCATTATCCCTGAACCAAGTACTTTCGGGGATCAAGCGCATCCCGGGTTGCTTCACCAATAAACACCAGCAGGGTCAACATGATCGACATCACCAGAAAAGCAGTAATACCCAGCCAGGGCGCCTGAAGGTTATTTTTGCCCTGAGCAATCAGTTCACCTAGAGAGGGCGAACCGGCAGGCAGACCAAAGCCGAGGAAGTCCAGAGAGGTCAGAGTAGTAATGGCTCCGGTCAGAATAAAAGGCATAAAGGTCACCGTAGCAATCATGGCATTAGGCAGAATATGGGCAAACATCAATCGACTGTTGCCCATTCCCAAGGCTCGAGCAGCACGAACGTATTCCAGATTACGGCCCCGCAAAAACTCGGCTCTGACCACATCCACCAGCGCCATCCAGGAAAACAGCAACATAATACCCAGAAGCCACCAGAAACCCGGTTCAACAAAGCTGGAGAGAATGATCAGAAGATAGAGACTGGGCATCCCCGACCATATCTCAATAAACCGTTGCCCAAAGAGATCCAGTTTGCCGCCATAAAAGCCCTGCACGGCACCAACGGCAACGCCAACCACTGAACTGACCAGTGTCAGAGCCAGTCCGAATAATACTGAAATACGAAAACCGTAAATAACCCGGGCCAGTACATCTCGCCCCTGGTCGTCTGTTCCCAGAATATTTTCCAATGTCGGTTTGGCAGGTGCAACCCGGGCGTAATTAATAGTGTCGTAGCTGTAACGAATGGGTGGCCATAGCATCCAGCCGTGAGGCTCAATCAATTCCCGTGCGTACTCTTGCCGGTAATCCATCTCTAACTCGAACTCACCGTCAAATACAGTCTCTGAATAGATATGCAGGGTAGGGGTGTATAACTCACCTTTGTAATAAACCAGCAGCGGTTTGTCGTTGGCAATCAATTCTGCAACTAGTGTGACAAAGAACAGTATGCTGAAAATGATCAGAGAGTAGAAACCACGACGGTTACTTTTAAAATTGCGCCAGCGTCGTTGGTTGAGTGGGCTCAATCGGGATTGCTGACAGGTCTTCTGAAGTGAGTCTTTGGCTTCCATAGCTTTCAATACTAGGCCCTTGCTTCAAAGTCGATGCGGGGGTCAACCAGCATATAGGTCATATCACCCAGCAGTTTCACTAGCATACCGATCACGGTGAAGATAAACAGCGATCCGAACACCACTGGATAGTCCCGATTAATGGCAGCTTCATAACCGAGCAGTCCGAGACCATCCAGCGAAAAAATAATTTCTATCAGCAACGAGTTAGTAAAGAGAATACCGATCAAGGCAGCAGGAAAGCCGGAAATCACCAGTAGCATGGCGTTTCTGAAAACATGCCCGTACAACACCTGAGTGTCGTTCAAACCTTTGGCTCGGGCTGTCTGAACATATTGACGATGAATCTCGTCAAGAAAGGAGTTTTTGGTCAGCATGGTCAGAGTGGCAAAGCCACCAATAACAATACAGATAATGGGCAGTATCAGGTGCCAGGCATAATCCAGCATCTGACCGGCAAAACTGAGCTGGTCAAAGTTATCAGAAGTTAAACCCCGCAGAGGAAAGATATTCCAGTAACTGCCACCGGCAAAAAGAACAATAAGCAGTATCGCCAGCAGAAAACTGGGAATAGCATAACCAGTAGTGATAATCGCACTGGTCCAGATATCAAAGCGACTGCCATGCTTCAGGGCTTTACGAATCCCCATGGGAATAGAGATCAGGTAGATCAACAGAGTACTCCAGAGTCCGAGCGATATGGAGACTGGTAGTTTTTCCTTAATCAGATCAATCACACTGGCATCACGAAAGAAAGAATCACCAAAGTCCAGCTTGAGATAGTTGCCTACCATCATAAAGAAACGTTCAGTGGCAGGCTTATCAAAGCCGTACAGTTTTTCAATGTCTTTGACCAGTTCAGGGTCAAGACCTCTACGACCTCGATACTCTCCGGTTTCATCCATACTGAACTGCTGAATTTCGGCATTGCCACCACCGCTGATTCGGCTGGTGGCACTAACATCAAACCCTTCCAGTTTGGCAATCATCTGCTCCACCGGACCGCCCGGTGCAGCCTGAACAATAACAAAGTTGAGCAGCATGATGCCAAACAGGGTTGGAATCATCAGCAACAGGCGTCGAATGATATAGCTGGTCATAGCAATGAAAATCCTGCCTGTTTGAATTTATAAAAGTTTTTCTACCTGTTTCTTGCGTCGTATATACCAGCCCACAACAAAGACAAGAAAGAAGATAGCCACCAGAGAGGACAGTATGACATTGCCTTTTTCTTTATCCTTGCGCTGCTCCTGAACAAACTGGTTTTCTTCTACCGGATCACGCCACCAGGTTTGCAAGTCAAAGCGATAAAGTGGCTCTTGTCCCGGTTTTAATCTTGGGTAGTTAACGGGTTTCCAGTAAGCCACTCGATGGTAAGGGTAATACCACTGAGGAATCATGTAGTTGCCCCAGAGCAATACCCGATCCAGTGCTCTTGCGGCTACTATCAGGTCTTCCCTGGTCTTGGCCTGAACAAGTTGATCAATCATGGCATCAACGGCGGGGCTCTTAAGTCCAATATAGTTACGGCTGCCAGACTGGTCTGCTGAACTGCTGCCCCAGTATTCCCGCTGCTCGTTACCCGGAGTGCTGGACTGGCCATAACGGGTCACTACCATATCGTAGTCGAAGCTACGCATACGGTTAATGTATTGAGAGATATCCACCATACGCATGGTGACGGTAACGCCCATGGTCTCAAGATTTTTCTTAAAGGGAAGTACTACTTTTTCCATACCACTGTTGAACAGCAGAATTTCAAACTCAAAAGGTTCGCCATTTTTCTGCAGTTTGCCTGACTCCAAAGACCAGCCAGCTTTTTTCATCAATTCCAGTGCCTGACTCAGCTGGTTTCTGATACGGCCGCTGCCATCGGTTTTCGGGAGGGTATATTCGTCAGTAAAAAGTTCTGCTGGTAATTGATCTCGCCATGGTTCAAGCAACTCCAGTTCTTTTCCGGACGGAATACCTGTCGCCTTCATGTCCGAATTTTCAAAATAGCTTTTTGTTCTCAGGTAACTGCTGTAGAACAGGTTTCTGTTTAACCACTCAAAGTCCATGGCGTAACTCAATGCCCTGCGAACATTACTGTCCTTGAATTTATCCTTTCTCAGGTTGTAAACAAAACCCTGCATACCTTCCGGTGACTTCGAGGGGATAACTTCCTTGACCAGCAAACCCTCATCAACAGCCGGTATGTCATAAGCCGTCGCCCAGTTTTTTGCAATGTACTCTAGGTGCAGGTCGTACTCACCCGCTTTAAGTGCTTGCAGAGCAACATTGGCATCACGGTAATAGTCGTACTTCAGCAGGTCAAAGTTGTGCCGTCCCTTGTTTACCGGCAGGTCTTTCGCCCAGTAATCCTTAACCCGTTCATAAACAACCTCACGACCAGACTCAGCCGAAAGCACCCGGTAAGGCCCATTAGCCAGAGGAAAGGTCATATTTCCCGCCTCAAAATCATTTTCCGGCTTTTGCCAGAAATGCTCCGGGAATACCGGTAGCTGGGAAATAATCAATGGCAATTCAGGGTTATCGTTTCTGGTGAAGATAAATCGCACACTGAGTTTCGACAGCGCTTCAACCGTTTTTATATCTTTATAGTAAGTACGATAGAAGGGTGAAGCCTTGTTTCTGAGAATGTTAAAGGTGAATACCACATCCTGTGCCGTTATAGGTGAACCATCATGAAAACGTGCTTTGGGGTTGAGATGGAAGGTTATCTCACTGTTATCTTCAGCCGGTTCAGCCAGCTGGGCAATCAGTGGATACATAGAGAACGGCTCATCGGCACTGTTCACCATAAGAGTGTCGTACAGAAGATCCAGGCCGGCAGCAGACGTACCTTTCTCAATATAAGCGTTCAGACTGTCAAAAGTCCCAACACTGGCCTGCTGCAGTGTGCCACCTTTAGGGGCGTCGGGGTTTACATAGTCAAAATGCTTAAAATTGGCTGGGTATTTACTTTCACCGTGGAGCGACAACGAGGCCTGCCTTAATTCGGTTGGCAACCGGTCAGCAAATAGCGCAGTCGAAGCGGTGAAGAAGAGCAACGAAGTCAGCAGACGTAAAAATCTTGTTGTTATCATGGAACCTGCCATTACATCCATTGGGAGCTGATTAATATAGAAGCGATACAAAAAAAGAGCTTCCAGCCAAAATAATCCTTATTTCGACTTAATTCCTATTATTCAGCCCACCACGCCGAAAAGTCCAGCGCATAAGGAGCAGGGTGGTCAGGATAGCGAAGATTATCCCGATGGATAATGACCCATTTTGGCAGGTAACGGAGGGGCAGGGAGTAGTAACCCCAGAGTAGAACCCGATCAAGGGCACGAATCATGGAAAGTTGCTCCGCTCTGGTTTTCGCTTCAGGTATTCGATTAACCAGGTCGTCTACTACTTCTGACTGAACCCCGGCATAGTTCTTGCTGCCTTTCTGGTTCGCTGTTTCTGAACCCCATAGAGACTCTTGCTCGGTACCGGGAGAAAGTGTGTGGTATTGAGTGCTCAGGATAATATCAAAATCAAACTCTCTTACCCGTTCAATATATTGCAGTGGATCGACTCTTTGAACGTGTAACTCAACGCCCAGATATTTAAGGCCTTGCTTGAAAGCCAGCATCAGTTTTTCATGATCAAGGGTGGTCACCATGGCATTAAGCTCAAGATTCTCACCCTTTCGATTCACCTGTTGGTTGCTCTTGATATGCCAACCCGCCTGTTTCAACAACCTGAGCGCTTTTCCTCGTTTTATGCGGTCTCCAACACCAATACGGCTGCCTGGCACCACAAAGGTTTCAGAAAATAATTCAGTCGGTAATTTACTTTTCCATGGATTCAGCCATCTTAACTCCTCGTTATCAGGAAGCCCCCATGAAGCCAGTGCCGTTCCGGCAAAGAAACTGTGCGCCCTGACATACATACCTCGATAGAATTTTTGATTAACAAACTCAAAATCCATTGCATAGCCCAGACTTTCCCTGACATCGGGGCTCGAGAGAAAACGGGAGCGGTTGTTAAAGGTAATATTGAGTGACTGAGGATTACCATTAATGAAAAGTGACTGTTTTAAGCCGTACTTTGACAACTCATTAGGAGTCAGTTTGGAATTCCATATAGAAGGGTCAGTTATGATTCTTACATCATATTCTTTATTGAATAACCCCTCCATGGCTACTGTCGCATCTTTGTAATACTCAAATACCAGCTTATCAAAATTATAACGGCCACGATTTACCGGTAAATCCTTGCCCCAATAGTCGGCATTTCTTTCATAATGAATGGATCGTCCGGGAATAACCTTCGCAACTTTATAAGGCCCACTGCCCATAAGGTTGGCAATTCCGGGTTCACCAAAGGAACTCTTCTTGGCGAATTGTCTGGAGAAAACCGGCATCTGCCCCATAATCAGAGCCAGCTCAAGGTTCTTGTTATGAACAAACTTGAATAGCACCCTGCGTGAAGAGGTCACTTCGGCATAATCTATATCTCGAAAAAAATGCCGGTAAAAAGCCGAACCTTCACGGCGCAGACTGTCAAAGCTGAATTTTACATCTTCAGCCGTCACAGGGCTGCCATCATGAAATCGAGCCTTAGGGTTTATATGGAAAGCCACCCAGTTATTATCAGGATCCTGTTCTATTTTTTCTGCGATCAGGCCGTATTTTGTCAACGGTTCATCCCATGAACGTTGCAACAGGGAGTCAAATCTGTAGTTACTGCCAGCTGCCGCCAGTCCCCGGTCAATATAGGGGTTTGTCGAATCAAACTGGCCAATGACAGACTGCCTGAATACACCTCCTTTAGGGGCTGCAGGGTTTACATATTCAAAGTGATGAAACCCTTCCTTATATTTGGGGGTTCCATAGCGGATGATCCCGTGAACAAGCTCTGCAGCATTGACAGACTCCAGAGTATGGCTGGCAGCCAGGAAAGCCAGCAAGAGATACACTGATCGTTTCATTATTTAATCCTTTTGCCACCAGAGACTGAAGTCCACCGAGCCAAAGAGCGCCTTAACTTCAGGGTGGTTGAACTGACTGCGATACGCAACCCGCCAGTATGGCCCGTATAGCTGTGGAATAGTGTAGTATTCCCAAAGCAGCACACGATCAAGAGCACGAGTCGCCGTAATCAACTGTGGATAGCTCTCTGCTTTGGACAGTTGCTCCAGCGCCGTATCAACCACAGGATTACTTACACCTGCCAGGTTCTGGCTGCCATGATTATTGACATTACTGCTGTGCCAATACTCCCATTGTTCCTGCCCGGGAATGGCCGGGTGCACCAGGGATCTCAGCAGCATGTCATAATCCTTATCCCGTACTCTCTGGACATACTGGGAAATATCGACAGCAGTAATGCGCATATTGATACCTAACTGCTGCAAATTTTTACTGAAAGGGATAGCGACTCTTTCTTGTTCAGGCACAGCCAATAAAAGCTCAAAGTCCAGTAGAGTGCCAGTTTTACGATTTTTCCGTTGCGTACCAGATCTCACCCAACCGGCCTTAGACAATAATCGATCAGCCTTACTCAAGGCCTTTCGTATATAACCTGAGCCGCTACTGGTCATTGGCTGCCAGGCCTGCTGGAAGAGTTCAGCAGGTAATTGAGTACGAAAGGGTGCAAGCAGCTTTTCTTCAGCGTCTGATGGCAAGCCACGCTGTCCATACTCAGACAATGCAAATAAGCTTTCCGGCTGTCGATAGGCATCGTACAGAAGGTGTTTATTGATCCAGCGGGCATCATAGCCATAGCTAATTGCTTCCCGGACTTCGCGCTGACGGAATTTTTCTCGCCGTGTGTTAAAGATAAAAGCCTGAACCTGAAAAGTTTTTCTAGGATAGTTTAGCTTCAGAACTCGACCTGAACTTAACTCTGGTCCTTCATAGCCGTATTGCCAGTTCTTGGCGAGATTTTCCAGCCTCAGGTCATACTCATTGGCTAAAAAGGCCTGTAATGACACCGTCGAGTTACGGTAGTAAATCTGTTTAACTGTTTTGAAATTATGTCGGCCAATATTAACCGGTAGTTCTGCGGCCCAATAATTTCGCTGCCTTTCAAGCCAGACAACCTTGCCAACCTCAAACTTCCTGATGATATAAGGTCCGGAACTGACAGGAATGCTAAGGTCTGCAGCGTCCGTATCAAGCTGCTGCCAATAGTGACGGGGAAGAATAGAGAGTGTCGCGATAGTAAAGGGTAATTCTCTTGATCGTTCACTATTGAAGTCAAAACGAACTGAGTCTTCTTTAGCGTTCCCTCCCTTAACAACCGAGATCTTCTCGACACCCTGCAATTTATGCTGGTAACTGGATAATTCTGACGATCGATACTGTTCAAACGTAAAAGCGACATCATCTGCAGTAATAGGGCTACCATCACTGAATCGTGCTTTCCCATTAATACGAAAGGCAACCCAGCTATCATCATCCGGGTATTCGATAGAGCTGGCTATCAGCGGATAAATGCTTGTGGGCTCATCCTTACTTCGTGCCATTAAGCTGTCATAAAGGTAACCGCTAACCGCCGCAGGAATCCCTTTGGGTGAAAATAAGTTAAACGTATTAAAATTACCAAGAACAGCCACTCTCACAGCACCATTTCTGGGAGCTTCCGGGTTTACATAATCAAAGTATTTGAAGTCCTGAGGATATTTAGGCTGGTCATACAATGAACGCGCATGAGATTCAGCTGCAAGAGCTGTTTCAGATAGAAGAACCAGTTGAAGCACTAGTAGTAAAGCAACTATGAGGAATGTGCGATTAAGAGAGCAAGCCATAGATAGCGTCTGAATTGAGGAAACTGTCTCTATTTATCGTAATCCAGAACTCCATGCTTTAACGATACGTAAAACGAACTAGTACTTTAGTATGTTTTTAAACTGAACAAATTCAAGCTGGTACTTTGCTGTGATATTGTCCAATCACTGACGTTTATAACGGCTGTAACAGGGTACAGAGAACATGTACCTTCTGACATAAACAAGGAAGATTGCTTTACAATGGAACTGTTAAATATCACCAATCTAAAGTCACTGATAACCTTTACCCACCTTGCAGGATTGGCATTTGGTCTCGGTGGTGCATGGATACTGGATCTCTTTATTGTCCGTTATTTCCGCTCCGAAACGGTATCCGAAGAGCGTTATCAGTTTCTGGAGTTTGTCTCCAAACTGGTACTGGCCGGTCTGGTCATTCTCTGGGTATCAGGGCTTTTATTCGTACTTTACTACTACCTCTATACACCAGAGTATCTGTACAACCAGAAAGTCTGGGCTAAAACCTTTATCGTCACCGTGCTCTCACTCAATGGTGTGATGATTCACCGTAAACTGATGCCTGTGATCAAACGCAGTATTGGTAAAAATCTGTTGGTCAGCTTGAGTCTCACTGAGATACGCTCCATGCTGACGATAGGAACCGTTTCCGTGGTTTCCTGGGTCTTCCCTGTTGTACTTGGCGTGGCTAAAACCTTGAATTTCTCAGCAACAGCCATCGTTATCGCCATCAGCTATCTGGTTATTCTGGCTATCACGCTGATGCTGGTGCATATGCTGTTTAATATGATTAACCAGAAGCCAAAGCAGCTGCAAATAGACTGATAGAACCGACAAATTTTGATTCCAGTAAATACCCGTGAAAATCCGGGTATTTTTTTATCTGTGACAAACTTCAATAGCATGGATAGAATAAGTCACTCATTTGATGGACTCTCTTGCTGATTGCGATAGGTATTTCTAAGTACTGAAGGAGAACATTTAAACCAGCGTTTACATGCCCTTGTCATAACCGACTGTTCTGAGTACCCCAAAATCAGCGATAGCTGACTGAAGGAAATGCGTGTTTCCTTTATATATCGTTCCATCAAATGCTGTCGCACTTCATCTCTAAGTTTCTCAAAGCTCTCATTTTCCTCGCTCAGCCTTCTTTGTAATGTTTTTGGGTGAATAGACAACACCCTGCAAACATAATCACGATTTGCATTTTGACTCCCCAGTAATTTAAACAGTAGTCGCTTAACAATAGATGATAGGGTTGCTTCTTTTGAACCAAAGCGACTCTCCAGATATTCCTCACCCAAGTTTTGGAGCAGACTACTGGAAGAGTTCAGGGGTGCAGCAAGAAGGTCTTCCGGAATATGAAGAGCCGTACTATCAAAATCAAAGATGATCTTGCAATTGAAATATTTTTTATATCTGTTGATCGGCAGATCTGAGTGATGGCTCAGGGTAAGAGCCAGAGGACTAAACGGCAGATTAATACTGTCACGTATAAACTGATAAAGATTACTGATGCATAATTCCAAACATTGGCGATGTCTTGATGGAAGGCGGGTATCGACAGTAAAACCAACTGCTACGGAATTTCTCGAGAGTGTTGACTCCCGAAGGCTAAGAATAAGACCTGGACTATGAATGTGCAGATACTTTATCGCCAGCTCTATCGCAGAACCTAGCGTATCTGCGCTTTGCACTACAAGGGCTATAGAGCCCAGAACTTCAAGATTCTGATGATTTGAAAGCCGTAAGCCAAAATCTTCAAGTTTCGTTAATTTTGCGCTTTCTTCAAGGACATTAATCACTGATGCCAAAGACAGCAATGACTCTGTATCGGACAGCTGTTTAATATCAATTCCGTAATGCGCCAGAATAGGCTCTGCATCGACAGAGAGAGACTCCATCAGGGACAAATATCCGTTTAAGCCACTGGCTCTTACAATTGTATTCATGTCTTGAAATATCAAACATATGTCCTGTAATGTCAATAAAGTTCGATGGAAGAATATTAACTTTCAAAGCCTGAAAACAACTATAAAAAGGCAAGTTTATGAGTGAAGTACTGGATGTATTGATTATCGGGGCTGGTATTTCTGGAGTAGGGATGGCCTGCCGACTGAAAAATCAGTGCCCTGACCTTAGCTTTCAGATACTTGAGCGGCGTGAAAGTCTGGGTGGGACCTGGGATTTATTTAAATACCCGGGGGTTCGTTCTGATTCAGATATGCTTACATTCGGCTTTGACTTCAATCCGTGGAATGGCGCAGATGTTCTGGCATCTGGTTCCTCTATAAAACAGTATATTTCTGAAACCGCCCATAAGTTTCAGATAGAAAACCAAATAACATACGGTATAAAAGTCATACAAGCGAATTGGTCTACTATAGACTCCTGCTGGACAGTTACTGCCTTTAATGAACGAACAGGCCAACAGTGCCTGTATAAAAGTCGATTCATGGTATCGGCATCAGGCTATTACAACTTTGATCAGGGGTACCTGCCTGACTGGCAGGATATTCATAAATTCAAAGGTCAGGTTATTCACCCACAGCACTGGCCCGACAGAGCGCAATACAAAGATAAGAAAGTTGTTGTGATAGGGAGTGGAGCAACTGCTGTAACTTTGATTCCGAGTATGGCAGATGACACCTCTCATATTACTATGTTGCAGCGCTCTCCTTCTTATGTCTATTCTCTGCCATCAAGGGATCAAATAGCTATAACACTGAAACAACTGTTACCTGAAAAGTGGGTCTATCGATTGGCACGCGCTCGCAATATTCACTTACAACGGTTTGTTTATAAGGTAAGCCGACAATTCCCAGGTTTGACGAGACGCTTTTTTCTGAACAAGGTTCGTAAACAGCTGACTCACATTGATTCAATGCAGCACTTCACACCGAACTATAATCCGTGGGATCAAAGAGTAGCAGCGGTTCCAGACAGTGACCTGTTCAAAGCAGTCAATGAAGGCAAGGCATCAGTAGTTACAGATGAAATCAAAAACTTTAATGCACACGGTATAGCGCTAAAGTCAGGTAAGCAGCTGGATGCAGATATCATAATTGCGGCTACTGGCCTGAAACTACAGGCTATCGGCGGCATGAAACTATCGATTGATGGTAAGCCTTACGATATAACGAAGAAAATGACTTATAAAGCAGTGCTGCTCCAGGACCTCCCTAACGCAGCCATGCTTTTCGGCTATACCAACAGTTCATGGACGTTGAAAATTGATCTTGCAACAGACTATGTATGTCGCCTGTTGAATGAGATGACTATTCGCAAAGCCGGTTCCGTCATACCTACGGCAGATGACGGGCAGGCCAGCTCTGAAAGTGTACTTGATTCACTGACAGCAGGTTACGTCAAGAGAGGCTCTGCTACTTTGCCCAGACAAGGAAAAGACTTTCCCTGGAAAGTTACTCATGATTATAAAAAAGATAAAAAGATACTTAAACAGCCCATTTCTGACTCACACCTCGAGTGGGGTTGATGTATGAGTTCGAACAATAAATTACCAACGCTGGTCTTTATTCATGGCATGTGGTCAACACAACAGGTTTGGTTGCACTGGATTAAATGGTTCCAGAAACGAGGCTATGAGTGCCTGAGTTTCGATTTGCCAGGTCATGAACAGCCAGAGGTGAAGAACAGACAGCCTTATAAATTACAAGATTATGTTCAGTTTGTTACCAAACAACTTCGTAATGTGAAATCTCCTGTATTAATCGGACACTCACTTGGAGGCTTAATCGCTCAACTGGTAGCAAGCCAGACATCTCCCTCAGGATTGGTTTTGGTCAATAGTGCTGCACCGGGGCAAATATTCCCTATAAGAACAAAGGTTATACCTGGCGTTGTCCGGCACCTGCTGAGATGGGGGTTATGGAAAAAGGTCTTTCACCTATCCCAGCGTGAAGCTAGATATTTAGTGTTTAATAAAGCGCCCAAGACAGAAATCGAAAATCAGTTTCCAAAAATGACAGGTGAGTCAGGAAGGGTTTTTTATCAAGTCGGTTACGGTTTTTTGAATCTGGCAGGTAGTAACAGAGTCAAAACAGACGATGTTAGCTGCCCACTCTTATTGCTGGCAGGTGATAAGGATCGAATTATTCCGGTTGTAGTCAGCCGAAAAGCCGCAGCACTATACGGCGATCGGGCAACTTATCAGGAATTGCAGAACCATGGTCACTGGTTAATAGGGGAGCATGGCTGGAAGGAGCTTCTGTCACAGATTGATAGCTGGCTTCAAACTAACGTTAATTCTATGTCAAATGAAACCCTATCTTCCAGATAAGGTGATGAGAACCAGACACTTGGTCACCCTTTCAGGTAATCAAGTGTCTCTCTATCAAAAACCTCACTTAACGACTTGAGCGAGTAACGTCTACAAAGAGTGTAATCATCTGACCTGGATGAATGTATTTACTGTCAAAACTGTTCCAGACTTTCAGCTGTCCGACATTAACATTAAATTTATCCGCAATACGCGCCAGCGAATCACCTTCACGCACCTTATAACGAACTTTTCTCACCACACTGTCTTTAGTTGCTGCCGTTTTTGTCCAGACCACCAGCTTCTGACCAATTTTCAACATATCCCTTGGAGACAGGTTGTTCCAGCGAGCCAGCTCGTTCACACCCGTATTGTACTTCCGTGCGATAGTCCAGAAACTGTCACCCGACTGAACCTGATATTTCATTCGATGACGACCACTGACTTTGCGACTCTGCCGGGTGATACGGCGCTGGTTACTGGTCAGGGAATACTCTTCGCGATTCCTGGCAGGAACCGGTATCAACAGGTTCTGACCAATACGAATGATATTGCTGTCGAGCTTGTTCACTTCCTTGATCAGTTTTACCTGAGTGCGGAAGTTATTAGCGATTCTGAGCAAACTGTCACCGGACTCTACCGAATAACGACGCCACTGCAGGCGTTTTTCCATAGGTAGCTCAGCCAGCTGAGTTCGAAAACCTTGCGCTTTAGCAATGGGAACCAGCAGATAATGCGGGCCGGAAGGTGGCGTGGACCAGCGATTAATACCTGGATTCAGCTTATAAAGCTTATCCAGAGGCACAGTAGAAAGTCTGGCTGCTTTTGCCATATCCAGCTGACCATCGGTTTTTACCTTGGCAAAATAGGGTTTGTTGATAACAGGCTTCAGTTTGACACCGAATTTTTCCGGATTTCTAATGATCTTGCCAAGTGCCACCAGCTTGGGAACATAGGCGGTTGTTTCTTTGGGAAGATCCAGCGCCCAAAAATCAGTCGGTTTCTTGAGCTTTCTATTTTTCTTTACTGCGCCGAGTACACGGCCCGGACCAGAGTTAAAGGCAGCCAGTGCCAGCTCCCAGTCATTGAACATTTTGTTCAGATTGACCAGATAATCAAGCGCTGCACGGGTTGCCGCCACAATGTCCCGGCGACCGTCGTACCACCAGTTCTGTTTAAGACCATAATGCTCACCAGTAGCGGGCATAAACTGCCAGAGACCTGAAGCGCCCGCATGGGAATAAGCGAATGGGTCGTAGGTACTCTCTACCACAGGCAACAGAGCTAACTCGAGCGGCACATCTCTTTTTTCCGCTTCCTGAATGATGAAGTACAGGTAAGGGGAAGCTCGCTCAGTGACGCGATCAAAAAACGTCTGATTGTTACGATACCAACGCAACTCGGCCAGAATTCTCTGATCATTATTATCAAGATTAAGGCCAAGACCCTGGCGTGTTCTGACCCAGAGATCGGTTACGGGAACCTCCTGCTCTGTTTCTTCAACCTTCTGTTCAATTCTTGATGAATCAACAGGCTCAACAGGAATCACTTTTTCAGTCACCATTTCTGGTGCCGGTTTCTGAGCATCCTGCAGGGTGAGGCTCTGGCAGCCGGAAAGGACTAATGCCATGGTGGTAACACCAATCACTCTGGTCAACAGCTTGGTTTCAACACTCGGTCGATCAGGTTGAGTAGTCATATTACGATCAACTGCTTCAGGCATAGGCGGCTTTCTGGTTATTCGCTGGGACGGACATTCTAACATCACTGAAAATTATCCTTCCATTGGCGAATTACCCTTAAAACATCAGCACCGCTATAAACACCATCGCCATTTTTCCTGATGACAGCCTCTATAACACTGGTCTTATCCGTCCTTAGGAAAGGGTTTACTTCTAGTTGTTGAGCCATTAATACGGGCAGCGTTTCTCTGCCTTCTGCTCTGGCTATTGCAACTTCTTCAGCGTATTGAACAAGAGTATGGTTTTCAGGTTCTACTGCCAACGCAAAACGGACATTCGCCGCAGTGTATTCATGGGTGCAATAGATTCTGGTTTGTGGCGGAAGTTGCTTGAGCTTGTTGAGTGAATTGAACATTTGTTCTGGTTCACCTTCAAACAGTCGCCCACAGCCTGCTGAAAACAAAGTATCTCCACAAAAAAGAAATGGAGAATCAGTATTCGGTTCTGCAATATAGCAGATATGGTCAAGGGTATGCCCCGGAGTCGTTATCACCTCAAACTCAGTGTCCAACAGCTTGATTTTATCCTTATCACCTACGCGATGGGACACTAGTTTTATTTCAGCATTATGCGGTCCATAGACCGGAACACTGCAATGTTGTAACAACTCCTCGACACCATTGGTGTGATCCCAGTGGTGATGAGTAACCAGAATGCCTTTCAAGGTCAGCTGGCGTTCATTCAGACAGTCAATGACAACACTTGCATCACCAGGGTCAACAACCAGACAATCAGTACCTGAACTCTCCTGAAGGCACCAAATATAATTATCCTCAAAGGCAGGGATAGGAAAAACATTAATCATATTTAGTTTTTTTAATTCCATAGTCACTCGATTTGACCATGAGTGTACCTGTTTAGTTCTGATAACTCATTGGCTTTGCCCACAATGAATGATAAAAGGAAAAATTTGACTGGTTGCAAAACAGCCTCGGCGATACTATGTAAATGGCATGGTAAACAGAAAGATCAAACACAGTAGTTAAGTACAAAGACATAAGCATTCAATTACGTGTGTCTGCACACTTATAAGCTGTGTTTAATTGAAAGGTGGGAATTCGTTGGGTTTATGGAAAAGCACGATGCTCTGGCTAAAGATGTTCTGGTTGAATAAGTCCTCTCGACCAGAAACGAGTCAACGGTTACAGAACATATCAGAGTGGCTGGCTACTGGCGCCGGCCAGTACCTCCTTGAGTCAGAAAAGCGGATTATTAATCAGGAGCTGAATTATATATTTGGCTACCATGCCGTAGAGCTGTCTGTATCATCAGAATTTCAACTGTTGGCAGATTCTCAGGTCAGCCGTAATTTTCGTTTTTCGACCAGCCCTGAAAACCGGCAAACATCCCAACTGGCTCTGGATTGTTTTCAATGGCCGGTAAAACCCGCCAGCCTTGATCTGGTTCTGCTTCACCATCTGATTGAGACATCGGACAGACCACACCGATTACTGAGCGAAGCCGGTAATACTATTATCCCTGGTGGCAAAATGATCGTCGTTGGCTTCAACCCCTGGAGCCTCTATCAGTTGACCAGACTTTTCTCCTCCAAAGCCAGACGACGCTTTCAGGGTATTCACTGCATCAGCAGCCGACGCATGAAAGACTGGCTGACATTGCTGGGTTTTCGTGTCGAAAAAATCCATCAGAGTGCGTACCTGTTTCCGCTCAACCGGCTAATGAAAAAGAAACGTTCTGACTTACTGGAAAAGCAGTGCAGTCGCTGGTTTCTTCCTTTTGGCAGCTTCTATATTATTGTCGCCACTCGGGAAACCCCCGGCATGACACCAATCAAATCATCCTGGAAGGGAATGAACCAGCCATTGGTCCATCAACCTATTGCAGGGTCCAGCAGAGTGAGAGAAAACCATTGAGCAAGCTCGTTGAGCTTTTTACTGACGGCGCCTGTAAAGGCAATCCAGGCCCTGGTGGCTGGGGTGTGGTTCTTAGATACGGCACTGCAGAAAAAGGTCTCTATGGTGGTGAAGATAACACCACGAATAATCGTATGGAACTGATGGCTGCCATTGTAGGGCTGGAGACTCTGACCCGGGACTGTGAGGTCAGATTGACCACTGACTCCCAGTACGTCAGAAAAGGCATTACTGAGTGGATCACTGGCTGGAAAAGGAAACAGTGGAAAACAGCTGCAGGCAAACCCGTCAAAAATCAGGATCTATGGCAGCGTCTGGATGATCAGAACCAGCGCCACCAGATTGAGTGGTGCTGGGTGAAAGGGCATGCCGGTCATCGTGAGAATGAAATGGCCGATGAGCTTGCCTGCAAAGGCGCAGAAGACATCATAAAGGGTAAATCAGCATGAGTCGCCAGATCATAATGGATACCGAAACCACCGGTATCGACCCATCGCAGGGGCACCGAATTGTCGAGATCGGCTGTGTCGAATTAATCGACCGTAAACCCACTGGTAACACCTTCCATGTGTACATCAATCCTGAACGGACCATGGATGAAGAGGTTATCAGGATTCACGGCATCACCAATGAATTTGTTCAGGACAAACCCCTGTTCTCTGCTGTGGCCCGTGACTTCCTGGATTTTGTCAAAGATTCGGAGATGATCGCTCATAACTCCAACTTTGATATCAACTTTCTGGATCATGAGCTGAAGTGGCTCAATGCCGGTCTGGGTAAAGTAGAAGACTACTGTTCAGTAACTGACTCTCTGGCCATAGCCAGAAAAAAACACCCGGGTCAGAAGAACAATCTCGACGCTCTCTGTAAACGTTACTTCATCGATAACTCGTCTCGTACATTCCACGGCGCGTTACTCGATGCCCAAATCCTAGCCGATGTTTATCTGGCCATGACCGGCGGCCAGACAGCACTTATACTGGGTGGTTTAGGCGAAAATCAGGAGGGGGATGCTGCAACAATTCGTCGCCTGCCAACTGACAGAGCAGCCCTGACGGTATTAAAAGCGTCAGAAGAAGAGTTAAAGCTTCATAAGGAAAAGCTGGAAAAGATTGGCCAGGAACTCTGGTGATTGAGCTGTTGTAACTGCCATAAAAATTTAAAATAAAATCATAAAAAAGGGAGCCTGCTGAACAGCGACTCCCTTTTTTATTTCTTAGGCTTACTGGCTGCTAAATCAGATAGCGCTCACTGTTAAATAACCAACCAGGCTCAACACGATGGTGTAGGGCAGGGCCATAATCACCATTCGCCCGTAAGAAAGTCTTACCAGCGGTGCCAGTGTCGATGTCAGCAGGAACAGGAAAGCAGCCTGACCGTTGGGGGTAGCAATACTCGGCAAGTTAGTACCCGTGTTAATCGCAACAGCCAGTTTCTCAAAGTGCTCACGACTGATCTGACCAGCGTCCAGCGCAGCTTTTACTTCATTGATGTAAATGGTGGCAACAAACACATTATCACTGATCATCGACAACACACCGTTGGCAATAAAGAACATACCTATCTGGGCCTGCTCTTCCATGGCAAGAACCTGGGCAATGATCGGGCTGAACAGGTGCTGGTCGTGAATCACCGCTACTACGCCAAAGAACACAACTAACAGCGCGGTAAACGGCATGGCTTCTTCAAACGCCTTGCCCAGTTGATGTTCTTCAATAATGCCGGTGAAGGAGGTGATCAGGATGATAACCATCAGGCCAATAAAGCCCACTTCTGCCAGATGAAGCGACAGCGACGCAATCAGAATGAAGGCAACAAACAGTTGTACGCCCAGAGCAGCACGCTCGCGATCCGTTCGATGTTTATCTTCATGGTCACTGGACTCTTTCAGGACATCGCGTACGCGTTCAGGGAGTTGCGCACCGTAACCAAGAATCTTGAGTTTTTCCAACAGTACACAAGTCATCAAACCTGCGGCCAGTACCGGCATGGTCACTGGCGCCATCATCAGGAAGAACTCATTGAAGGTCCAGCCTGCTCGCTCAGCAATCAGAAGATTCTGTGGTTCACCGACCAGCGTGCAAACACCACCCAGAGCCGTACCCACGGCACTGTGCATCAGCAAACTGCGAAGAAAGGCACGAAACTCATCCAGTTCTTCACGATGAGTTTCCTGTACCTGCTGATCGCCATGATGATCATGACCGCTGTGATCAAGCTTCTGACCAGAGGCAAAGCGGTGGTACACAGAATAGAAGCCGACACAGACACTGATCAGAACGGCAGTCACCGTTAAAGCATCAAGGAATGCAGAGAGAACGGCAGAAACGATACAGAAGAGCAGGGAAAGAATCGTTTTGGAGCGAACATTAATCAGCAGACGGGTGAAAGTGTAGAGTAGCAGCCCTTTCATAAAGTAGATGCCCGCCACCATAAACATCAGCAGCAGAATTACCGGAAAGTTGTTGTATACCTCAACTTTCAAACTCTCTACATCCGTCAGGCCCAGCGCTATTGCCTCAATAACAAGCAAGCCGCCAGGTTGGAGTGGATAGCATTTCAGCGCCATCGCTAATGTAAAAATAAACTCGGCCACTAGTACCCAGCTTGTTACAACAGGTCCGGCAAGCCAGACCAATACAGGGTTTAACACCAGAAAGAACAGGATTGCCTGTTTATACCAACTTGCGGTGTTGCCCAGGAAGTTTTTTCCCAGGGCTGTCAGGTATGTTGAAGCCATTGTGTTAATTATCAGATCCTTAGGGAGATGCCATTATATGTATCTAAGTTGCAAACACCAGTTTATCCAATGAGCATGTGTGATACTGTGGAAGACTGCACTTTACACTTAATCTTTATAGTTTTTATTGATCTATGGAACACTATCGAGCCTATACCGGCCGTCAAGCTATGCCGGAAAATACAGACAATTGTCGTTTTTTTCTACTCCATGACTCGCAGGTTGCACCTGCGGCAAAGCAATTGTTATGGAAGAAGTCAGAACTACCAGATTCTGCAGAGCTGCTTTACCCGGTTGGAGAGTTTCAGGGAAAGACCATTATCGTTGGCAGAGTCAGCAGTCTGCACAGCGGTTCTATCCTTGAAGCCAGAGATTTTCTGGCCAGTAGCACTGAACCTGAATCGAATCTATACAGTCACGCAACACAGTTGTTGAGGGCAGAGAAGGAACATGCCTTTTGTGGTCGTTGTGGCTCTGCTACAGAAAAAACAGCCCATGAATGGGCAATGCTCTGCACCTCCTGTGAGGTCAGCTATTACCCAAGAATCTCTCCCTGTATTATTGTTCTGGTGAAACGGGGCAATGAGTTACTACTCGTTCAGCACCAGAAGCACCTTCGCCAGAATCCTGTTTTCACCACTGTGGCTGGTTTTATGGAGCCAGGTGAAACTGCAGAAGAAGCGGTATATCGCGAAGTTCTTGAAGAGACAGGCATCAAGGTAAAAAACGTGGAGTATCATTTCAGCCAGAGCTGGCCTTTCCCTCATTCATTAATGCTGGGGTTTCATGCTGAATATGAATCTGGTGAGATAGTGCTGGAAGAAAAGGAGTTATCGGCTGGTGGCTGGTTTAAGGCTGATGAGATGCCGGAAATTCCACCTGCTTTTACTATTGCAAGAAGATTGATTGATATCGCATTGTAATAATGGAAAGAGCCAGATTATATGGCTCTTTCCATTAGGTATTTAGTACTCTCTGTCACTATCGATATGATTTATATTTTCAAACAGATAGTTACCATCACCATCATTTTTTGGATTGGCATAATTACCTAACATCCAGAAACCATGTTTATCCTTGGAGCCATAGCGTTTTTTCTGGATTTCCATCTGTTTCCGCACTTGTTGCCCATGTTTTTCCCCCGAAAGTTTGCCCAGATTACCTTTAAGGCATTCTTTCGTTGTGCATGCCCAACCACCTCCAGGTACGGTCACTATATTTGTCTCTTTAACAAACTGATATACGGCACCCGTTAAATTACTACAAAAGCCTTCATCATCCTGAAAGCCCAAGGCCGTCTTTTTCTTTACTGTTGAAATTTCAGCTTTACACAGAACTTCATTTTCTGTGAATGAGTTCATGGTTAACAGGCCTTTCTTATTCTGTATGCCAGGGCAGTACGGAATGGCATTAATTGCACTGTACTCTTCAACACCGACCGGAATGCGCTGAAAGCCTTCTTCATCAGCATTTAGCCAATAGAATCTTTTTTCAGCCAGATTATTTCTAAGGTAACTTTGACACTCACCTTTCTCCGTAACATAACCACGGAAAGTATTTTCATGACTGTCAGGCTCTGAATGATAAAACCAGCAGTCATCTCGATAGGAGCTTATACTGCTGCTTGGCTTCCAGCAAAGAGTATCAGCCAGTGATGACTGAACAGTCAAAGTGACAATTGCACCAGCAATAACCTTAACAATCTGTATTCTTTTCATACTCAGCCTCCTGTCTTCAAAATCAGAATTCGCTAGTTATAGATAGTCCGTATTACTGAAAAAGCAATTTATTATGTGGCATCTACGTACCATCAAAGGTGGCAATATTGACTACCATCAATATCAAGAAAGGAGTATGAAGATAGACTGATCACAACAATAAAAATAAATGAACCATCATGGAGGAAAGCATGGGCATTATTGCAGATCAGTCACCCAAAATTAGCGCTGCTAAAAAGGAAAAGAGTGCTAGAAAAATTATTGAAGCCACCGGCTTACCAAAACTAAAACGTCAGGAATACGAAGCAGAAAAGCGACTGTTACAGATAGAACTGGTGAAGATGCAAAACTGGGTTAAAGAGAAAGGCAAGAAAGTTGTCATTATCTTTGAAGGCCGGGATGCAGCCGGTAAAGGTGGTACTATCAAACGCATGACCGAGCATCTTAATCCCCGTGGCGCGAGGGTCGTTGCTCTGGAAAAACCTTCTGACAGAGAGCTGGGGCAGTGGTACTTCCAACGTTATGTTCAGCACTTGCCAACATCCGGTGAAATCGTCCTGTTTGACCGATCATGGTACAACCGTGCAGGCGTTGAGAAAGTTATGGGCTACTGCACTAAAAAGCAATACATGAGTTTTATGCGTGAAGTGGCTGACTTTGAACGTATGCTGGTTCACAGTGGCGTTAAGCTTTATAAACTCTGGTTCTCGGTCAGCAGGGATGAGCAACTCAGTCGATTTGAGCGCCGAAGAACCGATCCGTTAAAGCAGTGGAAGCTATCTCCGGTCGATAAGGCATCCATCGACAAATGGGATGATTACACTCAGGCAAAGGAACAAATGTTCCATTACACCGATACCCGAGATGCACCCTGGACTGTTGTTCGCTCCGACGATAAGAAGCGCGCCCGATTAAACGCCATGCGTTACATACTGAATGACCTTAAATACGACGGTAAAGATTATAACGTTGTTACTTCACCTGACTCTGCCGTAGTAGGCAGTGCCGAGCAAGACGTAGAATAAGACTTCAATAACGGGTCAGAATGTTGTCGACCCGCCTCAGTTTTGAACCTCGCCACCTTACCCCTGTCTTAAAATCAGGTATCCTTAGATTTTCGCTCTTAGCTACTTACTAAAAGCTGATTAATCATTCATTACTCACCCAATCTGGAGATGAACATTGGAGTATTTGGCAGAATATGGCCTTTTCCTGGCAAAAGCTGTGACCTTTGTGGTTGCCCTGCTGATTTGCTTTGCCGTTGTGGCTTCCTTTGGCCAAAAAAACAAACAGTCCGCCAAAGGTCATCTGGAGATCAAAAAGCTCAATGAGCACTATGATCACCTGAAGGCCGATCTGAAAAACAGCCTGCTTGATAAAGACGCTTTGAAAAAACAGCACAAGGAAGAAAAGAAGCAGGAAAAGGCCAACAAGAAAAAGCCCAAAGAACAGAAAGCCAGATTGTTTGTTATTGACTTCCATGGCGATATGAAAGCCAGCGCGGTGAAATCCCTCCGAGAGGAAATCACTGCGGTACTTTCTGTTGCTGAAACCAGTGACGAAGTGCTGGTTCGTCTGGAAAGTGCGGGGGGTCTGGTTCACTCTTATGGCTTTGCGGCTTCTCAGCTACAGCGTATTCGCGACAGTGGCATCAAGTTCACTATCGCTGTCGATAAGGTTGCTGCCAGTGGCGGCTACATGATGGCCTGCACCGCTAATAAGATCATTGCAGCACCTTTTGCTGTGATTGGCTCTATCGGTGTTATGGCACAACTGCCTAACATCAATAAACTGCTTAAAAAGCATGACGTTGATATTGAGCTGCATACGGCCGGTGAATACAAACGTACCCTGACCATGCTCGGTGAAAACACCGATAAAGGCCGCGAAAAGTTTAAACAGGATATTCAGGATACTCACGAACTGTTTAAGGATTTCATCAAGCATGAACGAAAGCAGGTTGAGATTGAAAAAGTTGCGACCGGCGAAATCTGGTACGGCCAGAAAGCGCTGGAGCAGAAGCTGGTGGACAAAATCATGACCAGTGATGAATACATCTACAACCAGGTTGAGGCTCTTGATATTGTTCAGGTGACTTACAGCACCAAGAAAGGAATGGCAGAAAAACTGGGCCTTGCAGCTGAATCTTCAGCTGAACGTGCAATGACCAGAGTTTGGGAAAAGTTTTCTGAAAGTCGTTTCTTCAGTTAAACAAAACTTATACTCTGAACAGCTCTCTAACAAGAAGGCGGACTTAATCGTCCGCATTTTTGTCGGTTACACCCTGATTTAATCTCTTCTAAGCTTCTCTGACACCGCAATCGGTGACTCAAAGTTAAAGACCACGACATACGAAGAGAATATCAGGGTCAGTATTGCGGTTGCCTGAATCACATGGGCTGCAACACTGCCAATCAGCAACTGACTGGCAGCCAGTACTGAGATAAGAATAGAGAACTCACTGGTTTGCCCCAGCCGAAAGCCCACTTCCCATGCCGTAGATTTACTCTCATTACGCTTAAGCAGGAAACCAAAAGTAGCCGGTTTAATCAGTAGGCAAACAGCGGTTAACACTAAAGAAGGTATCCATACCTGTTCCCAGAGTGCGAGATTAAAACTGGCACCAATAGAAAAGAAGAACAGTACCAGGAAGAAGTCCCGCAAGGGTTTCAGGTTGATAGCTATATACTGAGAAATCGGGCTGGTGGCCAAACTGACACCAGCAATAAAGGCTCCAATTTCATAGGACAGATTAAGTGCATGGGCCAGTTCAGCAAAGCCGAGACACCAGCCAATGGCCAGCAGAAACATATATTCGTGAAAACGGTCAAAGCGTGCCATCAGTGGCAAAAGAATAAATCGTACGGCGCAATAAGCAGCCATGATCAGCAAGGGTAATGCCGCAAGAGCCATCAGAATGTCATTCTGACTGCTGGCAAAACCACCCTCCAGATTGTAGAGCAGTAACAGTACCAGAATCGCAAGAAGATCCTGCAGCAACAACAGACTCACCAGTACTTCGCCTGTATGTTTATGATGCAAGACGGTTGTCGGTAAGAGCTTGATGCCAATAATGGTACTGGAAAACATCATGGTAGCGCCCATGATCAAGGCTTCTTTCTGGGTGAAACCAAAAGCCAGCCCAAGACCGAAACCTGTCAGGGCAAAGATGAGCGAACTCAAAAGACCCACCGTTGCCGTTCGCTTTAACAGGGTTCCGAGGTGCGATGGCTGCATATCCAGCCCAAGCAGAAACAGCAGAAAGATAATACCGACGTGAGCAATGTCATTCAGCAAGTCAGTGTCATTGACCAGCTCCATTCCATAAGGTCCAAGAATGGCGCCAAGCACTATATAAGCGACCAATAACGGCTGACGGGTAAACAGAGCAACAGAAGCGAGTACCGCTGCACCACTGAAAATCAGAAAAAACGAAAAAAGAAGAGAGCCGCTTTCCATTCAGACCGCCAAAAATTATTAGGTTTGAGCACTGGCTGTAAAGAAGTTAGTGTCAGTGATTCAGACAAATAGCGCAAGAATATCAACCAACAGAGCAAGTATAACAGTGAGGAGGAATGAAGGGAGGGGAGTTGACAGGAAAGTCAGAATCACTTTCCTGTCAGGTGCGGTCTGAATTACTACAAATCAGCCACGTTTGCGATACAGAGGCTGATGATCGTCGCTGCTACCCTGATACCTTAATGTAAAGGTGTCCAGAGCTTTCAATGCATCCTCCTGCTTTTGATCTTCTCGCAGCAGAAAACTGCTGAAACCACAGCGTTTCATGGCAAACAGTTGGTCGATCAAAACATCGCCAGTCGCTCTGATATCACCTTCAAACTTATAGTGATCTCTTAATTCACGAGCAGTGGAGTAACCACGACCGTCCATAAAACCGGGAAAGTCCACAGCAATCAATTCAAAGAAGCTCAGATCACCTTCAACAGATTCCGGCATGTCATCCGCTTCAAACAGCAAACCCATGCTTTGGCTCAAAGCTTTATATGGCTCTGAATCTGCCAGCCAAAGTTTGACTGGAATCAGTACGGTTTTATCTGCAAAAGTTTCCTGGGCAGAGTTCAGGTCCGTTTCTGCCGTTACAATAACAGTTGAGTCCTGATAGAACTCATTATTCTTAAGCAGCCTTGGCATAAACTTTCTCCTTGAATGGCTGGAGACCGATACGCTGGCAGGTATCGATAAAGCGTTCGTCTTCGTGACGTTGCTCTACATAGACACCCAGAATCTTCTCGAGAATATCAGGCACATCTTCACGCTTGAAAGAAGGGCCAATAATCTTACCCAGTGTTGCATCCTTGGATGCAGAACCACCCAGCTGAATCTGGAAGTACTCTTCACCCTTACGATCAACACCCAGTACACCGATATGACCTACGTGGTGATGAGCACAGGCGTTCATACAGCCTGAGATGTTGAGATCGATTTCACCAATATCATGGAGATAATCAATATCTTCAAACTTTCGTTGAATGGCTTCAGACAGTGGAATAGAGCGGGCATTAGCCAGAGCACAGAAATCACCACCCGGGCAGCAGATGACATCAGTCAGTAACCCTCGGTTGGGTGTCGCTAGATCAAACGTTTCCAGCTTTTGCCAGAGTTCAATCAGGTGATTCTGTTGCACATCAGACAGAATCAGGTTCTGTTCATGACTTACCCTGACTTCCCCTAGACTGTACTGGTCAGCAAGGTCTGCAACGATCTCCAGTTTTTCAGCGGAAATATCACCAGGAGCGTCTCCCGTTGCTTTCAGCGTCAAAGTCACTGCCGCATAGCCCGGTTTTTTATGTCGGAATACGTTCTGCTTTAACCAGCTTTGAAAACCGGACGGAGCACCAAGTGACACATCATTCCAGTCCAAATCATCCAAAGCCTGATAATCCGGTTCAGTAAAGTGCTGACTGACACGATCTATTTCACTGGCGGGCAGGAGCGTAGCCCTTTCCTTCATAATTTCCCATTCAGCTTCAACTTTCTCTGCAAAAACAGCAGGCGTCAGAGCCTTAACCAGTATTTTAATTCGAGCTTTGTATTTATTATCCCTGCGACCATAGCGGTTGTAAACGCGTAGAATAGATTCCAGATACGTTAACAGGTATTCAGGTTCCAGGGATTCTCGAATCACACTGGCGGTCATAGGGGTACGACCAAGACCGCCACCGACAAGAATCTTGAAGCGAACGTCGTTGTTGTCATTTTTGAATGCATGCACACCAATGTCATGCACCATTGTCGCCGCCCGGTCTTCCTCTGCACCACATACAGCAATCTTGAATTTTCGTGGCAGAAAGGTAAATTCCGGGTGGAAAGTTGACCACTGGCGAATAACTTCACACCAGAGTCTTGGATCTACAATTTCGTCATGTGCAACACCGGCAAACTGGTCCGAAGTGGTATTTCGGATACAGGCACCACTGGTTTGAACGGCGTGCATTTCCACTTCAGCCAACTCGGCAAGAATATCCGGAACTTCTTCCAGAAGGGGCCAGTTCAACTGAACGTTCTGACGGGTCGTGAAATGCACATAACCCTTATCGTACTTACGGGAAATTTCTGCCAGACGACGAACCTGTTGCGTACTAAGCAGGCCATAAGGCACAGCAATTCGCATCATAGGCGCAAAGCGCTGGACGTAGAGACCGTTATGAAGTCGTAAAGGAAGAAAATCATTTTCGGCGATTTCACCGGCGAGATAACGGCGAGTCTGGTCCCGAAACTGACTCACTCTCTCGTCGACGATTCGCTGATCGTATTCGTCGTATTTATACATGAGATATTATTCTATTGTTTACCCTGAACACCTATTCATCACCAGTAGTGATAAGAATTTTTATATGTTCATGGCTGTTTACAGGCTAAGGCACCGACTGCCGTGACGATGAAAGATAACACCAAATAAACAAAGAGTAATAAAAAATATTTTTATATAACTAGATGAAAAGGGCATATCACCCTCAATAGAGAAAGTAACTTGCTGAAAAAACAACTATTCGCTAGCTTGATAGAAGCACTGAAAAGGAGACGATAGAGTATGGCGAAGAGTAAACCTATGACAGACAGTCAGGCAGACTCATGGGCTGCGGTCAGCATCATTTTTCTGGTAGTAGTAACAGCTATTTATTGGGTAAGCCATCAATAGGTAGATCACTCAATCTGACTGAGAACCAGTTTGACAATTAAACCAAGAATACAGATGAATGCGACGGTACCAATAACTCCGGCGATTATGAAGTGCGCTGGCTCTCCCTGACTAAAGTCTCTTTCCCTGTTCTTGTTACTCTGAACGCCAAACGCTGCTGCCAGCGCACTTTGCACTGTAGCGAATATACCTGTCCCTTTTTTCATACGGCTTACCTCTCATTCCAGATATGAGGCATAAGAACTTACTGACTGCTGAACATCATATAGCTCATGTAATAAATAATCATTGGCATGGTTACAGCATACACGTTACTCATACCATTCCTAAAGTCTGTTGCCGCAGGAGCAAAATATTGTGTTAAAGCACTGACGGACAAAGCACCTCCAGTGACAACAACCATTTCTGTCGCCTTGTTGACATACTGGTTATTCAGCAACTGTGAAACAACCCCTTTCAAAGCATAAGCAGAGCCTTTAAAAATATGCCCTCCAGATACAGCAATAAAGGTAACTGTTATGTCCGAACTGACCCGGTACTGCTTCATTTTCAGAGCAATAGGTATACCAATAAGAGCATGAATAGCTGTATTTAATAAGTGCGATAAAATCCCCGGTTGAGAACTGATTTCATTATTTTCATCAACAACTATAGATTTATCATAATCGCCAAGTAATTCATGTAATAACTTCTGTAATACCTTACCTTCATTACTCCATGCACAGGAGAGACAATGCCCCATAGGAACAGATACAAGAAGATTATTACCGTAATCGTCACCTCTTACCGCTTCGACAAAGAGGTAGCTCACCACAAGAGTTGTACTTGAGGTTATTCCTGCCTTCACCTTCTGATAGACAGTATTTGCATCGTCATAGAACTGGGCGTAAAACTTATTTAGATATAGGGTCAGCATATTTGCTGATACTTTCGACATCATCATCAAGATAACGACATCATGGGTTACTTTCGTTTTGTCTATAGTCGCACTGCCTTTGGCTGCACAACCTATAACTACTCCCGCATTCATCAACAGGCATGTATCGATTTCCGAAGAGCCTGTCAGGCTCACAGAGCTTTCTGACAAAGCTTCATTAGTTATCCAACCTGCATACAGAACCTCTGAGAGAGTGTGCGTTTCAACCATATGGCCGTAATAGCCATCTTTCAGATTAACTTCTTCGTCCCCTGTGCCTGTATAGAAATACTGGGTCAACATAAAGTCAGCCAGTAGTGCGACTATTTTGCTGACAAAATCCGTAAAATCCATGGGTTGGCTATCGGTACCGTCAAGGACGGGAGCACTTAAATCACGACAGTGCCTGCCAGGCTCAACCATAGGTATTGAGGAGCTGGCCATTTTTGGACCTTCAGGCCAGAAAAGTGAGGGGGGCAGAGGCCTGTAGCCATTAGCTATAGAATTCGATTTATTATCCAATTCATTTAGATTCAGATATTGAATAGTAGGTTCAACGAGAGATGTTGAACTGGGCATATAGCCTGAATGAAAAAACAACACTGCTGGTGGTCTTCTATCACCATCAAACGGCCATTCATGTGTTTTCCAGTAAACTTCATTTTGGTCACTGAAGAAACCTGACATCATTATTAATGTCGGGATGAGAGAGTCACTATCCTGAGTCTCAACCTCTCTTTCCTGAAAAGCCAGTGCGTTGAGACTGATCGTTAACAGAACCCAATAAAGGGCTGCATGAATCACACTACTCACCATTAACTACAGCTCCACAGGGACATTCATAAGTATGGCAATCTTAGACCAGAATTATTATTAGCTTTCAATCAGAACTCTTCTTTTAGAAAGAGGTGTTTTCAGGCAAACAGTAGAAGGCGCCGTCCTCTGTATCTCTTCTTTCATAGCCGCCCAAAGATACAGGGCGCAGGGCATAGCCATGAGACAGTATGGCGTTGGAAGCTTCCAGAAGCATTAACAGTCCTGCACCGTGGACAGCATTAGTGGTCAACAGAGTATTAAAAGTTTGATCCAGTTTAACCAGCACTCCTGTATAGCCCGCTCCTAATGACAAACCGGCCAAATCACCATAAAGGGGGTCATCAAACCTGCTGCGACCATAACTGATCAATGCCTCTGTAAACACCAAAGAACTTGCCTCTGCATAGTTCTGCAGGAAAAGTGATTTGAATGAATCTTTACTGAAACGTATCAACCCCTTATCTACCAGTAGTGCCAACACAGTAGATGTAGAGAACTTACAAATCCGAACTTTTGCATCATGGTTAAAGTTCTCTGCATCTGGATAAAAACTGTCAAAACTGGCAACACAAGTGTTTTCTACGGCTGATTGCAGCGAATAGGCCGCAGAAATGACCATCGCCTGAGGCAGCAGGTCATAACCAAAACCTTTGAGTCGCTCTGCCTTCCCTACAGATGATTTTAAGCTGCCTTTTTCCATGGCACCTAAATAAGAACCCAGAGATACGATGCCACTGTAAACTGCAAAAGTACTGAATGAAGCCAGGGCTTGCGCCTGCTCATCTTTCAAGCCATGGTTTCTCAGAGCATTATTGGCTGCTCGATTCAACTGCGCTTCAACACCACTGGTAAGGGCTATGGATTTGTATCCAATGGCGCCAGTACCTGCCAATGACAGTCCTGAGCTTGGAGTGCTCGACTGGTGAGTAAATCCCAGTTCGAGCAACATATTCAAACCAAAGTTTATAGTTCCTGTAGCGCCTGCGGTCAGCAGGGGAGTGATAACAGGACGAGCATTGGCCTGCCTTAAAACATCGCAGGCATCTGCAGGGCAGCTATTTTCAAACTCGGCAGGGTTCCAGCCGTGGATAAAAGCCTCATCAGCCGACATTTTCTCCCAGTTTTCAAGGGGGCATTTGGTATCAGGAACATAGCTGACTTCATAAGGTGATAATCCTTTAGTAACTGCCTCAGTCTGCAATTGCCGAAAGGTAAAGATCGATGAGAAGAGCGCTAAAAGCGTAAATTTACCCAAACCATGATTATTAGGGTTTACGCTCTGACCAGAAACAAAATAACCGACCGCTGCAGCACCAAAAAGCAGTACCAGATTGCCACCTTGAACAAAGTAACTTTGTTTGGCCTCATCATGGATGTACTTGTAAGGCATGCAGACTCGATCATCTATGAGTCTGATATCTGTCTGATTAAACAATGCGCTTATGGTACTGGTGTTTCCAGCAAATGACTGGGAAGAAAATAATAAAGATGTCGTAAGAATTACCGCTAAGAGTGCTCTCATTACTTTCTCCCAAGAGTTCCATCTACTTTATTGATCTAAAAGAGGAATGAATTATAGGAGGTTTGACATAAAGGATTAAAAAAGGTGTCTAAGTAATTAGAATAAAAGGAAATTAGTAACGAATGAGTATATATAAAAAGTGATTATCAAACCGCTTTCCCGCACATAACATCATGAACAGGAAAGCGCAGAAACTGCTTTAGCTCAGGTTTTTCTCCGTCTGCTGGAGAGCACCCAGAGAACCAGAGAGGATCAAAATATCACCAGCCTGAATCTGACCACACAGGTCTAGGGAAAGCGCCTGCTTCTTCCTCTTTACCTCAATTACGGAGACGCCATCTTCTATATCAAGCCCTGAGACCTCTTTACCAACAGACTCACTTTTATTAGAAATGGTGACCGCATGGCGCAACGCACCTTGTCCCTGCTCAAGGAGAAGGTCTTCATAACCGGGGTAGAAACCACTGAGAATATCGTAGTGCTGTTCACGGGCTGCAATAATCTTGTCACGCACCTTCTGACGATCCATACCCAGCATGATCAATACATGCTTAACAATCATCAGACTGGATTCCAGTACTTCCGGGATAACCGCTGTGGTACCTGCAGCTTTCAGTTCATGACTCAGGCTGTCATCACGGGTTCTGACCAGAATAGGTACTTCAGCATACTCACTGCGAATGGTCTGGACGATTGCCAGTGCGCTGGCACTGTTATCAATGCAGACAATCACCTGTTTCGCTCTAGCAAGGCCCAAAGACTCAAGCAATTCAAGCCTGCGACAGTCGCCATAAAACACGGGTTCACCCGCCAGGCCAGCTTCGTGAACGTGCAGTGGGTCATCATCAAGCGCTACAAAAGGCAGTTTTTCCTGAGACAGGAAACGGCTGATGGTCTGTCCGACACGGCCATAACCACAAATCAGGGTATGACTGTTAATGTGCTCAACCTGCTGCTTCACTCGCTCTACATCGTCATCCACTCTGGCCTTCTGCTGCTCACCGTAGAAAAGGTTGCAAAGGCGATCACTGTTACGAATCAGTAACGGTGCAACGATCATGGATAGGATAGTTACTGCCAAAACAATGGAGGCTTTCTCACCACCGGTCTGGCCATATTGAGTAGCGAGAGCAATCAGGGCAAAGCAGAACTCACCGCCCTGGCTGAGAGAAAGAGCGGTTTTGAAGGAGGTCGTTTTCTTCTCCTTCATCAATCTGGCCAGCACAGTGATGACACCAAACTTAAACAGGATCAGCGCAAGGGTGCCGAGCAGAACGGCAGGCCAGTATCGAATCAGAATATCAAGGTCGAGCATCAAGCCAACGGAGACAAAAAACAGTCCCAGCAGAATATCCCGGAAAGGGCGGATATCGGCTTCAACCTGATGTTTATAGTTGCTTTCGCCCAGCATCATACCCGCCACAAAACCACCCAAAGCCATGGAAAGCCCAAGTACATGGGTCATCCATGCCGCCATCAGGGCAATCATCAGTGCGGTAAGTACAAAGAGTTCTTCAGAGCGTACTCTGGCCACTTCATTAAAGATCGCAGGCATAAACCATTTGCCGACAGCGGTCATTATCAGGACAAAAATCAGCCCCTTAGTCAGTGCCATACCGATAGTGGTGAAAATAGACTGGCCTTCCGAGCCCGCAAGGGCAGGGACCAGAATAAGAAACAGCACCGCAGCAATATCCTGAAACAGCAGAACGCCGATCGCCAGTTGGCCCTGACGGCTGCGAATCTGATTACTCTGGGTTAATTCCTTGGAAACAATCGCAGTGGAAGAAAGGGCAAGCGCTGCAGCAACGATAATGGCTTCCTTAGTTGGGCTCTGCAGAACCATCAAGGCGGCAAAAATACCGACACCGCAAAGAAGCACCTGTGTTCCACCTAAGCCAAACACTTCCCGTTTCATGGATTTAATGCGCTTAACGGAAAACTCAAGTCCAAGAGTGAACAGGAGAAATACCACACCAATCTCTGCCAACAGGGTAATATCGAAATTACTGTCGATAAAGCCGCTAGCTGTTGGGCCAAGCACTATACCTACCGCCAGATAACCGAGACTTTCCGGCAAATTCAGGCGGTGAAAGAGGGCGATAGTGGCCACCGACATGGCCAGAATCATCATTAACTGGTTAAAAAAGCTAAAATCCATATTTCGACCTGATTATCTTTATTCGACGGGATTAGACTGTACTGAGTCATTTCAGATGATTATCAGCCTAGTCCCTTAATACTGAGCCCTGATACAATTGTACCTAATTTTTTTGTGTCATTGTTCAGGTTACCCTGTGATTTCTTTCTCCTTTTACACTACAGCTGGCTGTCATCTCTGCGATGATGCTGAATCCTTACTCAAGGTTCTCGGCCAACACCCGCAACTGGCCAATCAGTTTCAGTATCATCCGGTAGAAATCAGTGACACTGATGAACTCATAGAAGCTTATGGTGTTCGTATTCCAGTACTGGCTAACCGTCAGGGTGAAGAACTGGGTTGGCCTTTCAGTATCGAAGAGCTCGGCCAGTGGCTTCTTGATCAAATTGAGCCATAACGAACAAGTACAGCCTTGCCCAACGATTCGCTATTCCAATAAAGTAGTGAAAAGGATTTAACTGATTCAGGCGGAATTGAATGCCTCAAACCAACACATTAGACCAGGCCAACCATGAAAGGTTGATGAAACTGGCTTCAAGAGCCTCGGTTTTTACCGCAGCTACTCTAATCATCGTAAAGCTGGTGGCCTGGTTTATGACAGGTTCCCTCAGTGTTCTGGCAACACTGCTGGACTCAGTCATGGATATCATCGCTTCGGTGATTACGCTGGTAGCCGTAAGAATCGCTCTGGCTCCGGCCGATGCCGAACATCGCTTCGGGCACGGTAAAGCTGAATACCTTGCAGTACTGGCTCAATCGATGTTCATCTGCGGTTCAGCCATCATTCTGTTTTTGAGCGCGATTGACCAACTACTCGCAGGCGAGAGTCATCTCGAAAACGAAGCCGTCGGCCTCTACGTTATGCTGTTTTCCATCGTAGCAACCCTTGCTTTGCTGACTATTCAGTCCTACGTAGTGAAAAGAACCGGCTCCGCCGCCATTGCCGCAGACTCCATGCATTACAAGGTAGACCTGTTAACCAATATCACAGTGATTGGTGCCCTGATCGGAGCCAGTTATGGTTATTTCTATTTTGATGCCGGCTTTGCCCTGATCATCTCTGTCTATATGCTGGCCAGCGTTGGCAAAATGGCCTGGGATGCCACTCAACAGCTGATGGATCACTCCTTACCTGAAGAACAGGTAAAGGAGATAGAGCAGATTGTCATGTCGGTAGAAGGCATTCGAGGCATTCATGAAATGCGGACTCGAATCTCAGGACGTGTACCTTTTATTCAGATGCACCTTGATCTTAATGGTGACCTGCCTCTGAGAACAGCCCATGATCTGGGGCAGATAGCTGAAGACCGCATCCTCGCCTACCTGCCAACAGCGGATATTATTATTCACCTTGATCCAGATTAAAGAACCTCTTCGCTGTTAAAGAGGTTTCTTCTGCAATCAACGCTTCTGTTTTACCGGTCTGTTCAGCAATGGTTTTAACAATCCATGGCAGAAAGGCCGGTTCATTTCTACGCTTCTTCGGTTTTGGGCTCATGCTTCTGGGTAGTAACCAGGGTGCATCGGTTTCAATCATCAAACGATCTGCCGGAATATTCTTCAGCAGAGGATGCAGATGCGTGCCCCGTCGTTCGTCACAGACCCAGCCGGTAATACCAATATGCAGGTCGAGATCCAGATAACGATAGAGCGCTTTTTTATCCGCCGTAAAACAGTGAACCACAGCCCCTGAAAGATCATCACGAAACTCTTTGATGATCTCGGCAAACCGTTCAGAAGCATCCCGTTCATGGCAAAAAGCAGGTAAACCTGAGTTAACAGCCAACTCCAGTTGCTGCTCAAAAACCTGCTCCTGAACCGGTCTTGGTGAAAAGTCCCGATTAAAATCCAACCCCATCTCACCCGCAGCAACTACTTGAGGAAATGCCAGTAACTCCTTGATAGTTATATATTGTTCATCTGTCGCATTCTTTGCGTCGTGGGGGTGAATGCCCGCCGTCGCATAACAATAAGGAGCAAACTGTTCAGCCAGCTCTGCGACTTCAATAGACTCCTGACAGTTCGTGCCAGTCAGAATCATCGTTGTCACGCCAGCTTCTACCGCTCGTTCAACAACGGCTTCCCGGTCACCGGAAAATTGTTTATCGGTCAGGTTCACGCCAATGTCTACCAGTGTCTGCTTCATGAATCCCCACTGAGCAAATGAATAAAATCTGGTACATTCTCTCATCAACGCTCTCTGATCAACACTTCTCTGGAATGCCTTTTTATGCCTGATAGACACCTGACCATCAGTGACTTGATTATCTATCCGATCAAATCCACTAAAGCCATTCACTTACAGCAAGCTGAAGTGGAACAGCGAGGCTTCAGCCATGACAGGCGCTGGATGCTGATTGACAGTGACGGGCAGTTTCTCAGTCAGCGCAAGCATCCGGCCATGGCTTTGATTAACTGTCAGCTGACGAATTCAGGCATAACGATTTCAGCACCAAAAAAAGCTGAACTAGAGATCAGCACGCCTGACCATAATGCTCTGTCTATTTCAGGCACCGTCTGGGGAGACGATTGTCAGGCTTTGGATGCAGGGGAACAGGCGGCGCAATGGTTCAGCGATTATATAGGGTTTGAATGTCGACTGATCTATATGCCGGACTCTACTCAACGGCAGGTAGACACACGCTTTACCCAACAGGGTGACATTACTGGCTTTGCTGATGGTTTTCCGTTCCTGCTGACAACAGAAGCATCTCTGAAAGAACTGAACAGTCGTCTGGAACAGCCCGTCAATATGCTGAATTTCCGTCCAAACATCGTGATCAAGGGTGCTGGTGCCTATGATGAAGATAACTGGAAACGTATCAGGTTAGGGGGAGTCATCTTTAACATCGCAAAACCCTGCAGCCGTTGCGTAATGACCACTGTCGATCCTGAAACGGGAACGAAGCAAGGCAAGGATCCATTGGCCACACTTGCAAAATATCGAAGAACAGAACATGGCGTGATCTTTGGCCAGAACCTGATTCAGGAAAATAACGGCATTATTCGACTGGGTGACGAAGTGGAAATTCTGGAATAAAGGTTTGATAGAACAGAGGCGACAGGTCACCGCCTCTTAAGTTAAAACCGGGGCTTTTATATCTAATCAGTGCCTTCTAATCAGTAGTCAAACTCAACCCAGAGCGGCGCATGATCTGAAGGTTTCTCCATACCTCGGATATCATAATCAATGCCTGTTGCCTTGCAGGTGTTATTCATAATATCAGTGGCAATGACACCATCAATTCTCAGGCCACGCCTAGGCTCACGATCGAAACCACGACTGCGGTAATCAAACCAGCTGTATAGCTCTTCACTGTCGCCAGCAATTTTTTCCCGATAACAGTCAATAAAGCCCCAGGCCAGCAGTCGATCAAACCATTCTCTTTCTTCTGGCAGGAAACTGCATTTGCCAGTACGCAACCAGCGTTTGGCATTATCAGGACCAATACCGATGTCTGTATCGGTATGGGAAATATTGAAATCCCCCATCACCAGCACAGGCTGATCAGCTTTGTAATCCTTATCCAGCGTTGCCATCAGGTCTTCATAAAAAGCTTTCTTGGCAGGAAACTTGGTTGGATGATCACGGCTTTCGCCTTGTGGAAAGTAGCCATTCAATACGGTATAAGGTTGTCCCTGTTCAGAAACGTAGGAACCGATAATCATACGGCGCTGGGCGTCATCGGCATCTGAGGCAAAGCCTTTCTGGATAGAAACCGGCTTGTTTTTGCTCATCAGGGCTACGCCGTAATGGGTCTTCTGACCAAAAAACTCTATGTGGTAGCCAAGCTCATTGATAGCTTCGACCGGGAAGTCTTCATCGGTCACCTTGATTTCCTGAAGGCCAATAACTTCCGGCTGATGCTTTTCAATCAATGCTTTCAACTGGTGCATACGAACACGCACACCGTTGACGTTAAATGTAATAACTTTCATAGCCTTATGATCACAATCCCTGAACTGATTGAAGTGGATAGCTGTATAAATAGCCGTGTAGATACACGTAATCAAATAGTGATTCAGCCCAGTTTAGCTGTGATGATCCACTGAGTGAACTTTTGAGTAGAGATTCTGGGCAGGACTTTTGGTAAAGCGTTGAACCAGTAATAAAGCAACTGACGTCAATAAAGTGAAAAGATTGCCAAACACTCCGCTGTTTTCAATACCCTATTACAGAATACGGTGGAACTGTACGACATCAATAAAAATACTAACAGCGGCCCTTTCACTATGCGCTTTACGACGCCTTTCAAATTGCTTCAGCAAGTCGACATTAACCGTTCATGGTTACTTGCCGGCCTGCTATCCATGGTACTGGCAGTATTTTTGCTGACCGCAGATTACATACAGCCAAAAGAGTCAGAGCAAGCCATTGCTGAAAACCCTGATAACCGACCTGTTACCGATAACAAGCTCGCTTCTGTTGTCGTGCAAAACCTTAACCCTGAAACTATGCACAGAGTCATCACACTCTATGGTGAAACCCAGCCAGACCGGACAATAACCGTCACCGCTGAAATGGCTGCCCGAGTTACTGCTGTATCAGGCAAAAGAGGCCAACTGGTGAAGCGCGGTGATGACATTGCAGCACTTTATCAGGGCAGTTTGCCGCAACAGGTCAAGGCAGCTGAAGCCAGAGTAAGTCAGACCAGTATCGACTATCAGTCTGCGTTATCACTGAAAGACAGTAACCATATTGCCCGCAACCGTCTTGCCCAGTTGGAAGTTGATAAGAGTCAGGCTGACTCAGAGCTGGCGCGACTTAAGGTCATGCTGGCCAACACACAATTAAGAGCGCCAGTGTCTGGCGTCCTCAACGAACGCTTTACAGAACAGGGTGACTTTGTTGATAAAGGTAAACCGGTAGCCACCATACTCGACCTTGATCCGTTGATCGTGTCCGTATCATTACCACAGGGCGATGTAGGCAAACTGACGACAGGTGACAGCGCAAAAATTCTCTATCTCGACGGACAGCAGGTAACAGGAAAAATTCGATATATCTCCAGCCAGAGTGATCAGGGCACCAAAACCTACCAGGTTGAAATTGCGATCAATAACCCGGGTATGGCAAAACCGGCCGGCATGAGTGTAGAAGCTGAGCTGATGCTGGAAACGGTTACCGCTATTAAAATTTCTCCTGCTCTTATTTCCCTGAGTGAAGTCGGTGAACCTGGTATTAAGTGGATTGATAGCAGCAGGCATGTCGGATTCAGTCCCATCGATATTGTTCGTACAGAAGCTGACGGCCTCTGGGTAACAGGTATTCCAGATCAAGCTCGCCTGATTACCAGAGGACAGGGCTTTGTAAGGGAAGGAGATCTGGTTACCGTTTCCGTCGATGCTATTCCTGAACTGGTATCGGGGACTGTCCAATGACCGGTTTTATTCGACTGTCGCTGAGTCGTCCACGAACGATTCTCATGCTGTTCGTTCTACTATTGGTCAGCGGCACAGCAACCTACCTTTCGATACCAAGAGAGTCTTCGCCAGATATTCCGATCCCGTTTGTCTATGTCTCGGTACATCATGAAGGTATCTCACCGGAAGACGCTGAACGTCTACTGGTTTTCCCTCTAGAGAAAGAGCTGCAGGGGCTTTCCGGTATCAAGGAGCTGAAAGCAACCGCCTCCCATTCCCATGCATCCATCACTATTGAGTTCTCTGCAGGAACAGATCTGGGTAAAGCGCTCAGTGATGTCAGAGATAAGGTCAATCTTGCCAAGAGCAAGCTGCCCAATGGTACCGATGAGCCTGTCATCAAAGAAATAACCATGGCCAGCGCCAGTCCTGTGGTAACCGCTATATTGTCTGGGCCTTTACCTGAAAGAGCTCTGGTCAGAACCGCTCGCGCCATTAAGGATGTTCTGGAGCAGCAGCGACAAATTCTGGAAGTGGACATTGCCGGAGACCGCGAAGAAGTCGTCGACATTATCGTCGATCCACTAAAACTGGAAAGCTATGGTCTGGTGCCTGCCGATGTCGTCAGCCTGGTGTCCAATAATAACCAGCTGGTTGCTGCCGGTAATCTTGATACAGGCTCAGGCCGCTTCTCCATCAAAGTACCCGCCGTTTATAAAACACCCGCAGATATTCTTAATCAGCCCATCAAGGTAGAACAGGGCAGGGTTGTCACCTTTGCCGATGTCGCTACCGTGCTAAGCACGTATAAAGAAGGTGGCGCTTACGCACGGCTGAATGGCCAAAGCAGTGTCGCCCTGGAAATAAAAAAACGTTCCGGTGAAAACATCATTGAGACCGTAGCGCTTGCTCGCCACATTATCACTGAAGCCATGCAACAGGCTCCGGAAACTCTGACAGTTCACTATGTCGGTGACGAATCAAACGACGTCCGCGATATGGTGACCGACCTGCAGAACAACGTACTTTCTGCTGTTATTCTGGTAGTGATCATTATTATCGGTGCTCTGGGCGCTCGCAGTGCTTTCCTGGTCGGCATCGCTATTCCCGGCTCATTTCTCTCGGGTATTTTGATTCTGGGTATGATGGAGCTGACCATTAACATGATCGTGCTGTTCTCATTGATCATGGCCGTAGGCATGCTGGTCGATGGCGCGATAGTGGTCACTGAATACGCTGACCGCCGTATGTCAGAAGGCGTTCATCGGCGTAAAGCCTACCTCGAAGCATCCAATCGTATGGCATGGCCGATTATTGCCTCGACGGCAACCACGCTTGCCGCTTTCTTCCCGTTGATGTTCTGGCCCGGCACCATGGGCGAATTTATGAAGTATCTGCCACTGACCCTGATGGCTACTTTAACCTCATCACTGGTGATGGCTCTGGTATTTATTCCCACCATTGGCTCGCTGATGGGCAAGACCAGAACACTCAGCGCAAGAGAACAGAAAAACCTGCAGGCAGCAGAGCAGGGTGACTGGCAATCATTGTCAGGTTTCAATGGTATCTATCTAAAACTACTGAGAAAAGCGGTTAACAATCCGATTAAAACGCTGATGACTGCGTTTACCACGGTCGGCGTTATCTTCTGGAGTTTTTCCAACAGTTCGCTGGGCGTTGAGTATTTTCCTGATGTTGATAACAACTCGATTACGGTCACAGCCAGAGTGCATTCCGGCAACCTTTCCGTGGATGAGAAAGACCGGGTACTGAAACAACTGGAAGCAGCTCTGTCGGGCGTCGACGAGATTGAAAGCCTCTACGCCAAAACAGGCAAGGATCAGGTGGTGGGCATACTCAACATCACCCTTGTGGGTTGGCAGTACAGGGTTAAGACACAAGAGATAGCACAGTCACTTGAGCAAAGACTGTCTGACTTCCATGGTCTAGCAATCAGCGTCGAACGAAAAAAGGACGGCCCGCCGAAAAAGAAAGCGCTTGAACTGGTTATTCGGGCAAACGACCTGACATCACTGGCCACCAGTGTCGAGCAGGTGAAGAAACTTATGGCAAACGCTGACGTCTTTCTTAATATCGAAGACTCTGGGCCAGCCCCCGGCTACGAATGGCGACTCGACATAGACAGGGAAGATGCAGCAAGACTGGGCGCCAGTGTCAGCACAACAGGCAGTATGGTGAGACTGGTTACATCAGGGCTGGTTGTAGGTAATTACCGGCCGGACGACGCGGATGATGAAGTCGATATCCGTATTCGCTTTCCGGAATCTGACCGCCACCTGGACACCATCAGCCATCTCAGGCTAATGACTAATGCAGGGCTAACGCCTATAAGTAACTTTTCAAATATGGTGATCAACCCCAAGCTGGACAAGATCACTCGACTTAATGGCCAGCGCTCCATTACTGTTACTGCAGACTTGCTGGATGGTGAACAGCTGGCAAACCATTTACCCGCGCTGCTCAGTAACATCCGTCAATCAAGGTTGCCTGACAATGTCAGTTTCGAGGTTAAAGGTGAACAACAGGAGCTGCAGGAAAGTGGTATCTTTCTGGCCAAGGCATTTACTGTCGCTCTCTTTATCATGGCTATTATTCTGGTGACCCAGTTCAACAGCTTCTATCAGGCTGGCCTGATTATGTCGGCAGTTATTCTTGCGACCGGGGGCGTGTTTCTGGCCCTGATGATTACCGGACAAAATTTCGGCATTGTTATGAGCGGCGTGGGCATCATTTCTCTGGCAGGTATTGTCGTCAATAATAATATCGTACTGATCGACACCTATAACGCCCTGAGGGCGGAAGGGCTTGATGCCATAGAAGCCAGCCTAAGAACCGGAGCACAACGTCTGAGACCGGTTCTATTGACGACGATTACCACCATACTGGGTCTGATGCCTATGGTACTGTCCGTCAACATCAACCTGTTTAATCACAGCATTGAAACAGGCGCACCCTTTACGCAAATATGGAATCAGCTGGCAACAGCCATTGCCGGAGGGCTGGCGTTTGCCACCATACTGACTCTGGTGGTCACGCCAGCATTTCTGGTACTTTCAGGATTAAGGCAGGATAGAAAGGCTGTTTTGGAGGCAGCCTAAACGGACTGAAATCTCTCAACGATGTCTTGTTCATAGAACTGATCGGGTGAATCTGAAGCAGTCAGACTGCGAAATATCTTACTGGGAACATTAAGGTAGGTATAAGTGGTGCCACTGGCCGTATCTGTCTGCTTCAATTCGACCTGAAGGCGTCTCGATTCATCATTGTATGTAGCCAGTCTTATTTTTGCTGAATTGATGAACTCTGTATGTGTCATGACCGCATCCTTACGTGTTTGGCTTCGAAAGTGTTTTTCTTAAAGATAGTAGGAAAACAGGGGTTAATGCAGCTCTTAACAATTCTGGTACAGTATACCCACACAGGATTTAACATAATATATATTATGCGAACTATTATAATTATGAATAAACTGTAAAAGGCCGTCGAATTTCACACTCTATTATTGGTTTCTGACACATTCAAGACCTTCTCCGAAGCAAAGTAGCGATGCACATGTCGCCTGTTTCAACGCTCTCAGCCGTGTAAAAAAAGAAGACAAAGAAAAATTGGTATAAGCGTCCATGCCTCACTAAAAAACACTTTAAATGCAGGGTTTTTATTCACCATAAAATCAAATTATTTCAGAAATAAAACCAACCAAACAAGCTGATTTGCGAGAAAATTTGCCTTATCACCCTAAAACTGTCTAATATTTATTCTGATGTCTTAATTAGTGCATCCGTTGTGTGGTAAGGCATTCAGAGATGTTGAGACATAAAGTAGACGACGCCTAATAATCACGACGACTCTGAACTAACCATAAAAAGGTACATAAATAATGACACTCAAAGGCCTGATTAAACTGACTCATCTTCTGCAGGAATACCCACTGACCATTATCCAATGGCAAATCCTTATGGTGGTTGCAGAAAACCCTGGTGAAACCATTACCGATCTGGTTAATGCTGAAAAGCTGACTTGCGGTACACCCAGTGATATTGCCGTCAGTGTCAAGCGTCTGGGTGAAGGCCGTCATGACCGCCCAGGGCTAGGACTGATCAAGAAGCAACAGCATGAAGACGATGGTCGTTTCTTTAAACTGACTCTGACTGCTAAAGGTAAGAAGCTGGTTGAGAAGATCAAGAACAAGTCGAAGAATATCCGTTGATTACTCTCTTACCTCTCCAGTCCTATACACAATAAGTCTGGAGAGGATTTCATTTCGATGACTCTACCTTCAAATCAATGTTTTTTAGCTGTATAGCCTGTAATTATTCCAATAAAGATTAAAGCAGCTAATACTATAGGCACTACGATTCCTGCAGCGATGTCGGCGTCATTATCATCTTGCACATTCGTTCTTACAGGGCGTCTGAAATCAATCAGATAGTCATGTTTCTGGTTTCCCGCTAACACCAGAATGGAATCCTGTGTCGGAAAAAAGTTTTTAATGGTGGATCCATCAGGTACCAGATTCAACCTTTCTGCTACTACCCAGCCTTGACTTTCGTCATGGACAAACACGGTGAGTTGTAACTGATCAGGGTCACTGAGAACCAGTGTGCCACCAGAGTTTACGAATTTCACCGCAGGCTTAAGCTGATTAACGTCAGCCAATTCATTGAAATGTATAGGGTGATGATCAATCTTTGTGCTGTCAGCACCCTCCTGTGGAGCAAGAAAAGTCAGCCCTTTCCTACTGACCAGTGCCAATTGTTTATGCTGCTCACTCCAACTGCCTGACCAGATCCTTCGAATTCCCAACTCTCTGAGTTTTGCATTCAACATTTCATTGACTGAAGTATCCGGCTCAAATACTTCTGTATCGAAAACAGCTAATGGTGTGTACCTGTCTGTTGTAAGAGCAAAGAGATAATCCTCACTGCAAACCAGTTTGTCGATCTGATTGAGAATGAACCCTCCCTCCTCCAAACCACCATAGCTCTCCTCTGATGACAGTCGTTGATATTCCTCACCAGTAATAGATGACTGGCTCAACCGCCCCAATGTTGTTTCAACCAGGCTGTCACCCAGAGTACAAGTGTCATACAGATTATTCGGAGCAATTCGCTGCACACTATTATCGCAGGTGTGGTTCCATTGGTTTCCTGTATATTGAAAGCAATTAACCAGAGTACCTGAGCGTCCCAGGCTGCTCTGAACAAAGCTGAACTGGCCACTATCAGTGAAACCAGACGTTATTGGTTTATTAAAATTTTCAAGCAGTATCCACTCATTACCATCAGTAACAGTGGTTTTTGCATCAGTATATCTTGATGACACTTCATAGAGGCTGCTTTCAGTATTCAGTTTAAGTCTGATCATACTGCTGTGGGCACTGCTTATCACCTGCAAATAACTGCCGTCAGAGCTTGCACTTATATCATTGATTCTGTCACCAGCAAACAAACCCAGCTGATCCGGGGAATAGACATTTCTGATCTCAAAACCTGGCAGTTGTGCCGCTGAGATCATGAAACTCTGCAGAAAAATGTTCCAGGCACAGAGTGAAGCTACAACTATGTATTTTTTCTTCTGGTGTGCAACGTCAATCATGGTTACGACCTTTCTCACATGGAGACACTGGTTACTTTGATTTCTAACAATCCTGTCTGCTTGTTAATTTCCGGGTTCAGTGATAATCCGCTCTGCTCTTTCCAGCCCATTGTTCCCGCGTTTTGCGTCAGCACTTCAAGCTCTCTTGAGACATTCCTGCTGAAATATGAGTGATTATTTACTGCTTCTGACTGCGATTCGACCCAGAGTTCATCACCTGTTTCAGCACCGTCTTTCTTAAAAATAAGGTGTGTTCCTATGGCATTAACCGCTGTCTCAATATCATCCAGACCTATTCCGGAGTTCATTCTGATACGATTGTTTTGCCCTTGAGGTTTCCAGCTGCGAGTCCCATCACCTAAACCGAACTCAAACAAAGTACCTCGTAAAGAGTGTGTTTCTATCCAGTCGGTGCCCGGTCCGGAGCACACATGTATGCTGCCTGCTGTCACAGAAAGTCTATTTGCAGTCTTACTACTGCCAGTCACATCAACATGCTGTGCAGTCCCCCCCCATTTAATGGCTTCTATATCCTGAAACAGTGTCTCTAATTCATTGCCACAGTAAAGTGCCCAGTCGCCCTCTTCTGCCCTGATGGTGGCTGACTTGCAGTCGCCATTAATCGACGCCGAATCATAACCAGCTCCACCTGCAACCAGGCGAGTCTCACCAATTTTCACCTTAAAAGAGTCTTCTGTCTGACTGCCGATCAGAATGTTGTCATGACTGTGCGGGGTAAGGCTGAATAATTGATCAGCTTCTATTCCATGAAGATCAAAGCTGCCGTCATTGAGTCGAATCAATCTCTGGCGATCCATTTCGCTAAGGCGACTGACTACCTCTCTTTCAAGAGAGTGCTCCCAATCTTTGGCTGATAATGGCTTATCTGCCCCGGAAAAATAGTTCTCAACAGTGACTGACAAAAGCGAGTCTGCATAAAGGTGGGACGCAGGCTGGCTGTTTTTGAAGTAAACAAGAAGGTTTTTTTCTTCTCTAACAAACCTCATTTCTTCAAGAGTGTGAGACGCTATCAACTCCTCGGCACTGTTTCTCTGAACCTGACTGGTGATCTCGGAATGATGATAGATATGAGTTGCCTGAAGAATAACGGTTTCATCCGGATTACTGTCAAAATAGTTTTCGAGTACCAATCGATCTTTACTGTTTATAAACAGCCCTGTTCCATCCTCTGGAAATTCATCGAGGAGAGCGACAATCAGGTCTTTACCAGAACGTATGAAAGTCACTCGTTCTGCAGGAACTCGCTCAAGATAAATGACATTTCTTTCGCCAGTACAAGATAACTGATTCTGACCAGACCCATAACTGAACCGAAGAACATCCTGATGTCCCACTGAACGCCGTTTACGCAATACTTGATCGTTATCGTTCAGAACATCAGCATCAGTCTGCTCATTAGTACTAGCAGTCGAATCGTCCAGTGACGGAATATGAAAACCCAGTAGAAACTCACTGTTATAACTGGTTTGATCATCAAAAGTCAGATGATTTGAATAGCCATTAGTAACCGTTAATGTTGCACCTGTCTCCGAATACCTTAATACCTGAATGGTCCCGGACTCTGAGTTCATTAATGTTTGAATCAAAGCAGCTGACAGCTCATCATTATGAATAATCAGGTTTTCAAGATAGAGTGTTTTCCAACGGGCATGCATCACAAGTCGGTTGATTTCACGAACACCTGTTGCCGGCAGAATATCCGGATCGCATGGAACCGCATTGCTGTTAGGCTGATGTCTCTGATAAGGGTGAGGGCTTAACTCTACGCACGCAGAAGGTTGAGGGAAGCCGTCTCGATAGAATGTGACCAGCGACGTGGCGCTGATAGTCATCGCAAAATGGTGCCAGCCATCGAACAGAAAGTAATCATGTACCTGCCATAGCTGCTGCCGACCATCAGCAGACACTGACCTGAGTCTCAGGGTATCCTGCCTGGAATTGCTATGTTTACCGATCACTAACTGAAGAAGGTTATTACCATCCGGATCCATTGACTCCCAAAGCACAACATCACCATAGTAACCAGGCTCAGGTGTTTTATGCCAGAAAGCAACGGTGAGAGGGTAACCTGTAATTTGTGCGCCAAGGTCTAAAGGTCCAACATCATATTCCGAGTAGGAAACGTGTGACTTTACAGCACTACCTTCTATACCGGTTCTGCCTAATGATGGCTGCCAACGCCTGTAGTGAGATCTGACCCTCTCTTGTGGGATATTAATGACATACTGTTGTATTATTGTATGTTCAAGTTCGCTTAGCTGAGTACGATGCTCTTGCCTGCTGTCATGTACAAGTATGTTTCTAAGCTGGCCAGCAGGGCCACGGCTATCACTTTCCAGATTAATAATGGTATGGCTCTGGTAGCTGACATCCCACTGATAGCTGACTTCCGCTGAACCAGTGAAGTGGCTTTCGTCATCACCACCACGCGCATGAATCATTAAAGAGCCATTATCAGCCGAAAAACTGTCTCGTTCGCCTCTCTTTCCTCTTACTTCCACTGCGCCAGGGTTGCGCCAGTCAATGGCTGAAAAAGCCTCTATGACGGCTACCAACTCGTCATTAATCTTGATGTGCCCTACGTCCAGATTGACTATGGCACTACCACCTAATGCTATAGGGAAATCAAGGGTATCAAAGCCTGAGCCACCCACCAGATAGTTACCAGACAACTGATGGATAATCAGTCGATCATCACCATCAAGGCAAAATACAGCCAGTTGATCATGGACAGGAATGACATCGCCAACTGATTCGGAGGAAGAGCCAAAAGTAAGATAATTTCCTCTTTGACTTCCTGATACAAGACTGGAACCTTCATAACGGCTCACCCTGCCAGTCACAGCATCCCGGCGTTGGCTGTCGACCTCACCACTAAAAAGCGCTGAGTCCGGAATATAATTGATACAGTTCTGAGTGGCTTTGAATTTGATAAATTTCTGCCAGCGAACCTGTGTCCAATGGCTGATATGATTTAGATTTTTGTCACTCAGGTCTACAAATTCCGGATGGTTTTCAGAGCCCGGCTCAACAAAAGGAATATTATCCTGTGACCATTGTTGTAGTCTGTCAGCTGAATCAATTCTTAGCCTCAGAGCAGGAGATGGACTGTCAGAGAAGTAATTCGGTTTAGTAAATGGAGACAGCTGATCAAGTGTTTCATGCTGAGTACTGAAAGTGCTTAACACCCGCTGATCAGTAATAATAATTTGCAGATCATTATCGTTTCTAAGAAACCTTAACTCTTCCAGCGCAGCTTTTTGCAGCCAGTCGTCAACAGTAGGGAATGGTGTAGCCGAGTTCAGGGAATGGCGAACTGCCGCCGGGTTCATGACCTCCTCACCAATTCTCAGAGCACTGGCAGCATTACCCCTCTGAAAATAGTGAACAAGCTCCAGGTGATAGTTCAGTTTCGACCAGCTGGTCGTTTCCGTATCTATGCTCCCTTCCACAAAATGAATCAACAGATTTTCATTTTTCTCTTCAAGAAAATAACTTCTTTCTGGAAGATCTTGCCTGAACTCTACAACTTTATTCGAACATTGTGTCAGTTGCTGCTCTAATGACACAGAGCGTCGACTACTGTCGGTGAGCAGACAATAGGCAGAATCCAATTCTGCTTCTGATTCGCTTTCCAAGCCATCACTGTCGCCTGAGTACGTCAGGGGTTGTCCATCAATAAACTCGACAGTATCCGGTAAGCCGTTGATAACAGTTACTGTTGAACGTTCCTCACCAAAATCAAGTCGCAGTAATGTGCCGGTTTGAGTGTAATAAAGCTCACTGATCTCTTCCGGTGAGAGAGCACGGTCAAGAACGGTCAGTTGCTCCACTGCAGCTGTAGTAATTCCAAGCTCAGTAAGTGTCAATTGTGAGTGAGGCTCATCATCCTCACCTCCATTCACAAAATAAACCCTGCTGTCAGTAAACACTTTATTAATAGGACGAATTTTTCGCTGAAATTCAGGAAACTCACGGAGGAAACGTGTGGGCCAGTCCTTTCTCACTTCCTGACCATCAACATAGAAAGTTGCACTGTCGCCATCCCTTAAAACAATTGTGTAATGATGCCAATTGTTATTATCAAGGTTTCTAATGCGCTCAAGTAAATATATTTTCTCTTTGTCAATCGCATCTATTTCTGCATCTGACCGGTAATACAAACTCAACCATAGCTGGTGTGGTTTACTAGGGTCTGTTGAACCGGAATAACTAATTCTGACACTTGGATAGTCTCGCCCGAAAGAACCTTCTTCTTCTGTTGATTCCCACAGAATTGGTTGATAGACATACGTTTCAGATGCCTCAATAGTGGCAGAATCAAATCTGAACCAGGTGCTAAACGTCATATTCGGGCCTGATACAAAATTATCAAACCGTACTTCATTTTCCTCATAGAGGAAATTGATCGCCTTATTGAGTTGTCCCAGATGACCTACGGTATAGTGAAGATTATGCTGCTCTGACAGTGGTAAAGGAGTAATAAGAGACTCTTCGTGTAACTGATCTCTTGTAACAGGCAATACCAGAGTCTTTAATGATCCCGGATTGCTCCCTGCCGATGAGCTGGTCAAGGTAATACTGGTATGTCCGGAGCCCTTTATCTCATAATCCACCTCTGCCAGAGCATGAATCAGAACCGTGTCATTACCACCAGCATCACAGATCGACATTTGACCAGATGTGATTTCATAGAAGTTATTATCAGTAGTACCTGTTATTTTGCCGTCAAGGCCACAGCTTACCTCTTCAAATGAAGCGATTGTATGCAACAACGAACCATCAGCCTGTATCTGGCCTGTAATCAGATCAATATCAATGGTTGCAGGCAGCTCTGTGAATTGGCAAACCAGACGGTCCTGATCAGCCCCACCATCCAGATACGCAGCCGACAGAGTCTTAAGAATAAAGTGATCCTTACCCCCTTCTCCCCAGGCAGCCAGCTGCCCGGAAACGGTAATGTGATCACCCGATTCATCGTTGCTGTAGTCTGCACCTATGGCGTACATAGGAGCCGCGCTTTCGGATTCAGATACTGACTGCACCGCCCTTAATAAACCGCTCTTGTCGTAAGGGCTATAGTCGTAAGAACTTTCGTAGTATGAACTATCGTTGTAAGAGCTATGGTCAGTATCGGATGAACCGGATCCCTCAGTATGCTCCGGTGACATTCCCTGCCCTGATCCCGCACCAGACTCGCCGGAATAGTCCAGCCCTGCTCCAGATTCTGAATCAGACCTTGAAGTCATTGAGCCATTAAGTACCAGTGTCTGTCTTGATAAAGCGGAGGTGATTTCAATAATTTGCTGTCTATCAAGATTTAATACAGTCTCTTCGAATACAGACTCAGGAAGCGTTGACAGCAATTCAAGTGTGCTCAGGTCACCCTCAGTAAGTGCTCTGGACTCGTCAAAGGCCGGTACCGCCAAGGTGATATTTTCGGGTAAGCGTTCTGGGTCAAAGTAATTTCGCACAAAATAATCAAAATGCCCTCTGGTCAAACTATATGGGGAAGCCGCGTCACCCTGGTTGAATGGATTTTCAGCAGCAAAAGCAACTCGTAGATCATAACCATCCTTAATAAGGTAGGTTTCTCCCAGCTCTGCCCGGCTTAACCACTCGACGGTGTCAGGGAAATTTTCAATACCCTGATCAATAAACGACTGAGGCAGGCGCTTGCCATCTGCATAGATAAGACCTTGCCAGTGATCTCTTACAAAGTAATCCCTGATCACAACCCGATCAGTGATACTGGCCATGGATACATCATCAATATTCTGCTGCCATGGTGCGATATGAATGATGAGATCACTGTCTCGCTGCTCAAATAACAACTGTTCCTGCTGAATGTCATCGGCCAGATACAACAGGTAGAAAATATCGTCAGACTGAATCAGGCAGTCGGATAAAGACTCCAGAGCCTGCAACCCCTGCCCCTGAAACACAGTCAGACCCGTTGCAGCACTGTTGACTTTATAGCTGTAATCACCGTCCTGCTGAGAACGGGCACGATCGACAAACAGCTGTTCAACACTGTTTCGGCCTTCAACCAGTTTTGCCTGTCGCTCCGGATCATAGAACTCCAGTTGATCTGGCATCGCCCCGGCAAGAATAACATCCATAGAGCCGCTGCCACTTCTGAGATGCCAATACTCTCTGTCAGCTAACTCAGCATCCAGCTCAATCAACTCACTGGACATAGCCTGATCAATCAGTGAAATCTGAGAGATCGCGCCAGTAAATCCAGAGACCTGATCAGTTGCTCCGAGAGTAGCGGTAAGGTCATCTATCCGTTGGGGCAGGTAACACTCAGCCTCAACAGACAGTACGCTGTCATGATAGATTTTTAGCAGTCCATCACCCTCTAAAGTAACGGTGATTTTGCTCCACTGTCCTGAAGGTAACGAAATCGTATCCGTGATAGCTGTTTCTTGTCTTAGCCCCCCTTCCGAGGAACCGGTTTCTTTGAGATTGGTATGAGGTGTCAGCTGAATAAACCTTCTTTCAGCAAAAGGTAATGGGTCATAATCCGTTGCGGTTATCACTGCCTGCAGCTTCAAAACAGAGTCGTTGTTGCTCAACTGCAACTGTATACTGTTCTCACCATTGGCATCAGACAGCAGCACAATTGCACCTTGCTGACTCTGATCGTCAACATGAAGCTTGAATGAAACCGTAAAATCGCCACCTCGATAGTTCAGATTCTGCAGTTGCCCGGACGCCGTACTGTCAATGAACTGGATAACGTCAGTGATGGAATTGTCATGACTCAACCCGGCCGGGTTCAGCACCGCACCACTGAGCAGCTTGATGTAAGCATTATCTGTATCCAGATTATTGATGTTCTGTGAGCCGGATGTAATCAACGATTGAGCACTGTCAGAACCAGAGCCAGAAACTTGTGACAGCCCATCACTGCTTACGCTACTGACCGATGCCTGAACAGGCAGTGCACTACCGGTGACCGGTCGTTGCTGCAATGCCACCTGATACGAAACAAACAGGTCTTCGAACCTGAGATGGGCAAAACGTATTCGGTCATACCCTGACTCTTCCAGTTTAATAATGCCCTTACTGGTTGAACCGAGAATCACTTCATTGTTACCGCTGCCAGACAGAACGACTCCCTGCCCTCTGATGGCAGCAATCTGGTCATTACCCGTGCCGCCGTCATAAAGAACCCAGCGACCATCATGACCTCTCAGTCGTATTTGCCTGTCTGCTCCTGGCCCACCCCTTAGCATCAGATTCTCTGTGCCATCGGTAAATAGCGTATTATCCAGAAATGGATTTTGCTCAGAGATGAACTGGCTTTCATAATAAGCCTGAAGGTTTTCTGTTGCTTTGTTTTCCTCTGCCAGAAGTTGGCCATTTTCCGCTCTGTTAATGACCCGAACATAACTCCAGCTGTCGATTAGTTCTTTAATAAAATGCTGTGTAGAAAGGCTTCCGTCTTCGCGAATTCTTCGTATTTCATCCGTCAAAAATATTGTGGTGATGAGCTGGCCTTCATGGACTATGTCAAGCACCTCAAACTGGTTATCATCACGGAACTGCCATTTGATACTGGTAAACGTAAAGCCAGTCCCTTCCAGAATCAGGATGTTTCCCTTATCCGGATCCATGATGAGGGTGCCAGCGGCTTCCTGCTTGACCCAGTAGATATCCTGACCTTCCATGCCTTCAAGAAGGTCAGCATCCATGTCCGCGATCAATGTATCCTGTGCAGGGCTGCCAATCAGATGGTCAAAGCCAGGGCCACCTTCCAGCACACTGCCGGTCAATTCACCTTCTATTAATGATGCTGCGGCAAACAACTTGTCATCGCCGTGCTCTCCGTATAACTGACTGCCTCCGTACTGAGCATGTGCCTCATCATTACCCGCTCCTGCCTGAATACGACCAGAGGTGAAAGGCGAACCATAAATGATATCGTCGTAGGGGGATGCTATTACGTTTTCTATATTTCGCAGTTCAACAACGACGGTTCTGCTTTCATCGTGCTCATCACATATAGATTCCGGTGCTGTACAGAAAGTCCCCCTGAGACGATACCTGACTGCACCATAACTTTCCGGAGACTGGCAGAGACTCTCTTCTCCAGTACTAACCTCGGTTCCCAACCTGATCAACAGGCCTTTTAACTCCAGTCCACCTGAAGCACTGAACTCATCACGACGGAAATTACTGAAGTCTATGGTGTCGCTATCAGGCCCACCATCTACATGAGCCGGGCCATTGGCATAGTCCGTAACAAGTCCAAATTCAAAGTGGTCGTCTTCACGGTAGCCATAAAAAACATCACGACCACCATTACCTTTGAAATAGTTCGGTAAGTCACTGCCATGCACTTCATCGTCTTTTGGAGTGCCGACAAAATGAGTAAAGCCGATTGCCTGAATAATAGTATCAATACCACGAAGCTCGGCATCCCCCTGATGCATTTGCAGGAACACACCATCATTGCTACCCGAACCGGCCAGATCGAGCTGAGAAAAGTCGAGGGTATTACTACCACTGGGTGACGTTATCGTATAATTGCCAACCTTCAGAATCTGAACCGTATCATTGCCGCTGCCAGTATCCAGGCTGATGGTGCCGCCATTAAGAATGAAAACATTGTTTTTATTTGAGCCTGCAATACTGGCTGTCACAGGCGGTAGAATGACACTGTTGATGCCATCAAGGCGGTCGTACCAAACTTTAAAATTGTTTTCATTGGCTTCTGTATTGACACGATCTGCTCGCCAGCTCTGTTTTACACAGCCATAAACAGCATCCAGGCCCAGAGAATGACCATTCTCGCAGTTACCAGACAGATCAATATCCAGTTGTTCAAGTGTGTAGGTATAACGGAAACCATCAGTGAACTGGGTAAAACTGTTCAGACCGGAATAATCTACAGTAATATGAGCTCCCTCTTTACCATAGACTCTGTTTGCATAACGGCTTCTGGGGCCACCGGGTCCTGCAATGATTCTGGTTTGACCTCTGCCAGGGTACATACTGTCACCACCATGGCCAGGGGAAAAAACATTGTTTTCATCATTCCCTTTGATGGTGTCATCACCCCATCCCGTCTGAATACCTTCAATGCTTTCATAGATTGAATGCTCGGGGTTATCAGACGACAAATCTACGTTAATTCCCTGAGAGTTGATGTCAACATCTTCTGCTGCCAGTAAACGAGAGTCATCAAGCTCCTGTCGGTAACCAAGGTTGGCGACCGGAGAAGGATCTTTATGCCAGTAAACTTGAGTGTTATAAACCAGACCTTCAACTATGTCGTTAAAATCAGCGCCTTCAATATTGAGTTCTGAAAGAGACCATTCACGTTTTTTCTGAGCGCGCTGCTGATAGGGAACCGAAGGGCTTTTAAGAACCTCGTTTTCAAGATCAGTGCCAACTGGCAGCCTTACAAATCGTTGCTCCGTATACTGTTCATGATTCTCCGTATACATTTGATAGGCTGCATCCAGCACATGCTCTTTTGCTGGTGGAATGGCCGTATTTATATCCTGAAATCCACCATTGTTTTCATCCAATACCCACGGGACATAGGGCTGCACATCATCAAAGTAAATCAGGTAGCGATTATAAGTCTGGCTATTGACCGTAACTCTGAGATGGCAGACAAGAGTTTGATCCCGGTAAATACCATCCAGATCAGGATTAATAATGACACTCTGCCTTGTCAGGTTGATATCAAATATTTTTCTTAGCGACGGGTATCTGGGGTCTTTGCGAGTATTAACACTGATCTGCGGTTTTCGATCAGCAATCATCCAGTCAAATTGTGGGCTGCCAATATAGTGTTTCTGACCTGAACCATAAATAAAAGTCATTGGAGCGGATCCGGCTATTGCAATATCCCGCCCGCCTAGCCCATCAAAAGTGACAGGGTAATCACTGCCAAAAAACAGGTCATTACTATCTGTGGCCTGGATAGTTTCAGCATTGATAATGTACGGCGCAGTGGTTAAATTCGCCTGTTCAGCCAGATTCTCGGGTATTACTACGTCTTCGGGAAGACTTAGAGACCAGGGCGATGTCAGTGAATTCAGATCAATATCAGCCACGGCTCTGAGGTCAATATAGATACTGTTTTTTCGGTTATAATATGTGACTGTGTCCTGTTTTCCTGCCCCCATATCAATGTAGTCATGGCCACCAAGGGGCATGGCGGTATCATTATTATCACCACCAAAGAAAAACTCACTGTCTCGGCTGCCCAGCATGGTGCAGTTCTCACTGCTCAGACAGTAATACTGGTTACGCCCCCTTCCGCCAGACAGCTGTCTGGTATGACTGTCTGCTTTCAGAACACTGGCATAGTTGCCATCATGAATATTCTCAATACCACTGACAAACCCAGAGGTTCTCAGGGCATCCAGTACATGGGTATAGAAATAGGCAACATGGTTCTGCTCTTTTTTTGCTGCATCAGCCAGATCAGCAAAATCAAAAACGAACATGGTTAGCCTGCCGCGATCTTCAAAGACTAACTTTGAAGGTGATCCTGTCACCACACCCTCCTGATCAACTTCCTGTGGCGCTGTCAATGCATAAAGGTGTCCCTGCCAGTGTTCTGAATCCCTGAAACCATCACAAAAAGGAAAGTATCGAAAGATATCATCAGTACCTGACAGATAGTGCCCTTTCAGGGTTCTATAAGTGATTCTGTCCCTCAGGGTGTAAAATGCCGGGTCATCACAGGAGTAACGGCCTGATGGTGTATGCATATTACAGTTTGTACGGTCATTACCTCCTCCCGCAAAGGTATGATGGTAACAATTGCGTTGCCAGAAACTATTGCTCGGAAACAACCGTCGACCTATGGCCAGACTGACCCGACCCAATGACAGTTTTTTATACTCGACCCTGTTGTCATACATTCTGGTCAGTGTATTAAAATCATGATCGGTTACTGCCGAGAATTTCTGCTCGTAGGGAACCACATCATGGAGATCCATATATTCCTGAATCTGATTCAGATAATACGTGTTGCCCAGGTTATTCTTCTGAATTCCACTCTGTGGAGCAATGAAAAAACCGACGGGCGACTGAGGTATAAACCGGCCAACAGTGCGATGCTGGTAACGCAAGTGACCTTCCCAGGCATGCGTCCAGAAATGCCGCTGGCCACTGCCGAAGTTATACCGGTTTTCATCATAAGGCTGGAATTGATAGCTTCCATCACTTTGGCGAGACAGCAACTCTACGTTAAAAATACGGGTAAGCAGGCTGTTAGCCGGTGTCTGACCATTAACACTGAGATAACCATTTGCGGGGTCAGACATATGACTAAACAGCAGACTTTCGATACGGTTACGGGATAAGTCCACTTCAAAAAATGGCAGGTCACTGGGAGTAATCGTATAGGTATAGGTTCTACTGCGATCCATAAACAGCTGGTTTATGGAAGGCATTAGCAGTGTATCTTCGTGATCACCACCTCTTACATAAGCTGGTCCGGTGCCTGGATCAAGGGTGTCGTCCTCTGTTCCTCCATCCAGAACATCCGCATCCAGACCACCTGAGAGGTGATCGTCGTCCTCATTACCTTCAAGAACATCAACACCCAGCTCTCCAAACAGTTCATCCTTACCACGGCCACCTATTGCATTGTCATTACCAGCTCCCAAAAATGCCTTGTCATCACCAGCGAGAAGATCAATGACATTAGCCGCATCGCCAAGGAATCTAAAGAAATCATCGCGATCGGTTCCTGAATCGGTCGTATCAAGGTTGGTATAATCCAATAACGCCTTGCCTTTAAAACCATTCAGTTCCTTGACGACTCGATAGGTCAGGTGGCTGGCCTTGAGATTATCGTTGTAATAGTTTTCAACACCCAGCTGTTCGGCATCCGTCCGATAATCCAGTTCGCTGTAGCCTTTTTCCTCCCACTCCTGGGCTATCTGATCAATACGTTCCTGAAAAGCTTCTGACTGAACTATGGACAGAAAATTTTGCTCTGCATTGGGTGGTGGAGTGAATGCAGCGATTAAGGTGTTGACAAGACCCAGTACCGTTGAGATGACATCAACGACAAAACTGATAGCCTGAGTAATACCGAGCGGGATAAGATCAAGAACAAAACTAATGCCATCAAGGATCAATGTCAGAGAGTCGATGACTATCTGAACCGCATAAGAAGCAACCTGCGCGGTATTGGCAGTAGCAATTGCCCCTTGAATAGCTCTTGCCGACGAAGCCAGAGAGAAAACATTGGCTGCCATGCCAATAGCACTGCCCGCGCCGCTGATAAAGCGCAGAAACATTTTGGTTTGTTTGGCTCCAAGGTTGGCCGCTTTCAAGCCTCTGCCAATCAATCCACCCACTTCATCACTGTTTTTAACAAACAACTTGCCGCCCACACTACTGACGGTCTGTATCAAGCCAAGGCTGGATCCGGCAATACCAAGCGAGGCTCCCCCATAGCCAAAGACTTTGGTTTCAGTATCAAGGTAGGCGTCAAATTTGGAGAGATTATTGATAGCAACAATGCTTTGAGCAAAGCCAAGTGCGGCCTGAACCCCACCAAAAGCCATCTGAAAGCCTTTTACTTCAGAGGTATCAGCAAATGCATTGATCCTTTTTACCGATTCATTATTATCCCATTGCACCATCTTGTTCCTGACCATGCTAAACAGCGTCGGAGATGATGAATCAACATCAATAATATTCTGCCTGCTTGTGTCAAAACGTTGTGTATCACCGGATAGCTGGTAGTCTGCAAGCAGTGTCGTAAAGTCCTGGTTTTTGAATAACTCACTTTCAATGTTGTCGACATAATCACCAAAGCCATCGACTTCAGCCAACCTTTCCAGACTGGCTCTGATAGCTTGCTCCGGATAGACAATATCGGAATTTGAACTTAGCTGCTCCAGCGTGCTTTTCAGCAGTGCCTTTTGGAACTCTGGCAAACTGGCAATATCAGGAACATCAACAGAGGGTGTTCTCGATGACAAGAATTCACCGGCAATCTGGTCAAGGCTGTTTACATCTGCCAGTCGGGCAGTATTGTTACGTTCTTGTTGTTGCAGCTCAGTCAGACTATCCAACAGACTGCCATCGGTAAGGAAGTGATCTATTTCATCATTGACCTCATCCAGTATCACATCAGGTGTAGGACGATCTTCCGGCCTTGAACGCTTCTTCATTTTACTTCTGAATCTTCGCTCAAGTTTTAGACGATCAGGCGCAGGTAAAGAACTTGATTCAAGACCGGACAGTTGTTGCCTGATGTAATCGCGATTTTTATCCAGCGACGTTCCGGATTCCAGTAACTCCGGCCGCTGCAGTTGCACCAGAACGTCTGCAATAGAATGTCTGATCTCTCCGGCCAGCTGATGTCGCCCGAGTTTTTCAAATCGATCAGACAGGTCTCGCAGTTGCAGTACCCGATCGATGGTTTCTCCTACTTGAAACCGTCCATCCAACGCCCTGACATTTCTTCCTTCAGCATCCCATTGCAGGGACACCAGGCTGGAGCCCCTGCTACAACTTCCCGCAGCACGCCGACACCGAGCAGTACCAAGCAATTCTGTGGCAAGTACTTCCAGTGCCTGCCCTCTGTTATTGGCATCAACCTGTTGCTGATCGAGATCTCCAACCCCCAGTACGATCTGATTCTGATCCTTGAGGGTATAAGAGGAATCAATGGTCAGGTCGGGGCGCAGCTCAACATGAACCTGTCTATCCGCTATCTGTATGTCCAGATTAGCCTGTTGGCCATCACTACTGACAAGTTGACCTAGCTCCAGTCTTTGCTGTTCTGTCAGAGCTGTACCGGCTGCCAGCTGATCGAGCAGTGCAGGTAGTTTTCTTTGCAGTAAAACATCAGCAAATTGTCGTTTGCTGTTGCGAATAACCGCTGTTTGATAAGCATCAAGTCCGGCATCAATGACTCTGGTTTCATCCAGAAAGAGTCGGGTAATTTCGTTGTTGAATTCGGGAGAGCTACCCGCTAACACACGCTCCATATTCTGTTTCTGTTGCGCAAGGGTCTCCGGATTAACGGATTCCATGGCATGCAGGACATTCTGGCCCCAGGCTTTCCTGGTTTCTGGTGAACTGTCAGGAGTTCGCTTGCCCTGACTTAAACCGATAATTTCACGATAAGGCTTACCATCAATACTTTCACCATCAAACCCTTTGGAGTGGTCGGCATTTAACGGATGTGCATGCTCTCGCACCTCAAGCACCAGATACTTTTTATCACCGGAAGCATCAGTGTATGGCTCTCTGCGTGACCTTGGTGCGACAACACCTAAATCTCCATATCGGCTGTCATCCAGGTTGCCATTCTTACTGTTGGCAGGAATAATGAAAGGGCTGCCTTCCTGCACTCTTAAGTTCAGCGTGTTTTCGAATGTTCCTATCACTCTGCCTGGCAAGCGTTTCAGTTTCAGACCGCTGCTGTAGTCGGCACCAAAATTTTCCTGGTATATATTCCGAACCGAACTGATGATTTCTCTGCCAAACGAGGTGATTCCGGAACCGTCTCGATAAGCTTTTATCTGCTCAATGGCCCCCTGGCTCATAAACGAAGCAACAGCATCCGATGCCCCTGCTCTGAACAGCGAAGGCACGCGAGTTTTTGCTGCTTTATTATCAGGAAACTGTGCGTGCAATACCTCCTGATACACAACCATCGTCATTAATGAGGACAGTTCCGGGCTGTAATCGCCTGAGATTTGTCGTGCCAGCTTTTGTCCCTGAACCTGAGCATCCCTGAACAGTTTTTTCTGTACCGGATCTGAGGAGACCAAATCCGCAATACCCGAAAAACTGTCTCCGATGGCATCAAAATCAACCGCTATATTTAGCTGCCTGAAGATGGAACTATCTTTGTTTGCGGCCAGAAATGAGCCATCACGGGCTTCCGGCTTCACAATAGAAAGCCTGAATTCCGGATAATTTACTTCATTCAACCGGTACGCTTTTCCGGCCTCACCTAACTCGGCATCGATCTTGTTATTAAAAGTGTCCGTCAGAAATTGCAGTGTTGGTCCCTGTCCGGAATCAGGGATATTCTCTCTCAGGGTATCCTTGAGCAACTGTCGTGCCCGGCTGAACAATGAATCCTGATCACTACTGCCATAATAGCGTTCCGCTTCCTGTGGCCCGTAAACAACTTCAAGCAGATGCTCTTTTTTCTTGCCAACACCAGCCGCAGAATCAGTGGTTAATTCCAGCCTCGGCAGACCATGATCTGTTGCTTCACTGTACGCCAGTTTTGCGTAGCCACTGCCTGTGTATTCGCCGTTGCCCGAACCGTCGCTTATTCGATAGGCAACAAACTCCTCTTCAATACCCACTCTTCCGGGTTCGGCATCTATGGTTACCCTGTTATTAACAGTACCATCGGCCTCAATAGGGGAAATTCCGAACGCTGTTCTGGCCCAGTTTTCTTCAATGAAACGATTTTCAAGTGCTGCAAGGTCTCCGTTGTAAGTGCCCCCAGCCTGATCGGAGGCAATATTGAGCTGCGTCAGTAAGTCAAGACTTCGATGACGATAATCCGCTTCGGAAATAGCCCTGCTGGCCCACTGCTCTTCCGTGAAACCAAAGCCGGGGTTAACATGCAAAACACTTAAACTACCAGTGTCTGATGCTGCCCCCCTGTTCCAGGCAGACGGCAGCACACTTGCACCTGGATTATCTTCCAGATTAATAATGACTCGAACATTCTCGGGGATGGGCTGATCTGCAGCACGGGTCTCAATCAGATTTGCATCAACCAGTTCGCTGATTGAATTCGGTGTCTGAACAACGCTCTGTTTCTTAATCTGTTGATTGACGACATCACCGTTCGATGTCTCAAAATAATCAGAGAGATGGTAAGCCATCTGTTCCAGCTTGGTGTCCAGGTTGGGCTGGTTTTCAGCGAATTCAGGCGTGATAAAGAAAGCAATTTCAGGATGCTCGGGATGAATAAGTAATCGTGCATCCGCCTGTATCTCAGGTTTACTGGCCTCTACAGAGACATCTGCAGCTTTACCGATTTCCGTTGCTGAGGCTTCCTGAACCAGTAGCAGACGGCTATTGTCAGGACTGTCCTGCGGATTTGAGTCCACCTCAACAAGGAGCTGATATCTACCAGCTCCTTCATCCTGAAGCTGGTAGATATCGTGCAAATCTGCTTCGGGGTTATCCAGGTCGTCTGGCGTAATTTCGGGCAGTAAGACTCCATCCGTTAGCGGCCGTGCTTCATAAACCCCTTCGTATTCATCGTCCAGAGCCTGAAAAACGGTACCATCATCCTTGCGGCGCAGAAGTGTCAATTCAGAGTCGTCAAACTCAAGGGTAATATCAACAGGTTCACCCAGTGGAGGGTTATCTCCAAGTACATCAACAGGGTTACCGCTGGTTACCGGCCTGATAATATCGCCGTCATCTCCGGATGTCTGATAATAATATGTGTCTTCATGCTTGAAGAAGAAAAATTCGTCAACGTCACCGGCATCAAGGTTAAAGTTTTGTGACTCAGCCTGTGCGACAGCATCTGCCAAAGGAATATCAGCGGCCAGATCATCATCAATAATCAGGCTGTTACGCTGTGAGCAGCCGGGCGTACCTCTACGACAACGTTCAGTTAATCTGGGTCTGAACACTATGGCATCAGTATCATCCTGCCCGTTTCTGTAGAGACTGAAACCTGAATCTTCAGCATTATCAGGCAATCGATCAGTAATCCCCAGAACCCGTCCTGCTTCCCCTCCGGGATTCTGAAGCTGTACGACAGTAGACAGCTCTATATTGGCTGGTACCTGTACATCCAGAGCGTGTCGCCCAAAGACAAAACCTTCAACCCGGTCATCAACACTGATCGCCCTGCCCAGGGTTCTGACATCGTCCAGAGAATCACTGGCCCTGCCAATATTGGCTGACAATGCTGTCAGTCGTCTTTTGAGTTGTGACTGATCTTCAGGCAGGGAATCCCTGAGTGTGCGTATAGCCTCCCTCGGCAGGTCAGCCAGAAACTGCCTGCGGGTAGTTTCTGGCTGATCACGAACCATCTCAAGAAGGGTCGTGGTAAAATCAATAGCTACAGGATCACCGGGATTGTCTGACAGCCAGCGATTAGCACGGCTGATTGCCTGTTCTAAGTCACTACTCCCTACCCCCTGCCAGAAATTCAGAGCGTTCCTGAGGTCGCTGGTATTATTGCCACTGCGTATCATCAGGTCATGACGTGCCTGACCCAGCATCGCATGATAGAAGGTATCGGTACTGTCAGGGAGACCAACAAGACTGTAGTTTTCTGAAAGACCAATCTGACGGCTTTGTTCAACTCTAAGGCTGAGCTCATTAATACCAAACCGGTTTTGAGCGAAACTTCTTGCCAGCGGCGCATCTGTTTTATCAAAACTGGCTATTAATGCCGCTCCGTATAGTTCGGTAACTTTTCGGCTGACAGTGTTAGCAGGCAGGACATGACGGTCGTGTACACCCAGCTCTAACCGAACAGGCTCACTGGAATCACTGCCTTCAGGGAAAATTACTCGGCTTTCATGAAGATCCAGTTCTCCATTCAGCGTTATTTCAATACGGTGTCCGGGTTGACCATCAACCCCGGCTTCCTGAAACTGTCGCTGCAACAGTGTTGCCTGACCCTTGATTTCCCCACGACTGGCCAGCGAACTGATAAAATCAAGATCCGTCTGAACCAGGGCCGCCCTTTCTACCCCCTGCTGAAGTGCATTCTGATAACTGGTCAGATCAATGGTCAGGCGCAGTTCAGGCAGCTGAGAACTGTCTGCCTCATTGTTGCGGCTGTAATAGAGTTCAAACGATGGATTCGCAGAAGTGTCGTCAACCGACACCTTGCTGTAGCCAGGACCATTATCTGAATACAGCAGGTCGTTCCTGAGACCTAATACCAGTTGTGAACGGGCATCTCTGGTGACCCGGGGGCGGTTGTCATTCTCGATGGCTCTGTTCTGCAAAGCCAGCAGGCTGGTTATTTCCTGTTGATCCTGCTCAGGTAGAAGCCCCATGGGTCGGCCAGCCAGCAGCTCCTGAACTCGACGATTATTAAGAGCCTCGGCAAAGTCACGATTGGCACGTTGTTTAGCAGGACTGTCCAGAGCGGCACCATCACCCGTTTGTGCAATAAACGAACGACTCAGATTTTCTGCCTGTTGGCGGTCAAGACTGGCAATTCTCTGTGCCAACTCTGCCCTGATAACAGGGTTGTCTGCTTCAAGAGCCCTTTGTACATTATTAACCCAGACCCCTGTTAAATCTGAGTGACTGCCTCCAGGCAAATCAGTTCCCTGAATCAGGCTTAATCTGCCAGTTTCTCCTGCCTCATTTGTCGGACGGAACAAAATTTCATTAAAGACATTGTATCGACGACGCACTTCAAGAATGACAAAAGAGGTGTCACCACTGGCATCGGTATAGACAGGCCTTCTTGACAGACTGTTAACGGAGCCAGTATCAACAACCTGTCGTGAATTACCATGCAGCGTTGCAGTGTTTGAATCGGGTGTTTTTCCGACCAGAAAACGAGAGTCTTCAACCCCAGGGTTGATCACTCTACTGTATCGCTCATTCAGTGTGACTTTGAGGGTGTCGGAAACTCTGATGTCTGTACGCGACAGATTTAGTTTATCCGTTGCCGCCTTACCGAATACAGACTGTGTTGCAGTGTCCAGTGACTGCCTGAACTGCGCTTTAAATCCGGTGTCTGGTGTGTCAAAACTGTTATCAACGTAGGTTTTAAGAGCCCTGATATCACTTTCTGGTAAAATAGAAGCAACAGCATCAGCCGCACCCGCCCTGAACAGGCTGTCCAGTTTTGTTTTATCCGCTGAGCCATCGGGTGACTGGCCATGCATCAACTCCTGAAAGACCATCATGGTCATCAGAGATTTCAGCTCCGGGCTTGATGATGCAGAGACCGTTTCCGCCAGCCGTGTACCTTCAAGTTGTGCCTGACGGAATAAGGCTCTTTGCTCACTCCTGTAACCCGCTAGAAGGTCCAGACCAGAGAAAACATCACCAATTGAACGATAATCAATGGCAACATTGGTCTGTATTCCCCGCTCGTTTCGATTAAGACCAGGAATGGATGATGCTAGCCTGTAATCCGGATATTCAACATCCGTCAAACGATAGGCATCACCAGCAGAGCCCATTTCATCTCTGAGTCTGTCGTTAAACTGCTCAACGATGGTCTGAACACGAACCCCCTCCTCTTCATCATTGGGAATCGAGTACAACACTTCAACCAGAAGGTCTCTGGCTCGATAAAAATCAGGCTTCTGCTCGCCACTCTGTTTAAACTCCGAGCCGTCCTGATAGCCATAGACAATTTCCAACCGGGTCTGCTTGACGAAACCTTCATCAATAGTCAGTTTGATTCTCGGGTTATCGTCATCTCCTTGTCTACTGCCTGCTAGATCCAGGCGGCCATTGTAGCGGCTGTTACCATCAGTATCCTTGATCTTGAAACCGTAAAATTCTTCCTCAAAGCCAACAGTACCCGGTTGTACTCGTTGTTCAGGCAGCGTTGTTTCCGAGACATCCAGTTCAGGTAAATCCAACTGCTTTCTAAGATTGTTTTCCAGTTCATGGAGGTTATCAGCTGTTCTCTCGGTATACCGACCGACAACCTGCTCTGCTCCCTGAATAACCTGACGGAAAAGATCCGTTGAACGGGAAAGGTAAGGTGTGAAATGTTCGTAACTGGCAGATTCTCCGCCAAAAGTGGGATCAACCCTGATGATACTAAGGCTGCCTCCACCATTATTCTTGCTGTCCGTTTCACTCCAGGCGACTGGTAAACGGCCTGATGGCTCTGTGTCCGGAGTTTCCAGGACAATCAACAGCCTTGCATTGTCTTCAATGGCGGGGTTGGAAGGGTCTGAAGAATGTATCAAGCCTCTTTCGGCCATATCATTAATCGTATCAGGTTTTTCTGCGGGATTATGCTGCAGTAATTCTCTGGCTCGTTTACCAAAATCAGTACTGAATTCAGCAGAAAGTGCGGTACTCAGATCCCTGATACGTGTTTCAAAATCCGGTACCTGCTGCTGATACTCGGGAGACACATAAAACTTGATCTCGGGGAAATCCCGATTCTGATAAATGCGCCCTGCGGGTGCAGGATCCGTTGCCTTAACCGCAACATCAGACACCTTGCCAAGGTCATCTAATGACAACTCGGCGGATGCCAGAAGAAGACGCTGGTCAGGTGTTTCCTGCCCATCTGCAGAACGAACTTCAACAGCCAGTGTTTCACTGCCATCACTGTTTTCCAGCGTCAGTACATTTTGCCTGATGGCACTTTCTTCGACAGAAGATAACAGCTCATTATTATCTAATGGCCACCCCGTATGCGTCTCTCCACTTTCATTAGATTCAAGTGCCTCAAATATCTGGTTAGTACTTTTATCAAGCAGTACCAATGCAGACTTATCACTTGTCTGGGCAATATAGGGTTCAGCATTCCCAACCCCCTGGGGTTGAGTTCCGGTTATGGCTTCGACAATACTTGCCTTGACGGTTTCTTCCCGAAGAACAGAAACGCCCGATTCCTCATCCCTGACTTCAACCTGATAACTCTCCAGTCGTCGTTGTTGAACATCTCCGTTTTCAAGCGTCTCTATCAGATAGAGGTCATCTCCGCGACGCACAAATTCATACTGTTCTACCTGGTCATCGGCCAGAGTGGTAAGCCGACTTCTGGCTTCATTAACCTCATCAGTCAGAGAGTCACTGTCATCAGAGTTTTTCAGAGTGACGCTGTCATTGTCATCACAACTGTTTGTACCCCTTCGACACCGAGCTGAACGCAGACGAGGACGAAAGGCCAGTTCAGCGTTATCACCATCACTGCCACGAATGATCTGAAAGCCAGTGTCTGAAAATGCATCATCCGCTTCCACCACCATGACTGTACGTTCAGGCCGTTGGCCACGTCTTGGTCGCCTTATTACCTGACTGGGCTGTTGCCCCTCTGGCAGATTTGCATTTATTTCTGCGGGATTAAAAACAATATGCGGAGTATCGGTTCGATCTGAAACAACACGGCCAACTCCATCTGCGGCCTCTTGGGATCGACCATCAAGACTGATTTGAGCACTGAGTTTTGATAGCTGCAGTTCAAGTCCCGAGTCACTGTTACCTGTTTCACTGCGCAGTTTTCTGACCAGTTCCTGAGGTAACTGAGCACGGAATGAACGACGCTGTTCAGGTGACGGGAGATCACGGCTGGTATTAACCAAAGCAGTCGCCAGGAGAGCTGCACTCGGGTCGTCAGGATGCTCTGCCAACCAGGTATTAGCACGTTCATAGGCTTGTCTTGCCTGTTCCGTGTCTTGCTGCCGCCAGAAGGTGATTACATTAGCCAGATCAGAATCGCTACCAGAAGCTATCTCGAAGTCATGTCGACTTTCACGTGCCAGAGCATGATAAAGTGTATCTGTTGTCTCTGGCAGTCGAACCTGGTTCAACCCCTCATCAAGTCCTATTCGGTTGCCTAGTTCTAACGGGGAGTTGGTGATACCAAAACTTTCCTGAACACTTATATTCGCTCCATCAACAGATGAAAGTGCAGAAAGACTGGCCGTACCGTATAGTTCACTGAGCTTGCTATCGAGAACGGATGGGGCATAGTCTGGTAAATCCTGAGTACCAACAATGATGCGTACTACAGAGTCAGCTTCATCGTTACTATCCGGCAGCTCTAATCTACTCTGTTCAAACCTCAGCCCTGCCTGAAGACTTATTTCAATATTGCGGGAACTTGCTGGCATACCATCAGAAGTCTGGCGACTCAGCTGTTGTTCGAGCTTGTTTTTATTGTTTGCTATCACACCCTCTGACAGTAACCAGCCAAAATAATCCAGATCCCCTTCAATAAAATTGGCACGGCTAAGGTTATTAGCAGCCTGCTGCTGATAGGACTCAAAATCCAGTTTTATTACGGTATCAGGAAGCGCTCCATTATTGTTCTCACCGGCAGCAACGAAGCTGCCATCTTCAGTCTGGTAGTAATAACTGCCCTCAGGATTGAATGAAAGGTCATCCCTGCGCCCGAGGGTTACACCACTTTGTCCTGCATCATGGACATCGATACTCCTGAAACTTCTTTCTGCATCAAGAGTGACATGAATTTTTCGGTTATCAGAAAGGGTGATATCCAGTGCGTCAGTATCAGGTAGATGATCCAGTAGCTGATTCAGCCGTATACTGGCATCCATATCCGGTGAAGCACCATTCAGAGTTATTTCTACTATTTCTGCCAGCCTTGTTTTAACAAGTGCCTCAGTAACTGGCTGCAATACCCGTTGATAGCTATCTACATCGAACGTCTTTCGTGGGTTTGGCTGATTTCCATCAGCCAGCTCATCAAATGAGGCCTGTAGAGCTCTTTCCAGGTTATCTCGCTGTGTGGCGTCCAGCTTCTCTATCTGTGCCGACATTGCGTTATTCAGGAAAGTTTTCAGTTCGCCATCTGCGTCACTGTATGACTCTGTAAACTGATCAATAAATTCAAAGCTGGCTGCGGAATCGTTCGCCACTAGCGCAGGGTTTTGTAGGATCTGCAGGGAGGCTTCTATTCCGGCATCTCGGAAATTGGCATAAGCCCCTTCTCTTAAATGCTGGCCAGAACTGCGAACCTCTGCAACAACATAATAATGCCCATTATTTTCCAGGACAGGTGCTCTTGAGGGAGCATTGATAGCATTTAGCTCATAAAGAAATCGCCCGGTTTCTGGTACGCTAACCACATTGGCTGCTGTATTTTGCAACGCTATTCTGCCGTTTCTGGCACGTTCAGCAAGCAGGTCTCCAAATAATGACTGGTTTCTTACTGCCAATTTCTGACCGTCCACAGACCACCCAGAGACATCCGGGCCATAGACCTTTTGGCCAATTGTATCGACAGCTGTTTCTACCCTGCTGCCAAACTCCTCAAACCCTATAGTGTCGATAGCTGCTTTCAAATCAGCAGCAAGAGGATCATCAATGATGCTGGCAATGACATCAGCCGTTCCTATTCTCAGCTGCATTTCAGCTTTTTCTTTTTTTAGCTTGAAATTGGGATCGGTAGCGTCCAGCGCAGCCTTAAACAGATATTCTGTCATCAAGGATGTAAGTACAGGGGATTGCATCGACACTAATGATTTTGCCAACTTGCTTCCTTCAAGTTGAGCGTATCTGAGAAGTTGCTTCTGGAAAGAGCTGCCACTGTCCGAAAACAGCCGATCTATTCCTGATAACGGGTTGCCGACTGCTTCAAAGTCAAACTGAACATTGGTTTGTATCGAACCACTCAGTCCAATTTCATCCGCTCGATTGATTACTGTTGCTTGTTTGTGTTGTTCAACCGTATGCAGTTTGTATTTTTCAAATTCATCGACCCCCAGTTTTGTTTCCAGTTGGTTATTATATTTTGTAACCAGATCATCTACTGTCTCGGTCGTTCCTCCCTTAACGCCATCCAGTACTTCGTCAAACGTACTGATGGCTGTGTAATAGGCTGACTGCTCCGAATATTGTTCTCTTGCCATAGGAGCCGTGACCACTTCAAGAATATGGTGGCCGTCATACCCGTCTACGGTGATATCAAGCAGTGGAAAGCCCAGCTCAGTGGGAGTGGTTGCCGCAACTCTTGCTCTCAGTGGTGCATCAATCTCAACATTGCGGGTCTCAATTTCAAAACCGACTCTACCTGGTGCACCATCTGTTTGAACAAACTTATCGTCAAGAGCCAGTGCAGGAAGGCCAATTTGATCCCTGATAGAATTTTCAACTTTGAAAACATCAACACCTGCCCCCCCGTCTTCAACAAGGTTTGATGCATATACCAGTTTTGCCAGTATGTCTGTTATTTCGGAATTTAGTTGCCTTGGCTCCAGATTGGCATAACGCTCACCATTCAGATACACCAGAGCCGGACTTCCAGATGCACTGTTTGTTGCTTTAACAACAGGGCTACCAGCTACCTCCGCATTGTGTAAAACCACCAGTGTTCGTGCAGTATCCGGAATGTTCAGATTGTTTTCAGGCTGGGTAGAAGCCGTTGAAAAATCCAGCAACCCTTTTGAAAACAGATCAGCAACGGTGCCTAATCGCCCATCGACACCGGGAGATTCCAGTGCACTCAACATTTCAGGACCCTGAGTTGTACGCTCAACTAATCCATCGAGTAAAGTGCCAATATTATTCACAGTGGACGCAGCACCATCTGGGTTAGCAGACTGGTACTCAGGCGTGACATAAATAGCAATACGAGGGACTCCGCCCTCAACACCGTAGGATTCCGGAGCCAATATGAACAAACGCCCGATCTGTTGAGGTTCACGGGGATTGATGTGATCAGCAGCAGATTGCACCAGTTTCTGAGTGGCTGGAATATCTCTTACAGTGTCACTGTCGTTCAGCGTAACAGCAGCTTCATCGCCACTATTTACCGCAATGGCAAAATCGTAACCATTGGTGTCCAGAATATCCTGACGAGTATTACCTGTTACCTGCTGGTTTCGCTGGTAAAGCTGGGCAGGCGCAGAGTCTGTTGCAGCTAGTTGCTGCAGGCGATAACCCTCTGATGTGTTTTCAATGACCTGAGATAACTGATGATTAGCTGTGTCTTCAAGAACCTCATAGGGGATGTCATAAATAACGGTTTGTTCGGCTTCGGGTGTTGCATCCAGAACACCGTAATCGTGGTCATCGGGCGTAACCGTCAAAGTTCGACGGGCGCTCTCAGGTCTGCTGTCCCGGTAGTCCGGGTCAACCCCCTGTGTTACAGAGTCGACTTCCAGAACAGCGTAGGCATCAGTCTGCCCGGCAATCGGCCCCTGATTATAAAAGAGTTGCTCACCCTGCTGAATAAACTGATGTTGTCGTTGACGTTCAATAACGGTGGTCTGGTCAGACAGGTAGCCATCACTGCCTATCGTCCGTAATACTCGCTCTCCATCCTCACCAACCGTACCGAGTAACTCCTTATGGGGCTGGCCGACTTCGCTGACAATCGTGGTCAGTCGTGCACCGTCATCATTAAACGTAAAATCCTGAACATCTCCCAATTCACTGCTAATGCCGTCCAACGCAGAATGTACTGAGCCGGTCAATACTTCCCTGACTTTATAGAGCTGACTGCCTTCAGCAGGTGCTTCAACGACCTGATAGAGCCTATCGTTTTCAACAATAAATGACTGCTGGGTACTTTCTGATGGAAGCGCAAAATCAAGCGGATAGCCGTCAGGATCAACTTCAACGGTCGCTACCGAATCATGCAGGTCATTGTAGAGTTGAAACAGCCTGCCATCCTTATCCTCAACCACCGGAATAAAGACAGTTTCATCATTGGGAACCAGTCGTCTTTGAGGTCCAAGCGCCTGCTCATTACGTGCAACCCCGTCCCGAATACTTTGACTGTAAACTTCCCGGACTTCATACCGTATAAAATCCGGACGAAGCTCCGCGCCATCAGGCACAAAAGCGACCCGCTCATGGGTATCCGGATGCCGGGCTTCAACAACGACGTACAGTTTGTCATCCTGAATAAAGAACTGATGGGATTTTTTCTGGTCTGCCACAGCAGTCTGATCATTCGAACTGTCTCCCACCAGTTCTGCCAGGTGCGGTGTCAGTTGTTCGTCCAGTCCCAATCTTCTGACGACATAGTAATTATCCTGCTGGCTATCCGTAACAATAAGGTAACGGTGATCCGGATCATCAGGGCTTGAGAGCAACTGATAGGCGGTTTTATCAATATCTTCAGGATTGAATACAAAACGACTTTGCCCGTCTGCATCCCTGATCACCATCTCAAGCTTAAGGCCGGTCGGTGCATCTGAAACTTCGGAAGGGTCATAAACAAAATGCGCATCGTTATTGCCATCAAAGACGACTTCGGCGATGCCATCGTTGCCCCTGACTGACCTCTGGTCGGCCTCGAAGCGGCGCTGCATGGAACTGAACTCGCCGGTCAGTTCGCTATCCACACCGTTCAAACCACTCTGAAGCAGACGGAGATTCTCTTCTCCTACTGCTGACCGGAATTGTCTTTGTGCCTCCCAGCCCTGAAGACTGTCATGATGGCGAACCAGTGCGCCAGCCAGTTCAGAAACATCGGCATCCGGGTTCGCCCTCACATAGTCAAAAGATTGTTTCAACGATGCTGACAGTGCATCGGATGTCCGTTCAGTTTGATATTGAAGAAACGTATCAAAATCAGCCCCATTACCCGGCAGCTGGTCAAAATCACCGGCACTGCCTCTGACCAGTTCACTGTACAAAACTGGTGGCTGTTGCTCCTGCGCGACACGTTGCAGACTTTCACTGAGCCGATACTGCTCAGTACTGATAAGAGACTCATCCAGAGACCAGGTTTCGAGGGCATTTTGTCTTATTAACTGAGAGCGATCTGATGAATCATTTGGCAGGCTTTTGGCTAGAGCGACCCCGTACAAATCATTCATCACTGATGCCATGACACGATCCGGTGTCGCACCATCAACATCGTTCATGCCAAGGTGAATAACCGCAGGTTCACCAGAACTGATAGCATCTACACGACTTTCATTCAGATTTAGTTCAGGGTGAACCCGTACGACAACACGGCCATCCGTAGCAGCACCGGCACCGTCACCGCCATAAGTACGTCCCAGGTAGTACAACAGGTTTTCATTAAAACGGTTGTCGCCTCGGAAAGTGTTTACAACACGATTAAGGTGGGCCTGTAAGTCATACTGATTACCACCATCCGCGAGATAAGCCCGATAGTCATTTAAATCAAGTTCTATACGGGTGTTCTGAAGTGGCCGTGCGGAGTATTCAGTTTCTGGTGTTACAGCAACCCTGACTCGGTTTGATTCGGTGCCCAGAACCGTATAACCATCACCAAACTGCCTATAAACAATACCATCACCGGTCCTGACACGAGGCGCCTCATCATCGGGTATGCTGGCCGGGCTGCTAAGAACTCGACCAGCGTCTTCAGAAGCCTGATGAATAAGCAGTCTGGACACTTCCGGATCATAGTGACCGCTGAGTACAACCTGCTTGCCATTAAGTCCTTTGCGTAAACCGGGGTTGTTAACTCTGGTGGGATCGTCCAGATAGTTATAATTTTTATTGGTGTATGTCAGGTAGTTTTCTGCCTGATCATAATATCGTATAACCTTGTCCGCCTGATTCAGCGTCTCTGTCTGAAAAACACGACCCTGATCATCGATAAACAGAATATGGTTATCCGTTTCAAGATAGTCAGGGTTATCCTGCTCACTGCCATGATGAACCAATACGGGTTTACCCAGCTCTGCCGCTTCCTGATTCAGTTTGTTAATCAAATCCCGCTGATAACTGTTGGTTCTGCCCAATACAGGATCAAACTGTGATCGTTCGCTCTGCCCTAGTCCGGCGCGCACCCTGTCAATGGCTGACTGCCATTTTTGTCTGACCAGACTGCTGTAATCGAGAACACCTCTGCCTGTGCTCAACTGTGTGTCAAAACTTCTTGCCTGAGCGACTACATCAGCAAAACGATAGGTATTGATATCTTTGGTCTTCTTGAACAGACCGAAAAGATCCGCATCTGCTGTAAGGATCTTTGCAACCGGCTGCCCGGAACTGTTATCAATGTCAGCCATGACCAATAAAGGTCGGTACGACTGTAACTCACTGTTCTGTGAGCTGTATTGACGACTTTTGTACTCCACAGACCAGAGGTTATCGTCGCCGCGAACCAGACGATACTCGAACTGGGCATACTTGAACTGGTCGGGCTCTGGTCCGGTAGGTATCTTTGCCAGTGCTGTGGCGGTGATCATGCTTTCTGTTTCAGAAAAAATTCTGAGTTTGCCGTTATCCACCCGTCGGCCGATCGTTTCTCTGCTCAGCCTTAAAGGCACAGCATCAACACTGTCAGTTTGAATAGCTGCCTGGTTGGCCGTGTTGGCCAGAGATACATCGGACGGTTTACCTATGATTTTTGAAAGTTCTGCATCAAATGGAATCAGCCCTGCCTGAATGCCCCAGTCAGAAGACTTACCCTTCACAGACAAGCCTTTGGTGGCTAATTCAATACCTGGCCCAAGACCATGTGCGAGTACTTCACCGGCATCCTGATTCACCGGCCTGACCGCAATCAAGGCACCTTCCTGCTGGGCAAGCCGACTCCAGGCTTGAACGACATCAGCCGGAACCCCCGAACGGGTAATAGCCTCTTCCGAAGTCAGTAGCTTCCCAGCCAGCTGTTCCGGTGCAATATCACCCACATCCTGTCTTGAAGGCACCGGACCACAACTGTCTCCGGCACCGCGGCGGCAACGAATATCTACGCCAGAGTCAAGCAGTTCCGTATCGTCCCGAGCCGTGTATACATCCAGCAACCTTCCTGTTTGATAGTCATAAACACTGGTGGCCTGATGGTCACTGATCACCTGCTGGTAGCCTGTACCTTCGCCCTCACCCTCTACGACGATATAAGAATCAAAACCAGTGAAAGGTTCTGACGTATCCGCTTCCTGTGCATTCAGGTGTAAAAACTGATGACGGAATATTCTGGCCTGAAGTGCTGTCAGTGTGTTGACCTGACGGGTTTGGCTGGCAAAACGTAAAGCTCTTAAATCCACTTCCGGATAAGGCGCTGTTTCTGTCAGAGTCTGAATCTGGTCGTGGGCATTATGAATATCATGAAATGCCTGCTCTGAGGACTCAGAAACAGGAAGTTGTAATACCTTGGCAGCGAACGTTTCTGCATAGAAATCAATTTTATTATTTATGGCCAGTGGCGACACTGCGTTTTCAGCATCCCTTACTGGAGGAATTGAAAGAATAAAACGTTGTCGAATATTCGGTATTTTGCAGTCGTACCCGGTATCCAGATGACCAGATTGCCCTGGCAGTGCAAGAAACTGGCTGGCTGTGAACTCCTGCCAGTACTCACCCGGATTGACGGCCTCATTGACCACTTGCCCCAAGAGGTGCAGCAATAAGCCCTTGCCACGCTGAAGAATTCTACCATTGCGGCCCATTCCGTTCGCTGGCATCCGGCTTTCTATAGAGTCTTCATGGAAAAGCGGTTCATCTACCCTTAGAAAGCGATCACTCAATAAGAAAGTTGGTACACCGCTGTCGGATATAAAAACAGTATCCTTTAGCCCAGTCCGTGGAGAGAGATATAACTCAAAAGTTTTACTGATATTCTCTGGCAACAATCCTGATTGAGAAGCACTGTAGAAACTTTCATGAACCGCTTCTCTGGCAAGTTCAATAGCGGCTGGCGATAGATAAGAACTTTCATTTAAATTCTCAGGAATCAGATCAAATGCCAGTGTCAGATCAAACTCTCCGACCAACAACTGTTCTCTTAAAAAGCCATCAGCATCCGGTGAAAGTCCCTGCTGCTCAAGGGTATCAAAATAGAGATTATGTAGAGAAGTATTGTCTGCAGGAAGTCCTGCCAGTTGCGCAGCCACGGATGACTGAACGGTATTCTGCTGTAATAGCTCAGCCAGTTCATGGCTTGATGAAATATCTGCGTTCGCTAGCAAAGGTCGACGATAGTTATTCCTGCTATCCGCATTTCCCAGTTTCTGCTGTGCCCACGCCCCCATAATAAGATCAGAAACTTCATTATCTCCCTGTAATGTTTCTGGCCTGTACTGGGCAAATGCCAGCTTTTGCAGGGGTTGCTCTCGTCTCCATAACCCGTTAAGCAAAATCAGCTGATTTCTGGCCAGTTGTTCAAGCCCTGACCACTGATCCAGACCGTAGTCTTCCAGAAGCTGATAATCACTGGTTATATTTTCAAGCAGATCTGCAAGCTGTTCTCCATCAGCCGCTGCTGCTACTGCGCTTTCGAGAATCAAGCCATTCAGTTCAACCACACTAAACTCACCGGGAACGGTAAGGATGTCACCCAGTGGTTGAAAAATAACATCAGGCTGACTGCTTAATACTGATGTCAGTTCATTAATGTCCTGATCACTGAATGCTTCCGAATCCCCGGAATGGTCACCTTCTGAATGAAACCCAAGCACCCTGGCCAGCAAATTCAACGGTCTAAGGCTGTCTGTTTTGCTGACGACAAGATCAGTGACGGGCTGATCAGTATGTCCTGAAGCAGAGGCTTCACCAGTGCTACCCTCATTGCTGTCACTGGAGTTAATTGCAGGTTGTGCATTCTGGTTTGAGAATGAACGATTTATAGGTAGAAAAGAAAGGTCAGTAAGGAACACTCCTCCAGCTTCAGACAGAATGTTATAACCTGCCAGTTTTGCTGCTGCCTGCTGGTTTCCTCGCAATACCAGTTCTCTGGCATAAATGTTTTTTAAAAGCGGTTGTTGTTGCCAAAGTTCATCCAGATCGCGAAACTCAACGGTATCTTCCAACTCAGCGGTTAACGAAGATACCTGTCCGTCGTATTCATTGATTGCAGCAGAAACCCTGTCAGGCTCTATTGCGTAATTATCTGAAAGCAATTCGTCTAATGCTTCTGTCAGGCTTTTGCCAGCCTGAATATTTGAATGAATGACATCCCAACTATCCGATTGTTCCAACAAGAAATGTTCTGCCAGTGCTGATGGCTCTGCTTGCTCTTCCAGTGCCAGAGTATTCGATGTCAGTATTTGTTGTAACAAAGAGGAGAGGGGAAAAGCCTGATCCTTCCAGATAAAAAATTCATAATCTGGGTTAATGGAGATCCACAGTCTGAGCGCTGTAAGCTCTTCGACCTTAAGACTGGAGTGCAGTACCAGATGAACCTTTTTCGTTATTGTTTCAAGGTTCTCTACAAGGAATAAATCAATATCAGAGATACTATCGGAGAAATATTTCTTACGATCAGGGAAAAGATGACAAAATGTATCGACGTGTTCTTTTAAATCAAGAACAAGCTTGTATTTTTCTCTTTGGCTAAACTTTGAGTTTATGAATACTTGTTCATGTTCGATTATTTTATTGATCAGGATTTGCTGCTTTTCATAGCTGTTCAGAACTTTATTAACGATTTCTGATAGACCGAAGCCTATAGAGTTAGATCTGGATAACATACAGCACCTCCTGTTGAATCCTCTGTTTATTTTTATCTTCAAAGGTGAATGAAATATTTTCTACTCACACAAAGTCATTATCCTTATACACAAAGTCAGGGTTAGAAGACAAAATAGAACATGCACAGTATTATTTCTTCGCATTCATCATAGTTTTTAAAATGCATATTATGTGAAATAAATTATTTTAAAAAAACAAACGCTAAGATTAACAATGAATATAAAATAAGAACAAATATTCATATTCAGAAATGAATAATTGTTCTTATTTTAATTTTTGCAATAGACAACATTGAAAGGGAGAAGTAACTTAATCCAATAAAAACAACACCAATAAATAAGCAACCAAGAATCCATATAAGGAAATAAAACTCAACACTAATAACAATATTTTTATAAAATATTAACTTAAAGCATATTGCATAATTCTTTAATAATAAAAATGTTTGTATAAATTTTAAGACTTCTATTCTCTAGTTGTTAATTCTTCTATATTTTTCGCTTTCCAGGCAACACTATTATCCTTTACATCATCGAAAAATGTCTTTGCAGCAAAGCTCTTATTTTAAGTGATCTTACCAGTATAGTGTTCGGATCTTTTAATCGATCCAACCAAATTCTGAATGCGAGACATTGCCAGCTTTAAGGTTACCTCTGACCCTAGAAAAACATGCATCTGCAAAAAGCGCCCTGCTCTCCAGTCACAGGTGCCCCGGCCCACCCTGCTGTTCGCAGACTCCTCACCTTTGTCAGCGCCGTTCAACTGAGCATCATCCAAATACTGTCTTTTCCGTGAAGGAGGCTCTGGTGTCGATACGCCATCCATATTTATCTTTCTCTATATCGAATCTGCTTTTAGGCGTATCAGCGCTATCAGAGACACTTACTATTGGCGACTGTTCAAATCTTAACCACATCACCCCATAAACTGGCCTTCAACTCTTCCTTCCTTGCAAATCAGTTCATTTTATAAAAACCGAGATAAAACCAGCAATTACTACCGGTAAGTTCAGTTACCGGTAGTAGTTTTTTTATTTGAATACTAACAATACCAGTATTATAATACTGGTATTGTTAGTTAGTTTTAGTATTTAGAAACAGCTTAAAAGGTAGGTAACCAGCGAATGAACACTTCAGACAAGGAAATACAGCGCAGAGAACTGGTGTTCAGAGTTTTGGACGATATGAAAGCCAATGGCGAACGTATCAATGCAGACAAAGTGGCCAGACTGGCAAAAATGGGTAAGCAGACTGTTCTGCCGCACTACAACGAATGGCGCTTTCTGGATGACGCAGAAAAGGAAGTCGATGAAGAGTTGCCCGCTGACCTGGTTCGAGTATTAAAACGCGCTCTGTTGGAGTGGCGTCACACGGCAACAGAATCACAAAGGCAATTTGAAGAAGACGCCAATCAGGAAATTGATCAGCTTCAGGCGACACTGGACCAGATGACGACGGATCAGATTCAGCTCAAGCAATCACTGGAAGAGTTAAAGAATGAACGCGAGCAATTCATTAAGGAAAAAACAGCGCTCCAGCAACAAACCGAAGAGCTGAGAAGAAAGCTCGCTGTTGAAGAGTCGTCACACCAATCTCAACAGACTGCCAATGAGCAGCTACAGGAACAACTCAAAACGCTGAAGTCGGAACAGACACACGCACTGACCGCTCAGGAAAAGAAGCTGGACAACCAATATCAGGGGCAGATCAACCACTGGATCAAAATGGTCGATAATGAACGACGGTTACGCTCTGATCTGGAAGCTCAGCTGAAAGAAGAGAAGAGCTCAGCCCTTGCCATGGAAAAAGAGCGCAACGATCTGCATATTCGTCTTGAAAACAAATCAAAAGCCTACCTTGATGCCTGCGAGGAAAGAAACCAGTTTAAACAGCAACTCAAACCACTTGCTCAGCTCAACACCTATGTGACAGAGCTCTCGTTACTACTCAATCAACCTGCCGAGAAGGTTACACTCACAGTTCGAGAACTTATCCGGCAAGAACAGGATAAAGATAAAGAGCTGGCCTTCGTCCCTGCACTGAAAGAAAAATCCAGACAGTTGGAAAAGGATCTGGAAAACTATCGAGGCAAAGCAGACTCAATGGTAAAGCTGGAAATAGAACTGGAAAAACAGAAAGGCTATCGGGAAGCTCTTGAAATGGCGCTTGAGAAAGCCAGCAGACCGATGGAAAAATCCTGATGAACCTGCCTGTTTTCGATAAAGAGATGGCAGAGATTCTACCAGCAAAACAAAATCGTACTGACTTTCGACAAAGTATACCAGCCTTGGCGGATAACCTTGCTGGTGCCAGTAACGACAGTGAAATCCTGACACTGTTCTTGAACAAGGCTTCCGCTCGCTCATCAGAAACTTTTCGCCGATATGAACGTGAAACTGTTCGTTTCACTGCCTGGCTCTACAAAGAAATGAGTTCGGGGTATCAACAGGTTCGATTAAAGCATCTTCAAATGTATCTTCACCACCTACAGAATCTTCCTGAGCACTGGCTGAAGCCGGGTATTCTCTCGGGACAGCCAGAGAGAGTTCTATTTCGTGACAGTATTAAAAAAGGCAAGAGTACCGATCAGATCATTGATGTGCTGTCGTCGTTTTTTTCTTTTCTGGAAAGGAACCGCTATACATCCGGCAACCCGGCAGTCTCACTGATACGATCCGGCGAGAAGCAGGCCAGAGGCTCAACCGTCATTCGTTTCTTTCACGATAATGAGTGGCAGCACGTACTTTCATGTCTTGAAAGTATGCCCGAGAACACTGACAAGCAGAAAAAAGAGAAAAACCGAACACGATTTATACTCTCACTAGGTTACAGCCTGGCATTACGTGAATCCGAGTTAACAGGACACAGCTGTAATGACATTCATCCTGACGCAGAAGGAAAACTGTTTATATCCGTACTCGGTAAAGGTCGAAAAAGGCGTCAGCTGCCACTTAATGACAGCATTTTGCAATTAATAGAACAGTACCGTGGCATTTATGGCTACAACGGGATCACAGGTGACAAATTCCCTTTGGCACCCCGCACTCGTAAGTCAGCAGGGGCGCTGAGTAACCTCAGCTCCAGAGGGCTCAGGTTCTGGTGGCAAGGATTCATGCAATACTGCGCAGAAAGCTGTGAGACTGATGCAGTTGCGCAACGATTTGTAGAAATGCCTTTTCACTCATTGCGACATACCGCCCTGACCCATCTTGCTCGTAAAATGGACATTGAAGATCTGGCGATATTTGCCGGCCACGATTCAATCAATACAACCAGCCAGTACTACCATACTGAAGCCAAACGACTCAGACAGTTGGTCTCGGAACACCATTTGGCGTATTAGGCCACTACCCCTTCTAACCTGTTAGTGACCTAAGCCGATAGTCTTTGAGATATACAGTGGAAGATTTCAGCTCTGACCTGTATATCTCAAACGGCAATCACACGGTAACAGCATGGCAACCTGTCAGAACTGTCGAAAACCGATCCACGGTAATGGCTTGCAAGCGCTGGGCAGTCACTGGCATACCCACTGTTTTAACTGCCGCACTTGCAAAAAGCCACTTTTAGACAGCTCATTCGTTTCCTTCGGTGGTCGCCCCTTTCACCCTCGCTGTCTGAAATGCCCTGGTTGCAGAAAAACCATCAAGTCGGAATACATTGAACACGAAGGCATGCCCTGGCACCTTCCTTGTTATCGAAAACAACATCACCCTCTTTGCTCTGTCTGTCGTAAACCATTACCCTCCGAATACATGATTGATTTCTGGGGCAATTCCTTTTGCCCGAATCATCAGAGATATTCCAACTGCTCCAGTTGCGGACGCATAGTCTGCAAGCAGATCACCGATGGCGGCATGCAGTACCCGGACGGACTGGTGATCTGCAATATCTGTAATCTGCGTTCTGTCAGCACTCAACAACAGGCAGACAGAATTGTCGCTGAAATGAAATCAGCGTTAGCCTCCGTCGGCTTAATCCTTCATAAGTCCAGCACTCCAGTCACACTCTGTGGCCGTGACGAACTCAGAGAAGCCAGTCGTCACAACTTCCACAATGAGCGCCCTATTCTCGGCCTCGCCCGCTGGAGCACCACGACTGCAGGAGGTAATGTTATCGCCAGGAACTTTCAGGACATACTGATTCAGAAAGATTTGCCAGAAGAACATTTTCGAACCGTTGCCATACACGAATTGACCCACGCCTGGTTCTTCTACAACCAATATTATGATCTGCCATTACAAATAGAAGAAGGTATGTGTGTCATGATGGAATACAGCTGGTTGAAAGGGCTGGATACAAAAGATGCCGAATACCGAAGGCTGGCAATAGAAAACAGTGACGACCCTGTTTACGGCGATGGATTCAGAAAAGCAAAGGCATCACTAAAACTGATGCCTTTGAAAACACTGCTGAGTTTTATTAAAGAAAAAGGCTGCTTCCCTACTCGCTGGTCTGCCTTTTTTTATCATTAATCAAAACATCACATACAATGTGCCGCTTGATTCGGAAGACGAGCATTCAAACTTGATAACAACGACCCTGTGCTTCTTAACAGACGATATTGATTATACATCAGATCGTTCTGGCCATTGGTATAAGCACTCTGAGCGGTGAAGAACTCGTTCTGGCTGTCGAGTAAGTCAAGCAGGGTTCTTGTACCCAGATCAAATTGCTGGTTGTAATAATCTCGGGTTCGCTCAGCTGAACGTACATGTGCTGCAAGGGCATCCAGTCTATTCTGGCCGAATGTAACCGCAACCCAGGCCAGTCTGACTTCTTCATCAACCTGACGATGAGTTCTGTTTTTAACCTCTATCGCCTCATTCAACAAGTTAGCGGTCTGACTTTTACGAGCCTTGTCAGCACCACCGTTATACAAGTTGTAATTCATCCGAAGCATGGCAGTAGTATCATTAATGGTTCCTTTAGAACCTTCCTGGTCTTTACCCCAGGTTGCACCCAGTTCAGCCGTAAACGTCGGATAGTAGGCACTCTTGCTGGATTTATAAAGTGCTTCTGCAGCCTCCACATCGGCCGCTGCCAATTTAAGACCTGGGTGATTACCGGCTGCTGTCTCCATAGCCACATCAAGATCGCCAGGAACAGTAGAGGGGGAAGTAGGATGATCAAAGCTATCTGGCAGGTTGCCTACTGTCTTTCTATAAACCGCTTCAGCATCACCCTGAGCAGCTTCCAGAGAAATCAGGTTAGCCTGAGCTAGTACCAGACGCCCCTGAGCTTGAACCAAGTCAGCATCTGAACCCAGACCGGATTTGGCTTTTTTCCGTACTTTCTCTACAACCCTTTCGTGGTTATCAAGATTTACACGTCCATTTTCAACCAATCGGCGAGCCCTGAGTACATTTATATATGCCTGTGCTGCCTGCAGAGCAATATCTTCCGAAATAAAACAAACATCCGCTTTGGCTGATGCATGCCTTGCAGCCTGCTGGGAAATAGCGCTTTTTGTTCTAAGACCATCAAACAACATTTGTCTCAGAGTAATTGCACCTTCACGACGAGTACGCTGCGCATGCTTATCTTTAAGATCACTGTCGTTCAATGTCGTAGCATTTCGGCTGTCTTCAAAGCCAATTCCGGCACTCAAATCAACCCGCGGTAAATAGCCTGCTTCCGCCTGACGAACTTCATCCCTACGGGCACTGGCTTCACTGGTGCGAATAGCGATTTCAGGGTTACTGGCCAGAGCAAGGTTGACCGACTCAACCAGAGAACCTGCATTTGCATTACCCGATATCTGTAGTGTGGCAAGCGCAACTGCGACTGATAGCCCCCTGACTGCTGTAGTAGCCATGTTTTCCTCTCCTTGAAAACTGCATTTCGTTTTATTGTTATTTATATTTTCGCCGTGACAGCAAAACACGGCCTAATTAGTATTTATGTCAGAATTAAACAATCAATTGTCCGTTACTGATAAGTTGATGCAGTACGTCATCTGCACTAACAATACCATCCCCTCTATCATCCCAACTGCCTTGGGCATGACCTTCCAGAACAATTTTCAAACTTTGCAGGTTTGATTGAGCCGGCAAACTGCCATCAAACGTGATTACAGTCTCTGCCGGGTTCTCAAAAGAAACGTTTAACCCTTCACTTTTAGCCGCACTAATAAACGATTCTATATCTGAAAGATCTGAGCTTATCAGCAGTTCAGAAAGATCTATTCTATCTGCATCAAGGTCATCACTTATATTGCCGACTTTAAAATCTGTAATTCTGTCAATCTGAACGGTTGCACCATCTATCAAATCATTCAGATTAAAAACAAATCTGTCCGAACCATCACCACCATTCAACTGGTCATTACCCTTACCACCAATAAGCGTATCACTCCCGGCCTTTCCTTCAATAAGGTCTTCATCCTTACTGCCCACGAGAATATTGTTATTGATATCACCCATAACATTATGAGGTTTGTCGACTTCAACATAGGTAATTTTCTGTATCAGGTAATCATTATCAGTATCTTCTGGGTCACCAGGTGCAGAAAATATAATTCGATCAAAAACTTTGCCTGTTATATTGATCTCTTCATCTTTTGCATTCGCCGTAGTTCGTCCTTTTCCTACTTCCTGACCATCAAGATAAAGTGTATATTCAGCGTCTTCTGACCCGCCAAGCCATGCTAGTTTAACCGTTGCCTGTTGAATATGATTATCAAAATTAACAATTAGCTGTTCTGATAAGCCAGTAGCATGGTGATAACCAATTTCTGCAGTACCTTTTGAGTCGTTAGCAGTATTACCCCTAACACCAAAACCACTTGGGCTTCCATTCACAATAACGTCTCCATCTACCAATACACCCTTACGCGGATCAGAAGAAACGAGATCTGATATGGCTAAAGCGGTAACCTGAAAACCTAAGTGTGTGCTAGAGACATTACCAGCTGTAATCATTCTATTTTGGTTGGGGGCGAGATAGGTAAAGGTTAATGGATCACTCGATACCGATTCATTACCAGCGCTGTCCACAGCTTTAACCAAAATAGTATTCGCCCCATGCACAGGGTCATAACTGGATGTCCAGGTATTACCGCCATCAAGACTAAATAGAACAGTAGTACCTTCCTCAGAGGATATATTCAGTCCTGGATTAGTGCTTTGAAGATCTTGAAGACCAGTGTCTTCAGCAAGCTCAACGGTTGGCGCATTGATCTCAATACCATTTACAGTAATCCGTAGCTCAGCAGTATCTAGACCGCCCCTGCCATCATTAACGGTATATGTGAATGTATCCACTACAACCAAGCCTGAAGGCACAGCATTCGCAGTAGCTGTATAGCTATAACTACCATCAGAGTAAATTGTCAGCGTTCCATACGCACCTTGAATCTGGTCACCCGTATCACCAGAAGGAACTGCCTTGCTCACACTGCCTGATGAAATGTTTGAAACGACAAGGTCACCACCATCAATGTCACTATCAGGAGTTCCACCAAGAATCACACCGTTTTCAGCATCTACGGTGAGGCTCGCACCCTCTTCCACTGAATTCACATCACTGGTTGCTACAGGGTCGTCATTCTCACCATTGATTCGAATTTTAGCTTGAACAAAATCTGATTCTCCTGTGCTGTCATCAATAACCGTATACCAGAAGCTTCCCGTTGCAACGACTCCTTCAGGTAATACATTGATATCATCAGCACTTGATGCTGAACTACCAAATATATAGCTACCATCGCTTTTAACCAGTAGTTTTGACTCTAAAGTTTGTAGATCACCATTTTTGTCAATATACGACATTGTAACCAGAAGCTGATTAGAGCCATCCGCTCTGACAGCGGTTCCATTCTCTGTAGCCTTAAACATACCCACTTTGATTATAGAATTATCATCATCTATATCGTTTACGTTTGAAAGTAAGTTACTAACTCCTGAGCCGACACTATGTCCTCCGGTGACTACGTCCTCATCAAAAGTAATGGAACCAGCTATGAGCGCAGGATCATCGTTAACAGGTAGAACGGTCACTGTAACGGTTGCTACATTAGAAATATTTCCTGACGTATCTTTTACCGTATAGGTAAACGTATCCTGACCGAACTGGTCTGGATTAGGCGTATACGTTACTTTACCTGTTACAGGATCAACATTTACCTGACCCTTTGAAGGATCAGTTACAATTACAACAGAAGTCTCATCAAGGTTACCATCCTCATCAGTGTCATTATCGGTAACACTGAACGTTATCGCCTGATCCTCGCTGGTAACAATTGGATCACTACTACTATGAGACAAATTTTCCGGAACCCAGATATTCGTCTCATTAGAATCATTTAACTGCAGATCAAGAAGATGCTCTCCTCCTTGATCCCAATAGACAACGACAACACTGTGATCACCTTCAGTCAGACTAATTGATACTGGACCCGTTTGCTTTGGCCCTGTAATACCATCAAAAGCAAGAACCTCCTGCCCATCGATATAAACAGCAAAACCATCATCATGAGCAACATTCAGCTTATATGTACCTGCAACCTGAACGTTGAGAGTACCTGTTAGCAGGATAATCCCATCTGTTGCTTCATTAGTCGCACCACCGTTTACGGCTACAAGAGTGTTTCCATCACCGTTAACAGTATCGCTGTTTTGATTTAGGAATTTTCTAAGGTTACTTGGAATATTGTCATTACCGACCGTATCAGCTAAATCGCCACTACCTACAGACTCACCCTGATCGTATTTACCATTACCATCGTCCGTATAGCCATAATTAATCTCTGACGAAACAAACCTGGCCTGAGGATTGGTTGAATTAATATGAGCGAGAATCTGGGCAAGAGTTGTTAGATTGGGGTTGTTCGTATCATTGTATTCATAATAAGAACCTCGTAGCCCCCCTGATATATCTGACTCTGGGTCATGATTGGCTATTGGTGAGTGGTCATTATCAACAATGGTGCCGGTGGCAGTCTCACCACCAATACTCAGATCAACGGTTTCGTTGTTCTCGTCCAGGGTGTCGTCGGTGGTGGCAACCG
>NZ_PPFD01000005.1 GCF_009653635.1 Endozoicomonas sp. OPT23 | reverse complement strand
TGGAACCACCCGATCCCATCCCGAACTCGGAAGTGAAACGATACATCGCCGATGGTAGTGTGGGGTTTCCCCATGTGAGAGTAGGTCATCGCCAGGCACTTAATTAAAAATGCTGAGTCTATAATTCAGTATTTTTGTTTCAAAGCGATTAAAAGTAAGACTTTGAAACGACCAGTTTTGTCTGATAACCATAGAGTATTGGAACCACCCGATCCCATCTCGAACTCGGAAGTGAAACGATACATCGCCGATGGTAGTGTGGGGTTTCCCCATGTGAGAGTAGGTCATTGTCAGGCATCAAATTCCTTGAGTCTACTCAAGAAAAGATAAAGCCCGGTTGATTATTCAATCGGGCTTTTTTCTTCTCGACTGTTTATTATGCTCCAGCTAGTTTTTCAGCTATTGCTATCCAGCCTGCGAGAAGTTCCCAAACCGAGTGTCGTATTTCTCACATCATTCCGGTTCATATATTCAGAATAACGTTCATTGGTTGTACGTACCCGAGGCAGGCCTGTTGGTTAATACCAGCTAATTACAGGTAGTTGTTTACGGCGCACTTGTTATTCGAATTTTTTACTACAGATCTTCAGAAAAGATCTAATTTCAAAGTTCACCTTTTAATAAGTTGTAAAGTAAACGCTATGACAGCAAAAGATCCATACGCTAATCCGGCTCCTCTTGGTCTGATGGGTTTCGGTATGACCACCGTATTGTTGAATATTCACAATGCCGGTTTTTTCCCTCTCACCGCAATGATCCTGGCAATGGGCCTGGCCTACGGTGGTGCCGCTCAGGTTATCGCCGGTATTATGGAGTTCAAAAAGGGTAACACCTTTGGCGTAACAGCCTTTACTTCTTACGGCCTGTTCTGGATCAGTCTGGTACTACTGCTGGTATTCCCTGAGCAGGGTATTGGTCAGCCGACGTCTGCCGGTTACATGGGCTGGTATCTTGTGATGTGGGGTATCTTCACCTTGTTCATGTTCTTCGGAACCTTGAAAACAAACCGTGTACTGCAGTTTGTTTTTGCCTCACTGACGCTGTTGTTCTTCCTGTTGGCAGCAAAAGATTTTACCGGTTCTGCCGCTATCGGTCACTTTGCTGGGTGGGAAGGTATTATCTGTGGTTTCAGTGCTATTTATCTGGCTATGGCTGAAGTGATTAATGAACAAATGGGCAGAGAAGTGCTGCCAATCGGTTCTGTAGCGTAATCAGTTTTTATTAATCACTTCAGGTACTTGAACAGGTCCTGAAGTGATTTCGGTTTTTACCTGTTATGCAAATTTTTACTTGCATGGGAAGCGGCTTTCCTTATAATCAGCCGCGTCTTCAGGGAGAACAACTTCTCAAACGAGAAAAGCTCTTCCGAAAAGAATGAAGTGGTGGGCGTAGCTCAGTTGGTAGAGCCCCGGATTGTGATTCCGGTGGTCGTGGGTTCGAACCCCATCGTCCACCCCACTTTTAAAAAAGCTGATTGTTCATTCAATCGGCTTTTTTTGTATCTGCATTTTGCATAATTCTTCGATACTTTATCTGGTCATGATAAAGCTCTAGAAACACCTCATATTTCTTGCCGTAATAATCCCGCAGATTCTGGTTGGGAAACAGAGCCCTGTCCGTTGCTGAAAATGCTTTTATAGCCTGTTCAGGTTTGTAGTAACCTGAAGCAACAGAAGCAAACAGCGCGCCTCCAAGTAACATGCTATCTGCCTCTTTTGGCATGCTGGCTGGAAGGCCTAGTACATCAAGATGCACCTGCATAAAGAGTTTATTCTTGGTCAGTCCACCTGAAGGAAAGAGCTCCCTTATCTCAAAATCCAGTTTTGTCAGTGTTTCCAGATTTTGTCGAGCTTCCAGTGCCAGCCCTTGAATAGTGGCGAGATAGATCAAGGCAAGGTTGTCGAGGCTACTGTCCATAGTTAATCCTGAAATCATACCTTTCAGACTCATATCCATGAGAGGTGTTCGGTTACCTGCGAAGTAGGGAAGTACATGGATGTTCCGTGTCAGAAGAGGTATATCTTCTGTATTCCCTGCTATTGATAAAAGACGTTGCTCAAGTATTGATGAATAATGCTTTCCCTTCGTTTTTGTAAGTGCCATTAGTTCGTTGTAAGCAGGATGGCTTTCAATGATGTAGTCGATTAAAGCGCCGACAGCAGACTGCCCAACAATATTATGATTCAAGCCTTCTATAACCGACGGAACTGGCCCCCATATTGCGTCATCTGCAATTGCGCTCTTACTGGTGCTGATATAAATACTGGATGTTCCCACGATCATGCTGAGTCTTTGGCCTAAACTGTTCTCCTCATTCAGCTTTGCCCCCAATACTGTAAGGCTGCCCGCACAGCCATCAACGACGCCTGTGGCTACAACAAGGCCGGCAGAGAGTCCGAGTTCTTCTGCTATCTCATCTGACAAGCCTCCGGGGATGGCTGAGATCGCAGGAAGCATAAGACCTTGAACTTTGTGCTCGAGAAAGATCCCAAGTTTGTGGCAGGGGAGAGATAGTTCGGGGTTGAATAATGAATGTGGCGATCGGGTTAGACGTCCTGTCAGTTTCCAGGTCAGAAAGTCATATAAATCAAGAATGCAGCCGCATTGGTTCCATACGTCCGGATAAGTTTCCTGCAGCCAGAGAAGCTTTGGTATGACCATCTCGGGTATTTGCTTTTTAAAAGGGCTGCCAATCATTTCTGGTAATAACTGGTTTATTTTTTCTGATTGTTTGATAGCTCGATGATCGAACCAGCCCAGTATATTGGCCTTATTGTTTGGCGGGAGTAACAGAGGTTGTAGGGACTCTGTTAAAAATACCTGAGAAGCGGTTGTATCCACACCAATGCCAAGAACAGTCACCGTTTCTGTCTGTTCACTAAGAAGCGCTTTAAGGGAGTTCATCATCGCCTGGAAAATATCTTCTGACGACTGTTCCATTATTCCCGCTGAGCGCCATGTGTGGATAGGCAGGACACTGGTGCGAAGAATCTGACCTTTTGGAGTAACCAGAGCAGTTCTTAAACTCTTTGTACCAACATCGATGCTGATAAATGCTGTCTTCATAATGGCTCTGTAGCGATTTTATAGTGACTTATTAATGGGTGAGTAATGGCAGTGATTGTTATTAAAGATCTAATAATAGACACTCACATAAACTTCAGACTCTGAGCCTTCAAGAGAGCTTCTACATATGATTATGGAACCGGTTATTGGTCATCGAGGGGTTGCAGCCCTTGCTCCTGAAAACACGCTGAGCAGCATTCGAAAAGCGGCAGAGCAGGGTGTTAAATGGATTGAGCTGGACGTGACTTTACTGGGCGATGGTTCTGCAGTGATGTTTCATGACGCCCGTATCAACAGAACAACCAGTGGGACGGGGCATCTTCGTAATACCGATATTGAAATGTTGAGACAGCTTGATGCTGGCAGTTGGTTTGGCAGCGAGTTCGCCGGAGAAAAAGTTCCAACGTTGAAAGAAGCGCTAGAGCTGATCAAAGAGCTGAATTTGAGCCTGAATCTTGAGCTTAAACCCAATCGCTGCAATCTCAAACAGCTGGCAGTAACCGTAACTGAAACTCTGGCAGAAACGAAATTCCCTGAAGAAAATCTACTGGTCTCAAGCTTTAATCATAAAGCGTTGGTTTTGTTTCGAAACCGCTCTTCAGTAAGGGTGAGTTGTCTTTATGAGTCGTTGCCACTGAACTGGCGACATAAGGCAAAACAGGTGAATGCTTCTGCTATTCATCTAAATGGTGGTCGAGTGACAGGGAAGAAAGCAGCAAACGTTAAAGCGGAAGGTTATGAACTTTACTGTTACACAGTGAATGACAGTCAGCAGGCTAAGCGTCTGAAAGCATTGGGCGTCAATGGGGTGTTCAGTGATAATCCGGCTTTGATTCGCGGATAGTAAAGACGACAGGGTTACCTGTCGTCTTCATAGGTTTTAAATACCGTCGAGTTCACGAAGGTATTTAAACAGCTTACGGGAAGTAGCAGGTGGCTTGCCTTCCTTCGCTTCCTTCTGGGCATTACGCACCAGCTGACGAATATGCTGGTGTTCTGCTTCCGGGTATTTTTCCAGATACTCGGTCAGGGCTGTCTGGCCTTCTCCAATCAAGCGGTCACGCCAGCGTTCCAGCTGATGAAAGCGACGGTTGTACTCTTCACTGGAAGAATCAAGACTGGCCAGGAATGTCTTGATGGGTTCTATGTCCTGCTCTTTCATCAGCTTGCCGATAAAGCCGAGGTGGCGTTTACGGGCGTTGTAACTGGTGATTCGTTTGCTCTCATCCAGAGCTCTGCGCAGGCGGTCTTCCAGAGGAAGTTTGTCGAGCATGGCTGGCTTCATGTCCATCAGGCGCGAGCCTATGTCCTTCAGCTCATCCATGTCGCGTTTTAGTTCGGATTTACTGACGTAGATGATTTCTTCGTCGTCTTCTAAATGGGATCGGTCTTTTCTTGCCATTATCTATTGATTCTTAAAAGAAGGTCGCTGCGATGAGCGTTATTTAAAGGGGAATTGAGTACATTCTACTTCAGTTCGAACACTGTGTTGAAAATAATTTCACTCAGAGCAGGTCAGCAGGCACAATAATATAAATTGCACACAAAAGGATGGCAGGTCATTCATGGCTGACACCGGAAATGCGGTACTGGATCCCCGAGCAGAAGAGGATCGTCTGAAAAATCTTGTCAGTGATATTCTGGCTGAAGCAAAAAAACAGGGCGCTGATGCCTGTGAAGTGGGTGTCAGTCTCGACGCTGGCCTGTCGGTTGGTGTCCGCATGGGCGATGTCGAAACCGTTGAGTTTAACCGTGACCAGGGTTTTGGTATCACGGTTTATCAGGGTAAACGTAAAGGCTCTGCCAGCACTTCTGACAGTACGCAGGAAGCTATTCGCGAAACAGTAAAAGCAGCCTGTGACATTGCCGGTTATGGTTCTGAAGACCCGTGTGCCGGTCTGGCTGATGCTGACCTGATGGCAACCAATCTGCCAGATCTTGATCTCTATCACCCATGGGGTATCGATGCAGAGCAGGCCATTGAGCTGGCTCTGAAGAGTGAGGAAGCGGGTCGGAAGTTCAGTAAGAAGATCATTAATTCCGATGGCGCCAATGTGGGTACTCACCAAGGCTGTCGTGTATATGGTAACAGCCATGGCTTTATTGGCAGCTATGTCTCCAGTCGCCACAGCTTGAGTGCTGTTTTGATCGGTGAGAAAAATGGCGAGATGCAGCGTGACTACTGGTACACCGTCGCCCGTGATGGTAATGAACTGGACTCCGCTGTTGAGGTTGGTGAAAAGGCTGCACAGAGAACGGTAGATCGTCTGGGACCAAGAAGAGTGCCAACCGCTCAGGTGCCTGTGCTTTTTGCTGCAGAAATCGCATCAGGATTGATTGGTAGTCTGATGGGTGCTATCAGTGGTGGTAACCTATATCGTCAGTCTTCCTTCCTGCTGGATCATCTGGGTAAACAAATATTCCCGGAGTGGGTTCATATTCATGAACAACCGTTGCTTAAGAAAGCCATGGGCTCAGCCAGTTTTGATAACGATGGTCTTGCGACCCGGGCAAAAGACTTTATCACTGACGGTGTACTGTCCAGCTACCTGTTGAGTACCTACTCTGCTCGTAAACTGGGTATGGAAAGCACGGCTAATGCCGGTGGTATTAATAACCTGTTCATGGACAGTAATGCCGGTGATCAGCAGGAATTATTAAAGCAGATGGGTACCGGTTTGCTGGTAACTGAGCTGATGGGACAGGGCGTAAATACAGTAACGGGTGACTATTCTCGTGGTGCAGGTGGTTACTGGGTTGAAAATGGGGTTATTCAGTTCCCGGTTTCAGAAGTGACCATTGCCGGTAATCTCAAAGATATGTTTATGAATATGGTTGCGGCTGGTAGTGATTATGACCGCCGAGGCAATGTTCAGACAGGCTCTATTCTGATTAGCGAGATGCAGCTGGCGGGCGAGTAAATTGCAGTAAGTCCTTATCCGCCGTAGAAGATGGTTGCCAGTCCCAAAAAGGATAGGAAACCAACGACGTCTGATACGGTGGTAAGAATGATTGTGCCAGCCAGTGCCGGATCAATATTAAATGACTTGAGAATGACTGGCAGTGTAGCTCCGGCCATTACCGCCACAGTCAGGTTGATGACCATGGCACTGGCGATAACCAGCGATATAATCGGATCATGAAACCAGAGATAGGCGATTAAGGAAACGCAAAGCGCCCAAAGCAGTCCATTCAAAAAACCTGCAACCAACTCTCTGCTCAATAACCAGCGCAGGTTAGTCGTACTGATCTGCCCTAGCGCCATGCCGCGAATAACCAGCGTTAAAGCCTGTCCGCCAGCATTACCACCCATGCCAGCAACAATGGGCATCAGTACTGCAAGTGCAACGACTTTGTCGATAGTGGCCTGAAACATGCCAATCACTGATGCGGCGATAAAAGCTGTGATCAGATTGATGCCCAGCCAGACGGCTCGACGCCGGGCTGTTTTCAGGGCAGGAGCAAAGGTATCCTCATCGTCATCGAGACCGGCCATGCTCATCATGGAGTGTTCGGCTTCTTCACGAATAACGTCAACAACGTCATCGATGGTGATACGACCAAGAAGGTGTCCACTCTTAGAAACGACAGGGGCCGAGACCAGGTCTTCCCGTTCAAAGCGCTGAGCAACCTGACTGTCTTCCATATTGGCCTGAATCGGCTCCAGATCAGACTGCATTACTTCGTAGATAGTGGCGCTGGGATCTGTAGTCAGTAGTACAGTAAGCGGTAGAGAACCGATGTATTGATCGTGACGATTGACCACGAACAGGCTGTCAGTCGCTTCGGGAATATCCTGGTGACGCCTCAGGTATCTGAGTACAACATCGACCGTGTTGCTGGGGCGTACGGTAATAATATCCGTATTCATCAAACCACCAGCTGTGTCTTCCGGGTAGGAAAGAACGGCCTCTACCCGCTGCCGGTCCTGGCTGTCCATGGAATCCAGAACTTTACGGGTGATGGTGCCTGGCAGCTGTTGCAATAGGTCGGCGATGTCATCAACATCCTGACCTTCAGTGATTGCCTTGAGTTCGGCAATGTTCATCTGATCGAGAAAGAACTGCCGAACCTCATCACTGAGCTCCTGCAATACATCACCCTCAATTTCCCGGTCAATCAAACGCCAGAGCAGACTACGAAGTTTAGGGGGGGATGATTCCAGCAGGTGAGCAGCATCCGGTGCGGGTAGACTGTTCAGCATGCGCCTGAGCTCCGGAGACACACCATGCTCAAGAGCTTCGTTCAGCTCTCGCAGCTCTTTGTCACCAATGCTCAGTTGCAGTTGCTGAACCATAGACTCACACCGGGTTAGAGAAGGTTATTCACCTTCATCAAAATAGTTGTTGATCAGCGCACTGAGCGCGTCACAAGCAGTCTGTTCGTCATCACCGTCAAAAGTCAGGGTCAGTAAGGAACCCTTGCCAGCCGCCAGCATCATAACAGCCATGATGCTTTTGCCATCTACTTCCCTGCCGTTAAAGTGGACCTTTACCTGGCAGGTATAGGAGGACGTGCTAGAGACAAACTTGGAAGCCGCACGGGCATGAAGCCCTAACTTGTTGATGATTGTAATTTCTTTTTGGACCATTACCTGGATAGCTCCCTGTGTCGGACCTGTACCCGTTCAAAGCGTTCTTTCAACCACTGCCCCAAGTACTCGCTGATGAACACTGAGCGGTGTTGGCCACCGGTACAACCAATGGCGATGGTCAGGTAGCTGCGCTGGCCGGATTCAAACCGGGGAACCCATTTTTCAGCAAAGGCTTTCAGGTCATCCAACATATCGTTAACTTCGGGTTCTGAGGACAAAAAGTCCTGAACCGGTTGCTCCAGACCATTATAGGGTCTCAGGGATTCGACCCAGAACGGATTGGGAAGACAGCGTACATCAAAGATAAAGTCGGCATCGGTAGGGGTTCCATGCTTAAAGCCGAATGACTGGATCATCAGGGTCATGGACTTACCGGCTTCACCACAGATACGCTGACAGATCTGTTGGCGGATATCGTGAACAGAGAGTGGTGAAGTATCGATGCGAATGTCAGCTTCTTCAGCCAGGGGGGCCAGCAACTGTTTTTCAAGATTGATGGCTTCAATCAGTGAGGTTGTGTCGTTGCTGAGCGGGTGCTTCCTTCGGGTAGAGCTGTAACGCTTCATAAGCGTATTACTGTCAGCATCCAGAAATACAACCTGGCAGTTGATGCCCTGGTCTTTAAGGTTGGCCAACAGTGAGGGGAAGTGTTCCAGTGAGCCGGGGACATTTCTGACATCAATGCTGACGGCCATTTTAGGTGGCTCGTCGCTGCCCGATTTCAGGCTGACTGGCAGATCCTTCAGCATACTGGCTGGTAGGTTGTCTACACAGTAGAAGCCTTCGTCTTCCAGTGCGTGCAGGGCAGAGCTTTTACCGGAGCCTGAGCGTCCGCTGATGATAATCAACTTCATGGTGTGTTTGCTTCCCACGGTTGGGCTGTGCGGTCTCGATGGGTTTTGAATGGCGGCAAGTCTATCAAAACCAAATGAGATTAAAACCAACTGCCTTTTATTCTTTCAAGCATAGGTAATAGTACCGAAGGTTTCTATCCATTTTTAAAACATGGAATAGAAACGCCTGCTGTAATGCTTTAGCCAGGATGCTTTTATGCAGGGTTAAGTGGGAAGGGTAACGACTCCGGTACAGATTAAACCGGAGCAGTAATAAGCTCAAAAAGTTGTTGAGGGGTTGTTGCTGAGCGAAGGCTTGCTAACAGTTCGCTTGAATGAAAGCGCTCTGCAAGAGCCTGTAAAATATTGAGGTGCTCTTGAGTGCTCTCTTCAGGGACGACCAGAGCGAAGAGCAGATCAACGGGTTGTTTGTCGACAGCATCGTAATTCACCGGCTCTGCCAGTCTGACCATAAAGCCGGTAGGCTCCTGACAGGCTTTACTGCGGCAATGCGGCAGGGCGATACCGTCGCCAAGGCCAGTAGTTCCCAGTTTTTCTCGGCAGACGAAGCTGTTGAACAGATCCTTACCATTGATGGCAGGAACCTGTTCACTGATGCTTTCGGCAATGAGTTCCAGGACTTTTTTCTTACTGGCCCCCTGAGCATCGCAGAGGATACGCTCAGGGGTAATTACTTTTTCAATAATCATACAACGGTGAGTGATCTACAGGTGGCCAGCGGCACCCTGAGAACGGTTGAGGGCCTTTTCCTTATGTTTAACCAGTTGTCGGTCGAGCTTGTCAGACATATTGTCGATGGCAGCGTACATGTCATCAGACTCGGCGGCAGCATTAATGTCTGCTCCACGCACGTGTAGACTCGCTTCAACCTTGTGCTGTAATTTTTCAACACTCAGGGTGACCTGAACGTTGGTTATATTGTCAAAGTGAGCTCCAAGGCGGTCGAGTTTTTTGGTGACATAATCTTTCATAGAGTCAGTCACTTCTACATGATGTCCACTGATGTTGACTTGCATGTAACGCTCTCCTGCTAATCCCGATTCTCGACAATTGACCTGTTCACGGGATCTGTTGAACAGGGTCGATTAAAAGTTTACCACTGTAACTGTCACTTGGCTCTGCTCTGAAGCAAAAAACATTATGCGACTTTTGTGGTATATTTCGCTAGATCAACTGCTTCCGTTCATTGGAAGGAGGTATGTTCAGCGCTTCACGATATTTTGCGATAGTCCTGCGAGCCACCTTAATTCCCTGTTCATCGAGAAAACCGGCAATTTTATTGTCACTCAGAGGCTTTTTCGGACTTTCTTCCGAGACCAGTTTTTTGATCAACGCTTTTATCGCTGTTGAAGAGCATTCTCCACCTGAATCCGTATTCACGTGACTGGAGAAAAAGTACTTCAGCTCAAACACACCTCTTGGTGTATGCATGTATTTCTGGGTCGTTACCCGGGAAATTGTTGATTCGTGCATCTCAACTGCCTGAGCAATATCGGCAAGAACCAGAGGTTTCATAGCTTCTTCGCCTTGCTCCAAAAAACCCTGCTGAAACTCTACGATCTTGCTGGCAACTTTTAGAAGTGTTTCATTACGGCTCTGAATGTTCTTCATAAACCAGCGTGCTTCCTGCAGCTGGTTCTTCATAAACACATTATCGCGACTGTTGTTGGCTCGCTGTATCAGTGAAGCATAGCTGTTATTGATGCGAATTTTCGGCAGAGACTCTGAGTTCAGTTCAACGACCCAGCGATCTCTTGATTTGGTGACAGAAATATCCGGTGTCACGTATTCAGTTTCACTCTGGCCGATATCGGCGCCTGGCTTTGGATTCAATCCTTGAATCAAAGCCAGAGCTTCTTTCAGTTGATGCTCTTTGAGGCGAGCCCGTCGCATGATCTGTGCATAGTCACGGCTGCCCAGAGCCGGGAGGTAGTTGCTCAGAATTAACTTGGCTTCCCGCAGAAAATGCGTGTCTTCAGGCAACTGCTCCAGCTGTACTTGCAGACAATCCTGTAGACTTTCACTGGCACAGCCAACAGGATCAAACTGCTGAATTCTGTGCTTAATCACCAGCAGTTCATCAAGGTCCAGATCTTCCAGTTGTGTTGCCAGAGACTGAAAGATCTCACTCAGCGGTGAGTTGATGTAGCCATCAGTATTGGTCGCTTCAATCAGAGCGATGCCCATAAGGCGATCCCGGTCTGACATCGGTGCGAGATCGAGTTGCCATTGCAGATAATCCTGAAGTGACTCAGAACTGTGTGAACGGGCTAAAGGATCATAATCTTCATCGGGGCTTGCAGCGGGCAGACTGGAATACACATCGTCCCAGCCAGAATCAGTCGGCAACTCATTGGGAATACTGTCAGCCCATTCGGTTTGTTCGGGCTCGGCAGGTGCTTCCTGTCGTTCGTTGAAATCAACGGGTTGCTCACCTTCAGAACTTTGCGATCGTTCCTCTCGGGCGTTCTCATCCGGTTCCAGCATCGGGTTGGATTCCAATGCTTCCTGAATTTCGTGTTGAAGGTCCAGAGTTGACAGCTGTAGAAGCCTGATAGCCTGTTGCAGCTGAGGCGTCATGGTCAGCTGCTGGCCCATTTTTAGCTGTAGGGATGGCTTCATAGGAACAACCGTATACCTTCACTTGGATTTTACACTGAAGACAGTTTCTGCGGTGTACTGTTTCGTACTGCAGGAATCCGCTCCTCCGTGCTGCTCATTATTCTGATGAGGCTGGTTTCAGTGTCATTCGGATTTAATCACAACTGCCAGTTGGGGGGAAGTCTTGAGATTTGATGGAAAAGTTTGGTATGGGCAGTCGAAAAAGGCGGTAAAAGAAGGTAAATAACCCGTTATCAGCCCGGTAAAACTGGGCAAATAACGGTGTCAGGGGAGAAACTGATCAGCAAACTAGAGACTGAACTGATGACCCAGATAGACGTCACGCACTTTCTGATTGGCAAGAACCGTCTGGCTGTCACCTTCAGCAATGATGGTGCCCTCACTGACGATGTACGCCTTCTCACAGATATCAAGTGTTTCCCGAACATTGTGGTCAGTGATCAGAACACCGATGTCACGTTCTTTCAGGTGAGTGATGATGTCTTTGATGTCACCAACGGAGATCGGATCAACACCGGCAAAAGGTTCATCAAGAAGAATAAACTTTGGGTCGGTGCAAAGTGCACGGGCAATCTCTACACGACGCTTTTCGCCGCCCGAGAGGCTCATGCCCAGGTTGGAACGAATATGGCCGATGTTAAACTCTTCCAGCAGTGATGCCGCCTTTTGTAAACGATCCTTTCTGGACAGGTCTTTACGGGTTTCCAAAATGGCCAGCAGGTTATCGGTTACCGTCAGTTTTCTGAAAATAGATACTTCCTGAGGAAGATAGCCAACGCCCGCTCTGGCGCGCCCATGCATAGGTTCGAGAGTCAGATCCTGGCCGCTCAGTTCAACCCGGCCTCCATCGGCTTTCACCAGCCCGACAAACATATAGAAACAGGTGGTTTTACCTGCACCGTTTGGGCCAAGCAGCCCCACGATCTGGCCACTGTCGACAGCCAGTGATACGTCCTTGACGACTTGCCTGCCTTTATAGCTTTTGCTGAGATGTTCTGCCTTGAGCGTTGCCATTCAGAAGAAAACCTTTACCTGTCGATCAGGTTGTACCGCTTAGACAACCTGACCTGAATCTATTTAGTGGGTATGAAAAAGATAGTTATTGAGTTTTATCAGACTTCGGCTGAATAACCATCTGGACACGACCTTTCTGCTTGCTGCCCTGGGCATTGACTGTCTGCTGTTTGAGATCGTAGTCAATACGTTCGCCCTTGAAGGTATCGCCCTGCTGTTTCAGCTGGGCATTTTTGAGCAGATGTACCTTGTCGCCTTTGATACCATAATCGATAGTGTGCCCCCAGGCTTGCAGCAGACCTTTCTTGTTGGCTTGCTCTTCCTGATAGTAAGCGCGCTGTTTATCGCCTTCCGCAACAATCCTGTTTACCTCATTATTGATAGAGTAAACAGTGACCTTGTCACCGGTAATGCGAGTGGTTCCCTGGGTCATGACAACATCACCCTTGTAAACGGACACACCTTTATTGTTATCAATATCCGCTGTATTCGACTCAATCTCAATGGGCTTGTTGCGGTCTGTTGGCAGAGCTGAGACCACAGTAGGAACAATAAGAAGGAGGCTCAGCAGCAGGTTTTTAGTCATCTTCAAATTAATACCGTATTTTGTTTGTAACAGTCGTACTTCTGTCTATTTAAAAATAAGTCAGGATGTCAGCTTTACATTTATCAGGCTGAACATATCTTGTGAACAAGTCATATCGTAAGGTTTAAATATGACATGAGTTGTTCACCGTTATTACTGTTGAGGAGTATGGTTTCCCCGCACTCTTGATTTCAGCTTTACCAGCCCCTGGTTGTAATAGGCTTCCATACCTATAGCCCTTGTTGTACCGGTTGGGCTGGTGATCAATACCGGCTGGTTGGTAACGGCCAATGCCTTCTTCGAATATATAGTCAGGAAATCAGTGTCCATACGCTGTTGCTTGCCGTTCTGTTTAGTGGTTTCGGTAAGAACCACTTTGTCCCAGAGTTCAATATCCAGATTGCCTGGCAGCATTTTGCCATTCAGGGCATCTGCAACGACCCGTTTTTTCGGGTTACTGAAGTTTTCCAGGTGAGGCAGCTGCACAAGCGTTGTGTCATTGTGAGGGTAATGTGTAATCGCTTTGGCATTCAGCGTATAGCTCAGTGAACCTTGAGCATTGTACTGGGTCACATCGGCATTGAGCAGGTAATAGTCAGCGTTCTTGCGAATCGCTGCGGCTTTTTTCTGTGGAACGATATTCAGGCCACTGTCATAGGACCAATAGCCAGCACCAACCAGTGTCAGTAATAGTAAAGCAAGAAGTAGTGAGTTCCGGTTGGGCATCCGTTATATAGCTCCGGGATAAACGTGTGCTCATTGAGAATTAGTCTGAGCTACTTGATAGAATTATATAAGTCTATCATCAAATTCAAACAGTCAGATACCGACACAGAGAGGTATTGATACTGATGATCAGTGCAAAGAGTTCAGGCTGCATAGTACCGACTGAACTCAATGACTAACCAAGGCCGGTTCAATACATCTATCGACCGGCTCAGGCAATGATTTCGACTTAAACCACGCCAGACTTCAGCAAGTCGTGCATATTAATTGCACCTACTACTTTATCATCGCTATCAACACAGATCAGAGCATTGATCTTTCTATCATCCATAATTTTCAGGGCTTCTGCCGCCAGAATATCCGGAGTGATGGTCTGGCAGTGAGACGTCATAACTTCATTGATAGGCGTAGATTTAGGATCGACTCCCTGGTCAAGAGCACGACGAAGGTCTCCGTCAGTAAAGATGCCGGTTACCTTGCGTTGCTCATCGATAATAGCGGTCATACCTAGGCCCTTGCTGGTAACTTCCAGTAGAGCGTCACTCAGAGAGGTACCTTCTATAACGGCAGGAATCCGCTTACCGGCGTGCATGATATCTTTGACTTTCAACAGCAAGCGCTTACCCAGTGAGCCGCCTGGGTGGGAAAAGGCAAAGTCTTCTTCGGTGAATCCCCGGGTCTCAAGCAGTGCAACGGCCAGTGCGTCTCCCATCACCAAAGCTGTGGTAGTACTGGAAGTAGGAGCAAGATCAAGCGGACAGGCTTCTTTCTCTACGCCGGTATTGAGGTGTGCTTCGGACTCTTTTGCCAGAGTTGACTCAGGGTTACCGGTCAAGCTCACCAGCGGTGTACCAAGACGCTTCAGTAATGGCAGCAGGGTAACAACCTCTGCGGTTTCTCCGGAGTTGGAAAGCGCAATAACGACATCTTCACGGGTAATCATACCCATATCACCGTGGCTTGCTTCACCAGGGTGAACGAAAAATGCAGGGGTTCCGGTACTGGCCAGAGTTGCAGCGATCTTGCGGCCGACATGTCCGGATTTGCCCATGCCGGTGACGATAATACGTCCGCGACACTCGAGCATGATACGGCAGGCTGTGGCGAAGCAGTCGTCGATTCTGTCGACCAGGGCCTTAACTGCTTCCAGCTCCATCAGGATTGTACGTTTACCAATGGAGATGAATGGCTCGTCTGTCATGTTTGATATCTTTCAGTCAGGTTATGCCAAGGGTAATTAGAGCCAGAATTGTCAGTCTGGTTCCTTCTTCATGCAGATATTGTTTTATTAACCATACCCGCAGGTTACTGGCTGATAAACAGCCAGAGGTTATAAAGAGCGTAAATTGTCAGTAAAAGGACGCCTGTGGCCCGGCCAATGGATCTTGGTTTTTTACCAACCATGCACAATAGTGCAATTAATACCGTCATTCCCAGCATCACGGGGTAGTCTCGTATCACTACACCAGATTCCAGTAGTGAAGGCGCAACCAGGCCCGGCATGGAAAGTACAGCCAGCAGGTTGAATATATTGGAGCCAATGACATTGCCCAGGGCTATATCGTGGTGCCCTTTCAGTGCGCTGGTTACGGAGGCTGCAAGTTCTGGAAGACTTGTACCAATAGCAACAATGGTCAGGCCAATAATCAGTTCACTGACACCGAGGAATCTGGCGATTTCTGTTGCTCCCCAGACCAGTAACTGAGAACTGCCGAGTAATAACAATAAACCGGATGCAAGCAGGAACCAGGCTTTGCCGGGTGACATTTCAGGGATTTCTTCATCTTCGATCAGTGGATCTTCCGGGTGTTGCTTCTGCCAGCGAATCATCAGATAAAGGGTAACTATCAAACCCATAAGAAGAATGATGCCATCAGCGGCAGTCAGAGCTCCGTCCAGCAGGCAGACACCTGCAGCGAGAGTAATTATCAGCAGCAGCGGGATTTCTTTTTTTGCCAGGGCTTCCTTAACGGGCAGTGGTGCTATCAGCGCTGTTACCCCAAGCACCAAACCCATATTGGCAATATTGGAACCTAAGGCGTTACCGACAGCCAGCGTGGGAAAACCTTGAAGAGCGGACACCAGGGAAACGAGTATTTCTGGAGCTGAAGTACCAATCGAGACAACTGTCAGTCCGATCAACATCGGAGAAATATTCATATTGCTGGCAGTGGCTGCGGCTCCTGCTACAAAGCGATCAGCGCTCCAGGTGAGAATAATAAAGCCGGCAAGAATGGCTAACAGCGCGATCAGCATGTATAGATATACTCTGTAAATTTGTTATTACTAATATTGGATATTTGCCGAAAAACAGTGAAGATTAAGCGGTTGTTGCAGATTTATTTCACTGGTGATCCGCTATAACAGGTTTATGTTGTACGACCGTGATGTAAATACATCGAAAAAATGTAACCGGAAGGTTACCGAATGACGGATAATATTGGTAGCTCTATGGAGTTGTTTCAGTAAGTATCCGAACATATGAATTCATATGTCATTTCCCCGCCAATGGTGGGGAAATGACAATCTGGTATTCGATTAAGTGTGGCTACACACTCAACGAGTTCTACTAGAGAATTCTACTAATAGTTCAAAAAACGTGTGAAAAACGACATAATTATCTGAATGGACATTTTGAAGGCAGCCCTTGTCAGTTACGGTGGCGCTCTTTTGCTGGAGCGTACCGGAAGAGATGTTCCATTGATGCTTTTTAATGCGAAAGCTTTTCCATCACTCTTGGTGAAGGGAATATATGTATTTCGCTTAAAGCTGTTTTTAGCAGTGTTCAGCTGGTCTTATTCAGGGAGAAAGCCATTGAATACTGTACTACCAAGATGCAAGGAATCGCCTGCTCATGTCTGAGGCAAGTGACAATTTTATCGAGATTCGCGGTTTGTCATTCCATCGCGGTGATCGAGCTATTTTTGACAATATTGATCTGACTATTCCCCGTGGCAAGGTGGTCGGCATCATGGGGCCTTCCGGTACCGGTAAAACAACATTGCTGCGCCTGATAGGCCGTCAGTTACGGCCTGATGCAGGTTCGATCATTGTTGATGGGCAGGATCTGGACGACCTTTCAAGGGAAGAGCTGTTCAAGGCTCGCCGTAAAATGGGCATGCTGTTTCAAAGCGGTGCTTTATTCACCGATTTGTCTGTTTTTGAAAATGTGGCCTTCCCCATTCGAATTCATACCAAGCTTCCTGAAGCCATGATTCGGGACATCGTTTTTATGAAACTGGAAGCTGTTGGGCTTCGGGGTGCATGGAACCTGATGCCGGCTGAGCTTTCCGGCGGTATGAATCGACGTGTTGCACTGGCACGTGCTATTGCATTAGACCCTGCCATGGTTATGTACGATGAACCTTTTGTTGGCCAGGATCCGATTGCTATGGGGGTACTGGTTAAATTGATTCGTATGTTGAATGAATCTCTGGGTATTACCAGCGTAGTGGTCTCCCATGATCTGCATGAAACAGCGTCTATCTCTGATTACCTCTATCTGATTGCTGATGCCAAGGTGATAGGGCAGGGAGCACCTGACGAGTTGATGAATTCTGATGAGCCAAGGGTTAAACAGTTTATGAACGGGCTGTCCGATGGACCTGTGCCATTCCATTTTCCTGCGGAAGATTACCGCTCGGCGATTCTTGGGCAGGAGGTCTGATTTTGACGGGTTTGAGTGAACGATTGGCTCAACTTGGGCGATTTGGTCTGGAACAGATTCAATCTGTAGGGCGTTCCGGAATTTTTCTGTTTCTGGCTATTTTCTCCAGAGCCGGTTTCAGTAATCGCTTTTCGCTGCTGACACAGCAGTTATACAGCATTGGTGTGCTGTCGTTGATTATTGTCATCATGTCCGGATTGTTTATCGGTATGGTACTGGCACTGCAGGGCTATAACATTCTTATTCGTTATGGTTCGGAAGGAGCTGTTGGTCAGATGGTGGCGCTAAGCCTGTTAAGAGAGCTTGGTCCTGTTGTAACAGGTTTGTTGTTTGCGGGTCGTGCCGGTTCTGCTCTGACAGCTGAAATTGGTTTGATGAAGACCACAGAGCAGTTGTCCAGTATGGAAATGATTGGTGTTGATCCCCTTAAACGAGTGATTGCCCCACGGTTCTGGGCGGGTGTGATAGCCATGCCTTTACTGGCTGCCATTTTCAGTCTGGTGGGTATTCTTGGTGCCGCTATGGTGGGCATTGACTGGCTGGGAATTTATGAAGGCTCTTTCTGGTCCAGCATGCAGTCTTCCGTCAGGGTGGTAAATGATATCGGTAACGGCATGATCAAGAGCCTGGTATTTGGTTTTGTAGTGACCTGGATTTCTGTTTACCAGGGCTATGATGCGGTGCCTACTTCTGAAGGCGTAAGCCGAGCCACAACCCGGACGGTTGTGTATTCCTCCATGGCCATTCTAGGACTGGATTTTATTTTGACCGCTGTCATGTTTGGAGATCTCTGAAATGCGGATGAGAACAATCGAAATTAGTGTCGGCGGCTTTATGTTGGCAGGGGTGCTGGCACTGTTGGTTCTGGCACTTAAGGTAAGTGGCCTGTCTCTGGACTCAAGTAAGCAAACCTATACTGTCACCGCTATGTTTGATAACACCGGTGCCCTGAAGCCAAGAGCTAAAGTGGTCATGGCCGGGGTTATTATTGGTCGTGTTACCGAGATCGGTCTGGATAAGCACACTTACATGGCTAAGGTTGAGATGGAAATTGACTCCAAGGTCGACAATATTCCTCTCGATAGTACTGCAGCTATCGTGACTGCTGGTCTCTTGGGTGAGAAATACATTGGTGTCAGCATCGGTGGCGAAATTGACTACATCAAGAATAATGGCCGGTTCGAGGACACTCAATCTGCCGTTATACTGGAAGAGTTAATAGGCAAGTTCCTGTTAGGGTCAGTCAACAAGGACGACCAGTGAAACGGGCTTCTCAATAGCAGTTTATTGATGAGAGATAACTATGAGACTGATCAGCGTATTTCAAAAATTCCTTTTAGCGACGGTTCTGCTCTGCTTGGCGGCCAGAGCAATGGCTGCTCCGGTTATGGAGCCGCCAGAGGTAGAAGTTCAGCAAATTACTAAAGAGTTGCTGGATAAGTTTCAGAGCAATAAGGCAGCTTATAAAAAGAACCCGGAAGGTTTCTTTAAAGAGGTCGATCGCCTGTTGTCGCCAGTAGTAGCCTTTGATCAGATCTCCCGCTACGTAATGGGACGATTTGCACACCGTGATCCTGCTCAGGTAGAGAGATTTCAGAAAGAATTTAAAACCAGTCTGATTCGTTTCTACGGTAGGGCTCTGTTGTCACTGGATGACACGACTTTGGAAATCGAAAGTGTTGATAAAACATCCCCTGAAGTCCTGAAGCAGTACCGAGAAGGCAAGCAGGGACGTATTGCGGTCAAGATGAAAGTTAAGACCAGCAACCGCAGTGTTGAACTGTTCTACTCCATGGTTTACATCGACGGTCGCTGGAAAGCCCGTAATGTGACCATCGAAGGCATCAATATCGCCAAGCAGTTCCAGGGACAGTTTGCAGACGCTATGGATAAGCACAAAAAAGTGCCTTACGTAGTGGAGCACTGGTCGGAAATTCTTGAATCCGGCAATAAGAAGGGTGATAAAAACTGATGTCACTGGAACGAATGGATTCAGGCCGCTATTTGCTGAAAGGTGCTGTGAACTTTGAGAATGCTGCTCAGGTTGAAGTTGAAGGTAAGCAGTTGATGGCCAGCGATCTGAAGCAGGAAGAAACGATTCGTATCGACCTGTCTGATTTGCACAAAGGAGACAGTGCGACTCTGTCCCTCTGTCTTTCATGGATTCGTGAAGCACATCAGCATAATACCAGCCTGTGTTTCTCCTCGGTGCCTGATGAGTTAGCTTCACTGGCTAAGGTCTGTGGTCTTGAATCTGTGCTTCAGGACTCTTCCTGCCCTGTTTAATACTCTAAATTTAATGCTCTGAGTTTAATACTCCAGATGATCTGCGCTGAATGATCAGCGCAGATCCTCAATCAGACGTCCATCACTGGTTACTTTTCCAGGTTCAAGCTGACTTACTTTTCCCTTCAAACGACAAACAGCATTAAGGCTGCTTTCTACCAGTGGCAGGTCAATTTCTTTGTCACTTTCGCAGACCAGAGTCATGGCATCACGACCATTAATAGTTTCAACCAGCAATCGTGCTTTACTGATTTCCGGATGACGCTTGATGACTTCCATTACCTGGTTAGGGTGCACAAAAAGACCTTTTACCTTAGTGGACTGATCAGCTCTGCCCAGCCAGCCTTTTATACGACGATTGGTTCGGCCAGAACTTCCGGTTTTAGTTAATTCCGCGGTCAGGTCACCTGTCGCAAAACGAATCAGTGGATATTCTGTGTTAAAGGTGGTGACAACGATTTCCCCTGTTTCACCGGATTCAACAGGTTCACCGGTTCCAGGCTTGAGTATTTCAAAAATAATATCCTCCGCAACCATCATACCGGCTTCATCAACCACCTCATAAGCGATTAAACCTGCGTCAGCCGTCGCATAGGTCTGAAGACAGGAAATACCACGATCTATAAAGGATTGTCTCAGAGCTTCAGGCAGAGGTTCTCCCGTTACCAGAGCTTTCTCGATAGAAGACACATCAATGTTTTCAGCATCGGCTTTATCCAGAAGTATCTTCAAAAAGGAAGGTGTTCCCGCATAGCCATTAGGTTTCAGTGATGAGATAACCTGCAACTGTTGTTCGGTTTGACCAACACCAGCAGGAATGACTGCACAGCCGCAGGCTCTGGCACCGGAATCAATAATAAAGCCGCCAGGACTGAGGTGATAAGAGAGCGTGTTGTGAACAATATCTCCTGACCTGAAGCCTGCTGCGTAGAAGGCTCTGCCCAAACGCCACCAATCTGCTGCTTTGCCTTCGGGTTCATTAATAGGGCCGGGAGACTGAAACAGTCTTGCAACTTTTCCGGGAGCCATCCCGTTCAAACCACCAAAGGGTGCGCTTTGCTGTTGCTGGTGGATCAAATCCGACTTCCTGGTAACAGGCAGTTGTTGTAAATCTACCAGTGATTTAAAAGAAGCCGGATTAATCTCTCCAATAATGTCTGGATAATATTCAGTCTGCTCCTGAACAAGAGTCAGAGTCTCTCTCAAACGTTCAAGCAGATACTCTTCTCTTTCTTCAGGAGAGAAAGTTTCTTTCTGATCAAAATACATAGGTTAATCTCCCTAAAGTACCCAGACATATGAATTTATATGTCATTTCCCCGGCTAAGGCGGGGAAATGACAATCTAGGAGCCTGTCGGACTTAGCCGACCGTAGCGAGAAAAAATCCGGTTTGAGACAGTTTTTATGATTATTTGAGGCGAATAGCGAGCTATTCAACGAAAAGGATCATAAAAAATGGCCAAATCCGGCTTTTTCGCAGTAGGTCAGTGGTAAGTCCGGCAGGCTCCTAATATTCGATTATGTGTGCCTACACACTTACAACCAGCGCTTGCGACGTTTGTAGGACTTAAGGTTTTTAAAACTCTTACGCTCATCAGAGCCGCCAAGGTAAAACTCTTTTACGTCCTGATTGTTCAGAAGCTCGGATTGAGTACCGTCCAGAACTACTTTGCCGGATTCCATGATGTAACCGTAATCAGCGCACTTGAGAGCAAAGTTGGCGTTCTGCTCAACCAGCAGCATGGTGATGCCCTGCTCTTTGTTGATCTTCTCGATAATGCCAAACACTTCTTTTACCAGTAGCGGTGAAAGCCCCATGGAAGGTTCATCCAGCAGAATCATCTTGGGTTGTGCCATCATGGCTCGACCAATGGCCAGCATTTGTTGTTCGCCACCGGACAGATAACCAGCTAGACCAGTTCTTTCTTTCAGACGAGGGAAGTAGTGAAAGACCTTTTCAATCTCGTCTTTAATATTGCTTTCTTTGCGCGTGTAAGCACCGAGGCGAAGGTTTTCGATGCAGGTCATATCTTCAATAATACGACGACCTTCCATCACCTGAAAAATACCGGAACGAACAATATCTTCTGCGTTCTTCTTATCGATACGCTCACCCATAAAGGTGATTTCGCCACGACTGACTTCGCCATCTTCTGTTTTCAGTAGACCGGATATGGCTTTCAGGGTAGTCGACTTGCCAGCCCCGTTAGGCCCAAGCAGAGTAACGATTTCACCTTGAGGTACATCAAGGCTGACACCACGAAGCACCAGAATAACTTCGTCGTAAACCACTTCAATATTATTGATACTGAGTAACGGCTCTGCCGTCTCTATTTTTCTTGCGGGTTCCATAATTCGCTCCGAAGTACCGGAATCGACAGACTCCGGTACGGCTTTTCAGTAGAGGCTAGAGAGTGCTCAGTAAAAATTAATATCCCAGCCAGTCATCACGACGAGGCAGCTCAACTTGGGATATACGGCCCACATCAATATCGCCATTGTCCCACTTGGCCTGATAGATATTGACGGTGTTGATACCACGATGATCATCGCTGGCCCAGTTGGCTGGCAGACAAACACCTTCCATACCTTCAGGTACCCAGTTCTTCTTCACGTACATGCCATTCTTAACGTTCTCACCGGTAATACCGCCATTGTCCTTGGCCCACTTCATGGCTTCAGCCATATAGAGAGTGGTGCAGACACCGCGGATATAATGGTGGGTCTGGAAACTGTCATCGCGCTTACTGCTACGTGCTATCTTTTTTACGTTTTCCAGAGCGGGGACATTGTCTGTCCAGAACGGTGTCATGGCCGGGAATACATAGTTGTCTATGCCTTCGCCTACCGCTTCAAAGGTCAGTTTGTCACCGCCCCAGATGTTGGCCATCAGCTGAATATCGGTACCGACGGTATCGCAGGATTTGATCAGAGAAACTACTGAACCACCAAGGTTAGCTACATAACCATAGTTAGCGCCGTTGGTCTTGATGGATAGACACTGGGCTTTAAAATCACCGGGCTTCATGGAAACAACAACCGGTGGTTTTACATCAAAGCCAATTTCCCGAGCGTATTCGGCACAAGCTTTTTTCGGGGCGTTCGGATAAGGGTGGTTATCACCAATATGCACGAAGCCAGGTTTGCCCGATTTACCTTTCTGCTCCCAGTCATTCTTGGCCCACTGAACCAGTGCACGACAAGTGTCGGAGTAAGACGCACCGTAGAAGAAGTTATACGGCGCAGGCTTTTTGGTTTTAGGGTTCTTGCCTGTTGGGTCTGTCAGGTGACCAGAGTAGGAGGCTGAAAATACTGCCACCTTGTCTTTTGAGGCAAAAGAGATCAGAGCTTCAGTATCGGCAGTTCCCCAACCCTGCATGGCCACCATATCTCTACGGGAAGTCCACTTTTTATAGTTGCTGATAGCCTGTGGAACCTTATAGGCGTAATCGACTGATTCGAATTCCAGCTCGGTGCCATCGATGCCGCCATTTTTATTCAACCAGGACAGGGTGTCCTTGATGCCATCAGCGTAGTGCTTGCCTACTGCAGCCGTCGGACCTGAGTAATCAGCCAGGTGGCCGACAAAAACCTTTTCCTTGGCGTTTGCGTGCATAGTAAGCAGGGTGCCTACTGCAGCAGCAATAACGGACGCCTTTAGAATTCTGGTTTTTTGCATCGGAGTTTCTCCTTTTTATTATTGTTGTTTTGCTTCTGGATTAAGTGTCAGAACACTTTGGTCGTATGTCTGGCTTAATACGCAAAGGGATAAAACTTCCAGTACGACTTGATCTGTTTCCAGCGATGAGCCAGACCATCCGGCTCAAAGATAAGGAACAGGATAATGACCAGGCCGATGGCCATCTCTTTGAAGTAGGCAAGGTTCTCTACCAGAGTGCCCGGCTCCATCAAACCTGTAGAGCCAATCAGTGAAACCGTCGCTTCCAATACTTCCGGCAACAGTACAATGAAAATAGTGCCCAGTAGTGCGCCCTGAACTGAACCCAGACCACCGATAATAATCATGGCCAGAAACTGTACCGACATCATCAGGGTAAAGCCCTCTGCCGAGACAAAGCCGAGATAGTGGCCATAAAGCGCTCCACCAATACCGGCATAGAAAGATGACACGCCAAAGGAAAGCAGGCGATACCAGGTCAGGTTTATGCCCATGATTTCTGCAGAGAGGTAATGATCACGAACCGCCACAAAAGCCCGGCCATCTCGGCTGCGCATCAGGTTAGTGCCCCAGAGGTACATAAACACCAAGGCGAACAGAGCTACATAGAAGAAGGACTGATCACTGTCGAAGTTCATTCCGAACAGGCTGACTGGATCAGCAGCAGCACCGTAAGAACCACCAGAGAACCACTCTGCGCGGGCAAAGAAGTCTTCGATAATAAACTGTGCTGACAGTGTCGCGATGGCCAGATAGAGCCCTTTGATTCGAGCGGCAGGCAGACCAAACATCATACCTACGGCCATGGTCAGTACACCTGCCAAAGGAATGGATAACCAGACCGGAATAGCAAAACTGTTACTGATCCAGGCTGAAGCAAAGGCACCGAAGCCGAAAAAAGCACCATGACCAAGGGATATCTGGCCGGTAAAGCCCACTAGAATATTCAGACCCAGAGCGGCGATACCCAGATAGGAAATCTGAATAAACAGAGTCAGATAGTAGGCATCCAGAAACAGTGGTGCAAAGCACAAGGCTACAACACTGAGGATGGTAGCGAGCAGAATAAAGCGGGTTTCAAATATCCGCGTATCGGCCTTGTATGTGGTCCGAAAGTCACCACAGGGACGCATGGATAGAGTAATCATATTCAACAATCCCTGTTATATACGTTCAATGTCTTTGGTACCGAACAGTCCGTAAGGCTTGAACGCCAGAATGATCAGCAGCACATAGAAAGGCGCAATAGTGTAAAGGTTACCGACGTGTAAGTACTGGCTGTCTATAAACTCGGCCAAATTTTCCAGCACACCGATAATCACACCACCCACTACACCACCAACGATGGAGTCGAGACCACCAAGGATGACCGCAGGGAATACCTTGATACCGATAAACGACAAAGCATCAGATACACCGTTAACCATGCCCATAACAATCCCGGCCGTAGCCGATACCATGGCCGAGATAGCCCAGCTGGCAGCAAAAACTTTGGAGACTGAGATGCCCAGACTACTGGCCACCTGCTGGTCGAAGGCTGTGGCGCGCATGGCCAGACCCATTCTGGAATAACGGAAGAACCAGTAGAAGCCTGCCATCATCAGGAAGGAGAAGATCAGACTCATGATATAAGCCAGTTCGACATTCAGACCACCGATGGTGACGGTGCTGGTTTCAAACACCTGTGGATAACTCTGAGCGGAAACACCAAAGATCCACTTCATCAGCGCCTGAAAGAACATCGACAAGCCAATGGTCACCATAATTACCGAAATAATCGGTTCACCAATCATGGGCTTTAAAAAGATGGCCTGTATCAAAATCCCGAACAGCGTCATAAAGGCAAGGGTTATAATAAAGCCCAGCCAAAAGGGCAGCTGTAACCAGACCAGTGTTGCCCAGCAAATCCAGGCGCCAATTAACAGGAATTCACCCTGAGCAAAGTTCACTACCTGAGTGGACTTATAGATAAGTACGAAGCACATGGCGATAACGCCATAGAGCAAGCCGACAATCAGACCATTGATGGTCAGCTGAAGTAACAGTTCAGTGTTCATGATGCCTGCCTCCAGTCGTTTTTATTAGGTTTTACTTTCAGACTGTTCTTTTCTATAGCTGCATTAATAGCTGCGTCCGAAGTGTGCAGATTGACCACGTCCAGAGTGGTTTGTACACGACTTTGACTGCCATCCTGAAAGGTAATCATGGTGTCGATATCCACCTTCTCCTGACCACCATAAAGCGCATCAATAATGTCAGCGTACTTCTCGGCAATCACGCTTCGACGTACTTTACGAGTACGGGTCAGCTCACCATCATCGGCATCCAGCTCCTTATAGAGCAGCATAAACTTGTTGATGCGCTGGCTTTCCGGCAGGGACTCGTTGACTTCATCAACCGCTGTCTTCACCAGTTCTCTGACTTCGGGTTGTGCCGATAGGTTGGTGTAGTTGGTAAAGGAAATACCTTTCGCTTCCGCCCACTTTGAAACAATGCTGAAACGAATACAGATAATGGCAGTCAGGCATTCACGACCTCGTCCTAGTGCAACAGCCTCGGCAACATAAGGTGAGAACTTCAGTTTGTTCTCAATATATTGAGGGGAATAGCGAACGCCTGAAGCGGTTTCTGCCATATCCTTGATACGATCAATAACGACCAGGTGGCCATTGTCTTTTAGATAACCTGCATCGCCAGTGTGCATCCAGCCGTCACGAACGTCTTCATCGTAAGCTTCCTGATTTTTGTGGTAGCCGGTAAACATGCCAGTGGTTTTTGAAACTATTTCGCCAACACCGTTTTCATCAGGGTCGATAATCTTCAGATCGGCATTATCAAAAACAACACCTACGGATTCGTAATCTATGTCATCGCCCTTGTGTATGGTGTAGGCACCGGCCATTTCTGTCTGACCATAAAGCTGTTTCAGGGGAACACCCATGGCATGGAACAGCTTAAAGGTGTCAGGTCCCATGGCTGCGCCACCGGTAGCGGCTGAACTCAGGTTGGAAAAGCCAAGCCTGTCTTTAAGCGCATTCATTAATACCCAGTCAGCTATTACTGAATGCCGGCCTTGTTCCTTGGCCTTGACAGCTTTGTCCATCGCCCATTTGAACAACTTCTGCTTCAGAGGCTGGGCATCCATCATTCGGGAATGAACCTCTGCTGCCAGGTTTTCCCAGACTCTGGGGGCTAGCAGGACAAAGTTCGGGCCTATCTCCCGAAGGTCTGACATCAGTGTTTCCTGAGTTTCAACGAAGTTAATAATCTGTCGTTGAATCAGTGCCTGACCAACGGCGTAAACCTGTTCCATAATCCACGGCAGTGGCAGTACAGAGACATAGTTATCACCCGGTGTTTTTGGATCAGCTCTGAGGTAAGCAGAGCAATGATCAAGGAAGTGTCCTGAGTGCAGTTTTGCCAGCTTTGGTCTAGAGGTTGTACCAGAGGTGGTGCAGAGAATAGAAAGCTCTTCACCACTGGTCAGTGACAGCATTTGCCGATAAAGGTCGGGCAGCTGGAAATCAATCTGTTTGCCGTGCTTGATCACATCATCGATATCTATCAGGCGTGAGTCCTGATACTTACGCATGCCTCTGGGATCACAGTATACAATCAGTTTCACGTGAGGAATGGTGTCTTCCAGTTCCAGCAGCTTGTCACACTGTTCTTCATCTTCCGCAATCACAACAGAAGCTTCAGAGAAGTTCAGCAGAAACTCAGTTTCTTCATGCAGCGAGTCCTGATAAACACCCATGGAGTAACAGCGCAGAGCGTGAGCTGCGATTTCACCCCAAAGCCATTCCGGACGGTTTTCACCCTGGATAGCGATAACCTCGTGGTCTTTTACACCGAGATGTTTCAGACCAAGAGCCAGCCATTTAACCTTGTTGTGATAATCCTGCCAGGTGTATTCCTGCCAGATACCGAATTCTTTTTCCCGCATGGCAATATCATCGGGGAAATGTTCGGCATTCCAGGCCAGTACTTTTGGAAAGGTATCCTGAACCTTAACGTCAACGGTTGTTTTTCTAAGGAGCCGTGAAGAAGATGATTTAAAATTTGCAAAGGCCATTACGCTTCCTCCATCAGTAATTCATCTTCTTCACCGAGGTAGGCTTTTTTAACATGTTCGTTTGCCATGATCTCGTCAGGCAGGCCTTCAGCAATTTTGCGACCGAAGTCCAATACCATAACGCGATTTGAAATACCCATTACCACGCCCATATCGTGTTCAATCATGGCTACGGTCATTCCAAACTCTTCATTTAAATCCAGAATAAAACGAGCCATGTCTTCTTTTTCCTCCTGATTCATTCCTGCCATGGGTTCATCAAGAAGAATTAAATCGGGTTTTAAGGCAATTGCGCGAGCCATTTCCACACGCTTTCTTAAACCGTAGGAAAGTGTGCCCGCCTGTTTTTTGCGAATATGGGAGATTTCCAGAAAATCAATAATGTCTTCCACTTCACGACGATGACTTAATTCTTCCTTCTGTGCACCTGAAAACCAATAGAGTGGGCCAGTAGCAAAGTTGTTATCCAACAGGTGATGACGACCCACCATAATATTGTCGAGTACCGACATATGGCCGAACAGCGCCAGGTTCTGAAAAGTTCGACCCACCCCCAGTACCGAGCGTTCATTAGGCTTCAGGCCGATCAGCTCTTTGTTTTTAAAACGAATAGAACCATTTCCGGGGTGATAGCGTCCGGAAATACAGTTCAGCATGGAGGTTTTGCCAGCCCCATTGGGGCCAATAATTGAGAAGACTTCACCCTGATTGACCGAAAAACTCACATCGGTCAGTGCTTTGACTCCGCCAAATGCCAGGGACACATTCTCGATGACAAGGAAAGGTTCCTTTTGACTCATCGTTACGCCTTTTGTTTTTGTTATTTTTCTATTGAGCTTGGCTATTGAGAATGGGCTGTACGGTAACAGCCAGATTACTTTTTATTGTTATTATTTTGTTTTTTCTAAAAGTCGCTATCGAGGCTAGCATAGTGGTTTGTATTGGGTAAATGCTGATCAGGGTGAAACTACCTACGACCATGGTAGTAGAAGAGCGCAGCAGTCTTGCTCTGATATCGAATTAAAACATTTTAAATCATCAGGTAACCCATTCTTAAATAAGAAAAATCTAATATGGTTCGATTTTTAAATAAGTAATGTTAATCAATTGGCTTAATTTCGCTGATAGGTTGGATATTGACATACAGGTAAGCGTTTAGGGTAAGGTTTGTCATAAATTCCTACACCGAACAATAATAAATACAGGATGCACCATGACCCATCAGGTACCACTATTTCTCAATGGCGAATTTGTTCAATCTGCCAGCACACAAAAACTTCCTGTTCTCAATCCAGCCACACAGCAATTACTGGCTGAAGTACCCATGGCAACACCAGCAGAAGTTGAACAAGCCGTAGCAGGCGCAAAAGAGGCCTTTAAAACCTGGCGTAATGTGCCTGTTCCGGAACGTGCCCGTTTGATGATGCGCTATCAGGCCCTGCTGAAAGAACATCACGATGAGCTGGGTGAGCTGCTGTCTCAGGACACGGGAAAAACCTTTGAAGATGCCAAGGGGGATGTCTGGCGGGGCATCGAAGTGGTTGAGCAGGCCGCCAATATTCCTTCCGGCATGATGGGTGAAACGGTAGAAAACGTTGCCAACAGTGTCGATACCAACAGTTATGTGCAACCACTGGGTGTCTGTGTCGGTATCACCCCATTTAACTTCCCGGCCATGATTCCGCTCTGGATGTTCCCGCTCTCTATTGCCTGCGGTAATACCTTTGTTCTCAAGCCCAGTGAACAAGTGCCTCTGACGCCTGTGCGTCTGATTGAACTGCTGGTGGAAGCCGGTGTGCCTAAAGGCGTGGTGCAAATGGTTCATGGTGGTAAGGAGCAGGTTGATGCGTTACTGAAACACCCGGATACAAGAGCTGCCTCTTTCGTGGGTTCTACTCCGGTTGGTCGTCATATTTATGAAACCGGTACTGCCAGCATGAAGCGTGTTCAGTGCATGACAGGCGCCAAAAACCATTCCGTGATCATGCCGGATGCCAGTAAAGAGCAAGTGCTGAACAACCTGGTAGGTTCTTCTGTTGGTGCGGCTGGTCAGCGTTGTATGGCCATCAGTGTTGCGGTGTTTGTCGGTGAGAGCAAACAGTGGGTTGATGAACTGAAAGACCGTCTCGCAGAAGTACGTCCGGGCGCGTGGAATGATCCTGAAGCGGGCTATGGCCCTCTAATTAATAAAGCCGCCAAAGAACGAGTGCTTGGTTTTATTCAGGCTGGTAAGGAAGAAGGTGCGACCTGCCTGCTGGATGGCAGTGATGCAGTGGTTGAAGGACACCCTGATGGCAACTGGGTTGGTCCAACTCTATTCACCGACGTTAATGAAGAGATGAGCATTTACCGTGAAGAAATTTTCGGGCCGGTACTTTGCTGTGTGACTGTTGATACGTTGGAAGAAGCTATCGCATTGGTGAATCGCAACCCATACGGAAACGGTACATCCATGTTCACTCAATCCGGCGGAGCCGCCCGCAAGTTTCAGCATGAGATTGAAGTGGGTAATGTCGGTATTAATGTTCCGATCCCTGTGCCTCTGCCGTTCTTCTCATTTACAGGCTGGAAAGGTTCGTTTATGGGCGACCTTCATGCGTATGGTAAGCAGGCTGTGCGTTTCTACACCGAAACCAAAACGGTCACATCCCGCTGGACTTACCAAGAGACTGAAAGCAAACAGATGAATCTGACCATTAACCTGAAGTGAGGTGGAAGGAATGGACTTTTCGCTGAATGAAGACCAGCAGGCGTTTGTAGACTCGGCCAGAGCCTTCTCCGAAGGTGCACTGGCTCCTAATGCTGCAAAGTGGGATGCAGAACATATATTTCCAAAAGAAGTTCTGAAACAGGCGGGTGAGCTGGGCTTTATGGCGCTTTATGCGCCAGAAGGCATTGGAGGTCTTGATCTACCAAGGCTGGATGCAAGTCTGATTTTTGAAGAGCTGTCTCAGGGTTGTACGGCAACGACCGCATTTATGACCATCCATAATATGGCGACTAATATTGTTGGTCGTTATGGCAAAGAGGCTTTCAAAGAGCAGTGGTGTCCTGAGCTGGTGACAGGTGAGAAGCTGGTTTCCTATTGTCTGACCGAACCGGGTTCAGGATCTGATGCGGCTTCATTACGAACGTCTGCTGTCGTTGATGGTGATGATTATGTGATTAATGGCAGCAAAGTATTTATCAGTGGTGCAGGCGATACTGACCTGCTGGTGGTAATGACTCGAACAGGTCAGGATGGACCGAAAGGTATCTCTGCCATTGCGGTGCCTGCTGATAGTGAAGGCATTCATTATGGCAAGGCAGAAGAAAAGATGGGCTGGAATGCTCAGCCGACTCGAATGATTACCTTTGAAAATGTCCGTGTACCAAAAGCGAATCTGCTGGGTGACGAAGGCAAGGGTTTTAACATCGCCATGGAAGCACTGGACGGTGGTCGTATCAATATCGCCACCTGTTCCATTGGTACTGCACAGGCTGCTTTGAATCATGCGGTAGAGTACTGCAAAGACAGAAAACAGTTTGGTAAACCGATCAGTGATTTCCAGGTCACTCAATTCAAACTGGCTGATATGGCCACTGAGCTGGTCGCTGCAAGGCAGATGGTTCGTCTGGCGGCTTACAAACTCGATCAAAAAGACACAGAAGCTGGCATTTATTGCTCCATGGCAAAGCGACTGGCTACCGATCTGGGTTTTAATATCTGTAATGAAGCTCTGCAGCTTCATGGCGGTTATGGCTATATACGGGAATATCCGATGGAACGTTATGTTCGAGATGTTCGGGTTCACCAAATTCTGGAAGGCACCAACGAAATCATGCGGGTCATTATTGGTCGTCGTCTATTAGCCGACGGTGCGCTTGAGCTGATACGTTAAATTTACCATATGCCTGTAGGTTGGTGTTGAGCGCAGCAAAGCCCAACACCGATACAGAATAGCCATATAAGAAAGAATAGAGAACAAGGAAGAGTGACATGGCAAGAGTAGCATTTATCGGCCTCGGCAATATGGGCGCGCCAATGGCTGAAAATCTGTTGAAGGCGGGACACTCTCTGAAGGTCTTTGACCTGAATCCGGAAGTGGTTGACCGACTGGTTTCCAATGGTGCTGATTCTTCTGAAACAGCACTGGCCGCTGCTCAACAGGCCGAAATCGTGATTTCCATGTTGCCTGCAGGGAAGCATGTGGAAAGCGCTTACCTTGGTGAAGAAGGCTTGCTGAGTATGCTTTCTTCCAGACCTCTGCTGATTGACTGCAGTACCATCGAATCTGAAACTGCACAAAAGGTGGCAGCTGCTGCAGAAGAACAGGGTTTCGATATGCTGGATGCGCCAGTATCTGGCGGTGTTGCCGCTGCTGCGGCAGGAACCCTGAGTTTTATGTGTGGCGGTAAGGAAGCAGCCTTCAAACAGGCTACCGAAGTGCTGGATGCCATGGGTAAGAACCTGTTCCATGCCGGTGATCATGGCGCGGGGCAAACTGCCAAGGCCTGCAACAATATGCTGCTGGCCATATTAATGGCAGGTACTTCCGAAGCATTGCAGCTGGGTGTGGATAATGGTCTTGATCCAAAAGTCCTGTCTGACATCATGCTGGCCAGCTCCGGTAAAAACTGGACACTGGAAGTTTATAATCCTTATCCGGGTGTCATGGAACAAGCACCGGCGAGTAATGACTATAAACCAGGATTTATGGTTGACTTGATGGCGAAGGATTTGGGACTGGCTGAAGAGATGGCTTTAAAAAGTGGTTCTGCTATTCCTATGGGCAGTAATGCCAGAAATCTCTATGTAGCACATCAGAAAAAAGGAAATGGTACTAAAGATTTTTCAAGCATCCTCGAAGAACTGAAATAGCAAAGAGTAGAGATAGCACTCCATTTTTCAGTTATTTAGGCTGAAATCCAAACCCTATATCGGTTGGCATTCCAGCCTGACCCATACAATTGTTATAGGCTTCCATAGGAAGTCTATGACAGTTTTCGTGTATCAAGCTTTGAAGAAAACCATACCAAAGGTACTGTGCAGAGCAGCCACTCAACATTGAATGTAAAAAAATAATTGTAACCAGTACCAAGAATCGTTTCTTCATTCATTACTCTCCCATGAATTATTAACATAGTTGTGTACGAACTCTCTGCAATACTGATTTTGTTCTAGAACCCTCTGCTTTAGTGGAACTTACTATAGCGCTGAAGGTCTGATCTCTCTGGTTTAGAACGTTTTTTTCAGGGCATGCGGTTATCAGTGTCATACAACCTGAAGTGGTTATGCTGCGGGCGTCTTATCATTGCCAGCATTGTTGCTGGTCAGTGTGCTGAATGTTCGATATTATTTCCCGATTTCCCCGCGATAAATGCCCTTTCTGCCCAATACTGGTGGAAAGCCTGTGCGCAGGCGGGATAAACGGTTTAAGAGGTAGAGGCATGCAAGCCACTGAAGTAAAGGCGTTACTGGAAGACAACATTTCTGAAGCGAAAGTATTGGTCGAAGGCGAAGGCTGTGATTTTCGTGTTACCGTTGTCAGCGAACAGTTTCAGGGTGCCATGCCAGTGAAGCGCCAACAGATGGTTTATGCGCATCTTAACGCTCACATCTCCAGCGGTGCTATTCATGCCGTTACCATGACCCTGCTGACACCAGCAGAAGCAAAAAACAAAGGCCTGGAACTGGCTTAACCTGACGGGAAAGGTAACTGATTATGATGGATAAACTGATGATCACTGGTGGTGCCCGTCTGGACGGTGAAATCCGTATCTCCGGTGCCAAGAACTCTGCATTGCCTATTTTGGCTGCAACTCTGCTGGCCGACGATCCGGTCACCGTTTGCAACCTGCCTCACTTGCACGATATTACCACCATGTTTGAGCTGTTTGGCTGCATGGGTATCGATCTGATGGTTGATGAGCGTATGAACGTTGAAGTTCATGCCAGCACTATAAAGCAGCTGCGTGCGCCCTACGAACTGGTTAAAACCATGCGTGCGTCCATTCTGGTTCTGGGCCCATTGCTGGCCCGCTTTGGTCGTGCTGAAGTATCCCTGCCGGGTGGCTGTGCCATTGGTAGTCGTCCGGTTGACCTGCACATTCGTGGCCTTCAGGCTATGGGCGCAGACATCGTGGTTGAAGATGGTTACATCAAGGCCAGTGTTGAGAAGCGCCTGAAGGGTGCTCACATCTTTATGGATACCGTTACGGTAACCGGTACTGAAAACCTTCTGATGGCTGCTACCGTTGCTGATGGCGAAACCATCATCGAAAACGCGGCTCGTGAGCCGGAAGTGGTTGATCTGGCTAACTGCCTGATTGCCATGGGTGCGAAGATTGAAGGTGCGGGTACTGACATTATTCGTATTCAGGGTGTTGAGCGCTTGCACGGTTGTACCTATTCCGTGCTTCCTGACCGTATTGAAACCGGTACTTATCTGATTGCTGCTGCAGCAACCGGTGGCCGTGTGCGTTTGAAAGACACGCAGCCGGATATTCTCGATGCCATTCTGATGAAGCTGCGTGAAGCCGGTGCGACGGTTGAGTGGGGCGAAGACTGGATTGAGCTGGACATGCACGGCAAGCGTCCAAAGGCCATCAGCCTGAAGACTGCCCCTTATCCGGCCATGCCAACAGATATTCAGGCGCAGTTCACTGCTCTGAACCTGATTGCCGAAGGCGTTGGCAGCATCACGGAAACCATCTTTGAAAACCGCTTCATGCATGTTCAGGAAATGAACCGCATGGGTGCGGATATGCAGATTGAAGGCAACACCGTCATCATCAAAGGTGTTGAGGGGCTGAAAGCTGCACCGGTAATGGCCACAGACCTGCGGGCTTCTGCCAGTTTGGTTATTGCTGCGCTGGTGGCGGAAGGTGATACCCTGATCGAACGTATCTACCACATCGACCGTGGTTATGAGTGTATCGAAGAGAAATTACAGGCTCTGGGTGCGAAGATTCGTCGAGTTTCGGCATAAAAGACGGCTCCGGGTATTGGTGGTTGAACCAATACCCGGGGAAAAATATTATTTTAAAAATCTAATTCGTATTTTTCCTTGTCTGCGCTCTAAATTTCTGAGAATCATATCCCTCTCTGTTTGTTGGCAGTTCTGTTTTTAATTATTAGAGTGCAGTATTTGACACTTAAGTTCACTTCCTAATTCTGAAGTCTGTTTCATATCCAGAATTATCCATCCCCATTTCTTTTGATATATATTTTCCAAGTGATGGCAGTCACAAACTGTATATGAATCCATATTCTTACATGGTTCTTTACTATTTCCAGTGCTGCTTAAGTAAGATATGAAGTCCATGGCAGAACTATTTACTGCGATTGATAATGGAGCGTGCTTTGAGGTATATGCCGTATGATGGTTTTCTTCCTGGCAGTTTTCGGTATCGCAATCATATGAAAGAATCGGATCAGCATCAGATATACCTTCAGGAATCTGAAAGTCAGCTGTAATATAATCAAAATAAAAATATTGTATGTAAGAACCAAAACTCCTCCCTCTTATTTTATAGGGGAGAGTAAGGTAACTGTCATTCTTCAAGCAATCGACACCATTCTGCGATTTTTCCAGGCATGCATCATCTCTTGAAAAATACCATGAGAATCTATGCGGTATCATTCTACACATAGTTTGATCGTGGCAGTGTATCTCTTCGTAATTTTCGTCATTAGGTGTGGTTTTTCCGCCCGATGGGCCCCTTGGGTGCAGTATCAAATTAACTTCAGGTGATTCTTTTAGTGAGATCGAATCTATATTTAAATCAACTTCTAGTTTTTCATTTGTTAGAGCATTATATCTGCACGTTATAAAGTGGTTGTATGAAAATGCTCGAGTAGTTTTTGGTGTGGTTATCATACTTTTGAATTTTAGTTTTGATTCTTCAAAAGGATTGGCAAGTTGTTGTTCTGAAATGTTGAGTTTTTTAAGAGTTAAATAATCTTCTTTAAAGGGGATGCTGATTTTGGCAACCAGAGTTGGTTCTTCATCATTCGGTGCGGTTTCATATAACCCACTCCATAATCCAGTCGCACTATCTCTGCTGAGTGAGATGGATTCAAAGTTTGGGCAGGTGAACTCTAATGCGTCGATAGTTGGCGATAAAGCCAGTATGGCGAACACAAAGCTATTGGTAGTTATTCTTGTTAGGTTCATGCAAATACTGTTGTCTGTTATTTTCTAATAAAGTAGTTCATATTAAAGTGAGTCTCATATTATTTTTCCAAAAGAGATGGGTTTGCATTTCATCCGAACATTAAGCTGAGTTATTTTTATAAAAACCACCTTATAGCTCGCTCTTTTTATTATTTAGTTTAAACTCTGCTGCCTCATGGTTAGGCATATACTGAATTTTGCATTGAAACTGTTCTTTATCAGTATCTTGATTAATATTCAGTTGTACCCACTCATACTCACCGATAATAGTTTGAAGCATTTCCGGACTGCACTCACAGCTAATAATACTGCCTTGCTGTGTGCAAGGGCTATCGAGTTCATCTCTTCCCTGTTGAACAAGGTTTTTATCCTCTGGGAGGAAAACGGCATCCTCTGTAATCAGGGCGGTATTCGCACCAGCGTTCACTGACACCTTAGGCCAGTTCTTAGCGTCTTCACTAAGGTGTTTGTAATAAAAGTTATAGTATCGAGTCCTGTTTTCATAACTCAATTCGATATTTGAATGATGAGTGCCTACGTAAATATCATAAAGTGTAATGTTTCTGCCTCGTTCTTTACCTGATGCATTTGTAACTATTGAAAAGGGAGGGGTTTCAAAAGAACAGGCATTATTAGATGCGTCGCAGATTAATGAACCACTGCTTTTTTGAAAAAAATCAGAAGGGTTGAGTGCTAATGAGATCTCAGGGTTTTTACGGAAAGATACTGACGTTATTGTTAGCTCTATCATCAGGGAAGAAAATAACGTGCTCTGGTAAAAACAGGTTATTTCAGGGAAGGCATAGCGGTCAGTTTGATGATGCCTGACATAAGTCAGAGATAGATGATCAACCATAGCTGTGTCTTCAAGTGTTGCGTTATCGACGCGACTGTTTCCCTCCGATATGATGCCGTCAGAAGAATAATGTGCAGTGAGAATAAAATTATTTAAATGAATTTTTTTCGGGAAGCTCGCCTCCCAAAGGCCGCTTTTATTATTTTTAGTCAAGGTGACTGATTTGGTATCAGGACAGGTAAACTCAAAACTGTATACGAATGAAGATATCGTTGTTAATAGCAATAAAGCTAAATGCAGCTTGGCTTGTTTCATTCCAGTACTTCCTTATGTGAACTAAATAATAAAATGGCACAGAAAAATATAAGTCGCCTGTTATATTTGGTGGCTTTCTGTGCGCTGGTGTTGAGCTATAGAGACTGTTCAATTCAGTGATTTGCTATAGAATACGGACTCTCTGACCGCAATAACGAGAAGGAATACTGAGTCGGATGTCCAGACAGATTACAATCGCCTTATCCAAGGGGCGAATCCTGAAAGATACCCTGCCGCTGCTGAAAGCTGCCGGTATTGAACTGGTTGAAGACCCGGCTAAGAGCCGAAAGCTGATCATTCCTACCTCTCATCCAGATGTAAACTTGCTGATCGTTCGTGCCAGTGATGTGCCGACCTATGTTGAGTACGGTGCGGCGGATGTGGGTGTGGCCGGTAAGGATGTCCTTCTCGAACATGGCTCCACCGAGCTTTATGAACCCCTGGATCTGAATATTGCCTGCTGCAAACTGATGACAGCGTGCAGAACGGGTTATGAAGTACCGGAGCAGGGCCGCTTAAAAGTCGCTACCAAATTCGTTAACGTGGCTAAGCGTTACTATGCCTCTATTGGTCGTCAGGCCGATGTCATCAAACTCTACGGTTCCATGGAGCTGGCTCCACTGGTTGGGCTGGCAGATATCATTGTTGACGTTGTTGATACCGGTAACACCCTAAGAGCCAATGGCCTTGAACCTAGGGATATGATTGCTGAAGTATCTTCCCGTCTGATCGTCAACAAGGCTTCCATGAAAGTGAAATTTGAAGCCATCAACCAGCTGCTTGATCAACTGGGTACTGCGGTTAATGCAGGATCCGCATCCGAGGAGTGATTGGCATGATTAAGCCCGTAGAGCTGGATTATGCCAGCAGTGATTTTCAGGAACAGTTACAGAAACTGCTGGCCTGGGAAGCAGTTTCTGATAAAACAGTACAACAGAGAGTCAAACAGATCATTGCTGATATTCAGCAACGGGGTGATCAGGCGCTGGTAGATTTCACCTGTCAGTATGACCGTGTTTCAATCAGTTCTATGGCTGAGCTGACGATTGATGAAAGTCAGTTGTCAGCAGCACTTGAGCGCATCCCGCAGGAGCAACGTCAGGCTCTTGAAACTGCAGCTGGTCGAATTCGCAGTTATCATGAACGACAGGTTCAGTCTTCATGGAACTATAAAGAAGACGACGGCACTATGCTGGGGCAACAGGTGGTTGCTATGGATAGGGTGGGCCTGTATGTGCCTGGTGGTAAAGCCTCCTATCCGTCATCTGTTCTGATGAATGCTATTCCTGCCCATGTAGCCGGTGTAAAAGAAATCATTATGGTGGTGCCGACGCCGGACGGTGTGGTGAACGATATGGTTCTGGCAGCAGCAGCGGTTGCTGGTGTAAAACATGTCTTTACCGTAGGCGGTGCTCAGGCTGTAGCGGCTCTGGCTTATGGTACGGAAACCGTGCCGAAGGTGGACAAAATTGTTGGACCGGGCAATATCTACGTAGCGACCGCCAAGCGGGAAGTCTTTGGTCAGGTTGGTATTGATATGATTGCTGGCCCGTCTGAAATCATGGTGGTCTGCGATGGTAAAACGAATCCTGACTGGATAGCCATGGATCTGTTTTCACAGGCAGAACACGATGAAGATGCTCAGGCGATTCTGGTCTCACAGGACAAGGGTTTTCTGGAGCAGGTAAAAGAAAGCATCAGTCGTCTGTTACCGACCATGGAGCGCAGGGACATTATCAGCGAATCCATAAATAATCGCGGTATTCTGATTCATGTGCCGGATATGGTGGCAGCCTGTGAAATGGTGAACCGAATTGCACCGGAACACCTGGAACTTTCTGTGGATAAGCCGGAAGAACTACTGAAAGATATACGTCATGCTGGCGCTATCTTTATGGGCCGCTATACCGCAGAAGCTTTAGGTGATTACTGTGCAGGCCCTAATCATGTTCTGCCGACCTCGGGTACCGCTCGGTTCTCATCGCCTTTAGGGGTTTATGACTTCCAGAAACGCTCATCTCTTATCTACTTCTCACCGGAAGGTGCGTCTGAAATGGGTAAGGTCGCTTCTGTGCTGGCCAGAGGTGAGTCTTTAACAGCGCATGCCCGTTCTGCTGAGTACCGTATTAAAAAATAAAGTCATGCTGTTTATGTGGGGGCGGACCCGCCTCCACGTTCTTTCTGTTAGTTAATCTAACACCCTCGTTATGAACCATCTGTTGTCGTTTTAATCCAAGAATAAAATTCAAACAGGATTACAGGCATGGATGTTTTTGGAATAGCTGCAAATTCGTACTCTCCTGAGAAAATGGATGCACCACCAAAGAAGCTTGTAGGTGCACAGCCATTTTCTTATAAAAAATTACCTGAGGCAGTTGAGCTTCCCGCCACTGTTTTTGAGCAAACAAAAACTGAATCCATCTCTGGCGCTGGAATTGATACTCGAGAAGTTACTGCTGTTAAAGGGGCGAAGTCAGCGGCTATAAAAAGTGGGGTGTATCGTGATCGCTGGGCTGCTTTAGAGGGGCTATATGGACTCAAGAAGGGGGGCATTATTTCCAGTGAAGGTGGCTTTTGTGATGTTTTCAGCTGTATGTCGACTGAAAATGGAGATAAGTATGCTGTCAAATACTGGAAGTTCAAACTGAGATCGAGTGACACGTCTACCCATGAATTTATGGGGTTGAAAAAAGGTGAGATATCAGCACTGAGAGTACCTGAGCATGAAAATTTAGTTAAGACTCATGCGATCGTGTTTCAGCCCAAGCCTTTTCGTACAAATGAATACATTCTTGTAAAAAGTCAGAATGAACTGGATGCTCTGCGTGCGGAGCCGGGGCAATATGAATTGAAACTTGTAGTTTGTGATCTGATTGATGGTGAGAGCCTTGATAAGGCAATGAAGCCCACTTCAGGGAAATGTTATGGATCATTTTCACCAGAGACTGCCATAAAGGCAGGTTTTGACCTGGCAAAAGGAATGAGTCATTTGCATTCGTCAGGCGTCGTACATAGAGACATTAAACCTGAAAATATTTTATATGACGGGATCAGATTGAAGCTGATCGATTTTGGCCTGAGTAAGCCATTGGGAGGGCAGGATATAACCAAAACATCTTGTGGTAGCCCTCTTTATGCGGCTCCAGAGCTTTTTTCATCGGATAAGTACGACCACAAACTCGATGTCTGGAGCCTGGGAGCTGTCATGCTGGTACTTGCTACAGGTTATGTTCCCGGTGAGCTTAGTGCTACGGGACCTAAGCACAAAGTAAAAACTCCTGAGATGATCAAGAATGTTTCAAATTTTGTGGACATGTCTGATTCTCAGAAGAAGGAATTTCTGAATGTTCACTGCAAGAATATGTGTATTGATTATCCCGGTTTTGCTGATTTATTGGTCTTAATGTTCAGGAAGAACTGCTCTCTTCGAATTAGTGCGTCGGATGCAGTAAGGCATTTGGAACAACTTCGAAGAGATCCTAAAGCGAAGGAACTTACTCCTCTCGATACCTGAAGAAGGAGTTAGCAGATTCCATATTTTCTGATTTGTCGGTAGCAAATACTTCATGGAGAAATTTATGATTACAGACAGGAGTACTGAATTAGGGGCATTGCTAACAAATTCGGTCGCGGGCAGTAAATCACCTTGCGCACGTTTTGGGCCAAGGAGGGTTTTACAGGCTTCTTCAGGTAGCACAGCTGTAACAAATCATTATGGCAAAAGCAGTGCAAAACCTGCGATTAGCTCCCCTGAGAGATCGCTCAAACGAAAGCAGGGTTCTGCAAATAAGATGTCAAAGTCCAATAATGGCTTTGGTGTTCTGGACAAAATCGGCATAAAACGTTTTGGCAAGCTTTCTGCTCCCGGTGTTATGGCGACTGTATATGAAGGTTTGGATACGACTGCAGACCAGAAAGTAGCGATTAAAAAGGTGGCGGTGAACGATCTTTGGTTTACAAACCTTGAAAGAGGTGAAACTGAAGGCTTGAAAGCCACCAAGCATCCGAATATAGCAAAAACCCGTACACTTGTTGTCCAACATAAGGCTAAGTCAGACACCAAAGGTGAGTATCTTGTCATTACTGATTATGAGCAGGTGCGGAAAATTCCAAAAGAGACATTCAGGGAATATAAAGTAGAGCTGGTTGTCAGTGATTTTATTGAAGGTGAGAATCTTCAGGTGCTAATTGAAGATGAAGCATTACCGGATGCTAATGTCCCTATGGCTATACGTATTGGAATTGATGTTGCCAGTGGTCTGTCATGTCTGCATAACAACAATATAATTCACAGAGATCTGAAGCCGGGAAATATTATGTGGAACAGTCAGAGTGAGCAGTTTCAGTTGATCGACTTTGGTTTCAGTAAATCTGTAGGGAAGGAGGATCTGACAAAAACGAGTTGTGGGAGCGGCAAGTATCTTGCACCTGAAATGATAAAAGTGATTTATGGGAGACGAGGAGTTTCTGGCTATGGACAGAAACTCGATGTCTGGGCGCTTGGGGCTACTTTGATGGGAATAGCCGGTGGTAAAACGCCAGAATCCTTTTCTGAGAAAGGGGTAGTTGATACTCCAAGGATCGGTCAGGATTTCCGTAATATTCTGTATTTTGGAGAGCTGAATGATCAGGAAAAAATGGATTATATTAAAAGGTACTTTAATGACGTATACCTTGAGTCTCCCGGGTTGGTGGATTTGATTATCCTGACTTTACGGGGTAATCCAAACGAACGAATTACTGCGGCTAAGGCTTGTGAATTTCTGACACTACTTCGTGATAATCCGACTCTACGTTTTCCGTTAACATCGGCATAGAATAAAATGGAGGAGCATGCACACTATTGACAATTGCCTGCATCCCGATAGGGTTTTGAGCCTTTAAGGCTGTAACAGCAAAGAATGTTGAACACTCAGTTTCTAAAAGCAAACCAAAAGTCGATACTTGGTTATTCGATACTTGGTTTAGTCCCTTTAGCTTTCAGTGCGTATCTGGCGAATGAAGCTCTTGAGCATCATCGTATGTTGCAACAACTATCTGATTCGGGCTGGCAAGTTCTGTTTCTGCTCAGTAGCCTGACCATGGCCGTGGCGTTAACGCCCAGTACTTTTATTGCACTGGTTTCCGGTTTTTTTCTGGGTTGGCAAGCAGTAGCTATGATGTTGCCTGCTTACATGCTGGCCTCACTATTAGGCTTTTTCATAGGGCGATGGCTGGATGGCGGCAAGATGCTTGAGAGTGTCAGAAACAGCCCTAAAGTGCATCAGGCTTTATTAAATCTTAATAACAGCAAGTGGAAACTGATGTTTCTGGTTCGCCTCTCTCCGGTGTTGCCTTTTGCTTTGATGAACCTGTTGATGCCGGCTATTCGAATGCCATTGAAGGTGTTTCTGGTAGCAGGTTTTGTTGGCATGCTGCCAAGAACATTGTTGTCTATCTGGGTAGGCAATCAGGCTGCTGATTTACTCGATGTATTACAGGGGCAGGGCAGCAGTAATGAGTTAATACTGGTGAGCTTGCTGACGGTTGTCACAGTGGCAGGGCTGGTTCAGATTATGATCAGAGCTTTCAGGTCAACCTTAAGCTGAAAGCTCTACAAGATTTTATTGGTTAACGATATTAGGTCGTGTTGCCACTCTGGCTTTTACTGATACCGGTTTATTGTTTCGAATGATCTTAATGATCAGGTCACTGCCGGGAGGCTGTTGAGCCACCATATTCATTACCTTTTTACCGTCACTGGTACTGACGCCATTGATACCTGTAAGAATATCACCCCGCTGTAGACCAGCCTGATCTGCCGGACCGTTGTTGTATACACCAGTAATTAGAATGCCGGAATTAGGCTCTACACCATACGCATCAGCCAGCTGTTTACTGAGTGGTTGCGATTCAATGCCCAGCCAGCCTCGAATAACACGACCGTGTTTAATGATGGACTTGGTGACAAAGCGCGCCATGCTGGACGGTATGGCAAAGCCTACGCCTTCGTTACCACCGCCGCTGGAAAACAATAAGGTATTAATGCCAATCAACTCGCCTCTGGCATTGATAAGCGCACCACCCGAGTTACCTACGTTAATGGCAGCATCGGTCTGAATAAAGTCTTCATAGGTGTTCAAACTGAGATCATTTCTGCCCGTAGCACTGATAATACCCATGGTCACGGTCTGCCCCAGACCAAAGGGGTTACCAATAGCCAAAACCACATCGCCGACTTCTGCTTTCCCTGAATCGGCAAGGCTCAGGTGGGGCAGTTTTTTCAGGTCCAGTCTAAGCACCGCAAGGTCGGTTTCCGGGTCTGTACCCGCTACTTCAGCAATGGCTTCACGACCATCCTTTAGCACTGCGATAATACGATCTGCACCGGCGATAACATGATTATTGGTCAGCAGAAAACCGTCGGAGCTGATAATGACACCAGAGCCCAGGCTCTTCTCCGATTTTTCATCCTGATTGTAAGTCGTAAAGGCAGGGTTATTCTGATGGTTTGATTGCTTCGCACCCTTGGTAAAAGTAGTGGTGGCAATATTGACGACGGCCGGTGCCGCTTTTTTAACTGCGGTGCTGTAGGTCACCTGGCCTACGCCCAGTAACTGTTCACCCTTATCCACCAGATTGGAAAAACTCAACTGGGGCATTCCCGAAATACCCGGAAAGAAAAGCAGGACCAGAAGTCCAAAGATAAGCCCGACAAGGCCGGGTAGCAGCAGTTGGCTCAGTAGCTTTTTCATTATGCGAGTATTCAATCGTCCCGTTATGGAGAGCGTCCGGCTCTTTTACAAGGCTGTTACTCTCTGTATTCTTTAATATTACCCATAATATCAGGTCAACAGGTAGTGTCGGCTAAGTGTGCCTGCACACTTAATGGGATATCTGATCATTATTAGTCCACCTCGGTAGGCTGATAATCCATGAATTCATATGTTCTGGCATATAAAAGCTGCCCCATGGAGTCATTATGAGCGTGTTATTAAAAGACCTGATGCAGGCTTTGGATGAAGAGCTTCAACCGCAATTATTCAGGGATTACTGCCCTAATGGTTTGCAGGTCGAAGGAAAAAACGAAGTAAAGAAAATCATTACTGGCGTTACGGCGTGTCAGGCTCTTATTGATAAAGCGGTAGAACTGAAGGCGGACGCTATTCTGGTTCACCACGGTTACTTCTGGAAAGGAGAGGACGCCAGTGTTGTGGGAATGAAGAAACGCCGTATTGAAACACTGCTGAAAAATGATATCAGCCTGATTGCCTATCACCTGCCGCTGGATGGTCACCCAACCATGGGCAACAATGCCCAGCTGGCCAAGCTGATGGGCTGGCAGGAGAAAGGCGGGATGGAAGCAAAACCTCGTTCTGTTGGTAGCTGGGGTGAAGTTGATTCACCGTTAACGCTTGATGAGCTGGGTCGCAAACTGGAAATCAAACTGGGAAGAAAACCCTTATTGATCTCCGGTGGTGATCATCCGGTTAAAACACTGGCCTGGTGTACCGGTGGTGCGCAGAAGCTGATTGAAGATGCTGCGCAATTGGGTGTTGATGCTTACGTCAGCGGTGAAATTTCGGAATCTACGGTGCATTTTGCCCGTGAGAATGGCATTCATTATATCAGTGCCGGACATCATGCCACTGAGCGATACGGTGTTCAGGCGTTAGGGAAATGGCTCGAAGATAAGTTTGGTGTCGAACATATTAATGTCGATATTGACTCTCCTGTTTGACGTTTAACCGAGACCAATCTCTCCCCTTTTCATGTAAGTCTATTTTTATTGAATCTGCTGGTCGCTTTGTCTATCAGTAGATTCAATCCTGTCACTGTTTCTCAAGTTTAATTATCTGGTCTATATACATACGCTTCCCAACTAAAATAGTGGTCAGGAAAAATGCGTATTAAACACTGGACAGTTATTTTTTTGCTTGGTCTCTCTTGTTATACAGAATGGGGTTTTGCTCAGTTTGATGAAGATTGCTCTGACTCTAGTATCTCTATTGCAGTGATATTTACGGAGGCTACCGTAAACAGCGACATTCTACTGGATCAGTTTGGCTATGAACTGGCTTTTCTGCGAGAAGCTGTCAGAAACAAGGTAGATGGGCTCTCGATACAGTGGATCACTGACCGGCTAAGACTCCTTGATCTGCTCTGGCTAAGAAAAAAGACCGACAACTTTTCTGAACTGAGCCTGTTTCATGATGAACATTATCCGGTATTCACTCAGGAAAAAGGCTTGATTGGGTCAGAAGAGGAAGAATCTGTCTCGACAAACTCACACCAAGTCAGCTTTGATGAGATAAAAAGACTCTTCCTGAATAAAATATATCAATATTACTCTGAGTTGCGCGGCCAGAAATCACTAGAAGATAAAGATAAGTTTAAAGTTGCTGTTGAAGCAAAAGCAAATCAATGGCGATCCCTTCAAAATCGAGGGAGTTTTCTTGCTCGGGTTTGTGAGCTTCTGCCAGACCAGGAGCATACCTGCACTCATGATAAAATTCTGTTGCACCAGTTAGCAGCAAGTCACGCCTGCCAGAACACAGCTGCTATGGATGTATTTCTGAATGAATATGTTAAGAACCGTTCACCGTCTTCGTTAGAGGTGACAGGTAAGGAAGGAGCGCTTGCTTTCTCCGATTTGTTAGAGCTCTCAGACAGCAAACTGGACGAGCAGTTAGGGCAGCTTGAAACGGAATATCGTGACCGAATGAATTCAACCAAGGGTCTGCAGATTCTTTTAGTGAACATGGTTTTTCAATACTTGGGCGAGGAGCTGGGAGCTGAGGAGAAGCTCAGTACTGAATAACCCTGATAAGGTTTATCTCCAGCCATGGATGGCAGCAACCCGCAAAGGGGTAAGTATATTGTTATAAATTATTGATCTAGGTTTTTTGTTTTATATATCAAAACCGCTGCTAATATTCGACTCATAGCAATTCCAAAAATAGTGATCTCAAAAACCGCTATTCCACAAGAAGAATCAGAGTCAGCTTCAGGTCGGGTCAATGCCAGCAAATAACAGGTCAGCCAGTGCAAGCCAGCCGCTGTCGAGTGAACGTCTTAATCACTTGAAGCAGCTGGAAGCAGAAAGTATTCACATCATTCGGGAAGTTGCCGCCGAATTCGATAATCCGGTCATGCTTTACTCCATCGGTAAGGACTCCGCAGTGATGCTGCACCTTGCCATGAAAGCTTTCTATCCGGGCAAACCGCCTTTTCCGCTGATGCACGTAGACACCACCTGGAAATTCCGCGAGATGATTGAGTTCCGTGATGAACTCGTCAAGAAATACGGTCTCGATCTGTTGGTTCATATCAATCAGGACGGTGTTGAACAGGGCATAGGCCCATTCACTCATGGCAGTGCCAAACACACCGATGTGATGAAAACCCAGGGCTTGAAACAAGCACTGAACAAGTACGGCTTTGACGCCGCTTTCGGTGGCGCACGTCGTGACGAAGAAAAGTCCCGCGCGAAAGAGCGCGTTTATTCCTTTCGTGACAAGAACCACCGCTGGGACCCAAAGAGCCAGCGTCCTGAACTCTGGAATATCTACAACAGTGAAGTGGAAAAAGGCGAAAGCATTCGAGTCTTCCCACTGTCCAACTGGACCGAGCTGGATATCTGGCAGTACATCTATCTCGAAGATATTCCCATAGTGCCTCTGTATCTGTCGAAAGAGCGCCCAGTGGTTGAGCGCGATGGTGTGCTGATCATGGTGGACGATGAGCGTATGCCTATCGAAGCTGACGAAGAGATTCAGATGAAGAACGTACGCTTCCGTACTCTGGGCTGCTATCCATTAACGGGTGCTGTTGAATCCGAAGCGGCAACGCTGCCGGAAATTATTCAGGAAATGCTGCTGACTAAAACCTCTGAACGACAGGGGCGTGTTATCGACCACGACAGTGCCGGTTCCATGGAGAAGAAAAAGCAAGAGGGGTATTTCTGATGAGTCACCAGTCGGATTTGATTGCCAGCGACATTCAGGAATACCTGCGTCGTCACGAGCAAAAAGAGATTCTCAGGTTTTTGACTTGCGGCAGTGTCGATGACGGTAAAAGCACGCTGATCGGTCGTCTGCTGCACGACACCAGTATGATTGCTGAAGACCAGTTGGCCGCTATTGAAAATGACAGTAAGCGGGTTGGTACTCAAGGTGAGAAGATTGACCTTGCACTGCTGGTGGACGGCCTTGCGGCAGAACGTGAGCAAGGCATTACCATTGATGTTGCCTACCGTTACTTCTCCACCGAGTCGCGCAAATACATTATTGCTGATACTCCGGGGCACGAGCAGTACACCCGCAACATGGCTACAGGCGCATCTACCTGTGATCTGGCGATTATTCTGATCGACGCCCGTGAAGGTGTGCTGACTCAGACTCGTCGCCATACTTATATCGCCAGCCTGCTGGGCATCAAGCATCTGGTTGTAGCCATCAACAAAATGGATCTGGTGGGTTTCAGTCAGGAACGTTTTGAAGAGATTCGAAACCAGTATCTGAATTTTGCTGAATCACTGGATCTGGGTGATGTGAAGTTTGTGCCTATCTCGGCTCTGGAAGGCGACAACGTAGTTAATCGCAGTTCTCAGGCGGATTGGTACACTGGCCAGACGCTGATGGAAGTGCTGGAAACTGTTGAAGTGGCCAATGATCGTAATCTGGACGACTTCCGTCTGCCAGTACAGTACGTTAACCGTCCGAATCTCGATTTCCGTGGTTTCTCCGGAACCATTGCTTCCGGCATCGTTAAGCCGGGTGATCGGGTAAAGGTTCTGCCTTCCGGTCTGGAAAGTGACGTTGATCGTATTGTTACCTTTGATGGTGATCTTGATAAAGGCTTTGCCGGCCAGGCAGTCACCCTGACTCTGAAAGACGAAATCGATATCAGCCGTGGCGATATGCTGGTCAAAGCGGAAGATGATATTCCGGTGTCCAGTCGTCTGAATGCCAGTGTCGTCTGGATGGCAGAGCAGGCCATGAAACCGGGTAAACAGTACCTGGTGAAGTTTGCTTCAGCCAAGGTCGCGGGCAGTTTTGCTGCGATTAACCATCGTGTTGATGTCAACACTATGGAAAAGCATCAGGCCGATGAACTGGCTCTGAACGAGATTGCGTCCTGTGAACTGTCACTGACTCAGCCAGTAGCTTTTGATCCTTATGGCAATAACCGCCAGACTGGTGCCTTCATTGTCATCGATCGACTGACCAACGCCACTGTTGCCGCAGGTATGATTGAAGGTCAGGCTGATGCCAGTCGCAAGCTTGAGCCAGTATCAGATACTGAGCGAGCCAGTCGTCTTGGTCATAAAGCAGCAACAATTTCCGTGAGTTCTGACTTGAATCTTGATCTGGTTGAACGCGAACTGTTTGATGCCGGTATTCTGGCTGTTCAGTTAAGCGACTGCTCTGAACAAATCGCTGTTCAGGTGTCAGCGTTGAATAAAGCCGGGTTGGTCGTTCTGCTTGATCAGGCTAACAGTGAGTCTTTGGCAGAGCAGACTTTGTTCAGTTTGAATCAGGTAAGCGAGTTACCACAGCTGATTAAAGAGTTGGCTGAATAAAGTTTAAAAAAAACTTTATTGGTTAAACATATCCAGCTGGAAAGAATCTATTGAGTATTCTTTCCAGCTGTTTTGGTTTTAACCGGGGAGAAAACTCTAGGCTTTACGGATTACAGTGATGCTCTGTAATTTCGTAGTCTCCTTTTTTGAACAGGATGGGGGGAGCGCTGTAGTCTACACCTCCATTCTCATCTATTACTGACATTGGCTGCTCAACAATGCCACTCCCCTTCTTATCATAAGGAATGACCATCATCATTTCCTTCATCCCTTCAGATGGCATGCCTTCATCTATGGTGTTATTAACGTAATACAGCTTAATTAGTGGATTTAAAACCAGCTCTTTTTCATGGACATGCGGAACTGGAGTGGTGAAACCGGTTTCTTTCATAGAAACATTGTATGAGCATTTTGTATTGAAGTGAGACGTACTATCCAAATCAAGAGTTACGGAATCAGCTGATGCTGTTATTGAGCAGAGTGCAGTAAAAGGCAACAGGCTTGCCATACAAGCTTTTCTTAATATGTTTCTCACGTGTTCGCTCTCTTTTAATTAATGAAATAGCTGGAGGTATATGACTTATGTGATTTGAGAAAGTTCCAACAGGCCGGTTGCGACTACTTCCTGTTTCAAAAGAGTGAATTTCTTGTAATAAATGTTCTTATCTGGTGAAAATAAGTACAAATGCTGGTACAGCACAGAGGGTTACTACTTCACTATTGCGCTTCATCTACAATTGGGTGTTCATTCACCTACTTTTTCACTTCTTGCGGAGCTGAAATGAAAGCCGATTTTTACGCTGGACTGCGTGAGCAGCTGGAAGAGCTGAAGACCGAAGGTCTGTATAAATCCGAACGGATTATTAATTCCCAGCAGCAGGCGGATATCACCGTAACCACCGGTGAGCAAGTTATTAACTTTTGCGCCAACAACTATCTTGGTCTGGCCAATGCGCCCGAGCTGATTGAAGCGGGAAAACTGGCGCTGGATAAATACGGTTACGGCATGGCTTCCGTACGTTTTATCTGCGGTACCCAGGACGTTCATAAAGATCTGGAAAAGCGCATTTCCGAATTTCTGGGTATGGAAGACACCATTCTTTACTCTTCCTGCTTTGACGCTAATGCTGGCCTGTTCGAAACCCTGCTGGGTCCTGAAGATGCCATCATCAGTGATTCTCTGAACCACGCCAGCATCATTGATGGTGTACGTCTGTGCAAGGCCAAGCGTTTCCGTTACGCCAACAATGATATGGCTGACCTGGAAGCGCAGCTGAAAGCTGCCACTGAAGCTGGTGCCCGCTATAAGCTGATTGCTACTGACGGTGTTTTCTCAATGGATGGCGTGATCGCCAATCTGGAAAGTGTCTGTGATCTGGCTGACAAGTACGATGCCATGGTGATGGTTGATGATTCCCACGCCGTAGGCTTCGTTGGCCAAGAAGGCCGTGGTACTCATGAACACTGTGGCGTGATGGATCGTGTTGACATTATTACCGGTACTCTGGGTAAGGCGCTCGGCGGTGCTTCCGGTGGTTACACGGCTTCCCGTCATCCGGAAATCATCGACTGGCTGCGTAACCGCTCCCGTCCATACCTGTTCTCTAATACTCTGTGCCCAACCATTGCCAGCGCCTCGATCAAGGTTCTGGACATGCTGGAAACCGGCGGAGCCCTGCGCCAGAAACTGCGTGATAACTCTGCATTCTTCCGTACCGAAATGGAAAAACTGGGCTTTACCCTGTCTGGTAAGGATCACGCCATTATTCCGGTTATGCTGGGTGAAGCGCCTCTGGCAGCAGAATTTTCGGAACGAATGCTTCAGGAAGGCATCTATGTAGTAGGTTTCTCCTTCCCTGTAGTACCGAAGGGCGCGGCTCGCATTCGTACCCAGATGTCTGCGGCGCACAGCAAGGAACATATGGAAAAGGTTATTGCTGCTTTCGCCAAGATTGGTCGTGAGCTGGGTGTGATCTCTTAATCAGAGAGTCCACCTGAGAACCTCCTGAATGAATTGCCGGCATTGTGAAGATCTCACTATGCTGGCAAAGTTATGAGTAGTAGGTGGTTGCTGCCGACACAATTGAGTAGCAGTCATTTTCATACAAGCAGGTAAAAGATTTCGTAATGAAAACCCTGGCAAAACTGAAAGCCGAAAAAGGCATCTGGATGGCTGAAAAGTCCAGGCCTGAACCAGGCTACAACGATGTTCTGATCAAGATCCGTAAGACGGCCATCTGCGGAACGGACATGCACATTTATAACTGGGATGAGTGGTCACAGAAGACTATTCCGGTTGGCATGCATGTAGGCCATGAGTTCATCGGTGAAATCGTTGAGATGGGCGATGGTGTTCGTGGTTTTGAAATCGGCCAGCGTGTTTCCGGTGAAGGCCACATTACTTGCGGACATTGCCGTAACTGTCGTGCCGGTCGTCGTCACCTGTGTAACTTTACCGTTGGTGTAGGCGTGAACCGTGAAGGTGCCTTCGCAGAATACCTCTGCATTCCGGCCACCAATGCTTTCCCTATTCCTGATGATATCAGCGATGACCTGGCGTCTATCTTTGACCCATTTGGTAACGCGGTTCACACCGCGCTGTCCTTTGATCTGGTCGGTGAAGATGTACTGATCACCGGTGCTGGTCCTATCGGTATTATGGCCGTAGCCATCTGCAAGCATGCAGGTGCTCGAAACGTCGTTATTACTGACGTTAACGAATACCGTCTGGATCTGGCTCGCAAGATGGGGGCAACCCATGCAGTTAACGTGGCTAAGGAAGAGCTGCCGGAAGTCATGAAAGATCTGGGCATGGTCGAAGGCTTTGACGTTGGCCTGGAAATGTCTGGTAATGGTCGTGCGTTCCAGCAGATGCTGGAAGCGATGAACTACGGCGGTAAGGTGTCTCTGCTGGGTATTCCTTCCAGCGATACCACCATTGACTGGAACCAGGTCATCTTCAAAGGTCTGGTGATCAAGGGTATCTATGGTCGTGAGATGTATGAAACCTGGTATAAGATGACCAGCATGCTGCAGTCCGGTCTGGATATTTCTCCGGTTATTACTCACCGCATGAGTGTGGACGACTTCGAGAAAGGTTTTGAAATCATGGGCTCCGGTCAGTCCGGCAAAGTGATTCTTGACTGGACCTGATCCTTAAATAGAGTTGATTATTGATTGAAGCAGATAGCTCCAGTCAACATTCTCAGAAGCGCTGCTTTCATTAGTGAAATCAGCGTTTTTTTATGTCTATCTTTTTTACGAGTAAAAAAAGCAATAAATTAGCCGCCAACTGCACTATATTGACCACTTATGTCGGTCTGGAATTGCTCTCTCAGAGTAAACTCTGTAGAGCGGATTATCCTGAAAATACCGGAGAAAAAACGTCTGATGCCTGAGTCCCTGAAAGCTGCGCTGTTCGATATGGACGGTGTTATTGTTGATAATAATGACTTTCATCGTAAAGCCTGGCAGCTGTTTTTAAAGCGTCATGGTATGGAACTTTCTGACAGCGATTACAACCGTCGTATATCAGGGCGGGTGAACTCTGAACTGATGCGTATGATGTTTGGACAACAGCTGTCCGAAGAAGAGGTGATTGCTCTCGGTGAAGAAAAAGAAAAAATGTTCCGTGACCTCTATGAACATCACCTGCGTCCACTGAATGGTCTGAGAGACTTCCTTAAACTGTTGAAAAAAGCGGGCTTCAAACTGGCGGTGGGTACGTCTGCTCCTGTGTCCAATATGGACTTTATTATTGATGGCCTGGGTATTCGCGACATGTTTGATGCGCTGGTGCATCAGGGCATGATTGAACGGGGTAAGCCGGACCCGCAAATCTATCAACTTTGTATGGTAAAGCTTGGCGTTGAACCACATCAGAGCCTGGTGTTTGAGGACTCTCTGGCCGGCATCAAGGCTGGCGTAGCGTCCGGAGCCAAGGTCATCGGTGTAACGACGACCCATCAAAGTGCCGAATTGAAAGAAACACTGTTTAATATTTCTGACTATATGGATGTTCAGTTGGAGTCACTGTTTCCACAGTAGCTAATTGAAAACGTCCCCCCAGGGCTGAGCCTTCATCAAATACAGCCCGTAAACCTTGACGGGCTGACCCAGCTTTGAAATAGTTGGGCTATGGTTGCTATAAAGCAGTCACGAACGAAAAAACATAACAAAAACAGTCCTGATCCGAGTTGTAAAACGACCGTTATGAAAATGATTTCCCTACCATGCATAAGTTTTTGGTACGTGATTGATCAATCACGTACCGCTGCCCGTCTCAATTTCTGATAGCCCTCTGACTTATTGACTAGACTGCTTCCGGGCAGGGATTTCTATGATTTAGTGGATTCTCAGAACAATGAAAAAAATATTACCACCACCGTTTCGAATCAAGATGGTTGAGCCTATCCGTATGACCTCTCCTGAGGAGCGGAAGAGTGCTCTGGAAGAGGCGGGCTATAACCCCTTTCTGTTAAGCAGCGAAGATGTTTATATTGATCTGCTAACAGACTCTGGCACTGGCGCTATGAGTGACCGTCAATGGGCTGGCTTGATGATGGGCGATGAGTCCTATGCCGGTAGCCGCAACTTCCAGAACCTTGAACGCAAAGCCAGAGAGATTTTCGATTACCAGTATGTAATCCCTGCTCATCAGGGACGTGGTGCGGAACAGGTGCTCTTCCCTTGCCTGATTGAGCGAGTGAAAGGCGATAAGCCAGTTTTCTTTTCTAACTATCACTTTGATACCACTGCTGCCCACGTGGAATTGAATGGCGCCAAGGCGATCAACACCCTTACGCCGATGGCTTTGGATACGGCCAGTTGGTATGACTGGAAAGGTGACTTTGACCTGACGGCTCTGGAGCAGGGCATCAAAGAAAACGGTGCAGAGAATGTGGCTGCAATCATCGTTACCGTTACCTGTAACAGTGCGGGTGGACAGCCGATCTCCATGGCAAACATCAAGGCCGCTAGTGAGATAGCTCGAGCAAACAATATTCCTGTTGTGATTGATTCGGCTCGCTATTGTGAAAACGCTTGGTTTATCAAACAGCGTGAAGAAGGTTATCAGGACAAAAGCATTCCCGAGATCATTGCCGAGATGTACAGCTATGGCGATATGCTGACCATGTCTGCTAAAAAAGACCCGATGGTGAATATAGGTGGTTTGCTGTGTATTCGGGACGATGAAGAGTTGTTCCGATCCTGCCAGATTCGCTGTGTTCCCATGGAAGGTTTCGTTACCTACGGTGGCTTGGCGGGCAGAGATATGGAAGCACTGGCCATCGGTCTTGACGAAGCCATGGATGAGAATATGCTGGCTTATCGTATTGGTCAGGTAGAGTATCTGGGTGAGCGGCTGCGGGAAGGTGGCGTACCTATTCAATACCCTACGGGCGGTCATGCTGTGTTTGTTGATGCTGGCAAGATGCTGCCTCATATTCCAGGTGATCAGTTCCCTGCCCATGCTCTGGCTAATGAGCTTTATCTGGAAAGCGGTGTCAGAGGCGTAGAGATTGGCTCATTGTTACTGGGGCGTGATCCAGAGACAGGAAAACAGAAACACTCACCTATGGAGTTTTTAAGGCTGACTATTCCCCGGCGTGTTTACACTAATGATCATATGGATTTTGTTGCTGATGCTTTGGTATCTGTTTATCAGCGTCGTGAAAGTATCAAGGGCCTGACGTTTGACTATGAGCCACCTGTACTCAGACATTTCACCGCTCGATTAAAGCCTGTCGAATAACTCAAAATATATTATCGAGTAAGAGCCCAGGCCAAGAAGCCTGGGTTTTCAGGTACTTTTAAAGCCTCTTATTTACAGCTTCTGGCCAGCTTCTTGAATACAGCTTTACGCAGTTGTGGTTTATCAGCAAGGCTGTATTCAATCTTGCCAACACCATATCCGATCGCAAAGTTGGTTTCTGTTGCATCCATTTTGTGCAACAGGCCACTCAGTTTCAAAATACCCTGATATTTCTTCTGTTTCTGCGTCTGGCGAGTTACTGCAAAATAGTGGTAACAGCCAACTTCGTTAGCACTGTCTTTTACCAGGGCTTCAACTTTGTCCATATCAGGAACACTGTCAGCAAAAACTGGCATGGTCATACAATTGAGTAATGCCAGAGCAGGAATGAGACGTTTGATGAACATCGAAGGGTACTCTGTCTGAAGCAAACATAAGCTAACAGACAGGGTAGCCGACAATGGTAGTTCTGCTAATTCCTGCTTTATATCTCTGGCTACTAATAGAACGATAGATCTGGTTTAGAAAATCCAATCAAGATCTTTTACAACTTTCAACAGTCCCATCATTCATAACTGCTTTACTGTTCTAAGATTCAGTATGAGCCAGTAAGGCTTGCCAGCAGGTTGCTTACGACAACTAATTTTCAGGCATTCGAGAGCTGTCGGTAATTATGAAGAGAACAATAGTCTCAATTCTATTATTGCTATTGAGCCCATGCTTGCTGGCTCAGCCCAAAGTTGTGCTGGTCACTGGAGCCAGCAAAGGTATTGGCAAGGCGCTGGTTAATTTGCTGGCAGAATACCCTGAGCAGTACCGTGTCTATGGAACTTATAGAACGTCCATGCTGGCTGATGAAAAGATGATTGAGCGTATTCCCATGCTTTATCTTAATCATACCAGTCCGGAAAGCATGACGGCCGCCATTGAAACCATTCGAAAGAAAGAGCGACGGCTGGATGTTTTAGTCAACAACGCAGGAATGGCTGTTTATGGACCTTTAGAAGAACTGCCAGATGATGAAATAAGGCGACAAATTGAAGCTAATCTCACAGGACCCATGTTGTTAATGAAACGTGCTCTGCCTGTTATGAGAAAGAATAACTATGGCCGCATTATTAACGTAAGTTCTTTGGCGGGTGCTTTTGGTATTCCTATGATGGATGCTTACTCTGCAACAAAGTTTGGACTTGAAGGTGCTTGTGCGGCACTGGAAGGGTATCTGGGAACCATGAAACAGTCAGACGGGCAGTTATGGAACTTGCATTGCCAGGTGATAGAGCCTGGTTATACAAGAACCGAGATAAAGAAGTCAGCCTGGTTAGCAGACGATAAGAACCTGCCTGATCATTTTCATACTGAATGGCTAGGCTTTAGAAAGGCGTTGGAAAAGGGCTTGAAAAAAGGGCAGCCGGCGCTTGAGGTAGCAGAAGTTATTAAAAGAATGATTGATGATGAGAGTAGCTGGAAGCAGTTTCGGATGCAGACCAGGCCAGATAGAAAGGAATATATCAAAGAGAAGTATGGTCTTGAGTTTGATGCAACCGGCAAGTCCATGGTTCTAAGACCTGCCGTTACTGATATGAAAGCTAACGATATAAAAGCTAAAGAAGTGAAAGCTAATCAGTAGTCTTTCTTTCGCATTAATCTCAGCGCATTCAGGGTTACCAGAACCGTGCCGCCAGTGTCGGACATAACCGCCGCCATCAAGCCAGTGATACCAAAAACCGTAGTCAGCAATACCAGAGTATTTATGCCCAAAGCCAGGATAATGTTCTGACGAATAATCCGAGCGGTTCGACGAGATAAGCCAATCATATTCGGCAGTTCAGTCAGTCGTTCATGGGTCAGTGCTGCATCCGCTGTTTCCAGCGCTACATCGCTGCCTTTACCCATGGCAATTCCCACTTCAGCCGCTTTCAGTGCCGGGGCATCATTTATGCCATCACCGACCATGGCAACTGGCTGGTGGTAGGTGGACTGGATTCTTCGAATGGCCTTAACTTTATCATCAGGCATCAGTTCTGCTTCGTAGTCGATGCTCAATTGGTTCGCAATCGCAGCAGCAGCACGACGATTGTCGCCGGTCAGCATGACACACTTCACGCCCTGTTTATTCAGATGCTCAATGGCGACAATGGCATCTTTGCGAAGAGAGTCTGCCATCGCAAGAAGGCCAATAACACTGTTGTCAGAGATAACGACAACAACGGTATTCCCTTTTGCTTCGAGTCTGGATACCTGTTCAGACAATGGGTTTTCTATATCAACATGCCGTGGAGCGATGACCTTGATCACTTTGTTTTCAACAGAACCTTTAACGCCACGACCCAGAAGGACCCGAATATCACCGGCTTCAGGAAGGTGAATGCCACGTTTTTCAGCTTCACTGACGATGGCTTTTGCCAGTGGGTGGTTGGAGTTCTGTTCTATTGCAGCAGCCAGACGAAGCACCGTCGCTTCATCTCCGTTTGTCGTATGAATGCCGGTAATTTTCGGTTTGCCTTCGGTCAATGTTCCGGTCTTATCAAGAGCCAGCCATTTTACCAGTCGCATTTGTTCCAGAGCCGCGCCACCTTTAATAAGAGCACCAAAGCGGGATGCGGAGGTCAATGCTGAAGTAACAGCTGCTGGAATTGAGACAATCAGGGCGCAAGGGCAGGCGATCAGTAGCAAGGCCAGAGCTTTGTAAGCCCAGGCATTCCAGCTGGCGTCAGTCAGTAGTGGTGGTAAAAGAAAAACCAGCCCGGCAATAGACATCACAAGTGGTGTATACCAGGCACTGAATTTGTCGACCATGCGTGCAATAGGCGCACGACGTTCATCCGCTTCGTCTATAAGGTCGATGATGCGATCAATAGCGCTTTCGCCAGGTTCGGATACAACAGTCAGGCGTATTGGCTGATCAACCACCAGGCATCCAGCCAGAACTTTCTCACCGGTGTTACGGTTGACCGGAATGGATTCTCCAGTCAGTGCGCTTTCGTCAAAAATGCCTGCTTCACTGATCAGGACCGCATCGACAGGCAGTCGTCCGCCTGCTCGAACCTCGATGGTCTCACCGGGTGTCAGGAAATCTGCGGGCACCTCAATTTTATTGTTACCTTCTATTCTCCAGGCGGTATCTGGAGTCAGCTGCATCAGACTCTTAATGCCAGCCTTAGCCTTGCGGCCAGCAAAACCTTCCAGCAGTTCGCCAATAGTAAACAGGAAGAGAACCAGAGCAGCCTCTGTTGTTTCACCCAGTATCAGTGCTCCGGAGGCGGCCACTGTCATCAGGGTTTCGATACCAAACCAGGTGCCATTTTTAATTTGTGTGAGAGCTTTTCTGGCAAAGGGAATCAGGCCTGCCAGTGTCGCAACCATGAAGCCATTTGAGCCCCATTCAGGATTAATCAGCATCAGCACGAAAGACAGTGTCATCAGCACTGCCATCAGAGTGAAAGTGCTATGGCTTTTCCAGATAGGATCTTCTGTGTCCGGCTGGTCAAAACTCTTCAGACCAAAGCCTAGACCTTTAACGATTTTTTCTACCGCTTCAGTCTTATGCTCATTATTCAGGTCAACGAGTAGTCGCTCCGTGGCAAAAGCAACTTTGACCTGCACTACTCCGGGAGCACTTCTCAAGGCTTTTTCAATTTTTCCTGCGCAACTGGCACAGTCCATCCCAGTCAGCTTCCATTTATGTCGAGTTGCTGAGTCCATCAAAGAGGAAAGAGGCTGGTGTTTGCTTTCTCCGGAGCAGCAACTTTTTTGAGTGGAGCAGGTGGTCATAATGTGACCCTCAGTATACATATAAATATTACTTTATATGTTATGCCGATTTTAGAAAGAGTCAATGAGATTGTATGCGTAGTCAGTTAAGAGGTATGTCAGTTTGACCAGCGGGGAAAAAAGGTTCTAAGCAGGTTTTGTCTACGTACTTTAAAGCTTGGTAGAAGGGTAGAATTTGTAAAGAAGCAGGGGGAGGGGTATAAAAAAACCCGGCATTGCCGGGTTTTCAACGCTCAGAGTGTGAATCAGTTTCTTACAAACTGCAGGAACTCGTCACGACTTGGCTGGTTATCACGCATCATACCCAGCATTACGGAGGAGGTCATAGAGGAATTCTGCTTTTCAACACCACGCATCATCATGCACATATGTTTTGCTTCAATGACTACGGCAACACCCTTGGCACCAGTGGCTTCAATAATGGCATCAGCAATCTGTTTGGTCATGTTTTCCTGAATTTGCAGGCGACGGGCAAACATATCAACGATGCGCGCGAATTTGGACAGTCCCAGAACCTTACCATCAGGAATGTAGCCAATATGGCATTTGCCAATGAAAGGCAGCATATGGTGTTCGCACATGGAATAAAGCTCGATATCCTTGATGACAACCATTTCGCTGATATCAGACTCGAATACGGCACCGTTAACTATTTCTTCCAGACTCTGGCTATAGCCCTTGGTCAGAAACTGCATCGCTTTGGCAGCGCGCTTGGGGGTATCGAGCAGGCCGTCACGGTGAATATCTTCACCAACAGATTCAATAATGGCCTTGTAGTGTTCGCTCAAATGGTCAGTCATGTTGTAACAGATCGCTTGTTAACTTCTGCGGAGTTGCGAAGTTTACCACAAAGTCTATTTCGGTAAATGCGGTTAGGAACCAGAACCTGATTCACTATGGTTGAGAGATGCTTCGTCAGGTGTTTTCTGCCTACAGCTCTCGGTTCCGACAGGTAGATCGGGTAATGCTTACTGCTTCAACCACTCCAGAATGATGACTTTTAATTTTTTCAGTTCTACAACAGTACCAACATTTATGTCCTTCTGTGATTCGAGATCTTCGAATAGATCATAAATATGCTTTACAGAGGCGCTACTGCCTTTTTCAAATAAATAGCCCACTACAGGGCTGCCTGCATTGGGACCAGAAAGCACTTTTTCATCAAGGCCCAGCCACTTGAAGGTTGAATTATTAATCGGTCTGGAATCACATCGTTCGGGAATGGCAGAGCTGATCAATGAATCATTGGTAGCGAAGAAAACTTTACTGATTTCAGTGTGAAGGCAAGCTTTGTAAGGGTCTATGGTAGTCGTTCTGAAGGCTTCGGTGTCTGTTTCAGGGTTATCAAAGTAAATCATCAGGTAGCTGATATGGGCATTCCCATCCGTCACTTCCCCCGTATCAAATACATAACGATCACCACTATCAGCGTCTCTAAATGAGTATTCTGTTTTGTATACTTCCGCGAGAGCAGCCTTTCCAAAAAAGAGCAAAGCGAGAAGAAGAAGGCTCGGAAGCCGTTTTAAAAGTGTATATGCATTCATATAAGCTAATCCTTATATGTTAAATAAATAGCTGAGACACCGGTGGGCTCAATAAGTTTCAAAGAGAGGGGGAGATAGCAAAAATAATTTTGTTCGTTTCCTGAGCAGACAACTGATTCTTTAATCACGAGAGAGCCAGTGCCGTGCGGTTGCCTGCAAATGCTTGAAAGGTTAAGGTTTGGAAGCGCACAAGAATAATAACAGCAGGGAACCCTTTATGTTGAAAGCACTTGTCAAACTAACCTTACCCGCTCTACTGGTTGCCTCAGGCGGCCTGCAGGCTAATGAAGATGGCAGTACTCTGGAAACCGTAAAAGAAAAAGGTTTCCTGAGTTGTGGTGTGAATACTGGCCTTCCCGGTTTTGCCAGTCCTGATGATAAAGGCAAGTGGTCCGGTATGGATGTGGATGTTTGTCGGGGCGTAGCCGCTGCTGTTTTAGGCAATGCGGATAAGGTGAAATACATTCCACTGACCGCCAAGGAACGTTTCACCGCGCTGCAATCCGGTGAAATAGATGTCCTCTCTCGAAACACCACCTGGACGCTGACCCGTGATGCGTCTCTGGGCCTTAACTTTGCCGGTGTTGCCTACTATGACGGTCAGGGCTTTATGGTCAGCAAGGATCTGGGCGTAACCAGTGCCAAACAACTGGATGGTGCTGCTGTCTGTATTCAGTCCGGTACGACAACAGAACTGAACCTTGCAGATTACTTCCGAACCAACGGTATGAAATATCAGCCAGTGGTTTTTGATACTTCCGATGGTACTGCCAAAGGTTTTGATTCAGGCCGTTGTGACGTGCTGACTTCAGATCAGTCACAGCTTTATGCTTTGAGACTGAGATTGTCTAAGCCCGACAAGGCAGTAGTGCTACCTGAAGTGATCTCCAAAGAACCTCTCGGTCCACTGGTTCGTCAGGGTGATGACCAATGGTTCAATATTGTGAAGTGGTCTCTTTCGGCCATGATCAATGCCGAAGAGTTGAAAGTCACTTCTGCCAATATCGATAAGATGAAGTCGTCTACTAATCCTTCCATCAAACGCCTGCTGGGAATTGAAGGTCCTAAGGGTAAAGGGATGGGGCTGAATGATGACTGGTCTTACCAGGTGATCAAGCAAGTCGGTAACTACGGTGAGATTTTTGAAAACAACGTGGGTGAAGGATCACCTCTTAAAATTGAACGTGGTTTGAATGCGCTGTGGAGCGATGGCGGCATTCTGTACGCACCTCCATTCCGTTAATAGCAGATGCGTTTTTTATAACCTGACATGCCAGCCTTGGCTTTTATCAAAGATAAGGTTGGCAACAAAAAATAATAATAAAAAAGAAGTTCTATGTTACTAAGACTCTGGCGAGATCCGGCCTGGAGGGCGGTGTTTTTTCAGGTACTGTTGATTGCACTGGTTTTCCTGGGTGGAGCCTGGATCGTCAACAATACTCTGACCAATCTTGAAAGCCGTGGTATCAGCACGGGGTTTGATTTTCTCTCGCAAACCGCAGGGTTTGGTATCAACCAGACACTGATCGAATACGACGAATCGTTCAGCTTTATGCATACCTTTGTGGTGGGGTTGCTGAATACGCTGTTGGTTTCTTCTCTGGGAGTGCTGTTCGCTACTGTTCTTGGTTTTTTGATGGGCGTTGCCAGGCTCTCTTCTAATTGGCTGCTGGCAAAGATCGCAGCTGTTTATATCGAAATATTCAGAAACATTCCGCTGCTGCTACAAATTTTTTTCTGGTACTTTGCGGTTCTGGGTGTACTGCCGAGTCCAAGACAAAGTATTTCTCTTTTCGACAGTGTATTCCTCAATGTTAGAGGTGTGTTTTTCCCCGCTCCGGTACTTGATTCCGGCGGTATGGTCGCTTTCTGGGCGTTTCTTGCCGCTGTCGTTATTGTTGGCGTCATTGTTCTTCTAAACAGACGTCAACGAAAGAATACCGGCAGACCTTTACCCTGGATTAAAACTATCAGCCTGGCTGTTCTGCTTGGTTTGCCGACGCTGAGTTTCTGGCTAACCAATGGCAGCCTGCACTGGGACTTTCCTGCCTTAAAAGGCTTCAACTTCAGAGGTGGAGTAGGGTTGCTACCTGAGCTGGTAGCGCTTTGGTTTGCACTTACTATCTACACAGCGGCCTTTATTGCTGAAGTAGTCCGCTCTGGTATTGAGTCGGTCAGTAAAGGTCAGAAGGAAGCTGCTGCTGCTTTAGGCTTAAGGCCGGGCAGGGTGATGAACCTTGTTGTGATTCCTCAAGCCATGCGAGTGATTATTCCACCGCTGACCAATCAGTATCTCAACCTGATTAAAAACTCCTCGCTGGCAACAGCTATTGGCTATCCCGATCTGGTCAATGTATTTGCAGGAACAACGTTGAACCAGACCGGTCAGGCTATTGAAGTTATTGCCATGACCATGGCTGTTTATTTAACCATCAGTCTGACGGTATCCCTGTTAATGAATATGTATAACCGCTGGGTTGCACTGGTTGAACGCTGAGGGCTAAAGAATGCAAAGAGAAATGATTGAAGCCCGAAAACCACCGGTGTTATCTGTGGGCTTTATTGGCTGGTGTCGTGAAAAGCTGTTTGCGACACCTACAAACAGTCTGGTTACGGTTGCCATCCTTTACGGACTGTTCAGTCTGATTCCATCGTTTATTCAGTGGGCTTTTGTTGACGCTACATGGGCAGGAGCAAGCAGCTCGGAATGCAGTTCTGAGGGAGCCTGCTGGGCCTTTATCTCATCCCGTCTTGATCAGTTTATCTATGGCTTCTATCCACAAGAGCTGAGCTGGCGTGTAGATCTGTTCTTTATTCAGTTGGCAGCGGTGCTTGCATGGCTGATGATTCCAGTACTGCCTGGCAAAAAGTACAGCCTTGCTTACGGCCTGATTGTGATGCCAGTGACTTCCTGGATCATTCTTGCTGGTGGACTATTAGGCCTTGAGCCGGTTGATACCCATGACTGGGGTGGCCTGATGGTGACGCTGGTGCTGGCCATGTACGGTATGCTGGCTTCGTTGCCTATCGGTGTTTTGCTGGCGCTTGGCAGGCGTTCGGAAATGCCGGTGGTTAAAACCTTCTGCACTGTTTACATCGAGCTTTGGCGCGGTGTTCCTCTGATTACTGTTCTTTTTATGGCTTCAGTTATGCTGCCTTTGTTTGTTCCGGAAGAAATTGTCTTCGATAAGCTGGTACGGGCAATGATTGGTATTGTTATGTTCCAGTCCGCTTATATGGCGGAAGTCGTAAGAGGTGGCTTGCAGGCGATTCCCAAAGGTCAGCAGGAGGCCAGTGATAGCCTCGGAATGGGGTACTGGCAAAGTATGTGTCTGGTAGTTTTACCCCAGGCCATTCGACTGGTTATCCCCGGCATTGTGAATACCTTTATCGCCCTGTTTAAGGACACTAGTCTGGTATTGGTTATTGGTCTTTTTGATCTGCTGTCTATTGTTCAGGCTGGTCTCAATGACCCTGCCTGGCTGGGTACGTCAACGGAAGGATACCTGTTTGTTGGTTTTGTATTCTGGATCTTCTGTTTCGGAATGTCCCGCTACAGCCAGAGTCTGGAAAATAATAGGCAGGAGCACTAGATGAATTCGGGTGCTCTGGCATCACGGGTTTTAAGTGATCTCTTTATTGAAAATCATGGACTTTGAGAATAAAAATATGCTGAACATGGATAACAATAAAGATGCTTTGTCGCCTGTTATTGAAGTTTCTCAGGTCAACAAATGGTATGGCCAGTTTCATGTGCTCAGGGATATAAATCTGAAGGTCATGCGAGGCGAGAAAATCGTTATCTGCGGTCCTTCCGGCTCCGGTAAATCAACACTGATTCGCTGTATTAATGCCCTTGAGGAGCATCAGGAAGGGCAGATTATTGTTGATGGTACCGAGCTGAACCGTGACCTCAAGAATATCGAAAAGATACGTCGCGACGTAGGAATGGTATTTCAGTCGTTTAATCTGTTTCCACATCTGACGGTACTGGAAAACTGCACTCTGGCTCCTGTCTGGGTCAGAAAGGAGAGCCGGGCTGAAGCAGAAAAAACAGCGATGCAGTTTCTGGAACGAGTACAGATTCCTGATCAGGCTAATAAATACCCTGGCCAGCTATCTGGCGGTCAGCAGCAGCGAGTGGCAATCGCTCGAAGCCTTTGTATGAATCCCGAAGTCATGCTGTTCGACGAGCCTACCTCAGCCCTTGACCCGGAAATGATCAAGGAAGTGCTGGACGTCATGACGGAGCTCGCCCATGAAGGTATGACTATGATCTGTGTCACTCATGAAATGGGCTTTGCCAGGACTGTAGCTGATCGAATGATCTTTATGGACGATGGCCAGATTATTGAAGAAGCCTCTCCTGAAACTTTCTTCAGTAATCCGGCATCCGAGCGTACTCAGCAGTTCCTGGGACAGATATTGAGTCACTGATTAAAAAGGACAGATACTTTTCAAACAGCCTCTTACACAGGCAACCCTGAAATGACACTTCTGACCGTTGCTATAGTGACCAGAGACAGCAGAACCAGAATGGTGGAAAAAATACCGGCTCGTTTTGAACGAAGCCAACCCACCAGACCAATAGACAGGATAAATAAAAAGAAAGCTGATGTTGCAATGGAGGTGCTGATAGATCGTATGGTCGCAATTTGCTTCAGTGTTTCATCGGCAAAGTTCTCTATACCTATCAGGCGAAGGTTTAAAGATACATCAACATAGAGTGCAATCAGGAAAAGAAGGGCTGTTAGGGTAAAGAGGATATAGCTGACAGTTGCGATGCCCTGAAGGTTCTTACTGCGAATGATTTGAACAGCAATAGACAGGGAGAAGCCCGCCATTAAACTACTGATGTAGGCTACTTGTCCTGACTGCAACTCCAGTATTTCATTCATTATCGTGCTTATTCTTACAGAATTTGAAGAAGTATATTACCTGCACGATGTCTTCGTTCAAGTGTTGATCAAAAAATAAACGCTATGCTGCGCCTTTTTGCGAAACCTCAGCGTGCAGCAGGCTTTGACACTCTTCAAACAACAGACTACGAAACCACATATGAGCAGAATCCTGATTCATCAGACGATGCCAGGTTAACTGGTAATGGGAAAACAGGTCGGTCATTTCATCAGGCAGTGATACCGCTTTTAACTGATAGCGATCCAGCAATAAACGACTGAGGGATGTTGTACCAATCATCAGGGCATCGGTCTGGCTGACCACTTCAAAAGCCAGATGCGGGTCAGCTGTCGACAGCATAATATCCCTGTTGGCCAGCATCATAGCTATTTTATTGGCAAACGGGTTTTCGGCGTATTCGGCAATGGTCAGGCTGACATGAGGATAAGCCAGATACTGAGTTCTGGTCAGCTTTTCCAGTTTTGCATACGGGTGTGCTTTGGCGACCAGAACTTTCGCAGTAACCGGCCCTATTACCTGACGATGAAGGTCTGGTCTCTCGAGTGGAATGATATTGATGCTCATATCCAGCTTGCCAGTCGACATATCATTCAGGCTATGACGAGACCATGGGGAAACCTGTACCTTTACGTTAGGCGCTTCCTTCCGCAGTCTGGCCAGTAGTGGCGGCATGATCTGCATGGAAAGGTGTTCCATGATACTGAGAGAAAACTGCTGATTACAGCGGGATGGATCAAACTCGGGCGGAGCAACTACTCTGGACACCATGCCCAGTACATCGGCCAGTTCAGCCTGAAGTTCTACGGCTCTGGTCGTTGGTTGCAAACCATGGGGGCGTCGTACAAAAAGTTCATCTTCAAAGATATCGCGAAGACGACCAAGTGAGCGGCTGATAGCGGACTGGCTGAGATGAAGACGGTCTGCTGCACGGCTGACACTGCACTCATCGAGCAATACGTGTAGAACAACCAGCAGGTTGAGATCATAACGACGCAGATTGTCAGGCTTCATAAACAACTCCAAAAGCTCGAGCCGTATAGAAACATTTTATTACAAACGGCCAAACCCGCTTATCCTAACCGGAGAAGCGGGTTTGGTGTTTAAGTAATTGCCGTAGCTGTGTGTTGCGGATTACTCAGGCAATCAAACAGTTAGAATGTCTGGTTGTACTGGATGCTGAAGATGTGGGCGTTGCCGCTGACAACTTCACCTTCGAATTTAGCCAGACTATTACCAGCAAACTCAAACTCATCTTCAATCTTGGCTTTATCAGCCTTCAGGAATGCATAACCCAGATCAATGCTCTGTTGGCTATTGAGTTTGTATTTAGCACCAAAGCTGTACCACTGTCGATCAGTGTCTGGAATACGGAAGCTACGGTCTACGTTGCCAACAGGGCTATTATCATAGGCGTAACCTGCACGAAGAGTCCATGCTTTGGAATACTTATATGTTGCACCAACAGCCCAACGGGAAGCGTCGTTATAACCTTGTTTATCAACAACTTTTGCGCCGTTATCAAGATCGATTACGATTTCTTCAAAGCTGGACCAGCCAGTCTTCATATAACTGGCATGAACGGCCAGGTTTTCATTAATCTGCTGATATACGGAGAGTTCAGCAATAGACGGTAGCTCTAGGTCGACAGAACCTTTGCTGTTGTAATCTGTTGGAGTAATAGTGCCATTGACAATGTCAGATTTGGCCTTGCCTTCCAGAGTCGTTTTAACAGAAGAGCGATAGCTGGCACCGATGCGAGTTCCTGAAACAGGTTCCCAGAGAATGCCAACATTCCAGCCATAGCCCCAATCGTCACCTTTAACATCCATTAATGTTCCAGCTTTAATTCCCATGGTCGGAATATCAAAACCAAGAGTATTGGTAAGCTGAGCCTTAACATAAACAGCATTCGCACCAAAGCCAACGCTCAGGTTGTCCTGAAGTTTATAGGACAAACTGGCATTCAGGTTGTAGCTCATTACTTCTGAATAGTCTGCAGCAGGGGTAACACCAGTGCTCTTGCTGAAGTCAGTAGTAAAGCCGTAATTAGTAAAGCCACCAACGCCGTAGCTCAGTTTGTCATTGACAGGAGCTACATAGTAGAAAACAGGAACAATCGCTTCATTGGCTACAGCTTTGTCTTTACCACTCGGAGATAGTGGGCTCAGCGCGCCACTCACATTATTCTCAATCTCAACAACCGGCTTAATATAAGACACTGCACCAGTAAAAGTACGACCTTCCAGGAAAGACATACCAGCAACGTTACGGGCAACCACAGAAGCATCATCAGCAATAGCGGCTTCACCGGCAAAAGCACGGCCCAGACCGGCAGCACTGTGTTCGCCTACCTGAAAACCAGCTGCATTGGCTTGCATAGCTGGAATCATGGCAGCAAATACTGCTGAAAGTGCGAAAAGTTTTGTGGTCCCGTTCTGGGTCATAGATGCCTCAATGCGTGTGCGTCAATCAATCTGTTTATTGATCTGTTGCTCTGTGGCAACACAGTCGCCATGAGCAGAAATACAGCGGCTTTTGACAGCTGTTTGCTATAAGGCGACAGATCTTTTATATCGCGGCGCACTTTACGCAAAAGACTCTTATGCATCCAATGAATTCTCAGACTATCAGAGTTGCGTTTGGGTAATATGAGTAGACTGTCTGACTTGGCAATAAATTTTTATGTTCAGAAAGGTAATAAAAAAGGCCGCTGAATTCACATCCAGCTGCCTTTGAGGTGCTTTAACGCTCTGACTGTTAAGGGTTTAACTGCTTTTTCGCTTCCTCTGGAAGCAGCTTGTTCATCTGCTGGCAGAACTCATGCTCATTCTGCCCTGTCAGACACTGTTGTAACTTTGTTTGTCTGGCTTTGGCATCGCTTTCGCATTCCTCATTCTGGCAACTGTCAGCCTGAATGGAGGCGCAATAGCCAGTGGCCAGGTCGAAAGTCTCTGCGCCTTTCACTGTCGGTGTGTAATGACAGCTTGCGGCGAGAACAGCTTGACTCACGAAAGGATCCAGTTCTTGTTGCGATGGCGAGTCACCCAGAGCGACATATTCTTCCAGAGAGTAATGTTGCTGCCCCTGCTCGGTTAAAGATGGAGACACAGTGCTCATAACTTCGGGGAAGCCCGGACTCATGGTGAAGGCAGCAATCATGTCGACATCTCCCTGCTCAACGATGGACTTTATCTGACGAGCCTGTTCGGAAGCCGTCAGGAAAGGCAGCATGTAGCGAGCCAGTGCGACACGATTTTCCAGTCTGTGATCAGTGAAGTCGGTATCTTCGACGTCGTACTTTTCTTCCAGAGTTGCACCATGTTGTACCAGGAATTCTGTACCAGGCATCAGGACTAAAGCCTCATTAGTTTCTGTGTAATTCAGGGCAAAACTCAGTGCCCAGTTGAGCAGTTTGGTTGCCGTTTCTGGAGATAGCTCATCGACATGGTTTGGATAATAGTGTTCGATCAAATAGACAAGACCTGATGGTATTGTTCTGTAATTGCCACCATAAGGTTGAGCGCATAGAAGCATTTTCTCTGCATCTGCCGTTACCGACTCAGAAGCTTTGGCAAGCCGGTTGATAGTGGCCATCAGTTCGGCATTATATGGTGACGTACAGATTTGATGATTGAGATTGATTGCAGGTACAACCTCATTTTCGTTTCTTTCCAGGCGGGCTGATAAGAGATTCAGAAGTTCAATCGAGCTACCTCTCTTTCGTGCGACTGTTTCAGAGAGTTCAATGAGTTGAGCAACACTCAATTCATCCAGTTTACTTTGAAAGTGTGCACGAGCCTGTTCAGATAGATCACGCTGCATGTTGAAAAGGGGTTTGATTTTGCTGTAAAGCTCAAAAAAATCTTTTGTCTTGAAGAGAGGCATAAGCTTTTCAAGCATACCCGCACTCTTTAAATTGAGTGCTTTTTGGATCATCACAACTCTGGAACTGTCCATTAATTCAGGAGTCTGGCTGAAGATCCAGTCTAAGGTTTCATTATCACCCGCTCCGATTGCCGCTAGAGCAATACTTTCTGCACTGTTCGTAGATGGGTTCTGCTGATAGAAAAACTGGATGAGTTCTCTGTCAAACTTTTCGCTGATAACCATCGTCAAAGCATTTTGGCCGTGATCATTCAATGGTTTGGAGAAATCAGCGCCTTTATTTACAGCGTCCTGAATAAGTTCAATTTCTTTTGTTCTATAGAGTTGCAATAGAACGGTTTTCTCGTCTGGAATGCCTGAGTATGACTTAACCTGATTAAGCATTAACTCGGCCATCTTCCAGTAACGATCGTCACTTGCCTCGTTGTACTTTATCAAGGCTTCCAATAACGGTGACTGGTTCTCGTCTGACTTTGCAGTGAAGTCAACCTGAAGTGCATTCAACTTAGTTAAGGTATTCATGTCATGCTGGCTGGTAGCCTGTAAAGCAAAGTCAGCCAAACCTGCGATTTTTGTGATACCGGTTTCGGCCATTTTTTCTGTGCCAGCCAGCTCAAGCAGTGAGGAGAACTGGCTGAAGTTATCCGTGGTAAGGCTCTTCTTGTTGAACTCGGCAGCCAGTTCAGCAGCATAGGTAGTATATGTATCAGGGTGATGTTCAATGACCAGTTTATAGAGGCTGTTCCGTGAATACTTAATAGCGTACTGAGCCATCTGATAGCTGGCACTGTCGGCCAGACTTTCATCTTCAAGGGCTGCCTGATAAAGAGTTTCTACTTTTTCAATGCTTCCCGTATCAAGGTAGTTCTGTAAAACAGACTCAAAGGGAGAAACCTTACTTTCATGAGGACTAAAGAAATCTGTTTGTTTCGCTATAAACTTATTGATTATGCGGATATCTGATTGAACGACTTCCGAGATTACTTTATCTATATCAACTATTTCAGAAGCGGTAGGAAGCGTCTGCAGATAATAATCAAGAAGTGTTATCAATGTGTTTTTTGTTTCATTCTTTTTTGTGCTGTTGTATTTCTTCAACAGTGACAAAAGTGGTGTCTGGTTGTCATCTCCCAGACGCTGGTTGAAGTCGGCTCCCTGCTCAGCAAATGCTTCCAGAATAGTAATGTTTTCTGACTGTACCGCCATGGCGACAATTGTTTGATTCTGAGCCGGATTTCGGGCGCTGTCTTTAGAGGGGGTCGAGAGATAAGCTTTTAAAAGTTTAGTAAATAGCTCGAGTGTCTTGTTTCGATTGTTACTTTCTCTGGTCTTAGTGGGAGTAAAATGGAGTGCTTCAAGGTAGTTACTTAAGGTGATTTCAACCGGTGACTTGCCATTAAGCAATGCGGATGAAAAATCAATGCCACGGGTAGCAGTGTATCCAACGATATCAGGCTCTTCGGATTCAATAATACGCTGAGTGAGAAGTTCCCTGTCATCAATCTCACTGAAATTTTCAATGTCGAAAAAGGACCGTTTGGTGTTCAGATGAACAGTCCAGTGGCCACTGCCATTCTCCCTCAATGGGCCATGTTTCAGCTGCTTGGTGCTCAGTTTATCCAGCTTCTTAAGTAGACTTTCCGACTCGGGTGAAGCGAAAGCAAAACCGCTTATTGAAAAGCAGAGAGCTAGAGCCAGAGCTGATTTCTTGAAATTCCTTTTCATAGTACACCTCCAATTGAATAGTTACTGCAATATTTGAGGCATCAAATAAGCATAAGTTCATATATGTGGAGGTTTAATCTAAAGGAGTACCGTGATTTTGCTTAATATCTATTTGAAATGGTTTTTTTGAATCTTAAAACTTTAATTGAAACAATGAGATAGCCGTTCTTGGGAGGGAAGGTAGTACCAGGTACTACCTTAGTCTGAGAATGGGCAATCAGGCGCGGGACATAAACTTCCCGGTTTCAGTATTCACCTTGATGATTTCACCAATAGCCAGATATTCAGGCACCTGAACTTCCAGACCTGTGCTCAGAGTGGCAGGCTTCGTGCGGGCAGCGGCAGATGCACCTTTAATAGCCGGAGAGGTATCGACAATCTCAAGGGCAATAGAAGTTGGCAGTTCAATGGCCAGCAGTTGGCCTTCAACCAGCATAGCGGTCAGGTTCTCCATGCCATCGTTGATATAAAGAAGTTGCTCTTCAATAGTGCTGCCGTTAACCAGAAACTGGCTGTAGTCTTCGCTGTCCATAAAGGTGTATTCATCGCCTTCTTTATAAAGAAGAGAGACATTACGGCGCTGAAGATCAACATCGGTGAACTGGTCATCGCCCGTGCAGGTCATTTCCAGTTTCTGGCCACCGGGTACAGAGCTGAACCGGAACTTATAAAGAGTGGAAGCACCACGAGCCGATGGGCTCTTGGTGTCCTGAGTACGAACAATGTAGTAGTTGTTTTCAATTTGAACGATGTGACCTTTTTTCAGGTCTTTGGCATAGGCCATGGATACAACCTCATTAATTAATGAGGTTATTTTATCATAGCCTTTGCCTGCGGGAATCAGTGTTTCCTGCTGTCTCTGAAGTCAGTCAGGTTAACGACTTTAGGTCTTTCTTCGTGTTCTTCTGCAGAAGCAGCCTGACTCTGACGAAGCTTTGAATATTCAGCGTCCATAATCAGGTTGGAAGAGGCTTCTTCCTCTCCTTCACGATGGTAGTCCAGATTCATTTTCTTCAGACGTTGACCGAGCAATTGAATGTGTCCGGTATAACGACGAATACCATCATCGGTAAACTCAAAACCAAAGTCTCGACAAAGACACATCTGACCATTGGGGCCACGCTTAGGTCGGGTTGAGTATCGAATAACAGTTCCATCGAGAAACTGCAGGTTCATATCCTTGCAGGCTCGTCGGCCGTGTTGAATTGCGACTTCCCGGGCTTTACTGGTATCAGACCAGTACCATATCACTGCCGCCCCAAGCAGTATCCAGAGTAATACATCCATTGCTACAGCTTACATGAAAGTTACCGTCTATTTGAAAGTTTAAAGGCTAAATACCTTTTTACCCTTTACCCAGGTGGCCTGAACATTAAAAGAAGAGTCCACGGCGCAGAAGTCTGCCCGTTTACCCACAGTAATGCTGCCATGGCTTTTATCGATGCCTATGTGTCTGGCGGGAGAAAGGCTGGCCATATGCACGGCTTCGATAGGTGTAACACCAGCCAGTTCAATCATATTCTTTACGGCATTGTTCAGGGATAAAGTGCTGCCTGCCAGTGAACCGTTGGCAGTTCTGGCCACGCCATCCAGAACGTTGAAGTCCATGCTGCCAATCTTGTAGTCACCGTCAGGCATCATACCCGCGCAGTTGCAATCGCTGATCAAAGCCGTTTTCTGCCAGCCTTTAACTCTGGCGACGAGAGAGAGAATGGCAGGGTGAACATGAATACCATCTGCTATCAGTTCTGCCAGAACATGGTCTTCAGTTAATACAGCGCCGGTACAGCCTGGCTCTCGGTGGTGCAGGCCTTTCATACCATTGAATACATGCACGCCAGCTTCAGTACCGGCTTTAATGGCAGCCATAGCCTGTTCATAACTGGCATCGCTATGGCCAATGCTTGTTTTAATGCCTTGTTCTTTCAGGTAGTGAATAGCGTCAATGGCTTCAGGTAGCTCCGGTGCCAGAGCCAGTTGTTTCAAGGCGCCATCTGCAGCTTTTATAAGAGCAGACAGCCTTTCTTTAGTGGGTGATAGAAAGAGCTGACTGTCGTGAGCGCCTTTATTTTTCTCGGTAAAAAATAGACCTTCACTGTAAATGCCCAGCATTTGAGCACCGGGCAGCACCTGCTTTGATGCTTTGCCTAATCGTTGAAAGCATTGCAGAGTCCGTTGCCATTCAGCGGTAGCCGTCGTCGCAAGAAAGGCGGTAACGCCACGGGAAGCAAGAGCAGATGATATTGTCGGAACAGCCTGATCATTGTCGTCCATTACATCGTGTCCGGCACAGCCGTGGATATGAAGGTCAATCAGGCCGGGAAGAAGCGAATGTTGTGTCAGGTCAATGGTAGGGATATCCAGGTTTCTGATATCAGGGTTAATGGCTGTAATGAAACCTCTGTCGACTTTAAGGCAGGCATTGCCAAGAATGCCTGCTTCGCTGAAGATTTGCTCTGCTTCTATATAGTAGCTATCCATTACAGCCTTTCCTGGTCAGTCATCATTCCAATTTACCAGTAAGTGAAAGTGATTAGGAAATTTCTCTGGCTGCAGTTTTTTCAGATTTAGTGAAGAACCTTTCTCGACGGCTTCGTACGCACTTTTAGCTTACCTTCAGTATCAACGATAGTGTCCCGGGCATCTACCCGATATATGTGGCGAAGATATTCCGACTTCAATGCTTTCTCATCAGTGAACTTCTTCACATCGACGCCTACGCGGTCGAGATATTCCAGCATAAATTGAGGGTCGGTCATTTCAGCCTCCTGCTTGTGACGTCAGTTAATGTTTCGAGCTGCTCTCAATAAAAATGTGACAATGTGTTAACAGGGAAAGTAAGTGTAACTCGAGAACAGCCCTGTTTTCGGCGCGTAGAATAGCATCGGCATATTACGGTTTTTTGACGTGTGGCAGTTTTTATTGCTGTTTTGGGGTCTTTACACGATGCTTAATGTACTAATAGATAGGTATTAGCTACCTGTTTAATTAATGAACGATGTTTTTCTTTGTGAAAGTTTTGATAACTGGTGATATTTTCTTAAAGTAGTTTCACAACAGTGACTTTTTCTGGTGAAAAGCCTTTAGACTGGAACATAAGTCCAAAGAACAACCCCGCTTGGAGAAGATTATGCTGGTAGGTGTGCCGAAGGAAATCAAGAACCACGAATATCGTGTAGGTCTGACTCCTGCTGCTGTAAAAGAGCTGACTGATAATGGTCATCAGGTAGTAGTTGAAACTCAGGCTGGTGCCGGTATCGGTTTCAGCAATGAAGACTACGAGAAAGTGGGCGCTACTATTCTGGCCACTGCTGAAGAAGTTTTCGAAAAAGCGGAAATGATCGTTAAGGTTAAAGAACCTCAGGCTGTTGAGCGTGCCCGTCTGCGTGCTGACCAGGTTCTGTTCACATACCTGCACCTGGCTCCTGACGCGCCACAGACTCAAGATCTGATCAACTCCGGTGCTACCTGCATCGCTTACGAAACCGTCACTGACAACAGTGGTCGTCTGCCACTGCTGGCACCGATGTCTGAAGTAGCTGGTCGCATGTCCATTCAGGCCGGTGCTCACTGCCTGGAGAAAGCTCAGGAAGGCCGCGGCGTATTGCTGGGTGGCGTACCGGGCGTTGAACCTGCCAAGGTTGTAGTCATCGGTGGTGGTGTTGTAGGTCAGAACGCTGCAGCCATGGCTGTAGGCATGGGTGCTGAAGTCGTAGTTCTGGATCGCTCTCTGGACACTCTGCGCAAGCTGGACGCTCAGTACAACAACCGTATCAAAGCTGTTTACTCTACTCAGCACTCCATTGAAGAGCACGTACTGTCAGCTGATCTGGTGATCGGCGGTGTACTGCTGCCAGGCGCTGCTGCTCCTAAGCTGGTGACTCGTGACCTGATCAGCCGTATGAAGAAAGGCTCTGTCATCGTAGACGTAGCAATCGACCAGGGTGGTTGTGTAGAAACCTCCAAGGCGACCACTCACGCTGAACCTACTTTCATTGTTGACGGTGTTGTTCACTACTGTGTAGCCAACATGCCAGGTGCTGTTGCCCGTACTTCTACCATTGCCCTGAACAACGCTACCCTGCCATTCGTAATGCAGCTGGCTAACAAGGGTGCTCGCAAGGCTCTGGAAGACAACGCTCACCTGCTGAACGGTCTGAACGTAGCCAAGGGTGTTGTAACTTGTGAAGAAGTTGCAGAAGCTCAGAACCTGCCTTACCGTTCTGCGAAAGAAATGCTGACCGAGATCTGATTTCAGATTTTCATCGTATTCAGTTGAAAGCCCGGCTCTTGGAGTCGGGCTTTTTTGCGTCTGGATGGCAGAAAAACTTGGACAGTCTATCTTGGAAGCAGTTATTTCCAGATACTGAATATAGTTATGAAACGAGTGTCTTCTCTTCTTATCTTGCTTATGTTGTTGATTGCTCAGTTGTCACTGGCAGATATGAGCCTGGATCGTTCAATCGTTTATTTCGACAAAAAAGGTTGGAAGCGACAGGACGTTCAGGTGAGTAACCTTTCCAATGAAACGATGTATCTTCAAACCGAAGTTTTCCGGGTAGTCAATCCGGGTAAAAAGGATGAAGCCAAAATACCAGCCACGACACCAGAAGAAATGAAACTGATGGCAACTCCTCATAAGTCCAGTATCAAGGCTCAGGGAATGAGAGCAGTAAGGCTGTTCAACAGGGAAAATAATCTCAAAGAAGAGAAGGTATACCGTGTGCTTTTCCGGCCTGTTGTAGGTCCACAGAAAAATCAGGAACAGGTAGTAAAAATACTGGTCGCCTATGAAATACTGGTATTTGTTCGTCCAACTCAGCCAATCTTCAAAGTTGAAGGGACGATTAAAGATAAAAAGCTTGAGCTGACTAACACCGGAAATTCAAGTGTGCTACTGCGCCGGGGGCAGCAGTGTATTACCAAGGATAATTGTAAGTCTGTCTGGAAGAGTAAGCGACTTTATAGGGGCCAAACATGGAATGTAGATCTTGCTGGAGAAGGTGAGGTGAAGTTTGCACTTTTTGATGGTCACTTCGAAACATCTCAAACGGTAAAATCAGTCAAAAAAGCAGTTGCTCAGGTCAGGGACAAATAATAGCCCCTAAATCCAGAAATCCATCCATCGCTTGGCTGGGGTCGATTGGGATTACGCATTTTTCAGTTCCCCGCTTGAGCGTGATGCTTGTTTCACTGTCTGAAATTTCTGCTTGAAAAAGACCGAATTCGTTAGCGCAGGAAATAAACTCTCTCGAGTAGGCACAGTAATTCTTCTGGGAAATGTTATTACTGTCTACGACCTGACCAAATACTGTAATACTTTTCCAAACCTTAAACGACAAATGTTTTATATTTCCCGGATAGAGAGTGACTGCAGAACGCTGTCCTGAAATTTCATACAGGCTGGCACCGGTATTTTCGAGAGTCACCCGGTAGTTGCTAAAGGTTGTGAGAGGTATTGATGTGGCAGTGCCTCCTTTTGCAAAGCCTGCAAACTGGCCGTTGACGAGAACCCGGAACATATCGGTAGAATTTGCTCCCTCAATCGAGACCGTTATAGCACTGCGAGCTCTGTCTGCTCCTCCAAAAGCAAAGCCGTACTTATTGATAGAGAAAGATGTACTGAAAGACCCGGCATAACTCGTTGTATCAGAGTCATTCTGACGGTCGTGATTGATAGCAAGAGAAAGGTTCCCGACACTGGAAGTGTTGTCATAGACGCCAAAAAAGATATTCCTGTCTTCGGCTATATCAACACCAAACCTTGTCTGTTGATCCATCTTTCGATCCTGATTTCTGTCGTGCCATTGATTTTGATAGGTCGTTTGCAGGTCTCGACTTACAAGACCTTCCTGACGGCTCTCGGTATATTGACCTCTGACGTAATGCTGAAGGTTAAAGAAATCCATGCTCAGACTCAGGGATATCTGAAAACTAAGCTTGTTCTCTGACTCTGTTACATTACAGCCAAGCCGCAGTGAGTCTTTACGACTTGCCTGTAAATTGCTCTGAAAACTCAGGGATTTCAGATGTTCAGTACTGCCCTGGTTTTCCCGAAAACTGTACCGGGCTGTGATAAAGCCATTTGTGACAGGAATACCTAAAGTCATTGTGTCGAGAATGTTTTGGTTACTGATAAGTCTGGTCTGTCGGCTGTCAGGCAGGTTTGCGTTTTGCCAGACTCTTCTCGATTCAGCGCTCAGCCAGAATAGTCTTGATTGATTCCAGCTAATGGACAGGTAGCTTCCGAGCTGTTTTTGCAGACCAGCCATAAGGCTTGAGGAAACAGAAATGGCAGGAAGGAAGTAACCTAAGCTCATTTCGGCCACTTGTTCTGCCCGTGAGGAGGCCATGGACAGACGCATGCCTGAGTTCTGGGACAATCCGTGCTCATAGCCTGCTCGCAGTAAGATCTGATGGGACGTATCGGGTAACAGGGAATCTGATGAGGAGAGAGTCTGCCCGGCTTCGAGAAACCAGGCTGACTGATTACCTGTTTTGATTCTGCTCTGTTTGACGAACATTTTTTTTTCGCTGTGGAAGGGGACTCCCGCGGTTGATGTGATTTTTATATCCAGTTCATAGGTGCCACTGGGAAAACCACTGGTATTAATGGTCTGGTAGCCGGCGTCCAGCAGTTCACTGTGAATGAGGTGCTGGTCTCTGAAGACTTCTACGATGCCTCTGTCGGGCATGACGACCTCAATCGGTGTCGAGTTTGTTTTTTGTTTATCCAGTAGTGTGTCTTCTGAGCTGCCAAAGCTGATGCCTGCAATATCACGACTTAATAAGAATCCGGAGCTGTTAAAACGAGAGTGCAGATAGCCAGCAGAGTAATGCATTCCCATATTGTCATAAGCCCAGAACAAACTTTGAATTTTCAGACTTTTCTGATTGGTAATGCTCCAGTTGCTTTCAAAATGCTCCTGTTGCCAACCAATAAGTGTATTTGCTGACAGGTTATAATTTTTGCTGTCTGAACTACCGGCGTAATTGAAAGCAAACCCTTGCAAAAGGCCAATTCCGGAATCTGATGAGGGTAAGTAGATTGAATGTGATTCTGAAGATTCGAGGTAGTCAGGATGAATGAATAAATCAGCCCTGAAAGACTCATCGTCAAAAATGACGCCTACTACATCAGGTGTAATTAAACCGCAGTTTTTTTGTGTTTGATGATGGCAGATTTTTCCGGGATGGCCACTGCTCCAGCCGGTGAAATGCTGAATAACGGTGGCTCGTTCTTTCAGGTTGGCAATTTGTTGTAATATGTTTTCCGGGTTATGGAAGAGTATTGAATCTGAGGTGTATGTTGCGTAAGCGCTGATGATCAACTGACCCTGAAAATAGACATCTATGATAGAGCTTTGTGGTTGATCGAGAAACTCAAACCCTGGTGGAGCTTCTACTGAAGGTGAGTTTTCTGCAAGTACGACTCGACAAAAAAGCTGACAAGAGCAAATAGCAATAACTGTAATCAGTCTCACAATGGTGTGAGTCATTTGCTCCACTTCTGCGTCTTGTTTGGAAAATTAATATAGCTTTAATAAGAAAAGAGATTATTCCGTCTCAACAATCAGGGTAATTGTATCGGAGTAATCGCCACTTGGAATTTTAATCAGTGACGAGTGATTAACTATCGCTTTTATCTCAGCATTAGCATTAAACCTGGAACATTGGTCAAAGTAACTGTCTGAGCCTGGTAGGCGGTGACTACTGTGCCTTGGGTGAATAAAGTCAAATGGAGCCCTTTGGTAGGCATCATAGGATATTTTGTAAGGCAGGTTTGCAGACCAGCAATCGTTTCCTTTTTTGCCTGCGCACAAATGATAGTTACCATGCCAGTAATTTGCGCTGTCAGCTCTTATACGGTATTCACCGCCATCGTTGGTGTAGACACAGGCATGGGTTGTACCCACTGTATATTGTGCCTGTTTCTCGTTTATTTTTATGTCTCCCGTCACTCCTATTTTAATCAGCCTGGGTATAAACAACCTTATATGGAAATGTTTGTGCAATTGTTCTCCACGATCGTTTTCAAGAAAAAAATCAAAATGATTCTGATAGTGACCAAAAGGTAAACGAGCCAAAATATAATCAGATATTTTTATTTGAAAGTGGAAGTCTCTGGTTGTGCAGTCTGTTTGAGGATTCAATATCTTTATATTGTGTTCGGGGTTTTCATAGACAAGTTTTTGATGATTAGAACCCTGCCCCAAAGCAATTTCTATTGGTATTAGTTCATCATTATAATCAGCCAGCCTGAGTGCATAAGCGTATTGTCCGGAATAAGAACCCTGTAAACGACTATGTGCTTTAATTGGCTGATGTTCAGTGTCTGCTGAAAATATGCACATCGGGTCTGATTGCCAGTAAATATCGTATCGACCATTCCAACGTTCCAGATTGATTCTATGTGGAAAGTTTTGGACCAGTATCTGATGCTGTTCGGCCTGAGCCTCAGGGAAATAACTTGCTGAAATAACGAATAAAACCAAAAGATAGAGATAGCACTTCAGCCTCACTGATTTGGAAAGAGTGAAACTGAAGTGCCTGAGGAGTCGAAGACTCACGCTTCCTCTTCGATGCTTACTATCATGGTCAAGGTATCAGTGAATGTGCCTGAATCAACCCCTTTTGGAGTTGGCACATTGATTCGGATCGCCGTGGAGGTATCTGAGCCAGTGATATCCTGCACTGTTGATGTCATAGCGGTAACTTTCTGACCACTAGAAGTGATCTCATCTCTGGGTTTCTCTTCTGAGTTAGAATCAAACAGTTCGATGGTATAGGGAACTGTTTTTGCTGTTTCCCCGCTACCGGATTTCAGATTGAGACTGGCAGTCTGTTCATTACCCTCACTACTACCAGGGTTGGCAGACTGAAAAGTGATGCTGTATTTATCGCCTGCCTGATTTCGAAAGACACTGAATTTTGACAAACGAGAGACAATTGAATTTCCGCCTTCCGCCTTGTTGGCCTGAAAAGACATGGTAATGTCTCTGAGGTTATATATTTTTATTCTGTCTTCAACAGTGAGGGTTACCTCTACCGAACCTTGTGAGCCTGTAGTGGAATCACCTAAATCACCCTGCACAGCAGCAAAGGTGGCACTACTGAATATACATAAAGGAAGCAGAATACTTTTCGAAATTTGCTTGAGCATAACGAGCTACCTGATTGGTTGAAACTCCGCACAAAACATAGTTGCCAACAGATACTCGGCCATAAGGATAAACCGAAATGGAAAAGTGTGGTGATTAGGCTACATCGAGAAACTTAGGGTGATTTGTTATGTAATTTCACATTTGCCTTTTTCATCGGGCAGCGGCTATCGCAAATAGATCTAAAAAATAAGTCTAAAAATAGCGAGGCAAGCGGTACGGGTTAATGATGCGCCTGAGAAGTTACTTTTAAAATCAAATGAAGGATGACATTCGACAACGCTCTTGTATGATCACAGACTCAGAAGAATAAGCAGAAATCAGGTAACAATAATGAAGCCGGAAACTATTGCTCTGCACGCCGGGTACGAAGGCGATGCGACAACTAATGCAGCAACCACTCCGATCTATCAAACCGTTTCTTATACCTTTGATGATACCCAGCACGGTGCAGACCTGTTTGATCTGAAAGTGCCGGGAAATATCTATTCCAGAATCATGAACCCGACCAATGCTGTGCTGGAAGCCCGGCTGGCGGCTCTGGAGGGTGGTATTGCTGCACTGAGTCTGGCGTCCGGTATGATTGCCATTACCTATGCTATTCAAACCATTGCCGATGCAGGTTGCAATATCGTTTCGACCAGCCAGCTTTACGGTGGTACCTATAACCTGTTTGCTCACACCTTTCCAAGACAGGGCATTGATGTTCGCTTTGCTTCCCATGATGACTACGCCGGTCTTGAAGCCCTGATTGACGAGAACACTCGTGCAGTGTTCTGTGAATCCATTGGTAACCCGGCCGGTAATATCGTTGATATTCAGAAACTGGCAGAGCTGGCTCATCGTCACGGTGTGCCACTGATTGTGGATAACACCGTAGCAACGCCTCTTCTTTGCCGTCCTATTGAACATGGTGCTGATATTGTTGTGCACTCTCTGACCAAATACATTGGTGGACACGGAACAACTCTGGGTGGTGCCATTGTCGACAGTGGCAAATTCGACTGGAAAGCCAACAAGGAACGTTTTCCAATTCTGAACGAACCCGATCCTTCCTATCACGGTGTCGTATACACAGAGGCGTTGGGTGAAGCCGCGTTTATTGGTCGTGCTCGCGTTGTTCCTCTTAGAAATACCGGTGGTGCTTTAGCCGCGCAGAGTGCATTCCAGTTAATGCAGGGTTTGGAAACTCTGGCGCTGAGAATGGAACGACACTGCGAGAATACCGTGAAAGTTGCACAGTTCCTGGAGCAGCATCCACAAGTGAACTGGGTTAACTATGCAGCACTGGAGAACAGTTCATACTTTGAGACCGCTCAGAAGATTACAAGTGGTAAGGCTTCCGGAGTGGTCAGCTTTGGTATCAAGGGTGGCAGAGAAGCCGGCGGTAAGTTTATCGATGCCTTACAGATGATTCTTCGTCTGGTAAATATTGGTGATGCCAAGTCACTGGCTTGTCATCCCGCTTCCACTACACACCGTCAGTTGAGCCCTCAGGAGCTTGAATCTGCCGGTGTTAGTGAAGATATGGTTCGTCTATCCATAGGTATTGAACATATCGAAGATATTCTTGCGGACGTTGATCAGGCGCTGAAGGCCAGTGCATGATTTTGGCTGAGTAATGATTGTTAGTGGCAGACTTTGGTCTGCCATTTTTTTGGTTCAATGGACATGATCAGTTATGTGAGAGTTAAGAAATAAGGTATCGATCCGGTAGCAAAAACTCCACACAATGGGTGGAGTCCTTCAGCTGCGGCACCTTACTCTGTTTATAGAATTTTCATTCATCATTGTTAATTGGATAATGACCTATGAGGAGGTTTTGCTTTTCTGCAGAATCCATGGATTCAAGTGACTTGTCGAACCAGTCTTGAAATACCTCTGTACTTACATCTCCACATATTTTCTTGGTATTACCGTAAACATGATGTGTTCTAAAAAAATTACCTGTCATATTATGAATAAATGTTGAGTGTGGCTCTGGAAGATCTAAAAATTTTTGTAATGATTCATTAAATTGATTTGGTGCTCCCCACTCCTTTAAACAAACAGCAACCAGTGGACTGTAGTTTTCACTGGTTAAGGCCTGTAAACAATTGGACTCTGATAACATGCCATTTTCTGCTAATATAGCTAAACAATCAGGCATATAAGAAAGGCTGGTTGGTTCAGGCGGCGCTATTTCGTAGTAAAGGCTTACTAAATCTCTGGTTAAAGCATTCTCTGGATTTGGACCAAACCTACAATCATAGGTTCTGAAAACTTCCTTCATATCTTCGGAAAGTAAAATCTTGAGAAACTTACTTTGAAGCTCTGTTTTTTGCTCTTTAAGAGTCCCCTTATCATATGATCGAACCAGGGCTTGAAGCTTTTTAGTTGCTTTCTGAACAGCTCGGTGAGATTTATTCACAGGCTGCCCTTGAAGTACTTCTACAGTACGACTCATCAAACTTAAAGCGAAAAAGCAAAAAGCTTTTACTCTTCTAGCAGTAGGAGTCAAATACGAAACGGTGCGACTGGCCCAGGATTTTGATTTATGATTCGCTGCTGACGTATGTTTGGTTTCCGGATGGGAAACTTGAGGGGTTTGATGCACCGGTGATCTATTGGATGGCTCCATTTTAAAACTCCTTATATTGTTTAATATATCTGAACTTTTTATATAATATGTTCGAAATCTATATGGTTTAAATATAGGGTGATTAGTCTGAAGATCATTACAATATGTTGTTAAACCCATTTAGTACTGATAATTAACCACTTGTTTTGCTTTTTTCAAATAATTTGAATTAAAAAATGACTGAGGATTCGAATAATTAAAGTATTTTTTACTTATTTAGAACTTAACTTTCTTATTGGACTAATCAGTTAGTAAAGGAGTTTGTTCAGGTTTTTAATAAAACACCTTAAAGGTTTTCTCTGAGACTACTTTGCCATTCATTTTCAGCGTCATTCGCCAGTTGCCGGTCTTGTTACTGACCGGTGCTCAGATAAAAATTCCCAGTCGTTGTCATTTACGAATTCACTCTGTAAAAACCTCTGATTATTTCCAAGGTTATGCACCAGTCACAATAAATGACTTCAGCAGCTTCTCCAGGTAGTTATTGCTCCACCCAGCTTTCTTCCTTTTACCTTTAATACTGAGCTTGCTGATTTGATTTAGTTGCAGAATGTTCCGGCCGATGCGGCGCAATTTTGAGAGTTTGTCTGCAGCATTTTCATTTTTCGTCTGACAGGCATCCTCCGAGAACGCGATATCCAGCATCCAGTGCAGACTATTCTCTATTTCTCAATGCATTCTGGTGGCAGGCAGCATGGCTTTCCCGCTGTGTCAGGATAGGTACCACCCTTCAGTTAGACTATCTTTGTCTTCTGAAATCGCCAGCGAGGTAAGGTCAAGCTGTTGTATTGGGAACGCATTGGCTTCGTGCACTGGTATAAACGGCTGGAGAAATTTCGCTTTAAATGGCCTGATGATGATGCGCCTGAAACAATAGGTGGTGCTTTGCTCAACCAGCTGTTGAATGGCTATGAAATCCGTCACACTGAGATTACCGAGAAGGTTGCACAATTCCTGGAATAGCACCCACAGGTGAGTTGGGTGAACTATGCGGCCCTGGAGAACAGTCCATACTTTGAGACCGCTCAGAAGATTACAGGTGGTAAGGCGGAGTGGTCAGCTTTGGTATCAAAGGTGGCAGAGAAACCGGCGGTAAGTTTATCAATGCCTTAAAGATGATTCTTCGTCTGGTAAATATTGGTGATGCCAAGTCACTGGCCTGCCACTATCTAAGTGAAAAAAATGATCAACGATGTGAGTACTAAGCAGTAAGGTCAGGGTCCAAACGTGTAAATTCAACGAATTCTGTAAAATCCTCCAGGCTGTGTTCTGAACTCTTTTTAAAGAACTCACCAAACTCATCATTCATTCGCGCAACTACAGCGCTCTCAATAGCTTCCCATGCATCGGTGTTAACCCCTTCCTTACTTAGCATGACTCTAGCGTTTCCTTGTTCTTCTTCAGGTAAAGTGGAAAGCCATTTACGAATTTCGTCATTGACAACTCTGGGGAATTTAAGCGTTGCAACTTCATTGCCAGTAACGATAACTTCACAGCAAGTATGAACGCCCTGCATTGAGTTAATTAATTTACTGAAAGCACCCATTTTACAAATCATAAAGTCTTTTATATCGTCATCGTCTATACCGCTTTCAGATAGATTGTTACCGCGCTGGCACTCATAAAGTCCCTGAATAAGAGCTATACGACTGTCGGCAACAGATGTCTCTTTAACGAGTTTGCTTTGGTCATGAGCACCTATGATAGTCAAAGCTAATAACTGTTTTAGTGTGACTTGAGATCGGTCATCCGTGAAATCAGTTGTTCTAAAGGTATGTTTGATAAATCGTTTAGCCGCCTGTGTTTGAGGGGTGTGTTCACTGCTTTTTTCCAGGCGATGAAGAAAGCGACTCAGGATAAATTTCTCACTTAGAGTCTTTCCGGCATCACTCTTGTTGAGTAAATCAGGTAATAACCCTACAGTATCCAATGTAATGCTTGAATTCAGTAGACTGCCATATTGGGTTTCTAACATTGTCGCAGATTCTGATGCACCTTCTTCGACACTTTTTTTATGTATACCTTGAGAATCATTTAATTGCTCTCTGGCTGCTTGTTGCTGATTTTCGATCGGTGCAAATTTTATTAGCAGTCTTTCATTTCTCTCGGGTGGTATGTCTAATTGATACTGTTGAGCGTACCTGTCTATAATGGCCTTTCCCCTGTGGGTGAATTCTTTAAGGTTGGGCTCTTCTATTGCTAATATTAATAATTCACTGAAGATGTGTTCAGAATGTTCACTATCAATTGGTATACGGTTCCATACATGATATCGAGCAGTATCTGAATCAAGCCAATCGCAATCTGATTCAGCCAATTTTACAAAATTCTCATTGGATAAAAAAGTGGCATATGGGTTGCTTAAACCACCGTCTCTCATAGTAACTAAATATTGATATCTAGAAGCAAGGGAGTAAAGTTGTTCTGCGTTTCTTTCTGAGGCGACTAAATAATCGAACCATCGTTGAAAAGAAACAGCAATATTTTTATTAGTAATAATCTTATGCTTTTCAAATTCAGATCTTTCTGTAAAAACTGCTGATATCAGTGATTCTACTTCACATGAATGTTCTTCAGGCAGCTCTGATAGCTTTTTAATAGAATCTTCCAGTTTTTCTGGAGTTCCAAATTCATTTAAACAAACTGAAGTGTGTACTCTGTAATTTTCTTCACTGAGTACCTTTAAACAGTTTGAAGTTGAGAGTAGTTCGTTTCCTGATAATATTGCTAATCTATGCGAAGTGTTTGAAAATTCAAGATCTTCTAGAGATCTAGATGCAGAGGGACATATCTCGCAATAGAGTTTTACTAAATCTCTGATCAGTGAGTTTTCGATAGATTCATTGGAGCGGTAATCATACACTTTGAAGATTTTTCTCATATTGTCTGATTGTAAAATATCAAAAAAACTTTTTTTCAGTTGTTCTTGATGCTCTTCACGAGCGTCCTCGTCATACGACTGAACCTGTTCTCTCAGTGCCTTCGTTGCAGATTGAATGGCATAATGAGTATCATTCCATAGTTGGCCTCTTAATACTCTCGCTGTTCGGTTCATTAAATTGAAAGGCGCTGCCCCTAAAGTTTTCATTGTTTTAACTGCAGGTAAAAAATACCCAGAAACAGCATGACGTCCCCAAGAGCCAGTTTTATGAGCAGATTGAAGGTCGATATCTTGTGTATGAAGTTGTTCTGCTCTTTTGAGTGGATCCATTTTAAATCCCTGTATGACTTTTATTCTGTTAGGTTATTTTTAATATTCTCGCTTATCTGCGTGATCTGAATATAGACTGACTGATTAGTAATTTATTGATACTTGTTAGAAAATCCATTTAACCCTTAAAATTAACCGCTTATTTCAGATCTTTCTCGTGAGGTACCGCTTTTGATTTGTTGGCAATGGTGTCAGTTTAGTGAGCTGGATGTTAGTCAGCTCTATGACTTGCTTGCTTTGAGGCAGAGAGTATTTGTGGTTGAACAGAACTGTGTCTATCAGGATGCTGATCATCTTGACCAACAGTCCTGGCATTTATTGGGTTGGGAGGAGGATGAGCTGGTAGCCAGCTTGAGAGTGATTTCATCGGTGGCAACAGATGATCAGGTAACACTTGGCCGTATCGTTACCGCACCTGAAATTCGTGGTACAGGTGTTGGCCAGGATATGATGCACAAAACACTGGATATCCTGACAAGAGAGTTTCCTGAAAGAACAATAGGTATGAGTGCTCAGGCACATTTACAGGATTTTTACAGCCGTTTTGGTTTTCAGTCTCAGGGTGAAGAATACGACGAAGACGGTATTCCTCATATCCATATGAGCAAGGGTGCTAGTCAAACACCTTAAAGGTTTTCTCTGCGACTACTTTGCCATTCATTTCCAGCGTCATTCGCCAGTTGCCGGTCTTGTTACTGACCGGTGCCCAGATAGTATCACCCAGGTAAAATTCCCAGTCGTTATCATTTACGTATTCAATGCCTTCAAAAGGAGGCATGATTTCACCCTCTTCGTCAGGGATATCCGGGTGGTAGATGCAGAAGCGCACTTGCTCACCTTTGGCTTTTTTTATCTTTACGATAAAACCGAACTCGATATCAAGCTCAGCAGGGACAAGTGTCGTGAAGTCCTGGATTTTTGGAAGCTCTCGGGATTTCGAATCCCAGGTGGTATAGATGCCGTAGGAAATTATTTCTACAGAGCCGGAACGTTTTGCCATCAATTCAAGTCGGTCGTTGGATGAGTGGTGAATCTTACTCAGAATCCAAATATTTGTAATTGAATTTCTGATAACTGTTTGTCCGCTTTGGCGAGCAAACAGTACCAGAGTCTACCCGACAGCTTATTCCGTAACTGTTTTAAGAACCCGCGATGGCGAAGCGTCACGAAGCTTTTGACAGGCTTCCTGATCTTTTACCAGTAACAGGCCGACAAAGCCGAGAGAGTTAACCGAAATACCTTCGAACCTTCCCTTGGTTCTGGGAACGATCATTAACCACTCTTCAGTCATTAACAGGTTATATGGACCGGGTTGGCCATCGAAATCGAGAAGGTCCAGCTGGTTCAGCATCTCCAGATACAGAGCATAAGCTGAGTGCTCCGGGTTTCTCTGATCAATTTTGCTGATCAGGTGTCTGAAAGGCAGTGCTTTTAATTGTTCCGGGCTGTCTGGAAGAGCTCTCAAGGCTTGCGAGATGGGAAGGTCGCAGACTGGCATAGCCTGCAGGTGGCGATGGGGTTGACTGGCTCCAGCCTCTCTTCCGGAATTGTAAAAGATCAGTTGTGGAAAGGCGGATATCACTTCAGCAGCAGCCTGAAACTCCTTTTCTGCCAATAAGGTTTCCTGCTCCTCATATTCCGGGGTCACAATCAGGTAATGATTATCGACAATGCAGAATTTGTTCAATAACAATACGTGACCAGACTCAAGACTAGCGACGTACATTTCAGGTTCGAAGGGTAAAAAAGGGTTTTGGCTGGCACCTTTCTTGGCATTGCCAGACGGTTTATTTCTGAAAGCCTTTAGTATGCGGACTTCATAACGATAGCCGTCATCACAATATTCAAGTGTCGTCAGGCCTGTTTTCAGGTGCCCGGAAGTGGCAGCAGCGTTACTCGCTTCAGTCAACCACTGTTGTAACTGTTCGACCTGCAGGCTTCTTGTTGGATTCATATCTGGCGGCTCGAATCGATTATTTATCTCACAGCATAATAGATTCACCTGAATAAAGTGAATGCGCCGATTGGAGTAATTATTGATTCTGGAGGCTGAAATCGTTGACTTGTATCAACGGCCATTGAAGTTGCACTGGTCGCTGTAAGGCTTGTGGGAGTAAGCTCAATAGGAAATAACAATAATAGGCAGCAATATGGATAAGTTAATTGAGCGGATAACGATTGACCATGAACACATCCTGAAGTTACTGCAGGCGGTTGATTATGAAATCAAAGCCTATGATGCAGACAATGATCGAACTCCCAGGCTGGCTATTATTGTCGGAGCCTTGGATTACCTGCAAAACTACCCTGACAGCTTTCACCACCCTCTTGAATCCCAACTGATGAAACGGCTTAAGCCAAGAGTAACGGACAGTGATTTACTCCAGTCCATGGTGGAAATCGATCAGCAGCATGACCAGATTCGAGAGCTGACTATCGAGCTGGTGGAAACGGTCAATGCGATTTCTACAGACCACGTAGTTCCCATTAAGAAACTGGTAAGCAGTTATCAGAGTTATGTTGACCTTCAGAGAGCCCATGTGCAGAAAGAAAATCGCGTGATGATTCCTGCAATGAAAGCTTATCTGACGAGTGAAGACCTTGAACTCGCAGAACAGGAGCTGCTTGCCACCCCTGACCCTCTGTTTGGTAAATATCTATGGGAGAGCTATGAAGGGCTTTATCAGTATTTGCTGGAGGCTGATGCAAGACAGGAAACAACAGTCTGACTTAGCCCGTATATCTGTGACGAAACTGATAATTATAAAGCATCAAAATATCAGCGGTTCGTACAGGCGATAAGAGGCTAACGACCGGTTACCACCAGTTAGCCTGGAATGTCGCTGAAAGCCTCGTCCTGAGTGGGTTGCTGTATAGTGGCTCTGCTTTAGTCTAATAGCCTTATGTGGAAGATACTTTGCAATGCAATAACGATAAAGTTACCTCAACTGACAAGTTTTGGAAGTACATGGAGGTCTTTATGGATACGGCAGTTGGAGGTGGATTGGTTCATGGAATTGCTACTGGGTTTTCCCATGTACTATCAGGTCAGGGTTTAAAGGAGATTAAAGCCAAATATAAGGAAAGAGAAGTTGAAGCATTCAGGGAAAAATACCCTCACCTGTTTAAAGCGAGTGAACAGTTAAGGTCAGAATCAAAAGAGAAACTGACTAATAAGCAATTGCATGAGCGAAGGTCTTCTCAGGCTAGAAGGCCCGTTATCAATTTGACAGATGAAGCTGTAAATAATTGCGCTAGAGGTGAGTATAAAGACGAGTATGTTGATAGTTTGAAAACTGGTGAGCTAACTTACAGTGCTATGGGAGGTGGCATGAAGAAAGCTCAGGTGTTTTTGAACACTTGTTTTGATGAAGATAAGCCGGGTAGAAAAGATAGGAAACAAGAGTGCACAAAGGAACAGGTGGATCATAAAGTAGAGAAGATAAAAGGATATGCATACGACTTTGCAGCATTGAAGGATTCACGGTCAGCCTATCTTATTACCTGGCCTGATTGTGAGCATACTTCGCTTGTAATTGGTGACCCTGACAATAGTATTTGGGCTGGCTTTGCTGGTTCAGAAAACTATGTTAACTGGGTGCCAGGCCAAGAAGCCGGAACACTTGCAGAGGTTGGGAACTTTTCAATCTTACCGAGTGACGGTGTTGAAACACCTTATACTCTGGATTGTCACCATCATGGTAAACCTGATATTACTGAAGTTCATGGTGTGGATACGGTAAAAATGAAGAAAGAGTGGAATACGATAAGAGAAAATGAGTGTTATAGACCCAGGGATAATGACTGCACTGCAGTAACCGCCAGAGTTCTGTTAAGTGGCTTGAAGGAAGAAACCAGAGAAAAAATGGGCCAGCCCCGTATGGGTATATGGTCAACTCGGAATGTGGATATACTCAAGAATCGTCTGATGAGAGAGGCTAAAGAAGGGAAGGTTCCTCAAGCAAATCCGGACTTGATACCAGAATCTATATACGAAACTGCAGGACAACTTAAAGAAAAGGCGATTACAGTCGCAGATGATCTGGGTCTTATTGATTGGCTGGGTCAGACAGCGGGCAGTCTCTATAACAGACTGACTCTTGATACAGTTTAAGGCTTATCAGGTTCAGCCTTTATTACCAGCTGTTTTGTTAGAGCACTTATTTCTTCACAGGCATCTGCTGCTGATATCCGTGTTTTTGGGCCAGGATCGAAAACCCGGTTAAGCAGAGACTCAATAGCTGTCCTGTGTGTTTGGTCTTCCACTGTCAAAGAGTCATCAAGAAATGCTTTGATGGTTTGTTTGCAGTGGGTTTCTAAGCTTGTTAGCTGCTCAGCGGTCAGTTTGTCAAAAGGGATGCCATTACTGCCTTTATTTTCCAGCGGTTGGTTATTAAGACGGCTAATGCAGTCCTCAGCCTTTGCCGGGTTGAGCATCTGTAGTGTGACCAGACCGGCTGCCCAGACATCCGTAGCTGGAGTCGGTTCTTCATAGGTGAGAAAAAAGGGCTTTGTTGCTCCTGTTCCAGCCCTTCTTCCCTCCATATCGAGCTTTTCCCCGTGTATTCCCATAGCAGCAAAACCTTCATAGCAGGTTGACTCACCGAAGTCGGCAATCCATAGCTGGCCATCTTTCAGTAACAGGTTTTCTGGCTTGAGATCCTGGTGAACCAGTTGTAACGATGCAAGGCATGAAAGGCCAGAGAACAGATCTTGCGTATGGCTCAGTGTGTCCCGGAGAGGAAGAGGAGGGCCTGGTTTTTTATCTTCTCCAGAGGTTATGGTCAGCTGATCTGATAGAACTCCGTCAGCCCGAGTCAGGAGAATTAGAGGTTCACCATTGGTTGTAACACCGGCTCCCAGAAAGGGAACAATATGCTGATAGCCAGGATGGTCACTGGCCATTTCCTTTAAACCGGTAAGAATACCGGCTTCTCGGGATATAGCCGGAGCCGCAAAATAGAGAGTGTAGGTTTTGCCCTTCCATTGATCCAGACAGCAGTAAGATCGTTTCATAACGATATCTTCATTCTTACTCAGGCTGGCTTTTTGAACAAAACCATTTGAACCGGTTGCAATTCGCCCTTTCAATTCCTCGGACATCATACTGTAGGGAACGGGGTTTTCTGGTTGCTGATCTGGCAGGACACTATTTGTGGTTTTTGAAAAATAGACAGGATCTTGTTGGCTGCGAAACATTATTTGCAGGCCACTATCTATTTCTGCCGGAATTGCTTTTGGCTTATTTTTTGCTTTTTCTGCCGTCAGGTGGTTTATGGTTCGTTCTTTGAAAGAGGTTTCTGATAGTTGAGGGTCAGGCTCAGCCACTTTAGCTTCCAGAAATTTTTCTGCCATAACAGAAGTCACTGATTTTGACTGAAAATCACCCTCTTGCTTGGGTGGAGGTTGATTTGCTGGTGGAATGGCAGGTTGTTCGCCATCAACAGTAATACCCATAAACAGGAGGCCTTTTGAACGGTTCTTTTAACAATCGGACAACCTGTTTATCGGTAAAATCAACGTGATCTTCAAAGTAAGATGAGCCCTATTAAGAGGGACTCAGCTCATTTCTGTTTCGAAAGAAGTCCAGCGCCTCAGGGTTAGCCAAAGCATCAGTATTGGCGACCGGCCGACCATGAACGACTTCCCTGACGGCCAGTTCAACAATCTTGCCACTGATGGTTCTGGGAATATCAGCTACCTGCAGTACTACGGCCGGAACATGTCTTGGCGTAGTATTAGACCGGATAGTGGTTCTTATTTTTTGTATCAGCTTCTCGTTCAGTTCCAGGCTCTCTTTTAACTTAACAAACAATACAACCCTGACATCGCCCTGCCACTCCTGACCAATGGCAATGCTTTCCAGAACACCGTCGACCTTTTCAACCTGGCGATAGATTTCTGCGGTGCCTATTCGAACGCCACCGGGGTTGAGAACCGCATCGGCCCGACCATGAATGACCACACCACCATGCTCGGTCAGCTCACCGTAATCACCATGGGCCCAGATGTTTTCAAAATGAGAGAAATACGCCTTATGATATTTACTGCCATCGGTATCGTTCCAGAAGCCGACTGGCATGGAAGGAAAACTCTGCTGACAAACCAGCTCACCTTTCTGCTCCTGAAGAGGCAGGCCTGAATCATCAACAAATTCCACAGCCATTCCCAGGCCTCGACATTGCAGCTCGCCACGATAGACCGGCAGCGTTGGGCAACCCAGAGCAAAGCAGGAAACGATATCAGTGCCACCGGAGATGGATGACAGACAAACATCTTCTTTAATATCGCGGTACACATAATCAAAGCTTTCATGAAGCAGTGGTGAGCCTGTGGATAAGATGGCTTTAAGGTGTTCAAGGTTGTGGCTATGCTTTGGCTTTACCCCTGCTTTTTCAAGCGCGGCAATATACTTGGCACTGGTACCAAAGATAGTGACTTGCTCCTGCTCCGCCATATCCATAAGAGATTCAGTCTCTGGATAAGTGGGTGAACCGTCGTATAAAACCAGTGTTGAACCAGTTGCCAGTGAAGACACCAGCCAGTTCCACATCATCCAGCCACAGGTGGTGAAGTAGAATATTTTATCTTCAGGCTTCAAGTCACTGTGCAGTGACAGTTCTTTCAGGTGCTGAAGCAGCGTGCCGCCGTGACCATGAACGATGCACTTGGGAACGCCAGTGGTTCCTGAGGAGTACATAATAAACAGCGGATGATTAAAGGCGACAGGTTCGAAATGGATTGAATGATCATTGTCGATTAAAAAGTCTGAATAGTGACAGCTGTTGGTTAGTGCACTGATATCCGGCAGCTGCCCATCGTCTTGTTCTATAAAAGAAATAACAACAGTTTGCTCAAGGCTGGCGATGTTGTTTTGAATGTCAGCAACCTTGCTCCGGCAGTCTATGGTTTTACCGCCGTAGTAATAACCATCCACCGTCACCAGCAGTTTGGGTTCGATTTGACCGAAACGATCCAGCACTCCCTGAAAGCCAAAGTCAGGAGAGCAGGACGACCAGACAGCACCAAGAGCGGTTGCCGCCAGCATCATAATAACGGTTTCAGGGCAGTTGGGGACGAAGGCCGCTATACGGTCGCCTTTGCTGACGCCCAACTTGATTAAGCCAGCCTGTGCCTGTGCAACGCTGTTATGAAGTTGCTGATAGTTGAGAGTACGACGCTGTCCTTTTTCACCACGGAAAATAACAGCGGTGTGATCGTCCTTTCTTCTAAGCAAGTGTTCTGCATAGTTGAGGGTTGAGTCGGGAAACCATTCAGCCCCTGGCATGGTATCTCTGCCAAGAATCGTGTTATTGCCAGAAGCGGTGCCCGGTGGCTGATGGAATTTGATATCAAAGTGTTCGGCAAGTAGTTGCCAGAAAGCTGAACGATCACTGACACTCCATTGATAGAGGGCGGGATAATCTGGCAGTGATAACCCGGAAGTCTGTTCTGCTTTACGACGAAAGGCATCCATATTGGACGACTTAATTCGGCTGGAGGATGGTTTCCAGAGCAATGTCATGATGGTTGACCTGCTTAATGCTAATTATTGTTAGTTGCAGTTTTTAAGAAGCTGTTTCTCAGGCTTAGAGCGGTTCCGGCAGCTGACCGTGACTCTATGCCCAGTTCATGGCATATAAAGTTAGCTGCTATCAGCAGCCTGTCCATGTTCACACCGGTTTCAATGCCCATACCCTGCAGCATATAAACCACATCTTCAGTGGCAACATTACCTGACGCTCCGGGTGCATAGGGGCAGCCACCCAGCCCGGCTACAGAAGAGTCGATAATCGCCAGCCCTTCTTCAAGGGAAGCCAGAATATTGGCCAGAGCCTGTCCGTAGGTATCATGATAATGAGCAGCAAGCTTAGCCATGGGAATACGTTTGCTGGTGGCTTCCAGTACTCTTTTTATTCGAATCGGTGTGCCAGTGCCAATGGTATCGCCCAGCGAAACCTCATGACAGCCCATCTGATAAAGTTCATGGCTGATGCTGGCTACTTGCTCTGGGCTGGTCTGCCCATCATAGGGGCAACAGTCTATACAGGAAACATAACCTCTGACCGGAATATTGTGCTGCTGTGCCAGCTCCATTACTGATTCGAACCGTTTTAAACTTTCAGCAATGCTGCAGTTGATATTACTCTGGCAGAAACCTTCAGAAGCAGAGGTGAAGATAGCCGCTTCAGTAGCTCCCGCTGCCAGTGCCATCTCCATTCCTTTCAGGTTGGGAGTTAATGCACTGTAGACGACATTCTGTTTTCGATTGAGATTGGCAAACACCTGATCGGCATTCGCCATCTGTGGCACACGCTTAGGTGATACAAAACTGCTGGTATCGATATGCGTTAGTCCACTGTCGACTAAAAGGTTAACCAGCTGAGCTCTGACTGCAGGTGATACATGTTTCGTTGTATTCTGTAAGCCGTCTCTGGCACCGACTTCTATTATTCGGACAGTGTCGGGGAATGGGTGATTAAGCGACATCAGCTTCATCCTTATAGCTTAACAGTGAAGCGCCTGCTTCTACCTGATCGCCGGATTGATAGAAAACACTGGCGATCACGCCTTCCTTGGGCGCCTTAATCGTATGCTCCATTTTCATGGCTTCCAGTATCAATAAGGCTTTGCCTTCTCCGACCTCTTCACCGGGCTGAACCATGACATTGGTGACTGTCCCGTTCATAGGGGCTGTCATAGCGCCTATCTGATCCTGAGAGTGTGAAAGTACTGGCAGTGAAACGACAAGACTGAAGTCGTTGAAGAATACTTTTAACTGGCTGTCAGGCATTGCTACAACACGACAGGTAACCTTCTGAGCTTCCAGCTCAACAGTGACTCGTTGCTGCTCAACGCTTGCATCAAGCAGTAGCTGGCCTGATGGCAGTGATACAAGCGTCTTGTTGTCTTTGTTTTCAAGCTTTACAGGCCAGAGCTGTTCCTGAACGGTAAAGCTCATAAGCTTTGGCAGGTATTGATTTGTGTTTAGTGGTTGAGAAAGTCGTTTTTGTTCTGATAGCGACTGGGTTTGCCAGTAGAGCGCCGCAGCAGCGACAGCCAGGTCTGTCTTTTGCTGGTTCAGCTCAGTCACCGGGTGCTCGTCAATAAAGCCTGTGGATAACTGGCCATCAATAAAGTCCGGCTCACTCAGCAAGCTGAGTAAAAAGTCCCGATTATCAGCCAGTCCGGACTGTTGGTAGCCAGCCAGAGCTTCTGAAAGATTGGCAATAGCCTGCTGGCGATCTTCACCCCAGGCAATCAGTTTCGCCAGCATGGGATCATAGTGGCTGGATATATGATCGCCCTGCTGAATGCCGGTATCCACACGGACACGGTCTGATATCTCTGGCCAGCGAAGGTCATGTATACGACCGGAAGAAGGCAGGAAACTGTTATCAGGATCTTCTGCATAAAGCCTGACTTCCACCGCATTGCCGGTGCAGTTCAAATCTTCCTGACTGAGCTGCAGTGGCAAACCTGATGCTACTTCCAGCTGCCATTCAACCAGGTCAATGCCCGTTACCATTTCGGTAACCGGATGCTCGACCTGAAGGCGTGTATTCATTTCCATAAAGTAGAACTGATTACCGTCCAGCAAGAACTCTACAGTGCCAGCACCCTGATAGTTAATCGCTCTGCCGGCATTAACTGCCGCTTCACCCATGGCGAAGCGAATTTCGGAAGAAAGACCAGGAGCCGGAGCTTCCTCGATAACCTTCTGATGACGTCTCTGCAGTGAACAGTCACGGTCAAAAAGGAAAACACCATTGCCCTGCTGGTCAAAGAAAATTTGTACTTCGATATGCCTTGGTCGTGTCACAAAGCGTTCGAGTAGCAGTCTGTCATCACCAAAACTTTTCAGAGACTCCCGTTTGGCGGCAGCAAGGCCTGCTTCCAATTCAGCAAGGTCATGGATAACTCGCATACCTTTACCGCCGCCACCCATAGCTGCCTTGATCATCAGTGGACAGCCAAGTGATTCAGCTTTATTGATCAGGCTTTCGTCGGATTGATCGCTACCGTGATAGCCGGGCAGCATGGGAACACCCGCCTCAGCCATTAATGCCTTGGCTTCGCTTTTTGACCCCATGGCTCGAATAGCAGAGGCCGTAGGACCAATAAATTGAATTTTCTGCTGTTGGCAAGCTTCAGCAAAGTCGGCATTTTCTGACAGGAAGCCATAGCCTGGATGAATAGCAGAAGCGCCAGTCTGTTTGGCTGCAGCTATGACTTTATCGATTTGAAGATAGCTGTCAATGGCAGATGATGGACCCAGGTAAACAGCTTCATCCGCCAGCTGAACGTGCAAAGCCTTGTAGTCTGAATCCGAATAGACGGCAACGGTTTTAATGCCAAGCTTTTGAGCCGTTTCTATCACTCGGCAGGCAATTTCACCCCGGTTGGCAATAAGAATCTTGCTGAACATTACTTCTGCCTCCATGCGGGCTCGCGTTTTTCCAGAAAAGCGGAAAGGCCTTCCTGCCCTTCTTCAGACACGCGTATAGCGGCTATTGTTTTGCAGGTGTGGCCGATAAGAGGTTCACTCAAAGGTTGCTGGTTAATATCTGCCAGCAACAGTTTTGCCTGTCGTGTTGCTTCTGGTGCATTGTTAGCAATTTGCTGAGCCAGTGTCTGTGCTTTTTCTTCCAGCTGCTCTGCAGTCACACATTCGTGGAGCAGTCCTAGTTCAACAGCCTGTTGACCGGAAATAACTTCTGCGGTTAGAAAGTAGCGTCTGGCTTGACGATTTCCCATGGCCTGAACCACATAAGGGCTGATAACCGCTGGAATCAAACCAATCTTGACTTCACTGAGGCAGAAACGACTGGCGTCTGAGCCAATAGCCATATCACAGGCTGAAGCCAAACCGACAGCGCCACCGAAAGCAGCGCCTTGAACAACAGCAATAGTCGGTGCAGGAAATTCGTTAAGCCGTTTCAGCAACAGTGCCAGTCGCTGTGAGTCTTGATAGTTTTCCTGTTCAGAAAGGTTGGCACTGTTCTTCATCCAGTTAAGATCAGCGCCAGCAGAAAAGTGTTTGCCGCTGCCTTTTATTAACAGAGCACGGACTGGTTGTTCTGCCAGATCGCTCAGAGCAGCAATCAACTCTTCAATAAGCTCGGCATTAAAAGCATTGCCCACTTCAGGCCGGTTTAAGATAAGGCTGGCGACGTTTTGTTGCTGCTCAACAATCAGGTGTTGGTAGTTCATATCCATTCCTTACATCCTGAAGACGCCAAAGCGGGTTTCTTCCAGCGGCGCATTCAGCGTCGCAGAAATACTCAGCCCAAGAACGTCACGGGTATCTGCCGGATCAATAATGCCGTCGTCCCAGAGTCGGGCGCTGGCATAGATTGGGCTGCCTTTGTTTTCATAGTCTTCAATAATGGGGGCTTTCAATTCAGCTTCCTGCTCGGCCGATAAGATTTCACCCGTTCTGCCCAGAACATCCCTTCTGACTTGAGTCAGCACGCCTGCAGCCTGCTCTCCACCCATAACGGAGATACGGGCATTGGGCCATGTCCACATAAACCGTGGGTCATAAGCCCGGCCACACATGCCATAGTTACCGGCACCAAAGCTACCACCGATAATCACCGTGAACTTGGGCACTTTTGCACAGGCGACGGCCATCACCAGCTTGGCGCCGTGTTTGGCGATACCGCCTGCTTCATAGCGGGAACCGACCATAAAACCGGTAATATTCTGAAGAAAAATCAGTGGAATCTTGCGCTGGCAGCAGAGCTCAACAAAGTGTGCACCTTTCTGGGAAGACTCTGAGAAGAGCACGCCATTATTAGCGAGAATGCCAACAGGAAACCCGTGAATATGTGCAAAACCACAGACAAGGGTTTCACCAAACTGAGCCTTGAATTCATCAAACTCAGAGCCATCAACAATACGGGCAATGGCTTCACGGGCGTCGTAGTTCTTTTTCAGGTCATCAGGCACGAGTCCGTAAAGCTCTTTCGGGTCGTACAAAGGAGGGCGAGATTCTCTTGTCTTTAACTGTTCCGGTTTGGTTCTGTTCAGGTGGGAAACAGCGGTTCTTACCAGCTCAAGAGCGTGACCGTCGTTCTCGGCCATATGGTCGGTAACACCGGACTCCTGACAGTGAACCCGGGCACCACCAAGATCTTCTGCCGTTACCTCTTCACCGGTCGCCGCTTTAACCAGTGGCGGACCCGCGAGGAAAATAGTGCCCTGATCCTTAACGATAATGGTTTCATCAGCCATGGCGGGGACATAAGCGCCACCTGCCGTACAGGAGCCCATTACCGCTGCAATCTGGGCGATTCCTTTGGCAGACATATTGGCCTGATTAAAGAAGATACGGCCAAAGTGTTCCTTGTCCGGGAATACTTCGTCTTGATAGGGCAGGTTAGCGCCGCCGGAATCGACCAGGTAGATGCAAGGGAGGTTATTCTGTTCGGCAATGGCCTGAGCCCGAAGATGTTTTTTTACGGTCAGGGGGAAGTAGCTTCCGCCTTTGACGGTAGCGTCGTTGGCAACAATCATGCATTCAATACCAGACACATGACCAATGCCTGCAACTACGCCGGCGCAGGAAGCCTGGTCTTCATAAACGTCTTCTGCGGCATAACGGCCTATTTCAAGAAAGGATGAACCGGCATCCAGTAGATGAGCAATACGGTCTCTGGCAAGCAGCTTGCCTTTTCCCTGATGCTTATCTCTGGCTCGGTCACTGCCGCCTTTTTCGATTCTGGCAAAGCGCTCTTTAAGCTCGCTGAGCAGTGTTTCCATACGGCGACGGTTCTGGTGAAACTCCGGACTGTCAGGGGCGATCCTGGACTGCAGAACGGGCATTATTATTACCTCTTCTTTTTAAAGTGGCGGCTCCAAAATCAAGAGCGCCACAACTGCTTGTTTTTCAGGGCGGGAAGATTGTTTTATGCACTTTCGTTGAAAAGCTCACGACCAATCAACATACGACGTACTTCAGATGTACCGGCGCCGATTTCATAAAGCTTGGCATCCCTGAGCAGTCGGCCAGTAGCGTAATCGTTGATGTAACCATTACCACCGAGAATCTGAATAGCATCCAGAGCCATCTGTGTAGCTCGTTCGGCGCAATAGAGAATAACGCCTGCGGCATCTTTGCGAGTGGTCTCTCCGCGGTCGCATGCTGCTGCGACTGCATAGAGATATGCCTTGCTGGCGTTCATCTGGCTGTACATATCGGCAATCTTGCCTTGTATCAGCTGGAACTCTCCGATGGCTTTACCGAACTGCTTACGGTCATGAATATAGGGAACCACTTCATCCATACAGGCCTGCATGATGCCGGTCGGACCACCGGTGAGAACGACCCGTTCATAATCAAGGCCACTCATAAGAACAGCCACCCCGCCGTTTAATTGGCCGAGAATGTTTTCTTCCGGCACTTCACAGTCCTGAAAGACCAGTTCGCAGGTGTTGGAACCGCGCATTCCCAGCTTGTCGAGCTTTTGGGCTCTGGAAAAACCTTTGAAATCTCTTTCAACAATAAAGGCCGTAATGCCACGAGAGCCTTTTTCCGGATCCGTCTTGGCATAGATCACATAGGTGTGGGCATCAGGGCCGTTTGTGATCCACATTTTGTTGCCATTAAGAATATAACGGTCGCCTTTTTTCTCGGCTCTCAGCTTCATACCGACGACATCGGAACCTGCACCGGGCTCACTCATGGCCAGCGCACCGATGTGTTCGCCGCTGACCAGCTTTGGCAGGTATTTCTGCTTCTGAGTTTCCGAACCGTTAATACGAATCTGGTTAACGCAGAGGTTTGAGTGAGCGCCGTAACTAAGGCCAATGGAAGCAGAGGCTCTGCTGATTTCTTCCATGATAATGGTGTGAGAAAGGTAGCCCAGGCCAGAACCGCCGTAGGCTTCATCAACGGTCACACCCAGTAAACCCATCTCACCGAACTTGCGCCAGAGGTGCATGGGGAACTGGTTTTCGGCATCCGTCTGTTGGGCAAGGGGGGCAATTTCCTGAGTGGCAAACTGGCGAACCTGGTCGCGCAGCATGTCATTGGTTTCACCCAGGTTGAAGTTGAATGTCAGATAGCTCATAAGAATTACTTTCAGTGTGATTTTATTATTTTTATCGAGTAACTCAGCCCCGCTTCTTGTCTGATCAGGGGATGACGACAGTCACTTATGATGCTTTGTTGAACAGTGTTTCACTAATTGTTGAAAAAATAAACCAGCCAAAAGTCGCAGATGAGTATCGAGTAAAATACCCGTGTATACGAATCGATAAGCTGTTTGCCTGCCTGCAGCGGCCAAACAGCAATTTAATATTTGATTGCACTTACTTGTATTACTCTAGCTCTACACACACTCTGTCGTGTTGATCGCAGGAAAATGTCACGAAAATCAACTATTGAGCTTGACTGATTCTGTTTCTAGTGGTTTTCTGACGTGAAAATCTGAGTTTTGTTGTTTGGTGTTTCTTCCGAATTGTTCTGTAGATATACAGATTCGGTTCGTTAAAGTTGAAGGTGTATTGCGAAATTGCAAAGATGACGGAGTATTTTTGCAGAAAATAACTACTAAACCATGCACTTCAATGCCAACCTCTGAAAGTTTCAGTCAATAGAATGAAAATTCCTAGACAGTACGGCAAAAACTGACTTTGATTACTTATCATTCAGCTCGGTTCAGCGTATGGTCTGTCTGAATTTCGTTCAGTATCTATAATTCAATATTTTGTGACGGCACTATGAATGCACAAGTACCCCTGACAAGCGCCAAGGAGGCACTGATTCGATCTGCAGAGCGTCTGATTGCAGAGCGTGGTATCGATGCGGTTTCTGACCGTGAGATTGCCCGGGAAGCAGGGCAGAGAAATAACTCGGCAGTTCAATATCACTTTGGCGACCGCGCTGGTCTGATCAGTGCAATTCTTGATTACAGAATGGTGCCACTGAATGAGCAGCGATTCAGCATGATGGCTGAACTGGAAGAGCGTGGTGAATACGATGTCAGTGATCTGGTCAGTATTCTGGTCATGCCCTATATCAACCAGTTGAATGAACTGGCTGGTGAAACCGCTTATTTCAGCCTGATGAGCCAACTGTCACTGCGTGGCAGTGATTTGATGGGCGGGCTCGATAGTGCGCGTAACAGTGCTATTTTGAAACTGATGGATATGATTGCTATCAACCAGCCTGAGATTCAGAGAGATGAGCTCCTTGAGCGTCTCGGCTATATGGCAAAGCTGGTGATTCATATGGCATCAGACTGGGATAAAGCCAGTCGTAAGGACCCGCAACAGTGGTCCTCAGACTATCTGGAACTTCAGGCTAAAGGTCTGATCAGCTTTATGGCTGGCGGCATGCAACAGCCAGGCGTTCGTTAACTACAGTTCCCTGTTATCTCCCCTTGGCCGGTCATGCTGTTAACTCATTTAGAGTATTGCCGGTCAAAGTCTTTTCAATACACTCCTCTATAGAATTCTCCTAATGATTGTGTTCTCGACAGAGCACACTCAAGCTGACCAGTTTCAGTCGTATCAGCTAGCCACTAACAAAAAAAAGAACGGGTTGTTGTTATGCCAGAGTATAAAGCTCCTCTCAGAGATATGGCGTTCGTGCAGGATGAACTGTTTAACAGTGAGCAGCACTACGCAGACCTTAATGGTTGTGAACAGGTAACTCCTGACCTTCTGAAAGCGATTATGGAGGAAGGAGCAAAAATTTCTGAACAAACGCTTCATCCACTGTTTCGTTCCGGTGATGAGGAAGGCTGTAAATTTGAAAACGGTCAGGTCACAACGCCATCCGGCTTTAAAAACGCCTGGAAACAATGGTGTGAAGGTGGCTGGCAGACTCTTGGTATTCCGGAATCAGAAGGAGGTCAGGGCCTGCCTAATTCTGTAGGTGCTTATGTTTCCGAAATGGCGGGTTCAGCCAACTGGGCGTTTTCCATGTACACCGGCCTGGCTCAGGCACCGGTCACCTGTCTGTTAAACGGCGGCACTGAAGAGCAGAAACAACGTTTCCTGCCAAAACTGCTCAGTGGTGAATGGGCGGGAACTATGTGTCTGACCGAGGCTCATTGTGGTTCCGATGTTGGTTTGCTGAAAACCAAAGCCAAAGAGAATGAAGACGGTACTTACACTCTGCAGGGTACAAAAATCTTTATTTCCGGCGGTGAGCAGGATCTGACCAGTAACATTGTTCACGCAATTCTGGCCCGGGTTGAAGGTGCACCAAAAGGGACTCGTGGTATCTCTCTCTTTATCACTCCAAAATACTGGGTGGAAGAAGATGGCTCAATGGCTGAGTTCAACAACATCACCTGTGGCTCTATTGAAAAGAAAATGGGGCTTAAGGGGTCAGCTACCTGTGTTATGAACTACGACGGTGCTCGTGCAATATTGCTGGGTGAAGAAGGTCGTGGTCTCGAGATTATGTTCCACCTGATGAACGCTGCCCGTATGGGAACAGCGTTGCAGGGGCTCTCCATGGCAGAGGCTTCGCTGCAGGGGGCGGTTACCTATGCGCGGGAACGACTGCAAATGCGTTCGCTCACTGGCAAAAAGAACCCTGAAGGTGATGCTGATCCGATTATTGTTCATCCTGATGTTCGTCGTATGCTGATGACTCAGAAAGCCTTTACTGAAGGCTCTCGTGCCTTTGTCTATTGGCTTGCTCAGCTGGTGGATCATGAAAACTTCGGTAGCGATGAACAGAAGAAAGAAGCGGCTGATTTTCTAGGTCTGTTAACACCAATTGCCAAAGCCTTCTGTACCGAAGTGTCTCAGGAAGTGACTAATCTGGGTGTTCAGGTCTTTGGTGGCCATGGCTTTATCTCCGAACACGGTATGGAGCAGATTGTTCGTGATGGTCGTATATCTACCATTTACGAAGGCACGACCGGTATTCAGGCCATCGACCTTGTGGGCCGAAAGGTCTTGGGCTCTAAGGGTAAGCTGCTGGCACGAATGACGGCTCAGATCGATGAATACTGTCAGGCCAATCGTGATAATAAAGAGCTGGAACAGTTTGTTGAACCCATGCTCGAACTCAATCAGCAGTGGCAGCAACTGACGGGGCAAATGGCTGAGGCGGCCATGAAAAATATGGAAGAAGCTGGTGCCGCCTCTGTGGATTACCTGATGTACTCCGGCTATCTGATAACAGGTTATCTCTGGTTGCAGATGGCCAATGTTGCTCAGCGCAAACAGCTGGAAGGTGACAGTGATCCTTTTTATAAATCCAAAATCAGCACTGCCCGGTTCTATTTCAAGAGAATACTGCCAAGAGCGCAGGCTCATAGAGCCGCTGTTCTCGCTGGTGGTGAAAGTATGATGGAGCTGGCGGAAGACGAGTTTGTATTTGTCTGATTTTCCGTAGCGCTTAATAGGAGGTTTCTTCAGGAAATTTGATGATAACCTCCAGCCCACCTTCCGAATGGTTATGCAGCGTTAGAATACCGCTGTGAATATGAGCAAGATGCCTGGCTGTTAACAACCCCAAACCATGACCATCAGGGTTTGACTGGCGACCATGTTCAAGTCTCGAATAAGGCTTGAACATCAACTCCTGTTCGTTTTCTGAAATACCCGGTCCATAATCTCTGAACTTTATAATGATCTGACCGGGTACCCGAAACAGCTGAATATGAGCCTTCTGGCCATAGGTGCAGGCATTATTAATCAGATTTTCAAAGCACCTTTTGAGAGCAAGAGATTTGCCGGTAATTTCAATGTCCGGTTCAAGGTCTACCGTCACTGACTGGCCGATAGAAACAGCCGTATCGGCTGTGTGTGCCAGCAACGTACCCAGATTAATTCGTTGAGCGTTTTCGTGAATATCGGTATCTGATAGCGTTTGCAAAGCACTCTTAACCATCATATCCAGATGATCCAGATCTTCGATAAACTCTGCCTGGTGTTCATTGTCGTCCAGAAACTCCGCTCTTAACCTAAGTCGTGTAATTGGTGTTTTCAGGTCGTGGGAAATACCGGTGAATAGCAGCTTTCTGTCATTCATAAAGTGGCGAATGTTTTGCTGCATATTGTTGAAGGCACTGGCTGTCGATTCATACTCGTAGCAGCCTTTTTCTGATAACTGAACAGGCTTCAGATTTAAACCAAAATGTTTTGCGACTTGTGCCAGGTGAGTGAAAGGCCGGGTCATATAGTGAATCAGCAGGCTGGCCACCGCCAGAATAACCAGCATCCAGAGCAAATAACTCCAGTTGAGGGGCTGAGTGAGAAAATCCGGCGACATAACAGAAGACTCTGGAAGTATGGTAGCCAGATACAGCCACTCATTCTTTGCCAGTTTGACCTGGACAACAAGAATAGGAGAACCGTGTTCGCCTAGATCAAGGTTCTCGCTGTTCCAGCGATGGGAAAGGTCTTTCAGCAGAGTTTCGTTATTAACAGCCTTGAGAGTATTTGGCAGGGAAAATCTGATATCAATGTCATTGCTGGCATTATTATTCTGCTGAAGCAGTTGTCGAAATTCTTCGAGGACAATGTCATGGGTTGTGCCATTACTGAAAGAGTCAATCTGAAGGAACTCTTCGTTCAGCATAACCAGATATCGCGTACCACCCATATATCTAAGCTGGTTGAGAACGATATGGCGATATTGAGTGGGTAGCGCAGCAAAGTATTCAATGGTTGAAGAAACACGCAGTGCCATATTAAGAGAAACTTCCCTGAGCGCTTTTTCCCTTTCCTGACGGGTCTGCTGTTCCCAAAGCTCATTTACTACAAGCTGGGTCGATAGCAACAAGCCAATCATTACCAGAAAGAAACGACTGGCCAGAGACAGTTTTGGGAGCCGCTTCAGCATCAGTAGCTTTCCAGCACTGGTTGATGTGAATGGCTGAACTGCACGGCAGTAGCCATTACATAGCCTTCACCGCGAATGGTTCGAATGATCTCCGGTGATTTAGCGTTCTCCCCAAGACATTGGCGTAAGCGACTAATATGAACATCAACAAACCTGTCCATAGGGGCTGAATCCCTGTTACGGGTATGGTCAGCGATTACATCTCGACTCAGTACCTGACCGGCATGGTCAATAAACAGCACCAGCAGATTGTAATCGGCACCGGAAAGAGCCTGTTGGTTGTCATTAGTTATCAGGCTGCGGGTCAGAGTGTCCAGACAGAAATGATTGAAATGACAGTAACGGGGAGTTTCTGCTGACAAGTTTTTAGATGACTGGCTCCTCCGAAAGATAGCCTTGATGCGAGCCAGTAACTCTCTGGGGTTAAAAGGTTTTGCCAGATAGTCATCAGCGCCCAGCTCAAGCCCAAGTATTCGGTCGGTATCATCGGACACCGCAGTTAGCATGATAACGGGAATGTCAGAGGTTTTTCTCAGCCTGAGACAGACTTCAAAGCCGTCTATCCCCGGCATCATAATATCCAGTACGACGAGAGAGTTGGCCGCCTCAGTGGTAGCCTGTATCTGGAATTTTGATAAAAATACCGTGCCACTCTCGGCGGTTTCCACATCAAAACCATGTTTTTTCAGGTAGCTGGCAATCAGTTCCCGAATACTCTGATCATCATCAACAACGTAGATTTTCTGGGGCTGAGACATAGGCGCAGGTTTATTTTTATTAGTTTAAGCAGGTTTCTAATATACATGGTTAGTCGACAGTGGATAAGTACCAGGCAGATCGTTGTCAGACTTTGTTACATTTCGTTTAACTGTATTACCCATGGCAGGAAAGCTCTCTGATACGATGAATGTGTAAGTGTGCAGGCACACGCAATCGAATGGAAATTAGCCTTTGTCCGCCGGAGGCGGGCAAAGACTTGTTAATTCGCATGTCCTGATAGGTATCAGGAAAACCTCTAATAATAAAAACGTGTGATACAGGCAGAATAATAATGAAGAAAGTCTCCGCTCTGGCCGCCCTTATGGCTGGCCTTTCCTTCGGTACCCTATCTCAGGCACAAACCACTCTTGGTGTGACGGTTTATAAGTACGACGACAATTTCATGTCCGTCGTGCGCAAGGCAATTGAAAAGGAAGCTGAAAAATCCGGTGATGTTCGCCTGCTAATGAACGACTCCCAGAATGACCAGTCAAAGCAGAACGATCAGGTTGATATCATGCTGGCTAAAGGTGTTCATGCACTGGCTATTAACCTGGTTGATCCGGGTGCGGCTCCCGTCATTATTCGAAAGGCGAAGATGGAAGGTGTTCCTATTGTTTTTTATAACAAGGAGCCTTCAAAAGATGCACTGGCCAGTTACAAGGACGCTTATTATGTCGGAGCAGATTCCAAAGAGTCAGGCATTATTCAGGGCGAGATGATTGGCAAGCAGTGGCAGTCCAACCCGAAATGGGATCTGAACAAAGACGGCGTTATTCAATATGTATTGTTGAAGGGCGAGCCAGGTCACCCTGATGCGGAAGCTCGAACCAGTTATGTCACCTCAACTCTCAATGGCAAAGGGTATAAAACAGAAGAACTGCATCTTGATACAGCCATGTGGGACACCTCAATGGCTAAAGACAAGATGGATGCCTGGATTTCCGGCCCGAACGCTGAACGCATTGAAGTGGTTATCGCTAACAATGATGCTATGGCCATGGGTGCTATCGAAGCACTGAAAGCTGCAGATAAAGCTGACCTGCCTGTATTTGGTGTTGATGCCTTGACCGAAGCGCTGGCGCTGGTAAGAAGTGGTGAGTTGCAGGGTACTGTACTCAATGATGGTAACAATCAGGCCAAAGCGGCTTTTGAACTGGCGAAGAATCTTGCTGAAGGTAAGTCTGCCGGACACGGTACGATCTGGAATATTGAAAATAAGGTCGTGCGAGTTCCCTATGTTGCAGTGGATAAAGACTCTCTGTAACTGTCTGGCCAGCTGAATCGCTGGCTTTCTGTTCAGGAAGTACGGACGACCTGTTCGCACTTCCTGATAGCCCTCCGTCTGTACGTTAAAACATTATGGCTACGCAAACAGAATCATTACTGGAAATTACCGGTATCAGTAAATCGTTCCCCGGTGTCAAGGCTCTTGATAATGCCAGTCTCTCGGTGAAAGCGGGCAGTGTTCATGCTTTGATGGGAGAGAACGGTGCTGGTAAATCAACATTATTGAAATGCCTTTTCGGAATTTATGAAAAGGATGAAGGTCAGGTTGTATTTCAGGGTAGAGACGTCGATTTTAAATCCTCGAAAGAAGCATTGGAAAATGGTCTTTCAATGGTTCATCAGGAATTGAATCAAGTATTGCAGTGTTCGGTTATGGATAATGTCTGGCTGGGCCGCTATCCAAAAAAAGGGCTTTTTGTTGATCACCAAAAAATGCACCAGGATACCGCCGCTATTTTTTCCGAGTTGAATATTGATGTAGATCCCAAAGCTCTAGTGGGCAGTCTTTCAGTCTCTCAAAGGCAGATGGTGGAAATCGCTAAGGCTTTCTCTTACAACGCCCGTGTCGTCATTATGGATGAGCCGACATCCTCTCTTACAGAAAAAGAAGTCAGCCATCTGTTCGACATTATTCGAAAGTTGAAGGATAAAGGCTGCGGTATTGTTTATATCTCACACAAAATGGAAGAAGTATTTGAATTGTGTGATGAGGTGACAGTACTTAGAGACGGACAGTGGGTTGGTACTCATCCTGTCAGTGAACTGAATATGGATTCCATCATTAGCATGATGGTGGGCAGGGAATTAGACAGCCGTTTTCCGGAAAAGAATAACCAGGTCGGCGAAACCATTCTTGAAGTTAGAAACCTGACCGCAACGAACCAGCCATCCATTCAGGATGTCAGTTTTGACCTGCGTGAAGGGGAAGTTCTCGGAATAGCCGGTCTTGTGGGTGCCAGAAGAACCGATGTCGTGGAAACACTGTTTGGTATCCGGGAGCGGGAAGCAGGCAGTATTTGTTTGCATGATCGCAATATAAAAAATGCTAATCCACATGAGGCTATTGGTCATGGCTTTTCCCTGATCACGGAAGAACGCAGGGCTACCGGTATCTATCCCACTCTGGATATTACATTCAATTCATTGATCGCAAATATCGAGCAATACCGCACGGGCTGGGGGCTGCTGACCAACAGCCGAATGCAGAAGGACACTCAGTGGGTGATTGACTCCATGCGTGTAAAAACGCCCTCTCATGGCACGCATATCGGTTCCTTGTCGGGAGGCAATCAACAAAAAGTGGTTATAGGTCGCTGGCTGCTGACTGAACCGGAAATCCTGATGATGGACGAGCCAACCCGTGGCATTGATGTGGGTGCCAAATACGAGATTTACCAGCTGATTCTTGATCTGGCCGAGAAGAAAAAAGGCATCATCATTATCTCTTCCGAAATGCCGGAGTTGCTGGGTATTACCGATCGTATTCTGGTGATGAGTAACGGCCGGGTCGCAGGCATTGTGAATACCGCTGAAACCAGCCAGAACGAAATTCTTAATCTTGCATCGCTTTATCTTTAGTTTTTGATCAGGGAATTGTTATGAATCTAACAGGACGGGCTGGTATTTTGGGGGGCAGAAACACTCTGACGTACCTGAAAGAAGGAGGGATTTATGCGGTACTTTTTATCCTGCTGGCAGTCATTATTATTCAGGAGCCATCATTCGTCAGTTGGCGAAATCTCAGTAATATACTAACTCAGTCGTCTGTTAGGATTATTATCGCACTGGGTGTTGCCAGTTTGATTGTGACCCAGGGGACGGATTTGTCGGCTGGTCGACAGGTTGGTCTTGCGGCGGTGATATCTGCAACCCTGCTGCAGTCGGTGGATAATGTAAACAAAGTCTTTCCTGAGCTGGGTGAGATTCCCATCGTAGTGGTTATCCTTGCAGTCTGTGCCATAGGTGCAGTAATTGGTCTGGTGAATGGCATAGTCGTAGCCTATATGAAGGTGACGCCTTTTATAGCCACGCTGGGTTCGATGATTATGGTGTATGGCATTAATTCACTTTACTTTGATTCAGTGGGAGCCTCACCTGTAGCGGGTTTTGATGATCGTTTTTCAGAGTTTGCCCAGGGCTTTATTCGAATAGGCGACTTTCGTCTTTCTTATCTGATGTTCTACGCCTCTATTGCCATTGCAGCAACCTGGGTGCTTTGGAACAAAACGGTATTTGGCAAAAATATTTTTGCCATTGGCGGGAATCCTGAAGCAGCCAGAGTATCCGGTGTTAATGTTCCCATGACGCTGCTGATGGTTTATGCCTTATCTGGTGTTTTTTATGCTTTTGCCGGAATGCTGGAGGCGGGACGAATAGGCAGTGCTACCAACAACCTTGGCTTTATGTATGAGCTGGATGCAATTGCAGCCTGCGTGGTCGGCGGTGTTTCATTTGCTGGTGGTGTAGGGCGTGTATTTGGCGTGGTAACGGGTGTGCTGATTTTTACCATTATCAATTACGGTATGACTTATATTGGCGTGAGCCCTTACTGGCAGTTTATTATCAAGGGCGCCATTATCATTTTTGCAGTAGCACTGGATTCAATGAAATACGCTGAAAAGAAGTGAAAGTTGTGAATAGAGGTAGCAGGCTTGCTACCTCTGTTTTTTTTAATAAAGAGTCTTAAGTTTTACCAGCCTTCCACCTTATGAACCTGCTTCCACAAAGCCCCTGGGAACAGGCGACGAACCCTGTGGCCCCACTTGGCGCTGTCCGTTGGATAGACCCAGAAATCACCTTTCTCGATGCCCTTTTCAATAGAGTCGATGACTTCAGCAGGAGAGATTGGATCGTTGCCCTCTTGAGAAAGCATCTTTGGCCATGCCGTTTCTTTACCCTGATCAAGCAGTGGTGTGGCAACGGTCGGCGGGCAGACACAAACGAATCGAACACCGGAATTCAGGTGTTCGTGATGAAGTGTCTCGGTGTAGCAGGCAACCGCAAACTTGCTGGCAGAATACGCACCGGTCATCAGAGTTGGAATCAGGCCTGCCAGTGAGGCAAAGCTGATAAAGTCTCCCTGACCGCGCTCAAGCATTCCGGGTAGAACAGCATGAGTGATGTTTACAAGTCCGCTGTAGTTTATATCCATCATTAACTTAGTGCGCTCAGGACTGAAATCCAGCAGCTTGCCAAGAGGCATGATTGCAGCACAGTGATAAAGACGATTGACCGGGCCAATCTCTTTTTCTACCTGTTCTACAGCGGATTTAACTTCGTCGAAGTTGGTGATATCTACAACGAACGGAAAGATATTATCAAAGCCGGCAGCGGTATCTTCCATGCCTGCCTTGTTAATATCCAGAATGGCAACTTTCTTTCCGGTTTTGGCCCAGCGACGGGCAGCCAGCTGCCCCATACCACTGCCACCACCGGTGATCAGTACAACATTTCCCTGCATGGCCATAGTATTACTCCTGTTATTTTTATTTTTGAGTAGAGCTTCAGCAGCGTCCGTGCCGAAGTGTGAAGTAATGGCAATTCACGATGTAAACAGGAGATTACATTAAAATTTAATCACTGTGTAGTTTTTAAGTCGACAATCTTATTCGGTGAAATTGCCGTGTGAATCGGGTGGGATAAAGAATGTCTGTCGAATCTCTTGCCATGCTGTTTCTATTTGATCTTCAGAAATAACTATCTGCACAAGCCCGAATTGTTGAGATCCGGCGAGCATAGCTATCAGTGCCATAATGCCATTCATGCGGTTAAGGGCTCCAATATCAGCTAACAGGATGGAGAAGGCGTTACTTGAATCTAGCGTGTAAGTGGACAACCAGGGGTGCTGGATGACAACAGTCGGTTCCTGAAGAGGTGGGTGGGGGATTGAGATACTGATACCGACGATATGTATCTGTGTACTGTCGCCAACCTGGGTGAGGTAATACATTAGCCAGTGGCTATTGGCTTGCTGCATCGCTGTGATGATGTCCTGATTCAGTGGTGGCAGCGTATTTAGGTCAACTTGAACAGAAGGGGTTAGCTGTTCATCGTTTGTGGCTCCACCTTCCTGAGGTGTTTCTTCGGGGGTGACCTCATGAGCAGAAGCTGCAAGCTCTGATAGGTTGAAAGTCTGGGATACTCCAGTATGACCCAACTGACTATTGTTGAATGCAACAGTCAAATGTGGGGATAAGTCCTGTACTGTATTAAAAATCTGAGCTGCTTGAATGAGTTGCTCGCTGATTCCGTGAATCAGCTTCCTGATCACTTCAGTTTTCGCTGAGTAGCCTTCGACAGGTTGGAGGCGCAGTATGTTAGTCAGAGCGGATTGAAAATTCGTCTGCCTTTCGACTTGCTCCCTGTAATTCGGGTCATTGACTATCTGGTCTGCTTTTTGTGCTAATGACTTACCAACGTCAATACTTCTAAAGCGTGCTCCTAGTTGCTGATCACTCATTCTCAGATGTGTTGGGAACTGGTTGAGTTTGAATGTGAAGACCTGATTCGAAGTGAGCTTCGTTAAGAAGTCTCCACCACTGGCTGCACCGGTGATGCCTGTAAGAACAGTTTGGCTGACTGACGCACCTGATTGACGATATGACACTACTTCAAGAGGATTGTCGCTGTCACCCTCCCGAACTCTGCTCTGAGCTTCAGGTTTGCTTTTGACTACATCATCATTTTCTTCAACACCTTCGTCGTTTGTCTCAATGGTTCCGTCATCTCTATTGCCTGTTTGACTTTTATCAGAGCCCGCAAGCTGCTCACTGTCTAACTGGGGTTCTTTTGAAGGTGGTACCTGTTCTCCAGATTTCCCTTTGCTGTCTGGTTCCTGGTGCATGGAGAAAGCAATTGAGGGGGCAAGTGCTATCAGCAGGCCTGTGATGAATGTAATTCGAAGACAAGATGCAGTGTCCATGAATATATTCCAGAGTTCGATTGTGGTGAATATTGCAGGCAAGCATAGTCAAACAATCAGCAATCGACGTGGGGTGTGTTAAGAATATCGTCAGTTTGAACTGGCCGATTTTGCCATTGTTTATTCGGAGGGAAAGCTGATGATAGTGAACAAATCGGCTGGATAATAATAAGGATAAAAAAGTGTCTCAGGCCATTGCTGATATGAAAGCCGTAATAGACTCACTGACTCAGTCAGGCAGTGTGTTTGAGATGGAAGATAAAAACGTTAATGGTTTAATAGTCCGCAGTTATCTTCATGCCCCTGCATCACTCAATGAGGTTTATAAGAAAAGCCTCAAATTTTCTGATTCTCCTTTTCTTGTTTTTGAAGGTAAGGCTCTGACTTTTCAGAATGTTTATGATTCCTCAGAAAAAATAGCAGCAGCACTTCAATCACTCGGTGTAAATAAAGGCGATAGAGTAGCTATTGCTATGAGCAACTGCCCCGAGTGGGTGATTGCCTTTATGGCTATTACCCGTATTGGTGGTATCGCCGTTGCATTGAACAGCTGGGGTGAGGCTGAAGAGTTGGAATACAGTCTCAATGATGCTGGTGCAAAGTATGTATTTGTTGATCAGCGTCGTTTTATTTTGCTCGCAGAGAGCAAAGGCAAAATGGAAGCAGAACCAATTGTCGTTCAAAATGAGTCTGATATATCTGATGTTATTTCCTGGCAGTCTCTGCTGGATTTGAATCTTGCATTATCAGGTGTAGATATTGCGCCTGAAGACTACGCTTATATCCTCTACACATCAGGAACAACCGGTAAGGCAAAGGGCGCAGTCACTACTCACTATGCAGCAGGACAAACGCTTTATAACGGCGTCTACGCCGGAGCAATGGTTCCTTCCCAGCATCCCGAAACGATTGAAAGGCTGATAGCGCGGGGCAAACCTTCAGCGACAATGATGGCTCTGCCACTGTTTCATGGCAGTGGTATTATTTCCATTATCTTTTCTGCCCTCTGGCAGGGAACAAGAGTCGTTATTCTGCCGAAGTGGAACCCTGAGCAAGCATTGAGGCTAATTGAGCAACACAACATTGGTGTTCTCTCAGGTGCCGCCAAGATGATCTGGGATTTGCTGGAACATCCTGACTGGCATAAATACGACACAGATGGGTTATGCAATCTGATGGGCGTAGGTGCTGCTCAGCCGGAAACCTTATTGAAGGACATTCGAGACGCCTGCCCGGATAACTTCTTTGGCACAGGTTACGGAATGACCGAGTGCAATATGTACGCAGCCTTGAATACCGGGCCTGTTTATCTGGAAAATCTGGACAGTGTAGGTCTGCCATACCCTGTGATGGACTTTAAAGTTATCGATGAAGATGGCAATGAGTTACCTCATGGTGAGGCCGGTGAAGTCTGCATTAAAGGCCCTTCACTGATCAGTGGCTACTGGCGCAACCAGAAAGCAACGGATGAGACGATTATTGATGGCTGGCTTCATGGTGGTGATGTGGGGTATATCAATGAAGAAGGCATGCTCTACATCTGTGACCGCAAGAAAGACATCGTCATTCGTGGTGGTGAAAACATCTACTGTGCCGAAGTTGAAACAGTGATTAACGCCCATACGGCCATTGAAGAGTCTGCAGTGTTTGGTCTTCCCCACGAGCGCTGGGGCGAAGAGTTGGCTGTTTCAGTCCGCTTGAAGCGGGGAGAAACATTGGCTGACTCTGACCTGCAACACTACGTTTCCAGCCAGTTAGCTCACTTTAAAGTGCCAGCTCATATCTATTTTGAAGATGAACCACTGCCGCGTAATGCTATGCAGAAAGTGATCAAGCATGAAGTGAAGAAAAAATACATTTAAGGTGTACTCTTAAGGTGCATTCACAATTAGCTAAGTGATCATCAGGTTTCAAGGCTGATTGTGAGCGCAACCCAACACCTCAGTCGATGGAAGTCGGGATTATGGGTACTAATGGTGTGTTTTACTTTGAAGAGATCATTGATTCTGCAGCAAAAGCAGAAAACAGTGTGCCATTTGAGTTCTATAAGGCAAGAGATGGGGCTCAGTTACCCTTCCGCAGGTATGCCGCTGAGTCGGATGTTTATACGATATTAATTCATGGTTCTTCAGCGGACAGTACCTACCTGTACTCGCTTTCAGATTTCCTTAGTAGCAATAACCTTTGTCATGTCTATACGCCTGACCTGAGGGGGCACGGCCCTGAAACTCGTACCCGAGGTGATATTTCCTATGTCGATCAGCTGGAGGATGATATTGCTGACCTGATTCAGTTTATTCGAGCTAAAGCAGGAGCGGATGCTCGCATTATTGTCGGTGGTCACTCCTCCGGTGGCAGTATGGCCGTTCGGTTTGCTGGAGGTCAGTACGGTAACCTGGTTACAGGAGTGGTTCTGCTCGCTCCCTACCTCGGTCATGACAGTCCTGCGGTAAGAAAAAATACCGGGGGATGGGCTCAGGTCAGTATTCCTAAAGTAATCGCTATTTCTCTTCTGAATCAGTTGGGTATTACATTTTTCAACAGAGTTAAGGTACTGAAGTTTAATAAGCAGGAAGAGTATCAGACTGAACACGATACTCTTGAGTATTCGTACAACTTGATGACAGGTATGCAGCCTGCTGATTTCGGTGACAGTCTGAGACGTATTCAGGTGCCAGTGATTTCACTGATCGGTTCAGAAGACGAGGTCTTTTATCCGAGTAAATTTGAGGCCAACATCACACCTTATAAAAAAGATGCTCGAGTGGTGATTGTTGAAAATGCCAGGCACCTGGGCATTGTTACTGATAAAGCAGTAATGGCTGAAATAAGTAACTGGATTCGTTCGATGTGGGTTTTTTGAGCATCATAATACAAAAATAATAATGGAACGATTGCATGTCAGAGTTGATGTATCCCGTGAATAAAGTGCCTGAGCAAGGGCAAACCATTGAGCTTACTGATGGAGTTAAGTGGTTGCGAATGCCGCTGTTTCTTAAGCTGGATCATATCAATCTGTATCTGATTAAAGACGGTGATGGCTGGTTTGTCGTCGATACAGGCCTTAAAAGTAGTAAGGTGCAAAAGCTTTGGGAATCTATTTTCGAAACAGAGCTGGAAGGTCTGCCCATCAAAGGCATTATTGTTACTCATTTGCACCCCGATCATGTCGGACAGGCAGGCTGGTTATCACGTCGCTGGCAAGTGGGCATCTATATGACTCAGGCCGAGTTTATGGGTACCATTATTTATATGGACACGCCTTCAAGCCGTACTGATGAATACCCTGTTTTTTTCCGCAATGCAGGTGTGCCTGAGGATGAGTTGAGCCAGATGCATGTGGGTGGGCTTGATCGTCTGGTTGAGCCTATGCCCCGACGTTATACACGACTGAGCGATAATGATTGCCTGGCTATAGGTGGGCGAGAATGGCGAGTCATTGTCGGTTATGGCCATTCACCCGAGCATGCGTGTCTTTATTGTGAGGAACTGAATGTTCTGATCTCCGGGGATCAGGTACTACCCAAAATCACGCCGAATATTTCCATCAACAGTGCGGAACCTGATGCCAATCTTCTTGAGTCTTATCTAGAAAGTCTGGAGAAGCTGAAGGCGTTGCCTGAAGCTACATTTGTGTTGCCCGCACATAATGAGCCTTTTACCGGTCTTCATAAAAGACTCACTGATATCCAGCTCCATCATGAAAAGAAACTGGACATGATCATTGCTGAGTGCAAAGAACCAAGGCTTGCGGTTGATTTATTGGGGCTTCTGTTTGGCAGAGAGTTGAAAGGTACAGAGAAAATGCTGGGGCTGGGTGAGTGTCTGGCGCATCTGAACTGTCTTATCCATCGAGGTCGTCTTGTTAGGACTCTTGAAGAAGAACAGCACTGGTACAAAACTATCTGAAGACAAAAAAGGCAACCCGCTGGCTGCCTTTTTTCATCATCTTTTTCTGTTGGCGCTATCAGGCAGCAACAGTAGATTTGGAACTATTGTGTTCCAGATACATCTTCACCAGATAGTAAACATTGATGCAGGCAACAAAGGCGTTCATGCTGGCAACTGGTGTTGCGTTAATGGCAATGCCGTAAGCAACAAAGAATGAACAGCCGACAAAGTTAAGGCAGCGTAACCAGACGATGTTTTTCATCATCAGGGAGATAGCCACCATAACGGATGCCATATGGCCAATGACTTCGGTGCCGGTGAAGGAATAGCCGAAGATTTCGATCAGAGCAGTTTCCATGATTACTACCTCAAAGTATGAATTAGGATTGCCTCTGACTTAGCTCTCTGCCCATGTCCACAGCCATTATGGATAACGGAGGATCCATGCCCCCGGCAGCCTGCTTCAAGTGAATATCCCGGAACAGTGTTTGTTTCTGTTTTTGTGGTGATTCACTTGATAAAAGTCAGGTTAAAATAACAATTGGTTCTGGTAAAAAATGGTAACATGCGACACGAAAGCATCAATACGGCTAATCCTTAAACAGTGACAAAAGTTATTGATTAACAGTTTAAAAAAATTCGTTGTTGCTCTTGAGGCTTTCGCGTTCGTGATACCATTCGACCAATAAAAATGTGCAGAACAGATAACTGAACAGGATGTAAGTTGTATGCAGTTTGATCACTTCAATATCAGTGCCCCGGAGCAGGTGATAGAGGTTGTTAAGGGGTTTTATTGTGATCTCTTCGGTATGTCTGTGGGCGAGAGAGCAAGTTTTAAGAGCAGAGGTTATTGGCTGTATAAGCATGAACAGGCCATTATTCACCTGACGATCAGTAATAAGCATTATGAGCAGGACCGTCCCGGTTATCTTGATCATATTGCCTTCCGTATGGAAGGTTCACAGCAGTTTCTGGCCACTCTCGAAGAGCGATCTATTGGGTTTGAGAAAAAGTATCTGGCAGACATGGGTATGACTCAGATTTTTTTCTTTGATCCTGCGGGCAATCAGCTGGAAGTTAATTTTCTCGATCAGTCATAACTGGTGCAGTAGTAAAAATAAAAGTAGTTAACGACCTTGTCTGAACGTGAGGCAAGGTACTGACTAACAGGCTTGCACTGGAAACCTTCCAGGGTTGCATTCGGCTCTACAGCTTTTCTTTTGGCTATGACCAGAATACCGGCTGATTGCACTGACGGTTGCCCATACCATAGCTGGTAAGCACTTTGCTTTTCAGGATTAACAATACTTAGATTGCTGTTATACCACCCCAGCAGCCCGCCGTAATGCCAGTTTCTGACAAAAATCCAGGCCTTTCCCTGCATGCTCTCAGGAGCGTATTCTCTGTATAGCGTCTGCGCGCGAGCAGATGCTTCTGGCCAGCCTGTCAGCTGCGCCAGAGGATTTTTGTTAAACAGCAAATGGTTGCCAGGCCAGATGATCAGCAGGCTTGCAATGATTGTAAGAATAGAAAGTGTACCTGAAAACCAGGTCAGCACTTTTACCCGGTTCATCGACCATTGAGAGAGTAACCAACAGGCGGCCATTGGTGCTGATAAAACCCAGGCTAATAGTGTCCAGTGTGAGGATGATCTCCCGGAAATGGAAAGCACAGTGAAGAGTAAAAAAATGGGCAGGGTAAAAGCCAGGGCTCTGATAACGGCAGATTGTTGTCCTTGCTGCCATAAAGTACGGGGTGCAGTTATTGTTGCAATGAACAGCAGGGGGGAATAAGCACCAACCTGTTGGAGTATTGCGCTGGAAAGCCCTGTAAACGGATCCGGTTTGGCATTGAATTGATAACTGCTCTGAAATGCAAAAGAGGCCCAGTCATGTTCAAGATTCCAGATAACAACGGGAGTAATTAATACTATTGCCACTAAAGCAGAAAGCCACAGGCCTGGTTTGAAAAATAGTTGGAGCCTGAAGTGTAAGCTCAATACCAGCAGAACCGACGGAATTAAAGTAACCGCTGTATATTTACTTAATCCAGCCACCCCCAGACAAGTTCCAAGCAGTAACCAGTCTTTTAATCGGTCGTGCTCCAGTATCTGCAGGTAACTGTAAAATACCAATAAGCCAGTCAAAAGAAAGGGCAGCTCCGGAGACATGGTGAAGGTAAGGCGAAAAATAGCAGTGCCTTGCAGTAAAAGAACAGAAACAATCCCAAGCCAGCCTGTTTTATCGATAAACAATCGGCAGGCTATTCGTGCAATAAGATATTGGCTTGCTGTTACCAACAACAAGGGAGCGATTCGTAAAGCAAAATCAGTTTTTGAAAACAGCAATGCAAGGTATTGCAACCAGCCAACCATGGGTGGGTGATCAACATAACTTAACGCCGGAAAGCGGCCATAAAGCCCGTAGTGAGCTTCATAATGCATCAGTGGTGCATTCATTGCGATGACTGTATTTAACAGAAGAGAGAGGGCAATAATTATATGAAGCAGGTAACCGTTTTCTTTCCAGACATTAAGTACACGGAATGCCATATTGATGGTTGCAGGTTTGTTGTCCAATTTCATGGCTAGCAGTCTAGACGCAACTGAAACTGTTGGAGTACCTGTTGTGGATAAAATATAATCGGCACGTTTTTCCAAGTACACATACAGTAGTGTTTTTGCCGGGTAGATAAAAATAAGTATGCTGACAATCATGAAAGTTCAGTCCAAAGACAGTAAAGCCATAAGACAGTTGTCTGTCATTGAAGAGCAGCTACCCTTTGTAGGCAGAATAGAGGATATTCTTGCTGCCGGTGGTATTGATGATCACTTTCATATCATCTGTGATGAAAATGATGTTGTGGGTTTTTTTAATATAGATCTTGGTTTCCATAAGAAGATGGATAACCTGTCTGAACAGGATCTTGGTTTAAGGTCTTTCTTTATCGATAAGAATTTTCAGGGCCGAGGCTACGGACTTAAAGCTGTTATGCTTTTTAAAGACTACCTTCAGGAGAACTACTGCTCGTTTAGTGCAATGGCTCTTACGGTTAACTGCAAGAATATCCCGGCCATCAGATGCTACGAAAAGGGAGGGTTTGAGGATACTGACAAGTTATACCTTGGTGGGCTTGCCGGGCCTCAGCATGTCATGCGGTTGGAATATTAATGTAAGCCCCTTAATTCCGGAGTGCTGGTCACAGGGGGTAATGATTGAGTCAGAAAGATTCCATTAGTTCTTTCTATATCGTAAAGTTCGCAGGAAACAAGCCTGGTCTGGAATAAGTCTGAAATGCCAACAATAAAAGAGACTGCTGTTATTACTGGAGCCAACCGTGGTCTGGGGTTGGAATTTGTCCGTCAGATGTTGAATAGCGGTTATAAGGTGATCGCCACCTGTCGTCAGCCGGATGATGCTGAAGAGCTGTATCAGTTAGCCGGCAGTGGTTCACTTACTGTGCTGCCGCTGGAAGTAGACGACCCTCATTCCGTCGATTCCTTTATCAAGGCGATGGACGAGCAGCCTGTCGATATTCTTGTTAATAATGCGGGAGTGATGGGAGCACCTGCTCAGGATATCGATAATATGGAAGTAAATCTCTGGCTGAAACTTCTGCGCGTAAATACTATTGCTCCCTTTGAACTGACTACCCGCTTGTTACCAAATTTGCGAATGTCTGACCGACCGCGAGTGATTGCCATGTCCAGTCAGATGGGCGCACTGAACAGTAATGGTGAAGGCTTTTATGCCTACAGAAGCTCAAAGGCAGCTCTTAACAAGGTCATGCAGACACTGGCTATTCAGCTGGCTAAAGAACATATTATTGTCTGCCCCGTGCTTCCGGGCTGGGTTCAGACCGATATGGGCGGAAAGGATGCAGACATTTCTGTGGATGAAAGTGTCAAAGGCATGATGAGGCTGTTAGAAAACCTGTCTCTCGAACAGAGTGGTCAGTTCCTGACTTGGCATGGTACTCAGCACACCTGGTGATGCTGTCAAAAAAGAATAATAACAATGATGGATAGCGGAGTACTGGATACCTCAGCAGGAGGCTTTTGCAGAGCTCATGCGTTGTTGATGGCCAGATTGTCTGATCTGGCCTATGCAAATGAAGATCTCATTTCTGAAGAACTTAAAAACAGCGGTTATAAAACCTGTGATCGCTTTTTCTTTGAAGACACTCAAACGCATACCCAGGGATATATTGCATCCACTGATGATCATCTCGTCATTGCTTTCAGAGGTACCGAAGAGCTGCTGGATGATTGGCTCAGTAATTTAAAAATTGGTTTTTTACCCTGGCAGTCAGGCGATGGCAAAGCTCAGGTTCATGAAGGCTTTTTGGTGGCACTGGACTCTGTCTGGCAGCAACTGATGGAGTTGATTGAGTGTCACAGAACCAGCAATCAATCTGTCTGGATTACCGGACACAGCCTTGGTGGTGCGTTGGCTGTTCTTACTGCAGCGAGGCTCAGTGATGAAAACCCTGAACTGACAATAGCGGCTACTTATACTTTCGCTCAACCTAGAGTCGGCAATAAAGCTTTTGCACAGAAACTAAAGCCTGTGGTCAGTAATGCTATTTATCGCGTTGTGAATGAAGGCGATATGGTAGCTGAGCTACCGCCCCGAAGAATGGGTTACAGGCATATCGGTCATCTGGAAAGGATTACTGATGCCGGTGAAATTCTGGAAGATTATCAACCTTGCTGGTTTGCGCGTTTATGGCACAGACTGAAAGAGTATGCACCACTGGTCAGGCTGCTTGAATCTGCCATGAACGATATGGAAGAGCACCGTCTGGACAGCTATATCGCTGTACTGGATAGAGATAGCTGATTATGGATCAGAGACAGAAAGAAGCCTTAATGAAACAGGCGATGCTTGAGGGAAGAAAGGCGCGCACTGTCTGCTATCCAAACCCTCCGGTAGGTTGTCTGCTGGTGAAGGATGGGGAAATTATTGCCAGAGGACATACCAATAAACCGGGAGAGCATCACGCTGAAGCGATGGCTCTGAGTCAGCTGGATTCAGTTAAAAATGCCTCGGAAGGTGTTTTGGCATTTGTGACCCTTGAACCTTGTTCTTTTCACGGCAGAACGCCTTCCTGTGCCAAGGCTATTGTTTTTGCAGGTATAGAAAAGGTTTATGTGGGAATGATTGACCCTCATCCAAAAAATCGTGGTGCAGGAATTAGTGTTCTTGAAGCGGCAGGTGTTGAAGTCGAGGTGGGAATTATGAAGGAGTCAGTCGAGGCTGACCTGACCCCTTATTTATCTATAGAGCAATGCTGACAGTCAGCCAAGCTGATCGATCATGACGGCATTGGTATAAACAAGACAGTCGTCGCTGACTCGGTTGGCGACCAGGTGAAATTGTCCACGCTGGTCGTTGTTGCGTAAGTAGACTCTGATTTTACAATCCTTGAGTTCTCCGCAGTCGTTGGATGTGGCCAGTTCCATGGTTGTCATATCAATGGGGACAAACGTTTCTGACTGAGTGGATTCTTGCAGCTCTTCTTCCGCCTTTTCCAGCAATAGCCGGCAATCTTCATCCACCCTGAAATGGATTTGCTCGATTGGGCAGGCCTGCCCTGAACCTTCGGCCTTGCACCAGCCTTCAAGTGTGAGAGTATTCATTGACTACCTCCTTGTACTACCTGTCTGGATAAGTATAGAGGGTGAGTTAACATATTGTTCTCTATGAATATTTTAAGGCTGCTAGGCCGTGATTTTAGTTTGAGGGCTGCCTGGTTGCCCGAAAGGCTTCCGGCAGGCCGGAAAAGAAATATAGTCAGTTTTTACAAATGTGAAAGCTAATGGGATCTAGAGAGCTTGCGAACAAGTCTTGAATCTCTACAGAAACTGTCCACAGGTCCCTTAGCTGATCTTTCAAAGTAAATAGGTTGCCAGGTCGTAAGAGTGAAACTATGAAACTAATGACGGAAAGAGTTCAGCTGGAAATTCTGGGGTCAGAAGATGCAGACCTGATGCTGGATTATTTTCTTGATAATAGAAGCCACCTGTCGCAGTGGGAGCCAATCAGGGAGAGTGATTTTTACACCCTCAAACACTGGCAATGGCAGAACTCTGAAAACCTTGAGCAGGTGAGCAAAGGGACGGGTTATCGTTTTGCCATTCTTGATCATGATCGAAGTGAAGTCATGGGTGTATGCAACTTTACCGGACTATCAAGAGGGGCTTTTCAGGCCTGCTTTCTGGGTTACTCCATGGCCGAGAGATTCCAGAATATGGGGTATATGACCGAAGCGCTTGAAGCAGGAATAGAGTTTATGTTCGCTGAGCTGAAGTTACACAGAATTATGGCTAACTACATTCCTGACAATGTTCGCAGTGCTGCTGTATTGAAAAAGCTGGGCTTTGAAGAAGAAGGGCGCGCTCGTTCCTATCTTAAAATTAATGGTCACTGGCAGGACCACATACTGACGTCAAAAATAAACCCGGAGCAGCCATGAATACCATTGAAATTCAGTACCATAAAACAACTCATACAAAGTTTATTCTGGGCAGTTATGAGGGTGAACTCTGCCTGCTGGATTTCCGCTATCGAAAAATGCGGGAAACCGTAGACAGTCGACTGCGTCGTGGTGTTTCGGCGACATTCATAGAGCAGGATAATGAGTTGCTGCAGGAAACCAGAAAACAACTGGATGAATATCTGGGAGGTGGTCGTAAAGAATTTGACCTGCCACTGAAACTGATTGGTTCGGACTTTCAGCAAAGTGTCTGGAATGCTTTGCTGGAAATTCCTTACGGAGAAACGTCCTCTTACCTTGAGCTGGCAAGAACCATTAATAATGAGAAAGCAGTTCGTGCTGTGGCCAATGCCAACGGTGCTAATGCCATAGGCATCATCATTCCCTGTCATCGCATAATTGGCAGTAATGGTGAGCTGGTGGGTTATGGAGGTGGCTTGCCTCTGAAAAAGAAATTGCTGGATCTCGAAAAGAGTAAGCATGCCAATCTGGCTTTCGACTTTTAAGTGATAGAACCCTGAGCTGATGATAAGAAAAGCAACAAAAGAAGATGCAGCGAATATTGCCGCACTGTCCATTCAGGTCTGGCTGCATACCTACGCAACAGATGGTGTCAGAGATAAAATATCGAACTATGTGTTGAAAGCATTCAGCGTAGAAGCGATTGAAGACAATATAGCTTCAGAAAATGAGCACTACTTTCTATTTACAGATGGTGAGCACCTTTTGGGTTATACGCTGCTGAATAGTAGTGTTGATTTGTCATCGTCTGATGTTGATTTAGTTGAAATGAGTCGCCTATATGTTCAGGAGCATCATCATGGCAAAGGGATTGGCAGTCAGCTGATTAATAAGGCGATGGAGTGGTGTTCTGAAAATAATAAAGCTGGGCTCTGGCTAACGGTATACCATAAGAATCTGCGAGCCATTCGTTTTTATCAGCATCACGGCTTTGTGCACGATAGCGACACCTGGTTTGAGCTGGATGATGAGCGCCACGTAAACCACATCTATGAAAGGCATGTGGAAAAAGAAGAGATGAAAAAATAATTTGATACAGGGCTTATTGAAAGCCCTGTATCAATAACCTCTTATAAAAAGAAGTCAGCAGTTTCACGACCAAAGGTCACACCACCAAAGTTATTAGCATACTTGGCAGGCTGGTTAGCAACGTGAGTACGGCCAGTCTGGATATCACGGAAGGCGCGGTTGATCTGGTGATCGGTTCGAATACCGGCAGAACCGCAGCTCAGGTATAACTGAGTAATCGCATCAGCGCATCGGTCAGCGACCATGGCTGAGTCATAACGCCACTGCACGCGATCTTCAATATTCAGCTCTTCACCGTTATTAACCGCTTCTTCCATCTTGGCGAAGTTGCTGTACATAACCGTCTTCAGTTCAGAAACGACACGCAGAGCGTCAGCTGCAGCTTTCTGAGCTATTGGGTCTTGAGCAACATTCTGGCCAGTCGTCAGAGCAACACGGCTCTTGTTGAACGCAATAAAGTCGTTCAGTGCGCCACGCAGAGCACCGATGCAGGAAGATGATACAGCGCGTACAAAAATCTGACCGAAAGGCAGGCGGAACAGTGGGTCAGTGTTAGTTTCATTGCCCGGACTGTTCTGAGCGAAGCCATCCAGTGAGCGATGAGTACGGTACTCAGGAACAAAGGCATCTTTCACAGTAATGTCGTGAGAACCGGTGCCTTGCAGACCCATTACATTCCAGTTATCAACAATCTCGTAGTCCGCGCGTGGAACCAGGAAGGTTCTGTAATCAGGTGCTTCGCCTGGATTCTCAGGTGGTACCATTGCGCCGAGGAAAGCCCATTCGCAATGCTTGGAGCCGGAAGAGAAGCCCCAGTGTCCGCTCAGTTTGAATCCACCCTCAACACGTTCAACCTTACCAACCGGCATGTAGGAAGAAGAGATCAGTACACTGGTGTCTTTCTCCCAGACATCCTGTGCAGCGCGGTCATCAAACAGAGCCAGCTGCCAGTTGTGAATGGCCACAACGCCCAGAACCCATGCCGAAGACATGCAGCCTTCAGCCAGCTTGGTTTGAACTTCAAAGAAATCTTTTGGTGTCAGCTCGTAACCTTCCCACTTCTGCGGTTGCAGAATACGGAAGAAACCAGCTTCCTGAAAGTCATCAATAGTTGCCTGTGGCAGGTAACCCAGCTTTTCAGCTTCCGGTGCTCTTTCACGCAGTGCAGGAACCAGTTCTTGGGCACGCTCAAACAGTTGTTGTCTGATCTGGTCTTTATCGATCATATTATTCTCTCCAGTGCATACCTCAGGCCATCTTGTTCTTTTTACTGCCGGCGCTGCAGGCAAAAGTTGTCGGGCTTTCTTTTACATAGAGAGCCCGCTGCTGAAATTGAAACAAGGCATAGGTTTTCTCTCATCCTTCAAATGGACCATTGGATTTTTGCTGATCCCAAAAACATTGATACATATAACTCTATTGATCCGGATCAGTTTTTTTGAAGGGTGAGCAGTCAATTGAAATTGCTTACTAGAAAGGGGACTTTAAAGCATAATAATAGCTATTGAGTCAGTCGACTGCTTTAGTCTTGATGGACGATGTTTGTTGACGAGAGCAAGGGAACAATTCTGATCATCAATTTCGGTTATTTTTCTCTCAGCAGTCTCAAGCTCGACTGTTGACAATAATTAGCCAAGAACGAAAGAGATATTGATCGTCGTATTGTTGGGTTGATCAGTATGCAAATAATAAAAAGGAACAGGCTATGAGTAATTCTGAACAGCTGCGTAATGACATGCTTCAATCGATGCGCCGTCTGGCCAGTTCCGTATCAGTGGTTACTGCTGTCGGTGATAATGAAAAGCATGCAATGGCGGCCACTTCTGTTACCTCTCTGTCCATGGACCCACCTTCATTGCTGGTATGTGTGAACAAATCTACAGGCATGCATCAGGCGCTGGATAACGGTGGTGACTTCGTCATTAACGTCTTGGGAAATGATCAGCAGGAAGTTTCTGCAGCCTGTGGTGGCAAGCTGAAAGGTGAAGAACGTTTTACCGTGGGTAACTGGACAGAAACAACTGCTGGTTTGCCTTACCTGAAAGACGCTCAGTCTGTGGTAGTGCTTGAACAGGACGGTCGTTATGAGTACGGCACGCATACGATATTTATTGGCAAAGTGAAAGAAATTAAAAACAGTGATGACGTAAATCCGCTGTTGTACGTTGATGGACGTTACGCCTCCGTTGAAGCTGCTGAAGCCTGAAATAAAGAATAAAAACGTGCACACATGAAGCCCTCACCAGTAGTAGATATGAGAAGTGCTATGGCCGAAGAAATATTGATAGAAGAAGCAACAGCCGAAGATAAAATGACAGGCTCACGCTACCATAATCTGGAAGTGGCCGACGTTATTACTGAAACCCACGACAGTAAGTCAGTAGTGTTCTCGGTACCTGGCGACTATCAGGATGATTTTGATTACCTGCCGGGGCAGTTTCTGACTCTGAAAGTCCCTTTTGATGGGCAGGAATTGATTCGCTGTTACTCGCTGGCCAGCTCGCCGGATGTGGATGATGTGCATAAGGTAACGATCAAACGTGTTGACGGTGGTCGTATTTCTAACTGGATTAACGACGAAGTTAAACCAGGTGATCGCATTGAAGTTATGCCGCCAGCAGGTCTCTTCTATCTGAATGAAGGCACTAACGATATTGTTCTGTTTGGTGGTGGTTCTGGTATTACACCGGTTATCTCAATTCTTAAATCGGCGCTGACCACAACAGATCGCAAAGTTAAGCTGGTTTACGCCAACCGTGATGAGCAGTCCGTTATCTTCCGTAAAGAACTGAAGAAGATGGAGCACAAATACATCGATCGCCTTTCGGTGATTTATGTTTACGACAGTATTCACGGCTTTGTCAGCAGGCAGATGGTGAAGGGTGCTACCGCAGGCAGTGACGGTGCAGAGTTCTATATCTGCGGCCCTGGTCCCTTTATGGATACGGTTGAGTCCTCTCTGCTGGAGCAGGGTGAAGACCGTTCCAGAATCCATGTCGAGCGTTTCTCTTCACCGGTTGATCCTGATCAGGAAGCAGCTCTGGAAGCAGAAGCAGCTGCTGCCGCTGAAAGCTCTACGGTTACTGGCTTTAAGGTTGAACTGGATGGTGAGAACTATCAGGTGGCTCATGAATCTGGCGATACCGTGCTGCAATCCATGTTGAAGGCTGGAATTGCAGCACCGTTTTCCTGTGAAAAAGGAATGTGTGGCGCCTGTATGTGTTCTGTAGAAGGCGGTGAAACCAGTCTTGGCATCAACCAGATTCTTGAGCAGGAAGAAGTGGATGAAGGTTGGACACTGGCCTGTCAGTGTCATCCGGTCAGTGGCGATCTGACCGTAAAGTTTCCTGACTGATAACCTGAGTTGTTGGACGCACAAAATCATAGGCTATGTTCTCGCCAAAGGCGGGAAAATAGCCGTCCGGAATTTGATTTTGTATGTCTATACATATTTAAGCAGTCAGGCAGCCAGAAGCATCAGTGATGACTGCGAGTTAACAAAAAACATAGTTAACAAAAACGACAGTCATCACAGGCAAAGAATAATAACAGGAACCGTGCAATGGCCGATGTCACCCAGTGTCAGACAATTCCCCAGTTAATCGATTTTGTGGCTGATCAATATCAGGATCGATCTGCTATAGAAGACGAAGGTCATATAATAAGCTACTCGCAACTGAATGAGCTGCGTAGACAGGCCGCAGCTGCCTTGCTGGTAATGAATGTTCAGCAGGGTGACAGGGTTGCAGTCTGGGCACCGAATATCTGGGAATGGGTGGTTGCAGCCACTGCGTTGCAAACTGTTGGTGCTGCTCTGGTTCCCCTTAATACTCGTATGAAAGGCTCGGAAGCAGGCTATGTGCTAAAGGCTTCCGGTGCAAGAGTACTGTTTTCCATCGGTGATTTTCTGGGTGCTGATTATCCGGCCATGTTGATCAGCGAAGATCTTCCTGAATTGGAGCAGATTGTATTGTTCCGTCAGGAAACGTCTGCTCATCCGGTTGCCATTAGTTGGTCTGCTTTCCTGCAGAAGGCGGAAGGTATTGATCAGCAGCAGGTAGAACAACGACAGTCGATGGTTACTTCAGAAACCATGTCTGACCTGTTGTTTACCTCTGGCACTACCGGCAAGCCAAAAGGTGTTATTACCCAGCATGCACAGAATCTGAAGGTAGTGGCTGACTGGGGTGAAGTGGTAGGAATTGAGGAAAGTGATCGTTACCTCATTGTTAACCCTTTCTTTCATTCCTTTGGTTACAAGGCAGGTTGGTTGGCGGCTCTAATGCGTGGTTGCACCATTTTGCCATTGCAGGTGTTTGACGTGCCGACCATTCTGCAGAAGGTATCCGACGAAAAAATTACTGTACTGCCAGGGCCGCCTACTCTTTATCAATCCATTCTTTCCCATCCTCAGCGTGACTCTTTTGACATCAGTTCCCTGCGTGTGGCGGTTACCGGTGCAGCGGCTATTCCGGTCAGTATGATTCGGGAAATGGATGAGGTGCTGGGTTTCGATACCATCATTACAGCTTATGGTCTGACCGAAGTCTGTGGCTTTGGCACCATCTGTCGTCAAGGTGATTCACCGGAGTTGATTGCCAATACGTCCGGTCGTGCCATGCCTGATGTTGAAGTTCGTTGTATTGATGAGTTTGGTCATGAAGTTCGCAGAGGTACACCGGGTGAGGTGGTCATCCGCGGTCATAATGTCATGCAGGGTTATTTTAATAACGAGGCTGCCACTCAGGAAACTGTTGATAAGGACGGTTGGTTACATACCGGTGACATCGGCATTATGGACTCTCTCGGTTATCTGCGAATCACCGATCGTATGAAAGACATGATTATTTCCGGTGGCTTTAATGTTTATCCGGCAGAAATCGAAAATCATATGAACAGCCATAAAGCTATTGCTCAGGTTTCAGTTGTCGGCGTGCCTGATGAGCGTTTGGGTGAAGTCGGTATGGCCTGGGTCATTACCAAACAGGATGATCAGTTGAATCAGGATGAATTGATTCAGTGGTGTCGTGCAGAAATGGCGAATTATAAAGTGCCTCGCTATGTGCAGTTTGTTGACAGCCTGCCACTGAATGCGTCCGGAAAAGTCATGAAGTTTGAATTAAGGGATCGTGCGACTGAACTGCTGAAGAATTGATTTCAGTTTTAACAGTTGCCGTATAGAACAAGAATAAGAAGCCATGAGCGTGTGAATAATTCACGCAAAAATAACAGGGTGTGTTGTATGTACGATTATATAGTTGTTGGTGCCGGTTCTGCGGGTTGTGTTGTAGCAAACCGTCTTTCTGCTGATCCTCGCAACAAGGTGTTGCTGTTGGAGTCCGGTCCCAAAAATGACATGACCGTCGACATGCCCGGTGGCTGTGCCGAGGCTCTGAAAAGCCAGAAGCTGAACTGGCATATGAATTCTACCCGCCAGGAAAATCTGGCTAATCGAAGGCTGTCAGTACCTCGTGGTAAGACTCTGGGTGGATCCAGTGCTGTAAATGGCATGATCTATGTGCGTGGCCATGCTTCCGATTACGATGGTTGGGCTGCTGAAGGTAACGAAGGCTGGAGCTATGAAGACGTTCTGCCTTACTTCAAGAAGAGTGAAACCAATCAGCGTGGTTCCAGCAAATATCATGGTGATGACGGTGAAATGTACGTCAGCAATGGCGGTACCGGCCACATTGGTTTTGATGCCTTTATTGAAGCCGGTAAAGAAATAGGGATTAAAGAGAGCGATGACTTCAATGGTGAAGATCAGGAAGGTATTGGTCTGTATCAGACTACTATTCGTAAAGGGGTTCGTTCCAGCTCTGCAGAAGCCTTTATTCGCCCGGCTCTTAAACGTGAAAATTTGACCGTACTGACGGGTGCTGATGTTACCCGCGTTATTGTTATGGGTAAGCGAGTAACTGGCGTTGAATACCGCATCAAGGGTAAGTATGAAAAGGCGACCATTACCCGTGAAGTAATTATCAGTGCCGGTGCCATCAAGAGTCCTCATATTCTTCAGTTGTCCGGTATTGGTCGTGAAAGTGATCTGAGCGCAGCTGGTGTTAAAACCATTCATGAGTTGCCAGGTGTCGGCTATAACCTGCAGGAACACCTTGACCTGCACGTCAACTATGAAGTGGACCCAACCTGCAGCATGAATGGCATGGACCGTTTCCCTGCTAATGCCAAGGTAGGTATGGAGTGGATGTTCAAAAAAGAAGGTCTGGGTGCTTTCAGTGGTATGGAAGGCGGTGCTTTTGTTAAGAGTCGTCCGGAGCTTGATCGCCCTGATATTCAGTTCCACTTTTCACCCAGTTATATGGCCTCCCTAACCGAGACTCTGCCATTGACGCCGGGTATTTCCATTCAGGGCTGCAATCTGCGCCCTGAAAGCCGCGGTCATGTTATTTTGAAAAATACTGACCCATTTGTTGCTCCGGAAATTGATTTCAATGTGCTGGATAACGAACACGACTGGGACAAGTTAAAAGAAGCGCTGCGAATCACTCTGGATATGGCGAATACCCGTGCCTGGTCGCGTTATATTCGTCGTCCGATTACCCCGAGCCTGGAAAAGACCGATGAAGCCTCTGTTCGTGATCTGATTGCCCGAATTTCCGAGACTGTTTACCACCCTGTTGGCAGTTGTAAAATGGGGCAGGATGAAATGGCTGTTGTTGATGAGAAGCTAAAGGTGAAAGGTATTGAAGGCCTGCGTGTAGCGGATGCTTCTATCATGCCGAAGCTGATTGGTGGTAACACCAGCGCGCCTTCTATCATGATCGGTGAGAAGTGCGCAGCCATGATTCTGGCTGAAGCCAGTTAATTTGACGCTCTGAAGACTGTCAAAATCACTGGGTTTTGACAGTCTTCAGTCGAGTTCATCAATGGCATGAATAGGCGTTTGATCTGGAGGTAGTTGGTAAATAAGTACGGCCAGCGCGATAAGAATAGGGTACCTTGCATAAGTTGAAAATGACCATGCCAGTAACGCGCCAATAACAAACCCCGCCTCTTTTGGAAGTATTATTCTTACCCCAACCGGAATGAAATCATTATTCTGTCTTTGATTGTTCTGCCTATGATTGTTCTGAACTTCATTCATTACTCTTTGCATATTCTGATCAAGAATTCTGTCTAAAACAGGGATGAATAAATATCCAGTCATGCCTCCTGCCATGGACCAGATAAAATTAATTTTTTCTTGAGATTGTTGTTCCAATAGATATATCTGTTCTAAGGAGTGCTCATAATAATCATCAGCATATATCAATCCGATTACTGCTCCTGCCAGGGTTGTGCCTGTCTTTATTATTATTAAAATAGAATGAGTTCTTAATGGAAACTGATTTTCACGTAAATACTGATTAGTTAAGTCATGATAATAAATAGCTGCATTAGGGAGGACGAGTTCTGACAGCTGTTGGCTGACAAAGTCATAACTCACAGCGCCAAATTTGGCGCCTGAAAATACTCCTGCAGTATCGTAAACCCATCTATACAGTTGGCTGCCCATTGATGTTGTGTTACTTGCAGAGTAGACACTGCCTTCAGGGTCGCTTACTTCAGAAGCACTAATGTTTATGGTGACGTTTATGAAAACTAGTGCAAGAAGCAAAAAGAGGCGAAGACTTTTTAAAAGCACTCTGATGAACTCTGAATTGTTAATTTGAAGCAATTATAGATTCAAATGCCTTAACTATTTATTAATTACCATTTAATACTCTGCAATCAAAATTTTCGTCCTAAGGCTATAGTTCTGAATATTCCGCCTTATCTGCTATAGAGCTACTCAGCTAATCCTTACTTATGAGCTACCTGGTAATATCGACAGTCGTTTTTAGGCAAGGCAGTGCGGGTTCATGCTCCAAAAGCACGGGTGACTGGAAATCAGCACAGAGTTATAGCTACTGATTTTCTCTCCTGGCTCATCACGGGTACCGGAGAATAGAAACACCAGAAATAGCTGCAGGCTGCTATATTGAAAAAGCCTTTTTGACCCTTCTTGTTACGAGGTCTTCTCGTTATGTCTGATGATATTGCCTTTAGAATTCAGCTTGGATTGATTCTACCCAAACTTAAGGAAAAGCTTGCCCCCAGCCTGACTGAAATAGTGACAGAGCTGGTGCATATCGTGAACGCCGGTAGCCTTGAGGAGGACTCTGAAACGGATCTGGGACCGGTAAAGGAAATCATGATGAAGGATCTGGAAATTTTTCTGGATAAGGAAATTTTGCCAGTGGTTGAAGCTTCGTTAAAAAAGGATGAACCTGTCGTAGAGGAAGCTGAACCGGAAGTCGAAGAGGCAGAAGGATCAACCGAAGAATCCTCTGAGTGATGCTGCTGGCTCTTGCTGGAATGTTTTGCTAAAAGACAGTTTTAAAATATAAAGGCTGTCTTATGAGTGGCATAAAGCGACCGGTGAATGCTCATGACTTTTATCATGCGCATGTCTATTTTGATGCGGAAACTGTGGACTATGCTTCACAGTTTTTCAGCTCTGCCGGAGAAAAATTTGGATTAAAGGTTGGGCGGGTTCATCAAAAGCTGGTTGGTCCACATACTCGTTGGAGCTGTCAGATACTGTTCGCTGCGAAAGATTTCGATGCGCTGATTCCATGGCTGGAAGAAAACAGAAAAGGGTTATCAGTGCTTGTGCATGGTGATACCGGCAACGATCTTAGGGATCACACTGAATACGCTTACTGGTTGGGGAAGCCGGTTGAAATTAATCTATCGGTTCTGAAATGACAGAGAGGGAAAGCTCTCTGTCATGATTGCGTAATCAGGCTGCAGAGCTTTGCAGTGATTTCTGATTTTTCTCCTTCATCAGGAACATGATCAGAGCAGCAACAGCTGCTGCGATACCGGCAGGGTATGAAATAACGGATGGCAGAGACAAACCTTCAGGCGCCATCAGAATATAGGTTGTGCAAACAGCTGTCATAAAGGTCGCTGGAATGGATACAAACCAGTGACTCTTGGCCTGGCTGACCATATAAGCGGCAGCAGCCCAAAGTACAACAGTCGCCAGTGTCTGGTTGGAAAATGCAAAGTAGCGCCAGATAATCTTGAAGTCGATAAAGGTCAGGGCAATACCCACTGCAAACACTGGGATGGCCAGTTTCAGGCGGTTGATTGTGCTGGACTGGTCAATGCCAATGGCGTCAGCAAGAATCAAGCGAACGCCGCGGAAAGCGGTGTCACCGGAAGTGATAGGGCAGGCAATAACACCAAGAATAGCCAGTAAACCACCTATTGTTCCCATCAGGCCTACAGAAATTTCTTTAACCACCAGGCCAGCGCCACCCTGATTCAGGACATCGTTCAGACCTTCAATACCGTTAGGGAAGAAGGACATGGCAGCAGCAGCCCAAACCAGAGCAACAACACCTTCGGAAATCATTGCTCCGAAGAAAATAGGGCGACCAAGAGCCTCGTTCGGAGTGCAGCGTGCCATCATGGGTGACTGAGTGGCATGGAAACCGCTGATAGCACCACAGGCAATAGTGGTGAACAGCATAGGAAAGATCGGCAGACCTCTTGGGTGAACAATATCTGCGCCAATTTCCGGAATGGGTAAACCGTTGATAATCATCATGCCACCAACGCCGAAAGCCATGATCAGAAGAGCGGCACCAAACAGTGGGTAAATCTTTGAGATCAGCTTATCAACGGGAAGAATGGTAGCAATGAAGTAGTAGCCGATGATAATGCTTAACCAGAAACCGGATTTCGCCAGAAGGCCTTCACCACCCAGGTTTGCCAGAAGACCGGCAGGGCCCATCATAAAGACGACACCGACAAGAATCAGCAGAATAATGGAAAAGCCGCGCATGAATTTACGAGCAGGTTCGCCCAGATAATGACCAACTACTTCCGGAATGGATTTACCTTCATGGCGAATAGACAGCATGCCTGAGAAGTAGTCGTGTACCGCACCGGCAAAGATGCAACCGAAAACAATCCACAGAAAAGCGGCCGGGCCATATAAAGCACCCATTACTGCACCAAATATTGGGCCCAGGCCGGCAATGTTAAGGAATTGAATCAGGAAAATCTTGTACCAGGGCAAAGGTACAAAGTCGACGCCGTCTTCCAGTTCAACGGCAGGTGTTTTACGTTGCGGGTCTATGCCAAACCAGCGTTCGACCATTTTGCCGTAAATGAAATAGCCAGCGACCAGTGCCAGCAGAGAGAGTAGGAAACTTATCATGGGATACCTCTGACATCACCAATGATGAATAGAAAAATCCCGCGCAGTGTAATCCTCGATGCTTTACATAAAATTGACAGAAGACAATAAGATTGTCTTTTAATTAACCTGTAAAGCTTTTCAGCTTTAAATTAAGTAGTAGTACTTGCTCTCTAAAGGCTTTGAGAGCAGGAAGAGGTAGGGTTATCGGTATAGGAAATTGCAGCAGCCAAATAATCTAAAGGCTGCTGCATTGGGTGTTACAGGAAGGCTTTACCCATAGTTTTAAAGAGTGAGCCAGGCGTTACACTCTTAGGCTTCTCTATCTTGAGGCTGCCGATATACTGAGCGCACATCTCTTTGACCGAGGCATTGCGGGTGGCATCGCATTGCGCAAAAGCATCCTGAGCCGCTTTCAGATTACCTGAACGAAGTGCCAGATTGATCTGCGCTGGGTAGAAGGACTCATTACCAAATCGCTTCTGGCCCTTTTCAATGTATTTCCTGGCGTTTTTAGTCTGATTGCTTTCCAGATATTCATTGATGATATTGGAGTAGGCGATCAGAGGCGCTTTGTTCCAGTCGGCAATTAGTTCAAGGTTTCTCAATGCGGTAGCATCCTTACCCTGGTATTTGCGAATGGTGTACATAAGCAGTCTGGAGCGACTTGAATTGGCAGCGGGTGTTCTCAGTACTGTTTTTCCGAGTTTGTAGGCATCGTCAATTCGTTCTTCAGATACTGCTTTCATAGCTTCTTCCATGGTTTGATAAGCATTCAGTACCTGACGTGTATGCGACTGAGATTTGGCTTTTTCAAATCGACTGCTGGTTAGCTTAACTTTCTTGGTCTTGCGATACTCTCGGTTGGAGTAGGCCTGAATATTCTTTTCTCTGTCTTCAGGATCGGCATGGCTTTTCGACAAAGCCTTCCTGGCAAGCTCCATAGCACCTTTCTTCAGGCTCGATTTACCTTGCTCCAAAGCACCATTTAATCCCTGGGAAAGGAATGCATTAGCCAGTTCCTGAGCCTGTTTCTTTGCCAGCTCGGTGACAAAGTTATCCGCTTTATCCTGACTGGCTGCAATTCTCTGCATAGACTGCTGTGCGGCATTACGGGAGTAACCAGCCTTAACGATAAGGTCGAGAGCAAGTAGATCAGCCTCTTCTTCAAGGGTGCGACTCCAGCTGGAGCCCAGTACATCACTTGAGAAATCCTGAATCAATTGCTGGTTGACCGTGTTCTTGGCAATGGATTTTTTCAGAAGGTCTTTGTTGGTCAGTGACAGAGTCTTCTTGTTGCCTGAGTCGGTCATTTCCATACTTTGGGCCAGAGCCAGACTGGAAGCTACGTTAAATCCGGCCTCGAGCCACAGCGACTGAGCATTCAGAGTTTCTTCACGCAGTGAATGGTGAAGCAGGTTATGAGCCATTTCGTGGGCAAGAATAAACGCCAGTTCGTCTTCGCTCCCTGCGCTTTCAATAACACCGAGATTAATATTCAGTACGCCATCACCTTTGGTTGAAGCACCATAAAGCTGTTGGCTGTTCAGCTGGGTTTTGAATGTGTAGTCAGGCTTTTCGTTAGGCCAGTGAGCAAGGAGCTTTTTAGTAATGCCGTCCATATACCTTTCAAAGGCTGGCACTTCAACTCGCATGGATTTCTGGGTTTGTTGTAACAGCTCTTCTTCAGACAGTTGCCATACTTTTTGACTGTCGTCTTTCTTGTCCGCTGTCAGAAATGAAATGGCAGCATTATCGGTAGATGCCTGGTTTTCTTCTTTTTGTGCCTGCAATTCAACTTTGGAGGACTGAGCCTGATCAGAGGCTATAAACTGTCCTTCAAATTTTTCATACTCTGGGCGCATATCAACAGCTTTGGTTACACCTTCGCTGATTGTCTGCATGGTTTTACAACCGGACAGCAATAGAGCGCCCGTAATGGCAATCGCCAGTTTCTTTTTCATTCTTGCTTCTCTTGATATTGTTCTTGTCTGTTTGGAGCGGGTTACTTATTACAGAGGTCTCCCAGACCCATGACACCACCGGTTGTAGAGTCGGCGGATTGCGTAGTGCTGGCAGTCGCGCAGCTCCAGGCAACAGTAGGTTTACGGTTAAGGCTGAGTTCGAGAGTATCCAGCCACAGCTCTTTACCGTTAGCTGTAATTCTTACCATGCCCAGATCAGGGTCGAAGGCGGTAGCCGTCACAGGTGCTGGCAAGGTGCTGGTACTTGCATCTCTGAGCCAGTTGCCTTCACGGTCATAGACACCAATATTCTCAACGGCATAACCTTTTACGATGACTGACTCATCGGCGTATGCTATGCCGGTGAAGAGTATTGTGGCAGCTAGGGCGAGGGCTTTTATGCAGGTCATGGGTTTTCCTGTATTTCCTGGTTATCGGTAATGACTTCAGATTCAACCTCACCAGACACTGATATGGCATAAGTCATAAGCAGCAGTATTCCAATCACATTGACCGGTGAATAATTTAGTAGCAGGCTCATTGCCATCGCGGTTATCAGGATGACGGTGAAAATTCCTGAAAACAAAATCAGCTTGTGAGGCAGGGAGGCTAACCAGTGTGTTTTGGCAATGAAGGCGATAAACCAAAGAAGCAGAGCAACCAGCGACAGTTCAATCAGGTCTGCCCAGCTGAAGACAGATAATGAAGTGATGGCTTCAGGTTCTTTTAAATAATCTTGCTCAAGGGTAATCAGGTTATCAACGGCCATTGCGTGCATAAACATACCGGGAATCTGGCCGTGAACCGGACTTTGAACAAAGTCGGGTATCCCTGTAAAAGAACCGCCGAAAATAACAATCTTATCTTTGAGTAGTTCTTCCGTAGTGTCCATGCGTAAACGTAACTGATGGGCAAAAAGGTATCGGGAATAAGGGCAGGACTGTCTAGTCGCTTTATCAAGGCTATCGCTGTTATATAAACCCATAAAAGTATTGGTGAATAGCAGCCTTGCAGACTCGGCTATATTTCCGAAGGAGCCGGCATCGTAAGTTCGGCATTCTGTGGTGTCAGTGACATGATCCATAATCGGGTCAGTTCTTGTTCCCCAGTACAGTGTCATAGGAGCGGGATCAGAAAGCCACTGAGTGTCAGAGCAGGAAGCCTTGTTGCAATAGACTTTGTATAAATCCTGCGCCGGAGTATTAGATACTGAATCAGAACTGGAAAGCTCCAGAGGGTATTGGCTGCTATAGCCAGACCAGTGAATTTGTGAGCGTAGTATGTCGCCCTGCAGTTCCGGAAGCAGTGGGCTTTGGCCATCGCGAATCACATCGGCAATAAAAACAGGGCTATTGCCTGCCGGGTCATTATATTTTTCCAGCAACCTTTTGAGACTGTTCAGCCCTTTTGGATCTCTGTCCTGGCTGTATATAAAATCGACAAAAATGGCTTTTGGCTGATAGGAAATAATCTGCCTGAGAAAGCGTGCATGAGCACCATAGCTGAGCGGCCATGACTGATTCAGCTCTCGTAAAACCTGGTCGTTTATCTGAACGACAACAACTTCGCTCTGACCTTTATTGTCATAGAAAGGTGCTGCAAAGCGGGCAATCATTGATTGAGTGTAATGATCAGTGTAATCGCTGAGACCGAATGGATTCAGAACAGCTATTAATACCGAGAGAAACAGGTTTTGGCAGATAAAGACAAAAACCGGGTATCTGTCTTTTAAAGGCTGGATAAGTTGTGCTGCTTTAACCACAGAGATGAAATGTCCTTATTATTTCTGGCTCAATGAAACAGAAACAAAATGCAGCAGATCTGCTTCAATCCAATTTAGGCAGAGTTTGATGTTTTTTTAGCCGCACGTTTTTATATGTTTCTTTTTTACGTCAGGATACTTAATTCATTCTGATAATCAATAGCTTAAGTTATTTCTGATGTGTTTTGTAGGTTCGATTAAGACTATTTCCCTTAGTCCCCTCAGACGATGATCAATATTGCCTCTACCTTTTTAATCGGTGACAGTTCGGAGAAGGTTTTTGGCACTGCCAGCCTTCTCAGCTGAATCATAAGAATAAGAGGCTGGGCGACCATGGATATTCGTGGACTGGGTTATACGATCGTAGAAACAACCGATCTTGCCAAATGGCAGGAGTACGGCACTCAGGTATTGGGATTAATGGAGCATGAAGCTTCAGACGACAATACTCTCTACCTGAAGATGGATGAACGTAACTTCCGCATTGCTGTCGTAAAATCCGATCGTGATGGCTATGGTGTATCCGGTTGGGAAGTGGCTGGCCCGGAAGCCTTTGCACAAGCGGTCTCTGAACTCGAAGCGGCTGATGTTGAAACAGTGGTTGGCAGTGAAGAGGAAGCCGCTGCCAGAATGGTGCAGGCGCTGGTTAAGTTCAATGATCCTGATGGTAATCGTCACGAAATTTACTGGGGCCCGGTTCAGGACTTCAAACAGTTTATTTCCCCTGTAGGCGTTACGAAGTTTGTAACCACTGATCTTGGTCTGGGTCATACCGTTCTGCCAACCCCTTCCTTCGAAACCAGTCGTGAGTTTTATACCGATGTACTGGGTTTTGGCATGTCAGATCTGATGAAGGTTAGGTTTACCGATGACCCTGCCGAGCCTGAGAAGCGTCTGCACTTCCTCCATGTAAACAACGGTCGCCACCATTCTCTGGCTATTTTTGAATGCCCGATTCCATCCGGTTGTGTCCATATGATGCTGGAAGTAGAAGAGATGGATGATGTAGGTCGTGCCATGGACCGTATGGAAGCCCATGGTGTTCAGTTGTCTGCAACTCTGGGTAAGCACACCAACGACGAAATGGTTTCTTTCTATATGAAGACTCCAGGCGGTTTTGATATGGAATACGGCTGTGGTGGTCTTGTCGTTGACTGGGATCGTCATACTACGTTCGAGAGCAGCTCAGTAAGTCTCTGGGGACATGATTTTTCTGCTGGTCGTCAGTGATGTTTGCGATTTAGTTTCCGGTTTTCAGGTTAACTTTTCCGCTCAACGATGCTTTCCTGCATCGATTCGCTAGCAGGCCATCCCTGGCCTTTGAAAAGCAAACCTGAAACCCTCCCTATCAAGTTGATTTGAAGCCACTGCCTCCTTCTTTTTAGGTTTGGGGTTGGGCTAAAAAAATAAAAAGGTGTAAGTATGGATAAACGCATGACCACGGCGGACATCGTCGGTGAGCTGCGCGATGGTATGACCATCGGTATTGGTGGCTGGGGGCCTCGTCGTAAGCCGATGGCGCTGATTCGTGAGATTCTTCGTTCCAATGTTAAAGATCTGACCGTTGTCGCTTATGGCGGTGCTGATGTCGGCATGCTGTGTGCGGCGGGTAAAGTGAAGAAGGTTGTCTTTGCTTTTGTTTCTCTGGACTTTATTCCGCTGGAACCTTATTTCCGTCAGGCTCGTCAGAAAGGCGAGATTGAGACCATGGAAATTGATGAAGGTATGATGCTGCTGGGTCTGCGTGCTGCAGCCTGGGGTTGTCCTTATATTCCTACACAGATTGGTCTAGGAACTGACGTGGTAAAGGTTAATCCTGAGCTGAAAGTCATCGAAAGCCCTTACGATGAAAAAGAGTGGGTGGCTATGCCTGCACTGAAGCTGGATGTATCTCTGCTTCATGTAGACCGTGCAGATGCGCGTGGTGTTTGTCAGATCAAGGGTAATGATCATTACATGGATGACTGGTTTGCCCGTGCTGCTAACAAGACCTTTGTTACCTGTGATGAACTGGTGGAGAGCGATTACTTCAATAACCCTGAAGAATCACGCTATGTGCTTTGGGAGCGCTCCATGACCACGGGTGTCAGCCTGGTTCCTGGTGGCGCTCATCCATCGTCCTGTACTCCTCTGTATGGCTTTGATGTTAAGCACTTCAAGGAATACAACGCATCTGCGAAAGAGGGTGGTTTTGAGGCGTATTTTGACAAGTACATCAAAAATACGACTGAAGAAGAGTATCAGGAAAAAGTCGGCGGTCTGGCAGCTATCAAGCAACAGCCGTTGCCGGTTTATTAACAGGAGTTATGACTATGAGTACACCGGCTAAAGACTATACCCTCGCAGAACTGCTGATTTGTGCAGGTTCAGAAGCCTTTAAAAATGACGGCGAAGTGCTGGCGACAGGTATTGGCCTGATTCCGAGACTGGCTGCCAGTCTGGCAATGAAAACCAGCAATACTGACCTGATGATGACAGACTCTGAAGCTTTCCTGCTGTCAGAACCGAATCCGGTTGGTAATCGTGGTGAAGACCATGTCCAGAAGAATGAAACCTGGATGGGCTTCTCACGCATTTTTGATAATGTCTGGAGTGGCAAGCGTCACGCCATGGTAGGACCAACCCAGATCGATAAATTCGGTCAGGCGAACATATCTGCCCTGGGTGGCAGCTATGAGCAGCCAAAGGTTCAGATGCTGGGCGTTCGTGGTTTTCCGGGCAATTCCATCAGTCATGGCAACAGCTTTTTCGTACCCAGCCATAACAAGAGGGTATTTGTAGAAGGTGAGTGCGACATGGTGGCGTCCATTGGCTACAACCCTGAGCGTTTGCCTAAGGGCTACAAGCTGGACGACGTTGATATACGCCTGGTGATTACAGATCTTGGTGTGATGGACTGGAATGGCCCCGATCATCAGTTGCAGCTTCTCAGTCTGCATCCGGGTATTACGGTTGAGCAGGTTCTGGAAAATACTGGCTTTGACGTTTATGTGCCGGATACGGTTGCAGTAACAGCAGCACCTACTGAAGAGCAATTATCAGTTATCCGTCAGCTGGATCCGCATAATCTGCGTTCAAAACAGCTTAAGGATAACCCTCCAGGGAATCGTTCTTAATAGCTGGTTAATAACGCAATGAAAGGCTCAGTCTTTTTCTGTGCCTTTCTCATCCGTTTTATTCTTCTGCAACAATTCTTCCCGTCAGCTTCGCTACCAGCGGCAGAACAATCAGTAATACCGGAAAAGCAATCAACCATGAAAGCAGCCATGCCATTGGCCAGTGCTCGATAATATTGGAATTGAAACCAAGGCTTTTAATGGTGCTGATCAGTGACACGACACAGGTCATAAACAGAGAGATCAGAAAAGGTGGCACCAAACGTTTGTATCTGGCGGGTATTTTTGGAATAACGCCAAAAATCCTGTTGCTTGAACCCATTGTCTCAACTCCATTTATGAATTATTTCTGAACCTGATCATACTCTTTGCTGTTGCGAGATTTAAATTTTTGCTCGGATAAAGTGAGCGATTTTATCCGCTGCTGACTCAAGGTGTTGCTGATGAGTGAAGCCTGATACTTTTCTTGGTTTCAGGTCATGATTGCCATCAGTCAGCCATTCTATGCTGATCTGTTCAGACAGCTGGTAGCTAGTAACATTGTCGGTATTGCCCATGGTATCTCTCTCTCCCTGAATAATCAGTGTTGGCGTTGCTAGATGCTCAAGGTGCTCCGTTCGAGGTTTGTCCTGCTTATTGGCAGCATAGAAAGGATAACCCAGACAGATGATGCCGGATGATTCGGCCCCCTCTGCGGTCAGAAGAGTAGCCATTCGCCCGCCCATAGACTTACCGCCAATGAAAACAGGTAAGTTAGTTTGGCTTTTTACCTTATCGAGAACCTCCTGCCAGTAAGCCAGTAACTTTGGCTGACGGTCGGGTGGCCTCTTTTTACCTGTTTCCCTGCGTTCCTGCATGTAGGGAAATTCAAAGCGAACTACTGAAATATCTCGTTCAGTGAGGAGACTTACCATGATCTCCATGAATTCACTGTCCATGGGGGCGCCAGCACCATGGGCGAAGACAAAATAGCCAAGGGGATTTCTTACTTTATTCCATCTCATTGTTTCCAAAGGAAATTTCCTTGTCGACGGTTACAGTGGTGATACTACCTAACCAGAAAGCTGGAGAGCAATAAAAGAAAAAGAGGTTAAAGTGAACTTTTTAAGACTGAAGCCTATCCAACCAATTAATAATTCGATAAATCAGGATGGTTTTATGAGTAACAAAAATTTACCCGTATTACTGATAGTAGGGCAATTGCTTACCTTTTCATTGGCGCAAGCGGAAGAGAATGATAATGGTTTAGGGGTTGATGTTTTCTACACCAAGCATTCGCAAAAGGAGAATGTTACCGGAGGTGTTGGAAATGACTTTATATACCTGGACACAGTCAATTCTTACAACTCGGACATGGATGGTCTCTATGCAGTGTCGTTGCCAGCTCTATCAGCACCATTGATTGGTGAAATGAGCAGGACAGTGACATCAGTTCCAATTATTAGACCTAACACAATCGTGTCTGACATGAGAAAGTCACAGAGAGCTGGAAATGGCTTTGTATTAAATTCGGTCAGTGATCTTATTACGTTGTTTGGGGGAGAAAAAGATAGAAACAAGGTGTTCTTTTCAAGCTTCTTCACATCCAGTGTGACGCCTGTTTTGTACAATACGGGAAAGGATGGAATTGATGCCGTTCTTAATGCTTTTGCAAGCGACTACCCTTCATTTCAGGTTCAGAATCTGGTCGAGTTAATGCAGCATTATAAAACATCGGATGAACTGGATCAGGCAGTAACTTTTGGTGGGGGTCTTTACTCTTCACTGCTGGTTAGCTCAGCTTCGAAATTTAATATTGAGCTGTCTGCATTTTTGACACCGGAAGATGGGTCAGAAATGACAACAGGAGAAGGTTTTTCGGATAAAGCCTATGAGAAATTGAGGCAGCAGGTAGAAGCTAAAGATCGAAGTAATATTGAAAACAACATATTAGTTGTTCGTGAAATTTTGGAAAGGGTAATTTTTGACGAGCGCTATGAGCCAACGTATCTGGTTGCATTCAGTGGTAAAAGCAAACACCAGTTTTTTACGCTCAGTAAATCGGAAGGTAAGCTGGTCATCAGTTATCTTATTGGACACAAAGCACCGACACCATTGCTGATGATGGATGTGAAGCTTGATACTCTTGATCGTGATGAGCTGTCATTTGCTATCGCTTATATGATGAATAATCTGGAGTCCCCTAAAGAAGGGCACCGGGTTCCAGTTTTTGAAGGTGTCTGGGTTGTTCAATAACCTCTGGTTCTATTGAAAGAAGAATCTTCAGGCTGTTTTTATCAGCTGAGCCCTGATCATTATCTACGATGATCGGGGTTAACCCCCTCTTTTTACCCTTCCTCAGGCATTATTTTGCTTAGTCTCCACGGACGATGATAGCTCTCCCCCCAGCCGGTTTAATCAATCACAGTCAATGATAGGTAAAGAGTCAGTTACACACTGGTTTTGAAACCTGTTTTCAAATGCCTGTTTCAAAAGGCGTGGCTGTATTTCAGTCTGTGATAGTAGTTGAAAGCAGACTGTCGGCCGGCATGAAATGAGGTCGTTTCGGGAGAGCCAGACGATGACAGACAAAAATAACAACAACGAAGACATCGTATTATACGAAGTCACTGATCAGGTTGCGGTCATCACCATGAACCGGCCTGAATACAATAATGCCCAGAACTCGGCCATGACTTACGCTCTGGACGCCGCTTTCAGAAAAGCCGTTGATGACGATGACGTAAAAGTCATTATGCTGGCGGGTAATGGCAAGCACTTCTCTGCCGGTCATGACATCGGTACTCCGGGTCGCGATGTTGACCAGACCTTTGACCGCGCTCATCTCTGGTATGACCACACCAACAAACCTGGTGGCGAGTTCCTTTATGCCCGTGAGCAGGAAGTCTATCTGGGGATGTGCCGTCGCTGGCGTGATATTCCCAAACCGACCATCGCCATGGTTCAGGGCGCCTGTGTTGCCGGTGGCCTGATGCTGGCCTGGGTCTGCGATATGATTATTGCTACTGAAGACTCTTTTTATTCTGACCCTGTCGTTCGTATGGGGATTCCCGGTGTTGAATATTTTGCCCACGTTCATGAGCTGAATCCAAGAATTGCCAAGGAGTTTCTGTTCCTTGGTGAGCGCATGCCTGCAGAACGTGCTTATCAAATGGGCATGCTCAACAAGATAGTACCAAGGGAATTCCTGAAAGAAGAGTCTATGGCGGTTGCTAAACGTATCGCCAAGATGCCCCGTCTCGGTCTGCAGTTAACCAAGCAGGTGATCAATAACGCTGAAGATCTGATGGGCAAACGCTCTACCATGGATATGGCGTTTGGTCTGCATCACTTTGCCCATACTCATAACGAAATGGTATCCGGCGATCGCCTGGCAGGTTTTGATGGCAAAGCCATGGCAGAGTCGCAAAAGCAACAACAGAAAGAGAAAGCGGAGGCAGGAGCTTGAGCATGTCTTCGATGAATACACGCCTTACTAAGCTGTTGGGCTGTAAGTATCCGATCATTCAAACCGCCATGGGCTGGGTTGCTGACCCTCAGTTGGTAGCAGCAACCTGTAATGCCGGTGGTTTTGGTTTTCTGGCGGGGGCCACCATTCCTCCCGAGGAGATGGAAAAAGCCATTATTGAGACCAAGCAGCTGACCGACCAGCCATTCGGCGTCAACTTCCATATGTATCAGGCCAATGCCGCAGATATTGTCGATATGGTGGTTCGTCATGGTGTCAGAGCGGTCAGCTACAGTCGTTCACCGGGTAAGGAAATGATTGCCAAGCTTAAGGCGGCAGGTGTTGTCTGTATTCCTACGGTGGGTGCTCTCAAACATGCGATAAAAGCTGTAGAGATGGGCGCTGATGCAGTTACTGTTCAGGGTGGCGAGGGTGGTGGTCATACCGGTTCTGTTCCTACGTCCATTCTGTTACCACAGGTTGTCGATGCGGTTGATGTGCCGGTGATTGCGGCGGGCGGTTTTAAGGACGGCCGTGGTCTGGTCGCCGCTCTTTCCTATGGTGCTGAAGGCATTGCCATGGGCACACGATTCCTGATGACCAGTGACAGTCCGGTTCCGCCGAAAACGCTTGATCGTTACGTCAACGCTAATAACCCTTCCAGCATTATTATCAGTAAAGCCATTGATGGTATGCCGCAGCGAATGATTACTAATGAATTGCTGGGGAATCTGGAAAAGGCCGGTGGTGTTAAGCGACTGGTGATGGCTTTGACCAGTGGTCTGGCTTATCGCAAGTACACAGGAACCAGTGTTCTTCAGCTGTTGAAGTCGGCGGTGAAGATGCGTGGTGAGGGTGAGCTGAGTGCTGCTCAAACCATTATGTCAGCTAATGCACCAATGGTGATTCAGAAGGCCATGGTGGATGGTAAACCAGCTGAGGGTGTTCTGCCTGCAGGGCAGGTAGCAGGCGTGATTAACAGTCTTTTGAGTTGTGAAGAGTTGATTGCCGAGATTGTTAAGGAAGCTGATCAGCAATTGCAGAAATTGCGTGGGCTGGCTTCCTGATTCTTTAGTTCGTCGTATATCGATGGTGTGAAGGTGTTCTTTCCCGCTCCACTGGCCTTTCCTGGCCAGAGTCGCTAGTCGGCCATCCATGGCCTTTGGAAAGTACACCTTCACACCATCTGCCAAAGTTCCAGTTTCAAGAAGAATTATAAAATTAGAAGGTACAAATATGACAAAACCATTCAAAACATTTGTTGAGGGAGGGATTGCTGAACTGATCTTTGATCATCCTCCTGTCAATGCTTTCAGTAGTCAGGGCTGGGCGGATATTGCTGCCGAGATTGAAGCTCTGGGTGATAACGATGATGTTCGAGTGATTATTATCGCTGCAGAAGGTCGTGGTTTCTGTGCTGGCGTGGATATCAAGGAGCTGGCTCAGGACGACAATCTGATCGTTAAGGTGAACAAGGGTAACTACGACACCTTTAAGGCGATTCACCTGAACCCCAAGCCAGTAATTGTTGCGCTTCATGGTTTTGTTTTGGGTGGCGGTATCGGCATTTCTGGTGCGGCAGACATTATTGTTGCTTCCGAGTGCGCAACCTTTGGTGTGCCGGAGGTGGATCGTGGTGCCATGGGTGGCGGTGCTCACCTGCAGCGTATGTTCCCGGTGCAGAAGGTGCGTCATATGTATTTCACCGGCGAGATGATTGATGCTCAGGAAGCTTATCGTCTGGGTGCGGTTGAGCGTGTGGTTCCTAAAGATGAACTGCGTCAGACCGCTCGTGAAATCGCCGCGAAGATTGCCGAGAAGAGTCCTCGTATGATTCGTATCGCCAAGGAAGCACTGAACGGCATTGAAGATGGTGATCTGGAGCAGAAGTATCGCTCCGAGCAGGGCTTTACGCTAGAGGCTTACACGTCTCCTGACTCTCAGGAAGCCCGTGATTCCTTTGTCGAAAAACGTGATGCGTCGTTCAAAGGCTGAGTGAGGAGCAGAACATGGATCTGAATTATACCGACAGCCAGAAAGCATTCCGCCAGGAAGTGCGTGAGTGGCTGGCTGCCAATGTGCCATCGGAGCCCTTGAAGTCTTTCGATACTGAAGAAGGCTTTCATCAGCACCGTGAGTGGGAAGCAAAGCTGAATGACGGTCGCTGGGGCATGGTGACCTGGCCTGAAGAGCTGGGTGGCCGTGGTTGCGATCTGATTGAATGGCTGATTTTTGAAGAAGAATATTACCGTGCCAATGCACCATTGCGGGTAAACCAGAACGGTATCTTCCTGCTCGGCCCAACTCTGATGGAGTACGGCACAGAAGAGCAGAAAGCTCGATTCTTGCCAATGATGGCGACCGGTGAAGAAGTCTGGGCGCAGGGCTGGTCCGAGCCAGGCGCTGGCTCCGATATGGCGGCTATTCGTTCCAAAGCGGAGCTGGTGGGCGATCATTATGTCATTAATGGTCAGAAGACCTGGTCGACACGTGCCGTATGGGCTGACTGGACCTTTGGTATCTTCCGTACCGATCCTGAGTCCAGCCGTCACAAAGGTCTGACCTTTATTCTGGTACCACTGGATTCTGAAGGCGTCACTGTACGCCCAATCGAACAGCTGGACGGTTTGCCAGGCTTTGCTGAAATCTTCTTTGATAACGTTAAAGTGCCAGTTGAGAACGTTCTCGGTGGTGAAGGACAGGGCTGGAAAGTGGCCATGTCTACCGCCGGTTTCGAACGTGGCTTGATGCTGCGTTCGCCAGCACGTTTCCAGGAAACCGCACGTCGTTTGGTTGAACTGTACAAAGCAAATAAAGAAACCGCAGACGTTGATCCAATTATTGGTGATGCAGTCATGCAAGCTTATCTGGATGCTGAAGCCTATACCCTGAGCACTTATATGACTGCTTCCCGCTTACTAAAGGGCGGCAAGATTGGTCCTGAGTCGTCGACCAACAAGATTTTCTGGTCCGAGCTGGATCAGAAGATGCATGAAACGGCTATGAGCATTCTCAGTGCTCGTGCAGAACTATTACCTTGTGCACCAAATGCTGATGATGTCGGCAAATGGCTGGATGGTTTCCTGTTTGCACAGGCCGGACCAATCTATGCCGGTACCAACGAAATTCAACGTAACATTATCGCCGAGCGTATGCTGGGCATGCCACGGGCATAAGTGAGGAGGCAGTTATGGATTTTACATTTACTGAAGATCAGCTGACTTTTCACGACAGTGTTAAGTCATTTCTGACCAACGAAGTGACACCGGAAAAGATTCGTGAACTCTGGAATTCCGATTCCGGTCGTTCCAGCGAGCTCTGGCAGCAACTGGCTGAGATGGGCCTGACCGCTATGACCGTTCCTGAAGAGTTCGGTGGTCTGGGCATGAATGAACTGGACTTCCTACTGCTGGCTGAAGAGTGTGGCTATGCCGCTCTTCCTGAGCCTCTGGTAGAAAACGTTCTGGTTGCTGTGCCACTGCTGAGCAGCCTGGGCGATCAGCAAAAGCATCTAAAAGAAGAGTGGCTGTCCAAGGTTGCTGTAGGCAGCGCCAGACTGGCGGTTGCTCATCCATCAAACCCACTGGTAGCCGATGCTCATATTGCAGATTTGCTACTGCTGGCCAATGGCGATGAAGTTCATGCAGTTAAAGCTGATCAGGTTGAACTGGTAGCGAATGAGTCTGTTGACCCAAGTCGTAAGCTGTTCAGTGTTAGCTGGACACCGTCTACAGAAACTCTGGTTGCAGATGCTGCTGAAGGTAAGAAACTCTGGGCAGATACTCTGAACCGTGGTGCGCTGGCTGTTGCTGCACAGCAGCAGGGTCTGGCTCGTCGTATCGTTGATCTCTCTGTGGATTACACCTTTGAGCGCAAACAGTTCGGTAAGCCCATCGGTTCTTTCCAGGCAGTTAAACATCATATGTCCAATGTCGCTGTGAAGATCGAGTTTGCTAAAGCTCCCCTTTATCGTGCAGCCTATGACATTGCCAATAATCAGCCTACAGCTGCCCGCAGTGCATCACACGCCAAGCTGGCGACCACTGAAGCTGCCCTGCTGGGTGCCAAGAATGGTATTCAGGTTCACGGCGCCATGGGTTACACCTGGGAAGTGGATCTGCATATCTTTATGAAGCGTGCCTGGGCACTGGATGCTAGCTATGGCAACCGTGGTTTCCATAAGCAGCGAGTGAAAGCCGCTATTCTGGCTGATGATGCTCTGCTGGGTGCAGGCAACACGTTTGCCGCTTGATATGCGACCGGATTGAGGAATAAGAAGAATGCCAGAAGCTTATATTGTTGATGCGGTTCGTACGCCGACCGGTCGTCGTAAAGGTGGTCTGTCCCACGTCCATGGTGCTGACCTTGGTGCTCACGTACTGAAAGCTATTGTTGAACGTAACGGTATTCCGGATAACGAATACGACGACGTCATTTTTGGTTGTGTCGATACCATTGGTCCACTGGCCGGTGATATTGCCCGTACTGCCTGGCTGGCAGCGGGTCTGTCTCAGGAAGTGCCGGGAACCACCATAGATCGTCAGTGTGGTTCATCCCAACAGGCAGTTCACTTCGCGGCTCAGGCTGTGATGAGCGGCACTCAGGACGTAGTGATTGCGGGTGGTGTTCAGACCATGACCCAAATTCCTATCTCTTCAGCGATGACCTCTGCCGAACCAATGGGCTTTAAAGACCCGTTCTCCGGTTCCAAGGGCTGGGTTGAGCGTTATGGCGAGCAGCCACCTACGCAGTTTAATTCTGCCCAGATGATTGCAGACAAATGGGAACTGTCCCGTAAAGAGCTGGAAGAATTTTCACTGGAATCCCATCGTCGTGCGATTCAGGCCATTAAAGAAGGCCGTTTCAATCGTGAAATCGTACCGATGGAAGGTGTCGATACGGATGAGACGCCAAGGCAGTCGACTTTGGAAAAAATGGCTGAACTGGACTACCTGTTCGGTTGTGAAAAGGTAACTGCAGCGGTTTCCAGTCAGACCTGTGATGCAGCCTCTGCGGTATTGGTTGTTTCAGAAACAGCTCTGAAGAAATACAACCTGACGCCAAGAGCCCGTATTCATCATATGAGTGTTCGCGCTGAAGATCCGGTATGGATGCTGACTGCGCCAATTTCTGCCACGGAATATGCGCTGAAAAAAGCCGGTATGACACTGGATCAGATTGATCTGGTGGAAATCAACGAAGCCTTTGCCTCAGTGGTCATGGCCTGGTTGAAAGAGACTGGCTATCCACACGAGAAAACTAACGTTAACGGTGGCGCTATTGCTCTTGGTCATCCGCTGGGTGCTACCGGTACCAAGCTGATGACAACCCTGTTGCATGAGCTGGAAAGAACCGGTGGACGTTTTGGTTTGCAGACCATGTGTGAAGGTGGTGGTCAGGCCAATGTAACCATTATCGAACGTTTGGGCGAATAAGAATAAGTTTCAGACATACGGTTTAGAGGCACATTCCCGCCACTGGCGGGAATGTGCTGATAGAGAACCTATGTCTGCACACTAAGGAGAAGAACATGGCAGTTTGTCAGGATCGTGTTGTTATTGTCACCGGTGCTGGTGGTGGTCTGGGTAAAGCCTATGCTGAGCTGTTTGCTGCAGAAGGCGCAAAGGTTGTTGTTAACGACATCAACGAAAAGGCGGCGAATGTCGTTGTCAGTGTAATTAAAGAAGCTGGCGGTGAAGCGGTTGCCAACACCAATGATATTACTGATTACGAAGAAGCGGCGCTGATTGTTAAACAGGCGATTGACAGTTTTGGTGATCTCCACGTTGTTGTTAACAATGCCGGTGTCTGCCGTGACCGTATGTTTGCCAGTCTGTCCGAGTCAGACTGGGACATGGTCATGAACGTGCACCTGAAAGGTCACTTCTGTATTTCCAGTCATGCCGTTAAGTACTGGCGTGAACAGTCCAAGGGCGGCAAAGACGTCAATGCCCGTATTATCAATACCAGTTCTGGTGCGGGTCTTCAAGGTTCCATAGGCCAGTCCAACTACGCTGCAGCTAAAGGCGGTATTGCTTCCCTGACATTGGTTCAGGCGGCTGAACTGGCGCGTTATGGTATTACTTCCAACGGTCTGGCGCCTGCGGCTCGTACCGGCATGACCGAAGATGTGTTTGCTGACATGATGAAGAAGCCGGAAGATGGTTTCGATTACTATGCCGCTGAGAACGTAGCACCACTGGTTGTGTGGTTGGGTTCAGAAGCCGCTTCTGGTGTGACCGGTAAGTTGTTCGAGATTGAAGGTGGCAAGCTGTCTGTGGCTGATGGCTGGCGTCAGGGGCCTCAGAAAGACAAAGGCGCTCGCTGGGACGTTGCTGAAATCGGTGATGCGATTGGCAGCCTGATTGATGAATCTGTACCTGCTCAGAAGGTTTACGGTACCTGATTTCTTGCTGCGAGCTTTCGGATCTGAAAGCTCGCGTATTTGATTTTTATCCTGGGCTCGTTTCTTTAAATTATGAGAGGTTAATCATATAGGCATGAGCTACTTTTTATCTCTTTGAAATCAGAGTGATAGAAAGTATGAAAAAGCTGGCACTGATTATTTTGTCTGTTTATTTATTCCTGACTTCACTGCAATCACTATCTGCCCCATTAGGCGCTTCAACCGCTATTACTCAACTTCCTGTGATCGTCGACCTTGATGCTGACTTCGAAGATGTTACTGCGCTTGCCTATCTGGAAAGGCTGGTACAGTTGAGTTTAATGGGGCAGGAGCAGCAACAGTTCGTTCCCCCCGTAGTGACTATGGTGTGCACAGGGTTTGGCCTCTGTGATAATGCAAATAACATCAAAGGTATCTATTCACTCTTAAATATGATCGCTCCCGCTATAGGCTCTGGTCGCGAGCAGGCGCAGCTATTTCCAGACAGACACTTTTCGACTGAAATTCGACATGAGGCAGACAACCTCTATGGGTTGCTCAAAGAGCCAATGGGTAGTAGCAAGAATGACGCTGTTGAGGTTCTATGGGACAAACTGAAATCGCTTCAGTCTGGGAAGGCCGTCATTCTGGCGCTGGGGCCGCTCACTAACATTGCTGACCTGCTTGATCGTTACCCTCAGTCTGAAGAAAAAATAGACCGTATATTTATGATGGGGGGAGCGGTGACTGTTGGAGGTAATGTCGCTTATGATGACCCGATAGATTTTCCCGAATACACTCAGTCAGAATGGAATATATTTCTAGACCCGGTTTCTGCCAGCAAAGTATTGAGTCGTCGTCATAGTTTTCAGGTTTATATGGTGCCACTGGATTCAACGAATTTCGTACCGTATAGCCAGCAAGTGTTTCAGCAGTTTGGCGCACTCGCTAATAAGACAACTTCTGCAGCTGTTGTTTATCAGTTGCTGCAGAAAAACCCTCAGTTTTACAAAGACCCTGATAATACGGTTTATTTCTGGAACACTCTGACAGCGATGTTAATGGCTAATGAATCTCTTTTGTCAGACCCATCCACTGAGATCAGGAAATGCAGGATAGAGGTTGATCAGACCAGCAGTGCAACCAGCGGTCGGACGACGTGTACTGGTGCAGGTGACATCAATGTTGTGACAAAGGTATCCAGCCAACTGTTCTATCAACAGCTGTTTAACAGTTTCTCTTGGTATTGATATTTCTCAGGGGATGAAGCACTTCAGGGCATTTTAAGGAGAGTAATCCCCTGTTCTATTGAAGTGATGAAAACGTTAAGCCTGATTATCGTTTATCAGGTCGTATGGATTGATCTTTGAAGTTAGTACATGGTCGTACCATTTGCCATTCACTTTCAAATAGGATTCGGCAAAGCCTTCTTTTTTAAATCCCGTTTTCTTCAGAACACTGGCCGCTCTTGTATTGTCGGGAATATAGTTGGCCATGATTCGGTGGAGGTTCATTTCTCTGAACATATAATCCAGAGCGACGTCCAGAATTTCTGGCATATAGCCCAACCCCTGATACTTTTCGGCAACTGAAAAACCCAGGTAGCAGGCCTGAAAACCGTTTCGAACAATACCGGTAAAGTTGCAAACACCAATCACTTCATTACGGTCATGATCCATGACGGCAAAACGAACACCTGTTCCTCTGGCCAGCATTTCCTGACTGGCAGACAGGTACCATTTCCAGCGTCTGAGCGTGTAAAACTCTTTGCCCCGGTCCGACTCCCAACTGGACAGATGATTCTTGTTGTCTGAATAATACTTCAGCATCAGGTAAGCATCTTCCGGACCAAGAATCTCCAGACGGGTTCTTTCTGTTCTTATGATCATACAGCTCAAAAATTAAGGACAGTGAATTTACAACCTGTTAGTCAGACAACCAGCCTTCCCCAGCCAGTCGATTTCATCTGCAAAAAGGTTAAGGGAGAGATACGACTTTTTATACCTATTCTTAAACCTGAATCACAGTTTTTAACTTTTCTTAACGTTTCAGTCTTTAAGGAAAAATATTCAAAAGCATTTATATGAACAAGTAACGAGATGGTTACTTCTTCTAACTGATCTGTGAACCTTCATCTTAACGATCAATCCAATAATGATGTCATCTGATTTCAGGTAAGTACTCGGACATTTGAATTCGTATGTCATTTCCCCGCCTGGGGCGGGGAAATGACAATTTAATATTCGATTGCGTGTGTCTGCACACTTAAGGAAGGTTATGGAAGCAACAGATAACTCTAAAGCATTGCCTTTATACAGTGCTGAAACGGGTTCTCCACAGCCTGTGGATAGCTCTCGTGGTCAGCAGACTCTGGAATCAGGCCAAAGGGTTAAGCTTATAGCTCAGATAGGGCGATTTTCAGTTAAAGGAATAGCGACAGCGGGTCGGCAGGTATGCTCGGATTTGCTGGGTCATAGTACTGCCGGTAACTTGTTGAATAGACTTATTGCTTCAACTGAACATAAGGCCGAAGCCCCACTTAAAACGCTTGCTGCTATAAAAAATGACATTGAAGTTTCAGTGCCTGAGGTTGTTGATTATTTGAAGTTCCCAGAGCAGTTGCGCAACCATCTGGCTCTCCTTGGAAATAGACCTGAATGTATAACCTTCATTAGTGACAGCATTAAAGAGACGATTACTGGTATTGAGCTCGATGAAAAGGAAGTGTGTCAGCAGCAACTGGTGGTTGAACTTTTTTACCGGAGGCTACGAAGTAAACTGAAAGGTATGGACTTTCACTTTCTGATCTATCTGCAAGCGGCTCTAAGGTTATATCCGAAAGACAGGGTGGTTCTGGTGCCACTGAGAGGCTTTCTGGCACATCAGTTTGTTACCGTTATGGCTGGGGTTGATGGTCTTTCGATTGATGAACTAAACGAGATGGAAAGATCCAATGACAGGCGAGACTCCAGTTTGGCTCGACAGCTTCAAATTCGAATTGCATTTTTGTGTGATGATGAAATAAGTGTCGCCAGGCTTGAACATATCGCTAGAAAGCCCTTTAAAGTTAATAGGATCTGCGACTATCGAAGAGATATCAAACTTCGTATGAATGCGTTCCGTCGTAAGGTGGAGCAAGGGCAAATTCAATCCTGCCATGACGTTAATAAAGCCTATGAGATTATTACAAAACTGCTTGATACCGAAAATGAGGCTGCTTCAGATGACTATGAAGTCAATAAGACTGCTATGAAAGTTGATGAGTTCATTCTTAGGGGAGCGAAAAGAATCGGGCAGAATATCTCTCCCGTTCATACCGTGATATAAACAACATACCACTGATATTCAGGCAGGTGACAACAGCCTCGTGTCACTGTATACAGTATTCTACGATTATCAAAATCAGGAAGCTCTGCTGTGTCGCAGGATACTTATACCCCTCCTAAAGTCTGGATCTGGGATTCCGAGAGTGGTGGCGAGTTCGCCAGTATTAACCGTCCGATTGCCGGTGCCACTCACGATAAAGAACTGCCAGTTGGTAAACACCCCCTGCAGCTTTATTCACTGGCAACACCCAATGGCGTAAAAGTCACCGTAATGCTGGAAGAGCTGCTGGCTGCAGGCCACAATAGTGCAGAATACGATGCTCATCTTATTCGTATTCTTGAAGCGGATCAGTTTGGCAGTGGTTTTGTCGACATTAATCCAAACTCAAAGATTCCTGCTCTGGTCGATCATACGGCAGAAACGCCAACCCCAATTTTTGAATCCGGCGCCATTCTTTTGTATCTGGCAGAGAAGTTTAATGCCTTTATTCCTGCTGATTCTTCCGAAAAGGCCAAGTGTCTTTCCTGGTTGTTCTGGCAGATGGGCAGTGCGCCTTATTTAGGCGGTGGCTTCGGGCACTTCTATGCCTATGCACCTGAAAAATACGAATACCCGATCAACCGCTTTACTATGGAAATCAAACGACAGCTTGATGTGCTCGATAAGCAGTTGGCTGAAAACCGGTTTATCTGTGGTGATGATTACACGATTGCGGATATGGCTATCTGGCCATGGTATGGCATTCTGGCACTTGGCAGCCTATATGAAGCGGCAGAGTTTCTTGATGTAGCTTCATACAGCCACGTTGTTCGTTGGGCAAAAGAAGTAGAGGCCCGCCCTGCTGTTCAGCGAGGAAAAATGGTGAATCGCACCTGGGGTGAACTCAACGAACAGCTGCATGAACGGCATGATACGACTGATTTCGACACCAGAACTCAGGATAAACTCGAGTCCTGCTAATGCAGGGTACCAGCCTTTTCTGAATCACTCTCTGAGTCTGGGCTCTCTTGCTCGGGCTCGGTTGTAGTCTCTGTTCCCTGAAAAAACTGCACAAGTTCCTGCCAGTAGTATGATACGGCCGAACCAGTAGCAACCAGGCCGACAGTGCCAGTACCATACCAAAGGGGTCGCTTACCGGAAAAGAAAGTGTTTACTGGAGCATCGGTTTCTTCAGCAGCAGGGGGTGGTAAATGGACTAGAGGTTGAGTCTTAATGCCTGCAGCCTTTCTATGCCAGTGTGTTCCGATAAGAGCGATTCTGGACGTTTGAACAAAAGCTCTATTTGCCTGATCCAGTTCCTGACCGCGTTCAGATGCTTCTGAATAGAAATTCTCTTTCAGCATCATTACAGACCAGTGTCGATAACGTTGTTCGTAGCCATAATAATGGATGTATTGCTCATCAATTCCCCTTGCTTCCGTTTGCACGTTTGCCATGGCATTCTGTAATTCGGTTTTTCTGGTCAGGTTATCACCAAACCAGCTTTTATGAAGTTTGTTGAGTTCTTCCTGTCGCTGCTGAAGCTCGTGGAAAAGGCGCACTCTGCCCTGATCAAGTCGGTGCAGCTCGTCATCCCGAAGTGTGAGCTGTTCAGATAGCATTAGATTCACTCTTTCTCTGGCAGCGCTGAGTTCTCTTCGTGTCATTTTGGTAATAGACTTTTGCCAGAGAGACTTTTGTTGAGCAACGCTGTCTCTTAATGAAGCTACATGCTCATGCGCGAGTTCAGATGCCCTTCGTTCTCCAGTCATCATCATTTTGCCAAGGTCATGATGATAGGCAACATCATTAACCTCTACAGGGGCTTGATGTTCTGCTCTTACAGGAAGAATAATTGGAATAGAAACTCTTCTAGCGCCTGGTGCAATTATCTTGTCGCTTTTTTTGTCGTAGTAAAAAGTTTCAGGATGGTCACTCTTTTCAAGCTCGTCACTGTATATTTCGTGATCTTCCAGGTCTAATACCGGTCTGACTTCTGATAAGTCTTCGGCATCAGACCTGGACACAACCTCCCAGCTAGCTAATCGTTTACGGTTGTATTCGGCACCTGTGGGTAGTGTTTTTGCATTCTTATGTGGAGTCTTATCTCGCTTTATCATTGCGACAAAACGGTCCTTTTCTTTCTTCAGGTCGTTTTTAAGCTGGTTAAGGCCCTTGAGTATTTTATTGGCTTCGCGGTTCATCTTCTCGCGAATCTGTCTTCTTTCAGTTCTTTGTTCATGAGAATCCAGTGGGTCGTCATCATCGGGGTTTTTCCCTTGCCCTCCTGCTCCAGAGCTTGCTTCATCTTTCGCCTTTTTATGGCTTTTGAAAGGAGCTGGCCACTGAAACCTCTTTCCTGATGCCTGAGAACTTTGAGCTGGCTTAGAGGCTGTATTTCTTCCTTTATGCCCCCCGAACTGAATAAATACAGGCTCAGAGGTTGAGGTATGAGAACCAAGAGGAGGGGTGTCAGGCCCATCACCAGGTGGGTGACCGGCAACCTGCATCTGTTGGACATTGTCTTGATGAAATTCAGCGGCACCTGGCAGCTGGCTGAACAACCCCATCAGGCGCACGAAGTTTAATGGTTGTGCACTGTTTCTATAAAGAGCCTGGTTGAACCAGTTTTGACATTCAGGACAGGGAAGGTAATAGATAGAAGGAATATCCAGCTGCTCCAGCTGACGATTCAGTGAGATTAGTTCCAATTGTGATCCGTTGTTAGGGATGGTCATAGCAGGCATCTGGTTGCCTGTACCCAATGGAATAAAATGTGAGGCATTGACTGTAGGTAATGCTCTGCTGGAAATGTCGGACTGAGTAAACGCGTATTGAAGGTCATAAGTGCAGGGCTGTCCACAAGAAGCTAAGTAGTTCTTGCTCTGTAAAGCGGCTAGTGCATATGAAAGGTACTCAATAACCTGAGTATCAAGAGGGAGTATAACCTTCTGCTGAGTGAACAGTTCATCATGAACCCCTGTGCCGGGAAACCATAACTTTCCCGTTGATGAGAGCGCCGTTAGAAGCATCCAGTTACCTTGAAAGAGCAGGGCTGGCTGATAATTAAAAGCCGGAACACGAAGGAATAGCTCAGCCTGCTGCCCGGCGGGAATCGAGGCAAGGAATCGCCAAAGAAAGTCAAAATCATTTTGGCTTTGTTGAAACCGTGGCACATTAACCAACTGCATAATCAGTTCGGTAATCAGTGCTGATTCCGTAGCCTGAATTGGACTATCAAAGCTAGAGCTATCAAGGCCTGCGCTATCAAGATCAGAGCGGTGAGGGGCGGAATAAACAACCGACTGAAGAAGGTGTTCGGTGCCTCCTGGATCTCTGAGTTCTCGCTCCACGAAAGATAATCCACCACCATTATCCTTGAGTTGCTCCGTAGTCACTGGAATTATTTTTTCCCGACAATGGCTTGCTGCTGATATCGCGCTGTCTTCAACGTATGACGGACATGAACGTAAAGTACTTAGCTCAGAGCTGTCTTCAAGAGCCAAAGCTCTTTGTGCTGACAAAAAAACTGTGGCGACCAGGCTGAGTAATAAAAAGATCGGCATTCTGGCTAAGAGCAAAAAGCGCATTATTTGAGAGGTGTTTAAGGATGAAATAAAGGTATAGCAGCAATCATTAAGTAGTGCTTAATATAAAAAAAAAATTTATTAACCTCTTTAATATTGCAATTAGCTAAAAGTTGAATAGATGATTGTTACAGGCTGCATGAAATCGCTCATTTATTCAGATACTATCGTCGTATAATCATAAGAACAGAGATACGACCCAGTGAATTCAAATGTAGTTATCCCCGCGATCGTATTTGTTGCCAATATCTTCCTGTGTATTTTTCTAGGCCCTATTTCACTGGTGACCTTTATGGTGGGCGGTGGTTTGATAGGTACGACTATTGTTCAGCGCAGGCGAACTGCTGCTGATAACGTTGTAGCACTTACAAAGCTGGCGCTATTGCGAAACATTGGACTGGCACTTTCTTTCTCCTATACCTTTGTTTTCGTTTTAGTGCTCGGAATGCAGGTAAATTGAATGAGGCAGCCCTCTACTGAACGCAGAGGGCTATAGAAAGAAGGATCAGGAAAAGAGCCTGCCAATCGGGTTACGCCAGAGAAAGTTCATGACTTTCTTAAGTCCATCTACTTTCTCGGCGGTATACGGATAGCCAGACTGCATCTCCTTGCCACCAAAGCGGTCCGTAATAATGGGCATAGCGTGGCAGTAACCTTTTAAACCGACCTCGCCGTTTACCTGACCAATGCCACTGCTCTTCACTCCACCAAAGGGGGCTTCAGGGGCACCATAAGTCACAGCCATATCGTTTATACACATTGAGCCTGTTTCAATACGCTGAGCAATTTCAAAACCTTTCTTTTTGTCTTTAGTCCAGACATTGCCGTTCAATCCATAAGGTGAATCGTTGGCCAGGGTGATGGCTTCTTCCACGCTGTCTACTTTCTGCAGGCAGAGAATCGGGCCAAAGGTTTCCTCTTTCATGATCTTCATATCATGGCGAACATCAGTCAATACGGTGGGTTCGTAATAGAGACCTTCGAGTTCAGGGTTTCTTCGGGCACCACAGACGACATGAGCGCCATTGATAACAGCGTCGTTGACATGGTCTTCAATAATGGTCATTTGTCTATCCCAGAACACTGCACCGACATCTTCATCAGCTCCGTGCTCCGGTCCCTGTTTTAACTGCTTAACTCTGATTTTTACCTTGTCCAGAAATGTCTCATAGACATCTTTATGCACATAAATACGCTCTGTGCCACAGCAGAAGTGACCCGTATTCATGCAGGCGCCGATCACTGCACCTGATGCGGCTCTGTCCAGATCCGCGTCTTCACAGACAATCATGGCATCATTGCCGCCCAGCTCCAGAGTGCAGGGAATAAGCTGACGGGCACAAGATTCTGCAACCCTACGACCAGTAGCAATACTGCCGGTAAAAGAGATCTTGTCGACACCGGCTTCACAGAGGTATGCACCTGTTTGACCATCGCCTTGTACGACCTGACAGACGCCCTCCGGCACACCGGCTTCCCTGAAAATATCTTCTACAAGACCAGTGGAGAAAGGAGTGACTTCGGAGCTTTTGATGACGACGCTGTTACCTGCCATCATAGCCTGAATAGCAGGGTTGATAGCGAGGATAAAGGGGCCGTTCCAGGGCACGATAATGCCGCAGACGCCAAGAGGCTTGTAGACAATACGCAGTTGTTTGATCAACCCCAGCATACCGTGAATACGCTTTTTGACCGGCTTTAGAATCTTTGCAGTTTTGCGGGAGTAGTAGTGCAGAGAGTCCCCAGCCGCAAAAATCTCAAGATTGTAAGCATCAGTTCTGGCTTTACCGGTTTCTTTGACAACGGTATCAACAATCTCTTCCTGACGATCAAGCAGTATCTGCAGGGCTTTCTGGATATAGACTGCGCGCTGGCTGAAACTCAGTTTTGCCCAGTCTTTCTGTGCTTTTCTGGCTTTTTTTACCGCATGACTGACATCATGCTGGTTAGCGCAGGTGAGGGTGCCAATAGGCTCAAGATTGACCGGGCTTCTTAGTTTCAGAATACGGTGGGACTGTTCCTGCTCTTCCAGGATGTCGTACAGAGACATAATGAGTACCGACTGTTTAGTTTTTATTGTTTTTTGTACAGCGAGCATTTAATTTAAAGCGTATGGGTTACATGTCAACTGCCGTGCAGAAAGAGTTAATCCCTATTTTTAGTCATGCAGTAAAACAACAATAAAAAAATGTAGGCTATTTCATGTCCTCTAAAATCATCCTGAGTACAGGCTGTTCTTCCGGGATCGGTGCAGACACAATTGCCAGTAAGGCAGTCTGGTAAAAAAGCTATGTGGTAATAAAAAGAAGAAAGGGGTTTACGATGATTACTATTCACCTGTATGCACTGTCGCCTTTTAATGAAAAAATTGTCAGAACGTTGCATTACAAGGGCATCAACAACTATCGAATGATCGAATACCCGCTGGGTGACAGGCGAGTTAAAAAAATCAGTCCTACCGGAAAACTGCCCTGCATAGAATTTAATGGTCAGTTCATTCAGGACTCGACAGATATCGTTTATTTTCTCGAACGGGAATTTCCTGAACACTCTGTTCTTCCAGCTAAGCCAGAGCAGCAGGCATTAGTCCATATTCTTGAAGATTGGGCTGATGAAAGCCTCTACTTCTATGAAATGCATATGCGTTTTGGTTTGCCTCACAACGGCAAGAAAAACATTCCCCGTATGTTGGTGAACAGTACTGGCTTTATGCACTGGTTTCTCTCGAAAGTGTTGCCATCAGGCATTCTCAAAATCACTGAGTCTCAGGGTATTGGTCGAAAGCATATTGAGCAGTTGATCATTGATGTTCGCAGACATTTGGACGCTGTGGATAAACTGTTACAAAACAATCAATGGCTGGTAGCTAATCAGTTTTCTCTGGCGGATATGGCCGTGTGTGCGATGTTTGATTGTCTGAAAGATGCTGAAGAAGTAGCGGAAATGCTTTCAGCTTACCCGAAGATAACTGACTGGATGAAAAGAGTACAGGCTCTGACTGATCAGCCCGTAATTCGTATAGAAGACAGAAAGGTAAGTCAGTTGGTTGATGCTGAGGCAAGACCAGCCTGATACTAACAGAGCTGAAAGAAAGCTGCATGGCATTGATTCCATGCAGCCTTTTTAATATTAAGCGATAGCTTTCAGGGACAGAGGAAGATCATCTTCCTGTTTAGGCATTGGGAAAGTCTGTTGCTTAGGATCATAGCCAGCAGGCACATTCCAGTCATACTTCAATAGAATCTGGTGCATGATGGATTTCACCAGCATTTGCGCAAAGTTCATTCCCAGGCATTTATGAGCACCGCCGCCAAAAGGCACAAAGCTGTGTGAATGACGTTTATGCTCGGCACGCTCTGGTGAGAAACGATCCGGATCGAACTTCTCAGGGTTATCCCAGAACTCAGGCATAAAGTGTACGTACTGAGGCGGCAGGTTGATGATGGTGTTGGCAGGAACCTTAACACCGCAGATTTCTACGTCAGTCACTGTACGACGAGAGTACATCATTACCGGCGGATACATTCGCAGCGTTTCATTCTGAATGTTATCCAGCTCGGTCATGCCTTTCAGGTCTTCAAAGTCCAGCTGAGGTTTGCCCAGTTCCTGAGACTGCTTTCTGGCACGTTCCAGGAACTCACGGTTTTCAGCCAGCATTTGCATGGTGTAGCAGAGGTTGGAGGTTGTTGTATCGTGAGCACCAAACAGCAGGAAGTTGATGTGCTTGGCAATCATCTCATCGCTGAAGTAGTTGCCGTCTTCATCCTTTTCACGACAGATGATGCTGAACATATCAGTACCATCGCCTTCGCGACGCTCTTCAATTTTACCAATCAGGTAAGACTGCATGTTACGCATGGCGACTTTACCCTTACGCCATTTGGTAAACGGCAGAGCAGGGGAATCAACACGAACCAGACCGACCATACCTTCGGTGATTTCGATAAAGATATTGGAAATCTTTTTCGCTTCATCACCTTTAAAGTCAGCAATACCAAGAAACAGCTGGGCACCAATGTCCAGCAGCATCTCTTTTACATTAGGGAAGAAACGGAAATCTTCAATCTTGTCCCACTTAGCCAGGTTTTCGCGAACAATGTTGTTTAACAGTTCGGTGTAACTCTGCATGGTGTCGAACTTGAAAGCGGTCTGGAACATACGGCGCTGAGCTTTATGGTCAGCAAAATCCTGCAGCAGCAGGCCACCTTCGTAGAACTCACCCAGACTTGGCTCGTAACCTTTCAGGTTGGAGAATACTTTTTTACTGTCCAGCAGTATCTGTTTATTGGCTTCGGCACCGACACAGGTCACGGTATCCATGCCAATCTGACCCATCTTGAAGACAGGGCCGTATTTCTTGTACATTTCATCAACCAGACCATAGTAGTCGTCCAGTAGAGGAAAGGTTTTGCCAACAACGGGCAGACCCAGATCACCAGGAACATGGGAAAGGTCGCTGTTAATGGGTTCTTCCAGATAGGAGGAATCGAGAGTCGATGTAGTAGCCATACCGCCTGCCTTATTCTTTTTTTCCGACGTTTGTGCTCGCATCCATAGGTTTAGCTGTTGTCTGACGACTGTACTTCGTTTTTATAATCAGTCGCTGGCAGCCTAACTCAGATGACTTAATCTATCCGATCAACCCTAATCTAAACAACTTTTTTTACTTAGTTCCTACCCCTTATTAACTAGTTGATAATTCGTTATAAAATTAGTTCGGATATGAATTACTTATATTTTAAGCAGATGTCAGTAGTAGAAAATTGAATTCCCTCTACGGTTATTCATACTAAAAGTATGGACAGGTGTCTGTTAATATTCGCGACTGAATTCATGCTCCAAGAATTCAGGGAGCAGGTCATGAAATGGATTTTCTTATGCATGTCTATTGAAGCCTGTCGTGGAAAAAATGAAGCGTTATCAGCGCATTCAACAGGCATTCAGACAGTAGAGAATGACTATCCGACACCTTATCAAACCAGCAGTAGCAATGGTTGCTGCATCCTTGCTCACCGGTTGTGCATCCGTTTACCAGGCAAGCCAGTTTGGTGGCTTTGAAACCCAGCTTAAAGAAGGCAAGTTTCAGGAAGCAACTCAGTCAGCGGTCAATCGCTCTGATGTTGATGAAAAAACGGGTCGGCCAACCGACCTGCTCTGGACCCTTCAGGCAGGCAGTCTGATGAGAATGCAGAAAGACTACCAGCGCAGTACCGAATTTTTTGATGCTTCTGAAAATATGATGCAAAACGAAGATACCCGCAGTGCTGCCAGCAATGTTGCAATGGAAGGTACAAGCCTTTTGATTAACGATGCGATTCTTCCCTATCAACAATCTCATTATGAAGGAGTTATGGCGAATACCTACAAAGCCATGAACTTCTCTGCCCAGAGTGATGTTGATAATGCTCGTATTGAATGGAATCGGGTCTATGACCGTCAACGCCGTGCCGTTGAGGCATTTGCGGATGAAATTGCTGAACGTCAGGAAGAAATTCAAGCTCAGCAGGAGAAACAGAAGGAGCAAGCCAACCTTAATAGGAGTTTGAAAGCGTCCAGCAAACTACTGGCTCAAAGTGGAGTCGATATGGGGCAATGGCAACCTTATAAAGGGTTTGTTAATCCGTTCTCGACCTATATGTATGGCTTGCACTTCATGCTTAATGCTCAGTCCAGAACCGATTTCCAGCGTGCTTACGACAGCCTGAAACGTGTTTACAGCATGACAGGTAATGCGACGGTCAAAAAGGATATGTCCATTGCTCGTCAATTGATGAATGGCTTCAGTTTCAACAAAGTGAGGCCCAGGGTATGGGTGATCTACGAGAATGGTCTGGCGCCTAAGAAGAAAGAATTTCGTATCGACCTGCCCATTGTATTGAGCAGCCAAAAAATTGTTTATACCGGTATTGCACTGCCTCGATTGGTTGAGCGTAAAAAAGCCTATGACTATATCAAGGCGAATGGAAACAAGACGACGCAACTCAGCGATATGGATCGAATTGTTAAAGCAGAATTCAAGGAACAGTTTAATTACATCCTGTTCAAGGAAATTGTTCGCGCCACAGCAAAGACCATTACCCAGAGAAATATTGCCAAAAAAGACAGTACCGCAGGGTTGTTGTTCGCTGTAGCCCAGATGGCAACGACTTCAGCTGATACCCGAAGCTGGACATCCCTTCCGAAAGAGTTTCAGCTGACTCGCTTCAAGCGTCCTGCGTCTGGTGTTGTCTCTCTGGCAATGCCTGGAATGGAGCAGTCTCTGGATGTGAATATCGATAAGAACAGTCAGTTCAACATCGTTTATGTGAAAGCGGTATCTGCTGGTCAGCTGCCGTCTGTAGAAGTCATCAGCCTTTGATGTAAGTAAAACTGTACGAGAAGTAAAATATGAAAAAACTGGTTCGTTTCGCTGCTGTTACTCTGGCTGCTGTTCTGGCAACCGGCTGTGCTACCAAGACAACGTATGTAGACCCGAATGCTGATGACGTGGTTGTCATGGGGCTGGACTACAAGGATTTTTCCAAGGCTGCTGACCAAGCGGTTGTAGATATCCAGACTTCCCCGCTGATGGTTCATCCGCAAGTGGGCAGTGGTGCTCGTTATATCATTGCCGTTTCCAAAATTGTGAATGACACCACCCAGCGTATTGATACTGCGCAACTGTCCAAAAAAATCCGTGTTGATCTGCTTAGAAGTGGTCGTTTTATCACGACTACCGCTATTGGTCTGAACGGTGCTGAAGATGAAATGACAGCACAGGTTCGCAAGCTGAAGAAATCGAAACTGGCTAACCAGAAAACGGTTAAAAAGAATGGCACTGTTGTCGCTCCTGATTTCAGCCTCAGTGGCAAAATCATTCAGCGTAACCATAAGGTCGATAGCAGTACTCAACAGATGGATTACTACTTCCAGCTGACTCTCACCAATCTTGATAATGGTCTGGCTTACTACGAAGGCGAGTATCCGATCATTAAACGTGGCTCTAACAAATCTGTTTCCTGGTAATCACTTTTTGTTCAGATGCCCTTTTCAGGGCATCTTTTCTAATGGATGTAGAAAATGAAAAAATTCACTGCGCTGGCTCTGGCCACAGCAATGATGTCTCCGACTCTTTTCGCTAATCAAGCTTCCAGTGCCAGTTCTGAATCTGTCGAAACCGTTGCGCCGACTGTTGTAATGAGTGCCATTGATACGGTGCAGGAGCAGATCAATAACTGGAAGGACTCTGATGAAGGCGATCGCTGGATTGAATTGGGAGAGTTATGTGGACCTGATGAACCCTGTGTGCAGCTGTTCGAAGGCGTTGATTCTGTTAAGGGAAGACCCGGGACTGCCGAATTTGCATCAACTCGTGCTTTAGCCTTTCAGAGCGCACTCTTGAATGCCCAGACGGATCAGGCAGTTTCCCAATTCATGGACAATGCCGTGAATGTTGTGGCGAATCTTGATGTTAACCCTGTGAAATTTGATCAGCAGATCTGTGAGGCATCAGACCCTCAGGATAAAGTACAGATGCTGGCTGAAAAAGCATTGATCCTTGCTGATCAGTGGCTTTCCAATCAAATGAAAGAGCAGGGTGTCCCGGATGAGGAGATTCCGAAAAAACTGGCAAAGATGGAAACAGAGCAGAGGTTGAATACGCTCTATGACGCCATTGAACAAAGTAGCTCAATGTCTGCGCAGGGAAATTCTTCCGGATATATTGTCCTGAAAAACTTTGAGGCCATTGATCATAACGGTCAGGCAGCTATTGGTGTTGTTCTTGCCTCTGCGCCTAAAATCATCCAGCTTCTCAATACCATGAAGTCTGCAAAAGGTAATTTTGATCCGGCTGCTTATGACTCTATTGGTGCATTGCTGAAGGTCTCCGGTTCGATTAACCGCTATGTCCGAAACGACCTTGCAGAAAGCTTTGGTGCCCGTCTGATTTATAACCAGAATGGTTTCCCTACGGTTATTGGTATAGGTCAGGCAGGCAAGCTTGCTGTTTCCAATGATCCTGCTGAAAACGCTGTGCAGACAAAAGTGGCAAAGGAATCCGCTGATCAGGCTGCGCGAAATGCAATTACCCAGATGTTCAATACACAGGTTAAAGCAAAAGTAGAACAGAGCGAAAAAGCAGCTTTTGCCAAGGCCGCTATTGCTCAATATGTGGGCTGTGAACTGACTGAAGTCGATGAGTCCCAGTCAGGAGAATTGAGTTACTCGAAGTTCCTGAAGACTGAAAAAGTCAGTGACAGTCGTGTAAAAATCAAGGGTATGAAGCTGGTCAGAAGAAGCAGCTATGTTCATCCTGCCCTGAAGAAAAAGGTTTATTACACCGCTTACCAGTGGTCTCCGGTAACAGAGAACGCGGCGAGAACCCATGAGCAAGCCTTCAGCAAAAAGCTGGAGAAGAAGGTCGTTACTCCTGTCCAGTCTCACCAGAGTGAAGGAACCAGAGCTGTAAAGCCTGCAGGGACTTATACGTCTGAATCCAAACCGTCTATGGTTCCGGACTTTTAAGGAATAATCATGAAGCAGTTTTTTATTCTGGTACTGTTCTTCTTTAGTGGTCTGGCTATTGCTGCTGAAGAAGAACGTCAGGTAGCAGGCTATGGTCAGTCTGTGAAAGAGGCGATCACTGATGGTTTAGTCAGGGCTGTTGAGCAGCAATATGGTATGACCATTGAAGCTTCAACAGTGCAGAAACTGGTTGCCGAGCAGACGGAGAATGGAGTTACCTTCTCTGATCAGGCAGGAACCGAGTCCAGCCGTAAAGCCAGAGGCAATATCCGCAGTTATGACCTGCTGTCCAAAAGCTGTGATGCTGAAGGTTGCGAAGTTGCGCTGAATGTTCAGTTTACGGTATTTAAGGCCGCAGGACGGGGGACTGACCACCTTCGTAAAATTGCTGTTATGCCATTCAGTGGTAGCAACAGGAGTTTTTCCGGAAAGGTGGCAGATAATCTTCAGGAGTACCTGACACAAAGCCGCCGTTTCGCTGTTCTTGATCGTGAACATAGTCAGGCATACCAGAAAGAGAAAGCTCTCTGGGCAGGCGACGATACTCCTCTGGATGAAAAGGCTCGTATAGGTCAGGTGCTCGGCCTTGATTATATGATCGTTGGTAAGATAGTACATGCGGGAACCAGACGCTGGCAGGAAACAGTGGCCATGACCGGTGAATCGGAAAACAAGGCTCAGACTTCCAGTAAGGTACGTTATCAGTTGATTGAAGTAGCAACACGACAAATTAAATGGAGCGGGACAGTCAGCCAGAGTTTATCCGGCAATTATATCTCTCTTGCTGCGAAGAAAACCGCTGAGCAGATCAGTGGTGAACTTCTGGAAAATATTTACCCGCTTCGTGTCGTTGGTCAGCAGGATAAAACAGTCGTTTTGAACCAAGGTGGTAAAACCCTTGTTAAAGGGCGCTGTTTCGGTATTTATGCGCTGGGAGAAAAAATATTTGACCCTTATACTGGTAATTTTCTTGGTCAGGATGAACAACAAGTCGCTACGGTGAAAGTCAGCAGTGTAACAGCAAAGATGAGTTATGCCCGGCTGATTCGTGGCCAGCAATCAGCCATTGAAAACATGCAGATTGCCAGAAAAACGTCCTGTCCTGCGATGAAGAAAGTCAAAAGTATCTCAACTGAAACTGAGAGTAGACAGGAAATACCTCAGGCTGGGGGGATTATTCTCTAGTTTGCCTGAGCTGCTATGTATTACCCTCCTGCAGGCTCGTCCTGAGACGCAGGAAGGTAGTTAAAGCCTGATTAATTAATCAACCTTCAGCACCAAACCCGCATCAGTATCAATCAGTGTGTAACTGTCATCACCGTCGCAGGTCACTGTGTAAGTCTTGTTGATCGGGTTAGGCATAAAGTTAGTAATCTTGTCACACTGAATACCACCATCCTGAATGATTTTCAGAGCAGCAACTACATTGTTAGCTGCAACGTCTTCACTGGTAGCATTCTTAACACTGTCCAGACCGAAAGCAGAGACGTTCATGGAAACAGCCAAGGACAGGGCGGCAGCAGCGTACTTGATCATTGAAACACCTGAATTCAATAAATAGTAATCTGATAAGCAGGAAAGCTTATCTATTGGATGCGGTGAATTTTATATATTAATAAAGGTGTCGGGTATTGAAGCAGTTGCGTGAATTAATGAGGGTGATTTACGGATTCTTCTGATCAAGATGTGTATTGGTGATGTTTTATTGAGGTTGAATAAGTAATGGGCTCGGAGAGAAGGTCTTCCTCCCTTGTGATTTGATTTACTGCTTGGTCGGCGAACGCACTCTCCCTCAACTGGTGCTATAAATAACCCTACCTTCTGAGTTCTTTGGCCGTTCTCAACGTCCTTGTAACAGACACTCTTATTGTTTTCCAAAGGCTACTGATGATCAGGAAAAATGTTCTATCGTCTATTTGAACGATGCCTGTGTAGCCATTTGATTACATTGTTTGACCTGTAAAAAACGCAAGATTAAGCCGTATAAAACAATCATGAGCGAGAATCTCATGGTGAAAAATAAGAAGAGGCTCAGGAGGCTGTTACTGAAGGTCTCCAGATATTATATGTTCAACTCCAGAGCGGAAGCCTTTGCTCAAATCACCCATGATCGACGTTCTGTTCGGGCTTTTACCAAACAGCAGGCATCTCCTGAACTGCTGAAAACTGTTTTTTCTCTCGCTCAGCGCGCACCTTCCAACTGTAACACCCAGCCATGGCAGACAGCTGTCGTCACTGGTGACAGGTGTCGAAAACTGTCAGGTCTGTTCCGCGAGCAGTTGGATAACAATCTTTACCAGATGGACTTTCCCTATACCGGTCAATATCAAGGTGCCTACAGGGACAGGCAGGTTAGTGCAGCATCAGAACTCTACAGCGCCATGGGTATTGATCGGGCAGACAAAGCGGCTCGGCATGAAGCCTTTCTTCGCAACTTTGATTTCTTCGGTGCACCTCACGCAGCTTTTCTTTTTCTCCCTGAAAATTTCGGGCTCAGAGAAGCAACGGATTTGGGCATGTATGCCCAGAACCTGATGTTGTCTCTGACTGCTCATGGTCTGGTCAGCTGTCCACAGACAGCTCTGGGCTTTGCCTGCGATACCGTCAGGCAGGAGTTACAAATAGACAGTTCCATGCGACTGCTGTTTGGCATTTCCTTTGGTTATGAAGATAAACAGCATCCGGCGAATAACTGTCGTACACCGCGTGCTGAAATAGACGAGTGCGTTCAGTTTTTTAACTGATAAGTGTGCAGGCACACATATCGAATATCTATGACCATTTACCTGCCACAGGCAGGTAAATGGTGCTTGAATTCATGTGTCTCGGTGCTTAGTCACCATAAGCGAAAAATAATAAAAACAGAGAAGGACTCTTATGCGTACGGAAATTTGTAAGAAGCTGGGCATTGAAACCCCGATTTTTGCTTTTACCCACTGCCGTGATGTCGTTGTTGCAGTCAGTAAAGCAGGTGGTCTTGGTGTGCTGGGTGCAGTAGGTCATAGCCCGGAAGAACTGCAGCAGGATCTGGAATGGATTGATGCTCATATCGGTGATCTACCGTACGGTGTTGATGTGGTGATTCCCCAGAAATACGAAGGTATGGGCGAGAATGATCCAGAGAAACTGGAAGCCATGCTGAAGAAGATGGTTCCACAGGAGCATCACGATTTTGCTGCCGGACTTCTTGCTGATCATGGTGTGCCGGAATGGCCGGATAAAGACGACGAAATGGGTCTGCTGGGTTGGAACGAAGCTATTGCACAGCAGCTGATTGATGTCGCTCTTGAACACTCAAAATGTAAACTGATTGCTAATGCTCTGGGTACCCCGCCAGCACATATCATCAAGCAGGTACAAAGTACGGGTCGTTTGATTGGTGCGCTCTGTGGTCGTGTAAAACAGGCTGTTGCCCATAAAGAAGCTGGTCTGGACTTTATCGTAGCTCAGGGCGGTGAAGGTGGTGGTCACACTGGCGATGTCGGTTCGATTGTTCTCTGGCCACAAATCGTTGATGCCGTAGGTGATACACCTGTACTGGCTGCTGGTGGTATTGGTAATGGTCGTCAGATGGCTGCTGCTATGTGCCTCGGTGCTCAGGGCGTATGGAGTGGCTCTCTCTGGTTGACGGTTGAAGAAGGTCATCTGGAGCCTGCCCAGAAAGAAACGCTGCTCAAAGCAACTTCTGAAGACACAGTTCGTTCACGAAGCTGGACAGGCAAACCTTGCCGCATGCTGAAGAATGATTGGACAGAAGGTTGGGATGACCCAAAGAATCCGGATCCACTGGGTATGCCTCTGCAGGGGCTGGTTACTGCAGACGGTATCCGTCGTACAGCTCACTACGCCTCCAAGGGTGATTGTCAGCAGGTAGCGTTCAACCCGGTTGGCCAGGTGGTTGGTCAGCTTAACCATCTGGACTCAAGCCGCCGCGTGATGGAAAGAATGCTGGTTGAGTATGCAGACACCATGACCAATGTTGTGGATATGCTGGAAGAAGCTTAAGTCTTCAGCCATTAAATTTTGATGAAGTTGATTGTGAGGCGTACAGCAATTGTTGTACGCCTTTTTTTGTCTGAGGTGTTTGTGAAAATTGAATTTACCCCTGAGCAGCAGGCATTAAGAAAAGAGCTGCAAACCTATTTTGAAAAGCTGATGACACCGGAGCTGACTGCAGAAGTGGCAGAGGCTGTGGGTGAGGGTGGCGGCCCTTTATTCTGGCAAGCCATGGAGCAGCTGGGTAAGGATGGCTGGATTGGTATTGGCTGGCCAGAAGAACTGGGTGGTCGTGGTATGTCGGAGATGGAGCAGTTTATCTTTGTTGAGGCGGTGATGAGAGCTGGCTTTCCCTTTCCGTTTCTTACCACCGAGTCCGTCGGTCCTATTCTGGCTAAGTACGCTTCCGGTCGCATGAAAGAAAAACTGGTGCCAAAGATTATGGGCGGCAAGATCATAATTGGCATTGGTTACTCCGAGCCGGGTGCCGGTACTGATTTAATGTCGTTGAAAACCACTGCCCGCAAAGACGGCGATGAGTGGGTGATCAATGGTCAGAAGATGTGGACCTCGCTGGCACATCATGCCGATTATGTATGGCTGGCAGCCAAAACAAACTTTGATCCCGAAGTTAAGGCTCACTCCGCTATATCCCTTTTTCTGGTGCCAACCAGCGCTGAGGGTTACAGCTGCACACCGGTTAATACACTGGGCGATGTCAGAACCAATGCTACTTACTATGACAATATCCGTGTACCTGCAGATCATCTTGTCGGCGAGGAAGGTATGGGAATGCGTATGATCTTCGAACAGTTAAATAGAGAGAGACTGTCTTTGGTCAATGTTGGTGCTTTTATGCAGCTGTTTGAAGAGGTCGTCAGCTGGACAAAAGAGAATAAGCTGCCATCCGGTGAACGAGTGATTGATCAGCCCTGGGTGCAGATCAACCTGGCGAAGTGCAAGAGTGGTTTGGAAGCGCTGAAGCTGATTTGCTATCGACAGGCTTCAGAAATGTCCAAAGGCAATCTCAAGGTTGAAGACGCTTCTATCGCTAAAGTGTACGGCACTGAATTCTTCGTGGAACTGTATCGTCATCTGGCAGAAGTGATTGGTATTGGCAGTACTTTGCATCGGCACTCAAAAGGTGCAGTGCTGGGAGGCAAACTGGAAGAAATTTATCGCCGGGCATCTGTCATCACCTTTGGCGGTGGTGCCAATGAAATTCAGAGAGATCTGATTGCCAGTGCCGGTTTGGGCATGCCAAGAGCAAAGCGCTGAGGAGAATTGAATAATGGACTTTTCGTTTAACGACACTCAGCAGGATGTGCAGAAGCTGACTCGACAGATTCTCAGTGAGCTCTCAACACCGGATAGGCTGAATCAGATTGATCAGCAGGTAGACCGGTTCGATGAATCGCTCTGGCAGCAACTGGCAACCTCAGGGTTGCTGGGTGTAGCTATTGATGAGCGGTATGGCGGAATGGGTTTTGGCTTTACCGAACTGTGCCTGCTTATAGAGGAGGTTGGTCGTACAGTAGCCGCTCTTCCGGTCATTCCCGTGTTAGTCAGTGCTGCCTTACCTATACAGAAGTATGGTTCTAACGAGCAAAAAGAGAGGTTGCTGACAGGTCTGGTAAAGGGTGAAACATTCATTACCGCTGCGCTCTCGGAAGCTATGTCAGAGTTTCCTGGTGCGCCTGAAGTCATGGCTGTTGTTACTGAAAGTGACTATTTACTTACGGGCACAAAGATAGCCGTTCCTTTTGCGGATAAAGCTGAGTGCATTCTGATTACGGCGGATACCGTTGATGGTATTGGATTGTTTCTGGTTAATCCGAAAGCAAAAGGCGTGGTGCTTACACGACAAAGATCGACAACTAATGAACCCTGGTTTGAACTGACAATGAATGATGTCAGTGTGGCAGCTGAAGATGTTTTAGTGACGGGCTCTGAAGCTGTTGAAGTTGCAGACTGGATCAGTGAGCGAACGATGGCGGCCAGTTGTGTCATGCAGGTGGGTGTTGTCGATGAAATGACTCGTATGACAGCCAGTTATACCTGCGAGCGGGTGCAGTTTAATGCGCCCATCGGTTCATTTCAGGCCGTACAGCATAGAGCTGCAGATTGTCTTATTGACTCAACCTGCCTGAAGTTGACAGCTTATCAGGCTGTCTCTCTGCTGGACGAAGACAGTGAAGCAACGGCTGAGGTTCTTATTGCCAAGATATGGGCGGGCGACGCCGGTCATAGAGTCAGTTATGCCGCACAGCACCTGCACGGTGGTATGGGCATCGACAAGGATTACCACCTCTGGCGCTATTGCCTTTGGGCAAGGCAGCTGGAAATGTCACTTGGGAATTCAGCATCTCATTTGTCAGCATTAGGGGAGAGAATCGCTAGAGAATAAGAGTGGTCTGATTGATTGTTGAAAAAGTTATAATCCTGATACCGATTACGAGTCTAAACAACTCTTGTCCTCCTCAGTTGTATGAAACGATTATTTCCATTGAAGAGTGCAAGTACAAGATTATCAGGTGGTTTCTGATTCGGTGCAGATCAGGTTTAAGTGCCCGGACATACGAAATCATAAGCTATATCCCCGCCGGTGGCGGGGATATAGCAATTTAATATTCGATTACGTGTGTCTACACACTTATGTTTGATCTGGCTAATAAGAAAGCCATAGAACAACAGAGAAGAGAGCAGCAGAAAAGAAAACAGCAACGAGTGTACTGAACCCCTCCTTTTGATGAAACCCGATCCATTTCTATTTCAAGTTATAAGTGAATGTTTATATAAGATTATCTTGAACTTTCAATAGAAGTGAAAGTCAGAGCAAAGGTAAATAAACAAATAGGATAAATAAAAATGTTGAAGCTTTCATTTCGATTTCTTGCCAAAGGTTGTCTTTTGACCGCGTTAGCCTTACCTGCTTTTGCTGATAATAACGAAAGTAAGGAATGTGATTGGGATATTCGTACCTGTGTATTGTTTGGTATTGATAGAGCTGTGGAGAATGTCCTGGATCAAACCGAGCATAACCAAAACTATGTCAGGTCTAGAAAATACAATGAGTTTTCACTTTATAGGGAATCCAAAGGCCCACAGAAAATGCTCTTTCTAGGCCATGTGAAGGATAATGATAAAGAAAAAGTTCTTGCTGAGCTGGAGGGTATTTCTAAACAGGCTATTGGGTGGAGTAATTTATCTGGTTGGGCAGTACGCCCGGGTTTAGTCGATTTCGCTTCTGATTACTTCAAAATTATGAAGAAGGATTTTTCCAGAGCACTGCTGGAAGAATTTATTACTTTGGTTGCCCTTATGCAGCATCATGGGAAGTCCATTGCTATGAATGCAGACGGTGAGCCTCGGTTCTTCGAGAGTGTCAATGGCGGCCCTTTGTATTCAGAAAGTACTGTTGTCGTAATGTCAGCTGATGAATCCGGTTACAGTTTCAGTCGTTATTGGACGAGTATGCATTGGATGACCCACGTTTCCCAGAACCCTGAGATTGAAGAAGCAAGGCAGCGCTACTGGAGGGAAGGCAATCCTTATCCGGAATTCTCCAGTGATATAGCTGTTATGTATGATAACGGTGGTTTTACAGAATCAATGTCTTCTCGCAGTTTTCATCAGGATGGGCACTATTTGTTTCTGGACGGCAAACCTGGCCACTGGTCTGTGAATTTCCGTAGCAGTGACCGCCGGGAGTTTGATCAGGATGTGGTCAATAACAGGAGGCTTGAAACGAGGACTTATTCTTTCGAGTAAAGTTCGGAGAGTCTGAAGTGAAGTTCCTGATACCAGGAGCTTCAGAGTGCTGACAAAGTCTTCGTATTCTCCGAGGACTTTGTATAATTGAATACAGCATGTATTCGGTCCCCCAAACCCAGTCTGTCCTTGAATTTGTCTCCATTGAGGAGCTTGTTCCAAAGGACCATATTCTTCGTAAAATCGATAAAATTACTGATTATCAGTTTTATGCCCCCTCCCGTTGAGAACCTCTCATGCACTGATAGTCGGCCTCTCCCGATCCAGCCATGATGTTTAACATTCTTATCCTTGGTTATCTAATGGGTGTTCGAAGTGAGCGACAGTTAATCATAGACACTCAAGTTAATTCAGTTAAGCAGAAGGGAGCTTGTTGTAGACTTAGGGAAGTTAGCGAATATTCTGGTTCAGAAAGCAAACAATCTTAAAAGCTGGGATAACGTTACGGTAGTCGTTGTTGCCATTGCTAACCTGTTGCCTGGGGAGAAACATACATGAAAATCACCGTTTACTACGATGGCCTTTGTCCGCTTTGCACAAGAGAAGTTGCCAAGTGGCGCAAGGCCGCTTTCGACTGCGAAATGGAGTGGCTGGATATTACTGATAATGATGAACTGCTTATTTCCCATGGAATAGATCCTGACAAAGCACTACTGGAACTTCATACCAGAACGAGTGATGGCGTAATCAGAACCAGTATCGAAAGCTATTCTCTGATGTTAAAGCACCTTCCCCGGTGGAAGGTATTTGGTTGGGTAATGGGTTTATATGGCGTCAGGCATTTTTTGAAATGGGTGTATGACTGGTTAACCAGAGTTCGTCTTAAGAAAGAAGGGCGGTTGCCAATAGATAGCTGTCGCCGCTGACCTTCTCACTTGCCAGAAAAAACCGTGCACTCTGAAATTATCGGCTCTCCCGTTGAATAAAGTTCACTTACCTTAAGGTCAATGTATAGTTCCCTGGCGTCAGTCAGGTTGCTGCCAATTTGAGAGCATTCGGACAAAGGAAAAGAGCTTCCTTTTGTTAACGTTATGCTTGTTGATTCCAGATTGTCGGGTTTTTTATCCATAAAAAAAGTAAGAGCACCATTGTATTTTAAAGGTGTTTCCTCCAGATTACTGCTGATCATATGAATCCCACGGATGCTGCCGTCAGACAGCCATCGGGAAACTGCCGGTTCGGTGGCATCCAGTTTTATTCGAGTGGCTATTTCCGGGGTATGCATTTTGCAAGCAGAGGCTGTATTTTTGTTGCAGTAAAAATATTGGCTTCCTATTTTTATGTCTTTCCAGGCAGATGCCGGGTTGCCTTCTTCTAGTCCATAAGCAAATACGGGTGAAGTATAGCTAAGAAGTGATTCATTTTTATCCCACATTTCATGTAGGCTAGAGTCATAAATATACTCATGCTCATCAATGTATTTCACTTTTTCATCCTCCATTTTTTTTAGTTGGCTGGCCGCTAGTGCTGCCTCTTTGGAGTCAAGAGAATTATCTATAAGTTTTTTATACAGTACTGATATTTTATGATCATACCGGGCTGTGAGTTCTTCTTTGTAGAGTGAGCTTGTTTTTTCATTATTATTAAGTAAATTGTGTATATCTGTGATTTTAAAATTCCAGGGACTTAAGAACATATAATGAATATCATCCTCACTCTCATAGTAATAGTATTCACATGTTATGTTGAACTCTTCGAATGACTCTATGGTATTTTTTTCGATCAGAGCCTTTTCAAAAAATATTTTTCTTTCAGGGTTTGAGGGGATATTAATAAAGGGCATAGGAGATCTAAATTTCTCCCAATATTCTGGAGCGCCTTTTTTTAGAGGAGCTTCCCAGGTATTCATATCATGATTAAAAAAGATATCTTCTGGCTCAGGGCAGGCAAAAACACCAGCTAGTGATTTTAATGGAATAAGTAATGCGAAACATAAATGTATATTTTTTTTCATTATGTCGGTACCGGAAAATCTAAATAATAATCCCTGCAGTAAATATAAATCCCTGTGAATTTGTATAATCAAATGTAGATGGGGAAAAATAAATTATCAATTGTATGTATTTATTAGTTTCAGGCTGATTGAAATGATATTCACTTTTAATGACTGGCGCTGACTGAACGTTAGGCTATCTACGAACAAATTCTATAGTAAAATACGGCAAATACTCCAGAATTAAGGAGTAGCCTGCCATACTGGTTTTGATTACTCTAATGACAGTCTTTAAGTGGAACTGGTTGCTCCGTGTAGAAACATATCGCTGAACTGATTCAATACTGCTTCCAGATCAATTTCCGGCTCAGAGTGGTACCACTTGGAAGCAGAAGACAGTAGACGGTAGATTTATATAAGCCTTTGCAGAAATAGGAACGCATATATAGATATTTTTTTATATAAAAATATTTTTAATTATAGCCGTGCACTAATTTTTTGAAAATCAAATGAACTTAATGTTGTATTTATAATCTATTGGTGAACCTTGCTTTTAAGAAGATGTAGAAATGAAAGATAGAAAAAAACTGCTTGTTTCTTTTGCGTTAATATTTTCAAACTTCTGCTGGTCAGACACTTATCACTGTCCTCCACCTGAAACGCTGACATTTAATGAAGATACCATGATCTGGGAAGCTCCATTAGTGAAAGGAATGCCTACTTTTTGGGGTAAGTATAGAGAATTCAGGTTTGAATCTGAAAAACGAGATAATATCAGATTTCCTTCTATTTACTCAGAGTACACAAGTAAGAATTTTTTTAGCTCCGAGATTGTATTCAAAAATAACCTTGCTGAGAACTCTATGACATCTATGGAATGTACATATCTCATAGGCTCTAATGAAACGATAAGTCTTACTCCTGAAAGATCCATAATCAAGCTTCCGAATGAGCGAAGAATGAAGCAATACTTCGCTGAAGATAATAACATGATACGTTCAGAGATGGGGCCTGCGTTTGAGCATGTAAGTGAGCAGGAAGCGCTCCGTTTTCTTCGAAAGACAGAGAGCTATTTAGATGCATATGCGTTCAGGGGTGCTTTTGTATTACCTGTCTCTCCTGCAGCTGCAAGCCCTGATCAATTGGGCTGGAAAGAAAGCCCGTGGGGGGTTTTCGCTGACAGTGGTAAAAAATACACTTGCACGAAGTCTTACAGAGAATGTATTGGCTATGTGAACAGTGTCAGTATTCGTGTAAGGCTGGTACCGAGCGATGCGCTGAAATATGGGGCAGAGGAAGACTACAAGCAGCTTGATGATATTCTTCACTTTGAGTCCCGTGATGGTGGCGTGCTTAGTACAATGCAGGTAGGCAATTATTTTCTGATGGGCAGAAGTGGGCCACAGTTATCTCGTTCGAAACTGGTGCTGAATAAAACTGGGGTAGCCCTCTCTCTGGAGGATTGCGAGCAGATAAATAAGGAGGCAGTAATTGCCTGGGCGAAAAAGAGGCATTATCTGGATGTTGAAATTGACCTCGACAACAACCTTGAGAGTTCAGTACCAAAAATAAACAGTTGCTATATATACTCTGAGTGAAGGGATGATTTTGTTGACCAGCACTTGATCGATCAGTGCTGGTTTGTGTCAACTGTTATTTTGCTTTTGTTAATCGTTATTTGATAGCCCCGTTAAGAAACATTTCACTGAACTGATTCAATACTGCAGCAAGATCAATAGTTGGCTCCGAGTGATACCACTTGGAAGCAGAAGATAATAGCCCAGTGTATGCTCGCACAGAAATCAGAATATCAAGCTCTGCTTTAATCTCACCCTTTTCCTGCCCTGTTCTGAAAATATCCATCAGCATCAGATGATAGTTGTGGGATTGCTCTCGAACCTTGCCTCGTCGCTCCAGCGGAATTGATTTACGGTCATTATTAAAGACAACTATATAGTCACCATTCTCTCGCAGAGACTTCAGGGAGAACTGGGTAATTGCCTTAATGTTTTCAGCAAAAGAAAGTTCTTTGCTGATCAGTTCGGCAAGAAAGTTAGCCTGCTCAGTAATGCCCATCAGACAAACTGCTTCAAGGGCTGCTTCCTTGGACTTGAAGTAGTAATAGAGGCTGCCCTGTTTGATGTTCAGCTTGTGGGCAATATCGGTGGTGCCACAGCCGTGGTAGCTCTTTTCGGCAAAGACTGCAGCGGCGGCATCCACTGCTGCTTTATAGCGCTGATCATACTTTGATTTCTTCTCGGATTTTTTTTCGGCCACGATATTATCCAGTAAAAACAGTCGCTTGCTTTAATTTTTTTAGTGCCAGGTACAGCATTGAATGCTGATTATATCGTCAGTCTGAGGCTCTCTGTCAAAGGACTTCTCAAATATATTCTATAGATTTATAGAAAAAGTTTGCAATTTTTCAATAAAGTTATAGAATTTCTTTAAGTCTATAGAATTATAAAAAGATATAGATGTACTTTTCAGGTTTCCCGCTGATGTCAGAGCAGTAGTTGTTACAAAGCAAAAGAGTAGCGGGAATGATAAATAAGAAGAACAAGTGCAGTGATTGCTTGAAACAAGCATGACTTGCCCTGAGGGGTGAACAACTATGCCAACAAAGAAGAGTTTGACCCATCTTGAACGACTGGAAGCAGAAAGCATCCATATCATTCGGGAGGTGGCCGCCGAGAGCCAGAACCCTGTGATGCTTTACTCCGTCGGTAAAGACTCCGCAGTACTGCTGCATCTGGTAATGAAGGCTTTCTATCCTTCCAAGCCACCATTCCCGGTGATGCACGTAGACACTACCTGGAAATTCCGTGAAATGATCGAGTTCCGCGACAAGATGATTGATGATCTTGGTCTGGATATGATCGTTCATATTAATCAGGAAGGTGTAGAGCAGGGTGTCGGTCCTTTCACTCACGGTTCCGCTGTTCACACCGACATCATGAAAACCCAGGCTCTGAAGCAGGCTCTGAACAAATACAAGTTCGATGCAGCCTTTGGTGGCGCCCGTCGTGACGAAGAAAAGTCTCGTGCCAAAGAACGTATCTTCTCCTTCCGTGACAAGAACCACCGCTGGGATCCAAAGAGCCAGCGTCCGGAACTGTGGAGAACCTACAACAACCGTATTCATAAAGACGAAAGCATGCGTGTCTTCCCAATGTCCAACTGGACTGAGCTGGACGTATGGCAGTACATCCATCAGGAAGAAATCCCAATAGTCCCTCTCTACAAGTCCAAGGAACGTCCGGTTGTTGAACGTGACGGAGCCCTGATCATGGTAGACGACGATCGTTTCGAAATGCAGGAAGGTGAAAAGGTAGAAATGAAGAAAGTACGTTTCCGTACTCTCGGCTGCTACCCGCTGACCGGTGCGGTTGAATCCGATGCTGAAACACTGCCTGAGATCATTCAGGAAATGCTGTTGACGACGACGTCTGAGCGTCAGGGTCGTGTGATCGACAACGACCACGGTGCTTCTATGGAACAGAAGAAACAAGAGGGGTACTTCTAATGGCTCACGCATCTGATCTGATTGAAAGCGATATCGAAGCCTACCTGCACGAGCAGGAACACAAGAGCTTCATGCGTCTGATTACCTGCGGCAGTGTAGACGACGGTAAGAGTACCCTGATTGGTCGTCTGCTGTACGATTCCAAAATGATCTTTGAAGATCAGCTGGCCGCTATTGAAAATGACAGCAAGAAAGTCGGTACCACTGGCGACAACATCGATCTGGCTTTGCTGGTGGATGGTCTGGCAGCAGAACGTGAGCAGGGCATCACCATCGATGTTGCTTATCGCTTCTTCTCTACTGACAAGCGTAAGTTCATCATTGCTGATACTCCGGGGCACGAGCAGTACACCCGTAACATGGCGACTGGTGCTTCCACCGCTGACCTGGCGATTGTAATGATCGATGGTCGTAAAGGTGTGCTGACCCAGACTAAACGTCACAGCTACATTGTTTCCCTTCTGGGTATTCGCCACATTGTTCTGTGCATCAACAAGATGGACCTGGTCGACTACTCTCAGGAACAGTTTGAGAGCATTAAGAAAGACTACCTCGAGTTCTCCAAGGATTTGGGCTTTGCTGATATCACAGCGATTCCTGTATCGGCTCTGGAAGGTGAGAACATTCTGCATAACTCGGAACTTATGCCATGGCATAAAGGCCCTAGCCTGATGCAGCACCTTGAAGCGGTTGATGTGACCGCTGAAAACACGGCGATGGACTTCCGTATGCCGGTTCAGTGGGTTAACCGTCCGAACCTGGACTTCCGTGGTTTCTCCGGAACCGTTGCGGCGGGTCAGGTGCATGTAGGTGATGAGATCGTAGCTCTGCCAAGTGGCAAGACCAGTAAGGTCAAGAGCATCGTAACCTACGACGGTGATCTGGATCATGCGATCTGCGAGCAGGCCGTAACCATTACCCTGGAAGATGAAATCGACATCTCCCGTGGCGACCATCTGGCTGCAGCTAAAGCACGCCCGGAAGTCACCAGTAACCTGTCCGTCGATCTGTTGTGGATGGATGAGCATGAAATGACTCAGAATCGTCCATACCTGATTCGTTTCGAAAACCAGACCGTGCCAGGCAGTGTGACTACCATCAACTACAAGGTTGATGTGAACACTCTTAAAGAGCGTGAAGCGGAAGTACTGACGCTGAACGAAGTGGCACGCTGTGAATTGGCTCTGACCGAAAACATTGCCTTCGACCCTTACGAACAGACCCGCAGCATGGGTTGCTTCGTTATCGTTGATCGCATCAGCAACAAGACCGTTGGCGCGGGTATGCTTCGCCACAGTCTGGACAATGCTTCCAACGTTCATTGGCATGCTCTGGACATCGATCAGAAGTCCCGTGCAACCCAGAAAGAGCAGAAGCCTGCGGTATTGTGGTTTACGGGTCTGTCCGGTTCCGGCAAGTCGACTATTGCCAACCTGGTTGAGAAGAAACTGTACTCTCGCGGTAATCACACCTACACACTGGACGGCGACAATGTACGTCACGGTCTGAACAAGGATCTGGGCTTTACCGAAGAAGATCGTGTAGAGAATATCCGTCGTATCAGTGAAGTGGCTAACCTGATGGCTGACGCTGGTCTGATCACCCTGAGCTGCTTTATCTCACCGTTCAGACAGGATCGTGCCCATGCCCGTGAGCTTTGTGGCGCTAACAACTTCGTCGAGATCTTTATTGATACTGATCTGGAAGAGTGTGAGAAGCGTGATCCGAAAGGTCTGTACGCCAAGGCTCGTAAAGGTGAAATCAAGAACTTCACCGGTCTGGACAGCCCTTATGAAGCCCCTGAAAAACCAGAGCTTCATGTGAAAACCGCTGAGCAGTCTCCTGAGAAGGTAGCAGAAATGATCGTTAACTATCTGGATCGTGAAGGGTATCTGACTCCCTGAATGAGTGCTCGAAAAGAGCCTGATGGTTAAACGGTAGTAATACTTGCTTGACTGCAAGACCAGCCCGGCATTGGCTTAAAGAGACGATGCCGGGTTTTTGGTTTTAGAACAAAGTAAAAGACTAATAAATAGTTGATTACGTGTATCTGCACAGTAATAAGAAGAGTGGATAGCGGGAGTTAAATATGGCTGATTATGATGTGTTTAATGGCGATGCTGATGGCATCTGTGCTCTGGTTCAGTTGAGAAATCATGACTATCGTGACTCATCACTGATTACTGGTGTTAAGCGTGATATTGCTTTGTTGGACAGAGTTGCGGCAAAAGCAGGCGACAGAGTGACTGTGCTTGATGTGTCCATGGATAAGAATAAAGACGGTCTGGCCAATACATTGGAAGCTGGTGCTGATGTCTTTTATGTTGATCATCATTTCCCGGGCGATATTCCTCAGCATCCAAAGCTGAATGCCATTATCAATGAAGCCGCTGATACCTGTACCAGCATTCTGGTGAATACCCATTTAAAAGGTGCTTTTGCAGGTTGGGCTGTAACCGGTGCGTTTGGCGATAACATGAAGAAAAGCGCAACGGCTCTGGCGAAGAATCTGGATATCTCAGCAGATGATCTGCAGCTGCTGGAAAACCTCGGTATCTATATCAACTACAATGGCTATGGTTCCAACCTGGATGATCTTCATTTCAGACCGGACGAGTTGTTTAAAAAGGTTCTGCCTTACGCCAACCCTCTGGATTTTATCAAGGGTGGTAATGTTGACTTCCAGAAGCTGGAAACCGGTTATCAGGAAGACATGAATTCTGCGCAAGTCACTAAACCAGAAGTAGCTACTGATAACAGTGCTGTTTATATCCTGCCAAATCAGCCATGGGCTCGCCGTGTCAGCGGTGTCTTTGGTAACGATCTGGCGAATCAATACCCTGACCGTGCCCACGGAGTTGTTACGGAAAAGGCTAACGGCAACTATCTGGTCAGTGTTCGTGCGCCACTGTCCAATAAGCAGGGAGCAGTTGACCTTTGTCGTCAATTCCCTACAGGTGGTGGTCGTGCAGCAGCGGCGGGTATTAATGATCTGCCAGCGGATATGCTGAAAGATTTTATTGAAAAGCTGGACAAGAGCTACAGCTAAAAAAGTTGAGTCTCAATGACGTGATCAATATTGATCACGTCATTGAATAAAGTCCAAAAACAAAATATTAATACTTTTTTTATTTTCCGCTGTATAAGTTTTGTTAAAAATATTGCTGTTTAAGCCGTTGTTGTTTTAAATGAATCTGCTGGTCTTTATTTGAAACCTAGCTACCTTGAAGTGTTATGTTCAACTGCATGCTGGTAGCAATTAAAATGGTGTCCCGGTTACTTCTTACCTTCCCGCTTTTAATTCTTGTGACTGATGTTTTTTCAGCTAACTACACCTGCCCGAAATCTGATGCTGTTCATTACAATGAGAAAGAGGACCGCTGGGAAGCTGTTTTGACAGAGGGGATGCCAAAAAGCTGGGGGAAAATGATCAGCAAAAACAGTGCTGTGGGTGTTTTAGACACAAAGTCAGAGGCAGTTACAAAGCCGGAGGTAAAATTTATAGCAGCATCAATATCTCGTATCAGTTTTAAATATACAGATTATTTTATTGTTAAGTGCGATTATCATAAAACATATGATTCATGGGAGGCTGATAAGTTTATAAGCTTATTTCCAGAGAAAGTATCACTCCGTAAAGACTTTGAAAAAACGAATAATAACAAACCTTCATGGAATGATCTTGCAGACCAGGCACTTGTTGATGAGGGGGGGCGGTGGCATGAATTTCTCCATTTTGAAGATGAAGGAGTGAATGAAAACGAACTGTATAACTTACAGAAGAAAGTCGTGACTATGCCGATTCAGGCAAAAAATCCTGTTGGACAAAAGAATTGGCAGTATGGCGGTTCAGAGCAGGGTGGGTGTTATCAGAGTTTATGTTTTGGTATCTCCGTAGGCTCTGTTGCAGGTGATGTAGAACGGTGTCCGATGTACTCGCCTGATATCTCTTTTCGCATAAGCCCATTAGAGCCTGGCGTACGTTTATGCGAATTGGATGCGATAAAATCAAGCTTGTCTGTCTCTACAGATTCAGAGCTTGAGGGGGAGCAGGTAAACCCTTATGGGGGAGCATACTTTGCTGCTGAATCATTAGAAGGTAATTATCGTCATGGTGGTTTTAATGCTTCGCTGGAGAGTTCATTAACAGGAATAAAAGTTCATCTTGATCATTGCTACAAGAACTTATACACAAGTGGTGACTATGCTGTTTTTGATATTGAAACCACTTTTATAAATGGAGAGGAAGGGTATCCTTTGGGTGACTCCAGAGTTGAGATTGGTTGTTTTGGTTATTAATAAGCACATTGTGTGAGAGGCTGTTTGAAAAGTATCTGTCCTACTGCGGTCACAGTAAATTGGTCTAAAAATGTGGTTTTGTTCGTCAAATAGCCAGCTATTCTCCTCTCAAAACCGCATTTTTATCCTCAATTTCCTGCAATCCTCGCTACGGACGATACTTGTCAAACAGCCTCTGAGGCAGTGGTAATTCGAGTGGACTTAATGCTCCACTCGCTTAAGCTTCGCCAACGTCGTTGATCAACTTCATCAGCCAGTGGCTGCGACCTATATTGCTGGTTTCAATTTGGTGGAAATTCACTGTGCCCACGGCTACGGCATTAATCAGTGGTTGTCGGCACTGACGAATCAGAGAAACGATCAGTACGGTGGCAGTCTCGAAAATCGTAGCCGTTTATTGCTGGAAATCGTTCAGGGCATTCGAGAGAAGGTTCCGGGTATTGGCATAATGACCCGCATTCCGGGGCAGGACCTGTATCCGGAAGGACTTAGCCATAAAGATATGAAGCAGGTCGCCGGCTGGCTGGTTGATGCAGGTGTATCGATTCTGGATATATCGTCTGGAATGGGGGGCTGGAACCGTCCGAAGGAGCGTCGCGGAGAAGGTTATCTGGTCGAAGAAGCTGAGTAGTTTTGTGGTCAGTTTAATGCGCCAGTGATTGGTGTTGGAGGAATCAAATCGGTTCAATATATTGAAGAGTCTCTTCAACAAGGTCGTTTTAATCTTGTAGCGGTTGGCAGGGCAATTCTTGAAAACCCTGGGCTGTTTGCAAAAAAAAATGGTGGCTTGAAAACTGGAGGCAAGCGGCTGGCTTCATTTAATAAAATTAAGATACATTTTTTGATTCTGATTTGTCTTCCTTTTTTGAAGTTGTTAGCTAGCTCTTTTTTAAATAAGAGCTAGTTTGATAATACTCTTTAATAAATACATGAACAGTATTGGAGATAGGTAGAATGCGAAAATTAATTCTCTTTTTATTATTTACAGGATATTCTTTTTATTCTCCCGCTGATACATATACCTGTCCACTTGCTGAAGATGTTTTTTTTGATGAGGAATCCAGTCGGTGGAGTGCTGAGCTTGTAGAAGATATGCCCGAGCATTGGGGTAAATTGATAAGTACACAGGAAAAAGATCAAGCTAAAGCTCTTGAGTTAGATACTGATGATGCGCTGCAATTTGTCATGGCAACGATTCGTGGTTTTATTACCCCGATTGGTGTGGCTGAGATGCCTGGTTGTAAGTATCAATTTTTAAATGACGGCAGTACGGTCCAGCTCAATCCTCTCAACTTTTTTCAAGGTGTAGACAATCCTAATTGGAATCTACCAAATGTTGCTCTTATGAAGAGTAGCTTGGAAGGATTGGTTTACTATGCCAGCCCTCTGTATGATGAGTTTGATACGGCGGTTTCATCATTATCTGCTATGGGCGGCGAGGTTGAAGCAGTAAGTCAGCATTTAAAAAGTAGTTCGGTAACGGCATCTGGGGGAGAGAATGCTAAATGGAGGAGCAGAGATGAGACTGTTGAATGTTCCATGCATGTCTTATGTCGCTTTTCAATCTGCCTTGTTAAAGGGCTGGCAAAAGGCAGTGATGTGAATTATTGCCCTTTTGAGTCGCCCTGAGTTGAATTTAGAACGTTGAAATCAGAGATTGCATTGCTTTATGGAAGTAGTTGCAGTATTTCCATAAAGCTCACGATAAAGCATCAATGCTTTCAGGCTTGTTCTTCTGAAAATGATTTCAAACCATAAGCACATTCATTAAACCCTGCTTCAACCAAAGCTCCGTATTTAGCCAGCATAGGTTCTACGTTAGTACCGCTGAACCGGTCCACGGAAAGGTAGCTACAACTATTACCGTCAACTTTTTCCAGAGTCTGGGTCCTATGACCATCGGAAATACCATTTATTTCAGTGCGCCATGAGAGTGATTTGTAAGGTTTGACCTCAGTCACATACTCGGTCTGATCTGTCATATATTCACCCAGCTTCACTTTCATTACGATTGGAGAACCTATCTCCAGTGTACTTTTAGCCTCAGGGCAGAAAGGGTTCCACTTATGGTACTCCTCGAGATTTACCAGAATATCCCAGACCAGTTCCACCGGTGCATTTATCACAATTTCATCAGAGTAAACGGCGTCTTTTGTAATCATTATTATTGAGCCTTTCTTTTCTAGACGGATGAATTAATTGAGAGGAGGTGTTCAGGTTGTTATTTCAAAGGCCATGGATTGGCCTGCTAGCGAATCTGGGCAGGAAGCCCAGTTGAGCGGAAACAACAACCTGAATACCGGGGTTATAACAAGAATGAAACACCCCCCCAAACCAGATCAAAGAAACTTAATCGCTGATCGGCCAGTTACCATCGTTATAATAGAAAGCAAACCGGTCACGAATCATCTGTTCTGTCATGCCGTAGCTTTCCAGATCATAGCTGTGCTTGCCGTATTTCCCTTTAGGATTGGCATCCACATAAGCCTGCATGGCTGCACGACCTTCGTCGGTGACTTTAAGACCAAACTGCTGTTTGATCTTTTCAACCATGGCCATTGGATCATCAACAAACTCCTGCTGGGAGCAGTCAATAAAACGATTGGCAGGAAGTTTGGCACGAGCAGCAAGGCCTCGCTCCAGTGAGGTGGCATACCAGTCCATATAGTGAGGGCCAAGTTCTTTCATGCTGTGAACACAGCTGTCGCCAGCGTATAAATCGATAACCACTTTCGCCATGCTGGTGATGGAAGGTACAACAGACAGTGGGTTGCGATGGCACCAAACAAATTTAGCGCCCGGAAATACCTTGGCAATGGCGTCTATTCCCCACATATGGGAAGGAGCTTTAAACATCCACTGTTGGCCAGGGTTACGCCAGCTGATCATCTTCATCAGCTTCATCTGGTAGTGGTACATGTCTTCCAGATCCTGCTTCTTCACCCAGCTGCAGTAAGGCTCAAGTGCTCCTTCAAAGCCCAGCTGTGCGCCACTGAAATACAGTGCGTGAAGCATTACGCACTCTTCTGGCAGGTCGGCTTCAACAAAGTGAATCTTGGCAAAGCTGTCGGTACGGGTGGATTCCAGCTTTTCTTTCAGGGCCAGGTAGCGAGGGTCTTCATCGCCCTGTTTGCTGCCAGGCCAGATATCAGGAAGCTGCATTTCCCACTGCATAGGTGTTCGGTTTTCAGGCGCCTGAGACAGAACGTTCATCAGCGCTGAGGTTCCTGAACGTGGCAGACCGGTGATAAAAATCGGGTTCTCGATCTTCTCGTTTTCGATCTCAGGGTAACGTTTGAAGGCTTCTTCACAGCGAAGACGGGTGTTCAGCATTTTCAGAACACGGTTACGGCACTTCTTACGATCAGTGTACGCAGTGAAGTTCTTGTCATAAGTTTCAAGAAGAACTTCCAGACCTTCGCGGAAAGGGCTGCTGCCAAAGTCTTTCAGGCCGGTACGTTCCATGGCCATTTTGATCAGCACATCGGCATCAAAAACGATCTGCTCCTGAGCTTGTTCCTGTTCGGCGATCATGCCCTACACCTTTGTATTTGTTATTCATTGCCTGAACCTGATAGGAGTTCAGACATTCGTTATAGACGTGCTCTTCTACTCAATGAGACTTTGCTCAACAGAGTCGTTACTTGCAGAGCATTTTTAAGTCTTCAAGCTTCATTACTCTGGCGTTTACCAGAGGGTTTGATTCGGCCTTGATCCAGCGCCAGCACATGGTGCCAATATTGTGTCCTGCTGTTTCTACCCAGTTAGGTACGCCCGGGTCTGTATGGGAGACAACAACCCGTACACTGCCGTCTTCTTCGTAGTGAGCAGTATGCTTGTTGATATGAATGGTATGGTTGCTGTAGTCCAGAGACTCCATCCACCAGTTATCCAGCTGGAAATTCCAGGTCTGGCATTCCGGTACAACGGGGGCGTCAATCACATAGACTTCGTCGTCAGCCAGCTGCCAGGCACTGTGGAAATAGAAGATGTTCGGATCACCACCGATCTTCTGGCAGTAAGCTTGATCGGCAGCAGGCAGTTCATTCATGATGGGCAGGAAGGATTCAGCCCAGTCTTCAAACATCTGGGAAGTGCCGCGTACAAAACGGGCAGCACCTTTCAATCCACGATCCAGCTTCTCGGCGCTGAATGGCGTTGGTCGTGCAGTATCGGAATCCAGTCGTTCAATCTTCAGATCGGCCTGTTTTTCGTTAATGCGATCCTGAAAGGTCTGACGAACATTGATTGAATTGGTTTCTTCGGTCATGGGCAGCCAGTTACCGGCCTGCTCTCTCTGGCTGATAATGATTTCAAAAGAACCGTTTTCGTTAATATCCAGCTCTCGGGAATCAAGAAAGCCGGTGGTTTCCATGGTGCCGTCTTTGGAGTAACGGTTGGCTACGGTGCTGATGCCCAGATAGTCGACGGTGCCACGAGTGCCAACGACCTTATAGTCGTACTGTGGGTCAATGATAGCGCCTTCATAACGATTGTCCGGATTGTCGGCACCCATTTTGATGGTTTCATGGGTACCGTTACGCAGAACCGGGAAAGCTGGGTCACGAAACTCGATGCAGCTTTCCAGACCGGCACGCAACAGGCGAGTAAGGTAGCGGTAACCTTCTGCCTGATTGAAAGCATCCTTGGGCGCTTTCTCGCTTTGAATTACCTTGCCAGCCTCTTTCAGGGCGTCGCAAAACTCTTCCCAGGCGGTACCGTCCTGTACCCTTTGCTCTGAATTAAACTCTTTCATTTTATTATTTTCCCGAGCCTGTTCAGCAGCCACAGACTGCTTGATTTCAGCTTCTTTTATACCTCCAGACTTGTAAAATATGAATCGTCTGTTCGAACGATAGTGGTGGTGGCTAAGAGCCAGATTTAAGCAGGATATATAACAAAACTTATGAGTTTGATGGGCTAAAATTGATTCACGCTCGTACGATGTGACTGTAATGCTGAATCATAGTTATCTGCGTTATTTGCCTTGCCTGCTGCTCTTGACTGTCAATGAATATGTCTGTGGCCAATCGCCTGCCACTGTTTATTGTCTTGAGGTGAGGATAGGTCAGGATGAACATTTCCAGTGTTTAGAACCCAGTTATACGGAAGAAGACAGTGTTTTAACGGTTTCTACTTTGCATGGAGATCAGGTGATTTCATACACTATCAGTGCAGTCGGGGCTCAAGATGATCAGAGGGCAGAAAGTCACCTGACTCATGAGCTCACAGTTGACAATGTTAGTATTTCTGTAGCTGATATTTATTCGAGCATTGTTCAACAAATGAGCCCTGATACAGGAGAAGTAAATGATACAGGAGGTGGTTTTCCCCCGTTATTGCCTGACTCGGTTTTGAGCTGGTTGCCCGGGCAATATCTGACATTGTACGGTGGCTCAGTAGTACCTCTAGGGGCTGGATATTTTGTATATCCTGTCTTTTATGTTTCGTCCGTTATAGCTTCAGAAGAGGGAAGTCTTCAACTAGAACTTGGAGATTCAGTTTCGCATGGAGGTATGAGTAGTGGTCATATGACCATACGTCAGAATGGAGCTGTTGATATTCATGGCCACACTGTTACTAGTACCTTAGGCACAGTGCCTCTGGAAGTTAAAGGACATGTAGTTACAACTCCTCCGATATTTTCCAGTCAGATCTCGCAACAGTCATCAGATGAAGATCCTGGGCAAATAGTTATAGCAATGCAGGGTGGCTTACCACAAGCTGACGGAGGGGGAGATACTGAACGAGAAGCTGCCGTAGATATTACAGAGGATATTATAACGGACCGTCTAACTATAACTGATGAAGCTCAGCTAAGGTCGCGACGAGATGATGACGAAGATCCTGATGCAGATGGTGAAGCAGGTGGGTTTGTGGCAATTCAGGAAAGTAACTCAGCTAATTCGCAAGGAACATCATCCGGTACAGAGGGAAAACAGGTGAACAGTTCAGATAATGGTCAAACGAAAAACGATCAGAGAGAGAAGAATGCGAGTGTTTCAAATGATGTTTTTGATGAGAAAAAAGGGGTGAAGAAAGCAGTAAAGCCCATTAATTATTATCCCGCTCCAGAAAGTTCACTACCTATGCTTCAATAATCGATTAAAGCAAAAGTATCAGAGATGTCTCAATAATCTAAAGCAGTTTAATCGTCCACTCGAACGATTCCCCCGCATCCTAATCAAGCGAAAGTGTGGCCCAATAGGCGGACCCTACCGCCATCAATAAATTGCTTTGAAGAGGTGCGGGGATGGAATTCGCTTTCACCGAAGAGCAGGAGATGATTCGGGATTCCGCCGAAAGTTTCCTGCAGGATGTTTCTACGTCGGAAGCTGTCAGAACTGCTATGGCCACAGAAGAAGGCTTTGATGCAGAACTGTGGCAGAAGATCTGTTCTGACATGTACTGGCAGGCGCTGCATATTCCCGAGGAATTCGGCGGTCTGGGGCTGGGTTATGTCGAACTGGCTGTCCTGTTTGAAGAGATGGGCCGACGCCTGCTCTGTTCTCCTTTCTTTTCTACTGTTGCATTGGGTGTCAATGCCCTGCTGGTTGCGGGTAATGAAGAGCAAAAGGCGCAGTGGTTACCGCAAATTGCTGAAGGCAATCTGACCGCGACGCTGGCCTATACCGCTAAAAACAGTTGGGATGCAGACAGTATTACCGCCGTCGCTAAAAAAGAAGGCGAAGGCTTCGTACTTTCCGGACAGTACAAGTATGTCCCTGATGGCCATACAGCAGGACTGCTTATCGTTGCAGCTCGTGACGAGAACAGTTCTGGTGAAGAGAGCATCAGCCTCTTTGTTCTGCCAGCAAATACCGCAGGCGTGAGTCGTACATGGACACCCACCATGGACCAGACTCGCAAGCAGGCAGAAGTTACCCTCGATAATGTTTTTGTTGAATCCTCCAATCTATTAGGTGTGGCTGGCAAGGCCTGGTCACAGCTTGAGCAAGTCACTCAGTTGGCTGTTATTGCAGTAGCGGCTGAACAGGCTGGTGGCGCCAGACAGATATTAGACCTGACAGTGGATTACACCCAGGAACGGGTGCAGTTTGGTCGTACTATTGCCAGCTTTCAGGCCATTAAACACCGTGCTGCCGATATGATGGTGCAGGTTGAATGTTCAAAATCTGCTGTTTATTACGCCGCCTGTGTTGCTCAGGAATCTTTGTTCTGCAACGACAAAGCAGGTGAACAGGTGGCTGAAGAATTGCCGGTTGCTGCTGCCCTTGCCAAGTCCTATTGCTCTGATGCCTATTTCCACTGTGCGGCGGAAGCCATTCAGTTACACGGCGGCGTTGGTTTTACCTGGGAATACGATCCCCATCTTTACTTTAAGCGTGCAAAGTCGTCAGAGACCTTCCTGGGCAATGGCGCTTATCACCGTGAAAAGATCGCTCAGGCAATTCTTTAAGGCTTCAGGAGAAGGAACAGGAGAAGAATTATGAAAATCAGTTTCAGCCCTGAAGACGAGCAGTTTCGACAGGAAATTGCCGGTTGGCTTAAGGACAACCTCAAAGGTGAGTTTGAAGAATTGCGTCACCGTGGTGGTCCGGGTGATGAACATATGTTTCCTGAAGAACGAAAGATCTGGGAACAACATATGGCTCAGGCAGGTTGGACTTGTCCTGGCTGGCCGGTAGAGCACGGTGGTAAAGGTTTATCCATCAACCAGCAGGTTATTTTCCACGAGGAATACGCCCGTGCTGGTGGCCCGGGTCATATGGGACATATTGGTGAGGGTCTTGCAGGTCCGACCATTATTGCCTTTGGTACTGAAGAGCAAAAGAAACGCTTTCTGCCGGGTATTGTTGATGGCACTGAATACTGGTGTCAAGGCTATTCAGAGCCCAGTGCCGGTTCTGATTTAGCCAATGTGAAGACCAAGGCTCACTTTGATGAAGCCTCTGGCAAGTGGGTGATCAGTGGTCAGAAGGTCTGGACATCACTGGCTCACGAATCCGACTGGTGCTTTGTTATTGCCCGCACCGAACCAGGCAGTCAGGGGCATAAAGGTCTGGCGTTCCTGCTGGTGCCCATGAAGCAGGAAGGTGTTGAAGTTCGTCCTATCGAACAGCTGACCGGTACTTCCGAGTTTAACGAAGTCTTCTTCGATAATGCGGTAACTGACGCTGACAACATTGTTGGCAAACCTGGAGAAGGCTGGAAAATTGCCATGGCGTTGCTGGGCTTTGAGCGTGGTGTTTCTACCCTGGGTCAGCAGATGCACTTCCAGAATGAACTGGATGAGATTATTAAAGTTGCCAAAGAGAATGGCAGCTCTGAAGAACCAGCCATACGACAGCGTATTGCTGATGCCTGGATGGGGCTGCGTATCATGCGCTACAACTCTCTGCGTATGTTGTCTGGTGGTGCAGATGGCTCTCTGCAGAAAGAAGCCATGATCTACAAGCTCTATTGGGCTACCTGGCACGCCAACCTTGGCAAGCTGGCCATGGACGTGCTGGGTAATGAGTCGGAAATTCTCGATGAAGGTCCATACGAGTTGAACCGGCTCCAGTCTATGTATCTGTTCACCCGTTCCGACACCATTTACGGCGGCACCAATGAGATTCAACGCAATATCATTGCTGAACGAGCGCTGGGAATGCCGAAGGAACCGAAAGGCAGATAGCTTTTTATACAAGAGCTATTGAAAAACAATTTCGTAGGTTGGGTTAAGCGAAGCGAAACCCAACAACTCTTTCAAAGAATAAAAAGAAGTACACAGGGGAGTGAAACTCAATGCTGATTCCCGAATACGTCAAAGGGCATAACCTGCTCGAAGGCAAGTCAGTGCTTATTACTGCTGCAGCTGGTGCAGGTATCGGTTTTTCTGCTGCCGTAAAAGCTGCTGAAGAAGGCTGTCGTGCGCTGATGATCAGTGACATTCATGAAGGCCGTCTTCAGGAAGCTGTCGCTAAGATCAAGGAACAGACAGGTATCGAGAATGTTTTCTATCAGGTGTGTAATGTCACCGTAGAAGACGACGTTCAGACACTGATTGATGTTGCTGAAGAAAAGCTCGGTGGTGTTGATGTCCTGATTAACAACGCAGGCCTTGGTGGCTCAAAACTGCTGATTGAAATGGAAGATGCCGAGTGGAATCGTGTACTCGACGTTACCCTTACCGGCACCATGCGTATGACGCGTGCCATGCTGCCAAAAATGATGGAACGCAAAGCCGGAGCCATTGTTAATAATGCTTCGGTATTGGGTTGGAGAGCACAGAAAGAGCAGGCGCACTATGCAGCTGCAAAAGCGGGTGTTATGGCTCTGACTCGCTGTGCTGCAGTGGAAGCGGCTGAATACGGTATTCGTATCAATGCGGTCAGCCCAAGTATTGCTCTGCACGACTTCCTGAGAAAGTCTGCGCCACAGGAACTGCTGGATCAGCTGGCTTCCAAAGAAGCTTTTGGTCGTGCGGCAGAGGTCTGGGAAATTGCCAATATCATGATGTTCCTGGCCAGTGATTACAGCTCTTATATGGCCGGTGAAATTATCTCTGCCAGCAGTCAGAGGGCGTAAGCATGAGTGACGTTGTTACAGAAATTGTTACAGAAACAAGTAAAACAGTTTTTTCTACGCCCTTTGAAATGAAGGATAAGGTCGGTCAGCGTCTTGGTGAATCCGAGTGGCTGAAAATCGACCAGCAGCGCATTAATCTGTTTGCTGAAGCGACAGGTGACCATCAGTGGATTCATGTTGATCCTGAAAAGGCCAAGGACGGCCCATTCGGAGCCTGTATTGCTCACGGCTATCTAACTCTTTCTCTGGTGAATTATTTCCTGCCTCAGATTGTTGATGTTCAGGGTATTTCCATGGGTGTGAACTATGGCTGTGAAGGCATTCGTTTCCCTAACACAGTAAAGGTCGGTGCCAGCATTCGTGGTGTCGGTGAACTGGTTGCTGTTGAAGAAGTGAAGGGCGCTATTCAATCCACGGTGAAAGTGACCGTTGAGATTGAAGGTGAAGACCGTCCGGCCTGTGTTATCAATACTATTTCCCGTTACTTCCCGGCTTAATAGCCGTTCAAGGAGCTGAACATGAAAGAAGCCGTTATTGTTTCAACCGCCAGAACCGCTATTGGTAAAGCCTTTCGTGGTTCTTTCAACGATACTGAAGCTCCGGCTTTAGGTGGCCATGTGGTTCGTGAAGCCGTCGAACGTGCTGGTATCGAAGCCGGTGAAGTGGATGATGTATTAATTGGTGCTGCTGCCCAGCAGGGTACCCAGTCGTACAACCTTGGTCGTTTATGTGCCGTGGCCGGTGGCCTGCCGGATACCGTTTCCGGTATGGCTATGGAGCGCCAGTGTTCATCCGGTTTGATGACCATTGCCACTGCTGCCAAAAGCATTATGTGCGACGAGATTGATATTGCGGTTGCTGGTGGTCTTGAGTCTATCTCTCTGGTTCAGAACAAGCATAAGAACCTGTACCGCAATCAGTCCGAACTGGTGCTGGAGCAGGACGCTACTGCCTATATTCCAATGATGGAAACCGGTGAAATTGTTGCTGACCGTTACGGCATTACCCGCGAGCAGCAGGATGAATACAGCTATCAGAGCCAGATGCGTACGGCTAAGGCTCAGCGTGATGGTCTGTTCGATGCTGAAATCGTACCCATGACCACCACAAAGTCTGTTTTCAACAGGGAAACCAAAGAGGTTTCTTTTGAGCAGGTGACTATCGCTCAGGACGAATGTAACCGCGCCAGCACAACTCTGGAAAGCCTGTCCGGTCTGCCTCCTGTGTTTAAGGATGGTAAGTGGGTGAAGGAAGGTCGTTTTATTACGGCGGGTAATGCTTCTCAGCTGTCTGACGGTGCTTCTGCGTCTGTATTGATGAGCAGCACTCTGGCGGAGCAGAAAGGTCTGGAGCCACTGGGTATCTATCGTGGCCTGTCTGTTGCCGGTTGCAGTGCTGACGAGATGGGCATTGGTCCTGTACTGGCTATTCCCAAGCTGCTGAAGCGCAATGGTCTTAAGATGGACGACATTGGCTTGTGGGAGCTGAACGAAGCCTTTGCTTCCCAGGTGCTTCACTGCCAGAACAAGCTGGGTATTCCTAATGAACTGATGAACGTCAATGGTGGTGCGATTGCCATTGGTCATCCGTTTGGTATGTCCGGTGCTCGAATGGTGGGGCATGCGCTGCTGGAAGGTAAGCGTCGTGGAGCTAAGTTTGTGGTTGTCACTATGTGTATTGGTGGTGGCATGGGCGCGGCTGGGTTGTTTGAGGTTGTTTGATTAGTTTTAGCTTGGTGTTTGTCGCTGAAATTCGGGGTGTTCTACCCGCTCAACGATGCTTTCCTGCATCGATTCGCTAGCAGGCCATCCCTGGCCTTTGGTAGAGCACCCCGAACTCCAGCTTTGTCTGGTTCAGTGACAACCTCATACAGTTTTTCGTTGGTTTGGTTAGTTGGAGAATAATAAAAATGGTAAGCCCTGAAGTTCTGAAAGAGACTCTGGAAAAGTACATTGCCCTGGTTAATGCTCAGGATATTGAAGGCCTGAAGGCAATGTACGCTGATGATGCCACTGTTGAAGATCCGGTTGGCACACCGATGCATTCAGGTAAGGAAGCGATTGAAGCGTTTTATGCCAATGGTCTGGGTGCTGCGGATGAAGTGTCTGCTGAACTGGTAGCACCTATTGCGACGACTCATGCGGGCGAAGGTGCGTTTTCTTTCCAGATCAAGATCAAGCATGGCGATCACCGTATGCTGATTGATGTGACTGATGTGATTAAGCTGAACGCTGAAGGCAAGATTGTTTCCATGCGCGCTTTCTTCAGTCAGGAACATAATATTCAGTACGCCTGATTATTAACGGCTGTGACCTTATAAGTATGCAGGTACACGCAATTGAATATTAAATAGCTATATCCCCGCCAGAGGCGGGGATATAGCTTATCAATTCGTCTGTCTTGGTAACTGATTTGCAGCCGTTTCAAAACAACAATAAAAAGGAATTCAATATGAGTGATCTGATTGCAGACAAGCTGGCAATTCAAGAGCTGGCTTATGAATACGCCCGTTGTGCGGACCAGAAAGACTACGCTGGTTTTGCCAATGTCTTTACTCAGGATGGTGTATTGAGTATTCCAGCCATGCAGTTTGATGCAGAAGGTCTGGAAGTGATTCAGGGTGCTATGCAGCAACTGGAAAACTACAGCCGTACATTCCATCTGGTGGCTAATGTGCAAAGCACTGTTGATAATGACAAAGCTACTGCGCAAGTTTACTGTGTTGCCAGCCATGTCATTGCTGGTGATGACGGTGAGCAGAAGTTTGATATCGGTGTTATCTATGATGATAAGCTGGTAAAGACCTCTGAAGGCTGGCGTTTCAGTAAGCGGACACTGAATTCTCAGTGGTCACAGACTCAACCTCTGGATCAAGTCAGTTAAATAGTTCTTAGGCGGATTTTTTATCCGCCTTTCTTATCTAGCTTCATACTCTTTTTCCTTATTTTTGTAATGATTTTTTTGTTGAGTCTTATTAAATTTAAAACATGACGTAACCCTAATATTTATACTGTCTATAATGACGTACCCTTGAAGTGACGGGTATAAATATAAAAATGCTGAAGCCGATTGTTGTTTTTCTTTTTACTTTTGTTTATTGCCAGTTCTCTTTAGCCTGGCAAATTTATGTTCATGAAGAGTTTGAAGGTAAATTTATTGAAATTAATAAGGAAAAGAAGATTGTTCATATATCCAGTATGGATATCAAAGATATCTCGATAGATGAAAAAAATATTTTAGTGTTACCAAAAAAATCTTCTAATAAAGAAAATGATAAGTCGGCTTCTGAAACTTATCGTATCTCTCTTGATTCTTCTATTACTCAGGATTTTCTTTACCAGCATAGTAGAGGTGTTGGTAGTTATATTCTAAGACTGTACCAGCATCGTGTAACTGTGCTCACTGCCACCGGAATTCCACTTGCTGAATACTTGCTTCAGCACTCTCCAGTTTCAGAAATAGCAGTTGCTGCTAACAATGATTGGAACACACCTGTACTTTTTCCTGATGCTCCCAGCGTACCCGATCTGGTAAGTGATGAATGTGTCGATACATTAAAATCGAAAAAGCCCATTGGGAAAGAAGAAAGTCTGAAAAAAGGAAAAAAAACTGCTGATGCCAATAAGCATAAAACCAAGGCAGATGACACTTCTTCCAGCGATGCTGCTAAACATAAAACTAAGTCAGATGATTCTCCTTCCAGTAATGTTGATAAACGTAAGAGTCCCGATATTGAGCAGCCGAAAAGACTCGAAAGAACCGATATGAAGCCAATCGTTCACAACATCAAAAATCAGGTTCTAGCCTATATAGGTATCGTAAAAGGCTGGGGCTCAGTCAGTGATATAAAAGCTAAAGCAACAGCTATGGCGCGCCTTCTTACACCAGCATTGACCGTTTTTCTGAACTTCAGAAGGCATCAGAATATGATTGCAGAGCCAGGGGTCTCCTTCGAGGGTTTTGACTGTGCTGAGCTCAGCCAGCCAACCATGAGAGATACATGTTCGTTGCTGAATCCTCATATTACGTCAGACAGGTTTTCATTTTTCCTGCTTTCACGTCTGGATGAACAATTAAAAAAAGAAGATGCTTTTTGTTTTTCAAAGCTTGATGTTGTTGATGCCAAAAATAACGACTCAGCTATTTCGGAAGATCAGATCGTTGAGTATTTTCGAGGTGATTATGATGTATTAAAAAGTGGTGGTTCCCTCTACAGTGCAGAAATAATCTCTACTCACCAGGTATGCCTTCAGAACATTCATCAAGCTGATTTATTGAGAAGCCTTCGGGAGCTCTACCTTCTTTCTTCGAGGGAGACCGTACATAAAGTTCTCAATCATCCAGAATTTGTTCTTCGAAATCTGAAGATAAAACTAGCATTCAGTTATTGGGTAAGCCTTAACCCTATCGCCGGTAGGTATCTCAGCGCTGAGATATTGACGAAATACCTTGGGGATTTGAAAAAGGCCGGTCTAAAGAAAGAAGAAAAACAGCGACTATCTTATGGACAGTTGTTTGGTCCTGGGTCCGCAGAAGGTGCATTGTCTGTCTTTAGCTTTAGAGGCTGTTCTGAAGTTCGTAGATTTGCGCCGGATTTTCTGGACATGTGTTTATCTTATTCCTCAAAAGGGGACTTCGTAGAAGCAGATCTGATGGGGTTATTGTTGAGTTATTTCTCTCCAGATTACCTTGCTGTTTTTATAAGAAACAGAGCCCATATACTGGATAAAGAAAAATGCTCTGGACATGATGCCAGTACTAGAAAAGAGTGTATCAAGGTGGAAGGTGGATATAGTGGTTATCTGCTGAGGTCTATTGTCGGTGTGGGGGGATTCAAGAATGAGAAATTGTTTTCAGTTTATCTTAAGCAGCTTATACAATTTATTAAAACGAACTACCCTGTTTTTGAAGGTCGCTCTATAAAGCAATATTTCAAACTGGCATGGACATATGCAGGGGCGGTTTACCAGATCAGTGATTTTACGCATGATTATGATGAAACCCATCGAATGTTAAATAGTCTGCTTAATCATTATCTTGATGATTCATTTTATTTAAGCAGTTATTTTTCCGATTTAATAAGAAAAGAATATGATGTTATTAATCGTGATCTTCGAATTGAACGGAAACTGTCGTTCATACCTAACTGGGTATGGTTCACCGATAAAGAGGAGCCGAGAATTTCTTTGGAGCCTCGCAGTACACTGTTTGATATAACAAGGAGTGTGCCCAGTTATGCCAAAAAAGATTACTCATACTATTTATCCCAGATTGTTTCTGAAAAGTCTGAGTCAGAAGAGGTAAAGGTCTACCCGTGGGACGGTAGAGATATTAAAGACTGGAATAATCCGTTGTATCAGAAAACTGATCCCTATAAATTTGAAAAGCATATTCTGATTTGTCCGGGCGTCATGGCGCTGGGTTATGCTCAGGCGGGCCACAGAATGTACCTTGTGCTTGGGAACCAGTGTGAAGTACTTCATCATGAGCTTGTCAGGCAGTAGGTCTGTGTAACAAAAACCTGACTGGATAAGTGCCAGCGTTTTGACGTTTAGCATTATTATTATTCTATCAGAGTGCTAAGTGGTCTAAAAATATCCAGGATACAGGCACTGGTCTGTATCCTGCTCCTCTTGCGAAGTACCTTTCTTCAGAAGACCCAGCTTTCACCTTTCTAACTAGCCTGAATATATTCCTGATAAATTTAACGGGCTCATTCCAATGTTTTCCATAAAAAAAATCTCCGAAGTGGATTTTGGTGTTCTTAAGGGTATTGCTAAAAACGGAGGTGCTGCTGTTGGGCAACACGGCAGACATTCAGTTCATTCGGTGGACCCTGCTCGTCATCTTGCCCAGCTTGAAGGCTCGGTCAGAGAAATGGAAAGTAGAACAGGCCTCGCTAATGCTCAATCCGTTGGTGGGCAACATGACCTGAGTACACGGCCTCTTGTTTGGCTGGCGGAGAAGCTGAGTTGTATGGACTTCAAAGCCCTCGAAATACTCTCAGTGCAACAGATGATGACCCGAAAACAAACAGATGAAATGCTTGAAGAACTCGATAGCTTGAAGATTCCTCTGGAACAGAAAATACAGCTGCTGGAGATGATAGAAGTCAACGATGACAGTGTTGAGCAAACGATTAAAAAAGACATACAAGGTTTGCTTCAGGAAAAATCTGCTGCCTATAAACAGCGGCTTTCACCTGAAGACATCTCTAAGCAGCATCAGCAGCGTCTTGATCGAATCAGGCAGCAGTTACAGCAATCGAAAATTGGTGCAGCAACTCCCCCACCCTCTCCTCCTAACTCTTCACCTGTTTCAAGACCCGTTACCCCTCCTGTCACTAAAAGGCTGGATTTTGTCTGCGGCTCATTGGCAAGTCATCTCAATAAATGGCCTGATCAAGTGAATGATGAGTTTAAAGATTATTGTCGTATATTGCTTAACGGTACGGCAAACGACGGCCTGGTTAAGAATGGAGTTTATCAGGGAAGGACTAACTGGCCATCAGCGCAGGATCTTGAGCAATTCCTTGGTAGTCATGACCAGAGCTTTCCTCTTAAGAAAGAGTTTATTGCACTGGCAGCCAGATGTTTTCAGCTCCCGATTGATTGCGAGGTTCAGCAAGGTAGCAATGTTCTGTATCGACACTATGATGCGAAAGGGCACGTTGCACCTGTTCAAAAAGACATAGCATTGCATCTGACCCTATCGGAGGCTGATCTGACAGAAGGTTATTCACTGCGTAATGATGATGAAGATGAGGCACCAAAATCTCTGGCGTTCCATAACCTCAGACGGCCTGTCGTTAATTCCAGACAGACGCTTGAAGAAGTGCTGATTGGTCGGGGGATTATTGAAAAAGAGGATGAGTACCAGGGGATCATTAAAGCTTGGGGTAAAGATAGCAGCAGGCTGAAAAGCCCTGATTTTCCAGAGCAATACCGAAGGCTGAAGCAGCTCTACTTTGAATCAGACAGAGAGAACAGGCAATTCAGCTTTCGTGATATGGCCTATATCCACAAGTCAGGGCTTCTGGATTATTACAAAGAGAGGATTGATAGCGTCAGGTCTGGAACTGACGATATGTGGAATGTCTATAAAGACCTCGATAAAGACTTTGGCTATTACATAGATGGTATAGGCACTGACTGTGTTAACAGGGAAGCTGGCATTAAAGCCCCCCTGGCTGGCCCGGCAATGACTAACTGGTCGCAGAATTGCTGGGCAAATTCAGCCAATCAAATGCTGATGTCAATGATTGATAAGCCAGTAGTTCAACAGATTAGAGAGAAAGTCTATCAAGGCGAATTTCGAGTAGAGAGATCAGCAGTACGTGATGCGGTGCTGGAGTTGTGGCAGGCCTGTGATGACATTCGCAGTGGCAGAGAAAAGCCTCATTCGGTAGCAGGATACCAAATGACGTTGATGAGAGCTCTGCATGTTTTAGGGCAGAAAGACCCTGAAAACGGGACTATTAAGAATTTATTTGGCTCAGAGAAACCATCCTTGCAGGAAGACCCTCAAGAATACCTCAGTGCAATTTGTAGTTTGCTGGGTATGAACGAAATGCCGGAATACAGTATCAACGCTCAAACTCGTATCAAAGCTAACGTCAATGGTAAGGCAATAGCTCGCCCTTGCGGTATGCCTGCACAGTCCTGTGTTATTTCCATGCCAAGGCCGGAGAAACTATCTCCCGTCAGAATGCTGGAGCAGGCTTTTGGGCCAGCTTATTCTCATATGTATTCAAAATACAACCTGCCAGAACATGAACAGATAGCTTCTGATCTTTATGAGTTGCATCAATTACTAAGAAACCATCGGGAAGAAGATGGTGTTAACAATATTAGAAAGGCGGAAAGAAAACTGTTAGGCACGGTTCAGGCGTTAGCGGAAAGGTGTGTAGACCATGACGTACCAATAGTTTATGAGGCCATTGATAGGCAGGGGGCCAAGGTATTGGTACTTGAAAGTGACTGCTATTTTCAGAATGGTAAGTTTTTTCGGCAAGGTACTGTTTTGGGAAAGGCCCCTGATGCACCCTTTTTATCAGAGTTTGTGGGTGATTTAGGGCCCGGTAACAAAGACGCCTGGTTGGATATGCAAATGGACGGAAGCATTATTCTGGTCTCCAGAGATCAAATCGATACCAAATACACTAAAGGGGTCGCGGTTGTTGATCAGCAAGGCAGATTAACTCGACCCATGGTCGCAAGAGAATACGATGGACGTTTTGTTAAGGATGACGAATGTATAAAGCTCAAGCCAGGGACAGAAATACTGTCTCATGAAGGGAAAACTATTGCTCCCAAAGGTCAGGTTCCTGCCGGTGCCTTGGTAATGCGAAGGAAGATGGCAGAGTTAGTGAAAGGTCGGAATCTGGAGTCCATGACGCTAGTGGATACTCAGGTGTTATGTCAGGAAATAGGTGCCATGTTGGCAGTTAGTGACTATCTGGATATGCGTCCTGTCAGTAAGGCATACGCACCAAGCACCATTGGGGAGAGTCTTGGCACTTTATTGAAGGGCGTACATACCAGCAAGAGTGAATGGAGCAAAGAGGAGCTGGATAAAGCAGGTGCTGCAATTACTGACTGGTATCCGATGTATTTACAGCAGCAAGATATAAATGAGCAGTGGGTGGTAAATAAGGCACAGAGCCAGGGGTGTAGAAGCCTTGCCGAATGTTATCAGTGGCATTACGACAGCCTGGCAAAAAAAACGGATGTTAAAATACCGGCGGTGACTTCTAATGCGCTGGAAATGAATACGGCTAAAAACAGGCAGTTCATGGTCAGTCTCAAAATATTTGATACAGATATGAGAGGTCGAACAACTAAAACAGCAAAGGATGCGAAAGAAATTTTTGCCAGTATGGGTAACAAAATCAGGCTGCCCGTTATAAATGAACGAGGAGAAGAGGCCAGTGTTGAAGCCAAGGTGAAGCATCTCGTTTGTCATAAGGGGCAAACAGCTGATTTTGGGCATTACATAAGCTTACGTTTTTTGCCACGTGGCCAAATCATTGTTGAAGACGATACCAAAGTGATGGAGTTAAATGACTACCTCAGGTTTGAGGGGCGTCAGTCAGCAGATGGAAAAACGACATCACAAATACTGGAAAGCCTGAATCTGGAACCCTATGTAATGTTGGTCGAACGGACAGACAGTTAAAGAAAATCCCATTTGCCAGACTTTCTCTCACACTCATAAAGGTTAGAGAAAGTCTTGAACGGGTTTCTCAGGTATTTGCTGCATCCAGAAAAGCAGGCTTCTCTCCACCGCCATGCACAGTCACATCCGCACCACTGACGTAAGATGCCATATCTGATGCCAGATAAAGACAGGTGTCGCCAATATCTTCCGGTGTCGCCAGTCGGTTTAAAGGCACAGTAGAAGAGACACTTGCGATACCTTCATCATCACCATAATGCATATGTGCCTGTTCGGTCAGAATCATACCGGCAATCACTGCGTTGGTGCGTACCTTTGGTGCCCATTCAACAGCCAGAGATTTGGTTAAATTCAACAGACCTGCTTTTGCTGCACCATAAGCAGCAGTGCCCGGAGAAGGGCGGGTCGCACTGACACTGCAGATATTAATAATGGAACCACCCTCTTCCTGCTTCTGCATAACAGTATTGGCAATCTGACACAGGTTCAGAGGCGCAATCAGGTTCAGACGCAGAATTGATTCTGAGAATCTTGGAGAAACGGTTGCTGCATCGGCATTGGGTGCACCGCCAGCATTGTTGACCAGAACATCGAGGCGACCAAAACGTTCAACGGTAGCATCAACCAGTTGCTGAGCCTGCTCAATATCCCGAACATCACAAGAGAAGAAGACGGCTTTTCTGCCTTCATGCTGCGGCATGTTTTCAGGTTCGTTGCGACCGCAAATCACAACATCAGCGCCCTGCTGAAGAAAACGTTCGGTAATACCTTTACCGGCTCCTTTACCACCACCAGTAACCAGTACCACTTTGCCAGTGAAATCCAGAGGGTTATTCATTGTTCAACATCCCTTAAATAATCAGTTAAGGCGATGTTACCGACAGCCACGAAAGCTGTATTAGTCCTTGCAGACGATGATTGCAGAGCCCGCCATTGAAAGAATCATTAACCGAAAAGAACCGCCTGTAGAAAACGAATAACCAAAGGCTGAAGCATGAGCAGAATACCGGAATCAGACTATGTGCAGTTAAACGATGGATTGACCCTTCACTATCAGGAGGCCGGTATGGGTGACGCTGTCTTGTTTATTCACGGCAGTGGTCCAGGAGCCAGTGGTTACAGCAATTTTAAAGGCAACTATCCGGTATTTGCTGAAGCAGGGTACCGCGCCATTGTCCCAGACTTGCCAGGTTATGGCCTGAGTGACAAGCCGGACACTGAATACACACTCGACTTTTTTGTCGATGCCATGCTCGGTCTGCTGGGTAAACTCAGTATCAGCAAGGTAACGCTGGTGGGTAATTCACTGGGTGGTGCTATTGCCATCAAGATGGCGTTGGATCATCCGGAACTGGTTGAAAAACTGATTCTTATGGCACCGGGTGGTTTGATGCCAAAAGAACAGTATTACCAGCAGATGGAAGGCATTCAGAAAATGGGGGCGGCCTTTGCTGCCGGTGAGTTAGTCGAGCCCGCCAATATGAAGCGCCTGCTTGGCTTGCAACTGTTCGATGAAAGTCAGATTACCGATGACATCGTTAACGAGCGCGTCGCTATTGTTCTTGAGCAGCCAGCCTGTGTTCTTTCAACCATGCAGGTTTCGGTACTGACCGATCGTTTGTCTGAGTTGCAATGCCCAATCCTTGGATTCTGGGGAATGAACGACAAGTTCTGTCCGGTTTCAGGCGTTCAAACCATGATGGAGCGTTGCAGCAATATTCGTTTCAATATGCTCAGTGAGTGTGGCCATTGGGTAATGGTTGAACATGCAAAACTGTTCAACCGTGAATGCGTTGATTTTCTTAAAGACTGAACCGGAACTCTGTAATGAATAAAGAACAAAGAGCGAAGTACGGTGACGAGCTGTATCAGGCTTTGAAAACCGGTAAAACCATTGAGCCATTTACCGATCGTGACAGCGACATCACCATTGACGATGCTTACCATATTTCCCTGCATATGCTGGAAAAGAGGGTAGCCAATGGCGACAAAATCGTTGGTAAGAAGATTGGTGTAACGTCTAAAGCGGTTCAGGACATGCTGAATGTGCATCAGCCTGATTTTGGCTTTATTACCGATGAGATGTGGTTCAACAATAATGACGCCATTTCCATCAGCGAGAACAAACTGATTCAGCCAAGGGCTGAAGGTGAGATTGCGTTCAAACTGAAAAAAGATCTGGTGGGTCCAGGCGTAACTGAAAAGGATGTTCTGGAAGCCACTGAAAGTGTTATGCCTTGTTTCGAGATCGTTGATTCCCGCATTCATAACTGGAATATCAAAATTCAGGACACGGTTGCGGACAACGCTTCCTGCGGCGTATTTGTCTTGAGTGATAATGAAGTTGATCCGAATACCGTTGATTTGCCGTCTGCCCAGATGAAGGTTTACAAGAATGGTGAGCTGATCAGTGAAGGTCTGGGTTCAGCTGTTCAGGGTAATCCATTGACAGCAGTTGCCTGGTTGGCGAATACGCTGGGTGAGTTTGGTATTCCTTTCAAGGCAGGCGAGATTATTTTATCGGGGTCTCTGGTGCCTCTGGAGTCTGTCGTGGCGGGGGATGTTATGTCGCTTGAAATCGAAGGTCTTGGGACTGCTGAAGTTTCGTTTGCTGACTGATTATTTGGTTTCGTTTATATCGGCAGATGAGTCTATATCGGTCGAAAGAAACATAGCTCTTTCCGCTCAACGATGCTTTCCTGCATCGATTCGCTAACAGGCCAATCCCTGGCCTTTGAAAGATCTACATTCCTTTCGACCTTGTCGGGCTGAGTCGTTCAGTCTGGACAAGAATAAGAAAAATAGTTGGGGGATTGGATGAGTAAAAAACTAAAAGCTGTAATTATCGGGCCGGGTAATATCGGTACCGATTTGTTAATGAAGATGAAACGTTCAGACTGGATTGAACCGGTCTGGATGGTGGGTATTGATCCTGATTCTGAAGGTTTGAAGCGTGCCCGTGAAATGGGTATCAAGACCTCTTCAGAAGGTGTGGATGGCATTCTTGAACATGTTGTTAAGGACGATATCCGCGTTGCCTTTGATGCTACCTCTGCTTATGTCCATGCTGAAAACAGCCGCAAGCTGAATGAGCTGGGTGTGATCATGGTTGACCTTACGCCTGCCGCTATTGGCCCTTTCTGTGTGCCACCGGTGAACCTGAAAGAGCAGGTTGAAGGCGAGCTGAAGATGAACGTGAACATGGTGACTTGTGGTGGTCAGGCGACCATTCCTATGGTGGCTGCGGTTTCACGAGTTCAGCCTGTTGAATATGGTGAAATTGTTGCCACTGTGTCGTCCAAGTCTGTTGGCCCGGGCACACGTCAGAACATTGATGAATTTACCCGTACGACATCCGGTGCTGTAGAAAAAGTCGGTGGTGCGAAAAAAGGTAAAGCCATTATTGTTATCAATCCTGCCGAACCACCATTGATGATGCGTGACACCATTCACTGCCTTACTGAGGACGAGCCGGATCAGGCAGCCATTACTCAGTCCATTCACGATATGGTGGCAGAGGTTCAGAAGTACGTGCCTGGTTACAAGCTGGTTAACGGCCCTGTTTTTGATGGCCGTAAAGTGTCTGTATTTATGGAAGTAGAAGGTCTGGGTGACTTCCTGCCTAAGTACGCCGGTAATCTGGATATTATGACGGCGGCTGGTTTGCGTACCGCTGAGATGTTTGCTGAAGAAGCGGCAGCGGGCAACATTACTTTGCCAGCTCGCGGATAAGTGGAGATTGATGAAATGAATCTGAAAGGTAAAACAGTCAAGCTTCACGATATGAGTCTGCGTGACGGCATGCATGCCAAGCGTCATCAGATTTCTCTGGATGAGATGGTCAATATTGCGACGGGTCTCGATGAAGCCGGTATGCCACTGATCGAAGTGACCCATGGCGATGGTCTGGGTGGTTCTTCACTTAACTATGGTTTTCCAGCTCACTCTGATGAAGAGTACCTGAGTGCGGTCATTCCAAAGATGAAGAATGCCAAGGTATCTGCACTGCAGTTGCCGGGTATCGGAACCCTGGACCATCTTCGTATGGCGAAAGATCTGGGTGTGTCGTGTATTCGTGTGGCAACACACTGTACGGAAGCGGACGTTTCCGAGCAGCACATAGGCATGTCTGCAAAGATGGAAATGGATACCGTTGGCTTTCTGATGATGGCTCACATGGTCAGCCCGGAAAAAATTCTCGAGCAGGCCAAATTGATGGAACGATACGGTGCTAACTGCATCTATATGACAGATTCTGCCGGTTTCATGCTGCCGGATGAAGTGACCACCAAGATAGCTCTGCTGCGCTCTGAGCTGAACAGTAATACTGAAATTGGTTTCCACGGTCACCATAACCTGGCTATGGGTATCGCCAACTCTCTGGCTGCTATCGACGCAGGTGCTGAACGTATTGATGGTTCTGTTGCCGGTCTCGGTGCGGGTGCCGGTAATACGCCGCTGGAAGTGTTTGTTGCTGTTCTGGAAAGAATGGAAGTAGAAACAGGCATTGATCTCTACAAGATCATGGATGTTGCGGAAGATCGTGTTGTTCCCATCATGGATCAGCCAATCCGTCTTGACCGTGATGCACTGACTCTGGGGTATGCGGGCGTTTACTCATCTTTCCTGCTGTTTGCCAAGCGTGCTGAAGCTAAATACGGCATTCAGGCTCGAGATATTCTGGTGGAACTGGGTCGTCGCGGTACTGTTGGTGGCCAAGAAGATATGATTGAAGATCTGGCGCTGACCATGGCGAAAGAGAAAGGTCTTATCTGATGTTCCGCACCTGACCCAGTCAGTCAGGGTAAACTATAATACTCTGATCTGGCTGGTTACAGGGGCTGTTGATCCTTTCAGTACCTCGAATCATAAATAAGGCTTTGAACGTATGATGAGGGTTATTGTTTGAAGACTGAGTGATTAGAAATGGTTTGTTGTTGTAATAAGCAAGCAACAAATAACCGGTTTTTTCGTCCTTTGCATCATAAGTTTCTATCCAGCCTGTGTTGTGAATATCTCTATATAAAATCCCTGTGTTTTCTTTTCCACCGTTTACCAGCATTCCACCTTTTTTACTGGCTTCAGCCCATCGACCGGTGATGATTCCCTGACCTGTTTCTACTACCTGATCCAGGAGTTCGAGTCGATTCTCCCTGTTATCGGATTTTATAGTTGGAACAGTCCAGAGGCAGCTAGTTTGCCCCGAGCACCATTCGTACTGATGTAGATATTTATGGAAGCAGCCATAGTTCTGGTCAAAATTTCTATCTATCTCCAGCTGTTTATAGAGCTGGAGATAATCGGGAGAACCATTGGGAAATTCACTGGCTTCGAGTATTCCGATATGACTGAGATATAAAAGAGGGTTTTCCTGATGTTGATTTTGTTCAGTAAGTATCGCCTTCAGGTTAAGGTGGGTAATCAGTCGTTCATCAGATACTTCTGAAAATGGAATTTTTCTATTTAAGCGGTAGTAGCATGTCCCTGCTTCCTCCTGATCGTATGTGCATTCGTATTTATAAATAGGAATGTGGGTGTCTATGCTCAGTTGAGAGTTAAGACTGAGAGCTTCGGTGACTTTAAGAAGATCGTTATTCACACTGAGGCAGGCATCTCGCAAGTTGTTGAAACTGATTTTCTGGCAAAGAGCTTTGCTGGAAAGCATTTCTGGTTGACCGAAGTCTGACTCTTTACCTCCTGATAAGGCGTCTGCAGTCGGCGGAATATTATCCAGAATTCTCATTTGAGGATGTGATTTATCAGAGCAGTCAGGCATAAAGCTGCATTCGAACAGTTGGTCAAATTTTTTTATTCTGGCATTAACTGAGAGTGAATCTATATCCTTGAAGCTATCGAGGGAGAGGCCTGTTGCTTTGGCAAGTAGCGTGTAGGGAAGTTCTCCCTTTGGAAACCAGGGACTAACAGCTAACTCTTGAAGTTGATTGACCTTGTTGTATTGATCAGTATTTAAATAATATCGTATAGCATCAGCAACTCGAGTGCTTTTACCGGTACTTGAGTCGTTATCAAACCTGAAGGGGCGGGTGTGTGAAAGGTGGGTGTTGGGCTTGGCTTGCAGTAGTTTCTCGAATATACGACTGTGGGGTAGTCTGGCTTGCGGTTGTGGTGTATGTGAGTCGATGACTTGTGTTTCGATGGCTGCTAGCAGGTCGGTATCTTTTTGTACCGTAAAACTGTAAACCGTATCTGAATATATACCATCGATAGGTTGGCCAGGTGTCAGGTTGCTTGAGAAAATATGTTGTTTATCCTGAAACTCTCTTAATTTATAAATACTGAAGGGTGAATCACCAAGCCAGGTGGGTTCTATGGCTATTGGGATAGGGTTAGTGTCGGTTGGAAAAGGAAGGTTATAGGTGTATTTCTCTGCTGATGATATTTCCAGAACTCTCGGTTGATAACCCTGAGTAACTTTCTCCAGACCATTTATAAGACTGAACCTCGGTATAACCATCAACTTTGTCCGTTCAGGAAAAAACTGATACATACCTGTTTGCAACATGAAATAGTGGAAATGAAGATCATTCTGATACCAGTTATGCTGTTTCTCCAACTCAGTGGCCAGCCAGCTAATGCATTGCTTATGAAATTGCTTAGCGTGATTTCCATAGGGAATACCGCACCACATTAATACTTGGCTGACTGGGTCCAGGGGGCCTGTTATTGCTAGCCTGAGTTGTGACGCTGATACTGAATTTATTAAACGCTCGACTGTTTCTTCGATCAGTGATTCAGAGAGAGGAGCATCGAAAACGGGTGTGTTTTGAAATTGAGAATCTGTCACCGGGTAGCCTACAGGTCCAAAGAATAGACTCTGATTTTCTGATACCTGAAGAGGCCCGGATAGGATATTCAAGATTGATTCATTGAACTGATAAACAGCAGTAACAGGAAAAGCACCATATTTTTTCAGTAAATGCCCTGCTGAGGAGAATGCATGAATCAGTTGATTCGAGAGTATGGCGTTGATTTCATCTTCCGTGGATTGAGATCTCCCGGTTTTTTTGATTTTCCGTTTGGAAGGTTTTCTCTGTAAAGGAACAGATTGCTTTTCTGACTCTGGATACATTATGTACGCAAAAGCACCAGTGGCAGCTGCAGTGATAATAATAGGTGTGCTTCTTTTACTGAATTGGAATAGCTTAAAAGGGGTAAGCCATAAATATGAAGGTGTCGTTGTATGCGGCCTTTTAGATTTGATGACGTATTTCCTGGGCTTATGGCTCCCTGTGAACTTCGAAATCAGCTTGCCAGAAGCTGCTGTTAAGTAAGCACTGGTTTGATAAAAATAAAATGATGTCCACTTGGTCAGTGATCGTTTGACTCTTACGAACTTTGCTTGAGCTTTATCAATCAGCTGCTTAAATCTGGCTGCCACTGAGTAAGATAGTTTTTTGTAGTTATTTATTTTTGGTACCAGGTCTGGTTCTTCTATAGGTGATATGTCACCGCTGGTATCAATGGGTGGAAGCTTAGCGGGAGGAGGTGCGCCCGGATTGCTGTTAACAAATGGTGGGTTAGCATTTGGCGATACAGACTCTGGAAGAATGATGGGCATCAGTTTTTTCACTGGAAGGTCGTTAGTATCTTCTGGTTGTTTTTGTTCTGGGTTAATTTCTATTTCTTCAGTCTCGTCACTGTTTTTCTGCTTCTCGGGTACGGACTCAGTCAGTGGCTCTATTATTTTCTGTGAAGCCTCAAACGTATCCTCAGGTGTTTCTACGCTTTCAATTTCCTGTACATCCGTATTGGATGAATCGGTTACATCTTCATTTGCGTCTTCTGTATCAGGTTCTACATTCTGTTGCGTTTCTGCCGGTTTCTGGTCTGATATGTCAGTAACCTGAGCTGTAACTTCGTCGACTGAACCTATAGTTTGAGTGTCGGCCACTTCAGTTTCTTGAAATTCATTTAAGTCAGAATCTGTATTTGTATTGGGGGCAGGTTCGACTTCCTGTGTTTCTGGAATATATGTAACAGGTAGTGACATTGAAGCAGCGGGATCTGGTGGCTGTGACGATATGATTGTCGGTGCAGGAGGTAAAAATGGATGCAGTGGGTAAATGCCATGAAACGGCTGTGGGCCCGGTGCAGGGTAGTATATTTGCGGTACTGGCGCTGAGTTTGCCTGTACAGGTGTCATAGCCTGGTTATAAGAAGCCGGTGAATATTGTGGGTGACCAGCTTGAACCGGCTGTATATATGGCACTTGTAATTGTTGTGGATGATTAATACCTGGTAAGTAGCCCACAGCTGGATAAGGTTGTTGGTTGATATGAAATGTTGACGGTTGATAGAACTGACTCAACTGTTGAATGAGTTGCTCAGGATTTTGGATGACGGCTGTATTATCGAGCCCTAACGGAACTTGAATAGGTTGGTTAAGGGGGAATGGCTGATCAAGAGCTTGCCGAATAACAGGGTTAAGGACATATCCGTAATTGGTTTTTGTAAGAAGGCTATGGTTAATTAAATCATTTAGATCACTAATGGAAAATATAAGTGACTTTATATTTGGACTGGAGAATGAAAGGCAGAACGTGACGAGTAGGCACTTTAGATAAATGAAATATTGTGTTCCTGAACCGTTCATACTGTTGAGAACATTGACTCGTTAGTTGTTAACGCTTCCTAGGTTAGTTGCTATAAGTTTTTTTGCTGAAAAGAGTAAGTAATGACTTGTGGTTTTATGGAAATACTAATTATGTTCAGTAATCTGTGACTGGCGATTCTTACCATGCGTTACTTTTTGTCGGTCTGCCAGAATTCAGACAAAACTGTTTTCCCTGCAAAGCAGAGAGGGTAAACATCGAAGTGAAAATGTTTACCCTCTCTATAGAGCAGACTGATTACTCTAGATGTCAGCCAAGGTTGATGACGACAGAGATTTGTCGACTGTCCGGAATTTCATTGTATGAAAGTACCGACATCTCTGGCGCACAAAGTCGTGAGAATCGAGCCAGCAATGGTCTTATCTGCGGTGCCACCAATAATACCGGTACATGGCCAGCATGGGTCATTTGTCGCATGGCTTCCGGCATATGTTGTTGAATTTGTTCAGTGACATTGGGTTCCAGTGGAATAGCATCTGGTGAAAACTGGTTGCCACCCTGTTGCTGTACTTTCTGATAGGCCTGCAACAGCAGTTGTTCCAAAGGTTGTGCCAGAGTAGCTACCGGAATCATGGGAGTCATACCCACCAGATTATCCAGAATGGTTCTTCGCAGAGCCACACGAACTTCCTGTGCCATAGCCAGAGGGTGAGTATGGCGTGTGCTGGCAGTAATCAATGTGCCAGCAATGGTGCGAATATCACTCAGAGGAACCTTGTCTTCCAGCAGTCCTTGAAATATTTGCTGCAACGCATGAGTGTTCAGTTTGGCGGGTGTCAGTTCTTCATATAAGCGTGGAGCAGACTCCTGAAGCTTATCCAGAATCTGCTGGGTCTCTTCATAACCCAGCATCTCCGGACAGTGGTCTTCGATGATCTTACTGATATGAGTAGCAATAACGGTTGATGGATCCACCACGGTGTAGCCAAGAGTCAGGGCTTTATCCCGCTGATCTTCATCAATCCAGATCGCTTCCAGACCATAGGCAGGTTCAGTGGTCGGTATCCCATCTAATTGGCCGAACACTTCACCCGGGTTTAACGCCATCAACTTTCCGGATTGAAGACTGCCTTCAGCAATGGCGATACCTTTCAGATTGATTCGATATTCAGTGGGGTTCAGTTCCAGATTGTCACGGACGTGTACGGTCGGAATCAGGAAGCCCATATTGGTAGACAGACTTTTTCGTATACCCTTGATTCGATCCAGAAGTTCACCGCCACGATTTTCATCCACCAGTCCGACCAGACGATAGCCCAGCTCAAGACTGATCGCGTGAACCATCGGAATATCATCCCAGCTCAGCTCTTTTCTTTCTCGTGGTGTTGACTGAAGTGCTTCTTCAGGGATTTCCGGCAAAACAGAATCCTGCTTTTTGCTGATGCGCCAGGCCACATAGCCTGCAATAGCACCCATGGTCAGAAAGGCAAAATGAGGCATGCCGGGAACCAGTCCCATGATAATCAACACACCTGCTGTAATGCCCAGCGCACGACCAGTACCAAACATCTGGCGGGTAAGCTGGTCACCCATGTCTTCAGAGTCGGTAACGCGGGTTACCATAATGGCGGCAGTAGTAGACAGGAGCAGGGAAGGAATCTGGGCGACCAGACCATCACCAATGGTCAACAGGGAATAGGTTTTGAAGGCATCTGCAAAGCCAAGGTTATGCTGCAGTGTACCAATAGCGACACCACCAATAATGTTGATAAACAGAATCATCAAACCGGCAATAGCATCACCACGGACAAACTTGCTGGCACCGTCCATGGACCCGTAAAAATCTGCTTCCTGTCGTACTTCGTCACGACGAGTCCGGGCTTCATTCTGGTCAATCAGGCCGCTGTTGAGGTCAGCATCAATAGCCATCTGTTTACCGGGCATGGCGTCCAGAGTAAAGCGGGCAGACACTTCCGAGATACGACCGCCACCTTTGGTCACTACTACAAAGTTAATGATCATCAGAATAGCGAAGACCACCAGGCCAACCACATAATCACCACCAATAACCACATTACCAAAGGCTTCGATGACTTTACCGGCAGAATCCCCTCCCTCATGGCCGTATAACAATACGACACGGGTAGAGGCAACGTTCAGCGCTAGTCGCATAAGGGTTGCGATCAGCAGAATGGTTGGAAAGACGCGGAAATCCAGAGGCCTGAGGGTGTAAACAGCCACCAGAAGAACAATCAGTGCCAGGGCAATGTTAAAGGTGAACAGGGCATCCAGCAGAAGGGGGGGAATCTGCAGGGTGACCATGGCCAAGAGAGCCAACAGCAAAACCGGGGCACCAAGGCGACCGGTGCTGGACATGATTCGCCCGCTTAAGGAAGTTCCGGATGATGTACTCATACTGCTCATGGTTGTGTTTGCCACCCCCGGGCGCGTTGTTTCATTGACTTCATGGCTTGGTTAACTGGTGACATTTTTAAATCGTTCAGTACTTTTTATAGGCTTCAGGAATATCCAGCTCTGGCAGGTTTGGTTTTGATGTATCACTGCCTTTCCTGAACTGATTCAGCTGGTGGACATAAGCCAGTACCTGGGCAACAGCGAGGTACAGGTCGGCAGGGATTTCCTGATCCAGTTTGGTTGTGTGGTAAACCGCCCGGGTTAGCAAGGGCGCTTCTATAATCTGAATGTTATTACCGTTGGCAATATCACGAATATGAAGGGCGATCTGGTCAACACCTTTGGCAATAACAAAAGGTGCGGAAGAACGTTCGGTGTCGTATTTAAGAGCGACCGAATAATGCGTCGGGTTGGTGATGATTACATCGGCATCCGGCACTTGCTGTATCATGCGCTGATTAGCCATCTCCCGCTGGATCTGGCGAATTTTTTGCTTAACCTCAGGGTTACCTTCCATATCCTTATTTTCGTCTTTTACTTCCTGACGAGTCATTTTCAGCTTCTCTTTATGACTCCATATCTGGAAAGGGGCGTCTATGGCGGCTATCAGAACCATAACCAGCGCGTAGGTTAAAAACGATGTCCCCATAATGCTCAGGCCCGTGGCTATGGCAGGCATCAAAGGCTGGCGACTGAGGTTGATCAAAATCGGATAGTATTTAAGCGTCAGCCAGCAAAGGCAGCTGAAAATCAGAACTATTTTCAGCACTGATTTTAAAAGCTCCATGGCACCGTTTTTGGAGAACACCTTGCCAGGCCATTTCAGAGGATTCATCCGTTCAAACTTGGGCGCAAGATTCTTGCTGCTGAACAGCCAGCCCCCTACCATGAGCTGGCCAAGAACACCGGCCATAAACAAAGAAAATATAATGGCCGAAGTGATGGGAAGTATCGCGGAAAGACTGTTTTCAACCGCCATAAACATGGTTCCGGTATCCATGATCTGCGATCGAGTGAGAGAGAAACTGTTTTCCATAACGCCTTTCATAGCGTCGGCTGCAGCAATCAGTCCCAGTTTCAGAGCAAAACAGGCTGTCAGCAACAGCAGGGCAGAATTCAGCTCTCTGGAGCGTGCTATCTGCCCATCTTCACGGCTTTTTTCTAATCGCCGGGCACTGGGTTCTTCTGTTTTTTCCTGATCTGTTTCACTCATAAGGTGGTGTCTGGCTTGTCAGCTTCCCTGTCCGGCGTATGACTTCAGAATTAACAGTGCTTCTTCCGTCATATTCAGAAAAACATCAGGCAGACTTGCCATCACCAGCAACAGCGTGAGCATTCCGAAAATCATGGTCATGGGAAAACCCAGCGCAAAAATATTCAGCTGAGAAGCCGCGCGACTCATAACGCCAAAGCAGAAGTTTACCATCAGCATGCTGAACACCGCTGGCAGAGAGACCAGTAAGGCACCGGTAAACAACCACTGTCCCATAAGTACCAGATCAATAAAGTCCTGAGTGTTGATACCACTGCCAATGGGCATGGAATAAAAACTTTCTGCCAATACATGAATCACTACCAGATGACCATCCATTGCCAGGAAAACCATCAGCGTAAAAATCTCCAGCCAGCGACCAATAAGGGGGACGCCGGGACCTCGCTGTGGATCATTCATAACCGCCATTGCCAGACCCATCTGCATCGACATCATCTGCCCCGCCAACGTGAACACGGTAAAGAGCAATTGCATGATCATGGCAAAGGTAAGGCCAATGACAATTTGCTCAAGTGTTAGCATCAAGGCTTCAATGGACAGTGGTTCAACCGGTTCCAGTGGCGGAATCTGGCCGGAAATCAGCCATGCCAGAGAGCAGGCCAGAGCCAGTCGGGCATGTCGGGGTACGCCTCGACCACCAAAGGCAGGCATTAACCAGAGTGCTGAGCCACAACGAAACAGTGGCCATAGCACCTGCCCGAATAAAGCCGTCAGTTCAGCACTTGATAATCCCATCAGCTGACCAGCGCAGGAATATTAAGGAAAATATCGGTGGTCAGTGCCATCAGCTTTTTCAGGATCCACGGCCCCGTCAGTGTGATCGTAATAAGGATGGCGATCAGTCGAGGCAGAAAACTCAGAGTCTGTTCGTTGATCTGGGTAGCGGCCTGAAAAATGGCAACAAGCAGGCCGACCAGAAGGCTGGGAGTGATGATTACCAGCACCAGCATGACGATGAGCATCTGAGCCTGACGGAATAAATCCAGTGCTATTTCCGGAGTCATACTGCTTTCTCCATATTCAGTCCTGCTACTTCCAACGACACTGATACGCTATTGATAACTTGCAGCCAGCGTTCCAACAATCAGAGACCAGCCGTCTACCAGAACAAACAGCATGATTTTAAAAGGCAGCGACACCACCAGAGGCGACAGCATCATCATACCCATGGCCATCAGAACACTGGCAACCACCAGGTCAATCACCAGAAAAGGAATAAACAGCATAAAGCCGATCTGAAAAGCAGTGGTCAGCTCACTGATAACAAAGGCTGGAATCAATACCGTCATCGGCACTTCATCGACACTGGTGGCAGCAGGCAGTGCGGCAATATCAGACATCTGGTTCAAGGCTGAAGGTCGTGTCTGGCTCAGCATAAATTCACGGAACGGCACGCTGCCCTGTTCTATGGCCTGTTGAAAAGACAACTCTTCGGCCATCCAGGGTTGAACAGCCTGCTGCCATGCCTGATCAAAAACCGGCTGCATAATAAACAGGGTCAGAAACAATGCGAGGCCAACTATTACCGGGTTAGGCGGCGACTGTTGCAGGCCGATGGCCTGTCTCAACATGGAAAGCACGATAACCACACGGGTAAAACTGGTCAGTACCAACAGCAGCGCTGGCAGAAATGACATAGCACTGAGCAGAAGTAAAATCTGCAAGGTAGTGCTGTATTCCTGACTGCCTTCATTACCAGACACTGAAAACAGTGGGATATCCGGTGCGGCTGAAGCAAGTGGGGCAAACAGTGCCAGTGGCAGAAGTATGGATAACCACTGCACGTTTTTATGGATTCCTGGCATTTAGTTAATCCCGCTACCGCTTAAATCGTTATTCCCGCTACTGCTTAAATCATTGCTACCGGTTTTGTTTTGTCCCAGAACCTGTGTTGCCCATTGCAGTGGTGACTTCAGTGTCTCTCTATCTGCTGCTGTAGAGGTATTAACAGACACTTCACTGATAAGGTTTATTCCCTGTGAGGTAACGCCTAACAGAAGTTGTTTGTCACCCACCTGAACCAGGCTGAGTTTTTCATGGCGACCAAAAGACGTGGTTTCTATCAGGCGAATATGACGATCAGATTGTCCGAAGTTTCCTATCCGCCCGGTTTTATTCGTCAACCATGCCAGTGCCAGAATCAGACCTATCACAAGTCCTAGCATCAACAGTATTTGAATCAGACTTTCAGTCAGGTTCGTGTTGAATTCCGAGGCTTGAGCTATAGGACTCATCAAAGCTATGGGTATCAGCAGAAGGTTGCGAAACATCTTAAATCAGTTTGCCCGGCTGATTATTACCAGCAATCACATCAATAATACGAATGCCGTATTTGCCTTGAGACTCTACTACTTCGGCATGAGCAATCAGTGTGCCATTGACCTTTACATCGAGAGGCTCGCCGGCCTTTCTGTTCAGTTCGATAACAGAGCCTTTAGCGAGAGCCAGAACCTGTTCAACCGTTTGCTCTGTGCGGCCAACTTCCAGGGACAGCTCGACCGGAATATTCAGAATCATATCCAGGTCAGGGCTCTGGAGATTGCTGGCTGGAGAAGAGGTTTCCGGTCGCTGTAACAGCTCAGCTGTAGTTTCGGCGATATCGGTGGTTGCCTCGGCAACGGTCGTCTGTTCTAAAACCTGGCTGGAGTTCTCGGTGTTACTGCTCATCAAACATTCAAATTCATTAAGGTTGAAGGAGTGACTATTGTTGTATCTCCAATAAGGAAATCAGTCACATTATGTACATCAGGAATTATCTGCTGTCAGTCTCTGGCAGTTCTGCGTCGACGGCTACTTCTGCGGCTGCTGCGCTTCTCTGTCAAAGTATGTGCTTCCGAAGGGCGCTCCTTCTGGGCAAGTAGTTGGTGCTTGTCCTGTTCTTCACAGACCTGAAGCATCAACTGACTGTTATTGGTAACGACATCTGCCTTACAGAATGATTGACCACTGATGAATACCTCGGCAGTCAGTGGTTCTGAGAGAGGGAGAATATCGCCAGGTTTCAGATTAACGGCCTGAGACAGGGTGATTTTCTGGCAGCCCAGAATAGCAGTCAGTGGTAGAGAAACATCGGCCATGCGCTGTTTCAGTTTGGTTTGCATTTCCCAGCGGTCAAGGCTTTGCTCTGCCTTGGTAATATGGGCAAAAGCAGAAGCAGGAAACAGTAGTTGTATTTTTCCCGATGCGAATTCTGTAGTGAGAGTAAACTCCATGGAAACCACAAAGCCTACTTCAGACTGTGGATTACGATCTGCTTCAGCGTCTTCTGTGCGGGTGGTTAACCCCAGAGTCATAGGAGACGTGTTCAGTATTGATTCTTCAAAACAATCAAACAGCACTCTGGACATCTTTTGTAGAAAACGGCGCTCACCTGCAGTGACAACTTCCTTTTTGGGGATGTCATTCAGGTCTCCGCTGCCACCACAGAGATAATCAAGACAGACGGCAGTAACCTGCTTTTCAAGTGAAATAGAGGCAGTCGAGTGCGGGTCATCGTTAAGAATGACTCGATTTCTGTAAAAGTCCGGATCGCTTTTGCAGTTAAGAAGCAACTGCTTTATTTCAAGATGATGTTTAACTTTAATTTTTGTCTGTAACAGTTGCTCAAGTCCAGCCTGATATTTTTTAGCACACTGATCTGTAATTTTTTCCAGCAGTGTATTAAGGCTATGAATCTGGTTCCCTGCCAGAAAAAGATTAAAAGGATGTATGCTGTTTTTTTCTATGGTCACAGTGGCTGAATCGAAGTTATGAGTTAAGTTGAGTTTTAGTGCCGTCGTATAGTATTGAAAAAAACAAAAAGTACAAATGATATTAGTAAATATTGTGATCGAATTTTTAGGTTTAATAGAATTTTTATGAAAGAGTCTATTAAGATACTTCTCATATTAAATATTGATCTGCATCAATATGATTGCTTTTTGATCAGACTGGCTAATCATTGCTCTCAAATTATTCTTAGCTCTATTTTATTGAGTAAATTCTTTGATTATTTCATAAGTGATTGTAATAATTGATGTTAAATCGAATGTCTGAGTGTGCTTATTAGAGCGTTCTAATTTATTTTTTTATGTTGTAAGTGTGAGCTGGTTAGTTCGATGTAGTGGAAAACACTGATGCGAATGCGGGGGGAGGTATAGGTAGAATAAATAAAAGACAGTGGTCTTTTAGTGTTTTTCTTTAAGTAGTCAATTATTAGTAATGTCCCTTTGTTTGCACATCTTTCAGTCTGAGCAAGGAATTTGGCAAAAGGAAGATTATGCCTGCTCAAGTAATAGTATTGGTATTTTTAGTTACACTATCATTTTTAACATCTGTTAAAGCTAATGAATTTGAACTCGGACGCTGGCAAGTAGAGAGTGCTCCATTTGAGGTCTCTCTTGTTTTCAAAGCTAAAAAAGATAAGCGGATCAAGTTTTTTCAGAGGGCGGGAAGCCCATTGCAGTTCAGACTGTATTCTCCAGTTATTCTGGCTGATTCACACCAGGTTGAAATCTATTCGGTAGGCTCTCCATTACTTGAAAATAGTGAGAGAGAGCTGCTCAGTGCGAAAAAAAAATTGCCAGTGGGTGAGTCTGTTTACAAACAGCGTGTGATTTATAGCGATAAAAATGTCAAAAAAATTCTGGGTAGCCTTATCGAGGGAAAATGGCTGGAAGTTGATGTGCTGTCCAAGTCCAGGGTTGTTCAGACTTTGATCATTCCTGCCGTTGATTTCAAGCAAACTTCGATAGAGTTTAATTCGCTGAGAAATACTTTACCTCCTATTGGCTGGGGAACAGCTCAGTCAATCGATCTCAGGTTTGATGTAGGACAATCCGGCTTATCTGACAGCCACGAAAGGCTGCTTGATCATCTAATCCAGTTCCTGAATTACGACGAAACCGTGACATCTGTGACTATCGATGGGCACTCTGATGTTAATGGACAGAGGTTAAGTAATCTTACTTTGTCGGGTCAACGATCAAAGCAGGTGGAGGGTTACCTGCTGGCAAAGGGATTAAACCAAAAACTGCTGAAGGCTGTGCGACAGCATGGGCAGCGGTACCCTCTGGCAGGAATGCCTGACGATATGAATCGCAGGGTTGAGATTCGCTTGTCCAGAAGTGTATTACCGGCAAAGGAGACGTTAGGTGATGCTGTCAAATGATGTGGTGCTGGTCACTGACGATGCTTCTTTTACGACTGTTTTTCAGTCAGCACCGGGAGTAGAGTCTCATAATTTCCTTCAACTCAGTGCTGATGAGTTGCTTGGTGAATTGAATCGTTTAAGTACATCCCTCGTGATTCTTGATGCCAGTATGGCCAGTGCTGATGCATGTGAACTGATACCCGTTATCAGGCGTGCCATGCCGGAATGTGCCGTGTTAATGGTGGCTGATTGTGCTGACAGGGATCATGCAGTTCGAGCCATTTCAGAAGGCGCTGCGGACTATCTGGTCAGGCCCGTCAGTAGCGATGTGCTGGGCCGTAAAATCAGAGAGCTTGTTGTTGCTCCCGAGAAAGAGTTCCTTGTTGCAGCTGCGCCGGCAACACGTCATGCCGTTCAGTTGGCCAAGCGTGCAGCAGTAACAGATGCATCGATACTGATTACCGGTGAGTCCGGTACCGGCAAGGAAGTATTCAGCCGCTATATACACCAGACTTCTGCCCGAAAAAAACAGCCATTTGTCGCCGTCAATTGTGCGGCGATTCCGGAGGCTATGCTGGAATCGATACTGTTTGGGCATGAGAAAGGTGCTTTTACCGGGGCAACCAGTAGAAAGTCAGGGAAATTTGAGCAGGCGGATGGTGGCACCCTGTTTCTTGATGAGGTTGCCGAGATGCCGCTCGAACAACAGGCAAAGCTACTCCGTGTACTGCAGGAGCGTGAAGTAGAAAGGCTGGGTGGGCAGGAACCGGTCAAAATTAATGTACGAGTATTGTCGGCTACTAACAGGGATCTTCGGAAACAGGTGGAGCTGGGGTTGTTTCGCGAAGATCTCTATTACCGATTGAATGTTTTTCCTTTGCATCTGTCGCCATTGCGTGAACGTCGGGAAGATATTCTGCCTCTGGTGAAAAAAATGATCAGTGAATTGAGTCATGAGACCGGTCAGCCGCGAATAGAACTGAGTCCGGTCGCGGCGGAGTGTTTGCAACATTATTCCTGGCCTGGAAATGTCAGAGAGCTTGGCAATGTTGTACAGCGAGCCTGTGTTCTCAAGCGAAGCTGGGTGATTTTGCCTTCAGATCTCATGTTGCCTGATAGTAATGACTTCATGTCTGCAGAAAGCCAGCCTCATGTTGAAGAGGGAAAAGTGGTTGCTGTTCCTGAGGAATACTCGACTTTAGGTGCGGCTGAACAATCACAATTGAATCAGGCAAAGCTGCCCGGCCCGGCCCGGAAAAGAGAGGAGTGGAATCAGTTGTTTCGGGTATTAAGTCGAAACAATGGACATAGAAGCCGTACCGCAGAAGAGTTGGGTATGACGACTCGAATGCTCCGCTACAAGCTGGCTCAATTACGAGAAGCGGGCCTGAATGTTGATGATCTGATTGAAAGCAAGGCTTCCGCCTGACTTGAACCTGATTAAAGCAAAACAAATAAACTTCCACTGTCGTTACAGTGAGAAGCCACTCGATTTTATTAAAGCTGAAGAAATATGCTGGATTTAAATAATTTATCTGCTCCTTCTCTGAACCGACTGACTCTGCCGGGTGGCGAGATGGATGCTGTTCAGGCAATTCAGCCTAATGTGACCGGTCTGGTCAAAAATACCGATGCTGTGAACGGTGATTTTGCCAGTGTGATGAAAGGTGCGCTGGATCAGGTGAATGCCATGCAGATGGATGCAGACAAACAGCGAACAGAATTTGAGTTGGGTCTGTCTGATGATTTGATCGGCACCATGATTACCAGCCAAAAGGCTTCCCTGTCTTTTCAGGGGGTTATTCAGGTGAGAAACCGTGTGGTTTCAGCTTATGAAACTGTCTATAACATGCCGGTCTGAATAGGGAGTTTTGAGTGAAGGCTTCTGATCGGGCGGAATCATCGCCACTGCCCAGCCTGCTGAATACATTCAGACAGAAAGTGCGCAATCTCAACGAAGTATCGTTGACTGAGTTGGTTCAAAAAAACCTGACCGTAATCGTAATCGCTGGTGCCTTGCTGCTGACGATATTTACTACCATCTGGCTCTGGAGTACGGCTGATAGCCGGGATCTTAAACCACTCTACGGTCGTCAGGAACTCTATGACACCGCAGCGGTGATCGAAGCCCTGGGCACTAATGATATTCCGTATCAGCTGCACCCTGAAAGCGGCCAGGTTCTGGTATCAGAAAGTCGTCAGCGCGCTGCCAGAATGACATTGGCAACAGCAGGCATTACGGCAAAAATGCCGGAAGGTCTCGAGTTGCTCTCCGGCGAGAACCAGCTGGGGCGTAGCCAGTTTGTAGAAAAAGCCCAGTACCTTCGTGGTCTTGAGGGCGAGCTCTCCAAAACAGTCATGAGCCTGAGGCCGGTGCGCTCAGCCAGAGTTCATCTGGCAGTGCCCAAGCGTTCAGCCTTTATGCGGGATCAGGTTGCTCCGTCTGCTGCTGTTTATGTGGATCTGTATTCCGGCGTTGAGCTGGATACCGAGCAGGTGCAGGGCATCATCAATCTGGTTGCAGGCAGTCTGCCGCAGCTCAGTGCTGACAAAGTATCCATTCTCGATCAGAACAGTAACCCTCTTTACGGTATGGACCGTTCCGGTGAAAAAGAACTGGACCGCCAGCGTCGTTATATTCAACTGATTGAAAATGACTACCGTCAGAACATGGCTCGTCTGATCGAGCCGCTGGTGGGTGCTGGCAACCTGCGGGTGGTTGTTAATGCTGATGTGGACTTCAGTTTTCAGGAAAATACTGTAGAAGCGTTTGATCCTGAAGGCGCCGCACTGAGAAGTGAAACCATGAACGGTTCTGTACCCGATCAGCCATCAGGAGAGCAGGCTGACAATGGTTCCAAGGGTGGTACAGGTCTTTCCAGAGTTCGCAATTATGAGCTGGATCGATCTGTTTCTTACCGCCGTCAGGATGCCTATCGTCTTGAAAATATTAATATCGCTGTAATTCTTAATAGTCGTGTAGCTGGTCTCGACGGTGATGGGGCTGAAGCCATGTTGACCGCTATTCGCAGCCTTCTGGCCAATGCAGCCGGTATTGATGCTGCCAGAGGTGACCAGGTAGCCGTTCAGGCGCTTCCTTTTGTCGAAGTCGAAAAAGAAGACACGGGCAATATTATTGAAAAAGCCATGGGAACCAACCGCGACTACCTGCCGTATATTTATCTGGGATTCGGTGGTCTCGGTGTTCTGCTGGTTATTATCATTCTGATGATGATGGTTCGTCGCAGGAAAAAGAATAAGCAATTAAAGGTGGGTCAGCCCCTTGCCTTGCCGCAATCGGTAGCAGGGTCTGGAGCTGTTGTTGGTACGGCTGGAGAGGTTGCTGCATTGACCACTCCTGAAGGTGTTGCTACTGGTGCTCTGTCTTCTACTGCAATGGCTGCTTCTGCAGCAGGTACGCAGCAGATCATGGGCCAACCTCAGGGTGATCCAGTGAAATCAGTTCAGGATATGGCGGCCAGTCAGCCCGAGCAAGTTGCTAACGTTCTGGAAAACTGGATAAAGGAAGGTGAGGAATGAGTGCTGCAGTTCCGGTTGATCACCAGAATCCAGCGAGTCGCTCAGGTTTGGAGCGTGCTGCTATCGCTTTGCTGGGTCTGGGGGAAGAATTGGCAGCGTCGGTGCTGGAAAAAATGCCGGCGGAGCGAGTTAATGAGCTGGCAGAAATTTTGCCGACCATCAAAGGCGTAGTTGAGAGTGAGCTGGATGGCGTTATGTCCAGTTTGCTGGCTGAAACCAGTCGAGCGCCAATGTTTACCGATAAGTCGGGGATGAATCGCGCAGTGCAGAAAGTTTTGGGTGAAAAACGGGCCCGTGAACTTCTGCAGACGGCAGAAGGCGTGGAATACGCAGACTCTCTCGAAAAGCTGTTAATGCTGGATCCGAAAATAATTTCCCGGTTGGTAGGCAGTGAGCACCCGCAGCTGCAGGCGGTTACTCTGGCCTGCCTGGATCCGGTGCGCAGTGCTGAAGTTCTGGCTCTGATGTCTGAGTCCGTTCGGGCAGACGTTACACGACGTTTAGCGGCGCTTTCCACGGTTCCTTCCAGTTCTCTGGAAGCAGTTGCCGGTCTGATTGATGGTCTGACAGAACAGGAAGTCAGCAGCTATTCCATTAAAGGGGCTGAGCAGCTGGCTGAAGTGCTGAATCATATGGATCATGATGTTGGTGAGGCTCTGATCGAGAATTTGAAAACGGCGGATGAAGGTCTTGCCGAACAGGTTGCTGCGCTGCGCTTCACCTTTGAACATGTGATGGAGCTGGATATTGCGTCACTGCGTGTGCTTGTTGAATACGCGGATGACGATATTCTCGCCATGGCGATGCGCGGTTTGCCATTGGCACGTAAAGAGCAAATTTACGCATGCCTGGGTAAACGTGCTGCAGCAACCCTTAAAGATGAAGTTGAAACCGGTGAAGGCGTTCGTAAAAGTCGGGTTATGGCGGCGCGTGAACAGTTGACTGAAACGGCTCGTTTGCTGGCCGCTGAAGGTCAGATTGAACTGGGCGGTAGTTCAGACGAGATGGTTGAGTGATATGTCAATCGAGTCTGGCTCAAAATCAGCAGAAGCCGTTCTTGCCGAATCGGCTCGGACCCATCAGTTTCCTGATGCGTTAGCAAAAGACGCAGATTCTCCAGTCGTTGCTCCTGAAGGTTTGAAACCTCTGTTTGGCCTCTCGAAAGGGGTGACACTGAATACTGACAGCAGTGTCAGGGACGATGTTTATACCGTCTGGGGCAGTCGTCATCAACTCAAGCAGAAGCTGGTTGAAGAAATTGGCATGACGCCTGAAATGCTCGAGCAGCAACTGGAAGATATGTATCAGAAAGGGTTGCAGCAGGGTCAGCTGGAAGGGCACACTGAGCTGGAGCAGGAGTTGCGAACGGAAGCAAAAGCTCAGGGGCACGAAGAAGGCTTTCAGCAGGGTATTGAGGAAGGTCAGCAGCAAGGGCTTGAGCAGGGACAGCAGGATATCCGGAATCAACTTCAGGCTATCGAACAGTTGAAGCTGTCTATGGCTGACGGTGCCCGTTTGTTATCAGAGCGGCAGATGGTTGAAGTAGCCGAGTTGATTGAGCGGTTATTGATTGAGGTGGTTGCGGGTGAATTGAAGCTTGCACCTGAACATATTCTGGAGCTGGTACAAAATGCGGTGTCTCTCCTTAACTCTGATGATATTGGCCGAGTCAGGGTCTACGTTCATTCTTCTGATATGCACTGGCTGGAACCCTTGAGACAGGATCAGAAGATTCCTCTGTCGTTCCACTCCGATGATCAGTTAACACCGGGCGGCTGTCGTGTTGAGGCCGATCAGGGTGAAGTCTACGCTACTCTGGAAAGTCGTCTCACGGATTGTATTGAGCAATTTCGGGGCAGTCTTCTGGATAGGCCGGAACGTACAGAACCGTCTGATTTCAGTCCGCTTTATCAAATCGGAAACGAAATGCCTGCACCTGTTGAGCCTGACCATTCGTCTGCTGAAACTGATTCTTACGGCGATGCAGGTGCGGCTCATAAAAATTCGTCGGCGCCATCGAAAGAACCACCGGACGTCCAAACAGAATCATTCCAGTTTCAACCTTCAGCAGCCGCTGCGGAAGGTCTTGGAGCCTGGGGTGGGCTTGGGCAGTAACGGCCAGGACAGGTAATAACTGTCTTTTATTGAATTCAATAAGTTGTACTGAAACTGCCTGTGAATAATTAACGGCTGCAGTTTCAGGATGTATTCAGGAGAGAGAAATGACCGTATTGGTCGTGATTGATGAGGGTTCTGCCCAGGCCAAGGCTACCTACCGGGCTGAAAATGGTGCGGTGCTGACTCGTGTTGTGCCTTCCCGTATTGCTGAGCAGGCCAAGGTGGATATCAACGGCTATGCCGAATCTGCCTATTTTACCGAGGAAGGTGGTGAGTACACCGTCAATGGTGACTTTGACGATATTATTCGCACCAATATTCCATCCTATCAAACGTCCGAGGCGAATCGTGCCCTGGTGCACGAAACCCTGAGACAGAGTGGTTTTGCCGGTCGCAGTGTACGGGTCGCCGTAACTCTGCCAATGAATCAGTTTTTCTCGAAAGTGAAAGGCGACCCGATCAACCAGAAACTGATCTCCAGTAAGAAACGCAATATTCTCGGTGGTATCAAATCGGCAGCAGGTCATCAGCTGGCTGAGATCATCGACTGCAAGGTTTATCCGGAAGGTATTCCGGCGCTGTTCGATACCATTCGTGACGATTCAGGTGCTTTGAAACCCGGCTTTGATGAAGCCATGAAAATACTGGTGGTTGATATTGGTGGGACGACAACTGACGTCTCAGTAGTAACGCCCAATGGCACTATTGAAGCCTACGACAGTTTTCAGACCGGTGTGCTGACCATTGCGGAACGTTTTTCCGAGCTGGCGGCGCCTGAGTTTGGTATCAAGCGTATTCCCCGAGCCATGGCGGAAGAAGCACTGAAAACAGGCCGACTGAAAAATATCGAAGTCGGTAACCTGATTGAACGAGCCAGCCGTACTGTATTGAAAACCATTCTGCGCGAACTGGAAGCCATGGTTTCCTCGCCAACCCTGCTGGACAAGGTTCTGATTGTCGGTGGTGGTGCTTCCCTGATTGGTGAAGAACTTGCACTTGAACTGGGAGTTGATGCCCTGATTCCCGAGCAGCCTGATATGGCGATCTCAAGAGGCATCTATAAGCTCGAAACCATCAAGAATGTAGGTTGATGATCGCTTATGACAGGTGAAGGCGTATTGGACCTCAGTGAGCGGCTGAAGAAAGCAGAGAATAACTGTCGTGTTTCCGCTGGGCAGGTTTATGGTCGCCTTTACCGGGTAAACGGTCTCTGTCTTGAGGCCAGAGGCTGTGTGCTCAGCACCGGGCAGCGCTGTCTCATTGGTGATGATAATGGCGTAAAGCTGGAAGCAGAGGTGGTTGGCTTCGATGGCGGGCGATTGTTTCTGATGCCCCTTGAACCACCAACCAGTCTCCGGTCCGGTGACTGGGTCATGCCTATCCGTACTGGCAGTCGTATTCCTGTTGGTGACGAACTGCTCGGAAGGGTTATCGATGGCACTGGCAAACCACTGGATGGCCTTGGCGCTATCGACACCAAAGTGTCTACCCCGCTGGAAAGCGAAATAATTAACCCGCTGCGACGCCGGCCTATTTCGGAACCTCTGAATGTGGGGGTACGGGCTATCAACGCCATGCTAACTGTTGGTAAAGGGCAGCGATTAGGCTTGTTCGCAGGCAGTGGTGTGGGTAAGAGTGTTCTGCTGGGTATGATGACCCGCTATACCAGTGCTGAAGTCACTGTGGTGGGTCTTGTCGGTGAGCGTGGTCGTGAGGTGCGGGAGTTTATTGAACACAGTCTCGGTGAAGAAGGTCTTCGTCGTGCAGTGGTCGTAGCCGCTCCTGCTGACAGTTCGCCGGTTATGCGACTCAGGGCTTCAAGGCTTTGCCACAGAATTGCCGAATATTTTCGTGATCAGGGTAAGGATGTTTTGTTATTGATGGACTCCCTGACCCGTTTTGCCCAGGCGCAGCGAGAAATTGCGTTAGCGGTCGGTGAGCCACCGGCAACCAAAGGTTATCCGCCGTCAGTGTTCAGTATGCTGCCAGCATTGGTAGAAAGAGCCGGTAATGGTGAGAATCAGCAGGGCAGTATGACCGCTTTTTATACCGTGCTGTCAGAAGGTGATGATCAACAGGACCCCATTGCTGATGCTGCGCGTGCGATTCTGGACGGCCACTTTGTGTTGAGCCGTGAGCTGGCCGAGTCAGGTCATTATCCGGCTATCGACGTAGAACAATCCGTAAGCCGAGTGATGCCGCAGGTGGTGGATAAGCAGCATCTTGATAGGGCGTTGAAGTTCCGGAAAACGCTTTCCCTTTACAGTCGAAACAAAGAGCTTTTGACTCTGGGTGCCTATCGTCAGGGAACAGACCCGGAAATTGATCAGGCTTTCTCACTCTATCCATCCATGTCGAATATGCTCACTCAGGGTATGTTCGAAGCCTCTGATTTTGACGAGTCGGTACAGCAATTGCATAACCTCTGGTAGAGATTGATTTTCCAGGGACTGAGTGTGAAAAGAAAAAAACAGCTGAATCGATTGCTCATTATTCGTCAAATGACGTGTGATAAGGCGAAAGATGCTCTGGTGGCTGAGCAGAGTCGTCTTGTTCAGGAAGAACAACGATTAGAGCAGCTGGAAGAATACCGGCAGGGCTATGTCTGGAGTACCAATAAGCAGGCCAGTGGCCTGGCTCTGAACAGTGCCCAGATGATGGTGGAAAGGGTGGATCACGCGGTTCGCCATCAGCAGCATCAGGTGGCAGTGCAGGAGGTTCAGTGTCAATCCGTTCAGGAATCTTATCAGCAGGAAAAACGACAGGTTAAAACGGCCGAGCATCTGTTGGGTCGTCATCAGATTCTGTTAAATAAAAAGCTGCAGAAACAGGAGCAGAGTTTGCTGGATGAGTTTTCGGCCCGCATGAGCTATGGGTCAAATTCCCTTTGACCGGAAGCTTGCTTTTTGAAAAATAACGTTCAGGCGCTGGTTTGATAAAGGCTCAAGTGCTGGTTTGATAAAGAGCACTGTGCTCTTTTTTCTGATGGCCATCAGAAGAATAGGCAGGGTGAGTATTCTGGATATCCAGACGCTGAAGCAGGTTCTCGGTCATCTGTTGTTGTATGTTCAACAGTTGGCCATTGACCTGATTGACGGCTTTGCATTCGGCAACCAGCTCAACCAGCTCTTCCCAGGTTTCTGTTGCTTCAACCTGTCTGGATGCCGGGAGTTCGGAAAGATAAATATCCATTCCCTCCGGAGTATTTTCCAGTTCCAGATCTGCCAGCAGTTGCGATCGAACCTTGCGGTTGTCACGGGTTTCGGTGACCAGACTTACAATAATTTCGGCACTTTGTTCCAGCCCTTTGCTTTCCCGTCCGGATAGCTGTTCCTGCTGAACGTGCAGGGTTTCCAGTAACTCTTCATAGAGTTCCAGTTCATCCAGAAGGGTGTCTAAAATCGCTTGTTGGGGCATGAGAAAAACCTGAGGCTCGATCAAAAATGATCAGTCAAAAAGAGTCAGTTCAAAGTCGAGCATTTTCTGTGCCAGTCGGTCGTGATTGAGCTTGAAATCACCGTTTGCGATAGCAGTTTTGATTTCAGCTACTTTGGCTTCATCAACGTCGGGAACACGTTTGGTGTATTCCTCAGCCTTGGTCAGCACTTCAGATGTATCGCTAAGGCTGACAGTGCTGACAGGCAGCTCTTTGGTCTCGGTCTGCTTGCGCTCAGAGCTGAAGCGAATAGGGGTGCTGGAGCGGATATCGGAAATAGTTGTCATGGTTATTTGGCTCACAGGTTTCAGCGAGTAGTCAGGCGCCTATATTACACCAGATCAATTGGGGTGGCAGGGCTGGGTCGTACTTAAGGAAACGCCTCGGGGAGGAAATAATTAAATGTTACTGAACAGTAATAAATCCTTTTCCGGAAACAATTCCCCTGACAACTTTATTGCTGGACAGATTTCGAACGCGAATCTGCTTTCCCATAGTACCTTTTTCCATGGATCTTCCGGGCATGCTGATCTCCAGAGTGCTGGTTTTTACGATCAGAATAACTTCCTCCCCTCTTTGAATAATCTCTTCCGGTTTAAACATCGCAGGAGTAAGTGTTGTTCCCGCTTTGATCTGTCGCCTGGCTTGCCTGTCTCTCAGTTCATTCAGGGACGTGAGATAGCCTCGTCGAAGTTCACCTATATCTTTTTCCTGCCACTGTAACTGGCTGATGCCAGGCTTTGTTCCAGCAGAAAGAAGTGTCAGGCTGGTTAGTACCGGTTTGTATAACCGGATTGTGCCACTGGCAAACAACGCCCAACCATTTTCGGGGCAACTCAGTTTTAACCTCTGCCTGCCAGCCCTTGGTGCTGTGCTGATCTTAACGTCCGGTAGCTGCTTGCACGGCTGGAGGCTAATGCTTCCGGGTATTGAGATATCGTCTATGGAGTAGCGAGCGGCCTTGTGATCGTTTTTCAGTTTTCTGGCTTTTGTTATCAGTGCCTGTTCGGCTGCGAGCAGCAACTGCTGCTGAAGAGGTGACGAGCTGGCTTCGCAAACGCAGGAGCAGAGGGTTAACGCAAGGATAACCACTCGATTGTATAGGTCGTTGGTCATGTAAGTGGTAATACCGAGGAAGATACTTTCCGCATGAGTGGGGCTGAAATTGTTGTGTTTCCTAGGTTAATGATTCGCTGCTGATAGTCCAGTCGATTCTCGCTGCGAGGAAGTGGTTGAGTGAAAAACATCTGTCGATGGGCTCACAGTTTTCATAGCTGAGCCATCAGCTGAGTAAACTGGCATGCCGCTTGCTACAGCATAAGACTAATTATTAGCAAGTGAGATTCAGCAGTCGCTGAAAGGAACAGGAATGGCTATATCCATAGACGGTGCATTGGGTGTGTTGCCCGCTACGCTTCAGTTTCGGGCAAGTCGTGCGGAAGTTATCGCCGGTAATATTTCTAATATGGAAACGCCGGGCTATAAGGCTCGTGACCTCAACTTTAAGCAAGTGTTTGAGCAGCAGATAAACCAGAGCTCCGACACGGAAGCTGCAGCGGGTATGCGCAGCAACAAGCTGGTGCTTCCGGGTTCTGAAAGCATTGTCACTGCAGCGTATGAAAGAGACGCTGAAGGCAAGGCTGTGGACGGAAACAGTGTTGAACTGGGTTATGAGCAGGCCGCTTTCATGCGTAACCGAATGGCATTTGAAACCAGCTTTACCTTTTTGAATATGAAGTTGAAAGGGCTGGAACGAGCCATTAACGGCTAAGTCATTTTCTAGAGAAGATGGCTTTTTGAAAGCAGCTTTGTGAAAGCAGCCCCGAGTAAAAGGAAGTAACCAGCGTTTATGTCTCTAAATAGTATCTACAGCATTGCCGGCTCAAGCATGGCGGCTCAAACCACAAGACTGAATACCATTGCCGGCAATATGGCCAATGCCAAAAATGCCACTTCCGACCCGAAAGAAGTGTATCAGGCCAGAAAGCCGGTTTTTGCCGAGATGCTCTCATCCGCTTCATCAAGCCTCGGCAGTCCGGTGCAGGTCATCGGAATGTCTGTCAGCGAGAATCAGCCCGTTATGGCGCTGGAGCCGGGTAATCCGATGGCTGACGACAATGGTTATGTCTACTACCCCAACGTCAACATTATTGAAGAAATGTCGGAAATGATGATGGCGACCCGCAGTTATCAAACCAGTGTTGAGGTTATGTCCAATGCTCGCAGTATGCAGGAAAAGCTGCTGACACTGGGGCGTTGATTGATGTCACTAATCAGGATTCTGGCATTACTGCTGCCGCTGTTAACGGTATCCATAAGTGCTCACGCTGATCAGAAGCTGGACGCAGATGCTTTCATGCAGATGTTGATGACCCAGATGAAATATCAGGACCCCAGCAAGCCAATGGATCAGGCGGTCATGGTTCAGCAATTATCCAGTCTGACCATGATGCAGCAGAACGCAGAACTGGTAACGGTAATGAAAGGGCTGAGCACTCAGGTCTATCAGTCACAGGGGTTGTATGCGTCAGGGCTGGTGGGCAAGAAAGTGATGGTGGTGGCCAGCATCTTTAAAGTAGAAGACGGTCGCCATCCAACAGGCGATGTTCTGTTGACTGCCTCGACGGCTCAATTGGTCGTCAATGTTTATAAATCCGGTTTGGATCCTGCAAGAACGGACCCGCTGGCGGAACTCAAACTGGGTGCTCAGAAAAAGGGCCGCATCTCTTTCGAGCTGGCTGATCTGGAAAAGAACCTGGAAGACGGTGATTACCAGATGCGAGCCTATGCCATCAGTAATGGTAATCGTGTAGAGCAAAGTATTGCCCAGAGCAGCATTGTCAAAAGTGTCGTTGTACCTGGTCAAGCCAAAGATGTTCTGGTCGACCTGGTCGGTATTGGCCTGGTGCCCCTCTTTGCAGTGACTGAATTTCAGGGTGAGCCTGAGAAAGAACAGCAGGTCGCAGTGGCGGCTCTGACAGCGTCCGGACAGAACCGTTCGCTGCCCAATCTCAACAGAAAGGCAGCCAGTAATAACCGGAATGGTGAAACCTGGACGCAAAATCCTTTCTATAACAGCCGCACTATGAAGAAGCAGCTGGGGCGAAAGCCTGCAACCTTACGAGACAGCCTGTTTCGAACTCTTTAACTGATCAGACATTTCAGGGAATTTTATAATATGTCTATGAACACCAGTGTCAGTGGTCTGAAGGCCGCCAGTGAAAGCCTGAGTATCATCAGTAACAATATCGCAAACGCCAACACCGTTGGTTACAAGGCAATGGATGTGCAGTTTGCGGATGTCTACTCGGCAGCCTCCAGCGGTGGTGGTGTTGCTGTATCAGGAATAGAGACGAACTTTTCTCAGGGTAATACCGTCAGTACCACCAGTGCTACGGATCTGGCGATCAAGGGTAATGGTTTCTTCATAACTCGCAACAGCAACGGTCAGGATTTTTATACCCGTGCGGGTAATTTTAATGCTGATAAGGATGGCTTTCTCGTTAATCCACAAGGCTTCAAGGTCATGGGTTATGCCACTGACGACAATGGCAAAGTGATTGAAGGCCAGCTGGTTGAACTGAAAATAAATAATGCAGACATGAAGGCGAAGACGACCTCTACTGCCAAGCTGGTAGCCAATCTGGATGCCCGTTCTGAATTGATCGATCGAGCGACCAAAACATTCGATCGAACCAAAACCGACACTTATCACTCAACCACTACCACCACGGTTTATGACAGCCTCGGTAACGAAAAACAGATCTCTGCCTATTACACCAAGATCGGAGTGAATGCTGCGACGGGTGAGAGTACCTGGGAAGCTCGTTTTATGGACGGTGATAAAGCGATCAAGACAGATACGCTGACCTTTGATAACAACGGTAAAGTGAAGATTCCGGCCAGTGTTGCTCTTACTCATAATTTCGGTAACGGCTCTGCCGAGATGAAGCTGGATATCAATGTGTCTCAATTGACCCAGTTTGGTAATGACTTCTCTGTCAGTTCCAATAAGCAGAATGGTTATGCGGCGGGTAACTTCTATGGCATTTCGATCAGTGCCGACGGTGCCATTGTTGCTACCTACTCCAACGGTCAGAGCCAGAAACAGGGCTATGTACCAGTTGCGACCTTTGCCAATAATGACGGTCTGAAAGCAGCAGGAAATACAAGCTGGTCAGCGTCCGTTGAATCAGGGGATGCTCTGGTGGGTCTGCCAGGTGCCGGTAAGTCAGGCACATTGAAAGGTGGCGCTAGAGAAAATTCCAATGTTGATATGAGCATGGAACTGGTGGATATGATTGTTGCCCAGAGTGCCTATCAGGCTAACACCAAATCCATTTCGGCCTTTAAGGAAAACACCAGCATGCTGATCAGCACTCTTTAAGGAGCCATCATGAACAGTGTATTGAGCACAGCTCTTGAAGGTACCGTGCGCATCATGCAAAAACAGCAGGTGCACGCGAACAATCTGGCGAACCTCTCCACTTCCGGTTTTCGTGCTGATTATCTGAGCACCATGGAGGCGGCTGAAAATGCCGCCGCCGGTGAAAAGATTGATAGCCAGCAATGGAGCAGTTTTGAAAGTGGCCCAATGATGCAGACGGGTCGAAGTCTGGATGTGGCCATTAATGGCGAAGGCTGGTTTGCCGTTTTGGATGATAAGGGTAAAGAGGCCTATACCCGTGCTGGCAGCTTTATGGTTGATCAAGCCGGTATGTTGAAGACCCGCGATGGTCATGCCGTTCTTAGTGATGCCGGGCCTGTTGTCCTGCCCCCGTTCGAGAGAGTGGAAGTGGGTAGTGACGGTCGTATAACAGTTAAACCTCAGGGGGCCCGGGAAAATGCACTGGCTGAAATTGGTGTATTGAAGCTGGTTAACCCGGCGGCAGCTGATATCAGCAAGAGTCAGGATGGTCTGTTTCGACGTGATGTTCCAGACCCGTTACCGGCTGATCCGGCCATCCGAGTTTCTTCCGGCATACTGGAAGGCAGTAACGTTAACGCCGTGAAAGAGATGGTGTCGTTTATTGAGCTGGGTCGTCAGTATGAAATGCAGCTGAAAACCATGAAGTCGATGGAAAATATTGGCGCTTCCGGCGATAAACTGCTCCGGGCCTGACATTTGCCTACTGCTTGCTGATGTATAGCTGGCGGTACAAAAAATCATTATCGAATTGTAGTAACTATTTATAACTATGAACTCTGCACTGCTTACCGGACAAACCGGTCTTACCGCTCAGGATAAACAACTGTCGGTTATTGCCAACAACCTGGCCAACGTCAACACCATTGGTTTCAAACGAGACCGTGTTGTTTTTGAAGACCTGTTCTATCAGGTCCAGCGTCAACCCGGTGCTGATAATACCGAAGGCAATGAAATCCCTAACGGTGTTCAGCTGGGTACCGGTGTTCGTGTGGCTGGAACCCAGAAGGTGTTTACGGTTGGCGCTTATCAGACCACCAGTGACGCTCTGGATATGGCTATTGAAGGCAAAGGCTTTTTCCAGGTATCCCGTGCCGATGGCACTATGGCTTACACCCGTAATGGTCAGTTTCACCTGAACTCTGACGGCGAAATGGTAACAGCCAACGGCAGCCCGCTTGAACCGGCGATTCAGATTCCGGAAGACGCCATTGGAGTCACTATTGGTGCCGATGGCATGGTCAGTGTCACTCTGGCGGGTAACCCGACACCGCAGGAAGTCGGACAGATTACTCTGGCCAGTTTTATTAATCCGGCGGGCCTTGCAGCGCTGGGTTCTAATCTGTTTGCAGAATCAGGCTCCAGTGGCCAGCCAGTGCAGGCTATTCCGGGACAGGACGGTTCGGGTCAGATCAAGCAGCACACACTGGAATCTTCCAACGTTAATATGGTGGAAGAGATGGTCAGCATGATCACTGCCCAGCGTGGCTACGAAATGAACGCCAAGGTTATTTCCACTGCAGATGAAATGATGCAGTTTGCCAACCAGACCCTGTAAGGAGCGAAGCTGATGATTCGTTACCTGCTGCCGGTGGTTTTGTTTTTGGCTGGCTGTTCGGGAGTGCCTTTGCAGAAAAAGGATTCTGCCGACTGGGCGCCACCACCGCTGCCCGAACCGGAAGCACGGCAGGCCATTGATGGCAGCCTCTATAACCCGGTTTATGCCAACAACCTGTTTGCAGACCGTATGGCCTATCAGGTTGGTGACATTCTCACGGTAAAACTGGATGAGAAAACCCGTTCCAGCAAATCAGCGGGCACCAGTCTCAAGAAGGATAACAAGTTTGAACTGCCTATTCCCAAACTCTGGGGTACGGTTGGTAAGGAATCGAAGATTGATCTAAAGCGGGATTTCAATGGTAAGGGCTCAAGTTCTCAGGAAAATATGCTGAGTGGCTCTATTACCGTTTCTGTCGTCAAGGTGCTGGCAAATGGTGCTTTAGTGGTTCGCGGAGAGAAGGGCATTCGTTTGAATCAGGGCGATGAGTTCATCCGCATTTCCGGCATCTTGCGCCCGGAAGATATTACCCCGGATAACACCGTTTCCTCCCAGCGTCTGGCCAATGCCCGTATCTCTTATTCCGGAGAAGGCTCGGTGGCAGAAGTGAACGCCCAGGGCTGGTTATCCAGAGCCTTTAATCACCCGCTGTTTCCGATGTAAGAGGCTGATCCAATGAGATTTTCAGAGCAAGTATTGCGATCGGTGCGCTGGTTGGCAGCGGGATTAATGTTGTTCTCCGTAAATGCCAGTGCCGCCCGGTTGATGGATCTGGTGGATGTAACCGGCGTGCGCAGTAATCAGCTGGTGGGTTATGGTCTTGTGGTGGGTTTGCTGGGCACGGGTGACCGAACCAGTAACACCCGCTTTACCTCCCAGTCCATGAAGAACATGCTGCGTCAGTTAGGGGTTCAGCTACCTCAAGGTGTTGATCCAAACCTGAAAAACGTTGCGGCGGTTTCCGTTACGGCAACCCTGTCGCCTTTTGCCAGCCCGGGTCAGGCGATTGATATCACTGTGTCATCGATTGGTGATGCGAAAAGCCTTAAGGGTGGCACATTGTTGATGTCACAACTAAAAGGCGTCGACGGTGTTGTTTATGCCATTGCCCAGGGCAGTTTGATGACGACCGGCGTCAGTGCTGAAGGCCGGGATGGTTCCAGTATCACGGTTAATGTACCAACAGTGGCTCGAATACCATCCGGTGCCATTATCGAGCGAGCGGTGCCCAGTACTTTTGCCAGTCGTGAACATATCTTTCTGAACCTTCGTGAGCCGAGTTTTACTACGGCAGGTAATATTGTTGAGACGATCAACAATACCTTTGGGCCGGATGTTGCCCGTGCCGAAAATGGGGTTCAGGTGCGAATTAATGCTCCGGCCGATGCCAGTCAGCGAGTGGCCTATATGTCGGTGCTGGAGCGTATGGACGTAGATGAAGGCGATACGCTGGCCAAGGTTATTATCAACAGTCGCACAGGCACTGTGGTAATGAATGAGTTTGTCAGGGTGAAAACAGCAGCGGTTAGTCATGGCAATCTGGTGGTCAGTATTCGTGAAGATTTTAATGTCAGCCAGCCGGGTGCGTTCAGTAAGGGAAAGACGACGGTCACCCCCGACAGTGAGATCAGTGTTGATCAGGGTGAGAAACGACTGTTTATGATGTCCGGCAGTAACTCTCTGCAGGATGTGGTTAATGCCATTAATAAGGTAGGGGCAACGCCCGGAGATTTGATGGCGGTGTTGCAGGCATTGAAAGAAGCGGGTGCCCTGAAGGCCGAGCTGATAGTGATGTAGGAGAAGTAATATGTCCGATGGAATGCTGAATACTGACGTTATTGCCCTGCAGTCACGCAGTATGTTTGATCAGGCCAGGCCAGTGGTTCGTGGCCGCAATGACAGTGAAGCCTTGCAGGAAGTGGCTCAGGATTTTGAAGCTCTGATGATGGAGCAGATGATGAAGAGTATGCGGAAGGCGGGCGATGTGTTTGCCGAAGACAGCCCGTTTACCGGCAGTGATATGAAGATGTGGCAGGAGTGGCAGGATACTCAGTTGTCTATTGAAATGTCTCGCACCCGAGGGTTGGGGTTGGCTGAGCAGATTATTGCTCAGGTGGAAAAGAGACAGGGTTGATTGTCGGAATGATGCTTGACGGCCTGAACTGTATTTATCTTTCCGCTCAACTGACCTTCCCTGGTCAGATTCGCTAGCAGGGCTTCCTGCCCTTTGAAAGATAAATACAGTCCAGACCTTGCTCGACACTGGAGCAACCTTCTTATCAGTAAATTCTTCTGCTCGATGAGTTAGGGAGTGGTTGTTTTAAGAAAGCTATAACTCTGTCGTTTATAAAGTTATTCACTGATTCTGCCGGAATAAAGATTGTATGAGTATGTTGAACAACGGAATCGCCGGCATGAGTGCGGCGTCCATGTCACTGAACGTCACCAGTAAGAATATTGCCAATGCCTCTGTGCTGGGTTACTCCCGACAGAAGGCGTTTTATACAACAGAAGATAATGGTTCGGTTTCTGTTGAAACGATCGAACGTATTTCTGATCGTTTTTATACCGGTCAGTTGCAGGATGCGGCCACCAACCTTGGTTATGCGGCCACGCTTAGCAATCAGATGACCAAGATGGAAGAAGCCGTCAGTGCTAAAGGCATGACGCTGTCTCCTTCCTTGAACACCTTTTTCAAATCCCTCAATGCGGCACAGGCCGACCCGATGGACCCGGCTTTCCGTCAGCAGGTTCTGTCTGATGCGGGCGATTTGGCGGCTCGTTTCAATGGTTTATCAGACCGCATGAATGACCAGCTGAACGATACTCATGAGCAGCTGCGAACCATGACCGGTGAAGCCAATGCGGTGTTAAAGCAGGTGGCGCGGTTGAATACCGATATCGCCAAACAGAATGCCGCCGGCAAGGTATCGCCTGAGCTGCTGGACGAACGTGATATTGCGGTTCGAAAGCTGTCCGAGATGGTAGGTGTGGATGTCAGCTTCAACGAGAACAACACCGTAGGCCTATTTACCAGCAGTGGTGAACCGCTGGTGGTCAGCAACAAGGCGAATGAGCTGACGCTGATGCCAGGTAACCCTGATAAGGACATGGTGCGTATCGGTCTGAAGAGCGGAGACTCTGAAAAACTGTTGCGTACAGTCGGTGGTGCTCTGGAAGCGCATCTGGATTTTCGCGACAAAACCTTGTTGCCAGCAAGAGAAGCGTTGAATGAGCAGGCATTGGCATTGGCAACAGCCTTTAATGATCAGCAGGCCGTTGGTTTTGACCTGAACGATGACGCAGGCAAGCCGCTGTTTGATATTGGTCCGAACGACGCTGCCGCGACTCTCAAAGTCGCTATTACTGATACCCGTCAACTGGCGTTTGCCAGTGAAAAAGGTAAGCCGGGTAACAACGAAAACCTGATCAAACTCACCGATATTCAGGATCGTAAACTGGTAGGCCCTACAGGTTCAAAAAAGACCTTGTCCGGCGCTTATAAGGCTCTGGTTGTTAACACCGCCAGTAAGACATCCGCTGCAAAAGCAGGCTTTGAAGCCAGCAGCAAGATTCACCAGACCGCCAACAGCAAGTTGCTGGGCGTGGCAGGCGTCAATCTGGACGAGGAAGCCGCACAAATGGTGGTGTTCCAGCAGGCTTATAACGCCAATGCCAAAGTCATCTCTGCTACCAATGAAATGCTGAATACACTGTTGAGATTGTGATTCAGCTCTGAATTTTACGGCTGTTTCCGCTTGAAGCAGCCTTATACCGATTAAACGGAACGTGTTTAAACAGGAAACGCTATGCGTGTCAGTACTCTGCAGTTAAACAGCAACATGCAGTTCAATATGAACTCCACGTCCACCTCGATGAATAAGTTGCTGGTGCAGATGAGTTCCGGTAAACGCATTCTGTCGCCTTCCGACGATGTGCTGGCGTCTAACCAGTTGCTGGGGCTTCAGGACGATATTGGTCGTCTGGAGAACCATAAGAAAAACATCGATAGCTCCAAAAATGCCCTGTCCCTTACAGAAACCTCCATGAAAGAAATGGGTAATGTGATGAACCGGGTGCGTGATCTGGTACTGGCTACCGGCTCGGCGGCTCAGGATCGTACTGACAGTGCTAATTTGCAGGAAATTAAACTGCTGGTCGGTAACCTCCGGGATCTGGCAAACACCAAGGCGGGCAGTGGTGAACATATCTTTGCAGGCACCCAAGGTGACAAGGCTCCGGTTTCCGAAACAGCGGGTAAGCATAAAGTCGGCGGCACTGACGATGTTCGAAAGGTACAGGTCAGTGATTCCCAGAAAGTAAAACTGGGTACGACGGTTAAAGACCTGTTCAACCTCGATATTGAAGCAGCGCCTGGCACCGATAAAAGTGATTTCAACGATTCAGTCGACACCAGCAATATTTTCAATGCGCTGGAAGAGTTTGTAACCAGGGCGGGTGACAAGGATCTCAGTGATGATGACTTCAAAGAGATTCTGGCGAATACGATCGAGGCGGTTGATCAGTCTCAGGGACAGATGAACCGTGGTTTAACCGAGATCGGTGCGTCCATGAAAACCCTGGAGCTGGCGGCTGACAGTAACTCTGAAATGCAGACCTTTAACAAGTCGCTGATCAGCAGTCTGGAAGATGTGGATATGGCCAAGGCAACGTCCGAGTTTGCGATTAAAAAGCTGCAGCTGGAAGCAGGACAGAAAGCCTTTGCCATGGTGAGTAAAATTAATCTGTTTAACTTTATCTAACAGGCATATGAATTCTATGTCATTTCCCGCCGTAGGCGGGGAAAAGACAATTTAATATTCGATTAAGTATGGCTACAGAAATAGTTGTACTTATCCATGGCTGGCCTTGCCATTGACCAGCCATAACGCCCTTCCTTACTGCTGTTTCAGCAGGCTTAGAATCCGTGTGTGCCCCTTTCAGCCTATACCATCCCATTATTTCGGTAACGGACACTGATAGAAAGAAAACCGTTTAAGAAAATAAATACTGTGTCGTTTATTAGTTATTAGCTCCACAAGCATCGTATTTGAAGCAGGGGCGGAATAGCAGGGATCGCCATCCCTCGGTTTTTAAGAGAGCAATAATTTATGATTAGTATCAACTCCAATGCCTCCGCCATGATGGCGCGCAACAACCTCTACACTTCCCAGAACACCCTGCAGGACAGCATGCTTAAGCTGTCTACCGGTAAGCGTATTAACTCTGCGTCTGACGATGCCGCCGGTATGCAGATCTCCAACCGTATGGCCACCCAGATGAATGGCCTGGGTGTTGCCCAGCGTAACGCCAGCGATGCAATCTCCATGGCACAAACCGCTGAAGGTGCCATGCAGGAAGATACCAATATCATGAACCGTATGCGTGACTTGGCGCTGCAATCTGCTAACGATTCTAATAAGCTTGAAGACCGTAAGGCTATGCAAAAGGAGGTAGGTGCACTGACTGAAGAAGTGAACCGCATCTCTGAGACCACTAATTTTGCAGGCATCAATCTGTTGAATGGTGATTCTGCCAATATGTCTTTTCAGATTGGTTCCAATGCATCTGAGACTATTTCATTTGGTGTTCAGGATATGTCTGCTTCTGAACTTAAAGGTACCACAACAGCATCTAAAGTTACGCTTAGTGCGGATAACTTAAAAGCTGTTTTAGACGAATCAGCAGCTGGTAACGCTGCTGTAATTGATGTCGGTGGAGAAAGTATCTCCCTTGCTGCAAATAAGGAGGTTGGTGATTTAGCCGCGGCAATAAACGGTGAAGCAGATGCAGATACTAAAGCAGAGGTTGTTGACGGCGCTTTGGTTTTGACTTCTAAAACAGATGCTGCTGTCTCGGTTGCAAGTGGTTCATCTGGTACTGATGATGTAACTCTGACTGCCCAAACTGGTTTGACAGGTGGTGAAAAGTCACTAAAAGATATTGACTTGAAAACAGCAGCTGGCGCTCATCAGGCGGTTGAAATTCTGGATGGCGCGCTTGCGCAAGTGGATGAACAACGCGCCGACCTCGGTGCCGTCCAAAACCGTCTGGAATCCACAGTAAGCAACCTCTCCAATATCGAAGAAAACATGGGTGTTTCCCAGAACCGTATTCTGAACACCGACTTCGCCAAAGAAACCGTGTCAATGACCAGCAGCCAGATGCTGATGCAGGCCGGTTCTACCATTCTGGCTCAGGCAAAAGCCCTGCCTCAGAACGCGATTCGTCTGCTGGGTTAATTCTTTCAGCCCCTTTAAGAAGTACAAGCAGTACAACAAGCTCCCGCCTTTGTGCGGGAGTTTGTGTTTCTGATATTTTGTTTTCAAACGAGTTAAAACTGTTTAAGGCTATCTGATTATTGTCGTTTATTAAGGTAACAACTTTTGGCAAGGTCCTGTTGATCATTGCCAAACAGTCATCGTATAAAATACAACAGTAAGTGAGCCGCTCTCATGATCAGTATTAACTCCAATGCCTCCGCCATGATGGCGCGCAACAACCTTTACACTTCCCAGAACTCCCTGCAGGACAGCATGCTCAAGCTGTCTACCGGTAAGCGTATTAACTCCGCTGCTGACGATGCCGCCGGTATGCAGATCTCCAACCGTATGGGCACTCAGATGAGTGGCCTGAACGTTGCCCAGCGTAACGCCAACGATGCGATCTCCATGGCCCAAACCGCTGAAGGTGCCATGCAGGAAAACACCAATATCATGAACCGTATGCGTGACCTGGCGCTGCAGTCTGCTAACGACAGCAACACTGATAAAGACCGTGGTGCGATGCAGAAAGAGATTGGTGCACTGGTTACTGAAATTGACCGTATTTCTGATACCACCAACTTTGCGGGTATTAAACTGCTGGACGGTTCTTCTGATAATATGTCCTTCCAGATTGGCTCCAATGCTTCTGAAACTATCTCTTTTGGTGTTCAGGATATGGGGGCGGATAAGCTTGGAGAGCTGAGTACGGCAAGTGTTGCTGGGGGGGCATCTGGTGGTACTGCTGCTGTAATTGACTCGGATGATGTGAAGGGTGGTAAGTTATCAGCAGATATGACAGTTGCGATAGGAGCATCGACTGATGGTAAAATTGCTGCAAAGAATGTTGATCTTAAAGAGGGAATGTCTCTGAGTGATGCAGCAGCAGCACTGTCTGAATCAGTAGACGGGCTTTCTGTAGCATATAAAGAGCCAGCTAGTGGAACTGGTGTGGGTACTTTTGAGTTGACAGCGGAGAGTTCAGACGCTTCATTGATTGGTATGACAGTTGGTGGTGTAGCTGCACTTGCTGCGGGTACAACAGCTCAAAAAGGTGTAGATGATATAGATCTGTCTAGTAGTGCTGGTGCACAACAAGCTGCAGTAATTCTTGATGCTGCACTCAGCCAAGTTGACGAACAACGCGCCGACCTCGGTGCCGTTCAAAACCGCCTCGAATCCACAGTAAGCAACCTCTCCAACATTGAAGAAAATATGGGTGTTTCCCAAAACCGTATTCTGAACACCGACTTCGCCAAAGAAACCGTTTCCATGACCAGCAGTCAGATGCTGATGCAGGCCGGTTCCACCATTCTGGCTCAGGCGAAAGCCCTGCCTCAGAACGCGATTCGTCTGCTGGGTTAATTCTTTCAGCCCATTTAAGAAGTACAAGCAGTACAGCAAGCTCCCGCCTTTGTGCGGGAGTTTCCGTTTCTGATATTTTGTTTTCTAACGGGTTAAAACTGTTTAAGACTTTCTGATTACTGTCGTTTATTAAGAGTACAAGTTTGGGAAGGTCCTGTTGATCACTGCCAAACAGTCATCGTATAAAATACAACAGTAAGTGAGCCGCTCTCATGATCAGTATTAATTCCAATGCCTCCGCCATGATGGCGCGCAACAACCTTTACACTTCCCAGAACACCCTGCAGGACAGCATGCTCAAGCTGTCTACCGGTAAGCGTATTAACTCTGCGTCTGACGATGCAGCCGGTATGCAGATCTCCAACCGTATGGCCACCCAGATGAATGGTCTGGGTGTAGCCCAGCGTAACGCCAACGATGCAATCTCCATGGCACAAACTGCTGAAGGTGCCATGCAGGAAGATTCTAATATCATGAATCGTATGCGTGACCTGGCGCTGCAGTCTGCTAACGATAGTAATACAGCGAAAGACCGTGGTGCCATGCAGAAAGAGATTGGTGCGCTGGTTACTGAAATTGACCGTATTTCTGATACTACTAACTTTGCCGGTATTAAACTGCTGGACGGTAACTCTGAAAATATGTCCTTCCAGATTGGCTCCAATGCCTCTGAAACTATTTCTTTTGGTGTTAAGGATATGGGTGCGGACAAGTTGGGAACTGATATTCAGAAAATCGATAGTAGTGTAGGCATCACTAATAAGAAGACAGATGGTGAAACAGTTACCATTGGCACTGAAAGCGTTGTCATTAAGGCAGGTGAGAGTCTTGAAACGGCTGCAAGCCAGTTGAACAAAGCTCTATCTGCAGAGAAAATTGATGCAAAAGCAGTTGTTACCGAGGCTGGTGGAATTGAGTATGTAGGCTCTGATGCTGGATTGGATGCAGCAATGGGTAGTAACGTAACTGGCACTGGTTTGGGAGGTGTCAATGGTATTAGCCTGAACAATAAAGAAGGTGCTCAGAAAGCAGCTATTGTTCTGGACTCAGCCTTGGCCCAAGTTGACGAACAACGCGCCGACCTCGGTGCCGTTCAAAACCGCCTCGAATCCACAGTAAGCAACCTCTCCAACATCGAAGAAAATATGGGTGTTTCCCAGAACCGTATTCTGAACACCGATTTCGCTAAAGAAACCGTGTCCATGACCAGCAGCCAGATGCTGATGCAGGCCGGTTCTACCATTCTGGCACAGGCAAAAGCCCTGCCTCAGAACGCGATTCGTCTGCTGGGTTAATAAACTCACAGCGGTACTGAAAGCAGCTCTCCGGAGCTGCTTTTTTTATGCCTGAATACTGCCTTATTTACTCCTGCCTATCTTAACTATTGTCTAAAATTGTCGTTTATTAATCAGGTTTAATTGAAGGAGTCGTGGGTCGTGAGCAGTATCACTGATACCAGCCTGATACCTGTAAACAGCAAGGTAAGTGCCGTTGAGCCGGTAGCGGAAACACGTTCGGTTCAGGGCGATGATCAGGCTACAGAGCAAGCGGAAGATAACTTCCGGAAGCAGCTGGAATCACTGATTGCCAGTCGTTCCGAGCGGGAACATCTAAAAAAACTGGATATTCGCATTGTCGAACGAACGCCCGGTGAACTGATGGTGGAACTTCGAACCAGTGCCGGTGAGCACTTGCAAACCATTAACGCCGGACAGTTTGTGAAAAGCATGTCGGCCGAAAAGAAGACCGGCCTGCTGGTGGATGAAAAGGCGTGAAGCTTTGATATAGGTTTGGGCTGACGACTCTGCACTCACTGTTGAGTTTATGGCCTGCTTTTTGCAATAAAAGAATCATAGTCTCTGGCTCGAAGCAGCCCGATACGAATGAATAAGGATAGTACGATGGTAGGCAGCGTAACTTCAGCAGGCTCAGGTGTGGATATCCATGCCCTAGCCAGGCAGATGGCAACGGCTCAGACTCAGCCAAAGGCCAATCAACTGGCGTTGAAAAAAGGCAATATTAATAATGAAGTCAAGGCTCTGAACGAACTCTCGGATAGCCTGAACGATTTCTATAATGCCCTGGATAAACTGTCAAAGCCGTCTACCTTTGGTTCCCTGAAAGTTAATATCACCGAAGACAATGAAAAGATGGTCGGTGTTTCTGTTGATAATAAAGCGGTAGCGAATACTTACCAGCTGCAGGTTAACCAGCTGGCGACGCAGAGCAAGATTCAGGCTTTCAATTCTGATTCCGGCAGCAACGAAGTGAAAGCGGGTGATGTTGGCAGCTATAAGTTTTCTGTTGGCGATAAAGATCTGACCATTGACGTAGCGGCTGGTGAAACTCTGGCCGAGCTGGCCAACAAGATTAATGACAGCGACGATAATCCGGGCGTGATTGCCAGTATTGTCAGCGACGGTGACCATACTTATCTGACCATGACCTCGAAGGAAACCGGCGAGGATCATGAAATCAGGATGGAGAAAGATGGTTCTGACATCATTATGCCAAAGCCTGGTGATGCCAATTTTGATACTGCTTCCCGAAAGATACTGGAAGAGGCTAAAGACGCCGAATTTTACCTCGACGGTATCAAGCTGAAAAGCAGTGACAACAATGTTGATGATGTTATTAAAGGCGTGACGCTCGACCTGAAGGAAAGCACTGACGGCAAGGCGATTCGCTTCGACATCAACCCTGACACCTCCACTATGAAGTCATCCGGTAAAGACGTGGTGGATGAGCTCAATACTCTGTTAAAGACCATCAGCAAGCTGACCAAAACCTCCATTGATGAAGCGACCGGAAACCGCTCCCGTGGGCCTCTGGCCAGTGATTCAATGGTGTCGTCTATTCGTAATGAATTGCGTGGTGTGGTTCAGAAAGAGCACAGCGGGCCTTATAAATCTCTGGCCAGTCTGGGTATTGTCACCGATCGTGACGGTGAGCTTGAGGTGGACTCGGCCAAGCTGAAGAAAGCGCTGGAAGAAGATCCGGAAGAGGTGACCAAAGTCTTTATGGATTCCATGAAGGACTTTAAGGACGTAGCCACCAAATACATCGGTCGCCCTGAAGCCAGTAAGGACGACGATGAAGATGACGAAGACGAGACGGATGATTCCAGCTCGGGTTCTAATCCTTATATTCCCAAAGAAGGCCTGATTGATACGCGCATCAAGAGCCTGAATGAAGACCTTAAAGGCGTGGATAAAAATGTGGTCGATGTTCAGAAACGTTTTCAGTCTGTTTATCAGCGCCATCTGAATGAATACGTTGCCATGAACGAAGCGGTATCCAAGATGCAGAACTCTCTTGCAGGCCTGTTGTAACCCTTTTTTAAGTTGTAGATAGTTGTTATGAATATGAACAGAGGCCTGAACGCCTACCAGAGCAACCAGACCCGCACCCGTGCGGAAGTCGCAGACCCTTATCAGATGGTCAAGATTCTGTTTGAAAATCTGATGGATAACCTGGCCAGAGCCAAAGGTGCCATTGAGCTGAAGAACCATGCCCTGAAAGGGGAAACCATTGGTCGCAGCATGGATATTATCAATGCCCTGCGAGCCGGTCTGGACCATTCGGTGAATGAAGAGATGACCCGTAACCTGGATGATCTCTATCAGTTCTGCAATAACAATCTGACTCAGGCGTCGATGAAAAATGATCTTGAAGCGTTGAATGACGCTGTAACGATCATTCAGCAGTTGAAGTCCACCTGGGACCAGTTGGGTAGCCCTGAGCGAGAAAAAGCCCCAGAGCCAGAAAAGACCCCTGATGCCGCTGCCTGATTTAAGAGAGTTACTGACAGACTTTCGTCTGGATCTGACAGAGGCAGCAGAAGACAACGACTGGTCGGTCATGGTTGAGATAGACCATGATGTCAGACAGTTGTTGTCTGGTATGCCAGCAGAACGAAAACAACAGTTACAGCCAGAAATAGCGGCATTAAAGCAGTGCTATCAGCAAATCCTGGCCATAGCGGAACAAAGACGTAAAACCCTGCAGCAGAAAATGAACGATAACCGCCAGCAACAAACGGCGCTGAAAGGTTATCAGTCCTCGATGGCGGCAGGTAATCGAGAAGTAAGGGCCAGTAGATGAACCCAGTAGCCACTCCTGTTTTGGAGCCGGTACACAACCAGCCATCGGGTGTTGTTCAAAATCCTCTGGCAGCCATTCTTGGTCAGTCTGCAGCGATGACAGAGCAGCAACAGGGTGTCAGCTTTGAACGACTGATTGACCAGTATCTTCAGAGAGCTGAAGAACAGGGACTCAGTGATGAACAGCTGGATGTTATTCGTTCCTCCATGGAGGAAATGGACGACAGTGAAATCCACGGTTTTCTGGCCATGCTGCAGAACCAGGCCGAGTGGCAGCCAGACAGTGTTCAGCAAGTAATACCTGCCGGACAGGTGGCAGTGGCAAAGGCCAGTGAACTGGGTACGGCTTCAGGCAGTGTTCAGAACCTGTCGTTGATGAGTGTTATGAATAAAGCACTGACAGACTATATGCCGGTAACCACAGGTAAGGAAAATCAGCAAGAAACAACGGGCCTGGACGGTAAGCGCGATATACCAGCCGAACTGGCTGGAAAACTGATGGATATGCCGCCCGGACAGCAGGTCCGAATGGCTGAAAGCCAGCAGCGACATCAGGATTTTATCGCCCTGAAAATGGCTGATCCGGCGCTGCACAAAGCACTGGATTTGCAAAGCACAAGCCACACCCGTGTAGAAGGTATTGCGCTTTCTGATACGTCACCGGAATCACAACCGATGCCGGTGAGAGTAGCCGCTGAAACCGTGAGAACCCAGGCGATTAATGATGTTCGTCTGCCTCATATTCAAACCACTGTCGTTCGTCAGGACGTAAGCGCTGATCGTAACTGGAGTGATGCTATTGGCCAGCGCCTGGTTACGATGCTCAGTGAAGGTAAGCAGGAAGCGAGGATTCGCCTTGATCCGCCAGAACTCGGAACCATGGGCGTTCGACTGGTAGTTCAGAACAATGGCGTCAGTGTTCAGTTCAATTCCGATATTCCCCAAGTACGTGAACTGCTGGAGAGTCAGGCTGATCGTCTGCGAATGGCGATGGACCAGCAGGGCATGAATCTGGTGGATGTGAATGTCGGGCGGGATCAGTCAGGCCAGCAAGGCCAGCGGGATTCTGACCATCATTCAGGTTTAGCCTTCCGGCCCGAAGAAGACAGTTTTGACAGCGCAGAGCTGATTGAACTGCCCGTTGCTTTAAAAGACAACAGCCTTATTAATACTTTTGCTTAAGGAATTAGCGAATCATGTCGTTTTCATTATTCAAACGGAGTCAGAATATTCTGGCCCTGGCGATATTACTGGTGATTGGGCTGGTATTCGGCTTGAAGGTAGATCAGGCAAAGGCCAGTGAAGAGGACTTGCTGACCTCTTACTACTTGCAGCTTGACCCTTTGATCCTGAATGTAAAAAGTCCCCGTCGACGTGGTGCCTACTTAAAAGTAACACCGGTATTGGTCAGTACGGATGAAAGCTTTCACTCAAAACTTGAGAATAATATTCCGCTGGTGCGCAATACATTTCTTGAGCTGTACAGCAATAAAAACGTTGACCAGCTACTGGCAGAGCATGCCATGGAAGAAATGCGGCAACTGAGTCTGACCACCTTACGCGATCTGCTAAAGAAGCAGGACGGTATTGAAAGTCTCAGCGATGTTTTGTTTATGGAATTTGTTGTTCAGTAAGCACTGGGGTGAAAGATCATGACAGCTGTTGCCTTGACCTATTCATCCCATGGCCGGATGAAGTATGTAGAACAGGAAGCCCCCAGATCCAATAAGCAGCGTGATCAGCTGGTTATGGAGCACGCCGCTATGGTTAAGCGGGTTGCGGTGCATCTTGCTGACCGACTTGATGGTGCGGTGGAAACTGATGATCTGATTCAGACCGGTCTGATCGGGTTGCTGGAGGCTGCAGAGCGTTATGAGCCTGTAGAGGGTGTACCTTTTGAAGCTTATGCCCTGAGTCGTGTACGTGGAGCCATGATGGACAGTCTGCGTCGTAATGACTGGTGTCCCAGAAATATTCGTAAGCAGGGGCGTATGCTGCGCGAGAGCCGAAGGGAACTCCAGCAATTACTGGGCAGAGAACCTCATGACCGTGAGGTGGCCGAGCAAGTGGATATGTCGATTGACGACTATCAGCATGTCATATCTGCTCTGGATAGGGTTGGTGTGATCAGCCTTGATCTACTTCGGGAAAAAGGTGACAGCTGTCTGCCACTGGAAGGTGATATATCCAGCCAGCCAGTGATGAAGCAGCGTCTTCAAAAAGCATTTTCCACAGCACTGAAACAGTTGCCGGAACGTGAGCAAATCATCATGGCACTGTACTACGACGAAGAAATGAACCAGAAAGAAATCGCCCGGGTGCTGGATCTGACTGAAGCAAGAATTTCCCAGTTGCGCAGTAAAGCAGTAAAAACACTGCGTGGCATGTTATCGGAGTGGACCTGAATTATGATGCTTAAACTGGGTGGGCTGGCATTGCTGGTTGCCAGTGTTCTGGGAGGATTTATTCTGGCTGGTGGCAATCCAAGAGTGCTTTGGCAACCGCCGGAGTACGTTGTGATTATCGGTGGTGCAGCCGCTGCCTTTCTGATCTCAAACTCCTGGCATAATGTAAAAATGACGGGAAAGGCCATTGCTGGAATTTTCAAAAATTCTCATCTTGATCAGGATTATTATCAGAAGCTTCTGACCCTGCTGTTCCAATTGTTTGAACTTCGTCGCCGATCTGGTGCAGCAGCGATGGAAAACCATATTGAAGAACCAGAGAACAGTGAACTCTTTGAGCAGTCAGGCATCATTAATAACCCGAGATTAACCAGTTTTATCTGCGACAATCTCCGTCTGGTTGCTATGGGTAAGGTTCAGCCTCACGAACTGGATGGTCTGCTGGAGAGTGAAATCAATACCATGGAAGACGACCTTTCCCGTCCGGCGCACAGTTTTCAGACGCTGGCTGAAGGTTTGCCAGGGTTTGGTATTGTGGCTGCCGTATTGGGCATTGTAATTACTATGGGTGTAATGGGAGGGCCGGTTGAGATGATTGGTGTTTCTATTGCCAAGGCCCTGGTAGGAACTTTGCTGGGTATATTACTTTGTTATGGTCTTGCAGCACCAATAGCACAGGCTATAGAGCACAATGTAAAAGAGCAGGTCATACTGTTTGAAGTGGTTCGTACGGCTATTGTTGCTCAAGTCAGTGGTCGCCCATCTGCTATCGCGGTCGATGCAGGTCGTCGCCTGCTTTATGCGGAAGTAAGACCAAGCTTTGATCAGATGGAAGAGTGGCTCATGGAAAGCAAGTCTGCATCATGAATAAGAATGATCAGATCATCATCATCAAGCGCGGTAAAAAGAAAAAGCATCGAGCTCACAGCAGTGCCTGGAAGATTGCCTTTGCAGACTTTACGCTGTCGATGATGGCCGTTTTTCTGGTGCTCTGGGTGGTTAGTATGAGTACTTCTGATGAACAGGAGGAAATTGCCAAGTATTTCAATGATCCAGGAGGTTACTATGACTCCAAGGGCTATGAAAGTGTTATTGATTTTGGTGGCGGTATAAACGACAACAGTATGGTGCCCGATATGGGTAATATTGTTGCTACACCAGAATGGTCTCTTTATCTGGATATGGAAGATGCTGGTTTTTCAGCCATTCTTGATGAGTTCAAGAGTAATATCTCCATGAAGAAAATAAGTGTCGGGGTGCAGATCAATATTTCTGAAAACTACGGTAACAGTATGTTCAGTAGTGGTGGCAGACATCTTGATCCTTACTATGAAGATCTCTTGTTGGCTTTGGCTCCTTATCTGGAGAAGACCAGAAGACCCATTGCTATCTCCGGTCATTCAGACAGCACACCTTTTTCCAGCGGCTATGGCAAAGATAACTGGGAACTTTCCAGTCAGCGGGCTAATGAAGCGAGAAAAACACTGGTTTATGGTGGCCTGACAGGCGAAAGAATTGTTCGGTTAAGTGCCAAGGCTGACACACAATTACTGTACCCTGACCAACCTCTGGACCCTAAAAACCGACGCATTGAAATTGTTGTTATTGGTGAAGCCGGTAATGATTATGAATATGATGATGAGCATATTGAACCGACCAATAGTATGGAGACAATTGGTGCTAACCAGGCTCTGCGACGTGCACTTAGCAACCAATTAAAATAATTTTATTTCTTTCTTTACATCCCTCAAAAACGACTATTATCAGTCCCCAGCAAACATAAAATAAATTCCGTTGTATATGTTGCAGATATAAATCGAACATAAATGTACAACGGGATTTTTATGTAAATACCTTCATTTATTCATTTTTCAGGGTGGTAATGAACCATGCTCATGGGTTCTTGTCGTCTATATTCCTGCTCTCGTGTATTGCTGTTATCCACAATTGCCATGCACTCACTTTCAGCCAGTGCTGATACAAGTACGCTGGATAACTATCAACCCTATCTCCGACTTATAGGAGGCTACTCATCTTTTCAGTCCGGCTCTGATCAGAAGTTGCAATATCAGGGAGTGACCAGTGTGGTGATCAGGGATTTATATAAGGATGATGACAGCAAAAATTCATCGTTCTATTACGGTGCTGCCGCCGGGCTTGCTTTTTGTCTGGGAAATAACCTGGGTCTTGAATTAGGCGTTTTGTTCAGTGGCCAGACGGATCATGAGTACAGTGGCTATTTGTTTCAATCCACCCAGAGTGACCTGAAACACTTTCAGTATGATTATAAAGTCAGCAGTCAGCAGCTGATGATGGAAGGAAGCCTGTTTTATTCAATGACAGAGCGGTGGTCTGGTTTTGCCTCGCTTGCAGCAGGTGTCTCAAGGAATCAGTTTGAAAACTATAGCCTTAAACGGTTAGACCCCAACGAGCGTTCTCAAAAACCGGTATTTGGTGACAATACTGTTACCGATTTTGCCTGGCAGGCAGGGTTGGGCGTTAGCATGGCATTAACGTCTAATTTAAGCCTCTCGGCTGGTTATTACTATCTGGATGCGGGAAAGGCCAAAGCCAAACGTGATGAGTATTACGTTGATAAATATGAAACTGATCAATTGATTTCTCATAACCTGCTTTTCAATGCGAGTTATTTCTTTTAAGGAGTAAGGATGAAGTTTCGCATGATCAGCAGGTTATGCTTATTGGTTACTGCAATGGCTGGTTCTAATTCTTTGCAGGCAACTACATTTGCTATTGAATATTTGGGCGACATGCTTTATTCACCTGCACCGGGTGATCAGGTTCGTTTTTTTGTGAAAAACAGATTAAACGATGCTGTGAGAGATGTGGAAATAACGGTTAAAGGTGGGGTAAGAACACATAGAGGCTGCCCCTCATTGCTTGGTCCGCTCGCTGTCTGTGAGGAAGTTATTGATACTGACCCAAATGCTGATTATGTGATGCTGATAGTGTCGGCCATTGATGGGAAATTGAAATCTGCCAGTCCGTCTGTGCCTTTAAAAGCTTACCCAAATAAATATCAAACTATTAGAGATACTTTAAGCACTTTGGGGTCACCTCAGTCAGGGAAAGTATTGACCCCGAGGACGGTGACTGTTTCCCCTACTCAATCATTGCTGGTCACTAAATCGGACGAGGCGGAAATTCCATCGATAAGTGTATCTGCTACCAGTACTATTCCAGAAAATCTGAGTGGAACTTATATGTTGCATACGGTGGAGCCGTCCTTAAGCAGCAAGATAATAACCGAGTCAGAAAACATTACTCCAAGCTCTTCCTATATAGAGGCAGAGACTGAACATGAAAGCCTGAAACCAACTGAAAGCATTCCATTAGGTCGTTTTGAGAGTAATGAACTTTTGAAAGATGATTCCGTTAAAAAAACTTCAACAAAAGATGGTCAGGTAAACTTGAATGAGGTTGAGCATGCTACAGGGAGAGAGCAACCGGCATTAGTCCATATCTTGGTCCCACCCGGCAAGGATCTTGATGCCCATGTTAGAATTACGACATCGGGTAGTCAGATTGTGGGCACAAATTCTTCCCCTACTTTCAAACATCAAAAAGATAATGTAGAAGAAAAGCCAGACGTAGTAGCAGGTGAGATGCCAGCCTCGCCAGTAATACAAGCGAAGGACGAGAGCATTATTACACCTGTAACAATAACAAAGAGTGCGAGTACTACAACGATAACAGAGACATGCCCAAGCCCTGCGGCAGAAACAGAGACAACCCACAGAACTGCCACAAAATCAGAGATAGAACTGAGCACTGCACCGAAGATAGAAGTAAGCCTGAGCACTACGTCAGAAACAGTGATAAGCCTGAGTACCACGCCAGAAACAGTGATGAGCCCGAGTGCTACGCCAGAAATAGTGACAAGTCTGAGCACTGCGTCAGAAACAGTAATAAGCTCGAGTGCTACACCGGAAATAGAGGCAACCCTCAGTACTACCACGAAACCAGAGATAGAACTGAGCGCTGCACCGAAGATAGAAGCAAGCTTGAGCTCTACGTCAGAAACAGCAATAAGCCCGAGTGCTACACCGGAAAAAGAAACAAGTCTGAGCTCTACGTCAGAAACAGTAATAAGCCCGAGTGCTACACCGGAAATAGAGGCACCCCCCAGTACTACCACGAAACCAGAGATAGAACTGAGCGCTGCACCGAAGATAGAGGCAAGCTTGAGTTCTACGTCAGAAACAGCAATAAGCCCGAGTGCTACACCGGAAGAAGAAACAAGTCTGAGCACTGCGTCAGAAACAGTAATAAGCCCGAGTGCTACACCGGAAATAGAGGCAACCCTCAGCACTACCACGAAACCAGAGATAGAACTGAGCGCTGCACCGAAGATAGAAGCAAGCTTGAGTTCTACGTCAGAAACAGCAATAAGCCCGAGTGCTACACCGGAAAAAGAAACAAGTCTGAGCTCTACGTCAGAAACAGTAATAAGCCCGAGTGCTACATCGGAAATAGAGGCACCCCCCAGTACTGCCACGAAACCAGAGATAGAACTGAGCACTGCACCGAAGATAGAAGCAAGCCTGAGCTCTACGTCAGAAACAGTAATAAGCCCGAGTGCTACATCGGAAATAGAGGTAAGTCTGAGTACAGCGACAGAAATGAAAAAAGTACTTGGAACTTCGTCTGTAACAGAGGGAATAAAGGGTATTTTCCCCTCACCTCTGAGTTCATACGAGATATCTCCATCAGATTTAGATGGCGTGCCCGCTCAAAGCTCTTCATATTTAGTTGTGATGTCGGAAGAAACTGCTTTTCCTAGTACAGAGTCATCATCATTGCCCAATGAAAGTGTGGCTATCCAAGACCTGCTTCCAAGCAGATCACAGCAAAAGGAGACGACGGAGCAGTGGTCAATGTCGGAGTTATCAGATTTGAGCGACACATTCTCTTTAAAAGCGTCGGCTAATGATCTGGAAGCATTTAAAAAACAAATTATGAAAAATGAAGGGGTTGAAATACAAACTACATCGAGAAAATTCGTCTTTTCCACTGATGATGTACCTCATACAAGCTCGTTGTTTTCAGGCATAAAAGAGCCAGCCAAGCGTAACGTTACAGATATTGGCAGGAGTGTTTTTAATGATACTTCCTCTCAAGTTTACGGGGAGAGAGCAAAGACAGGCAGCAAAGTTGAAGATGATATTTATGTAACAGTGGATACTGGTTCGTATAAGGGTGATGAATCACCAACGGTGATTATTAATACGGGCGTATACGATGGTAGTAGCGATTTTGAAAAAAACACAGAAGAAACCATAGAGGATGACATAGAAGAAGCTACAGGAGAGGACAAAGAAGTCGCAAGTGAAAAAGACAGGGCCGAATTCGAAGAAGCGGTAGACCCATACTATGCATCTACTGTTAACCTGGAAGGAATGGAACTAAAAACTGCACTTCATGCAATCATTAAAGGACACCATGCCAGAAGTTACAGTGATCTCGACGGTTTCTTTGCGACGTATGATATCGATAAATATTATGAGAATGATGGCTCTATTCTAGATATCTATTCAGAGAAACCTCGAGGAAAAGATCAATACAAATTTACGCCCTATACTGACCGGTGCCGTGATGACAATATTTCTCAGCGAATGGGAGCTTGCTATAAACCTGATTATATAATCCCGGTCAATAGGATGAAAGATGAGTCTGATGCTCTGACCGACATTCACCATATTCTCCCGGTTGATGCCTACAGTGAAGCGTCAAGGTATGGAACCCCCTTTGGCAGAGTCATATCTTCCTCTGCTCCTGTTGGTTGCGAGCCTGTTGAAATACTCTCGTCAAACGGTTTGCAAAAGCAGCATTCATTCTATCTGTATGGTGATGGAGGAATAGTTGCTGAACCTATTGATGAATTTAAAGGCGATATTGCCAGAATGTATTTCTATATGGCAGTGCGGTATCAGGATAAGGTATCTGACTGGAAGGCGGCCTCAGAAGCAGATATACCCAAAGCTATCTCATGTGGCGATGTGTATGGTTTGTTGAGTGATGAATGCAGATCTGCGTGTAGAACATTAAACAGTAAATGCATCGATGATTGCCTGATTATAGAGCAGGGGAAAGAATATATTTGTGACGGCAGCCATAGCCATATCCCTGAACTACCAGTTGATAAGCCAATAGATGTTACGTCTTTTCTGTTTAATGATTCGCTATCAGGTTGTTTTTATAACGAGTGGGCTATATCGCTTTTTAAAGAGTGGCATAAAAAAGACCCAGTTGATCAAAAAGAAATAGATCGAAACGAAGCTGCTTTTCTTTTTCAGGGTAATCGAAATCCGTTTGTGGATCACCCTGAAATGGTAGAAAAAATATGGAGTTATGCGTCGTGTCCGATATTACCCTGGAGAATTCCGAATAACTATGCAGACAGAAGTAAGGTTATTCATCTATATACTAAGGGTCATCCTATAAAGAAAAGACCTGATATAAGCTACCTAAACGCATGGAACGACTTTAAAACTCTGACTTATACAGTTGGATCAGCGGTCGTTGCGACGCTTTTCGTTTATAGTATTGTGAAAAATAGATCTCAAATCTTAGAAGAATACAGGTCTTTTAATTTTCATTCATTGTTTTGAATACCTGTTTTTATTAAAACAAGGTCAATTAGTAGATGTGTAGTAAGGTGATTCCAGTCATTTGATAGAATAGCTATGAAAATTAACTGATTCGTCAATAGGTATAGGCTTGCTACTTTCTGAATTAGACAAGTAGCAAGCAAGGTATTTATGCTGACAATTTCACAGCTGGCAGAGCAGTGTCAGATTACCAGAATTACGATTCTTTATTATGAGCGGGGGGATTACTGAAACTTGGGAGTCGTTTTAGCAATGGTTATCGCTATTACGGTGAAAGTGAAGTTTCACGACTGAGAATCATAATGGGGTGTTGATCTTTTAGTATAGAAGTTTCTGGAATCCTTGAGTATTGAAAAAGATGAAATTGAAGCGATAAGAGAGTGATCACGTAAAGAATAAATATAACGTTAGATTCTAGATAAAGAATGCACTCAATGCAGCAAGCGGTTAGCACATAACTAATCTGAAAATTTGCTTTAAACAGTTAATACAATATTGATATAGCAATATACGAAAAAAAGCTTATTTATTTCTCTGCACTTCTAAAAAGCGACTACTCTCTTCTTTGTTCTTTTGTTAATTAAATATTTTTATATATAAAATGCTGTGAGTTATAGAAAAACTATATCAGAAAGTTCTTGATTATTCGCTCTATAGGGTCAGTTTTATATAAGAGGTTAGTGCATGCTGAGTTTAAAAAAAGAGGCTGTTAATTCACTTTATGTGCTGCTTTTTCTTTCAGCATTTCTTGAGGCTTCAAGTTTTTCCATAGTGACTGACCCAGCTGTCTATCAGAAGGGGGTAGAATCTGGATATAAATTGAAATTCACAGTAAGAAATAATTTGTCGCAAACAGTTAATGGAGTTGTGGTTGAAGCTGTTGGTGGTTCTGTTTTAGGAAACTACTGCCCGAATTCTATGGCTTCGGACGAAATCTGCGATGTTTGGGTTCAGGTAGGAAGTTCTTCAGAAATCCTGACTGTTCGCGCTGCTGCTCCGGATATGATGCTGGTGTCAGAGAGTGACAGTATAAAAATAAAACCAAGACCAATACTTGAAACAATTATTCAGTTAATGAAAACGACATTGTTGGAGAGAACGACAAGCATCACCGAGACAGTGACCCCCTCTCCAGTGGAAATAATAGTGGATAGAACGCTTCCACCTTTAATCAGCACATCTTATAACGACGTTACGCCTCCGCCAGTGGAAATATTCGTGGAAAGAACACTGGCTGCTGCAACCAAGACATCCTATAAAGATGTAACGCCTTCACCAGTGAAAAAAATAGTCGATAGAACGCTTTCACCTTCAATCAGCACATCTTATAACGTCGTTACGCCTTCACCATTGGAAACAATAGTGGATAGAACGCTTCCACCTTCAATCAGCACATCTTATAACGACATTACGCCCTCACCATTGGAAACAGTAGCGGATAGAACGCTTCCACCTTCAATCAGCACATCTTATAACGACGTTACGCCTTCACCATTGGAAACAATAGTGGATAGAACGCTTCCACCTTCAATCAGGACATCTTATAACGACGTTACGCCTTCACCAGTAGAAACAATAGTGGATAGAACGCTTCCACCTTCAATCAGCACATCTTATAACGACGTTACGCCTTCACCAGTGGAAACAGTAGTGGATAGAACGCTTCCACCTTCAATCAACATAATTTACAAAGATGTTATGCTTCCACCAGTGGAAACAATAGTGGATAGAACGCTTCCACCTTCAATCAACATACTTTACAAAGACGTTATGCCTCCACCAGTGGAAACAACAGTGGAAAGAACACTGGCTGCTGCAACCAAGACATCTTATAAGGACGTTACGCCCTCACCATTGGAAACAATAGTGGATAGAACGCTTTCACCTTCAATCAGCACATCTTATAACGACGTTATGCCTCCACCAGTGGAAACAATAGTGGAAAGAACACTGGCTGCTGCAACCAAGACATCTTATAAAGACGTTACGCCTTCACCAGTGGAAAAAATAGTCGATAGAACGCTTTCATCTTCAACCAGCGCATCTGATAACGACGTTACGCCTTCACCGGTGGATAGAACGCTTTCATCTTCAACCAGCGCATCTGATAACGACGTTACGCCTTCACCGGTGGATAGAACGCTTTCATCTTCAATCAGCACATCTGATAAAGACGTTACGCCTCCACCAGTGGAAGTGGAAACAACAGTGGATAGAGCGCTTTCACCTTCAATCAGCATGTCTGATAAAGACGTTACGCCTCCACCAGTGGAAGTGGAAACAACAGTGGATAGAGCGCTTTCACATTCAACCAGCATATCTGATAACGACGTTACACCTTCACCAGTGGATAGAACGCTTCCATCTTCAATTAGCGCATCTGATAAAGACGTTACGCTTTCTTCTGTGATAACAGTGACTGAAACTGATGAGTCTTATAAAGATGAAAAGGAAGTAGGGGTTCAGAACTATGCGTTAACTTATTACCAGGATGAACTGAATAAGCTGTCCGGTCTTGAGTTGAAAAATGTCTTACACGAGCTTATAAAAGATCAGCATGTTCGAGAGAAAGATGATTTGTACACATTTTTTGAGATGCATGATCTGGATATTTATTATGATAAGGATGGCAGTATACTTGATGTGTATTCTGAGAATCCTGATTCTGAGGATTATGTGATTTTCACGCCTATTACTGATCGGTGCACTGAAAGTAAAGAAGATGCCCCGGGATATACCGTTGGCACCTGCTATAAGCCAGAGCATATAGTAGCATTAGAGCATTATGACGATCAGTCCCCCATGGCAACGGATATACATCATATTTTCCCTGTTGATGGTTATAGCAAGGATATGAGAGGCTATTTTCCTTATGGTAAACAGTGGGATTGCCGTGGAATGGAATGTCAAAAAAGACCGATCTATCGATCTACTAATGGGGGTAACATAAACTTCTCTGACACTTTCAATGGTGATGGTGAACGCATATTCGACCCAGTTGCTGATTTTAGGGGAGATATTGCCAGAGCTGTTTTTTATATGGCCGTTCGTTACTCTAAAGAACTGCAAATAGCTCGGGAAAAGGAAAGGAATATTTTCAGAGTATTTGATAACACCAATTGGTGTGGTCTGAGTAGCTGGGTTATTGCACTATATAAAAGGTGGCATGTAGAAGACCCGGTCAGCCAAAAAGAAATAGATCGTAATGAAGCAGCTTACCTTTTTCAAGGTAATAGAAATCCGTTTATTGATCATCCGGAGTATGTTGAGAAACTTTGGAATGAGAACTGCCCAGTACTACCATGGCAGAAAAACGGGCTGTCGTATGATGATAAATATGAAATAAAGAACCGCTATGATTATGAGACCTTGCTTGGAAATTGCCAAGGAAATAAAAATAGTCTCTATTCTTATTGTACTATGAAATATATAGGTTTTCCTGTTATTACAGTAGGCGCATTTTATTGGTTTATGAGAGATAAATTTAAAAATCAAATAAGCTCTTGGAGAGGTTTTTAGGTTTATGGTGATACGCGATGGAAGAATAGATTGATTTTTCGCTCAGAGCTTTCTGATTTCTATTCTTATATATTGGTGAGAAATGGTACGAAGTAAATATTTTGTTGTATAGATTTTTATTGAATGCATATAAATTGATTGCGGCATATAAATATGGGACGAATCATTAATGTTTGACGGTTCTTCTGATCGAGTTTCAAACCCTGGGCTCTTGCCACTTATATAAAATGGAATATAGATGACCCGGCCAGTCAGCGTGAGCTGGACAGGAATAAAGCGGCTTACCTTTACCAGAGCAATAGAACCCGTTTATTGACCGGCTATATGGGAGGCTGCTAACTGAGTCTCTTACTAACTGGAAAAAGAGTAAGAACAGCTTTTCAGGTTGAACTGTTCTTACTCATTACCTAAATGTCAGCTGGCTGCCCGTTCGAGAATCCAGTGTGCTCCCCGCTCGGCAATCATAATGGTTGCCGCATTGGTATTAGCCGATGGAATCAATGGCATAACCGAGGCATCCACCACTCTTAAATGATTCAAACCATGAACCGTCAACCTTTGGTCGACAACGGCTGTTGTATCATTCCCCATCTTGCAGGTTCCTACCGGATGGTAAGCCGTCTTACCTTCAGCCCTGATATAGTCAAGAACCTCATCATCTGACACGGCCTTTTCTCCAGGTAAAAGTTCTTTTCCAAGGAACTGATTCAGTGGCAGCTGTTCATAAATTTTTCTTTGCCAGCGTACACACTCAATGTTTTTTATTCTGTCAGATTCATCCGCAAGATAATTTCCCATAATCGCTGGGCTCTGACCTGGGTCGTTACTGACAATATGACTGTACCCCAGGCTTTTCGGTCTCATAGCATTGGCGACAGAGGTAATGGATGGAAATTTCGAAGGTATAACCTTGCCATCATCGGTTGTCTCACCGCCTATTGGTGCAAAGTGCATTTGAATGTCCGGTCTGGTTTCAGACGCATTGCTTTTGATAAAACCAAGAATAGAAGCAACACCGGTTGCCAGAAAACCTCGTCGCTGGGTCAGGTATTTCAGTGATTCTGCCACAAGGCGATGGGGCTTGAGGTCATCATTCATACTGCCTATGCCTTTTACTTCATGAACGACTTCCATCTGGATATGGTCAACTAGGTTTTCACCTACACCATCAAGATTATGCTTCTGTTTGATGCCTGCATTATCAAGTATCTCTTTACGGCCTATGCCGGAGAGCTCAAGAATCTTGGGGCTGTTATTAACACCAGCAGACAGAATGATTTCTCTGGTTGCCTGAACCGTATAGGTTTTTCTGCGATGAACAAAACTGACGCCGGTAGCGGTTTTTCCCGAAAGTTCAATTTTCTTTACAAGAGCGTTGGTGACCAAGGTGAGGTTGCTGCGCTCTTTTAATATGGGTTTCAGAAAAGCTGCAGAGGTGCTGGCACGTCGGCCGTTATTAATGGAGAACTGGGTGAATGAAATGCCGTGTTGATGGGCACCATTGTAATCATTATTAAAGGGCAGACCTGCCTTGGCAGCAGCCTTTATATAGAGGCTGTTAATTTTGTGACGATCACCAGGATGGGTTTCCGATACGCTGAGTTCGCCACTGCTGCCATGGTATTCATTCTGGCCGAGGTGAAAGGCTTCGCTTTTTTTAAACCATGGCAACACGTCCTTTCCTGACCAGTCGGTATTACCCAGTGCTGCCCAGTCGTTAAAGTCTTCATGTTGCCCACGCACATAAACCATGCCGTTGATGGAACTGCTGCCCCCAAGGACCTTGCCTCTGGGCCAGTTGATGATGCGATTATTAAGATGAGGTTCAGGTTGTGTCTTATAACCCCACCCCAGTTTAGCAATCCCCATGGCCTGGCTGAAACCGATAGGAAGGTGAATGACAGGGTTGCTGTCTTTCCCTCCGGCTTCCAGCAGGAGTACTTTATATTCACCACAGGCAGAGAGGCGGTTTGCTAACACACTACCAGCAGAGCCGGCACCAATGACGATAAAATCGACAGCCTTTAACATAACAGTCCTTCTTATTGTTGTTATTACTGCTACATCTCTTAAATACGCTTTCTGAAATCAGTATTTAATCTGAATAAACTATACCTACGGTGGTAGCCGGTGTTCGTCTGTTTGGACGAAGTTATTGCCTATGCCCTCAAACATACTGCTGTTATTACCATACTAAAATAGCTCCTTAGCTTTTAGTTTGAATGCAGGGGCGTGAAAAAGCTCGTGAAAGGGGCTTTGAAGAAGAGGGTGCCATGAATAATAAAAAGCCTGTCCCACATATCATTAAAAAGAAAGTCTGGCCTGAGCGTTATGCCCGTGGTTGGCATGTATTGGCAAAAGCAGACCAGATCACTTCCGAGCCACAGACCTTTGATTACTTTGGTTCCCGCATTCTGGCTTACCGTGGTGAAGAAGATAATAAAGTTAACGTGATGGATGCCTACTGTCCTCACATGGGCGCAGACCTGAGCAAAGGTTGTGTCAAAGGCAATAACATTGTCTGCCCTTTCCATGCCTGGGAGTGGGGCGGTGACGGTGTTGCCAAGAGTATTCCTTATTCCAAGCGTGTGCCGCCAAAGGCTGTTATCAAATCCTGGCCTACGCTGGAGAAAAATGGTCTGCTGATGGTCTGGAATGATCCGGAAGGTAATGACCCGATTCCTGAACAGGAACCTGCCCGAATTGATGATTACTACTCCGGTGAGTGGACTGACTGGGAAATTAATCAGGTGACGATCAACAGTCACTGTCGTGAGCTGGTGGACAATATGGCCGACATGGCTCACTTTGGTCCGGTTCACTATACCTCTGTGAAATCCTTCAGCAATGTTCAGGAAGGTCATAAGTTCATCCAGTACATGGTCGGTGCGCACGACATTCTTACCGAAGGTGATGTCCCTCTGACGTCTGTAGCCACCTATGAAGGTCCGGCCTACATGACTACAACCATGACCGGCATGATGGAAGATATGCCGATGACTGTGCACCTTCTGGTCAGCCATATTCCTGTCAGCACTAACCAGTTCCATATCAACTTCGGCGTTATGATGAAGAAGATCCCTGGCGTGAGCGAAGAAGAGAACAAGGCGATTGTTGACGCTTATACCCAGATGTCTCTGGAATCCTTTGAACAGGACATCGAAATCTGGGACAACAAGGTGCTGGTAGATAACCCGGTACTGTGTGCTGGTGATGGTCCCTTCTTTATGGTTCGTGAATGGTACTCCCAGTTCTACTCCGATGTTGCAGAACTACCAGAGAGCTTCAAGGAAAGAAAGGATCACACCACCGTTGCTGGTCCTTCTGTAGAAGAAACTCTGAAGAACATGCACGCCGGGGTTTACTCCTCAAAGAAAGCTGAAGAAGCTGAACCTGCCTGAAATGTATTCGGACATATGAATTCATAAGCTATATCCCCGCCTGTGGCGGGATATAGCAATTTAATATTCGAATACGTGTGTCTACACACTTACTTCAAGTTGGTCGCCAGATAGTCCAGCAATAGCTGGACTTTGGTGGACGATGAACGACCTGCAGGGTACAAGCCCCAGATTCCTTCCTTTACTGGCTTGAAATTCGGCAGTACAGAAATCATCTGCCCCGACTCAAGAAGCTCTCCGACGTACATATCCGGCAGTTGAACAATACCTATGCCTTTTAATGCTGCGTCCAGCAATGCTCGGCCACTGTTGCATCGTAAACTGCCCGACACTTCGACAACCTGTTCCCTGCCGTTTTCCTGAAAACGCCAGTGTTCGAGTGTTCCCTGCAAGCAGTTGTGATGCTGAAGTTCGTTCAGGCTGTGTGGCGTTCCATACTGTTTAAGGTAGTCTGGCGAAGCACAGGTATAGGATTGTCTCTGCGACAATTGACGTGCTCTCAGGTCGAGGTTATCCAAATGCCCCAGTCTTATGGCAATGTCCACCCCTTCATCTATCAGGTTCAACTTGCGATTGGTCAGAACAACTTCTATCTGCAGCTGTGGGTGCTGTTTCAGAAAACTGTTGATTAAGGGCACGATACTTTCTTCACCAAAGGCCAAAGGTGCGGTTACTTTCAGTTTGCCTCTCGGTGTACTTTGCAGATCAGTCAGAGAGTTTTCAGCCTGCTCCAGCGCATCAATCAGATGACGGCAATCCTGATAATAAAGGTTGCCTGCCTCGGTAATGCTGATCTTTCGTGTAGTGCGATAGAGCAGTTGGCAGTTCAGGCGTTTTTCTAAGGCATTGATCTGGCGACTGACCTGAGCGACGGAGACCGACAGCCTTCGTGATGCAGCTGTGAAACTGCCACTCTCCACGACGGCGACAAATTCGGTGATGCCATCCCAGTCCGGCAAATAACTCATTATTACTGTCTCGTAAAAGTTATTTTATAAATTGTCTATTATCACATATCTGCAATATTAGTATGATGATTTCATCGTGATCTGAGCTAAGTACTCGAACATACGAACTCATAAGCTGATTGCCGCCACAGGCGAGCAATCAGCCATTTAATATTCGATTACGTATGTCTATTTAGAGATCCACTAATTCGTTTGAGGATATATCCATGACTGCAGAAGTGATCAAATGTCGTGCAGCTGTCGCCTGGGAAGCAGGCAAGCCACTGTCTATGGAAACCGTAGAGGTAATGCCACCGAAAGCTGGCGAAGTGCGGGTTAAAATCCTGGCCACCGGCGTTTGCCATACGGATGCTTTTACATTGTCCGGTGACGATCCGGAAGGTATCTTCCCAGCGATTCTGGGCCATGAAGGTGGTGGTATTGTTGAATCCATCGGTGAAGGTGTCACCAGTGTTGCTGTAGGCGACCATGTTATTCCGCTTTACACACCTGAATGTGGTGAGTGCAAGTTCTGTAAATCCGGTAAAACCAACTTGTGCCAGAAGATTCGTGAAACTCAGGGTAAAGGTCTGATGCCAGACGGAACCACTCGTTTCTCCATCAATGGCCAGCCGATTTATCATTACATGGGTTGCTCAACTTTCTCTGAGTACACAGTGTTGCCGGAAATCTCTCTGGCAAAGGTGAATAAAGACGCACCTCTGGAAGAAGTCTGCCTACTGGGTTGTGGTGTCACAACCGGTATGGGCGCGGTAATGAATACCGCCAAGGTTCAGGAAGGCGATACCGTTGCTATCTTTGGTCTGGGTGGTATTGGCTTGAGTGCTGTTATCGGTGCGACTATGGCCAAAGCCAGTCGTATTATCGCTATCGATATTAATGAAAAGAAATTCGATCTGGCCAGACAGCTGGGCGCGACTGATTGCATTAACCCTCAGAAGTTCGACAAACCTATCCAGGACGTGATTGTTGAAATGACCGATGGCGGTGTGGATTTCTCCTTTGAATGCATTGGTAACGTCAACATCATGCGCTCTGCTCTGGAGTGCTGTCATAAAGGCTGGGGTGAATCTGTGATCATTGGCGTTGCCGGTGCTGGTCAGGAAATCTCTACCCGTCCGTTTCAGCTGGTAACGGGGCGTGTATGGCGTGGTTCCGCTTTCGGTGGTGTTAAAGGTCGCAGTGAACTGCCTGAGTACGTTGAACGTTACCTGAAAGGTGAATTCAAACTGAGTGACTTTATTACTCACACTATGGGGCTGGAAGGTATTAATGATGCATTCCACCTTATGCATGAAGGTGAAAGTATCCGCACCGTAATTCACTTCGATAAATAATAATGACACGCAGAAGGCACACGAAATCGTATGCCTTCTGCCGTTTAGGGAGTTGAACCATGACGATTGAGCTTGTATCCCAGAATCGCTCCTTTGGCGGTTGGCAAAAACAGTACACTCATCGATCCAGTGTGACTGGTTGTAACATGCGCTTTGCAGTCTATCTGCCACCACAGGCAGAGACTGAAAAAGTGCCTGTACTTTACTGGCTGTCAGGTTTGACCTGCACTGATGAAAACTTTATGCAGAAAGCCGCTGCTCAGAAGATAGCTGCTGAGTTGGGCATTGCCATTGTGGCACCGGATACCAGCCCTCGTGGAGAAGGTGTTCCTGATGATGAGGAAGGCGCTTATGATTTTGGTTTGGGTGCAGGCTTCTATCTAAATGCTACTGAACAGCCTTGGGCACAGCATTATCAAATGTACGACTATGTAGTTAAAGAATTGCCACAGCTGATTGAACAGCATTTCCCAGTCACAGATAAAAAAGCCATTTCAGGGCACTCGATGGGCGGACATGGTGCTTTGACCATTGCTTTGAAAAACAGTGATCGTTACAGTTCTGTTTCTGCCTTCAGCCCGATTGTAAATCCGGTGAATTGCCCATGGGGACAGAAAGCCTTCCGTCACTATCTGGGTAATGATCGTGAAAGCTGGAAACAATACGACAGTTGTGAACTGATGTCGGTATTGAAACCTGCCGATAAAAAACTGCCCATGCTGGTGGATCAGGGCACACTGGATAATTTCCTGGTAGAGCAGTTACAGACTCGTTCTCTGGAAGCCTCTGCAAAAGAGGCTGATTATCCTTTAGAGCTGAGATATCAGGAAGGTTACGACCACAGTTATTATTTCATCAGCAGCTTTATTGAGGATCATCTCCGTTTTCATCATCAGCATTTTGAATTTGCTCAGGACTGAGCGGCGTTGGCACAACATAAGGAGGAGGCTCACAGCCTTCTCTTGAGAATACCTCATACTCCATTAATGGCAGCTCGAGGGCTTGCAAAAAGCGGTAGAACCGCTGCTTCAAAAATTGCCTTGAAACAGGTTTCTGTGGGTCGTTGGGTTTGTAGCGAATCTGTCGACTCTGCTGCTGGTCGTTATATTGTACTTGGAACCAGTTCACCAGCATCTGATTGATCAACCTTGCTTCTTGCCCGGTTTGAGCGGTCGGCAGAAAACGAAGTTCCAGTGTGCCTTTTGGGCGGGCAATAATTTCCCCTCTTTCGACAGAGTCATCCATCAGCCTTGATTTTAAATGACCAAACTTCATGTTGGCGGGTTTGTGATCTTTATGGAACAGTTCTGTCCACATTAGAGCAAACCGAGTGTATGAGTAGAAAAGATCGTTTGGCTGTGCTGAATAACCTTGTGATATCAGCTGATTAAACCGCTCAATGGTTTTTCTAAAGTTATCCTGAGTGATTTGATCAGCCTGAGAGATGTAAACAAAACTCTCACCTGTACCTGAATCCTGGGAACAGCCAAACAGCTGGCTGATCCAGGCTTTGTTTTCAATATCTACCAGCATACGAAAAAGCAGCTCAACATTACTGCCCACAGAATTCTTTAAATCCAGATGCTTATGGCCTGATGCGTATTTGAGTCCTGAAATGTCACTGGCTATGTCGGTAATAAACAAAGTTATCAGGTCATAGACTGAATAGTCTTTATTATTTACCTGGAAGCTTTGATTCAAGCGATAAGGGGAGGCGTGAACCTCTAGCAGATCATACTCCAGATTTTCAGTTTTGAGATGCGTAGTCCATGAATCAATGAAAACCCTGCTGGACCAGTTACCTATCTGGATAAAGAGTGTTTCAACGAACATGTCGTTAGGTTGTCTATGATTTGGCGTTTTAGGTTCATCTTCATCTTCGTCATCTTCCGCAGCATCAATCGCTTCAAGCTGCTCAATTTCATCTTGACTGAGAAGGTTGCTGATAACCCCTTTCATTTCTGAGTGGGTGAGGCCTCCATTATCCGAGCGTGCAGGAAAATAAATACCCTTACGAATTTCAAGACTATAGGCATCTTTTGGAATATTCAGGTGTTGGAGTTTTTGTTCAAGCTTCTTTTTCCAGGCTTTGAGAATGGCGTGGGGATACTCATATTGATAAACGCCATCAATCGGTTCAATCCAGTACTCAAACTCTTCTCCAAAAAGAAATTGGTCAGGGTTGAAAGTGGGGCTCAGACTTTTATCAGCAGGCGGGACAAGATTCACTGGAACATGAAGTCGTTCCAGTAGCCTTTCTTTCAAAAAGTCTTCAGAGAGATCAGCTGTGTCTGTATCGGCGAAAGAAGGCTGTAATATGCAGACTAGAGCTATGGCTAACCATACTTTGGTTAAAGCGTCTATCTTATTCTGTTGAGTAATCAATGGCATAATGTCCTGAGAGCTTTTCCTCAGATTTGAGTGACTTTTGTTCCAAAAGTTCCCGTTCAGATATTAAGCAGACTATATTGCAGGGCTTTCTTGATTGTATGAATCTAAAGGTAATAGCCAGATCGTTCTTTCTCTGGATTGAGGAAGGAATAGTCGGGCAGGAAATATTTGAGTTTCCAGAGAGTCTGGTTGTTACTGCTGATGTACACACCCCGAGGCTAATGGATCAATTACTGGATCAGCCCAGAATTAACAATATCCGCCAGCACTGGAGGCCCGTATTTGCTTCAGCGGAAGGACCGGATGAACAACAGTCCTGCCCGTTTATTCAACAAGTACTGAGCTCATTTATCAGCATTGACCCTTTTCTCGATTTTCGTTGTTGCGCCGGTTTCACCGAAGTGTATGAAGGCAGCTGGAATGATTACCGGACCTACCGACCTGGCCAGAGCGGCTGGCTTTGATATCTGGAAACCTTATTGGGTCACCTTTTTACCTGATCCGAGGTTTGTTGATCTGTTGAACTGGCCTGAGATTGGCCCGGGTGTTCACTATCTTTATTGTGACGATGAGTCAGAAGCAGGGCAGCTTGAAAACAGTTTTAAGGAGCTTGCCCGGCTTAGTCGACAGCATGACCAGCATACGGTCAGGCTCAGGTATAACCTGACGGAACAGTTACTCCTTCGTTGCTATCAGCTCTTACCTGAAAGTCAGCGAGTGATTGTAGAATCAAGAGTTCAGAAAGCGATGGATTATATTGATCTGCATCTTACCGATGATGTATCCATCAAAGCCATTGCTGATGAAGCCTGTGTCTCGGAATCGACGCTGTCCAGACTGTTTCGCAATCAGACCGGTTTGACTGTATTGGGCTGGTGGGTTATAGCGACCCGCTTTATTTTTCCCGCAGTTTTCGCAAGCAGATGGGGTGTTCTCCGAGCGATTTTCGAAATCAGTATGTGTGCGCCTGATTATTCACTCGTAGCCTAGCAGTTTCCGTAGTTCTGGAGGCATGGGACGAACGACTCTTGTCTGAGTGTTGCCTGATTCCTGTAACCATTTGTCGAGATTGTTTCTATCTTCTGGCAGATTGAAGCGTTGATCATAGTCAAACGAGTCATTCTCGGAAACTTCTGAAAGAATTACGCCAACCCCCATGACATAGTGAAGTAGACCGCTTTCATTATAGAGTCCTGAGTGTGTAATCAGACCACTGTCAGTGAAAATAGCGATTTTGTCGTCTTTACCTGCATCCAATAGCAGCTCACCTGCACCTGTGCTGGCTGAAAGTTCTTTGTGCAATGTAAAGCCATGGCAGTTGGTTTTTCCTGTTGTAGCAAAATCGGGAGTGATTATTTTAAAAGGCTTACTGTGAACAGGATTATTGAGTCTTGAGAGTTTATTGCTGGCATCAAGATAGTATTTCTCAGGGGCATTCTTCTTGACCTGACGATAACCAAATGATTTTTCCAGTTTGTTATCACTGCTCTGCAGTCTTTCTGGTTCTGTTGATACAGAGTTGTCAGTATGTGGCTGGCTTGACGGCTGTATATTGTTGAATGGATTCATAGAAGCACCTGTAAATGTGTTCTATTACAGAATAGTGACCATGAAACATGGGGAAGTTGTGTAGCTGCTTTTGTCAGCTGGAGGGAGGATGAGAGGGATAGCTGGGTATTTACAACAAAAACAGGGTTTGCCGGGCCTGCATAAGGCAGGCCCGAAGTAGCTGATTAGCCAAGAGTGGCAACACTTTTCAGAATCAGACGAACCAGCATGGTCTGTCTGGTGACGCCGGTCTTGGAGAAGATCGAACGTAGGTGAGCGCGTGCTGTATTACGGCTGATGCATAACTCTTCAGAGGTTTCATCCAGCGTCAGACCGTTTGCCAGCAGCATGGCCAGTTGCGCTTCTGATGGTGTCAGATCAAACAGTGCTTTAACCACCTCCTGAGGCGCTTTTGACTGGCGATCCGGATCGCTGACAAAAATAACCACAGATGGACTGTTCTTGCCTTCGGCCCACTGATTAGTCGGAATTGAACGTACGACAATACCCAGATCACTCTTACCAGACAGTCGTTGAATTCTTAAAGCTTCAACAACGGAAGGCGTATTGTCATTTTGTGAAGCCAGTACCTGCTTAACCATTTCTCTTAAACGGCGGGTGTCTCGAGTTGAACCCACTTGCAGAGAATTACCGGTCAGCTTCAATCCGTCGTTTTCACTCAGTAAGTCCTGAGCAACATGGTTGGTCTGCAGAACCTTGCCTTCTTCATCAAGAATGATGGTTCCGACAGCCAGCTGGTCAACAGCACCCGCGTAAAGATCCCGTTCGGTCTCTGTGCGGTTAATCTGATGGTAAAGCTCAAGAGCATTTTTCAGGTGAGGAATAAACAGATGAATCAGGGTTTTATCCTGCTCACTGAAGGCTTCGCTTTCGTTGCCTCTGCTGATGCGAAGACTGCACTTGGAGCCGTCGCTGGTCATAATGTCCGTGCCGAGAATATGGTGAACATTAATGGGCGCAAGAAACTGCTGAAAATAATCTGACTTTTCCCGCTCTCTGATTGGAATAAATTCATCCAGAGTTACGACATCGCCACTGCTCAGATCCACAAATGGATCCATAGCAAAGAAGTGATTGTTATAGGAAGTCTGCACCTCATCAACCGTGTCTCCGGTACTGAGGATCAGTCCGTCGGAATCGTCTGATGGCGGTCGAACTATAAGGGTTACGTAGCTGGCCTGCATCTGTCCCTGCAGATCATGGATAAAGGTTTTCCAGGGTATCTTTTGCTGAAGCCCGATGTAGAGGGACTCAGTCATACTGCTGAATGTATCGACGCTGATAATCTCGCTCATGGCTCTGTTCTTTTTTTATTTATATGTCATCAGATCCTATGGGTACTGATGCGATTATCCCTTGGCTGGTGATTCAACAACCTTGTTAAAATCACCAGAGCTTTTAGCGGCAGGATACTGCGTCTATTACGTATGAGGCAAGTGCTTTATCGTCTTTTTGGACGATACTGGCTTATCCATTAGTCGTACAGATTGTTATTTAAACAACTACACGACGATGGCCATAATTGATGAAGGGGTGTATTCAAGCTTTATGAGCAGCAGGCAGGTTGCCCTCTGCTTGAGTTGGCTTGTTCGCAGTCAGTTTTGCGTGTAACCAGAGACCGGAAGCTTTCATCAGGTAGCCAAACAGGGCACCAACCAGCAGGGAAGGAATAACCAGTTGCCAGTCACCGTTGGCAGCAAACGTTGCACATGAACCGATAAACGTGCCGGGAATGTAGTTCAAAAGTTTCGATTTCGCCTGAATGCACATCATAAAGGAAACGACTCCGGCAATGACGTAACCAAGAATTTCGAGATTAACCAGTCCTGAACCTTTAATGATCATCATGGCCCAGAAGACACCGCTCAGGTTTGTCAGAATGCCAAGGCTAAGGCCGGGAAGACCTTCTTTCGGTGATGCAAAATAAGTGGTGCAGCCAAGAAATCCGGCCCAGGTGATCAGGCCAAGAGAGAGTGACACCCAGCCCCATAGAGCGGAAAGAATTCCAGTAGTCAGCGAGATGGCAAAAAGAACAGACATGAATGAAAAACAACCAGGAAATTAAATGGATGTTTTATCTCGGCGCTCAGCTATCAGCAATCAGTATTTAACGGTGTCTATCGCTGACAGAAGAAGGAATCGCTCACTTCAATGACAAGAGTCAGTTTTTTTCTGAGGCAGCGCTGTGCTTTTTAATAGAGGGCTTTGTAAGACTGTGCTTTTTAATACAGTGCTTTGTTAATAGTGATAAGCCGTTAGTCTCATTAGACGATGATGATAATCACCTGAAAAAATAACAATAAGCATCACGATGGCTATGGTGCGATTCAAGCAACCAGACACAGAAATCAGGAATATTCATCTGCTTTAGGCAGGTAAATGTCCGAGTAGATTACTGGCTGCGTTTACCTTGAAGCCTGTACCCAGGACAGCCTCATCGATCCAATACGTTGTTGAAAAGAGACAGAACATGAATAAAAACGATTTTCAGGAATTTCCGGAAGGTGTGGCTCTGGTCGTAGGCGGCAGTGGTGGCACAGGTGCCGTTATCAGTCAGCGACTGGTTGAAATGGGTGCTACTGTTGCTCTGACTTACAACAGCAACAAGACCCGTGCCGATGAAATGGTTGCCCAGATTACTGCTGACGGTGGCAGCGCTGAAGCTTTTCAGCTGAACATGAAAGATCTGGATACCGTTATCACTCTGTTCGATCAGCTGAAGAAAAAGCATGGTCAGGTTCATACCGTTGTGATGGCGACCGGTTATGACATTCCTCAGGAACATATCTCCGAGATTTCTCCGGAACTGTGGCAGGACGTTATCAATACTGACCTGAACGGTTTCTACAATGTAGCTCACACGGCTATTCCTTACCTGCGTGAGAGCAAGGGCTCTATTGTTCACATCAGTTCTGCCGGTCTGGGTCGTTTTCCTGCTCGTGATGTACTGTCTGTGTCGCCTAAGGCGGCCATCGACTCACTGGTGAAAGGTATTGCCAAAGAAGAAGGTCCTCACGGTATCCGTGCTAACAGTGTGGCTATCGGTGTTATTGAAACCGGTATCTTCCTGCGTCTGCGTGCAGAAGGCGTATTTGATGATAACTGGGTAGAAGCAGTAACTAACGGCTTGTGTGTTCAGCGGTTTGGTAAGCCTGAAGAAGTGGCTGATACGGCCTGCTTCCTGGCATCTAACAGAGCGAAGTATGTAACAGGTCAGACTATCTTTGTTGATGGTGGTTACCACGTTTAATCAGTTCCTGGCGTTTCACAGTTCCGGGCATGGTTCCGGAGCTGCATGACAATAGTATTCCCTTATCACGTCTTTCCAGACACAGCTCACAACTCCATTCCTGTCACTCCGCTGACAATTAAAGCCCCGAGATTATAGGCAGTAACAGTCAGGGCAAAGGTGTTCATCACCGTTTTCGCAGGTCGCTTTCTCTCAAGCTTGAGTTCATAAAAGTCGGTTCTTAATGCATAGCCCAGATAAAGAAAACGAACAGGGTTTGCTGCGATAGAGAACAGGTAACCGGAGGTGTCATTGAACCAGCTGATCCAGCTTTGTAGGAAAGCACTGATATGGATGTTAAAGGCTTCAGAAACGTGGTCACAGGCTTCTATCGTGTTGTAGGCCAGCGTTTCTTTCAGCCAGTTGCTGTCCATCTTACAATTTCCGTTGTAGAGTCCTTTCACTTTGTCAGCGACGTTCAGAATACGAATAACGAATTCAACCCCATTGCCTGTTTTGCCAAACCATTGCAGTCCTTTCCATAGGCTGAAACCTTCAGGCAAGGGAGTCTCTTCTTTTTCTGTGGTGCAAAGATAGAGCTCTTCATAGAAAGACAGCCTGGCACATTCAAAATCGGTGTTTGGAGTGATCAGCTCGTGATCAGCTCTGGCAGAACCAAAAACTGTAGAACACAGGACAAACAGCAGGCAGCTGTATAACTTCATTCAACGCACCAGAAGGGCTGAACATAATGTGTTTCAGCATAGTGTGTTTTGAGACAATTAAAGCAATAAGTATTTAGCGGGAGAGTATGAGAAGGGGTCTGCAAGTCTCAGTTGAGTTGAAACTTGCAGTGGATAGCTTAAGCGTGAGGGAAGTCCTGAGGGCCAGCTACTGAAGGGTTGCCGCCATCAATGATGGTACGCATACGCTTCTCAACCTGTTCTTTTGAGCCAATTGGGTGAGTCAGGATGTAGAACTCATCATTGCGAATGGCATTAAAAGCCGTTTCAGCTACAGACTCTGGTGAAAGAGTCTGGGCAAAAAACTCGGCAGACGCTTCTTCTGTTGCCTTGGCAATGGCTTTTTCTTCTTCTGTTTGCTCAACAGTTTTGTCTTCAGGGCGGTTGCGCTCGTAAGCAAAAATCTTGGTGTTAACGAAAGCAGGGCAGAGTACGGAAACGCCAACGTTTGCTTCAGCATTTTGCAGTTCGCCGTACAGGCTTTCTGAAAGTGCGACAACGGCGTGTTTGGAGACTGTGTAGGTGCCGGTGCCCGGAGCAGACATCAGGCCGGCAATGGAGGCCGTGTTAACCACGTGACCTTCATTCTGGGCAACCATGTGTTTGGTAAAGGCGGATACACCGTTAATAACACCCCACAGGTTGACACCCAGTACCCATTCCCAGTCTTTTTTGTCCATTTCCCAGATGCAACCACCACCGCCAACACCGGCGTTGTTGAACAGCACGTGAACGGCACCAAAATGCTCAAGAGTTTTGTCAGCAAGAGCCTGAACGGAGTCAGAATCGGAAACGTCGGCTTTAACCGCCAGCACGTCACCGCCCAGTTCAGTCAGGTCAGCTGCGGCTGTATTCAGAGCCTGCTGCTCGATGTCAGCAATAACTACCTTCATGCCTTCTGCAACGGCTTTCTTAGCCAGCCCGAAACCGATACCGCTAGCACCACCGGTAATAACTGCGACTTTTCCGGAAAATTCTTTCATCTTACTACTCGCTTATTGTTATTAATGTGTGGACGCATGCACCCACAGTTATCAGGCGATGGTTAACCATCGCCATCGCTTCACAGGTTTCTATAATGAATCAGGCGTCCTGGACTTCAGCTGTGGCATTGGTTGTCTTGGTATAACCAATGACCTGAACGTTTGTGAATTCAGCCAGTCCCAGTTCACTGTTTTCAACACCGATACCAGACTCTTTCATGCCACCGAAAGGTGCCGTAGGTTTTTTAGCCATATGGTGATTGATCCAGACTGAACCGGCTTCAATCTGTACTGCGATCTCAGCAGCTTTGGCTTCATCCTTGCACCAGACAGAAGCACCCAGACCCATATTGGAATCATTGGCACGTTCAATAGCGTCTTCGACATCGGAGAACTTGAGGATTGGCAACAGAGGGCCGAAAGGTTCTTCCTTAACCAGTGTTGCATCGTCGTTCAGATCAACGGCGATAGAGACTGGCATAAAGTAACCTTTACCTTCTTCCGCTTTACCGCCACAAAGGAATCGACCGCCTTCTTTTTCTACGGTTTCAGCAAAGGCTTTAACTTTCTCGAACTGCATACCGTTCTGTACTGGTCCAAGCAGAGAACCTTCTTCCAGGCCATCACCCACCTTGATGTATTTAGCGTACTCAACGAGCCCATGACACACCGCATCGTAGATATCTTCGTGGACGTACAGACGCTTGATAGCAATACAAACCTGACCGGTGTTCAGGAACGCAAACCAGAACAGTGGCTGAATAATGCTGGCAACATCCACATCAGGCATCACAATGGCAGGGTCGTTACCGCCCAGCTCCAGAGTGACGCGCTTGAGGTTGCTCATGGCAGCAGAAGCCATAACCTTTTTACCCGTCGGAACGGAGCCGGTCAGAGTGATTTTATTCACATCCTGATGCTCAGACAGCATCTGGCCGACTTCATTGCCACCGGCAATAATATTAACGACACCGGCAGGGAAGATATCCTTGATGATCTCGCCAAGTCTCAGGGTTGCCAGTGGTGTATAAGGCGATGGTTTAATAACAACCGTGTTACCGGTGGCCAGTGCCGGAATGATTTTCCAGACAGCTGTGTTCAGGGGGTAGTTCCAGGGCGTAATACCGGCAACGACGCCAAGAGGGCGGTGGTGCAGTTCACTGCGATGAGTCTCTGTGTCTTCCAGTATTTTTACGGGCAGATCAAATTCGGTAACAGTGTGACACCACATCACCGAAGCCAGAACTTCCTGCTCACGAGCATTGGCCAGAGGTTTACCCTGTTCCAGAGTAATTAAGCGGGTCAGTTCATCAGCATGGGCTTCAATGGTGTGACCCATTTTGCGAATCAGCTCATTGCGCTCTTCACGGCTGGTTTTCTTCCAGCTTTTAAAAGCTCGTTTGGCAGCAGCAACCGCCTGCTCAACCTGTTCTGCAGAAGCAGCAGGACACTGTGCAACCACTTCTTCCGTGGCTGGATTGAGAACGGGAAAGCTCTCTGCAGCAGTGACGGACTGACCATCGATGGTAAGGGTGAAATTCATTTCAACTCCTGTTTTTTTATTATTCAGTGGAGATTGGTTGAAATAGCGTTAAGTCGACTGGCTTAGAAGATTACCTCTTTTTGAACAGGTGTGCTACCTAGAAACGGATTAGATACAGAGGTCAGTTTATAGGTTGATTTGAGATGAAGTTTTCATGGTTCTCATTGAATTGAGAAACGCTGGGAACTCTTATTCATGCACGAAGTCGAATCATAGTTATTTATATATATGAACTTAAGGTGGTTTGATTTTGAAAAAAATATTTTCTGCAGGCATAAAAAAAGCAGTGATTGCAGGCGGCTTTTGTTTGTTATTCAGTAGTTTGAGTCAAGCTCAGAACTGGACAGCTACAGCACTTCACGAAAATGCAACTGGTCTGGCATATACAGATTCAATTTCACCGTATTTATGTTCCAGTCCTGAAATATTTGATGCATTTTCAGATTCTGTTTCGAGCTTGAGCCGTATGCTAACAATTCATGAATATTCCATTGAAAATGCCTTGAAGAGTATGAAGATTTTTGAAGAGGGTAGTGAGGAGAATTATAAGCTGGCACATATATACATTGAACGAATAGCTATTGGCCTAAAGAGTCTTGCCAAGGAGTATCAGGGCTTCATAGAAACGGCCTATAAAATTATAGATGTTCAAGAGGCACTGGATAAGTCAGATAAGTTTGAACAGAACAGTAATGAAATGCTGGAGCTTTTTAAGGTGTATCTGGCGAAATCGCGTGAAATAAAAAACTATAGAGACGGTGGGCTATGGCAGAACTATTTTGTAGCCGCACGAGAATTTTTAGAACATGGGAAAAGATTAATCTCTGTTTATAAAGCAAATTATAAAATCTTTAATGAGATTAGTTCTATTTGTAATTGAATGTCTTTAGCAGAAGATATTATCTAGCCTGTAAAGTGACTTTCTGTGCATTTTCAGGCTAGAGTCTGACTTTTTATTTAAAGTGCTTTCAGTTCCTTACGCAGTTTTTCTACCCGCTCGCGGTTTACGCCCAGATCTGAGTATCCGGTTCTTGAAGATGATTTGATATCTACAGTTTCATCGCTGTTAATGCGGAAAGTAATATCATCCTTAAACCTGAACCATTTGGATGTAGCCACTGCTTTAATGACGTTGTTTTTGTTACTGACAACGTCCACTCTCTCCTGGTTACCCAGAATGTTCACCAGAGTACTGTTTATCTCTTTAGTGCTCATACCTGAAACCTTCAAAGGCTCAATGTAGTGGTCACCTGTAGCCTGACTGCTGACGCAGTTCGGACTTTCGGGGCAACTGAAGTCAGCTTCTGCAAAAGAAGCAGTGGATAAAGTTGCTGCAGTAAGAGCTACAGCCAAAGTCAGTGTTTTTTTCATGTTTCTTCCTTGTCTCTTGTTCTGTTAACCGAAACTTGCAGCTTTAATAAATGCTGGTCGTTGATGCAGGCGAGTCAGGTAAGCCAGAATAGCAGGATAGTTATCCAGAAGTCCCTGAGGCTGAGCAAATGCCAGAACCGAACCCATCATAATATCCGCTGCGGTAAACAGGTCACCACAGAAGTAGTCAGAGTCCGCAAGAGTTTCATTAATATAAGCGAAATCCAGTTCGGCCTCTTTTCGGGCATAGCCAAAGACTGGTGCATCTTTACTGTCGACAGCGGCCAGAAACATATTCAGCAGTACCGGCAGCATGGCAGAGCCTTCAGCAAAATGCAGCCATTGCAGGTATTGGCTATAAGCCTTCTCAGTTTTAGCAGGACGCAGTTTTTCCGGTGCGAAGTGATCCAGAATATATTCGAGGATCGCAGCGGATTCGACCAGTGTTGAACCATTGACTTCAACGATAGGTGCTTTACCAAGCGGGTGAACTTCACGAAGGCTTACAGGTGCCAGTCGAGTGTTTTCATCGCGATCGTAGGAAATAACGTCATAGTCGAGGCCCAGTTCTTCGGCGAGCCAGATTATACGGGTAGAACGAGACTGTTTCAGATGATGAATTTTGATCATGGTCTTGTCTTAAGTGCTGGAAAGAAGAGGTGATGGCTTATTGGGGTAAACCATCACTTTTATACTGGAGTAGGGGTATAACTGTTGGAGCTGGTCGTACGGGTACAGCAATCAGGCAGAAAGGTGCTTTTTCAAAAGCTCCGCTACGGCTTCAGACGACCCCGGGTTTTGACCTGTGATTAATAACCCGTCCTGAACGACATGGGACATCCAGTCATCGCCCTTGCTGTAAAGACCTCCAGCCTGAATCAGGGCATCTTCCAGCAGATATGGAACAACGTTGGTCAGGCCAACAGCGTCTTCTTCGGTATTACTGAAACCGGTTACATCCTTACCAATCACCAAAGGCTGGCCATCGGCATTCCTGGCACCAAGCAGAACCGCAGAAGCGTGGCAGACAGCGGCAACCGCTTTGTTTTGGCTGATGAATGCCTCGATCAGTCGAACGGAGTCTGTATTGGACTTCAAATCCCAAAGAGGGCCGTGACCGCCAGGATAGAATACTGCGTCAAAGTCGTCAGCATTGATACCGGACAGCTTTTGAGTGCTGGCCAACTTCGCTTGCAGTGCCTGATCGCCATCAAAACGACGAGTTGCGTCTGTCTGAAAGTCAGGAAGGCTACTCTTTGGGTCGATTGGAGGCTGGCCACCCAATGGTGAAGCCAGAGTTACTTCAAAGCCTGCATCAGCCAATACGTAATAAGGCGCTGCAAACTCTTCAATCCAGAAACCGGTTTTCTCGCCGGTGTCACCCAGTTGATCGTGTGAAGTCAGAACAAACAGTACGTTCATTATTTTTCCTTGGAGAACAGTCGTGTGCTCTCAATAGTTATTAAGAGCACACTTGTATGCTCAGAGAGCGCCGGTAAGAATTGCTTTGGAAACATCCAGTGTGATGTTCTTGCCTTCGCCCAAAGCCGTCATACCATGACGTTCCAGTTGACTGATCAGGGCAGGAATATCGGCTTCGCCAACACCGTAGTCACTCAGACTGGTTTTTACACCCATGCTTTCAAAGAAATTACGGGTCTTTTCAATCGCCAGGCTGATGCGTTCTTCATCGGAGCCTTCCTGAATATCCCAGACACGTTCTGCGTATTGCAGAATCTTCGGTGCTTTCTGGTCACGCATCTTCTGCATCAGTGATGGCAGAACAATCGCCAGAGTTTGAGCATGGTCAATACCGTGCATGGCCGTCAATTCGTGGCCAATCATGTGGGTTGACCAGTCGTGAGGTACACCCTGACCAATCAGACCGTTCAGCGCCTGGTTGGCCGTCCACATAATGGTGGAACGAACACCATAATCTTCCGGTGTTTTCAGGACTTTTGGTCCTTCAGAAATCAGGGTCAGCAGCTGGCCTTCGGCATAACGATCCTGCATATGAGCATTGTCACGAACGGTCAGGTATTGTTCCATGGTATGTACAAAAGCATCTACAACACCGTTGGCAGACTGACCTTGAGGCAGGCTGTAAGTGGTTTCAGGATCCAGTACCGCGAACTTTGGATACACGGCAGGGTTCAGGAAAGCCAGCTTGTCTTTGGTTTCTCTGCGGGTCACTACCGCACCGCAGTTACTTTCTGAGCCAGTGGCAGGCAGGGTCAGCACGTTACCAGCTGGAACCACTTTACCCAGAGCTGCACCTTCACTCAGGATGCTCCACGGGTTGCCTTCAAAATGAATGGCAGCAGCGATGAACTTGGTACCATCAATAACGGAACCGCCACCCACAGCCAGCAGGAAGTCGATGTTTTCCTTGCGAGCCAACTCAACAGCTTCCATCAGTGTTTCGTAAGATGGATTTGGCTCGATGCCACCGAACTGCAGAACAGTATGGCTTTTCAGTGCTTCCAGTACCTGATCCAGCGTACCGTTCTTTTTGATGCTGCCGCCACCGTAGGTGATCAGGACTTTTGCATCAGCCGGAATTTCATTGGCAATGGCAGCAATCTGACCTTTACCAAAGTGAATACGGGTTGGGTTTTGAAACGAAAAATTATTCATCAATGCTTTACTCAATTCTATTAAGACAGTTTTGCTCAGGCCAGTTTTACCAGCATTTTGCCGGTGTTCTTGCCTGTAAACAGTCCCATGAAGGCTTCAGGTGAAGATTCAATGCCTTCGTATACGGTCTCACGATAAGAAACCTTGCCTTCCTGGATCCACTGACCCATCTGCTGAACAAAGGCAGGGTATTCGTCCCAGTGTTCAAAAACGATAAAGCCCTGGATCTTCAGCTTCTTGATAATGATCTGAGCCAGGTTGGCCGGGCCAGGTACCGGAGTGGTCGCGTTGTACTGATCAATCATGCCGCAGACAGCAATACGACCGTGGTCATTCATGACGTTCAGTGCGGCTTCCAGATGAGCTCCACCGACGTTCTCAAAGTAAACATCAATACCGTTAGGGCAGGCGGCAGCGAGATCTGCTGTCAGATCCTGAGTGGTTTTATAGTTGATAACCGCATCGACGCCCAATTCATTTTTCAGATAGTCAGCCTTGGCATCAGAACCAACACTGCCGACCACATGGCAGCCTTTCAGCTTGGCAATCTGGCAGACAATCGCGCCAACAGCGCCAGAAGCTGCGGAAACAAAGACAGAGTCACCTTCCTTTAGCTCACCGATTTTCAGCAGGCCAGTGAAAGCGGTCATGCCCGGCATACCCAGTACACCCAGAAAAGCCTGTTCCGGAATAGGAGAGTCCGGCAGTGCCTGCAGGTCTTCACCGGTAGTAATGAAGTATTCTCTCCAGCCACTCATGTGAGCTACTTTCTGGCCAACAGCGAAAGCAGGGTTGTTGGATTCAACCACTTCACCAATGGCGCCACCTTCCAGAACCGCACCGACTGCAAAAGGTGGTACGTAGCTTTCGCGGTCAATCATACGACCACGCATGTAAGGGTCGACAGACATCCAGGTGTTCTTAACCAGTACTTCGCCTTCGCTGATATCGGCAACTGGCATTGATACCAGTTCAAAGTCGTCTGCTACCGGCATGCCTTCAGGGCGACGGCTAAGGTGAATCTGCTGATTTTTTTCGATATACATGATTCTGGTTTCCGGGGGGAAGAGTTCGATGGCCGCTAATGTAAGCCTTTTGTCTTTATGCTTCCAATGCATGGTTTAAATAGTCATCATGCGCGAATGTAATAATGACTTGTTAAGGCATTGTGAATGCTGGAAAAATTATCAGCCAGTGATTTGAACCTGCTACCTGTACTGCAGGTATTGCTGGAAGAGAAAAATGTGACAAGAGCTGCGGGAAGGTTGAATCTTTCTCAGCCAGCGATCAGTAGAAACCTTAGTCGATTGCGCGAGTTGTTCAATGATCCGCTGTTTACTCGAACCCCTAAAGGTCTTGCTCCTACGCCAAGGGCTGAAAACCTTTCGTTACAGCTGCAGAGATCACTGACAGACCTGAGCCAGTTGATCAAGCCCATCGGTTTTGATCCAGCTACAGCAAAAAGACAGTTTAAGCTGGCCTCTACAGATTATGGTGCACAGGTGTTCATGCCATCGGTTATCAGTCGTATTAATCGTGAGGCGCCAGGTGTTGACCTGGAAATTGTGCCCTGGCATGAACACTTGATTCATGAAATGGATCAGCAAAATATTGATATAGCCAGCTGTGCTGTTACCGATGCTCCGGCTGCGGTTCATGGCAGAGGGGTAGGTACGGATAAGTTTGTCTGTGTTATGGGGAAAAATCATCCTTTGTTGCAAGGTGGTTTTAATCTGCAAAGTTATGCGCAGGCGCCCCATGCACTGATTACTATGGGTGGGGAGCGAAAAGGCCCCATCGATTACCTGCTGGCAGAGCATGGACTGTCGAGAAGGGTGGCTTTGAGAGTCCCTCATTTTGTTGCTGCTTTGGCACTGGTTGCCAATACCGATCTTGTACTCACTGTACCCTACGGATTAGCGAGAAGTTGTGCGGCACTTTATGGCCTTGAAGTGGTTCCTTTTCCTGCCGGTCAGGAGAGCTTTACCTATTCAATTATCTGGCATGAACGAATGATTCGTGATCCGGGGCATATCTGGTTTCGTCAACTGATGTACGAAGAGATGACGGCAACTATTGAGGAACTGGGCAAAGCGGATGGTTGCCCGATTCAATGTACTAGCCATGATTCTGGTACAGGATAATTAAGGTTATGGTTTCTTCTCTTGGCAAAACAGGTCTGTCTCGATAAGTTAATAAAAGAAACCGGTTATTTACCGATATCATTCGATAAGAGTGTGCAGTAAAACCAAGGTGGGTTCATGCCTAATTGTCAACGCACCCTGGGGCAGTGACTGGTACTTATCAGGGATTGATAACCAGAGGCCGTAAACGTGTATATTCTGCGACTGAACGCTGCCGGCCAGCCAGTAGAATGGCTGACCTGGCAGGAAACAGTGTGTCTTTATTCAAGAGACCTGATTCGCTGGAGTCTGGGCGACGTGATCTATCGAGTCAGGGGTGGTTATAACCGCCGACTGGATAACCGAACGGTGATCGATGTCCCAAGCATTATTGCCTGTGGTGGTAAGCGACTCTTTCCTGCCCGAAATAACCCTTCACTGTCCAATAACTCATTGTTTGAACGGGATAACCATCAGTGCCTCTACTGTGCAAAGCATCTACCCAGAAGGTTTCTGACTCGTGACCATATAGTTCCAACTTCCAGAGGCGGGCAGGACGACTGGATGAATGTTGTTGCTTCCTGCAAACGTTGTAATCAATACAAGAGTGATCGGCTACTGGAAGAGATAGAAATGTCGCTGATTGCCTTGCCTTACAGACCTAATGCAGCTGAGTATCTGGCGCTGGTGAACAGCAACCGGATACTGCCTGAGCAGGCAGACTATCTGAGTTCGCAGTTCTCCGAGAACTGTCGTTGGTCATTGAAAGAAAGCCCGCCAATAACCAGAGATAATGCAGAAATGTTTGTTTGAAATACGTTATTGTGAGCAGAGTAACTGCTCACAATATCTGCTTGAACCTTACAGATCTTTTCTTATTTCAATCATTCAAATGACTGTTTCTGTTCGTAAGAAGAGTCCTGCTGTACTCGTGGAATGTACTCAAGACGAAGAAATGGACGTTTGTTCACTGCCTCAAGGTCAGCTTCTTCTACACTGCCGTTGTCATCTATATGCAGCCTTAGCAGAGGAGATCTGTCTGCAGACTCCAGACCCTTCAAAACTAAGCTTCCACCGTTTACGAAGGGCATAGAGGCTTCAAAAGAAGCATCAATGTCGTTATCTATATATAGATCAATGGGGGATACAAATAAACTGTAAGAAGTAAGAGCGCTATAGAGGTGATTGATAGCCGTATGTTCTCTTTCGAACCCTAGCTGACTGAAGAAACCATCATAAAATTCCAGTGTTTTTCTAAAGCTTGATAAGAGCCCCTTTTTAATGAAATTAGAATGGTAAAATAAGATCAGGGCTGAACTGATACCTATCTTTCTATGAAGTTCAAAAAAATCCTGATCAGTACCAGTATCGAGTAAATTGAATATGATATCTGATGCTTCCCGGGTGTGAATTTCTTGAGAAAAATAGTCACTTATTATGTAGTTATACTCTGCTCTGATGATCTCCAAATGCTCAGCAGGAATTTCTTTTGTATGGTTTTTGTTTTCGGAAAAGGATTTTATATTGAAATCCAGTCTGTGAGTTTTCGATAACTCATGAAGTCGTTCAGCATTGTGGTTGGCTTTTTTTTGTAATTCTGAAGAGTAACGCTCTATACCTTTTAAGTAAGTTGTAATCGAAAGTAAGTATGATACAGGCAGCATATCCGCGTCTAACTCTTCCCATCCTGGCAGTTCGTCATCGAGCTGATTGAATAAGGTTCTTATGGTTTCAGGCTTTTTATCCTTTTCTTTTTCAACCGGTAGAGCAGAAATTTCATCTTCTTCTGTAGTGGTTAACTCATCTTTTACTCGAGTGGTAAGTGTCTCTATTTTTTGTGTAAGAGTCTCTGATAATACAATGAGTTTTGGGTGTTCTTCTAGCGCTGTATCAGCCTTTAATAAACATGGACAAGGCACTAGATTAATTACCAGTACAGCGATTGCCAGTTCTTTATTGATTGATTTTCTTAATAGATGGGGAAACATTCTTATTATAGACCTGAGATATAAAATGAATACACATATATAGACCAGTTAAATATGAATAGAATTAAGATTTATATCTAATCAATGTGGATTTATATTTAAAACATTATCAGAATGTTAGGTTAAATCTGCAAAGACTTGTATGGACGATCGTGTATTGCCTGAGCAGGCTGACTATTTTAGCTTCCGGTTTTCAGAGAGTTGTCGCTGGTCATTGAAAGAAAATCTACCAATAACCAGAAACAAGATTGAAGAGCATGCGTGAAGTTATCAGCTCTATATCAGAAACAATAATTGAATTCTAATTAATCGTTTTTCTTTGAACCTTCAATGGCTGGTTTGTCTGAATCTGTTTCTTCAGCTGAATGGTCACTATCATTTCCAGAGAAGCACAAGCGTCTAACTGCCATACACAGGCTCTGAACAAGACTTCCTGCGCCATGGAGTGCTCGCCAACCAAGGTTTAGCTGGCGGGCAGAATAAATTCGTACCTGCTGAGTAATTCTGTTGGTAATAAGGTAAGCCAGAGTTCGGTATAAGTATTCAGAGATGGCTTCACTCGATAAAGAGGCAAATACACCAAGATAAGGGGAAACCAGAACTGTCAGCATGCTTTGTTGCAGCGGTATAGAAAAGACCATGATGTTGTAGTTGTTTAGCGGTGATACCACACCTGCAATACTTACAATGGAAATGACCGGAGTTGTTTGTGAGTGCAGATTGTTAAAGTGCTGATTGATTTGGCTGGCAAGGGCGTTCAGGTTTCCGAGTAACTCGGTGTCACTACTTCCTGTACCAGGGGGAGCAATTGTAACTTACGTTTCTCCCACGGCTTGAATTGCTCCATGAACACTGCTGCGTAACAGAGCTGAAATAACTGATAGGTTGTTTAGAGTCAGATACCAGAGGCTGCTTTGCTGAACAGGTTGAGAAATAAGATGCTGCAGCAGTGAAGAAAAGACTGAGCTATTGCTGCTAAAGAATGAAGAAGACTCTGCAGGGAGAGCCAGTTGCTGAATAGATGACGCAGAATGATTTTCCAAATCGCCTGTAAGCTGCATAAGGACATAAGTAATGGCTTCTTCAAGGGCTTGAGTTTCACCTATCTGTGCATTATCAACTTCACTTAAAGCCATTTCTTCAAGAGATGCCTCGTTAAAACCTGGTTCATTTTGAAATTGCCCCCTTAAATTTTCTCTTGCCGCATTCAGTCTTTGTGTTCTGCTGCTTGCTAAATTTCTGCGCACACTTAGAAAGTCCCTGAACATCGAATGCAGGTTATTGAGTGTATCCAGACTTTCGCGCCAGCGATCAAGGTCTGCCTGAGTGATTCGTAGGGCTAATGCGTTGCTATGAGACGAGGGGTGACAATTTGGTACTGATTGATCTGCTGGTGTAATGGACATATCTCCCGAAATTAAAGGGCGGGAACCGGTTACACTCATACTTGGTAGAAAGGAGCTGTCGCCACCACAGGCACCTTCTGATTGTGGCTCAGTGGACGATAGATGCTGATGTGAAGAAAGCTGCTGCTGAATGGATGGCATACTTTCTTCAATGCCACTCCCCAGTGCTTCGAACTCACTGTCATAGCCAGTGTAACTGTCCATAAAGCCGCCGCTGCATGTGCAGCCAGCCTCGGTATTTCCACAGTAAACACAATTGGCTACAGCAAGAGAGGTCAATGTCAGCCAGAAAATAACAACCTGCAGTGTTTTTATAGATATCCTGATCATATTCACATTCAGCGATTTAATTTTATAGTAGGGACAGAATAGCTGAATCAGAATAAGTGAAAGGGAAATATAAAAATAATGAAATGTTTATGTACTGTGGTACTGCATAAGGAGCTTTTTGTTTTACCGCTCCTTATGCAGCAATGGTTTTATTGAACCGCTCTATCCTGTCCAACCCAATAAGGCGCACGTATGGCTTTCTTATCCGGCTTGCCAACAGGCGTCAGTGGAATAGCATCCACGTAATCAATACTCTTTGGTGTCTGCACAGAGCCTTTCGCTTCCTTAACCGTTGCCATCAATTCCTGAGACAGTTTGTCATCAGCTGTCACATCCGGACGAACAACAACCACTGCTTTGACTGATTCTCCCCAGCGATCATCCGGTACACCGACAACAGCGATCTGGGCAACTGCAGGGTGGGCGGACAGTACGTTTTCAACTTCTTTCGGGAAGACGTTAAAGCCGCCGGTAACAATCATATCCTTGGTGCGGTCAACGATGTAAAGGAAACCGTCTTCATCAAAACGACCTACGTCGCCGGTATGCAGCCAGCCACCAGCCATGGTTTCTTCAGTCTGCTCTGGCAGATTGTGATATCCGGCCATCACCATCGGTGAACGAACACAGATTTCACCCGGTTCACCTGCAGCAACAGGGTTCCCTTCATCATCAAGAAGTTCAAGCAGTACCCACGGTGAAGGGCGGCCACAGCTGCTCAGACGTTCCGGTTTGCTGAGGTCATGGTCTTCACGCTTGAGGTGAGCCAGTGTCATCGGTGCTTCGGATTGACCGTACACCTGATAGAAAACCTGTCCCCATTTTTCAATACCTTCAATCAGTCGTGCAGGACTCATCGGGCTGGCGCCGTAATAGAAGACTTCCATGGACGACATATCCACGGTTTCCGCTCTTGGATGATCCAGCAAAGAGTAAATCATCACCGGTACCATAAAAGTGGCGTTGATTTTGTATTCTTCAATGAAATCAAACACCAGATCCGGTGAGAAATAAGCAGGCGCAAAAATAGTACCCCCTCGTAACAAGGTTGGCACAAGGAAGGCCGCGCCAGCATGGGACAGAGGGGTTGCGATCAATATTCGCAGATCTTTGGGAAGGTCCCACTCGGTCATGATGTGGTGGGTCATGGTGGCAGCAGCACGATAAGGCTGAAGCACACCTTTTGGATTACCGGTGGTTCCGCCAGTGTAAACAATGGCATTGATGTCTTCCGGAGTGACATCGGGAGCGACCAGAGCTTCTGGCTGAAACTGGTCAGCTAAAGCAATGTAGTCTTCACCGACTTCGGTGTCACCAAAGGCCAGCAGATTCTTCAGGCTCGGAACCATCTCTTTTAGCTCTGCTGCACGTCCGTCGAATTGAGCCGGGTCGTATACCAGAGTTTCAATTTCAGCGTCGTTCATCACATAGGCGTGGTCGTCTTTTGAACCCATGGGGTGAAGAGTCGTACCACAGGCGCCGGCGATGCCCATGGCGCACATGTTAAACAGTACTTCCGGGCGGTTGCCGGTCAGAACGGCAATACGACCGCCAATACCAACGCCTTTGCTTTGCAAGGCCTGAACAAAGCGGCTGGTACCTTCACGCACTTGTTTGTAAGTGGCGATGGTGTCACCCAGATGCAGGCAGGGACGATCGTCGTAGCGGTTAAGACCCGTGATCATCAGATGAGGCATCAGGGGGAAATGGTTAATCGCATTGCTCATTCTGTTTTCCTTTTTTACTTCTTTTTTTATGCGGGCTCAGCTTCAGCAGTTTTGCGGAACTGGGCAAAATCCGGTTGCCGGCGTTCAAAAATAGCCGTGATGGCTTCCCTGTTTTCAGGGCTGCCCGCCAGACGAAGCATCTCTGATTTTTCATCTACAAGGGCTTGCCTCAAGGTTGCCAGGTTCGTTTTCTTAAGCAGAACTTTGGTTGCTACAAGAGAGCTGACTGGCCATTTGGCGAGCTCTTTTGCCTTGCTGGTGGCTTTATCAAAGAGTTGTTCGTCAGAGTAGATATCAGTGATCAGATCGAGCTGTCGTGCTCTGTCAGCATTGATCCATTCTGAGGACAGCATTATTTCTGAAGCTTTGCGCTGACCGACGATATTGGCCAGTTGCACACTGCTGGCCAGCTCAGGAACAAGTCCCAGGCTGGTGAAGGGGAATTTCATACGCAGGCTTTCGCCAACGTAAACAATATCGCAATGCAGCAGTATGGTGGCGCCACCGCCTACCGCTATACCTTTGGCAGCAGCAACCAGTGGTTTTTGAAATTCGATCAGGGCTTCGGCGCAGGCATCAAAGGGTTCAACACCATCTGCTGGTTCACTGTTACTGAAGTCACTGAGATCGGCACCAGAGCAGAAGGAGTCACCAGCGCCTTTTAAAAGAACGACGGCTACGCGCTTGTCTGTGTTGGCGTTACGAAGAATCTGATCGAACGCTGTCCACTGTTCACGATTAAAGGCATTTTTCTTGTCAGGGCGATTAAAAGTGACGGTAAGTACGCCGTCGTCCAGCTCCTGAAGAACAGTATTGCTCATTCTTTACTTCCCCTGAAAGACTGGTGGGCGCTTCTCCATAAAGGCTTTCATGCCTTCACGGGCGTCTGCGGATGACAGTACTGGCATAGCCAGTTCATCAGAGGCTTTCAGTGCCTGATCCATAGGCATGGATTCGTCGTGCTGACGCAGTGATTTCATCACGGCTTTTACCGCCAGAGGTCCGTTCTTACAGATCTTCTCTGCAATCTCCATGGCCTTATAAAGCGCTTCACCCTTACCCACCACATGGTTGACCAGCCCCCATTCCTGACACTTGTGAGCAGAAATGTGTTCACCCAGTAACAGCATTTCAGCGGCAAGGGCGTAAGGGATTTGGCGACGAAGTTTTACCGTTGAGCCTGACATGGGGTACAGACCACGAGCGACTTCAGTAACGCCAAAGATCGCATCTTCAGCGGCGATACGAATATCCGTGCCCTGCAGAATTTCAGTACCGCCAGCCAGCGCATAGCCTTCAACAGCCAGAATAATCGGCTTGTTGGGAATGTTCTCACGCAACAGTGATTGCCAGGGCAGATTAGGCACCTCTTTCATCAATGCCTGAATCTCTTCCTGACCTTCAGCACCACCTTCGGGCCCTGTGGATAAATCCATGCCAGCACAAAAGGTATCGCCATTGGCGGTCAATACAGCACAGAGCAGACTGTCGTCTTCTTCCAGCAGTCGCCAGGCTCGATAGAGCCCCACGACCATGGGTGAGTTAAAGGCATTCTTTTTTTCTGGGCGGTTCAGGGTAACAACCAGAACCCGTCCTTTCTGTTCGATAATGCAGTTTTTGGTGCTGATGGCTAATTCAGTCATGTTGTTTTCCTTAAAAAGAACTTTCCCTAATTAATCCACCAGGTATTCATTGCTCAGGGCCAGCTCTTTGGCCTGTTTATAGGCAGGCTTGCCACTAGGAGCTCTGGGCATATCGTCTACTATGTGCAGTTCACGGGGAATTTTGTAACCGGCAATATGCTTGCGGGCTTCATCCTGCAGCTCTGCCAGGGAAACATTATGTCCCTGTCGTTTGGTTATAACCGCTGTCACCTTGGCAGTGAAACGTTCATCTGGAGTATCTACTACCAGACAGTCGCTTACGGCCGGATGGTTTTTCAGCGCCTGCTCAACTTCTTCCGGGAATATTTTCTCACCACCGGAGTTGATGCAGTTGGAATCACGGCCGAAGATTGTGATTGAGTTATCATCTTCCAGTTTTGCGGCATCACCGGTCAGCAACCAGACTTTCCCTTTGCCTTCCACGTCAATAAAGGTTTTGGCTGTTTTAACAGGGTCGTTGTAATAGCCTCTGGGGATATAACCTGAGCGACCAAAAATACCGACTTCACCGGGCTTGGCGTAACGAGCCTGTTCCGGGGTATCGCCTTCGACGATAACATCCATAAAGGCATCTTTTTTAACGTTACCCAGAGTGCCTTCGGCTTTTTTGCTGCCGGTATCCATACCCATGGTGCCTGCTTCAGAAGAACCAAAAGCGTTAGACATGTGGACATTAGGGAAATGTTTCTTAAAGGCATCCTGCTTGGAGTAACTGAATACCGCACCACCGGAACCAATGAAGTACATGCTTGGAAAGTTCCAGCGATCTGGATTGGCATCAAGAGCATCCAGCAGAGGCGTTGCCATGGCATCACCGACAATGGACAGGTTGTTTACGCCTTCTTTCTCTACCAGATCCCAGATGGACTCAGCATCAAAGTACCGCTGAGGGTTCAGAACCAGAGTATTACCCGCCAGCAAGCTGATGCAGGCATGCCACCAGCAGGCGCCGTGCATCAGTGGTGCCAGAGGAATTACTTTCATTTCGTAGGGAGGCAATCGGTCTACAATATCTTCCGGCTTCTGGCATGGGCCTTTGTCCGGAGCATAGTGAGCTCCACCACCCATGGCGGCAAAGAAAACATTCTTATGGGGCCACATTACACCTTTTGGCATACCTGTTGTGCCTCCGGTGTAGAGAATAAACAGATCGTCGTCTGATCGTTCGTCAAAGTCTCTGACATCGGCCTGGCCTGCCATACACGCTTCGTAAGTTTGGCTGCCAATCAAAGAGGTGTCTTCACTGCTGCCGTCTTCCACAGAAATAAAGGTTCTCAGGGAAGAGATCTGACCTTTTATTTCATTAATATGTGGGGTGAATTCACGGTGGTGGATACAGGCGACAACCCTGGCATTGTCGAAAACATAGGCAAGTTCTTCGCCAACATACCGGAAGTTGATGTTGACGGGGACAGCCCGAATCTTGAAACAGGCCAGCATACCTTCCAGGTATTCGTTGCAGTTGTACATATAGAGGGCGACATGGTCGCCGGCTTTGACGCCCTGACTGGCCAGATAATGAGCCATCTGGTTGGCTCGTTTATCCAGATCGGAAAAGGTTACACGGGCATCACCACAGATAAGAGCTTCACGATTAGGGATCTCATCCACGACCATTTCAATCAGATCACAGATATTGAAGTGTTTTGCAGTCATTGATTCGCCTTGCTTTTCTTATTTTTATTGTTGAAATCCGGAAGCATCCCAGCTTCCTACAGCGACATCTATTTAGTGTTGCAAGTGTTACTTAGTGGCTGCCTGATAGGCTTCGTCCACTTGGATTATGTAATGTCAGGGATGTCGAACTTTTGACAAAAAAAATTCTGCAGCACAAACAGAGATCCTCTTTGTTGAAAAGCCGTCTTTAAATACGAATAACAGAATTTCGTTGGTTGCTAACCTTAACTGAATAGATCACTAAATTAACGGTCAGCAGTGGGCATGGAAGGGGACCGAGCGTGTATTCGGAAAATAATACAACCTACAGATTTTCTTTTGCGAGAAGTAAAGCTCATCGTGCTGCACAACTGGCGTATACGGCAGCGATAAGCTCTGGCACAGAAACGAGGGATGCCAGAAAGGCCGCTATCAGAGCCTTCTTTGGTCGTGAAGTAATTATTCCATCCACGGTTGTAACCGCAACGAATAGTGGTGACTTGAGGAGCAGGCTGGAAACGTATACTGAGAAGCGTGTTTTTAGTCGAGTCATAACCAAAGAAGGCTTTGACCCTTTTCGTAAGCGAGGGGAAGCTCAGAACTGCAGCCATCAGATTGTGATAAGGACATGGCCTTATCATTCATATACCGGTAATGCTGGGCATGTGAGTGTTTCAGTGAAAAGTGATCAAGATAGAAAGATGAACTCTTCTGGTCCAGACCAGGTATCACCCAAGAAAATGAATTTCAGTTGGTGGCCTCTTTTCGATAAAACCGTGAAAAGTAGAATTGCAAAGCGACTGGGTTATGTCAGGTGCACTTCTGAAGGAAGTTATAAGGACGATAAAATAGGGATGGTATCTGCTTCTACTGCTGCAAAATTATTGGTAGGTCATGGCGAGCTTGAACTTGCGAAGAGTATATTCGGACCCGGTGGCAGTGAAGGAAACAACGAAAAGTGGTTTATGAAAAGGGAAGTGGCTCCAATAACTGCAGCCAGGCCAAGACAGAAAAGATCCAGTGATCCTGAACAAAGCTGGGAGCTAATGGCAGACAAGGTTTACGTACCCGTGATGGGCGCAATAAAGAATATTAAGACAGATGAGAAAAAGATAAATATGTTTGGTCTCAATGAAACAAAAATGAGAGCTCATATACATAATTTAAGAAAAAAAGAGCGAGCAGGCGAAGTTTATTATCATGTAAAAGACCCTCGAAATAATTGTTCCGCCAGGGCTCTTGGGGTGATAAAGGCCGGTGGTGCTCAACACTATGTTAAAACCAGAAATTACCTGATCTGGTCAGACCCTAATCGTATACATAAAACAGCTATTAAATTGCAGGAAAGAATTGATGACCTTAATCATCAAGTAGCCGCTGCCGAGCATGATTTTTCGACCATAACAGGAGTTGGAGGCCAGAAAGTTGAGGTAGAAAGGATCGTAGATGGTGAGAATGTTCTCCAGGAGAAGGGCTGGGGTGACGAAAATGTCGATATTGACGATATAAGCATGCACCTGAGCAGATTGCCGCAGGATAAACAATCGCGAAAATTTAAAAAGTTAATAAAAGCAATATGCTGTCAAATGGATGAAATATATCAGCGAAGACTTGACGTAGACACGATTACGCCTCATGCGATCAAGTTGGTTGAATTGACAGGGGAGTTATGGAAAAACCTGAAGGATAATGGTGACAGACTGACATACTTCTTGCCTGTATATACAGCTCTTCAGATAGTTAAGAAAAGTTACGACGTTGATCCTTTTACCAAAGAAGAAATGACGGAGCATGTTCCTACCATTGTCGATGAAACTGTTGATGACAAGGGGGCCAAGCCTGAATCTAACGGTGATACTGTTGATACGGCAGAGAAGGAAACGAACTTGATTTCTGATTATGTAGAAAACGATGAAAATGAAGAACAGGCACAATCTGTCGTTCAATCGCAAGCAGCAAGACGTGGATGGTGGCCGTTCAGTTAATAAGATTTTCTTGCCCATTTACTTTACTCGGATAGCTATGAAAATCAGCTCTGGTTAGAGAAAACCAGTGCAGAACATCTGCTCTACACTGGCAGTCAGCTTTATGAAGGTTTCTCAGAACCCACTACCCACATGGAAAAGAACTGCGCCCCGCCACCATAAGCATGCCCCAGAGCTGTTTTAGCCCCCGGCACCTGATGATCACCACACAATCCACGCACCTGTTGAGCCGCTTCAGCAAAACGGATCATACCGGACGCACCAATCGGATTGGACGACAGCACACCACCAGACGGGTTCCACGGTGTATCACCGCCGTCGCGCAGTGATGTGACACCGTCCATAGTCAGCTTCCAACCTTCGCCTTCTTCGGCAAAGCCCAGGTTCTCCAGCCACATAGGTTCATACCAGGAGAAAGGTACATAAACCTCAGCCACATCAATCTGTTCGCGAGGGTTAGTAATACCGGCCTGCTTGTAAACGTCAGCCACACACATTCTACCTGCCAGAGGATTAACCTCCTCACGATCAGCGTACATGGTCGGCTCGGAGCGCATGGCGGTGCCCTTGATCCACGCTGGTGGCTTGGAAGCCTGATCAGCCAGCTCTTCATTGGCAATGATCATGGCACAGGCGCCATCGGAAGAGGGACAGGATTCCAGCATGCGCAGCGGATCCCACAGCATGGCAGATTCAGCAACTTCTTCTTCGGTAATGTTTGGCAGTTGCAGATGAGCCAGCGGGTTCATGGCACCGTGCAGACGATCCTTGGTAGCCACTCGAATACCGACATCTTTTGGAGCACCACTGCGACGCATATATTCACGAATGATCGGCGCGAAGTAACCACCGGCACCGGCATTCAGGTGCGGGTTAAACGGCTGTGGGTTAGACAGGGCCCACATGGCGTTGGACTCGGACTGTTTCTCAAAAGCAACGGTCAGAATCCGTTTAAACAAACCACTCTGGACGTACGATGCTGCGACAACCGCAGTAGAACCACCCACCGAACCCGCTGTATGAACCCGAAGCATTGGCTTGCCATTGCAACCCAGGGCATCGGTCAGATAGCTTTCCGGCATGATCACGCCTTCAAACATATCCGGTGCTTTGCCGACGATGACGGCGTCAATGTCGTCCCAGGTCAATTCGGCATCTTTTAAAGCATTAACAGCTGCTTCCCGAACCAGTCCGGCAATGGAAACGTCTGATCTTTTGGTCTGATAGTTAGTCTGGCCAACACCGACGACGGCTGCCAGCTCTGCCACTTTTGTTGATGACATTACGCTGCCTCCAGAACGGTAACCATGTTGTGTTGCAGACAAGGGCCGCTGGTTGCGTGAGCCACACCCAGTTTTGCCTCACCCCTGATAATGCGCTGAGCTATTTCACCGATGCAGTCCAGACCGGCCGCCATCATAACGTTGGCCGCAAGACAGCCACCGGATGGGTTAACCACCGTACTGTCCGCAAGACCCAGAGCCTTTTTGATAATGATTTCCTGATGGCTGAACGGTGTATGCAGTTCGGCAATGTCGACTTTCTTGCCATCAACAGCCAGTGCTTTAGCTGCAATTTCGGTGGATTCAGATACCGTCAGGTCTCGGGCACCCAGATTATGGGTTTCGATACGGTGATCCATGCCTTTAATCACGGCGTAAGGCAGTCCCCACTCTTTGGCTTTTTCGACAGTGCAGACGATCATTGCTGATGCGCCGTCAGACACTGGCGGGCAGTCGTGCTTTCTCAGAGGCGCAACATACTCTGGCTCAGCCAGTAGCTGTTCTACCGAGAAGTCACCGGACAGCTGCATACTGTCGTGAGACTTGGCATTGCTGCGTGAACGGCTGACGACTTCTGCCATTTTCTCCTCAGAGACAACACCGGCATCCAGGCAAGCCTGAGCCTGCATGGCGTTCATGCTGATGGCATCGAGCCAGAGCGGTGAGCAGTAATAAGGGTCCAGTTGTTGAGACATAACCTGTGGCAGCTGGCCTGGACTTGATTTGGCAAAGCCGTAAACCAGTGCAGAATTAGCAGCACCCATCTTGATTTTCAGCATGGATTCATAAAGTGCCCAGGCGGCATCCATCTCGACATGAGACTCTTTAATTGGCGGTACGGCGCCCAAGGCATCAACACCGGATACAAAGGCAAAAGCAGCGCCCTGCAGGTAGTCACAACTGCCGGAACAGGTGAAATCGATGTCCTGAACATTATTCAGTCCGGCATCGGCCATAACCTGTTGAATGACCGGCATGATCAATTCAATTTCGTTCTTGGCACCGACGTTACGTACAGCCTGTGTACGGGCATAGGCAACAACAGCCAGGTCTCTTGGTGAATGATTACTCATTGTTCTGGCCTCCGGTCAGTGGCTTGAGTCGTGCAATTTGCTCACGCGGTACATCCGGCTCATCAATAGGCTGGAAATGAGTGATGTTTTCCATGGCGATATCCCACTCTTCTTCAGGTTTCCACACCGCTTCCACTCGCATGCCTATGCGCACGTCGTCGTTATCACAACCGCTGACAATATGGATAAACGACTGATGGGTTTCATCCAGTACGATATTCGCAACAATGAATGGAGGCTTGATCGGATTGCCCGGAATTGGGATATGAACAATAGTGAATGACTCAATGGTTGCCTTGTCGCTCAAATTAACGCTTTCACTGGTAGCAACACCACAGGCTGCACAGGAGCCACGAGGTGGAACATAAACCGCACTGCACTCATCGCACTTACCACCGGTCAGCTGGCCTTTTTTGAGGTTGCTCAGGAAGGTAGACGTGGAAGCACCGGCCGTGAAGTTGTAATTAAGGTAAACCGGAGACTTGATGTCAGTGATAAGTCCGGCTTCCGTATCGACAGCAGGCTTTGCTTTCTTGCTGTCTGTTTCTGGTTCAAAACAGGCAATATCCGTAATCAGACCTTCTGTTTTATCGGCCCAGCGAACCTGTACCCGCATTCCGCTCTTAATGCTTTCACGGGGCGCATCAACCATGTGCATCATAGGTACATCACTGCCGTCGAGCTGAATCAGCGCAAAGGCGAAAGGCTTGTCCAGCAGGTGCTTTTCATGGGGTTCAGTGACCCAGGACCAGGTTTTGACGGTGCCGGTTTCAGCAACGTCAACAAAACTGGTCAGCTCTTCGGCAGTTTTTGGGTCATACTCCATCGGTGGAACATAAACCTTACCGTCACTGCCTTTGTTGCCGACCAGTTTACGGTCACGCAGACCGCTCAGAAAGCGACCGACTACTGGTCCGGTTGAGCGTGTGTAGGTGTAGCCCAGTGCGTAAGACTGGCTTAATACCTCTGGTGCCTTAGGAGAGTCCTGAGGTGAAGAGTTCGACATGAAAAGTGACCCCGTTCATTTTTGTTCTTGTTATGGTTCGTCAGCGGCGTACTACAAATGCCAAGTAAAATGCTTAACTGAAAGCACCGTCTTTTTTCAGTTTTTGTATCTTGTCGTCAGGAAAACCCCAGTCACTCAAGACAGCTTCAGTGTCTACACCAGCCTGTTTTGAACCGTGCTTAACCTCGGAAGGTGTACGGCTGAATCTTGGTGCTGGCGCTGGCTGTGTCATACCCTCAACGTCGATATATGTCTGTCGTGCGACATTGTGCGGGTGAGAAGGTGCTTCCAGGAAGTTCAGCACTGGCGCAAAGCAGACATCGCTGCCTTCCATAATGTCGCACCATTCTGACTGGGTTTTGGTTTTGAAAATGGTTTCCAGTTTCTCTTTGAACTCGTCCCACTTGCCCATATTGTGCTGGTCACTGAACACTGCTGGGTCAAGGTTGGCTTTCTCGATTAGCAGGCTGTAGAACTGGGGTTCAATGGAACCGATGGACACGTATTTGCCATCCTGGGTTTCATAGGTGTCGTAAAAGTGGGCGCCACCGTCGAGCATATTGTTGCCGCGCTGGGTGTTCCAGATACCCATGGCATGGAAGCTGTTAAAGGTTGCCATCAGAAGAGCTGAACCATCCGTCATGGCGGCATCCACTACCTGACCTTTACCGGTGTTTTGAGCTTCCAGCAGTCCAGCCAGAATACCTACGGCAAGAAACATGGCGCCACCGCCATAATCGCCGACAAGGTTCAGCGGAGGCACAGGCTTGTCATTCTTACGACCTGTGGCGTACAAAGAGCCGGTCAGAGAGATATAGTTGATATCATGGCCTGCAGCCTGCGACAGTGGTCCATCCTGGCCCCAACCGGTCATACGACCATAGACAATTTTCGGGTTACGTTTTTTACAGTCCTCAGGACCTACACCCAATCGTTCAGCAACACCCGGACGGTAACCTTCAAAGATCGCATCAGCACCTTCTACCAGATTAAGCAGGGTTTCGAGACCGTCTTTGCTTTTCAGGTTCAGTGCGATGGACTTCTTATTACGGCGGGTAACATCCGGTGTGGTATAGCTGGCACTGGCGCGTTCAACGACAATAACCTCCGCGCCCATATCTGCCAGCAGCATGCCACAGAAAGGACCAGGGCCTATGCCGGCCAGTTCGATGATTTTGAATCCTTTCAAGGGACCCATCAGATTTCTCCAATTATTATTGTTTTTTTTGGATTGTGCCTATGGCGGGAAGTGAGGGTTATGTTTTCCGCTCCACTGACCATCCATGGTCAGGAGTCGCTAGTCAGACCAGTCCCTGGTCTTTTGAAAACATAACCCTCACACCAAGTCTTCAACTGGCTTATTACGAACTTTTAATACGTGTGATGAGCTGAGTTGGGGGAGTGTGGTGTACTTTCAAAGGCCACGGATGGCCTGCTAGCGAATCTGGGCAGGAGCCCAGTTGAGCGGTAAATACACCACACTTTCCCAACGATTTGTCAGTGACAAATCACATCAAACAAATAGTTCATTCTTCTCAGCTTTCTCAATAGCGATAGCCGGAGCCTTAAAGCGCTCACCGTACTTATCTGCCAGCTCATTACAACGCAGTACAAACTTCTGCAGGCCATAAGTGTTTACAAACTGAACATAACCACCGGTCCAGGCAGGAGCACCGATGCCCATAATGGTGCCGATATTGGCATCCGCTACGGAATGAACGACACCTTCTTCCAGACCTTTCAGAGCTTCAATTACCTGACGGAACAGCAGACGATCGCGAACGTCTTCCTTGCTGATATCTACTTCTTCGTTGTAGTAGAGATCAAACAATCCGGACCAGATTTCCTTGCTGCCATCTTCGTTGTACTGATAGAAACCACCGCCGTGATGACGACCACCACGACCCTTGTCGTTCACCATGGTTTCGATTACACCGCGAGCGAGGGAGCCATCACTGATGCTGTCAAGTAGACCCAGCTCTGTTGCAGATTTCGCCGCATTGATGGAGCTGTGCAGGCTGACTTCGTCAAAGATTGCCAGTGGACCCAGTGCCATACCGATGGACTGAGCCAGGTTATCCAAAGCAACCGGATGGAAACCTTCTTTCAGAAGGTGCATACCTTCATCAAGGTAGGAACCAAAGGTTCTGGAAGTGAAGAAACCGTAAGAGTCGCTGGCAACGATCGGTGTCTTCTTGATCTGCTGAGCGTAATCGAAGGCCTTGGCCAGAGTTTCCGGACTGGTCTGGTCTCCGCAGATGATTTCCACCAGCGGCATACGATCAACCGGTGAGAAGAAGTGGATACCAATAAAGTTCTCAGGCTTCAGGCTGACCTCCGCCATACGACCAATGGGCAGAGAAGAGGTGTTAGAACCAAAGGTGCCGTTTTCAGCCAGGAAAGGCTCGGTTTCAGCAATGATCTTCTTCTTCAGGTTAATGTCTTCAAAGACGGCTTCAATAATGAAGTCACAGCCTTGAAGGTCTTCATTATTGTCAGTAGCCTTGATCAGAGAAAGAATGCTTTCTTTCTCCTCTTCGGTCATACGACCTTTCTTGATTTTCTTGGAAAGAACCTTGTCAGAATAAGCCTTACCTTTATCAGCCGCTTCCTGACTCAGGTCTTTCAGAACCACTTTGATGCCGTTCATGGCAGAAACCAGAGCAATTCCCTGACCCATAACACCGGCACCGAGAATACCTACTTTCTTGACCTTGCTTCTGGCAATGTCTTTTGGACGACTGGCGCCGCCATTGACCTGGTTCATCTGGAAGAAGAAAGTATTGATCATGTTTTTGGCAACAGGCGACATCACCAGACTGACAAAGGCACTGCTTTCTACTTTCAAAGCAGCATCAAAAGTCAGACGACCGGCTTCAACGGCTACATCCAGAATACGCTCAGGGGCAGGCAACAGACCCTTGGTGTTCATGCGCAGCATGGCAGGTGCCATAACCAGCATTTGGGCAACGTGTGGGTCGTTAGAGCTGCCGCCAGGAATCTTGTGACCTTTGCGATCCCATGGCTGCTTGCCAGCGTCTTCGTTGTCCTTGTTTTCCTGAATCCATGCTTTGGCTCGGGTGACCAGTTCTTCACGGCTTTCAACCAGCTCGTTCACAAGACCCGCTTTTAATGCTTTGGCTGGATTAACCTGCTTGCCTTCCATCACATAAGGAAGAGCATTCTGTACACCGAGCAGGTTAACGGTACGAACGATACCGCCAGCTCCTGGTAGCAAGCCAAGGCTTACTTCAGGCAGACCCAGTTGAATCTTTGGGTCGTTCAGGGCAATACGGTAGTTACAACCCAGAGACAGTTCCCAGCCACCGCCAAGAGCCGCACCATTGATCGCAGCAACAACAGGCGCTGGCAGTTTTTCCAGACGACGGAAGTGCGCTTTTACTTTCTCGAGTTCGTTAAGGTAGTACTCTTCATTGCCTGGCTCTGCATTGGCCAGATCGTTCAGATCGCCACCGGCAAAGAATACGTCCTTGGCTGAAGCCAGTACGACACCGGCCAGATTTTCTTCGGACTCCAGCTGGTTCAGCAGAGCTTCCATACCTTCACGGTATTCATCGGTCATGGCATTGACCGGGCCGGCCATGTCCATGGTGACGGTTACAATACCGTCGGCGTCTTTATTGTAGTTAAAGCCACTGATGTTAACGGTCATTTCACTAATCTCCCTGTTCTGTTAAGTCGTTGTTAAACACGTTCGATGATGGTGGAGATACCCATGCCACCGCCGACGCAGAGAGAAATCATGCCGCGCTTGAGATTACGACGTTCCAGCTCATCAACCATGGTGCTGATCAGCATGCCGCCGGTCGCACCCAGTGGGTGGCCCATGGCAATAGCGCCACCATTCACGTTGGTGACTTCATGGGAAATACCCAGTGCTTTCATATAACGCAGGACAACAGAGGAGAAAGCTTCGTTGATCTCCCAGAGATCAATGTCGCTTTTTTGCAAACCGGCTTTTTTCAGGGCTTTTTCTGCGGCAGGTGCAGGGCCAGCCAGCATCAGTACAGGCTCAACCGCCAGTACCGCTGTAGAAACAATACGGGCGCGAGGAGTCAGGCCAAGGTCTTTTCCGGCCTTTTCGCTGCCCACCAGAACGGCGCTGGCACCATCTACGATGCCAGAAGAGTTACCCGGCGTGTGGACATGGTTAACGCTCACGACTTCCGGGTATTTGCTGATAGCGACCTGATCAAAACCATACTGACCCTGCATGGCGAAAGAAGGTTTCAGGTTGCCCAGTACGTCCATGGTGGTGTTTGGTTTGATAAAGTCGTCTTTATCTAGAATGGTGACACCGTTGCGATCTTTTACAGCAACGACAGAGTTGTCAAAGTAACCATTGTCGCGTGCATGAGTTGCACGACGCTGTGATTCCAGTGCGAAGGCATCGACGTCTTCACGGGTATAACCGTCCAGTGTTGCCAAAAGGTCAGCGGCTACACCCTGTGGAATAAAACCATTTTTGAAAACAAAATCCGGGTCCACACCCATGGCGCCACCACTGGAACCCAGAGGGACACGGGACATGGATTCAACACCACCGGCAACGACCAGATCTTCCCAGCCCGAGGCAATTTTCTGTGCAGCCATATTCACAGCTTCGAGGCCTGAAGCGCAGAAACGATCTATCTGAACACCGGCTACGCTCATGTCCCAGCCAGCCTGAGCAGGAATCAGTTTGGCAACATCGCCACCCTGTTCACCAACAGGTGATGAACAGCCTAATACGGCGTCGTCTACATAAGAGGTATCAAGATCCAGACGTTCCTGAATGGCTTTAAACGTCGCAGCGCCAAGATCAATAGGCTTTACCCGGTACAGACTGCCGTCTACCTTGCCTTTGCTTCTCGGAGTACGAACAGCATCGTAGATATAAACCGGATGAGGCATGTTGATGTCCTGTGTTGTTTTTGTTATTAGAAATGCTTTTGGAGTAATGAAAATTCTGACTGCGGTCATTCTGCTTTCAATCAGATGCCTTATCAATGACGTGAGGTGTCATAAAAATAGACATTTAGTGACATTCTTGCTCTGATGCCTTTTAGATGATCTCGATGGTTTACAAAAATAATGAGAACAATCACCATCAGCTCTGCCTATGTCCGGCAGACACTGGAAGGCGCCAGAAAGCAGGGCTATGACCTTGAAAGGCTGCTTCGTGACTGTGGTATTGCGCCACAGGTTCTGGCTGGAGACCGTTCCAGAGTTGAAGCTTCAAAGTACTTTTCGTTGCTGAAAAAGCTCACTTCACTGATGAACGATGAAGCTATGGGATTGCTTGAGAAACCTCAGCGAATCGGTACCAGTGAGCTGCTTTCTAACGGGGTGATTAGCTGTGAAACGGTAGGAGAGGCTTACGAAAAATCCGCGCAATACGCCAATCTGTTTGAGAATGGTTTCAGTCATCGAGTGACATTAGATGACACGTATCTGAGCCATGAAATGTCACGAAGGTTATCAGCTGATACCTGCAATCCCTATATTATTGAAACCACTTTGATGACCTACCACCGTTTTCACAGCTGGCTGGCTGGAGACAGGCTGCCGGTTGTGGAGGTCAATCTGGATTATTCGCCAACGGATTATCTGGATGAATATCGTTTTCTTTTTTTTGGTGTTCCGGTTCGTTTCAATCAGCCAGTCAACAGTCTTGTCTACAAGGCTGAATGTTCTGGCTGGCCGGTCATTCAAAACAGTCAAACCTTGAAAGGCTATCTGTCCCGTTCTCCCTATAACCTGTTTGAAACCAGAGAGAGTGAGCAGTTACTGTCGATTCGTATTCGGTCGTTACTGGAAGAACATTTAAATAATCAGCAGGAACTTCTTTCCATTGAAGAGGTTGCCAGTCACTTTGAAATGCACTCACAGTCGCTTAGACGACAGTTAAAGAAAGAACGGGTTGTCTATCAGGAATTAAAGACTGAAGTAAGAAGGGATATGGCGATTTATCTACTGAACAGAAAGGGAGTTTCAGTTGAGGATATTGCTGGACAGCTGGCGTTCTCTGAGCCAAGTGCGTTTATAAGGGCATTTAAACAGTGGACTGGGTTGACGCCACTTAACTACAAACTGCTATTGATAAGAAGCTAACTCGATATTTACGAGAGCTTCTATACTTCTGACTCCATTTTAAATAGAGCTTACTGACATGAGTAACTCTGTGGTGTTATGCAGGTCTATCCCTGTACTTCGTTTCTCTACGAAATTGCTGAAATTGTCGGTGCTATCTGCAACTTTATTTCTTTCTACTGTCAGCCATGCATGGCATGACCTGGGTCATATGCTGGTGGCGAAACTGGCTTATGATCAGATAAGTGCTAACGACTCGAAGCTGGCCGGTATTCTGGATAACTTAACCAAAGCTTCGTGTGATTATTTCTCAGGGCTTGGGCTGGAAAGTGACCAGTGCGCAACTTTTGTGCAGGCAGCAACTTTGCTGGATAGCTACTCAGGGAAGTACCCTGAATCCAAAAGCTGGCACTATATCAATATGCCTGTAGTTTTTGATGAGGCATCCAGTAAGGTGAACTATACAGCAGTGACAGAAGCCGCCGCTGAACTGCCCAATGTCGATATTCAACTGCAATACAGTCTTCAGGTACTGAGAAACAACAGAGCCGATATTCTTGAAGGTCATATTGATGATGAGACATCAAAAGCCTTTATCACAGTGATTCACCTTATGGGGGATATTCATCAGCCGCTGCATAACTTTGAGTTATTCAGTGATGTATTTCCTAATGGCGACGCTGGTGGTAACAGGCTGGATGTAAAGGGTGTTGATGGTGTTTCCAATCTTCACAGTCTTTGGGATTCCATGGCTGACAAGTACAGCGATGTTCGCTGGTATGACAGTGATGCGCTGGATCAGGTAGCGAAATTCAAGGAAGAAGTCAGTCAGGCTGTAGCAGCGGGTTACAGTGCGCCATTTAATGACCTCCGTGTCATGGTTGACCCCTGGAATATTACCAGTGCTATAAATCTTGAGATGCAGCACAGAGTTTACGACGACATGTATTCAGGTGTGACTGTGTCGGATTCTCAAAAAAACCAGATTCAATTGGATGCAACTTATCTCGTTGCCATGGCAGGAGAAAAACTGGCAAGAAGCCTGCAGGAGGTGCTGGGTTCATCTCAAAGACGTGTGCGACAAATTTCAAGACCGGTTGCCAGAGAAGCGTTTGATTCGGCTTTTCAACGTCAGCTGAAGCACTGGTTTAGCAGGAATATGCCTCAGGTAAGTACAGGCAATTAAACATCGGATTGTCATCTCCTTATGTCATTTCTTCATCGTAAGTTGAGGAAATGACACATTAATTCCTGTGATCAGACTTTTCTGCACTCGATAAGCAGAGAAATAGGTGATTGTCTCAGTCGAATTAAACGGCAGATAAGCTATAAAATAGTCGTTTAATACTAGATGTTGAGAATCATGAAGAAAGCGATATTTGCTGGTGCGGCTTTATTGATCACTGCAACAGCTGCTCATGCTGATATGCTGGGTGTAAAGGCAGGTTATAACTACTGGAACACAACCAACCACGAAGAAGTTCAGTCTGTTTATGGCAGTTTTGAACACTTTATTCCCCTGGTACCCAATGTGGCTTTTCGTGCTGAAAAAATGGACAGCGATAAGCTGAGCTTTACCAGCTACGAAACGTCTGCTTATTACGAGTTTCTTGATAACGGCAATATCGATTTTGACCTGGGTCTGGGTCTGCGTCGCATAGCTTCCGGAGAATCTAACGGTTTTGATTTTTCCGAAACTTTCCCTGTAGCCAGTGCAGAAGCCACTCTGTTTGAAGACAGTGACCTGAGCTTCTTCGGTCGTGTTGATCTGGGTAAAAATGGCGATTCAGAATTCAAGGATGCTCAGGCAGGTGTTCGTCTTGGCTTGTTTGCCGGTTTCAGTCTGCAGGCGGGTTACCGTCAGTATGAAATGGACCTGAACATTGGTCGTGCCAATGATACTGAAACCATGCGTGGTTTTAATGCCGGTATTCACTGGGCGTTTTGATTTGATGAGTCATCTCAAGAATCAAACATAGGCTCTTGAGATGACAGGTTCATATCAGGGGACTTCACAGTCGGGTTTGGGGTTATCATCATAAAACATCCAGAGAGGAATATGTTTTTTTGCGGTTGCCCGTAAAACAGATGACAAAGCTGTTCTTGGGGTTTGGTGGAACTGATAGTAGAGACTTCTTTTTCCGCACTGCTTTCTGGTTGCTTCAACAAGTTCTGAATAAGTGCTTCTTAAACGATGGGTGTCGTATTCATAGGGGTGCTGAACGTTTTCGGCTGTTTTCTGTAGCTGCTCCAGATCATCGAATAATGAATGATTTTTGTTGTTTATTAAGTGGTCAACCATGGAGAGCAGCATAGGATTGGCCAATTTGTTGTTGATAATGCTGTCTGACCAGGCACTCACACTGTTTCCTGCATATTGAATAGCCAGTGCTTTTTCCTGGGGAAGAAAACGATTGTCAAATACAGCATCGAGTTTGCCGTATTGATCAAATCGCCTGAGACTGCTGTTGACGTCGCGTTGATAGTCGAGCCAGATGTCATATATTGGGATTTTTTTCAGGGCAATGGCATCAAATAAACTCATGTTTCCCGTCACTCCCACAGGTTGTTGTGCTTGTGCAATGAGGGAAAGGTATTGCTGGTCATCTGGAATCATGGGTAGAGTAGCTAAACGAATACTCTTGCCACCATAACCAACTTTGAACGTTCTTTCTTGTGGCCTGACCTCTTGATTGCTCAAGTCGGTGTAAAAGATTTGAGATATTCCATTGATTGCCAGCAATTGGGTGAAGATAGGGTCTTCAAATAAATCGGGGGAAATATTGGAAAGGATAACCGGTATTGTTTCTGGGTTCAGGTAAGACACGATAGCAATATATTCAGCAAAGCCCAGTGAATTGTGCATGTAAGTCAGGTAATACTCAGGGGGGCTACTTTTGCCGTTTAAATAGCTGGAGAGCATCGGGTGATTCGAGAGTAAAAGGTTGAACTGGTTTTGCAGGGGAGAGATGCTATCAATGGCCAGAGCCTCAAGCAGGGACGGTCTCAGTAAAACTCCGAGATCTTCAGGTTCAAGACCAAATGCGGAACTGCTGCTAACTCCCATAGGATCTTCGTTAAACTGACCCTTGCTTTCATGGTCAGTGCTTTTGTCAGGGTTGGCCAAATCATAATATTGCATGCAGGCCTCGTCCGCTGAACAGGTTTGCAACAAGTTATTTGTCAGCTCCCTGAACGGTTTTAATTTCCCTACTTGTTCGACGGTATCAAACAATTCAAGATACGTATCTGATCTGGTGCACCAATATTTTATGTTGAAGAAGTTTCGATCAGTTGAGTCAAGGGACATCTTTCGAACAAGACCATCGTAATTGTCATGTAATGCTGTAAGCCAATCCACGCTATCTTCGTGAGGTTTTCGAGTAGTACTGAGTTCTCCGAATTTAATAAATTGAAAGTCACCTGTTCTGACAGGAGCTATTCCGACGCTTGCAACAATAATGAGCGATGCCTCATTCAACCATTGTATGACCTCTGGACTGTAAATGTCTTCTGTAGCAATAAACTGGCATTCAATCCCTGAAGGGCAGGAAAAGAAGTCTCTACTGGTTTTCAGATCTCTGCTGTACGCTTCAAATATGACTCTGATTTGTTTTTCAGGGTAAGCCTGAAGCAGTATTGCAGTAATGACCTGGGCATACACCAGGTCGCCAAATCCCCCCAATACATTTGTAACAACAGTAAGAATGCCATCAGAATTTCTTACAGGAGATTGGGATATTAAATACGGAGTTAAAATTTCTTCCGGTCTTTCATGGGGAGGGAAATAACTGTTCAGAAGGGGAGAGGGGCTAGCTAAAGTAATACTCATATAAAATATAAAAAATAAGCATAAGAACTGAGTAACAAGAACAATTATTCTGGTTATCTTCAGGGTGTTTTTAAAAATACTAATGAACTTCATTTTTCAGTGCTCACAATCAGGTCTAGGAGCTGATTCATAAAACAGCCAGAAGGGTCGTTTAGAAAATTTGTTTGATACTGGGACAGATTTAGCCTCACGCAGAGATTGGTACAGTTTGTAGAACTGGTTCAGTGGTGGACATTGTTGGTTCTCGGTTTGAAAAAGTACCTCAAGCTGGTTCCTTGTTCTTTTTATGTCCTGCTCATACTCTGTGAGAGATTCATTTGGCAAGTTTTCCAGTTGGGCAAGGTGCCCAAAAAGAGCCTGACCTCTGTCAGTGATCAGATAATCGATCATGCTCAACAGTAGCTGGTTGGCCAGTTTTGTCTCCATGATATCGTCAGCCCATGCATTGACACTGTTTTTTGCTGACTCTATAGCCCGAGCTTTCTGTAAAGGCAGAAAACGGTTATCAAAGACACCATGCAGTTTTCCGGTTTGGTCAAATCGTTTGAGGCTGTCATTGACGCCACTCTGAAAACCGTGGGTGATGTCATAATATGGAACTTTCTTCAATGCTACTGCGTTAAAGAGGCTCAGGTTTCCGGTAACTCCCACTGGATGCCGGGCATGAGAAAATAATGACAGATAGCGTAAATCGTCAGTAATTATCGGGAGAGTCACTATATGTACTCTCTTGCCTCCATAACCAATGTTATAAACCTCATCTTGTGAGTTGCGCGGCTTGTCTTTCAGGTTTGTATGAATAACCTCTGAAATGCCATTGTTGGCCAGCAACTGTTTTAAAACAGAGTTTTCCAGTTCTTTTCTGGACACATTGGCAAGAATTACAGGTGTTGATTCAGCAGTAAGATGTGAAACTATTGCAATAAATTCAGCAAAGCCAAGCGTGTTGTGCATGTAAGCCATATAGAAATCAGGATTCTTATCTGTGTTCAGTATGAGCCTTGAAATGGCTGGGTAATCTGAAAGCAGCTCTTGAAATTCGTTAGCAAGAGGAATCGTTGTACTCGATTCCAGAGATTTGAGCAAAGACGGTTTTAATAGAAATCCGAGATTGTCTGGCTCAAAGCCAAAGGTTGAACTACTGGCTGGTTGTCTTGTTAGATCTTCATTCTCTGTGACTGTTTTTCCTGATTTCGTTTGAAAGTATTCTGAACAGTCAGAATCAGAGGAACAGCTTGCAATGATGTCTTTAGCAATACCGTGTACTGCCTCCGTATTGCTCAGGTGTTCATCAGGGTAATCAAGAACCTCCCTGAGTTTGGGGTAGTATTCTGATCTATTGCCCCAGAAATTTCTCTCCAGATCATGCCTAGTTCCCCAATCTGTGGGAAGTTGTTGGTAAAGAGCGTAATAGTTTTCCAGCATTTCTGTCAGTGTTTCAATGGACTGCTGCATTGTGGTGGGAGTATTACTGAGCTGCTGAAAAGATATGTATTGATGACGACCGGAATGAAGTGCTGTGATAAGTGTGCTGGCAACGATAATAAGAGAGGCTTCGTTCAGCCATTGTGCAACAGTAGTTTCTTCCTCTTCATCGCCTTCAACAAAGACCAGGGTTTCAACACTGCTCGGGAAATGAAAGGTTGCTTTTATGTTTTTAATATTTTCATTAGAAGCTTCGATTATAACCCTGATTTTTTTATCAGGATAAGCCTTTATAAGAAGCTCTGTGATGATTTTGGCGTAGGCAGAATCACCCAGATCATAGGTATTGTTGGTAGCAATAGTCAGAATGCCATCTGGTTTGCTGATGGGACGTTGCATGGCGAGATAGGTAAATAGAGTACTTTCCGCCTCTTCATGAAGCGGAAAAAAATCGGTCAGACTGCTAACGGTTTTGTGATGTTTGAAAAATGGAGATTTCAGACTATCAGCCAGAACATTGCCCAGTGACAGCAACATGAGAAGTCCGATTAACCTGAGTGCGAACATAAAAGCAAGTTCCTGAGTTATCAGGTATCAGACCGGCATAGAGTCAATTGGTTTCATGCAGCAGAAATTAAAATAAGGGTGTGGGAGGGAAGAATGGCAGGGAAGAGTAGCACCGGACAGCCCGTATGGGCTGTCCGGAGTGGCTATAGAATGATAGGTATCAAAAGAAACCAAGCGGATTTACATCATAACTGACCAGAATATTCTTGGTCTGCTGATAATGATCCAAAGCTTTTTTATGAGTTTCACGGCCTACGCCTGATTTCTTGTAACCACCAAAAGCGGCATGAGCAGGGTAAGCGTGGTAACAGTTGGTCCAGATACGACCGGCCTGAATGCCTCTGGCCATTCTCTGGGCGCGGTTAATATCACGAGTCCAGACACCGGCACCAAGGCCAAACTCGGTATCGTTGGCAATGGCCAGAGCTTCGGCTTCATCCTTAAAGGTAGTTACGCCGACCACAGGGCCGAAGATCTCCTCCTGGAAAACCCGCATGCTGTTGTCGCCTTTCATCAGCGTTGGCTGAATATAAAAGCCCTTGTTATAGCCGTCGATGGTTTCCTTGTTACCACCGGTAAGGAATTCAACACCCTCCTTTCGACCGAGCTCGAGATAGCTCATGATTTTGTCATATTGTTGCTCGGATGCCTGGGCGCCTACCTGGCAGTCTGTATCCAGAGGGTTACCACGGGTGATCTGCAGTGCCCGATCGACCACCATTGGAATAAAGTCGTCGTAGATGGATTCCTGAATCAGTGCTCTTGAAGGGCAGGTGCATACCTCACCCTGGTTAAAGAAGGCCAGAACCATCCCTTCGACCGATTTGCTGAGGAAGTCATCGCCATGGTTCATTACGTCTTCAAAATAGATATTGGGTGACTTTCCGCCCAGCTCTACCGTTGAAGGGATGATATTTTCAGCCGCACATTTCAATATATGCGACCCCACCGGTGTTGAGCCGGTAAAGGCAATTTTGGCAATGCGCTTGCTGGTAGCCAGAGCCTGTCCAGCTTCAGCTCCCATACCGTTAACAACATTTAAAACGCCTGCAGGGAAAAGGTCGCCAACCAGTTCCATAAGAACCAGAATGGAAGCCGGTGTCTGTTCCGCAGGTTTCAGAATGACACAGTTACCGGCCGCAAGAGCTGGTGCCAGTTTCCACGCTGCCATCAGAATCGGGAAGTTCCATGGAATGATCTGACCGACCACACCCAGCGGTTCATGGAAATGATAGGAAACCGTGTTCTGGTCAATATCGGCACTGGAACCTTCCTGAGCGCGAATGCAGCCGGCAAAATAGCGGAAGTGGTCAGCAGCCAGAGGAATGTCAGCGGCCAGTGTTTCACGCACGGCTTTACCGTTATCCCAGGTTTCAGCAACGGCCAGCATTTCCAGATTTTGTTCGATACGGTCTGCCAGCTTAAGCAGTAAGTTAGAGCGTTCGGTAACAGACGTCTTTCCCCAGGCGTCTTTGGCTGAATGAGCAGCATCGAGAGCGAGGTTGATATCTTCTTCAGTAGAGCGGGGAATTTCGCAGATGCTTTCGCCGGTAACAGGGGTGATGTTATTGAAGTACTGGCCTTTGACCGGAGCGACCCAGTCGCCGCCAATAAAGTTCTGATAACGTTGTTTGAAGGATACGACAGAATCTTTCTCGCCAGGGTTTGCAAAAATCATAGTGCTTCCTTGTTATTGTTATTTATACGGCTGTTTTTGTCTTTGCTTTTTCTATGTCTTTAGTAGAAGTGTTTCTGGACAGAGACAGGCTATCGGTAGTACAAATTATTTACTGTACTCTGAGTCCGCAAAAGTTGACTCTCAGTCCAGAAAAGGAATTGCATTCAAATAAAAAGAGCCGATATCAGCGGCCAGAGATCAGCTGGTTCTCTATGAATAAAACATCGTTAAGCCTGGTGGCACGACCTGTTGAGAGGTTGATAGAAAACAGAACAGTATTTGCGGGCAAGGATTCCGAGCTGTGTATTTATGATACCTATCAACAGGTGGAACGAGTAAGGCTTCGTGCTGAGGAACTGATGTTCTGCGGTATGCTGACTGGAAAAAAGGTCATGCATTGGGATGCTGGTAAGACACCTTTTTTTCCTGGTGAATCTTTTATTATTGCGCCGGATAGTGAAGTCTATATCGATTTTCCGACAGCTACTCTTGAAACCCCCACGAGTTGTATGACTATTGAGATTGCCCGAGAGCGAATAGCCAGTCTGGCTGAACAACTTTATGAATCTCACGGCATCAATGATCTGGATTACTCCTCAAGTTGTTTTCAGCACAGTCACCATACGGCTGAAACCCAGCTGTTACTGGAGCGTTTAACGGGCGTTTATGCTGAGAATCACCCGGATAGAAAGCTATTGATTGATTTGGGTATTACAGAGCTGACAGTACGCCTTTTAAGAAACAAAAGTCGTTCATTCCTTCTATCGAAGAGCAGAAATGAACCGGACGCTAACGGGGTGAATGCAGCAGTTGCCTACATAGAAAGCAGGTTATATAAACCTCTGAGTATTGATCGACTCTGTGCTGTCAGTTGTATGAGTCGGAGTCGCTTATACAGCGAGTTCAGAAATAAGCTGGCGGCTTCTCCCTGTGAATATCATAAACAGAGAAGAATGGAACGAGCGCTTGAACTTCTCGATCGTAATTTTTCAGTGACAAAAACCTGCTTTGAACTGGGTTTTCAGAATCCCAGCCATTTTAGCCGCCTTTTCAGGCAGTGCTTTGGATATTCGCCCAGGCAGTACCAATCTCAGAGAAAGTAAAGTGGTCGAGGGATGAGTTGTGTGAATCAGATCAAAATGCAGAGGAGTTCAAAGAGGGAGCCTATCGGACAGAGCTGATTCCTGCCATAAAGCTGTCTGTCAGTGCCGGTGACTCGCTGAAAGTGCTGCTTCAAAATATACAGAGCGACACTGCTGGTGGAAAGAACAGGAAAAATGCCCGCGCTGGAAGGCAGTCTCTAGAATGTATTTTTGAAGGGGTGGATATTCCTTTTGCGGACAAAGAAACAGGTGAACAATGTACCGCCAATGCTTCACCGACATGCATTATTCTGCACAAGGGAAAAGACTACTTTTCAGGTCACTACGCCACTTTGAGACTGGTCGACGACTGCTGGATTTTTTCGAAGATGACAAACCGGGGAGGCCGATTTTTGACCCTGCTCACGACCAAACCTTAAAAGGATTTACTCCCTACCTTGTAAACTACAAAATCACGCAAGTGGCAAAAAGGGTTCCTCAGAGTTCAAACCAGTAGAACAACTTAAACTCCAGCAGACTCCCGATACTTCTCTCCGGGTACTTCTCTGTAGCACCTCTCGTAGTGCTTATGGAGTAAGAATTAATCCCTTCCTTTCGTTATAACTGCCATAACCTGAATTTTGACAGCATTTGCCAGCAGGAATTGGCCGCTATTTGTAATTGAGCGAAAAGCCTGTGGCCTTAGAATGCTTAAGTGATCAAAGAATAATATGAGCTGGCATCAGCTTGTCATTTAGCCTGCCCGGAGTGCTGCCTTAAGTGTGTAGACACACGCAATCGAATATCAAATAGCTGTTTGCCCGCCGAAGGCGGGCAAACAGCGCCTGAATTCGTATGTCTGGGTACTTAAGAGCATGTCTGAAGGCACGGAGTATAAAGCATGAGTGATCAGAACAATAATAGCGAAAATAAAGAGTTGGAAGCGCTGATGGCCGAGACCATCGGCGTGAAGATTGGTCCCCATAAAAGCTGGGACCCGGTCAACCAGCCGATGATTCGCCACTGGGCGGAAGCCATGGATGATAAAAACCCTCGTTACACCGATCCTGAATTTGCTGCCGGTACTGAAGAGGGCAGTATTATTGCTCCTCCCACCATGCTGCAAGCCTGGACCATGCGTGGTGCCAGCTGGAAGCATGCGCCAGGCACTAAGGAACGTGCTGCTGATCAGCCTTATGTACTCGATATTCTCGATGACCATGGCTATATCGGTGTGGTGGCTGTGAACTGCGATCAGGAATACTTCCGTAATCTGGTGCCTGGCGATGATATTTCACATTACATGGAAATTGAAGGTATCTCCGAGCAGAAACAGACCGGGCTGGGTGTCGGTTACTTCGTTACTGAACTCTGGACCTTTGTTGATCAGAACGACGAAAAAGTGGGTGAGATGCGTTTCCGCCTGCTGAAGTTCTGCCCTCCTAAAGAAGCGCCAAAAGCGGCATCGAAGCCTGCGGTTGAATCAGATGACAAACCAAAGAAGGCTCTGCGTCCACGCCCGGGTATGAACAAGGACACCCGCTTCTTCTGGGAAGGCCTGAAAGAAGGCAAGCTGTTGATTCAACGCTGCACTTCCTGTCAAACCCTGCGTCATCCACCAACACCTATGTGCCCAAGCTGTCGTTCACTGGAGCGCGACGCTGTTGAAGCCAGCGGCAAAGGCGTTATCCACAGTTATGTCAACATGCACCACCCGGACCTGCCAGCCTTTGATGCCTCGCCTAACCCGGTTGCGCTGGTGGAGCTGGAAGAAGGCACTCGTCTGGTAGCAGGTCTTATTGGTATTGAACCGGAAGACGTAAGAATTGGTTTGCCGGTGCAGGCTGAAATTACCCAATGTGATGATGAACTGGCTCTGGCTCTGTTCAGACCTGTATCTGAAAAATAATAAGGATAAGGAGCTAAGTCATGGACTTTACCTATAGCGAAGATCAGAACTCAATCCGTGAACTCAGTGCTCAGGTACTGAAAGACCTGTCCACCGATGAACGTCTGAAAGAACTGAAAGAGCAGGGCGCTCTGTTTGATAAAGAACTCTGGGGACAGTTTGCTGAATCCGGTCTGCTGGGCATGGCTGTACCGGAGGAGTTCGGTGGCAGCGGCTTTGGTCTGACAGAAATCTGTTTGATGCTGGAAGAGCAGGGACGTTATGTAGCGCCAATGCCTTTGTTACAAAGCCTGGCGCTGGCTGGTCTGACTTTGGCTGAATACGGTTCTGAAGCACAGAAGAAACAATATCTGACCGCATTGGCCACCGGAGAAGTGATTCTGACCGCAGCCATTCAGGAAGAAGGTCTCTCCAATGCTCATAAAACTGTTCTGAAAGCGGAACAGCTGGGCGACAGTTGGGTACTGAACGGCGAGCGTATCTGCGTACCTTATGCTGAGCAATCCGCTGTGATTCTGGTGCCTGCGACGGTTGTTGATAAAAGCAGCGCTGATAAGAAGACCGCTGTCTTTCTGGTTAACCCTAAGGCCGACGGTGTTGAACTGAATTTTGAAGAGAGCACCAATGGCGAGCCTCTTTACACTGTGTCGTTTAACAATACTCAACTGACTGCTGACCAGCTTCTGGCTGATGCTGACAAGGGTGAAGAAGTATTCAACTACATGGTTGATCGTGGCAATGTCTGCCTTGCGGCGACTCAGGTCGGTGTTGCGGAAGAAGCTCTGCGTCGTACAGTTGAATACACCAACGAACGTAAGCAGTTCGGCAAAGCCATTTCATCCTTTCAGGGTACAACTCTGCGCTGTGCAGACGGCTACATCGACGTTGAAGGCATGCGTTCAACCTACTGGCAGGCGGTCTATCATCTGGAAGCCGGTTTGAATGCTGACAAGGAAATTCGTGCGGCCAAATACTGGGCCTGCATTGGTGGTGGCCGTGTGGTTCATACGGCTCAGCACCTTCACGGTGGCATTGGTTCCGATCTGGACTTCCCGCTGCACAGATACTTCCTCTGGTCCAAGCGCAATGAACTGACATTGGGCGGTGGCAGTCTGCAGTTGTCAAAACTGGGCGCAATGCTGGCGGATAAAGATCAGGTGGTAAACGTACTATGAACAGTGTAAATCAGGCATTTCAAAACCTGTCCTTTGCGGATATTGAAGTAGGGCAAAAACTGCCAGGGCTGGATATTGATGTGACCACCGAGCTGGTGGTGGCTGGTGCCATGGCATCCCGTGATTATCAGGATGTGCACCATAACAAGGCCAATGCCCAGAAGCTGGGATCAAAGGATATCTTTATGAATATCCTCACCACCAATGGCCTGGTTGGTCGTTATATCACGGACTGGACTGGCCCACTGGCGGTGTTGAGGAAGGTCAATATCAAACTGGGTGCACCTAACTTCCCCGGTGAAGTGATGAAGCTGTCTGGCAAGGTGACTGACAAGTCTGAACAAGACGGCCAAAGCCTTGTAGAAATAAGTGTCGCCGGTAAAAACAGCATGGGTAACCATGTTACCGGCACCGTTGTTGTTGCGTTACCACAAGACAGCATGCCTAAGGAGTAGTCCCGAAATAACTTCCCGATTCGCTTTTCCCCTTTGCCACGCAAAGGGGAAAACAATATTAGAAGCAGGAACTTATTTTAGGACTGCCTTAAGGCGTAAGGAGAAAAATTATGGCTAATGGTCTCAGTGGTCAGGCGGCGATTGTCGGTATTGGTGCCACAGAATTTTCCAAAAACTCCGGTCGCAGTGAAATGCAGCTGGCCGTAGAGTGTGTGACTCAAGCATTGGCAGATGCCGGTATTGATCCGTCCGAAGTGGACGGTATCTCTACTTTTACCATGGACAATAACCCGGAAATTGAAGTATTCCGTGAAATTGGTGGTAAAGAGCTGAAAATGTTCAGCCGGGTTCACTACGGTGGTGGTGCGGCCTGTGCCACCGTTCAACAGGCGGCTATGGCCGTTGCTTCCGGCGTATGTGAAGTTGTAGTTTGCTACCGTGCCATGAATGAGCGCTCCGAGTATCGCTTTGGTTCCGGCATGCAGAATACTCCTGCGGAATCAGACTACGAAACCACACATTATGGCTGGTACATTCCTCACGGTCTGGTAACACCTGCTTCATGGGTAGCCATGAGTGCCCAGCGTTATTTGTATGACACTGGTGCAACAACAGAAGACTTTGGACGTATTGCTGTTGCAGCTCGTCAGTTTGCAGCAACTAACCCAAATGCCTGGTTCTATGAGAAGCCTATCACGCTGGAAGATCATCAGAACTCTCGTTGGATTGCCGAGCCTCTGCGTCTGCTGGACTGCTGTCAGGAAAGCGACGGTGGTGTGGCTATTGTTGTGACGTCTGCCGAGCGTGCAAAAAAGCTGAATAAAGAGCCGGTGATTATCAAGGGTGCAGCACAGGGTGCTTGTGACGATCCTCAGATGATGACAGCCTATTACCGCAAGGATATTTCCCGTCTCTCTGAAGTAAACCTGGTGGCCAAACAGCTGTATAAGCAGGCTGGAATGACACCGGATAACATTGATGCAGCGGTTATATACGACCACTTCACACCCTTTGTTATGACCCAGCTGGAAGAGTTTGGTTTTGCCGACAAGGGCAAGGCGAAAGACTTTATCCGCTCCGGTCAGATCGAAATGGGTGGTCGACTGCCAATCAATATGCACGGTGGTCAGTTGGGTGAAGCTTATGTTCATGGTATGAACGGCATTTCTGAAGCGGTACGTCAGGTGCGTGGTGAAGCGGTGAACCAGGTGGACAAGGTTGAAAATATGCTGGTTTCTGCAGGAACCGGTGTGCCTACTTCAGGCCTGATTCTAGGTAAAGGCTAACGGCTGCATGTAATAGAGACGATCAGGGTTTCTGATTGTCTCTATTACAAAATACGAATTCAAATCACTCTGATTTTTTCCACTTCTGTCTCTTCTTTCTAAATTCTGTTTTAAAACAACGGCTTATTATTTCTTTTCTGATATAACCCTGAGAATCCTGACTATACTCCTTTGCGATCGTTAGTTTTGATCAAACAGGAGCTAAGTCGATGTCTGATCACAAGCAGGCGCTGGTTGCCAAGCTAAATACCATTCTTGAATATGAACTTGCGGGGGTAGTGCGTTATACCCATTACAGCTTTATGGTGTTCGGCTACAGTCGTATTCCTATTGTGGGCTGGTTGAGAGGAGCGGCCACCGAAACTTTGACTCATGCCCATGAAGCGGGAGAGATGGTCACGCACCTCGGTGAACACCCTTCTTTGGGAATAGGCACATTGCTTGAAACATCAAAGCACGATATCCATGACATCATGATGGAGTCTCTCGAATTCGAAAAGCAGGGCGTAAAACACTATTACGAGTTGCTGGATATTGCCCAGAAAGCTGACTCTGTATTAATAGAGGAGTATGCCCGTCGTTTGATTGCCGAAGAAGAAACCCATATCGGTGATATAGATAAGATGCTGCGTAAGCCTGGTGAGATTGCCAGTGTAGTTTGACCTGATACTATCCAAACTCGTGGTTCATCTGAATCAATGATTCCGCAAGAATATTTCTGAATGCTTCTGCCAACAGGGATGTTGGTCTCTGTGACGACTGTAAAATAGAAACCGATAACGCAACCCTTGGAATAAATGACCTGAATACCAGCGTTGGGTCTCCCTTCTGATAATCCATATAACTGCTCGCCGTCATCGGGTCACAAATGCAGTAACAGAGTTTTTCCTCTACCAGTTTCAATGCCGGTTGAAAGTTCCTGAGTTCAAACCTGGGGTTAAGGCTTGCACCTGCCGTAGAAAATGCCTTTCGTGTTGCCACCAGCGTTGGGTGTCCTTCCTGTAAAGTTGCCATAGGTTTATCAGAGAGGTCTTCAGGGGTTATGATCTGTTGCCTGGCTAATGGATCGTCATGTCGAATTGCACAGACGCAGTTCAACTCAAAAGTGGAGATCTTCAGAGCATTATTAGGCGTAGGTGTTTCTGCAAGACCAATATCGTATTGATGGGAGGCCACCCACTCCTCAATGACCGACGATGCTCGCATCATTAATGAAACCTTTACCTGCGGCTTATCCTGCACAAAGTCAGCAACCAGTCTTGGCATGATGAACTGTGCTGAGGCAGGCATGCAGGCAATTCTCAGCTGGCCATCCTGCAATCCGGCGAGATCTTTCATGGTATGGGTAACGCGTTCCAGCCTTTCCAATAGTGCTGCTGTCTCTTCAAAGAAATGATTAGCTTCCGGGGTGTGCAGTAGTCGGCCTTTCTTACGCTCAAAGAGTGCCAACCCCAGTTCTTCTTCCAGATTCGAGATCATTGAGCTGACCGCAGGCTGAGTTCGGTTCAAAACCCTTGCTGCCTCTGAGATAGAGCTGCTTTTGAAGACTTCTCTGAAAGCTTCAAGCTGTCGTATGGTCAGATTCATCTTGTCACTCACTACCTTTAAGAACGGACGCATAATTTATAAAACCGTTGCCCGGCAAAGGCGGACAACGGATTGACGGAATACACGATTACGTATGACTACACCCTTAATAGGTAGATACTATAAAAAAAATCTATGGAGGCATCAAATTTATCGTTTTGTACTTATGGACTGCTTCTTATATTGTGTCGTCCAATAAAAACCGAATAACAACACAAAACAACAAGAGAGCCGAGGATGGGGAAACAACTATGAGCCGTTTTGTCAGTCTCCTTCTGACTGGCCTGATATGTATCGTTGCCTTAGGGCAATTTGTTCAGGTTATCACACGATATATTCTCGAGGTCCCGGTTCTGGGGCTGGAAGAAACACTTCTTTACCCAACACTCTGGTTATACGTCCTTGGGGCCGTAAATGCGTCCAGAGAAAACACTCACATTCGAGCTAACGTTCTCGAAATTTTCCTGAAGACTGCAAGGCAGCATCATGTACTGACCATTATCGGTGAAGTGCTGAGTATTGCCATTGCTTCCTGGCTGACTTACTGGGCCTGGGACTTTACCAAGTATTCCTGGAGAGTCTGGAAAGAGAGCCCAACGCTTTATCTTCCAACTTTTTATATGGATGTAGCTTTGCTGGTTGGCATGGTTCTGATGATGGTTTACACCGTCGTTCATCTTGTTCAACACATTCGTCAATTGATTAAGTCGGAGGCGCAATAAGATGATAGAAGTTGCACTGATTGCCGTTGCGGTTCTGATCATACTGCTGACTCTGGGGATACCGCTGCCATACTGCTTTGGTGGTGGTCTGATGGTGATGTATTTCCTGGGCGATGCTTTTATGAAAGGCAATATGCTCTGGGGGTTCCAGCAGCTGGGTAACCCGGTATTGCTGGCCATTCCGCTCTTTGTGCTGGCTGGCACGATAATGAGTGTCAGTGGTATAGCCGCGAGTCTGTTGCGATTCGTTAACATTTTTGTTGGTCACCTGCGCGGTGGTCTGGGTGTGGTAGCGACAGTGAGCTGCGCTTTGATTGGAGCGATCTCCGGCTCCGGTCTGACAGGTGTTGCTGCTATCGGTCCTCTGCTGATTCCGGAAATGGAAAAGCAAGGGTATCCACGTCCATACGCTACTGCGTTGATTGCTAATGCCTCTCTACTGGGTCTGCTGATTCCTCCCAGTGTGACCATGATTGTCTATGGCTGGGTGACTGACACTTCTATTCTGGCTTCCTTCCTGGCAACACTGGGCCCGGGCCTGTTGATCATGCTGAACTTCTCGCTGGTTAATATCTGGATGTCCCGTAAGTTCCCGTTGGTACTTGAGCCACGTCCTAAAGGTCCGGACTTTGTTAAAGAAGTCAGCCGTCGCGGTTTCAAGGCGACACCAGCCCTGTTGATGCCGATCATTATTCTCGGTGGTATCTACGGCGGTGTTATGACCCCGACTGAAGCTGCTGCTGTCGCCGTTATCTACGCTATTCCGGTGGGTTTCCTGATCTACAAAGGTCTGGACGTTAAAACCTTCCTGGGTGCAGGTAAGGAAGCGTCTACTTCTGTAGGTGCCATCATGCTGATGATCCTGTTCAGTATGATTCTGTCGCAGATGTTTGTAGTCGAGAGTGTACCTCAGGCGATTGTAGAGGGTATTTTCTCGATAACTGAAGACAAGACGCTGCTGCTAATCATGATCAACGTTCTGTTGTTCCTGGTAGGCATGGTGGTGAACGATGTTACCGCGATTATCCTGATTGCACCGCTGCTGCTGCCATTGATGGAAGCGTTGGGTATCAGTGCTATTCAGTTCGCAGCGATTATGGGTGTTAACACCGCAATGGGTGGTGTAACACCGCCGTATGCTTCCATCCTCTATCTGGGTGCCCGTGTCGGTAAGGTGAAAGTAACGGAAGTGATTCGTCCAGCCTTGCTGCTGATCGTTACCGGTTATCTGCCAGTGGTTATCCTGACTTCTTTCTGGGATGACCTGTCACTGTTCTTGCCAAAGTTCTTTGGCTATTGATTTTTAAACCCTGGGGGCAGGATCGCCCCCTCCTGACATAAAACGATAATAAAAGGAAAACAAATGACCTTGAATAATTTCAACAAAATCTTCACCGCCAGCCTGATGGCCGGTGTTCTGGGAATGACTGCGGTTGCAGAAGCCAAGACCCTTAAGATCAGCCATATTCGCCCACAGGGCGCGAACATTGATCTGGAGATCAAGGACTTCGCAGCAAGCCTGAAAACGGCCACTGACGGCGATGTAAAAGTAAAAATCTATGCGGCCAGCGCTCTGGGTGATTACACAACAGTTCAGGAACGTATCTCCATCGGCGCTATCGATATGGCTGTGCAGCCTGCTGCTACTGCTGCTTCCCGTAAGATGCAGATCAGTGCTTTCCCATACGTTGCTGAAAACTGGGCGCAAGCTAAAGAAATCTACGGCCCGGGTGGTGCAATCTATGACGCCATGAAAGGTCTGTACGCAAAGCAGGACATCACCATGCTGGCCGCTTACCCGGTTTACTTTGGTGGCGTTGCTCTGAACACCAAGGCGGTTTCTCCAGGCAATCCTGATGTCGATAAGGGTATCAAGGTTCGTGTACCGGGGATTAAAAGCTTCCAGTTGACCTCTGACTCCCTGGGTTACATCAGCTCTCCGATTCCTTTCTCCGAAGCGTTCACTGCCGTACAAACCGGTGTGGTTGACGGTGTGGTAGGTTCCGGTGCTGAAGGTTACTACGCTTCTTTCCGTGACGTGACCAAGACTTACATTCCAGTGAACACTCACTTCGAAGTCTGGTACATGATCGTTAACTCCGAGACTCTGGCTGACCTGGACAAAAAAGACCGTAAAGCTCTGGAAATGGCCGCGGTTGAGTTTGAAACCAAGCGCTGGGGCAAGGCTGAAGCAGATCAGGCTGCCTACGAACAGAAACTGGCTGATAACGGTGCCACCATTATCAAACTGTCTGACGAAGAACTGGCTGCAGCTGCTGCCAAGGTTCGTAAGGAAGTATGGCCACAGATTCTGAGTGACGTTGGTAAGGACTGGGGTCAGGGCGTTCTGGACAAGATCGCTAACTAAGCCTCTGCTCTTTATAGGAGCTTCAGGAGTGCAGTAAAGCTGCACTCCTATCTGTCTCTGCTTTGGGTCACCTTCTTCGGATTTAAGTTATGTTCCGTACTCTTGCCAAGTCTGCTTCTGTAGAAGTCGGGCTGACCATTAATGGTCAGTATTACCGGGTTCCAGCTGGCTGTTCGGTCTGGACAGCCATGATTCTGGCCCATGAAACAACCACACGACTGTCGCCGGTTACTAAAAAGAAGCGCTCGGCCTACTGTGCCATGGGCGTCTGCTATGAGTGTCTGGTTGAAATAGACGGTACTCCCAACCAGCAGGCCTGCCTGAAGGAAGTGAAAGAAGGCATGCAGATCTGCAGGCAGGAAATTACTGAAAGTACAATTGCTGAGCTTGATTCATTAAGTTCAGAAGGTCTGGCAATTAATGCAATGGAGGCTAAGTAGTATGTCTTCCACATTTGATATTGCCATCATTGGCGCCGGACCGGCCGGAATGGCTGCCGCTGTTACCGCCAGTAAAACTGGTGTATCGGTGGTTGTTCTGGATGAAAAGTCATCCGCCGGCGGCCAGATTTATAGAAAGGTTACATCCAGTCCTTTAGAGAACCCTGAGATTCTCGGCCCTGATTACATCAAGGGTAAGGCGCTGGTTGAGCAGTTTGATGACTGCTCTGCTGAAAAGTACTACGGAGCCTCTGTCTGGCACGTAGGCGACAACGGGGAAGTGTTGTTTTCCCGTGATGGTCAGACGCATTCTTTAACCGCAAAAGAGGTATTGATCTGTTGCGGTGCCATGGAGCGACCTTTCCCTGTTCCAGGCTGGCATCTGCCGGGTGTAATGTCAGCAGGCAGTGCCCAGGTGATGTTAAAGGCTGACGGCATTGTTAGAGAAAATGCTGTTTTTGTCGGTACCGGGCCGCTTATATATCTTGTTATTGCCCAGTATCTTCGTCTTGGTATTAAAGTTAAAGCATTGGTGGATACAACACCGAACAGTGCCTATATCGAATCAATGACCAAATTTCCGGGCGCTATTCCTCAAAGCAGCATGCTGTTTAAAGGTCTCTCCCTGTTTAATGAAATAAGAAAAGCCGGTGTGCCAGTTTTTCGTTCTGCCAGAGATATTAAAATTGAGGGTGCAGAGCAGGCGGAAGCGATCGAGTTTACAACGGGCGGCAAACAACATCGTCTGGATACCGATCATATTTTCCTTCATCAGGGTGTTGTTCCGCATTTGAACCTGACCCGTGCCATAGGTCTTGATCATGAGTGGGATAAACAGCAGCTTTGCTGGCGTCCGGTACACAATGATTATGGTCAGAGCTCAGTGGAGTGGATCTCTGTTGCAGGAGATAACACCGGTATTGTTGGCGCTGATGGCGCAGAAATGACCGGTAAGCTGGTGGCACTGAGTCAGCTTAACCGTTTGGGGGTGATTACCAACGCTGAACAGGCTGTTAGATCAGAGCCTTTAAATCGACAGCTGCACAGCCTGAACCGTTTTAGAAAATTTATCGATTCAATGTATCAACCCATTGTCGAGCACCGTATTCCACAGGATGAAACTACCGTTGTTTGTCGTTGTGAAGAGCGTACGGTTGCCGAGTTAAAGAAAGGTTTTGAGCAGGGTGGTCAAGGCCCCAATGAATTGAAAGGTCTCACCCGTTGTGGAATGGGTCCTTGTCAGGGACGTCAATGTGGTCATACGGTCTCTGAACTGCTGGCAGGCTGGCGTGGCGAAGGCGTTGAGCAGGTCGGCTACTATCGTCTGCGTTCGCCTATGCGTTTGCTGAACCTGCAGGAGTTTGGCCAGTTTTCTGAAATCAAGCCTATCAATGCGATGACGGGGGAACCTTCAGCCAGTGAAGAGCCTTCAGCCAAAGGAGAAGTCGTATGAATCATCTTACTCCTGACGTATTGATTGTAGGTGGCGGTATTCATGGTTGCTCTGCCGCCTATCACCTTGCCAGAGCGGGCGTTAAAGTCACTGTTCTGGAAAAAGACTGGGTGTCCCGCCACGCTTCCGGTGTCAATGCCGGTGGTGTTCGCCTGCTGGGTCGTGATCTGGCAGAAGTGCCTCTCAGTAAAGTGGCCATGAATCTCTGGCAAAACCTGGATGATGAACTGGATGCTGATACCGGCTTCAGACGACGTTCACTGATTAATATCGCTGCCGACGAGCAGGATATGAACACACTCTATGCCCGTCGTGAAAAAATGCACGCCGCAGGCTATCAGCATGAAATTATTATTGATCAGCAGGAACTACGTGAGCGTCTGCCTCATGTCTCTGATCAATGTGTGGGTGGTGTGGTATCTGAGTCGGACGGTTATGCTATTCCATATCAAAGCACCAAAGCTTTCAGGCGAGCCGCTGAACGAAACGGTGCAGTTTTCGTTGAAGGCGAAGCGGTTGATTCCATTCGCAAAGTGGGCGCTCACTGGCAGGTTAAAGCCAGTAAAAACAGCTATCAGTCAGAACATCTGCTGAACTGTGCTGGAGCTTGGGCTGACAAGATTTCCGTGATGATCGGTGATAACGTTCCGCTCACTCACAGTGCGCCTATGTTGATGATCACCACGCGAATGCCTCATTTCGCAACACCAGTCGTCGGCGCTGTAAGTCGACCTCTGTCGTTCAAACAGTTTGAAAACGGCACTGTATTGATTGGTGGTGGTTCGAAAGGCTTTGCGGATCGAGCTAATAATCGCACGCGACTGGATTACAAGAAGCTGGCCATAGGCGCAAAAAATGCTGCCGAGTTTTTCCCGATTATGAAGAAAGCATCGGTTAACCGTATGTGGTCTGGCCTTGAAGCTTATATGCCGGATAACCTTCCCGTGATCGGTGAAAGTGTCAATGCAGACAATGCCTGGCACGCCTTTGGTTTCTCTGCGCACGGTTTTCAGCTTGCTCCGGTTGTTGGCAGAGTGATGGCTGATTTGATTACTACCGGTAAGTCTGACTTTGATCTGCAGGCTTTCCGTATTGACCGCTTTGAACGTAAAGTTCTTTAATTCCCTACAAATTGAATAGACCTGCGTCTTTTGAATGTTTTTAAAGGATGTGGGGAGAAGGAGAAGTAAGTAATGACTATTGAACGTATTGGCTCAACTCACCGTATGAGCAAAATCGTTAAGCACAACAACACTATTTACCTGTGTGGCCAGACCGCCGGTGAAGCTCAGTGGGATATCGCTGAACAGACTCGTCAGTGCCTGAAAAAGGTCGAAGATCTGCTGGAAGAAGCAGGTAGCAACAAGGACAAGATTCTGTCTACCACTATCTATGTGCGTGATATGAAAGACTTCGCAGGCATGAACGAAGTATGGGATGCCTGGGTAGCAGACTCTCCAAAGCCTGCCCGTGCTTGTGTTGAAGCTCGTATGGCTCGTCCTGAGATTCTGGTTGAACTGACTGTGGTTGCTGCTCAGTAACCACTCTCTTCAGAGTTACTTTAGAAAAACGTCTTTGTTTTTAGCCGGTAGCGGGTACTCCAGGAAGTTCGCTACCGGTTTTTTTATCGAGTCTTCAATTCTACTGATCAATCAAACTCTTCCGTCAGATTATCCCTGGTCTGTCCATGCGGAATAGGCTGCCCTTCATCATTAATCGCTACAAACACAATCTTGTCGATCTTGATAATCACCTGTTTGGTGATTTTGTTACGCACTTCACAACGCACCGTTAGTGAGCTGGTGCCAACGTTGGCGACTTCCATGCCAAACTCGATAATATCGCCTTTGAAGGCAGCCCCGACAAAGTTAATCTCGGACATGAATTTGGTCACCAGCTGACTGCTGAAGCCCATTTTACAGGCCGCATAGATAGCCGTTTCTTCATCGATCCAGGCGAGCAGGCAACCGCCAAACAGACGGTCAGCTGAATTAAGGTCGCCGGGCTTTACCACTCTTCTTGAAAAGAAACGCATTTTGCAGCTCCCTGATCTTATTTGTTTTTTGTATTCGGGAAGGGTTACCAGCAATGAAAGGCTGGAACCGTACCTTGATTCGGATAAATGCAGGTTTTATACCATATATTTATTTCAGAATGAGGTAATAATTCTCAAGAAAATGATTGTGTTATGTAAATGCTCGGGAGGCTCTAACCATCAAAGTCTGAGTCGATAAAGCCAGAAGGCCTTCAGGGTGTTCGGTATGGATACTGGTTCTACAAAACCTTCAGGTGCGACGGGAGGCATTACACCTCCACAGACACCCGGAATACAATCAGAAAAAAAACAGGGTACAACAAGCAAGGTTGAATCTGGAGCCCCTATTGGTCATAGAAAGACCGATAAGCTTTCATCTGAAACCACTAGGTTTCGTGAAAGCTTTGAAGCTCGTTTAACTGTGGCTACAGAGCGCTTTACCAGAGCAGAAAAACCGAGCCTGTCTGAATTCAGAGTTTTACTTCAGAGGCGCGATGGCCCAACGGCTGCCCTGATGCCTGATGAGTATCTTAAGGAACTTCTGGCGCTGACTCCGAAGGAGAGTTTTTCTCGTTACAGTCCCGAACATCTGAATTCAATGGCTACAGATGTGCGGAAATACCCTGGTCGCTCTATTGAAGAGAGAATGAATAATCGTTTTTCTCTCTATATTCTCTCTGTGTGGCGGGGTGATGAAAAAGAAGCTAAATCAGTATTGAAAGAGTTGCTGAACTTTCCTTCAGAAATGTTGGAGATAAACCTACAGGCTATCGAGATTTATCAAAAACTGGCAAAGAGCAAGAAGACGCTGAAGAGTCACGGTCAACTCGACAACGCTGTGCGGCTGGCAATAGACAGCCAGTTCACCCCTCTGGTTGTTCTGCTGACCAGAATGGCGTGTCGAACGGCTACAGGATCCGGAGTCAGCCAGGGTTATCTGGTTGAGTTGCTGGCCTGTTGTACGGATCGAAATCATATGCTGAATATTGCCCAGCCTTTGGCATTGGAAATGATCGACCTGGCTTTTATCAGGGGAGTTAGAGAAGCAGTCGAACCTGCTTCAGAAAGCGCTCATCTGCTGTGGCTGCTGATATCGTCAGCTATGGAGGAAAGAAGAGAACCACTGAACAATACACCATTTACCGGCACTTTAAATAAACACTTATGGACCATGCTTGGAATAGCGTTGACTGGGTATAAGGCAGGAAGTCTCGAAAAACTCCGTGACACTTATTTTAGGTCAGCTAAAGATGCACCCACTGATCGAGATAGGAAAAAATCAAGGTTCGGCTTGAAAGAGAGTTCATTATTAAAGGCTGCTGACTTTATTGAGGAGCGGTCCAAGGGACAAACCGAGTTTGTCAAAGCCGTGATAGAGCTAACGCTCGGACATTACTTCAAGTACCAATATTTTTTAAATACGGAAGAAGACCCCAAGGCTGCTGAACATTTTCTAAAAGCAGCAGATTCAGGACCGTTTCCGTTGTTGTATATTGAAGCGGCCAATATTTACAGCGGAAGAGCTGACTATGATCAGGCAATAGTTTGCCTGAATAATGCTCTTAAAGTACGTGGCATGCCCCAAGTACTCACAGGTACTATTCAAAACCAACTGGACCTATACAGGCAGAAGCGTGATGAGATAAGAGCTGTTCGTGAACAAATTTTTCATGAATTTACAGATCAGGCTTCTTCAAAACCCAGATCAGAGAAGAAAGAACGTCGTAAGAAAAAGAATAAGTCGCACCATTCTGGAGCTGAAGTAACACCTGAGTCAAAGCCTTTAGAGGCGGTAACCCGGACTTTTATAGAAGAAACAACGCCTGAACCTTCTCATTCATTAACCCGTTCTGCTCACACCTTTTCGCAAGATGATGGCACTGAGTGTGAAAGTAATCAGGGTGATGACGCAACTGTTGAAGTACCGAGGCCACCAGCAGAATCAGCTAAAAGCATTCTCACTATCTCTGAAACAGAGTTCGTATTTGAGGGCTGGCTTCCCGACCAGAATCGTAGAGTGATGATAATGATTGATAAGGTCAATGAATATAGAGAAAAAGAAAACAGTCGGTCAGAGTTTCAGTATTTGAATAGACTGTTGAAAAAAGGCGATAACGATTTTTTTGGTCGATTGCAGGAGGAAAAAGGCTGGAGCTTCCTTCGAATGGCAGACTGTCCCAGATTTCAACTGGGTACACCAAGAGTCGAAAAAAGACGGTTAATAAGTGAGTGGTTGGGGCAGGCAGAGCATTGCTTTACGGAAGCTGCAGCAAGTTATCTAGGGGACTATATTCCAGACCCGATAAAACCAGATCCGTTTCTGGATACTGTTGAGAAAAGGTACACTCGGACTCCTGAATTGAGAGGAAATGCTGAATATCGAAAACGCATGCGTTCACTCTGTTCATCTTTTGGACACCTCTATAGTCATAAGGCACGTATGGCAGGAGAAGGTCAACGAGAAAAGCTGGGCGATATAGCTACTGACTTTTATAATCTCAAAGTTAAAGTTGACCCGGATTATGTACCAGACTCTGTTGCAGAACCTGTGACTAAATTGAGGTCAGTAAGTAGTAAGAAGAATGCCTGAAACTGGAGCAGCCAGTCAGAAAAACTGACTGCGTATTATTTAAGCGGATCACATATACATAAACATCATTTCATAAACCAGCGCCGGACGCTCTTCCCCCACCACATGAATCTGCTGCTTCATGGTCATGGTGGTGCCTTTCGCTGAACCAACGACGCTTTTAATACGACTACGGGTATGTATTTTGCTACCGGCAGGCACAATGCCGGTGAAGCGCAACTTGTCAGAACCCACATTCAGCATGTTCTTGAAACCGGTTACTTCATAGTTCTGCTCGGTGCGCATCTTTGGAATCAGAACCAGTGTCAGAAAACCATGAGCAATGGTGGTTTTAAACGGGCTGTAATCTGCACACTTCTTTGGGTCAGTATGCAGCCAGTAATCATCACCGGTCAGCTCGGCAAACAGGTTGATCATATCCTGACTGATCGTTACTTCTTCACTCCAGGTTCCGAATTCTTCGGAAACCAGTTCCTGCATGCCTTCAACATCATCAAAATTATACTGTTTCATATCAGCCTTCTTATTTACCTATCAGAGCTTGAACGATTGGTGGGTAGAGTCAGGGTTGGTCTTTCAAGGGGCATGGATGCCCGACTAGCGACTGCGGGCAGGAAAGCCCGAGGAGCGGAAAGAACAACCCTGACTCTACCTGGACTCTCAATTAATACGTGCAAAATTAGCCATCTGAAGGGGGTTGCAAAAGGTCTGATTGGACTATTCACCCCCCACTTGCCTTCGGTGATAATGCCTGCCATCTGCGTAATAAACTCTGAAAGTTAACGACGTTTAAAATAACAAGAAAGGACAGGAATCATGGCAGAAGCGGTTATTGTTGAAGCATTGCGTACGCCAATCTCCCGTGGCAAGCCTGTAGTTGGCGAGCTGAGCGGATTCCACGCTACCGAGCTGCTGGCTCAGTCAATGATGGGCCTGCTGGAAAAATCCGGTGTCAGCCACGACGATATTGATCAGCTGATTGGCGGTTGTGTGACACAGGCTGGAGAACAGGCCGGTAACATTACCCGTAATGCCTGGCTGACCCTTGGTAAGAACTACCTGGCGGGCGCCACCACTATTGATACCCAGTGTGGTTCTGCACAGCAGGCCAACCACCTTATCTCTTCCCTGATCACCAGTGGTTCCATCAACTCCGGTATCGCCTGTGGTGTTGAAGCCATGAGTCGTGTTGGTCTGGGCATGAACGTTTATAACGGCCCGGGTTACTTTATTCCTAAGCAGTGGCCTTGGGATACTACGCCAGACCAGTTCGGCAGTGCCGAGCGTATCGCTAAAAACCGTGGCATTACCCGTCAACATGTTGATGAATTCGCCCTGATGTCTCAGCAGAATGCGGCTCGCGCCTGGGCTGAAGGCCGTTTTGATCGTGAAGTTATCAAGGTAACTGCGCCTGTACTGGGCGAAGACGGCAAGCCGACAGGTGATACACGTCAGGTTACTCACGACCAGGGTTTGCGTGAAACGACCATGGAAGGCCTGTCCAACCTGAAAACAGTTGTTGAAGGCGGTGTTCATACTCCGGGTAACTCTTCCCAGATCTCTGACGGTTCTGCCGCTGTGCTCTGGATGAGCAAGGAAGAAGCTCTGGCTCGTGGCCTCAAGCCTCGTGCTCGCATCATTACTGATGTCTGCGTGGGTACCGACCCTTACTACCTGCTCGACGGCCCTGTTGATGCGACCAATGCCCTGCTGAAGAAAAGCGGCATGAGCATGAACGACATTGACCTGTTTGAAGTCAACGAAGCCTTTGCTGCTGTCGTATTGTCCTGGGCTCAGGTTCATAAGCCAGATATGGCTAAGGTGAACGTCAACGGTGGTGCAATTGCGCTGGGTCACCCAGTCGGCAGCACGGGTGCCCGTCTGATCACGACCGCTCTGCACGAACTGGAACGTACCGACAAGTCTACCGCACTGATCACCATGTGCTGTGGCGCAGCGATTGGTACCGGTACCATCATCGAACGTATCTAATCTAAATGAATGAAGCTATAGCAGGGCTGTTTTGCCACTCTAGCTCTACAACATGAGCTTCATTGCGTTTTAACGTATTAAAAAGAATAAAAAGGCGGGAGTTGTCTGATGAGTAATCTGGACGGAAAAGTCGCTATTGTTACCGGTGCCGGTCGTGGCCTTGGTCGCGAAGAGGCACTGCAACTGGCTCAGCAAGGTGCCAGAGTCGTAGTTAACGACCTCGGCGGCAACGCTGACGCAGAAGCAGCAGCACAAAGTGTTGTTGAAGAGATTAAAGGTTTTGGTGGTGAAGCGATTGCCGTATTCGGTGATTGCGCTGACTGGAACGATTCTGAAAACGTATTCAAAACCGCCATCGATACTTTCGGTGATCTGAATATTTTGGTGAATAACGCCGGTTTCTGTCGTGACAAAGCCATCTTCAATATGACCGAAGATGAGTTTGACTCTGTCGTGCGTGTTCACCTGAAAGGTCACTTCGTTAATATGCGTCACGCGACCAGCTACTGGCGCAACAAGTGCAAGACCGACGGTAAGCCGGTTCATGGTCGTTTGATCAGCACCTCTTCCGAAGCTTTCCTGTTCGGTTCTGCCGGTCAGCCTAACTATGCCGCTGCAAAAGCGGGTATTACCGCCATGACCATGGGTGCTGCCCAGATCATGTTTAACTACGGTGTAACGGCGAACGTTATCTGCCCTCGTGCCCGTACTGACATGACCAACCAGGGCATTACCGCCCAGATGTTTGCCAAGCCGGAAGAAGGCTTTGATATGTTCTCGCCAGCCAACGTTGCTCCACTGGTGGGTTACCTGGCATCCGAGCAGGCTGCCAATGTTTCCGGTGAAGTCTTTGTGGTATTTGGTGATGAGGTGAACATCGTTCACAGCCCTGTGATTGACACCAAATTCAAGCACGGTGACCGCTGGACACCGGAAGCTCTGGCTGAAGCCATGGGCGGACACTTTGCTGGTCAAACACCTATTCGTGATGGCTTTGCCATTATGCCGCAGTAAAAACGATTCAGTGACTCCCATGCATCAGTGTGGGAGTCACTGCTTCTATCAGGGAAATCATGATGTCGCAGAACCCTCAGACGGAAAGTCCTGAAGACCAGAAGCAGCGCATGATTGAACTGCTCAAGTCAATCAATCGCAGCCTCTATTCCACCACGCCTTCATCAGAGGTGCTGGATAAGGTTGAGAATGAACTGCTTCAGTCTGCTATTCAGCTGACCAACCATCCCCGGCGTAAGAAAAAGAAAGACGCTGAAAGCGCCGCCGAGTTTATGACCAACCCCGAGCATCAGAACCATCGCAGTCTTTATACGCCGGTCAGTGGTCGCTGCAATGTCCAATCGCCCGATGTAACCTTTCACAGTGATCGAGACGCTTTAAAAGCCCACGCCGACGTTTATTACGATGAAACTTTTGAAGGTGGTCTCGGCATGGTCCATGGTGGCCTGATTGCGGCGCTGTTTGATGAGCTGTTCGGGTTGATTGAGCACCACACCGGTAATGCCAGTGTTACCGGTGGTCTGCGACTGAAATACCTGAAGCCGACTCCGATCAAAACCCAGCTTCGCTATGAAGCCTGGATCGATCGACAGGAAGGCAGAAAGTCTCTGGTCAAAGGTCAGCTGAAGTTAGATGACGATTCATTGAAGAACAATGTGCTGGTAGAAGCAGAAGCTGACTTTATACGACTGGATGTAAACAAAGACAGCTTTAAGGCCATTGATCAGTACGCTGAAGCAGAGCTTTAACTCGAACGATAAAGGGGCAGCATGCTGTTGTCATGCTTGACCGTAAGAATAACAAGAAAGAGGCATTTCAATGTCTGACTTGAAAGCATTTCGTCAGGAGATACGTGCCTGGCTTGAAGAGAACTGCCCTCAGTCCATGCGCACAGCTGCCAAGCTGGAAGAGCAGGTCTGGGGTGGTCGTAATATCAGCTTTTATTCTGAAGACTCCAGAGTCTGGTTTGAGCGCTGTGTAGAGAAAGGTTACACCGTGCCGGACTGGCCGAAAGAATACGGTGGTGCAGGTTTTGATAAAAAGCAGCATCGTATCTTTGAGCAGGAAATGGAACGTCTTAACTGCCGTCCACCGCAGATGAATCTGGGTATCTGGATGGTTGGTCCGGCTATTCTCGAGTTCGGCACTGAAGAGCAGAAGAAAGAGCATCTGCCAAAGATCGCCCGTGGTGAAATCCGTTGGTGTCAGGGTTATTCCGAGCCAGGTGCAGGTTCCGACCTCGCCAGTCTGCAGTGTAAGGCGGTTCTGGAAGGCGATGATTTTGTGATCAACGGTTCCAAAATCTGGACGTCTTACGCTGACGAGTCCGACTGGATCTATTGTCTGGTAAGAACCGATCCTACGGGTCGTAAACACGACGGCATCACCTTCCTGTTGTTTGATATGCAGACTGAAGGTGTTGACGTTAAGCCGATCGAACTGATCAATGGTGAAACCCACTTCTGTCAGACTTTCTTTGACAATGTACGTGTACCTAAAGCTAATGTGCTGGGTGAAGTCGATAAAGGTTGGACCGTTGCCAAGCGAGTGCTGGAATTTGAACGGGATATGATGTCCAACATGGAATCAACCGTTGCTGTTTCAGGGCAGTCTCCAAGAACCATTGGCCAGAAATATCTGGGTGATGACAATGGTCGTGTGACTGACGACGTGTTCCGTCACGCTATTGCCAAGCATGAGGTTAATCGTCTGGCGATGGAGCTGACACCTCAGCGCATGGTCGATGAATACACTCAGGGTGTGGGGGATCCAACCGTGGGCATGATTCTGAAGTACGTAGGTACGGAAGAAGAAAAGCGTAAGTATGAGTTGATGATCAAGATGGCGGGCGAGCACTGCCTTGGTTGGGGAGACGATATCTCCGAGCTGGAAGAACAGCTTACCAGTGAATGGCTGGGTACCAAGACCTACAGTATTGCCGGTGGTACGTCAGAAATTCAGCTGAATATCATCGCCAAACGTGCCCTTGGTCTGCCGGAGAAATAAGCATGTCATTTGCATACAATGAAGAACAGCGTTCGCTGAAAGATACTGCCAGAGACTTTGCCAACGACAACACACCGGTAGAAGCTCTGCGCAAACTCCGTGACAGTAAAGACCCGGTTGGCTACTCCAGAGAAAACTGGGGTCAGATGATCGAGCTGGGCTTTGGCGGCATCATCTTCCCGGAAGCTTATGGTGGTTTTGAGTTTGGTGTTAAAGGTCTGGCTGGCTGCTTTGAAGAGTTTGGTCGTACATTAACAGCTTCACCTCTGCTGTCGTCTGTTGCTCTGTCCGGCTCCCTTATACTGGAAGCCGGCAGTGAAGAGCAGAAGCAAGAATTGTTGCCTGCTATCGCTATGGGTGAAAAGCAGGTGGCTGTAGCATTGGAAGAGTCTTCCCGCCACAACCCAGCTGGTGTTGCTCTGTCTGGTGATGTGTTGGGTAATGGCTTCAAGCTGAACGGTAAGAAGACGCTGGTTGTTGATGGCCATGTCGCAGACTTGCTGATTGTTGCTGCCCGCACTTCCGGTCAATCAGGTGAAGAGCAGGGCATAAGCCTGTTTCTGGTTGATCCGAAAGCTGAAGGCGTTGAGATTCAGAAGAACGGCCTGACCGATAGTCGTAACTATGCCCGTATCAGCTTTACTGATGTTGAGCTGGACAGTACTGCGCTGCTGGGAGAAGAAGGTAACGGCTTCGCAGCGTTGGATAAAGCACTGGATGTGGCAAGAATCTGTCTGTCGGCCGAGGTGTTTGGCTCCACTCAGGAAGTCTTTGAGCGTACGGTTCAGTATTTCAAAGAGCGTAAGCAGTTTGGTGTGCTGATTGGTACTTTCCAGGCGCTTCAGCACCGAGCGGCCTTTATGTTTACCGAAATTCAGGTTTGCAAAACCTTGCTGATGAATGCCTTGAATGCGCTGGAGTCGGGTGCAGACAATGCACCGGCCATGATCAGTGCCGCCAGAGCTAAAATCTGTGAAATTGCCGAGCTGGTAACCAATGAAGCTGTACAGCTGCATGGTGGTATTGGTGTGACGGATGAGCTGGAAATTGGCCTGTTCCTGAAGCGTGCCAGAACGTCGCAGATACTGTTTGGTGATGAGCGATTCCACTATGATCGCTATGCGACCCTGAGTGGTTTCTAAACACTCTTAAAGCCGAGTCTTGGTAAGTCTCGGCTTCACTTCAAAAATAATAAAATGAAGGTTATGCGATGAGCTTTTCTCTGCAGGCGCTGTCAGATCGCTATGAGCTTGAACAGCTGATCTACGAATACTCCGATATTATTGACCGTCGCCGTTTTGATGACCTGAATTCCATTTTTACTAAAGATGCTTTTATCGATTACACGGATACCGGTGGTATCAAAGGTGATCTAGAAACCATTAAACAATTTCTTGAAGAGTCCTTTATCTACTTTCCAACCAGCCACCATTTAAACGCTAATATCCGCTTAAAGGTTGATGGCGATTCTGCAACAGGCACTGTGATGTGTCTCAACCCCATGGAGATGCAGCTATCGGATGAAAGTCGTCAGCTATTATTTATTGGGCTCTGGTATCACGATACTTTTGTACGAACCCAGCAGGGTTGGAAGTTCAGTAAGCGTGTGCAGGAGAAGGCTTATGATTTTAATAAGCCGGATCTACGGACCCTTTGATTATAGAGTGGTCAAAATGAAGTAAAGGTGGGGGAATGAATTCGTAGTCTTCTGCATCATAGAAAAAGTAAAACTGGTAGTAAAAAGGTCCGTTGTCGCTGCTGCTATCATCACTGCTATCCGAGTTTGACTCGAATTCGATCATCAGGCTTGTATTGGTGAAACCGTTAAAGCCATCCAGTATTTCTGCCTGCTCAAAGTTGTCGTCATCAGTCTTGAATACCCCTTCAATGCTTTCACCTACTTCAAATACGTAGAAGGTTGAATAGGTTCTGATCGGTTCCTCTCCAATCAGGCTGTTCGCTATTCCCAGCAATTTATCCTCAGAAGACTGGGTGAGCAAAATAGCCTCTACTTCGGACATTCCGCTGCTTGATGCAGGCAATAAAAACATCAGGGCTGCAATTACAGGCCCTAGAATCAGAGGCTTCATGTAACGGTCACCTATATCCGAAACCTGTATAGGGAAAGGGCTGGCTCTCTGCTGTAATTATAGGCGTCAGCCGACGATGTGAATGGGTTTAAGATTTTTTAGCTTCAGGGTAATACCAGATAGGTGGCGTCCAGGTGAACTCCTAAATAGTCTTTGGGTACGCAGGGTTATCACAGGCGCCTTATTCGGCTTACCGCTATGGGGCGTTGCCAAAATTTCGCAGTCATTGCCAGCGCAGTTACTGCTGTTGTCCAGATATTCCCACCATTGCTCCGATCGTTTGGCAAAGCTGGAAGAAACAGGCAGGAATTATTACTTAATCAGTATGTTTGTGGTGGGCCAATGATTGCCTCTCGCAGAATTGTTTTTAAATTAAAAAACAGATTATTCATCTACTAAATAGCATTTGCTGCAGAAATTTTCCGAGCACATAGGTAGTGAGTGGTTAAATTTCATATTTACAGTTTTTTCAATGGGTTATGGTGTTGCAGGAATTAAGACAAGTCGCTTGACTTACATTGCGCTTTTTACGTACTCTGTCGCCCAGTTCTGGGCTGCCTGAGCAGGGACTGGCTGAATATGTAAGACTCTGTTGGCCGAATTTGCACTTGCTGCAAATAAGGCGGGGGGATTAGTGTTTACCGGCAGTCTTATAACAACAAGAACGACTCACACAAGCGGGCTGTAGACGACAACAGAGATGAGAAGTGCTCTGGTCGATACGGCCGAAAAAACCGGGGCCTCTTATGAAAAATACAATAACAAAGACAGTTAAGCAGGACGGGTTCTCTCCGAAGAAGAGCTTGCTCACTGTTGCTGTTGCAACAGCTGTTTCCACCATGGCACTGCCTGCCTACTCTCTGACTTTTGAACCTACCAGTGAAATCACTGTCGATCTTGATACTACGCTGAGCTATACGGCTGGCTGGCGTGTGAGTGATCAGAATGAAGATTTACTGGCGAATACTCGTGCGGATGATGGTAACCGTAACTTCGAAAAAGGTTCCATGATTAATAACAAGGTTTCGATCTTGTCAGAAATGGATATTCGTTACCAAAACTACGGAGCATTCCTTCGTGGGGCCGCTTTCTATGATGGTGCATATTTCGGTAAAAATGATCATGATAACCAAGCTTCTATAAACCACGATACTACTGAGTTTGCTTACAACTCTTTTACAGATAAAACTCAGGAAGTGCATGGTAAAGATGTACGTTTGCTTGATGCGTTTGTATATGGAAACTTTGAGATTGGTGAACGTAACCTGAACCTTCGTGTTGGTCGTCAGGTGGTTCAGTGGGGTGAAAGCCTTCTATACCCGGGTGTTAGTGGTGGAATGAGCCCGGCAGACGGCACCAAAGCTGTTGTGCCTGGAACTGAGGTCAAAGAAATATTCTTGCCAGTTGGTCAGGTATTTACTCAGTTGGATTTGACAGAGAATCTCAACGTTGCTGGTTACTATCAGTGGGAATGGAAGAAAACTGAAGCATCAGAGTACGGTAGTTTCTTCAGTCTGTCTGACTTGGTAGATGAAGCAGGGACATTAGTTCTTCCATATGGTAGTGCTGGTCCATCCTATAATATTAAACGTGGTCAAGATAAGGATGCTAAAGACTCTGGTCAGTGGGGTCTTGCGCTAAATTATTATGCTGAAAATGTTGGCTATGGAACAGAGTTTGGCCTGTATTACATTAACTATCACGAAAAAGCACCTTCAAAAATCCTTCTTGACTTCGCACCTGATGCTACAGGAGCAGGTAACTACCATATAGAGTATCTAGAAAATATTAAGCTGCTTGGTGCAAGCTTTGGTACTTTGCTTGGTGATACCAACGTAGGTGGCGAAATTTCTTACAGAAAGGGCGCTACAGTTGGAGCTAACTCAACTACTGATACAGGTATGCGCGCCAACGTAGTTCAGGCTCAGCTTTCTGCTATTCACTCATTTGGTGTATCGTCACTCGCTGATGATGTATTGATGGTTGCTGAAATTGGTTATGACAAAATAACTAATAAGAAGAAAGAAGAGCTTGCAGAAGGTAAAAGGTTGAGTGGAGCTGGTGTTAAGGCGAACTTCACCCTTAAGTACAATAATGTAATGCCTGCTACGAATGTTGAAGTGCCGATTACTTTGGCGCATTCAATTAGAAATCATGGTGCTGGTGGAGCGTTTTCTGGTGGTGATAGTGCGAGTATCGGCATGAAAGCGATCTACCAGGATCAATGGCAAGCAGAAGTTAAGTATAGTGCTTACTTTGGTAAAGCAGAAGATAATGCATTTACCGATCGTGATAACGTATCTATCAACGTGAAGTACACCTTCTAATTACCACTCTTCTGGTATTTAAAAGCAAAAGAACCGCTACTCCTTATGAGTAGCGGTTCAATCCTTATTTAAGCGCAGAAGACGGAAGCTCTCTGCTCATTCAAATCACCCAGGGAAGAACGATTAGCAAAACTCAATAGCCAGAACTTGATTTGAGCTCAGTAAGTGGCTGGACATACGAATTAAAGGTTATTTTCCCGCTGACGCGGAAAAAATAACTGATTTTACATTCGACGTGTGTCTACAGACTTGGTGTTGTCGGGACTGAAATAAAGTTGAAAAGAATTGAAATGAAGCTGAAACGGTTTTCCTCCTTTGCTGCATCTGCGGCACTCTTTACAGCATCTGCTGTTCTGACACTGAATGCTCAAGCGAAAGTTTCTGCAGAAGAAGCGGCTCGTTTAGGTAAAGATCTCACGCCGTCCGGAGCTGAGTGGGCCGGTAATAAAAGTGGCGCTATTCCTGCCTGGAATCCCGATTTTAAAGTTCCTGCTGAATACAAGGGCAGTGGTTCTCAATACGTTGATCCATACGCTGATGAAACCCCCTTGTTTACTATTACAGCGAAAAATCTTCATCTCTATAAAAACAAATTATCAGAAGGTCAGATAGCGCTGTTTGAAACCTATCCTGACACCTTCAAAATGCCGGTCTACACAACTCACCGTGATGGCCGTTATACTGATTTTGTCGAAAAAAACATTTACCGTAATGCACTGAATTCAACGCTGACGTCAGATGGCAATGGTGTTGTGAACTCTTTTGGTGGTGTGCCTTTCCCGATACCAAAGAGTGGGGAAGAGGTGATGAAAAACATTAACCTGGGTGGCGGTGCTCTGTTCAGTAAGCAAACCAATGATAATGTCATGGTGTATAAAGATGGCGCTCATCTTATTGGCAGAACCACGACCACGACCCGGGCGCCTTATTTTGACCCTGAGCTGACACCGGAACAATACAGTGCCGAGAAGATGCCGGCTATTGTTCAGTTCACTGAAAACCTGCTGCCTGTGCGTGAAAAGGGTAAAAACTTTCTGATTCATGAACCGGTTGATTTAACCAATCAGGTTCGTGGAGCCTGGTCTTATACACCGGGAACACGACGTGTACGTCGTGCGCCGAATATTGCTTATGACTCACCAGTCGGGCTGGCCAGCTTTCTTCCGGTTGACAGTACTTCCGGTTTTAACGGCTCTATGGATCGTTATAACTGGAAACTGATCGGCAAACGTGAACTGTATATTCCGTACAATAATTACAAGTACGAAAATCCGAGTCAGGATTACAAAGAACTGTTTATTGCCGGTCACCCAAACCCTGAGTACGCCCGCTATGAACTGCATCGTGTCTGGGTAGTTGAGGCCAACCTGAAAGAAGGCAAGCGTAACGTCTTTAAAAAACGGGTGTTATTTATTGACGAAGACAGCTGGGTGCCATCCGTTGTTGATCTGTATAACAAGGATAATCAGCTCTGGCGTGTAACGCTTCATCATTCAATTAACCGTTATGACTTCCCTGGTGTACTGGGTCGTTCAGGTGTTTATCTGGATTTGATCTCAGGTGAGTATCAGGTTGATAAATTTCAGGGTAAGAATCGTGGTTATCCTCTGAACACAGGTGTTAAAGAGATGGCGTACTTTAAGCCATCAACATTAAGAAAAATGGGTATTCGCTGACCCGAAGTAATACTGGAATCTTGTCTGTCGTTTATTAGCAGACATTCAACAGGGATGTATAGCACGTAAGTGTGTAGACACACGTAATCGAATATTAAATGGCTGCTTTCCCGCCTGCGGCGGGCAAGCAGCTTATGAATTCGTATGTCTGGGTACTTAATAGAAAACCTCGGGTTTACCTGAATCAGGTTTCAATGTGCAAAAAGTGAAGCGAGCAGGGGTTCTTGCTTTCAGCCAGAAATAGATAGAAGTAGAGAAGTAATTATCTATATGAAATACACAATAAAAAAGACACTCATTGCCGCATCCTGTGCGGGTGTCATGTTCGCAGCCATGGGCACTGCCCATGCTAAAGTGTCTGCTGAAGAAGCGGCCAAACTGGGTATTGAAGGTACTGAACTGACGCCATTTGGTGCTATTCGTGCTGGAAATGCCGAGGGTACTATTCCGGCCTGGACACCGGAAATGAAAGTGCCTGACGGTTTTAAATCAGGTGATCGCTATCCGGACCCATACGCTGATGACAAACCTCTGTTTACCATTACTGCCGAGAATGTTGATAAATATAAGGACAAGCTGACTGCTGGTCAGATTGAGATGTTCAAGACATTCCCTGAAACCTTCAAGATGCATATTTATCCGACCCATCGTGGAACCGGGTTCAGTGATTTTGCCTATCAGAGTGCCATGAAGAATGCTAGCCGTGCCGAACTGGCGCCAGGAGGTAACGGTATTCGTAATGCTTTTGGTGGTGTGCCTTTCCCGATTCCTAAATCCGGTGATGAAGCTGCATGGAATATGGGAACAGCAACGGCCGCCAAGTTCTTTCGAGAGTATAACGAGCAGGTACTGGTTTATCGCAACGGTAAGCAAAGTATCGGTGGTTCCACCAACACGTTATACAACCCGTACTTTGACCCTGAGTTAACTCTGGAAGAGTATGAGGCTGGAAATTATCAGCGTCAGATTCTGATGATCGAAACCACTGCTCCAGCCCGTGAAAAGGGTGGCTCAGCACTGGTTTACACTCAAACCGATACCGGCAAGACACCGCAGTCTGCCTGGAGCTATTCACCAGGAGTGCGTCGTGTACGTCGTGCGCCAACAGTTGCTTACGATAACTTTGAAGGTCTGGGTAAGTTTAATACCGTTGATGCTGGTAAGGGCTTTAATGGTGCTACCGACCGCTATGACTGGAAACTGCTGGGTCGTAAGGAACTGTATGTTCCTTATAATGCCTACAAGTTTGATGACCCGAATGTCAGCTTTGAAGAGCTGCTCACGGCCGGACATGCCAACCCTGAATATATGCGCTATGAGCTGCACCGTGTCTGGGAAGTGGAAGCAACGGTTAAAGAAGGTCAGCGTAATGTCTTTGGCAAGCGAACCATTCATTTTGATGAAGACAGCTGGGTTCCTGTAGTTACTGATCTATACGACAATCGTGGTGTACTATGGCGCGTTGTGCTGGGTAACAGCATTAACCGTTTCGACTGGCCTGGTGTCACTATGCGAGCCTACATGTATCACGATCTGTTCTCCAAGGAGTATCTGGCAGATACGCTGTGGAACCGCACGGAGATTGAACCGAAAAACTTCAATTACAAAGAGTACAGCTACTTCAAGCCGTCTACTCTTCGTAAGCTGGGTGTTCGTTAATACGCTCATTTGAAAAATATGAGTAATTAATTACTCGTTAGTGACGCAGGTTGGGTTGAAGCATGAAAGCCAGCAATGGAACTGCTTTCAACTCCAAGCTGCGGCAGTGGCAAATGTTGATGTTTATAGAGAATTCAACATCTGCCATTTTTGTTTTTGATGACTGATTAAATGTTCGGACATTTGAATTCGTATTCGATTACGTATGTCTGCACACTTACTACCAGTCTGCCGGAAGAGTGTCGCTTTTTCTGATAAATAAAACAGAAGAATAAAAACCTGCCCGAGTTGTACAGGAAGTCGACACTAACAGTGTTTTGAAAATGGAGCTTTTAAAAGCAGTAGGTCCTATGAAACGAGTAGTAAAGCACACACTCGCTGCCACAATTGCAGCTACAATGATATCTGCAACTGTCCAGGCAAAAGTCTCACCGGAAGAAGCTTCGCGCCTTGGTCGTGATCTGTCACCTCAGGGCGCAACCATTGCCGGCAATAAAGAAGGCACTATTCCAGCCTGGAATCCTGATTTTAAGTACCCTGAACGTGGCGCCAATGGCCAGTTTGTAGATCCCTATGCTGATGAGAAACCGTTGTTCTCAATTACAGCCGCAAATGTTGATCAGCATAAAAACAGGCTCTCTGCCGGTCAGATCAAGATGTTCAAAACCTATCCGGATACCTATCGGATGGATATTTACCCTTCCCATCGCAATGGTGGCTATTCCGACTTTATTAATAAAAACACCATTGCCAATGCAACCCGTGCCACTTTGGCAAAGGACGGAGCCGGTGTAGTTAATGCATTTGGTGGTGCGCCTTTTCCGATTCCAAAGCAGGGTGAGGAAGTGGTCTGGAATATGAATCAGGCGGCTTTCCCTCATTTCTGGCAGGAAGCCAAAGACGCAATTCTTATTTATAAAAACGGCAGCCAGCTGGTTGGCCAGCAACTGATGACCTTCAGAGCACCCTACTTTAATCCCAACAGTTCCATTGAGGAGTTTCAAAAAGAGAAACATCCAAAAATTATGGTGCTGAACCAGACGATGGAACCTGCACGCAGTAAGGGTGAAAGTGTGCTGGTTCATGAACCGCTGGATTTCTCGGAAGTGGAGCGGGCTGCCTGGACCTATACACCGGGTGTTCGAAAGGTTCGTCGTGCGCCGAATGTTAAATACGACATTCCGACTAATCTGGGTAACTTTACACCATCTGATACGGCGGGTGCTTTTACTGGTTCAACCATTAAGTTCAACTGGAAGCTGCTGGGCAAGAGGGAACTTTATATTCCTTACAACACCAATAGGTTTGAAGATCCGGCTTTAGAGTACGATGAGTTGTTTCCAAAACATCATGCCAATCCGGATTATCTGCGTTATGAGTTGCATCGTGTCTGGGTAGTGGAAGCGAACCTTAAGGAAGGTGAGCGAAACACTTACAAGAAGCGAGTGCTGCATGTTGATGAGGATGGCTGGATTCCTGCAGTGACTGACCTGTACGACAATAATGATGAGCTGAAACGCCTTGTTCTGGTTAACTCTCTCTACCGGACAGACCTGCCAGGTGTCATGCTGAGATCACAACTGCATATGGATATGAAGAGTAATGAATACATTGCGCTTGAGCTGATGAACAAAACCCAGTTAACAAATCCGGCACTGAATGACGGTGTAAAAAGCCTGAGCTGGTTTAAACCCAGAACCCTCCGTCGTCTGGGTGTTCGTTAATTATTCGTATTTAATGGTCCTCCTTCAGGGGCTGTATGTGCTCAGACATACGAATGCATAAGCTGTTGCCAGTCTGTGGCGGACAACAGCAATGTAATATTTGTATGCAGTCTCTGATATTCGGATTTCGCTACGTAGATATACGACTTTATTATTAGAAAAATAGTGTGAGTCAAAGCGCTTATCTGATAGAGTTAAGGCGTGCGCTTCAGTTGTGTGACGAGCTCTTCGATATAGCTTATCTTAACGCTGTATGACTTAGTCAGGCTCTAGGTTATTCAGTGTTTGGGTAAGGGAAGGGTTGGTACGCGAAACTGTTGCTACAAAAAAAGCAGTAATAATAAGTAGAATAATATGAAGTACATAATAAAAAATTCTCTCTTGAAAACCTCCATCACTTCCCTTGCTTTTGCAACCAGCATGCTGGCTGTGGGTTCTGCTCAGGCCAAAGTGTCTGCTGAAGAAGCAGCTAAGCTGGGTGTTTCCGGTACAGAACTGACTCCAATGGGAGCAATTCGTGCGGGAAATGCTGAAGGCACTATTCCGGCTTGGAATCCGGATATGTCTATTCCTGAGGGTATTGATCCAGCTGATAAGATTTCAGACCCTTATGCTGCCGAGAAGCCACTGTTCACCATTACTGCAGAAAATGTTGAGCAGTATAAGGACAAGTTGACAGCTGGACAGGTCAAGATGTTTGAGACGTACCCGGACACTTTTAAAATGCCGGTTTACCCGACTCATCGTAAAAGTGGTTACTCCAGTTTTGTTTATAAAAGTGCCATAGAAAATGCGACCCGGGCAGAGCTGGTGCCTTCTGGTAATGGTGTAGTAAATGCCTATGGTACTGTTCCTTTTCCGATGCCCAACAATGGCGAAGAAGCTATCTGGAACCTGGGCGCAGCTTCTGCACCAGTCTATTTCAAGGAAGTGAACGAGAGTGCTCTGGTTTATCGAAACGGTAAGCGATTGGAAGCTGGCTCTATTTCGGAACTTTATAACCCGTACTTTAACCCGGCTTCATCCCTTGATGAGTTTGAAAAAGAAAACTACCCAAGGCAGATGATTATGATTCAGCAGACTGCCCCAGCCCGGAACAAGGGTGGTGCTACCCTGATTTATACCCGTATGAATGCCGATAAAACACCTCAGTCGGTATGGAGCTACTCTCCTGGTGTGCGCCGGGTTCGTCGTGCTCCGACCGTCGCCTATGATAATTTCGAAGGACTTGGCAAATTTAATACCGTCGACAGTGGTAAAGGTTTCAACGGTGCGACTGATCGTTATGACTGGAAATTACTGGGCCGAAAAGAGTTCTATGTACCTTACAATGCCCATAGCTTCGACAGGCCTCTGGACAGCTTTGATGAAATGCTGACAAAAGGCCATGTAAACCCGGAATTTATGCGTTATGAATTGCATCGTGCATGGGTAGTAGAAGCAACGGTTAAAGAAGGTGAGCGTAATGTCTTTGCCAAGCGAACCATTCTGCTTGATGAGGACACCTGGATTCCGATGGTTGCTGACTTATACGACAACCGTGGTGAGCTCTGGAGAGTAGTGCTTGGTAACAGTAAACGACAGTTTGATAGAAACTCTGTAATGCTTCGCTCTTATATGTACCACGACATGGTTTCCAATGAGTACCTGGTTGATGTTCTGTGGAACAGAACCAAGAAGAAGTTAGGCCAGGGTTCTGGAACTAAAGAGTACAGCTACTTCAAACCGGCCACCCTGCGTAAACTGGGTGTTCGCTAAGCGACAGGTTTGATGAAACGCCTTCCTTCACTGAGATGGAAAGCGAGCTAAACCCCAAAAGGCTGTTTTTGCAGCCTTTTGGCTATTGAAAAAGAGGTTAGCGCAAGATATCAGGGATAAAGGAGTAATGAAGTACCCTGTGCAGTTATTGAGTGCTGTTTGAAAACGGAGTTTTCAGAGGCAATAGATGAAAACAATAAAAATAATAAAAAACAGTTCACTGGTATTGCTGACAGCAGGATCTATAACCGCTGGTACGGTAATGGCCAAGGTTTCTCCTGAAGAGGCTGCTCAGCTGGGCAAAACCCTGACACCCACTGGTGCCATCAAGGCGGGCAACAAGGAAGGGACTATTCCAGCCTGGAATCCAGCGTTTAAGGTTCCATCCAGTTACAAGAAAAACAGCAATGTTTTTCCTGATCCCTATCCCGAAGACAAGCCTCTTTTTACCATCACACCAGATAATCTGAATCAGTACAGGGATAAGCTTTCACCTGGGCAGATCAAGATGTTTGAGGCTTATCCAGATACTTTTCGAATGCCGGTTTACACTAGTCGACGAAATGGCAGTTATTCGGATTTTATTGAAAAAAATACCCGTCTTAACGCAACCAGATCCGTGCTCGATAAGTCCGGTGATGGCGTAATCAATGCTTATGGTGGTGCACCTTTTCCTATTCCCAAGCGTGGTGAAGAGGTTATCTGGAACCTGAATCAGGCAGGCGTACCTTATTATCTCAGTGAAGAACGTGACTCCATGCTGGTTTATAATGATGGTAGCCAGTTATTTGGTAAGCAGGTGGTGACAACTTTATCTCCTTATTTTGATGAAGACAGTTCCATCGATGAGTTCTACAACAAGCGTTACTCCAAGGTTCTCTACCTTTCTGAGCGTCGAGCTCCTGCCAGAGAGAAAGGAGAGGGGGTGCTGGTTCATGAGCCGATTAACTATGTTTCAGGGAAGCGAGCTGCCTGGACTTATACGCCGGGTGTTCGAAAAGTACGACGAGCGCCGAACATAAAGTTTGATGTGCTGACTGAGCTCGGCGATTTCATGCCTTCTGACTCAACAGGTGTGTTTACTGGTTCAACTGAAAAGTACAACTGGAAGCTGGCTGGACGAAAGGAGTTGTATATTCCCTATAATGCCTATCGTTTTGAAGACCCTGATGTAGAGTTTGAGGACCTCCTGCATACCGGACATGTTAACCCTGATTATATGCGTTACGAGCTGCACAGGGTCTGGGTGGTCGAAGCTACTTTGAAAGATGATCAGAGACATGTCTATGGTAAACGTGTGCTCTATGTTGATGAGGACAGCTGGACTCCTTCTGTTTCAGATTTCTACAACAGCAGCGGTGAGCTGTTGAGGATGTCGCTGCTGAACTCTATATATCGCTATGACCTTCCAGGTATTATGACCCGATCAACCCTGTTTCACGATTTTGAGCGTGGAGCTTATCTGGCTCATGAGATGACTAACAGGACATCGGCAAATAATCCGCCGATTAACACCAATGTCAAAAAAATGAGTTATTTCAAACCCCGTACGCTACGTAAGCTGGGTATTCGATAGACTGTCTCGCATCTCTTTCTGTCATCTCAACAAGGTTAAGTACTCGGACATTTGAATTCGTATGTCATTTCCCCGCCGCAGGCGGGGAAATGACAATCTAATATTCGATTACGTGTGTCTGCACACTGAAAGCAGACCTTGTTGAGATACTTTCCTTCCAGTTAATTATTCAATATCGCAAGAATCGGGTGGATTCAAAAAACAGTAGCGGCATACTGAGAGCTATCTAAGTCATGATATCTGCGAATTACTGGAATGAATCCATCAAGTCTATTACAACTGTTTGCTCTCGCTGCGATCTGGGGCGGCTCATTCCTGTTTATGCGCATAGCGGCAACAGTGCTCAGTCCGGCGGTTATGATCGAAGTAAGAGTAGGGCTGGCGGCACTTTTTTTGTCGGTAGTGGCATTTGCTCTAAAGAAAAAACTACCTCTGCTTCAGCATTGGAAACACTTTCTGATTATTGGCCTGTTTAATTCAGCGTTGCCTTTTCTGTTATTTGCATGGTCAGCTCAAACATTAACGGCGTCCATGCTGTCTATATTGAATGCAACTTCTCCGATCTGGGGAACCTTGATTGGTGTAGTGGCTCGGCAAAACAGCCTGACTGTTAAAACTGTTATTGGTCTGCTGTCGGGTATTCTGGGTGTTGCTTTGCTGGTAGGGCTTGATGGTGTGGTTTTTCAGGACAAGGCTGAGTGGGCGATTATCGCTGCACTGGGAGCGGCCTTCAGTTATGGAATAGCGAGCACTTACGCACGCACAGCAGCTTCTGTTCCAGCTTTTGATAATGCCCATGGCAGTATGTGGGCTGCGACCTTGTTGATCATGCCATTACTTATCTTTTCACCAGTGAATGACATACCTGGCACAGACGTGATTACCTCGGTTCTATTGCTGGGTGTTGTCTGTACCGGCATGGCCTATTTGATTTACTTCAAGTTGATTGCCGATATAGGTGCACCTTCAGCATTGACTGTGACCTTTCTTGTACCAGTTTTTGGTGTGGCATGGGGAGCCTTGATACTGGATGAAGCCATTGGCTGGCATATGGTTGCAGGCACACTGATGGTTATTGTGGGTACTGCATTGGTGACAGGATTTTCTATAAGTAGTCTTTTCAAAAGGAAGGGGAAGGTGAATGCCTGACTTTCCTGATAAGCAACACTATCAGTATGTGGCAAAGGCCATTGCTTATATTCGATCCCATGCAAATCAGCAGCCTTCTCTGCAGGAAGTAGCTGAAGTAGTGGGAGTTAGTGAGTACCACCTTCAGCGTATATTCAAACAGTGGGCGGGCGTGTCTCCAAAACGGTTTCTTCAGTTTCTCACTAAAGAGCGGGCTTTGCAGGCATTAAGAGAATCGGGTGACATTCTTCAGGCTTCATTAGAGGCAGGTCTTTCTGGCCCGGGGCGTTTGCATGATTTGATGATCAGTTGTGAAGCCATGACTCCAGGAGAAGTTAAGTCACTCGGAGAGAACCTTGTCATTAGCTATGGTTTTGCAGAATCACCCTTTGGCAGAGTATTTTTAGGCTGGACTGATAGAGGTATCTGCCATTTGTCTTTTATTGACGGCCAACTGTATGACGACGAACCGCGACACGAAGTAAGAATAGTTGATGAACTTCAGAAACGATGGTCAAAGGCTTGTTTGCAGAAAAATACGGAGGGAGTCAGGCAACTGGCAGCAAGAATATTTCAGTCAGGTAAAGCAGGCGAAAAAGTTCATCTATTAATACAAGGTACTAACTTTCAATTAAAAGTCTGGGAAGCGCTTCTTGCCACTGAACCCGGGCAGTTGCTTTCCTATTCTCAGCTGGCAGATATGGCGGGGTCTCCAAAGGCGCAAAGAGCTGTTGGCAGTGCCTTGGCCAAAAATAATATAGGTTGGTTGATTCCCTGTCATCGAGTCATCAGGGAAACGGGTGAGTTTGGTAACTATCGTTGGGGGGTGAGCAGAAAGGCTGCAATACAGGGCTGGGAAGTGGTTACTGGCAGGGGGGGGGAGCGACCAAAGTATATAATCCACTGAGACTATGCTGGTTTATTTCTCTCGCAGTAGAATCCGCCGTAAGAAAGTAAGACAGCTGTTTTACATGGGTTGAGAATCGAGTTGTATCTCCGCCTGCTTTCGAAAATGGATCTTTTTCGAGCGGTAGCGAGTAATGAAAATAAAAATAAGAATGTCTAAGCCAAAAAAACTGTCCACTTTTAAACAATCAGTGCTGGTTGTCGCAACAGCATCACTGATTTCAAGTGCAGCCATCGCCAAAGTTTCGCCCGAACAGGCGGCTCGTCTTGGCAAAGATCTTACCCCGGTGGGTGCTGAAAGAGCAGGTAATGCTGACGGCTCTATTCCAGCATGGACAGCAGAATTTAAAATTCCTGCTGAATACCAGGGCAGTGGCAGTCGCTACATCGATCCTTATGCCGATGAAAAGCCTCTGTTTACTATTACTGCCGAGAATGTCGAACAATATAAAGACAGACTGTCTCCGGGTCAGGTGAAAATGTTCAAGACATTCCCTGACACCTTCAGAATGCCGGTTTATCAGAGTCATCGTGCCGGTGGTTACTCTGACTTTATCAATAAAAATGCCTTTGAAAATGCGACCCGTGCAGAACTTTCCGATGGCGGTAATGGTGTAAAAAACGCCTTCGGTGGCACAGCCTTTCCTATTCCTAATAACGGTGAAGAAGTTATCTGGAATATGCACTACGCGGGTCTTCCCTACTTTTCTGAATTCACTGCCAGTTCTGGTGTCGTTTATCGGGATGGTTCACGACAGATGGGACGTAAGACTACCACCAGTCGTGCGGCCTATTTTGATCCAAGTCTGACCATAGAAGAGTTTCAAGAGAAGAATTACCCGAAGATCTATCAAGTGTACCAGTCACTGAAGCCTGTTCGTAACAAGGGTGAAAGTGTGCTGGTTTATGAGCCGCTGGATGCAGCTGCCATGCCGCGTTCAGCCTGGTCCTACTCTCCGGGTGTCCGTCGTGTAAGAAGAGCGCCAACCATCTCCTATGATGCTCCAACCGGTGTGGGTAACTTCTCGCCAACGGACAGTGGCATTGGTTTTAACGGTGCTACTGACAAGTACAACTGGAAGCTGCTGGGCAAGCAGGAACTCTATATTCCATACCACAACTATAAGTTCGAAGATCCTTCTATCAGCTACGATGAATTGCTGACCGCAGGACATCCAAATCCTGAGCATATGCGTTATGAGTTGCACCGTGTCTGGGTGGTGGAAGCCAATCTGAAAGAGAGCGAGCGAAACGTCTTTAAAAAGCGTGTTGTCTATGTTGATGAGGACAGCTGGGTGCCAGGTGTCGTCGATATGTACGACGGTCGTGCTACTCTCTGGCGTGTCACCATGCTGAACTCTATTAACCGTTATGATATGCCGGGCATTACCCGTCGTACCAGTGTTTACTATGATCTGGTATCCCGTGAATACGCACTGGATGACTTGTTCAATGAAGAAAAGCTGGACGTATTGAATGTGAATGCCAAAGAGTACGCATGGTTTAAGCCATCGACTCTGCGGAAACTGGGTATTCGCTGATAGAGCTATACCCAAAGCTTTCCATTTGAAAAGCCGGACAATAAGTGTGCAGACATACGAATTCAAATGTCCGAGTATTCCTGTTGTACGGCTTTTTTCTTTCTAACCTTATCTACTTTCTGCTTTAGCTCTCATGCTGCCATAAACGTTGACCAATGCTCCGGCCATAATCAGACTGCCGCCGACCCAGGTCCAAAGCGTTGGCACTTCTGAAAAAATAATCCATCCCAGCAAGACTGAAAAAAGCACCTGAACATAGGAGAATGCTGTCGCTTTTCCTGCAGATTCTGTCGACATGGCGCGAGTCAGGCCAATCTGCCCCATCTGGGTGAAGATTCCAACCAGAACCATGATAAACAGGGTTTCCATATTGGGTACGACAAAGTCATCACCCAGAAGCAGCAGCGATAGTGGCAGGGCGATCAACGGAAAATAAAAAATAATAACTGAACTGTCTTCTTTCTGACTGCTGAGCTTGCGAACAATTACATATGCTACGGCGCTGCCAAAGGCTCCAGCCAGCGCAATACCAACACTGAAAATCGGAAGCAGACTTTCGCCGCCAAAAAGAGCATCAGGCTGAACCATTAACACCAGCCCGCAAAGACTGAAAATGATGCAGGCCAAGGTCGATTTCTGGATATGTTCTTTCAAAAACAACAGAGCCAGAAAAGCGGTAAAGACTGGATGCAGATATTGCAGTAGCGTAGCTTCGGCAAGAGGCAGAGTGCTGACTGCGTAATAAACACACATCAGCGCTAATGCGCCAGCGACACCCCGACCAACCAATAATGGTTTGTTATTGCCCCAGATAGAAATACCCTTCCGTTTCACATCGATATAGCTCAATAACAACGAAACCAGTGCACGGGCGGCAACGATCTCCATCACCGGAATATTCTGGTTACTCAGTAACTTGACGCAGGCGGTCATCAGTGAAAAACCCAGTGCTGAAAGCAGCATAAAACGAACACCTGCAGGCAGGCTGTTTTCAAATCTTGAAATCATTAATGAGTGAATTCTTTATTAGAGTGAAACGAATGCTCTGGATTCTACTGGAGAATGAAGGAAAACACAGTCGGAGAAATAATGATCAGAAGAATGAGATGTTGTTGGTAGGTATGTGATGGATTGTTAATGCTCTGAGAGTCAACTGCCCCCTGGAGCGGGGTAGTTGACTATTTTCTTTCTCGAACCATATTTCTTTCACGGGCCTCACTTTTTTGCGCGAATCAACGGCCAGAATAACTCTTCAGCCCAGTAGAGCTTATTACTGTTTGGCAGGCCAATATTCTTTGGTTTCTCATCTGGAAAATAAGCGGTTTTAAACAGGATATCCCAGAAAATAAGCACCGTTGCAAAGTTGCGCATCGGTTTACCGTTCTCGCCAAAGCCGTGGTGAGCATGATGAGTTCTGGGAGTTGTGAATACTCGTTCAAAGCACCAGATGAACCTTCTGGTCAGTTTCTTTTCCCGTAACCAGTCATCCCAGCGAAACACAGTATGAGTGAATGTATTAACCGTGAGTTTGATACCAAGCAGGGCCAGAAAGACTTCCGGTTGTCCAAGATAAATAGCCAGCAACGCAAACCATTGAGTGGGAACAAGAAAAGCCCAGAACAGGTTAGTTCGAAAAATTAACGCGACATTCATCGACGTTCCTGAATGATGGGTACGATGCAAACGCCACATCCAGCGTTTGTCATGAGCCAGTCGATGTACCCAGTAATGACTCAAGTCTTCGAGTAGAAAAAAGATAAGAAAGCAGGGAAGAAAAGCAACTGCTTCCAGTCCGCCAGCGTATTGCGGAATAGCAGCGGCCAACAGCATTCCGGCCAGAAGAGTTATCAGAGGCGTAAGAATAATATTGGCGTGGGCAAAGCCGGCAGCAACAAACAGTTTGTCACGAACGGAGTGTTTATCTGATTTATAAAAACCTTTAATGGTCTCAATCAGAATGAACACGAACAAAAGGATGAGGGCATAGATCCCCAGCGTTTCCTGCATGCGTATTTTCCTTTTTTGTTTTTATTATTGATGGAAACTTCAGCAGCTTTTTAATCTACGTTTAAATATTGAAACTGTGAAGTGTATTAATGTCATTCCCGAGCAAAAGAGTTCAGGTGGTTAAAAATGTAAATAACGGATGGCCGAAAATGATATTGCCTGCGCTTTCCCGACTGGATACTGTTTTTATCACAAAGAAAACAAACTATTTATCCAAGTTGTACAGGGCTGCATACATCGCAGCTCAATAATAAGAATAAAAAAATCGTACAATCGCGGAAGCCTTCTTCTCTCCAGAGCTCTTCACCAGAGTGATCAGGAATCAGTAAGAATCAGTGCTGGCTGATTTGTCCCGTGATACAAGCTTTAGTGTGCTTCAGGCAGTGTGGCGTTTTGCTACTGAAATACTGTCGGACTGCCTGTAGCTGTTTAGTAAGCCGGGGAACATAATGATAATAAGAAAATCTCTTTTGGCCATGGGTTTTGTGGGCGCAGTGTTTGCTGCCACAGGTGTATCCGCCAAAGTATCACCAGAAGAAGCCGCAAGACTGGGTAAGGATCTGACGCCTGTGGGTGCTGAACGTGCAGGGAATGCGGAAGGTACTATTCCTGCCTGGAATCCTGACTTCAAGGTTCCGGAAAGCTACAAAGGGACTGGTCATCACTACCCTGATCCTTATGCTGATGAAAAGCCTCTTCTCACGATAACCAAAGACAATCTTGATCAGTACAGGGATAAGCTGTCACCGGGGCAGCAGAAGATGTTTGAAACCTATCCAGACACCTTCAAGATGAATATATACCCAAGTCATCGTAATGGTAGTTATTCCGAATTTACAGTGAAAAACACCCGGTTGAACGCCCTGGAAGCAACGCTTGCTGAAGGTGGGAATGGCGTTGTTGGAGCATGGGGTGGTGTGCCATTTCCAATTCCTGAAAAGGGTGAAGAGGCTATCTGGAATCTGACTCAGGCTGGTGGTGCTCGCTACTCAATCACTGTTAATGATCAGGTGCATGTACTTCGTGATGGCACTCACTCCGAGGCAAGAGTGGTTTCTGAGCGTTTCTCTCCTTATTTTGATCATCAAAGCAGTCGAGAAGAGTTCAAGTCTGAAAACGGCATGAAATTGCTGATGCTTATCCAGAACCAGAAGCCAGCCAGAGATAAAGGCAAAGCTACTCTGATTCATCTGCCATTGAATACAGCCGAACGACCACGATCAGCCTGGGTTTACTCGCCGGGTGTTCGCCGCGTAAGGCGTGCGCCTACGGTCGGTTACGATAACTTTGAGGCTCACGGTAAAATAACCACCGTTGATAGCGGTTCCGGCTTTAATGGTGCTACCGACCGTTATGACTGGACGCTGGTTGGCAAGAAAGAAATGTATATTCCATACAACGGCTATCGCATGCAGAATCCTGAGGTCAGCTTTAAGGAGCTGTTACCAGCAGGGCATGTAAATCCGGAGCATATGCGTTATGAGCTGCACCGTGTCTGGGTTGTGGAAGCGAACCTGAAAGAAGGTCAGCGTAATGTCTTTAAGAAGAGAGTTTTATTCATTGATGAAGACAGCTGGATTTCATCGGTAGTTGATATGTATGACAACCGGGACAACCTCTGGCAGGTGTCTATGTTCAATAGTCTGTATGCCTACGACCTGCCAGGAATTTCCGGAAGTGGTTTGATTTATCATGACCTGCTCTCTCAACAGTACTTTGCAGAAGGTCTCACAGGAAGAGCCGGTCCAGGTACATTGAATGTTGATTCGAAAGAAATCGCTCACTTTAAGCCTGCCAGCCTGCGTAAGCTGGGTGTCCGCTAATCAGTAGGTAATTCAGAAAACTGTTCTCGTACCATCAGGTGAGACTTGGTTTGGTCTCGCCTGATGCCTGTCTAAAGCCGGAGAAAATAATGATAATAAAAAAACATTTTTTGGCTCTATCCATGGTTGGAACCTTGTTAGCGACTACGGGTGTACAGGCAAAAGTATCGCCTGAAGAAGCGGCCAGGTTGGGAAATGAATTGACACCGGTTGGTGCCGAAAGGGCGGGCAATAAAGAGGGTACGATTCCCGCCTGGAATCCGGAATTTAAAATACCTGAAGGCTATAAGGGGACAGGTAATCATTATATTGATCCATACGCTGATGATAATCCTCTGTTTACCATCACGGCTGAGAACCTCGATAAATATAAGGATAAGTTATCGCCAGGGCAGCAGAAGCTGTTTGCAACCTATCCTGATACTTTCAAGATGCATATTTATCCTTCCCGAAGAAATGGCGGTTTTTCAGATTTCATTGCCAAAAACACCAAGATTAATGCCACAGAAGTAACCCTTGCGGAAGGCGGCAACGGTGTCGTTGGAGCCTTTGGTGGTGTACCTTTCCCTATTCCTCAAAGTGGTGAAGAGGCGATCTGGAACCTGGCTGCAGCCATGGGTGTTCGTTACGAAGTCAGCACTGATCATCAGGTTCATGTGCTCAGGGATGGTACCCGTTCTGAAGCCATGAATCTGTCAGAACGATTTTCTCCTTACTTTAATTACAAAGGTACAAGGGAAGAGTTTCAGCAGGAAAATCATATGAAGTTGCTGCTGATGTATCAGAACCTGAAGCCAGCTCGTAATAAAGGTAAGGCAACACTGGTTCACTTGCCATTGGATACGTCTGCCAGACCAAGGTCTGCCTGGGCTTACACTCCTGGCGTTCGTCGTGTGAGAAGAGCGCCAACCATCGGTTATGACAACTTCGAAGCCCATGGCAAGATGACTACAGTTGACAGTGGTTCAGGTTTTAATGGTGCGACTGACCGTTATAACTGGAAGCTGGTGGGCAAGAAAGAACTCTATATTCCTTACAACAGTTATAAAATGGGTTCTCCAGAGATTGAATTTGAAGAGCTGCTACCAGCGGGTCATATCAACCCTGAATATGCCCGTTACGAACTACACAGGGTCTGGGTGGTTGAGGCAACATTAAAAGACGGTAAGCGTAATGTCTTCAAGAAACGTGTTATTCACCTTGATGAAGACAGTTGGCTGGCCTCTGTTGTTGATATGTACGATAACCGGGATAACCTCTGGCAGGTGACCATGTATAACTCACTCTATGCCTATGATGTGCCGGGTATCAAAGGTTCTGTTATTGCTTTCCATGATGTTCTTGGCGAACAGTATTTTGTGCAACAGCTGACCAATAAAACAGGGCCTGCGACGATTAATACTGAAAAAAGAGAGATGTCGTATTTTAGTGCTTCAACTCTGCGTAAGTTAGGCGTTCGATAAAATAAAAACAAGCCCTGCCATTCGGTCAGGGCTTATTTTTATTTCTTACCTTTCCATCTATTTAAGCTTATTTCGATTCGCTTACTTAAACTCAAATGTGCCCTGCATCATTGCCCAGTGTCCTGGAAACGAACAGAGAAAAACGTAGTCGCCACCGGCTTTCATTTTCCCGGTATTGAACGTCATTGTTGTACTTTCACCACCACCAATCACTTTTGAGGCCCCGTAAACCCTTTCGTCGCCGGGTTTAATATAGTGATTGTCGAACCCTGCTTTTAAACCGTCGTTGGCAACAGCCTGAAGGTTTTCCCTGTCGGTAATCACGATATTGTGTCCCATCACTTTCGCGGGCAATGTTCCGGGGTGAGTCAGGGTTATAGTCACTTGATGACAGCTTGCGGGGACGCTGATCAAGTTGGTCGAGAAGCGCATGGCATCGGAGCCTTCCAGTGCGACACTGCAATCGGAAGATGCCTGAGATGCCAGTGGCAGGCCAGCCAGAGTGGCCAGCAGAAGCAGACGGTTAGTCAGCATAATGTACCTCCATGTCATCAATGATGAGCTCATTATGGATTGAGTATAGATATAAAACAGTTGTTTGAATAATAAGTTGTCTTATGAAAATGGCCGAAATTGTCATTGTTGAGCATTAACCTTATAGATAGTGTGTGAACCAGCTTTATTAGAAAGTCTTAATGTTCAAAGTTGTACAGATTCAGCCATTTGGCTGAACAGAATAAAAATAATAATTGTGCAATCGCGGAAGCCTTATTCTTGCCTGACCTATCAAGTCCATTCTGTCAGGCAGTCAGTAGAAATCAGTATTGGCTGGTTTGTCCCGTGATCCATGCTCTAAGAGGCTGTGAGACAGCTTCTCCAGTGCCATAGACGTATAAATGGCTGTAGTACTAAGGAACAGTCCTAAAATAAGTTCCTGCTTTAACATTGTTTTTCCCCTCTGCTATGCAAAGGGGGAAAAATAAATCGGGAAGCTATCTCGGGACTATTACTAAGCGACTACGGGCTTGTTTGTGGTGTTATAAGCCGGGGAATGGAAACCATGAAAACAACAAAAAAATCCCTTCTGGCCGCAGGAATTTCAACAGTACTGCTGGCTTCGTTCAATGTATCAGCCAAAGTCTTACCAGAGCAGGCGGAAAAACTGGGTAAGGAACTTACTCCTGTTGGTGCTATTGCGGCAGGTAATGCGGAAGGCACTATCCCTGCCTGGAATCCTGACTTTCAGCCACCTGCTGACTACAAGGGAACCGGCAGCCGCTACGTTGATCCTTATAAAGATGAAAAACCTCTTTTCACCATAACAGCAGCGAATGTTCAGCAGTATAAAGGCAAATTGTCGCCGGGGCAGGTGAAGATGTTTGAAGCCTATCCGGACACTTTCCGAATGGATGTTTTTCCTTCGCATCGTGATGGCAGTTACACTGACTTCGTCAATGAAAACACCATCAGGAATGCCACCCGTGCCGAGCTGGCAGCGGATGGTAATGGTGTCGTGAATGCCTTTGGTGGTGCGGCTTTTCCGATGCCTAATAATGGTGTCGAAGCTATCTGGAATTCCGGTCAGGCTGGTGAGCCAATCTACTATAAGCGTACCTACGACGACATTCTGGTTTACAAAGATGGCACCCAGATTAAAGGTACGGCGACCACCGAGAGGCTGGCGGCTTTCTTCGATTCGAGAATGAACATTGCAGAGTTTAAGGAAGGCAAACACCCACGTCTTTACTACATGACCCAGATTCATGCACCTACCCGTGATAAAGGCTCGGCAACACTGGTTTACAGTCCTGTAAACCCATCGATCGCGCCTCAGTCTGCATGGACCTATTCGCCTGGAGTACGTCGTGTACGCCGTGCACCAACTGTCGCCTATGACTCGTTTGAAGGATTGGGTAAATTCAGAACCGTTGACAGTGGCTCAGGTTTTAATGGTGCTACCGATAAGTACGACTGGAAACTGGTTGGTAAGAGAGAACTCTATATTCCTTATAACAACTACAAGTTTGATTCAGCAGATGCAGACTACAAGGAACTGTTCCCTGCCGGCCATGCCAACCCTGATTATGTGCGCTATGAGCTGCATCGGGTCTGGGAGGTTGAAGCCACTCTTAAAGAGGGTGAGCGAAACGTCTTCAGGAAGCGTGTGGTTTATATGGATGAAGACAGCTGGACCATCTCTGTTGCCGATATGTACGACAATCGAGAGAAGTTATGGCGTGTGATTCTGGCAACCAGTATTAACAAATACGATGTTCCGGGCGTGGCAGCCCGCAGTTATATGCAGCATGACCTGTTGTCAAAAGAGTATGCGGCAGACCGTTTGACCAATGGTCATCCGTTGTTCCCGATTAACGATGAAACCATCAAAGAAATTAGTTACTTCAAGCCTGCTTCCCTGCGTAAGCTGGGTGTGCGCTAATCTCTTTGTTGAGGGTATGAGCTACCGAGTATCTTCGGTAGCTCATATTTCCGGGTAGAATTACTTCAGTAATCCTGAATCGTCTTCTAAATACTTTCCAAAATCCGCTACCTGAGACTTACCTGGTTTATTAGCAAACAAGGTTATTCCAGCTTCCTGTTCCACATCATCAATACTTTTTTCATAACTACTTAATTGGTCTCGAGAGAGGTCTTCGTGAGGGAAAAGGTAGGCGCGAGTTTCCCCGGTAGACGGAATGTAAACCGCTTTGAAAAACAAATCAGGTACAGCTACGCTGTCACCTATAGTCTGAGGAGCAGTTTTTGATTTAAAAACAGGGCCGGTAACGACATAAATCTCTCCATACTTTGTAGCCCAGTCTCTTACATCTTCCTCAAGCGCTTCCCAGATTCCGGCATTAAAGGCATGAAGTTGCGGTGTTATATTACTGAGGTAAAATGCTTGACCCATACTTTCCGAGTCAGTATCAATGGTTCCGGCGGGCGCCATATGACCACGGTCATAGCCTGAGTTTTCATAATCTTTCAGAGCGGCCTGGTCTTCCTCTTTGATATTAGGGTCTGGTTTGAAATCATCTTCCCGTTTAACGATTTGGTTGAGCTGCTCTGCAGTAACGTAATAAGACACCCATTTTGGGTCTTTAGTGGCGTAATCAAATCCAACAGCATAATTATCCCGGCAAAGGTATTGATCTGCTTCAGCAGGAATACCTGTTTTAACGTGGTTATGGCAGCTGAAGGTTGCAGCAGAGGTCAGGTTTGTTAATGGCGCTTCAGGTATTTCAAAATTGACTGGAGCTGAGGAAACACTGTTAGAAAAGCCAAAGAAAACCATCATCAGTGATGGTAATGATACAGGGAATTTCATAGTTTGATTGAAACAGCTTGGTGAAGGGGGATTATCAAAATAGCAGCAGAATAAATAAATATCCTGACATAGTAGAAAAGATTCTTGCCAATTACTTCTTGGCAGAGAAATGTTCTTTATAATGTTTACTTACACCAATAAAGCACTTAATCAGACATATGATCACAACTATTGCTGTTGCCAACTATCGTTCCCTGATTCAGCTGGTGATGCCTATGGCGCCACTGAATCTGATTACCGGATTAAATGGCAGTGGTAAGTCTAACCTTTATAAATCTCTGCGCCTTCTGGCAGAAACTGCACAGGGCGGTGTGATTAATGCCCTGGCCAGAGAGGGTGGGTTGGAATCAGCCTTTTGGGCAGGCCCTGAAAGCATCAGTAAGCGTATGCTCAGTGGTGAAGTGGAAGTACAGGGTGGGCCAAGGAAAAATGCCTACCGACTTCGACTTGGTTTTGCCAGTGATGAACTGAGTTACTGTATTGATCTGGGGCTGCCCATACCTTCTGCTTCGGCCTTTGCCCTTGATCCCGAGATTAAAAGAGAGTGTATCTGGGCTGGCCCCGTTTATCGTCCTGCCAGTGTGCTGGTGGATCGCAAAGGGCCGGTTGTAAAGAGCCGGGAAGGCAGAAGCTGGCAGGTAGTTGCATCTCACCTGAATACTTTTGACAGTATGCTCAGCGAAGTGGCTGATTATCAGCTGGCATCGGAGATTATCCGTATTCGCGATGTCATTCGTAGTTGGCGCTTCTATGATCATTTTCGTACTGATGCGGCAGCTCCTGCCCGTCAGCCTCACTTGGGAACAAGAACTCCGGTGCTTAGTCAGGATGGCCATGATCTTGCAGCAGCGTTGCAGACTATTATCGAGATCGGTGATCATCAGGCGCTGACCGAAGCTATTGAAGATGCCTTTCCCGGAGCAACGATCAGCATTGATATTCAGGAAGATGGTCGTTTTGTTTTACGGTTCAAGCAATATGGGTTGTTGCGGCCTTTAACGGCTGCTGAGCTGTCCGATGGTACTCTGAGATATTTGCTATGGGTTGCAGCTCTGCTTACTCCCAGACCTCCAGGCTTGATGGTTTTGAATGAGCCGGAAACCAGCCTTCATCCTGACCTGTTACCCGCTCTCGGTCGTTTGATTAAAAAAGCCTCAGAAAATACTCAGGTCTGGGTGGTTTCCCATGCCCGGCTGATGATTCAGGAACTAATGGATTCAGGGCGGTGCAACGCTTTAAATCTGAATAAAGAGCTTGGACAAACGACTATTGAAGATCAGGATATTTTTGACGCGCCTGCCTGGAACTGGCCTGGAACTTAGCTGTCTTAATTAACCAATGTCGCCTTTATTGCACTCAAAGAGTGGCCGGAAATGATATTGTCCGTAAACTGTAAAGACGATACTTTTGCTTCACGATCTTCGTTGTACGTAATGTCGGTGTTTTGAGATTCTATTGCTAACCGACAGAAAAATAACAATAAAAACAGTGCAATTGCGGAAGCCTTCTTCTTATTCGACCGTATCTCCCTCAAGGTTTGAATATCTGTAGAAATCAGTGCTGGCGACAGATTGATAGCAATCACCGTAATCTGACTTTTTCTAGTGCCATGGACGTATAAATGGCTGTAGTACCTGTCTCTCTATGAGGCTGCTACGGGCTAGTTTTATGGTGTAACAAAGCCGGGGAAAGATAATGATAATAAGAACATCTCTACTGGTCATGGGCATCTCTGCCCTTATGACCGCTGGCAGTGTCAGTGCCAAAGTATCTCCTGAAGAAGCAGCAAAGCTTGGTAAAGAGCTGACACCAGTAGGTGCAGAGCGCGCCGGAAATGCAGAAGGGACGATTCCTGAATGGAACCCTGAGATCAAGATTCCAGCAAGCTACAAGGGAACAGGTCATCACCTCCCAAACCCATATGCCGATGAAAATCCGTTGTTTGTGATTTCCAAAGACAATCTTGACCAATACAAGGACAAGCTGTCAGCTGGTCAGATAGCGTTGTTCAAAACCTATCCGGATACTTTCAAAATGAAAGTTTATCCCAGTCATCGAAACGGCAGCTACTCTGACTTTGTTCATCAGAACACCAAAATTAATGCGACCACCGCTGAGCTGGCTCCTGGAGGTAATGGTGTAAGAAATGCCTGGGGTGGGGCGCCTTTCCCAATTCCTCAAAGTGGTGAAGAAGCCATCTGGAACCTGTCTCAAGGCGGAGGGATGCGTTACAACTTCACAGTGGCAGAGCAGGCAATCGTTTATCGTGATGGTTCGCGCCTGATGGGGCGTGCTACCCACGAGAACTTTGCTCCTTATTTCGATCCGCAAAGCTCAAGGGAAGCGTTTCTGGAAAATCAGCATCCAAAACTGCTTTATCTGACTCAGGCTTTGGCACCTGCACGTGAAAAAGGTGCAGCAACCATGATTCACCTGCCCCTGGATACTTCTGCTCAACCCAGATCGGCCTGGACCTATTCACCGGGTGTTCGTCGTGTAAGACGGGCGCCAACCATTGGCTACGATAACTTCGAAGGTCTGGGCAAGTTCAGAACCGTCGACAGTGGTGCAGGTTTTAATGGCGCTACGGACCGTTATAACTGGAAACTGCTTGGCAAAAAGGAGTTGTACATCCCATACAATACCTATGACTTTGATAGCCCTGAGCTGAATCTTGAAGAGCTGCTGACAAAGAATCATATCAACCCTGAGCATATGCGTTATGAGCTGCACCGTGTATGGGTCGTTGAGGCAACCCTGAAAGAAGGTGAGCGTAATGTCTTTAAAAAGCGAGTGCTCCACTTTGATGAAGACAGCTGGCATCCGTCTGTAGTTGATATGTACGATAATCGAGGCGACCTGTGGCGTGTATCCATGATGAATACGCTCACTGGATTCGACTTCAAGGGAGTCAGAGTTAGAAATCTGGTCTACCATGATCTGCTGTCAAAAGAGTATATGGTTGATAACCTGATTAACCGTACTGCACCTTTCGATCTCAGTAAGAAAGCTAATGAGATCAGCTACTTCAAGCCTTCCACCTTGAGAAAGCTGGGTGTGCGTTGATACCAGATAGTTCTTCATAGAAAGCCGGGCTTGTCCCGGTTTTTTCCGTTATAGCCTTTTTCTATTGCCGATAGAGTGTATTTTCATTGGCTCAAATTGAACTCCTAAGCCATTCTGATAACGGATAATCTGGTTTTGGAGCCACCAATGAAAACTGTGAAGGAAGTATTCAGAAGAAACGTCAGCCCGCTGACTGCAGATGTTCAGCTGCATGAAGCTGTTGATCGAATTCTTGAGTCGGGACTGACTGGCCTTCCGGTCGTAAATGACAAGGGTGAGCTGGCTGGTTTTCTTTCAGAGCATGACTGCATTCCTCACATGATTACCGGAACCTATCATTGTGACAGTCGCACCCATGTCAGCGAGCTGATGCATAAAGATCCGCTGTTTGTGACTCCGGAAACGTCTCTGATCGACATCGCACAGATGATGGCGGTGAATAAACCCAAGGTTTATCCGGTGATTGAAGATCATCGTTTTATCGGGGTGATCAGTCGGCGGGATATTCTCAGTGCCTTAAGCGAAGAGATGAAAACCTGTGTGTCTTACGCCTGAGGTTGAGTGTGATAGCTCAATGACCTGAAAAGAAAGCTGTTCAGGTCATTGAATATCAGAGTGTATTACTCGGTCCGATACCAGATCGGAGAAGACCAGGCTCTTTCCTGCACAGTCTTCTTCATGTCAGGGTTGCAGCACTCAGCCTGTTCATCATTCAAATCATCAGGATTACTGCAATCAACTTTCTGTTGATTACAGATGTGGGTAGACCATCTGCAGCTTGGGTTTTCCAGAACACGAGCGTAGTAATAAGCGGACTGTTCAGCCTTGAACTCAGGGTCTTTCCAGACTGAGCATAAAGAAGCTGCACCGGAACCTGTTGGTTCGCAGCTGTTCAGATTTACGCCTGCACCATTGTTTTTGTTACCTGCGACATCGAAGACTTTACTCTGCATTGTGCCTTCAGCATCAACCCAGCCTTTAATGACTTGTAACCTTTGCAGATCAACGCCTTTCTGGTTGATTGTGCCCGGATCTTTCAGGGCAGAAACCGCAAATCGAGGCGCTGAGTTTGAGTTCTCAGGCTTCTTCAGGTCTGCCCCCATAGGTACGCCAGCAGTGTATCCCTGATCGATAAAATCAGGTTGTGTACACAGGTTTTCATCGTAATCCCAGCCACCAAAGAAACGAACATTAATTCTTGGGCCACTGGTTGCGTAAGCTTCACGTCGTTGCATGGCGGCAAACAGGGATTCACGGGTATTTTCTTCTGCATACAGCACCGCCAGGCCACCCGGGTTGAATTCCCATTCATCTGGCAGGCCCTCTGCATCTGCTGCGGATGCGGCGTTACCGGCACCACCATGTCCGGGAAAGTTCTTTTCAGAAACCCCACCTGCGAGGGATTTATGGGTATCTGTGCTGCCAATAAAGCCAAACTTGAAAGGGTTTACTCCCAGTTTTTGCTCCTGTGATAAACCTTCTATCAACACATCTCGAACAAAACCGGCATCCGGCTTGATAGGCTTAGCCATGGATTCAAAGGTATTGCCGGCAAAGTTATCCCAGGGGAGTTGCTCAAAATCGCAGAGTTCATCGGTCGTGTTCAGGCCGCCATAGCACTCGGAAGCGCCTTTATGCTGAATGATCTCGACCAGGGTTTCGTATTTCTGTCTGCGCCGGGCATCTTCAGCTGTTATGTTCGAACCGTCCTTGCTGGTCGTCTGAAACATCATGCCAAGGCTGATATTGGAGTTATGAGGAATAACCACGGCATCACAGCCTTCGCCACCATTGCTGCAGTCATCTTCAAGGTGATGCCAGAGTTTGTCTGCAGAGGGAGCATCAATAAATGATTTTGGCAGAGTGGGTACCTTGCTGTTTTTAAAAACAACATTACGGTGAAGGTTGCCAACCCCTTCGTCAATATTGGCCATACCGCTCCATTCATAGGCGACAAAGCTGGTGAAATTACACTCATTGCTTTTGTCGTATGACTGTTCTGCCGCGGCAATATTCTTCTGCCAGGGTGACAGTGCTGCCTTCAGGCAATTTTTGCCATCATCGCCACAGGCTCCGGTGCGCTTTTTTTCAGAAGCTCTTGATGTAATCCACAGGCCTCCCCAGCGAGGAATATAACGATAGGCCATACAGGCCGTGGACCAGTAACCATCCACTCCTGGCGTACTGCAAATCTGTAACTCGCCCAACGTTTCAGCATGATCCGTAACGGCTGCGAAATCCAGAGGACGGTCAATAGTTGCCCAGTTCAATGGTTTGTTATTTTCACCATAAGGAGGGATGGAAATAGCTTTGCCTTTGGCGTAATTATAAGCGTCCTCTGGTCCGGTCAGAGTTCCCTGCATGGCGGCATCTAGTGACAGTGCCGTATGGATATGCAGGTCACCAAAAAAGGCCTGACGGTGTTTTTGGTAATTATTGCAATGAGGTGTTTTTTCTGAGGTTGGAGTTTGAGCCTGAGTCAATAATGGCAAGAGCAAAACAGTTATAATGATAAAAATACGGGAGAGTCTGAAAGCCATATCCTTACTCGGGATGTTTGTGATCAGGGTAGAGAGTCGGCAGTGTATCTTTCAAAGGCCAAGGATGGCCTGCTAGCGAATTCAGACCATGGAATGGTCTGTTGAGCGGAAAGATACACTACCGGCGGACATGAAATCAGAGCGATATTAGACTGCAGCTGTTTCAGGCTTTTTCTTCTTCTCTGGTCTCCAGTCCGGATGCAGCTGCTTCTTCAGAGCGGTGCGCTGGGCAGAGCAGAGAGTACCGTGGAACTCTTCAGCGGCTTCATCGCTGGTGGCCAGCCAGGCAATTACCTTGGCGGGAACAGTTACCGGAGCACCGCCGTATTGACGGGCGTAAGACTCATCCATACCTTTCTCTTTCATAAACTCGGTAAAGATAAAGCCCGGCTCGCAGTTGAATACCTTGATGTTGTCTTCTTTCAGCTCAACCTTCAGCATGGGTACCAGACGTTCAATCGCAGCCTTGGAAGCGGCATAAGCAAAACTCCAGCCGCCATTGTTTACGGGCAGAACCGGAGTCTTGGTGGCGGATTCAGACACCATATTGATGATACGGCCACCACGGCCATTCTCTCTCATATGAGCAACTGCGTTCTGGGTTAGAATCAATGGTGAGATAACATTGCCACGGAACAGTGTTTCGGCGTTGTCCTGAGTCAGGTCTTCAACCAGATCGGTTGTGCCACCCCCCTGATAAACCGCGTTATTGACCAGCACATCGACACGACCCCACTGTTCAATCACCTGATTCCAGGCATTATTGATGGAATCAAAGCTGGTCAGGTCCATAGGCACCAGCAGCACTTCGCGGCCGAGAGCCTTGATTTCAGCAGCGGTTTCTTCCAGAGAGCCTGGTACAGGAATGGAGTGGTGACTGTCGCCAGCCTTTACAGTACGGGCGCTGATAATGATATCAAAGCCGGCTTCAGCCAGAGCCATGGCTGCGGCTTTACCGATACCACGGCTGGAGCCGGTAACAAATGCGGTTTTATTGCTATGCATGGTTCAACCTCGTTGCACATCTTTTGTTTTTATTCGGTCGATGTTCGTCTCGGTTCCTGAACCATGCTGGGCAGTGGTCAGGAACGGGAGATCATATCGAACCAGAGTTGTTCAACCTGTTTCGGGGTGGTTTTGCTGGTGCTGTCCAGCCCCGCCAGACCAATCAACATGGGTTTGAAAATATGCCAGCCAAGCCCGAGGGCGTAGCTGGAGGCAAGCAGAACTTCAGGATCAATCCTGTTATACAGTTTTCCTTCCTGCTGGCTCTGCCTGATCTTTTCAATGATCTGCTGGATATAAGGGCTTTGAATGCCTTCAAAGAAATCCCCTTCGTTTTCCAGCGAGAGATGAGCAAAAATTCTAAAGACTTCCGGCTGGGTGCGAATAGTCAAAACGGACTTATATAGCATCTGCTCGCCGGAATCTTCGCCATCCAGCTGAATCGATTCCATCCGGTCAAAGAGGCTGGAAACAACAGCAGAAACCAGGCCGTCCTTATTTTCAAAATGTCGGTAAATAAAGACTGAGTTGACGTTGGCTTGTTTGGCAATGTCACGAATAGTAACGGCCTTGATGCCTCGCTCGGAAAACAGTTTTATACCGGCTTCGACCAGAGCCCTTTTTACTTCTTCTTTTCCCAGCGGTTTAATTGCAGTATTCAAGGTGAGCCCTGTTGGTGGTGTAGTCCAAGTAAACCGATTGTAAGTTTACTTGGACTGATTTACGAGGAATCAGGCAGGCTGGGCTTCAGCTTGTTCAGTGGCCTCTTTAGCCTGAGCATCGTCGGAAGTAATTTCCGGTTTAACCCAGTCGTATTTCTGATAAAACTCATCCAAAGCTGTATAGATACGCTCCGGATCCATACCAAACTCTTCCATGCTATAAGAATGCTTGGTCGCATGTTTCTTGTTCTTCTTCTGGCGTTCTTCCAGAGTGGCAGAATATTCGGCACTTATAGGGAAGCCAAAGCGGTCATAGATAGCTTCAACGGTTGTTTTAGGTGAACTGACCAGGTCACGATAATCCACCACCATTGAAGGCACCTGCGGGTTCTCTTTCAATACCTGATTGGGGCGCAGGTAACAGTCGTAAGAGATATCCTCGATGATCTTCAAGGAGGTCTGATAATCATCTGGCTGCCATTTGTTGCCCTTATAGTTGTACTTCATCAACTTCAGGTTGCTGGGCACACATTCAACCGGATCACGCATCATCACAACCACCTGAGCATCAGGAAAGGTTTCGATAATGCTGGCAACACGACCTGAGTAAACCGGGTTTTTGGACAGATGGGTTTTATCCGCACCGTTCAGATAAAGCTGACGACGCACACACTCTTTATAGTGGCGCATAACCCGCTTGCGGCGTTTTGGGTTCTGACGATCCAGGTCGAACATATTAAGAATGTCCATCATCGGCGCCTGTAGCTGCCAGTAAGCAGCGTAGAAGCAGGAAGACATCACGAAGTCATCTTCTTCCGGCACCCAGAGACCCATATTATGGATATGGCGAATCTTGCCGAACATCTTCTCGTCCCAGGCTTCCAGCTTCTTGAAGAAATAACTGCCCAGCAGCTTACGATCCAGTACACCAAACCAGCGAATCAGTTTCTTCTGCAGCAGGGAAGGAAAGAACATTTCCCAGTACAGGAAATAACTGAAACGGTCTTCATCATAAGCCATCAGACGTTGAATCAGCGTGGTACCACTGCGGGCATGCCCGACAATAAATACCGGCTTTTCAATTTTGGTAAACCAGAGTTTTGGAAATAGAATTTTATCCAAAAAGAAAAATACCGAATGGAAAAGATACGTCAGTGGCACAATCACCATTAGACGGAGTAACAGTTTTCTACGACCAGGCCATTGTTTCTGACCCCAGATCCGTCGAATCATCATGAAGTAATATTCGACGTTAAAATACATAAACATAATCAGTTACCTTGAGCAAAATTGTTTCTGCTCTTCAATCCCTGCCTGTTTAGACAGACTTCAGGGAAGAGGCTTGATCGTTTTACCAGAGGCCATGGATGGCCGGTTAGCGAATCGGTGCAGGAAAGCACCGTTGAGCGGGTAAAATGATCAAGCCTCTGGACACACTAGCCAGAAAACAATCAGCGACGAACCTGCAGAGAGTTATTCCCTCCCAGCCATTCATACAGAGCAAACGCCTCACCGGTCTCCAGCCATTCACCTTCATAGCTTGGCAGCAAGGCTTCAGAAACAGGAGCAACAGACGTACTGACATGAACAATCCCGTGCTCACCGCGTCTTCTGTGCAGTGAATAAGGGTCGGTTCCTTCCGGAGTCGCTTCGATCAGCTCAATTTCCATGGCCCCGGCAAAAGCAATACAGCGCTTCAGCTTTACTTCCCTGTCACCACTCTTGAGCGTCTGAGCTTCAGCTTTCACATCAACCCAGTCAAAACACTGGCTGTAAAATGCCAGAGTCTCTTCCATATTGCCTGTGACAACCGTTGCTCGATCCACCTTCAACACATGCTTTTCAGAGCCGGCTCCGCCTGCTTTAACGGCGTTAGCCTGATCGACAATACTGTTGGCAGACTGCTCAGGTTGAAGCAGCTCAAACATGCCCTGTCCGGTAGGGATATTCATAAAAGCAAAGCGAACACCGGGAAACTCATCCCTAGCGTCCTCTTCACCGCCTAGAGAAGTGATGTAATCAATCGCTGCATCACGGTCAGGAGTTTGAACGCCAAAGTGTTGAATACCGGTGCCGTATTTCTCTTCATAGAGGGCAATGGTGTCCTTTCCTTCACGAACATGGACGTATTCAATCTGAACATTGCCGCCTGAGCCCAGAGCAACATCCACATGTTTGAAGCCAGTCCAGTCCTTGTATTTCGCATTCTCTACCGGAGCAGAAAAAGTATGGAAAGGGCCCCAGCCAAAATGCTCTTCCGAGAAGCGGACAGCCTCCTCCACATTGTTGACGATAAAACAGACCTGCACTGGCGCCAGAGGCACCTTTTGTACTGATTCAGCCATTGTTATTCCCCCTGACTAGGCCTTAGCTGGTGTGAACGCCACCGTTAACGGTGATGGTCTGACCTGTTACCCATTTGGCTGCATCAGAAGACAGATAATCAACCGCGCCAGCAACATCTTCAGGCTCACCCAGTGCACGGGCAGGAATAATCTTGATCAGCGGCTCGGCAAATTCAGCAGGAACATTGTTCATCAGGCCAAGAGAAATAACGTTGGCGGTTACGCCGTACTTGCCTACTTCCTTGGCAACGTGACGCATCAGGTGAGCACCACCGGCTTTAGCTGCACCATAAACGGATACATTGATATCCAGACCTACACGGCCTGCTTCGGAAGAGATAGTGATAACACGACCCCAGCCACGATCGCACATACCAGGCAGAACCGCCTTGGTGCAGTTCAGAACACCGAAGAAGTTGACGCTGATGTAACGATCCCAGTTTTCAACCGGCATGTCCTTGAATTCCAGCTGCACGGTTTCCTGAGTACCGCCATTACCAGCATTGTTAACCAGAATATCGATGCCGCCAGTCAGAGGTTCCAGTTCTTTAACGGCTGCTTCCACCTGGTCAAGCTTGCTTACGTCAAAAGCAAAGGCCAGAGCGTCACCTCCTTCAGCACGAATACTTTCAGCAGCTGCTTCAGCCTTGGCAGGATCGATATCGTTGATAACAACCTGAATGCCCTGTTTGGCCAGTGAGCGGGCTACGCCCAGACCCATACCCTGACCGGAACCGGAAACCAGTGCTGTACGTTTTTCATTGCTCATAATTTTCCCCTTTTTATTGTTATTGTCAGACTGTCGTCTTATCTGCTTCTAGGAGCCTGTCGGACTTAGCCGACCGTAGCGAGAAAAAGTCCGGTTTGAGACAGTTTTTATGATTATTTGAGGCGAATAGCGAGCTATTCAACGAAAAGGATCATAAAAAATGGCCAAATCCGGCTTTTTCGCAGTAGGTCAGTGGTAAGTCCGACAGGCTCCTGGTGTCTAGACATACATAACTGAAGATTAAGTTGTCATTTCCCCGCCGCTGGCGGAGAGATGACTTATGAATTCATGCGTCTTAGTGCTTATACAGTTTCAAGCTGCTGAGTAAACATCTTCTTCATGTAGGTGCCATTCTGAACAATGGCTTCGCCCAGAGGCATGGCGCGAGTTTTGTTGATATGGTCACGGGTCATGGGCTGAGTCATGCAGGCAGGCTCTTTACCCAGCGATTTCAGGGATTCTTCAACGCACTCTTCAACGGTTTGCAAGCCAAACTCTTCCAGAACGTCCGGATTCATGGCCATAAAACCTTCGGTGGCTGTCTGATCCGGTTTGATAACCAATACATCAACGCCATGATCTTTCATCTCAAACCAGATGGATTGAGTAAGAGTGGAGACACAAGCCTTGGTGGCCGAGTAAAGGGCAAAGTAAGGCATGGCGACTTCACCGGTCAGCGAAGAAACATTGATCAGGGCACCTTTGCCCTTTTGCTTCATCAGCTGACCGAAGTGACGACTCATTTTGGTGGTCAGCACAACATTGACGTTTATGCACTTCTCAATGCTGCTCATCTTGAATTCGACAAACTCACCAGGGAAGCTGAAGGCGACATTGTTCACCAGAACGTCAATATGAACATCGCTGACAAACTCAGCGATTTGATCAAAAGCTTCCGGTTTGGTGCAGTCCAGAGCCAGAGTTCTTACCTCTACTCCATACTGGTCACGCAGTTGCTGAGCTGATTCGTTTAGAATTTCTTCACGACGGGCCACTAAAGCAACGTTGAGGCCATCAGCAGCACAGCGCTCGGCAAAACCGTAACCAATTCCCTGTGAACCACCGGTTACCAGAGCCCACTGTCCGTATTCTGAAAGTTTCTTTGTCATTTTTATTATCCGTTTTCAAAACAGCCCAAGGCACTCGCATACATCAACTGCCTTAACTTGCGACTTATGTAATCACATGTTTACAACGGTTGTAAACATGTGATTACATAAATAACACTTCAAAACTAACAACAAGCAAATCCATTGTTATGGAGTTGTTCGGGTGATGAGTCGGTCAGTTGACCATAGTTGTATGTTGAACGAAGGGAGGAGCAGATATTGATTTGTCAGAGGCCAGGAAGGCCGGCTAGCGAATCGGTGCAGGAAAGCACCGTTGAGCGGACAAACCAATATCTGCTCCGGACTGGATGAGTATCGCTAAAACAACTGGACCGATCTAATAAGGAGAATAATAATGATCGATCACCGTACACCGGCAGAGCTTGCTCAATCCGAGCAGGACAAAAAAGATCTCAGGGAAGCCTGGGACTATATGATTGACCAGGTGCAACTGGCTCGCAATGCCATTGATGACCCTAAATATTTTGGTCCAACCTCCACTTCCCGTAACCTGGCAGAAGGCTATCGCTACCTGTCCGGTTATCTGCATCACGGTGTAGAGCGCGCTTTCCACTGTGACCCAAGCTTTCCGGCTTTCCGCAACGGCCTTTCCACCTTTAACAAAGCCACTATCGAAAACGCCGACGCTATTTATTTCTATGCCCAGATCGATGGCCGTCAGCGCTATTTGATCAAAGGCAAAGCCAAAGATTTCCGTCACTGGAAAGGTGAAGAGCGTGCTACGGATGTTAAAAAAGCGCCGCAATACCTGATCTTTGAAACCTGTGACGGCCCGATGTCAGGCGACACTGGTAAAATGTCGGAACTGGTGCCAGGTTTCCGTACTGGTTTCGGTCGCATGGATGGAACCGATCTGGAAATCAGTGAAGACGGTGATATCGAACTGCTGCTGGCTCCGGAAAAACCGGAAGGTTACACCGGCAACTTTATCTGCACCAAAAAAGGCCCACGCAGAGATAATCCAGGCGGTGACGACCGTTATGCCACCTTCGTTAGCGGACGACAGTTGTTCTATGATTGGGAAAACGAAGAAACCATTCCACTGACCATTACCCCGCTGGATAACCTGGGTGGTCACCCTGACCCTTACAACCCGGAGCGAGCCATTAAAGAGCTGCGCAAAATGGGTGATGTGGTGAAAGGTCAGATGCACTTCTGGCTGGAGTTCTACGACAAAGTACTGAACGTATTTGATAACTACGATCATGAAAGCCAGTACTTTATGCCAGTGAATGCTTACAACCAGCCAAACGCTGCTTCCACCGATACCGGTGGTGGCATGAGCACTAACATCTATGCTGGTGGTTTGTTTGATCTGGAAGAAGATCAGGCGCTTTACATCGAAGCGGAGTTCCAGGGTGAACCTCAATACACCAGCTTCCATCTGGGAACACCCTGGGGTGAATCTCCGGATTATGCCAACAGCCAGTCCAGCCTGAACCTTGTGCAGATGTATATGACTCCAGGCTCTAACGTTCAGCGCTGGGTGGTCAGTCATAAAGATCCGGGTGTGAAGAACTGGCTGGATACGACTGGTTTGCGTCAGGGTTATCTGTCCCACCGCTGGGCCTATTCCGAGCTGCCACCAAAGGATTCATGGCCGACAATTTCTGCCAAGCTGATCAAGCTGGATGAGGTGCAAGGTCATTTCCCTGAAGATATGCCGATTCTGACACCGGAAGAGCGCGCGAAGGATATTGCTGCTCGTCAGGAGCATGTTCAGAAGCGTTATCGTGTATTCTGATTGATTGCTCTTTTTTAGCTCAACAGGAGCGCTGGTTTTTACCGGCGCTTTTTTGTTTACGGCACTGAGCAACTGTCATAAATTGTCATTAGTAAAATAACTTCGCAGGAACAGCGAACCTAATGATCATGCCAGACTATGAAACGATTGATGCCATTGCTGATGCTTATAACCCGTTATTAGCGTTACTGGTTTTGATTTTGTTGGCCATGGCCGTGAAACAAGGTCAGAGAGAGCTTACAAAGAAGCAGGCTGTCAGTTTGTGTCTGGCTATGGCGACTGTGTATGGCCTCTATTTTCTTGATGCCGGTTTCAGCTTATGGCCTTCGGCGGGTCTTGATTACAGTTCTCATACTGCTTTTGCTCTGGTGCTAGTCCTTCATCTTATGGTCTATTTTCGAAAGTTTACCGGACTACTGGTCGGCACCTTTCTAATCGACCTTCTACTGATGAAATATCAGGAATATCACACTTGGGAAGATATGCTGACCACAGCGGCCGTCGTTACTGCGCTCTACCTGCCAATGTTGTTTTACTGCAGACTTGGAAAGTCAATAAAGTAAAAATTGTTATTCTTCTGAAGCAACTTTAGGCGTACGAGTCAGAAAGTACAGGCAGATAAAAATTAACAGGATGCCAGTCAGCCCTGAGCTCGTCAGTTCTTCGCCTACCAGAAAAACAGCAAGGACCGTTGCGACTACCGGTTCCGTTAACGTCAGAGTTGTAGCCAGACTGGCTTTGACGTAGGCAAGCCCGAAGCCAAAGCAAATATACCCCAGTCCCATTGGAACCATAGCCATGTAGATGCCTACCAATAGGTTTCCAGAGGATGCCAGCAGTGGCGCACCTGTGTAATAAAGAACAGGCATCAGCAAAAGACCTCCGAGACCAAACATGGAGCCCATAGCCGCACCGGATGAAGCGCCAGATGTGATCAGCCTATGTGCCGCCCATGAGTAGAATGCGTAGGTCAATGCTGCAATAAGCCCGCAAAGAATGCCCAGTAAATTGGCGGTATTGCTGCCATCCACCATAACGGAGGAAGACTCTGAGCTTGCTAACAGTGCGATGCCTGCGAGCCCGGTTGTCATGCCAATCATCCACGTTTTTGTGAAATGAAAATGCCCTGTCATTTTCTCCAGTAACGCTGAGAAAAGAGGGGCAGCGCCAATAGATACAACGGTGCCTATTGCTACGCCTGATAAATGTATGGATGAATAAAATGCCAGCGGGTAAACAGCGATACCTAAAGCACCGAGACATAAAAGCGTAAGATGATTCTGCAGAGTGATTCTCGCTTGCTGAATTTTCCTCATCGCCAGCAGCGCCTGAAGCAAGCCGCCAAATCCCATGGCAGCAGCACCAATGGCAACAGGGCTGACTTCAGGAGCGAAGGTTGCTGCTGTTCCCGTTGTTCCCCAGAGCAGTGATGCAGTCAGGATTGCTGTGATGCCTGACAACTGTTGCTTGTTTCGAGTATCCATACTCATTTTATGGCACCCTCAAGCAGAGAGTCTGCAAGTTGCCTGGCTTGGACAACTTTGTCACTGCTGGCCTCCAGACCGGCGAGCATAATGGAACCTTCTAAAAGAAAAGACAGGTGTGTGACCAGAGAGTTCAGGTCAAAGTTACTGTTGTGTTCAGTCAGGTATTCCTGACAATGCTTCTCCAGCAATGTTTGCACTTCCTGTTTATGAAGGCGAACGGATTTCCGTTCAGGTGCATCTACAGGCATCTCGGCTGCTGCGTTCAGTAATCCACAGCCTCGAAATCCTCTCTCGTAATGACTCTCGGCATGGTCCTGGTAGGCATCAAAAATAGCGAGCACTTTAGCTTTGCTGGACTCGGCTTTTTTCAGACGCAGTTCAAACAGCTGTAACCACTCCTGATGTCGCTCTTCGATATAAGCTGCAACCAGCTCAGACTTTGAAGAAAAATTGTTATAGAGCGACATTTTTGCCACGCTGGCTTTTGTAATAATCGTATCTATGCCAGTGGCCGTAATACCCTGCTCATAGAACAGCTGCCCTGCGGCGTTCAGAAGTTTGTCTCTTGCTTTCATGATTTATAATTCTTGTAGAAACTATACAGGTCAGTCTATCTAAAAATATCAGTTCGTCAAGGTGACGAGATTGAGTGATAGGGAATTGCTGATTTTGTGTATCTGCCTTGGCACTGTTTTGCCATTGAGAGGCTAGCCCTCAGCCTGTAATTTTTTCACTGTCGAAAAGAATCATAAATCCAGCGATTTGTCGGCATTTAACGGCATATAGGCTGAGGAACACGACTCATGTTTATTGAAAACACAAAAGAACAACTACAGCTTCGTCAGGAATTGCGGGACTATTTTGCCAGCATCCTGACTGATGAGATTCGCGAAGCCTGTCATGGTCATGAAGCCAGTGAGACGTTCCGTGAAGTCGTCAAACAGATGGGCAGAGATGGCTGGTTGGCTGTCGGCTGGCCTAAAGAATATGGTGGTCAGGGCCGTTCCAGCAGCGAACAGCTGATCTTCTTTGAAGAAGCTGAGCTGGCTAATGCACCACTGCCGTTTGTGACCCTGAATACTGTGGGTCCAGCCATTATGGCTTACGGTTCTGAGCAGCATAAAAAAGAAATTCTGCCAAAGATTGCTGCTGGTGAAATGCACTTTGCCATTGGTTATACCGAGCCAGGTGCGGGTACTGACCTCGCTTCACTGACAACCTCTGCTATCCGTGACGGTGATGATTTCATTATCAACGGTACCAAGATCTTTACCTCCAGTGCAGAAGGTGCTGACTATATCTGGCTGGCAGCTCGAACAGATAAAGACGCCAAGCATGGCGGTATTACCATGTTTATGGTGGATACAAAGCTGGAAGGTTTCTCTCTGGCGCCTATCTATACAGTGGGTAGTGTTCGTACGAACATGACTTACTACGAGAATGTGCGTGTACCGGCTTCCATGGTTGTCGGTGAAGTGAACGGTGGCTGGAAACTGATTACGTCCCAGCTGAACCATGAGCGCATCGGTCTGGCTGCTTTTGGTATCAATGCTTCTGGTCACCTGCAGAAGGTTCTTAATTGGGCCAGGGAAGAGCAGGAAGGCGGAAGTCGTGTAATTGATGAGCCTTGGGTTCAAAGTGCACTGGCTGAAGCTTACTGCCTGTTGGAAGCTATGAAAGTTGAAAATGCCCGTATGGCATCGGCTCTGGAGAAAGATGAGCTGAACCCGGGTTTTGCATCTGCCATCAAGGTGTACAGCACTGAAACCATGATTCAGGTCTATCGTCTGTTGCTTGATGTTATGGGACCCGCTGGTCTGGTTCGTCGTGGCAGTAAAGCGGCGTTGATTCAGGGAGAAGTCGAAGAGTTCTACCGTAAGGTAACGATCAATACCTTTGGTGGTGGTGTGAATGAAGTACAACGTGAGCTGGTGGGTATGTTTGGTCTAGGGATGAAGCGGGGCGCTCGCTAAACCAGTCAGAAGCCACTATCGATCCCATTCGGTAGTGGCTGATTTTACTGTTTGTCGTCGGTCTATTCAGGCCAGTTCAACCTGCTCTTCATACTCATCGCTGACCGCATTACGTTTTCTGAATTCGCCTGGTGTAATTCCTGTCCATTTTTTGAAAGAACGGTGGAAAGCACTGGGCTCATCGAATCCCATCTGATGTGCAACGGCGTTGATACTCATTTCTGATCTTGTCAGGTAATCAATAGCTGCATCACGACGGCAGTCGTCTTTAACCCGTTGGTAGGAAGTGCCTTCTTTTTCCAGTCGACGTCTCAGTGTTCGGGAAGAAATGTTCAGCTTTTCTGCCACTTCATCAAAGCCTGGAATTTTACGGGTAAAGTTATTACCGATCAGGCTGCGGATTTTCTTAATAATACTTTCATCTTCATTAACAATAGAAAACAGCCCGTAGGGCGCTGTTTTCAGAAAATCATGAAGCGACTCTTCAGTATGCACCAGCGGTGTATCCAGAAAATGAGCCTTGATGGTGAAGGAATATTCCGCCTGATTGAAATTGATAGGGCAGTCAAAGTAAGAGCGGTAACCACTGTTACTGAGAATCTCTGAACCCATCACATTGACTTCATGCACGGGAATATAAGTACCAATCAGCCAGCTGCAGAAACGGTGTTGCAGTGACAGGTAATTGATAATACTGAGCTGATTCTGCAGGTTCATGGAGTCATCAGATTCTACCTCGAGACCTGAGTACATTAAGGTTGCGTACTCGCCATCTTCAGAAACCTTGTAGCGTCTGTCCTTATTGAATTCCAGACCCTTTGCTTCATAGAGAATGGCGTAGAAATCAATACTGCGATCCAGCGCAATTCTCAGGCTCGGGCTGTGAATAATGGCGTAACAGAACATGCGGAACGTGCCCATGGGCAGTCTGATTCGTCCTGTACCAAAACTTTCATCCTGAAGTAGCTTGGCAACATGATTATAGAGTTTGCTGAAATCCTGAACTGTCAGTTCCTGTTCGGGCAGCTCACTGTCCGATAATTCCATCGGGTTAAAAGGCAAACAGAGTGTTTGCACTACGGGCTCTATGTCATGCCCATGCTCACGGGAAATTTTTAGCAGCAGACGTGCGTATTTAGCGGGTACTGAAGGCTCTTTTTTCATTGTTATTCGTCCTGATCAACAGACTCTACCGCATGGCTGAGGTCATACCTGATGGGGTGCTAGACGGTTTTAGTTATGGGCATGATATTGGAATTAAGCCGCGTGTTACAACTACGTTTTGACTAGATGATATTTTCTTAAGGATGAAACATGGGAAGCCAAAGAAAAGCCTGAAGGATGACTGCATTTAACGTATCGGTGAAAACAGAGCCCAGTAACGGGACAATCAGAAAGGCTTTAGGTGAGGGCCCGTACTTGTGAGTTAGAGTACTGATATTTGCCAGACCGACAGGGGTAGCGCCAAGCCCGAGGCCAATAAAGCCGGAAGATATCAAGCTGGCATCGTAATCACTGCCTGCAGCCCTGAACACGACTGTGTAGGCAAAGATACATATGAAGATGGATTGCACCATAACAATAATGAAGGCAGGTAAGGCGGCATCAGCCAGTTGAATGATGTTAAGCGACATCAGGCTCATGGTGATAAACATCTCCAGGCAGGTGTCGCCGAAGAGGTTGATAAACTGCTCATTGAACTTGTTATGGAAAAGGTCTGAAAGGTTGACGATAACAATTGCCAGCAGGAGTACCAGAAGATAGTCCGGCATGACAATATCATGCTGCCTTAAATGTTGATTAATCCATTTTCCGACAGTGATACAAAAGCAGATAACCAGAATAACCTTCAGGAACTGTTGCATACAGAGTGAGACCTGACGGGTTTCAAAAGTTTCTGGTGTTGAGCCAATATTAAGGTCAGCCTGAGTATGGTCAAGTTGATTATCATCAATGAGCTTGCGGGCAACCGGGCCACCCAGCAGGCCACCCATTATCAAGCCCATGGTTGCAGCGACCAGTCCGAACTGGGTAGCATCCGAATAGCCCTGAGACTCCAGAAAACTGCCCCAGCTTATAGCGGTGCCATGACCACCTGCCATAGAAATACTGCCAGCCAGCAAACCATGAACAGGAGTATCGCCAATAGCAAGAGTAGTTAAAATGCCAACGCCGTTTTGCAAAATCAAAAATAGGAAAATAACGACAAAAAATACTGACAGAGTTTTACTGCCAGCAATAAGCAAACGTATTCTGACGTTTAACCCGACAGTGCAGAAAAAAATCAACAACAAATGATCTCTGAGTTCAAAGTCCCAGCTGATATCCAGTACGGTGTAGTGCTGACACAAACTCAGTAATATACTGGCGATAATCCCGCCTGTGACAGGTGCGGGGATATGATACTGGTTAAGAATGGATACTCGGGAAGTGACCCAGCGACCCAGTTGATAGGCAACAATAGCAGCCAGTAACAAGGAAAAACCGGACACTGATACCATGTGATAAACCTGTTATTGTGACACTAAAAGCATAGCAGTGGGATTCATGGGTAACGAGGCTAATAACAGTTTCCATGGTGGATGTTTAGGTTTCAGAGCTGTGTCGAGAATGTTCTTGATCCTGAGTGATGAGAGGTAGTTATGTCGGAAGAAACAGGTATAGATCTGAAAGAGCTTATGGCCATGGATCTGGGTAGTGAGCAGGATATTGAACTGCAAAAAGCCATGATTGAAGAAGTGGAGAGACTGAGAAAGGAAGGTAAGTCTGATGTTGAGGCTATTCGACTGGTGTTTGAAAATAATAAACTGCTGCACTGAGTTTTATAAAAATGCCAGCATTGAGGCTGGCATTTGATGTAGAAAAAAAATAGCGATCTTGATTGGCTGATTATTCTTATTTATTACGGGTTCCAACTACAGGTTCGAATTCGAATCGTAATCGAGAAGTATTTGCCCAGCTACCCAAAAATGATTCATAGCGTTGTACTGCACCTGTCATTAATACCACATCATTGTCTGTTGAGGAGGAATTATAAAAAAGTTTCAGGTGACCTTTTGATGGCGTAGAAAAACTTGTTTCATTTGCATTAATAAAAGCAGTGTCAACAAACCATTCAAATCTTTCTTTTTCTTCATTGCATACTAAATCGTTCGAATATATTTCAATATACTTGGTTATTTTGGCCAATTTCATAGAGTACTTGTAACGGCCACTTCTTTCGAAATAGTCCTGTTCAGATTCTCTGGCTTCTTTATTGCTGTAAATAACAAGACCTGTTTCACCTGACCATTTAGCTTCAGGTTGTGGTCGCATGAGAATTTTTTTGATATCGACGAGCTTTATAGTGGGCACTGTATCGTACTCATCCAACCGTACGTGAACACGTACAATAAACATTACCACTTCTTCCTGCGCGTTAAGGGAATAACGTGAGGCAGTGTAAATGCCAACTCCCATATCTGATGGCGTGCAGGCACTGTATGACTGTGCTGGAGAGAAGCTTTTGACTATTTCTGGTGGAGCGAAGTGTGAGAAGTCGACCTGATATTCTGATTTTTTCTGGTAGACCCCAGGGTAGCCACTGCTTTTCAATCCGTCGGAAATACTTTCAGGAAAGCCGGCATCTGTATCAGCCTGAGCAAGAAAGGTTATTCCTGTGAAGAGCAGAAAAATGATTGTTAAAAGCTGCATGTCTATGGCCTCCCTGCCTTATATGCAATGTTTTTATAATCGTAGCAGCCGTTCAGAGGGCTTTATTCAGGCATGGACTTACGTAAAGGCAGAAAGCCGCTGTAGTGGTATACGGGCCGCTGTATAAGGCTTTATGCCGTATTTCTGAACTTTAGAAGTGTCTGATGAACGGTATCGAATAAACGCTGGAAAAGTCACTGATGGCCGCTGAGGGGTATTTAAGTTACTGGATTGTAGGTGTATTCAGTAAATGGTATCGCAGAGTTCGTGCAGTAAGTAAAATCAGTTTATTTTAAAGAAGGCCTGAAGCCCTGCCCATCATCACAAATAAATGTCACAGCAATCGGTTTATGGAGTAGCCAGTGAAAGATATTTTCGAATTGGAAAAGCACACAGCGATTGATTCCACTGAATCATACATTGTGTCATACCCCCACCTCATTCGTTTTACAAAGAGCGTTGAAGAGTTTTGTCCAACTGAAGTCATCGCACTCAGTCATATGGTGTATGGCTGGATGCCGACCATTCTGAGTCTGCGCATTTCTGAAGGCAGTGAAAATCTTGATGAAATAGCTTGTATTCTGCAGCATGCCAGAGAAATGGGGAGTTTAAATCACGATGACCTAGCCAAGCTTAAAGCACTAATCAATAACTCAATAGTTGGTGCTTCAAAATTACTGCACTTTGTTGCTCCTGAGCACTTCCCGATTTGGGACTCCAGAGTTTACCGCTTCTGTCATGAAAACGAACCTTACCCGTACCGGGTGAATTCTGTAGATCAATATCAGTCTTACATGAATCAGCTGGATGTGTTGATGAAAGATTCCCGTCTTCCGGCATTTCATGCCAGAGTTAATGAGAAGCTCGGCTACGAGGTTTCACCAGTTCGAGCTATTGAACTGGTGATGTTTCTGAATTCAGAGAGTTAGCCTGTATTAGTTCTGACTTAATCTGACGTATGTTTTCTAAAAATGAACAGGCTCAGGTTCACAGGGGGGCAAATAAATACGCTCCCCTTTCTCATTGTACAGCTCTACTTCATCCTCAAAGCTGTCTGGTATCTCCCCTCTATTCTTGAAAGCGACACTGGCAGATATGAGGGCAGGCTGGTTCAAACATGATCCATGTCATTATTCACAGGTGTTGTTTGTTTCATAGTCTGTCGCGCGTCCTTAACTCTGTACCGCCATCAATTTCAACCGCACGGCCTCCAGAATATCAGCCAACTCATTAATATTCTTGCAGTCAGCGTAATTCCCGTAGTCGCCTTCTGCTACCGGAAAGGTACCGCTGTCTTCGTCATAAACGACACAGACACCAACCCCATCGGCAAAGTCCATCGCCATAAAGAACCCCATCAGTAACCCACGGTCGGATAATCCTCCTGTGAGTTCACCATTATCGTCCCTGCCACAGAGAATTTTACCGTATTCCACTTCCTCAAAGTTGACCTCCAGCTCTCTGGCCCAGATATGACGTTCTATCTCATCCACCAGATCTGCTTCAGGAGTAACCAGTTTAATGGGCAACTGAAAATAATGAGCGATTAAGGCTTGCAGGTGGGCGACGATTTCCGATCTGGACAATACCTGCCTAAAGTCAATAAAAGGTGTCTTGGCCATCAGCCGCCGTTCTTCTTCCGGGCTGAGATCGTCTTTATCATTGAATGGAAGAATAGGAATGGACGGTGTAACTCTGACGTACATCTGTTGATCGTCGTGAGTATTCATCTTGAACTGATCGATATTGACCATAGGGTTGTGTGTATCTGGTGAAGATTCGTTCATTTCATGCCCCACTGTGTTGATTTTACTGATATACGCCAAAGCTGTAATCGCCGGTCTCGCCACAGATATATTCCTGAATCAGCCAGCCAAGAGAAACACCCTCAACGATTGGGACTGACTCAAGTTCGGGGTAAGCCAGAATAAACTGTTCAAGAATAACCTTCTGCAGCTGTTCAGAGGGAGAGCCAGACTTGCTGTTTGTCCAGGATTTCAGGTTTTGGTAGCAGGCTGCTACCAGTTCGAGTTCGTTTAAAATGCGACTGCAAACAAATTCATCATGGAGTTCAGCACTGCCATTATTGAGGGGTGTCATATCATTCAATAGCTTCTGCATTTCGTGGGCTGTGGTTGTTTGCGGCAATTTAAGGTCTCCTTCTGGTAAAGTCAGCACAGGTTTTCTGCTTCAGATCATAATGATCCCGGACCTCATCTTTGGTTGTGATCAGTAAAGGTCAAATTGATGCTACAGAAGCAAAATCGGTGTCGAGCCTGTTCTTTAAAAGCCAGCTGACTGATATATCTCAAGTCGTTTCAGAAGACAATACAGAAACAAAACACTATCAGTTAAAACCGAGGAAGAACTATCAGTATGTAATTGAACCAGCCAGATTGCCTCGAATAAGGAATGCTTTTAAGAGGAATGGAGAGAAAATTATCCGCTCTGTTGCTCGAAGTTTGATGTTTTATAAGTGCCCGAACGATACGGTATTGCTGAATGGTATCAAAAAACGACTTTTGTCAGTTATGCAGAAAGGTACTAATATTTTTTAGAATGAAGTGCTAAGAGAAGAAAAATCAGAGTGTGAGGCAAACCAGGTATAAAAAATGCCGGAGTATAAGTCCGGCATTCTTACGACAATATAATTCTATATCGTCAAATCTTACGCAGCGTAATTAGATTCTGCAAAAGACCAGTTCGCCAGCGCCCAGAAACCTTTCAGGTAGTCAGGACGAACATTGCGGTAGTCGATGTAGTAAGCGTGTTCCCACAAGTCACAGGTCAGCAGAGGAGTCTGGTCAGTGGTCAGTGGAGTAGCAGCGTTGCTGGTGTTAACGATTTCTACGGAACCGTCAGCGTTCTTAACCAGCCAGGTCCAGGAAGAACCAAAGTTGTTAACTGCTTTGTCGTTGAACGCAGCTACGAACTCTTCGAAAGAACCGAAAGCCTTGTTGATAGCATCAGCCAGAGCACCGGAAGGCTGACCGCCAGCGTTAGGAGCCAGACTGTTCCAGTAGAAAGTGTGGTTCCAGATCTGGGCAGCGTTGTTGAAAATGCCACCTTCAGAAGTCTTAACGATCTCTTCCAGGCTCTTGTTAGCCAGTTCTGTACCTTCAACCAGGCCATTCAGCTTCACAACGTAAGTGTTGTGGTGCTTGCCATAGTGGAAGTTCAGAGTTTCTTCGGAAATGTGTGGAGCCAGAGCGTCACGGGCGTATGGCAGAGCAGGCAGTTCAAAAGCCATGTTGTGGTTCTCCATTGAGGGAAGGTTCTATTTTTGACCTTAGATATCTCGCGCGGCGATATTAACATTGGTGTTAATACGAATCCATTGGTCGGTATATTTGGGGGTAGAAAAGGAATTTTCAAGGAAAAACATGATCTGGGTCATGAAAAAAACTAATCATTAGATAGGTGGTCGCTATGACTTAAAGCAACTGTGATCTCTTGAGACTATAAACTTATGCCAACAGCGCCTAAAATGGCACGAAAGATTTTCAGGCAGAGAAATCCATGAAAAAAGAGGACAAGCCCATTAACGAGATACCGGACTTCTCCATTTCCGCGGATGAGCGTCCCAACCGACGCAAAACGACTGGAACAACCGTCAAACGTCCCAGCCCCCAGCCACCCGTGAATAAACAAAATAAGCCATCAAGTGGCGGTGGTAACGGCTTTGGCTGGATTCTATTGATCCTTGTCCTGGTGCTTGCTGGTGGTGGTGTCTGGCAGTTCAAAATTATGCAGCAGGAGCTTGCGGCGACCCGTGCCGCTCTGACACAGACACAGAATAAGCTGAGCAGTGTGACGGGTGAGGTCACAGCAACAGGGCAGACAATTGATCAGAGTGGTTCGGCACTGCGTTCTGAGTTGAAAGTTGTGAACTCGGAGATTCGCAAACTCTGGGATGTGTCCAATAAGCGAAACCGTCAGTGGATTCTGATCAACAAGGATAATGTAGTTAAAGCCCTCAAACAGTCTGAGCAGGCAGACAAGGCTGCGGATAAGGCTGCAGAGCAAGCTGAGAAAGCGGGTAAAGCTGCAGGCAAAGTTTCCAGTGAGCTGGCAAACCTGAAAAAAGGCACCAGGGAGATGGAGCAACTGATGAAATCCATCAGTACAGAGCAACTGGCATCCCGAGGTGAAATGACCGTCACCATTGAAAGCTACAACAACCAGCTGGAAACCATGAAGTCACTGCTATCTGCTCAGAAAAAGCAACTGACGTCGTTCGAGCAGCAGGTTAAGGAGCAGGAACAGGCTACGAAATCGGTAGATGCTTTCCGTCGACAGGTGAATAAAAAGCTGCAACAGTTGGAAGCCAGTGTCAGGGATTTGACTCAACCTCCGCAAAAAGGTCTCGGGCTTCAGTAACCTGACTTGAAAGCTCTGATGCAGGCCGGACGTTGAGCTGTCCGGTTTGCACAAACAACCTTCTATTCCCCGTTGCTCCGATGTCAGCCAGTCCGGAACTACATTAACAACAATAACCAGCCCCGGGTGCCTGTGATCATGATTGGTCTGAGCAAATACAGGAAAATAAGCCAGCTTCTAATTATCAGCGGATTGCTGACATCCTGTTCTGTCATGGATTTTTACCAGTCAGACATTATAAAGGTCAGTCCTGAACAATCTGAACCCTTGAAGGCATCAGAAGCCTCCAAGGTATTAGAGAATGGTTGGGTTTATCGGGAAAACATCCTTGTCAGCAGTGATGATTCAGGTCTTCTGGTTGATTTAGGGCTGGAACAGGTGACCCTTGTTGCCAGTTGTCAGTTACAGCCTGAAGCTAAACAGTGGCTGGATACAGCTGAGAGGGGCCTGTTATTACCTGTCATGGAGTTTGCTGCTGATTTTACCTTTGCTCCTGATCTGGGAAAGAGCGCCAGACTTTATAAAACCCTTGATCAGCATATTCGTCTCAGCAGTGCATCAGACAGTCTTCGTTTCTACAACACCCTGCTTTCCAGTATTGAGCATAACTGCCCGAAAAACATGAACCGAGAAATGGACAGTTGCCAGTTTCGTAAGTGGATGTCGTTTACCGGGTTTTCTGATAACGATCGAGTCTATGACAGCAGTCGTATAGAACGCTGGCTGAAAAAACACGCGGATGTTGATTATCTGATAATGGCAACAGCTGAGTTATATAACGCCAAAGCCATGCTGAACAGTCGCTACTCAGCTCGCTCAAGAGTACTTACTGATAAGAAATTGAGGGTAAGAGAAAAAACGGTCAGACCTTTTCTCGGGAAAGTTCGTTATGACTGGGTTCAGTTTAATGAGAGCAGTGAACCCTTGTTTAAAAGCTATGGCTTCTGTGAAATCCACTGGCCTCAGTCGCAGTCACTCAGAACTGTTAATGGCAGAGATTGGCAGACAGTTGCACAGTTTGAATCCATTGCTGACTTTATGTTTCCGCACTTTATTAATTTCATGGACAACGCGGGAAGAGAAATGCAGCTGCGGTAATACCCTGGCAGTACGAGCAGTAAATGGCAAAAAGATAAGTAATTATCAGTTTTAAAAAAATAACACCTGGTGAATAGCATGGACGCTTTTAAGCCAATACCTTTTCAAAGACCGACAGGCGTTGGTAATCAGCCAAGCCAGCGTTTGCCAACTAATGATCGTTCATACCCTGCTTTTCTGTCGGGTAATCCTCCGGTATGGGGCAGGCCTGATAGAGGTAAATCGGTCAGATCCCGTATTGTTTCCGGACTGGATGCGGTGAAAAAGCAAATGTCGGTCGTTAAGCTTTCCATGCAGCACTTGAGGAAGCTGGAAGGTAATGTAACCACCAATGCTGACAAGATAAACGCTTCAGCTATTGTTGATGAATTGTTGGAAAACCTTGACCGCCTTTCAGAGACTGCTTCAGCACAGGTTAATGGACTGTTTAATATTGTACGTAACAGGAAGGCCGGCGAAGCCTCGGAACGACCTATTACCAGACCTAATCTGGATGAAGTTAAAGGCTCTGGTATCTGGCAGCATCTGAATACTTTGAAAGAGAATCTGTATTTACTGCGGGATGAGTTTCAGGCGAAAGAACTTTGTCATGAAAGGCAGAGCCATTTAATTGATCAGGCTGCTGAAAGTGTCACAGAACTTTCCAGACAGACGGATCAGCTGGAAGTGACTTTAAAAACAGTTCGGTGTACTGGCAGTAGACCTATTACCCGCTCGACAGTAGTAAAAGCGTTAACCGTTTGGACTAAAACCGGAAAGTCAGAACCAGGCTTCCTGAAGAAAAGTGTGCTGTTTCTAAAGCGAATACCTTTGAAGCTGATGGAGTTACTGGCACTGCCTTTTACTTTGGCCGACAAAGTCAGTTCGTTAGCCATTGTCATCTTTGATGGAGCTTATTGCTGTCTATCCAGAGACCCGAGATCTCAAACGCTCGAGACAAAGTTACGGACCGAAGAGCTGGAAAAAAGCAGGCAGGATCCTGTTCAAAGAACTCGCAGGGTGGTTACTGATTTTACTAAAAGGGCACAAAAGACATTAACCCCGAAAAAGGGGAGCAAGCGTTCAGAGAGTCATGTGCATGAGCAAAAATATCAGAATCTGCAACGGCAGCAATCCATGCATAGGGAGACTGAGCTGGCCAGAGAGTCATTTGAACGAAGACTGCAAAGGCCTGAGCCTGAGACCAGTGAGCAAAGTATTGCTTCACTAACAGCAACGAAAGAAAAAGTTGAAATCCAGCATCGGGAAGCGGTCTTACGATCACAGTCGTCCGATTATAAAGACCCTGTTCAGGAAAAAGAAATAGCAGTTCTGGAAGAGTTAAGCTGGCGTCTTGATGAAGAACTGACCGCTGCCATACCTGCTCAATCTGGGATAAACCCTGGTTCGTATCAACAACGAATTGAAGTGATCAATGGCGAAATAACGCACCTGCTGTTTTGTATGAAGAACGAAAGCGATTTATTCGATGTTGAGACTCGACTTGATGCCCTGGCCATGAGGCTGGCTGATATTAAAGGTGCTGTCTTTCAGGAAAATGAAGAAATGTTTGATGGTGAACTGCAGGAACACTACCAGGAGGTGTTGGGTAAGATCCGTAATGGTAGAGCATCATTAAAGGAACAGTGGTTAACGATTAGAAATCAAGGCAGTCAAGCTTGTCTGCGTCAGATAGGCATAAACCTTAAACGGCTTAAACGAGAGTTAATTGAAGAGGGTGCTTCCAGAGTAAGAATTGATGCTATTGATAAAGTACTTGATCATCTTCGAACCGCTTCTACAGAACAGAGTTTCTGGCCAAGACTGAATAAACTATTACATGGAAAAGGCTCATTACTGTATCGAGAGGTCTATCGTAATATCGGTACCGTAGATGCTCAGGCTGAAACGGTCTGTAAGGCTGAGTTGAACAGGCTAGAGCCACTGAGAGCATTAAATGATTATATGAGCCCGCAGACATTGATCACTGCTGCAAAGAATTTTATCGCCAACTTGCCGGCGCCACTGACCAGAGAACAGGTATTGATTGATTACCCTGAAGTCGTTGCTCTATCCGAGTGTGCTCAAGAGGAAGCCTTGAGTGAAGAGCAGGGCGAAGCTCTTGAGAAAGTCAGGTTGTCTTCAAGCCTCTATCTCAACAAACATATGGAGGCGCTAAAACAGAACCAGATCGTGAGCTGGAGCAACCCGGGCAGGGCAGCAATGATTCGGTTACTTATCAACGGTTTTGCGCACGCAGAGCAAGTGAAGGTTGTTCTTGAGCAATGTCCGGCTAGTGAGATTCCAAGGGTATTCTCACACAGTATTAACGACTGGCTCGAAGATAATGAAGAGCAGAAAGAGACTGATTTTTATAAAGCTATGAAGCAGGCTGTTCATGCTCCAGTAAATGACTTGTCGTTCAAAACTTTTCTAAAAGAAGTGCGAATGAAAATGAATCGCCCATTAACTATTGCTGAAAAACAAGAGCTTGAAGTCGGCTACTGCAGAGCCATAGAACGAGTAAACGAGGGAATAACCCAATCTTTTGATCAATAGAGTTCAGCAACAGGACGAACTGCGTTAACCCCCGCTCAACTGCACGCCTCAATTTACTGGCATTGCTAGCCTGAAAATATAGGGAAAAGCTATCTAGCAAGCCACGGTTTATTTTCGTTACACCATCTTCATCAGGCTTCCAGATTGTAGTGCTTGTCTCACGAAAGCCGGTCATTTTTAACTGACCAGCTGCAGGCGACTCAATACGGAAGTGTCTCTATGGATCCTATTGACCCATCCAACACAGGACGTCCTCCCGGACCTGTTACTCCCGGCGGATCAGACAGGCCTGAAGATAAATCAGGTTCACGTGCTGTTCATGCCGGAAAGCAGGTGTTGGGTGGGCCGAGTGTTGGGGGGACTGAGTTACAGAATAGAGATATCAAGAAACATACCGGCCATGTCCCTTCAATCACACGACCTTCACAAGCATACAGAGGCAAAACAGCAACAAGGATTGCTGACACTCATGCCCTGAGACAATTGAGATCCCATTTTGACATTCATGATGACCTGGTTGAGGAGATCTCTGAACGAACCAAAGATGAAAGGCAGGATCGTCTGGAACAGGTTTACAGAGCTTTTGAGAAGCATGTTGCCAGGTCGGGAAGTGAGAATGAGGCAAGTGGTTTCTTCAGTCGCCTGCCATTGAATAAAGAAGGAAAACCAATCCTTAGCAGAGAAATGGTATTCCAACTTTTAGACCGAATATCAGCTGGTACAGATGGAGCAAATAGAAGGCTGGAACAGAGAGGTCGAATCTCTGAAGCCTGGTATGACTTTTTTACAGAAAGAAGAAGTTTGGAGAAACTGACCAGAGAGTTGGCAGAAAATGCTGCACGCTTTTGTGAAGAGAGTCTGGAAGGTGAACCGCCATTGGTGGATATTGGTCTGGATAGCCTGAGCCAGCAAGTCTATAAAAGTCCAATGGAACGGCAAACACCGCCGACAATCCCGCCACCCATGCTTCCAACAGTGCCAACAGAATTAAGCGAACCACTTATATCATTTACTACCTCTGAAGAAGAAAAATTGAGAAAAGAGCGTGACCAGCTCAATGAGAAAATGCTTGAACTTAAACAACAGTTGAAAGCGGCTGAAGCACACAAACCCATAATGGCGGATAGAGAAGTGCTTGCTGCTCTGGAAAAATTACAGTCCAGGTTTGATGGTGTTGAATCACGTTTGCAGGGCCTGGAAAAGAAACCGAAGCAGAAGCAAAAGCAGTCCATTAATTTTGGCACTTCACCGGTTGTTGCTCCTGCTGTTGAGAGAAGTACTGAAAGCAGTGCAAAATCTGGTGTTGAAAGTCTTGAGCGAGAGTTGTTCTGGTTTCAGAAAGAGCATGAAAAGTTAGGTACTCAGCTGCAGGAAAAATCAGAGTTAGTCGGTTCTCTGAAAAAAGATGTTCAGTATGAAAGAGAGCAGAATCAGGAAAGAGCCATAAAACTGAACCAAAAGAAGAAACAATTAAAGCATCTTGAAAGGGAAAAGGAACAACTGCAGGAAAAATTATTTGAGATTCAATCTCGACCTGGAGAAATCGTCGACCCCTCAGACGACAGAACTAGTCAGCTCAGAGTTGAACTCGGCGAAAAGCAAAAAGAACTTGATATTGAACGAGAAGAGACTAGACGTTCTCAGGCTGATGTCATTTCAAGGCAACAGGCAATAATTGAAAAAGAACAGAAAATCACCCATCTCAGTGAACAGCTCAGTAAGTTTAAAACAGAGAGTATAGAGCTTAGAGAGCAGTTGGCGAACGCTAAAGAACAGTTGAGTCATAATCGGGAAGAAGCACATGCCAGCCTTAAACTGCTAAAACAAACCTACGATGGATTAAGAGCTGAATTTGTTTCTACTAAAACCATCGCAAAAGAAGTTGAAAGTAATCTTTATAAAAAAATAACTGAGCTTGAACGAAGCTATGAAGGTCTGTCACAGCAAGCTCAAGAGAAATCGGTAGAAATCACGCAATTAGCTGCTCAGCTGGAGGGTGAGAAGCAGTTAAACAGTGAAAGAGAATTAAGGCTAGGGGATCAAAAAGAACAATACCAAGTGTTGAGCGGCGAACGAGATAAACTGCTTGAGCAAGCTGAGTCTCTTCGAGCCGAGCTCACCTCTGCCAAGGTGGATGAAGAAAGTATTCGCCGATTAGAAGCTCAGGTTGCAGATAGGGATAATGCTCTTAGCCAGATACAAAAGAACAGGCAATGGTTGCAATCTCAATTTGAATTACAAAAACTGGAAATAGAAGGCAGGGGTAGGGCAATTGAAGGACTTCAATCACAAGCAGCTGCACTTAAGGTTCAACGTCAATGGCTCTCAGAGAAACTGGAAAGTGCAAATAAAACCATTGAAGGGGGGGGGCAGAAACTTAGTGAAGCTGTGACTCGTGTCCGAGAGCTACAAGAATCATATGAAGAGATAACAGCAAAGCAGACGCATTTAACTGAGACTGTTGACATCCTGTCTAAAGAAAAAGCGACATTGGCCACAGAAAATGATGAGTTAAAAGAACGGGGAAAAACGCTTAATACTGAGTTAGAGGCCGCCAAACAAAAAGTTCATGAAATAGAGAGAATTCAACAGCAGCTTACTGAAGAATTAGTGTCGGTAAAGAGCACTTATGAGCAGACAACTTATCAATTGGCTCAAGTATTGAAGTTTAATGAAAAGAGAGTGGGCGAGTTACAGGTTATTCAAGACCGAACAAAGGAAGTGGAAGTAGAACGAGAAAACATCAAGAAAGAGTTGTCCCGTGTTACGGTTGACCTTCATCTTGAAGAAGAGACCTCTACTGATTTACGCACAAAAGTCGAAAATTTACAAAATGAATTAGGTGAGAAAGATAAAGAAATTGACAGGTTGAAAGGACTTCAGGTTCAAGAGTTGGCTGCTATTTCATCAAAACAGAGTGAGCATTCACATTTACTGGAAAGAATTGAAAGTTTGCTAACGCAGAAAGAAAATTTAACCGAAGAAAAAACAGAGCTTACTAGACAGGTTTCCCAATTAAAAGAAGAGGTTCAGATAAAAATTAATGAACTTGAAGAAGAAAAAACAACCTTAAGTCAAAAGCAAAGCAGTATTGATGAACTTGAATCTGAGAAAACTTCGTTAAATACACAAATATCTGAGAAAGATGGTCAGATCAAAGTCGCCGAGGCTGCACTGATTGAGACTGAGGCTTTGAAGGCATCTTTAGCTAAACAAGTTAATGAGCTTACTGAACAAAAACAGAGTGACGTAGATGCTTTCGAAAGTGAAAGGTTGGCAGCTGCTGACAAGCAAAAAGATTCCGATCGCCAGATTAGAGAACTAGCATCACAAGTAGAGACAGATAAAGTTGATCTGAAAGAAAAGTCAGAAAAAGTGAACGAGTTGGAAAAAACTCTAGAAAAAACGGCTCAAGAATTGAAAGAGCTTAAAAAGGCACATGAAGAACTTAAAGAAAGTGAGCAGGAGTTTAAGAAAAGAGCTGAAGAAGAGAGAGATGTTAAAAAACAAACTGAGTCAGAAATAGTTAATTTAAAAGAACAGTTTAAACAGCTTGAAGAAAAGAACGAAGAACTAGGACGTAGTGTAAAAGCTAAGAAGACGGAAGTTGAAGATAAACAGAAAGCTCTGACATTAGCTGAAAAAAAAGCTTCTCAGCTAGAATCTGATTTTGAGAAGGTTGAAGGGCAAAGAGAGATAGCTCAGACCGAGTGCGATCAATTAAAACAGCAGCTGGTGCTGATAGAAAGCAAAAGCGTAGAATCTGAGGTGCTTGTTAAGTCTACTGAAGAATATCAGAAGAAAAAGCTTTCAGAAGCCCAAGTGGTTTTTGATGCACAAATTAAACATCTGAAGTCTGAACTATCTGTTAAAGAAGCCAAGTTGACTGAACTCACAAAATCTGTTGAGCAGAGTGAGAAAAAATACACTAGAGAAGAGGAAAAGGTTAAAGAGCTTAATAAAAAAGTAGAGGCCGCTCAGAAAAGTTATGAAACTCTTGAATCTCAACATAAAGAAAGTGTTGTGAAACAAGAGAGTCTAGAAGATGAACTGAATGATTCTAAAAAATTGCTTGAAGAAGAAAAAACAGCCAAGTCTCTCATTCAGACTGAAGTAGAAACTTTAAAATCTAAAAATGAGAAACTTACCAACGAAGTTGTTACGTTAAATGAAAAAGTTCAGGAAGCAGATAGAAACGTTAGGGAAAAACTGTCTGAACTGAACACTGCCAAGGAAGCGACTACTCAGTTAATAGCTCAAGTAAGTAAGCTTGAAAGGCTGCAAGAAGAAACTAAAAAAGAGCAGGGTAACCTGAAGCAGCAGCTTCAAGATATAACCATTAAGATGGAAGGTGCGGAGGCTCTTACTAAAACTTCAGCACAGGAGCAACAGATTGAAGCAACAAAAGAAAAGAAAATTTACGAAGAGAAACTAGAAAAACTTAAAAAAGAAATATCAGCAAAAGACACTGAGTTATCAGGTTTACAGCATAGAATTGATGAAAGTGAGAAAAAAGTAGCTCAAACAGAAAAAACCGTTCAAAGATTAACGGAAGAGGCAGAAACGGCTGGAAATAGCTATCAAGATCTGAAAAGTAAATACGAAGACAGTCTTTCAGAAAAAGAAAAAATAAACGAAGAACTGCTTGAGTCGAGTAAATTAGTAACCAGTTTGAATGCACAGCTTGAAGAACTTGGAAATAGAGTTTTCAGTCTGACAGAGTCAGAAAATACAGCTAAGGAAGAAGTTGTTAGAAGACAGGAAAAGATTGATGAAGTATCTGAGAAGCTGAAGAAATTAGAGGAAACAAAAAGTGAATTGAAACAAGATCTTGAAAAGATGAAAGACACTTTCAAAGAATATATGAAATTTTCTGATGAAAAAATGAAATTAGCATCTGTAGCCGCAACGAAATTTAGAGAAGTATTTGAGGCTAAAGCCAGAGAGCTCCGAGAAGTTAGTGGGAAGTTGGACGGTACTGAGAGAGAGCTGAATACTGTAGCTGAAAGTGCAAAAAAATCTGAAGAAGAGTTGGAAAGAGTAAAGCAAGAATTAAATCAGCAGAAGCAGAGTCTAGCCACTGAAACTGAAAAGGTTGCTGAGCATTTAACAGAGATGGATGAACTTAGAGGACTTAATGATAAATTAAAGAAAGAAAAGGAGTTGGCTATAGAAGCTAGGGGGACTGCTGAAAAAACTATTGAAACTCTTCAAGATGGTAAAGAAAAGTTGAATTCTGAATTATTGGAATCACAAGAGAAAGTAATAAAGTTGCAGGGTGCTATTGAAACGCACAAAACTAATTATTCTGATTTGAATGCAAAATATCAATTGTTACAAAAAGAGAAGGGAAGTGAAACAAGTCAGCTTGCTTCCAGGCTTCAAGAAGAAAAAACTAAAATTGAAAACCTGAAAGAGAAATTAGCCAGTGAATTGAGTAAGTGTGAAACCCTGGAAAGAGATAAAACAACTCTAGATGGTAACCTGCAAGATGAAAAAGATGAGGTTAAAAGGCAGAAAGAAATAGTTTCCGAAAGACAGATTCTGATAGAAAAGCAGGGGCAGCAGATTTTAGATTTAAAATCCAAACTCAAAGAGCTTGAAAGTGATCTGAAAAAATCTATTACTCAGCATGAAGAAGGAAAAACTGCTCAGGTAGAAGTAGTTAAACAACTGAAAAGTCAACATCAAGCCAAAGTGCTGGAGCTGGCCAGTGAAACTGAAAGAGTTAGGGGGGAACAAGTTCAGCTTCAATCAAAAGTAGAAAAGCTCGAAGAAACTGAAAAAGAAACTGAAAAAGAAAAAGAGAAGATTGAAAGTAATCTTGAAAATTTAAAACATGAGCTAACAACACAGAAACAATCAGCTCAGCAAACAGAAAAAAAACTGATCAGGGAAAAAGACCAGTCTGGGAGTAAGGTGGAGGAACTTACCGTTGTATTGAATACAAAAGTGCAAGAGATTAAGCAGTTAGAACAAAGAGTTACTGAGCAGTCAGAGCGTTTAGGTCGTTTTGAAACACATAAACTGGTTCAGGCGGCCAGTGTTGATGACGAAGGTGTATCGGTAGGAAGCAGTCTCAGTCTCAGTAGAAGTGATAGTCAGACAAGTGAGTTCTCCGACATACAGACTTTTGATGAAGCACTGCTTGATAAGGATTTGAAATCTAAAGCAGCCAGACGTTTGGTTGATGACCTTGGTAAAACTACTGTTACCGCAGAACGGATTAAGGTTCAGGCAGAAGTGTGTCGTGGTTTCGATAAACTTCAGACTAGAGCAAAAGAGCTGGCTGAGGTGGAGACTGTCTATACGGTAGATGTATCACCTTCTGAGCAGAGTCATCGAGAAAGTGTGCTGGAGCTGTATAGACCATTTTCTGAAAGGGTAGCTGGGTTGGCTAAAACCCTTGCACAAACTATTGGTAACGATCAGGACAGAGATTCTTTTTATCATCAGGTTAATGCCATCGCTAAGGTTTCCACTAGTGCAACAACTGCTCTGGAGGAAAAGATAGATGATTTCGATGCGTTCAGTAAACAAGTTGAAAGTCTTAAGGAAGGCTTAGAGAGCGGTTGGAAAAATTCACCTCCGGATGAAATGGTGGATCAGGCTCTTCAGCAACTTATGCAGTTTAGAAAGGGGGCGGATGTGGCCCATAATCCAGAATACTACGGCTATTCGGCGGGCGTATTACTGAAGCGAACAGCCGATCAGCTTTGCAAAGACTTTGAAGAAAAAGTAAAGGTTGTTGAGCTTCAGGATGACCGGCATCAATTATTAAGGAGCTATAAATACGAGCTTCAAAGGTTGGGGTATGAGTCACTTCCGGATGCTCTTAAGAGAGGGCTACCGATTGATACTCAAAACTACTTGAAATTAGTTTGGGGTGATTCCGATAGGCAGCTGGATAAGGCCATGGTCAGTATTGACACAATGGGGCCTTCATCTGCTCTGCCAGATGTAAGAGAAGCTCTGTTGGTTCATGACCCTGTCATAGCGCGCCGGATAGTTGCCATGATTGACAGGCTTGATAAAGAAGACAAAAAACAGAAGGACGAAGCGGTTGATGCAAACCCTGGCTTCTCTTATTCAAACTCATCGCTTCTGGCAAGGCAGTCACTGCGAAGAGATTACCAATTAGCGAAAGTGCCCATGATGAAGCGCTTGCTGGAGGCCGCAGAAGCCGATTTAAAGTTAGATAACTCGACATTGCTTACAGCTTCAGTTGAAGCTCATCATGAGAATTATCAGACACAGTCAACTGAGAGAAGGCAAAAACTTCTGGCACGTACCCAGCGACTGCTGAAATTAGAAAAAGCGCTGGGGCCTTGTAAACCGGAAGCAGGAGTGCCTGTTGGTATCGATGGTTCTGAAGTTGAACACGCCCATGAAAAAATGCTTGCTTGCTTCAACAGTTCTGATGGTTATCTGGATCGTTCGGGACCAGTCCGTGACGAGGAAAGCTCTTTTGCCCGGAACCTGGTAGATCAAAAGGACAAGGGCTTGTTTAATGTATTCTTCAGTGACCTGCCCGCTGGTGGTAATGCTCTTCTTGAAGAGAGCAAAGCAACGGGTGAAATGACGTTATCACTCTCAAGTCGAACCCGTTGCGAACCACCACTGGTGTTTCAATCAAAAGATGGAAAGCGCTGGAATACTTTACTGAATGGTGTGACCTGGACGGTAGACCCCTCCCTTATTCATGATAACCCTAATTTGAAAGTACCTTTTGGAGACAATGAAGGATCTCGGTGGGACTGGTTGCCGCTCAGAAACAGCAGTGGTGAAACAAGTGTTCTTATGCTTGAGAAAAAAACGAGTCCTTTGCAGTGCCGAATGTATGAGGTGGGCAGCAATGATTCTCTGGTTCCTGTTCTATTACAGGGTGCAGGCAATCAGGACGAGTATGTTGATGCAATGGTATTGGCGCAAGCGCACCAACTGAATGATAACAGCCCTGAATGTAAAGACGAGGAGGTCAGCAACGCAACAAAGCAGCTGAAACGACTCAATAGACCCTGGCTGAGTACTCGATTAATAAGTAGCGGCAAGCGACTCAGGCAACTGGAACAGCTCAGGCGTGATATTGAACTGAAGGCGACAGAAGTATTACGGCAAGAGCTATTTCAGACTGAAGCCATGGACACAGAATCCTTTATTGTGCTTCCTCCCACTGCAGAAATTGATCGGAAAAAAGCAGCGAAAACAGGTTCTGGTATGCAGCTTGAAAGCTGCAAGCCAGAAAGTCTTGAACATTTTGCAGTTAGCGCCGACTTTAATGCGCTGACTAGTCAATATGTGGCGAAGCGGAAAGATGCAATGTCTGACCCTGCAGCCATGGAGTTTATGGAAAGAGAAGTGGAGGAGTTTGCCAAGAAAGCGTTTCCCGGAATGGTTGTTTTCGCTGGATGTGAAATGAGAACGCTGACTGGAAGAACCACTTGGCAGGAAATAAAGGCAAATAGGCGACAGGTAAGGCTTGCTCTTAATAAAACTATCAAAAATAGCAATAAACACTGCGATCACGCTCGTGATTTGAAGGCCTCTCTTGAGCATGAACTGGTTGGAAGCATTCGATTAGTTCAAGGTGGTGATAACACTAAAGGTGAATTGGCTGGATATTCAGACAGGGATTTGCTGGATTATGCCATTAAGCAATTTGAAAGAGGAGAGATACCTGCAGGTCTGAAAAACTCAGAACAGTTTGCACAAAAAATGGCCGAGCTGATGTTGGTCGAAATAGATTTGCAGCAGAGGGAACAAGTTAATGAGCAGCTGGAAGCAGTACAGGGAGAGTTTGAACACATTTGTAATAATGCCGTCTTCCTTGAGCAGAACCCTGAAGAATACAGTCGCAGGTGTCGCGACTGGACCCTGAAGGTAGCAATGATCGCCGGAAGGCATCAACAGGTGCTTGCGAGAATCCAGAGTTATAAACAAGAACCGATGAGTTCGGCTGTTCGTGCACGGATGAGTTTTGAACGCCGACGAAAGATTATATTTACCGTAGATCAGGCTGATGAGGTAAAGAGAGCTCTATCTGCGGTAAAAAATTGGTCAGAAGGCGAAAAGGTTACTCTGGTTTCTCACAAAGGGACGGGGTTTGGTAAAAGTACTCTTCTCCTTGCTATTTCCGATTATGCGGCAGCATCGGTGGGTACTCAAACGGATCGAAGCCCTATTGTCATGGCTCCTCCCAGCAACCAGGCTGAGCTGGATGATATGTTTGGCAGTTATTTTGGTAGTAAAGGATTAACGTACCGACGTCTGGATTTGAAGTCACTGTCTGACCGGAGTCCAGGCCTACTCACCGAAACTCACCTGAATATGATTGAAAATACCTTACTGGGGTTACCGGAAGATACGCTGCGCTACGAACGTAACTCTTTACTGAAGCGGGGGCGAGCGCCGGTAGGTGCTTCTATAACCGATATTCAGGCATTGATGTATATAAAGAAAGAACTGAGCAATAAGGAGTGCACGCTTCCAAATCGTGAAGCATTGTTGGAGAGAATGGATCAGATTCTGGACCTTTTAAGGAATTCCATGATTTTTGCTGATGAGTGGGACAGTAATATGGTGCCTCACACATCAGAACAGCTTTCGGTGGTTGTGAGTGGTGTTAATCAGGTACTTGAAAATCTGCAGCTGAAAACCATTGTTAAACCTGAGGACATCAACGTCAGTCACTCAGAGTTTTTACTTGGCGCTAATCGACATGGTTTCTCAGCCACACTGGGAACAGATTATGCCTCAGCCATGTTGACTGAATCTGAGTCGATTGAAGGCGTAAAAGAGCAGGCTCACACCGATGTATTAACAACGACTGAGCGCTTTATGCATCAAATGTCTCAGGCAGAGTTGATGGTGGTAGATTCTGCTGATGACCATGACCAGGAAAAAACGCTGAAACAGCTGGTGCAAAGAACCGGCGGCGATGTCCCTATGGTGATATTTAATGGTCAGGATGACGGTAGTGACAGAACTAAGGCGGAACAGCAAAGCCTTGTGATTAACGAGCAGCGAAGAGCCATGGGGAAACCAACTAAAGGTGTTCTTTATTACAAGGATGACAAAAAGCTTTGTATGCAAAGAGATGGCGACCCTGTGTACGGACAAGGAGCCGTACTAAAAGGAGATCTGGAAAAACAGCTACGGATGACGGGGGCTTATGATGCTGATAGTTATCTCGCTAAGCCTGAATCGGTTGGTACTGATGCACCTCAAGGCATGGCAAGTGTTGGTGTGGTTATGGGACTGCTAAAGCAAACAGGTTCTGCTGCACGAATGGATCTGATGAACCAGCAGGTTGGTCGTTTAACTCGTGGCAGTAAGAGTTTATACAAGCAGCAGAAACTCATTGTTGTTGTTGATAAACAGGAGCTTGATCAGCTTGAAGACTCCCACGAAAAACAGGTGTTTTTGAAGGCTCAGGAAGCTCTTGAAAAAACCAGGGCCGAGGTGGGAAGCAAACTGGGAGTTTCATCGCTGGATGATACTGGTGGTGATATACATACACAGCTGTTTTTACCCATGAAAGTGCCTTTACCTAGACCAACAAGAAATCAGAGTATGGAGGATGCAGTTTCAAAAGCCTTCGAAACTGAACTGGCCCGAATTCAACAGGAAGAGTGGTCAACGCTGAAATTATCGCCTGACCTCAAAGCGGCCATGATTCAGTTTAAAAGAGCACAATGGGAGGCTCAGCAAGCCTGGATGAAGTTGCTGGGGACTGAAATGGCCAGCAGGCAGGTGACGGAAGAAACGATGGGGTATGAAAGTCGCATAGAGCAGGCGGGTGTCAATGCTTACCTTAATAAAGCTTATTCGGAGCAGCATCAATGGCTTCAGGATAATGCTGTAAAGCATGTTGATGAGCAGGTGCTGACTTCCGAGATGATTGAGGAAAAGAGTCTTCAGCAGGTAGTACCCATATTAAAAAGTAGTTTAGTGAATAGAATAAAAGATGTGTCTCGCCGGCAGCACCAGGGTGATGTTCCAGTTAAATCAGTGACTCATGCAGCAAGTATGGAAGAGCTGAAACAGGAGTTTGAAACGCATTTTTCGGAATTGGAACAGAATGGTGTTGACCTCGGTAATGGCGATTTTATTTCTGAGGCTAAAGCTGAATTGATTAAGCAAAGCGTTTCAGTCTTTGAAGATTGTAAGGGGAAAGTAGCTGAAGTCCATAAGTTACTTGGAGGCAAGTACAGTAAATATTCTGGTGGGCAGAAAGAGCTTAAGGTTCTATTGGAAAGAATTGATAGCGATATCGAAAGGGTTCGTCAGGGAAATATCGATTTTGCAATGGATACAGCCCCGCAAGTGCAGAAACGATATGATGAAATGATGGAAGCTATTACTCATATCGTGATCAATACCAGAGCTCCGCATGATGAGATCAGAAAAGCACCAGCCAGGATTATGAAAATTATACGAGGATGCGTGTTTGTTGATGAAAGTAAATATAAGCTTGTAATCAGCCAAATCAATAAAGCAACTGCCGAAAAGTTGGGGCTGGAAATACCAATAGGATCATTAGGAACATCTCTTCAAAAGATACGTTGGGCTGAAAAGACAAAAGGTGCACCAGAGTTTAAGCAAATCAGAGCAACAACGGATAAAGCCGAAGGCCACTATGTACATACTTCTTTTGCTCTTGGGCAACAGTCGCATAATGCAAGGACATTGGGGAGTGCTGTGGATGGCATGAAACAGGCTCAAGAAAAAAAGAGATTGAGGGGGGTTGCAATCGACGTTTGTAGTACTCCAAACAATCAGGATAGAGCTGAACTGGTCAAACAAATGAGACGTGATTTTATGGAGCATTTCGATCAGTTCGGTATGAATCAGGAAAAACAGGCTCAAGCGACACAGGCCGTAATGGAAACACAAGGCAAACTAAAACAAGTTAATCAACAAAGATCGGTATAATCGGAAGGAGTCTGAATTATGTCCCTCATTCCCAAGGGCAAGGAACGTCGAGAAATCACCCGTCATCATCTGGCTGAATGCCTGACCATCTATAATCGAAACACTATGAAAGAGATGGGCAGTATAGGCAATATCAGCAGCAATGGTTTGATGCTGATCAGTACCGTTCCTGTGTTAATGGGCGCTATTTACAGTATGAGAATCATTCTGCCGGAAGCAGACGGTAAGATTCGCTTTATTGATTTTGATGCTCGCTGCCATTGGTGCAAACCGGATGTTGGGCCCGAGTTTTTTGATTCCGGCTACAGTATTGTCAATGCTGAAGATGATATTATTGATCTGGTTGAATCCCTGAAGGATTATTTCAGTTTCAGGGAATGTGGCTGAGCCGTCAGGGTTAATAGTTGTCTTCTGTCGGATATTAGCTGTCAGTTAATTGATCCGAAGTAAGACGATCTTCTATGTCCACACTGGAACCTGGTAGTTACCTGATACCGGAACTTGATGACGACTCAGTTTTTGAATTCGAAACTGAAGTTAAAAAAAGCCGATTTATTACCTTTCTTAAAAAGGCTCATTCCAGAGCTGATGCCCTTAAACTCCAGAATGAATTGAGAGCGGCTTATCCCGATGCGTCTCATCACTGCCTTGCTTTTGTCGCGGGCCCACCAGAGGGCAACACATCTATTGGCTTTGATGATGATGGAGAACCAGGCGGTACCGCAGGAAAGCCAATGCTCAATGTACTTCAACATAAAAAGATTGGCGAGGTTGTTGCAGTGGTTGTTCGCTACTTCGGGGGCACCAAACTGGGTGCTGGTGGATTGGTCAGAGCCTATGGTTCAGCGGTGCAGGCTGCCGTAGATCATTTGCCTGTCATGGAAAGAATTGCCATGATTGAAGGGCAATTGCAGACAGCTTACCAGAATGAGCAGGCCATAAGGCACATTCTCGGTGTACTGGCTGGCAACATAGTGGACTGCCAGTACACCGATAATGTCATGCTTGAATGGGCATTACCGAAATCACACAAGCTGGATTTTCAATCAAGAGTGACTGAATCCTGTAAAGGTCAGGTTACCTTTAAATGGTCTGATAAATAATGCTGAGATCTTTTTACTGGCTCGATTACGAAACCTTTGGCACCAACCCGTCTACCGACTGGCCCAGCCAGTTTGCCGGCATCAGAACCGACGCTGATTTGAACGAAATCGGTGAGCCGCTCAATATTTACTGTCGGCAGCCGGTTGATCACCTGCCTCATCCCGTGGCGACACTGGTGACGGGCCTGACACCTCAGAAGGTCAACAGTGAAGGATTGATTGAGCCGGACTTTATCAGTCGTATCAATGAGGAACTGCTTCAGCCCGGTACCTGTGCTGCAGGCTATAACTCCATTCGTTTTGATGATGAAGTGACCCGCAATTGTCTTTACCGTAATTTTCATGACCCTTACGCCAGAGAGTGGCAGAACGGCAACAGCCGCTGGGACTTGATTGATCTGGTTCGTATGACGGCTGCTCTCAGGCCGGAAGGAATTAACTGGCCAAAGAATGATGACGGCTTCAACAGCTATCGTCTGGAGAAACTGACAGAAGCCAATGGTATCAGTCATGGTCAGGCCCATGATGCGTTAGCTGATGTTCGTGCCACTATTGCCCTGGCTCGTTTGATCAAGGAGAAGCAGCCAAAGCTGTTTAGCTTTTATCTTGAGTTAAGAAATAAGCAAGCTGTTGCTCAGCAATTAAACCTGGTGAGTAAAAATCCGGTGGTCCATATCTCTGGAATGTTTGGTGCAGCCAGATTGTGCACTGCGGTTGTTATGCCCCTTGCTGTTCATCCGGTCAATAAAAATGGTGTCATGGTGTACGACCTTTCGGCAGATCCAACACCTTTGCTGGAGCTGAGTATTGAGGAGCTTCAGTACCGACTGTTTACTCCCTTGCGAGAACAGGAAGAGGGTGCTGAAAGGATTCCTCTTAAAACCGTGCATTTGAATAAGTGCCCGGCGGTTGCGCCACTGAAAGTATTGACGGCAGAAAATAGAGAACGCTTGTCTATTGATTTGGAACTGTGCAAAAAACATCATCAGATTTTACTGAACCATCCGGTGCTGGCAGAGAAAATTCAGGCTATTTTTTCTTCGCCCAAAGAAAATGACGTTGATGACCCAGATCAGATGATCTATTCCGGAGGCTTCTTCTCAAGAGATGATAAAGGCCGAATGGATATGATTCGTTCTTCTGCACCGGAAAAATTGAGCCGATTGGGTTTGAGTTTTGGTGATCGTCGATTGGATGAGATGCTGTTTCGTTATCGTGGCAGGCACTTTCCTGAAACGCTGGATTCTGAAGAACAAGAGCAGTGGCAGAGTTATTGCCGGGAAAGACTATCAGGTAAAGACCCAAAGATTTTTGGCTTTGAGGCTTTTGATAAAGCTTTGAATGAGACATTGGAAACAGCCAGCTCCAAGGATCGAGTACTCTTACAGGAATTGCGGGAGTACCGAAACTGGCTGCAACAACAGCAGGGCTGAATCAGCTTTGCTGAGAAAGCTGGCTGAAATGCTCGGCCAGCCGTCCGGAGATGACGGGCTTCTCGATATAATCTGCTGCGCCCAGTTTGATTACAGCGACAGCCGTATTCAGGTCGTTATGGTTTCCCAGCACTACGATCGGAACACCTGTGTTGTTCTCGGAAATATGTTTAACCAGCTCAACAACGTTTTCGCTCTGTTCTTGACTGGCTGCCACTATGCAGCCTGGAGTCTGGTCCTGCACTGCGGACATCAACTCGTTATGCTGATTGAATACTTTCAGATGCAGTGATTGCTCGTCACACAGGCCGCGAATTGTTTCTTTTGTTTCGTTGTCCTGCTCCAGCAGGTATACGACTTCATTTATTGCCATATTCTTCTAGCAGCCTTTCAGTGATCGTTGGTAAGACCCTCATATCGGTCTTGAAACAGATTCAGCTTTCTGAGTTCTGTCTGTGTATTTCAGTTGTTTCCCTTGCGGCAGATGTCGAATTCCCGGTTTGAATAGTAAGTGATTAACCTATTAATCAAAGTCGGGTTTACTTTCAAAAACATGTCTTCAAGAAGCGTTTTCGAAAAAGCATGAGCGTATCTGATAGACAGGCCAATGACTTCGTTACTTTCTCACAACTTCAGTTGAGTTTAGATATTGCTAAGAGATTGCTGAATGGAGGGTTGTACTAGACGTGGTACGGGGACTACCTAAGACGAAAGTGTTATGTCAGTAGGGGACTGGTGAAATCGGAAGTGCAGAAGGACAGAGATAAAAAGACTGAACGGAAGTAATAGAGAACCCGAAACCCGTTGATAGAAAATCAACAGGTTTCGAATCAGAAAGCGTTAAACGTTAAACGTAAACTCGCCTTCCAGATGTTCTTTCACTTGCATAACCTGACGAACCAGGTGTGCCAGTGATTTGGTACCCATCTTTTCCATCACTCGAGAGCGGTGGATTTCAACGGTGCGCTGACTCAGGTTGATATCCGCTGCAATAACCTTGTTCGCCTTGCCTTCAACAACGTGATGAAGCACTTCGCGCTCACGGTCGGTCAGGGTAGACAGACGACGCAGAATTTCTTTATGTTCCAGCAATTCGCGACGCTGCTGGGTATCCAGCTTAAGGGCATCGTTAATCAGATCCAGCAGTTCCTGGTCACGGAACGGCTTCTGGATAAAGTTCATGGCGCCGTCCTTGATGGCCTGCACTGCCATAGGCACATCACCATGGCCGGTGATGAAAATGATCGGCAGGATGCAGTGCATTTCGTTCAGCTTGCTCTGCAGTTCCAGACCGCTCATGCCTGGCATACGAATATCAAGAACGATACAGCCCGGGCGGTTCTCATCGTACACTTCGAGAAACTCTGCGGGAGAGGAAAATGCTTCTACGATCTGGCCAACAGACTTCATCAGCATTTTCAGTGAGTCACGTACAGCTTCATCATCGTCAATGATGAAAACGGTAGGTTCCTGTTTCATGTCCTGTTGCTGCATAACGACTCCACTTTGAATTTATGTAGTTGCCGTAAAGGGATGTTCAATCAAGCGCCGTCAGGCAGTGGAATAATCTGCACATCGCTGTGCAAGATACTCTTCTGTGCAAGACACTGACTTTAGTGCAGGCTGTGCTTCAGCGCTCTTTATGTATAAGACTTACTTATATAGAAGACTTACAGAGCCTGCTCAATCATTGTCATGCTTGCATAACGGCCGTGGAATTCGGATTCAGTGTAGCAGAGGTTTTTGACTATGCGCTGTGGGTACGGCATAACTCCACCAGGAAGGCACAGGCAAAAAAACAAACACTGAAAGTCCACTCGCCGCCCGCTCACCAAAACTAACCTTCGGCTTATCCCTGCTGATCTCGTTCATCAATGTTCAGGTTGCTTTTGACGTTTCGCTTTCTGTTATTCCTTTGACGTTAACCCTAATGGTATAGAAATAAGACGGGTTGCCTACTGTGGAAAATACGGTAGATCAAGGGCTTCAAGGGGTCGGTAAAAATACAGTGTCGTTTTATTGATGTGTATGTGGGGATTTGATAATAAAAAGCCGCACTTATTAAAGTACGGCTCTGGTAAACGGCTTTAGTCCGTTATCAGTGGATCTTGCTGCTCAAATCGAGAGGCGCAACCATGTTTTCAGGTTTCAGGATTTCAGTCAGCTGGTCATCGCTCAGCAAACCTTCTTCTTTCACCAGGTCAACAACACGCTGACCGGTTTTGAGAGCGATCTTGGCAATGCGGCTGGAGTTTTCGTAGCCAATGTAAGGGTTCAAGGCAGTAATCAGACCAACAGAGTTGTCTACGTATGCCTGACAAACACCAGCATTGGCTGTGATGCCTTTCACACAACGATCAGTCAGCATAAACATGCCGTTGGTGAGTTGCTGAATGGATTCCAAAATCTTGTAAACCAGTACTGGCTCAGCAAAGTTCAGCTGCAGCTGTGCAGCTTCTGATGCCATGGTCACAACCATGTCGTTACCGATGACATGGAAAGCAATCTGGCTCATGGCTTCAGGAATAACCGGATTAACCTTGCCTGGCATGATGGAGGAGCCTGGCTGCATTTCCGGCAGGTTGATTTCGTTGAAACCACAAAGCGGTCCGGAAGAGAGCAGACGCAGGTCGTTACTCATCTTGGACAGTTTAACAGCCATACGCTTCAGAGAGCTGGAGAAGATAACGAAAGCACCCATGTCGGATGTCGCTTCAACCAGGTCACCAGCCAGAATCATCTGCTGACCAGAAATTTCAGACAGATATTGTACGGCCAACGGCGCATAACGGTTGTCGGCAGTGATGCCAGTACCGATGGCTGTGCCACCCAGGTTGATTTCGCACAGCAGCTTGGCCATATCCTTGATACGGTCAATGTCTTCACCGATGGTGGTGGAGAAGGCACGGAATTCCTGGCCCAGAGTCATAGGTACAGCATCCTGCAACTGGGTACGACCCATTTTCAGGATATCCTTGAACTCTGCAGATTTAACATCGCAGGCATTTTTCAGGCTTTTGGCGGCTACAACCAGCTCCTTGTGCTTCAGAACCATAGCCAGACGCATAGCGGTCGGGTAAACGTCGTTGGTAGACTGAGCCATGTTGACGTGAGTGTTCGGATGCAGATGTTCGTACTGACCACGACGATAGCCCATCAGTTCCAGCGCACGGTTGGCGATGACTTCGTTGGCGTTCATGTTGGTGGACGTACCGGCACCGCCCTGAATCACATCAACGGCGAACTGATCGTGCAGTTTACCGGCGATGATTTCGTCACAGGCATCAATAATGGCGTCAGCTTTAGCTGCATCCAGCATGCCCAGATCACGGTTAGCCATGGCGCAGGCTTTCTTAACCATGGCCAGTGCACGTGGCACATTAGGGAAGTGGTTCAGTGTAACGCCGGAAATATCAAAGTTTTCCATGGCGCGTTGAGTCTGAATACCGTAATAGGCAGCTTCCGGTACCGGAGCTTCACCCAGCAGGTCATGCTCTATACGGTAGTTGTTCAGATCGGTTTTTTCCTGGGTCATTGACGTTTACCAATGAAAAGTAAGTAAGGCTGAATATTCAGTCGCCGAATGGCGCCTGAGATTAAAAACTGTATGGAACTAGTCTGTTCCTGCTTAATTCAATGAGCAATATGAACTTCTACCTATCAAACATTAACAGATGTGATCATTTAATATATTTATTAGTATTTTCACGATCGTTGAATACCACTTTTGGTTAAGTTGTTAATGATGACTGCGGCTTATTACAAAAGGAATACTGAGGAGGCTGACCAATAAATTAATGAATTAATTATTACCAAAAAAATGAGAAAGGGCTGAGTTCAGCTGGTTAATCGTTACCGGCTTGCACAGATAGTCGTCCATACCCGCGGTCAGAGCTTTTTGTTTCTGTTCAGACATGGCATGTGCGCTCAGGCCAATAATGATTGGTGACTTCTTGTTGCTATAAAGCTTTTTTATTTGTTTTGTTGCTTCAAGGCCATCCATTTCAGGCATTTCACAGTCCATAAGGACCAGGTCGGGCTGGTGTTCTTTACAATATTTAAGGGCTTGTAATCCATCTTCTACAATCTGTGGCTCAATACCAAATTTCTGCAGATATTTTTTGATCACCAGTTGGTTTACTTTATTATCTTCTGCTACCAGAACAGAAAGTTGATAACGGGTTTGAATATCGGAAAGAGATTGAGAACTCTCCTGATTAAAGTCTTTCTGCTGGCTAGAAATACGGGTGGCTATTTTTAAGGTGAAGTATGTTCCTGTCTTTGGGGTACTTTCGACGGTAATATCACCGCCCATTAATTTGACCAGTTTATTGGTGATCGATAACCCAAGACCAGTGCCGCCATATCGTCTGGTTGTGCTGGAGTCAGCCTGCTGAAAGGTGTTGAATACAGACTTACATTGTTCATCTGTCATGCCAATGCCAGTATCAGACACCTTGATCTCAAGGTAGGTCTGGTTGTCTTGTTCAATTATTCCTGAAAACAGTGTGATAGAGCCCTGCTCAGTAAATTTGAAGGCATTGCTGAGAAGGTTAAGAGTAATCTGTCGAACTCTTGTTGGGTCACCGTTTATGAATTGAGGCGTGCCTGTTTTTAAATCAGATTTTAGCTCCAGCCTCTTCTCTATTGCCTGTAAATGAAACACATCGCAGCTTTCTTTCAGCAGTTTATGAAGGTCAAATGTGACATTCTCCAGAGAGAGCTTTCCTGCTTCAATTTTTGAATAATCGAGGATGTCGTTAATGATGTCTATCAGACTTGTTGCTGAACTATGAATGATCTGTATGTTTTCTTTTTGACCGGCTTCCGGATTTTCTGAAAGCAGAAGTTCGGCCATGCCGATAACACCATTAATGGGTGTTCTTATTTCATGGCTCATATTGGCCAGAAACGCACTCTTCATTTTGTTGGCAGATTCAGCCGTCTGGCAGGCTTTATCAAGTTCCTGTCGTGTTTTATCCAGTCGGTTAATGGTTGTTTTTAATGTTGCCTGGGATTCGTTAAAGCTATGAACCACGCGGTTGTATTGAACTGCTATCTGCCCGATATCGGTAAAGGCTCAACCCTGACTGAAGCGGTGTAATCATTTTCAAGTTCCTGATAACGCATATCCTGTAATAAATCATAAAGCTCGGTTTTGGCGCCATGCTCGGATATATTCAAGCCTGACTCTTCCTCTGAGTGGCTGACTCTTAAGGGGCTGATAAAGTTGATCAGCCAGAACAGGAAAAAGGACACAGTAAAGGCCCATCCGATGGCTGCAAGAGCACCGGTTGCCTGCATCGTGATCCAGTCGAGGCGGTTAAGCCCTTCAGGGAAATGCTGTGTGCTTGCAAAAATAGCGACAGCTATTGTGCCCCAGAGCCCACCACCGAGATGGACAGGAATTGCGCCAACCGCATCATCCAGTTTACTCTCTCAAGAAGAGCTGGCAGTAAGAGTACGATAAGCCCTGAAATCATACCGACCAGCACGGCGGCTTCCAGAGTCAGAATATGACAGCCTGCGGTAACACTGACGAGACCTGCAAGAATACCGTTGCCTACATTCAGAACATTCACTCTGGAGGAAAGAAACAGGCTGAGTATTAATACGCTGCAACCACCGGCAGCACCAGCGAGGGCTGTGTTCACAAGTATGACCGGCAGTAATTCCTGTTGAAGAAAACTGTTACCGCCATTAAATCCAAACCAGCCAACCCAGAGAAAGAGTACGCCGACAATGCTGGTGACCATGCTTTGCCCGCGAAAATTTGAGCTACCTGAATCAAAACGGCCCTTTCTGGCGCCAATAATGACCAGAGCTGCCAGTGCGACTGCACCGCCGGTAACGTGGACAACCGTTGCTCCTGCAAAATCGGTAAAGCCGGATTTTTCGAGCCAGCCTACAGTGGATTGAGCAAAGTGGCCTCCCCAGACCCAATGCCCGATGACGGGATAAATAGCCAGAGTAACAATGGTAATTATGATGAGATAGCCCACTAACCGACAGCGTTCGGCATCGCTCCTGAGACAATCGTGGCAGTGGTTGCTGCGAACATTGCGTGAAACAGGAAGAAAAGAGGCAGAAAAGCACTATCCTGTGATGATGCCAAAGGCTTGATTGGGCCTATAAAGGAATTCGTGGACTCTCCAAAAATCATTGAAAAGCCAGCAGCCCAAAACAGCAGGATGACGACAATCAGGTCAAGAAGGTTCTTTGCCGCAACGTTGATAGAGTTTTTCGAGCGAACCTGTCCTGATTCAAGGCAAAGAAAGCCAATCTGCATTAGCATCAAAAGGCCCAGGGAGAAGAACAGCACCAGATATTCGATGGTAGAGACCTCCATATCCACTGAATTGCATTTTAATTGTTAACTATCATCAGCTTAGAAAACTGATCGAAAGAGGTTTTATGCTGATGGTGGTGGACTGTCAGACTGCTTTTGTTCTTCTTTAAGTTCTTCCAGCCAGCGGAATATTTCAGCAACAGGTTCAATCAGATCCCGGGGGATATAGCTGGCTACGTCATTTTCAAACAAAGCATGGGCCAGTGGCACGTTTTCTAGCACCGGAATACCTTCTTTCTCTGCCACCTTTACGATAAATCTTGCCCGGCCTCCACGGCCTTTTACCGTAATAATGGGCAGGGGCGTTTTATCCTGTTTGTAGTGCAATCCGATGGCAAGGTGAGTCGGGTTTTTGATTACGACATCGGATTTTTTGGTGTTCTCAGCTTCGTTGAGAATTTCCTGGTGAATCTCTTTTCGTTTACCTTTTATTTCCGGGCTACCTTCACTCTCTTTGTGTTCCCGTTTTACTTCATCCTTGGACATTTTGTTTTGTTTGGTGAATTGCTGTTTTTCAAACATAAAGTCCAATATCGCAATAACGACGAAGGCTGCTACGGCATAAATCAGCAGTTTCTTCATTAAAACGCCGACCACGGGAAGAATGCAGTCGCTACCACAGTGAGGCAGGTTCACCATATCCCCAAGGCTGCTTTTAATCACGTGATAAACAACAATGGAAAGAAAAATAATTTTGATCACCGATTTAAAAAATTCCACCAAGTTCTTCACGGCAAAAATTCGTTTAAAGCCCGCAATAGGGCTTATTTTTTTAATATCAGGTTTGATGCCTTCACCGGCAAGAAGAAAACCGAACTGCATGACATTACCGATAATGGCAGAAAGCATAGAGACCATAACCAACGGCAGTAATAACTCAATAGATTTTTCCAGCATGCCTTGAGTAACAATTTTGAAAGCTTCACCAAAAGGCTCGTTATAAACGGTGGAGGGGAGAATCACCATTTCCTGTATGGTGTTAAGAAACATATCACTCATAAACCAGAGACAGCAGAGAACAGAGATAATGCCAAAAGTACCTGAGACTTCTTTACTCTTGGCTACCTGACCTTTTTTACGAGCGTCTCTTAGTTTTTTCGGTGTCGGTTGCTCCGTTTTTTCAGCACTCATTTCCAGAGTTCTCCCATGATTCGGAAGATCTCGGGAATGCCTTCATCGTGCTTTTTGGCAAGAGTCAGAATGGTACTGACATAAACAACCAGAATGGCTGCAGCAACACCGGATTTAATCGGCATTGCCAGAATAAATACGTTGAGCTGTGGCGCCGATCGGCTGATAAGAGCAATACCGAACTCGGTGATAAACATGGAAATAACCACAGGTGCTGCCAGCCACATGGCCAGACCAATGATCAGGTCAAACTGATTCAGGAAAAATATGGCTGCTGACTGGTCGAGCTGAGGAAAGAAACTGAATATAGGCCAGGCCTGATAACTGATAAACAGGCTGTTTAATAACAAAAGAAACAGCCCGCTCACCATAAAAATCGCTGAAAAGGCTTGAGAGAACAGCACACCCATAGGGGAGGTTTCAGCGCCTGAAAGCGGGTTCAGGGAGCTGGCCATGGAAGCACCGCGTTGGTTATCAATAAAGAAACCGGCCGATTCCAGCGCCCAGAAAGGAATGGTGATACAGAACCCGAGAATGGCGCCAATAAAAGCTTCTTTCAGAACCAGTCCGGCCGTATCAAATATATTGATGGTTTCATCTGGCTTCAGCTCAGCAAGCATTGGATGAAGAAATAAAATCAGACAGCCGCAGATGCCATTTCGCATCATGGCTCCGCCCAACATTCGTTTATGGAGAAAAGGGATCAGGGTAAACAGGGCAACAATTCTTGGCAGCCCCATGGTGTAAACATAGAACCACTCTTTCAGCTCGTCTATGGGGATAGGCATGGCCTAGAGATCCGGTATTTTATTCATTATCGCCAGGGAATAATGATAAATTTCCAACCCTAACCAACGAGCAGTGAGAAAGATACTGATGATGACGGCAATCAGCTTGAAGGCAAAAGGCAGCGTCTGTTCCTGAATCTGGGTAAGCGCCTGAATCAAACTGATCAGCAGACCAACACCTGCCGCTGCAATAATGGGAGGCATGGACAGTATTAGAACCAGCATCAGTGCGTGGGCAGTGAGCTGAATGATGTCGGAATCAATCATGATGCCTCCTGTCCATACATTCTTCAGTCACATAATTTTTACCCATAACTGAGCACCAGCCCCTGAATCAACCGAGTCCAGCCATCCAGCAATACAAACAGCAATAACTTAAAGGGCAGAGAGATGGTCATAGGCGATACCATCATCATACCCATGGCGAGCAATATGTTAGAGACGATCAAATCGATAATAATAAACGGCAGATACAGCAGAAATCCGATCTGAAATGCCTTGGTTAATTCGGTAATACAGAATGAAGGTAGCAGAACAATAAAATCATCGGAAGACAGTTCTTTCTGGTAACTTTTTGGCCAGAGCAGTCGGGCTGACTTCAGGAAGAAGTTCCGCTCCTTCTCGTTGGTATTGTCTTTTAAAAACTGTTTGTAGGGCTGAGAGGCCAGTTTTAATTGATCAACCCAGGTCAAATCTTCAAAGGTTATTTTCTCCGGCTCTAACAGCTCGTATGCCTGATAACCTACCGGTGCCATTATGTAGAGTGTAAGAATGATCGCCAGGGCGTTCATGGCAATATTCGGTGGTATCTGCTGGAGACCGGTGGCGTTACGAAGAATGGAAAAAACCACGACCAGCTTCAGAAAAGAAGTGCCCATTACCGCCATAAAAGGAATCAGCGCCATAAGCGCCAATGGCACCATTAAATAAAATGGGCTGGTAAAACTTAGAATGCCTTCTTCCATGACGCTGTCCTGTGATTGAGCATCTGAACATTTGAAATCCTGGGTTATTTGCTCGCCGCAGGCGGGCAAATAACCCACTTCATGTTGAATTCAAGTGTCCTGATACTTAACAGCCTTACAGCAAATTCTGTTTTTTTGAGTTATTTGCTATTTAGTCTGGAAATACGGGCGCCCAGTCTTCCTTCTACTTCTACCAGCTGACATTCGCCAATCAGCTTACCGTTAGCTCTTAGTTTTACGGGCTGATCAACGGGGTTATCCAACAGGAAGGTATAACCATTATGCAAACCCTGAATTTCGTCAGCGGTCATGCTTTGTTCGCCGACTTCAAACATCAGAGTGACGGACAAATCCGAGAGATCCACTGGCGTGTCTTCACCCTCTGGAAAAGTTTCTGCATCATGCTCTTCCAAGGTGTCTTCAGCTGATTCATGCGCTTCTTCATCTTCATGCAGATGCTCTTCATGTAAGGCGTCTTCATGAAGGTGCTCTGCATCAGACGGGTCAAATTGTTCATCCATAGCCTGTAGCCTTTGTCTGATCGTGACCTGATTACTTTTGCAGCTGGCCAGCCATGAAACCCGTGGGTTAACCCGTACTATCAGCTGTTCAGCTTTGCCGTGGGTTTCAAGAAAAACAATATCACCCACTTCCAGCCCTGCGAACTCATCAGAGGTCAGTCGTGTATGACCTTTTTGCAGGGATGCCCAGAAAGATATATCGGGCAGAGCTGGATTTTGATGAGCTGGAATTCTGTCGAGAATTTGTAAAATCAGCGGATTCAGTGCGACCTGAATGGAGGAATTGACGCCATTAAAGTTAATGCCCATGGCCAACCGTTCAGTCTCAACGTTTTCACATGGTTGAAAACCGATCATGGCACTGGATACGCCCAGTATGGATTGAAAGACATCAAGAACCGGCTGCAATGCTTTATTGATCACTGCGGGCACCAGGTCTTCTGGAAGCTTTGCCAGCACTGCGTGATCAATCTTTGCAGGTAACAGAAAATCCATCACTTGTTGGCCTACAAACAGCTGGCAGGCCTGGCCGTTCAGTTCTATATCCAGTTGAAAACAGGGCGCGTCGGACTTTGCCAGCCCGGCAATAACGACAGTGACAGCCTGGTTGTTAATACTGGTCTGGAATTGTCGCTGACAGGTTGCCAGTGTTCGGTTCAGCTGAAATTCAGCTGACGACACTGAAGGGTAGGTCAGTGGCCTGGCATCCTGCTCGATGTTCATGATTCTTCAGTATCATCCTGATCTTCAGCGGCGACATACTCTTCACGAGAGCGGCCATCACTTTGCTCACCGCCGGCACCGGACATATTGATATTGACCTGAACTTTGTCACCCAGTCGTTCAGAGAGTGTTTTCTGAAGACTGGCTTCACTGGCGGCAAGAATATTATGGGACTCAGCAGAGGAGGTGTTCATGGTGACCTGCAAGGTTCCGGCTACCCGTTGCAGACGAATTTCGGTACCGGGCAGGATATTGTCTTTCAGAGTCATTCTGACTTCTGCACCGTTCACGGCATCCTTGGCAGATACCATGATCTTGTCGACCAGTTTATTGATTGCTTCGTTGATCTCCTTGGGACCACTGACTGACTGTATGCCTTTCAGTTGCGCTTCTGCTGTCTGCTGGGCTTCTCTGGCAGAGCCAACGGCTGACTCATTGAGAAGCGACTGCTGGAGACCTTCTTGTCCCTGACTGTCGCCCTTTTCACCTTTATCTTTGAACTTACCATCCAGCAACTCTCGGGCACTTTTGCGACGTTCAGCCATCAAGCTTTCCAAGCTCTGCTCACTCTTGCCTTCAGTTTTCCCTTTACCGTCCTTTTTCTTATCCATTTTACGGGCAAAGTCCTGAGCCTGATCTTCAGAGACTTTCTGGTTCTGTCCTACGGATAAGTTATCGTTCTGGGCAGGCTGTTGACCGGGGTTAACAGGTTGCATAATGAGCCTCCGGGCTGGTGTCGCCCGAAGCCGGTGTGGCTAGTAACGGGGGCGAACAGTAAATTCTTCCATTTCAAGGTCTTCGAGTCGGGCCGCTTCTTTGGCTTCCTCTTCATCCAGTACCTTGGTGAACTCTTCGAACTTCTCTACAGCCTGCATTGCTTTTCGGTGTTTATCCCGAGCCTGTTCCAGTTGATCTTTGGCTTCTTCCACTTCTTTTTCTGCAACAGTGATGGCCTGCTGGAGCTCGACATCTTTTTCCCGGAGTGTTGCGACCTTGATCTTCAGTTTGTCCAGATCGTTCTGCTTCACTTCCATGTTGATAATGTTATCGTAGAGCCGCTGCTCTTCTTTACAGCGCCACTCTACGTACTCTTCGAATTCCTGAGTCTTGTTTTTCACATCTTCGCGGGCCTGCTCAAGGCGATACTCGGATTTACGGACTTCATCCAGAGCGGATTTTTCCCGTATCTCCTTAACCTTCAGCAGTTCATGCAACATTTATCGGACGCCGGTGACCTGCATGAGCTGCTGGATATTGGAGTCATAATCCGTCAGTTCATCAGTTCTTTGCTTGAGGTAGGTGCGGATAGCATCGATCTTCTTCAGGGCTTCATCGGCTACGGCATCGGAGCCAGCTTTATACTCGCCGACTTTTACCAGCAGCTCGATCTCTTCAAATTTAGATAACAGTTCTCTCATCTTGCCTGCTGCAGCTTGATGCTCTGGTGGAGTGATGGCATTCATGACACGACTGGTACTTGAGAGTACGTCGATCGCTGGATAGTGGTTAGCTGCAGCCAATTTTCTGGAAAGGATAATGTGACCATCGAGAATGGAACGGGTTTCATCCGCTACCGGTTCGGTCATGTCATCACCTTCCACCAGAACCGTATAGAGAGCGGTTATTGATCCGGTGTCCGACATACCGGCTCTTTCCATCAGCTTTGGCAGGGTAGCGAATACCGAAGGTGGGAAACCACGGCGGGTTGGTGGTTCACCTGCAGCAAGACCTATTTCACGCTGAGCACGAGCAAAACGGGTGACAGAGTCCATCAGCAGCAGAACACGCTTGCCGCGATCACGGAAATATTCTGCAACAGCTGTTGCTGTGTAGGCTGCCTTGGCTCGTTCCATGGATGACTTATCAGACGTAGCCACAATAATGACTGACTTCTTAATACCTTCAGGGCCAAGGTCGTGTTCGATAAATTCCCTTAGTTCCCGTCCCCGTTCACCGATCAGCGCGAGGACAGTGACATCGACCTCTGCGCCCTTAACCAGCATGGAGAGCAGGGTACTCTTACCTCCACCAGCAGCAGCGAAGATACCCATTCGCTGGCCTTCACCACAGGTTAAAATACCATCAAATGCTCTCAGTCCCAGAGGTAGAGGCTTATCAATGATTTTACGGGTCATTGGGTCGGGACTGTCAGCGTATACCGGGTAATAGGTTTCCGGCTCAATGCCTTCAAAAGCAGTTGGATCAAGCGGATTACCCATGCCATCCAATACATGGCCCAAAAGGTGAGAACCCACACCAACATGATGAACCTTTCCGGTGGGAATAACTTCTGTGGTAGAAGAAATACCCATGATTTCACCCATAGGAGAAAGCACCGTTTCATGACCTTGAAAGCCAACAACTTCGGCGTAACCGGTTTTTTCCTCGTTGGGAGTCACCAGCTCACAGAGCTCTCCGATTTTCACTCCGGGCACTGCGGCCTTGATGATCATGCCCTGAACTTCGGTAACTCTACCGCGAATATCAACCAGTCGACTGCTTTCAACGGCGCCCTGTAATGCGTTAGTCAGATAACTGAGTGCTTCTGGCACAGCTCACGTCTCCCTGTGAATCTGTTTAATTGAATAGAATTCGTGCGTGGATAATTTCAGTGTAATAGAGCGTTTAGATATCTGATGTTTAGACATAAAAAAAGGGCTTCGAGAAGCCCTTTCGTATTCCTGCGGGTCTTCAGACCATCATGCCCATATCGCCCGGGCCACCATTCGGAGCTGGTGGTGGGGTAGAGGAACCAGCCTTCGGAGCTGCTGTACCATCACTTTCAGTATTTTCTACTTCAGAAACCACCCATTCCAGAGTGTTCACGAATTTTTCCAGAGTGGACTCAAAATTACCGTAATCGGAGGAGGCGAGCATGGAGCGAATCAGCAGAACTTCAGATTGGTCATGGTTCAGGGCATGAAAAGCGCCCTGCATGCTGTGATGTTGAAGATTCAGGGAAAGCAGCTTCTGATAAAGCTCTGTCTTGGCATCGTCGTGGGCGTCCATGGGTTTCACGGAAGAAACGAATACCAGCGCCTCATCTTCTTCAAGATATTCCATATTGACGATCAGGGTGTCATCAAAGCAGAGCCCACAGGCATCATGCTCGTTCAGGGCTAATTCGCCAAGGCCGATGCTCTCGGCAAAGTGTTGAAGGTTTTCTTCGACGTTCTGCTTGTAAGACATGGATCCATACCCTCCGTGGTATGACATCAGTAACTGGAATATCAGTAATTAAATCTTAGTATATATTGCTCTTTCTAATAGCGTGGTTCCCAAAGCCATAAATCGAGAGCAGAGCACTGATTAAAGCTGCTATCGGACGATAAAGGGGAAGGCTGTATACTTTCCGACAATATTTTGAATCTGGAGTACAAAAAATTGAGTGAACAGGAGACTGTTGACCAGCATTGGATGAGGGAAGCTCTTGTTGAAGCCAGAAAGGGCAGAGCGCTGGATGAAGTGCCGGTAGGTGCTGTCGTTGTTAACAACGGTGAAATCATTGGACGCGGGTTCAACCAGCCTATCAGTGGCTGCAACCCGGTGGCTCATGCCGAAGTACTGGCTTTGCAGGAAGCTGCCGCTGCTCTCAATAACTACCGGCTGGTGGATTGTGAACTCTATGTGACGCTGGAACCTTGCACTATGTGTGCAGGTGCTATTATCCACAGTCGAGTGAAAAGGGTGGTGTTTGGTGCTTATGAACCCAAAGCGGGGGCATTGGTTAGCCAGGGTCGGACTCTGGAGTTACCCTATATGAATTATAAAGTGGTTATGAGCGAAGGTGTGCTTGAACAGGAATGCAGCGAAATGATCTCCGGCTTCTTCAGGGATCGAAGAGCGGCTAAAAAAGCAGCAAAACAGTCATTGAAATGCTGTTGACAGGGAATTAGTCAAAAAGAATGCGGTTTGTCGCGGCGGGATAGCTGGTTTCCGTACCTTGGTTTCGATTATCATAGCGCCCTGATTATTCCCCTGAGTCCAGCTGAGGACAGTTTTTATCATGCTGATATTGCGTGGTGCTCCGGCTCTCTCGCCGTTTCGTAGCCAAAAGCTGCTTGAAACCCTGCAGAACCAGATTTCGGAAATCTCCGGTATTTCTGCTGAATTCCAGCACTTCATACGAGTCAACGATGACCTATCCCCACAAGAACTACAGATATTAGAGAAGCTTCTGACTTATGGGCCTTCACGTGGTGAAGAAGGCCGTGATGAAGAAGAGAGTGAAGATACTCTTACTAAGAGCCTCTCCAAGAGCTTTTATCTGATCGTGCCAAGAGCAGGAACCATCTCTCCCTGGTCCAGTAAAGCGACCAATATCGCCAGCAACTGTGGTCTAACCAAGGTTCAGCGTATTGAGCGTGGACTGGCTTATCATATTGCGACTGAACAACCACTGACAAAAGAACAACAGGCTATTGTCAGTGACCTGCTTCATGACCGTATGACCGAGTCTGTTCTGGACAACCTGCAAGCCGCGGAGGTGCTGTTCGCCGAGACCGAACCCGCTCCTTTTATGGCTGTGGATATTCTGGAAGGTGGCCGTGACGCTCTGGCAACAGCTAACACAAGCCTTGGCCTGGCGCTGGCTGATGACGAGATCGATTATCTGGTTGAGAGCTACCAAAAGCTTGATCGTAACCCAACCGATGTCGAACTGATGATGTTTGCTCAGGCCAACTCTGAGCATTGTCGTCACAAGATTTTCAATGCGACCTGGACCATTGACGGTGAAGACCGCGGTCATTCCCTGTTCCAGATGATTCGCAATACGCACAAGCTTAATGGCGAAGGTGTTCTGTCTGCTTATAAAGACAACGCTTCTGTGATTGAAGGTGCGAAGGCCGGACGTTTCTTCCCGAAACCGTCCAGCAAGGAATACGAATACCATCAGGAAGACATCAACATCCTGATGAAGGTGGAGACCCACAACCACCCGACGGCAATTGCGCCATGGGCAGGTGCTGCTACTGGCTCCGGTGGTGAAATTCGTGATGAAGGTGCCACCGGTAAAGGTTCCAAGCCAAAGGCTGGCCTGACCGGCTTTACCGTATCCAACCTTAAAATTCCTGGCTATGAACAGCCATGGGAAAACGAGAACGGCAAGCCTGATCGTATCGCTTCTGCTCTGGATATTATGATCGAAGGTCCACTGGGTGGTGCCGGCTTTAATAATGAATTTGGTCGTCCCAATCTTTGTGGTTACTTCCGTACCTACGAAGAAACAGTAAAAGGCACCAACGGTGATGAGGTTCGTGGTTACCACAAGCCTATTATGCTGGCGGGTGGTTTGGGTAACATCCGTACCGACCATGTTGAGAAGGGTGAAATCCCTGTTGGCGCCAAGCTGATCGTTCTCGGTGGCCCTGCCATGCAGATTGGTCTGGGTGGCGGTGCCGCTTCCTCCATGACCTCTTCTGACGGCCAGGAAGATCTCGACTTTGCCAGTGTTCAGCGTGACAACCCTGAAATGGAACGCCGCTGTCAGGAAGTCATTGACCAGTGCTGGCAGCTGGGTGATGAAAACCCCATTGCCTTTATCCATGACGTGGGCGCAGGCGGTCTTTCTAACGCTCTGCCTGAACTGGTTAGCGATGGCGGCCGTGGCGGCAAATTCCAGATTCGAGACATCATCAACGACGAGCCTGGCATGTCACCGCTGGCGCTCTGGTGTAACGAATCCCAGGAACGTTACGTAATGGCGGTTGCCACTCACGATATGGAGCTGTTTGAAGCCATCTGTATACGTGAACGCTGCCTCTATGCCGTTGTTGGTGAAGCCGTTGAAGAAGAGCATCTTCTGGTGGAAGACAGCCACTTCGACAACAATCCGGTTGATATGCCTCTTGACGTGCTGCTGGGTAAACCACCTCGTATGCATCGTACTGTTGAAGCCGCAGAAGTTAAGCAGGATGCCGTGAATCTTGACGGCATCACTCTTGATGACGCTGCAGAACGAATTCTGAAACTGCCAACCGTAGCCAGCAAAAACTTCCTGATTACCATTGGCGACCGTTCCATCACAGGTCTGGTGGCCCGTGAACAGATGGTTGGCCCTTGGCAGATTCCGGTAGCGGATTGTGCTGTCACTGCTTCAGCTTTTGATACTTACAAAGGCGAAGCCATGTCCATGGGCGAACGTACGCCTCTGGCAGTCATCAATGCTCCGGCTTCCGGTCGTATGGCGATTGGTGAGGCAATCACCAATATTGCCAGCACCCGTATTGAAAAAATGGGTGATATCAAACTGTCTGCTAACTGGATGGCAGCGACAGGCCATCCGGGTGAAGATGCCAAACTGTACGAAACTGTGAAAGCGGTGGGTATGGAACTGTGTCCTGAATTGGGTATAGCTATTCCAGTGGGCAAGGATTCCATGTCCATGCGTACCGGCTGGAAAGAGAATGGTGAAGACAAGAGTGTTACATCTCCATTGTCACTGGTGATTACTGCGTTTGCACCGGTTCAGGATATTCGCAAAACTGTAACACCTCAGCTGAGAACGGATCTGGGGCAGACTGATCTGCTGTTGATTGATCTGGGTCGTGATCAGAATCGTCTGGCGGGCTCTGCTTTGGCACAGGTTTATAACCAGATAGGGGATCAGGCACCGGATGTTTCTTCTTCCGATGATCTGAAAGCATTCTTCACCGCCATTCAGAAAATGTTGGAAGCCGATCTGCTGCTGGCTTACCACGATCGTTCTGACGGTGGTTTGTTTACCACACTGGTGGAGATGGCCTTTGCCGGTCGTACCGGTCTGGAAGTGAACATCGATAAGCTGGCTGGCTGTGAATCCATGATTCTGCCTGCCCTGTTCAATGAAGAACTGGGTGCGGTGATTCAGGTTCGCCATGCAGACAAAGGCAAAGCGAAGGATATTCTGGCTTCAGCCGGTCTGGGCGCCTGTACTCATACCATCGCTCAAACCCGTGATGATCATCGCATTAACTTTACCTTTAACGGTGAAGTGATCAGCAGTGAAAGCCGGGTTAAACATCAGCGCTGGTGGGCAGAAACCAGTTACCGTGTCCAGGCTCTGCGTGACAACCCTGAATGCGCCCGTCAGGAATACGACAACCTGCTGGATGATGCCGATACCGGTCTGCATACCTCTCTGCCATTTGATATCAGCAATGATGTGGCAGCGCCGTTTATTGCTACGGGTAAACGACCTCAGGTTGCTATTCTGCGTGAGCAGGGTGTTAACGGTCATGTTGAAATGGCGGCTGCTTTCGATCGTGCCGGTTTTACGGCAGTAGACGTGCATATGAGTGATGTGCTGGCCGGTCGTCGTGAGCTGTCTGAATTCAAAGGCCTGGTGGCCTGCGGTGGCTTCTCTTACGGTGACGTTCTGGGTGCCGGTGAAGGCTGGGCCAAGTCCATTCTGTTCAACGAACAGGCGCGTGACCAGTTTGAAAGCTTCTTCAACCGTGCTGACAGCTTTACGCTGGGTGTCTGCAACGGTTGTCAGATGTTGTCTAACTTGCACGAACTGATTCCGGGAACAGAAAACTGGCCGCACTTTGTTCGTAACCAGTCCGAACAGTTTGAAGCTCGTACAGTTCTGGTGGAAGTGCAGAAGAGTAAGTCCATCTTCCTACGTGGTATGGAAGGTGCCCGTATGCCAATTGCTGTGGCTCACGGTGAAGGTTATGCCGAGTTCAGGAAGACCGGACAGATCAATCAGCTGGCTGATGCTGATCAGATCGCTCTGCGCTACGTGGATAATCTGGGACGTTCTACCGTTCGCTACCCATACAACCCGAATGGCTCGCCACAGGGTATTACCGGTCTGACGTCCAGTGATGGCCGTGTCACCATTATGATGCCGCATCCTGAGCGTGTGTTCAGAACCGTTCAGCACAGCTGGCATCCGGATAACTGGGGTGAAGACGCTCCATGGATGAGAATGTTCAGAAACGCCCGCGTCTGGGTTGACTGATACCTTCTTCAGAGTTTTCCTCTGACAGGCTGAGCCGCTCTGGCTCAGCCTGCTTTTCCAGCCTTTTACACTTCCCGCGAACTCTTTTAAGTCCTTAGCATCTAAACTGTGTCCATAGTACCCAGACATACGAATTTACAAGCTGTTTGCCTGCCTGCAGTGGAAATAGAGCAATTTAATATTCGATTAAGTGTGCTGATACACTTAGCTGATTGAATCAAGAGGCTGAAAATTATGAGAAATTTCAGAAATTATCTAATGGTATTACTTGCGAGCCTGACTCTCGCTGGTTGTATGAGTGACCTGACGGGAACCAGTTACAGTGCCCGTGAAGCCCGTTCTACTCAGCTGGTACGCTTTGGCACCATTGTTGAGGTTCAGGCTGTGAAGATAGATGGCACCGAAGGTGAAGTGGGTACTATTGCCGGTGCTGCTATTGGTGGCGCTGCCGGATCAGGTATCGGCGGTCAGCGGGAAGGTGCAGTGGGTGCAGTTCTCGGTGCTCTGGCTGGTGGTGTATTGGGTAATATGGCTGAGAAAAAAGTGACTCAAAAAGGCGGCGTTGAGCTGACCATTCAATTGGAAAACGGTACTTATCTCTCTGTTGTTCAGCAGGTTGATCCTAATGCTCATTTCGGTAAGGGTGATCGTGTCAAGGTACTCACCCAGGGCAGTACCAGTCGAGTGGTTCAGGCGCAAAGATAAGTCAGAATTGGCCTGCCTGTATTGCAGGCCAATTTTCAACTTGGTAACAAGCTTTCTCTATTCATCAGGTCTTAATAGATAGTAATGAACGGGCAGGTCCGGTTTATTTTCCACCTCAACTTTTGGAATCGGTTTGAAAATAACGGTTTCCAGAAACTCCGCTGTCGGGAAGTTCTCATTCATTCGACGTCTGACGTTTTCTGATTCCCGCTTGCCATCAGTCAGAGCAATAATGCCACCGCCTTTTCTGAAATCTTCATTGGTCATCCAGAGACTTTCCGCTTCGTTCAGCCCCATAAAGGGAATCGGCTTGTCCTTACTGTAAACCCCCATCTCGGCCACATCGTAATGCAGGCCACCAAAATAGGGTATTGGGTAGTCATAGTGTTGAGCCCAGAGCTCTTCGGCTTTACTCATCTGTGCTTTGAGTGGCTGGAATTCAACGGATCGCCAGTATTTATCGCTGATTTGAGGTTTGTAGTAGAGATAGCCGCTGCGAAGGGTGAGTAATACAAAACCGGCAAAAAGCGACCAGAACGCTACTCTTTTAAAACGCTGTAAATCAATCTCTGGTTTCAGCCAAACCATCAGCAGTAATGGCAGCCAGGCAAAGTAAGGTGTAGCCCAGCGGGGAACCAGCTTTTCTCCAGTAATCAGGCCGAATAAAAGGGTGAAAACAAAAGGCCCGGCTGCTATAGCGAGCAGAAACCATTTTTTGAACATGGTTTGGCTGAAAACTTTGTTCTTCTGTTTAGTGGCTCTGAACAGCGGAATCATCAACAAAAATAGCAGCAGAACATTACCCAGATTACTGGTGATAAAGCGCCAGGGAAATATCAGATGATCCATCCAGGTGCCCGAGCCATAGCGGGTGCTTTCTACATAGTTATCTTCCAGATAGCCAACGGCGGCAAAATTATGTTCGTAGAGCCAGATGATATGAGGAATAACAATAACCGTAGCGATAACACCACCCAACCATGGACCAACCGTCCCCAAACTCTTCCTGCCGTCCACTGTAAACAGTAAAAGCAGAAACAGCGGGATAAAGAAAATAGCTGCCTGATACTTGGTAAGGACTGCAAGACCTGCCAGAACACCGGTTAACAGCCAGTATTTTAATGACTCTCTTGTGACAGCCCAGTAGAAAGTCAGCGCCAGCCACGCCCAGATGGGGTGCTGCAACGTATCCGGTGTAACCCGTTCAACCCGATTGCTGTAAAACAGGATGCCCTGTAACAGGAATACAGCCAGAAGCGCACCGTAGTCATTCAGATATTCTTTTGCTAGTTTCCAGATAGCAATAAACGTCAGAACAATACAGAGCTGAGCAAACACATAGACAGGAAAGTCGACCGACTCACTCATATTGGCAAAGACCGCGGAAGCCCATGCTGCCAGCGGCGGGTGCTTGTCATAACCCCACTGCCAGAGATTGCCCCAGGCAATGCCTTCGAGAGTATCAGAGTGAAGGGTGTTTCTGACCAGCCAGGGTACAACAGTCCAGAAAATTAGCTGGAAACCACAGATCAGAGCCAGCCATTGATAGGGTTTAATGGTTTGTTTGTTTTCCATCAGAGGGCAGTCCATTAGTGCAGTGCCAGGTTTCGACGTTGTCTCTTTGAGAACATGCTAGCCTGCAGGCGTTTTTAGTATGGAATTTAATGTAATGCTGTTGTCAGGATAGTCTTTCCAGAGATACCTGTGCACTCTGGCAGTCGTCTAAAAACTGTTCACCAAGCAGGTAACTGTATTCTTTCTCCCGGGCTGAATAATGATCTACTTGAACGGCAGCCTCGGATTTAGCCGGGTGACACATAATCAAACCTGAGTCTGATGAGTCTTTAAGCCATTCTTGCATTAACTCCCTGACGTTTTGTTGAGTAGTCAGAGAGTAGATGCCTGCAAACGATTGATTGCAGCGGATGCCTTTGGTATTGAGTATCTGTGCCATTTTTTTTGCACCGGATTGTTCGATAACCCAACTCTTAAAACCACCACCGAAGCGGTTCATAGGGCTGACACTTCGAACCCAGATGTTTTCTGGTTGGAAGCGGCGAATAGTGGCCAGGAGCGCAGAACGAACTACTGGTAGATGATGAACATGCTGGTGACCATCGATAAAATCCGGGTGCTGGCCTGTATCGTTTAGAAAGGCTTGATACTGGGCAATAATTTCTTCTTCAATAGCCTGTTCATTAAGTAGACCCAGATGGCTGAAGATAAGCATTTTATTGAGGCTGGGTAGTCCTTCAAGAAAACTTTCGCTTAAACCGTTTCCTTCGGTGAAGTTCAGGTGAAGGCCAATGTCTGCCTTATCTCTTAACGCTTGCAATTGCCCAATTGAACTCTGCCAGTATTCGGAAGTCACAAGGCAACTGGTGGCATGTATGCGATCTGCTTTTATAAGACTGGCTATCGCGTTGTTAACCGCCGGGTGCATACCGAAATCATCTGCGCATAAAGTTATTCTTTTCATTTAAATGCCCAGTACTTACTCAGGGTAAAAGTGACTATTGGAACGGAGGCCAAAACAATAAAACTGGCCAGAAGGTAATGAAGCGAGGTGTAGCTAATCAGCAGAGTATAAAGCCCCTGATTAAGAACAAAGCTGCAAAACAGTTGCACAATCAGAAAGCGCAGGCCGCTGCTTTTGAGGTCATGTTGTTTATGATTAAACGTCCAGAGGCTCTGACCGGTATAGCTGACAATAAAGGCAACGACGAAAGCCAGCGCATTGGAGGAGATTTCTGAAAAGCCGGCAAGCTGAACCAGTGCCCATAAGCAGGCAAGATGAACTGCGGCAGCACTTCCGCCGACAACAACAAATTTAATCAGCTGCATCCGTATCCTGTTTTCCCTTAAAGCCGAGTGTACGCTGGATAAGATACCTGGGACGTTGCTTCACTTCGTTGAAGATACCTGCCACATATTCGCCCAATACCCAGAGAGATAGCAGTTGTATGCCTCCAATAAAGGTAATGGCAACTATCACGGTTGGCCAGCCAGGCAAGGGAGTGCCAAGAATCAGGGTCTTTGAAATAATAAAGAAGGCATAGAAAAAGGAAATAATCGAAATGAGCAGGCCCACCGCACCGACAATCCGCAAAGGTAGGGTGGTAAATGCAGTAATTCCTGAAAGAGCCAAACCAGTGAGTTTTGCCAGCCCCCAGCCGCTTTCTCCAGCAAGTCTTTCCCTAACCTGGAAGGGCAGGCCAATGGTTTTGTAGCCGACCCAGGCATAAATGCCTTTCATAAAACGGTTACGCTCTGGCATGGATTTCAGTGCATCGACTACGACTCTGTCCATCAGTCGAAAATCGCCAGCATGGGCTGGCACATTAATGCCCGTGCTGGAGTGCATAATTCTATAGAAGAACTGGGCGCCTTTCTTTTTCAGAAAAGATTCACCATCACGATCCTGACGAACACCGTAGACCATCTGATACCCCTGACGCCAGTAATCTACAAAGACTGGGATCATTTCCAGGGGGTGCTGGAAGTCGGCATCAATTAGAACGACTGCGTCGCCTGAAGTGGCGTCAATACCGGCAGTCAGCGCTGTTTCCTTGCCGAAATTACGTGACAATTCGATCAGCTTAACTCTGGGGTCACAGCAATAAGCTTCAACCAGCGATACAGTATCATCCGAGCTACCGTCATCTATGACGATAATCTCATAATCAGGCGTCACCTGTGCAAGTTGTTCTTGCATGGCTTCAAGAAACTGACTGATTACCGGTCCTTCATTAAAAACCGGCACAACACAACTCAGAATAAAAGAGGCGTTTTCAGACCGATCTATATCAGACATTGTGTCTCCGGCATTCATACATCCTGTATTTTTTGATTTTTGTTATTCTGTATATTTATAGATATGTAGATACACCTATAAATATTGGGCTTTGGTACTGCAAATTGCAAGCTGTGGACTGCTGGTGGTTGTGAAATAAATGACCCTGTCAGGTGGGTTTGCTAGGGTATGTCATCAAGACTGGTTGTTGGAGTGGAGAGTATGAAAAAAGGGCATATGATTGCTTTGGCTCTGGGCCTGGTAGTTTTGCTGATTGCAGCCTTTATGTATCTGTCTGACCCTGTGGGTGAACAGGCTGATGATATTCAGCAGGAAGAGAGCAATGTGGTACTGGATCTGTCCATACCTGAAGGTGAACTTAATGTTGCTGACCCGGAAGATGACGAAGCCGATGAACTGGACTCGGAAATCACCCGTATCGTGATTGACCAGAATGAAAAAGATGAAAATGTCAGGGATATTCTCTCAGAGAAAATTCTGATTGATGATGAAGTGGTGGACAAGCCTCAGCCAGAACAAGGCAGTCAGTGAACTGTGAAAAGCGTCGTGTAGGATATTTCCTACACGAATCCGGTGAGAACTCCCATAGTAAGGTTAACATTGAAATTGGTACTGTAAGCCTTGCAAGGACAGCAACTTTCACAAGGATGTGAAACCTGCCAGGGACAGGCGGGTCATTGCTTTTCTGACACAGATCTCATTCTGGTCAATTTGCCTTTCTTTTCTTCAGTGTTAACCTCATTCTGTTTATACATATTTCTGAATTGTTGCAGCAGGCTCTTCAGAAGTGTCTGTTCGTATCCGGTTAACAGATGAGGTGGATAAAGGATGTCTCCTTTAATTGAACCCGAAGTGCTCGCAACCCTTTTGCATGACTCGAGGGTTATCATCATTGATTGCCGGTTCACCCTGGGGCAGGCTGACGCTGATCTTGGCTACCAATACTATCTGCAGGGTCATATTCCAGAAGCACGTTACCTGGATCTTGAGAAAGATCTTTCTGCCCCGGTGATCCTCGGGAAAACCAGTCGACACCCTCTTCCAAAACCTGATGATTTTGCCCGCCTTTTATGCAAGTTCGGAGTCCGTTCCGACAGTCATGTCGTGGTTTATGATGATGGTGGCCATGCCATGGCTGCACGTGCCTGGTGGCAGCTTCGCTGGGTCGGCGTGGAGAAAGTGCAGGTGCTTCATGGTGGTATCAAGTCCTGGCAGGGTGATAGGTACCCTCTAACGACAGAAAAACCGGAAATAGAACCCAGTGAATTTTCCGCCAATCCTCAGAGCCATATATTGCTCAGTGCAGAAGAGGTTGCAGCCCAGTTGCAAGAGCCTGTCTTTCAACTGGTTGATGCCAGAGCCCATGAGAGGTTTGCCGGAAAAGTGGAACCACTAGATGGTAAGGCCGGGCATATTCCTGGAGCGGTTTGCCGACCCTTTCTTGAAAATATGGATGAGAATGGCAGCTTTCTTCCACCGGAACAGCTTAGAGACAGGTTTTCAGACCTGTTAAATAATGATCTTGAAGTGGTGCATTACTGTGGTTCTGGCGTAACAGCCTGCCATAATATTCTGGCAATGGAACACGCAGGAATGGCAAACACCAAACTCTATCCAGGTTCCTGGAGTGAGTGGATCACCGATGAATCTCGGCCCATCGCAACAGGAGACTGACTACCGTCTCCTGTTGGATGTTCTCCTGTCGGGCTCTCCTATAAAAGTGACTGGCTTTATCAGCGACGAATCGGTGTCAGCTCACGCACTGTTTCGTCCATCGCCAGTTTACTAACGACCTGATTCTGGCTGGTAAAGCCGGATACTGACATAGTCACTTCGTAATGCCCTCGCTCTGGCAGTAACTCAGCTGAGAAGTTGCTGACTTTCAGGCCGTCTTCTGCGCTGGAGTGAAGCACTTTCTCCAGGCTGGCTAGGTTGCCTGTTGTGACCAGTCTCAGTTTCAGTTCGCTCACGTTCGTCTCCGTTCTTATTGTTGATCAAAAATCGTATGCAAAAAAAAACCCCCGAACCTTGTCTGGTGCGGGGGTCTGTTGTTTCGAGCTTTTCAGCTATCCAGCACAGACCCCGCAGCGCATGATAATGCCGCGTTTCATAATGGTCTTGGTGCCAGACAGAATATAATTCATTGATTAAGTATCTAAACGTACTTCTATTCGGAAGATACTGTATACCAGAGCTCTGATGTAAAGGCAAAGAAGAGTTGCTGAAATTAACGGCTAGACTTTTTATTGTCTGCGGCCTGAAGTGCCTTTGCAGCGGTTGTTAACCGAAGCTTTGTAGCTGCTTTTCAGGTAAGATGGCCGCTTTTCTAACTAGACGCTCTATGCCCTGTGAGGAGTTAATGAATCAATGGCAAATAGACAGCTGGAGAGACATGCCTGTCGTCCAGCTGCCAGAGTACCCTGATAAGCAACATCTGCAACAGGTGGAGCAAAATCTTGGAAAACTGCCTCCTCTGGTTTTTGCTGGTGAGGTTCGCGAGCTTAAATCCCGCCTTGCCGAAGCAACCCGGGGTGATGCCTTTTTGCTTCAGGGTGGTGACTGCGCCGAGAGTTTTCTGGAGTTCAGTGCAGACAATATTCGTGACACCTTCAAAGTGCTGATGCAGATGGCCGTGGTGCTGACATTTGGTGCCAGTTGCCCAGTGATCAAAGTGGGGCGTATGGCCGGGCAATTTGCCAAGCCAAGAACCACGGGCACAGAAACTATTGATGGTATTGAGCTGCCAATTTACCGTGGCGACATTATCAATGGTACCGAGTTTACTGCCGAGTCCCGTATCCCTGACCCGGAACGTATGTTGAAGGCTTACAATCAGGCTTCATCAACGCTGAACCTGTTGCGAGCATTTGCTCAGGGCGGGCTGGGGTCGTTGGAGAAGGTACATGCCTGGAACCTGGACTTTGTAGCTAATAGTCCCCAGACAGCTCAGTACAGTAATCTGGCAGACCGAATTGATGAAACGCTGAACTTTATGAAAGCCTGTGGTATTTCGTCAGAACATTCACGAGTGATCAACGAGACCAACTTTTATACCTCCCACGAAGCTCTACTGTTACCTTACGAGCAGGCGCTGACCCGTCGTGACAGTCTGACGGGAGACTGGTATGACTGTTCTGCCCATATGCTTTGGGTGGGTGACAGAACCCGCCAAGTGGACGGTGCCCACGTTGAATACGTTCGTGGTATCCATAATCCGATTGGTGTGAAGGCTGGCCCAACTATGCCGGAAGAAGACCTGCTGCGATTGATTGATTTGATCAACCCTGAAAACGAAGCAGGCCGTATGAACGTTATTGTTCGTATGGGTGCTGATCAGGTTGAACAGAATCTGCCAAAGCTGATTCGTGCCGTTGAGCGTGAAGGTAAAAATGTACTGTGGAGCTGTGATCCAATGCATGGCAACACCTACAAAGCTTCTAACGGTTATAAGACCCGCGAAGTCAGCAATGTACTGAAAGAAGTGAAGCAGTTCTTCGCCGTTCATCAGGCTGAAGGTACGCACGCTGGTGGTGTTCACTTTGAAATGACCGGTCAGAATGTCACCGAATGCGTTGGTGGCTCCAAGCCGGTTACGGAAGCGGCTTTGGGTAATCGCTACCACACTCACTGTGATCCAAGGTTGAATGCTGATCAGGCCCTGGAATTGGCCTTCATGATTTCGGATACTCTGAAAGAGTGTCGTCGATTGAAAGACAGCTGACGAGCAGTCTCTCTGCTAACAGGGTTTACAAGCAGCTCCTGTTAGCAGAGATGCTATAAAAACAAAGTTCCTGAAATCCCCCGTCGTCAAAATACTCTTCTTCAGACAGTTAATGAAATTCTCAAAATAATGTCCCTTAACCATCTGCTGCGACTGAAATCGTCTCAGGTTTGCTTTGAATAACCTGAGTTAGGTTAAACTGAAACTCTGCGTATTAGAATCAATCACTAAGTTGGCTTTTGTATACCAGCTTATTGAATACCTTCGATGACAAAAAACAAGAGTAAAAGATCAATGAGAGCCTATCAGGAACTGTACAGTCGTTTTCATCGACTCCATCAACTGTCTCACCTTGGCTCTATGGCAAACTGGGACAGTGCGACAATGATGCCTTCCGGCAGTCATCAGGCCAGAGCGGATGCAATGGCTGAGTTGCAGGTGATCATGCATCAGCATGTAGCGGCACCGGATTGGTCTGAGTTGTTTGACAAGGCCCGGGAAGAACAGCTGGATAACTGGCAGTCTGCGAATCTCAATGAAATGTTTGTTGAGTGGCAAAACAGAAGTCTGTTGCCTGAAGATCTGGTGCGTGAAAAAAGTCAGGCAGGTGCGAGATGTGAGCACGCCTGGCGTACCCAGAGAGGCCAAAACGATTGGGCGGGGTTCGCCGAGAATCTAAGGCCTGTTGTTGAACTGAGTCGAAGAGAGGCGACTATACGGGCAGAAGCCAGAGGCTGCTCTCGTTATGACGCTTTACTCAATTTATACGAACCCGGTATGACCAGTGAAACACTGGATCGAATTTTCGGAGAAGTAAGCAGTTGGCTGCCGGAATTGATTCAAAAAGTGGCACAAAAACAACAGTCCGAACAGTTTGATGAACCTAAAGGGCCCTTTTCTATACCCTCACAGGAAGCTCTGGGACGTGAGGTAATGAGCCAGTTGGGTTTTGATTTTAATGCCGGTCGGCTCGATGTCAGTATGCATCCTTTTTGTGGTGGTGTTCCGGAAGATGTGCGGATCACAACCCGCTATGACGAATCGGATTTTACCCAGTCTCTTATGGGTGTGGTGCATGAAACAGGTCATGCCCGTTATGAACAAAACCTGCCTAGGGAGTTGATCAGTCAGCCAGTAGCAACGGCACGATCTATGGGGGTTCATGAAAGTCAGTCACTGCTTTTTGAAATGCAAATAGGAAGGCACCCCAATTTCCTTGAACTGATTCAGCCTGTCATTCATAAGCACTTTGGTCATCAGCCTGAGCTGAGTCTTGGTAATCTTCAAACGCTTTATACGAGGGTCAAGCCGGGACTGATTCGTGTTGACGCTGATGAAGTGACATATCCGGCCCATGTCATTCTCCGCTATGAAATTGAAAAAGCATTGGTTGAGGGCGAGATGGAGGTTGATGATATTCCTGATCAATGGAATGTCAGAATGAAACAGTATCTGGGGTTGAATACTGAAGGGGATTATAAGAACGGCCCAATGCAGGATATTCACTGGACGGATGGATCATTTGGCTACTTCCCAAGTTATACGCTCGGCGCTATGTATGCTGCTCAGCAGTTTGCCGCTATTCGACGTCAACTGCCTGATATTGACCGAATGATTGCTGAGGGTGAATTGGCCCCGGTATTTGACTGGCTGAAGCAAAATATCTGGTCACAGGGAAGCTGTCACGATACAGATACGCTAATGAAAAACGCTACCGGAGAAGTACTTAATCCCGAGTATTTTAAACAACACCTCGAAAGCCGATATTTATAAGCTCCGATACAGTAGAGGAAGGAAGTTTATCTGAACTTCCTTCTGACTTTTGTCTGTCAGCCTTTGACATTATTACCTTCTGATTTCCTGTGTACCTTCTCAGATCTGGTCTACTTTTTATAGCAAGTAGATGAATACCGGATGCTGTTCGCAAGGTTGTTTGTCTTTTCTGATTCTGTAACGTCGGAACCACTGGTCATGAAGTGTCTGAAACCCGCTGTCTTTTCCTCGTCACTGGCTCTTCTGGCAATGAGCGTAAATGCCGCTGATTACTCGGATGATATCCATAAAAATGATTATAAATGGATGCAGTTTAATCTGATGTATGCATTGAAGGAGTTGCCAAGGCCTGAGCATGCTAAACATGATGGCCATGATTACCTTGAAATGGAGTTTGGCGGCCGCTCTGGAGCACTATCTCTCTATGGCTATGTGGACGTGTTTAATCTGACCAACTCCAGCGATAGTGATAAAAAAGGTCAGAGTAAAATGTTTATGAAGCTGGCTCCCCGATTTTCTATAGATGCGCTTACTGGCAGGGATCTATCATTTGGCCCAGTGAAAGAAATTTATTTCTCTACCCTGTTTAATATCGGTGGTGGAGGTAAAACATTATTTGATAAAAGCGGTAAACCAATTACTGATAGTGACACTAATGAATCCAATTGGGGCGTTGGGATTGATCTGGAAGTGCCCTGGCTTGGCACTACTGGTTTGAATCTCATGGGAGTCTATGACCTGAATAACAAGAAATGGGATGGTTTTCAGTTAACCGGTAACTGGTTCAAACCGTTCTACTTCTTTGAGAATAAGACTTTTATCTCTTATCAGGGATATTTTGACTTCCGTTTTGGTGCTGATAAAGACTACGACAAGAAAATACAGACACATACAGAAACAGGCTTTGACTGGTTTAATGGAATTTACTGGCACTCAGACCGCTTTGCTGCTGGTTATGGTTTGAAGTACTTCCATGATGTATACACAGTGAAAGATAGTCAGCCAATAGGTGGAGGCGCAGATAAGCTCAAAACCACTGGCTTTGCTCACTACTTCTCAGTGACCTACAAGATCTAGATTGCTAATGAAATAGAGTGTGCTGAGCGTCGTTTGGCACACTTTTCGCGATTCTGCAGGAATATGTGGAAATTACTTTTGTAAAAATCAAAACCTTTTGATAGATTAGCCGCCGTTCCGTTGATGACGACAGTCGTTGTTCATCTCCGGCATGCTTTCCAGGCATGTCTTTCAGGAATAAAGGACGGGGTATAGCGCAGTCTGGTAGCGCGCCTGCTTTGGGAGCAGGATGTCGGGAGTTCGAATCTCTCTACCCCGACCATTTTTAACTCTGGCCGAGAGTATAAATAAGGCAATCGTTCGGGGTATAGCGCAGTCTGGTAGCGCGCCTGCTTTGGGAGCAGGATGTCGGGAGTTCGAATCTCTCTACCCCGACCATTTTTAACTCTGGCCGAGAGTATAAACAAGGCAACCGTTCGGGGTATAGCGCAGTCTGGTAGCGCGCCTGCTTTGGGAGCAGGATGTCGGGAGTTCGAATCTCTCTACCCCGACCATATTTCAAAAAGGCCTGATTATTTCAGGCCTTTTTTGTATCTGCTCGAAAAAACTCTGCCTTTTTACTCCTGCAACGTGCAGGACTTATTCCTTTCTGTCTATATTTGATGAAGTAACTTCGAATAATGGGCAGAGCACGCATTATGGCAATCCTTCATCTGGTTCCTGAGTCTAATCCGGTATTGCGCACTCCAACCAAAGCTGTCACTGATTTCGGTGAGTCTTTACAAACAACCATCGATGATATGTTCGAGACCATGTATGAGGTGCGAGGCGCTGGTTTGGCGGCAACTCAGGTTGGTCTGGATATCAGGCTTGCGGTGATTGATGTGACCGCTGATAAAAGCCAGCAGCTGGTGTTGATAAATCCGGAGATTATTGAATCTTCAGGGTCACAAAAAATGGAGATGGGCTGTCTGTCTCTTCCAGGTTGCTGGGCTGCAATTAAGAGATCAGGCTGGGTGAAAATCAGGGCTCAGGATCGAAGAGGCGAGATTTATGAAATGGAAGGTGAGGGAATACTCGCCGAAGCCTTTCAACATGAAATTGATCATCTGGATGGTGTTCTGTTTATCGATAAGCTTTCCAGCCTGAAGCAGAAAATGGTCAGGCAAAGAGCTAAAAAAGTTCTGAAAAGGCAGTCCCGCGATTAGGTTCCACTTATTGTATTAGTCCAGCATCGCTTTAGTTTCTTCAGTCTAGCTGCTTCGGTAAAAGGATCTCACAGCTAGTAGAAGTCGTTTGGCTAATTAACTCTGCAACACTTATCTTTCTCAATGCTGCAATGGCCTCAGCAACCAGAGGCAGTTGCAATGGTGTGTTTCTCTGGCCCTGGAAACCAGACAGCGGCATATCAGGGGAGTCGGTCTCAAGAACAATGGATGTTATAGGCAGGCTGCTGGCCAGCTCTCGTGTTTTTCTGGCTCGCTCATAGGTTACGCCTCCACCGAAACCAAGTTTGAAACCCAGATCGATATATTGTTCCGCCTGCTGTCTGCTGCCTGAAAAAGCATGAATAATTCCTCCTCTGGCAACTTCGACTTTCCTTAATCTCTGTAAAACCCGGTCATGGCTTTTTCGAGCATGAATAATAACAGGCAATTGAAATTGCTGTGCCAGCTCCAGTTGCTGATCGAAATAAAAAAGCTGGGATTCCTGGTTTGTCTCTGGCAGTGCGAAATCCAGCCCTATCTCGCCAATAGCGAAAATGCTCTCTTTTTCATGCTCAAGCAAGTGCGACAATTTGTCTAGGTGACAATGCTGGTGCTCGTCCTGATAATAAGGATGAAGCCCCAATGCAGAGTACAGCGATACGGGCAAGTTGGGCTGGGAAACTATCGATAAAAGATTTGACCAGCTCAGCTCACTGACACCGGGAATGCAGATATGCTTAACTCCAGCTTCTGAACACTGGCTGAGAATTTCGGAGCGATCCAGGGCAAAGTCCTGAAAATCAAGATGGCAGTGGCTGTCAAACATTTCACCATGGATCACTGTTGATTCAGTAAGCATTCTGATCAGGCTCGGTTATTGGCATTGGTTGAGTGCATACTATTTGTTATTTTAGTGTGATGAAAATTAAGCAGTACACAACATTTATTGTCTCAGGTTTGGCGCTGATACTCATTCTTCTGTTTCCGGCGATCAAGAAATATTGGCAGAAAGCTGGTGTCGAGAACAAAGCAATAGAGAGTTTCAAGGTGGTTTGTGACCTTGAAAAAGAGTGCAGTCTGGTACTGCCAGAAAGACAGGTAGTTCTTGATATTGAACCTGACAGCCTACCTGTTATGAAACCTCTGGATATATCGATCACGCTGAATGGTATTGATGCTGAACGAGTATCTATGCAGTTTCAGGGGCGAGATATGGCTATGAATCTTGCACCGTTTCAGCTTTTTTCAGATGAAGAGCAGGGAAGCAGACAGCATTTCGAAGGTACAGGCTATATTTCCTACTGCACGATTACTCAGGACATGGTCTGGTTGGCCAGACTGGAAATAGAATCAGAACAATCATTGATTACTGTCACATTTGAATTGAAGGGATAATTTCATGCAACTGATAAAAAAACTGGCTCTGGCGACGGCGATGGTAGCAGGTTTTTCTGCAACAACTCAGGCTGCTAATGTTGAAATCAGTAAGCCTATGGCCAGAGCCGTTCCGGCAGTATCGACTAATTCAGCGGCTTTTCTGACCATCGACAACAAAGAAAATAAAAACATTACCCTGATCGCTGCTGAAAGCGATGTGGCAGCACGAGTTGAACTGCATGGCCATAAAATGGAAGGGGAAATGATGCGCATGTTCAAGGTTGAAGGTGGCATTCCAGTGCCCGCTAACGGTCAGGTGAAGCTACAGAGTGGTGGCTACCATGTCATGATGATGGGCTTGAAGCGTTCCATGAAGGCGGGTGATCAGGTAGACATTACGCTGCGCTTTTCCGATGGTGACACAGCGACCGTAAAAGTACCTGTAATGGATATGAGAAATCAGAAGAAGGATATGGCTCACAGTGCGATGAAGCACTGACATCAACAACTAGGAGCCTGTCGGACTTACCACTGACCTACTACGAAAAAGCCGGATTTGGCCATTTTTGACGATCCTTTTCGTTGAATAGCTAGCTATTCGCCTCAAATGATCGCCAAAATTGTCTCAAACCGGATTTTTTCTCGCTACGGTCGGCTAAGTCCGACAGGCTCCTAGAAGCAATTTGGCAAGGGTAGTTTTTGGCTGCCCTTGCAATTTCTCCTTGTCACACTTCTTCATTAAAAACCTTACGAAAAGCTACTGATAAGGAGGTAAAGGTAGCGAGCCGCCACGCCAGCACATACGCCGCCCACGGTATGAGAAAGAATGGCTTTTGACGTCATTTTCCTGAAACCCAGAGTATCCAGCATGGCGGTATGAGTACTCAGGAAACCACTCAGACACATACCCATTGCCGTAAACACTGCGATATCGCTTTCAGATACGATACCTCTTTCAATAAAGTTGGGAACCAGTGACAGAGCCGCGCCAACAGCCCCCAGAGATGTAATAGGAAAGGCGATCAGTTCGGGGTTATCAAAACCAAACAGGTAATGAAAAGGAACAGCCAGATATTGAGCCAGAGCGGGCAGCAGAGCCACGCCCTCAAAAGCCGTTCCGGTGTATCCGGCTTCTGGACCACCGAAGGTGAGAATCATTACAAATGTACTGATGATCAATACACCGGGAATAATGGCTATTCCCATCTCTACGCCAGACTTGCCACCATCGAGTATCGAATTTAAAGCCCTTAACCAGATAGAACCCAAATGGTTTTCATGGACGTTAGTCGTTGAGCCGCCATTGGTAATGTGGACTGGGTGGTTCAGGAGCTCTTTTTTGCACAGCCGCTGCATTAAGCGGGTTGAGATAACGGCGCCTACCAGAGCGCCCATCAGCCCAATCAGCGCCGCTTGAAAGAAGTTCTGCCCGTCCGGTGCTTTTAGTGTGGCCATAAAGGTGACACTTATCAATCCCATGCCAAAAGCAGTACCAAAATTGGTTAATGAGATCAGTTCAATAGTTTTGAAGTTATGGCTGAATCGTTTGTCCCGAGCTAACCCGATGATGGCAGGGTTGTCCGAGAAGAACGTGATGATGGCTGCCATTGCCGCTCTGCCAGGCAGGTTAAAGACCGGACGCATAAGTGGGCTGAGCAATCGCTCCATAAGCGCTACAACATGGAACTCGGTCAACAGTCTGCCCAGGGCGCCTGCAAGAACGGTAATCCCCATGAGTAAAAGGACGGTTTGCAGTAACAATTGATGGGCTGTGTTGAACAACGTATTGAGCATATTGGAAACGCCCATTTTGCTGCCCAGATAACCAAAAAAGAGAGAGAGAATGGCGATCAAAACCAGTGGTTCCAGCCACTGCTTATATTTGGACGATTGTACTATTAGAGGCTTGGGTGTCGTTGTTGTGGCTTCATTCATGAACTATCCGGGCTGGGTAAACAGCTTTTAAAGATAGTTCAGAATGAGGTGATTTGCTGTTGGGCAGATGAAAGGCCGCCCGGAATTGATTCCGGGCCAGGCAATAAAAAATATTAGTGTTCGCGAGTTGTACGGAACACGATATCAGGGTGACGTTCTTCAGAAAGAGACAGGTTAACACGGGTTGGTGCCAGGTAGGTCAAGTGACCGCCGCCGTCTATTGCCAGGTTCTCTGCACACTTGCGTTTGAACTCTTCCAGCTTGCGATCGTCTGTGGACTGAGTCCAGCGGGCCGTTTGAACATTGACGGGTTCGTAAATCGCTTCAACCTTATACTCATCCTTCAGGCGTCGCATAACTACATCAAACTGCAGAACACCAACGGCACCCAGAATCAGGTCATTGTTGTTTATTGGCATGAACAGCTGGGTGGCGCCTTCTTCTGATAGCTGTTGCAGGCCTTTTTGGAGTTGCTTAAGTTTCAGTGGATCTTTCAGGCGTACACGACGAAAGAGTTCTGGTGCAAAGTGTGGAATGCCGGTGAACTTGATCACTTCACCCTGGCTGAAGGTATCACCGATCTGGATGGTACCATGGTTGTGAAGACCAATGATGTCACCAGAGATGGCTTCTTCAACGTGAGAGCGATCACCGGCCAGGAAGGTTACCGCGTCGGCAATTTTAATATCCTTGCCAAGGCGTGCATGCTTCATCTTCATGTTACGGGTGTACTTGCCGGAACAGATACGCAGGAACGCGATACGGTCACGGTGCTTCGGGTCCATATTGGCCTGAATCTTGAATACAAAGCCGGAAAACTTATCTTCATCTGGCTCAACGTTGCGCTGATCAGTGCTGCGAGGCAACGGGGCAGGGGCCCACTCGGTAAAATCGTTCAGCATTTCACGAACACCGAAGTTAGCCAGTGCGGTACCAAAGAATACTGGTGTCATACGGCCGGCACGGTACTCTTCCAGATCAAATTCATGGCTGCCACCACGAACCAGTTCAACTTCATCAGCGAAGTCTTCGTAAATATCACCCAGCAACTCCCGTGCCTGATCGGTATCCAGTCCCTGAATCTTGATATCGTCCGGTATGATATGGCCCTGACCTGGAGTGAAGACATGAATGGTGTCTGTGTAGAGGTTATAAACCCCTTTGAAGTTCTTACCCATGCTGATTGGCCAGGTAACAGGTGCGCACTTGATCTTCAGAATGCTTTCCACTTCGTCCAGCACTTCAATCTGGTCACGAACTTCACGATCCATCTTGTTGACGAAGGTGAAGATAGGTGTGTCACGAAGACGGCAGACTTCCATCAGTTTAATGGTCCGGTCTTCGACACCCTTGGCGCCATCAATAACCATTAAACAGCTGTCTACGGCGGTCAAGGTACGGTAGGTGTCTTCAGAAAAGTCCTCGTGTCCCGGGGTATCCAGCAGGTTGACGGTGCGACCTTTGTAAGGGAACTGCATGACAGAGGTGGTAATGGAGATACCACGTTCCTGCTCCATCTTCATCCAGTCGGATGTTGCCATGCGGCCACTTTTCTTACCCTTGACGGTGCCGGCCATCTGGATAGCACCACCCAGCAACAGCAGCTTTTCGGTAATGGTCGTCTTACCGGCGTCAGGGTGGGAAATTATAGCGAAGGTACGACGCTCGCTAACCTGCTGGGATAATGCGTTATTTGACATGAGAGATCTTCGAATTGGGACGGAAGCCATAAACAGCAGTGCTGATTGGCAAGCCTATAGAAATTGCGATAAAAATTGTTGTGCATCCTATCCAAGTTGTCCTACCCGATGCAAGGGCTGAGAGACTGGCATGGCCATATAAAGAGAAGTAATGACAGGAGACAGGAGATAGAAAACCTTTGCTGAATTCAGCCGATACTACGACTGTACTCCAAATTGTCATGGAATTGAGCATTGGCACCACTTGAACAGATTCTGAACCCTTTGTTGAGCGGTCAGTCTGAACCGAAAGGGATTACACCTCCTTCAGGTCGCTGGAAGGGCCGATCTGTCAGTGCCAAACCATTATTACACGGTGAAATAAAAACGTCGGGTACGGCGGATGGCAGTCAGGTATCTAAAGGGCTAAAAGCTAAATACGGCGATTATATTGCCAGTCATTTTGATGGCGAACTGAAAAGTAAAAAGCTCAGCCAGCGGGATGTTCATCGCCTTGAAACTAAAGCTTGCAGTCTTCTCAGAGGTATCAAGGAGCAGAACAAACAGATAGTTAATGAGCTTATGGAAGCCGGACTTGCCAGAGAAACGTTTCAAGAGGTCTTCAGGCACGACTGGAACTCACTGTGTCATGAAGAGCAGCAGCATTACGAAGAGCAATTACGTTTAGGGTTTTCAGAAGCGGTTATTGATCTGGATGTTGAAACGGTTGAAAAAATTGCCCTGAACATTACCAGTAAACATCAGTTTTTATATTCGAGTCAGGCCAGCAAAACTTCAGATTATTTATTGAAGCAGTTACCTGACAGTGCCACTGTTTTGCCTGGTTCTCTTAAACTGTGGGCAATGGGGCATTACGATCCGGATGCCACGCCCGGGGAGCTGCTCAAGGAAGATCCTTTTAAAGATGAAGTCGCGCTGTCAGAAAGGGATGTCAAACTGCTGTCTAATGCCGATCATTTTTCTCGAAAATCGGCACAGCTTCTGAACAGCTCACCACTGGAAAAACTGCAGTTTCAAACCTATGAAGAACAGATCGATGAGGCTCAAAAGCAGGCTCGTTCTCTCATCAGGCAACTGAATTACCATGCCAGTCCCGGTCATCATATTCCTGATGAGTTGAACCGTGCTATCAAGTCAGATCTTATTCATCAGCTGGGTCAAATGGTTGAGTTGATCACTGAGTTGGAGCTGGACTTTATTGAAGATCCTTTAGGTGATAAAGGCTGGCAAACCTTTAAGGAAAACGAGGTTATTTCTGCTCTCAAGTTAATGGATGAGGTTTATAAGCAGTCCAGGGAAAAAATCAGTTCCGAAAAACTGGAGAAGCTCTCTCAGCTGAAAACGGATTACATGGAGCAACTGAAAGCTATCAGGGCTGACACTGATTATAACTTCCCCCCAAAAAGCAGCCAGTCAAAAAAATTAACTAATCAGCATCCACCTGAGGTTGTGACAGCAAAGGACTACAGTAAGCGAATAGAAAGCCAGCTGGCGGAAGTGATTGGCGCGAAAGCGGTAAAAAAGCTTAAGGATGTTCGTGGTCAACATATGTCAGAGATAAACTGGAAAACTGTGCGTAACCGCTTTGATGTCCGTATACAGGGTAAGGTTAATCACTATGAAAGTGAGCAACTGCCCGCAGCACAAATGAAACTGGGTGAAGGCGATCATGATGTTTTTTCTGAGCAGTATCGAGGTGCAGGTCGTGCATCTTCCCAGAAAAAAGAAGCACAACACGCAGTTAATCTGGGGCAGACTTCATTCTGCAAAATTGAAAATGGCCGTAAGAAAGTACTCTTCAGGGGGTTACGTTCAGGAACGCTTGCAGCTTATGGAATTAAAGACAAAAAACTGAGATCTGAAGCCAATCTTAACCGGGCCCGGGAGCTTGTTACTGCTGCAGCCAAACAGTATCTGGATGATCATCCTGGTCACCCCATGGATCAACCCATCCCACTAAGAATGTTATCAACATCACTGCTCTCTCCTGACAAAGCCAGACATTTGACCGGCTTTCATGATGATGAATTGGTGATGCAAAGAGAACAGGTTGCAGCCCTGAAAGAAATTGAGCGCCAGTTAAGATCGGGAAAACCGTTGGTTTTAACGGATGGTGCCGGTAAAAAGAATGAACTGAAAGTTAACCTGAAAGTAGCCAATACCAGCTATGGCGTGAACTCTATTTCGCTGTCAGGATTACAAAAGATGGCTGGTGCCTGGGGAGAGTCAGAAAAGATCAACCATGAAGGTTTAGCCGTTATCATGGGTTCAACAACGCCATTTGATGCGGTTGGTGGCTGGGCAGGTGAATACCTTGAGGGCAATGCTTCAGACAAAGAGAAGCAGATTGTAAGAAGTCTTGTTGAACAGATAAGAGACCTTCAGACATCAAAAGATTATAAAAAAGAAGGTGAAGACGCTTATAAAATGGTGATTCGGCTGCAATTGTTGGCCTTTAAGCTTGGTGTCAATGGGCATATAAACTGCAAAAGTGGCAAGGATCGTACCGGCGAAACGGATGCATCCATCAAGCGATTTGCGGCAGAGGTTGACGCTCTGGGTTATGTGCCGGATCCAAGAAAGCCTATTACTCACGAAGATCAGTATCTGACGCAGGCGTTTACCTTCAACACCGGTAATCTTGAACTGCAGCAAATGAACATCAACGTTCCCGGTTATAAAACCAGAGTCAGCAAAAAACGCTTGGGACAGTTTGCTTTTGATCAGGCGCACAAACCTAAATTCCATGTCTGAATTCTTAAAAAACTATTCAGACATGGAGATCAAGTCATTAAAACAGGGTATTAGTAGGTGCGGGCAACCGCAAATCTAGCCAGGTCTTCAAGTGCAGAGCGATGGTCAGAAGCAGGCAGTACGGAAAGGCTGGCAATCGCTTTTTCAGAGTATTCCTGAGCCATACGGGCTGTATATTTCAAAGCCCCGGAGTTTTTTACGGCAGCAACAATATCGCTAACCTGTTCCAGTCCGCCCTGCTCAATGGCTTCCCGAATCAGTTTCTTTTCCGCTTCGCTGCCTGTTTTCAGTGTCTGAATCAGAGGCAGTGTCGGCTTACCTTCAGCCAGATCGTCACCGAGGTTTTTTCCCATCGCCTCGCTGTCGCCTTCATAGTCCAGCAGATCGTCAACCAGCTGGAAAGCAATGCCCAGAAAGTTACCGTAGTCTTTCAGTCCTGAAATGACTTCATCATTGACTCCGGACAGCAGTGCAGCGGTATGTGTGGAGGCTTCAAACAGCATGGCAGTCTTGCAGCGAATCACTTCCATGTAGTTGGCTTCTGTGACACTGGCGTCATTGATGTTCATCAACTGCATCACTTCGCCTTCAGCGAGTACGTTGGTGGCCTTGGACAGCACCTGCAGCAATGGCATGGCATCCAGTTCAACCATCATCTGGAAGGCACGGGTATAGAGAAAATCGCCTACCAGAACACTGGGGGCATTACCCCACACGGCGTTGGCGGTGTCCCTGCCTCTGCGCAGGTTAGATTCATCCACGACATCATCATGAAGCAGCGTTGCGGTGTGCAGCAGTTCGATAATGGCGGCCAGAGGAATGTGAGATTTCCCTTTATAACCACAGGCATTGGCTGCCAGCAGAACCAGCACAGGCCTAAGACGCTTGCCACCAGACTGAACGATGTACTGACTGATCTGGTTGACAAGAGTCACGTCAGAATACAATTTCTCACGGATACATTGATTTACCCGCTCAAAGTCGTCACTGATGATGGTTTGAAAGGAGTGCTGTTTGCTTTCAGGCATAAGGCTGCTGCAGAGGTTGGGAAATCTGGCATCGTATTGAGTGCTCGAAACCCTGTCAATAGCTTATCCCCAGTGTTTTTAAGATTTGCCTGCGAGTCAGGAAAATAAAGCTACAATCTGTTCTACTCAGGTTTACCTCGCCAATCATCATGCAGCTACTGGTTATTACAACGCCTCCCGATGTTCAGCTGGCTTGCCTGACGATGGAAGTCACTGAGCAGCAAAGTCTGATGCTGGTGGCTGCAGCGGCTGATAGTGACGACTGTTATATGGAGTTGCCGATACAGTCGACCAGCCTGAAAAAAAACAGCTCTCGATATGGGCGGGTGTTCCATGAAACTGGCCAGTGGTTTCTCGAGTCTTTTCTGACAGGTCACTTCAGGATCAATGAACAGAAAGAACTCCTTGAGGTGAACAGAGCTAAAGCTCTGAATGATGGTGACCTCATCGAATGTCAGGGTTACACGCTGATGTTCAGTGATTTCTCGCCATGGAAAGAAACCGTCTCGGATGCGCCGGTTCTTAAAGAAAATGTCTCGCCAGAAAACAGTGTCTTTAGTGTCCTCGAACCAGAAGCACTATCTTCAAGTGACGACGTAAATGATCCTTTTGAAGAACTGGAAAAGGAAGCAGGCACTGCTTCAGAGGCCTCTGTTGAGGTTTCGATAAAGACTTCAGGCCAATCTAATATCGTTGTCCAGAATGGTATGGAGAATGAGCGACAAAAGTCACTTATTAATGTGCTGGCTGATTTTAATGATGATGCGCCATTGCATGAACAGCCATTATGGACGGGTGATCAGCAATTAAACTTCAGGGATGACTTTCTCAGCGGGCATCCGTTGAGCACGCAACCCGTAAACCCCGAACATAAAATTTGCCTTGTTTCTGAAAGTCTCGACAACAGCCATTTTCAGCAGGCCCTGATCAATAGCTTGCTGATGACCTTGAAGTCAGTATCTCCTGAAGCTATTGCAAAGATGACGGAGCAGCCTGCGCGAAAACTGTTTCAAAAAAATGACAAACAATGGCTGGAGAACTGCCAGCAAACCTTTGATCAACTGATCAACAGCAATGCGTTTAAACAGCAATACCTTAGATATCTGCGAACTTGTTATAAGGAGTCCTGTGAATGAATCAGTGGCAAAAAATCTGCTGTCTTTGTTCTGTTCTGTTGCTCGTATCGGGGTGCAGCAGTGGTCCGAAGAAAAAGCCGGATACACTACTACAGCTGACCATTCAGGCGACTCAGATTATTAATTCGGACACTGCCGGGCAGGCTTCACCCTTGCAGTTGAGACTCTATGAACTGAACTCAACCGAGTTATTCAATAAGGCGGATTTTCTGGATCTGTTCAGTAATGATACTGCTGTTCTTCAGTCAACTCTGGTCAGCAAACACTACCTGCCGACAGCCTGGCCGGGCATGACTAAAACAGTGACTTTTAACCTTAATCCTGAGACGACCAGCGTCGCTATAGTGGGAGAATTTGCTCAGTACCTGTCGGCAACCTCCAAAGCCAGTACGACCATTGTCAGTGGTAAGAGTAATCATCTGAGACTTGTTGTTGAAGATAACAGAATCAGACTGCAGCCTGATGCCGCAGGGTTGACGTTTCTCCCTGAACCTCTGACAAGCGGGCTATGCTGTGAACAATAACCATGACAGGGTGGTCTGGTCTGAAGGCATGTTTCTAAGCCCTCAACACTTCCAGCAGCAGGAGCGTTTTTTTGAACTTTACTGTCGCCGGAGAGTGGCGCTGGCCCATCCGGACGGAATAGGGTTTCAACGGCTTATAGTTGATCAGGATCAGCTGAAGTCGGGAAAGATATATCTCCGGGAAGCCTGTGGGATTTTTCCGGATGGTACACCGTTCATACTGGATCAGGATCTATGTCGTAATATCGAAGGTGTTGAAGCGGGTGCCAGTATCTATCTAGTACTGCCTCTTTCCAGAGCGGGTGCTATTGATACGGCTCCCAGGGAGAATGTGGCCAGATCCGTGCGCTATGCCAGTTTCAGAAGGCAGACCTTTGACAGTAATGATGAAGGTAATGACCCGGTTGATTTACAGCTATCCAGATTGAACTTCAGCCTGATGTACGATGGAGAATCGCTTGATAATTTCACTTTTCTCCGGTTAGCCCGAATACATGAAATTCGTACCGATGGTGAATTGTTGCTGGATCGATCGTTTATACCGCTCTGCAGTGACTACAAAGTTTCCCATTATCTTGAAGAACAGGTTCAAAGTTTACAATCGCTGGTAGGGCAGCGTGCGGAAATGCTGGCTTCTCAGGTGGGTGTTGATGTCGGACAAAAAAGTTTTCAGGTCATGCAGATTACTTATATGTGGTTGCAGGCTCTGAACCGATATGGTGCTCAGCTGAAACTGATTAATGAACAGCGCAACTTGTCTGCCGAAGGGCTTTATCAGTTTCTGGTGGTAATGGCCGCTGAGCTGGCAACATTCACTCGCTCCCGTGCTCCGGTATTTGCAGCCTTTGAACAAAATTCGATTTACAGCTCTTTTGCCCCCGTTATTGCCAGCCTGATGCAATGTTTGCGCCACGCCAGTCGCGAAAAAGTCTTTACCCTGGTTTGGGATAAGCGCCTCTTTGAGCGAAGGCGACTGCTCAGGGCTCGTATTGAAGATCGAACACTGTTCAGTGATAGTCGTTTTGTCCTGTCAGTGTCGTCCAGTCTGGGTAGGGACCGAACCGCAGAGGTATTTCCGCTATCAGGGAAACTTTGTGGCCACAACCGAATAGCAGAACGGGTTCGCAATGCTCTTTCTGGAGTGAAGCTAAGACTGCTGGCAACTTCACCTCTAGAGCTGAAAGCCAAAGGAAACAGCTGTTACTTTGAAGTGGATAATAAGGACGAGCTCTGGCAGGAAATGATTCGAACCGGTGACATGCTGGCTCTGCATATTGATGAACAGATGCCAGAAGATGTCCAGATTGACTGTTATGTTATCCGATAAACGAGGTCATCATGGTTCTCGAAGAGAGCGGTAATACGGTTAATGACATTACCTGTCATGACGTAACTACCCAGCTGCAGTCGTTTTCAGGTTCTGAAAACATGCTGATAAATCTTGCCGCAGAAGTTCTGGCGATATTAACGACAATGGATATGGCCGAGTCTACTCCCAATGCACCTGAGCTCTACAGTTACCTGAAAAAACGTATCACCGAGTTTCACGGCCGTGGACTGAAGGCGGACTACTCTACCCGGGTGATGGAAAAAGCCTGTTATTTACTCTGTGCGGCTCTGGATGAAGAGGCCATGCGGAGTTGGTGGGGACAAAACCTGTGCTGGGAAAATCACAGCCTGGTTGCTGGTATGTTTCAGCAGAGAAACGCCGGTGAAGTGTTTTTTTTACTGATCAATCAGGCTCGCCAGAATACTGCAGGCATGATCGACTTTCTGGAGCTGGCTTATCTTCTGTTGAGAATGGGGTTTCATGGGCAATATCTGAACGGTAGCAGCAGGCCATTGGTGGATCTCACTGATCAGTTATATCAGGAAATAATTGAGCACCGTCAAAGAAGAAATACCAATAACCTTTCTACTGCCACTCATCAGTGGCAACCATTAAGTCAGTTGAAGCTGCACCGATGGGTCAGTGGACTTGTTGTAACCCTTCTGGTTCTGGCTGTTGGATGCCATTTCTGGATTAGCCACACCAATACTCTCTCTGTGGATGTTCTGGAAAAGGTGCTGAATTCAGCCAACCAAAATATCCGTACAACATCAGATTAGCTGTGCTATGAAGAAACTGATTTTAATTGTCTTGCCTCTGCTGGTTTTGGCGGCGTTGCTAGCCATTCTTTTTTTTCCTTCAGCAGGCAGGCAGCTGTATGGATTTCTGATTGGAATTCAACAAAAGTGGTTAATGCTGGCTCTGATGGCGGGGCTTGTACTGGTTCTTTTCAAACCATTAATGGGGCGATTAAAAACTTCAGGCAAACAGGAAAATAAGGGCAGTGGTAAAGAAGAAGGCGTTAAAGAAACCCGCCAGGCTATTGCTCAATTGAATCAGAACTGGCGTGAACTATGGAAAAAGTTGAAAGAGCTTCATGGTGCGAACCCCTATCATCTGCCATGGCTAATGATTCTGGGGACAGAAGGTGCCGGTAAGACATCCTGGTTAATTGACTCAGGTTTTGAAAAAATAGCGGGTACGCGCAGCGATCTTTCGGGTGTCATGTTCTGGCTCGGAGAAAGTTCGGTCATTATCGAGCTGGCCGGAGATTATTACCATAAAGAGCGCAGTCAGATGGAAGAGCAGATCTGGCTGCAGCTTATGAAACTACTGAAAAGAAAGCGCCCGAGACAACCCCTGACAGGTTTGTTGGCCAGTCTGTCATTAGATCAGCTGGTCGTTAAGCACCCGACCAGCCTTCTGGAACTGGCCAGGCAGATGCGTTGGCGGCTTTATCAGCTTGATCAGAGTTTTGCCATGCAGCTCCCCGTCTGGTTGTTGTTAACCCAGTCGGACCGGTTGAGTGGTTTTACTGATTTTTTCCGAACCCTTAGCCATCAAGAGCAATCAGAACCCTTAGGTTTTTGTCTTCTTGATGGTTACAGCCGAAGCAGTTTTAGCGATGCTTTCAGAGATTTTCACCAGTCACTCTTTTCCCTGATTTTTACCGCCAGTTATCAGGAAAAAAACGTCAATTCACGGTTAGTCCAGATGCGTTATGTCCTGCAGTTTTGCCTTCTGGGTGAACGACTGACTTTTTTCTGCGATGAGGTTTTTGTTGCCCGCCAGAATCAGGTGCACCTTGATTTTAAAGGAGTCTGGTTTAATTCCTGTGGCCAGCAGGGAAATGCCAGTAACCTGCTGGCCTCCGAGATTGCTCTGAAACATGGCTTTATGGTCAAGTCCGAGCAGGTACAGGTAGCGGAAAATCACAGCTATTTTAACCGCCATTTTCTACCAAGGGTTGTATTCGATGAACTGGGGCGGGTAGGTGAGTCTGTCAGTGCCAGAAAAATACGACTGACTTTGATGTCCCTGAGTTCAATACTGCTTGCGGGCTTTTTCCTGGCAGGGGTTTCGATCTTTGCCTGGCATATAAAATACAACAGCCAGCTGCTTGATCAGTTAAAGCAAGTAATTCCTGAATATCAGTACACCATGTCAGGCCTTAAAAAGCAGCCAGCGGTTGCTCAGGTTATTGAGCCACTTTTGTCGTTCAAAAAGCTGAATGAAGAGTACCATGATACCTCTCACTGGTTTTATCACATGGGACTGTTTGATTCGGCCATGTCCAGAAAGGTTAATCGGGCCTATCAGCAGCAATTACAGCAGTGGCTGCTGAAACCTATCGCCAGAACACTTGCAGGCAGACTGAAAAATTCGGAAGCGGTACAGTCGGTATCCTTAGTAGATGATCTGCAGTTCTATCTGATGCTGTTTCAGGCAGAGCTGTTGGAGCCGGAACTGTTGCAAAAACATATTCTGGCGATGGCCGTTGATATGGAACTGTCTTTGTCCAGTCAGCAGGGGCTGGAGTTGCTGCTTGAAGATTTGTGGTCATTGCCGTTTACCAGTATTTATCCCGATAAGGGACTGATTGATAAGGCAAGAGTAAGCCTGTCCAGGCAGAGTGAAGAGCAGTTGGTGATGGACCAGATTCAGGTACAGGATGACTTCTCCGGTACCCTGAGCTACGACCTTCTTCTGGGGGAGAGCGTACTCAATGCGTTTCAGGTGGCAGATGCTTCAAAAGGTTTTCCTGCCCTCTATACTCGGGCAACTTATGAGCAGATGGATCTTGGGCCAACATCAGGACTGGTCCGACGTGAGGTCATTGATCTTAACCTGATACGGAAGGGCTATCCCGAGGTTTCCAGCAAAGAGCTGGAACTGGTCAGCCGAAAAGTTCGTAAGGTTTATTTTCAGAACTACATAAGACAGTGGCAAGCTTTGATCGGGCGTATCAACCTCAAGAAAATCAATCGTCCCGATGATCTGGTTAAGACAATAGCCTCACTATTTCAAGGAGAGAGGGCTGCACTGCATAGCCTGTTGGCTACGATTGAGTATGAAACCCGACTGGCACCTGAGACTGATAAAAAAGACTCAAAGAAAAATGCATCATCGCCATCCGGTAAAGTAGTAGTAAACAGGCAGCAGAGCAGCCACCCTATCACGGTCAATCAGGCCTTTGATGAACTTGGAATACTCTCTCCAGAAAAACAGACGGCTGTGAATCAGGCGTTGGCTGCTGTACTCAGCGATTTACAGCTGGCGATTAATCAATCAGACAATGGGCTGGGTTTTTTTACTCAAGCCAATAAAATTATGGGCCACCAGAAAAACAGCCTTGATGATCTTTTCTATTTGGCCAGTACAGAGGAAGGACCGCTTAAATTCTGGCTGGAACAACTGGCCAACCAGGTCATGGCAACCTACATCAAGGGGGCGACTGATTATGTCCAGTATCAGTGGAGTCAGCGCATCTATCCTTATTGGCGACAGTATCTGGATCGACATTTCCCTATAGAACCAACGGCACGGAAAGATGTCCGGCCTGAAGATTTTGTGGATTTCTTCAAGCCCGACGGAATTCTGGATCGCTTTATTAATACGATTCTCGCGAACTTCCTTAATTTTGATGGCTGGATTCCCAACTCCGTTAATGGACATCACTTGCCACTCAGCTCAGGTTTTTTGAAGCAACTGGAATATGTGCAAAAAATGAGAGCGGCTTTATTCAGTCCTGATGGACAGATGAAGGTAACGTTTAGAATTCAGTGTGTTGAATTATCTCCGGCAGCCTCCGAGCTATCGATTAGAGACAGCTTGGGTAAATTTATATATCAGCATGGGCCTCATCTATGGCAGGACAGGCATTGGCCAGGCAGCAGTACCGAAAATATGCTAGTGACACTGAATCGGGACAGGCTGGTGCTGGCTCAGCAATCCTTTCTGGGCCCCTGGGCATGGTTTCATTTTGTTTTTGCCAGCCAGCAGTGGCGGAACGATGACCGGCTTGTCATTCAGTACAAGCTAAAGGGCTATCAGGTTAAACTGGAAGCAACGCTGGATCGCAGAATAAATCCGTTTAACCCAGTGTTGTATAACAGGGTGCAACTGTCAGAACATATTTTCTGATTATGGTTCACACAGCATAAGTGTGTAGACACAGGTTATCGAATGTTAGACTGCTCTACCCTGTTCGTGACATGGGTAGAGCTGATTAAGTTCACTTGCCTCTGTTCTTATTATGACCTCAAAAAATCAGGAAGATTATATATGGCAAGCGCAAACCTGCTGGCATTGATTGATGATATAGCCACTATGCTTGACGACGTCGCCGTGATGTCAAAAGTGGCCGCAAAGAAAACCGCAGGTGTGCTGGGTGATGATCTTGCCTTGAATGCTGAGCAGGTATCAGGAGTCAAAGCCGATCGGGAACTGCCTGTCGTATGGGCGGTTGCTAAAGGCTCTTCTCTTAACAAACTAATACTGGTACCGGCAGCATTGCTGATCAGTGCTTTTTTGCCCTGGGCTATTAATGTTCTGTTAATGCTGGGTGGAGCCTACCTCTGCTTTGAAGGCTTTGAGAAAATAAGTCATAAATTCCTGCACTCTGATGATGCTTCTGGTGCTGCCAGTAATACTCCCGGGCTGTCGTCAGAAACGACTGAAATGCTTGAGCAAAAAAAAATAAGGGGTGCAATTAGAACCGACTTCATTCTTTCTGCCGAGATTATTGTAATTGTGTTGGGCAGTGTTCAGGAGTCGGAGCTGCTGACCCGTATTTCTGTGCTGTCAGGTCTTGCTGTGTTATTCACTGTCGGCGTTTATGGTTTGGTTGCCGCTATCGTTAAATTGGATGATGCTGGTCTCTATCTGTTGAATAAGAGTGGTGGCACTGTTACTCAATCTTTAGGCCGTGGTCTTTTACTGTTTGCGCCTTTTCTGATGAAAACTCTTTCTGTGGTTGGCACCATCGCTATGTTTCTGGTCGGTGGGGGTATCCTGATGCACGGGATTCCAGGCATCGAAAGTTATCTGCAGCAAATGACAACAAATCCGCTGATTCAGACAATATTGCCAACGCTGGCCAGTGGTTTCATTGGACTGATTGCTGGAGCGTGTTTGCTGAGTGGCTGGTTACTGGGTCAAAAAATAAAAGGCTAATAAGTCCGGTGACCATAGGCGATTGATAGACCCAACCTTATTGCCTGTTTCAACTGAGGTTCGGGTTGATCAGAATTTGCGAGCAGGCAGGTCATGTAAATTGCACCGGCAACTGCATGACCATGCAAATAAGCCGGGGCAGGGCAGTCAGGTCCGTTAACAGGCGTGATATTGCCTCCGCTCCAGAATACCGCTTGAGCTAAAAGCCCGCAGGGCGACTCCAGTCCAGTCTGGCTGGCAGCTACTTCAGCTAAGCGGCGGTGCGTTTCAGAAGGTTGATCCAACCAGAGTTTCACTCTTGCCAGAGCTTTTTCTTCTTCATTATTAAAAACCAGTCCGGAGTTGACCAGGCATTTGTAACCCCAACATATGGCTTCTGAAGCTGTCAGTGCATGACAAAGAAAAGTAATGAGTTCCTGCCACTGTTTCTTTCTATAACTTTGTTTGATCAATTCAATGGGGGTGGTATCAGGCAGAATCTGTTTTTTGAAATCGGGAGACAGCTGATAACGATCCAGTATTTGAATCGCTTTTGGGTAGGGGATTTTTTTTAAATTTTGTTTCAGGACTTTCATGTCAGCTGACTTCTATTCCAGAGAGGTTCTGCTAGATCGCTACTAAGTACCCGAACATATGAATTCATAAGCTATACCCCCGGCACCGGCGGGGATATAGCCATTTAATATTCGATTACGTGCGTCTGCACACTTAATTTATTTTGGCAATAGCGCCCTGAATTTCGACCATGGCACCTGCTTTTACTGATGTCATGGCGTTTCCGTTAATAGTGACCATTGTGCCTTTAACATCGGTTTTGACACTGCCTTCCAAGGCGGCTGAAACGCCACCTTTAACTTCTGCAGTTATTTTACCGTCCACCTTCACCTGCATGCCGGAAATCTCAACACCGGATGCAGACAGCTTAATGCTGCTGGTGGCACAACTCATCTCAATGGAGCTCGCAGACAGTGATATCTTACTGGCACCTACCGACAGTTCTACCGAGCTTTTGCCCGAACCTTTAATGCTGGTGGCATCAAGGGACATTGAATTGGCTGCTTCGGCTTTTATATTTCCCTGGCTTTTCAGTGCCAGATCGCCGGTACTTTCGGCAGACGTTTTTCCCTGAACTTTAAGCTCGTAATTGCCATCGGTTTTCTGACTGGAATCGCCAGCTATTTCCAGTTGATGGTTACCATCGGTTTTCAATTGCACATCCTTGCTGACCTCTGTCGTCTGCGCACCTTCTATTTTATGGCTGTCATCTTCCTTAACGGTTCGTTCGGATGTCTTTTCGATGGTCAGCTCTGCTTTACCCTGAACTGTTTCCAGCCGGTCATTTTTAATCAGTGCCTGAAGGTCTTTTTCCGCCTGCAGATAAAGCAGTTCTTCATCCTTTTTGCAGTGAAAGCGCAGCTCGGAAAAGTTGTCACTGCCGGCCTGAGGTGTTGATTGCAGTTTAAGCCCCTGTTGTGTTGGTACTTCGTAGGGTTGTGCCTGAGAGCCATTGTAGACAGAGCCTACGACCAGAGGTCTGTCAGGGTCGCCATCGAGAAAACTGACCAGCACTTCATCGCCAATACGGGGCGTAAACTGACAGCCAAAACTGTTACCGGTGACCGGTTGTGCGACACGCACCCAGCAAGAACTGTCTTCATTACTTTCACCCTCCTGATCCCAATGGAATTGCAACTTGATGCGGTGAAATTCATCGGTATACAGCTCTTCGTTATCAGGTCCGGTAACCGTGGCACTTTGCAGTCCAAGGATGGAAGGTTTAGCCATGGGCGTATCAGATTGCCAGTTAACAGAGTCAGGTAGACAGATAAACTGGTTCTGGTATTCAAGTGAACGCCCATCCTCACCGGTCAGCAATGTGTGCTGAACTTCTTTCAAAAAATATTTCTGCTGCTCTGACCGGTTAGGATGATGATCCAGTTTGAAACAACTGCCTGCTGAAAACCGGGCTAATGCTCCCTGACCGGAGACCTGGCTGAAACGGGTATCAAGACAGGACATACGGCTGCTGGTTCGGGTTTTACCGGCATTCTGATCAGCAAATTTTCCGGGGTAGTAGTAATGACTGAGGCTTTTCTGGCGATTAAGGCTGCTAGTGCTTTTGGCCTTGTCTGCCTGAACGGATTTGGCCAGTTCGTAGTTATAGTCAACCATGGAGACCGAGGCTGGTGGTATCTGATAGTCGTGAATCCACTCAGTCAGCGCTCTGTCCAGCTTATTACTGTCGGTGACAAACTCGACGTCGGTTTCACCTGAATCCTGAAAAGCTCTATTGTTGTCGGCGATCACCAGTGTGTGCTGGTCACTGTCCTGTTGAAAGAACCAGAACCAACCCTCTTCCGCTATCAAACGACAGAGGTAGTGCCAGTCACTTTCGTTAAACTGAACGGAGTATTCCCGCTTGCTGCCCCCTGACGCTTTAATATCAAGCTGGCTGTGAAAACTGTGCTCCTTACATATGGCACGAACAATGTCGCTGGTGGTTTGCTGTTGAAAGATACGGCAGTTGATGCGCTGATCGAGAAACCAGGTCCAAGGCTGACTGATGACTTCATACATATCATAGTCATAATACTGTTGCTGTCCCAGTTCTCGCAGTTGAATACAGAAGCCATGAAAAAAACGTTCCCTGACCCGGCTGGAAGCCTGGGTTGGCTGATAACAGAAGCTGATCCCTTTTCCCAGAAACGCACTGTGATCAAGGTTTCTGCCTAGCACAATCGCTCTGTGCTCGAACGGTGCTCCCAAAGACTCACGACTGTGCAGCTCTGTGGCTATCAACTCATCGCTGCCCTCTGGCTTGGCAATCAGTGGACGCTCTCTGGGGTCAATGGTATCCATTTACTGCTTCTTCTGTGACGGATCAGGCCTGCTGCCGGGTTGAAGAGATTCAGGACTCTGGCTGGTTCAAATGATAGACAATTTTTTCATTCTCCAGAGATACGTGAACGGATTGTACTTTTTCATCTCGAGCCATTAGAGCAAGGCATTCAGCAGCCAGCTGAGGCATCAGGTTTCGATTGATTAGCTGTTCTATTGCCCTGGCACCTGTCTGAGGTGACTGATTCCAGGCAACCAGTTGTTTTACCACGTCATCATCAACAGTGAAGCTGGCAGCATAGCGTTCTTTAAGGTTCTTTCTGATTCGATTCATGGACAGCCGACAGATTTTTTCCATGTCGTCGTCAGCCAGAGGAAGGTAAGGCACTACAGACAAACGACCAATAAATGCCGGTTTAAAATAGTGAAGCAGGGCGTCATTAACGGAAGGCATAATTGCTTTCATTTCAGGTATTTCGCCTGACACATCCAGAGATTGCTCTACTTGTTCACAGATAGTGTTGTCGGCTGCATTGGTGGTCATGATGATAATAGTCTGTCGAAAGTCGACTTCCCGGCCTTCACTGTCTGATATACGACCTTTATCAAATATCTGATAGAAAATATCGTGGACGCCAGGGTGCGCCTTTTCCATTTCGTCCAGCAGTAGGACGGAATAGGGGCTTCTCCGAACCGCTTCGGTCAATACCCCGCCTTCGCCGTAACCCACATAGCCTGCAGGTGCTCCCAGTAGCATAGATACCTTATGCTCTTCCTTAAACTCGGTCATATTAATAACAGTAAGGTTGTGCTCGCCGCCATAAAGTTGATCGGCAATGGCTAACCCTGTTTCTGTTTTACCGACACCGGAAGGGCCGCACATCAGGAAAACTCCGGTAGGTCTTCTGGGGTCTGACAATCCCGCACGACCAATGCGAATACTTTTGCAGATTTCTGATATGGCCTGGTTCTGACCAATAACGCGCTGCTGGAGGCTTTCCTCAAGGTTCAGCAGGCGCTGAATATCATCCCGGAGCATTTTTCCGGCAGGAATACCGGTCCATTCAGCGACTACCGCGGCAACTGCATTAATATCAACTCTGGCCAGTACTAAAGGCTTTTCACCCTGTAACTCTGCCAGTTGTAGTTGTAAGTCAGAGAGCTCCGCTGATTGTTTAGCTGATAGTTCCTGTGAAACGGTTTCATCCGTTTTGGACAGTTGTTGATCAATGGCGTGTTCGAGTTCGAAAACTCTTTTCGCCAGAGCCTGCTCTTTTTGCCAATGCTGCTGAAGCTCTTCCAGTTCTTTCAGATTGCTTTGCTGCTGATGAAGCAATTCTTCAATCTGTTCACTGAGTTCAGTGCCTATGGCCTGGTCCCGCTGCAACTCGGTAATTTCTGCTGTCAGAAAGCGGTCTTTTTCCTGAAGTTGTTCCAGTGCAGCGGGTGTCGTGTTGTGAGACAGACTGACCCGTGAACAGGCGGTATCCAGCAAGCTGATTGCTTTATCTGGAAGTTGTCGTTCAGGCAGGTAGCGAATAGAGAGTTTTACGGCATTAATTACCGCATTATCATGAACTCTGACCCCATGATGGCTCTCCAGCGAGCGGGCGACCATACGGGTCATTTGAACAGCCGTTGTTTCATCCGGTTCAGCGACTTTAACGGGTTGAAAACGGCGAGTAAGAGCTGCGTCTTTCTCAAAGAACTTTTTGTATTCTGCCCATGTAGTTGCGGCGAGGGTTTTCAGTTCACCTCTGGCCAGAGCGGGTTTTAACAAGTTGGCAGCATCGTTCTGGCCTGCGGCACCGCCGGTGCCTACTAATGTGTGAGCTTCATCAATAAACAGAATAATCGGATGAGGTGACTGCTTAACCTCGTTCATTACATCTTTCAGGCGGTTTTCAAATTCGCCTTTAATACTGGCACCTGCCTGCAGTAGTCCCAGGTCAAGGTTGTGAAGTTCAACACCTTTAAGATTTTCGGGAACATTACCGTCAATGATTTTCTGAGCCAGCCCTTCTACTACAGCTGTTTTACCCACTCCGGCATCACCCACCAGAATGGGGTTGTTCTGCCTTCTTCGGCATAAAATATCTATAATTTGTCGTATTTCACTGTCACGGCCAACAATATCGCAGGGCATGTTTCTGGCCTGCTCGGTCATATTATTGCTGTACTTGTCGAGTGCGGATTTTCCTGTAGATTGTCCGCGAGGCAGGGGGTGAGCCGATGATTCCTGACCTTCAGCAATAGCTTTCAGCTTCTCACGAGACAGTTGTTTAAGTTCTACCGCTGTTGGGGTGTCGAGCAGGTTAAAACTGTCCTTTTCCAGCAGTGCCAGAATCAGGTCGCAGGGCGTCATGGTGGCTTTTTGAAAATTCACCGATGTCAGTAGCCAGGTATCCTGAACCAGTGAGACAGTATCCGGCGCTAACGACGGTGTTTGCTCATAGCCTTTACCCAGCCGCTGCAGACGGTTTTCAATATCGGAAATAATGGCTTGAGCATTGACTCCCTGGCTGTTGATCAGTTGCTGCATCTCATGCCCGGGTTCTCTGAACAATTGTAACAACCAGTGGTCAATTTCAATCGCTTTGTGTTTTCGGCTGACACATAGAGCTGCCGCAGATTCGAGCGCTGAACGCAGTTCTGGAGACAGGCGATCGATCAGTGTTTTCAGATCAAGCTGCTGCATTGCTAGAGACCTCCGGCATATTCAAAATCAGGTTCTGGTCAGGCCTGAGCTCAGGACAAAGGCAACTGAATCGATTGAGGCAGGCTGTATGAGATGAAGACTTTGCTGACAGTACGGGAGGCTTCAGAAAACGCCGAGGGATTTTTAATGTTATGCAGACCCAACTGCTGCCGGAGAAGTAAATACTGCAGACTTCCCTAATGGCAGGTATCAGCCCCTGATCACTGAAAAAATCTTCAAAGTCCTGCAGGCTGTGTATCTCGATCTGCAGGTTTGCACGGGCACAGGGAAGGTAACAGCTTTGGCCCAGTAAAGCGGAATTTCCAAGGTAGCCTATATTATGCCCTTTACCTTTGTTCTTGCTTCTAAGACGTGTCGGACAGTCTTCAGCCAACATCATTCGTTCCACTGCAGGGCAAACTGGATGAACATCAACACCAAAATAGTCGCTTAATGTTATGGCCAGCTTTTCCATGGAGGTAGATTTTCTTCCTAACATAGCCGCGTACTTAAGGATGTTTTCAGGCGGAGACTGCTGAAGCTGGTTTAATTCAGGCAGACCAGCCAGTGTCAGCAGAGTACCTGCCAGGCTGTCCCCCCGGCGATAGCGTTCTTCATAGCGAATGCCAAGTCGGGTTCGTTGACTCATCTGGCTGGTCAGTTCCAGAATTCGCTGATTCATTAGGTCAAGAGTGTCGTGCAGACCACTGTTATCGAGATTAACTCGCTGATGCTGTTCTACGTCCTGATAGTAATAAGGCAGAGTGCTGTAGTACCCCGTCATGGCGGTTTTTGTGGAGGCTATCTGCCAGCCATCATGGCTGAGTTTACTGGCAGTAATCTCACTGACAGGAAATTGGTAGGAAGGGTCGCTGGTAAAGCGAACCGGTAGGTGGCTTTGACCTATAACCCGACAGGCCTGGTCAAACTGCCAGCGCCAGGGTGTAATGATCAGGCTGTCAATCAACGATTGGTCTGATTGCCATGACGGCGTGAACATCGGTAATACTCCCCAGGGCGACCTTCCAGTTGAAAGATCAGCTGAATAAAGCTTTGAAAGCCTGCCAGTTGACCAGCAAGAAAATCCAGCATGTGAATAAGCAGCATGATGGAACTGTTTTCCAGTTTGCCTTCATGAAGGGTTACAGTGACTTCGTTACCCCATGAATAGCACTGGTGATTCATAATTTGCAGACAGGCAACTTTTGGCTTTGAATACATGGATTTGATAGCATTGAGCCAGGCTGAACTGATGGGGTTTGCACGAAAATCATAGAGTTCGAGCACTGACCTTAGAGAAGCACTGGTGTCTTCCGGCAGAAGTATTGTGCTGAAATTTTTACTGAGATGAGCCAGAAGGTTCAGGCGATCTCTAATGTTATAACTTCTGTAGGCAGGAGCAGTTGGTCTTGATAAAAGCTGTATCTTCCCCGGCAGGTTCAGGTTATCCAGACACTCTATTTCGGGATCATTTGACAGTTTTAAAACCTGACTGCCATTGTGACAGGACAGCAGGGGTGAAATGACCCGGGTCTGGTTTTTCTGAAGATCAAGCTCAGGATAAACAAGTGATATACGACTTCTGTCATTTTCTTCATGGTCGGCAGGATGATATTGCCAGAAGCAGTGATGATTAGGCTCATTGTGTCTCAGACCAAACAGGCTGGGAATAATGAAGGGCTCTTCATCGGTAATATCCAGAATACGTTCAACGGTTTGAACTTCTATCTGATTCGGAGACTGGCTGTCTGGAATCAGTGGGTAATCCAGCTGGCAATGGTCAATAACGACAGGCTCTCCAAGTTGTTCAAACAGATTGATAACAGGTGCACAGCCCAGCATGGGCTGAACAAATTCCATGGTATGGGCGGCTGATTCATTCACATTTTTCAAAAAAAACAACAGTGAGAGTTTATTGCCACTGAATTCACTGAAGCACTCACTTAGCCCTTCGATTCTGAAACCATAAAAAAGCTCGGGCCAGGCCAGCATTTCCAGAATTACCTGGTTATCAAGAAACGTGGAGTTTTGCTGTGTCAGCATTCGCTCTTCCTGACGGAATCCCAACGGCTGAATATTATCCAGTGACAGTTCACACTCTCTGCCCTCATCATCAAGCAAGATCACTTTTATTGTGTCTTTGAACAGGTAGTCGTAAATCGCACCGTGATTTTTCAGTAGTCCCTGTAAGTGAATATGCAAGTCGTTAAAGCTTGCCAGTGAGTCAAAGCTCCGTGAGTGGTCAAGCAACTGCAGGTCGAGTTTGATGGCGCCATTGCTGTCTTCTGGAATATTACGGGTGGGCAAATCAAATGGACTCATGATGATGGCGCTGGCGACAATATCGAAGGGACAGAGCTGCAGTTCGGCTGTGGTATGAAACTGGCAGTACTGTTCTTCGTCAATATGCATTCTTAACCGTGTTCCGTAGGGAACGGTGGCCACTTCAGCTTGATTCGGAGAAGGTCGCACGCGAATCAGGCTGGCCGACGGCAAGGGTTGCAGAGCAAGAGGAAAAAGTACTTGCAGCAGATTGTTGGAAATCTGGGTAGATTCTTCAGCCAGTTGTCTGGACATCCGCGCATTGCACAAGGCAAAGGCGTCCACCAGTCTGAGCATATGGGGGTCGTCAATGCCGTCACGCCTCACGCCAAGACGTTTGGCCAGAGTAGGGTGTTCACTGGCAAAGTGTTCAACCCGGTTGCGGAGGAAGTCAAGCTCTCTCTCATACCAGGGCAGTAGAGTTTCAGGCAAGCTTGCTTTCCTCTATTTCAAAATGGAATGACGTCAGGCTGATGGAGGTATCAAAAACGACAGGTGTCGACTCTTCATCGTTTTCGCCCACCAGAGAGCCTTCGATGCGGAAGTATAGGCAATTATCCCGATGTTGTGCCTGAGCCCGTTCAACAACAACGCTGTGTAACCTGGGTTCAAATTTCTCCAGTAGTTCCACAATGTCTCTGCAGATACGATTACCCTGATAGATATTCCTGCTCATGCTCCAGTCAGCCAGACCATGTTCATAAAGCGATGAACCGCTCTCAGGGTAGACGTCTTTGACATGACCAATGAACCTTCGAGACTCCAGCAGAACCTTGATGTTGCGGCTGATCGAGCGTTTTAGATCGGCTCTGTTATTGCCTGTTTCTGGAATCAGCAACAATTTTTCCAGGAGGTCACTGCTCATGATGCTGGCCCCCGTTTCATAGATCGATACTCTTGATTTCACTGGAGTCAGTCTTCAGAACCAGGCTGGTTCGAATAAAATCGAACTGATATTGAGGCTGAAGCTCAACTTCACACTGGTAGATACCCAGTGATTTATTGCCGCGAATGCGTGCTCTGGATTTTCTCAGCGGGTAACTGGCCAATACCTCATCACTGCCCTGATCAACATCGGAGGTGTATTCCTGAAGCCAGATGTTCAATTGCCGTTCACAGGTTTCAGCACTATCGTAACTACCGATGTTTTCACGAATGAGGAGTTTCAGGTAATGGCCAAAGCGACAGCCGATCAATGTCGTCTGTAGCATACTGATGACCTTTAGGTCATCCCGGCCGGCCGGTGGGTTGTAGATAGAACGATTATTAAAAAATGCCAGGTGATGATCGAGATAACAGGTCTCAAGAGGTATAAAGCCCTGCTCACTGAAGAATTCACCCAGACGGTCGGTGATTTTAACTCTGGCCACCAGGGATGGATCGTGGGTTTTATTGACCAGCGCTCCACCTCTTTCTGCAACACGAAGAAACCCGAACCAGTGTATACGGTTGAATTCGCAGATAATGTTCCCAGCCAAGGCAAATGCACTGCCTCCCCAAAGGTAGTGGCTATCAGGTTTTTCAATAGGAACTTCATCAAATCGAATGCCGCTGTAGCAGGCTTTCCAGGGAGATCGAACCAGGAACTGAGGAAGTGCGAGCCCCAGAAAACGACTTGAGGGCAATGTTCTTAGGCGTCTCCAGTCATTAAAGTCTTCGCTGGCCAGAATACGACTGATACGTTCCGGATTACTCCAGACTTCAAGGTCATCAGTAAAAAGGAAGTCAGGGGCGGCAGAAGTAAGCACCGGACATAATGTTTCTTGCCCAAGTTCGGACAGAAGTTGCAGAGTGTAGATTTCATCATGAACAGAAAAGTGTGCCTGACTGAAACTGACGTAATGCTCGAACACGAGCAGGCCAAAGGGATGTCCCCCCAGCGTATTGAGTTCCTGCTGATTGGTCAGGCGATAGAGCAGGGAAGACTGAAAGCGATTACTCAGGTTGAGATCATCAGCGACTTCTTCCCAGTTCATGTCCAGTATCTTAATCAGGGCTGAAGCCGGATTAAGATTTCTGTTCACAAGGTGTGAAAGCCCACGCCACAGAGACTCAAGAGATTTAAATGAGGGGTGCTGAATAATGGCGGACAGCTGGAGGCAGACCATTTCATCAATGGCTGCTACCAGCTTTTGAACCGTTGCTTCAGCCCGGTATGGGTTTCTCATGATGTCAGGTTTAACCGGGTATATTCGCGACCATTCTTAATGATGTAGTCAATTCTTCCATCTGCAACCATGGCCGTAACCAGGCGACAGCGGAATAGCATCCTGGCCTGCCAGCCTGTTCCTGAACCATGATCTTTGCTTCCCTCAATGGTGTTTTGGCTCTGGCTTCATTACCGACGGCATTAGGGTTGGTGTAGAGGCTAATCCAGGTGCTCAGATCTTTCTGAACATCATTGGGGTCCATAGCGGAACCAATTTTGTCCCGCCCCATGACCTTGAGATAGTGCGCAATTCTTGAGCTGGCCATGATATAGGGCAGTCGAGCTGAGATGGCGGCGTTGGCTGTTGCATCGGGGTCGGTATATTCTTTCGGTCGCTGGAGTGTTTGTGCCCCCATAAAGACTCCGAAGTTGGAGTTCTTGTAATGAACCAGCGGCAGGAAACCAAGATCAGAAAGCTCTTTTTCACGCTCATCGGTCAGGTTGATTTCTGTCGGACACTGCTGAGCGAGATCTCCCGCTTGAGTTTTATAGGTAAAGTTAGGCAGGTTCTCGACTTTACCGCCGTTCTCCAGTCCACGGATAGCGGTGCACCAGCCTGATGCCGTATAGGCGTTGTGCATTAAAAGGCCCATATCGAAAGAGGCATTGCTCCAGGTAAAACTGTTATTGCCCTCTGGAGGGCGGCGTTCTCCATCGGAGGCTGCAGGGAACTCTTCGAAATCAAAGGTCTTGATGCCTGTACCGCTTTTGCCATAGGGCATTCTGGACAGTGTTTTCGGCATGGTCAGAGTGACATAGCGGGAATCATCACTGTCTCGAAAAGCATTCCAGCTGGCATAAGCCGGTGAACTGAAGCCGGGCGCGACAGGTTTGCCTTCGTTAAGGGTTTCAAAGGTTGGAATTCCCAGGGATTCCGGAGCAGCCGCTGCAATAAAGGGAGTGTGTGACGCTGCCGCCACTTCACCGATATAACGAAGCAGTGCAACATCTTCGTCACTGTGGGTAAAGGTGAAATCACCCAGCATGACACCATAAGGTTCACCGCCAGCAGTACCAAATTCATGCTGGTAGACCATATTAAACAAACGACTGCGGTCAACAGCCGGTGCGTCTTCAAACTGCTCCATTAATTCATCGCGGTTTATATCCAGAACCCTGACTTTCAGTTGAGGGCCCAGTTCACTGTTGCGAATCAACTTGTTTAAGCCAAGCCAGGAACCTTCCAGTTTCTGAAACTTATCCTGATGCAGTATTTCTGCCAGTTGTTCAGACAGTTTGCCATCCAGTGCGGTGACTGCCTGCTCAATAGTACTGGTCAGGTTTTTGCTCCAGCTTACTGTTCCCGACATGGCTTGCTGTGTCAGGTTGGCCAGTAATTCTTTGGTCGTATCAGGCGGTACTTGAGCGGTTGCCTCTATCGCCCTGTCCAGAAAACTGAGTTCAGAGGCTTCGCCTTCAGCAGCAGCCTCCTTTTGGGCTTCACTCATTCGTCTTTACCTTCTTCAGTCTGAACACCCAGCTCATCAGAGAGACCTGAGAGAGCCTCTGTATTTTGCAGAACTTCCTTGAGCAGCTTTTCCAGATCTCGTGAGCGATCAGCCTGAGCCAGGAGCTCACGGAGCTGGTTACGAATTTTCAGCAATTCCTTGAGTGGCTCGATCTGCTGAACCAGGTTGGCAGGCTCAAAATCCCTGATGGAATTGAACTTCAGGTCAACGGCAAACTCACTGTCGTCTTCAGCCAGTTTGTTATCCACCTTGAGTTTCAATTCAGGTCCGATGGTGCTCATCACGGTGTCAAAATTATCCTTATCGATGTCGATGAACTTACGGAAATCAACCTCATCCTTATCGGATTCAGGTTTGTCACCGGAGAACTCACCAATCACACCTGTGACAAAGGGCAGCTCCCGTTTTTCAACGGCACCATTGGTTTCAACATCGTAGGTGATGCTGACGCGGTTTTTGCTGACGCGCTTATGCTGAGTGTTCAGGGCCATACGTCTTCAGCCTTTACTTATTGGAATGTGATTCGGCCTTACCGGTAGGCAGGTCATAGGTGACATCACCACCTGGCTCGAGCTTGCCGCCTTCTTCCTCGTTCCAGTGTTTCACTTTCACTTTGCTGTAGGCGACAGCCAGCGTTTCGAACGGGGTTGCACCATCAGAAGCGCTCAGACTGTAGTTAACAATGCGGGCATGGGTCAGTTGTATCTGCAGATACACTTGCGCACCTTCACCGGAACGGTCGGGTTTGGTCACGATAATATCGACCACATCGCCTTCATCGCCGGGAACATAGAGATGAGAAAGAATGTTTTCCGAGGCGCCATCCAGTTCCTTGCTGACCGTCACTTCATTCATGGCCACCATGCCCGAATCCCTGTTCATGCCATTACCAATATCCATGGTGACTGAGCGGGTGGCTCCCCAGCTGAATGATCGAATGGCAAACCAGCCTTTTTCACCGACATTATCACCACCTGTATAGGCTGAGGTGGCATCACCCTTGCTCTGGGATTCACCCAGTTTCATATACATATTGGCCATAGCTTTCAGTCCTCTGGGCTTAAGCTGATTCTGTGAAGCCAGAAAGCAGCTTTGAAAAACGATTTAGCTCAAATCATTGAGGTTATGAATGCCCATGCCTCCTTGAGAGGAGGGCATGGTCGATGAAACGGATTGCTCATTTACTCTTTTTTTTTGAGATATATTTTGTTCGGGTGCGCTCTTTTCAGGAGCAGGATCAACGCTTAGAGGCTCCTGACTGGCAGTTTCTATCTGGATTGAACTTTCAGACTCTTTTTGATTCAGGTTTGCATCGGGTGTTGCTAGTTGCTTCTGTAAAGACTGGTTTGACAGAGGAGCTGTACTGACTACGTGAGCTGGCAAGGGTGTTTTGTCAGATTCGTCCATTCCTGTCAGCTCTTTAATTCTGCCCATCAGATTGTCATTTCCCAGCAGCAGCTCATTCATCAATTGTGGTAAAGGGGTATAGCCCCAGCGAATGGCTTTTTCCAGAATATACGGCACTGGACTTTGTGGTTCGGTGCGTTGAAAAAAATCAGATAACATGCGTATTTGCTGAAAGGCCTGATCACGGGTGAAACCGGCGCGATCCATGACTATGTTGTGCTGGTCGAACTGAGCTGGTTCTTTCTGTGAAATTTCTTCCTGCTCTGGTTTCGGTTCGGCCTGAGGCTTAGATTGTTCATTCATCAAGCTGGTTTGTTTGTGTAAGTCGGGGGGCCAGGGTGTGATCATCCCGTCAGACAGGTCTTTCAATGCCTGTAGATTGGCATCCAGCTGTTTGCGAAGAAACTGGCTGGTGGGTACATGGACGCCAGCATCTGTAAAGAGTCTTTTGAGTGTGGCATCAAGGCTGTCCAGAGCATCCTGAACGGCCAGAATGTCGTTGATTCGAGCAACTATGTCCGACTTTTCTGAAGGCAGTGACGAGGTGACCTGCTGTTTTAAGTCATGGAGGCTGCTTTTGCTTCTCTGGTAATTAGCAAAATCAATATCGGCGACCAATGGCAACATGCAGAGAGGAGGAACCAGAGGGCAACTGTCTTCTGACTCGCCAAGCAGACGCTGTATAGCTTTATATTGATGGTTAGCTCGTTCATATGCGGTATCGTCTGTTTTGCACTTTTCATCGGGCAGGTAAGGCTGAACCTTCGGCCAGAAACTGTTTAAAGACTGGTCGGTCAGCTGAATGATACTGGCAAGCTGTGCGTAAGGCTGACTGGAAAACAGGCTAGCCATGGCAAGCCAAGCCATGCATTCAAGGTCGCGTGAGTGTTGTTTCAGGCAATCAAGCAGGAGTTCTTCGAGGCTCTGCCAGTTTTCCTGATTGGCCTGCCTGAGCTCATCCAGTTCATTATCTTCTGGGTTCATGGCCAGCTTGTGGAAGCTGGTCTGAGCAATGTTGTAAGCGTTTCTCAGCGGTCTGAACAGAGCCCTGTTGCCTTTGATGAACTCTCCGGCAGGATGCTCCTCTGACAGCGGTACAAGAAAAGAATCAAGTTCTTCTTCAGTGAGTGGAGCCTGCATGACATACCGCAAACGCTGTTGGAAATGACTTCAGGGTAGTCATGCTTTTTTAGCTTTGCCAACAAGAGTTTTCAATTAAGCAGCCTCTTATAGTGATAAACATAAGAAAGCGTCTATTAAATACTGAAAGATAAAAACCGTCGTGCAAACGTATAAGTTGTGTACAAGAATTAGCCGGCTTCTATGGAGGTGATGCCGTAGATTTTTTGCAATTGCAGCTCGGGCTGGAAGCCCCGATACATTCTTGCGGAACAAAAGCCCGACAATGTACCTCCAAGTTGCTCTGCCAGTAATAAAGCCTGCTCATTATTTTCGGGAATATCACAGTAGGTTTTCTGACCATTGGTAGTCGAAAGCAAGGCAAGCAGAAGGTCTTGAGCGATATCAGGTGTATTGGCAAACAAAGGTCCGATTTTAAAACCTTCCATGCAGGGTCTTATCATACCGTACCCCATAATTTCCTGATTTATTCGATAGCAGAAACCCGTCGCATCAGTTTGAGTAAGCCAGGCTTTAAGGTAGGTTTTACGACGACAGGGGAACAGCTGATTGTTTCGTTCGTAATCCAGAAGCTCTATTAAAGTGATCTCTTTAAGATCACAAATTGCGTTGGGCTGAGGTTTCGGGACGATTTGGGTGAACATGTAACGGGGGGTTCGATGAGCCAGCCTGAAACCGATATGACGATAGTTGTCGTATTGCTCCATAACACCATCAAGACCAATATTACGATAGCCAGCCATTTGTAAACGATGCCGGTTCAGTGTTATGCCCAGCTCCAGTTGGCGAAACTCCTTTTGCCGAAACTCCGGTTGAATAATATAGAGACCAAAGAAGGCAAACTTATAGCTGTGATTAAAAACCGATGCCATTCCTGCCAGTTGTTCCCCTTTCCAGATCCCCAGCCAACCGGCATGGGCGGCTCGAAGTAAAGTATCAACATCCTGAATGCCTGGGTTCCAGCCTTCAGTTTCTATCCAGTCCGCCAGCTGTTGAGAGTTGTCTGCAGACAATGGCTTGATGATCAGGTTTCTATGCATGAGAAAACTCGGCGTGGGAAGGTCGTGTTTCAGGAGTGCATTGAGCAGCCATGTCACGTTCTGCTCTTTTTTCGTAATTCAGTACCAGGTTAATGACCAGCCGGACATTATCTGGCCATTGGAAGAATGGCGGCTTACCACCGTAACCCTGCCAGTTTCGAGGGTGGTAGCAAAGGTTTTCAGGGCTTTCCGAAGAGGGTTTGGTCATCAATACCGGAACAGCTGGTAAAGAACACAGGCAAAGGATAGACAAAACGGCTTGCCACGGCGGTTGCAATTCCTTAAAATTTGCGCCCCTGTCTTGGAATCTGACTGAGAATCCACGGTAGCAGTCCATTTTGTCATGTTATGGGACTCTTGTTTTAACAGAAATGTTTCGACAAAAGTCTGCCATAGCTTATGCGGCGCTGCCTGCTGTTGCTTCACCGTAAAGGTGGTGCAACCGATGATCAGATAGACGTAGATAGATTAGAAAATTCCGGTATTGAGTACCCTCGACATTTCAGTCAGGATCTCGCCGGATGCCTTTGACAAAAAGGCTATTACAGGATTTTCGGAGATTAATATGTACGCAGTTATCAAAACTGGCGGCAAGCAGTACCGTGTTGCTGAAGGCACTACCCTGAAGGTAGAAAAACTGGACGTAGCTGCAGGCGAGAGCCTGGACATCAGCGATGTTCTGCTGATTGCTAACGGCGAAGACTTGAAAGTAGGTGCTCCTCTTATCGAAGGCGCCAAGGTTACTGTTGAAGTAGTCGCTCACGGTCGTGGTCCAAAGATCAAGATCATCAAGTTCAAGCGTCGTAAGCACCACCGTAAGCAGATGGGCCACCGTCAGTGGTTCACTGAGCTGAAAATCACCAGCATCGCTGGCTAATGACGTTGTTACCTTCGGGTGACACGCATTTTGATAAGCTGATGGGTCCGAAAGGATTCATTTAATTTTACTAAAAGTCAGGTTTCTGGTGTGGTAGCCGGTTACAGGACTGAGATAAAAGGATAGCAGCATGGCTCACAAAAAAGCTGGTGGTTCTACTCGTAACGGTCGCGATTCAGAAAGTAAACGTCTTGGCGTCAAGCGCTTCGGCGGTCAAGCTGTACTGGCTGGCAATATTCTGGTTCGTCAGCGCGGCACCAAGTTCCACGCTGGTGAGAACGTTGGCATGGGCAAGGATCACACCCTGTTCGCCAAAGCTGAAGGCAAAGTCGTTTTTGAGGTTAAAGGTCCTCAGAAGCGTAAGTACATTCGCATCGAAGTTGCGTAATGACTGCTGCCGGATCAGCATGATCTGAAAAGATTATCTGGTCTACTTGAGAGCCCCGCTATTTTGGCGGGGCTTTCTTGTATATGCTTTGCCTATTTTTAAAAGCGGTTTGTGAAAGCTGCTTGTCGAAAAAGATAAGCCGGTTGTGTTCTCGTGGTGTCTGGAACTCAGTATTCTGCCAATACTCACAATATGAGTACTGACTTGCAGGCATTATCGGGCTATACCGGTGTTGCGGTAGACGATACTGCAGGAGGTTTTGAATGAAGTTTGTGGATGAAGCCACTATTCAGATTTATGCGGGCAAAGGCGGTAATGGCTGCTTGAGTTTTCGTCGTGAAAAGTACATTGCCAAAGGTGGTCCTAACGGTGGTGATGGTGGTGATGGCGGCAGTATCTATATTGTTGCTGAGAACGATCTGAACACGCTGGTTGATTATCGCTACACCCGCAGTTACAGGGCGGACAGTGGTGAATCCGGTCGTGGTCGTGACTGTTCCGGTGCCAAGGGTGTTGATCTGGAACTGCCCGTACCCGTTGGTACAACGATTATTGATGATGAGACCGAAGAGGTCATTGGCGATCTGACCCACGTTGGTCAGAAATTGCTGGTTGCACAAGGTGGCTGGCACGGGTTGGGTAACACCCGTTTCAAATCCAGTGTTAACCGTGCGCCACGCCAGACTACAAAGGGTAGCCCTGGTGAAGAGCGTTCACTGCGTCTTGAGCTGAAAGTTATCGCTGACGTTGGTTTGCTGGGTATGCCGAATGCCGGTAAGTCGACCTTTATTCGTTCGGTTTCCCACGCCAAGCCAAAGGTTGCGGACTATCCGTTTACCACTCTGGTGCCTAACCTGGGTGTGGTCAGTGTTGAAAAACACCGCAGCTTTGTTATTGCTGATATTCCGGGTCTGATTGAAGGTGCTGCAGAAGGTGCCGGTCTGGGTATTCGCTTCTTGAAACATTTGTCCCGTTGTCGTGTACTGCTGCATCTGGTGGATGTTGCGCCGTACGATGAAAGCGACCCTGTTCATGTTGCTCAGGCTATTATCGAAGAGCTGCAACGGTTCAGTCCGGCTCTGGCTGAGCGTGAGCGCTGGCTGGTGCTGAACAAGCTGGATTTGCTGCCAGCCGATCAGCAGAAAGAAGTCTGTGATCGAGTTGTTTCCGGGCTTGACTGGAAAGGGCCGGTTTACACTGTTTCTGCCATTGCCAGTCAGGGTACCGAAAAGCTGGCTCAGGATCTGATGACCTATATCGAAGAGCGTAACTTCCAGGAGAAGGAAGACGACAACGTTGCGGCTCAGGAAGCGGAAACCCGCGAGAAGCTGGAAGAAGAAGCTCGTAGTCGTATGCGTGAGTTGGCTGAAGAGCGCAGGCAGTATCGTCTGGCTCGAAAGGCTGCGAAGCTGGCGGAAGACGATGAAGATGACGACGATGATAGTGATGTTGAGGTATTCTACGCACCTTAACTATTGTTAATGTTCGTTATAAGAGCCTGTTAATTTACCCGCCTATGGCGGGTAAATTGTATCTGGATAGTTGAATAGCGGCTTCAGATTGAGCATGAAAAGGGCTTATAGCTGTTGAGGGAGTGAGGAATGAGTGAGCGAAGCAGGTTGAAAAAAGCCCGTCGCTGGGTAATCAAGATTGGCAGTGCCCTGCTGACCAATGAAGGTCGTGGTCTGGATGTTAACAGCATAAATGGCTGGGTTACCCAGATCTGTCAGTTGCGCAAACAGGGTGTTGAAGTCGTTCTGGTTTCCTCTGGTGCGGTAGCGGCTGGTATGGAAAAACTGAACCTGAAAGATCGACCGACCGCTTTGAATGAGCTTCAGGCTGCAGCAGCTGTAGGTCAGGCTCGTCTGGTCCAGACCTGGGAAAGCAGTTTTCAATACCATGGTGTTCAGCCCGCGCAAGTATTGCTTACTCATGCTGATCACAGTAATCGTCAGCGTTACCTGAATGCTCGCAGCACTTTGAATACTTTGCTCGATATGGGCGTAGTGCCAGTTGTTAATGAAAACGATACCGTTGTCACCGATGAAATTCGTTTTGGTGATAATGATACCCTGGGCGCACTTGTTACCAACCTGGTCGAAGCCGATATGCTGGTAATTTTGACTGATCAGGATGGCCTTTATACCGCTGACCCACGCAAAGACAGCCTGGCAAAGTTGATTTCTGAAGTCCGGGCTCAGGATCCTTCGCTGGATGCAATGGCCGGTGGTGGCAGTGGTCGTCTTGGTCGTGGAGGTATGCAGACCAAGCTTCGTGCAGCTCGTCAGGCGGCAGCTTCCGGTGCGGCAACCGTGATTGTTGGTGGTCGTATTGATCAGGTGATTGAGCGCCTTTATAAAGAAGAGGACCTGGGGACTTTATTATTGCCTGATCATGAGCGTATGGCGGCTCGCAAGCAGTGGCTTCAGGGGCATATGCAGACAGCTGGTGAGCTGGTTCTGGATGCTGGTGCTGTGAAAGTGCTCTGTACTCAAGGTAAGAGTTTGCTGCCTGTTGGTGTCAAAGCGGTTAAAGGCAGCTTTCAGCGTGGCGAAATGGTGACCTGTGTTGATGAGCAGGGTAATGAAATCGCTCGAGGTTTGATTAACTACAGTTCGGAAGAGGCTTCGAAAATCTCGGGACAGGCCAGTAAGATGATTCCTGAATTGCTTGGCTACGAAGGTGAGCCGGAATTCCTGCATCGAGACAATATGGTGCTGATCTGTTGTTGAGAACGTTTCTCCAGACGTAAAAAAAACCGGCCTAAGCCGGTTTTTTTGCATCATCGTTCAGATTAAGCAGTCAGAGCTTTGATCTGAGCGTTCAGGCGGCTCTTATGACGAGCAGCCTTGTTCTTGTGGATGATGCCTTTGTCAGCCATACGGTCAATAACCGGTACAGCAGCAGTGTACTCAGTCTTAGCCAGTTCAGCGTCTTTAGCTTCGATAGCACGTACTACTTTCTTCAGAGAAGTACGAACCATGGAGCGCAGGGAAGCATTGTGAGTACGACGTACTTCAGCTTGACGAGCGCGTTTCTTCGCAGATGGAGAGTTAGCCATGTTAAGGGCTCCTGAAATCTTGTTAACCGGTTTACTGTTTAGTCAGAGAAGCTTCGGGCCGCTCTGCTTTGAGCATGGTGTTTGCCGCGTCACCGAGAGAGCTCCCGGGCAAGAGCTAAAAAGGTGCCATACCCATACAGTCAAGTCGCGGAATCATGCCTATTTGCACTCGGGTTGTCAATAACGGAGCTTGACGCTGAACTGCGTGAAACCCCATGATGCTGTATATGTGGGAAGTTCCTGAGGTATTATTGGCCGTTTTTTCAAGAGTCTGAGTCTTCTGAATGTCTGAGCCCAGTAAATCGTCAGCACAGGATGCTGTCGAAGCAAATAAGTCACCCAGCCTGCTGAGATCGAGCCTGTTGGTTGGTGTGATGACTATGATGTCCAGAGTGCTTGGGTTGGCCAGGGACGTTGTGATTGCCGGTTATTTTGGCTCTACCGCATCGGCAGATGCGTTCTTTGTAGCGTTCAAGATTCCCAACTTTCTTCGCCGCCTGTTTGCTGAAGGCGCTTTCTCTCAGGCTTTTGTTCCTGTTTTGTCGGAATATCGTACCAAAAGAAGCTTTGAGGAAGTGCAGGAGCTGGTTCGGCGGGTCAGCGGAACTCTGGCGGGAACCCTGACCATTGTCACCATGCTCTGTATGCTGGCTTCGCCATTATTGATCAGGCTGTTCGCTCCCGGCTTCATTGACCAGCCTGAAAAGCTGGAATTAGCCGGTGAGATGCTGCGGATTACTTTTCCTTATTTGTTGCTGATTTCGCTGACGGCACTGGCTGGATCAATCCTTAACAGTTACAACCGTTTTGCGGTGCCTGCTTTTACACCAGTACTGCTCAACTTGAGTTTGATTGGCTCAACATTGTTCCTGACACCTTATTTTGAAAGCGGTGTTATGGCACTCGCCTGGGGTGTGGTGATTGCTGGTATTTCACAGTTGTTGTTGCAGATTCCGTTCCTGTTGCAGATTCGTCTGCTGCCTGCACCTAAATGGGGTAAAGACCATGAAGGTGTAAAGCGAATCATGAAACTGATGATTCCAGCCCTGTTTGGTGTTTCGGTCAGTCAGATCAATTTGCTGCTGGATACTGTGCTGGCATCATTTCTTGTGACAGGCAGTGTCTCCTGGCTTTATTACTCAGATCGGTTGGCCGAGTTGCCGCTGGGTGTGTTTGGTATTGCTATAGCTACCGTGATTCTTCCCAGTCTTTCCCGTAAACATTCTGAAGAGAGCAGTGGTCAGTTTTCAAAAACACTGGACTGGGCACTGCGCCTGGTTCTGTTGATCGGCCTGCCTGCGGCGGTTGCGTTGTTTATTCTGGCAGAACCTCTGATAGCGACGCTGTTCGATTACGGTGAAATGCAGAACCATGACGTATTGATGGCGGCCATGAGTTTGAAAGCCTATTCGCTGGGGCTGGTTGCCTTTATGTTGATCAAGGTTCTGGCACCGGGCTACTTCGCTCGACAGGATACAAAAACCCCAGTGAAAATTGCCATCAAGGCCATGGCGGCCAATATGGTGTTTAACCTGATGCTGGTGTTCTGGTTACAGCATGCAGGTTTGGCTTTGGCGACAACACTGTCAGCGTTTCTTAATGCCGGAATGTTGTTCTGGGGGCTAAAGCGAACCGGCATTTTCAAGGCAACCGATGGTTGGCTGAAATACGCTGCCAGACTGCTGTTTGCTAATACGGTTCTGGCGACTTGTCTGTTTTATATGGCTGCAGATACCGAGTGGTGGCTGGAAGCAGGGCTCTGGCAGAGAGTGTTTGAAATGGGGCAGCTGGTTGTTGCAGGGGTGATCGCTTACGCAGCCTCGCTACTGATAACGGGTGTTCGCATTCGGCAGTTCAGGCATTGAGTATTAATGCAGTTTTGAAATAAAAATATCTAATGCTCTGGTTTATCCACCGCCAATAGGTGAGCTGAATAGACCTGGGTTGAATGTTTTTCTCGCCGATGCTTCATTGTGTTGAAGTTTGTGGAGTATCGGCCAGTCTGACGGGCTAAATTTCAGTAGTTCTTCGTTTTCCGCACTATTCATCCCCTCTTCAGCAATCATGTAACGTTTATCGTCGAAAGGTGTTCTCATCTCATCTTCTGCTTGAACTGGCAGACTTAGGATTAACTGCTCAATAGTTTCATGAATGGCTTCGTAGTGTTGCAGATAGGTGGCGGCAATCACCTTGCACTGGTGAATATCCTCAATGGCCTGGTTTCGCAGGCGAAAACGATGCATTGGATGCGTAACCGGGTCGGCCGGATTATGGCCTGAATAGGATCTCATGAGGTCATTAGTGGAGACCTTTCTTTCTTTCACTTCGTCTTCTAGCTGAGAGGCTAGCTGTAGAAAGTGATCGACCTGCTGTTGAAAGGCTGCCTGTGCTTTCTTATCTGCCTTGCCACCTTTCTCTGTGTAATCATTAAATTTATCGCGGACTTGTCTGATGGCCCTACTGGTGTATTGAATGGAGTATTTAAGTTCCTCCAAATTCTGATAAACGGGATCGGTTGTGCTTCTATTGGACAATGCTGACAGAGGAGCGGTCTCATCAGTTTGATCCAGATTGTCAGGTGTTAAAGGCAAGATATCAGTGACATAGTTAATATCAGCAGGCTCAGATTTAGGCATACTTTTCTGGGATTGCTGAGCAATCTGATGAGGTGGTAGTTCTGAAGGTTTGTCAGTCGCTGGCCGTTGCCGGGTTGATGATCTGGCGGGTGAATTTGTCATTATCCCTAACAGGCTTTCCAGAGTAACCAGAGGTCCGGAAATCAGATCTATATCATTTTCTGGCTGTTCTCCAGAGAGCTTATAATCATCCGGTAATAAACTATTCAGTTGTTCCAGCTCCTGGTTTACTTCATCAGTCAGTGCCTGAAGACGTTGGCCTTGGCTTATCAGAACTGCCAGCTCTGTGCTAAGGCGCTTCTGGGCAAAGGCTGCTTTTCTGTTATTTCTGCATGTGTCCAATTCAAGAGTGGTAACGGATGCTTCCTCTTTGGCTTGATTGAACGCTGTGGTCAGTTCCTCCATCTCACTGCTCAGGCTCATCAAGTGCCCTGACCCCTGCTGATAGGCTTGTCTAAGGTGGGGGTTATCTCGATAGGCGCCGGATAGCTGTTCTAACTGAGACTTAAGTGATTCTGTCGGAGAAGGTAACGAAGTTATATTATCCAGAGCGCTGGAAAGTGATGCGATCATTCGAGTAAATGTTGGGTTCTTTGCTACTTCTGGCTTATAGACGCCTATGAGTCGAAACAGGGAAGCAAAAGGCCTGATTAAATAGTTGAGCAGTTTTGAGCGGGTATAGTCATGGGCAGGAGGTAGAAACTTCTTTGGCATGCTAAGCCTAATGGTCCGTCCTAATGCTCTGGCTGAAGTATTGGCAGGCGTAGTTTGAGGCAAAGGCCGGTAACTGGCTGTGTCTGGCCGGGATACAGAGCGCGAGTCCATTGCTTTGCCTTTATAATTAGCTGATACAGCAGAATTTCGGCATATTCATTGAGTGTTTGAATCGTGAGGGCGGACAACTGACAGGCGATAACGAGACTCTTGGGTTGTGCGTACTGTATCCAGCCTGTCTCCTGCGATATAATCCCTGCCTTTGCCAGTCTGAACAGAGAATAAGCCGCCCAATGCAGTTGATCCGCGGAATGCATAATATCAAACCGGAGCATCGAGCCTGTGTTGCGACCATAGGGAATTTTGACGGTGTTCATCTGGGCCACAAAACGATACTCGAGGCATTACGTAAGCGAGCAGACCAACAAGGTGTTCGTTTATGTGTGATTACTTTTGAACCTCAGCCCAGAGAATTCTTTCAGGGGAGCAGGGCACCAGCCCGGGTCACCAATCTGAGAGAAAAGCTGGTGTTGCTGGAAGAAGCGGGTGTTGATCAGGTTCTTTGCCTGCCTTTTACCGAACGCTTGCAGAGTCTGACACCTGACGACTTCGTAATGAAGGTGTTGGTGGATGGTCTGGACATACGCTTCCTGATTGTTGGTGATGATTTCCGCTACGGTTTGAATCGCGCGGGTAACTACGCCCACCTTAAAGCGATGGGTGAGCAACGTGGTTTTGAGGTCTGTGATACACGAACCGTTATTATGGATGCCGGCCGAATCAGCAGCACCCGTGTTCGGGAGTGTCTGGCTCAGGACGACCTTGATGGCGCAGAAGCCTTGCTGGGGCGTCCTTTTACCATGATGGGTAAGGTGATTTCCGGTCAAAAGCTAGGGCGGAAGCTAGGTTTCCCTACAGCAAATATTCGAGTGAACCGAAAGGCTCTGCCTGTGAAAGGCGTTTTTGCGGTTCGGGCACGAATCAATGGTGCTACTTATAATGGTGTAGCCAACCTTGGAACCCGGCCTACAGTGGAGGCTGAAAACCCTCTGCTGGAAGTGCATCTGCTGGATCACAAAAGTGATCTTTATGGGCAGGTACTGCGGGTAGAATTTATTGAGAAGATTCGCAGCGAAAAGAAGTTTAACTCGCTGGATGAGCTCAAGGCTGCAATCGCTGCAGACATTAAAGTGGCACGAACAACTCTGACGACCTGATGTTATTGGTTTGAATACTTTTTTAAACGATAACTTCAGGTTTACTGGACAAACTGTTTTAGAAAAATACAGCTAAGTGCGTGAACACACTTAATCGGGATAAATTGATTATTTTCCCGCCTGCGGCGGGAAAATAATTGTTGGACTCGAAGGTTCAAGTGCTAGCCGCTGTGTTTTTGCATGAACATATTGGGATGTTTTTCGCGTGGTATCCAGGTCGATACTGCTGAAAAAGTGATGATGAGATCCAACTATGACCGATTATAAGCATACATTGAATTTGCCGGAAACCGACTTTCCCATGCGCGGTAATCTGGCCAAGCGCGAGCCGGATATGCTCAAGCGCTGGTATGACATGGATCTCTATGAAGAGATTCGTAAAGCCAGTGAAGGTCGTGACAAGTTTATTCTGCACGACGGCCCTCCGTACGCGAACGGCGACATTCATATCGGTCACGCCGTTAACAAGATCATCAAGGACATCATCATCAAGTCTAAAACCCTGAGTGGTTTTGACGCGCCTTATGTGCCGGGTTGGGACTGCCACGGTCTGCCAATCGAACACAAGGTTGAAGGCATGCTGGGCAAGGCGGGCGATAAGGTTGATTTTAAAACTTTCCGTAAGAAATGCCGTGGATACGCTGGCAAGCAGGTAGCCGGTCAGAAAGAAGACTTTAAACGTATGGGTATTCTCGGCACCTGGGATAAGCCATACCTGACCATGGACTTCCAGACTGAAGCCGACATTATCCGTGCCCTGGGCAAGATTGCCGACAATGGTCATCTGGTAAAAGGTTACAAACCGGTTTACTGGAGTGTGGTGGGTGGTTCTGCATTGGCTGAAGCCGAAGTGGAGTATCAGGAAAAGACCTCAACCCAGATCGACGTTCGTTACGCTGCTCTTGATGAAGCGGATTTGTTGTCTGCCTTTAACTTTGAAGGTAATGAGCAGGGTGAAGGTGAGGTATCTGTTGTTATCTGGACAACCACACCATGGACGCTGCCATCGTCTCAGGCCGTTACTTTGGGCGCAGAACTGGGTTATGCACTGGTTCAGTGTGAAGTAAATGGTGCACCAGCCCGTTTGATTCTGGGTGATGCTCTGCTGGAAAGTGCCATGGAGCGTTTCGGTATTGCCGATTACGCCATCATTGCCCGCACTCTGGGCGCGCAGCTGGAAGGCAAGAAAGTTGCTCATCCATTCTACCAGCGTGAACTGCCTCTGATCATTGGTGACCACGTAACCACTGATGCAGGTACCGGTTGTGTTCATACCGCACCTGACCATGGTGTAGACGACTTCAATGTTGGCAAGAAATACGGCATTGGCACACTGAACTATCTGGACGACGCTGGCATCTACCGCAGCAATGTTGAGCTGTTCGCTGGTGAGCACGTTTACAAGGTTGACCCGAAGGTTGTTGAAGTTCTGGAAACCAACGGTCGTGTGCTGGCGAAAGCCAAGATGGTTCACAGTTACCCACACTGCTGGCGTACCAAAACTCCTCTGATTTTCCGTGCTACCCCACAGTGGTTTATCAGCATGGAAAAAGAAGGTCTGCTCGATACCGCCATGAAGTCTCTGGAAGACGTTCAGTTCACACCGGACTGGGGTCGCAAACGTATGGAATCCATGCTGAGTCAGAGCCCTGACTGGTGTGTATCCCGTCAGCGTACCTGGGGCGTGCCCATTGCTCTGTTTATCCACAAGGAAACAGAAGAGCTGCACCCGAATACGGCTGAGCTGATCGAGAAGGTTGCTCTGAAGGTTGAGCAGGAAGGTATGGACGCCTGGTTTGATCTGGCACCTGCCGATGTACTGCCTGCTGAAGATGCAGATCAATATGTGAAAGTGACAGACACTCTGGATGTATGGTTTGATTCCGGTGTGACTCACTACTCGGTACTGGATCGTCGTGATGAACTGCAATCTCCGGCTGATATTTATGTTGAAGGTTCTGATCAGCATCGTGGCTGGTTCCAGTCTTCCCTGAAGACCGGTATTGCGACCAAAGGCATTCCTCCCTATAAGCAGCTGCTGACCCACGGTTTCACTGTAGACGCCAACGGCCGTAAGATGTCCAAATCTCTGGGCAACGTTATTGCGCCGCAGAAGGTCTTCAAATCTCTGGGTGCTGATATTCTGCGTCTTTGGGTGTCTGCCACAGACTACACCGCAGAAATGACGGTTTCTGATGAAATCCTGAAGCGTACTGCAGACAGTTATCGTCGTATTCGTAATACGGCTCGTTTCCTGCTCTCTAACCTGACCGGCTTTAACCCTGAAACCGATATGGTTGAGTGGGACGATATGATGTCTCTGGATCGCTGGGCCGTGGATCGTGCTCTGTGTCTGCAGAATGAAGTGATTGAGGCGTACGACAGTTACAACTTCCTGAACGTGTACCAGAAAGTTCATAACTTCTGTTCACTGGATCTGGGTGGTTTCTATCTCGATATCATCAAGGACCGTCAGTACACCACTCAGGCGGACAGTCTGGCTCGTCGTAGCTGTCAAACGGCTATGTACCACATTATTGAAGCCTTTGTTCGCTGGATGGCGCCAATTACCAGCTTTACCGCTGATGAGATCTGGCAGGCTATTCCGGGCAACCGTGGCAAGCATGTTCTACTGGACAGCTGGTACACCGGCCTGAACAGTCTGGAAGGTGATGAGCTGGGTCGTGACTACTGGCAGCAAGTGATGGCTGTTAAGACAGCAGTCAATAAGGCACTGGAAGATGCCCGTAAAGACGGTTCCATCGGTGGTGGTCTGGAAGCAGAAGTCACTCTGTTCGTAGACAGTAAACTTGAAAACGTCCTGAGTAAACTGGGTAATGAGTTGCGTTTTGTACTGATTACTTCCAGAGCTGATCTAAAATCTCTGGCTGATGCGGCTGACACTGTTGATACAGAGGTTGAAGGCCTGAAGGTTGCAGTTGCCAAATCTGATCATGAAAAATGTGATCGCTGCTGGCACCGTCGCGAAGATGTTGGCTCCGTTGAAGCTCACCCTGAGCTGTGCGGTCGCTGCGTCGACAATGTTGAAGGTGAAGGTGAGAGGCGCTTGTTTGCTTGATCCTTAGTAACGTTGAAAAATACCCGGCCTAGTCCGGGTATTTTTTTGCCCATAGAAAATGATTTCTTTGTTCATTATTGTTTGTCTGTGCAAGATTGCGGAATGTACGATTAATATTTTTGAATCAACTGAAGTAAAATAATGCCAGACTTGCTTATTTGTCGGAGAATTACTTAGGGAATTGTCGCGACTGGAGTAAATAAGCAGGAAAAATTATAAAAAATAACCATATTTCCTTTTCATTCGCTTCGGTTTCTCACCATATCTTAGGTGTAGAAGTCAGCATACTATTGCCGGAATTGAATGGAATTTAAGCAAGCAGGGCTGGATTTTTATGAAAAATAACTCATTGGGAATGCTGAACTGGCTCTGGTTAAGCACACTTGTTCTGATTCTGGATCAGCTGTCCAAGCACGCTGTTGTTAAGTCGTTTTACCTCTATGAACAGCTATCAGTTGTCCCTTCCTTCTTTTCCCTGACTCTGGCCTATAATTCCGGAGCCGCTTTCAGCTTCCTGAGTGACCAGGGTGGCTGGCAGCGCTGGTTCTTCGTGGGCATAGCCTCTGTTGTAAGCTTGATGCTGGTCAGCTGGCTGCACCGTATGAAAGCGGAAGAAAACTGGCAGGCCTGTGCCATGGCCCTTATTCTGGGTGGTGCGCTCGGTAATTTGTATGATCGTATTGTAAACGGCTATGTGGTTGATTTTCTGCTGGTGTATTATAAGGACTGGTATTTTCCATCCTTCAATCTGGCGGATGTGGGTATCACCATAGGGGCCGGTATGCTGATCATTGATATGTTCCGCCCCCAGCCAAAGATTGAAGAATAAAGCTGTCCTGCAAGTACTCCTGTATTCATTTCTTGAAGGCTTCAGGGCAGCACAAGCATTCAGGAAGTGAATACAATAATGTCTGGCGCTGAGTCGAATTTAATCATTGAACCTGGTCATCAGGTTACTCTCCATTTTGCTCTGAAACTGACTGATGGCCAGACGGTCGACAGTAACTTTAACGCTGAACCTGCAACTCTGGTAGTGGGTGATGGCAATCTTCCTCAGGGTTTCGAACAAGCTATTATTGGTCTGTCTTCCGGTGATCAGGGTGCTTATCGCATCCCGCCTGTAAAAGCCTTTGGCATGCCTAACCTCGAGAATGTCCGGGAATTTCCTCGCTCCAATTTTGCTGACGATATGAAGCTGGAGGAAGGTCTGGTGGTTTCGTTTGCCGATGCAGCGAACACTGAACTACCGGGTGTGGTTAAGAGCTTTAGTGATGAGCGTGTTGAAATAGATTTTAATCACCCTCTGGCAGGTCGAGAGCTGATCTTTGAAGTTAATATTCTCTCAGTTGAAGCTAAAGCGGATGTTGCAGAGACTGTCAAAATGAGTACTGAGGCATGAAAATCAGACTGGCAAATCCCCGGGGATTCTGTGCGGGTGTTGACCGGGCCATTGATATCGTAAACCGGGCTCTGGATGTCTTCGGACCTCCTATCTATGTTCGCCATGAAGTGGTTCATAACAAGTTTGTGGTTGAAAATCTCAAGTCCCGTGGTGCTGTATTTGTTGAGGAACTGCACCAGGTACCCGACGATGTGATTGTTATCTTCAGTGCCCATGGCGTTTCCCGCGCTGTTGAAGAAGAAGCGGATCGTCGCGGTTTGAAAGTGTTCGATGCGTCCTGCCCACTGGTCAAGAAAGTCCATATGGAAGTAGTACGTTACTCCCGTGATGGTATGGAGTGCATCCTGATTGGCCATGATGGTCATCCGGAAGTCGTCGGAACCATGGGGCAATACGATGAGAAGGCCGGCGGCAGAATGTATCTGGTGGAAACACCGGAAGATGTTGCCAATCTGGAAGTGGAAGATCCTTCTCATCTGGCTTATGTGACCCAGACAACACTGTCTATGGATGATACGGCCGTGGTCATCAATGGTCTGAGAGAAAAATTCCCTGAGATTAATGGCCCAAGAAAAGACGATATCTGCTATGCCACTCAGAACCGTCAGGATGCTGTGAAAGCATTGGCTTCCGAGTGTGACACGGTATTTGTTGTAGGTTCAGTAAACAGCTCTAATTCTAACCGTTTAAGGGAGCTGGCTGAGCGTACAGGCGCTGATGCTTATCTGGTGGATGGTGCTGATCATATCGATCCGGATTGGCTGAAAGGTAAAAAATCTCTGGGCGTTACGGCCGGAGCTTCTGCACCAGAGGTTCTGGTGAAAGGCGTCATTGATCGTCTGGTTGAACTGGGAGCGGAAGTACCGGAAGAGCTGGCGGGGATTGAAGAGAATATTACTTTTACTATGCCGAAAGAGCTTCGGATTGTTGAAGCCTGACCCTGGTCGATAATGACCGAGTTGCTGACTCGGTCATTATTTACAGTAAAATACTATCCTGTTGGGCAGCTTATATAGTTGTACATTTGCCTTCTTCTATACACACAGTTTCTCCCTGTTGAGGAGATGTTTCAGTAGACGCTTCACCTTTTTCTGTTTTTTTCTCAGTTGTTTTTTCCTTGTTTTTGTCCCAAGCATTGAACAGAGAACCTGTACCGCCTCTAACTCCTACATTATTTAAAGATACAGTGTCCTTCACTGGTATATTTTTTTGTCCTGTTGCAGTAGCTGTAAGGTTGTATGTCGAAGCAGTTGCTGTAATCGTCAGATCAAAGTTTGCAGTGCCTGATTCAGGACTTTGAACTGAATAAATCAATGGTGCTCCTGAACCATCGCCGTCAGGATCATTGAATGATCCCAGGTAGCTCCCGGTTTGAGCTCGATGGCGTTCCATGGCATTAGCCAACCCCAGTAGTGATGCCTGGGCATCACTGACGGCCGAGCGAACAATATAGTTCTGGTAGCTGGGAAGTGCTACAGCAGCCAGAATGCCGATGATTACAACTACCATCATCACTTCAATCAAAGTAAAGCCACTTGTCTTCGCTGTGTTGTTGGTACTCAATATGAGTCCTTTCCTGTAAATCACTTTATCTGTTTCCAGTAAGTTGAGCCTTCAACGCATATATCAGGCAAATCATCTGTTTGAGTGCCTCGAACAATCAATACACCGTTACTGTTTGCACCGCATTTAGTGTTTTCCTGTGCTGGAGGCGTTGGTGTTCCTGGCGGATCGGTAGGCGTACCCTCCGAAGGTGGTGTAGTGTTGTCCTTTGGCAAAATCAAGAACACTGAATTACCTACAATACCGTTACTTTTTATTTCTTCCCGTTCACTGAATGCCCCATCGAGGCTGACTTCCCAGCCGTAAGCCTGACCGGCCACTGCGGAGCAGCTATTGGTATTTATGGCTGTGGGAACATAGGTATTGAAATAAATCTGCCCTCCAAAAATAGCCGGATCACTCATGATTTTCTCTTTTGAATTCATGTTGATATACCAGCCATGGTTGTTGCTTCCACCCACAGAATCGTATTGGTTCTCAAAGTACTCCTGATCGTTTGTTGGTGTCAGGTTGGACAGTGATAGAGACTCGCTGCCAGAGCTGTACGTGCTCTTAATTGTGCTGAAGTTTGGAATGCTCTGGCTATCTCGGTACGAATTATTGTTGGCGTCAAGTCCGTTTGCTGTAGGGTTACCGGAACTGCCAGCAATCAACAGGTAAAAGCGATCTTTTAAAGTTGGGTTAAGTGAGCCCAGTGGGTCAGGTCGGGTTCCTGTTCCTACACTGACGGTCAGTTTTCTACGACCATTTATAGCTATTTTAGTGACATCTGGTCGTGTATAAAACTTGCGGGCATTTTCTTGTTTCAATGAATCCGGCATGTTGCTGGTATAGCCCAGAGATGCAATAACACCGTCGTCACTGTCAGAAACACCGTTATTATCACCATCTGCAGCCCAGACAAGATCACTTACATCATTCAGGGATGGGGCTGCACATGAAGCTGCACCGTCACTATCTGCGGCAATACAGTTGTTAATGTACAGGCGCCAAACCTGTCCGCCAGTATCTGCAAAGAATAACTGATCAGCAATACCATCACCTTCAGCGTCCCATACCGTGACACCACCGGGAATACTATATTTCATTTTATTCAGAGTCAGAGAGTGGTTCCCGGTATTTGGACCACTGGCAGACCAGATTAATGAGCCGGTTTTTGCGTCGACTATGTAGATGGCATTACCCATTGTATCTTCAGAGTAAAGTGCCAGGGAGTCCTGATTAGTGTCGTAGCCTCCAGTAAAGATAAGAACATCTTTAACGTCTGCTCCTACCTGAATCCTGGCTTTCTCCGGACGAGACCAGGTTTGCCCCAGTTGTTGGAAAGGAGCTGTGCCACCGTTGATGTACCAGAGCATTTTCGGGTTTGCGGTATTGGTTACATCAAGGGCATAGTAATTGCGGCCACCACGACGCATGCCAATATAGGCATAGACAAACTCATCCTGATCATTAAACGAGTTCACTGAGTCAGATGGAAGTCCATCGGTTGTATCACCATCACCATTGGAATCAAGAGTGTCTGCACCTCCATAAATAACACCGTTATAGTTAGCGTCGTTGGTCCAAAGTACTACATGACCATCCAGCCCGTACGGACGGCCATTCCCCAGGGTTCGGTCTGTAGCCCTATTGCCCTGCCATTCTTTGGCTTTTGGAAGCAATTCTTGTGGCATGAATGCAAATAACTCTTTGCCGGATTTGGCATCAACTGCGTGGAAAACTCCGTCGTTTGTGCCTAGGAAAAGAGTTAAAACCTGATCTTTCTCATCGCACTGATAAGGGGTTTCAGGGTCATAGATGCCATTACATTTATAGTTCGCTAGAACAGGGGTTGAATGTAAAGGGTCGCCAATGCCCTTACTGCGATCTCTGATCCAGTTAATAATGGCTGTTCTTTCGCTATCTTGAGAGCTGCCTAATCCTAACAGTTGTTTAGTGATCGAGGAGTTATTGGTAGAAATAGCATTACTGGAACCGGTAATGGACTGTGCAGTGCCTGCGGGCGAGCTGCCAAAGAAAGTGTAAATTTTTCTGTTTTCTGTGGTCGTGGCAAGTACATCGTTCATGCCGCCAGTACTCACACTACTGCCATCTGCAGAGGTACTCCAGAAACTGAGAGGCTTGTCTTCTTCTGTATTTTTGAAAAAACCGGTTTCGGAGTCAATCGCTTCCAGTGGAGGCCGGCTACTGTCATAAATAGAGGTTTTCGGACTGGTCAGTACCTGATATTTTTTCAGGTTACCGTCCCATCGATCGGTCTTTGATGGTTTGAAAATACTGTAATAAACTTTATTCAGATGCTCGGATCGGTTAAACGAGTTTACCGCTACACCTGGTGCAGCAAAGGTGCTTTCATTGTCAATGATATCGCTGATGATTTGATTGAATGCTTTGGATAGCTGTTGTGCGTCTTTGGCCAGATAAAACTTACCATCACCTTCGTTTGCCAGAGCAGCCATAAAGTTTGTAGCTCGGCTACCTTCACTGGTGGCAAAAGCAATAGTGTGGGTTTGAACAGTATTGTCTCTGTTTACCGACGAGCTCAAGTCTGTATTGGTTAACCAGTTGGCAATATCTCTGCCACAATATTCTCCGCCGTAATAGCCGGAGCTACAGTCTTTTTCGATTAGCTCTTCTATTTTATCATGAACACGCCAGTCATTATTACTGTTTGCTTCACCATCCGTAAGTACTACCAGGTGATTAGATTGGCAGGCATTATTTATAGGGCTGCTTTTTCCATCAAAGCTATCCTTAAAATATTTGGCAGCATTGTACATTCTGGGAACAATGGGTGTACCACCACCATCATCTATTTTATTCACCAGTGAAACCAGATGGTCTTTGACCGTGTAAGCCGCAGAGCTATCAATATCTCCTGATGCAACTCTCACAACCAGTCGTGGTGAAAAAGTGGGGTTGCCTTCATAGCTGTATGCATATCTTTCTTTAAAGACTGCAAAGCGGCTGTTAATCATCAAAGTAAGGCCGTTACCGGCTTGCCAGTCGTCCTGATCAACAATGTCTTTCAGCAGGTCTTTTATTTGAGGTGAACGATATACTTTATCCTTTCTCCAGGGCTCTCCCACTGACCAGTCTTTATAGATATTAGAAAGAATGCTTCGTCTATTCGAAATATTATTAGTTTGATTCTTCAGGGGGACTGAGTTGCTGGTCTTTTCAGCCCTTATTCTCAGGGTCAGCGTGTCATCCTCTGAGTCTCTTGATGCAGTCAGTTCAATCCATGCATCCTGAATTACAGCGCCTTTTTTAATGGGGAAATGGTCATAATGGAAAGCAGCAAAAGTCTCAGTACCTGTATTGTTACTGCTTCTGAATTTGATTTCATCGGAGTTTAAATAAAGGCTTCCACCATACTTATTCTCGTAACCATCATAATCTGCCTGAGAAATTCGAGTATTCAGTATTTCATTAATGCAGCCAGAAGGGTTCGGTGTGTACTCAATAACAAGCCTTGGTCTGTTAACCGGATTGCCATCAAAGCTGTAAGCTACTCGCTTGCCTGCACCGGATTCTTTTTCTAAAAAAAGAGTTCCACTGTCGTTACCACACCAATCGGTATGACTTACGAGGTTTTCAATCAATGCCTTAACATCGGTTTCATAGCGATTTGGTGGCTCATCACCCGACGGGCTTTCTATCCACGTTTCAGGAGTCCAGGATACGCTTCCTAACTCATCGTGGGTTCTGGAGCTTATATTACTATCATCAATACTGAATGGAGCATCATTCAGGTCAGTTGGGTCATCCCTGTCCGAAGGAGTACCGGCTGTTACTTTCAGTGTCACTGGTGAGCTATCAGATTCAGCAGCAGTGAAAATTAACTTGGCACTGACAATAGAAGAATCTTTGGGAATACCAATATTTTGAAATCGAAGGCCTGTAATGAAATCACCGGCTTCTAATTCTGGAGTTGTGTATTTGATGAAGATCTTTGCAGCTTTTCTGTTATCGCTTGAGCTATTGCTGTTCAGAAACTGAAATACTCTACGCAGACCCGATTTGTTAGCTGAACGGCCAGATTCGGGCATCCAGAGAAGCAGTGCCAAATTATTCAGTTTGTCACCAGAACCCCAGGGAATATTCGGGTTATCTAGAATACTTTGAATTGTACTGCTTATATCCGGTGACTGATATTTATAGCCTACTTTCCAAAAAACTTGGTCATGTGGTGAGACGTTTTGAAGTATACGCCAATGAGTACTCGCACCTTCAGTACTGATTCGGTTAGAAAGATTTTCATGGCTGCTAAAAGGAAGAGGGTTCATACTCTGTTGACCGTAAATCACCATGTTAAATGTACGGTTATCACGTGTGGCAGAAGTGAATTCAATATAGGCTTCTTGAATTTCGGCATCTTTTGGCAAATCAAGGTTTCGAAAGTACAGTCCGCTAGTCGATGGTCTGCCAGAATGGCCAGTAAGAGCCATACTGTTGTTTATATCAGGTCCAAATGGCGATTTGTTGTCCACAGTACGATCAATTCTTCGCTCGATTATTTCAAACTGACCCGCAGCAGAATTTAATGATTGAATGCTGCTTAGTGAGCGAAGGGAGTTGGTAGAGGCATTCCGGCCTCCCATAATTAGCTTATCTGAAGCAGTTGATACACTGTTTTTAGTGAGAAACTCATAGGCATCATCAGATGACTCCAGTATTTCCGGAACACCACTTTTAACAATGGTTGTGCCTTCACCATAAGGTTGATCAACATCTGTAACTGGATAAGTAAGCTCACTGCTCTCACTTCCTCGTCTCCAGAGTTTCATTATGCCGGCATTGATATTGGAAGAGTTCGACATGATATCGTCGAAGGATTCCTGCATAACTTTTAATCGGGATTTACCATCCTGGAGCCCATACCCCATAGACCCCGAGTTATCTAACAGAAACAAAACATTGGGCTTGGTATCAGCATCATAGTTAGGGTTGCTGAGATAAATAGCCGTGTCGTCGGCACTGGATATTGTGCTGGCTGTGAGTAGTGCACTGGTAGCCAGAGTTGTAAGTATTTTGTTTAACTTCATGTTGCTCATTGTTTTTAACAGCTGACTACAGTGATGGTCGAATAAAGCCTTCTTCGAGTTCGGAGCTGATGTTCATGTCATCAAGCGTCGATGTCGCTTCAGTTCTGTACACATAAATAGGGATGCCGGAATTGCTGCCAAACCCCGGCAGTAACCCCAGTCGTCTGGTATTGGTGCGGGTGGTGATCTGCCGCCCAGAAATATTTGGATCTGTTATTTCAGGTGGCGGGCCATAACCATTAGGCTGGCTGGCAAGGGCGGAAGCCAGAGGGTTGCTTTCTACGTCTCGTCTGATACTGGCCAGGGCGCTATCAGCGGCTTGAAATGTCGAGTTTTTTGCCTGGTAGTTCAGTGAGATTCTTTGTCCGGTCGTAGAAAGGCGAGTGCTGCCAATAGCAACAATAGTGACCAGCAATAAAATGATCAGGGATATAAACAGAATCGCGCCATCCTGACGTTGTCGTTTAATTAACAAGTTCAACTCCATTACGCAACTGAATAGTACTGGTAAATACCCGTCTTAAAAAACGATCGTTTGTCTGAAGAATGGCATCACCAGCGCTCAGGTTATATATAGGAAATCTTTGTGCAGTCGCTTGAGAGAACACTGAAAAAGGTGAGGCTACAACCAGGCTGATTTTGACATGGGTGACATTACACTGATCGTTGTCAATTTGATTATCTGTGCAGCTTTCACGGTAGAGCGTTTTACCATCAGCGTCGCTGATACCCAGTAATACCTGAAGGTTCTCAACACCCCGTACCATTTCTACTCCGTTTCTTAATAGAGCGGGATTGACTGCACGAATGCTGTATACACTTCCATTGACGGAACTGATTTCATGCAGAATAGGGCAGTTAGGTAGTGAACTTTGATCGGTGGGAAAGTTACAATTTTCTGGAATGCCAAAGTCTTTCAGGCTTATCTCGACATCACTCTCACCAACAGGTGTCATACGATCAGTAGAATCAGCTGCATTGTCTGTACATTTCATTTTGTCTTTTGGCTTGAAAATGACATGCTTCTCTCCATCGCTTACCAAAAATACGGAGCCGTCGTTGTAACAGATTTTTCTATCGAGAGTGATCTGTTTCGAACCGGCATTGGCTGAGTCATAAAAGCTGACAACCCTCACTACACCGCTGCCAGACGTTATATCATCACCGTCCAGATCTTCGGCAAGGTCTAATGGCTTGTTGGTTTCGAAGGCTCTCAATACATTAAGCGAATCTGGTTGTGTGCCTGAGTTTGCAGTATTTCTCACAGCCACCTGATTAAGGTTTATTAAAGAGCCTTCAATAGGGTCGACAAACCCCGGAAAGTCTCCGCGATAACCAGCCATGCGAATATCCCGTTTTATAATTTCCATGGCACTTCTGGCACTGTCCTGAACTTCAGCCAGAGCAGTTTCAGTAGAACTGCTGGCCACACTGTCAGCAAACATTTTGGTGACACCCAGCATTAATACAGCACTTAACACCAGAGCAATCATCAACTCGACCAGTGCGAGGCCTTTCTGGCTTTTGAGTGAAATCTTCTTCATAAGGTAAAAGTCAGGTTGTAATTCTTTTGAATTTCATTCTGTTGGGCTGAGTCCGAGACTTGCCAGCGGATATTTAAGTTGAATTCATTGTCATCTTGAATAAGAACTGCTGTACTTTCCGGAAGTGTCGGTTGCCAGTTGTTGCCATCGTTACCTATGCCGGTAACATCAATAATATTATCCAGCCATTCACGTATATCTTGTTCTGCAAGTTCTGTAGAAGTACAACCTGCGAGAATACATGCGGGTGATGTGGGAGCACTGTCCTGTTCGTTGTTAGTCGTCTTTATCACTCGATCATAATCCCCATTTAACGCCCCATCTCTGTTTCTTCTTATTCTTTCTGCAAGATCGTATGCCAGCATTGTGGCCTGACTGCGCTGAAGAGCCCCTGTTGAAGATTGCATGCTGAGAACCTGAAGCCCTGCCATGCCCAGCAGTCCAATAGAAAGAATTAATACTGCAACCATGACCTCAATAAGAGTGAAGCCTTTCTGTTTCTTCAGGATGGGCATGCTGTTGCCTCCAGTAATTGAACCTGTCCGCTTCTGTTAAACAGAAATCTTCGAGCTTCCGGCTGTCCGCGCTCGTCGCATAGGCTCAGGTCAGAGCCACCTGAATTATTAAGCATGCCATTTTCATCAAATATGATTGAACCTCCGCCTGATATAGCGCTCCCATTCAAACCTTCAAATACCTGCAGAACATTTATCTCATCATCACCGGATGAGTTTGTTGTCACGACTGTATCGCGGATAATAAAACCCGTAGACCAGTCAGGCTGGTTACATGTTTGCTGGTCATTTGAACCGCAAACCATCGTGGACAAATTTCTGGACGCAGCCTCGCTTCTTGCGAACTGAAATGCCGCCAGAAAGGTGTTGCTTTGCGATGTCATACGACTATTAAGGATGGAGTTCTGAAACCCGGGATAAGCAATACTCGACAAAATTGCCAGAATGGCTACTGTCACCATCAGCTCCACCAGCGTAAAGCCTTGCGATATTTTCTTTCTATGTACATCCATGGTGTAAGACTGATTTCACATGTTTAAGTCAGGGCAGAATTTTTCATGCGTAGTGAATCATGGAGTCGGATCAAATGGGATGATGATCAGATAACTGGTCATTCCTTCACGATAAAGTGCAGTTGTACGATTCATCAGGCAGAGATATCAGTTGAATACCGGGTCATATTTCAGGAGTCAGTAATTTTCCAGTAGCCACTTATCTTCGGCACTCTCTTACTATCAGTCATTGCAGCTGTCTTCTGGCATAGCAAAACAGCAGAACTAGAGTCGATTAATGGAGCGATTAAAAAAGATGCTTCGATTTCTGTTTCTGTAGGTGAGTTTATGAGTGGTTACTCCATAAATAAGATAAAGAAAAATAGATTCCAGTCTGGTCTGACGTTGCCGGAACTCATGATTACTCTCACTGTTATGGCCATCCTCGTATCACTTTCAGCACCTTCCGTCCGAAGCCTGATATCTGATCGACAGGTCGCCAGTGTGGCGCGGGTCTTACACACCAGTTTGATGATGGCGCGTAGTGAAGCCGTTAAACGATCAGCAACCGTTTCTCTCTGCAAATCTGATAATGGTTCCAGTTGTGATGATGATCTTGCTGACTGGAGCAAAGGGTGGCTGATATTTGCTGATGAAAACGCCAACGGTGAATTTGATAGTGCTGATGACAAAATGATCAGGGTCTATGCCGAGCAGGATGAACTGGATCAGCTGGACTGGAATAAAGGGGACAATTTGAGCTTCGACAGTCGGGGTAGGTTGAACGTAATAAATGGTACTTTCAGCGTCTGTAAAAATCTCGCTACTGAATTTGAGCAGCGAGACGTAGTTTTAATAGGTTCGGGTCGTGCACGAATTCTTGAGGTGACCGGTGACGGTCAGTGCAGTTAAGGATAACTATATGACAGGCTGCAAACTGAAAAAACGCAGGGGCAAGCAAGGTGGAGTGGGTCTTCTGGAAGTGCTTGTAACTCTGGTTGTAGTCTCTGTCGGTGCTCTTGGTATGGTTGGGTTACAAAGCAAAAGTATTCAACATAACCAGACATCTTATCTAAGGTCACAAGCAGCCTTTCTTGCTAACGATATGATGGAACGGATTCGTTCAAATAGAAAACATGCATCTACAAGTACCGAGTATTCTGTACTGATAAACGAGCATGAGGCGACCGCTTGTGATAACGATCAATACCCTGATCAGTGTGAAACGGGAGCCTGTACTCGCAGTGAACTGGCTGAATACGATATTAAACAGTGGAAGTTTAATTTGGGTTGCCAACTGCCAGAGGGTCAGGGAAGTATATTAGAAACGACCGAAAGCACCGGCAAAGTGTTTGCAATCACCATTCAGTTCAATGACTCGAGAGGGCGAAAGAATAATCGCACAGTCAGCCTGCGAGGTTCTTTGTAATGCATTTGTCACGGATGGGGCAAGTGGGACTGTCGCTGGTTGAGATGATGGTGGCTGTTGTTTTGGGGCTGGTTCTTATAGCGGGGGTTGGTCATTTGTTTCTAGGTGCGAATAAATCCCTTCTTGCTCGAAATGAACTGGCCATGATGCAAGAAAATGCTCGCTATGCCCTTGATGCAATTGCTCAGGATATCAGGGTTTCAGGGCAAACAGGCTGCCCTTCCGATATCAAGCTTGCTAACGCAGTTTATTCAACGAAAGACGACCGTCAGTGGATGATTCAGTTTGATAAAGGTATCTCCGGAATACCGCAGACAGATAAAAAATATGTTGATACGGATGCTAAATCAGAAGCCATTGTCATTCACCAGATTGCTCTTGACCAATGGGAAACCGTCACTTCACATAACCTATCGGGTAATGAATTGACTGTTTCAGCCACTGATGATGAAAGATACAGAACAGGTAAGCTGGTTGCTGCAGTTGCACCTGATTGCACTCAGATTTCATTGTTTCGATCGGGTGCTACTTCTACGGGTAATAAGGTCTCCCATGAAACAACGGTTACCGATAACTTATATAACCGAACCAACAAGCTGGGTGGGCAATATACTGCCACTGACCTCCCGAGTTTGAGTAATGCTGTTGAGCAGAGTCTTCGTGGTTACCAGATCTATCCCGTGACATCCGTGGCCTACTATGTGCGAAATACGACGTATAAAATCGAAGATCATCAGGGAGATGATCAGGATATAGAAGTGGGCATTCCCACCCTCTATCGCCGCCCGGTGGGAGAAGCGACTAACGGGTATCGACTCAGCACGGAACAACTGGTTGAGGGTGTCGAGAATCTGGTCGTTCATTATGGTGTCGACAGTAATGATGACGGGGTTGCTGATCAGTACCAGAGATCTTCGTCAATTACATTAGGTAGCGCTGACTGGAAGCAAGTCATCAGCGTTCGGTTGGAACTACTGATGAGGAGTCTTGAGCCGGTTGCTGATAAACCTCAGTCCTATTTCTTTAATGGCAGTAGGACAAACCCCACCGATAAATATCTGCGACAGAATGTCGTGATGACGGTGGAACTACGAAATCGCTCCAGGTAATGGGAGTTATGTAATGAAGGAACAGGGAAGTGTTCTTTTGGTCAGTCTGGTGCTGTTGATGGTGCTGACTATTGCAGGTGTAAGCTCTATTCGATTATCCGGTCTGCAGGAGAAAATGACTGCAAGCTATCACCATGAACAGCTGGATTTTCGCGTGGCAGAAGTGGGCATACTGGAAGCAGAGAACTTTGTTACTGACACTTTTATTTCTGCAGGATCATTTTCTTCTGACTGCACTAATGGTCTCTGCTTTAGTGGCTCTGGTGCTGCGGATCCAGGCGTATGTATTCCAGGTAGTAGCAAGCCATGGGAAAGTGAGGCCGTCTGGAATAATGCCCGTTCGGCCAGTATTACACTGACAGGACACCCTTCCGTTGCCAAATATATTGTTGAACTTCGCTGTTACCTGCCCAGAGAAATTGATGGGCCTGATCCTGACCCGTTAAATCTTGCTGACTGGGCGACCTATTATCGTATCACTGTGCTGGCGGCTGGGGTTGGTAACAGATCCAGAGTCATGCTCCAGACGACGTATAAAAAGAACTTATAAAAGAATGCTGAAATCATAGGTTCAGGGAGGAAACTATGAACGACTGGAAATGGTTATCAACAAGTCTGACTTCTTTGATCTTTATTGCAGGGCAAGCCTTCTCAGCACCAAGTTCACAGCTCTATTCTGCGGTACCTCCTTTGCTGAACAAAAGCACAGAACCGCTGGTTATGCTGGTGATGTCGGTCGATCACGAGCTGTTCAAAAAAGCTTATCCGGATTATTCCGACCTCGATGGTGATGGGGTACTGGATACAACCTACAAGGACAATTTTGACTATCTGGGTTATTTCGAGACTAACTGGTGTTATCAGTACAGCAGTTCTTTAGGCAGGTTTACTCCGGTTCAGCAATCTACAGGAGAGAATGATCACTATTGTGAAAGCAGTAATGCTCCATGGAGTGGTAACTTTCTTAACTGGGGGAGCATGAGTCGTATAGATGTTCTGCGAAGGGTTTTGTTCGGCGGTAAGCGCTCAACAGATTCATCGAGTAAAACTGTGCTTGAACGAGCCTATCTTGCCCGTGATATTCATGCTTTTGTGAAGGTATATCAGGGTAGTGATATCAATAAGCTAACCCCCTACAGTTCTGCCGCAAGTCTTTGTAATCTGGCGACATCAGAAAATGGTGCTCCTATAATGAGGGTGGCTTCCGGCAGCTGGAATCGGTGGGCGTCCACCGAAGTGAAGCAGTGCCAGTGGGGAGCAAGTAATAGTCCGGGTTTACCCTTAAAGTTGGCTGAAATGACGGTCCGGGTAGAATCCTGCGTTACAAATAAAGATGCAGAGTCTTCATCACGCTGTCGTCAGTATCCTGATCAGAATAATAAACCGGTTGGACTGCTCCAGAACTACGGAGAGGATGGAAGAATTCGTTTCGGTCTGATCAGTGGCAGTTATGATAAAAACATCTCTGGCGGTGTTCTGCGCAAGAATATTAGCAAAATAGCGGGTAACTCGCTGGGTCAGGATGATGAAGTTGTATTAAGTAGTGGCATATTCAATAGCTCTGTGAAAGGCATCATTAATCAGATAAATACGTTCAGACTGGCTAAATACAGTTACAACCAGAATAAATACACAGACTGCAGCTCTTACGGTATTTCAGTCAGCACGTTTAAGAGCAGTCGCTCAACCTATTCCGATAGACATTGCAGTAACTGGGGGAACCCGCTGGCTGAAATGTATCTTGAAGCGCTTCGTTATTTTGCAGGCCAGTCTTCTCCTACAAGCACTTTTAATACCAGCAGTGACACCAGTTTTGTCAGTGGCCTTTCCACTGAAAGCTGGGTTTCACCTCTGACCGCAGCTAATGCTTGTGCTAATTGTTCAATCATTCTGCTCTCCAGTGGTTTGAATTCTTTTGATGCGGATGAATTAGGTAATAGCAGCGGTATTCCAGGGTTAGAGCAGTCTGGCAGTATAAACAGTAAAACGGATGAAGTGGGTGAGCTGGAATACAATAATCAGTTTTCAGGTCAGTATCTTGTTGGAGGAACTGGATCCACCAGACAGTGCACAGCTAAGCATCTCAATGGACTGTCTGAAGCCAGAGGGCTTTGCCCTGAACTTCCTCAGTTGGAAGGCAGTTATCAACTGGCTGGTTTAAGCTGGCATGCCAATAAAACAGATCTGATCACCCGTCTTGATGGCAAACAAAAGGTAAAAACCTATGCGATTCAGCTTGCCGAGAGTATGCCCAGCTTTACTCTGGATGCTGATGGTAACCAGTTAACGTTCCAGCCGGTTTGTCATACCAGTAATAATTTTGGTTCAGGAACCAACTTCTCTGGCAGTGGTAGTGACTGCACACTGACGGATGTTGTTATTGAAAACATGGTATTGAACGACCACGGGCATGTTCTGGAAGGGCAGCTGTTGTTTACCTGGGAAGATTCATTATGGGGTAATGACTACGACTATGACGCTTCATCAAGAATTTCATTTTGTGTCGGTAATCAATGTGAAGTGACAAGCAGCGACCTGCGGATTGCCAGCCTTGCAGAGGATCAGATCAGAATAGGGGTTCAGGTTGACGGTGTTTTTGCTGGTTTGAACCTGAGATTCAGTTACACGGTAACAGGCAGTAATGATGATGGTCTGAAGAGTGACTTTGTCTACAAGGGGCAAAGCCATTATGAAGTGAATACGTTCACGGCTAACGGTAATGCCGCAGGTGTGCTCAAAAAGCCACTCTGGTTTGCCGCTAAATACGGCGGTTTTGTCGATCTGGATGGTGATGGTACACCAAAATACAGTATCAACGGCCAGCTTCAGCAAGGGGATGATCGTGAGTGGGACAGTCGAAATAATGAGACGGGCGCAATAGGTTCGGACGGCCTTCCTGATAATTACTATTTTGCCAAGAATCCGGCCATGCTTGAGGTGCAGCTTGGGCAGGTTTTCCGTGACATTGCCAGTCGAATATCTTCTGCAACTAACGCGGCTTTGTTCTCAAACAGTCAGTCTGGCACAGGGGTTTTGTATCAGGCATTGTTTCAGCCATCACTGGAACTCAATGGCCGTAAAGTGACATGGGGAGGTATTCTCCATGCGCTCTTTGTTGATGATAAGGGATTGCTCAGAGAGGACTCTAACGGTGATGCCGCACTGGGTGATTATGATACTGACAAGATTGTGGAATTAATCTTTGACCCCAACTCCAGTCAGACACAACTTCAGAGATATTCAACAACGGACGAAGGACTGAATCGAACACCTGAAGGTTCGTTACAACCTTTGAATCAGTTAAAACCTATCTGGGATGCCCGTGAGCGATTATCTGATGTGCCAGATGTTGTGACCCAGCGCAATTACAGTACTTCAGCCTCTGCGGGGCGGCATATCTTTACCTGGCTGGATGATAACGACAACGGGCAGGTAGATACAGCTGAGACACAGACCTTTACACCAGCAACATTTACAGGTTCTGAAGGCTACCTGGGTGTCAGTTCAACAGATGTTGAGCCTTTAGTGAATTATGTTCGCGGTGTTGAGTCCGATGGTTCAAGGTCCCGAACCATCGATTTTGATGGTGATGGACAGCTGGATACCTGGCGCTTGGGGGACATTGTTCATTCCACGCCGCATCTGGTATCAAAACCCTCCAGCAGATTTGATGTACTTCATCAAGATTCTTCCTATACAGCCTTTCTTCAGAAATATCAGAATCGTAGGCATGTTCTTTATGTGGGAGCCAATGATGGTTTGATTCATGCCTTTAATGGTGGCTTCTGGAATGAAAGCAATCACAGTTACACAACCTCGGGTGAAAATAATGAAATTGCCCATCCATTAGGTACAGAGCTTTGGGCTTATGCGCCAATGAATCTGTTACCCCATCTGCAATGGTTGAAAGAAGAAGATTATCCCCATGTTTATTACATGGACGGTGAACCGGCGACCTTCGACGTCAATATATTTAGTGCCGATGCGGATCACCCGGGAGGCTGGGGAACTATTCTGGTCATAGGAATGCGCCTTGGCGGTGGCAGTATCGATGTAACCGTCAACAGCCAAACCAGAACTATGCGATCAGCCTACGTGGTGCTTGATGTTACTAACCCGGAGAAAGCACCTAAACTGTTAGCTGAGATAACACACTCGCAACTGGGCTTTACGACATCAAGACCTGCTCTTGTTAAACGTCGAGTACCTGCTGTAGAGAATGGGCAAGTTAGCTGGAGTTCGACACCTGACAGCAATGACTGGTATCTGGTATTCGGCTCAGGGCCAGTAGGCAGTGGCGAACCGGGAATAAGAACTGCCCTGGACACAGGCTTCAGTGATCAGACCATGAAACTGTTTGTTTACGATCTCAATAGCAGAGATTTCGTAACAGATGCAGCACCTATGGATTCACAAATCAGCCTGGCTTATGCCGGTGATATGACCAGCACCGATTGGAACAGTGATTATATTGATGATGCCGTTTATTTTGGTGCGGTTGAAACAGGTGGTTCAAACCTTTCCGGCAAATTGCTAAGACTGAATATTGGTTTCAATAGTTCAGGTATCCAGCTTCCGAATGTTCAAAGTACATTGTTGGATACGGGGCGACCTGTAACAGCTGCCCCACTGATACTTAAAGATAATGACGACCGTTGGTTGTATGTGGGAACAGGTAGGCTACTGACTTATGCTGATAACAGAACCAATCAGGTACAGTACTTCTATGGTATGAAGGAGTCTTCTGCATTGGACGTTCAGCTGGGCACGGGTGGGGGATTGATCGATACTAGCCTGGTTAACGTTTACAGCAATGGTTCGATCAATAAACGTAATAGTATCAGTACCGAAGCATTCACCATTGATGGTTCTGCTGTACAGGACTTTGACAGCCTTAAGTCGGTGATGAGAACCAAACCTGGTTGGAAAATAGCACTCTCCGGTAATGGTAGCGTTCCGTCTGGACGAAATATAACCTCAGCGTCCCGACTTTTTTCTTCTATCCTGTTTACTGAATATCAGCCACCCAGTGACAGCTGTCGTGTTGACGGTAACAGTTATCTGACTGCGGTGCACTTTCAAACAGGTACTGCTCTGCCAACGGGTTTGCTGGGCTATCAGGACCTTGGGGAAGACGTTGATCACGATTTGGCAGTAAGAGCTGTAGGGCTTGGACTTGGTTATGCGTCTGCTCCGGTTATTCATCATGGTAAAGGTAACAATAGAACGGCGGTGACTCAGGGAGCGGGCGGTAGTATCAGCAGTCAGTTTTTGAATTATCAGTTTCAGTCTTCAGGGCGTATGAGCTGGAGGCAGATATTTGGCATTCCCTGGCTTGGAAATTAGGGGGCGCTCTCAATTAGACATCACCAGCAGCCGGAAGAGGCGTTATCATCCTTGTCAGTACTGGTCTTGTTACCTAGGTGGTCAAGGCTGATGGTACGGCAGTTGGTATCAGAGAGCTGTGCTCCAATAGCTGTGGCCGTGATAGTGTAATCGAGATGAGTGCTAGCCAGAGGGGTGCTGACTGATATTGAAATAGTATAAAAGCCATTCACTGTATTGGCTCCACCAACGTCAGCAATGGTTTTTGTATATGAGTTGTTATAAGTAAACCACTGCTCTTGCTCCGCTGAAGCGCTTGTTACTGCAATCCAGGCATCAGAGCGTCGGGATTCCTGAATATGCTTTTGATAGGAAGGAATAGCCACTGCAGCCACTATTCCGATAATAGCGACAACAATCATCAGCTCTATCAAACTGAAGCCGTCCTGTTTTTGCAGTTCACTGTCTTTTAGTAAATTCATACTATCGCCAGTATGCCGCTGGGGTTTTGATGCCACGGCTGTCTATCGTAATGTTTCCGTCGCCTAGCTGAGAGCCCTGAGGTGTGGCCAGCAGATTTATGCATCGAGTAATCGGAAGAGCTGGGCTACCAGTGCAGGTTTGAGCGGTAATGGAGTAATAACTGTTGTCGGTAATGACTGGACTTGCGCTGTAACCGAGTAGTGTTAAATCTGTTTGATAGGTCAGTTGTTCAGTAAAGTTACGTTCCTGTTGTGCCATGATTTGCAGCAGAGTGGCGATAGCTTCGCTGCGTCGTGAACGAGTCACATAATCGGTATAACTGGGAATGGCGATAGCACTGATGATGGCGATAATCGCTACAACAATCATCAGTTCGATCAGACTGAATCCTTTCATGTACTTGATCATAAGTTGTTTTCCCGCCAGAACATCCGGTTAATAGGGATAGAACCTCCAGACTGGAGAATATTCTGGAAGCACTGAGTACCTACACAAATTTCAGCACCCTGGTTGCCTCGGGAGATAACAGAAGGTGTGGGTGCAATTGTTCCTGATTGAAGCAGCTGTTTCCTGTCAGACTTGTTCAGGGCGCTGTTTGTTGTATCGAGGTTGTAAGGAGCAGAAGCGTCTTCAATATTTACCGCATAGAAGTAATTTTCTCCGGCCTGAGGCCCACAGGTAATAGTTGAACTCTGTCGTGGGGCGAAAGTATTGAATAAGAGAGTACCGCCAAATACTTTGGCTTTGCTCAGTACCTTTTCGCCATTGACCTGCAGAGTGATGTACCAGCCTGAGCTATTATCCAGTGCACTTTGGGCCAGTGTCTTTTCACTGCTAGAGCCTTGCTGGACGAGGTTAGCTGTGGCGTCATAAAGGTTGGATTCAGTAATGACAGAGCCGCTGATATAGTTATAACTGGTTGGAGACTGATAAACATGAGGGTCTCTTATGACATACATACGATCAGTGACGGCGGTATTCAGCGGACTTGGACGATAACCTGAGCCTACTGTGATATTGAAATAGGCTCGATCCTTACCCAAAACAACGTCCGGCTGTTCGAAGAAGCGTCTGGCATTGGCTGCACCTGTTCCGGAAAGTCTGGCAATCACTCCGCCAGTAGCGAAGTTGGTGCTGCCTGTATTGGTTTGATTAATGTCTATTCGAATGATCTGGCCACCGACATCGGCAGCAAATATGTAATCCGTCAAACCATCCTGATTAATATCAACCAGAGATAAACCTGCTGGAATGCCATAGTCCATTTGCGCAACATTGAGGTTTGCTCCTGTTGCTGATGCCTGCCAGAGTAGAGCTCCGGTCTCGGCATCAATCATATAGATTGAGTTACCAATGTTATTGTTCTGAATAGTGGTCTCTGAGTCGGTGCTGCTGTCATAGCCACCGCCAAAGAAAAGCACCTGTCGCCTGGTACCGGAGTAATTGACTTCGGCCAGTTGTAAGGCAGACCAGGTTTGACCAAGGTTTCTGAAGTCACCGGTAGCATCTGCGGTGGCGTTGTTATCAACATCTCCTCTGATCATCCATTTGAGTACAGGACTGGAGCGGTTGGTAACATCCAGAGCATAAATATTATTGCCTCCCCGGCGCATGGTCAGGTAGAGGTAAGCGTGATTATTAGTATCTGGTGAACCTTCGGCGCTTTGAAGTAGATCACCATCACCGTCTGGATCGTGAACCCAGTAGGTCATCGGTCCGTCCATACCATAGACTTTCAATGTACCGCCGGAGACATACCCATTACGGTAGGTTCTGAGATTTGTTAGCAAGTCTGTGGGAATGAAACTGAATTCTGCTGAGCCGTCGTCGGTATCAACGGCATGAAGAAAGCCGTCGTTAGTAGTGAAAAAGACAGCCTTATCAGTCACAGAGCTAATACTGTCCTTAAAATACGTGATGACCTGTGGCTGAGTGTGAAGGGGGTCACCTACACTTTTTCTATCATCCGTTGTGCTGCTATCACTGTCTTCATCATCAATATCTATACCACGAGCCCACTGCAAAATTTCTGTTCTATTAGTGCTGGATGTTGCTCCCAGTAACAGGTTGGTAATGAGGCTGTTGGATTCATGAAGGTTGTTGGTAGCCAGGTTAAGCTGCTGATTGGAAGCTCCTCCAGTATTGGTGTAAACAGCTCGGCCCTGAGTAAGGTGTTCGACCATTCCGCCCTGAGTCACTTCTTTACCGTCGACGCTGCTGCTCCAGTAGCTCTGTGCGGTCTCAAGGAAAAAACCAGTAGAGCTGTCTATAGCCAGATTACCGTTTTGATCATAAACCTGGTTGTCATTTCCCAAGCGATAACGCTTCAGGTTGCCTTTCCAGTTCGGGCCGACATCTGGTTTAAACACAATGTAATAAACGTCCTCAGCGGTTTCCAGAGAGTTAAAGGCACTGGTTGAAGTAGTTGGAGCGGCAAAGCTGCTGTCTTCAGCATTAACTCTCAGTAATATGTCTTCCAGTGCACTTTGTAGCTGGGAAGCATTGGAGGCATTGTAGTACTCACCACCACCATGATTAGCCGTACTGGTCAGTAGACCCGGCGGTGCAGAACCAAACCCTCCGATGGTGTAAGTTACAATATTCTGATCAGATGCCAGTGAGCTAATATCGTTGTTGAACATATACCAGGACATCTCATCAAGGCAGCCACCATCACCACTACAGCTAGTACTCAGACCACTGGGCAGTGATGCTCCACTGACAAGCGTTCTAATATCACTGACTGCATCGGTGTCATAGAAAGGGTCTCCATCAGTAAACAGAACGATATTGCTTTTCTGACAGCTGTTCACTATTGGGCTTATATAGGTGTTTCCACTTTTGGCTGCATCCACACTGTTACCGCCAAATCTTGTTGTTTGTCCGGCAAAGTACCGGTATGCCTCATAGAGGGTTTCGCTGAGAGGCGTGAGCCCGCTGGCGCTATAACCATTTATCACACTGACTGCAGCGGCTCTTCCGGTATCTATATCCTGGGAAGCAAAATCAACTTTTCCGCCGTTGTCGTAGTTAAAACTCATCAAGCTGATATTGATGTTTTGTGCGCCTTGTACAAAATTCCGGGCAGCATTTTTTGCTACATCCATTCGCGTCTGCCCATTGCCAGCACTGGCTCCCATACTTCCAGACGTATCCATAATGAACAGTACGTTAGCCTGGGCATCGCTGGGTAAATCTGCAACAAACAGCTCGGTATCATCGGCTTTTAGCGGCACGATGCAGGCAAGGGATGAGAGAATGAAACAGTGCTTTCGATTCACCGGAGTGCTACCTGAATAAAGGGCATCACCTTATTGAATCGGCATGAAACCTGAGGCTTTACGGCTGCCAGGCAGGAAAAATATAACACCGGGTTTGCCATCAGCTGCTTTTAGCTGGTTAATTCGATTGATTGGAGAGGAACCCCGAATGCTCAGGTCATGGTTGAAGGTATAGTTTTTAGGTGGGCAGGTAGGGCATTTATAGGCGGTAAAAATACCAGAGTCACTGCTGTGAAAGCGAACATATACCTTAATGTACTCACTAGCATGTTCTACCTCAGAAGCAGTGCTTTCAGCCAGAAGGCCAGTTATCTGGAAAAGAGTAACTAACAGAATAAATAATTTCATGGTCCCGCCTTTGGAGTCACATAAACAAAGCCCAGTGTCTGGTTAGAAGTAGCGGCTGCGCCATTAAGGGTAGCTACTGAATCCAGCTCAAAATTCAGACCTATGAAGCTGGTAATGCTGTAGCCGGTGGGAGGGGAAGCCTGTCCTGTATAGCGCAGGGTTATGGTCTGACAAATATCACCCGGATTGGTACAGGTTGCTGAGGCAATAATAGGCGTCAGCGTCTGGTTTCCATCCACTGCAGCGGCCATCACCGTCGGATTACTGCGTAGATAAACCATCTGGGCATCCAGTTCACTGTATGCTGTCTGATAAACCTGTAGGGTTCTCTGTTCGTTACTGACGGCCAGCTCTTCCAGAATGGCCATATCCATGACCATCAAACCCGAGAGAGTAAAGATCAGCAGAATGATCAGGGTCATCATCATAGTTGAGCCCTGTTCATTTTTTATGGGCTGGTACTCATCCCTGTTCATTCTTTATAGGCCTGCGTTATTCAGTTTTACGGCAGTGGTATAAACAAAGCGGGCTGTCGAGTCTATAAATGACAGATTGCCACTTTCCAGCAGGTTAAACTGCCTGGTCTTCTGATCAAAAGCGGTTTCACTGCGGCCGGAATTAACCAGGACACCAAGCCTGATGGCTCTGACCTGATTCCAGTTGGTAACAGCATTAGCGGCAACGTAGCGATTGACTGTGCCTGCTGTAGCCCCCTCCAGACCGTAGACCGCTTGTAAGCGTTCAACGCCGTCCACCAGCAATTGTGCCGCACCTCTGGAGGTGCCAGCTACAGGGTCATAACCCTGACAGAAGAGTCCGTTAATGTTGTTGTTACTGGCATCGGCAGCAACGTAGTAAACATCGGCAGTGATTGCGTTAGCGGGTACAGTATTGCCAGCGCAGTCCAGTCCATTGACGGGCTCATACTGAATGGCGACCTGGTCACTGCTGGTGCCGCCACCATCTCTGGTACAAGGATTACTTGAACCACAGCTGCCCTGAAAGAAGGGCTGCATGGTTGCGCCATTGGTTGGGCTCCGATAACCACCCAGACGCATACCGCGACTCATGAGTAGCAGAGCATGCCGACCATTGGCCTGAGCCAATGACAGGTGCTCATGAAAGGCGGTTGAGCGAGAAGTGCCCACCATGAGCTGAAGAAAAGTGGTCGTGAGAAACAGGCCTAAAAGCAGTGCGACCATCAATTCAAGAATGGTGACACCTTGACAGTTTCTTCTGGTCAGAGCACTCGTCATTGTCGAGCCCTTATTCGCAATTGCTGGCGACTGGCAAACAGTCCGGCAACTGCAGCTCTCGAATCCCAGGATACGGTAATGTCGAGCATGGAGCCTGTAATACAAGGGGTCGCAGAGCAGGCAATGGTCAGTTGCTGGTTGATCAGTCCGGATGAGTCACACATCAATTCATGGACATCAAATCGTGCCATATTGGTGGGTGTGCAGGTGGCACCAATGCAAGAGGGCGGTGATGAATTGCAGTAAGTGACGATGTCGGTACTGGCTGTGGACGACTGACTTTGATATTCACCGGATTCAACAGCCTGCGGATTTACTTTCATTCGTTCAGTGGCCTCATGGGCTAGCCAGGTGGCATGAGATCGTTGGGAACTGTCGTGAGTTATACGAATAGCTTCACTTTGGAGTCCTGAGAGCCCCAGTACACCGAGTGAGAAGATCAACAGACTGATCAGCACTTCAATCAGGGCAACGCCCTGGTTATTTCCTTGCCTGTTCATTCAGTTACAGTTCCCTGTTAATGATGATTTCCTTACCGTTCCAGTTCCTGAAACTGCCACAGTTCTCAAATCAGTGCCTGTTCTGCCATTCAGACACACAACAAAAGATCCTGATGATACGGGCCGACCTCTTGGGTTGAAGGTCAGGGTATTGCCGCTGGTCCAGGTCATTCTCAGCGTTGATGAAATACCGTTGTGGTAACGGATGACTTCTTCACCGGCATCAATGGAGTCGTTATCGTTAGGATTGGTGAAAACCGTCCATCCTGTCGACCAGTCAGTGCTGGTGGAGTCACAATCCAGCCCTGTGCTGCTCCGACAGATGCTGACCAGACTGCCTCTTTTAATGGCTTCACTGCGGGTCAGGTTAATACTGCCCACTGCAGCCTGAGAGCCTGAATCCAGCTTGAAGCGATCCAGCAACGAACCAAGGGTGGTCGACATGGAAGCAAGGATCGACATCAGAACCAGCACAATCATGACTTCAATCAGCGAAAAGCCGCGACCGGTAGACTGTCTGAATGTTCTCTTTTCAGGTGCTCTTTGTTTACACACAGCCAACCCTTGAACGGTGAAAACGTTAATGACAACGAATACATAAAAAGTCGGCCGTTCCCGTGGGAACTATTGCTGATTTGCTTCTATCCGGATGAAGACTAAAAAAATGTGTCATCTTGCAGCTATATAGATAGAGATTTTTCCATGTCAGCCAATCAAGGATCGACGAGCCATGGAGCTGGAGAACAGAGAAACCCTGCGTATTCTGGTGATTGATGCGTCATCATCAGAAGCGGAAGCCCTGCTGAATGTCTATCGGGATGCCGGTTATCCAACCCGTGCCCAGCATATAATGTCCATGGCAGACCTTGATGAAGCTTTATCCAGTGATCAGAAGTGGGATCTGATACTGTTCTCCAACACTGAGCTGCCCGAGGGTGTGTTTATTCAGGATATGCTGGAGAAGGTGGAGCAGCAGGGACGGGATATTCCATCTATTGCTCTGTCAGAACACCCGGAAGACGATATGTCCGAGCTGCTGAAACAGGGCATTCGCAGTGTGGTGCCCAGTGATAATGATGAGCTTTTGTTACTGACCAGTGACCGGGAAGTATCTGACCTTCATACCCGTCGTAATTACCGACGCATGAGTGTGGCGCTCAATGAATCAGAGAAGCAGCGCCGAAACCTGCTGAATGACCAGATCGACGCCATTATCTATGTTGCAGGTGGCAAGATTCGCTACTCCAACCCTGCCTTCAATGAAATGGTCGGGTTTGATGCCAGCGATAATCTCGCTGGAAAACCTTTTGCAGATCTGATTGCCCAAAATGATCGTAAGGATGTCAGCGAGTTTTTGATCAGTATCGAAGACAGTGGCCAGGCACTGGCTGCGATTCAGTGCCCTCTGGTCAGAAAAGGCGACAGTGAAGTACCGGTAAGAGTGATTGTCAGCCCGACTTCCTTTGAAGGCAGTTATACGTTGAGCCTGCTGGTGAGAGTTCACGATGAGCATACGGAGTCTGTGGCAGAAAAACAGGAAATAGAAGCCGTACGCCCTGATACCGAAACTCATCTGTTTGATAAGAAGCAGTTCAGTGACCAGCTGGATGTTGCTGCTCAGAGAGTGGTTTCTGGCAGGGACAAGTTTGCCCTGTTGTGTATTACTCTGGACTCTTTAAGGGAACTGCATGCCAAATCAGGGAAACGGGTTAGCCAGCCTGTCTATAAAGAAGTATCCAGAAGGATGGGGTTGAGCCTTCTGGAACATAAAGCGGGCAGCTGGAGTGGTGACTGTTTTATGGCTTTGGTTCAGACAGGTGACGAGAAGGCCGTACAGGAGTTATCAGGGCAGATCCTTCATGATGTTGCTGCAGAGGCAATAGAAATTGAAGATCAGGAAATATCGATTCAGCTGAGTATTGGTGCCGTCATGATCAATGACGCCTGCAGTGATATTCAAACATTGTTGGTGCGGGCTAAACACACGGCGGTGGTGTCTCAGAAGAAAGGCGGTGGTTGTCTGAGTTTTTACAAGAAACGCCGAATCAGCGCGGTTAGCTCGGTAGAGAAACATCTGGCCGGTATGGTAAGTCAGGCTCTTCAGAAAGACAATTTCAAACTCTTCTATCAGCCTATTGTCAGCCTGAAAGGATCCACTGAAAAGCACTTTGACGTCCAGCTTCGTATGCGTGACGTTCGTGGTCGTGAGCATGAGTCTACCCGCTTCCGCAGCAAACTCGATAAAAATGCTATGTGGAGCAAGGTGGATCGCTGGCAGGTGATACAGGCCGGTAAAGAGCTGCTGGACGGTATGAAAAAGAAAGACAATGTCCGGTTATTCTTTCACCTGGGTGGCAATGCCTTTACCGAGAAAGAGTTCTTGCCCTGGATGAGTGTTGCTTTTAAGGCGGCAGGTATCCCAACCTCGGCTGTTGTCATTGAAATGAGTGAGCAAAACATTGTTCGTTTTCACAAGCAGGCGCCACAGTTCTTCGATGCCGTTAAAGGTATGGGCTTCCATACCGGCGTCAGTGAGTTTGGTTGTAGTCTGAAGCCGCTGGATACCATAGAACCTTTCAATCTGGATTACGTGAAACTCGATCCTTCTTTTACTAAAGACCTCACCAACGAAAATGAAGGTAAAGAGCTCAAGGACATGATTCGAGTACTGGCTGATAAAGGTCAGAAAGTGATTGTTCCTGAAGTGATGAGTGCAGTAGAAATGGCTCCGTTATGGCACACAGGTGTTGACTTTATTCAGGGCGACTTTGTTCAGGAACCATCGTCAGACCTTGACCTGAGCTTTGAAGGTGACTTCTAGAAAACCTTCAAAACAGAGCCTGCTTTAAGCAGTGAAGGCTCTGTTTACCGCTATTTAAGTTTTACTCTTACCCCGTCTTGGTTGAAAATAGCCGCTCTTCGGAATTCATGTGAGAGAGTCAGGCATTTCAATGTCAGCATTGCTCAATATCGTCATGGCCCAGCTTAATCTGAAAGTGGGCGACATCGACGGCAATACAGCCCAGGTAGTTGAGGCGGCAGAACAGGCCAGAGATGACCTGCAGGCCGATATGATCGTATTTCCAGAACTGACTCTGTGTGGTTATCCACCGGAAGATCTGTTGCTTCGTCCCAGTATGGTGTTGCGAATCGAACAGGCGATGAGTCAGCTGGCTGGCATCAAAGGTATTGATCTGGTGATTGGTTTGCCTGCCATGGGCGCCCATGGTCTGGAAAATCAGGCTGTGGTGCTCAGGGACGGTGCTGTTATTGCCCGCTATGCCAAACAACACCTGCCAAATTATCAGGTGTTTGATGAGAAGCGTTATTTCGTACCGGGTAACTCTGCCACAGTATTCGACTGCAAAGGCACTAAAGTCGGTTTGGCTATCTGTGAAGACCTCTGGTATCAGGAGCCGGTTCAGCAAGCTAAAGAAGCGGGTGCTGAGCTGATCGTCAGTCTGAATGCTTCGCCATTCCATAAAGACAAACAGTCTATTCGTTACGAAACGGTTCGTAGCCGTTGTCTGGAAAATGATATCTCTGTGCTTTATGTCAACCTGTCTGGTGGTCAGGATGAACTGGTCTTTGACGGCGGTTCCTTTGCCATGAACGGCGAAGGTAAGGTAGCAGTCAATGCTGACTACTTTGATGAAGGGCTATTTCAGGTTCAGTTTGATCAGAAGGAATGCTCTTTTGTTGAGCAGGACGTAGCAGAACTACCGGAATTCCATGAGCGTGTTTATAAGGCTTTAGTTGTTGGTATTCGTGACTATGTCAACAAGAACGGTTTTAAAGGCGTGGTTCTGGGGCTGTCCGGTGGTATCGATTCGGCACTGACTCTGGCTATCGCTTCCGATGCCCTTGGTGCGGACCGCGTACAAGCCGTGATGATGCCTTATCGTTACACATCCAGCATGAGTCTGGAAGATGCTCAGGAAGAAGCGGATATCCTCGGTGTTGATTACAGCATTATGCCTATCGAGCCCATGTTTGATGCTTTTATGGGAACACTGAGCAGCCAGTTTGAAAATACGGCTAAGGACACCACTGAAGAGAATCTTCAGTCGCGCTGCCGTGGTGTGATGCTGATGGCCATTTCTAATAAGAAAGGCTATATGGTGCTGACCACTGGGAACAAAAGTGAAATGGCCGTGGGTTATGCGACACTTTATGGTGATATGTGTGGTGGCTATAACGCACTGAAAGACGTACCAAAGACACTGGTCTTTGAATTGTCCGAGTACCGTAATTCTCTTGGCTATGTCATTCCTCAACGAGTCATTGATCGGCCGCCTTCAGCAGAGCTTGCTCCTGACCAGGTAGATGAAGACAGCCTGCCTCCGTACAGCGACCTTGATCGTATGATTGAAATGTACGTGGAAGAAGACAAAAGTCTTGAGGCGATTGTTGAAGAAGGGTTTGATCGTGACGTGGTCTATCGTGTGCTGCGGCTGATTGACGTCAATGAATTTAAACGACGTCAGGCGGTAGTCGGCGTTCGTATTACACCTCGTGGCTTTGGTCGTGACCGTCGTTATCCGATTACCAATGGCTGGCGCCCAGGGTTGTAATCAGATAAGCCGTTAGATAGGTTCCCACGTTATATGTGGGAACCTACCTTTTTTACTTCACCAACTTAAGGTACTTCTGATGCAGAGCTTCCAGCTGCTGGTGGAGTTGTTCCAGTGAACCTGAATTGTTCACCAAATCATCAGCTTTATCCTGTCTCTGCTCTCTACTGGCCTGTTTCTTGATAATGGCCAGAGTCTGCTCTTCAGTCATACCATCACGTGTCATCGTGCGTTCTATTTGCATTTCAACCGGTACATCGACCACCAGAATTCGATCAACCATGACATGCTGATCAGTTTCAACCAGTAGCGGTGAAACCAGAACGGTATAGTCAGAGTGAGCTTCTTGCAGCTCTAGCAGTATCTGATCACGAATCAACGGGTGTAATAACTGCTCCAGCCATACACGCTCGTTGTCGTTCTTGAAAATGATATCTCTTAACTGGCGACGATTCAGCGAACCATCGGCTTCCAACACATCTGAACCATGCCGTTCTGCAATGGCAGAAAGAGCAGGGCGACCAGACTCAACAACCACTCTTGAAGCCAGATCGGCATCAACAATAGTGATGCCCTTTTCAGCAAAGTAATCGGTTACGGCTGTTTTGCCGCTACCAATGCCGCCGGTCACTCCAATGACTGTTTTTCTCATGATGCTGCTCACAGCCTGATTCCCATGGTTGAGAGATAGGCGTTCAGCAGTTGCTCACCCCAGATCATGGCGATAAAACCGGCAGCGGCAAGGTATGGACCGAAAGGAATAGGGTCGGTTCTTTGCAGCTTTTTGAACAGCATAAGAACCACGAAGAAGACGATGCCAACAACAGAAGAGAGCAGAATAACAATGGGCAATGCCTGCCAGCCCATCCATGCGCCCATGGCTGCAAGCAGTTTGAAGTCGCCATAACCCATACCATCTTTGCCTGTCAGCAGCTTGAACAGCCAGAAGATAGTCCAGAGGAACATATAACCAGCGATGGCACCGTAGACGGCATCCTGCAAAGAAGTGAACAGTTCAAAGCTGTTTGCCAATAAACCAATCCAAAGCAGTGGCAGAGTCAGACTGTCCGGTAGCAGCTTGGTGTCATAGTCAATCATGGTCAGTGTCAGCAGAGTCCAGCCAAAGAGACAAACCAAAGCGGTTTGAATCGTAGCACCGAAGTAAACACCGGTAGTGACGGCTAATAGCGCACTGACGATTTCAATAGCTGGATAACGGGCTGAAATACCTGTTTTGCAGGATGAGCATTTTCCACGCAGGAACAGGTAACTGATGACCGGAATGTTTTCCCAGGCGCGGATGGCATGACCGCAGGAAGGGCAGGTGGAGTCCGGTTTAACCAGGTTGTAAGGTTCCATCTCTGCTGGAACCTTCTCTGGATGTAACTCTTCAAGGCAATCCAGTTTCCACTGGCGCTCCATCATTACTGGTAAACGATGGATGACGACATTTAAAAAACTGCCTATTAGCAATCCAAGCAAGGCCAGAGTGGCATAGAGGTAAGCGGGAGATGTTTGTAATAGTTCGAATATGGGCATGAATCATTAGTATCGTTAGTAGTACTGACGATACTTTACTGTATTTAAGGCTTATACGCACTGAGCGAAGCCTGCCTCAAGATAGTTTCATCAACTTCCATACATATAAATGAACTTTTCTATAAATACTGCCTCTAATGTGTCAGCTGGCTCTTTTTGAGCACTTACTAACCGCAAAATACCCGGGCACACCTGTGGTAACGCTGAACTAATACAGGGAAATTAAGGAGTTATAGCTATGGAAAGTGTAACAGTTGCAGCTTCTTCGCCATACAGTAGAGAAAGTTCAATAGATGAAACCGAGAGCAGTGACGAAGAACGAATTGAAAAGAAGGACCTGGTTGGGGGGTATTTTATTGAAGTATGGAATTCAATTGGTAAAACGTGCTGTCAATTATCCCATGAGTTGCTGGAAAAAAAGCTACCCAAAGTAGACGATGCTTTAAATGAAAGGGTAGGCTTTAAACGTGAAGACTACTCTACAATAACAGCCATCACAAAACCCATTCGTTATATTGGTTTTTCCGCACTGGCCTCCACATCGATAGTTCTCTTATTAAACAGCGTATCACTACCAGCCTGGGTGACTTATGTAGCAGTGACTGCAATAGTAACATCCTGTGCAGTTTACTTATCTTATGTTGAAAATGAAGCTGGCATCAGTAAACAGAAATATAGGGATATCGATCAGCAATTTCAGTTATATAAACATGCTATCAAGACGTTCATTAGTGAAATGGAAGAAGGTCATACGCTGATGAGCAAAGATGACTTCTTAGTTAAAAGGAAAAAGATTGAAGATTTACTTCGTGAACATCACAGGGACCTCATGAATGAAATGATGGTTGAAGATAAAGCAATCAAAAATGAATTTGAAAGAAAGTTAGAAGAGTTAAAAGAATACTTTGTTGAGACGCTGGAAAAACATGATAGAGCTGTAAAGACTGAAGTTAAAACCTTGTGTGCCCGGCTGCATGAATACGGAATGGATATTACCAAAGCAAATGAAAAGATAAGGGATTGTGAAGTTACTAATGCTTCTCTGCTAAATCAGTTACGTGCTTCACAATGGGAAACCTCTATAGCCAAAGAGGAAGAAAATCAGACTGCGGTTAAGCTCTGTGAAATGCACAGAGAAAAGGAAAAAGAAAAGGAAAAAGCACAAGCAGAAATTGCTGTGTTGAAGGAGACAGTAAAAAAAATTCAGACAGAAAAAACAGAGTTGTTAGAAAAGCTTACAAAACTGAAAAATAGGATGAAAGATTCTGATGATTCTGATGTGAAATTGATTGCTGAATTGTTATAGAAAATAAGTTTTTAATTATCACGCCAAAATTTTTTATAAAGGCAAGGTGTAGAGTGCTTCAGCTCAGGAAAAAGACATTATTAAGAATCGCAGTGATGATTATTACTTTTTGCTGCCTGTCGATGCAATTTAATCATGCTGTTGATCCTCCTGATAATAGATATCTAACTCGTGGATATGAACTAAAAGTATGGTTTGGTTTTATGGCTCTATATACAATGAGTGCTATGACTGCTGGTTGGTATTACGGAACAAGTGATGAAAAAAGCAAAGCAACAGAGGGCTCACTTATTAAGTCTGACAAAGAGACAGAGATGAATAATGCCACTTTGAAGGACGATATAAATAGAGGTGATGGAAATTCAACTGATTCCAGACAAGAAAAAGTTGTAAATAGTACCAGCGATTTTGAAAAGTATCTTACGCCATTTTTTGATGGTGAGAATAAAAATAAGTTAAAGTCTAAAAATGATCTGGCGTTCAAAAATAACAAAACTCAGCCAATAAAAAATTCTGTTGCTTTCGAAAAATTTCCATTGCGAGCAGTTAATGTGAGTGCTCCAGAAGCGCAAGATGCAAAAGCAGAACCGAATTCCGACTCAAAGCATGAAAATAAATTAGTCTACAGCTATCCAAAAAATATTGAAGTAGAACCATTGTCAGCAAGGCTTTTTCTGGTGCCGGTGACACTAGGCCGCTCTGCCCCAACAGTAAATCAAATGTCGGTTGATATTCTTTCTAACAATGCAGGCTCTAACAATAGAGTACCTTTGCCAGAAGTTTCATTTGATAGCATACAGATCACAGAAAAGGGGCTGGGATCTAAGGACTCAATCACACCTGGCATGGTGATGAAACCTGCTTTGCCGCAAAAGTTATCAAACACCTTTGTTGCTAAGGGGCGATCTTATCCCGAAGTACAACAGGGTGGTCAGATAGGCTCGCAGGAAGTTATGGGGAAGATAGTCCCGGTTACTGAAAGTAGGTCAACACTCAATACGTATAACCAGCAGATTCATGACGCAAGACTGTTATTGGGTATCGATACAGAAGCTACAGCAAAAGAGATAAGGAAAGCAGTAAGAGAGTTGATTCAGAAGCGAAAGCAGCATCCAGATCACGGAGGTGATGCGGAAGCTTTTGAAATGCTTATCAAGGCCAGAGATACTTTATTGGAAAATCTGGAGGAGCAGAGCCGTCGTCGTACCGGGCAGCTGGCTTCACAGGGCTCCAAAAAGGAAATCGAATACAAGGCTATAGCAGAAAACTTGAAAATATGTCCATGGAATAGCGGGATTGAAACAGAGCTTAAAGATTCTGAATTACCCGCTGTTGAGCTCTATTTTAATGAATCCCTTGTCGTAAGTACAAAAGTCACTGGCTTGGATAGAAGTGCAGTCAAAAAGAATAGGGCTTTCTTGAATGTGAATACTATCGGTAACGCTGAAGTATCCGAAGTTACGAGTGCGTTACCAACAGTTATAAGAGAGCATCAGGTCGTATCAGATGATTATGGTTCGAATTCAGTGCGAGCTTCATTACCTTCTTTCCAAAGTGCTCATCGTGAGCAAACAGTAATTCCCTCACAACATGGCATGAGCATTGAGCCTTCAAAGCTGGTAGAAATATTTTTGCCAAACGATGGGTCTTCAAAGAAATCAGAAGTTATCGATTTTAGTGTGGCTTTTGGCAATCATGTCACTGTCAATAAATCATTGTCCCCTATGGATAATACTCAGCGCAGGGATTATCAGATTCCTGCAAGACGTTATGATGTTTTATCAAACTCATCGAATACTATCGAGAAGGGTGCTCATGGTCCTTTGAAAATTCATAGCAGTGTACCAATGGAGTCTTATACGTTTGCTATTGCTTCAGTCAAATCCTCACTCGATGTTGATCACCAAAATAGGCTGATTCAGCAGGCAAGAGCACTACTTGAACTGAATGAACAGGCAACAGCCAATGATGTCAGGCGAGCTTACAGAAGGCTGATTAAACAGCAAGAGCTTCATCCCGACTCTGGTGGCAGCAGTGAGAGTATGGCACGCGTTAATAATGCCAGAGATATTCTTCTTAAAAGCTCTGGTGATAATTCGGAAAATAGTACTGAAAAGGCTTTAACGTTCAGTGCTTTCAGGGAGGAGGCTTCTCTTGATGAGGAGATGAATCCGGACAGTAGTGATTTTAGTGAGCAGGCTTTGCTTACATCTTCTTCGACGAGCACTTCTTCCAACAATAAAACGACAGCAACTGAATTAGCGGGCAAACAGGTTTTATCACTATATGGAGCAGGTACTGACCAGGTTCAGTCTTTGTTGACTGCTACGATGATGACACACCACAGCGCAGCTATTCGAAAGATACAGTCAGGCAGGTTGCTTGCCGGGGTAACTGAGTTGAGTGTGTCCGGCAATGAACAGTTGGTTGTCTCCAGAGAGAATGGCTTTTCACTCTCGAATCCAGTACATGCAGGTAAATCGTACAGTTATGGTCAATTTTACGGACTTGATTTGAAGCAGGAGAAAATAGGGGATTTATCTGCTTTTGATGCTGAAGGCTATGGGTTCGAAGTGGGAGTATTCAGACAAATCAGTAATGAATGGTCGCTGGGGTTGTTCACCGGCATTCAGAAAATGAGTAGCCATTTTCGGGACTCGATGGCCAATATGAAAGCCACGAATTATCGTATTGGCCCATTTGCAGGTTGGTATAAAGATCCCTGGTATTTTGATGTTGCTGTGACTTATGGTTGGTCTGAACTTGAAAGCGAACGATATCAGGTTACAGATGGACAACTAAGGACTGCCAGGCAAAGTACCTCTGAATGGAGTCTGTTTGCAGGGTTCGGTTATAAAATGAACCTCGACGAAATTCTACAGGGACTTATATTGACTCCTGGAATTGAATTGATCTCTAGCAGTATTCGAATGGGGGAGCTGAAAGAGAAAGGAGAGTCTGGCCAGCTGTTTTATGTGAAGCCTTTCCATAAGGAATCTCTGATCGTTAGATCAGGGCTTCAGATAAATTACCTGGTCCCTGGTCTGGAAAGTTCTCATGAGTACAGGTTAGGCATAGGTTTCCAAAGAAACTATTCCGGTCAGAATCGGATGCAAATAGAGTCGAACGACAGTGACGTATTCAAATTCAAAAACAGTCATTATGAAAACCGATCTATGTATTACAGCCTTGGTTATTCGTATATAAAAAGCAGTGATAGCAGCTTTCATTGGGAGTACACAGGTTCAAAGGGAGACCGGAGTCGAAGCCACGGGGTAGCTGTAACCTATGAAAAACGCTTTTGAGAAAATTGCAGTATGGTTTGGAGTTTACAAAAGAGACTAAGGGGAGACAGCTTCTCCCCTTATGATAATATGAAACGTGGTATAAAAAATTTTATATTTGTCAGACGACTGCGCCTAATTGGAAGATTGGTAGGTACATTGCAATTATAAGACCACCGACTAATACCCCTAGCACCGACATGATCAAAGGCTCCATCAGACTAGTCAGACCATCTACCATGTTGTCCACTTCGTCTTCATAGAAAGTGGCCACCTTATCCAGCATTTCGTCCAGCGCACCGGACTCTTCGCCGATAGCCACCATCTGAATGGCCATTGATGGAAAGATGCCAGAGTTTTTCATAGCAAACTGAAGTTGCTGACCACTGGAGACGTCTTCTTTGATACGTTGAGTTGCATCGGAATAAACGACGTTACCCGCAGCACCGGCTACCGAATCCAGAGCGTCAACTAATGGCACACCCGCCGCAAAAGTTGTTGCAAGGGTTCGGGCAAAACGAGCCACTGCAGACTTATCAAGAATACCGCCAATGATGGGTAATTTCAGCTGTATTCTATCCATTCGGTCCCGAGTAGCCTTGGAAGTTTTCATGGCCTGTTTCATGCCGAATATAATTGCAATTATCACCCCGAGCGCTATATACCAGGATTCCTGAACCACCTCCGAAAGCCCGATAACCATCTGGGTAAATGCTGGCAATTCTGCGCCAAAGCCCTGGAATACCTCCTCGAACTGAGGCACTACCTTGATCAGCAGGATACCGGTTACCACAATGGCGATACACACTACCGCGATGGGGTAGTTCATGGCTTTTTTGATCTTGGATTTCAGTGCTTCGGTTTTTTCCTTGTAAGTCGCAATACGATCCAGCAAGGTTTCCAACGCACCAGACTGTTCACCGGAAGAAACCAGGTTGCAGTAGAGATCGTCGAAATAAAGTGGGTGCGCGCGTAATGCGTCTGCCATGTTAGTACCACCGGCAACGTCATTCTTGACCTTGCCAATCAGTTCTTTCATAGCAGGCTTGTCGACACCTTCTGCGGTAATATCAAAGGCATTCAACAGAGGTACACCGGCCTTCATCATGGTGGCCAGTTGGCGAGTGAACAGGGCAATATCCATAGGAGTGATCTTGCCACCCTTGGTGCCCAGGCTCATGCCTTTCTTTTTTACTTTTGCTGAGCTGACTCCCTGCTTTCGGAGTTCGGCCTTGATCAGGGCAATACTGCTACCCTGCATCTCTCCCTTGGCCTTCCGGCCACCTTTGTCCTTACCTTCCCAGACAAAAGTGGTTGATTTTGTAGGTTTACGTGCCATTCGTAGCCCGTTCCATAGCTCGATTTTTGTCTATCGTGAAAAATGCCGCCGATTTAATGGCGGGATTCCAGTACCTTTCACGTGCGTATACCGGCTCTAGTGAGTTCGCTATAGGCTTTGTCGGCGTGTATTGTACGAGACCTTAATTAAACTTTATACGGACTGGCTGGCAAAACTGAAAAAAGACTGCAAAAACAGGTATTTTCTTTCATGCAGTCTCCCTTAAAAAGGTGGTTTAGCAGCAGTCAATAGATGTTGTGGAGTAGTCATCAAGACAGAGTGCGGTAAGGCATCGTCCCCAGACGCAGCCTGTATCCAGAGCGAACAGGTTTTTGTGAGGCGTTTCACCTTCCAGGGCGGCCCAGTGACCAAAGATGATCTTTTCCTTGAACATGGGGCTGTTAGGAAAATCGAACCAGGGCGCAAAGCCGCTGCTGGGCTTTGCGCTTTTATTGTCCAGATCAAGCTCTCCGAATTCATCACAAAAACGCATGCGAGTCAGATAGGAGGCTGTCATCTTTAGTTTGGCCCGGCGTGACAGAGCGGTTTCCATGGAATGGAATTTGTCGGTCTTGAACAGAACCCGGAGAAAATCTTTATAGTCATCAGCTTGTAGTTCTGCTTCAAGCTTTCTGGCATAAAGACGTGCCTGCTTCAGAGTCCAGATCGGAGGAATACCAGCGTGAACCATGGTGATATTGTGGTCTTTGTCATGGTGTAATAATGGCCGGTGCCTGAGCCAGTCAATCAAATCGTCACAATCAGGTGCTTTCAAAATTTGAGTGAGCGTGTCTTTCTTTTTAATACGTCGAATGTCAGCTGCTACGGCCAGCAGGTGTAAATCATGATTGCCCAGTACTGCTGTACAGTTTTTTTTCAGGCTTTTCAAAAAGCGTAATGTGTGCAGAGAGTCAGGCCCTCTGTTGACCATGTCGCCAGCAACCCACAGCTGATCAGGGCCGGGTTCAAAGCCGACCTTATCCAGAAGATAGCGAAGAGGGTCATAACAACCCTGTATATCACCGACGACATAGACAGACATTAACGTTTTTCTCCCAAAACCAGACAACTCAACAGGTAAAAAGAAAGTAAGAGCTAACTAATAGTATTAACCCAGTCAGCTCTTATCGTTCAAGTAGTCTGCAATAGAAACGAACTGTTCAAGCGTAATTCGTTCTGGTCTGCTGGTCGGGTCGATAGACAAAGCTTCCATTTCTTCAGCGGAAATCAGCTTTTTAAGAGTGTTACGCATCGTCTTTCGGCGCTGCTGGAATGCTTCACGGACAACACGTTCAAGCAGCTCAACGTTTTTACAAGGATAGGGCAGGTCTGTGTAAGGAGTCAGTCGTACAATAGCCGAATCAACCTTGGGTGCCGGGCTGAAGCAGCCAGGATTAACAATAAACAAGTAATCAACCCGACAATAGTACTGAGCCATAATGCCCAGACGACCGTAATGTTTATCACCAGCCTGAGCAGCCAGACGTTCAACCACTTCTTTCTGCAGCATAAAATGCATATCACTGATCAGGCCCTGAAACTGCAGCAGGTGGAAGATCAGTGGTGTCGATATGTTATAGGGCAGGTTACCGACCAGACGCAAAGGTTCTTCATTTTTCTGCAGAGAGGTGAAGTCAAACTTAAGAGCGTCACCCTGATGAATTCTGAAGCCAGGGTTCAAGCCAAATCGGAGCTTCAGTGTCGGGATAAGATCTTTATCCAGCTCAATAACATCCAGTTCACCGGCATTGTCTAGCAGGTATTCGGTAATGGCGCCTTGGCCAGGACCGATTTCCACAAGGTTGTCGCCTTCCTTAGGATGGATTGAGCGAATAATACGCTGAATAACACCATGGTCATGAAGGAAGTTCTGACCAAAGCGTTTACGAGCCTTGTGAAAAGGGATATCTGTCATAGTGTATTGAATGTTGAACCAGTGATGGGGGCGGTATGATACTGACAGTAAAGCCATTTTACTATTAGCAAAGGTGCTATTAGCAAAGATGCTCTCTGCAAGAGTAACTGTCAGTAAGGGTACGATGGTTTCATGAAGAAACCATCGTCAGAGCATAGTTAATAGCTGTTAGCAGGCTGCCTGGGTTGGCTTTACCTGTGCCAGCAAGATCAAGGGCTGTGCCATGATCGACAGACGTTCTAATGATAGGCAGGCCAAGAGTGATGTTTACGGCATTACCAAAGCCTTTGTATTTCAGAACCGGTAATCCCTGGTCGTGATACATAGCCAGTACAGCGTCTGCTCGTTCCAGATAGTTCGGGTTAAACAGAGTGTCTGCTGGCAGAGGCCCTTCCAGAATCATGCCTTCTGACCTGAGGCTGTCCAGTACAGGAATAATTGTTTCTATTTCTTCCATACCCAGATGCCCACCCTCACCTGCATGTGGGTTCAGACCACAAACCAGTACTCTTGGCTCGGCAATGGCAAATTTCTGTTGTAAATCCTGATGCAGGATTCGAATGACTTTCGTCAGCGATTCTTTTGTGATGGCAGCAGATACATCTTTCAAGGGTAAATGAGTGGTTGCCAGAGAGACTCTCAGGCCTTCTGTTGCCAGCATCATTACAACCTTTTCAGTCTCTGTCTTCTCAGCCAGAAATTCAGTGTGGCCACTGAAAGGAACGCCTGCGTCGTTAATGATTTCCTTGCTGATTGGTGCTGTCACCATGGCATCAAACAAACCATTTTGACAGCCTTCAGTCGCAGCAAAGAGCATGGACAAAACATACTGACTGTTATCTGAATCGAGATGACCGGTTTTACAGGGAGTGTTCAGGGAAAGCGGCATCACCAGTATTGAGCCTGGCGCAGGCACTGAGCGATCATCAGGGTTGAATACTATGAACTGAACATCGAGCCCTAGATCTTTGGCTCTTTCAGCCAGTAGTTCTGGATCTGCAATAACAACGAGTTGAGCCGGAATGGATTGGTTGGCCAGCATCAGGCAGATGTCCGGGCCAATTCCGGCAGGCTCCCCGGAGGTAATAACCAGCCGGGGAACTGCAGGAGAGAAGGTCATATCAGAGACGAACCTCAACATAACTCTGGTCGCGGATTTCTCTCAGCCAAACCTGAAGTTCTTCTTCGAACTTGCGGCTGGCGAGCACTTCACGAACCTTGTTACGACGAACCTTATCGCTGACATCCGAGCTTCGCTTGCCGAGTACTTGCAGTACGTGCCAGCCAAATGGACTCTTGAAAGGCTCGCTGACTACTTTCTCAGGGGTTAGCTTCATGGCTTGCTGGAACTCAGGCACCAGTGTTTTTGGCGCGATCCAGTTCAGATCACCACCGTTCAGCGCTGAGCCAGGATCGTCGGAGTATGCCTTGGCCAGTTCGCTGAACTCTTCACCAGATTCGATGCGATCATAGAGGTTCCTGGCCAGCATTTGTGCTTCCAGCTCACTGCGAATCTCATTGGGTTTGATCAGGATATGACGAACATGAATCTGTTCTTCCATATGCTTCTCGTTACCGCGAGTGTCCAGCAGTTTGAACAGGTGGAAACCGCCAGGGCTTCTAACAGGCTCAGAGGTTTGCCCCTTCTTCATCTTTATAGCTTGGTCAGCAAACAAACTTGGTAACTGATCAGAAGAACGCCAGCCGAGATCACCGCCCTTCAAGGCATTCTGTCCCTTGGAGTAGGTGGCAGCCAGTTCGGCAAAGTTAGCGCCTTGCTTCAGCTTCTTCGACAGTTCATTAGCCTGCTTCTGGGCAGCTCTCACCTGGTCAGGTGATGGGTTGTCCGGAGTGGCAATCAGAATATGGCCTAAGCGATATTCAGTTTGAGTGCTGGCCTGGCCTTCAGGTGACTTCAGGAAGTTATCCACTTCCTGCTCACTGATCTGAATACGCTCACCGATTTGACGCTGACGCACACGGTTGATGATCATCTCGCGACGAATCTCTTCCCGGGCATTGGCGTAAGACATACCATCAGATTCAAGGTTCTTCTTGAACTGTTCAACAGTCATGCCATTACGGCTGGCAATACGGTTGATAGCGTCGTTCAGAGCCCAGTCATCAATCCGTACACCGCCGCGCTGACCCAGCTGTAGCTGAAGGTTTTCAAGAATCAGCTGTTCGAGAACCTGCTGCTTGAGAACACTCTCGGGAGGCAAATTGATATTACGGCTGCCCAACTGACGTTGAACCGATGTAATACGATTTTTAAGTTCGCTTTCCATTACCACGTCCTTGTCGACGACAGCAACTATGCGATCCAGAGGTACCGGCTTGGCATAAGCAGTACCATTGGCCATTGCCAGCGTGCAGCAGGCGGCCATGAGTAGGTTTTTCATTCCCTTCATCATTACTTCTCGCGAATCTTGTAGCCTTTGATACCTTGCAAATATTCAGTTCCGGAGTTCCCGGTGATATTCCCCAGTCCACTCAGGACAAACTGCAGGAAAATCCCCTTCTTCGGATCAGGATGGTCGATATTATCATCTGATTCGATCCATGAACGCCAGAACAGCCGAACCTGATAACAGCAACTGGTGTATTCGACACCGGCAAGCTGCTCAAGGTTCCTCTTGTTAGTAATATCGTACTGATAACGGCCCAGAGCCCCCCAGTTACGGGTGAAAGCCAGTGGCCAGGCAAAGGAAAAATCAGCCTGACTCAGGTTGTTACCAGTTGTTTTACCAGTAGATTTATCATTTTCGTTGAGAATATAACGGTCAACTCTGTCCTGGAAACGGTACCCCAGGTTAACAACCTTGCGGTCTTCAGGGTTCCACTGGTAGGCCAGATTGTAGTTGTCCAGTCTGTTCTCATTGGTGTTCCATGAGAAATCCTGTTTCAGGCTCATGGTACGGGTAAAGTTATAGACAAATTCGGATGCCAGTGGAGAAGTGGAGTCCGTTAGCTGGTTTTTAGTACGTTCGTCCAAACCTGCATAGTTGTCAGTAATGTCGTCAGCGGGGCGGCCCTGCTGGCCAAGATTACTGGCAATGAATACTTTTCTATCATCAAAGTAAAATATCTGACCCAACCCAAAGCGCATTTTCTCAAAGCCACTGTCATCAATCAGACGAGTGGTAAAGCCAAGAGCAATCTGATTGGTATCACCTATGCGGTCATAACCGTTGAAGCGATTGTCGCGCCAGAGGGAACCATAGCTGAATCCGGCTGCTCCGGAATCGAAGTTAGGGTTGAACTCCTGATTCTCTTTATAAGGAACATAAAGATACTTGGCTCTGGGTTCGAAGGTATGAGTGTAAGCATTACCAAACAGGTTGGTGAAACGATCAAAGAACAAACCGCTGTCCAGAGAGAAGCTAGCTGCGTTTGTCTTGGGCGAATCAGTGTAGTCTTTATCCTGAATGCCAGTATATGAGCCTTTCAGATCCGCAAGAACCTGACTTTCAACAAGGTCTTTCAGGTTGTAATTAACACTGCGAACTTTAACTTCAGGTGTCAGGAAGCCCCACAGGCTTTCCATTGGGTAACTGATGCCAGCTTCGGCATAGGTACGCCCACCCTGGGCTCGTTTTATACCATAGCCTTCATCATAAACACTGCGTTTGATATCCGGGTTTTTAAAGTCAGGATGATCAATTTCCTGTTTGAAACGCCAGTCATCTGCACGCTGAAAGTGTGTGTAATCAGCCAGATAATTCAGGTTAAGCGTCTCACCTAGTTGCCAGTGACCGTCCAGTACCAGCTGAGGCAGCTTATTGTATGGGTCGTCTGAAGTCTGGCTCATATTCTTGAACTTCTGGGCTTCCAGCTTCAGAGACCAGTAATTGAAGTCATTGCCACCCTGGTATTGAGTGCCAATCTTCTGGTTCAAAGGAGCTGTGTTGCTCAGGTTCAGGTTGCTGCCAAAGTCATTGATGTAGTTCTTATCACTGGCGTCGGCGTAATCCAGATCGGCAGTCCAGCGTCGACTGAAGTTCTGCTGGTAACGGATATTGGCCAGCCAACGATCTTTATCTTGATAAGGATTGTCTTTTTCCAGCTGGTCCTTGTTCACCAAACCTGCAACGCCCACTTCACCTTTGCCAGACTCATTCATGTATCTGAGTTCGTTTTCCAGCAATAGGCCGCGTTTTGCCATATACCGTGGAGTGATGGTTGCGTCGTAATTTGGCGCAATATTCCAGTAATACGGAGCAGTTAAGTCCATACCGTTATCATCACTGAAGGCGATGGTTGGGTAGAGAAAACCGGACTGACGGCGGTCATCGATAGGGAAGTAGATATAAGGCGTATAGAAAATCGGCAGTCCTTTAACACGAACTACTGCATTTTTTGCCGTACCAAAACCAGTGTTTGGATCAAGAGTGATGCTGTCGCCTGACAGCTTCCAGCCATTATCACCAGGCTTACAGCTGGTGTAAGTGGCGTCATTCAGTTCCAGAACAGCGTCTTCATTACGAACGATTTCTGAAGAGTCACCACGAACATGGGCTTCGTGCATGACATAACTGGCATCTTTAATGGTTGCCCGACCCGTTTCCAGCATCATGTCGCCATGGTCGCCGGTCAGCAGTGTTCCGGGTTCACGGAAAACAACGTTGCCTTCCAATTCGGCAAAGTTGGTTTCGCGATCGAGTCTTGCGGTATCAGCCTGTACTTGTCGGCTACCCTGCCTGAGGGTCACATTGCCTGTCAGAGTGGCTACAGATTCTTCGTCATAAGAAGATTGATCGGACTCTGCAACAATAGGCGCTGTTTTGGAATTGCCTTTGAAGTGCTTGCCTGGACGGTCCGGCTCGACATAGCGACCATCACACCAGGGAGTTGTTTCCTCAAGTGCAACTTTTACCTTTTCAGGGAGCCTTTGTTTAGGCACCCAGTCCAGTTGCTCTCTCAGGTGTGCCCTGGCTCTGGTGGTTGCTGCTGGAGCTGGCTGGTTGGCGGTGGCTCGAGTGAAGCTTTCTTCTGTCACAATAGGCGCAGGTCTTGGAGCTCTGCGCAGGTCACCTTGTTTTACAGGCGCAACAGAACAACTCCAGCCATTATTGCTGGAGGATACACTGCAATTCCATTGCTCGTCAGGTGACAGTGTCGTCTCGGCCATGACTTTACTGACAGGCTGGCTGCTTATCAGCACGGCGGCAATTGCCAGAGTCAGAGTCCGAGGTTTAAAAGGTAATTGGTGCATCTCCATGAGCTCAACAATCCCGGGCGTTTTTTCCTTACCATGATGTTGTCTTATTCATAGGTACTTTGATGAGAGTACCGAAGATATATACAACTCATAGTGGTTGAAGTCTGCTCTGTCTGTGTGGGTGGTCGAAATTATTTCTGTCACCGGCTACTGACCGAAAGAAGGGGCTGTTATGAAAGCCTCTCTTAGTATCAATGTACTTGAGAGTGGCTACAGCGACAATCTTTCCGGAGCTAATCGGGAAATCATACCTGAAAAAAATCGAAATGAGTTTTAATTTCCAGATTTATCTGATTTTTCCTCAGGCAGTAGAAACTGCCATAGCCAAGAGTTACCAATGAAATAGCCGCAGTTTCTTTATTATCACTACTGCTACTCTGTGATACTCTCGATAGCAATTATTCCTTCTTATTTTGAATGCCTTGTCTGTGACCTTCCAACTCAGACAGGCGTAATGACTCAGGATCTAATGGCCGGATATGAGCAAAGCCGACCCAAGCCGTCTTAAGCAGTTGTCTGAATGGACCTCGAAAACTCTGCTGCCTACTTCGCCACCACAGCCATCGGTTTTACCTATGAAAGCTGTCGGAGGGGATGCTGGCTTTCGTCATTACTATCGTATTCAGACCCCTGATGGCACTGTTCTCGCTGTTGATGCACCGCCTGAAACTGAAGATTCGCGAGCTTTCGTCAGTATTGCCGGAATGCTGAAGGCAGGTGGTATTAATGTCCCAGATATCAAAGCTGTTGACTACTCGAGTGGCTTTCTGCTGGTAGAGGATTTCGGCGATAGATTGCTGTTAGGCGAGTTGTCAGATCAGACCGCGGACATCTATTACCGACAGGCATTGCTGGAAATTATAAACCTTCAGAAATGCAGTGCTGAGGCATTAATGCCATACAGTCGAGAGCTGTTAACCACTGAGCTGGGTATTTATAAACAATGGTTTCTGGGGGATTTGCTGGGGCTGAGTGTTGAAGATCATCCAGGTTTACATGATTTGTTCTTCACTCAGTTGGTCGATTCTGCTTTGAGACAGCCGCAGGCAATGGTTCATCGTGATTTTCATTCCCGAAACCTCTTGTTACTGCCTGAAAACCGGTTAGGGGTTATTGATTTTCAAGGCGCCCTGTCAGGGCCTGCTTTGTACGATGCAGTTTCATTATTAAAAGATTGTTATATCAGCTGGCCAAGAAGCAAAGTTGAAAACTGGCTGCGCTATTTTGTAAATGGTCATCCTCATTTACATAAGGTGGGATTTGAAACCTGTCTGCAATGGTTTGACTGGATAGGATTGCAGCGACATTTGAAGTGTTTGGGAATATTCAGTCGGCTTTGGTTCAGGGATGGTAAAGCAGATTACCTGAAAGAGATTCCAATGGTGTTTAACTATGCACTGGAAGTTTGTCATCATTATCCAGAACTTGAATCTTATGGTCTGTGGTTAACTGACCACGTGATGCCCATTCTTCAGCAGCGACTTGATTTGGTGCAGGCAGGAATAGAGCAGTGAAAGCAATGATTCTTGCTGCCGGTCTGGGGACTCGTCTCAGGCCGTTGACACTAGACGTACCCAAGCCCTTGGTGAAAGCTGCGGGCAAACCTTTGATTGTCTACCATATAGAAAATCTGGCGGCTGCCGGATTTCGGGATATTGTTGTTAACTGCGCCTGGCTTGGCCATAAGCTGGTGGATTTTCTGGGCAATGGTCATCAACTTGGTGTAAATATTTCTTACTCCCATGAGTCTGAGCCACTGGAAACCGGTGGTGGTATTTTGAATGCTATGCCATTGCTCGGCGATGAACCTTTTCTGGTGGTTAACGGTGATGTGTTTATAGAATATGATTTCAGCACTTTGCCCTCTACTATTGATGGTTTGGCTCATCTGGTGCTTGTGGATAACCCTGACTTCAAGGAAAAAGGAGATTTTTCCCTGGACTGCGGTCAGGTCAGGTCAGAAGGTGAACATTTATTTACCTTTAGCGGTTTGAGTGTTCTTACTCCTGAGCTGTTTGAAGGGCAAAAAGTGGGTAGTAGTTTTCGTCTGGCACCTTTATTGGTAAAAGCCATGATGAATGATCGAGTCAGCGGTGAGTATTTTACAGGTGTCTGGACCGACGTCGGTACACCTGAAAGACTGGCTGAACTTGAAAAGTATCTTAATCAGAGCAGGAAGTAATGACGTCAATACTGGTAGGAATATTTCTCGGCTTCTTTTTTGGTGGGCCGCTGGGCGCTGTTTTTGGTGGTTTCCTAGGTGCCTGGGTTAATAAAAATTATATTTCCCAAAACACAGAAGGCCAGTCTAACGGCAATGGTTTCTATCGTTTTCGAACCCAGAGTGCTTTTTTCAATGCCACGTTTCTGGTGATGGGGCGTCTGGCCAAGGCCGATGGCCGGGTCAGTGAGCATGAAATTCAAATGGCCGCTGCCATTATGAATAAAATGCGGTTGTCGTCAGATCAGAAAAAAGCAGCGATTGAACTGTTTAATAAGGGAAAACAACCCGGTTCTGATATCGATACAGCCCTGCATGAATTTCGCAGAGTGGTTGGTTTCAATACGCTCTGTCCGTTTTTTCTGGAAGTACAGCTACAGGCTGCATACGCCGATGGCAGTTTAACTGAAGCTGAAAGGCAGGTGTTTGTTCAGGTATGTCAGGCGCTGGGAGTCAGTGATCAACAGTTTGAGCAGATCCATCAACGTTTTATTGCCCAGCAGTCCTACTATCAGAATCAATCCGGTGGAGGCGGTGGCTGGTCTGCGGCTAACAGTGGTTTTGGTTTATCAAAAGCCTATGAGGTTTTAGGCGTCAGTGAATCGGCATCGGACGCTGAAGTGAAACGAGCTTATCGTAAGCTGATGAGCCAGCATCACCCTGACAAGCTGGTGGCAAAAGGTTTGCCTGAAGAAATGATGGAAGTTGCCAAGCAGAAAGCTCAGGAAATTCAGGTGGCTTATGAGCAGGTTCGTGAAGATAGAAAAAGACCCCGTTGAGTAGAGGTCCTGAGTTTATCGGGGCTAGCTTTACTTATCGTCAGCGCTGGGTTCGTCCGGTGGTGTTGGAGGAAGACTAAGATTTAGTAATGGCACATCGTCGTCATCTTCTTTTGCTAAGAAGGCAGCTTGAGTACTATTAAAGGAGAGACCTTGAAGCGGGTCTTTCATTACTTTGTTAAATTCTGCTTCATTAAACCCCGAGGTTGAAGCAGGTAATTGATTATAAGAGGGTGGTCTACTCATTGTAATCTGAGCGTTTATTGCTTGTAACTGGTTTTGTTCCAGATATTCATTAATGCTCTTACCAATATCCCAGGCTGATTCTGACTTTCTTATGGCCTCTTCAAGACGCATAGCAGCTATTCGACCTGAGTAAATTTCCTGGCTCAAAGATGCCAGCGTAGAGCTGTTCTCAGTGCGTAATTCTTCTGTTTTTGATAATTCGACATACTTGTCTTCCAGAGCTTTCAGGTCGGTTTTTCGATACTCTCGAACCCAACCTATAGCTTTTCTTTTGGCGATTTCACTGTCACTATCTGATCTGACAGTGTCAACTTCACTGTCCCCAAGAAGTGATTTTATTTCAGCTAGTTGACCTTTATGATCAGACCACCATGAAAGCATTGTTTGCTGAACATCGTTCATTGTTTCTTTGCTTTCTTTCTGAGCGTCGTAGAAATGTTCTTTAACTTCTGCTCTTCTGCTCATTTCTTTTTCTATTGCCTGATAGTCTTCAATGATTTGACTACTGCATTCATTCATTAATGCAAGTAACTCATCTCTAGTCTTGAACTCTTTTTCACCCCTTGCCTTATAAGTCTCTTTTGAACGATAGAAAGGTATTTTCTCAAGTCGAGCTTTGAATTGATAAAAAGCATCACGGCTTTGCTGAATGCGTCCGCGAAGATCTGCGATTTCACCATCTCTTACATGAAGATCTTTAAAAGCATTAAGCGTTTCTTCGTTTCTAGTATCTGCCTTCTTCTGTCCTTCCATAAAGTCACTATAAATTTTTCTGGTTTCTTTCTGGTAGGCCATATTTTTTGGATCCATGGCATCGGGGTCGGAATCCCTAAATCCAATACGGACAGAGCGAACTTGCTCAAGTTCTTTCTCAGCATCTATCCACTCTGGAGCGTGTTTAAGCTCACCCTTGAGCTTTTCATCTTTGTATGCAGAGTCTGAATCACCTTTCTGAAAGTTTTTGATCACTTGTTGCATATGTTCAGTAGTAACGCTGGCATGACGGTCTTTCAAATCCTTAGGGTTGTTAAACCATCCATTCTTTATCTCTTCCCTCAAAAGTGTTTTTTCAGTTTTAAGTTGTTTGAAAGCTCTCTTGGGGTGAGCAATCACAGTGGCCCATCGGTTGAGCCGTTGGGCAAAGGATCGCTTTACCCGGCCACGCATGGCTGTTTCTTTATCAATACTGATCTGAGGAATACCCTTACGACCGGTAAAGTAATCTCCTCCTGGCTTGATAGGGTCGAAACCTTTCATCATGAGCTCCCTTCAGATTTTGCGGCTTGCGCTGTTATTACGAAGCCAGCGGTTAGTTCTCCTGTGTAAATAGTAGGAACTCAGTTTCGATGAGCTGAGTGAAAGAGGTCGCTGACTGATGAAAAATGGATGAATGGCTGAAAGGTGGTGCTAAAAAGAATCAAATGCAGATATAAGGGAACCAAATAGCTCCAAACAGGACTAATAGCTGCATCTATGACTCATTGAAAATATGCTTGAGAATGTCTATGTACTTAATAAAAAAGAAAATAATGTACTGGCGAGTGCCTGAAACAACACAGGTGAAGGTTAAAACCAGACAGGATCAATGTTACTGTTTTGTGCCAGCCAAGTTGGTGTCCAGACTGCGGTCAGCTGAGACTAATCACTTTGGCCAGCAGATGCTCTGCAAGTCCGTGGCAAAAACACTTAGAGATCGTTCTATCGTCTATAACCTGTTCTAAATCAATCATATAGCTGTGTCAGATAGCGGAAAGGCTCTGAAACTCTTCCATTACAAAGTGATCGGTCATTCCGCTTATGTAATCAATAAGCAGTCTTGCGCGGTAATACCATTCCAGATCCTTTTGTTCCTGAAGGCTGAAGGCCTTTCTGTCTATTGCTGATACCGCTCTTTTATAGGCAGCTGTCTGCTTGACAGAAAGTCGGTGGAAAAGCCTCTGCTCGAGAAAATGATGTTCCTGATCCTTGAATACAATATCGGTAAACGCTTCTGTTTCCAGCTCAAGAAGAGGCTGGTATATATCAAGCAAGCCCATAAGGGCTGAATGACCTCTCAGTTCCGGTGTTTCTTTTTCCTTGCTGGTGAATACATGACGAATAGCGATGGTCTTCAGTGTTTTCAGGGCCAGATGTTGATCAGAGTCTCCATCAATCAGTGGTTCATCCAAGGTTCCGTCAAACACAGCCTGATGTTCTTGCAGGTATCGATCGGCAGCGTAGTCCACCAGGTCACTGACCAGTTGTGTTCTGAGTTTGACAATAAAACGGTGTGGTTCCTGTTTTGAAAGACTGCTGGCAAGATCAATAATGTTAGTAAGGTAAGTGTTCTCTGATCCTGCGTACTCCGTCCAGACAGATTGCAGGTAATACTTCAAATCACGGTAAGAAAGTATGCCTTTATCAACAGCGTCCTCAAGGTCAGCAATACAGTAAGAAATATCATCCGCCGCTTCCATGATGTAAACCAGCGGAAAACGGCAGCCTTCCTTTATTTTGAGATGTGATTGAATATCGTCTACCAGGGCAGTCTCCGAGTAGTAAAATCCCGGTTTCTTTTTTCGATAGTAATTGCTGTCTGCAGGTTCCGGCTTCTTCTGATAGGGCGGCCGAGTGTATTTCATGAGTGCAGCCAGTTGTGAGTAAGTCAGGTTAAGGTTTTGCAGTTGATGAATAATCCTTAAACCCTGAGCATTGCCTTCAAAAACAGCCAGATCTGGCAGCAGAGTATCAGTAAACAGTTTCGATGGTGTGCCAGCGGCAGACAGGTGGCAACTGGTAGCTTTGGCTCGAATCCAACTGCTGATGGCCGCTTCACCGAAATGTCCGAAGGGTGGGTTGCCGACATCGTGCATCAGGCAGGACATTTCCACGATATTGGTGAAAACGGTTTCTTTTCCTGTCAATCCAAGAGTACCAAGCTGGTTTTCTTGAGAGAGCTTTTCCAGAATAGTCTGTGCCAGAAATCGTCCTGTCTGCTGTACCTCAAGAGAATGAGTCAAGCGACTTCTGACAGCGGCGTTGGTTTCCAGAGGGTAAACCTGTGTTTTCTGTTGCAGTCTTCGAATAGCTGCTGACTGGATGATACGGCCACGGTCACTTTCAGTTTCCGCTAACAGGCTTCTGGGCGATTTACTGCTGGGTTGAGGGCGAAGGTGAGTCAATTTCTCTGAATAATTCATAAATAAGCCATAAGCAAAAAATGTTTCTGATATAGAAAATGTCGGCCAACTTGGTGTTAAGTTAGAACACTGGCGGGAAGGCAGGGAGAAATCTGAATGAAATCCGGTAAACTTGGCTCTGTTGCCAATGAACCCTCTCAGGACTCTGAAGAAACGATGTTATTCCCGATAGAAAAGAAGCTGGTTATAGCCGTATCGTCCAGTGCTCTCTTTGATCTTTCTGAGTCCCATGCTGTTTATACCGAGAAAGGCAGTCAGACCTATAAACAGTTTCAGGAAGACAACCTGAACAAGGTCTTGGGCAAAGGCGTCGCATTTCCTTTCATCAAACGATTTCTGGCATTGAATAATCGTTTTCCTAAGGAAGAGCCGGTTGAAGTGATTCTGTTATCCAGAAATTCAGCCGCTTCAGGCAAGCGAGTATTTCGCTCTATTCGACACTACGGACTGAATATCAGTCGTGCTGCCTTTATGGAAGGGCGCTCTCCTTATGAATATATTCCGGCGTTTAATGCTTCGCTGTTTCTGACAGCCAACCAGGAAGATGCTCAGCAGGCCATCGAGGCTGGGTTTCCTGCAGGTCTGGTTCTGCCCAGTAAAATTGTGAATGACGATGCCTGTGATGAGCTGAGAATCGCTTTTGATTTTGACGGTGTAATAGCAGATGACGAATCAGAAACGATTTATAAGGAAGGTGACTTGCCTGAATTTTATCAATATGAGTCAGCAAAGTCCCATATTCCCCATAAGCCAGGACCGTTAGCAGATTTGTTCAGAAAACTGGCAACACTGCAGGAACTTGAGGAACAGGAAAAGCTCCGGAATTCTGAGTACCAACCTTTGATTCGAACCGCTATTGTCACCGCACGAAGTGCTCCCGCCCATGAGCGAGTGATTACTACCCTTGAAAGCTGGGGTGTCAGTGCAAACCAGACCTTCTTTTTGGGTGGTATGGCAAAAGACCGAATTCTTAATAAACTCAGACCTCATATGTTTTTTGATGATCAGAAAACCCATCTGACAACAGAAGCAGGTGATATTCCCATGGTTCATATTCCATTCGGTATTGCCAATCGCCCGTTATCAGCGACAAATAAAAGTGACAGACCTGAGCAGGAAATGCTCTGCACGGAAGAGTGAGTGCATCAGAAACAATGCGACTAATCATTGCCGAAAAACCAAGTCTGGGCCGAGCCATTGCTGATGTGTTGCCCAAGCCGTTAAAGAAACACGAAGGTTATATAGAATCCTCATCAGGTGATTATGTGACCTGGTGTGTTGGGCACTTATTGGAACAGTCCGAGCCCGACAGCTATGACCCCGCTTATAAACAGTGGCGGCTGGAACATCTGCCAATTATTCCCGAGCAGTGGCAACTCCAGCCTAGAAAAGGCGTACGAAAGCAGCTGTCAGTAATCAGAAAACTGTTAAAAACGGCTGACGTTATTGTTCATGCGGGTGACCCTGACAGAGAAGGTCAGCTGCTGGTGGACGAAGTGCTGGACTACCTGAAACTGTCACAAGCCCGCAGAAAAAACGTTCGACGTCTTCTGGTCAATGACCTGAACGCTGCTGCGGTTAAAAAGGCTTTGGCCCGTTTGAAGAGTAATACCGAATATGTTCCTCTGTCAGTGTCTGCTTTGGCTCGTTCTCGTGCTGACTGGCTTTATGGCATTAACCTGACCAGAGCTTATACCGTACTGGGGCGAAAGGCTGGCCATAACGGTTTGCTTTCTGTAGGCAGAGTACAGACACCGGTACTTGGGTTGGTGGTAAGAAGAGATCAGGAGATAGCTGATTTTAAACCCTGTCCTTATTTTGAAGTGTTTGCTTTGATTCAGACTCAACAGAATGAGAGCTTTAAAGCAAAATGGCAGCCCAGCGAAAACTGTCAGCCCTGGATGGATGATGATGGTCGTGTCTTAAATGATAAGCTGGCAGAAAACGTAGTCAGTCGTATAAAAGGAAAAGACGGCCTTGTCACCAAGGCAGAGAATAAGAAGGGGAAAGAGAATGCTCCGTTGCCGTATTCTTTGTCCAGTTTACAGATAGACGCTGCAAAAGCACTCCGGCTGGCCGCAAAGGAAGTGCTGGATATCTGTCAGAAACTCTACGAACAGAAGCTTATTACCTATCCACGATCTGACTGTCGTTATCTGCCAGCAGAGCATTTTAATGAAGCGCCGGATGTTCTGGCCGCGATCAGAAGTAATGCCGATCAACTGGTTTCATCTGTTGATGGTGCTGATACTCACCGAAAAGGTCGAGCATGGAATGATAAAAAAGTGGGTGCTCACCACGCTATTATTCCTACCGCCAGAAGAGCTAATCTTTCGGCTATGGGGGATAAGGTAAATAAGCTGTACGGATTGATATCACGACAATACATCGCTCAGTTCTACCCTGAACACACGTACTCTTCCCGTAAGCTTGAGGTGACTATTGAAGGTGGATTATTCACCGCGAGCAGTCGAGTATCGCTTCAGGAAGGTTGGAAGTCACTCTATCCAAAAAGTAAGAAGACCCCAACTGACAGCGAAGATCAGTTTCTGCCTGACCTGAAAAAAGATGACCCGGTTCACTGCAGTGATGCCGAGATTGCAGAAAAAATAACTCAGCCGCCTAAACCTTTTAATGATGCCAGTCTGCTTTCTGCCATGACCGGTATCGCTCGATATGTCAGTGATAAAGACATACGAAAGGTGCTCAAGGACACTGATGGTTTGGGAACGGAGGCGACACGAGCCGGAATTATTGAGTTGTTGTTCAAGCGGGATTATCTAACCAGAAATGCCAAAAATATTAATGCGACCACAACAGGTATGGCCTTGATTAATGCTTTGCCGGAACCGGCAACTCGACCGGATATGACGGCTCGCTGGGAGCAATATCTCAATAGCATCGTTGAACGGCAGGGAAGTTATCAGGTGTTTATGGGCGATCTTGAAGCGCAGCTTAGAGAGTTACTTAGTAGTGCAGGCTCTAGTGGCATGGGTGAGATCAGAGCAATACCTGCAAAACCTTATCGAAAGAAGCGAAGCTTTCGCCAAAAACGAAAAACTAAGTGATCACCATCATCGGTATTAATATAGGACTATGGTAGAGTTTTTCTTTATTCAAATAACTATGTGTGAGTGAATGATGAAAAAAAGAGTGCTTCTTGTGCTGATGGGGGCTCTGGGCTTGGTAAGTACTGCCCAGGCGAATACCAGCTATGCTTTTTCTTGCAAACACTTCAAGGAAGAGCGAAAGGTTGAGGTTGTTTATCTTCAGAGAGAAAGTAGCTTGCCCTGTGAAGTAAGGTACACCAAGGATGAAGTGTCAGAAACCCTTTGGAACGCCAATTACACCAAAGGTTACTGTGAGGACAAAGCCGCAGAATTTGTCGAAAAGCAGGAAGACTGGGGTTGGAGTTGCCAGCGAGTTGAAAAAAATACGACAGCAGGTTGAAAACAGATTCTTTTGTAACATTAATTTTTGAATTGCCAGAGTAAAAACTTAGAGTAAAACAGTCTAGAAAATTGCTTGGCTGGATTGAGTTAGCTTCTATAGTTTTAGCCTGAATACAGGCAGTCGTGCTTAACTTCTGACTGCCAAATCTGAGGCTAAATTATGACGTTTTTTACAAATAGTCTGCGACTTGGGGTGCCCTTGCTATTATGTGGGGTGTCATGGGTATCAGCTGATTTGGCTGATTCTGGTTTTTCAGGGGTGCAAAAAAACCAACTCCCAATAACTATTGATTTGAAAGCACCGCATAAAGATCAGCGGCTTGAGATTAATCAATTGTCCGACGATATCAAGGATAGTATTCCGCCAGCCCTGCCTATCAAAAACCTATCAAAAACCATGTACTTCGGCTCATTCCAAATAGGCTCAAGGTATCAGTTGTTCACTGCTGTTCTAGATACCGGATCTTCAGATATCTGGATTCCTGGAAGTCGTTGCACAATTGAAGGGTGTGTGGGGAAAGACAAATTTAATCCAGCCAGTAGCAGCACATTTCACCAGACAAATAAGTCGATATCGATTCAGTATGGAACCGGATCCATGAATGGTACTGAAGGCATCGATCAGATAAGTCTGGCTAATGTGACTGTTCCAAATCAGGGGTTTGCAGTTGCTGATTATGTGTCCGGCTTCTTCAAGGGGTTACCTTTTGATGGCATATTTGGTCTTGGTTATACCATGCTGTCTGAAGACCATATACCGACATGGTTTGAGAATGCTAAAAAACAAAGGCTTATTGATAAGCAACTATTTTCATTTTATTTGAGCAATAAAGCGGATAGTTCTGGCAGCAAACTCTTCATTGGGGGCTATGACAAGAATTATTATCAGGGAAATATCGACTGGCATAAGCTGGTGAACCTGTATGGCAGAAATACGAAAAAGCTGTATTACACGATCAATATGCACGGCTTGAAGGCTGCTGGAAAGAGTATAGATCTGGGCTGTGGAGCAGATATCTGCCCAGTTATTGTCGACAGTGGCACTTCTTTAATGGCCGTATCTGAAGACGCCTATGATGATATAGCTAACCGAATTTATGTTGCCAAAGATTGCTCAAACCTGGGTCAGATTGAACCTCTGGATATAGTGCTGGGTAACAAGGTCTATACGCTTACCGAGGAGTATTTGGTCGTAAAGCAGCAAAATGAAGCAGGCCAGCAAGAATGTATACTGGCAGTTGAACCAATGTTTCCTGACCCTTTGAATCCAAATCCACCCTGGATTCTTGGTGATACTTTCCTCCGTTCTGTTTATTCCGTCTTTGACCAGGAATCAAACAGAGTTGGTTTTGCACAACTTGCAGAACCCTATAAGAAGGCAGCTGCAGTGATAGGTCCTAAAACAATTTATTAATAGAATAAATTAAACAGCTGTTTGGTATTCGCTTGAGTATATTTACACACTTGAGCCGTGCGAAGTGAGTGACCGGAGTTGATACTTCAATGAAATGCTCCGGTCATTCTGTCTTCTCTTTAGGACTAGATGGTTGCTGCCAGTCTGGCGCCTTGATCAATAGCTCTTTTAGCATCCAGTTCGGCGGCAACATCAGCACCACCAATCAGATGAACTGGCTTGCTGATGCCATCGACCAGATCTCTTAGCGGATCCTGTCCCGCACAGAGAACAATATTGTCGACCTTTAGAGTTTTCTGTTCTCCGGCAATGGACAGGTGTAAACCATCGTCGTCAATCTTGTGATATTCACAGGATGGAATCATAGTGACACCTCGCTTCACCATTTCTGCTCTGTGAATCCAGCCAGTGGTTGTGCCAAGGCCTGCTCCAGGCTTTGAAGACTTTCTTTGTAGCAGAAAGACTTCACGCTCGGTCGCTGATTTTTCTTCCGGTTTTTCCAGTCCTCCACGATTTTTCAGACTCATATCAACACCCCACTCGGCCATAAAGGCGGGAATGTCGAGACTATTGGAAGGCCCTTCCTGAGTAATAAATTCACTCAAATCGAAACCGATACCACCTGCGCCAATCACCGCAACCGATTTGCCGAGTTTCGCTCCTTTGAATACATCCAGATAACTGAGTACCTTGTCATGTTCAACGCCTTCAATAGCCGGTGTTCGGGGAGCGACGCCGGTTGCCAGAATAACTTCGTCAAACTCACCTTTTTCCAGTTGTTCACTGGTGACGCGGGTGTTCAGTTTTACTTCTACACCTGTCAATTCAAGCTGCCGTTTAAAGTAACGAATGGTTTCTCTGAACTCTTCTTTGCCCGGTACTGTCATAGCGATATTGAACTGGCCGCCCACTCTGTCACTGGCTTCAAACAGAGTCACTTGATGACCACGTTTGGCTGCAGTTGTAGCAAAAGATAAACCGGCAGGGCCAGCACCGACAACGGCCAATTTCTTTGGCTTATCGGTCGTCAGGTAATTAAGTTCGGTCTCATGACAGGCTCTTGGGTTTACCAGACAGCTGACCAGTTTTAACTGGAAAACATGATCCAGGCAGGCCTGGTTGCAGGCGATGCAAGTGTTGATTTCATCGGAGCGGTTCTCAGCGGCCTTGTTGACCCATTCGGGGTCAGCCAGCATGGGACGAGCCATGGATATTATGTCAGCATCACCACGAGCCAGAACTTCTTCAGCTACGTCGGGCATGTTGATTCGGTTGGAAGTAATAACCGGAATGCTCAATTCATTACGAATGCGAGCTGTTACCCAGGTGAAGGCTGCACGAGGAACCATGGTAGCAATAGTTGGAATACGGGCTTCATGCCAGCCAATACCAGTGTTGATGATAGTTGCGCCGACTTTTTCAATCTCTTTGCCCAGCTGTACTATTTCATCCCAACTGCTGCCACCTTCAACCAGATCAAGCATGGAGAGTCGGTAGATAAGAATGAATTGTTCACCAACGGCTTCCCTGACTCTGCGAACCACCTCTACAGCCAGGCGTATGCGGTTTTCATAATGACCTCCCCAGTCGTCTTCACGGTGGTTGGTTCTGGCGGCAATAAACTGGTTTATGAAGTAGCCTTCAGAACCCATGATTTCAACACCATCATAACCCGCAGTCTGGGCGTTCAGTGTGCAGCTGACAAAGTCTTCAATCTGCTGATCGACTTCTTCAGGCTGTAACTCTTTAGGCGGAAAGGGTGCAATGGGAGCCTGAATCGCGCTGGGGGCAATGGCTTTAGGGTGGTAGGCGTAACGACCTGTGTGCAAAATCTGCATACAGATTTTACCGTCCTCTTTATGAACGGCATCAGTTATCAGGCGATGGTTTGCTATTTCTTCATCTGAATTAATAAGGGCTGCGTTAGGCAGAGCACCTGATTCACGGTTTGGCGCAATACCGCCGGTGACCATAAGGCCAACACCGCCTTTGGCGCGCTCGGCAAAATATTGCGCCAGCCTTTCATAACCACCAGGGTGCTCTTCAAGGTTGGTGTGCATGGAGCCCATCAATACCCGGTTTTTTAACTGGGTAAAGCCAAGGTCGAGTGGTGCCAGCAGGTGTGGGTACTGCTTATGTTGGCTGGTCATGGTGAATCCTCATCAGATGCTTTTTGTATCTATTTATTATCTGGACGGTGTCAAGATAAGGATGTATGTTGACGGTGTCAAGATTTGTCGATGCAACTAGAAACGTATGACTGATAAAAATAAGTACCATCACGGTGACCTGCAACAGAAGCTGCTTAATGAAGCTGCATTAGTGATAGCAGAAAAAAGCATTGATGGGCTCTCAATGCGCGGGCTTGCAGATCGTCTTGGGGTTTCAAGAACGGCCGCCTATCACCACTTTAAGGATAAAAATGGTTTGCTCTGTGCCATAGCGGAAGATGGCTTCAGGCGATGGCAGGCAGAGTTGGATGGTTTACTTAGTCAGTTGCCTGAAAGCATGGAAATCTGGTTTGAACACTTCTCCAGAGCTTATCTGGATTTCGCCACAGAGTCGGCAGAGCATTATGACCTGATGTTTGGTCGCCCTATCTGGAAGCATGGGCAACCTACAGAATCACTGAGAAAACTGTCTTACGATGCTTTTCAATCCTACGTGGAATTTGTGGAAAGGTGTCAGCAGAAGAATCTGATTGCTGAAGAACAGAACGCACTGCGGCTCGCTCAAGTCAGTTGGGGTACTTTGCATGGTTTATGTCGTTTGATAAACGATGGAATTTACATTGATAGAGATTCTGTAGAGGATATGTGCAAAAACTCAGTCAGACTGTTTGCCACTAATTAGCCAAAAGTTGTATGGCGAGCCCTTCGACTGCCTGCTTCACTTAATTGAATTGGCCGTACAGGGAGGAAGTATTATGGATCCAGCAGGTTTTCAAATTTTATCTCATAACGGGTTATTTCAAGAGTGCCCACGAGCCTTAGCAGACGCCTCTCTGTCTTATGGTTATTTCAATGGTGCTGTATTGCATTCAGTGAATCCTGATATGCACATTCAAACAGATAATGTTAGTTTGCAAAGTTGTGGCCTAAAAAGAACATTGGCTATGAGAGATAGCAGGCAGGCTGAGTCAAGTGATGCTTCAACGATAAAGCATTCTAAGCTCACTTCTCCGAAAAGTAAGAGAGCAAGAGCAAAGCGCGCAGATCGTACTTCTATAAAGCAATTCGACAAGGCCGAGAAGAGTTCTCTGAGTCAATTACCAGAGGGGCAGTTTGTTCAATCCTGGGATGGTATGAGTAGAGAGGATGCTCTCAGAGTGGCAGCGCATAATAATAAGTATTTCGCATATGCTCACTATGTAATGGAAGAATTAAAGAAAGAGGCCGCGCCTGAAGTTTCAGGGACGATTACTCGGTTCCAGGCTCAGCTATTAGCCAATATACAGAATGTATCTAGCATGCTGGAAGCTCATGGTGTGCAGTCCGATACTTCTGAAACCCAGCCTAAGGTTCTTAAATCCATTCCTGGAACTGAAAATGCTAGTCCTCGCAGTGGGAGTAGCCGTCTAATTGATCTGGCCAGCATTCCTGAAATTGATGAAAAGATAGACTTAAGTGGCAGCCTTGATTCCGGAGTGTTCGATATGGGTGGTTCACCGTCGAACGGTTTTATAGATAGCCTGGATAGCTCTTTTCTGGAGGGGGTAGAGAACTGGATCAATTGAGTTGTACTACTCCCTGCTTTTCTATAGAGCAGGGAGTAGTACACAGGAAAAATCTAGTTAGAAAAAGCTAAAGCTCTCCTTTCCATTATTCTTATCACCAGCGTCATTATTCCAGTCATGGTCAAATAGATAACTCCAGCCAGAGTAAATACAGTAAGTGTGTCGTAGGTTCTGGCATTGAGGCGGTCAGCATAGCCCATCAAGTCCATCAGCGTGATGGTGCTGGCCAGAGAAGTGCCTTTCATTACCAGAATCATCTCATTGCCGTAAGCGGGCAGCGCTCTACGAAAAGCATGCGGCAGAACAATACGAATCAACGTCTGTCTCTTGTTCATACCCAGTGCCAGTGCCGCTTCCCAGTCTCCGGCAGGCACGGCATCAACAGCACCTTTGAACAATTGAGTGGAGTACGCGGCAGAGTTCAATGCCAGTGCCAGTAGTGCGCAGAACCAGGGTTCGCTGAGCAGAGGCCAGAGGAAACTATCCTGCAGGCCTTTAAATTGCGCAGGTCCGTAATAAATCAAAAAGATCTGCACCAGCAATGGTGTGCCTGTGAACAGCAGGATCTGTGCTTTTACCAGCCATTCCAGCGGTTTAAATCGCAGGCTTAAAATCAGAGTGAAAACGACCGCCAGTGCCAGACCACTGAACAGGCTGGCAAAGGTCAATTCAAGAGTAGTTTCCAGCCCTTTTAATAGTTGAGGCATGTAATCCATGATGGCTTCAAGGTTCATGCGGTCACCACTCTTTCATGTTGTGAAGCTTTGGCTTTCATGCTGTTCAGTAGTTTCTGGCTGATCAGGGTAATCACCAGATAGATAACAGCGGCAACCGAATACCAGGTAAAAGGCTCAAAAGTTTTTGAGGACAACATCTGAGCTTGATGTAACAGTTCTGTGCTGCCAATCAGGGCAACCAGCGCCGTATCTTTCAGCAGTACCAGCCACTGATTGCCTAATCCTGGCAGGGCATGACGCCAGGCTTGAGGCACCACAATGCGAATAAACGATCTTCGGGTGTGAATACCAAGAGCCTTGGCCGCTTCGGTTTGGCCTTTATTTACAGCCATCAGAGCGCCACGGATAGTCTGACTGGCATAAGCGGCATAAATCAGCCCCAGGGCAATAGTGCCGGCAGTGAAGGGGCTGACTTCTATGTACTCATCGGTTAGCAGAAAAATAGCATGGGATGAGCCAAAGTAGATAAAGAAGACCACCAGAATTTCAGGCAAGCCTCGCAGTACTGTGACCATTGTTGTGGTCAGGTATCTGAGAATGCGGAACCTTCCTAATTCCAGTAAAGCGAATACTGTTGCCAGTATCAGGCCCAGTATTAGTGATGATAGGGCAAGACCCAGGGTCATCAGTGTCGCATTAAAAAACAATACTGCCATGACTTACTTCTTCCGATGGTCTATTTGTATCGCTTAGGATCAGTCCTAAAATAAGTTCCTCTTTCTAATGTTACTTTTCCCCTTTGCGGAGCAAAGGGGAAAAGTAAATTGGGAAGTTATTTCGGTACTACTCCTTAGTTGGCGAAGTATTTGTTCTGAATCTTCTGGTATGTGCCGTTGTTCTTCAGAGTGTTCAGAGCAACGTCAATTTTCCCTTTCAGTTCATTACCTTTACGGACGGCAATACCGTAACCAATACCGAAGTATTCAGGGTTCTTGATTTCAGCACCTACGTGCTGGTATTGACCTTCACCTTTCTCGGTCATCCATTCGTTAGCTACTGCAGTGTCAGCAAAAACAGCGTTAACACGACCACTGGTCATATCCAGAAAAGCATTCTGTACACTGTCGTAAGGGCGAACAGTTACACCGTTGGCTTCCAGCTTGTCGATAACGTATTGCTGGTGCGTAGAACCGTTTTGAACGCCAACGGATTTGCCTTTTAATTGATCAATAGAATCAAGGGTGTCTTTTTTAGCGATAAAGATGGCAGAGTTTTCGTAATATGGCTGGCTGAAATCAACCTGCTTTTGACGCGCTGGAGTGATATCCATGCCGGAAATGATCGCGTCGAAACGACGGAATTTCAGGCTTGGAATCAGACTGTCGAATGGTTGGTTGTTAAAGCTGCACTCCGCCTTGAGTTCCTGACAGATGGCATTGGCCAGATCAACGTCGAAACCTTCAATCTGGTTATTATCGCCAATAAACTCAAAAGGAGGGTAAGTAGCTTCCATACCAAAACGAATGGTTTCACCAGCTTGTACAGAAGCAATTGAAGTGGCAGCAATTAAAGTAGCAATCAGCTTTTTCATAAACAACTCCAACGACAATGGTCGTATTATTTAATGGTGTTTTCCGTCAGCTTTTGGCTGTCGTTGTCTATAGGTGGGAGAGAACCCTGTTGCAGGGTTCTCTATACAGACTTAACTCGATTAATGTTCGAGGTAAGCTTTAAATTCTGCAGTTTGTGGGTTTTTAAAATGCTCGGCAGAACCGTCTTCAACAATCTCGCCGTCTTCCAGATAGATAACCCGGCTGGCGATTTTGCGGGCAAACTCTACTTCATGAGTAACCACAACCTGAGTAATGCCGGATTGGCTTAACTCTTTGATTACTTCAACGACCTGGTTGGTGATTGCAGGATCAAGGGCGGCTGTTGGTTCGTCAAACAGTAGTACATCCGGTGACAACATCAGGGCGCGGGCAATAGCAACACGTTGCTGCTGACCACCTGATAGTGAAGAGGGCCAGGCTTCAGCCTTCTCTGTCAGGCCAACTCTGTCCAGCAGTTCTCTGGCGCGAGTGATAGCGTCCTGTTTTGGCGTTCCCTGAACAATGGGCGCTTCAATCAGATTCTGCAGTACCGTCATATGCGGCCAGAGGTTATACTGCTGAAAAACCATACCAACTTTGCGACGAAGACTAGTGGCTTGTTTATTCAGTTGTTTTTCATCAGTTTTTTCTGAAAAGCTGAAATTCATTCCAGCTATGTTCATGGTGCCGGCGTCAGGTGTTTCCAGCAGATTAAGCATTCGCATTAATGTGCTTTTACCCGCGCCACTGGCTCCTAGTAAAACGGTGGTTTCACCTTTGGGAATTGAAAAACTGATATCTTTTAGAACGGTGGTGGAGCCGAATGCTTTGCTCAGGCCCTGTACTACGATGCCCATAACCTGGAAATTCTTTCATCATTTAGGATGGAAGGGATTTTCTAACGTGAGTTGGATGAAAGCAAGTTTTTATTGAATATTTATTCAAATTTACGCCTAAATATATGATAGTTTGTATATTGTGGTAAATAAAAGCTATTTGATTACATATTTCGGAGCGATTGACAGACATTATGGCCAGCCAGAAACAGGAAGAATTGATCAAGGCATTCAGGCAGCTTCTTAAAGAAGAGCGTTGCGGCTCTCAGAGCCAGATTGTCGAACAGCTTCAGGCTCAGGGCTTTGATAACGTCAGCCAGTCCAAAGTATCAAGACTGTTGAGCCGACATGGTGCCGTGCGTGCTAGAAATGCTCGCAACGATCAGGTGTACTGCCTGCCGCCAGAGCTGGGTAAGATGGATTCCAATATTGCGGTACGGGATCTGGTTGAGGAGATTGCCAATAATGGCATGCTGATCGTGATCAAAACCAGTCCCGGTGCTGCTCAGATGATTGCCAGATTACTGGACTCTATTGGTCGTGCTGACGGTATTCTCGGTTGTGTAGCGGGTGATGATACTATTATGGTCGCGCCGGTTAATGCCAAAGAAATAGATGAGTTGCAGAAGAGCATCTGCGAGCTGTTCGGTTAAAGGTAGGGTGAAGGGTAAGGCGACAGTTATCATCCACCAACTGTAGTCATTATTCGTTGGGGTAAATGAAGACAGGCACATTTACCCTACCTATCTTCCAGTACCTTTGCTTATCATCGAGTACCATATTTCCTGGTAATACTCCCTTCCTCAGTTCAAGAGCAGTATTTGAGACTTTCAGAAATAACTCGAAAGTTCTTGGCGTATTCCTATCGTAATGAGTTCACGGTTATTTCCCTCCAGGCCTTGCAGTATTTAAAAGGTTTTAGCTTGCTGTTGGCAGAGCTGTCTATGGCAATAAAAGCGAGCCTTATCAAGAACGCTCGGTAGGCTTTTTGGTGACAACCAGTTCGTTGTAGCCGGAAAGTGAACAGGGCTGCCTGGTGAAGTTCAGTTTCGGTAATTCACCAATAATTATTTCTGCTGTTGTGTAAACCATACTGCCTGGCAGGACGTGGCCACCAATTACTCTCCCTTCTTCATCGGCTACAGACATATGCAGGTGACAGCCTTCGGTTGATACGGTTCCTGACAAAGAGACAATCTCGGCAGGAAAATCGTAACGGGTTCCCTTTCTATGATCAGAGAGTCTGAGTACGGATGGTTTCAGGCTTCCTGCACAGGACAGAATGCAGCCGGCAGTAATATCCTCTTTAATAAGAAAATCTTTCAAGGATTGGAGTAAATCTGTTCCAGGGAGGAGTCGGAAGACATAGCATTCCATAGAGCTTTTCATAGAGTGTTGATGAAGCGGTATTGAGAGAGGAGGGAGAGTTGTCAGGCCTTAATAAAAAGGCCTGACAATAAAGCGTAGAGTTACTTGGCGATATCCAGCAGTTCTACGTCAAACACCAGTACGGAATTTGGCGGGATAGAACCAGCGGACTGTTCACCGTAACCCAGCTCGGAAGGAATGTAGAGTTTGTACTTGGCACCTTTAGGCATCAGCTGCAGGCCTTCCTGCCAGCCCTTGATAACGCCGTTCAGTGGGAACTTGGCTGGCTGGCCACGTTCAACGCTGCTGTCGAATACAGATCCGTCAACCAGAGTACCTGTGTAATGAACAGTTACCGTGTCTTCCAGAGCAGGCTTAGGTGCGTCAGCTTCACCAGCAGAGACTACTTCGTACTGAAGACCTGATTCAGTGGTTTTAACGCCGTCACGCTTGCCGTTTTCCAGCAGGAAGTCAGCGTTTTTCTTTTTGTCTTCGTCCAGTTTTTCCTGAACCTTCTTCTCGATAATTGGACGAATACGCTCTTCATGGCCCTGCAGTGCGGAACGAATATCTTCTTCGTTCAGCTTGCTGTTACCGTCAAGCGCTTCCATGAAGCCTTTTTTCAGCAGCTCGCGGTCAATAGCGATGCCCATTTCTTCCTGCTGTTTCAGAGTCTGGTCAGCGTAGTTGCCCAGAGAGGCTCCCATAGCGTAGGCCGCTTTCTGTTCAGGGGTTTCCAGTTTTACTTCTTCTACTGGCTTAGGTTTGTCCTGACAGCCTGCTGCGAGAGCCACGATGGCGGCCAGTGCGGTAACCTTGAGAACCTTTTTCACTCTTTAATCTCCAGTGGACTGATGAAGCCCTGTTCAGTAAGGGCTTTTGCCCAATTACAGACACGCGCCTGCGACAGATACGAATAATGGCACAGAGGCACAGGGAATTGTATACAGCTCCCATTATTTTTCAGATCCTGACAGAGCCTTTACTTTGACGGGTATTTCCCATGGGTTGTGCCATGCCATTGGTAATTTATTTCGGCTCGACAGAGAAAAATATCAAGGTCGATTTGTGTGATTTAAATAAAAAATAGCTAGAAATTGTATCGAATCTGGCCAGCAGGAAGTAAATCAAGTAAATTAGGTCGGTTTTACCCGCTCTCCAAACGGTGGCCGTCTTCTGGTCGACCCTCAGGAAGCCGACGATTAATCAAGAATATGGTGGGCAGTTTATGCTTTATGCCGATGGCAACCGACTGATGAACCTTGCTGACAAGCACAGTCGTGGTTTTGACAGTAAAAAGACAGCAAGACTGGGCACAGATAAGAATCCTGCCAACATTGTTGTTCAGACAGAAGAGCGACTGCAGGAGCTGGATGTCATTTTTAAGGAAAATGACTGGAAATACGTTGCTGAAGTTAATGAAGAAGCGGAAGAAAATCTGTCCGATTTGGAACTGCTGAAAAATCTGCCAACCACTAAAGTGGTTGAAAAGACACCAGGCCGAAACGATCCGTGTTCATGCGGCAGTGGCAAGAAATTCAAGAAGTGCTGTGGTTGATTAAAGTTGTTTTCTGACACTGTTTTCTAATTATAGAGTCAGCTGTAGCTTTTGGCGGCAAAGGTAGGGTTCCTGTCTTTGCCGTATTATCCTCTATCTCTGCAAGTATATTTTCTGTAAATCTTCTCACCTCTCTTTACTCACATGCCTTACAGAGCGATCATGATCGCTATCAGATTTTAAAACAGAAGTACCGTTTAGGCAGTGATCATAATTGATAACAGCTGTCGCTTAGAATGTCTCACCATTGAAGTCGCACGGTTCACTTTCTTAGCTTGAGATCTTTCATTTTTAATCAATAAATTATCATCTATGGGCAGCTAATTATGGCGAAACAAAACGGACTCCGTCAGCTGGTGGTGTCGACGGTCGTTCTGGCTATTTGTGGAGGGCTGGCATTTGGGTTATCGAACTGGTCACAACCTCCCAAGAAGAAAGCTAAATCAACCCCTTTTCCACTGGTTCAGACTCAGGTTCTGGAACAGAAGCCGGTGAGTTTCACGGTGGACAGTCAGGGTGTGGTTCAGCCTGCTATTGAAACCTCGCTGGTTGCAGAAGTAACGGGTGTGATTACTGATGTTGCGCCAGGCTTTGCCAGTGGTCGGTTGTTTAAGAAGGGGGAATTGCTGGCTCGTATTGATGACAGTGATTACCGTGTAGGGCTCAAGCAGGCCGAAGCGACACTGGCAGCAAAAAAAGCCAAACTGCAAGAAGAGATGGCCAGGTCGGAAGCAGAAAAGAAAAGCTGGCTGAGAGCGGGTCGTAAACTGGCTGATGCGCCGCCATTACTATTGCGCTTGCCCTATGTCAACGAAGCCAAAGCCAACGTTCAGGCTGCTGAGGCTCAGCTGGAGAAAGCCCGCAGGGATCTGGAACGGACTCGAGTACGTGCGCCTTATGACGGTATGGTGAAGGATCGTGAAATTAACCTTGGTCAATACATCGCTAAGGGAGCCGTGGTTGGTTCAGTGTTTTCCATAAACAGTGCCGAGGTTCGCTTGCCACTGAAGCCCGCTGACTTGATGTTTGTCCGGTTGCCTGAAGCGGGTAAAGTTATCGAGCAAACTATTCCTGTCACCTTTACTCAACAGCTGGGCAGCCAGTCAGTGACCTGGCAGGGTCAGCTGGATCGTATCGAAGGTGTTGTTGATCAACAGAGTCGCATGCACTTCGTTGTTGCCACCATTTCTGACCCTTACGGCCTGCAGTCTGATGCGGCAAAGTTGCCATTGAAAGCCGGCAGTTTTGTACGAGCCAGTATCACCGGTGGTGAGCTTGATAACCTGATTCGTGTGCCTCGTAATGTCGTATACGGGGATGGACAGGTATTGCTGGTCAATAATGACAGCAGTGTCACCTTCAGAAAAGTGACCAGTGTTTATGCGGACGAAGACAGTGTCTATATCAGTGAAGGTCTTAAAGAAGGTGATGTACTTTGCCTGACGCCTTTGGTTAGTCCTGTTGAGGGTATGCGTATCAGAGTGGACTCCGAAAGTTCGCTGGTGAATACCAATAAAACCTCTGCAGCGAAAGGTTGAATGGGAGACGTGCATTGAATACTGATACCCATACCGAACAGAAAGGCTTTATCGCCTGGTTTGCCAATAATCCGGTGGCAGCCAACCTGTTGATGATTATGATTCTGGTGGCAGGCATTATGGCCACGTTCACCATCAAAAAACGGATGTTTCCGGACTTCGCTTCTGAAACGGTTCATGTGGCTGTACCTTATCCGGGTGCCGGTACTGAAGATGTGGAGCAGGGTGTTCTGCTTAAGCTGGAAGAATCCCTGAAGGATGTCAGCGGTATTAAGGAGATCGATTCCAAGGCTCGGGAAGGTTACGGCTCATTGTCGGTGCAACTGGAATCAGGTTATGAACTTGATCAGTTGTACGACGATGTAAAATCTGCAGTAGAAAGCGTGACCAATCTGCCTGATAAAGCAGAAGATCCCCAGATCACCAAGCTGGAGTATAACGAGCAGGTGCTCTATATCTCGCTGTACGGTGATCAGGATCGATTGTCTCTGCAAAGAACAGCCGAGCAGCTGCAGACTGAGTTGCTGGAACTGCCGGAAGTTCTCAAGACCGATATTCTTGGTGATGACGATTATGAAATCTCCATTGAGGTATCAGAGCAGGCATTAAGAAAGTATGGGCTCACTTTCAATGAAGTGGCCAATGCGCTTAGGGTGTCGTCTATAGACGTAGCCGGTGGCTCGATTAAAACCCGTGACGGTGATATAGCCGTTAAAACCCGTGGTCAGGCTTATAATGGCTTCGATTTTTCTGATTTTGTGATTCGAACCAATGCGGATGGCAGCCGTCTGCACCTGTCTGATATTGCTACGATTACCGATGGCTTTGTTGAAGACGACGGTTTTATTCGTTTCAACGGTAAGGAAGCGATCGCTATTGAGATTGTTTCCGAGAAAGAGCAAAACGATATTGCGACGTCCAGGGCCGTTCATAAGTTTCTTGATGAACGAAAGGCCAGTCTGCCTGAAGGTGTCAGCGTAAAAACCTGGGGTGATCTGTCTTACTACCTTCAGGGCCGTATGGATATGATGATGGAGAATATGCTGTTTGGCGGCATATTGGTCTTCATTCTGCTCAGTTTGTTCCTTCGAATTCGTGTAGCTGTCTGGGTTATTGTTGGTATTCCGGTTTGTTTCCTTGGTGCTGTCTGGTTGATGCCCAATGCCTTTATGCCGGTGTCGATCAACGTGATCAGTTTGTTTGCCTTCATACTGGTGTTGGGGATAGTCGTCGATGACGCCATTATCATTGGTGAAAGCGTCTATACCCAGATAACGCGGCATGGGCACACCACAGAGAATGTCGTTAAAGGGGTAAAACGGGTTGTCGTACCGGCTACTTTTGGTGTTCTGACGACAATGGCTGCTTTTGTGCCGCTGCTGCTGGTTGAGGGTGGTGCTGAGCCTTTCTTTAAAGCCATCTCTCTGGTGGTGATTTTCTGTCTTATTTTCTCGTTGGTGGAATCCAAAATGATTCTTCCTGCGCATCTGGCTCATATGAAAAAGCTGGAGTCAGACAATAAGGCGCCAGGATTTACCACTCGCATTCAGATGTCCTTTTCAAAGTGGTTGGACCAGTTTGTTGAACGACGTTATCTGCCGCTGATTACTCTGGCGGTTCGTAACCGTTATGTCGCTGTCAGTGCGTTTATTGGCTTGATGATGTTGATTGTTGGTCTGCTGCAGAGCCCTCTGACTCGCTTTGCTTTCTTCCCGGAAGTGCCCAGTGAAATTCTGCGGGTGAACCTCAGTATGAACAGTGGTGCGTCAAAGGATGATCGTGATCAGGCATTGCTGAGAGTTGAGAAGGCTCTGTTTGAACTGGACAGGGATTACCGGGCTGAAACCAATGATCAGGAACATTTGCTGGAAAGCCTGATGATCTGGTCGCAGGGTGATAATGACGGTACTGCAGTTCTTGAGTTGACTAAAAATGAAGTTCGTAGCATTGGTCCGAAAGAAATTTTGAATCAGTGGCGTGAGCGCACCGGAGAAATTTCGGGCGTTAAGAAACTTAATTTTACCGCGGGCCAGCGAGCCGGTGGTGGTAAGCCTCTTCACTTCAAGTTGAGTGGCACTGACTCTGGGCAGCTGGAGGCAGCTTCTGCTGAGTTGACTCGGTATCTGAAGAGTTATGACGGCCTGTTTGATGTTGAAAACTCTGCGGAAGCATCGACCGATGAAGTGGTTCTGGATATTAAACCGGGGGCTCAGGCACTGGGGCTGAATCTTGCCGAGTTGGGTAATCAGATCCGTCAGGGCTTTTACGGCGAAGAGGTTCAGAAGATTCAGCGCGGCAAGGAAGAGGTCAGGGTTATGCTGCGCTATCCAAGAGAGGAGCGTAACGACCTGACCGATCTTGAACAGGTTCGCATTCGCACTTCTGGTGGCAACGAAGTGCCTTTCTTCCAGGTGGCCAGTATTGAAGCTGGTGAAGGTGCCAGTCTTATCAGTCGTACTGACGGTAAGCGCTCTCTGGCTGTGAGTGCTGATATTGATGTCGCCAAGGTAGAGGTAAGCACAGCGGTTGAAGATGTGATGGCAAATCTTGTACCTGACCTGAAAGGGCGTTATCCAACAGTCGAGATTGAAACCGGTGGTTCTACCCGTGAAGAGATGGACTCAATGGTTCAGTTGGCGCAACTCGGCTTGCTGGGACTGCTGCTGATTTATGCATTGATCGCTATTCCATTGAAATCCTATCTGCAACCCATGATCATTATGGGAATCATTCCTTTTGGTCTTGTGGGTGCAGTGATCGGGCACTTTATTCTGGATCTGCAAATCAGCATGATGTCGATTTTTGGTCTGATCGCTCTGGCAGGTGTACTGGTTAATGACAGCCTGATTCTGGTGGACTTTATCAATAAAGGTCGCGAAACGGGTATGTCGTTAATTGATGCGGCGACTCAAGCTGGTCGTGAGCGTTTCAGGGCGATCATACTGACATCCCTGACTACCTTTTTGGGACTGGTGCCGATTACTTTTGAGCAGAGCTTGCAGGCGCAGTTTGTTATACCAATGGCTGTATCCCTTGGCTTTGGTATCCTCTTCGGTACCGTTATAACCCTGATTCTGACGCCGACACTCTATCTGGTTGTTGAAGACTTCAAACGTGGAGCGGGAAGGCTGAAAGGCTGGGTGAAGTGGCTATGGACAGGTGAAAAGCCGGTTCTGATGAAGGACTGATTCCAGAAAGGTCTGATGAGTGGCTGTGGCAGATGCCGCAGCCCGCTCAGACAAAGTAAAGACCCAGAGCAAACAGCAGTCCGGGAACAAAAAAGCCGACCAGAGCACCGGATTCTCTATCTCCCCACTTTTTTTCGGTAACTTCACCCATAAGATAGGTGAGTGCTACCCAGATCAGAAGACACACTAGTGCCAGTGCCCAGTCCATCATATTCATACTGGCCAAAAGCTTATGCAGGTTAAACATACTCACTCCAGAAAGGCTTGTTGATATTTATGACCACCAGAAATGCCAAGGGTTCAGCTTCTTGCTGGCATTGATGATGGTTTTACCTTAGCAGGGAGGATAGACGGTAATAGGTATTGCTGCCTGAAGGCAGACAGGAGGGGGCTTGGTTGGCCCGATCAGCGATAAGAGATAGGGCTGACTTTCAGACTGTATTCCATCCATTTATAGAGACTGTCATTAATCGTATGAGCCGATTGGCCGGATTTATGACTTTTTCGGAGTTCTTCAGATATCTTCTCCAGTGGCAGTTCACAGGGTGTATTTTTGGAAACTCCGATATGGAGTTCAAAGGAGGCAATATCAACTTTCGCTTTCTCAAACCTTTGTTCAAGATTCATAAGGGAGATAAACAGGTCGCTCTGCGTATCCGGGTAGATGGCGTAATCTACCCGTCCGACATTCAGCATTAATATGCCTTGTCGCGCATGGTAGGTTCGAATAATACGCAGATTGTTGCTGGCAAAATAATCGAATTTTTCACCAAAGCTAAGCCCCTTTGGGGTTACTCCAACAAGTCCTTTCAGGTCATTCCAGCTGTTCAGGTTTTCGGATCGACCTTTTTTGACCAGAACAACGTACTTCTGTGTGTAGATGGCGGGTTCGATAAACCGAACGTTTTCTGCGAGTTCAGGAGTTTTAACCATGGCCGGATTTAAAGCAATACGTCCTGACTGCAGGTTACGGATAACTCTGTTTACCCCTCCCCGATAGTCAGAGGTTGTCTGAATGCCGAGTGAATTAAGGATACCTGTCGTTAAGTCAGTAGCTGCTCCCAAAGTTTGCTGGAAGTCTCCCCAGGAAACCGGAGGAAGATCCGGGTGTCCAGCCAGTGTAATATGTTTGCACTGATCGCTTGCTGAGCTAGTGCTTGTATAAGACAGAAAGAACAGGGCTGTGAAGGTTAGTGTTTTTATGTAAACCACAGCAGTTTCTCAAATAGTACGGTCGATATTAAATATATGTTAAGTATTATTTATGCGTTGGCAGCGATTAGAACCTAGCTGTTTTTGTGATGCAAGTCCTGCTTTGATAATTTGCCTGATCACACTATGGAGTAACAACGATGGATATGTCTCTTACTAACAACCAATGTCGTGTTATTGGCTGTTTGCTGGAAAAGGAGAGTACGACGCCGGATCAGTATCCGTTGAGTCTTAACAGTCTTGTCAGTGCCTGTAATCAGAAGAGTAATCGTGACCCTGTTATGGCGCTGACCGAGCAGGAAGTATTGGACACGGTTCAATCTCTTCTTTCACAACGTCTGGTGAGTGAAGAGCCGGGAAGTCGTGTCAGTCGTTTCCGGCATCGTTTTTGTAATACCGAATTTTCCCAGTTACAACTCTCCAGAGAACAGTCCGCTCTGATCTGTTGTTTTCTGCTTCGTGGCGCTCAAACACCTGGTGAGTTGCGAGGTCGTACAGCAAGAATGGCGGGGTTTAGTGATGTGCAATCGGTTGATGCTGAGCTTAAGGCACTTTCTGATCAGGGTATGGTCAAAGAATTACCGAGACAGGCGGGTAAGAGAGAGGTGCGTTATATGCACTTGCTGGGTGATTCGACATCTTTTCCTGATACCGAAGCGGTGCTTTCAGACAACCGGAATGCCGATCAGGCCAGAATTGCCGAGCTGGAGCATCAGGTCAAAGTGCTGGAAGCAGAAGTTAACAGGCTGACAGGCTTGCTGTCCGACAGAGACTGAGATAGTTTGCACGGTTTGGTTTAATGAAAGAGATCTCAACATGTTTGAAGCTGTAGACATGCCAGAGAATAAAGACGATTTTTACCGTCTGCTGGTGGCTCAGGCTGATGCCCTGACCAGTGGTGAAGAAGATGCATTGGCCTGCCTGGCTAATGTTTCCAGTCTGTTGTTTACATCAATGGCAAAGGTGAACTGGACAGGCTTTTACATTGTTCGTGGTGAGCAGTTGGTGCTGGGGCCATTCATGGGTAATCCGGCCTGCGTAAGAATCCCGTTGGGTCGTGGTGTTTGTGGCACTGCGGCTGCCGATGCTGAAACTCAGCTGGTGGACGATGTGGATGCTTTCCCGGGGCATATTGCCTGCGATGCAGCCAGCCGCAGTGAAGTGGTTGTTCCCTTTATCAAAGTTGGCAAGGTTCTGGCGGTGATGGATATCGACAGTCCTGAGGCTAATCGCTTTGATGAGCAGGATAAGGCTGGGCTCGAAGCTCTGGTTCGACTGCTGGAAGAAAGACTGGATTTGTCTCAGCTGGTTTACTGATATCCCATTCAAATCAAGTCAGAGGCTGCTTCTTCTGTGGCAGCCCTCTCCCGCTTTTTACCACGCCTTTCATGCTATTTACTCTACGCCCTGTTTCTGCCGATAGATCAATCAGGTGACAGGCTGGTTGAGAATCATGAGACTGAAAAAAGGTGTTGCTGGGCTTCTGGCTTTTCTGATGGCATTTATGGCTGAGGCTGAGTTGAGGTTTTTGCCAAATGTCCCCGATTACTCAGTGCTGCGAGAGTTTGAGGATGCTTTTTATCATCACTTTCGCAGTCGGCAGTTAACCATTGAAGCCATTCCAACCTACCGTCGCAGTGATTTTGAGTCTTACAGGGTAAAGGTTGCCGGCCAGCTTTATTATGTCAGGCTGGTGCCGAGTGATTGCCGAAACTGCTCTTCGCTACGGTTTGATCTGGAGTGGCAGCTGAAGAAGGAAGTTGAAACAGAGTCGCGACTTGCAGAGCTCAATATTTTCCGAATACTGCCAGAGAGTGCGGCTACCTTTGTTTTTCAGAGAAGAAGATACTACCTTGCCAGCTTTCCTGTTGTTTCTGCCGTTTCTCTGGAAGACCTCTATCGACAGGTCTGGTTCTCATCTCCCTATTCACTGACCAGTGTTCAGCAGCAGACCCTTGCCAGAGTTTTTTATCGCATTGGTCAAAGTCTGGCTGTTTTTGCTCTTGACCCATCATTGCCCTCTGAAACATCAAAAGACATTCTGAAAAGAGTGGTGAAGACTCGCTTGTCGGACAGGTCGGCAAGAAATCAGTTGTTCAATGACAAAACCGATGCCATCTTTTTTGTTGATCTCATTGCCAGCGAAGATAATCCATTGAAGCATCAGAGTGTTGAACGATTGCTCCAACAATGGCTTGGGTCATACCTCGATCTTATAGAGTTACTCAGTCGTCAAAGTAGTTTTCAATGTGGCAGACAGGCTGAATGTATAGCGGCTTCGTTTGAAGATTTTCTTAGCGGTTTTCAATCTATGTTGCCTTCTTATAACAAGCTGCTGTTGAAAAATATACTGTCAGAACTTCTTGCTGAACAGCTCGCTCTGAGATGTTCTGAGTCAAACATTTCTACTGCTTTTTGTACGGCTCGAAGCCGGGTAAGTGTGAGTCGCTACTTCCGACTTCGATGATAAGTGCTGTAGACGCACTCTAGGAGTTATCAGAGTTCATCATCGCTTTTTTAAGTTGTTCATCAATGGGGTTGTTGCCAAGCCAGACTCTCAACAGAGCTCTGCTGAAATCATCTCCTTTCAGAAGCGAAATATAGTGACCGTTTTTATAGGTTTCGACGCCTTTTCCTGGAATAAACAGCAGTTGAAAGCAGTCACCTTTATTTATTTTGTTTTTGAATAAAGTCATGGCCTTTTCCAGTCTTCCCTTGAGAGGGGCTACGTGACCATTAGTGGCTTTCTTGAGTCCTTCATTTAGCCCGATAATGAATTTTTCCGGTGTAATCATTCCGGAGATAATATCCAGCTGAACCATGACGGTGTTCTTGCCGCTGGTTACCCATTTTGGGTCATAAGACTTCTCAATCAGGTACAAGGAGCCTACGTATAGATTGAAAAGATACTGATTTCTTATGCCCGTGCCATTGAGCACCATTCTTTTGTTTTCTATAAGCACCTCTTCAGGAACTAATACTCCTGCAATAGTTCTGGCGTTTACAGGCATGTTCAGTAAAAAGGAAATAAGAACAACTGATAGATATTTCATGTGCTGGCTCGAGCGAGATCGGTGATGCTGCCAGAGAAATATAGAGGGTTCTTCATAATAAGAGGTAAAAAAAAGCCCGACAAGTTGCCGGGCTTCAAATCTATTGACTCAGATCAAATTACATAGCTATCAAAATTTTAGCCAGCATCAGAGCGGTAACGGTACCGATGGCAGAACCAAAGATGCCCATCATCAGACCCGCCGGAACCAGAGCCTTGTTGTATGTGCCTGCCAGGATTGGGGCAGATACGGAACCGCCAATGTTTGCCTGGGAAGCGATACCACAGATGTACAGGTCCAGTTTGAATACTTTCGCCATAATCAGCAGAACGACGAGGTGGAAGGCCAGAATCAGGAAGCCTGCCAGGATGTAGAATGCTGCATCGCCAAAGTCGATAGTGGAGAAGTCGGTAGAAGTAGCAATCAGACCCACGACAACGTACAGCAGTACACTGCCGACATGATCAGAACCCTTAACGGATTTCAGTGGTGTCATGCTACCGATAATGCCGGTAATGGTTGCCAGAATTACTACCCAGCCGCTGCCGCTGAAGAAGCCACGCAGTCCGGATAGGAAGTTTTCGTCAGTCAGGTTACCCGGGTTCACATACTGCTTACCCAGAACCATTACGGCACCAGCAACGGCCAGACCCAGACCGATGGTGATCATGAAATCCATGAATTCATAATCACGCTTGTCTTCGTTTTTGGTGGCGGTGATGTTGATGTGTTCAATGATCTTGTCAACGTCAGCACTGTTAGCACCGGAGAACTTGTTGAATCTCTCACGCATGGGTGCGAAAGAAATCATCAGTACCAGCCAGATAGAAGCACAGATGTTGTCCATCAGGAAAGCATAGGTCAGAGCCTGTGAACCATCGGCAACATTCAGGCCTTGCTGGGTAGCGGCCATGTTAGTGGAGCCACCAATCCAGGAAGAGGAAAGGATGGACAGTGTCTGCCATGCATCAGCTTCAAACTGGGATTTGAACGCGGTGTAAACAATAATGAAGCCAACAACGATACTGACAGTAACTGCTAGGAAGGAACCCATCAGACGTGGTCCAAGCTTGAATACATCACGAATGTCATTTTTCAGCAGCAGCAGGAATAGCATCATTGGCAGCAGGTAGTATTTCAGCTTGCCAATAAACGCTCGCATTTCCGGTGTCAGTTCCCAGATTTGCAGGGAGGCACCAATCATTCCGCCAAAGTAAATAAAGGTCAGCGCTGGAATGATTTTGAACAGACGCATCTGAAGTCTTTTCTCGCAGAACAGTACTGCTGTGATGAAAACCATCAACAGAGAAAAGAAAGTAAAAGGACTGGTTATCATTAATTAATTCCCTTGTACGACGGGCAACTCAAGTGAATTTCTTGATGTTTTTATGTCTACTCATCCTTAAGCAGGGAGTGGACCCGGGTTAATGTGATTACTCTTCAGAAAAGAAGTGTTTTGTATGTCTTTTGTATGGAACCTGTAATGAGTAAAAAAGACTGCGGTGATACTACATAGCAAAACCAACGGATAACTATAGGTAAAGTCGCCTGTCTGATTACTACCCTGTTTCGCTTGCTAGTGCGGTTGTTTCGCTATAACGATAAAGTGATGATCTATTTATCGTTATCTTCGTATTGGTGTTATTTCGTGTGGCTGTCGTATATCTACGGAGTCTTGCTGAATTATGCGAACATGAAAGTAAGCTGCACCTTTAGATAGGAAGGAAAACAAAACTGCCAATAGTATGAACAGCATTACGAATAGCACGATGATTCTTTCGAGAAATTAATTGCGCCATCATGTCCTGATTGGCGATTAATTTACCAAAGAGTCGTTCAAAACTCAGGTTGATTTCAGAGCCTGTGCCATTGGTTAAAATGAGAGGCGAGTGGTTTTCGTCATTTGCCTGCTTCAGACGCCAGAGCAGTATTTCAATGTTGCGGGCGGAATTGTGTAGCTTTTGTTCATCCAGAGAATCAGTGATAAAAAATTCTTCTTTATTGTTATAGGAAGCGTGAATCATACCTGTCAGTCCAAACATCAGGGCAAAAACCCGGTCACCGCTGAATTGGGAATCCAGACTCAGCAGTATTGCGTCGCTGCCAATGGATCCATTCAATTCTGGGCTGGATTCTAAAAGACGGTAGGTGCCAAAGAGTTGTTTAACTCGGTATTCAACGGAGAAACTGTTTTTCTCCAGCTCCCTTGGATTTCGTGCGTAGAGTTTTACCGTCAGTTCTTTTAAAAGCTGGTCAGCTGTCTTTAGATGTAGATCTGACACCATATCAATTTCTGATTTGGCCAGAGATTCAACCCTGAAAGAGTTCTTGCTGGAGCAACCAGTCAGAGTCAGAGTAAAAATAAATATTATTAGCAGCGTTCTAGTAATCATTTCTGGTCTTGTTGTTGTTTAAGTAAATTGTAGGTGTCGTGGGAGATGACGACAAGAGCTCTCTTTCAGTTGTTTCTTATCTGTTTACTTATTGCTCACTAAACCTAAAGTCTTATGGTTTGAATTACTGTGACTTGTAATCTAGGCATTTGAAGAACGCAGTAACAAAAATAATAACAGGACAGAGTCATGGGCTATCAACAACAATATCAGCAGGCCTGTAATAACCCTGAGCAGTTCTGGCTTGAACAGGCTGATCAGATTTCCTGGTTTAAAGCACCTTCCACTGCTTTGGCAAAAGATGATAATGGTGTAGACCGCTGGTTTCCTGATGGGGTGATGAATACCTCCTGGTTGGCACTGGATCACCATGTTGAGCGGGGCAGGGGAGATCAGGTTGCGCTGTATTACGATTCACCAGTCACAGCCACCAAGCGAAGCATCACTTATAAGGAGTTGCTTCAGGAAGTAGCCGTTTTTGCTGGTGCTCTGAAAAATCAAGGTGTTGAAAAAGGCGACAGGGTGATTGTTTATATGCCTATGGTGCCTCAGGCTGTTATTGCTATGCTTGCCTGCGCTCGTTTAGGAGCTATTCATTCAGTTGTTTTTGGTGGCTTTGCGCCCCATGAGCTGGCTATTCGCATCGATGATGCTCAGCCGAAAGTCGTTGTAACTGCTTCCTGTGGTGTCGAGCTGGATCGAATTCTTCCCTACAAGCCAATGGTGGATGCAGCCATTGATCAGGCAGAACACAAGCCTGAATGCGTTATTGTCCATCAGCGTACTCATTTCAAAGCGGCAGAGATGCTGGCAGGCAGGGATATTGATTGGCAAACAGTCGTGTCTGATGCCGCTCCTGTTGAATGTACACCTGTAAAAGCGACTGACCCTCTCTATATCCTTTATACGTCAGGAACCACAGGTCGGCCAAAAGGTGTTATCCGTGACAATGGTGGTCACGCTGTTGCTATGAAGTACTCAATGGAAGCCATTTATGACCAGCAACAAGGTGATGTGTTCTGGGCTGCTTCTGATGTGGGTTGGGTAGTAGGGCACTCATATATTGTCTATGGCCCATTAATTGCCGGCCTTTCATCTGTTCTCTATGAAGGTAAACCTGTTCGCACTCCGGATGCGGGGGCTTTCTGGCGAGTCTGCGAAGAATATAAAGTTAAAACACTTTTCTCGGCACCCACTGCCTTCCGGGCTGTTCGAAAAGAAGATCCTGAATGTGGACTGTCGAAAAAATTCGACCTGAGTAGCCTTAAGACTATCTTTGCTGCGGGTGAACGACTGGATCCAGCTACTTACGAATGGTTGGGCGATACGCTAAAACGTCCAGTTATTGACCACTGGTGGCAGACGGAAACAGGTTGGGCTATTGCCGGTAATCTCGTTGGAGTCGAACAGGTTCCGTGCAAGGCGGGTTCAGCAACTTATCCTATCCCGGGTTTTCAGATTGAAATTCTGAATGAATCCGGTCAGCAGTTGTCCCCAGGCGAGCAAGGTTCGGTAGCTATTAAGCTACCACTGCCTCCTGGTTGTTTACCTGGCATCTGGGGTAATCAGGCTCGTTTTGTGGATGGTTATCTCCGTGAATACCCTGGTTACTATGTTTCCGGTGATGGTGGCTGTTTTGATGAAGATGGCTATCTCTATATTATGGGGCGTACTGACGACATTATTAATGTTGCAGGGCATCGCCTCTCTACCGGAGAAATGGAAGAGATTGTTGGTCATCATGAAGCTATTGCTGAATGTGCGGTTATTGGTATTGCTGACGAGCTTCGTGGTCAGGTGCCGGTTGGCCTTTATATAGTCAAAGATGGCATTGATATTCCTGAAGATATTCTGGCCAAGGAATTGGTGCAGCTGGTTCGTGAGCAGTTGGGGGCTGTTGCCTGTTTCCGTAATGCATTGGCAGTTAAGCGTTTACCCAAAACCCGTTCAGGTAAGATTCTGCGCAAGTTAATGAGACAACTGGCGGATGGTGAGGATTACGTGATCCCAGCGACTATTGATGATCCGGCTATTATTGACGAGATTAAAGAGTCTCTGGATAAGAAAGGGCTTCTTGCTCCGCAGTTGGCTGGTGCGCCCTTGATGTAATCTCAAGCCCAATGGTTTCTATATATAAGGTGGGCAGTAATGCCTGCCTTTCTTTTTAGGTAGTCTCCACATCTTGCTATTTAAAACGCCAATCTATAAATTACATCTCCTCAACGACGCACCGCTCTTAACGAAACGTTAACGAGCAGCCCGTCAGGCAGTTATCAAATGCTTCTTTCCTCTCTCAATAACGAGAACGAAAACAGCGATTGACAACAACGGCTGACACGGTAGAATGCGCCGCCGCTGACCAAGAAAAGTTCTTCGCAAGACGAACGAGGTTAGCGAGTTGCAACCCGATTCCACGGATTCGAAAGAGTCTGAAAAAACAAACGGTTGACAACAAAAACGGTCGCGGTAATATAGCGGCCTCGCTGATCGGCACCGACGCCGATTCAGAGTTTGAATTAAGACGCTTTCGAGTGCTTCAAACAAGTTCTTTAAAAACATATCAGACAATTCGTGTGGGCGCTTGTGTGATGAATTCGGTTAATCAGTTCTTCTTCGGAAGGATTGAAAAAAATACCAACTCA
>NZ_PPFD01000004.1 GCF_009653635.1 Endozoicomonas sp. OPT23 | reverse complement strand
AAGTGAAACGATACATCGCCGATGGTAGTGTGGGGTTTCCCCATGTGAGAGTAGGTCATCGCCAGGCATTGAATTAGAGAAGCCCAGTTGAGAAATCAGCTGGGCTTTTTTTATGTGACGAAAAAACGGTAGAACTATCCGATCCTATCTGCCCCCATCCATTTTCCATAGCTGCGGCGCATGGAAGTGACAATTTTTTCAGGAACAAAATTGGACAGCTTTTAGGCTGCGCGAAGAGTGGAATACAGGGAGGTATTCCATCTATCGATGGTAGTGTGAGCTCAGAGGAGAGAGTCCCATGTGAGAGTAGGTCACTGGTTTTCGCTCTTCGGTAACTGCTCCTGCGTTACCCTATCACCTACATCCTTGTAGGCGTGTAAAACCAGAATACCGTACATCCATGTACATGATCGCCAGGCACTAAATATAAAAACCCTAATAGCTAAGCTGTCGGTTTTTTTGCCTGGAAGAATAATTTAGTTCTCAGGTTTTGGCGTAAACTGCTTTGCATAGCGTGTAGCTTCATCTCTGATGAATAATATCTGCTTCCAGCTTTGAACAAAGTCTGCATTTCTGGACATTCTTCCTTGCACCAGAACGCTGAATACTTCGGAGTTAATAGCGTTAATATCGAGCTCACCACGTTTTGCCTTGGTACGAAGGTATCTAAGAGCAAACAATACCCCAGTACGACCTTCTCCCTGTTGGCAGTTGATCACAAGCTTTTCTGACCCTTCATGGCGCTCTACTTGCTGGTCAATTAGCTCATGCAAGGCGTCCATTGAGTCAGGGTCAAGTACGCCCTGGTCGGGCCAGGAATTGCAGTGTATACGGCAGAAGGTTGCTTGTTCTCCGTGTTGATCTGTTAATTCAAACTCAGTGATAGTTGAATTTGAAGACTGGTTAGTCGCTAAAGCCTGAACGGTATAGTCTGAAACCTTATGCTCTTTTCCATCAGATAATTCATTCCAGACTGCTGCAGGATCATCCTTTTTTTCCTGTTTGTCGAATAAGTCTATAAGGACCTTTGCATCTTCATGAGTCACAATATGAAGCATTGATGAAGTATCTGCTGCGGTAGTTGCTGGCATGGCAATACCAGCTTCAGTGTCATCGTATTTAATATGACTGGCATTTAACGGTTTTTCAGGAAGATCAACAGAACCCGATATTTTTACCTGACTGTGAAGAAATGGAAGCTGTCGTAATGGGCACTTTGGTATACCAGTATCATAAATTATATTTAAATCACTGGAAAATCCGCCTTCGATTTTCGTAATAATTGGGAGCTCTATCTTCATTTCTCTGTATGCATCCAGATAAAGCCCGCTGGGTAGCAGTGACTCTGTCTCTTGACCTGGTTGTACTGCTTTCTATCGCAGCTATCTTTTCCATATAGTTGTCAGCGATTTCAGGAGTAAACTTACCCAGAACAATGTTGCCTGCTGATATTTCAGGGCACGTAAAGCTATAAGGTTTTACGCTTTCTTTTGTAGTAGCTCGCTCCGTAATAGGAGGTGTCAGGCCTGATGTACGAACGCCTGAATTCTCCTTGAAATATTCAGTAACCTCATCGGTTTTTCCAACAGTTCGTGCGGAGAAGGATGCATGTTCTTCTACTGTCTTTGTAGTCTCCTGACCTCTGGGAGGTCGCGGACTGCCAGAGGAAGAGGGAGTTATTCCCGGAGTGTCAGCCATTTACATGGTCTCTAAAGGCGCTGTTATGTTGTTATCGACAGTCGCGAAGTGTGATTTAAATCAGAGTATTAAAATCTATTCATGATTGCTTGCAGGTCGCTTTCTGCGGTTTTCTTATTGTGTTTAAAAAGTGAATATTAACTCTCCACTCCCTACTTTCCACCTCCCCTAAAGGTTAAAGCCAACAGCTACTCTGAACTGCTGCAGTAATTTAATTATTTCACCCCTTGTACTCTGCATTCTGGAGTATGCCTTTCCAGTATGCCTAATAGCTCGTCGCAGAACTGCTTACAGCTTGTATTGATTTTTGAGCATTGTTGAAGTTTTTGATACAAGGTTATCAGTTGTGGAGTAAGGTGTTTGATCAAAAGATATCTTTTATACATTTTATGAGTATATATATGATGTAAAACATTGTTCAGTTGTTGCTTATAAGACGTCTTATATGAAGGACAGATATGTTCAGAAGGAGCGCATTCATACAGAGTGTTTAAAGTATGAAGTAAGGCCTCTCTGCTGTTATCGCTTTGTGAAATCTTTGATAACTCAGAAACTGTATAGTTATTGCGAAGAGCAGCCTTTCTGATAACTTCAACACTTCTGTCATCAAGACCAAAGCAAATAAGAATTGACTGTATATCTCGAGCTTTACTATGGAGGCTAGATGGAGATTCGTGCTTAAGATTATTGAGCGTTAAATGATTCTGTAGCTGTCTCAGTGTTAAGCGCAGGAGTCTGAATAGAGTCTGTTTATTATTCGCTGAAAGTGCTTCAGCACAGGGCAAAACCTGTTTTTGAAGCCAGCCTGTTTTGAGTAAAGAACCTGCAGAATATTGTTTGAATTTTGTATCATACTGCTTGATCAATTCAGGCATTTTTTGCCATGCATTTAGCCTTTGCTGTAGTTCATAGAGCTTTCTGTTTAACGTTGATGATCTCAGTTCGTGGCAGAGCCATTGTAGATGGTCGGTTTCTGTCTTGAGTTCTCCCTTACATGAAGGCGGGTGTTGAAGAGCTTGCCTGCAAGTTCCATAAAGTTGGTCAAAAGCAGATTTCAGGCTTTTTTGAATAGACCTTTCAAAGCATATAGGGGCTTCATGAAGGTTTGTATACGCAGTGACGTATAACCAGTCTTGTTGACTGACTGCTTCAGCAAGTTTTGTGACTTCTTTATGCCAGCTATTCCATACAGAAACATCACTCTCCAGCTTCTTAATACGAGGCAAGTGATGATCGACGTCGAAGCGGCCTTGTCTAAGCAAAGACTTTGCTTCTTCTAGAAAGGAGTTCGGATCGGAGCCTCTGGCCATGGCATCTTCAGCAGCGCCAAGCATTAAGGATAAGCGTTTATTGGGGTCTTTCTCTTCTTTAGCCCTCTGCTCTAGCTCTTCTAATTTCATTCTGTTGATTTCGTCGAGATATACTGGTGAAGTGAGAAGTGGTTTCAGGACATGAATAAATTCATCCAGTTTTTCGGTTGGTAGAGCCAGATGGAGGCCAGCTATTCTAGATTGAGCGAAAAATTCCTTGTCCAGAATAACGTAAACCGTTCTATTTATTTTCTGAATCAACTTATTTCTGTCGATAAAGGTCATTTCAGAAACATTTTCGGTTAAGTGGCGAATCAACTGTTGTAACATATCAATACTTACGCCCGTAGCTGGATATTTGAAAGAAAAACTATCGGGTAAAAGTTGTTTGTCTGGATCACCATTTAGAAGCTTAACTTTGCTATCAAGCTCACTTTGAAACTGTCTGTGAAACTCTGCAGTTAAAAACTTTCTGAAGCGACAAAAGCAGACGGTGTTTTCCAGCTCCAATAGAAGAAGATTATCTCCTTTCTTCATCTCCGCCAGCTGTAATAACAAGTATTCCTGGATTGATGGACCGATCAGTGATTTCTGCACATCGGTCAGTTCTTCGGTATTAGGCAGAATACTTTGATGTAATAGTGTTGAGGCATCCGTTAGTTTTTTTGATTGAACAGCATGAGTAAAGTTACTTTCTTTCACTGACAGCCTGACAGCTCTTGACCTGAGAGCTTGTGCCGTTTGTGGATGATCCACGCGGGCTCTGTTTACCTCACTGTGTCCGGTTTTGACAATAGGAGGAAGTTTTACATCTGGGCCTTTTGTTTCAGGCGCTTTAGTAAAGCTGTGCAGATATGCTGAAGATAAGGGGCGGCTGTCCATTGCTCTGACCTGCGAACTGAATGATATGCAGGTTAGAAGCATTGCAGGGGGTAAAGTTCATAACAGGCAGGTAAGAATGACTGACGAGTTCATGACTGCCAAATAACAAAGCTACCCCGCATCCTGCAGGGTGAGTGGTGAAGATTATCCTGAGCTCCGAGCTATTGCTTCTGGCTTCCCGCTTTCACCTCCCTGTGGGTAAACTGGCAGGCAACTGATGTTCCCCCAACAGTTCTGCCTTTCCCCAAACATGGTCTTAGCCTTGTTGGAAGCTACTGTACCTGCTGCGAGCAATACTCGAATCAGGAGAAATGCGAAAAGTTCTGTGATTGAACCTGATCACCAGAATCAGTTAGTGTATGGATACTGATCAGAATTCTTCTTTACGCACACTGGAAGCATCAATCCGTATTTTTAATGCTCGAACCGAATGGAGAAAGGATGGCCATTTTTGTTGCAGGAGCTTCCGGAGCAACCGGGCGGCTTCTAGTGAGTCAGCTTATTGATAGCGGTGAATCGGTCAGAATTGTTTTACGGGAAGGAAGTGACTTTCCTGAGCACCTGATCAACCATCCACAACTTGTGGTAGTCAGACAGAATCTACTGGATCTGTCTGTTCAGCAGTTAGCATATATACTCGAAGGCTGTTCAGGTGTTGTGTCTTGCCTTGGGCATACTCCCACCTTCAGCGGTGTTTTTGGTCAGCCGAGAAGTCTGGTACTCGATGCCGTAAAGCTGCTTTGTCAGGCCATTGAAGTAAATTCCCCCGGTAAACCAGTCAAACTTATCTTGATGAATTCTACGGGTTGCGCGAATCCAGACATTGATGAACAACCGCCGCTTTCTCAGAGAGTTGTTGTCAGCCTTCTACGCTGGTTATTACCACCCCATAGAGATAACGAAATGGCGGCAGCTTATCTCAGCGAGCAAGTTGGATCGGACAGCAATACAATAGAGTGGGTTGCTGTAAGGCCTGATGCATTAACTGACGAAGTAGTTGTAAGTGATTACAGCTTGTTTCCGTCACCGGTTCGAAACGCTATTTTTGATTCAGGTAAAACAAGCCGAATCAATGTTGGCCATTTTATGGCAGAGCTTCTGACTAATGACGAGTTATGGCGTCAGTGGTGTTGGCAGAGACCGGTTATATACAATAATGAATTCACTGCCTGAATTCAAAATAGAATAGAGATGTAGTATAGGGTTACTACCTTAAACACTTGGTCAAAGCGTAACCTGTCAGTGCGTGCTAATAATCAAAACAACAGAAGCAGGTACCGACGATGAAAAAAGTACTGATGATTGCCGGCGATTTTGTAGAAGACTATGAAATCATGGTTCCCTTTCAGGCACTGCTGGCTATGGGCTTTGAAATTGATGTTGTCTGCCCTGACAAGAAAGCGGGTGACACTATAGCCACTGCCATTCACGATTTTGAAGGTGATCAAACCTATACCGAAAAACCGGGCCACCGGTTTGCTTTGAATGCAGACTTTGATGGAGTTTCTCCTGCTAACTACGACGGGTTAATGATTCCTGGTGGCAGGGCGCCTGAATATCTGAGATTGAATGAACAGATACTGTCGCTTGTAAGGTCGTTTGATGAGAGTGAAAAACCAATTGGGGCTATCTGCCATGGCGCTCAACTTCTGGCTGCAGCTAATACCATAGAGGGCAGAAGTATCTCTGCGTATCCTGCTTGTTCTCCCGAAGTGAAGATGGCAGGAGCAAGCTATGCCGACCTTGAAGTGGATCAGGCAATTACAGATGGTCACTATGTAACAGCACCAGCCTGGCCTGCTAATCCGGCCTGGATCAGGCAGTTTGCAGACTTATTGAACCAGTAGTTTTATTGATCAAAAACGTAGTACAGGCAACCCGGAGTAATGAAGCGAAGTTATTTACCTCTCCATAACGCTCCAGTACCTCGCTATAAAGTTTGCCGATGAATTGAGGAATAGTAGTGCTTTCTTCATCGGCCATTTGCTGCAACAAATCCCAAAAGCGATTCTCCAGTGAAATACTGGTGACATGTCCTTGAAGTCTCAGCGACCGGCTGCTTCGTGAATAGAGTTGGTTATCAACACCAGCGTATAGATCGCACATAGAATCCTCCTGAATAGATTTGTTTCGTTCGTTCCATGCTCTATGGGCTACGAATTAATGTAACAAATATTCGGAGTTTCAGTCAGAAAAGATCGTTCGTGTTAACGGGAAGTATTGTCAGGTGTTTTCTTGAGAGCAAAATAATTAGCTGTAAACATTGTATTCAGGCATCCGGATACGAAGATAAGTCGTATATTTCAGTGATGGTGAATAAATACTTTTACTAACGGTTTAACAGGATACAGTGATGCGTACTAAAGTTCATTTTGAAAGCCACGGCATGACCTTGGCCGGAATGCTGGAAACCCCTGAATCGAACATCCGCTGTTATGCCTTGTTTGCACACTGTTTTACCTGTGGAAAAGATATAGCCGCGGCTTCACGTATAGCGCGTGCCCTGACCAGTAAAGGGATCGCTGTGCTGCGCTTTGATTTTACCGGGCTTGGTAACAGCGATGGTGATTTTGCCAACACCAACTTCTCTTCCAATATGCAGGATCTTTTAGCGGCTGCTGATTTTCTGCGCAAAGATTACCAGGCTCCTGAGCTACTTATTGGGCACAGTCTGGGTGGTGCAGCGGTGCTTGGGGTGGCTAAGGGTGTTCCTGAAGCAAAAGCGGTTGTGACTATTGGCGCGCCCCATCAGGCAGAGCATGTGTCTCATAATTTTTCTGCATCCATAGATGCCATAGAAGAGAATGGTGAAGCGGAAGTCAGCCTTGGTTCACGTAAGTTTATTATCAAGAAACAGTTTCTGGATGATATTGCACATCAGCAGCGTGATATCAGCAATATGAAGAAAGCACTGTTGGTTATGCACTCTCCTCTCGACAGTACCGTTGCTCTTTCTGAGGCTGAGAAAATTTATCGGGAAGCTCGACACCCCAAAAGCTTTGTTTCTCTGGACGACGCGGATCACCTGTTAACACAAAGGCATGATGCAGAATACGCTGCTGAGATTATTTCTTCCTGGGTGACACGTTACCTTCCTGCAGAAGAGGTTTATACCCAGACTGTTGAAAAAGGGCACGTTCTGGTAGAAGAGAAAAACCATGTATTCTCGCAACATGTCAGCAGTAACAGTCATTACTGGTTAGCGGACGAACCGCTGTCAGCAGGCGGCAATAACGTTGGGCCCGATCCTTATGAACATCTTTTGGCTGGCTTAGGTGCCTGTACGGCGATGACTTTACGGATGTATGCAAAGCATAAAAATCTGCCTCTGGATCATGTATCAGTAGGGTTGAGCCATCGAAGGGATTACATAGAAGACTGTTCTGACTGTGAAGATCAGGGTGAGGCTATTGAAGTTATTGAGCGTAAAGTGACGATTACCGGGGATCTGTCCGACGAACAACGAGCCAGTATTTTGCGGATAGCGGACAGATGTCCTGTGCATAGAACTTTGCACAAAGGCGTGAAGGTGAAAACAGGGCTTATGTAAGTGTGATAAACAAAAAAGGCAGCACCCGAAAGTACTGCCTTTTCACACTTCACATCAAGTGAAGCAATTCAGCTGTATAGCCAGTCCTTACAGAGGACGGATATCTTCAGCTTGAGGGCCTTTCTGGCCTTGAGTTACGGTAAACTCAACCTGCTGGCCTTCAGCCAGAGTCTTGAAGCCGTCGCCAACGATCTGACGGAAATGGGCAAACACGTCAGGACCGTTTTCCTGAGCGATGAAACCAAAACCTTTCTCTTCGTTGAACCACTTAACAGTACCGGTAGTAGTAGACATAATCATATCCTGAAATTTTCAAACTGTTTTTAAAACAGCCTTAACAAAAGTGTGCCTGCACTGTTTTGACAACAGTAAAGGCGATAAAGCTAGAAGTCTTTTTATTATTTATGAAGAACATGACGGGCTACTACACCCGGAACAATCAATCTATACATAAAGAATCAAACACACTTGTAACGTGGAGCCCATTCTACAGCCTTTTTAACTTCCAGCAACGAGTATATTCCAAATTAAATAGGTCGGAATGTCTTACTAAAATGGATTTCTGCCTATAAAGAGTTTGTGAGAAGTATGGTTTTTCTCGTAACGGTAGAAAGTTCGAAGGCATTACATTCCCAATAATGGCAAACACCGAATGAAAGTATCGACGACTTCTCCCTCTGACGACTGAGTGAGAGTAAGTGATAGAGTGAGAAGCCTGTATGATGTGAATAAAGCGGATTGTTGTTAATGAGTAATGACCCAGAAAAAGAAATAGTTCTAATCCGCGGGGTGCCAGGCAGTGGCAAAACCACAATCGCCCAGAAATCCTACCCTCAGCATCTTTTGTGTGAAGCGGACCAGTTTTTTTACGATGATGATGGAAACTATAGTTAGCCAGCCACTCGCTGAGTGAGATGTGAATATTCAGGTCAGTTTGTTATGGGATTTTGGTCAAATAAGCCTATGTTTAGCGAGTATTCCGTACCTTATCATCACGGGCCACTTTTATGTTTCAGACCGTTCTTGGAAGTTCAGGTCTTTAAATAGTTCGGTTCGAACATACTTCACTTTGTTTAAGTTATGTGTTCGTTTTGGAAAGTCCACTACCCTTCCCGGAACAAAAAAAGGCAGTGCCCGAAAGCACTGCCTTTTCACACTTCACATTAAGTGAAGCAATTTAGCTGTATAGCCAGTCCTTACAGAGGACGGATATCTTCAGCTTGAGGACCTTTCTGGCCTTGAGTTACGGTGAACTCAACCTGCTGGCCTTCAGCCAGAGTCTTGAAACCATCGCCAACGATCTGACGGAAATGGGCAAACACGTCAGGACCGTTTTCCTGAGCGATGAAACCAAAACCTTTCTCTTCGTTGAACCACTTAACAGTACCGGTAGTAGTAGACATAATCATATCCTGAAATTTTCAAACTGTTTTTAAAACAGCCTTAACAAAAGTGTGCCTGCACTGTTTTGACAACAGCAAAGGCGATAAAGCTAGAAGTTTTGTTATTACTTATGAAGAACATGACGGGCTACTACACCCGGAACAATCAATCTATACATAAAGAATCAAACACACTTGTAACGTGGAGCCCATTCTACAGGCCTTTGAACTTCTGGCAACGAGTAGATGCCAATTTAAATAGGTCAGAATGTCTTACTAAAACGGATTAACGCCTATGACTAGCCTGAAAAAAACATGGTTTTATCGTGAATGTAGATGCTTTTCAGGGACTATTTCGCCAATGTGCTAGCTGTGATTATTTTGCGCATAAGAGATCAGTAGTATGAAGAAATAGGCTTTATCCTGCTTCCCTAGCGCAACATGTAGTGAGACTAAAAAATTTCTTCATAGGCTCTCCAGGTAAACTTTCTGCATTGATGTCGCGTTGAGTCAGTGGCTATATCTACTGTAATTCAATCACAGTGTTGTTTTATTTTTCTAAAAAAAGGAAAATATATTCTAAATAAAGTTTCAGAGAGTGATGTCCATTGATCCCGTCTTCCGATTTTAACAAGCTGAAAGCTGAAATTGCGGACCAGTTTCCGCAGCTCAGTAAGCGCCTGAAGCAGGTTGCTGAATTTGCTTTAAGCAACCCGAACGATATGGCTCTTGAAACCATAGCGATCATCGCCCGAAAGGCCGAAGTGCAGCCCTCAACATTGATTCGTTTTGCCAAGTTTTTTGGTTATGACGGGTTTACGGAAATGCAGAGAATCTTTAAAGGTCGTTTAGCCAGTCAGAGCGACTATAAGGCGCGTATTAAAGCGTTTGCTCCCGAAGGTGAAAATCCTACCGGTCTTTATGATGATTTTTTTGAAGGCTCGATCAGCTCTCTTGAAGAGCTAAGAAACCAGTTGGATCCGGAAACGCTGAATCAAGCCATTGAACAACTAAAGAATGCCGATACAGTTTATCTGGCAGGCTATCGTCGTGCATTTCCGGTAGCTGCATACTTTCAGTACGCTTTCAGTCATCTTGATAAGAAAGTGGTTCTGCTTCATGGTCTGGGTGGCATGCTTGAAGAGCAGGCAAGAGTCATGAGTCAGAGTGATGTTCTACTGGCCATCAGTTTTCGGGAGCACTCGGAAGAAGTGATCAGTCTGGTAAAAAGTGCCGGAGAAAAAGAAGTGCCCGTGATTGCGGTAACAGACAGTGGTCTGGGTCCTATAGCCTCGAAAGCCAGCATTTGCCTGGAAGTAAAAGATGCCAAAGTGCAGGGCTTTCGTTCATTGAGTGCAACGATGTGTCTGGCCTTGATTCTGGTTGTTGGTCTGGGGAAAGAGTCTCTGGAATGATTTTTGGGATTAATAATTTCATTAGTGGTCGATGTAAAATATTTATTTCATTTTTGTTTCACTATGGTAGTGTAGGAACTTCATAAAAAAAGAATAATAAAAATACAGAAATCAACCAATTGAGTTAAAGACAGGGTCTTTCAATGGATTGATTTTTGAGACAGGAGTTTTCTCTAGTATGAAGCGTCTCACTCTAATGGCTCTTGCCCTGGCGACGAGTTTTACGGCTACATCCTCTTTTGCCAAGAACAGCCTGAATGTCATTTGCTCCACGGATAGTGAGTGGTGCAAATTGATGGAAACGGCTTTCGAAAAAGAAACCGGCATTGATGTTGCGTTGGTTAGAAAAAGTTCAGGTGAAGCGTTCGCTCAGATACGAGCAGAAAAGCGCAATCCAAAAATAGATATCTGGTGGGGCGGTACCGGTGATCCACACCTTCAGGCAGCGGCCGAAAACCTGACTCAATCTTATACTGCCGATAATTCAAAAGGGTTGCTGGATTGGGCTAACCGTCAGGCGACACAAGCTGACAATAAGACAGTAGGCATCTACGCGGGCGCTTTGGGCATCGGTTACAACGCAAATATTCTCAAGCAAAAAGGACTGCCTGCCCCCGTCTGCTGGAAAGATCTGGCTAACCCTATCTACAAAGGTGAAATTCAGGTCGCAAACCCTAATTCTTCAGGTACTGCTTACACTGCTCTCGCGACTGTCGTTCAGCTGTTTGGTGAAGAAGAAGGTTTTAACTACCTCACCCAGTTGCACAGCAACATTAACCAGTACACAAAATCAGGTTCCGCACCGATTAAAGCGGCTGCTCGTGGTGAAACCACCATCGGAATCACGTTTATGCACGACATGATCAAGCAGGTGAAAAAAGGGTTCCCTATCAAGGTTGTCGCTCCTTGTGAAGGCACCGGTTATGAAGTGGGTTCCATGAGCATTATCAAGGGCGCCCGTAATCTGGCTAATGCCAAACAGTGGGCCGAATTTGCTCTGAGACCTGATATCCAGTCCATGGCAGTGAAGGCAAAATCCTATCAGGTGCCATCTAATGCCTCTGCAGTCGTTCCGGCTGAAGCACCTAAACTGTCCGACGTAAAACTGATCGATTATGACTTTGCCACTTACGGCTCCAGCGATGTTCGCAAACGTCTGCTGAAACGTTGGGATACTGATGTAAAGTCTTTGCCTCGCTGAGACCACTTCAAACAAGCATAAATGCGCCACAGTCTTCTAATTGTGGCGCTCTTTTCAAATTGTAATATCTCCAACATCATTACAAGACAGGATGTTGTATTCATGTCAGTAAAACACCCCTTTATTCCCTGGTTGCTGGTTGCCTGGGCAGCCTATCTGCTTCTTCCCTGGTATGTGCAGGAAGATGGTTTCTGGTCAATGACCTGGCTTTTGGATGGCTATCTCGCTGAAGAAGATTATGCATCAGCGATCGTTCATGGTTTTTCATACGACAAAGCATGGTTACTACCCTTAGGCTTGTGCTTGATCGCGCCTTTATTGGCATTGAGATACCCAAAATACAATCCGGCTTATGGACGAACACTCATAGCATCAGGTGCAACCGGACTGGGTTGGTTAATCCTGCAGGGATTGGCCATTGGCATATCGGGTTGGGAGATCAACAGCCTTGAATCCCTGTTCGGTGTGCTCGAAACACGACAATTTGGTTTGGGATACGGCGCATTACTGACCGCTGTTGGCTTTCTTGTCGTACTGACAACAGGGCTTGCTGCCAGAGGTGCGATGAAGGGCGATGTATTTGTAACATCAGCCATTGGCGGTGTGATTCTTCTGGTTCTTGTTTTTGTCTTCTACCCTGTCAGTCAAATTCTGTTCAGTGCTTTTCAGAATGAAGAGGGTCGCTGGGCTTTAGGTGGTTTTTACCAGTCATTAACCAGCGACAGTATTTGGGGGCTATCCTGTCTCGCAGATAACCGAAGCTGCGGTGTGGCCTGGAATTCAGTATTCCTGGCGGTGTTGACCGGTGTTTCAACCACGTTGCTGGGGCTTGCTTTTGCTTTGATCGTGACCCGAACGGGGTTCCGATATAAAAAATCCCTGCGCCTGTTAACCATTCTTCCCATTGTTACGCCTCCTTTTGTTATTGGTCTGGCTCTGATCCTTTTATTTGGTCGCTCCGGCATAGCTACACAGTTTTTCTCGGATCTTCTGGGTATAGAAGCCGGGCGCTGGTTGTATGGTCTACCGGGTATATGGTTAGCGCAATTACTGGCGTTCACGCCCATTGCTTTTATGGTATTAATTGGTGTTGTAGAAGGCATCAGTCCTTCTATGGAAGAAGCCTCCCAGACATTACGAGGCTCCCGCTGGCAGACGTTTCGTCATGTATCTTTACCCTTGATGCGCCCGGGATTGGCCAATGCTTTCCTCATAGGGTTCATCGAAAGCATGGCGGATTTTGGTAACCCAATGGTATTGGGTGGTAACTACGATGTGCTTTCTACTGAAATATTCTTTGCCATAGTTGGTGCGCAAAACGACCAAAGCCGTGCAGCGGTACTGGCAATAGTCTTGCTGTTCTTTACGCTCAGTGCCTTCTTTATTCAACGAATGTGGCTGGGCAAAAAATCCTATACAACTGTGTCTGGCAAAGCAGAATCCGGTGCTGCTATGCCGGTGAATAAAGGGCTTAAATGGCTCAGCTACGGCACAGCCCTGCCTTGGGCTCTATTCACAATAGTGATTTATGGCATGGTCATGTTCGGAGGCTTTGTATCCAGCTGGGGATTCGATCACAGCTTTACCCTCCAGCATTACAGCGATGCCTTTGCTCTGAGCTGGGGAGAGTTTGGGTTAGTCTGGGAAGGACAAGCCTGGGATTCACTCTGGACCACACTGAGTATATCAGCCATTGCTGCTCCCCTGACCGCAGCCGTTGGGTTGTTGACGGCTTATCTGCTGGTTCGTCAGAACTTTGCCGGTAAAGATGTCTTTGAGTTTGGCACCATGCTCAGTTTTGCTATTCCCGGAACGGTAATAGGTGTCAGTTATATTCTGGCATTCAATGTACCCCCTCTGGAATTGACCGGTACCGGCGTGATACTTGTTATCTGCTTTATGTTCAGAAACATGCCAGTAGGCGTGCGTGGTGGTATTGCAGCCATGTCACAGCTGGATAAAAGTCTGGATGAAGCTTCCCTGACGCTGGGCGCAAATAGCTTTACCACACTGAGAAAAGTCATTATGCCGTTGCTACGCCCAGCGATGATTGCAGCACTGGTTTACAGCTTTGTTCGAGCGATTACCTCGGTCAGTGCAGTCATCTTCCTTGTCAGCGCTGAGCATAATATGGCCACGTCGTTCATCATCGGACTGGTTGAAAATGGCGAATACGGCATTGCTATCGCTTATTGCAGCGTATTGATTATCATCATGCTGGCTGCTGTAACCGGTATTCAACTGGTGGTAGGTGAACGTAAATTGCGCAGCAAGAGTAGCGCAAGCGATCAGAATAAAAAGAAATTGCAGGAGCAGTTCGCATGAGTCTGGATTACAAGGCAGGATCTGTCGTCTTTGAAAAGGTCTCCAAGCATTTTGGCAACGTCACCGCCATTGATGATATTTCATTCACCATAGAGCCAGGTCAACTGGTGACTCTGCTGGGCCCCAGTGGGTGTGGCAAAACCACCACGTTGAGAATGATAGCCGGGCTGGAGCACCCTTCTGAAGGGCGTATTCTTATCGGTGACAAGGACGTTACGAACCTTCCTGCGACAGATCGTGACGTCAGTATGGTATTTCAATCCTACGCTCTGTTTCCTCATATGTCGGTGGCTGAAAATGTTGCCTATGGTTTAACTGTCAGTGGTACACGTAAATCCGAAGCGATCGAAAAAGCGTTAGAGGGATTGAATCTGGTAGGACTGGCAGACTATGGAAAAAGGCTGCCCAGTGAATTGTCTGGTGGCCAACAACAGCGAGTGGCTGTCGCACGTGCTCTGGTTCTGGAGCCGGAAGTCTTATTGCTGGACGAGCCTCTCTCCAATCTTGATGCCAAGCTTCGCAGGCATGTTCGTGAAGAAATTCGAGATCTTCAGCAGCAGCTTGGACTTACGGCGGTGTACGTGACCCACGATCAGGAAGAGGCCTTGGCTGTGTCTGATCAGATCATCGTAATGAACAAGTCAGTCATTGCCCAGCAGGGAACACCAAGAGAACTGTATGAATTGCCAGCTTCAGCGTTTATTGCTGACTTTATCGGTGATGCCAACCTGATCGTTGGTGAACTCGAAAAAAGAGACGGTGGTCTGGCAAGCATTAATGTGGGCGGGGTTGAGGTTAAAGTTCCTCACCGTGAACAGACACAGGGGCAGGTTACCCTGGCCGTACGACCGGATGCGGTCATTCTTCATCAGGATGCTGGCGCTACTGCGCTGGCGGGGGAAGTCACTCACGCCAGTTATCTTGGTAATCAGATTCAGTACACCATTGCCAGCGAGTTAGGAGAGCTGTTTGTTATCGATTACCGGGTAGATCAGCCTATGGTAAAAGGCAGCAGTATCGCACTGGACTTCAATGCCCGTGGTCTTGCGCTGGTTGCGGCTTAATAGAGGAGTAACCTAATGAATAGTGACTTTCCCGTCAGCCAGCTGACCGAGAGATTTAACGTCGCAAAAGCAGTGATCCAGTCAGCCGGTGCGCTTGCCTACAAATATTATCAGAGTCGGGAACAGCTGCAGGTTGAAAGCAAAGCCGAGCCTCAGGATGTGGTCAGCATTGCTGACCGGGAAGTGGAGACGGTTATCGATTCTGGTTTGAAAGCACACTTTGCAGATGATGGCTTTCTGGGTGAAGAGCATGGGCTTTCCGAAGGCAGTAATGACTGGCTCTGGATCGTTGATCCTATTGATGGCACGGCCTGCTTCCTGAATGGCCTGCATACCTGGTGCGTCTCCATAGCGTTACTGCATCAGGGAAAGCCGATGGCGGGACTGATTTATGATCCCAATGCCAATGAACTGTTTTCAGCCATGAAAGGACAAGGTGCTTTTGTGAATGGTAAACCAATGAGCTGCCATGCTGCAGACGGTTTGAAGCAAGGATTAATGGGCGTAGGGATTTCCCACCGTATGCCGCCTGAAGCTTGCAGCCAGTTCATTCAAAGCTTGCTGGAAGAGGGCGGAATGTTCGTCCGCAACGGTTCAGGTGCATTGATGCTGGCTTATGTGGCGGCTGGCCGTTTGGTTGGTTATTACGAACCACACATTAATTCATGGGATTGCATGGCAGCCGTCGTATTGATTACGGAAGCAGGCGGTGTTGTAAATGACTTTCTTGCGGGTGATGGTTTGTTGCAGGGTAATCCAATACTGGCCTCTGCTGGCGGGGTTTCATCAGATCTTGAAAGACTTACCAAGCTGCACTTAAACCGTTGAGGAAAACGGAGGCAGGACTTACTCCTGCCTCCGTTTTTTTAGAACTTTCCTACATCCTTACTTTCCTATCTTTGACAAAGTCTCCGGCTTCATAAACTTGTCTACGATCAGCATAAACAATATTGAAGGTACCAACAGTATCAACGCTGTGATGGAGGCTATCTGGTAGTTGCCTTCCATACTGGCGTTATACAGCAGCATGGGCAAGGTAATAACATCCGGAGCACCGACAAAGAAGGTACCGGTAAATTCGTCCAGAGACTCCAGAAAGACAAAGATACACCCTGCTAAAACCCCGGGCAGTGCCTGTGGCAGAGTAATGGTGAAAAACGTCCTTAAAGGCGAAGCACCGAGATTACGGGCGGCTTTTTCCAGATCTTCATCAACACTGCTGAAAGCCGCAACGGTTATCCAGACTGAGAACACCATTCCGTGCACGGCATGAACCAACACCACGCCAACCACAGTGCCATTTAAATCCAGTTCGTAAAATAATCTGGCTACGTTGATATAAACGGCCAGATTAGGAAATGCCTGTGGCATCAGAAATAACAGCATCACAAAGGCACGAGCAGGAAGACTCCGCCTTGCCAGCGCATAGCCTGCTGGTACGGAAACCAGCAAACAAACGACAACCGTAGTTAAAGCGATCATGACGCTGGTGGCCAGTGATGACATGGCATCGCTGTGAGGCCCGAACACCTGCTGCCAGTATTTCAAGCCATAGGTGACGGGCAGCTTATGGGGAAAATACCAGATTTCTGTTACGGCCCAGAGCAACAGATTAAGCAACGGGCCAAAAATCAGCAGAGCCATTAGCAGAATCAGAAGGGCTTGAAGAACGACGCTGGTTATACCCTTAATCTGAAGCTTGGAAAGCCAAAGAGAACGATGACTTGGCGAGTTGTTAATAGTTGCAGTTATCATGCGTGCTGACCTCCTGCGCCGTTTTCATTACGGAGCGAATGTTTGAGGTAATACCAGGCTAATACAGCAGTCATCATCCAGGAGATAAAACCAAGGGCATTGGCGACACCGTAATCGCCATATGAGCTGATTCTAAAAGCCATATCAGCCGTCATCATGGTCGGAGTACCGGTTCCCAGCATCAGCGGAACGCTCAATACTGAAAGCATGGTGACAATTGACAGAATTAACGCAACACCAACGGTGCCGGTTATCTGCGGCAGAATGATCTGGAACAGAGTTCGAACTCTACCCGCGCCCAGATTAGCGGCAGCCTGAATTTGCGAACGATCCATTGCAGCCATCGCGCCGGCAATCATCAGGGTGGCAAAAGCGGTTTGTTTCCAGACAAACGTGAACACAATACCGCTCCAATCCAGAAATGAAACAGCCTGAAGGGGTGTAATCAGGTCGGCGGACATCAGTGCATTGTTCATCAAACCATTCTTGGCCAGAAAGGTTCGCATGCATTGGGCAGCAACAATAAACGGAATAAACAACGGCCAGCGATAGATAGCGGCCAGTAGGGCCACCAGACGACGATTCCCCGACAAAGTCAGAATTCCGGCTATGGTGATCGACATCAGGGCGATGATAACGGCAGAGAGTGACACTATACCGACAGTGAACACAATATCAGTGCCATAGAGCTCCGTCGCTTTTATGAAGTGATCAAACCCGTATTGGTCGTCTACTGCAAAAGCGGACTCAATGGATGACAAAAGAGGAATAATAAACAGTCCGACGACCATTAATAGTGCCGGAACCAGCATTAATATCGTAAAAAAACGGGATTGATTCATAACAAAGAAACATCCGGAATGAGCACGGTGGCTAATGGTTGACTGGACAGTGACTGAACGTGTCCGAATTAAACTCCGGACACGTTCAAAACACTATTCAGACAGACGAGTTGATTAAGAGACTGTCTGAAAAGTCTCAGTTAGAGACCTTGCGCTCGTAACTTTCCTTGATGTCATCAAAGTAAGAAGCAATCGGGAAGCTTTTGCCTTTGCTGGCCAGGTCTTCCGGAGTTATTTCTACAAACAGTTTGTTCCAGCTTGCTGTATCCATTTCAGCCTTAACGTGCTGTGCGTCGATGCCTGGGTACCAGTTAAAACGCTTAACAATACCGTTAGCCTGAACATTCGGGCTGGTGGCCAGTTCGATAAAGTCGCGAGCCAGTTTCATGTTTTCAGCTCGCTTTGGCAGCACGTAATACATAGGTTGTCCGGGCATGCCTGGTGCAATCAATTGCAGTTTTACACTGGGTGGCACTTTGCCCTGTGCTTTCCATGAATAGAACATATCAACCCAGACAGGTCCCATGTAGATTTCACCACGGTTCAGCATGTCCAGAGTTCCGGCGTTACCTGGAGTGAAAGTGATGTTCTTGTTGAAATCTTTCAGGTCAGCAAGGGCTTTGTCCCAGTTGTTTTTCACAGCAGGATCATAAGGTCCCTGAGTCAGGGTTTTAGCATCAGAGCCGTAAGCGTATATCCAGCCAGTGACAAAACTGACTCCGGACATACCATTCTTGATGCCGTTATAGCCGAAAGTTTTGGGATGTTTTTTCGTGAACGCGACCAGCTCATCATAACTGGTAGGAGGCTGTGGAATGATATCGCTGTTATAGGCGATGGCCGTCTGGCTGTGGAACATCGGCATAACAAAGCCGTCTACATCAGAACCCAGAGCATTCTTCGTGGTTGTTCTGGAAGCCAGTTCACCGGTACGAATTTCATTTTTAAAATTGGACAACAGGTTTTCAGTCACCAGCTTGCCACCAAATTTCTGGTGAACAACCGCTACATCGATGTCATAACTGTTGGCGTTGCTTTTTTCCTGAGCCACCAGCTTCTCAAATATTTTGTTGGAACCGGAATCTCCGGGACCGGTACCGACGACTCTTACCTTAACACCAGGATGGCTTTCTTCGAATTTGGGTGCCAGATACTCTTTGACGTAATCGACCATGTTCTGGCCACCGGCTGATGCGACATTAAGCACAGTTTCTGCCGATGCAGTTTGTACGGACAAGCCTAAAATAGCGGTTAGACAGCCGCTGGCAATGGCTTTTAGTTTGAACATCATTGTTTCCTCGGTTGTTGTTATTTTTATCGTTCTTCCATGAAAATCTATCAGGCAGACTCGACTTCCGAAGCTGCCGGATAAATATGCAGGGCTTCCGGCGGCAGGCTGATTTGAATCAGTGACTTTTCGTTTATAGCTACCGGGTGATCAATGACACAAGTACTGCCACCCAGCTGAATGCTATGGCGATAACTCTGCCCCATATACGCTGTTTGCAAAACAATACCGCTGGCCTGATGATCAATCTCGTCAGAGTCGTCTTTAAACGACAAACTTACTTCATTGCTGCGAAAGTAAACGTCCACCTTGCCTTCATACCGGTCCCCCGACGTTCTGGTTAGAGGAACAGTTTTATTCAGTTGATCAAGAAACAGCTCTGTTCCATCGTTTTTTCTGAGTACCGTACCCGTGAGCTTGTTTTCGGCGCCCATAAAGTCCGCAACAAAGGGCGTTGCCGGAGAGCAGTAGAGGCTTTCTGGTGTACCCGCCTGTTCGATCTTACCGTTATTTAGAATGATGATTTTGTCAGCCATGGACATGGCTTCTTCCTGATCATGGGTCACCATAATGGCGGTGAACCCAAGTCTCTTCTGTAATGCTTTTATTTCATGGCGAACAGACGCTCTGACTCGTGCATCGAGGTTGGAGAGCGGTTCATCCAGAAGCAGTAGAGAGGGTTCAACGGCAAGGGCTCTGGCCAGAGCCACTCGCTGACGTTGGCCGCCAGAAAGGTCGGTGACAGAGCGGTGTACATAGTCAGTAAGGTTTACCAATCCCAGAATATGGCTGATTCGTTGTTCAATCTCAGCTTTACCCAGTTTTCGCAATTTCAAGGCGTAGGCAATATTCTGGAACACTGTCATGTGTGGCCAGAGTGCATAGGACTGAAAGACCATGGCCATGTTTCGCTGTTCGGGAGGCAGCTCAGTGATATCGGTATCTTCAACGATCAGCGAACCGGATAAGGGTTTAATAAAACCTGCCAGAACTTGTAATAGTGTGGTTTTGCCACAGCCTGAAGGGCCAAGCAGAGCTACGAACTCTCCCGGCTTGATAGAAAAAGAAATATCATTCAAGACTGTTGTTTTGCCATAACCTGCAACCAGCTCGGATACTTGCAGTGAATCAGACATTGTTAATACGACTCTGCTTTTTATTTTTCTTATAAAAACGCCACTGTTCTAGATCTCTGTTTAATTTCTGATTTCGAGAAAGTGGCATTTCCTGCTTATGACGATCTGATTTATCTTAACGAAGTATCCAGATCGTTCACGACTGCCCATTTTTTACATTAACCGTATTAAATTTTAATTACATTAGGGTGTCAGGTTTATATCCGCTTCCTGACACAAGGCTTTCAAATTGTTGGCACCTAATGTGGCATAGGTCAAAGGATGAGCAATAATGGGATCCTGCTCAGCCTCAACCACCAGCCATCCTTCGTAATGACAGGTTTTAAGCACGTTGAAAATTGCCGGGTAATCAACACAGCCATCTCCCGGAACGGTGAAAACGCCATTCAGCACAGAATCAAGGAAGCTCAGATTACGGTTCAGTGCATCGTCAAGCACGCTGGCGCGTATGTCTTTACAGTGAACGTGATTGATTCTGGCGGCATGCTTCTGTGCGAGATTCAATGGATTTCCACCAGCGTAGGTAATGTGACCGGTATCCAGTAACAAGCCAACAGCTTCACCTGTGTGCTGCATCAGCAGATCAATATCCTGCTCTGACTGAACGACAGTTCCCATGTGATGATGATAGGCGATTTCGACGCCCCGTGAACGGGTGTATTCAGCAAGCTCTGTCAGTTTGCGGCCAAATTCAATCCAGGTTGTCTCATCCATCGTGGGTCTGTGGAGCAGAGGCTTACTTTGATCACCATGGATGCAGTCAGTGACTTCGCAGTACACCATTACTTTGGCACCCAATGATTGCAATAAATCCAGGTGATCTTCTATGGCAGCAATTTCTTCTTCTACTGAATGAGCCAGCAACCGGCCACTGAACCAGCCAGACACCAGATTTAAACCATGGCTATCGAGGATAGGACCAAGAACCTCAGATGATCTCGGAAATTTGTTACCCAGTTCAAAGCCGGAGAAACCCGCCTGCTTACCTTCAGACAGGCAGACCTCCAAAGGGGTGTCTGCACCCAGCGATGGCAGGTCATCATTGGTCCAGGTCAGCGGGTTGATGCCAATACGTACCGTCATTTTATTATTCCGCAAATTCTTATTTTTATACGCTTTCAGTGTATAGACACACTTAACCGAATATTAACTGCCCTTTGCCCGCCTCCTGCGGGTAAAGGACTTATGAGTTCGTATGCCCATACCATCCAGAAAGATTCAGTAAGGCTGCTGTTTTTTCTCTGCCAGATAGCCTTCTCTGGCCTGTACGACTTCGTCCCGTTGTGAAACTTCCGGAATAGCGACGTCCCACCAACAGCTACCTTCAGAGGTTGTGAACGGATCGGTGTCCAGAGTGATAACGTAAGAACGACCTGCTGACTTGGCTCTGACCATGGCCTGTTCAAGACCACCTATGCTGTCAACTTTTTCGGAAAGAGCGCCCATGGCTGCGGCATGGGCAGCGAAATCAATTTTCGGAGCCCCTTCTTCAACCGTACGACAGTTCTCAAGAAGGTTATTGAACGGGGCACCGCCCGTTGCATTCTGCAAACGGTTGATACAGCCATAACCCCGGTTATCAAGCACGACAACGATGATTTTGTGTCCCAGCATCACACTGGTAGCCAGTTCTGAGTTCAGCATCATGTAGGAACCATCACCAACCACAACGATGACATCACGATCCGGGCTGGCCATTTTCACACCCATCCCTCCGGCAATTTCGTAGCCCATGCAAGAATAGCCGTATTCAAGGTGATAGCCTTTTTCGTGGTCGGTACGCCAAAGCTTATGTAGCTCGCCGGGTAAACCGCCGGCGGCACAAACGACAATATCACTGTTATCAGACGCTCTTTTGACAGCACCCAGAACCTGAGCATCAGAAGGCAGCCCTGTTTTGGTTTCAATGCCTTCAGCGGCTGTGACCTCGTCGTAATACTGATTCCATCGAGCGGTCAATTCCTGACCGGTTTTGATCCAGTCGCTATGAACCTGCCAGCTGGATAAACGCTCCTGTAAGGTATTCAGAGTGAGTTGGGCGTCAGATACCAGAGGCCAGGCGTTGTGCTTGATAGCATCAAAGCTGGCGACGTTAAGCTGGATTAATTGGACATCAGGGTTGGCAAAGAGAGTGCGTGAAGCCGTAGTGAAATCCTGCAGACGTGTGCCTACCGCGAGAACCACATCAGCCTCTCTGGCAAGGCGGTTGGCAGCTTCAGAACCGGTAACACCGATAGCACCGATGTTATTAGGGTGATCCCATAACAGGGAGCCCTTACCGGCCTGGGTTTCAACAACAGGAATACCAGTCTGCTCGGCAAACTGTTTCAGGGATTCGGTCGCATCGGAATAGTGAACACCGCCGCCCGCAATCAGAAGTGGTTTCTCGGCTGACTTCAATAGTGAGACGGCGTCGTTTAGCTCTCGTTGATCCGCCGATTGGCGACGTTGATAGTGAACCTTGGTATTGAAAAAGCTTTCCGGGTAATCATAAGCTTCTGCCTGAACATCCTGACAAAGCGAAAGTGTTACCGGACCACAATTTATCGGGTCAATCAGTGTCTGAACGGCGACGGGCAGACTGGTAATAATCTGCTCGGGACGAGTAATTCTGTCGAAATAGCGGCTCACCGGACGAAAACAGTCGTTTGTGGTAATGGTAGGATCACCATAGCATTCCACCTGCTGCAGAACTGGGTCTGGCGTCCGATTGGCAAAGGTATCCCCCGGCAGAAAAAGCACAGGCAACCGGTTAACGTGTGCCAGTGCGGCTGCCGTCACCATATTGGCAGCGCCCGGACCGATGGAAGAAGTACAGGCCATCATACGACGGCGATTATTGGCTTTGGCAAAGGCAATAGCAGCGTGAGCCATTCCCTGTTCATTGTGAGCTCTGAACGTGGGCAGTTCTTCCTGTGCCTGATACAAAGCTTCACCGAGACCAGCAACATTGCCATGTCCGAAGATGGCAAAGACACCTTCAAACAGAGGCTGGACCTTACCGTCTATGTCAACACACTGGGCAGAAAGGTATCTGACCAGTGCCTGTGCCATGGTTAAACGTACGGTTTTCATTATACTTTCTCCATGCCGCGGTTCTTCCAGGCATCAATCAACTCAACATAATTGGCTGCAACCGCATCAATATACGTTTGATCATTTATCTCGCCTGCCAACCATTGTTTACTGGGTTCGCTGAACAATGAACGGCCAACGGTGAAACCTTTACAGATATCAATTCCGGCACTTTGATCAAAGCCTGCTTTCAGTTCCGATAAAGGCGCATCGAGACCGAGCATGACGACTCCTCGACAGTGTGGTGAACGTTCCCGAATGACGTCACTGATTTTTCTCCAAGCAGCGTTCGACATAGTTGGTAGCTTCCACCAGTCTGGTCGTACACCGAGGTTATAAAAACGAGTGAGAACATTAGCCAGAGTACTGTCAACCAGAGTATCGTCGTTTACACTGTTGCCCTGTGGCGGGATGATTTCCAACAAGAGTTCATGACCTGAATTACAGCAAGCCTTGAAGAGTTCCTTAACCTGCCTTTCCTGATTTAATCTGAGTTCGTGCTGGTCTGCAGGGTGATAGAAAACCAGACATTTAACGATGTGCTCTCTGGGCCAGGCCTTGAGGCGATCGCCAATAGAGCGGCCTCCTTCCAGTTCGATGGGTCGTGATGAAGGAAGCTCGACAGGTCTTCCTATCCACCAGCTTTTACCCGTCACCTCGTTAAGAGCATCCTGGCCGTATGTATCGTCGATCAAAACTCCGACATTACTACCCAGACCGGTTTGTCTGGCTCCGGACTCTGCGGCTTTGACCAGTAGCTGCTTCAACGTACCGATGGATTCCGGTGCGGCACCAGCTTCTCTGGCCATATCCAGAAGCTGCCTGCGATGATCAAACGCCAGCCCGCAGATTTCCTGTCGCTCCGGTGCTGAACGGGTCGTCACCCGATGAAGATAATTCAGTTCATCATCAAGATCAGGCCTTGGAATCGAGTCAGCATGCTCTATGTAATAATCCAGTTCTTCTGCCGAAGGAATCGCAGGAGCGCAACCATGGCGAGACACCACTAGCGCCCCGCAGGCATTGGCAAAGGTACAGCTTTGCTCGTTGGATTCACCCTTGAGCCAGCCTCGCAGGAAACCGGAAAGGAAAGCATCCCCTGCTCCCAGTACATTGAGAACGTCGACCTTTACACCCGTGAACACATCAAACTGATCCATGTGATCAGGAATATCGTTGTCCAGTACGGTGCAACCCAGTGCGCCCAGTTTCAGGACAATAGTAGCGTCAGTCAGTGAACGTATATTCCGGAGCGCAGTAATTGTATCGCTGCTGCCTCCGGCTATATGAACTTCTTCTTCAGTACCGACAATTAAATCCAGCTTAGGGAGTACCGACTGAAGATGAGATGAAACAGAATCGGATGAAATAAAGCGTGTTTCGCCGTCGCCGAGACTGGTCAAACCCCAAAGTACAGGGCGGTAATCAATATCCAGAATGACTTTTGTACCTGCTGCCCGGGCATAGTTGATAGCGGTTTTGCACGTTTCGAAAGTGCTGGCAGTAGAAAGGTGCGTACCGGTAATCAGCAGGCTTTTACTGGACGCTATGAATTCCGGCGTAAAGTCTTCGCTGCTCAGTGCCATGTCAGCGCAGTCATTGCGATAAAAAATAAGAGGGAAAGTATCTTTGTCTTTGATGCCCAGAATCACCAGACCCGTAAGACGATTTTTATCCGTCACTACATGACTGATATCAACGCCGCCGCGGGCAAGTTCTTCCCGGACAAAGCGCCCCATATGTTCGTCACCAACACGAGTCAGCATGGCCGACTTCAGGCCAAGGCGCGCTGTGCCGTAGGCAATATTTCCGGAAGAACCGCCCAGATATTTGGCAAAACCGGCCATGTCTTCCAGTCGACTGCCTACTTGTTCCCCGTAGAGATCAACAGCTGCTCTGCCAAGGCAAATTACGTCCAGTGATCGCAGGCTTGATGGATTGTTCGTTAACATTCTATGTGTACTCCCTGACAGAGGTTCGACGTCATTGGTCAGAACTCTGCACTGACTTCTTGTTATTTTTTGGCAGTACCTGAGCATCACGATCGACAGTGATCCAGCACCTGTCCTTGCAGGACTGTTCAGCGGCATCGAGAATGACATTAACACTGTAAGCTGCCCTGAAGTCTGGCCATAAAGGCTTATTGCCTGCCAGCCCTTCCACGAGATCTCTCACTTCTACCGTTTTCATATCGTTGTAGCCCAGACCGTGTCCGGCGCTGACGCAAAAATGTTGATAATCCGGATGTTCAGGTCCGGTTAGAATGCGCTTGAATCCGTGTCGGTCAGATGGACCTTCCGGTTTGAACAGCTGCAATTCTGATAAGCGCTCCTGGTCGTAAATGAGCGAGCCCTTGGTGCCGTTAATTTCAAACCAGAGACTGTTTTTTCTACCCCAGGCTATGCGTGACGATTCAATAGTACCGATGGCGCCATTAGCGAAACGCAGCATCATATGCATTTGATCGTCGTTTTCGACGGTGTCGTATTGATCCGGTTGACCATTCAATGGACGGTTAACATGCACTGTTTGTGAATCAGCACAGAGTTCATTAATAGGCGCGATCAGATACTGGGCCAGATTAATAATGTGAGAACCCAGATCCCCAAGAGCTCCCGAGCCTGAAAACTGTCGCTTTAATCGCCATGAGAAAGGCGTATTGGCATCAGCCAGGTAGTCTTCATTAAACGTACCGCGAAAGTGGACAATGTCTCCTAACTCACCCTGCTCAATGATCTCTTTTGCCAATTGAAGAGTAGGGTTTTTAGCGTAATTGAATCCCACCAGTGTTTTTACACCGGCTTTCTCCGCTGCCAGTGTCATTTCCAGAGCATCAGCCGCATTCAGAGCCAGAGGCTTCTCGGAGTAAACATGTTTACCTGCTGCTATAGCCGCCAGTGCCATCTTTTTATGCAAATAGTTGGGCGAACAGATGTCTACGACATCGATATCCGGATCGTTGACCAGTTGCTGCCAGTCTCCCGTTGAACGGTTAAACCCAAGCTCTTCAGCTTTCTCTGCAGCAATGTCGGCATCAACCTCTGCAACCATTTCACAGACTAGTTTTGCGCTGAGGGGAAAAACGGCCGGTGCCGTTTTAAAGGCAATGGCGTGAGCTTTCCCCATATAGCCGGTACCAATCAGTCCTACCCGGATTACTTTCATTTTTATATCCTGATAATCGACGGTGTCTCAAGCAATAGCAGCTGCTTCAGGTTCTTGTGTCACACTGTTTTTTACTGAATCCAGACGAGCGAACTCTTCCAGTTCGGATTCAAGAGCTTCGAGTTCTTGCCCTCCCGCCATCATTTCCAGTATCTCTTCACGACTAACGTCTGACTTCAAAAAAGTACCAAGGCTGTGTCCACGATTCAGCAATGTAAAACGATCCCCAACAGGGTAAGCATGATGAACATTGTGAGTGATCAGAATGACTGCAAGTCCTTTAGCCTTTGCCTTGGCCACGACTTTCAGAACATTAGCGGATTGTTTAACACCCAGAGCTGCAGTGGGTTCATCAAGTATCAACACCTTGGCGCCAAAGTGAATGGCTCTGGCAATGGCAAGGCACTGCTTCTCACCACCGGACATGGTGCCTATAGCGTGTTCGGGGTCTCGAACATCAATACCCATTTCTGCCAGTCCGGCGCAGGCAATTTTGTTGGCTTCTTTGGTATCAAATACTTTAAAAGGGCCCCATTTTTTGGTCAGTTCCCTGCCCATAAAAAAGTTCCGGGTCACGCTCATTAAAGGCACCAGAGCCAGATCCTGGTAAACCGTTGCAATACCTGCATCCAGCGCACTTCTTGGCGAGTTGAAACAGGTGGGTTGACCATCAAGCAGAAACTCGCCTTCAGACGGTACATGAACACCCGCCAGTGTTTTGATCAGGGTGGATTTGCCTGCGCCGTTATCACCAAGAAGGCAATGGACTTCACCCATTTTCACCTGCATGTCGATATCTTTCAGGGCAATAACAGAGCCGAAATAACGACTGACTTTTTTGAGTTCGAGAATGAATTCGCTCATTTCACAAATACCTGTTTTTCTGAACGCTTTTTGTTTTTATATTCTTGTCGTCTAGCGTTCGTATTAAGTGTGATTAATTTAGGTAAAGCGGTTTAACGGGCTTCTGTCACCCGCTTGCGAATGTAGTTGTTAAACAGCACAGCCATAAGAAGCATCACACCCAGGAAAACCCTGAACCAATCTGAATTTATGCCGGTAAAAAATATGCCCATCTGCACAACACCGAATATCAAAGCACCAAAGCAGGCACCAATCACCGAACCATAACCTCCGGTTAACAGGGCACCACCGATAACCACAGCAATAATGGCTTCAAATTCCTTGAGCAACCCACGGTCTGCCGCCGCTGACCCGAATTCCAGAACCTGACAGGAAGCATAAAGAGCGGCACAGAATGCAGTGAAAACGAACAACAGTATTTTTACCTTGTCAGTAGGAACACCGACATTTTTAGCCGCTTTATCATCACCACCGGTTGCAAAGATCCAGTTACCAAAAGAGGTGCGCATTAGCACCCAGCTGGACACTGTGGCCAGTACCAGACACCAGACAACGACCATGGGAATACCCGTGAAAACCGGAGTGCCATCGGCATAAGCTTCAAGCCAGCCTTTGGTGACCAGCCATTGAAAAAATGAAGTGCCCAGTTCACCGCCAAAGAAGGGTGCCAACCAGTCATTCTCAGCAATTTCACTGACGCCACTGATGATGGTTTTGTTGGTCATTAAAATAGACAGAGCAATGGTCAGGCCACGAAGAATAAAGAGAAAGGCTAGAGAAACAATAAACGACGGCAGACCGGTCCTGACAACTGTGTAACCGATTAGTGCACCTATAGCCATGGCTCCGGCCATGGCAAAAATGATACTTACCCAGACTGGCCAGCCCCAGTAAGTAGCAGGAATAGCGATCATCATTCCTGCGAAGCCAATCATCGAACCAATAGAAAGATCGAACTCACCGGCGATCATCAACAGGCAGGCACCTATCGCCAGAATGCCCAATTGCGCAGATACTGTCGTCCAGTTAAGAATGCCGTCGGCACTGAACATGCCTGAGTCACCAGCAAATACTGCAAAAAACAGTAGTACGAGAATAGCGCCTGACACTGAGCCTAGTTCTGGCTTACTCAATAGTTTTTTTAATCGGGATTCTTCCCGGACTCGTTCGTCAGGTTTTGTATTCGATGCAGATTGGGTCGCAGGTACATCCACTGTGATAACTCCGATCATATTATTCTTATTATCTGTTATGCCATCTGATGAATAGTTCGTATGCATAACAATGATTGAAGTCATAATGGAATAATATTTCCAAAAAAACAAGAGTTGGAATTAATGTGATGAAGTATTAATATCCACTGAGTGAAGCTGTGCACTGTTAAGTCCGGTTCATTATTGACAAGATTTGTTTTTAGGTGGAAAGTGTTTGTGGAATAAAAATTCTATAAATAAAAAACAATAAATATTTTATTCGGTGAGAGAAGGTGAAAATCAGGCTTTCATCGAAATGTATTCCGGAGAGAAATAATGACAAAAACAACAAAACTGAAAACTCTCAGAAAAACGACTGCAGCCGTATTATTAGGAGGTATTGCAGCAGCGACCATGATGACACCGTTGTCAGCCAGTGCGGCCGATGAACGCTTTGTTCTGGTCAGTCATGCACCGGATTCAGACTCCTGGTGGAACACCATCAAGAATGCAGTAAAAGCAGCCGGTACTGATATGGATGTGTCCGTTGAATACCGAAATCCGCCTACTGGTGATCTGGCTGATATGGCAAGAATCGTCGAGCAGGCCATTGCCTCCAATCCCGACGGTTTAATCCTGACCATTGCTGATTACGATGTACTGAAGAAACCACTCAGAAAAGCTAAACTCAAAAACATCCCTGTTATCACGATCAATTCCGGTACCCATGAGCAAAGTGAACAACTGGGCGCATTGCTCCATGTTGGACAACCTGAATACGACGCGGGTTATGGCGCTGGTAAGAAAGCAAAGGCTGATGGTGTGACCAGCTTTGCCTGCATTAATCACTATATTACTAACCCGGCGTCCGTTGAACGATGCAAGGGGTTTGCTGATGCAATTGGTGTAACACTTGATGGCAACATGATTGATGTTGGCAGTGACCCGACAGCGATTGAAAAGAAAGTAATGGCTCACCTGAGACAAAAGCCTGAAACAAATGCTGTGTTGGCCCTCGGTCCAACGTCTGCACATCCGACTATTCGTGCACTGAAAAAGATGCATAAGTCAGATGACATCTACTTTGGCACATTTGATGTTAGCGATGACATTGCCAAGGCGATCAAATCAGGTGAAGTGAAGTTTGCTATTGACCAGCAACCTTACCTGCAAGGTTATCTGCCAGTAGTTGCCCTTACTTTGTACAGCCGCTACGGCATTATTCCTAGCAACAACATTAACTCCGGCCCCGGATTCATCACCAAAGACAATATTGCCCAGGTTGAGAAACTGGCTGGTGAAATTCGTTAAGTAGAATGTAAAAAGTCAGTGCCATTTGTTTTGGATTGTTCTGGCAAATGGCATTTTTTACAGAGAAGACTGAAAGTGAATCCAGAATAAGCGCCATTTAATGGAGTATTCTGATATGTCTACCGTCTTTCAAGGTGGTGGGCATAGCGTTTGATAACAGGATTTTTTATGTCGTTTTTATTATCTCGTCCGACCCTGCCCGATCAACAGGGGCGTATTCAGAGCATTACGCCTGAATCTGCAGACTGGAAGTATGTGGGGTTTGAAGTCTTTCAATTGAAAGCAGGCCAGTCCCTGGAGCAACTGACAGTTAACAATGAAGTGTGCCTGGTACTGGTTAGTGGCAAGGCAAATGTCTCTACTCGTAATGAAAACTGGAATCAAATTGGCGACCGTGATTCTGTTTTCGATCAAAAAGCGCCTTACAGTGTTTATATACCACCTTCTGATCTCTTTTCGATTGTCGCTGAAACCGATATCGAACTGGCTGTTTGTAAGGCTCCTGCTGAAGGGCGTTTCCCGGCAAAACTGATTCTTCCTGAAGAGTGTGAATATCAGACTCGTGGCACCGGCACTAACCAGCGACATGTCTGCAATATTTTGTTTAACGAAGGCTCTGCTGAAAGCTTGCTGGTGTGTGAGGTCATTACCCCCAACGGGCATTGGTCGAGTTACCCTCCCCATAAGCACGATCAGGATGCAGAACCTGTCGAAACCCTGTTGGAAGAAACCTATTATCACAAGGTTAACCCTCCTCAAGGCTTTGCTTTTCAACGCGTTTATACCGACGATCGCTCTCTGGATGAAACCATGGCCGTAGAGAATAACAACGTTGTGATGGTACCAAGAGGCTATCACCCGGTAGGTGCTGCGCATGGTTACGATCTCTACTACCTGAATGTTATGGCAGGCCCAAAACGTAACTGGGTTTTTAAAAATGATCCTGCCCACGAGTGGATTGTTGAAGCAAATAAGAAGTAATAAAATCTGAATTCCGAAAGCTGATATTCAAAAGAAAGCCGGTATTCAGGAAATAGTTGTCGTAAGAATAAAAATTAAAAGAGAATCATCATGCTTAATTTTGCCATGTTTGGTGCAGGACGTATTGCCAACGTCCATGGTCAGACTTTAAGTGAGCACCCTGACGCGAACCTCAAATACGTGGTTGATCCTTTTCCGGATGCCGCGATGGCCGTAGCAAAAAAATTCCAGGCTAAAGTGGTGGACGCTGATGTTGTTTTTGCAGACTCAGCCATCGATGCTGTTCTGATTTGCAGCCCAACAGATACTCACTCCGGATTGATTGAAAAAGCGGCTCTGGCAGGCAAAGCAATTTTCTGTGAAAAACCGGTAGATCTGGATATTGATCGAGCTCGTCACGTTGCAGACATCATCAAAGAAACAGGTGTGCTTTGTTTCCTTGGTTTTAATCGCCGTTTTGACCCGACCTTCAATGCGCTCTATCAGGACAAACAAGCCGGACGAATAGGCAATCTTGAACAATTAGTGATTACCAGTCGTGATCCTTCTCCGCCACCTGTTAGCTATATCAAGGTATCCGGAGGTTTGTTCAGGGATATGATGATTCATGACCTGGATATGGCCCGCTGGATGCTGGGAGAAGAGCCGGTAGAGGTTCATGCCACTGGCAGCTGCCTGGTAGATCCGGCGATTGCTGAAGCAGGTGATATCGATTCAGCGATGGTTACGCTGAAAACAGCCAGCGGAAAATTATGCCACATCAACAACAGTCGTCGTGCAGCTTACGGTTACGATCAGCGCATTGAACTGCTGGGTGAAAAGGGCATGTTGCAAGCAGCGAACCATAAAGAGAACGAAGTTCGCTACTTGGGTTCTGAAGGCGATATCAGTGAAAAACCTCTGCATTTCTTCCTTGAACGTTACATGCCGGCCTATAGAAGAGAACTTCAATCCTTTGTTGATTCTGTGACAGAAGGAAATAAACCGGATGTATCCATCGATGATGGTGTGAAAGCACTCGAACTGGCTGATGCCTGCTACCAGTCCCTGAAGTCTGGTCAGACAGTTTATCTTTGATTAATCACTTTACGTCGTAAGTTATCCGGGAAAAAAATTACAATGAAAACCATCTACAACTTTATAAACGGCCATTCTGAACCCAGTGTTTCTGATCGGGTCGGTGCAGTATTCAATCCAGCCACAGGCGAGCAAACTGCGGTTGTGCAATTGTCTACAGCGGACGAAACAGCTCAGGCTATCGAAATAGCATCAAGAGCATTTCCAGCATGGTCCTTGACCAGTCCACTAAAACGAGCACGCATCATGGCTCGATTCAAAGAGCTGGTCGAACAGAATGCCGATGAACTGGCCCATATTATTTCTCGTGAACACGGCAAGATTTTATCTGATGCAAAGGGAGAGTTGACCAGAGGCCTGGAGGTTGTTGAGTTTGCAACAGGGATTCCACATCTATTAAAAGGCGAACACTCCATGAACGTAGGTTCAGGTGTTGATAGCTGGTCACAGATGATGCCGCTGGGTGTATGCGCCGGAGTCGTGCCATTTAACTTCCCGGTGATGGTGCCTATGTGGATGTTCCCGGTAGCGCTGGCCTGCGGTAATACCTTTGTATTGAAGCCTTCTGAAAAAGTGCCCGGTGCCATGATGCGGCTGGCAGAGTTGTTGAAAGAAGCCGGATTGCCCGATGGTGTTTTCAATATCGTAAACGGTGACCGGGAAGTAGCTGATGTGCTACTGACTCACCCAAAGGTAGAAGCGATCAGTTTTGTAGGTTCTACGCCGGTGGCAGAACATATTTACAACACTGGTTGTAAGCACGGCAAGCGGGTTCAGGCACTCGGTGGTGCTAAAAATCATATGGTTATTATGCCAGACGCAGATATGGAAGCTGCAGCCAATGCACTGATGGGCGCAGCTTATGGCGCTGCTGGCGAACGCTGCATGGCTATTTCTGTAGCGGTTCCAGTGGGAGAAGGTACCGCTGAAAAACTGTTAAGCGCACTGATGCCAAAGATAGACGCACTGAAAGTAGGCCCGGGTATTGTCGAAGGGCCGGAAAACGACATGGGTGCATTGATCAGTGAGCAGCATCTGGCAAAGGTAACAGGTTATATAAACACAGGCGTTAATGAAGGCGCAGAACTTCTGATTGATGGCCGCGGACTGACTGTTGAAGGACATGAAGGGGGGCATTTCACAGGACCTTCTTTATTTGATCGTGTTACCCCTGAAATGACTGTCTACAAGGAGGAGATCTTTGGCCCTGTTTTATCCGTCTGCCGTGTAGATAGCTTTAAGGATGCAGTAGAACTGATTAACAATCATGAATATGGCAATGGCACAGCGCTGTTTACCCGAGACGGTAAGGCAGCCAGAGAGTTTGCTCAACATATTCAGGTAGGTATGGTTGGAGTGAATGTTCCTGTACCCGTTCCTATGGCTTTCCACAGTTTCGGCGGATGGAAGAAATCCTTGTTTGGACCTCTGCATATGCACGGGCCGGATAGTGTTCGTTTTTATACCCGTATGAAAATGGTAACGACCCGCTGGACTGAGCATGACAAGGCCGAGTCTGTTTTTACGATGCCAACGATGGGATAAAGAAATTGAAAGTTCTGACCAGTTGCTGCTGCCAGTGCAGTTTGGTCAGATATTTTCATTCTGGAGACTATTTGAAAAGTGACCGGGCACTAACATGGAAGAATTTACAGGTTTGAGTTAAATATCTCTCATCACCTGCTACGAGGGAAATATTATGTATCCCTCAGATTTGATCGCTGATGAATGGAAACTTATCAAGTTTTTTTCCTGATCCTGGTTACGATAAATCAAAAAATGGCAGACCAGGAGGAGACTGGCCTTAAGGGCTGTTTCTTGATGCCATTTTTTACGTTGATAAGACGGACTGCCAATGGCGACAGGTGCCTTCTGACTTCCCTTTATGGGGCACCGTTTACACGTATTTTCGGAACTGGAAGCTGGGTGGCAGCTTCAAAATAAGCTGCCTGCTTTTATGAATAGCAACCGGAATTAGTCTTTGGTTGTTGGGAGAGAACCTTCCCAGACAATATGTCGATAACGCTCAGGGTTTGTATCACCCTCTGTGCTGAAGATAAGAACAACAGAATCTTTATTTAAGCCTACGGTTTCAGCAAGTAATTTTCCTTCCGGATGTACAGCCATCTGGTAAAGAAGGCCCATGTTAATGCCGCCTGACTCACCACTGATTATAGCTGTATCTCCCTGTAGAGGATTGCCAAGTATACGCATACCGGTAGCTGTTACACTATCTGTTACAGATGCAAAGGCATTGCTACAATCGCGAAGCACAGGCCATGTTAAAGGATTGGGTTCACCACAGGCCAAACCAGCCATAATTGAGTTGAGGTCTCCATCAACACTAATCATGTCACCAGCTTTACTAGTACCTGATCGATAAATACAGTCAGCAGCTCTGGGTTCGGATATAACGGTGTTGAAATTCTCTGATCCCAACTCATCAGCCAGATACCCCAGAATGCCTCCAGCCATGGCTCCTACGCCAGCCTGAAGCATTACGTGTGTCGGCGCTTCTGCAGTTTGCTCCAGAGCTTCTGCAGCCATGGTTGTGTAACCTTGAGAGATCCAGGTTGGAATCTTTTCGTACCCTTCCCAAGCGGTATCCTGAACCAGCATCCAGCCATTTTTATCTGATGTCTGGCTGGCAAGGCGAACCGTATCGTCATAGTTGACGTCGGTTACTATACACTCTGCTCCCAGACCTCGAATGCGGTCGACACTCGCTTGAGGAGAACCTTTCGGCATATAGACAACCGCGGTCTGTCCCATTTCGCGAGCAGCCCATGCGACACCTGTGCCATGATTGCCTGCAGTGGCTGTGGCAAAAATCAGAGGTTTTTTCAGTTTTGACGAGATAGTTTTCAGATCTACTTCATCAATATCAATTTGCAGGTGTTCTGCCAGTAATCGACCTAAGGCATAGGAGCCACCGAGAACTTTAAAAGCATTCAACCCGAAACGATAGGATTCGTCTTTAACCTGAATTGATTTAACGCCCAGCCTTTCTGCCAGTGCAGGCAGCGAAACCAGAGGAGTTGGAGTGTAACCTTCAATTTTCTTATGGAAGGAACGTACTTTCCTGGCTATTTCGCTGGTAAATAAAGGGCTGGTCGTGCCCGTATAAAAAGTGTTTTTAGAGAATTTGAGCATGATCAGTCACTTGAAAATGGCATTGCAGGTAAAGGCCAGTCAGACTGACCTTTGAGTTATCAGCACAGCTTTCGAAGTGTTACTCAATTAATGAAAGCGATAGCTTCAACTTCTACCAGTGCATTTTTAGGCAGGCAGGCTGCTTGAATGCAAGATCGGGAAGGTGCATTCTCAGTGCCGAACACTTCGGTGTAAACCTCATTAAAAGCTGCAAAGTCGTTCATGTCGGCCAGGAAGCACGTGGTTTTGATGACGGAATCAATGGAAGCACCGCTTTTTTCCAGAACAGACTTCAGGTTCTTAAGAGACTGATAGGACTGCTCCCTGATGCCACCTTCAACAAACGCCATTGTTTTCGGGTCAAGAGGAAGCTGCCCGGAAGTAAAAGTCAGGTTCTGGAATGCGATACCCTGAGAGTAAGGGCCGATAGCAGCAGGAGCGAGGTCGGTGTTAATAACTTTTTTCATGATACTACCTTTGGAACAAGTTATTGGTTTGTAGGTGTGATGTGCGAGAGTTTATTTCTGGATCTTTAATTGCGATTTAAACTCACGAATGTATTTGTAAACGGCATGTCGTGTAATTTGCAGTCCATCGGCAACAATTGTCGTTGCTTCCTTGAATTCAAAAATACCGTTATCAAAGAGTATTCTGGTAATAGCTTTCTTTCTGCCTTTAGCATTTACAGATGCATTGTTTTCAATGTCATGAATTGCAGTGCTCAATGCCTGTTCAATAATATCTGACGGGGAAGTACTGAAATTTTCACTGGTCTGTAAGTTGGTCGTTTCAAGGTTTCCTGGCATCAAGGTTTTCATGATTTCCGGGAATGGGTGAGACAGGTTAATATTGATGCAAAACATACCTACTGCCCTGTCATCCTCTCCAGTCAAAATACAACTGGTAGATTTCATCAGAGACCCATCTTTATTCTTGGTGAAATAGCTCTTGGGAGCCATGACACCTGTCTCTTCAAATTCACGGAACACTTTCAAACCAAGATCTGTGATAGGAGCACCGATCTTTCGGCCTGTATGATGACCGTTCACTATCTTGACCACAGAGTCTTCAAAGCTTTTAAAAGAGTGGATAACAACTTCACAGTGTGGGCCAATCAGGTCAGCAATGGTTTCCGCCAGCAGACCATGGCGAGCCAGGCACTCTTCATCCTTCTTGGTAAAAGTCATATTAATTGAAGAGCTTCCAGTGGAATTCTTTGCGTTCATAAAATCAATACTTAGGTAAATATAGTGAACTTTGAGGGCTGTATTGTGTGCGAAGTAAACAGCATTATCAATCCGTATAGTTAAGTATTTTTAATTATATGACTGTATTTTTGACTATAAAGTGCACTAATAAGGTCATTTTACAATTAGCCTAGTTGTATTTAGTTGATTTTAAATAATAAAAAGTTAACTATTGTTAACAGTGATTCAGGTCAAAATATTTAACTTTTATCTATATATCATAGTGCCCAATATTTAACCGAGCAGCGACTTGCCATTCACGAGCGGTTGCAGCCAGTGAGGGTGTTATGACTGATTTCCTACGTCGCGGTTTTGAAACAGCTGAATTCGAAAACCGTACAGCACGAGCTCAAACTGTGATGCGTGAGATGCAGTTGGATGCAATGCTTTTTACTACCGAGCCTAATGTCCGCTACTTCACTGGCTTTCACACTCAATTCTGGCACAGCCCTACCCGTCCATGGTTTCTTGTTGTTCCTGCTGAAGGAAAGCCTGTAGCTATCATTCCGGAGATTGGTGCGACTGGCATGGCCAGCACCTGGGTTGATGAGATCATCACCTGGCCTTCCCCAGAACCGGAAGACGACGGAATTACGCTGGTTGCTGGCGTTATTAACGGTATCGCTTCCCGTTTCGGTCGTGTAGGTGCCACGCTGGGTATTGAGTCTCACCTGCGCATGCCGGTTAACAACTTCAATCAGTTGAAAGGTATGGTCAACAAAGACTTTGTTGATGTTTCTCTGGCTGTTCATGGTCTGCGTCAGATCAAGTCTCAGGCTGAAATCGATAAAACCCGTGAAGCCTGCCGCATTACCAATGTTGGCTTTTCCAAACTGCCTGAATATGCCCGTGCCGGCATGAGCGAACGTGAAATTTGTAAGCAGTTCCGCATTGATATGTTGCGCGAAGGCGCTGACGAATGTCCGTACATCATTGCCGGTTCCGGTCCTGACGGTTACGACAGCATTATCATGGGGCCAACTGATCGTGTTGTTGAGAAAGGTGATGTACTGATCATCGATACCGGTGCCGTATTTGACGGTTACTTTTCTGACTTTGACCGAAACTGGGCCTTTGGCCATGCCAGTGAACAGACCAAAGCAGCTTATCGTGCGGTTTATGAGTCCACTACCAAAGGTTTTGAAGCAGCCCGTCCAGGCAACACTACAACTGATATTTACAATGCTATGTGGGGCGTACTGGAAGCGAATGGTGCTCTGGGTAACGACGTTGGTCGTCTGGGCCACGGTCTGGGTATTGAGCTGACCGAGCGTCCTTCCAATACTGCAACAGACAACACAGTGTTGAAGCCCGGCATGATCATGACATTAGAGCCTGGCATGTTGTACGCACCGGGTAAGTCCATGGTTCATGAAGAAAATATTGTGATTACCGAAGATGGTGCTGAGTGGTTGAGCGAGCGCGCTGAACCTGAACTTATCGTTATTAAGTAACTTCTGGTCGGAGCCAGCTTGCTGGTTCCGATTACAGCGTAGCGATTTTATGTTCCGGTACGCTCAATCAGGATTAAGAGGTTCCCATGACTGAAAAAACACAAGAACTTAAACAGGGTAAACTGCTATTTACCTGCACGATGACATTCATTGTCATCACCGTTTTAGCGGGGCTTCTGTTCCCGGATACACTCTATACCGTTGGTATAGGTACCATGAACTATCTGACTGACACTTTCGGTTATGTCTACATCGCGGGCTCCTTTGTATTTGTAGCCATGATGATGTTCTTTGCTTTCAGTAAATATGGCCAGATTCGTCTCGGTCCGGACGATGCGAAACCTGAGTTTTCCACTATTTCCTGGATCGGTCTGCTGTTCTCCGCCGGTATGGGTACAGTTATGCTGTATTGGGGTGTGGCGGAGCCGGTTTACCACTACGTGAACCCACTGGTCACTACTGGTATTGAACCAATGACTCCAGCTGCCGCTTCCTTTGCACTGAAGCGCTCCTTTATTCATCAGGGTATTCAGGCATGGGCTTCATTTGCAGTGCTGGGCCTGGTTATCGGTTACCTGATGTACCGCAAGAACGAAAATGGTCTGGTAAGTAACATCCTGCTGCCATGGGGACGTGATAAAGCGAATGGTTCCATGGGTAAGATGATCAATATCATCTGTGTATTTGGTGCTATTGCCGGTATATCTACCTCTCTGGGACAGACCGGTTTGTCTCTGGGCGTGAGTATTGAATACCTGTTCGGTATCCCTTCCTCTAATCTGGTAACGGCTTGTCTGGTTGGTGTGATTGCTGTTATTACCATTATTTGTACTACTACCGGCCTGGAAGGCGGTATCCGTCGTCTTTCTGACTATAACCTCTATTTATTGGCAGGTCTGATCATCCTTGTTGGTCTCCTCGGCCCAACCAAGTTGATGGTTAACGTTTACTTTGACACCCTGGGTAACTACCTCAACGGTTTCTTCAGCGACGCTTTGAAGCTGCCAACTTTTGCTGCCAAGGATGAAACCTCCTGGATCTCCGGCTGGCCGATCTATTACTACGCATGGGCAATTGCCTGGGCTCCTTTTGTTGGTCCTTTCATTGCTCGCGTATCCAAGGGTCGTACCGTTAAAGAATTCATTCTGGGCTCTCTGGTTCTGCCTTGCCTCGGTATCTTCATCTGGGTAGCGTTCTTCGGCACTATCGGTCTGGAATCTTCACCTGAAGTCCTGAAGGCTGCTGCCGCTTCTTCTAAAGCCGCAACGTTTATTGTGCTGGAAGACTTCCCGATGGGTAAACTGATTTCCTTTGGTGTGGTTATTGCCTTGTTCACCTGCTTCATTACTTCTCTCAATAGTTCAACCTTTGTACTGAGCAGTATGTGTGAAGATGGCTCTGATAACCCAAGTAACAAAATGCGCACAATCTGGGTTATTGCACAGGCAGCTATGGCTCTTACCCTGATGATGGGTAGTACTTCAGGTATCGAGTTGCTTCAAAGCATCAGTTTGATTTTTGCACTTCCTCTCATTTTCGTACTATTCCTCTGTCTGGTAAGTACTGTGAAAATGTTCCGCAGTGAATTTTCAGATGAAGCGGTAAAGGAGTTCGCGGAAGAGAGCCAGCCGAAAACCATTGAGGCTAACCCTCAGGTAGCTTGAGAAAATAAAGTATCGGCATAACAAACACGCCCCTGACCGTTTAACGGAAAGGGGTTTTTTATTTTCGAATTGTTGAGACTGAATTATGAGTATCCAGGAACAGATCATTGGGTGGAGACACCACCTCCATAAGCATCCTGAGACAGGGTTAAAAGAACACCAGACAGCCGGCTTTGTTGCTGCGAAACTGGAAGAGTTTGGTATAGAGGTCCATCAAAATATTGGTGGCACAGGTGTTGTTGGCATACTGAAATGTGGCAACAGTGATCGTTCTATCGGCTTACGCGCTGATATGGATGCTCTGATGATTAATGAAACCAATGATTTCGACTATAAATCTGTCAATGAAGGCGTTATGCACGCCTGTGGGCATGATGGACATACCTCTATGTTACTGGGGGCGGCTTCAGAACTGTCACGTACCCGAAACTTCGACGGCACAGTCTATTTTATTTTTCAGCCAGACGAAGAACATGGCATGGGTGCCAAGGCGATGATAGCTGACGGGCTGTTCACTCGCTGGAGTATTGATGCTGTCTACGCTATCCATAATATGCCAGGCATTCGAGCCGGACAGGTACTGACCCGCTCTGGTTCAATAATGGCAAGCGAGAGCAGTTTCGAGATAGATATTATTGCAACAGGTGGTCATGCCGCTCTACCACATATGGGAACAGATCCTATTGTTGTGGGTGCGCAGATTGTTTGTGCCCTGCAGACTATTGTTTCACGTAACCTCAGTGCAATCAGTGAAACCGCTGTTATCTCGGTGACAGAATTTGCAACCAACGGCACTGTTAATGTCATTCCATCTCACGTAAGAATTACTGGTGATACCCGTTCTTTTACTGACGAAGCACTGGCGAAAATAGAAGCAGCGATTGAGCGGGTTGTTGCAGGGCAATGTGCATCTGCAGGTGTTGAGTACAAATATAAATTCACCAATACCTTCCTTTCTACCATCAACTCACCCAGAGAGACTGAATACGCTATTCAGGCTGCACAGGAAGCGCTGGGCGCAGAAAACGTTGATGGTGATTGTCAGCCCCTGACCATAAGTGAAGACTTTTCATTTATGCAAAGGGAAGTGAACAGTTGCTACATACTTATGGGAAATGGTGTGGATACTGAAGGCGGTAATGCCCTGCACAAGCCAAACTATGATTTTAATGACAATATACTTATGAAAGGTGTCGCTTACTGGCAGACTCTGGTTGAGAACCGACTGCCAGCAAAGAAATGAGATTGTGAAAAATGTGGTCGGAGAGGGCGCGCGTGTGCCTCCGACCTCCATAGTTCAGTATTGACTGGAGTGTTATCGCTCACTTTAAAGGCTTCAGGAAGAGGTGTTTTAATTTGTCTATAGTTGATGCTGAGTTTGTCTTGCTGGTGAGCTAATGAGTGGTATAGGCTGTTTTAAAACTACACAAGCCGCCTTACCATCATTCGAATCATACATATATAGATAAAGAACTCGGAGCTCTCTGGCAGTTGTTCATAGTCCTTTGACAGACGGCGAGAGCCTTCAAACCAGCCAAATGTTCGCTCGACTACCCAGCGCTTTGCCTGAACAACGAATTTGCCCTGTGGTCTTTTAGTTATCTCAAGCTCTCTTTTAGGTTTACGCCGATAAAACCATTCTTCAAGAAAACCTCTATAGCCACAGTCGGACCAAACTTTGCGCACTTTTTTGAAGTGCTTTTTTATACAGGCAAGAATTATATGACCTGTGAGGCTGTCACTGAGAGCTGCTGAATGAACCCACAGCACGAGAATCAAGCCAAAGGTATCTACTGCAATATGCCTCTTTCTACCTTTGCACTTTTTACCGCCATCGTATCCGCGGAGCCCCCTTTTAAAGAGGTTTTAACGCTTTGGGTGTCAATGCTAGCTGCTGTTGGCTGTGGGCACTTCCTCGCATTAATTCGAACTTGATCTCTCAAGGCGTCGTGAACCATTTTCCATGTGCCATCTAGTTTCCAATTCCGAAAATACGTGTAAACGGTACCCCATGGAGGGAAATCAGAAGGCATTTGTCGCCATTGGCACCCCGTCTTATCAACGTAAAAAATGGCATCAAGAATTAGCCTGTAAGGCCAGTCTCTAAGCCTGCCATTTTTTGGCTTATCATAACCAGGGTCAGGAAAAAAAGGCTTGATAAGTTTCCATTCATCATCGGTCAAATCTGAGGGATACATAATATTCCTCTCGTAGCAGGTGATGAGGAATATTTAGCTCAAGTCTGTAAATTCTTCCATGCTAGTGTCTGATCACTTTTGAGACAGTCTCTTAGGCTGTCTTGCTATAGAAATCTCTTTGATATCATTGAAGGCAGTACAACTGATGCTTAAAGAGTGGCCTCAGACTAAAAAAGCACCAAAGTATACGGCATGGTTTCATGAGCATGAGTTTACTGAGGGTTAGGCAGGTGAGTGTGACTGTGTTTCATTTTTGAGAGATCAAACATTGAAAAGTGATTGCCTGTTTTTTTGCTCTTATATGATACAAAAATTTTGTAATAAAAATTGATCTGTGTCACTTTATGCGTTCAAGGCAACACAAAAGCTGTGGATACAGAAATTTTCCTACTCAGTGATGGGAGAGTTTCCACAGAAAATAACAACAAGGAGTGGCCCGTGCTTAAAAGAAAAATAACAACCGGCATTCTGGCAATTGGTCTGGGACTTTCAGCGGCTGGCACCTGGGCAGCAGATACTCAGCTGCGGATAGCAACCTGGCTGAGCCCGACCCATACCATGAATAAAGATGTCCTGCCGACCTGGGGGAAATGGATCGAAGAGGCTACGGAAGGTCGGGTCAAGGTCAAACTTGAATACGACGTTGGTCATCCAAAGAGTCTGGTGGATATGGTTGAGGATGGTGCCGTAGATGCTTCATGGACATTCCATGGTTATCTGCCAGGACGTTTTCGTCTCCCCCAGATGGCTGAACTGCCCAATATTAAAGGTTCACCGGAAGCTATTTCTGTTGCCCACTGGCGGGTAAATGAGCAGTTCTTCAATAAATCCGGTGAGTACAATGGTATTCAACTGGCAGGCTTGTTTGTCCATGGTCCGGGTCAGGTGCATATGCGTGAACCGCTGAAATCACTGAAAGATCTTAAGGGAAAGAAAGTCCGTATTGGCGGTGGTATGTCAGCAGAAGTCGGTAAGCGCCTAGGTGTTTCCGGTGTCAGTGCTCCGGCCAATAAGGCCTATGAGATGCTTTCCCAGGGCGTCGCGGATGGTTTGTTCATGCAGATGGATATGATGAAGGTGGCACGATTCAAGGACGTTGCACCTTATACCGTCAAGCTGCCTAACGGTCTGTATCTAGGCTCCTTTGGTATTTTCCTGAGCCCTGACTTTCTGGATCGACTGTCCGACAGCGATCGTAAGGCTGTGTTGTCAGTTTCCGGTGAGAAACTGTCGGCTCTGGCTGGCAGGCTCTGGGATAGGGCAGACAAGGTCGGTGAAGCCGATATTATTGCCTCTGGCAGTAAAGTGATCCCTGCCTCGGAAGAGGATGTTGCTTACTTCAATCAGTTGGTTGCTGATATGGAAGATAAGTGGCTGAGTTCGGTCAAGAAGCGCAAGGTGGATGCACAAGCGGCACTTAATGCCTTCAAGGAAGAAGCTCGTAATTATAAGCCTTTACAACTGTAAGAGGCAGTAATGAAAGAGACCGTTATCACACTGATCCGGTTTTGGGAGCTCGGAGCCATGCGCTTCGAGTGGCTCCTGAAATGGTTCGCTGCCAGTGTACTGTTTTTCCTGATGGTAGTGACCTGTATCGATGTTTTGGGTCGGTATCTATTTGACAGCCCTTTGATTGGTAGTGTCGAAATTACCGAGCTGTTGCTCGGTTGTCTGATCTTTTCCGCTATGCCTCTGATTACCTGGCGCAAGGAACACATTGTCGTCGATCTGATCGATAACCTATTTCCAGAAGGGTTAAAGAAAGTCCGTGATATGTTCTTTGATCTTTGCATTGGTTCCAGTCTCGCTGTCATTGGTATGAAGGTCTGGGGATTGGCAGATAGGGCGGCCGGCTACGAAGAGGTGACCGAGTATCTGGAAATTCCGGTCAGCTACTTCATTCACTTTATCGCTGCATCCTGTTTTCTGACATCGGTGACGGCGTTTGTACTGGTCATTACCCGGCTGGTGGACAAAGAGTACGAGAATCAGGAGTAACCCGCATGACAATCACTCTGATCGGCTTCGCGGCCCTGATGTTTCTTATTCTATTGCGCATGCCCATTGCTTTCGCGATGGGTACAATTGGTTTTATTGGCTATGCGGCTCTGGGCGACTGGAATTTCAACGGGGCTCTTTCAGTCAGTGCTCGTCGTATGATTGATACTGCTCAGGATTATGGCCTGTCGGTTATCCCGATGTTTATCCTGATGGGTAATTTTATTACCCGCGCAGGTCTTTCGCAGGAACTGTACAAAGCCTGTTATGCCTTTCTTGGACATAAGCGGGGCGGCCTGGCAATGGCTACCGTCGCTGCCTGCGGTGGCTTCTCGGCTATTTCCGGTTCCAGCCTGGCAACTTCTGCCACTATGGCCAAGGTAGCCATGCCATCCATGCGCAAGTATGGCTATTCCGATGCTCTGGCTTCAGCCTCCATTGCTGCGGGTGGAACTTTAGGGATTCTGATTCCTCCCAGTGTCATTCTGATAATCTACGGTGTTCTGACCGAGCAGAGTATTCGTGATCTGTTTGCCGCAGGCTTCCTGCCAGGTTTACTGGGCATTGTTTTTTATATGCTGGCGACCCGTTATGTCGTATGGCGCAATCCGAAGGCGGGCCCTGCAGGAGAGAAGTTATCCAGTAAGGAAAAGTGGCATGCCTTACGGTCAGTGTCGTCAATACTGGGTCTGTTTGCGCTGGTAATGGGGGGGATCTATGGCGGTATATTTACACCTACAGAAGCCGCTGGTATTGGCGCAGCCGGAGCCTTCTTTATTGCTCTGTTTCGGGGAACCCTAACGCTTGCTGTTTTAAAGGAAATCCTTATCGAAACAGCACGAACTTCGACTATGCTGTTCGGGGTGATAATAGGTGCACTGATCTATTCCAACTTCGTTAACAGGGCTGGCTTGCCTCAGGAACTGGTGGGTCTGATTCAATCGGTGGGCGCTGAACCTTTTCTCGTGATGCTGGCCATTATTGCCATTTACATCATATTGGGAACGGTGTTCGAAAGCCTGTCTATGTTGTTGTTGACGGTGCCCGTGTTCTTTCCCTTGGTGCAGAGTATGGGGTTTGACCTGGTCTGGTTTGGAATAATCGTTGTGGTTGTAACCGAGATCAGTCTGATTACGCCACCGGTAGGATTGAATATCTTTGTGTTGAGCAGTGTTATCAAAGACATCAAGACCAGTACTATTTTTCGTGGTGTTACACCCTTCTGGTGTGCTGATATAGTGCGATTAGTGCTGCTACTTCTGGTACCGGCTATTTCTCTTTGGTTACCGGGGTTGCTTTACAGTCACTAGTGCAGGAAAGCCCTGATATACGTGCAGTCGTTATCCCCGCTTGCGCGGGGATAACCTGCGTATTATTAGTATGAGGTCAAGCGTTTGGCTGCACTAGAGCCAGGTTTCTATCGTCGACCATTAAAAAAGCCAGCGTGATGCTGGCTTTTCCATCTCTAATGAGCAGCTTTAACGATTATCTATAACTCTTTTCGCCTTACCCTCAGAGCGTGGCAGCTCTCCAGGTTCAACGATATCAATACTGGCGGATATGCCTATGTAGGATTTGATCTTGTGGCGCAGGGATGAGGCCAGCTGCTGATTCAGTTCAGTCGAGTTGCTAAGCCCGCTTTCAACACTGACTCTAACTGTGTCCATGTTGCCAGTCTTGTTTACTTCGATCATATAGTGCGGTGTCAGTTCTTCAATATTACAGATTTGTTCCTCAATCTGGGTCGGGAATACGTTTACACCACGAATAATCAGCATGTCATCACTGCGCCCGGTGATTTTATCCATACGGCGCATGCTTCTGGATGTGCCTGGCAAGAGGCGGGTAAGGTCACGGGTACGATAACGAATTACAGGCATGGCTTCCTTGGTCAGGCTGGTGAAAACCAGCTCTCCCTCTTCACCGTCGGGCAATACTTCACCGGTTTTCGGGTCAATGATTTCCGGGTAGAAATGATCTTCCCAGATAATTGGACCATCTTTAGCTTCGACACACTCTTGAGCAACGCCTGGCCCCATGACTTCGGATAGACCATAAATATCAACAGCATCAATATTCAGTCGCTGTTCAATATCCTGACGCATCGCATTGGTCCAGGGTTCTGCACCGAAAATACCAACTCTCAGTGAACACTTGTGTGGATCAATGTCTTCACGCTCCATTTCATCTGCAATATTCAGCATATAAGACGGCGTTACCATAATAATGTCAGGGTCGAAATCTTTGATCAGCTGCACCTGCTTTTCTGTCTGACCGCCACTCATAGGGATGACAGTGCAGCCCAAGCGTTCAGCACCATAGTGAGCGCCCAGTCCGCCAGTGAACAATCCATAGCCATAGGAAATATGCACTTTATCTTCCGGACGGCCACCTGCTGCATAAATTGAACGGGCAACAACGTCCGACCAAATGCTTATATCATTTTTTGAGTAACCCACTACAGTAGGTTTACCTGTTGTGCCACTGGAAGCATGGATGCGAACGATATCCTTCTGCGGCAGGGCAAACATACCAAATGGATAGTTGTCTCTGAGGTCAGCCTTACTGGTGAAAGGAAATTTTGCGAGATCACTCAAATCTTTCAGGTCGTCCGGGTGGACGCCAGCCTGATCAAACTTGTTTCGATATACCGGTGAGTTGTTATAGGCGTGTTCAAGAGTTTTGCGCAAACGACTCAGTTGAAGGCTGCGAATCTCATCGATACTGGCAGTCTCAATGGCTTCAAGTCCCGGTAGTAACTTTTTATTAGAGTTATTCGACATTCCGTGCCCGTGATTTCTGGTTATTTTTGTTTTTCTCTTTCTGTCGGTGAATATAATACATAAATTTGATCCATATCAATTAATGTGTATCATAACTTTCAAAATAAAAACGACAAAAGCCTGAAGTAAGTGCCCGGATTTACAGGTATGGGTGAGTACCAGGCAACAGGATAAGAAAGGAAGACTGTATGAAAACACAAAGTTATGTATATGGTGAGTGGTTCGCAGGCACTGGCCAGGGCATAGATGTTAAACATGCAGTTACAGGAGAAACAGTCAGTATCGTCGACAGTACCGGTATCGATTTTGGCCAAGTTGTTGAACATGGTCGGAATTTGGGCGGTAAAGCTCTGCGGGCAATGACCATTCATGAACGTGCCAATGCCTTGAAAGAACTTGGCAAGGTACTGATGTCCCGAAAGAAAGAACTTTATGAAGTGTCTTCTCGTACGGGTGCCACAAAGACAGACAGCTGGATTGATATAGAGGGTGGTATAGGAACCATGTTTTCCTATTCATCCATCGCCCGTCGTGAATTTGCTAATGAAACGTTCATTGTTGAAGGTGCTCCGGAGCGGCTGTCTGCTGAAGGCACCTTCGTTGGTCAGCACATTCTTACCGCCAAGCCGGGCGTGTCGTTACATATCAACGCCTTTAACTTTCCCTGCTGGGGCATGCTGGAAAAAATTGCACCAAGCCTGATTGCCGGTATGCCCGTGATTGTTAAGCCGGGAACTGCATCTGCTTATCTTACGGAAGCCATGGTCCAGATGATTATTGAATCAGGTCTGTTGCCTGAAGGTTCGTTGCAGCTGATTTGTGGCAGTACCGGAGATCTTCTGGATCAGCTTAATGAGCAGGATGTAGTGACATTTACCGGTTCAGCCTCAACCGGACAAATGCTTAAAAGCCACCCCAATATTGTTGCCAACAGCATTCCATTCAATATGGAAGCCGACTCACTGAACTGCTCTATTCTGGGCGAAAATGTTCAGAAAGATGATCCCGAGTTTTCATTGTTTATCAAAGAAATCTGTAAAGAGATGACTGTAAAGGCGGGGCAGAAGTGTACAGCTATTCGCCGAATCTTTGTGCCAAGAAATAAAGTGGATGACGTGGCAGAAGCGCTTAAGAAGCGCCTCAGTCAGACGACTGTAGGTGATCCGTCTGCCGAAGGTGTACGAATGGGGCCACTGGTTGGCATTTCTCAGCGGGAAGATGTTCAGAACAAGGTAGCGCAGTTACAGGAACATTGTGATCTGCTGCTGGGTGGAAACAGTTCTGACCTGAAAGTAACTGCCGCAGATGCGGAAGTTGGTGCTTTTTATCCGCCAACACTGCTCTACTGCGATAAACCTTTTGAAACTGATGCACCTCACAGCATAGAGGCCTTTGGCCCGGTCAGTACCCTGATGCCTTACAACAATATCGATGAAGCTATTGAGCTGGCTCAACTGGGTAAAGGCAGCCTGGCAGGGTCAATCGTGACTTATGATAATAATGAAGCCAGAAAGCTGGTGATGGGAGCAGCCGCCTATCATGGTCGTATGCTCATTCTGAACAGGGATTGTGCCAAAGAATCAACTGGTCACGGCTCACCTCTGGCTGCTTTGGTTCACGGTGGACCCGGACGTGCTGGTGGTGGTGAAGAGCTGGGTGGCAGTCGAGCCATCAAGCACTACATGCAGAGAACTGCGTTGCAGGGCTCTCCAACCACTCTGATGGCTATCTCCCGCGAATATATTGCCGGTGCTGATACCGTTTCTACCGACCTTCATCCGTTCAAAAAATACTTCGAAGACTTGCAGGTCGGCGAGAGCTTGCTAACCCATCGTCGTACAGTAACTGAGGCGGATATTGTTAACTTCGGCTGTCTCTCGGGCGATCACTTCTACGCTCATTTTGATGAGCAGGCTGCAAAGGATTCACTGTTTGGTAAGCGGGTTGCCCATGGTTATTTCGTGATTTCTGCCGCTGCGGGAATGTTTGTGGAGCCCGCTCCAGGCCCGGTTCTGGCTAACTATGGTCTAGAAAATCTGCGTTTTATTGAGCCGGTCGGTATTGGTGACACCATTCAGGTAAAAATTACCGTTAAAAAGAAGATCAAGAAAACTCGTAGGCCTGATGAAGACCGATCAACCGGTGTGGTGGTCTGGGATGTGGAAGTGATTAACCAGAATCAGGAAATGGTGGCCCTGTACGACATTATGACTCTTGTGGAGCGAAGGGGAGAGTAACGGCCTGAATTTGGCAGACAGTCTTCTCGGGAAGACTGTCTGAACTCAAAGCGGTTTTGAGTCATGACTGTTTAGGTTTATGACTGCTGTCAATGAATCTGGGTCTGTTCTGCTGCACTTCTATCAGAGCAGACACTTCCCGCAGTGATTCATGGCTTCTTCTGGTCAGGTGCTGGTATTCCTCTGTTCCCGATGACTTCCAGGCGACTTCTTTATCGCTGAGTTGTCGTTTAACAGTAGCAGGGCTGCCAGCCAGAAGACTTCTAGGTGGACAGCTGAAGCCTGATTTTACGAAGGCTGAAGCTGCTACAAGTGACTCTGCTCCTATCACGGCATCGTCCATGACAACAGCATTCATACCCACCAGAGCATTGCGGCCGACCCTGCAGCCATGGAGAACGGCACCATGACCGATATGACCATCCTGTTCAATGATGCAATCTTTATTGGGAAAACTATGGGCGACACAGGTGTCCTGAATATTACTGCCAGCTTCCATAACAATACGGCCGAAGTCGCCTCTGAGGACAGCGTTAGGACCGACGTAACAGTGGGCGCCAATAATAACATCACCAATCAGAACCGCTGTTGGATGGATATAGGCTGATGGATCGACAACGGGAATCAGGTCTTCAATAGCGTAAACAGGCATGGTTCTTGTTCTTTTTATAAATGATGGTGCTCGTACATTAACACAAGCCTGTCGTCTGAAAATAACTCTAATAACAGCTCTAGCAGGAGCGAGGAATCTTGAATATGGCATTTGAAACCATCGTATACGAAGTAACCAGAGGCGTAGCCCTGCTGACCCTGAACCGTCCCGAAACCCTGAACAGTTTTAATACCCTGATGCATGAGGAAGTGCGTCGGGCTCTGAGCGATGCCCGCGATAATACTGAGGTCAGGTGTCTGGTCATTACCGGGACTGGTCGTGGTTTCAGTGCCGGTCAGGATCTTAACGATCGATCAGTCAAGGCAGCGGATGAAGTGCCGGATCTAGGAGAGTCCGTAGAGAAAAACTATAACCCGCTGATTCGCAACATCATGACACTGGAAAAACCGGTGATTGCTGCTGTCAACGGTGTTGCAGCAGGTGCGGGAGCCAGTATTGCCCTGGCCTGCGATATTGTGATTGCGGCGGAGAGTGCCAGTTTTGTGCAGGCCTTCTGCAAAATAGGTCTGGTGCCTGACTCTGCTGGAACCTGGAATTTGCCGAGAATGCTTGGACTGCCAAGGGCCAAAGCATTGGCCATGCTGGGCAATAAGCTGAGTGCGGAGCAAGCAGAGCAGTGGGGCATGATCTGGCAGTGTGTGGGCGATGACGAGTTGATGCCAGAAACCATTCATATGGCCGAGCACCTGGCAAATCAGCCAACACTGGGCCTTGGAATGACCAAAAAGCTGCTCAATGAATCCTTCTCGAACTCACTGCATCACCAGCTGGAACTGGAAAAGGATGCTATGAGAAAGCTTGGGCAGAGCCATGATTACCGGGAAGGGGTTGCGGCCTTTATGGAAAAACGCAAGCCAGTTTTCAGAGGCGAATAATGGTGAACAGTAACTCGACAGAAGATGCCCGGAGACTGGCTGAGCAATGTGCTGAAACCATGTTTGCTGAGGATTTGGTTTCGCAGAATCTCGGAATGAAGATCGAGCAAGTTTCTCCAGGCTGTTCGGTAGTGGTCATGGAAGTACGACAGGACATGGTCAATGGTCACGATACCTGCCATGGCGGCATGATTTTTTCTTTAGCCGATTCGGCTTTTGCCTTTGCCTGTAACTCCTTCAATGAAGTGGCAGTAGCGGCTCACTGTTCCATCGATTTTATTCGCCCGGCTTTTCGTGGTGATCTACTGACGGCAAAAGCCAGCGTTGTCTATCAAGGCAAGCGCACCGGTATCTACGAGATAAGTGTCTTCAATCAGGACGACAAGTTGATAGCCAGGTTTCAGGGTAACTCAGCCCGCCTGAACAAGCCGGTAGTGTCTCAGTAACTGAGGTAGAACAAGGGAATAATAACAATGACCAATGCCTATATTTGTGATGCTGTCAGAACACCTTTTGGCCGGTATGGAGGCAGTCTGTCCTCGATCAGAGCCGATGACCTGGGAGCCATACCTCTTAAAGCACTGATGGAGAGAAATCCTGCACTGGACTGGCAGGCGATTGAAGACGTCTATTATGGCTGTGCCAACCAGGCCGGTGAAGACAACCGTAATGTTGCCAGAATGAGCGCGCTGCTGGCGGGACTGCCGGAGACTGTACCGGGTATGACCATCAATCGTTTATGCGCCTCCGGTATGGATGCTATCGGCACTGGTTCCAGAGCCATTCGCAGTGGTGAGCAGGACCTGGTGATTGCCGGTGGTGTCGAATCCATGTCCCGGGCCCCTTTTGTCATGGCCAAGGCAGAAACGGCTTTTAGTCGCAGTGCTGAGATATTTGATACCACCATTGGCTGGCGCTTTGTCAATAAGCTGCTGAAGCAGCAGTACGGCACTGACTCAATGCCGGAGACGGCGGAAAATGTTGCCGAACGCTTTAATATCAGTCGGGAAGATCAGGACCTGTTTGCCTTCAACAGTCAAAGAAAGGCAGCGGCTGCCAGAGAGGCAGGGGTCTTTGATGTGGAAACCGTAACGGTATCCATTCCGCGCAGAAAGCAGGAGCCTCTGGTCTTTTCCAGGGACGAGCACATACGGGAAACATCTCTCGACACTCTGGCCGGGCTACGAACTCCCTTTCGAGAGAATGGTTCAGTCACTGCTGGTAATGCCTCGGGTGTAAACGACGGTGCCTGTGCACTGCTGCTGGCCTCGGAGTCAGCACTGGAAACCCACAAGTTAACGGCAAAAGCTCGGATTGTCTGTATGGCAACGGTAGGACTGGAGCCATCGATCATGGGCTTTGGTCCTGCACCGGCTATTCGCAGGGTACTGGAGAAGTCGGGCCTTTCTCTGGAGCAGATGGATGTTATCGAAATAAACGAGGCCTTTGCCTCCCAGAGTCTGGCAGTGCTTCGTGATCTTGGTCTGAACGATGATGAAGTAAGAGTGAATCCTAACGGTGGGGCTATTGCTCTCGGGCATCCACTGGGAGCCAGTGGTGCACGACTAGTGACTACAGCGATGCACCAGCTGCACAGAACAGGGGGGCGTTATGGACTCTGTAGTATGTGTATTGGTGTTGGTCAGGGAACTGCCTTGATCATAGAGAAGGTTTAAAACGCTGTAATCAATAGGTCTCAAGTGATTGAGACTTATATTTTTAACCTTATATGATACAAGTATATAAATAATCAAATAAATATGTATCATAAGTAAAAAATAATAATGACGGGAAGGTACGATGACGGAATACCGATTTGCTGCCGAAGAGTTGGGTTTCAGATTTCAACAGCGTGTTGATGATGAACAGAAAGTAGAACCGAAAGACTGGATGCCCGAAGGTTATCGCAAGAACCTGATACGCCAGATTTCACAACATGCGCACTCTGAAGTTATTGGTGAACAGCCTGAAGGTAACTGGATTACCAGAGCTCCGTCACTAAGACGAAAAGCCGTGTTAATGGCCAAGGTTCAGGATGAAGCCGGACATGGTCTGTATCTATACAGTGCTGCTGAATCACTGGGTATTTCTCGTTCTGAAATGATTGAAGCTCTGCAAAGTGGCAAGGCTAAATATGCATCGATTTTTAACTATCCAACTCAGACCTGGGGCGATGTAGGCGCTATTGGCTGGCTAGTGGATGGTGCTGCAATCGTTAATCAGGTTTCCCTGCAGCGCACTTCTTACGGTCCTTATTCACGGGCAATGATCAAAATATGTAAGGAAGAGAGTTTCCATCAGCGTCAGGGCTACCAGGCCATATTGGCTCTGGCTAAGGGGTCAGCTGAGCAGAAGCAGATGGCACAAGACTCCCTGAACCGCTTTTATTGGCCAGCGTTAATGATGTTTGGTCCTCATGATACTGAATCGGCTCATTCAGCACAGTCCATGAAATGGAAAATCAAGCGGGAAACTAATGATGATCTTCGTCAGAAGTTTATCGATCAAACGGTTCCCCAGATTGAGTACCTGGGTCTGGAGCATCCCGATAAAGAAATTCGCTGGAATGAAGAGCGAGGTCATTACGACAGTGGTGAGATAAATTGGGATGAATTCTACAAAGTGATTAATGGTGATGGGTACTGCAACCGCCAAAGAATTCAACACCATATCAAGGCCCATGAAGAAGGAGCCTGGGTTCGAGACGCTCAACTGGCTTATAACGCAAAAAAGAATAAAAACAACTGAGGATAGGCAAATGACTCTCGAGAACCTTGAGCTTTTTGAAGTATTTATTCGCTCCAAACGTGGTCTGGATCACAAACATATTGGCAGTCTGCATGCCGAAGATCATGAGCAGGCTATGGACTACGCCCGAGATGTTTATACCCGTCGCAATGAAGGCGTCAGTATCTGGGTAGTGAAATCCAGAGACATCTGTGCTTCCCAGGAAGACGACAGCAGTAGTTTTTTCGATCCGTCTGATGACAAGCCATATCGTCATGCCACCTATTATCCGCTGCCCAAAGAAGTGGGCAACATGTAAGGAGTGCGTGACATGAGCGATAACAATGAACTGCAAAATATTATCACCTATGCATCGCGACTGGGTGATGACTCAATGGTGCTTGGCCACCGGGTATCCGAGTGGATTAGCTATGGACCGTTTCTTGAAGAAGACATTGCTCTGGGCAATGTAGCGCTGGACTATATTGGCCGGGCTCGCATGCTGTACAGCTATGCAGCGGAACTGATGGGTGACGGTAAAACTGAAGATGACCTAGCTTTTATGCGCAGTGAAAGAGAGTTTCAGAATTACCTGATTAATGAGCTGCCTAGAGGAGATTTTGCCAATACCACCATTCGACAACTATTGATTGATGCTTTCAACCTGCATTACTTGACCAGACTCTGTGATTCCAGGGATCAAACACTGGCTGCTATTGCAGAAAAAGGTTTGAAAGAAACCCGTTACCACCTGCGTCGCAGTCGTCACTGGACGCTGAGATTAGGTGATGGCACCGAAGAAAGCCATCTGAAAATGCAGCAGGCTCTGGACGACCTCTGGGGGTTCACCCATGAACTATTTGAACAGGATCAGCTTGAGCTGGAACTGGCTGAAAAAGGTATTGCTGTTAATACCAAGGAATTCAAACAACAGTGGTTGAACGATGTCAGTGAAGTGTTGACAGAAGCCACACTGAAGTTGCCTGAAGAAGAGTGGGCTGTGAGAGGTGGACGACAGGGTTATCACACTGAACATCTGGGGCAGATGCTGTCAGTGATGCAAAGTGTTCATCGTGCTCATCCTGATTGTCAGTGGTAACGGTGATGAACGCTACCGACGATTGCCAGAAAATCCCCCTGATGTCGGAAAGCCGATATCAGCGTGAAAGAGTGCGTATAGAGTCCTCCTGCCAGCAACTTTGGGACATTCTTGATGAAGTCAGTGATCCCGAAATTCCAGTTCTGTCTCTCTGGGATATGGGTGTATTGCAGGATATTGGTCTTGAGGGCAACAGGGTGCAGGTGACCATCACACCGACATACTCGGGCTGCCCCGCTATGGATCAGATGCGCGACGATATCACTGAAGCTCTGAACCAAAAGGGATTTGACCAGGTAAAGGTTAAAACCCGACTTGCGCCAGCCTGGACCTCGGAATGGATGACAGAAAAAGGTCGAACCGGGTTACGAGCTTACGGTATTGCTGCGCCTGATGATGCACCTGAAACTGGTGAAGATAGTGAGACGCCGGAAACAGGGGTCAGCTGTCCAAGATGTAGCTCTGCAGATACTCGCAGAGTCAGTGAGTTCGGATCAACGGCCTGCAAGGCTCTGTTTCAATGCCAGAGTTGTGACGAGCCTTTTGACTACTTCAAAAAAATATAATTATAAGGTGAGGCTATGGATACCCAATTTTATCCGCTGAGCATAGCCAGTGTTCAGCCGGAAACAGAAACCGCTGTATCGGTGATTTTCGAGGTGCCGGAGCATCTTAAGGAAAGATTTCGATTTACACCGGGGCAGTTTCTGACTTTGAGAACGGCCATTGATCACAAAGAAGTACGACGTTCTTACTCTATCTGCTCGGAAGCAGGTGGTTCATTGCGTGTCGCTATCAAGCGGATCAGGGGAGGGCTGTTTTCCAACCATGCCAACGACCATTTCAAACCGGGCATGGTTGTCGATGTTATGCCGCCACAGGGCAGCTTCTCTGTAGCTACCTGTCCTGAACACCGTAAAAGCTATATGTTTCTGGCGGTTGGCAGTGGTATTACACCGATACTATCCAATATAAGAACTGTGCTGACTGCTGAACCGAACAGTGATGTGACTCTTGTTTATGGCAACAAAAGTACTCATGGAAGCATGTTCAGGGAAGAACTCAGTTTTTTGAAAAATGCTTATCTGAATCGCTTTAAGTGGATCAACATCATGTCACAGGAGGATCAGGGAACTGACCTTCTTAATGGCCGAATTGATAACAAAAAAGGTTACCAGCTTCAGAAAATGAAACTGATTGACATCAGAAATACTGATGAAGCCTTTATTTGTGGCCCTGAATCCATGATGTCGGAAGTATCCAGAGGCTTTCGTCTGGAAGGTCTCGGGAAAGAACAGATTCACTATGAATTGTTTGCCATTTCTGCTGAAGATGCTCAGGAACGACTAAGGAAAGCCCAACAAAGGATTCATGAGTATGGCGAAGAGAAAACCAGCAAGGTGACTGTCCGAGCTGATGGCAGGGCAATTTCATTTGATCTGGCGACAGTGGGGGAGAATATTCTGGATGCTGGAATCAATAAAGGTATGGAGCTGCCTTATGCCTGCAAGGCTGGAGTCTGCTCTACCTGTAAGTGCAAACTGGTTAAGGGACAGGTGGATATGGATATCAGCCATGGCCTGGAACTTCATGAGGTGGAAGCTGGTTTTGTGCTGAGCTGTCAGGCCCACCCGGTATCCGATGAAGTCGAGCTGGATTTTGATCAGCGCTAAGAGGGCTTATGCTCGTACGTTTGCAGCCGGAAACATGAGGCGATTACAATGCTGTCATCACTAAATGATGGATTGACGTCAGTGCCAAAAAAACAAGCGGCTGCAATAAAAAGCAAAGAGCAGCAGGTTCAGCAGCGTATTGCTGCCAGCAGTATCAGTTGTACGTCTATGGTTGTTACTGTGTTTGGTGATGTGGTGTCCCAGCATGGTGGCTGGATCTGGCTGGGAAGTCTGATTAATGCCATGAAACCCTTTGGTTTCAGCGAACGACTGGTTAGAACCGCCGTTTACCGGCTGGTGCAGAGTGAATGGCTGATGACCAAAAAGGTCGGTCGCTGTAGTTATTACTGTTTTACTGAAACAGCGAAGAATCACTACGAAAAAGCGGCAAGGCGTATCTACCATTCCAGTCAGCAGGAGTGGAATGGCTGCTGGACTCTGGTTATTCCCGTGTCAGTTTCGGAAGAACAGCGAGATGAATTTCGCAAGAGTCTTGGTTGGCAGGGCTTCAATGTCTTGAGTAATGGCATTCTTGCCCATCCGTCACCGGATCGCCGTTCACTGGACGAAACACTGTTGGAATTGGGGCTGGTCAACAGTGTGATAGTGATGTCGGCCAGTACTGATGATGCCCATTCGACTCAAGCTATCAGGGAGCTGTCCAGAGAGCGCTGGAATATCGACGAGCTGCAACGTTCGTACAGTGAATTTCTAGAGTTCTACCGGCCCTGGCATCAGGATGCCAGCAGTAAACTGCCATCAGGCAAAGACTGTTTTTTAATGCGTTCCATGCTGATTCACGACTTCCGGCGTATTTTGCTGCGTGATCCCAACTTTCCAGATGCCATGTTGCCCCATGGCTGGATTGGCTATGAAGCCCATGATTTGCTGCACCGTTTGTATCGAAGGCTGACAGACCGTTCGGTCAGCTACATCACCAGTAACCTTGAAAGTGTTAATGGACACCTGCCAGACCCCAGAGCTGACTTTTATCATCGATTCGGTGGTTTGAAATAGCTTGGAAGACTGGTGGGCACAGGAAAGTGAATGAATAAAACAATAACCTTTACCATCAATCCTGAATCCATAGCCGTGATTACGGTTAATAACCCGCCAGTCAATGCTCTTTCCCATAGTGTCAGGGAAGGGTTGGTAAATGTACTGGCTGAGATTGCAAAAAATCAGCAGATTAAGGCTGTTGTTATAGCCTGTGCAGGCAGAACCTTTATTGCCGGAGCTGATATTTCCGAGTTCGGTAAACCTCAGCAAGAACCTTTGTTGCCAGAGGTAATAGCAAAGCTTCAAACGTTTCCTAAACCTATAGTGGCAGCTCTTCATGGCAGTGTTCTGGGCGGAGGTTTTGAACTGGCCTTGTCCTGTCATTTTCGAGTAGCTATTGCAGGAACAAAAGTTGGCCTGCCAGAAGTTAGTCTTGGCCTTATTCCGGGTTCAAATGGCACTCAGTTGCTCCCCAGAATTGTGCCTGTCGAACAGGCGTTGACTATGATGACCAGTGGCAAACCTGTAGCGCTCAAAAGTGACGACAAGAGTGGACTGGTTGATGAGGTGGTGAGCGATAATGTTTTGCAAGCAGCTATTAATTTTGCCCAACGTGTTATTGCTGAAAAGCGAACAGTCACTCCTATACCCGAGAGGACAGTTTTAGCTTCAAACCTTTCAACGGATTACTTTGACGGCTGGCGAAAGAAACTTCTGAAAAGGGCCAGAGGCCAACAAGCACAACAATGTATTGTTACTGCTGTTGAAAATGCGACACAGCTTTCATTCAATGAGGGCATCAGCAAAGAGCGGGAGATGTTTGTTAATTGTCGTGAATCTGCACAGTCCAGAGCCATGCGCCATGCCTTTTTTGCCGAGAAAAAAGCGTCTTTATTACCAGACATAGATAAGTCCATTGAGCCTGAAAAAATCATCAGAATTGGAGTGATTGGTGCTGGAACCATGGGGCAGGGCATTGCCATGTGCTTTGCTTCAGCCGACTTTTCTGTTCACATGCTGGAAATGACCGAAGCATCGCTGCAGACTGGTTTGCAGGCCATTGCAGATCGCTATCAACAGTCTGTGAGTCGTGGTCGTCTATCAACAGAACAGCGACAGACGAATATCAGTCTGATCACTGGCAGTTGTTCCTACCCTGATCTTTCAGACTGTGATCTGGTCATTGAAGCTGCTTTCGAGAGTATGGCGGTCAAGGAAGAGATCTTCAGTCAGCTGGATCAGATCTGTAAGCCTGACGCTATTCTGGCATCCAATACTTCTTACCTGGATATAAACCGGATAGCTGCAGCGACTCAACGGCCAGAGAAAGTACTGGGTATGCATTTTTTCAGCCCGGCCAATATCATGAAGCTTCTTGAAGTGGTTAAAGCCGATCAAACCAGTGATCAAACTCTGGTTACAGCCATGGCTGTTGGTAAGAATATTGGCAAGATCAGTGTTGCGGTAGGACATTGTTATGGCTTTGTCGGTAATCGTATGTATGCCTGCTATGGCCGTGAAGCCAATATGCTGTTACTCGAAGGAGCCACCCCGGAGCAGATAGATCATGCCATGGAATCCTGGGGAATGGCTATGGGGCCGCTGGCAGTTAACGATATGTCCGGTATTGATATTGCCTACAAGGCGCGCCGTGAGAACCCGAACCTGCCCGATGATCCCCGCTATTTCAGAGCAGCTGACCTGATGGTTGAAAATGGTCGTCTGGGGCGAAAAACCTCTGCCGGTTTTTATAAGTACGTCGATGGTAAATCACTGAATGATCCGGATGTTGAAGATATTTTGACTCGGGAATCTGTCAGACTGAATATCATACAGCGGGCTATAAGTAATACGGAGATTCAGAATCGACTGATTTTTGCTCTGATCAATGAAGGTGCCCGTATTCTTGAAGAGGGTGTTGTTAACAAGGCCAGTGATATAGATGTTATCTGGCTGAATGGGTATGGCTTTCCACGGTTTAGAGGGGGACCAATGCAATACGCTAAAGAGCTTGGCTTAGGTAAGGTTAAACAAACTTTGCAGGGTTTTGAAGAAACGATGGGAGCTAAGTATTGGAAACCTGCTGAGTATTTTTTAACTTGCGGCACTGAAAAAGACTTTTTTAACTGAATACTTTTGCTTTTTGTTAAGTGTTAAAGATGTTCAGATACCTAAAATCAGAAGTCCTTTGTCCTGTTGGGTGAAGGACTGGCGGGTTGCTTTAAAGAATGGTTCAAAGGTTTCTTCTACGGAAGTATTTTTTAGCTTGTACGAAACTCATTAGCAGCATGTGGGAATCAGTTTTACCTATCTCTGAATGCTGACTTTAAATGATACCAAACTGGCCATTATCGCTTTTTATACTGCTCTAATCTCATTTGTACCAACTCTCGCGTCATTTGCGTGAGATAAATAGCCTGATCAGGTTCAATAGTCTGAGTCAGTGAGAATGAACCGGATTCTACAGAAAACCATGGTTTTTCACCGCTGATAAAGGCTTTTATAGGATTACTGCGCCAGTATTTCAGCCATTCTTTGCTATCAGCTGTAACGCCCTCTAAACGCTCTGGCAGATCTTTTGCGAGCAGGTCAGGACGGCGACTCAGGATGTACCAGCTTCTTTCCGCCAGCTCCTGCTCGGTTGGCGGAGTAACAAAACCATCTAATTCTATAAATGCTTCCAGAAGAATCATTTTGAAGCATTTAGTCATTGGTGCTTTTTCTACGGCATCTAATAAGAAGGTTTTAAAAGCAGCGACTGCAGTATCTTCGTCGGTTTTTAGTTCTTGCTGTTCAGACAGCATTTCGAACCAACTACCATACCGCTGCCGTACTTTATTGAAGGGAATCCCTGCCTGATTCAGGTAGTGATAGAACTCGGTTGCGGTTGGGCGATAACCAAGTATGGATTTCAGGCTTTGATATTCATCGTCAATATTCGCTTTCTGCTTTCGTATCATTCTCCCCAGAAGATCTATAACGATGGGTTCGTAGTTGACGTGGCAGCTATCAGGCAGGGTTAACATTGGCTCTTTGATAGTCTGTGCCAGCTGAGCCGGGGTACTGCAATTATGGAGTGCCAGTGGTTTAAGAAGAAAGGATTGGTGGTTACCGATAAAGTCGATAACAACCAGATGGTCTTTTCTGTCATAAAGACGAAGGCCACGGCCAAGCTGTTGAAGAAAAACGATTTTTGATTCTGTTGGGCGCAACATTAGAAGCGTATCAATAGCAGGCAGGTCAGTACCTTCATTGAAAAGGTCTATGGAGAAGATAATATCAAGAGTGCCGCTGCTCAGCTCTGATAGAGCCTGGTTACGAGGCGTCTGAGAACCACTATAAACGGCTGCAGACTTGTAGCCAGCCTTTCTGAAAAAATGAGCCATAAACTCCGCATGACTTTTCGATATACAGAAAGCCAATGTACGACTCTGTTTTCTCTGTTCCCAGTGTCCAAGAATATGCTTAGCTCTTCTCCTGCTGGCGAAGGCAGTCGCTAAAGTCTCTGTATCAAATCGACCGCTGCGCCAGGGGATTTCTTCATAATCAACATGCTGATCTTGTATGCCGTAATAATGAAAAGGTGAGAGCAATTTGGCATTAATACCAAAAGACAGATTACGTTCAAAAACCAGATTATTGTCGCACAGGCTGAGGATGTCGGCCTGATCGGTTCGCTCTGGTGTGGCTGTTAAACCCAGCAAAAATTTGGGTTTAAAGTAGCTGAGCAATCGTTGGTAGGTTTGTGCACTGGCATGATGAAATTCATCAACCACGATGTAATCAAAGTGGTCGGGAGAGAACTTCTCAAGGTGGTTCGTTTTCCCCAGAGTCTGGATAGATGCAAACAGCAGATCAGCATCGGTTGTCTGTTCACTGCCGTTATAAAAACCGGTTTTATCCTCGGGGCGAAGACGAACAAAGGTTTCTTCTGCCTGAAGCAGAATTTCTTCCCTGTGGGCAACGAAGAGAACTGTTTCGGCCTTGCTTTGAATGCTGTCAAACGCAGACAACCAGGTTTTGCCTAATCCTGTTGCCAACACAACAAGCCCTCTCTGGTATCCCTCTTTTCTACTGCTATACAAAGCAGCCAGTGCATCCTGTTGCACAGATGAAGGCGATATTTCCAGCGATTCAACGTCTTCTGCTGTTAATGCCTCGACAGCTATCAGTTTTTTTTGCTGGTATCGTGTTATGTACTCAGCGATCCATTCATGACTCAACGTATAGGATTGTGAGTGCTGGAATATCTGCTCAAACTGATGACGAACATGCTGGAATTGCTGAACATAAGGGTCATGGCTACTGCCATTGCACTCCAGCCGAAGGTTCCATTCGTGCCCGGTTGTCAGTGCTGCTTTACTGATATTACTGGAACCGATATAGGCGCAGCCTTCAATATTTTCACCTTTCCGGGAACGCAGAAAAATGTACGACTTCATATGAAAGCTCTGACCATCTGCATATTGATGTGCGCGAATATCAGCGCCACGTTCTTTCAGTAGCATCAGGCTGCGTAGAGCAGCTGGTTCTGTAACACCAAGATAGTCAGACGTTAGGAAGCTGATTTTTGCTCCCCGCTCAAGAGCGTCTATTAATGCACCTGATAGCAGGGCATAGCCGCTCATTCGTACAAACGAAACTGCAACTTCTATTTCCTGAGCCTGATTAATGGCAGCAATCAGTTTTGGAAGAAGAGGGTCATCATAGCCACCAACCGTTAAGAGAGCCTGTGATTGAATCACGGTCACATTTCCTTACGTTGCAAAATGGCATTTAGCCATTGTTCCTTTTCCCTGCCTGGTCTCAGATCATTGGAGAGCCAGCTCTTTTTTATCGCCAGAGGAGTACCAATCAGAACAGAGGCTAAAGAGTCTTCGGTCAGGTTGGTAAAATGTCGTCCGTCTCTTTCCACTTCCTCATCACCGAATTTAAATGAACAGTAAAAAACACCATCAGCCTTTAAAAATTGAGCGAGATGAGTAATGTTGTTCGACAGGTTGAAAAGTGGAATGTGAAGAAGGGAAGCACAGGCCCAGATGCCATCGTATTGATTGCTGGATATGAACTCATCAAACCGGCAGGTTTGAATGGTTAACCCTGTGGCAACTTGTGCAAGAGCCGACATCGCATGGCTGGCATCAAATGCAGTAACCTGAAAGTTCTTCAGCTTAAAGGCAAGGGAGTCTCTGCCCGAACCACAACCCGCATCAAGAATTAGACCGTTTTTCGGTATATACGGAAGAAACTGGTCGTATAAATCAGAAGCATCGATCTGTGCTGTTGAACTAAAAAAGTCGCCAGCATTTTTATCGTAGAAAGAGTTTGTCATCAAGATTGCTGATCAGAGTATCAAAACATCCGGATGACAGAGAATGCCACTGATTTTAAGAAATGTCTTCAGAGGACTTATATGAAGAGTAATACGTAGAGTTAATATAAGACTGAGAGACATAAAAAAAGCAGCTATGAAAAGCTGCTTTTTTTATGTCTGGTCGGAACGAGAGGATTCGAACCTCCGACCCCTTCACCCCCAGTGAAGTGCGCTACCATGCTGCGCTACGCTCCGACATGCTTGGTAGTATGAGCCACCAAGTGCTGCAGTATATTACCGTGGAATAAGGAATTTGCAAGCCTTCTATAGCTGTGAGAAGGCTTGCGAGAAGCCTTAGCCAAGGAAAGCCTGATAAGCCAGATTAGTGGTCTCTTCGCAGTAGTGATAACCCAGCTCTTCAAGGAAACCGGCTATGTGCTGACGGTCTTCAGGTGGAACGTCCAGACCAACAGCAACACGGCCATAAGCAGCACCATGGTTGCGGTAATGGAACATGCTGATGTTCCAGCGCTTGCCGAGTTTCATCAGGAAGTTCAAGAGAGCGCCGGGTCTTTCCGGAAACTCAAAGCGATAAACCACTTCATTCTCGACCTCTTTGCTGTGCCCGCCCACCATGTGGCGAACATGCAGTTTGGCCATTTCGTTATCAGTGAAATTGGCAACAGGATAACCATGTTCTCTTAGCTCACCGACAAGGTTCTCAACAGGCATCTGGTCAGGATGAACTTGAACGCCAACAAAAATTCTGGCACTTCTCGCGTCATGATAGCGATAGTTGAATTCGGTGATATTGCGCTTGCCCAACGTTTCACAGAACTGTTTAAAGCTACCAGGTTCTTCTGGAATGGTGACAGCAATAATAGCTTCACGCTTTTCACCGAGTTCGGCACGCTCAGAAACATAGCGAAGACGGTCGAAGTTGATATTGGCGCCACTGGCAATAGCCATCAGGCTTTGACCAGAAAGCTGGTTCTCAGTTGAGTATTTTTTCAACCCCGCAAGGCCAACTGCCCCGGCAGGCTCACATACCGAACGGGTGTCGTCGAAAATATCTTTTATGGCAGCACAGATTTCGTCGGCTGAAACGGTGATAACCTCATCAAGGTATTCACGACAGAGTTTGAATGTTTCTTCGCCGATCTGGGCAACAGCGACACCATCAGCAAACAAACCTACATGTGGAAGCACGACTCTTTCATCAGCTTCCAGTGCTGCTTTCAAACAGGCTGATTCTTCATACTCAACACCGACGACTTTGATGTCCGGACGAAGGTATTTGATGTAGGTAGCAACACCAGCTGCCAGACCACCGCCACCAACAGGAATAAAGACAACGTCCAGCTGGCCAGTATGCTGGCGCAGGATTTCCATACCAATCGTGCCCTGACCGGCAATGGTGTATGGATCATCGTATGGGTGAATAAAAGTCAGACCTTTCTCTTCAACCAGTGACTGGGCGTAGGTCAAAGCCTGATCAAAGGTGTCTCCGTGGAGTACAACCTCTGCACCTCTGGCCTGACAGGCTTTGTACTTGATCTCTGGTGTTGTACCGGGCATGACAATAACGGCATGTATCCCCAGGTGTTGAGAAGCCAGAGCTACCCCCTGAGCATGGTTGCCCGCAGAGGCACAGACAACGCCTTTGGCTCTTTCTTCTTCAGTAAGCTGAATAATCTTGTTGTAAGCACCACGAATCTTGAATGAAAAGACAGGCTGAAGATCTTCCCGCTTGAGCAGCACGGTATTGTTCAGGCGTTTACTTAGAAAGGGAGCAGGGTGAATAGGCGTTTCAACCGCCACATCGTAAACCTTGGCTTCCAGTATCTTTCTTATGTATTGATGAGGCATGATCTTCGCTTTTTGTACTGTCTTAGTCGAGATTGACTGCCATTCTAATGGAAAAGCAGGGGCTTGGTGAAACTCATTCCAGCTATTCCTCTAATCAGTGACTGCCACAGCAGAAAAAAGTTTCAGCGTTTAGCGGGTTCTGGCGGTATAATTTTCGGCTTTACTCAACAACCTCCTTGCAAGGTAGTGTGATGACACAGGACGAGCTGAAGAAAGCGGTAGCCGATGCAGCTGTGCAGTATATTCTGCCCAGACTGGAAGAAGATATGATCGTTGGTGTTGGTACAGGTTCAACTGCCAATTTCTTTATTGATGCGCTGGCTGTGCATAAAACAAAGTTTGATGGCTGTGTAGCCAGTTCAGAAGAAACCGCTCGACGCCTGAAGGAACATGGTATTGAGGTTTACGACCTGAATACCATCAGCGAGATGGAGTTCTACATTGATGGTGCTGATGAGTCCAACGAACATCTGCATCTGATCAAGGGCGGTGGTGCGGCTCTGACCCGTGAAAAGATTGTTGCAGCAGTAGCCAAAGAGTTTGTCTGCATTGCTGACGAGAGCAAGAAGGTTGATGTCCTGGGTAACTTCCCGCTGCCAGTGGAAGTGATTCCAATGGCTCGCAGCCATGTAGCCCGTGAGCTGGTTAAGCTGGGCGGTGACCCTGCTTATCGTGAAGGTGTTGTAACGGATAACGGCAATATTATTCTGGATGTCTGGAATATGAGCATCGTTGACCCGATCACCACCGAAGCGAAGATCAATCAAATTGCCGGTGTTGTTACTAACGGTCTGTTTGCAGATCGTCCTGCCAATGTATTGATGCTGGGAACCAAAGACGGTGTGAAAACTGTTAAGGCTAAGAATCAGTAGGCTGAAACGACGACAGGCTGCGAATGCAGCCTGTGGTTTAGCTCGTAGCGATAGTAGCGGTTAAGTAAGGTTCTTCAGAAAACAGAACCAAGAAAGAAATGTACCGCTGCCAAAATACTGCCCATCGACAGGGCCAGCAGAACTATTTCCCCGAACTCCAGCTTTTGATTTCCATCTGGCTGCTCTCTCATATCCATACTGCGCCTCCCTACTACATAAAGGGTTTCCTTACTGGATTCCATAAATTTAGGTCGAAATCTGAGCAGACGCTCTACTACGTTAGTCTCGGTTGTCAATTGGTCTGGAAAAAAGTACCAAAAAAGACTGTTATGGAAGAAAAAAATCCTTAATATAGCCAATTGTGAGCAATATGGATTGAATTGATAATTAAACGGAATTAGCTCCTTCAAGAGAGATCAACAAAATGATAAGAAAAATAAACAAGACTCTGGCCGCGATGGCTATTTCTGCTGCAGTAGCAAGTGCTGCTGGAGTGGCTCAGGCTGCTGACACAATCAAGATTGCCCTGGCGGGCCCGGTTACAGGTCCTGTTGCCCAGTACGGTGACATGCAGTTTACCGGTGCCAAAATGGCGATTGATCAAATCAACAAAAAAGGCGGTGTTAACGGCAAGCAATTAGAAGCTGTCGTATACGATGACGCTTGCGATCCTAAACAGGCCGTTGCTGTTGCTAACAAAATTGTTAACGATGAAATCAGCTTTGTTGTCGGTCACCTTTGTTCTTCTTCCACACAGCCAGCTTCCGACATCTATGAAGATGAAGGCATCATGATGGTGACTGCAGCTTCTACCAGCCCGGACATCACCAGTCGTGGTTATGAAATGATTTTCCGTACCATTGGTCTAGACAGTCTGCAGGGCCCAACCGCTGGTAAGTTCATTGTTGAGCAGGTTAAGCCAAAGCGCATGGCGGTTATTCACGACAAACAGCAGTATGGCGAAGGTATTGCTACTGCAGTTAAGAATACTGTTGAGAAAGCCGGTATTGATGTTGCTCTGTTTGAAGGTGTAACACCGGGCGACAAGGATTTTTCTGCTCTGATTGCCAAGCTCAAGAAAGAAAAGGTTGAGTTCATTTATTACGGTGGTTATCACCCTGAGCTGGGTCTGATTTTGCGTCAGAGTGCAGAAAAAGGTCTGAAGGCTAAGTTCATGGGGCCGGAAGGTGTTGGTAACAAGGACATCTCTGCTATCGCAGGTAAGGCTTCTGAAGGTCTACTGGTGACTCTGCCAAAGAGCTTTGACAAGGACCCGGCCAATGCTGAGCTGGTTGCTGCATTCAAGGCTAAAGGTGAAGATGCAACAGGTCCATTCGTATTCCCATCATACTCTGCAGTACAGGTTATGGCTGAAGGTATGAAGGTAACCAAGAGCGAAAGCCCTGATAAGGTTGCTGACACTCTGCGTAGCCAAAGCTTCAAAACGCCAACGGGTAACCTGGCATTTGATGCCAAGGGCGACCTGAAGGATTTCAGTTTTGTTGTTTACAGCTGGCACGCTGACGGCACCAAGACTGCAGTATCCGAGTAAAAATCGCCGGGCACTTTGATTGAGTGCTTTTATGTGCTCAATCAAATCCTGTCGTTTATTTGCTCGTTTCTGGCGAGCAAATAATACCTGAATTCGAATGATTGGTTCTTCATTACCGGTGAAGTGATCAACTCAATAAAAAGAATAAGAACGATGTACGTAGCCTCATAGACGACACAGTCTATAGGGTGGCGGAGAATATATAACATGCCTGAGTCCGTCTTATATTTTATTCAGCAGCTGCTGAACGGCTTGACAGTGGGCAGCACCTACGCCCTCATCGCAATCGGCTACACCATGGTGTACGGCATTATTGGCATGATCAATTTTGCTCATGGTGAAATTTACATGATTGGTAGCTATATCGCCTTTGCCGTTATGGCAGGGCTAGCCATGATGGGAGTTGATAGTGTTTCCCTGATGCTGATAGCTGCCTTTGTTATCAGTGTGATTATTACCAGTTCCTATGGCTTCGCAATAGAGCGGGTAGCTTACCGGCCTCTGCGCAACAGCAACCGCCTGATTGCCCTTATTTCTGCCATAGGTATGTCTATCTTCCTGCAGAACTACGTACGACTGGCTCAGGGTTCTCGTGACATTGCCATGCCGAGCCTTATTACTGGCGGCTGGTCGTTTGGTCCTGAAGATGGCTTTCAGACCACTGTGTCATACATGCAGTTGATTATCTTTGTTGTCACCTTTATTTCGATGACAGCCCTGACTCTGTTTATTTCCAAATCAAAAATGGGGCGTGCCTGTCGTGCCTGTGCTGAAGATCTGGGAATGACCAACCTGCTGGGTATCAATACCAACCATATTATTTCTCTAACCTTTGTTATTGGTGCTGCTCTTGCTGCAGTAGCAGGTGTATTACTTGGCATGTATTACGGCGTTATTAATCCTTACATCGGCTTTATGGCAGGTCTTAAGGCATTTACGGCGGCAGTGCTAGGTGGCATCGGAAGTATTCCTGGTGCGGTATTGGGTGGCTTGATTCTTGGTGTGACCGAAGCATTTACCGCTGGTTATTTCAGTACCGAGTATAAAGACGTTGTTGCGTTTGGTTTGTTGATCCTGATTCTTCTGTTCAAACCAACCGGCATTCTGGGTAAACCGGAGGTAGAAAAAGTATGAAGTCGCTGCGTTTTGCCCCTGCCATTCTTTCAGCAGTAGTACTGCTGGTATTGACCAGCCTGATGCTGGGTATACGTCTTGAACCGGAAGGTACACGACTAATCGTCACTACAGCAGACAGTGAATCTTTAACACTGATTGCTATTGGTGCGCTGGTTGTCTTCTTCTTCCAGTTGTTCCGTTCAACGGTTGATAAAAGCCTGACCGGTGTTAAAAGTGCTTTGCCTTCTATCAGTGCAGACAGGATGCTGGCCGCTACTGAAAACAAAAGTATTAAAACAACCCTGATCTGTTTTGCGGTTGCTGGCCTGATGATTTGGCCATTTATGGTGTCTCGCGGTGCTGTCGATCTGGCAACACTGGCGCTGATTTACGTGATGTTGGGACTGGGACTTAACATCGTTGTAGGTCTGGCAGGTCTGCTGGACCTTGGTTATGTGGGTTTCTATGCCGTTGGTGCTTACAGCTATGCCTTGCTGAATCAGTATCTTGGGCTGGATTTCTGGAGCAGTCTGGTCATGGGTGGCCTGCTGGCTGCTTTCTTTGGCTTTGTGCTTGGTTTCCCGGTGCTCCGTTTACGCGGTGATTACCTTGCTATCGTGACGCTGGGTTTTGGTGAGATCATTCGGATCCTGCTGAATAACTGGACGGCTCTGACCGGTGGCCCAAACGGTATCAGTCAGATTCCGAAGCCAACCCTGTTTGGTCTGGAGTTTGGTCGTCGTGCAAAGGAAGAGGGTAATGTACCTTTTCATGAGTATTTTGGTATTGCCTACAGCAGTGAGTACAAGGTTATCTTCCTTTATATACTTGCCGTGTTGCTGGTTATTGCCACTCTGTTTGTGATTAACCGCTTGCTTAGAATGCCTATTGGTAGAGCCTGGGAAGCACTGCGTGAAGATGATATTGCCTGCCGTTCACTGGGTCTGAATCCAACCGCTATCAAGCTGTCTGCATTTACCATTGGTGCTGCGTTTGCAGGATTTGCGGGAACCTTTTTTGCGGCTCGTCAGGGTTTTATCAGTCCTGAGTCGTTCACTTTCATAGAGTCAGCGATCATTCTCGCGATTGTAGTGCTGGGCGGAATGGGTTCTCAGATGGGGGTGATTTTGGCTGCAGTAATCATGACTGTGTTGCCTGAGTTTGCCCGTGAGTTCCAGGAATACCGAATGCTGATGTTTGGTTTGATGATGGTCTGCATGATGATTTGGCGCCCTGAAGGTTTGCTGCCAATGAAGCGTCCCCATATCGAAACCAAAAAAGGCCGTTCTGAATCTGATGAAAAAACGATGGCAACCCCTGTTGCTGAAGGCGTGTAAGGAAGGAGTACAGAAATGAGCGAATGTTTGCTAGAAGCTTCTGACCTGAGTATGCGCTTTGGTGGTTTGCTGGCCGTAGATCAGATGGCTTTAAAAATTAATCAGGGCGAAATTGTTTCCATGATTGGGCCAAACGGTGCCGGGAAAACGACAGTATTTAACTGTCTGACCGGTTTCTATAAAGCCACTGGCGGCGACATCCGGTTTAAAGGCCAGGCTATTGAAGGTATGCCCGGATTCAAGATCGCTCGTCTTGGTGTGGTTCGTACTTTCCAGAATGTACGACTGTTTAAAGCTATGACGGTGTTGGAAAACCTGCTGGTGGCTCAGCACAGGCATCTGAATACAGGCTTGCTTGCTGGATTGTTTAAAACACCAGGGTTTAAAAAGAGTGAAACTGAAGCTATCGCAAAATCTGAGTTCTGGCTGGATAAAGTGGGCCTGACCGAATTTGCTAATCGTGAAGCAGGAAATCTAGCTTACGGTCAGCAGCGCAGGCTGGAGATTGCCCGCTGTATGGTGACCAATCCTGAGCTGTTAATGCTAGATGAACCTGCAGCAGGTTTGAATCCGAATGAAACGGCTGAGCTGGATGAGTTGATCTCGGATTTACGTCGTGATCACGGTGTCACGGTTCTCCTGATTGAGCACGATATGAAACTGGTGATGGAAATTTCTGACCGGATTTACGTGATCAATCAGGGCCGTCCACTGGCTTCTGGTACGCCTGACGAAATCAGGAATAATCCGGAGGTTATCAAGGCTTATTTGGGAGAATCCTGATACCAGCCTTCCGGTGCAACGTCCGAGTTTTTGAGGCACTGGAAGACCCCTGCTTCACTGTTACCATAAAGGTCAACCTTGGTACTGGCAGGCTTGGTTAAATGAATCGAGCTTGTCAGCCAGAGAAAACTCCCTGCATATCTCAGGCTGCTGGTTTTTGCCTTGATCATACGTAGGCAGGCAAGTGAGTAGTTATTATTTACGAACTTTGTTAGAACCTCTTCACTGGCTAGAGGTTCTTCGCCTATCTCGGACAGTAAAAGATTTATATCTGATAGTGCCCAGTCAGGGTATGGTTCGTGTTCGCGATAGAGAGAATTATTGTAACCCTTATATCCCCAGAGTAATTCAATCAAAGCTTCTCTTATACTCATCAACTTATTGAAGTGTGCTTTCATTTCATCCTGTGCTCTGCCGCTTAACCCCCAGATAACTGTGGAAGCTTGATCATGCCAGTCATAGGCTTGCTGACCATTAACTTCATAAAGAGGCTGGGCCAGATCATTAAGTCTGAGTATCAGCTCGCCGTTTTGATTGTCGACCTCCCAGTTACTCAGAGCAGTATCCAGTGCTATACGATCATCAGGGTGCAGTTGGTTGTGTGAATGAAGTTTTATAACGATTCCCAGTTGCTTTTCGAAGATCTCTTTTCTTGTTTCTTCGCTGGCTGTTTCAATAAGCTTGTGAGCCAGTTGAGGCTCATTGAGATAAGGTTGAATGACATAGACAATACCCTGCCATTCAGAAAAAACTCCCCACCCTGAAAATTGATTTGATTCTATAGCAGCCAGCTGAGTATCTGTTGTCTCTATACCCAGTTGATGTAATTTTTTTCTGTAAGTATGTATATGCTGAATATGTTGACTGGCTTTGTCCACGTTGCAGAAGCCGGCAAGTCTTCTGACGTGCTTGTTTTGAAGGCTTTCTATGCTGCTGATATGAAGACCCAGAGTCATTGAGCCAGAGCCTTTTATTTCGAAACCATAGGTGCTGGATGCAGGGTTGTATTTATTGAGTCCACGCTCAAACTTTAGCAGATCAATTATTTGTAATGGCGGTTCGACAAATATGCTCTTATCAACTCTATCCAAAGTAGTTTTCGTACAGTCGTTACAAAACAGATAACTGTACTTTGGTGGATGCAGTTTATGTGTTCCTGCTGGATTATCAGGAAGGGAAACAGAGCTGCAATTATTGTTGGAAAGTACTACGCACGAAAAAAAAATGCTCCAAAGAGTGCAAGTTTTTCTGCGGACAGCCCTGTTCATGATAAGAAACCTGTTGTTTTTTTTCATTCAATCCAATATAGATGGCTTTTAGCTGGATGCTGCGAAAACTCTTTTTTGGTACTCTAGCCTCTGAAGAAACGAACAATAACGATAAGAAAATAAAGGACAGTTGTACTATGTCAGCTCCTGACCAATTGCTTGCTGTTGAAAACGTATCAACGTTTTATGGAAAGATTCAGGCACTGGACTCTGTCAGTGTAAATATTTCCGAGGGTGAAATAGTCACTCTCATTGGCGCTAATGGCGCGGGTAAGTCTTCGCTTCTGATGACTATTTGTGGGGAGCCAAGGGCTCATTCAGGTCACATTTATTACGAAGGCCAGGAAATCACCCAGAATCATACCTCTGACATTATGCGTACAGGTATTGCTGTGGTGCCTGAAGGCCGAAGGGTATTCTCCCGTCTGACAGTAGAAGAGAATCTCACCATGGGTGGTTTCTTTGTTGAAGGTGAAGAATTTCAGAAGAATTATGACCATGTTCTTGAGCTTTTCCCGCGTTTGAAAGAGCGCCTGTATCAGCGCAGTGGCACAATGTCGGGCGGTGAGCAGCAGATGCTGGCCATTGGCCGTGCCCTGATGAGCAGTCCGAAGCTTTTGCTGCTGGACGAACCGTCACTGGGACTTGCCCCTATTGTTATTCAGCAGATTTTCGAAATAATCGAGCGTCTTAGAGAAGAGGGTATGACAATCTTCCTGGTCGAGCAGAATGCCAACCAGGCATTGAAGCTTGCTGATCGTGGATATGTTCTGGAAAATGGCCAAATTGTCCTGCAGGGATCCGGTGATGACCTGCTGGCCGATGAAGCTGTTCGAAAAGCTTATCTGGGGGCTTAATCCCCCTTATGAAGGATTCGTAGTCGTACTGCCTCGGGCTTAATGGAGTAAAGGGTGTTGGCCGGATGCCAAAGCCTGTTGTAGAGGAAATATTGTTTGTGAAGACGTCAAATGATCGTTTGTCGGGCAAGGAGATGGCCCTGTTAGCTTGCTCTTTTTACTCAATAGGAGCTGCGCTGGTCTGGTTGATGAAAGCTATTTCCTGATCAGATCTGTGATGGGCTGCAAGCTAAAAAAAGCAGCCTTATTGGCGATGCACTATTAGATACCCGCTTTGTTGGCGGGTTTTTAATAGGGTAAGCCATAATGCCTTCAGGCAAGTATCCAGAATTACAGTTCAGAAGCATTTTTGGTGGCCTTGCTACTACCCTGTCACTTTGGTTCTTTATTCTCTCTCTTGGGCCAGTCATTTTAATTGGTTTGAATGAATACCATGAAGGTCGGGAGGCAATAGAAGCGTCTCGTTATGAGCAACTAACAACAATTAATGAGTTATTGAGCCAGCAAATTAATGATCACTTTGATCAACTGGTTCGGAGCTTGTATGACACGGCTGATTCTGCCAGCGCTTTTATTAAAGCATTCAAAGACTCACCTTCTACTCAGGTAATGGATAGCGAAAAACCTTCTAAATCAGCCGAGTATCAACAGCTGGTTGATGATTACTCCAGCAGTTTTATTAGTTTTATTCGGCTTCATGATTTTTCCAACCTTCTTCTGCTAGATGTTAATGGCAATATACTTTATACCGCCAACTCCTATGGTGAGCTTGGTCTGAATTTGTTTGAGGATAAGCTTGCTGACACGGCTTTTTCGCAAGCCGCCAGACATGCTCTCGAACTGGGGTTACCAGCTTATGCTGATGTAAGTAACTATCCGCATACAGGTAGAGAGAAAGTGAGCTTCTTTATTCTTCCTCTGCAGGACGACAGGGGAAATAATGAAGGGCTACTGGCTGCTCAGCTACCCGCTTTAACGGTCCAAGGCTTTTTTGATGATCTCAGTACCGGTGTTAAAGGTATTAATTCATATCTTTTGGGCAGAGATCAGAAAATCAGATATGGGACCGACTTTGATCACCGCCAGATAATGAAAAGACGACTGGAAGGGAGTCTGGTTGAAGAGTGGTTGGGGCATCTTCATGAAGGATCAGACTTTAGCGACCATCATGATCATGAAGAACATCACTCTGATTACAGCTCAATGGCCAGTCATGAGCGAAAGCATATAAAAAGCTATCTGGGTATCAATGGTGAGAAAGTGCTGGGAACTTATCACCCTATTGAAATAGCAGGAACTGAATTGGTGTTAATCTCTGAGGTGCCAATAGCGGTTGCATTCAGCAGTATTCATCATTTTAGAAACCGGATTTTGCTTCTCTCAGGGATTATTGTTCTGGTGGTGCTTTTATTGAGCATCCTGGTATCGAGGTGGCTGGTAAAGCCGATCATCAAAGTAACTCGCTCAGTTAACAGGGTCGCTGCCGGAGATTATGAAGCCACGAGAATTATCAGGAATAAAAATGAAATTGGTTGGCTCAGCGTCTGTGTGCATGAAATGACAGAACAATTGCGAGAGCAGCAGTCAGCTTTAAAAAAAGCTAATAAGAAGCTGCAACTGTCCAATTCAGAACTGGCAGAGAAAAGTGAGCAGTTACTTTTCAGAAAAGAAGAGATTGAACATAAGAATAAAGAGATTGAAGAATCCAGTAGCAGGCTCATAGAGAAAGTAGCAGAGCTGGAAAAAGCCAGCCGTTATAAATCAGAGTTTCTCGCCAACATCTCCCATGAACTTCGCACTCCGCTTAACTCAATGATCATTCTTGCGCAGATGATGAGGGACAATTCTGAAGGGAATTTGACCAACGATCAGCTGGAATCTATCGAGGTTATTCATCATGGCAGTGAAGAATTGCTTGAACTGATTAATGACATTCTGGATTTATCTAAAGTTGAAGCAGGCAAGATGAATGTCGAGTTTAGTCGAGTTCATATAGAAGAGTTGTGCCAAAATCTGATGAGTCTGTTTAAGCCTCAGGCTGAGCAGAAAAAACTGTCATTGAGCCTTTCTATTGATTCCGGTGTTAATACAGCCCTGATTTCTGATGCGCAAAGATTACAACAAGTACTTAAAAACTTTCTATCCAATGCATTCAAGTTTACGCAATCAGGTTCAGTCGAGCTTTCAGTTGTACAAGAAGCAAGAAGTATTGGTGCAGAGTTTAAGAGCAGTATCGTTTTTACGGTAAAGGATACCGGGGTCGGTATCCCAGCAGACAAAAAAGAAATTATTTTTGAAGCGTTTCAGCAGGCAGATGGTTCAACCAGCAGGAAGTTTGGTGGTACTGGTTTGGGGTTGGCTATTTCCAGAGAACTGTCGGGATTGCTTGAAGGTTGGATAGAGCTTGAAAGCGAAGAAAATAAAGGCTCCAGTTTTAGCCTGATTCTTCCTGCTGATGGGCCGTCCAGATTGGCGGGTAAAGAAGAGGCCGGTCTTTCTATACAGAGTTCGATAACTACCCAAGGGCTTTTGGATACAGGCTTATGGCAACAGCCAGAGATAGTAGAAGTAAATAAAAAGCAGCAGGAAACAGAAATTCAATTAGTAGATAAAAATAAAAACGGGCTAGGTTCATCAATAAGTGTTCTGGTGGTTGATGATCGCTCTGAAAACCTACTGGTTTTGGATAAGTTGTTGTCAGGCTTTGATATTGAAGTTTGTAAAGCTATAAGTGGTGAAGAGGCGGTGGAGCAAGCTTCAGCCAAAAGCTTTGCGGTTATATTGATGGATGTCCAAATGCCTGAAATGGATGGCTTTGAGGCGGCATCGATTATTCACAGCAAACCTGAAACAGCGAATGTTCCCATTATTTTTGTAACTGCTCTGCATCGAGATAAATTTTATATCAAGAAAGGGTATCAGGCCGGAGCAGTTGACTATCTTTCCAAGCCTTTGGATCCGGTAATACTGAAAGGCAAGATCAAAGTGTTTATTGACCTGGAGCGACAACGACTTCAGCTGGAAAAAATGGCAGAAAAGCTTGAATTGTCGAGTCGTAAGAACAAACACTTGCTAGACAGTGCTGGTGAGGGGATTTTAGGGATTGATGAGTACGGAGTTATTAGTTTTGCTAATCCTTTGGCGGAAGAACTTCTGGAAGCTTCGGGTCAGAGTTTGATTGGCCAGAACATACAATCATTTATTTTTGGCGAAAACAGCCAAGGTAAGAGCAGTGAAGATAAAAGTGGTGAAACAAGCGGTGATATGAGCTGGACTGATTCAGCCATGAAAAAAATCTGTTTTGATCGAGGTGAAAAATATTCGACCGATGACCATCGGTTGTGGACCAGCAACAAAGGTTCTTTTCCCGCAGAGTACAGTCTGACGCCAGTGTTGGATGAGCAGGATAAAGTTGAAGGCGCCGTATTACTTTTCCAGAACATCACCAAACGTAAGGAAAGTGAACAGCAGTTAAATCGTATGGCTCGGTATGATGAGCTTACAGGTCTGGCAAACAGAGCACTGTTTCAGGAATATCTTGAAGCATCCCTTGGCCGCAGCAAAAGGCGCTCAAGGTGTACTGGTGTTTTATTCCTTGATCTCGATGGTTTCAAGGAAGTGAATGATTCTCTTGGGCATGATGCGGGGGACGAGCTGCTGAAAAGTGTTGCTGGTCGATTGAAATCAGTGGTTCGTCAGGGGGATTTGTTGGCTCGGCTGGGTGGCGATGAGTTTGCAGTGATTCTTGATGATGTTGCCAACGCAGCTGATGTGGGCCTGGTGGCCGGTAAATTTTTGGAGTCAATGAAACCCACTCATGAGTTGGCGGACGGGGAGAAAAATATCGGTGTCAGTATTGGTGTCGCTACCACTGAAGATGTCGGCCTGAATGGGGAAAAATTGCTGAAGGCTGCTGATATTGCTATGTATCAGGCAAAAAAAGAAGGCAAAAACAGTTATCGTCTATATTCAGTTATCAAGGGAAGCGAAAGGCATTGAGAACAATACTGTCTAGATATCATGCTCTTTATTCCTGAAAGTTCTGTGCTGTAACCTCGGCCACTGCACACGGAATTACTCGCTGATTGCAATATCAGCATCACTCGGATGAAAGGAGTCTTCCGGATGATACAACTGCTCTATAAATTCCCTGACCTAAAAGCTGCTCAGAAATTCAATGATGTGGCTGAGGCTGCGGGTATAACCCACGACCATCTTCACATAGCTCACAAGGATCATCTGGGAACACAGAAACGACATTTAAACGATCTCAGCTTCCTTGAGGAGTTTGATACTCTGCATTCCAGCGAGAGAGGTTTTCTCATAGGCATCATTCTGTCGGTCATGACAGGCTTTGCTATCTATGAGTTCCTTGAAGGGCACCCGGTTGCATCTATGATCACTCTATTTGCCTGCCTTATCGTTCTGGGCTATTCGACCTGGCTCGGAGGCCTGATTGGCAGTTCCAGCGATAACTACCGTTTACAGCCATTTCATGATCACCTGGAACAAGGTGGAGCTTTGGTCATTGTTGATCTTGATGTGGAAAGTGAACAGCTGCTAAAAAAGGCTCTGGTCAGAGAAATGCCATCGGTTGTTCCAGCAGGTCGATCCAGCACTATTGATAACCCGTTTGCAGGACAATTGATGTTGCGAAAGCACTTCTAGCCAATGTTTAGTCCAACGTTCTCTTTAAAAATTACTTCATGGAGGAAGTATGAACCTGAAAGAATTACACCGAGAATTTCGTGATCATCCAGCACCTATAGAACTGGTTTCAACGGAGGGCGATATTTACCTCTGCAGGATTAATGGCGATACCTGGCTGACCAGCCAGACAGATAAAAGGCCTATGCAATTTCACAGTATCTTTCAGGCAAGGGAGCATTTAGGGAAAGAGATATCAGCCAATATGGAGCTGGTGATGCCAACAGCTTATGATGAAATGATTGGTGAGCAGGATCGACTTCATCATTAAACATATGTGTCTTTATTAAAAAGAGAAAAGGGCTGATGATCAGCCCTTTTTATGCTTCAGCTATTACGCTTTAACATTAGATTTCGAACTTTGTTGTCAGTTTCTTCTCAACCATAACCTTCTTAAGTTTGGCAAATCTTGGCAGACCGTTCAGGTATGCAGGGTACTCTTCGCCCTCGATCAATGGTTCAAGGTATTCACGGCAAGTAGACGTGATACCAAAGCCCTCACTGTTGATAAAGTCCAGGGGCATTTTCTTTTCGAAGTTAGCCACTTCTACCAGCGGTATTTCACCAATGGACCAGCGATATGGAGCGTTGGATTCACGAATAATACCTGGCATTACGGCGTTCTTGCCGGTCACAGCCAGCTCAACAGCCGCTTTACCAACAGCATAAGCCTGCTCAACATCGACTCTTGAAGCAACGTGACGGGCAGAACGCTGAAGGTAGTCTGGCACTGCATAGTGATACTTGTAGCCATGTTCACGCTTGATCATGGTACAGAGTGCCGGAGCAACACCACCGAGCTGCTGGTGACCAAAGGAGTCAACAACCGTCGAAGAAGCTGACACGAATGTACCGTCAGAATATTTGGCACCTTCGGAAGCGATAATTACACAGTAACCTTCACTATCAACGGTCTTTTTCACCTTGGCCAGAAACTTCTCTTTGTTCAGAGGCAGTTCGGGGAAGATGATGATATGAGGTGGATCGCCGTCCTGACGAGCCGCTAGACCCGCTGCGGCAGCCAGCCATCCAGCATGACGCCCCATTACCTCAACAACGAATACCTTGGTTGACGTGTCGCACATGGACGCGATGTCGTGACTGGCTTCCTTGGTGGAAACCGCCAGATACTTAGCCGCAGAACCAAAGCCCGGGCAGTTATCGGTTACGGCAAGATCGTTATCAATCGTTTTGGGAACACCGATACAGGTGATCGGATAGCCCATTTTTTCGCTTAGTTGGGACACCTTTAGAGCGGTATCCATAGAGTCATTGCCGCCGTTATAGAAGAAGTAGCCAATGTTGTGAGCCTGAAAAACCTCGATCAGGCGTTCATATTCAGCTCTGCTTTCCTCAAAGGATTTAAGTTTGTAACGACAGGAACCAAATGCGCCACCAGGAGTTCTGTGAAGGGCGCCAATGGTTTCGTGGGATTCCTGACTGGTATCAATCAGCTCTTCTCGCAGTGCTCCCAGAATGCCGTTATGACCGGCGTAGACTTTCCCTATCTTGTCCGGGTAACGGCGGGCTGTTTCAATAACAGCGCAGGCGCTGGCGTTGATAACAGGTGTAACACCCCCGGACTGAGCATAAAACGCATGCTTGACTGACATTTCTGGGCAGCTCTTTTGTTTGTTAGCTTGTGTGACTTTATGGTAAGCAAAGTTCAGGCTCGGATCATACTCAAATATGAGTTGAAAGTCCTGCAAATATAAAGCTTTTTACAGTGTATTTTGTAACTCAACTGCGCTCAAGCGAAGACTCTGATATGGTCATTCAACAGAATCGTTATTCGCCTTATAAAAGCAGAGAGTCATCGCCAAGAGTTAAATTTAGATGCATATACATATATTGGGTATCTGCGGCACGTTCATGGGGAGCCTGGCTTTACTGGCCAGAGACCTTGGGTTGCAGATATCAGGCTCCGATCAGAACGTTTATCCACCTATGAGCACCCAGCTAGAAGCTCAGGGTATTGAGTTGATGCAGGGTTATAAAGTGGAGCATCTACAGCCAGCTCCTGACCTGGTGGTCATCGGTAATGCCATGAGCCGGGGTAATGAAGCCGTTGAATATGTTCTCGAAAAAGGATTGCCCTATACATCAGGGCCTCAATTTTTTGCAGACTACATATTGAAAGACAAGTGGGTACTTGCAGCCGCAGGGACTCATGGCAAAACCACAACCAGCAGTATGTTGGCATGGGTTCTTGAAGATGCAGGCATGTCTCCGGGTTTCCTGATAGGCGGTATTCCAGCGAACTTCGGTATTTCCGCCCGAATGGGCGAAACCCCGTTCTTTGTTGTCGAAGCAGATGAATATGACACTGCGTTTTTTGACAAGCGTTCCAAGTTTGTTCATTACAGACCTCGTACAGCTATCCTGAATAACCTTGAATACGATCATGCAGACATCTTTGAAGATCTGGCCGCTATTCAAAAACAGTTTCATCACCTTGTCAGAACCATTCCCGGTTCTGGGCGAGTCATTATCCCTGATGATTCGACGGCAATGAATGAAGTGATTGATAAAGGTTGCTGGTCAGAGCTGGAGACAATCGGTCTTGGTAAAGACTCGGACTGGCAATACAAGGTTCTGAAAGAGGATGGCAGCCTGTTTGATGTTCTTTATAAAGGTCAGAAGGCAGGGACGGTCGATTGGCAGCATACCGGTCAGCACAACATTGCCAACGCTATGGCGGCAATAGCAGCAGCTCGTCATGTTGGAGTAACGGCTGAACAGTCTTGTAAATCGTTGTGTCAGTTTAAAGGCGTTAAACGTCGTATGGAGCTGGTGGCAGAGATTGATGGTGTCAGTATCTATGATGACTTTGCCCATCACCCGACAGCGATTGCCACCACGTTGCAAGGGTTGAGAGCCAAGTATCCTGAGCAGAATATTGTGGCGGTTATAGAACCCAGATCAAATACCATGACTATGGGTATTCACAAAGATACGTTGATGGCGTCCACCAGTGATGCTTCCAGTGTTATCTGGTATCAGGCTGACAATATCGATTGGAAACTGGAATCGCTGCTTGTGAAAAGCCCTGTTCCTGCAAAAGTGATGAACTCAACGCAAAGTATTATTGATAAATTGGTCGAGAACGCTAAAGCAGGTGATCACCTTGTGATCATGAGTAACGGTGGTTTTGAAGGTATTCACCAGCGACTGATTGATGCATTAAAGAAGGAAAAACAGCTTGGCTGAAGAACGTATTACCTTAGCAATTACTGGTGCGTCCGGTGCTCAGTATGGTCTCAGGCTTCTCCAGTGTCTGGTGGGGTCAGGTGTTCAGGTATTTTGTCTGGTTTCCAGAGCTGCGAAGGTTGTTATTAATACTGAAACTTCCCTGACGCTTCCGGAAGCGGATCAGGAACTTCAGAGCTTTCTGCAGAACTTTGCTGCTGCAAAAGAGGGGCAGCTAACAGTACTGAGCCATGAAGACTGGATGTCGCCAGTAGCTTCAGGCAGTGGCGCACCTTCGAAGATGGTGATTTGTCCCTGCAGCTCGGGAACGCTTTCAGCGATAGCTTGTGGTGCCAGTAATAACCTGATTGAAAGAGCGGCAGATGTCGTTTTGAAAGAGCGTCGCCAACTTATCCTCGTGCATCGTGAGTCGCCTTTGTCAGAGATTCATCTGGAAAATATGCTGAAGCTGACACGAATGGGGGCAGTGATTCTTCCCGCTTCACCAGGCTTTTATCATCAGCCGAAAAGCGTGGAAGATATGGTGGACTTTATGGCGGCCAGAATCATGCAAACGCTGGATATAAAGCAGGAACTGATGCCGCGCTGGGGCGAAAGCTACATTAACTGATTTTATTTTTGAAGATTATGTAGCCACAGAGCGAGAGCATCAAGATATAAGACAGCAGGTACAGAGTCACTGGCTTTGCCTGCAGTCAGTTCAATCGTAAAATCATCAGGCAGTTCCTGTCTGACGACTTCAAATTGATAGAGGGAATTGGGCTGGTCGGAAATGACTAAGGCTTTACCACTATCAGGATTTTGCTTTAACCAAGCTTTTAAAGTGTCTCTGGTATTGGCTCTTCGCCAGTAGCTGCCATTCCATGTTTCGGGCGTGTCGATATATTCCGCAGGAACCTGTTTCATCGCTTCCGGAAGGTTTTGGTTTTTATACAGCCAGAGTGCACCTTCTGTTTCAGTCTCAGGCATAGATTCGTTCTGCTCAGGCTTCATTAGATCACCCCGACTGTTCAGTGTGCGATTACTGACCAGAAACACAAGGCGGTTATAGCGTAACCCTTGCTGCCATAGATTGATCAGATGGTTTAGACGATCTTTCATTCTGGGAACGGTTGCTCCCAATAGTAGAGCGTAATCAAAATGGTTAGTCCGGGGTTTTATTTCTTTAGCAAAGCCAAGATCCTGCACTTTACTCAATAGCTGATTTTTCTGTTGAGTATCAAGTGGTAGATCTTTCAGTTCCCATCGTTCCTGGTCCGGTTTCCTGCGCCATATTTGACTGGCTTTGATGATGCCTGCCGGAGTTTGTGTATGGGGTATATGCAGCAGATCCAGAATGTCTGCCACTGGCTGTAGCGATTCAGACAAAGCTGAATGGGAGTGAAACCAGGATTGAAAAGAGCTGTTTTTCATAGGTTACTAAACTGCCTGAGACACTTTGACTATGTCTCGGCTATTTATCAGTTGAATGAATATGGGATTTATTTGTCAGTCTCGGTTCAAGGTTATGAAGCCATAAAGCGAGAGCATCAAGATAATTAATCAGGTTCTGGTTATCCGGTGTAGCAACACCTCCGGTCATCTCGATGGAAAAACCGGGGGGGAACTCCTGGTAGGCAACTTCCCCCTGATAGAGAACATGGGGCTGGTTGGAAACAATCAAGGTGCTTCCTTTCGTTGGCTTTGTTGATAGCCATTCCTGCATACCCTGTCGAGTATTCTTACGTTGCCAGCGACTGCCGAGCCAGTCTCTGGGTGTGGATGTGTAGTGAACCTTCAGTTTTCTCATTTCATCCGGCATTGGGGTCGAAAAGTAAACCAATTGTGCTGCTTCAAACTCGGTGGCAGGAGTCGCTTTTGATCGTTCTTCGACGGTTTTATCAGCTCCAATTGAAGAAGCGACAAGTTCATCAATTTTGTCGATTGCAGGATTAAGGATTCGTTGGCTGGTTAGAAATATGACCTGATTAAACCTAACACCGGCTTCCCAGTTTTTAACCAGTTGTTGGAGTCTGGCTCGCATTCTGGGAGCGGTTCCGGAGAGCATAATGGCGTAATGAAATTTTTTGGATTTCGGCATGACCCCACCTGTCAGCCCAAGTTTGGAAAGCAGTTCCATTACTTGCCTCTGTTTCTCCGCAGGGAGCTGCAGGTCCGCGACTTCCCAGCGTTCCTGATCAGGTTTTCTTCGCCACCTTTGGCTCGCTTTAATCAAGGAATGCAGGTTGTTATGGTGTGGAATGTCCAGAGCAGACATGAGTTCTGACAGAGTAGAAATCAGTTCTGGCTCAGGTAGAGGAAGATTTTTAATGGTTGCGTCAGGCTTTGCTGTGGCCTGACAAGCAAAGGTAAAACCTAGAATGACTAAAAACAGTGCAAGCCGGTTAGCAGCAACTTGAATCATGATGTTTGAATCTGCCTGATTGTTATGATCATCAGGATAGCCGCTGTATCAGAGATTGCTCAGTGAGCTGTAGGTGGCTGTGCCGACGGTTGATTAATAACGTGCATAAAACTCTGGTCCAGATCAGGCATTCCCCAGTTCTCAGGGAAGTGCTTTGAAAGCTCACTCATCATCACGGAATATTCGTCTGCGGGCTTGTTCAGCAGGTAAGTCAGGAACGTATATAGGCGATCAGACATTTGCTTATTGAAAGCGTCAAGGTCTTTCTGGGCAAGAGATCCGTTCTTAAGGTTTTCTTCGAGAACAGATTCTCTGGTGCAGTTGGCAGCGATAATCAGGGCCAGTTTTTTGACAGTATCTTCATTCATGGCAGGCTTCACTCATTCCCGAATTTTGTTATTAATCCCTCTATAAATTAAAGCTAGTTCCATCCTAGAGCTTGGCAAGTCATGACAAAAAGAAAAGGGGCCGAAGCCCCATGATTTTGCTCAGCCTTGTCTCTGTCTAAGCAGTCGTTCTACTTCTGCCTGTAGACTTACAAGTTTCAGTTCTTGTTCCTTAAGCCGCTCTTGCAGTTTATGCTCAAGCTTTACTTTGTGTTTCTGAGAGGCTTTGTCCAGCTTCTGCTTGGTTTTCTGAACCATCTCACCTTGATCCTGTGCAGCCAGGCTTTTACGTTTCAGTAGATAGCCTTCAACAAACTTCTCGAAAGAAATCGGCTTTCCTATCTCGCCTAACGACTCTTTAACGGAAACGTTACGTTTGGCGTCCAGCGCTCCAACCCCTGCTCCTAAAAAGGTACCGGCAGTAGCGGCGCAGAACGTGATAGGTACATTACCCCCTGAGCCGATCAGACCTGCGATACCGGCAACACCGCAACCAGCGGTAGCGCCAATCATGATTGAGGCGGTGTAGATAGTTGCAATTTTACACCAGTCTTTTAAAGGCCTGCCTGCATAAGGACGCTCCTGGCAGTAGTAACTGACAGTCCTTCTTATGCTTTTTGCAGGTCTTGTGTTATAGAGCTCTCGCCCCATCCAGCCCACAACTTTGGCTCCGAATTTCGCAGCTTTGGCTGCTTTTCCGGCGCATTTTGAAAGAATACCGCCCCCGGATTCACCAAGCTGAACAGCATATGGCTGATCATAATAAAATGTGTCATAACCTGCAGAGCTCGCAGGAGCTCCTTCTGTACGTCCAGCTTCCTGGGCAGTAACAGAGCCTCCTGTGCATCTGCCTGCAAAGCTGTTAACAGCTGCAAACCCCAAATCCATTCCAATGCTCATAGTTCACCTCCTGTGTGTTGCTGATTGGTTTTTCAGCGAATGAGAGTATGTCACTTGTACAAGAGGATATGACTGACGGAGCTGTTAGGTATACTTAATACTTATATATCAATGACTTGGCAGTTTTGTAGGGAGTACCAGAGACTGATATCTTCCACTTCCTGTGGGCTCAGCATTCTGGATATAGCGGTCATGGGGGGGTGATTAGTGCGTTTTCCTTCACGGTAGTCGTTGAGCTGTTTGACCATATAAACCTGCTTCTGGCAGGCTAGATTGGGGTTAAAGCTGGCTGTACCTATCCCTTGAGGGCCATGGCAGCCAGCACAGAGCTGTAAGGCCCTGTTCTGAGCGGCGGTCAGCTGAGGTGTCATCTTTATGGCCGGGCGGTCAGGACTCTGTTCTGAGCAGGCTGTCATCAACAGCAGTGCAGCTATCAACAGTGTAACGATCTGTGCCGAGTTCCGTAATCGCCCAGTCATTTATCACCTCAATCTAGTCAATGGCTTTGCCATTAGCTGTGAATTGCAGCCACTGGTGTGAGTACCAGTAGTATTGCCTGCCGCTGTTGGAAGGAGCGGTGCAATTATAGCGACTTCTGCCCACTGGCAAGGGAGCCTTAGCCTGAGTGCTGAAACGGGTTTTCGCTTCATCCAGCCAATCGACTTCCAGTTCACCTTGCCCGGTTGCATAGCAACGTAACAGTTTCTTCTGATAATCACCGTTTTCCAGAACAACTTCCATGGTTGGCTTCAAGTTATCTCTGGTGATAATGGCCGTGCCAGGAAGGCGCTCCTTAACAGGCAGCGGCAACGTTTTGATTTTGGTTTTAAAGCCGCTGAGAGAGGTGTAATTGCCAGACATTGGGTATCTGGGCAGGCGTGTGAAGTCTGACAGAGGCCCAACCGCACCAGACTGCTGGCCAAAACCGATATAGCCCATCTCTGTTATCAGATTTCGAATCTCTGGTGAGGTTTCACCAAAAGGCCAGGCCAGCATTTTAACGCTCTGCCCGGTTTTGTCCTTGATTCGAGCTTCAGAGGCTTCAACGTCTTTTCTGACTCTGGTCAGCCATTGTTTGTCGGTTTCCTTATCGAGCTTCTCTGGCAGGTGATCGTGACTGACCGTATGGTTGGCAATAGTGGCACCAGATTTTGCCATTTCACGAAGCTGATCCCAGTTCAGAAATTTTCCGAAATTACGGTCAACCGGTTCAGTACTGACAAATACTGTAAAGGGCCAGCCTTTCTCTTTCAGTAGGGGGAAAGCATTCTGATAAATGTTCAGGTAAGCATCATCAAAGGTAATGACAATGGTTTTATCCGGTAAGCTTTTGCCACTTTGAATGGCGTTGGTGACTTCTACGATGTCCTTTACCTGATAGCCATTGGCATCAAGGTAATCAAGATGCTCCTTGAATCGATCCGGCCTGATACTGGTTACTGCCGGAGTTTTATCACTGACGTGGTGGTATTGTAGATAAACCGCACTGTCGGCGGCATAAGATGATGCTGCGGTTAGCAGCAAGGCGCTACAGAGGCCTTTGAGTGTTTTTTTCATAATAGCTTCTTCAAAATTGCTTGTTCATAGATTGTATTTCTAATATTTACTTTGATTTCTAATCACTGAATACCAGTGAGCAGGCTCAATCAGTTGGCCTTCATCGTCTATTTCCGGATAGTCCAGATTTCTTTCATCGCAATACCGAGCCAGCTCGGGATAGCCGAGCTTGAAAAGAGTGGGTTGGTATATCTGTGAATCAAGGCGTGGCTGGTCGTACATACCTTTAGCCAGTCGTTGTCGCTGAGCTTCAACCAATATCACTGCTGCAGCTACCGACACGTTAAACGATGCCACCATACCCTGCATGGGTATAATCACATGCTGATCAGCCAGAGCCTCTGCTTCAGGGCTGATGCCTCGTTTTTCTGCGCCCAGAATCAGTGCGGTAGGCCGGGTGTAATCAACGTCATAGAAAGGTACAGCTGTTTCGGAAAAATGAGCAGCAAGAATTTGAAAGCCTTTTTCCTTCAGACTGGCGATACCACCTCGAATATCCTGATGATGGTGTACATTCACATATCTGTGACTGCCCATGGCTCGCCCTCTGAGGTCTCGATAACCTTCCTTAGGCTGAGTGAGGTGAATATCGTGAATACCTACAGCATCGCAGGTGCGAATGACTGCAGAAAGGTTGTGGGGTTTGTGAACCTGATCGGTCAGGACAGTCAGATCCGGCTGGCGGCGATCCAGCAATGCTTTGAATTTTCGGTAACGTTCCGGTGTCATATGGGGGCGTTATCTGGAAAAATGTTGGGCTATTGTACGAAATTTTTTTGTTAAGTACTTATTTGTCTCAGATAGCAGGCTGGATGAAAACGGCTATAGACATACCTTTACAGGTTAATAGATGTACCTGACTGACAGGACTGAATGAGTGGTATTAGAAAGTTTTCAGGCAGCACACGCATGGCTGGCTACTCACAATGACTGGTTGGGACCTGCGATTGCCATTGTGGCAATGGTGGAATCTTTGCTGGCTATTGGTTTGCTGGTGCCAGGTGTTGCCATGCTGTTTGCACTGGCGGCATTGGCAGGCAGTGGTCTTATGGATATGGAAACCATGCTGGTCTGGGCCTTCGTCGGAGCCGTGCTGGGTGATGGTATTAGCTTTCAGGTAGGAGCAAAACTTCAGACTCAGGTAAGGGGCAGCTGGCCTTTTGATAAGCATCCGGACTGGCTTGAGAAGGGGGAGCGCTTTTTCTCTGATTATGGTGGCCTTTCTATAGCTCTTGGACGATTTGTGGGCCCGATACGCCCCATTATTCCCGCTGTCGCTGGTATGATGGAGATGAGTCCCTGGCGTTTTTACAGCATCAATATTGTGTCTGCCGTGCCCTGGGCTTTTCTCTATATGGTTCCAGGTTTTCTCACAGGCGCGGCGTTAAACAGTAATCTGCCTGACAGTTTTTACTGGCTACTGACATCACTAATCTTTGCTGCTTTTACTATTGCTGTTATCACCAAGCAAATTGACCTCGTTTGCCAGAAAAAAGACCTGCTGCTGGCTGCACCTCTGGGCATGATATTGTTGATCAATATTACCCTGGGTTTGTTTACGGTAATGGATTTCAGTGGCCAGATGGATGAGGTTAATCTCCATACGCAACAGTTTCTGTCCCGGTTCAATCAAACGCTCGTCGTGTATTCATTCAGTCTGGTAACCTGGTTAGGGAGTTTGGGGCTGCTATGGGCACCTTTGCTGACCTGTTACTTTGCACTGATCTGGCAGAAAGACATTTCCGGAATTAAAACAGTGTCCCTTGGGTTATTAGGAATGGAAGCCATGCTGTGGGCCATGAAATGGTTGATTGATAAACCAAGACCGGGCAATTTTGATGGCTTTGATCAGTTTTCCTACCCTTCAGGCCATACGACGCAAGCGACCTTTGTCTGGTTATTGGCGGTCTTTCTGTTTACCAGAGGGCGAAAGTGGCTGGTGAAAGTAAGCGGTTACTCTTTAGCGATGCTTTTGATTTTGCTGGTGGCTCTTTCCAGACTGATGCTGGAAGTTCACTGGTTGGGCGATGTTATTGCTGGTCTGCTGGTTGGTAGCCTGTGGTTTTATATTGTTGTCGTACTGGAACGGAGTCGAACCTAGGCAGAACGCCTAGCTCGAAAAAACATACTTCTCGCGTTTGATTTGTCTGACGCCAAGGCCCATCTCTTTTAGCAGTTCTGTAGCATCATCAATCATTTTTGGGTTACCGCAGAGGTAAACGATATCTGACTCAGGGTTGATATTCAGGCCATCAAACTGGTTCTGAATATAGCCCTTGTTTTCACAGTCAGAGATGTCAACATCTGGTTCCCGACTGAAGCAGGTTTTGTAGGAGATATTCGGATGACTATCAGCGACAGCTTTCAGGTCTTCGGCATAAATCAGCTCACCTCTGGAGCGTACACCCATCAGTAGAGTGATGTTCGTGCCTTTTTCTGCCAGAGCCAGAAGTTCTTCAGACATGGCCCGGTAAGGGGCAATACCGGTTCCTGTGCCTGCCAGAACCACCTGACCAGCAGGATTTTCTGGCGCAGTCAGGATTCCGAATGGGCCGCCCAGTGATAGCTCGGAGCCTGCTTCAAGAGTAGAGAAAAACCCTGAAGCCACACCACCTTCCACATAGCTCAGGGCGACTTCCAGAATTCCAGTCGTTTCAAAAGAGGCCGGACTGTTGGCAATGCTGTAACTGCGCTTGAAGTCCTCACCGTTATGGTGGAAGTGCAGCTGGATGAACTGCCCGGCTTCGTAAGAGAAACTGCCATCGACATTGAAGTCCAGTTGAATGGTATTACTGCTCAACTGATGTCTTTCGATAAGAGTGACCGGATAAGTAGGGCGTGGCATGGCTCTCTCCTGTTGTTCTTACCAATGGGCTTCAGTATCAATACTTTCTAAGTCTAGCTCTTTCTTGGCCTGACAAACCGTGTAGCCTCTGCCTCCATAGGGTCTTCTGGCCAATAGTGCTTGGGATAGCGACCTTTAAGGTCCTTCCTGACTTCAGAGTAAGTGTTGTTCCAGAAGCTTTTCAGATCTTTGGTAATCTGTACCGGGCGTTGGGCAGGGGAGAGTAACTCAATGGTAACAGGCTGTTTACCAAAGCCTATCAGCGGTGTCTCCAGCATGCCAAACAGCTCCTGCAATCGAGCTGAAACTTTGGGTTCTTCCAGATTTTCATAATTAATAAGAATGCGCGAACCACTTGGTACTTTCAGACGCTCAGGCGCTTGCTCATTCAACAATTGCTGTTGTGGCCAGCTGAGCATGCTTAACAGTATCTCTTTCAGGTTCAGCTTTTTCAGATGCTCATAACGGGTACAGCCATCCAGATAAGGGGCAAGCCAGTTTTCGATGCTGTTACATAAAGCGGTATCTGAAACATCGGGAAAGCCCTCATCGTCAGAACCATTGAAGCGAGCCAAAAAACCGATACGGGTTCTCAGTTGTTGTGACTCTTTAGTCCATGGCAGTACATTTAGGCCAGCCTCTATAATACCGGCTTGCATGGCAACAGAAACGGCTTCCGAAGGAGGCTGTTGTAAAGGTTTCTGCTCCAGAATCAGTGCTCCAAGTCTGTCTTCCCTGTTGGAGATAACCCGCTGCAGACGACTGTCCCAGCGAGTGCTGGTGCAATCAATGATCTGGTGTTCAAAACCGTCATAAATCTCACTGAGATCCGTTGCACAGGCCAGGAAGGCTTTGGCATTAGAGCGTTGGCTGGCACCTCCCATAGCAGGAACGACAAGGTATTCTGAACCGCAAAGTGGGTCATCCATATTCAACTCAATGCCCTGACCGGAATTCATCAGGTATTGATGGGTCTGACCACGTCGTTGAGCAACTCTGTCTGGATAAGCAGCCATTAACAATCTTGCGTAGGAAGTATGGCCACTTTGTTGCTTCTGTTGTCTGGTTAACTGTTTTTGCCAGCGATTAGCCAGCTGATGAACCCTTGCAAAGCCTCTGGACTTTCCTGTTGATTCTAGCAAATGAATACGGTCAAGAATATCTGCCGACTGTTTGTTACCGCCTTTAATAATATCTCGTTCCGTCAAAATAGCCGCAAGCAGGCTGCCTTGTTTCAAAGTGCCAAGCTTTGCAGATTCCAGCAACAGATGAGCGATACGAGGGTGTGCGCCAAGGCCAGTCATTTTCTGACCGTGCTCTGTGATTTTATAACTGTTGGTTGTCGTAGGTTCTATTGCTGACAGTTGTTTGAGCAATGAAAGGGCTTCCTGAAAACGCCGCTCTGGCGGTTTGTCCAGCCAGAACAACTCTTCGGGCGTCGCTCCCCAGTTACAGAGGTCGAGTGCCAGAGAGGAAAGGTCTGCTTCCATGATTTCAGGGGCATCAGCTTTTTCCAGACGCTGATGTTCTGACTCTGTCCACAGACGATAACAGGTACCTGGCTCCAGTCGTCCGGCACGACCTTTTCGTTGGTCAGCACTGCTTAAACTGGTTCGTCGGGTTTCCAACTTGGTCATACCCGAGCTGGTATCAAATACAGCTTTACGAGTGAGGCCGGAATCAATGACGACGGTAACTCCGTCTATGGTCAGCGAGGTTTCGGCGATATTAGTGGCGATAACCAGCTTTCTTCTGCCAGCTTTTGAAGGGGCAATGGCTTCTCTTTGTTGGGCGAGAGACATATCTCCATAGAGAGGGTAGACATCAGTATTTTCTGGCAGGTTTTTCTCGTTGAGTGATTTTGCCAGCTGGCGAATCTCACCGGCTCCCGGCAGAAAGATAAGGATTGAACCCTGCTGCTCTTTAAGGGCACGCAGAGCCAGCTGGCAGACGTGATCGCAGACAGTAAAAAAATGACGATCGGGTAAGGGCCTATCAAGATAGATTTCTTCAACCGGATGCAGAAAACCTTTACTGGTAATAACAGGTGCATTAATGGTTTGGCTGAGTTGTTCAGTCTGCAGTGTTGCCGACATGATCAATAATTTCAGGGGTTCTTCCCGAAGGTATTCCTGACACTGAAGGCTGAGTGCCAGACCAAGATCAGCCTGGACAGATCGTTCGTGAAACTCATCAAATATTAGAATGGAGACGCTGCTGAGTTCAGGGTCGTCCTGAAGCATTCGAGTTAGAATGCCTTCCGTTACCACTTCAATTTTTGTGTTTTTGCTGACCCTGTTCTCCAGCTGCATACGATAGCCAACGGTTTCCCCTACAGGTTCGCCAATGAGTGACGCCATTCTGGTGGCTGCAGCGGATGCTGCCAGACGACGAGGTTCCAGCATCAGAATTTTGTCGTCAGGCTTCATGCTTTGCAGAAGATGCAAAGGAACCAGTGTTGTTTTACCTGCACCGGTAGCCGCTTGAAGAATAACCCGGTCATATTGGGTCAGGGTGTCTGCCAACTCCGTAAGAATTTCACAGACTGGCAGGTTGGGAAGAGTAAACGACATCTAACTACTTAATGACGGTTCGGTAGGGTTAAAGTGCTCACGGACAATTCGAGCGACAACGCTGCGCCATGGTTTGGCGTGAATACCAAAGGTGTTCAGCAACTTACTGGAATCCAGCGTTGCATTGGCAGGAGGTTTGATGCCTTCACGGGAATCAATCTTGGCCATAATCAGCTTTTTAACCGCTAGCTCCTGATGATCCGAAGCCTCTGAAATCAAAAGCTCGGCAAAATTGCTTTCAGACACTGATTCGGTGGTTGAGTAGTGATAAGTGCCCCACGGAGCTGCGCCACAATCAAGCTGCTGAAGCACTGCGACAATAACTCGGGCAGCATCATCAGCCGAAGTTGGGCAACCGAGCTGATCCGGTGTTACGAATATCTCGTCTTCAACCATCATCGGGTCAATCAGTCTGCGTAGCATGTTGGGACGACGTTCACTGACAATCCAGGACAGGCGCAGAATAATATGTTTGTCACAGCGTTCACGGATTTGCTGCTCAGCCTGCAGACGACTGTTGCCGAGCACACCAATAGGGTTGGTTGGGTCTTTCTCGGTATAGGCGTCCTGCTTGGTGCCATCAAAGACACGATAGCTGGAAGTATGAATCAGAGTGATACCGGAGCGCTGGCAGCATTCAGCCAGAGTGGCGGTAGCATCCCTGTTAATAGCGAAGCACTTGGAAGGTTCATTTTCAGCGCGTACCGGATTGTTATAGGCTGCAGTATTTACTACAAAATCAGGCTTATACTGATCGATACAACGTTGGATCTGGTTGTCGTCAGAAAGGTCCAGTTCATTGCGATCCGGGGCGCAAAAGGTGATGTTTTTCTGTTCCAGCAGTTTGCAGACTTCATGTCCAACCTGTCCCGTGCGACCTATGACCAGCACTTTCATACGTGAAAATTCCATCCGGATAAAGGGTGATATTGAATCATGAATGCTGCCTGAAAAAACAGCTCAGTACTAATATCCATGGCTATTATATCCTTTGTCCCAAAGACTCCATGCCCTGCAGCGGAATTTCTGGCAGAATGCCGAACCCTGTTTCACTGACTATTCTGTTGTCACCCAATTGATTATCCAGGCCTGAACAGAAGGATTCAGGCTGAAACTCAGATCACCAGACTGGCGAGCAAGATGTACGTAGCTGAAAATACTGTTGAATCCAGCGAGGATGTAGAACGCATTCTGCTGGTAGATGACAACCCTACCAACCTGCAGGTCTTGCTGCAGACCCTCAGTGGTCGTGGCTATAAGCTGCTGATTGCCAAAAATGGTGAGAGTGCCCTGCGTATTGCCCATAAGGCCAAACCGGCACTGGTGCTGCTGGATATTATGATGCCGGGTATGGATGGCTATGAGGTCTGCCGTCAGCTGAAGGAAGACCCGCAGAGCAGCAATATAACCGTTATCTTTCTGTCTGCACTGGATGACACCAAGGATAAGGTTCGAGGTCTGGAAACCGGTGCTGTCGATTTTATCTCCAAGCCTTTTCAGTCTGAAGAAGTTATTGCCCGGGTAGAAACCCAACTGAAGATTCACCGTCTGGAACAGGCGTTATCTGCGCGTAACCGGCAGCTGGAAGCGGACAAGGCCCGTATTCTGGAAAGCATGAATGAAGGTATTTTTGGGCTCGACAGTCGTGGGCATATCACCTTTGCCAACGCCGCTGCGTCACAAATGACAGGCTGGACCTTAGACCATCTTACCAATCGAGGCTTGATCAGTCTTATGCTGGGCGAAGCGGGTGACGAAGCGCGCAGCCAGCACCTGGCTCCTATTCAGGATACGCTGAATCAGGGGGTGAGTAAGTCGGTCTCTGATGCCTTGTTCTGGACCAAAGATGGAACATCATTTCCTGTCAGCTACTCCTGTACGCCGATTATGGAAGACGAGAACCCGAATGGCGCCGTTGTTGTTTTTACTGATATTACCAGTAAGAGGCGCGGTCAGGCGGCGCTGAAGAAGGCACTGGATGAGCTGGATACTCAGAAAGAAAAGCTCACCCACGTATCACGGCTGAGTACCATGGGTGAAATGGCAGCCGGCTTTGCCCATGAGGTTAACCAGCCACTGACGGCTATTTCCAACTACGCTCAGGTCGCCAAACGAATGATTGGCCGTGTTGAAGATAAAGAGAATGATGTGTACGAATCTCTTTATGAAGCCATGGATAAGATTAATACTCAGGCTCGACGTGCCGGTGACATCATCGCCCGTATCCGCTCCTTCGTTAAAAAACCCGACCATGTACTGGGTCGTGTTGATCCGGTGAAACTGCTGAACGATACCGTGAAGCTGGCAGAAGTCGATGCCAGAAATAACAGCATGGAAATTCATATGGAACTGGCACCGGAACTGCCAGAGGTTAAGGTCGATCCGGTACAGATACAGCAGGTGGCACTGAACCTGATTCGCAACGGTATGGAAGCCATGCGGGACCAGGAAACCCGTAACATTGGTGTTTGGGTCAAAGCGGAAGTATTTGAGGACCGTTTTGTTAAGGTCTCGGTTATTGATCGTGGTTATGGTCTGGCGGAAGACGCAGAAGAAAAACTGTTCACCCCTTTCTATACGACAAAGTCCGATGGCATGGGCATTGGCCTGACGGTCTGCCATTCCATTATCCAGTCTCACGGTGGTCGTATGAGTTTTCAGCGCCACTCTGAAGGCGGTACTGTGTTTGAATTTACCATGCCAATAGCGGTCTGATTTAAAGGTAAGTTTAATGGTAAGGCGTGCCGCGTTATAATGAGCGGTTATTGGTGATGCGTATTGCTGGAATCCGGCTTTTAAAAGACCGTGTTTATCGGCAGAGCACATCGCCATAGCTCGCCACAAAAGTTGAAGGAGCATGCAGTGACAGAACAGGCGACGGTAGTACAGGTCCAAGAATACATGCACGAACTGGGGCAAAAAGCCCGCGAAGCCAGTGCATTAGTGGCAAAAGCAGATACTGGTATCAAAAACCAGGCGTTGATGGCGATTGCCCGTGAGCTGAAGTCTGCCCGACCGGCACTGCGTGAAGCTAATGCCCTTGATCTGGACAATGGCCGTAACAAAGGTCTGGACTCAGCGCTGCTGGATCGTCTGGAGCTGACCGATGCCGGTATTGATACCATGGTTGAAAACCTGACTCAGGTGGCGACACTGCCTGATCCGGTGGGCACTATTGATAATATGAAATACGTGCCCAGTGGTATCCAGATTGGTCAGATGCGGGTGCCATTAGGTGTGATTGGTATCATTTACGAGTCTCGCCCGAATGTAACTATTGAAGCGGCAAGCCTTTGTCTTAAGTCTGGCAATGCAGTCATTCTGCGTGGTGGCAGTGAGTCCATTCACTCCAATAAAGCCATTTCTGGCTGCATCCAGAAAGGTCTGGCTGCGGTTGGTCTGCCTGAGGCGGCTGTTCAGGTTGTTGAAACTACCGACCGTGAAGCGGTAGGTACTTTGATCAGCATGCCTGAATATGTCGATGTCATTGTTCCCCGTGGCGGCAAGGGGTTGATTGAGCGAATCAGCCGTGATGCTCGTGTGCCAGTGATTAAGCATCTGGATGGCATCTGCCATGTCTATATTGATGATCAGGCTGATCTCGACAAGGCTTTTAATATTGCCGTTAATGCCAAGACTCACCGTTATGGTGTCTGCAATGCCATGGAAACCCTGCTGGTGAACCGTACGGTGGCCGAGCTGGTGTTGCCTAGTCTGGCTGAACGTTATCAGGAAATTGGTGTGGAACTTCGTGGTTGTTCGGCAGTCTGTGAACTGTTGTCCTCTGCGATAGCCGCCACAGAAGAAGACTGGGAAACCGAGTACCTTGGTCCAGTTTTATCCATTAAGCTGGTGACTGATATGGATGAAGCTATTGCCCATATTAATAAATATGGCTCTCACCATACGGATTCTATCGTCACTGAAAGCTATACCAAAGGTCGCCGTTTCTTGAGGGAAGTGGATTCCAGCTCGGTGATGATTAACGCTTCAACTCGCTTTGCAGACGGCTTTGAATATGGGCTGGGTGCCGAGATCGGCATTTCCACCGACAAGATTCATGCCCGTGGCCCGGTAGGCCTCGAAGGCCTGACATCGGTCAAGTATGTGGTGTTGGGTGACGGACATATCCGGAAATAACGGATTGCAGTCATTCATCCACTGTAAGATGATTTAATAAGTGTGTAGACACACGTAATTGAATATTTTATCACTCGTTGCCCGCCGAAGGCGGGCAACGAGTGTATGAGTTCAACGGTCTGTGTACTTAGAAAGAGCTTCGATAGTATTTCGGAGCGGTACGAAAAGCCTGCTGGACCTTTTATGAAAAAGTCTTCCAATGCAGGCTTTTTCCGCTTTCAAGGCAGCTGGAATATCTGCCGATTGAAAGCGAATTGAAAACAGGTAACTAAGAGATTATATGCAATCTGAACAACTGAAAGATCTGGTAATTAACGCCATCGAAGAAATTAAAGGCAACGACATTAACTGCCTGGATGTTTCTGAACTGACCAGTGTCACTGACTACATGATCATTGCCAGCGGTACTTCCAACCGTCATGTAAAGTCTGTTGCTGACAGCGTGATGGATGCCTGCAAAAAGAATGGTATTCGCCCACTGGGTACGGAAGGTCAGGGTAATTCTGAATGGGTGCTGGTGGACCTGGGCGACGTTGTCGTTCACGTTATGCTGCCTGCTACCCGTGCTTTCTACGACCTGGAACGCCTGTGGGAATCTTCTCCTCAGGAAGAGCAGGTTACCGAGCAGGTCTGATGAGAGTAAAACTGATCTCGGTAGGCTCAAAAATGCCGGGTTGGGTCGATGAGGGCTATAAAGAATACAGCCGTCGTCTGGGTGCTGATATCAAGCTCGATCTGATTGAAATTCCTCTGAACCGAAGAGGAAAAGGCGCCGACGTTAACCGACTGCAGGAAAAGGAAGCCGGGCAGATGCTCGCTGCAGTCGGTCAGGGTGACCTGATTGTTACCATGGAGATTAAGGGTAAGGCCTGGTCCACGGAAAAACTGGCAGACAATATGGGCGAGTGGATGCACTCTGGCCGTAATGTCAGTCTGATGGTGGGTGGCCCTGAAGGGCTTCATCCCAGTGTTATGACGAAGTCGGATTTGAAATGGTCACTGTCACCGCTGACTCTGCCACATCCGTTGGTACGTGTTGTTGTTGCAGAGCAGGTATACAGAGCCTGGAGTATTCTTAAAAATCACCCTTATCACAAGTAGTTATGATTAATAAAAAGGTTGCCTGCAGGCATTTCATCGCTTGCAGGTGATTTTTACGGTAAATAAATACATGCCGGTGAATACCTTAAAAGACCATAAGTCAGAACAAAGGATTGTCAGTATTAGGGTCTGGCTGGCACTGGTTTTCATTCTTCTGCTGGCCATGGTGCTGGTGTCCCGACTCTTTTATCTTCAGGTCATCAAATACGATGAACTGTCGACCCGGTCGGAAGAAAACCGGATTCTGGTTCAGACTGTCCCGCCTGTACGCGGTCTTATCTACGATCGTAACGGCAATTTGCTGGCAACCAATCGCTCCAGTAAAACCCTTTCTATTGTCAGGGAACGTGTCGATGATATGGATCAGCTGCTGTCAGATATTGGCAATTTGGTTCCTCTTTCTGACAATGAACAGACTCGTTTTAAAAAACAGGTGCGCCGTCGTCGTCCTTTCGAAGCAGTTCCTCTTAAATTCAAACTGAATGATGAGCAAGTTGCTCTTATCTCTGTAAATCAGTTTCGCCTGCCAGGTGTTGAAGTCAATGCCGAACTGGTGCGTGAATACACGGAAGGCAGCTCCTTTGCTCACAGTGTCGGTTATGTTGGTCGTATCAATGACCGGGAATTGAAAAAGCTTGATCCCGCGCTCTACAGTGGCACTTACACCATCGGTAAGATCGGTCTGGAACGGTTTTATGAAAAACTGTTGCTGGGCAAGCCGGGCTACCAAGAAGTCGAAGTCAACGTTCGAGGTCGTGTGAGTCGGGTTCTTAAACGGGTTGACCCGGTTCCGGGGCAGGACCTTCATCTCTATATAGATACCGGTTTGCAGGATGCAGCCATCAAGGCAATGGACGGCAGACGTGGTTCAGTGGCTGTTCTTGATCCAAAGACGGGTGGCGTGATGGCAATGGTTAGCAACCCGGCTTTTGACCCCAACCTGTTTGTAACCGGTATTGCCTACTCCACCTTTGATGACCTGAATACTGATATCGAAAGACCGCTCTACAACCGTGCCACTTTGGGTGAATATCCACCTGCTTCAACGGTGAAGCCTGTTGTTGCATTGGGGCTGTTGTCCAGTGGCACCGTTAAGGCAGAAGATAAAATATTCGATAAAGGCTGGTTTCAGCTGCCGGGCAGTGAACATAAATTCAGAAACTGGAAGCGCGGTGGTGATGGCTGGATTAATCTGGATAAAGCCATTTATCGCTCCAACGACACCTACTTTTACAACTTCGCCGGGAAATACGGCATTGACCGTATGCATGATTTCCTAAGTGAATTTGGCTATGGCCGCAAGACGGGTATCGACATTTATGAAGAGCGATCCGGTTTACTGCCATCTACTGAATGGAAACGCGGCGCCTATGGCCAGCCCTGGTATCCGGGTGAAACGATTATCGCCATTATCGGTCAGGGCTATATGCTGGCGACGCCGATGCAGATGGCCGAGGCTGTGACTCTGGTTGCTAACCGGGGTAAGCATGTGCAACCAAGGCTGGTTCGGGAAGACCTTCCAGACGTTCAACGACCACAGTGGGGCGAAGACATTGAACTGAAGGAAGTCGACTGGGATGCAGTTATCAAGAGTATGGAAAATGTTGTCAGCCATAAAAGGGGAACCGCTCATTGGCGCATTGGTCGTAACCTTCCCTATCGAATGGCTGGTAAAACAGGCACGGCCCAGGTCGTGAGTATCGCCCAGGGCGAAGACTATGATGCTGAAAAGTTGAAAGAGTTTCAGCGTGACCACAGTCTGTTTGTTGCCTTTGCCCCGATTGAAGACCCTCAGATTGCACTGTCTGTTATCGTGGAGAATGATAAGGGGGCGGCTAACGTTGCCAGGGAAATCATGGATTACTACCTGATTCCCAAGCTGAAAGAGAATGCTGAAAAGGAGGGCAAGTGATGGCCAGTCAGGATTTTGTCCGTCAGCTTGATGAACCCTATGGTTTCTCCAAAGAGCCTCACTGGTCCGAGAAGTTTCATGTAGACATTGTGTTGCTGGGCTTTCTGCTGATCCTGTGCGGTGCAGGGCTGTTTATTCTGTACAGCGCCAGTGGCCAGAACACCAGCATGGTTATACGTCAGGCATTGTATATGGTGGTGGGGGTTGTCGGCATGATTGTGATTGCCCAGATACCACCCCGAATGCTGATGAGGCTATCGCCCTGGATATATGCCGGAGGCGTGGCTTTGTTGCTAGGCGTCCTTTTTGTGGGGATTCAGTCGAAGGGAGCCCAGCGCTGGATTCAGCTGCCGGGCTTTCGCTTTCAGCCGTCGGAAATCATCAAGCTGATTATGCCGATTGTGGCGGCGACCTACCTTTCCAAGCGACCTCTGCCACCCTCGCTCAAAGACATCATTGTTGTTCTGGCGATTATCGGTATTCCTGTGGTGCTGATTGCCAAGCAGCCTGACCTGGGAACCTCACTGCTTATTGGTGCTTCGGGACTGTTTGTATTGCTCTTGGCAGGTTTGAGGAAACGGATTATTTTCTCAGCCGTTGCTTTGGCTGTGCCTGCTGTCTGGGGTATGTGGCATTTCATTATGCGGGAATACCAGAAACAGCGGGTGCTGACCTTTCTGAATCCGGAGAGTGACCCCTGGGGTTCGGGCTGGAATATCATCCAGTCAAAGATCGCTATTGGCTCAGGCGGCCTTTATGGCAAAGGTTATTTGATGGGTACGCAATCCCAGCTGAACTTTTTGCCGGAAAGCCATACCGATTTTATTATTGCGGTTCTGGCGGAAGAGTTTGGCCTGATGGGCTGTCTGGTTCTGCTGGGGCTTTATGCCCTGATTATCGGTCGTGGACTGATGATTACTTTTCAGGCTTCCTCCCTCTTTGGTCGCCTGCTGGCGGGCAGTATTACCCTGACTTTCTTTGTTTATTTGTTTGTGAACATTGGCATGGTGAGCGGCATTCTTCCTGTAGTGGGTGTTCCTCTGCCACTGGTCAGTCGTGGTGGTACATCACTGGTTACCTTGATGGCAGGCTTTGGCATGTTGATGTCAATTCATACCCACAAAACATTTCTCGATATACGGCGATAAACCTTTCAGGTGACAACCGCAGAGTTGCAGTAGTTCTGGCTATTCCTGCTACTGTAACTCTGCGCAGTTACTCTGTGTTATGGTGGATATTAAGGCTGCCGGTATCCTGACAAACACATTACAGTTGCACTGTAGTTGTCCATGGACGACTGCTGTAGAGTAAGAAAATACTCAGGATACATCAGGGTGTAAAAGTGAATTGAGACACTTATGTTTACACGCACCCTTGTTGGAATAGATTGTGGAAAAGGATGTCCAAAGTAGTGACTGAGGGGAAATGAGAAAAATGGCCTTACGCGCATCAATTATCAGTGCTGTATTAAGCAGTTGCCTGTTGGCAGGGCCAGTTTTTGCCGAAGCCAGCAAGCAGGAACAACAACCGGACTATGCCAGCCAGGAAGTGGTTCAGGCGTTTATCGATGATCTGGTTGAAAACGAAGAGTTTAAACGCTCGGAGCTGGAATCCATTATTGGTCAGGCCAATAAGATTGATAGAGTTCTGGAGCTGATCAGCCGTCCGGCAGAGAAACGTCTGACCTGGAAGGGCTATCGCAAAATTTTCATGACCGAAGAGCGTATCCAGAAGGGTGTTAAGTTCTGGAAAGATCATGCTGAAACACTGAAAGAAGTAGAAAAGAAATACGGTGTGCCAGCTCATATCATTGTTGCCATTATTGGAGTTGAAACCTACTACGGTCGTCAAACCGGTGGTTTCAAGGTGCTGGATGCTCTTTCAACTCTGAGTTTTGATTACCCACCACGCAGTAAATTCTTTACCAAGGAATTGAAGAACTTCCTGATTCTGGCCAGAGAACAGAAACTGGAAGCCTCTGAGTTGACCGGCTCCTATGCTGGAGCCATGGGTATTCCACAGTTTATGCCGTCCAGCTACAGAGTCTTTGCTGTTGACCATACCGGTGATGGGCAGGCCAATATCTGGCAGCAGGAAGAAGATGCTATTGCCAGTGTTGCCAACTATCTGAAGGAAAATGGCTGGAAAGAAGGACGACCTATTGTCAGCCGAGCGAAAGTGCATGGTGCTAAATACCAGAAGGTAGTCAGCAAGTCGGTAAGACCGAAGAAAACTCTGAAGCAGGTTGAAGATGCAGGTTGGACTCCAGTTTCAGTTGTCCCTGATGCTGCAAAAGTTGCCGCGATGACGCTGGAAGGCGCCAAAGGCACTGAGTACTGGCTGGGGTTGCATAACTTCTACGTGATCACTACCTATAATCGCAGCAAGCTCTATGCGATGGCGGTGTATCAGCTGGCAAGAGATGTTAAGTCAGGCTATAAAACAGCTGTTCCTAAATTGAATAAAACCATTGCTGATAACTAACATTGAACTCTAGCACTGAGCATAAGCCCTGATAATCAGGGCAAGTATAAAGAACAAACTTAAATGACAGCACGAGAAACATACCAGCAGATGACCAGAGTTTTTCTGGCATCTGCTCTTTTGGCTCTGGGAGGTTGCGTCACTGTTCAGGACGGACCGCCCAAAGAAAAAAGGGATATCAGCCAGATACCTGATGCTGTGCCACGGGTGCATAATGGTGAGTTAAAAGACTCCCCTTATACGCTCAATGGTATTACTTACACGCCTATGCCTTCAGCCAATGGTTATGAAGAGGTGGGAGTTGCGTCTTGGTATGGCACCAAGTTCCATGGCAAGCGAACAGCCAATGGTGAAGTTTATGATCTGTACGGTATGACCGCAGCTCATAAAACCCTGCCACTGCCTTCTTATGTTCGTGTAATGAACCGGGATAATGGCCGGTCGGTTGTGCTGAGGGTTAATGACCGAGGTCCCTTCCATAGTAACCGGGTTATTGACCTCTCTTACGCTGCGGCGAAAAGACTGGGCTTTGCCAATGTCGGTGTTGCCAATGTTAAAGTTGAAGGCATTGATGTTGAAGCCTTTGCTGCCCGTCAGGAGCAAGAAGCACGAAGTAAGCAACAGTTGTTTGTGCAGATGGCAGCCTTGAAGAATTACCACAATGCCCAGATGTTACGACGAGCAATTTCAGAAACCATTGCCGGAGAAATTCAGGTGATGAAAGGGGATGAAAAGCCGGATCCATTGTACAGGATAAGAATTGGGCCTGTGCAGACACCGGAACATCTCGAGAGCCTGTTGGAAAAACTGGAAGAGGGAGCGTTTGATGCACCTTTTCTGGTTTACGAAGACCGCAAAGTACCGAAAAAAGCGGTACAGTAAGTAGTAACTTACTCAGTAATCGCACAGCAGCCTCTTAAACTCATCAAGCCGGAACATTATAATACCGGTCAATAACCGTTTTCAGAGCAACATTTTTAATGATGAAGCAGACAAACCCCCTTCGCCGGATGGCTGGATGGGCGGCCATGGCACTGATGGTGGCGGCAGGTTCCGTTCATGCTAAAAGCAGTGCCCTGATTCCGGCAGCACCGAAAATCGCAGCCAAAAGTTATGTCCTGATGGATGCCGACAGTGGTGAAATACTGGCATCGGTCAACCCTGACGAAACCATGCACCCGGCCAGTCTGACCAAGATGATGACGGCTTACATTGGTGAAATCGAACTGGACTCAGGCAATATCGGTCGTGATGATCAGGTACTGGTCAGTGAAAAAGCCTGGCGTATGGGCGGCTCCACCATGTTTATCGAGGTGGGCGACAAGGTTCCTGTATCTGAACTGTTGAAAGGCATCATCATTGTTTCCGGCAATGATGCCAGTGTGGCACTGGCCGAGCATGTTGCTGGCAGTGAAGACTCCTTTGCCCAGCTGATGAACAATACGGCTCGTAAACTGGGCATGATCAACACCCATTTTGCCAATGCTTCCGGTTGGCCGGCAGATGATCACTATTCCACAGCCAGAGATTTGGGAATCCTCTCCCTGCATATTGTTAAGGACTACCCTGAGTACTACAAAATCTACTCGCAGAAGTACTATCAATATGGCGTCAACAAAAGAACCGGCAAGGCACTGCGTCGTCAAGCCAATCGTAACCGACTGCTTTGGACCAACCCATACGTAGATGGTCTGAAAACCGGTCATATCAAGGCCAGCGGTTATGGACTTGCTGCTTCTGCGATAAAAGATGGTCGTCGTTTGATTACCGTAGTCCTTGGTACCAGAAGTGAGAAACAGCGTGCGGAAGAAGCTCAGAAACTGCTCACTTACGGTTTCCGATTCTTTGAAAATGTTGATATCAAGAAAGGTGGCGAGCCTCTTAAGTCTGTAGAAATATGGAAAGGTCAGAAGGATGAGATCAGTCTCGGTATCGAGAAAGATCTGATTGTTACCGTTCCCCGTGGAGCAGGCAAAGACCTGAAAGCGATCATGGATGTTAATCCTATGATTGAGGCACCTGTTGAAGCAGGCCAGCAACTGGGCACCCTGAAGGTGATGCTGGACGATGAGGTAGTGAAAGAAGTACCACTATTGGCTCAACAATCTGTTGAACGTGGCAGTATTTTCAAGCGCATCTGGGACAGTATTCGTCTGTTTGTAATGAGTTTCTTTAACTAAACATTATAATCCGGTTTTAGCTTTTACTGATGCCTTCAAGCTTCACGGCTTGAAGGCATTTTTATCAGTGCAAGCACCTAGACATACGAAATTTACAACCATTTCCCACCGGAGGTGAGGAATGGTTGGTTCACTATTTTATTGTGTGCGACTGCGCACCAGAATTACATAAAGCTATGAGCAATCCTGAAGCACCAAAGATTGAATTCCCCTGTGATTATGAAATCCGTATCGTTGGCAAGGCCGCGCCGGATTATCAGCAGGTGGTCTGTGACATTATTAAACAGCATGCACCGGATTATGATGGTAACTTCCGTGAGAAAGACAGCCGTACTGGCAAGTTTTCCTCAGTGATGGTGACAATCTTTGCTACCGGCGAGCCGCAACTGAAAGCAATTTATGATGACCTGATGGCAACAGGTCGAGTACAGATGGTAATTTGATGGATCTGAACGTCCGACATCTGGGCAGGCAGCCCTATGAGCCGGTATGGCGAGCCATGCAGGCCTTTACAGAACAGCGTGATGACAGCACGGTTGATGAACTCTGGTTTGTAGAACACGACCCGGTATTTACCCAGGGGCAGGCTGGTAAGGCAGAGCATGTGCTGGCACCGGGTGATATTCCGGTGATCAAGATCGATCGTGGTGGTCAGGTGACCTATCACGGGCCAGGTCAGCTGGTTGTTTATCTGATGCTGGATGTTCGACGTTCCGACAGTGGTCCGCGAAAGATTGTTTCCGCTATTGAACAGGCCATTATTAAAGTGCTGGCAGGTTATGGTATTGAGTCTCATGCCAAACCGGAAGCGCCTGGTGTCTATATCGACGATGCCAAGATTGCAGCTCTGGGACTTAGGTTCAGAAAGATGAAGAGCTATCATGGCCTCAGTTTTAACCTGGACATGGATACCGAGCCGTTCAATCGTATCAACCCTTGTGGTTATGAAGGGCTGCAGGTCGCTCAGCTCAGGGACCTGATTGATACGGTCAGCTGGGATGAAGTGAGCAGTCGCTTACTTGAGTGCCTTATGACTGAACTTGGGTATAATGATGCCCATACCAAGAATGACGGGATTCCTTTTCTTGAAAACTCTGTTTAAAAGAGCAAAGGAAAGAAATTCGAAAAACAGAGGCTGAGTCAGCAGGGAAGGCTGACCAGTACGGAGTGAATACGGCGAAAAACCAACTGCCGAATGCACTGAAGCTATAGATGAGGACTCGCAGTAACGACTGAGTCCTGAAAAAATGGCCCTGACTTTATGACCGAAAACAACCTGATTCCAACTGTTCAGATTCAATCTGCTCAGGTATCCAGTGGAGAGAAGTTCGTCAACGAAAAAGGCATTACTGCCATCAAGAATGGTATTAAGGCCTCAAACCGTGATGGGGAAGCGGTTCAACCTTTCATGCGTAAGCCGGAATGGCTGCGTATCAAGGCTTCGTCTGGCACCAAGTACAAAGCGGTTAAAAGCACCGTTCATGAACACAAACTGAGTACCGTTTGTGAAGAGGCCATGTGCCCGAACATTAATGAGTGCTGGAGTTCCGGTACAGCTACCATCATGTTGATGGGCGACACCTGTACCCGCGCCTGTAAGTTCTGTGCAGTCAACACCGGTAACCCGAAAGGCTGGCTGGATGCAAACGAACCAGATCATACTGCTGAAAGTGTTCGTCTGATGAACCTTAAGTATCTGGTTCTGACTTCTGTGAACCGTGATGACATCGAAGATGGCGGTGCAGGGCATTATGCTGCTGTCGTAAAGCGTGTAAAAGAAGTTAACCCTGAAACCGACGTTGAAACACTGACGCCTGATTTTCAGGGCATCATGAAAGATGTTGAAAAGGTAGTAGACAGTGGCATCTCTGTCTTTGCCCAGAACGTAGAAACAGTTCGTCGACTGACCCATCCGGTACGTGACCCACGCTCCGGTTATCAGCAGACGCTGGATGTGCTGGCTCACGCCAAGAAGCATAAGCCGGAAGTATTGACCAAAACCAGTTTGATGCTGGGACTGGGTGAGACTGAAGATGAGATCGTTGCGACTATGGATGATCTGCGTGCACACAATGTTGATATCCTGACTCTGGGTCAGTATCTGCAGCCAACCAAGAACCACCTGCCTATTGATCGCTACGTAACTCCGGAAGAGTTTGAAAAGTATCGTCAATGGGGGCTGGATCGTGGCTTTGTAGAAGTTGTATCTGGCGCGCTGGTTCGTTCCAGTTACCGTGCTGAACAGGTTCTGCAGAAGAACAATGTTGGTTTGAGCGAGTAAGTTCTAAGAAATGCGAGGCCGCATAGTTGCTGCTTCGTATTTTTTGTTAAAGCCCAGTTGTTGTCACTCAGGAACGTGTAAAAGCGTTTTTCACAGCTTCAAGTTGCTCTTCTTTAAGCCCAAGTCCTTTCGCATCGGATATGCTTAATTCCTTAAACCACCTGAAAAGACTCTGGTTGAGAGAGCTTACATCTTTCCAATGACTTTTACTCATTAGTTGAGCAATGGAAACTGCATCAGACTTTTTATAGGCGTGATCAGCAATAAGACGTGTGACTCTGATAACTGCTTCCATGCGAACTGTTGCTGTTCGAAGATTGAGTAAAGTTTTTGATGGGTTTTGAGGTATGGGTAATTCATTAAAAGCAATATCAGCCAGCTTCATACTTTCTGTTATTTCTTCTGGTAGTTGATCAAGTAAATCCAGAGCAGATAAATTTGGCACTTTTCTGGCACCTATTTCGTCTGGCTCAGGTGAGGAACTGTGGATATCTTGCCTTTCACGCTGGTTCATATCATGGTCTGCATCTCGTTTTTTTCGTGTCCTGGTCGAGCTGCAGTCGAGCCTGTCTCTGACAAACTCAATACCTAGGATATGATTATACTTTTCTTTTTTGATCAATCTTTTTAGCACTACTTCATCATCGGACTCGCCCTGCATGCTTTTCAAACTTTGCAGGCGCTCTAAAAGGTCCAGACTTACGCCATCAGCATGATTGAATCGACAAACCTGTTTGAACTGAGCGATATAGCCCGTAATAGATGCTTTTGGTTCTCTGTTTTCATCGTCAAAGAATACATGATGTACAAACTTCGCAACCAACTGATCATCCAGTGCATCATGAGTATGACTTATCTGAGCCTCGCTCAGTTTTCGAGATTTTGGCTTTGAATATAAGAGCTCGTCATCCGTGAATTGCTTACTTAAGTCAACAGAGCTGACAGAACTGGATGATGGACTCTCACTCTTTCTTTTCCGAGAGGGTTCTGGTGATGTAGAGGGCGAGGGTGTAATACCGTCCATGGTAAATACCTGCGTTAGTTTATAACTGGTTTCTCAAACCCAGCTGATTCGGATGAGGCTCCAGATAGGTCTGCTGTTTTATATAGTCACTGCCATGGTTTTCAATAAAGTGTCTGAGCATGGTGATAGGCGCTACCAGAGGAACAATGCCCTGGCGGTATTCTTCTACCAGCTTTAGAAACTGATTACGCTCGGCACTGTCGACACTCTTTTTCACATAGCCAAGAATGTGCATCATGGTGTTGGTATGTGACTTATGGTTTGCCCGTTGTTTCAGGGTTTCCATAAAGCCGGTGAAATATTCACTCATCAGCTCGTCCAGCGGTTTCTTACCGCCTTCGGCGACTATTCGCCCCAGTGATGTGTAGTCCTTAGGGTCATGAGCCATGATCGTGTATTTCTGAATGCTGTGGAAATCAACCACCGCCTTATAGCTCGGGTTGGCCAGTACATCGGTCTGCCAGCGGTGATAGGCGTACACACGGGTAAAGAAGTTATCCCTGAGAACCGGGTCGTGAAGTCGGCCTTCTTCTTCAATCGGTAGCAATGGTTTGGTTTCCATCAGCGCTTTGGCATAAGCACCCGGTGCGCTGGCACCCAGTGGCGAACCATTTTTATGGTAAACCTTTACCCGCTCCATACCGCAGCTGGGTGATTTCTGCATCAGGATATAACCACAGATATCCGTCAATTCCATGGCTTTTTCTTTGCCGTAATTTTCCAGCTGCTCTGTGACGTCAAGCTCTGGTGAGTCAGTACCGACGACTCGAACCTGCTCGTTGCCCATTTCTCCGACCAGTCGAATGGGTTCTCTGGGAATCCCAAGGCCTATGGCGACTTCAGGGCAGACAGGCTGAAAATGAAAGAAATTAGATAACTGGTTCATACAGAAGGAAGAACGTTTATGTCCGCCGTTATACCGGACTTTTTCACCCATCAGGCATGCGCTGATGCCGAGAGTGATGTCTTTGCTGGGCTCTGGAATGGAAACAATGGCCATGGTGTTACGTCCTTTTTAAACCTGTAGCTTTAAATCTATCAGCATTTTCGCAGACTGGTTTATTTCAATGCCTTGAAAGCAGCAAGAACCTCTTTTCTGGATTCGGCATGATCGACTACGGGCTCGGGATAGTTGATATCAAAATTATGCTGCCAGGGAGCATGAATCTGCTTGTCGTTCAAACTCACCAGCTCTGGTAACCATTTACGGATAAAGCTGCCTTTTGGATCAAACTTCTCTGACTGATTGACCGGATTAAACATTCGAAAATAAGGCGCTGCATCAGTCCCTGTACTTGCTGACCATTGCCAGCCGCCATTATTGGAGGCGAAATCACCATCAATCAGGTGCTGCATGAAAAAGGCTTCGCCTTTACGCCAGTCGATCATCAGGTTTTTGGTGAGGAACATAGCACTGACCATTCTCAGGCGGTTGTGCATCCACCCTGTTGCCAGCAGCTGTTTCATGGCGGCATCAACTAATGGATAGCCGGTTCGGCCTTCACACCATGCTTGGAAGTTAGATTCATTGTTACTCCATGGAAGTTTTTCAGTGTGTTCGACAAATGCCCTGTGTTTGGACAGTCTTGGGAAACCGTGAAGAATATGACGATAGAACTCACGCCAGATCAGTTCACTCATCCAGCATTGCAGGCCGTCGTTGCCTGTATCCAGTTCACCCTGGTTGGCCATACAGGCAGCATGAAAACACTGGCGAACAGAAAGTACACCTGTTGCCAGATAGGGAGAGATAGTACTGGTATAAGGACGGTCAGGAAAATCTCGGAAGTTTTTATAATCTTCTGATTTCTCTTCTATGAAATCTGTCAATCGCTCATGGGCAGCATCTTCGCCAACAGACCATAGCTCTTTGACCTGCTCGGATAGAGGTTGATATAGATCGATATAGTTTACGGATTTCGGCAGCTTTTCAGTTACAACCTCCTGTTTATCAGGAGCAGGACTGCAGTTTAACTGTTCTATCTGCAACTGGCGGTAGAGTGCTTTTTTGAAGGGAGTAAAAACCTTGAAGTATTCGCCTTTACCATTGCGTACGGTGCCAGGACGAAACAGGGTCTGGTCATTATGCCTGCGGCAATTCAGACCTGAATCAGCGAATGCCCTTTCAACTTCAGTGTCCCGTAACTCTTCATTCAGACCGTACTTATCATTCCAGCTGATGCCGGTGCAGCTGAGTTGCTTAGCCAGTTTCAGCAGCATGCCCGAAGCTTTGTCGAAGGAGTCAGCCTTTAAAACGATCAGGGGAATGTTCAGTGCTTTTAGGTTTTGCTCTAATTCCTGAAGATTTTGCATCGCAAACCAGAGCTTATTATTACTCTCATTATGAGTTTGCCACTGTTCACTGAAGGTCAGATAAACAGCGATCACCTGACTTTCCTGGCAAGCAGAATAAAGAGCCGGGTTATCGTGAACTCTGAGGTCGTTACGAAACCAGACCAGTGTTTGTTGTGTCATATATGCTCCCTGATTCATCTTCTTATCTAATACTATGAAATGTGAGTATTCACTCCAACAAATAAAATGAGGTCTATACTCTGCCTTTCTCAAATCGGGTTGGAGAGCAAGAATGCCAGAGGCTCAACCGTCTACAGAATCAAACCGGCTTGATTCTTTCTGGATGCCATTTTCAGCAAACCGTAATTTCAAACAATCACCAAAATTACTAACTGAAGGGCAAGGGCTTTTCTACACACTGGATGATGGCAGTAAAGTACTTGATGCCATCAGTGGCCTCTGGTGTTCCAGTCTCGGTCATGGCAATAAAGAAATTGCTCAGGCGGTATACGAACAGATTGGCAAACTGGATTACTCTCCCAGCTATCAAATTACCCATGAGCTGCCTTTTAAATTATCAGAAAGGCTGCTGAATTATCTGCCAGATTCTTTTGGGCAGACCTTCTTTGTGAATTCCGGTTCAGAAGCCGCAGAAACAGCCATGAAAATGGCTCTGGCCTATCAGCAGTTAAGAGGTAAGAAGAATAAGGTTCGCTTGATCGGTCGCGAAATGGGTTATCACGGTGCTGGTTTTGGTGCTATATCCGTGGGCGGAATTCCCAATAATACTCGCTACTGTCCTAACCTTTTGCAGCACACCGATAAGCTGCCAGCGGCACTAAGTGACCTGAAATTTAATAAAGGCGAACCACCGGAAGATCATCGTCAGGCAGATGCGCTTCTCGGTTTAATTGATAAATACTCGGCGGATAATATTGCTGCAGTGATTGTTGAACCTCTCTGCTGTTCCGGTGGTGTGCTCGTTCCTCCTGCCGGGTATCTGAAAAGGCTGAGAAGTATCTGTGATCAGCACGATATTCTGTTGATTGTCGATGAAGTCATCACCGCTATGGGTAGGCTGGGACATCCATTTTCCAGTCAGGAGCGGTTCGGTATTGTTCCGGACATTATCATCACCGCCAAATCGCTGGCCAACGGTGTGATTCCCATGGGTGCTGTTTTTTCCCAGCGCAAGATATACGACACGCTTACAGCTAATAGCGAAACGCTGGTCGACTTTTTCCACGGTTACACCTTTTCTGCAAATCCCGCTGCTTGTGCTGCCTTGGGCGCTGTTCTGGATATTTATGAACGGGATGGTCTGTTCTATCGGGTGCAGGAGCTGGAAGGCTATTGGCAGGAGGCTATTCACTCCCTGAAAGGGCTGCCTTTTGTTGATGATATTCGCAATCTCGGGCTGACAGGTGCCATTCAGATAACGCCTGACCCAGCTGCAGTGGCTGGAACCAGAACGCTGAGGCTGTTCAGAGCCTGCCTCGAAGCGGGCGTGATGACCAGAGCAAACGGTGAAGTGCTTGCTCTTTGTCCTCCTTTGATTATCGAAAAAGAAGGCATAGATCGCATCATCAGCGTGTTGGCAGAGCAGCTTCAGAAACTTTGTTAAAGCAACAGTAGTTTGAGTACACATTAATAACTCACCGAAGAGACGACTGTATGTCATTGGAGAGAATGAACTTTATTGGAGGTCAGTACAGGGAAAGTCATGCAAAAGGCCGAATTCAGGTATTTAATCCGGCCAGTGATCAATTGGTTTGCAGCGTGCCCGATTCAAATAAAAATGATGTCGATATTGCTGTTAGCTCTGCACTGAAGGCTTTACCTGAATGGAAAGCGACACCTGCTATTTCCAGAGCTCGCATACTGTTTAGATTCAGGGAGTTGCTGGAAAAACACAGTCTGGAAATCACCACGCGACTGTCGAATGAGCATGGGAAGACTCGTGAAGATTCAGCCGCAGAATTAGCCCGGGCGATAGATGTCGTTGAATTTGCCTGCGGGGTTCCCGAGTTATTGAAAGGAGAGCACTCACGCAATGCGGCTAAGGGCATTGATTGCTGGAGTATTATGCAACCTGTGGGCGTATGCGTTGGTATCACCCCTTTTAATTTTCCTGCCATGGTGCCTCTGTGGATGATTCCCATAGCGTTGGCCTGTGGCAACACCTTTGTCTTGAAACCGTCAGAGAAAGACCCTTCTGCGCCAGCGCTTTACCCTGAGCTGCTTAAAGAAGCGGGTTTGCCTGATGGTGTACTGAACCTTGTTCATGGTTCAGCGGATACGGTTAATCACCTGCTTGAGCATCCTGATGTACACGCAGTGAGTTTTGTCGGTTCATCGTCAGTTGCAGAATCTATTTATCAGAAAGCTTCGGCTCATGGAAAAAGGGTTCAGGCTTTGGGTGGTGCCAAAAACCATGCTCTGGTGCTGGAGGATGCAGATCTTGATCTGGCCGCAGAACAGTTGACCGGAGCGGCCTATGGCAGTGCCGGTGAACGCTGTATGGCTATATCTGTTGTCGTGGCGATTGGTAAAAAGACTGGTGATCAGCTGGTGGAAAAGCTGGCCAGAAAAATTGAAAACCTGACGGTAGGCAGCTGGCAGTCGTCCCCTGACTTTGGTCCGCTGATCACCCAGCAACATTACAGCAACGTTGTTTCCCTGATTGAAAAAGGTATTGAAGAAGGCGCTGATCTTTGTGTCGACGGTCGCAACAAAGAATTCCCCTGCGGATCATTTATAGGGCCATCGTTGTTTGATTCAGTGACAGAAACCATGTCTATCTATCAGCAGGAAATTTTTGGTCCTGTGCTTTGCGTTGTACGGGTAGAAAGTTACGAAGAAGCCCTGCGACTGGTTAATCAGCACTCCTATGGTAATGGTGCCGCTATTTACACGCGCTCAGGTGCCATAGCCAACCATTTCTGTGAACAGTGCGAAGCAGGTATGGTCGGCGTCAATGTACCTATTCCGGTTCCGGTAGCGTGGCACTGCTTCGGTGGTTGGAAGAACTCCATGTTCGGGCCTTTGAATATGCACGGTCCTGATGGTGTGCGCTTCTTTACTAAAATGAAAACAGTCACTTCCCGCTGGCCTGAGTCATTATCAGGGCAGCTTCAGGAAACACTTAATATCCCGGTAACACGATAGGTAAGTCTGATGTCTGGCTATCTGGCTATTAGTCTCTACTTTGTGTTGCTGGGGTGGCTGGGCTATCGGGCTTCCAGAAAAACCGAAGGTGTTGCTGACTTCTTTACCGGAGGTCGGCAGCTCGGTTATTTCGTGACGGCACTCTCCACTCAGGCGACAGGAGAGTCAGCCTGGTTGCTGTTAGGGCTTACTGGCCTTGGTGCTATTGCAGGGTTGAGTGCTTTCTGGGTGGTTGTAGGAGAGCTTATAGGTGTTTCCATTGCATGGTTTGTGATGGCAGAACCTTTTCGCAGAGAGATTGATCAGTCCAGAGCTTTAACCACTACCGATTACTTCCTGCATCGCTTTCCCTCGCTGCATAAAATGATCAGATATACCTCTGTCGTATGTTTGACGATTTTCTGTACGCTCTATGCCGCTGCAGAAATTGATGCGACAGGTGCCTTGCTTGAACACTCTCTGAACTGGAATTACGCAGTGGGTGCGATAGTGGGCTTTCTGGTGGTCACCCTTTACAGTTCTGCAGGTGGCTTTCTGGCCGTTGCCTGGACGGACTGTATTCAAGGCAGCATGATGCTGGTGGCTCTGCTTCTGGTTCCAGTTGCTGCTGCTTTTTTCTGGCCCTGGGAGCAAGGGTTGTTCACAGTTCTGGCAGACATTGATCCTGCCCTGTTGACGGTGATTGGTCCTGATGAAGGCTGGCTAAGATATTTCGAAATTCTGGGGTTGTTTACTATTGGTCTGGGGTTTCTGGGCACGCCTCATATATTCTCCCGTTTTATTGCTATTCGAGACTCGGGTGAAATTCGTTGCGGACGCTGGGTCGCTCTGATCTATACACTACTGACAGATTCAGCCGCCGTGTTTATTGGCATGATTGGCCGGTGCTTTTATACGTCTGCTGATGTGAATCCAGAGACGGTGTTGGGGAATGGCGGTCAGAATGTGCTGACGATGCTGACGCAGTCCTTCTTTCCTCAAGTTGTGGTTGGCTTTTATGTCGCGGCTATTCTTGCGGCCATTATGTCTACTTTCTCATCCCTGTTGATGCAGGCAACCAGTGCTGTAACCTGTGATGCGTTGCTGTATGGACAAGAAAGCCTGCTGACCAGTAATAAAAATACGACTTACTCTCGAAAAATCACCTGGGGGCTGGCGACTGTAGCTCTGCTGCTGGCCCTGGCTGTAGCGAAGCTTTTGCCGGGGCATACGGTCTTCTGGTTTGCGGTGTTTGGTATGTCGGGCATCACAGCCACTTTTTCACCTGCTATGATTCTTGGGCTGTTCTGGTCAGGCTATTCATCAGTTGGTGCTTTGGTTTCAATGATTACAGGGGCGACAATGATCCTTGTGGGAAAGCTCTGGTTGCAGCAGTTGGATGCAGTTGGTCCTTATTTTCAGGCAATGGAATCTCTGCCTCTGGCATTTCTGTTATCTATGATGGCAGGATGGGGAGCATCACTGCTCTGGCCGGACATAAAAAGAAACAGCAGTCCTGAACGAAAAAAGACGTTATTTGTTACTCACCGTTGATAAGGACATTCGCGGGTAAGGCTTCAATAAACAAAAAGCTACGATTTCGTAACAGTTGTAATGGTGGCCTGTCGGTATGATGGAACAGTCATACTATTTTATTGGATCACCCTGTTGGTGATCTGTATTCCCCGGATTGAGGAAAGAATAAATCCAGCGGTTTTGTTTACTTTTTATGTAGGCGGGCTGCTGAATAAATTACCGTTATGCTTTTAAATCAATATTGTACAGAACTGGAAGATAACCTTTTCTCTTTCACCCGAGAGCAATCCAGTGCCTTCGCCAAAGATGTTGCCAACGATTTTAATCCTCTCCACGATGTTGATACCAAGAAATTCTGTGTACCAGGAGACCTGCTGTTCGCACGTATTCTGATGTCAGAAGGCCTCTACAGCGACATGCGGGTTAACTTCAGTGGTATGGTCAGTGAAGGTGTTGGCCTACATATCGTTACCGGTGATAACGATGACAAGATTATCTGTGACGCAAAAGAAAAAGAGTACCTGCGCATAGAGCATAGCGGTGACAAGAACCACGATGGTCAGTTGATTGAACAGTTGATTAAGGCTTACGTTGCCTTTTCCGGTGAAAATTTCCCCCATGTTCTCGTGCCATTGATGAAGGAAAAGAACGTCATGATCAATGTCGCCAGACCGCTGGTGATTTATGAAAGCATGTCCGTTCATCTTAATTCTGTTGACCTGAAAAAGCCTGAAATTGAAGCCAGTCATGCCTATCTGGATGTGAACGGCAAGCGCGGTAATGTAACCCTTGGCTTTGTTTTCAAAGATAACGGTGTTGTCGTTGGCGAAGGTAAAAAGACCATGATTCTGGCTAACCTGAGAGAGTTTGATCAGGAAGTGATGGATGATCTGGTGGCGCAGTATATTGAGCGCAAAGCGCAATACCATAATCGTTGATCTGCTTTACTCATTGCCTGGTCACTCGTGATTGGGCAGTGTCATACCTGTTGATATATCCCTTCTTAAGTACCCGAAAAGTCTAATAATCGATGACGTGTGTCTACACACTTAATACCAAACTATGTGTTTACACCGGATTTGGTATACTCCCCCAGTCGCCAAGGACAGGGTCGGCTGAATAGAGGCCTTCTGCCCATCGTACGGACAAGAGTCAGAGAACAGTAATAAAGGACATTGTCATGCCCGCATATCGCTCCAGAACTTCAACCCATGGCCGTAATATGGCCGGCGCACGCTCTTTGTGGCGCGCTACAGGCATGACGGATGATGATTTCAAAAAACCGATTATCGCCATTGCCAACTCCTTCACCCAGTTTGTGCCGGGTCATGTTCACCTGAAGGACATGGGCCAGCTGGTCGCCAGAGAAATTGAAAAACACGGTGGTGTAGCCAAGGAATTCAATACCATTGCTGTGGACGATGGCATCGCCATGGGCCATGACGGCATGCTTTATTCCCTGCCAAGCCGCGACATTATTGCCGACTCCGTTGAATACATGGTGAATGCCCATTGCGCGGATGCTCTGGTCTGCATTTCCAACTGTGACAAAATCACCCCGGGAATGCTGAACGCAGCGATGCGCCTGAACATTCCGGTTATCTTCGTTTCCGGTGGACCAATGGAAGCCGGTAAAACCAAATTGGCTTCGCACGGACTGGATCTGGTTGATGCCATGGTTATTGCTGCCTCTGATGCAGACGATGAGACTGTTGCCGAGTACGAGCGTTCTGCCTGCCCAACCTGTGGCTCCTGCTCCGGTATGTTTACTGCCAACTCCATGAACTGTCTGACTGAAGCTTTGGGTCTTTCCCTGCCGGGCAATGGTTCCATGCTGGCGACTCACGCTGATCGTAAGCAGTTGTTCCTGGAAGCCGGTCGCAAGATTGTTGATATCACCAAGCGTTATTATGAGCAGGACGATGAATCTGTATTGCCTCGTAATGTCGCCAGCTTCAAGGCGTTTGAAAATGCCATGATGCTGGATATCGCCATGGGCGGTTCTACCAACACCATTCTCCACCTGCTGGCAGCCGCTCAGGAAGCCGGTGTTGATTTTAATATGTCGCACATCGATGCGCTTTCCAGAAAAATACCTCAGTTCTGTAAGGTTGCGCCAAACATTCAGAAATACCATATGGAAGACGTTCACCGTGCTGGTGGTGTGTTCGGTATTCTGGGTGAGATTGACCGTGCCGGTTTATTGCACAGTGACATTCCGGTGGTTCATGCCGAATCCATGAAAGCGGCTCTGGCCAAGTGGGATATCAAGCAGACTGACAGTGAAGAAGTTCATACCTTCTTTAAAGCAGGGCCTGCTGGCATTCGTACGACAGAAGCATTCAGTCAGGACACTCGCTGGCCAACTCTGGATGATGACCGTGAAGAAGGCTGTATCCGTTCCCTTGAAAATGCCTACAGTTCTGAAGGTGGCCTGGCGGTTCTGACCGGTAATATCGCACTGGATGGCTGTGTGGTTAAAACCTCCGGTGTTGACGAAAGTATTCTGGTGTTTGAAGGCCCTGCTCATATCTGTGAAAGCCAGGAAGGTGCCGTAAGCGATATTCTGGAAGACAAAGTGAAATCTGGCGATGTGGTGATTATTCGCTACGAAGGGCCGAAAGGTGGCCCAGGTATGCAGGAAATGCTTTACCCAACCAGCTACCTGAAATCCAAAGGCCTGGGCAAAGAGTGTGCGTTGCTGACTGATGGTCGTTTCTCGGGTGGTACTTCAGGCTTGTCTATTGGTCACGCTTCGCCAGAAGCAGCTGCGGGTGGCAACATTGGTCTGGTTGAGCAAGGCGATATCATTCGTATCGATATCCCTAACCGCACCATCAATGTTCAGCTGACCGATGAAGAGCTGTCTGAACGTCGTCGTGTGATGGATGCCAAAGGTAAGGATGGCTGGAAACCGTTGAAAGAACGTCCGCGAAAAGTATCAGCAGCGCTGAAAGCGTATGCGGCTATGGTGACCAGTGCGGATAAAGGTGCGATCAGGGATGTATCTTTGCTCGACTGATTAAGAAATAGCACATCTATGTCTGAACAAGGGGAGCTTTTGCTCCCCTTGTTCGTTTATTCTATTGTTAACTTTCAATCGACAAGGAGAGTAGATTGTGAATGTTGAGACATGGATAGCGTTTATAACCACCGTATCAATCTTTTGCATTATCCCTGGGCCAACGGTCATATTAGCTATGAGCCAGGCAATGGTGCATGGTAAAAAGTCGGTATTACCATTAGTAGCCGGTGTGCTTGCTGGTGACTTAACGGCCATGTCATTATCTTTGCTAGGTCTCGGTGCTATATTAGCGGCTTCATCGACATTGTTTTTGGTATTGAAATGGTTTGGTGTTGGTTATCTCATTTACCTCGGAATAAAAACTTTTTTTGCAGAAGTTGAACTCACTTCTTCTAACAAAAGCACGAGCAACTCTTCGGCTTTCTCCCTGTTTCGAGGAGCCTTTTTAGTGACTGCACTAAACCCAAAAGACATTGTGTTTTTTGTTGCATTCTTACCCCAGTTTATCGAGCCTGCTGAAGCCTTTTTGCCACAGATTTTAATATTGGTTGTTAGCTTTCTTTCGATCGTTGCGTTAAATATTACGTTTTATACGTTATTTGCGGGCAAACTGAGGGAGCAAGTTCAATCCTATAATGCTAGAAAATGGTTCAATCGCTTCAGTGGGACAGCTTTGTTCGGCGCTGGTGCCATAACGGCATCGATAAAAAATGGCTGATAAATGTTTTTGTCGGGACAGTACTGGCTGGAATCTATCAATAACACTATTAATTCTGTTCGCAGGATATACCGCTTACACCCTGTCGATTACAGAGTAATTATTACTGGCTTTGAAATCAGATTCAAAGCCAGATATTTAGCTAAAACTAATTCTGCTAAAGCGCCAGAATTCTCAGTGCCACAAAAATCAGTAAAGCACCGCAGATTCTATTAACCATCGTCGCATTCCTTCTCAACATTGGCAGTACTTTTGCGTGCCCTGCTACGCCGGCAATCATGCAGTACCAGATACCATCACAGAGTGTTGCCATCAGCGCCATAAGCAGCTGAGTGATCAATGTCGTTTCTGGTGTTACAAACTGGCTGAACAGAGCCAGAAAGAAGACAGCGATCTTTGGGTTAAGAAAGGAAATCAGAAAACCATCGAGAGCAGACTGTTTGAAAGAAATGGATGGCCCAGTGTTTTGTTCTTCATTAACCAGAGACGATTTTGAAGCAAGAGACTTGTAACCCATCCAGGCAAGGTAAGCGGCACCTGCATAAGTGATTACCTGAAAAAGCCATAGGGTTTCGGTAATAACGACGGCAATACCTGCTGCAACCAGAAACGCATAAAGACCAATGCCAAAGGCATGGCTGATGGCTGTTACCATGCCATGGGTTCTCGATCCCTGAAGGGTACTTTTCATAACAGCAGCCAGACTGGGGCCAGGAGAAACAGCACCAAGAACGCAAATGGCCAGCAGGGATAACCAGGAAGCAAGAGTCATATTATTTAATACTTTTTAACAACGAAGCAGATAAAGGGCAGAAGTATAAACGGGGTTAGATTAATTAGCTGCCCTTTGGGCAGCTAATTTTGATCGACAAAAGCCTTATAAATTGAACAGTCAGAGATTGCTGAGAAATAACAGCAGGATCAACCCGGGGCATACAGTTCTGATATACCAGGGCCAGATTTTCCAGAACCATCCTTCCTTGATATCCGGGTAACCCTGGCTTAACTCTTTCAGCAAGCGATCCTGCCTCATGATCCAGCTGCCATAAACAGCAAACATTAAGCAGAGTATGGGTTGGAAGTATTGAGTGGCCAGAGTGATGGCCAGCCCGAACAGTGTGTCAAAATTCAGAATAATGCCAATCGACAGGAGTGATGCCAGAGCAGTGATCAGCCAGCTGGCACGGCGACGTCTGAACTGTCTGTTCTCCACCATCCAGGCAACCGTAGGCTCAATCAGTGATATGGAAGAAGTCAGTGCTGCTATCACGAGCAGTACAAAGAAGGCGACAGCAACGAGATGACCAATAGCGCCCAGTTGATTGAACAAAGAAGGTAATACGGTGAAGACCAGTGTATCTGCACTGTGCAGCAGACCATCGGCATTGTAGATCTCAACGCCCTGCTGCATGGCAACATACATGCAGGGGATAATCAGCAGGCCAGCAAAGAAGGCAACACTGCTGTCTACCGCTGCAACCTGAAAAGCAGTCAGGGGCAGGTTAGCCTGTTTCTTCAGGTAAGAGCCGTAGACCAGCATACAACCTACTCCCAGCGACATTGAGAAGAAGGATTGCCCCAACGCTGAAATCAGCAGTTTCTGGTCAAATATTCGTGAAAAATCTGGAAGCAGGTAAGCTTTCAGGCCTTCCATACCGCCGGGCTTTTGCAATACAAAAACAATCAGTACTGCCAGCAGAATAAATAGAGAAGGCATCAAACGATTGCACCACTTCTCGATACCCTGTCTGACTCCGGCAGTCACAATTAATGTGGTGACTGCCATAAAAACAAGGGTCAGTGTAATCGTTGATGGTGTATTAAAACTGGTCAGCCAGTTCGCTGCTGCATCAATGCCAGCAAGTTTCAGGACGGGCGATACAGTAAAGCCAATAAACCAGCCGGCAACGATACTGTAGAAGCTGTAGATCAGAGTCAGTGTGGCAAGCCCCAGTAAGCTGGTGATCAGCCCAATTCTTTGCACCCAGCGGCGTTGATCCAAGCCGGTAAGTGCTGAAACAGAGTTGGACTGGCTATATCGTCCAATGGTCAACTCCGCGACGAGGGCGGGGTAGGCTAATACAAAAGAGAAAAACAAATAAACCAGCACAAAGGCTGCGCCACCGTTCTGGGCTGTCTGGGTGGGGAAGCTCCAGATATTACCAACACCGACTGCACAGCCCGCGGCTGCAATGATAAAGCCAAGCCGGGAACTAAACTGGCTGCGTTGAGTGGGTTGATCTTCGAGAGGTTTGGTGGCAGAGGGCAAAACGGAGTCTCCTGCTCAGTCGTTGGAGTTATTGTCTGGTTTTGCTGGGGAAACTATAGCAGGGGTGCAGGCGTTGAGAGGAAAATTGAGTAGATTCAGCCCCCAGTAAAGTTACTGGAGGCTGAATAAGGATTACTTGTTAGTGGGACGAATAAACAGCAGTGGTTTACCTTTCTCCAGAATGTAGGGGTAGGCGATAGTCTTGTTGTTATCACCCGTGCCTACTTCGTTTGGTGCTTCGTAGAAGTAAAGCCAGCCTGGCAGGCGGGCGCTGAGCTTCTGGTAGAAGACATTCTCGCTGATACTCTTCAGGCCTTCACCCTGAGTGATTGCCAGCCTTGGAAAGGTTTCACTGGTGTTGGCCTGGAAGAACCATGCGGGCTGTCCGGCCATGCTGTAGTAGCTGAAGAACGGTGCCTGACTGATCGCCATGGGAGTCGGTACAAATAAACTCAGTACGCAGTTCATTCGGGCGAAAGAGCAGTTGCCGCCAGTCTGTTCCAGGTACCACTGTTTGAACTTCTGTCCCTGTACTTCATAGGGTGTTTTTACTGGTTTGTACTTGTAGTTCATGTCGTTGAGTATGCTCAACGAGGCTCTGCTTAGCATCCGTTCCAGAGTTTCTCTGGCAAGGTTCTCATCCTTGCCCATCTCCATGGGCATCCAGCCAAAGAAACGGTTTTCCTGATAGTGGCTGGCGCCAGGCACTGTCCATCCCCAGTAGAAGTGCTCAAAAGCACCATAAGGTTGAACGGTGACTCCAGTCACGCCACTGGAACTGCCATAGGCAGGGTGCGAGATATTGCCGAGCTTATAGTCCTGAAGCTTGCCTTTATTGTCATAGGCTCCGGCAGGCAGCTGCTGGTCATGAACCCTGGAGCGCATGCCGCCAGCGTAGGTCAGGTTTTTGGCCTTGGACCATTGGTGGTTATAAGTAGACTTGATATCTTTGCCGGGCATGAAGTCAAAGGAGGCACAGCCTGCTACCAGCAATGCCATGGCTGCTCCCAGCAGGTTTCTAAACATCATAATCAGCATCTCCTTTGCTCGATTAAATAGCTCGATTGAATAGCTCGAATGAATTGCAGGCGGTGAATGAACACAACCTCAGGTCTTTCGAACCATCGGCGTCGCTGAAAAGGCCTTTATAGCCGTTTATTGCTTGTTTCAAATGCGTCTAGTAAGTAATATCTGTTATCGCAATAGGTAATCATCGTAAGTGCTTTTTGAAGAGTGATATGCATGAGCGATGAATTTTGTTTCAATCTGCCTGATTTTTGACCTGCCAGACCCAGGTGAGAATTTACTCATCCAGATTAGTTCTTCATACCCTCAGTCGTTCAGCTTCTATTGCGTGAGTCACTTTTATTAACTGGTATTTTTCTATGTATCGAGCGTTTGTTACCGTTGTGCTCGCAATAATGCTGCTTGGTTGTAGCCCATCCGATAATCAGAAACAGGTATCGAAACTGGATGAGATGGTAGTCTCGGAGTTTCTGGACACCCATAAAAAAGCCTTTCGAGATGGTGAAGCTGATTTATTGCAAAGTCTCTACTCTGAAAGGGCTCAGCTGCGTTTCACCAATGCCTCAGGGGTTTCCGCAGACAGTGGTCGAGAGTTGTTGTCTCGAGCGGAAGATCTTATTGAACGTTATGGGCTGAACCATAAGGAAGAGCTGCTGGAGCGTGTGATTGTAGTGACAGGCCCCGACAGCGCCGTTATAGAACAGAGGGCTCGTGAGACCTGGGTGTTTGATGAGCGATTTAATGACTTTGCTATTGAAGTGGTTTCCAGAGTGACTATTGCTCTGGAAAACGAGACACCTAGAATCGTTAACCTGAATCGCAGAGTCGTGAGCTTCACTGGTCTGGGCGGTGACAGGGAAGATAATCTGGATGATATCTTCCTGCAGCCACAAACCTGACTTTATCTCTTTAAGCCTGCCAGTTGAGGAGCGCCTGCAAGCTCCATACTGAGGGTCAGCAGTTCATCCCAGGTATTCAGACGTTCCAGACCTTTGATGCTTTTATCGATAACTCCGGCATGAATCAGCAAGCGTCTGAAGGTCTGCTCACTGTTTCTGCCCATGCATTTTTCCATCAACCCTCGGCGCTTTTTCAAAATAAAAGGTGCAATACCGTGAGCTTTGGCTGCAGCTTCAATGGCCGCATCTGTGCTGGAGCCTTTAGATCTGAGCCGGCTGATATGGCTGAGCAGGCGAATCTCCCGAACCAGTGCCCAAAGAATAATGGGAGGTTCAATACCTTCACTGCGCAGACCGGCCAGTATTCGAACGACGCCTTTAATATCACCGTTGAGAGCAACATCAGAGAGCTGGAAGACATCGTAGCGGGCACTGTCTGAAACCACTTCGCGAATGGTGTCTGCACTGATGCGATTGTCTGTTGCCAGCAGTTTCAGCTTCTCTATCTCCTGAGAAGCCGCCAACAGGTTTCCTTCGATACGCTCTGCCAGCAGAGCCAGAGCTTCAGGTGTTGCTTCAAAGCCTTGAACTCTCAAACGTCTGGCAATCCAGCCGGGCAACTTATCGTGTTCAATGGGCCAGACAGGAATGAAGACTCCAGCCTGATCAACCGCTTTGAACCATTTGGACTTCTGTGTGGCAGCATCCAGTCGATCCGTCACCATGATGACAAGGTTGTCTGGTGATGGCTGCTTAACGTATTCCATCAGCGCCTTACGACCACTGTCACCAGGCTTGCCGTTGGGCATCCTCAGTTCAAGGATCTGCTTTTCAGCAAAGAGTGACAGGCTGTGGGCGGCTTCCAGAAAATCACTCCAGTCGAAACTGTTATCAACATGATAAACATGACGTTCTGTGAAGCCGGAATCACGGGCTTTCTGACGAATCTGGTCGCAGCATTCGGAGACCTGAAGAGGCTCGTCACCACTGATGATATAGATGGGGGACAGTTGCGATTGCAACTGTCCTGTTAGCTGGTCAGGTCTGAGTTTCATTACTGGGCTTCAGCGGCCTTTTGTTCGGCTTCAACAGCTGTTCGGGCTCTGGCTTCTTCTTTGGTCAGAGCATCACCGGAGATACCGGCAATTCGTCGAACCGTAGAGCTGATCACTTCCCGTTGCAATTGTTTAAACAGGTAAGTCTCTTCACTCTGGGCAGCGTTCACCTGATTCTTGTCTTCAGTCATGAAGCGTTCGTTAGCAATGACCATGGGGGCAAACAGCTGAAGGCCATCACGAGTCTGCAACTGGTAGGTCGCTTTGATAGAAAGTGTTCGTTCATAGCGGCCAGCACTGGCAGCGGTCTGGGTTCCGGAATCTTTTTCGAGGCTCTTCAGTATCAGACGATATTCTGCGTCATCGGTAACGGTAATACCGGTACTGGTAAGAGCCGATTTCAGGGCTCGCATATAGGGAATGTCGTTACCTGAAACACTCAGGTTGGCGATTTCACTGGCAATATCCATTTTTCCACGTAGATGAAAGCCACAGGCTGACAACAGGCTGGTGAGAAAAATCAGAGTAAATAAGGCTCTGAAGCTTGGGCGGTTTGTCATGTTCTCTCCATGTGAACGCAGAGGGTTGCCAGTTGGGCTTGTTCATATCTACCAACGGGCAACCATAGCATGTCGGTGTTTAAAGAGTAACATTGGTCAGCCTGACGATGAAGCTCCACCGTTATTCATTCGGGCACTCCAATAAATCAAAGGAGGGTCTTATGCCAAGATTTTTATTCAGGATACTGAGCATATCAAACTGAAAATCTTCCAGCTGTTTTTCCATGTCATCAACTGTTCGGGTCAGGTATCCGGCCGCTTTAATAAAGGCGACCTTGCACTCAGGATGTTTAAAACTGATGTTGACCGAACTTGCACCGTAAACATTACCCCCTTTTGGAGGAACTCCAGTGATAGTCAGCCATTCAGCTTGTTCTGCAGCTTTTTTCAGGTCTGTGCCAAAGCGTTCAACAATATCTGGATTGTTTTCTGGAAGCTGAGGACCTGTGACACAGAAGTGCAGCCCATCCGGGTATTGAAGACCGTTGAAGCGCCATCTTGGCTTTTCTACAGCTGAACCCAGATAGTCTTTGATATGCCCCATATTCAGAACAGGTTCACCACTGTCATGGTGAATTCTTGATTTGAACGCTAGGCACATTGAGTGCTTTCCCATAACCTCAAGGCCACGAGTTTTCCAGACCTTGTCAGCAAACTCCTTTGCTCTTTGGTATAAAGCTTCGGCTCTTTGTCTGTAACCTGATTTCCCCATCAGGGCCATTGAAGCCCAGGCTGCGGCGTAATCTCCTGCTGATTTACTTCCCTCTTCATTAGCTGAAGCTAACATTCCTCCTAGCCATTCCGTCGCAACAAATGAAGCATGGTCGGCGACGTCTCTGGTTCTGAAAGCAACGACTGAACTGCCTTTGAGGGCGCCACCGTATTTGTGAGTATCTATGGTGATACTGTGAACATTGGGAACCCGGAAATCAAACTCACCGAAGCCATGCTTTTTACGATCGAGGAACGCCAGAAAGAAACCGCCAAGACAGGCATCAACGTGAACTCTGATCTTGTTATGAACCCGGTTCTCAAGTTTGTTGTATTTTTCTGCCAATTCAGAGAGTTTTTCGATGGAGTCCATTGTCCCATAGGGATAATTAACTGCAGAACCAACCAGAAGAACTGTGTTTTTGTTAATCAGTTTTTCGACGGCTTCAAGATCAACAGTATAAGAGGGGCTGTTTCCAGAGTCGTTCACAGGAGCAAATCTGACGACAAAACTATCATCTGACCTCAGGTGAGCAGGGTGCGCTGTGACAGGAAGAATCATTTCAGGGTTTTCAATATGATTGGCTTTGGCAAGATTGTAGTGCGCAGAGAGAGCTGACTTTATGCTCATTGTTCCACCGCTAGTGACAACGGCGTCTGGCTCGCGCTCTTCATTATTGATTTGGTCTGCAGCCAGAATATCCAGAACACTGCTGACAATATTGCCTTCGTAATACATACCGGAGGGGAAAAGGTCTCGTTGTATAGCGTTGCCATGAGCATGATTGGCGTGCATTTCATTTTGAACTTTATAGCTTTGCCTGTTACCACTGTACACAGAACCGGATGCCGTTCCAGACACCCACTTTCTGTCTTCTAATGATTTTATGGCTCGAGAGGCGACCAGAAGTTCTTCGGCAGGTATAGGTTCTTCAGGTAGTTTATTGAATACAGGAGTTGGGTTATAAGATTCACCGAAGAAACCGTTCTCCTTGATAAGAGATATGTAATAACGAACGATAAAATAAAATAGCGATGGCAAGTTCGGCCTTTCTTGCGCTATTACGTTATCAATTTGAGCAAACCGAAAAGCCAGAAAATCCTTGGCTGTTTTTTTCATTTTTGTGATATCTCGCAAAAAGAGTTCGGTTTCACTCTTGATCAGATATATCTGTTCCAGTCTGTCATGGTTGACTGTATGAATAATAGTTGTAGGGGGGATTTCTGAGTTGTAAGGGGTAAAGACCATAACGACTGAAGATACGAATTCACAAAAGGCGTTTTTCGTAAGGTTATTTATCTGACAAGATGAGTGTCCTCGACTTATAAGAGGAGAAAAGAAGTTGATGTCATAGAGAGTTTGGTCAGACAATTCCTGGTCGAACGCTATATCGTTTGAGGCAACTGCTATCGAACTTTTATTACACTGTTTGTCACAATCAGAATGGGTATTGCGAAGCAGGTTACTGATAGTCCATGGGGTATTATCAGGGTGATTGTACTCCTTGGATGAGAAGACTTTAATCTGCAATAAACCTTTACTGTTAGTGATTGTTTGAGCGTTATGATCAACTGCCAGATATGAAGTAAAGACATTCTGAGATTTACTCTGAGCTGTTTCGACAACAGATGCATTCGTTGTTTCATCCAGAGAGAACAGAAAGCCGCGTCGAGAAAAATCAGTTTCCTTATCGAGTTTTAGCAGTTGAAAGTTTTCCTGAAGGTTGAACACCTGATCCTGAGGTAGGTTAATAGCATTAGCAATGGAAGAATGGCTTGCTAATAGATAAACAAGAATCAGAGTCACTTTTGTAATGAATCTATGCCTCAATAAGAAGCCTCTGGCAGTGTTCTCTGACATCGAGAAATTCCTGTGTATTATGGTGAATTAATTATCTGCAGGCGGTGATTTAGCTTAGAAAACAAATCAGTGTTCTTTGGTTTTATTAATAAATGATTTTGAAATAAATATTTGCAGCAACCAGAGCAAAAGGAAACTGGTACGTCTATTCAAACGATGATGATAAAGTTCTCATCAGTTAGTTTTTTTGTTTGAAAAGTAATATCCAGTTATAGGAATTTGAAACCATTATGGAGCAGGGAAAAAGCACAGCCTTATCCACCCGTCTTGCCGCTATGCTTGCTGCTCTGGTAGCTATTGGGCCCTTTGGCATTGATACCTATCTGCCAGCTCTACCGCAAATGGCCAGTTTTTATGGCACAACAACGGCCAGTGTTCAGATATCCATCAGTTTGTTTTTTATGGGCTTTGCGCTGGGGCAGATTCTCGGTGGCCCAATGTCCGACAGAGTTGGACGTAAGCCGGTAGCTATTGTTGGCTTAACAGTTTTTACACTGGCAAGTCTGGCTATTGTCTTCACTGAATCCGTAGAACAGCTCTATATGTTCCGCTTTATTCAGGCGCTGGGTGGTGGTGCGACGACGGTTATATCTTCAGCAACTATCAGGGATCGCTATAAAGGCAATGATGTAGCGAAAATGCTTTCGCTGGTGTCCATGATCATGTTGATGGCTCCCATGCTGGCACCGGGTATCGGAGCTTTGTCGCTGAACTTTTTTGAATGGCAGAGTATCTTTTACATACTTGCCATTTACGGCGGTTTGCTGTTGATTATGGTGATTTTTCTGTTGCCAGAAACCAATGATAACCCTGTACGGGAAGGCAAGCTGGTCAGTGGTATCGCTAAGAACTACTGGGAAGTATTGAGTAATGGCAAGGCCATGGGATTTGTACTCTGTACCGGATTTTCACTGGCTAGTTTATTCACTTTTCTGACAGCCTCATCCTTTCTTTATATTGAGTATTTTGACCTGTCACCAAATATCTATCCCTTTACCTTCGGTTCTAATGTGGTCGTTTATATGTTGTTTAACCGCTTTAATGTCAGGCTGCTGAATAAACATAAACCTGAGAAGTTGATTCCTATTGGTATTGCTATTCAGTTGTCGGCCATGGTCATTCTGAATGTCCACCTGCACTTTTTTGAACCCAGCTTATATGTGGTGTATCCAATGATTCTGGCGAGTATCAGTGCTATTGGATTTATTGCTGCCAATGCTACCAGCTGTACCTTAAGATATTTCCCGAACAGCAGCGGTACAGCTAATGCTGTTGTTGGAACGCTGAACTTCGGTATGGGCGGTGTCATGGGCTTTCTGATGTCACTGGTTCAGACGGGAAACCTGATTCCTATGGCGACGACGATGATTACAGCAAGTGTATTATCTCTGGTCTTTTTTGGAATGGGAATGAAGCTACGGGCCCTGGAATCGCAGCCAGATGGAGCTACCGCCGCTAATCTCTGAACGCTGCTAGACTCATCAGTTTCCATTTGTCGACAGGAGAGGAGTACTGGTGGCTAACAGTCTTGGTTCATTTACAGGCTCAATTCCGGAAGCTTATGACCAGTTTAATTTTCCGGTCAATATCAAACCATTTGCTGTTGAAATGGGGGCAAGGCTTGACCTGTCAGTTTCCCACCGTGTGCTGGAAACGGCAGCAGGAACCGGGGTAGCAACCCGTTGTATGATGTCTGGCCTGCCCGAAGTTTACTGGCTGGTGACAGATATCAGCGAAGGCATGCTGAAGATTGCTGAAGCCAATGCTGGCGGCAGGGAAAAAACAGATTTTCAGGTTATGGATGCCTGTGAACTGACCGTCGAGAATGAGAGTTTCGATGCTCTTGTTTCACTGTTCGGGTATATGTTTTATTTGGATCAGCCTGCTGCCCTGAAAGAAGCTTACAGAGCTCTAAAAAAGGGTGGGAAGCTTCATATGGCTGTCTGGGATGAGCTTGAAACCAGCCCTTTTACTGCAGAAGTTACTGAAATCTTATCGCCTGTTCTCGGCGAGCAGGTGCCGTCATTTTTAGTTCAGGCACATCACTCCCATGATAAAGATAAAATAAAGACACAACTCGCTCTGGCAGGTTTCAGGGATATTAAAATCGATACAGTTGCTATTGAGATGGAGCCGGTCAGTCCAGAGAATCTGGCAAATGCGTTCGCTCAGGGCACTCCAATAGCTATGGAACTATTGAAAAAAGACCGGCAGCCCAATGAAGTAGCCGTTTGGCTGGGGGATCAGTTGGGCCAGAAGTTTGGCCCACTGATTAAGGGTATTAAGCGACAGGCTATTTATATTGAGGCATATAAATAGGTCGTCTCTGGACGCCAATAAAGTTTATTCTTTTACTGGTTCAGAGTTTGAAACCCTGAACTCTGATGACTCACTACTGCTGGCTTTATACAACACGCTTAACATCAGGGCCAGCAGACCAAGCCCAGCCATAATCCAGAAAATATTGCCCTGAAGGGATTCAAACATATAACCAGTGGCAAATGTCGTCAGTGCAATGGCGGCACTGGTAGGAATCGCATTGTAGAGACCCTGCAGCGGAATGGACATTTGCTGGGGTTTGGATTGAATAAATCGGGTCATACCCAGGTGGCAGATACCAAAGGTAATGGCATGCAGAATCTGCGCCGAGACAAGCAGCACAGGTTCGGTAGTGACAGCAACCAGCGACCAGCGAAGAACGACTCCGACGGCGGCAATCTGGAACAGAGCCTTGATAGAGAATCGAGGAACAAACCGTGAAGCCAGAGTGAAAACAATAATCTCTGCAACCACACCCACTGACCAGAGAATACCTATAAAGGATTCTGAAACCTGCTGGCTTTTCCAATACAGAGAGCCAAAGCTGTAGAGTGCGCCATGGCTGCCCTGAATCAGGGATGCGAGCAACAGGTAAAAAAGAATATCTCTGTGTTTAAGCAACTGCCACAGAGAAGGCGTGCCCTGCTTTTCTAGTTCCTTCGAAATCACCACCCCCGGAACAGGTCTCTTGCAGGCGTAAAAGAACATGGCGGCAAGACCCAGGATGATGACCCAAAGCACAGCTTCTTCCGAGTAACCTTCGATAATAAACCCGGATACGGCTGTGCCTATCATAAAACCAATAGAGCCCCAGCGACGGCTTTTGCCATAATCAACCTGACCATCACTGGCATAGCGAATGGCCATCACATCTGACAAGGAAATTGATGGCGCCATCAGAGCTGAAAACAGTAGTGTTAAACCGCCAAGTAACCATAAATTACTGCCACTGAATACCAGTAGAACACAGCTGAGCAGCATGCCAAGAATCAGCGTTCGTAACATAAACAACAGGTGTTCAAGATTCTTCAGCTTACTGGCAACCAGCAGGTTGGCCAGACAGCGAATACCCATCCCGAGACCAAGAATCAGACCAATATCTTCACTGCCGACGCCACGGCTTTGTAGCCATAAGCTCCAGAAAGGCAGGAAGTAACTGTAGATAAAAAAGAAACCAAAGAAGTAGAAAGACACCCAGCGAAACGGAGTTGTGTCCTTGAATAGAAGACGTTGCAAAGCCAATCCCTTGAAGGTAGAGCAGGACGAATGAAGAATATTGTGTGTGAGAGGGAAGGATTCTATCATCAAAGACTGCTGTTACCAGCAGCCTTTGATTGAGTCAGGACAAGGAATCAGAAATCAGCTTTTAGTGTGATAAAAAGTCAGTGCAGCAGCGGCACCGTCTTTCTCAAGCTTGAGAACGGACTTTAAAGCAGACAGGCAATTCAAGACGTTTGTCTGGTTGGCACTGCAACCCATCAGCCCAATACGCCACACCTTGCCTGCCAGATTACCGAGGCCAGCACCGATTTCCAGATTGTATTTCTGCAATAATTCGGATCGTACTGCTGCATCATCGATACCTTCCGGGATCTGAACCACATTAAGCTGACTCAGTCGTTCGCCTTCAGGCACAACCAGTTCCAAGCCCATTGCCTCGAGACCTTTGGCGAGAGCTTTATGGTGCAACTGGTGGCGTTCCCAGGCTTGTTCAATACCTTCTTCCTGAAGAATAACCAGAGCTTCGTGCAGTGCGTAAAGGGTATTTACAGGCGCTGTATGATGGTAAGCCCTTTTAGTGCCCTGTCCCCAGTAACCCATGATCAGGTTCATATCGAGGAACCAGCTTTGTACCTTGCTTTCACGGTTGGCTATCTTTGCTATCGCCTTTTCACTGAAGCTGACCGGTGAAATACCGGGTACACAGGAGAGACATTTCTGGGTTCCGGAATAAACCGCATCAATACCCCAGTCGTCTACTCTCAGTTCACTGCCTGCCAGCGATGTTACGGTGTCAACAATGGTCAGACAACCATGCTCCTGAGCCAGACGACAGAGTTTCTCTGCATCACTTTTAGCGCCTGTGGATGTCTCGGCATGAACAAAGGCCAGTATTACTGCGTCAGAATGAGTTTTTAATGCTTGTTCAACCTTGGCTGAGTCAACGGCACGCCCCCAGCTATCTTCAACAACAATGGCTTCACCTCCGGCACGTTCAATGTTTTCCTTCATGCGCATACCGAAAACACCGTTGATGCAGACAATGACCTTGTCGCCCGGTTCAACCAGGTTGGCAAAGCAGGCTTCCATGCCGGCTGAGCCGGGTGCAGAAATCGGCAGGGTCAGAGCGTTACTGGTTTTAAAGGAATATTGAAGAAGCTCCTTGACCTCATCCATCATCTGAATAAAGGCAGGGTCAAGATGTCCAATGGTTGGACGGGAGAGCGCTTCTGAAATTCTGGGATAAACATCAGAAGGGCCTGGCCCCATCAGGGTTCTTCTTGGAGGATGAAATGATTGAATAGCCATAATCCGTTCTTCTGAAGTTAACCAAGTGAAAGGTGTTATGACACATAGAATTGAGTATTAAGTTGCTATGCACCCGGCAGAGGCGGGTGCATAGCTTATGAATTCATGTGTCCTGATATTCAGGACTTTATCATAGGCTCCAAGTGTTGAAGTATTCGTTGAATGAATATTGGCTATACGGCTCTGGTTCTATTCAGTAAGGTAGCTGTAATTTGATATTGGTGAAGGCTGTTTGCTGAAATGAAACACGAGTCATTTTCCGTAATTTACGAAAGAGCCTGTGACAGAAAAGGTGGTGAGAGTGCTGTAGAGGCTCTGTTGCCTAAATCATTAAGTGCTGAAGAGCTGGCTCAGATCTCCGACGATCGTTATCTGGCAGAGCTGACCCGTAAGGTCTTTCAAAGTGGCTTTGTCTGGCGCGTAGTCGACCAGAAATGGGATGACTTTGAAGAAAGTTTTTGGAACTTTGATATCGAAAAGTTGCTGATGATGCCCGATGATATGTTGGAACGAAAAGCGGCTGACCCGAAAATAATACGACATCTGAAGAAAGTCTGGAGCATTCGTGACAATGCCATGATGATTCAGGATGTTAGGCGTGACTATGGTTCATTTGCACAGTTTGTAGCGGACTGGCCTGTGGATAACATTATGGGATTGTGGAATCACCTGAAGAAACATGGCAGCCGTTTGGGCGGTAATACCGGACCCTATGCATTGAGAGCTATTGGTAAGGACACGTTCCTGTTGACCAGAGATATTGAAGCTTATCTGCGAGCTATGAAAATTATTGATGGCGGGTTGGCGACCAAGAAAAGCCAGCAAGCTATTCAGGCATTTTTTAATGATTTGCAGGGAGAGAGTGGCCGCTCCATGGCCGAGATAAGTCGATTGGTTTCTTATGGTGTTGGAAGCAATCTACAGTAACGCTTGAAACAACAGCTTCTTTGCATCAGAGCAGTTTTTTACCAAAAGATTTGAAATATGGGTCAGAACCATACATTGTTTTAAATTGAGTTTTTACTGAATCACTTGCAGAGTTGAAAGCATCAATAAAAATCTGCTTATGAGCGTTAGATTTTGGCTGTTTAGCGGAATTCTGGAATATCCCTATTAGAGTGTCGAGCTTAGAGTTACCTTTAGCTTTGCCTTTTCTGTGAGGATCCTCCTCACCATCGGCGGCAGTTAAAGGACCTTTTCCAGGTGTTGCACCTGGTGGAACTGTGGGAGGTGAGTTTTTCCTGGGGGGTGTTGTACCACTAGCTCCTCCTTTTTTTCCTTTGCTTCCACCTTTCCCGCCACCACCTCTTTGCATAAGAGCAACATCTTCTCCAAGTAGTATGTTATTAGTCTGATGGCCTGGAAGTGCAATATCTATGAGTTCCATTGCAGAAACTTGATATTGGAGAGGATGATTCTTATCAATGAAGCCAATATTATCGAAACTGCCATCTGACCCAACTATCAGCTCTGACTTGCCCTGATTGAGAATAACAGCGCTTGGACATTTATCACTTAATAACTCAGTAGTTGTGAGTTCAGTGGTATCTGTTTCTTGATCATGGACAGACAGCTTTTTAAACTGGTCCAGTCCAAACGCCTGAGTGAGTTTGCACTCTGGATCTGATTCTGAAAATACCAACTTGGTAACAATTAAGTCTGACGATAGGTTTAGTGGATATGTTCCAATGAGTTTTATTGGATAATGTTCAGGGTGTTTGAGAGCATCTAAAAGTGACTGTCCGTTAGAGTCATCAACAACAAGAATAGTCCTGCCAGTGCTATGGTCGTAGTGAAAAGGGCTCACGTTATAAGTCGCACTATCATCTAATAACGCAGTTTGAGGGGGCTGCGCTATGGACACTGATGAGTGATGTGACAGAAAAAGTAAAAGAACAGTTCCTATAATATTTATGTTTATGTGTTTTTTAGACTGGTACATCCGATTTTACTTCCTTCTTTTATTTTAAAATTGGAAGTATTTATAGATGATGTTTTCTTGTTTTTCCTAAAAAATCTCTTGGTTGAGAAACTCTGTGTTGTCCGAAGTTAATTTTTAGTTATGCAATAGTGAGCGCTGTTTATACAGCACCCACTATTAAAGCTTGTGTTATCAGGCAATCTTTTCCTGAAGCGCAACACGATACTGAACCAGGTCTTCAATAGTCAGTACCGGCATATGATGTTGGCGTGCAAACTTGATCAGTGCTGGAAGGCGCATCATGGTACCATCTTCATGGGTCAGTTCGCAGAGTACGCCAGCAGGTTTGAAACCGGCCAGTACAGCCAAGTCAATTGTGCCTTCAGTATGGCCTCGGCGAGTCAGTACGCCGCCAGCTTGTGCTCTGAGTGGGAACACATGGCCAGGGCGAGATAAATCTTCCGGACGAGCGTTATCTGCAATAGCTGCCTTGATGGTGGTGACACGATCAGCAGCAGACACACCGGTGGTTACTCCTACTTTAGCTTCAATAGTGACAGTAAAGGCTGTGCCATTCTTACTGGTGTTGTCTGTCACCATCGGAGGCAGGTCCAGCTCATTCATTTTTTCATCGGTCATACAGAGACAGACAATACCACTGCACTCACGGATCAGCATGGCCATCTGTGGTGGTGTAATGGTTTCTGCAGCAAAGATTAAGTCGCCTTCATTTTCTCGGTCTTCATCGTCGACCAGAACAACACCCTGACCATTGCGAAGGGCATTCAATGCCATTTCAACGCGCTGGTGTGGAGTACCAAAGGCAGTAAGTAAGGACTGATTCATGGCAATAACTCTATGTAATACGTTACCTGAACCAGGGCACTGAGGAACAGAGACACCCATAGGTTTCATAAGCCTGTGGATATCCTAATAGACAGGCACTGCTAACAGCTCTGCGAAGAATGCAGTGAGGTGCAGCGAAGCCATTTTCTCTCCCATCCGGACTTTAACCGTCGGCTCTGGATTCACACCAGATCTGCTGACCCTGAGTTCATATGAAGTCAGGCGCTCGCGGGCTGCTTTCGTTTGACAGTTTCGTCTAACTGGAAAGTTACCGCCGGTGGGGAATTTCACCCCGCCCTGAGAATAGCTGTCTGAGTTGTCAGACAGCGTCATCCTAATAGCGGGGAAATGAATTAGCAATAGTGGTGTGACAGTTTGGTAGTAAATGTTTCTGCCGATCGTTGTGGTATTAACTAGATCGAACCCGTCATACCTTTCAGATGAAAACGACTGATGTCCAGTTCCGGACTCCAGAAATCAACATCGGTCAGAAACTCCATCTTTGCTTCCAGTTTTTCAAGGTCTTTATCTTTGGCTCTGGCGCGGAAAAGCGGATCGTTAATTTGTCTGGCTATACAGCTGGCGTAAGCCTGATAGGTCATAGACTTATCTTCTTCAGGAAGCTGCAGTGCCTGCTCAAGATCACGATAAGCGCCGGTATAATTGCCGGTAGCAAGTTTCTCGATCGACTGGTCACGGAAGTAGGCCGTTGTGACAGGAATGGCAAACTGGGCAAGCTCTTTCGACCAGATATGTTTCTGTCGTAAGGCTTCAAGCTGCTTGAGAATGGTTTCGTTAGGAACGTTACTGTCCTGCTCCTGTTGAAGAAGACCAAGCCATGATGATATGGCCAGCAGGTCAACAGCTTCAGTAAATTCGTGCGGAGCATCAGCAAATTTCTTGTACTTTTCAATGGTTCTTAACGTCTGTGCGAATCGGTTTTCAGCGTGCTGAATCACTATGGCCAGATAGGTAGCCTTGCCTGCTGTTTTCTGTTTTTTATGTTGCTGAACCTGTTCTGTCCACTGAACCAAAGTTTTCAGCATGGGTTCATTCTGGGCTCTGGTGTAATCAATTTCCTGCACCAGCTGTTCAGGCGTGTATTCATTGACCAGCATAAAATTGAAGAAACAGTGCAGGTGTTCCGAGTTGCCAACAGCTACAGAGTCTTTAATACGCTGGCTCAGCTCGGCACGGGTAATCCGGTCAGTCACCTTGGGAAGGGCTTTTCCTGAATAAGGTGTTACTGATTCAGTCTCAGCCTGGGCAAACAATTCAGTTTCTCTGTCCATGCGCTCTTCCATGGTAATTCTGATGATTTAGGGCCGGAGTAATCGGTTTGGCCTGCGAATGAGGCTTATATCGGCGGGGTGTTGTGTATCTGAGTGAGGACTGACAAGTGGATAGACGGTCTTTCCATATGAAACGCTCAGCTGAATTACTTAGGCTTTACTGCATTCATGAAAATCTCTCTGGATTGAGTTACCCGTTCTGCCAGACGTTTTTCCATTCCAGCCTGAATTTTTTTGGCTTTTTCTTTTGTAGATGCACCATTAAGAGCTGGGTTGATAGATCTCTGCATATCATTTCGCAGACTGGCTCTGAGTGTTTTTTCAAGTTTCTTCCAGACTTTTTCAGGATTCTTAATCCCCTTCAGAAGGGTGACTTCTGTTCTTAGAGCGTCACTTATAACCACTTCCTGCCTTGACTGAATATCTCTGACGAAAGAATCGATCTCTCTGGTATCTACCATGCTGAATTTTGCCATTTGTGCGCCTTCACCTGTGGGGTTGGCTTTTCCCGTCAGCTGGGCAGTTCCGACCTGCCTGTTAATGGTAACGCCAGTAACAGCTTTAAAGGTGTCGAAGGCGTGTTCAGATTCCATGGTCTTCATGCCCAGAGCATTGGTAGCGGTATCGACATCACCACTGATATCCCTTTGAATGAGCCCTCTTAAAGGTGCAAGGTCCTCATCGGATGTCTGGCTTGCTTGTTGTTGTATGGTTTTGACCAGATTAAGTACATAGTCGTCCTGAGACTCTTTAGGACGACGGGCTGTCTGTGCACTGGAATAGTAGTCAGCATAGCCCTGTACCACTTGTTTTCTTGTATCTTCAGGAGAGTTGTTGCCATTCAGGGCGTCGAGCAGTGCATTATGACAAGTCGGACGAAGAGTTGGAGTAGTTCTTGCCTTAGCAAGCAGCTCAGGCGAAACAGTTTTTCTCACAGGCTGAGTTTGCCGTTGAGATTCTGGTAATGAGCTGCTTCTTACCGGTGGTTTAGGCGGTGTTGGCTTTGAAGCCATTACTTTGGAGCCACCAGAGCGGAGGCGGTCATAAATAGCAGCTTTTAACTCTTTAATAGCAGCAGATTTATCCTGAGGAAGCTTTTCTCCTCTGTTATTAGCCGCATTAACAAGAAGGTATTCAAGCTCGGAATACTCCTCATCGTCTAAATCCTGATTAGGGTGATAAGTATTTAACAAGTCTCTATAGGCTTCATTGCGATTCTGGTTAGGTGGCACGGTTGAGGATCTATGATCTATCAGGGCTTTGGTTGCGTCTGCCAGTACTGAAGGCAAAGCAGGCTGTTGCCTGCTCTGTAGATTGGCATTGACACTCTGACTGGGCGGTCTGGGGTTACTCAGAGGTTTTTGATCCGGGCGTGGCGGTGCTTTTCTTTTTGGGTACCAGCAGGCACCACCCCCTTCGTGGGGAGCAATTACCCGGATACCTCGCATGTGCAAATCGAGGTTTCTATTGAGCTGTGGCTGAAGGCTATGGCGCGCTATTTTCGGTTTCACATCTTCAACGACAGAGACTCTTCCATTTCTGGACTGACTAGGAGCTTTTGCAGCTCGCTCATTCATATTGACTGGATTCTGACCTGATACTGGCCCTAGCGAGTCTCCTGACATTTCCTTGTCCAAGCTGCTTTCACGATATAAATAAGCATAGACAAGGGGATATTTCAGTCTAGCGAGCTGCTTTCTTCAGCCACTGCTTAAGTTGTCCGGCAGGCAGGGCTCCGGAAATACGGTCCACCTCTTTACCCTTCTTAAAGACAATCATGGTTGGGATACTACGAATATTCAGCTGAGCAGCAACCTGTTGATGTGCCTGGGTGTCCAGCTTGGCGAGTCTGATATTGGGCTCCAGCTCTGCTGCAGCCTGGTTGAAAGCTGGTGCCATAGCTTTGCAGGGGCCGCACCAGGGAGCCCAGAAATCGACAACAACAGGAAGGTCGGTTTGAGAAATGAAGCGTTTGAAGTTTCCTGAATTAAGATCAACCGGCTTGCCGTTGAAAAGTGGACTTCTGCATTTACCACAGATGGCACCATCAGCCAGACGGTCTGAGGGAACTCTATTGGCAGTGGTGCACTTAGGGCAGGCTATCTGGACAGGTTGGGACATAGTGATTCTCTTTGATGTATCGATATTGAGAAGATTATGGGGGCAATCTCAGAATTTTAAACGTCAGTTGTAATTCAGCCGTTGAGAAATGGTTCTGCAAAGAATACCTTATCTATGTTGAAATGGATTATAGAGAGATAAGGAATGCTCTTTTTAGAGAAAAAGTGGTGGCTGGTAGTATCAATAACGGCTGTTATTGCTCTGGATGTTTTTACCGATATAAGACAATCGGCATCTACAGGTTTTTTTACCCCCGTTAATGTTGCAGAGCAGTCTGCGAATAGAAAAGATATTAATAATGGTTTCACTGTCCGTGAATAGACATTAAAGGTGGTTAATTTTTTTTGGTTGTTTTTAATATTATCTGTCTGAGTCTGGATTTAAGAGTAGGGTTGCCTTTGTCTGATGACTTTTTAAACTGTCTTTGATTTCAGTTTTGTTTTAATCTCTAAATAATATTTTATTTGACTGTCAGGGTTTTATTGTTAGTTTTGTAAATGTTTTTACGAGTTGTTTTTATAAATAATTTATAAATATTTTTTAATATAAGTTCAAGCTATTTTTTAAAGGTTCTGTTTTACAAAGGTTTTGTCTTTTGTTCTATAAAGTTTCTCTTATTTGATTTTAAATGATTTTGATTTGATTGTTTTATTTTGGAACTAATACCCTGTTTTCCTCTTCTATTGTAGGTCCTCTAATTATTTAATGAAAAAGGAGAGTTTAATTATGAGAATGATACCTAAATTACTGGCAGCTTTTATTGCTATCAGTTCACTAAACAACAGTTGCTGGTCTGAAGAAAAAATAATACCCGCTACAGTTGCCCAGAATGATAAAACTCAACAGACGGATGCCGACGATATGACGGTGTCAGAAGATGACGGTTCTGAACAAAGTTTTGAATATACAGGACCTAGACTCGATAAAGAACTTGATGACTTCTTCAAAGCGAGCAGTTTTCCTGTTGTGCAGCACGTTGTGCTTGGAACTGCAAAAGCAATGACGATTCATCAGAACTATGTTGCAGATCCGAATGAACCTAATAATAAGGCGAAAACCAAGACGGTGTGGCGTTTTACTGTGTTTAACCCACTGGGTGCAGTATTAGCGGATAAGTTTTCATCAGATAAGATGGGATATACCGCTCCTCAAGTTTCTTTTGAAAGTCAAAAAGCTGAGGGTAGCGGCACCACAAAACCATCAGACAACGCTCTGGCTACGGCCAAAAAAAATGAGGTTCCCTTTGAAGCTAACGCGTTGGCCAATTTATTGCCTGATGATTTTAAAATGGAACCACATTTGTTTCAATATATTCCAACTACCAAATCTCAACCAGCCTTTGGTCAGGAGCATGTAACAAAATCCAAAGAAGGTTGTGACGAGCCTGGTTCAATACCAGGTCGAATTCCTCTAGGTGGTGGAGAATACCTTCAGGCTGGAAACCCTCTGGCCGGTTTGGGGTTATCAGAGTTGGCAATATCACTTAACAGTATTCAGGATAATAACCCAGGCTCAGGTACTTTGGTTGTATACGCAAGTTTCGACCCTAATTACAAGCCGAACAGTGCTGCGTTGTTTGTTCAGCTCTGCCAGGCCAATAGCTTGAGCGAAGAAATAGAGCGTTGCAGTGGAAAAATTCCGGAGATGATACCTAAAGGTCGTAACGGGCTATTTACTTCTCAATATAATCACCTTGTGGATGATCTTCTTGATTTAAGACTGGATGGTAAGGGACGTTTTGCTGCGGATAAGATTGATGATAGTTTTGCATGTTCTTGGGTTGGTTGGTGTGATACTGAAGAAGATTTTAAGAAAAAGGCAAAAAACCAAGATGCCGAAAAACCAAAGTCAATAAATCTGTTTGACCCGTTTGCCAAGATTGCCAATACAGTTGTAAAGCAGGCATCCGATGAAGGTTTAGTTGCATCTTTTACTAATCAGGAAGTGATCCAGGATAATACTTATCAACTAAGTCTCGCTAGAGAAGGCGCTTTGGAAGATAAGCTTTCCTATGGGAATACAAGGTCTCTGGTCAGTGTAACTCTCGACCTTCAACAAGTGGCAGGGCCATGGGAGTCAACTGTACCCTCTGTAATAAAAATACATTCAGGTCGAAAGTCTGACAATTACACTCAGACCATTTTCAGGAGTCCGGAATATTTCTATGATATATCTCTCACTCCAGCCGAGTTTCAGGATGGGATTTGCACGAGTCTTGGGTTTACCAAGGTTAAGGCCTATGCAGATCGTACCATTGACCTGCTTAATAAGATGGCTTTCATGACACACTCACATGAACAGGAAGTGACTGCTCTGAAAGATCAGTATGATCAGGCAAAACTGGTATTGGAGCAGGAACACGAAAAAGAACTGGCTTCATACCAGAAAAAGAACAGTGAATTGCATTATAAAAAATTTGAAGTAGAGGTCGAACGAGATATGGCTCAGCAGAAGGAAGCCGAACTTAAGAAAACTAACAAGAATATTGCAGCAGAACTGGCTAGCCTTCTTCCTTTTAAAGCTATTGCCTCTGTTAAAGGGGCTCAGTGTTGGGGCATTGAAATGAATGCGAATGGAAGGGAGTACACTGCGACGTGTGATTTAATTGGTGTACATGATGAAAAACGTGCATCATCTGTCACATATAAGGCTGGCCAATGTGATCTGAAAACACAAAACTTAAAGCTGGTTGATGAAGGGTACTTCACTTATTCGTATGATTTTAAAATTGAATGTGTAAGTAAGTAATCTTCAAAACCTTAACAAAAAAAGGCCGGAAAAAATCCGGCCTTTTTTATGATTGAATAAAAACAATCAGTTCGCCACAATATTCACCAGCTTACCTGGCACCACAATCACCTTGCGAATGGTTTTACCTTCGGTAAATTTCACAACGTTCTCATGCTCTTTAGCCAGCACTTCAATGTCGTCCTTTGACATGCCGGCAGGCACTTCCAGCTTGGCGCGAACCTTGCCGTTCACCTGCACCACCATGGTAATGGCGTCTTTCTTCATGGCCGCTTCGTCAACTTCTGGCCACTCAGCTGTGACAACCGCCTCACTGTGACCCAGAGAATTCCAGATGCTGTGCATGGTGTGTGGAGCAATCGGAGCCAGCATCAATGTGGTGGCTTCAATGGCTTCAGCCAGTACGGCACGCCCCTGGTCGCTGGTGTCCTTGAACTTCGCCATAGCGTTGTTCAATTCCATAATCGCAGCAATTGCAGTGTTGAAGGTCAGGCGACGGTCGCAATCATCAGACACCTTTTTAATGGTTTCGTGAGTCTTGCGACGCAGGTCTTTCTGTTCCTTACTCAGGCTGTTGGCATCCAGAGCAACTGTCTCACCAGCGGCAGTAAACTCGGCCACCTGCTTCCAGAAACGACGCAGGAAGCGATGAGCACCTTCTACGGCACTCTCGGACCATTCCAGAGTCTGTTCGGGAGGCGCAGCAAACATGGTGTAGAGACGAATAGTGTCGGCACCGTACTTGTCGATCAGGTCCTGTGGGTCAACACCGTTGTTCTTAGACTTGGACATCTTGCTCATGCCCGCATGTTCAACGGCTTCGCCGGTGGCTTTCAGAGTCGCCTTGATCAGACGACCTTTATCGTCCAGTTCAAAGTCAACGTCCTTTGGAGCCAGCCAGTGCTTCAGACCTTTCTCATCGGTCTTGTAGAAAGTATCAGCCAGAACCATGCCCTGACAGAGCAGCTTCTTGAACGGCTCATCACTGTCTACCAGACCAGCGTCGCGCAGTAGCTTGTGGAAGAAACGGGAGTAGAGCAGGTGCATAACAGCGTGCTCGATACCACCGATATACTGATCCACCGGCAGCCAGTAGTTGGCCGCTTTCGGGTCCAGCATCTGGTCGTCGGACTGTGGTGAGCAGTAACGGGCGTAATACCAGCTGGACTCCATAAAGGTATCGAAGGTATCGGTTTCACGAGTCGCAACCTGACCATTATGAGTGGTTTTGGCCCACTCAGGATCAGCCTTGATAGGCGACTGAACACCGTCCATCTCAACATCTTCCGGCAGCAGAACCGGCAGGTCTTCCAGAGGTACGGTCACTTCAGTGCCGTCTTCCAGGTAACGCATCGGAATTGGCGCGCCCCAGTAACGCTGACGGCTGACACCCCAGTCACGCAGACGGTAGTTAACCTGCTTCTCGCCTTTACCTTCCGCAATCAGCTTGTCGGAAATAGCCTTGAAAGCCGCTTCAAATTCCAGACCATCAAACTCACCGGAATTAATCAGCGTGCCCTTCTCGGTGAAGGCTTCTTTAGACAGATCGCAGTCTTCAGGATTCGCTGGTGCAATAACCTGCTGAATAGGCAGCTCAAAGCGGGTTGCAAATTCGTAGTCGCGCTGGTCGTGACCTGGCACAGCCATAACTGCGCCAGTACCGTAATCCATCAGTACAAAGTTAGCCGCCCAGACAGGGACTTCTTTACCAGTGAGCGGGTGAATGGCACGGATACCGGTATCAACACCGACTTTCTCCATGGTGGCCATTTCCGCTTCGGTGACACCGTTGGACTTGCACTCTTCAATAAAGGCAGCCAACTTCGGGTTGTTTACCGCAGCGGCTTTGGCCAGAGGGTGCTCGGCAGCTACACCAACATAGGTCACACCCATAAGCGTGTCAGGACGTGTCGTGTAGATATTGAACTCTTCCGGACAGGCTTCAACAGGATTAGCGACCTTGAAGGTCATCTGAACGCCTTCGGAGCGACCAATCCAGTTACGCTGCATGGCCTTAACCTGGTCAGGCCATTCGTCCAGCTGATCCAGATCCGCCAGCAATTCATCGGCGTAGTCGGTGATCTTGATAAACCACTGTGGCAACTCTTTACGCTCGACAAGCGTGTCACAGCGCCAGCAGCGGCCGTCTTCAACCTGTTCGTTAGCCAGAACAGTCACGTCGTTCGGACACCAGTTTACGGAAGACATCTTTTTGTAAACCAGACCTTTCTCGTACAATTTGGTGAAGAACCACTGTTCCCACTTGTAGTAATCCGGCTTGCAGGTCGCCAGCTCACGGTTCCAGTCATAACCGAAGCCCAGGCGCTTCAGCTGACCTTTCATGTAATCAATATTTTCGTAGGTCCATGGCGCCGGTGCGGTCTTGTTCTTGATCGCAGCATTCTCAGCCGGCAGACCAAACGCATCCCAGCCCATAGGCTGCATTACATTCTTGCCCTGCATGCGCTGGTAGCGGGAAACTACGTCACCAATGGTGTAGTTTCGAACATGGCCCATATGCAGTCGGCCACTTGGGTAAGGGAACATGGACAGGCAGTAGTATTTCTCTTTGCCTTCATCTTCGGTGACAGCAAAACTGTCGTTCTCTTCCCAGTACTTCTGGGCATCAGTTTCGATCTGATGTGGGTGATATTGCTCTTCCATCATGGCTCTTTGCGAGAATCCGGATTGGGTACGTTAGTCTCTCTTGAATGACAGGAGTCTGAAGATTTAAGAGAGGTACAGGTATGAGTATAAACCGGCAAGGATACAATAGTGCAGCCAGTGGGCATAGCACTTTCAGAGTAGCTGGCAGACGAGGTTTGTAGAGTTGTTCTAATCCAAATGTACGTTGTTGATGAGCTGGAAATTACGTCTGATGGTGCCATCGAAAATAATAAGAGTGATTCCACCATGATGTTGAAAGATAAAGTGGCTCTTATCACCGGTGCCGGTGGTGATGGTGTAGGCCGTACAGCGGCTCTGATGTTTGCTGAAGAAGGCGCTAAAGTTGTAGCGGCTGATCTTAATCTGGCCGGTGCAGAAGAAACCGTGCGCCTGATTAAGGAAGCAGGTGGTGAGGCGGTTGCAGTAGAAGCGAACGTTTCAGTAGCTGCTGACGCTCAGGAGGTGGTAACCGTTGCTGTGGAAACCTTTGGTGCTCTTCACATAGCCGTGAATAATGCCGCCAAGGCTACACCTTCTGTTGGTATCACCGAGATTCAAGAAGGTGATTGGGATCTGTGTCTCGATATCACTCTGAAAGGTGTCTGGCTGGGAATGAAGTACCAGCTTCCTGCTATCGAAGCGGCGGGTGGTGGTTCCATTGTGAATATATCTTCCGAGTCAGGCCATAAAGGGCAGGCTTTCCAGACAGCCTATGCTGCAGCAAAAGGTGGAGTGATTGTGTTGACCAAAGGCGCGGCCGCTGAATACGCTAAGCGTGGGGTGCGGGTAAACTCGGTGTCACCGGGCGGTATCAATACCGCAGGAATGAAGTTCTACCTGAACAGTATCGATGAAGATATTCGTCAGAGAACGCTTAATACCAACGCCTTTGGCCGTTTTGCTGAACCGTCAGAGATTGCCAATGTGATTATGTTTCTGGGCTCTGACCGATCCAGCTATGTGACCGGTGACGACTATAAAGTGGATGGTGGTGTTTCAGTTAAGTCCTATCTGCTCTAGGTTTTACTTAAAGAACTCAGTCTTTATTTAAAGAGCTACTGATAAAACCAGAGCCTTGTCAACAAACCGGCTTTCGTCGTAAAGCCGGTTGTTATCGATTTAATCTCACCGTCTTTAATAATAAATATCGAGGGTGTCACGCTGACCTGCCACTGACTGCTCAACTGCCCTGAATCATCGTTAATTATTGGAAACTTCAACTTATTGCTTTTGGCGTAGGCTGCGACCTTCTGATCTCTGCCTGAAGCGAGAGCGACAGTAACGACTTCATAATCTTCAGAAAGGTCGCTGATTGCCGGGCTTGTCCAGCTGCAGACATGACACCATGTCGCCCAGAAATAGAGTAGAACAGGTTTTTCTGAAGAAGACTGACGCAGATCTACTAGCTGACCATTGATGTCGGTTGTCATCAATGCCGGAGCTTCGCTCGATGGCATGTCTTTTTGCAGATAGAGGTTGTATCCGGTCATAAAAACAGCGGCAAAAGTCAGTGTGACTACTATCTCTTTTAAAATTCGTTTTGCTTTTCCAGCCAAGGTTATTTCCTTTCTCTTTTACTGGCAGAGGGTGTATGTAAACGATACGTAGAGAGAACAACCATGGTTTCATGCAAAGACTGAAGGTGCAATGAGGAGTAAGGGTGAAATGGGGAAGTAGCAGGAGGGGAGGCAGACCCTGTAAATCTATGGGGGTTGCTTTACAGGGCTGCCCTTGAAGAGAACCTGAAATCCAGGCTCTTATCAACTCTTATAATCAGTGATTACGAGCGGCAAATTCAGCCATCAGAGCAACAGGCTTTTTCTTTTTGTTGCCTTTGTTCAGGACGAATACAACGGTTTGACCGTCCGGGCCGACGCCAATCTGGGTAAAACGATAAGCTGCTTCACCAACGGCACGTACTGCTTCCATATCAGCCAGTTCACTGAATACGTAAATACGGCCATCTTCGCCACGCATCTCACCGTAGAAATTGTCAGCAGGGGTAATCTTGCCCTGATAAAGATCTACGCTACCGATGCCTGAGAACTTCTTTTTATCTTTACCCGTCAGGCCAAATACCAGGGTCTGGCTTTGAGGGCCTTCACCAATGAAAACCTTTCGGTAAGGTGTTTCACCGTGGGCGACAAAGTCCTTGTACACAGCCATATCATCAAAAACGTAGTAGCGACCTTCATGAGAGACTTCGTAAAGGTCATCGTTGTTCAGCTCAACCACAGGCTTGGCTGCAGGCACGGACTTGCTGGCCATCTTGTCTTGATTCACAGACTGGCAGCCAGCCAGAACAGATAGGGCAAGGGCAGAGATAAGCAGTTTGGATAGAGAAGGGCGCATTAAGGTTCCTGAATTATTATCGTTGAAATGTATCAGTAGCCATAAGTTAGAAGGGTGTTGTTACAGGCGTATGAATGAAGTGTTTCAGTTTTGTGTACTCTCCGGTTCTGCGGTGCTTTCACTGGAACTGATGGTTTTTGAATAACCACCGCGGACGACGGCGAACTTACTGAAGTGAGAGTTAAGCTCATCGAAGGCAACAAACTGCAGTGCCTGACCACCACTTTTTAACTGAACTGCGGCACGTTTCTGTTCTGAATCTGGAAGTATTTCGGAAAAACGAGTGACATCTGCTTTGGTATCCAGAGAATCCCCAAAAGGGTCATACACTAGAATACCGTCTTTCATTCCTTTAGCTGTTTTTCTCTTGGCTGTACAGAGAACGGCTAGCGCATGTCCGGCAGGAGTACCCTTGATCAGGGATTTACTGGCATTTTTAATATTCTCCCCCACGCCCACAATTACAGGAACACCCTGTTCAACATTGAAACGAAGTATGTCCAGATCTTTTGCAGGATCAAAAGATATTATCGGTGCTGTCAAAGCCTGCTTGTAAGCAGAGTCAGGAGATGCTCTTTCAGGCAGGCAGGGAAGCGCGTAAATAGCTCCCAGCAATTCTGTCTTATCCAGCAAATTACCAGCGCCACTATGACTTTCCAGTTCATTGAGTTCTGTCTGAATAAGAGCTTTCAGCTCCTCAGAAGTGGCGCTTTTTTTCATGTCTTTAAGCGCATGAACCCGATGTATTTTCAGAGCGTGGAATGCTTTCTCCATAATTCCGGGCCACAAGGCTGCAGACCGGTTGCCAAAGGAGTAAAGGTCATGTTTGTCCTTATTCAGAAGTCTGGCTGTTGAAACCCGGACTATGATGTTTTTTCCCAACACTCTGTCGTATAAGCGTACAGCAGCGTGCTCCTGATCCAGTTGGACAATGTTGGCTCTGAGAAACTGTTTGCCATTTTTGGTGGCTGCGAGGGAAGCAAGTGTACTGAGCAGGTAACAACTCTTCCTGCTGTCGTTCAGCCTGATGTCTTCCGGACAGGGCTCTCGTCGGTTGAAAATAGAAGAATCCTGACGATCCTGATAAAGCTTTCCTTTAACCCCGAGATCTGCTGCAAGCTCCTCATCGGTCATATTGACATCTATCTGCAAAGATCTGGATGAGGTTGAAAGATCGTTGAATTCTGTTTCAAGTTCAGGCCAGTTATTACTCTGACTCTTAACTGAAATGTTATCCGGGGGAAGATTTTCGGATACAAACCTGCCTATTACCCGGACAGCTGAATAGAGGTTTATTGGTTTATGCCGAGGATTTGCAGTGGCTAGAGGCAGTTGTTTGCCATTGCCCTGCCCTTGAATAACCTTAAGTGCTCTGCTGCCAAACTTTGCCTCGAGGGATGATTGGTACGATTCTAGTGCGGACTTTCTGTCTTCAGTGATTTCCAGATGGTCAAAATCATAGCCATAGTCATTTGGGGTGTAAGGTTTTGGTGCTTGAGGGCTCGGGCCGGTAGTCATGTCCCATTCCCTTGGTTGACAGACAATAGCCTCAGTATAGATAGAAGGGGCGATCTGAAACCATGAAGTGATGAGGCTTTATGGTTTCAGAGTATTGTTGCAGAGGATGGAATCAAGCCAGCGCTTTCTGGATAACAGTCAAAGCTTCCTCGGGCAGGTTCAGTTTCAAAGCTTCCTGCTGAGCCTGCTTAGACATCTTCGCCCAGGTTTTCTGAACGATACTGATAATTTTCTCTTCTGAATGCTTGACAGCAAAAGGGAGAAATCCTGTTTCGATAAAGACCAGACAAGCACAGTCTTCCAACGTCTGGGCGTCAGCATTACGCTTGATACCCAACTTGCGAACGGTACTTTCTACCTGTTTATAGCTTTCTTCGCTGAACCCTTCAGTTGCCATAACTTCAGTAGCTTTTCTGGCGTGAAGCTTGCCCAGTTCGGTTCGCCACTTCAGGTATCCAGGGCGATCCATCGGGAATTCCGAGCGGGCAATTTCCCAGCGGCAGAGATGTTGGCTGCGAACGGCAATCTGCAACTCATCAGAGGCGTTCGGGTTCAACTTCTGAAGCCAGCCGGACATATTCTCGGCATAGATCAGCTCTTTAGCTTTACCGTTTTCCTGTTCCGGATCCTGAGCATGCAGCGCATCAATGGCTGCAAGGGTTTTTTCCAGTCTGGTCATAAACATCAAGCCTTCATTATTAAACAGTCAGGCTGCTGAAGCATCCGGCAGATTGGCAACAGTAGCGTAGGACTGCTGAGCATAAATAAGAGGTGTTGATTCTGCACCCAGTCGCACTTCTTTAACATAACCAATACAGATGAAATGACTGCCTGCTTCTTTCAGTTCTGACACTTCGCAGACCACATTAGCCAGAGCGCCATCCAGCATTGGGCTGCCAGCTTCGGATGTTGTCCACTCGCCTGCTTCTGTAAAGCGCTGGTCCGCAGTAGCGCCGGAACGCCCCGCAAAGACATCGGAAACCTGTTGCTGGTCAGCCGCCAGAATATTGATGCAGAAGCTGCCACTGGCCTTGATCTGTTCCAGAGCCTGAACGTTCTTGTTGATGCAGACCAGCATGGAAGCCGGTTCCATGGACAGGGAGCAAACAGCTGTTGCGGTCAGGCCATTTCGAACACCGTCGTGTGCGGTAGAAATAACATTAACCGAGGCAGCCAGTTCCTGCATCGCGCTTTTAAAATCATTGGTCAAAGGGCAATTACTCATTACTGCTTTCTTATTCCTGTTGTCAGGTTTTTAGCCAGCATCTTCGCCAGGCTGTTTATGACGAAGGATTCTAACATTGATGAGAACTGATCTCATCCAACGATGATGGGCAGCATGAACTTTTTATGGCGCAGCCGATATAAGTAGGCAGTCACAAAACCTGCGGAAATAAAATGAAAGGAATTGTATTTACCGAGTTTCTCGAGATGGTTGAAGATAAATTCTCGGAAGAAATTGCGGACAAGATCATTGAATCCTCTGATCTGTCCTCAAACGGCGTCTACACATCGCTTGGTACCTACAGCCATGGAGAAATGCTGCAGTTGGTTACGCATTTATCCAAAGAAACCGGGATAGAGGTTTCTGTATTGGTTAAAGTGTTTGGAGAGCACCTGTTGGGACGTTTCAGTGAGCTTTACCCTGACTTTTTTAAAGGTCATAACTGCCAGAGTTTTCTTGCCAGTGTCGATGAAATCATTCATGGAGAAGTCAGGAAACTGTATCCAGATGCCAAGCTGCCTACGTTCGATTGTCAGGAAACAGACAATGGTTTCGAGATGCAATATCAGTCCAAAAGGCCGTTTGCCGATCTGGCCGAAGGGCTGATTCATGGCGCGATAAAACATTTTGGTGAGCCATTGAGTCTCAATCGTCATGATCTTGAATCGGAACACGGGCCAGGAACAGCGGCTGTGTTCTCTCTTACTCGGGAAAAATAATAGAGTATGGCCAGTAAGGATCAGGCGAGGTTTGAACGGATGGAGCGAAAGCTTCATCGTGAGAAGGCAGCAAGAAAAGAAGCGGAACGACTGGCAGAGGAAAGAACCGCCGACTTGTATCTTGCTAATCGTGCCCTTTCGGAAGAAAGTCAAAAAGCACTTGCGGCGGCTGAAGCCAAAAGTCAGTTTCTGGCCACCATGAGCCATGAAATTCGCACACCCCTGAACGCTATTATTGGTATGTCCGAACTTCTGCAGGAAGCAGAACTCAATACTGAACAGAAAGAGTGGATCAGTATCGTCAATATCAGCAGCCAATCCCTGCTGTCCCTGATTAACGATATTCTTGACTTTTCTAAAATAGAATCGGGCAGGCTGGAACTGGAAGATACTTCTTTTGATCTTCGCCTCTGTATGGAAGAAACCCTTGAGATGCTCTCGATTAGGGCATCAGAAAATGATCTTGAGTTAATCTGTAACTACCCGGATGAGTTTCCCCGATTTTTTATAGGCGATCCGACTCGTATAAGGCAGGTGCTGCTCAATCTGGTAGGCAATGCCGTGAAGTTCACTGGTGAGGGTGAAATCAAACTTGAATGCACTGAGGTGGTTAAGACTGAAGATGAGCAGGTCAGAATCCGTCTTAACGTTGCGGATACCGGCATTGGTATTCCAAAAGATAAGCAGGCCGCTATCTTTGACTCTTTCTCTCAGGCAGACAGTTCAACAACGAGACAGTTTGGTGGTACTGGTCTCGGTTTGACGATAAGTCGTTGTCTCTGCGAACTCATGGGAGGAACCATGGGCGTGACAAGCAGCGGCATTAAAGGTGAAGGCAGTGAATTTTACTTTGATATGTTGCTGCAGGAAGCCGATGTTGAAGAGCAATTACCTGACCTTTCACGTTTAAAAGGTTTGCAGGCTCTGGTGGTGGATGACAATAAGAACAACCTGATGATTCTTAAACACCATCTGGAACATTGGGGGGTTAAGGTGCTTGAATTTGATCATCCCGAGAATGCAGTGGCTGCATTGGCCAGTAAACCTGCTATCGATCTGGCGATTCTTGATATGCAGATGCCGGATATTGACGGTGTGCAGTTGGCCGAAAAACTGAGTAAAACACATTCCAGCTGTCCGATATTGCTTCTGACATCAATGGGTAAGGTTGAGACACCAGAAAATAGTAAACTGTTTCATGCGCAGCACACTAAACCAGTGAGAACCGATATTCTTCTTGCCGAATTGCTATCCATGACCAGAAGTTACAGTGGCCATTTAAGAAACAAGCCTGTGAGTGAAATAGATGCAGCCCTTTCAGCATCCATACCACTGAATATTCTGTTGGTGGATGACAACGTAATGAATCGAAAGGTGGGCACTAAACTGTTGGAGAGACTCGGTTATGCACCGGATTTGGCTGAGGATGGCGAGAAGGCTTTGACTGCCTTGAAAGCCAAACAGTACGATCTGGTGCTTATGGACGTTCAGATGCCGGTGATGGACGGCATTACTGCCTCAAAAATTATTTATGAACAGTGGCCGGAAGAACAGCGACCCCATGTCTTTGCACTTACCGCAGATATTCAGGCGTCTACCAGAAAAGCCCTGATAGACGCAGGAGTAGAGCAGGTGCTGAGCAAACCGATACAATTGCATGATCTTGCAGAGAGCCTACAAAAACTGTCGTCTAAAGCACGCTGATGGTTGCTCGAACAATCATATAAGCCGCAGCAATAGAAGAAACCAGATACGCCAGAAATCTCAGATTAACGATGTTCACGGTGCATTGAATCAGGCTGTGGATAACTCTGAAGGCAAGAAAAGTGTAAGCAGCATAGATGTAGTTTGTATCGACCTGCCCGGTCACAAACAAGTAAAGACAAATACCGTAGAACAGTACAGGGACTTCTAGCAGGTTTCTGAAATTGTGTCCTGATGCGGCTATTCTGGCAGGTGCCAGTGCATAAAACTGGTCAGGCGATTGCACCTGCTGACCATCAATTTTCTCAGCACTCATAAAGATGATTCGGCTGACCATCATTACAAGCCAGACGACGACGGTTAATAACATCATACCGAGAAAGGGAGTAAAGATAGCTTCCTGAGACATTTCAGATTCCTTCTTATTATTTTCGCTGATTATTCTAAAGCCGCTGCCAGTTCGTCCATTTTGCTCTTAAGAGTTTCGAGGGAAAGCTTAAGCAACAGGCTGGGGCTTTGACCATAAGCATGCACAGCGTATACCGGAACCTCGGGCAGGTCATAGTCTGGAAAGAGGTCAATTAATAGACCCTGTTGCTGCAGTGGCTTGAAGATAAAATCAGGCAGAAGAGCAATTCCGGCTCCGGCTCTGACCATTCCAACGACAGTTGTCAATGAGTTGCAGAAGCGGTTGGCTTTAAACTTCAGCTGGATCGAATCTGACGATTTCCTATTTAATAAGGCATGTGTTGGTTGAGAGCCTTGCCAGCTATTGGCTATATAATCCAGTTGACAGTTTTTGTGACCAGAGACTGGAAGTTGATCAATCTCTATTTGGTGTTCTCTAACGTATGAAGAGGCAGCACAGAGCACTTCCCGAAAACTGCCGAGCTTTTTCTGTATATAGTCACTATCAGGCATTTCTCCAACACGAACCGCCAGGTCGATGTCTTGCTGCAGAAGATCAGTTCGATGATCCTCACTGAGAATGGTTGGAATAATGCTCGGGTTTTTCCGGATTAGTTGCCCTATTGCGGGTGTAACCAAAGGTTCTATTAAGGCTTGAGGTGCAGAGATTCTTATAGGCCCTCTCGGATTCTCAAGATTATTCTGCGCCTGTTGCCAGGCTTGCTGACCGAGCGCGGTAATCTGTCGGCATTGTTGATAAAAGTCTTTGCCAGCTGGCGTGAGATTATGGGCTCGTGTCGTGCGATTAAGCAGAACGACACCTAGCGCCTGTTCAAGGTCTTTTAACTGCTGGCTGATAACGGACTTCGATAAACCTTCAGCTTCTGCTGCTGCGGTAATAGAACCGGATTCAACGATACTGGCAAACACGGCCATATGACGAAGATACTTCATGGTTGCTCGATTTGAATGCTTGATTTGATTGTTCGGTTATTACGAAAACTGAGTTCTGGATTGTCCGGTTTATCCTTTTGTACAGCAAGGACTATGCTTGCTTCATTCAGAATTAACTTCTTCAAGAATTAATCAGGAGTACGAACCGTGGATCAAGCACAGAAAGATAAAGTCATTAAAGCCGTTAACCTGGCCAGCTCCAACTGGAAGAATGCATTTAATTCTGGTGACGGCAGAGGCTGTGCTGCTCAGTACGAGGCTGACGCAGTTATGCATGCTCGCCCATTCGGTACTTTTACCGGTACTGAAGAAATTGCTGCTTTCTGGGAAAAACTGATTGCTGATGGTTTCTCAGATGTTGAATACGTTGAACCAGAACTGGAAGTAGTTGATGAGCAATCTGCGATTCTGAAGTCAGGCTGGAAAATGAATAATGCTGGTGGTGTGATTCATAAAGAACTGTGGGTTCTGCAGGAAGACGGCCGTGCTCTGCTTCGTGAAGACGATTTTGAAGCATTGAGCTGATTTTCCTGTAACTCATCACCAAGCTGCCTATCCCTTAGGCAGTACTGGCGCAATCAGATAAATGTGCGACAATTTCATCATTTATCTGATTGCGAGAACCCCTCTCCCATGGTTTCCGAGATTTTCGACCCAGAACAGTGGCATGAAATTGAAGGCTTTGACTTCGAAGACATCACCTATCACCGTGCTATCCATCAGGGCACTGTTCGTATCGCTTTTAACCGCCCTGAGTGCCGTAATGCATTTCGTCCGAAAACCGTTGATGAACTCTACCGTGCTTTAGAGCATGCACGAATTTCCAGCGATATAGGTTGTGTCATTCTGACGGGTAACGGCCCTTCAGTAAAAGACGGTGGCTGGGCATTTTGTTCTGGCGGTGACCAGCGTATTCGTGGCAAAGATGGCTATAAATACGAAGGCATGCCTCAGGATGAAATTGATCCCGCCAAGCTGGGACGTCTGCATATTCTGGAAGTGCAACGCTTGATTCGTTTTATGCCAAAGGTCGTTATGGCGGTTGTGCCAGGCTGGGCAGCTGGTGGTGGTCACAGTTTGCACGTGGTGTGTGATCTGACCATCGCTTCTGAAGAACATGCAGTGTTCAAACAGACAGACCTTGATGTTGCCAGCTTTGATTCCGGTTATGGTTCTGCCTATCTGGCCAAGATGGTTGGTCAGAAGAAGGCCCGTGAAATCTTCTTCCTGGGTCTTGATTACTCGGCTCAGGATGCCGCTGATATGGGGATGGTCAACAAGGTGGTTCCTCATGCAGAACTAGAGACAGTAGCTCTGGAGTGGGCAAAGATTATTGGTGAAAAATCACCGACCGCTCTGCGTATGATGAAATTTGGTTTGAACCTCACAGATGATGGCATGGTTGGCCAGCAGATCTTTGCCGGTGAAGCGACACGCCTTGCCTATGGCACCGACGAAGCTCAGGAAGGCAGAGACTCTTTCCTTGAGAAACGCCCAAAAGACTTCACAAAATTCCCTTATCACTATTGATTGCTTGCGTAATTAGCAGTTGACGCTGGAAAGGTGGTTTCTTAGAGTTTGGTAAAACGATAAGAAATCACCTTTGATGAAAAATAATAACAATAACGAAGGTATTACTATTCTTGGGGCTGGTGCAATCGGCTGTTATCTCGCCGGCTGTTTCTACGCTGAGGGTATACCAGTAAGGATGCTGGGGCGGCACTGGTTTCAGAATGAAATCGCTCGCTACGGCATGACTATTGTGCATCATGATGGCCAGCGGCAAAGCTTTGCCATGAATCGACTGGATTATCAAACTGACACCTCCTGTCTTTCCGGCTCAAAACTCATTATTGTCTGTGTAAAAAATACTGACCTGTATACGGCTATTCAGCAGATTCAAACCTATGCACCGGATGCAACCGTCATCAGCCTGCTGAACGGACTTTCCAGTGTCGAAATCCTGAGAAAAGAACTATCGCAGGCGCAGGTAATCGGTGGTTCTGTTGCCTATGGTGTCAATTACCTTGGCGAAGGTGAGTTTAAAAAAACCACGGAAGGCTGTTTGCATCTTGAAGCCTCAACAACCTTGAAACTCTGGCTGCCAAGCCTTGATAGAGCTTTTGGGAAAAGTCGGCTACATGATGATATTCAGGCGGTGCTCTGGACCAAGCTGCTACTGAACCTCAATAACTCTATTAATGCACTGAGCGGTTTACCGCTGAAAGATCAGATGCGTCATAGAAAGTATCGTAAGCAGTGGGCTGACTGCATTCGTGAAGGCTTGAACGTTATGGAAGGCTATGGCATTCAACCGGTTGATATAGGTACTCGTATCCCATTGGAAAAAATGCCTTATGTTCTTGAGTTGCCAAATTTGCTGTTCAGGCTTATTGCTGCCAGATCATTAAGAATCGATGCAAGGGCGAGAATGAGTATGTGGTCGGATATCAAGCGTGGCAAGGTTACAGAGGTTGATGAATTGAATGGCAAAGTGGTTATGCTGGCCGAACAGTTGGGCATGGAAGCTGTGACCAACCAGAAGATATACGACCAGATTAAAGGCTTGGAATCTCAGAAAAAAGCAGAGTAAATACGACATTTTTATCATATAAAATATGCATGAATATGCTGTATTTTCTCCTTTAGATGCGAAAGTTACATTTATACACCCGAATAGACTAAGGCTTCTGTCTTATTTCTTGTTAGCATAGCTTCAACACTTAGATCTGAAGAATAAGAACTAATTCTCAAAGCGGCTATTTTTTTACAAAAAAATTCAGTGCCTTCCTGACAGGCCAAAGAATTCATCCTCTGCATGTCTACCCATTTGTGTGTGAGCTGCAAGGTGAAAAAGAGCACAGTTGTTGAGGTTAACCCTCGATGATGTGCATGTCAGGTGCCTTTGCCCCGGCCATCTTTGATGGTTCGGGGTTTTTTTTGTGGTGATATTTGAGTGTGTCGGGTGATTTATTGGTATTCTGCCGGACGGAGTAATAAAGTATCGGCACAATGTGTGTAGACACACTATCGAATATCCAGGTTCATTTATCTGCCAGCGGCGGCTAAGAGGCTGAGAATTCATAGATATGGATACTTGAGAAGATTCGACACAAGAATAAAAAAGGTGGTTAACGTGTCTGATAATAATATTCTGCTGGAGCAGTCTGGCGCGGTGCTTACCATTACCATGGATCGTGCTGATAAGAAAAACGCCCTTACCAGTGCCATGTACACCGGCATGACAGAAGCACTTGTTGCTGCTGATCAGGACGGTTCCATTCGGGCGGTAGTCATTCGCGGACATACCGATGCTTTTACTGCCGGTAATGATCTTGGTGATTTCCTGAAAGAAGGTCTGGGGCTGGATTCCCCGGTAATGCAGTTTTTACGTCAACTGGTGGCTTTTGAAAAACCTCTGGTTGCCGCAGTCAGTGGTGTATCAATAGGTATTGGTGTCACCATGCTGCTGCATTGTGACCTCGCCTATGTTGCTAATAACGCCAAGCTTCGCCTGCCATTTGTTAACCTGGCATTGGTGCCAGAAGCTGCATCCAGTCTGCTGCTGCCAGAAACTATGGGGCATCGACGAGCTGCCGAATTACTGATGCTGGGTGACTTCTTCGATGCAGAGACTGCAAGAGATTATGGCATTGCTAACGAAGCCGTTGATACTGATGAAGTGTTTGAACTGGCACACAGAAAGGCACAGCAACTGGCTGATAAGCCGGTAGATGCAATGAAGCATACCAAACAGTTGTTAAAGCAGTCTTACCGCCAGAGTGTTGAGCAGCGTATTGCCGATGAAGGTATTCTGTTTGCTGAGCGGCTGATGTCCAATGAAGCCAAGGAAATTATGCAGGCGTTCATGGGTAAAGGTTAAGATTTTCTATTTAACAGTAACCGTTTTGTCAGGGCAGGATGTATGACAGAGAACATACCCAGAGGTGTTCTGTTTGCCTTGGCGACAACGCTGGTGGCCAGTACTGCAGGAGCTGCCAGTAAGTTGATTTCCAGTGATGTGCCAGTAGCAATGATCGTGCTGGCACAATACGCCATTTGCCTTTTGATTGCTCTACCATGGCTTATAAAAGAGTTGAGTAGCACATTCCGGGGGAAATCCTTAAACGAAAGTGTTCTTAAAACCAGTCGGCCATGGACTCATATTGCTCGAGGTATTACCGGCTGGCTGTGTTTCTATGCTTACTATCAGGCGCTGGCCTATATTCCTCTGGTTGATGCAGCTTTACTGAGAAATACCGGACCTTTGTTTGTTCCGCTTGTGGTCTGGCTCTGGCTGAAAAAGAAAGTCAGAAAACGAGTCGTTATGCCAATGGTGCTGGGGTTTGCGGGGGTAATGCTGATTCTTAAGCCGGATATGGAAGGTTTCAAAGTCTGGCATTTGGTCGGTCTTGCATCTGGTTTGTTGCTGGCTTGTTCGATGGTAGGAACTCGAACACTGGCGACGACCGAGCCTTCTTCAAGAATAAATTTTTATTATTTCAGTATCTCTTTCCTGTGCAGCGTTCCGGTTGCTTTGGCGAACTGGCAGCCGGTTCCTCTGTCCGCACTCCCTTATCTCTTATATATCGGTGCTTCTATCTGGCTGACCATGTGGTTCTATACCAGAGCTTATGGCTATGCCAGAGCCAGTGTTATTGCACCAGTAAACTACTCTGGAGTGGTATTTGCCGGCTTGATCGGCTGGTTATTATGGTCGCATATACCTGATGCAACAGCTCTGGCTGGCATGAGTATGATTATTCTTGCAGGGATACTGACGGTTGTTATCAATAATCATACACATCGGTAAGCCTAAAAAATCTGCGCGGATAAATTCAAATCTTCAGCATATGATTCGCATATTATCCAACCCGAATAATGTAATCAAACCAGTCAGCAGGATCCGTCACATCCTCTTCTGACACCATACCTTTGTCTTTTATCGAGAAACCTGACTCATGAACAGAGTTCGGGTCTCCTGTAATCAGAGGATGCCAGTCTGGCAGATCAAAACCATCATACAGCAAGCGATAAGCGCAGCTGTCAGGCAACCAGCGCAGATGTTCATGCAGTGTTTTCGGCGTGAACATAATGCAGTCCGGCACAAACTTTCTGCGATGCTTGTAGTTACAGCAGCGACCTGTGTCCAGGTCCAGCAGCTTACAGGCAATGGCAACTGTATGAATCTCGTTGGTATTGTCATCAATGAGTTTGTTGAGACAGCATCGACCGCAACCATCACAGAGTGACTCCCACTCGGAGCGGGTCATCTCTTCAAGGTTTTTACGTTGCCAGAAAGGACGGGAAGCTTGGTCTGTCATTAGGAGATCGAATTGTTTACAGGAGGGCGCCTAAGCTACCTGATCCTGATCATAGGTGAAATAGGGGGATTTGTCCTGCAGATAGATGAATTTCACCTAAGAACCCTGAGGCAAAGGTTCCTGCAGAACATAGTCGATAGACCTCTCGTGACTGTATTCATAGTCATCAAAAGCCACGTGATCCCGCTGTTCCTCAAGCTCCTCCAGCTTCATACCGGCAACAGGCGTCGTTATGGGGCTGGCCATTTCTTCAGTGAGTTGTTGTTGTGCGAAAATCTGTTCTCTGACGGCAGTAAGTTGTTCGCCATCCGGCCTGCAGGTTTGTGCGGTTGTATTGCCTACGGCTGAGACAATCAGTTTGTCTTCTCTGTCTTCCAGCCGTTTGGCCGGTGTTTCGAGCGAATTACTTATACCTGAGCGAACAACGATTGAATCTGTTTGAATGCTCTCACGTTCAACATCTAATTGTGCAGCGACAGTAGAGAACCAGGCCTGCATGATTCTTGATCCAATCAGGTCATGATCATTTTGGCTTTTCAGTGCCGAAGGAACGTCAAGATATTCACTGGTTTTGCTTGCCCAGGCGGGGCCAAGGTATTGGGTGATTTCCTTTTGAACTTCTCGCAAATAGTTCTCGAAAGCTGGAGGCATTTCCATGCTAAGAGTCAGTTGCCCCGATGTTTCAGCACAATGGGTATCGAGCCTTTTACCGTTAAGTTCATCTCTAAGTTGAGATAGTTGTGGAGAACCTGGCTTAGCTACCGAAAGGCCGCTATTTAGCAGTTGGGGCGATTTGGTTCCGCTATCCTTTAGGGCTGCAGGGCTGGTGAGTGATGTCAGGCGAGAGATAAACCCAGTGAAAAAACTTCCGTCAATAACAGTGGTTCTTTCAGAATCGCTCTCTTTGGACTGTAGGCCTTCGCCGTTCATACGGCCACCAGACCATGAGCATTTTCCATAAAAGATTGGCGGACCAGCTGGTTGTTCAGAAGTGGTATCGAATTCGTGCTCAGAGCCGGTTTCTGTTGGGGTGTTATCCTTCGTTATCACCGGCTTTTCACGCTCAAATGTTATTGGTCTTCTAACGGTTTTACTGACAGGTTTCAGCAGTGTTTTACAGGCTGCGCTGACCTGGTTCTGGCTGAAGATGAGTTGTTCAGCTTTAATATCCTCTCTAATATTAACTAACGGCTTTGTATGAAACGCTATAGCTGGAGCATCGGGCTGCTCTTTGATTGCTGTTGCTTCAATCGTTTCAGTACGTCTAGTGAGTGGTAAGTGATGTGATTCAGTAAGGGCTGAAAGCTCCGTTTCCAGAGCCGCTTTCAGTGCTGCTGCCGGAATGTCTGCGCTGCCATCTTGTCGAAGAATACCTGCAGCCGTGTGTGAATGCCCTGAGCTGTCTTCAGGGCTGTCTTCAGGACTGAACAGCTCCTGGAACTGGTCACCGAGATAGTACTGAGCGGTATGAACCCAAAGGGGGTCGAGTTTCAGAACCTGATGATCCGGCTTTTCGTCTGTTTCTACCAGAGTGACAGTAGCTCCTGCTTCAAGCTGTGTAATAGCAAGTAGAAGTCCATTGATACCACTGCCTTCAATAACAACCCGTGAATGTTTCTTGGCTTGTTGGTGAGTGTCGTTCAGCTGTTGTCTCTGAAAGGCCATAATCTGAGGATTGCACAGTTTTGACAATTCCAGCATCGCCATATAAGAGCTGTAACCGTTTTCATCATCCTGACCCCAGGAATCCTCCCGAGTAAGTACGGACTGATCCCAGGTACGACCAATGCCTTTCTCTACATCAAATCGCAGCTTTCTGGCCTCTGTCACTGCTTTCAGTTCTGCAGGTGAAAGGTCCTTTTTTTCAGCAACTTTGGTTTGAATTCCTTGGATATCAAGGTTTGTGGAAGATTGCATAAACTGCCTGAATGCTCTGTTCTCTATGCTGAATCTATCTATGTCTTCACGGAACTTGTGGAAAAAAGCATTTGCATCAGCAGCTGTTGGTGTTGTCTCACCATCTTTGATCAGGTCGTATTGACAGTCACTCATTACCAGAGAGTTATCCCTGAGTTCTCTCATAAGTTGAAGCTGTTCGCCTGTTACTTTCTCAGTCCGGTGACCCCGAAGGTGAGGTTGTTTGCTGAATACGGTAGACATAGTGCTGCTGACAAATTGTTGCAGAGTTTTTTTGCACAAACCCTGACCCGGTTCAGCTAGCAGGTCTTGAAATTCCTGATCAGAAAGGTGTGAGCGAACATTGGTAATGGCCTGCCAGAGCAGCTCTTTATCCAGCTGTTTAAAATTTTCTGCCTGATGTCTTTCGGTATAAAACGCCTGAAGCTGTGTTACCAGCTCAGTATATTCTTCCGGAACCGGGGTAACATCCGAGTCCAGCAGACACAGTTGGTAATAAGCATGCAGGAAGTCTTTACAGTCAGGCAGTGAAATATCCGGTATCTGTTCTGTTAAAAAGTTGAACTTGTCACGGGCTACTTCTGCAGCATCGAACTCGTCGGTATTCGGGAAATCAATCAGTCCGAGACTGTCTGTCTCGCTTACAGACGTTGATACGGAGGAGGAAGAAGTCTCCTCAATAGAGACCGGTTCATAGGGGATTGAGTTGCCGTCGCTATCTGTTGTGGTCGTACTGGTTTCGTGATCACTTTCCTCCGTTAGGGTGTCTGACGAGAAGGGAATAGATTCTCTTTCATAGCTCTCATCACAATAAGCAGAAGATGCTTCTTCAGGTGGCAGCAAAGGTTTTCTGTAGTCTATGGTTGGCTGAGCTAGGAAAGGCTGCTCGCTGGCTGTAGCCGGAGCTCGATAAGTGTCTGGCTCAAAATGTATCTCATTGGCATAACAGCCCGCCTCTGGAGTGGGTGTATACACGTCAGGTTCAAAATGAGAGTACTGGGTGTAAATAACTTCAGCAGCTCGCTTTTTAATGGGGGTTTCAGGTGTTGCAGGAGGCTCAAGGCTTAATAACTTCCTCTGCTTTGTGATTGCCCTGATCGTATTCTTGTTAAGCAGTCCTTCCAGTGAACCGTTCTCTGCGCACTGTACAATCTGTTCTTTCAAGGCGCTACTCACCGGAGTGGCTGACCTGTCTCCAAGTGCCTTAAATACCAGTGATGTGAAATCACTTGCTCCGGAGGTTCTACTCTTGTGGTGGTCACGTCTGATCCGGTTTTGCGGGTTCACGACATTAACAACAGGGGATCCCTTATAGGACGCTATAGTGGCGACCATTTGCTTCTGATTTGCCATTTCCAGCAGTTTCAGGTTTTGCCGGAGCTGAGTCTGCTGCTCTGTGGTCAAGTTTGGCATAAGAAAGTCCGGAAATTTGCGCTCTCGTGAGTAGCGCCTATCGGAAAAATATCTTTCTTGATATCGGCTTAAACAGTGAAGGAGTTGAGTCGGCAGGGAGAAAGGAAAGGGTAGGATTCGATAAAAGTGTACGAATAATGACAATTTTTGATCTGTGTTAATACTAAACAGTTGTCAGCATTGGTAAAATCCGCTTTTTCCGGCTGTAATCAGCTGGTTTTGAACAATAAGAGCAGATCACCGTAATCGTAACGGGCAGTCACCTTGATAAAAACATCTGATACAGTCGGGTTGGTTCTTGCCGGTGGCAAGTCGTCCCGAATGGGAAGAGATAAGGCTCTGTTGTCCTGGCAGGGCAAACCACTCTACCGACATATGGCTGATATTCTGACGAATTCAGGTGTTGATCATGTGCTGTACAGCAGTGGCGAAAGATCTAGTAGTGAAAGGTCTAGTAGTGAAAAGCCTGGTAGAGAGTGGGCTGATGAGCAGACCATAAGCGATATTATCTCTGATCGTGGCCCGCTGGGTGGTATTCATGCGGTTATTGCGGAGCTGCCAGATCAGGTCAACCTGGTTGTTGTCCCTGTGGATATGCCGCTGCTGCCTGAAGCCTGCTGCAGGCTATTAATGAACGATCAAAAGCTGGCAACTGAGCAGCCTGTTCCTGTCTGTTTTGAGAACTACACTTTACCGATGGTTTTTCCGGTAAATAAGGCACTGAGAGAGCAGGTTTCAAAGGCAATCAATAGCTCAAGCCATAGAGATTACTCGCTCAGAAACCTTCACAGAGCTCTGAATGGTGAATACCAGGCTCTGCCAGCTGATTACGAAGATTTTTTTCAGAACACTAATACTCCTGAAGACTGGCGCAGTGCATTGTCCAGAAAAGCACACTGTCCAGAAAGTGAACTATCCAGAAAAGTGCACTGCCCAGATTCTTTATAAAAAAACGCTCACCCATTTAAACTGCAGAGCAGGAGGCCTGAATGGCTCATAAACAAGTTACCGAATTCGTACCTTTGAATATTGCTGTTCTGACCGTATCTGACACCAGAACGGAAGAGAACGACACCTCCGGTCATCTGCTGGTCGACAGTGTCAAGACTGCAGGCCACAAACTGGCTGACAAGGCCATTGTAAAAGACGATATCTATAAGATTCGTGAAGTGATTTCCCGCTGGATTGCCTCTGAAACAGTGCAGGCTGTTGTCGTTACTGGCGGTACGGGTTTCTCCGGTCGTGACAGCACGCCTGAAGCACTGCTGCCCATTTTTGATAAAGAAGTAGACGGTTACGGAGAGCTTTTCCGTCAGATTTCCTATGAGCAGATTGGTACTTCAACCATTCAGTCCAGAACTGTGGCGGGTTTTGCTAACGGCACTGTCATCTTTGTTATGCCGGGCTCCAACAACGCCTGTCGTACAGCATGGGATGGTATTATCCGTGAACAACTGGATAGCCGTCAGCGCCCGTGTAACTTCGTAGAGCAGCTAAAGAAGGTGGAAGGGTGAGCAGTATCGACCAGTCAGCACTGACTCACACCAACGAAGATGGCAAAGCCAGCATGGTGGATGTGGGTGATAAAGATAGCACTCGACGTGAAGCCAGAGCAGAAGCTTTTATCACCATGAAGCCAGAGACTATGGCTCTGGTGGCAGAAAATGGTCTGAAAAAAGGTGATGTACTTGCAGTAGCTCGTATTGCTGGCATTCAGGCAGCCAAACAGTGCGGTAACCTGATTCCACTCTGCCATCCTTTGATGCTGAATTTTATTGGCGTTGAGTTTGAAATGCCGCTAGAGCAAAGTGATGGAAATAGCAGAATCCGTATTGAAAGCTGCTGTCGTTTAAGTGGCAAGACCGGCGTTGAAATGGAAGCACTGACAGCAGCCTCTGTTGCGGCCTTAACCATTTACGATATGTGCAAGGCTGTTGATAAAGATATGGTCATCAGCGGTGTCCGCGTGCTGGAAAAGAGCGGTGGTAAGAGTGGTCTCTACCTTGCCGAAGGAGTCGAGGCATGATTAAAATTCTGTTCTTTGCTGGTTATCGTGAAAAGCTTGGCTGCGACAGTCTGAAACTGAACTCTGGTGAATACCCTGAAACGCTTGAAGCACTGCGTGTGAAGCTTTCAGAGAAAGGTGCTGACTGGCAGGAAGTATTGGAAGATAAGCGCACATTAGTAGCCCATAATCAGGCCATGACCCGTAAGGATTTCACCATCAGTGAAGGTGATGAGATTGCCTTTTTCCCTCCGGTTACCGGCGGCTAATAAGGGTTAAGTTTTATATATGATTTCCATCCAGCAGGAAGATTTTAACCCCGGGCTTGAGCAGGATAACCTCAGCAAGCTGACAGGTACGGGAGCTGTTGTGACTTTTACTGGTCTGGTTCGGGATGAAAACCTGGGTGATGATGTTGGTGGCTTATACCTTGAACATTATCCGGGCATGACCGAGAAAGCATTGCAGGAAATTATTGATGAAGCAGCTGCTCGCTGGCCACTGCAGGCGATCAAGGTCATTCATCGAGTGGGCCAACTTCATCCGGGTGACCGTATTGTTTACGTGGGTGTTGCCAGTGCTCATCGTAGAGCAGCTTTTGAAATCTGTGAGTTTGTTATGGATTATCTGAAAACCCGGGCACCTTTCTGGAAACGGGAAACAACCGTTGATGGTGAGCGTTGGGTTGATGCCAGAGAGTCTGACAAACAATCAGCAGAGCGCTGGTATGAAGAGTGAGGTAAGAGTTGCGTTATCATTCACTGCTTTTCTAGCCAGCGTACTGTTGAGTTTCAGCTTGCAGGCACAGACACTGCGTGTAGCCGTGTCTGCAAATTTTAAACCTGTACTTGAGTCACTTGCTGAGCGATTTGAAAAACAACTTGAAGAACAACAGGAAAAGCAGCATCAAAAGAAAGCAGACAAGATTCTGCTTTCTACAGGTTCAACAGGCACCCTGTATAACCAGATTATTAATGGTGCCCCGTACGACCTGTTTTTGTCTGCAGACTCTGCAAGGCCGATGAAGCTTGAACAGAAAGACAGGATTGTTGCAGGCAGTCGTAAAACTTACGCTTATGGTCGTTTGGTTTTATGGGACAGGCGAGCATCTGATCAGAAAGCGCCAATAACTCTGGAACAGCTTTCCGGTTGGAAAGAGCGACTTGCTATCGCAAACCCCGGTACAGCGCCTTATGGTGTTGCTGCTCAACAGACTCTGGAACACCTGAATTTATGGAATAAATTGCAGGGTAAACTGGTTATGGGCAACAGTGTTCAGCAAACATGGCAGTTTGTTGCCAGTGGCAATGTCAGTATTGGTATGGTGGCACTGTCTCAATTAAAGCAATCTCAATTAAAAGATAGTCAATTAAAAGATAGCCAGCTAAAACAGGCGACACTGATCCCTGATAGTTTTTATCAACCCATCAAGCAAGAAATGGTTGTGTTGAAAGAGAGTCAGTTGGCCACACAGTTTGCGGACTTTATTCTTTCTGAATCCAGCCAACAGTTTATTACAGAGCATGGTTACTACTCCTTTTCAGGAAGGCATGCTATAGCTAGGGATGCTGCCCCTTAATGCTTCTGACTGCGATACTGCTAACAACAAAACTGGCTTTAATCACCACGCTGATACTGTTGATGATTGGTATTCCTCTAGCCTGGCGGCTTTCTGTGATGAAAAGCCGATTCAGACCCGTTATTGAAGCGGTTGTTGGTTTGCCACTGGTATTACCTCCAACAGTGTTGGGTTTCTATCTACTGGTCATGTTTTCACCCGATAATGCTTTAGGCAACTATTGGCAGGAAATGACAGGCAGCACGTTGGCATTCAGTTTTTCCGGTTTAGTATTGGCTTCGGTTATTTATTCCCTGCCTTTTGTCGTACAGCCGTTGCAGCGAGCATTTGAGCAAATGGACCACGGCTTGCTTGAGGCTGCGGCAATGCTGGGTGCGACGCCTTTCGATCGTTTTATGAATGTTGTTATACCCAACAGTCTCAGAGCTTTACTGTTAGCGGGTTGCATGGGTTTTGCTCATACTGTCGGTGAGTTTGGTGTTGTGCTGATGATTGGAGGCAATATCCCGGGTGAAACACAGGTGTTATCTATTGCCCTGTTTGATGCGGTAGAAACTCAGCAGTTCAATGAAGCGCATACCATTGCTGGTGGTTTGCTGTTGTTCTCTATGGTGTTGCTGGTTGCGCTCTACAGTATTGGTCAGCGCAAATGAAAATAAACATACAGCTTCCCAGAGACAGTTTTGACCTGACAGTGGATACCAGCCTGAGTCTCGATGGTATCTGGGCGATTATGGGACCATCCGGTTGCGGTAAAACGTCATTATTGCGATGCATTGCAGGCTTGGAAAAAAAAGCGAAAGGCAAGATCGTTTTTAATAGCCAAACATGGCTTGATACAGAGCTAAGAATATTTGTCGCACCAGAACATCGCCGAATAGGTTATATCTTTCAAGAAGCCCGTCTGTTTCCTCATTTAACCGTGTCAGGAAATTTACAATTTGCGGTGAAACGAGCAGGAAGAAATACACCGCAAGCAAGTAGTTATTCCTGGGATGATATTATTGACCAGTGTGGCATTGCTCATTTAATGGACCGTAATATCGATAAGCTGTCTGGTGGTGAGAAGCAGAGAGTCGCCATTGCCCGAGCCTTGTTAAGTTCACCAGAGCTTTTGTTGATGGATGAACCGCTGGCTTCACTTGACTGGCAATCTAAAGCAGAATTATTGCCCTGCCTGAAAAACATTCATCGTCATTTTAACATTCCTGTTGTTATGGTCAGCCATTCCCACGAAGAAATTGCCCGACTGGCTGACTTTGTCGCCGTGATGGAAAAAGGCGCAATTCTCAGAAAAGGTTCGGTGTCGTATATAGTCTCAGACTATTTCGATAGTCAGGCTGCACTGGCGCCGCTGAGCCCTTTGAATGCAACAGTTATGGGACACGACAGAGAGTATCTTCTGACTGAATTGGATATTGAAGGTATTAGATTTCTAGCGAACCAGTCTGAAAAGAACATAGGTGAAAAGGTCAGACTGGTTATTTCTGCACAGGAAATCAGTCTGGTGCTGGATGATGTTCAACAAACCAGTGTTCAAAATAAAATCGGGCTTTTCATCTCAGGTATTAAAGCGGCAGATGATTATCATCAGCTCATTGACCTTTCTCTTGGCCAGCAAAAACTGACCGCTCTTATTACCCGTAAATCTGCTGAAAGTCTAAACCTGAAAACAGGGCAGAAGGTGTTTGCTCATTTTAAGGCTTCGGGGCTGGAGGTTATTTAGGTGGGAGGGCAATAGGATTCCATGCCTTGAAGAGAACCCCGACACCGTAAACCTTTAATTCATATCGTTTGAAGCGTTTAGCCAGTGCCGCTTCAAGTTCTTCCAGGCTGTCCTCGGTGTTATGGAAAATGCCCTTGTCGTTATAGAAAGACATTAAACGACGAGAGAAAAAGTTATGCGCTCCTCCCTTATTTAATAAGGTGCTTCCAAAAATAACACCGTCTTTAGCAAGGTAGGGAAGCAGATGGTCGAACACAACTGACTTGGTTGCTATAGAGCCTGGTAAACAGTGCAGAAGGTAATTCACCGCTATGGATTGAAAGGGTTGTTCCTTAACATTCAGCGGCTCAAGGATATTGATCTGATGGCTGACTGGGTGGTAACGCATAACACGCTGAGATGTTTCCTCAAGGCAGTTCAGGTTCATGTCCAATAATACAAGCTCCGGGTAACTGACAGGAAAAGAACATTTATCGAGAAAATAGCCTGTGCCAACCCCTACATCGAGATGCCTGACAGAGAGGTTTTGCTCATAAAGTCTTTTTATATGAGCAGTGCGACATCGCCATATAAAAGGGTTTGAAATTCTGAGCACCAGCCAGTCATAGATGTTAAGTATCTTCTTTGAATACACTGCCTGACCTTGCTGAACGGCCTGTTGAGAGGGAGGCGCTGTCATTACTTTAACCACGATTATAAGAATCTTGCTTTGACCATTAAATCAGTCATTAGTTCATCTTTCTTACACCTTCAGCTATCCGGTAGTCAGGATCAGGAGATAGCTCTCTGAGGGTTAAACCCACATTACTCAGTATATATTAAGTGGTACGCCTTACATGTGTTAACTAAGTGCCAAAAAAGCCTTGTTTTCTAGGTTTAAATACATAATTTAACTTGCATTTTGTACTGTTGAAGATAAGGTATTGACCTCAGGAATAACCCTTATTTATTAGGGTGTGTATGAATTGGCTAATGATCGATCAATAGAGAGATTGTTGGAGCAACTGATCTCGTGCACAGGCTCCCAGCGAGCAGTCAGGATGACATATAAACGACCATAGATGACTGATGTGAACACTCCTTGAGTGATAACAATAAGACATCATGGATGAGGCTTCTGCCGGGTTCCGCGGGTAGCAACTGCTATGTATAAGGCAGACTACAACTCGGCAGGGCAGTTTGATCAAACTTTTTATGTCCTCAGGGGGCGAAAAATGAAAAAACAACAAGGCGGTTTTACGCTGATTGAATTGATGATCGTTGTTGCGATTATCGGTATTTTGGCGGCTGTGGCTTTGCCGGCTTACCAGAACTATACAAAGCGTGCAAAGTTCTCAGAAGTAGTTCTGGCTACAAGCCCGTATAAGACAGCAGTTGAGATTGCTTTTCAAGTAGATGGTAGATCTTCAGGGTTTGCTCAAGGAAAGTATGGTATTCCTGCTAATGCTTCTGCCGCAGGTTACTTGAAGTCATTATCTATTTCGGGTACTGGAGAAATTACAGCGACAGCGACAGATGACATTGGTGGTGAAGACTATATTCTGACTCCTACTTACGCTAATAACCGTGTTAGCTGGGGTCTTAAGTCATCATCTGGTTGTATTAACGCAGGTCTCTGTAACTAAATCAAGAAAATAGAAATGAGTCAGCAGTTTTTGCTGACTCATCAGGTTAATATGTCAAACTATCAGCGCTTATTTTTTTCATTAAATTTTTTTATTCTTTTTGTTTTTTCAGTTCTATACACAGGGGAGAATCTCCCTCAATTCTTTCTCATATTTGCTTCTTGCATGCTTTTTGTCTTGTTTTTTTTGGATAGACAGTTTGAAAAAAACATATCCATTAAAGTAATGTTGTTTTTTGTTTTATATGTTTTTTTAAATACTGTTTATAGTAAAACACCTGGCCCAAGTATTTATCAGGCATGGAATCTTGTAATAATTCCAATTGTGTTTCTTGCGTATAGAAATGCTGAGGAAAAAATATTTAATATTGCATTGATATTAGTTTTAATGGTTTCTTCTGTTGCTTCTATTAATGGATTGGTGGAATATTTTGAAACTTTTAAACGAGTTGATTCAGTATATTTGGATGCTAATATTTTTTCATCGTTGATGTATTTGTCATGTTTCATTACTTTGTTTGAGCTGTATAGGCAGCCTAAGTATTTAAGCTATAAAATTATATTATATATTTTTGTGTTTTTGTTTTTTTGCTCTTTTTGGGCGGCCTATTCACGTGGTGGAATTGCATCTTTTTTAGTTGGGTTTATCTTGGTAACTATTTTTAGTTATAGGTATAATGACTCTCTCTTAAAGAAAATAATATTTAATTTTATTTTTATATCACTATCTTCATTTTTTATAATAAAGTTTTCACCACTTATTTTTGGTGAGGATTTGTTATCTCGAAATTTTGGGATTTCCACAGAAAGCGCTAGATGGAAGTTGTTTTCATCAGCAATAGAAATGATAGAAATAAATCCGTTTTTTGGGAGTGGCCTTGGTAGTTTTTTTCTTATTTACCCCCAGTATCGTCAAGAAACTGGTTCATATGGAGCATATGTTCATAACGACTATTTACAGTTTTTAGTTGAGGGCGGTTTTTTTCTTTTTTTGTTTCTTGTTTTTATACTTTTATCTCATGTATGGCTAATAGGAAAACTATTTTTCAGGAAAATAGCTAATACAAAATTAGTGATACTTCTGGCGAGCAGTTTTTCACTGTTAGTACATGCTTCTGTAAATTATATTTTTTATATTCCTAGTCTTGCTGTAATTACAGGATTGATATTAGCTGGAGTATATAGAGAGATAGAATCCCTTGAGGTGCAAAATGGTAAAAAAGATACGCTACATTCTTTATATGTTTTTATATTTTATTTTCTAATTGTTGTGTTTGGCTTTAGATTCGTTGTGAGTGCAGGTCTGACATCAATATTTGATCATAAAACATCAAAAGAATACTATAGAAATTCACAGTTAATAGATATCTCTAGAATTGTTGATCCAAACAATTTAGCTGTAGGTCACACAATTATTTCTCATTCATCTTACGCTTTGATTAATGAGAATAAAAAAGAAAGGCGTCAATCAATACTTGACTACTCTTTTGATTTGTTTGATGAAATGATAGATGCAAACTCTTATGATCCATCACTATATTTTAGAAAAGGAAATTTCATATCACTGTGCAAAAAATATGAACTTTCTTGCGACCAAGTTGCATCTGAAGAAAAATTATGGCTCATGACACTAGAAATTGATCCTGGTTTTTTGCCAGCTTATGTAGCCTTATCAAAAATATCAAATAAGTATGGTTTGATATTCTTGAAAAAAGCACTTATTTGGGTACCTTCTAGAAGTAAGTCAGAAATAATTGCTTTCTTGAAAAGGCTGGTTATTTTATCTGAGGGAGAAAATGAGCATGACTTATATTTGAAATTATATGAGAATTATCAAGATAAAAAAGTTACTAAATTTCGAAAGGAATTAAAATTATTAATAGAGGAGATTTAAGGAATATAAGATGTTCATATATTCTTTGATGAAACGCTGGGCGTGATTGAACTCAGAGGCTGTTTTAAAACTACACAAGGCGCCTCACCATTATTCGGATCATACATATATAGATAAAGGACTCTGAACTCTCTGGCAGTTGCTCATAGTCCTTTGCTAGACGGCGAGAGCCTTCAAACCAGCCAAATGTTCGCTCGACGACCCAACGCTTTGCCTGAACAATAGTCAGAGGAAGAATATAGGACATCCATATATTCTTTGATCAAATAGAGAATATAGGACACCCATATATTCTTTGATCAAAAGCCGAACGTGATTGAACTCATGTTCGGCTTTTTGTTTTTTGGATGTCCTTTTTTTTTCTTCTTCTCTCCCTTCCCTCGTCTACTTTACTTCCGGTAAGTCTAAAAACCGGACACATCATGACAACCGCACGCAAGCACCAGATCGACCCAAAAAGTACTCCGTACTACCACTGCATCGCCCGCTGTGTTCGCCGTGCCTTCCTGTGTGGCAAAGATAAATACTCCGGCATAAATTATGAGCACCGTCGCCAGTGGGTGGTTGAGCGTATCAAGGAGCTGTCCGGAATATTTGCCATTGAAACCTGTGCCTATGCGGTGATGTCCAACCATTATCATGTAGTTTTGCATATTAACCTTGAACAATGTCGGTCATGGGATCGGAGGGAAGTGCTGTCACGCTGGTGTAAATTGTTTTCCGGACATCCACTGGTGCAACGTTTTTTGGCCAATGACAAAATGAGTAAGGCTGAGCTGGACAGGGTTGATGAATTTGCCGAAGAGTACCGTTGTCGCCTTATGGATATCAGTTGGTATATGCGTTGTCTCAATGAGTATCTGGCAAGAGAGGCTAACAGGGAAGATGGTTGCAAAGGTCGTTTCTGGGAAGGCCGTTATAAGTCTCAGGCGTTACTGGATGAAGCGGCTCTGTTGACCTGTATGGCGTATGTTGATTTGAATCCGATTCGTGCCAGGCTGGCAGAGACTCCGGAAACCTCTGAATACACATCAATAAAGGAGCGGATAGAGAAGAACGCCCAGCCAGCACTCGGTAAAGACAAGCTGACAGCTCTCAAAGCTTTTCAGGCTCAGGGGGGAAATCCCGACACAACTATTCCTTTTCAGCTGAATGATTATCTGGAATTGGTAGACTGGACTGGTCGTGCAGTTCGTCAGGATAAAAGAGGTTATATTCCCGAAGATGTACCTTCGGTTCTGCAGAGATTGAACATTGATTCAGAAGAGTGGCTGAAAACCATGCGCTGGAATAACCGTTTTCGCCAGGCTGTTGGCAAGTTGGCTGCCCTGAAAGCTTATGCAGAGCAGCAGGGTAAGCAATGGGTTCAGGGAGTGGGTTCTAGCCAGAGGCTCTATCAATAAGCTGCGGAATTCGAAGTACTCAGCATCAAGCAGTTAATGTAGACTCATACAAAAGGTAACTGACAAGTGCTTATACACAGGAAATCAGCTTGATTGAAACTCTCCAGCAGCTCACAGAGGCCATCTGCCATCAGACTGAAGTTGATGCAATCTATTTGTATGGTTCTCGTGCGAAAGGAACCCACAGAGAAGAGAGTGATTGGGATCTTGCTGTTCTGTACACATCTTTTGAACAAGATATATTTGAGAGAGCGGTTCGTCCTCAAATGCTGGAAGCAGAACTTGAGAAGCAGTTTCCTGATCTCGATCTCAGCATGGTTGACTTGCGGGAGGTGCCTGTGCCCTTGCAGTGGAATATTATTCAGGGCAACACCCTTTATGACCGTGGTGTTCCAGCGGTTCGACGTATGGAAAATGCGATAATTTCTGCCTGGGAAAAAGACTATGAGAGATAAGGCTTATGAGCAGGAAATCGAATTGACCCAGCAAGAGATGATACTGGTTCTTGATGAGCTTCATGATGATCTGGGTAGCTGGAAAGCGCGGGATATATTGGCTGCACAAAGGGCTCTTCAGGTTTTAATCGAATCTATGATCGGTCTTTCCAGATACGTTTACCTGATTAGTTTTGGTGTGAAAGTTGGGAGATCCAGAGAAGGCCTTGATGGCCTTGCAAAACGTGGAGCTCTTCCGAAAGCAGACTATGAGTTAGCAATGAAGATGGTCGGGTTCAGAAATGTATTGGTCCATGATTATCTTGACGTTAACCGTAAGGTGATTGAGTCCATTGTGTCTAAAAAAAGTTATTTGGATATCCAGAGAATGTCACAGGATTTATCATCACGGCTATGATTTTTTTATAGGATCAAAGATTTACTGATCCTATTTTGTCAGATCAGAAAATCTTTGTGTCCTTTTCATTTTTTCTCTTCAGACAACTCAAGGCAACAGCCTCACTTGCCTCCCAATCAACTTCCTCTCAAACAATCCAGCAAAAACAAACTCCTGTTCAGTAGCCCCTCGCTCATAATCCACCCGATAAATCATCACAAACGGAAAACTGTCAGGGTGGCTCAGTTCTGAAAAATCAGCATGCCAGCCGACAGGCTTATGACTTTTGTAGTCACCTAGCTCATTAGAAAGAACATCGGTAAAAGAAAGAAGGCTGTCCTTTTTAGTCGTAACACGATAATTGCCAGAGTGAATGCTGAGAATCTGCTCAGAACCAGATTCACCACTGGTGAAGTAACGATCAACTATCGGTTTATAGAAATAATTCAGGCTGACAGCCAGGGTAAATATGGATGTCCCCAAAATAGCTAGAAAGCTAATCGACCGAATTAAGCGTGAAGAGTTTACGTTTTTAATAATGACCGAATTTTTAATTACCATTTGATTTAACCCTATCTTGAAAAACAAGTGTTCGGGCAATAACCGGCATGGTTAAGCAGAAATCCTCTAACTACTCTTAATTCTAAAGCCGCTCTGGACAGCGCCAATTTATAGCTGCTCATTCAGAGTGTCATTTTGGGAAAGAGATTTCAATGACCGAGGATCGGACGATGGAAACAAGGAAGTTAAGGCAATCGGGCTTTACGCTTATCGAACTGATGATCGTTGTTGCGATTATCGGTATTTTGGCTGCTGTGGCCCTGCCTGCTTATCAGTCTTATACAGAGAGAGCTAAGTTCTCAGAAGTGATACTAGCGACTTCAACCGTTAAATCAGCTGTAGAATTGTGTGCTCAAACAACTGCTACTACTGCGAACTTCAGTACTACCTGTATTGCTACCTTGAATGGTGTTCCTGCGAATATCACAGCGGCAGACGGATATATTGGCAGTATTACCACAGCAGCAGGTACTACAACTGCAAAAGTTTCAATCACTGCTGCATCCGCTGGTCTTACAAATATAGGCTCAAACCAGCCTACCTATATTCTTATAGGCACACTTGCTGCCGGTAAAGTTTCTTGGTCGAAAACAGAAGTAGCTGGTACATGCATCGCTGCAGGGCTTTGCTAAATGGTTTTGTAGGCCAAGTTATAGTGTTTGTTCCCACGTTGCACGTGGGAACAAACACTATAACTATTTTCATTCAACCTTCTCCCTTCTAAGAACAGCAATAATCTGTCTGATTTCAGATAACTCTAAATACATCTCAAATTTCAGCACGTCTCTTTTATCTAATCTTTTAATATTTCCCCAATTTTTATATTTCAAAGAAATCTTCCCAGCCCTTTTCTTCCCAACCCCAGGAATACTCAAAGCCAACAGTTGCGCCTTAAAAGACTTCTTATGAATACTATACAAAGCATTAACAACTTGAATAGCCTGATCCTTACCCAACCCAGCCCGCACCAAAACGTCAGCTTTCAAAGCAACAATCTGATCAAAAGACCTAAGCGACCCATTAGCAATCAAGGTTCTTAACAAAGGCTCATCAATTATCGGAACAGCCAGCTGTTTAATAAACCATTTCAAGCGAGCCAGAAACTGTTCATCACAAGCTTCAGACCATTTCAAACAGGTGTAACCATCGTATTGAGATACATCAGGCAGGTCAGGGTGAATTCTGTGCTTTGGGCGGTTAATAACCTTACCAAATACAGGCGTAGCATCACCCTTCAAAATTACAGTGATGCGGTCTCCTACGGCAACATTCTTTTTCTTTAACTGCTTGATACTGCCCAGAGAGATCTGCTGAATAACCTCGCCACGGATTTTGGCGGGTGAAATGGTCAGTACAGGCGTAATTTGCCCCGTCCTGCCAATATTGAATCTTATTCCTGTAACCTGGCTGATCGTACTGCCTGCAACAAACTTCCAGGCAATGGCCCAGTTAGGGTGATTGCTGCTCCAGCCCATAGTGTTTCTGAGAGTCAGGTCATCCAGCTTGAGAACAATACCGTCCATCAGAAAAGGTTCGTTGCTGCGGTTACGGTAGAAATCATGACGAATTTTCTTAACGTCCTTAAGTGACTTTGCAGACATGGTGTAAATGGTGGGGAGATCAAAGCCAATACTGTAAAGAGCATTAAGAACAGCGTTATCGCTTTTGAAAGGGCTGTTTACCCATAACCATGGGAAGTAGTTGACATTAACCAGTGCCAGAACATCGGGTTCAGATTTAGCCAGTTGTCCAGCAACATAGTGCCTTGCTGAGGAATAACCGGAATAGTCGACACCAATATCCATGCGGGCAAACAGTTCGCCATGGAGAACCACTTCCGGATACTGGTCAGGAATGCTTTTGGGAATGGAAGGCATCAATTGAACAGCTCTCAAAATGTCCCTGCCTCTATCACCCGTACCACGGGTTGACGCTGAAACAAGCTTACCTTCCTGATAGACCAGCTCAGCTGCAACACCATCGATTTTGGGTTGAACCAGAATCGGGCTCTTACCTGCTTTTTTCAAAAATCTCTGGATGTCTTTTTCATCTTTTGCTTTATCAAGGCTGCCCATAAAAGCGCGGTGATTAATTTTACCTTCACTGTCTTCCACAGGTTTCAAGGGTTGCGCCAGATTTGGGTAGCAGTTTTCCATAAACTTCAGCTGGGATTTCAGATCATCGTATTCGCTGTCGGTAATCTCAGGAGCGTGTTTGTTGTAGTAAAGGTCATCGTGATGCTTTATTTCATGTCTTAATTCTTTGAGCTGTTTATTGACCTCTGAAGATGGCCAGTCGGGGCAGCCAGCATAGGTGATGACAGGAAAGAAAATCAGGAGAGAAAATAGTAGGAAAAATCGCTGAAAAGATAGCTGAGAAAATAGCGGAAAAGAAAGTTTCATAAGGCCGATGTCCAGATAGATATGAATCTACTTTTCATCGGCCGATGGTGGCTTCAATCAATAATCAGGAAGCATAACCGTTAGGGTTCTGTGACTGCCAACGCCAGGCGTCCGTCACCATCTCTTCCAGCTCGCGCTCTGCTTTCCAGTTCAGCTCTTTCAGGGCTTTTTCAGGGTTGGCGTAGCAGGCGGCAATGTCACCGGAGCGACGATCAACAATTTCATAGGGAACATCTTTACCGGAAGCTTTTTCAAAAGCAGCAACCATTTCAAGAACGCTGTAGCCTTTACCAACACCAAGGTTCCATATCTGAACACCTTTGTTGCTCTTCAGACGTTCTATAGCCCGAACATGACCAATAGCCAGGTCCACAACATGGATATAATCCCTGACACCGGTGCCATCAACAGTCGGGTAATCGTTACCAAACACCCGCAGCTTTTCCAGTTTGCCAATAGCCACCTGGCTGACAAAAGGCATCAGGTTATTGGGAATGTCGTTAGGGTCTTCACCAATCTGGCCTGAAGGGTGTGCGCCCACAGGATTGAAGTAACGAAGCAGGGCAATGCCCCAGTCGTTATCAGATTTGAAGAGGTCGCCCATCATCTCTTCTACCATCAGCTTGGAACGACCATAAGGGTTGGTTGCACTGAGTGGGAAGTCTTCCATAATCGGCAGACTGGCTGGGTCACCGTAAACCGTGGCGGAAGAGCTGAAGACAATGGATTTCACATTGGCTGCTTTCATGGCCTGACACAGAACGATAGTTCCGTAAACATTGTTGTCGTAGTAATCCAGCGGAATCTCGCAGGACTCACCAACAGCTTTAAAGCCAGCAAAGTGAATGACCGCTTCAAAAGTGTTTTCACTGAACAGCTTGTCCAGTAGCTCACGATCACGGATATCGCCGTTAACAAATTCCAGCTTTTTATGAGTAATGGTCTGAACCCGTTTCAGGGATTCATCACTGCTGTTGCTCAGGTTGTCCAGCACCAGTACTTCATAGCCGTTGTTCAGCAATTCAATGCAGGTGTGGCTGCCAATATAGCCAGCACCACCTGTTACTAATATTTTGCTCATACTCTCTCTCAAATTGTTCGGTGACAGGAACGTCAGTAAGTCAGGTTGTTCTTTCAAAGGCCGGGAAGGCCTGCTAGCGAATTCAGACCATGGATGGTCTGTTGAGCGGAAAGAACAGCCTGACTTACTGGCCACAAAGCCGGAAAATCAACCAATAACCCGCATGGAGAGATCAATAGACTGGCAATCCTTGGTCAGGGTTCCTATTGAGATAAAATCAACACCGGTCGCGGCAATGGAGGGCAGGCGTTCATTGGTAATACCACCGGATGCTTCCAGCTTTGGACGTTCAGTTTTGCCAGCAGCTGCATCCAGAGATTTATTAAGGTCTACAGTTTCGCGCAGCAGATCATTATTGAAGTTATCGAGCATGATGATGTCTGCACCGGCACTGCGGGCCAGTTTGAACTCTTCAATACTCTCCACTTCCACCTCTACAGGCTTGCCCGGAGCGATCTCTTTAGCCGTAGTCACTGCCTGATCAATACCACCACAGGCCGCGATATGGTTTTCCTTGATCAGGAAAGCATCATAAAGACCAATACGATGATTGTGGCAGCCACCTTGAGTTACTGCGTATTTCTGGGCCAGACGCAGCCCGGGAAGTGTTTTGCGGGTATCCAGAATCTTAACATCAGTATTCATAACCAGATCCGCATAGAAACGACAGCGGGTAGCGGTGCCAGACAGTGTCTGCAGAAAGTTCATGGCAGCACGCTCACCGGTCAATAGGCTGCGAGCAGAGCCTTCGAGGTAAACCAGTGTCTGGTCAGCTTCTACCTGCTCACCTTCTTTCACCTGCCAGTCCAGTTTTACTTCCGAATCAATCTGATGAAAGACTTCGTTGAACCAGGCTTGTCCGGCAATAACGGCCTGTTCACGACAGATGATGCGTGCTCTGGCCTGCTGGCTTTCCGGAATCAGGGACGCGGTAATGTCGCCTGAACCAATATCTTCCGTCAGCGCATGGCGAACATTGGTGGCAATCTCAATAATAAGCGCTTCTGGCAGTTGGGCTGGGGAATTCTGCATAGTGGTGATATCTGGCAAGGTCCAAGATCAATTTGGGCAGAGATTATAAACATTACATGTGTCATAAGCCCACGGATTTTACGCTGGACTGACCGCTTCCTCATGATATTCCAGCGGTAAACTGATACTGAACTCAGTGCCTTTGTCAGGAACGGAAAAGACACTCATAGTGCCTTTATGGTGCGCAGTGATAATAAAGTAGGAAACAGACAAGCCAAGCCCGGTGCCGTTACCCACTTCTTTGGTGGTAAAAAAAGGCTCGAAAATACGCTTGCGGGTTTCACCATCCATACCGCTGCCGTTGTCTGATACAGAGATAATGACTTTGTTTTTCTCTTGCTGTGTGCGGATGGTTATAAGACCAAGCTCTGTTTTATCCCTGCGGTTATGGATGGCAAAAGCAGCGTTCTTTAAAAGATTTAGCAGAACTTGCTGCAGTTCACTGGCAATACAGGGCACTTCAGTAATCATCGGGTCCAGTTCTTTGTGGACTCGAATATGCATGAAATCCAGACCTTTCTTGAGATTGAAATCATTAGACGCAATTTCAATGGTGCGCTCTATCAGGTCGGTCAGGTTTGCAGGGGTCAATACCGCTTCGCCGCCACGACTGAACAGCAGCATATTGGAAACAATTTTCGAAGCACGTACGCCAGCATCCTGAATATTATCAAGAAAACGGATAATTCCCCGCGTTTCCAGATATTGATTAACAGCACTTAGATCAATGTTCTGTTCTTCTGCAGCCTGAACATTAACGGGTAATTCTTTGGACACACGACGACGTATATTCTGGCTGCCCTGAATAATAGCGCCCAGCGGGTTGTTGATTTCATGGGCCATTCCTGCAGCCAGACCACCGACCGACATCATTTTTTCGGTCTGAATCATCATCTCTTCCAGCTTGTGACGGCGGGTAATGTTGTCGATCAGTATTACCGCGCCAGAGGTTTCATCACGGCTGAGAGGGTAAATGATCAGGTCAAGATAGTTCTTGGAGCATTCCAGCTCGATAGGTAGCTTTTCTATGCGTTGAAACTTCTGTTCCTGTAAAGCAGTTTGCAGCTGATCATGGCATTGATAAAGAAAGGGAAGAATATGTTCCAGAGGCTTGCCAATCATCTGATCGAAGGGCAGTGATGCCAGCTCGGTCGCTGCTTTATTGCACTGGTTTACGGTCATATTGTCATCAATGGCCAGCAGTGCTGAAGGCATGGAATCAATAATATCGTTCAGGTAATTCTGAAACTGGGTCAGCTTCCTCTCTACTCGACTTCTGACTTCTACTTCCCTCGCTAGTTTGCTGTTGCTTTGCTGCATCTCTGCGGCAAGCTCTTGAGCTTTAAGCCCTGCTTTTTCCGCTTTATCTCTCTCTTCAGTCAGTTGCTGGTCTCGTAGCTCGATACGGCTGAGCATAGCGTTGAATGTGTTGGTGAGTTTACCAATCTCATCGTTATGAAAACGTCTTGCCCGTATCGAATAGTTCTCCTGTTCGGATACACGGTTGGTGACTCGAATCAGATGCAACACCGGCAGGGTGACAAACCGTTTGATAAAACCTGTGGATAAGCTGGTCAGTAATACAAACGACACAAGGATGATAAAACTGGCCAATCCCATAAAGAAGAAAAAGAACATAGGAAGAGCTGGATCGGCCTGAATATAGAGGGTGTACTCTTCGCCGGGACTTTGTTCAATCTTGCTGAGGTATTGATAGTCTGCGTTTATGTTTTCTGGAACGACATAAGGAATAAAAAAGTGTTCAGGCTGATTGTTATAGGATGCATGAAGCTTGCCGTCAGGATTGTAGATAGCTAATGAGCGTATCTGGGAGTATTCACTGGCCGCAGCCAATGTCTGTTCAGCTCTGGTTACATTGCCTGTAAGAGTGGAAAGCACTGAATCTTCCGAAAGAATTTTCACCATGGCCTGAACATTGTCTGGCAGAAAGTAGTGCTTGGACATCAGATAGGCTGACAGCATCACTGCACTGGTAGCGATAAGGGCGATAGTGAGAACAACACTGACCAGTCCACCCAGCAACTTCTTGCTCAGCGACAGTCCGGAAAGGTAACGATAAAAGATCTGACCAGGTCGGCTCATACAGTTCGTTTTCCATGAACGTTTTTTCCATGAATATCGTGCACAGCTGGTTTTTTTTATAGAGTGCTATGCCTTTCTGCGAACCTACTGTATTTATGGTCTAAGCACAATCGTACTTATGAACAGCCATCTCAGAGTCTGCTTACCAGCGAATGCCTTTATTCTTGAGTTCTCTCATTAACATCAGGTTCTCTGTCAGTTTAATGTTCAGTTGTTTAGCGTGATTGATCAGATAACCATTGATAAACGCTAGCTCTGACTTACGGCCATGACGAGCATCCATACAGGTGGAAGAGTGGTTTGCTGCGGTGGCTATGCAGACTTTTTCAACAATATCCTGAAGGCTTTCTGGTGAAGAAACTGCGAGCGCCTGTCTGACTGTTACCACTTCTTCAATCAATAACAACATGCGTTTTCGATATTGACCGGTTTCAAGAAGCGCTCCGTTACGGCAATCGTACAGGGCTGTTAACCCATTGATTGCGCAGTTAATGGCCAGTTTATCCCAGAGTTTTTCTTCAATGTCTGATACAGGAATGATGCTTTCAGACAGGCTAGAAAAAGCAGGACAGGGCAACAGTTTTGCTTTCCTGTTCATTGGTCCAAACCATGTATTGCCATTACCCGCATGGCAAACATGAAGAGGTTCTTTTAGCCAGGCGCCTTCCGTTGTACTGGCGGCAAAAACAGCGTAATGCTCAAACGCTTCAGCAATCTGTTGCTGACTCCCCATACCATTTTGCATCAGTACAATCTGGCAGTTCTCAGTAAGATGATCTTCAACTGAGCTAATGGCTTCAAAGGCATCCTGCGCTTTGGTGCAAAGCAGTAGTCTTTCGATAGGCTGGTTGAGTGTGTGCGATGTTGCGGTTTTAACTGGCCAGCAATGAGTGCTTCCATCCAGCTCAACAAGCTTCAGTTCAGTATTCTGATATTTCTGCTGGCGAACAATGATGGTTGGCTGCTGTTGCTTCTGCAGTAGTTTGCTGGCCCAGAGACAACCAATACTGCCTGCTCCGAGAATGTGCCAGTCCGAGGTTGGCTTCATAGATCTGTCTGATGATTACAAAGCCTGCAGTGTAACCGCTTCAAAGACAGTTTGCTGGCTATACTGGATTGAAGGCTGCATTAGAAATCAAGCTTTTTGAAACTGACTATTCAGAACCGGAACAGGAGAATGAATATGAGCCATGTTTATAAAATTGTTGAAGTGGTAGGAAGTTCAACCACTGGTAGTGATGATGCTATTCGAAATGCTATCACTACTGCCAGTGCAACACTGAAGAATATTGGTTGGTACGAAGTCGTTGAGCATAGAGGCCATATTGAAGACGGTGAAATAAAGCACTTTCAGGTGACTGTTCGTATCGGTTTTAGAATTGCGGGCTCATAAGCTCTCTCGATAGTCTTGCCATCAGTCAGGTATTCTCGGATACATGTTGTGAGGGCAGTATTCTTTGGTCAGACATTCCCGGTGGCTGCTTTCTCGAATACAGCTTTCTCGGATACAATAGAGGCATTCTTTTTTAATTTTTTGGGAGTGCCTCTATGCCTTCTTTTGATATTGTTTCCGAAGTAGATATGCATGAATTGACCAATGCGGTTGACCAGGCCAATCGTGAACTGACCACTCGTTATGATTTTCGTGGTGTGGATGCCAGCTTTGAAAAGAGCGGCGACAAACAAATCATCATGTCTGCGGATGCCGACTTCCAACTGGTACAAATGATTGAAATTCTGAGGACCAAAATGGTCAAGCGCGGAATTGATGTTAAGTGCCTGGAAGTAAAAGATAACTACGGTCATGGCAAGCATGTTAAGCAGGATGTCATGGTTCGTCAGGGTCTGGAAAAAGACCATGCCAGAAAGATCGTTAAACTGATCAAGGATAAAAAACTGAAGGTTCAGGCGGCTATTCAGGGTGAGCAGGTACGTGTGACGGGGAAGAAACGTGATGACCTGCAAACGGTGATCGCCATGCTGCGTGAAGAAGACACCGATATGCCTCTGCAGTACAATAATTTCCGCGATTGATCACCACAGGAGGGTAGCCCATTTATATTGAGCTACTCTCCGGATTAATACAAAACTCGGGATTGTCCGGTGACCCTTTTGTCCTTTTCCATTTTTTCTGGTTTACAGAGGGGGCATAGTGTTGCATCAGTGCTTCGCTTAGTTCTTCTGAAAAATATCCCAGCGGAATAAAGAAGCTAAATGCTAGAGAGCTTTCAATTCCATCATGATTAAACTGTTCTCTGTTATAGCCTATGGCGATCAATTCTCCCTTCATATTAAACAAGGGGGCTCCATGAATAAATTTTGCTTGAATAGGGTAAAAGTCAGGTAGTGCGCAAAAGGTTAATGGTTGATGTTTTTTATGATGATCCTGACAATCATTCAAACTCATGGCCATAAGCAGAACCAGTTGGATATTGTAGGAAGGAAGCAGTGGCGGGGAGGCCTGCTGCTTTTCTGTATAGCACGCCTGCCATTGATCTTTCTCAGAGACCTTATCAGGTTCCTGGAACGCTATCACAGGCAACTTGTCAAAACTCATACTTTCAGCCAGTGATGTTTCAGCCAGCGATATCAGTGCAACACCTGCATAGTCTGACCCAGATTGAGAATTCAGAGTCAGGTACTTAACATTTCTGGCTTTAAAAGCGGTTCTGTCATTACTGTCACTTTTAATCACACTGACCATGGTTGAAGTATCATGTGGTGAACCTGTGTATGACTTGGGAACACAGTAATCAACAGTCAGAATCAGATCATCAGCAATGGCTATTCCTGAGCAGTTGTGCTCTAACTGGTTATCCGGCGTTTCAATAAAAAACTGCCAGTTTCTCAGATCTTCTTCAGTGCGAGGTTCAATATCGTTCGCATGAACGGACAAACTAATACTGAGACCAAAGTACAGAGTGGTTTTGATTAAGATGTTGTTCAGGCTATTAGCGACTATCATTCTCTGCTCCAATAGAGAACAATTAAATTAGTACATTTTTCAATGAAAAGGCTTTTCCTTTTGGAGCAAGTGAATGCACACAGAGGCAAATAGAACCCGAAGCTGGGGAGAAGCCTGGCAGAGCTTTAAACACCCCAGAGTGATCAGTGCGCTCTTTCTGGGTTTTTCTGCAGGCTTACCTATTCTGCTTATCTTCAGCAGCCTGTCGATCTGGCTGAGAGAAGCCGGTGTTGAAAGAAGTATGGTGACTTTTTTTAGCTGGGCCGCCTTGGGTTATTCGTTCAAGTTCGTCTGGGCGCCTTTAGTCGACAGGCTACCCTTGCCCTGGCTGACTAAAACGCTGGGGCGAAGACGAGCTTGGTTGTTGCTGGCACAGTTTGCCGTCATGGCTGCCTTGCTGTTTATGGCCAGTAACGACCCGGTTAATGGTTTGACCTGGGTGGCGATAGGCGCAGTGATGCTGGGTTTCTCATCGGCGACTCAGGACATTGTTATTGATGCCTGGCGGATTGAAGCCGCAGAAAGTGATCTGCAAGCCATGATGTCCTCTGCTTATATCGCGGGTTATCGAATCGGTATGCTGGTAGCAGGTGCGGGCGGTCTTGCTCTGGCCAGTTGGTTCAGCGGTGGTGATGACTCAATTTATGACTACAGTGCCTGGTCATCCACCTATCAGTGTATGGCAGCCTTTATGCTGATTGGCGTGGCCACTACCCTTATCATCTCCGAACCGGAAACCGGTGCGCCGTTTTCTTCCCAGAATTACGGTACCAGTGATTACGTTCGCTTTGTCGGTTTGTTTATAGTTGCCGCCGCTGCATTTGTAGCAGGTTTTACTCTGTCGCCCTCGCTGACGGCTGATATCAAGTCAGGCCTTATGGATATAGGCATGGCGAAACACGTAGCGGGCTTTTTTGCAGAAACCATTCGACTGTTTATCAGTATTGGTTGTGGCGTTTTGGCTGCATGGTTGATGATTCGTCTGCATGTAGCACCAAGAGCCATGGTTCGTGACACCTATGTAGCACCGTTTACGGACTTCTTTGACCGTTACGGCAAACTGGCTCTCTATATCCTCTTGTTGGTGGGAACCTATCGTATTGCAGATATTGTCATGGGAGCCGTGGCGAACGTTTTCTATACCGATATGGGTTACACCAAGGATCAAATCGCAGCGATTACCAAAACCTTTGGTCTGGTGATGACTATTGCGGGTGGCTTCCTGGGAGGTCTGCTGGCGGTTCGTTATGGTGTGATGCGTATTCTTTGGCTGGGTGGATTACTGGCTGCAATCAGTAACCTGCTGTTTGCCATGCTGGCAGGTATGTCTCCAGAAAGCTGGATGCTGGCATTGGTTATTGCCGCTGACAACCTGAGTGCCGGTATTGCATCTGCAGCTTTTGTGGCCTTCCTGTCCAGCCTGACTAACCGTGCTTTCACGGCGATGCAGTACGCAGTGTTCAGTTCCTTAATGACACTGGTTCCAAAGCTGTTGGCCGGTTATTCAGGTACTGTCGTGGATGCGGTGAATTACCCGATGTTCTTTATCGGATCGGCCTTCCTTGGCTTGCCTGTGTTGCTGCTGATCAGCTATGTGCAAAGATTGATGGAGAAAAGAGAAGAGTCCTGATAAGAGGCTTAACTAGTTGCTCGCTAACGACTGGCAGAGTTTCTTCTGCCAGTTAAGGCGATCTTCTTCCGATAACTTTGCCAGCGTATCCAGACAGATATGGCTCATGGCTTTGAGCACAGTATCAGCGTCATAGCCAAGGTTTTCTATCTGGCGAATAATTTCTACGGCCAGAGCAACATCCTCAGGTAACTGTTCAAAATCATCCGTGCTGTCGTCACTCATGTTATTCGCCTTGCCACTGATAGTGGTTAAGACTGACTTTACCGTTCAGTAAAGTGACGCCTTCCTCTTCCAGTAGTCTCTGTTGTTCAAGGTGCTTACCACTGCCTTCGGGAAAAGAAATTTGTCCCTTACTGTTAATAACTCGATGCCAGGGTAATCCTGAGCCAGCAGGCAGTTGCTTAAGAATATTGCCTACCAGTCTGGCATGGCTCGGGGCACCGACCATTCTGGCTAACTGGCCATAAGTAGCAACGGTGCCACTGGGTATTTTGTCGAGAATAAACCAGATATCTGAAGGGCTGAAAGGAGCGTGCAAGAAAATTCTCCAGGGAAAAAATGCAATCAAATAGCATATATCAACTGTTGGCTAAATGTCCTGTGTTCAATGAGTCACAGATAACAGCTATTGATGCTTACTTTTTTATATCCACGAGAAATTTGGCTGTACGAAGATAAATTTGCATATCATTCGGAACAAACGAAAACCATTGAGGCGCAAGCTCTATGGCTTTGACGTAATCACTTCGTTGCAAACGTTCATCTGCAATGTATTGAGCGATTTGACGATCGTCTTCTGAATCGTAGGGAGATAGTTCAGGCTTTTTCCCAGCCAAAGCAAAGTTCACTCGAACAACAAGAGGAATAAAGCCACAATCACTCTTTGAAATACCCAGGTTAAGTACCAGCTCACGAGCCCGAGCAATTCGGACTTCGAATTGATCCAGATCCACAAGCTCCTGTGGACGACTTGTGCGTGGCAAGACTGTAGCCAGTAAAGGTTCTGAGTGGTCAGACTCTTGATTTTTTATTGTAGGTGACTTGATAGTCGAACTGTTGAGAGAGCCTTCTAAATACATTCAGTGGTTTCCCTATATGACATAACCTGGCTCCGCCAAGTCGCAGCCCGAATAGTGATACCTGTTAGAACGGGATAAAGGCAATAAGTTTCAGAAGAGTGTTGGTGGTACTGACATCATTGTTAGATAAGTATGCAGAGCTGAGCAGCCGCTATCATGAAACAGCTGCTCATATTGATCAGATGCGCAGTCCGCCATCCAGCTCAAGAACCCGACCGTTGAAGTAGTCATTTTCAAAAATAAAGGCGACCGTTTCAGCGATCTCTTTGGGATCACCCATTCGACCAGCGGGAATACCCTGATTCATCTTGGCTCGTGCTTCCGGTTTCATGCTCAGCGTCATTTCGGTTTCGATCATACCGGGAGCAATAGCAGCACCACGGATGCCATAACGAGCCAGCTCTTTTGCCCAGGTCGTTGCCATGGCAACAACGCCTGCTTTCGCCGCTGAATAGTTGGTTTGACCAAAGTTACCGGCTCTGGAAATACTGGCGATGTTGATGATGGCACCTTTGGAGCCGGACTCAATCATACTGGCAGCCACTTCACGGCCACACAGGAATACACCGGTCAGATTGACGTCAATCACTGATTGCCACTGAGACAGCGCCAGTTTGCCGGTCACTTGACCGTCTTTGGCTTTTACCAGCATGCCGTCTTTCAGAATACCGGCGTTATTGACCAAACCATTAAGAGGTCCAAGTGCTTCTTTGGCCTTGGTAATGGAAGCTTCTACGTCCTGTTCGCTGGCAACGTTAGTCGGTAAGGCTACGGCGTTGACTCCCAGAGCCTTACACTCTTCAACGGCCAGATCCAAAGCTTCGCCGGCCAGGTCGACCAGGCCGACATTGGCACCTTTTTCTGCAAGGTGAAGAGCCATGGCTTTGCCCAGTCCACGGGCGGCTCCAGTGATCAGAATGTTACTGTTGTTAAGATTCATATTATTGTTCTTTCATATTCCTTTGAGCGCAGTAAATACTACCATGTATTGTTACTCTACGTAGATGTACATACTCATAGTGATTGATAATCAATCTCATTCTTATATAATCGCTGCCATGATTTAAGTAGCCAGTATGTATCTGGGCATCCGAATTCATAAATCTTTTACCCGCCGGAGGCTGGCAAAAGGTTTATCTAATGTTCCACTGCGTGTGCCTGTACATGTGCAAAGAGCTGCATAGACAATAGAATTTAACAGGGGAAATTATGGAACCTAAGGTTCAGGCTGCAAACGATGCTCGAAGTTTATTACTGAACGAATACCACGGTGTTCTTTCCACCCATTCCGATGACGTTCCAGGTTATCCGTTTGGCTCGGTTATGCCTTACTGTCTGGACGGTGAAGGTAATCCGGTTATTCTGATCAGCCGAATTGCACAGCATACTAAAAACATTGAAGCCAACCCGAAGGTTTCCCTGATTGTCAGCGAAACAGGTTTTGATGATGTCCATCTGGGCGGTCGACTGACCTGGATTGGTGATGCAGAACGTGTAGAAAAAGACGATGAGAGTCTGACTGATTTGGAAGCCCGCTATTACAGCTTTTTCCCGGCTGCCAAGGGTTATCACAAGGCCCATGGTTTTGATTTCTATCGCATCAAACTGGTGAGAGGTCGCTTTATTGCTGGCTTTGGGAAGATCTGGTGGGTTAAAAATGAACTGGTTCAGAAAGTAAATCCGTTCCATGGTGCTATTGAGCAGGGCATGGTGAAACACATGAATGAAGACCATGGTGATGCGCTGGTTAAGTACTGCAAGGCTGCTGGTATTGAGTTGCCTGAAGCTGTTGAACCGAAAATGGCAGGCCTGGACTCTGAAGGTATGCACCTGTTGATTGGCAGCCGTGTGGTTCGTATCCCATTCAGCGAAGAGGTCGTTGACCCAATGTCTGCCCGTAAGCAGTTGGTTGCCATGGCGAAGGTTGCGTAAAACGGAAGCTGATTTTTAAATAGGCACTATACTTCTCTATCCCTGTTCTGGCGGAGGTAGAGAAGATGTTTTTTCCTTCAGTGTTACTGCCCCGTTATGCAAAAATCATTTTCCTTCTGTTTGCTATTCCCGCCGCAGCTCAAAACCTTACTTCTACTCTGGTTACGCACACTTACCGTGTGAATGCTTCACTGTTCAGTGGTTTTCCTGATTCGAATATTGGTAGTAAGGTTTTGCTTTCCGGTGGCGGAGGGGGTGGTGATGGAGGTCATGATTTAGGTGGTGGATCTATTGATCATTGGGTTATTCAAGTGCCCTTGCCATCTCAAGAGACTCAGCCTGATCAGGCAGGGAAAACTTCTCTGACCAGCGAAGGTAGACCTGAAGATTTAGTCAGTCAGGCATCAGACGACTCCTGGATGAATGAATCTCCATCCTCCAGCGAGCCCTCTTCCAGTGCTGGAGGTGGAGGAGGTCAGAATCCGGGTCAACCTGAGAATTTAACGATAGCGTCCCTGCAATCCTTACTTGATGAATTAAATACTTTAATGAATCAATTACCCGCAGGTGTGCAGTTGACCATACTGAGTGATCTGGATGACACCCTTCTTCCTGCTCGACTAGCTGATTCCGAGGATGAAAGAAAAAAGAGAGAAATGTTCAGGGGTTTTATTAACTACTGGCGTGCTCAGGGCCGTATACGACTGACTATTGTGACGCATAATCCATTGGCTTCTGTAGTAACTTTCTATACGGAAAATGGGTTGCCGGTACCGGACTATGCAATTTGCGCTTGTGCTCTGGGCCGAAACCTGGAAGTTCGTCGTCTGAATGCTGGCAGTTTTAGTGATCAAGTGATGCCTGTACAGTGTGAAAATCAATATATCTCTGTTAGTGAGACAGGCTTTGTTATTAATCAGGAGTACATTAGTTTTCTCGGCTTTGATGAGGTTGTGAGAGGAGGTCTGATAGCCAGAGGGATACGCATAGCCGAAGTTACTTCCAGATCTGACAATGATGAAAATATTGCTACCTTCATCACTAGCGAAGTTCTAACAGATCAAGAGCAGGCTGAGATAAGGCGGTATTTGTTTGCAAACTATGGCCTGCTGGCTCGTGTTGAGTTTACTGGAAGTCAGTTTTTAGTGGCTCTTCCGATCTCGAAAGGTGCCTTCGTTACAAGGTTTGTAAGAGCAATGGATATCTTTGGTACAAGGGTTATGGCTGTTGGAGATACTGTTGATGATCTTAGTATGATGAGGAACCTGTCTTTCTGCTCTGAGTATCAGGTAGAAGCAGGTGTGGTTGTCCGTGCTTCAGCGCTTGCGGGGCAAGATTTGGAAGGAAGGCTTGCTGGCATAACATCTGTCGGTGGAACTTTGATAACGGGTGTTATGCAGGGAATGGTGAAATGGGTAAAAAAAATTATTGCTGAGCATCAATTATCTGACAGGCTGAATGCTCTGGAATTTTGAACGTACAGCCTTTGTAAGAATCATAAAATCGGGGTCTGTTTCTCTTGAATAAGGTATGATTCCACCCCATATAAAAAACACTATTTTAACCGGAGCCGTCAATGCGCTTCTTCCCGCTGTTCTTTTTTGTTGTCCTGCCAATCCTTGAAATGATTACCCTGATCAAGGTGGGAGGCTCTATTGGTGCTCTTAATACCGTTGCTTTGGTGATTCTGGGCATGTTCGCTGGTGGTACCATTATTCGCACCGAGGGTGTAAAAACCCTGATGAAAGCTCGGGAAAAAATGAACTTTGGCGAAATGCCCGCGGTTGAGATGCTGGAAGGTCTGATGATCGCTATTGGTGGTCTGTTCCTTATCTTCCCCGGTTTTATTACAGACTTCTTCGGTATTCTGTTGCTGATTCCGTTTGTACGTAAACTGATTCTTTCACGTATGATTAAAAGCGGGCGCTGGAAGTTCCAGCAATCCAGTCAGACCTATGATGCAGAGTACTACCGTGAAGATGTAGATGTTAACCGCACTATAAATCACACCCTTGATGGTGACTTTAAACGGGACGATGATCACAAATACTGATCAATACTTATCCTGCAGATATTCTCTGATAAACAGACGCAGCCGGAACTGCATATCTATTTGTGGTCCGGTTGCTAAAAAAATAAAAATAATTGCACGCAGCCCCTTGAAATAGCCTCTGGTTACCCATACCTAGAAACATACCGTAGAACAGGTTCGGTTCCATAAAGGGAGCCAGTAAAGAACCACCGTCTTACATGATGACTGGGTGTTCAATCGGGTTTTGTATTAAACAGATTCTAAATAGTGACACTCAGTCTAAACAGTTGGAGAGATACATCGATGAAAATCCGTCCGTTGCGCGATCGCGTTGTAGTTCGTCGTGAAGAAGAAGAAACCACTACCGCTGGTGGCATCGTACTGCCAGGTTCTGCTACCGAGAAGCCTAACCAGGGTGTTGTAGTAGCTATTGGTGACGGCGTATTTCTGGACAACGGGGAAAAGCGTCCTGTTAGCTTGAGCGTTGGCGACAAGGTGATTTTTGGTAAGTACGCTGGTTCCGACACAGTCAAGATCGACGGTGAAGAGCTGATCATCGTTTCTGAAAGCGAAATCTTCGCTGTACTGGAAGACTGATTCGACTCAGTCCAATACTCCAATTCCATTACAACTGTTTTATAAGGATTATCGATCATGGCAAAGCAGGTTAAATTCGGCGACGAAGCTCGCAAGCAAATGCTGGAAGGTGTAAATGTTCTGGCTGATGCTGTAAAGGCGACTCTGGGACCAAAGGGCCGTAACGTTCTGCTGGAAAAATCCTTCGGTGCACCAACCATCACTAAAGATGGTGTTTCCGTAGCAAAAGAAATCGAACTGTCTGACAAGTTCCAGAACATGGGCGCTCAGCTGGTTAAGGAAGTCGCTTCCCAGGCTAACGATCAGGCGGGTGACGGTACCACTACTGCTACCGTACTGGCTCAGTCCATCCTGAATGAAGGTCTGAAGTACGTTGCTGCTGGCATGAATCCAATGGATCTGAAGCGTGGCATCGACAAGGCGGTTGCCGCTGTTGTTGTTGAGCTGAAAGAAATGTCCACACCTTGTGCTGACACCAAGTCTATTGCTCAGGTAGGTACTATCTCCGCTAACTCTGATGAACAGGTTGGTGAAATCATTGCTGAAGCAATGGAGAAAGTAGGTAAGGAAGGTGTTATCACCGTTGAAGAAGGTTCCGGTCTGGAAAACGAACTGGACGTAGTAGAAGGCATGCAGTTCGACCGCGGTTACCTGTCTCCTTACTTCATCAACAACCAGGAAAGCATGTCTGCTGAACTGGAAAACCCGTTCATCCTGCTGGTTGACAAGAAGATCTCCAACATCCGTGATCTGCTGCCAGTACTGGAAAATGTTGCCAAGGCCAGCCGTCCGCTGCTGATCATCGCTGAAGACGTTGAAGGCGAAGCTCTGGCGACTCTGGTTGTGAACAACATGCGTGGCATCGTTAAAGTGGCTGCTGTTAAGGCTCCAGGCTTCGGCGACCGTCGTAAGGCCATGCTGCAGGACATCGCTGTTCTGACCGGTGGTACCGTAATTTCTGAAGAAATCGGTCTGTCTCTGGAAGGCGCTACCCTGGAAGACCTGGGTTCCGCCAAGCGTATCGCTATCACCAAGGAAGACACCACCGTTGTAGACGGTGCTGGCAACCAGGCTGATATCGTTGCCCGCGTTGAGCAGGTTCGTGCTGAAATCGAAAACTCCTCATCCGACTACGACAAGGAAAAACTGCAAGAGCGCGTAGCCAAGCTGGCTGGCGGTGTTGCGGTTGTTAAGGTAGGCGCTGCTACCGAAGTTGAGATGAAAGAGAAAAAAGCTCGCGTAGAAGATGCTCTGCACGCTACCCGCGCTGCTGTTGAAGAAGGTGTTGTTGCCGGTGGTGGTGTTGCCCTGGTTCGCGCTCTGTCCAACATCTCTGTTGATGCGATCAACCCTGAGCAGAAGGCTGGTGTTGAACTGATCCTGCGTGCTCTGGAAGGTCCAATCCGTCAGATCGCTTCCAACTCCGGTGACGAAGCTTCTGTTGTTGTCGACAAGGTTAAGTCCGGTGAAGGTAACTTCGGTTACAACGCTGCGACTGGCGAATACGGCGACATGATTGAAATGGGTATCCTGGATCCAGCTAAAGTAACTCGCTCTGCTCTGCAGGCGGCTGCTTCCGTTGCTGGTCTGATGATCACCACTGAAGCCATGGTTGCTGATGAGCCAGCTGACGCGGCTGCTCCTGCTATGCCTGATATGGGCGGCATGGGTGGTATGGGCGGCATGGGCGGCATGATGTGATCTTATGATCCATTAACCTCCTGAAGCTCAGCTTCTCTAAAAGGCCGCATACCTCCGGGTGTGCGGCTTTTTTTATGATGAAAGTTTTTGCAGTACATCACTGTTGATACTGTTTTTATGACAGGGTTTGCCGATGGATAGCACTAATCAGTGTTTTTTATTCGGAGACTTATCATGTCGGTGCTTCCTCCTGTTGGGCCTGCAGGCAATGCTCATGTTGACCCAAATTTGCCTCATAACAAGGTAAAAAAGGGTAAAACAAGCGGGAATATGCCTCCTCATAAGGTCAGGACTGAGGATGATCCTCAGAAGAATATCCCAAAGGGTAAAAAGGGGAAGGGAAAGCCTGGAAATAAGCCTTTATCCAAGCGAAAAGCTGCCCATATACAACCAGAGCCCAATGTAAACCAGAAAAAAGGCAAAAAGGCTGAGCCTCCTGTCCCTGCTAAGCCAGAAGAGACTGGTAAAAAGGAAGACGAAAAAGACTACAGCAGCATGACCAAAGAGCAGTTGCAGGAAGAGCAGTCTCAGGCGCTGAACAAAGCAAAAACCATTACCAAACGTTATGAAACTAATTCTTTGTTAGGAAGAGCGCAGCAGTTTATTAATGACCCTAATAATGCCCCAAAAGACTTAAGGGTAACTCTAACCCTGCCTGGTGAGTCGACACCTATTTCATTGATTCCCATGTCAAAAGAGCTGGCGGCAACACCGGAGAAGTTTGCGGAATACCAAAAGCTGGCTTTGGAAGTCCTGAAACAGTACGAAGAAAATAATTTCCAAAACTATGATCCGGAGCAGGACAAAAAAACACTGGAGCAGCTGAAAGAGGTCATGAGACAGACAGCCAAGTGTATGAAAGATGACAAGCATGAAGAGGGTGATAAAGGCGGTTATAAGAACAAATGGGAGCAGGCATGGAATAAGGTAAGGCATGAACCTGTAGCTTTGGAGGCTTACCCGGATGAAAAGAATGAAAGCAGTGTTCCAAGAGTGAAGGTCAGCAAGCCTGATATAGAGCAGCAGGAAAAAAAGAAGCCTGAAGAAAATCCTGATGATGAAAACATTCCAAAACACACTCAAAAACAAACTGCCGAGCCAGAGACTCCGATTAAGCCTGTAAAGCAAAAACCGGGAAGCAATATTCCTCCAACACCTCCACCTACCTTGAAAACCTAATAGTCAGGAAAAACGATAATGAGAACAGCTCTATTTTTATCAGGCTGTACACATTTGAATCAATCTTCTTTCGATAGGCTGGATGCCGGAATGAATATTGAAGAAGTAGAAGGGATTCTGGGTAAACCGAGTAATTGTGATGAAGATTTTGGCCGACTCAGCTGTATCTGGAATTCCGGCGAACGGGAAGTAAAGGTTGATTATGTTCAGGGGAAAATCGTTGTCTTTAGTGCCGAAGGGCTCCAGTAAAAACAGACGGTGAGGAAATAGCAATGTCAGGAGATTTTGGCGTCGGTAAATCGGGTGGAACAACACCTCCATCACAACCAAAGCAAGAAGACAGTAGGGGGGGCTCAGTCACCACCTGCAGTTACTCGACAAACAGCAAAAGGAAAGAGCACGACTGGTAAGTCGTTAAAGGAGAGGTTGGCTAAATCTCAACCAGCAGAAAGTGTCGTTGGAGCGAAGAAAAATAAAGTTTCTACACTCCTGAGCGAGCAGGTTAATAGAGTCAGAGGCGAAAGAACATTGAAGCAATGCCATCAGATGTTGACAGACTATCAACAACATCTGCAGAAAAAACCTGCAGGAGAGATTCGTGTCAGGGTTGAAGGAAGTAATGAATGGATTCGACTGTTGCCGCCTGATGAAAAACTTTTGGCACAACAGGGTTTGAATGTTTCCGAATTGATGGCTGACTTAAGACAGCAGATTGAAGCTCATCAAAGTGGCGCGTTGTTGAAAAAAAGCGACCAGGAGTTTCAGAAAGAACTGAACCAGCTCAAGCAGCTATGGATGGTTCAGCAACAAAGCGATAAAAATGATAATACCATCGATCCGGAAGATGCATGGCGTAATCTGTTGAATCAGCCGGTAGAGACCAGAATAGGAAAGGCTGGAGATACTATACAGTTTGTCACTCTTTCTGGTGAAGCCCCTTTGTTGTAAATCTACCTGACAGAGTTGTCAGTGGTACTGTCAAATTCCCACTTTATTAAGAAACCTTTTGTCTGAACCGCTCTCTATTGCACTGAATATATAAAAATATCTTTGCAGCAGGAGATGTAGAATGAATTTGGATAATAAAAAAACAGCGATTACAGGCCCGACTCATTTGGTTATGGCCAGTGAAGGAGTTGAACTCTTTGACCTTGGTGAAGACCGTCAAATCAGTTTTTTCACTGTCTATGATCATGATAAAGAAGAGTCTCAAACTTTCCAGATCCCAAAACTTGTCGGGTCAGCGAATGGCGAATATCTACAAGAGGGTCAAACCAAAGACAGCCTTCCTATAGTCAGCACCCTCTATGAAGCGGCAGATGGAACCCTCTATATAGGCGGAGCTGGTGGCGTCCTGAATAGAATGACACCGAATGGCGCAGGTGGTTATAGCCATAGTTTTGCTATTTTGTCGAAGCCTGCTAATCATGGAACACAACTGCGTTTTCAGGAAAATCCGGTTGAGGTCAAGCTGCTGGCTGTTGGTGACCAGATAAAACATAACCCTGAGGTTACGCGTGTAGTTGGCGGTCAGAAAGCGAAGGTAGGCTTTTTTGATGCCTATGAAAAACGATCTTCTAACCCTGATTATGATGTCCTGGTTGAAAAGGGAATACTGGACAATAAAGGCAAGGATGCTCTCTGGAAGCTGGAGAAGCAGAAATACAATAAAGACTCTTTTACCGTTCAGGGTGAAGTTCAACAGTTGAAAAAGCCAGAAGTAAGTTTGGACAGTGGTTATCAACACCTCAGGTCTATGACGGATGATGAGCGTGAATCCAGCCCAATGCGGGCGTTCATGGAATCTAAAGGTGGTCCAACCAAACGGATATGCCTGAAAATCTGGGAGCGAAACACAGATTATTTCTCGAAAGAAGGGACAATAATTCAAGGTGGCATTGAGAAAACAGGAAAAGTCGTTAATGCTGATTTATTGAAACCGGCTACCGAGAAGCTTGTTCCAGGCTTATGGTCAGACTGGGAAAATAACCTTATTGACCCAATTGCTGAGAAATTAAAAATCTTTGATGAAAGACTGCTGATTCACCGTGTGAACGTGTCAGGTGATGTGGAAGATGAAAACCAGGTGCTGGTGTGTGTTAAGGATCAACTCTACCGGTTAGATAACACAACTGGCGTCATGACCTGCGCCGGAAAAATACAGCATGAAGCTGACAGGGATATTGATATCAGAGCTCTGGTTCCTCTGAACCACAACACGTTTATTCTTGGTGATATGGGTACAGTTCAGGCCGCTAATGGTCCGGCTACATTCAGAGTGGTTGTGGATAATGGACAGGGAGCGATCAAGACTGATCAGGCTATGACTAAAACTCTTCAGGACAGCTTTAAAGCTAACTGGCGTGAGCCGACGGCCCCAGCTGAACCCAATGGTACACCAAGGGTTGAGAACTTGATGTATGAACGCTTGCCTAAAGATGCTGATGGAAGTCCTCAAACAAAGCTACTGGTAAGAACCAAACATGTAGGTGCTGACCTTGTAGAGGGCAAGGTTACCTTTGGTGGTCGCAGCATTCAGGTGTCTGATGTTAAAAAAGTGGATTTTCCTGACAAAACCAATAATGAATATATGGCTTTGTATAATGGTAAACCTATCCCTGCAAGGCAATTAGAGTGTGTCATGAGAGCTTCTCAAATGAGTGTAAAAGGCTATGTAAAATCCGCTGAGGATATAAATTTATGTGAATATTTAGGGGATGGTAGTCATGCGTCATTACCTAAATGGAACTATTTCACAGCCACTGGTTGCAGCTCTATTGCTGTTAAATAGCCATCATGACTCAACAGCCAGTAGTGAGTGTTCTACTGGCTGTTGAGTGAGACTTAAGTAGCTATTAAGTACCCAGACCTATAAATACAGTTACTAAATATTCGATTTCGTGTGGCTACACATTTAATACATCTCTTGAATATACAGTGAACCTGAGTTGATCAGTCTCAAGATCAATGTCTGCACTTCAGCTGATGCCTGATTTTCCCAATCTTCGGGATAAAGCACATTGTTCTTGCAAAGATCCATAGCGATAAACTGTGTTACGGACTCCAGGCATGGATAATCACAACCATCCGCAAACAAAATAAACTGCTCGTTATCTTTTCTGAAGGCCAGACGTGATCCTTCATTAACTGCCAGAGTTGTGCCTGATAAGGCTTCCAGAAGAGTACCCCAGCTTTCGAATTGGCAATCCACTTCCTGTTCATGCTTCAGCTGTGTCATCTGATGACCAAACCACTGAGCCAGTTTGCTTCTGTCTTCAATATGCTCACGCAGAATAGCTTGCAGACGATCAAGAGCTTTGTCGTCTATTTCGCCTTTGTTGGCCGGTATTGTCTGATCGGAATCAGCGTATCGCATGCTATCTGGCAGCTGATCAGCAATAAAATCAGTGTACTGCATCAGAATTTCACGATGGCTGGGCGCTCTGAAACCAACGGAAATGGTCATACAGTTATCACCAACGGCCACACCGTTATGACCAACACCTGGGGGAAGGTAGAGGATGTCACCTGGCTCCATTACGTGTTCTTCCAGTACTTCAAACTCTGAAAGAATGTGCAGTTCAGTGCCTTCCAGCTTTGGAGAACTGGCGTCGTACACTGGGCCAATCTGCCAGTGTCGCTTACCTTCAGCCTGGATTAGAAACACGTCGTACTGATCAAAGTGCGGGCCGACAGAACCACCGTCAGAGGCGACACTGATCATAATATCGTCCATTCGCCATGAGGGTAGAAAATCAAAGCCTTCTAGAATGTGGTGAACGTCAGGTACCCAATGATCGACGGCCTGAACCAGAAGAGTCCAGTGACTGGGAGGGAGTGAAGCAAAGGTCTCTTCGGTAAATGGGCCGCGCTTCAGTTCCCAGGGAATTTTGCCCTTCTCGATAATGATGCGGGACTCGACTTCCTCGTCCAGGGCGAGGCCAGCCAGCTCATCTGCTTCAACAGGCAGTTCAAAATCATTGAAAGCCTGACGAATGACCAGAGGTTTTTTTTGCCAGTACTTTTGAAGAAAATCGTTCGGTTCGATCTGGCCCAAAATAGATGATGTCATAGGGGGTAATATCCTGAACTGAAGTGAAGCATCGTATTGTCGGGCAGTTTAGAGCAATAGATGGATCAAAGGAATTGGTGGGCTGACCCGTCGTTGGAGCTGATTCAGATTAAATCAACTCATTTTTAAAAGTGAATCACCGCCGACTTTTACGGCTCGAAGACCTGCCTCGATTTCGGGGTTGTGGAAAAGCCTCAAAATTACCAAACTCATCATCGTCCAATGGGTGTGCTGTAGCCTTCTCACTGGGTGCAAAACCGGGAACGATCATACGCTTAAATTTACGTCCCAAAAGACACTCAATAGACCGTAACTGTTTAGTTTCCTCTTCGCTGAATAATGAAATTGCTAAGCCTGAGATGCCAGCACGGCCGGTACGACCAATACGGTGTACATAGTCTTCCGGGACATAAGGGAGGTCAAAGTTAACAACGCAAGGCAGTTGATTGATATCAATGCCTCGAGAAGCAATATCAGTGGCGACTAATGCAGTAATTTTCCCATTTTTAAAACCCTCCAAAGCATGTGTTCGTGCATACTGGGTTCTATTCGCATGGATTGATGCGGCACTGATACCGGCGCTTTCCAGCTGGATTACCAAACTGTCTGCTCCATGCTTGGTGCGACTGAAGACTAAAACCTGCTGCCACTTGCTCTTTTTAATCAGGTGTATCAGTACTTCGCTTTTACGATGTTTATCAACAGGGTGCATTTTCTGCTTAACCGTATCGACCGTACTGTTCGCAGCTGTCACTTCAATCAAAAGTGGATTGTTTAACAGACCATTAGCAAGTGACTTGATCTCTTTAGAAAAGGTAGCTGAGAACATCAGGTTTTGGCGTTTGGTGGGCAACAGGCTATTAATAAGACGTATGTCGTCGATAAACCCCAAATCCAGCATTCTGTCAGCTTCGTCCAGGACTAATATTTCAAGCTGATCAAAATTAATGGCTTTCTGATTATAAAGGTCAATTAATCGACCAGGTGTGGCAATAAGCACATCCAAACCACCTTGTAGCAAGGATATTTGCGGTTCAATCCTCACACCACCAAACACTGCCGCTGAGCAGATATTCATGCGACTACTGTAGCTTTCAACGTTTTGGGCAACCTGGGCGGCAAGCTCACGAGTGGGCGTAATAATTAACGCGCGCACACATTGAGCTTGTGGCGTAGGGCCATCAGATAATAACTGAATCATAGGCAGGGTGAAGCCTGCGGTTTTACCTGTGCCAGTTTGAGCTACAGCTATAACATCACGCTGACTAAGCACCACAGGAATAGCTTCAGCCTGTATGGGTGATGCTGTTGTATAACCTTGCTCTGAAACGGTCTTAAGCAACTCGTCACACAAGCCTAAAGAGCCAAATGACATAGATATACATTCCTTGGGTTGACTAAGAGTTTCTATATGAATGCCCACATTAAGCCATTAAGTACTCGGACATGTGAATTCGTATGTCATTTCCCCGCCTGGGGCAGGGAAATGACAATCTAATATTCGATTTCGTGTGTCTGCACACTTAAGGGCGCAGCATTATAAATACTCTATTGGCTCATTTCAGTATTACCGAGTCTATTTGTTCATTCCAAGCATGAACGATTTTAAAGTATGGACACGGCAAGTGGCTAAAGGGGAGATAGCTTTGAAGGTTGTCGATCGGTAATTAGCAGTCTGATTTTCTTTGTTCAAGGAAAAAATAATAGTAAGAGCAGTCGATTGACAGGTAAGCAACGCGTACCTGTCAATTAAAAGTTAAATCTGGAACTGATAAATAGATCCCAGCTTCAGAATTTGAGTCAATTCATCCAGTGCTGTTCGGGATTCGATCAACAGTTGCGGGTCAGCCAGATCGGCTTCTATCAGGCGATCACGGTAGTGCTTTTCAACCCACTGATTCAGAGTTGTGAATAGCTGATCATCTATCAGGCAGCTACTGTTGGTTGCTGCCAGTTCTGCCTGATTCAGGGCAACACGCAGTCTCAGGCAGGCTGGGCCACCACCATTGTTCATGCTTTGGCGCAGGTCAAAAACTTTCACTTCGTTGATCGGGTTATCAGCCGCCACTAACTTATCAAGGTATTTCTCAACCTGTTGGTCACTCAGGCAGTCAGAAGGTACGACAATGGTCATACTGCCATCAGGGTTGCTCAAAAGCTGGCTGTTAAACAGGTAGCTTTTAACCGCAGTTTCAACCCGAATCTTGCTTTCCGGCACTTCAATAATACAGAAATCATCCTTGCCATAAGCCTGTTTAAGGTTGGTATAAACCTCAGCCTGATTCAGAAAAGCCTGTTCATGGCAAAAGAGTACGTTACGGTTGCCTACAGCAATAACATCATTGTGAAAGACGCCCTGATCAATCACATTAGGGTTTTGCTGCGCAAAAACAGTTTTGCTCTCACTCAACCCATGACGACGGGCAATGGCCTGCGAGGCTTCAAAAGTCTGACGTGCAGGAAACTTCTCAGGTTTTGGTTTTGATGAATCAAAGGCATGTTGCCCATAGACAAAAAACTCAACACCTTGTTCACCGTATTGATGACAGAAACGAGTATGGTTGGCGGCACCTTCATCACCAAAGTGGGCAGTACTGAGCAGAGCTGGATGGTGGCTGAAATGATCTTCGCTGCCAAACACACCTTTCAGAATTCGTCCGGTGGTTTCATGTTCAATAGAGCGATGAAACTTGCTGCACAAGTTTGCAGGCGTGAAGTGTACCTTGTTGTCTGCAGTATCAGCACTGGGAGAAACAGTCGCTGCATTGGCTGTCCACATGCTGGAAGCAGATGCGCAGGAAGCCAGTACAAAAGGTACTTCTTCGGCAGCCTTGCTCAGTACATCAGCATCAGAACCAGTGAAGCCCAGTGCTCGCAGGCTATGAACGTCAGGTCTTTCCTGAGGAGCCAGAACACCCTGTACCAACCCCATGTCGTGCAGGGATTTCATTTTGGTCAGCCCTTGCAGAGCCGCTTTTTTAGGGTTGGAAGGCGCAGACTGGTTATTGGTGGAAGCGATATTGCCAACGGACAGTCCGGCATAATTGTGAGTAGGCCCGACCAGACCATCGAAGTTTGCTTCTACAGTTTTGCTCATAAATATTCCGTCAAAAGCCGAGCTATATAAATATATGGCTCGGCATATATTTAATTAAAGAGTCAGGCCTGGAGCCAGCTTTTCTGGCAGTACCAGAGCATCCGCTTCGACACTGGCAACCGGGTAAGCGCAGTAGTCAGCAGCGAAATAGGCGCTTGGGCGATGGTTGCCACTGTCACCGATACCACCGAAAGGCGCGGCACTGCTGGCGCCGGTAATAGGACGGTTCCAGTTCACGATGCCGGCTCGGCTGTGCTTCAGGAAAGTGTCGTAGTCATCACGGCTGTCACTGAACAGACCTGCAGAAAGACCAAAGCGAGTATCGTTAGCCTGTTCAATAGCCGACATCAGTCCGTTATAGCGAATCACCTGCAGCATTGGGCCGAAGTACTCTTCGTCAGGCAGTTCATTAATGCTTGATACGTCGATAATGCCCGGTTTCAGCAGGCCAGTTCCGGACTGAATCTTCTCAACGGCAACCAGTGATTCTCCACCCAGTTCTAGTAAACGTTTCTGTGCGGAAACAATGCCGTCAGCAGCCGCTTCGGAAATAACAGCGCCCATAAACGGCTGTTCTACGTCGTTGTAACGACCGACCTTGATTTGTCGTGTTGCTTCAACCAGCAGGTTCAGGAACTGATCACCCCAGTTACCTTCCGGAATAAACAGACGTCGTGAGCAGGTGCAACGCTGACCAGCAGTGATAAAAGCAGACTGAATAGCGTCGTGTACGGCGGCTTTAATGTCAGAGACTTCAGCCACGATCAGCGGGTTATTACCCCCCATTTCCAGAGCCAGAATCTTGCCCGGCTGACCGCCAAACTGTTCATGAATCAGCTTGCCAGTATTGGAGCTGCCAGTGAAAAACAGGCCATCAATGCCTTTATGGCTAGCCAGAGCAATACCGGTTTCCTTTTCACCTTGCACCAGATTCAGCACACCCGCTGGCAATCCTGCTTTTTCCCAGAGCTTAACGCTGACTTCAGCCGTTGCCGGTGTTAGTTCACTGGGTTTGAAAACAACAGTGTTGCCTGCCAGCAGAGCAGGAACGATATGGCCGTTAGGCAGGTGTCCCGGGAAATTGTAAGGACCAAATACAGCCACAACACCATGAGGCTTATGACGAATCATAGCTCTGGCACCGGGCATGGCATTTTCAGTGGTGCCAGTACGCTCGTTATAGGCTTTGATGGAAATCTCGATCTTGCCTTTCATGGCCCCGGCTTCGGTTTTCGCTTCCCAAAGTGGCTTGCCAGTTTCACTGGCAATGGTTTCGGTGATCAGGTCGGCATTCTGGCCAACCAGCTCGGCAAAACGTCGAATAATGACAACGCGCTCATCCTGTGACAGTTCAGCCCATTCAGGCTGAGCTTTACGTGCAGCTTTGATGGCGTCGTCTACTTGAGCCGCATTTGCACAGGTTCCGGACCAGACAATTTCGCCAGTACCCGGATTAATGGAGTCCAGTGTGGAGTTACCGGCAAGCCATTGATTGTTGATAAAAAGAGACTGGCTCATGGTTTAACTCCTGTTGGAACGTTCTTGATCGAATAAAGGGGAAATACGAATCAGGTCGCCTTCTTTCAGTTTCAGTGCCGTTGCCAGTTCCTGACTGATATTAGCGATATCATTGCTTCCAAAAGAAAGCTGGGCGACAGTGCAGCGAAAATCTTTGACGCCTTCGGAAGCAACCAGCCACTTTCTGTCTTCAGTGATCGTGTTGTCGGAAGAGCCATCTTCCTGAATCGCTACACGACAGTTAAAGGATTCACGAACAGCGCGAATGTCATTAACCCGGGTTTCCAGACAAGGACCACCATCAAAAATATCGATATAGCCGGTATAGCGGAAACCTTCACCTTCCAGCAGCTTTCGAGCTGGAACAGTATCTTCGTGGGTCTGACCAATCACTTTCTGAGCTTCTTCAGACAGCATATTGGTGTAAATCGGATACCGCGGCATAAGTTCGGCAATGAAAGACTTGCCACGGGCTACCTGTTGGTCAGCATCAACAAAATCGACAGAAAAGAAGTGTCGTCCAAGAGCTTCCCAGAAAGGTGACTGACCCTCTTCGGAATAACCGCGCATCTCGGCAATAATGCTTTCACGGAAACGCTGAGGATGTTCAGCCATAAACATAAAGCGGCATTTAGACAATAAGTGACCGTTGAAACTTTTTCGAGAATCAGGAGCCAGAAAGAGCGTGCACAGCTCCGAGTGATCGGTGTAATCACAGCAGAGTGTCAGGGTATTAATCTTGTTGTAAACGTCTAGCTCACGGGAGGCATGAACGTGGGTGTTGACCTTGTAGTTATACCAGGAATCACTGAGTCCAACGGCTGATTCAATGCCGGTGACCCCTACAACGTCGCCTGTAACAGAGTCTTCCATTACAAACAGGTAATAAGCTTCTTCCAAAGGAGTGCTGGCGTTGAAAGAGCTGACGGCCCATTCCAGTTTTTTACGAACCATTTCCCGGTCAGGTTGCAGAGAAGAAAAACCTGGCCCGGTAAGGTGGGCCAGTTGCCACAAGGCATCATGGTCTTCTTCTCTGATCGGTCTGATGATCATCATAGTGTGTTGTCAGGCCTCTAACTGTGTAGACACGCGTAGTCGAAAAGTCAGTTCACCATTTCCCCGCCTCTGGTGGAGGATGGTGTTTAAGTTGTCGCTCGGCTACTCAGCTGAATGTTCAGCTGTATATCATTCTCATGCAGTAAATGCGGGATGACCGTTTTTACTGCTTCATTGTCGTTATTATTTTTGTTTAACTTCTGTCCAGCACAAATCAGCGTTGATCAGTACTTTCAAAAATCTTGTCGGCAGATGCCGCTACAAAGCCGTGGTACAGCTGGCCATCTGCCATTGGGTAACGTTTGGCGAACTCGTAAAAGCAGCTGGGAATATCAAGGGACTGACCATCATCGAAGGTAACCTTAACTTTTCCGGCCATGGTTGATGATTGTTCCAGCAGAACTTCAGGGGAACCTTTCACTTCACCGCCATTGGTGTTCAAAGTGTAGCCGCTATTTATAAGAGTCTGATTCAGATCCTGAATATCCTGATGTGATGTCAGGTGATTGATGGATACCGTGAAATGATTAGGGCGGTAACCAAAAGCAGACACCCAGGCAGCGTATTCGCTTTCGGCCAGTAGAGTCTCGTACTCAGCTTTGCTGACTTGCCAGTTGCGGCCAGAGAAACAGAACTCATCTTTGGCAACCTGTTCATCACTGACCTGATCAACCAGTTTGTTAATGATGGTCTGTGCTTGGGTAGATAGCTTTTCTACCAGCAGCTCACTGATAAAGACTTTCGGCAGAGTGTCGTCTTTATGCTGATAGTGACGGGCGACCAGTTTTCGGTTCGGAAACTCATAGTGCCCGGCTTCAATATAACCGGCTTCAAGAAACGGTCGGGCGACTGTGTCGATATTCACTTTATTCAGATTGAAAGTACGCAGAGCTATATGGTCGTTAATCACTAAACCATTGTTCTGCTCAGCAAACAGGTCATGAATACTGCGGGCATCCGGTGTCAGTTCCAGATAGTTTTGCCACATGGCTTCCAGCAAGACATTAATTTTATTATTTGTCATTGCTCAATTCCTCAGATAGCTGGCAGTTAGTCGAGCGGAATTACCGTCGGCCAGTTGCAGTTGGTTTAGTTGTTGCGGAGCAAGCACAGGTTGCTCCGGGTTACAGAATGTCAGGAGACAGCGGAAGTCTTCTAGAGACTGGTTGGAGACCAGACAGCTCTCTTTGATACAATCTTCACCTGCTGTAACGAGTATCAGAGCGTTTTCCCTGATGGTTGTCAGCCGATCAATACCGCCTTCCAGAGTCGGGCCGGCATCGAAAATATCGACATAGCCCTGATAGCTAAAACCTTCCTGCTCCAGCAGGTTTAACACAGGTTCGCGATCAGGTCGGTGTTCACCGATGACAGCGCGGGCTTTCTTTGGCAGCAGTCGTGTATAAATCGGGTATCTGGGCATCAGGTCAGCAATAAAGCTCTTTTCCTGAATGCCGGTCAGGTAGTTGGCTCGGGACATTTCCATGGAGAGGAAGTGATTACCAAGGCTTTCCCAGAAAGGTGAACGATTCTCTTCGTCTACTACACCCTGAATTTCTGCCAGAATTCTTTCTGCAAAGCGGTCTCTGTGTTCAGCAATAAACAGCAGTCGTGCACGACTCAGTAGCTGCATGTTCTCAGCACTGTCATGTTCTGGTGCTAGAAAAAGAGTGCAGAGGCTGGTGTAGCCAGTGTAGTCCTGACACAGCTTCAGTGCGGTCATGCGATTGACGATTTGCAGGTCTTCAGAGGCATGGACTTCTTCATCAATGCGAAAAGTATAGAAAGGTGTCGTCATTCCCAGACAGGCAACAATACCGGAGATTCCCAGGATGCTTTTGGTCAGGGTATCTTCCAGTACAAAGTGATAGCTTTCGTCACCGGCCAGATCAACGCTTTTACTCAGGGAAATCTGAGTATTGTTGATCAGTTCCTGCAGGTGTTCTCGGCTGGCAGGCAGCGTTGTCATGGAATCGCTGGCACTTTCAGCCAGAGCTTCCAGTGCAGCAAGGTCACTGTAGGTTACGGGTCTGACAATCTTCATTGCGAACTACCTGTCATCAGTCTCTTTCAGCCAGTCATTACCGATACCTTCGGCCTGATTTTTGGCCAGAGTCATCAGCAGTGCAGCACTGAGTTTGGCTCTTGGCACCAGACTGCTGACCTTCATATATTCACGGTCGCTGTGGATATTGCCACCCTGAACTCCAAGTGTGTCGATATTGGGAATACCGGCGGAAGCCAGGTTGTTGCCATCACAGCAGCCACCAGTAGGTTTCACATCAATGGCCATGCCCAGTGCATAACCGCATTCCTGCGCCAGAGAGAACAGCTTTCTGTTGGCTGGAGTCAATACTTTCGGTTTGCGGCCAAAGCTGCCATGGAGTTCTAGCTTCAAACCACTTCGACTGTTAATGTCGTTTACGATCATCTGTAGCTGATCGAGACACCACTGTTCGTCTTCCGGATTTTCGATGCGAATATTGAAACGGCTGATGCAGCGGTCAGGCACAATGTTGGTAGCACCACCGCCGTTTATATAGCCGGGGTTAAAGGTAATGCCTTCACGCTTGCCGTTCAGCTGGTCCATCTTTGAAACAAAGTCACACAAACCACGAATCGCGTTACGGCCAAGATGATGTTCTCTACCTGCATGTGCAGCCTTGCCATAGCAAACGGCGGTGAAGTTGCCGCTGCCTTTACGTTGACCTGCCAGGCTACCATCGGGAAAGCTTGGCTCATACAACATGCCGACATCCACCCGTTCTGCTGCTTCAGCAATCAGCTTTGCAGAGGCGGGTGAGCCAATCTCTTCATCGGGATTGAACAGAATTTCCCAACCGATCTGTTCTGCCCAGGGGCTGGCTTCCAGAGCCTTGAGTGCATTCAACATCACCACAATGCCACCTTTAAGGTCGGCAACGCCGGGACCATTGATGGTGTCGTCATCGAGATGTCTGACGGTTTGAAAAGCATCATTTTCAGCAAATACCGTATCGAGATGTCCGCACAGAAATACTTTCAGTGGCGCATCGGGGCGCTTGCTGATTCTGAGTGCGTTACCCAGAGTGTTTAGCTCTGCTTCCCCTCTGTCATTGATAACCTCGAAAGGTTTCAGTTCAATGACTTCTTCCTGTCCTCCCAGAGGTTTAGCCAGTTCACGAACCGCAGCCAAAACACGGTTAACACCGGCGGCGTTGAAGCTGCCAGAGTTGATTTCAGCCAGAGAGATGGTTTGCTGCAACATGGTTTCCTGTTTGGAATCCAGTGTCTTTAGCCAGGGTGTCAGGGGAGTCAGAATGTCGGACATCAGCACTCAACGTTGTTGTTATTTATACATCAATTATAAGAAAGAGTACGTATGGGTGCTGTTGAGAATGCGACAGTGACTATTGATATTCAGACACGGCCTTTCAGGATCGTTCTTCTCTGGGTGTTTTACCAAAATGGTTTTTATAGGCTGTGCTGAAATGAGATGCATTGGAAAAACCACAGGCTATACCGACTTCAACCACTGGCGTTACCGTTTCCTGAAGCAGTTTACGAGCCTGCTCAAGCCTCAGCTTTAGGTAATGTTTTGAAGGAACCGTGTCCAGATGTTTTCTAAACAGTCTTTCCAGCTGACGTCTTGAGATACCCACCAGTGAAGCCAGTTCGTCGGCTCCCAGAGGTTCTTCAATGTTGGCTTCCATCAGCTCTATGGCTTCTTCAATCTGTGGCTGCTTTCTTTGAATGATCTGTTTTTCATGAGACCGTTGAAAGCGTGAGCTGACAGACAACTGAAGTTGTTCGGCTACAGTCTGAGCCAGTTCTGTACTGTGCAGGCTGGCCAGTATTTCCAAAGCCAGGTTGGTAGCGGATAGAGTGCCATGACAGGTTATTCGGTCTCTGTCGGCTTCACAGTTCTTTTGGCTGATCTTAATATTGGGGAAGTCACGACAGTTGTCAAAAGGGCTACCGGACAGGCTGACATGGTAGCCATCCAGTAAATTCTGACTGGCCAGAATTCGTGTTCCACCTTCTATGCCTGCCAGCACTTTATATTCAGGGAGAAGAGTTTGTGATTCTGGTAGTTGATGATTGCCAGCAATCAGCACACAGGCGTCCAGTGATTCAGAAACGCTGTCAGCTGTCTGTACAACCAGCCCGGAATCACTCTCAATGCTTGGCGCAGCAGCATAATATGAAGTTTTGAAACTGTTGCCAGAAAGGAGATTGGCTATTTTGAAGGTTTTCAGAACAGCGGACAGTTCGAGCAATGGAAAGCCCGGAAATAGAATAAAACCAACCTCAAAGTGCCGGGACACAGTATCTGTCAAGATGGTTTCCTTTCAGTTAAGTACTGCGTGATTAACTAAGGTATCTGAAAACTGATGCCGGTATAAACCGAATTATATCTCGTAATTGTACTGAATTTGCCGAAATGAATTAAAGGAATTTATTTCAGGGTTCTTCTATGTCTGTTCCAGGTCCAGGTTCTAAAAAAGACATTCCAATGGTTACTGCCTCCCCGTCAGGTAGTCAGAAGACTGGTCAGGGCAACTGGAACCAAAGGCAGGTAGGTACAGTATCTGCAGAAAAGCACCTTCCCAGACCTTCCTGGTTACCAGTGAAAAAAAGCCTTGGACAGATGGTTGTGTCTTATCGAGGTGTGTTCCAAGTATTTCTCAAACCTATTGCAAATATGCTGACATCAAAAGCCGCAAAGAAAGCTGCGAGAGTTTTCAAAGAATGTGATGTTGATAATACCCATATTTCACTTAAGAACGTGGCTAAGTTTAATAATGAAGACAAGCTGGTTTTGAACGCTCTGGTCACACTGGACAGGCTTTACCAGAGAGTAGGTAATATTGAGGTCGACTTGGGCGAAGGTAGAACAGAAAATCTACTGGAGCTAAGAGACCAGATGATTATCCGGAGGCTGTTATCAATACTGGATACTGATGGTGATTTACCTGACAAGCAAACATTGGCCGATTGTGAGAAGTTGATCGATTTTTTACCTGACACAGACCTGGACTTTACAGAGGCCAATAGTAAGGCTCTGAAAGGGACAGCACTGGCTTACAGAGCAATTCATAATCGTGATGAAACTTTAAAGCAGGCATCCCTTAAGATTTACGATGAGATAAAACAGATGCACGAAGGGTTTTCTATGAATCTAACTGAAGATATGGAAACGCTTGACATTAGCTGGCAAAAAGCTCTCGGATTAAAGTCGGACGAAGACGACTTTTAAAAATAACCCCGTACCTAAAAACAAATTTCCCGTCGCATGATGTAAACTGCTGGTTCGATTCCTCGTCCATAATATCCCTGTCAAAATAACAAGCTCCCTGAGGACATAGAATGACCGAGTATGCCGTAACCAGAGCCACCTTTGATGAAGTAATGGTGCCGAACTACGCGCCACAGGCAATGATTCCAGTGCGCGGTGAAGGTTCGCGAGTATGGGATCAGGAAGGTAGCGAATACATCGATTTTGCTGGTGGCATCGCAGTAAATGCTCTGGGACACTGCCATCCAAAGCTGGTTCAGGCTGTTAAGGAACAGAGCGACAAGCTCTGGCACCTGAGTAACGTCTATGCCAATGAGCCTGCTCTGGCTTTGGCACAAAAGCTCACCGAAATTTCTTTTGCAGAAAAAGTCTTTTTCTGCAACTCAGGCACTGAAGCCAATGAGGCCGCCTTCAAGCTGGCTCGTAAATATGCGTTTGATAACGTTGGCCCTGAAAAACATGAAATTATTTCCTTCACCAGCTCTTTTCACGGTCGCAGCCTGTTTGCGGTAACCGTTGGCGGTCAGCCAAAATACTGTGAAGGTTATGCTCCTGTTCCTGGTGGTGTTACTCACCTTCCATATAATGATCTGGAAGCACTGAAAGCTGCAATTTCGGATAAAACCTGTGCCGTAGTAATGGAACCGGTTCAGGGTGAAGGTGGTGTTATTGCTGCTGAGCCTGAGTTCTTGCGTGGTGTTCGTGAACTCTGCGATCAACATGATGCTCTGCTGGTATTTGATGAAGTTCAGACAGGTGTTGGGCGTACTGGTGATCTTTACGCTTACATGGGCACTGATGTTGTTCCGGATATCCTGACCTCAGCCAAGGCTCTGGGAGGTGGTTTCCCTGTCGGCGCGATGTTGACTACAACCAGGGTTGCCAAGAGTTTTGGCTTCGGTAGCCACGGCAGCACCTATGGTGGTAACCCAATGGCTTGCGCCGTTGCGCTGGAAGCGGTCAGCCTGATCAATGAGCCTGCAGTTCTGGAAGGTGTTGTTCACAAGAATGAACTGTTCCGTACCGAACTGGCCAAAATCAACGAGAAGTACGGCATCTTTAAAGAAGTCCGTGGTAAAGGTCTGCTGATTGGCGCTGAGCTGGTTGAAGAGTGGCACGGCAAGGGCAAGGAGTTTCTGGCAGCAGCAGCTAAGGAAGGTCTGATGTTGCTGGTGGCTGGCCCTAATGTTTTGCGTATGACGCCTTCACTGGTGATTCCTGACGAAGATATTCGTGAAGGTATGGCTGCGCTTGAAAGAGCGGTTGCTAAAGTTGTCGCTTAAGTTTCCTTTCTCAGTCAGGCAGTGATGCTGTCTGGCTGAGTTCATAATAACCTGTCAGACTCGGTTATTCAGAAACCACTCTCCACCTCTCTTCGTTTAATGACTCTGGTTGTATATTCTCTGACATGATCATGAGTACAGCAGTGATAACCACTGACTTTTCCCTTTCGTAAATATTCACTGCTTTCCAGCAGGATTCTTTTTCCAAGGTTAGTGGGAGCAAATTGCACTCTGAATCGCGCTGTTTTGGGTGGATTATTGATGGGGTCGTTCTCGACCAGAACATGAAAGATATTGTTTTTGATCCATTCAGGATTGAGCTTGCCCTGACGTTGTAACTCTTGCAGGGCTGGTTTACCAAGAGCGGCTGATGCGAAGCAGTTGGCGGGTACTTCGTGCATACAGCCGGCGTATTGTGCCAGACCTCCCCCAAGAGAGTGACCCGTAAGAGTCAATGTATTCGCCGGGAAAAGGGACTTGGTAATTTCTACGAGGGCATCAGCCTGTTGGTACATTTTTGGTATACCTATGCCGGAGATATTCTTGAAATCAGCTGCGACCTGGTTCATGGCCAGTCTTTTTGTATCCTGAGGAAGTTTGCGGCCGGAAAAGGTGCCACCAAATGCCAATTTGCTCTGTCCGGATTCTTTATCGGTGAACAGGGTAAATACAAGCCCGCTTTTTTTATCGTATATGAGGCCGTCTTTAACCTGGAGTACAGAGCCTTTAAAGACGGGAAGTGCTTTGAGAGCAAGAATGAGGGCTTGAAACTGAAGCGGCTCAGCTTCCTCGAGAAGTTCGAAGTTCCTCCCTATTCCCTGACGAGCTGAAGTTTCTTCCAGAACGATCTCTGAAGGTTCAGAAATCAGATCCTTCCTTTGTTCATAGGTAAATTCAGCAAGAGCAGAGTCAATGATCAGTTGCCTGCAGAATTCAGGGTCATCAGGTAGAGAGGGTGCTATTTCCCAGAGTTTACTGCGTAGAGTCTGATTGAGTTCAGGCAGTCGGGCCTCTCTTTGAGTGACAGGTGCGCTGGTAGGTTTAGGGTGATGTGGGCTGGTAGCCAGATCGCTGGCAATGGCTTGGCCCTGTTTTTTTTCAACGCTCTTATGGGCAAAAGAACCAGAATCTGGCGTTGCTGTATCAGTAGAGCGTTTGGGCGGAGAGAATGGTGAATTAAATGGCCGGCCTGGCTTTGACACTGGCATGACTCAATCCCTGAGTAATGATATCAATAACCTTAATTCTAGACGTAAAAGCCGCCGTAAATAAAACGCACCAGACCGAACCCCCTTGGTTAACGGCCCGGTGCTAAAAAGGGTCAGATGCTTTTCTTACTCATCAGCTTATAAAGCACGGGCACCACAATCAAAGTCAGCAGGGTGGAAACCAGCAGACCACCAATAATGGTTGAACCCATGGGAGCCCACATGGATGAGCCGGACAGAGTCAATGGCAACAAACCGCCAATAGTCGTCATAGTGGTCAATAGAATCGGCAGCAGGCGAGTCTGACCTGACATAATAATGGCTTCGGTAATAGAGTTACCTTCCTTGCGTAGCTGATTGGCGTAATCCACTAGGATGATGGAGTTGTTGACCACAATCCCCACCAGTGATGTCAGACCAATAAAGGCGGTAAACGAGAAGGTAAAGCCAGCCAGCCAGAGAGCCAGAATCATACCGGTGACGGCAAAAGGTATGGCTGCAAAGATCACCAGAGGCTGAGAGAAGGAGTTAAACTGCAGCACCAGTACCGCAAAGATACCAATCAAGGCGATCAACAGTACTTTTGTCATACCGGCGAAGGACTCCTTTCTCTGCTCCTGCTCACCACCAATCTGATAGTAAACGCCTTCAGGCCAGACATATTGATCCAGCTTTTCTATGATCTGGTTAGTCAGAGCTTCAGCCTGATAGCTGCCTTTAATATCAGCCGTGATTCGAACCATTCGTTCGGTCATATGGTGCTGGAATCTGGGCAGGGCACTTTGTATTTTCAGCGACACCAGTTGTTTGATAGGAATCAGCTTTCCGGAAGCTGATTTGACCATCATGATGTCGAAATCTTCCATACGTGGTCTCTCAGTGCCTTGATAGCTGACCACGATAGGGAAGTCTTCACCCACTTCATCACGGAACTGGCTGACGGTAACGCCTACAAGGCTGGCACGAATCACCTGATCAATAGCATTAACGGCAACACCGTACATTGCAGCCTTTTCACGGTTAATGCTGACTTTCAGATCAACCTTGGGTTTATCCAGAGGGTTATCGACATTGACCGTACCGGCTGTCTGCTCAATAAAGCTCTCAACATCTCTGGAAGCTTTCAGAACCTGATTCAGGTCATCGCCTACCACCCGAATAGCAATAGGTGCTTCGTAAGGAGGCCCCTGGAGCAGTTCCTTAATGGTAATGCGAGCTCCCGTCACCTTGGCAAAGGATGTTCGAAGCTCTTCAACAAAAGGCTCCACTTCAGACAGCTTGCCGGTATGAAGTCGTACGACCAGCTGAGCGTAGTTAGGCACCTGACGACTCGGGAAAATATTGTAATAAATTCGTGGGTTGCCCTTGCCGATATTGGTGCTGATAGAGCGAACCAGTTCGTGCCCCTTGACGATGTTTTCAGTTTGAATGGCGACACGAGTTGTATCATCAAAACTGGAACCTTCCGGCAGCTCGATGTTGACCATAAACATCGGCTTTTCAGCCTTTGGAAACATGCTGACTCCCAGCTTACCTGCCAGCATGACTGAACCAGCGAGTGTCAGTACCGCAATGCTTAATATCACAATAGGGTGTCGTAGAGCGGCTGACAACAGTCGTCGATAAGGTCGTTTGGCAAAAGCATCCAGAGCCTGTAGAAGCTTTGGTGTTTTACGTTTCTTGCCCTGTAGAAACATACTCGCCATTAGAGGTGTCAGCATCAGGGCTATCAGGAGAGAAGCCAGCAGAGTCAAAATGACGGTTACCGGCATGGAGCGCAGGAAAATACCGGCACCTGTCTGCAACATCAGAATCGGCACAAAAGCGAGAATGGTCGTGAAAGTACCGCTTACTACTGCCCAGCCAACCTGACTGGCACCTTTGGCAGCGGCCTCTTCCTTTGAATAGCCCTGTCTGAGAAAACGATCGACATTTTCGGTGACAACAATAGCGTTATCAACCAGCAGGCCAAGGGCAATAACCAGCCCCGCAATGGACATTTGCTGAATACCAAAACCTGCAAGATCCAGCCAGCCAATACCGATAAAGAACGACAGTGGTATGGCAAAAATAATGACCATGGCAGGTCTGAAACCAAGGAACAGTAATGTCAGGATACCAACCAGCAGCAGACCCTGAACCAGACTGTCGAAGAACTGGCTGATACGGTCATCCACCGATTCGGTCTGATCATGAGTCACGCCAAGAGCAACACCCTCAGGCAGCTTTTCCTCAAGCTCAGCCATGGCGCTCTTGATCTGTTCCATAACATTAAAGATATTGCTGCCTTCACGCTGAACCACGGTAACAAAGACCGACTTCTTTCCCTGATAACGAGCCAGATAGCTGGGCAGAGCATCACCAAAGCCAACGTCTGCGATGTCTTCGACATAGATAACTTTACCGGGACTTGAAAGTACGGCTGTGCGTCTTATCTCTTTCAGCGAGCGGAAGTCGCCACTGGTTCGAACGGTAAAGCGGCGGTTGCCGGATAGCACATGCCCACCCGGCAGGTTTACACCGGATACTTTAATGGCATTGATCAGGTCTTCCAGGCCAATGCCCAGCTCTTTCATTTTCTCAAGGTTGGCTTTGATCTGTAGCTGTTGATCAGCAAAGGCTTGTGTTTCCGCACGCTTTACGCCGGGAATTCTTTCCAGTCGTTTTTCAAATTTTTCAGCCAGCGGCTTGAGAACGTCATAGCCCTGCTCTTCAGACTTGATAGCAATCTGAATAATATTAACGTCGACAGGGGATATACGATCAATGTTCAGTACCGCAATATCATTGGGCAGCTGGTCTCTGATACGGGCAATGGAAGAGACTACATCGTCGTATTTATCCTGTGGGTCAGAGCCGTAAAGAAACTCGACGCGAATAACCGCCAGACCATCTTCGATATTGGCTTTAAGAACCTTGATATCATCCAGCTCATTGATGACTTCTTCTATTGGATCAACAATCAGCTTTTCCATATCCATGGGGTTAGTGCCGGGATACACCGCCTGAATCATGGTGGCTGGAAACTCAAACTGAGGATCTTCAGAGCGGGGCATATTCTGCAGGGAGACCAGCCCCAGCAGAATGAGCAACAGCATGGCGATAAGAGTAAAACGACGATTCTTGATCGCCAGAGCAGGTAAGCGCATGACCGTTACTCCCCGGTGTTATCAGAAGAGCGGCTGTCAGTCGCAGCAAGTTGCGCGGGCTCACCTGCGCGAAGCAGGCCTGCACCACGGGTGACCAGTAATTCGCCTGCTTTCAACCCGCTATTGCTGGCGGCAAAGCCAGGCTCCAGATAATCGAGGTGAGCCTTACGAGAGCTGACAATTTTTGAGCTGAGAGAGTAAACAAATACTTCAGCGTAGTTGCCATCGATGCTGATGATGGACTCCATCGGAATCAATGTCAGCTGCCGTGTTCCTGCGGGGTGGATATTAACCCGGCCAATAAAACCTGACCTCAACCGATCTTCCGGGTCTTGCAGAGTGATCTCAATTTCAAAGGTACCGGTCTTCTCATCAGCCAGTGTCGCCAGCTGTGTAATCTTCCCGGAAAAGATATGTTCAGGCCATGCATCAAAGCTAACTGAAGCGGTATCATTTTTCTGTAATCGAACAATGTCGGCATCGGTGACACCGGTTCTGATGACCCAGCCTTGTTGAGTGTCCGCGACCAGTAATACCGGTTGATAGGCCGTAACCAGTTCGTTCGATTCTACAAACCGTCTTAACACCAGACCATCGACAGGTGCCTTGATACTGGAATACTTACGGTTAAAGCGGATAACGTTGAGTTTGCTTTGAGCAACTTCCAGCTCTGTTTCTGCCGACTGAAACTGATCCAGTGACACCACATTGCTGGCATGAAGTTTTCTAAGGCGTTCAAGGTTTCGTTTGGCAAGCTCGACACGAGCTCTGGCTTCTGCAACCTGAGCATTGATTTCCCCAAGACTGAGACTGGCGAGTAACTGTCCGGCTTTAACCTGGTCGCCTTCATGAACGGTCAGCTTATTAATGGGACCAGCGGTTTTAAAAGAGAGTGTCTGTTGAGATTTATAGGAAAGAATGCCACTGGTGCGAATAGGTCTGGCATGGCTCTGGTATTGAACTTCACTGGCATTGACGACGGCGGGGGCTCTCTCTTCAGCCCATGAGCTGTTGGTCATTCCGACCATCGACATAAGCGTCAGTAAGCCGGTGAACATGCCGGATCGCAAGCAGCTCATTAGTGCATTCCTTGATTTTTATTAGAGTTGTGCGGCAGCCATGCCTGTGTGGTTTTTATCATGCCGCTTATTGGCTGCTAATGCTAGGCGAGCAATGTGTTCACTGTCAACAATGTTGACGATTATTACATTATTGCTTCAAACTGTGACTGCGAATCGTAGTAATAAGTGTGCAGACACACGTCATCGAATATTAGATTGTCATTTCTCGCCATAGGCGGGGAAATGACATAGGAATTCAAATGTCCGAGTACTTAAGAAGGCAATGAGTCATTATCACCATGGCAACTTGAGAGAAACCTTACTCTGCGAAGCTGTCCAACAGCTGGAGAATGTGGGTCCTGAAAAGCTAAGCCTCAGAGCCCTTGCTCGAGCTGTTGGAGTTTCACAGACGGCGCCTTATCGTCATTTTAAAGATAAGGACGCCCTGCTGGATGCAATGGCAGAGTCGGGCTTTATGATGCTCAGGAACAGGATGCAGGAAGCCGTTGATGCTTCTGATAACCTGGATGAAGCCTTGATAGAAGTAGGTGTTAGTTACATTGAGACCGCGGTCGCTTATCCAGCCATGCATAAGCTGATGTTCAGTTCCGGGCTGGCACGAAAAGACGTCTGTGTGCCTTTAAAAGGTGCAGCGGACAGCTGCATCGGTGTTTTGAAAGAGTTGCTGCAAAAACGGTTAAATATTACTGATCCCGATGACGAGATGCTTTGGTATATGACCATCAATGCGGCAGCTCATGTAAAAGGGCATACCAGTATGGTGCTGGAAGGGAATTATTGCCATCCGGCCACAGGCGAGCCTCTGGATATCAGAACGTCACTGGGTTTCTTTTTGAACTGCCTGAATCTGCCGGAACAGCAGTAAAGTGTTAATACACTATGAATATTAAATAGCTATCCCACCGACGTTGATGGGGGATAGTCTATGAATTCGTATTTCCGGGAACTGAGTCAGAAAGACCCTGCAGAAGCAGGGTTTTGGAAGATTTTACAGTCCGAGCTTTTCTACAACAAAATCAATATCTTTATCACCGCGACCGCTCAGGTTGACCAGAATACTCTGATCTGAAGAGAGCTGAGGCGCCAGACGAATAGCACCGGCCACTGCGTGAGCACTTTCCAGAGCGGGAATAATGCCTTCCTTGCGTGACAGCGTCATAAAGGCGTCAAAGCATTCCTGATCGTTTATTGATTGATACTTCACACGACCAACGTCTTTCAAATAGCTGTGCTGTGGACCAACGCCTGGATAATCGAGACCGGAAGCAATGGAGTGAACTGGCAGAGGTTCACCCTGCTCATCCTGCAGGACATAGCATTTGAACCCCTGAATCACCCCTGGAGTTCCCAGAGTCAGAGTGGCTGCATGTTCCTCTGTGTCCAGACCTTTACCGGAAGGCTCAACACCAATCATTTTCACAGACTCATCGTTCAGGAATGCGGTAAACAGGCCAATGGCATTACTGCCACCACCAACGCAGGCCATCAGGTAATCAGGCAGCCTGCCTTCCATCTCCTGAAACTGATCACGGGCTTCCTCACCAATGATCTGCTGAAAGTCTCGAACCATCATCGGGAACGGATGTGGACCCACTACAGAACCAATGGCGTACAACTGGCTTTCCGGATCGGCGAGATAAGCCTGAAATGCACTGTCTACGGCGTCTTTCAATGTCCGGGTGCCGAAGGTAACAGGAACTACCTTACAGCCCAGAATCTTCATACGAGTAACGTTCGGTGCTTCTTTCTCGATATCCACCTGACCCATATGAATTTCACATTCAATGCCGACCAGAGCACAGGCCGTAGCCATGGCAACACCGTGCTGGCCGGCACCGGTTTCGGCAATAACTTTCTGCTTGCCCATGTATTTAGCAAGCAGAGCTTCACCCAGAGCGTGGTTTATCTTGTGAGCACCCGTGTGGTTCAGATCTTCACGCTTCAGATAAATCTTCGCGCCACCAAGTGCATCGGACAGTCGTTTGGCATAGAAAATAGGACTTGGGCGACCAACGTAGTGTTTGTAGAGGTCGTGAAGTTCCTCGCGGAAAGAGGAATCGTTACGAATGTCGCGGTAGGCTTGCTCAACATCGGCAATGGCTTTCTCCAAAGCCGGTGGCACCATTGCACCCCCATACTCGCCAAAGTAGCCTGTTGCATCAGGCATGGGAGCAAATTCAGTCTTCTGGCTCATGTCGTCCACCTGTTCTTTTTGACTCAGCCGATCAATGGCTGTTTTGTTTTTTCTTCAGGTGCGACAGGATGCCATTATTTTTTCAAAATGTCCTCATACATCCATGGGAGACTAAGGATTGAAGGTTACTGCTGGTTTAGTTTTGTACGAATTTCCATCAATGCTTCCCTGAAGCTGGCATCGTACTTCTGCAGGCTGGTGATTAATTCAGGCAGTTGCTGCTGAGCTGTATGCTGAGTGTAATGAGGAAGGGTTTCCGGCAGTTGGCTGAGAATCTGATTCTTGCGGCCTTCTGCCTGAATCATAATGGACGTCAGTCGTTCATACTCAATACCAAGGCTATCCGGATCCGGTTTTCTGCCGGCGCGTGACAGGGCTAGTGCATCAAAGATCTGTTGCAACTGCAGATCCTGTTCACCCATCATGCCTTCTACCAGTCTGAGTTTATTACTGGCTTCAACAGAACCTGTTGCTTCAACCGGGGCAATGCCTTGAGTGTTGTTCTGGTTAACCGCATCAATGGCAGCGACATCAGGTTGTTTGCCTTGATAGGTATCCGGTCGAACAGGTGCGACGGCAGCAACCTGTGCCATCAGTTCATGGACACTACCGTAGTTAAACTGCAGCATTTCTTCTACGTAACTGCGCAGCTCTTCAAACGTTATGTCCACTTCCTGTTCGGAAGAGTCCTGAGTGGAGCGGCCCAGTTCAGGATCGAGGCCTGTTTCAGGTCGTTGCGGGCGGTTATTGATATCTTCAATACTCATGGTGAAAGTCCGTTTTCACAATGGGATATCTCTTTAGAGTAGCAATAGTCAGAGGCTATGCTCAGAGCTTAGGGAGTGGTCACTTCTCGCAGATAGAGCCTTTATTAAAGCCTTCAAAAGCAACAACTTTGATATTGCTGGCAGGGAATCTGTTCTTGTGAACATCGGCGATATGCTCAGCCAGTAACTCGACAGTCGTGTCTGTGTCCAGCAGATAGCAACGCTCTTCAGCAATGGTCAGTTCAAAATAGCCCTGATCAGAGGTGTAGCCAAACTTCAAATGATTGATGCCATTGAGGTCGAACTCGGTCAGCAGATCTTCACGGGTGGCGATATAGATGTCTTTCCAGGTTTCAGCCCACTCTTCTTCAAGATCTGAATCCCTGTTGCCATCCAGATAGATATGGATCGGTGAGCGATGGCCGTGAGCGATTCGCTGGCAGTCACCAAGGTGTTTCTTCAGGCCGTGACTGTAGTGATAGAAAGCGCCCTGAATGGCTTCCGGATAAATATCGAGCTTGATGCCTGTGACATTGGCAGGTACTTCTTTAAGCAGTTCAGCTTCAAGAATCGGCGTCAGGATTTCCGGAGTGATACGAGTATCGTTGACCAGCAGAATCGCCTGAGCGGGAGCACTGCACTGAATCTGATCGCCAGTACTGGTGACCATGGCAACATTCAGCTGGCTCTGATCGGAAGAGATAATGACATGGGAATGATTGGACGGTACCAGCAAACGGTGATCTGCGAGAATATCCAGCGAGGCCTTGATCTGTTTTTTAACATGGCCAAAGTCGAACACCATTCCCTGTTCATCCAGATCCCCTTCCAGGGTTACGTCGACCAGCCAGGACTCTCCCACCACGCCTCGGGCGGGATCAAGGTAGCTGAAATCAAGGGTGGTCAGTTGGTTGACAAACAGTGCGGTCATTGAGGTCTACTGCAATTAAATCTTGGATTAAACCGGTAATTGTAACTGAAATTGACCGCGCCATGAACGAAAGGTCTGAAGTAATGAAATATGAGTTGGTGTGCTCAGTAGCCGAAGCGTCATCATTGCCTGAAACTCGATTCGATTGAACATTGTCAAACTTTAAGGGTCATAGGAGTTTCGAATAGAAAAATTAATTATAAATTTAGGTTTATGATATGAAAAACTACCCTGTCAGATGGCTGTCCTTTTTCTCCTTTTTCTCTTTCTCTCTTTGTGCTGTATTTATGTTCGGTAAAGCCTATTCAGACCCTTTGACAGAATCTGAAGCCTACCGATATGCCTTCAATGAAAATCCGTCTTTATATGATGTTGGGGTGTTCGGTTCTTCCTGTGGACAGTTTCTGGTGAAAACGACCAGAAAAAATACCCTGGAATTTGCCATGCTCGAACTTCTGGGTTTTGGAGGCCATCAATACGGAAAGCAAATTCAGGTATTTCCAGAGGCAACACTGTTTTCTGGTTTGAAGTTTCAGCATGTCGTCAGTGCAGAGTTTAGTCATGACTGCAAACATCTGGTTTTACTCAGTCATATTGGGAGAGCAAAGTATTTCTCCAGAGAGGATATCAGTCAGCCTTTTGATTTGAACTGGTATCCGACCTGTTCCAGTAGTAATAGCACAATGTGTGACTTTTCAATGAAGAGAGTGAAACTAATACAATTTGGAATAGGGGAGCCATTGCTTGAAACCAGAGACAGTACGAATAGAGATTTAGAAATACAGCAGCGATTTTGGAGATTTAATAATCTTGAATTGCTAAAAGAGACGGGTAAAGCAACTATCCACCCTGAAAGTGTCTTTTTTGAGCAAATGCAGTGGCCGAGTGACAGGGGCTCTTTGAATACCCCCTGGTTATTGATGCCTATTTTGTCACAGTCATCCAGATACAATCAGGAAATACCTGTTGATGATAACTATGAAGCCGTTGTTCCAGACTCACTTTTTGTAACCAGTACGCCTGATCAAGAACTTTCTTTCCTTGCCTGGTATAGAGGTTGGGGAGTCATTAATTTTATAACCGCTGGTATGCTGTTTTACCCTGTTCAAACAGATTCAGAGGCTCTTCCTGCAGATGGGATTTTGAAAACTGATAAAGAGAGAAAAGTTATTGTTGCCGGAGGGGCTCACGGTGTCGATGTATTTAAAATAATAGGTGGGATGCTAATGGCAAAGGCTGGCACAATAACGCCTGATGGAGACGATACTCTGAGATCAGTGCATGTCAGTATGAATGGTCAGTTTATCTGGGTGACAACCTCACAGGGAAGCATCCAGAGATGGCATATTGTTGATGATCAGCTGGAACCGGTTACGGCATATGGGCACAGTTATCTTCTGGACAAAGAAACGGAATTTCGAGAGGCTTTCCATTTTGAAGAAAAAGAGCTTCCGGAAGGTTTATCTTTCTAATGGTCTGAAGGTAACTGGAAATAAAACAAACTTTACAGAGCTAGCTTAGTAATAAGCTAGCTTTCGTCTTATTATTCCTGAATTACATTAGCCATGAATACAGCAATGCTCATGGTAAACATGTCCTCGGTAAGAATCAGAGCATCAGGAAGCGGTCTTGAATACACCCTTTACTTCGTCAGATTTTGAGTTTGATGCCAGACATATCTGGCACCCGTACAGCACCACTAACAGCAATGTAGAACTCTTTGCGGTAGAAAGTGCCGAGGGTGTTCGGCTGAAGTTGAGTGATGGCCGGGAAGTGATTGACGGTATGTCATCCTGGTGGAGCATGGTGCATGGTTACAACCATCCTGAAATGAATAAGGCCCTGAAAGATCAGATAGATCGCATGTCCCATGTGATGTTTGGTGGTCTCACTCACAAACCTGCGGTTGAGTTAGCTCGTCGCCTGATTGATCTGACACCTGATTCCATGCAGACGGTTTTCTTTTCCGACTCCGGTTCTGTGGCGGTAGAAGTGGCCATCAAGATGGCCATGCAGTACTGGCAGTGCAGGGGTGAAACCGGCAAGACCAAGATGCTCACTTTCAAAGGTGGCTACTATGGTGATACGACTGGCGGTATGTCGATTTGTGATCCTGAAAATGGCATGCACCATCACTTCACAGGCATTCTGCCGGAGCATTATTTCGTTGAACGGCCTGCCTGTAAGTGGGGAGATGAATTCGAAGAGGCTTACATAGAACCGTTTAAACAACAGTTGGAAGCACTATCTGGCCAGGTGGCAGCCGTTATTGTTGAACCTATTGTTCAGGGCGCTGGTGGCATGTATTTCTTCTCACCAGAGTTTTTGAAGCGGGTGAAAGAGCTTTGTGACGAACACGGTGTTCTGCTAATTCACGATGAAATTGCTACCGGCTTTGGTCGAACCGGCAAAATGTTTGCCTGCGAGCATGCGGGTATTGAGCCAGATATTATGTGTGTGGGTAAAGCGCTGACCGGTGGATATATGTCGATGGCAGCAACACTTTGTACCGCTCATGTCAGTGATACCATTTCTGCCAAAGAGCCGATGATGCATGGCCCAACATTCATGGCCAATCCACTCACCTGTGCCGCTGGTGTTGCCAGCCTGGAGATTCTTGGACGCGGTGACTGGCAGCATCAGGTAGCGAATATTGAAGAGATTCTTCAGGACCAGCTGTCTACTTGCCTTGAGCTTGATATTGTTCAGGAAGTTCGAGTACTGGGAGGCATCGGCGTTGTTGAGTTGAAAGAGCCGGTCGTGATGTCGGAGATTCAGTCAGAGTTTCCAAAGGAAGGTGTCTGGGTCCGACCTTTTGGTAAGCTGGTTTATGTCATGCCGCCTTATGTGATTTCTGATGAAGATTTGAAGTTCCTTTGTCAGGGAATCTATAAAGTTCTTGATCGTATGTACGGCAATAACTGAAATGTTAGGTTGGGGGTAGGTTAAGTGAGGGCTCTCAATCAAGCCCTTATTCCATGTTCTCTTCCAGCAAAGCGGGAGAAGACTTCAACTCCTTGTTGACCATTGCGGTCACACAGGAGTCAGACCAGACATTGATGGCACTTTCCAGCATATCGATAAACGCATAGAAAGGCAGAATTAACACCATCAGTTTCATATCCACACCCATGGCTGCCAGAAAGGCACTGGAGAGCATATAGCAGCCCATAGGGACGCCGGCATTACCAATCGCAGCCAGTGTGGCAATCAAAATCCATGAGAACAGCTCGATTCCTGAAAATTGAATACCATTGCTCTGGCAGACAAAAAGCACCGTAATCAGAATATAGGCCGCACAGGCATTCATATTGACTGTGATGCAAAGAGGCATGCTGAACCGGGCTACTTTGCCATTAATACCCATTCGCTGTTCAGCACAGTCGATAGCTGAAGGCAGTGCGGCGCTGGAAGACTTGGAAAAGAAAGCAACCGTCAGTGCTGGCAGCATTGCTTTAAAAGACGACAATGGCGATAAACCCTTGGCTTTCAACAGTGCAGGCAGAATAACACCAGCCTGAATCAGGTTGGCCATCAATACACAGCAAAGATAAAGGGCCAGCCCCTGAAGTGTCTCCTGATTCTGAACGTCCTGAACGAAAAGGTTTACAAAAGCCCAGACCGCCAGAGGCATTAATCTCAGGAAGAAACCGGTCATTTTCATGACTGCGGCGAATAGACTCTCAAACAATTGGTTTAGAGTTTGCTTATGATCTTTTCTCAGGGAAAGTGTTGCTGCACTTAACACCAGAGCCAGAAACAGTACGCCCATCACGTTGTTGTTGTAAAAGGGAGCGATGAAGTTTTCCGGGATCAAACTGAGTAAATAGTGCCAGTAGTTGACGGTTTCAACGGCACCTTCAATAGGGCTGGTCAGCATGATACTGGTTCTGGCCGGATCAAATAAAAGATAAAGCCCAAGTGCCAGAGTTGCTGCCAGTAAGGTCGTCATGAGGGTGTACTTTAGTACTTTTCCACCCAGTTTCTTTACATCAGAGGTTCCTCCCATTCCGGACAATGTTGCCAATAAAGAGAAAAAAATGATGGGCAAGCTGACCAGTTTCAAAAGGCGGATAAAAATATCTGCAATAACAGCTCCGGCCTGATTCAAAAAAGCAATATCAAGCCAGCCTGTCATCAGGCCAATCAGACCGGAGATGATTAAAACCGAGCCTGAATTAAGGTTCATGGATTTGTGACTATCGCACATCAAAGAGACTCTTATTTGAATGATATCTGAGAGTTAAGGTTAGCTTCAGTACCCAAGTCCGTAAGGCTATTTCGATATTTGAATATTCACTTCCTAATTAGCTCTTGCTTTGGGTTTAGTTTGGCTACACTTGTCGAGCGATGCAGTGATAGAGCGCTCTAGAACAGCTGTTCAGGCAGAGTTTTATGGCGAGTTTTTGTGAAAGGTTTCTGTTTCGAGCTCTTATTACGAACTCTAATTAATGGTACGACTTGTTCTGGAGGTTGACGATGGCTATCCGTTTAGATCCGCCCTGGCTGCTGGAAGAACAGGAAGAAGAACAGGAGTGTTATGAGGACGGCTTAATACTTCCTCCTCTTATTCGAATCGAAGGCTTCTCTGACGAAGTGGAAATGAGCCAGAGAAAAAGAGTCAGCTCCTCTCTTATTCAACTGAACAGCCACAGCTCTTTTAGAGCTGGCGTAACACTTGAACTGGGTAAACTGCCGGAAAGGAAAGTGAAACGGAAGGTTTTGCTTAGATACCCGTAAAATTCAGGTAGGAAAAAGGACAGAGTTAATGGCAGCGAAAATTATAATATTTAGACACGGCGAAGGTACTCATAATACTGGTGAGTTTTACAGCTCTGATCCTGAGCATCCCAATTACCGAAAAGCAGTACTGACAGAATTAGGTAAACAGCAGGTTCTGTCCTCTGTTAAACAGGTAGCAGCTGATCTGGAAGAGAAGAATATTCTTGCTGTGTTAAGTTCACCTTTGCCGAGAGCGCTGGAAAGTGCCCAGATTGCCATGGACTATCTATCGGTTCCAGCAACACTGTTGGAAAGTGACCGTCGTTTGATTGAAGCCAGAGCCGGTGAGCGTGAAAGTACGATCTACAGTGACTATCAGGATGAAGACTTCTGGTTTCCAGAACATCCGGAGTCTTTTGGTGGTGAAACAAACGAGCAGATCAGCTCTCGTGTGATCAGTTGCTACCGCGATCTGATTGATCGCTACTCATATAAAAGCTCAGACAAGAGCACAGAGCAAGGCGGTGTTATTCTAGCCTTCAGTCATGGTGTGCCTATCTATATGCTGATCGAAGCTGTATTAGGTAAGGGAAGGGGCTTTAAGCTGGCAACGGCTGGTTACATCAGCCTGCCTGTCAAAGCGATCTGATACAGCCTGGTAACATCTCTTTTCAATACCCTGACCCTGAATCCCCTGTCTATGGATAGGCATAAAGATATCTCTGAATTAAAATAGCCGGTCATTTCAGGATGAGGGCAAGCGGCTATGACTTCCAACAGTCAGGAAACAGCGAATGTGTGTACCATGGTCAGGGAAACCTTTCCGGTTGGCCCGTTGCAATGCAACTGCACCATTATTGGTGACACAATTACCAAAAAAGCGATAGTGATCGATCCGGGCGGTGATCCGGATGTCATTCTGGCCAAACTGGAAGCTAATGGTTTAAGAGCAGTTGCCCTGATTCATACGCATGCCCATCTTGATCATTTTCTGGCCAGTGGTGAGATCAAGAAGAAGACCGGCGCACCTATTCATCTGCACGAAGAAGACAAGTTTCTTTGGGATAACCTGGAGACACAGTGTCGTAGATTTGGTGTGCCCTACAATCCTATTCCCGATCCTGATTTCTGGCTGAAAGATGATCAGGAACTGCCCTGTTGTGATGGTGTTGCCATGCATACGCCCGGTCATACACCAGGCTCCATGTGTTTCCATTTTGAAAAAGCTGGTGTTCTTATTGCCGGGGATACGTTGTTCCGTCGTTCCATTGGCAGAACGGATCTATGGGGCGGTGATTTCAAAACCATTGAGAAGTCGATACGCCAGCGTTTGTATATCCTCGATGAGGAAACCACTGTGGTTGCAGGTCACGGCCCTAATACCAGCATTGGTGAAGAGTTACGTGAGAACAGTGTTATTCGTGGCTGAACCAGAGTAACTACCCCAATGTTTGAATACATATATTGATGAATAGTATTCAAACATTCCGATATATTCAGAGAGAGAAGTATGCTGAATTCAATGAAAAAGCTGGCTGTTGTTGGTGTGACTGCTGCTGTACTGGCAGGCTGTCAGACCACCAACCCTTACACCGGACAGCAGGAAACCAATAAAACATCAACCTATGGCGGTGTTGGTGCCATTGCCGGGGCGGTTATTGGTGGTCTGGTTGATGGTGAGAAAGGGGCTCTCAGAGGTGCTGCGCTAGGTGCTGCTGCAGGAGCGGGTTATGGTTACTATACCGATCAGCAGGAAGCGGCTTTAAGACAGGAACTTCAGGGAACCGGAGTTCGTATCAATCGTTATGGAAACGATATTCAGCTGGTAATGCCTTCCAATATTACGTTTGGGAGTAATCAGTCTGCTATCAAATCGAGCTTTTATCCTGTGTTGGTCTCTGTTTCAAAAGTTTTCAAGAGATACGATAAAAACCTGATCGAGATTATTGGTTATACCGATAGCACTGGCAGTCCGTCCCTTAATCAGCGTTTGTCTACGAATAGAGCAAAGAGTGTTGCCAGGTACTTTGAGTATCAGGGTGTTTCCTCAACACGGGTCACCTATTTCGGTGAAGGTGCTTCCAACCCGATTGGCAACAATAAAACCAAGGCTGGCAGAGCCATGAATCGCAGAGTTGAAATTAATTTGAAGCCAGCACCTCAACGCTAATCAGTTAGAGACAGTGATTTAGCGTATCTCTCTTATCATGACGGCAGAGGTGCTTTCCTGTTTTAAGGAAGGTACCTCTATTAGTAACCTGCGATTAGTAGCAACCCACAATACAATCCTTCCTGCGGTTGGCTGATAATAAGCACTCTATTCACTGACACCCACTGTGTCGGTAGTCTCACTGAGTATTTCTAGATGATTCGTAAACTGCCTCTCTGGGTCTGGGTTGGTGGCGTGTTACTGACTTTGTCTGCCGGGTTAGTGAATTCGGTTGCTCTGCTCAGCTTTTCTAATCAGGCGGTCACCCATGTTACCGGTTCCGTGACTCTGGCTTCGACGGCTCTGGCACAACAAAACTGGGCTGTGCTCAGCCATCTGTCCATGGTTGTGTTCTGTTTTTTCCTTGGTGCTGTTCTTGGCGGAGTTATTACCCGTGGCAGCAGGCTCAGGCTGGGTCGACGATACGGTGTGGCATTAATCGTTGAGTGCTTTCTGTTGCTGGTTTCAATGATGTTGTTCAAACACAGCTCTTTCTGGGGGCAAATGTTCGCATCACTGGCCTGTGGTTTGCAGAATGCTCTGGTCAGTACCTTCAGCCATGCGGTTATTCGAACGACACATATGAGCGGGATAGTGACCGATCTTGGTGCAAAAATTGGTTACTGGCTCAGTGGTAGAGGAATTGATAAACGACGTTTTGCTTTGTACCTGTTGCTGTTGTCAGGATTCTTCACGGGTGGCGTACTGGGAGCCTGGTGTTTCGGGCTGGTAGGTTATAAAACACTTATATTAGCTGCTCTGATAACAGGGCTTTCCGGAATTTTGTCATTGATACATGTGATGGGTATTCGCAGAAGAAGCGAGAGTTTGGTGATCAGTTAGGTAGTGAAGGAGAGAGAGGAAAGGAAGGGTGGATGCCGGTGTATTCTCATACGCTCGGCATCAAAAAGATTCAGCCAGCCATTGAAGATTGAGTGACCGGGCTGATGGAGTCTGCATTCTGAACTGCAGTCTGTGGCATTGCATAATAGCTTTTACTCTCTCTCTGGCTGGTAGGGCAGGGGTGGCTGCCTCGTGAACAGAATATGCAGCAGTCTCCAGCCTGTGGTGTCATCAGTGTTCTGCAGCTACGGCATTCATAAAGGTATACACAGGCATCCTGTGGCATGGTTTCCGGTTCGTTATGACCGCAGTTGTTGCAGGTGACAGTAGACTGGTTATGAGTGTGTAGTTTCATCATACTTTTCTCTTCATTTTTCTTTTCTATGGGGCGTAATAAACAGATGTCGGCCTCCTTTCTGATAGCTTTAGTAAACTGATCATGATTTTAAGCAAGAAATATGACAGTTATGTGAGAGCCTCTCTTACTAAGTAACTTATCCAGTTCCGCGAAAATTCATTTTCTGCTCTACACTTTCATACTTGATTCAGCCTGCTATTGCCTATCGTCTGAAGTCATTTTTATTTTCCCTCTGTGTAGCTGTGGAGCTGCATGCCGTTTCTGATGTCACTGAGGAATCATTGATGAAGAAGTTGCTTTATTACCTTTCTTTACCTGCTTTCTGCTGCCCGTTTTCCGGAACATTGTCTGCCGCACCGTGCGGTGCCGAGATAACGGGTAGTTGTGATATCACTGCCAGTAAAACAGCCGAAGGCCCTCTCTATACGATAAAAAATGGGGCGACAGGAACCGTCAATGTCAATGGTGAACTCAATGCCCAGTATCGAGGTGAGGTGTTCAGGTTTGAAGGTACCTCAACGGTTACTCTTAATATCAATAGCAGACTGAGTTCCGATGCAAATACGATTCTCCTTTTGGAAGGTGCTCGTACTGGTGCAATCAATTTTAAAGGCAGTGGTCTGGCAGTATCACGACAGAGGCACGCTATCTATGCACAGGCAGGAAGTGTATATCAGATTGATCTGGGCTCCAGTACTGGTCTCAGGTTACAGAGTACCGCTGATGGTTATCCGGCTATTAGAGTTGCCAACTCAGCTTCAGGGCAAATAAAAATTGATGGTGGAGTGCAGTCGGAGTCAGGTCATGCATTGTTATACGCAAATGATTCTGGTCATTTATGGAGTGGAAAAAGACTCCCCGTCGGCAGTAATAAACTGACGGTAACAAGTTCGGGCAGATTGCAGTCCGCAGCTAACAAAGGCCATATATCTTATGGTCGGTTCTTTTATAATGTAGGCAGAGAGCCTGAAGCCGGGCAGTGGAATAAGGCCAACTCTTTTAGATCACCGCTGACGTTTGATATAGCGCCTCAATCCGACTTACTGGTTCAGGCCAGAGATATTCCTTCTGATAACACATTCCTTTCCTCAGGGAACAGCTTTAACTTTGGCAGTGGCAGTAGAGTCAAAGTGCTGGGCAAACCAGCGATGAACAAGGTGTATAATCTGATATCAGCTCCCTCCGACTTGAATAAGCCAGCGCTGGTTTTGGAAAACCCTCTCGTGAGGCTGGAGATGCTATCCGGGCTCTCTGCTAAAGAAATTAAGTTCAAGGCTGTTCCTCAAACTATGGCCCAGAGCCGTCAGGAGCTCAGGAAGATGGGCTGGTCTGACCAGAGTGCAGAAGCGGCTGCAACGAGCATGGAGTTTGGGTCGAGAGAAGTGCAGTCAATGCTTTATGAGCAGTCTGATAATCAGGCGAGTCTCAAACAGTTAGTGACCCAGTTAACACCTGATTCATCTCATTCAGTAGAGCAGGCTATTTCCTTTGGACAGCAAGCCAGAAATCAGATTAGCCAGAGAGTGGCAGCTTCGGGCTTGCAGCAAACAGGTATGAATGCTGGTGATGGTATTGAACGACCTGCTGTCTGGGCTGAAGTTCTCGGTTACAAAGGGAAATTAAATTCCCATGGAGAAGACCCGGGTTATGACTCTGATGTCAAAGGGCTTGTGGCTGGTGTAGATACTGTGTCAGAGGAGCTGTGTACATTGATGGGATTTGCTTTGTCTTACCAGAAGGCAGATACCGACTATTCAAAAAGCAGCAGTACCAATACCGATAGCTGGTTGATTGCTCTCTATGCCGACAAAGACTTTGGCGCTATTGGTATGGAGTCCATAGTCAGCTATTCATGGGCCGATAATTCCTCAAAGCGCAGATATGCGAATAAGGAAGACAAGGCAGATTATAAATCCACAGCAGTGACGGTTCAGGTATTGGGTTACCTGCCTTTACCGGTTCAACCATTGATGGGGCTGAATATCAGCTACGTCAATGTCGACGACTACCATTATCGACAGCTGGATCAACGCATCAAGAGTGTTTCTGAAACCGTCATTGAGGCGGGCTTTGGTGTTCGGTATTTCCCTCAGGAGGAAGGCTTTTCTCCCAGAGCTAAAGCGATGCTCTGGTACAACTTCTCGAACAGCGACCTGGAGACTCGCTATACCGTCGGAACCAGTCCCGTTGCGGTGGTTTCAAAAGGTAAAACACCAGACCGGCTGACTCTGGCAGGTTCTCTGGGGTTCGATTATCGAATGAATGCGATGCTTGTAGGTTGTGATCTGAATGGTGCCTATCGGGAAAACTACACAGAGACTGGCATCACCTGTCGTGCACGGTATGAGTTTTAGGAGCAGATGGCATGACTATTAAACGACTAACAGCTGCACTGGGCAGTCTGACTTTATCTTTTCTGATTGGTTTTTCTCCAAACGCACTCTCTGCACCAAAGACCATTCAGCAAGTTCGTGGTGACTCAAGTCTCAAAGGAAAAGACGTAACCCTGGAAGGCGTTGTGACTCATATAACAGCGGACAGTAGAGGGAAATCTGGCTACTATCTTCAGGATGGAACATCTACATCACCGACATCATCAGCGATTTATGTCTATGAAAAAGGAACCAAGGTTACTAAAGGAAATACTGTAGAAGTCAAAGGCAAGCTGGGAGAGTACAAAAATCAGCTGCAGATAACAGGCTCAGTGACATCTACGGATAAAGGGGCCGGGTCACTACCGACAGCTGTTGTCCTTCAGGCAAGCGAAACAGGCTATTCCGGAGCTGACCTGGAGAAAATGGAAGGTATGCTGGTCTCTGCCCAAGGGTACACTCTGAGCAAGGCATACAGTTTTGACTACGGAAGAAAGAAAAATAATCTGTTTGTTGCTGACTCCGTCCAGTTCAAATCGACACAGTTATATCCGGGAGGAAAGGCTGCTGAAGATCATGCTGCTAAGAATAAGGCGCGTCGTTTGGCAGTGATTGAAAGTGGTAAAACACGATCAGGCGAAATTAATTACTATGCCGCTTTTAACTACTGGGCAAATTATCTCAGAGTGGGCAGTAAGTTAGGTGATTTCAAAGCTATAGTAAGCCAGCGAGACAGTAGTTATGAATTGCTGGTGGATTCTGATTGGGCCCCTGATAGCGTGACATTACCGGCCGGAAAACTGGCGCGACCTACTGCTTCATCCATTCCTGACAGACAACAAATTTCAGACCTTCGCTTGGCAAGCTTCAACTTACTTAACTGGTTTACGGACGATGTTATTGAAGGTGCACCTGAATCTCCAGGCAACAGAGGTGCTAAGTCAGTAGAAGATGGCTTACTGCAGTTAGAGAAACTGACCTCGGCGATAAGGCTTATGGATGCAGATGTTCTGGGTTTGCTGGAAGTCGGTAATAACGGTTCAGGTGATAAGTCAGCCATTGGGTTTCTTGTTTCCAGTTTAAATCTTCTTGAGGCCGATGAAACCAGGCGGTATCAATTTGTCTACCCTAAGAATGCCAGTCAGATTGGAACTGATGCGATCTCTGTAGGCTTGATTTACCGACCTGTTAGAGTGACTCCCAAGGGAGAGGTAGAAACTCTTGAAATGCCAAGAGAGGTGAGTGGCAGTAACGATGTTGTTGGCATGCGTGAAAGCCTGATTCAGGAGTTTTGTCTGAAGGGGCAGCCAGGTAAGTGTTTAACCATCGCTGTCAGTCACTTCAAATCCAAACGCTGCAGTGGTTGTGCTGATGATCCTAAAGGTGGCCCCGATGAACAAGGCTGTTGTACAAGATTAAGATCGACTGCAGCGAATGTACTTGGCAAACGGCTACAGGCCGAAGCTCAATCTGGCGATGTATTGTTACTCGGTGACTTTAATGCTTATGCAAAAGAAGACCCTGTACGTATTTTGACCGAGGATACCATTTCACCGGCTATTGTGACTTCCTCCCGGGCATTTTTTGTCAGTGGTAAGCCGCTTGAACAGTCAGAGCAGATAACGAAAGGCTTCAGCTATAAGCCACTCACGCCTGTTCCAAATCCTTTACCAGCAGAAGGTCAGTACGCTGAAAAAATACCATTCAGCTATTCATACAATGGTGAATTGGGAAATCTTGACCATGGTCTTGTGAGTGTAAGCCTTCATGGCAAGATGAGGCAGGCAGACGACTTGCATATCAATTCACTGGAGTCGCCATTGTTTGAATACTCAGGAAGGTATACAGGGGGAAGTGAGTACAAGGGAGGACTGATGAAATCTTCAGGGGAGTTGAGTTCAAGTGATCATGATGCTGTCTGGGGGGATTTCAGGCTTTAATATTGAAGGCATGGCAAGAGAAATTGGAAGCACTCGGTTTGTTTAACCGAGTGCTTCCAGATCAAGCATCAGGCTTTTTCAGCAGAAGCCTGAATAGCCGTCAGAGCGATGGTATAAACAATATCGTCAACCAGAGCACCGCGGGATAAGTCGTTAACCGGCTTGTTCAGACCCTGCAGCATAGGACCAACACTGATAACGTTGGCACTGCGCTGTACAGCCTTGTAGGTGGTGTTACCGGTGTTCAGATCCGGGAAGACAAATACTGTTGCACGACCAGCCACACTTGAATCCGGGGCTTTACTGCGAGCTACTGATTCAACAGAAGCCGCGTCGTACTGCAATGGACCATCGACAATCAGGTCTGGACGCTTTTCGCGCACCAGCTGAGTTGCTTCACGAACACGCTCAACGTCCTCACCGATACCAGAAGAACCAGTGGAATAACTGATCATTGCAATTCTTGGTTCGATACCAAAAGCAACCGCAGAGTCAGCACTTTGAATGGCAATGTTCGCCAGCTGCTCAGCGTTAGGGTTAGGGTTAACGGCACAGTCACCGTAAGCCAGAACCTGATCAGGCAGCAGCATAAAGAACACGGAAGAAACCAGTCCACCAGCGTCTTTTTTGGGTTTGATCAACTGGAACGCAGGACGGATAGTGTTGGCTGTGGTGTGTACTGCACCGGAAACCAGACCGTCAACTTCATCGGTAGCCAGCATCATTGTGCCAAGCACAACGGTATCTTCCAGTTGCGCTTTAGCCATAGGTTCGTTCAGGCCTTTATGCTTTCGCAGCTCAACCATAGGCTCAACATAACGACCACGGGTGCTTTCCGGGTCCATAATGATCAGTCCTTCAGGCAGTGAGAAACCGTTGTCTCTGGCCACCTGCTCAATCACTTCACGCTTACCCAGCAGGATGCATTCGGCAATTCCGCGCTCCTGACAGATAACAGCCGCCTGAATGGTTCTTGGCTCATCACCTTCCGGTAGAACGATACGCTTGCGAGCTTTCTGAGCACGACGTACCAGACTGTAGCGGAATGCTGGTGGAGACAGACGACGCTCAACCAGGCTGGCACAGTGTTTCTTGAACCAGCGAGTGTTGAGGTTTTCAGCGATGGTGTTCATTACTTTCTCAAGACGTTCGTTGTCGTCCAGAGGCAGTTCGTCGCTCATGCGGTCAAGGCGGGTTGCTGTGGTGTAGGAATCATCCTGAGACAGCAATACCGGCAGGCCGGTTGCGATGGCTTTGGAGCAAAGACCAGAAACTGCATCGGAAATGCCGATGCCGCTGGTCAGCAGCAGACCGGACAGAGGCACGCCGTTCAGTGCTGCCATAGCAGTAGCCAGAACGATGTCATCGCGGTCACCAGGGCAGATAATCAGGTTGCCCGGCTTCAGGTGGTGAATCATGTTGGTGGGTGTACGGGCACTCAGGGTGTAGGAATTTACACGACGAGTGGCCATTTCACCTTCATGCAGAATCTCGGCACCCAGGTGATTGGCAATGTCCAGAGTACGCGGAGAGGACAGAGCCGGATCCTGACTGACATAACCCAGAGGCAGGAAGTCCTTGCGGGCAAACTCTGGCAGGCACTGAATCTGACCATCAGGTGTCAACTTGTCAGCGGTCTCTTTGCTGAGCTTGTTCAGAATGTAGCCGACCATGTTCGGGTTCTTGATGCCACCAAAACTGTCTGCTGCAATTTCCAGCTTGTCTGCAACGTCTTCCAGAGAGTCTTCACCCTGCTCGGATACCAGAATGATATCGGCGTTCAAGGTTTGAGCCATATCACTGTTCAGGCGGTTGGCGTAAGGCATGTTGCGGGTGGGTACCAGACCTTCCACAACAACGACCTCAGCACCGTCGCGGGCTTCGTCGAACAGAGCGACGATGTCTTCCATCAGCTCGTCACCCTTGTTGTCACCCAACAGGTTCTCAACACGGGCGGTGCTGATTGGAGTAGGTGGCTCATGGTCCATGATGCGCTGGGCCAGACGTGTGGAACGTTCAGGTCCCTTGTCCATGGTGTGCAGCTGGGCGATAGGCTTGAAGAACTTGACTCTCAGACCGAGGCTGTCGAGAGCACGCACCAGACCCAGAGAGACGGAGGTCAGTCCAACTCCGTAGCGGGTAGGTGCCAGAAAAAATGTACGCATGACGTTTATCCAGAATTGTTGGCCGACATCAATGGCAGGTAAACAGTGTGACCGCTGAGACGACTATATCTTTTTATAATAGAAAGCTGACATAAAAGTCAGCTTTCTTTAATAAGCTTGAAGACTCAGGCAGTCAGAGCTTGGGTATCACGGGAGATCATCAGCTCTTCGTTAGTTGCAACAACCATTGCAACAGTAGAACCTTCCTCAGTGATCACACCGCTTTTGCCACGGAATGTCTCTTCGTTCAGCTGTTCGTTCAGCTTGAAGCCAAAGATGCTCAGACGCTCAATAACCTGCTTACGCAGAGTGGCAGAGTTTTCACCGATGCCGCCGGTGAATACCAGAGCGTCGATACGACCCAGAGCGGCAGCAAAACCAGCCAGCTTCTCAGCCAGTACGTGGCTGAAAACGTCCAGGGTCAGCTGTGCGCGCTCGTTGCCTTCAGCAGCAGCGTCTTCAATAACGCGGCAGTCGCTGTCCATTTCAGACAGACCCAGCAGGCCACTCTTCTTGTTCAGCATGTCGGTGGTTTCGTCCAGGCTGTAACCCAGAGTTTTGTTCAGGTAGCTGAACAGGTTAGGGTCAACATCGCCGGAACGAGTACCCATTACCAAGCCTTCCAGAGGCGTCAGGCCCATAGTGGTGTCAATGGACTTGCCGTTCTTGATAGCACAGGCAGAAGCACCGTTACCCAAGTGAGCAACCAGAATGCAACTGTCGTTGATGTCCATACCCAGCATATCAGCTGTAGTCTGGCCAATGTAGCGGTAGCTGGTGCCGTGGAAACCGTAACGACGTACACCTTGTTCCTTGTACAGGCTGTATGGAACGGGGTACAGGTAAGCTTCAGCAGGCATGGACTGGTGGAAAGCAGTGTCAAAGACAACAGCATTTGGCAATCCAGGGAAGATTTTCTGGCAAGCGTGGATGCCGGTCAGGTTAGCCGGGTTGTGCAGTGGAGCCAGCTTAATGGTGTCTTCGATGGCCGCCAGAACTTCATCTGTTACCAGGCAGGATTCAGTGAAGGTTTCACCACCGTGTACAACACGGTGACCGATTGCAGAGATACTTTCGATCAGGTTTTCCTGCTTCAGTACGTCCATCAGAGCAGAAATAGCTTCTTCATGAGCAGCCTGACCCAGGTCCTTGCTGCCTTTCTGACCGGCGATCTTCCAGCGAATCAGTGCTTCGCTGCTACCCATACGCTCAGCGATACCGTTGATGGTCTCTTCTTCAGTGGCCGGGTTGATGACTGCGAACTTCAGGGAAGAACTGCCACAGTTAATAACCAGAATGCTGTCTTTGCTCATTGATTGCGTACCTAACGAAACAGGGCTGAGAGGGGGATGTGCACCGAGATCAGAATTTACCGTGAAGGTCAGCAAATTCACTGGTGCTATTTGGCGGTTCGATTGTCGTCTATCCGGAACAAGAGGTGAAACTTAGCTGATCGCAGACGTTCACCTTGTGGAATACCGGCTGGAAAGCGAACTGATGCCTTACAAGATAGTAGGAATTATAACGATTGATACAGGTCAATGGACTGCGTAATGATGCGTATCAAGTTACGATCTGAACAACATTGATCGCAGTCATATCTGTATATTCATGTCTATAAAGTAGCCGTTTACAGGGGATACTCAAGCCCGGCCCAGTCCGATGCCAGTTCTGGCAATGCCTGAATATAGACGACCAGCATTTCCTGATTCAGCCAGGCACCGACTCCAGCTGCCACCATAAGACAAACTGGCAGGTAAGCACCAATAGCTCGAGTAATACCACGAGGTTCTGGTGGAACATCGCCGTACATGTTGGTCATTTTTGAGCCGCTGGAAAAACTGATCCACAGTAACAGCAACAGGTTGACTACAGGTATGACCAGAAAGAACCAGAGCCAGCCACTGCGCTCCATATCGTGAAGTCGGGTTATGGTGATATAGACCATGATTAATAGAGCCAGTGCATGAATACCCAGTACCATGGAAACTGTTTCCTGAATGGTAAAGGTACCGCCTACCAGTTGTGGCAGATACTCAGGAAGAAACCAGGCGATCAGATCTATAGCAACAACCAGCCAGCACAAGGCCAGAAAACGACAGCGTCCTATCCGACCAAAAGGTTGAAGAGGTTGTCTTTTCTGCTTTAAAGAAGTTTTCTGTGCCGGAGTGGCGGAACGATTATCAGCGGTAATATTGTCGTCAAAAGCGGCTTCATGAGTGCTGCCTTTATGGGAAGGCGCTAATGTTCTGGAGCCATCCATGCTGACAATTCGGCATTCAGCACCGACCTTATTGATGGCCTTTTCGTATTTTCTGGCTTCACGTTCGGTGGCAGGTTTACGAATAGAATAGGCTTTACCAGAGAAGAGGCGTTCCATTCGCCCGTCATCCGCTTTGAAGAGATGTTGGAGGCGGGTTCGAACCTCATCAGAGTCGAACCCGGGCAATACTTTGCCTTCAAATAGAACCTTGTAGTCTTTGTTTCCCATGACCCTGATCCGTAGACTTGCGATAATTCGCAGTCTTTATCGGCCAGATCGGGTCATATTTCAGGGGCTATCTTTCAGATACGGTCAGCAGGCGGCTATCAGATTCTGTTGAGCAGCAAAGACCGCCAGACCACCCTGAGAGGTTTCACGGTATTTAGCCTGAAGGTCAAGACCGGTCTGGTACATGGTTTCAATGCAGGAATCGAAGGATACCGCGTGCTCACCATTACCACGCATGGCCAAACGTGCAGCTGTGATAGCCTTGATAGCTGCCATACCGTTACGTTCGATGCATGGAATCTGAACCAGCCCGGCAATCGGGTCACAGGTCATGCCAAGATGATGTTCCATACCAATTTCGGCAGCGTTCTCAACCTGTTCAACAGTACCGCCCTGAACGGCAACCAGAGCACCAGCTGCCATAGAGCAGGCAGAACCCACTTCAGCCTGGCAGCCTGCTTCGGCGCCAGAAATAGAAGCGTTCATCTTGATCAGGGCACCGATAGAAGCAGCGGTAGCAATAAAGTCACGAATGCCTTGCTGGTTGTTTCGGGACAGGAATCGGCTGTAATAAGCAATAATGGCCGGAATTACACCGGCAGCGCCATTGGTTGGTGCAGTGACGACACGACCACCACAGGCATTCTCTTCATTAACGGCCATAGCGAACAGAGTCACCCAGTCCATAATGGCAAAGTGATCGTTCAGCATGGCTTCCGGATTAGCGGTCAGTGTCTTATGCAGATCAGCGGAGCGACGCTTGATGCCACTCATTGGCAAAGAGCCTTTCATGCGAGTGCCGCGATCGATGCAGGCACGCATAACGTCCCAGATGGCATCAATACCTTCATTCACAGCATTCAGATCACCGTTATGACGAGCTTTTTCATTTTCGATAGTCAGCTCGGCAATAGTCATATCGTGTTTTTTGCACAGAACTACCAACTCTGCAGCAGAGCTGAACGGGAAAGGTATTTCAGATTCGGTGTTGCCTTCAGCGCTGTCGTTGTTTGTGGTGGCATTGCTTTTAGAAGCATTGTATTCATCGGCACAAACAATAAAGCCGCCACCAATAGAAAAGTAGGTTTTGTAGTAAACGACAATGCCATTTTCATCGGAAGCAAAAATGCGCATGGCATTCGGGTGTTCTGGCAGGCTTTCACCATTGTGAAAAATCAGCTGGGTATCGTAATCAAACGGAATTTCATGGACACCGGCCAGTTTAATTTTCTTGCTGCTTTTGATCTCTTCAAAAATGCGGTCAGCGTCGTCCGGATCAATCGTGTCAGGCTGGTAACCGGCCAGACCTAACAGAGACGCCTTGTCAGTGCCATGACCAATACCGGTCAGGGCCAGAGAGCCGTACAAACCAACCCGTACGGAAGAAATACTGTTAAGAATTCCCTTTTCTTCCAGCTCATTCAGGAAACGTTTACCTGCCCACATTGGGCCCACTGTATGAGAGCTGGACGGTCCGATTCCGATCTTGAAGATATCAAAGATGCTAAGCATGCTGGTTAATCGCTGTTCAAAAGATATTTGGGCGCATAGTGCGGGATAGAAACGAAAAAGGCATTCCGGAGCAATACTGAAATTACTGCGGAATGCCTGTTATTCAGAGTTTAATTCTGAGAGTTGCTGTTGCTTAAGCTGAACGATTCAGCTTTGAGCGAGAAGTTATTCACCACAAGGTGTGGTGAATAACTTACATATTGAGAAATTACAGCAGCTGAGAAGCGATGAAGCCGGTGATCGCGATGATACCCATGATCAGGGTGAAGATGTTCGCTTTGGATTCGTACTTTTTCATGCTTGGAATGCGCTTAACAGCGTATACCGGCATGATGAACAGGATGGCAGCGATAATTGGCGATACGATTGATTCGATCATACCCATAACGCTCACATCCAGGTAAGCAACCAGCCATACTGCCAGAGTGATGAAGATCATGATGCCGCGATCCAGAGCTTTCTGGTTCAGCTTCTTCCCGGAACCTTCAAACTGCTTGCTGATCAGACCGGTCAGACCTTCGCGGGTACCCATGTAGTGGCCGAAGAAAGAAGAGGTGATCGCAACGATAGCAACGATCTGTGCCAGCCAGCCGAACATGGCGTTGTCAGTACGCTCAGCGAAGTAGCTCAGGATAGAGATGTTTGCCTGCTTGGCAGCCATCAGTTCAGCCGGGCTCAGAGTCAGTACACAGCTGTATACGAAGAACATAGTGAAGCCAACCAGCATCATGGCTGCACGTTTCAGGGTTTTGCTGGCCTGAGCTTCAGCGTTGTCGCCCAGATCCTTGCGGTAAGCCGCAGAGAAAGAGGACACTGCTGGAGAGTGGTTGAAAGCAAATACCAGAACTGGAATGGTCAGGAACAGAGTCTTGATGAAGCTTACTGCGTCAGGAGCAACGCTGAACTGAGCGGCAACGTTCCACTGAGGAACCAGGTACAGAGACAGGCCAACCAGTACGGCAATCAGCGGGTAAACGATAGCAGAGGTTACTTTCAGAACCATCTTCTGACCGCAAACCATAACACCTACCAGACCTGCAACCAGAACAAAGCTCAGCAGTGCGCGGTTAGGGGCGGCTTCCCAACCCATCTGGTTAACCAGAAGGCTGGAAACAGTGTTGGTGATACCAATGCCGTAAATCAGCAGGATAGGGAAGATAGCGGCGAAGTAACCGAAAGTGATCAGGGAGCCAGCTTTAGGACCGAAGTGTTCAGCTACTGCGTCGGTGATGTCGGCATTCGGGTTGGAAGCAGACAGGCAGAAGCGGGACAGACCACGGTGAGCCAGGAAGGTCATAGGACCGATCAGCAGGGTCATAAAGATCAGTGGCCAGATGCCACCCAGACCGGCGTTGATTGGCAGGAACAGTACACCGGCACCAACAGCTGTACCGAAAAGAGTCAGACACCATTCAGTGTCACGTTTGGTCCAGCCTTTGGACTGAGCCGCGCTGCCAGTCTGATTCTGTGAGATTGCCTGTGCGTTAGCCATTGTATCCTCGGAAACCCGAAATTTAGATTAAGTTCAGAATTAAACTGCGACGACTTTCGTGTATTTCAATGACGCACTCGTAAAACTCTTTAATGAGGTCAGTTCATTAAAACTATTCATTAAAACTATTCATTAAGAGATATGAATTGAAATCAGGTTACGTCGCTGGATTCTGTATTGAATGATTCGTAACGGGGGCGAACTTTACAGATATTGGCTTTACAAAGTATTGACTGAGACTGGTTTGTTGAATTCTGGATTCGTGTTAAATTATGCGAACTTTCAGCATTAATAAAATTCCCTTCGGTTTCTTCTGACTCTTCTTCCAAATGTGTCTGCTTTTTGATCTGATTGATATGTAATCAATCGTTTGATCTAGGTGTAGATAGCTTTTTAATCAAGTTTAATGAACTGTTGTTCAAAATTAATCGTCGATCGGGTTGGTGTTGATGATTTTTTTAGCAGGATAATTAATTGAGATGGGTCAATTTTTTAAATTATGATATTAACTTTTTTTAGTTTTTCGCAAAACTTTTAAATAGAAAATAGTATTGATGAAAAAGAAAAAAGCGGTCACCTGAAAGTAGTGAACCGCTGCTCAGATCTTATACCTATCACACTCAGAAAGGTCTGACGACAACCAGTATCACAATGCCCAGTAAGAAAAAGACAGGAACTTCATTAAACACTCTGTAGAAGGTGTGTGAGCGAGTATTACTGTCAGTAGCAAACTTCTTCATGAAGGCGCCACACATATGATGATACCCCACTAACAGAACCACCAGCGTCAGCTTGGCATGAAACCAGGCACTGCTCATATAAAAAGCGGGTGAGTAAGTCATCAGCCAGATGCCCAGGGCGATGGTGGCAATCATAGAAGGGGTACCAATACCACGATACAACTTTCGTTCCATGATTTTGAAGCGGTCTTTGCTAGCCTGATCGTCACTCATGGCGTGATAAACAAACAGTCTCGGCAAATAAAACAGCATGGCAAACCAGCAAACCATGGCGATAATATGAAAGGCTTTAACCCAGAGCATAAAGAGATCCCATCTTCGTTTTAAGCATTAGCCGCTGAGAGTAGCAGAAAAAACGCCAGCGCTTCGACTGCAGTAAGGCTAAATACGAAAACTCTTTTTTAATATTCTCTGGCTCAAACCCTTTTCTCAAGTTCGCTGTCTGGCAGGTGAAGCTTGTCCAGATAGTAACTCTCAACATCTCTTCGAGTGATAACGCCGCATATTCTTCGCCCGGATTTTTCCAGGCTGACGACAGGTAAAGCATCCAGAGATTGTCGGTTCATCTGATCCAGAGCCTCATAAAGGGTTGCCTGAATCTGTACAGGACGGCTGGCTTCCGGCTCTATGGTTGTGTGTGTTGAGCTAATCAGAATATCGTTGCTATCAGGATATAGCAGCCACTCAATGTTCTTGTACTTCAAACGCTGCATTTCTTCAGGGTTGGGAATCAATCGGCAGCGAGCAAAACTGGACGACATCAGACTGGCAACACCGGTTTGGCTCAGTGTCTGGTGAAGGGGGGATGGGTCAAAACTGAGACCACCCACAATCAGCTGTTGATCAAAGATGCCGCGGTTGTTGAAGAAGCGGCCGGAAATCAGGCAGGCAATCACGATGACAAACATGGCCGGCATAATAACGTTCGGGTTACGGGTTAATTCCAGTACGGTGACCAGTGCCACCAGTGGTGCCTGAAGAGTGGCTGCCATCATGGCAACCATTCCCAGTAATGCCTGAAACGAACCGTTGATATTAGGAATGCCTAACATCGTATCGCCAAGAATGCTGAACACAGAACCTGTTACTGCACCAATAAACAGGGTTGGACCGATAATGCCGCCAGGAATACCCAGCCCGGTCATCATCGGTGTGAGCAGCATCTTACCGAACAACATAAGCAACAAAAAAGACAGTGTGTAGCTGCTTTCATTCAACAGGTCGCTGATGGTGTCATAACCCATGCCCATGAGGTCGGGAGCAAATACACCTGTAATACCCATAATAAATCCGGCGGATAAAACCGGCATTGCCAGTCTGCCTTTACGGGCGGTAGCAATGCCTGTCTGTAATTTAATAAAGGAAGCCGCCAGTAAACCAATAGCAACGGCCATCAGGGCAGCCAGCAGAAACTCTGCCATTGAATTCATATGAATGGGTGGAATGACAAAGGCAGGCTCAAACCCGTAAAAGTATTGCGTCATTAATGAAGCAATAACGGATGCAGCCATAACCGGAATAAAACTGACCAGATTATAACGGCGTACGATGACCTCCATGGCAAAAACGACGCCTGCCAGTGGTGTGTTAAATGACACTGATATAGCTGTAGCGACACCACAGCCAGCCAGTGTCGTCAGTGTATTGTCTGGCAGTTTAAGCTTTTGACCCAGCTGGCTGCCTGCAGCAGCACCTATATGAACGGCCGGACCTTCCCGACCAACAGAGAAACCACTGGCCAGTGCGGTAAGCGCAGTAAAAAACTGCAGAGCCATACTACTGGCAGGCAAGCGCCCGCGATTAAGAGCCAGCCGCTGAATAACATGTGCTACACCAACGCTTCGTCGGTTAGGACGACAGAGTGTAATCATACTGAGAATCAGTAGTGAACCAGCCACAGGCAGGAAAAAGCGCTGTATATCAGAGAGTGACTCAAAGCGATCCTCTCCTGCCGGCATCAATACGACAGTTGCCAGCTTCAGTAATTCATTAAATCCAATCAGCAGGCATCCACCCAGAAAACCAGTCAACAGACCAAGAAAGGTCAGGTGTGGCAGAGCATCCGCTTCTGAGAGCTGAATACGCAGGTTATGCAAAGAAAAGCGACGTCGCTGTGCTGGCAACAGATACTCCTTAAAGGCATTTCAGGACAGTAGGGGATATTTCAGCATCATCATTGTATTTATCAGGCTGAAAATGTCTGTACCAGAAAAAACTGATTGTAGAGAAGTTAATATGGGTATTTTCTCATACTGACGAGGTGACTGGAATGGAGAGCCCGTTATAATCCTGTAGATACTATTAACTGCTGGTCAGCCCATGTTCGATAAACAGGACCTTGTTAAGCTCGCCCGAATGACCATGCCTTTTGGTAAGTACAGTGGCCGGGTGCTGATTGATCTGCCGGAAGAGTACCTGCTCTGGTTTACCCGCAAAGGATTTCCGGAAGGTGAACTGGGCAGGCTCATGCAGCTGGCTCTGGAAATTCATATTCACGGGCTGACCGAAATTATCCAACCATTGAAAGAGAATAATAACAGATGTCACTGAACGAACTGCTTAGCCAACTGAAAGAGTCCCCTGAAACTGTTGAGTTTCAAAATGTCATGTCAGTGATTAACGAGAATTATGAGTACACAGCTTGCGGTTTCAAAAATGGAGATCAGCAGAATACGGCAGGAACCAATGAAGGTTCCTGCAAAATTCTTGCATTTGGTCAGCTCAATAAGCTGTCAGAAGCGCACACCCTGCACTGTTTTGGACTCTACTATCGCGATGAAGTACTGAATGATTCTGAGGGTTCAAGTCACGGTAATATCAGGGCCTTTATGAAAACAGGCTGGTCTGGCGTTGAGTTTGAGCAGTTTCCCTTGAAAGAAACTGAATAAATAATTATTCTAATAAAATAAATAAAAATTCATCATTTGATTGGAGAGATCATGGTTAAGGTCGGAATCGTGGGTGGCACCGGGTATACCGGGGCCGAATTACTGCGTCTGCTGGCGGTTCACCCCGATGTCAGCGTGGAAGTCATCACCTCCAGGAAGGAAGCGGGCCGACCTGTCAGTGATCTTTATCCGGGCCTGCGTGGCAAGATGGATATCGCTTACTCGGTTCCGGACGATGAAGTATTGGCTCAATGTGATCTGGTGTTCTTCGCTACGCCTAATGGTATTGCCATGAAGTCAGTACCCACTCTGCTGGAAAAAGGTGTGAAGGTGGTTGATCTGGCTGCAGACTTCAGGCTCTCCGATCCGACTGTCTGGAAACAATGGTACGGTGTCGATCATGCCTGCCCTGAATTACTGGACGAAGCTGTTTATGGTTTGCCGGAAATGAACCGTGAACAGATCAAATCGGCAAGGCTGGTGGCTAATCCGGGTTGTTATCCGACAGCCACACAGCTAGCTCTGCTGCCGCTGGTGGAAGCAGGGCTGGTAGACGACACTATTATTGTAGATGCAAAGTCTGGTGTTAGTGGTGCAGGCCGTGAAGCGAAAACCGGCAGCCTGCTGTGTGAAGCTTCTGAATCCTTCAAGGCTTACGGTGTTGCTGGTCATCGTCACCTGCCCGAGATCAAACAGGGCGTAGCGAGAATGCCTTCATCCGGCGACAAGGTTTTCTCGGGAGAGTTGGTATTTACTCCGCACCTGACACCGATGATTCGTGGTATTCACTCGACTGTCTATGCGACAGTAAAAGACCATTCTGTCGATCTTCAGAAACTGTTCGAAGACAAGTTTGCCGATGAACCTTTTGTGGATGTAATGCCTGAAGGCAGTCATCCGGAAACCCGTTCAGCCAAAGCATCCAATGTCTGCCGTATTGCGGTGCATCGTCCACAAGGTGGTGATACTGTCGTGATTCTGTCTGTTATTGATAACCTGATGAAAGGTGCTGCCGGTCAGGCTGTACAGAATATGAATATTATGTGCGGTTTGGATGAGCTGGCTGGTCTTGAAGCCCCTGCTTTAATGCCTTGATCTTTTTCAGGCATTCATGACAGTAGCAACTGGCGGGCTCTCTGGAAGCAGAGTCATAAACAGGAACCGGAAGAAGGATTTCACCTTTTTCCGGTTTTTTTATGTCTTGTAGGCACCAGCAGCTTTCAGCTGGTTGGCCAAGCCCAAAAGCACACAGATTATTTTTGCCACATGCAGGACAGGTTGAAACAGAGAGTTCTCTTACCATAGATAGCCAATAGTACATTGTGAATAACGATGACATATTACAGATGAACATGGAAAAAAATAAGAGAAGAGCTCAATGAAAAAAAACGAGAAAAATAAATTTTAATTCACGTGATCCTTAACTATTCTGATTTGTGAATATAAATCATGAATGTCTGTGCAGGTTAGGTTCCGAAACATATATTCTTATTTCATGATTACTGCTGAACTTTTGGCAAAATCTGAAAATATGATTTTCCAGGGTGTGGAAGTGAAATTGTATAAGGATGGACAGTAAATGGCGAAGAAAGCCTAATTAAAATAAATAAAGAAGTACCACTAAATGGTACTTCTTAAAGAGGTGAGTGTATGAAGTATAAAGCTCTTGTTCGATCAACCCTGAGTCGTTTTCTTTTGATTTTAGTGGTCTGCCTTCAATCAATTACAACCTATGCAGGAGAGACGGTTGTAGTCACTGAAAATTGGGATATGTCATCCCGATACTATTCAATCATGACAATGGATCGTTATCTTGAAAAAAAGACCTATATTTCTTATGGTCTTAGGTTGAACAGATCAAACTGGAAGGGATCAAACTTTGAGAGTCTCAGCTTTATAGGTGCGTTTGTTAAAGAGGTATATATCAAGAGAGCCGGGAATGGGCTTTTTGTATATAGTCTGGAGTATGGACGGGACAAAATTGATAAAGAGTCTCATGAGAAAGCAATGAGTAGCTCGGTAGTGACAGAGAGCAGAGCGAATTGTCATGATGAAATATGTAAAGTGGAAACTTATAATACTGTTTTTGTGACAGGCTTTTTAAATGCAGATGATAAACAGATTGTGATTTATAAAGACGCGTTAGATACCTATGAACTGGATTCTGGTCTTTTGAAACAATTGATGGAAGATGGTGAGATTTTGAGTCTGACTAGCTACATTACCAGGTTGACTGCTTATTATGATCAGGAAACTGGTATTTAACCGGCGAGAACTGACTGATTGGTAAAGCAGGAATAGCGTTAAACAATAACGCTATTCCTGCCCTCGCAGTTTTAATCCTGCGGCTCTGTAAATACTGTCGATTAAGCGCATGTTCTCAATAGAGTCCTGATGGGATTCTGGTGAGAAGTCTCGTTCATTGATTCTACGACAGAATTCTTCCAGTTGATAAAAGTAGGTGGATTCAGCCTTCAGCTTTTCAAGGGTCTTACCCTTACTGTTGAATACAACCAGCTTGTGAAACAGCTGGGGAAGGTAGGGATTTTTGATGTACAGCTTGCCGTTTTCACCTTCAACTTCAAGTTTCAGTGACACCAGTTTCCATGACCAGAGTGAGTTGCTGGTTCTGGCTGTTGTGCCGTTAGGCCAGGACAGGTGCGTTTCCATATGCCGGTCAATTTCGGCACCTTTCAGAGAAGCTTTTGCCTGATCAACATCAGGAAGCGCTGCCAGATCGGGGTCTCCGGAAGCTTTGGCAACCAGTCTTAAAAGGTTGGTGGTGTAAGCACCTACATCCATTGTGGCGCCGCCTCCCAGAGCATAGTTGTAACGAATGTCGTTAAACATAGGGAGGGGGAAACACATGCTGGTATGAATGTGTTTGATTTTTCCCAGTGTTGGCACCAGTTCTTTTACTCGCTGAATAAGCGGGTGATAGCGGTAATGAAACGCTTCCATCAGCACCTGCGTCGAGGCATTGGCGGCTTCAACCATCGCTTTGGCGTCTTGCTCATTATTGGCAAATGGCTTTTCGCAGAGAACATCCTTACCTGCCTTTAATGCCTTAATGCTCCACTCTGCGTGCAGACTGTTTGGCAGAGGGTTGTAGATGGCATCAATATCTTCTCGAGCAATCAGTTCATCATAACTGTCGCAGACGACAGGTATCTCATGCTTTTTGGCAAAGGCTCTGGCTTTTTCCGGATCTCTGGCTGCGATAGCGGTAACTTCAACCCCAGCCAACTTTTTTGCTGGCTCAATCAGTGCCATGGGAGCAATTCTTGCCGCTCCCAGAATGCCTATTCTTATCATTGTTTAGCTGCTTTATTTCATTTTTATCAGGCTCAGAGTGCCTTTTTCAGATAGCAGTGGCAAGAGCCATAGTTCCTAAAGAATAACTGTTGTGTGATTACAAAGCTGTCTGTGAGAGCGCCTTCTAGTCAAAACAGATTATGCAAAGCAGATTCAGATCACTGATATTTGGCTGAAATCAATTCAACTGTCCATGTGTTTTGGCTGGTTCTCCATGTGGGAGTTCCAGATGTCCGACACCTGGGAAAAGAATAACAATAATGAAGGTGCAGGCTGTGTCCGGAAAAACGCTTCCTACTGAACCCCGAGAATTGTCAGAAGTCGCAGATTGGTTTGCTGAAACTGATGTTGTTGTTGTCGGCCTCGGTGCTGCTGGTAGTTGTGCGGCTATTGAAGCGGCCGATGCCGGTGCGAAAGTGATGGTTCTGGAAGCTGGCAGTGTGGGTGGTGGTACAACAGCAATGGCTGGCGGTCAGATCTACTTTGGTGGTGGGACACTGCTTCAGAGTGAGTGCGGCTTTGAAGACACGCTGGAAGATATGTATCAGTTTATGGTCAAAAGTTGTGGGCCGAATGGTGATGAAGAAAAGATTCGTCTCTATGTGGATAATAATCTTGACCACTATCAATGGCTGCTGGATCAGGGCATGGAGTTCAAGGCTGAATACTACGCTGAAAAATACACCAATACGCCCAATGATGAAGGTTTGATCTGCTCCGGTAATGAATACGCCTATCCCTATGACACCATTGCTAAACCAGCGCCGCGAGGGCACAAAGGTAAAGCCCATGGTGAAGACGGTGGCGCTTACCTGATGAGAACGCTCACAGCTGCACTTGAAAAACGACAGGTGTTGATCAGTTATGAGAGTCGAGCACTGACGCTTATTCAGGACGACAGCAAAAGAGTTGTTGGTCTGGTTGTCCGTATCGATGGTGAAGAGCGCTGCATTAAGGCGGCTCAGGGCGTCATTCTCTGTGCCGGTGGCTTTATCATGAATGATGAGATGGTAAAGAACCATGCGCCAAGATTGGCAAAAGCGTCTTTGCCTCTTGGTAACCCGAATGATAATGGCGTTGGTCTGCGTATGGGGCAGGGTGTTGGTGGTTCACTTATAGGAATGAGTGAAGGTTTTGTTGCTTTGCCTTTCTACCCGCCGTCTTCCTTTGTCGATGGTATTATTGTCAACGGTAAAGGTCAGCGAGTTATTAATGAAGACAGCTATCAGGGAGTAGTTGGTGATCTTATTCTCAATGCCCCTGATGAAAAATTCTATCTGGTGATCGACAGCCGAAATTTTGAAGCTTTGGAAAAACCGCCACTGGGTGGTTTTGGTGTGGCAGGTGTCGGTGAAACCATTGAAGAGCTTGAAGAAGAGCTGAACATGCCAGCTCGCTCATTGTCTCACACTCTTGAACAGTTCAATTTTCATGCTGCAGAGGGGAATGACCCTTTGTTTCATAAGAGAAAGCCCTATCTAAAACCATTGAATGAAGCACCTTACGCCGCTTTTGATATCTCCATTAACAGTGGCGCCTATTTCCCCGTATTTACCTTTGGTGGATTGAATACCCAGCCAACAGGTGAAGTGCTTACTGAAGACAGACAAGTTGTTACCGGATTGTACGCTGCTGGTAGAAACACCTGTGGTCTGCCACGAAGTGGCGCAACTTACAGCAGCGGTTTTTCGATTGGTGATGCCACTTTCTTTGGCCGTCTGGCCGGAAAAACTGCAGCTCAGAACACTAAATAATAATAAAAAAGCAGAGGACAACGTAATGGGTTTACTGGAAAAGCTGGAAGCGATCGAAGAAATCAAAAAGATGAAGCATCGATATTATCGCTATGTTGATTGTAAGCAGCATCGTCAGCTTGCAGATCTATTTACTGAAGATGCGACAACACGTTATGACAATGGTGGTCATGTTCAAAATGGACGTGAAGAAGTTTATAGCTTCTTTGTTGAGATGATGAGTAATCAGAGAATTCTCAGTCAGCATCACGGCCATCATCCTGAAATTGAGATCACCAGCCCTACTACCGCGACAGGTGTCTGGTATATGGATGACACTGTCCATATTTTGGATGCCAATATGCGGGTTCGTGGCAACGGCATTTACTGGGATGAGTATGTGAAGGCTGATGGTGACTGGAAGATCGCTCATACCGGATACGAGAGAGTATGGTGCGTCAAAGAAGTGTTGCCGGAAAATGAAAGCCGCCAGTGGCAGAGTATGTTTGACGAAGATGAAACCCGTAAGCGTAATGAACGGATAAAGCCTGAAGGAAAGCCTGATTTGTGTGATTTCTGATTATCGTAAAATAGCTCACAGGAAAAGTAGTAAAGACAGGTTTTGTGAACTGTATTTAATTTGTCGTTTAATTGCTGCTATGATGCAGACATACAAAAAACTACAATTAAAATAAAATTATGTGGAAAAAACTTGTCTTGCTGCTGGCTCTGGTAATCGGCGGCCTCTACTTTGTGCCTCCGGTTAACTATATATCCGAACATGCTTATTATCGCGATAAGGCAAAGATTGACGTTATTGCTCATCGAGCGGGACATGGTCTGAAGCCTGATAATACGGCTGATGCTGCTGCGCTGTCTCACAAGCTGGGTGCTCTTATCGAGATGGACATCCATAGCAGTAAGGATGGTCATCTGATAGTTCGTCATGACGATACGGTTAATGCAACCACCAATGGCTATGGTCCGGTCAAAGAGAAAACGCTTGAAGAGCTGAAGGCTCTGGATGCGGGTTATATGTTTGACCCCAATAAGGATCAATCCTATCCGTATCGTGAAGTAGGCATTACCATTCCTACGTTTCAGGAGATAGTTGATGTAACTCCAGGTGCTCGCTACGTCATTGAGATCAAGCAGGAGCGTCCGAGCATTGCCAGAAAACTGTGTAAATCACTGAAAGATAACAATATCGATCAGAAGGCTATTATTGGCTCTTTCAAGCATGAGGCTCTGGAAGAGTTTCGGGCAATCTGCCCGCAGGTTGCGACATCAATGTCGCCGGAAGAAGTGAAGCTGTTCGTTGGTTTACAGAAAGTAGGTCTTTCTCATTTACTGCCAGTGACTGCACAGGCTCTTCAGGTACCATTGGTTCACTCTGATCTTGAGATTGTTACTCCGTCTTTTATTGAGGATGCCCAGAGTCGGGGATTGAAAGTGGAAGTCTGGACCATTAATGAAACGTCTGAAATGGTCAGCCTTATTGATGATGGCGTTGACGGTATTATCACTGACTATCCGGATCGCCTGAATAAGCTGCTTTGATAGCATCGAGTATGAGAAATATATCAGCCATGGGTGAAAGCTCAGGGTAAGAAATAACAATAATAAGAGAAACCAATGGCTGATTTTGGACGAATACAATTCGAAGGTATTGAAGGGATAAGAACCGGCTGGAAAGACCACGTCACGGCTTCCTTCGTAAACTACCGAATAGGTGACACCCTTATTGATTGTGGCCCGCTCAGGCAGTGGCAATTTGTTCGGCCTTTTATCGCTGAAAAAGACGTCAGGCAGCTATTGATTACGCACTTTCATGAAGACCATACTGGTAATATTAAAAACATTCATGATGAGTTTGATGTATTGGCATCAGGACATGAGCGTACCGTCAGACAACTCAAGAAAGGCTTCTCTATTACTCTTCTGGAAAAGATTTTTTGGGGTTCTACGCCAAAGATAGCGATACAACCCTTTCCTGAACGAATAGAGCTGGATGACGGTTCACAGATTATTCCGATTCATGTGCCTGGACACTGCCATGATATGCAGTGTTTTTTTGTGCCTGAAAAGGGCTATATGTTTACTGGTGATCTTTATATTGCCAGTGCCGTGAAGTTTCTCCATGAAAAGGAGAACCTGGGGCAGCAGATAGACGATATTCGTAATGTTCTTAACTACGATTTTCAAACCATGTTCTGCCCTCACAGAGGTGTAGTAGAAGATGGCAAGCAGGCGCTGAGCCGTAAGCTGGAATATTTGGTCGAACTCTGTGGCAATGCTCAGCATCTATTTGGCCAGGGAATGACCGTAAAAGAAGTCACTAACCAGTTGCTTGGCCCAGATTCGCTGGGCGCTTATCTGACCCGGTTTAATTTCAGCAAGCGAGGCTTGATTAAAGGCTGTCTTGACGTACAGCTTTAATCAGAGCAGACGTTTAAGTTCCTCCTTGCATATATCTTTCTAAAGATTCATTTGATTTGCATCATATGTTCGGGTGTTTCACTCGGTTATTATCCATCCATATACTTTTTATAGAATACAGGATGATAGAAATGAGTTGTTGTGGTGCTTGCGGTGGTCAGGATGTTGAGAAGAAAAAAGAGCAGGAAGAAGTAGCCGGACACCAGGAAGAAAAGTCTGCAGAGAAACAAGAGCAGAAATAAGTCGGGTGTTTTGATCTTCAGCGCTTCTTCCAACCGGGATAGAAGCGCTGAGCATAGATGTTTATATTGATAGCCTATGCAGTATTAAACTGCAGCTTGGCAAGCCTCTGATAAAGAGGTGAACTCTCCAGCAATTCCTCGTGGGTTCCTATCGCCACTAACTGTCCCTTGTCCATAACTGCAATGCGATCAACGTGAGTTATGGTGGCTAATCTGTGGGCAATAACCAGTGTCGTTCGATTTTTCATAAGTTCATTCAACGCCTGCTGAACCAGATATTCGCTTTGAGCATCCAGAGCGCTGGTGGCTTCATCGAGCAGAAGTACTTCCGGATCACGGAGAATGGCTCTGGCTATCGCCATTCGTTGCTGCTGTCCGCCTGAGAGTTTTACACCACGTTCTCCCAGGTCACTGCTGTAACCCTGTGGCAGGTTTTGAATAAATTCATCCGCGTGAGCGGCTTTCGCGGCAGCAATAACTTCCTCATCGGTCGCTTCAGGATTACCGTAACGAAGGTTCTCCCAGACATTGGTACTGAACAGAACCGGATGCTGAGGAACCAGAGCAAAGTGACTTCTCAATCTTGCTGGCTTCATGTCGTTTATAGCAATACCATCCAGAGCAATATTGCCTGATTGAGGCTCTCTGAACCGAAGCAGAAGATCAAACATGGTTGACTTACCTGCACCGGAAGGGCCGACCAGAGCGATACGTTCACCCGCCTTGATGTTCAGGGTCAAATTATCAATAGCTGACTGATCAGGTCTTGAGGGATAAGCATAAGTGACCTGATTAAGAGTCAACTGTCCTGAAACCGAAGCAGGGTTGACGGGGTGCTCAGGGGCAAGAATTTCAGATTTAATCGCCTGCAATTCACGTATCCGGTCAACAGCTCCTGCAGCCCTTTGCAGCTCTCCGTACACTTCTGTAACCGCTGCCAGCGACCCAGCCACGATAATCGCATAGAAGACAAAGGCTGCCAGCTCTCCTCCTGACAGATTACCTTCCAATACGTCGCGACCACCAATATACATCATGCTGCCAACCGCGCTGAGCACCAGCAACATCACCAGCCCGATTAATGTTGCTCTTGTACCCACACGTTTAATAGCAACATCAAAAGCCTGTTCAGCAGCATCATTAAACTTATCAATAACCAGTTGTTCACGGTTAAACGCCTGAACGACTCTTATGTTTTGTAAGCTTTCTCCAACCCAGGCTCCAGCAGTAGCAATTTTATCCTGACTGGTTTTGGAAAGGCTTCTGACTTTACGGCCAATAAACAGCAGTGGAAAAACCACCAGAGGAACCGCGACCAGAACCATCAATGTCAGTTTCAGGTTGCTGATCACCATCAAAACAAGGCCACCAATAAACATCAGGGTATTGCGAAGGGCAAAGGAGATCTCCGAGCCGATCACGGATTGAAGCAGAGTTGTGTCTGTAGTGATGCGGCTTTGAATTTCACCGGAATGGTTTTCTTCATAAAACCCCGGGTGGAGTTTAACCAGTCTGCCATAGAGGTCTTTTCGTATATCAGCAACCACCCGTTCTCCCAACCAGGAGACAAGGTAAAGCCTGCAGTAAGAACCCAAAGACATGGCAAGGGTGAGCCCGAGAAATATCTGCAGAGCTTGCCAGAGCCCAGACACTGAGCCTTCAACAAAACCCTGATCGATCATCAGTTTGACACCCTGCCCCAAAGCAAGTGTTAAACCGGACGTAATCACAAGCGCCAGTAGCGCCCCCATCAGGTGCAATCGATAGGGTCGAATATAGTGCCAGAGCCAAGTCAGCATCACGCATCCCTGTGTTAAGAAACGGTTCTCGTCTTTCGTGAAGACCATGAACAGCTTCTAAGAAAATAAGTGTATTAAATTGAAATTTATTATTGGCAGGTTACTGACTGGATCCTGTCGACTCAATAGGGTGAAGCTAAACTGACGGAACTTTACTTTTATGTCATTTGATTTGGGGCTTGCTAAACCGTAAAAAAAGTCTGATGTAAGCAGTGATAATTCAGGTATAAAAAAAACAGTGAATCAAGTTAGCGAACCTGAGTGTGTAGACCTACACTGATCGACATCGCATTGATTGTGAACATCTGAAAAATACTTTTCAGAGCAATCCGTTTACAGGGAGTAAACATAACTGTTTTTTTTCTGAGGTGAATGAGAGATGTCCTACAGAAGAAACCTGCTGCCATTAATTGCTGCTGGTTGTGTTTCGATAAATGCTTTTGCCGACCTTAAGGAAGGTGACTTTGCTGGTAAGATTGGTGGGGCATATATTATGCCCAGCGATGCTTCAGTGAAAGTTGAAGGTGTTCCTGATCAGGATGGCAAGATTCAGGGTCATAAGCTGGATACCAAGAGAGATGAGAGCGCAATTTCTGTAAATATTGAAGCGCTTTATATGGTGACTGATAATATTGCAGTAAATATTGGTACATTTTGGCCTTCAGAAATTAAGAGCAAACTGGGTGGATCTGATAGTGCCAAGTTCAAATACAAAGTGTGGCCGAGCTACATTGCCGCTCAATTTTATTTGAATGATCCCGGCGAGGAATTCCGACCTTATGTTGGTGCAGGTGTCCATTACACAAAAGTAAGTGATGTCCAAACCGACAACGGTGCATTTGGTAAGTCTGATATGGACGGTTCTTTCGGGCTGCTTGGACAGGTCGGTGGGATTTACAATATCAATGAAACGATGTTTGTAGACTTCTCTGCTCGCTACATGATGATGGAAGCAGAAGGTAAGCTGGATTACCAGTTCACAGGAACCGGCAATAAAAAATACTCAGGTAAGGGTAAAGTGAAGGACTTCAAAATTGACCCTTGGGTGTTTAATGTCAGTTTTGGTGTGAAGTTCTAATACGCTATTTTAAAGGGGCTGGAACTCTTTAGCCCCTGTCTTTTCGGTGGGGGTCCTGACTATTTATGACCGCTACCAAGGGTAGCTGAGAGAAAGTCCATAATAGTTCTCTTTTAAATCTGTATTGATGTGCAACCCGTTATCAAACGGCTCAGTGAAATACCAGCTGCTCAATACCCCGAGTGCCGCACCTGCCAGAACGTCAACAGTGTAATGTTTCTCTGCATCAACCCTGCTGTATCCAACAAATGCTGCGCCTAAATAGGCAGGGACAGCGTATTGCCAGCCATATCTGAAATGTATGAATGAAGCTCCCTGAAAGGCGGCGGATGTGTGGCCGGATGGAAACGAGTCACGATTACCATTATTGGGGCGCTGTTTCCTTATTGTCTTTTTCAGGCCATAAGTGCTGATCACATTGGTAGCAAAGGATTTATAGAAAGCAGTTCGACCTTCAGAGTCATCCATATAGAAGGTAGAGGCAAAAGCTGCAGAAGGTATCAGAACCTGAAGAATGTCCCCTGTTTTTTCGGTGTTAGCCTGAGCATTACAGGACAGAAAAACACCAAGGCAGAGGGCGGAAAACAGGTGGATTGAGCGCTTTATCATAAAGTAACCAGATTGGGCTTATTTCAGCTTGTATCTGTTCAATCCGGATGTATCTTTAGAATTGTGCCTGCATTGCGTAACAGTAAAAATGCAGTACAATATCTTCAGCTTTAAGGTATGTCTTATTTATGTTTAGCATTTCGAAGTTCCATAGCTGTAGCTCGTCCTGAAGAATCATAAGTAAAAGTGGTACTTTTAGCTGAGCGGTCATCCAGACCATTTACTTGCGAATATTTCGGGAAAAGACTATGTCTACTTCTACTGGAACCGTTAAGTGGTTCAACGAGTCCAAAGGTTACGGCTTTATCGCTCAGGACGAAGGTCCGGACGTTTTTGCTCACTTCCGCGCTATTGTTGGCACCGGCTTCAAAACTCTGGTTGAAGGCCAGCGTGTTAAATTTGAAGTTACCCAGGGCGCAAAAGGTCCTCAGGCTGAAAACATCGAAGTTCTCGACTGATCGGGGCTTGATTAAAGAAGGCAACACAGCATCGCTGGTTGCCTTTTTTTGTGTCTGTTATCTATGGAAGCAGAGGCTTTAGATCAGTTCCTTGATGATTCGGGCTATTACCAAACCAAACAGCAAAAAAATAGCAATTCGAGAAAGCTTTGCCTGCTTACTCTGGCTCATGGGTTTGCCATAGCGTTCGACTGTCATAACCACAATGGCCAATGTCAGAAACAGTAGAAACAGTATCTTTAGTAGACTCATATTACTCCGTGACGGTAGCCGTCCTCTCTGCTTTTTTTATTGTCTGATAGCCACCCCATACCCTGGTAGCGGTGGTGAGAATACAAATTGCTGCAAACAACATTGCCAGTTCAGGGAAGTATTCAGGGAAAAGGCAGAAGAGCACAAAAATGGCAATGGTCTCTGTTCCTTCTGCCAAACCATTCATATAGTAAAACGATTTATGGCTGAAATCAGGGTCAGAAAGCTTCTTCTTTTCCGCCATGATGGCATAGGCCAGAAAGCTTGAACCTGTCCCCATAAAGGTAAAAACCAGCAAACAGGCGATGAGCGCATTGGCTGTCGGATCGGCCAGAGCAAAGCCGAACACAACGGCAGAGTAAAAGATAAAATCCAGCGTAATATCGAGATAGCCGCCCGCATCAGAAGGTGTGCCCAATCGAGCCAGTGCACCATCAATACCATCAAAAATACGGTTGCAGAGAATCGCGACCAACGCCAGCTCATATAATTGAAATGCCAGTAAAGGTACTGACAGCAGTCCAATCAAAAATCCGGCAAAGGTCACCTGGTCTGGAGTAATGCCTCTGGCTTTTAAAGTTTTTGCCAGCAGCCTGAGTGGCGGTGCAATTAATCGGGTGGTCCAGCGGTCAAGCATAGTTACCTGTCTAGTGAGTAGTTACTTTTCATATCAGAGGCTATTCAGGGCCTGTCAGCAAGCTATCATACAATTGACGAAGGGGATCGAATAGTTCTTGTACGTAAAGCTCAGGATGTTAAATGAAGAACAATATCTTATTAGGACGCTTGTTTGAGATAGATATAAGGCTTGTGTATAGTTCCGCTGACAGATTTTCAGTGATATCCCCTTCAACGGTTTACTCCTTATTCAGGCCAGTACTGGACACGTTCAATGACTGATACGCAATCACCTTCCCCCAAGGTATATGGACCCGGTAACCTGAAGGTTGTACCCCATGACCCTGCTAAAGAACGACGCAAGCGCAATATTCTGATCGTTACTTTTCTGGTGTCTGTTGCTCTTTCGTATTGGCTGGGGGGCAGGATTTCTGATACCGAAGCGGCAAGACTGAATAATGAAAACATTCGTCTTGAGCGTATTAACAAGACGCTCATTATGGAAACAGAAAAGCTGATTCAGCGTGTCGCTATTCTTGAGAGAACCGGGCAGGTTGATAAAGAGTCGATCAAGAATATTCGCGGTTTAATTCGTGAACTGGAAGGGGAAAAAGCGGCATTAGCCAAAGATCTGGCCTTTTTCAAAAGTATTCTTGCTCCGGAAAATACCGCTCAGGGTGTGAGACTGCATGAGCTGGAGCTGTTACCTGGCGATGCTGAAAATCGTTTTCTGGTCAGGCTGGTGGTCTCTCAGGTTGCTCGGGACAATCCTTTTCTGAAAGGAACCATGACCGTTGAGGTTGATGGTCTTTCTGGTGGTAAGAAGAAAACCCTGTCGCTGCTGGAGCTGTCAGGGCTGGATAAAACCCAGTCACTGGGGTTTCGCTACTTTCAGGCATTTCCTGAAAAAGAAGATTACTTGCAGATGGAAATTCCTGCAGGCTTTACACCAGAGAAAATTCGGGTGGCGATCAAGGTCAGACGTGGTGCCGTCAAAAGTATTGTCAAAACATACAGTTGGGATCAGGAGCTGGCCAGCAGCCTTAGTAGGGAGTAACTGCAGCCTGCTGCGGTTGTTAATAGTTGACTACTCTGCTGGGTTACTTGGATAATGCAGCCATAATAGTGATAACTGCGGGTTATCTGCTGTACGGATAACACGGGAGGATAAATGAGCGCTGTAGTGGAAACGGTCATGCCAGACCCTATTGAGCTAACAGAAACTGCGGCCAATAAGGTGAAGCAGCTTCTTGATGACGAAGACAACAAGTCCATGCGACTCAGGGCCTATGTAACAGGTGGTGGTTGTTCTGGATTTCAGTATGGCTTCAAGTTTGATGACCAGCTGGCTGATGATGACACCCTGATTAAACGAAATGGCGCTGAAATGGCTGTTGATTCCCTCAGCTACCAGTATCTGGTAGGTGCAGTAGTGGATTATGAAGAAGGCCTTGAAGGTTCACGCTTTCTGGTTAAAAACCCTAATGCAACCGCTACCTGTGGTTGTGGTTCATCCTTCTCGATCTGATTTCCATAAGGGCGAAGACTCTCTGTTTTCGCCCTCCCTCTCCTGATACTCTCCCAAACCCTCTTGCTCTATTACACTGAAATAAAGACACAAATACCCGGACATATGAATTCATAAACGATTTCCACGCCGCAGGCGGAGAAATCGCAGTCCAGTATTCAATCACGTGTGTCTGCACACTTAATCATCATACGCAGGGATCAGCTATGAGTGGTGGCTCGGTTTCAGGACCTGATCAGGGTAGTTCTATTGCAAGGCATCAACCTTTACTAGATGACCGGTCCAAAGTTGTTGAGGCTGAATTGGGTGGAGTTAAGCGTAGAATTCAGCATTTTGAACAGCAATCGAGCCAAATAGGTGCCAGAAAAATCTCGGCGCCTGATACCAGCCTGAAGAGTCGTCATGTAGAAAGAGTCGCTCCTAAAAGACAGCTTTCGCCTGATGCTTATCGGGGTGTTGATTCAGAGAAGAAAGTCGCGAAAAAAGATAAACCTGCCCCACCACCCAAGGCAGAGCACTTACAAAAAAAACAGTCCCAGCAAGACAGTGATTTCATCAAGCAGCTAAAAGGTGCTCATAACGAGCAGGTACGCCCCCGTTTGTATGAAAATCTCACCGTATTTGGTGAGCCTAAAGAAGTAAGAGCCACTCAGGATGAAATCAGGGCGATCAGTAAGCAGGTACGGGAAGAGCCTCTACCTTCAGAACAATCAGTTTCAGAAGAGCAAGTGCCAGACCTTGTTAAGAAGGAGGCTGCGGAGTCTGATAAGACAGAGCCTGAGTACGTAAACGTGGGACTTGGCAAAGACCATCCATGGCTGAAGCCAACGGATGAGGATAGGCGAGAACCGATTCGGCGTGAGGCTCTCTATGAGAATACTGCGACTTATATGGCTTTGACGCCTATTGGTTATGAAGACCCTTCTGATCCTGGATACAGCACTGTAGGTCATGTTAAAGAGAGCCCAGGCTCCAGTCACTACAATATTCCCAGAAGTGATAATGTTCTCAACAGTGATCTATATGATATACCTCGATCCTTTATCAACGGGGAAATGGTGCCCGTTGATAAAAACAACTACACCCTGATCGGTCCGGATCTGAACCTGTTGTCACAAGCAAATGCTATCTATGAAGAAATCAGGCCACAAAGCTATGGTCAGTCGGATACTCCACCCCCTTTGCCGCCCAGAATAACCGTTGCATCTGCTCATTTGCAGTCGTTGCATGAGAAAGGGGTGACGCTGGATAAGGCTGATTTGCTCAAGCCAGACCAGTTACCGGATGCCCATCCTGCCCGCTTTGCGCCTCTCTACCAGAAGCTGGAAGGAATGAAACAGGAATTGCCGGAATTAATTGAGGCATTTTCGAAAGCTGCGCCCTCCAGGCTTTCAACTCGCAAGTGGGTCAAACACAGAATGCAGCTGGCTGAACTAAAGAAGCTGGCGGGAAAAGCCAGTAAGCTGCAAGCCACTTCAAAGTTGCTGGTTGAAAAAATGAAGCAAAGTCAGTTGTCTCTGAGAGATAGAATTGATATCGATGATCAGCTTCTGGATTTGAATAGAATTCTACGACCTGCTTGTGTAACGAAATATGGTTTCTTCGCAGCCCCGGATAAACTGATGCATCTGCCTGTTAAGCTCAGGCAGGATAAATAGCACCAAGCATTCTGAGCCCTTTGGCTCCGGTAACTTCTGGTAAGTTACTGGTCAGTCTTCCAAGCGTCCTACTGGCTAACCAGGCAAAAGCAATCGCTTCCACCCAGTCCGGATCAATGCCGAGGAAGGATGTGCTTTGAACCTTACAGTGACTCAGCTCCTGCCTTAATAACTCCATTAAATTGGCATTTCTGGCTCCACCACCGCAGATATAAACGGCTTTGGAGTCAGGAGAGTATTGCTTGATGTGAGTGGCAATACTGACGGCTGTCAGCTTGCACAGCGTGGCTGCAACCGTATTGGCAGATAAATGAGAAAAATTGTTCAGCTGCCCTGAAAGCCAGTCAGGATTGAACAGCTCTCTGCCGGTACTCTTGGGAGTCGCCTGCTGAAAATAAGATTCGGTCAGGAACTGCTTCAACAATGCTTCATCAGCAGAAGTTTTGGCTGCCCAGTCGCCATTATTATCAAAAGGTTGGCCAAGGTGTTGTTGAGTCCAGTAATCCATCAGGATATTACCAGGACCGGTATCAAACCCTGTGACAGGAATACTGCTGTCAGCAGAAAGCAGAGTCAGGTTAGCCATACCGCCAATATTCACAATCACTCTGTCTTCATCACCCTGATGAAAGACCGCTTTGTGAAAAGCAGGCACCAGCGGTGCACCTTGACCTCCTGCTGCAACATCCCTGCGACGGAAGTCTCCGACTACCGTGATGCCAGTCAGTTCAGCTATCAGACTGGGATCGCCGATTTGCAGGGTATAACCTTTTTCAGGTCGATGACGAATTGTCTGACCATGACTGCCAATAGCCTTAATCTGATCAGGCTTGTAGCCGGACTTTTCCAAAAGATTGTGCACAGCTGTAGCACTCTCGGATGCAAAGAGAGGTTCTGCTTCAGCCATTCGTTCAATTTCATTATCGCCAGGGAGGGTCAGCGTTTGCAGTTGCTGTTTAAGCTCTGCTGGAAGAGGGTGAGAGAGGGAGGCGATTGACTGGCACTGATCGTTTTCTATGGCAACTAGGGTGGCATCAATAGCGTCCAGACTGGTTCCTGACATCAGGCCAATGAAGAGTTCAGGCATCAGTTCCTTCCCTGATTAAAACAGAAGAGGCAACCCGGAACCGGGTTGCCATAAGAGATTGCTTAAGGCTGGTTGCTGGCCAGCATGGTGCCGCTGTGCTGCTCAAGCTGAGCCAGAATCTTGCTGGCATGAGCCTTGAAGTTAGCACGCTCTTTCTTGGCAATAGGCGCTGCATCAGGCAGTTTAACCGTCATCGGGTTACGGTGAACGCCATTAACACGGAACTCATAATGCAGATGTGGACCGGTAGCCCAGCCTGTCTGCCCGACATAACCGATGGTTTGTCCCTGTTTAACTCTGCTGCCCTTACGGAACTTCCGGTTTACCCGGCTCTGGTGAGCATAAACAGTCACCACGTTGTTGGGGTGCTGAATATAAACGACGTTGCCATAGCCTCGCTGTTTACCGATAAACTTGATTCTTCCGTCACCAGCCGCCTTGATAGGAGTACCGGTTCTGGCTGCGTAATCAACACCACGGTGTGGGCGCTTGGTCTTGAAGACCGGGTGCAGTCGGTTAGGGTTAAAGCGTGAACTGATACGGGTAAAATCTACCGGCGTTCTCAGGAAGGCTTTTTTCATGCTCATACCGTTGGCAGAGTAGTAATCGGTGTCACCATCCCTGTCGGTATAACGAACAGCCTTGAAGACCTCACCTCTGTTGGTAAAAGTGGCTGCAAGAATATTACCATTCTCCAGCTTTTCCCCGTCCAGGTATTTTTCTTCATAGATCAGGTTGAAGCTGTCGCCTTCACGTATATCAAGAGCGAAGTCGATGTCCCAGCCAAATATACCGGCCAGCTCCATGGTCATATTCTCTGGTATTCCTGCCCTCTGGCTGGCCAGAAATAGAGAGTTTTTGATGTTGCCTTCGGCATAAGCCACTCTGATCTCTGGAGTCAGAGTAACCTTCTGCGCGGTGTAGCCTTTGTCAGTGTGCTCATAGAAGATACTGTTCAGGCGATCCTGAACATAACGCATCTGGGTCAGGGTGCCTTCACTGTTCACCCTGAACTTGAGCTTCTGACCGGGGCGAATATCGGTCAGTTTTTTACCCAGTTTCGGGGTTTTGGAAATATTGTAAACCACGCGAGCACTCAGGCCTGCGTCGTTAAACAGTGTTGAAAGGTTGTCACCGGACTTGACTGTCAGAGTCTGCCACTTGCCAAGAGCCGCTTCTTCAGCAGCCAGACGGGCAGCTTCCTGCTTAGCTTTTTCACGGGCAATACGCTGTTCTTCGGTTTCTTTGGCAACCTTAGGCGTTTTAGATACAGAAGGTGCTTTAGATACAGAAGGTGCAGAATTGGCAACCGCTTTCAGGGTTTCTTTTATGGAGTCTTTCTGGTCATCGGACTGGTGCCCATCGATTACCAACTCCATTTCAGAGCGTTTGGCTTCAACCTGAGAAGAAGGCAGAAGACCAATCACTGTCATCACCGCAGCAGCAACACCTGTCACAACGAGGAGGTGTCGCTTTGGAAATTTTTTGATGCCGCCGATACTGCGATCACGCGAGGCACTTTGTGTAGAGAGCTTTGTCATAACGCAATATGCATGTTTATGTTAAGTAACTATGTGTTTAATTATATCTCGAAAAGCTAACGAATGAATTGATTTATAGCTATAGGTGATTTGTAAAGTTTTCTGCACAGTTCTGACAAAAAATCGACAAGGTCTGTGTAGTCGCTTTGCAGCGCTACGCAGGAAGGCTCTTTCCCATAACCTTGTTAGGTATATTTCGCCCTGTTTAGCCGCAGAATTACTGCAGTCCGATAAAAGTCACGAGTATTCAGCAGCAGGAGCCAATTGCGGCTTTGTTCTGGCGTCATTTTGTTGTATTTTGTCCCGTTCTTTACGTAGACCTTATGCTGGTTCGCCAAAGGCCTGTTTCGTTGAACTTCGACAGAAAGTTTGAAACATGGTTTTAGAGCGTTGATCAGCATAAGTGTTTGAATCAGCAGACGCTTTTGATCAGCAAAAAGCAGCAGGAAAGGTAAATGTCCGAGAGTCACAACCCGCTACTGAATGACCTCCAGGCCCGCCAGCTCATCGCGCAGACTACTGCCGTCGAGGAACTGGACGCTCATTTGAGCGAACAGCCTCGAGTTCTTTATTGCGGCTTCGATCCGACTGCCGACAGCCTGCATCTTGGTCATCTGGTTCCACTGCTGGTACTCAAGCGCTTCCAGGAAGCCGGCCACAAGCCTATTGCTCTGGTTGGCGGTGCAACCGGTCTGATTGGTGACCCAAGCTTTAAGGCTGCGGAACGTCAGCTTAATACTCCTGATGTCGTAGCCGGTTGGGTAGACAAGATCAAAGGTCAGGTCAGCCAGTTTATTGACTTCGATTGTGGCGACAATTCTGCACTGGTTGTGAACAATCTGGACTGGACCGGTGAAATGTCCGCTCTGGATTTCCTGCGTGACGTGGGCAAGCACTTCTCTGTGAATGCCATGATCAACAAGGAATCGGTTCAGCAGCGTTTGAACCGTGAAGGCGCCGGTATCTCTTTCACTGAATTCTCCTACGCTCTGTTGCAGGGAATGGACTTCTCCGAATTGAACCGTCGTTACGACTGCACTCTGCAAATTGGCGGCAGTGACCAGTGGGGCAACATTGTCGGTGGTATTGATCTGGCTCGTCGTCAGAACAAATCCCGTGCTTTTGGCCTGACTGTGCCACTGATCACCAAGTCTGACGGCACCAAGTTCGGCAAGACCGAAGGTGGTGCGATATGGCTGGATCCAGCCAAAACCTCTCAGTACGCTTTCTATCAGTTCTGGATGAATACCGCTGATGCTGACGTTTACCGTTTCATGAGTTTCTTCACCTTCCTGTCTCAGGAAGAGATTGATGCCATCAAGAAGGCGGATGAAGAACGTGAAGGTCGTCCGGAAGCTCAGCGTATTCTGGCAAAAGAAGTTACACGTCTGGTTCACGGTGAAGAAGGTCTGCTGGCTGCAGAACGAATCACTGCTGCACTGTTCTCCGGTGATAGCAGCAGCCTGTCCGAGAATGACCTTGAGCAGCTGAAGCAGGATGGTCTGCCAAGTGCCACCCTCAAGCGTGATGAACTGAAAGGTCAGCCAATGACTCAGCTGTTTGCTGAGAAAGGCATGGTTAAATCCGGTAAGCAGGTTAAAGATGCTCTGGCTCGCAATGCTGTCTTCTTTAACGGTACAGCTCGTGGTGCAGCCGACAATATGAACCTGCCAGAATGTTTCTCTGCGGAAAATGCCATGTACGGCCGCTTCTTCATGGTGAAACTGGGTAAGAAAAACCACTTCCTGTTTGAAGTCGTATAATTGTTGTTGGCTTAAAGTTTGATTTAAAAAAATACTAGCTATTAAAAAGGCTGCTCCTTAACAGGGCAGCCTTTTTTTGTTCCTGTAAAAAACAGCTTCTTAAACGTCAGTTAACTGCTCTTGTCTTGATTCAGAAACTCAAGGTTCAGCAGTGAGTGCATGAAATCATCAATATCGGCTTGATGTTTACTGTCGAAGTGAAAAGTATTGTGAAAACCGATAAACATCTTTACCTGTTGGGTTCTTAACATAACGGTATAGCCGTCATAGGATGAAGAGGCAAAGAAGCCTTCGTAATAATATTCGTCGTCTATTTTTTTACCATTCTCGCGAATGATCTCAAATATTTTTAACACCCTGATGATATCAATAGCGTGTTCCATAAGTCACTCCTGTAACAAATAGCAGCATGATGACCAGACCGGTAATCGTAAGTCGGGTTGTGTAATAGCTTTCGGTTATCTGATTGTTTCTTAGCAGATGCAGATCGACCAGCAACAGAACAACCAAACTGATTATATAAACTGAAATCTGTAGCACGCCGAACGGCAACATCACCAGACTGACCCAGGCGGACAACATAACAAGGTTACTGATCCAGAGTATCCGACAGTCTGATGGCTGGTTCGAATGAAGAGTATTGCCCCAGTGTGACCCGGCAAGAAAAGCGATGATCAGAGCCGCATAAGTTGTGCCTGCCAGGTCTACATGGCCCAGAACAGGTATCAGGTCTATCTCCATGAGTCGCAGTAGTGCCCAGGCGGCGAAGGGGACAACACCTGCGGTGGCCAGAACTGCATACAATCGTACTCTACTCATTCTCTACTTCCTCCATGAAGATGGATTAAGTATAGAAAAAGGCTAAACAGTACTGGTTTATAGTATGGAGGTACCTGCTTTAAGCTCTGTCGCTCCAACGGCCTAAAGCAGGTATAACGGTTTAGAAATGGTTTCTTCCCACGTCATTCAGGCTTTTAACATACACAATTCTGGGCTCAGGCTGATATTCATGCGCTGCGAAATCTTTGGCCAGATTAGCGAAAGCAACACGCTTATGGCCCTGGTCGAAGATACTGTAGAAACTGCGCAGGAATGAGTCGCCAAATGTCCAGTCAATGCCTGGGTCCATGCTAACATCTACCGCCAGAACACAGGCCTGCTTTCCCTCACTGTCTTCTGCTTTAACAATGAGTTGCTCTACAGGTATTACATATTCCTGGTCGTCCACTGTGATGCTGACTTTCTGGCCATCGAACTGATGTATGTTGTCGCAATTTTGATGGACAGGGAACTCAGTGTACAACGTTGTCATGGTGTCGTCAGAAACTAACAGGAAGGATGATCCTGTATCTACAACGGCAGGGCAGCCAGTATCAGCACAGTCTTTTTTGACCTGTTCTACCTCTTTGCCGTTTATTTTGAATCCTTTTACGGCAAGGGTGTAATAGGATTCTACGGGCATACTTGGGGTAGGTTTTATCTGTGAATGCCAGTGAATATCCCCTTCGTAATAGCTGGAGACAGGAGAGCCGACAATCATCTTACTGTTGGCGCCGTTGATCTCATTGGAAAGATAGAATGAAAACATCGGCGCATCGATTTTCTGCTGAGCGTATGCATTCATAACCCATGAGTTAACGTGGTTGTGAGACAGTGCTGGATAGGCCAGTCCGAATATGCCATCGAATGCAAATTGGGCAAAGTTTGGTGACACCGTATGAGCCAGTGCAAACAGTTGATTTTGAACACTGATGCCGCCGAGAGTGACCTGATCCTGAACCTCTGTTCCGTTCATAGCGCCAGACATATACAGAATGCTTAGAGGCTTATTAGTGTTAACGAATGTCTGGCTGCTGCCTGGGTCAAAGTGCGGTTTATTGATACAACCGGTTGCCGAGCATTTAGGGCCGGGTACCCAGATATCCGTTGAGCCAGTATCCATCAATACAGTGAATTTCTGATTGTCTGAGCCAGCCTCAAAGGTCGCCATATACTGCATTTTATTTTGGTTAGTGATCGGTATTATCGGCTTACTTGAGGGCAGTTCATCCACTGCGTCTTGATCTTCAGAAGCAAACTGCTTAAACCACTCCTCCTTCGTCGGTGTTCTGAGGTCAATCATTATTCGGTTGTTGTCGTAAAGAAACATGTCTTCATAGCCTGAGACAGGGCTGGCCTGAAGCAGTGGAGCAGCAAGAAGAAATGCCAGTGGCTGAAGAAGAACAGCAGGTTTATAGCTCATAGGTCACCTGACTCTTTCAGAGTGAAAGTAGAATGAACTTAAGTTGAACTATGGAAGGATAGAAGGAAGAAAAAGAATGGCAATTCACAATGGTTGTTGGATGTTTAATAACAAGCATTCTTGTTAAGTATCAAAAGGTATGAGAATCAAATAATTGATATACATTTATCGTCGTATTTGTTTGAAAGCCAAGATGAAAGCTAATTAATAAGCATTAATTATATTGATTTAATTATTTCTGATTCTTAATATTTATTAAGCGTGAATTAAAAATTTAACCCAAAAAACATTTTTAAGATTTGTGGTTCGATTTTCTAAGGAATAAATTTACTGACAGTGCATAAGTACTAAGTCATATGACGAATAAATATAAAAAAATAAATTGAAACGCGACATCGAAGTGTTTAATTAAAACAACAGTAACAGTAAAAAAGACAGTCTTTCGCACTCGTTTAAGGTACAGATGCTGAAACTCAGCTTTGATGCAACAACCAACAGCACCTGAAGCCCTATAGACAAGCATGGCTGTTTATTACGACAACTTGATGAGCAAAACAAAGACAGGAAAATGCTGACTCAATTATACGCCTTAAAACTATCGTTGGTAATCTTCCGCAACAGCTATATGGGCAGTCAAAGGGGCAAACTCTCCAAAATCACCTAGCTTTGGTTTTATTTGACTTTTATACGCGGAATACATGATGCATGTCCGACTTGTTATACAACTAATGTAAGAGATTATGGAGTAGCCTATAAACAGGCAGTTGATAACTTATTTTGACTAGAAGTTGTAAAACCAAGCAATCCTTATGGCACTAAAGATTCTTTTACTATTCCATTGACGGCACTTGATAGCGAAGCTGTGTCAATGTTCAAGAGCGAAGTTAAACTAATGACAGCTGATGGAGCTATTGCTTCGTATGAAGGAATAATCAGAGGGGCTCGAATTGCAAGCGATGGAAGAATTGAACGACGACTAATAATTGTGTTATCTGGCGGGAAGGACTCTGAATCAGATACTCATTCAGGGCTTTTGGATCAAGGTTGCTGCAATGTTATCAGGGATAAAACGCCTAAGAATGAAGCGAAGTCTGTTTATACCAGAATTGCGGTGATTGGTATCAGGTATTCTGTTACCACAGATCCTAATCTTACAAGGTGTGCGGGTAGTGATAATGTATTTGACGCAAAAAATATGGCTCAAGTAGAAAAAAGTTGATTGAACTTGTTAGTGAAGAAATAGGGCATATTTATACCGACACTGTCTCTGATTGAGAGTACCCACCAAACTTAAAACACTGATACCGAAAGCAACTCATATCCTCAGGCCATTCATGGCTCTGTAGAGCCGATTTATACTTAAGGTGTAGTAAAAACTGCACTGAAATTTAAGGCAAAAAAAGTAACGCTGTAACAACGGTTTTGATTAAATAAAATGTTGAGATATTACTGGGTGTAAAGTGAATTTATGTTTAATTTTATTAAGTCTTAATAAAATATTATTTTATGCTTGTTGTTTAAATAAATGGTTGGGTTTGTTTTTTTTGTTTTTGTCTATAGAACTATTTTTAATTGCAGGTGTCTGAAGGTTTTGAGAAGCCAAAGAAATATAAAACAAGAGTGTTTGTTGTTTCTAGATGGTGTTTTCAAAATTATTCAGTAGTCGTTACTAATCACACTTTATAAGGTTGTTATAGAGTGCTGGTAGCGTTAAGTAGCATTATTCTGAATATATCTTATTAGTTCCTCAGATATTAATGGAAAATACGACCATGCTGCACCACTTTTCTCGATTTATCAGTCTTCTCCTGTCATTACTGGTATTGAATTCATATTCAGATTTGTCTTTTGAGCGCAAGCTCAACATGCCTTATCATCATCCTTCAGCGTATGCTGCATCTGATGAATTATTTTCTCTCGGAGTACTCTCCAAATTGTTCGAACCCCTCAATAATTATGAACTGCCACGGAGACTCTTAGGAATACTGGAGAAGGGGATATTAGAGACGGGTGTGATAGACGGGCTATTAGAAAATGAAGTTGGCGATGAAACACCGGTACTAGTCAATCAACATGATGATAATCCTTACAATGAATATTCTGATGACCTTGGTGAAAGGGAAGCTGCGATAGAATGGGATCGGCAAATGGGTAGCTTTGCATGCAGTGAAATCAAAGCTGTCCAGAGTGAAATCGTACCCCTGGGCAGTATGAATACACTTGCAGATCATGCAGCCCAGCAAGCGCTTCCAGAAAGTATTGTAGTTTATTTGCCTCTAGGTGATGAAGACGATAAATGCGCTGAAGAAAGTGATGGATCAAAAGAAATACAAGAACCTGGACAAAGTGAACCAGAAGAAATGGAGGTGGGGTTGGCTGAGCTACACCTGGATCCGTGTAATTTAATAGCTAAAACAACCGATCAAGGTGAGCCGACTTATTATCTTTGCTTTTATGATTTGGAACAAAAAATAAAAGACAATCTGGGTGTGAAATTTTTGTGGCCAAAGACCCACAGCGTGACAGGAGGTAAAAGTCTTAATTTCAGCTGTGTTAAAAGCGCAACAATGGCTGTGTTCACGTAAATAGTTGAATGAGCTACACTCCCTATGTCTTCTAGTATTTCTGGGGGTTGTTATGCAGTCAGAGCTATTCCAGAACTTTATCGATTCCATTCCATCATTAAACAACGAACAGTGGGGTATTCTTGATAAAACGCTACTCAATGCTCGTATTCCCATTGATGATTCAGAGGAAAAGCCTGATTTCGCTCCTGTAGACAGCAAACCCTCTTCCAATAACCAGCGCTCGACGCCTGATCTTGCAACAAGCATATTAACCCACTTTGCAGAACAACCTGTTTGCCCTGAATGTAAAAGCCACAGCATTTATCGCTGGGGGGTTCAAAGTGGTCGGCAACGCTACCGCTGTAAATCATGCAAGAAAACATTTAATGCATTCAGTGCAACGCCTCTGGCAAGACTTAGATATCCAGAAAAATGGAATAATTATCTTACCGGCATGACTTATTCCATGACTCTTCGTGCTGCTGCCAATGAATACAATATTGATTTGAAAACCTCCTTCCGATGGCGTCACCGCTTCCTGGAAGTTATCAATAACGATCAGGCTGAGAAGCTTTCGGGCATCACTGAGCTTGACGAAACTTTTTTCCGTGAATCCTTTAAAGGGCAGAGAGAAGGTCTGCCAAGACCCTCTCGCAAACGCGGTAATGATCAGAACAAAACCAGAAAAGTCCCGGTAATGGTGGCTCGTGACCGTAATCGGCACACTGTTGATGGTGTTTTAGAAAACGAGAGTGCAAATGAGTTGTGTCGTCATTTGAACGGCCGCATATCAATTGAAGCAACGGTCTGTGCTGATGCCCATCTTGCCCACGAAAAGCTTGCAGAGAAGCTTGGGTTTGAGTTTAAGGAATTGGTGACCTCAGCGGGTCAACATGTTCTTGAAGGCATTTATCATATTCAACATGTTAACTCTTATCATAGTGACTTAAAACGCTGGATCGGAGGTGTATTTCGTGGGGTAGCAACCCGTTACCTCCCGCATTATCTGGCTTGGAAGCGAGATCTATCAGGTGCAGTAAAGTTAAATACTGAACGATCCGTTAGCAGAATTGCAGAGCATTGGGGCTTTCAACTATCTGCGGGAACTTAGCCCGCAACAATGGTGGAATTCCCGGCTGGTGCATTCCCAAAAAACACTCAAACTGATGTGCGTTTTATGACCTCTTTTGATGCCGGTAGATTGTTTCCCGAACTTTCTGACCATTACGAATTACACTCAGCAATCTATATCCTGATGGTTGGTCAGCCAACGCAGGAACGTATCAGAGTGGCACTGCAACACGTTAAAACAGGACGTACAGAGGAGCTTAATAATAAGGCAAAAAACAATCAGTTACTGATTGTTTGTAGAAACTGTGATGTTGAAACAGGGTTGACTCCACTTGAAGAAAAACCCATAGATGTGTTCTATGAGCAGGAATATTCTAATGCTGATGGTGTCACTCGTCTGGGTAGATATTGTAGTTTCAGGGCAGAAATAACCAGTCGACTAATCTTCTGTGTATGCCATAAAAAGTATTGGGGTGAGTGAAAGGTGGTAAGTTAAGTTGATTTACTCACCAAACTTAAAACACTGATACCGAAAACAACTCATATCTTCAGGCCATTCATCGCTCTGAAGACCCGCCTTCTGTTTAAGGTGCAGAAGAAACTCCACAGGGTCGGGTAACTGTTCCCAGACCTGGGGCAGAAAGGTCGCGCTGTGATAGCTGCTTTGAATCAACAGACCATCGATATTAGGTCGGATGCTTTCCAATAACTCTTCTTCAGAACTGATATCCATAGCCTGCATAGGGCTGAGTACTGAAATTTCTATTTGAATATCAGCCAGCTCTTCTTTCTTTACCGGATAAAAGCGACTGTCACTAAAGGCGCTGGCAAATGCATTATGTACGACATCTTCAGCAAGTGTTCTTTGTGGCTTCAGAGATCCAATACAGCCACGAAGCTCACCTGATTTCTGCAAAGTCACAAAGGTTGCACATTGAATACGAAGTGAAGAAGGAAGCTCTGACAGATCAACTTGTGAAGCATGGCTTGAATCGCAACCCTCTGTAATAGAGTTGCGAGCCAGCTTGAGTAGCAGGGACTGATCAGAGGCGCTGATTGAAAAGGCCATAAACTCACTTGCTTCCTGCTTTGCTGTTATTTAGGCAGTCAAAATGATTACTGAATGACATAAGCGCCATAACCGACAACCCGTTCTCTGTCCCCGGCTGTATCACCTGAATTTCTTACATCCAGAGTAATTACTTCCATGCCCCTGTCCTGAGCTACTTTCATCATGCCATTCAGAGGGTAACAGCCACAAGCCTGTCCACCCGTAAGTGATGGATTAAGCTGTTCGATGGCTTTGGTGGTCATGCCATCACGCTGGCGAGCTTCTTCATAGCTAAGGTAATGACTGAGGTCAGAACTGATGACAAACAGGGTTTCATCGCCCCCCCAGAGGTGATTAATAACGTCTGCTACGGAATAAACAGAAGCGTCACCCACCACCAGAGGAATCAGTTTAAAGTCAGAGAGTATTTCCTGAAGAAATGGACACTGGACTTCCAGGCTGTGTTCATTCTTATGGGCAGAGTCCAGAATCTGTATTTGACTGAAACGGCTATTGAGAGCTGACATAGCTTCGGTATCAAGAGCTATGTCTCCAAGAGGTGTTGAATAGCTTTCGCAATCAGGTAGAGCAAGGCCCTCAAAAGGCACCTGATGAGAAGGTCCTAACAAAACGACTCTGGTTATTTGATCTTTAAAGGGAGACAGTTGTGTATAGCCGGAGGCAGCTATAGAGCCAGAGTAGATATAACCGGCATGAGGAACAATAAGTACCTTGGGCGACAGATCTCGTTCAGGTGCGCCTGCCAATAAATGACTGAGAACAGCCTGAAGAGCTTCCGGCTGATCCGGATAGAAGGCACCGGCAACAGCTGGTGGACGAATGGTCATGATCCTTTCCCCCGTATATATGCAGCACTACAATTATACAACAGGTGCAGAAAGAAAGCAGGTTGACTATGACCGATTTCATAATGGCTCCAGCGCACTTTCCCACAGAATACTGGCACTCATTAAGTGATGGCAGAGTTCAGTGTGATCTTTGCCCAAGAGCGTGCAAGCTTAGAGAGGGACAACAAGGGTTGTGTTTTGTCCGAGCCTGCCACGACCAGAAAATTGTGTTAACCAGTTATGGGCGCTCCAGCGGTTTTTGTATTGACCCAATAGAGAAAAAACCGTTAAACCATTTTCTGCCGGGAACTCCGATCCTTTCCTTTGGTACGGCGGGTTGTAATCTTGCCTGTAAGTTCTGCCAGAACTGGGATATGAGCAAATCACGGGAAATGGATACTCTAGCCGACAGAGCGATGCCGGAACAGCTGGCTAAAGCTGCACTCGATACAGGTTGTCGCAGTATGGCGTTCACTTATAACGATCCTGTTGTTTTTATGGAATACGCCTGTGATGCGGCTGATGCAGGTCATGAGCTGGGCATTAAATCTGTTGCTGTCAGTGCTGGTTATATCTGTGAAAAACCGAGAGAAAAGTTTTTCAGTCATATGGATGCCGCGAATATTGATTTGAAAGCTTTTACTGAATCGTTTTATAAAAAAATATGTGGTGGTTCACTGGCCATGGTTTTGGAAACCCTTAAATACTTAAAGCACGAAACCCATGTCTGGTTTGAAATCACAACACTGTTGATTTCTGAAGAAAACGACAGTGATAAAGAGTTGCATGAAATGACCGAATGGATTGCTGAGAACCTCGGGTATGATATTCCTCTTCATTTCACGGCGTTTCACCCTGACTGGAAAATGCAGCAGCATGCTCATACACCAGCTTCTACGTTATCATGGGCTCGACAGATAGCAATCAGCAAAGGCTTGAATTATGTCTATACAGGTAATGTGCATGATTCTGAAGGTGGTAGTACCTGGTGTCCGAAATGTGCTGAGCTTTTGATTGGGAGGGATTGGTATCGATTAGGGCAGTTTAATATTGAGAATGATCATTGCCGATCCTGTGGGCATCAAATCGCAGGAGTATTTGAAAATAACCATGGTGAATGGGGAGCCAAAAGATTACCAATAAGAATAAATAGCAAGCCCGACCAGAACGGTCGGGCTTGAGAGGGTCAACTACTCTCTTTAGCCAACTCAGAAATCTCCTTCAACCTCTGAACTACCTTAAAATTAATAGACCCCTTCGGATACTGCCCTTTGGCATTCACATTACCCGGCTTGCAGCCCATCAGAAGCTCAAGTGCTTCTTCCGCATGGCTGACGGCATAAACGTTGAACTGCTTCTTGCGAACCGCATCGACAACCTTTTGATGCAGCATCAAATTACGAACGTTGGTCGCAGGAATGATCACGCCCTGATTACCGGTCAGACCTCGTGCTTCACAGAGATCAAAGAAACCTTCAATCTTTTCATTGGCACCACCAATGGCTTGCACTTCACCGTGCTGGTTCATAGAACCGGTTACCGCAAACCCCTGATTGATAGGTGTGTTAGTTAGAGCGGAAACCAGACAGCAGAGTTCAGCCAGTGTTGCGCTGTCTCCGTCGAGATAACCGTAAGACTGCTCCATGGTCAGGCTGGCAGAAATAGCCAGAGGGAATTTCTGAGCGTACTTGCTGCCCAGATATCCGGTCAGAATCATTACACCTTTGGAGTGAATAGCCTGACCCAGAGACACTTCTCTTTCGATATCAATAATGCCTGAGGAACCTGGGTAAACGGCTGAGGTAATACGGGCAGCGGAACCAAAGCTGGTATCACCAATAGACATCACCGTCAGGCCGTTGATTTTACCCACCTGTTCACCGTCGGTATCAATCAGAATACTGCCTTCAACCATTTCAGCAAGAATCTGCTTGCTGACACGGCCGGTTCTCTCAGCCTTGGCAGCCAAAGCACGGTCGATGTGTTCATGGTTGATCTTACGACCACGGCTCATACGACGAATAAAGTCAGACTCTGCCAGCAGATCGAACAGGTCACCAATCTTGGCAGAAATTTCACCCTGGTGTTCTGCCATACGAGAACTGTGTTCTACCATACGGGCAACGGCTGAAGCCGTCAGTGCTGGATACTTTTCATCATCCGCACGATTCTTCAGTAATTGTGCAAAGGCATGAACAGACTCAGAATCCCTAACAATGCGATCATCAAAATCAACCAGCACACGGAACATCTCGTGGAAGTCCGGGTCCAGTTGTTGCAACAGGTAATAGATATCGCGGGAACCCACCAGAAGAATTTTAACATTCAGAGGAATGGATTCAGGGTTCAGGGTAATGGTATTGAGCAGCCCCATTTCTGAATAGGGTGATTCAATGGTCAGCTGTTTTTCTTTTAGTGAACGCTTAAGTGCTTCCCAAACAAACGGTTCTTCCAGCAGCTTGTTAGCATCCAGCAGCAGGTAACCGCCATTGGCTTTATGAAGAGAACCCGGGCAGATCTGACGATAGTTGGTCACCAGAGCCCCCATATCCGTCGCATACTCTATACGACCAAACAGATTTTTATAGTTGGGGTGTGACTCATAAATAACCGGTGCAGCACCATTATTAGCGTTGGCAATAATAGTGTTCGGACTGTATAGCTCAACCAGAGCCTGACGCTTGGTTGAATCGTCTTTGGATTCCAGACGATCATCGGCCAGTAAATCAATAACAGTTCTGTGCAGATGTTGCTTCACTGCTTCAAGGTAATCCAGAACACCCTGCTGGTTGCTGTAGTTCTTGCGGAATACTTTAAGCAGAGGTTCCAGAGCCTGATCAATGGTTTCCTGATTCAGGGTCTGTAACTTTTCATTAGATTCGCGTTTCCACTGAGGCAACTCGACCAGAGAGTCGTTCAGCATGCCCTCAAGTTCGCTGATGTCGTTATTAAACTTGGTGCGTTTTTTGTCAGGCAACTGAGCGAACTCAGTTTCGTCCATTGCCTTGCCTTTACTCATGGGAGTAAAGCTGAGGGAGCCGGAATCGCGATAGAGAGCAATCTCTTTTTTCAGCGCTTCCTGTTCAATATTGTCGATGACCTGGTCGTAGCTCTTGTTGAACTCTCGCTCAATCGCACTCTTGCGCTGCTGGTAGGTCGGGTTTTCAAAGGCTGCCGGGAAGGTCAGAATCAGGCTATCAATTAGCTGATCGAAATCCTTTTGCAGCTTTTCACCAAGACCTGCCGGAAGTTTGAGTACTTTCGGCTCACGAGCATTATCGAAGTTATTAATGTAGGTCCAGTCATCGGGTGGAGACTGACGTTTGGCTTCAGTCTCAAGGTATTTTCGTAGGTAGGACATTCGTCCGGTACCTGATTCACCCATGACATAGATGTTGTAGCCCGTTCGGTGCATGGCAACACCAAACTGAATGGCACTGGTGGCCCGTTCCTGGCCAAGAATGCCGACATAGTTTTCCAGTTCATCAGTGGACTTGAAGCCAAGTTCCTTCAATGACTGCTTTGCGATAAGTTGACTGGTTGATAGTTGTAACTTTTTCACTAATACCTGCCGTGTTACTGACGTGTTCCTGTGTCGGGGTTCGCTGATGTTACATCCTGGGAACTTGTTTGAAGGTTCCTTGTAATACCAGAGCCTGTAAATAGGATAATGCTTTTATCGAGTGCCTGTCATGGAATCTGTTATCTCAATGACAAATAAAGGATGAACAAGTACATAGATACTTGAAATAAAATCTAAATCAGGCCTTTTCTCGCACCACCGTGCAAAGGCTTTTTAATTCTATATGTTGAGGTGAATAAAACGTAAATAAACAGAGTGGCAGGTTTCATTCAAAAGTCTATTTATGTCAATCTAAATACATAGCTGTCAATTGCCGATAGACGGAAGATATTCATTGACTCATTTTTGTTGTGATGCACATTCACAACATAATGGTACCAATAGGCTTAGAGGTCTGATTGTGAACCGAAGAAAATTCTTTCTGTTTTTTTATTTGCTGATTCTTCCTTCTATTGTACTGGCTCAGTCGACATTGGTTCGGCAACTTGAGACGCTGGTTGAAGAGCTGCCTGTTGGCAGTATCTACTCTATCCAAGTGCGTGACCCTGTCAGTGGTAAAGTACTTTTTGAAGATGGTGAACAGCAGAATCTGGTTCCTGCCAGTGTTCTGAAAGTACTGACAGCAACACTGGCCTACGAAGCTCTGGGCGAAGAGTTTCGATATGTTACTCGCTTTGAATCAACACGGTCTGTCAGGCAGGGAATTGTAAAAGGCCCAGTGGTATTAAAGTTCAGTGGTGACCCTTCTCTTACTCATGACAATATCAGAGGTTTAATTAAAGAACTTAAAGAGAGAAACGTCAGAACCATAGACAGTAACCTCTGGATTGATGGTGGTGTTTTCTCCGGTTACGACCGTGCTGGCGGTGTCAGCTGGGATGATCTGAATATCTGTTTTGCAGCACCGGCGGCAGCAATGGTTCTTGATCGAAATTGCTTTTACGCCTGGCTGAAGCCCGGAAGAAAAGAAGGCCAGAAGACTCGAATAGAGTACGACAATTCCGACTGGGGACTGACCGTTGAGAACAAAGTCATAACGACTGAAAAAGATTGCCCGCTCTCTGTGTTTCCTTCAGCAAAGCATGAATACAAGCTGGAAGGCTGTGTTAGCCCAGGCTCTCGTTCTGTTCGGCTGGCGTTTTCCATCAGTAATGTAGAGCGAGCTGTCAGGAAATTTATTCTCACGGAGCTGAGAAAGAGTCATATTCAATTGAAAGGGCGAATCCTTGTTGGACGACCTGACCAGGAAACACCGATTGTTCTCGCAGAACATCAGTCGGAACTTTTGCCTATGCTGCTAAAGCCGGTTTTGGAAAAATCAGACAACCTTTATTCCGACAGTATCCTGAAAACAGTGGCTTATGCTCATTCCGGAGAACCCGGTAACTATGCTGCGGGTATTCAATCCGCCAGAGAGCTCTTGGGCGAAGGTGGTGTTGGCTTTGGTTCCAGCAGGCTGGTGGATGGTTCGGGGTTGTCCCGTTATAACTTTATCAGTGCTTCCACGCTGGTGGATGTATTAATGTTTGGCTGGAGTCGTTGGGGAGAACAAAGTCCGTGGTTGCTCGACCGTACTAAAAAGGAACGCTGGTTAAAGACGGGTTATATGAGTGGCGTTAGCAGTATGGCCGGTTATGTCTTTCAGGAGGATGAAAAGCCACTGGTGTTTGCCGTTATCCTGAATGGTTTGATGCCACCTTTGCCAGCCAGCAGAGAAGAGATGCGTGCATTCAGAAAGAGTATTCGCAGTTTCCATCAATCTTTTTTAAAGGTTTTGTCGACTGCTGATAAAGGCTAACGGGTGTGCAGCAAATTTGAGACAGCTTTTCTATTCAGATAAGCAAACGCATGATGCGCGGGAGCTGGCTTACAGACTCTGGGTGCAGAGTTAGAACCGGCTAACATTCTTACGATGCCTTTTCGGATTACTCTCTTTTCTTTGGGCTTCCGATACAGAAAGCGAAGAAGGTAAAGAGCTCACTCTAATATGTTCCTCAGAGGCAGGGCCAGGCGTGCTGGCTCGTAGCTCTCTGTTTTCAATGGGAATCTGCTTCAGCATTGACTCCAGCCTCTCGACCGCTTCTCTCATAGAAAGGCGGTCTCTACCTTTATTTCGAGTTAGAGCAATGATCAAATCAATCATTTGATCGTCTAAAGGGCTTGGGTTCTTAATAAGTCTCTTTAGATAGACCTTCTTTGTTTTGTCGTCCATTTGGGCAAAGTGAAGGATTCGGGATTGCATGTTTTCAGGGCTTGGTTCCAGGTCTCTCTGAAGAGCTGCTGTTGTTTTGGTTGGTATATAATCAAAAGCAATTTCAGCCAATAGAAGGCCGGCTCCCCAGCAGTCGGTGTTGCTGTCAGAGGTAGGGGGGTATTTAAAAATTTCAGGAGGTGAGTAGGGTGCAGAGCCGTAATAATCATAGGTCGGTGTGAAAGCAGAAGTTTTTGTTACAAATCCCCAGTCACACAGTTTTGGGGTGTTGTCACGCATATCCAGCAGAATGTTTTCAACTTTTACATCCCTGTGGACAATGTTGTAGTTGTGAAGAGAGGAGAGCACTTTACATATAGGCAGTACTATCTTCACAGCTGTTTCAGAACTATAAGAAAAGCGGGCATATACATGCAGAAAGTTAAATAAATCACCTCCTGGAATGTAGTCATAAATTGCAGCAACTATTTGATAGTTACGCTTGTCTTGAATTGTATCGAGTAGCGTTGAGTTAATGAGAACGACACTTTTATCCCTTAAGTCCTGTAGAAATAAGGCATGGCACTTGGGCATGTTCTCATGCTCTGAGTGTTTTAAAGCGATAGCTTCTCCAGAGTCGAGGGAAAGGAGTTGGGCATTCGAATCTGTTTTTGAATTTTCATTGAATAATTTGACAGCTAGGGGGTGGCCGTCAGTAGTATGGCCGAGTAGTACTGAAGCAAATGAACCACTTCCAAGAACCTTTTCTAATGTAATACCTGCGCAATGTTTTACTATGGTTGTAAAATTATTGCTTCTGACTCGTCGACCAAATGGGTGGCGAGGTTTAAGTGTATAAGTTTCAGGCAGAGGATTGATTCTATATTCTGTAAGAGATGAAGCAGGCTGTTTCTTCTTACTATCTTCCAGTTTTGGAATAGAGGATCCTACCTCAGTAGGCTCGACAGAGCACCGACCGGAGGTACTGTAACCGGTCGCTCCCGTACTACTACTGATTCCTGTTGTTTGAACTGCACCTACTTGAGCTGCACCTACACCTAAAGGATCCATGGTAAACCTTTATATCCTGGTTTCTTATTAACTTCAGACACTGAACCGAGAGGCGTGTTCATAACAATAGAGTCACTGTAACTAACAAGGCTGATGGTGTGATGAATAGGTGGAAATACATCGTTGCCAAACATCCGATTGATCTATAAAGTACGGCACCTCAACGACGCACCGCTCTTAACGAAACGTTAACGAGCAGCCAGTCAGGCAGTTATCAAATGCTTCTTTCCTCTCTTAATAACGAGAACGAAAACAGCGATTGACAACAACGGCTGACACGGTAGAATGCGCCGCCGCTGACCAAGAAAAGTTCTTCGCAAGACGAACGAGGCTAGCGAGTTGCAACCCGGTTCTACGGATTCGAAAGAGTCTGAAAAAAACAAACGGTTGACAACAAAAACGGTCGCGGTAATATAGCGGCCTCGCTGATCGGCACCGACGCCGATTCAGAGTTTGAATTAAGACGCTTTCGAGTGCTTCAAACAGGTTCTTTAAAAACATATCAGACAATTCGTGTGGGCGCTTGTGTGATGAATTCGGTTAATCAGTTCTTCTTCGGAAGGATTGAAAAAAATACCAACTCATCGAATCAAGCGAACACACTCGTTATTAAGGTTTCTTAGGAAGCTTTAACTAATGTGAATGTTCATTTGAAGTGATTGAGTCGCTGACTGTCCTCGGACATGATGCAAAACGATTTAAACTGAAGAGTTTGATCATGGCTCAGATTGAACGCTGGCGGCAGGCCTAACACATGCAAGTCGAGCGGTAGCAGAACTAGCTTGCTAGTTGCTGACAAGCGGCGGACGGGTGCGTAACACGTAGGAATCTACCCAGTAGCGGGGGATAGCCCGGAGAAATCCGGATTAA
>NZ_PPFD01000030.1 GCF_009653635.1 Endozoicomonas sp. OPT23 | reverse complement strand
TCGAAAGCGTCTTAATTCAAACTCTGAATCGGCGTCGGTGCCGTTCAGCGAGGCCGCTATATTACCGCGACCGTTTTTGTTGTCAACCGTTTGTTTTTTCAGACTCTTTCGAATCCGTAGAACCGGGTTGCAACTCGCTAGCCTCGTTCGTCTTGCGAAGAACTTTTCTTGGTCAGCGGCGGCGCATTCTACCGTGTCAG
>NZ_PPFD01000003.1 GCF_009653635.1 Endozoicomonas sp. OPT23 | reverse complement strand
CACAAGCGCCCACACGAATTGTCTGATATGTTTTTAAAGAACCTGCTTGAAGCACTCGAAAGCGTCTTAATTCAAACTCTGAATCGGCGTCGGTGCCGATCAGCGAGGCCGCTATATTACCGCGACCGTTTTCGTTGTCAAGCACTGATGTTTCAGAACTTGAAAACACGCTGAACATCTCCTCTTGTTTTCGAAGAAGAAAACCTCGTTCAACGGCGACGCATTTTACTGCGTTAACTTGTTATGTCAACAGCTGCTTTCGCAATAACAAAACAAGTTGTCTGAGCCGGTACATCTCTGCTCCGAATCAGTGGGCATAGACTAAGCGTTAGAATGTTTCTTCGCCAGCTCGGTTTACACGTAATTCTTAATATTTTTATTCAACTAATAAGAGTCATTAGTCCCAACACTACCCATCCTGAAACAGGCTACCAATATAGTGAGCTTTTTCCTCTTTATGCTGGGATACGTTATATAAAGTAGCGATGACAATGATGGTTAGGTGAACGGGATGTATCAGGTCTTTCTGTCTACCCTTATTAAGAGGGGTAGTCCGGAATAGCATTCATGGCTGAAAACACAATAGCGGCGGGGCCGGTAGCAGATTACTCAGCTCCCGCCGATCGTGCTGAAGCAGCCAAACACCCGGAGGCAAAGTTATTCGGGCGGAGACTTACCGTTATCCCTGACAGTAAAGTTCAGAAGTACACCCCTCCTAAAACCGGTAATTCAAATCAACCCAGTACTGCTTCTTCGCAAAAACCTATTTCAGAGCGTATTGTTAAGGCAACACAACCTTCTCCAGTTTTGTCAGCAGATCCTTCAAAGACAGTAGCGCTCTCTACTTCAGCCGAAAAGATTGCTGCTCACCAGTTAGTTACTCGTGCCACTCAGACTGGAGTAAATCAAAGCCCTATTGATCTGGACAACAATCCCTTCCTGAAAACAGAAGGGAAGCAGTTGAAACGCTCAAAATCTCAGGAAACACCTTCCAGAAGAAGGCGCAGTTTTGGCGATGTTGCCAAACAGGTCGCACAATCAAAGACAATCAGCAAAGCTTTCGGCAGCCAGGGGCTGGATAAACATGTACTCATCGGTATGGAAAATGTTGCCAACTATAAAAATCAGGGGATACCAAGGAGTTACCTGGAAGGTTTTCAAAGAGTCGCAGAAAAAGAGAACACGATAGTAGCAGTCAGACCTGTAGAGCGTATTTGCCGAACTTTAATTGAGGAAGGTTATGAGTCAAAAGGTCTTGGTATAAAAGGCAAGAGTTCCAACTGGGGGCCGATGGCTGGATTTATTCCTGTTGATCAGTCCCTTAGCAAGCTGACTGACTCCTCTCCAGAGAAAATAGCCGCTTCGAATGCCAAGAATCATGAGGCGCTTTATGTCACTCACTCAGCCACACAAGAGCAACTTCATATTTCCACTCGTCGTATCGATGAACTTAAAGAGTTGGGTTTACTCGAGAATTCCAAATCAATCACTCCGGCTGATAATTATCAAAAGGCAGAGCAGTTTCAGTCGAGCTCAAAAGGTGGCGTGACTAAGACCTTTGAGGCTCATCAGTGCAGTGATGGTCGATGGGATATTTTTGCAGGAACGGGTGACGCGCGTGAGAAGCTTATGGTTATTCCTAAAACTGCAGACTTCGATCTACTATTCTGCTTTTCTCCTAAAGAGTCTTTGGATCTGGCCACTACCGATAAGAAACGAGCTTTCGATTCGAAACTTGGCGTTCTCTCGGACAGAACCCGTACTGTTATTGATTCTTTAAATACCGAATTTAATCGTGGTGAAGGGAAGGATATGGTTCACCACGGTGCTGACACCGAAAACCCTGTCACCGATATGGATGCAAACTTTCCTTGTACTGTCTTCTTTCCTACTGACATCAGCCGGTCACTCGGAATCTATCAAGAGTCCCCTATTCTTATTAAGACTGAAGAAGAGCTATCGAGAATGTTCCGCGCTATGAGAAGTGCAGGCTTCGACGTTCAGGCTAACCCTTTGTGGGATTTATTGACAGATGTCGTAAAAGAAGAGTTCAGAGAAAAAGTCGCTTACTACGAGAATAAAGGAAACGGAAAAGGAAGAAGGCATTCAACCTGATCAATGTTTTACTTGTCGAGAAACTCTAAGGCATAAAAAAAACCCGACAGGTGTCGGGTTTTTTTTAAACCGCAGTAAAAAGATCGCTTAACAACCCATTTACTTACGAATGTACTGAAGAGTACGTAGCTTGGCAGCAGCTTCTGCCAGCTGGGATGCAGCTCGGGAATAGTCAAATTCACCGCTCTGGTTAGCCAGCTCTTTTTCAGCCAGTTTCTTGGCTTCTTCAGCAGCGGCTCCATCCATATCTTCTGCACGCAGGGCAGTATCAGCCAACACTTTGATCATGTTTGGCTGAACTTCCAGGAAACCACCAGAGATGTAGTACACCTCTTCTCCACCGCCTTGTTTAACAATGCGGATAGGGCCTGGACTCAAATCAGTTAGCAGAGGCGCGTGACCAGGTGCAATACCCAGGTCACCAGAAGAACCAGTGGCAATGAGCATTTCCACCAGTCCGGAGTAGATCTCCTCCTCGGCGCTAACGATGTCACAATGAACTGTGATCGCCATATTGTCACCTCCTAGGTATGAAAGTCTTCCTTCTGCTCTTTATATAGAGAACGAAGAAAGACTTTCAGACAATTACATGGACTTGGCTTTCTCGATCGCTTCGTCGATACCGCCAACCATGTAGAACGCCTGCTCAGGCAGGTTGTCGTATTCGCCAGCCAGAATACCCTTGAATGCAGCAATGGTATCTTTCAGGGAAACGTACTTACCAGGAGCACCGGTGAATACTTCAGCTACGAAGAACGGCTGGGACAGGAAGCGTTCAATCTTACGAGCACGGTTTACGGTCTGTTTGTCTTCTTCAGACAGTTCGTCCATACCCAGGATCGCAATGATATCCTTCAGTTCCTTGTAACGCTGCAGCACTGTCTGAACGCCACGAGCTACGTCGTAATGTTCCTGACCAATAACCAGCGGATCCAGCTGACGGGAAGTAGAGTCCAGAGGGTCGATCGCAGGGTAAATACCCTTGGAAGCGATGTCACGGCTCAGTACTACAGTCGCGTCAAGGTGGGAGAAGGTTGTCGCAGGAGACGGGTCAGTCAAGTCATCCGCAGGTACGTAAACGGCCTGAATGGATGTGATAGAACCTTGCTTGGTGGAGGTAATACGCTCCTGCAGGGCACCCATCTCTTCAGCCAGTGTTGGCTGGTAACCTACCGCAGAAGGCATACGACCCAACAGAGCAGATACTTCTGTTCCCGCCAGGGTGTAACGGTAGATGTTGTCAACGAACAACAGTACGTCACGACCTTCGTCACGGAACTTCTCAGCCATAGTCAGGCCGGTCAGCGCTACGCGCAGACGGTTTCCTGGTGGCTCATTCATCTGACCATAAACAAGGGATACCTTGTCGATTACGTTGGAGTCGGTCATTTCGTGGTAGAAGTCGTTACCCTCACGAGTACGCTCACCAACACCTGCAAACACAGAGAAACCGGAGTGCTCGATCGCGATGTTACGGATCAGCTCCATCATGTTTACGGTCTTACCAACACCGGCACCACCGAACAGACCAACCTTACCACCTTTCGCAAAAGGCGCTACCAGGTCGATTACCTTGATACCGGTTTCCAGCAGCTCGTTAGAAGCAGACTGTTCCGCGTAGGAAGGTGGCTTACGGTGAATAGCCATTCGCTCTTCTTCACCGATAGGGCCCTTCTCATCGATAGGGTTACCCAGAACGTCCATGATACGGCCCAGGGTTTTTGTACCCACTGGAACCTGAATCGGAGCGTTGGTGTTTTCAGCCACCAGACCACGTGCTACACCTTCGGTGGAACCCATGGCGATAGTACGAACGATACCGTCGCCCAGCTGCTGCTGAACTTCCAGTACCAGTTCTTTGCCTTCGACGTTCAGGGCGTCGTAGACCTTAGGGACAGAATCCCTTGGGAATTCGACGTCAATTACGGCGCCGATAATTTGAATAATACGACCGCTACTCATAGCCTTGCCTTTCCTCTACCCTTTAATCTTTTATACCGCCGCTGCGCCACTGACGATTTCAGACAGTTCCTGGGTTATCGCAGACTGACGAGCCTTGTTGTATACCAACTGCAGGTCATCAATCAGGTCACCCGCGTTGTCGGTCGCACTCTTCATTGCAACCATACGCGCTGCCTGTTCACAGGCATTGTTTTCCACTACAGCCTGGAACACCTGAGACTCAATATAACGAAGCAGCAGACCATCCAGTAATGCTTTGGCGTCTGGTTCGTAAATGTAATCCCAGGGCTTGTTCAGCGACTCATTGTCATCAGCTACCAGAGGCAGAAGTTGCTGCACTACTGGAGACTGGGTCATGGTGTTGACAAATTCATTATGAACTACGAACAGACGATCAATGTCGCCTTCTTCATATTTGTCCAGCATGACTTTCACACTGCCGATCAGATCAGCAATGCTGGGCGAGTCACCGATATGGGTTGTGGCTGCCACGACGTTACCGCCGTAACTTTGGAAAAATGAAACAGCCTTGCTGCCAATTAAGCAGAAATCTATTTCAACGTTTTGATCGTCCCACTGCTTCATATTGGCAATGGTTTTTTTGAACAGGTTAATGTTCAAACCGCCACACAGGCCACGATCAGTAGAAACGATGATATAGCCAACACGCTTGGCAGGACGCTCGGTCATGTAAGCGTGTTTGTATTCAGCTCGAGCATGAGCAATATGCCCAACCACCTGACGAATACGCTTTGCATAAGGGCTGCTGGTTTCCCGGCGTTCCTGGGCTCTGCGCATTTTACTCGCCGCAACCATTTCCATGGCGCTGGTGATCTTTTGCGTACTTGTAATAGACGCTATTTGCGTCCGGATCTCTTTTGCGCCTGCCATTGTGATTCCTCAGCTACCTGTTACCGGATGCCCAGGCGGACAACCGGTAACAATAAGCCTGTTTTACCAGGACTGGGTGGCCTTGAACTTCTCAATGGCCTCTTTAATGCCCGCTTCGATCTCGTCGTTGTAGTCGCCCTTCTCGTTGATACGAGCCATCAGGTCGGCAAACTCGGAGTTAATAAAGCTCAGCAGAGCGGCTTCAAAGTCCAGGATCTTGTTCAGAGCAACGTCCTGCAGGTAGCCTTTTTCAGCGGCGTAGATAACTACACCCATATCAGCTACAGACATTGGAGCGTATTGCTTCTGCTTCATCAGTTCGGTAACACGCTGACCGTGTTCCAGCTGGTTACGGGTCGCTTCATCCAGATCAGAAGCAAACTGGGCAAATGCCTGCAGTTCACGATACTGAGCCAGTGCCAGACGAATACCGCCACCGAGTTTCTTGATGATCTTGGTCTGGGCTGCACCACCTACACGGGATACAGACACACCGGCGTTCATTGCAGGACGAATACCTGCGTTAAACAGATCGGTTTCCAGGAAGATCTGACCATCGGTAATAGAAATTACGTTGGTTGGTACGAACGCAGATACGTCACCAGCCTGGGTTTCGATGATTGGCAGAGCAGTCAGAGAGCCTGTCTTACCTTTCACTTCACCATTGGTCATTTTTTCTACGTAGTCAGCATTTACGCGAGATGCACGCTCCAGCAGACGGGAGTGCAAGTAGAAAACGTCACCAGGGTACGCTTCACGACCTGGTGGACGACGCAGCAGCAGGGAGATCTGACGATACGCCCAGGCTTGCTTGGTCAAATCATCAAATACGATCAGGGCATCTTCACCGATGTCACGGAAGAATTCACCCATGGAGCAACCAGCAAACGGAGCCAGATATTGCATGGACGCAGGATCGGAAGCACCAGCAGCAACAACAATGGTGTGATCCATTGCGCCGTGCTCTTCCAGCTTGCGTACTACGTTAGCAATAGAGGACTGCTTCTGACCGATAGCCACATAGACACACTTGATGCCTGTGCCTTTCTGGTTAATGATCGCATCGATAGCGACAGCAGTTTTACCTGTCTGACGGTCACCGATGATCAGCTCACGCTGACCACGACCAACTGGTACCATGGCGTCAATCGCCTTGTAACCAGTTTGAACCGGCTGATCTACACCCTGACGATCAATTACGCCTGGTGCAACTTTTTCGATCGGAGAAGTTTCGGTAGCTTCGAGTGGGCCTTTGCCATCAATGGGGTTACCCAAAGCGTCAACAACACGACCCAGCAACTGCCTGCCAACAGGTACTTCAAGAATTCGTCCGGTACACTGTACGGTCTGGCCTTCAGCCAGATCCAGATAGTCACCTAAAACAATTGCGCCGACGGAGTCTTGCTCCAGGTTCAACGCCATTCCGTATACATTGCCAGGGAACTTAATCATTTCCCCGTACATTACGTCTTGCAGACCATGTATACGAACGATACCGTCAGTAACACTGACGATGGTGCCCTCATTGCGGGCTTCACTGGACACCTCAAGCTGCTCAATGCGGCTCTTGATGATGTCACTGACCTCGGAAGGATTCAGTTGCATAGCTTACCTGCCAAACCTTTAACTATGAAATCATCGCATCGGATAGCTGGTTCAATCGTGCGCGTACGGAGCTGTCTATAACCAGGTCTCCGGCTTTCACGATGACGCCACCGATTAAGTAGCTGTCTATCTGCGTATGCATTCGTACTGAGCGACCAAGACGTTTTTCAACTTGTTTGGCAATTTTCTGCTGCTGATCTTCGTTCAGCGGATAAGCAGAAATTACCTCAATATCTTGATAACTCTGATCCTGTGCTTTCATCTGCTCGAATAAAAATTCGATATAGGGCAACAGCGAGATCCGTTTCTTGTTCGCCAGAATTCGAATGTAGTTTTCAAATTCTGCGGTCAGGCTGCCTTCGCACAGTTTAATAAAAGCGTCAGCCTTACTGTCACCACTACTGGCTGGATCAGCCAATAGTTCAGCTACGGACTCATGCCTGGAAACAGCTGCAGATAAAGTTAGCATTTGAGACCACTCATTGAGTTGGTTTTTCTCTTTTGCTAATTCAAAAGCAGCTTTGGCATAAGGGCGGGCACATGTGGTTAATTCCATGGTCTCCCCCTTTTAGAGTTCCGCAACCAGGTCATCAACCAGTCGACTGTTCGCAGATTCATCCAGGTTTGCACCCAGAATACGCTCGGCACCAGCCACAGCCAGTGTTGCTACCTGAGCGCGCAGAGCTTCACGAGCCCTGTTTGCTTCCTGCTCGATTTCAGCCTGAGCAGCAACTTTGATACGTTCAGCTTCCTGACGAGCTTCTTCTTTCGCTTCGTCAACAATCTGGTTGGCACGCTTGTTAGCCAGCTCAATGATACCTTGAGCTTCACCACGAGCAGCACGCAGCTCTTTACCAGCTCTGTCTTGAGCCAGCTTCAGATCTTTGTGTCCGCGAGATGCAGCTTCAAGACCATCAGCAATTTGTTTCTTACGGTCATTGAGGGCCTGCATGATTGGTGGCCAAACATATTTCATGCAGAACCAGACAAAGACAGCAAACGCTATCGTCTGGCCAATGATCGTCGCATTAATATTCATACGAACTCCACCTGCTCCAGTTTTCTGTTTTCTAACCCTGTTCTATTGCCAGTGACAAAGATCGGGTTGTATTCGGCTTTGTCAGCAAAACCAGAGGACTTTAAGCCCTCCGGCCTGCCTGAAAGCCGGAAACTAACTGCAGCTATTACTGAACCAGAGCTACGAACGGGTTAGCAAAGGTGAAGAACAAAGCGATACCAACGGCGATCATTGGAACGGCGTCCAGCAGACCAGCAACGATAAACATCTTGGTTTGCAGCATTGGAGCAGTTTCAGGCTGACGAGCAACACCTTCAAGGAATTTACCGCCCAACAGACCGAAGCCAATTGCAGTAGCCAGAGCCGCCAGACCCATCATTACAGCAACACCAATTACAGTCAGACCAACTACCAGTTCCATATTTCCTCCCGACTTTTGCGTCGATGATTTAGTTAAATGAAATTATTTAAGTTTCAGGGAGACACTTTTTCCTCAACTTCCTTAGGAAGGATCAGAAAAAATGTCAGGGTTTACTGACACAGACGTATAAAACGAAAGTGTAAATTAATGATCTTCAGACGCCATGCTGAGATAAACAATAGTCAGCGTCATGAAAATGTAAGCCTGCAAAGCAATAACCAGGATGTGGAATACCGCCCAACCGAAGTGCAGTGGCAGCTGTCCATAACCAATCATCGCTATCAAGATAAACAACAACTCACCAGCGTAAAGGTTTCCGAATAAACGAAGGCCCAATGAGATTGGTTTAGCGATCAGGGTTACAAATTCCAGGATAAAGTTAACAGGAATCAGGAAAGCCTGAGCAACTTTATTGCTGGTGTTGAATGGGTGCAGTGTCAATTCACCGATAAAACCACCGATCCCTTTTACGCGGATCGAATAGAAAATAACCAGAGCGAAGACACTAAACGACATTGACAATGTAATATTAGGATCCGTACTTGGTACGATCTTCATATATGGAATGCCTACCAGTGTCGCCAGACCTGGAATCCAGTCTACCGGCACAAGATCCATCAGGTTCATGAAGAAGATCCAGACAAAAATGGTCAACGCCAGTGGTGCAATAAGGTTGCTACGACCGTGATACGTGTCTTTAACACTTTTATCAACAAACTCGACAAGCATTTCAACCAGATTCTGGAGGCCGCCTGGAACACCCGATTCTGCCTTTTTCGCAACAGAACGGAAGAGTGTAATAAACACCAGACCAAGCAATACGGACCAGAATAAACTGTCCACATGAAGCGCCCAGAAGCCCATTGCTTTAGCTTCCGCAGCCGTCTGGGCAAATGTCCAGGTTTCAGCCTGTAACGAACCTAACACATTACCGTGCGCATCAATGCGCTCAAAACCTGCAGGAAGCTTACCGTAGGTAAGATTCTGCAGGTGGTGTCCTATATACTCAGATGCAGTATTTGCCATGGATTTTCCCGTACACCATCATTATCTATATCTATTTCAGTGAGCTGGTTCAGCGGTTCCGAATAATGAACGGTGTAAACCAACTTACTGCTTGTATTAATACAAATGCGCTGAATAACGGCAGTGGTTTCACTGATGGAAACAGCACAAAAATCAGGGTGAATGCTGCAGCGGTCAACATGAATTTGCCGGCTTCGCCTTGATAAAATGACCTGACGATTTTTTTAGCGGAACCAGCTCCACGATAACGAAAGGCCTGCCATACCAGGTACGCATTTGGAATACTACACGCCAGACCACCTGCCAGAGCTGAAACCGCCTCAATATTTCCAAAAGGCAAAACCAACAGCGCTAGGCAAAATGTAGCCAACAACTGGGCAACTACAACCCGATGCATCTTCGGTTGTTGAAGATGTGCATATTGTGCCTGGCTGCTCGAGTTAAACATTATGTTTCGTTACTCTATTACGTCCTGACTTCAGACTCAGAGAACAGCCTTCATTACCTTGCGGGAACAGCTGCTTCAGATCTTCAGCACCTGAGAACCAGTCTGGAAAGTCCTGTGAGTTCGATAAAAAGATGAATCCTCAACAAGACATAACACGTATGACAATTATGAAACTTTTTTTCACTCTTTCCGGCGCGCGCAAGTATACTAGTGACTTGTACCTACGTTCAACTAATATCTTAAGCGTGTCGGATTAACTATTGATCTGACCCATTGCAATTATAACCAAAAAGCTGATAGGCCTTTATTTCAGCTGGGAATTTTTCCTTCCCAGGCTAGAATAAACTCCGACAGTTTTTGTACAACACCGCTCTTATATCTCCTTTTGTTAAGGAGCAGATAAAAGTGTCGTTTCAAAGCCAGCTCTTTCACGTTGATTGTTGAAATCAGCCCCGCTTTCTTCGCTCGCCACACAGCTAAGTGCGATATACAGCCTATACCAAGTCCTGCCATGACTGCCTGTTTAACGGCTTCAGCCCTGTTAAGACTCATCACCATACTGGGCGGTGTTTTCAGGCTGACTGCCAGAACCTCATCAAATAAAGCTCTTGTACCAGAACCACGTTCCCGAAGAATCCAGTGTTCTTCTGTCAGATCTTTCAACTCAACAGTTTGACCTGAAAGCGGGTGACCCGGGCTGCAGATAATCACCAGTTCATCTTCCTGCCAGGCTATCGCCTCAAGGTCAGGATGCAGACAACTACCTTCAACAACAGCTAGATCGACCTCCATAGAAAGTAGACGCTGTTTGATATTTCTGGAGTTATCAATTTGAATTTCAGTACGGATGTTTGGACAGGTTTTCTTGAAGCCTCCTATTATGTGAGGCATCAAATTATTCCCAATCGTTGAGCTGGCACAGATTCTCACGGTTCCCTGCTCATAACAACCACCCTCCATAAACTGGCTTTCTATCTCTCCGGCCCGATCAAGCATTTCTGTTGCCATCGGCAAGAGTGCTCTGCCAGCATCGTTCAAAGTCATGGATGCACCAGAATGGCGATCAAACAATGGTCCCAGGTGCTTCTCCAGTTCGGAAAGCGCCATGCTGGCAGCTGGTTGGGAGATATAGAGGGATTCTGCTGCTGCAGTTACTCTGTCACTTTGAGCAACAGCACGAAATATTTCCAGCTGTCGCAGGGTGATATGCATCGACTTATACAACTCCATGATCGTACGTTATCTGCGATCATCCTTAGCCTCAAGAGCTATAAGTATATCTTATGCCCCGTCATTAACTTATTGATTATTCAAAGTCTTTACATCGGTTTATGGTCTGACTAACAGGTTTGTTGCCAGAGGGCATGGATAGAGTGACTCATAGCGACACAAGATCAGGTAGAAAAACAATGAGCAGCCCAATCAGTAAGTGGATTGAACTGAAAAAAATCAACAATGCCATGCAACTGGTATTACGGACTAAACAAAAGGCCAGGGGCGACCGTCCTTTTGACGACTTGAATAATTTCTTCAAAGAAGCCAATAAACAAATCAAATAATTGACAGATAACAGTTAACTCTTCCTGCTCCCCAAAAAAAGACTGCTCTCAGCCGTCTTTTTTACCACTCATCAAAGTTCTTTCTTCCTTATTAAGCCTGAACTCCGGTTTATCGCCAAACTCAATATTAACTCCTCTTAAATAATGTTGGGATCTATATGCTTGAGTCGGGAAGTACCATTCCAGGTACATACGTTTTCTCCAGAGCCAATGCATTAAAAGCAGCTGGGCTCGCCTATAAAATGGAGCGTGCCGGGCAAGATAGTACTGGCAAAAAAGGCAAAATAGCCAATGCCTTAAGAAAGGGTTGGGCGGCTTTCAGATCCAGACAGGTAACACTTCCTAAACATGAAGATGTGTCCGTAACACAGCCACCTTCAGATATTGACAAAATTATTCAGAAATATACAAAGAAAAGAATCTGTAGAAGAAAGTTAACCCCCTTTGAACTCCCTGCTGGCTGGAAATGGAGTCAAGGCGCCGCTAAAGCATCTCCTCGCCATGTAGTCATAAAACACTGGAGTTCTCCCGGTGTAGAAGACAGCAGTAGACATACAGCAATGACTCTTAGAGACCGACCTCGTGAAATAAATCAGTATGTTGGCCTAATGTACGGGCATGACAAATCTGACTCATGGGTGTATTCCAAAAACCCGCTCAAGAGTCGACTAGCGGTAAAACTAGCCAAACGGTCAGGGTTGAAAATAGCCCACTACTCACAAGATAAAAAACTGTATGTTAAACCTGAAGCGAGAGGCAAGCTCGAAGCAGAGGACCAGAAAAAGGAGTCCATAGAATCATCTAAATCGCGCATGCAGCTTGCAAGCAGTGCATTTAAGGATGGACTACAGATGTTTCGTGAATCAACTTCCTATGGTGAACTTCGTGAAATAGTTGGTTTAACGTGGAAACGCCTGGCTTCCATTCCTGAAAAACAACTTAAGGCCAAAAATATTGAACTTGATCCTAGTATCAGGCCATTTGCCTTTCAAAAGAAAAATAAAAAAACCGGAGAGTGGGAGCGTAGAGCTGAGAAAGTATACCTGCCATGCCAGGGCACAGCGGATTCCAGTGACCAGTTTGTCATGTTTGGATTGCAGTTCGATAAAATGCATGAGTCCTGGGCTCGTTTCACCTCTGCTGACAACCCTGACTTTTATTACAGAGAAGTCAGTAAATACAACAACTGCAGTGGATCTGTATTAAAGGTGATGAAAGATGGTGGTTCTGACCAGTATTTGCCTATCAACCCAATCCTTTATACCGACCAACCAATGGTAGATCGGTACTCCCACAAACTGATGGAACGACTGGAAGCACTAAACGATAAGTCATCACACCTCTTAGCCTTGAGTACAGATGCAGACATCTCTACTCCTTATGAAGCAGCTAACCTGGCAGCAGCCGCACTAAAAAAATCTTCAGGGAAGTTAGGGACAAGGAAGTTCAAAAAATGTCTTTCTTCTCTTGCCTCACAGGCCTTAAAACTTGATCAGAAAAAACAGGATATAGATTCACTAACATCATTCGCCATCAAGTATGTAGAGACGCTAGAACTGGCTTATTCGCAAACAGAAGGAAATTATAACCTGGAGCAAGCACTGAAACCTGCCTTATCTATTTTTATGGACTTAAGAGACAGAATGAAGGTGGCATCGAAAGCAACCACCGAAGTAGATACTCATTAAATTTGACAATTGAACTTGGTGAATGCCTTTATGAACACTGATGGAGCAATAAAATCCGGAATCTATTTATTCTCCAGTCGGGATGCATTCAAGGCGGCAAAGCTTGCATACAAAGTTGAGTTAGCCAGACAGGAAGTTGCAACTGGTAGACCTGATAAATTCAAAGCATTACGCCATGGACTGAAAGCATTCAGATCTCATCGTGTCTCCATTCCAGAATTGAATCCCTCTGAACCAAACTCACCTGAAATCAAAGGTAACTACCATCAAGAAGTCACTCACCTGGTAGGAATGCTTACCAAAAAAAACATATGCGCCAGGCAACTAACACCTTACGAGATACCAGCAGGTTTTAAGTGGCGTGTTGGGCAAGCTCAAGATATGCCTAAACACATCGTTGTCAGGAACTGGGTTGACCCCAGAATCAAGGACAGTAGCCGACACTCGGCCTTGTCTATAAAAGACACAGACAGAAATATTCACGACTATGTATCTTTGGTTCCAGGAGATAATGGTCTGAGCTCAAGTAACCGAATACTCCAAAGTATTCTAACGTTGAGGAGTTATTTCAAACGTATCAAGCCGGACACAATTCCGACTTACGCTAAAGACAAGTATCAATACATTGCACAGAGAGCTCGGAGCAGGTTGGTTCTTGCAGATGAAGAGCTATCAGAAAAGCAGTTCGAGCATGAACAAAAAAGAACAGAGTCTTTGAGAGCTAAAGCGACTTTCAGGCGAATAAGGAGGCATTTGGGCCAAGCATATAACGACTTACGAGGGCTGGATTCGTATAGTTTCAGTCGTTTGAAGTCAGTAGCAGTGCCTCTGATGAAAAACTTATGGGCAACGCCCCAAAAAACTGAGGACGAAAAAGAATTAGAAATACCAAGATCTGTAATACCTTTCGCAACACAGAAAAAGAACAGCAAAACAAAAAAGTGGGAAAGAAGGGCTCAAAAGGTTTACCTTCCATGCCAGGGATTTTCCAGTCAGAGACCAGACAGAAACAATCAGTTCACTATGTTTGGTCTGAATTTTGATGACATGAGAACCTCCTGGAAAGAGTTTAAATCTCCTGATAATCCTGACTTCTATTACAGACCGATGAGTAAATATAACAACTGCAGTGGAGCAGCACTCAGGTTATTAAAAATAGGCGGTTGTGACCACTACTTACCCATCCGGCCTATTCTTTACACTGACCAGAAAATAGTAGAGAGATATTCCAATAAGCTGGTTCAAAGGCTTGATAGCTTAAATATGAAGTCTGACTTTCTAATCAGAAAGTGCAACAGTCCAGAGTTTGAGGCCGCGGATTTTCAAGAAAAAGAAGCTTTACAGTCTCTTAAGCAACACACCAAAGAAGCCTCGAACAAACAGCTTAAAAAACAGCTTCTCACATTAGCTAAACTGGCAAATAAATTAGCCAAAACTGAAGACAAAAAAGAACTATTAACACCTATAGCTGTTGAGTATGTTGAAGCTCTCAGTAGAGCATTCGAAATCACAGCAAATGATCCTACACTCTCTAAGCCTTTAACCCCTGCATTATCAGTATTTGTTAATTTAAGGCGAAGAATGATGCAAGTCAGTAGTCAATTTCCTGACGGGACTAACGACAGCCACTAGCTTAGTCATTATTTTTAAACAATATATTCCTGACAGTCTCTAAAATCAGTCATCCATCAGATTTTCTATTCGTCATGTGCAGGTGATTTGTTTAGAAAGTTATATTTAAAGACAGTACTTTTGAATATGGGTGAGTTATGTCTGGCACAAGGGTTGGCACTGAATCAAATTTTCATACCGCCTCTAACTCTGTTGTTGATTATTTTGAGCCTACTAGTGACTCAACTAACGCAGAGTATAAAACTGTTACTGCCGAAAAAAACATTCCAGATTCTGAACAACGCCCTGACGCGAGCAAACCTGAACAAAAACCCGTTGCTCAACGTTACCTTACCAAAACAGGCTGGTACCCCTTCAAAGGGAGTGTCAACTACGCTTGGAAAAGCCCTATAGGTGCCGAATCTGCCTCCACTGTTGTACCTAGTAAAGTACCTGATAATACAGCAGTGCTGTTATTGCAAGGCGAACACACCGCTATTCTTATGGGAGGCTTTGATTCTGAAGCACTGATAAATCCTTCAGCAAAACCAGACTTCAGCGTTCATGACCAGAAAGTAAAAGAATTGGATTTTTACATCCCACTTTATCAGAAAAAATTATCCGCTCTCACTGAAAAACTTAGTGAGTTAATAACAAATGGGGATGATGAAGAGATTAGAGAAGTACAACCAAAAATTGCTGAACTTAAAGAGACACTTAACAGTAAAATTGCAGAAAGAGATCAAAAAACTCAAGAAAGATCAAAAGCCACAGCAAGCATAGAAGCGGCAAAAGAGCATATTTTCAGTTGGTATCCAGACAAAAAAGTTGCTGGTGCAGAATTTGCAGCCGCTGCAGGCAGTATTCTTGTTGGCAGCCAGGTAGCAGGCAAGGCAACAGCCTATTCTCTGGCTGGTAGTATTATAGCGCCCCTCCCCACCTTTGCCGTTACCGCACTGTCATCAGCTATCAGCTATGCCATATGGGGGCGAGGCTTTAGTACCCCGTCAGAAAATAAAGTTATGTCCTTAACAACCAAACCTGGCAGTAACTACCTCAGGCCCGATGAGGGCGTGTTTGCTATTCCTATACAAGGTTTAGATGTTGAAGCCATGAAGGCAAAAGCAAAAGAAATAAAAGAAAGCCGTAATTTTGAGATGCTGAGTATGAATTGCTCTAAAAGCGTTCTTGAAATCATTAAAGCAGGCCTACCTGCTGAAGCTGCGAGTCAAGTGCCTGAAGCCTGGGGGTGGACAACACCAACTGACGTAGAAAACATAGTTGCTTCCCTGATTGAAAATAGTTCTATCACCTCTGGAGAAATTGATAGCACTGGGGAAATTCACTTTACAGATGATGATGAAGATATTTGGTTTGATGCACAACCAGACTTCCCCACAGCTTAAAAATGAGCACTCAAGAGAGTGGATCTAATACCTATAGCTTAAGCACTTAAGTTTATCCGATAATAATTGGGTAATAGTGAAGCCGGAAATTAATGCATAAACTTTTAAAATTCGACAAATATGAAACTTACCCGAAATAATTCAGTAATTCATGAGACAAAGCGGTGGAATACGAAATAGAAATGTAGGCTTGAAAAACAGGGTCAACAGAACGCTGACCCGAATGGCTTATTTGATATGAGCCAGAACTCCATCCAACTCATCCAGAGAACTGTAAGAGATCACCAGCTTCCCTTTACCTTTGGCACTGTGCTGAATAGCTACGCTTGCACCAATCTTGTCCGACAGGTCATCTTCGAGGCGTTTGATATCAGGATCGATTTTAGTCTGAACCTTCTTCTTGCTCTGCTCTTTCTCCTGCAGCATACGGCGAACCATAGCTTCGGTCTGTCTCACAGAGAGGCCTTTGGCAACAATGGTTCTGGCCGCTTCCAACTGTTCCATATCAGACAGTGACAACAGTGCACGAGCGTGACCCATTTCCAGATCGCCATACTCAAGCATCTTCTTCACATCATCACTGAGCGACATAAGACGCAGGATATTTGCGACCGCAGTTCTGGATTTACCGACAGCTTCAGCCACCTCCTGCTGAGTCAGCTCAAACTCTTTTTGCAGGCGGGAGAGAGCAATGGCTTCTTCAATCGGGTTCAGGTCTTCACGCTGAATGTTCTCGATCAGCGCCATGGCAATGGCAGCTTCATCAGGAACATCACGAATCAAAGCAGGAACTTCAGCAAGACCAGCAATCTGTGCTGCACGCCAGCGTCGTTCACCGGCAATGATTTCATAACGGTTGTTGCTTAGCGGGCGAACCACAATAGGCTGCATAATGCCTTGGGCTTTAATGCTTTCAGCCAGTTCTTCCAGAGCATCCGGGTGCATATCTCGTCGAGGCTGATACTTGCCTCGAGAAATAAATTCGACAGGTAACTCTCTTAACTCTTTGTCTTTCGCAGTGCTTTTAACATTGTCTTTCACGACAGCAGGCTCGTTTGCTACTGCTTCCGGTGCAGAAAGGTCATTGGAAATGGAGGAATCGAGTTTGGCCCCTCCCATCAATGCACTCAGGTTAGTTCCCAGACGTCTTTTAGCCATCAGCTCGCAGTCTTCCTTTCTGTGTTGAGCCCTTTCACCTTATCTTGCCGGCGAACCACTTCTCCCGCCAGTGCCAGATAGGCTATCGCACCTCTGGAGTTCTTGTCGTAGTTCAGAACAGGTACTCCATGGCTTGGTGCTTCAGCTAGGCGAACATTGCGAGGTATTACTGTGCGATAAACCTGTTCGCCAAAATGACTGATCAGCTGTCGGGATACTTCGTTGGTCAGACCGATACGCGGGTCATACATAGTCCGCAGCAGCCCCTCTATATGAAGCCTGGGGTTTATGGTCTGACGAATCCCGGTGATGGTTTCCATCAATGCGGTCAGCCCTTCAAGGGCATAGTACTCGCACTGCATAGGGATAATAACGCCTTCGGCCGCAGCAAGAGCGTTAAGGGTCAACATGTTTAACGACGGTGGACAATCAATCAGAATAAAGTCATAACGATCAGCGACTTCTGCAAGGGCGTCTCGTAAACGAGTTTCCTTGCCTTCCATAGTCATCAGTTCAACTTCAGCAGCAGTGGTGTCGGCGTTGCCCGGCAGAACGTCATAACCGGACTCTTCCGGCTTCTGAATGGCATCATGAATACTGCCCTGCCCTGTCAGAACATGATAAACAGAGCGCTCCAGCTCATGCTTATCAACGCCACTTCCTGTAGTGGCATTGCCCTGAGGGTCCATATCAACCAGCAGCACTCTGCGCTTGGTCGCTGCCAGGGAGGCGGCAAGGTTAATACAGGAAGTGGTTTTCCCTACGCCGCCCTTCTGATTAGTTACCGCTAGAATTTTTCCCACTGCTGCTACCGTTGTTATAGCTATATTCTTTATTCAGTAGCTGACGTTCCTGTCAGCCCCGGGGGGCTCTGCTAGCAGTGCCCCATCCACCAGATAAAAATCTGTTTACTCAAACAGCTTACTGACCTGACCTCAAAATGACCAGATGTCTCTGCGCTTCACAGCCAGGAACTTCCAGAGCATGACTTTCTGTCATGACAATTTCAGGGTGTTTTTCCAGCAAGTCTTTGTACTCCTGATCAGGATAAAGACCTTTCATTGCCAGAAACTTTCCGCCTTTGGCCAGCAAATGTTCAGTACCATCAACCATATCAATCAAAGAGCTGAACGCTCGAGACATAATGACATCAAAAGGTTGGTCAGCTTTAAACGACTCACAACGCTCATTGGTAACAAATACATTTTTCAAACCCAATTCAGCCACTGCCTGAGTCATAAATCGGGTTTTTTTGCCATTGCTGTCAACACAGGTGAACTGCTTTTCAGGATTCAGAATGGCCATGGGTATACCTGGCAAACCGGGACCAGAGCCAACATCCATCAGGTGCTCGCCTTCCATAAACGGCGCGATGCTGAGGCTGTCCAGAATATGGCGAGACACCATTTCTTCAGGGTCGCGGACAGCCGTAAGGTTGAAAGCCTTGTTCCATTTGACCAGTAATTCAACATACCGGGTCAGCAGGTCAGCCTGAGTATCGGATAAAGAAACAGAAAGCGCTTCGGCGCCCTGGCAGATGCGATTACGCAACGACAGAGATGACATCAGGAATTCAGCCCAGAGATATAAAGAGTAGTAGGCTAGTTTATTGCAATTCTGAAACTCAGTCGAATGACAAAGCAGTGGATACTTAGAAGTCATTTCCCCGCATACAGGGGGAAATGACAATCTAAAATTTGACGATGTGTGTGCACACTCGGGAAGGAAAAGTGCGGGCTGTGAATAACCCGCATTCTAATCAATCAGGATGCTTTAGAAAACTTCTTCATGTGGATAAGCAGCAAAGAAACAGCGGCAGGCGTCATTCCCTGAATTCGGGAAGCTCTGCCAAGAGTTTCAGGCTTGTTTTCCAGCAACTTCTGGCGAATCTCGTTGGACAGACCTTCAATTTTCTCGTACTCAAATGCCTCAGGGATACGAGTATTTTCATACCGTCTCAGCTTGGCAATTTCTTCCGTCTGACGATTGATATAGCCTTCGTACTTGGCCGCAATTTCTACCTGCTCTCTAACTTGAGCATTGGAATCAGCTTCACCGGTCAGACTTGAAACATCGTCGTACGACAACTCTGGTCTGCGCAACAGCTCCATCAGGTTGTATTCACGGCTGATAGGATTACTGAGCTTCAGGTTCACTTCTGCTGCCTGATCCGTGCCCGGATGAATAAAGGCACTCTTTAAACGCTGATTTTCCTGCTCTATGCGCTCTTTTTTGTCGCAGAACGCTGCCCAGCGAGCGTCATCGACCATTCCCAGTTCACGACCTTTCTCGGTCAGACGCAGGTCAGCATTATCTTCACGGAGAATCAGGCGGTATTCCGCACGGCTGGTAAACATACGGTAAGGCTCACTGGTGCCGTTGTTGATCAGGTCGTCAACCAGTACTCCAATGTAAGCCTCGTCGCGACGTGGACACCAGACTTCCTGTTCTTTGGCCGCCAGAGCAGCGTTCATACCTGCCAGCAGGCCCTGCGCAGCAGCTTCTTCATAACCGGTTGTGCCGTTAATCTGACCCGCAAAGTACAAACCTGGAATAGCTTTGGTTTCCAGAGAGAATTTCAGATCGCGTGGATCAAAGAAGTCGTACTCAATGGCATAACCTGGACGAGTGATGTGGGCATTTTCCAGTCCACGGATGGAACGGATGAATTCAATCTGCACATCAAACGGCAGACTTGTGGATATCCCGTTTGGATAGAGTTCATGTGTGGATAAACCTTCCGGCTCCAGGAAGATCTGGTGAGAGTTCTTATCCGCAAAGCGGGTAATTTTGTCTTCGATGGAAGGACAGTAACGTGGACCAATACCTTCTATCACACCGGTAAACATAGGTGATCGATCAAGACCGCCACGAATCAGGTCGTGGGTTCTTTCATTGGTATGGGTAATGTGACAGGCCACCTGCTCTGGATGCTGTTCAACAGACCCCATATACGACATAACCGGTGTAGGAGTATCACCCGGCTGCTCATCCATTACCGAAAAATCAACAGAACGGGCATCAATGCGTGCAGGTGTACCTGTTTTTAATCGGTCAACACGCAAATCCAGCTCACGGAGTCGATCAGCCAGTTTAATGGACGGTGGATCACCGGCTCGGCCACCACTGTGGTTTTCCAGACCAATGTGAATACGGCCTCCCAGGAAAGTACCTGCTGTCAGCACCACCTGACCCGCAAGGAAACGAACGCCCATATTGGTGACAACACCGGCTACTCGACCCTGCTCCATAATCAGGTCGTCAGCGGACTGCTGGAATATCGAAAGATTTTCCTGATTTTCCAGAATACTGCGAATAGCGGCTTTGTAGAGTGCACGGTCTGCCTGAGCACGAGTCGCTCGTACAGCAGGCCCTTTTCGAGCATTCAGTACACGGAACTGGATACCACCGAGATCAGTGGCCAGCGCCATTGCACCGCCCAATGCATCCACTTCCTTAACAAGATGACTCTTGCCTATACCACCGATAGCCGGGTTACAGGACATCGCGCCCAGCGTATCAATGTTGTGGGTCAGCAATAACGTTTTCACGCCCATACGTGCTGAAGCCAGCGCAGCCTCGGTACCGGCATGGCCGCCACCTATCACAATCACATCAAACCGAGTCGGAAAATCCACAGCCAAGGGGAAGTCACCTGCTTATTAATAAAACCTTTATCGAACCAGTGATTATACCTCAGCCCGACAACCTGCAACATTGATCATTTTGTTCGGGCAAGCATATCGACAGCACGGTAGTGCTTTCAGTCGTATTGCCCGAAACTGCACTCCGTAGCTGTTGTGGAAAACTACCGATTTTGCCTATTGATGTTTGTTATTGTTGTTATAATTATGTTGATAGTTTCTGTGGATAACTCACTTAACACCTTTATTACCAATAGATTGCAGGTTGAATAACCCTGTCGATGAGCTGTTAGGATACAGTGATTAACCTGTTCTTATCTGGTGGATAACTCACCAAGTTATACACAGACAAATACTCTCTTGAAATTCGTACTTTTGTTTCTGTGCACAAACCTGTGGATTAAGAAAATCACGTTTTTCACAGTTATTCACAGCCTGTTTGTGTCCAGCTACTCAATTACTTCTTATCTACTACGCCCAGAGTTCAGTCCGAGCTGTGTTTTTCTCGTCTCACCTAATGGATGAAATTGCCAACTTCATGGATAAACAAACCAAAACACCGAATCACAAAAAACAAACATGAAAAATTTGATATAAATCAAAGTGTTGATAAGGCATTCGTTTTAAAACCTATATCCAGATTTCCAGTGCAACTGCCCGTGGTCAGGTTAGATCTCATCAACAGACCCGCTACCAGTTGTAAGAACAAATTCAAGAAGTAAGGATTAGTAGTATGGCTAACGTAACCGTAGGCGCTCCTCTGCCAGCTTTCACCCTGCAAAAAGAAGGCAAAAACATTGGCAAGGGCAAGTACGAGCCATTCAGTTCCTCTGAACTGGCTGGTGAGGCAACTATCTTTATTGCTATGGCTGGTCATCCGGCTGTTCCACCAAAAATGGAACCTGTTAACAAAGCTGTAAGTGAGAAGTTCCCTGAATTCCGCGTTGCCAGCTTGATCAACACCAAAGAATCTCCTATGGGTGCTGGCATCTTTGTTAAAGGTGAATTCAAGAAAGCTTACAAAAAAGCACCGACCAACTTGTACCTGTTGGATGCTGAAGCTGTTGCTCGCGACACTCTGGGCCTGGAAAAACTGAGTGCTTTCGTTGCTGTTCTGAACGCTGCCGGTGAAGTCGTGTACGCATTCGAAGGTCAGACCGGTGATACTGAAGTAGCAGCTATTCTGGAAGCTATCGAAAGCGTTAAGTAAGCACACACTTAACTGCCTCAAAAAACCGCCACTTATTAGTTATGACTGGCGGTTTTTTCTAACTCTTTCTAATACCAACCTTTGACCTAAGTCACTCCTTCCTCAATACCTCTTTTTTTATTTCAAAAGTACTGGCGTTCAAGACAAAAATACGTACAATTCGCGAATGATAATGTTTCTTGTTTAGTTTTACGGATACCAACCATGCTCAAGAAGGCTCTTTTTACCCTTTCTACCGCCAGTGTTCTGGCCGCTTCTGTAACTGCTAACGCAGCAGACAAGGAAGTAAACGTTTACTCCTACCGTCAGCCTTTCCTGGTTGAGCCTCTGTTCGCAGACTTCACCAAGGAAACCGGTGTTAAGGTAAACGTTGTTTTTGCCAAGAAAGGTCTGATTGAGCGTGTTGAACGTGAAGGCAAACTGAGCCCTGCAGACGTTGTTTTGACAACCGACATCAGCAACCTGATGAAATTAGTCAACAAGAATCTGAGCCAACCTGTTGATAGCAAGTCCATCAGCGAAGACATCCCTGCCCAGTTCCGTGATCCTAAAGGTGAATGGTTTGCACTGACTACCCGTGTTCGTAACATCTACACCACCAAGCGTGATGGAAAGCCTCAAAGCATTTCCTATGCCGACCTTGCTGACCCTAAATACAAGGGCAAGATCTGTACCCGCAGTGGTAAGAACAAGTACAACGTAGGTCTGGTTGCTTCCTACATCGCTAACAACGGTGAAGCTGAAACCAAACAGTGGCTGGAAGGTGTAAAAGCTAACCTGGCCCGTCGTCCACAGGGTAATGACCGTGCACAGGTTAAGGCTGTTAAAGAAGGCGTTTGTGACCTGGCCATCGGTAATAGCTACTACTACGGCGCGATGCTGAAGAAAGCTGACCAGAAAGCATGGGCTGATTCTGTCTACATCAACTTCCCTGATCAAAACGGTCGCGGCTCACACGTAAACGTCAGTGGTATGGTTCTGACCAAGCATGCACCAAACAAGAACAACGCCGTTAAACTGATGGAATACCTGGCAGACGACAAAGCTCAAGGCATCTACGCTGAAGTAAATATGGAATACCCGGTTAACCCAGCTGTTAAACCATCTGAACTGGTTACTTCTTGGGGTGAGTTCAAGGCTGACTCCCTGCCTGTTTACAAGCTGGCCGAGAACTATGCCTCTGCACAGAAGCTTCTGGATGAAGTAAAGTTCGACCTGTAATTATCAGGTCTTATAACTTTCTTCATAACAAGAGTCTCAATGAAACATAGTATTTCACTGAGCTGGAAAGCTGGCAGTTGGTTGCTGGCTTTTCTGCTTTTTACTCCGGTGCTCTCACTCTTCTATGAAGCTGTGTCACCTACCGGAGAAATCTTCTCTCACCTTCTTAATACAGTCCTCGTTGACTACATCATAAACTCGATCATTTTGATCACGGGTGTCGGTGTTCTGGGCCTGCTCTTTGCTCTACCGCCAGCCTGGATTATGGCCAACTGCGATATTCCCGGTAAACGCTATCTTCAGTGGTTGCTGGTCTTGCCTTTGGCGATGCCTTCGTACGTTGTCGCTTATATTTATACTGACCTGTTTGAATACGCAGGCACTGTTCAAGTATTCCTTCGTGATCTGATGGGCTGGCAAACCGCTGCCGATTACTACTTTCCGGATATCAGAAGCATGGGCGGCGCTGTTTTTATTCTCGCTCTGGTGCTTTATCCCTATCTCTATATGCTGGCTCGAACAGCGCTATTAGAACAATCAGAAAGCCAGAGGCTAGCCAGCCGTTTACTGGGTTGTTCGCCGTTACAAAGTGTTCTGAAAGTATCACTACCCATGGCAAGGCCAGCGATTATTACCGGCCTTTCGCTGATGGGAATTGAGGCGCTGGCTGACTTTGCTACGGTCAGCTATTTTGCGATTCCAACCCTGACTACCGCTGTATACGACACATGGCTGGGTTATGGCAGCCTGAATGCTGCTGCAAAGCTATCAGCCATTATGCTGCTGGTTGTCACACTGCTCATATCCACCGAGAAATATAGCCGCCGACGTTTAAAGCTGTTTCAGAAAACCGCCGGTCATGAACAAAAAGAAATGCTGAAGCTAAAAGGCTGGGCAAACATACTTGCTCAGAGCTGGTGCTGGCTATTAGTCATAGCAGGATTTGCCTTTCCTGCAGCGGTTTTAATGAATTATGCGGTGGATAACTTCGCTATTTCATTTAACACTCAGCTCTTAAATTACGCACTGAACAGCCTGAAAGTAGCTACAGGTGCAGCGCTATTCGCAGTAATCACAGCTATTCTGCTGGGGATATACCAGCGTCTGGAGTCCAACAGGCTGGCATCTGTACCCTCCCGCATTGTATCCACAGGCTACGCACTGCCCGGAAATGTGCTGGCTATTGGCGTTTTGATACCTCTAACTCAGCTCGACCATGGTGTGAATAACCTGATCATGTCGTTTGGTTACGATCCAATAGGACTGATCTTCTCCGGTTCTGTTTTTGCCATTATCTTTGCTTATGCTGTGCGTTTCTCTGCAGTTGCAGTAGGTAGTGTTGAGTCCAGTCTGGGTCGGATATCACCATCACTGGATATGGCCAGTCGGTCACTCGGCTGCACACCAGCCAGTATGGTCAGTAAGGTTCATTTACCGTTGATTCGAAGAGGTATTCTGACCGGCTTTCTTCTGGTCTTTGTCGAGTCTATGAAAGAGCTTCCAGCTGCTCTGTTATTGCGCCCTTTTGGTTTCGAATCACTGGCAACCTGGGTATTCCAGTACGCTTCTGATGAAAAGATGGAGCAGGCTGCAATCGCAGCTCTGTTATTGATAGTGGCAGGTTTGATACCGCTTATTCTGTTAAACCGTTCTCTGGAGTCTGACCAACGATGACTGCACTGGATATTTCAGAGCTGAACTGTCGCTACGGCGACACCGATGTGCTCTCTGGTTTGAATCTGAAAATAGAAGACGGCGAGATCGTCTGTCTGTTGGGTCGCAGTGGTTGCGGCAAAACAACTCTGCTGAAAGCTATATCCGGTCTGCTTCAGCCAGCAAGTGGAGATATTTCACTCCACGGTCAGACAGTTAGTTCTTCAACCAAAACACTGCCACCAGAGCAACGTGGTATCGGGATGATCTTTCAGGATTATGCCCTTTTCCCACACCTTACCGTGGCAAAGAATATTGCCTTTGGCTTGAAAGACCTTTCCCGATCAGACGTTGAGCGTCGTGTGGATGAAATGCTGGAACTGGTCAACTTGCAAGGTTTAGGAAAACGTTACCCTCATGAGCTTTCGGGTGGCCAGCAACAACGTGTCGCTATTGCCAGAGCGTTAGCCAATAACCCTTCTGTGCTATTGCTGGATGAGCCCTTCTCCAATATCGACAGTCAGGTACGACAACGATTAGTGCAGGAAATCAGGGATATTCTGAAACAACAGAAAGTGGCGGCCCTGTTTGTTACCCACAACAAAGACGAGGGTTTTGCCTTTGCTGACTCAGTGGCAGTTATGCACAAAGGACAGATACTTCAGCACGATCGTTCGTTTAATGTGTATAACCATCCGGTCAATAAATTCGTTGCTGAATTGATGGGTGTGGGTAACCTGCTGGACTGCCAAGTTATCAACAAACGACAGGTCTCTACAGCCATAGGCATCATAGAATCTTCTGCAGAGCTTTATGCACAGCCTGGAGAAAAGGCGCAGTTGTTTGTTCGACCGCAAATGCTGCAGATTAAGAAGTCTGCTGATTCTGTGGATAAGCGAATAGTAATTAAAAATCAGCAGTTTATGGGGCAGAATTTAAAAACGGAAGTACAGTTCAATAAACAGGTTTTAGTGGTGGAAAACAGTTATCCACTGCCGTCTGAAACGGCAGTGGATATTTCAGTTCTGCCTCACGACCTTGTACTTTTTGACGACAGTGGATGCACAATTAAAATTTCAGGTTAGAGCTCAGTATGAGCATTATGATGTTGAGTACTTTCTCGTTTAGCCTGCTCAATGGGATAGTTATTGACATCACATGGGATATTAAATGCCTGTAATTTTTTGCAGGCAAATTTTGCTATTTCATAATGAGCTTCAGCACTTGGGTGAACCGAATCAGCATAGAAAGCCGTTCCTTTGGTTGTCTGAAAAGGCGATTCAATACGCTCATTGCCATCAGCACTCATGCTTAAACGCCAGTTGTCTCTGAACGCTGCATTGGCTGCAAGTTCCGCCGTTATATGATCGCCCTTCTTATCGGCTTCTCTGGATAGTTTTTCTTCCGGCTTATCAACTCCGGGAATGGGGATATTCAGCAGTGGAGTATCAAAGTCCCAGCCATCCATTTTCATCAGTTCTATGAACATTTCAGTACCATCGATAGTGACTAGCTGATGGTGGTCTTCCTCTAAAAATTCCTCACGCAGATTGTTTAGTCTCATTGTGAGAAATGTATTGTATTGCTCTATAAGGCTTTTTATTTCCTTTCCTTCCGGAGTACCTTTGAATCTTGGTGTCACAGAAATATCAGGCATGGTTACTACGGCGACTTTACGAGCACCGGAAGCCAGCACGTTCCACACATCATTGTACATTTCCCGGGCAACATCATCAGGCTCCTGCCATTTATTCAGAAAATCATTGGCACTGTTAAAAAACACGACCAGAGTATCTTCAGGAATTATCTGTTCACCCAGTTCTGGTCTGCGGCCAGAGTCATTTCTAAGCTCTTCCCGACGCTGATTAAGATAAGATTTGACGATCAACCCCTGACAGGGAGGAACAATACTGCCCTGAAACAGCTTGGTCATACTGTCTTTCACACCACTGGTACTATCCAGAAGCGTTTTCAACGCCTCAACCTTTGCAGGAGCACAGAGAGTCCAGCTACCAGCCATTGCACGGTTATCAAGACTTACCTTCTGGTCATCAGTCGACATCATCCTGACCAGATACTCTACCCAGACCTTGTCCAGTTCTCTGCCAGCAGTCCACTTACCTTTCACATAGTAATGAGGGTCAGGAATTACCGGAATAAGATCATCCAGATGACCGGTGATGTTCAATAATCTCTCCTCTGCAAAATTTATTATCTCGTCAGCGGCATCGTTATCAATCACAGTAATTAAGTAGTTAACCTGTCTGTGTAATGATTGAAGTATTGATTCTACGGCGGAGCCTGGCCTGTGTTCTTTAACTTCCCTGGCAAGTCGCTCCGCAAGTGGTTCCAGCAGCTTAAGCGCAAGACTATCCATCTTACCTTCCGTGCTTTCAAAAATAGTAACTGCCTTGCTAAGCAAACCTCCTAATGCGACCAGTGAATTTGCCTCAATTTTGGCTAAAAGTTTACCCAAAGGGCCTTTTTCTTCCGCTTCTCGCTCAATCTCTCTGGCATTCAATTCCATAGTGAATTCAATGCTCTTAAGCGTACCTCTGCGACCAATGATTTCACTGACATCCATTGGTTGTACTTTACCGCCATCCTCTGTTGTATTTTCTTCTCCGTTCAATGTACGCAACAGGTTGTAAGTTGAATGAGCGTATTCGGGACGCCGAAAATCATCGCCGTTACTGTCGCTTAAACTGTCTCCAAAGAAGAGAAAATTTGATGGTTGAAAGTGTTTTGGTTCTATAGGAATGGGCCTACTGATCTCAGGATCAGCCTGCACTAATACAGTGAGTATCAGGCTTAAAAGGCTAAGAGGCTTGGCTATCGCTTTGAAAGTCATAACAGGCACTCAAGTTAAACTCTATCTTGTTTAGCACATGGGGATTCCAGCCCTAGTTGAATACATTCTTTGAAAAAAAATACTGACTGCAAAACTGAATATGCAACATTTAAACGACGAAGACTTTTTATGTACAGCCTTAAAAAGAAGGCTACCAGAAAAGCCTGCAGGCTCTTTACTTGATTCGTGAAAGCGCAATAAAAGTTATAAGTCGTATGATGGGATTGATACTGGCAGTTCATGGAGTTCAATTATTTATTGAGGGTATACATGGAGCGATGAAACTGCAGTTTTGATGCACGTCTATCGAATATAGACGTGCATGGATAATTAAATTACTTACCAATACAGAAAGACGAGAAAATTCTGCCTAAGAGGTCATCGCTACTAAAGATTCCGGTGATTTCTCCCAGCGCTTTTTGTGCATGCCTTAAGTCTTCTGCTAAAAGCTCTCCAGCTCCCATGTATTCCAACTGTAAGCGGCCGTTATCAAGAAATTCGCCCGCTCTACGCAGAGCATCCAGATGACGGCGACGAGCAGAGAAACCTCCTTCCATAGCGCCTTCATAGCCCATACAGCTCTTCAGGTGCTCTCTGAGCGCGTCGAGACCATGCTCTGACATAGCGCAGGCTCGAATCATGGGAACCTCTCCAGAGTCATCCAGACCCGCCTGTTCACCGGTCAGGTCAATCTTGTTACGAATTACCGTCAGCTTGTCTCGTGAAGGCAGTCGATCAACAAATTCTGGCCAGATATCATGAGGATCGATGGAACTAGTCGTAGATCCATCCACCATCAGCAAAACCCGGTCCGCGTCTTCGATTTCCTTGAAAGCTCGTTCCACACCAATTTGTTCAACCTTGTCATCCGTTTCTCTGAGGCCAGCAGTATCGATGATGTGGAGCGGCATACCATCAATATGAATATGCTCACGCAAGACATCTCTGGTGGTTCCGGCAATGTCGGTGACAATGGCAGACTCCTTGCCAGACAAGGCATTCAGCAGGCTGGATTTGCCTGCATTAGGGCGACCTGCAATAACCACAGTCATCCCTTCACGCTGAATGGCACCCTGCCCGGCTTCCCGTATAACCTTGCTCAGATCCTCTGTAACGGCTTTAAGGTCACTACCCACCTTGCCATCCGCCAGAAAATCAATCTCCTCCTCAGGGAAGTCTATGGCCGCCTCAACGTAAATTCTAAGTGCAATCAGGGATTCAACCAGTTCATTCACTCGCTTGGAGAACGCCCCCTGCATGGAACGCAGAGCTGAACGTGCTGCCTGCTCGGAAGTACTGTCGATCAGATCCGCAATAGCTTCCGCCTGAGCCAGGTCCATCTTGTCGTTAAGAAAGGCCCTTTCCGAAAACTCCCCCGGATTCGCCATTCTGATACCCAGAGCAACAATACGTTTCAGCAGCAAATCGAGAATTACCGGCCCACCGTGTCCCTGAAGTTCCAGCACATCTTCGCCGGTAAACGAGTTGGGGTTTGGAAAATAGAGTGCCAGACCTTCGTCCAGAGTGTTGCCATCAATATCGTAAAAAGGGCCGTAATGAGCGTAACGAGGTTTAGGCTCAATTCTCAGCACTTCCCTGGCCACTTTCAGGGCATCTTCACCGGAAACCCGAATAATGCCCACGCCCCCCCTGCCGGGAGCGGTAGCCTGGGCTGTAATGGTGTCTTTGTGGAGAGAGCTGAGGTCTGACATGAAATTCTTGCTGAGGCCTTAAAAATGGAGAGCTAGTCTACTGCCAGATCAGCTAAAGATCACTATGAAAGCAATACTAAGACTTGAGTCTAATAAACCAAGGTCACAAGGAACCATCTGTTTATTGCAACTAGTTTTATAAGCAAAGGAGAAATAAAAAACAGCGTTAAGAAGTAGAGCTAAGCCTGTGTCGTGAAAAGAACAAACATGACCTACTGAGCTGTATTTCCAAAACCGAATTTTATGACACAGGGAGTACTCTATATGGCATTAGCGGCAATCAAATCACACCTACCCAACTTCAGCTCTGTACTCAATCGGGTTAAAGAAATCTATCAACAAGTCAAGGCTCAGGGCCTGGGCAGAACTATCCAAAAACTGTTTAGCACTGAAAAGAATTACATGATCAGAAATGGCTCCAGTGGTTGTCACAAAGCTGGAGTGGAATACGAATGGAAGCACAAAAAAACGGGAGACATATTCGTCGAAACTCCAAAGAGACGTGTTTACTTTCTTAAGGATCGTGAGGGATGCGAAGTGAAAAGAAACTTCACTCAGTACTTAGCAGACCATCCTGCAAGACTGTTCTTAAAAGCTGTTCTGCCAGAAGACAAAAGTAAACTGCAGTAGACTTTTCTTTAGCGCATAAAAAACGGCCCTGATATGGGCCGTTTTTTTACTCAATTGAAACGTCAGACTTTCGTGTCTTCAGCCTCAATCTTCTTGGTGATGATGTACTGCTGGATAATGGACAACACGTTGTTGGTTACCCAGTACAGAACCAGGCCAGCCGGGAACCACAGGAAGAAGACGGTGAAGATAAGCGGCATCATCTTCATTACCTTTGCCTGCATTGGGTCTGGCGGAGTCGGGTTCAGCATCTGCTGCAGGAACATGGAAGCACCCATGATCAGCGGCAGAATGAAGTATGGATCCATCTGGGAAAGATCGTGAATCCAGCCAAGCCATGGAGCCTGACGCAGATCAACCGCTTCCTGAAGAGTCCAATACAGAGCAATGAATACCGGCATCTGCACAAGAATCGGAAGACAGCCACCCATAGGGTTCACTTTCTCTTTCTTGTACATCTCCATCATCGCCTGAGACATCTTCTGACGATCGTCGCCGTGCTTCTCCTTCATCTCCTGCATCTTTGGCCCAAGCTTACGCATCTTGGCCATTGAGCGGAAACTGGTCTGGTTCAGCGGATAGAAGACAGCTTTCACACAAACAGTCAGCAGGATGATCGCCCAGCCCCAGTTACCCACAATAGAGTGAATAAACTTCAGTAGAGCAAACAGTGGTTGCGCGATAAACCAGAGAATACCGAAATCCATGGTCAGTTGCAGACCATCAGCCAACTCTTCCAGCTGTTCCTGTTTCTTAGGACCTGCGTAGAGAGTTGCTCCGGTAGTTACTGTTTCACCAGGCTGAACAACCAGTGCATTGTCGTAGAAACCTACGATGAACGAACTGTTGTCACCACTGACATTGCTGTAGTAAGTGTGTGGACGACTTTGGTCTGGCACCCAGGCGCTGACAAAATAGTGCTGCAGCATGGCTGCATAACCACCTGTCACAGACTCCTTGAAAGGAGAGCTGGCGAAGTCATCGAATGGAAGTTTTTCGTACAGTTCATCTTTTGAACGAACGGCAGCACCCAGATAGGTACTGGTTGGCGCATTAGAACTTCTGGAGCTTGGATCTTCAGAACCGTCGCGCTTCAGCTGAGCATAGAACTGATCTTTCCATACCTGCTGACCACGGTTTTCAATCTGATACTCAACATGGAAGTCGTAGACACCACGTTCAAAGGTGTAACGCTTGGTCAGATGAATATCACCTGCTACGCGAGTCAAATCCACAACCAGCTCGTTACGACCTTCGTTCAACTTATAGCTGGTCTGAGCAGTGCTGTAGAGTCCACGCTGGTTTTTTGAATCCGGACCATCGGTTGCAACCAAAGCACTTTGTGCAGTGTATACACAGGTCTGATCAGCAATATTACAGTCCGGTTTGTTAACCATCATCTGGAAAGGGATGGATTTCTCCCCCTTCTCAGGCAGGAAGGCTGGGTACTCAGGCAGGCTGAGACCGATAATATCACCGCCGGCAGGATCGATCTGAACGTTCAGGGTATCGGTATGAACGTTGATCAACTGGGCAGTGGGTTGGACACTAGAGTCCAGAATTTGAGGTGCTGAAGAGCTCGACGTAATTGTGGGTACATCTGAACCGCTCTGCGCAGTAGAGACATTAGCCACAACGGCTTCACTGGCCGGCCGGGTCTGTGTGTAATCTTCATTCCATTGCTGGAGTGTCAATACACCAACAACGGCTATAGCACCTATCAAGAGTGTTCTTTGCAGATCCATGATGTCCGAGCCAAAGATTCTTGGTGATGGGGTTGATTGTCTGATTCTGTCTGCTGATGCTGGCATTCAGTGCCGGGCACCGGATCAAAACCTCCTGGATGCCATGGATGGCAACGCAGAAGTCGTAATGCAGTCAGTTTACTGCCTTTCAGAAAACCATGAGTTTCCAATGCTTCCTGGGCATAGCAAGAACAGGTGGGATAAAAACGACAATGTCTGGCCATTAACGGGCTCAGACAGTAGCGATAGACCTTGATCAGGCCCATAGCCAGATGTTTTGGCAACTGGGTAAGGGAGTGCATCACAGGTTCAGGCATGTCGGTTCCACTCAGTCGGTGCTGTGCCGGAAACTCTGGGCTGACTTGTGAGCAATTCACAGTTCTGCCAGAAAAAGTCTGGGACAGAAAGTGACAGGAGGTATTCGCTACCTCCACCGTCACTCAGCTTGCCTCAAGCTGCTGTTTTTGCTGGCTGGCCTGTCTTCTGGCCTGCCTGTCACCCAGTTTCTGGTGCAGTTTTGACCATTGCCGGGTCAGCAGTTTGTTGATGTCACAGCTTTCGAGCTCTCCCAGACCTCTTCGGGCCAGAACGACAATATCGAGATTCCCCAGATCGTCCTGATTCAGACGATAGGTTTCTCGAATATGGCGTTTCACCCGATTACGACCGGTAGCAAAACGGATATTTTTCTTGGCGATCACCAGACCGAGTCTGGGATGATCAAGATTATTCTCTCGAGCCAGTATCAACAGATGTCTGTTACTGACCTTGATATCCGTATGGTCGAAAACCTGCTTGAAATCAGCTGCTGAGCAAAGTCGCAGTTCGCGACCAAAAGCGAAGCTCACCTGTCAGGCCTGAATCAGGCTGCCAGGCTCTTACGACCTTTGGCACGACGACGGTTGATAACCGCACGACCGTTCTTGGTTGCCATACGTGCGCGGAAGCCGTGGGAACGCTTACGCTTCAGGTTGCTTGGTTGAAAAGTTCTTTTCATGACACTACTCGTAATTAGGGTGAATTTACAAAAAGACGGAGCATTCTAAGTAATTGCGGGTTTAGCGTCAATTTGGAGTTGTCAAGAGTTGCCCCTTTTGTCTAGTGGTGGGACTCCTATCCAATAAGTTCTTCTCTATATACATCAGTATTCATTACTAATGTTCCACTTCCTTTAGCGAAAGTAAGCCGCTTAATTCGGTTGGTTCCAACCTTTCAAGTTATCCACTGAACATGAAATAACTCATTCACTGAATAACCCAAACAAATTTCATGTGAGTTAAATATAAATTAAAAAAATATATATCTTGTGAGGTGATTGTTTTGTTTTTGTTATTGTTATTAGTGAACCCTTTTTCTGTGGATAAGGCCTGTTTTTATAGGGTTTTCTAGGGCTGGAGCCTGTGCACTATCCTGTAGAAAAGCAGCGACTAACTTGTGACTTTCTTGGTATTTAGTTGTGTGTAAGTAAGCGGGTTATGCACAGGTAATTTCCTCCACTGGTTATGCACAGCTCAATCACCTGCTTTTCAACCGTTAATTCACTGATCTATCCACAGCCCTATTGTGAATTTTTTTATTCACAGAGAATTCAGTGCCAACTTTTAACTTGTTGATAAACATAGAGAAAAACTAATTACTGGCCTTTAGTGCTATTTCTGCACGGTGTGGATAACTTTTCCGTAAAAAGATACAATAAGAGCTGTTTTATGAATTGGTTTCTATATTTAGGTGACCCTGCCCTGGTCCAGTATCCCATTCGTTTCCTGCCTTTTTAGAAGTTGTTAGCAGGCAGGCTGACAGGCTTCCGTGTCACTCGTTTTCAGGAGAACGCCAGTGCCTTTAGAGCTATGGCAAAAGTGTGTGGATTTAATTCAAGATGAACTGTCATCCCAACAGTTCAATACCTGGATTCGTCCACTTAAGGTCATGGGAGACGAATACGATCTTTGCCTGTTGGCTCCAAACCGTTTTGTAGCTGACTGGGTTCGGGAAAAATTTCTGCCGAGAATTGAAGAAATTCTTGATGAGCTGACGGATGGTCAGGGGCCTGCTGTTGCACTGGCTGTGTCTAACCGCAGACCCAAATCCCTGACTCGTCGTACTGCGCCGAGAAAGGTAACCAGACCTGCTCCAGCTCCGGAACCTCAACCGGTTTCAGAGGAACCTATATATAAAGAAGAAAGAACCGTTACTGAAAGTCTGGTCTCTGGCTTAAAGCAGCAGCCAACGAAAGAGCCGGAACGTCAACAGGATCTGATTGACAGCCAGCCAGCTATTCCTCAAAACCCGTTGAGAAAACAGTTCAGTAACCCTCTTAAAAGCACACTAGAACCAGAATTCCCCGAATTTGAAGCGGTTGAGCCTGCACCGGAAGTTGAGCAGAAAGCCGAAAAGCCTAAAGAACAGTTGATAATTACGCCTCCTTCCAAGCCCATTGTTACCAGCAGCAACCGGCAGGTGGAAGTTGAAGGTTCTATCAAGCATCACAGTTCCCTGAATACCCAGTTCACCTTTGATACCTTTGTTGAAGGTAAGTCGAACCAGCTAGCACTGGCCGCTGCACGACAGGTGGCGGAGAACCCGGGGGCAGCCTATAACCCGCTGTTTTTATACGGTGGTGTCGGTCTGGGTAAAACCCACTTAATGCACGCTGTGGGTAACTCGCTGGTCAAACAAAACCGTAATGCTAAAGTCGTTTATCTGCATTCCGAGCGGTTTGTTGCAGATATGGTTAAAGCACTGCAACTTAATGCAATTAATGACTTTAAACGTTACTACCGCTCAGTAGATGCCCTGTTAATAGACGACATTCAGTTCTTTGCTGGCAAAGAGCGTTCCCAGGAAGAGTTTTTTCACACCTTTAATGCTTTGCTTGAAGGTGGTCAGCAGATGATTCTGACTTGTGACCGTTACCCGAAAGAAATTAATGGTGTTGAAGAGCGTTTGAAGTCCCGTTTTGGTTGGGGACTGACGGTTGCCGTCGAACCGCCCGAACTGGAAACTCGTGTTGCCATTCTGATGAAGAAAGCAGAGCAGCAGAAAGTAGATCTTCCTCATGAAGCGGCTTTCTTTATTGCACAGCGTATACGTTCTAATGTACGAGAGCTCGAAGGCGCATTAAAAAGAGTGATAGCAAGTGCTCACTTTATGGGGCGTCGAATTGATATTGATCTTATTCGTGAATCTCTGAAAGATCTGCTTGCATTGCAGGATAAACAGGTCAGTATTGATAATATTCAGCGTACAGTGGCTGAATATTTCAAGATCAAGATTGCAGATATTCTTTCCAAACGGCGCAGTCGTTCGGTAGCCCGTCCCAGACAGATCGCTATGGCTTTGTCCAAGGAGCTGACCAATCACAGTCTACCGGAAATAGGTGATGCCTACGGTGGCCGTGACCACACGACTGTTCTCCATGCCTGCCGAAAGGTGAAACAATTGGTGGAGGATGATGGTGAGATACGGGATGATTATAAAAACCTGTTGAGATCTTTGACCAGTTGATTTTGTTATCAGTCTCATTAAATCATCTGGTCGAATAAAGCTGGAATTGTAGCTAAGACAACAATAGCTACAAGATAGGCACTGGATAAAAAATTAAGTGAAATTTTGAAAGAGAGCCATAAAGACTTTCTTTCAGTCAGCAAGAGAAAGGAAAGCGATGAAATTTACCATTAATCGGGAAGCATTGCTCAAGCCATTGCAACTGGTTGCGGGCGTAGTTGAACGAAGACAGACCCTGCCTGTATTGTCCAACGTCCTGATGGTGGTGGACGGCAATCAGCTCTCTCTTACAGGTACTGACCTGGAAGTGGAACTGGTAGGACGAGTCACTCTGGACGACGTCAGTGAAGGCGGCGAAATTACTGTTCCTGCCCGCAAGTTGATGGATATCTGCAAATCCCTGCCTGAAAGTGCAGTGATTGAGTTCTCTCAGGATGAGCAAAGGGTCAAGGTTAAAGCCGGTCGTTCCCGCTTTACTCTGTCGACTCTGCCAGCCAATGAATTCCCAAGTATCGAAGAAGAAGCCGGTTCCCTGACCTTCACTATTGGTCAATCCCGTCTGCGTCGACTGATCGATCGTACCGGCTTTGCCATGGCTCAGCAGGATGTTCGTTACTACCTGAACGGTATGCTGTTGGAAGTCAGCCAGAATAAACTGCGTTCCGTAGCCACCGATGGCCATCGTCTGGCTATGTGCGCACTGGATGCAGATATCAACCAGAGTGAACGTCACCAGGTGATTGTTCCTCGTAAAGGTATACTGGAGATGGCTCGTCTGCTCACCGAAGGTGATGAGATGGTTCATATCACTCTTGGCGCTAACCATATGCGTGCCAAGACCGGTGACTTTATGTTTACCTCCAAGCTGGTTGATGGCAAGTTTCCTGACTACGACCGTGTTGTACCACGCGGTGGTGACAAGATTATTATTAGTGATCGTCAGGAACTGCGTCAGGCTCTGCAGCGTGCTTCCATTCTTTCTAACGAGAAGTACCGTGGTATTCGCCTCATTCTCTCTGATGGTCAGCTGAAGGTTATGGCTAATAACCCGGAGCAGGAAGAAGCTGAGGAAGAACTGAACCTGAACTACCATGGCGAATCCATGGAAATTGGCTTCAATGTGAGCTATCTGCTGGATGTACTGTCCGTAGTGTCTGGTGAGACAGTGAAGATTACTCTGTCCGATCCTAACAGCAGTGCGCTTCTTGAAGAGTCTGAAGACTCTGATTCTACCTACGTTGTTATGCCAATGAGACTCTGATGATTCTTGAACAGCCTGAAATTTCATCGCTGCTATTCATTATTGCAATTGCTGCTATTGAAAGCTGAGGGCTGTTTTGAAGCATGAGTATCAATAAGCTTATGGTGAAGGATGTCAGGAACCTGGCATCCATTACTCTCTCCCCTTCTCCCTCAATTAATATCCTTTATGGTCTTAACGGCAGCGGCAAAACCAGTGTTCTGGAAGCCATTCATCTGCTTGGTCTAGCACGCTCTTTCAGGAGTGCCAAACTAAAGCCGGTTGTTCGTCATGGACAGGATAAAAGTACAGTTTTTGCTCAGGTAGAAGCCGGCAAAGGCCGAGTGCTTCCAGTGGGGGTTTCCCGTGATTTGAATGCTGAAAGCTTCCAGGTACGGGTTGCCGGGGAAACACTGAAGTCCACTGCTGAACTGGCTCACCTGCTGCCCTTGCAGATTATAAATCCTGATACCTTCAAACTTTTAGAAGGCTCTCCCAAGCAGAGAAGACAGTTCCTGGACTGGGGTGTGTTTCACGTGAAACATCACGATTTCCTGCCATTATGGAAACGTGCACAGAAAGCACTCAAACAGCGGAACAGTTTGCTACGACATGGTAAAATAAAGGGTTCCTCATCCTTGGCTGCTCAGTTACCTGCCTGGGATCAGGAACTTGTCAGAGCTGCTGAATCTGTTGACCAGCTTAGGCAAGAGTATTTTAAGCAGCTCCTGCCTGTATTTCAGGATGTATTAAGTGAGCTGACCAGCCTCAGTGATATTGAAATTAACTATTACCGAGGTTGGGATAGAGAACGATCGCTGGCAGATGTACTTCAAGAAAATGTCAGTAAAGATATTCAAAGTGGATATACCCTGTCTGGGCCACAAAGAGCTGACCTGAGAGTAAAGGTTGGTCGAACCAGTGCAGTGGATATTCTGTCGCGGGGACAATCAAAACTGGTTGTTTGTGCGTTAAAGCTTGCACAAGGGCATCTGTATTCACGGATCAGTGGCAAGAAGTGCATTTTTCTTGTGGATGACCTGCCATCCGAGCTGGATGGACCTCATAGAAAAGGTATGTGCAGATTATTGGAAAAAATGAAAACACAGGTATTTATAACCTGTGTTGAAGCGGGTGCCCTCAATGACTGCTGGCAACCCGATACGGACTTAAGAATGTTTCACGTGAAACAGGGAACTGTGAACTTGGAATCTGGGCGTGAGATTCGCCAGACTGAACTCGCTGGAGACAGAGCATGAGTGAAGAACAAAATTACGATGCATCCAATATCAAGGTATTGAAAGGCCTGGATGCAGTTCGTAAGCGCCCGGGGATGTACATCGGCGATACGGATGATGGAACCGGCCTGCACCATATGGTGTTTGAGGTCGTTGATAACTCTATTGATGAGGCCCTTGCTGGGCACTGTGACGAGATCTCCGTTATCATTCATCCGGATGAATCCATTACCGTTAAAGATAACGGTCGTGGCATTCCAGTGGATATCCATGAAGAGGAAGGCGTTTCAGCCGCTGAAGTTATCATGACCGTGCTGCACGCAGGCGGTAAGTTTGATGACAACACCTACAAGGTTTCCGGTGGTCTGCACGGTGTAGGTGTTTCCGTAGTTAATGCTCTGTCCAAAGAGTTGAGGCTGACCATTCGCCGAAATGGTGAAGTTCATCAGCAGCTCTACTCTCACGGTGTTCCTCAAGCACCTATGAAGGTTACCGGGGAAACTGAGCGAAGCGGTACAGAGGTCCATTTCGTACCGTCTGAAGAGACCTTCTCTAACATTTTATTCAGCTACGATATCCTGGCTAAGCGTCTCAGAGAACTCTCCTTCCTGAACTCTGGCGTCTTTATTCGCCTTCATGATGAGAGAACTGGTAAGGAAGATGAGTTCCGCTATGACGGTGGTCTGAGAGCCTTCGTTGAATATTTGAATACCAACAAAACAAACATCAATAACGTATTCCACTTCACCAAAGAGCGTGAAGATGGCACTACTGTTGAAGTGGCTATGCAGTGGAACGATAGCTTTCAGGAAAATATTTTCTGCTTTACCAACAACATTCCTCAGCGTGATGGTGGTACTCACCTTGCTGGTTTCCGTGCCGCCCTCACTCGTAACCTGAACAGTTATATCGAACGTGAAGGCTTCTCCAAGAACCAGAAGGTTTCTACTTCCGGTGATGACGCTCGTGAAGGTTTGACCGCGATTATTTCGGTGAAAGTGCCTGATCCGAAGTTCTCATCCCAGACTAAGGATAAGCTGGTGTCTTCCGAAGTGAAGACCGCAGTTGAGCAGGAGATGGGTGAAAAACTGTCTGATTACCTGCTGGAAAACCCGCAAGAAGCCAAGTCCATTGTTAACAAAATGCTGGACGCTGCCCGAGCTCGTGAAGCGGCCCGTAAAGCCCGTGAAATGACTCGACGCAAAGGCGCTTTGGATATTGCCGGTCTGCCAGGCAAGCTGGCTGACTGTCAGGAGAAGGACCCCGCTCTCTCTGAACTGTACATAGTGGAGGGTGACTCTGCGGGCGGTTCTGCTAAGCAGGGACGTAACCGTAAGACTCAGGCCATCCTGCCACTGAAGGGTAAAATTCTCAACGTGGAGAAGGCTCGTTTCGACAAGATGCTCTCTTCTCAGGAAGTTGGAACACTGATTACTGCACTGGGTTGTGGTATCGGTCGAACCGATTTTAATCTGGAAAAACTGCGTTACCACAACATAATCATCATGACCGATGCGGATGTCGATGGTTCTCACATCCGTACCCTGCTGCTGACCTTCTTCTTCAGACAGCTTCCTGAGCTGATCGAAAACGGTTACATCTATATTGCCCAGCCTCCTCTTTATAAGATTAAGCGCGGCAAGCAAGAACAGTACCTGAAAGATGATGTGGCTCTGGATGCTTACCTGACTCAGTCTGCACTGGAGAATGCCTCCCTGCATGTGAATGAAAATGCACCGGGTATTTCTGATGGACCTCTGGAAGCTCTGGTAAAAGAATTCCGAGCGGTCATGTCCAAGATCGACAGGCTTTCCCGCGTTTATCCGGGTGAGATTGTTCGTGAGATGGTTTACTTGCGTGGTCTGGAAGATGAAGATCTGAAAGATCAGTCTGCTATGCAGGCATGGGTTGATGAGTTGGCTGCCAAAGTTATGGAACTTAAGCTTGCTGGTCGGACCATGGACTTCGGTATTTTTGAAGATCGTGAAAATCAGGTTTGGCTGCCGAAGGTAACCATCACTGCCCACGGTGTTCCTACCGAGTACACCTGGAAGACAGACTTCTTTTCATCCGGTGACTACCGCAACATTAAGAAACTGGGCAGTCAGTTACAGGGTCTGTTGGAAGATGGTGCATTCATTCAGAAAGGTGAGCGTAAGAAGGCGATTACCAATTTTGAGGAAGGCTTGAGCTGGTTGATGACGGAGTCCACTAAACGTCACAATATTCAGCGCTATAAGGGGCTTGGTGAGATGAACCCGGAGCAGCTCTGGGAAACCACTATGGATCCGGATGTGCGTCGTATGCTGCGAGTAACCATCGAAGATGCGATTGCTGCTGACCAGATCTTTAACACCCTGATGGGCGATCATGTTGAGCCGCGTCGTGACTTTATCGAGTCTAATGCTCTGAAGGTTGCTAACCTGGACGTCTGATTTTCTTATCATGATATCCTCCAAAGCCGGCCTTAGTGCCGGCTTTTTCATACTTCTCAGATGCGAATTGCTCTCGGTTAGCTGCGCCAGAAAGGTTATACTCCCTCTCAATTAATCCAATGATTTAGAAATATGTACCAGTCACTGATTCGTAAAGAGCTTGAAGAAGCACAACAGGTGCTTGACCGTTTTCTGAATGATGACGCCAATATTGAGGCGATTAACTCGGCAGCAGAGTTGCTGGCTGGTTCCTTCAAGTCGGGTGGCAAGGTTATTTCCTGCGGTAATGGCGGCTCACACTGTGATGCCATGCATTTTGCAGAAGAGCTGACTGGCCGCTATCGTGATGACCGTCCAGCCTACCCTGCTATTGCTATTTCCGATGTCAGCCATATATCCTGCGTATCCAATGACTATGGCTATGATCATGTGTTTTCACGCTATCTCGAAGGTGTAGGTTTCAAAGGCGATGTGCTGTTTGGCCTGAGCACCAGTGGCAACTCTGGCAATATCATCAAGGCTGTGGAAATGGCTCGCCAGAAAGGCATGAAGGTTATTCTGTTAACCGGCAAGGATGGCGGCAAGATGGATGGAATGGCTGATGTGGAAATCCGTGTTCCGCACTTTGGTTATGCTGACCGTATTCAGGAAATCCACATTAAAATTATTCATATCATGATTCAGTTGATCGAAAAGCATATGGCTGTTTGACCAACTGAGTTAGAAAAAACTTCTTCAAGAAGGCTCAGCAGGAAGGCTGTCTGATTGAGTTCAGTCTTTCTTCTATCCATTCTCGTGTTTGATCATTCAGCTCTTTGGCTGTGTTTTCGTCAGTCCGGATTTCTTCTCCGATATGGAGATGAATAGTCCCCGGTGTTTTCAACCAGGTGCTTGCAGGCCAATGATCAGCAGCATTATGGGCAACTGGCAGAATGCTTACCTCTGCTTTCTTTGCCAGGTTTACGCCACCTCGTGAAAACTTTCCGAGCCCTCCATCCAGAGTCCGGGTTCCTTCAGGGAAAATCAGTACCCAGCGCCCTTCTTTCAAAGCAACAGTCCCCAGTTCAACGACATCTCTCAGAGCTGCCCTTGGGTCGTCACGGTTGATAGCAATTGGGTGAAGCAGATAAAAAGCCCAGCCAAAAAATGGAATCTTCAGAATCTCTTTCTTTAAAACCTGAGACTGAGGAGTGAATACCATCTGCAGGAAAAAGGTCTCCCAGGTGCTTTGATGATTACTGATAATCACACAGGGCTGTTCAGGGATATTCTCTTTGCCATGAATCTCATAGCGAACACTACAGGTTACTTTCAGCAGCCAGATAACAACCTTTGCCCAGTTGGTCACCATTAACGGGTGGCGCTTATTGGTACTGACAAAAGGAATAATGAAAAACATCACGGATACCCAGAGTATCGTGAAGATGGCCAGAGTGCTGTAGAACAGCACTGTTCTTATTAGTTGGATGAAGGACAACATTTATAGCCTGTTTATAAGTCTTCAGTCAGTAAGAATAAAGTGAGTAAAATCGGCGAGGTCTTCAAATACAGGGATATCTTCAAGTCCTTCACCTTTAGCAAGAGTTCGTATGCCCTTACCTGTTTTGACCAGTGCCACATTGCAGCCGGCAGCCTGACCCGCCTGAAGGTCTCGTAGAGAATCACCAACCATCCAGCTCTCTGCTGGAGAAATCTGAAATTCTTCTATCAGCTCATTCACCATGCCGGGAAGAGGCTTGCGGCATTTGCACTGATCGTCAGGACCATGAGGGCAATATTTAATAGCAGCAACAACACCCTGCTCTTCTGATAACAGAGCATTCATTTTGGCGTGCATGGCATTCAGAGTTTCAATATCAAAATAACCACGGGCGAGACCGGACTGATTAGTAGCAACAGTCACTGTAAAACCAGCCTGATGCAGTCGAGCCATAGCCTTGATACTGCCAGGCAGCGGGAGCCACTCTTCAGTGCTGCGAACATAGTTGTCGGAGTCTTCGTTGATCACTCCGTCACGATCAAGGATTATCAGTTTGGTCATAGGTGCTCGGACATATGAATACAAGCTATCTAATATTCGATTAGCTGTGTCTACACATTTATAGGGCTGTTGATAGCTCAACTGGAAGATTCAGCTAAAAAAAATGCGGCCATAGGCCGCATTTACTCTAACAGGCATTGTCCGGAAGTTCTGTTACAAACAGTCATTACCGGACAAGCTGTAGTCATTTGCTGTTACAAACGTTTCTTATAGAACAGAGATATCAGCAACATGCAGGAACAGGCTGCGTAGCTGCTTCAACAGAGCGTAACGGTTCAGCTTTACCTGCTCGTCTTCAGCGTTAACCAGAACTTCGTCGAAGAAGCGGTCTACTGCTTCTTTCAGAGGAGCCAGCAGTTCCATGGCTTCAGCATACTGACGCTTGGCCAGAACCGGGTTCACAGTTTCCTGAGCGTTAGCCAGAGCTGTTGCCAGCGCCTTTTCAGCGTCTTCTGTCATCAGGCTTGAATCTACGGAATCCGGAATAGCCAGATCACCGGCCTTGGCCATGATATTGGAAACGCGCTTGTTAGCTGCAGACAAAGCTTCAGCTTCAGCCAGCTTGCTGAAAGCGTGAACCGCTTTAACACGCTGATCGAAATCGAAAGGTCTGGATGGTTTCAGAGCCTTAACCGCCAGGAAGATTTCCACAGGAATGCTTGCGTCCTGGTACCAGGCACGGAAACGCTCCAGCATGAAGTCGAGAACGGTATCAACCAGCTTGTCCCCTGCTGGCAGTTCAACGCCTTGAGCTTTATAGCTGGCGATGGACTGTTCAATCAGGTCACGCAGGTCCAGGTCCAGCTTCTTCTCTACGATAATACGCAGCACACCCAGAGTGGCACGACGCAGAGCAAACGGGTCCTTGTTACCGGAAGGTGGCTGGTTGATGCCAAAGATACCGGTAATGGTGTCCATCTTGTCGGCGATGGCAACAGCGCAACCAGTCAGGTTGGAAGGCAGAGCATCACCGGCGAAACGAGGCATGTACTGCTCGTTCAGAGCGACACAGACTTCTTTTGCTTCACCATCGTTAGCGGCGTAGTACTGACCCATGATGCCCTGCAGTTCAGGGAATTCCAGAACCATTTCAGAGTTCAGGTCAGACTTGCACAACTCACCGGCACGGGCTGCCAGCTCTTTCTGCCCGCCTTCTGTCTCAGCGATGAAACCGGCCAGTTTGGCGATGCGTTCGGTCTTATCAAAGATAGAACCCAGCTGAGCCTGAAAGACCACTGGTTTCAGGTTTTCACGGTGTGCCTGAAGTGTGGTCTTTTTGTCCGTATCGAAGAAGAATTTGGCATCTGCGAGACGTGGACGGATTACCCGTTCATTACCGGATACTACATGCTCAGGTGCTGAACTCTGAATATTAGAAACGGTTATAAAATGGGGAAGAAGCTTGCCGGAGGCGTCAACCACGTGGAAATACTTCTGGTGACCCTTCATGGAAGAGATCAGAGCTTCCGCTGGAACCTGCAGAAATTCATCGTCAAAACGACCGGACAGAGCCACTGGCCATTCGTTCAGAGCGCTTACTTCGTCCAGAAGATCTTCATCGATTACGGCTTCACCACCCAGGTTGGCTGCAACTTCAGTAACCTGACTGCGGATCATGTCATGACGAACATTGAAGCGAGCGTAAACATGGCCCTGCTGTTCCAGAACGTCAGCGTAGGAAGCTGGCTCGCTCAGGGTAATCGTTTTGTTAGCGTGGAAACGGTGACCACGGGTAGCGTTGCCACTCTTGAGGCCGAGGATTTCGCAATCCACAACTTCTTGCCCCATCATCATCACCAGCCAGTGAACCGGACGAACAAATTCAGTACGGCTGGCACCCCAACGCATGCGTTTTGGAATTGGCAGTTCGTTCAGTGACTTGGTTACGATAGCTGGCAGCAGGCTGGTTGTTTCAGACCCCTGCTGTACCGCACGGTAAACCAGCCATGCACCTTTGTCGGTTTCCAGAGTTTCCAGCTGATCAACCGTCACGCCGTTGGAGCGGGCAAAGCCTTCAGCAGCGCGGGTCGCTTTACCTTCAGCATCGAAAGCTGCTTTAACAGCCGGGCCACGACGTTCAAGGTTTTGATCAGGCTGTGCAGTTTCCAGCCCCTTGATCAGCAGCGCCAGACGACGAGGAGCCGCAAAAGACTCGAAGCTGTCAAAAGACAGTTGAGCATTCTTCAGGCCATGAATGATGCCCTGAGTGAAAGCGTTGGAAAGGGTTTTCAGAGCTTTTGGAGGTAGCTCTTCGGTTCCCAGTTCAACCAGAAAATCCTGTGTGTTAGTGCTCATTACTTGGATTCCTCCTGCGCCAGCTGGGCCAGTACTTCGGTGCGGATATTGTCGCTGGCCATCGGGAAGCCTAGACGGTGGCGGGCATCAAAGTAAGCCTTGGCAACGGCGCGAGCCAGAGTTCTGACACGCAGGATGTAGCGCTGACGCTCAGTCACGGAAATAGCGTGACGTGCATCCAGCAGGTTAAAGGTGTGAGACGCTTTCAGAACGTATTCGTAAGCAGGCAATGGCAGGCTTTCTTCAACCAGGCGTGCAGACTCACCTTCATAGAAGTCGAACTGGTGGAACAGCTCTTTGGTGTCAGCGTGTTCGAAGTTGAAAGTGGACATTTCCACTTCCTGCTGATGATAAACGTCGCCATAAGTAACAGTACCCTGTGGACCTTCAGTCCATACCAGGTCGTACACGTTATCTACATCCTGAATGTACATGGCCAGGCGTTCCAGACCGTAAGTGATCTCGCCGGTTACCGGAAAGCATTCAATGCCGCCAACCTGCTGGAAGTAAGTGAACTGAGTCACTTCCATGCCGTTCATCCAGACTTCCCAGCCCAGACCCCAGGCTCCCAGAGTCGGGGATTCCCAGTTGTCTTCTACAAAGCGGATATCGTGAACCAGCGGATCAACACCCAGCTCGCGCAGAGAGTCCAGATACAGCTCCTGAATATTGGCAGGAGACGGCTTCATCACCACCTGGAACTGATAGTAGTGCTGCAGGCGGTTCGGGTTTTCACCATAACGGCCGTCAGTTGGACGGCGGCTTGGCTGAACGTAAGCAGAGTTCCAGTTTTCCGGACCAATAGCACGCAGGAATGTGGCTGGGTGGAATGTACCCGCACCCACTTCCATATCCAGTGGCTGCATCAGTACACAGCCCTGGCGGGCCCAGAATTGCTGCAGGGCCAGAATCAGGCCCTGAAAGGTTTTGATATCAGGCGAGCTTTGCGAAGTCACTTTACTACCTCATGGAGGCTTGAATCCGGATGATGCCAGAGGAGTGATAAGCCTCTGTCTGGCAACGAAAAACCGTATTTAATGCCTAGAACGAAAGAAAAATATTCTGCTTGCTCACTGACAAGGCAAGGTACAGGCAGAATACTTTTCATGACAAATTAGCTGCGGATTATAACGGGTTGGCCGGAAAGCGCATACAGCTGAGGGGGAAATGACGGCGTTTAGAGTCTTCTTAAAGTCACTGGCATTTAATGAGCAGTAGTTAGTGACACTGACAGGTGTGTTATCAGGATGGATAAAATCAGCCGGAAGGAACTCCAAGACATATAAATACATATGAATAGGTTTCATGAAATGGTGGATATATCAGGAATGATTTCAAGCTATAGCTCATACCTTTTGGGAGCCGATAGAGATACACAACCATCGTTGTCTGGAATACAACACGCTGAACAGCCTCTTCGAATAAACAAAGAAAATATTATTCAAGAAGGAACTATTGCAGGGTTTAATCGCTCCATCAGGCAAAGAGGTGTTGAACAACACAGTTGTTTAAAAATATATATGCATGAGAAGCACTTCTTTCTGAGCCTTCGGTCTCCTGACGTGGAGAATGATCTTATATTGGGAAAATACGGTGGTTATGACAGAAAAAATGAAGGTGCTACAGAGGGAAACTTTGATAGAAGCGCTCCACCGTTACACTATCTCTGTAAAAAAATAGAAGCACAATGCGCCAACAAAATGGAGGCAGAAACTACTGAAGACTGCGTTATTTATTGTGGATCAAATGTTGTTGCAGCACTGGCAGGTATCAATACGGCTGGGTCAGCTTCTGAGGTGCTAATGCGTGGTGGATTACCAGCTTATTTGGGAGTTGCAGGTTGTAGTTTTCTATTTGTTTTTCCCGAGGTTGGAGGAGCTATCCGCCCCTATAAGTGGAAGGGGTTTATTGAAGAAGAAGACGGTTTTCTCACAGCTAATGGCTGTGAAATACAAGAATTGCCTGGTATTGAGTTTTGCTTAACCGATAAACAAACTGCTCACCTGAGGAGGTGGTTGGAAGCCAATAAAAAAAGTACCGGTGAGTTTTCTTATATCTCTAATAATTGCATTCAGTTCTGCCAGGATGCCTTATGGCAGGCAGGATTTCCGGGGTATTTAGCTGACTATTTTGATTCAGACTGGAAAAAGGAAAGCTGCTCAACATACTTGGAACCATTGGTAATGTTTAAAGGTGGTCATTATGCAGAAGGCATAAAAATGATTGCACTTGCAATTTATAACAGCAATTTTAGTGATCAAAAATGGTTGCCTGACATTGCACTTGAAGTAATTGAGTCAGAAGAAAAGAAAGCATCTGAATTACTGGCTGAGTGCCAGAAAAGACAAATTGCTCTTGATAAGTTAAAACGAAGTGAAGAGATTTTAGATCAGATAAAAGAGACTATTAAGAGCTTAAAAGAGAAAAAATGGCTAGAAACAAAAAAATCTGAGCGGTATCACATTCTGGTTAAGGCCAGAGTTGCAGTAAATAAGCTCAGTAGTTTCATTGCAGACGAACGGTCTTATATCTCACTTGCAGATACCCATGAAAAGCTAAGTGAGTTACTGAAGCAAGCACCTGATACAGAAGTGAAGTTTGGGGTATTTGAAGAGATAGAGAAGCAGCTGAATGATATAGAAAAAGCTCTAAAAGATGAATTCATTCAAGAAAATTGTGAAACTGATGATGAAAATCGAGACCAAATATATGCTCGTTTACAGAAGTTACAGGCTGAGCTTCAGTCAGCCTTGGATGGTTTCAGTACGCCACTGGATCTAGGTTTAACCGGGTTTCTTCAATAACGCCAGAAAGTCGGGGTAAACAAAACCAATAATGTGAAGATTTCCAGACGTCCCAATAACATCGCAAAGCAAAGAATCCATTTGGCTGCATCGGGCAGAGATTCATAATTTTCAGCCGCTTCACCCAGTGCCGGACCCAGGTTATTAAGGCAAGATGCAACAGTTGAAAAAGCCGTTTCAAGATTCAGCCCTGTTGCCATTAACGCCAGAAACATAACAGCGAACAGGAAGACATAAGTTGCAAAGAATCCCCAGACAGCCTCACCTACTCTGTTGTTTACCGCCTTACCACCCAGCTTGATACTGAAGATTGCATTGGGATGAACAAGACGGCGAAGTTCTCTCATTCCCTGTTTAAAAATCAACAGTACTCGAATTACTTTCATGCCACCGGCTGTTGAACCGGCACAGCCGCCAGCAAAGCTGGTCATAAACAGCAGCATTGGCAGGAATGTCGGCCAGGCGGAGAAACCGCTGGAAGCGTAACCTGTTGTTGTTGCTACAGAAACTACTTCGAAAACGCCGTAGCTCATGGACTCATCAAGGTCGTAAGTACCAGAGAAATAGAGTCCAAAAACAGTGATAAAAGAGACAGCTATAAGAATAAACAGGTAGGCTTTTACTTCCGGATCCTGCCAGTAGTGTTCCACTGACTTATAACGCCAGGCAAAGAAATGCAGTGCGAAGTTGATACCTGCAACCAGCATAAAGAAGGTTGCCATGGCATTAATCAGTGGCGAGTCAAAATATCCCATGCTGGCGTCGTGTGTTGAAAAGCCCCCAATAGCAATGGTTGAGAAACTGTGACTGATGGCGTCAAACAGGCTCATCCCTGCTCCCCAGTAACCCAGAGTGCAGACCGCTGTCAGGCCCAAATAGAGCATCCAGAGTGCTTTGGCAGTCTCCTTGATACGAGGCGTAAGCTTCTGGTCCTTGATAGGGCCTGGAGTTTCGGTGCGATAGAGCTGCATACCACCAATACCCAGCATTGGCATTATGGCCACGGCCAGCACAATGATTCCCATACCGCCGAGCCACTGCAGCTGCTGGCGATAGAACAGTATTGATTTAGGCAGTTCATCAATGCCCGTCAGAATGGTTGCGCCGGTGGTGGTAAGCCCGGACATGGACTCAAAAATAGCGTCAGTAAGGCTTAGATCAGGCTCAGGCATCAAAGCCAGTGGCAGAGCACCCATACCGCCCAACACCACCCAGAACAGCACGGTAATAATAAAACCGTCGCGATTCCTCAGGTCTGCCTTGATTCGCCGAAACGGAAACCAGAGCAAGGCTCCGATCAGAAAGGTCAGAAAGAAACTGTAGAGAAACAGGGAGACTTCCTGTTCGCCATAGATCAAAGCCACGGCAAGAGGCGGAAGGCTGGAAAAGCTGAACAGCATCAATAGGATGCCCAGGACAGGCAGAATGACAGAAAACTGCATAGAACCCTGATTTTCTATATATACAGGCTGAGCCTGCTGGCATCGCTTGTGATTAGAACGTGTGCGGACACACGTGACTGAATATGTCGTGTGTTCGGTTATTCAACAAGCGGGTAATGGTTAATACTGAATGCGTACTAGTGTACCGCATTGTCGCAAAATATTGTTTGGAAAAGATAGCTGTTGTTAGAAAAAAGCCTCTTTGATATTGGTGGTATCAAGAGGCTTTTCCTGAATGGCTGTGAGCGATATTTGATCAGTCAGAAGAAGCCAAGGCCGACCTGGAAGAGCTGTTCCACTTCATGAATACGACGTTTGTCGCTCAAAAAGAGAATAACATGATCACCGGATTCAATTCTTGTGGTGTCGTGAGCAATCAGCACTTCTTCGTTACGAACAATGGCACCTATGCTGGCACCCTGCGGCAAATCAATCTGCTGAACCGTCTTCCCTACTACCTTGGAAGATTTCTCATCACCATGAGCAATCGCCTCAATGGCTTCTGCTGCGCCACGTCGAAGTGAGTGAACGTTTACGACGTCACCGCGGCGAACGTGCTTAAGCAGACTACCAATAGTGGCCTGTTGCGGGGATATAGCGATATCGATTTCACCACCCTGCACCAGATCTACGTAGGCAGGGTTGTTGATCAGAGCCATAACCTTGCGTGCGCCCAGACGTTTGGCCAGCATGGCGGCCATCACGTTGGCTTCGTCATCGTTGGTGAGAGCACAGAAGATATCGGTCTCTTCGATGTTCTCGGAGATCAGCAGTTCCTTGTCGGAAGCATTGCCGTTGAACACCATAGCTCGAGTCAAAGTTTCAGACAGAAACTGACAACGAGCCATATTCTGTTCGATTACCTTCACCTTGAAATCATCCTCGGCAGACTGAGCCAGACGCAGACCAATGTTACCGCCACCGGCAATAATGATGCGTTTATAATCATCGTCCAGTCGCTGAAGCTCACTCATCACTGCGCGAATATGACGACGATCAGCGACGAAGAAAACCTCGTCATCTGCTTCAATAACGGTTGTGCCTTTCGGAACAATCGCTTTACCACGACGGAAAATAGCTGCAACACGGGTATCCACGTCTGGCATATGTTCGCGTAAGTAACGAAGCTCCTGTCCTACCAATGGCCCACCGTAATAGGCTTTCATAGCAACCAGCTGGGCTCGACCATCAGCAAAATCGAGAACCTGAAGAGCGCCCGGACGTTCCAGCAGGCGACGGACGTAGTTGGTTACGACTTGCTCAGGACTGATCAAAACGTCGATAGGCAGTGCATCGTCGGCAAACAGACCTTCCTTGTTCAGGTAGGCTGCCTGACGAATACGGGCAATTTTCGAAGGCGTATGAAACATGGTGTAGGCAATCTGGCAGGCCACCATGTTCACTTCGTCACTGTTAGTCACTGCAACCAGCATATCGGCATCGTCGGCACCGGCCTGCTTCAATACCGATGGGAAAGAAGCCATACCCTGAATGGTTCGAATATCAATCCGATCCTGAAGTTCACGAAGCCGTTCACCGTTGGTGTCGACCACGGTGATGTCGTTTTCCTCGCTGGCCAGATTTTCAGCCAGAGTTCCGCCTACCTGGCCGGCTCCGAGAATGATAATTTTCATGAATGGCTTATTCCTGTTTTACCAACAGCCACAAGCAGCTTCTATTTTTATTCAGCTGCTCTCTACAAGTCAGAGGTCTTTTCCAGACTGCTTTTCTCAGCAGCCTTTTCTCAGAAGAGCATAGAAAAAACCGTCGCCTGAACCGGGCAGAATCTGACGGCCAAAGCCGGTATCCAATCCCCAGTCACCTTCAAATGCTTGCAGTTCAGCGCACTCTTCTTTGGCAAGAAAGCGTTCGATCTGTTTGCTGTTTTCTGCAGGCATGATTGAACAGGTTGCATACAGCAGTGTGCCACCGGGCTTCAGCAAAGACCACATGGTTTCCAGAATTCTGCCTTGCAGTTCTGCAAGGGCATCAATGTCTTCCGGTTTGCGCAGCAGCTTGATATCCGGATGACGACGAATCACACCAGTGGCGGAACAAGGTGCATCCAGCAGAATATGATCGTACTGTTCACCGTCCCACCAAACGTCAGGTTCGCAACCATCACCGGCCATCAGTTTGGCTCTCAAGCCAATACGTTCAAGGTTTTCCTGAACTCGTGTAAGTCGCTTTTCATCCACATCCAGAGCCTGGAGTTCAATCTCCGGATTGATTTCCAGTAGCTGGCAGGTTTTACCACCGGGAGCGCAACAGGCGTCCAGAACTCTGTCTCCTGCTTTTACTTTCAGCAGGTTTCCTGACAGCTGAGCAGATTCATCCTGAACGCTGGAAACACCATCGAAAAAGCCTGGCAGATTATCCACAGCCTGAGCTTTGGTGAGAGTGATGCCCTGAGGTGCAATTACAGAAGGGTTGGCAGAAATGCCTGCCTCAAGCAGTTTCTTCAGGTAACGGTTACGGCTGACATGTTGTTCATTCACTCGAATGGTCATCGGTGGTGAACTGTTATTGGCAGCAGCAATGTTTTGCCAGTAATCCGGCCATGCCTTTTTGATTTTGCCCAGCAACCATTGTGGGTGTGCTGTAAGGCTGATGTCGTCAGTCTCGGTGAACTCTTTCAGTTCCTGTTCCTGACGTTGTGCATTTCTCAGTACACCATTTACCAAGCCACGAGCCCATGCCTTGCCGAGAGTGCGGGTAACCTGAACGGTTTCACCGATAGCAGCGTGGGCAGGAATACGGGTATAGAACAGTTGATAGAGGCCAACCAGCATCAGACTGTGAATATCCTTTTCCTTGGTTTTCAATGGTTTATCCATCAATTTACCAAGCCAGGCATCCAGTCGGAAATAATAGCGCAGCGTGCCGTAGCAAAGCTCTGCTAACAATGGCTGATCCTTTTTGCCAAGAGTATCCTGATACACAGGCAGAGCCTGATTCAGGGAGTCACCGGCAACGACACGACTAACGACTTTAGCTGCCGCCAGTCGTACGGAAGATTGTTTGGCCATCAGTTGAATACTTTTCCGGTAGCAAACATTTCTTTGCGGCTGTTCAAAATATCTTGAACGGCCATGGCACGACTGCCGGACAGCTGAACGTTTTTCAGTCTCAGCAGACCTTCTGCACAGGCAACATCAATGCCTTCCTTGTCAGCCTTAACGATGGTTCCCGGAGCTGCTTCTGGAGAGATGTCATAATCTTCTTCCACTCTGGTGGCGTCCCAAACTCGAATGGAAACATCATCCATTTGAGTGGTAGTGACAGGCCATGGATTGAATGCACGAACACGGCAATCCAGCTCCGCTGCTGGCTTATTCCAGTCCAGAACCGCTTCTTCCTTGCTCATTTTGTGGGCGTAATTGGCAAGGCTATCGTCCTGCTTTTCAGCTTTAACCGTACCTTCAGCAAAGGCATTCACGGTTTCAATCAAGGCAGGCTGACCTACTTCAATTAAACGGTCGTGAAGGTTGGCAGAGGTATCTGTGTCATTGATCGGGCAGATCGCTTTCAGCAGCATGTCGCCGGTATCCAGACCAACATCCATCTGCATGATGGTGACACCGGACTCTTTGTCACCTGCTTCAACAGCACGTTGAATAGGTGCTGCACCACGCCAGCGAGGCAGGATGGAGCCGTGAACGTTGATGCAGCCGTGCTTTGGAATATCTAGAACGCTCTGAGGCAGAATCAGGCCGTAAGCGACAACAATCATCAGGTCCGGTTTCAGATCAGCCAGTTGCTGACGGGCTTCTTCGTCTTTCTTCAGTGACAAAGGCTGAAAAACAGGAATCTCATGTTGCAGAGCCAGCTCTTTAACCGGGCTGGGCTTGAGTTTGCGCCCTCGTCCTGCCGGTCGGTCCGGCTGGGTGTAAACAGCGATAACTTCGTGCTGGCTGTCCAGTACTGCCTGCAGGTGTGCACTGGCAAATTCCGGAGTTCCGGCAAAAACAATTCGAAGGCTTTTCATCAGGGGTGTTCAGGCCTTTTGGCTGAAAAAGAAAAAATAATACCGCGGTGATGATAGACAGCAATAGTTGATACTACATCTATCAGATGTACGCCAACACTCAGACTCTCAGCACTAAGCAAGTGAAATCTCTGCTTTTCTATACTTTTGTTAATGGAGTTGTCAATCTTTCAAGGAACTCGAGATTATGCCTATACGACCGATATCTGGCGGAAGCACTCAGGAAGCGTCAGGCCATACAAAGACAAGAGAAACAATACCGGCGGGTGTTTCGAATGGTAGGAAGACAACTCCACAGATCGATCGTTCCTACACTGAAAGCTTGCAAAATCCCGCCTCCAATCAGATTGAACAACAACTGCTGGATAGAAAAGTCTCTATTTCTTCTGCTACAGAACAAAGCGGAGAGGAGTTAAGGTGTTGTATTCAGAACCTCTATCAATCAGAAAAAATGACGGTCCGTGAGCGTGCAAACCTTGACCAGGCTCGGGCTGATCATTTTGAGAGTGCTGGAATCCCCCATTACAACGTAGTGGTAGTGGGGGAAGGTCCTGCAGGCTTGAATGCGGCAATAGAGCAAGCCCGCGAAGGTAAGAGCGTTTGTGTATTGGAGAAAAGGGGGGATGAAACCTGGGATATTCGTTCAAGCGTGATGCTTATTGGGACTACTGATTCCAAATCGATTGAAGATATTTTGGCTGAATTACAGGAAGTTTTGGGGGAAGGTTATGTTTTCTCTCATTCGAAAAAATATGATCCGCTGCACCATAAGTCTATCAAGCAGCTTAGAAAAAGAGTCAGTGAAGGAGTGATACAGACTGATGTGCTCCAAAGAATTCTTCACAAAGCAATTGAGCATAAGTACCCTGAAAAAATACAGTTTATGAGAAATGTAGACATAGATGGTTTCGATCCCTGGCTACAGACAGTCAAATATTCAAATAATAATGAACAAGTAGCTTTTGACAGTATTATCCACGCTGATGGCGTTAAGGGACAAACCAGAAAAAACTTTGCTGATGTTTTAGGTATTTCAACAAGGTATGAAACAGTTCCTTTGTCTTATGCTCCTTTCTCACAATGTGCATATATTCATGCACCTGAATTGCTCGAACTCCGTTCTACGGTTCTTGATTCTAATAAGCTACACACTACAAGCCTTCCGCTCAGAGAAAAGCTGAAAGAATTAGGCTGGAAAAATACAGAGAAGCTGCCACTTGCCTATCTACTGAAGAGTCATGAAGGCTCCGAAAAAGTATGGGTAGCTAGTGAGTGTCCATCTAGCCTTACAAAAGAAAAACAGCCTGAGTGGAATAAACTACTGTGTGATCTTGCTTTTGGGCAAACATCATCTGGCTCTGTTCGTGGGGTGGATTGTGTCAATTTTGTCGAACCGGCAAAAAAAGATGAGAGAGCAAGCAAAAAATCAAAATTAAGTCAGGCTATTTTCAAGTTGGATAAAAAGAAACTTATTAATCCTGAAGCACATACGGTTTTTGGTAGAACCATTGCTATTGGAGATGCAGCAGAAACGCCTGTCTTTTTAGTCAGAGAAGGTATTGCTCATGCTTTTTCAGATGGATCTTATGTCCGTGTTCCTGAACCGTACAGATTACAGGCTTCAGATAAACTTTCCGATCAGCTCGTCAAAGATGCTCAAGAAGATGCAAATGAATATGATGAATATGACGAAGACGGGAACGTGATACTTTATCCCTTAAATAAGCGATTGTATTCAGAAGATATCGAGAGAGTTAGTGACTCAGAAGCCTATTCAGCATTACCTATTCCTGTTTCTGAAGATCTTTCTGATGGCTTGTTTCGTCATGAGACGTCAGGAGTCAGTGACACAAAAGCCGGTACTAATGAAACCGTAAATGAAGAGGATATGTATAAAGCTCTATTTATGTGGGCGAATCTGGATGGGGAATCCTCTGATGAGGACTTTTAATGTAGAAAATCTGAATAGCTAGAAACTGTAATTCATCAATCTCCGCTCATTTCTTGAAAAATACAACCGCTCACATTTGATAAACATAAGCGGCTTTGGAAAAATTATCAGGCCATTTCAAGGCGCTTGTTTTTGATCAGTTTCTTACGGATACGTTCCTGCTTGAGCTTGGACAGATAATCTACAAAAAGCTTGCCGTTCAAGTGGTCCAGTTCATGCTGAACGCAGACTGCTGGCAGAGCGTCCAGCTCCATGGAGTACTCTTTACCGTCACGGTCCAGAGCTGTCAGACGAACTTCAGCAAAGCGATCGAGCAGTTCAAAATAACCGGGAACTGACAGGCAACCTTCTGACAGGTCGGTCAGTTCTTCTCCAATGGCTTCAAAAGCTGGATTAATCAGTACCAGAGGTTCATTGCCTTCTTCAGAGAAGTCCATCACTACGATGCGCTTATGAATGTCCACCTGTGTGGCAGCAAGGCCAACACCTTTGGATTCGTACATGGTTTCCAGCATGTCATCGACGATCTTACGAATTTCGTCGTTTACCTCGGCCACTGGCTCGGCGATGGTGCGAAGTCTTTCGTCGGGATATTGCAGGATTTGCAGAAGCGCCATGGGTCTCTCTGATTTTTAATAAATTTGAATAAAAATTAATTCTAAATTTCTTTTAGAGATATAGGTAGTTTTAAGTACGTTTGTTCTTAAATCAAGACCAATGGCTGCATTGCTTGTGAGTACTGACAGCAGCTGACGCATTGGCGCAGTCAGCTGAAAGAAACTGTTTATTTATGTCGTGCAGGTATGAGAGAGGCAGAGCCTGAGTAGCTAAAGGTACTATTTAGCCACTCAGGCTGCATACTGACTGCTGGGCCAATGCCTTGCAGCAGCCAGGACAGCGTTAATATCACAATGCTCGGGGCCCCCGCTGTGCTGAATTAATCGCTTAGTCAGATCTTTGGCTGCAGAATGGGAATAACCCTTTCTTGTCAGAATGCGATAGACCGTTCTGGTCAGCTGGCATTTAACAAAGGCTTTTTCCCTGAGGAGTGCTTTCTGTTCCAGAGATTCATAAGAAGGTTTGTCGTTAACCCACTTAACAAATTCAATCTTACGTCCCTGAAGCTGATACAGAGCTTTTGAAATCGCCTTATCAGAGGCTCTGGCTGAGTAACCTTTGGCAATAAGCTCCCTGAGAGCCCATTGATAGAGGTGAAGGGCTACAACTGAACTGAAGCTGTTTCGCTGACGCCGGGTGGCGAGGACTTCCATTGCTAATCCGTTTAAATGTGGCTTTTCATACCTGCCAGCTCCTACATCCCTGGAGTGACAATTTCTTTTTCTTTTCAGGTCGTTTATTTAGCGGCTGATCAGACGGCCTTATATTTGCCGGTAAATTTATCCCAGAACGCCCGTAATTGGTAGCCTGTGAGCAAAAACAGGGCAATATAGAATCATTCCCTTTGGTCGAGAACAAGAGATAGACATTCTCTGATAGATCACATTTCAGAGCTTGTGGAATGAGCGTCCATTGCCGGGACAAGTAACCAGTTGGTAAACTGCGGGAAAACCGGCATAAGGCTGGCAATAAAAGAATACAGCCGAATCAGGGTTGAATTCAGGCATTGGACCAGAGCGAAATGAAAAGGCTGCAAGGGATCGGGGATCTATGAGACGCATCATAATGGGAGTTCTTCTGCTCTGTCTGTCGATGACAGGCATGGCCTATGAGAGTCCGATCAAGGCCGACTCGCCTCAGGACTATGTGGTCCAGAAAGGCGATACCCTTTGGGAGATATCTAACCGTTTTCTGAAAAGCCCCTGGCTCTGGCCGGAAATCTGGCACGCTAACCAGCAGATTCACAACCCTCACCTGATCTTCCCCGGTGACATGATAAGCATGGTTTACATCGATGGTAAGCCAAGATTGACCGTGATACGTCGTGGTGAGAGTGGCCGTACGATCAAACTCAGCCCCAAGGTTCGCAGGCTGCCTTCAGAGTCAGCCATTCCGGCTATTCCTCTGGGGATGATCAACTCTTTCCTGAACGACAGCAGAATGTTCACTTCCAAGCAGGATATTGAAAGAGCTCCTTATGTCTTTGCTTCCCGGCAGGAACGTATCATTACCGGTGCAGGCGACAAGATTTATGCTCGTGGCCGTGTAGACAGTCTGAGTAAAGATCTCACTATCTATCGTTCTGGTGACGCTGTGCTGGACCCGGATACGGGGGAATTGCTGGGTGTTATCGGTCATAACATCGCCAGTGCAGACCTAATGAAGGTTGAAGATGGTATTGCCAGCCTGAGAGTTAAGAAGAGCAACTCTGAAGTGCGTCCCGGAGATAGATTGATTGCTTCCGATGCTTTCAGTCAGGTTACAACTTTCTTCCCAAGAGCTCCTGATGCGCCAATTACCGGAAAGATTGCCAGTGCCCTGGAAAGCATCAAAAAAGTAGGCCAGTACAACACTGTTATTCTGAACGTGGGTGAGCGTGAAGGCTTGAAACAGGGCGACATTCTGGTGGTTTACAAGAATGTAAAAGTAAAAGACCAGATGACCGGCGAGATGATTCAGCTACCGCTTGAGCGTGCAGGTATCGTGATGGTTTATCGCCCTTTTGAGAAAGTGAGCTATGGTATTGTCCTGACCGCTTTCGAAGAAATTAGTGTTGGGGATGTGATCAAAAGCCCCTGAGGTGAAATGACCGACTCTCATCAACCAGAGCATCAACAAAAATATTCCGATTGGCAGCAGCTACGAAAATGGCTGCTGCTTTCGTTTCAGCCCGGTTTAGGTCCTGTTCGCTTCAACAGTTTATTGCAAGAGTTCGGTTCTGTAGATGCTGTCTTTTCTGCATCCTACACAGAGTTGAAACAGGGGCTTCCGGAAAAGTTGGCAGACAAAATTGCCGGTAATCCGGAAACTCCAGATATTAACGCCTGGTTAGAAAATGCCAGAAATTGGCTGGAAGCCAGCACAGCCCATCATATAATTTCCTTTAACTCACCTTTATACCCAGCCCGCCTTCGTGAGCTTAATGATGCTCCTCCTCTGCTCTATGTGATTGGTAATCCACAACTGCTTAATGAACCTCAGCTGGCAATGGTTGGTAGCCGACGTCCAACACCAGCAGCAAGAAGATTGGCTCAAGAACTTGCTTCGGAGCTCTCAAAAGCAGGTTTGGTAATTACCAGTGGTATGGCATTAGGGGTGGATACAGCAGCCCACCAGGGAACCCTTGGGGGTTATTGTTCAACTATTGCCGTGCTGGGAACGGGTGTGAATGTCGTTTATCCCCAAAGCAATACTGCACTCTATGCCGCTATTGCTCAGCAAGGCGCATTGGTCAGCGAGTTTCCTCTGGGCACTGCTCCAACACCCAACAACTTTCCCAAACGAAACAGAATTATCAGTGGCCTCTCTCTTGGCGTGCTGGTTGTGGAAGCATCGGTAAAAAGTGGTTCTCTTATCTCAGCGCGACTGGCTGCAGAACAAGGACGAGAAGTGTTTGCCGTGCCAGGTTCTGTGCTGAACCCTATGAGTAAAGGCTGTCACAAGTTGATACGGGAGGGGGCTGTGTTGGTGGAAACGGCTGAGGATGTTCTTCTGGAATTACAGCCGTTACTCCAGCCATTGTTGGCGGAAGAGGAAAAATTCGAGCCGTCTTCTGAACTCAGCGGAGCGCAAAGAGTTGTTCTTGAATCAATGGGCTTTGATCCTGTCAGTACTGATTCACTCAGTGAACTTACCGGTCTCAGCTGGGAAGAACTGTCTGTTGTTCTGACTGAGATGGAGCTGGATGGAATCATTGCTTCAGTGCCTGGTGGTTATGTGAGAACCAGAAAATAACCTCGCTGTTACTTTTCAGGCGCTTTCAGGAGAAAAGCCCTGGAGCAAGACGACTGACAAACACCCTGCTAGAATTCGACTTTTCCTGATCAGCCTGGGTGAAAGCCTAAAATGATTAAACCATTTGTTGCCATTCTTATGGATTCTGACTCAGACCTGCCTGTTGCCAAGGCTGCGCTTGAGGTGTTGAAGAATTTGGGTATTCAGATTGAAGTGAAGGTACACTCCGCTCTTCGAACGCCGGATATTATTCGTACTTACGTAGCAGATGCTGACAAGCGTGGAGTCGCCGCTTATATAGCCTGTGCAGGTATGTCGGCTCACCTGGCTGGCGTGGTTGCTTCTCTGACGGTTAAGCCTGTTATCGGGGTGCCTGTCAGTAATAGTTCTCTGGATGGAATGGATGCCCTGCTCTCTACGGTACAGATGCCAGGAGGGACTCCAGTAGCAACGGTTGCGATTGGAGAAACTGGCGCCAGAAATGCAGGCTATCTGGCTGCCCAGATCATAGCTCTTGGCGACAAAGAGCTGGCCAACCGTTTAAGAATGGAACGTCAGGCCAGCGCAGAAGAAGTATTAGCAAAAGACGCTGCATTGCAGCAGCAACTGGCAGGTTAATGAATGGCCCTGAACCCTTCGCTTAATAGCTCTTTAGATAGCTCGACATTAAACAGCTCGACCATAGAAAGTCTGCAAACTATTCCTGATGTTTTAAAAGACAATGGTGTTATAGCTTACCCGACAGAAGCAGTCTGGGGGCTGGGTTGTGACCCATGGAATGAAAAAGCAGTAATGAAGCTGCTCAATATAAAAAAACGACCTGTAGAAAAAGGCGTCATTCTTATTGCCGCCAGTGAAGAGCAGGTTCTGCCTCTGCTGGAAAACCTTTCACAAGAGCAGAGAGCAAAGCTTTCAGCCAGCTGGCCCGGCCCTTACACCTGGTTGCTGCCCGACCCCAACCAGTGGACGCCGGATTGGATTCGTGGCCAGTTCAGCACAGTAGCGGTTCGTGTCAGTAACCATCCTGTAGTTAAAGGGCTCTGTGAAAAAGCGGGAAAACCTCTGGTTTCTACTTCAGCCAACCTGGCTGGAGAAGCTCCACTGATGACTCAGGAAGCCGTTTCAAAACAGCTGGGCAATCAGCTGGATCTTATTGTTGCCGGTGATACTGGCGCACGTAACGAACCTTCGGAAATACGCGATCTTCAGAGTGGGCAGCTGATCAGGGCTGGCTGACAGCTCTGATCAAAAAACAACTTATTTAAAAAGAATATCTCTCCCACAGACAGGACAGACTCGTTCAGGATTAACACCGTGAAAGACTTTTCATCAAAGGCCGCCAGTGAAGCGGTTGAGCAGGTTAAACAGTATCTGATGTCCCTGCAGGACAATATCTGCAAGGCGCTTGAACAGGAAGATGGTTCTGCCTGTTTTAAAGAAGAAAGCTGGGAATACCATGGTGGCGGTGGAGGCCGTGCCCGTGTTATTGAAGGTGGCAATATCTTTGAGAAAGGCGGTGTGAACTTCTCCTTTGTAAAAGGCGACAAGCTGCCAGCATCTTCTACAGCCAGCCGCCCCGAGCTTGAAGGTCGCAGCTTTCAGGCTATGGGTGTTTCTCTGGTTCTACACCCACGTAACCCGCTAGTGCCAACATCTCATGCCAACGTTCGTCTGCTGGTGGCTGAGAAAGAAGGTGAAGACCCTGTCTGGTGGTTTGGCGGCGGCTACGACCTGACGCCTTATTATCCATTTGAAGAAGACTGCCTGCACTGGCACCAGACCGCCAAAGACGCCTGCGATCCTTTTGGTGAAGACGTTTATCCAAGGTTTAAAAGGTGGTGTGATGAGTATTTCTTCCTCAAGCATCGCAACGAAACTCGGGGTGTCGGTGGTCTGTTCTACGATGATCTGAACGAATGGCCTTTCGAACGCTGCTTTGAATTTATGCAGTCCGTGGGTGACAGTTTTATCAAGGCTTATCAGCCTATTGTTCACAAGCGCAAAGAGTCTGAATACACCGAGCAGCAACGCCGTTTCCAGGAATACCGTCGTGGCCGTTATGTGGAGTTCAACCTGGTTTATGACCGTGGCACCCTGTTTGGTCTTCAGTCAGGTGGTCGAACCGAGTCTATTCTTATGTCTCTGCCGCCAGTAGTGCGCTGGGATTACAACTGGCATCCGGAAGATGGCACTGAAGAAGCAAGGCTCTACAATGAGTTCCTGAAGCCAAGAGACTGGGTATAAACGGAGACGACACCATGGCCACAGCGGTTGATCATTATGCGGTAATGGGCAATCCCATTGCTCACAGTAAGTCTCCTTTCATTCATGCGATGTTCGCTGATGCTACTGACCAGAAGCTGCACTATGCGGCTCAGCTGGTGGAGGCGAATGGCTTTGAAAAAGCACTGGCAACCTTTTTTGATCAGGGTGGACACCTTGGGCTCAGCATCACTGTGCCTTTCAAGGAACAGGCATGGCAGCTGGCAGAGATTCGTACAGAGCGAGCCGAAAAGGCTGGTGCCTTGAACACGCTCTGGCTAGACAGTGAAGGCAAGCTGAAGGGTGATAACACCGATGGCCTTGGACTGGTTAGAGATTTGAAGATGAACAATGGTGTGTCTCTGAAAGATGCCCGTGTTCTGGTGCTTGGTGCTGGTGGTGCTGTCAGAGGTGTTCTTGAGCCAATTCTGGCTGAGCAGCCAAAGGACGTGGTGATTGCCAACCGGACTGTCAGTAAGGCAGAAACTCTGGCCGAGCTGTTCTCAGGTAAACCTGTTTCCGCCTGTGGTTTTGCAGAAGTCACTGGCAGCTTTGACGTTATCATTAATGGTACATCAGCCAGCTTACACGGGGATTTACCACCGGTTCCTGCCTCAGTGATTACCAGGACAACTACCTGCTACGACATGATGTATTCAGCCGGAACCACAGTCTTTAATCAGTGGGCTCTGGACCAGGGGGCTGGAAAAGTCATTGATGGTCTGGGTATGCTGGTAGAACAGGCCGCTGAACAGTTCGCTATCTGGCGAGGAGTTCGGCCCGACACGGAAGCAGTCTTCACAAAACTCCGACAAGAGATGAGCTGATATGCTGACTGGCCTGCAAAAGGGTGATCTACTGTTTCAATTCCGCACTGGCGGTGAGCTGGAATGGATTATCAGCCGACTCTTTGCAGGCTATAACGGAATGGCCATTAATCATGTGGCCATCTATTCCGGCGAAAATGAAGTGATAGAAGCCATTATGCCCAGAGTTCAAAAAACGACTCTGGACTACTTTATTTCCCGCTCTGTTGTTGATGGTCTGGATCGCCCGTGTATCCTTCATGCAAGGGTTAAACCCCGGTACTCAGCTTTGGCAGAAGGTGCTGTTGCTTTTGCCGATCAGCAATTGCAGCTTCCCTACAATATTGATTACTCCGCAAAATCCAGAAGCTGGTATTGCAGTGCCTTAATTCTGGAAGCTTTTCGTTATGCCAACGGCAATATCCCTGTCTTTCCCGAAACTCCAATGGGGTTCAGGGATCTGGAAACCGGAGAGCTTTTTCCCTACTGGGTTGAGCTCTATAAAACCATTGGTCAGTCCATTCCTGAAGGAGAGCCCGGCTCTCACCCTGCTCTGCTATCTTGCTCTGACAAACTCGAAGTAGTCGGCCTTTTGGGCCAGCTTCCTGTCAGGCAGAACTCCTGGACCAATCTTGATAAGGGAATGCAGTTGGCCTGATATCAACTGAAAAATGAGATCTTTGGTCGTTACTCATGAAACGCGTGTTGTTGCTCTCAGTTCTGTTTATTCAGCTTATTGCTCCCCAGGCCAAAGCCGTTAGCCTGACTGCTTCGCCAACACCGCAGGCTAATATTTATATAGACTTATTTTTAGTTTCGTTGGCTGTGCTTCAGAGCCTTGAAAGAGACCCGTCACCGGTAGAAATTCAGTATCCAGATCCAATCAGTTACACCATTGAACTGTCTTCAGAAGAATTTGAAAACTCTCAACCTGTTTATATCTGGACTCAACTGCCCTCTCCTCCTGGTCCTGAAGATATAAAGAAACTGAAGGAAAATAACTGCTCAAGTAGTGGTAGCTTTGTGGGGTGTAAGACAGAGGTAGAAGAAAGTTATATCAGGATAAACCTGCCATCTGCGCCATTTTGTGCAAACCAGCTTATACAGTTTGATAGCCATTCATATCTGATGGCTTATGATCCGGAAAGCTATTCAAAAGCATCCGGTTACTCGAAAAGTAAGGTTCGTTTTTCTGAAACTTACGAATGGGGTGAAGAGTTTTTTAACCCTCGTGCTCAGTCTTTTGAGTTGAATATGCTGACAATAAGGCAAACTGGTGGAGAAGAAAGAGGCGATGATGATCCGAATAGAAGACCAAAAAATCCTTTTCCTTCTTTTTTACCAAAAATGGACTTTGCATTTTTGAGTGACCTGGAATTAAAAGCAATGGTTGAACAGGCCTTCAAAAATGGAGACTTGAGAGATCAGGCGTTGCGGAACGTATTTGCAGCGAGCAATGGAATTGACTCTGGGGAATTAAATCAATGGTACTGGAGACAAGAGTACCTAAGACAATTGAGTGATAACCAAAGACCAAGAGCAGGTAGTACTGGAAGTGTTTCAAGAGAAAGAGTTAGTGGTGTTTGGGTTCACAGGAGGGAGAGAAGCTCCAGCTCCCCTTACAGAGCAAGCCGTCACTCAGGCTCTCCATCAGGCTCATTCACTCCCCCATCAACATTGAGCACTGAATTTTCGTCTCTGACAAATCAGGCTTGCCAGTTTCAATCACCGGCGATCACAAGTAACGAACCTGAATTGCCACTGGTGTCTGATGTAGATAAAGAAGGTTATGACAGGCATGGCTGGTCACCTACCTCAGATGGAGATGTGGACGACGATGAATTAGAAGATGAGGAACTATAAGTAAAGACTTGCGAGAGAAAAGCCCATAATCTGGGCTTCCCAATAAAATTACTGTTTTTTTAATTCAGCCTGAAGATAAAGCATCTCCAGCGCCACAGTAGCACCCGCCAGAGCGGTAATATCACCATGGTCGTAAGCCGGAGCCACTTCCACCACATCCATACCGACAATATCCAATCCCTGCAAACCACGCAGCAAGTGCAGAGCACGATCTGTCGTTAAACCACCACAGACAGGTGTTCCTGTGCCGGGTGCATAAGCCGGATCAAGACCATCAACGTCAAACGTCAGATAAATACGACGATCACCCACTGTTTCACGAATCTTCTGCAGAATTTCATCCACAGGAGCACTGTTCACATAGCTGGCATCCAGCACATTAAACGGTGTGTTTTCATGGTCGTAAGTGGTGCGAATACCGATCTGAACCGATGCAGACGCATCGATCAAACCTTCAGTCTGAGCGTGGTGGAACATGGTGCCGTGGTCAAACTTGCCGCCCTGATCATAGTCATCGGTGTGAGCATCGAAATGCACCAGAGCCAGCGGACCATAGTGTTTGGCGTGTGCTCTCAATAGAGGCAGAGTCACGAAGTGATCGCCACCAAAGCTGAGCATACGTTTGCCGGAAGCAATGATCTGATCAGAGTGAGCGAACAGGGTGTCGCACATATCCTGAGCATCACCGCAGTCAAACACCAGATCGCCGCAGTCAGCCACTGACAGATGCTTCTGGAAGTTATAAAACCATGGGTAACGCTTGCCTTCCCAGGCCAGATTCACCGATGCCTTACGAATGGCCTCAGGCCCGAAACGACTGCCGCTGCGACCAGTGGTAGCGATATCAAAGGGAATGCCTGTGACAATCACATCCGAATCAGCATTCACCGGATCGAAATCCAGTGGCTGCCTCAGAAACCCGAAGGCATTGGAGTAAAGGGAATAGTCTTCCCGCTTTCCGAGAGTACTCATACCAGTTCCTCGGCCTCAACCTTGCAGTGAGCCTTGTGTTGGTAATGATTGAAACTCATATCATACCCACATTTCAGTGGCAGCTGACACTCGGTCATGCAACTGAATTCGCCATTTTCACGCAGAGGCGCTGGCGAGTTAAAACCAATCAGGTCCCAGCTGCCCGGCTTCAGGGCTTCCAGCAGCTTCTCCAGAATCTGTGTATCTTCCTGAACATCCAGATTGGTTTCAAAGCTGACGTAAGAGCTGTCTTCCTGAGGCGTGATATGGAAAGTGGCGTAGCGATCACCCTTGATGGCATTCAGGGAATAACCGAAAGGTTCGAACAGCCAGTCACTCAGTGCAAAGCCTGGCAGAATCTCATCCAGTCTTAGCAGCTTGCGAATACCTTCAATGGTCTGGCCTTCACTGCGCAAATACTCAGCACCCTCACCCTTGATGTGATACATCAGCAGTTCACTGGTTTGATCACAGTCATCCGGTGAGTAAGGACGGTCCATATGAAAGATGTAGTTATGGTGGCTGTCCATATTGCCCAGTCGGAACGCTTTGCCTGGAATACGCGCTTTCAGACGTTCGATATCCTGCTCCCACGATGTCACCTGCAGGTGAGACATATACTCGTTCTTGCGCTGATAGCTGGCAAAAAGCAGGTGATCTTCGTTGATACTGTCGAGAAAATGCAAAAATGCATCAATCAGTGTGGTGGTGCCACAAGTCAGCATCAGGAAGCGGTCTTTCCAGACAAACAGACTGGACTCAGACAGTAGATAAGCATCGCAGTCATCGTTGCTGATGGTGGTCAGGATTTCAGCCTGAGCTTTGGCAACCACCTTTGCCCAGTATTCACGGCCCAGTTCTCTCAGAGAACCGGCTTCAGAAGCTGTAACGACTTCTACTTTTTTTTCAGAGCCTTCGAAGAACATCACAGCTCGTTTCCTCCAAGATGTTCGAGGTAGGTATAGCCTTTCAGGCCTGCTTCCAGTTCATCGAGAACCGATTCCCGCTCTTCTTCAGGCAGGTAGTCTTCCACCAGTTTCTGATAGGTGTGCAGGAAGCTTTCCGGCTTCAGGTTAACGTAGCGAAGCACGTCTTCGACCGAATCACCGGCCTGATAGTCAGACAGTTCTATAAGACCAATGTCGCTAACACGAACAGAAACCGTGTCTGTGTCACCAAACAGGTTATGCATATCACCAAGAATTTCCTGATAAGCGCCGACCAGAAAAATACCGATCATATAAGGCTTATCCGGGTGCCATTCAGGAACCGGCAACGTAGTTTCTATGCCCTGCCCGTCCACATACTGGTCAATGGTGCCGTCGGAATCGCAGGTGATATCCAGCATCACCGCACGCTTCTCTGGTGGACGATTCAGACCAGACAGTGGAAGTACAGGGAAGACCTGATCAATACCCCAGGCATCGGGTAGAGACTGAAACAGAGAAAAGTTCACATAGAACTTGTCAGCCAGTTTCTCACTGAGTTCATCAATGATGGGGCGATGTGAACGGTTTTTGTGAGAAAGCCGTTTTGACAGCTCATAACAGATACGCAGGTTTATGTTCTCAGCCCAGGCGCGTTGCTGAAGGTCCAGCATTCCCATGCCAAACTGAGTATGAACCTCTGTTACGTCGCTTTGGGTATCATGGAAAATCTCCCCCAGAGCACGCTGGGAAACGCCTTTCTCCAGCTCCTGCCAGGAGTGCCACATATTGTGGAGCAATTGCGGATCTTCTTCCGCAGGTGCTTCCTGTTCTTCAGGCTCGTAGCTTTCGACACCGACTACGTCGGTGATCAGAACAGCGTGGTGAGCCGTCAGGTTTCGACCGGATTCGGAGATGATTCGTGGAACCGGAATTTCCTGCTCTGCACAAAGATCTCCAATGGTATAGACGATATTGTTCGCATATTCCTGCAGACCGTAGTTCATGGAGCAACTGCTCTGACTGCGAGTGCCTTCATAATCCACAGCCAGACCTCCACCGACGTCGATGCAGTGAATCGGTGCACCCAGTCGAAAGAGCTCAGCATAAACCCGTGCACACTCACTGATACCGTGACGAATATCTCGAATGTTGGACATCTGTGAACCGAGATGGAAATGCAGCAATTGCATGCTGTCGAGATTGCCACCGGCTTTAAGTTTGCCGATAACGGTCAGAACCTGGCTGGCAGAAAGACCGAACTTGGATTTCTCACCACCGCTGGCCTGCCACTTGCCTTTACCCTGCGACGCAAGGCGAACCCGAAGGCCAAGGCGAGGCGTAACGCCCAGCTCTTTGGCTTCCTTCATGACCATTTCCAGCTCGGTCATTTTTTCCAGAACGATATAAACCTGATGCCCCAGCTTTTCACCGATCAGCGCCAGACGAATGTATTCCTTATCCTTGTAACCGTTGCAAACGATTACCGAGCTGGCACGGTTGGCCATTGCCAGCACGGCCAGAAGCTCAGGCTTTGAGCCTGCTTCCAGACCCAGCTGACGATCCTGACGGGCAGACTGGCTTTCCAGAATCTCTTCCACAACCGTGCGCTGCTGGTTCACCTTGATGGGGTAAACCGCAAGATACTCATTCTGGTAGCCGTACTCATGGATGGCCTGATTAAAGGCATCGCAGAGCGTGTTCACCCTGTGATGAAGTATTTCAGGGAAGCGAACCAGTACCGGCAGAGAGGCACCCTTGCGCACCAGCTGAGCAGCAATATCGTTCAGACTGACCGCAGGGCGACCCTGAGGAAGGTAAACCACTTCCCCATTGTCGTTGATGTCGAAGTACCCCTGACTCCAGTAGCGGGCATTGTAAGTGGAGCGTGATTCTTCAACGCTCCAGCCGCTTTCTACGGGGCCTTCCGGAAGCATGTCCGGCTCTTTTAACAGAGGTTGATTAATATCTTTAGCCATTAACCTTGTTTATCGCCTGTTCTACGTAGGCCGGAAGAGCAAAGCAGGCCTGATGGATAGCCGGAGTGTAGTAGCGGGTTTCGATACCGCTGGCTGCAAAGCGTTGGGTGATCACATCCAGAGGCAGCTTGCGTGCTTCATGGTTGTCGGAACCCCATGCGAAGGTCATTACACCGCCAACGTAAGTAGGAACGGCAGCGTTGTAGAAGTTGGTGTCGCTCATGTAAGGGCTCAAGCGGCGAACGGTGGTTTCCACCTCTTCCAGCTGCATGAAGCAGACGCCGTTTTGAGCAACAAAGATGCCGCCTTCAGTCAGCAGGCGCTTGCAACCAGCGTAGAAGTCGGAGGAGAACAGAACTTCACCCGGACCAATCGGGTCGGTGCAGTCGGAAATGATAACGTCGAAGCTGCCATCAGCCGCCAGTTCCGGGTTGTTAACGAAGTCTACGCCGTCAGCAATCACCAGGTTGGTTCTTGGTTCGTCGAAAGCGCCTGCCGAGTGGTTTGGCAGCCACTTCTTGCACATTTCTACCACGGCGTTGTCGATCTCAACCATGGTCACGTGCTCAATGCTTTTGTGACGCAACACTTCACGAAGGATGCCGCCGTCGCCACCGCCGATGATCAGCACACGCTTAGCATTGCCATGGGACAGAATAGGCACATGAGTCATCATCTCGTGGTAGATAAACTCATCACGTTCGGTGGTCTGGATTACGCCGTCCAGAGCCATCATGCGGCCAAATGCCTTGTTGTTGAAAATCACCAGATGCTGGTGTTCGGTCTGATGCTCAAACAACAGTTCGTCCACGGAAAAGCTCTGGCCGTAACCATCGTAAAGCGTTTCGGAATAGGTATTGTCTTTCAGCATGGTGCTTTTCCTTTTAAAACCGACAGTACCGCGGCTCTGAACAGGCAGGCGCGGATCGGGACAACTTATTAGTTAACTTAGCGGCTAAGTGGTTTCTGGAAAGTTATTCGAGTGAAATTGGTATCGACGTTCAGGCTTAACCGTTGAGAACAGGGCAAGCTAACATCCGTCATTTACCAGGTATTTTTGATGGGCGAATTAAACCCCTGAAAGCTATCGGAGGCAACCCCTCTAGGTAGATAAATCAGGTCGAGTGGTGCTGATTCCTCCTCGAGCTATTACCGCCTGAGAATATTGTGATTTAAGTACGCTGAATGGGATGAAATTAATGCAGTGGCATGAAGATGGGAGCTCGAACTTTCTCTTTGAGTAATCACTGCTAACCAGCAAAATCTCGTATTCATCCTGCCCTTTTATAAACGAGGTTTCTGTTTCGTTTTTCTGAATAGCGGCCTGTGAATCGAAAATATTGGCTAATGTTTTTCTGAGCACAGCTGGATCATCATCACCGTAAGGGTCGAATGTAAATATACCTTCCTGCCAGCGTTTATCTGAATCGAATCCAGCCCCCAAAGCGATGGCCGCAACAACATGGTTGGCAGAAGTACCTCCAGTAAGGCTGCTTAATACTGATCCGGCAGAGCCGGATTTTCCCAGCACAACAGGTACTGCACACCTCAGATTCTGCTTTATCAGTTCTCTGGTCGTTTTCGTATCAAGCTGAGCAGCTGGAATTTCAATATAATTTGAAGACCTTTTAAGAAGTGGCTTTGCAAGAAATTGAATCTCTGGCAGGCAACGAAGACTGTTTCTGGCATCTGAATAATCCAGAGGGTTTCCTTTACCTCCTGCTCCGGGCAGTAGCTCAAGCTGCGTATTTAGCTCTCTTATTACAGGTGCACTGACCTCTTCCTGTATCAGGCTTTGAAGGCATTCTCTTCGATTGAGCATAAGCGCCAGGTATGCCTTTTCAAAAAGGCCAGGCCAACTGGAAGCAAGAGAGTCTCTGAATGAGAAGATATCCTGATTATTGCTATTGAGCAGCCTGTGTGAGGACACAATCACAGGCGTGTCCTGCTCAAGAATGGGGTCAAAAAGGGTAACTCTGAAGTAATGATCTCGTTCGTGGTTTATAGAGCTGGCTATGACTCTTTGACCAGTGGGTGAAGCAGCATAACTGGCCAGGCTGGCTAAAAGGAAACAGCTTGAACGGCTACTGGTTTGTTTGATGTCAGAGATAGTCGGGGTGACTTTAATAACCGCGTCAGAATACTGAAGGTAGCTTGCTTTATCGATATTTAGATCAGCAAGTAACTCTTGGTCAGAACAGAAAACTGCTTGAGCAGAGGTCATTGATTGAACCTCTTCTGGCAGCCGGTTGGGAAGAATAATAAATGGTTCAGCACACACTTTTTGTGTGTCCTTATATGAATGCAGAACCCTCTGAACAGTTCTAGTAAGCGGCTGGCTGATAGCTACTTCCCTGGATGCTCTGGGAATAAGCATTTCATCATTAGAGCGGGCCTTGACACTCATTTCCTTAAATTTTGCTATCAGCTTCCCTTTAATCTCGTCTCGCAGGCCTGCACCTGCTGGAGAAGCGTCCAGTAATAGAAACTCCCCTGATGAAGAAAGATCTTTGCTGCCATCCATAGCTGTCAGTCGGTTCCAAGTTCTTTATTAGAGAATAGCTTCTCTTTGCAGTGCGGCTTATCGACTGCAGGCATTTTGCTGAATATTAACTAACCTGATGTTCTCGTTTTATAGAAACCATTCAAATAAATCAGCCTCAAGTGAAGAAGCCCTTCACGACGTAGCGCTTCACGATAAGAAGGTGCAAATATTGAATAAGGAGTACTCTCTTTCCAGAAAGCAGCTGGCAGGGCTTTTACTGGGCAATATCATTGAGTATTACGACTACATTCTCTATGGCCTGATGACGCCTGTTATTGCCACACTCTTTTTTCCATCTGATGATCGTCTCACTTCTCTACTAAACAGCTTTGTACTCTTTGCGTCAGGCATGCTGATACGCCCAGTCAGTGGTGTCATTCTTGGTTATCTCGGTGACTGTTACGGAAGGCGCAGAGTGCTGCTGTTGAGCTGTTTCGCAACTGGGCTTGGGACATTTGGTATTGGCTGTTTGCCGGATGCTGCCAGTGCCGGAGTGATGGCGACTGTTTTACTAGTGCTTTTACGGCTGTTGCAGGGTTTTGGTATGGCGGGCGAGTTCTGCTCGGTACTGGTTTGTCTCGGAGAAATGGCTCCGCCTTCCAGGCGAGGATTTATCACCAGTCTTGCCCACAGCAGTGGCATGCTGGGAACGCTGCTTTCTTCTCTTGTAGTAGCTCTTATATATCTGCTTCCGGACGAACAGTTATACAGCTGGGGCTGGAGACTGCCTTTCTGGTTTGGGGGGATCGTTTGTTTTACTGCGTGGGGAGCCAGGAAAAAGCTCCCCAGGTTGCCAGATAACAATGCTGAACCGATCAACACCAGGCTCTATACCAGTGAGTATGTCGGATTATTGAGAATGCTTATGGTGGTTGGTGTAAACACTCTGATTTTTCATCTGTTTTTTGTTTTCTTCAGCACGCAGATGATCGAGATTCTGGCTATCCCCAAACAAACAGCCATGCTGATTAACAGCATTAACCTTGTTGGCCTTGTTGCATTCTCTGCATTGGGGGGCTGGTTGGGAGACCGGTTTGGCCGTCGAAAAGTTTATAGCCTTTGCCTTACATGCATCACTCTGATTTCGGTGCCTGCTTATTCTCTGCTTAATGAAGGTTATGGCTGGGTTGCCTGTGCAATAGTTCAGGGCGTATTCGCAATGCTGGGTGGTTGCACTCTGGGGGTCAGCAGCGCTTTATATACTGAGCTGTTACCTGCCCGTATAAGAATGTCTGGAACAATGGTTCCTTACAATATTGCCATTGTCGTTTTTGGCGGAACGGCACCACTCATAGCTATAGGTCTGATGGAGTGGACGGGTACGGTTTCTGCTCCTGGTTATTATCTGTCTTTGGTGTGTCTGTTAGCGTTTTTGTTGCAGCGTCGCATCAGGGACAAAACAGGGCTTATTTTAGAGTGATTTTACCTAGCCTGACTCGGAGTAATCACTGAGAGTCTCGCCAACCTCCTCGCGGCACAAAGTTGTCGCTGTGAAAGATGATGAAAAGGCCCAGCGCAATCGTGATTGGAACGTATGAAGTGTTTTGCCACTGATCTGGAAAGTACCTTCTTCCCAAGGCATGAATAAGCACGTGCAGTCTTTCACTAGCTTCGGTGATTATTTGGTTCAGTGGCTGCAATCGATCAGGCACTGCACCTTCAGTACTAATTGCCAGCCTTTTGAAGCCTCGAATGCTCTGAATTGAATGAATAGCTTTATTTAATTCAGCGTCTTCCAGAGGAGATAAGGCACAGCTGTTTAAAAGGTTCGTAACAAGCTCGAATACTAATGAAGCATAGTGAAGAGAGCCAAGAATATGATGGACGGAGTTATTCTGGTCAAATTCGAAAGTCATACCGCCAGTGTGAATCATTATCTGACTGGAAGGATGTTTATTGGTTTTTGTATCCTGAGAGGAGGCGACTATCTCACGGCACTGACTGTTTGTACTCTCTGTGTTTTGTAACAGGCGCAAAATGATTTTGATAACTGTTTCTGCAGAGTTTTGCATACTTATAATTTGAGTACACAATGTTTGCTGTTCTATAGAGTGAGCCTCGAGGTAATTCGCAAGAGCAGAAGTTAGCGTTGCCGAGCAGATCGGATTCAATAAAATATTAATCTGATCAGTAATCTGGCTAACCAGATTAAGTAATTGTTCCAGTACACAGCAGTCAACAGCAGTTGGACTTAGCTCTGAAACACCCATCTGAATATCTGCCAGCCTTTTGCAGGATTGTCTTAAGAATTGAAGCTGGTGGAGGATTACGCTGCTGTTATTACTTATTTCAAGTTGTATGTCCGGAAGTTGAATGAGCTCTTCTCCCAATCCGGAAGTATGAACTGAAAGTAGTTGCTGAAGTTGCTGAAGATAATTCTGAATTCCAGATGTCCAAGTATCCTCTGGTGTTTCAGGCTCTGCTTGAAGTGCAAACCACATTCCTTCAAAAAGAACCAGTTGGTGCTCAGGCATGGGTTGGGATGCAAACTGCGGGCTGTAGACAGAAAAAGCACCGGATGAATTAATCAGAATACTTTCAGGGATTATTTGGAATGAGGAATTCAGCTGAAGAACAAGGATGGATTGCCCCAGCATGTCGGCCATAGCGACTGCTTCCGCACTTCCCTGCCAGCTTGATGAATCATCTTTGCATGGAGTGTGCAATAAGTGGTGACTCAGGTCTGAAATGGATGAATTAACAACAATATGCCCTAAGTTATCTTCCAGATTCGAAGGCATTAATGGGTTAAAATTATTCAGGTGGCGCCTTAATCTTTGGTAAAGCTGTTCCGCAGTATCTCCACTTCTAAGTAGGTTAGCTATTGAGTGATAGAAACAGTATCCGTCGTGTTCGACCTCAATTAACGTCAGCTTCCATGGCTTGGCTGAGGCTGGATATGAAATAAAGTAGGCACTCATGGCTAGTGCTGAAATTATTATTAGCCTCAGTCTCATAACAACTCAGAGTTATATAATTAAAGGCTTAAAAGTAGATTCCTTTTGGTGATTCAGCTATTTCAAATATGAAAAAAGCCGCACCCCTCTAAGGGTGCAGCCTTTTTATTAAAGCAGCATGCTATTACAGTGCTTTAGGACAAGCTACATAGTGCTCTTGTCCCAGATCACTCAGGATCGGGCGATCTTTCGCACAGCTGGCATCAGCAATCGGGCAGCGGGTTCTGAACACGCAACCTGAAGGCGGGCTGATAGGAGAAGGCAGGTCACCTTCCAGCAGTTCAATCTCCTTAGCTCTTTCCAGCTTCGGATCAGGAATCGGAACTGCAGACAGCAAAGCCTTGGTGTACGGATGACGAGGGTCAGCGTACATAGGTTCGGACTTGGCCGTTTCCACTTCGTTGCCGAGATACATTACCAGTACACGGTCACTGATGTGTTTTACAACACTCAGGTCGTGGGCGATAAAGATCAGGGACAAGCCCATCTCCTTCTGAATCTCTTTCAGCAGGTTAACCACCTGAGCCTGAATGGATACGTCCAGAGCACTTACCGGCTCATCACAGATGATCAGCTTTGGTTTCAGAATCAATGCCCGGGCAATACCGATACGCTGACACTGACCGCCGGAGAATTCGTGCGGGTAACGGTTGATTACGTTAGGCAGCAAACCTACCTTCGTCATCATTTCACGGACACGCTGCAGAACTTCTGCCTTGGGTGTTTCCGGGTAATAGTTACGCAGTGGCTCGGCAATGATATCGCCGATGGTCATACGAGGGTTCAGGGACGCCAGCGGGTCCTGGAAGATCATCTGAATGTCTTTACGGACTTCGTTCATGTCTTTTTCAGACAATCCAACGATGTTCTTACCGTTCCACTCGATTTGACCTTCGGTGGCTTTTACCAGGCCGATAATGGCGCGGGCAAAAGTAGACTTACCACAACCGGACTCACCTACTACACCCAAAGTTTCACCGGCATACAGGTCGATGTTGACGCCATCAACGGCCTTCAGCATCGGAGCCTTATCCCATGGCCACTTCTTGGCCTTGTGGATAGGAAAGTGAACCTTGACGTCACGTACTTTCAGGATCGGTTCATTACTCATGCCACGACTCCTTCAGCAGGTGCGTTACTGGTTGCAATAGTGTCTGGAGTCCAGAAGCAGGCTTTTTGACGACCATCGTCAAAGGTTTCCAGTGGTGGTGCTTCTTTACGACACTTGTCCATCACATGAGCGCAACGCTCCTGGAATGGACAGCCGGTTGGCAGACTCAGCAGGTTTGGTGGATTGCCCGGGATAGTAGGCAGAACCTCACCTTCAGTATCCAGACGCGGAATAGCTTCCAGTAGGCCGGCAGAGTATGGATGACGAGGATCGTAGAATACGTCGTTAGTGGTGCCGTACTCCATGGTACGACCAGCGTACATCACCAGCACTTTGTCGCAGATACCCGCTACCACACCCAGATCGTGGGTGATCATGATGATGGCGGTGTTGAATTCACTTTTCAGTTCGTTCAGCAGTTCCATAATCTGAGCCTGAACGGTTACGTCCAGAGCAGTGGTTGGCTCGTCAGCAATCAACAGTTTTGGACGACAGAGCAATGCCATAGCGATCATTACACGCTGACGCATACCGCCAGAGAATTCGTACGGGTACATATCCATCCGCTTGCGGGCTTCCGGCATTTTTACCGCGTCCAGCATTTTCACGGATTCTTCAAAGGCTTCTTTCTTGCTCATGCCCTTATGCAGCTGAAGTACTTCCATCAGCTGCGGACCTACTTTCATGTAGGGATTCAGGGAGGTCATCGGGTCCTGGAAGATCATGGCAATCTGCTCAGCACGAACTTTGTTCAGCTCGGCTTCGGTCAGACCCAGTACTTCCTTACCTTCAAATTTGGCAGAACCTTCGATGATGCCGTTCTTGGCCAGCAGCCCCATCAGGGCGAAAGCCGTCTGGCTTTTACCGGAACCGGATTCACCTACGAGGCCGAGAGTTTGACCGGCTTCGAGTGTGAAGGTCATGTTGTTGACGGCGGTTACATCGCCGTCGGGTGTCGTAAATCTAACCCGCAGGTTATCTACATCTAGAAGACTCATTGAAACCTCCGGTTAGCGATCTTTAGGATCCAGCGCGTCACGCAGACCGTCGCCGATAAAGTTAAAACAGAACAGGGTGATAACCAGGAACGCTGTTGGGAAAGCCAGCTGCCATAAGGCTACATCCATAGTTTGTGCACCTTCGTTAACCAGAGCGCCCCAGCTGGTCATTGGCTCTTGAACACCAAGGCCCAGGAAGCTGAGGAAAGACTCAAACAAAATCATGCCAGGTACCAGCAGGGAGGCGTATACCACAACGATACCCAGCAGGTTTGGAATCAGGTGACGGAACACGATCTGACGGGAAGTTGCACCACAAACAATAGCGGCTTCAATAAACTCCTTTCCTTTCAGGGAGAGAGTCTGCCCTCTCACTATTCGCGCCATATCGAGCCATGATACTGCCCCGATCGCGACAAATATCAACAGGATTGAGCGGCCAAAGAAGGTCACCATCAGGATAACCAGGAACATGAATGGGAAAGACTGGAGGATTTCCAGCGCACGCATCATCAGATTATCAACACGACCACCCATGAAGCCTGCGGTGGCGCCATAGACCGTACCGATCAGTACCGCTACCAGTGCGCCAAGTGCGCCAACCATGAAGGAGATACGACCACCTTCGAGAGTACGGACAAACAGGTCTCGACCCAGAGAATCGGTACCAAAGAAGTGGCCGTTCTCAGCGGATGGACCTTCAGCCATGTAGCCCCAGTCGATTTCGTCGTAAGCGTAGTCGCTGATTAATGGTCCAAAAGTAACCATCAGGGTAACGATACCCAGAATGATCATACTGGCTACAGCCGCTTTGTTATTAAGAAAACGACGGCGAGCGTCAGCCCAGAGACTGCGGCCTTCGATTTCCAGTCCGCCTGAGGAGAGTGCTTCCGAGAAGTTTTCAACCGCTTTCTGGTTGTCTTCTTTCATCGTTTTATTCATTGATGTTACAGCCATGCGATTAACGTCCCACCCGGATTTTTGGATCGATCAGACCGTAAAGAATGTCAACGATCGCGGTAAACAGAATGGTGAGAGCGCCAATGATTACAGTCAGGCCCAGTACCAGGGAGTAGTCACGGTTAAGAGCACCATTAACAAAGTGCTGGCCGATTCCTGGCAGACCAAATACGGTTTCGATAACAACGGAGCCGGTGATAATGCCGACAAATGCAGGGCCGAGATAAGACACAACAGGCAGCAGGGATGGTTTCAGAGCGTGCTTGAAGATGATGTGGCTGTTTGGCAGACCTTTGGCACGAGCAGTACGGATAAAGTTACTGTTCATTGTTTCAATCATGCTTGATCGCATGATACGGGCTACAGCAGCAACATAGAGGATAGCCATGGCTGCTACCGGAAGAACCATATTCTGCCAGCTACCATCGTTCCAGCCACCGGCCGGTAGCCATGGCAGAACAACGGCAAATGCCAGAACCATCAGTGGTGCAATTACGAAAGATGGCAGAACAACGCCGACCATGGAGAAGGTCATAACGGTGTAGTCGACCCAGCTGTTCTGTTTCAGAGCAGCCAGAGTACCCAGACCAACACCCATGATAACGGTGATAACAAAAGCAATGGAGCCAATGGTCAGGGAAACCGGAAAGCTTTGAGCTACCAGTTCATTAACGGTGTAGTCCTTGTACTTGAAGGACGGACCCAAATCACCATGGAGAAGGTCACTCAGGTAGTAGGCAAACTGTTTCCACAGAGGCTCGTTAAGGTGGTACTTGGCCTCGAGGTTGGCAAGAATTTCCGGCGGCATATTGAAATCACCGGTAAACGGGCTGCCAGGTGCCATCTGCATCAGGAAAAAAGATAAAGTGATGAGAATGAACAGCGTCGGGATAGCAACGGCAAAGCGTTTTATAGCAAATGTAAACATAGAGGTACCGATATTGATTCCCTTCAGGGTGCGATACCAGCTGTCGTGATCAACGTTGGCTGGTATTAAAACGCTGAAAAGGCAGGGAAATACTTCACCTGCCCTTTCTGCTTACCCAAAAGGGCGGTTAGTGCTTCTTGATGTAGAGGTCTCGAGAGTAAATGTTGTCCTCAACGTTTTTGGTGGTGTAACCACCGACCCAAGGCTTAACCATACGGTGTGTAACGTATTGGTAGATTGGTGCGATAGGCATCTCTTCCGCCAGAATCTTCTCAGCTTCTTCGTACAGAGCTACACGCTTCTCGTCAGAAGAAACCAGTCTGGACTCAGCCATAATCTGGTCGTAACGCTTGTTGTACCACTTGCCATCGTTATTACCGTGGCCAGTAGTTTTCAGGTCCAGCATGGTGGATGGTTCATTGTAGTCACCAATCCAGCCTGCACGGGAAACTTCGAACTTGCCTTCGTTCTTGGTATCCAGGAATGTTTTCCATTCCTGATTTTCCAGAGTGGTCTGAACACCCAGAGATTTCCACATGTAAGAAACGGCTACAGCAACGTCCTTATGAGATTCACTGGTGTTGTACAGCAGGTTCAGTTTCAGAGGGTTGCTCTTGTTGTAACCCGCTGCTTCAAGCAGTTCTTTCGCCTTCTTGTTACGCTCTTTCTGAGTCATCAGGCTGTAATCGGTAGCCGGTGGTGTAAAGCCGGCAACAGCTTCTGGTGTAAAGGCGTAAGCAGGGAGCTCACCTTTTTTGGTGATGCTCTTGGTGATCGCGTCACGGTTAATGGCGTAGGACAACGCCTTACGTACACGAACATCGTCAAATGGTTTTACTTGAGTGTTGAACTCGTAGTAGTAAGTACCCAGCTGAGGAGTGATCTTTATTTCACCCGGGATTTCTTTCTGCAGAGACACGAAGTGCTTGGAAGAGATTTCGTTAGTCAGGTCCAGTTCACCGGCCTTATAACGGTTCAGTTCAGCAGTCTGGGAAGCGATTGGCAGGAAAGTTACCTGATCGAGAACCGTTTCCTTATCGTTCCAGTATTTGGTGTTGCGCTTTAGAACGATACGCTCGTTAACAACCCACTTGTCCATCACAAAGGCACCGTTGGAAACGATGTTTTCAGCCTTGGTCCAGTCAGCACCAAACTTCTCTACAACCTTTTTGGGTACAGGGAAAGTGGTCTGGTGAGCCAGCATCTTGATGAAGTAAGGAACGGCTTTTTCCAGAGTTACCTGGAAGGTTTTGTCATCAACAGCTTTAACACCCAAACTATCTACAGGCGCTTTACCTGCGATGATGTTGGAAGCATTGATGATGGTAGGGATTTTCATGTACCACGCGTAGTTAGACGCAGTAACAGGGTCTACAGCGCGCTGAAATGCGAAGACGAAATCGCCAGCAGTTACAGGCTCACCATTGGACCAGACAGCGTCTTTACGCAGTTTAAAGGTGAATACCTTGTTGTCTGCAGAAACATTCCAGCTTTCGGCCTGTGCTGGAATAGTGTTGCCTTCCAGATCTTGAGTGACCAGACCTTCAAACATGTCACGGGTTACGCGGGAACCAGGAGTACCCTCTACTTTCTGGGGGTCAAGAGAAGCTGGCTCAGCACCATTGCCTCGAGTAATTTCCTGCACGTCAGACAGCTGGGTACCAGCCGGCACGATTGCAGCGGAAGCAGTGGTGGCAGCAATAGCGGCTGCCAGTGTCAGGGCTGGGATACCAGCCAGTTTCAGAGCCTTGGATGGCTTCTTCATTTTATAAATCCCCCTTTGCAGTAGCTACGGGTATGCAGTCACCGCGTAATTTTAGTCGGAGTTATGATTTTTGAGCGAGATTCAGTCAATTACTGTTTTTGACAGTGCATAACTGATTTGACGAATAACACCCGATCCTGAGTGCCACCTATTAGAATCAATACTTTGAACGGCTTTCGACATATCCGCCAGGTGCTACACAAATCCTGTTAAAACGGCATACGTTGTTTAACTTTGCTTCGGTTTTTGCTTAAGCAATAACCGAACCGTAAATCAATGAAGCCCGAATATAACTAAAAGTTTGATTTCGAATCAAGAAACTTTTTAATGGATATAGGGCAGTAGACTAATAAGGCTCCATGTTAATTTTTTGTTTTAATGACTTTTATGGGAGAAATGATTGGAAGCGTAACTGTCGCTGGTATTTTTTTTGGTTTTTATAGCATCGATCTTGTAAGAATAACTATATTGCTTTTTTTTGACTTTATGCAGAATTATCTAGGTAAAAGTGCGATAGGTATTTATTTCATCCCTCTGCCTTTTATACTTATTTGATGAAAGGCAGAGAAGTTTTGAAATTAAGTTTCTAGAAATTAACTCAGATAACTGGCTATACCATCCATAAACATTTGTACTGCAATCATAACCAGAATCATTCCCATCAAACGTTCAATGGCAAATACACCTCGCTCACCCAGTAATTTCATAAAGCGACCAGAGCACAGCAGAATAGCAGAACTGACAGTCCAGGCCAGGAGTACAGCTGTTAGCAGCTGCCATTGCTCCTGTGGGTGCTGGTGACCCAGCAGTATCAGGGTTGCGAGTATTGAAGGCCCCGCCACCATTGGGATAGCAAGAGGAACGATGAAAGGCTCGCCGTCAGGTGTATCACCCATAATGCCACCTCCGCCACGGCCAGGAGGAAAAATCATTTTAACGGCAATCATAAATAGAATAATGGCACCGGCAATACTCACTGATTCCTGTTTCAAATGAAGTGTGGCCAGAATCTGTTCACCTGTGAAAAGAAACAGAACCAGAATTAACAGTGCAATGAGCATCTCTCTCATCAATACTTTCGAGCGGCGATGTTCGGGAACTGTTTTCAGAACAGAAATAAAAATAGGGATATTGCCTAAAGGATCCATGATCAAAAAGAGCAATATTGTTGTGGAGAAAATATCCATCAGATCTAGCCTGGATTACAAAGTGGTTAAAAATAGCCTCGACTGCTTATTAGAGAGTGGGCAGTTGGCAAATAAGTAAATAATTTAAATTATAGGTGTTAGTACTTATGTTTCTATTTCTTCTGGGTTGATGATTTAGCCATGCACAAAAGAAACTATTCATTAAAACAAGTCAGACTAGCAGTTATAAATTTCGGTGAGCTTATATCACCTCTTATGGATTTATTACAGATGAAAAGCATATGTTGTCGCTGGAATTAAATAGACAGGTTCTTTTGAGCAACTATCAACGCCAATCGAGCCATTTTATCTTTAACAGGCATTCTGCTTTGCTCTGCACTGACCTCGCCAAGGTAGTCGTGGTACTTCTCTTCTCTTTTTTTGGCAGAAGTAATTTCCTGGTTGTCCAGTTGCTCATCAATAACCAGATTGGTATTGATTTGTGAGTTGGCACTTGTATCTATGGGCTGTATTGATTCAGACATAACACTCTCTTTTCACGTTCGTTTTCCATATTTCTCAATATTCAGACTAGGAAGCGGGATAGAGAGTGTCCGTAAGACTAAGGGCTAAAATAGCGTTTGGTTATATCAGTTTGCCAGATACTCATCCTTCAGGCGGGCGTAGTTACCAGCACCATAGGAGAAGAAGGACTTCTCTTTATCTGTCACAGGCCTTACCTTTTTAGCCGGGTTGCCTTTATAAACGAAGCCGCTTTCCAGACGTTTCCCAGGTGGTACCAGGCAGCCCGCAGCAACAATCACCTCTTCTTCTATCACTGCACCATCAAGAACAATGGCACCAATACCGATCAGGCAGCGATCATGAATGGTACAACCATGAAGAGTCGCTTTATGACCCACAGTGACTTCATTACCAATGATCAACGGGTAACCGTCAGGGTTGTAGTCGCTGGAGTGAGTGATATGAAGGACAGAGCCATCCTGAATGCTGGTGCGTTCTCCAATGCGAATCTTATGCATATCGCCACGGACCACTGCCATTGGCCAGATGGAACTGTCATCACCGATTTCCACATCGCCAAGGACAACGGCTGTTTCATCAACAAAAACCTTTTTGCCAAGTTTTGGCGTATGGCCGCGAAATGTTCTGATGGCTTCAGGCATGATTCCCTTTACCTCTGAGAGAAAGTGGTCGAATGTTGTATTTATAGTTGAAATACCCTGCAGACTAAACATTGTCCTTGAAACAGAAGGCGACTGCACCCATTGTGATTTCAAGACCTAAGACAAATTGCCACCAGAGAGCCGGATAACAATGACCAACCCACTGCTGGAACAATGCGAACTTCCTCCTTTTACAAAGATCACTCCAGAGCAGGTAAAACCTGCGGTTGAACAGATCATCAGCGATAGCGAAGCCGCGATAGAAAAGCTATTAAACGAAACAACATCGTTCAGCTGGAGCTCTCTTCAGGAACCGATGGACAGCATTGGAGATCGCCTCAGTCAGTCATGGTCGCCAGTGGGGCATATGAATGCGGTCGTAAACAGCGATGAGCTTCGCGATGCCTACAACTCATGTTTGCCATTGTTGTCTGAATATTCCACAAAAATGGGACAGAATCAGAAGCTCTATCAAGCTTACTTTTCCCTGAGTGAGTCTGGTGAATTTAACAAGCTCGATAGTGCACAGCAGAAAGTCATTGAGGACAACCTTCGTGATTTTAAACTCGCTGGTGTTGCCCTCTCTGAAGACAAGAAAGTCCGTTATGGAGAAATCAAGAAGAAGCTTTCTGAGCTGACCAGTAAGTTCTCCGATAACGTTCTCGATGCCACCATGGCCTGGTCAAAACTGATTACTGATGAAACTGAACTGGCGGGTTTGCCTGATTCAGCTCTGGCAGGTGCAAAACAACTGGCAGAAGCTAAAGGCCATAGTGAAGGCTGGTTACTGAACCTGGATTTCCCAAGCTATATGCCGGTGATGACCTATGCCGACAATCGTGAGCTGCGTGAGGAGGTTTATACAGCCTTTGCAACCCGAGCTTCGGACCAGGGACCCGATGCCGGAAAATTTGATAACACTGACAACATTAATGACATTCTGAAACTGCGTCATGAACTGGCTCAGCTTCTGGACTTTGATAATTATGCTGAGTATTCCCTTGCCACCAAAATGGCAGACTCAACGGATAAGGTTATCGAATTCCTTGAAGACCTTGCCAAGAAGAGCAAGCCTCAGGCAGAAAAAGAATTGGCTGAGTTGAAAGCATTTGCCAACGCTGAACATGGCGCTGAAGACCTCCAGGCTTGGGACGTTGGTTACTACGGTGAGAAGTTACGCCAACAACGTTATGCGATTTCTCAGGAAGAGCTGCGCCCTTGGTTTCCTGCAGAAATAGCAGTTGATGGTATGTTCTCTGTCGTGAACCGTTTGTACGGTATCAGCTTTGAACAGGACGAAAGTGTAGAAACCTGGCACAAAGATGTTCGTTTCTTCAATGTGAAGAAAGGCAGTGAAGTCATTGGCCGTTTTTATCTGGATCTCTTTGCCCGTGAGCACAAACGTGGCGGAGCCTGGATGGATGAATGCCGTGTTCGTCGCAAAATTGGTGACAAGCTGCAACTCCCTGTTGCTTACCTGACCTGTAATTTCACTCCGCCTGTTGGCGATAAGCCTGCCCTGTTGACCCATGATGAAGTCGTCACTTTGTTCCATGAGTTTGGTCACGGCCTTCATCACATGCTGACCAGAGTAGATTACGCTGCAGTTTCCGGCATCAATGGTGTTGCCTGGGATGCGGTAGAGCTGCCAAGTCAGTTTATGGAGAACTGGTGTTGGGAAGAAGAAGGTCTGGCATTAATCTCCGGTCATTTTGAAACCGGTGACCCATTGCCAAAGGATAAACTGGATAAGCTGCTGGCTGCCAAGAATTTCCAGTCAGCGATGATGATGGTTCGTCAGCTGGAATTCTCTCTGTTCGATTTCAAACTGCATAAGAATCAGGCTGAAGGAAAGTCGGTTCAGGAAGTGCTGGATGCAGTGCGTAAGCAAGTTTCAGTCATTATGCCCCCAGCCTTTAACCGCTTTCAGAATGGTTTCAGTCATATTTTTGCAGGTGGCTATGCGGCGGGTTACTACAGCTACAAATGGGCTGAAGTACTGTCTGCCGACGCTTTCTCAAAATTTGAGGAAGAAGGAATTTTTAACGCTGAGACAGGTCAAAGCTTCCTGCAGGAGATTCTTGAGAAAGGCGGTTCGGCTGAACCTATGGAATTGTTCGTTAACTTCAGAGGCCGTGAGCCTCAGGTTGATGCACTGCTAAGGCATTGCGGGATTAATTAAAAGACTGTCAGAGATCGGAACGACTGTTCTGGTCTCTGATTCACCCTACCTTGAATTTCTTTCCTGCTTCGTCATCGTCACTTTGTGTTTGCTGGGCTATTTTTGGGTGTAGCCGCACAAAGTATGTATGGCCTATTACTATTTGCTCAGGCAACCAATGGACAGGAAAATAAATATTAATACAACATCGAATCATGCTATTCAGGTTCACCCTCATGGGATAGTTCAGGCCGGTGATGAGATAGACCTGTTCGAACTCATGTCCAAGCTTTGGATGCATAAAAGACTGGTAACGGTTACAACCGTGGTTGTAGTTATTCTGGCTGCAGTGCTGGCTTTCAAACTACCAGCAGCCTGGGAAAGCAGCACGAAAATATATATGGCTGACCCATCGGATTTGACTGATCTGAATATTGTCTGGGGTTTGCTAAATAATGATGAAACAGCTAACCCTATTACTCCTGAAAGAACCTACAGCCATTTCTATCGAGCTTTAACTTCCCCCAAGGTTCAGAGGAAGGTTTTCACTGCCAGCGGTTTGGAAGCAAAAGCGATAGAAGGTGTTCCCGATTCTCAAAAGGAGCAAACTGTCAGTGCTTTCTGGGAAGGATTTACCAAAGATTTATCCATAGAGCGATCCGATGAAGAAAAGAAAAACGGTCCGATTTCTTTTATCAAAGTGAGTTATAAGTCCGATAGTCAGACGATGTCAGCGAACCTGATTAATGACTTCCTGCTACCAGAGGCCTATTCCTATACAAGAAAGCTGCTACTGGCCAATTTGGAAAGCGACCGCTCCCGAAAACTGGAAAAAATTGATCGCCAAATAGCCGAGATAGAAACACGCTTTATAGAGAGTAACCAGACAAAAGAAATAGCAATACGAGATGCTCTCGCCGTAGCTAAGGCTGGCAACATTGAGCAGTCAAAAAACCTAAACCTCTCCAGAACACTGGGTGATAAGTCCTTTATGCTGGGAACCCGTATTCTTAATGAACAACTGGCAATTCAAAAGCAGGAGATCAATCGATACCAACTGTTCAGCCGCAATGGTAAGCCAGTTAAAGATACCCGGCCTTATTTACCGGCAGTTGCCAGTATACTGATTGGCGATCGTCAGAGGGTGGCAGGGCTGGACCTGAAACACCTCAAGTGGAACTCAGTCTCTCAGGATTTACCCGCTTTAATACCAGCTTCGCCAGTAAAACCGAAAAAAACCATGATTGTAGCTTTGGGACTTATCCTTGGGTTGATGGCTGGAGTTTTTCTGGCTTTGATAAGAATTGCCATTGAGTCCAGAAGAACGAACTTTTCTTAAGAGCAGCCCTCGTTCTTCTCGTCTCTCGCTCGTGTTGTTAAGCCAGAGCCGGCTTTCTGCATTTAAGATTTTGTATTATCGGTTACACTGGCGCTTCAGAGTAAAAGATAAGTCAGCCAATCATGACAACAGTAAAAAAACAGTTTATAGCCGGAGTTGTCTGCCCCAGCTGTGGCGCACAGGACACCATTCAGATGTACACAATCGACGAAGAGCAGTTTCGTGAGTGCGTAGATTGTGGTTTTTCGGATGAGATGGAAAAAGAACCTTCTTTGTTGGGGAAACCTCTGGCAACGAGAGTTTCCCCTGAAGAAGAATTAAAGCAGGAGCAGGCAAGAAGTGATGATGTGCAGATTGTTCATATTCTGGACAACAGTAAACTTCATTAACAACTACTTCTACATGTAGACCTGTGATCAGGCAGCAGATGTAAACTTCAGCTCAATACCCATACGACTGGACAGACAGTTCCACTGAGACCAGGTATTTACCCACAGTTCCGTGTCTCTGTTATTCACAAAGTCCTTGAACATACGGTCGTTGTAGATTTCGTGAGAGCGCATCATCTGCTGCACCGTTTGCTCAACTATCTTATCCAGCTCGTTACCGAACTCTTCACCCAGAATGGCATGAATGATCAGGTTGGCCCAGGTCATGTTCATGGGGATCAGCGTACTGCCAGTCTTCGCCAGGTAGCTGTCATTGACCTCTTCGATTAGCCGGTGAGCGAAGTAAGCCTTGTCCAGAAGGTCAAACAGGCCGGTTTCAGCTTCAGCCTGAAGCACAGGTGCAAGGAAGTTTTCCTCGGCAATGCTCAGAAACGGCGAGATAAAGTGTTCTATCTTCAGCTCTGCTGAAGCCTTGTCGAGCGCTTCAAGAAAGTTGGGGACGTGATCTATATATTCGTTGGTAAACTTCAGAAGGGTTTCACAAGCCATGTCTTCAGGCAGCTCAATCGTATGATGTAGCTGCTCAAGTTGCTGACTGACAAGAGAGTGAAGCTGACGGCTATGAACTTCATGTTCTTTGGCACAATCGATCAGATTGTGAATTGCCTGCACATCCATGATTTTCTCCGTTGCGATCAATCGGGCACTGAAGGTATGCACAAAAAAACAACTTACTTATGTATGAGCCTTCTGACCAGATCTTTTGGTTATTTTTGGTTACTGCAACGTCATCCCGAGTGACTAAATGACCACAGTCAGAAGTGTAAGACAAGCGTTTTTTGATCCAATTTTTTGACACTCATCGAAAAATAGTGCGATTAGAAATAGTCTTGAATTCAGGTGTTATTATTAATTATGCAACAACTTGTGCAGTCAATTTACTGACACACAATATGTGTATTCGTTGATGAAGATAGAGCTTGTGAAGATGTCATAAAAATTAAATGAAATAATTTTCAGAAAATCAGAAAAAGATACGAAACAGTAAAATATAATGCTTTGAATAGACGACAAAATAGTAATTTTTTCCAAGTTTAATGAAAGGGGTTTTCCTTTTAAGGGCTCATGTTGTTTAATGAGTAACAGGGACTATACTCTGTGAGCGATTATTGTCAGACTGATAAACGTCTTATGGGGTATTGGTATTTGCAGGGTGTTCCTGTGATGTGTGTTTTGCAGGTTGGGTCCGAAGCGGTATAACGGAATTAAAACGTTGTCAGAGCTTAACGGTCGCTTGTGTTGAAATATTGAATGCTTTGATTCTGAGTACTGGGGCAAACAAGGTTGTATTAGATCGTATAACGATTCTCCAGCAGAAGTATTGAAGTTGTATTGACCGGTCAGGTATAGACAGGTCAAGAATTAAAGTGTGCTGAGGTTATTCAGGCAAGAAACCGAGTGAAGGTCAGGAATGACCAACGACAATAACTAAATCAGTAAACGATGCAGTACCCGGAATCAGGCTTACCCTCATTCTGGCTCTACCTCTTCGCTTACTGTCCCAACACCTCTGAAAGCAAGACTCTGGGTCTGCTCAATAATAATAAGAAGTCACTGTACGGGCGGATGGCCTGTGCAGACAGTCAGGGGATGTAAGGGAATGATGCTGCTGCATACGCCAGCTCTCTTTCACTCGATTGCTGAAAGAGCTTCGAATATGAAGAGTGCTTCAAAGCTTAAGACGTTGTTTTTTTTGCGTCTGGGGTGGTTGGTCGGTTTAACAGGAACATTTGTTTCTGGTTCTGCTCTGGCTGACTGGACCGTCAACATGACCGAAGGGGTGACTGCCGTCAGCCGTTCTGTCTATAGCCTTCACATGATCATCTTTCTCATTTGCGTTGTCATCGGCGTGCTTGTTTTTGGTGTCATGTTCTATTCCATTCTGGTTCATCGAAAGTCAAAAGGTGCTGTTCCTCAACAGTTTCATGAAAGCACTTTGGTGGAAGTTTTATGGACAACTGTACCCTTTTTAATTTTGGTAGGAATGGCCATTCCAGCCACTAAAACCCTGATTGATATTTACAATACCGATGAATCGGAAGTGGATATAAAAATAACGGGATATCAATGGAAATGGCAGTATGAGTATGTGGGTGAAGGTGTTTCTTTTTTCAGTAGTTTAAATACGCCTCGAGAACAAATTCAAAATTCGCGAATTAAAAACCCAAACTATTTGTTGGAGGTAGACGAGCCTCTTGTTTTACCAGTGGGTAAAAAGGTTCGTTTTCTGGTAACAGCAGCGGATGTAATTCATTCCTGGTGGGTACCTGCTTTTGCTGTAAAAAGGGATGCCATTCCCGGCTTTATTAATGAAGCCTGGACCAAAATTGAGCGCCCCGGAATCTACCGTGGGCAGTGTGCTGAGCTCTGCGGTAAAGACCACGGATTTATGCCCATTGTTGTGGATGTTCGTTCAGAAGAAGACTACGCAAAATGGCTTGTTGAACGTAAGGAAGCCGCTGCCAAAGAGCGCATGATTCTGGAAGAAGACTGGCCTATGGATCGTTTGATGACGACCGGTAAAAAGGTTTATGAGAAAACCTGTGCGGTATGCCACCAGGTCAACGGTCAGGGTATGCCTCCTATCTTCCCGGCACTGAAAGGTGCTGACCTCGTGGTGGATAAAGCCCGGGTTGGTGACCATGTGGATATCCTTATGAACGGCATCAAGGGAACCGCCATGCAGTCCTTTGCCAATCAGCTGAATGAAGCCGAGATTGCCGCTGTTATCACCTACGAGCGAAATGCCTGGGGCAATAACACCGGCGAGATGGTGACACCGAAGGAAATCCTTAATTACAGGAAAAACGGGAAATATACCCCGGACCCTGACAACAAGACTGTGACGCCTTTCGTTAACACGAAACAGGCCGGACTGTGAGGGAGAAACCATGACTGCTGTGACTGATACAACACATCATGACGATCACCGTCACGGCCCCGCCAAAGGCCTGATGAGGTGGGTGCTGACCACCAACCACAAAGACATTGGCTCAATGTACCTGTGGTTCAGTTTTGCGATGTTCCTGACTGGCGGAGCCATGGCAATGATCATTCGAGCCGAGCTGTTTCAGCCCGGCTTGCAGATCGTCGAACCGGCCTTCTTTAACCAGATGACCACCATGCACGGATTGATTATGGTGTTTGGTGCAGTAATGCCAGCTTTCGTAGGCCTTGCCAACTGGATGATTCCGATGATGATTGGTGCGCCGGATATGGCACTGCCACGAATGAACAACTGGAGTTTCTGGATACTTCCTTTTGCGGCAGTGATGCTGGTGAGCACTCTGTTTATGGAAGGAGGTGGTCCTAACTTCGGCTGGACCTTCTATGCGCCATTGTCGACAGACTTTGCGCCTCCCTCTACCACCTTCTTTATCTTTGCTATCCACATGCTGGGTATCTCATCGATTATGGGAGCGATCAATATTATCGCTACCATTCTTAACCTGAGAGCGCCCGGCATGACCATGATGAAGATGCCGCTGTTTGTCTGGACCTGGTTGATCACAGCCTATCTGTTGATTGCAGTAATGCCGGTTCTGGCGGGTGCAGTGACCATGATGTTGATGGATATTCACTTCGGTACCAGCTTCTTCAATGCCGGCGGCGGTGGTGACCCGGTGTTGTTCCAGCATATTTTCTGGTTCTTTGGTCATCCGGAAGTGTACATCATGATTTTGCCGTCTTTCGGTATAGTCTCTGCCATCCTTCCAGCCTTTGCTCGAAAGCCTCTGTTTGGTTACACATCCATGGTGTACGCGGTGGCGAGTATTGCATTCCTGTCGTTTATCGTCTGGGCGCACCATATGTTCACCGTGGGTATTCCATTGGTGGGTGAGCTGTTCTTTATGTACGCCACCATGCTGATTGCAGTACCAACGGGAGTGAAAGTGTTCAACTGGGTGAGCACGATGTTCCGTGGCTCCATGACCTTTGAAACGCCGATGCTGTTCAGTATTGCCTTCGTGGTGCTGTTTACCATTGGTGGCTTCTCCGGGTTGATGCTCTCCATAGCACCTGCAGATTTCCAGTACCACGATACCTATTTCGTAGTGGCGCATTTCCATTACGTGCTGGTGCCTGGGGCCATCTTTGCCATCTTTGCTGCCACCTATTACTGGCTACCAAAGTGGACCGGTCATATGTACGACGAGACTCTGGCCAAGACCCATTTCTGGATGTCGTTCATTGGCATGAACCTGACTTTCTTCCCGATGCACTTTATCGGGCTGGCCGGTATGCCAAGGCGAATCCCTGATTACGCACTGCAGTTTGCGGACTTCAATATGATCGCCAGTATTGGTGGGTTTATGTTCGGGGTAACCCAGTTCCTGTTCCTGTTTATCGTCATCAAGTGCATTAAAGGCGGTGAAAAAGCAGAAGCCAAACCCTGGGACGGTGCTGATGGTCTCGAGTGGAGTCTGCCCTCACCTGCTCCTTATCACACCTTTACGACTCCGCCGGATGTGAAGTAATGGCTGATAAGGATGACAAGAGCCCGATTGATCTGTCACGTCGAACCCTGATTCGTTCAGGGCTGGTGGCAGGCGGAATGTTTGGCTTTGGTTTTGCTATGGTGCCCATCTACAACGTCTTCTGCAAAGTGACGGGGCTCAACGGTAAAACTGACCCGAATCCTTACAACTACAACGCCGAGACGGCCAAGGTTGATACCAGCCGAACCATAAAAGTGCAGTTTGTGGCGACCAAAAACACCGGAATGAGTTGGGATTTTAAACCTACGGTCACGGAAGTTCTGGTTCATCCGGGTCAGGTAGGAGAGCTCGAATTTGTGGCTCGTAATCCTACAGAAAAGCAGATGATTGGACAGGCGATTCCCAGCGTTACGCCTTTTCAGGCCACTAATTACCTGCACAAGGTCGAATGTTTCTGCTTCACCACGCAGACGTTGGAAGCGGGTGAAGAAAAAGTCATGCCGTTGAGAATTATTGTGGATCAGGCATTACCCCGGCATATCACCAAATTAACCCTGTCGTACACGCTGTTTGATGTAACGACGATGGGCGAAAGGACGCTGGCGTCCTGATATACGAGGAGATAACCGATGGCACATGAAGGTCATGAAGGTGAAGCCACCTCTGATTCTGCTGTCTATTACGTTCCGGCTCAGAGTAAGTGGCCGATCATTGCTTCCGTAGGCCTGTTCACCACTCTACTCGGTGCAGGGATGATGATGAACGATATGTCCGCAGGCGTGAAAGACTCCATTGCCCACTATGTCATGTTTGGTGGTGCACTGATTATGGCCTACATGCTGTTTGGCTGGTTTGGGCATGTTATTGAAGAGTCTCAAAAAGGACTTTACAGCGCACAGATGGATCGCAGTTTCCGCTGGGGAATGGGCTGGTTTATCTTTTCGGAAGTAATGTTCTTTGCCGCCTTCTTTGGAACCCTGTTTTATGTTCGTTCGCTTTCTGTGCCCTGGTTGGCAGGAGAAGGTGACGGAGCCATGACTCACAAGTTTCTCTGGCCTGACTTTGTGGCTGAATGGCCACTGGTCAATAACCCGGACAACCAGAATTTCCCCGGTGCCAAAGGATTAATTGATCCGTTTCATCTGCCCTTGTTGAACACTGTGTTACTGGTGATTTCGAGTATCACGTTGACCATTGCGCATCATGCTCTGAGAAAGAATGAACGCAATAAAGTGAAAGTCTGGATGGTTGCGACGCTGATTCTGGGTTTTGCTTTCCTGTTCTTTCAGGCTGAGGAGTACGCAGAGGCATACAACGACCTGGGTCTGACACTGAGTGCCGGTATCTATGGTTCAACCTTCTTCATTCTCACTGGGTTTCATGGTGCCCACGTAACTCTTGGCGCCATCATGCTGCTGATAATGACCATCAGAATTTACAAAGGTCACTTTGAAGCGGATAACCATTTCGGCTTCGAAGCAGCCAGCTGGTACTGGCACTTCGTAGACGTGGTGTGGATAGGGTTGTTTATCTTTGTCTATTTAATTTAACGATTTAACCAGGGTGCCTGGCTGTGAATATCTCCTGACAGCCAGGCGACAACAATAATCAACAGAATCAATGCCGTAAGACTGACTCGAGCCGTCAGTGAGTTCACCAGTTTTTCTGAGCCACTGTTTTCAGAGTCACTGTGGCCTGTGAGCAAAAAGTAGAGTCCTCTGCCGAGGCAGAAAACGACACCGAAGAAAAGAATAACAATAAGAACTTTCAACCACATAAATAGCATCCTGCTGATGTAACTGAACAAATACCAGTGTTGGTATTAAAAGCTACGACCAGCTTAACAGCAGCATCAAACAGGATGCCAGTTTACGAAAGTGGTGGAGCACCGGATGTTGAAGTATAGATTCAGTTATCGAGTCAAGTTGTCGCTGTTGGTGGCACTGCTCCTGCCTGTACTTTTAAAACTGGGTTTCTGGCAGCTATCCCGATATCAGGAAAAGCTTGATCTGGAGCTGAGCCTTAAGGAAAGGCTTGAGATGCCAGTGATGTCTCTTTTTGAGGCTAACCGCTACGCCGACCCTATGTATTTGCCAGTAAAAGTCCGTGGACGTTTTGTTTCTGACCAGTACTTTCTCCATGATAACCAGATTCATAACGGGCAGGCAGGCTATGACCTGTTGATGCCATTCGTCACTGAGAGTGGTCGCTGGCTGTTGATCAATCGTGGCTGGCTGGTATCAGGCTTTCGGGATGTTCTTCCTGATATCACAACATCTTCAGGGCCTCTGGAAATCAAAGGAAGTCTCTACCGTCTTCTGGGTGACAGTTTCACTCTAGGTCAGGATTACTGGGGAGAAGACTGGCCAAAACGAATTCAAAGTATTGATTTCAACAGAGTCTCAGACGCACTTAATAAATCCGTACCCATGTTTATTTTCAAGCTGGATGCAGACCAGGCAGGCGCTCTGCAATACCGCCCTCAGGAATTCAGAACCAGCTCCCAGAAACATCTTGGCTATGCTGTGCAGTGGTTTCTGATGTCGCTGGTGCTGTTGGCGCTTTATTTGTGGCAAATGAAAAACCATGCAAGTTCAACATCCTTCAATAACACTACCAATAGAGAGGAACATCCGTGATGCAGGATGCGGCCATTCCAAGTTCTGATCAACCAGGTTCTTACAAACAAAAGTCTGGTCATGCTGCTTCAAATCACCGAAGTGAAGGACGCTGGCAGTTATATCTGGTGATACTTATTCCCTCTCTAGCTATGGGCTTAGCCTGGTATCTCTATTTCTTTGGTGTCGGCTTCGTACCTGATGGGCGAACCAATAAAGGTGAGTTGCTTTTGCCTCCGGCCAGTTTTCAATCAATGAACCTTTCTCAGAATGGTCAAACTTTTGATATTGAGCAGATTGATGGTAAATGGGGAATAGTCGTCATTGGTGAATCAGGTTGCACCAGTGATATTTGTCAGGAAAGCCTTTATCAAACCCGTCAGGCCCATGTGGCTCTAGGTCGTGAAACAGATCGGGTTGTGCGGCTTTTCATTTCGGGTTCTGGCCTTCCCGCATCAAGCTTGCAGGAAGAACATCCCGAAGTTTTCTGGTTAAAGGCTGATAAGGCTTCTGTACTTGAAACACTGAAGAAAACTGAGTGGCCAGCAAACCGTTATTACATCGTCGATCCCCTCGGCAACATTATGATGCAGTACGAAGCAGGCCAGTATGGTCGTGATCTGATTAAGGATCTTCAAAAATTATTAAAAGCATCCAGTATTGGCTGAATAGCTGGCTGGTAACGAATTTAAAGTTTATTTACCCGCTGCAGGCGGGCGAATAAACGATCAGGAATTCCATTAAGTGCTTAGAGGCACTTAATTAGTGGTTGAGGTTAAGCCATGAAAACAACAAAAAAAGGATACAACCTCTCCCTGTTTGCCACCTTGCTGGCAGTCGTTGTCGTGGGTTTGGGAGCTTATACAAGGCTGGTCCATGCCGGCCTTGGTTGTCCGGACTGGCCCGGCTGTTACGGCTTTCTGACTGTGCCGGAAACATCTCAGGAAATAGCAGTAGCCGAGATGGCCTTTCCCGATGCGCCGGTAGAAGTAGAGAAAGGCTGGGCTGAAATGGTTCATCGTTACGTAGCTGGCAGTTTGCTATTACTTGTTTTGATGATTGCAGTTATCAGTTTTCGTAATAGGCATATTGAAGGTCAGCCCGTTGCCCTGCCCTTTATCACTCTGGGGCTGATTATCCTTCAGGCTGCTTTTGGTATGTGGACAGTGACGTTGAAGCTATGGCCTCAGGTAGTGACAGCGCACCTGCTGGGTGGCTTTGCAACATTAAGCCTGTTGTTACTTTTGACCTTGAGGTTATCAGGACTTGGTTGGAAACGGCTTGAGATATCGAAAGCCTCAGCAAAAGTGAAACGCTTTGCCTTTCTCGCCCTTTTGGTGGTTGTGCTTCAGGTCACTCTTGGTGGCTGGACCAGCTCTAATTATGCCGCCCTCGCCTGCCCTGACTTCCCCAAATGCCATGGTGAATGGTTACCAGAACTGGATATGAGCACCGGCTTTGATGTTGGCCAGTCCATAGGCCCTAATTATCTTGGCGGACAGCTGGATTCCGATGCTCGAACGGCTATTCACTTCACACACCGAATCGGTGCGCTGGTGACCAGCCTGATACTGGTACTGCTGTTTTTTAAAGTTCGGCGATTCAGCAGTTCATTGTCGTTTACTGAGCGAACCAGCCTGCAGCGTCTATCTTTTCTAATGCTGTTAGCCTTACTGGTTCAAGTCGGGCTGGGTATTACCAATATTGTTGGTCACTTGCCACTTTCTGTGGCAGTGGCTCATAACCTAGGGGGAGCAGCCTTGTTGCTGACTCTGGTTGCACTCAATTACCGGCTGAATAAAAAGACCGATGGAATCGGCGGAGATCCACTATGAAGGAAGGCCATTATGAATAAGGTCATTGCACAGCAGGAAAGCGCACAATGGCAGGACTATCTTGAGCTCACCAAGCCTAAGGTAGTTGCTCTGATGATTCTAACCACCGTCATTGGTATGTGCCTTGCCACACCTGGCTGGGTACCCATGGATGCATTGATTTTTGGCAACCTCGGTATTGCTCTCTGTGCCGGTTCTGCAGCAGTTATTAATCACGTAGTCGATCGTCAGATTGATACTCTGATGTCCCGAACCAGCAAACGACCTGTTGCAACAGGTCGCGTAGAACCTGCACAGGCAATAGTATTTGCGTTGGCTCTTGGGCTGGTTGGCATGAGTGTGTTGATCTGGCTGGTGAATGCACTGACAGCCTGGCTGACATTGGCATCATTGATTGGCTATGCCGTGATTTATACCCTGATTCTCAAGCGTGCTACGCCACAGAATATTGTGATCGGTGGTATTGCCGGAGCGGCTCCCCCGCTGCTGGGTTGGACCGCTGTGACCGGGCAGTTTGAAGGTCATGCCTTGCTGCTGGTCCTGATCATCTTTGCATGGACACCACCGCATTTCTGGGCGCTGGCGATACATCGCAAAGATGAATACGCAAAGGCTGATGTGCCCATGTTACCTGTGACACATGGCGTGGAGTACACCAAGCTTCACATTCTGCTTTACACAGTCATCATGATATTGGTGAGCTGGCTGCCCTTCATTACTGGCATGAGTGGCATGATTTATCTGGTCGGTGCTACTGCACTTGGGGCTCGCTTCCTGTGGTGGTCAATCGTATTGAAGAACGATAGCCGTCCCCATGCGGCAATTTGTACCTTTAAGTTTTCCATCAGCTATCTTATGTTGCTCTTTCTGGTGTTGCTGGTGGACCACTACGCCTTCTACCTCTGGCTTTAAGCTTTAGAACTAAACAGCGGAAATAACAAACGCATGAGTACGTCAATGACAGGAAGAGTTCAGAAGACGGTTTTACTACTGGTTGCAGTCATTGCAGTGGTTTTGGGGCTGACTTTTTATAAACACATGAGTAAACCTGCCGTGACGCCGCAGCAGCTCCAGCAGATGGGAGCTGTGATTTTTGAAAAGCCTCGCAGCTTCGAGATGAAAAATCTGGTGGATCATAACAATCAGCCTTTCACCAAAGACAACCTGAAAGGGAAATGGACTCTGGCTTACTTTGGTTACACATTTTGCCCTGATATCTGTCCGACGACACTGGCTCAGGTTAACCAGATGACCAAGCTGTTGAAAAAGGATAACCCTGATCTGGTTCCTAAAATGGGCTATATCATGGTGACCGTTGACCCACGCAGGGACACACCTGAAAAGCTGAAGGGTTATGTGCCGCATTTCAATAAAGACTTCGTCGGGGTTACAGGTGGAATGAAAGAGCTTCATAACCTGACCGTGCAGATGAACATTCCCTACACACCGGTGATTGATCCGAAAGATGAATACTATCTGGTGGATCACGGTGCCAATCTGGTGATTATTAATCCGCAGGGGGATTATCAGGGCTTTATTCGCCCGCCGCTTGATTCGGATAAGCTCGCCAAAGTCATGACTGCAGTAGATAGCCTCAACTGACAAAAAAGCAATTCTGGAAACGAACCTGCACTCACAAGTTGTTATATTTTTTAACAGCTTGTGAGAGGCGTTTGAGATGGCTGTGTTTGTACTGGTGTTGGTTAACCTGTTCTTTGCCCTGGGGGTGGGAGCCTTTCTGGTCATTCCAGTCACTTCAAATTGGGCCTGGCTCGGGCTCCTGTTTAGCTGGTGTGTTGCAGAAGGTTGGTTGTCTAAAAGCGCCAGTCTGAAGTGGTGGCACTTCACTTTACTGTTCATTGTTCTTGGCGCTGGGGAGCTTTGGCTGCTTCAGTACACAGCAAACTGGAGATAAGTCATGTTCTGGAAGGTTGTCGGTGTTTTTCTTCTGGGTTGGGTCGGTTGGGATTTATTCTACGGTTATACCTACCTGTTTGATGTTGTTTACCGTGATCAGGATCCGACTCTCTACTGGGTTGCAGTATCAGGCTGGACTTTGCTTGGCATAAGCTGTTTTTTTTCGTGGGATTAAACCGGGAAAACCGGGTTGGAAAAAGCATGCTGAACAGGGCTACGCAGTTAACAGCGATAGCCCCATTACGGCTGAACGGATTACGCTCTTTTATAACTAAGGCTGGTCAGAAAAATCATAAACCCTGCTACAACTACTGAAGGTCCGGCAGGTGTATCAAGATGCCATGAAGCAGCCAGACCCGCAGAGACACTCAGTAGACCCACACAGCTGGCACCAACCGCCATTTGCTCAGGGGTTCTTGAAAAACGCTGGGCGGTAGCTGCTGGAATGATCATCAGGGAGGTGATCAGTAGTACGCCGACAATCTTCATGGCGACAGCAATTACCAGTGCCATCAAAAGTGTCAAAACTATGCGGGTTCTTTGTACCGGGTAGCCTTCTACCTGCGCCAGTTCAGCATGAATTGTCATCGCTAGAAGTGGTTTCCAGATCCACGCCAGAGTAGAAAGCACCAGTGCGCCGCCACCATAAATCCAGAAAATATCTTCTGGAGAAGTCGCAAGAAGATCTCCGAAAAGATAAGACATCATGTCGATGCGAACATTTTCCGCAAAACTTACCGCTACCAGACCCAATGACAAGCTACTGTGTGCGAGTATTCCCAATAGTGTATCTGAAGCCATCTTCTGTTTTTGCTGCATGGAAACCAGCAGTACAGCAATAATGAGCGAGCAGAGAATAACGGCCAGATTCAGGTTTATGTCCAGCAATAAGCCCAAAGCTACACCCAGCAAAGCCGAGTGCGAAAGCGTGTCGCCAAAATAGGCCATACGACGCCAGACTACAAAGCAGCCCAGCGGACCAGCAACCAGAGCAATACCAAAACCGGCAAGCAACGCATGAAAGAGAAGCTCAGACATCAGTGCTTCTCCCCATTATGGTCACTGTTTTTGCATTTATGAACAATGTGTCCATCAACAGAGTGGTCATGGTCATGGTCGTGGGTATAAACAGCGAGCTCTTCCGATTCACGGCCAAACAACTTCAGATAAGCTGGATGTTTCTGAACCTGTTGAGGGTGTCCGGAACAGCATACATGCTGGTTCAGGCAGATAACCTGATCAGTGGATGCCATAACAAGATGTAGGTCATGGGAGACCATCAGTACCGAACAGCCCTGTTCATTTCTCAGTTCGGTGATCAGGTGGTAAAGCTCAGTCTGACCATTAACGTCAACGCCCTGAACGGGTTCATCCAGTACCAGCAGATGGGGTTTCTGCAGAATAGCCCTAGTCAGCAGTACACGCTGAAATTCACCGCCAGAGAGGGTGTGAACAGGGGAGTCGATAACGTGACGAACATTGGTACGTTCAAGTGCGGATAAAATCTCTTTTTTTGGTTGCCCGGTCAGAGACAGAAAACGATGAACGCTTAACGGCATGCTTTGATCAACATGCAGCTTCTGCGGCATATAACCAATTCTTAAACCAGACTTAACGGTTCGAGTACCGGAATCCGCTTTCTGGAGGCCAAGAACAATTCGAACCAGTGTGGTTTTGCCAGCACCATTTGGACCAATCAGTGTGACAATCTCTCCTGGCTGAAGGTCAATATTGACGCTCGTAAGAACTTCCCGTTCACGGAAATTCATATATACATCACGCAGGGATATCAGTGGCTGTTGAGAACTCATTCTTGATTTGCTCCCACACAGTTAGGACAGAGGCCGGTGAGTTCAATAGATGAGTCTATGATTTTGAATCCCTGACTTTGGGCGCAATCTTTCAGAGAGGCATCGATGCTCGGGTGCTCAATCTCCTGAGCAACGTGACATTTTTCACAAATCAAAAAGCAGCTGTTGTGCTGCTCTGACGGATGAGAACAGCCAATAAAAGCGTTGAGTGACGATAAGCGGTGGATCAAGCCATGCTCCATCAAAAAATCCAGTGCCCGATATACTGTTGGCGGCTGTGCAGACCTTTCCTCAAGTCGGCCAAGCTCGGCAAGAATATCGTAGGCACCAATAGGGCTGTGGCTCTGCCAGACGAGTTCAAGAACTTTCTCACGAAGTGGAGTCAATCTGGCACCTTTGTCCTTGCAGAGGCTTCTCGCTTCTTGCAAGGCATCTTCGATACAGTGCCTGTGGTTATGCGGGTGATATGGGTTAGTCATTAATGCCGTGGGAAAGTTAACTGCTTCATAATTGTTACAATATAACGTATTTTGAAGCAGTTATCATAAAAGCATTAACTCAATGGCTTATTTCCACTGAAAAATGGTCCAGGAAGGAATCAGTAAAGTCGGTCTGCTGGGATCTATAAAATTACCTTTATGGTCTGCAGCCACCAGATAGTAAGGCTTGCCAACCTTTGGGGTAACCAGAATGCCGTAGAGAAAACCATTGATACGGTATTCCTTTATCGATTTCTGTGTTCCCGGACGAATCACTACCGTGGTGTCATCCCTTTCTTCCAGCTGCTCAGGCCGCAAACCTTTGGGGATCTTCTCGAAATCTTCCTTACTGATGGGCAGTGCTGATGAGCTGGAATTACTGGCATGAGGTGGTTTGGGAGCAGAGCCTGCTGCAGGCTCTTTTGACAGACTACTACAGCCAACAAGCCCCAAAGAAAGAATCAACAATGCGAAAAGCGATTTCATAATGTCCTCTTACCCCGTGTCGGGAATGCGTCCTTAGTCAAAAAAGGATTAGAATAGCTGATTAGCAGTCCACCCCGACAACAGCTCCGAGGGCTGAAGGCTCTCTAGAAGAAGCTTAAGGCTTTCATATAAGAGCAGTTGAAGGCTCTTACCGTTAGCCTACGGGATGAAACGAGCCGTTGACAATCAGATTATAGAGACAGTATTTCGTCATGCCGAATCAAACAACTGCCCCACTGGTTCTGGTGGATGGATCATCCTACCTTTACCGTGCATTTCACGCTTCCGAACGAGCGAACCTGCGAACCTCTGATGGCCAGCCTACCGGTGCCATTCGAGTGATGACCAATATGCTGAAAAGTCTTCTGCGAGACTTTCCTGGCAGTCCGGTTGCGGTGATATTCGATGCCAAGGGTAAGAATTTCCGTCATGACATGTTCGAAGACTACAAGGCAACCCGTAAGCCCATGCCTGACGATCTTCGTTCACAGGTTCAGCCTATACACGACATAGTACGTGCGCTCGGAATGCCGTTGCTGATGATTGATGGTGTAGAGGCTGATGATGTAATAGGTACGCTGGCGAAACAGGCCACCGAGAAGAAGATCGCTACGGTTATCTCAACCGGCGATAAAGATATCGCCCAGCTGGTGTCAGAGCACGTCACCCTAATGGATACCATGAATGATTCCAGAACCGATCTGGATGGTGTGGTTGATAAGTTTGGCATTCCTGCTCATCTGATTATTGATTACCTTGCCCTGATGGGCGACTCCAGCGATAACATTCCGGGTATGCCGGGGGTTGGTCAGAAGACAGCACTGGCTCTGTTACAAGGTATAGGCAGCATTGATGAAGTGGCCGAACGTCTGGATGAAGTAGCCGCTCTGGGTTTCCGTGGCAGTAAAACCTTTGCGGCCAAATTTGAAGAACACAAAGAGATCGTACTGCTTTCCCGTGATCTGGCTACGATCAAGCTCGATGTTGAGTTACCGGTTTCTATAGAAGAATTAAAAGCTGAACCGCTGAATACGGAAGCACTGCTGGCACTGTTCAAGCAGTTTGAATTCCGCTCCATGATTACTGACCTTGAGAAGAGTGGTGCAGACGTATCGGGTGTCGCAGAAGAAGAAACCATTCCTGCGATTGAAACTGACTATGAAACTGTTTTGACCAAAGAATCTTTCGAAAGCTGGTTCAAGCTGCTGAACGAATCTGAACTCTTTGCCTTTGATACAGAAACCACAAGTCTCGATTATATGGTGGCCGAGCTGGTGGGTGTGTCCTTTGCTGTGGAAGCAGGCAAAGCGGCTTATGTGCCGGTTGCTCATGATTATATGGGGGCACCGGAGCAGCTGGACAGAAACTGGGTTCTGGAACAGCTGAAGCCATTGCTGGCGGATGACAGTAAAAAGAAAGTCGGTCAGAACCTGAAATACGACAGAAGTGTGCTGGCTAATTATGATGTTGAGCTGAACGGTATTGCCTATGACACCATGCTGGAGTCCTACGTTCTCAACTCAACCGCCACTCGCCATGATATGAACAGTCTGGCAGATAAGTACCTTGGTCATAAGTGCATCTCCTTCGAAGAAATTGCCGGTAAAGGTAAGAAGCAGCTGACCTTTAACCAGATTGAACTGGAACAGGCCGGGCCATATGCAGCGGAAGACGCAGATATCACTCTGCGACTGCATCAGGCTATTTATCCACAACTGGAAAAAGAAGAGTCACTGGCCAAGGTTTTCCATGACATTGAGATGCCACTGGTTTCATTGATGTCCCGTATGGAGCGTAATGGCGCCAAAGTTGACGGTGCATTGCTTGGCAAACAAAGCATGATGATTGGTACTCGTCTTCAGGAGCTGGAAAAACAAGCTCATGAGGCAGCCGGTGAGCCTTTCAATCTGGCTTCACCGAAACAGCTACAGGCGATACTGTTTGAAAAACTGGGTCTGCCAGTCATCAAGAAAACGCCAAAAGGTCAGCCATCCACAGCGGAAGAAGTGCTGCAGGAACTGGCGCTGGATTACCCACTGCCAAAACTGCTGATTGAACATCGTGGTCTGAGCAAACTGAAGTCGACCTATACCGACAAGCTGCCGCAGATGATCAATCCAAAGACTCAGCGCATTCATACCTCTTATCATCAGGCTGTGACCGCTACAGGACGATTGTCTTCTTCTGATCCAAACCTGCAGAACATTCCTATTCGTACTGAAGAAGGCCGCAAAGTACGTCAGGCTTTTGTTGCCCCTGAAGGTTACAAGCTGGTTGCAGCGGATTACTCTCAAATCGAACTGCGCATTATGGCGCACCTGTCCGGTGACGAAGGTTTGCTGAATGCCTTTGCCAAAGGTCTGGATATCCACAAGGCTACTGCGGCGGAAGTCTTTGGTGTTGAGCTGGAAAGTGTCACCACCGAACAGCGACGCAGTGCCAAGGCGATTAACTTTGGCTTGATCTATGGCATGTCTTCTTTCGGCCTGGCTAAACAACTGGGTATTTCCAGAAAGTCCGCTCAGGAATATATCGACCTCTACTTCGATCGTTATCCAGGTGTCCTGAAATATATGGATACCACTAAGGAAGCGGCCAAGGAGAAAGGTTATGTTGAAACTCTGTTTGGTCGTCGCCTCTACCTGCCGGAAATCAATGCCCGCAACGGTATGCGTCGTCAGGCAGCAGAACGCACAGCGATTAACGCGCCTATGCAGGGAACCGCTGCAGACATTATCAAACGTGCCATGTTTGCTGTTGATGAATGGCTGGCCAGTTCAGACATTGATGCCCGCATGATTATGCAGGTACACGATGAACTGGTTCTGGAAGTCGCTGAGAGCCAGCTGGAAGAAGTACAGGCAGGTATCATTGAGAAGATGTCTCAGGCTGCAGATCTTCATGTACCTCTGCTGGTGGAAGCGGGTGTGGGTGATAACTGGGATGAGGCTCATTAATCAGGGGCGCTGGCCGGGAGTTATACGACTCCCGGTTTAAAACTTTTTTCTTCTAGCGGGAACTTTTTCGAAAAGTGATTGTCTCAGTATATGTAGCAGGAAAAAACTCTTTCTACAGTTCCTTGTGTGTTTAGTGTTGGTGTAATAATGCAGACTGATGTTCCCCGACAAACAGACTGCAGACTACCGGTTTTCAATCCCCCTGAAAGCCGGTTTTTTTTGTTCTTCTTTCAGGCTTCAAAAATATTTTTATAAAAAAGTTATTTTTTCAGGAACTTTTCTGGAAAGTGGTGGTCTCAGTATATGTAGCAAGAAAAAACCTCTTTCTACAGCTCCTTGTGTGTTTAGTGTTGGTGTAATAATGCAGACTGATGTTCCCCGACAGACAGACTGCAAACTACCGGTTTTCACTCCCCCTGAAATCCGGTTTTTTTTGTCCTTCTTTCAGGCTTCAAAAATATTTTTATAAAAAGGTTATTTTTTTCGGAACTTTTCTGAAAAGTGGTTGTCTCAATATATGTAGCAAGTGAAAACCTCTTTCTACAGCTCCTTGTGTGTTTAGTGTTGGCAAAAAAGCGATGGAATGTTCCCCGACAAACATCGCGATCAATCCGGTAACCATCCCCCTGGTACCGGATTTTTTTTGTCTGCTGTTTTTACTTTTAAGACCTTTGGTCGAATACCAGTTACTCAGACTGGAACTAATGAGTCAGGTGCCAGTCTGATGTTATGTAAGATGAAGAATCTCCCCCCAGAAACCTTCTTCTTACAACGACTCCTTGTGTGTTATGTGTGTGAAAAGTGTTGAACTCCGTACCTCCCAATAAAAAAACGGAGCTTGTGGCGCCAGTTATCCTCCCCCGATAACTGGCGTCTTTTTTTGTTTCACTTTTCACCCTACTCTTCGTCGAAATGACCTTCTTCAAACTGCTCTTCTTCGTGCATCTCTTCAAGGTCGTCGTCCTCAACCAGAAGCCAGCTATCCAGTTTCTGGGCAAGTAAATCTACACCGGTTTTTTTCAGGGCAGAAAAAGGCTGGACAGTAATCTGTGGGTATTCCCTAAGTTCATTCTTCAGCTTGTTAACCGCCTGTTTGGCTACACCTGATTTCAGCTTGTCGCTCTTGGTCAACAGAATATGCAGTGGCAGTTTTGATTCAATGCTCCATTGAATCATCATGCGGTCAAATTCTTTTGGCGGGTGACGAATATCAACCAGAAGCACCAGCCCCATAAGAGATTGTCTGTTGGTCAGGTAGTCATCTAGATGTTTCTGCCATTGCAGTTTCATGGCCTCTGGTACTTTCGCGTAGCCATAACCAGGGAGGTCAACCAGATGAATGTTCTCTTCAATGGTGAAGTAGTTCATCAGCTGGGTACGGCCCGGAGTCTTACTGGTACGGGCAATTTTTGAACCGGTCAGGGTGTTCAGGGCACTGGACTTACCTGCATTGGAACGGCCAGCAAAGGCGACTTCACGGCAATTGTCCGGCGGGCAGAGCTTAAGGGTTGGTGCACTGGTAACAAACGTTGCCTTGCGGTAGTTCAAACCATCTCTGGTATCTGTCATTGAGCAGACCTTTTATAAGTGTCAGGGCACTTGTAATTAAATATCTAACTGGTCATTAACACGGTAAAGGCGGCTAATGATTCGCAAATTCATATGTCCGAATATCTAGAGGCGTACCTTCGTCCGGACTTCTTCAGGAAAATGAAAATTGCTGCAATTTTCCTTGACTTGGCAGTCGATTGGAATAGCTCCTGAACAGACTCCGACAAAAGGAGTCGAAAGGCGGTTCACATACTGCGTCATATACTAGGTAGCAGCCATGGCAATGTGCCGGTCAACGGCAGTTTCTCTGGGGGTGAGCAACTACCGGAAAGAATCAATCCAGTATATACTAGCTCTCGTTTTGGGGCATATGCAGCCGTTCACGTCGCCTTTTTCAGAATAAAGACCGGGCACAGGTCTAATAAACAAGCTGGAACAAAGAGGATTTTTGTAAGGGAAAACAAAGCTTTTTCTTTACAGACCATCATGAAAACAGCTGACTGGGAAGGTTGGAATAATAACAGTCACTCATGGCAAGTGCTGTAGCTGGGTCGGGTTTAATGAAAAAAGTTATTTTCAGTCTTGTAGTGTCTTTGGGGGTTTCAGGGGTCGCATTTGCAAAAGGGGATGCAAGTGCGGGCAAGGCAAAAGTTGCCACCTGTACTGCCTGTCATGGCGCTGCCGGTGTCAGTCTGGCACCTAACTTTCCTCATCTTGCAGGTCAGGGCGAACGTTATCTGACCAAGCAGATTACAGAAATCAAAGCCGGTGAGCGAGTGGTGCCAGAAATGGTTCCTTTCGTTGGCAGTCTGAGCAAGCAGGATATTGAAGATATCGCTGCCTTTTATGCCAGTCAGCCAGCACCAGTAGGCGCAGCTGATCCTAAGTTGGCAAAACTGGGTGAAACGCTGTACCGCTTTGGTAATGAGAAGAAAGCTATTCCGGCCTGTGGTGCTTGTCACTCTCCAACCGGTAAGGGCAACTCTCTGGCGGGTTTCCCACAGATCGCTGGTCAGCACGCGCAGTACACTGCAAAGCAGTTGCGTGATTTCCGTGAAGGCGATCGTGTGAACGATGGTGACACCAAGATTATGCGCACCATCGCTGAAAAGTTGAGTAATAAAGAAGTAGACGCACTGTCCAGCTATATCAGCGGCCTGCGTTAATCTTCAGCTCTGGCCCCTTAAGCAGGAGCCTTCAATGAGCACTTCAAAAATGCCGATCAGATTAACATCTGATCGGCATTTTTTGTTTGTGTAAGGTAAGGCAGGTGAATGTTTTTCAAACCCCTTACAGTCCCTCTATATACACGACATCCTGTCGCTTATATCCGCATTCTATGCAGTTCCCACTGTAATCATGTCTGATTGAGCCATAATCTTGGTTCGTTTTTTCAATGGTTCGAACAAAACAGTCGGCAGCCCGTGCTGTCATACTGTGCAGAGCCGATGAACTTTTGATACTGTTTGACCGATATAGATATTTATAAAGAACTGGAGCGTATGTTAATGCCGAAAATCATGAAGCACCTTTGGCTGGTGATGTTATTTCCCCTGCTGGCTCATGCTGCCGCACAGGATAAATTTAAAGAAGGTGAACACTATCGGGTGCTGAGTAGCCCGGTTCAGACTTCTGTGAAGAAAGACCAGATCGAAGTGTCAGAAGTCTTCTGGTACGGCTGCCCACATTGCTACAGTCTGGAACCTATTGTTGATGCCTGGAAACCTAAGCTGAAGGCCGACACTGTTTTTGTTCATGTTCCTGGCTTTTTTGGCCCGAACATCTGGAAGACACACGCTCAGCTTTACTTCGCTCTGGAATCCATGGTTTCCGACAAGAAAGAACTGCATAAAATTCATGACAAGATCTTTATTGAAGTTCAGGAACGCAGAAACCGTCTGGGTGATGTGAAAACCATGGCTGAATACCTGAACAGGGAATTCAAGCTGGATAAGAAACTGTTCACCAGTTACTACAACTCTTTCGGTGTGCTGAACCTGTTGAACCAGGCCGGTGCCAAAGTTCGAGGCTATCAGCTAACTGGCGTTCCAGCCATGATCGTAGATGGCCGTTTCGTGGTTGAACCAACCGTTGGTCTGGGCAAGATGCCTGAAGTTGCTGACTTCCTGATTGAGAAAGTCCGAAAGGAACGTGCTGCCAAGGCTAAGAAAGAAACCAAGCCTAAGCAAGAGAGCAAACCAGCCAAATCCTGATTCCTCTCCAGGTACATTTGATGCCGTTGAATGAAATCAAGGGAACCCTGACCCGCCGCTTGCGGCGGATCAGGCATCCGGGAACCGTACCCTCTCTTCAGGAGTACCATTCCAAAGCCAGAAAGCCCGGGCACTTAAGGCTCCTGAGCTTTAATATTCAGGTTGGGATCAATACCCAGCAGTACCGTCATTACCTCACCAGAAGCTGGCAGCATGTTCTTCCCAATGCCAGACGAATCAAAACCCTTGATCAAATAGCGTCTACTGTTTCAGACTTTGACCTTGTTGCGCTTCAGGAGGTCGATGGTGGAAGCCTGCGCAGTGGCTTTGTGAATCAGACCGAATATCTGGCCCTTAGAGCAGGTTTTCCTTTCTGGTATCAACAGCTCAACCGCAATCTGGGCAAGCTGGCACAGCACAGTAATGGCCTTCTCAGTCGCTACCGTCCCGGCAGTCTGGAAGACCATAAACTCCCGGGGTTAATTCCTGGCAGAGGTGCGATTATTTCCCACTTTGGCAATGAAGAAAGCCCTCTGGTAGTGGTTATGATGCATCTGGCACTTAGTCATAGAGCCAGAAACCTTCAGCTTTCCTATCTTAAAGATGTTATCGATCAGTACGACCATGTCGTTCTTATGGGCGATATGAATACCCATGCGGAACAACTGCTTAATAACTCTCCGTTAAAAAACTCTGCGCTTGTCGCTGCCCACGCTGGTATGGGGACCTTTCCGAGCTGGAGGCCGAGAAAGTCTCTCGACCATATTCTTGTCAGCCCATCATTAGATGTTCAACGGGTTGGGGTTCTTAATTTCCCTATGTCTGACCATCTGCCCGTGGCAGTAGATATAAAGTTGCCGGACAGCATCAACCTGATCGAAAAATAGAGCTACAGATCAGCCTGATTCAAATCATTACCGAGTTTTTCAGGTGAGTATTGGTGCTTTCAGGGAGAGTTGTTTAGTGACAGATGGTGTAGAGAGAAGAAAAGAAAAAAGGTCTGATATCAGAGGGGAAGGAGGAGGGTAGACATCAGACCTTACAAAATTCCAACCAGAAATATAGTCAGAGAGTAATTAACCGAGTTCTATATTACTTTCTATCGAAATATTTTGTATTAGTACTTAACAGGTTAACTATACGTAGTCTGACGGATACCATAGCCTTTGTAATAGTTTACAGCTAAAAATGGAGTTTCTTTTTTTTGATGTTTTTAGTGAGAATTATGCTATTAATATCGGTTTTTCGAGGATGTTTGTTCTCTTTGGTCAGGTTTGTTTCTTGATGTTCTGATGTTTTTACTTATACGGTTTTCGTTTTTCGCTGTTTTCAGACTTGACTGATTTTCTCCAAAAGACTGCTTCAGGGTAAACTATCGCTGAGCATCCATGATGGAACAGAAACATATGAAGTTCGGGCGAATCGGCATTTTTGGTTCTGCGTTTAACCCCCCTACACTTGGCCATCTGGACGTTATCGAGCAGGCGGCGAAAGAGTTCGACTGCATATTATTGATGCCCAGTGCGGCACACGCTTTTGCCAAAGACATGCAGCCCTTCCAACACCGACTTTCTATGGCTGAACACTTCGTCAATGAAGCCGAGGTTGATGAATGCCAGCTGGAAGCCAGTGCCATAGAAGCTGAACTGTTGAGAGCTAACCCTGACAAGCCAGTCTATACCTACGACCTGCTTTGTTATCTGGAAAAGCTGTATCCGGAAGCTGAACTGGGTTTTATTCGAGGTCCGGATAATGCCGCACCTGAGACATGGAATCGCTTCTACAAAGCCGCGGAAATAGAAAACCGCTGGCAACTGTTTACAGCCAGCGAGCGGCTGAATATAAGAAGTACAAAAGTGCGAGAGCTTGTGGCAGAAGGCATTGTGAAGAACAAAGAAGCACTCAAGCCCCTTTTGTTTTCCTCTGTCTACCAGTACATTCTTGATAATGGCCTTTATCAACAGGCTTGAGCAATCAGAAGTTCCGGTGACAAATACACCGGTGTATGTGTTGGCACAAGTAATCGAATATATCAATGTCTATTTGCCCGCCGAAGGCAGGCAAATAGACATTTAATTCGTTATGCCAGAACACTTAAAGGTGTGTTATGAAACTGTCCGGTCTTGGTTTTGACGATGTTTGTGTCGAAGAAAAAGAGAAAGCCTATAACGGTTTTCTGAAACTTGTTCGGTACAAGCTCCGGCACGCTTTGTTTAATGGTGGTCAGGGACCAGTACTGAGCAGAGAGGTTGTCCTCAGAGTGCCATCCGTTGGCGTACTGCTCTTTGATCCTGTCGAGGATAAGGTTGTTCTGGTTGAACAGTTTAGAGTAGGCCCGATGGCTGCCGATGATGACCCTTGGTTACTGGAAATCGTTGCCGGTATTTCCGAACCTGGCGAAACTCTGGAGTCAGTGGCTCTAAGGGAAGTGGAAGAAGAAGCCAACTGTCAGGTTGATAAGCTGATGCCTATCACCAATGTTTATCTGAGTCCGGGCGGGTGTAATGAGAGAATGATGCTTTACTGCGGCATCACTGATTCAAAAAATGCAGGCGGTGTCCATGGATTGGAGGAGGAAGGCGAAGATATCAGGGTGCATGTATTTCCTGCATCAGAAACCTTTCAGATGATAGAGGATGGACGTATAGCGAATGCCCCCGCAGTTATTGCTCTGCAGTGGCTCAGGCTAAACCATCAGTCGCTCAGGGGAGAGCAAGGGAAAGATGCTTAGAAAAATACTATTCAGTGTATTTGCCATATTAGTGTTGTCGGGTTGTCAGCAGTTCGGCATCGACAGAATTGGATATATCGGCAAGAACAGTCAGGGGAGCTTGTCTGGAAAGGCAGCGTCTGCCGGGCTTTATAAAGAAGGGCTTCCCGGCACTGCTTCATGGGGTGTTTTGCCCTTTATTAATAACAGTGAAGCGACGGGTGTAACCATTCAGGTTGAGCGTATTCTGATGGTTCAACTGCCATCAAAAGGTGTTACTCAGGCCAGGCTTTACCCTGAATCAGAAGTAACCACCGCTTCAAAACGTTTAGCGGATGCTCACCGTCTTCAAAACGGCAAGCAGTGGGCAAGACTGAATGAAGTCAGTTTCTCCATCTCGGGCGAGATTGATCAGTGGTTTTATAATGATGCCGGTAAGCCTGTAGTGACTCTCAGTGTTGCTGTTACCGACGTTCGTAATGGAGAGGTGATCTGGAGTACCCGAGGGACAGGTGAAGGTAAACAGGGAGATGATTTGTTCGATGCTTGTCGGACTCTGCTCGCTGACTTACTGGATTCGCTGCCGGTTAATGGTCAGATTTGATTGGACTCACGGGAAGGCTCTTCAGTTTTTCAAGGGTCTGCTGACTAATCACTGATAACCGATAACTCTGTTTGTTTTGGAGTAACAGGCTATTGTTCAGCAGATGAGCAGCAGCCTCATTGCTCATGTTATTGAGAGCTTCAGTCCAGTTGAATTTTTCTACGGCCATGACAGCCTCGGGAAGGCAGTTTGCCAGCCTTTCTGCAGCCTCAAGCTGTCGTGACAAATCATAAGGTCTTTGAACGGTAACTTTATATTTTCCACTCGATGACTTTTTCATAGTCACCAGTCCAACTTGTTCAAGGACTCGACAGAACTTCAGCTCGGATACTTCCAACTGTCTGTTTATTTGACGTTGAAAAGGACTGGCAAAAGTAAGTGAGTTAAAAGGTATTGGAAACCTGTTGGCTATTTCCTGAAGTTCAGCCTTAGAAGGCTTCAAATGCAGCCTGATGGCCCAGCGGGTAAGAAAGGGAAGTTGTGGTCTTAGCTGTTTCAGGGCGCGCTTTTTCACTGCCTGGTTCGGTTTAGAAACGGCTGGCCTGATGACACTTGTTGCTCGTTCATGACGGTTAGCTTTAACGCTCCGTTCTGTCAGCGATTTATCATCTACTTGTGTGCCTGCACTCAGAGCAGTTTCTGCAGCAGCAAGCCTCTGGTGAAAATCTTTCGGAAAGGCATATTGAACTTCAAAGTACTCTTTATCTTCAGATTCTACATAAGTAGCCAAACCCTGCCTTACTATCTCTTTTGCTATCTTTGCCTGATCATCATGGATATGAGCTCGGAAGCCATGGGCAGTAAAATTGAACTGTTTTAAGCTTGCTTTTGATGGCTGCTCATTGACCAGAGACTGAAACTGCTGGAAAACAACTTTGTCGATATCGAACTTCAGACTTTTCTTTGGGAGTGCCGGAGTGGTCGACCTTTCAGCAATCGACTTATCAAGCTCACCTTGATGGTTTTTCAGATATTTATTGGGATGAGTTTCATGGGCGCTGATTTTGACTCCACTTGTGGATACGCCTTCAGTGGTTTTGGCTTCATGGTTATTCTCGGGTAATGAGAGAGGAGGTCTTGAACCCTTGCCGGAGTCAGCTTTAAGAGGCATTGGCATCCCTGCTCAATTTAGTGGCCATATTCACTAAGTATTGGAAGCAAAGCTCTGGCTGTCCACCTATTACAGCCGCAGTAGCACATAACTTTTGATCCAGCGCCTGGTTATCTGTTCGCAGACAGCTGCCCTCTTTCTGTATTTCGGGCACTTTCCGTAGGCCAGTTTTCTGCCCACTGTTCCTGATGGAGAATGGCTTCATGGGGAATAATCAGGCTTTTGTCATCAACCCGCATGGGAAAGAGGTAGCCGTTGAGGTGATCAAGTTCATGCTGCATAACCCGCGCAGGAAAACCTTCAAAAGACTCTTCTTTCCTCTGGCCATGCTCATCATATCCAGCCAGAGTAATAGCTGCAGGGCGCTCTATCCATGCTCTTACGCCAGGCACTGAGAGGCAACCTTCCCAAGTCCAGTTCGTTTCTTTGCTGACTTCAATGACTTGAGGATTAATCCAGTAACAGAAAGGGATATAAGGTGCCTTGGGGTATCGCGCATGATTCTCTTTGGAAATTCCGATACTCATCACTCTGACTTCCCAACCAATCTGTGGAGCCGCCAGACCAATCCCTATGGAGTCGAACTGGCTCTGTTTCATCACTTCAAGGTTGTGCTGAAACTCTTCAGAGTGAATCTCATCAATGGTTACCTGACGCTGAGATTTGAACAGTAATGGATGACCCATGATCAGGACATCCGGATTGTCGGGTAACCTTGCCATAGCTGACTCCGTTTTATTGTAAATGTATGCCTATCATAGCAATTTAAGAAGACACTTCTTGCCAATGGGGTATTTGGTATGGGGAGCTATACTTTTGAATAAAAAATGACTCTAGCAAGGATGTGAAAGGCATGCCAAATACTATCCCCCCTAATACCGACCCCGTTTCAGCAACATTATATAGTACACCTGAAAGCTCTGAAAAAAAGAGTTCAGAGACTAGGTCAGCTATTCCTAAAGCGCCTGTTCACACCAGACTCTGGGAACGGAAATCCCTGAAAGATAGAAAACTGACGAAGCTGCAACATTTTGTAGTCTTCTTGAACCGTATTCTTCTCAAGCCATTAAGGATTTTTCAAGGAACCTTCAATGCCTTGATGCCTGATTTCAATATCACTAAAAAAATCACCGAAGTCAAAATCAATAAGTATTGGAAACGGTTTAATGATCCCAATAAGGCTTATGTACTGTTATTTATGAATCCATACGGTGAAAGTGTTCAGCATGCTGCGATAGTGCTGGGGTCTTCTGAAGGAAAACAAGCGGATGATAAATCCAATTACGCTTCATGGAGTTTTGATGATAAAAAAACGGTCGTAGGCCCCTTCCTTGCTTGTTCGAAAAATAATGACTTCAAAAGTGATTTTTTTAATCATGGAAAGCCCGTGATCATAGAATTACCCAATGTAGATACTCAGGCGATGAAGCATAAATGGAAGTTAATTCAGAAACGACATGAATATTATCAGTTAATCGGCTTTAACTGCTCATCAGTTGCAGCAAGATTAATCAGAGCAGGGATTAAGGGGAAGGGGTTGCAGAATGTTTTTAGAGACGTTAGCCCAAAAGGCTACTGGACACCTCGCGATGTCTGTAACCTTGCCGAGACACTGAAGCTCTCTCTGGATGAGAGTTAGCTCCTAATTATTTCTGTCTGAAAAGAGAGGTTTATATACCCAAAGGATCTGGAGATGTGAATAGGTGGCAAACGAATGAAGCCCCATGAGCCTGTAAATAGCAGGTGACTGATGTGAACGAGAGCAGCTAACGACCTCATATCTTCAAAGGCGACGGGTATATATCAATGTTGTGCCGGGTTTGGTGATGCTTGCCATGTTGCGCTATGCCCTTGATGAAGAGCCTATGCGTCTTGATCTACTGAAACAGGCGGATTGGGCCGGTATTGCAACCCTTTCCATTGGTCTTGCGTCATTGGAATTTGTGCTGGAAGAAGGCAACAGAAATAACTGGTTTGAATCCCACGAGATTGCTTTTATATCTGTCGTGTCAGCGGTTTCTCTGGTCAGTTTCGTCTGGTTTCAGCTGACACGGGACAACCCGTTGTTGAACCTGAGAATACTGAAAGACAGACAGTTCTTTCTTGGTAATCTGGCCAACTGTGCTATTGGTCTGGGTATGTATGGTTCGGTGTTTCTGCTGCCCATGTACCTTTCAAGTATTCAGAACTACAACGCGCTGCAGATTGGTGAAGTGATGTTGTGGGGCGGGCTTCCGCAGCTGCTACTGATTCCCCTGATTCCCCTGATTCCACGATTGATGCAATTTATTGATAAGCGCTGGCTCTGCCTGTTTGGATTGCTGATGTTTGCCATCAGCGTCTATCAGAATGCTTTTATGACAGCAGATTACTCCGGTGACCAGTTCCGTTTCAGCCTGGTTCTCAGGGCGATTGGGCAACCGTTCATTATGGTGACTCTGTCGGTTATTGCTCTGGAAAAGCTGGAGATGAAAGATATCTACTCGGCTTCCAGTCTCTACAACACCAGTCGTAACCTAAGTGGTGCTGTGGGAATCGCCATCCTTTCGACCATGGTCGATCGCAGAGGTACGTTGCATGAGTTGCGTATCAGCGAAGGCATTTCACTGTTTGATGCGAATACACAAGAATATCTGTCCAGACTGAAAGAGGCGCTTCCCTCTCTGTCCCAGCAGCAGGATCTTGCCCTGCTGATGGGGAAAGTATCAAAGGATGCAACCATCATGGCTTTCAGTGATGCTTTTCTGGTGATAGCTGTATCGTTGTTTATGGGGTTTCTGGCAGTAATGGTTATTGGTTCAGGAACTAAAGAAAAATCCATGGGGTGATGCGAAGGAACCTGCGAATAAGTGCCTTTCTATTGAATGGATGAATGCCGAGTTCAGGCACGATAGAGAGGCATTAATCCGTTTTCTTTGAGTTTTCCATTGAGCAGGCTCTCTGTGATTGATATAAAGCCGTGGGCTCGAAGAAATATCGGGGTCGAGATAATAATAAACCCAGGGAATAACCATGCGAAGATTACTAGGCGGTCTTGTTACAGCCGTTGCTCTGATGACTACCTCCATGACTGCTTCTGCAGGAACCACGCTGGACGACATTGCTAAATCAGGCGAATTACGCGTTTGTTTTGACGCGGGTTACATGCCATTTGAGATGAAAAGTAAAAATGGTTCCTATGTTGGCTTTGATATCGACATGGGAAAAATGATGGCACGTCAGATGGGCGTGAAATACGTTCCGGTAAACACTGCATGGGATGGAATTATTCCAACGCTGCTGACTGGAAAGTGCCATCTGATCAATGCTGGCATGACCATAAATGCAAAGCGTAATATGCGTGTTAACTTTGCAGAACCGTACATCGTTATTGGCCAGAGTATTCTGCTAAGTCCAAAGCTTGAAGGTAAAGTTAACAACTACCGTGATTTGAATGACTCAAAATACACCATTGCCGCAAAGCTGGGCACTACAGGTGAACAGGCAATCAGTCGTATGATTAGTAAAGCCAAAGTGAACCTGTTTGAGACTCAGGCAGAAGCTTTACTTGAAGTTCAAAACGGTAAGGCCGACGCTTTTGTCTATGACATGCCATTTAACGCGATTTACTCCTCACAGAACGCAGGGGAGTTGGTTCATCTGGATCAGCCGTTTACCTATGAGCCACTAGGCTGGGCAATTGCCCAAGGTGATATGGATATGCTGAACTTTTTGAATAACTATCTTCGTCAGGTCAAAGGCGATGGCAGTTATGACCGTATTTACGCAAAATGGTTTAAAAGTGATGCCTGGTTGAAGCAGGTACAATAGCAGGTACAAGAAAAGTGCATGGGGTATGTATGAAGCATACCCTGATCTATTTATTTGTGTATCAGGCGGATAGAGCCAATGCTTGCTCATCCTGATCAGAAACCGCCAACCACTTTTTATAAGGACAGCGGTTTCGTTTCATAATGCCGCGCAGCTCAACATAACAGCCACAGGCACGGCAGAGTCCTTCGTGAAGGTGATCACAACCTTTGCAGATATCCAGACGCGCCTGATAAGTGATGTCTGTCACTTTCAGTTCATCATCAATCTTTGCGATATACGACTGAAGATGTTTGTAGTGCTCGGCACTTACTTCTTCAACCAGACATCGCTTGCAAAAACGGTTGTTAGGACTCTGACTCATAGTTTTATTCCAGAACCGCTCTGACCATCAGAGCGGTGTATTTCACGATTAAGACTGAATTACTTAACGATCAGGCACACTACGGAAGTAGCAGGCATGGTCAGTTTCAGACCTTTTTCGGTGATTTCGAAGTCGGTGAATTCAACCGTCTTCACAACTTCTGGCTCATCGAAGGTATTATGAGCGTCAACCGTACCGGTCAGAATGGTGGCTTCTACGCTTTCTGGCTTGAACGCTTCGAAGGCAATTTCCAGTGACTGGGAATCTTCCAGAGCTACGTTAGTTAGCGATACAGTGTAGGAACCGTCTTCAGCCTGAGATACGGACTCAAAGATTTCGTTAACGAAGTGATCTTCGTCTTCATCACTGATCTGCTTGATACCTTCCAGCGCAGACTCGATCAGAGTCGCATTGTGGTGCCCCTTGAACATCTTGAAGGCATGGAATGTAGGCGTCTTGATCATCTGATCGCCTTCAGTCAGTACCATGGCCTGCAGTACGTTCACCATCTGGGCAATGTTGGCCATGTGAACACGGTCAGAGTGCTTGTTAAAGATGTTGAAGGTCAGGGAAGCTACCAGTGCATCACGGATAGTGCTCTGCTGGTACAGGAACAGCGGGTTGGTGCCTTCCAGAGCGTCGTACCATGTGCCCCATTCGTCAACCATCAGACCGATGTTCTTCTCTGGGTCGTACTTGTCCATGATGGCGCCGTGCTTAACGATCAGCTCTTCCATCCAGGCTGCTTTGGAAACAGTCGCGTAGTACTCTTCTTCGTCAAAGTCGACGGAATCACCACGGCAGGTGAAGTCACCCGGAATCGCGTAGTAATGCAGCGCCAGACCGGATGGAACACCACCCAGGAAACTTGCGAAATCACCAAATTCGCTACGACCAGCATCAGTACGGGTGATGCCTTCCATTACGGTGTCAGTCCACTTGTAATCATCGCGGTTAGGACCAGATGCGATACGCTTGATCTTGGTATCGGAAGTGAAGTTCATCCAGTCGTAGTCTTTGACAAAGTTATTGTAACGACGGAATTCGCTGGCGTAATGCTCTGGCAGCATATTACCGCCACAGCCCCACATTTCGTTACCGATGCCGAAGTAGTTTACGCGCCATGGCTCTTCGCGGCCGTTCTTACGACGAAGTTCAGCCATTGGAGAAGTAGAGGTGTCAGTCATGTACTGAACCCAGTCCTGCATCTCCTGAACAGTACCACTGCCCATGTTACCGTTGATGTAGGTCTTGCAGCCCAGCTGTTCGCACAGCTCGAAGAATTCGTGAGTACCAAAGTGGTTGTTCTCGATCAGGCCACCCCACAGGGAGTTAACCATAGGAGTACGCTCTGCTTTCGGGCCTACACCTTCCATCCAGTGGTATTCGTCTGCAAAACAACCGCCAGGCCAGCGCAGAACCGGTACACCCATCTCTTTCAGGGCTTCAACCACGTCGGTACGCATACCATTTTTGTTAGGGATCTCGGAGTCTTCGCCTACGTAGATGCCTTCGTAGATGCAACGACCCAGATGCTCAGCAAACTGCCCGTAGATATCTTCGTTAATCTGACTTTTTTTCTTCGATTCATTAATTCGAAGTGTCTTCATGCCGTCCACCTTGATTCGACTAATCGGTAATAGCTTTATTCGGTATACGTCGTCGTTAAGTTATTAAAGACATAACAAACTCAACGATTTAAACAGTTCGCTCATGCACTTTGCGGGGCGTTGTTTGGTCAGCCTCTTGATAGAGAGTCAAAAGAGACATGTTAATAAACAACAGAGCTTGAGGCTCATTCTGGTAAAAATCAGGGAAGCGTTAAAGTGATTTAAATCATAAACGGTCGATCTAACATTTTTGTCCATTTATTTAGCTGATAACGCCATACATTGAGAGGCCTTATCAAATAAAAACGGAATTAATCCATATTTATTAGGCTTATTCTCAGCAATTAAAAGATAGTGACAAAACTTAAATCATTTGATCATTAGCGATTCCATCCATGTTTTCAGCCTGACCAAACATGCCATTCCCTCGCTCATATAAGCAGAATGAATATCAGAAAATTTTTAATGCTTCATAGATAGAGACAGACCATGGGTGAGATGGCAGAAAGCTATGTAATTGGCCTGGACTTCGGTTCCGATTCCGGCCGCGCAGTGATCGTAGATACACATACTGGCAAAGAGCTGGGCTGCGGTGTCTGCAACTATCCACGCTGGATGGAAGGCAAGTACAGCGACGCGGCTGAATCCCGTTTCCGTCACCACCCGCTGGACTATATCGAGTCCATGACTGCCGCTATCAAGAGCGCTTTGCTGGAAGCCGGTGAAGGCGTTGCTGATAAGGTTGTCGGTATTGGTGTTGATACGACGGGTTCTACCCCGGCTCCAGTAGACGAAAAAGGTGAGATTCTGGCGCTGAAGCCAGAGTTCGCTGAAAACCCGAACGCCATGTTCATCCTGTGGAAAGATCACACGTCTGTAGAAGTCGCTGATCGTATTAACACACTGGCGAAGTCCGACAAGTTTGAAGATTACACCAAATTCGTTGGTGGCATTTACTCCTCTGAATGGTTCCTGTCCAAGGCGGCTTATGTTTCCGAACAGGACGAAGCCGTAGCGAAAGCAGCTCACACCTGGGTTGAACTGTGCGACTGGCTCCCTGCCCTGCTGTCTGACAATCTGCACCCACAGAGCATCAAGCGTGGTATCTGTGCTGCTGGTCATAAGGCTTTGTGGCACGAAAGCTGGGGTGGTCTGCCTCCTCAGGAATTCCTGAACGCTATCTCCCCAACTCTGGAAGGTATGCGTGCGAATTACTCCGAAGAGGTTTACACCTCTGAAGCTGTAGCGGGTCGTCTGTCGGCTGAATGGTCTGAAAAGCTGGGTCTGAAAGAAGGCATTGCCATTGCGGTTGGTGAATTCGACTGCCACATGGGCGCAGTCGGTGCTGGCGCTCGTGCCGGTGACCTGGTGAAGGTTATGGGTACATCCACCTGTGACATCCTGATGGTTGAGCCTGAAGAGCTGGGCGATAAAACTATTGAAGGTATCTGCGGTCAGGTTCTGGGCAGTGCCCTGCCAGACATGGTGACTCTGGAAGCCGGTCAGTCCGCTTTCGGCGACATTTACGCATGGTACAAACGTCTGCTGGCATGGCCAATGCAGCAGTGGGCGAAAGATCATCCTGAAGATCAGCCAACCATGGAAAAGCTGGAAGAATCCCTGCTGCCTATGCTGACTCAGGCTGTCAGCCAGCGCGAACCTTTTTCCGACGGTGCTCTGGCTCTGGATTGGCATAACGGTCGTCGTACACCATACGCCAACCAGCGTTTGACCGGTTCCATCAACAAGCTGAATCTGGGTTCTGACGCACCGGAAGTGTTCCACGGTCTGGTTGAGTCCACAGCGTTTGGTGCCAAGGCGATTACTGAAAGCATGAAAGACCAGGGAGCTCCGATCAAGCGTGTTATCGCTATCGGTGGTATCTCCAAGAAGTCTTCTTTGGTTATGCAGATGTGCAGTGATGTCATGGGTTATGAGATTGCTGTCGTTGATTCCGAGCAGTGCTGTGCACTGGGTGCCGGTATCTTTGCTGCGGTTGCTGCGGGTACTTACGCGACAACAGAAGAAGCTCAGAAGGCAATGGCCAGCCCGATCTGTCAGGTTTATCACCCACGTCCTACACGCATGAAGCATTACCAGCGTCGTTACAACGCTTACCAGCAGCTGGGTCAGGCGATGGAAGTTCTGACGATGACTCAGGCTGAAGCTTTTGCTGAAGAGATGGCAGAAGAAAAGGAAGAGGCTCTGGCATGATCAGCGATTTCGTTAAAACTGAAGAGCAGGCTCAGCGCCTGCTTCAGCTGAGAGAAGACGTCTACAAGGCCAATATGGCGTTGCAGGAATACGGTCTGGTGACGTTCACCTGGGGCAATGTTTCCGGCATCGACCGTGAAATGGGTTTGGTGGTGATCAAGCCAAGTGGTGTTGCTTACGAAGAACTGAGCCCTGCCAATATGGTGGTTCTGGATCTGGATGGCAATAAGGTTGAAGGTGAAATGAATCCTTCTTCCGATACCGCTACGCATCTGGTTCTGTACCGCACTTACGAGAACATGAGCGGCGTCGTTCATACTCACTCTTCTTACGCGACTTCATGGGCGCAGGCGAGCCGTGCTATTCCGGCACTGGGTACGACACACGCTGACTATTTCTACGGTGAGATTCCTTGCACCCGTGCTCTGACCAAAGAAGAAATTGAATCCGAGTACGAACTGAATACCGGCAAGGTAATCATCGAGACTATTGCAAATGGTAGCGGTGATGCGATGGCTGTTCCGGGTATTGTGATCAGTGAGCATGGCCCGTTCAGTTGGGGTACTTCTCCAAAGAATGCGGTTCATAACGCGGTAGTGATGGAAGAAGTGGCCAAGATGGCTTTCCGCACTGTGCAGCTGAACCCTGAAGTGACCAATATTCCTCAGCGTTTGCTGGATAAGCATTACCTCCGTAAGCATGGCGCTAATGCTTATTACGGTCAGGGTAAGAAGTGATTCTTTCTTAGCAAATAGATTTTCGCCCTGAAGGGTATTGGTCTTTCCGCTCAACTGACCATCCATGGTCAGATTCGCTAGCAGGCCAATCCATGGCCTTTGAAAGACCAACACCCTTCAGGGCTTTCGCATAAAAAAACCTGCCCTTTATTGGTGGTGGGTTGATTGAATGGAATGAACAAATGAAAGTTTTTGAAAAGCAGGTTTGGTTTGTAACAGGTTCTCAGGATCTCTACGGCCCTAAGGTTCTGGAAGCAGTAGCTGAGCACTCTGAAGAGATGGTTCAGGGTTTTAACGGTTCTGCCGCTATTTCTGCACCTTTTGTTAACAAGGGTACCGTGAAAAGTGCTCGCGAGATCGCCCTGGTTTGTCGTGAAGCGAACAACGACGACAACTGTGCCGGTCTGATCCTGTGGATGCACACTTTCTCTCCAGCCAAGATGTGGATTGCTGGTCTGAAGCAGCTGAACAAGCCTTTCGTTCACCTGCACACTCAGTTCAACGCCGGTCTGCCGTGGAATGAGATCAACATGAACTTCATGAACACTAACCAGAGTGCTCATGGCGACCGTGAATTTGGCTTTATCGGTACCCGCATGAAGCAGGATCGTAAGGTTATTGTGGGTCACTGGCAGGACAGTGAAGTCCATAAGGAACTGGATGACTGGTGTCGTGCGGCTATGGGCTGGATGGAGTCCCAGACTCTGAAAGTGGCTCGTTTTGGCGACAACATGCGTCAGGTTGCTGTTACCGATGGCAACAAGGTTGCTGCTCAGATTCAGTTTGGCTTTGAAGTAAACGCCTACGGTCTGGGGGATCTGGCTGCCTACGTTGATGCCGTAACTGATGAGCAGGTTGCTGCTCTGATCGAAATCTACAAGACAGAATTCACTCTGGCTCCTGAACTGCTGGAAGACGCTGAAACCCTGAAGATCATTCAGCAGGAAGCGCGCCTGGAAGCTGGTATGGAAGCATTTCTGGTTGAGCATGACAGCATGGCATACACCAACTGTTTTGAAGACCTGACCGGTCTGACTGCTCTGCCGGGTCTGGCAACTCAGCGTCTGATGGCTAAAGGTTACGGTTACGGCGGTGAAGGCGACTGGAAAACTGCTGCAATGACCCGTATCACCAAGGTGATGGCTAAAGGTCTGAATGGCGGTACTTCCTTCATGGAAGACTACACCTACAACTTTGCCGAAACTGATCAGGTGCTGGGCGCACACATGCTGGAAGTTTGCCCAACCATCGCTGCTGACAAGCCAAGCGTTCAGGTTCACCTGCACACTATCGGTTGTCGTGCAGACGTTGCCCGTCTGATCTTCACCGGTCAGGAAGGCGACGGCATCAACCTGTCTCTGGTTGAAATGGGTTCACACTACCGCCTGATTGCTAACACGGTTAAGGCTGCTACTCCTGAAGAGATGCCACACCTGCCGGTTGCTTCTACCCTTTGGGAGCCAATGCCGAACCTGAAGACTGCAGCTGCAGCCTGGATCTATGCTGGTGGTGCTCACCACACTACTTACACCCAGGCGATCAGCATGGATGTAGTGAACGACTTTGCTGAAATGGCTGGCATTGAGCTGGTAACCATCGACGAAGACACCAAGGTTAACGAGTTCAAGAAGGAGCTGCGTCACAACGAGATGTACTACAGATTTATGTAATTCCTTGAATGACCAGAATTGATTTCATTAAAAATGGCCGGCTTTAAGTCGGCTATTTTTTTATTTAATAATTAATCATGGATTAAATCTCTATCATCTATGGATTTAATTGTTGTGAAGATTTTTCTTCGCTTTATTAATTACTTTGTGAATTTCTTATTTGAAAATATTTGTTTGATTTTTGAGCAGTATTTTTTAGATATATGTCAATTTTTGGTAAGAATAAATAGAAAATGAAACATTTATTGGACTATGTGAAATATTTACACTTAATGGTTGCCCGTATACTGATCGCAGTTCTCAGATATGAACAGCGAATTTAAAAAAACTCACACAGAGTTTTACAGACCTTCTCGTTTCAAAAGAAATTTATTCCATTTCTTATCATTTATACGATAGCCATCGCTGAAACATATCTGAACAGACCAGGACTTAGCTTTTGCAGTATCAGGTCTTGAATTTTCGGGGGCGTAAAGCAGAAATTCAGAACTGAAAAAAGAATTTAAATCCAGACTGGCAGTATAAAAGGGGCTGTTGGACATGAGCACTATTCGTAAGTTTGCACTGGGGGCTTTGGCCGCATCTATTTCTATGGGTGTAATGGCTGAAGATGCAGCGAAAACCGCTAAAGATGGCAATGCCAAGATTGATGGCGCTCAGTTCAGCATGCCTGCCGGACCTATGTACGATCCGGACTTTGATTTTGCAGTTGCAGCTATTCCAACCATGGTAAATCAGTTTGATGAAGGCTCACGTCCTTCTTTTACTAAATTCACCATGGTTTACGGTTCCAACGATAACTGGAATCTGGGTTTTGAAACTGACTACTATTTCCTGAATGATAACTGGCGTTTCTTGAACTATCTGGGCTATACCGATGCAGATTTCACGTTGTCAGCTGAAAATGGCCAGCTGAACCCCTTTAATACTGTATCAGTGACTGACTGGGGTAGTCTGACCTACAAAGTGACAGACAGTATGTATGCTGGTCTTGCATGGAAATACAGCCAGTTGGAAATGGGCGGACGTGATCCCTCGGATTATACAAATCTAACTAACTATGCAACAGACGATACAACGGTTCAATTTGGCCCTGAGATCAACTACAACACCAGAGATAATAAGTTTTACCCAACCTCCGGTGCTTACGTAAAAGTTAACCTCTTCAAAACCAAACTGGATAAAGAAAAATCTTTGCTTGGTATCAGAGACGGTGAGTTTGAGTACGAGACAGTAAAAATCGATGCTCGTCATTACACGCCACTTTCCGAGAAAACAACACTGGCATTCCGTGGTGGTCTGGAATACAACACCAGTGAAGCCCCGGATAAAGCTGTAACATTGAATGGCACAGTACGAGACTTTCAGGGACTTTCCCGTGAAGGTACTGCTCACAGTGCTGTAACAGGTGAAGCCTACGTTCGTCACTGGTTCAATGATAAGTGGGGTATGTCTACAGGTGTTGTTGTTGCTAAAGGTTTTGGCGGATTTGATGACCAGGTTAAAGAAGCTGGCACAGACAAGACATATATGGCTGGTGTCGTAGGTGTTCGCTACATGCTGATCCCTGAATCCAAGCTGTCCCTGCGTATCGACTTCTCCTACAACAACCAGGAAGATGAAAACAGCCTGCTGTACTTCCGTGTAGGTGAAGCTTTCTAAGCTAAACCAGAACTGATTATCACCTGAAAGAGAGCCGGGAGACCTGCTCTCTTTTTTGTTTACAAAAAAATTAACAATAGAAAGTAGAAGCTGAAGCTCGCATCTCATCAGTGCCAAATTATTACCATAAAAGTACGCAGACCCAGAATATTCACCTATACCTTCCCATATTAATAAAAAACTGGAATGTAGAAGTGAGTAAAAATCGCGAGCTATTGCTGGTTAAGTCCAGTCTTCTGAGCTTTGTACTTTTGTTTAATACTTCTGTGTATTCCCAGCAGAGCGACCTGCCTTTAGATAGTCTGCTCCAGCTACTGATTGCCGGGTATTTATTGGAGACATACCACCAGTCATATAATCCCGTTGATTATGCTGAGTTTCATAATGACTTGCTCGAAGCGACTACAGTGATTGCTGGGAAAGATGCTCTGGATTTAGATCAAAACTGTATTCAGAAAGTTCATCCTAATGATGCTGAAGACATGATAACGAAACTGGCCTCTCCTGATCACTGTCAGCTTATGTTAACGGGAGTCTATTTTATTGATCATAGGGTTGAGATAACAAAACCTCTGACTTCTTCATCCAGTGCTACCTGTGAACTGAGTCTGAGATATGGTCTGGATCAGTCCCTTAAATCGACAGTTATAGACACAGAGACAGGTTTGTATGCACTTGAGTCCACACACTATCCACATAATTTATGTCCTTCGGCAGTGCTGGTTTTTGCCGAGAGAGATCATCTGGGTAGTGCTCTGGTCAAAGCTGGAGTGCAGTTGGACAACGTAGGTGTTGTTGGGCAGGAAAATTTTGCTTTTGAGTCTGATTCCAAAGAGCCAGTAGCGATTGTTACTGCTTTATCTGTTCCAAAAACGACGGAGCTTGCTGTTTATTCAGAAGCCCCTAAAACCATTGTATTCTCGGGGCGGGGGAAGCCTGGCACACCATTTGGAGGAACTACAACCGGTGGGCAGAGTCGGGCTGCAAAAATACAGACTGGGAATCAACTACATGGAATGGCTACAGCAAAGGTACTGGCACGATTCGAAAAACCGCCAGAAGCTTCACTGCCTGGTGGTGCTGGAGATGATGATCCCAAAAAAACAGTGAAAACTCCCCTGGAGGAATTAGAAAGCTATTTCAGTGCTTTCACGAATGATAAAGATAACCCTGTGGCCAGAAAGAGTTTCATAGATGCCTTTAATGGAGCATCTTATATTATTCAGAGAGACTTTGTTCAGGCTCACAAGAGCAACAAAAACTACAAGTCAATCAAGGGGAAACTCATACCAAGGAAAGGTGTTATCCTTTGATTCAAAGTTAATCAACAACCTCACGAGTAGCCTTACTGTCTGGGGTTGCATTACGTAATCCAGTTTAAAAATAGTTACGAAGAGTGTTTCTTCCGATATTCCGAAGGCGACATCTTCATCTGCTTGCGGAAACACCGTGAGAAATACATCTGGTTCACATACCCTAGCTCATCGGCGATCTGGATAATGCGTTTACTGGTATGAATCAGTTTGTTGCAGGCTTCAGCCATACGTTTCTCTTCCCGCCACTGCATCACGCTTACACCGCAATGTTTTTTAAACAACAGTGACAGTGCAGAAGGTGAAAGGCAGGCCGCTTCGGCAATCTTCTCGATACAGAGGTCAGAGAACAGGTTGTCCTCGATAAAACGCACAGCGGTCTGAACCCTTGAATCAATGCGGTGGTAGCCGCCGGATTCGATGATCTGGTTACAGCGTTGCATCAAGAGCTCAATGCAGATAGCTCGAGCTTTAACTTCAGCTGGTTCGACTGACCAACCCTGGCTGGACATAAAATCGATAACGTCTTTAACCTTTTTAAGGTTCTCGCTGCTGCCTGCTTTTATATGGTGAATGCCCGAAGCGACTTCCGGCCAGTTCAGCATTTCCATAATATGGCTGTCAGCCTGAAACATGGTCCAACAGAAGGCCCATTCTTCAGAGTTCTCCGAGCGCCTGGCATCTAGGTAAGCCGTCGGGCTGAACAGCATAATATCGCCGGGTTTTGTGTCCATGGCGGTTCTTACGCAGTTGTAAGTACCAGAGCCTTCCAGAGTGACGTGAATAGTCCAGCCGGCTTTGGCTTCAGGTCTTAGAACGATGTAGTCGTTCCAGGTATCACGGACAAAATGCGTATCACCGGCAACATTTTGGTAATTAAAAAATCGCTGGTCATTTTCCAGCGTGTTAAATACTTGAACCAGAAACTGTTGAGCCTCTTCGTCACTTAACTCCTCATCGGACTCCAGTCTGTCCTTCCATTTCTGAACGACAGGTTCTGCTTTCATGGAAGCCAGAAACTCTTTCATTCTGGAGCCTAAAGGCGTGCCTGTAGTTGAGGTTTCTGTGACTTCTTTTTGAGCAAACAGTCTACTGACAGCCGGACGTACCTGTTCCAGACTGGTATCGCCGCTGTAATACTTAAAAAGAGATCTGGCCACATGCGCCAGTTGCGTTTCCATGAACAGACTCCCGATAGTAAACGACAATGACTCTTCTTTACGAGGTGCAAAAAGAGTCAAGAAATTGAAGCCATACGATAGCTTATTAAGTCACCTGATAAATTCCGTTAATTTACTTATTATTCGCTGATCGATCAGGACTCTTTATGAGGAAGGAATCTGTGCAGCGCTACCTTCACTCGAGGGCGTGAAGGTAGCGAATATGGAAATTATTTCAAGCGTTTCTGTGCTTCAGCAAAACATTTACGAGGAATTTGTGCGTGAATGATCGACCCGCGTAGCGGTCATACTCTTCAACCAGCTGACCATCCTGCATAAACTTACGGTCGTAATGGACGAATACGATTACCAGGCAAATAAAAAGGCCCACCAAAAGGCAGGCTGTAAATTGAATCCGCTTCGTCTATCAGAAGATACTCGGCAGGTTGTCCTGAGTATGATATTCAATGGTCTCCAGAATGGCTCCGGTCCAGTGACGGACAAAGCTTGCAGTAGTCGTTTGGTAGCTCAACCACCCCAGCTTTGGGCTGCCGGAAGTGGAGAACTGATAATACTTGTTCGTGATGATAGAGCTTAACTCTTCGCTGACAGGAAGAACGGTACTTTTTACGGGAGCCGTATTTTTCACCAACGCTCTGGCAAAATGATAACTTTCACCATTAAGTGATTCACCTTCTACATAGCTATGCTTCACTCGATCTCCGTCCAGTTCTGATGACAGAGATGGGTGCAGGAATTCACTGTTAAATACGATGGCAGAGGTATTTTTAGTGTTACTGACAACGTATTGGGCAATCGCTCCGCCCTGTGAAGCTCCGGTAAGTTCGATGTTATAACCATCGTATTTTTCCTGCAGATCTCTCACAACGAATAGAGCTGTCAGAGCTGCGTCCGATGCGGTGCCATTGGCCAAATTGTATGCAGACGTGACACTGGTTATAAAGGCCGAGGGTGAAAAATCTGTGCCTGCGATGGCAACGACTAACTGCTTTTTTGAGTGATGGCGATAGAAGCGCATTTTCAAGCTTACAGAAGGAACTACCAAGCGTTGCTGGGTCTGTTCTTCAAAATACTTTTGCCAGAACGCAGGCAATTCTGATTGGTCGGTGAGAGGAGAAAAACCATCATCACTGAGTAATTCAACACGCTTTTCCAGAGCCGCTTTTTTATTTGCTTTGCTGCTGTCCACTTTGTGCATATCAGCAAAGTAGCTCATCAAAGCGTAAGGGTAGAGTTCAGTCATGGCAGCTTCATCTGCCACATCATTCAGCTCTACCGCTTTATAGCGGTGCTCGATGACTGAGGCAGTTGCATTTGCATTTGTAGCTGAAAAATGGAGGTCGCTACTGCTTAACAGCGATGAAGGGTTTGCTTGTGAAGCAGGTGTTGCAGCCAGAAAAACTGCAGTTAAGACTAATCCTGATAATGTCTTTTTCATTTCCGTCTCCCTGGAAAATTTAGTGCGTATAAATTTTGACCATTGGTGATGCAGGGAGGTTCAACTATAGGAAAACATATTAGAGATAAATATTAATTTTTTTATTTCTAATAGTTATTTACTGCGTGTTGAACGCCTTAACCGCGATTCATTCTAATTGTTCCCAGTTGAATTGATACGGGTCAATGACTGAGTAGTTGTTGATCGGCTCTGATTTTATGTGTGAAAGTGAGGTAAAAAAATATATAGACGATAAAAAGAGATAAATATTAATATCGTAATTAAATTATGTCAGCAGTTTCCACGTTAGAGCAGCAAAACAAGCACGACTCAGAGCATGTGTAGAAAGAGAAAATAACGTACTAGAGTCTTCAATGCTGTTCCGCTGTAGCTGAGCGAGTGTTAGTTAGGAAATTCGTCTTTTCTTCAGAATTTTTAGCTCTCTTGTCCAGCTTTAATGTTGAGAATTCCAATACAGGCCAAAACTTCAGTGCATTTTGGTCATTGAAAAAATCTAAATATAAATGGCAATTCCCAGAGGGGCAGTGGGTATGAAATGTACTCTGAAGTCTTTTGTTGTGACGACTCTTGCAGCAGCTGTGTCTTTCAGCACTTTTGCGGCGGACGATACAAAGACCGTTGATAGTGAGAAAATTGAAGGGATTGAATGGGGGATCGGTGGTGGTCCCATGTATGATCCGGACTTCGATTTTGGTGTAACAGTTACCCCTTCTCTTGCTTACCTGTTTGATACTTCAAAAGCGTCTTCTACCAACGCGATGGCTGCGCACGGTTCTAACAAGAACTGGAATGTTGGTGTTGATAACTACTGGTACATGTTTGATGACAGGGTAAAGGCACAGTTTTATGCTGCTTATACAGATGCAGCTGACCTTACTTTCTTTGATCCGTTTGTAACAAAAAGAGTTCAACCTATAGCTGTTCAGACAATAAGTAGTCGCGGCCATCTAGTTTATCAGGTCTTTGAAAACGCCTATATTGGACCTAGCTTCAGATTTAACAAGCGAACTAATGAGCGTGACTCATCAGAGCCAGGTTCTCTGGGTAATAGTTCCTCTTGAGCAGTTTGGTATTCTTTTTAATTTTGATAATAGAGATTATCAATACGCTCCAACCAAAGGCTTCTTCTTTGAAGCTGAATACTTAAAGTCTAAAGACAGAAAGTATGGCTCTACAGCTACCAGCTGCAACGGGCTATAGCGGCAATGACTGCTTGACTAGCCCTTATGTTCCCGATGAAGGCAGGCAGCAGTGTGTAAACTTGATCCAATCCAGTACTAACACAGAATCTGACTACGAACCCCTTAAGCTGGATGCCAGAACCTACAAAGCGTTCAGTCCAAAAACTACTCTGGCTCTGCGTATTGATCTGACCCAAAGCAACCAGGACGACGAAGCGACACTACTTTACTTCCGTATAGGCGAGTCTTTCTAAGTCTGAACTATCCTCGTGTTATCTTAAATGCTGCCTTCTGGCAGCATTTCTGTATCTGGAACTTTATAGCCACTGATTGGTCAAACCTGCATTTATAATAAATAGAAAGATGCTTGACGCATGATGAGACTTATTTCAAATAAACTCCTATTTATTCCATTGCTTCTTCTCTATGGTTTGGCTGGAATTATTACAGTTGTTGACGCTACTCCAGAACTCCCGGTTTTAAACGATATCAGTCGTTCAGACACGGCCTGGCTTGATTTTAATAGAGTCGATACTGTGGTATTTCCAGTGAAAAGTGCTGACCTTATGAACGGGAAGGGGATAGATAATGATCCTGACACGTTCACAACCGCAGGCATATCAGTTTCCATTAGCGGTGAGCCTGTAATCTTCTATCTTCGGTGGATTCCTAAAGCTAGAGAAGATAAATGCATAAAGCCTGTCATTGTTGCCAAAGGAAAAAACTGGAAATCGTTGGGAGAAAATCTGAAATTCTGGGAAAGAAATTACATCATAGTACAGCAACTTTTGGCTGGAATGAGTCATCGTAAAATGCTGGAATTTATAAGTATAAACTTGAAAAAAATGGAACCTTTCGATCTTTATAAAGTTGATGATGACGAACACGTAATGCTTGATGCGCTGGAGTATCCATTCCGACTGTATCCCAGGTATACAATGAAGCTGTCTGAGGCATCGATACAGACAGGCTGGAAAAGAAAAGAAAAGCTGATGTCATTAGTAGTGACGGATGAATCCGGTGAAATGCAATATGCAGAACTGCCAACTATTAGTTTCCTTGAACAAAACAAAAATTACCTGTACGACGGATTTGAAATGGATGGAGCAAATCTGAGAGCTTTTAAAAAAAGGTTCGGGAATAATGAACTGAACAGTTCAGAACAACTTCATCAATATGCAAGCGATCCAGTGTGTAATAGCTCAATAGAAAGAAATAGATTTAACACTCATTTCTGGAGACAGATTAACAGTGTATTGAGAAGTGATAATAGCCCTGAAACACTCTATTTCAGACTAACTCTCTACCCCTGACTTCTTTCCTCTGAGATTTAACTGCTGATTGTTGTATTGGTCAGATGTTGCTTACGAAAATCAGACGGTGACAATTTCATATACCGCCTGAAGCAGCGAGAAAAATACATTTGGTTAACATAGCCGAGTTCTTCGGCGATCTAGCAAACACGCTTCTCGGTATGAATCAGCCGGTAGCAGGCGTGGGCAATTCGCTTTTCTTCCCGCCACTGGATGGCAGTGACACCGCAATGTTTTTTGAACAGGCGGTTAATGCCAGCTACTGACATGCAGGTGACACTGACAACCTTTTCGGAAGAAAGCTTTTCAAACATTTCTTCTTCCATGTATTTGATAGCAGCGAGTACTCTCGAATCCGTTTGATGAAAATCGGCAGATTCAGCCAGCTGACTGCACCGCAACAATATATGAGTAATGCAGGTACCACGAATCTGTACTTCTATTGGGTCGTTGCTCCAGCCCTGTTTGATCAGCAGATCAATAGCATCCGTTATTTTTTCAAACTCAGCATCATTTCGAGCTTTAAGGTGATAAATACCATCGGCGACCTTGGGTCAATTGATACGATCGATCAGTTCATTGGCCTGAAACAGAATCCAGCTGTAGAACCACTCTTCTGAATTATCGGCTCTGCGGCATTCAAGATAGGCATCGGGACTGAACAGCATAATATCGCCAGCCTCTACCTCAAGGTCGGTTCGAACACAGTTGTAATGGCCATGCCCTTTACGGGTTATATGAAGTACCCAGCCGGCTTTCAATTCAGGCCTGCAGGCAGAATTATCTAACCAGTGGTTTATTTTTTTGTGAGTATTATTGGCAACATTACGGTGATCAAAAATTTCCCGATCTTTCATTTCCAGGCAAAAAAACCTGACGAACAAACTCGGTTGCCAGACGTTCATCCAGTGATTGCGAGGGAGAGAAAAGAAACTGCCAGTCCTTGATCAGAGGTTTAACGGAAGGCTGATCGGCAAAGTGTTGAATCAGGTTTTGAAGATCATCTCCCATTGGAGTTTCATCAAGATTAATGACAGGTCTTCACCAGCGAAGGGTAGTGAAAACTCTCTCTGATTAGTTCTATATCCCTATCACCCGACAGGTAACGGAATATCTTCCTGGCAGATTCAATCATATTCCTCAGGAATATATTCAAGCGGCGGCTCGTGCTTCCATGCAGGCTTTCCCGGTAGCGAACACTCATGCTCATACCAACCCGATTCTTGGTTACCTGCACTTGTGTGGTGTTGGCATAACGCCTGAATGCACACTGAAGATTGGCAAAGGCTCCTACTTTGAAAGTCAGAACCTGTGCATTAATGAAGACGGTTCAGGCTGGATCAAGGCGGACCATGAGATCACCGTTGAATCTGTGAACGGTAAGTTTACTGGCAAGGGTATCGTGAAGTTCTGATCGAATAGATCGTTGTTTTGAAGTTTAATCCCTCTCCCGAAAGGCTTAGGGACTAAACTACTTCCCAGGTTTGTGCAGATAAGTGGCTGATCAGTGTATCGATACCTCTTATAAAATTGGCCTTCTGGGCTTCAATCATTTTCGGGGTGATTTTGTCTCTGTGTTCTGTATCTTCCGGCATAATACAATTCTCCAGATCAATCAGTGTTACCATCTGATCTCTAGCATCAAAACTGAGTAATACGCTACAACCGACAAAGCCGACACTGCAAGCTTCCACGGCATTTTTGAGTCCTTTAAGCTGATTGATCATTTCAACAATTTTGTCTGACTTTGCCAGTTCGTTAAGGCCAGTAAAATCTGCTTTGCCAAAAAGCAATGGAATGAAATCTTTGTCTTGTTTTAATTCACTGAGCTCACGGCCAAGTTTCTTATTGGTGGTTTGAATGGTGACAGCGCTCTTATTAGTTCTCTGTTTGAAACCATGCCAATAGCTTTTCGTGTACCGTCCCCATGAATTTTTGCCATGGAGGAGGTCTCCTTCATAGCAGATCAAATCGCCCAACTTTACATCCAGCGCAGTACCACTGGGAGATGCATTGGTCATTGTTACAGTCATTTCATGTCTTGAGTCGGCAAGATCCAGTATGTCCATGTCTGTGTCAGAAGGCGTGTGCTTTCTCAAGTCGTAAAGGGTGCCGGGCGATGAACCTTGCCATTTCACCTCTGCTGGCAGGTATGCGGTAAGAGGTTCGTTTTGAGGCTCTTGTATTAAACGTGTGTAATTTAAAACTTCCCACTTGGTCATTCTTTTTTCTACATATTCCGAGTCACAGACTTTTACAACACCACGACCCGCCTCAGGTTGGGTAAGTGAGGTAGTAAAGACGTTCGTTTGAGTGGTGGCTGACCTTTGTTTATTGGCTGTATTTTGAGCAGCAGATTGGCGCTTAAGCTTGCCTCGAGCGGCATTGGTTTTTGAAACATCCCACCTGTTCAGCTCTCCTTTGGCTCTGCTATCACTATCTGTAGAGGGGGAGTCATTTGTTTGTCTACCTGCCGAGGATGCACCAGGTCTGGAAGTTGGTTCCATGGAACAGTGCTCTTGCTGTTATTCTTTATTATTGTCGCTGTGCTGGCGATGATCTTTAGGTTCTCATAGCCCAGAGAAAAAGCGGTCACTTTTGTTGATAGAAAGTGACCTGCATTGGGTCAGGCGGCCGACTAATCGAGGCACCGAATACTATCAAAGTTAATATTTTTTCTAGACCATCTTTTGTAAGTCCATTTATCAGCCAGAAGGCTCTTGCATATCTGGCGCCTTGATTTGATAGTGGACCAGGCTCTCGGTTCATTCTCAGGAGCTTCCCAGACAGCACAACCTAGTGAGTCGGTAATCATCAGTTTGCCCTGGCTGGAAATTCCCAGCACGTTGCCTACCTGAACATCGTGCATCCAGTTGTAACTACCCCAGACGAAGTAAGGTGCACCGTTATAGATAGCGAGGGTGCCATTGCCCTGCCAGACAGGTCCGCCCGCCACTTTGGGCTGCCATTCAGGTTTATCGCCACGATAAAAAGTCAGTATTCCGTTATGCCACTCGAGGCGAGCTGTGCCATTGCGAAGCAAAACCAAAGTGTCCGAGCTTGTCTGCCAGTCGAGATTACGGGTTTTGGAGTGGATGACTGAGGTCGGTGCTTTGCTGTCAGAGAGTTTATCTTTCAGTACGTTGTCTGCTTCTGCCATAAAGGTGCCGGTTTCCCAGATAGTTTCACCATTCTGGTTCTGGGCTGTCAGGTTTCCGTTTTGGCTGAGGGTCAGGGTTTTAATAGAGTGCGTGTCATCAGAACTTTGTTGAGTCGAACGTAGGTGGCTCGTTAGCAGCTTTTCTTCAAGGCCCTTGAATTTAAAGTGGGTGCCAGATGGTTTTTCAGGATTATCGGTCAGTTCAAGGTGCCTTCCGAGAGATTGCCATACTGGAATGTAGCCATGATAGAGCCATAAACTGCCTCCACGACCAGTACGAAGATAGGCTTGGCCATTTTTCAGAATCACCCCCTCACTGACAGCAAGAAGTTTATTAGCACTTAGAGTGTGGATGCCATTTGTGTCAATGACTGTTTTGTCGTCAACAGGCTCCAGCTTACGGGCAAGTAGCTGCAAGGAACTATTAAGAATTTTCGTTTGGCCGTTAATGCAGGACTCACTGGAAGTCTCATCCGGCTCTTCATCGTAAGGTATAGGTGCAGCCATCAAGTTGGCAGAAAAATATATAGAAAGGAGGGGGAGAATTCTCTTCATAATCAGTGTCCGTACCGATAGAAATTCAAAAGTGATGAAAGCACCCGCTCAAGGTGCTTATGCTATTGAATTAGCTTAGTACAGCAGTAAAAGAAGAAACGTCAGGCTTGGCCTAACGCGCTGTGGAGCTTTCGATACTCTGAAGGCGACAATCGATCTGGTGGTATTCCATAGATTCAACCAGTTGGTTGCAGCGCAGTAGAATATGCTCGATACAGGTCGATCGAATTCTTACCTCGCAAGGGTCACTGGAATGCCCCTGTTCGCTTTTTGCCTTTATATGGTAAATACCTGTCGCAATTTTCGGCCAGTCCAGCAGAGGAGACAGTTTTTCATCAGGCTGAAACATTACCCAGCTGTATTGCCACTCTTCCTCCCGTATGGGTTCTCCACTGAAGAGGTAGCCAAAACTTAGCTTAACCTGCTCAAATTCAGTCAGACCGGCAAAAAAGCGGTAAACATCTTTTGTGGCAAGTGCCAGATGACTTTCCATAGAAACACCTTAACAACAGTAAACCGTGCAGCGCATAAAGCGACTGTTTTATTAAGTCCATAATCAGACAAGTTAAGATGTCCGATTAAACCCATACTGACGTCGAATTTCAAAACTTTTCATTTCACCTGATCACTTTTGTTGTCAGGAGAAGATAGAACGACAGTCATAGGGGCGATTCTAATGACAGAGAAGACTTTCGAAGGTAACAGCATCTACGGCCAGTGGATGACGAAAGATGACCTGCCAGTGTTTAACTACACTGCAAACCCACTGATCATGCCGGAAGCCGAATGGCATCCTCTGCCTCACCCAAAGACTCGTCGTCACTATCACTTCATTGGTAATCGTGCGGTTTCCTTCCTGATCATCAGGAAGGCGGCACCGGCTTCTCCATCATTGAAGAAGATGGCACGACCTGGAGCACTCAGTTGAAGAACTCACCAGACAATGGTGCTGAAGGAACTAATGTTCCTGAGCGTCATTTTGGTCCTTTCTTCTACTCCGTACACTGCAAAACCAACGGTCTGCGTTTTGAGCGTGACATGACCATGCCTGAAGGTGACGCACCATGGGCGTTTGTCCGTGTTCGTCTGTCTCTTGATGAAGACCAGCCAACCCGTCGCTTCAAGCTGTCTGAAGAGTGGGCACTGAAAACTCTGTACGTTGCCCTGCTGATGGTGCCGGAAGATCGTGAAGAGCTGGCTGAAGAAGTCACCTACGAGCAGGAAATTAACGATGGTAAGGTTAAGGCTCAGGAAGGTATCGACGACGCTGATTTCGCCGGCTCTCCAGCGACAATGATGATCGAATCCCTGAACCAGACTGAATTTACTGCTACCAGTGATGAAGCTCTGCACCCAACTATCACACTGTCTGCTGACGTGGTTCTGGAGCCAGGTGAAACCAAGGAATTCTACTTCCGCTTTGGTCGTTTCTATGAAACTCCTGTTGAAAAGCCTGAAACTTTCTATCAGGAAAATTTTGCAGCCACTAAAGCACGTCTGCCAAAAGCCCACAGCAGTGTTTCTCCACTGACCACTGGCGAGATTTCATGGCACGGTGCTGCTCTGTACGGCATGATGTTCAAAGACAGCGTTCTGGGTGAATACACCATCAATCAGGGTTGTTCCTACGGCTTTGATATCGGTATCAATGGCGCTGCTCGTAACGGTCGTCAGGACTGGGCGTGGAAACATCTGGAAATGATGAGCAACCATACAAAGACTGACGCTTATCCAAATATCTGGGAAGGCGTACTGTCCGGACCGGATGCCTAGAACGCGCCAGAGTCCAAGATTGTTCCTGGATCAAGCTGGGAAGGTTGGGACGTTGAAGTAGCCAAGTACATGTCCATGCAGGCATTCCCTGTGTGCAACGCTCACGCTCACACCAACCCGATCCTAGGTTATGTGCATATTCTGGGCCTGGAAGTAACACCTGAGTGTACTCTGCGAGTGGGCAAAGGCGGTTACTTTGAATCACAGATCCTGTGCATCAATGAAGATGGTTCAGGCTGGATCAAGTCCGACCACGAAATCACCATTGAATCTGTGAACGGTAAGTTTACTGGGAAGGGTGTTGTGAAGTTCTGATGAGCTGAGTAACCCGTGTTAATAAAACCCTCTGCTTTCGGGCATGAGGGTTGTTTTGCTTTGAAGATTTATAGCTCGGACAATCTGTCCCTGAATATTTTTGGACTGACTCCTGCGATTTTCTTAAACACTCGGGAAAAATAAAGCGGATCAGAATAACCGGACATTCTGGCAATTCGGTTCACGGAAATTTGGCTGGTGGTCAGTAGCTGTTTGGCATAGTTAATACGCTGGTCGTTGCGCCACTGAATAATCGTGGTACCCATCTCTTCTCTGAACAGGTGAGCAAGCCGGGAAGCCGACAGGTAAACATGCTGTGCCAGTTCTTCAATGGTGAACTCTCGGCAGATGTCGTCTGTCATCAGGTTGATGATCTGAAGAATACGTGGATCCAGAGCACGGGTCATATTCTCAGGTTGCAGGGTTTTGCAACGAATCAGTAACTGTTCCAGCAGGTTGGTTGCCAGGTCGCGGCTATAAGGCGCTTCACTCTTTGTTGCAGACGCTACATCACAGAAGAGGTTTTCCAGCATTTCATAATGATCAGCTGCCTGGTGACGAGTGACGTATACACCGTTCTGATCATCCTGCCAGTTCATTAGTTCACTCCAGAACCCGCGAGGACGGAAATAGATCCAGCGGTGGTGCCAGGAGTTGTCATCATTGTGTCGGTGGTAGAAGTGTTCGGCATGAGGGGGAAAAAGTAACAAGTCACCTTTACCAACATCAAAGCGCTTATCGCCTCTGAATATTGTGCCTCTTCCTTGAATGGTGATGTTGATGATATAGCCTTTCATACCGTTAGGACGATCGATGATGAAATCCAGGTCGGAGTTTTCTTCGATCGGTGTCAGGCCTGCGACCAGATGAGCATCAAAGTCGTAATCGGGGAGTAGAGGGTTATCAAGCTGCATGGTACACGAGGGGGGTTACATAAGCTGAGTGAATTAAGATTATATCACTCTATTGCCTCAATATCGTAAGTCCCTGTTCGATAAGTGGCAAAAGGGGTGATGTCTAACCGAAGACAGTGAATTATAATGCCGCATCCATGATGTAAGGTCACAACCATGACAACAAGAACCTATCGCCTTTTGATTTCCTGCCCTGATGCCAGTGGTATCGTTGCGTCAGTCAGTGATTTCATTGCCAGCCATGGAGGCTGGATTCTGGAAGCTAATCATCACTCTGACCCGGTGACAGGTCGTTTCTACATGAGAAACGAAATTAAGGCTGACAGCCTGCCGTTTGATCTGGAAGGATTCAGAGACGGCTTTCAACCTATTGCTGAGCGTCTGAATCTGGAATGGAGTATTAATGATTCTGGTAAGCCTCGTCAGGTGGCACTTCTGGCCAGCAAACAGGCGCACTGTTTGTCAGATTTATTGTATCGCTGGAGAAGCGGTGATCTGAACATGGATATCCCCTGTGTGATTTCCAACCATGATGACCTGCGCAGCTACGTAGAGTGGCATGGTATTCCATACCACCATGTTCCGGTGAATAAAGATAATAAGGCTGAAGCCTACAGTCGTATGACCGAACTGTTGGCTGAACACTCTGTGGACACTGTTGTTCTAGCCAGATATATGCAAATCATTCCTCCAGAACTGTGTGATATTTATAAGAACCGGCTGATCAATATTCACCACAGTTTTCTGCCTTCTTTTGTCGGTGCCAAGCCATATCATCAGGCTTACTCCCGTGGGGTGAAACTGGTCGGTGCAACCTGCCATTATGTAACGGCAGAGCTGGATGCAGGTCCAATCATTGAGCAGGACGTTATCCGTGTTGGCCACAACCATCTGCCAGAGGACATGGTTAGACTGGGTAAGGATGTTGAGAAAACAGTCCTGGCTCGTGGACTGCGCAACCACCTGGAAGATCGTGTAATCGTTGATGCGGGTAAGACCATCATTCTTGATTGATCAACCGGATTTCGGATAACTTGTTATCAGTACCCGAATATAAATCTGCAAGGAGGCAGTATGCGATTAGAACCCTGCCCCTGTTGTCTGGGTAAACCTGAAGTGTCTGATATGAGAGTGGCCGGAATACATATGTGGCAAGTGCATTGTACGGTTTGCGGGTTGGCTTCTGAGCTGGATGATGATCGGGTATTTTCTATTCAGAGATGGAATAGAAGGCTGGAACGAGCTCGAATGAAAACCTGGGTAACGTTCCTTGCTGGCGTTCTGCCTTTTTTAGTCGTGATTGCGTTTCTGATTGGCAGCTATACCGGAGCTTTTATTTTCCGGTAAAGCCGTGTAAATATCCGAACATATGAATTCATAGGCTATATCCCCGCCAACGGCAGGGATATAGCCATTTAATATTCGATTATGTGCATCTACACACTTACTGCATTACTTCAGGCAGGTAATAATGTTGCTGACCATACGGTTCAGGAAATTTATGTAGCCGGTAGAGTCGACCCTTATCTCTGTTGCCAGAGGGTCAAGCACTGCCACATTGGTGTTGGTTCCGTTAATAATCTTGTCTATGTAAGCTGGTTGAAACTGTGGTTCTCTGAATACACAGCTGTTGCCAGCCTTAATTAGCTTGTCTCGTAACTTAGCCAGATGTTTCGCGCCTGGCTGTCTTTCCGGGTTGATCGTAAAGTGATCAACAATGTTGAGCTTATAGTGTGCTTTCAGGTAGCCATAAGCATCGTGGAAAACAAACATGGGTTGGTCATGATAATTTTCCAGACGGGCAATATTGTTTTTATCTGCCTGCTGGAGGTTAGTTGCAAACTTTTTGAAGTTTTCCTGATACTGTTTTTTATGTTCAGGATCGACACTGATCAGCTTTTCAGACATGGTTTTTGCCATGGCCAAAGCATTATCCGGACTTAACCAGATATGAGCATCGTATTCACCATGATGATGGTGATGTCCTTCTTCGTGTTCATGAACCTCCCCTTCTTCATCATTTTTTCTCAGGCTCAGACGGGACTGTTCCATTAAAGGGACAGACAGAGTTTTAGGGGCGCCGGCCAGCATCTTTTCCAGAAAGACTTCCATATCCGGACCAATCCAGAACATCACATCAGCATCATACAACTTGCGTGCATCAGAAGGCTTCAAGCTGTGGCTATGGGGTGACGCACCTGGTGGCAAGAGTACATCAGTCGTTGTGACGCCTTCTGTAATAGCCTGAGAAATCAGTTGAATAGGCTTAATAGAGGTCAGAACTTTAAGGGGTTCTTTGGCTGTAACCAGTTGCGGTACTAACAGTAGAGTGCTCAGAAGCCCACAGAAGAGCTTGGTTCGAAATAGTTGCTTCATAAATGCCTTGTCCAAAGTTGTAATGTTATATTATAACTTTTTTTCCGTTTGTGCTTTATCAAGTCAGCGTCTTTCAGCAAATTTTGAAAGTGTATCCATATTCTCTATGCGTCAGTATAGGTAGCTTTGAGATAATGAAGAGATTAATAAGTGAGTGTAGTTATGGCAGAAAAAAAATCAGCCCTGAAAAGGGCTGATTTTATAGAAATGAATGTTTATATGTAGCAGTCTGGTCAGATGTCACTCCAATACTCGGTACCGAAGAAAGTGCTCAGGCGTTTTGTTTCTTCCATGTCTTCAAGCGCCCTACGAATTTTCAGTGCTCTTTTGGAACCACGGTTCGGTAGATCTTCACGATGAATTTCATCTGACTGCAGAAAATCTTTTTTCAGCTGTTCGTCTCTGGGTTGCATGCCCGCACCTCTTTTTTGTAGTTTTTATTTATGATGCTTACAGACTATTTAGAAAATATGAAAAATAGTCTGATTGGGCAAGAGATATTTACTTTTTATGTTGTGGGAAATATCTTACACGGTCATTTAACAGGTAGTTAAATACTCAAATATTCGAATTCATAAGCTATACCCCCGTCAGCAGCGGGGGGGTAGCCACTTAATATTCGACTACGTATGTCTACACGCTTAATCGTCCTTAACCCTGGCGTTATTAAGCCTCTTTTTAATGTTTTTCAGTTGCTGGCTTAACTCTGGTTCTTTCTTCATAGCGACACCCGTCGCCAATACATCAATCACTACCAGATGAGCGATTCTTGATGTTAGAGGTGTAAATAACTCGGTGTTTTCTTCTGCTGCTATTGCCATAGGTTGAGTGCACAGCTTTGCTAAAGGTGTGTCTTTCGGGCAAATACCGATCACGCAGGCTCCCTGTTTTACCGCCACTCGAACACTCTGCAGCAATTCTTTGGAGCGGCCTGATTGGGAAATAGCCACGACAACAGAGGTTTCATTCATGGTTGAAGCAGAGATCAACTGAATATGTGGGTCTGTGATAGCCATGGAAGAAGGCTGAAGGCGGATGAACTTATGTCTGGCATCTTCAGCAACAGCTCCTGAAGCACCAAAGCCATAAAACTCGACCCTGTGTGCTGCCGCAAGAGAATCAATGGCAGACTCTAGCTCGGTGGGGTTCAGTAAATCCCTGACGTTTATCAGTTCTCTGACTGTGCCGTTGAATACTTTTCTGGCGATATCATTCGTGGTGTCCTCTTGATTGAGTTTGAGCTCTGCAAACCGGGAACCACTGCCCAGGCTTTGTGCCAGCTTTAGCTTAAATTCCTGGTAACCATTACAGCCAATAGCTCTGCAAAAACGCACAACGGTTGGTTCGCTGACTTCTGCTTTTTTAGCCAGTTCTGCAATGCTGTACTCCAGGCTTGTAGAAGGTGACTTGAGAATAAAGTCAGCTACTTTTTTTTCCGAGCGGCGAAGTGAAGCATATCCCTGCTTCAAGGCTACAAGTGGATCTTCAGGAAACATGTACAGAGTCTTGTTGTCGTATTTATTATGTAATCAGGACTGAACGGTGCAGCTAACCTTCGCGATTAGTTTTGATGTGCTTACTCAGTTTGTCTTGTAGTTATACTACAAAACTCTGTCAGTTTGACAGAGTGGCTTGATAGTCAGACAAAATTCTAACCAGTTGCCCTTCAGGAATAGGTGGACTGATAAAGTGTCCCTGCACTTCGTCACAGCTGTATTCCTTGAGCAGATCAATCGTTGCCTGTTTCTCAACGCCCTCAGCAACAACCTTCAGATCCAGCTTATGTGCCATGGAGATAATACTTTCCAGTACAGCCCTGCCTTTAGAGCATTCAGTGACGTCTCTGATAAAGGATCTGTCGACTTTGAGGCTGTCTACGGAGAGGTTTTTCAGATAACACAGTGATGAATAACCGGTTCCAAAATCATCAATACTGGTTTCAAGCCCCAGTTTTTTAATTTCCTGCAGTGTCTTCATCGCATCGTCAAACTGTTCGATGAGCACTGACTCAGTCAGTTCCAGCTCAAGCGAACCGGTGCAGAGACCTGTTTCATTCAGACTATTCTTTATTTGTTTTATCAGGCGTTCGCTATGAATGAGCTGAGTGGTAGACAGGTTGACGGAAACCCCTGTATCAAAGCCTAATTGCTGCCAGCGACTGGCATCACGACAGGCTGTTTGAATAACAAATTCGCCCAGCTGATGAATAAGCCCGGTTCGTTCAGCCAGAGCAATAATATGAATAGCAGGAATATAACCAAAATCAGCATGATGCCAACGAATAAGGGCTTCTGCTTTGGTAATCTGTTGCTGCTTAAGGCTGTATCTGGGTTGGTAATACACTTCCAGCTGGTTGTTATCCAGAGCTGTTTTCAGGTCGGCTTCCAGTTGATTTTGTTTACTTTGGTCGTTTGCCTTGGCTTGAGGTGAACGCAGTTTACTGGCGAAGCCAATGGCACTGAGAGCAACCAGCCAGCCTGCAATCCAGCTTAGAGGGATTGCTTCTGAATGCAGACCAATAAACAGAGCAAAAGGGCTGGCGAGGGCACCCGTATAGCCAACAATACTACGAAAATCGGGTGCAAGAAGCAGACTGGCACAGGCAGAAAGAGCGGTAATAACTAACGGAATAATAAACAGCTGCTGCACATCGAGTAATGAGAGGGTTAGTACCGGAGCCGCTCCCGTGAAAAGGCCTAGAGCGCAACTATGCAGAAGTCGTTTGTTGGATATTTCCAGTGTCAGTTTTGGAGAGAGCCATTCAAAAAGAGTAAAGCCGGCAACCCAACCCAAAAGAATCAGAGGGTTCAGGCTGCCTAAAAACAACATGGCTAGTGCCAGTAAAGCTGAAGAGGAGAATAGTGATAGTTGGCGATAGCCGTGCGCGAATTTTTTTTCATCGCTGTGATTGTCACCCCTGTTACCAGTAGATGACGGAAGACTTATGTTATTCAGATGGGTGTCTGTATAGAATTTGTCCTGCTGTTTGATTCCCATTAATGCAATATCTTCAGCGTTCGGCAGCTAGGACCAGGATTCATTCCAGGGTCTGGGTGCGCAATGTTAAGTTAAGTGTCTCGACTGGCTGCGTCCTGCAGCGAATGAGTCATCTTTCACCCAAGGCCGCACAGTATCAACTGACTGCATACCAGTTTCAATACTCCTATGTTCACCAATTAGGTAAACTGTGATTTTATTCAGTGATTTAACGGCTGAATGTTGCAACTCACAGCCATAATGCAAGTCGTTGTGGCGAACATCTACCAGTGGAACCCTCATATCCGGCTATGGACGTAACTCCCATTATCGACTCCCTGAACGATGCCCAGCGTCAGGCAGTAACCAACCCACCGGGCTCCATGCTGGTGCTGGCGGGAGCTGGTAGTGGTAAAACCAGAGTACTGGTTCATCGAATTGCCTGGCTGGTTCAGGTAGAGGCTATGTCGCCATACTCTATCATGGCGGTAACCTTTACCAACAAAGCTGCAGCAGAGATGCGTTCCCGTATTGAAGAGCTGTTGGGTATTCCTCCCAGAGGTATGTGGGTAGGCACCTTCCACGGTTTGTCTCACCGTCTTTTACGGGCTCACCATGCCGATGCTGGTTTACCAGAGAACTTCCAGATACTGGACAGCGATGATCAGTTGCGGGTGATTAAACGACTGATGAAAGCTATGAATCTGGACGATCAGAAATGGCCGCCCCGTCAGGCTCAGTGGTATATCAACGGTAAGAAAGACGAAGGTTTACGTCCGGATTACATTGATCCCGGTTATGACCCTTTTGAACGAACCATGCTGGACGTTTACCGAGCTTATCACCAGTACTGTGATCAGGTTGGTGTCGTAGATTTTGGGGAATTGCTGCTGCGTTCTCACGAACTCTGGCTGAAAAAACCGGATATTCTCAAGCACTACCGTGAACGCTTCCGCTATGTGCTGGTGGATGAGTTTCAAGATACCAACGCTATTCAATACGCCTGGTTGCGAATGCTGACCGGTGATGAAGACAAGATGATGGTAGTCGGTGACGATGACCAGTCTATCTATGGCTGGCGTGGTGCCCGTATCGAGAATATTCGACAGTTCTCAAGGGATTTCCCAAAAGCCGAAACCATACGACTAGAGCAGAATTACCGTTCGACTAGTAATATCCTTCGTGCGGCTAACGCTGTCATCGCCAACAACCCGGATCGTCTGGGTAAAGAACTCTGGACTGAAGGCAATGAAGGCGAGCCTCTACAGGTTTATGCTGGCTTTAACGAGATGGACGAAGCCCGTTTCATTACTGATCGAATCCGTGATGCAGCCAGTCAGGGAATGGCTCGCAGTGATATGGCCATTCTTTATCGCTCCAATGCTCAGTCACGTGTGCTCGAAGAAGCCATGTTGCGCTCATCCATTCCTTATCGAATCTATGGTGGTCAGCGGTTCTTCGAACGGGCAGAAATCAAGAATGCTCTGGCTTACCTGAGACTGGTGAGTTCGCCGGAAGACGACACTTCTATTGAGCGTGTTATCAATATTCCCGCTCGTGGTATTGGTGAGAAGACGGTTGAAAAACTGCGTGAAACAGCACGTTCTCAAGAGTTGAGCCTCTGGCAGGCTATCAAAAGTGTGATTGCCGCCAAGGCTATTGGCGGTAAGGCTGGACGATCACTGGCTGAGTTTGTCGAGATGATTGAATCTCTTGGCAAGTCGGGCGAAGAACTGGATCTGGGTGAACTGACTGACCATGTTATTGCGGTATCGGGTTTGATCGAACATCACCAGAAAGAAAAAGGCGAGAAAGCCAGAGCAAGAGTTGAAAACCTTGAAGAACTGGTTAATGCCTGTGGCGAGTTCGACATAGACGACTTTGAGCAGGATGAAAACAGTGTTCCTTTGTCGACACTGGATGCCTTCCTTGCCAATGCAGCGCTGGAAGCGGGTAATAATCAGGCCGATGAATTTACCGACAGTGTTCAGATGATGACTCTGCACTCTGCCAAAGGCCTGGAATTTAAACTGGTATTCCTCTGCGGTATGGAAGAAGGTTTGTTCCCTCATAAAATGGCGTTGGAAGAAGGTAATTTGGAAGAAGAGCGCCGTCTTTGTTATGTAGGCATTACCCGTGCCATGGAAAAGCTTTATATCACCTATGCCGAGAATCGCAGACTCTACGGCAATGACACAATGAATCGCCCTTCCCGCTTTATTCGGGAAATTCCTTCAGAGCTTCTGCAGGAAGTGCGGCTGGGTGGCAGCATTACTCGCCCGGTTGTGGCTAAACCTTTGGGACAGCCTGACCATGGTTTGTCACTGGGGCAGCGGGTTCATCACGATGTATTCGGTGAAGGGATTGTTCTCAATTATGAAGGAGAAGGTTCTCAGGCCCGTGTGCAGGTGAACTTTGACTCTGAAGGATCCAAGTGGCTGATGATGGCTTATGCCACTCTGACAGCACTGTAAAAATCTACGATGCACGACAGAAGAATCCGAATCCTGTCGTGCAAACTTTCCCACTTATTCCAGCGGCAGTCACGTGCTTTGCTGTTTTCTCCAGTAAACCACAGATGCCAGCAAGGCCAGAATGACGGGAATGGTTACCAGCAGTAAACCGTTCCAGCCTAACCAGTGTAAGACTACTCCTGATAATAATGCACCACTGGCCTGAGTGGTGAACACCAGTACATCGTTCAATCCTTGTGCCTGATGTTTCTCGTCCGGGTTATAAGTACTGGGTAGCAAAGAGGTGCCAGCAATAAAGAGAAAGTTCCAGGCAACTCCCAAAATCAGTAAAGCCCACCAGTAATGCATAAAGCTCCGATCTATCAGTCCAACAATGATGCAGATTCCGAGCATCATCAAGCCTGTGACAATCATCGTGGCATGACCCAGTCTTTGGATTAGATACCCTGAAAACAGTGATGGCAGGAACATAGCGGTTATATGGCTCTGGATTACCCACTTGGTGTCTGTGAGAGAAAAGTGATCCATGTCGTGCATACTGATGGGCGTTGCCGTCATGATAAAGCTCATAACACCAAACCCGACTGCTGCACTGGCAGATGCGATCCAGAATCCCTGACGTTGAAGCAGCTTACTTGTGTGAAGAGGCATCAGTTCGGCTGATATTTTTATCTCGGCCGGGTTTTGAAAACCACTGGCTATGATGATAAACGACAGAATAAAAAGCCCGGCTAGCAATAGAAAAGCACCACTAAATGTGTCGTTCAGCAGTGATTGACCTATTGGGACCAGTTCAGGCCCTACCCAGGCTGAGATAAGCCCGGCGACCATCAGCCTTGCTGCCGCTTTTGGCATTATGTCTGGAGACACTGACTCCATGGCAGCAAACCTAAACTGCTGGCCAACAGCAACGACGACACCCATCAGGGTGCTGGAAAGAACGAAGCCGAAAAATGATTGTTCCTGCAACGACAACATAGCCAGGAGTGATGCACAACAACCAATCAACATGCCTGTCATGAACACTGTTTTTCTGCCCAGAATTTTTGAAAAATACGACGCAGGGTAAACAGAGCAGGCTGTACCAATAACCAGGGCTGCTACAGGCAGTGTGGCCCAAATGGATGACTCGACAATTTCCCGACTGGCCAGAGCGCCTGAAAAAACCATGAGAGGTGCTGCGCACATGGCAAGCGCCTGTGCAAAAAAGAGTGTCCATACGTTGGCAGGCATGCCGTTAACTTCCTGTTGGTTTTTTCGGGATTATGCCCACTATTTCCGTGGTACAACATCATTATCTATCCAGACGTCTTGTGCCTGTACGTATAACCACCTAACATGCGAAGAGTCTGAAGTACCAACAAAAAATAATAAAACAACAGAGAGCAGGCTGACATGAAACGCCGTAATCTTCTCGCATCGATGGGACTCGCAGCTGCCGCTGTCGTTCTGTCCGGATGTAATCAATCTGAAAAGCAAACAGCTGCCGCTGAAGCTGCTCCTGCACCACAGCAGCAAACCTATGAGTGGAAGCTAGTCACCTCATGGCCGAAGAACTTCCCTGGTCTGGGTATGGGGCCTGAACGCTTTTCGTCTCTCGTGGATGAAATGAGCAATGGCCGAATGAAGATCAAAGTATACGGCGGTGGTGAGCTGGTGCCACCTCTGGAAGTCTTTGATGCAGTGTCTAATGGTACCGCTGAAATGGGCCATTCCGGTGCCTATTACTGGAAAGGTAAAACAGCACCTTCCCAGTTCTTCGCAACCGTTCCTTTTGGCCTTAATGCTCAGGAAGTCAGCAGCTGGATTCATTACGGCGGCGGTCAGGCACTCTGGGACGAGCTCTATCAGCCATTCAACTTGAAGCCTTTCGCTGGTGGTAACAGTGGTGTGCAAATGGCAGGCTGGTTCAACAAGGAAATCAACTCTCTGGATGACCTGAAAGGTCTGAAGATGCGTATTCCTGGTATGGGTGGTGAGGTATTCAAACGTCTTGGCGGCGTTCCTGTGAATCTTCCTGGCGGTGAACTGTTCACAGCTCTGCAGACCGGAACTATTGATGCTACAGAGTGGGTAGGCCCATATAACGACTTGGCCTTTGGTCTCCATAAAGCGGCCAAGTACTACTACTATCCGGGTTGGCACGAGCCAGGCACTATGCTGGAATTCACCATGAATCTGGATAAATGGAACGAGCTGCCTGCTGACCTGAAGGCCATTGTTTCTACAGCGGCACGTGCAGTGAATCAGGACATGATTGATGAATACACCGCTCGCAATAACTCAGCGCTTAAGCAGCTGGTTAATGAACACGGTGTTCAGTTGAAGCGTCTTCCCGATGATGTTCTGAAGCAACTGAAAGAGATTTCTGCAGAAGTGGTTGCTGAAGTTCAGAATGACAGTGATGTTGCCAAGCGTATTTATGACTCCTACGACGCTTTTCGTCAGCAGTCTAATGAGTACCACAACATTTCAGAAGTTGCTTACTACAAGGCTCGTGACCTTTAAGTAGCCTTCAAGCTGTAGGTTGAATTGCAAGATTTAACCTACAGTTCCCTCACTTCCTTAAAACCCAGTTTTTTTAGTGCAGGTTCCAGACCTTCAACCGTATTCTGGTCACCGCTGTACACGAAAATGTCGGATTTCCCTCTATCTTCAATGTCTTTTCTTTCAAGCAAGCTGTCGACTCTGCGAGCAATAGCCTCCCCTGAATCAACCCATCTCACAGGTAAGGGTGATGCTTCTTCAAGCAATTCTTTCACCAGCGGAAAATGAGTGCAGCCCAGAACTATGCAATCTGGTTGCTGCTTGCCAGAAAAGAAGGGAGAGATAATATCCTTGATAGCTTTGAGTGATACCGCTTTTCCTCGAAGGTGATCTTCTGACAGCTGAACCAGTTCGCTACTGCCGACTCGGACTACTTCACAATGATTGGCAAAATCTCGAACCAGTTGGTCGGTGTACTTTCTTTTCACGGTCCCCGGTGTTGCTAAAAGGCCGATGCAACCATTTTTAGAAGCAACTCCTGCAGGTTTAATGGCAGGAACAACACCAACAACCGGAATATCCAGAAGGTTTCTGGCTCTAGGCAATGAAATCGTACTGGCGGTGTTACAGGCAATGATAGCCAGCGAAGGTTGATATTGATTAGCCAGTTTTTCCAGACAGTGAAGAGTACGGTCAACGACTTCGTCTTCAGGGCGTGGACCATAGGGGAAGCCTTCGTTATCCGAACAGTAAACAATAGGCAGACCGGGAAGCTTCTTTTTAACTTCCTGATAGATACTCAGTCCGCCTATGCCGGAATCAAAAATAACGATGGGCTTTTGCATTGGCTCTCTTATTAAGTCTCTTTGTTAAGGCTGGAACTTTCATTCCAGCAAATAGCATAGATTAGGCAATTCTCAAGGCTTTGCAAATCACTGCTGCAACATAGAGCCCGATTTACCTGTTTGATAGTTTATTTATTAAGTACGTCTCGTTTTGCGAATGTTTGATAAGCGGAACTGCTTACTGGACACCGCTACAGATTAAAGTATGGTTATTTTCCGTACATTATTGTAATGGTTATTCGCCATGCAGACACAAGCCGTCTTTCAGGAAAGAATTTCCGCATTTCCCGCTGAAGCCACTGCCATTCTGGCAGACATCACTCGTCAGGAAGGTATGCTGACGGCTGAGCAGGTCTCGCAACTTAAATCCATTCTCGATTTCTCCACGACAGCTGACCTGATGGTCAAACTGTTGCCCGTTGCTGCTGCGATCAGCGTAGCTCCGGTGTCCGAATTTTACGTAGGCGTTGTCACTGAAGGTGTTTCCGGAAACCTTTATTTTGGCGCTAATATCGAATTTCTTCATCAGCCATTGAAAGTGACCCTGCATGCCGAGCAATGTGCAGTTCTGAATGCCTGGCATAAAGGCGAGAAGAGGCTGGTTCGTTTGGTAGTGAATGAAGCTCCATGCGGCCACTGTCGTCAGTTTCTTAATGAACTGAACTCGGCTGATTCTATCGAAGTCATTGTTCAACACGCTTCTGAAGGTGTGGTAAGACAGTATTCCATGGAAGATCTGCTGCCTAAATCTTTTGGTCCTGCAGACCTTGGCCTGACCGATGCGCTGATGTCTCCCGAGCAGTTTGATCTGACCCTGCCGGAAGAGCATGCAAACGATGATTTGGTTAAGGCAGCGTTTGAGGCAGCCGTAAACTGCCATGCTCCTGTGTGCAAAAGTCCTGCTGGTGTCGCTTTCAGACTGAAGAGCGGAAAAATTGTTGCTGGCCGATATGCTTCTAATGCAGCTTTTAATCCGGGAGCTACGGCTATGGAATCAGCCATGGTGAACTGGCGCCTCTCACTGCTTAACTCAGTGCAGGATGATGTGGTTGAAGCTGTTATGGTTGAGCAGCCTGCCAAGGTTACCCAGAAAGAACTGGCTGAGTCTCAGTTGAAAGACTACGGCGTAGAGCTGCGTTATATCTCTGTCTAGAATCAGAATATAGAGCGCTGGGTTAAAGAACACACAAGGTACAGCAGGGACGCTTAACCTATGAAGATAGAACCTCCAGTCGCGGCAGGAATGCCTGATTACAGTGAAGAGAGTGACCAGCAGTCTGGTGAGCAGAGAAAGGGTTCACAGCATCAGAAGGCTGACTGTAAGCCTATGGTTCCCCACGGTTCTAATACTTCAGAAACAGTCAGAGACCTTAAGTCTCGTAAGGCATCCCGCCGTAAGGAAAAAAGTAAGAGAAGAAGAAAAATTGCTGAACGAAAAGCTCGGCAAGAGCGCAGCAATGAAGAGTAAATAAGAAAATATAAAAAACTGCTTATAAGACCTTTCTATATATCTCGATGAACTAACCCTGCCATTTTTTGTCTACAAATAAAGGACCAACTTGTTCAGAAATAAAGGAAGGCAAAGGAATGGACGGGAAAAGTAGCAAGTGCAGTTTGATAATCTGTAGTACTGTCACTTTGTGCCTGATGCTTGGCAGTGGAAAGTTGATGGCAGAGCCACAACCATTTGTTCAGGGCAGTATTGTTAGCCCTGCCGGCTCCCCTGGTACGGAACTTATTGTTCCAAATCGCACAATTGAACCTGTCGTTACCCTCTCGCCTATATTGTACAGCTACCCTTCATTTCTGCTTAAAGAAGCACGAGGTAGCGACAGTGTAATAGATTTTCTGATGCAGCCCTTTGTGGATACAGCGATAGCTTCAATTCTGGCCACCATTAAAAAGTCTGGTCTTGTCTATGGCAAATACCTGTTCAGTAATGAAACGTATGCCGCTTATATTCAGGCAGCTGTAGGCTTGGTCGGGGCTTATTTTGGCTCTGCTAAAATGCCTGTTGAAACAACACTTGAAGCATCTATTGTTGAAAGCAGTATTCAAAGTTTTGCTGTGCTTAGAGACAAAGGTTTTCAGTTTCATAACACCGACAGTGAACCAGTTCCCCCATCTATTACTGATAGCATTCTTACTGCTCTTTCGCCTGAAAAGAGTATCAATCTGATTGAAGACTCGGCAAACCAGGTAGAAGGCTACGGTAGTCTGATGAAAAGATATCTTCCTAAATTAGGTTTGTTGGGTCATGCGATCACAACCGGTAAAGCAATCTATACAAGAACTCAGGAGCAAATGTATGCGCTTGGCTTTACAGGTGACAGAATTCAGTTGCTTGATGATGACGGTAGCACGGAAGAAATTGCAGATATTTATTTTGTTATACCATCAGGCAGTAAACCAAGCCTTTTTCCTTTTGCCAGTCACTCAGACGAATCAGGGAAAGAATCTTCTTTTATCCCTGAGAGCTTTGAAAGGCGAAGCCTTTATCAACCACATATTGAAATTAACCCGGTTGTAAAAGAAGTGAGTGAAGAGTCACATGATTACGGAAATTCTTTTATTAAGGCTCTGAACAATCTTACTGATGTGATACCTGAACATCACTCGCTTTATTTATTTCCTGAGGTGGATCCACAAACGGCAAGACTGACCTTTGTGCTCGGTCTTTTAGACCTTGATAGAGTTGGTGACAAAATTGATATCAAGTGGTTAACCATTGAAGGTGACTGGAGAGACAGTACGGAATATGAATGGCTTACGGAGCGTTTGGCTCGTCGCTCATTAGTGGAAGTCAGATCAAAGTCTATTTTTTATGACTATGTCTGGGGTGATGAGAGAAACAGCCTTCCAATTCTAAATCCGCTCAGTGCTGAGATGCTGAATAATATCACTGCCGCGCTTGAGCATTATCACAACACGGGTGAACTCAATACACTGGCCGCTGAAGATGTCTCACCAGCTGTTGTTAAGCAGTCAGGCAATTATCTGGCTGCGGTAGATTCAGGAGAAATGGTGTTGTACGTAGATACTTTTGCCTCCCAAAAAACAGAAAGCCCACGGATGGTAATGAAAAGAGCTGATATTCAGGATGTAGATGAGGATCTGTTGGCTACATTGGATAGTGAAAGAATTTGGCGATATTCAGAAGTTATTATGGGAGAAAAGCCATTTGATCCTGCCCGTTGGCAAATGGAACGACTTCTGTTCCGAGTACTGGTTGGTGAGGCGGTTGGTAACTATGCTGATGCGATAGCCAGATATACTACGGGTATGGAAAAGATTCAGTATGGTGACTCGTTTGGAGGTCCTCTAGGCAGTTTGATGTTTTTTAAAGATTTTTCAAAAAGGTCTCAATGAGTCGGACAATTTGTTAACAGATCTGAGTGCTGGCCCTCTTTGTTTGTCTCTTATAAACAATTCAGTTAGAACAACCTTTAATGACGACTTTGATGCGTAGATAATGGCTCGCATAGTTCTATTTAATATTCGATTGCGTGTGTCTACACACTTAAGCATACAGGCAGGATGATGACTGAAGTCAACGGTGCAGAGCATTACGAAGTGCTGATAATTGGTGGTGGTATGGTGGGGTCTGCCATTGCCTGTGCCCTTGGCCAACAGAAAATCAGAGTTGCAGTATTTGATCGTTTGCAGCCAGAAGTATTTGATAAATCCCAGCTTCCTGACTTGCGAGTTTCTGCCCTTAGTTACGCATCTGAACAGTTCTTACGAAACCTGAATGCCTGGCAGCATATCGAACAGATGCGAACTTGCCCCTACCGTCGAATGGCAGTCTGGGAAAAGCTGCACCTTCCAGGAGGTAAAGAGCTGGATAAACGGCCTAATCAAACCCTGTTTGATGCTTGTGAAATAGACCATGAACAGCTGGGGTTCATTGTTGAAAACAGAGTCACTCAATTAGGTCTTATTAAATCCCTGCAGCAACTGGAAACCGTTGGCCTGTATTGCCCAGCCACTATTGAAAGCATGAGTTTTTCCGAACAGAACTCAAGTATTACTCTTTCTGATGGCAGAACATTCACAGGTAATCTTGTGATTGGTGCTGATGGTGCAAACTCGCAAGTTCGTCAGCAGGCGGGCATAAGGCTGGATTACCGTGATTACGAACAGCAGTGTATGGTTGCAACCGTTGAAATAGAAGGCGGTGTACAGGATATAACCTGGCAGGCATTTACGGAAACAGGCCCAGAGTCTTTCCTGCCACTTCCGGATATAGACGGTAAAAGTTATGCGTCTGTCGTCTGGTATAACCTGCCTGAGAACATCAGTCGATTGATGAAGTTGTCCGATCAGGAATTTATCGACGAGCTGACTCGCACTTTTCCAATAGAGCTTCCCGGTATTGTGAAACTGCATGAGCGAGGCTTCTTTCCTCTGGCTCGACGCCATGCTCTGGAATACCACAAGAATGGTGCAGTTCTGGCAGGTGATTCAGCTCACACCATAAACCCCCTGGCTGGACAGGGAGTAAACCTTGGCTTTCAGGATGCTGCCTGCCTTGCAGAAATACTGATTGAAGCCCACAAAGCCGGTGAAAGTCTTGGCGATTCAGAAGTGCTTGGGCGATACGAGAAAGCTCGTAGACAGGGTAACCAACTGATGATGAGCACTATGGACGCTTTTTATCATGCATTCAGCAATGATATTAAGCCCCTGAAGATGGTTCGAAATCTGGCATTGGGACTGGCGGGTGCAACCAAGCCAGCCGTTAAGGAAGTAATGAAATACGCTATGGGTATTTCAGGCGACTTACCATCTCTTGCTCGGAAAAAATAAACAACGCACCATTAAAAAAGCGGCCAACAAAAGTTGACCGCTTTATAGTGTTCCCCGGTTTACTTCTAAGTCTTACAAAGCTTCAAAAATAACCGTTTCGGTAAAATCATAAGACTTCTTGTTGCCAGCCTTATCGTACAGAGTCATCTCTGTCAGTCCCCAGGTGCCCGGTGCAGAGCCTTTTGGCAGGGTTTCTGTCGCTGTGTACTTCTTCCAGGCTGTTGGCTCGCCGTTAAAGAACAGCGTATGAGTATTATCATGACTGGCATAGTAGAAGTGGTTTACACCCTGAGGGTCTCGCAGGTTGTACGACACAGTTCCAAGACCTGACTTATCATCACGAACCCAGTAACTCAGAACAACATTAGTTTCCCCATCCGGTTTGGATGGGTTGGTTGGCGTTCCTTTAATGGAAATACAACGATCAACACCATCTGCACAGGGTTGAATGTTCATTTCTGGTGGCTGGTTGTCAGGGTTACCACCAGAGTTATCAAGGCTTACCTTTGGTGAGGCTTCCCGGTCCGGGTGATTATCAGAGAACTGAGAGCTCTTACGGTTCAGGGCTCTATCCTGCATGGATACATGAGCAACACGATATTCACCGGACTGGTAATACTCAGTCGCGGTTACTTGTGTCTGACACTGGCCATCAATGATGCCCTGAACATTTTTCTGAAACTCCCCATATTCATCCATGGAGTAGTTTGAGTAGGATTGATGGGCAAAACGAGAGAAACAGGCGTTGCTGTCTTTCATTGCCACATCTTCATCAACATCCCAGCGAGCAGTGATAGTGCGAATTACACGACAGCTTGAACCCTGGCCGCTGCAGTTATCGGTATTGAGGTCAGCGGTCTTTCGACCATTAGCCACAGTAATTGCTTTTGAATCACTCAGGCTGAGAGTCAGGGAATCATTGATATATTCAGGTGGAGTAATATCTTCATCGGGATTATTGATAAACATCTGCCAGCCATAATCAGTACTGCGCTGATAGCGTTCATTACCCAGCGGGTCAGTGATAGTAATCTGGGCCGGTGCCCACCAACCGTTCTTTGCCGTATCAGGCAGTGTAAAGGTAGCTCTCAGATGGTCTGATTGACTGCCTCGGCCTGATACCGGGTAGAAATAGATATCTTTGAAGGTATCAATCTCACTGAAGATTCGGGTAAAGGCCAAAGAGGCGCCTTCAAGACAGGAGTCTTTTTTGCAGGAGCTCTTGGTGGTATGAAGTTTCAGGTCGATGGTTACACGTTTGTTGTCCTGAGCTTCCCCCACAACATCGATATTAACTTCCTTGATCTTGCCCGGATAAATGTAGTCAGGATGCAAATTCAGAACTTCAAAAGTCAGGTCGTCACGGATTTCCTGAAGGTACATCACGCCAGCCATCAAGCTGTCGCGAATAAACTCATACTTCGCTGGAGCCCGTGAACGAAGTTTGTCCGGATTCATCAGGAAGTAGGAAACACTTTCTGCCAGATCTTCATTAGGATTTTTCAGCTGTGCATAACCGGAGACAAAGTTAGTGGTTTTGCGTGCTGACCAGCCATCAGAAGCTTCAACATTAATGTTTTGATTGTCAGGGTTATAGCTGGAACCGTGTGTATGTGAAGCGCCACTATTTTCGGTGCTGTACGGCAAATCATTCAGATGACCATCTTCTGCGCCATCCACTCGATACCATTCAGAGAAAGCCAGCCACTTTAGTTTTTGCTGCTTGCTGACATTGTAGTGCCACAGGAAGTGAGTTTTCTCATGGAGTACCAGCCTTTGCATATGTTCAAGGTTGCTGCCCTTGAAGGCTTTTTCCATAAACTCGATATAGCCAGCGCCAGGCCAGGCAACAGCAGGAGCATCCGGATAAAGTGGGTGATCATGACCATTAGCGCGGCGGAACAGATATTTCAGGCCTTGCTTGTTGTTGGCTCCACCACGAATGATATGCATGCCAGAGGGCAGCTCTTCAAACTGGTTGATGATCAGCAGAATTTCTTCTGGCGTAAATGATTGCCATGCAGAGGCATCACGATCTTCACTGGTTACAGCAATATTGTTGTAAACAGAATTCAGGTTTGAGTGACCGGTGTTCTTGCGGGTATCAATTGTGACACCAAAGCGCTTTTCAAGAATGTAGTTAGCCTTGGCAAGGTTCTGACCACCATCCGTCATCTGGCGAATCAGCGCATGATGAAGGCGTTTGGAGAAGTAACGACCACGGCGACCATCAACCGTAGCAATTTTTGGTTCAGCGTAAGTGAACGCCTTAGCATCCAGAGTTACAGTGCCATTGCTGGTTTCAATATCATTAGTGACGGGGGAACTGCTCAGTTTCCAGACAGTTTTTTTAATATTGTTTCTATCCGGCTTACAAGACAGACCGAGTACAGACTGGTCCAGAGAGCAGTGCTTTTGTGGTATCTGTCGTAGAGTTTCCAGTAGACGATACGCATGAGCCTGAGTCCATTGAAGGCTACCGGTGTTGTTCAGCACCACCCGGTAATCCCTGTAAAGCATCTGGGCTGCCGCAATGTTTGGGATTTTACGTTCTACACCTTCGATGTCGACAGTTACAGGCTTGTTAACCTTGGATGCATACTCCAGGCCGCTGACAGTCTGACCATCATCTTTCCATGTGTAAGTGAACTTGCCATCAACATCAGGTGAAGGTTGTTCTTCAACATTCAGGGATGCAACACCGCCAGGTTTACTTTGTACACTGCTGAGCTGCTTATAGCCTGGAGCCTGTACTTTCAGGGAGTATTCAATATTGGGTGTCAGGTTACTGAAACCGTAAGCATCGCCCTGAAGTGTTGCTGTGTGAAGCTCGCCATTGCCGCTTGCTGTAACTGTAGTATCTTCAGGTGTCAGGCCGTTAAGGTTCACAGTGAGTGAACGAACTACCGGCTGGGCCGGTCCTGAGCCGGAACTATTGTCTGCCCCTGAATCAGTAGGGCCAGGGTCCGGTGTATTGGGTGTTGAATCAGGGGCCGAAGAATTTGGGTTGTTGCCCTGTTCAGATTGAGGAGTGGATGGAGAGTCAGAGCCTCCACTGCCTCCACCTTTACAGCCTGCAATCGATAGAGCCAGAAGGCAGGCTCCGGCAATCTTTAAATAGTCCATTTGATTCAACTTCCCGTCAATACCATGAGATCTGATGACAGCGTTTTTGCACGACTTCTGTCATTTATGTTTTGTTATTAATATGTGGAATTATTACTGTTTGGAAATTGCACGAATTACACCGTCATGACCATGAACAAACAGGTAGAACGTGACGGATTACCGAAAATACTGCGGCTTTTGTGATGCTGAACACTCTTTATAGAAGGGCTGTCTCTGTTAGGCGTAAATACAAAACTCCTCGGCGAACGCGGCATTCTTTTGCGTCAATTCCTGATTCACTGCAAGGCCTTTTGGCATATAGGCTAGAGAGGAAAGTTTTACAGTAAATCAGGAGACAGTCCTATGCGTTTTGCCCTGTCAGCATTGCTGAAAGTTACTGCAATTGTGTCGCTGGGATTCTGGTGGCTCTGGCTCTTTGTCGGCACCGGATATTATTATCTGGGGCTGAAAGCCTCTCTATGGACCGCGGTACAGTCTGGAGCGGGTTTTGCATTGGTGATTTTTGTTATTGGGATGCTTAGTTCCCACGTATCTGAAATTCTGGTTCCGGCGGAAGATCAGTAAAATAAAATCTTCTATCGTCGTAAGTACCCAGATGTATGAATTCGTGGGCTTATTTGCCCACCTGCGGCGGGAAAATAGCAACTTAAGATTCGATTACGTGTGTCTACACACTTACTTTTCAGGGATGAACATTGTCTTTATTTCCAAGAGCCATTCTTGGCTGCAGTATTGTTCTGCTCTCTATTTCTGTTCAGGCCGCTCCTCAGAGCTTCAGTCAGGCCAAGCGTGAAGCTAGCAAAATTTATCAGACTCATCGCGAGAGCTTCTATTGTGGTTGTGACATTGAGCGCAAAGGCAAGAAGCTAATTCCTGACCTGTCTTCCTGTGGATACAAAGTCCGTAAGCAGCTTAAGCGAGCTTCACGCATTGAGTGGGAACACGTTGTTCCAGCCTGGGAGTTTGGTCATCAAATGCAGTGCTGGCAGAATGGTGGCCGTAAAAACTGTAAGAAGAACAGCAAGTTTAAACGTATGGAGTCAGACCTTCATAACCTTGTTCCCGCCATTGGCGAAGTAAACGGAGACCGTTCCAATTTCCGCTTTGCCATGCTGAACAGCACACCCGATATGTATGGGCAGTGTGACTTCAAGGTTAACTTCAAGCAGCGTAAGGCTGAGCCTCCCAGAGATAAACTGGGCAATATCGCTCGTATCTATTTCTATATGGCTGATCAGTATGGTCTTCGTTTGAGCAAACAACAGCGCAGAATTTATGAAGCCTGGGATCGCATGGACCCTGTATCTGACTGGGAAAAAGAGCGTGATCGACGCATTTCCAGAGTTCAGGGCTGGAGTAACCCTTACATAAACGGTAAAGATAAAGGCTGAATATTTTTACGCAACCTGCGTTCCCGGTTTATCATAGTTCGACTCGATCATTATTAGCGGCTATGTCGCTCGCCACAGTTTGATTGGCTGTGTCGTTTGAATGATAAACCCTTCTCTGGAATCAGGTTCATACAAAATATGGAACAGACCTTCATCGGCGACGATGGAATTGAGCGCCAGTCTTTGAGGGCTTACACAGAGAGTGCATACCTGAATTATTCCATGTATGTCATTCTCGACCGTGCCCTTCCTCATTTAGGCGATGGCCTTAAACCCGTTCAACGCCGTATTGTTTATGCGATGAGTGAGCTTGGCCTGAAAAATACCGCCAAGTTCAAAAAGTCCGCTCGTACGGTGGGTGATGTACTGGGTAAGTTCCACCCTCATGGCGACTCAGCCTGCTATGAAGCCATGGTGCTGATGGCGCAGCCGTTCTCCTATCGCTATCCATTAGTCGACGGTCAGGGTAACTGGGGCTCGCCAGACGACCCCAAGTCCTTTGCAGCCATGCGTTACACCGAATCCCGTCTGACTAAGTACTCTGACGTACTGTTGGGTGAGCTGGGTCAGGGAACGGTGGACTGGACACCAAACTTTGACGGTACGCTGGACGAACCTTCTATCCTTCCTGCTCGCCTCCCTAACCTGTTGCTGAATGGCACCACAGGTATTGCTGTTGGTATGGCAACGGATATTCCACCCCATAACCTGCGTGAAGTGGCCAATGCCTGCATCCATATGCTGGAGAACCCTAAGGCGACTGCGGCAGAGCTAATGGAGCACGTTCAGGGACCTGACTTCCCGACCGATGCCGAGATTATTACGCCTCGTTCCGACATTCAGAAAATGTACGAACAGGGTCGTGGCTCTCTGAGAATGCGGGCGATCTACAGCAAGGAACAGGGTGAGATCATCATCACTGCCCTGCCTCATCAGGCATCTGGTGCCAAGATTCTGGAGCAGATTGCTGCCCAGATGCAGGCCAAGAAACTGCCGATGGTTGCTGATCTGCGTGATGAATCAGACCACGAAAATCCGACCCGTCTGGTGATTGTTCCCAAGTCGAACCGCATAGACGTTGATGGTTTGATGAACCATCTGTTTGCTACCACTGATCTTGAAAAGACCTACCGGGTCAACATGAACATGATCGGTGTTGATGGCAAACCTCAGGTTAAGTCGCTGAACGGTATGATCAGTGAATGGCTGGAATGGCGTACTGAAACAGTGCGTCGTCGTCTGCAGCATCGTCTGGATAAGGTTCTGGCTCGCTTGCATATTCTTGAAGGCCTGCTGGTGGCTTTCCTCAATATTGATGAAGTGATTGAGATCATTCGGACTGAAGACAAGCCTAAAGCGGTCATGATGGAGCGCTTTGGCCTGTCTGATATTCAGGCTGATGCCATTCTGGAAATCAAACTGCGGCAGCTGGCGAAACTTGAAGAGATCAAGATTCGTGCTGAGCAGGAAGAACTGGAAAACGAGCGTAAAAAACTGGAGCTGCTTCTTAGCTCTGAGCGACGCTTGAAGTCGTTGGTAAAGAAAGAAATCAAAGCTGATGCTGACGAGTACGGTGATGATCGCCGTTCACCTATAGAGGTACGTCAGGAAGCTCAGGCGCTGTCTGAAACTGATTTGATGACGTCTGACCCTGTGACCATCGTTCTTTCAGAGAAAGGCTGGGTGCGTTGCGCTAAAGGCCATGACGTTGATCCAACGACACTGAACTATAAAGCCGGTGACAAGTATCGACTGTCTGCCAAAGGCAAGAGTAACCAGTCGTCCGCCTTTATCGACTCAACAGGTCGCGCTTATTCCATTCAGACGCATACGCTTCCTTCTGCCCGTGGTCAGGGTGAACCTTTAACAGGCCGGGTTAACCCACCGTCCGGTGCAACGTTCGAAGGTTTGTGTGTGGGTGAAGAGAAGGACTGCTATCTGTTAGCCAGTGATGCAGGTTACGGTTTTGTGGTTCAGCACTCGGACATGGTCAGCAAGAATAAGGCCGGTAAGGCGCTGCTGACGTTGCCGAAGAACTCACAGGTGATGTCTCCTATCACCATCGAAGGTGAGAACCAGGTGCTGGCTGCTGTGACTAATGAAGGCCGGATGCTTGTGTTCCCGCTGTCTGAGCTGCCAAAGCTGGCACGAGGCAAGGGCAACAAGATCATCAATATCCCTGCTGCCCGGGCTGCGGATCGTGCGGAAACCATGATTCATCTGGCGGTGCTGGGTGCTGATGACTCCCTGACTCTCAACGCTGGCAAGCGTCATGTGACGCTTAAACCGGCGGATCTTGAGCATTACCATGGTGAGCGTGGCCGTCGTGGTAACAAGCTGCCTAGAGGCTTCCAGAAAGTGGATAGCCTTGAAGTGCAGAAGTCTGATTAAGTTCTATTGAATGAAAACTACCAGTAGTAATCAGCTGCTGGTAGTTTTTAATAAATCCTGAAAAATACGTTCTGTTTTTTCAACACTAACCAGTCCCTGAAGTCTGAACCACAAAGCAGATAAATAATCTAACTGCTGTGTAGCTTTAGGCAGTGCTTCTTCAAGTTCTGATCCTCGAAAGTACTTCTCAAGAAAGAAAGCCTTATCGTCAGAATTAATTTCAAGTTGTTGGAGAAAAGAGGCTATATCCCAACAGGGATGACCCGCCGCCGCATATTCCCAATCCATCAGATACATCTTTTCAGCTTCCAACCAGTTGGCAGGCACCGTATCCATATGGCACAGACTCAATGCTCCATCCAGCCCGTCTCCAAGCAGTGTTTGGAGAGCCTGTTGCATGGATAACAAAGGTTTGTTTTCAGGGTGATTCGCCAGCTGTTGCCAGTAATGCTCTGCTTTTTCCCCCGGAATGAGTCTGGGTATATCAGCAGGAACAGGCAGGCTGTGAAGTTCTCGAAGAACGCCAGCTACTTGCTCAAGCTGGTGGCGGGAAAGGCCTTTTTCAGGCAGTGGCTGTCCTTCAATAAACTCTCGAACCCAATATCCCTTATCCAGACTGCGAAAAAGAACTCTGGGTGTGAGGTCTGCTTTATTGGCAATCTCATGAACCCTGAATTCAGTTTCCCTGTCCAGCCCGAGAATCTCAGAGTTAGATGCTTCAAGACGTATAAGAAGCCTTGAAGCATCAGTCGTCAGAATAAAGCTGGTATTGGTATTACCGGCAGAGATCTGAATGCAGTCCTTTACAGACGGCTGCTGTGAACACAGCTGCCACTGTTGCCAGTCCTGCAGACAGTTCTCAAGGCGTTGATGCAATTCCTGTTCAGCCAAGTTCTTAGTCGATTGCTTCTTCGATTCCGAGTTCATCCCAGATGTCGTCTACTTTGTTTTTAACTTCGTCGGTCATGGTGATGGTTTCACCCCACTCTCGGTCGGTTTCTCCAGGCCACTTATTCGTAGCATCAAAACCAACCTTGGAGCCGAGGCCTGCAACAGGTGAGGCAAAATCGAGATAATCAATGGGCGTGTTTTCGATAAACACGGAATCTCGCTTTGGGTCCATGCGAGTGGTCATAGCCCAGATTACATCGTTCCAGTCCCGTGCGTTGACGTCATCATCGCAGACAATCACGAACTTGGTGTACATAAACTGTCGCAGGAACGACCAGACACCCAGCATCACACGTTTAGCATGCCCCGGATATTCCTTTCGAATGGTCACTACGGCCATACGGTAAGAACAGCCTTCCGGTGGCAGATAGAAATCCACGATTTCCGGGAACTGTTTCTTGATAAGTGGCACAAAGACTTCGTTCAGTGCCACACCAAGAATGGCAGGTTCATCCGGTGGACGACCTGTGTAAGTGCTGTGATAAATCGGATCACGACGATGAGTAATGCACTCTACGGTGAAGACAGGAAACTTTTCTGTCTCGTTGTAATAGCCCGTGTGGTCACCAAACGGACCTTCTACTGCCATTTCATCGGGATAGATAAAGCCTTCCAGAACAATCTCGGCACTGGCAGGAACCTGAAGATCGTTAACCTTACTCTTCACCAGCTCGGTTTTACCGCCTCTCAGCAGGCCAGCAAAAGCATACTCGGAAATACCATCAGGAATTGGAGTAACAGCCCCCAGAATCGTCGCGGGGTCAGCACCCAGAGCAACCGACACAGGGAAAGGTTCGCCCGGATGTTTCAGCTGCCAGTCACGGAAGTCCAGCGCACCACCACGGTGAGACAACCAGCGCATGATCAGCTTGTTTTTGCCAATCAACTGCTGACGATAGATGCCCAGGTTCTGGCGATCTTTCTCAGGCCCTTTAGTGATCACCAGTGGCCATGTCACCAGAGGTGCGGCATCGCCGGGCCAGCAGTGTTGAATAGGGATCTTATTCAGGTCGACATCGTCGCCTTTCAGAACTACTTCCTGACAGGCAGCTGATTTGACAACCTTGGGCCCCATGTTCAGAACCTGTTTGAAGATAGGCAGTTTGGAGAGTGCGTCTTTGAAACCCTTCGGTGGATCAGGCTCTTTCAGGTAAGCCAGCAGTTGCCCGACTTCTTTCAGAGCTGTTACGTTTTCCTGCCCCATACCTAATGCCACACGCTTTTCTGTACCAAACAGGTTGGTCAGAACCGGCACGTCGTAGCCTTTGGGGTTTTCGAACAGAAGTGCCGGGCCTTTCTTGCGCAAGGTACGGTCACTGATTTCTGTCATTTCCAGATACGGATCAACTTCTTTTGTGATGCGCACCAGCTCGCCCTGCTTTTCCAGCAGTTTGATAAAGTCTCGGAGATCCCTGTATTTCATGGGCAGTGATTTCTATAAAAATGCAGTGTTGTGCATTTCCAGCTCATGGCTGTTGTTGTTCTTTGAGGTGGGGAGTGCAGGAGTGAGGGTTTCACTCCTGCGACAGGCATTCAGCAGGCAGTTTTACTTGCGCTTCATAGCCTGGAAGAACTCTTCGTTGGTCTTGCTGTGCTTCATGCGATCCAGCAGGAACTCAATAGCGCCGATTTCATCCATTGGATTCAGAATCTTGCGGAGAATCCACATACGCTGCAATTCTTCTTCAGTGGTCAGGTACTCTTCACGACGGGTACCTGACTTGTTGAAGTTGATAGCAGGGAATACACGCTTTTCGGCAATGCGACGATCCAGATTCAGTTCCATGTTTCCGGTACCCTTGAATTCCTCAAAGATAACCTCGTCCATTTTGGAACCAGTGTCTACCAGAGCGGTAGCCAGAATAGTCAGAGAACCGCCGTGTTCGATGTTACGAGCTGCACCGAAGAAACGCTTAGGACGTTCCAGAGCGTGAGCATCAACACCACCGGTCAGTACCTTACCGGAGGAAGGAATAACCGTGTTGTAGGCACGAGCCAGACGGGTGATGGAATCCAGCAGGATTACCACGTCTTTTTTGTGCTCAACCAGACGTTTGGCCTTTTCAAGAACCATTTCCGCAACCTGAACGTGGCGTGATGGTGGTTCGTCAAAGGTAGAAGCAACCACTTCACCACGAACGGAACGGGACATCTCTGTCACTTCTTCCGGACGCTCATCGATCAGCAGAACGATCAGGTGGCATTCAGGGTTGTTACGGGCGATGTTAGCTGCGATGTTCTGCAGCATCAGGGTCTTACCCGCCTTCGGAGGCGATACGATCAGACCTCGCTGGCCTTTACCGATAGGAGCAACCAGGTCGATGATACGGCCGGTCAGATCCTCGGTAGAGCCATTACCTATCTCCATGATCATGCGATCTTGAGGAAACAGTGGCGTCAGGTTTTCAAAGAGAATCTTGTTACGGGCGTTTTCAGGCTGGTCGAAGTTAATTTCATTAACTTTCAGCAGGGCGAAGTAACGCTCACCTTCTTTTGGTGGGCGAATCTTGCCGGAGATGCTGTCGCCAGTTCTCAGGTTAAAGCGGCGAATCTGGCTGGGTGATACGTAAATATCATCAGGGCCGGCCAGGTAGGAGCTGTCTGCTGAACGCAGGAAGCCAAAGCCGTCCTGCAGGATTTCCAGCACACCATCGCCATAGATGTCTTCACCGCTGCGAGCATGACGCTTCAGGATGGAGAAGATTACGTCCTGCTTCCTGGAACGGGCCAGGTTATCCAGGCCCATTTCATTAGCGATCGCTAGAAGTTCAGGAACAGACTTTTTTTTCAGTTCGGTAAGATGCATAACAGTTTGCGAACGTTAAATTGAAAGGTAATGGCCGTCGTAGTTGCAGGAAGATCAGATATTATTGAGATTATTTTTTTCAGCATCGTTAAATATTGATGCCTGCTAAAGCTCATTAAGATCGCTTTCAAGCTGGAGCCAGATATTGCGAGAGGCGAGCTTGAGACAAACGTGGCCGGAGTATTTTGTAACTGCTTATCAGGGTCTGTGGCTTGTCATTCAAGATTAAGTCCCTTGGTTATTCCAACAGGTTAAACCCGTTCAGAATCACTCACAAACCTGACAACTCTCGATTTTACAGCCCGATTCCACAGTCTATATCCTTTTCTGGAAAGTAATCAATAACTGGGAGTACGTCAACTTTATTACAAGTAATTTATCAAAAACGCTGGATGAATAGCGTCCCGGAAAGGGCTGGTAAAAGTGAGTGTGATAAACATTAAAAGAGTTAACTGGCGCCAGACAATCATTTGTCCTTTTGCGCCAGTAACAGTCCTGTTAGAACTCAATAATCGTTCTATCAGAACAATGGTATAGCAGTAATTAGAGGTTGCTGTCCAGAAATGCAGTCAATTGAGACTTGGACAGGGCACCTACTTTAGTGGCTTCAACGTTGCCGTTTTTGAACAGCATCAGTGTTGGAATGCCACGTACGCCGTATTTTGGCGCAGTTGCTTCGTTTTCATCGATGTTCAGTTTGCAGATTTTCAGCTTGCCGGCATAGTCCTTGGAAATTTCATCCAGAACCGGAGCAATCATCTTGCAAGGGCCACACCATTCCGCCCAGTAATCAACCAATACAGGACCTTCTGCTTTCAGAACGTCCTCATCAAAGCTAGCGTCTGTCACATTGACAATTTCGCTCATGGAATGGATCTCCTGACCATTTTGTCTAGTGTCAGAGCAGAAGTCATAGCGTGTAAAGTTTCAGCTACCCTGCCCTAAACAGTTCAGTAAATCCTGTAGTTTACCCTGTTATACCCGTTTGTATACATCCGAATGATCAATGCGGTTAATTCCTATGAAGAAAGCGAGCTGTTATATTGCGCTTCTCCGGCGGCTGTTGTTCCATATATTTATTAACAGTTTCGGTGCAGCCGATAGCTGAACAGTAAGAGCCTGTTCTTACCTTTTGCATGAAAATTATGAACAGGTTTAAAGGCGATAGTGCTGTATTAAAATCGTAAAGCCAGTAGGTATGTTTTTCTTTCTTTTAAATGCTGGTGACTGAAAGGTTGCAGAACAACATCATGACAGTTCAAGGTCGTAAAGAGGCTGCAGGACAGCCGCTGGTGGCAGCTATTGATTTGGGCTCCAACAGTTTTCACATGATTGTTGCCCGGGTTGAACAGGGAGAGATTCGCCCTGTTGAACGTTTGGGTGAAAAAGTTCAGCTGGCTGCTGGTCTCAGCAAAAATGGGCTGCTTTCAGCTCAAGCCATGGGCCGGGGTTTGAAGTGTCTGGCACAGTTTGCTCAATACATCTCAGGTCGTGATTTTCAGGCGATCAGAGTTGTTGGCACCAATGCCCTTAGAAAGGCGAAAAATAGCCACGAATTTGTAGAAAAAGCAGAGGAAATCCTCAAACATCCCATAGAAATCATTGCTGGCAGGGAAGAAGCACGTCTGATCTATCTCGGGGTTGCGCAAACTCAGTCTGATGATCAGGAAAGCCGTCTCGTGGTTGATATTGGCGGTGGCAGCACAGAACTGATTGTCGGTGAAAAGTTCGAGCCGAAATTGCTCGAGAGCCTCCATATGGGCTGCGTGACCTATACCGACAAGTTCTTCCCTTCCGGTGAACTCAGCCCTGAACGTTTTCAGTCAGCTTATTATGCGGCACGCCTTGAACTGCTCAATATTGAGCAGGGTTACAAAGAACTGGGGTGGGTGGATTCAGTTGGCTCATCCGGCTCTATTCGTGCCGTAAGCAGTATTCTTCAGGCTATGGGCTATGACGAAGTCATTACTCTGGAACGCATGCAAATGCTGAAGGCTAAAGTACTGGAGCATAAGAGTACCAACCGAATTCGCTTCCCGGGTTTGAAGCCGGATCGACAGAGTATATTCCCTGCAGGGCTGGCCATTCTTATGGCCTGTTTTGATGCTTTTGGTATCAAACAGATGCGTTATTCAGACGGTGCTCTTAGAGAAGGTGTTCTGTACGATTTATTAGGTCGTGATCGTCATGAGGACGTTCGTGGCAGAACAATTTCCGCATTGATGCAGAGAAATCATGTCGATAAGAAAAATGCGGATGGTATTACCCGACATGCTCTGGCCTGCTTTGATCAGGTTCATGAGTCCTGGGGATTGAATTCTGCTGACCGTGAACTGCTCAACTGGGCAGCACAGGTGTGTGAGATAGGACTGGATATTTCCCATACTCACTACAACAAGCATGGCGCCTATCTGATACAGCATTCGGACCTTCTGGGTTTCAGTAAAGAACAGCAACGACAGCTGTCACTTCTGGTTCAGGGGCATCGTCGTGGTTTTCCAAAAGTGTTGCTGGAAGTGGACAGCCATTGGAAGTTACTGCGATTGGTGATTCTGTTAAGAGCGGCCATTGTCTTGAACCACATCAATGATCAGAGTACGGCTTACCAGCTGGAAGTTTCTGATGGTGAGTTTTGTGTGTCCTTTCCGGAAGGCTGGTTATCTGAACATGCGCTGACGGCTGCAGACTTTGAGCGAGAACGTATGTATCTCAATAAAGCCGGTTTTAAGTTGTTGGTTAGCTAACGATTAGGCGTTTTCCCTGGTAGAACGGTCAAACTCGTTATACTCCTGCCTGTCCCGAGTCAGCATGATGACTGCACCATCGATCAAACTGGTGCAGGCATCATGGACATGGGCACTGTCATTCAACAGTGAGCTGGCCATATACGCATCCACCTGTCCCGAGCGAATCAACTCGTTCAACGTTTCATTGGTTTGTCGGTTCCACTCACTGAGCTCCTGTTTCAACTGATCCGTGTGCTCGCGAATATGACTGTAATTTCGTTTTACGCCCAGTACGTCAATCAATTTCAGTACTGATGCCAGACAAAGACGCAGCTGGTTGTACTGTTCCCGAATTTTGTCATTTTCAGACACCGTGTACTGACCCATGTTTTTATAAAGGTGTTTGATGTGTTTGATGGCTTGAACAAAGTCGCGACAGGCTACTTTCAAGGCAAACATTTCCTGTGCCTGTTGCTTTGGCAGCCGCCCTTCGAGTGATCCACAGTAGTGAATAATGTCGGCGTAAATGCCTTTGATGTGCCGAATGTAGAGTTCTTTGATAGACCATGGCTGGTCTTCACTGCGACAGGTGTTGACCAATTCTTCGATGTTGTCTGTCTTTCTGAGTTTCTCACCGGGTAAATAAATGCCGTAACAGATCAGTTCCAGAGTGTTTCTGTAGAGATGGGCACACTCTTTTGTTATGGCTCTAAGCGCTGTATCCGGATAACTGAGAGTGACCGGATTCAGGTGAACCGCTCGCTCTACAGGCAGTGATTTATCACCGGATAAGTTAAAGGGCTGATGAGTCACAGATTTGGTAAACAGACCATCCAACCATTTCACCAGCAATTTTAAGAAAGGCAGCAGGGCAAGAATACCAATAACATTGAAGAGACTGTGGAATATGGCCAGCTTAATGGTGTAATCGCTCTGGGCAACATTGAAAAATCCTGCAATCTGTTCAACCAGAGTTATCAATGGGTCCAGCAATAAAATGGCAATCGTGGCTGTGACTATGTTGAAGGCAAGGTGTGCCGCTGCCAGTCGCTTGCCCTCAGCGTTTGCACTAAGGGCGCCAAGAATAGCGGTAACAGTTGTTCCTATGTTTGAGCCGATGGCCAGAGCCAGAGCGTTTTCATAGCTCAATTGTCCGATGGCCAAAGCAGAAAATGTCAGAACAAGAACAGCGTTTGTGGACTGCATAATCACTGTTGCCAGCATGCCGGCAGCGGTATAGATAAGAAGCCCGAGAAAACCTTCAACAGCGTATTCAGTGAGATTGATGGAGCTCTGGAAAGCATCAAAGCCATCTTTCATATAGTGGATGCCCAGCAGCAGAAAGCCGACACCGAGCAAAATAAATCCCAGACCATTCAGGTTTTTTTGACTCTGGGTCTTAAGGATTAAACCTATCACCAGCATGGGCATGGCGTAGGCTGAAAGTTTTATCTTCAGGCCGTACAAAGCAACCAGCCAGGCACCTGCAGTACTGCCCAGGTTGGCGCCAAAAATAATGCCGACACCAGCAGTAAGACCAATCAAACCTGCACTCAGAAATGAAATAACAATGACAGAAACCAGAGAGCTGGATTGCAAAAAAGCGGTTGTTATCAAACCAAAAGAGAGGCTTTTCCAGACTCTGTCAGTGGTCTTTTTCAACAGTGACTCGAGCAGGCCGCCGGTAAAAACCTTAAAGCCTTGCTCCAGATAAACCATACCGAAAAGAAATATGGCAACACCGGCAGCAATGAACCGAAATTCGGGACTGACCCAGAAGCCATACCCTAATAAAAGAATGATTGAGGGCAGAAAAAGACGGCCCAGCATGCCTGATTGGAAGCCCATGGCAACACCCTGTTAAGGCAACAATAACGGAGTTATCGGCGCTGCATAGGGTTCTTCAGTCACTCCTTAGAGGAGTTTGGAATTAATTAAATTGAAGTGAAACTGTCATTAAAGAGTCAGCAACCCCACCCGATAATATGGATTCCTGTCAGCAGGCACATGTTTATTTTTCTACTTTTATTGGTGATTTACAGGAGAGCGCGGCGATGGCCGGTAATTTAATCGTCAAGGATCGAGCGACCAGAGAGAGAGGGCGACTATTTCAGTGTCTGAAAAATGGCAGGGTAAAAGTTCTGATGGAAAGTGGCGAAGTCAGGGAGTATTTGGCTCGTGATCTGGTGGGAACTCTGGAATCCGCACAGACGGCTGTTTCGTATAATCGCAGAGCGACGAAATAACGAAGCTACATTACAGTCAGTTCATCTAAAGCATTCAGCTCTGAATTAATAACCAGATATAAGAAAATATCATTTCTCAAATGGCACCTTTACTATTTAACTGAACCCTCGAATCCAGTAATTAGTGTTAGACGATAATGTCTTTCTGGTCTTTGATTTTTTGAGCTTCCATGACTCGTGAAAATTTACTAGTGTTTTATCAAAGGCTTTTTGCTCTCTTAGAAGCTGTTCATGATCATCACACAAAGGCGAGAGCGCTAAGATTGTGAGCAGTTTCTTAACAGAAATGCATCTCTAACACTTTCTGGAGAATGACCGAACTGTATATTTCAGAGGTTTTAATATGAATGTATTTGAAGAACTTATACACAGACTTGGAAGTAAGACCAGAATCCGCTCGTTGCTTAAGGATGTCGGCATCGATGAGATGGAGCGTATCGTTAAGAGAATGAATGAAGTCTGCGAAGAAAAACAACAGGAAAAGCAGGCCGCAGAAGAAAAAAGAAAAGAGAAACAGCAAAACATAGACGAAATAAAGAAAGTTATTGAGTCCAAGGGACTGTCACTGGCTGACCTTGGATTGCAGGACAAAGGCATCGAAGGGAAGCGGAAGAGAAATGTCTCCAAGCACAACTTTGAATACCAGACAGCCTCTGGTGATACCGTGCGTTGGTATGGTTCTACAACAGGTCGTTTGCCAAAAGATTTTCAGGATTACTTGAATAAGACCGGCAAAAAGCGGATTGATTGTATCGCTGATGACTGATTGAAAACGGCTCGATAGAAGTAAGAGTCAGATTTTCTGATGCTCAAGCAGGCTTTTCATCCAGAAAGAAAGGTCAATGATGTCGTCCAGAATAAGGCATAACAGGGCGACATCGACAGGCTCAATATCCCTCTGAAACTGACACACATCATCTCTGAGATCCTGACATATCATTCTTAAGCGCTCGACACTTTGTGTAAGACCTTTGTTTTGTGTCTGCAGGGAGTGACTTTGATGCTTTTTAAACACACCTGAGTTTAACTCATCCTGTTTGATGATTGTTTCTCGAAACTGGCAGATGGTTTTGCCAAACCGGCTGGTGAGCAGGTTAATCGGCACGATCATTTCAACGGGCAGCTTCAACGGTCTTACAGCCAGTCTTTCAGACAGCCTGAAAATCTGAAGGGCTAAATGACTCTGGTTTTGCAACACATCAAGAATGGAAGTTTTAGGCAGCGAAGTGAGTGAAGGCTTATTCAACCGACTAATAACGGCCTGTTCGAGCTTTTTGAGTTGTCTTGGGCGTTCTTTGATCCATGAGGGCGAAGGGTGGGATGCAGGCGTTTCAGCACTCAGACAGAGCACCTGTCTGTTCACTGCAAGAAGAGCGTCCAGCGCACAGGCACGGTGCTGTTGTAAAAGTTTGTAGGGTGAGCCTGAGAACAGGCTGGTGAACGCTTCAAGATCCATAAAGATCTGTATCGGCGGTGCTGCTCAGTCCAGAAGAGCCAGACAGCAATACCCGCTCACTGCATTAGCAGGAGTGAGTATTGAAGAGGCAGAAAATGCTTTAAGGAAGGTTGCGAACCAGCAGAGACATTTCGTCTGGCTCAATACCTTCAGGAACAGGAATCTTCACAACGTGACCTGAACCGGGAGCAGCTGATACAGACTCGCCGTGCTTGTTCTCAATATTATCCAGCGTGAAAGCGATGTTGCCCTTGGGCGTCATCAGTTCCATTACATCACCGGTTTCAAAACGGTTCTTCACATCAATGGTAATTTGCTTACCATCATTGTCGAGAATATCGCCAACAAACTGCTGTTTAGTGCCTCGGGAATTCCCGTTTTCGTAATTCTGGTACTCATCATGAACATGGCGACGGTAAAAGCCTTCGGTGTATCCACGATTAGCCAGATTTTCCAGAGTATCCATGGCGCTCATATCGAATGGACGACCAGCTGCTGCATCATCAATGGTTTTGCGGTAAACCTGTGCGGTACGGGCAACATAGTAGAAAGACTTGGTCCGACCCTCGATCTTCAGGGAATGAATACCCATGTTGGTCAGGCGGTGCACATGTTGCACTGCACGCAGGTCTTTGGAGTTCATGATGTAAGTGCCATGCTCATCTTCAAAGGCAGGCATGTACTGGTCAGGGCGACCCTCTTCCTGAAGCAGAACGATCTGGTCGGAAGGTTTGCCTTCGCCCAGAGTTGGCTTCACGGATTCCGGTGTGATGATCTGCGGCTGTGCATTCACAGGGACTACATCACCACTGTCAGTTTCCTTGGCTTCATGAGCCTGATAGTTCCAACGGCAGGCGTTAGTGCAAGAACCCTGATTCGGGTCACGCTTGTTGATATAACCGGACAGCAGGCATCGACCTGAGTAAGCGATGCACAGTGAACCATGAACGAATACTTCCAGCTCCACTTCCGGAGCCAGCTCATGGATTTCCTGAATCTCTTCCAAAGACAGTTCTCGGGACAGGATGATGCGTTCCACACCTTGCTTGGCCCAGAACTTGGCGGTAGCAAAGTTGACTACGTTAGCCTGAACGGACAGGTGTACCGGCATATCGGGGAATTTTTCACGAACCAGCATGATCAGGCCCGGATCGGACATGATCAAAGCGTCTGGCTTCATGGCAATCACGGATTCCATGTCACGGAGGTAGGTTTTTACCTTGGTGTTATGAGGTGCGATGTTGCTGGCGAGATAGAACTTCTTACCCAGCGCATGGGCTTCATTAATGCCCTTCTGCAGGTTCTCGTCTTTAAAGTCGTTGTTACGCACTCTCAGGCTGTAACGAGGCTGGCCGGCATACACCGCGTCTGCACCGTACGCAAAGGCGTAGCGCATGTTTTTTATGGTTCCGGCAGGAGAGAGTAGTTCCGGTTTCATGGTGTCAGCTGATGCTCTGTTGTAATGCAAGGCGCGCATTATAACAGCGACTGGGAAAGGGAGAATAAGCAGATGTCGATCATATTGAATTTGGTCTGCACGATAGCTCTGTCAGCGTTGCAATTATACAGAAATCAGAGTGTACGGCATTCTTGAAGTGTTAATTCAGTCTTATGGTTGGGCCAGAGTGTGCTTTCCTGAAGCACTGTCGAATCCGAATTATTCTGATGGTAGGTGAAGTAATGCCAGAGACAGGTATTTTTGGCAGTATTCGAGATGCGCTTTTTGGACACACTCAGTCCAATGCTGTGGGTGTACAGCTCGCTGAAATGGCTGATGCACGACAAGGCGCTCTTTATTTTCTGGGTAATACCGAGTTCGTGCCTTACCCAAAACCATTCTCTGTAACGTCCTCTGTTTTGACTGGGATGTTTGGCAGTACCGTGTTTCTGGAAGATATATCAACTCTGTCTTCTAAATTGACAGCCAAAGCAGGCGAACTCGGCAGTGGTTTTGCTCAGGGGCTTGCAAGTGCTGGAGGTGCTCTGGGAGAGTTTGCGCACAAGATTGATGAGCAGATTTCAACCTTGTTTATGAATGTGCTTAACAAGCTGGCCTCTGTCTTTGGGCGCTACAGTGAAACCATTCGGGAAAAACTGCGTTCGCTTTCTCCTTCCATTCTGGGAGCTATAGCAGGAAAAATTATTGGCCTGATACCTGGCTGGAGCTATGTGAAATCTGCCTCCGCTATTTATCAGGGAGCCCGGCAGGCGGTATCCAGTGTTTATACGTTCTTCTCGCAAGTCTGGAGTGGTTATGATGTAGAGCTGTTAGGTGGTCATCCTTCCATTATTGCTAATGCTATGGCTCGTCATTCACTGGCCAGTGCGGCCTGTGGAGCAAAAAATGCAGCTATAGAAACGACTACAACGGCTCTGACCATTACCGGCGATCTGGCTGGCATGGCAGGAACTATTGTCAGTGTACTTAAAACGGTTCTGACTGCTGTTATTAATTTTATTGAAGGTGCTGTTCAGAAGTATCTGGTGAAGAAAACTCTGAAAGAGGCAGAAGAAGACTGGAAGATTCGAGAGTCCTCCCGTTCAATGATTTACAATCATGAAGCTTTTTCCAGATGGTTTCAGAAGGCCGTAATCCCCTGCCCTGTGCTGGCAGCAATCACTCTTAACTCAGGTTTTGTGGCGCACCCCTATCGGTTTCTTAAACTGTTAGATGCAGATAACACCCTTAAGTCCGAGGCTGACTTTGCTAAAGGAACACAGCATATCAACAAGCTGAAAAAGATCAGCAAAGACTACATCACTTCTTACGTGAAAGAGTATGAGATGAGATTTAGCGGCAAGGATGCTTTGGTCAGTGCCCGGCTGAATGATGTGATATTAGGAAAAGCCTATCCGACACCACCACCGGTATTTGCCACTAAGCCTGTTCAGTTAACAAAAACAGGAAATGAAGGCACTGCGGATGACTGGGAAAATCTGGAAGACTGACAAATTGTCTGGAAGGGAAGAAAGGAAAAGCTGGCCCGATAGAACATCGGGCCTGAGTAGAACACAAGATCTTACTTGATCTTGTATTCCTTGTACTCAACGTGCTTGCGTACAACTGGATCGTATTTCTTGAATACCATCTTGTCTGGAGTGTTACGCTTGTTCTTGGTAGTGGTGTAGAAGTGACCAGTACCAGCGCTGGAAACCAGCTTGATCTTTTCGCGAATACCTTTAGCCATTTTCGTATGCTCCCGCTATTTAGACTTTTTGACCGTTAGCACGCAGATCAACCAGAATGGCGTCGATGCCTTTCTTGTCGATGATACGCATGCCTTTAGCGGATACACGCAGACGAACGAAACGCTTTTCGCTCTCTACCCAGAAACGCTTGTGGTGCAGGTTTGGCACGAAACGACGCTTGGTCTTGTTGTGCGCGTGGGAAACGTTGTTCCCGGAAACCGGGCGCTTGCCGGTAACCTGACAAACTTTGGACATAGTGGTGGCCTCTCAAACCAAAAATCCAGCCATGAGGCCGGAGGATTCCGTTGTTCGTTATCGGGCAGGGCTGCCCCATTGGTTACAGAGCAAAAACTCTCAGCAGCTACCCATATACAAAGACCGCGCTTTATACCAAAGTCAAGGCGAAGGCGCAAGTTTCCCCCCACGGGCAAAACTCCGTAGTTAAGCGCAAAGCCTTATGCATCAAAGCCTTCAGTAAATAGTGCGGATCTTCCGAAATCGCGGATCAGGAGCAGGACTCCTGAATAAAACGCTCTAAATTAAACCAAGTTCTGCCAAAGATACAACCTCGCCTTTACCGATAACCATATGGTCGAGAAGACGTATGTCGAGCAATTTTAACGCATCACGGATTTCATGAGTGATGCGAACGTCAGCTTCACTGGGCTCGGGATCACCTGAAGGGTGGTTGTGACTGATGATCACCGCCGCTGCATTGAGCTCCAGAGCTCGCTTCACTACTTCCCTCGGATAGATGACAGCACTGTCGAGTGTTCCTTGAAACAGGGTCTCCAGTGCCAGCACTCTATGACGAGCGTCCAGAAACAGGCAGGCAAACTCTTCTCTCTGTAATCCTCGGAAGTGCAGTTGCAGGTACTGTCGTGTTGCCGTTGGACTGTTAATGACATTCTTTTCTGCCATGCGTTGAGAAAGCACCCGCTGACAGATTTCCAGAATAGCGCTAAGTTCAGCAACCTTGGCTTGCCCTAACCCTTTTATCCTGGAGAGTTGCTGCTGACTGGCGGAGAGCAAACCGTCCAGAGAATCAAAGTGGTGAAGTAGCTGTCTGGATAGGGTCAGTACGTGTGTACCTCGATACCCTGTCCTTAGCAGAATAGCTAACAGCTCTGCATCGGACAGTACTTGCGCCCCCTGCCCCAGCAACTTTTCTCTTGGGCGTTCATTTTTTGGAATCTCATGTAGGGAGTTTGGCGTATCTAAATGAGAACTGGCAGTCTGGTATTGAGCGTCGTTGCTCATGCTTTATTCGCCCGGCTGTTATCCTGATGGCATTTCAGACACAATAAATGCCATAAAATTCCCAATGATGTTCAGGACAATCCATGCAACGTTTGAACAATAAGCGCGTCCTGCTCGGCGTATCCGGTGGCATAGCTGCCTATAAAAGCGCAGAGCTGATCCGTTTGCTCAGCAAGCAGGGTGCGGACGTTCGTGTCGTTATGACCAAAGGCGCCTGTGAATTTATTACTCCACTGACATTACAGGCACTATCCGGTAATCCGGTTCACCTTGACCTGCTGGATGCAAAAGCCGAAGCAGGCATGGGGCATATTGAGCTGGCCCGCTGGGCGGATGTCATTCTTGTCGCACCGGCAACGGCCAATATTATTGCCCAGATGGCCAATGGTCAGGCAGGAGACCTGCTGACTACTCTCTGTCTGGCAACCAGCGCGCCAACCTGTATCGCGCCTGCGATGAATCAGGGCATGTATCTGGATGAAGCGACCCAGACAAACATTGAACTGCTGAGAGAAAAAGACGTTCGTGTTTTTGGTCCTGCCGACGGTACGCAGGCCTGCGGTGATGTTGGCCCGGGCAGAATGCTGGAGCCGGAACAACTGGCTGAACACGTTGCTGATGTTTTCAGCCGTGAACTGCTTACCGGTCGTAAGGTTCTTATTACGGGTGGACCGACTCAGGAAGCCATTGACCCGGTTCGTTATATCTCTAACCACAGTTCCGGCAAGATGGCCTTTGCTCTCGCTACAGCAGCTGTAGAAGCGGGTGCCAGCGTGACGCTGGTGAGTGGGCCGGTAAACCTGCCAACACCTGACAGAATTAATCGTGTGGACATACTGAGCGCCCGTGAGATGCATCAGGCAGTACACGACAACATGAAAGGTACGGATATCTTTATTGGTTGTGCGGCAGTGTGCGACTATCGTCCGGCTGAGATCATGAAAGACAAGATCAAGAAGAATCCGGATGATCCTTCAGAGACTCTGGAAATTAAACTGGTAAAGAACCCTGATATTGTCTCTTCTGTTGCAGACTTAAAGGAACGACCTTTTGTCGTAGGTTTTGCCGCTGAAACTCAGAATGTACTGGGTTACGCCGCAGACAAACTTCGTCGTAAAAAACTCGATTTGATTGTTGCCAACGATGTCTCTGATGACGAAATTGGTTTCAGCAGCGACAATAACGAAATCACTGTGCTGGGTGACGATTTTGAAGAGCCTATGTCGCGGGCATCCAAAACGGTTCTGGCTCGGAAGATTGTCAAAGTTGTGGCTCAACGTTTCGAGTCCGAGAACGGAACAGGGAAAGAATAAGGAAACTCTATGAAAGCCATTAAAACCAAAATCCTCGATAGTCGCCTGGGCGGTGAATTTCCTTTGCCAGCGTACGCTACTGAAGGTTCAGCAGGTATTGACCTGAGAGCTATGCTGGATGAGCCGTTAACCCTCGAACCTAGCCAGACACAACTGCTGCCAACAGGTATGGCCATTCATATTGCGGATCCGTCTCTGGCAGCCATGATTCTTCCCCGTTCAGGTCTTGGCCACAAGCACGGTATTGTTCTGGGTAATCTGGTAGGACTGATCGACTCCGATTATCAGGGGCAGTTAATGGTCTCCTGCTGGAATCGTGGTAATACTACTTTCACCGTTGAGCCTGGCGAGCGTATTGCGCAGCTGGTTCTGGTTCCCGTGATTCAAGGTAAGCTGGAAATCGTTGAGAGCTTTGAAGAGACTGACCGCGGTGCCGGTGGTTTCGGCCACTCTGGAACTAAATAACAGTCGTTTTCAGGCTGTTTGATACCAGTGAATGTCTTTTGTAATCCGTTTGAAGGACATTCACTCGCTTTACCTGATCTGCTAACCTGCACTTTCGCACAGCCACCACCAACAATAAGAGCGCAATTTTCAGCCAAAAAGATATGAACTGCTTTTTATCGAAATGAAAATTCGATGAGAGAGTAGCTTTGGCAAGAATGCGTAATATTGCTGTGCATGACAGACGTCGGAGGAGTAATGGAGAACACTGTTCAGCTGCCACTGCAGGATCGAGCTCAGGTCTTAACCGAGGCTTTGCCTTATCTGCAGCGATACGCCGGTAAAACCATCGTCATCAAGTACGGTGGCAATGCTATGGAGAGCGAAGAGCTTAAGAAAACCTTCGCTGTTGGCGTAGTTATGCTGAAAGCTGTGGGTATTAACCCTGTCGTTGTTCATGGCGGCGGCCCCCAGATAGGCTCCATGCTCGAACGCCTGAATCTGAAAACCGAATTTGTTCAGGGGATGCGTGTAACCGATTCCAGTACCATGGACGTGGTTCAGATGGTGCTCGGTGGCCTGGTGAACAAGGAAATCGTTACCCTGATTAATGGTCACGGTGGTCGTGCTGTGGGTATTACCGGTAAAGATGGCCGTTTTATCAAGGCGAAGAAGCTTAAGGTTTCCCGCAAGACGCCTGAAATGTCAGCGCCTGAAATCATTGATATTGGCCATGTCGGTGAAGTCGAGAAAATAGACACCAGCATTATTGAAATGTTGCAGAACTCTGACTTTATTCCTGTTATTGCCCCTATCGGGGTGGACGACACTGGCGCTTCATATAACATTAATGCCGATCTGGTTGCCGGTTGTCTGGCAGAAGCTCTGGATGCAGAGAAGTTGCTACTGTTGACGAATACGGTGGGTCTGCTCGACAAGGAAGGTGAGCTGCTGACGGGCCTTGATGCCGGGCAGGTAGAAACCCTGATTGCCGATGGCACCATCTATGGCGGTATGCTGCCAAAGATACAATGTGCGCTCAGCGCAGTGAATAACGGGGTTAATAGAGCCCATATCATCGATGGCCGGGTTCCCCACGCCCTGCTACTGGAACTTTTGACTGATCAGGGGGTTGGAACCCTTATTACCAGTGATCAGTCGTAAATGGTATTGAGAAGTAATGGATAAACCCAGGAAAATTTCCCGCAAGGATCAGATTCTGCAGGCACTGGCCCATATGCTGGAGAATGCGCCTGGAGAAAGGATAACAACGTCTTCTTTGGCGAAGGAAGTTGGGGTATCAGAAGCTGCTCTGTACAGGCACTTCCCCAGCAAAGCCAAGATGTTTGAGGGCTTGATTGAGTTTATCGAAGAAGCGCTATTTTCCCGAATCGGTATGATTCTGGAAAGTGAATCAACGGCTCTGGCTCGTTGTGAAAAGATTTTGACGCTGCTGGTGGGCTTTTGTGAGAAGAACCCGGGTTTGACTCGTATTCTTACTGGTGATGCTCTGGCGGGTGAACCGAACCGCCTGAGGCAGCGGGTGGCCAAACTCTTTGAGCGTCTGGAAACCCAGATCAAACAGATTCTGAGAGAAGCGGAGCTGAATGAAGGTTTGCGTACACGCTCTACACTGAACACAACAGCAAACCTTCTGCTGTCGACAGCAGAAGGTCGAATTTGCCAGTACGTGCGCAGTGAATTCAAGAGAAAGCCAACGGAAAACTGGCAGCTTCAGTGGGAGTGTCTGTCGGAAGTCGTATTCAGATAACCATTGCCACAATAGCCACAAGTAAAAAAGGCCGGAGTTTCTAGAAAACTTCCGGCCTTTTTGTTTAACGCTGAAACAGATACTGCTTAAGGACGTGTAAGTGTCATCAGATTGCCATTAAAGACGACCTGCAATTTTCTTTTGTCTGCTTCCAGTACTGTAGCCAGTTTTTCCTCTGAAACCCGATATTCGTCGGTTGAGCCTCGTGAGGTAGTGACTTTACGCTGGTTTATCAGGAAAACAATCTGACTGCCTTTTAGTTTCCAGGTGCCGAAGCTTTCAGTGCGTTCAGAAGTTCCAAGAACCTGACTTCTGATCAGAGCTCTGCCATTTTCTTCCAGGTCCCAGTCGAGCCAGAAATTGTCTCTATTGCGCCATTCGCCTTGCAAGAGGGTATCGGACAAGTCAGATATGTGCTTTGTATCAGTTGTGATTTTCTTATGTTTCAGGAGCACAGCAAGACGTTTGATGTCTTTCTCTACAGAGTAACGAGTATGCTCTATATCTTTATCGAGTTTGTTTTTTTCCCGCAGTATTTTAGCGATACCTTGTTCGGATGCAGAAATTTCACCCGCTAATTGGTCATTAACTTCCCGGCCAGCGGCTTTGATTCGATCAGCGTGCTCATTTTTCTTATCAAGGCTCTTTTGAGCTCTGAGCGCGGCACCATCAAGCAGCTCTATCTGAACCTTGATCTCATCAATTCGACGCTCCATTTCATTGCGAGCTTCATCTGTGGATGAATATTGCTGAAGGAGTTCGAAATCACGTGTCCGTCGAGCTTCAATCTGCTTAAGTTTGGCCTCTTCTTTTCTTAAAGAGGCTTTCCCTTCATCGGAAAGTTTGGGAGAAAAAACCTCTAATATGCGTCCGTGCCTGTCTATTATTTCATAGCCACTATCTACACTGCCTGGAGGCAAGTTCGTCGCAATTACCGTTACACCTTCGCTATTGGTATAACGGTAGAGGTTCTGTGTTTTTTTAGCCCCAGAGGCTTTCTGTGCCTGAACAGGCACAGAAAGCGCTAAAGAAAAGAGTGTGAAAATAATAGCAAGCTTCATGAGATCCCGTATTCTTCCCTGTATTTCCTGATATCTGGAGCATACTCTTTTATAGCTTCATTTTCTTCTGCGTATTTCAACAGGTCATTCAGGCTGACAATACTGATCACAGGTATGCCGAACTCTTTTTCAACTTCCTGAATAGCAGACAGTTCTCCCTTACCTCGCTCCTGACGGTCCAGAGCGATCATAACGGCAGCTGGTTTGGCTTCTGTGCCATCCATGATCTGCATGACTTCGCGAATTGCGGTTCCAGCAGTAATCACATCGTCGACAATGACCGCTTTTCCTGCCAGAGGTGCGCCAACGATATTACCACCTTCGCCATGGTCTTTAGCTTCCTTGCGGTTAAAGCACCAGGGGGTGTTCAGCTGGTGATGTTGGGAAAGAGCCATGGCAGTGGCAGTAGCGAGAGGAATACCTTTGTAGGCGGGTCCAAATAGAATGTCGAAATCTACGCCTGAGTTAACCAGAGCCTGAGCATAAAAGCGTCCCAGCTTGTCCATGGCTTCGCCGGTGTTGAAAAGGCCGGCGTTAAAGAAGTAAGGAGATTTGCGCCCGGATTTCAGGGTGAATTCGCCAAAACGGATAACATTCTGGCTGAGGGCAAAATCAAGAAACTCTTTCTGGTAGTTGAGCATTGAACGGGTGCCTGTTCTTGTGGTTTTGCAGCTATTCTAACGTGAAAAAAATTATTTGCTTTTCAAAGACGAAAAAAATGCACAAACTCCTTGCTCATCATGGAACCCGTCTACAGTTAAGGGCGGATCGAGAAAGCTTCCTGGTTGTGCGCACTGTCCGATTAAGATAATGATCTGCACTTCCTGAGTATGGGTAGCCTGAAGGCTTGAGTAAAAAAAGAACGGGACACTGTATGTTGTGACAGCATTTACACGGATAAACATCGTGGCGGTGACCCTGTATCATTTCTTGTTACAATTCCCCCTTTACTGAGCTCTGCCGTTATTTGCCATAAAAATGCCAATGTCAGGCAGGCGTTCTTTTATGGTGTGCCATAAGCCAGCAGACTGGTTTGTGGTTGTTTGTTTCAGTCGAATTTGACTGAGTATGGCTGTATTTTTCAGCTTTAATATTCGGCAGTGGCCGGTTATACCTGATGAAAGCGACTTCTGACCTATATTCACAGGAGAACGTCTGGCAGGTATTTTGCTTAATGCCCAGCTGATCAGGTTGTGGCAAGGTGTAGTCAATAATGAGAGTTATCAGTTTTAATTGCGAAGGCATCAAAAACGCACAAGAAAAAGGTCTGTTTGACTGGCTGGCCGAGCAGGATGCAGACGTTATTTGCCTTCAGGATATCCGCGAAGATGAAATGGCCATGGAGCGTGACCGCTTCCAGTTAGACGGCTATTTCTGCTATTCCTATGGCGGCTATAACAGAGAAGAAAAAGGCGGTGTGGCGATTTATACACGTCAGGCGCCTAAAGCAATCATCAGTGGTCTTGGCTTCCCTGAAGCGGATGAAACGGGTCGTTATCTACAGGCTGATTTTGACAAGATCAGCATTGCCAGCATGTATGTTCCGGAAGGACATGATGAAGAGAGTCAGGATTTCAAATACCGTTTCCTGGACAACTACTCATACCATCTGAACAAGCAGCGTCGTAAGCGTCGTGAGTTCATCATGGCAGGTACCTGGAACATTGCTCACCGCAAGGTCGATGTAAACAGCTGGCGTGAGTCTGAAGAACTGTCCGGCTTTAAACCTGCTGAACGTGCATGGATGGAAGGTCTGCTGGGTGATATGGGCTTTGTCGATGCATACCGTGAAGTGGATCGTGAGTCCGGCAAGTACAGCTGGTGGGCAGATGAGCATCTGCGTCACGACAATCTGGGCATGAGAATCGACTATCAGGTGATTACAGCCGGTATGCGTAGTCGTGTTCTGAATGGCGGTATCTACAGTAACCAGCCGTTCTCCAACCATGCTCCGGTTATTATCGACTATGACTGGGAACTGGGTATCTGATGCTTTTCAGTTAAAGCTTTCCAGATCAAAAGAAAAAGGCTGCAATATTTGCAGCCTTTTTTGTATGCAGCTTTTTTATGAGAGAGTTCTTACTCGTCTACGCTGCCCAGCGCTTTCTTCTGCAGCTCTACCAGTTCATCAATACCTGACTTGGCCAGTGCCAGCATGGCCGTCATTTCATTGTGGCTGAACGGAGCTGCTTCAGCGGTGCCCTGAACTTCGATAAAGCCGCCTTCTTCGTTCATTACCACATTCATGTCGGTATCGGCCTTGGAATCTTCCGGGTAGTCCAGATCAAGCACTGGAATGCCCTGATAAATACCCACGGAAACAGAAGCGATCATCTGGTTCAGAGGGTCGGTCTTGATCATCTTCTTGCGCTGCATGTAGCGAATAGCATCTACCAGAGCAACACAGGCACCGGTGATGGACGCAGTACGAGTGCCGCCATCAGCCTGAATAACGTCACAGTCGATGGTGATAGAATGTTCACCAAGCTGCTTAAGATCAACAGCCGCACGCAGGGAGCGGCCGATCAGACGCTGGATTTCCAGAGTACGTCCGCCCTGCTTACCACGGGATGCTTCACGGCCCATACGATCTGTCGTGGAACGAGGCAGCATGCCGTATTCTGCTGTCACCCAGCCCTGTCCCTTACCTTTCAGGAACCTTGGTACTGAACGCTCAACAGAAGCCGTGCAGATAACCTTGGTGTTGCCAAACTCGACCAGTACAGAGCCTTCGGCGTGCATGGTGTATTCACGAGTGATTTTAACTTCGCGTAACTGATCTGCAGTTCTTCCGCTTGGACGGCGCATTGGCTTACCTTTTTGACGGCAATAAAAAGCGGAATTATAACCAAGGCAGACTTACGAATGCAGCGTTAATCGACGGATAGCAATTTTATTTGCAGCCAAACTGCCGGATAATTACAGAATTCACTCCTGATGGCTTGCTGATGTTGCTGTAAAACAGCTATTGAAGCAGATCATGAGGACGGCCGCTTTCTGCTCAAGGCTGTTTTCACGAGCATACAAAAGAGATCATTATGACTGCCAGCATGACTGCATTTGCCAGAGTTCAGGTCCAGGAAGACTGGGGCAATCTGGTGTGGGAGATCCGTTCAGTCAACCATCGGTATCTGGAGCCACACTTCAGGCTGCCGGAACAGATGCGGGAAATAGAGCCTGCCTTGCGTGATTCCCTGAAAAAGTTTCTGCAACGTGGCAAGGTCGAGTGCTCTTTGAAGCTGCAGTTGGCAGAAGGCCAGCAGGGTTTTGGAGTTAATGAAGAAACCCTTGAAGAGTTGCAGTCAGCTGTCAATAAAGTGGAAAGCTGGTTTATCAACGCTTCCCGGGTCAACCCTCTGGAAGTACTGCGCTGGCCTGGTGTGATGGTCAATGAAGAAACCAGTCTTGTGCCTATCCACGAAGCCGCTAAAAAGGGCTTTGAAAAAGCGCTGGAACAACTGGCTGAAATGCGTCGTGGTGAAGGTCTGGAGTTGGATAAGTTTATTCAGCAGCGTCTGGACGGCATCAGTGAAGAAGCGGAAAAGGTGCGTGAGGTTCTGCCAGAGCTGCTGGCCCACCAACGTCAGAAGTTGCTCGATCGACTGGAGGAAGCAAAAGCCGAGTTGGATCCGGACCGTCTGGAGCAGGAAATGGTAATGCTGGCTCAGAAGATGGATGTGGATGAAGAGCTGGACCGTTTGGTAACTCATGTTGCTGAAGTCAAAAGAACGCTCGCCAAGAAAGGTGCAGTGGGTCGTAGACTGGACTTCCTGATGCAGGAACTGAATCGTGAAGCCAATACCTTGTCTTCCAAATCGAACAATGCGGGGCTGACTCAAACGGCCGTGAACCTGAAAGTTCTTATTGAGCAGATGCGCGAGCAAATCCAGAATATCGAATAAGAAACACTTCTTTTATTTCGACGGATTAACCTTATCTAAAGGTTAATCCGTCGAAGTCGACCAGCTGCCGGTTCCGGCAGATCAACCGTCTCTTCAATTCCATCCGATAGCCGCTTTAAAACTCAGCGGATAACTCTATGTACCTGGGTATACGAATTTTGGGGTTATTTGCCTGCGTAAGCGGGTCAATAACCGATTCAACATTCGACTATATCCAGACACTAATACGGATGGATTTATGTGGTCGTTCTCTTCAAGGAGTGAGGAGTTAGTAGGTCGGCTTAAAAGCGGTACTGCCTGCCTTGCAGCTTCGGTGTTTATTGGTTCTGCGTCATTCTCAGCTCAGGTCTTTTCCAAGCAAGCGTCAGATGTGGTGATTCAGCCAGGCGGCCTATCTAAGGAAACAGTACCTGAGGGAGAGGTAGAAGGACCCAAAGAACCAGAATCTCCGCAAGCGGAGGCTCCTTCAACAGGTGTGTCAACAGGTACAGCCAGTTCTATCATCGCAGGTAACAGCAAATGGTATGTGTTGCTCGGTGTCGCTGGCGCAGCTGCTGCCGGGGGCGGTGGCGGAGGAAGTAACGGCTCTTCTGATAATGGAACTAATAATTTGTTGGGCAATCCAAACCCAACACCTCTTTCCCCACAAGATCCACAGTACTTCAACACGACTGAATACCGCACTCGCTACGATTTGAACATGATCAACGCCAAAGAGGCTTACGCGAATATTTCAAGCTTGCCTGTTGGTGCACGGCAGGCAGGTGATGGAGTCACTATTGCGATACTGGATACCGGTGTCGACACCGACCATATCAACCTCAACGAAAGTATTGATCTGCCTAATTGCGGCACACAAACCTGTGACAACAACTATGGCGAGGAAGACTCCGGCAGCCACGGAACCCATGTAGCCGGTATAGCTGCTGCAGACAGAGACAGCACAGGGATGCACGGTGTCGCCTATAACGCAGATATTCTTTCCGGTTGTGCCAATATCAGTGGTGGCTGTGGAACGGCTTCGACAGCGTCTCTACTGAAGTGGTCAGCGGATCAGAATGCCAGAGTCGCCAATATGAGTTACGCCTACACCTACTCGTACGGCAGTAATCAGAAGCGAGTAGTCGTAAGGTCAGACTGGAGTCAGAGTGCTGTCCGTAATGTCAGCTTTGGTGAGCCTGGCAGCAGTAGGTATCAGGGTGTGCAAAGCGCACTCGAAAGAGGACTAGTTGGTGTCGTAGCGGCAGGTAACCACAATGTGGGTGGCTCATATCCAACAAAAACAGCCAACGTTGGTGTTTTGGCAGCCGCTCCTCTGGATTATTCCGGAACATCTATTGCCGAAGATTTGAACCTGCAATGGATTGCTGTTGTTAATGTAACTTCTAACAAACAACTCAGTAGCAGATCCCATGGTTGTGGCGAAGCAGCTCTATTCTGTTTGGCAGCGCCAGGAACGGGCATCTACTCAACAATACCCAATGACGGACATGGCTATAAATCCGGCACATCAATGGCTGCTCCACAGGTCAGTGGTGCCGTTGCGTTAGTAGCTGCCGCATTTCCTACCCTGCAATTGCCATCAAGCCATTCCTCTTCATACCTCTGTGACAGCAGTGATGCCAGAGCCAATAATGCCCAGTGTCACAGCAAGGCGGTGGTGAACAGAATTTTTGTGACCGCAGAGGATTTGGGTGAATCGGGAACAGACTCTGTTTATGGTCAGGGTCTTCTCGATCTGGAAGCCGCAACTGAGGTAATTGGGATTGCACAGCTTCGGTCGTCCAATGGACAGCAGGTGAACCTTGGTAACTCTGCGCTGACAGCATCCAAAGCTATGGGAGATTCTCTGAATGACCAGTTAGCTGACGTGCAGTTTATTGCCACTGACTCCTACGATAAGGCGGGTTTCGTTTATTCAGGTACTGCCTTGCTGGATGCTCAATCAGTAAGGAGTAACAAAACAGAAGACTATCTTGTAGCTTCAAGGCAACAGAAACTGACGAAAGTTGAGCTGACAGACCAACTAACCTATTCGTTCAGTCAGTCTGCTTCAGTGGATGATACAAGCTCTCCTGCTACAGTATTCAGCTATTCCTTTAGCGATGAGCAATCAGTTACCTTCAGTCGTGGATTGAATGCTGCGAACCAGTTTGGCTTGCTGGCTGATGACAGCCTATCTATTCAGTCTTTGACGTCTACAGAGGCTTTTGCCAACCCTTTCCAGAGCTTCAACAGTGCTGCGACGGGTGTCAGTCACGCAATGAAATTGAACGATGACTGGCAATTAAAGACAGGTGCGTTTCAATCTGTCAGAGAAAAAAGTAACGGTCGTTCGGGCAGCATGAGTGTTGAGTTCACCGGTTCGTTGAGCAAGAACCTTGAGCTGTCAGTAATGGCTGGTTATTTGAAAGAGAGCAAATCTTTGCTCGAAGCCAGAGGCGCTGGCTTATGGAACTTTGAACGTGGCAGTAGCACTCAATTTTATGGCATCAACCTGAGCTATCAGCTGCAGGGCAGCACCTACCTTCTGGCAGGTTATAACCAGGGAAACACTGAAGCTAGAGGTCTTTCTGATAGTTCATTCACTCATCAGCAAGGTGGTCTGATCAGTGATTCACTCAGTTTTGGTATGAAAACCAGTTTGGACATTGATACTAGTTTTGCGGCGTTCGTTACTCAGCCGATGGCCATCAGACAGGGAAGCTTGAGCCTGAACTTGCCAACAGGTTATCAGGGTAATCAACTCAGTTATGAAACAGTAGATCTCGACCTTTCTCCAGCGAGCAGGCAGACAGATTTTGAGCTGGTGATCAGAAGAGAGTTCAGGCAACACAATGCTTTCGGTAAGCTCAACCTTCTCAGAATCCATAACTCAGGCAATATTCGTGGTGCAAACGATACCGCGGCTATCCTGAATTTTGGTATTCGATTCTGATGCAGTGATGTTCTTCAGACCGGGTAAATTAATCGGGTCTGAAGACTTAGCTACTTGCCTCGATTGGTATCAGGTTATTATGTGTGTAAAGTAGCGCCCATTTTTCCACTGACGAATCCACACTCTTATGGCTAACAAAGGCAAGCTCTACATCATCGCAGCTCCCTCCGGTGCTGGTAAAACCAGTCTGGTAAAGGCAATGGTGGCTTCAACTCCTCACGTTAAAGTTTCTGTTTCTCACACCACACGCCCTATCCGTCCGGGTGAGGAAGATGGTGTGAACTACCACTTTGTCAGCAAGGATGAGTTCACTTCTGTGATGGGTCAGGGACATTTTCTGGAGCACGCTGAAGTTTTCGGTAACTTCTACGGCACTTCAGAAGTCTGGGTTCGTGAACAGATGGAACAGGGTGTTGACGTTATTCTTGAAATTGACTGGCAGGGTGCTGAGCAGGTGCGTCGTCTGATGCCGGAAGCGGTCAGTATCTTTATTCTACCACCTTCCAAGGAAGCTTTGCGTGAGCGCCTGATTGGTCGTCAGACTGATGATATGGAAGTGATTGAACGTCGTATGAGTGAAGCAGTGAGTGAAATGTCTCACTATGCCGAGTTTGACTATATCGTGATCAACGATGAATTCGATCTGGCTTTGAGAGACCTGCAAACCATCATTCGCAGCCGTCGTCTTTCTATTGGCTGGGTACAGCATTACAGAAATGACATGATTCAGGGGCTATTGAACTGATTTTTTGAGATTGCTTTCCTGAAACAAGCGTCAGCACAGAGCTATAAGTATCCAGATATACGAAACCATAAAATTTTTGCCCGCCTGAGGCGGGCAAAAAGTAATTTAAAATTTGACTGAGTATATCAACATGCTTGGTACTGTGATGACATCTGATCATAATCAAATGTGAATACCATCTTATTTAATTTGTTCTATTTTAAGGGCAATTACTTAAGAGATAATCACAATGAAACGTCTTATCCCACTACTGTTGTTGTCTTACATTTTTTCAATTTCTGCCTTTGCAAATCAACTGGGTATCGATTCGATATTCAATCATGTCAGTTGTGATGACATTACTTTCAGCAAAGGTGAAGAAATTGAATCTGATGCTCTGTGCGATGATGACCGAGCCAGTATTATTAGACAAGGAGAATGTGATCTGTTTCATAAGGCTTACTGGGATGTGGAGCGTGCTTGTGCGGATCTTCAAAGTGGGCTTTTACTGAGAGTTGTAGAAAACATATTGCCTGACTTGAGCCGATATATGCCTGTACTGATGAATGAGGTTGGGGCTCTTTCAAATCACTATTACACGCTGAAGCACACATGGCAGGATAGAAGAGTTACAGTAAATACTGCCGATTTTTTTAAAGCGGTGCGTGTTGATGATAATGAAGTGGTACAGCTTGCCAAAAAGCTAGTCGAGGCTTTGGAACTTTATAGTGCTGTTGAGTCCGTAGGAAGTCTGAGGTTTCAGGATCTGTTGAAACTCTTTCATGGGAGAGTAACCAGAGAAAGAAATTCTGAAAAAAGCTGCTCTGAATACTCTGACCGAGAATCAAAGGATCGTTGTGATGCATATCTGGCAAGTGTAGATCGTTTAGTATTGGAAGTTGAGCTACGCAAAGACTTTAAAGATGCTCTGGATCATTTGATATCTTTCCTGAAAGAACAATCTGTTGAAAAGCCTATACCTTATCCGAAAGGGGCAGCTTTATAAGTCCCAGTCATACGAACGCGAGGACAAATCGCAACTTAATGTTCGACTTAGTATGTCTACACACTAAAGCAGTCTTGAATCCAGAGCGCATTTTTTCATGTGCTCTGGACTTAACTCGATCCTTCGGAAATTGTTGCTTAGATAGCCACAGTCGCTTTCTTCAGCCACTCAAGATCATCACCTTTAAGTTCTCCAGACAGCTCTTTCAGAACCTTGGCGTGATAGTCATTCAGCCACTGAACTTCTTCAGCATTCAGCATACCCATAACCAGCGGGCGGGTATCGACAGGTGCCAGAGTCAGGTCGCGAAGACGGTAGAATTCACCAAAGTCTGAAGTAATGTCCTCTTCAACCAGCATGATATTTTCGATACGGATGCCATGCTTGCCATTACGGTACATGCCCGGCTCGTTGGTGATCAGCATACCTGGTTTCAAAGGCTCGTCGGTCCAGCGTGGGCTGACACTCTGTGGGCCTTCGTGAACATTCAGGAAGTAACCAACACCATGGCCTGTGCCGTGGTTGTAATTTTGCGCTTCCTGCCATGCAGGCTGGCGAGCCAGCATATCCAGCTGAAGACCACGGGTACCTTTGAGAAAGCGTGCGCGAGCCATGTTGATATGGCATTTCAGAACCAGTGTGTAGTCCTTCATTTCCTCGTCGGTCATCTCGCCGCAGGCAAACGTACGAGTGATGTCAGTGGTACCATCAGGGTACTGGGCACCGGAATCAACCAGCAGTAGACCTTTCTGTTTAACCGTAAAAGCAGATTCTTCACTGGCACGATAATGAATAATCGCACCGTGAGCAGCGTAGCCAGCAATGGTTGGAAAGCTTGGGCCTTTAAACTCTGGAGACTCGGCTCTGAACGCTTCAAGTTTCAGGTCAAGGTTTACTTCATCCACCTTGCCGATTCCAATGTTCTCTTCCAGCCAACGCATAAAGCGAACAATAGCGGCACCATCACGACGATGACAGTCTGCCATGCGGCTGATCTCAACACTGTTTTTAACCGCTTTCAGGTGTTTGGTTGGGCAGGCTTTTTCAATAGTATTAACGCTGGCAGGAATCGCTTCAATCAGCCAATTGTTGGTAGTTTGTGGATCAATCAGCAGTGACGTCTGGTCCAGAGTTTTCAGATGATCTGCAATAGCATCGTACGGCATCAGTTCAATGTTGGATGAATTTAATGCAGCCAGTGCGGGTGCTTCAATACGACTACTGTCTACAAACAGTTGAACCTTGTTGGCTGAAACCAGGCCGTAAGCCAGAAATACCGGATTACACTCAATGTCTGCACCGCGCAGGTTGAACAACCAGGCAATGGAGTCCAGGGCAGTGACCAGTGTGTGTGCTGCACCTGTTTCGGTCATCTTCTCACGAACTTCTGCCAGCTTCTCTTCACGGGTTTTACCGGCCATTTCGTCGGTGTGAAGGAATACCGGCGCAGCAGGCATGGCTGGTCTGTCAGTCCAGGCTGCATTCAACAGGTCCTGATCCGTTTTCAGCTGCAGCTTCTTGGCAGAAAGCTTGTTGGATAGGTCGCGGGTTTTTGCCAGCGTCATCACCTTACCGTCAAAACCTACTGTCTGGCCTTCTTCCAGAGACTCAACCAGCCATTTGCTGATAGAGGGAACGCCGGATTCACCGTCTTTCATCAGTTCAATGCCGGTGCCAGCCAGTTCCTGCTCTGCCTGAAGGAAGTAACGGCCATCGGTCCAGAGTGCAGCCTGTTCCTGAAGGATAACAACGGTGCCCGCAGAGCCGCTGAAGCCTGATAACCAGCCGCGGCCAGACCAGTGTTCAGCTGTGTACTCGCTTTCATGAGGGTCTGAGCCTGGAATAATCCAGGCATGAATGTCCTGACTTTTCATGGCGGACTGAAGAGCTGTGAGCTTTTCTGTGGTGGTCATCATAGAGAAGGAATTCCAGGGTACTTCGTGATTTATTCTTCAACTATAACCTTGATGCGGATCAATTCAAAAGATGGGGGTATAAGCCCGTTAATGAAACTGTCACTTTTCTGAAAACGAATTGATATGTCCCTGCAATAAACTGCCCGAGATATAAAAAATTACAACGGTTTAGGGTCTATCCATGCATATCAAAAAGCTTACTCTGGCAGTCTCTCTTATTACTGCAACTGTGATGACAGGTTGTGGAAGTAGCAGTAGCTCATCGACTCCTGTTCAATCTCAGCCTCAGAACCAGATAAAAACCGGGCAGTTTATTGATTCTGCCGTGGCGGGCTTGAGCTATAAAACAGAGACTCAGTCTGGTACTACAGATACAGAGGGCCGTTTTTCTTATCTGGATGAGGAAACGGTTGTCTTTTCTATTGGAGAACTTGATCTGCCTGAAGTAAAAGCAGGCCAGACGGTTACGCCATTGAATATTATGCAAACAACCAGCCTTCACGATGGCAGAGTTCAAAATCTGGCCAGACTGTTGCAAACTCTTGATGAAGACGAAAACCCTGACAATGGCATTACTATCCAATCTGATTTGTTAAGTGGTGGTAGTACGTTTGAGAACTGGGGGGATGAAACCGCTGTTTCTGATCTGATCGGTAAAGAACTGGTATCCAGAGGAAAGGCTTTCGAACATTTATCTGCTTCCATGCAGGCTTTGGAGAATCATGCCTCGATGACACTGGTTGGGCGTTATTCTGCGGGGCAGGCATTTGAAGAAGATGTATCAAGAGCTGAAATCGTAGACTTCCACAAGACTAGTAAAAGTATTCTGGTTATTAATGCTGAAGATAATACTGTGGATATTTTGAATGCTTCCGGCCTTACAGAAGAAGTTTTGATAAACCCGAAATCCAGCAGCAACCTTTTACGACGTTCACAGCTTAATGTGGGTGCTGATGTTCAGACTATCACTGCTGGAGGGGTTAATAGTGTTGCTGTCAGCGGTGGCCTGATGGCAGTAGCCGTTGAGAATAATGTGAAAACAGATCCGGGAGTCATCGCCTTCTATACCCTGAGCGAAACGGGTGAAGCCAGTTTCCTGAAAGAAGTAGCAGCCGGTGCGTTGCCCGATAACGTAGTGTTCAGCCCTGATGGAAAGTACGCTATTGCAGCTAATGAAGGTGAACCTACCAAGGATTACACCATTGATCCGGAAGGCAGTGTAACTATTATTCCTGTAGTAGAAGGAGTTCCTGCAAACTCTGGTATTCAGGTGAGTTTTGCAGAGTTTAACAAAGGCGAAGGTCGTAACAATGAACTTTCTTCAGATGTTCGTATTTCACACCCTGAAGCTTCTGTAGCTCAGGACCTTGAGCCTGAATATGTAACGGTTTCTGAAGACAGCAAAACGGCTTTTGTTTCCATGCAGGAAAATAATGCTATTGCCAGTATTGATCTGGATACACAGTATGTAAAAGCCATCTGGGGACTGGGAGCCAAGGATCACGGGCTGGACGGAAATGGTTTTGATGCCAGTAATAAAGACGACGTAACCAATATTGTTCCTCACGCGAATGTCTTTGGACTTTATATGCCCGACACTATTGCTGCTGTGAGTATTAATGGCACGGATTATATTTTGACGGCGAATGAGGGCGATTCAAGAGAATATGAGGGTGGAGATGCCAAGTATGTCGATGAAGAAAGAGTAGAGAAGCTCACCCTTGATGCCAATGTTTTTTCTAACCCAGATGAGTTGCAACAGGACGAAGCTCTTGGACGTTTAAAAGTCTTAACAACTCAAGGTGATACGGATAATAACGGTGAATTTGAGCAACTCTATTCATTCGGAGCCCGTTCTTTCTCTATCTTTAATGGACAAAGTGGTGAACTGGTTTTTGATTCTGGTGACGACTTTGAACAGATTACTGCTCTGACTCTAGGTGAAAACTTCAACAGTAATAATGATGAAAACAGTTCAGGTGACAGCCGTTCTGATGATAAAGGTCCGGAGCCGGAAGCATTGGCGGTGGGTCAGGTAAACGACAAAACTTATGCGTTTATCGGCCTGGAGCGTACAGGAGGCATCATGATGTACGACATCACTGACCCGACTGAACCAGATTTTGTTGAGTACACCATCAATCGTGACTTCAGTGTTGATCTGGAAAACGATCTGCAAAGTGCTGGTGATCTGGCACCTGAAGGTATGAAGTTTGTTGCTGCTGCTGATAGCCCTAGCGGAAATGCTTTGCTGATTGTGGGTAATGAAGTATCAGGGTCTACTACGGTTTATCAGATTAAGTGATCAGGCTTTCATTAATTTATATCAGGGGTGAGTTCTTCACCCCTTTTCAATAAGCCTATTACACGACCTCTGCAAATTCATCGAAGCTCTTCTTCGTGATATTCGGCACAGTCACACCCTCTGCAGGTTTACCGGCCACAATAATCATATAAGGTTTCTCATGTACCGGGCGATCAAGAATTTCATTCAGAAATTTCATCGGGCTTGGTGTATGTGTGAGCGTTGCCAGACCACAGTTATGCAGAGCGGTAATCAGCATACCCGTTGAAATGCCCACTGATTCAGGCACATAGTAATGCTTCTTCTTTTCGCCTTCTGGCGTCATGGTGTGCTTGCTGGCAAACACCACAATCAGCCATGGCGCTGTTTCCAGAAAAGGTTTATTTGCATCGGTTCCAAGAGGAGCCAGAGCGTCGAGCCACTCTTCTGATGCACGGCGCTGATAGAACTCTCTTTCCTCAGCTTCCGCACCTTCACGAATCTGTTTTTTTACGGCTGGATTCTGCACTGCCACATAATGCCATGGCTGCATATTGGCACCGCTGGGCGCACTGCCTGCAGCCAGAATGCAGTTTTTGATGACATCTTCATGGATCGCTTCGTCACTGAAATCACGGACTGTTCTTCGACGTTTGATGTGTTCCAGAAAAGTTTTGGAGTGGTTCTGCATTTCATCGCTGGAAAGGTTCTCAAAACCTTCCAGCGGAATATGGTCGTATGCGGTCATTACTGCTTTCTTTAGCCTTGTTGTGTCTGTTCATATTACGAACTTTGGCTGATTCAGCAAGGCTTTCTCAATACCCTTCTGTGTAGAGCAGGTGCATGATTTTATGCACCTCTTCTATCTCTCCCAGAATGATATAGGCACGGAAAGTGTTCTGTCCGGCATAGAGAGGGCCTGCATATCTTAGAGACCAGTGACCGTGTACTCCTTTTTTATGCAAGTGACCGTAAAACTCGCCTTCTTTCCCCTGCTGAGATCTACGACTGTAGACAGCTATTGCATGTTCTTCTCTGCCAGTTGCAATGGCTATGCCGCCTCCAGCCTGGAAGAGATACTTATAATCGTCTGACTCTCCCTCGTATTGAAAATCAGAGTTGAAGATTTCTCTAACTGATTTCGTGGGGTCAGAATATAAGGCGTCTACCGTATAAAAGTGAGATGGCCATTTGCTTTTAGTCGGGATAGAGCCACCCGGTACTTCCAGTATTACTAATTTTGTTCCAGACCAGTCCGTAGGCATGGTTACCTGAGCATCATAAACAATGATCTGACTAGCATAGAGTGAGAGAGCTTCATTTTGCTTGAATTCTTCTGCATCAATCTGAAGGTTTTTACCAATTTTCAAATCGGGGTAAATGACACCAGTGACACCACGAGCAAGCCTTGGTCTGCGCGATGTTCTATCGATAGGAATAGCAGAACTCGATTGTCTGTTGTTATTACTGATAAGACTGATCAGAGGCGCTCCATTCCATGCTACTTTTTCACTTTCGTCTTTATTGAAAGTACTGCCACCTTCTGTTGGTTTTGCATGATCACCAAGGATTGAAGACTGGATATTATGGCTGTAGCCATCGTCCTTGATGAAATTGTAATTGTTCCAAACAAGTTCGGCGATGCTACCGCCTGCGGCTTTATCCGAACACAGCTTGATACTGCTGCCACTGATGCACTCAAGGGTCTTTTCCTGATAGCCATAGCGGGGGTAAGCGTATAAACCTGTCAAAGGTACTTTTTCTTCAAATCCTGCCGCAGGTGCTTTTGGTACTGCGATGGCCGAAAGCTGATTGAGGTCCCTGAGCTGATACATTTCTTCAGTACCTCCGGGAGCAGATACCTGAGGCCATGCCACTCCCAGAATACTTTCCTTTTTGCTTCCGGGCAGGTGGCCTTGAGAGGATTCAGTATGCTGAACGCCATCGCTGTCATAAAAGCGATATAGACGAATACCATTAACAGGTGACCGTAACCGGTAGGGGATGTAGTAAAGCTGCTCGACAGGTGGATACTGTCTGGCTTCTTCGTAATGATTACTGGCGAAGTAATCGTTGCCATTATGAAGAGCACGCCAGATAGTTTTGAAAGTTACTCCCATGGAGTGAATGGATTGGGAAGCCTGAGAATAAACTCCCGGAAGCAGTGTTATAAAAGCTAGTGCGGGCAAAAGCTTTGGGGTAGAGGATTTTGAGCGACGGATATTGTCCACTTCTGCACTCCTTTGCATACGCTGACTGTTAAATAGTCAGTATAGGAGCGCAGTGACAAAACCATTGGGAGATCAGTTTATTTGATACCAGCTCTCATAAACGATTGCACAAACTGCTTCTGGAAAATCAGGAAAGCGGCCAGCAAAGGCGAAATGGCTATTATAGTACCGGCACAGATAATTGGCCACTCAACCCCCGACTCTGGCGCTCCAAAAATGGCCATACCCACTGTCAGAGGTCGGCTTGCCTCGGTATTGGTGACAACCAGCGGCCAGAGGAAGTTGTTCCAGTGATAGCTGATGGAAACCAGTGCATAGGCAAGGTAGACAGGCTTGGCCTGAGGCACATAAACCTTCCAGAGCACCTGCAGAAGATTACAGCCTTCTATTCTGGCAGCATCATCCAGAGCCTGTGGTACGGTGGCAAAGGTTTGCCGAAGCAGAAAAATACCAAAGGCGCTGGCCATGTAGGGAAGCCCGACACCTGTCCAACTATCGATAAGCTCCAGTCCGGCCAGTGTTTGGTAATTCTCCACGATCAGTACTTCCGGCATCACCATTAACTGCATCATCACCAGAGCCATCACCACCCCTTTACCTCTGAATGGCATTCGGGCAAGAGCAAACCCGGCAAGAGTACACAGCACCAGTTGGCTGGCCAGAATGATTCCGGTAATCGCAAAGGTATTCAGCATATAGCGGGCGAAGGGAGCCTGATCCCACGCGGTAATAAAATGCTCGAAGGTCAGTGGCGCCAGAAGATCAAAGCTGGTCGTGTATTCACTGGAATGGAAAGCCGCCCAGAAAGCAAAAAGCAGCGGCATGATCCAGAGAAAACCCAGAATCCAGGCTGCAACCTTTTCAGCCATTGATATCTGCCTGAAGTCGTCTGTGCGAAGCAGTGAGCGAGCCATCATCGATAATGTACCTTCTTATCAAGAACACCAAACTGTACCCAGGCCAGCAGTGCCAGAATGATCAGTAGAATTGTGGTGAGTGTTGCTGCGTAGGCCGTATCAAAGAAGCTGAAGGCATTTTCGTAAATGTAATAGAGCAACAGATTGCTGGCGTTATTCGGGCCACCTTTAGTGAGAATAAACAGGTGGTCAACCAGCTTGAAGGCATTGATCAGAGCGTTGATTAAAATAAACAGGGTGGTTGGCATCAACAGAGGCCAGGTAATTCGGCGAAAGGTCTGCCAGCGACTGCTATTTTCTACGGCAGCGGCTTCATAAAGTGACTGGTCCAGACTTTGAAGTGCAGCCAGATAGAAAATCATAAAGAAACCGGCTTCTTTCCAGATCGTCATAACCATCAGGCTTGGCAGGGCAAGGTCGGGATCACCCAGCCAGTTTTGTCCTTCGAACCCCAGCTTTTCGAGCAGGTTATTGATCAGCCCTATTTCCGGTGTGTAAAAGAACAGCCAGATATTAGCCACTGCAATCATCGGAAGAACGGTTGGCGTAAAGTAAGCCAGTCGGACAATGGCACGTCCACTCATTTGGCTGTTAACCCATATAGCCATGACCAGCGCCAGAACAATACTGGTGGGCACAGTCACAACGGCGTACCAGAAGTTATTCCAGAGTACCTGCCAGAAAATGTCATCTTCCAGTGCAAACTCAAAGTTATCCAAACCAACGAAACTGCCGGTTTTTCCTGCTATCGGAGATTCAAAAAAACTGTGCAGAAGCGTTGAGATTGCAGGTATATGGGTAAATGCAGCCAGCATAGCCATCGCTGGCAGAAGTAAAAGCCAGGCGTGCAGGTGTCGATTTGGGCTCATTATTCAGATATCCAGAACATCGCATGACCTGAGATTCAGGCCATGCAGATAAGAAGTCAGCGATAGCGTCTGAGGATTCGATCAGCTTGTTGCTGGGCTTTTGAGAGCGCCTGGTCAGCTTCTTTTTCGCCAGTCAGGACTGATTGAATGGCATCGTCCAGCAGCTTGCGAACCCTGCCTGCCTGATGAGTAGAAAGCTCGGCGGTGGCGTGCTGTAACTGATCTCGTGCTACAGCTGCAGCGGGGAAGCTTTTAACATAGCGATTCAGCTCGTCGGTCTGATAAGCCTCTTCGCTGACTGCCATATAACCTGTCGCTTTGCTCCATGCAGCCGCCTGCTGCGGTGCTGTCATATAGCGAACAAGCTTTAGAGCAGCCGCTTTTTCTTCTGCAGAGGATTTCTTGAAAATGTAGAAATTACCGCCACCGGTGGGGGAACCGAACTCTTTCTGAGCCGGGAGCATGGCAACTCCGAAATCAAATTTTGCATTCTTTTTAACGGTGGTCAGGTTACCCGTGGAGTGCCACATCATGGCTGTCTTACCTTCAAGGAAGTTTTGACGCAGTGTGCCCCACTCAATGGTGCCTTGTGGCATGATCTGGTGCTTGCTGCCAAGGTCTTTCCAGAAGCCCAATGCTTCGACGACTGCAGGCTTGTTGAAGTAGGTTTCAGTGCCGTCCTGATTCATCAGTACTTCACCGTTTTGTTTGGTCAGTGCGCCAAACATCCAGTAAGGGTAACCAGTTGATGGAATCATTGTTCCCCACTGCTGAACCTTGCCATCACCGTTACGCAGAGTCAGTTTTTTGCCTGCCGCAACCAGTTCATCCCAGCTTTTTGGCGGCTTTTCCGGGTTCAAACCTGCGGCACGAAATGCGTCCTTGTTGTAATACATGACAATGGTTGAACGCTGGAAAGGAATACCCCAGGTTTTGCCTTTTGCTTTACCATTCTGCATCAGAGTTGGGTAGAAACTGTTCAACCATTGACGTTCTTCAGCGGTTTTTGTCAGTTCATCAAAAGGAACAATAGCGTCCTGGTCCATCAGCTCATGAACGTCAATGGAGAACATCACGGAGAGCTGAGCAGGTTTGCCACTGTTCAGAGCCGCCAGTGCTTTCACTCTTGCATCGTTATAGTTGCCGGCATAAATGGCATTGACATCGATATCCGGGTTTTGCTTTTCAAATCCCTCAATCATGTTGTCCACAACCTTGGTCAGGGAGCCACCCACAGCGACCGGGTAGTACATGGTCAGTTCGGTTTTTGCCTGTACTGAGGCAGAGAGACCAAAAGCGGCAATAGATAGAGCTATAGCCTGCCCGACCTTAGGTAGTTTATGCAGCATATTCAGATTCCTTTGCTTTATGGTTGTTATTCACAGCAGAGTTATTTTGGCGTTCAATGCGTTGCTGGCGGGTTTTACAGAAATAGTGTTCGTGTTGTTGCTGCCAGCTTATACCCAGAACCGTTCCCGCAGAGATAGGCTGGTGGCCGGAGAGTCTGATCTGAAGCTTGGCATCATTGAAGCTGGCATTGACCAGAGTGTCAGCTCCGAGATAATCACAACTGACGACAATGGCGGATTGTAGGCTATTCGATAATTCTGCGGGTGCCAGAGAAACATGCTCTGGCCTGATGCCCAGAATATGCTCATCCTGACCGATCAGATTCATGGGCGGACTGCCAACAAACCCTGCCACAAAAGTACTGGCTGGAGCGTTATACAGTTCTTCCGGGCGACCCGTCTGTTCAATGCGGCCTGCATTCATCAGAATAATTCTGTCAGCCATGCTCATGGCTTCGGTCTGGTCGTGAGTGACGTACAGAACCGTCATTCCAAGTTTTTGCTGTAGGGCTCGCAGCTCGGTTCTCATCTGGCCACGAAGCTTTGCATCAAGGTTTGAGAGCGGCTCATCCATCAGGCAGAGTGGTGCCTCAGAAACAATAGAGCGTGCAAGTGCCACCCGTTGGCACTGGCCTCCGGAGAGTTGTGACGGTTTTTTATCCAGATGCGGGCCAAGGTCAACCAGTTCGACTGCAAAACTCAGTCGGCGCTTTCTCTCTTCAGGAGAAACCTTTCTGACCTGCAGGCCAAACAGAATATTGTCTTTAACGGAAAGGTGAGGAAACAGGGCGTAGGACTGAAACACCATGGTCAGCCCACGTTGGCCGGGCGATGTTTGGGTAATATCACTGCCATTCAGGAATACACGACCATCACTGGGTGTTTCCAGTCCGGCAATCATTCGCAGTGTGGTTGATTTACCGCACCCTGAGGGGCCGAGGAGCGCGACAAATTCTCCGGAATTAACAGAGAAATTAATACCGTCAACAGCTGTGCTGTCTGCCCAGCTTTTTGTCAGGTGCGTAACATCCAGTTGCCCCATCGATAACTACCTTGTCATCAAATGATCCTATCTTGCGGCCATTTGATGACAACTGGATGTTGTTTTTATTTCAGTTCTGTTTCATAGGTTGTTTCTTGGTCGCTATATAAATAATTCTAAAGCTTCAAGGCATCCAGCGCTGTTCCAGCTCACCGAAGAAACCTTGAGCCTTACGGAAAGTAATCCAGTGATTGATGTAGTTAATCCACACCTGATCATCTTGTGGTAACAGGATCGCCAAAGGCTTGGCTTTACGAGGTGGAACGGACAGTACAGCCAGTTGCGGGTATTTCTTGATCAGTTTTGACGCTTCAAGGTTTGAAGTCAGAGCTACACTGGCTCGTCTCGAAAGCAGCTCCTGGAAGTCACGGGCTGGCGCTTCTACCGCTTTCAGTTTTGCCTTTGGTAAGTAATCTTTGGCTTCCTGTTCAAAAACAGTGCCCAGAGTGACAGCCACTTTCACATCAGCCTTGTTAATGTCTTCCCAGCTTTTGAACTTGCTCAAATCACTCTTTCGAACTAGTGGCACTGTGCCAACGGCAAAATAAGATTGAGAGTAACCCGCCACTTTGGCTCGCCCCATATTAATGGAGGCGCTGGTGGACATGTCGTATTTATTGGCCACTACACCATTAACCAGTGTCTTCCAATCTGCAGGAACCAATTCAAGCTCAACGCCCATATCCTTAGCCAGTGCTTTAGCCAGATCGATATCGAAGCCCTGATATTCGTTCGTTGCAGGGTTACGAAGGGTCATTGGGTCCCAGTCACCGGTTGTTCCAACTCTTAATACGCCCGATTCCAGAATGCTCTGAAGCCTGGATGTTTCTGCGTACGACGAGGAAATAGTAAGAAGGCTTAATAGTGAGCCAATAACAATGCGAGACAGGTTTTTTATCATTTTCATTTTTTTAAGTGGGCTGGCTGATTTAAAAGGACTAAGGCAACCATACCAGAATTTCTGCTTACAGCCACAAGGGGGTATGATGTCAGGACACCAAGAAAAACGTTGTTCTCATGCCTTCTTCTCTATTACGTATAGTTTTGCTTCTTGGAGCATCTTTGCTTCTTACTGGCTGCTCTTCTGATTATCAGTGGGGCTGGTATGTTGTTTCACCTTTTACAGAGTCAGGCCTGATAAACCTTAAGTTTCTGGCCATGGGGGCCGTTTATACGCTTGGGATAAGCCTGCTGGCTTTCTCAATAGCCATGGTTGCTGGTCTGCTAATCGCCCTGCCCGGCTTGTCCAGTTACAAGCCACTGCAATATCTGAACCGAACCTACGTGGAAGTGTTCCGATCTATTCCGGTGTTGGTCATGATTCTCTGGATTTATTACGGATTGCCGCTTGTTGCAGGAATAGAGCTTTCAGCGTTTGCTGCTGCCGTTATCGCTTTAGCCATTTGTGAAAGTGCTTTTCACGCGGAAATATTCCGTGGCGGCGTTAACGCGATTGATAGAGGCCAATTTGAGGCGGCAGAAGCACTTGGTTTGAAGTATCTGCAGAAGATGCGCTTTGTAATCTTGCCTCAGGCGATTCGACGAATGATTCCGCCACTGGCCAATCAGTTTGTTTATATGCTGAAAATGTCGTCTCTGGCTTCGGTGGTTGGTGTTCAGGAGCTGACCAGACGAGCGAATGAATTACAGATCAGCGAATACCGAGCCATGGAAATCTATTCCGTGCTGGTAGTGGAATATCTTGTCATTGTTCTGATATTTTCCTGGTTGGCCAGAAAGCTTGAGAAACCAGTGAAATAAATATGTTCCTGAACCTTAGAGAACAAAGCCCAGCACTAGTGGAATAAACAACAGACTACCTATGTTTCCAAGTAATACGATGGAAGCAACCTGGTGAGGCTCCTGGTTATAACGCTCTGCGATCATGTAGTTCAGTACTGCGGGTGGCAGAGCACCAAACACAACCAGATAGGCAAACTGAGTCGCATCCAGCTGAAGAAACTGCTGACAAATCAGTGCAATCACAACGCCACTGATAGGACAAAGCACAGCACTACTCACTCCAATCTTCCAGTTGCTGAAATCAACACTGGTCATTCGTACACCTAAAGCAAACAGCATTAATGGGATGGCGATCTGTCCCAGCATTTCGATAAACGTATGAATAGCCTTATAGATAGGCAGGTCAAAACCGCTCCAGATCAATCCAAGAATCGTTGCCAGAATCATAGGCATTCTTAGTAGATTAAGAAGACGAGTCTTGTGATCAAGAATATAAATGCCAACGGTGAAGTGAAGAACATTTTCTACAAGGAAGAGAATGACCGCCGCCTGCAGTGCGTGTTCACCAAACGCCAGCACAATAAGTGGAATGCCCAGATTGCCGCTGTTGCTGAACATCATGGGTGGAATAAACGTTTTCGGATGCACCTTGAGCAGTTTGCAGAAAGGCAGCAGCAAAACACCTGAGCCAAGCACAACAATGGCTGCCCCAATGGCCAGAGACTGATATTTCACAAGATCAAATGATTCTGCAGAAAGCGCAGCGAAGATCAGAGCCGGGACAAAAACATCAATATTGACCTGGTTGGCTACAGTCATATCAGGGTTATGACGACGGGCATAAAAGAACCCTGTGGAGACAATGGCCACCAGTGGAAAAACGGTCAGAAAAATCCTTTCAAGCAACAGGCTGAGTGCTTCCATTCGCTAATACTCTAAGGCTGGTCACGGCTAGGATAACTGAGACAAGAGAAAAGAAGATACTACGGATTTTAGATGTTTGATTTACCAGCTGCTTTCTATATCTTGAAAGAAGCTGTCTTGAAAAAAACAACAGAACACAAGGAACGTGTAAATGAAGCAAGCGATAGCGTGTGCTGTTCTGCTTGTGCCTATGGCTGTTCAGGCTGAGCAAATAGGGTCTTTCTATCTGGGAGTAACGGGTGGAGCGGGCAAATTTAATGGCAAGCCAGACTACGACGCTTTAACTCTTGATCTGGGTGACAGCGGAAAAGTCGCGGGCGGTTACCTTGGTTACAGTGCCACTAATGGACGGCTTAAGTTTTCATTTGAGTTGGACTACCTCAAATACAGCGGTGAGCTTGAAGGAAAAATAAACGCTCTGGATATTGGTGTAGGCAATAAATTTGATCATTCCTATTCTGGCAGCATTCTTATGGGAATGATGGCTGCACCGGATATAGAACTCTATGCTCGGGCAGGCTATGGAAAGCTTAAAGTAAAAACCACTTCAGGCACATTAGCTTCCCCTGTAGAAAGAGATGAGAAACTGGATAGCACTCACGCAGGATTAGGCATTCGTTTTACCAATCATACCCAGATGGGGTTCAGGGTTGAGTACAGACATATGATGATTGAAGATTACAAAATGTCTGATGGGAAGAACTTTGAGTCTAATGGGGATGTTTTACTGGCGGGGTTTGATTATTCGTTTTGAAGTATCTTCACTGCCGTAGGCTGGAAATACCAAGTGTAAAAGGAAACAGAAATGAAAAAACTGGAACTGTCTCTTGAACAGGGAACCTTTGAAAAGCTTCAGAAGTTGTGCCGTGGCAGTGAGCTATCTGTATCTGATCTCTGTAATTTTGCGATTGAAGAATTTCTTCGAGAGGCTGTCATAACAGAAGATGACAGGGATAAGATGATGATTGCCCTGCATACACGAATTCAGTCTGGCGAGTTGCCTATACCTGAGGGGGAGTCATACAACCCGCCTGCAAAATACGCAAACCTTGTGAAGCCGGAGTGATCTGGCTATCAAAAGTAAGGCTATGTTGATTGGATTATTTAACGACACTGCTCGTAATTAGAGCTTCAGACTTGAAACCCAGTCAGCAAATAGCCAAGACCATTACAGGGACCAAATTGGAAAAACAAGCAGATACAAAAAAGCCCCAACAATGTTGAGGCTTCTAAGTGCCTGAATTAACAGGGCTTTTGTATGGTGCCGGCACCAAGAGTCGAACTCGGGACCCACTGATTACAAGTCAGTTGCTCTACCAACTGAGCTATACCGGCGAGGAACGAGATGCATATTATGTATGCTCGGGGTTTTTGTCAACAGGTCTCGTTCAAATTCTGTTGATCCCGCATACAAAAAACAGACCATCTGGTCTGCTTTTTGCTTCATCCTTGATATAGGGCGCTTCCTGCTTCTCGGAACTCCATGTTCCGAACTGCTTCCTGCATCTATTTGGCCTTCATGACCACCCGGGCATCCTGCCTGGTTCCTTATCCCTGTCAGCTTTTAGTTCTTCCTGAACTTCAGACTTCCTGTCCCCCGCTGACGAAATCTATTATCCACTTTCCGCTTTCAGGAAAAACAGGAAGTTATCCTTTTGCCTTGTGAGACATTTGCCATAGTAATGACCGCAATCGCTTAGGAGGTCATTCTCTTTCCGTTATTTCATGGTGGCCGACATATATAGAATCACCACTTGGTTGGATCAAAAAATGCCTAGAATCTCGACCCCCTCTCCGCTGCCAGAAAATTTGTCCTATGCAAAAAAGGCCGCGAAAGCACTAGTGCGCTTTGGCCGTTGGTGTGTAAGTCCACTAAGGTGGGTTGGTAAGAGGGTCGGGCTGATCAAAACTATCAAGCCAGTCATAAGGGCGATGGATATCCCGTTGGGGGCAGGAAGTTTTGGGTCTGTCAGCGAAGTAGAGTTTGAGGGGACACGCCTGGCTCGCAAAAAACCTATAAGCTCATATGAGACTGAGGAGTTGATAAAAGAGCAGAAGATACTGAGTACGCTTAATCACCCGCATATTATTAAATCCCGCTTTGGTGTAGAAGAAAGTGAGGTCGTAGTCGTAAGAAGTGAAGACTTAAATGACTCATTGGAGAAAACCGGTTCATCGGATGAAGCGGAATACGTCAACATTCTGGATGTTAATGAAGAACCAACAGGTTTGGTGATGGAGAAAGGCAGCTCCAGTTTAACCAGCTCAATAGAGAAAAAGTGGCGAGGAGGGATGAATGCTTCCGAGAGGCATAAGCATGCATATAATCTTCTGAGTGCGATCGCATACCTTCATAAACAGAAGCTGAGTCATCTGGATCTGAAACCGGATAATATTCTGCTTGTGGAGGGAGAGGTCAAGATAAGTGATTTTGGTTCCGCCATCAAAGTTCCTACAGAGCACTCCTATAGTCTTACCTACAAGAGCCCTGAAGGTATGACTCGAAGGTATATGGCACCTGAAATGCTGGGGTTGTCTTATCAGATGAGTGATACAAAGGTGTATGAGTCAGCGGACCCATATCAACAGGACGTTCACTCAATGGGAATGGTTCTGGCTGAATTATTAACCGGTGTGCCTATTGCTTCCCATAGGGAGCAAGTGTTTGAAGGTGAAATAACAGAGGATGGTACACAGGTGTGGGTTGATAAGTATCTGAAGAGATATGCAGGAGGCCTGGATCCAAAAATCACTGAAATTTTACACGATATGCTGAAAGGTGATCCTAACCAGCGAATTTCAAGTAGTGAAGCTCTTTCAAGATTTCCAAAGAATCCTCCCAGGGTAAGTGGGCTCAGAACTATTTCTGGCTGGCTGCCAGCAGCCCTCCGCAGGCGATAAACATTGAACCAAAAACTCTGCTCTGCAATTTTTCATGCCTTGATAAAGCAGGTGTAATTCTTAACGCCAAAGATGAATAACCCAGCATTACCAGAATATCTATGACGATCATTGTTACGCCCATAATCAGATACTGTGGCCATAAAGGTAGATCAGGTTGTACAAACTGAGGCAGAAATGCAGCGAGAAAAACGATAGCTTTAGGGTTAGTCAGGTTTACAACAACAGCACTGGCAAATGATTTTCTTTTACTCTGATTACGGCACGAGCCTTTGGACAACTCAGACTCTTTCCATTTCATTATTCCCAGATAAACCAGATATCCGACACCAAACCATTTGATGACATTAAACAGTTGTTCTGATGCGGCAAGAATAGCCCCTAGCCCTGCAGCCACAATAAGCAGATAAATAATCAACCCAACCTGCAAGCCCATGATTGATGGCAGGGTTTTCACAAAGCCAAATTTAATGGCGGTCGACATAGTGTTCACTGCACCAGCACCAGGAGTGATACTGATTAATGCGGTTGCAGCCAGAAAAGCCAGCCAAGTATTGAATTCCATGATGTAAAAGCAATATTTATAGTTGTGATGAGCAGGAGAATAGCTTGGAGAAAGGGGAATGCAAAGATGTTACTGAGTGAGAAATTATTTTTGGGGAATAAAAACGAAAAAAGCCGATCAAAAGATCAGCTTTTAACTATATGATTTGGTGCCCAGAAGAAGACTCGAACTTCCACGCCCTAACGGACACTAGCACCTGAAGCTAGCGCGTCTACCAATTCCGCCACCTGGGCAAATCATATATATTTTATGGGTTAAAAACCCGACCAGTCATCGCCATATGAAAGCTAAATGATTGGTGCCCAGGAGAAGACTCGAACTTCCACGCCCTTTCGGACACTAGCACCTGAAGCTAGCGCGTCTACCAATTCCGCCACCTGGGCCCTGTTAAGCTGCAAAGTGCTGCTCAGCAAGTGCGGCGAATATTATGGATATCAGGCGAAACTGTCAACACTTTGGATTGAAATTATGATTTCGGCTTCTACGAATAAGGGCTATTCAGAAGAGATACAGGGGAATTTGTAGCTAAATGGAAGGCAGAACCAAAAAGAGGCTACTCATTGAATAGCCTCAAGACGGGTTGCATAACAGGTTGTTGGACAAACAGTTACTTCTACCGCAAATCTGATTGTAGGTTTGAAAAATAATTAACCGTTTACAGCATCTTTCAGAGCTTTGCCTGGTTTAAAGGCAACAGTATTGCTTGCAGCAATTTGAATGGGTTCACCGGTTTGTGGGTTTTTGCCGGTGCGGGCAGCACGGCTTCTTTGCAGGAACGTTCCGAAACCTACCAGGCTGACAGTGTCTTCTTCTTTTAAGGCAGCGGTAATGGTTTCGAGTAATGCGTTCAGAGCTTGATTGGCCTGATCTTTGGTCAGGTCAGCCTGGTCGGCAATAGCGTTTACTAGGTCTGGCTTACGCATGATGTCATGCACTCCTTTTATTTTTTTTATCTTCCGTAGTTTGGATAGGTCGTTGGGTAGGCAACCTTCAACAGACTAAAACACTGGAGCAGTCAGGGCAATAGAAATTGCCCTGAAAACCTTGCAGGCCGTAGGTTTTTTGCTTTTTAGCGGTTGGTTTAGTCGATTTCAACCATCTCAAAGTCTTCTTTAGTAACGCCGCAATCCGGGCATAACCACTCTTCAGGAACGTCTTCCCAGCGTGTTCCCGGCTCAATACCTTCTTCAGGCCAGCCTAAAGCTTCATCGTAAATAAAACCGCAGACTACACAATGCCACTTCTTCATAGTTATCTCCGTAAGTGTGTAGACATACAAATTCGAACAACCACCAGCTCTTACGTGCTTTCAGCAGATAAAGAGGCTTCGAATTTGCGTGCCCGAGTACTTAACTCTGTGACTCACATTATTGATTCTATTTATTGTTTTCAGTGCTGGTCTGGAGTTTACCAATTCGGTTGCTTTTGTATGTAATTAGGCAGGACTATTTTAAGCACCCAGATATACGAATCCATAAGCTGTTTACCCGCCTGAAGCGGGCAGACAGCAATTTAGTACTCCAATGTGTGCCTACACACTTTTAACCGTCGGACTAATCACTTTTCTGTAATGCCAGACCAATACCCAGAGACACCAGTAGAGAGCCTGTTACGCCATTAAATCCACGATTAACTATTGGGCGTGATAACCAGACTCTGGCTTTGTTAACCATCAGCACCAGAGAAATCTGCCAAATCATGGCGATGGTGAAATGCAGGGCGGCCAGTGTCATTGATTGCACAAGAGCTGAGCCTTCCGGATTAATAAACTGTGGCAGAAAGGCCATGTAGAAGATCACGGTCTTCGGGTTCAAGACATTAGAGAGAAACCCTTCCTGAAAAGACTTAACAGCAGAGAAAAAGTGCTCTTTGCTTTGAACATCAAACATGGCTGTGTTCGATCGAAAGGCCTGTTTCAGGCTACCAACACCCAACCAGACAAGATACGCCGCACCCGCAAGCTTCAGTACACTGAAAGCTGTTGCAGATTGTAGAAGAATGACAGAAATGCCCGCTGCAGAAACCAAAGCATGAATAAACAGGCCGGAGCAGATGCCGAGACTTGTGATACTTCCGTCCATCAAACCACCGCGACTGGTATTCTTCATGATGATAAGAGTGTCAGCCCCTGGTGTCATTGTGAGCAGGGTTAAGGCGACCAGTGCAGGCCAGAAATCCAACAGCATAGGAGTTCTCTTTATTTGAGCTGTGACAATCAGACACTATAGCCGATGATCGCGACGATTTTTACCCGCTATTGAGTCCGCATCCTCTGAGAACGATATCGCAGATAGTCTCAGCGGCCTGCTGGTAATGTGCCCTGGATATTTTTTTACGGTTAATAACGGTTTTCACCTGTGTTTCATAGTCAGCGTAAAACTGAGAGGAACCCCAAATCATGAACAGCAGGTGGGTAGGGTCGACAGGAGTCATTTTTCCTTCATCAACCCATTGCTGAAAAACTGTCGTGGATCTGTTGGCCCACTTTCTCATAGCCTGCTTCATATTTGGTGATAGGTTCTGGCCACCATGAACGATCTCGCTGGCAAAGATACGACAGGCTGCCGGATAGTCTCTCGCTAGAGAAACCTTCGAATGGATGTAGGTTTTTAAAACCTGTGCAGGGTCATCTTCTGCTGTAATCGGACTGAGCCGTTCCTGAAACAGTTTCAGGATGTTTAATAAGACTTTGTCGTAAACAGCCTGTTTATTATTGAAGTAATAGATAATGTTGGGCTTTGGCAGTTCTGCCCTGTCTGCAATACCCTGAACGGTGGCACCGGCATAACCATAATGGGCAAACTCTTTCATTGCCGCCTCTAAAATGATGCGGCTTCGTTCAGTTCTTATTCGCCCTGTGCTACTGATCATTGTGTTGTCATCCCTTCCCTGGAAATGATGCGTTCATATGGTTCCAAAAACCTGTTGAACTTAAGCCCGACAGATTCCTGGTAAATTTTTCAATTCTCAATTGAACCATTTTGACCAATAATACGAATCACCCGAAGGGCTTATATACGATGTAAGTTTAATGAGACCTTCGCTTTGGAGAGCACATAGGCTCTGGTGTATAAGCAACCGTGCATATCGATTCGCAGGATCTTTATCGATCATTTTTGTGTAAAGAATGATCAGATATTCGTGCGTATATGTCTACACACTTAAGTAGACTGTTTTGACTGTAAGAAATGGAGTAGTAGTGCCCTTTTTTGATTTCACCGGATTACCCTGGAACCCGAAACCGTATTCGCCAGATCAGATACCTGAGCAGTGGCGGAACTGGTTGCTGGACAGTGGTTCGTTAACTCAACGATTAAAGCAGGAGTGTCAAAACAGCTTTAAGGTTCGAGTGGTGAAACATGAATGTGAAATGCCCACGGACTCCGAACAGAATTTTCTGAATCAGCCAGCAATTGAGGCAAACATACGAGAAGTTCTGCTCATTTGTGATGATAAGCCAAGAGTGTTTGCCAGAAGTGTATTGCCGCTGACCAGTCTGGAAGGTGCAAACAGAGAACTACTTGAATTAGGAAACAGGCCTCTGGGAGAGTTTCTGTTTACCCATCCGGCTATGAAGCGAGGCCCTTTTGAAATCGCTGCACTGCCCGCCAGACAATTCAATGCTCATCTTGATCAGAGCTATGAAAATGAAACAGCATGGGGACGTCGCTCGCTGTTTTACTTGAACGATAAGCCTATTTCAGTGTGCGAAATATTCTTGCCAGATTACTCAAATCACGATGAAGAAAACCTTCATGATAAAGAAGTTACCCATGTAACCTGATAAACTGACCGCATCATTCTGCCGTACATAAGTACTCAGACATACGAATTCATAAGCTCTTTGCCCGGCGGAGCCGGGCAAAGAGCAATTTAATATTCGATTACGTGTGTCCACACACTTAATAGGCCCGAAATGGGCGAGCAGCTCTTATGCTTTCAAAAAAAACGATGCTTTTCAGAAAACCGGCGGGAAGCACTTTAGAACCAACTCTTTTTGATAAACGCTTTCCCCGTTTTAATGATTTTTTACAACTTGCCAGGCTTGATCGCCCCATTGGCATCTACCTGTTACTGTGGCCAACCTTCTGGGCTCTTTGGCTTTCTGCAGAAGGTATTCCTTCGCTTGCCAATATTGCTATTTTTTCTCTCGGTGTCGTACTGATGAGAAGCGCTGGTTGTGTCATTAACGACTTTGCTGACCGAAATGTTGACGGTGCCGTTAAGCGAACCAAAGCACGCCCTCTGGTGACAGGAAAAGTGACCGTCAAAGAGGCGTTATCCTTTTTTATGGCGATGGTTTCTACGGCATTTTTGCTGGTTTTATTTACTAATACTTTCACCATCATGCTGTCATTTGGCGGTGTAGTGCTGGCAGCAGCTTATCCTTTTGCCAAACGTTATACACATCTTCCTCAAGTGGTTCTCGGGGCTGCTTTTGGCTGGTCTATTCCCATGGCTTTTGCCGCAGAAAGTGGTGAGCTGACACAGGTAACCTGGCTGCTCTTTCTGGCGAATCTGTTCTGGACGGTAGCCTATGATACTCAATATGCCATGGTGGATAGAGATGACGATTTAAAGATCGGCATTAAGTCCACTGCTATTCTGTTTGGTGAAATGGATAACCTGATTATTGGCTGTTTGCAGGCTTTGACTGTTGTGACACTGTTCTTTGTCGGTCAGCAGTTGTCCATGGAACTGCCTTTTTATCTGTCTCTCGCAGGTGTTTCAGCGTTGTTTGTTTTTCAACAAAAACTGACCAGCAAGCGTGAGAGAGACCCCTGCTTCAAGGCGTTTCTCAACAATCACTGGGCAGGCGCTATTGTCTTTGCCGGGATTGTTGGCAGCTATCTGATGAGTTGAGTTTCATAAGTGTGTAGACACATGTAGTCGAATATCAGGTTGTTCTATCCTCGGCGGTGGAGGAGGTAGAACATATGCGACTGTCATGTGTCTGTAACAATTAAAGCTGAGAATGCAATCAGATAAGAGGGACAGTAAGTCTGTAGACACAGGTTATAGAATATCAGTTTGTCATTTGGTTGCCATGAGCATACAAGTGACTTGTGATTTCAAATGTCTTGGTGCTTACGCTGTCGAGAAAAAGAACGGACACAGGTAGAGAGCAATGTCGGGAAAAAAGATCCTCATTGTTGATGATGAAGCCCCCATTAGAGAGATGGTCACCGTAGCTCTGGAAATGGCAGGCTACGACTGCATGGAAGCAGCTGACGCCAGAGAAGCTCATTCATTAATCGTGGACCACAAGCCTGATTTGATCCTGCTTGACTGGATGATGCCGGACATTTCCGGAATTGAACTGGCGCGACGCTTGAAGCGCAGTGAACTTACGTCTGAAATACCCATCGTCATGCTCACAGCCAAAGGTGAGGAAGACCATAAAATTCAGGGCCTGGAAACCGGCGCTGATGATTACATCACCAAACCATTTTCACCCCGTGAACTGGCTGCCAGACTGAAAGCGGTTCTGAGAAGAACCGGTGGTTTTGATAGTCAGGGGCCGATTGTGATTCAAGGATTGGAGCTTGATCCTATCAGTCACCGGGTTTCTATTGATGGTGATCCCGCTGATATAGGACCCACAGAATATCGTTTGCTGCAGTTCTTCCTCACTCACCAGGAACGGGCCTATACCCGTGGGCAGTTGCTTGACCAGGTCTGGGGTGGCAATGTGTATGTAGAAGAGAGAACAGTAGACGTACATATTCGTCGTCTTCGAAAAGCGCTTGGCGGTAGCTATGAAGGTTATGTTCAGACGGTTCGTGGAACAGGTTATCGTTTCTCTACAAAAGTCTGAAGTTCGGGCTATTGATTGTCAGGACAATAAGTAGCCAGACATACGAATTCAGGAGCTGTTTACCTGCTGCAGGCGATCAAACAGCAACTTAATATTCGGTTACGTCTGTTTATACACTTAGTTCTGTCTTCTGATCGGTACAGGCAGTTTGACCGGGAGAGTTATGACGACATTTTCCAAATCCAGCATTATCAGGCAGCTGTTGCTTCTGCTTGGTGCTGGTTTGCTTCTTGGCTCGCTGTTTGGCAAACCTTTTCTGGGGTTGTCCATTGCCATGGGCAGCTATTTTATCTGGAGCATTCGGCAGCTGATTAAGCTGCTGGATTGGCTGAACGACCCTAAAACATCATCTAAAGAACCACCGGAAAGTACTGGTCTTTGGGGTGAAGTGTTCGACAGCATTTATCGAATGCAGAAGAACCATGGTCGTTCCCGTCAAAAGCTGACCATGGTGATTCAACGAATTCAAGAATCAACTTCTGCGCTCAGTGATGGTGTGGTGTTGATTGACCATAACCACAGCCTTGAATGGTGGAACCCATCTGCTGCAGCACTGCTGGGTTTACAGTCACCAGATGACCAGGGGCAAAATATAACCAACCTGTTGCGCGATCCTCGCTTTGCTGATTATTTTGAGCTGGGGCGATATCAAAAGGCATTGGAAATACCGTCACCGGTTAATGACGATGCTCAGCTTCAGTTCAATATTACTATTTACGGTAAAGGCAATCGGTTGATGATTGTTCGGGATGTAACCCGGTTGAATCAACTGGAAGTCATGCGAAAAGATTTTGTTGCCAATGTGTCCCATGAGCTGAGAACACCACTTACCGTGGTAGCGGGTTATCTGGAAACCATGCTGGACAACCTGGGGCCGGATTCTGACCTGCCTCCTGTCTGGGAAAAAGCACTGAATCGTATGCAGGAGCAGTCGCTGCGAATGCAGAACCTGGTGGCAGATTTATTATTACTGTCGAAACTGGAGTCTGCAGAAGCGAATGTTGATCCAAACGGTATTCATTTGTCTTCCATGCTCCAGAGTATTGTTGAGGATGGACGTGCGCTGAGTGGTGAAAATCAGCATCAGATTTCACTCAAGTGTGATGACGATATTGTACTTTCTGGCAGTGGTCATGAATTAAGAAGTGCATTTTCTAACCTTGTATTCAATGCAGTTCGTTACACTCCGTTGGGTGGAAAGGTAAAGATTCGCTGGAAACAGAGTAAGGAAGGCGGACGTTTGATCGTTGAAGATAATGGTGTCGGTATTGATCCTCAGCATATCCCTCGACTGACTGAACGGTTTTACAGGATTGATAAAAGCCGGAGCCAGAATACCGGTGGTACAGGGCTGGGCTTGGCTATTGTGAAACACGTTATGCTGCGACACGGTGGCCGGCTAACCATCAGTAGTCATCCAGGCAAGGGCAGTAAATTTGTTTGTCATTTTCCGGACAGGTGCCTTGAATTAGTTGTTGCAGAATAACCTGTGGATAATAAATGAGAGAATTTAAAAAGGGGCAGAAAGCCCCTTTTTAAAACACTAAGTCATTTATTACTCAGTCTTCTACAACTCAGTCTTCTACAACGCAGTCCAGACGCTTCTTGCCAGAGCGTTCCAGGTAAGCCTGGAAGTCACGTGGCAGACGGCCAGTAGTAGAGCCATCCCACTGAACAGAGTCGCCAGCTTCAGTCTGGTATTCAAAAGTGAATTTCTGAACGTTGCGTTTACGCTTAGGAGCAATCAGTTCCAGAGCGTCCAGATCGTCCATGGAAACGCCTTTTTCAGCCATGATCTGTTTGATAGCTTCGATGTTATCAAACTTGGCTTTACGCTTTTCTTCGTCTTTGCTGCGTGCTGCAATTTTTTCTTCACGCACTTCATTCATGCGTTTGATGATGCGTTCCAGATCTTCAACGTGAACATCTTTAAACAGAGAACGGATACGAGTTTTACTGCTCAGGCGGTGATGGATTTCGTCAAAAACGTTCATTCAATTACTCCCGAAGGTGGTAAATATAAAAATATTATTATGAAACTAATAAAAGCGTAATGCTGGAGCATGACGTTAATTGATGATAATCGTGGTGATCGATATATGATGAGAGAGAAGTCATTTGGACATCTACTCAAAATCAGATTGATCATACCGAATCAATCAAACACAGCTTGAAATTTCGCTTAGTTAGTCAGGCAATACAAATTTTATTACCTTATTCATGGCAAGTGTATAACTCTTCTGTTTTTTTGCAAAGTATTAATCTGTATCGTTAATTTTTATTTATAGATATTAGATGATGGCTTTGTAAGTTTTACGCAAAAATTTTCAGGGAATAGCGAGTAATCGAGCAGATTGATTTTGAATAGAGTACATTCAGCACCCGGACATATGAATTCATATGTCATTTCCCCGCCCGGCGGGGAAATGACAATCTAACATTCGATTACGTTTGGCTACACAATTACTGGGTATTTTATTGAAGTCAGTAAAATTCAAAAAGCACATCGAAGAAAACTCTTGATGTGCTTTTTAAATGCCCAGATAACAGCAGTTTGAACTAACAAGGGTTAGCCTTTACTTTGCCTCAGGGCAGCAAAAACTTTTACCTATTTTGTCATCAGCAACTGAGTCCAGCTTCACGTCGAACTGCCACAATCTGTGAATGTGCCTTAATAGCTCATCGGTTGAAGGGGCTTCCAGAGGCCGACTCTCATGCTGATAGTGGCGAAGTGTTAAGGTACGGTCGCCCCTGACATCAACATCATAAACCTGGATATTAGGCTCACGGTTGCCAAGGTTATATTGAGCAGCTAATGATTCCCTGACTTCTTTATACCCCGGATCATCATGAATGGCATTTACTTCCAGGTAAGACTTGGTTTCGTCATCAAATATCGAAAACAGACGCAGATCTCGCATAACTTTTGGTGAAAGGAACTGCAGAATAAAACTCTCGTCCTTAAAGTTCTTCATAGCGAAGTGTAATGTTTCCAGCCAGTCGCTTCCGGCAATATCGGGAAACCATTCTTTATCTTCGTCTGTTGGGTCTTCACAGATTCTCTTGATATCAGTAAACATGCTGAAGCCAAGAGTATAAGGATTAATGCCACTGTAATTAGGGCTGTCGAAAGGAGGCTGATAAATAACACTGGAATGTGAATGCAGGAACTCCAGCATAAAGCCTTCAGTTACTTTACCTTCATCATAAAGTTCGTGAAGCAGAGTGTAATGCCAGAAAGTTGCCCAGCCTTCATTCATTACCTGAGTTTGACGTTGTGGATAGTAATATTGAGCAACTTTACGAACGATTCTTAATAACTCGCGCTGCCATGTTTCAAGCAGAGGGGCATTTTTTTCCAGAAAATAAAGAATATTTTCCTCCGGATCTTCGGGGAAGCGTTTCACTTTTGTCTCTTCGATTTCCTCTGCTTTTGGAATAGTGCTCCAGATATCATTCAGGGTACGTTGAATGTATTCAGCACGCTCTTCCTGTCGTTCTCTTTCTTTGGCGGCTGAAAGTGGTCTAGGACGCTTGTATCTGTTCACGCCCTGATTCATTAAGGCGTGACAGGCATCCATAACATCTTCCACGGCTTCAACACCGTATTTCTCTTCACACTCGGCCACGTATTTTTTTGCAAACATCAGGTAATCGATAATGGAGTCAGCATCGGTCCAGGTTTGGAACAGGTAATTACCTTTAAAGAAAGAGTTATGACCATAACTGGCATGGGCAAGCACAAGTGCCTGCATGGTCATGGTGTTCTCTTCCATCAGGTAGGCAATACAGGGATTGGAGTTGATTACGATTTCATAAGCCAGTCCCATTCTGCCTCGTTCGTAATTCTGTTGTGTGTGCAGAAACTGTTTACCAAAGCTCCAGTGGCTGTACATTAACGGCATGCCAGTGGACGAATAGGCATCCATCATCTGTTCGGAGCTGATGACTTCAATCTGGTTGGGGAAGGTATCAAGCCGGAATTTATCTGCCAGACGAGCCAGTTCCTGGTCATACTCCTGAATCAGTTCAAACGTCCATTCCGGGCCAGTGGATATTGGCTGTCGTTCTTCACTCATGCTGTTTCCTTTTTCTTAAGCCGTTTCTTTTTTCTCAAAGAGGCGTCGGAAAACCTGATAAATGTCGTTGGGGGTTTTGATTTGTTCCATGGCGAACTGATCAGGGAACTGTTCGTTCAGTGATTCATATTCACGCCAGAGGTTTTGATGTGCGCGGTCAGTAATTTCTACATAAGAGAAATACTGAACTTTGGAAAGAATCTGTTCGGTAAGAATTTTGGAGCAGACGCTGGAATCGCCTTCCCAGTTATCACCGTCAGAAGCCTGAGCGACATAAATGTTCCAGTCGTTAGGGCTGTAGCGGTCGTCGATAATATCCCGGGTCATTTCTAATGCGCTGGAAACAATGGTGCCGCCAGTTTCCCGTGAATAGAAGAAATCGTCTTCGTCCACTTCTTTGGCAGCGGTGTGGTGACGGATAAATACCACTTCGATTTCTTTGTAGTTTCTCTGCAGGAAGAGATAAAGCAGGATAAAGAAGCGCTTGGCCATATCCTTTATTTCCTGAGTCATGGAACCGGAAACATCCATAACACAGAACATCACAGCCTTGTTGCTTGGGCTGGGGACTTTAATCAGGTTGTTGTACTTGAGATCGAAGTCATCAATAAAAGGAAGCTTCTTTAACTTGTTGTTCAGCTCTTTAATCTGGATTCTGAGCTGTTCGACTTCTTCCATATTCGTGGTGTCTGCACTGACTTCCAGTTCTCTCAGTTTCCTTCTCAACGCTCTCACTTCTCTACGGGCACCACCGCCCAGAGCAATGCGGCGAGCGTGGGCTGATTTCAGAGAGCGAACAATGTTCAAACGGTCGGGAGAACCTTCACTGGTGTAACCCGCGTTCTTCATTTTGTATTCGGTGGAATCTTGCAGTTGCTTGCGAACCAGATTGGGGAGCTCAAGGTCGTCAAACATATGGTTCAGGAATTCTTCATGGTTGATCTGAAAACTGAACTCATCCATGCCTTCGCCAGAGTTACCGGCTTTACCTTTACCAGAGCCCTGTCCCTGACCACCATTAGGGCGTTTGATGCGGTCTCCTGAAATAAACTCTTTATTTCCAGGATGAACCTGCTTGTAACGTCCACCCTGCCCGTGTCGGAAAAACGGTTCTGATAAGTCTTTGGTGGGAATGGTGACCTGGCTACCGGATTCGACATCAGTAATGGAGCGTTTGTTGACTGCTTCAGACACCGCTTTTTTTATATGCTTGCGGTATCTGTCGAGAAAACGCTGACGGTTTACTGTACTTTTGTTTTTACCGTTCAGACGTCTATCAATAATGATGCTCATCAACACGCTCCCTGTGGTTACTGATACGAAACAAGAATTGCCTGAGTTTCGTATCCAGGGTTTTGAACACTCCTTGTTCAAAACCTTGTCATTCCTTTGCCCTTAAACGGGTTATCGGAATGCGGTGACATTCTTCCACCGTTTTTTATTGTTATTGTTATTTTCTGCGCTGAGAAATCATTTTTTGATCATGCTGTTTTGTGCATGACAACTGAACCATGATCAAAGAATAATTCCTTACTACGTTCTCACTAAAGGAATCAGCCCACAGACTATCTCACTTATAAAATTCAGAGTTGTTTCCCCAGCGAAGGCGGGGAAACAACCAGTGAAATAATCTCAGCAGACAGCGGGCTGATATTTACCGTTTTACTGAGACTTACGAACCCTGATGTACCACTCGGCCAGCAGGCGAACCTGTTTCTCGGTATAACCTCTTCCTACCATGCGTTTCACAAACTCATTATGTTTTTTCTGGTCGTCATTACTGCTTTTGGCGTTAAAGGAAATAACCGGTAACAGATCTTCAGTGTTGGAGAACATTTTTTTCTCAATCACTGTTCTCATCTTCTCGTAGCTGTTCCAGGCTGGATTAGAACCATTATTATTGGCTCTAGCTCTGAGTACAAAGTTCACCACCTCGTTACGGAAGTCTTTCGGATTGGCAATACTGGCGGCCTTCTCGATTTTTTCCAGCTCTTCGTTAATGGAAGAACGATCAAGGATGTCGCCTGTTTCCGGATCACGGTATTCCTGATCCTGAATCCAGAAGTCAGCGTAGGTGATGTAACGGTCAAAGATGTTTTGGCCGTATTCGGAGTAAGACTCGAGGTAGGCTGTCTGAATTTCCTTGCCGAGGAACTCAATGTACTTGGGCGCCAGGAATTCCTTAACGTACCTCAGATATCGTTCATGCACTTCTTTCGGGAACTGCTGTTGTTCAATCTGCTGTTCCAGAACATAAAGCATATGAACCGGGTTAGCTGCGATTTCAGTTGGGTCGAAGTTGAAGACCTTGGAAAGAATCTTGAACGCGAAACGAGTTGAAAGACCTTCCATACCTTCATCAACACCTGCCGCATCCTTGTATTCCTGCAGAGGCTTGGCATTAGGATCGGTATCTTTCAGACTTTCACCGTCATACACCCGCATCTTAGAATAGACGTTGGAGTTTTCCGGTTCTTTCACTCGAGAAAGTGTGGTGAACTGAGCCAGCATTTTCAGAGTATCAGGTGCGCAAGGGGCATCCTTCAATGAACTGTGGGCCAGTAATTTTTCATAGATAAAGATTTCTTCGGTTACCCGTGTGCAATAAGGCACCTTGACGATGTTAACCCGGTCAATAAAGGCTTCGTTGGTCTTGTTGTTTCTGAAGGTCTGCCACTCTGATTCGTTGGAGTGCGCCAGAATCACACCATTAAAAGGAATCGCTCCCATGCCTTCAGTCGGGTTGTAGTTACCTTCCTGAGTAGCGGTCAAAAGAGGGTGCAGTACTTTAATGGGCGCCTTGAACATCTCGACGAATTCCATCAAACCCTGGTTGGCATTACAGAGTGCGCCGGAGAAACTGTAAGCATCCGGATCGTCCTGTGAATATTCTTCCAGCTGACGAATATCAACCTTACCGACAAGGCTGGAGATATCCTGGTTGTTTTCATCTCCGGGTTCAGTTTTGGCAATGGCCACCTGATTAAGAATGCTTGGGTAGAGTTTAACGATTTTGAACTTGGTGATATCACCACCGTACTCGTTCAAACGTTTCACGGCCCAGGGAGACATGATGTTTCCCAGATAGCGACCGGGAATACCGTATTCCTGGGTAAGAATGTCGCCGTCTTCTGATGCGTTAAACAGGTTCAGTGGGGATTCAAAAACAGGAGAGCCTTTAATGGCATAAAAAGGCTGCTGTTCCATCAGGGCTTTCAAGCGTTCAGCGAGAGATGACTTACCGCCACCAACCGGACCTAACAAATAGAGAATCTGTTTCTTTTCTTCCAGCCCTTGAGCTGCGTGTTTGAAATAGGAAACTATCTGTTCGATAGCTTCTTCCATTCCGTAGAATTCTTTGAAAGCGGGATAACGTTTAATGAGTTTGTTAGAAAATATTCGGCTTTGTCTCGGGTCCCGGGAAGTATCGATCATTTCCGGTTTGCCAATGGCTAGCAGCATTCGTTCTGCTGCGTTGGCGTAAGCACCTGAGTCATCCTTACAGAGGTTCAGATACTCCTGAATCGTCAGCTCTTCCTCTTGATAGGATTTATACCTTTCCTGGTAATGGTCAAAGATATCCATGTCGTCACCCTGCCCTGTCTGCTGTTCTGATTTGACGCGTCGTGAGTTTGCACTCTTCATTTACGACTATCGGCACTATCAGTTTTTTGGCCATATCTTTTTTGCTTTGCTCTTTTTCAGCGACACTGTCAAAGAAAGCTGACAGTAAAAATTGTCGGTGAAAAATTACTGCGCAAAAAAGCCTTTGTTCTTTTCTTTTTTTGGCCGGAGCTGGCAGTCATCCATTGGCTGACTTCATGGAAATCTCAACTAAGACTTATCTGTTGACTCAAACAGAATGGAGCAAAAATTCAGCCCCTTTAAAGTTATAATGTGGCGAATCATTTTTTACTTCAATAGCTTTTTCCGGATTATTTACTATTAATTGCTAGTTTATCTTTCTTTCTGGCTATAGAAGTTAAGTTGTGCAGAGATTGTGACAAGGCTGTAACGATAGAGTTGACGCGGAGAATACGGCTTTAGTCTTGTAGAAGTAATTTATAAAGAGAAAGCTGCTTCACTCTGATTAACGAAGCAGCTTTTGGTTTACTCCAGCCTCACTTACTCAGTTGCTCAAGTACAGTCTGAAGAAAACGTGTTGCTTCACCACCAGTAACGGCTCGATGGTCAAAGGACATTGAAATCGGCATGATTCGACGACTGACTATCGAACCTTCAACACTCACCGCTTTTTCTTTCAGCCGCCCGGTACCGAGAATACAAACCATCGGTGGAACAACTACTGGTGTCGCAAATTGTCCGGCAAAGACACCGAAATTACTGAGAGTAATAGTGGCTCCCTGCATGGTGTCTGGAGCCAGTGAACGGTTGGCGACAGCTTCCCGATAACCATTGATGGAATCTCTCAGAGAGGCGGTGTCCAGTTGTTCTGCATTTCTGATAACAGGAACAAATAAACCTTCAGCACTGTCCACTGCCAGCCCAAGGTGAACGTTCTCAAATACTTCCCGACTTAAACTTGCACCATCAAACCATGCGTTGAGAGCAGGCTCTTTTTTGCAAGCGGCGATGATGGCTTTTATCAGACGAACAGTGATGTCTTCTCCTTGTTGCCAGTGATCGATATCCACTTCATCGAACAAAGTCACAGGTACAACTTCTGCGTGGGACTGAGCCATGGTTCGAGCCATATGTTTGCGAACACCTTTTAATGGTTCAGGTTTTTTTAATAGAGAGTTTAGTGGATAGCTGACCGACTGATGTCCTCTGTTCACATTCTGACTTTCCATGGAAAGGCCAAGGTTTGCAGCAAGGTCAGACAAAGAACCTTTCGCTGCAACAGTTTGATCACTGCCTTCAGAAGAAGCGTTATCTGATGGTGGAGTGCCAATAAAGAAAGAGTCATCAGTATCACTTGAGCTACTTGCAGTGGCCAGCTCACCAACGACAGTTCCTGTATCTTCCTGATCAGAAACAAACTCCAGCAGAGGTGCGCCAGTAAGAATGGTATCTCCGGGCTGACCATAAAGTTTGGCAATCACTCCGGTGACAGGAGATGGTACTTCCACAACAGCCTTGGCTGTTTCTACAGAAACGATGACTTGGTCTTCTGTAACATTATCTCCTTCAGCAATGTGCCATTCGACAATGTCTGCTTCGGGTATGCCTTCACCCAGGTCGGGCAGATTAAAGAATTTCATTGTTATTATTCCTGTTCTTTAAAATACGAACCTAATGCCTCTTTCCCGCCGTAGGCGGGAAAGAGGCTAAATTAAACATTCGATCAGGTGTGTCTAAACACTCAATGGAATGACAATGTTTTCAATGCCGCTTTGATAATGTCATCAGGCTTTGGAAGGTAGTGATCTTCCATGCGGTAGTAAGGCATGGTGATGTCGTATCCGGTGACCCGTTCGACTGGCGCTTTCAGATCGGTCAGGGCTTCTTCAGCAAGTGCAGCACTGATCTCAGCACCAACACCGAAACTCTTGCAGGCTTCATGAATAATCACACAGCGGCCAGTTTTGCGAACAGAAGTCAGAATGGTTTCCATATCCAGAGGTTTGATGGTGGCCACATCAATCACTTCCACCGAAGCTCCATACTCCTGAAGTGTGTTGGCGGCTTCCATGGTTTCCTTAACTGCCGCACCCCAACTGATCAGGGTGACATCATTGCCCTGCTTCAGAGTGAAGCACTTATCCAGAGGCAGAATAGCGGTGTCGTAACTGACATCCTGTTTTACTGCTCTGTAGATTCGTTTGGGTTCCAGAAAAATGACTGGGTCAGGGTCGTTGATAGCCGCTCTTAATAATCCATAGGCTCGAACTGGAGAAGAAGGCATCACAACTCTCAAGCCCGGAATATGGGCCAGAAGTGCTTCAGTGCTTTCGGAATGATGTTCTGGTGCGTGAATGCCACCACCAAAAGGAGCACGCAAAACCATCGGGCAGGTTAAGCGTCCACGAGTGCGGTTTCGCATACGGGCAGCGTGGCAGATCAGCTGTTCCATGGCGGGAAAAATAAAGCCCATAAACTGAATCTCAGCCACAGGTTTTAAACCCTGAGTCGCCATGCCGACACTTATACCTGCGATTAATGTTTCAGCCAGTGGTGTATCCATCACTCGCTTCAAACCGTACTTATCTCTTAAACCTTGAGTGGCACGGAATACACCGCCATTGACGCCGATATCTTCTCCCAGCAGAACTACGTCCTGATCGTCTGCCATAGCGTGATCAAGAGCCAGGTTTACTGCTTCAACCATGGTCAGCTTTTCGGACACTTCTTTGGGAATGGACTGGTCGACGGTTTCGGAAACAGAACTGTTCATGAATGCACCCCTCCCATGTTCATGGCTTCAGCTTTTGCTATTGCGTGTTGTTTTTGTTTTTCCAGCTGGGCGGGCATTTGAGCGTAGTGGTGATCAAAGAGGTCACTGATTTCAGGGAGTGGTGTGTTCAGGTAGCGCTTAACTTCTTTGTCGATAAGGGCTGCGGCTTCCTTCTGCAGTGCCTGTTCTTTTTCTTCGTTCCATAAACCTCGTTGATAAAGAAAGTTTCGCAGTCGTTTGATCGGTTCCCTGCCCCATGCTTCCTGTAACTCTTCACTCTCTCGGTAACGGCTGGCATCGTCTGCCGTTGTATGATCGCCCAGTCGATAAGTGATGGCTTCAATGACTGTTGCCCCCTTACCACTTCTGGCCTGTTTGATCGCTGCGTTGACCGCTTCGTGCAGAGCAATGACGTCATTGCCGTCTACCTGAATAGAGGTTAAGCCAGCAGAGACACCTTTTTGGGCAAGGGTTGGAGCGCCGGACTGAATCTTGCGGGGAACAGAAATCGCCCACTGGTTGTTGTTAATAATAAAGACGATGGGCAGTTGCCAGACCCCGGCAAGGTTAAGAGCCTCTGTAAAATCACCTTTAGAAGTTGCACCATCTCCCATGGAAACCATGGCGACCTGATGCTGGTGGCGAACCTTTAAGGCTGTTGCCACACCGGCAGCATGACCAGCCTGAGTAGCAATAGGTACACAGTTTGGGAAGTCTTTTCCCCAGGCTTCGCTGGCACTGCCTCTTTCATCGCCGCCCCAGTAGAGCAGTACATCGGACAGAGGAATTCCCCGTTTCATAAGGCCGGGAAGATCACGGTAGTAAGGAATCAGTACATCTTCTTTTTCCAGCAGTGAGCAGCAGACTGTGCTGATAGCCTCCTGTCCTAGGGCCGATGGATAGGTTCCCATCTGCCCTGTTCTCTGAAGAGCGACAGCTTTGGCATCACCGGCACGGGCAATCACCATGCTGCGGTAGTAATCAACAAGAACATCAGAGTTTTCAGTCCAGGCGGGCAGTCGATGCAGCGCTTCTCCTTCATCGCTCAGGTAGCGAATATAAGGAATATGGCAGTATTCTTTAGCTTTCATAGTTTGCTCCCATATTGTGCTCTCGTATTGTGCTCTTGTAATGTTATTTGCTACTGCTCAGGCGCTTAGGCGTCTGTGCTCGTCACCGTAAAGCAGAACTTCTGCCATATGGTCAGCAATCAGGCTGCTGGGAGCCTTGCGTTGTTGCTGGTGACGGAATACCTGTAGAAGAGTGTCTTCAATAGCATCAATACGACGATCAATTTCCACCTGCCCTTGCTTCATGTGATTCATCGCCACAAAGATCAGGCCGCCGGAATTAATCAGGTAGTCGGGAGCGTACATAATGTCCCGGTCGAACAGTTGCTGTCCGCATTCAGGAGTAAGCAGTTGGTTGTTGGCAGAGCCTGCTATGGCACTACACTGCAGCTGGCTGATATGGTCAGGGTCAAGAACTCCACCAAGACCACAGGGGCTGAAAATATCGCAGGGAACGGAATAGATTTCATTGCTGCTGACCGCCGTTGCACCAAAATCAGCAACGCATTGTTCTATCTTCTTTTCATCAATGTCAGTCACAAGGAGCCTGGCTCCGTCACTGTGCAGTAACTGGCAAAGCGCAAAGCCGACATTGCCTAACCCTTGAACGGCAACAGCCATACCTTTCAGCGAGTTACCTAAGTTTTTGTTTGCTTTCAGCGTGGCAAGAATACCTTTGTAGACTCCGAGAGCCGTTGAAGGTGCAGGATTTCCACTGATAGAAGTACAGGACACATGGCGGGTTTGAGTTGCAATGGTGTCCATATCGGAGACTCGGGAACCGCTGTCCATGGCGGTGATATAGCGACCACCCAGCTCCTCAATAAAACCACCAAAGGCTTTAAACAGCTTTTCTCTGTCGTAAGGCTCAGAGGGTTCCATGATGACGGACTTGCCGCCGCCCAGATCAAGCCCGGCCAAAGCAGCTTTGTAACTCATGCCTTTGGCAAGTCTTATGGCGTCGGTAACGGCTTCATCGGTTGAGGCGTAAGGAATGATTCGACAACCCCCGAGAGCAGGACCTCTGCGAGTGCTGTGAATGGCAACGATTGCTTTCAGGCCTGATGCTTCATCGTATTTAAAATGAAGATCGTTTACCCCGGCCTCTTCTATCGACTGAAACATAACGGGATCCTCCGTATGTATCAGAGCTGATAAGGCTCTGTCTTTGTTTATTATTATTCTTATTTTAGTTATGCCCGGTTTCAGATATGCCCCAAAGCATTATGTGGGGGAATTGTTATCCCCTTTAGCCATTAAAAACATCGGCCAGTGTATTGTCAATTGAAGACGCACGACTCATCTTAAGGGCTACAGCGTTTAGAGGTTTCCAGGCGAATACCTTATTTTTCATGGGGTTTAGCGTTTGCAGTAACTAACATGCAGGTTTTGTCATGCTCGAAAAAAACAGGTATGTTCAAGAATACTCCGCCTGAAACAGAGGACGTGTTATGACGGATGACATTCTTGAGAAAGAAAGAGCTGAGAAAGAGCTGACTGAGAAAAGACGCTCACCCCGGAAGACTCTCGCTGAGCCTGCGCAGGTGCTCGACAGCGACACTGGCCAACTGATGGGCGTGCTTGAGGATGTGTCTAGAAATGGTTTCAGCGTTCTCACTGGACAGCAGGTTCGGCTGTCGGAATTAAGAAAAGTGACCATCATTCTGCCTGGCCCTCTGGAAAGTACCCACAGAATAAATATGCTGGCAGAGTGTGTCTGGTGTCAGTCTGGTAATAAGCAGGGCGACCACAATCGGGATTATGCGGCGGGTTTTCAGCTCAAGGAAATTGAAGAACAGGATGCCGTTGCTCTCAATTACTTTATGAGGGACTACTGAGTTTTATCAGGGATTTTTTTTATTCGGTAGACGAACAGAGTTGATTATCTATACGTCATTTGCCCGTTTATGGCTGGCAAATGACGTATGAATCTGAAGTTCAAACTCACTCAGGGATTGGCAGGTTCAGAGTTTCTTTCAGCTCTTCCATGACGATATAGCTTTTGGACTCACGAACACCCGGCAGTTTGAGCAGAATATCGCCCAGCAGCTCGCGGTAGGAAGCCATTTCAGAAATACGAGCTTTCACCAGGTAGTCGAAGTTACCTGATACCAGGTGGCATTCCAGAACGTTTGGCAGAGCAATGACTGAACGACGGAACTCGTCAAAAACATCCGCTGATTTGGAATAGAGACTGATCTCCACATACACCAGCAGTCCAGCCTGAAGATATTGTGGGTTCAGGCGAGCACTGTAGCCCTGAATAATGCCTTCACGCTCAAGACGCTTCACACGCTCCATGCATGGCGTAGTACTCAGCCCTACACGATCGGCAAGATCTACATAGGAAATACGACCATTTTCCTGGAGAGTTCGAAGGATATTTCGATCAATCCTGTCCAGCTGGCGGACAACTTCTTTTCGGCTTCTCATGGCTTCAGCAATCGTCTGATAAAGTTAGCCTGGTAAGGCTGAAATAGAGCTAAGGCTGGTGGGTAAATCAGTCAGCCAATACGGCGGCGAAGATTAGGGGAGCAGCAGAAAATATTCAAGTGTGGATAACCCTAACCTATGTAAATACTCTGCCATGAAGTCCTGCAGTAATAAATATTCTGGTTTGAAACGAAGTTGAAGGAATATTAAGCCATCATGAAATAATGATTTTTTAGGCTATATTCGTTTTTTAGCTGGAATATAAATATGAACAAAAAATACATATTCATTTTTCTGGCAAGTGTATCGATTATAGGCGGATGTCATTTTCTGCCGGTTGACTCTGATAACAGTCAGTGTCCGCCTGGATATGTGCTGATATGCGAATCAATGCCTTGCTATTGCTCAAACAAATGTCCTGTAGGGACTGAGCTGACTTGTGATAACCGTGGTATGTGTAAGTGTACATCCAACAGCTTGCAGGGTATTAATGGTGGTGGGTCTTCATCCGCTCGGGACATTGAGAACCGCCGCAACGATAACAAAAAGCATGGTGTTAATAGCAGCAGCGATCGAATCAGAGTTCATTGGTGAGTGGATTCAAGGTTTTTCACTGTTTCGTGATAACTGACCGGAACTCTGTTGAAGTTGCAGAACAATTGGTACGGAATGGTATTGGCGTGTTGAGCTACTTCACTGACTGAAAGACTTTCACCCCACAGCAGAGCAGGATCACCTATTTTTACATCATCCAGCCCCGTCAGATCGACAGTCAGCATATCCATGGAAACACGGCCAATGAGTGGTACCCGCTGACCATTCACCAAAATAGGTGTGCCATTGCTGGCGTGCAACGGATAACCATCGGCATAGCCCATAGCGATAACACCAAGACGAGATACCTGAGAAGTCACGCCTTTACCGGCGTACCCCACGGAGCTTCCTGCCGGTACTTCCTTGATACTGATAATTGCAGAGTGCAGCTCCATTACAGGTCTGAGTTGATCAGCAATAGGGTGTGGGTGTGGAAAAGGCGATGCTCCATAAAGCATCAACCCCGGACGACTCCAGTCACTGCGTGCCTGTGGAAACTCGACCAGACCTGCTGAGTTGGCAATGCTGCGCTCACCCGGCAGACCAAGCGTATATTTCTCAAAGGTTTCCAGCTGGCTCAGTGTGTAATCATGATCTTCATCATCAGCACAAGACAGATGACTCATTAATACAATGTCGTTTACCCAGGCCAGATTATTAAGGCGTTCCCAAGCGTCACGGTATTGATCTGGAAGAAAACCGACACGGTGCATACCCGAGTCCATTTTTAGCCAGGCTCTTATGGGTTGCGATAATGGGGTTTGTTCCAGCATAGCCAGCTGGTCAGAATTCTGGATCACAATATCCAGCCGCAGTCGTGCGATATCTGTGAGCTCTGACACCTCGAAGAAACCTTCAAGGATAAGAATGCTTTGTTCAATGCCTGCTTCCCTGAGTTCAAGGGCTTCTTCTATACAGGCAACAGCGAAACCATCGGCTTCATCAGCCAAGGCTCTGGAACAGGCGATGGCGCCATGACGATAGGCATCTGCTTTTACTACAGCCATAACTTTCCCGTTACCGGCAAGTTGTTTTGCCAGTCGGTAGTTATGCTTGAGTGCGTCTAGATTGAAGACAGCTCTGGCCGGACGACTCATAAGGTCGAAAATCCCCCGCGGTGCAACAAAGAGCAGATTGAACTGTAATGCTAACAGTTAATAATCCTTTGCTCTTTAGGTATTTTTATAAGTTCTTTTTGCGATTTAATATTACCTCTAGTAGCTAGATATACCTATCACTTGTTTCTTATTGTTCTAAACGATATGAACTGTTGAGTATCTAAACTGTTTCACTTGGTCAAAACAGGAAACAGGTATGATATTTGCGGAAGGTCTTGAGTATCCGGAAGCGCCATTGCTGCTAAGTAATAATGACTGGCTGGTGGCTGAAATGGCTATGGGATCTGGCCGCCTGACCCAGTTGTCAGCCTGTGGTGAACACCGAAAGACCTTCACTGACTGCTCGCGGCCAAATGGTTTACTGCTGGATAAAGATGGAAAAAGTATCTGGGCTGCAGAAACCTGGCAACCGTCGTTAATTAAGTTTGATGAGTTGGGAGCAGAAGTATTAAGAATCACTTCCTGTGGCGATTTGTCGTTTATGTGGCCGAATGATCTGGTCTATGGACCGGACGGTTATATCTACCTGACTGATTCCGGCATTCTGGTCAGGGATTTGATCAAGGATGGCCGACTTGATCCTGATGTCTGGAACTCTCCCATGAGAGGAAGGTTGTTCCGAATTGATCCCGTTACCCACAGTGTTGAGTGTCTGGATGAGGGGCTGTTGTTTGCTAATGGCCTAGCGTTTGGCCCTGATGGCAATCTGTATCTGGCAGAAACGGTGACAGGACTGATCTATCGTTACGTTTTTTCTAGTCACCTTGAGCTTGAATCAAAAGAGATATTTACCAGTGTGACTGATCCATCGGGACCTTCAAGAGTGGTTGGACCCGACGGTATTACATTTGATCAGGCAGGTAATCTCTACGCTGCCATCTTTGGACAAGGGCATGTTGCCTGTGTAAGTCCTGAGGGCGTTGTCAGCAGGAGTCTGGTCACCAGGGGTTCCTGTCCAACCAATGTTTCTTTTGGACCTGAAGACAGCAAACAGCTGTATGTCACTGAGTACCAGCGAGGCAGAGTAGAAGTTTTTGATCTCTCTGCAGATGGCTTTGCCGGTTACTGATTAACCGGCACGGCTATAGGCTGCCTGGGAGGAAGAGGTTGAATAATAGGTTCATCAGCTATTTTTCTCTGCAGGTGCCGAAGTGCGGCATCCAGCTGGGTATCTTCGCCATGGAATGTCGCGTAAGGCAGATTATCAATTCGGATATCGGGCTCGACACCCCAGTTTTCCGGAGACCAGCGATTGCTGTCAAAGTAGTGTCCGAAGAAAGGTAAAGAAACGGCACCGTTATCGGTAAAGGCTTCTTCGGTACTGAAGATTCTTCCGCCCCATGTACGCGTGCCTATTATGGTTCCAAGTTCAAGGCTTCTGAAACCATCCGCCAGTTCTTCTGCATCGGATGCAGTATGTTCATTAACCAGCAACACAATGTGTCCACGGAACGCATACTGCATGTTCCAACTCTCGTTTTTACCTCTGGCAGACGCGTAAACAAAGGCTTTTCGAATGAGCCGATTGAGAATCCAGCTGCTGATATTACCGCCGGTATTGTGTCTGATATCCAGTATCAGGCCGTCGCGATTAAAGACTGGATAGTACTGTTTGACCCAGTCAGCAAAACTGTCTTTCTCCATATTCGGTAGGTGAACATAGCCAATTTTACCTTCGCCTTTCTCGTCCACTGTCTGACGACGTTGTAACAGCCATTCCTGATAACGTAATGCGTTGGTTTCTTCTATGGATAAAGGCGTAACAATTTCCTGCCAGGTACTTTTGTTAGTGCTGCTTTCAATGGTCAACAATGTTTGCGTGTCATGTTGAAAGGTGAGCTTTTGTTGCAGGTCTATATCCTGATTTAGAGGCTGCTGGTTGATATGGGTGATCGTATCTCCTTCCTGAATCCTGCTGTAAGGTCTGGCAAGCGGCGATGCTAAAGAAGGAGTTTCATAGTCTGTCTTATGTATATGTTTAACTAGAAAGCCATGCTTGGTCTTCTCGAATTCAGCACCTAACGAACCTTCAAAAGACCAGTTCAAGCCTGTGCGCTGGTCACCGGGATAGGTATATACATGAAGAACACCAAGACTGCCGAGCATATTAGCCAGAAGTTGATCAAGCTCCCGGCGATCCGTAATTCTTGGCAACAGTTTTAACTGGTTATCCAGTTCCTGCTGCCAGACATTCTGGTCCATGGTCGTATCAGCAAAGTAGTTTTTATACAGAGACCAGGTTTGGTAAAGAATCTCCTGCCATTCAGCTGTGGGGTCAATGTGAAGACGCCAGTTCTTTAGTTCAAGCAGCTCAACCTGAACCGATATATCGGCACCTGTGGGCTTGATAGAAAACCCCTGAGTATCACTGATCAGTACATTCTGTTCGTCTGATGAAACCCGGTAGGAGCTTATATTCTCTGCAACTGTATAAGGCTTTGGACCATCATGAGTTATAGGCATTGCCTTAAGCATTGCGCCAGAGGATTCATTTGACTGCCAGTAGAGGTAGTCTCCTGCCAGTTTGAGACGGCGATAATCACCAGGTGTTACGGGTACCTGATACAGTCTTTTGGCCAGCCCCTTTCGATCCACCTGCATAAAGGATTCAGACTGTTCTTCACCATCAACAACTGCAGGCGTGTTTTGTCCCGACAGTTCATTAGGTTCTCTGAACGGCCATTCATGATTTTCATTAACTGCCAGCATGTAGATGCCGGTATTTTGTTCAGAGTATGGCTCTGGCTGATTTAAGCCGTATGGGTCTTCAACCCTGGATGAATAATGACGGTTGGAGAGAAAATATATCCAGTCTCCATCAGTGCTCCAGGCCGGAGAAAAACTGTGATGGCGGTCTGTGGTGATGGCTTCTGGAGCACCCTCGGAAATATTGTAGAGATAAAGCTGCGTGTTCAGGTTAGAGGCTTTTTTGGTGTAGATCAGCCAGTTACTGTCAGGTGACCAATTAACGAAATCAGATGGCCAGTTGAAGCTGCCCTGATCGACAGTGCGGGTATCGCCAGAGGGAAGATCGGTTATCTTCAGCTGGTAGTCAGAGTTAAACCAGGCGAAGCGACTGCCGTCTGGTGAGGGATAAGGCCCACTATAAAGTGCTCTGTCTGTCTCAAGGATTTTCTGGTATCTGGCTTCGCCATTAGGCGGAAGCAACCAGAATGCCAGCTTTCCTCTCTGAGAGCTTGATGCAAGGACAGACTCCAGAGCAGGTACGAACTGAGCTGTCTCAAAGAACAGGTCTTTTGACGGTCTGGGAAGAGTAATGGTTCGGCCATGAATTAACGGGTTAATAACCACCTGACCTCTGGCGGTCAGCATCAACTCCTGATTGTCAGGAGAAAGGCTGAAATCCCTCAAAAATCTGGCTGGAAATTCTACCCAGCGTTGGCGTTTTTGATCCAGGTCTGAAGGAAGAGTGATATCAAGCTTCCGGGTAGCATTCGTTTTCGTTTCGTAGATAAACAGATCGGCATTGGCATGAAATATTATTCGTCCCTGATTCAGAGACGGCGTCTGAATATCCTTGTCTTTAAAGAAGGTATGTTGCTTCAGAGCTTTGCCTTCAAAATCCATAGACCAGATGTTCATTCGCCCGGAACGGTCGCTGATAAAATAGACCCTTTCCCGCCAGACCATTGGTGATTTACTGGTGCCAGGGTAACCATGGGTGAGAGGTATCGCTTCTTTGTTTTCTGAATAGCGCCAGAGGTTTTCAGCGGTACCGCCCTGATAGTTACGGATATTGTCATTGGAGCCGGTAAATCGAGTGAAATAGAGGTCGCCATTGTCAGAGAACGAGCCATCGGAAGCCTGTGCCAGAGGAATACGTGTCTGATAACCAGACTCTGCATCGACCAGTACCAGTTGCAGACTTTCCCAGAAAGACGAATGACGATTGGTGGCCAGAATGATCTGATTATCCTGAGTCCAGCCACGAACTCTGCTCAAACTGTTAGAGAAAGTCAGCCTTTTTGGCGTGCCACCAGTTACAGGTAAGGTATAGAGCTCTCTGGGACCGTCGTAGTTACCAATAAAGGCAATGGTGCTGCCATCCGGTGAGATATGAGCATGACTTTCAAAACCGTAGTCAGAGGTCAGCCTGCTTGCTTCACCTCCTTTAACAGAGACCTTCCATAGGTCCCCTTCTGCAGTAAAGACAACCGTATCGTTATGGAGGTCAGGGAAGCGATAAAAGCCTTCACTGGCAAAGATAAAGCTGCTGAGGGTAGATAAAAACAGATAGAGAGCCAGCTTCATGGTGAATCCCTGAATATTTGATTATTCATTTAAAGTTAGCAAGAGGCTGGTGTCAGCGAGCGGTATCGTTTGATGAAAACGGGAGTACTGCACTCTCAAAGATGAGAGTCCCCCCGAAGATGATGAGTATCGGCCCTTCAGATTGAATTCTAAACTTTTAGTTATTTTTTCTGTTGGAATGAAGCTGCGTATTTCGCTGCTGTCAGAATGGCTTCAATCATACTGACAGCACTGGCTTTGCCTGTTCCGGCAATGTCGAAGGCTGTGCCATGGTCAACAGAGGTTCTTAGAAAAGGCAGTCCACAGGTAATGGAAACGGTACGTTCAAAGTCGACCATCTTCGTCGCGATATGTCCCTGATCGTGATAGAGGGACAGCACTGCGTCGAACTTTCCATTCAGCGCCTGATGAAAGACCGCATCGGCAGGCACAGGTCCGGTTACTTTATAGCCTTCTGCCTTCAGTTTGCTGATAGCGGGTAAAACTTCCCTGTCCTCCTCATCACCAAATAATGCTTGTTCACCTCCGTGAGGGTTAAGTGCTGCAATCGCCAGATGTGGGTCTCTCAGTCCCAGTGAACTCATTGCTTCATAGATTCTAGTGGCGCAGCCATAAACATTATCTGCTGTGACAAAGTCGCAGGCTTTTCTGAGAGACAAGTGCCGCGAAAGAAAAAATACTCGAAGATTGTGAACCTGAAACAGCGTCAGAGGTGAAGCACTTCCAGAGAGAGCTGCGAGAATTTCTGTATGACCGATGTGATTGATGCCAGCCGCTTTCAAAGACAACTTGTTAATAGGCGTAGTTGCGATGGCATCAACTCTTTTTGTTAGAGCTAGCTTCACAGAGTTCTCGATACAGTCGTAGGCTGCCTGCCCGCCCAAGGCTGAAACATTACCTACTCTTGTTTCCACGGCGTATTCGGCACAGGCATGCAAGTTTATTTGTTTCCGGTTTGAGACGGTTTCAAGAGTGTCTGTATTGATTATGGGAAGGTGGGTTTTGCAGGTAGAAAGAGCTTGCGATAAAACTGATTTGGAACCAATAACGAGAATACGACAAATGTCTGTAAAGTTATATTCAGATAAGGCTTTAACAAGAATTTCCGGACCAATGCCGGCGGGATCACCCATGGGAACAGCGATCAGCGGGAGCATCAAATCAAACTCACAGCCTGCTACAGGCTGTGAGTTTAGTCGACAACTGAAGCTTAGGCGCGAATTACCTGTGTGCCTGACTCTTCGATAGTTGCCAGACTTTCATTGTCAAAGCGGCTGTCGGTAATGATAGTGTCCAGCTCGGACAGCTCGCAGATGGTCTTCATGCTGGAAGCGCCAAACTTGCTGGAGTCAGCCAGCAGAATCTTGCGATTAGCTCGGTCCAGCATTTTACGACGGATAAAGTAGTGATCAGTAGATGCGGTGGTTACACCGTGATCCATACTCCAGCTGTTGGTCGCCAGGAATGCGACGTCAGCATTAATGCTGTCCAGAAATGCCAAAGCAGACGTATCGTTGTGAGCCTTGGTAATAGCACTGACCAGACCGCCTGTGGTGTACACCTTGGCAGTAGAAGAGTCAGACAATTGCAGGGCAATCTTCAGGTCAGGCGTGATAATAGTGACCTTCATACGCATCAGCTGCTTGGCCAGAGCCATGGTGCTGGTGCCAGCATCGAGGAGTACGATCTGACCTTCTCTCACCAGCTTCAGGGCTTCGAAAGCAATCGATTTTTTCTCTTCAATATTTACCGCATTTTTCTTCTCGTATGGAATATCTTCCATCAGGAAACTCTTGGATACGGCACCACCATAGGTAACACGTAACTTGTCTTCCTGCTCAAGAGTGCGGATGTCACGGCGAATGGTCATCTGTGAAACATCGAACTTTTCAGCCATTTCTTCGATGTTTGCGCAACCTTTTTCCTCTACATAAGCCAGAATGTGCTCGCGGCGCTCAACGGGAAGCATACCTAAACCTCTTGAATCATTACTTGTCTTGAACACCCGGACTGACTGGTGAAATTCCGGCCAGACTACAGCGGGCGCAGTACTGATCAGTCCTGCCGATAGAAAGACAGAGCAACAGAACAGTAATGGCTTGATTGAAGGCCCCTTGAGCAAGAGTCCTGACAGCATTGACAGTACAGGAATCAATTGCGAAGGTTTGTCACCCTCATTCAGCCTTGAAAACTCTGAGATGGGATTATATGGCAGATTGCGTTCAGATTCTTCCCAAGAAATACCTATATGGACCTCAGGTTTGAAAAATAGCAGCCTAGTAAGCCTAAGACTCTGTCGGGATTGTGACCTTCTGGTAAGGATTCCATCGTTTGAGAATCATCCGGGCTGGAAGCAGCAGGCAGTGTGTCCCCGTTGTGGTTGTTGCCTGGAATTGCATCAGCCATCGAGTGTGTTGATCTGTCTGGCACTGGTTTTGACCGGCCTGCTGTTGTTTCTACCTGCCAATATGTTGCCTGTGCTGAGCATGGAAATAATGGGGAATGTTCAACAAAGTACTGTACTCGAAGGTGCTATAGCGCTTCATAGTGAAGGACTTGAGGCTGTCGCCTGGCTGGTGATTGCTACCGCTATTGTTATTCCCCTGTTCAGGTTGCTGATTCTGTTTCAGGTTTTACTGTCTGTGATAACAGCTTCCATGCACCAAACGGCTGCGAGAATGTTTCGCTGGTATGCTCACCTTGGTGAGTGGGGAATGATGGAGATCTATGTGCTTGGCGTGCTGATCTCTGTGATCAAGCTGGCGGACATGGCGAGTGTCAATGTTGGTTATGGACTTTATTGCTTTGCCGGACTGATGCTGGTTGAACTGGTGATTTCAATTTATCTGAACCCCCACGCCCTTTGGGAGCAACTGGAGAGGCTGTCATGATCTCAGGTCTCAGTCGGGGAGCTGATAACGGACTGATACTGTGTCTGGACTGCCAGAAAATCAGCCATGAACCGAAATCGGATAGTGTCAGTTATTGTCCCCGGTGTGGCAGCAAACTCAGTCGTCGCAAGCCAAACAGTCTGGCACGAAGCTGGGCTCTGACGCTTACAGGTATGATGCTCTATATCCCTGCCAACCTGTTACCGATAATGACGGTAAGCAAGCTGGACGTTGGTCAGCCTGAAACTATTATGTCCGGCATTTTTACCTTGATCGACAAGGAGATGCTGTTCATTGCCGGGTTGGTGTTTGCAGCAAGTATTCTGGTTCCGCTGCTAAAGCTACTGATCATGTTCTGGTTGCTGATTACTCTTCAGTTGAGAGGCATGGCTATGAATAGCCCTATGCGCTTTAACCAGAAGCGCTATCAGATGAAAATGTACCGTCTGATTGTCTGGATTGGTCGCTGGTCCATGTTGGACATTTTTATTATTTCCCTGCTAGCCGGGCTGGTGCAGTACGGACGACTGGGAACAGTAACAGCAGGTCCTGCGGCTTATGCTTTTGCCAGTGTAGTCATTATTACCATGTGGGCAGCAAAGAGCTTTGATCCCCGGTTACTGTGGGATGCAGCGGTTTCAGAAAATAAACAGCCATGAACGGAACGTTTTCTTGTCACCGTCGGTGATAAACAAGTTTCATGGTAAAAACGACACTATCACGGAGCCGAGCTATGGCTGAACAATTTCCCGCAGCTGATGCCAGAGTCGTCAGACGCCGAAATGTTTCTATTGTCTGGTTATTGCCGCTTATAGCGCTCTGTGTAGTGGGCTATCTTGTCTGGTCTGCCGCCTATGCTCGGCATATAGAAGTTCATGTATTTTTCAACTCCGCAGAAGGCATAAAAAAGGGTACGACAGAAGTTCGTTATAACGGCCTTGCTATTGGTCGAGTTGCCAGCATGCAGATGACGGATGATCTGAAAGCAGTCGATGTGACTCTTGAGATCGATCGCAATATGGATAAATTTCTACTGGAGAAAAGTCGCTTCTGGCTGGTGAGGCCACAGGTGACGGTTGCTGGTGTTTCAGGGTTGGAAACGCTGGTTTCCGGTAATTACATTGCTTTTAGTCCGGAACAAAAAGGTAAGAAAAGTCGCTTATTTGAAGCATTAAAGTTCCCACCCCGTTCTGCTATTGGCGGTCTTAATCTTACGTTGAAAACCAGCGAATTGTCGTCCATCCAGAATGGCAGCCCTGTTTACTATCGGCGTTTGAAAGTGGGAGAGGTGACTGGCTATAAGCTAACGAAAGACGACGAACACGTTGCTGTTCAAATCAATATCAAACCTCAGTTCGGTCATCTGGTTCGAAAAAATACTCGTTTCTGGAATGCCGGTGGCGTGGATGTTTCTGGTAGCTTTCCCAACCTGAAGATCAGAACACAATCATTGTTGTCCATTGTTCAGGGAGGTATTGCTTTCTATACTCCGGACTGGGAACCTGGGACAGACGTCGCTGAAGAAGGCAGTGGCTACCAGCTCTATTCTGACTATGATGCTGCAGAAGCTGGCTTTAAGGTGTCTATCGAGTTTCCACTGGATGTTGCTTTCAGCCAGGAAAAGACTCGAATTTTGTTTCATGGTAAGGAAGTGGGGCTGATTCGAGAGACTCGGTTCAACGAAGACTATTCAGCCATTATTACAGAAGCAGTCATCCGTCCTGAAGCCCGTTCACTGATGGTGGAAGGTGCTCGGTTCTGGAGAGTAAAACCTCAGATTGGACTGAAAGGTGTGACTGGTCTGGAGACACTGCTGGGTGGCCAGTACATTGCTCTGGATATCAACCACAGCGATGTTAAAAACGCTAAATTTAAAGACCGTTTTAAAGGGCTTGCCAGTAAGCCTCCTGCTGCACTCTCTACTCCCGGCTTACACCTGACGCTTATTGCCAGATCTCTGTCTGGTATCTCCCATGGCAGTCCTGTTTTGTATCGCAAGATGCCTGTGGGTTCTGTTCAGTCCCATGAATTGAACGACGACGGTGTAACCATTCAGGTATTGATAGACCCTCAATACAGTCATCTGGTTAACAGCAGTACCGTATTCTGGAATGCCAGTGGCATTACTCTGGAAGGCGATTTCCAGGGGTTGAAAGTAAAAACCGGAACACTGGGAAGTATTCTTGCCGGTGGTATTGAGTTTATGACGCCCGAACCCGATGTAAAAGCAGTTGCTAATAAGGAAGTATTTTCGATTTATGACGATGCCGATCAAGCTCTGGAAAATGGCACAGTTATAGATGTCTGGTTTGAAAGTGCGGTTGGTCTCAAACAAGGCACACTACTCAAATACCGTGGGCTGGAAATGGGGCGGGTAACCAGACTGGAGCTGGATAAGAAGCGGGAAGGCGTTCAGGCAACGATTCTGTTAAAAGAAAGTGCAGGCTGGATTGCCCGTTCCGGTACTCGTTTCTGGCTGGTTAAACCCAAACTCGGATTGACCAGCACCACCAACCTTGAAACGTTGATTACCGGTTTTTACATCGGAATGTCCCCGGCTAAAAAAGCCAATTCGAAGGAGATTTCGTTTTTTCATGCTGATCGAAGTCCTCCTGATGATATGGCTCTTGCCAGTGGTCTTAGGCTTGAGCTTGTGTCACCAAAGCTGGGTTCTGTACGGAAGGACAATCCTGTTTATTATCGAGAAATTCCAGTGGGTAAGGTCACAGGTTACCGACTGGATAATCCTGCCAGCCAGGTGGTAATTTATATAAATATCGAAGATCGTTTTGCTTCTCTTGTGACCGCGGAAAGTCAGTTCTGGAATGCCAGTGGTGTCGATATTAATGTCGGGCTCTTCAGTGGAGCGAGAATCAGAACAGAGTCTCTGGAATCCTTGCTGGCTGGCGGTATTTCTTTCGCGACGCCTGAGGTTGCTGACGGTGTAGGGCAGAATTCTCGCTTCAAATTACACGAAAAGTCGGTAAATGAGTGGTTAAAGTGGGCTCCGCCTATTGAGTTGTAACTTTTAAAAATACAGGCATTATTGCGGTATAGACTGGATTCTATTATTCGCATTTCACTCACTGAAGGGTGGGTGAAAAATGCCTGGATACATGAGTCTGGTAACAACTTTACTATAAGAAAAAGATATCACTCATGCTTCAGGAAACGATTACTCCCCGCTTTTGCGAGACCGATGCGCTTGGGCATATTAACAATACCGTTGTGCCCGAGTGGTTTGAGCACGCTCGTACGCCCATCTTTAAAATGTTTACCCCCGATTTGGACACTAATAACTGGAAGTTGATCATTGCACGTATCGAAGTGGAATATACGGCACAGTTGCAATACAACAGCGATGTGATTCTTAAAACCTGTCTGGAAAAGGTCGGTAACTCTTCCATGTATATCCACCATGAGGCATGGCAGAATGATGTGCTTGCTGCACGGGGAAAGGCGGTATTGATTCATTACGATTACGAGAATGAATGCTCATCTCCTATTCCCGACTCTATTCGTCAGAAACTCATGGAACACCTGCAGAGATAATCGTTTTTAATGACTGATGTGCTGGAAATAAGGGCCGGAGAATATGCCCTGCAACAAATTCGAGACAACGGCCTGAAAGCTGATGATATCAACGTCATGCTGGGCGCATCTGGCGGCCCTAAATGGTTTGTCCTCAGTGGTCTGGACAAGGTTCTGATCAGTGAATTCTTCAAAGGCAGAGAAAAACCTTTGCACCTGCTAGGCACTTCCGCTGGCAGCTGGCGATTCAGTACTTATGCGATGAAGGACCCACTTGAAGCCCACAGACGATTTGAGCAGGGTTATCTGCTGACCAGTTATTCGGAACAGCCGGATGCAGCAGAGATCAGCATGAAAAGCCGCATTCTGGTCAGAGAGATGTTGGGCGATACTGGTGTCAGGGATATCATTGAGAACCCTGTTTTCAAGTTCAACTCTATTGCTGTCAGAAGTCATGGTTTAGGAACCAGTGAGAAAAAATGGCCATTGATGGCTGGTATGGGATTGGCGGCTACAGCCAATCTGTTCAGTCGAAAAACATTGAGCAACTTCTTTACCCGTACCCTGTTTCATCATCCGGACTCTTCAGCGCCTTTTTTGGACATGAACGATTTGCCAACTGAGACAGTGCCTTTCTCTGAACAGAATGTCAGTGATGCGATTCTGTCATCAGGCTCTATCCCCATGGTGATGGAAGGTATTCGGGATATCGCCGGTGCTCCAAAAGGTATGTATCGGGATGGTGGTGTAACGGACTATCACTTTGACCTGAATTTTGACCTTGGTGATGGGCTTGTGCTTTATCCACACTTCTACAACCGTATGATCCCCGGCTGGTTTGATAAGGCTTTGAAATGGCGTAAGCCTGCTGTGGATAAGTGTAAGAATCTGATACTGGTATCGCCATCAGAGGAGTTTGTCAGCAAGCTGCCTTTTGGAAAAATTCCGGACCGTAATGATTTTGTTAAGTTGTCGTACGATGACCGGGTTGAGTACTGGCAAACCGTGATTGCCGAGAGTGACCGTCTTGGTTCTGTATTTATGGAGTGGGTGGATTCAGGTCGAATCTCAAAGAAGGTTAAGCCTTTGTTCTGAGCAGTTTTAACTCGGCTTCCTTAAACGAGTTGAATGTACCTGCCAGTTGATTTCGATGACCATCAATTCTCCAGACTTCGAGATTTCCTTTTTCCTGAAGGTGCAGCATGTACTGCCGAGGTGGTGTTTCAGAAGTAGACAACTGGTAACTGGTGTTTGAAGGTAAATTTCCGGTAGCTTTCAGAGTGTAATTTTTCTTCCAGCCAGGCTGAGTAGAATCCTTACTCACCTGGTCAAGTTGCCTGCGTTGCTGCATTCTCAAGCCCTGGCGAACTTTCAGGGGTTGTAATGGTGTGAGGTAAGCTTTGCCTTTATCCAGAACATACTTTTTGCTGTTATCAAAGCGCTCCTGCATGGCTTCAAGGTGCGCTGACTGTTTTTCAGGAGTCTGTTGAAAGTTTTTGAGGTACTCAACCAGAATATTCTGGCTTTCCCTGCCTCCGGTTAGACCACTGGCACTCATGAAGTGTGGAGAAGTGGCTGCATCGCCGATAGGGACAACCAGCAAACTTCCATCCTTAGGGTTACTTTTGGTTCCAGGAATAACCTGAAACGATTGAGCAAGAGCTGACTGGGCAACAGGGAACGTAGCAGTAAATTTCGAGCTCATCTTATCCATGGTGGTTCCTGTCTGAGCAGTAATACCTTTTACGTCCGCTACAGCCTGAAACCATGATTGTTTTGCTGCGGCCACCACTTCTTTTCTTTCACCGTCCGACAGTCCCTCTGTTTGCGCTGCTTGATCCAGGCTCTCCAGCCATCTTTTGGTCCCGTGAGGGATTTCCATTCCCACATAGATCATTCCACGGTTTTCAAAGGTTCTGAGCTGAACAACTTTGTCTTTGGTTTCGAGCATCATCTTGCTCAGAGGAGAGTTATTTCCCAGGGAAGTATATTTTATCGCCAGCTTTTCAGCTTTCTCTGAAAGACCACCACTGTAATCAGTTCGTTGTTGAAGATTAGTAATCAGGTTTGCTCGGAAATCACCATCGAATTGCAGGACCCCCTGAATGGCAGGAAACGTCTTCATACCGTCATTATTTATATTGTTCCAGGAGGCAACCCCGTACTCGGCTTCATCTGTCACCGGCGCATGAGTGAAAAACATGTCTCTGGTTGGACTGTTCTTGCCGCCTGCACAAACCAGGAGGTCGGCCTCAACAATCTCTGTACCTTTCGCAGAGCCCGGTCCGCTCTTCTGACTGTCGTATCGGTTTTCATAGACAGCCTTGATACGGTAAGGGCCGCCATCTTTTACAGGTGGGAGAACATCATCAATAGAGTGGGCCGCAAGACGTTTCAGACGGGGGCTGTCAGCCCTGCTTTTTTCTTCCTTGCTGACCAGTTCAGAAAATCTTCTGTGTAAAACCTTTTCCAGCTCATGGGTGACAATGGAGCCGGAACCGTCGGTAGACTTGGTACCCATCCCGGTCTTCGGGTCAAACAGGTCATCAAATTTGGAGCCCAATACAAAACGAAGATCATTCATCCACTGTGAATCAAGCCTGAGTATCTGCGAGCGGTTATAGTCTGTTCCTCTCTTTTCAAAAACCGTGACGTCTGCACCCTCCATATAGAGTTTCAGCGCAGCCATCAGGCCATTGGGGCCGGCACCCTCAACGACGGCTCTGGGGTGAGCTTTTGCTTGCAGGTTTTGCTGTTGCATCCAGCTGAGTTGTTCAAGATCCAGTGCAGGTGATGTGAGTGCTGCCAGTTGTTCAAGCTTCCTGATTTTGGTGCTGAATTCAGAAGAGGTACATAAAGGGTTTTGTAATACATCCTGTCCCCATTTTCTGCCAACTCCGGCATTAAGATCCAGCCAGAGCTTTTTCGCCTGAATGACTTTCTTTGCTGCGTCCTGAGCCTGAATCCTTGCTTCTGGTGGTAAAGCATCAGGTTTCTCAAGCGCTTTCAGCTGGTTTTGTAAAACTGGTAGATCGAGTTTTTTCAGGTAAGGCTCAAGGGCTTTTATATCAGTTCTTTGCTCAAAGAGTTTTGTGGCGCTCTTCAACTCGTAGAGCTGGCTTTTCAGTAACGTATTAGCTTCTTTACTACCGAAGAAGGGTAATAGTTCAATTTCGTTATCTTTTACCTGGTCAGGCCTGTCACCGGTAACTGAGTATTCCCGACTAAGATTACCTTTGATAGTTTCCAGAGCCGCACTGGCTACCCGGAATTCTGGAGAAGGAGAGTTGCTCATAGCTTCGGAAATTATGTTTTTTGCTCTGCCTCTTGGGAAAGTATCTGTCAGATCCTGCACCGCTCGAACGGACGCAAAATTGATGGTTCGGTCGTACAAACCCTGCTGTCGGGTATCCCGAAACTGTTTTTGTATCTCGCTCTCCAGAGAGTTGGCATTGTAATCCGGAATACCTGACAGCAGTGTTAAGAAACAATACTTTTCCAGGAAACCCCAGGTATCTGCTATGCCGATGTTTGGCATCTTCTCTCTTAGAGCCAGTTCCTCCGCTTTTAACTGATATTTAGCCTGAAGTAATTGCAGACGCAGAGCTGGTGGTTCTTTTTTCAAACGGCTGATTTCGCTCCCGGAAAGCTCCATTCCTTTCACAGTCAGGCTTTCCATTTCGGAAGAAGCTTTTCCGGGTGAAGCTTTCTCAACAACCCTGCTCAATAGATAGCTGACGGTGCCTGCGCCCTGAGTCTTTTGCAAACTCTCGAGTTCTTCAACGAGAGCTTTAGTGATGGCCTCTTGATAGCTTTCAGAGGATTGACCGCCGAAAACCTTCTGCACTTTACCTATCACCTTTTCCAAATTCATAGCCTGCAAAGACAGTGGATCCAGCAGCTCGGCTTTCTGGCAAAGCTTAAGAAATCGGCTTGCATCGGCCTTAGAAATACCTGCAGGTTCTTGATTTTTGAGACTGGAAGCAAGCTGACGAAGTTCTGCTGTATCTGATAAATGCTTAAACTCACGCTGGTGGGACAGAGAGCTGATAGCCGTTGCAGAGCTGAGAAATGGAATGGTTTTACTGCCCAGGTCCCTGATTACCCGTTCTTGTAGCCTTTTGGGAGCATCAGTATTGTGAAGGGCTTGCTTTATTTCCTGGGTAAGTTGGGACTTTGCCTGCTTGTGTCCAAACTTATTGGCCAGCCAGCGAAAAGGAGACCAGTGTTTGGCAACTTTAACTTCAACTTCACCCGTATCACGGCGCATACGATAGGTGACCTGTGCGCCTTTTCGGTGGGCATGTTCCAGCTCATCCAGATTTTTTTCAAACTGGGTAGTCGATACCGATGGCTTCAATGGATCCATGCCTTCTTCCTTGCGTCCCTGCAATCAGAATATATGGGCATGGTATCGGCAAAATACAGAGTGGTTGGAGAGTCGTTGTCAGAGAAGTCTTATACCAGCTTTGCTTTTTAAACAGGTTTATAAAACGAAACGGGCATTACGTGTTTTTAAGAATTTTCTGGATATCAGGCCAGACATTATCCAGCAGCTTTGGCTGAGCTTTCTCAACCGGATGGATACCATCAGGCTGATTCAATTCAGGATGACCAGCGACGCCATCAAGAAAGAAAGGCACTACAGGAATGTTGTAGTTTTTGCCGAGGTCATGAAAAGTTTGTGTAAAACGTTTGGTGTAGATCGGTCCATAATTGGGTGGAATTCTCATCTCAAAAAGTGCCATTGGAGTGTCTTTTGACTGCACGGTTTCAATGATTTTCCCGAGATTATTTTTCAGGATTTTAAGAGAAGTGCCCCGCAGGCCGTCATTTGCACCCAGTTCCACCAGAACAAGGTCTGGTGTGTGTTGTTCCAGAGTGACCTTTAGACGACTCAGTCCACCGGAAGTGGTTTCACCACTGACACTGGCATTGACCACTTTCCAGCCCGGGTTGGTTTGCTTCATTTTTTCCTGTAATAAAGTAACCCATCCCTTTTTTATATCGATGCCATAGGCAGCACTCAGGCTGTCGCCGTAAACCAGTAAGGTTTTCTGCTGTGCAGCAGATGCATACGGGGCTGAGACCAGAAATACACAACTTAAAACTAAGGCTGAAAACAAGTAACGACTTATGACTAAAGGCACAGATTCCTCCATTGCCGTTTCGGCTGACTCCCTTGAAAAAACAGTATCAGCCCGAGATGGTTCGCTGACCATCTTGTCGGGACTTTCGCTCCAAATCAAGTCAGGCGAATCTGTTGCTATCATCGGGACTTCCGGTTCCGGTAAATCAACACTGCTGGGAATTCTCGCTGGCCTTGATCTACCAACTGCTGGTGAAGTTCACCTCTCTGGCAAACGTATAGATCACCTGGATGAAGATGGCCGAGCCAGAGTGCGAGCAGATCACACAGGTTTCGTATTTCAGTCTTTTCATCTTCTGCCAAACCTGACTGCACTTGAGAATGTCATGCTTTCTCTGGAGCTGGCTGGTGTGTCTGATGCCAGAGATCGTTCCACCAGACTGCTTGAACGTGTGGGGCTGTCGGAGCGTCTGACTCATTATCCAAAGCAGCTTTCTGGTGGTGAGCAGCAACGTGTTGCCATTGCTCGAGCATTTGCCGGACAACCGGATATTCTCTTTGCTGATGAACCTACCGGAAACCTGGACGAGAAAACCGGCGACAAGATTGTCGACCTGCTGTTCGAAGTGAACCGTGAACAGAGTACGACACTGGTTCTGGTGACCCACGACCCTGCTCTGGCAAAGCGTTGTGACCGAGCCTTGCGACTGGTCAGTGGCAAGCTGGTGGAAGAAGTAAAAGACGTTGCCGAGGTAAGCCAATGATCGGAAACCTGAAACAGTCATGGCGCTTTATGCTCAGGGACTGGCGATCCGGTGAACTCTGGTTATTGGTGTTGTCGTTGCTGTTGGCAGTGAGTGTCAGCACAGCTATCGCAATTTTCAGTGAGAGATTGCAGTTGGCGCTTGGTCGTCAGGTGGCAGAAGTGATGGGCGCTGACATGGTGATCAGCAGTCCCCGAAAGTTGAATGAACAGGTTCAACAAGCCATCAGTAATCAGACGGTTGAAACCGCCACCATTCTTGAGTTTCCGTCGGTGGTGATAGCTGGCGATGAGATGCAGCTTATTTCTGCCAAAGCGGTCACTGATAACTATCCGTTACGTGGCCATATTCGTGTATCGGAGCAACCTTTTACCGAAGATAAAGTTACCAGGGAGACACCCTTACCGGGTGAGGTCTGGCTGGAGCCACGACTCTTTCCACTGCTGAATGTCAAAATTGGTGACACGCTTCAGCTGGGTGAAGCTGAGTTTAAAATCAGCAAGGTCATTACTCTGGAAACCGATCGTGGCAGCAGCTTTTACAGCCTTTCTCCACGACTGATGTTCAGTATTCAGGATCTGGATAAAACCAACATCATTCAACCTGGCAGCAGAGTCAGCTGGAAGAAGCTGATTGCTGGTGAACAAAGCAACTTGCAACAGTTTCAGAATCAGATAAAGCCGATGCTGGTGGCCAGTGAAAAGCTGAGCATGGCCGAAGCGAATCGTGAAGACCTGCGTAATTCTGTCAGCCTGCTGAAGCAATTCCTTGGCCTTGGCAGTATGGCTGCCATGTTGTTGGCAGGTATAGCTGTTGCCATGTCCAGCCGTCGCTTTGCTGAACGACGCTTTGATGGTATTGCCGTGATGCGTTGCATGGGCGCCCAGCAGAATCAGGTGGTGCAGATTTTTGTTAGTGAGCTGATGCTGGTGGCCGTGCTGGTTGCGCTTCCTGGTGTGGCTATAGGCTGGCTATTACAGTCTGGTGTCGTAAAACTGCTGACCGGTGTTCTGCCTGCATGGTTACCGGAAGCAGGCTTTATGCCGCTGCTGGTGGGTGGTTTGACGGGTATTATTACTCTGGCTGGTTTTGGTCTTGCGCCACTCCTGAGGCTAAAAGAGGTCACACCACTGCGTGTACTCCGCCGGGAACTGATGCCTGCCGCTGCCGGAACCTGGCTGGTTTATGGTTTCTCCTTTGCGGCTATGCTGCTGTTGCTCTGGTATCACACCGGACAGCTGATGATGACAGTAGGTCTGACCTTGGGAATGGTTGCTGCATTACTATTGGTTTCTTCAGGTGTACGCTTCCTGCTGGGCAGAATTCAAAAACGTATTACGAATAAGCCGGTTTCCCTGACATGGCGGCTAGGTTTGAATCGTTTGCTGCAGGAACAGGGGCAGACTTCCGCTCAGCTTACTGCCTTCACTCTGACGTTTATGGCCATGGCACTGGTGCTTCTGGTTCGTACCGATTTGCTGGATCGCTGGCAGCAACAGTTGCCGGAAGAAACCCCTAACTACTTCGCCATCAATATTCAGCCCCATGAAGTGGATAACTTCAGAAGTTTCCTTGAAGGCAATGACATTGATGCGACCGGACTGTTCCCAATGGTCCGTGGCCGTCTGGTTGAGATCAATGGTATTCCTGCCAAGGATGCTGTGGATAAAGAAGACAGAAAGCACAACTCTCTCAACCGTGAACTGAATATGACCTGGTCGGATAAGCTGCCGGCAGAAGGCATTATTCAGGAAGGTGAATGGTGGCAACCGGGAGAAGATAATGAAGTCTCTATTGAAGACTCACTGGTCGAGCATCTTGGTTTGAAGCTGGGCGATGAACTGGGCTTCAATATTGCCGGTACAAAAGTAACGGCCAAAGTAACCAGTATTCGTGATGTACAGTGGGAATCTTTCCAGCCTAACTTCTATATGGTGTTGTCCAAAGCAACACTGGAATCATTGCCTTCAACCTGGTTGAACAGTTTCTATCTGGACAGTGATAACCAGATGGTGCTGAACGATCTGGTCAGACAGTTTCCAACAGTGAGTTTGCTCGATCTGGATGCAGTGATCAGTCAGGTTCAGAAGATGCTGGCGCAATCCATTCTGGCGGTTGAAGCTATGTTGTTTGCCCTGCTGGTTGCTGGCCTGCTTGTTTTGGCTGCTGCTATTGAAGCAACACTGGACAGCCGTCTGCGCGAAGGTGCCTTGATTCGTTCGCTGGGTGGAACCCGTAAACAGTTGATGGTGATGCAGGTGGGTGAGTTTGTGTTGATAGGCGCGCTGTCAGGATTGATTGCCGCCATTGTCACCGAGTTCTGCAGCTGGTGGCTGAACATTCAGGTGTTCGAACTACCTTGGCAGCCGGTGATCTGGTTGTGGATTGCTTTGCCCGTATTCAGTTCGCTGTTGATTGGTTTTGCCGGATGGTTGGGTGTTCGTCGTGTATTAAAAGAATCTCCTGGTAATGTCCTGAAAGAGGTTTGATCAAAAAATGACCAATCCGAAAAAGGCTGTAAATATGCAGCCTTTTTCACTTATCCACAATTCATTCAACAGGTTGATCAGTGATAATGTGAATAAGTGAATAACTTTTTCCACAGGGTGAATTTCTTTATCTTCTGCCGACTCATGTTAGAGTGGAAATTGAAGCAGTAAAAACCTGCGAGCTGACCGCAGTAGTGTTCAGAAATGATGTAGGCACAGGTGGCTCTCTACGGAATGAGGAGACACTGAATGACTCATCAGGAAGAAGCTTATCTCTCCCTGCTCTGCCTTAGAGACAGTACTCAACGCATCGCTAATCTCTACTGGACCTATATTGAGTTGCGAGCATTGACCGGTCAGGCACCTCCTATCCTATTGATAATGCTCAGTAAACTCTGTGAAAAGCAGCAAGGGCTGCAGGACAAGCTGGTCAACAGTTTTCCTGAAGATATGGCTGCAGAGAAATGGCACGACCAGAATGAGCAAGTCAGTAATCTGTCCCATCTGAGTGAAGAAACCCAGCAGGATCTTCAGAAAATTTGCGCAACAGAAATGCAGATGATGCTATTGGTTTCCGCCATGATGCAGCGGTAAACCCTTCTATCCACAGGTTGGGTAATGTGTATTAACCTGTGGATATCTTGTTGGATAACTGTGATTTAGATGTGGTTATTACGGTATAAATCCAGACCACTGGAAAAAGTTATTCAATATCGCAATGTAATCGAATGTTTACCTTTTCTTTGCCGCTGTGCTAGTTTCCCAAAACGATAAAAATAATAAAGCGGTCGTCTAATGCTCTCCAGATTCCTTGCCATACCGTTTTTGGCATTACTTACTTTATATTCGTCAAATCATATAAAAGCTGATGCTGATAAAGAGGCCGTGGCCAGGCTTGATAAATCCTGGTCAGGATTTATGGCAGGCCTTGAGCAGGCAAAAGAAAGTCTGGTGAACCCAAAGTACTTCCCTCCTGAATCTACTGACCGCAATTTGGCTGAAGGTTATCGATACATGCTCGGTCATATCAGCCGCATGATTGAACTGGAAATGCGCCAGGATCCTGAATTTCCCGAGTTTCATCGTGCTGTGGATATGTTGCGAAAGTGGACAGCTGAAAACCCTGACACCATGTATATCTCTGCCGCTCTCGATGCTGATGCCTATTATCGAGTGACTGGCCAGGCTGCAAACACTCTCGAGTGGAAAACCTCCGAACGAGGTGTTGTCGGACCCAAAGCACCAAGGCTGGTTACCTTTCAAACCACAACAGACTATCCCGGCAGAACCGGTGACCTGAAAGAGATGGCTCTGTGCAACAGCCAGACTTTGGATTTCGCAAACTCCTTCTCTCTGCAACTGGATAAAGATAATCGTTTTGAAATATTGATTGGTCCGGAGCGCCCGAAAGACTATCAGGGCAATTTTATTCTGAGTCAGAAAGAGATGCTCTGCCCTGCTACAGGAAAAACAGAGCTAAGAAAAGCGACCGGTCTGACCGTAAGAAAAATTTTCTCTGACTGGGAAAATGAAAAGACGCTGGAACTGGATATTGTGAGGCTGGATAAGGAAGGCCACAGCAGGCCACCTATCACATCAGAATTTGTCAGCCAGAAACTGGATAAGATAGCCAAAGAACTGCCTAATCAGATTCGCTTCTGGAATTATCTTCAGGAATACGCCATGGAGTTAAGAGCGGACGTGAACGGTGATGGTGTACGACCGATGCCTGTTAATGACATTAATCAGCCTGCACTACCTTTTACTGCAGGAGGAGCGGCAGGGGCAAAACAGTATTACGCAGCAGGCAAGTTTGAACTGAAAGAAGACGAAGCGCTGGTAATAAAAGTCACAGCGCCGGTTGAACCACACTATGTTGGCTTTCAGCTTGGAACTCTCTGGTTTGAGGGGCCAGATCAACAGAATTACGTCAGTAGTCTTTCTGGTCATCAGCTGCCAGTCAGCAGTGATGGTTCGAGATACTATATTGTTGCTGCAAAAGATCCAGGGTATCAGGGGTGGGTATCGACAACCGGTTTACTGGAAGGCACTCATTCCATGCGTTTTGTTTTCCGTAATGACACGGAAAAGAAGCAATTACCTGAAACCAGCGCATTTCTGGTTAACCTCGAAGATATTGAGACATTCCTTCCTTCGGATACACCGAAAATAACGACGAAACAAAGAGCAGAGGAAATTGCTGTTCGTCAAAAACACATAAAATATCGCTGGCGTGGCTATTAAATAGCTTTCAGAGTCTATTATACGACCAATTACAGTGAATATTCTGGCTTTTTTGCGAGCAGTATAAAAAAGCATCACAAGAATATTCTCTAATATTGGGCTATTTGCCCAAAAAATAATCTGGCATGTTATGTGAACTACAGTGCTTATTAGTTATTTGTACTTATAACTATTGCCTGAAATAAGGTTGGCAAATAATAACATTTCGCGACATCAACCATCGTTTGTAGGAATTATTACCGAATACTGTGTTCCAATAGGTGAATGCTCCTGAAAACGAGTGTTTTATAAAGGCTTGTTTCTATATAACCGTTCCATTAAATTCGCTACCGATAATTACAAGAAAGCCATATGCAGTAATTAACCTGGCTTGGAGTACTTGAGTTTTATGAATAACAACTTAGCAACACGCATTATGACAGCCCTGGCTGTCGGCCTTATTCTCGGTGGCTCTATTCAGATTTTTGCCAGCCCTGAAGGATTTTTCCAGTCTTACCTTGTAGATGGTTTGTTCCATGCCGGTGGCAGCATTTTTGTCGGCATGATCAAGTTGCTGGTCGTTCCACTGATCTTTATCTCTATTGTTAACGCGGTTTGTAGTCTTGAAGATATTGGCCAGTTTGGTCGATTTGGTTTTAAAACTTTTGGCCTTTATCTGGTTAACACCGTTATCGCCATCTCTGCTGCGATTGGCTTGGCCATGATCGTTCAGCCAGGTGTTGGCGCTAACCTGGGCCTAGTGGATGAAACACTGACCCTGAGCCGTACAAACCTGCCTAACCTGTTAGATATGGTGATCGGCGTTGTGCCAACCAATCCGTTCCAGGCATTTGCTGAAGGCAATATCCTGCAGATTCTGTTCATGGCCATCATCACTGGTGTTGCCGTTAAGAAGCTGGAAAATCACGAAACTCACAGCGTAAGTAATGCTTTTGCTCTGGCTAACAGCGTAATGATGAAGTTGATCACTATGGTAATGAGCCTGGCTCCTTACGGTGTATTCTTCCTGACTGCCAAGCTGGGTGCTACGCTCGACGGTAACAGCATTATCAGTGTACTGACGTACGTTGCGACAGCTCTGGCGGTAATGGCTGTGTGGGTATTTGTGTTCTACCCTCTGGTAATTGGTGCTACCACCAGTGTTTCTCCTAAAGAGTTCCTGCGCGCTACTCGTGAACAGATGCTGTTCTCCATCTCTACAGCGAGCTCTAACGCGACTATCCCTGTAACCTTCCGTACCTTGACTGAAAAACTGGGTGTGTCAGAGAAAGTAGCGGGCTTCTCCGTTCCTCTGGGCGCCACCATGAACATGTCAGGTGCTGCTATCTATATGGTTGTAGCGACTATCTTTGTTGCCAATGCCTACGGCATCGACCTGAACGGTACAGCTCTGTTCACTCTTGGCTTCACTGCTTTCCTGCTGGCTATTGCTACTGGCGGTATTCCTGGCGGCGCGGTTGTGACTACTGGTGTTCTGCTTCACACTTTGGGTCTGCCAATTGAAGCTCTGGGCATCATCGTTGCTACTGACCGTATTCTGGATGCGGCTTGCACAGTAACAAACGTAGTCGGTGATACAGCGGTAAGTACAATCGTCGCCAAGACTGAAGGTCAGATTGGTGAAGGCACTGAAACTAAAGTGTCTGGTGAAGTTCAGTACAGCTGATTAAGAAAACGCAAAAAGCTCTTAAAAATCCCTGCACTTAACGGTGCGGGGATTTTTTTATGCCTTAAAATAGCCTGCAACTACTTTATTCAACAGGCATTGGAATGCATAAGACCTTACTCTCCGTTATTGGCTTATCTTTATTGTTAACTGGTTGCAGTAACGACGAGGTTGGCGACGTCTCTCTGGGTATGTTCACCACCAAAGACATAAAATTGAACGTTCTGTCCGACCCAAAAGTGCCGGGCGTAACCTGTCATGTTGCCAGCGTTGAAGCCAACCTGAGTCTCTCGGACCCTTCTGATTCATCTATCTCCTGCCGTCAAACCGGTGAGATTACTCAGCAAATGCTGACTGATATTGATCGTTCAGAATCGGGTGAAGTGGTTTTTAAAAAATCCAAAAGCATCTTTTTCAAGACCATGAAAATTCGTCGTATATTCGATGCGAAAAACCAGACTCTGCTTTACCTGTCGTATTCCACCAAGGAAACATCAGGCAGTTATAAGCACAGTTTGTCGACCGTTCCACTATGGGGAACAAAAGCATATGTGAAGAGTGGTGGGAGTGAGACTGCAGAGTAGCTGACATAATGCAGGCAATTGCTCCTGCATTGCCTGCATACAGTTTATCTATGGACATAAAGCCCCGAGTAAGGTTACTCAGGGCTTTTCAGTATCAGACTATCACTTGGCAGTAGATGGCTTGATACCCATAAAGAGACTGTAGAACAGCGGCACTACGATTAATGTCAGGGCTGTGGCAAACGCCAAGCCAAACATGATGGCAATGGTCATACTCTTGAAGAACGGGTCAGCCAGTAGAGGTGCAACACCCATGATGGTGGTTACTGCACCGAGAATTACCGGACGGGCACGACTCTGTGCTGCCGCGAGAATAGCCTGGTAAGGTTCCAGCCCATCACGGATATCCGCATCCGCCTGATCTACCAGTACGATCGCGTTTTTGACCAACATACCCACCAGACTCAGTATGCCCAGTAAGGCCATGAATTCCAGAGGTGTTCTGAACAGACTGAGACCAATAGCGACACCGATAATAGCCAGTGGAGCCGTCAGCCAGATCACCAGAGGTTGTCTCCATGCGTTGAACATAAACACAACGGCCAGAATCATGGCAGAGAAGCCCCATGGTATAGCATCTGCTACTGCGCCATTATTCTTCTTCAGGTTGTCGTATTCACCTTTCCATTCCAGCTTGTAACCCGGTGGCAATTGAATGTCTTCAACCAGTGGACGGATCTTATCGAAGGCTTCACTGGTTAGAATACCCGATGTCGGATCGGACTGTGCTTTCAACGTAGGTGAACGATCCAGACGACGGATCATGGCGTCCTGCCACACCAGCTGAACATTGTTGATCAGTTCGCTGATAGGCACAACGGAGCCGGTTACCTGGCTGGATACCATTACGTCGTTGATCTGGCTGGCACGATCACGTTCGTCAGCCGGAGCACGCATGATGATAGGAATCAGGTCATTGCCTTCACGGAAAGCACCGATGGAGCGGCCTGTGAAGTTCTGGTTCAGAGCCAGGTTCAGTTCTGATTGAGACAAACCCAGCTGTTGCGCCAGATCCATGCGGTAGTCAGGCTTAAGCACTGGAATCTGCTCACGCCAGTCGTCCTGAACAGCAATCAGGTAGGGCTGATCAGCCATGACCTTTTTAGCCTGTTCAGCAAGGTTACGCAGGACAACAGGGTCAGGACCAATAAAGGCTGCCTCAATTTTCTTGCCGCCACCCGGACCGAGCATGAATTTCCAGGCTTTAAACTGGGCTGCAGGGTGTCTGTCGCTCAGTTCAGTCTGAAGCTCTTTGACCAGGCCCGGAATAACAGTGAAGTCTTCCACATCAATCAGCAGCTGTGCATAACCACTGTCGCCTGAGTTCGGGGCATAAGTCAGCATAAAGCGCAGACCGCCGGCACCGACCAGAGAGGTAACATTGGTTACGCCTTCTTTCTTCTGAACATAGGCCAGAACATCCTTGGCCAGTTTGTCAGTACGCTTGATATCAGTGCCTTGAGGCAGGTACATATCAACGACAAACTGAGGACGCTGAGAGTCAGGTGCAAAACCGGAAGGCACGGTGCTCAGAGCGACCAGTCCGCCAAACAGCATTGCAATGACAACACCGACAGAAAGCAGACGGTGATGGAGAACCCAGCCAAGCAGTGCCTTATAGCCACGCAGCATTGCAGACGGCTTGGCATCTTTCTCAAGGGTTTTGACCTGCAGGAAGAAATAGCAGAACAGAGGAGTCAGAGTTACCGCAAACACCCAACTCATCAGCATGGAGTAGCAGATAACCCAGAACAGGGAGCCGGCATACTCACCCATGTCGGACGGTGACAAACCAATGGCACTGAAGGCTAGAATACCTACAACAGTACCGCCGAGCAGAGGCCAGATGGTAGCTTTTACCGTAGTGCTGATCGCACTCAGGCGCTCTTCACCTTTCTGCAGCCGGACCAGAATACCGTCGGTGACAACAATCGCGTTATCTACCAGCATACCCAGAGCAATGATCAGAGCACCCAGCGAGATACGCTGCATGGCGATGCCATCGGTGAGCATGATGATCAGGGTAGCTGCAACAATCAGCAGCAGAACCAGACCGATGATTACACCGGAACGAACGCCCATAAACAGCAGCAAAACCAGGAATACAATCGCTACGGCTGCGGCCAGGTTATTAACAAAACCGGCAACGGACTCCTTAACAGAGTCTGACTGCAGGGAAACCGGATGCAGTTCCATACCAACAGGGCGAAGGCTTTCCAGCTCAGCCAGGCGGGCTTTTACAGCCGCACCCATCTTGACGATGTTACCGCCGGACTCATTGGCAATACCAAAGCCGATGGCTGGCTGACCGTTGTAGTACATAAACATGCGAGACGGAGTCTGGTAGTCACGGTAGACATTGGCCAGATCCTTGATGCGAATCAGTTGCTGGTTGTTACCAACGGAAACCGTCAGGTTCTTGATGTCTTCGACACTGGTCGTATACAGGTTGGGCAGAATAGGAATACGAATTTCATCGGCTTCCAGAGTACCGGCTGCGGACAGCGTATTCTGCTTGTTCAGAACATCCAGCACCATGTTAACGCTGACACCCAGCTGGGTTGCACGTTCACGGGAGATTTCCACGAAAATGGCTTCACTCTGCTCAGCCTGTTTGGCAGTGCGAGCAACGCCATCAACCTTGGATACTTCCTGCATCAGCATATCCACATAGTTCTGGATCTGCTTGTTGGTGTAGCCTTCACCGGTAACGGCATAGTACTGGCCGTATACATCACCAAAGTCATCCTGAACCATGGGCTCCAGTGCGTCAGGCGGCAGCTGGATTTTTACGTCAGCAATTTTTCGGCGAAGCTTGTCCCAGATGTTGGCCAGGTCTTCCTTTCCTGGCGCGTATTCCCGCTTAATACTAACGGTTATCTTGGACAGACCGGTTTCGGAAACAGATTCAATCTTCTCTACTTCCTGCATGGTCTGGAAGGCTTCTTCCAGTTTGTCTGTCACCTCTTCTGCCACCATTTTCGGATCAGCCCCCGGATACTGGGTAATGACCATGGCGGCACGGATAACAAATTCAGGGTCTTCAAAGCGAGCCAGTTGCTGGTAAGACATATAGCCTCCCAACAGCACCAGCAGGGCAATCACCCAGGCGCTGAAGCCTTTTTTAATCGTGTATTCAGCAATGTTCACTGGTGCTTACTCCTGATCCAGTGGACGTACTTTCATACCGTCTTTCAAGCTGCTGACACCGGCAGTAACAACCCTGTCGCCAGTCATCAAACCACTGAGAACAGTAACTCTGTCGCCCAGCAACGCCCCTGTTTCGACAAATACCTGATAGACAGAGCCGTCTTCTCTTACTTTCCAGATGTACTTACGGCCAGCGTTGTCTGATACCACTGCTCTCAGAGGAACCATTACATCGGCATCCTTACTGGTATCAAACATGGATTCATCAGGAATAACGGTGACAGACATACCTGGCAGAATATTCGCCTTGGTGGTTTTTGGCAGAGAGAGAACGACTTTATAGGTCTGGGTCTTGGCATCACCTTCGGTGGCAATGTACTTGAATTCCGCTGGCAGCTTGAGGTCAGGCAGCTGATCAAAAACGACCAGTGTTCTGGCTGTTTCAGGGTTAGTCAGTACGACAGAACCCGGGATGTAAACTTCGACTTCCAGCTCTTCCAGGTTTTGCAGGCCGAAAATAGTTTCCTTGGCCTGAACAAAGCTGAATTCTTCGGTAGCTTTGCGGGAGATCACGCCCGGGAAAGGAGCGCGTAACGTTGCGTGTTCCAACTGCTGGCGCTGATTTTCCAGACGAGCCTTGAGGATGTCTTTCTGTGTGCGAGAGTTTTCCAGATCGCTCAGGGAAATCGCACGGTTAGCTTCGTAGATGGCTTCAAGACGTTCAGTGTCTTTTTCTGCTTTGCGGTATTCAGCGAGGCTGGACTGATAGTTGTTGTTCAGGGTTTTCTTGTCGAGCTCTGCAACCACCTGCCCCTTCTGAACATAGTCGCCTTCTTCAACCAGCATGGAAATGATTTTGCCGGACAGTTCAAAAGAAAGGTCTGCTCTCTGCGCTGCCTGAACAGTGCCCACGTAGGCAAAATCAAACGCTGCTGCTTCAGAGGTTACTGTCTCAATCAAGGCAGGGCGAACAATCTCAATAGCTGCCTGTGCAGGCTGCTCCGTTGAAGCTTCCTTTGACTCTCCACACCCTATCAGGCTGAGTGTAGTTACCAGCATTATGGCGCTGGCCAGTGATTTTTTGGTGAACAAGGTTTTAACCCCCAAAACGGCGATGAATTCTGTATATAGTGTCTGTTTTAAACCAAGCGACTGAACTTGATCAATTATGGTTTATCCTGATTTACGCTTTGCCATGACAAGAGTCGTTGGAATTGATTTTTTTGGCTGGGCGATCAAGTAATAATACTTAAAATATATTGTTTAAGCACTGATCTTAATTGACCGAATAAGTATCCGAACATATGAATACATATGTCATTTCTCCGGCTGTGGTGGAGAAATGACAATCCAATATTCCCCTACGCGTGTAGATACGCTTACGTCTATTTCTACAGAAAGCCATACGGTAATAAAAGTATCTGAATGACGCTGAAACTACGTGCTACCTGATGTTAAGGCCATACCAAATTTGATTGTAATTATGTCAAATTAAAGCAATTGCTTGTAGTAATGACATGGGTTGGGTATTGAGTTTCCCGTATTTGGGAAACACTGTTTATTAGCTGTTAAATGGTGCTGTTTAAAAGTCTCTGTTTGACTTATTTTGTTTTGTATTGGTATTTAATTTGATGCTGTTCAAGATGTGTCGTGGGTCACTTATAACCTTAATGCTGTCGGCTTCTTCCCTTACGGCAGCGACAGTGTTTTAGCCACAGCTGCTGGATGATGAATGTATTTTGACGACGGCCAGGCTCAGGATGACGTATTCGTCTATGGCTCGTTCGAACAGAGCAAAAATGATTACGCTGTAGCGCTCAACTCCACCGGTGAAAACGAAAGAGCAGTAAAAACTCTGACGGACGCTGTGACCAGGTTTCCCTATAATCGCGAGATGACGAATGCATTGATGCAGTTCAGTCAGCAGTCTTATATGTTGGCTAAAAAATGATCTTGATTAAAACAAAAGGCTGATACTTAAGGTAAAATGCCAACCTCTGTTAAATATGGATATGTGATGAGTAGCCTTAGAATAGATATTGTCTCTGATGTTGTCTGTCCATGGTGTGTTATCGGTTTTAAAAGACTGGAGCATGTCCTCAAGCAGTATCAGGGAGATATTCATGCAGAAATATGTTGGCGTCCCTTCGAGCTGAACCCTGATATGTCCGCCGAAGGACAGGAACTGAGGGAACATCTGCAGGAAAAGTACGGCTCAACACCTGAGCAGAGTCGTATGATAAGACAGCGAATTTCTGATCTGGGTACAGAGCTGGGTTTTGATTTCCAATTTTCTGATGAGATGAAAATATACAATACTTTTAAGGCTCATCAGCTTCTCAGCTTCTCAGAGCTGTATGGTAAGCAGACAGAGTTAAAGATGGCTCTGTTTGAGTCCTATTTTTCTGAAGGCGGTAATATTTCCGATACTCAGGTATTAATGGATGTTGTGGCCAAAACGGGTCTTGATGTTGAGTTAGCACGGCAGGCTCTGGAAGATAACCGTTTTGTCAGTGAGGTCAGAGAACAGGAAGCCTTTTGGCAGCAACAGGGTATTCATTCGGTTCCGGCCATCATCTTTAACCAAAAAGATCTGATTTCCGGAGCTCAGGACGAGTCGGTATTTATGGATTATCTGAAGCAGCATCTGGTCTGACTGAATACGGCAGGGCTTTCCTCTTGCCGTACCCGCTTCTCTGACTCGGCCTCTTAACACTATCTGCTCTACTTTATTCCATATTCTCTAAAGCCACTGTTTCAAGCTGCCTTAATGGGATAAATTTCGAGCAGATTTCTCGTACTTGGATATTCACGAAAATGAGCAATATTTCTGACTGGTTTGATTACAAACTGATTCGTCTGAGCAACAGCAATGGCGTAAAAGTTGATATCTCCGACCTTGGTGCAACGATTGTTAACTATCTGGTGCCTGCCGGAGACAAAGAAATCAATATTGTTCTGGGCTATGACACTCCTGAAGAGTATCTGAGCGGTGGTTGCTATTTCAGTGCTGTAGTAGGCCCATGGGCGAACCGTATTGCTGAAGGACGCTTTGAATTGAATGGTGAAACCATTCAGGTTCATCAGAATGAAGGTTCAAACCATCTGCACGGTGGCAAAGGTGCTATCGACACGCAGAAATGGGTGGTTGAAGCATCAACGGCAAACAGTGTGATCCTGTCTATCAAGGTTCCTGAAGGGTTTAACGGTTATCCAGCAAACAGCGAACTGGCCGTCAGCTACACCCTGACTGACGACAATGAGCTGGTGATTGATTACAAGGCACGTGTTGATAAGCCAATGCCCATCAACCTGACTCAGCATGCCTACTTCAACCTGACAGGTGCTGAAGCCACTCACCTGAATCATGAAATGCAGATTCATGCAGAACATTTCCTAGCGGTTGATGAGAAACTGATTCCCTGTGAAAAGCGCCCTGTAGCAGGCACATCAATGGACTTTCGTACCGCTAAAAAGCTGGGGCAGGATATTCAGGCTGACGAAGAACAGGTCACTCTGAGCAAAGGCTTTGACCACTGCTGGTGTCTGGACTTTGACATGAATGAAGAGCCAAAACTGGCGGTAACGGTGACTTCTCCAGAATCCGGTATGACATTGGAAACCTACACCAACCAGATCGGCATTCAGCTCTATTCCGGTAACTACATCGACAATGAAAAAGGTCGTGATGGTCAGGTATATCAACAATACGACGGTTTCTGTCTGGAAACCCAGTTGTATCCGGATCAGGTGAATATGAACACTGCCGAGCAGGCCATTCTGAAGCCTGGGCAGGAGTACCGCCATACCACGATCTATAAGACTAAGGTCAAATAACTCCTGTCATTGTTATAACTCAGTCCTGTGAGTAATCATTCTCAGGGCTGATATCTTATTATCATTTGCTTTTATATAAATTCACTACTAGATATTCATGATTGGAAATTTCGGATATTTGGTATGAAATGCTCCTCCGGTTATCTTCTGCTTTTTGCTATTTCTCAGGTAAATGCTCAGCCATTTACAGGTCAACCTGATTTGACATCAGAAGCTCAGGTTTATGACTTAATTCAGCAATTTATTCCTACTTTTTCCTTACCATTGCAGAATCAACTGTCTGATGAGTACTTCCTGGCACTGTCAGGAGCCATAAAGCATGTTGTTCTGTGTACTGGGCACCCTGTCACTGGCTATGAAGTTCTTTCTAGAGAAGACTCCCCTTTGGGTCCTCAGTATTTAATAAAAGCCGAGGCAGCATTAAATCGAATTCCTTTAGCTCTTTCAGAAACCAAAGCGAACTGTAGCTATTTTCAGATGGAAAATGGACAGAGAGTGAAATTCTCGGAGCTATATTCCGGAAACGTTTGTTCACCGACACAGAATGAGAGTTCGGTCTTAACTGTGATGCATGGAGGTTATTCCTTCGAGCAGAGCGGTGAATTAAACGTATTGCCAGGCAGTTATATTTGCTACCAGCGAGGGGGCGGCGGTACTGATACAAATGGTGGCTCTCAAAGTGCCGGGAACTCTGGTGGTGGAAAGTGGAAATTCTTATGCTGCTGGTGTGGTTCTGATACAACGACTCCAGATCAGGCTGGCACTTCTACAGCAGGTGCTTCACCACCGCCACCACCTCATCCATGGCAGTCAGGACAATTTGGTGGCTTTCAAGAAGCGACAATGAAAAGTTTGTATGATTTGTTAAAGGTCATTAATGGTAAAGGAAAAATAGCTGATCTTGCTGCTCGCTTGCAACAGATTCCAATGCCTGAAGTAGGCACTAGTTTAGTTCCAGCAGCAAATGTTGGAGGAGAGCAGGGCTGGAATAACTTACTGACTGCTTTACTTGGAAATGATGACAATTTACGTCAGTTCATTCACGAGTGCCCTAGTGGTGTAAGGAGACAAATTAATTCCAACGGGCAAATTGTGAACAGAGGTGGAACCTTCAGGGAAAACAGGAGAGGTCAATAGTTCGTTAATAGGTTGAGGGAAACCATATAAGTTTCCCTCAATTTTATACTTAAACGACAGCTTCCCTTTGCTGCAACTCATCCACAATCTTCGCATGGCTCTTACTGTCCAGATCATAGCGGGTAAAGATCAACACAAAGATGGACATGACAATCAGAGGAATAGTCGCCGCCAGAGTGGTAATACCAAAGGTAGCCAGCTCGGTTTGCTCTACGTTAGGTACATAACCTGTGTAGTTTAAAACCAGTCCTGGAATCATGGCGCCGATAGCACCACCAAACTTCAGGAAGAAACCGAATACGGCGTAAGTCATGCCTTCTTCACGCTTACCGGTTTTGTGCTGGCCGTATTCAATAGTGTCAGCCACAAATGCCCATATCAGAGCCACAGCCAGACCCTGACCAAAGCCGCCTATTATCGTTGCACCCAGAATGATGTTCAGATCCGGGAAGTACATAGCGGCAGGCTTCACCATACCCAGCAGAGTACCGACAATCAGAATCTGCTTCTTTTCAAACTTCTTCAGAGCAATCTGGGAAGCAATAATACCGATGAATATCACCACCAGCTGAGTCAGCATCATCAGCGGGAACTTCTCAGGCATACCCAGATTGTAAGTGAAGTAGTAAGTACCTGTGGCTGTTGCAACGCCCATGTTAAGGGAGTTGGCAACAAAGGCGAGGCAGAGAACAGTCAGAGGTTTATTGGCTTTCAGCAGGGCAACAATGTCCTTCACACTGAAACGGGTATCCTGAGGTGGTGCAGAGTAGCGTTCCTTTGTCGTAGCAAATGAGACCAGAAAGCAGATGGCTGCCAAACCGCAGAGAATGGACATGGTGATCTTATAGCCCTGAGCGGTATCGCCATCTCCAAACGCAGTGACCAGGAAAGGAATGATGGCAACGACCATGCCGCCCACCATGCCGAACATCATACGAATACCGGAAATACTGCCACGCTCTTTAGAATCCATGGACAGGGAAGACGCCAGTGCACCGTAAGGGATGGTGACCATGGTATAGAGCATGCCGAAGCCAATAAAGGTGGCATAGGCATAAATCAGCTTGCCGGTTTCTGACAGGTCAACCGTGGTAAAGCAGAGTGCGGTTACTATGCCCAGTGGCACGGCACCAAACAGCATATAAGGGCGAAACTTGCCCCAGCGGGTTTTTGTTCGGTCAACAATAGCGCCCATCAACGGGTCGTTGATGGCATCCCAGATACGGGCAATCAGAAACAGGGTGGAAGCCGCTACGACCGAAATGCCAAACACGTCGGTGTAGAAAATCATCAGGTAAACACTGGTGGACTGCAGGAGAATACCTGACCCCAGTTCGGCCAAACCATAACCGGCTTTGGCACCACCGGACAGAGGGGCATCAGTGGACATAAGACAACAACCTTGAAAGTTTTATAACGTCGCCACTATCTTTCAAGGCCGTTGCTTTGAGTATGCCTCAGATTCGCAGATTTATATGAATTATTCGAAAGTTTCTGTCTGGCAGTGCTTTCTGCGGTATTCAGAAGGTGTCATATTTATGTATCGACGAAAACAGCGGGCAAAATACATCTGATTCAAATACCCCAGCTCGTCTGAAATCTGTGAGATACGTTTACTGGTATGAACCAGCTTGTGGCAGGCCGCCGCCATCCGTTTTTCTTCACGCCACTGCATAACCGTTACACCACAATGTTTTTTAAACAGTAACGCCAGAGCAGACGGCGACAGGCAGGCGACATCGGCAACCTGTTCCAGAGTGAAATCCCTGAACAGGCTGTCCTCAATAAAGTGTATGGCGTCCTGAATTCTTCTGTCTGTCTGCTGATAGCCCTGCTCTTCTATAATCTCGTGGCAACGAAGCATCAGCAGCTCGATACAGACTTCTCTGGCTTTAACCTGCGCCGGTTCCAGCGACCAGCCCTGCTCCCTGATAAAACCTGTGACAGAACGAACCCTTTCCAGTTGCTGGTTGTTGCCTGCTTTAATGTGATAAATGCCCGATGCCACTTCCGGCCAGCTCAATAGCTCGGTAATGCGAGGGGTGTTCTGAAACATTATCCATTCATAATGCCAGTGCTCGCTCTCTTCCGCTCTTCTCCCATCCAGATAAGCTGTTGGGCTGAACAACATAATATCTCCGGGCTCCGTCCTGATCTGTGTACGCACACAGTCGTAGAACCCGGACCCCGAAGTTGTTACATGCATGGTCCAGCCAGCTTTTCGTTGTGGTCTGAAGATAGCGTGATCGCGCCAGGAGTCCTTGCTGATAGCTGAAGGCACAGCGACATTCTGGTAATGAAGAAACTGCAGGTCCGATTCAATAGTGCTGAATAACTGGTTTAAAAAACGGTTGGCTTCCTTATCCGTCAACGGATAATCAATATGCATCCGCTGATGCCAGTCTTCGGAAATAGAAACGGCTCTTATAACGGACAGAAGGCCTTCAAGGTAGGAATCCAGAGGCGTATCACTGGTTTTAATCGGGGTTCTGCTTTTAATAAACAGGTATTTCAGACTGGCTCTTACTTCAGGAATAGTTGCTTGCCCCAGTGCATATCGATAGAGGCATCGAGCCGTTGTATCAAGTGTCAGGGAGGAGTCAGCAATTATCATTCAGTAGCATCAATCTAATGGAAATACCGGTTTGCAGTGGCATCTATTCTGACACTGATGAACTCTGTTCTCTATGCGTTTAAAGCGATCGACCTATTCATTAACTGTCTAATAACTCTGTCATTGTCTGTTTTTTCGTGATCAGAATCAGACATAACCTTTCAAGGTTTGTGCATAGCTCTAAATATCCCTCGCCGGTAATTTACTGACCAGATTATTTAATAGGTTAGTTCTGTGGTTCAGCCACTGAATGAATTGACCCTTTCTGGTTTTTCGCTGGGGGTGCTATGAAGAAGTATATCGCGCTGGCCATACTGGCCGCGATTCTTGGTGGAGGTTATGCCGCATTTGGCTGGGCTTTCCCCATCGGATTCGTATCTGTGATTGTTGGCCTGTTTTTGGCCTGGGGTCTGTCGGTTCGTTACATTCCTCGAAAAGTGGGTGTTCTGGTTAACAACATCATCAAGCGTATCCCTAAAGGCGAAGATGGCTGGATGTTCAAGGATGAAGCACAGTCCAAAGACTGGGCTGACTGGTTCAAACAACAACAGAAAGATGGCTGGAAGCAGAAAGAAGCGCAGCTGCCTACACGCTGGAGCAAGGACATTGATCCTGAAGCACCGCTGCCAGAATACCCTCGTCCACAGTTGAGCCGAGATAAGTGGGTCAACCTGAACGGTCTCTGGTCCTTTAACGTTGTTGCCAAAGAAGCAACCAGCGTCGGTGAATTCCCAGGTCAGATTATGGTGCCATTTGCCATTGAATCTGCTTTATCCGGTGTTCAGCGTCCATTACTGCCTGGTGAAAAACTCTGGTACAACCGCAAGTTTGATGTTCCGGCCAACTGGAATGCTGAAGAACGTATTGTGCTGAACTTCGGCGCTGTTGACTGGGAAACCACCGTACTAGTGAACGGTGTGGAACAGGGCAGTCACCAAGGCGGTTATACGCCGTTCTCATTTGATATTACCGACGCTGTTAAGCGTGGTGAAGCAAACGAGCTGGTTGTTGTCGTTTGGGACCCAACCAATGCTGAAACTTCCAGCCAGCAGCGCGGCAAACAGACGCTCAAACCAGCTTTTATCAGTTACACAGCATCGTCCGGTATCTGGCAGACAGTATGGATGGAATCAGTTGCCGATCGTCGTATTGAACGTACTCTGACCCATGCCAATATCACCAAGGGTACAGCCCTTGTAGACGTGACGACCACAGATAACTGCGATGGCCTGACCGTTGAAGTGATACTGAAAGACGATAACAGTTCCTTCAAGGCAGAAGTTGGTCAGCCAGTACTGGTGAAACCTGCTGAGTTGAAGCTGTGGACACCGGAAACCCCTAACCTGTACGACATCAAGGTTCGCCTTCTGGATGGTGACAAGGTCATTGATGAAGCAGACAGCTACTTCGCTATGCGAGAGCTGGGAGTCATCAAACAAGACGGCACTCCATTGCTGACCCTGAACAACAAACCTGTATTCCACAATGGTCCACTGGATCAGGGTTACTGGCCTGACGGTATTTACACGGCGCCAACGGATGCTGCCCTGAAATACGATATCGAACTGGCTAAGTCTTACGGCTACAACATGCTGCGTAAGCACATTAAAATAGAGCCAGCCCGTTGGTATCACCACTGTGACAAACTGGGTATTCTGGTTTGGCAGGACATGATCAGTGGCGGAGCACCAATACCACCGAAAGATGGCTGGGTTGATTACCTGCAGCATGTGGCACCTCTGGGTATCGATCATCATCACGACATTCCTGACCGTGACTATGAAGGCTGGGGCCGTACTGAAGATAACAAGACTCAGTTTATTAACGAATACACCGAGATGGTTCAGAGCCTGCAGATGTTCCCGTCTCTGGCTGTGTGGATTCCATTCAACGAATACTGGGGTCAGTTCGACACTGTTCGTGTGACTGAAATGACTCGTAAGCTGGACCCAACCCGTCTGATCAACTCTGCTTCCGGTTTCTTTGATCAGGGCAGTGGTGATATCTACGATATGCACATTTACCGTCGTAAGATTGAACGAGTTGAAGACCCTCGTCAGTTCCGTGCTGGTGTGCTGGGTGAATACGGCGGTCAGACCTGGGCAGTAGAAGGACACCTGTGGTCTGACAAGACCTTTGGTTACGGTAAAACTGAAGGGCAGGCCGCCTATCAGGAAGCCTATACCAACATGATGTTAAACGAGACCAAAGTTGCAATCACAAATGGTCTGGCGGGTGCTGTTTATACTCAGCTGACTGATGTTGAGATTGAGATCAATGGTGTTGCCACCTACGACCGTGAAGTCTCCAAGGTTGCACCGGAAGAGCTGACCCGCATTCATAACGAGCTCTATGAAGCGTTTGAAAAGCGTAACGGTTAATCTGTACTGAATCAGTGAACAGCTGACTTCCTGAAGCCTGCGTATTCCCCTGATTACGCAGGCTTTTTTATGAGGAGTGCTTTGGATCTATAGTCACAAGATGAACCACTTCATGTTCATCGGTGCGAGAAGTAAGCTTTCTTTCTGCAGGATGAGCTATTCCAAGGGCTTGTCCCATTGCTTGAATATCACGAGAAAGAACTATGGTTCTCTGGCTGAGCCTTCTTTCTGCCTCGCTTAATTCTGCAATGATTCTCTTTGTCATGAATGCGTGGTCACCAATCTGCTCCATGACTAACTGAACCTTTTTTTTCATCTCATCATCTTGAATGCGTTCAACTAATTCAGGTTCCTTCCTGAATAGATTAAATCGATCCAGTGCATCGGAATCTGAATCACCAGGCTTGCGCATTACGCTCATTATTAAGTCATTTTCCTGTTCAGGAGAGAGCGGCTGTTTAATGGTTGGCTGTTCTGTCTTCACAGTACAACCGAGGCTGGCCAGTTGCGTAAAGTGAGGCTTCAAACTGTCAGAGCTGTAACCTTCTTTTTTCAGAAGATTTTTTATTGTCTTAATCTTTTCCATCACTGCCACACAACGATAATAGTGGTTTTGAGCGACTATCATGGGTGCATCTGCAGAGTTTATCCGGCGCATAGTGTGCCAATGCCCAGCTGTTAAAAGGGCGCTGCCTGCAGCAGTCATTAACAGAGCGGTTTTAGCACTGATAATTTCTCTCGTGCACAAAGCAAGGTTCATTCCCCCAATCACAGATGCACTCATGGCTGCTGTTGATATTGAGTCAGTCAGTGAAGGAGCCGTTGCCCAGCGGTCGAGCCCTGTAACACGGTACTTGCGCCACATTGTCTCGGGAATGGGAGAACTTTCATTTTTGACCGGAACGGGTATGTCTGCACTGTAAGAAAAAGCAGCGCTGAATGCGGGGTCGTTTGGCGATAACATCGGGCATTCCTCCATGAAAACTGTTCTTTCGACTTCACAATGAAGTAAAAGTTCAATAATCGAGGAACGCGAATGCGTTTGATTGAAGGCTACAGGCGGGTAAATAGCTGAAAAATTGGATTGTGTGTCTACACACTCATCAGTTTGCTATTTTAGAAGGCTGGCAGGCCCAGCCCTCTAAAATGTCACAATCAGGCAGCAGCTTTCTTATTCTTGGTGAATGACTTATGGATCATCTCGGCAACATTGTTCGGGCAACCAAAGTCATCCCAGTTCAGGTCAGCCAGTTCGATTTCATGATCCTTGCAGATATGCGGCAGCATGCAGTCGTGGAAATCGGAAATCAGGCGGATATACTCTTCCGGAGTGCCTGCTTCTGATTCACGGGCACGATCCAGCATACGTTCATAGCATACCTTCGGTGTCGTCTTCAGGTAGATAACCATGTCGATCTTCGGGTAGTCTTCCAGGCGATCATGGATGTCGTAGTAGTAGCAGATGTCATCGCCGTCAGGGCGTGGCATGTTGGACAGGTTAGCCTGAGAGAAAATCAGGTCGCTGACCAGAGAACGCTCGATGATGTAGTTGATGGACTCATCAACGCCTTCCAGCAGCTTGGCACGATGGTTTGTGATGAAGCGCTGGAAACGGATACGGGCAGACGGATCCTGGGTGAACTCGGCCAGCAGCTTCTGAAACTCGGGGTTCTCGTCTACGTCTTCCTTGATCAGCTGCCAGCGTTCGCCGGTCACTGTGTTCAGGGCGTCAACCAGAGGGCCTAGCAGAGTGGATTTGCCGGCACCGATATTGCCTTCAATAGCAACGAGTTTAAAAGCTTTATCTTTCATAATTCTCCGGAAGAGGGCGCAAAAACGAGGCGGCAACCTTACTGAGATTCCCTCGAAAACTCAATCATGATTTTCCGGTTATTTAGGTGAAAAACAGCCCCTATGACACAAGATGTTGTAGTTATGATTTTTATGTCAATAGTGTCGTTTTTTAAGGACAGAACGTATTTCCATGTACAGAACTCAGACAACTCTCTTCGAATAAACTTCGATAGTCGGCTCTCTTTGTGTGTAGACACACTAATCGAATATTAACTTACAGCCCGCCCTGCATAGGCGGGTAAACAGCTTATTAGGTCGTATGCTGGGTGCTCAACGCAGGTTTTGGTATTGCTGAAGAATAGCGGCTGTTTTTTCACAGCCACTTTTCAGGCGGCGCTGGTAGTGAGAGACCGTTTGCTGCAGATAGAGACAATGGTCTTCATCACTGAAATCCCACATCTTTGAACCGACACAGGTCAACTCTTCCCTGCCTTTTCGGGCTACATGAATGATTTCGTAGAACAGCCGGTTTTCATAGACAATAGATTCATTGATCAGTTTCATTCCCATGTTTATCAGGCTTTCCCGCACATGAAAGTGCTGCCGAACAGGGCAGAGTAGAAATTCGATATTGGTTTCAGGATTTGCCTTATGAATAGCTTCAACCAGTTCAAATAACAGGTCACCGCCCACTCCGGCGATAATGACCAGGTGTGAATCACCTTTATGGGTGCTTGCTTCACTGACAGGAAGCCGAGCAACATCCATGCAGAGTGTCTGCCATTGGTCAGCAGGGTATAGCTCGGGATTGCCAGAAAGAGCCTGGTTTACACCATTAACCAGTGACTCAACGACATCGACAAAGTGCACTTTTTCCGCAGCCTGCTTCTCCAGCAGGCGCATGCCAAGCAGGCCATGATCGCAACAGCAATCCCAGATATTGTCATAGTGGCGGGTGACCATTTGTTCAATGGCCAGCAGGCGAAGACCGAGTTTGACTGACTGATTCAAAAATAAGCTCTGATGAGTTACTGGGCTGAGCACTCTAGCAAACAGCTTATGACTAATAAATTGCGTGTGTCTACACATTCACTGTTGCTTGCCGCTGCTCCAGCTCACAGACAATCCTGTCATGAGTTTTCTTATCCAGCGGGTAGCGAGACATCACCAGGGCAAAACAGCCGTAGAGAAGCAGTGGAATGGTGGCACAAAGCATCGTAATGCCAGACAGTGTCAGTTCTGTCTGCTCGACATTGGGTACATAACCGGTGTAGTTCAATACAAAACCGGGAATCATGGCGCCAAGGGCTCCACCCATTTTCATAAAGAAGCCAACCAGCGCATAGGTCATGCCCTCATTACGCTGACCGGTTTTGTACTGTCCGTATTCAATGGTATCTGCGACAAAAGCCCAGATAACCGCGACGGCAAAACCCTGACCTATTCCGCCAATAACACTGCCGGTAAGAATGATATTGATATCAGGGAAGTACATGGACAGTGGGCGGATCATACCGATCAGGGTGCCCAGAATAATAATCTGCTTCTTCTCAAGCTTCTTCTGAACCAGTTGACAGATAAGGATGCCCACGAAAACAGTGGAAACATTGATCAGCATAAATACAGGGATAAGATCTGGTCGCCCCAGATTGTAGGTAAAGAAATAAGTGCCTACAGACCCAGCGATAGACATATTGCCAAAGCTGACGACAAAGGCCAGGCAGACAATCTGCAGTGGTCGGTTGGTTTTCAGTATTGAAATGATTTCAGCAAGACTTATGGCCTGTTTCTGCGGAGGTGCTGAATAACGTTCTTTGGTCGTATAAAAAGTAACAAACAGACAGGCAACCATCAGGGCGCTGAACAGCATTATGCTTTTCTGATAGCCGCCAGCTGTATCTTCACCACCAAACGCTGTTACCAGCAGAGGCAAACTTGCAACCAGCATTCCGGCCATCAGTGTAAACATGGCTCTGAGGCCAGAAAGGGCGCCTCTTTCAGCGGAATCCATGGTAATGGATGACGTCAGTGCGCTATAGGGAACGGCTACCAGAGTGTAAATCATGCCGAAGGTAATGTAGGTCACATAGGCGTATATCAGCTTGCCTACATCTGAGAGGTCAGGGACAGTAAAGCAAAGTACTCCGGCAATACCTAAAGGAATCGGGCCAAACAAAAGATAGGGTCGAAACTTACCCCAGCTGCTCCGGGTACGGTCAACAATGCCGCCGACAATAGGGTCATTGATAGCATCCCAAAGTCGCGCAACAAGGAAAAGAGTGGAAGCGGCAATGGCTGAAATGCCGAAGACATCAGTATAAAAAATCAGCAGATAAATACTGGTGGTGTGAAACAGCAGGCCGATCCCGAAATCGCCAAGTCCATATCCTGTTTTCTCACCTAGAGACAATGGGAGGTTTTTGGACATTATTATTTATCCTGAAGACTACAGCCTTATCAGAGCATGAGACTATAAGGCGTTCAGTAGCGGTTTAATATGTACTATTCCTTTGAATTGATGTCTTATTTTGATGTAAAGGGTCAACTCATAATGCAGTTCTTACAGTTGTGAAGGCAGTATTGGTATGCTGTTCAGGAAGTTTTACTTTATCTTCTTATGTTGTCGTTCTGCCTCAGCAAATCTGGGTAAATCTTTTTCTATCTCTTTATTAAAATCCAAAATGTCCTGCTTTAAAGCTTCTCTGTCTACAGGAATACTTTTCAGTAACGTCTGAATCTCCTGATATCGTGCTGAACCTTTATCGTGATCCAATAATTCTTGCTTGAGCTCTCTCACTTTCTCCTTTAAATCTGCCAAAGTAGAAAGCATTGAATTTCTCTGAGTCAGAGCGCCCTGCATCTTTGGGTCATAGGAAATACGCCCCAGTAATGACTGGGGTAATGGTTTTAGTTTTTGTCCAAGAACCCAGCGTTTCAGGTCTCCATAGGTTTTTGATTTTAACTTTCGAGCAGCAGAGGAGAGTTTCTTTTTGAAAGACCTGGAAACCTTTTGCTGAGCGACCTCCCGCTCTGAAGAAGCCGCCTTATTCTGCTGCTCTGAATCAGGGCGGACAGAGGGTAATGACGCGCCTGTAGAAGGCAGAGATGTCCTTCGGGACCTGAGTTTTGTCGTCGGAGTCGTCGAGGCCATTTCTCTGGGAATTTGAGATTCTATAGACCGAAGGCTGGAAATAGCCTTGCCATTAAGCCCTCTGCCAACTTTTTCTGGTATTGAAGTAGGCGAGCTGGTTGAAGGAGGGCTGGTAGTAGCAATGCCTGATGTTATTCCAGTGGAAGGCATGAATATCTCCGTTCAAATCAGCTTTTATCTGAAAAAGGGGATTAAGATAAATATCTGCCTTAAGTATGAGATATTGATGAAAACCTTTTAATTGCTGGTTTCATTCCACTAGAGATACCCTATTTTTTCTGCTTTGGAGCTATCTGATAAATATGCTGTGGATCTGCAGTGTCAGTTCCATACTGGTAACCTTTCTCACTGACATGTTCTGTATAAATTGTGCCCAAACCGGGCACCTTGAGCTGCTGTTGCACAAACTCTGTTGTTTCTCTTATACGAATCCTGCCTTTGGTATCTACCCAGCTATAAAGAGTCTCACTGCCATAGCAGGACTCATAATGGTATCGATTATCTGACGTGTGGAAGAGCCTGCACCCCCAGGGGCAGCTTTCCAGAATGCTGTCGTCCGGGTAACAGGTATAGGGATAGTCAAGTCTATAGAAATTACTGGATATAGAGTCGTCCGGGTCATCTGTCAGTGGGTCTGTATCAATAAAATCAAATGACTTTTGGGACTTATACTGCTTATTAGCCCAGGCCATTGAAGCATTATAAGCACCATAAACGGCTACGCCGAAAGACAATTTCAGTGGCGCGGTGCCGTTATGGGAATAGCTGGCAGAGTAAGACATCCATTGTGGAATCTGCAGGGCGCCGGATACGTAGTAGCTGTCCCCTGTGTCTTCAGTGGTTCCGGCGTAATTAAACCTGGAGTAAACAGAATCAACCTTTGGGGGCTGTCTCAGTTTGGGGCTGCTGTATTTTTGGTAGGGAACATCTGCCTGCCAAAATATTTGCGCATACGGGCCTTTTTCCCATTGGTTATAGTCAAAGACGACACCAATAATGGTGGTTCCGGCACCAACGGCTTTGCCCTTTTTTATAATCTCTATAGGAATGGACACAAGTGTTCTGCCAGAGTTGTCTTTGTATGCTTCCAGTGCTGTGCAGCCAGAATTCTTTTTAGAAGGGCTGGCTTGATTAAGAAGGCAAAAAGCGGGAGTCATGGAGTTGTCTTTATGGGTAAAAGCAACAGGAACAGCATTTTCGTCTCCTGCATAAATATGAGCTTTTGGCAGATCTGTGGTGACACTCTGGCCTTCCAGGAACAGTGGGTAAAAATCCTTGGTGGATATTTCGAGTATGCCGGCGACGTTAGTGGCATCGTTATCATCGCCGCTTTCACTGTACAGAAGGTTGAGCAACAGAAACTGATCGTCTATATCACCGGCTACTGTTCTGGTTCCTGGTTGATAGACAAAGGGAGGTGGATTGTAGTTTTGAGGGAAAAGCGTACCTGGAAATGCATGACCGAGTAAGAATTTTATATGAAAGTCCGAAGGAGACAACAGAATGTAATCAAATGTTTCACTAACAGGCAATGCTTTCAGGGTCAGAGAGTAAAAGACAATTAATAAACTTGGAAAGGCTTTACTCAGATTCATTTTGAGAACCTCATACATTCTTTATGTCAGGAGCATAGCTCATGAAAAATTAGCGGATGCTTATGTTTTATCCATTTGAAAAAGGAGCTGACTTAAAAGTATCTAGCATGCTTGCCAGAGGATTCTCGACTCTCTACAGAGAAAAAAACGGAGTTCAATCCAAAAAGATGGATAAGGCATTAAACGATTAGTGTCGTTGATGATAAAATTAAGACATTAACAAGAAAAAATAATCAGGGAATCATGAACAACTCATCATTCGTTATTGCACTCATTGCAACACTTGGGATTTTCTTACTGGTCACAGCAGATAGTAAGGAACAGAAGCAGGCTGAAGCTATTCTGGAGGAACGAAAGCTGGCTCAGGAAGCAATGGAGGAAATGAAAAGTCACTATACGGGTAAAGCCCTTCAAACTCAGGTGCTAACACAGCTGATGCCTTATAAAATGGCTATGAAAGAATACGCCATGATCCATGGTACTCCGCCAAGGCGTATGGATGATCTCGAACAACTTCGAGGTCTAAACTACAGGTCGGATGTTATTTCAAAAGTGGCTCTCAAGGATGGTGTTGTTGTTGCCCGTATGATTGATGATCACTGGATAGCATTAAGAATGTCTATGGATGGTTTGAGCAGCAGTCCGCGTATTAACTGGTCTTGTGAGAGTGATGTTGAAGATTTTGCAGGTTATCAACCAGCCTGTCGACAGAGAAAAGCCAGTGCGTACGATAAGGTATTATCGAGAGCTTCATAGTTCTGAGATAAGACTGTCCAGAAGAGCATATAAAATGCCCCGGCTACGTCACTGTCCTGCTGGCTTCAGATCACAGGGTGAGTGTACTCTGAACAAAAACACGTTCTCATGTTACTGAGAACGTGTGAATAGCAGGGTATTTCGATTAAGCTAGAAAACAACATCCATATCACTGATCATGTGACAAAAATCATGCATACCAGCCACTTCATTTTTATGAGTAGAAAGATTTGATGTGATGCATTTGAAAACGGTATCTCTTGTCAGAGAAATACCATTTTTAATCAGATACTGTGAATAACTAAGACCGAGATCTGAATAAAGCGATGAAGGTAAATCAGCTAGAACATCTGTTCCGCTTAAAGTCTTAAGCACTGACCAAGGCAGCAAAAAATCTGCTGATGCACCTGATTCAATCGATTTAGCGGCTACAGCAATTGCTTCATCAACAGGTTTTGGGCTGGATAGTCTGCTATAGATAATCCCCAGTAGCTTACTTCTAGCTGAGTCATTTTTCATGATATCACTGACACTGAGACTATTCGATTGTTTATCAATTCTTGAAGTGCTCAATTTATTTCTGTAAATAATGTATCCATCAGAAAGTTGTTGAGTTGTTTTTTTAATGAATTCAGATTTTTGTTCTCTATCCATTGATAAGAAAAGCCCTATTACATTATGGTGCTGTAATAAAAATCCGTCTGAATATTTTGAGACAATTGACACTTGTTCCGAGCTTAACGGAGTGGCAAACCCTGCATCGAGTAAATCACCATAGCCGGCTATGTAAGCATATCCAGTCCAACTCTCATGGTATTCAGGTCCGTTTGGAAACTTTTCCCCTGTCAAAGCATGAAATGAACGTTCAATAAGATACTGAGAAAATTTCTTAGCCATAGGCTCTACAGTTTTTCTCTGGTTCTCATCCATTTCTTTAATCATATAAGACAGCACTACAACGGCATCACCATTTCTAGGAAGGCAGTTCTGCAGGTGGTTTATTTTCTCGACAGGAAAAGTATTAGAGTACTTTTCAAATAGGTTATAGAGTTCTGAAATAGATTTGTACTCACTGTTTTTATTTTTATGAATAGTCATTGCATCATAATCAGACATCTCTGAAGTGCACAGTGATTCGATCAGAACGCCAACCCTTTGTTCCAGTTCTTGAGGCATTCCAAATGTGATAACAGGAAAAACTGCAATCAAAATAATTAAACTTCTAAGTTTCATTTCCAGTACTCTTATAAAAAATGAAAACTTATATTAGTAAGATATTTAAATTTATGTTTGTGCGTTTTTGTTTTTCATCAAATATGATTGTTAATCCATTTTATTTTAATTGTGGATATATATTGTTATCCATAATTTTCTAAAATAAAAAAGTTACTATCTTACAGATATTAAACGTCGGGCAGTCTGTAATTGCGGTTGGAAATAATAGTTAGGTGTAATGGCAAACTGAGCCGTTTCCGTGCAGAAAATATTTTACAGTAAGTGCTCTTTACTATTTAATTACTCATCTGAGTAGTTAAATGGGTAAAGCGTACCATGTCCAATGAAGCACCTGTAATCTCAGCCCGGGGCCGGCCTGCAGACGAAGCCAGACAGGAAGAGCAAAAGCGTAAATTGATGATGGCTACTCAGGAGCTGATGGAAGAGAAAAGCTACAAAAGCATTACCATTCGTGAGCTGGGTGATAAGGCGGGGGTTAACTCAGCCATGATTCGCTATTACTTTGGCAGCAAGGAAGGGCTGGTACAGGCAAGCCTGCAGAACTTTATGTCTTCACATTTCGCTGAGCTGCAGCCGCTGCTGGAGATGGAGCGCCCTGTAAAACCTTTCATTCAGTTTGTCTCAAAAATATTGAATCAGAATGCCATTCTTGCCCGTTTGATACACGACGAAATACTGAATGATGAATCACCTTTAAGAGAAGTTATTATCAGTGGCTTTCCCTCTAGAATTGCTCAAACGCTGCCAGGTCTTATTCAACGAGAAGTTCATCAGCAACAGCCTGATATTGAAATTAACTGGAAGTATGCAGCCTTTAACCTGATGTCGATGCTGATCCTGCCCTATATGGGGGCTCCGGTTCGCAAGATGGCATGGGGAATAACAGATGAGGAGTTGGTAGCACCCGAATGGACTGATCATGTCTACCAGCAATTTATGTCTGGATGTCTGAACAGGGAGCATTAAATGGAACTTCTCAAACGGAAATGGATGCTGCCCCTGATAGCAGTGCTTGGGCTGCTATGTCTGGTTCTGATTATTAAACTGAAACCGGCAACAGAACATAACCAGCAGGTAAGGCCAGCAACACCCGTTAATGTCATTGCTATCGAGAACCACAGTGTTCGCCCCACGATTACCGGCTTTGGGGTCGTTAAGCCGGACTTGCTGCTGCAGGCTAAAGCCGAAGTTTCTGGCCGCATTACCTGGGTTCACCCTGCTCTGAAGAAAGGTGAGATTCTGCCCAAAGATACGCTGGTCATGATGATAGACGACAAAGACTATCAGCTGGCACTCAAGCAGGCAGAGGCAGACCTTCTGGTTTCCAGAACCAATCTGAAAGAGAAACAACTGACGATTAAAAATAACCAGCTGGAACTGAAGCTGGCCAATGAAAAATTGAAAGTGCGTCAGGCAGAACTGAAGCGCTTCAGCAGTCTGAATAAAAGCGGGTCGGTTTCTCAGTCCCGTCTTGATCAGGAGCGTCAGACCCTGTTACAGCAGCAACAGGAAGTTCAAAAACTGGAAAACCAGCGCACAACATTGCCATCTGAACTGGAAGTGATGAAGGCAAAGATTCAGATAGCGGAAGCAAAGGTAGAACAAAGTAAAAGAGACCTTGAGCGCACCAGAGTGGTGTTGCCATTTGCAGCGAGAATCTCGGCAGTTCACGTTGAACAGGATCAATACATAGGGAAAGGCAACAGTGTCTTCGATGCCGCAGGCATTCAGAAAGTCATGATCAATGCCCAGTTTTCCATGGACCAGTTTGCCCGTTTTGCCAGAGGCTTTGGCAAAAGTGAAGTCAGCTTTGGTAATGGGGCTGATTTTCCGGTGATGAGCCAGGTTCTGGATAAGCTTGGTCTGACAGCTACGGTAGAAGTCGCTGGCAGCAGCTTTAAACCCTGGCAGGCGAAAGTTGAACGGTTCAGTGACAGTCTCGACCTGCAGAGTCGTACAGTAGGTGTGATCGTTTCAGTAGAAGGCAGTTATCGTCAGGCTGAACCGGGTGTAAAACCACCGTTAATTGAAGGAATGTATATGCAGATAAGCCTGCAGAGTAAGCCTTCCGAATTTCTGGTTTTGCCACGGTTTGCACTCCATGAAGGAGAGGTTTTCAAGGTTTCTGAAGACAATTCACTGGTACGTCAGAAGCTTGATGATCTTTTGCTTCAGGGTGACCTTGCCCTTTTAAAGAGTACTAATAGTCAGGGCTTGAAGGCTGATGAAAAACTGATTGTGTCTGACGTGTTTCCTGCTGTTAATGGCATGAGAGTGGAAGCTATTGAAGACCAATCAACAGCAGAGCAAGTGAATAGGTGGCTGGAGGCAATGCAATGATTCGTTTCTTTGCAGCCCACCCGACAGCCGCAAACCTGTTGATGGTTCTGTTCTTGATACTGGGTGTGGTCAGCCTGCCTGATATCAAAAGGGAAACCTTTCCCGAGATAAAAAAATACACCGTAGAGATTAAAGTACCCTACCCTGGCGCTGCCCCGCTGGATGTCGAGCAGGGTATTTGTCTGCCTCTGGAGGATGCGCTGGATGGCATCAGCTTTATCGAAGAAAAGGTCTGCAGTGCGCAACAGAATATGGGCGTCATGGCAGTAAAAATGCTGGAGAAAAGTGACTTCGGTAAATTCCTTAACGACGTGAAGTCAGCAGTGGATGGCATCAACGATTTCCCTAAAGAAGCTGAACTGGCAACGGTGATGGAAACAGGCAGAACGCAGAAAGTCAGCTCTGTTGCTCTCACTGCTGATCTGCCCAGAGCTGAATTAAAAAACCTTGCTGAATCCCTGAAACAGAAACTGTTACAGCACCCTGATATTCCACTGGTAGAGGTACAAGGTTTTTCAGAGCGCCAGCTGCTGATTGAAGTGCCGGACCGATCTCTGAGAAGTTTGGGAATGAGCCTTCAGGAGCTGGTTCAAACACTGCAAAAGCAGGACCTTGATCTGCCCCTTGGTTCTATTGAAACCGTTGGCCAGGAAGTTCAACTCAGATTTAACGATGAACGTCGTACGGCTGATGCACTGGCGAATCTGATTGTATTCACAGGTAAACAGGGCAATGAAGTCAGGCTGGGTGATATCGCTACCATCAGAGACACCTTTGAGCTGGCAGAGGACAAGGTGTCCTTCAATGGTAAGAGTACAGCCCTCCTCAACATCAAGAAGAATACGATCAACGACAGTCTTGTTGTGCTTTCTGCCGTAGAAACTGTGATCGCTGAACAGTCACAAAAACTGCCTGAAGGTGTGAATCTGGAACTGACTCAGGACGCCACCAGTATTGTTAAGGACCGTATCACCCTGTTAGCGACGAACGCCTGGCAGGGCTTACTGCTGGTGTTCGCCGTGATGTGGCTGTTCTTTACCTTTCGCTATGCTTTCTGGGTGGTGATGGGCTTGCCTGTTGCTTTTATGGCCAGTTTTTTTGTTCTGGGTCACCTTGGTGTCACTATCAATATGATCTCTATGGTCGCTTTGCTGCTGGCTCTGGGTATCCTGATGGACGACGCTATTGTTATATCTGAATCCATTGCCAGTCAGATTCGCAAAGGACTCAAGCCGTTGGAAGCAGCGGTTGAAGGAACAAAAATAGTCGCTCGTGGGGTTCTTTCATCCTTTGCTACAACCCTTTGTATTTTTGTCGGGTTGATCTTTCTGGAAGGGAATATTGGTCAGGTGCTGAAAGTCATACCTGTTGTTCTGATCACGGTTATTACGGTCTCACTGGTAGAAGCTTTTCTGATTCTTCCTGCACACCTTTATCACTCACTGAACCATGCAGGTCAATCGGAACCAACGCCTCTCAGGTTGGCGTTTGAACAGAAATTTGAAGCCTTCAGGCAGCATGTCTTCAATACGGTTGAGACGCTGATTAAGTATCGCTATGCCTTTATTGGCAGCGTTATTGCGGTCTTTTTTCTATCGGTCAGCCTGTTGGCATCGGGTGTGCTGAAGTTCTCTGCTTTTCCCAGTATTGAAGGCGATTTGCTGGAAGCCAGAATCATGATGCCCGCTGGTACTCCTTTGGCCAAGACGGAAGAAGTCGTTCAGCGGTTATTAACGGCATTAGATCAATCCGGTCAGACACTGAATGCCAATGAAAAAGAAAATTTGGTTAAAGCGGTAACAGTCACCTACAACACCAATGCGGATGCGGGCGAATCAGGCCCTCATATGGCCACTATCAGTGTGGATTTGCTGACCGCGGAGCAACGGCATACCAAAATACGGCAGTTGATAAATGAATGGCGAGCTAATGCTGGAACCATTGCCAGTGCGCAGACTATTACTTTCAAGGAACCAGCCATTGGCCCCAGTGGCAGAGCTATAGAAATAAGGCTGTCCGGCCATGATCTGGAAGAGCTGTCCGAAGCCGCAGAAGAGCTACAAAACTGGCTACGAGGCTATCCGGGTGTTGAAAACCTGATGACAGACCTCAGGCCGGGCAAGCCGGAATACTCTCTGTCTCTCAAACCCGGTGCACTGAACCTAGGCATTGATGCCCAGACCATTGCCAACCAGACCCGTGCTGCCTTTCAGGGAGTAAAGGCTCTGGAAACCAATGTAGGGCTGGAGACGTTTGAAGTTACAGTTAAATTGTCGCCTGAATCCAGAGATGAGTTTCAGGACTTTGATAGTTTTCCTATCATCCATCCTCAAACCAGAGCTCAGGTTCCTCTCTCGACTGTGGCTGATATTGAACAGACTCGTGGCTATTCAAAAGTAACCCGGGTGAACAATCTCAGAACAGTGACTGTCTACGGTGATATAGACAGTAAAATAGGCAACACTTCGGCCATTCTCAGTGATGTTCAAAAGCGCTGGTTGAAAGGTTTTAAACAGCGTAACCCGGATGTTTCTGTCAGCTTTGAAGGGGAAGTGAAGAGCGGTGGTACAACTCAGAAATCTATGATGAGTGCTTTTGCTCTTGGCTTAATCGGTGTTTTTATTCTGCTCTCTTTCCAGTTCAGAAGTTATGTCGAACCTGTGATTGTTATGGCGGCTATACCGCTGGCATTAATCGGCGTGATCTGGGGACATTTCATTATGGGTCTGGCTTTCACCATGCCATCGATGCTGGGGTTTGTATCCCTGGCAGGCATAGTAGTGAATGACTCTATTCTGCTGGTGGAGTTCGTTAAAAAGCTTGTGGCAGAAGGGTTAACGGTTCATGATGCTGCAGCCAAAGCCAGTTATGATCGCTTTCGTGCTGTGTTCCTGACTTCAGTGACAACCATAGCGGGAATGACTCCGTTATTGTTCGAAACCAGCCTGCAGGCTCAGGTGTTGATTCCACTGGCGACCAGTATTGTGTTTGGTATTGCCATGTCGACACTGTTGGTGCTATTTGTGATTCCTTGCCTCTACTCCATTCTTGAGGACTTTGGCTGGGCAACTACACAAGATTAACTGGCGGGCAATAACTTAACTCATTAACTATATTGAAGCGTTTATAGAAACAACCATTAAAAGCTGTATGGCAATTTATAGACTTCAGTTCCAAGAGCAGAACTATGAATGGGGAAGTGTTCATGGCATCAGTGATCTGCTGGGCATTAAAAACCCCGACAATAAAAAAATCGCAGAGCTTTGGCTTGGTGACCATCACCGGGCCCCGTCCCTGATTGAATTGCCTGAAGGAGTTGTACTGCTGGACCAGTTTCTGGCAGAGCATCCCAAGCATCTTGGAGAGGATTCAAGAGCCGCTTTTGGTGACCACCTGCCTTTTCTCTTCAAGGTTCTCTCTGCGGAAAAACCTCTCTCCCTTCAGGTTCATCCGAATCGAAGGCAGGCAGCTGTGGGCTTTTTGAGAGAGCAGAAAGACGGTATTGAGCTGACTGCATTTAACAGAAGCTATCCCGATGATAATCACAAGCCTGAGCTGCTCTATGCACTTACACCCTTTCGAGCGCTTTGTGGCTTCAGGCCTGTTGAAGAGATAGAAGACAATCTTAAGCAAATAAACTCTGAACTGGCTGATCGTTTGCTACAGGCATTGAATTCAGCAGCTCCGCAGGAAAAGTTGAAAGAGTTCTACTCTGTACTGATGAGCATGCCTCAGTCTCAGCAACAGCAGTTAATCAGCCAGTGTCTTTTATGCAGTTTTACAGATGTAGTAATCGAGCAGGAAATCAAAAGGCTGAATACATTCTTTCCCCAAGACATAGGCGTCCTTAGCCCTTTGTTTTTGAACCTTATTCAATTGCAGCCGGGTGAAGCTATATTTATGGCTCCGGGAACGCTTCATACTTATCTGGAAGGTACCGGGCTGGAGGTCATGGCCTGCTCGGACAATGTAATTCGGGGTGGGTTAACAGAAAAGCATCAAAATGTGGAAGAACTTCTGGAAGTAGTTAACTGGTCAACTTCAGGGTCTTCAGAAAGCTTTGTTTTATCAGGAGTTACCAAATCTGAGAGGCAGGTGTTGGAAGCGCCTGTCAGCGATTTCTGTCTTTCAGTGTTAACGCTGAAGGAAATAAAAGTCAGTCACCGAGTATATACGGCCACCATTATTCTTTGTCTTGAAGGTGAAGCCGAGGTTTCTGATCAAGCTGGCTCAACCATGAAACTTATTCAGGGGCAGTCCTGTTTTGTCAGTGCGTTAGGTGGGCAGATAAGTCTCTCAGGAAAAGGCAGGTTGGCGAAGGTGAGTAGTAATATTGGCAAGGAAGGCTGACCATCTTGAAGTTGTGGTTTTCAGCTTATTGCTGTCGTTCAGGCCAAATGTTGTCGACCAGTCGGCGTTCCTTAACATTCTCAACATCTGCGCCATAAGCCCAGATACCAATATTCTGCTCGGCCAGATAGAGAATTGCTGTGGCGAATTTATTATGGGATAGAGAGTTATTTCAGCTTAAAGAATCATATTGGTGAAAGCAGTCCATAACTTACCGTCGATAAATAATCTTTTTCCGATTATGAACCCTCGCACTTCCCTTAACGCTTTATTGCCGTCCCTTCCGTGTTTTGGCTGTGCACGGATTTTCTGACATTTTGTTATAAGCGCACGAATAACCTGTTCTATCCTGCTTTGGTCATGTACTGATTTTTTTAATTCAGTCACTAGTTGGCTAGGTGTCATCTCTTCCAGAGTTATATGTGGAGCAGCATCAGCTGGAAGCGGTCGTTTATAGGTAAACTCTTTCCTGGGCGGTTTGTCTCCCCCTGCTCCTGCTCCCATACCTTGCGATTGTTTACTTTTTCCGGCAATAGAGGAAGCTTCGGTGTCACTTTCGTCTGAACTGGAATCAAACCAGTTCTCTTTCTCTTTTTTACCATTACCACTGTCTGATGGTGGTTCCTGACCGGGTACGGAAAGGCTGATTTTTCCGCTGGAACTGGAGGTTAGCTGAATATGAGAAACTTCAGATAAGTCGTTATGTGATTTCTCAGGAGGAAATGCTACCTGCAAAATGTCGTTTGATTCCAGAGTGTATGCATATTCAAGGCAGGATATCTCTGATTCATGGAGCGCTGAATCAATAACCAGCCAGTGATAAACAGGACTGTTTAATAACACCCATGTCTCGGAAGAACTACTGATCACGAGAACTGGCGATAGAGTTAGAGGCTTATATGAATCGTATCTAATACTATTTGGAAAAGCAGTCCCTTTGATAAGAGAGTGAGTTTGCTGGCTGGCAGCAAGATGAATTTCTGGGCGATGAATAAGAATTGAATGGCCACTATCCATACCAGTAGCGGATCTTAAAATTTTAATAAATGGGCGGCTGGTTCTATGCATAGAGAGCTGGCAGTCAACGTCTGTGCAGACCATTGCTGCGGAGCCTTCGTGAAAATCAGGAATGCTTCCTGCCGGCAATTCTATATTCCAGTTTGATAGGAGTGCAGAATCAAATACCTCAAAAGAGTGTGAGTGAACCTCGACAGAGAGACTGGCTGCTACCAGAAGAACCGCCGACGTTTTCATACTTATTCTCCACTTGATATTTGAGGCATTCAGAATAGTTCAAAAAATTGACACTATGGGCACCTTAATTGGCAGGATACGGCTCACCTATATTTAAAAAGTAATATTTAACAGGTGTGTACACCGCATCTCAATGGAAGAGATTTTATGTCCTGGCCTCCTGTGCGTGGTTCCGTAGGAACCCCACCGACATCTACACAGAGTCATACATCTCCGCCTGTTCCCCATGGAAAAACTTCCAACCTGCGTTCTATTTCCATATCTCCGCACATTGTTTCTTTGTATAGCAATGATCTGGATACCCTCATTGGCCAGGTAGCCAAACGGTTTAATCAAAGAACAGCAAATACTCTGCAAACATTAGGCTTATACAAGGAGAGAAAGGCTCAGCCTCTTTCTCTGGAACAAAAGGCTGCAGTCATCAGTCTGGCTGAATACATCTATACCGGTCCTGAAGGTGGTCGAACCAAACGAGATCTCAAGAGCTATATAGTTCGGGAAGCCTTAAACCAGACAATAGAAGATGATTCAGGCTACAGCTCATCAGACAGTACTGATTCTATAAACTCGGTGGCCCCACCACTGTCTCCCGATCAGGAAAGAGAGTTCTACGAGGTATGCTGGGATCAGGGTGAGGAGCTAGCTCAAAGACGTCTGAGGTTTCTAAAAAATGATCCGTTGATCATCAGAATGAACGAGCTTGTCAAAAATCAGGAAGCTATGGTCAGGCTCATGAACTCTAAACAGGCTGCTCCCTTGATCGACAAGTTGTTACAAAGGCAGAAGCTTACGGATACTGAAGCCGCTGCCCTCCTCTCTCAGGTTTCTCATCTGGATGCCATTTTACAGAAGGAGCGTGGCAAGTCTTATCAGTCTGCTGAAGCAGCCATGCCTTACAGCTCTTCTGTCGATATAACTCAACCGGAAACGACCTGCGACATTCTGGAGTTGCTTGGTGGCGCTACTGAATCCAATAGCTTAAAGAGAGAAATTCAGCTGTCAGAACTCGGTCAACTGGGCTTAAAGTCGTTAGCGCATGTCGATGCAACCGAGAAAAAGCATGAATCTGGCAGATCTTATCCACATCTTCGAAAAAGTGCGGCAGAGAAAGGCATGCGACTGGAAGGTGAAGCTGCAGACCTGGAAAAGTTTCGTGCAAAAATGCTATCTGATTATGCTTATCAGTCCCGTGCGACAGTGAACGATTTTTCTTCTGCGTCGAAGCTGAAAGTATTGGTTGAATCGGTTCAGCAGGATGCGGTTAAGACTGCTGAGCACAATGCTCGTATGTCAGAAGTTTTGTTCCTTATGAAGGAGCGTGCCGAAACATGGAAACGAACAAGCAGTATGGTTGCGCTCTCTCAGTTATGTAGTAGTTTGCGAGATCTTGCAGAACTTAATGATGACCCTCACCTCTCGGAGACACTTGAATTACTCGCTGACCACTTAAGCGATCAGGTGCTCAGCCATACCCGTGCAGAATTTGAAGCAGAATTAAGAAGGCAGTTGCGGGATCTTGAAAAAGGCGGTGCTGCCCGAAGTATTATGGTTTCAGTGAATCTTGGAGCCAGTCTGGCAGCTTACGGAATTAAAGGTGTGTCACTTGACCTTGGTATGGATTTCACCTTCAAGGTAACCGGCAATGATGATACTCGTGTTCGAGAATTCAAGGTGATCAACAGCACCTGCAAAGTCACGGGAGGTGATGAAAAAATTATTACTGGCTCGGCAGAGTTAGGTATAAAAGTCTCAAAGGGTAAAGTTTTCAGAAACCTGGATGACTTTGTCAGCTTTCATGCTAACGATATAGCGCCTCTATTACTTACCAGGGTTGAAAAGCTGGCAGGCAATGCAAAGGGAGTTGTTCAGGTTAGAAGACAGCAAGCACTGAAACAAAAAGTTGTAGCTGATGCTGACCTGTTAACTAAAAGGCTTCAGGAAAACGGCATACTGCTGACTTCTCAAAGAGTGAAAGTTGAAGCAGAGAAAAAGCCAAACTATGCCGAGTTCAGACGAGCAGAGGGTTCTCTGAAAGGTGAAGTTACAGCTTTGGAAGGCATGCTTGATGCGTCCTTGAAAGCGACTAATACAGTGACAAAATTCACGACACGAACTGATTTACTGGATGCTCTCAAGAACAACCCTGACAAGTTTTATACCAGTAAGCGGTCACGTATCTCACTCTGGGTGCCAGCCAGTAAAGAAGAATGTGAATGGGCAATCCGTAAAAAATGGTGCGAAAAAAATGGCATGGAAGGTTTCGAAAGCAAAGTAATGCTGTCGAATTTAACGCAGCAGGAAAAAGAAGATCTGCTCGCGGAAGCATCAGACGGTGCACAACACAAACAGGACAGTGCAGGACGTTTCCAAAAAAGGGTTTCCGGTGATGAAGGTATTGGCTGGATTAAGGCTCAGCAACGACAATTACACGAAAAAAATGTGTCAAAATCAGCCAGGCTAGAGATAAGGGAGAAATGCAAACAGGCAATACTGGACCAATATGCAGAGAGAGATCTCTACTACCACACGCTTAATGCAATGGATGGGCATATTGGTGTCGAACATCACCGCAAGGCAAGGCTGGCTACTGTTGAAAAAAGCTTCAGAGAAGTAGTGAACGCAAAAAGCCGGGGTGAGTTTATTGAAATTCACACCTTTACATACTTCCGGCTCTGGATGACTTATATGATGACATTCACTAAGGACGAAAATCCGGCAGTGGATGATGCCCTGTTTTTCCAGCCTCTTGAACAGTTCATTGAGCCGACACTGACTAACCCGCAGGTTCATCTCAGCGATGAAAATGATGTTCGAAAGCACTTGAGACTTCCTGCGGAGGCAACCAGTAGTGCGAAATCTATTGATGGTGAAATTGCCATTAAAGTGCCACACACATCAATTAAAGGCGCAGCCAACTTTACCTACATAAGAACAGAAAAAAACACCAACCCGGATAACGACGGTGAGTATATGAATTTAAGTTTTACCGTTGGTGCTGGTGGGCATCTTGGTAAAGCGATTCATTTAGTAGGAGAAGCACTTAAACAGAAGAATCTTGATGGCTCACAAACCCCTAATCCTCGACTTGAGCTGTTTCTCTCAGGACTCGAAACCGGTGATTTTGATATGACCGCTGAGGCGGATGTGAAACTGGAGCTTAACTTTATTCACAGAGATCGAAAGCTATATAGAGCCGAGGATCAGGAGAAAGACTGGCACCTGCAGTATGTAAGGGTTTCAGGCAGCAATAGTTTGGGTGTAAAAACACCCAATATAGGTATTCCAACAGGGCCAGTGGGTCAACTTAATCTTGGCTTTGGGGCAAAGGTCAGTGGCGTAAATAACTGGTATGAACGCGCTGGTAACAACACCCTGACGTACGTTTACACGAAATACAATGGTTGGAAGAGCGGTCGGAAAGTGGGTGGCGATTCATGTTATTGGAAAGCCTGGGCAGAACAGAATAGAAAATACTTCCATGAAATGTTGGTGTATATGGGGCGTAGCCATAAGAACGCCTATGAGGAAATGAACGAAACCTTTAAGAGTATTGAGGCTAACTTTCCCTCTTTCAGCGGTACTATGAGCTATCAACAACTGATGGATTTCAAGAAGAAATTTATACAGAAACTGTCGCTTTTCTCTGTTTGTGACCGTCTGGACAGACTTATTAAAAAGAAGACTGTTTCAGAGGGTGATATGAGAAAAGCATATTTAAAAATAATAAGAGATTGGCCTGCCGCCCGGAAGAAACTCTCAGTTGACCAGTTTGTTGCTCTTCGAAGCAGGGTAAAGAGCGGAGACAGTCCAGCTTTATATGCTGCTCTGGGAATAGATAAGAAAAAAGATCAGCTGGATTACGACAGGGATATGATGCCTATGTTTCAGCAGTTTCTGGATCTGGAACATCAGGCTTATTTACAGGAAGCCCGCCGTCGTTATACTCCGTCGTTTAAGCATCTGCGTATTGTTTAGCGTATTATTCAACAATGGGCTGTCAGATCAACAACCCATCTCCGCATTGATTGCCGCTTAAAAATCCACAACCATATTTTCTTTTGGAACACTGCAGCAGGACAAAACAAAACCGTCTTCTATATCCTGTTCAGTAATACCGCCATTATGCTCCATGGTGGCACTGCCCTTTTGAACCTGTACCTTACAGGTTCCGCAAATACCCATACCACAAGCCTTGGGAATATACAGATCTGCTTTGGTTGCAGCAGTGTAGAGCGTTTCGCCTGGCATTATCTCAACTTCCTTACCTGAACGGCTGAAGCTGATGGTGTGTAGATCGGCATCCTCAATGGCGTCAGCCTGCTCCTGGGCAATATCTGCCTGTTCGATGGCCTCTTCACGAACATCCACCGGCATTTCGCCAAAGAACTCTTCGTGATATCGGGACATATCGAAGCGAGCTTCATCCAGTAATCTTTTAACTGCCTGCATATAAGGCACAGGACCACAGCAGAAGATTTCCCGATCCATAAAGTCCGGAGCAATCATTGCCAGCTTGGAAGGGTCAAGATAACCCCGATACCCTGCCCAATGCTGCCCCAGCTCGACTTTTTCACAGATCAGTGAGTAGGAGAAGTTGGTGATGCGGGAATCCATATGTTCCAGCTCACGGTGGAATACAATATCTCTTGGTGTTCGTGCACTGTGCACAAATGTCATATCGACATCGGCATTAGTATCAAAGAACCAGCGAGCCATCGACATAACCGGTGTTATGCCTACCCCTCCAGAGAGCAGAAGAACCTTTTTGGCTGGAAAATCGATACAGTTGAAGTTACCCACAGGGCCATGAACAGCCAGCTGGAAACCTTCTTCCAGATTGTCGTGCAACCAATTGGAAACCAGACCACCAAGGTCACGTTTCACAGTGATCGAAAAACTGTAGGGAACCGACGGCGAGCTGGAAATGGTGTAGGAACGCATTATCTGCTTGCCATCAATTTCCAGCTCTAGAGTGACAAACTGCCCAGGTTTGAAAAAGAACATGACAGGCTGCTCGGCCATGAAGCAGAAAGTTTTCACATCCCAGGTTTCCTGAATCACCTTCACACAGTGAACGCTATGACGACCATTGGCCCAGGTCTGGGTATTTACCGGACTGAACGCTTCAGACTGCTCGGCAACGGATGGTGCATCTATCATTTTTATAATCTCTTATTTTTGACCGTCGCAAAGGAAGGAATAAGCAGCTCCAGGTGTGCTTACGGCTCCCATGATGTAGGTATTCTCAGTGCTGTCAGCAGGCGCTGGTTAACAATTAACGACATTCTTTTGGCCTTTCACGACGCTATCAGGCAACTGGCCCTCTGCAGGTCGAGAATTGTGCTGCTCAAGTCGCAAACAGGCACTCATCCTGGTTTTTTTTGATAGACGATTGGCTGAAAAAAATACCTTTAAAAAAGTGTGGGAATTGCTTCAGGCGGCTGCGATTTCTACTTTCGGATGGGACACCAGGAATAATAACAATGAGCCATATTGATCTTCTGAATACTGCCTGCCGTAACCGGGAAGAGGCGCATGAACAAATGCAGCAGCTTCTTACGGAGCGACCTCGTAACCTTTCTTTGCCTCAGCCGTTTTATAACGATCCGCAGATGTTTCGAGTTGATATTGAAGAAGTCTTTCTGAAAGAATGGATATTTGTTGGCATGACCAGCGAAATCCCGGCACGAGGCGATTACTTTACCGTTGAAATTGGTCAGAACCCTGTATTACTGGTACGCGATGGTGACGGTTCTGTAGAAGCTTTTCATAACGTATGTCGTCATCGTGGTTCACGTATCTGCAACAGCCGCAAAGGTAAGGTGGCTAATCTTGTTTGCCCTTATCACCAGTGGACCTATGACCTGAAAGGTAACCTGTTGTTTGCCGGTACCGAGATGGGCGACAGCTTCGACATGAAAGAGCATGGGCTTAAAAAAGCACATTGCCGTACAGCGGGTGGATTCATTTTTGTAAACCTGACCACTGGTGAAGTTCCTGATCTTGATCCATTCCTGGCGACAATGGATGAATATATGGAACCCTATGATATGGAAAACACTAAAGTTGCGGTGGAGTCCAATATCCTGGAGAAAGCCAACTGGAAGCTGGTTATCGAAAACAACCGTGAGTGCTACCACTGTTCTGGTTCTCACCCGGAGTTGTTGAACACTCTGCTGGAATGGGATGACACTCATGATCCTCGTGCCAGTGAAGAATTTGTCGCTCAGTACGAACGGCAGGCTGCTGCCTGGGATGAAGAAAAAATCCCTCACAAACATGTCAGCCATGGACTGCAAAACCGTGTCGTCAGAATGCCGTTAAAAGAAGGCACTGTTGCGATGACCATCGATGGTACTGCCAGCTGTACAAAGTTGATGGGGCGTATCAAAAACCCTGAAATGGGCTCGATGCGAATTCTCCATCTGCCAAATTCCTGGAACCATATGCAGAGTGACCATGTGGTTGTATTCAGAGTGCTGCCAATCTCTCCTCAGGAGACGCTGGTAACGACCAAGTGGCTGGTTCACAAGGATGCTGTAGAAGGCGTTGATTATGACCCGAAGAAGCTGCGTGAAGTCTGGGATGCGACTAATGAGCAGGATCGTGTTCTGGCAGAAGAAAATCAGCTGGGTATTAACTCCATTGGCTATCAGCCAGGCCCTTATTCTGAAACCTTTGAATTCGGTGTTATCAACTTCATCGACTGGTACTGCGAGACTGTTCGCAACAACTTAAGCAAATAATATTGCAAATCCCCCCCTGCCCCCGATTAATCGCCAATCGGGGGCTTTATTCTTCTCTTTCACTCGGCTTAATTATTAAACACTACGGTTTTCTTACCGTGCAGAAGTACTCGTTTTTCAATGTGGTAACGAACAGCATTGAACAGAGTCACCCTTTCAATATCCTGTCCTTTTGCAACCAGATCTTCCGGAAAATGAGTGTGATCCGTCGTCTGAATACCCTGTGCAATAATCGGACCTTCATCCAGATCATTGTTGACATAATGCGCAGTAGCGCCAACCATCTTCACGCCTTTTTCCCAGGCCTGATGATAAGGACGTGCACCTTTAAAACCAGGTAGTAAAGAGTGGTGAATATTGATGGCTTTACCGTTCAGATAGTCACAGAGTTCCGGTGACAGGACCTGCATATAGCGGGCCAGCACAACGAGTTCAATATCATACTGATTCAGCAGTTTGATCAGTTCAGCTTCCTGCTCTGGCTTGGTTTCCGGAGTAATAGGCAGATGGTAGTAAGGAATATCATGCCAGTCAGCGAGAGGCTTCAGGTCAGGGTGGTTCGAGATAATAACCGGTATATCAATTTTCAACTGATTGGTGCGGTGACGGTACAGCAAGTCGTTCAGGCAGTGGTCATACTTGGAAACCATGATCGCCACACGGGGACGATGGCTTGCTGCGGTCAGCTGCCACTCCATATCGAACTCTCTGGCCCGCTGTGAAAAAGCACTGGTGAATATGTCGGGATCAAAGCTGCACAACTCGGGATGAAACTCTACACGAATGAAAAAGCGTTCTTCTGCACGATCATCGAAAGAGTGAATCTCATCGATATAAAGGCTCGATTCAGCCATGAATGCAGTGACAACATCAACTGTCCCCAGCATGCTTGGACAGCTGGCAGTGAGAATCCATTTTTCAGGTTTATTGTTCATAGTGGATACCGAAAAAAGCCTGAAGCGAAAACTACAGGCTCTTAATTGAGAAGTGAAACAGAAATAAAAAAACGGTCCTGCACGCTGACTGCGCACCCACACATACATGCAGAACCGTAAAGCTTATTGCTCGATGACCAGGCCAAACTCCTGACTGGCATCTTGAATCCAGAGCCAGATGTAATCGGCAAAACTGCGACGTATTACCAGCTCAAAGCTCTGTTCGTCCAGGCGACGGATAACGGCACCGGCTTTGGCAAAGGTTGTGCTCACCACTTTTCCACCTGGAAACTCAGAGCTGTGGAGGTCGACAGGAACGCATTTCTTCAGCAGGTCGACAACCGATGGCCCTCGGACTTCCAGAATGGTCTGACCACCACTGCCGTTTACCAGCGAGTAATGCCCGGTCATCTTTTCGCGAAACAGTCCTTCGATCTCAAAAGTTCTGTCGCCAGGCACCGTGATCAGCCATTCATCCGGAGACATCCAGCGAATCTGTACCTGATCATTTGTATTGGACGTCAATGGTTGCAGAGGAAGTTCAAGCCCAAGGATCTCTTTAACGGTGGACAGCTGTTCCGCATTCTTCTGATCACAGCGCAGGGACAGATGACCAACAAACGCCAACTCTTTCAGATAAATACCGCCATCCTTTTGTTTGCCAGCCATGGAGGGCAGGTCAATGTGATGCAGGGGCGATTCTGCCCTGACAGCAGCGTCGTCAGGAATCTGCTTCATGACCGCAGCCTTGCCCTGGGCCGCCGGGTTCAGTCCGCTTTCGTTCAGGTTAGACATTCTGGCGCTCTCCTTTTGGATCCAGAAAGACTGGACTGCAGATTTCAGCTTCGATGACCCCGCCATCAGCCTGTGGGAAATAAACACTTTCGCCGGTTCGGCCAAGGCCGCCCTTGATAACAGCCATAGCAATACTGTGGCCAAGGTTGGCACTGTAATAACTGGACGTTACATGGCCCACCATGGGCATGGGGATGCCTGCGTTTGGATCAAAAACAGCCTGGGCGCCTTCTTCCAGAACCACTTCGGGTTGTTTGGTTCTCAGTCCGACCAGTTGCTTGCGGTTCTCACGCTGACAGTCTTCCCGTGCCATGCCTCGTTTGCCGATAAAGCTGAAGGGTTTCTTGCGGGCAATACACCAGTTCATGCCCAGGTCTTCCGGTGTGACTGAACCATCGGTGTCCTGACCGGCAATGATGAAACCTTTCTCAGCCCGCAGAACGTGCATGGTTTCGGTGCCGTATGGCGTCAGGTTGAATTCGGCTCCGGCTTCAAACAGCTTTTCCCAAACGTACAGTCCGTAGTTGGCCTGAACGTTTATTTCATACGACAGCTCTCCGGTGAATGAGATGCGGAATATTCGTGCCGGAGCCCCTGCCACTTTGGCTTCCTGCCAGTCCATATAGGCAAAGTTCTCGTTGGACAGGTCGATGTCGGTCAGTTTTGACAGCAGTTTGCGACTGTTGGGGCCAGAGATGGTCATGGTGGACCAGTGATCCGTCACTGTGTTGAAGAAGACTTCCAGTTCAGGCCATTCGGTTTGATGATAGAGTTCCAGCCACTCCAGAACCCTGGCGGCACCGCCGGAGGTGGTGGTCATCAGGAAGTGGTTGTCTGCCAGACAGGAGGTGACTCCGTCATCGAAGACCATACCATCTTCACCACACATAAGACCGTAGCGGCACTTGCCCACGGCTAACTTGGCCCAGGCATTGGAGTAAACACGGTTAAGGAATTCCCGGGCATCCGGTCCCTGAATGTCTATTTTGCCGAGTGTCGACGCATCAAGAATACCGACACTGTCACGGGTTGCGGTGCACTCACGGTCCAGAGCCAGTTGCATGGTTTCACCCGCTTTCGGGTAGTACCAGGGACGTTTCCACTGGCCTACATCCTCAAACCGTGCGCCGTTTTCAAGATGCCATTTGTGCATGGCGGTATAGCGTTTCGGGTCAAACAGTTCACCGCAGTCACGGCCAGCAATGGCACCAAAGGTGATGGGGGTATAGTTCGGACGGAAAATGGTGGTTCCGGTTTCCGGAATCGTTTTGTTCAAAGCTTTGGCGGTAATCGCCATGCCGTTGATGTTGCCGGTCTTGCCCTGGTCAGTACCAAAGCCCATCGCCGTATAACGCTTAACGTGCTCAATGGATTCAAACCCTTCACGACAGGCGACCTCAATACCCGCGGCAGTTACATCGGTCTGATAGTCAACAAACTGCTTGGGAGCCTGAGACGTCGGCTTGCTGTGAGGGATATGATAGAGCGCCATGGATCTGCCTTCAGTGGCAGGCTCCACTTGGGGCAGTTCAACAGCAGGGGCTGCAAAGCCCAGATTGCTGACAGCCTGAAGACCGGCTTCAAGCCCTGAACCCAGCACCTTATCCAGTGAGTAGACACCGTTAATACCACCGGCCAACAGCTGCTTCTGTTTGGTTGCCCCCGGTACAAAACCAGCCACGGCATCATTCCAGACCGGGCGGCTGCCGGTGTGGCAGGACAGGTGCACAGCAGGACTCCAGCCGCCGGAGCTGGCAATGGTGTCTGCAGACAACTCTTGTGTGCTACCGGTTAATTTGTCACCGGCTTCGTTAATGCCGGAAACAATCGCAGCAGTGACTCGCTTGGTACCTTTAGCTTCAATCACAGCGGAACCGCTGATAACAGTGATACCCAGTTCACGAGCCTGATCGACACGATAGCCCTTTGGTTTTTGTCGTGTATCAACAATGGCCACGACTTCACGGCCAGCAGCATGCCAGTCGATAGCCGTCTTGTAGCCATGATCATTAGTGGTCATCAATACCAGACGACGACCGGGTACCACACTGTAGCGATGAATGTAGGTAGAGACAGCACTGGCCAGCATGCAGCCAGGAACGTCATTGTTGCCGAAAACCAGCGGCCTTTCATGGGCGCCGGTGGCCAGAATAACCCACTTTGCCCGTACCCGGTGCATACGCTGGCGCACCTGACCGGAAGGCGCTCTGTCGGCGAGGTGATCAGTGCAGCGCTGGTGAATGGTCAGGAAATTATGATCGTGGTAACCGTTCACGGTGGAACGTGGCAGCAGCATGACTTCAGGTTGAGCTTCCAGTTCTTCAGCTACCTGTTTAACCCAACTGTCAGCGGGTTGACCGTCGATCATTTCGTTGGACGACAACAGGCTGCCACCGAATTCATTCTGCTCATCGGCAATAATGACCCTGGCACCACTGCGGGCAGCAGCCTGGGCTGCAGCAAGACCGGCAGGACCCGCGCCAACAATCAGCAGGTCGCAGTGCTGGTTAACCTTGTCGTAAGTATCCGGGTCGCCAACTTTGGGGGAACGCCCAAGACCTGCGGCCTTACGAATCACATTTTCATAAGTTGGCCAGAGGCTCTGGGGATACATAAAGGTCTTGTAGTAAAAGCCGGGAGGCATCATTTTGCCGCCAGCTTTGCCCACCAGGCTCATCAGGTCCGTTTCAACATTAGGCCAGCCGTTGACCGACTGACAGACCAGTCCGTTGAAGAGTTCCTGCTGGGTTGCACGAACATTGGGAACCTGAGTCGCTTCAGTGGCCCCCACCTGCAGAATGGCGTTGGGCTCTTCTGCACCGGCGGCAAGAATGCCTCTCGGGCGGCTGTATTTAAAGCTACGGCCGACCACATCAACACCATTGGCCAGCAGCGCCGAGGCCAGGGTATCGCCCTTGAAACCCTGGTAGCTTTTACCGTTGTAGGTGAAGTTCAGAGGCTGGGTGGGATCGATTCGACCACTGTTATTGATTCGATTTATCTGTGCCATCGTTCTCTCCTTAGCTCTGTGCCCTATCTGAAGTCACAGAAGGCTGTTCACCGATCAGGTAAACCTCTCTGATCTCGTAACTGACGGTGTCCCGGGTGATGTTAAAGAACTTGCGACAACCGGCTGCGTGTACCCAGAGTTCATGGTGCAAACCCCGGGTGTTCTTGCGGAAATAGAGATACTGGCCCCACTCTTTATCAGAGCAGCTTTCCGGGTCCAGAGGTCGAACGATATGAGCCTGACCTTTCGGGTGAAACTCTTCTTCTTCCCGATGTTCACCGCAGTGTGGGCAATAGATGGATAACATGTGTTTATTCCCCCTTAGTGAGCTACGCCGGCAGCGCCGTGCTCGTCGATCAGAGCACCGTCATGGAAGCGATACATTGAGAAAGGCTTGGCCAGTGGATGCGCTTTACCCTTTGCCAGAGTGGCAGCGAAGACATGACCTGAGCCCGGTGTTGCCTTGAAGCCACCGGTGCCCCAGCCACAATTGAAGAACAGGTTTTCCACAGGGGTCTCACTGATAATTGGACAGGCATCAGGGCAGGTATCCACAATGCCGCCCCACTGTCGGTTCATGCGGACACGGCTGAACATCGGAAAGAGTTCGATAATCGCCTGTACGGTATGTTCGATGGTGCCGTAGGAACCCCGCTGACCGTAACCGTTGTAGCCATCAATACCGGCACCGATCACCAGGTCGCCCTTGTCAGACTGACTGACATAGCCGTGTACATGGTTGGACATTACAACGGTATCGAGAACAGGTTTGATCGGTTCCGATACCAGTGCCTGCAGCGGGTGAGACTCCAGCGGCAGCTCGAAACCGGCTTTTTTCGCCATCACACCGGAGTTACCGGCAACCACGGAACCGACTCGACCGGCACTGATAATACCGTGACGATCGGTTTTAACACCGGTAATCGCGCCGTCTTCAATGATCAGATCAACGACTTCTGTCTGCTGAATCAGGTCGACACCATAGGAATCAGCGCCCCGGGCATAACCCCAGGCGACTGCATCGTGTCGTGCGACACCGGCTCTTGGTTGCCAGGAAGCCCCCAGAACCGGGTAGCGGGTATTGGCGGAGCAGTCCATGAGGGGCACGATTTCCTGCACCTGCTGAGTGTCCAGTACCTCGCCATCAATGCCGTTCAGACGGTTAGCGTTAACACGGCGCTGGATGTCTCGCATGTCCTGCAGGGTATGCCCCAGGTTAAGAACACCGCGCTGGGAGAACATGACGTTGTAGTTCAGGTCCTGAGACAGACCTTCCCAGAGATTCATGGCATGTTCATAGAGATGAGCCGCTTCGTCCCAGAGGTAGTTGGAACGAACAATGGTGGTGTTTCGTGCCGTGTTACCGCCACCCAGATACCCTTTCTCGATGACGGCAACATTGGTGATGTTGTGTTCCTTGGCCAGATAGTAGGCTGTTGCCAGACCATGACCACCGCCACCAATGATGATCACATCATAGTGTTTTTTGGGCTTGGGATTACGCCAGGCCCGCTGCCAGTTTTCATGATGACTGAGGCTGTGTTTGAGAAGCCCGAAACCGGAGTATCGCTGCATACATCTGTTCCTTTATTCGCGGGCAGCCAGCTTATGACGATGATCTGAACAGGACTGACATCACCCACTGCCGTTTTTTTATTCTTGAACATGAACAACCCTGGTCAGGCAGCTGTCGGTGTGTCAGCTGCCTGACCAGGGTTTCCTGATTAAACGGCTTTAGTTGTAAGCCGGGTACAGAGCACAGAGAGCCAGAACCTTCTCTTTAACCTCGGCAATGGTTTGCTCCAGCGCTTCGGGGTCATTCATTACGTCGAGAATGTCAGCGATCCATGCCGCCAGTTCACCGCTTTCCTTAACGCCCAGGCCTCGGGAGGTGATGACCGGAGAGCCCAGACGCAGACCTGAGGTTACGAAGGGGGACTGAGGATCGTTAGGAACCGCATTTTTGTTAACGGTAATGTTGGCTCGGCCCAGGGCGGCATCAGCATCTTTACCGGTCAGCCCCTGATTGATCAGGCTGAGCAGGAACAGGTGGTTATCGGTACCGTTGGATACTACTTCGTAACCACGCTCAACAAATACAGCGGCCATTGAACGGGCATTCTGTACGACTTGTGACTGGTACTCAGTGAAAGAAGGAGCGAGCGCTTCCTTGAAGGCAACAGCCTTGGCAGCAATGACGTGCATCAGTGGACCACCCTGGCCACCCGGGAATACGGCAGAGTTCAGTTTCTTCTGAATCTTCTCGTCTTCGCCAGCCAGAATCAGGCCACCGCGAGGACCTCGCAGGGTTTTATGAGTCGTGGTTGTGACTACATGGGCGTGCGGAATCGGGTTCGGATAAAGGCGTGCAGCCACCAGACCCGCAATATGAGCCATATCGACAAACAGGTAAGCACCAACTTTGTCCGCAATCTCACGAAAACGAGCCCAGTTTACGATACGGGAATAAGCAGAGAAACCGGCAATGATCATCTTCGGCTTGTGCTCCAGAGCCAGGGCTTCAACCTGCTCATAATCGATTTCACCGGTTTCATCATTCAGTCCGTATTGAACGGCGTTATAGGTTTTACCGGAGAAGCTGACACTGGCTCCGTGAGTCAGGTGACCACCGTGTGCGAGGCTCATGCCCAGAATTGTGTCACCGGGTTCGCAGAGCGCCATATAAACGGCAGCGTTAGCCTGTGAGCCGGAGTGAGGTTGTACGTTGGCATAGTCGGCACCAAACAGTTCTTTGGCACGGTCCATAGCCAGACGTTCTACTTCATCGACATGTTCGCAGCCGCCGTAGTAACGCTTGCCAGGGTAACCCTCTGCATACTTATTGGTCAGACAGGTTCCCTGAGCCTGCATGACTCTCGGGCTGGTGTAATTCTCGGAGGCAATCAGCTCAATGTGTTCTTCCTGGCGGCGCTCTTCTTTTTCTATTGCGGCCCAGAGCACACTGTCGAAGTCTTCAATTCGATCGCTCTTTTTAAACATATTTGCTTCCCCACCTGGCGGGATCGCCGGGTCTTAACGTGTTGTTCTAATTATTTTTCCTGGCCGTCTCCGGTTCAGGCTGGTGTTTATTACGCTCTTGATTCGAATAATAGAGGCAAGCCTGATTGTGACCGTTACTGAACACGGCAGAGGCATGACGATTTACGACACACTGAATGCGACAAATGCAGGGAAAGGGTTCAAGGCTTGCAGGGAGTTCAGTAAAAACTGAAAGCTGGCTGAGTGCGGGGACCACAAACTACTCAGTTGAGGGAGGGTAAAAAGTGGCCCCCGGCTTTTATCTTCCGTTCAGGTCATTCAGCTGGGGATTCTGAATGGCCTGGACAGAATTTTTCAGATCACGAAACCGCAATCAGTATTAAGCTTTGCTTGCGGACAGTTCGCCTGTTTTCAGTTCGTTGGTCAAAGCTCGGTAGAGGCTCAAACACATGAACAACAGAACAACAGTGAATGGCAGTCCGGTTGAAATAGAGCCAGCCTGCAGGGCCTTCAGTGCATCGGCACCACCACCGTAGAGCAATACGGCAGCAATAACACACTGCAGGGTTGCCCAGATCATGCGCTGTGCGATAGGAGAGTTAACCTTACCGCCGGCAGTGATGTAATCAATAACCAGAGCACCTGAGTCTGCAGAGGTGATAAAGAATGCCAGTACCAGAGTGATGGCCAGCATGGAGGTAATCTCCATCAGTGGCAGGTTCTCCAGCATCTGGAACATGGCCAGAGAAACGTCGCTGATACCTTCGGACAGTTGTCCGACATTACCTTGAACCTGATCCAGAGCTGCGCCACCAAAGGCTGCCATCCAGGCCGCGGACACTACGGTTGGAATCAGCAGTACCGCTACCATGAACTCACGCACGGTTCGGCCTTTAGAGATTCTGGCGATAAACAGGCCAACAAATGGTGACCAGGATACCCACCAGGCCCAATAGAACACAGTCCAGCCGTGGAACCAGGTTTCGTCTTCACGACCTACCCAGTTACTCAGGGGGATGATGTTTTCGGCATAGCTACCCATAATTCCCATGAAGTGACCAAGGAAGCTAGTAAACGACGCAGCAATAATAACAAACACCAGCAGTACTGCAGCGATGATCATGTTCAGGTTACTGAGTACCTTGACGCCCTTATCCAGTCCACGGGCAACAGACAGCAGAGTAATGACGGTAATACCGGCAATAACCGCAATCTGGGTAGTGATATCGTTATCAATACCAAAAGTGAAATTAAGGCCTGCAGCAGCCTGGGAAGCTCCCAGGCCAAGAGAAGTAGCCAGACCAAAGATAGTCGCCAGCACAGCCAGCACATCGATAACGTGACCAATTGGCCCCCAGACCTTCTCCCCCAGTAACGGGTAAAAAGCAGAGCGAATAGTCAGGGGCAGTCCCTTGTTATAGGCAAAGAAAGCCAGTGCCAGGGCAACGATGCCATAAATGGCCCATGGGTGCAGACCCCAGTGGAACAGTGTTGCTCCCATAGCAGCCTGAGCGGCTTCAGGAGTATTGGCGGCAACATTAAACGGTGTACCATACCAGTCTGTGTAATAGGCCACCGGTTCAGCGACACACCAGAAAATCAGACCAATACCCATTCCCGCAGCGAACAGCATGGAAAACCATGACATGGTGCTGTGTTCTGTTTTTGCGCCTTCTCCACCCAGTCGAATCTTGCCGACAGGCAGAACGATCATGGCCAGACAGAACAGTACGAACAGGTTACCGGCAAACATAAACAGCCAGTCGAAGGTTTCGATTGACCAGGTACGAATGCCCATCAGGGCACCCTTGGACTCTGCTGGAAACAACAGGGTAAGAACAATAAAAGTCAGTGCAGTGATAGCGCTGATTGCAAATACAGGGTTGTGGACATCCAGTCCTGCAATCTGAATATTATCCTGACCAGCTTTATAGTCTGTATCACATTCCAGCTTTGCCAAACGACTTTCGTCATCTGACACATTGGGCATATTCTGTAGCATAGTGGGCCTTTTAATTATTATTTTTGTCATCAGAAACATTAAGTGTCTGCTCTGATGTTTTACTGCTGAGGCACGCTTTGAGTTACGGGTTAATAAAAGCCGGAGCTTTCATTCAGGCCTGTTAATCATCAGCTCATGGCTGCTTTATAACAGACTCTGTTACCAGTAAGTCAAAAATTGCCTTTGCCTGCTCACTGGCAGGTTTGTCTTTGATCAGCGTTCCTCCTTTACTCTGTGATTTGGCTGTAGCCGCCTTAAAGCGGTCAGCCGCAGTTTTTGCCTTTGCGATCTTCAGTCGTTTAGGACGTTTTCTGGCAGCAGACAGTTGCCAGCCAGCTAATGCCTCATCGGTGAAAATTTCTGTAGAAATGGTTTCGATAGTGGCTCTGCTGGCAGGGCCGAACGCACTTTGTCTTGGCTCTGCAGCGGAATTGTCGACGCTGGCAATAAAAGGCAGGTCTACTTCTATCAGGCGGCGCTGGCCGCGAGGTAACGCCTGCAGAACTTTAGCTTTGCCATTTTCGATGGATTGTATTTCAGCAATACGTGGAACCATTGCCCAGCCGAGTTTTTCTGATAACAGGTAGGGCAGCATTCCTGATGATTCGCCATCTTCAGCTCTGACACCTGTGAGCACAATGTCTGGCGACTGCTCATCCAGATAATGTTTCAGAGACTGGGTTGGATCAGCAGTTTCAGGTAAGTCCAATACTGCAATTTTCTTCAGTCCCATACCGGCATACTGACGGAGAACATTGTTGTCAGGATTACCAGCATGAACTGCAGTCACCTGACTGCTGGTTTTCATGGCAAGCTCAAGAGCTCGACTGTCCTGGTTTGCCCTGCAGGCACGGCCGGATTTTGGATGCCTGCCGGTTGAAAGAAGTGATACCAGTTTCAAATCAGGCTGCATGACTAAGTGCCTCCCTGTATTCCTTGATAAGTAACAGCAACTCTTTCAGCACTTCTTCACTGTCACCAATAACGCTGAGGTTGGCCCGCTTGACCATGTCGCAGTTGGCATCGGTATTGATGGCAATAACAGTCTGGCACTGGCCAATTCCCTGCATATGCTGAATGGCTCCGGAAATACCTACTGCCAGATAAACACTGGCTGTAACCCAGGTACCGGTGGCACCGACCTGACGGAAACGGGGCATGTGACCATTATCTACGGCTACACGACTTGCGCCTTCTGTTGCCCCCAGTTGCTCGGCAGCTTCATGGAACAGATCCCAGTTAGAAACACCGTTACCGGCGGCAAGTATAAATTCGGCTTCAGCCAGAGGTATCGAGTTAGGATCCACAGCCATAAAACCATGGTCGGTCAGTGTTGTTTGAGTGCCAATCAGCTCATCAACAGTTACCGGAAGCACTTCATGGCGGGTCTCATCCACTGCATCAGCGCACTCCTCTGCCAGGAGCAGAATCTTTGGTGTTTCACGGTTGATATCAATTGAGTCGCTGGCAGCGCGGCAGGTGGCCTGCTGATTATTTACCTGCCAGGCCTGAACTGCAGGACGTTCACCCAGTGTTGCTGCAAGGCGGGAACCAAGGTCAGCGCCGCCATGAATAGAGTCGGGGAATAGCCAGTGTTTTGGCGATAATTGCTGTTCAATCGTAGCAAGAGCAGCCAGCTTCAATTCCGGGCAGTAATCTTCATAGTCACTGCCTTCAAGGTGTATAAGTCGGTCAACGCCTGCCTGATCCAGTCCTGTTTCACGGTGTTCGCCAAAGATGACTGCAACAACCGCCCCTTTGCTCCCTTCAACATTGGCAAGGGTGTGTGCCTGACCAAGGACATCCTTATCCTGTTCAGTTAAACGACCACCGGCCAGGTCAGGAACAACCAGAATATGGAAGTCTGGCTGTTCAACTTTATGCAGTGGTTTCTCAGGTTCAATAACCTGTCGAACCTGACGATTGATGGAGATAACATTACTGCTGTTACCCTCTAGTCGATCGATTCGCTTGAGGCCATTGGGACCGATAAAACCGACATTATGAGGGTTCTTTCGAATCAGCCCGGTCGGGCCCCGAACCGGTCCGTTCTGGCTGGCGAACAGCGCCTCATGCTGAGGGTGAAGCCTGTTTCTGATAATCCATTCTGTTCGAGGGTCACGTCTATGGGCGACAGTTGTCATCAGTGAACCTCCTCTATCAGAACATCGATCAGTATTTCCGAAATATCCTTCACTTCCGGACGAGGTTCCACAACGCCTTCCAGCATTGCTGTGCACTGCTGGCAGCCTACTGCCACCAGTTCTGCGTCGGTAGCTATTACGTCTTCCATGCGCATATCGGCGATACGCTGCTCTCCGGGAATATCTGTAACAGGTGCGCCACCGCCACCGCCACAGCAGCGTGAGCGGAAACCGGAACGTTCCATCTCGGCAATTTCGATACCCAGTGAGCGGAGTAGCTCTCTTGGTGCTTCGTATTCACCGTTGTAACGGCCGAGGTAGCAGGGATCATGGTAAGTGACCTTGCCACCCTGAAACTGATCGAACTTCAGTCGATCCTGTTGAACCAGCTCGTTCAGGTACGTGGTGTGGTGGAAAACTTCATAGTTGCCACCAAAGTCGCCGTATTCATTCTTCAGACAGTGATAGGCGTGTGGATCAGTGGTTACTATTTTCTTGAAACGATACTGACTCAGGGTGGCGATGTTATTTCTGGCGAGCTGCTGGAACGTAGCATCGTCACCGAGTCGTCTGGCCAGATCGCCGGAATCCTGTTCTTCATTGCCAAGAATGGCAACGTCGACATTGGCGGCTTTCAGCAGTTTCACGAAGGCTCGAATAATACGCTGACTGCGCATATCAAAAGCGCCGTCAGAAACCCAGAACAGCACTTCTGCTTCCTTTACCTCAGACATAAGATTCAGATTCTGGTCAGCTGCCCAGTTACTGCGGCTGGCAGGTGCAAAACCATTGGGGTTGTCAGTAGCTATGAGGTTTTCTAAAACTTCTGCGCCCTTACCGGGGGTACTGCCCTTTTCCAGTGTCATAAAACGACGCATGTCGACAATAGCGTCCACATGCTCAATCATCATCGGACATTCTTCGACACAGGCCCGGCAGGTAGTGCAGGACCAGAGTGTATCGGGTGTCACCAGCCCTTCAGTAATGGGCTGATGTGGCCCGCCGCTGGCGGAGCCAATATCAATACCCGGGTATGGACTGCCGGCGTAGTGAGAGTCTGTGCCACCTGCAAAACCAACCACCATATCCTGAATAAGCTTCTTCGGGTTCAGTGGCTGACCGGCAGCAAAAGCTGGGCAGACCGCTTCGCAGCGACCACACTGGACACAGGCATCAAAGCCCAGTAATTGATTCCATTTGAAATCGGAAGGTTTCTGCACACCCAGAACCGGCTGGCCAAGATCTATTGGCTTAAGACCGGTTGAACGGCCACCGCCAAATCGCTCGGGTCGACGGTGAAAAGCCAGATGCAGCGCTCCGGCAAAGGCGTGCTTCATTGGTCCGCCCCAGGTCATTCCCAACAGCATTTCCGACAAACCGTAGATAACCAGGACTGTCAGAACCAGAGTCAGCAGCCAGCCACCGGTTCCTTCCGGAAGTACACCGGCCAAAGGCAGAGTGAGAATGAAAAAGGCACCAGCAAACGACAGAAGACTTTTTGGCAGTCGCATCCAGGGGCCTTTGGACAGTCGACTCGGGGGATTTCTTCTGCGCAGATAAACAAAGACAGCACCGGTAAACATCATGGCCAGTGATGCCAGCAGGGCCCAGCCGAGCAGTTTGCTGTCTACACCAAGACCATGAACCAGTACGATCAACACCATCGACAGTACAAAGCCGCCACCGGTGGCGACGTGGGTTTTGGACATGTATTTGTCCCTTTCCACCACATCGTGCAGGTCTTTCATATATCGACCAGGCATGGCCAGCAGGCCACCAACAATGTCTACAGGTTCTTTCTGCCCCTGCCGCCAGAGATTAACTCGACGAACAGCGCCGATGGCCGCCAGAACAAGTACAGCGGCAATAAGGACTGGATGCAGCCACTCTAAAGCCATAACTCACGCTCATCTTTACTGACCGACCGTTGTCGTTCAGTTATTACCACTGAACAACACGGTCGGTTTGTTATTATTGTTGGCTCACTGTTAAACAGTGAGCCAGAGTAAAAGACTTGGGTTACAGGTCTTTGCAGAGACGCAGAGCGTCGTACATAGCTGCATGAATATTACGCTGGGAAACACAGTCACCCAGTCGCCAGAGGATCATGCCTTCAGGAGACTGTTCGGAAAGAACAGGTTGGGCTTTGCCATCAAAAAGAGTCTGGTTATCAATTTGTCCCTTGTTGTAGGAATCCTCTTTCAGGGCGTAGTAGAGAGCTTCGTCTGGACGGGTACCGTTCTCAATCACTACCTGATCAACCACTCGCTCTTCTTTCTGGCCTGTGTATTCGTTTTCCAGTACGGCAACGACCTTGTCGCCTTCGCGATAGACTTTCTCCAGCATCATGTCAGAAGACATGATGACTTCCCGTTCGTAAAGACTGCGATAGTATGTCGGGAATGTTGTACCACCGATGCCGACACCTGGTTTGATATCGTCGGTAACCAGCTCCACCAGTGAACCTTTGGAAGCCAGATAGTCCGCAGCGGACATGCCGGAGAACTCACAAATAGTGTCGTACACCAGGACACTCTTGCCGGGCTCTGTTTTGCCGCTGAGAATATCCCAGCTGGAAACGCAGAGGTTGTCTTCAGCACCCCATTCAGGATTCTGTTCTACAAAAGGAATGCCGCCAGTAGCGAGAATGCAGACGTCAGGCCTGAGGTCGCGAATAGCATCCTCGTTGCCTGCTGTACCCAGGCGGATATCAACGCCGAGACGGTTCAGTTCCATTTCCAGCCAGCGGGTAATACCTGCTATCTGATCGCGCTGAGGTGCTTTGGCAGCCAGAGTGACCTGACCGCCAAGGCCATCAGCCTTTTCAAACAGAGTGACATCGTGACCACGTTCAGCAGCGACCCGCGCTGCTTCCATGCCCCCCGGACCACCACCCACGATAACAACCTTGCGTTTTTTGCCGGTTGTCTTTTCGATGATATGAGGCATGCCCATATATTCGCGGGAGGTTGCGGCGTTCTGCACACAGAGAACGTCGAGCCCCATATATTGACGGTCGATGCAGTAGTTGGCTCCGACACACTGACGAATCTGGTCTACCTGATTCATTTTGATCTTGGCAATCAGGTGCGGATCGGCAATATGGGCACGGGTCATGCCGACAAAATCGACATAGCCGGCTTCGATAATACGCTTGGCCTGATTGGGGTCCTTGATGTTCTGGGCATGAATAACCGGAACATCGACCACTTCCTTGATACCGGCAGCCAGATGCAGGAACGGCTCCGGTGGATAACTCATGTTCGGAATAACGTTAGCCAGAGTGTTGTGAGTATCACAGCCGGAACCTACGACTCCGAAGTAGTCGACCATGCCAGTTTTGTTGTAGTAGCTGGCAATTTCTTTCATGTCATCGTGATTAAGACCGTCGACGTGGAATTCGTCACCACAGATACGCAGGCCTACAACAAAGTCCGGTCCAACTTCTTCACGAACGGCTTTCAGTACTTCGATACCGAAACGCATGCGGTTTTCAAAAGAGCCGCCCCACTGATCGGTTCGTTTGTTAACCCTTGGCGACCAGAACTGGTCAACCATATGCTGGTGAACGGCGGAGATTTCAACACCGTCCAGACCTCCTTCCTTGGCACGTCGGGCAGCCTGGGCAAAGTCGCCGATAACACGCCAGATATCTTCTTCTTCAATGGTCTTGCAGGTGGCGCGGTGAACGGGTTCCCGAATGCCGGATGGCGACATCAGGTTAGGCCAGTTCTCACCATCCCAGCGGGATCGACGACCCATATGGGTGATCTGAATCATGATCTTGCCACCGTGCTTATGAACAGCACCGGAAAGATTCTGAAAGTGTTCGATGATTCGGTCGGTGGACAGGTTGACGGAACTCCACCAACTCTGGGGGCTGTCTATGGAGACAACACTGGAGCCGCCACAGATTGAAAGACCACAGCCGCCTTTGGCTTTTTCTTCGTAATACTTTACGTAGCGGTCAGTAGTCATGCCGCCGTCGGTGGCATAAACTTCGGCGTGAGCCGTGCTGACAATTCGGTTTCGAATGGTCAGTTTATTGATTTTGAGCGGTTCGAAAAGGACATCAAACTCTGACATGCCCGGCACCCTGATTCTTATTCTTGTCTGCCAGCGTTGAAACCTTTTTGGCTAACGCTGACGGCTGATAGCTCTTGAGCTAGGAATGGTTTCGCTGGTGTTACAGAGGCGTGACTTCAAACAAGCCGTCGTCACAACCATCTTCTGCTGCACAGCGCGTCTGCTCGGCCTTTGTACGAACGGAGTAGCCCAGATTTTCTGCAATCTGATCCATGGCACCGGCAAACCAGCCGGTAAACATGTAGTCGACCTTACGGTTGACTTTGCCGTACTGGTAAACAAAGGCGGAATGCTCCAGACGCACACGGGCATAGCCGTTTTTGATATCCAGTTCTTCAATAACGAAAAACCCCCAGCCACGCTGGGAAAGGCGATTCATGTAGTGAATAAATACGTCGTCGCCAGATAGACCGTGTTCTGCGGCTTCTTTTTCACACCAGTACCAGGCTGATTTGTATCCGGCCTTGTAGAGAATCTCGGCGTATTTTTCAGCGCCAAGCTCTTCTTCGATGGCCATATGGTTGTTGACGAAAAAGTGACGGGGAACGTACAGCATCGGCAGGGCATCTGTGGTCCAGACACCTGTTTCACTGTCTACGTCAATCGGCATGTCCGGGGCATGGGTGGTCATACTTTATTACTCCGAGTATTTGTTGTTATTTTGATGAGTGCTGATGGGGTGGCGAGTTACTCGCCCCAGACGTCCTTGAGGACTCTCAGCCAGTTTTCACCCATGATTTTTCGGGTTTGTCTTTCGGTGAAACCATGTTTCAACAGAGCTTCTGTCAGGTTGGGGAATTCGCCGATAGTGCGAATGCCTTCCGGGTTGATGATCTTGCCAAAGCGAGTTAAACGACGAGCGTAGCCTTTGTCGTGAGTCAGCATTTCAAAGAAAGACTGGTCATGGCCCTGAGTGAAATCAGTACCAATGCCGATCTGGTCTTCTCCGACCAGGTTATAGATATAGGCAATGGCTTCTACGTAGTCTTCGATGGTGGATTCAATTCCATTCTTCAGGAATGGTGCGAACATGGTGACGCCAACAAAACCACCACGGTCAGCAATAAACTTGAGCTCTTCATCCGATTTATTACGGGGGTGATCTTTCAGACCGCTCGGCAGGCAGTGGGAGTAGCAAACCGGTTTCTTTGACGCGAGGATAACTTCTTCGGAGGTTTTCGGGCCTACGTGAGACAGGTCGCACATGACACCGACCCGGTTCATTTCCCCGACCACTTCATGGCCAAAGCCGGACAGGCCGCCATCACGCTCGTAACAGCCTGTACCAACCAGGTTCTGGGTGTTGTAGCACATTTGCACAACGCCAACACCGAGGTCTTTGAATATCTGAACGTAGTCGAGGCGGTCTTCAAACGCATGAGCATTCTGGAAGCCCATGATGATGCCTGTCTTGCCCTCTTCCTTGGCTCTGAGAATATCACTGGTGGTTTTTACTTTGGTGACCAGATCGGAGTTGGCATCAATCAGTCGATTGACTTCGCCAATGTTGTCGACGGTAGACTGGAAGCCTTCCCAGACAGAAACTGTACAGTTGGCAGCAGTGAGGCCGCCTTTGCGCATGTCTTCGAAAAGTTCACGACTCCATTTGGCAATGATGAGACCGTCGATGACGATACTGCTCTGATGAACATCCCCAGCATTCATTATTCTTATCCTCTGCCTTCTACCTTTCGCCGGGTTTAGCCTGATTACTGGCCTTATGTCCCGGGTCTCATCGGTTATTTTCAGATTTATTGTTATCTTCGGAGTCAGTGTAAAAGCTCAGGGGTAGACTCAGCACACTGTATGCGACAAGACTGATACCCAAAACCGTCATATCTGTTCTTAAAACGACACAGCAGAAAATACGACAGTCAGTAAATTCCGGCTGTCGTGCAGGTTGATGAAAGACGTCATTTTGAGCAGGAAGTCAGCACTCGATGGCGTTCACAGCAAGGCCACCCTTGGAGGTTTCCTTATATTTATCCTGCATATCCATGCCGGTGTCCCACATGGTTTTGATGACTTTATCGAGAGATATGAAGTGTTCGCCATTGCCCCGAAGCGACATCTGGGTGGCGTTGATGGCTTTTACCGCAGCAATAGCGTTGCGCTCAATACAGGGTATCTGTACCAGCCCGGCAACCGGGTCACAGGTCAGGCCAAGGTTATGTTCCAGAGCAATTTCAGCGGCATTCTCTACCTGTTCAGGACTGCCACCCAGTATTTCGCAGAGCCCTGCAGCGGCCATGGCGCAGGCTGAACCCACTTCTCCCTGACAACCAACTTCAGCACCGGAAATGGAGGCATTCTTTTTACACAGTGCGCCGATGGCAGCTGCCGCCAGAAGAAAATCCACTTCTGCGTCCTTACGACCACACTCACGGAATTTCATAAAGTACATCAGCACGGCAGGAATGATACCTGCTGCACCATTAGTGGGAGCGGTGACCATCCGGCCACCGGCTGCATTCTCTTCATTGACCGCCAGGGCATAGAGGTTCACCCAGTCCATGGCGGCCATGGTGGAACTGATAATATTGTTTGCCTGAGTATCCTGCAGCGATCGATACAGGTCGCTGGCCCGGCGTTTTACATCGAGACCGCCTGGCAGAATGCCTTCGTTCTCAAGTCCATTGGCAATACATTCCTGCATCACTGCCCAGATCTGTTTCAGGCCATCACGGACTTCCTGTTCTGACCGCCATACTTTCTCGTTTTCCATCATCAACTGACTGATACTGAGGTTATTGCTCTGACAGAGTTTCAGAAGCTCTTCGGCATTGTTGAAATCGTAGGGCAGCTTAACCTGAGGTACCAGGTGAGCGTCTTCTGTCGCCTGAGATTCGTCTATAACAAAACCACCCCCAATGGAGTAGTAAGTGTTACTGAGCAGATCACAGCCACTGGAATCCAGTGCTGTGATGGTCATGGCATTAGGGTGATAAGGAAGAGGTTCATCAATAAAGCGGATATCACGTTGCCAGTTGAACGCGACAAAGTGCTGGTCAGGCAGTGGCAAAATGCCATCCTTCCTGATGGTGCTGATCAGTAGTGGCAGCTCTTTGGGGTCAAAGGAATCAGGTCGTTTTCCGGTTAATCCGGCAACGGTTGCCTGATCGGTGCCATGGCCAATACCAGTGGAACTGAGTGAACCGTACAGGGTTATCTTGATCTGACTGATTGCAGGCAGCAAGCTTTCACTCTGAAGCCGTTCAGCAAACATAGCTGCTGCAACCATCGGCCCTACCGTGTGAGAACTGGACGGGCCAATGCCAACTTTAAATAGATCGAACACACTGATTGACATACATATTCCCACAGAGCCAATAATTCTTTACAGAGATTATCTGGCAGCCTGTGTTTGTGAATTTGACGATTAACGACGTTAATCGTTCTTAAATTCACCCTGTCGAACCGATTGTGTTGTCAGGAATCAGCAGTACCGGTCCGTTACCTTCTGCAATGCATGTTGTATTTCAGGTTGCAGCTCATCATTGTCCTGTTGGAAAAATTCAATGATCTGCTCTTTCATCGGGCGCGCCCAGAACTTGATAATGTGGTCGGCAATGATGTCGCCATTGGTTCCATGGTGGCCGTGATGCTGATTGTTGTCAGCAATCTGCTGCAGCATGGCAACCAGTTTCTGTTGTTCTGAAATATGGCTCATGTCGTCTGCTCCAGGCATTCACTGTAGATCTGATGCCTGCCCTGACGGGCAAAAGCGATCAGGTTTATATTCGCTTTTCTGGCAATATTCACAGCCAGAGAGGTGGGTGCAGAAACAGCAACCAGACTGCCAAGTCTTACAGCGGCAAGTTTCTGCACCATTTCGAAACTGGCTCGACTGGAGATAAGCACAAAGCCGTCGTTCAGGTCTTCATTTCTACGGTGAAGGCCGCCAATCAACTTATCCAAAGCGTTATGGCGCCCCACGTCTTCATAGAGAAACTGAATCCTCCCCTGCTGGTCACACCATGCTGCCCCGTGGCAGGCGCCGGTCAGTTCCTGCAAAGGCTGGTGCTGTCTCAATTCCAGTAATGCCTGCTGAACAGCCGGATCTGTTGGCCGTTTGGAAGGAGCTAGTGGTGTTACAGGTCGAATAGCCTGCTCCAGAGATTCAGTACCACAAAGGCCACAACCGGTGCGGCCGGTCAGGTTTCTTCTTCTTTCTTTCAAAGCAGACATACGCTGGCTGCTGATGCTCATTCGCAGCTCATAGCCAGCGTTTTGTTCTACAACTTCCAGATCATAGAATTCATCAGCAGACTCAATAATGCCTTCGGTGAGACTGAACCCAAGCGCCAGCAGCTCAAGATTTTCAGGCAGCGCCATCATTACGGCATGGGAGATGCCGTTGAAAACCATAGCGACAGGCACTTCTTCTGCAAGAAGATCGCTCTTTGGCTGATAACGACCGGATTGCCAGCGACTGACAGTCACTGGCTGGGTCGTGACGCTCTTAGATTCGGCAGTGGCAGAGTTCTTAATCATACAGTTCATGGTTCTATCGTCTTGCTGGCATTCTCAGCATTCAACAGTTGTATCTGTTGCTGATGGAACTGGTGGAACTGCTTCTGCCATTCCGAAGGTTCGGAAACCTTATTGATCTGTACGGCTGTTACCTTGTATTCCGGACAGTTAGTCGCCCAGTCCGAGTTATCAGTGGTGATTACATTGGCACCGCTGAACGGATGGTGGAAGGTGGTATAAACGACACCAGGCTGCATTCTTTCGCTGATGCGAGCCTTCAAAACGGTCTCACCAGCACGACTGCGAATACCCAGCCAGTCTCCATCCTTGATTCCACGGTCCTCGGCATCCACCGGATGCACCTCAAGCACATCTTCGTCATGCCAGACCTGGTTCTCGGTGCGTCGAGTCTGGGCACCAACATTGTATTGGCTGAGAATACGGCCCGTAGTCAATAACAGCGGGAACTTACGATTGGCACGTTCTTCGGTAGCAACATACTCGGTGATGGCCAGCTGCCCTCTTCCGATAGGGAAACTCTCGGTATGCATAGTAGGCATACCTTCAGGGTACTGGTCATTGCAGGGCCATTGAATACTGCCCAACTCTTCCAGCTTTTCATAACTGACACCGGAGAAAGACGGCGTCAGGCTGGCAATTTCGGCCATGATTTCGGAAGGATGCGAGTAGTTCATCGGGTAACCAAGAGCATTGGCCAGGTCCTGAGTGACTTCCCAGTCTTCCTTACCAGCTACCGCTGGCATGACCTTGCGGACACGGTTTATACGACGTTCAGCGTTCGTAAAGGTGCCGTTTTTCTCAAGGAAGGAAGAACCCGGCAGCAGGACATGAGCGTACTTGGCGGTTTCATTGAGGAAGATATCCTGAACGATCAGGCACTCAAGAGATTCCAGTGCTGCCTGCACATGCTGGGTGTTGGGGTCTGACTGAGCGATATCTTCACCCTGAACATACATGCCCCTGAATGTTCCGCTGATGGCAGCATCAAACATATTGGGGATTCGCAGTCCGGGTTCATCGTCCAGCGTTACGCCCCAGCTTTGCTCGAACTTGGTACGAATAGTATCGTCGGCAATATGCTGGTAACCGGGCAGTTCGTGAGGGAAAGAGCCCATGTCGCAGGAACCCTGAACATTGTTCTGACCTCGCAATGGATTAACACCAACCCCTTCACGACCCAGGTTACCTGTAATCATAGCCAGATTGGCAATGGCCATTACGGTACTGGAGCCCTGACTGTGCTCGGTAACTCCAAGACCGTAATAGATAGCGCCGTTACCGGCAGTAGCGTAAAGCCTTGCCGCTTGACGAATCTTTTCGGCAGGTACGCCTGTGATTACTTCAGCAGATTCCGGAGAATTCTTGTCCTGGACAATAAACTCCAACCACTTCTTCAGGGAGTCGGTGTCACAGCGTTGCTCAATAAAGTCATTGTCGAGCAGTTGTTCAGTGGCAATGACATAAGCCAGAGCATTCAACATGGCCACGTTACTGCCGGGCCTTAAAGGCAGGTGCGTGTTGCCCTGAAGGTGAGGCGTGGACAGCAGATCGATCTCTCTTGGATCAATAACGATCAGGCTTGCGCCTTCTCTTAGACGACGGCGCAATAGTGAACCGAATACAGGGTGTGCATCGGTCGGGTTGGCCCCCATAACAATGACCACATCACTCTTCAATACTGACTGGAACGTCTGGGTACCGGCTGACTCACCCAGTGTCGTCTTCAAACCATAGCCGGTTGGTGAATGGCAGACACGGGCACAGGTATCTGTATTGTTGTTGCCAAAAGCAGCCCGAATCAGCTTCTGAACCAGATAGGCCTCTTCATTGGTACAGCGTGATGAGGTAATGCCGCCAACACTTTCCCGGCCGTACTTTTCCTGAATGGATTGAATGCGGGAAGCTGCAAAGCCAATGGCTTCTTCCCAGGAAACACGACGCCATGGCTGGTCAATGGCATCACGGATCATAGGCTCTTTAATACGATCCTTATGGGTGGCATAACCAAAGGCAAAGCGGCCTTTAACACAGGAGTGACCCTGGTTCGCTTCACCGCCTTTGTAAGGCACCATGCGAACAAGCTCGCTGCCTTTCATCTCAGCCTTGAAGGCGCAACCGACACCACAATAGGCACAGGTCGTTACCACTGAATGTTCGGGCTGCCCCTGCTCGATGACACTCTTTTCCATCAGCGTTGAAGTCGGGCAAGCCTGAACACAGGCTCCGCAGGAGACACAGTCGGAGTCGAGGAAGCTCTCTCCTTTTCCTGCCGCTATTTTTGAATCAAAACCACGACCTTCAACGGTCAGGGCAAAAGTACCCTGAACCTGTTCACAGGCACGGACGCAGCGGGAACAGACAATGCATTTGGAAGGATCAAAACTGAAGTAAGGATTGGAGTGGTCTTTCTCCTGTTCCAGATGATTTTTACCAAGACCATAGCGAACTTCTCTAAGCCCAACAGCCCCCGCCATGTCCTGCAGCTCACAGTCACCATTGCTTGGACAGGTCAGGCAGTCCAGTGGGTGATCGGAGATATACAGTTCCATGATATTACGACGCAGTTTGGCCAGGCTGGTATTCTGGGTCGTTACCTTCATACCGTCTGCAACGGGTGTGGTGCAGGAAGCTGGCATACCGCGACGACCTTCAATCTCTACCGCACAAAGACGGCAGGAGCCGAATGATTCGAGGTTATCGGAGGCACAGAGTTTGGGAATATTAATATCATGCAGCATGGCTGCCCGCATGACCGATGTGCCTTCAGGCACTGTAACCTTGACTCCGTCGATATCCAGGTTAACCAGAACATCTGATTCAACAAAAGGGGTTCCGTAATCCTTATCCGGATCAGTTTTCGGGTTAAAGTACTCAATCATTACCCTGACCTCCTGTCTGGCTGGTTGCAGGGGTGAAATCGCTGGCAAAGTGGCTAACAGCACTGCGAACGGGGAACGGTGTCATGCCGCCCATGGCGCAGAGGGAACCAAATTCCATTGTGTCGCAGAGATCGTGCAGCAGTTCGATATTGGCTTCACTGTTTTCACCACTGCGAATGCGGTCAATAACTTCTACACCACGGGTGGAGCCAATACGACAGGGTGTGCATTTACCGCAGGATTCTTCGGTGCAGAACTCCATGGAGAACCGAGCCTGTTCCGACATATCTACACTGTCGTCAAATACTACGATACCGCCATGGCCGAGCACGGCACCTTCAGCAGAAAAAGCCTCATAATCCAGAGGCAGGTCCCATTGTGATTCGGGTAAATAAGCACCCAGCGGGCCGCCGACCTGAATAGCTTTGACCGGACGACCGGAGGCGGTTCCCTGCCCAAACTCTTCTACCAGCTGACGCAATGTGTAGCCAAAAGGCAGCTCAATCAGGCCGCCCTGGTGGATATTGCCAGCCAGCTGAAACGGCAGGGTTCCTTTGGAGCGATTGATTCCATATTCACCGTAAGCTTTTCCTCCTTCAGCCAGAATGAAGGGAACAGCGGCAAGACTGAGAACGTTATTAACGATGGTTGGCTGACCAAACAAACCTTCAAGAGCTGGCAGTGGCGGTTTAGCGCGAACCAGTCCGCGCTTGCCTTCAAGGCTTTCCAGTAGTGATGTCTCTTCACCGCAGATATAAGCACCGGCACCGAGTCGTACTTCCAGATGAAATGTTTTGCCACTATTGAGAATGTTTTCTCCGAGGAATCCGGCTTTTATTGCGTTGTTGATAGCTTCATCAAGAACCTGTTGAGCCATTGGGTATTCGGAACGGAGATAGATATAGCCCTGATCAGCGCCAACAGCCAGACCAGCGATGGCCATGCCTTCAATCAGCATGTAAGGATCGGCTTCCATTACCATACGGTCAGCAAAAGTACCCGAGTCACCTTCATCGGCGTTACAGACAATGTACTTTTGATCGGAAGGCGCATCGAGTACGGTCTGCCACTTGATACCGGTAGGGAAAGCCGCTCCGCCACGACCTCTGAGCCCAGACTCCTTAACCTCGTTCACTATTTCCTGAGATGAAACTGACAGGGCTTTTTCAAGCCCTTTGAAGCCATCATGGTTTTGATAGTCGTCAATAGACAGTGGGTCAGTAATACCGGCACGCGAGAAGGTAATTCTCTGCTGTTTTTTCAGGTATGGAATCTCTTCCGTCTCACCCAGAAACAAAGGGTGTTGAGCAAACTCGCCCGTTTTCAGATCGGTCAGCAGTGACTCGACATCAGCTGTTGCAACAGAGCCAAAGGCCATACGCTTCTGGCCGATTTCGACTTCAACCAGAGGTTCCAGCCAGAACAAGCCACGGGAACCGTTGCGGGTCAGTTCGATGTTTAAGTCGTATTGTTCAGCCTTTTCGAGAATAGAGTCTGCAATCTGATCGGCGCCCAGTGAACAGGACGTAGTATCTTTTGGTACGAACAGTTTGAAATGATTCATTGCAGCTCCAGAGGTCGAGTGGTCATGGCATCGACCAGTTCGTCGAAGCGTTCATTGCTGACTCGCCCGTGGATCTCGTTACTAATGCGAATATTAGGGCCACAGGCACAGTTGCCGAGGCAGTAAACGGCATCGAGGCTAAACTCTTTGTCCATAGTCGTTTGGTGGTAGTCCACTGACAGTTTTTTCTTAATGTGGGCTTCCAGTGATCTGGAGCCACGAGCCTGGCAGGCTTCAGCGCGGCAGACCTGAACCTGATGGTTGCCAGGCGGTGTCGTGCGGAAATGATGATAAAAACTAATGACGCCGTGAATCTCAGCTTTGGTCTGCCGTAGTGCAGAAGCGATCAGATCAATGGCTTCTGAAGGGATGTACCCTAATTTATCCTGAATTCCGTGAAGTATTGGTAACAGGGCACCCGGCCTGTCATGCCATGATTTGATGACAGTGGTGATAATGCTGGAATCTTCTGTCATACCAGTCATCTACTTGTACCTTTTTGGCTTTATTCTTATTCAAGGCTGTCGAGAGCTTGATCTGAAGGCATCCTGACCCGTCAGTAGCAACTGCCGGTTACGATGTGACCTGTATAGTTCACTCCTGTCCCGTGGAGTGTTGTCTGATGCCATTTAACCAGATTTGGCTGATGCACTTTTGCCTGAATCTTACGCAGGCTGTCGTTTTTAGATAACAGCCTGACTGGCAAAATACTCTTGTTTGAGTCAATCAATAATAGGTCATTGTTGGTATAGCATCCCTATTTGACTACCACCAAATGAGTGACTTGGGAGGTAAGGCCTTGAATGACAAAGCCTGCAGGCTTCTGGTTAAGTGATCAGATATTGACTGACACTGAGCCGAAACTGGGTTCCGCCTGGGATTCATTCAGAACGGACTGTGATTTTGCTTCAACAGGGCCCAGTGCCAGCTTATTGATAACTGTGGTTGTATGAGTGGGCTCCTGCCAGCTGCCTTTTCGGTCATCCCTTGGGGAAATGCCGTTGTATTTTCTGTAACAGCGACTGAAATGAGGCGTTGAAACAAAACCGCAGGCAGCGGCTACTTCAACAATCGACATGCTGGATTGCTTCAGCAGTTGTCGCGCCCGGTCGAGTCTCAGTTTCAGATAATGTCTTGAAGGTGAACAGGAAAGGTGTCGCTGAAACATTCTTTCCAGCTGACGACGCGAAACATGTACGAAAGATGCCAGCTCATCAAGTTCAATGGGCTCTTCCAGATTGCTTTCCATCAGCTCAATGATATCGACCAGCTTGGATCTTGATTCGCCAGTGTTGTGTGACTGACGAAGAGGTACGCGTTGTCTGTCATTTTCAGTTCGTATACGGTCACAGACAAACATATCGGATACCGCTGTAGAGAGCTTTGAGCCATAACGAAGCGTGATCAGATGCAGGAACATGTCCATAGACGCACTACCACCTGATGAAGTCATACGGTTATGTTCGATAGTAAAAAGCTTGTTATTACAGCGAACTCTCTGGTAATGCTCCTGCAAGGAAGCAATGCATTCCCAATGGGCGCTGCACTCCTGATTATCGAGCAGGCCTGCATCGGCTAAAACATATGGCCCTGTACAAATACCACCAATAATCTTGCCGGATTGAGCCTTACTTCTAAGCCAGCGAGTATGCTTGTTGTTAAAACTTCGAGTGATATTAACGCCACCAACGACAATCAGAATGTCCACATCAATGTTGTCTGAGATTGAATGATCGGGTGTAAAGATAATGCCATCACTGGCTTTTACCGGTTCACCGTCTTCTGAAATCAGAGTCCAGCTAAACAGCTCTGAACCAAAGAGTTGATTGGCCATTCTCAGCGTTTCGAGTGCTGAAGCCATAGCTAACATGGTGAAATTATTCAGCAGAAGAAAACCGACACTGGTTGCGTCCTGCCTTTTCAATGGAGACTGAGGGGTGCCTGAAACCATTTTATTATTTTCCTCCTCAAATACTCCGCACTGGCGCTGGCGAAGCATGAGAAATACTGCTTTTGTTTATTATTATTTTACTTAGTAACTTGCACGGCCTGATGGCCATTTCTGGATAATATCTGCACAAACATATTCGATCAATAAATGAATATGGATTTACATAACTTCCCGTTTGGTAACTTTTTATATGTCGTTTTTAATCAAGTTGCTGCCTTTTTTAGTCATTCTGAAGAGTCCTGCTGCCAGTACTTTCGAGTGTGCTTTCAATAAAAACCGGGCCTCTCAGCCGGGGATTGAATGCTGATTACTAAAATAATAAATCTGGAGCATCAGTCATGTGTGACCACTCGAATCGTGGTGTCGTTTATAAGGGGGCGGGTAATGTTGCCGTTGAGTCCATAGCCTTTCCTGAGTTGGCTCTGGGCAACAGAAAATGTGATCACGGCGTTATTCTGAAAGTTATTACTACCAACATCTGTGGTAGTGACCAGCATATGGTTCGCGGTAGAACAACAGCGTCCGAAGGCCTCGTTCTGGGTCATGAAATTACCGGTGTTATTCTTGAAAAAGGCAGCGATGTTGAGTTTCTGAACGTCGGCGATATTGTCTCTGTACCTTTCAACATCGCCTGCGGTCGTTGCCGTAACTGTAAAGAAGGCAAAACCGGGATCTGCCTCAATGTTAACCCTGCTCGTCCGGGTGCAGCTTATGGTTATGTTGATATGGGCGGCTGGGTTGGAGGTCAGGCTGAGTATGTCATGGTGCCGTATGCAGACTTCAATTTGCTGAAGTTCCCGGATGCCGATCAGGCTATTGAAAAGATCAGGGACCTTACCCTGCTGTCTGATATTTTCCCGACAGGCTTCCACGGTTGTGTAACTGCTGGGGTTAAGCCTGGTTCAACTGTTTATATTGCCGGTGCAGGCCCGGTTGGTCTGGCTGCAGCCGCTTCAGCCCAGTTACTTGGTGCTGCCTGCGTTATTGTGGGCGACATGATTGAAGATCGCCTGGCTCAGGCCCGCAGCTTTGGCTGTGAAACCATTGATCTTCGTGAAGATGGTTCCATGGAAGATAAGCTGGAAGAGATTCTGGGTGAACGTGAAGTGGATGCTTTCGTCGACTGTGTAGGCTTCGAAGCGCACGGTTGCGGTTGTAATCATAATCAGGAAGCTCCGGCAACGGTTCTTAACTCTGCGATGCAGGTAACCAGAGCTGGTGGCAGCATAGGTATTCCAGGCCTTTATGTGACTGAAGATCCGGGTGCTATGGATGAGGCTGCCAGAGTGGGTGCTCTCAGCATGCGCTTTGGTCTTGGTTGGGCGAAATCACATTCTTTTCATACGGGTCAGTGTCCGGTTATGAAATATCACCGTAACCTGATGCAGGCGATTCTGTTCGACAAGATTGATATTGCCAAGGCGGTAAACGTTCAGGTTATTTCACTGGACAGTGCACCAGAAGGTTATGCGGACTTTGATGGCGGAGCAGCCAAGAAGTTTGTTATTGATCCGCATGGTTCCTGTACTGTCTGATTAATCGAGAGCGATGCAACAGCATCGCTCTCATTAAATAAGGTTACACCTTGCATGCTTCGATAAGGCTTAGTAAAAAACCTAAATGCTGTGCTGTTGCCTGTAGTTGTCCTCGGTCTGAATGCTCAGGGTTTATAATCATCTGTCCCTCTGTATTTAACAGATCCGCAGTTAACTTTTTCTTGAATATGAGTAGTCTGCTCGGGTTGTATTTTCCGAGTTTTAGCGCCTTACACAGTGTCCGTGTTTCGCCCTCATATTGACTCAAGGAATATGATATTTTTTCAAAGCCTGCTTGAAGCGTCGACACATCGAGCTCAATAAGTCTGAGAGCAGTTTCAGTTCCATGAAGAAGACAGTACAGAGGGATATCCTTAAGTTTTGTTCTTGATGACAGTTCTTTATAGCCATCATGACGGTCATACCTGTTTTCTTTTAGAGACGGTTTCAAAAGTGATCAGCCACTAACATGAAAGAATTTACAGGTTTGAGCTAAATATTCCTCATCACCTGCTACGAGGGGAATATTATGTATCCCTCATATTTGACTGATGATGAGTGGAAACTTATCAAACCTTTTTTCCCTGACCCTGGTTACGATAAACCAAAGAATGACAGGCCAAGAGACTGGCCCTACAGGCTAATTCTTGATATATGGCTTATATTTCTTGTGAGCAACAGGGTCGAACTTAACTTTTTCGATGCCCATCTTTTTAGTCCAGCCGCGTAGATCAGAGCGGGAGCCAACAACAAGAAAGTAGGTCAGAAAGATATTTGTAATCAGGAAGTCTACGATCAGGCCACCCCAGCTGATATCACTGCTGAAAGCCATCCATGAGAAGAAACCGGCCAGAACTGTGTTAATGAACATGCTGCGCGCAATCAGGTTGTAGATGCGGGCACCGACCAGTGTGGGGTTTTTGGTCGAAACAACGTATTCAATTTTTTCTACAAAACTTATATAGCCCGCTCTCTAACGCACCTTCAAAGCCGGTCATATATCGCCAGAGTTGAGGGGATACTATATGAAGCTTTTTGTGCCACTAATATGTCGATATCAGCAGTTTCTATGCTTATTTGTGTTTTTATTAGAGTAAAACGAGGCAGGGACAGACACAGAACTGTTGCTCCGTGTCTTATCAAGCAATCAAGCAATCAAGCAATCAAGCAATCAAGCAATCAAGCAATCAAGCAATCAAGCAATTAGGCAATCAGGCGGTGGCTGTAACTGTATTCATTGCTGTGTGGTCAGCAACCGCTACACGAGAGGCAGAGAAAGCAATCAGGTAAGCGAGAACGGTGCAGTATAGAGTTTTGTAAACAGTATAAACGACACCACCCATGGCTCCGTCCATAAAGTGCTCAACAACCAGAAGGCTTGGCGCATAAAACAGGGTAAAAGCAACAACCAGCCACAGTGTTACCAGCTTGGCCTTGGTGGCTGGCAGCATGGAAGCCAGTTTGTAACTGATAGTGCCTTCTTCCCAGAGGTGACCGGTTTGGGAGTTTTTCTTCAGAGCCTGTTGAATGTTAAACATGGTGAAGAAGCAAACAAAGAAAGTAACAAAAAATGTACCCAGCCCCAGATCAAAAGCAACTGTATCCCCCTCACCTGTCAGTGGAATAGCGTCCATAGATGCAAACATAAACCAACCAATAGCGCCATTGATCAGCAAGTTCAAAATTACGTTAATCTTGATTTCTTTTTTGCAGTAAGCCAGATACACAGCAAACTCTCCGGGAATTTCTTTGAATCTTTCTCGTGATTCATAGTTAAAAAATGAGTCACGCGCCTGAATTTTTTGTCAGGCTCAATATAGGAAGAATACTTACTAACAGCCATGCACATAACGATTCAATCTTTGTCCAATACTGTTGTCAGTTTTACAAAAACGACAACAGTCGAACAAAAGCGGGTGGGGTTTATCTGCTGAGTTATTTCTTAGCTTTATCGGTTGATTGCTTCGCAGTATTTACTTTTCTGGCAGGCAGGTTCGGACGATTTCTTTTAGTCAGCCCGGAGATAAAGTTTCTCAGAAACTGGTTGCCACACTCTTTGTAATTTCTGTGGCCGCGTCTTCTGAATATGGCAGACAACTCTGTTTTAGAAACTTCAAATTCAGCCAGTTTCATCATGTCGATAATATCAGTGTCTTTCAGCTCAAGAGCGATTCTGATTTTACGCAGCACTTCATTCTTGGACAGTAATTCGTTTTTTGGCAGATATTCGGGCTTTCGGCCTTCCTGAACACCGCGACAATGGATGATAAAGCCATCCAGAAAGCGGGAAAGAACATCGTCACGGCAGAGGATATAACCTTCTTCTTCTTCCTTGCGCATGATATTGACCAGATAATCAGGGGTAATAGTGAACTCGGCCAGTTTGAAAATCTTGACCATCTGCTGATCGTTAAGGTTCAGTGCAAAACGCAGGCGACGCAATACATCGTTGGCAATCATGGGATTCCGGAAATAAAAGAGGCAGAAAGAAAAGATTAAATGATTGCAGGAGAGTATAGATGAAAAGCGGTTCAAATCGCAGTCTACTATCGTAGGTTGGAGTTAAACGAAGTGAAACCCAATAAGAGTGACACAAGGCTAATTAAAAATTAACGATTAAAGATCACATTGTTCACTTCGTTTTCCAGCAGTTCCTGAGACCGGAGATCAGCTTTGGACTGAACTCGTCAGCAACAGCGGTGTTAGCCACGTCTTCCAGAGACATTTCGTCTTTCAGGATCTTCTGACCCATGTCAGCGCCCTAACCCAGCTGAGCGTCGCCACGGTTGGCGTCGATGGAACCGAAAATACCCAGAGAAGTTGCAGTCGCTACTTCGTGGTGGAAGCTGTGACCAGCGAGAGTCGCATGGTTAGCTTCGACGTTAATCTGGATCTCTTTTTCCAGATCGAACTCTTTCAGGAAACCGAATACAGTAGCAGTGTCGTAGTCGTACTGGTGCTTGGTAGGCTCCTGTGGCTTAGGCTCAATCAGGATAGAACCTTCAAAACCGATCTTGTGCTTGTGCTCAACAACCATTTGCATGAAACGGCCCAGCTGCTGACGTTCACGACGCAGGTCGGTGTTCAGCAGAGTCTCGTAACCTTCACGACCGCCCCACAGAACGTAGTTTTCGCCGCCAAGACGATTGGTAGCGTTCATGGCATTGAACACCTGGGTAGCCGTGCAGGTGAATACTTCAGGGTTAGGATTGATTGCAGCACCGGACATGTAACGTGGGTTAGAGAATGCGTTGGCAGTACCCCACAGTAGTTTCAGGCCGGTTTCTTCCTGCTTGCGTTCCAGAACATCAACCATGGTCGCAAAGTTGTTGATGTATTCCTTAATGGACTTGCCTTCAGGAGCAACGTCCGCTTTCATCGTCGCCATTTCCAGCTCGCTACCTGCCTGATGCCATGGGCGAACCATTGTGCCGGCACCGAATACGTCAGACCCGGTCCAGCAGAAGTAGTGCCAGTAGCAGGCTGCAAAACGCAGGTGCTCGGCCATGGTCTTACCCAGGATAACCTTGCTTGGGTCGTAAGTTTTGAACGCCAGAGGATTTCTGGACTCAGGGCTTCGTACTGGATCTTGCTGATACCTTTGAAGAATTCGGACATGGGTCACTCCGGTCAGATTGGCATCGCTGATTAAATATATGGAGATACGAAGCCACTTTGTCATTACCCGTCACAGGCGGGTAATGACTGCACGTATGTTCGCTGCGTGTGTCCACACACTTAAAACGACACCGAATCAATTAAAAGTATTCTGGTGAATCTTGGTATGGAGTGACTATAAAAAGTCAGCGTACGATCAAATAGGTATAAAATCGTGGAGTTTATGTCCTTTTTACTATCAACAACTGTCGTAAAGTGAACATTATTTATCAGGAGGTGGCTGGGCTGATGGGGTATTGGATCGTGCAGGCCTGATAAAACAAGGCCTGCACAGATTATTTAAAAGAGGTTAATAATTAGAGATTGATCACTCGGGATTATTTGCATCTTTGATTCGTTCGAGACGTTCCTGTTCCTCCTCCATGGCGGCTTTGATTTCTTCCATAATGGAATCAACGTCTGCAGCCACTTCTTCGACTTTGAATTGTCCGGTCAGCTCTGTTTCCGGTGTCAGTTCACCGTCTTCAAACAGTTGCCACATTTCCTGTGCGTAACGGGCATTGAGCAGCTCTGGAGCAAACTGGCCGTAGTAGTGATTCATGTTTTCAATATCACGTTCCAGCATACTGCGGGCATTGTTGTTGCCCGCTGCGTCAACGGCCTGAGGCAGGTCGATAATGACCGGACCATCCTGATTGACCAGAACATTAAACTCGGACAAGTCACCGTGAACGAGTCCGGCACAGAGCATCAGTTTTACGTAATGCATCACCAGAGCATGATCTTCCAGAGCCTGTTCTTCAGACATGGAAACATCGCTGAGCCTTGAAGCAACATCACCGTCTTCATCGGTAACCAGCTCCATCAGCAGCACGCCTTCCAGACAGATATGCGGCTGAGGCACTCTTACACCGGCGTTGGCCAGTTTGAACAGAGCATCGACCTCGGCACTTTGCCAGGTTTCTTCCTGCTGCTTGCGTCCGAACTTGGAGCCTTTTTCCATGGCTCTGGCACGGCGGCTGTTGCGAACCTTGCGGCCTTCCTGATAAAGGGCGGCTTTCTTGAAGCTGCGTTTGGCGGCTTCCTTATAAACCTTGGCGCAGCGGATTTCGTCACCGCAACGTACAACAAAGACATCGGCTTCTTTTCCGCTCATCAAACGGCGGAGAACTTCGTCAACCAGACCTGCTTCTACAAGTGGTTGAATGCGTTTTGGGGTTTTCATCGCGTCCTTGTACATTAGTCATAGACAAAAGTCAGGCAATAAATGCACCACTTGTCATTTATGACTGTTTGAGAAAGCTACACCGCGAAAGTTCCTTCATTGGTGTCGGGCATCCTGAGATAATTATGCCATGAGATTAGACAGATTATTATGCCAACATCCAATGTGGAACCGTCGTCATGCTTTGACCTTGCTTGCTCAAGGCAAAGTTCTGGCTGACGGTAAGGTTGAACGTGATGGCAGTATTGATATTTCCCAGTTTGTGAGGGTTGAAGTGGATGGCGAGTTGATTCAGGAAGGGCAGAAAGCGCTCTATATAATGATGCACAAACCTGTGGGTATTCTCAGTGCCACTTCAGACCCGGTTCATAAAACGGTGATGGACTTGCTTCCGGCTGAGCTGGCTTCACAGCTGCATATTGCTGGCAGGCTTGATCGTGCAAGTTCCGGACTGATGCTTTTGACCAATGATGGCCAATGGTCACGAAGGATGACGGACCCTGATTTAAAGAAGCCAAAGACTTATCTGGTCACAACGGACAATCCTATTGACCCTGATACAGCCAGGCTCTTTGCTGAAGGCATCTATTTTCCTTATGAAGATATCACCACCAGTCCGGCTGAGCTGGAGCAGTTAAACAGTCATCTGGTTAGGTTGACCATTTATGAAGGGCGTTATCATCAGATTAAAAGAATGTTCGGGCGGTTCAGGAACCCGGTGGTGGGGTTGCATCGGGAGAGTATGGGGGGGATTCGGTTGGATGATAGGTTGGTTGAAGGTGGGTATAGGGAATTATCGGAAATAGAAATTAGAGGGTGAAAGTTCCCACGCAGGTGCGTGGGAACAAGGGTGAAAAGAACTCCTTTCTACACTTTATTGTTGAATAAAACGTGCAGTGTTGTTTGTGCCATTCTGAGTTGAATAAGCAGAGTCATTTCCGGATTGAGCAAGGTATACAGTGTTGGAAGACTGAACCTGCAGAATTTCTGCGTAGTTATTTGAGCCAGATTGACCTCCATACGGAGTGCCGAAATCAATGCTGCCATCATGAGAGTAACCGCCTTCACCTGCACGGCTGCTGGCGTATATATTGTTGTCATTGCCATATTGGGCACTGAACAGAGAGTTATTATCACCTGCACGCTGGTGGACGTTTATGTAGTTATTACTACCAAACTGTGCTGCAGTCGCGATTGAACCATCTGTTTGATATTGAATCAGTTGAGCCTGGTTGTTGACACCAAAACCCTGTGCAACAGTGATTCTACTGTTATCCGACTGATTTTGTTTAGTGTGGAGTACGTTGGACTGACCACCCTGAACAGCGAATACATTTGAACCGGTTGATCCACCTGATTGCCTCAGGACTGCTGTATTTTCAGTGCCTGCTTGAAATAAGGCCGCTCTAGAGCTGTTGGCATCAGCCTGGTCAATAGTCGCTGTACCACCGAGACCAACCTGAATAACACCAGCGCGGTTGAAGCTGTTTCCTTGAGTCACATTCAGAGTATTATCCTGACCTGCTTGCCGCACCCAGCTTGTGTTGTTCTGGCTGGCACGACCAGGGCCGTCACCCTGTTCAATCGTAGTGCTGTTGGTGCTGCCCTGCTGACGTACGGTTGATTTGTTGTTGAAGTCCTGTATTACAGAAACAGTGGAGTTGCTGGTGCCTGTTTGGGAAATGATGGAGGTGTTTTTACCGTATTGAGTTACAGTGGCAACCGTTCCTGATTGCGCAGATGTTTGCTGGATATCCGAATCATTACTGAAGTAGTACTGATTTGATGTTGCTTGAGCATCGACTGTAGCTGTTTGAGCAATCACAGAGTCATTATTGGAACCCTGCTGGAAAATAGTTGCTTCATCATTTGCATAAGCTGAGCCAGCAGCCAGCAATACAGCTAAAGATAGTGGGGTTAATGTTGCTTTCATCCGTGTACCCTCCGGGGTATTGAGTCTCACTCTTTGTTATTAACCGGGTAATCCCTGCTCCCGATATTTTTTACTGCTTAATTAAATCGATACACTTCCACGTGATCATTACCAATATTCACAAGTGTGGTATTCAGGTTGTAGCCGTCTTGATGGATGCTGGCAGTATTGTTATTACCGGCCTGATAAATAGCTGCGTAGTTATTACCACCAGACTGAGTAATCTGTGCATCGTTGCCATAGCCGTACTGCAGAATCGTGGCGTCGTTCCAGCTGCCTGATTGTGTGACTGTCGCCGTATTGTGGTAGCCGATCTGTTCTACCCAGGCATCGTTGTGAACACTGCCATTATTCTGAACCAGTGTTGCAGTGTTATGACTACCGTATTGGCTCACATAAGCCTGATTCCAGCTGCCGTCTTGCTCAATATCAATAGTGTTGTTTGCATAGAACTGTGTTGCGACAGCGATATTATCTTCACCTGTCTGGGTGACAGATACTGAGTTGGAAAAACCTGCCTGAACGCTCTTTGTCCAATTACCCGTGCCTCGTTGTGTAATCAGGCTCGTGTTACTGTAACCAGATTGCTGGATTATGGCGGTATTTCTCTGACCCCTATGATCTATTGTGGCAGTATTCAGGTTGCCTTGTTGCTGAACTGTGGCGGTCTGGCGAACAGTGCTTTGACGGTAGAAGTCATCAGCAAGCTCGCTGCGAGCAGATAATTCTGAGCTGGGAGCAAGGTCAAAAATTTCAGAGGCAGAAACATTATAAGAAAGTATGAATACTAAACAGAATGTTCGCTTCAACAGCTGTTGAAAAAGCATCGTATTTACCAAGGTATTCCGTTACCAAACAGAATTATGTGTCAAATAACTGACGCTTAAAATAAGTCTATAGAGTGAATATTGATTTAATATTGGTACTTTGGTTTTAAAAGGTAGTAAGTCTTTTAAAACCAAAGGTGTTTATAAAACGACAGGTGATGTTTTATTAAGATATTGTTTCACTACTTCAGATTCAATTTCGTCAGTGTTTTTTAAAGCCCAGCTATTGGTGGTTATTCCTTCAGTAATCAGGTGAATCACAGCTGCTTCAATAGCAGACATCAGGCTTAGCTGAACAGGTTCATTAGTCGTATAACCAGCTTCTGTTTCCAGTAGTTCTTTATAGGCAACGTATTTATAAATACCAGCTTGCACCTCATTAGAGAGTATGGTTTTGGTGACATTGATGCTGTGAAGAATCTGACCGCTGCGAACATCTACAGCTCTGAGATTGATGGTTATCTGATCTACACGATACTTTTCGGAAGTGCCAATGCCGAGGTATTTTAACCCTGCTCCGCCTGTTCGAGTGTTGGTTTCGTAAGCAATAATACCTCCCTCGAGTAATACATTTGCCGGCAAGAGGGCCGCCAACTGGTTAGCATCCTGTCCTTGCTGTTTCATTGTGGCTCTAATGATTTTTCTCTCTGTCAGAAGGTTCTGTAATCCTTCTCGTTCAAGAGGAATAAACCAGCCAGAGTCCCTCAATGCTGTATTCAGCATGGCCGTTGCACCTTGGGTGACCATAGTGGAAAAACTGCTGTTGGGTGCACCTCTGTATTGGCCGGTTTGATCAGTAAAAGAGTAAATAGATGCAACAATTTTACCCTTGGGCTCAGGCAGGCTTATCAAATCTGTATATGTGCTGGTTCTGGGCATCAATGTAGGTGAGTTTTTACCGGGGCCAAATAGGTCGTCTTTCAAGTCTGATGACGCACAGCCGGTGAGTAGAATGGCACTGAGTGTGAATGCCAGTAATTTGAAACTTTGAATGAACATAACAACACTGCCAATTAATTATTATTAGAAAGTTGTATCTGGCTGGTAGCGCCGGTTTCTTTGTCAGTGATAGTAACAATCAGCTGCCCATTATTTTTGTTGATATTTACAGTAAAACCATTGGCATCAAGGGTCTGGTTATTGTCTCCTGAAGTTAGAGACTCTGAAAGCAGGTCGTTTAACAGTTGGCTTTGTAAATTACTCGAGAAACGATCCAGAGCAGACTCCTGCTCAAAGCCAAAATCATCGGAAGGCGCTTTGTGCTTATTGCTAGCGGCAGCATTGTTCAGTAAATAGCCGCCATTGCCAGGATTCCCGCCAAAGCTTGGATTGGTTGGAACATAAACCAGTTCAGTTGCCTGAGCTGCTGATGCAACGGGTAGAAGAACAGCCAGTAAGGCGGCTTTCAAAATAGTTGTGGGTGACAATACAGTCCTTTCCTTTGTCATATTTCATCCTTGTCCATATCCGGATCATACTGAGTGGCTTCAATAATGCGTATGTACTGCAGCTGGTTATTTACGACATTGGCTGCCTGTTCTGCTTTCTGTTTCAGCTGATTTCTGGCTGGCCCAAGCAGAGTTGAAAAAAGAAGCTTACGGTTCCATGTAATTTTTATACGACTGCTTTTGGCTGGGTCCGGGTATTCTTTAATGGCCAGATTAAACTCATCCCGTGGCTCCAGTAATCGCCATGACGTACTGAAAGACTTAAAGAAACGCCTGCCTTGTGGTGTCAGCGTCTGATCAATAAGGATGCCAGTAATGGTAATTTCATTACTGCTTTCAGTCTTTGATGAACTTATGTCAGCTATGCTCATCATAAAGCACAGCAGAATGACTCTTCCTGGTCGCCTCATAACAACTCCGTTTATAACTAGGCGGGAGCCATAGCTGCTTCTGCCAGATGCCTTCTAGCCCACTCAATAGCTTCAATACGGTTTCGGACGTTTAACTTTCTGTAGAGGTTGTAGAGGTGTGTCTTGATGGTATTTTCACTAAGGTGGAGCTGGTCGGCAATTTCATGATTGGTCGCACCTGTTTTTGCCAGAGACAGGATCTGCTTTTCCCTGCGGGTCAGTCGTAAGCCAGAGTCGCATAGCTGAATGGATGATTCTGATTGTGCAGGCGCTTTGCTGATCAGAGCTTCTACCAAAGCTGTTGGCAAGTAGTAGTCACCAGCGATGAGGGAGTTAATGCCTCTCACAAGTGTTTCAACGCTATCGGTGTCGAGAAATAACCCTTTAAGACCGGGGTGTTCCAGAAAAATATCTCTTCCGGGTAGTTTTGAAACGTTGAGAAGAGCGATAACAGGAGCAGGTATCTTTCCGCTCATGGACACCAGAAAAGTATGAAGCTTGTCTGTAAGCTCAGGTGTGTCGAGAAGGATAATGGCATTCTGACATTCAGTGCTGCGAGAAAATGAAGGCAGTGTCGTTTGCTGAATATGAAAAAATTCAGAAAGAAGTGAAACCAGCGCTGAATTTTGCACGGTTTTCTGTTCACACAGTAGAAATATTTTTTTTGACGGTTCCATAACGCACTCCTTGCTAACGTAACCGGTCTTTATTTTTATATTATCTCATCCTGAGATTTGCTTCACAATTTAAGCATAAAGTGTGAAGCCTTTACCAACATTAAACGGACTATTGTTCAATATCTGTTTCTAGGCACAAATGCAATTGAGTAGCTAATCTGTTCAAACCCATCGCTGATGGCAGAAAAATCTGGAACCGGAGTTTGAATATGAAGGCTAAAAATATTTTAAAAATACTCTTGTTATCCGGAGTTTTATTATCTGCGCTTCCAGTTATGGCGGAAGTAACTGGCATGATATATAAGCCGGAATGGCTGGCCGTAGGCAGTACCAAAGTCATACCTACCAGTGAGTCTGCAACAATTAAACTCAAAGCAGATTTAAAAGACAGAGTGTTCAGGAAAGTTCGCCTGAAAGTTGCAGATGGTAGTTTGAAAGTTAAAGAAGTAAAAATCTATATGAGTGATGGCCATGTACTGAAATCGGGCATTCAAAAAGTGATTAAGAATGGCATGGCCACCAGAGAACTTATAATTCCAGACCATAGACGTTCAATAAAAAAGATTGTCGTTCTTTTTAAAGCACCTATGACGCAAAGTGTGATGATTTCAGCTATAGGTCAGGAACTGATAGAAGAGTATCCCGAATCTTGAAGATAAGTAGTTTTGAAAGAAGAGTTGTTGTAAGGAGTAGAACTATTCGCCGGTTTCCTGACTGCTCTTGAAACGTTTGCTCTTGATACCCAGTACCTTGCCAAGGCCATCGCGGCAGAGAGCCAGCTCAAGAGAGCTACGAATCACCATTGCGTTATCCAGCTTGATGACCTCAGCCAGTATTTCTTTCGCTCTCGCCATAGTGATTTTGCGGAGAGCCCATTTAACCTTCAGCAGGTTGGTGGCACTCATGGAGAGCATATCAAAACCCATAGCCATCAAAATTACCGCTGCAACAGGGTCACCGGCCATTTCACCACAGATACCAATGGTTTTACCTTCACGGTGGCTGTCATCAACCACTTTTTGAAGTGCCTGCAGAACAGCTGGGTGGAATGAGTGGTACAGGCCCGCAACTCGAGGATTATTACGGTCAACGGCTAACAGGTATTGAGTCAGGTCGTTTGAACCTATGGAAAGGAAATCAACACGTTTGGCGAGTTCTCTGACCTGATAAACCGCAGCAGGTACTTCGATCATAACGCCTACTGGCGGCATCATTACCGGTAAACCTTCAGACAAGACTTCCGCATGAGCTCTGTGGATAAGATGCAGTGCTTCCTCAACCTCAAAGACATTGGTAATCATCGGTAGCATGATGCGCAGGTTATCCAGCCCGACACTGGCTTTCAGCATCGCCCTGACCTGTACCAGAAATATCTCCGGATGATCCAGGGTCACTCGAATACCACGCCAGCCAAGGAATGGATTATCTTCCTTGATTGGGAAGTAACTCAGTGATTTGTCACCGCCAATATCGAGGGTTCGCATGGTTACCGGTCTGGGAGCAAAAGCTTCCAGTTGTTGACGGTAGATTTTTTCCTGTTCCGATTCGCTGGGGAAACGCTCCCTGAGCATAAAGGGAACTTCGGTTCGATAGAGACCAACACCTTCTGCGCCACGATCCAGCGAACGCACCGTGTCGGTCATCAGTCCGGTATTAACCCAGAGCGGTACACGGAAGTGGTCTGGTGTTACGCAGGCCAAATCGCTGATAGCTTCCAGCCCTTTGGTAAATTCCTGTTCTTCCTCAACAACCACTTGGTAGTGCTCAAGCAGTTCTTTGGAAGGAGATACATAGGCAATACCCAGATTGCCATCAACTATCATCGGTTTGCCGGTCAGCTTGTGATAAGGCAGCTCTACAACGCCCATTACTGTAGGAATGCCCAAGGCTCTGGCAAGAATAGCGGCGTGAGAGTTACTGGAGCCCCTGACCGAAACCAGGCCTGCCAGCTTGTTATGGGGAACATCCGCCAGCATGCTGGCGGTCAGTTCTTCACTGACCAGAACCGTGTTGTCCGGATATTCGATATTGTCCTGTTCGTCCTGTTGCAGACTGGCCAGGACTCTGCGACCAAGGTCTTTTACATCAACGGCTCTTTCACGCAGATAGGCATCGTCCATCAGCTCGAAATTCTGAACGTGTTCCTGAATCACCTGGCGCAACGCTCCAGGGGCCCAGTGACCTTCATGAATGCGTGAACGGATTTCCTGACCTAAAGCATTGTCGTCCAGCATTCGCAGATAAACGTCAAACAACGCACGTTCTTCTTCAGGAAGACGTCCCGCCAATTTCGCAGCGGTGCTGCGCATGTCTTCACGAACAGCCTCCAGAGCTTTGTCCAGTGCTACCAGCTCTTTATCCAGATCTTTATAGTCGCGGTCAGGAACAACGCTCAAATCTGCTGCCGGAGCCAGGACAACAGCTTCACCTATGGAGACACCTGTTGCGCCTGGTGATCCCTGAAAGCGTGCTGTTTTGGTGATAGAGCTGGGACTGATGCTGGTAACATGTAGAGAGCCAGTGGCTTCAGCATGGGCAATTACGCCTGCCAGCTGAGCCGACATGGTCACCAGGAAAGCTTCTTCGTGTTCGTCAAAGCGGCGGCGTTCCTGTTGCTGAACAACCAGCACACCAAGAATCATTCGATGGTGAATAATTGGCACACCAAGGAAGGCGTGAAATTTTTCTTCACCGGTTTCACGAATGTAGTGGAATTTGGGGTGAGAAGCGGCTTCTTCGAGGTTTATGGGTTCCTCGCGTTGACCGACCTGACCAATAAGGCCTTCACTCTGGGAGAGCTTGGCAACGCCAATGGCTGTTTTGTTCAGCCCTTCGGTTGCCATCAGTGTGTAAGTAGAGTTTTCAGAATCGAACAGATAGACCGAACAGACTTCCGTCCGCATGGCTTCCCTGACTTTTTGAACAATAATATCCAGCGCAGCCTGCAAATCAGAGGCGGCACTGACTTCCTGAACTATTGTTCGTAGCGTATTCAACATAGTTTATTCAACATATGTGTTATCAACTTGGTTGAATCAATTCCGGCTGCCGGTTGCTGCTGTCAGTCAACAGGCGGCTAAACACTCATTGCTGTTTCAGGGCTCAGGGGTTATCTGCCTGCAGGCGACCAATTCTTGGTGCCAGCTCACGCAAGGCCCTGCGATATACTTCCCTTTTAAATGACACTACCTGACCCAGAGGGTACCAGTAGCTAACCCATCGCCAGCCATCAAACTCCGGCGACCCTGTATGATCCATACTAACCCGATCTTCATCGCTCATCAGCTGTAGCAGAAACCATTTCTGTTTCTGACCGATGCAGAGAGGATACTGATCTTTTCGAACCAGTCTTCTGGGTAAACGATAACGCAACCAGCCACGGGTGCATGCCAGAATTTTCACATCTTCCGGCTGGAGTCCGATCTCCTCATACAGCTCGCGATACATGGCTTCTTCAGGGCTCTCATCATCGTTGATGCCACCCTGTGGAAACTGCCATGCCTCCTGTCTGATGCGCCGCGCCCAGAGTACCTGTCCGTGTTGATTAGCGAGGATTATGCCCACATTGGGTCTGAATCCATCTGTATCAATCACGCGTGCGGCTACCTTAAATTAATTCTTGTTTGCATTGTTTCATAAACGGCAACAGCACAGCAAACAAGATGCCACTTTTGTTGATTTGGAAGACGGTTTTTATAGATTGGCTATAAATCTTGCTTTAATAACTGCTCTAGAAGACTTTCAGAATTGGTATTTATGTTCAAACCAGTGTCGAACCTGTCTAGAATGACCGCCTGATAAAACCAATAATTTTCGTCGTCAGTCTAGGAGAGGTTTTGTGGCTCTGGCAATTTTCGATCTCGATAATACCCTGATCGCAGGTGACAGTGATTACCTGTGGGGGCAGTTCATGGTTGATGAAGGAATGGTGGACGCCGACTTTTTCCGTGAAGGGAACGACCGCTTCTATCAACAGTACGAAGCGGGAACCATGGTGTTGTCTGAGTATCTGGCGTTCGCTCTCGAACCTTTGACCAAATACACCCTGTCCGAACTGGCTGAAAAACATAACAAGTTTATGGCACAAGTTATTGAGCCCATCATGCTGGATAAAGCCAAAGCGCTGTTGAAAAAGCATCGTGATCAGGGTGACTATCTGCTCATCATCACTGCGACCAGTCGCTTTGTGACAGAGCCGATTGCAAAGAAGCTGGGTGTAGATTCCATGCTGGCCGTTGAACTGGAAATAGACGGTGATCGTTACACTGGCAAATCAGTGGGCACACCGACGTATCAGGAAGGCAAGGTGACTCGTTTGAACGAGTGGCTGGCAGAGAACCCTGAGCACTCAATGGCAGGCAGCTATTTCTACAGTGATTCCAGAAACGATATTCCACTGTTAAAAGAGGCAGAACATTCTTTTGCCGTGGATGCTGATCCTGAGTTGACTGCATTTGCTAAAGAACAGGGTTGGCCTGTTATCAGCCTGCGTTAAAACAACAGTAACTGGAAAGCCAGTTCCCACGCTAAATATGAGAACTGGCTTGTCTGCACTTATACTCGAGTTACACGAGCAATAATTGCCTTGATGTACGATGTTTCGGGAATAGCCGGAAGAATCGGATGATCCGGTCCCTGATGACCCTGTTCAATAATCTGCAGGTTGCGGTCAATGTGACGGCTTCCTGAGCGCAGAACATCAAACAGCACTTCGTTTTGAAGATGCATGGAACAGGAGCAAGACACCAGAATGCCATCTTTTTCCAGTAGTCGCATGGCCAGTTCATTGATTCGACGGTAAGCCTGTTCGCCAGCCTTGGTGTCTTTACGTTTTTTGATAAACGCTGGTGGATCAACGATCACCACATCAAATTTCTGACCTTCATCACGCAGGCCTTTCAGGGCAGCAAAAGCGTCACCATGAATTGTACCGACCTTCTCGGCAACACCATTCAGTTCAGCATTGTCGTGTACCCATTCGGTAGCCTGTTCTGAAGCATCTACACAGATGACTTCTTCAGCACCAAAGGCTGCACACTGAACGCCCCAGCCACCAACGTAACTGAATACATCCAGAACACGCTTGCCTTTAACATAGTGACGCAGGCGGTCACGGTTCAGGCGGTGGTCGTAGAACCAGCCAGTCTTCTGGCCTTTCATTACCGGAGCCAGGAACTTAACGCCGTTCTCTTCCAGCTCAACACGGTCCGGCACTTCACCGTAAGCCACTTCAACGTATTCGGGCAGGCTTTCAAGACGACGGCCTGTGCCATCGTTTTTCAACAGAATGCCTTTTGGATTCAGCACTTTAACCAGAGCTTCAACGATTTCATCCTTTACCGCTTCCATGCCGGCAGTGGACATCTGGGCAACCAGAACATCATTGAAACGATCAACCACCAAACCAGGCAGACCATCACTGTCGCCAAACACCAGACGGTAGCATTTGGAATCGTACAAGGCTTCGCGCAGGCTGAGAGCCACCTTGATACGGTGAACCAGTAGAGACTTGTCCAGAACATACTTGCTGTCACGGCTGACCAGACGGCCACAAATCAAGCTGTTAGGGTTGATATAGCCTGAGCCCAGAGGTTTACCTTCGGCGCTCTCTATCTGAATCAGTTCACCGACTTCAAAAGACTTCAGAGGAGAGGCTTTTGTGTCTACCTCATTACTGTAAATCCACAAGTGGCCAGCTTTCAGGCGACGATCAGCGCGCTTGTTCAGGCGCAGGGTTTTTAGTGTCATAGGAAGGTGTGTCCAGAAGTCTAAGACGAGTACTGGCGCGGATTATAGTTTTATGGGGAGTATTGAACCAGCTTTAGCGAGGCTGTCGTGAGAAAGGTACCTCGCTATCACGGTTCATTCTTTAATGCGGGGTCAGGCAATCTTGTCCAGCAGCTCTTCCTGGTTGCTCTCTTGAAGAAGAGAACGACCCATAATGGTCTTGTTCACACCGGTCATGCCGTCGGTGAATTCGCGTTGCATTGTGTAGCCGCGTTTTTCGAAGAAACGGATGGTTTCTTTATCAATACATTCAACAGTCAGTTCAGGGTAGCGCTTGGCCAGACGGCGCTCAGCTTCAGCCAGTAATTCTTTACCTGTGCCCTGCTGACGGAACTCTTCATTTACCCAGATAACATCGATATGGTTCTTTGTTTTTGCAACCAGACCAGCCAGCTTGTCATCCTGCCAGGCGACCAGCATGCAGGGCCAGTTGCCACGCACATACTTTTCGACATCATCGCCTTCAGACCAGGGCATAACTCGATCGGGATCAATCATATTATCGTAGGCTTTCAACAAGGATTCCCGGCAAAGTGTTGCAATGGAACCCATGTCAATTTCTTGCGCTTTTCTAATAATCATACTGCTTACCTACTCTTTTTCTTTTGAAATACGGCCATGCAAATAATTTGATTACTGTGGCGGTATTTGTCGTTCTTTAAGAAACTCTTCTCATCACGCATCAATGATAAAAAATGAGTTCCTCCGTGTTTGGTTTTAAGTGTGTAGACACACGTAGTCGAATATCCCGTTATTTACTCGCCGCAGGCGGATAAATGAAGAATGAATTCGTACGTCTGCTTACTCTTGGAGTACAGCAAATACAGGCATATGAAACAGAGTTCATCATCTGTGTAACTGTGGGGACTTTTAGTAACTGTCTTTTTACTACGAATTTGCCGTGTCAGATATCGTGAGATACCGGCAAGTCGCTTCGTGATTGGCTAACAGAGGTACAGGAACAGGTGAATAATACTTGCAGGTCTTACCACAATAGAATCGTTATTCGGTGTGTGATTCTGTAAATCCGGTGTTTTGCACAGAAAAATCGACAACAGTCTGCCAATTCTCATCCTCAAGACAGGATTAATCAACCCTGAGACACCAGAATTACCAATATCTGCGTGTCAGCTACGAATAGTCGCAGAACGGGGATGCCATTACCCTGCGCTCTATCAATAAATGAGGTGAGAGTAATGACGACACATCTTCAGGACAGTTTCCTAGAGAATCTGGCAGAAATGTTATTCGGCTTTCATGACCTTGAAGATATGGATCAGTTAAGAGGTCTGGTTGAAGCAGCTCATAAAGGTACTGCTGCCGGTGCTAATTACTTTGTTGAGAATACCGGTAAATCATTGCAACCTGCTGACCTTAAAGATCACCTGCGTTGCTTCCCTCTGGCTCAGGCTATGGTGGCAATGATTCGTCATTACGAATTAAACAAAGACATTGATACCTTGAAGGTTGTTCTCGAAGCATTGCTTGATGGCCTTGAAGAAGCGGATGAGAGAGAAATACTTCACTGATATTTCTGGATTCACTGGCTGTTAGGTCGCTCTGCTAGAACGCTCTTCAGTGAACTGACTGAGCTTTTTCCAGAATGCTGACCTTTCCTCTTCTGTCTCGGGAGCTTTGCCGGCCTGTTCAAGCAGTTGCTGTTGGAGTTCCTTTGAACAGATTGAGTGTCTGGCTGGGTACATCTGGTTGGGACAGACATGCTGATAAAAACGATGCCAGTCAAAACAGATGCCCGGATCTGCCTTACCTCTAAAGCCTGCTATCTGCTCATGGCCCAGAATACGTTCAGGGTCATTTAAAGCAGGATAAAGTGCCTGCAATTGTTGAACGATTTCAAACAGGGAGTCGTATTGAGCATCGGTATAAGGGAAGATATTGCCGTTGTAATTCACTAGCTCGATGCCAATCGCAAAGTCATTAAAAGCTTCTCGCTCGTGCCATCGACTGACTCCCGCATGCCATGCTCTGTGCGCCTTACCTTGCAGGCAATCGACCAGTTCATGAGCAGTACCATCAACATCAATCACCAGATGAGCCGAGACACCGCCTTCTGTTGTGAAAATCTGCAAAGTTTCCTGAAGGTCTACAGCCGTATAGTGAAGTACAAGGTATTCCACAGGAATTTCTATGTGATCACAGTTCGGGCTGGAAATACGCTTAATATTCACGGCTTTGATCTCCTTAATCTCCAGAGAGCTTCTTTATTTCCTGATTGTCGATATTGATAGAGTAGAGTTCGTTGCGCTCATTAATAACAAAGAGCTTTCGGGAACCGGAATCAAGTGACAGTTGTTTTATAAACACATCCTGAACGTCGCCTTCCAGCTTTGAGTCTCTTTCAGGTTGATAAACCAATTCGCCCCAAAGTCGATGCCCTGTCATTGTATCTCTGGCTTCCAGATAGCCACCATTCTGACCGGTACCGTTTTGCCACCCCATATGAATGACCTGATACTGTATATTTTCAAAAAACACACTGGCGACTTTTTCGGGGGCAAGCCTTTTGGATAAAACCGGAGTCGCTGCTATCAATAAAGAAAGTAGCAGCAGTATAGTTTTGAAATTGAATTCTTTTACTGTTTGGGTCATACACTTGTACCGAAGGCTTTGCTTCTGAAATCAGTCGATATTCTGCTGGTTACCTAGCCACTCTTTGGGTGACATCCCGGTTCGACTTCTGAACACACGAGCGAGTGCCGAGGCATTTTCATAACCTACCTCATTGGCTACCCAGCCGACAGGTTTATCCTGTTTCAGCAGCCCCTTAGCTATTTCGACCCGCCACCCTGACAGGTAGTCGTTGGGTGTAATGCCAATGACCTTTTTAAAGTGCTCTGCAAACCGTGAGCGGGACATCATTGCTTTTTCTGACAGTTCGACCAGAGACCAGTTATGTTCAGGTTGGTTGTGAATAACGTCCAGAGCCTGCGCGAGTTTCGGGTCAGAGAGGCCTGCCAGCAAACCTCCGTTGATATCGCCAGAAGACATCAGGTGTCGTAAAAGCTGGATAATCATAATTTCACACAGCCTATCCATAATAATCTGTCGGGCACTGTGTTTTGAAAAAGCTTCTTCAAACAACCAGTCGATGGTCGACTGCAGTCTGCCTGCTCTGGCCAGAGGAATAGAAACCATATCCGGCATGGAGCTGGCCAGAGGGTTGGTTGGCCCAGAGCCATAGTGAACTTCAGCACAGACAATCTCTGTATTATCTGCGTCTTCAGCCATGATGCGGTGCTGTGTGGGTCTGGGATAGAACAACAAGGTTGGTTCAGAAAAAACTTTATCAGGTTTTCCTCGCTCCAGAATCTTCAGTGTTCCCTTCTTTAATAAATGGATGTGTCCTATGCGGGCGTTGGGCTCTTCGAAAGAGGAAAGACCGCAGAGCTGGCCGGAGTAGAAGACTCCAGCCGAGATAGAAAAGCGGCTTAATACGGAAGAAAGTTGGTCCATGGGACGATTTGTTCCAAAGTCGAGACTGAATCAGTCAAATCATCTCATAGATGCATTTATATTTCTTCATAAGCGGGGGGCAAGGGAGCTCCTGAGCTCACTTTAAGAACTGACTTTCAAAAAGCGTGGAGAATAAAATGACCCTCTTGAAAAAATCATTCAAAACACTGATTGCTGCCTCGGCACTGGCTGTATCCGGCACTCTGTTTGCTGCTGATATAGATGTCAATGCAGACAGCAACGATGTTGCTCTGCACGGTTATGACCCAGTGAGTTACTTCACAGTGGGCAAACCAACAGAAGGTACTTTCGAATACACCGCGACTTACAAAAACGCCATTTTCAAATTTGCATCTGCAGATAACCGCGACACGTTCAGAGCAGATCCAGCCAGGTATGCGCCTCAATACGGTGGTTACTGTGCCTTTGGTGCATCAGTTGAGAAAAAGTTTGATGGTGATCCAAATGCCTGGAAGGTGGTTGACGGCAAGCTTTACCTGAATCTCAACAAAAATGTTCAGACCAAATGGCTGACAGATGTTCCTGGTTATGTTGAATCAGCTGATGAAGCCTGGCCTGAAATCAGTCAACTTACTGTCAAGCAATTAAGCGAACGGTAAAGAAGAAAAAAGATCGTGGCAGTGTGAATCCATACTGTCAGTTCACAAGTATATGAGTGAAGAGAGAGCAAGATGAGTGTTCTGGATATAAAAGACAGTAGCCACTTTCAGCAAATCAGTGAAGAGTCTGATTGGACGCTGGTCGATTTCTGGGCCCCGTGGTGTGGACCCTGCAAAATGATGTCACCAGTGCTGGAAAAAGTAGCCGCTGATTACCAGCAGCAACTGACTACAACTAAAGCCAATGTTGATGATTTGCAACAACTGGCCGGTCAGTTCGGCATCAGAGGTATTCCAACTCTGGTTCTGTTGCATAAAGGTAAAGCTGTCGACCAGATATCCGGAGCACAGCCAGAACAGGCACTGAGCCGCTGGCTGGACAAACATCTGACTGCTGCCTCCTGACAAACACTAAACAACATATATCAAAGGACTTAGACCGATGAACAAGAAGGCCCTTATCTGCGCTGGTTTTGCTGCTGCCCTGTCTGTAGGTGCTGTTTCCTCTGCTCAGGCTGCTTCTAAAGAAAAATGCTACGGCGTTGCCAAGGCTGGTCAAAATGACTGCGCCAACCTGGCTGGTACTCACTCCTGTGCAGGTCAATCCAAAAGTGATAACGATATTGGTGAATGGAAAGCAGTAAAGAAAGGTACCTGTGAAACATTGGGCGGTTACGACAAAGCAGAAGCCAAGAAGCTTTGGGAAAAAGAAACCAAGAAAGCCTGATAGCTATTACTCAGTAAAAGCGAAGAATAAGCCGGAGTGAACACTATGTCTTTTTTCAATACTGAAAAGACTGCAGTTGATAAGCGAACCCCTGTTGGTGTCGGTCTGCGACATGGCCACTATCAGCAAGCGCTGGAAACTCCGGCAGACCTCGACTTTATCGAGGTCCATTCCGAGAACTTCTTTGCAAAAGGTGGAGCTTTGCCCGCTCTGCTGAGAGAGGTGTCAGAACTCTATCCAGTCAGCCTTCATGGTACGTCACTGGGCTTGGGTTCAGCCGCAGGAATATCAGAGCAGCATCTGAATTCATTGCACCAGCTGGCCAACAAGGTATCCCCGGTTATGGTGTCTGACCATGCTGCTTTTGCCTGGGGAGAGCTTGGCAATCAATTGCATCATGGTGGAGATCTGTTGCCTGTTGCCTTTAATGAACAGTCTCTGCAAACCATGACTGACAATATCAATCGCGTTCAGGAAAAACTTCAACGTCAGATACTGGTTGAAAATCTGTCGGCGTACCTTGAACCGAAAGGCAGTACCTTAACGGAAACTGAATTTTTGACCGAACTGGCAAAACGAACCGATTGTCGTCTGCTGGTGGATATCAATAATCTTGCTGTAAACGCTATTAATACCGGCTCAGCTGATATCTCCGGAGAAATAGCTCAGTGGATTTACAGTATGCCGTCCAACATTGTTGGCGAGATTCATCTGGCTGGATGCACGACAGTACCGGCAGGTGAGATTATGGTCGACGACCATAGCCAAATGGTTTCAGATATTGTCTGGGATGCTTATGAGAAAGCACTCAAACACTTCGGCTCAACCCCGACCCTGATTGAGTGGGACACAGATTTACCTGAATGGTTTGTACTGATTGGTGAAGCAGAAAAAGCCAGAACGATTGCTGCCAGAGTTTTCCAGAGCAAAGAGGAAAACCTGTGATGATTTGTAATAGCAACTGCAACAGCGAAGAACAGAACAGCCTGCTGGCCGCCATCACTGAACGTGGTCCGGTTTCTGAATTTGAGCTGAAAGGCCTGAAAGCCTATCAGAGAAATCTGAAAGCCAATGCCACAAGAGCTCTGGAGATAAGCTTTCCGGTTGTTGCACAGCTGTTGGGTAATGAAGCCTTCAAACTGATTTGCTCGGAATTCCTGCAAACTTCCCTGCCACAGGTTGGCGACTGGGGAGAGTGGGGAGAAGGGTTATCAGACTGGCTGAAAGGTCATGAGGTCAGCGCTGAGCTTCCCTATATCAGTGATTGCGCAAAACTGGACTGGTTACACCATCAGGCAGAAAGAGCGGAAGACTATCAACTGAACGCTGAGTCTTATCAGTTATTGGCCAGCGATGACGCAGCGCTCGGAACCTTGTTGGTTAATCCGACAGCACAAATATTTGAATCGAACTTTCCTGTCGTCGATATCTGGTTAGCACACAATCTGCCGGAAAAAGACCGGACAGAGTTTTTGGAAGCAGCAAAAGAAAAGCTTCAACAGTGTCAGGGACAAGTCGTTTTACTCTGGCGCCAGCACTGGCACGTGCAGGTGAGAGCTATAAGCTCAGAAGAACACCTCTGGCTTGGTTACTTGTCAGATAAGCAATCGCTAGAGCAGGCACTGAGTCAGCTTGAGCAAACACGATTCGAGCAGTCACAGTCTGAAAAATCACAGACCGAACATCATTTTACTTTTGAACAGTGGCTCCCGGGGGCCATTGAAAGCCACTTAATTACAGGCTTTGAGCCGTTGTGCACAGAACCATTCACAGAACAAGAGACACAACTTTCAGGGATATCATTATGAACGCTACCAGCCCCGCCATTTTCAGAGCCAATCAAGGTGCCTCCGAGCTGTTGAATTACTCACAGCCATTACTATTGCTGGCAGCCAGATTCTATGTGGCCTGGGTCTTTTTTGCTTCCGGTCTGACCAAGATTGAAGACTGGGAAACCACACTGTTTCTGTTTGAACTCGAATACGCAGTGCCGCTCATTTCTCCTGCATTGGCTGCATGGCTGGGTACAGCTGGTGAACTGATCTTTCCGGTTCTTTTGACCTTCGGCCTGTTTGGACGAGTGGGTGCTCTGGGCCTGACCGCTGTCAATATTGTTGCTGTGATCAGCCTGTCTGAAATTGCACCTGCTGCTCTTACCCTCCATTACCTCTGGGGTGTGCTGTTGCTTGGCGTTGTCGCTTTTGGCCCCGGCAAGCTGTCTGTGGATAACTTCATTGGAGCTGAAAAGTAACACTAACGAATTTTATAGTGCCTACCCAACCGGTTCGACTTGTTGAATCGGGTGAGAAACATTCGCCCCCAACGACTTTTCTCACATTCAGCTGCGCGCCTGCTCTCTTGGCCCGCAGCTTTTTTTATTTCCCGTCATCATTACATCTGCTTCCCAGGGTGTATCATTGCCGCAGTTTTTATCGTGGCACTTTTTTGCTCATGGCTGATTTACTGGAGGTAATACATGGCTAAAGGTTTACTGAAACATCAGGAACGGCAGAATGCACTGAGCCTGTTGGGAAAGGATCTTACCCGCAGAGCTTCTTCCAAGTGTGAGCTCTGTGAAGCTTCTGGTGTTTCCCTGAAGATTTATGAAGTGGCTCCGGTTCCGGCTGAACCCGACATTGAACACTGCCTGATGACCTGCGACACCTGCAGAGAACAGCTGACTCACTTCGAGAAGAAGCCCAAGCATATGCAGGCTGATCACTGGCGCTGCCTGGGCAAAACCGTCTGGGGAGAAGTTCCGGCAGCACAGGTAATGTCGGTTCGTATTCTGCGCCAGATGTCAGAGAAGTACCCCTGGGCAGCAGAGATTCTGGAGCATGTATTTCTTGCGCCTGAAATTGAAACCTGGGTTGAGCAAACTGACTGAGTAAAGCCCTGAAGCTGTCGATATAAGGCTTGTAAGCAACTACTGCTGGCAAGCCTTATGACTCAAGTATCCAAAAAGCGATCTTCATACGAGCTGTTGAAAAGCTGCCTTCAGGGACAGCAGGAAAGAGTTGACCGGACTCTCAGTGAGGTTCTGACCACAAGGCAGCAGCTCAAAAAGCATAAAGAGCAGCTTGAGCATTTGCTCGATCTTGATAGAGAGAGTCAGAGTCATCTGAGAGAAATGCCTGAAAGCCAGTCAGCAGATTACCTTCTATTGCTGCAGGAGATGACTGAAAAAGAGCGGAGACATGTTGATGCATTCACTCGAAGCTATGAAGACTCATTGAGTCAACTGAGTGCAGAAAAAGCGGGTTTGCGGCAGATGTTGTTGATTCTGGCGCAGAATAAACCGTCAGAACAAAGGAAGCCGGTTGGAAAGATTACGCTGACTCAAAGTAATGACAGGGTCAAAGAAACGGTTGGCGAAAAGTCCTGACTCAGGGATCTAACCTGCCCTTTAAATCATTCATCTTCTTATTAATTTTCTGATTTACTCTTAGTCTGTCCGCTATTTTTTCCTGTTCCTGCTGGCAGCTGGCAATCAACAGCTGATAGCTGTTTCCCAACAAATCAAATTGATCCATTTCTGCATTGGACAAGACATTGTTGCGTTTACTGTAGGATTCAAGAATGCCTTTAACTTCGCTGTCGATCTCGGAAATTTTGTCCCAGTCTTCAGCCAGCAAGGCAAGCTCAATCTTCTTTAGAACCGCCGGAATGTTTGAGTTCATTATTCTATTCCTGATTGAAGGCTTCGTATGTGTTATCGCTTTCCACTGGCTGTTTGTTAGCCCCAATATCCGGGTTAGCGGTTGTTTAATAAATAATCAAACCTTATAGTCGAAAGATACAGCTGTTGATTTTTGAGCTACCCGAGTAGCCAGAAACACGAATTCAGAAGCCAGCTACACATACTTCTATCAAGGCTGCAGGACTATGAATCGAAATCTACTATTTTTACTCGCAGTCAGCAGTTCTTTCCCCTCCTTCGCTGAAGGTGTCAAAACGCCAGAAATCAGTATTGCTCAGGTTTTATTGCCATTGGCTATGGTAATTGGCTTGATATTCGCCTTAGCCTGGCTGGTGAAGCGGTTTCATCCGGGCACACCGGGCATGGGTAAAGGGGTTCAGGTGCTTGCTAATACGCCTTTATCCAGTCAGGCCAGAGTCTGCCTTGTGCGGGTTGGTGGTAAGGATGTGCTGTTGGGTGTCACCAATCAGCAAGTGTCGCGGCTGCTGGTTCTGGAAGAAACAGAAGAGGTGGAAGAAGCAGGCCAGCAACCCAAGAATGATTTTGCTGACCACTTCAAACGTCTATTGAACCGTGATGGTTCAGACGCTCAGTAAACCATTTATTGAGTCATCATAGGGAAGTTCAGAATGAACTCCAGTTGTTCTCCCTTCACACCCTGCTCAGAATAGTTCTGCTCCAGCCAGTTGAGTTCTCCCTGATCGTTCAGAATCAATACACTGGTATTTCGTGTTCCATAGTCATTGCTGGCAATAAAGCGACTGGATAGCAGCTTCTCTCTTTCAATGGATATACCTGTGCTGGGAAGAGAGTCTTCAGAAGCCTGACTGGCATTATTCATTATCTGAATCAGGGACTCTGGCTGGCAGTGGTTGTCACAGTCCAGTGCAGAGCTCAAACCCTGCTTTGCAGCAGTCAGTTTCGGCCAGGGTGTATCGAGAAGATGATTACAAAGCGCGTGAACACCGGGTTTCAGTTTGACGACCTCATTCATTCGGTTGGAGTAGTAATAGATACCGTTTTTATCTCCAATCAGCAGGTTAAACCCTGAATACATGTCTGCCTGATTATGGATAATGCTCAAGTACTCTTCGGGCGACTGTCCATTTTCCAGAAAGTCCCGAACCAGATTGCCCCGGGAAAGCTCGCCCTGAATAATCGGTACTTCACGGTAATTGGTTACCGCAGCAAAACGTCCTTTTTTGTTGATGGCCAGCCAGCTGCCGTTTGCCTGAAGGTCTCTACCGCCGAGGACATCGGGGTTGTCTTCCCAGTAATGAACCTGTGCAGTTGGACGGGCATAAAATTCGTCACGATTGGCGACCATCACCAACGGGTACTTGGCTTCAGGCTGCCAGGAGAATGAAATCAGACACATTGTATTTATTCGTGCGCTCGTAAATTTTGTTTGATTCTATCATTGAGACGATTATGGAATAAGCAGACTTCGATAGCTTTCTTGTAATCCATTGCAACCATTTTACAATTATTCCTTCAGCCATAACCGAGACCAACAAGAGTGAAAAATAAAATCACCGCAGCCGTGGTTCAGATGTGTTCAGGACCTGATGTCAGTGAGAACCTTCATCAGGTTGAACAACTGTTACACGGGCTCAATGGTTCTGCTGACCTAATAGTTCTGCCAGAATGCTTTGCTCAGTTTGGTGGTGACATCCCTGCTCTTGGAAACAACACGACCGAGGTTAGGGACTGGCTTGCGACCACAGCGAGTAAGGAGTCTGCTTGGCTGGTGGCTGGATCGATTCCATATACCGCTGAATCACATAAGAATCCCAAAGCAGCCTGTTTTGTTTTTTCCCCTGAAGGAAAGGAAGTCTGTCGATACGACAAGATTCACCTGTTTGATGTTGATGTCTCAGACAACACCAGCCGTTATAGAGAGTCTGATGATTACTCTGCAGGAAAGCAGGTTCAGGTTGTCGATATGGGCTTTGCAAAAACAGGTCTCAGCATCTGCTACGACGTTCGTTTTCCAGAACTGTATCAGCAACTTCGTCATCAGGGCGCAGGTATTATCACCGTTCCTTCTGCCTTTACTAAAGTAACCGGAAAAGCTCACTGGGAATCCCTATTAAGAGCCAGAGCTATTGAAACACAGTGCTTTATTCTGGCGGCAAATCAAGGAGGGGTTCACCCAAACAATAGAGAGACCTGGGGACACAGCATGGTTATTTCGCCTTGGGGAGAAGTGTTGGCAGAAGCAGGGGAGGAACTATCGTTAATGACTGTGGAGTTGGATCTTGCTCAGATTGAGAGAGTGCGACAGCAAATTCCGTGTTTTGAACACAAGGTTATTTAGGAGCCTGAGCTTCAGACAGCTCTTTTTGTAGCGTCTGCATTTTTTTCAGAATATCGTTAGCAGCTTCGGGGCTAAAACCCTGTTGTAGAAGCATGGCCTCATCTTTTTTAGAAGCAGGCTGTTCTTTCGCTAGCATTTCTTTAGCTTGCGTCGGATCCGGGAGGATAGGGCGCAGGCCTGAAAGCGTGGAAGTTAAGAGAAGTGTACGGTCATCTTTTAGTTTTTTTGCTTCACGGAGTGCTCGTAGTTGTGCTTCGGAAGGTAAGGGGGAAACCTCCGTTCTTTTACTTTTACGGCTAGCTAGGATTTTGTCACGGGTAGGGTGAGTCGTGTCATAAGAAGAGCTGGGTCTGAAGGTAGACAAAGTCACCTTGGAAAGGCTGGTAGTTTTACCCGTAGAAAACTTATCCTGCCCCGGCTGAGCTGGCTTCTTTTTATATTGTTTTCTCTGAATACTCGTATTTGCTGAGCCCGCCAAACTATCCATTGCATCCATAAGAGCTTTAACCTGCAGAAATATCCTGATACTGAGACAAACTGAATGCAGTAAAGTTCCCTGTCATCAGGACGTACTGCGTAAGCCACCCTTGGCTGTGGCCGCATTTCGAAAGTACTTATGCAGGTCATTGTAAGAGCAAAAACGTGTGGCGCGTCCAGACCCTTTCAGATACGAATCGGTAACGGCTTCGTTTTTATCGACACTAATAAAATCATCAAAAATTTCCGGTGTTTGACCTTCTTCCGGGAGAATAAACCCATAGTCCGCGATATCAATGTCATCGAAAACGTCCTCAGCAAGATCATAACTCTCGAGTAGAGAGTCTGAAGAATCTGGAAGCGTAGTGGGTACGTTTTCTGAAGAAGTTGGTTGAGAAGGCTGTTCTGGTGAACTCTCAAGGGAGTTGGAGCGACTTTTTGATTCAGAGTTATCTCCGCCCAAAGACTCTCCGTAAGGGTCATATATGATAACCCCTTTAATATGGTGACCGTCTTTTGTTCGTTGTTCTGCAGGTCCAAGCACAGCAACTGCATGGTTACTGGGTGTGCCAGTTTTTAAAGCCTGAATTCCCCCTTTTATCTTTCCGTGAGTACCAAGAATAACGGGGACTCCGAGCTCAATATTTGTCTTTAATAGCTCTAACTGGCCAGGATCTGTCAGATCTTCCTTATCAAAAGTAACGGACGATTTAAAATCCTGTTTGAGGTTCTCAGGTGCCTTACATTTAGGAAATGGCGGCAAAAACTGTATGGCACTGAATAACTCGGAATGATCGGCGGCGGTACTGCCTGTTGAAGATGTGTATCTGTCTCTCAGGGGAATAAGGTTTGCCGCCTCTCCATAGTTACCGGCATCTTCCATAGATTTGATTCTTGTCTGAAAATCAGACCTGAGTTTTGTTCGCATCCCTGAAAACGCTTTTTCAATAAGGCCTGGCCAGAGAGCCTCACTTTTATTGCTAAATGAAAATATATCCTCACCATTATTGCTAAGTAAGCGATCTGTTGAGACAGACACTGCCTGCTGGTCAATACCATCTGCCTCAAAAGTAACTGAAGCTTCGCCTGATTCGGTTACTTGAATCGAACCCTTTAATAGTTCTTTACCTGTGGGTGACGCTGCGTAAGAGGCCAGTGCAGACAGTAGGTGGCAGGTTGAGCGGCTGTCAGCCTGTCGAATGTCTTCAGGAGCAGGACCTGACTCATTGAAAATAGGGCGCTCCGGTTCTATTGCAGTGGCAAAACTGGTGGACCCATTCAGTTCAGCAAGCTGGTGATCCGTTACCCTATAAGAGCTGACCTTATCGCTCTTCGAGTGTGGCTCTATCTCAACTTTCTGAACGGGAAGGCTGTAAACAAGCCGTTCTTTTTTAGTAAGAGAATTGGCTCTGCCAGCTGCTCTCACCACAGAGTGTTTGGTGATTTTTTCTTTGGCGATGCCATAGCTTTTATTCTGGTCGGGAATCTTATTTTCAGTATCTGATGCTTTTCTTAATGAACGGTGTTTGAAGAAACCTTTGAAGGCAACGACTATAGAGTTTTTTCTGGCATTAGGGTCTTCTGGAAGATTTGTACCCGAAGGTCCAATAGTTGTGGGCATGGCAAGTTACCTGTCAGACTTTTTCCTTCAGTATAGGAAGAGCCATAACCAGCAAGGCCTTAAAGCCTTACCGGTTATTACAGGGAGCTGTTGTAGAAGGGCTACTGAGTGAAGGTAGCCAGATTTTCCAGCAAGCGGCGCTGAGCATTACGGCGACGCTGCCCACGAGTTGGTTTGTTCTGAGAGTAGCTGCCATCCGTTTCCAGCTGCCAGCTGCGGGTGTTATCAGAGAGATAGTATTCCAGCTCTTTCTTGATACGGGCAGAGAGTTTGGTCTCTTCAATCGGGAAACAAGTCTCTACACGGGAATCCAGATTCCGGTTCATACCGTCAGCACTGGAGCAGTAAACCTGAAACTCGCCCATATTCTCGAAGTAGAAAACCCGCGTGTGCTCAAGGAATCGACCGATTACTGAGCGAACCTTGATGTTGTCAGACAGGCCAGGAACCCCCGGGCGCAGGCAGCAGATACCACGAATCACCAGATCAATTTCCACACCGGCCTGAGCAGCTTTGTAGAGCGCTTTGATCATCTGACTTTCAGTCAGCGCATTCATCTTCATGATGATGCGTGCAGGCTTACCTTCTTTAGCATTAGCTGCTTCACGGTTGATCAGTTCGATCAGGTTCTTCTTGAGCGTGAACGGTGCGTGGAAAATCTTGCGAACCCGCACGGTTTTACCCATACCAGTGAGCTGCTGGAATATCTTGCGAACGTCGTTGGTAATGTCCTTGTCGCAAGTCAGCAGGCTGTAATCGGTATACAGTCGTGCATTACCTGCGTGATAGTTACCGGTGCCCAGATGTGCATAACGTTGAATGCTGCGACCTTCACGACGAACGATCAGCATTAACTTTGCGTGTGTCTTGTAACCCACCACACCATATACGACAACAGCTCCTGCTTCCTGAAGACGACGAGCCAGCGCAAGATTCTCTTCCTCATCGAAACGGGCACGGATCTCTACTACTACGGTAACTTCCTTACCGTTCCGGGCGGCTTCTACCAGTGCATCAACCAGTTCCGAACGGGCACCGGTTCGATAGAGAGTCTGACGAATAGCCAGTACGTTCGGATCGTGTGCTGCCTGGCGTAGCATATCGATAACAGGCGTAAACGACTCAAACGGGTGGTGAAGCAGAATGTCGGAATGCTTAACTACATCCAGAACATTGGCTGCCTTGTTACGACGCCCCTTCATTGTTTTCGGATAGCCCGGTGTGAAGGGAGGGAAATTCATGTCTTCAATGCCATCAGCATCGCAGACCGACATCATACGCGTCAGATTTACCGGCCCATCAACACGATAGAGCTCATCGTTAGTCAGCCCAAACTCATCCAGCAGGAAATCCACCAGAGGTTGAGGACAGTTGTCTACTACTTCCAGTCGTACAGTTTCGCCGTAACGGCGGGAAAGCAGTTCGCCCTGCAATGCTTTAGCAAGGTCTTCTACTTCATCTTCCAGATCAAGGTCACTGTTACGGGTCAGTCGGAACTGGTAGCAACCTTTGATAGTCATGCCAGGAAACAGATCCTGCATATGCAGGTGAATAATGGACGACAGGAATATGTAATTGGTGCCTTCATCTTCGCAGACTTCACTGGGTAGCTTTATTACTCTTGGCAGTGACCGTGGCGCAGGAATGATCGCCATACCGGTTTCACGGCCAAAGGCATCTTTGCCTTCCATTGAAACGATAAAACAGAGCAGTTTGTTGGCCAGTCTCGGGAACGGGTGAGCGGGATCAAGACCGATGGGACTGATGATGGGCATCACTTCGTTATAGAAAAAGCGTTTGACCCAGGCTCGTTGCTTTTCAGAAAGGTCTTTGCGGCGAATAAAATTGATGTTCTGCTTAGCCATCTCCGGCAACAGAACATTGTTCAGTATTTCGTACTGACGGGTAACATTTTCTTTGGCTCTAGTGCTGATTTCTTTGAGCACATGTTGCGGACCCATGCCGTCCAGCCCTACCTGCGCACGGGCAAATTCGATCTGCTGCATCAACCCGGCAACACGAATTTCAAAGAACTCATCAATATTGGAGCTATAGATCAGCAGAAAGCGGAGACGCTCGAGCAGAGGGTGCTCTTCATTCAGTGCCTGCTCAAGTACTCGAGTGTTGAACTCAAGATGACTGAGTTCACGGTTGATATAGTACTCAGGGTTATTCAGGTCAGTAATACGAGGTGCCGCCGGCACTGGAGGAGTAGCCGGGCTATCGCTTTTAATCTCCTGAACTTCGGGGAGCTCCCGATCTTGCGAATTATCCATGTGACCTCTTACTGCATCTGTTGAGCCGAGCTGGCCGATTCAATGCTGATTTTTCTTCTACTTTACCAGAGTTTGAGAGTGTCTGGAGGAGTAAAAATATAGACTGTAGTCTCAACTATGGAAAACTGGTTTTCTGAAGTTCTAAGCTTTTAATATATTGCTTTAGGCTTTTTAGAAAATTACTTTTTTCTTGAATTGAATCAATCCACTCTAATAAAATGGTGCGATCTTTCTCTTTTTTTATTTCAATATGATCAAGTAGGCCGGAGGATTTCATGTCTTGAAAAGCTTTAGGTGAAAAAAATAAGGGTCTAGTATTAGTTGCCAATAGCGTAAGTAAATTTTCTCCTTCAATCATAGGTACGCCGTCTATAGCATCTTTTCTAAGTAGGTTGATAATAAAAATCCTCAACTTTGAATAGTTGTCAAAATGTGATGAAAAAACAAGTTTAATAATTTTAGGTAATTTAATATCTACCTCATTGTCGAATAGGTAGTTAATTATTTCGATAATATGCGCTTCAGCTTTTAAATCTTTTCTGTAAGGGAGTTTTGAAAGCAGTATGTAAATTGGGTTAACGCATTTATTATTTGAATCATAGTTTTTTGTAATATCAGTAAAACCAATATTATTTCTGATGACCCATTTGAGAGTGTCAATAGAATATTCGCATGGTTCTACACATATAGAGGAAACTAAATCCATACCTTGAATACCTATTGATGTGCCTGGAGGAAAACTTTCTTCAATACATGTCCAGATTTCAGCTCTGAGCTCCAGGTGGTAATCCCATTTTTTTTGTAATAGATAGAATAAACATTCATCGAATTCAGAATGGTTCTCATCGCGAGAATCGGAAAACTCAACATCATTAGCTAGGAGAAATTTGAGTACCTTAATTGCTTCGGAGCCACTTCTGGCTGAATCATGCGCTAATGTTTCCCATATCAGCCCCTTACCTGACGGATGAACCACATGGAGATCTGCGCCATAATCATAAAGCAACTGAACTATTTCAAGGCTGCTTTCACGACAGGCAATTGTTATCAAAGATAGACCCCAGTCAGTAGCCTTTGCTAACGATGGCTGTTTCTGCAATAACTGCTTAAGAGCCTCAGGATCACAATTTTGAATGCAATTCACAGCTAATGAAGTAAGACACTCAATTCTTTCTGAGATGTCGGTATTGGTGAGAGAGGGCTCAACAGAGAGTTGGGAAGTGCGTCTCGTTACTTGTAATGGTCTGAATTCATCCACTGATGTGTTTGAAGCGTCTCTCGGAATGTGAGATACATCAAGTCTGACACCATCAACCTGCACCGTATTGTAGTCCTGGTAATGTCTGACGAACCTTCCAAAACAGTATCCGACAGCACTACCTGCGATGGCACCCGCTGTTCCGCCACACAAATAACCAACTGCAGAGCCTGCTGCTGCGAAAGATAAACCCTTTAAATTGCAGATACTGTCCATAGCTTCTACCTGCTCTTATTAATATGAATTGATATTTAGATATGGATTCCCTGCAATGGTTCCCTGGCTGACATTAAGAGGGCACTGTCCCAGTATGGAACTTCACCATAACGTGCTGAAAAATAATCAATAAAAACCCTGACTTTGGGGGGAATCAGGCGTGAGCTGGGGAATACGGCCCAGATGGCTGCATTGGATGCTTCCGGGGAGTCGGCCAATATCTGCACCAGTGAGCCATTCATCAGGTGTTCGTACACACTCCAGGTGGCATTCATGGCGATGCCCATGCCGTTTACACAGGCATCACGCATAGCCAGCCCATGATCGGTTCGGAAATGGCTACGGGTTTTGATGGTCTCGATACTAGAAGAAGTTCTGAAACTCCACGAATCCTGGCCAATCAGGTTGATGCATTGATGATTGACCAGGTCTGCCAGTGTTTCAGGTTCTCCGAATCGGCTCAGGTAATTGGGAGAAGCGCAGAGGATTCGTTTATCCGGAGCCAGTTTGCGGGCAATCAAAGAGGAGTCTTTAAGGCCGGCATTTCGAATCGCAATATCAAAGCCTCCTTCTACCAGATCGACAATGGTATCTGTCAGTCGCAAATCAACCGTGAGATCAGGATAGATCGACATAAACTCGGTCAAGGCCGGCATCAGGTGCATACAACCAAAAGAAGCCGGTGCCGATATACGCAGGGTTCCCTTGGGAGAACTGCTGCCAACACCAATGGCTGCTTTTGCAGCGTCAACACTGCCCAGTACTTCTTCAGCATGGGGAAGAAAAGTTCTGCCCTCTTCCGTAAGCGACACCCTGCGTGTGGTTCTATGAACCAGCCTGACCCCAAGTTGCTGTTCCAGTTTGTTGATATGCGAGCTGGCGACAGCCGGTGAAATACCTAGCTCCTGCCCTGCCTGACTGATGTTACTGGTAGCCGCCAGTCGTACGAAAAGCTTTAAGTGATCAATGTTCATACCGGATTATCAATAAAATATTGAAACTGATTATAAAAGTTAGCTGATTATCATTAATTGGTTGATTAACTACCATGGGTTCATCAATTCAAACAGAGATTTTGACCCATGAAAGCCATGATTATTCGTGAGTTCGGTGGCCCTGGAGTATTTGAAACTGCCGAGCTGCCAAAGCCTGAAGTAAAAGCCGGACATGTTCTTGTACGTGTAGCCGCTACCAGCGTGAACACTGTCGATTCCATGATTCGTCAGATGGGCAAAGAACTGCCGCTCTCCCCTGACCTGCCCGGTGTTCTGGGAATGGATTTTGCCGGTGTGGTTGAATCTGTCGGTGAAGGTGTAACAGCCTTTAAAGAAGGGGATGAAGTTTACGGTTGTGCAGGTGGTCTTGGTGAACTTCAGGGCGCACTGGCCGAATACATGCTGGCCGATGCAAAGTTGATTGCCAAAAAACCGGTAAGCCTGAGCATGAAAGAAGCGGCGGCTTTGCCTCTGGTTGCAATCACTGCCTACGAAGGTTTGGTAAGAGCGGGCGTGAAGCAGGGACAAAAGGTTCTGGTTCATGGCGGTGCTGGTGGTGTAGGTCATGTTGCACTGCAGCTGGCAAAACATTTTGGTGCTGACGTTTACTCTACCGCAGGTACAGAAGAGCATCTGAACCTGATTAATGAACTGGGTGCTGAAAGCATTAACTATCTCGAAGAAAGCGTAGTGGACTATGTTGAAGAGCACACGTCAGGCGTCGGCTTTGATGTGGTCTTTGATTCTGTTGGTGCTAACAATATCGCTAACTCTTTTGATGCTGCAGCACTGAATGGTCAGGTAGCCACTACGGTTTCCATGGTAGAGATGGACCTGGCGACTGCACACTTCAAAGGCTTGTCACTGCACGTAGTCTTTATGCTGATCCCGATGATTCACAACGTTGGTCGTGAAGTGCATGGTGAAATTCTGACTGAAATTGCTCGTATTGCGGAAGCGGGTGGTTTGAAACCTGTGCTGGACGAAACAGATTACAGCCTTGAAGAAGTCGGAAAAGCTCATGCCCGTCTTTCCAGCGGCAAGGCGACTGGTAAAGTAGTAGTAGCGGTTTAACGACCGCCAATAATGCCTGAAGTGGTGAATAACATGGCCAAGACCATTCTGATTACTGGTGCCACTGACGGCATTGGATTTGAAACAGCAAAGCTCCTTGTTACTGAGGGGCATCATATTCTGCTCCATGGCAGAAGCGATAAGAAACTGGCGAAGACAAAAGCTGAGCTACTGAAACTGGATACTAATGCTCAGGTTGAAACCTATAAGGCAGATTTGTCTCTGGTGTCTGATGTCGAGACTCTGGCAAAAGAGATTTCAGCCAATCATCAAAAACTGGATGTTCTGATCAACAATGCCGGCGTTTACAGTATTGCTGATCCGATCACTGAAGAAGGTCTGGATGCCCGCTTTGCTGTTAATACCATTGCACCCTATCTGCTGACTAAAAGACTACTGCCGCTGATGAACGCTGAAGGTCGAGTTGTGAACCTGTCTTCAGCGGCTCAGGCTCCAGTTGATCTTCATGCTCTTGCTGGCAGAGTAAGATTGAATGATGGACTTGCTTACGCCCAGAGTAAGCTGGCGTTAACTATGTGGAACAATAACTTGGCGAAAACCATTGGCAGCCAGGGGCCAGTTGTTGTTGCAGTTAATCCGGCCTCGATGCTGGGCAGCAAAATGGTCAAGGAAGCTTATGGCGTTTCTGGTGGTGATCTTCGAATAGGTGCGGATATTCTGGTTAGAGCTGCCTTGTCTGATGAGTTTGCCAATGCTTCAGGAAAATATTTCGATAATGACTCCGGACGCTTTGCCAGCCCACATGCTGACGCATTGAACGATGAGAAGTGTGCTGAAGTCACTCATGCTATTGAGAGAGTTTTAAAATAAGGCTTTCATACGAAAAGGGTAGATAAATTCAGCTACTCTTTTCGCTATAAGAAACTAAATAATGGACTGGTTGTTGGCAAGGTTATGGCAAAAATAATAAACCTGATACAAACAGCGATACTTGTTTCCCTGACAAGCGCCTGCTCAGCCAACGACCGTGGTAATTTTGGTCCATTCAAGCGCTCCCTGAACATAACGAGTTATGGTTATTCAGTAATAGAAGACTCAACAAAAACCGCTCCGTCTCAAATGATCGAAGTCTTTGACGTCAGGCCTGGTGATTGCAGCAGTAACAGTGGCTGGAACGACTGTGAAAAAGACCGGGAAAGGAGCGAGCTAACAGAAGTCGATAAAGATAATTATCCAGGCAATGAATACTGGTATGGCTGGTCTATATACTTTCCGGAAAGCTATCCAAATGTTTATCCAACCAAGGTTGCCCTGGGTCAGTTTCATCAGTACCAGTCACACCCTGCATGGATGTTTCAAAATTCCAGTGGAGGTTATCATCTGGATAATCATATCCCTAGCAATACAAAGAAAGACTATCTGTTAATTGATGAAAGTGAACTCAGAGGCAAGTGGCATAGAATTGAAGTCCATGTCAGATGGACTAAGGATGATAAAGGCTTCTTCTCGGTTTGGGTCAATGGAGAAAAAAAGGTCGATTATCATGGGGCAACAATGACAGCGCAGCGAGTGTACTTTAAGTACGGTGTTTATCGTTCGTTTATGTCGCGCTACAAAAATGCAAATAACGCCAACTTTGTACCGGCTCAGACAGCTTACTTTTCAAATGTAAAAAGAAGTGATGACAGGAAAGGGTTGTTACCAGAAGCAGAAGACTAATGTTTCTGGTTGAGGTATATACCGATTTTGTTAATGAATAGGATCACTGCTTTGCTCTTTGGCACTCTTCAGAGTTTCACAAAGAGCAAAGTTAGAAGTGACCCTTTCTTTAATTACTTCTGCAGTAGTTTCGCAGCATCTTTAGCGTAATAGGTCAGAATGGCATCTGCACCCGCACGCTTAAAGCAGAGCAGGGATTCCATGATGATGGCATCGCGATCCAGCCAGCCATTATCAATAGCGGCCTGATGCATGGCGTACTCACCACTCACCTGATACACAAAGGTGGGGGCTTTCAGTTCGTCTTTCACACGACGAACTACGTCCAGATAAGGCATACCCGGCTTCACCATAATCATGTCTGCGCCTTCATTCAGGTCGGCAGCCACTTCATGTACGGCTTCATCCAGATTACCGATATCCATCTGGTAGTTTTTCTTGTTGCCCTTGCCCAGATTACCTGAAGAACCAACAGCATCACGGAAAGGACCGTAATAGCTGGAAGCGTATTTGGCAGAGTAAGCCAGAATACGAGTATTGATGTGTTTTGCTTCTTCCAGTGCTTTGCGAATAGCACCGATACGGCCATCCATCATGTCGGATGGCGCTACAATATCAGCACCGGCTTCAGCGTGGGACAGAGCCTGCTTCACCAACACGTCAGTAGTTTCATCGTTCATCACATAGCCGGTTTCGTCTGTCAGACCGTCCTGACCGTGGCTGGTGAATGGGTCCAGAGCAACGTCGGTGATCACACCCAGCTCAGGTACGGCAGCTTTCAAAGCACGAACAGTGCGCTGAACCAGACCTTCAGGGTTGTAAGCTTCTTCCGCCAGATCAGACTTCTTATCTGCAGAAACTACAGGGAACAGAGCGATGGCAGGAACACCCAGCTCGACCAGTTCCTTGGCTTCTTCCAGCAACAGGTCCACACTCATACGTTCAATGCCCGGCATGGAAGGAATGGCTTCACGCTGATTCTCTCCCTCCAGTACAAACATTGGATAGATCAGGTCATCCGCCGTCAGGACGTTTTCTCTCATCAAACGACGGGAGAAATCATCAAATCGCATGCGTCTTGGTCGACTGGAAGGAAAGGGTCTTTGAATCATTTTTCTTAACTCGGTGAAACCAAAGTGAAATGGCTAACGTAAAGACAGACAGGCATTATACAAAACTCTCTGTAAAAGACTCTCTTCAAAGAGCTGCTCTGGCAGTCAGACTACTTGGGATTGTTCAATGAACAAAAGTAAAATACTTCTTCTACTCGCCATCGTTGGCGCTGTAGTCGCATTCTACCTGCTGGATGGCCAGCAGTATTTGACCAGAGACTATTTTTTAAGCCTTTACAGTGAAAATCCGGCTCAAACTATCGCCATCTTCTTTATTGTCTATGTAGCTGCTGCAGCTCTTTCCCTGCCAGGCGCAGCTTTGCTGACTCTGATTGGTGGTGCAATATTTGGTTTGAGCACAGGCCTGCTGGTTATCTCATTTGCCAGCACCATTGGTGCGACGCTGGCTTTCCTGATTGCTCGCAGCCTTCTTGGTGACTGGGTTCAGAACAAGTTTGGCAACTATCTTGAAACCATCAACAAGGGGGTGGAGAAAGACGGTGCATTCTACCTGTTAAGCCTTCGTCTGATTCCTGCCGTCCCTTTCTTTGTCATCAACCTGGTAATGGGTCTGACACCCATGAAGGCCAGAACCTTCTACTGGGTCAGCCAGTTAGGCATGCTGCCGGGTACAGCGGTATTCGTTAACGCCGGTGCACAGCTGGGACAGGTTGAAGAACTCTCTGCCAGCGGCATCCTGACACCTGAACTAATTGGCTCCTTTGTGCTGCTGGGTATTTTCCCGTGGGTTGCACGTAAAGCTATGTCTCTGATCAAAAAGAACAAAGGGGAGTAACCCATATGTTGTTCGGTAACCCTGTTTATAAAGGCTTCAATAAGCCAGAGAAATTCGATAACAACCTGCTGGTGGTTGGTGCTGGTTCGGCGGGGCTGGTCAGCAGTTATATTGCTGCTGCCGTAAAAGCCAAGGTCACCCTGATTGAAAAGCACAGAATGGGTGGTGATTGCCTGAACACCGGCTGTGTCCCCAGCAAGGCTTTGATTCGCTCGGCAAAGATGGCTCATTACATGCATCGGGGTGAAGAGTTCGGTCTGGAAAATGTTCAGGCTGAAGTGAACTTCACCAAGGTGATGGAACGGGTTCAATCCGTCATCAAGCAGGTTGAACCACACGACTCGATTGAGCGTTACTCAAGTCTGGGCGTCGAATGTGTGACAGGTGCCGCCAAGCTGATCAGCCCGTGGGAAGTGGAAGTTGATGGCAAACGCATTACCAGCAAGAACATCATTATTGCCAGTGGTGGTCGTCCATTCGTGCCGTTTTTGCCGGGTTTGAACGACATCACTTACTACACGTCTGACACTATTTGGGATATCCGTGAAAAGCCGGAGAAACTGCTGGTGGTCGGTGCAGGCCCTATCGGCAGTGAGCTGACACAGGCTTTCACTCGTCTGGGTGTTAACGTCACTCAGTTGGATCACGGTTCACGACTGCTGCATCGTGAAGATGAAGACGTTTCCGAGCTGGTGAAAAGGCAGTTCCTGAAAGACGGCGTTGATCTTCGTTTGAAGCACGAACCCAAGTCTTTCCATAACGACAATGGTCGTCAGTATCTGAAAGCGCTGCATGAAGGACAGGAAGTAGAGATCGACTTTGATGCAGTATTGTTTGCTACAGGCCGTAGAGCCAACACCAGTAATATGGGGCTGGAAGAACTGGGGATAGAAGTCACTGAACGCGGTACTCTGGCTGTTAACGACTACCTTCAGACAAAATTCCCGAACATCTATGCCTGTGGTGATGTGGCTGGTCCTTATCAGTTCACTCACGCGGCTGCTCATCAGGCTTGGTTTGCCGCGGTAAATGCGCTGTTCGGCAAGTTCAAGAAGTTCAAGGTGGACTATTCAGTGATGCCTTGGGCAACTTTCACTGACCCGGAAGTAGGTCGTGTCGGCTTGAACGAGACTGAAGCGAAGGAACAGGGTATTCCTTACGAAGTCACCAAGTACGGCATTGATGACCTTGACCGGGCTATTGCGGATGAAGAGGCGAGAGGTTTCGTCAAAGTTCTGACTAAACCAGGCAGCGACAAGATTCTGGGTTGCACCATTGTCGGTTATCACGCCGGTGAGCTGATTACTGAATACATCAGTGCCATGAAGCATGGTCTGGGAATGAACAAGATTCTGGGTACCATTCATATCTATCCAACTCTGAGTGAAGCCAATAAATACGCGGCAGGCGAGTGGAAAAGAGCCCATGCACCGGAAGGTGTGCTGAAGTGGGTGCAGAAATTCCACGGCTGGATGCGTAGCTGAGCCTGAAGCCACTGCTAGATTTAAATGAGAAGCCTCTTTATGAGGCTTTTATTTTATCTGTCGAATGGCAAAGGACTGCGAATTATGGGACTGGGGTCGGTTCAATCAGGTGGCGTAATAAACCATGACCAGAAGGCAGCTAGCGAAAGGGTATCTATATCCAAGGGTGCTGATAACCCAGGGCGGATAAACAGACATTCCATTACTGAGCATCAAGCTCCCAGCCAGTTAAAATCGGCTCGTCTTTACCCTGCACTTGATAGCAAGTCTCTTAGCCAGTACGGCATCACCTCACAAGCCCCTTCTGACGTTAAAGTGCATTTAACGCCTGCTGCTCCTGTACCTGAACGACTATCCCAAGAAGAAAGTATTATGTTTGGGAGAGCTGATCGTCTTATAGGTCGAATTGAAACAGAGCAAAGAAAAGGGGGATACGAGCCTCAGGTTCGCAGTGAAGGTGCCTTCGAAGTTCAGGTCAGTCAGGCAAGAGATAATCTTAAACAGGCAAAAAACCTGCTTAATCAGGCTAGCGGGCTGGATAAGAGTGCTGCCCTGAATATGAATCTCAGAAGTGCCGGGCTTGGTGGCAATGAATTAAGCCCTGCTGGTGGGCAGGCGGAAGCCGCGATTATTGCAGCGACAGAGCTCGTTCATCAACGAAAGGATGAGTTGGAGCAGGCAAAAGGTGAGCTCAGAGCATTAAAAAAACGGTTGAGCATGGAAGCTAAAGCGAACGAAAAATCCAGAAAATCTGAAGATAAACTGAACCGTAGAGCAGGCACTCTCAAAGCTGATGTTGGCACTATCAGGAAAGGAATCAAAGAAGCAGAAGGCAAATCCAGTAAGGCGATTGGGAAGGAACTTGCTTCTGTAGAAGCAGCTCTGAAGAAGGCCAAGTCGGTTCAGTCTTCAGCCAACAAGCTACTGGGAGGGATACAAAGAGAGTCCGGGAAGCATGGCTTCGGCGCGGATGCCCTTACTGCAGAAACAAAAAAACAGAGAGCAGCAGCCGGCAGTGAAGTAGAGAAATTAAAGCAGGAAGTTGCGGTCTTAAAAACCAAAAGAAAGGCTGCACAGAGACAGGAGAAGAAAGAGCAAAGAGAAGCAAAGGTCGAGCAGAAAGCAATGGACCAAGCTTACAGGAAAGCTAATCAGGATTTTGATAAACCTACCGCAAACAAATCAGCACCTGACGAAAAAAAGGAAACAACACCACCTACACCAACTAGTGAAAGAGTGCTGGCTCGTGGAGGAGCGGTACGTAGAAAAACAGGAACAAAGCCTCAAGAAAAAGAAAGTATCACGGCACTTCAGCCAGACAGAGCGAATGTTGCTGAATACGTGAGAGGTATTACTCCCTCAAAAAAACTGGGTTTCGGGGATATAGACAGATCGATCTCATCAGTAAGAGAAATTAGGGAATACAAGCAGGTACTGGCTGATATACGGGCTTCAAAACTCAGTTTGTCAGCCAAGCAAGAATTGCGAGGTCACTTAAGCGCAGCTTTGCTAGGTGCAATGAAAGACCCTGCAAAATTTAAGCATATGACGCCGAAGCTGATTGAACATGTTATGTATGGTTACACGAAGGACGACATTGCAGCTGAATATCCCAAGGCAGTAGAACGAGAGAAATCATATCTGCAAAAAACATCCCGACGCCTTGATAGAGGATGATTACTTCAATAATAAGCAGTCATCTTAATTCCTGATAAATATTGTCAGAGTTCGCAACTTTGGTGATTAACCCGGTAGTTTCTTCAAGCCCTTGATACAAAACAATAAAAGCGACTATCGACGTCTTTTAAAGACGACAGTATATGTATAGTATTACGCTTCCAAAAATATAATGAATAAAATTTGTACAGGGCACTATGAAAACTAAAACGACCAAAGGTCTGGTTGTTGCCGGTGTGATGTCCGCATCGCTGGCAATGCCAATGACTGTTCAGGCAGCCGTTAAAAACGTCATCATGATGATTGGTGACGGCATGGGTGTTCAGCAGGTAGGTCTGCTGGAAACCTATGCTAACCGTGCTGAAAGCTCTCCTTATAACGGTGAGCCAACAGGTCTTGCCAAACTGGCTAAAGACGGCAAGATTGTTCTGTCACGCACCAGCCCTATTGATACTCTGGTGGTTGACTCTGCCTGCTCCGCTACTCAGCTGGCGATTGGTGAGCCAACGCTGTCTGAAGTTATCGGTATCGATAAAGACGGTAACCCGGTTCAAACTGTACTGGAACTTGCCAAGAGTCAGGGTAAGGCGACTGGCCTGATTTCTGATACTCGTATTACCCACGCAACGCCTGCTGCTTTTGCTGCTCACGTTGCTCACCGCAGCATGGAAAACGAAATTGCTGAACAAATGCTGGCAGCGGACGTTGACGTATTGTTGTCTGGTGGTGCCCGTCACTTCCTGCCTAAGTCTGTCAACGAGAAAGGCGACTGGTATGACCGTTACGTAAAACGTACCAAGGGTGCTTTCTCCATCAAGTCCAAGCGTAAGGACGACCGAGACCTGCTGAAAGAAGCAGATCGTGCCGGTTATCAGCTGGCCTATGACTGGAAGAAACTGAGACGTATCGAGGACGGCAAGGTTCTGGGTCTGTTTGCCAACTCTGCCATGTACAATGGTATTCAGTGGGAAGCTACCAAAGACACGCCTCGTGAGCGTACTCAGCCAACCCTGAAAGAAATGACCATGAAGGCACTGGACATTCTTTCCCAGGATGAAGACGGCTTCTTCCTGATGGTTGAAGGCGGTCTGATTGACTGGGCCGGTCATGAAAACGACGCTGGCACTATGCTGCACGAGATGTTGAAGTTTGATGAAACTATCAACTACGTATACGAGTGGGCTGCTCAGCGTAATGATACTCTGGTAGTTGTCACTGCTGACCATGAAACCGGTTCCTTTGGTTTCTCTTACAATGCAGTAGAAGTGCCTGATACTGACTTCAGCAAGCCTGGTTCAGCTTTTGAAGGTCTGGGCTACACACCTCAGTGGAACTTTGGTGATCTGTCCGTACTGGACAAGCTGGCTGCACAGACCAAGTCTCACGCCAACATCAACTATGAGTTTTTCGGTCTGCCTGCTGAAGAGCAGACTCCTGATCGCCTAGCTGCTCTGCTGAACGAACACAATGCGTTTGAAGTAACTCCAGAGATGGCTGAAAGCATCATGGAGACTGAAACCAATGAGTTCTTCAAGGAAAACCACAGCTACCTGAGCGCTGAAACAGTACCACTGATTAATGACTTCAAGTCATTCTATGTTTACGGCACAGAAAACCGTGCAGACCTGATCGGTCGTGTACTGAGCGAACAACAGCACACTGTATGGGGTACCGGTACTCACACAGATACACCAGTAGGCGTGTTTGTTTACGGTCCTAGGTCTGCCAAGAAGCAATTCAACGGCATCATGACTCACCCTGAAGTGGGTGCAGCTCTGAAGAAGATCGTTGCTAAACACTGATACCATGAATCAGTGATTTGAACATGCAAACAGCTGCCTTTGGGCGGCTGTTTGTTTATGTAGAATGGATAAGGAGCAGTTCCGAAATAGCTTTCCGAAGTAACTCGGGAAACAGGAATTTATTTCAGGACTGTTCTTAAGTAGAAGAGTACCGGATAGTGACGGGAAGATTACTGGCTGCAGTGTTACTGGTGGCTTCAACTGCGATACCTGTACAAGTGGCAACGGCTTCTGAAGTAACGAAGCAAGAACCTTTAGCCATCAACTGGAAGAGTCTGACACCGGATATTGATCCTGAAATCTACAAAAAATACCGAACAGGGAAGCTTTCTCAGACTGATTTAAGACTCTATATGGAGACTTTTCATAATACAGCTCGCACTGAGTTAGCAGGAAAGAATGTCGCTCTCACCGGGTATCTGCTGCCTCAAAACCTGCAGGAAAATGGCAAAAGCACAGAGTTTCTGTTTGTCAGAAAAATCACCAGCTGGAGCCATACTGACCAGGTGCTTAAGCCTAATCAGGCAACACTGGTTAATTACCCTGAAGGCCTTAAGTTCAATCAATCGACACAGGTTCGCTATCAGGTGACAGGGAAAATGAACGTAGGTGACTACACAGGCGACGATATTCGTTCTTTCTATAAGATTGAAGCGACGGATATTAAAGTTAAGCGTCGTCGCTTCAATGAGTATGACTAATCAGATCCAGAAAGTTTCAGAGAGCTTCCTGAACCTCTTCAGTAACCACCACGTCTCTGTTCATACCGGTAAAATGAATAATAAGAAGAGAAGGCAGAGCAATTGCCAGACCCACGATCAGTGGTAATGGACTGATCACCGGCTTCAGGCTGACTAGTATCAGCGCAGCAAGGCTGATACTGAATCTGGTCGTTTCCAGCTTTATCGTCTTCTGTGGTTTTTCCAGCAGCCAGCCAATCATTAACAAATTTAATGCAATCACGGCTATCGATAAAGTGTTCTGCCAGCCTGGAGTCAGGTGATAGGTTGCCATCAAACTGGTAGTTGCAATCATCAGAATAAAAAACTGAATGCCAGCGTAAATGGTGAGGCTATTGCTAACGACAGGGTTATAGTTCTTATAACCATGGATATCAGGAAACTTCATGGGCTTGGTAACATCGACTGGCCTGTAACCTGTCTTTCTAAACCAGAGTGTAAATTTTTCTTTCCAGCTTCCGGTTGCTTTCGCATCAGCCCATAGAGCCTGATAAATCTGAAAGTTTGCCCAGATGGGGTTCCAGCTTCGCAGGGGTTTCAGGGTTCCGTAACGAATAGGTTCGTACTCACCTTCATCCTGTTCTTCCTGAAAAGTACCGAAGATGCGATCCCAGATAATAAAAACACCACCGTAGTTTTTATCCAGATATTTTCTGTTTTTGGCGTGATGAACCCTGTGGTTTGAAGGCGTGACAAAGAACAACTCATACCAGCCCAGTTTTGGTACATGACGTGTATGAACCCAGAACTGATAGAGCAGATTTACCAGCCCAACAGTAAAGAAAACGATCGGTGGAATACCGATGATTGCGAGGGGAATATAAAAGATCCAGCCCAGCAGAAACTTGCTGCTGCTCTGCCTGAGGGCTGTTGTCAGGTTGTATTCTTCACTCTGGTGATGAATAACATGGGCAGCCCAGAGAATATTAATCTCATGGCCTTTTCTATGCCCCCAGTAAAAACAGAGATCATAGGCAAACCATGCCAGCAACCAGACCCACCAGTCTCCAGTGCTCAATTCAAAGATAGCGACGATTGAGAAGATAGTGGTGTAAATGGCGACTTCTATAACTTTGGTGAGAATACCGCTGGAGATGCTGAGCATGCCCATGCTCAGACTGTTAATAGAGTCATTCAGACGGTAGTAGTCTTTTTTCCTGAGGCGAGTGATGATGACTTCTATGAAAATCATAACCAGAAATACAGGAATGGCGTAAACGATGTAATCCACAGATGCGTTCCATAAGCAGTTGAGACTGCTTTGTTTTTATTGTTATTAGCATCTGTGTTGTATCACATAGGTTTGCTAGGCAGAAGCTTTTTTCCGTGGAATTCCCAGACGTTGGCGACGTTCCCAAAGCGTTTTGCGACTTATTCCCAGTTTTTGCGCCAGTTCGGTTTCTGTCATCTGGTCCTGATGCTCAAGAACAAAACGCTGGAAGTAGTCCTCCAGAGATAAGCCGTCCTGGTTTTCAACAACCGGATTGCTGCTGCCAGCATTGTCGGCAGCCGTTGTCGCGGAGGAAACTCGGAACATGGTGCTTTTGATCTGAACATCCAGATCCATGCCTTCCGGCATGATGATATCGTCGTCGCTGAGAATCACTGCCCTTTCAATGGCGTGCTCTAGCTCCCGGACATTGCCTGGCCACTGGTGCTGGCAAATAGCCGCCATGGCTTCCGGTGAGTAGGAGTAGGTTTCCCGCTCCATCTTTTCACAGATTCTTTCCAGCAGTTTTTCAGCCAGCATTAAGACATCATTACCGCGTTCACGGAGTGCCGGAATTCGTAACTCCACCACCTTGAGACGATAATAAAGGTCTTCACGGAAGTCACCGGTAGAAGAAAGCTTACGAAGGTTTCTGTGGGTTGCGGCAATCAGTCGTACATCCACTTTCAGTGAATGGACTGAGCCTACGCGACGAATCTCACCTTCCTGAAGTACACGCAAAAGACGAGCCTGAGCTTCCAGTGGCAATTCGCCAATTTCATCCAGAAACAAAGTTCCGCCGTTTGCGGCTTCGATCAGACCTGTGCGGGCTGCAGAAGCGCCGGTAAAAGAGCCTTTTTCATGACCGAACAGTTCAGATTCAATCAGGGTTTCAGGAATGGCTGCACAGTTTACCGATATCATCGGGCCATTGGCTCGACGACTGTTCTCGTGAATGGCCTTGGCGACCAGCTCTTTACCGGTTCCGGATTCGCCTTGAATCAGAACAGTGGCAGTGGTGGGTGCGACTTTCTTGATGCGTTTGAACAACAGGCGCATAGCATCACACTGTCCGAGAATGCCACTGAAGCCACTTTCAGGGCATTCCTCGATAGTATTGCTTTTATCGGGTGCTGCAGGCCTGCGTGACATGATTGCACTGATGCGATCGAGCATTTCAGCGTGATCAAACGGCTTGGCGATATAATCAACTGCACCCAGCTTCATGGTATCGACAGCAGAATTCATGCTGGCGTAACTGGTCATGATCAGTACCGGAATGCCTTCTGCAAGGCTAATCAGTTCAGTGCCCGGTGAGCCTGGTAAGCGCAGGTCACTGATGATCATGTCATAGTCTTTCAGGTTGTAGGACAGCTCTGCTTCGTGCACAGAACCGGCCTCGCTGACAGTGTATTCGCTGCGTGTCAGCAATCGACGAAGGGAAGCACGGATAATCTCCTCATCTTCGACGATCAGTATATTGCCACGGCTCATACGGTTTCCCCCTTTTGCTCCCACTGATCGTGGGGCGCGTAAGTCACGTCACCTTGCTGCTGCCTGATACTCTTTTTTTCAGCCTCTTCGTTTGCAAGGCTGTACGGTTCATAACGCGGCAGGGAAATGATAAATCGAGTGCCTCTCTCCAGCACTTTATCCACAGGGCTGACAATCTGAATGGAGCCGAAGTGTTCCTCGACAATATTCCAGGTCAGTGCCAGTCCGAGGCCAGTCCCCTTACCAGCCTCTTTTGTGGTGAAAAATGGTTCAAACAGGCGCTCCTGAATCACGGCTGGTATACCGTGACCCTGGTCTTCAACTTCGACGCTGACCGTATGCGGGGTTGCTGAGGTTCTTATTGTTATTGTGCTGCTTCCTGAACGCGCTGCGTTGTCTATCGAGGCGTCCACTGCATTGGTCAGCAGGTTGATAAAGACCTGCTGAAGTTTCTGCTGATCACCCGTCACACTGTGATCAGAATCACACAAATTCAGAAACCTGATATTGTCGCTCTTTCTGCCAAGTTGCAACAGGGTTATGGATTCCTGGGCACAGGCCTCAATGTTTACGGCTCCCAGCGTTGTTTTATCAGTTCGGTTCTGGCCATTGTGGGCGTAGCTCACCAGCGTATGAACAATGCGGGTGACTCGTTTGGTCTGGTCCAGAACCTGCCCTGCTACTTCGCGGGTTTCAGCTTCATCAGAAAGAGCTTTCAGCTCCTGGGCAAGGCAATCAATAGCGGTCACCGGGTTGCCGATTTCATGGGCCACACCAGCCGCCAGCTGGCCAATAGAAGCTAGACGTTCACTGTGAAACAGCTGATCTTCCATCACCTGATTTTCAGTGTGATCTTCCAGCAGCATAACGGTGTTACCACTGGTGCCGGATGCAGGCGCTTCAATGTTGGCTTTGTGGAGATTGAAGTAGCGTCTTCTGTCTTCTATCTCGACACTGTGTTTGAGCAAGTGTTGGTCTTTAATGGTAGAGAAATGCCCGAGGATTTTATTCCAGGGGGCCTGTATCTGTGCCAGAGGTGCGCCCAGCACATCCTGCGCTGTTATGCCGGTCAGCTCTTTCATTGCATGATTCCAGAGCATTACATCACCGTTGCTGTCGACAGAACAGAGCGCCATCGGCAAGTTATTCAAGGTATCTCTATGATAACGACGCAGACTATCCAGTTCACCGGCAAGACCGCTTAGCTGGCTGTGATAAGCCTCCAGTCTGGATTCCATAAAGTGGATATCCTGAGGCACATAACCTTTGTCCTTATCCCATGGCAGAAAGTTCTCAACAATTTCATGAGCAACCGTTGGCCCCATCAGACCGGACAGGTTTTTCTCAATCCTATCTCTCAGACGGACCAGAGAATGTGCACGGCTTTCATCTTCGCGCATATTCAGGTCTTTAAGCGCTCTGCTTACTTCCTGTCGTGCAACCAGGCTGCCCAGAGGTTTGCTGAGCATCTCATGGAAGTCGTAAGCGGATTTGGCTACCGGGATTTTGTGTTCTCGTCCGCCGGGATTTTCAACCTGACAAGCTGATGCCGCTGCTTTTTCTTCAGGGCTCATATTAGTCAGGGATGATATTGCGTAAATCAGCGTGGCGTTGACTGCCAGCGAGATCATGCCAAACAGATGCCATTGCTGATAAAGGTATGACGACATATCCGAAAACGATGGACTGTAAACGGTGATATCAATCATCTGGGGCAACATCATGGTCACCAGCCAGATACTGGTGCCTGCAATCAGGCCGGTAATAAATCCTATGCGATTAGCCTTCGGCCAATAAAGCACACAGAGCGCACCTGGAAGTAGTTGCAACGCACCCACGTAAGCAATAACGCCGAGATTGTAGAGTGCGTGCTGGGACTCCCAGAGCCGGTAAAAGCCGTAGGAAGCCATGATCAGAGTGGCAATCAGTAGTCGTTTAACCCAGGACAGCCAGCGATAGATGTTTATTTCCATCTGTCTGTGGGCTGGATAGTAAGGCAGCACCAGGTGATTCAGAATCATTGAAGACAGTGCCAGCGTCGTCACGATGGTCAGGCCACTGGCAGCCGCCAGACCACCTACGTAAGAAACAATGGTCAGCCAGGGCATATCCAGCGCATGACCAATCATCAGGGTGAAGTAATCCGCAGTGACCGGAGTGTCCAGCTTGATGCCGGCCCAGAGAATCAACAGAGTTGGCAGACTAAGCACCAGCAGAAACAGCGGCATTCCCCAGCTGGCGACATTCAACGATTGTCGACCACGGTTCTCGGCAAAGATCATATGGAACATATGAGGCATAACGATGGCAGAGGCGAAGAACATCAGCAGCATGGTTCGCCAGGGACCGTCTTCAACTGGCGTTTGCATTCCGGCTAGAGTTTCATTGTTGTTGGCCAGCCACTCTTCAACGCCGCTAAAGCCATTGAATACCTGAAACAGAATCACGCCACCCAGTGTCATCATCACCAGAAGCTTTACGATAGACTCCACCGCCATGGCGACAACCAGCCCTTGGTGTTGATCTCGGGCCGAGATATGTCGGGTACCAAAGAGAATGGCGAACAAGGTGACCATCATGCAGAAAACGATGGCCAAGGTTTTAGGGGAATATTCGTTACTGATCAGGTGAATACTGTCTGAGACGGCCTGAATCTGCAGGGATAGCAGAGGCATGCTGACCGTAAGCATCAGCACTGTGGCGAGTGTGCCAGCTAACGGACTTCGAAACCTGAACGCAAAAACATCGGCTAAAGAAGTGAGCTGATAAGTTCGGGTTATTCGCAATATGGGGCTGAGCAAGACGGGTGCAAGCAGAAAAGCACCACTGATACCAAAGTAATAAGCAAGAAAGACATAGCCGTGTTCGCTGGCTATACCAAGGCTGCCATAGTAAGCCCAGCTACTGGCGTAGACTCCGAGGGACAAAACATAGACCGCCGGATGGCGCACCACACTTTTGGGAATCCAGCCCTTTTCTGTTGCCCATGCAAAGAAGAACAACACTAAAAGATAGGCGACACTGACCAGCAGCAGGTCCTGCAGATCAAAGTTCATCGGATTCGCTCCTGGGCTGAAGTACAAAACCCGCAGCTATAACGATGAGCCAGAGAATCCAGGGCTGATACCAGTTATTTCCGGTGGTGATCCACCAACCCATAATGGCTGGAGAAAAAAGATAAATGCTGATGACCAGTAAGAGAACCAGACGATAAATGTACATGTAACGACAGTACTAATTTGAGCCGGACTGCCATGTTACCGACTGTAGCGATAAACCGCAAAGCTGAGGGTATTAATCGCTAGTAGGGTTGTGGTCAGAAGTCATAAGTTACTTGCCTGCCGAAAGCGGGCAAATAACTGTCGAGTACTTAATGGAGTGAGGTATAGCTCTTTGGTATTAAATGCCAGGAGGACTGTAAGTCACCCAGAACACCATATTGCCAGGGCAGTCATCACCAAGAATTTCATTCATCAATTCGTTGGCCTTAAGTTCGCCCATCTTTCTGATCCATTTGGGATCGTCCAGCTTTTCATTTAGAAACCAGCTTGGTAACGCGTTGATGCGTTCGTCGTAGTAGGCGAGAGGGAATTTAATGTCTCTGGGCAGGCGTTTTCTTTTGATGCTAAGTGCTGCATCACAACGCACTACCAGACTCTCTGCCACCTGTTTGCGTTTGCTGACATAGTTACCGGCCTCACGACGGTATTTGTCTTCGTAGGGCCCCATCAGCTCTTCATAACGGTTTTCTATGCAGTGGTCATAAGCACGGCTGATTTCGTCGTTCTTGTAACCCATGATTTTGCAGGCTTCCTTCACACGGGTACGGAATTCCTGACTGATCTGAACATACCAGGGGGCGTGAGGTCCCAGGATTTCCTGAGCTTCCTGATTGGCAACGAAGTAGAGGTTTTCATCGGGCGTGAAGCAGAGTGCAGCATCCTGAGCATTGACGGCATCGATCTTTTTCAGGTCAGGCTCTTTGCTGACTGCGGTTTCGCGCTCAAAGCGTGCTCTCTGACAGAACTCTGAGTCAGTGATATCAATAGCCGCATCGGGCATGGGATTTATTTTGTCAGGTGTGATCGCAGCACTGCTCTGTCCATAAGCGACAAGAGCCAGCATCAAAATGAATTTGAAGGCAGGTGTAATTTTATTGCGATCACTTTTGTGAAGAACTACTTTGCTGAAAACTGACATGTCCACTCCCTGGAAACATCGATCTCTACAGAGTTAAGTGTGTAGACACACGCAATCGGATATTAAATTGCTGTTTGCCCGGCGCAGGCGGGCAAACAGCTTCTGAATTCGTATGTCTGTGTACTTAATACTCTATGTATATCATTCCCTATGGTTTGGATAAAGCGACAGGGTTATTACAGCGATGTAAGAGGAACTTCCATTCGTGAAGCAATGGCGTTGAGTCGCCAGTTTTTGACTCCCCATTCAATGACGTCATTGATTGAACCTTCTGCCAGCTGTTTCTCAGGTTTTTGCCCCAAAGCGTTCAGAGCCTGTATCAATGCTGGAACGGGGTTATCCAGTGAAATAGCTGGCGCATGATTCTGCTTGCTGAGCTTTCCGCCATCATCGAGAGTTATGACAGGAAAGTGCCCATAAACCGGAGAACGCACTTCCATCATGGTTTGCAACGAGAGCTGCCAGGGTGTGGCGAAGAGAAGGTCAGAACCACGAATAACATGAGTTATACCCTGAAAAGCATCATCCACACAGACAGCCAGCTGGTAGGCATAAAGACCATCCTTGCGCTTAATAATAAAATCACCAAGATCGTTCAGGCTGGATGAGGTTGTTCCCTGAATAAGATCATTAAACGAGATAGCTGAACCCGGGCAGTGAACTCTCAACGAATGAGCTTTTTCTGTCTGATGTTGTCCACGACAGTTGCCGGGATAAACGCCATTGGTGCCACGAAGCTCTTTGCGGGTGCAGGTGCAGCAGTAGACCAGGTCTTTCTTTTGTAATTTTTCTATTGCCTGATCATAGGCTTCAGAGCGATTGCTCTGGTAGAGAACGTCTTCATCCCAATGCAGGCCATAAACTTCCAAAGCCTTGAGTATCAGGTCAGAAGCACCAGCCTGCTCTCGCGGTGGATCAATATCTTCCATTCGAACCAGCCATTTACCGTTATTTGCTCGAGCATCCAGATAGCTGGCCAGAGCAGCTACCAGAGAACCAAAGTGAAGTGGTCCTGATGGAGAAGGTGCAAAACGTCCTATGTAGCTAGAAGAGATGTAGCTGGAAGAATTAGTCATTGATTGTCAGAACAGGAGAGTGATGCATTTGATGATAATGGTTTTATCAGCGGAATGGTTGTTTCTGCCAGATACAACAAAGCCGCGCACATAAAATGTCGCGGCTTTTGTCGTAGGTCTTTCAGCAACAGATAGCTAAAAATTTAGCTGCCCAGTTGCTTTTCCTTGATCTCGGCCAGAGTCTTGCAGTCAATGCAAAGTGTTGCAGTTGGACGAGCTTCAAGACGACGAATACCGATTTCTACACCGCAGGAGTCGCAGAAGCCATAGTCTTCTTCTTCGATGCGGGTAAGAGTCTTGTCGATCTTGCGGATCAGCTTACGTTCACGGTCACGTGTACGCAGCTCCAGACTGAACTCTTCTTCCTGACTGGCACGGTCTGCCGGGTCCGGGAAATTGGCCGCTTCGTCCTGCATGTGGTTCACAGTACGGTCCACTTCTTCCATCAACTCTTGCTTCCACAGCTTGAGAATGTTGGTGAAGTGCACGACCTGGTCGTCGTTCATATACTCTTCGCCATCTTTCTCCACGTAAGGAGTGAATGAACGAAGCATGTTACTTTGATCGGCTTGTTTCTGTGCTGACATGATTACAGCCCCATCACCTTCTCTTCAATAGCCATGGCCTACAGCACAACATGGCTTTCCATCCGATGCCGGAATTGCCGGCCTCCCTGAAAGCTGAGGTCAACACTTCTAGGGTCAGTAAAAACGTCATTTACAACGCATGGTCTGAACCCTATGCCTCTTGCCTTCCTAATAGAAGCGGAGAAACTACCAAAACCAATGGCACACTGCCATAAAAAAATGATGCCCGCTTCTGGCGACAAGTGTTTACTCAGCTAAAGCGAGCCTTGATTTGTGGTTTTACACAAGTCATAACTCTCTGAGGAAACCGCTGTGCCGCTATCATAGAATGCAAATTTAGAATATCAACAACTGATTTAATGAAAATATAGAATGAACTTTGAAAAAAATCTGCAATTTGGGAAATTAATTTCTCGCTACAAGCGTTTCATGGCAGACGTTGAACTGGAAGATGGCAACCAGATCACCATCCACTGCCCCAATACAGGCTCAATGAAAAACTGCCTTTTTTCCGGTAAAAAAGTGTGGTTTCTGGATTCTGAAAACCCTAAACGTAAGTACCCTTGCACTTGGGAGTTAGCCGAAATTCCGGTTATGTTTGACGGTGAAGAAAAAATGACTCTGGCGGGGCTCAATACGGGCAGAGCGAATAAATTGGTTGAGGAAGCTCTCAGAGAAAAAAGAGTAGAGAGCCTGACAGAATATTCTGAAATCCGTCGAGAAGTGAAATACGGTGAGGAAAACAGCCGCATTGATTTTCTGCTTCAGCAGGAAGGGCTGCCGGACTGCTATGTGGAAGTGAAAAGCGTCACTCTGGCCATGGGAGATGGTCTTGGTTTGTTTCCTGATGCGGTTACCAGCCGTGGCACTAAACATTTGAGAGAGCTAACCAGTATTGTTGAAAATGGTGGCAGAGCTGTATTGCTCTTCTGTGTTCAACACACAGGCATAGACAGAGTCGCTGCAGCTGAAGAAATTGACCCGGTATACGCACAAGCTTTGAGGGATGCAGTCAAAGCCGGAGTAGAAGTGATCGCCATGGGCGCAGACATATCCACTGAAGCCATTAGCCTTGAACGGGTACTGCCTGTGCTGAACCTGTGATTTTCAATCAGGGCAGGCTTTGTGTAACAACTGTCAGCCATTAAGTCCGTTTTTTGGAAAGAGACTATCTTGAATTTTCTTATTCAGGTTTAGTTGTTGCCAATGAGCTGGAATCCAATGGTTGACCCGCAGGTTTTTGAGTCTGCGGGTCATTGCGAGCAAAAGAGTGAACAAGAAATTGAGCAGATCAGGCAATTTGAGCAGGAAGCTGCCCAATATCTTGGCGCTGATTACGCTGAGTTCTGTTCTGGTGAGCATGATTCGCTCGCGATGGTTTTAGCTGTTGCCGGTATAAGCTCTGGTGATGAAATCATTACAACGCCTTTTGCTTCGATCGTTACCACTGAAGCAATTCTGGAAGCTGGTGCTACTCCGGTTTTTGTGGATATTGAACCTGAGACGTTCAACCTCAATCCGCAATATTTGAACGCAGCCCTATCAGAAAAAACAAAAGCCATTCTGGTAGTTCATCAGTTTGGTTTGCCCGCCAGAATTCTGGAGATACAAGAATTTTGCCAGACGTATAACCTGACTCTAATAGAGGACAGTAGTCAGTCATTGGGTGCAGAAATAGCAGGAATTAAGACAGGCTGTTTTGGTGATTTTGGCTGTTTCAGATTTTGTTCAGGGGAGAATGAATTGAGGGGTTCTGGTGCTGGTTTGGTGATCACAAATAGCGATAAAAACAGAGTAAAACTGCAGCAATCTAGAACTCCGGATACAACGAATTCGTGCCAGAATAAGGTAGGTAATGATAATAATTACATGGATGAACGGAAGGCTTCTCAGTATAGATTCCTGCTGAAGTATCTGGATGAGAATAATCGACGAAGACTGAATGTTGCTCACTACTACAATGAAGCTTTGTCAGGACAGGAGCTCTTATTACCTTTCGGAGACGGGCATATATTCAGTCAGTATATGATTCAGGTAGACGACTGTGATTACCTTAAAAATCGATTAAACAGCGCAGGCATTGTTCAAGATGTTCACTATCCAGCAGCCCTGCATCATCCAGCCTTTAGAAATAGGAAATACAGAACTGTTGGTGAGTTATTCGCTGCTGAAACAGCCTCAAAACACTGCCTGTCCCTGCCGATTTATTCAGGCATGCCAGAAGCGGACTGTCGCCGGGTGGTATCAGTTATCAAAGAAGTACTGGGACAGACACTGATGGTTGAGGTATGATGTAAATGAGATTGATTAACATTAAGTCGCTAAATGGTTAAGAACACGATGGATCAGAACCAGCTCGATAGTTATGCAAAAGAATGTCAGAAGCTGGTTGATTCACATAAAACCCTGTCGCTTTCTACGTTGTCAGAATCCGGGCATCCGGAAATCAGCTATACGCCTTTTATCCGCAGTGAAGAAGGTGAGTTTTATATTTTTATCAGTGAACTGGCACACCACACGGCTAACCTTCTGTTGAACCCAAAGTGCTCTATTCTGTTCGCCGTACCTGAGTCTGAAACCAGAAACCTGTTTGCCAGAGAAAGAGCTTTCTTTAACTGTACGACAGAGGAAGTTGAAAGAGGCTGTGATGCTTTTAACGTTAGGCTGGATCAGTTTCAGGAAGCGTTTGGCAATACTGTTGAGTTGTTGAGAAGTATGTCGGATTTTCATCTGTTTAAACTGACACCGTTTAATGGCCAGTACACGGTAGGTTTTGGTAAGGCATTTACCATTAATAATGATGGCTCACTGACGCATATTGTGATTGATAAAAAGAAGTAGGAAGGAAGGTTCAGGGACAGAATCAGTCTCTGAACCTTTTTAATCAGGCTGGTACTTCACAACCACTCAGCATGGTGTCAGCCACAATAACGTAAGTGGCAGTCCAGGCTTCTTTTACTTCTTCTGTGAAGTCATCTCCCAGGCCCTGTTCAAGAGTCCACAGCAGAGCTTCTGCGACTGTCTGATAGTGTGAGGCTTCAACACCGTACTCTTCATGCTGCTTACCCATAGTTTTCAGGACAGGAACCAAAGCTTCCAGATTGGTCAGTGAAGCAACAGCTACACCCAGAGTCTTCATCAGTTTTGCACCCTGCTCACTGATATTGCCTTTGAACAGTGGGCGCAGAGCCGGATCCAGTTCAAAAAGACGGTTGTAAAAAAGCTCGGCAGCCTGTTGTGAAATCGGTGCTACCTTACTCCAGGAGTCAGTAACCAGCTGGATCTGCTTCTCTGTTAAAGACATGTCCCTACCTCATTTATGTCAGATGTTTATATGTTGTCGATGTCGTAGATACGTCAACTTCCAATAAACAGATTCATTTTATATGCATCTATTAAACAACAATTTATTTGTACAAAACGATTAACTGTTTAAGTGACTTCGGAATCTACTTCTAACTTTTTATTCAAAATATTGGTATTTTTATGCGTAACATTAAGTCTTGATAAGTAGTATTCATGAGTTCAACAACTGCTGAAGTTTATCAGGAAGAACAGACCAGTCGCTGGCAGATGCCGGACACACTGGTGTTGATCTTCATCATAGGGGCACTGGCTGTCCTGCTGACCTACTTGATTCCTGCGGGTTATTTTGATTCCCAGACCATTACCTACATGGTGGATGGTGTTGAGAAAAGCCGAACAGCTATAGACCCAACCTCATTCCAGTACGCAACCGATGAAGCCGGAAACCTGCTCTACAAATCCGTAGGCTTGTTTGAAAGCGGTGGCGGCATTGGCCTGATGAACTTTGTCTTTGAAGGTCTGGTGTCTGGCAGTAAGTGGGGCTCAGCCATCGGCGTTATCATGTTTATGCTGGTGATTGGTGGTGCTTTCGGCGTTGTGATGAGAACCGGCACTATCGACAACGGTATTCTGCGCCTGATCGATAAGACCAAAGGCAATGAAGCGCTGTTTATTCCAGCTCTATTTGCACTCTTCTCTCTGGGCGGTGCAGTCTTTGGCATGGGTGAGGAAGCCGTTGCTTTCGCTATTATCATTGCACCACTGATGGTGCGTCTGGGTTATGACGGTATTACTACCGTGATGGTGACGTATGTTGCGACCCAGATTGGTTTCGCAGCTTCCTGGATGAACCCATTCTCCGTAGCCGTTGCTCAGGGTATTGCCGGTGTTCCTGTATTGTCTGGAGCTGGTTTCCGTATCGCCATGTGGGTTGGTTTCACGATTATTGGCATTGTGTTTACCATGCTTTATGCCAGCAAGGTGAAAAAGAACCCTGAACTGTCTTTCAGTAAGAAAGGCGATGTTCACTTCAAAGAACTGGCGACAGAGCAGAAAGAATCCCGCTGGCACTTTGGTGATACCCTGGTGTTGTTGACCGTTGCTGCTACCACAGCATGGGTTGTCTGGGGCGTTGTGGTTCATGCCTGGTATCTGCCGGAGATTGCTTCCCAGTTCTTTACCATGGGTATTGTTGCTGGTGCGATCGCCGTAGTATTTCGTCTCAATAATATGACCGTGAACGACATTGCTGCTGCCTTTAAGGAAGGCGCTGGCACCATGCTGGCTCCTGCGCTGCTGGTAGGTGCTGCCAAAGGTGTGTTGCTGATTCTGGGTGGCGGTAAATCCGGTGACCCAAGTGTGCTGAACTCTCTGTTGAACAGTGCTGGTGGCGCTATCAGTGGCCTTCCAGAAGTAGTGGCAGCCTGGTTTATGTACGTGTTCCAGTCTGTGTTTAACTTCTTCGTGACTTCAGGCTCTGGTCAGGCAGCACTGACGATGCCTCTGATGGCACCTCTGGCAGACATCGCTGGCGTTACACGTCAGGTATCTGTTCTGGCTTTTCAGCTGGGTGACGGTTTCACAAACATCATCGTTCCGACGTCTGCTTCCCTGATGGCTACACTAGGCGTGTGTCGTATTGATTGGGGTGACTGGGCGAAGTTCTGCTGGCGCTTTATTGCTCTGCTGTTTGTACTTTCCAGTGTCATTGTGATTGGTGCGCAGATCAGTGGTTTTGCCTAAATAGATAATTCTGCAGATAAAGAATTGTTAGACCAATAACCCTCTGCCTCAAAGCAGGGGGTTATTTATTTAGCGTGAACTAAGAGGCTGTTTGAAAAGTATCTGTCCTACTGCGGTCACAGTAAATTGGTCTAAAAATGTGTTTTTGTTCGTCAAATAGCCAGCTATTCTCCTCTCAAAACCGCACTTTTATCCTCAATTTCCTGCAATCCTCGCTACGGACGATACTTATCAAACAGCCTCTAAAACAATCAGTTGTTAATAACCAGAGGGCACTGGTAAACCGGATGCTCGGCAATAGTGACATCGATATCAAAGATAGCATCAACAGTCTCTCTGGTCAGTGCTTCAGCCGGTGTCCCCTGAGCGGCAATAGCCCCTTCTTTCAGGATGACAAGACGGTCTGAATAGCGGGCTGCAAGATTCAGGTCATGAAGAATAACCAGTACCCCCATGCCCTGATCTGCCTGCTTTCGAGCCATTTTCAGGGTTAACTGCTGATGAGCCGGGTCAAGTGCTGACGTCGGTTCGTCCAGTAGCAGATAGCGTTTTCCCAGTTCGGACTCTGTCCAGATTTGAGACAGCACCCTTGCCATATGAACCCGCTGCTTTTCACCACCGGAAAGCGTTGTGTACTGACGGTCTTTCAGATGAAAACCATCCACTTCCTTCAAGGCTTTAGAAACAATATCCAGATTTTCCTGGTGATCCGATGTGCAGGGAATACGACCAAGTAGCACAACTTCTTCAACAGTAAATGGAAAGCTCAATGAAGACGACTGTGGCAGAACGCCCATCATCAAAGCCTGCTGGCTTAATGGCCAGTCGCTTCTGCCATTCAGCAGTACTTCACCTGTAGTAGGTTTTCGCTCACCACTGATGACTTTCAGCAGTGTACTTTTACCAGCACCGTTAGGGCCCAGCACTGTTACCACTTCGCCGGGGTTTACCTGAATACTGACGTCATCCAGTAGAGTTTTCCCATCGATATGTACGCTGGCATTGAGAACGTTCAGTGACTGATTGCTTACTGACATCAGGCAATCCTCTTGCGTTGTTGCCACAGCAGGGACATAAAGAATGGAGCTCCCATCAGGGAGGTAACAATACCAATAGGCAGTTCAGCAGGAGCTACGATGGTTCTGGATATCATATCTGCAGTCAGCAACAGCACTGCGCCCAGCATGGCTGAAGCAGGTAAAAGAGTTCGATGATCAGGGCCGACCATAAGACGAATCAGGTGCGGTACAACCAGTCCGACAAAACCGATGATACCTGCTACAGAGACTGACACGCCTACGGCAAGAGCAGTCACCAGAATAAGCTTCAGCTTGGTGCTCTGAACATTGATACCAAGATGACGGGCTTCCGATTCGCCCAACAGCATGGCGTTAAGCACCTGACCATAGCGACACAGGAAGAAGGTAACAGGGCCCAGAATAGAGAAGGCCAGAATAACCGAATTCCAGTTGGCTCCACCCAGACTACCCATCTGCCAGAAGGTCAGACTGCGTAGAGTGGTGTCGTCGGCAATATACGTCAGAATACCAAGACCTGCGCCGGTCAGGGCACCAATGGCAACACCGGCCAGCAGCATGGTGGCTACAGAAGTGCCGTTGCTGGTGGTGCCTACCTTGTAGACGATCCATGTTGTAAGAACGCCGCCAACAAATGCCAGCAATGAGACACCATAGTTCACTAACAGTGGCGAGGTCTGTTCGTAGAAAATAATACTGCCCAGAACAATCCCCACTCCGGCGCCCAGAGCTGCACCACTGGATACACCGATGATGCCTGGGTCTGCCAGAGGGTTTCTGAATAACCCCTGCATGGCAGCACCGGAGACCGCTAATGATGAACCGATGATGGCACCTAAAAGAGTTCGAGGTATTCTGATGGATTCAACAATCAGTTGGGTTTGAATAGCTACTTCGCTGCTTGTCAGACCAACCTTGTTAGCCAGAATCAGCAGAATCTCCATGGGGGAAATGGCTACCGGTCCGGTACCTATGGAAAGCAGCATGATGGTTGGCAATAGAATGGCCAGAGCCATCAATAGCAGAGCTGATTTACTGCGGGGGCTCTTGCTGGAGGACGTCATTCGTGTCTCATTTGTCAGTATATTAGCGAGGTTAAAGGCAGTGGCAGACTGCTTCTGTATATTAATGTTCTGTTTTATAAAACGCTCTTGCCAGGCGAAGAACGGTTTCACCGGTTCTGGGACCCAGGCCACCTAACAGAAGACGTCCATCAAGGTTTATAACTCTACGGTTTTTTCCTGCCGGTGTCTGTTTCAGCGCAGGCTGTATATCAAGCAGCTGGTCGACAGTGGTTCCCCGACCGCGATCCGAGAACAGAATAACATCAGGCGACATAGCCAGAAGCGCTTCTGTTGAAAGAGGCTTGTAACTGGTGAACTGTTTCTCTGCAGGGTTAACACCGCCCGCCATATTGATCAGGGCATTAGCACCGGTTTCACCGCCGGAAATGGAAGGTGAACGATTGCCCATGGCCAACAGGAAGATAACCTTCGGCTTCTTCTTGTCGGATGCGATCTCTTTTGCTTTGTTCAGGTCAGCTGAGATAGAACTCCAGAGAGCTTTGCCCTGCTCTTCACGACCCAGTAAATCAGCCAGAGCAGTAATACGCTCCTTAATGTTTTCAGCAGAATCTTTTACCGGGTAGGAAGCAATATCCAGCCCGGCCATTTCCAGCTGAGTGATCGTGGTATCAGGCCCCATATCGTTGGTGCCTACCAGAAGGTCTGGCTGTAGAGCCAGAATGCCTTCAGCAGACAGAGCCTTGTGATAACCCAGTTTTGGTAACTTATTTACTTCGTCTGGAAAGTTACTGGTGGAATCAACAGCAATAACCTGTTCACCGGCACCCAGTGTATAAATAATCTCGGTAATGCCGTTACCGGCAGAAATAATACGAGCGTCGTTTTTTTGCGCTGCCATCAGGGTCATGGGCAGGCAGGCAGCAACAGCCAGTAATAACTTCTTCATTGGGTGCTCTCCTCCATAAGGACTTGTGCAGCGGTAATTTTGTGTTTGCTGAAAAAGGCCATCAATTCAACCAGACGACCAAGTGGTGCTTCTTTGTCTCCGGCAACCAGTACAGTGGTCTCCGGAGCTTCTTTTACTTTCAACAATAGAGCTTTACTGAGGCTCTCAAAGTCATTGAACTTTTGCTCTTCCAGTGCCCACGGCTGGTTTTCAGCAAGAATGCTGACAGTCAGGGTTTTTGGTTCCTGAGACAGGCTGGCTTCTTCACGACTGGCTTCCGGCAGGTTGACTGGAAGGCTTAAGGTCTGGACGTTAGCGGTAAACAGCAGGAAGACCATGACAATAAAAACCACATCCAGCAGTGGCGTCAGGTCAGCAGCGGGAAACGCTGCGCTGGTTTCTTCGTCGGAGTTGATTCTGATCATGCTGCTACAGCTTCCGGGCAGCTACTCATTTCTGAAGCACCGCTCTCTTCTAAAGTGCCGGCTTCTGCCGTTGCTGAAAAGCCTTCGTCGTTCATACTCAGACCTTCCAGAAGAAGGTTGGCATGGTTCATGGCGAACTCCAGCTTGGACAGGTAATGATTTGCCCAGATACCAAAACCATGGGCAGCAGCCAGAGATGGAATAGCAATCATCAGACCCAGAGCGGTCGTGAACATGGCAGTCCAAAGACCCCCGGCAAGAACGTCAGGCGTAACTGGCCCCTGGACTTCAGCTATGCCGCGGAACATATCAATCAATCCAATCACTGTGCCAAGAAGGCCCAGCATAGGAGCCAGTATTCCAATCAGCATCAGCGGCTTTAACCAGGTGTTCAGCTTCTGCTTCTGTTTCAGTAGCCAGATGCCGGCTACCTCTTCTCTTAATTCCTTACCACTGTCGTTATGGCTCAACAAAACGGCAATGCCCTTGCGAATGCCTTTGCCTTTTACAAGGTTTTTGCACAGATTGTTTTTACTGTTGCGGCAATGGGAGCAGCCTCTGACTTCGGCCAGAACAGCGCTCATGCTCGTACGACTGAGTGAAGGTAATAAGGCAAAGCTGATCAGCCTTTCCAGAATCAGTGCCATACTGAAGCAGGAAGCAATGATCAGTGGCCAGCCCATCAGGCCCAGTGATTCTATGTGTTCCAGTAACATGTGATATTCCACTAATTTAGCTGAAAGGCCACGGGAACGTGGACTCTGGAAACGACCAGACGGTCATTGATTTTCTGGGGTTCAAATTCCCATTCTTCGACGGCAGACACCGCTGACTTATCGAGCAGCTTGTAACCGGATGATTCGAGAATCCTGATACCAATAGGAAAGCCCTTTCTGTCGACGATTACTTCAAGTTGAACAGTGCCCTGATAATTTCGTCGTTTGGCCATGCGCGGGTATTTCAGAGGAGCTTTTCGAATAGAAGGCTGGGCAACAAAAACGGGTTGGTCGCTGACTCCTTCTACTTCCACTTTTTTCTTTACTGACTTAACCACTTCAGGTTCAGCTGGCTGTTCCTTTTTTGGTTCAGGCTTAACCGGCTCTTCCCGTTTCTTAATAATCTTTTCCGTTTTAATTTCCGGTTTTTTCTCAGGTGTCTTTTTTACTTCAGGCTCGGGCTCAAATTTTGGTTTGGCCAGCTTGATAACGTCTTTCTTTGGCTCGACTTTTTTTACGACAGGCTTCGGCTCTGGTTTGGGAGCCTCTTTTTTCACCGGTTCTGGCTTTGGCTCCGGTTTCGATGCAGGTTTTGAAACTGTAGCAAAAGTCAGGCTGACGGGAGCCTTGATACTGCCCGCAGAGTTTTTTACTTCTACTGTTTGCTCACCTTCATAGAAAGCCACTGCTACATGAGCAGTTATAGAGAGCAATAGTGTAAACAGCAGAAGTCTGGGCATGGTTCAGTTAAGTAATGAGTGAACGAGGCAAGGTTACTTCAACTAATGAGTCTATTCAATAAGCTTAATGATAATAATTCGTATTTGTTTTTAATGGATAGAAAAGATGCTAAAAGCCAGCAGTATTGGCTGCTGGCTCTAGGGTGCATTATGAAAGAAAGTGTCAGAATTCGTACTTGGCGCTGACAGAGAAGTTACGGCCTGGCTGGCTGTAACGGTCAAATGCTGATGTGCTGATAGCTCCTCGACCAGACTTTTGAAGTCCACGAATGTCTTCCCACTTCCAATACTCTTTATCAGTAATATTAAAGAGGCCCGCTCTCAGAGTGAGACTGTTTACAGGCTTGTAATAACCAGTCAGATCAAATACACCGTATCCGGCAGTTTCAAATCTGTCGGTGTTCTCAATATCGCTCTGCCCTTTTCCGCCAGCAGCCTTCAAATTAAGAGCACCACCAAACAGGCCAGAAGTGTGATCATAGTTCAGACCGAGTACTGCTGAAACAGGAGCAATTGATTCCAGAGGTTTGTTGGCATCTTTGTTAGCACCACGGGATTTGGCAACTGCAAAGTTAATAGAAGTTCCTTCTGGCATACCAAGCAGCTCATCTGCCCAAATCTCGCCACGAATCTCAAAGCCTTCGATCACTGCATTGGAAATATTCTGGTTTTGGTAAGCGCCATAAGAGTAACCGGAGTTACTGATTGCAACTTCTTCGATGAAGTTTTTGTATTTGTTGTGGAAACCTGTGATTTCAAACACACCGAACTGGCCGTTGAAGCGAACACCCAGCTCAAAGGAGTCACTCTCTTCCGGCTTCAGATCAGGGTTTGCAAGATAGGCGTACCCTGTTTTTGTTCCCGGTACAAAAATGTTTTCGTAAGCGTAATAAGCTTCATCAAGCGTTGGTGCCCTGAATCCCTGGCTATAGAGAGCAAAGACTGTGGTGTTGTCACTCAAGTCGTAGATGGCTCCAAGTTTTGCGGTAATTGAATCACCCTTGTTTTCATCAAGCTGTGTCGGGAATTCGGAGTCAGTTTTAGGTGACAGCTTGTAGTTGTCATATCTGATACCTGGAGTCAGGGTAAACTGACCAAGACCGATTTCATCCTGCAGGAAGAAGCCATAAGACTTGTTTGTAGCGAGAGGAGAGTATCGACCAGGCTGATGCAATTCATCCGGTGGCAGAACTTCACCGGTATCCAGTCTGGCTGTTTTGTTATCGTTTTCAAGATCTTCTTTTTTGGCAGAAATACCATAAGTAATATGGTGATCACTTCCGGCTAGAGAAATGCTCTTATCGAACTGGCTGCTGAACTGATAACCCTTTTGTTCGTAGAAGTAATCTTTTTCACGCTCACCCAGACTTGCAGAACCATAGGTGTAAGTAATCTGGTTACTCTTGGATTTCTGCCATGTGAGTTTTGTATCAACAGAATCAAAGGCAGCGGTCTCACCTTGCCAGATATGATTCAGACTGACTCTTCTGCGAATCCGGGAATCATCAGAATGGTCCCTGGCATCAACGGTAGCTTCCAGGCCTGAATCAGATTTTTGATCAAGCCAATCGACTTTCAGGCCAAAAGAATTGTGTTCATCAGTCTTGTAGCGAATATCTGCAAGTATATTGTTAGAGCCGGAATCAAGACTTTCGGAAGTGCCCCTGTCCAGACCCTGAATATCAGCACCACTATGATTTTCGGTTTCTTTGCCATCTCTTCTTGTGTAAACAAGCAAGCTCTCAATACTGCCGTTTCGATTAGCAAGAGTTGCTGTTTCTGTGAAGGCCTTGTTTACACTGCTGTAACTACCTTTGAGAGATGTGTATGTATCATTCTGGTCATCTTTCAGGTAGTCCGCTGGAGCTTTGCTGACAAAGGCAACGACACCACCCAGAGCATCGCTGCCATAGAGTGTAGAGCTTGGCCCTTTCACAATTTCAATAGACTTAAGGGAATCAACGTCAACGTAATCTTGCTCTGGGCGCAGAAACTCGGAGCCACTCTGGTAAGTGCTTGCCATACTGACACCGTCAAGCAATACCTTTACGCGGTTGCCACTCATTCCGCGAATATTGAACCCCTTAAAACCCAGTCGTCCACTGCCTTCTGTTGTAACACCAGGCTCGTAGCGCAATACATCTTCAACGCTGTTTGAAAGCTGATTCTCAATCTGCTCTTCACTGATAACGGATACAGTACCAGCAATGTCACCTACCTGCTTTTCAGAGCGAGTAGCGGAAACAGTGATCTGATCCAGCAAGGTTACATTTTCATCTGCTGGCTGGTCTGCATAAACCAGTCCGGAAGAAATCGCCATGACGGCAACAGCGAGTCTGCTTTTCGTAAACATCCAATAAGCCTTGTGAGTACCTGAACTATGAGGGTGCATGGCCCGTTTCCCCCTGGGACATGCTAGCTGGAGCTGGATGTTATTCAAATATAAACTCTAATGCAAATCATTATCATTTGTAGTTAGAGTAATCCATAAGAATGAAATGTCATCGACAGACAAAATTGACAGAGATCAAAGGAAGCAGAAAAGTGCGTTAAAACAGGATGTTAAATAAAATCAACTGTGACTGAATATAAATGATATTGATTCGTATTTGTAAGTATTTATCTCATGCAAGAGTCTGTTTGTCTTACCGAAGCAATGACTGGTCGATCCAGTCCGGACCCCCTTCGTTACGCTTTTGACCGCAAGACCGGCGCCCATAGTGGCGGTGGAAATACATCAGTGCCTCCTGATCAGTCCCTGCAAGTCTGGAATGATCTGATGAGCAGAAAAGGTGAAGGAAAACGTGCGGCCTATTTCCATATTCCGTTCTGTAAAACCAAGTGTTCCTACTGTGGTTTTTTCCAGAACACAACCCGTTCCAAGCTTGTGGATAACTTTGTGAATCAACTGGTTCTGGACATTGAAAGAACCGCACAAACAGAGAATGCCCAGAGCACTCCTATCCATGCTGTTTATTTTGGCGGTGGCACGCCCACGGATCTTGAACCCCAACAGATTCAAAGGCTGGGGGAAGTTATCCACAGGAACTTACCGCTGACAAATGACTGTGAAATAACCTTCGAATCCCGTTTCAACGGTCTCACTGACGAAAAAATCAGTGCCATTGTTGATGCCGGATTTAACCGTGTTTCTCTCGGTGTTCAAACCTTTGATACTTTCATTCGAAGAAAGATGAGTCGCATCGACAGTCAGGAATTTCTGCTGGATCGATTGGAAAAACTAACGGCGACTGACCAGCTGGCAACCGTTGTCGATCTTATATTCGGTTTGCCGTATCAAACTATGGAAAGCTGGATGAAAGATCTGGAGATGATGGTGCAGACCGGCATTGATGGTGTGGATCTCTACCAGCTCATCTTGATGGGTCATACCCGTATGGCTCAGAGTATTGCCAAAGGTTCCATGCCACAGCCTGCAGGTATATCTGAAAAATCAGATATGTTTTCTGCGGCTGTAGAATACCTTGATCAGCAACACTTTCGGCGCCTGAGTGTTAGCCATTGGGGGAAAGGAAGCCGCGAACGTAATGTCTATAACCATTTGGCGAAATCCGGCGCCGACATGCTCTGTTTCGGCTCTGGTGCCGGTGGCAAGATAGACGGTCACGGCATCATGTTAAACCGCACTCTGGACGGGTACGGCGAAGCTATCGAGCGACATCAGAAGCCGATTATGGGCATCAGTCGTCCACATTCTCTTTATAAAGCGCTTTATGCCGCAGCGGCAGCATTTGATCTCGGCTATCTCGATCTGAAGAAAATGGATCAGGCTGGTTTCAGCTTTTCAGAGCACTGTCAGCCACTGTTTCAGGCCTGGGAAAACAACGGCCTTGCAATCAGGAAAGGCAACTTCATTGACCTGACTCTCGCTGGCCAGTTCTGGGCGATCAATATGAACCAGGGATTGCACGACTACGTTGTTCAATTCAGCAAGTTATCCACAATATTGAATAAGCAAACGGCAACCGCAGCCTGAAGGATTAAAACGACCATGACTCAAGAAAATATCAGAAATTCAGTGCGCGCCATCATTGCTGAAACACCGGAAAAGCTGCCAGCAGAAATTGCCAGAGAGCTGAAAATTACCGAGCTTCAGGCTGTGGAAAACCTGCCGGAAGAAATGGTGACATTGCTGGATGGCAGCTTGTTTGAAACGCTGACCGAAGAATTCCGTACCTGGGGTGATGTTCTGACGGTTATTGATGTTGAAGGCCACATTTTTGAGCTGTTAGGTCCATTCCCAAAAGGTGGCAAGAAATTCGGTTACTACAACATGAGCGACAGGAACACCCTGCTCAAGGGTCACCTGAAGCTTGAAGGTTTCAGCAAGATCGCTCTGGTATCTAAACCTTTCCATGGTGTGGAAACCCGATCTGTGCAGTTCTTCAGTCACCATGGTAAAACAGTGTTCAAACTTTATATTCGCCGCTCTCTCAATGAGACAGGCGACAAAACCTTTGTGACTGAGCAGCTGGAAAAATTCGAAGCACTGAAGAAACTGGCTGCCTGATCTCTGAATCGAGCTGTCCATGAGTGCCCGTGATGAAAAGAAAGACTGAGCCTTTAACCGGCCTGCTGAAATACGAACACAGAACCATCGTCGCCATGACAGAGATTTACTGTCGGAATCATCACAAAGGCGAAGAAAGAGTGAACAAACTCTGCACTGATTGCAGAGAGTTCGTAGATTTTGCCGAGTTCAGACTTGTAAAGTGCCCTTATGGACAGGTCAAGCCAGCCTGCCAGAACTGCCCGATCCACTGCTACAAAAAAGATATGAAGGAAAAAGCCCGAATTATCATGCGCTACAGTGGCCCGAGAATGCTGGTCTGGCATCCGGTTATGGCTGTGAAACATCTGATGCATGCAAAGAGGCCATTACCACCACTTCCAAAAAAGAAGCGAGTAAAGAAAATAGAAGATGAAAAATCAGCCAATAGAATTGAAGCAACAGAAGTCTAGAGTGTGATAAGAGGAATGCAGGGCTTTGGGTGATCTTTCCAAAGGCCATGGATGGCCGACTAGCGACTCTGACCAGGAAAGGTCAGTGGAGCGGGAAAGGTCTCCCAAAGACCAGAATGGTTTGAAAACGACTCCCACACAGAGCATGGGAGCGACAAAATCTGATCAACCTTCAGCCATCAAAGGCTTGGTCAGGTCTTCATAGTTTTTGGCATCCACAAACATATGACGACCGCCCACCGATACATCACGCATGCAGCGCTGCAAAACACTCGGGTTACGGAAGGCCTTGGAACCGGCGTTACGGTAAGCCCAGATCACTGCTTCCTCACACACTTCAGTGATGTAAGTGGAAGCAGCACGGGTACGTTCAAACATGGTATGCGTCATGGGCTGACCGCTTTCAACAGTAGCGATGATCTCACGGTAAATCTTACGGTTCAGCTCTTCGGCTGCTTCAATGGCCAGAGAATGTTTAGCAAACGGGCGGGCAAAGAACTGCTGCTCTTTAACAGGTGCCTGACCAGCACGGGCACGACCGGCATTGCTGATGTCACGAATTTCATCGATGGCACGGCGACCCACACCCAGAACCCAGCCTGTGTGACAGATAGAAGCCAGAACTATTGGGCCTAGATGGAAAAGAGTTCCACCCGTTGTTGGAGCCGCATCAAACAGGTCAAAGGAGAATTTCTCATCCACCACCTGTTCAGGAACAGCATAATCGTAACTGCCAGTGCCAGTGAGACCCATAACGTCCCAGCCGTCCATCATTACGGCATTTTCTTTCGGGATAAATGAGCAACGGGTCTGTGGCATACCGCTGGCATGAGGAGGCAGAGGCTGACCGTTTTCCAGAACAATGGCACCGCAGCCAATATAAGTAGAGTGACCAGAACCGGAACCAAACTGATATTTGCCCTGAACGCTGTAACCGCCATCGGTTTTAACAGCCATGCCGACTGGAGCAAACATACCAGCAGCACAACCAGCCTTGGTAGCAACAACTTCTCTGGCTGCTTCAGGATGGATATAAGCGACATAGGCCGTGGAGTTGATGTTGGCCATCAAACTCCAGCCGGAAGCACCGTCGGCATAAGAAGCTTCAGCCAGCACATCAATGATTGTGTCGCAGTCCGCTTCCATACCGCCGATTTCAGCAGGCACCATAAGATGGAAAAGCCCTGCATCGGCAAAAGCGTCAGCTACCTTTGGAGAAAGAGTGCGGCTGGATTCAGTGGTTTCAGCTTCGGCTTCGATCAGGGAACGTAATTCGCGAATGCGGGCAACTGCATCAGAAGACATAGTTTTACCTTTGTTATTTCTTTTTATGGGCAATCTTGGTTTGAATAATTATACAAAAATAGTTTTTTGTCTAATTATTTGAGTCTCGTGTCTTATTTTTATCTTGAGATGGTTAGTGCATGAGTAAAAAAGAACGTATCAGTGTCGTGGGCTATGGTCGTGTTGGTCTGCCTTTGGGACGTGAACTTAAAACTAGGGGCTATGATGTCTACGGTACTGTCACCAGTGAAGAGAAATGCCAGTCGCTGAAAGAAGAAGGTTTGAATGCAGATGTTCTTACCTTCACTCCTGAAGCTAACGGTGATCTCGATAAAGCCGTGGCAGCAGACATTCTGGTTGCCACTCTGCCTCCTTCAGCAAAGCTGGAAGGTCAGTTCAATAAAGTCATGGAAACTATTGCTGAGGCCGCGGCGAGGTCAGAAGTGAAGAAAGTTCTATTGATCAGCGCTACTTCTGTGTATCAGCAAACAGGTGAAGTGGTTCGGGAAGAAGACGCGACTCATCAGGCCAGCCCGTTTTTGGGAACGTCCTGGTTGAAGATAGAAGAACTGTTCAGCCTGAGAACAGAGTTTGAAACCACCGTGGTTCGCTTCTCAGGTTTAATGGGACAAGGTATCAATGCCGGAGTGTATTTTGCTGGCAGAGAGCTGAAAGGTGCCAATCAGCCGATTAATATGATTCACCTCGATGATTGTGTGGCAGTGATGGCTGAAATCATTGATCGCCAGCTCTGGGGAGAAGCCTTTAATGCCTCGGCTGACGAGCATCCGTGCAAGCGTGACTTTTATACAAAAGCCTGTACAGTTGCGGGAATGGAGCTGCCGCTGTTCAGCGAAGAAGCAGTCCCCTACCGAATTGTTAACTGTGACAAACTGAAGAAATGTCTGGGTTATACCTTTAAATATCCGGACCCAATGCAGGGGTTGTGAATGCTGAAAATATTTCTGATTTTTGCAGGAATATTGTCTTTGGTGGCAGGCGTCATTGGTATCTTCCTGCCACTGCTGCCTACCACGCCTTTTCTGCTGTTGTCAGCTTTCTGCTTTGCCCGTTCCAGTGAAAAGCTTCACCAGTGGTTGCTGAACCACCCGTACTTTGGCCGGGTTTTAAGTAACTGGGAAAAACACAGAGGTATGGAAGCGAAACATAAAAAACGGGCGCTGATTTTTACGACTATCAGTTTTGCTGTCAGTATCTATTTTGCGCCATTGCTTGCTGTAAAAATTATGCTGGTAGTGATGTCTGTTTGTGTTCTGACAGGAATATCCAGAATGCGTACACTGCCTGTGGATATACGACAGGATAATCAGTAGCTGCTTGTAACTACGCCCTCAGGTTAACTTTGAAGTTTTCTCTTTAAGCTCAGCTTCAGGCTGCCAGCTGGTCAATTCGATGATATTGCGTGCCCATAAGCCACAATCAGTTGGTTCGGTGTCTGGGTACCAGTGTTTGGCCAGAGCCGTATTCCAGCCTCTATAGAATATCGGATTGGGAATAAGGACTCTTTTGCTGCCGATCTCACTTGATTCTGCAGGCCAGTTGCTGGTTGATTGAGAATGAAATGGCTCTGCTGGCAGATCAAGGTCAGCTGGATCGTCGCCAACAAACTGAAGAATCTGATCCCGACCGTCAATCACCCTGCCCTGTTCAATCGCTGCAAAACGATCTCTTTTACTGCTGGCTGCGAGTCCAGCCTGTGTCAGGCTCGGATCGTTTTTTATTAGAATGACATCGCCTTCCTTGAACAGCCCCTTTTTTTCAAGTTGCTTTTGAGCGGCTAAACGAACCTCTTCCTGACCGGCAATGGATGAAGCGGCTCGATTGGTTACCCAGACAACAGGAATACTCTTCTCTCGATAGACGCCCAGTAATTGATCTACGCCAGAAACTTTTTCAGCTGTGCCACTGGTTACAAACCTGTGCAGGGATTCCTGCGAACTGGTTTGACCTTTCTTCGACAGTCCTGCAATCCATGGACTGTTATTGACGACAGTGCCATCAATATCCATCACAGCAACAACTTTTTTTGGATCTTGCTGAGCCAACAGTTTTCTGGCTTCGGCTGCAGCTCTGCAATAAGTCTGTTGTGTAAGCGCATCGTAGGCAGGGCTTTGCATATAGAGCAAAGATTGCTCCAGTTGCTCTGTTATCGGGTTGAACCTTCCAGAGGCGTGAGAGCTGCCAGAGTCTTCCCAAACCTTGAGTTGCTCTCTTCTGTTTTGACGAGACTCATCGGCAGTTTTAGTAAATGGAGCGTGAGTAATATCTTCCCAGCAGCCAGGACCATAAACCGGATTTGGAACAATAAATGCCTCAGTACCAAGCCGTGAATTGACGGCAGGACTGCTGACCAATGATTTCATAGCTGTGAACGACAAACTTTTGGTGGCGATATTTAAATCACCGAGTTTGTCGCCAATATAAAAGTTACCAGCGCAGTCTTTTTCGAAGTCAGAGATATGAGACGGCTTGCTTGTCTGGCTGGTAGCAATTCGAACGGACTCTTCGCAAACACCCGGAAAACCGAAGCGTTTTAACATGTTGATAGTCGCTGGCTTTATACTTTCATCAGAACGGCTGGTGAGATAGCAGATTTTTACTTTGTTTGTGGCCAGAGCTTTGGTTAAAAACTCTTTTGCGCCTGGTAAAGGGTAAGACCAGTTATGTTCACCCTGTCTTCCTTCCGGAAGATATGGCGATTTGATTTGTCCCAACTGTGTTCGCCACCACTCTTCGCTTCGAGCGGGAGCCATTTTGTTTTCGGTGCCCATAAGGCTGGTGAAATAAGGTGTGCTTTCAACGGAACCATCATCAAGGTCAACAAACAAAGCCAATTGCTCGCCTTCTTCAAGGGTGTCGGTACGTTCTTCAAGGGCTTGCCAGAGTTGTGCATAAGTCTGATAAAGTGCAACTCGTCCTGCGGCTGAGAGCTGCTTCCAGACCAAAGCCGAGCCAATCGTGTTGTAAAGAGCTGCTCGGGAGGAATGTGATGTCAGTGCTTGTCGTTGAATAAGTGGAGTACTGGCAAGACCGAGGTGAGACAATTTTTTTAAGTGATTTTGGGCTTCCTGAGAGTTCAGCTTAATCTTGAAGTTCGCTTCTGAGATAGGCTTCGATGTGGAAGGGGGCTGAAGGGTGCCTGTATTCTGTAACATTGCTGTATCCTTACTCTTTTACTGTCCTTGAAATAAATTTGATCAGCGAATAAATAAAAAGTTCCCTGCTGCCTATCTTGAGCAGTTGTAACCGTATGGAAGAATGAATGATTGCTGTTAAGTCTGAACCGGGCTTCACCCAGTGGATACCGATCGTCTTTGTTTTGCTCTGGAGCACCGGTTTTATCGGTGCCAAGTATGCGCTGCCTTTTATAGAACCCTTTAACCTGCTCTTCGTTCGTATGTTGATTACGCTGGTGGTATTTACGGGGTTGATCGTTTATTTCAAATCACCGTGGCTTAACTTTCAACAAGCCTGCCATCAGATGGTGGTGGGTTCACTGATTCACGGTGCTTACCTCGGTGGAGTATTTGCAGCCATCAAGTGGCAGATGCCGGCAGGAATAACGTCCCTTTTGGTTGGACTGCAACCATTGTTAACCGCTTTTCTGGCATGGGCGGTGATCAGTGAGCGCCTCCATAAACGTCAATGGTTTGGATTGCTGCTGGGCTTGTCTGGCGTATGTATGGTGCTGTTAAGAGGTCAGGAACTGGGTAGCCTCTCTTTGACATGGCCTGCCATTCTTGCTGCCATGGCGGCATTGGTCGGTATTTCTATTGGCACCCTTTATCAGAAGCGTTTTGGGCAGGGAGTTGATCTGTTTACGGGCGCCTGGTTTCAGTATCTGGCCACGGCAATATTAATGGCTGTTCTCACCTACTCGTTTGAAACTCAGGTTATCGATTGGCAACCACAACTGATTCTATCTCTGACGTGGCTGGTGTTCGGGCTATCCGTCGCAGCTATTCTGCTGCTGATGTTGATGATTCAGCGAGGTGCCGCGTCTGAAGTTGCAGGGTACTTCTATCTGGTGCCGCCCGTTACCGCCATCGAATCCTGGCTGCTCTTCAACGAAAAGTTGAGTTCAGGCGCCATTCTCGGAATGCTGGTGGCTGTAGCAGGTGTTTATCTGGTTATTAAAAGCCCGAAAGATAAAGCTGCTTAATACAGGGTAATACTCTTGCGACCAATAGAGTGATAGATGAACCCTCGGCCTTTCATTTCTTCGGGAGACCAAAGGTTTCTACCGTCAAAGATAACCGGCTTGCTCAGATTTTGTTTTATACGAGAAAAGTCTGGTGACCGGTATTCACTCCACTCTGTGCAGATGATCAGAGTTTCGCAGCCTTCAAGGGCTTCATAGCTGTTGTCAGTCAGACTTAATGATTTCTGATCCGGATAAATACGGCGACACTCGTCTGATGCCTGTGGGTCATGAGCCTGTACTCGAGCACCTGCCTGCCAGAGTTTTTCCATTAGATATCGAGCGGGTGCTTCACGCATATCGCTGGTGTCAGGTTTAAACGACAGTCCCCATATGGCAAAAGTCAGGCCCTGAAGTTGATGGCCAAAGTGCTCGGAAACTTTGTTAAAGAAATCCATTTGCTGTTGTTTGTTGCGGGCATCTACAGCGGCAAGCAGGCCTGGTTCTATATCGACATTTCTAGCGGTTGCAGCAAGAGCTTTAACATCCTTGGGAAAACAGGAGCCACCGTATCCGAGTCCCGGGTAGATAAACTGATAACCAATACGAGGGTCGGCTCCCATAGCCAGTCGTACTGATTCAATATCAGCGCCTGAAGCTTCAGCAATAGCCGCCATTTCATTCATAAAGCTGATTTTTGTCGCCAGAAAACAGTTAGCTGCGTATTTGGTCATTTCAGCACTGCGCCTGCTCATAAACAGCAGTCGGTCATGGCTGCGGCAATAAGGTGCGAAAAGCGCGCTCAGAGTCTTTTGGGCACTTGAGCATTCAGTACCAATGACGATTCGGTCTGGTTTTAGACAATCATTTACTGCATTGCCCTGTTTCAAAAATTCAGGGTTGGAAACAACCTCGAGTGAGATGTCTTTATGCTGCTGACAGAGCTGAAGGTTTAACATTTCCTGAAGCTGATCGCAGGTGCCAACAGGAACGGTGCTTTTACAGAGGATGATTTTGTCGGTAACAGCATACTCTGCAATTTGATGAGCAACTGTCTGAACGTATTCTAAATTGGCAGAACCATCAGGTAGTGAGGGAGTACCAACAGCGATGATCAGCAGGTCTGCACGCTGAATGCTTTCAACGGCATTGTCACTGAACTGAAGTCGGTCAGAAGAAATACCTGAATCCACCAGTTCCTGCAAACCAGGTTCATGAAATGGCAGTTGCCCTGCAGTAAGCGCCCTTAAACGGCTTGAGTCTGTATCGATGCAAAAGACATGATGCCCGGAGTGAGCAAATACAGCAGCCTGAACCAGTCCGACATAGCCTGCACCAAAGACAGAGATGTTCATTGGAGGGAATCTCTAGGCAGAAAAAAAGCCGAGAGGAAGATCCTTCGGCTTTTTTAATATTTGGTGGGCCCAGCAGGACTCGAACCTGCGACCAATGGATTATGAGTCCACTGCTCTAACCAGCTGAGCTATAGGCCCTCAGCGGAGGTGAATTATAAGCATATAAGGGGGCTCTAGCCAAGTCTCTGATTTAATCTAATTTTTTCAGTTCTCAATTCTTTGGATTTTTCCCCGATGGCCGAAATTAGCTTTGTTCATCTGTGGATAAAATCTGCATGCTTTCTCGTTTTTTTGTCCCGTTTTTCATTGTTGGCTGTCTTGCTCTCGCTGTGGCAGGGGAGCTCTATATCAGCAAAGCACTGCTGAGTGATGTTAAAAAAATGTATGGCGAACAGGCTGGCAGGAGAGTTCTGTCCTGGCAGAACATCATGCTGAATAACAAAGGGCTGTCAGAACGCCAGAAGATGGAGAAAGTGAATCGCTTTTTTAATCAGCTAGAGTTTATCAGCGATATCAAACACTGGGGAATGGAAGACTTCTGGGCCACCCCTGTTGAATTCCTCGCCAGTGGTGGCGGTGACTGCGAAGATTTTTCCATTGCCAAATACTACACCCTGCGAGAGCTGGGCATTCCCGATAGCAAACTCAGAATCACCTACGTTGAAGCCCTTGAGCTGAAGCAGGCTCATATGGTGTTAAGTTATTACAGTCGCCCCAACAGCGAGCCATTGATCCTTGATAACCTCAAAGGTGAGATTCTGCCTGCTGGTCAACGTAAAGACCTGAAACCTGTCTATAACTTTAACGGTGATGGCCTCTGGGTCGCCAAGCAGCGTGGTAAAGGCGTTCGGGTTGGTAAGGCTGACCGGTTGAATCTCTGGGTGGATTTAAGAAAACGATTTAAAGCATCGGTGGAACAGGGAAAGGCTTCCACTCGATAGCAGAGTTAGGTGGTACGTATTACTAACTGGCTAGTAGTTAGCAGGATTGGATAGAGAGAGTTGCCCGATGGCAATGACAGGTAAGAAAGGGATAGCACTATGACATTACTCAGGGAGCTGGCTGTTTATTTGACCATTATGCTCTGTCTGCTGTTTGGCGGCAGCCTGCTGGTCAACATCAACGACGCCAGAAGCTATCTTCAGGCTCAGCTGGAGTCTCATGCGCAGGACACCGCAACTTCACTGGGTGTGGCGATTGCGGCTACCGAGCCAGACAATATTGCAGTGATCGATTCAATGATTGATGCGGTGTTTGATCGGGGTTACTACCAGACCATTCGCTTTGAAGGCCCTGAGGGGAAAACACTGGTGCTGAGTGAGAATGATCTGGCTTTGGATGGTGTTCCAGGCTGGTTTGTGGGTATGGCCAGTCTTTCTGCCCCTGAAGTGTCATCAGAAATTAATAATGGCTGGGTAAAAGCGGGCACACTTTATGTCACCAGTCATCCTGGTGTGGCTTATAGAAGTCTTTGGTCAAAAACGCAAAATGCTATCTGGTTATTTGGCGGCACTCTGCTGCTGGTGATTGCCGGCCTGAATATATTACTCAATATTGTCCTTCGTCCTCTTGGTCGCCTTGAGAAGCAGGCCGATGCGATCTGCCAGAAACGCTTTGAAGTACAGGATACTCTGCCCAGAACCAAAGATATTCGCCGCGTCGTTGAAGCCATGAACCGCATGGTGACAAAGCTGGAACATCTGTTTAATGAAAAGGTTGTGCTTACTGAAGACCTGCGCAGGCAGTCGGTAAAAGATTCATTAACCGGTGTTCTGAATCAGAGAACTTTTGATGATCGAATAGCAGCAGCTCTTGGAGAAGACAAAGGCATTGCCGGTGGTGCGCTGTTGATACTTCAAGTCAGTGGCTTGGAGCAATACAACAGAGATCATGGTCGAAAAGCTGCAGACCAGTTGCTGACCTCCATTTCCAAAGAGATCAGTGAGTCTGTTCAGGCCTGGCAGGAGGCCATCGTTGGCCGTCGCAGTGGTTCCGAGTTTGCTGTCTTTATTCCGGCCAGTGATCGTAAACAGGCGGAGTTAGTATCGGAGTTCTGTTTCACTGCTGTCTCTGCGCTCAGCTATTTCGCCAGTGAAGAGGGTAAGGACAAATTGCACATTGGTATGGCTGTAAACATCGGTCATATCAGTCGTGAAGCGTTAATTAATCAGGCGGATCAGATTCTGAGAGCTGCGCAGCATCAAGGAAGTAGCTGCTGGCTGGTGCAGGAAATTGAAAACAGTGAAAACCAGCCTTACCGTCACTGGGACGATGATCACTGGCAAACATCGCTGAAACAGGTACTAGCAGAGAAAGAACTGGAATTGTTTGCACAGCCTGTTTATTCAAATACGGGACAATTGATGTTCAAGGAAGTGTTTGCCCGGTTAAGATTATTGGGCGAACTGGCAGCAGCGGAAGCATTTCTGCCTATGGTTGAGCGGTTTGATCTGCACTCGGAGTTCGACAAAGTTGTGTTTGAGGTTTTGTCTGAAAAAATGATTCAACATCAGGCTGAAGACTTCTGTATGAACTTCTCTCCAAGGTCATTACTGAACTCTGAATTTCGCTCATGGTTGCTGGCTCAGCTGAAGGCATCACCTGAAGTCGCTCGTCGTGTGATTCTGGAAATACCGGAAAGAACATTGCTGGTAGCCGGAGAAAAACTGGCGGGCATTATTCGGGAATTTCAGGCAATGGGGTGCAAGGTGTCTGTTGATCACTTTGGTATTGCCAGTCGCTGTTTAAGTTGTCTACAAACGTTGCCGCTGGACTATATCAAGGTGGACGGTAGTTACGTTCGCGGTATTGCCAGTAATCAGGGTAATCAGTTCTATATTCGAACACTGGCTATGCTGGCAGAAAGTCAGGACGTAAATCTTCTGGCTCAAAACGTCGAAGAAGAAGCTGATTGGCTGCAATTACAGGAACTGGGTGTTCAGGGCGGGCAGGGGTATTTTCTGGGTAGGCCTGAAAGGCTATGAGTGAAAAATCTTCTAACAAAAGATAACACCGGTAAAACCGTATAAAACAAAAAACAATTGGCGAAAAAGTCGGTAAATAAGTTAATAAGTTCAGTGGTTTTTTCTTAAAATCCCCACGAAAGCTGACGTGCATCAATCAACAAAAGTCCTCCCGGATGGAGACTGCACGTGATAATAAGTTATTAAGTGGTTAACTATGACAGTCATGACTTCTAACCAGACCTTCCCTCGGGAAGCGCCTGGTCCAGGCTACTGGATTTCTCTCTTCGCAGGTCCCCTGCTTCTTCTAATGACACTTTTGACAGCACCGCCTGAAGGCATGAGCCAGCATGGCTGGTACATGGTAGGCGTCGCTGGTCTTATGGCTATATGGTGGGTGTCGGAAGTAGTGCCGATTCCTATCACTTCTTTGCTGCCAATGTTGCTGGTGCCTTTGCTGGGTATTGCCAATATTAAACAGGTTGCTGCGCCGTTTGCTCACCCAATGATCTACCTGTTTTTTGGTGGTTTCATGCTGGGCATGGCCATGGAACGCTGGAATCTGCATAAACGTATTGCGCTGAAAATCATGCTGCAAACCGGCGTTAAAGCCAGTCGCATCATTGCAGGCTTTATGCTAGCAACGGCGTTTCTGAGTATGTGGGTATCCAACACAGCAACCAGTGTGATGATGCTGCCAATTGGTATGTCAGTGGCTGCCATGACGGCGGGCACCAACTCTGAAGCCAATGAAAGCTTTGCCAAGGCGCTGCTGCTGGGTATCGCTTACAGCGCCAGTATCGGTGGTCTGGCAACGCTGATTGGTACTCCGCCTAATGCCTTGCTGGCTGCGTTCCTGTCCGAAACCTACAACATGGAAATCGGCTTTGCGCAGTGGATGATGGTTGGTCTGCCCATTGCGGTTGCCATGCTGGTGATTACCTGGGTATGGCTGACAAAGGTTGGTTTCAAGCTGGACAACAAGGACAACCCGAAGGCGGCTGAGCTGTTCAATAGTCAGCTGGAAGAACTGGGCCCTATGTCCCGTGGTGAAAAAACCGTTGCCATTATCTTCACGCTGACCGCTCTGGCATGGGTTTTTCGACCTCTACTGAAAGGCTACGTTCCTGGATTGAACGACACCATGATTGCTATTGCAGCAACCATCAGTTTGTTTGTGGTTCCGGTAAACCATAAAGAAAAACTCTATGTAATGTCCTGGGAAAAAGCCCGTGAGATTCCATGGGGTGTGCTGATGCTGTTTGGTGGTGGTCTGACTCTTGCCTCTCTGATCAAGAGCACAGGTCTGGCGGGCTGGATTGCTGATGCCATGAGCATCGTTGGCGGTATGCCAATTCTGCTGGTGGTCGCGTTTGTGGTAACTATCATTATCTTCCTGACTGAATTGACCAGTAACACAGCAACCGCTGCGGCCTTCCTGCCGCTAATGGGTGCGCTGGGTGTAACGCTGGGCATTGACCCGGTTATGCTGGCTGCACCTGCCGCTCTGGCTGCAAGCTGTGCCTTTATGATGCCGGTGGCAACACCGCCCAATGCGGTCGTATTTGGTTCAGGTAAGCTGGAGATCGGTGATATGGTGAAGGCCGGTTTCGTGCTGAATATCGTCGGCATTATTCTGGTGACTGTTGCCGGGTACTTTTTGGTGAATGCAGTTCTGGTGGGCTGACTTCAGAGGCTGCTTTCTCTGGTGGATAGCAGCCTGTTAAGAAACTGACTCAGTCGTCCCGAAGCAGGCCATTAAAGCTGGATTGTGACCAACTCTTGCATACCAGTGTGCCATCCATATGAGCCTGAAGAGATTCTAAAAGATCCCCATTCTTCATATAAGCGTGAACAGTAACTGTATATGTACCGGCATCTCCAAGAGTTACATTATTTTCCCAGTGGTGTATCAGTAAATCTCTATCTAAATATGGCATGGTAAAACATCTGGCCTGTCTATGGTCAGCAACATCGCGATCCAGGGTAAGGGTGTAAGTAATACTTCCTTTATCCATACAGCCTTGATCAAAACTGGTTGTTACCTGCTCATATAGATCTTTGCTCTGTTCAATAAACTGATAGGCAAGAGGTTGAGACATGCACAGTTGAACCGGTCTCTTTGCTTCTTCAGGTTCTTCGTTAAAGGTAGGGAACTGTTGCCATAAGTAGTCCATGAATTTGGCAATATGTCCTTCATCTGAAATTAACTGTTTTCGAGCACTATGAATAGATTGATAGAACATCTCTTTTTTTGTTTTTGAAAATTTGGGTAATTCATAAGTGAAAAGCTGCTGGTCACTTGTCAGGCTTATAGTTTCTTTTATAGGTAGTGAAGAGCTACTTTCTTCAGTGAAGGAAAGAAATGGCCTTGAAAGTTCAGGGTTTGCTATGGCTGCAGAGGGCAAAAAAACAATATTCAGCAGGAACAGAAAAGTTAGTACTCGATAGCATGGTCGCTTCGTCGATGTCATGTTAGCTCTCCAATTGGTTTAAAGAGCTAATCAAGATAGCAGGGAAATTAAGAACTGCCCGATGTCGTTAGAGACTCAGGCGCTCTCAGTTAAAGGTGTATCTTCTGATGTATTAAGGATTCTAAGAACCCCCGTCAGAGATCGAATCACATAATCAGGGTTAGCACCTTCCGGCAGTTCTTTATCCTGGGGGTTAAACCATGCGGTTTTGATTCCCAGAGCACCAGCGCCGGCAACATCGGCTTTTAAGCAGTCACCCACATGAAGCGTTTCTTCCGGTGCAACATTCGCGAGTTCTAGAGCTTTCAGGAATAGGGTTGGTTCAGGCTTGATGCTGTCGAAGTCTTCACCTTTCAGCGAGAAATCAAAATATTCACTGACCGAAAGGCGTGACACATCAACATTGCCATTAGTAACTGCACCAATACGGTATTTGCTGGAAAGGTAAGACAGTACGGGCTGCACTTCAGGGAAGCATTTTACTTCGTGACGCCAGTCCAGAAACTCCTGCATCAGGTCATCAGCAATTTGTTCTGCTTTGGAAGCTGGACAGTTGCAGACCTGAAGAATCTTTTTTATGGAATAGTGACGCAGCTCGGTGAGACGATACTTCAATTCTGGTCGTTGTTCTCTGATCTTCAGGCGATACTCAAAAACAGACTTTGGATCGAGTCGTTTGTGAGTTTCAGGCCAGTAATCGTTCAACCGTTTCCATGCTTTTTGTTCCGCTCGAATCAGAACCGGCATATTGTCCCAGAGCGTATCGTCCAGATCGAAAGTAATCAGTTTTATCATTGTTTTTTTTCACTCCCTTTTCTTCGAGCTCTTGGATGTGCCTTATCATAAACATCGGCCAGATGCTGAAAATCAAGATGTGTATAGATTTGGGTAGTAGCAATATCACTGTGTCCAAGCAGTTCCTGAACGGCTCTCAGATCACCGCTGGACTCGAGTAAATGCGAAGCAAAAGAGTGTCGGAGCATGTGCGGATGCAGGTGTGTTGGCAGACCACTTTTAACGGCCAGTTTTTTTACCCGGCTCTGAACCTGACGGTTACTGATGCGGTTGCCGTTCTTTGAAATAAACAGTGCTTGTTCATCAGAAATAGAAAATGCTGACCTGGCTTTCAGCCATTTTTTTATCGCTTCTCTGGCTTTTCTGCCAACTGGAAGTAGACGTTCTTTGTTACCCTTCCCGAGCACTAAAACCTGCTGAAAATCATCCTTGAAACTGTTCAGGTTCAGGCTGACTAATTCAGAGAGGCGTAAACCGGAAGAATAAAACAGTTCAAGAATGGCGAGGTCTCTTAACACCAGCGGATCATCATCCTGATAATTCAACATGGAATTAAGCTGATCGGCATCCAGTGTTGAAGGTAGTTTGCGTGGAACTTTTGGTGCCGTCACAAGCGTGGCCGGGTTGTCTTCGACAATGCCCTGACGATTGAGATATCGAAACAGACTTCTGACCGATGACAGCAAACGATGAAGGCTTTTCTGACCAAGCCCATTGCCATGAAGCTCTGCCAGCCACCGTCTTAAGTGAACTTCTTTCAACTGTTGCCAGTCAGCAACCTGTTCAGTATTAAGCAGGAGTAAGAGCTTTTTCAGGTCACGCTGGTAAGCAGAAAGGGTGTGAACAGAACTGTTCTTTTCAAACTTCAGATAATCAAGAAAGGCGCCTATATCTTTTTGCAGGTCAGCCACTGTTTGTTCTCATAAGAGTCCGTTCAAAGCAGTCTACTGAACACTCGGCTGGTGACATCGCTGAGATAACCCAGAAACATACTGCCCATGGTGGCGCGGAAGTGGTTTTCATCACTGCTGGCCAGTGCCAGTACGCCAATATTATTCGGGAAATTAAGGGGCGCCAGTGCGACGGAACCAATCTTCTCATGCTCATCGGGGAACAGGAATTTGAGTTCGTCGGACTTCATACAGCCACAGATGACTTTTTGACTGGAACCGCTTTTATCTTTGAAGCCAGCCATCAAATCGCCCAGTACTTCATCTGCACTGTCAGGGTTTTCTTCACGAATAGGCAGATTGGCAGGGTTATCTGTGAACAGAATCAGGGCGTGGAATTCCACGTCAAAGTCTTGTTCCAGACCATCCTTTAACGTTTCTATGGCCTGTTCCAAATCCTGACTTTCCAGCAGACCAAGAACCAGTTTTCGGGTCTGTTCAAACAGTCGGTCATTGTCTCTGGCGACATCAACCAGCTTGCCCAGACGGCGACGCAACTCAAGGTTATGATCACGCAGCAGGGTCAGCTGACGTTCAACCAGTGAAATGGTATCGCCGCGTTGGTGTGGTACTTTCAGATCGAGGAGAAGCTCATCCTTGTTGGTAAAAAACTCCGGATGAGCTTTGAGGTATTCAGCCACCTGTTCTTCGGTCAGCTCTTTGGAAGCTGGAACTGCTACAGAGGCAGAGGGGGAACCTGTGGCTGAATCGGTCATATACGCGTTTGTCCTTCAAACACTCGAGTAGCACTTCCTGTCATCATAACCGAGTGACCTTCTCCCGGCCAACGAATCTGAAGACTGCCGCCCGGCAGGTTAACTCTCACCTCTTCACTCAGCAGCCCTTCAAGGCGACCGGCTACGACAGCGGCACAGGCTCCTGTACCACAGGCGAGGGTTTCACCAACACCACGCTCGTAGACACGAAGGTTGATCTCTTCGTGATCAAGAATCTGCATAAAGCCGGCATTACAGCGTTTCGGGAAACGATTGTGGTTTTCTACCAGAGGTCCCAGTCGTTCAACAGGTGCACGGTTTACATCATCAACCTGCATCACCGCATGGGGGTTACCCATGGAAACAGCGCCGACGCTGTAGTGTTCACCTTCGATACTCAGGTCGTAGGTCTTCAGGGTTTCAGAAGCCTTGAAAGGAATCTGCTTAGGTTCCAGTACCGGAATACCCATGTCTACGGTGACATCGCCGTTGTCTTCAATGGTCAGTTCGATATTACCGCCAGCAGTCTGAACCCGAATCACTTCACGGCCAATCAGCTTCTTGTCATACACAAACTTGGCAAAACAGCGGGCACCGTTGCCGCACTGTTCTACTTCACTGCCGTCAGCATTGAAGATACGGTATTTGAAATCCATATCCGGATCAGAAGGCGGCTCAACCATTAACAGCTGGTCGAAGCCGATTCCGAAATTTCTGTCTGCCAGACTGCGGATTTTCTCCGGAGTCAGGCGAACGGACTGGGTCACCATATCGACGACCATAAAGTCATTACCCAGTCCGTGCATCTTGGTAAAGTGCAACAACATAATGTCTGCTTATTCCTCTGGGAGCAGTGACTCTGTGGCAAACTGCTCCTGAATGGTTTCCCTTCTGCGAACCTGATGGACCTTGTCGCCGTCCACCATCACTTCCGCAATTCTGTTTCGGCTGTTGTAGTTGGAACTCATGCCAAAGCCGTAGGCGCCGGAAGACATAACAGCCAGCAGGTCGCCTTCAGCAACTTTGATGTCACGATCCTTGCCAAGGAAGTCGCCGGTTTCGCAAATCGGGCCAACCACATCACAGAACAGGCTTTCTTTGCTATCATCCTGCTGAACCGGCTCAATACCGTGATAAGCACTGTAGATGGATGGGCGCAGCAGATCGTTCATGGCAGCATCAACCACCACAAAGTTTTTGTGATCGGACTTCTTGATCAGCTCCACTTCTGTCGCCAGTAAGCCAGCGTTACCGGCAATGGAGCGACCTGGTTCTACGACAATTGCCAGATGCTGATACTTCTCCTGAGCCATCAGATGACCGCGCACTTCAGACAGATATTCCGTTGGTGTCGGAGGTACTTCACCGTCGTAGGAGATACCAAGGCCACCGCCAATATCCAGATGCTTCAGCTTGATACCACGTTCAGCCAGTTGATCAACCAGGATTAACAGACGATCCAGAGCATCAATAAAAGGTTCTTTAGTGGTCAACTGGGAACCGATATGGCAATCAACACCCACGATGTCGATATTAGGCAGCTCGGCAGCACGCTGATACACCTCTGGCGCACGGCTGATATCAATACCGAACTTATTGTCTTTCAAACCAGTAGAGATGTATGGGTGAGTCTGGGCATCCACATCCGGGTTTACGCGCATGGAGATGGAAGCAACCTTGTTCATGGCTGCCGCTTCTTCCTGAATGCGTTCCAGTTCGACTTCGGACTCGACGTTAAAACAGTGAATGCCGACTTCCAGTGCACGACGAATTTCATGTCGTTGTTTGCCTACACCGGAGAACACTACTTTGGCAGGGTCACCGCCTGCAGCCAGAACACGTTCCAGCTCGCCGACAGAAACCAGATCAAAACCGGCACCCAGTTTCGCCAGCACATTGAGCACAGCCAGATTACTGTTGGCTTTGACGGCGTAACAGATCAGATGAGGATGTCCGGACAGGGCTTCTTCATAGGCTTTATAGCCTGCTTCAAAGCCTGCACGGGAATAAATATAGGTAGGTGTGCCGAACTGCTCGGCAATATTGGCTACGGACACCTGCTCTGCAAAGAGCTCTCCGTTACTGCGGGAAAACCACTCCATCTGTCTGTTCTTTCTCTTGTTGGATTCTTATTTGGTGGATCGTTATCAGTGCTTGTTTAACCGTCGCTGGGACGACTCTGTACCAACTGAATAACAGCATTCCCGGATTGAAAAGCCTGCTTAACATCGCAGCCTGCCATCAGGGCTGCTGGGTCAACTGCTGCTGGCTGCCATCCTGAGGCAGGTACAGATCCCCTTTCTGTCCGCATCCAGCGAGCAGAAGAGTGGTAAACATGAGGGCGAACACAGCTCTCATGGCAGGCTCCTTTATTTCGGTAATGGTGAATAGCTGAGTATAATCTGCATCCATTGGCTTCGATAGCCCCAACCGGATTAGAGAGTGCTGGCCCGAACATGAACGAAAGCGAATACAATGAGCAGCTTGATGAGCTGATGTACGCAATTGAAGATGCCATTGAAGACAATGAGCTGGATATTGATTACGAAACGGCCAATGGCATTCTGACCCTGACCTGTGAAAACGGTACCCAGGTGATTCTGAGTCGCCAGACAGCCATGCTGCAGCTTTGGGTAGCAGCTAAAAGCGGTGGCTTCCATCTTGAATACGACGAAGAAGCTGAAAAGTGGATGTGTGAAAGCAATGGCGAAGAGCTGTTTGTCATGCTCAATCGTTGCTTGTCTGAACAGAGCGGTGATGAGATTACTCTGGATATATAAAAATGAACTAATAAGGTACTAGTCCATCTAATAGCCACTGTTAAATTATAAATAGTGGCTTATGAACTCTCTTTTTTCTATAAGGATCAGTTACTTCATAGCTGGGTGGGTGATGATATTACTGGCTATATCTATACCGCAGGCTTCTGCTGAATCTGAGGGTGGATTAGAACTGCCTTTAGCCCTGAATACTGATCAAATTCAACAATTGAAGCACAGGGTGAATGAAATTCTCTCCGATTCAGAGAATCACCGTATACCAAAGCAGTTCGTCAATAAAACGTTTAAAGATTTTTATCTTGAAAACTTGAACAGTCGGTTGCCAAAAACAAGTATGTCGCTTCGGCAATTTATACATTTGGAAAATGAGGCCAGGAAAATAGCATTAATGCCTGAGCCTATTATTGATGAGCTGGGGAAAGCTGGTGTTTCAAATGACCTCATTGAACTTAACAATCAGTTTGATGAAGAGGGAGAAAGCTTTAAATCCAGAGTATTTCATCCTGTTGCGAGTAACATTAGAAGAATTATTAAATTTGATATAGAAAACTATAGTAGTCACTTTCCTTGGTTGAATCATAGTGAGCTTGTTGATTATCTAGCGTGGTTGGATCAAGAAATAGGAAAAGTTGCACCTGAAGAGCAGCCTGTTGAATATATGCCTTTCATGATACTGGTTGCAAAGTTTGTTTTTATTCGCTCTGCGATGGGAGTATACGAACTAGGTCAGGTAAATGAAAAGCAGGGTAATTTAGAAGTGGGCTATTCAGCATTGACTTATGATCAGTTGATACGGCTAGTAAAAGAATATTCAGGCATTACATACGATGCTATCAAAGAAGAAAAGTATTTATTAACTGGTTTGGTGAAAAAAGTACTAGGAAAAAATAGCCGCATATTGTATCAAAATGGATTGTTGGTAGAGGGGTGGACACTTTTATGGCAATTAAGAAATGGTTTTGATTTCTTAGTGATACCAACAACGTACGAGTTGAGTACTGACTTTTTCTTCCACGCTTCCAAATATCCTATTTATATTGGAGGTATTCAAATACCTGTACTGAGTATGCATGACGGAGATCTTATGTCTCGTTGTGACCTATTTGATCATGATATTAATCACGCATCGTTTATAGACCCTGGTTATCCACGAGGTATACCAACTGATGTAGAGGAAATCTATTTAAAAAATGATTTTCTGAATTATATTAGTCAAGTGCTTGATAATGTTGATGCAGAACCTAAATTGAAAGAAGCTGTCAAGCTTCTGGTATTTGCTCTTTATCATGAACACTATGATGGACTGCTGTCTATCTCTAATGGTTTTAATAAGAAAAGAGCTGGAGCATATGGGCTATCAAATATGATTCAAGATGGTTTTTTTTCATCTGATATTCAGTTTGTGCACCTCCTTGCGGCAGAAGAATTTCTGAGCACCATATTTCCCACTAAAAAATAGTCAGTCTAGTGCTTCAGATACAGGAACATATCTGAAGCACTAGTAACTTACTTAATCAATCTAATCGCCCAAGGGACTCTGAAGCTGTCGCCTTTAGAGGCACCAATGGCACCCAGAATACAGAAAATCAAATGGCAGAGGCCAATGATCGGATACAGCAGCAAACCAATACCAACAAAGGTCAGAGCTGATGCAATCAAAAAACCAATGAAGCTGGTTATGGACCAGTTCAGAGCTTCTTTGGACTGATCTCGGATATAAGCATCATCAGTTTTGATCAAATAAAGAACCAGACCGGGTATAAAGCCCAGAAAGAGGGTGCCTACCCAGTTCAGAATGGCGAGGTTTTTCGAATCCTGGCTAACGCCAGAAACCGCTTCAACAGGGGCATCGTTGTTCATACTTTGTCCTTAAAGTCGCTCACATCCGTTTTGCCTCAGATGACACAAATCATTGCCAACTGTAGCCGAAAGGACATCTTGCCATTTCGCAGGCCTATTAACCAGATTGATCAATGTTTATGCACTTTTCAGAGCGCGTCTAGATTGAATGTAAGGGTTATAGAAAGGGAACGAGGAAAATGAGTGGGATTGAGCATACCAGCAGTGCGCAAACACAGCAGGTGAGTAATGAACTGAGTCATTTGAGAGGCGTGAAAGGTTCTCGAGGACGTTCCATCAAGCTGGTAGATGGACATTTTGAACTTGGACCAAGAGGCAAGGAATTTGCCTGGGGCTGGAAGGTTGCAAGAGTGCTGGGGGGATTTATTCCAAAACTCAAAGCGAAAGCAGAGAATCGTTTGTCCTCAATAGCAGCCACAGAAATGCAACAACAAGATGCAGTCAAAAAGTTGAGATCAGTAAGACTGCTAACCAAGGGTGAGGCATCTGCATTATCCAAGTTATCACTTAAAAAAGCGCTGGCTGCTGCTTCAACACACTCATTTGAAGTAGTGCCAAACACTAAAAGGTTAACAGCTCCTTATAAGAGTCCAGACTCACTTTATCAGCAAGACTGGAAGAAAGAGCAGGAAGCCAAGACAAGTGGTAGGAAAGAGCTGCCATCTAAAGAACAGCTGGATTTGATTGAGGACTATGAATACCGGTTGGTATCTAGCCCAAAAGAAGTAAAGAAAAAGCTTGAGCAGGAACTGGAGGCAGCCAAAAAACAACAGGGAGAAGAGGTAAACAGAAAATTCAAAAACAAGGCTCAAGGGTTAGCCACAGTTTCTGTGGATTACAGTCAGTTTGATGAAAATCGTAAGAATGGTAATAGAACCATAGCTATCAAATATGAGCCGAGAAGCACACAAGAAAGCCAATATAATCTTCGCTATGACACACTCGGAGTGGGTAAGTCAGCGGTATGCCACACTCAAGGCAGAGAAACAAAAATGGAAGATGAGCATATCAGTGCAGGTTTTACAATTAAGGCTGGAGGGAAAGAAGTTACCGTTGATGTTTCAGGCATTCTTGATGGACATGGAGGTAACTCTGCTGCGAAGCAAGCGAAGAAGCTTTTGGAAGTGCATTTACAGAAAAGGCTGCAGGAATACTGCAAGGATGGAGTTGAAGGTGAGGAAGGCGATGCAGCCATCTGGAATGCTATCAAAATTGCGTTTGTTGATACCAGTCACGCTATAAAACATTCAAAGGGAGCTTTAGGGGCAGGAACAACAGCTAATATTGCCATTAAAATTGGAAATGACCTATGGGTAGCTAACTCTGGGGATAGCCGAGCCATTCTCTTGAATAAGGATGGCAGTGCAGTCCAGCTCAGTGAGGATGCAAAAGCAAAGAATGATAAATTTCGAGGCTCTGTAGAAAAACGGGGAGGTGAAGTTACCAAGAATGGCCGAGTAAATAACTCGACAGCAGTAGCAAGATCATTAGGAGAGCATGCAGAGCTAGGTGCGGTAAGTGCCAGACCTAAAATCACTAAAGTGCCTATACAGCCAGGTCAGAAACTTATCCAAACCTGTGACGGCGTTCCGGATGTTGGAAGAACTGATGAAATTGCCAAAGTTGTACATGATGGTCTGGAGTCTGGAGATACGTTGGCGATGGCAGCTACACGCTTGGTAGAAAGTGCTATGAAGGGCTACTCCTTTGATAACATCAGCGCAATGGTTACCGAATTTTAACCAGAACAGAAAGTGGCCTTGAATTGTTTCAAGGCCACTTCAAAGACTTACTGTCCTTTCAAAAACTCTTCACTCAAATCCAGTTCTTCATTGGAATTCACACCAATACCAATGGACAGAACCTTGTCAGCAATTTCCTTGGCTTCATTCAAAGAGTGCATTTCATAAGTGCCACACTGGTACTCGTTCAGCTCAGGAATGTCGTTCTCACCAGCAACTTTCAGCACATCTTCCATCGCTGCTTTCCATGCCGAAGCTACACGACCTTCGTCTGGTGTTCCAATCAGGCTCATATAGAAACCGGTGCGGCAGCCCATTGGTGAGATATCGATAATCTCTACACCATTGCCGTTCAGGTGGTCGCGCATAAAGCCAGCGAACAGGTGCTCCAGAGTGTGAATGCCGCGCTCGGAAAGGATGTCTTTGTTTGGAATGGTGAAACGCAGGTCAAAAACAGTGATGGTATCGCCACCCGGTGTCTGCATGGTTTTGGCAACACGAACGGCCGGAGCCTGCATACGGGTGTGATCAACACGGAAACTATCTAGCAACGGCATGTTTTGGCTCCACTTTTGAGTAGTGTTGTACGTTGAAAGGCTGGAATTATACGCAGCCCAACAAGGTGAACAACAGAATCTTCAGAAGCCTTCAGGCAGGCAGGTTTATTTCAATACAGACATAGAACAACTCCTGACATAAATCTGGGTTGTTCGTACTAGGTAGGTGGTAAACACTCTGGTACGATTGCTTCGATTTTTATTCAACATCAGGATGGCCTTTACCAGTGAGCAGTCAGCAGCAACCTATCGGAATTATTGGCGCAATGGATCAGGAAGTGGCCCTGCTGCGCGAACAGTTGAATTGCACAGAATCTCTGACTCTGGGCGGCATTGAATTCTATAAAGGTGAGCTGGACGGCACTCCGGTTGTGCTGCAGAAATGTGGCATTGGTAAAGTAAACGCTGCCATCGGTACAACGATTCTGGTTGATCGCTTTAAGCCTGCAGCCATTATCAACACAGGTTCTGCTGGTGGTTTTGATGCCGCTCTGAATGTGGGTGACGTAGTAATCTCCACTGAAGTTCGTCACCACGATGTAGACGTAACTGCTTTTGGTTACGAATATGGTCAGGTGCCACAGTTGCCAGCCGCTTTCACCCCTTGTGAAACTCTGGCTCAACAGGCGATGAGTGCGCTGGAACAGTTGAGAGCTACATCTGAGAGCGACTACCAGATTGACCGCGGCCTGATTATTACTGGTGACTCCTTCATGCAGTGCGCTGACCGTGTTGCCCAGACCCGTGAACGTTTCCCTACTTCCAAAGCGGTTGAAATGGAAGCGGCGGCTATTGCCCAGGTTTGTCACCAGCTGGATGTTCCTTTCCTGGTTATCCGTTCCCTGTCTGATATTGCCGGTAAAGAATCCAATGTCAGCTTTGACCAGTTCCTGGAAACTGCAGCCACTCACTCAGCAGAAATGGTTCTGGCGATTGTTCGTCAGATCACAGCGGATCAACAGGCTCCTGTTGCTGCTTAAGAGTGGAACTGGGTGAGTCAGCAAGTTTTCTGGCTCACCCATGATTCTATTCTCAGTGAAGAGTCTCTTCTTTTTACTCCTGCAGATATTGTTCATTGCCTTCTGTACAGTTGCTGCTTTCTGGCAGCTTTGGTTGATCAGAGCAGGGTTCCAAAGATTCGGCGTTAGGATCTACATCAGACAAGTCTATATAGTTTGCACTGCTCTCTGATTCAGTTCGTTCCCTATGTAGGATTTTTATTTGAAATTGATTTCTGAGATCTTGCTGTGATGGGAGGCTTAAGTAAGAAATGATTTTTTCTGGATCAAGAGTTACCAGCAGCTTTGGCAGGTATGCTGGCGAAAGAATGTTTTTCGTGGAAAATGCTGCCTGATAGAAACGTATAGTGTGATACAGAGTTGTTTCGTTACAGGCGTTCCAGGGGGAAAGTAATCTGAATATTGGAATAAAATGTCTGGCGAGAAGGTCATTGATATCGATACTGCCTGACTCTTTCTTAGTCAGGTATATTTGATCCAGAAAATAAGCATGAAGAAGGTGATAGAGAAACTCCATATTATTCAGACTGGGGATCATTGGAATCCAATACTTATCTTCCTTTACCACTGCATTGAAAAAACTGAGGTAGTGAGGTGAAAGATTATAGAGATGATTAAGCTGCTCTATTAACGTGATTAAACTAATCTGGTCATCTATGGTTTCCGGGTGGATACTATTGTTACTGTCTAGCTGTTTCAGTAAATAATCAAAAAACTGTTCACTGGCAGTGAAAGCATATTTTTCTTCTCCTTCCTGAATAGTTATTACCCCTTCTTCTGTACGAAAGTCTGAATCAAATCTTCCTGCATAGGCTCCTGCCCTTTTGAAGTGTCCTTCCAGGGCAAACCGAATTTCCATAGAGAACTCAAGTGGTACTGATTTTGATGCATCAGGAAAGTGAGAGAGAGTCAGGTAAACACCTCTTTGTTCTTTGGCTGACTTCTCTGACTGATTTAAGAGAGGGATTTTAGAAGTATAAGCTCTGCCAATCAGGCTGGCTGCCTGATTGAAAGCAACTGAATCCTTAGCTTCATGAAGCGGGAAAAATTCTTTAGATGCGTGTTGAGGGTTCATCAGGGTAGCACCACCGGTAAGGTCATCTGCCAGAGGTTTTGAATCATCTGTCAATACCGCAGAAACCTCGCTGAACCGGCTAAGACGGTCCAGGTATTTCGAGGGGTTCATCCCCAAATCATATTCCTCTGATTCTGGCTGTTTTGGGTCGAGCATATTGAGCAGAGATATGGATATAGGAGGCAAAACAGGAACACCGTTTTGTCTGGTGGACTCTCCTTGTAATGCTTCGCAAATGTTCTGGCTCTGATCAGCTCCTTTACTCGCCTCTGAAGATCGTTTTCTTGTCGATGTTGAGGTAATTTTTGGCTTCATTGAGCTCTTTGTAAGAGCAGTGACAAGTATCAACGGCATTTCGTCAGGTATGCTGACGGCTACGAAACCGGGAGTGATTTGTACCTCGCTATCCAGAGCAAATGTGTCGTTATATTCAATAGTAATCATTTGCTCTTTCAAAAAAAGCGGGTATGGCTCTGATTCTGTATCGAGATACAGTGAACCAAGACATTGGTTGGCTAGAACCAGTAGGTAACAGCAAAGAGGTCTCATAAATAGTTTCCATGGCCACTTTTCTGTACCTAAGGTAGCTCAAAGCTAAAGAAACTCCGGAAGGTTTATTGACCTTCGACAAGATAGCCTCCTTCCAGCCTCCATATACTCGAAGATGAAATAATAAAAATGCTCATCACGGGAGGTGATGTATGGCTGGTTTTGATAGTGACCATATTCGCAATCTGGCACTTATGGGGCACGCCGGTAGCGGCAAGTCTTCACTGGCTGAGGCTTTACTGATAAAAGCCGGAGTCATAGCTGATGGAGATCACCGTGGCAGGGCGAGTAGCAGTGCTGGCGGCAGTGAACAGCAGGCCAGCCATTCAATTGAATCCTCGATTCTCCACCTCGAACATCACTCAACCCGCATCAACCTTCTCGATACTCCCGGATACTCTGACCTCTTTGGTCGGGCGATGGCGGTTTTACCCGCAGTGGAATCTATTGCTCTGGTTATAAATGCCCGTCATGGCATAGAGCCGGTCACCCGAAAAGCCTATGAACAGATGTTGGAACGTAATAAGTGCGGCATGATTGTTATTAATCAGATTGATGCCGCTGACGCTGATCCGGCAAAGATTCTTGCTGAGATACAGCAGACGTTTGGAGGTCACTGTTTGCCAATTAACTTACCGTCGTCTGATAAACAGGGCGTCGTGGATTGTTACTTTCATCCAGATTATGAAGCAGCTACAGATTTGAGTTCTGTAACAGAAGCCCATGATCGTCTGGTAGAACAGGTGATAGAGGTTGATGAGCAGTTAATGGAACTCTATCTGGAGCAGGAGCAAAGTATTGAGCCACCGCAGCTCCATGATCCTTTTGAGCAGGCGCTACGTGACGGCCATTTGATTCCTGTCTGTTTCACTTCAGCAGAAACCGGAGCGGGTCTGGAGCTGCTGCTTGATGTCATTGCTGAACAGATGCCATTGCCGAAAGAGGGTAATCCTCCACTGTTTCTGAAGGGTGAAGGTGAGGCTGTTGTACCTGTACTGGTGACTTCTGATGCCAGTCAGCACGCAATAGCCCATGTGTTTAAAGTGACCATTGACCCTTTCAAAGGCAAGCTTGCAGTGTTCCGTATTCATCAGGGAACAATTAAAACCGGCAGCCAGATGTTTATTGGCGATGGCCGTAAGCCGTTCAAGGTTAACCACCTGTTCAAGTTGCTAGGGGATGAACTACGGGAGGTATCTCACGCTGGTCCGGGAGAAATCTGTGCAGTAGCAAAAGTGGATGAATTGCACTTTGATGCAGTGATTCACGACTCCCATGATGAAGATCATTACCATCTGAAAGCTCTGGCATTTCCGGCTTCTATGGCAAGTGTTGCAATCAGTCCGGCAAAACACGGTGATGAGCAGAAATTGTCTGACATTCTTCATCGAATAGTGGAAGAGGATCCCAGTCTTTTGGTTGAACATCGTGAGCGACAGAATGAAACGGTTCTCTGTGGTCTGGGAGAATTGCACCTGAATGCTGTTCTGGAAAAGATGCAGTCAGTCTATAACCTTGAAATTCATTCTGCGGCACCGAGCATTCCTTATCGGGAAACTATTCAGATAAAAGCAGAAGGGCATCATCGCCATAAAAAGCAGAGTGGCGGCTCAGGCCAGTTCGGTGAAGTGTTTCTGAGAATAGAGCCTTTGGCTCCTGGACAGAGTTTTGAGTTCACCAGTGAAGTGGTGGGTGGTGCTATTCCCGGGCAGTTTATACCTGCGGTAGAGAAGGGTGTCAGGGAAGTAATGGAATCAGGAGCTGTTGCCGGTTACCCCATGCAAGATATACGGGTAGTTGTATACGACGGTAAACATCACAGTGTGGATTCCAAGGAAATCGCTTTTGCGACAGCAGGCAAGAAGGCATTTATTCACGCTGTTCAAGCCGCTAGGCCGGTTATTCTCGAGCCTTATGCGGAAGCAAAAATAACAGCACCTGGTCAATGTACGGGTGATATTACCGGTCAGCTGTCTTCAGAAAGAGCCATGATTACCGGATCTGCAGCACTGGATAATGGGCTGGTGGAAATAACAGCGAAAGTGCCTCTGGTGAGTATGACGGAATACAGTAACCACCTGAAATCCATAACGTCTGGTGAAGGTGAGTACAGTATGAGTTTCAGTCACTATGATGCTGTGCCGTCTGAGATACAGGAACAGCTTATTCAGGCAGCCAAGTCCTGAATCAATATACCTGAGCACTCTGTGTGCTCAGGTAGCCATAAGCCTGATATTCAGAAGCTTTTATTCCAGCCCATATCCCAGAAACCAATCTCCAAACGTGTGGCTTCTTTAAATGTACGACACAGTGAATCCATGCGGCCATCATTGAAACGGCTTTCAGCTAATTGATCGAGCGTTTCTACCTGACGAATAGATCCTGAAACGAACTCTTCACCACCATAGGTTTGAATCCACTGCCAGTATGGATTGCCTTCTCGTTGGGTAGCTGGGTCGTTGATCAGTCGCAAGCCGATTTCTGCATAACCAACGGCACAAGGAGACAGTGCAACGTGTAGGTCAAGAATATCGCCGGCCATTCCGCGCTCAAGAACGTAGCGAGTATAGGCCATGGTAGCCTGCGACTCCGGCTTGCTGACCACTTCTTCTTCGCTTAAACCCCACTCGGCGCAGTAATCCAGATGCAGATTCATTTCGGCCAGAATGCCGGAAACAGAGCCAGAGGCGGTTCTCATATCTGCAATGCTGTCAGACTTGTAAACAGCCAGAGCATAGGCGCGGGCAAAGTGAATCAGGAACAAATAATCCTGCTGTAGGTAGTGTTTGAAACAGTCCAGAGGCAGGGAACCATCCTGAATACCTGTAACAAACTCATGATGGCAGTAGTCATGCCACTCAGAGGAGCAGGCTTGCTTGATTTTGAAGTACAGAGAATCTGGATTATTAAATGCTTTAAAAGCGTCGGATGTTTCTTTTTGGGACATGGTTTGTTCGCTTGAACTTCAGACTGAGGGAGCGCAGAGAATGCCCGAGATTTCCCGGACATTCAAAAGGTATGAAACGTTAAGGTTGTTTACGGTACAGCTTGAACATAAATACCAGTAGTAGCAGTGCTCCCAAGGCAAAAACAACATCTCCGGGGGCCCTTAGCCAGACCAGTGCTTCCATTAATGGAGAGTGAATAAGCTCAGGAGCTCGCGCATGCCAGTAACCATCCTTGAAAGCGACATAGCCTTGAATCATGCCCTGAGGGAACAGTGAGATAAACACCATCAGGGCCAGGCCGCCATTCATAAGCCAGAACACCCAATGTAAAAGCTTATCTGACCAGCCTTTCTCACTTAAGCCGCGCATACAGAACAGCATCATGCCAATGCCAAGCATGCCGTAAACGCCGAACAGAGCCGCGTGACCGTGAGTCGGTGTGGTCTGTAATCCCTGAAGATAATAAAGAGCCAGCGGCGTATTGATCAGAAAGCCGAGTACACCGGCACCAACCAGATTCCAGAACGCCACGGCCATGAAAAACTGCAGGGGCATCTTATATTTTTGTACCCAGGGAGAAACTTGCTTCAGTTGCCAGTGGTCGTGAGCGTCAAAGGCGATTAAAGCCAGAGGTACGACTTCGAGAGCAGAGAATACTGCTCCCAGGGCAAGAACCGACTCTGGTGTTCCAGAGAAATAGAGATGATGAAAAGTGCCGAGCACACCGCCAGCAAGGAAGACCGTTGTAGAAAATATGACGTAGATTGCTGCTGTTTTTGCCCGGATTAAGCCAATCTTAACGAAGATCCAGCTGACCCATGCAGCGGCAAAAACTTCAAACACACCTTCCACCCAGAGATGAACGACCCACCAACGCCAGTACTCTGCAATAGTCAGATGAGTCTGGCGATCATAAAAAAGACCTGTGCCGTATAAAAGGCCAACCGCTGCAGAAGAAAGGAACATCAGAACCAGTAAGTGTTTGTCACTTCTTCCTGCTTTGATGGCGGGTAGCAGGCAGCGAGCCATAAGTCCCAGCCAGATCAAAAGGCCAATAAAGATCAACCACTGCCAGAAACGTCCAAGATCAAGGTATTCATAACCCTGATGACCAAACCAGAAGTTAATGACCGGATCTTTGATATACCCCTGAATGGCCAGCCATTCACCAGCGAAGGAGCCAACAACCGCTATGACCAGTGCGCCGAGCAAGGCATAGACACCCAATGATTGATATTTGGGTTCAAAGCCTGAAATTAACGGTGCTGCGTACAGGCCAGCTCCCAACCATGCGACAGCAATCCATAGAATAGCCAGCTGAGTGTGCCAGGTTCGAGTCAGTGAGTAGGGCAGGATTTCAGATAAGGGAATGCCATAGAAATCCTGACCTTCAACGGCATAATGGGCAGTAATGCCACCCAGTATTATCTGCATGCCAATCAGAAGAACCACAACCCAGAAGTAGCCACTGCAGGCTTTCATTGAAGAGGTGATGCTGGCTGCGGCAAGAGGATCTTTTGTGGCATATCCCTCTTCCGGAACCAGGTCATGCTCCCATATGGTTCTCTGACGATTGAAGAACCAGCAGAGTGCGCCGATGGCGGCAATCAGTAAAACGATGGAAATGAAAGACCATAGAAAAGAGTGAGCACAAGGAACATTGCCAACCAGTGGTTCATGGGGCCAGTTGTTGGTGTAGCTGACACTCTCGTCAAACTCTCCTGGTCGATCGGTAACAGCAGCCCAGGCTGTCCACCACCAGAAAGATGTCAGCAGTCGTATAGCTTCATCGGGATGCAGTCCGAGAGGGTTCTCCTGAATAGCGTAAGCAATACGAAGTTTTTTATATTCGCTTGAGTTTCCTGTGCCTCCGAAGAGCCCTAAATAGTGTTGTTGTACTTGCCTGATTGCTCTGGCTCTTTCATCAGTGATACTGATGACGCCCGTAGCAGGATCATAACGATTCTCGCTCATATCCGTAGAGAGCCGGGCTTTATTGAGCGCTTTTTGAGGTTTACTCAGGTCTTTATATTCGCCTGCACGCTGCTTAATTATGTCTAGAGCCTCGCGGTGCAGAAAGTCAGCTGTCCAGTCTGGAGCAAGGTAGCCACCATGCCCCCATACTGAACCTAGTTGCATTCCCCCCAGAGTGCGCCACACGTCTTGCCCTCGTTCAATATCCTGTTTTGTGAAGATAACCTGCCCGCTGTCTGTTACGACTTTCTCCGGAACAGGTGGAGCGACTTGATACAGATGAGCGCCTACACCCAGAAGTACAATGAAAGAGCCGACAACCAGAACCCCAAGCATGAGCCAGAGCCGAGGGAGAGTGAAGACGCGTTTGTAATCCATGAGGGCACCCAGGATAAAGGCGAGAGAGAAGGAGTAGTAACAACGGAGGGGAATATAGTTTATTTTGAAACTTTTGCTGCGTTAGTGTCTTAAAGTCATTGCCGTACCGATTTATTTCATCAATATTATCAGTCGAATAAAAATTATAAATGAGCCATGTACCATGACTTCCCGCTATAATGAGCCAAATTTTTCTAGACGACAGGGTGATGTCATGCTGACTCAGAAAATGGTCGACAAGCTGAACGAACAGATCAATCTGGAGTTTTACTCTTCCAACCTTTATTTGCAGATGGCTTCCTGGTGTGAATCTCAGGGACTGGACGGCTGTAATGAGTTTCTGCGCCGCCATGCTCAAGAAGAGATGGAGCACATGCAGAAGCTGTTTAACTACGTGAATGAAACAGGCGCAATGGCTGTTCTGGGTGCTATTGAAGCGCCTCCACATAAGTTTGAATCAGTTCGTGATGTGTTCCTTCGTACTTATGAGCACGAATGCGAAATTACTCGCTGCATCAATGAACTGGCTAACACGGCGTTTGAAGAAAAAGATTTCAGTACTTTTAACTTCCTGCAGTGGTACGTTGGTGAGCAGCATGAAGAAGAGAAACTGTTCAAAGGCATCCTGGACAAGATCGATATGATCGGTGTTGATGGTAAAGGCCTGTACTTTATCGATCAGGAAGTAGCGAAAGTGGTTGCGGGTATGCCTGCGGTAACGCCGGAAGCTTGATAGCATCCATCTAAAAGATGGTTATCGAAAGACTGATGCATGCCTATCAAATGCATGACATCAGTCTTATATTCAGCTGCTGAGAGCTCTATGCCATCTCAAGTACTTTCTTAACCAGTTTTTCAATCCCGTCAGCCGCTTCACTGATCTTCTGTGCCGACATATAAGCAGGAGTCGTCACCAGTTTGTGCTCCTCATCCACAACAATGTCACTGACTTCACAGTTCACGTGTCGAACCCCTGTGGCTTCAAGTGTTGAAGCGGTTTCCTGATCAGTTCCTATTGTTGCTCTTACACCTTCGCCGAAAATTCTTCCTGCCAGAGCTGGTGCAATGCACATCAGTCCAATAGGTTTGCCCGCTTGTTTGAAATCTTTGGCGGCATTACTGACACCGATCTGAACACGCAACTCAGCACCGCTGAAGGCAAAGTCTGAGAGGTTTTTGGCTGCACCAAAACCGCCGGGCAGAATAAGAGCATCATAATCAGCGGCTTTCAGTTCTCGGACAGGTTTGATATCACCACGGGCAATACGAGCTGATTCAATCAGCACATTACGACGTTCATTCATTTCTTCTCCCGTGATGTGATTGATGACATGGTGCTGATCCATATCAGGGGCAAAGCATTGATACTCAGCTCCCTGTCTGTCGATGTTGAGCAGTGTGATCACCGCTTCGTGCAGCTCGCTACCATCATAAACTCCGGAACCGGCGAGAATTACTGCAACTTTCTTATTCATCATGGGTCTCCAGTTACTGAAAATCTGTTTTATAACAGATTACTGCCCGAGCAGTGCTCTCGTCGAGCTAGACTTATGCTTTGAATATTAACCTTTGTAATAGAAGAACAAGAAAGGAGCCCCAACCCGCTTGAAAAGGCTAATTATTGCCCGCTGGTTTGTTGTTGCAGCGATGATGTTTTGCAGTGGTTTAATCACTGGCTGGTGGCTACACCATCGTATACCTGTGCCTGTTGAACAGGCTCAGGACGTGCCGGAACTGCTATCAAGCTGGCAACCTGTTCCCTCTTCCCGTGAACTATGGTCTGACAAGTTAGAAGCAGAGCAGCCTCTTTCTGATTTCGAGTCAGCTCTGGTAGAGCAAAGGTTGGATGATGCGCTGGTGCTTTATCAGCAGCAGGAAAGAGCAGGCAGTATTACTGAGTTAAGAAGAGTGTTGATCAGAACGGTAAAAAACTGGGGAGCCAATAGTCAGCAGGATAAGGCTATCAATACTTTGGAACGATTTACCCAACATTATTATCAGGATCAGGAATTATTGTCTGAATTGGCCAGACTCTATCTTAATGAAAAGGAACTCACTAAGAGTCTGGAAACATTGCTGAACGCTCGTTCATTTCTGATTCCAGGAAAGGACTATGAACACTTGTCTGGTGAAATACTGAATCTGGCTAAACGAATCTTTAAAGAAAATGCGGTAAAGCAGAAGCTGGAAGCAAGCCTGTCACTGTTTCAGAAACTCACAATGCTTGAGCCGGAGCAAGGTTTCTATCGATATGCGCTGGTGGAGTCCTATCTGGCAATAAATGACCTGAATAGTGCAATTGCGGAGCTGGAAATTCTTCAGCTGGACCCGGAATACGAAAAGAAAGCTTCAGATATGTTATTGGCATTGTTACCTCCCCCTGTTGAAGCTGCTGAAGAAAAACAGACCGCAGGTATTACGCTGCAACATACGGGTAAGCATTATATTGCTACAGTAACACTTCAAAATAATACTAACGTGCAGCTTCTTCTCGACACCGGAGCCAGCCTGACCACGCTTCCTGATGAGCTATTGCTGGAACTGAAGCGAAGGAAAATGGCTCATAGAGTCAGCCACGCCAATATCAGCACCGCTGGTGGCACTGTATTTGCGCCTATCTATCTAGTGAAGGAAGTTACGCTGGGGCAGTTTGTTCTGAAGAATCTGGAAGTCGCTGGTATGAGTTCCGGTACTGCTCAGGCTGACGGGTTGTTGGGCATGAATGCTCTAAGGCAGTTCCATTTCCAGATTGATCAGGACCGCTCTCAGTTGTTACTCACTCCCAGGTAACAGCTTCTGAATTCGTATGTCGGCCTTAGCACCAAGGTGTTACCTCTGTGTTATTTATACTGTTACCTTTCGGTGTTACCTAATGTGTTACGTAATAGTACTTAAGCGCCAAAAGGTAACAACTCTTCGCAGGTTTCAGCTAGTCCAAACAGACTGAGAAATAATATTGTCTTATATATCAATAAGTTGAAAAAGTTGGCACACGAAGTGCCTTATACAAATCAAACAACAACAATAATAATAAAAAGAAAACTAACCCCGGTGTGTGAAAGCACACAACAATAAAAATAAAAATGGGGTGGTCGTAAGTGGATTATTTTGCTGGAAGTCATGCGTAGAACGTGACAGTCAACAAAATCATACATTTATGTCCTTGGAGTTCTTTATCACCTCAGGGTAATAAAAAACTCTTTTTGCTCAAGGCTGTTTGAGTCAGCGGTGAACAATAAAAATAATAATATTGCTACTGACACATAACCTGACGGGGGAATTTCGATTCCCCCGTTTTCTTTTCTCTGACACACTTTCCCCGTGAAATTCCTTTCAAAGCAGTGTTATCCCTATGGCCCTGAATGCTATGATGTACGCCAAACAGATGTTGTTGGCAGGATACCTATGTTGAGTGCACTGATGTGCAGCCAGAAGATCAATCCAGCCTGACAGCCCATGAGTCCCAGGACTAACCGAGCAACCACCAAGATTTCATGCAGAACACACCATGACAGGCACCATTATTACCGTATTAGTGGTGCTGGCCCTGATTACCCTGGCAGCATTCTTTTTTAAGCGCACTGGCAGCTCTAAACGCTCCAGCACTCTTAAGCACTCAAGTGATTCTCGCAACGCAGAGCATCAAGACAGTGGCGATTCAGCCAGGGAACCAATTCAGCAGAACTTTTTGAATTCTGAGACTGAATCTCAGGACCAGCCTACCGTGAACACACAGACAGAACTGGCAGAAGGCCAGACTGTAATCTCTCGAGAACAGCACCCGGTTTCTCGCCGCGAGATGAGCGAAAACGCCTTGAAGGTATTGCACCGCTTAAACAGTAATGGCTTTGACGCCTATCTGGTCGGTGGCTGTATTCGTGACCTTTACTTTGATCTGCACCCCAAGGATTTCGATGTAGCCACTAATGCTACACCCGAACAGGTTCGCAAACTGTTCCGTAACTCAAGAGTGATAGGTCGACGCTTCAAGCTGGTTCATATCCTCTTTGGCCGTGAAATGATCGAAGTAGCCACCTTCAGAGCCAGTCACGATCAGGAAGAGGCCAACCACAACAGGGACAAATCACAGCACTCCGATTCCGGACGAATCCTCAGGGATAACGTTTACGGAACCATGGAAGACGATGCCATTCGCCGCGACTTTACCGTGAATGCGCTTTACTACGATGTCCGTGATTTCTCCATCATTGATTACTGCGGTGGTGTACGAGACATTCAAAACGAGACTTTGCGTCTGATCGGCGATCCGGTTACTCGCTATCATGAAGACCCGGTTCGAATGATGCGGGCGCTGCGCTTTGTCGCCAAGCTCGACTTCAAGATCGACCCGGCAACAGCAGAACCGATTTATGATCTGGCTTACCTGTTGAAAGATATCCCTTCAGCCAGACTCTTTGATGAAATACTCAAGCTTCTGCAGTCCGGTTATGGCGTCAGAACCTTTGAATTGATGCGTGAGTATGGCCTGTTACAGTATCTGTTGCCCGCTACTCACCATTGTCTTCAAGATCAGGATGAGTTCACTGAACAGCTGATACACCGGGCTCTGAAAAGTACCGATAAACGTGTTTCCCGTGGCAAGCCTGTCACTCCGGCATTTTTATTTGCGGCCATGCTTTGGTCTCCTATGCAACGAATGACCCGAGATCTGCGTGAGCAGGGCGTTCCTCCTGTTCCGGCCATGCAGCAGGCAGCCATGACAGTGCTGGACAACCAGTGCACACATACCGCTATACCCAAGCGTTTCACTCAGGTGGTGCGTGATATCTGGGAAATGCAGTATCGTCTGGAGCGTCGTCAGCCAAAATCCATCGATACGTTGATGGAACACCCGAAGTTCCGTGCAGCCTATGACTTCCTGGTTATTCGTGAAGAATCTGGTGAAGATCTGAATGAAGCAGGCCAGTGGTGGACAGATATTCAGGACACCGCTGGGCAGGATCGTAACGCTATGATCCGCGATTTGCGTTCCAAGCCAGCAAACGGTCAGCGTCGTAGAAAACGTCGCCCTCGCAATAAAAAGCCATCTCAACCGAAGATGAATCAGAACTCAGGACAGAGCTGACCGATGATTACCGCGTATATCGCACTGGGCAGTAATCTTGATAATCCGGGGCTGCAATTGCAGCGGGCCGTGGATGATCTGGATTCTGTTTCAGGCATAGAAGTTACCGGTGTTTCAAAACTCTATATCAGCAAGCCGGTGGGTCCACAGGACCAGCCGGATTACTGCAACGCAGCCGTTGAGATTCAAACCAATCTCGAGCCGCTTGCTCTGCTGGATGCCACACAGACTATTGAGAACCATCATGGCCGTGTCCGAACCATTCGTTGGGGCGCACGAACACTGGATCTGGATATGATCCTATATGGTGATCAGGTCATTAATTCTGAACGGCTGACGGTTCCTCACTATCAAATGCACGTTCGTAACTTCGTAGTTCTTCCGCTCTTCGATATCAATCCCGAGCTTACTTTGCCTTCTGGTAGATTGCTGACCCAGCTTAAAGACGAACTGGGCAATGATGGAATTGATGTGATGGCTGAACAATACCCATGGCTCTAAGCCCAAAGCTGTTAGCCACTAAGTCAGTACGCTGACAGTCAGTGCCGGTTTGCGTATAATCCGCTGCGACGTACTCAAGGACCCACAGTTTTCGTCTTTTGTTATTAGCTCGTATGAAGTCGAGGCTCTATGACGACTGTGCTTCTTTCAATGACTATCAAGGTCTAATTCGATGGCAAAAGTCACCCTGAAAACCCTCGCCGATATGAAACTGTCGGGTGAGAAATTCACCAGCCTGACCGCCTACGATTCCACTTTTTCCAATCTTGCCAGCTCTAATGGCGTTGAAGTGATTCTGGTTGGCGACTCTCTTGGCAATGTCGTTCAGGGGCAGAACAGTACTGTTCCGGTCACCGTTGAAGATATGTGTTACCACACCCGTTGTGTAGCCAGTGCCGCTGGCGATGCCATGGTGATGGCTGATCTCCCCTTTGCCTCCTATGCAACGGAAGAACAGGCTCTGATGAACGCTGCCCAGCTGATGCGTGCTGGTGCCGAGATCATCAAGATTGAGGGTGAAGGCTGGTTGCCCCCTATTGTTACCCGTCTTAAACAACAGGGCATTCCTGTCTGTGTCCACATGGGGCTGACACCACAATTTGTAAACGTACTGGGTGGTTACCGGGTACAGGGTCGCGAAGAAGAAAAAGCCAATAACATGATCCGTGCTGCCATGGATTTGCAGGAAGCCGGAGCCGCCATGCTACTGCTGGAATGTGTACCTGCTGATCTGGCTCGTGAAATCACCAAAGCGGTTTCTATTCCTGTCATAGGTATTGGTGCTGGCGTTGATACCGATGCCCAGGTTCTGGTGGTATACGACATGCTAAACCTGACTGCTGGCCGTAAACCAAAGTTCGTTAAAAACTATATAACGGATGGTGAAACACCTCAGCAGGCAGTGGCTAATTATGTGGCTGAAGTGAAAGCAGGAACCTTCCCTGCAGAAGAACATATTTTCCAGTAGCTACTTTTCCAGTAACTATTTCTCAGTAGCTACTGAGAAATAGTGAGTATTCAGACATGCGAGCTCATGAGTTGGTTGCCCGCCGAAGGCGAGCAAACAACCACTTAATATTCGATAACGTGTGTCTACACAGTTAACAACGAAGCTATTTTGAGCATGAAAACCCTTCATTCTATTGCTGAGATCCAGTCCGTAGTTGCTGCCTGCAAAGCAGAAGGCAAAAAAGTTGGATTCGTTCCGACCATGGGCAACCTCCATGGTGGACACCTGACGCTGGTTGAGAAAGCCAAAGAGCTTTGTGATGTCGTTGTCGTCAGTATTTACGTCAACCCTCTGCAGTTCGGCCCTAACGAAGATTACGACTCCTACCCGAGAACCATGGAACAGGATCAGGAATTGCTGATCGCCCATGGTGTTGATCTGTTGTATACCGCACAAACCACCGAAATCTATCCGGAAGGCAGCGAACATCACACACACGTCAGTGTTGAAGTGCTAGATGGCATGCACTGTGGCAAGAGTCGCCCAGGCTTCTTCACCGGTATTGCGACGGTTGTGACCAAGCTGTTCAACATTGTTCGACCGGATGTCGCTGTCTTTGGTGAGAAAGACTTCCAGCAGATCACCATCATTCGCAAGATGGTTAAAGACATGTGCATGCCGGTTGAAATCATTGGTGCAGCCATTGCCCGTGAAGAGACCGGACTGGCAAAAAGCTCTCGTAATGGCTATCTGACTAATGAAGAGCGAACGGTAATTGCTCCAACCCTTTATCAGTGCCTGACTTCAGCCAGAGAGGCCATCCTTAATGGGGAACGTGATTTTGACCTGCTGCGCCGTGATGCTTTTGCCAAAATGGCTCAGGCTGGTTTCAAACCAGACTATTTCAATATTTGTTCCACCGAAACTCTTCTAACGGCTGCCGCTGATGATCAATCCCTCGTTATTCTGGCGGCAGGCTACCTTGGAAAAGCCCGTCTGATTGATAACATCACCATCGAACTCTAGGCGAGCCAAGCTATGTTTACAGTGACAGAACGCCTTCCCGCGGTTCTTGTAAAGAGACTCTTCACAAGAGACTCTTTACAAGAGAACCTGTCACTGCTTCCCCTCCCTTTTCTTAAATCATGAGGTTTAGAAGCACCATGACTCCTCTCAGTCATCTCTCGTCTTCCAGCAAACTGGTTGAACTGCAAGAACAGATGGCAGGCACACACCTGCGCGATCTTTTTGCAGCCGACGCTGGTCGTTTTGATAAATACACCATGGAAGCCGCTGGTCTGTTTCTGGATTACTCCAAAAACCTGATCAACGACGATGTAATGGCAGCTCTGGTGAAAATAGCAGAAGAAGCCAAGCTGCCGGAAGCCATCAAGTCCATGTTCAGCGGCGACAAAATCAACTACACCGAGAAGCGTGCTGTACTGCACACAGCTCTGCGCAATTTTGACGACAACCCCGTTCTCGTTGACGGCGAAGATGTAATGCCAAAGATTCGTGACACGCACAAACGTATGCGTGAGATCACTGAACAAGTGCACAGCGGCGACTGGAAGGGCTTCACTGGCAAACCTGTAAAGCACATCGTCAACATCGGTATCGGTGGTTCCTACCTGGGCCTGAAGACCGCAATTAACGCTCTGACGCCTTACCATGTGGAAGGTCTTGAGCATCATTACGTGGCCAACATCGATCCGAATGAAATCTGTGAAGTGTTCAAGAAGATTGATCCGGAAACCACTCTGTTTATCGTAGCGTCCAAATCCTTCGGCACACTGGAAACCCTTCAAAATGCTCAGGCTGCTCGTAGCTGGATGCTGGAAAAAGGCTGCGCAGAAACCGATATCCGCAAGCATTTCGTGGCTATCTCTACCAACCTGAAAGCTATTGATCAGTTCGGTATTGCTCAGGAAAACACGCTGCCGTTGTGGGACTGGGTAGGTGGTCGTTACTCGCTCTGGTCAACTATCGGTCTGATGACCAGCCTGGTAGTGGGCTTTGATAACTTTGAGCGTCTGCTTAAAGGTGCTGGCGAGATGGACAAGCACTTTGCTGAAGCGCCTCTGGAAAAGAACATGCCGGTTATTCTTGGCATGCTGGGCATCTGGTATCAGAACTACTTTGGTGCCGAGTCTCAGGCTGTAATCTCTTATGACTACTTCCTCCGTGACTTGCCAAGCCATTTGCAACAAATGGACATGGAATCTAACGGCAAGCGTACCCGTCAGGATGGCAGCACTGTTGAATACCAGACAGGTGCTGTTATCTGGGGGGGTACAGGTACCAACGATCAGCACGCTTATCATCAGCTGATTCATCAGGGTACACGACTGATTCCTGTTGATTTTATTGCCCCGACAACCAGTCATAACCCGCTGGGTGAACAGCACCCATGGTTGTTTGCTAATGCTCTGGCGCAGAGTCAGGCAATGATGCAGGGCAAGACCGAAGAAGAGGTTCGTGCAGAGCTGATTGCTGCTGGCAAGCCTGCAGAAGAAGTGGATGCTCTGGCGCCGCACAAGGTGATTCCGGGTAACCGCCCGAACAACATGATTGTTCCTGAAAAGGTAACCCCAGAAGTGGCTGGTGCGCTGCTGGCCATGTACGAACAGAAAGTGTACGTGCAGGGAACCCTGTGGCAGGTAAACCCTTTTGACCAGTGGGGTGTAGAGCTGGGCAAGGTTCTGGGTAATCAGGTTTATGACCGTCTGAAAGCGGAAGGTCAGACTGTTGATCAGGACAGTTCAACCAATGGACTGGTGAATCGGTTTAAGCAGTTTAATAGCTGATCAATACGAAAAACAGATAGGAGCGGTATGTACCGCTCCTGTTCTAATAAATAACTATTGTTGCTTTAATCGGAGTCAGAAGGTGTTTCTATATACTCTCCATCTTCCTGTCTTCTTCCCATTTGCTGCTGAATAGTTTCAAGCCAGTTGCGATCAATAAACTGGCGAGATTTTGGGTCAGTAATGTTTGCTTTAAGCAGTCCGGTAAAGTTTTCTATAAATGCTTTCAGCTGATTATTCTCTACTGCCAGAGCTACCCTTTCTTCCCTCTCAAGCTGACTTTGAGCTTCTAGCTCTCTGGTTTTACTTTCAGCCCTGGTAGCACGAGTGAGTGTTTCTAAATTTCTATTAGCTGCTTCACTTATCTCACTTTCATGTTCTTCTTTTGCATCTTGTAACTCGGACCTGAATTTCGAAGTTTCTCTTTTTAGCTTTTTGATTTCTGATTCTAGGGCTATTTGTTCGTATTGAGCTTTCTGTAAATCGCTATCAGATGTTGCGGCGTCAGCTTTTATATTTCTAATTTCTCTTTGTAACTCTGTTATTTTCATGTTGGCTTTAGCCAAATTCTCTTCCTGGTCTTCTTGTTTCCATTTAGCGTTGATCATTTTGCTTCGGTCTTCAAAGATCCCATCTCTGTCAGCTTCGACTTCTTGTAGTTTCTCGAGAAGCTCATCATACTTAGCTCGGCTAACAACATCGTTATGAGCAGAAAGTGATGGCATATAGCTTGTGTCTGGCAGGCTTTCATGACTTGGCTCATCTTCTGGGAAATCTCGAACTGCATCTGCAGTTAAACTGAAATCTTCTGCACCATAGTATTGAAATGTGGTCCTTGTTGGGGGTAAGGACGGCATGCCTCCGTCCGGACCATCCATAGCCATCACCTGATCAACAAATTGTTGGTCAAGCTTGTCATATTTCCCCTTAATGTCCTTGAGTTGAATGCGGAGCTGTTGAATTACAAGATCTTTGCCGAGCAGTTCTGTTTTATGTTGATCTTTGATTGGCTCTAATTCTATTTGATTCTCTGCTTGTTTATGTAACTCTTCTTGTACGGCAACTTTCTCTTGTTCCAGCTTATCGCGTTGAACCTGCAGCTTTTCAAGCCGATCTTGAAGCATCTGGTTTTGTGTTGTTGCTACATCTACCTTTAAAGCAGTTTCTTTTAGTTGAAAAACCTCCTCAGTTAGTTTGGAGTTCTCTGTCAGCGTTTTATTATGAGACTTTTGTAGTTCTTCAAGGTGACGCTGATGAGTTTGAAGGTGAACTTCAAGCTCTCTGAGCTTGGTTTCAACTTCAACTTGTGTACTTTCTGAAGATGCCAGTTTTTCTTTTGTTCTTTTGAGTTTACTCGATGCATTATTTTGTTTTTCTTGAAGTTGAGATTTCTCGTTAATCAGGGATGCAAGTTGCTTTTCGAGGAGGTGTTTTTCTGATTGATAAGCTCCGGCTTCTTGTTCAAGTTTGTCATTACTCTGAATGACTTCCTGCCTAAGACCAGCCACTTTTGCCTGTAGGTCTTCTATTTCTTGAGTCTTAGCCGCTACATCAGTCGACGCTTTTGATGTAAGGCTGGTGACTTGACTGCTAAGCCTACTTTCCAGCTCAGCTTTTTCTCGCTCTAATTGATTCAGTCTTGTGTTGGCTGTATGGATTTCTTCATTTGCCACTCTAAGTTTTTCGTTAACATTTTTTTCTTTACTTTCAGTGCCTCTTATTCGTGACATAAGCTCTGATATTCTGTCACGATGTGTCTCTAGCTCTACTTTTTGTTTATCAGATTTTCTCTGTTCTTCCCTTAATTGTCTCTCGGCAGATGATTTCTGTTCAGTAATATCTCTAAGCTGGGCAACAGCATGCAACTTATCTTTAGTGATGTTTTGTATGTCGGTTTTTCTTGCATCAAGCTGTTGTTGTAGCTGATCAGTACCAACTACCCTTCTTTCAAGAGTCGAAATTTCTTGTGTTTTACGATCAAATTCCACTCTTAACTGTGCATTATCTGATTTAAGTTGATCAAATTGTGATTGAACTTCAACTAGTTTTTTATCTGCAAACTGAAATTCCTCTTCAAATTTTCGTGCTTCTCTCTGTAAACGAATATTTCTACTAGCAGCCTTCTTAGAGCAACGTTGGGCTTCAATAACTTCATTTTTTAGCTTTTTAGCTTCCTCAGCCAGCTCTTTAGTAGTCTCCAGTTCGGATTCTATTCTTTCTATATTTTCCTTTTCTTTTTCAAGTTTGCTTCTAAGAAGTATGTTTGCCTCAGATATTTTTATTTTCTCTTGATCATGACCGCGTAAGTTACTGGCTATTTCTAGTTCAAGGCCTTTTAATCGTGCTTCTGATGTTGTTTTTTGTTTTTTAATATCATCCTGGTTTTTTAGAGATTCCGATAGTTTTCTTTCTGCCTCAGTAAGTTTTACTTCTAATTGGACTATTTTTTCAGTATTTGATTTTTGTTCTTTCTTGATGGCTTCTTCTACTGTTTTCTGTCCTTTGATGTAGCTACTTTTGAATCTAATCTTTTTTTCTAATCCAGCTTTTTCTTTCACTAATTCATCAAGTTGAACGTGCAGTTCAGATAGCTTACTTTCTGACATTTGAAGGCTGTACTGCAGTTGTCTTAATTTTTCAGACAGATCATTTTTTTCTTTTTCTGAGTGCGTTTGAAGACTTCGGTAGTCCAAGTCCCATTGTTCGGTGACTCTCGTAAGCTCTTTTGTTTCTGCAGAGCGGTTTTGAAACCAGTCATAATACTTTTTTGCATTGGCTGTTTCTGTAGCAAGTCGATCCTGAAGCTCGCTCTGATCCATTAGTTGTGCTTTTGATTCTTTTATTTGCTTATGTAACTCAGTTCTTTGGAGATTGACTGAACTTAATTCGGTATCCAGCCGTTGGCAAGCGGTATAGTTTTGTGCAGCTAAGTGGCGAGATTCTTCTGCTTCCTGTGAAATTCTACTGATACTGGTTCTGAGCTGATTATTATCGGTTTTAAGACGATCGTGGGCAGTATGCCATGATCCAATATCATGTTTTAATTGTGAGTTATTTTTTCTGAGATGTTCGATTTCTTTTTTTAGTTGATAAGCATCTTCCTGATTTGCACTGTAAGAATTAAGTTGCTGACTTTTATAGCTAAGAGCATTTTTTAGTTGTTCTATCTCGCCTTGTAACAAGGAAATGAAATCTCTTTCTTTTTGTCCTTTGCTAGTAAAACTCACATATAAATCGTGGTTATCTACTTTGAGTGCATTGAGATATTTTTCTCGTGCTTCGTTCAGTTTGGTTTGAATACTCAGAGCAATATCAAGAGCTGCTTGATCAGCTTTTTGCTCATCTTGTAGTTGGTGCATTTCCTTTTCAGAGGCTAAAAGAAGGTTGTTTTTCTCTTCTAAAGCTTGAAAGAGTCTTTCTCTATCCTCTTCAAGTTCAGTAATATCTTCCTGTAAATTCTCTAGATAATCCTTCAACTTCTCAGATTCTTCTTGATAATTTATTGCTGTTGAAAAACCGAGCATGGCTGGTTCAGTACATTGTTTTTCAATTTCCTCAGTATCCTGCCGTCTTACATCGATGTCTTTCCACTCAGGTTGCCTTTCTGTTGCCTCTCTGAAAATTCCAGACCTGATGCTATCGAGCCTCTCTCTATAGGCTTGAACCTTCATATCAGCGAATTGAACGGCAATTAAGGGTCTTTCACTCTCCACCACCTGCTCTCTGGTGTAATAAAGTCGACCATTGGTGACTGCAGCAGAAGTACTTCCATGAAGATTTCCCGGTTCCATTTTGATCTCCTGAGCTAGATACCTGTGTTTGCTCGCTAGCTATGTGTTGGTTTGATTCCATTCATTAACTGCCAGCCTAGCAAGCTGATGATTTTATGATCAGAGTCACGCCGCAGCCCGCGAATTGCTGTAATATTGATGGACGTAAATCAGTGAGCTGAAAGATGATCGATAAATCCCTCCCCCTCACGGATGTTCACCGTCATCTGGATGGCAATATTCGCCCCCAGACCATTCTGGACCTTGGTTTGAGTCATAATCTTGACCTGCCGGCCAGAACCCTTGAAGAACTTATCCCTCATGTAAGAATCACCCAGCTGGAGCCCGATCTGGTCAGCTTTCTGTCCAAACTGGACTGGGGTGTAAAGGTGCTGGCTGACTATGATGCAGTGCGTCGTGTTGCCTATGAAAACGTTGAAGATGCCAAAAACGCATTGATCGATTATGCAGAGCTGCGTTTCAGTCCGGGTTATATGGCCATGACTCACAACCTGAAAATTGAAGGTGTGGTTGAAGCGATTATTGACGGTGTTGCTGCCGGTAGTCGTGATTTTGGTGTCAAAACCAACCTTATCGGAATTATGAGCCGCTCATACGGTCCTGACGCCTGTCAGAAAGAACTGGACGCCTGTCTGGCCTTCAGGGATCAACTGGTTGCGATGGACCTTGCCGGAGATGAACTGGGCAAGCCGGGTGACCTGTTTGTCAGTCATTTCAAGCAAGTTCGTGATGCCGGTTTGAATGTGACCGTTCATGCAGGTGAAGCCGCTGGTGCTGAAAGTATGTGGCAGGCCATTAACGAACTTGGCGCCACTCGCATCGGACATGGTGTAAAAGCCATTCAGGATCCCAAGCTGATGGATTTTCTGGCTGAACATGGTGTCGGCATTGAGTCCTGTCTGACGTCCAATATCCAGACCAGTACAGTTGCTAACCTTGATGTTCACCCGCTGAAAACCTTCCTCGATCACGGCGTTATGGCATCACTTAATACCGATGACCCGGCCGTAGAAGGCATTGAACTTCCCCATGAATATGAAGTGGCTGCGCCAGCTGCAGGTCTTTCTCAGGATGAGATTCGCAAGTGTCAGGAAAATGGTCTGATAATTTCATTCCTGAGTGAGCAGGAGAAAGAGCAGTTAAGAGAGGAAGTGGCTAAACGCTCGTAAGTGTTAGAGTGATGCCAGTTCTCTTTCAAAAGAGAGCTGGCATTGCTTCTTAATGGTGATCAGGTGCTTCTGTCACAATTTCATTGCCAGTAGTTGTGCCTTCATTGAAAGCTCTGGCATTGTTCAGGCTGGTAGTTGCAATGGCAGTCAGAGCTTCTTCGGTCAGAAAAGCCTGATGCCCTGTAAAGATCACGTTATGGCAGGCTGACAGCCTACGAAATACGTCGTCCTGAATCACTTCATCAGACAAGTCTTCAAAGAACAGATCCTGTTCATTTTCATACACATCCAGAGCAAGTCCACCAAGCGTGCCGTTCTTTAGTGCATCTATTGCTGCGGCAGAATCCAGAAGTTGACCCCGGCTGGTGTTTACCAGAACAGTACCTTTCTGCATCCGCTGAAAAGCAGCGGAGTTGATCATATAAACATTGTCTTCTGTCAGTGGGCAATGCAGGGTGATGACCTTACTTTTGCTGAGCAGTTCATCCAGAGAAACGTATGTACCCCCCAGCTTTTCAAACTCGGGATTAGGGTAAGGGTCGTACCCTAGAAGTTCGCAGCCAAACCCTTTCAGAATTCTTGCGGCAGCAACGCCAATCTTCCCTGTACCGACAACGCCAGCAACACGGTTGTGCAGATTAAAACCGGTTAAACCTTCAAGAGAAAAGTTGGCATCGCGGGTTCGCTGATAGGCTTTATGAATACGTCGGTTCAAAGTCATAATCAGAGCAATGGCGTGCTCTGCTACGGCTTCCGGTGAATAGGCCGGAACCCTTGAGACAGTAATTCCAAGGCGATTGGCCGCTTCAAGGTCTACATTGTTAAATCCAGCGCATCGCATTAATAAAAGTTTGATATTATGTTCAGCGAACACCTCCAGTACCGACTGACTGAGCTCATCGTTTACGAAAGCGCAGACAGCATCGGCTCCTCTTGCCAGGTGTGCTGTTTTTTTATCAAGATGTATATCGAAGTACTCCAGTTCAAAACCAAAGTTGGCATTGCACTGGTTGAAGTATTCCCGATCGTATTTTTTGGCACTAAACAAACAAATTTTCATATTACTTTCTTGTTGCAACCTGCTTCATACAGCAACCAAACGACAGTTTTTAGTTTTAACCGGAGTTCAGTTTGAAAATAGCCTTTGTGTGCCAACGGGTGGCCGCCTGGCTCAGTAGCGTTCTTATTTTAATGGCCTGCCTCTGGGCTGGCGAATTTTTCAGCGTTTTATTGAATCATTTATTACCGGGTAGCATTCTGGGCATGCTTTTGCTGGCAGGGTTGCTGGCCAGTGGTGTGATTCGGCTGTCATGGGTTGAAGCCGGAGCAGGTTTTCTGGTGCGCTGGATGTCTCTTTTATTTGTGCCTGTAGGTGTGGGGGTGCTCGATCATCTTGATCTATTGGCCAACAACCTTTTTGCCATTGTGGTTACTTGTGTAGTCGGAACAACCATGATTATGGCTTTAGCCGGATGGCTGTTTCAGTGGTTGGAGAGAAAGTCATGATCTCAATTCAGGCACTTATGTTCATTGCTATGACAGTGGGTGTTTTCGGAGTCAGCCATTTTTTACAGGTGCGTTTCAGACACCCTTTATTGAATCCGGTGCTGATCAGTATTCTGACCATTTGCGGCATCCTGGTATACATGGATATACCGTTTCATGAATACCGTGAAGGTGGGGATTATCTGACGGATTTACTGGGCATTGCTGTAGTCGCACTGGGTGTACCTTTGTATCAGCAAGCGAAAGACATTCGTCGTGAGTTGCCGGGGGTGTTACTTATTATCACTCTTTCCAGCAGTTTTGCTTTGGCAAACACAATATTTCTGGCAACGATGGCTGGAGCCAGTAGTGACGTTGCACTTTCACTGGCACCTAAATCAGTGACCACTCCCATTGCGGTCATGATTACAACAAGCCTCGATGGTATTCCTGCTCTCTCTGCTATTGCCGTTATTTTTACCGGAATCATGGGTGCAGTGTTTGGTATTCCATTGCTGTCATTGATGAGAATCACCAGTCCTAAAGCGCGGGGCATTGCCATGGGGGCAGCTTCTCACGCGATAGGTACAGCGAGGATTACTCAGAGCTCTTTGCAGGAAGGTGCATACAGTGCGCTGGCTTTAGTGTTGTCAGCAAGTATGAGTGCATTACTGGCACCGATAGTGATTCCTGCCGTTCTTGGTTGGCTTGCGTAAATACGGGATAAAAATAAAGCCCCCTCGCTTTATAGGTAAGTGAGTGGGGCTTTATTCTGTCAGGTGCCTTTTGGGGCTTAGTATTCTACGCGGTAGCTCAAGCTGTATGCGCGACCTTCAGAGTTAGAAGATACAATTGCTGTTTTATAAGCCTGTGCAGCCCACTGGCTGTAAACAGATTGATACTTCTCATTAAACAGGTTGGAAACGCCTGCTTTTAACGTGCCGACTGGCAGCTCGTAGCTGGCCATCAAATCAACAGTCGTATAGCCGTCAATCTCCTGCTCGGTGACAGTACCTGTTCTGCTGCTGTAGCTTCTTCCCTTGTTGTAATCAGCAAAGTGAGTGGCCTGCAGTCGAACAGTGTAATCGTCCTGTGCAAAGGTTGTATAAGCCACAATCTTTTGTGGAGAAACTTCCTGCGCTTCCAGGTCAAGCCACTTGCCCAAATCCTTGTAATAGCTTCGACCTTCAGTAAAGGAGTAAACGCCACCAACACTAATACTGTCGTTTACAAAGTATTCTGCGGCGGCTTCCAGGCCATAAACTTTCTTTTTCTGATCCAGCAGGCTGACAATGTTGCCGTCAAAGGCAATGGTTTTGTCAGAAGAGTTGTAGAACAGAGTGATATTGGAGTTCAGGTTTTCAAATTGACCTCTCCAACCCATTTCGTAACTTTGGGTTTTGATCGCATCCAGCTGAGCATCTTCAACGCTGGTGAAGTTGACGATCTTTTTCAGGTTCTCGAACAAGGTCGGGTTGGCATTAGCCAGCAGTTTCAGCTGACTCTCGTTTGATGCAACATTACGCAGAATACGGGCAGCATCAGGTGCTTCAAAGCCTTCCGTATAATTAGCGAATAACTGGTTCTGGTCGTTCAGACTAAATACAACACCTGTATTGAACAGGGTTTCATTGTATTTCTTCTTAACGCCTGCCACCGGTGTGCTGGAAAGGCTAGTTCCAGCCATCTGGCTGACAACTGGCAAGAACCAGGTTTCTGAAACTGAGTTGTAGTCAGCAATATCCTGCTCAATTCTTTCATGACGAAGACCGAAATTCAGAGTAAATGCTTCGTTCAACATATATGAGCTTTGGAAAAAACCACCCAGAGTGTCTGTAGAGACATCAGGGCCGTACTCGTAAGAGTCACCAGTTGGTTTGTAAACAAGACCTTTGGTTGTCAGAGCTGTTGTTGTATCAAAGCGTTGCCCACGCTGTTCACCTTTGTCGTCCTTATAGTCAACACCATAGGACAGACTCAGGTTATTGATGTCTTTACTAAGGTCGAATTTGAAGCCTTTAACCTTGGCCAGAGAAGTCGACTGGTTCAGGAAGACAACTGCGGGGCTTGCAACACCAAGAGTTCTTCTGAAATCGTTAGGGAACGGGAAAAATCTGGCTTCACGCTCACGGTAGTAAGCTTGTGTAGAAAGACGATGGCCAAAGAAAGAGTCATCAGTATAAGTAAAGCCGACACTGTTTCTTTTGGTGAAGGGTTGGGTACTCAGATCCAGGCCTTTGACCGGTTCAAGGATTTCCTGGGTAGCAATGTTACTGAATAATTCACCATAATCAGGGCCGTATTCGGAGTCCATTTCGTCACGGAAAACCTGACCTGATACTTCGAATCTACGCTGCTCATCAAAGTCATACCCAAGCTTGATCAGAGCGTCTTTTGAGTCTGTATCCATACGACGATTCTGAGCAGGATCAGGGCTCATGATGTTACGATCGGCGTCGTAAAAACTGCCACGCGATTCATAGGTTGCACTCAGCAGATAATCGAAATCACCTGTACGGCCTTCGATGCTCTGGTTCAGAGTAGATGCAGAAACTTTTGAATTACCGACTCTGATGCCCGCTTCCGTGGCAAAGTTTACACCCTCATTCTTAGCATTTTTGGTGATAACGTTGATGATGCCACCGATAGCTCCTCCACCATAAATAGCACTTGCACCAGATACAATCTCAATGCGCTCAATATTCTCGGGACGAATAGTATTCATCTGGCGGCTAACCTGACGGTTATCCTGTTGGGAAATACCATCAATCAGAACCAGTACTTTACGACCACGAATAGTTTGAGTGTGGTCAGTAACTGCCTGAGTACTCGGACCCATGCCTGGAACGAGTTTTTCCAGAATATCTGCCAGTTTTTGACCTGGCTGGCTTTGTTCCTTTACCTGGTCGGCATCAATAACCTGAACAGTACCAGAAATAGAAGAAACACTGGCTTCAGAGCGGGTAGCAGTAACAACCACCTTATCCAGCTGAGTAACCTGTTCGGCAATCGCAGAAACAGAGGCAGAAGCGGCGGCAACGGCCAACGCAAGAGGGGCTAATTTAACTCTCATACTACGGAAATTCCTTATGTAGTGCTTGTCATTCTCATTTGGTCCCTGTAATTCGTCAGGGCCTGCTTCCTGCAAGCCTCATTTTTCTTCTTTGAAATTCTTTTTCAGAAGGCGTTCAGCGACGCTGAACGTATTTACCGGTCAGCAATAGAAGGATGAAGTAGATGCCGCCCGCTCCGGATACAGCCAGTCCGGCCGGTAGCTCAAAAGGAGCCATGACGGATCTGGATAACCAGTCACCCAATACCAGTAGCAATGCACCGCTTATTGCTGTGGCCGGAACGAGATGTTTATGACTGGACAGGGCAAATACACGACAAATGTGTGGTGCCATCAGGCCGACAAAAGAAATGCCGCCAACCGTAGCGACACTGGCTGAACTGAGAATGGCAACCAGTGTAAGAAGAATGACGAGGTTTGGAGTTAACCTGATCCCCAACAGCTGTGGCCACTGTTCTCCAAACTGCATAATGTCCAGCTTCTGCCATAGACTTGAGATAACGGGTAGTGACAGCAGGCAAAGTGCACAGAGTATGATGACCAGCTCTTTGCTGACGGCGTAAGTACTGCCGGAAAGCCAGAGCAATACCTCGCTGGATTGGTTACTGCCAAGCACTAGGGCGATATTGACCAGTGTTGCTGCTATTGCAGACAGACAAAGACCACCGAGAGCAAACAGCTGTGGCTGAAAGCCGGTCAAGCGACTGAGAGAAAGCAGTAGAAACAGAGCAAAGCCACTGCCTGCAAAAGAGAGAAAGACAAGCTCGGTTCGTTCCAGTCCTGGAAAAAGAACCAATCCAACAACCACAAAAAGCACGCCGCTGGTGGTCAGGCCGGAAACATCGGGGCTGGCCAGTGGGTTTCTCATCAGACTTTGCAGAACCAGACCTGATACTCCAAGAGCTGCACCGGCGGAAGCTGCGGCCAGAACTCTTGGCCAGCGCAGGGCGAACCACTCAGAACCAAGACTGCCGTAAGCAGCAAGAGCTAGCAGAGAGCCGCTGATTAATAGAAAAACCATCGGGTCGGCACGAAACAGAGCACGTATCCCTGTTTCTCTCGATACTGTGCCAGTAATGCTGCCATTAGCCTGACGTCGTGACAGCAGGTAAATCATAAAAGGAGCACCCACGACAGTGGTCATGGCTCCCGCAGGAATACTGTAATGCCCATCGGTCAAAAGCAGTGGGACCAAGCGTGCTGCAATATCGGCACTAAGCAGCAGTAAAGCGCCAATAATGCTGGCTGCCAGAATACGACTCCAGGTTTTGCGATAGCCCAGACCGGCAGCAATATGCGGTGAGATTAATCCAATAAAGCTGATCATTCCTACCTGACTGACGACAGTGGCAGAGAGCAGCAGAGCTATAAGCAGTGACAGGGTAACGGTTTGCTTTACGTTTACGCCCAGACTGCCTGCCTGCATATCGCCCAGTTCAATCAGGTCCAGTCGGTGTCCTAGAAACAGTGCCAGTAAGGTAAATACACTGATCAGCGGCCAGCTGCTGTTAAAACTACTGAAGTCATGCTGAACCAGATTGCCTGCGCCCCAGACATAAAGGCCATCTAGTTTGTTTTCCCAGAACATCAGCAGTCCGGCACTAAGGGCACCAATAGAGAGGCTGATTGCCATGCCGACCAGAACCAAATTGACCGGTGAATCACTGATACTTTTCGACAGTTTAAAGACAATAACGGTGGTCAGAACGGCACCGGTAAAGGCAACTACTACCGGCCAGCTCTGTGTAAACTCTGGAATCGCGATAGTGCCGGCAACAATGGCCAATAGTGCTCCGGCATTCACACCAAGAGTTGCCGGGCTGGCGAATGAATTTCGGGTTGCCCGCTGAATCAAAACGCCCGCGGCTCCCAGAGCTGCTCCACAAACCAGTGCCATAAGAGTTCTGGGTAGTAGCAGATATTGCACAACATATGTCTGTAACTGCTGACCAGATTCGCTGAACAGTGCAAAGAATAGGCTTGTATTCAGTCCTGCTGATCCGGACGATAGTGATAGTATGAATAGCAGGCTAAGAAGTACTGGAAAAACGACAAGATTAGACTGCTTTAAAGGCATGGAGTACGTCACTTGTTTATCCCTCTGAAACCAGTTGCTCAGTCAGAGCTTTGGTTAAACGAAGTGCCGAGTCCGGGCCACCAAAGCTCCAGAGAGACGGAATGTAATAAATACGGTTTTCCTGAACTGCAGGAAGTGACTGCCAGACGGGTGAAGCGAGCATGGAGCCAGCTTCTTCAGGCGTGTCACCAATAATAATCAGGCTTGCCTGACCGATATCAGACAGTTTCAGAAGATCAACATGGGTAAAATCGCGCCCCGGCAAAGTGGCTGTCCAGCCATTCTCCAACCCAAGCTCATTAACAAGGGCGCCAGCCATAGACAAAGGTCCATAAACCCTCAGACCCAGTCCCATCCCCACAAATTTGCCAACCACTACTTTCTGGCCTGACAGTCCGGTTTTTTTAATCTGCTCTCTTGAGAGCCTCAGTTGTTCGTGAAGGTCGTTGAGTTTTTCTCTGGCCTGTTGCTGCTTTCCAAAGATTCCGGCAACGGACGTATAAATGCCCTGCATACGAGCAAAGTAACTTCTGTCGTCTTCAGTAGAAGGGTACTGACGATAAAGTACCGTCGGTGCAATGCTGTTCAGTTCGTTATAGATTCGATTATGGCGCCATTGGTAACCAAGAATCAGGTCTGGTTTGATAGCTGCTATAGCTTCAAGCCCGGGCTCTGTTCTTTGTCCAAGCTCTGCAACGCCATCTGGCATGGGAGGGTTATTGGACTGCCACTGTTTGTAGCCTTTAATGGAAGTAACGCCCGCTGGCTCAATTCCGAGAGACAGCAGAATTTCTGCCTGTGTCCAGTTCAGGGCAACCACCTTTTCTGGAGTTTTCTCAAAGCTAACAGCCTCATCCTGCTGAGTGAGGTTGGCAAAGACGGTATTTGAGATCACAGCCAGAAAAAGAGTGGCCGTGGTTATAAGGCTCCACTTCACTAGGCCACTTCCTTGATGTTTGAGTGGGCAGATTTGTGTGAAGAGCTGCTCTGGGTATTCGGTATGAAGATAGGTTGAGTTGAACCGGGCAAAGTAACTCTGGCCATTTCTACGCTGAAGACATCTTTAATAATCTGTTCGTCCAGAACATCTTCAGAGCGCCCCTGGGCAACCAATTGTCCCTGATTCATCAGAATAATATTGTCGCTGTATTGCAGAGCCTGATTCAGGTCGTGAAGAATCCAGACGATGGTCGTCTTTTGTTCATGATTGAGGATTTTAACGATATCCAGAAGCCTGAGCTGGTGATTGATATCTAACCAGGAAGTTGGCTCGTCTAATAGCAGAATGCCAGTCTGCTGAGCCAGAACCATAGCCAGCCAGACCCGCTGCATCTCACCACCGGAAAGGTGATCAACAAGACTGTCTGCGTGATGATCCATTTCCACGCGAGCCAGAGCTTCACTGACCGCCTGATGATCTTCAGGTTTTAATCGACCAAAAGGTCCGCTGTATGGGTGACGACCGCAGGCTACCAGATCACTGACCTTCATTCCTAAAGGTACAGGCGAATGCTGCGGCAGCATGGTGAGCTGTCGGGCAAGATCGCTTCTCTTGATCTGTTTCAGCGAACTGTCGTTTAGCAGAATCTGTCCACTGGAAGGTTCAATCAGCCCAGACAGCAGTTTTAGCAGAGTACTCTTTCCTGAACCATTAGGACCCAGAATGGCTGTCACCTTTCCGGGCTCGATATCGATATTGAGTGGTTCAAGAATTTTTTTAGAACCGACAGCAAAGGATGTTTGCTGAAGGCTCAGGGATGGCTGGTCCATAGCTAGGCTCAGGTCTGATTAATTATTTTAACCTGAGTGCATTAGACGACAGGTTTATTTTTAGCGAATGATAATGATTGTTATTAGTGATCTCAAATAATTTCTTTACGAAGTTTATCTTCAGACCATTTGATAGCGTCAGTTCGAGACAGGAAAGCTTTCATTGGAAATGGCATGGCTTTCTGCATATTGTCGCTTACGACACGTTGGCCATGTTCTTCAGACTCGACGATACGCGCTGTTCCCAGACAGTATTCACCGAGCAGCGAACGGTTTCCCTTGAACCAGATACTCATCTCTTTACGTGCTTCGGGTGAAAACTGGCTGTCAGGTTGTGCTTCCATCACCATTACAAAAGGTTCTTTTCGCGCCAGCATCGCAGACATATCAGCGAACCACTGTCTTGCTTCTGCATCACTGGCCGGCGAGTTAAATTTGATGGTGACCAGTGGCCAGCCTTTCATTTCAACAGGCTTGATTTCAATAGATTGCATGTGTCTTGTTCTTTTCAGGTTCAATCAGGAAAAAGGAGATCAGGAGAATCAGAAATGCAACAAACAACGTCACCACAGTCAGTATTGGGCTATCGGGCATGCCGACTAGACCAGCCAGTAGAGCACCGAGGGTATAGCCAGCGGTATGAATCATACTGAGTGAGCCGGTGATTGTTCCCTGACGGTTGGGTAACTGTTTTGCGGCAATACTGGTGTAAACCGGAGTCAGTAAAGTAACTGCTGCAGCACAGAGACTGACACCTGTGGTCAGCAGGGTTATTGTCCCGGCAGTAATCAGAACCAGACAGCCAATCAGAATAAGTACACTGCCAACCTGTAGAGCAACCATTGGGTTATTTTTCAGCAGCTGCAATACCGTTAAGTGAGAAACAACGGTTGCAGCAGCAGCCAGCATCATGAGCAGTGATAAAAGTTCAGATGCATTCTGGGCGGTGAACTCAAAGCGCTGCTGAAGAATCGGTGCTATCAGGTATTGCAGCAGGCCGAAGAGTGTAGTTACAGATACTGCCAAAAGAAGGGCAGGCCATAGATTGTTAAGAGTATTTTTAACAACTGATAAAGACGTCGGTGTGTTGTTAGGTTGGGTAGGTTGAAAAGCCTCTTTGGAAAAGGACATTAAAAACAGCAGTAAAGCTGATAGTGCCGCTATAAAAGCAAGAGGTGTAGTACTGCCAGAAGATAAAAACAGCAGAGGAAGCAGAGGGCCAGCCAGTCTGCCAAGGCTGATAGCTGAAGTAACTTGGCTTAATTTGTTGATACTGTCTTTTGACTGACAGTTACTCAGAGTCCATGCCTGAACTGCCGGGTAAAGTCCGGATACGAGTACGCCATAAATAACTCTTGAAAGGATCAGTCCGGTCATTGCCGTGCCTGTGCTGATTATGTCTGACATCAATGCTTTTATGATCAGAACAACCATGGCGTTACTGATCATGATGCCAGCCAGCCCCGCCAGAACCACCGGCTTTCTACCGTACTTGTCGCTTAGTTTGCCCCAGACAGGCGCAAAGAAAATAAACAGGAAGGTTCCCAGAGCTACCAGCCCCGTAAAAATGTCATACCCCAGTCCGGTATCAGCGACCAGTACAGGCAGGCTGATCAAAAGAGTGACCTGCCCCATACCCAGCAGAGACACTGCTAAAGCTCTCAGCCAGCTGGACAGATTTCCTGCAGGTGCCTCAAAAACATTGTGGTTAGCTACATCATCTGCCGTGAGTTGGATCTCATTTTTCTTCAGAAGAATCATAGTTTTTTGAGCTTCATGCAAATGATAATGATTATTGTTTGTGATTCTAGAAGGAGTGATACAGAAAGGCAATAGCAGGCTTTAAAGGATGAGAGGCAGCAGTAGAGTCGAAGCGTAAAAAGCTTCTGGGAAAAAGTTGTTGAGATAGAAGCCTGTCTCAACAACTGTAAGTACTCGGACATATGAATTCATAAGCTATATTCCCGCCACCGGCGGGAATATAGCCATTTAATATTCGATTACGTGTGTCTACACACTTATGGTCAGAGTAGAGGTGGCGTGAACTAGAGTTTTGGCTCAATTCGAAGAAGTCCTGCCTGACCAGAACGGGTCACTTTAATCACAGCAATAGCTCCATCTCTCAGTTGTCTCTCAAGAGCCAGAGCTTTTTCTTTAGGTGCGAAAAAAGCCTGAATACCGTATTTAATTCGATGATGAGAGCGCGACTTGTCCAGTCTTCCTCTGATAAAAATGCCCTCTTCCGGCTGTTTAAGTACAAGAGAGCCTTTTGTATAAATACCGTCGTCGCCTTTAACCAGCTTTCTATAGACGACTTCGCCTTGTCTGAGTTGATAGGTATTCAGAGACTGTTTGATGTCGTTATCACTGACGTCATTGATGTCATAGGAAAGCCGGGCATAGTTGCCACGGAACAGTGATCGAGGATCAACGGGTTTAGTTTCCAGCCTGATCTCGGAGCCTGTCCAGAGCGGTATTCCAGCTTTAACCCACATGCCAGCGAGAATAGCGACTTGAAAAAGAGTCGCCAGAGCCAGCCATTTCAGAGAGTTTTTAGTCATGACTTACTCCCCTGCTGTTTGCCAGCTGTTGATGATGCTTCCAGTATTTTGCAGCGCCAAGCAGTAGCCCGGCAAAGACCAGAAACAGCAGGGAACCTCCAATGTAATCACCAATCAGATCGATATAGCGCAGGAAGGCGGTCAGAAGAATAGTGGTGATACCAAGATAGAAATAATGGGAAAAGCCCATTTTAATTCCCCGAAGTAACAGCCCTGTCCCGAAAGCAATCAACAGAATGTTGTCAGCGATTTGAAGTCCGACAACCTGAGAATCACTGCCGTATAAAACAGCGACCATTGTCGTTGAAATAAACGCCATTACTGCAATAGTTAAACCGAGTCGTTTTACTTTGATAGCTAAAAGGATGCCCGGCACCATCAATAGGCCGACAAATAACAGAGCTGAAGGAAGGTTCGACCAGTTCTCTTCAGCGAATGACTGCCAGACACCGTCAAAACTGAGCACCAGCAAAGTGAAGAGAGTAAAACGCAGACACCATGCCCCCAGTGCCGCTCCGTAATCTTTAGCTTTAATGGAGTCTTGCAGTGCCAGCCAGTGACCAGATAACCAGAGCAGAAGAAACAGAACGGCTGCTATCAGGAATAGCTCAGGATGCCACTCCATCTGGTATTGATCGCTCCAGAAATAGGCCAACAGAAATTCAATCCAAAGCCCAAAACTGAAAACGGTAGTAATAAAGAGAGAAAGGCTGCTTTTACCTTTATAGAGCACCCAGACTGATGCAAAAGCAAAAGGTGCGAAGCCCAGAGTCAGATAGCCTTCAGAAGCTTCAAGAAACAGCCAAATAAGCGACAAAAGCAGGCTTTGCTCCATCAGCAGGATGCTTCGAGTCAGCAAAGCAAAAGGCAAACAGCCGAGAGCCCACCAATAGACGCCGTCCGGCATATGCTCGCCAAGATGGTAGGTTTGTGCGATAAGAATGATAGCGGCACCAAAAAACAGGTTACCCAGAAAGAAGGTGCCTGTTGCTGATGAGGTGTCATGTTGCCATTTATAAATGCCGTAGGACTGAGTCACGAGTGTCAGTAGAATAAGGCCGGACATTCGGGCGAACCTTGGAATCTCCTCCCAATTGGCGCCGATAAGAACGATCAATGCCAAACCAATAAAAAGAAACCCCAGTCCAGTCAGAACACTGTATCCAAAAGAGCTGGCCTGAGCCTGATGATAATCTACGCCATAATTGTCACAGATTTTCTCAGCCTGTTGTTGTGATATCAGACCTTGCTCAACCCAGTCTGATGATTCTCTGGCGAGATCATTTTTTAGCAGCCTTATTAATCTCATTGTTCTTCCATCTCATCGCCCTTCCATCTCTTCATTGCTTTACTCGATTGACTCTTACCTTTTAAGCACGGCAGTGCTTTTCAGTCAATGAACCCAACGTATTTCTGAGAGCTTCTATACTGGTTCACTCTCCATTTATGGGTAAGAACCCGTAAATGAATTCACAAGATATTTTCCGCCTGCGGCGGAAAAAGGATTAACCATTCAGTTCGTGAGATTACACGCTCACTAAAGGCAGGTTGTAACCTATGTCGAGTCCCGGTCGTTATCCGATACCTGAATCTTTTAAAGATGCCTGGATGACAGAGCAGAAATATCAGGAGCTCTATCGTCATTCACTGGAGAACCCGGAAGTATTCTGGGCAAATAAGGCTGAACGGTATCTGGACTGGTTTCGTAAATGGGACACAGTGTATGAAGGTGACTTCAGTAAAGGCGATGTACGCTGGTTTAAAGGTGGCCAACTTAATGCCAGCTACAACTGCATTGATAGACATCTGCCAGATAAAGCAGATAAGGTAGCGATCTTCTGGGAAGGTGATTCAGCCGAGCAGCAACAGAGCATCACCTATCGACAGCTGCATCATCAAGTTTGTCAGCTGGCCAATGGATTGAAGGAAAGAGGCGTCAACAAAGGTGACCGCGTCTGTATCTATATGCCGATGATTCCCGAAGCGGTAGTTGCGATGCTGGCCTGTGCCCGCATTGGCGCGGTGCATACTGTGGTGTTTGGCGGTTTTGCCCCTCACTCCCTCAGGGATCGTATTCTTGACTGTGACTGCCGAACAGTGATTACGGCGGACCAAGGCATCCGTGGTGGTAAAATCATTCCTCTGAAACAAAATACCGATGCCGCTCTGGCTGAGTGCCCTGACGTAACTTCAGTCATTGTTGTTGAACACATGAATGCAAAGATTCAGTGGAAAGAAGGCAGAGATATCAGCTATAGAGAACTGACTGAAAGTCAGCCTGCAGAATGTGAACCTGAAGTCATGGATGCAGAAGATCCTCTGTTTATTCTTTACACGTCCGGTTCTACAGGAAAACCTAAAGGAGTGCTTCATACCACTGGCGGCTACCTGCTCTACACGACAGTTACTTTCCATTACGTCTTTGATTACCGTGAATCCGATGTTTACTGGTGTGCGGCTGATGTAGGCTGGATTACCGGTCATTCCTATATCGTTTATGGCCCGCTTGCTAACGGTGCAACCCAGTTGATGTATGAAGGCTTGCCCTTCTGGCCGGATGCTTCCCGAATCTGGCAGATAGTGGACAGGCATAAGGTCAATATTCTCTACACCGCCCCCACAGCTATTCGTGCCCTGATGGCCAAAGGCAAAGAGCATGTTGAGAGCTGTTCCAGAAAAAGCCTTCGTATTCTCGGTACCGTAGGCGAACCGATAAACCCTGAAGCCTGGCAGTGGTATCACCAGACAGTGGGAGAAAGTCGTTGCCCTGTTGTTGATACCTGGTGGCAGACTGAAACCGGCGGCATGATGATTACCGCCTGCCCTGGTGCGACAGAATTACACCCTGGTTCTGCAACCAAGCCTTTTCTGGGAATAAGGCCAGCTTTACTGGATAACGAAGGCAACGAAATTATTGGTGAAGGTGCTGGCAATCTGGTAATTACCGGATCATGGCCGAGCCAGATTCGTACGGTCTATGGTGATCATCAGCGTATGATCGATACCTACTTCACTCAATTCCCGGGCTATTACTGCACAGGTGATGGTGCCCGCAGAGATGCACAGGGTAACTACTGGATTACCGGGCGTGTAGACGACGTGCTTAGTGTTTCCGGTCACCGGTTGGGAACTGCCGAGATTGAAAGTGCGCTGGTACTTCACAAAGCTATTGCAGAAGCTGCTGTGGTAGGAGTGCCTCATGACGTTAAGGGTGAGAGTATTTATGCCTTTGTCACACCGATGGACGGTGTTGAGGTGACAGCTGTTCTGGAAGCTGAACTGGCCAGTTTTGTTGCCAGTGAAATAGGACCCATTGCCCGCCCTGAAACCATTCACTTCACCGTAGCACTTCCCAAGACAAGATCAGGGAAAATCATGAGGCGTATTCTGCGTAAATTGGCTCAGGGTGAAACCGAGGATCTGGGTGATATCACCACTCTGGCAGACCCTTCGGTTATTCCGGCGCTATTGGAGAGTCACAGGAAAGCCTCTTAGCAAGGCTTAAGACCTTTTACTCTTTGCCAGCCAGCTGTCGAGCTGGTTGGCAAATTCCTGACGGTCACTCTGACTCAAAGCAGAAGGACCACCGGATTCAATGCCGCTGGCTCTCATCGTATCCATAAAATCACGCATATTCAGCCGGGCTTTAATATTCTCTGCTGTCAGCTTTTCTCCGCGAGTGTTCAGAACCGTACAACCTTTCTCTATGACTTCTGCAGCTAGTGGAATATCTCCGGTGATAACGAGATCACCCTCTTCAGAACGCTGAACAATCTCGTCGTCAGCTACATCAAAGCCGGAAGCGACCTGTATGGAGCGAATGTACTTTGAGCCGGGAACACGAACCAGATGGTTAGCTACCAGAGTCAGTTCGGTTTGAGTTCGCTCTGCTGCTCTGAACAGAATCTCTTTAATCACTCCCGGACAAGCGTCAGCGTCTACCCATATTTTCATTGGCTTTCTTACCTTGAACAGTATTTTTTCGCCCAAGTCCGGTTTACCCGCCTGAACGTTTGGCGTCATAGCCTTCTTTTTTAAGTACATCGACCATGGTGTCTACATGGTCTCCCTGCAGTTCAACGCAGCCATCTTTTACTGCACCGCCACCACCACAACGTTTTTTCAATTTTTTGGCGTAGGCTTTCAGGTCGTTTCCAGCCAGTGGCAGACCGCTGATGACGGTAACTACCTTACCACCACGGCCTTTCTTTTCCGGACGAACACGGACATTGCCATCACCGACCACATCGTCTGTGACTTTCTCTTCTTTTACACGACCAACGTCTGTGGAATAAACCAGTTTACTGTTACTCATACTTATTGCTCGTCGTTTAACCTTTTAACCAGCCATTGGCAGTAGCCAGATCAATCTGTTCAACTGCGAACTCCCAGAGTTTGGGAGCAAGACCTTCGAGATACTGATTGCGATTGATAACCTGAGCGCGGCTGACTGTGTGTTCAGCCCAGCTGCCACCATTGTTTCGCATATTCTGCAACAGCGGCAGAATTCGGTCTATGGCTTTGGCGAAGCGGCCGTCCGTGGTTTCAGCGTCTTCGAACTCCTGCCAGAGAGTACGGTATTCTTTAGCTTGCTCTGCGGGCAGCAAACCAAACAATCGATCAGCGGCTATCTGTTCTTTTTCTTCCTGCTCGGCAAGGCCTTCGTTATCAAAGGCAAAGGTATCGCCAGCGTCGATCTCAACCACATCATGAATCAGCAGCATGGTGGTGACACGCTGAATATCGATGGGCTCTTCTGCGTAATCAGCCAGCAGCTGAGCCGTCAGGGCTATGTGCCAGCTGTGTTCGGCGCTGTTTTCATAGCGATTGTCATCGCACTTGATTCTGGCTTTGCGCTGGATAGCTTTCAGCTTGTCCAGTTCAAGAATGAAGTCCAGCTGTTGATTCAATGAATCCGGAGACATAGGTTTTTACCATGTACGGCAATAAACAAAAAACGGCCTTCGATTGAAGACCGTTATGATACTTTCACTTGCAGGTTAAATGATCAACCCTGTTCGAGCAGGCGACGCAGGTCAATAATTGCAGCGTTAGCTCTGGAAATATAATTAGCCATAACCAGTGAGTGGTTTGCCAGTAGACCGAAGCCACTGCCATTGAGAATAATCGGACTCCAAACGGTGTCCTGAGTCGATTCCAGTTCCCGGATGATCTGTTTCAGGCTAACTCTGGCATTTTTCTTTTCCAGTACATCAGCAAAATCCACTTCCACCGCTTTCATAAGATGAATCAGAGCCCAGGCAGAGCCGCGAGCTTCGTAGAAGACGTCATCAATTTGCATCCATGGTGTTTTAACTTCCACCAGGTTATCGGATTCTGTGGACTGGGTTGCTTCTGAATCACCGGCCAGGTCAGTGTTCAGGCGAGGCTTGCCAACACTGGCGCTTAGACGTTGAGAGAGACTGCCAAGACGAGTTTCTACTTCATTCAGCCAGCGGGTCAGGTTGTCAGCACGGGCATAGAACTGGGCTGGGTCTTCCTTGTTGGGAAGGCGAACCAGGTAGTTCTCAAGCTTATCGATACCACGCTGATATTCTTTTTCACTGGAAGGCAGAATCCAGCTTTTTGAATCAAAGTTAAACTGGGGTTCGGCAATTGCCAGATCACGGTCTTCCTGAGACTGTGATTGGGATCGGCTCATTTCCTTGCGGAGGGAGCGAGCCATATCACGTGTCTGAATCAATACACCCAGTTCCCAGCTTGGCATGTTGTCCATAAACAGTCCGGGAGGTGCAATATCATTTCGGATATAACCACCGGGCTTATGCAGCAGGGTGTCGGCGATGCGATAGAGAGTAGCGGTAGTGGTATAGCCTGTTACCAGCTCCTGACCGTTAGCCTGAGCTACCTTGTCGGCATTGACTCTTACCGAAAAAATATCCGGTTCATTGCTCCAGTACATTCCCAGGGCAGACAGCCCAATCACGACCACTCCGGCCGCTACCGCAATGGTCTTGCCACCAACGGTGTCGGAAATACTGCTCATTATTGATGAAACACGCTCTCTAACCATGTCCAGCGCCATATATTCCTCGTCGCCTGAATCAGCTACTGCCAGTCATTATCCTTTATTCACGTCTGCTTTACTATGATCCGAAATGCCTAGAAACCGTACTGTTTGCAAAGTAGAGCTAAAAGGTCTGTTCTTTAGGTAGGAAGTTAAGGAATAGACTACCTATGAATATCTTCATTCTCGACAGGGATATAGAAAAGTGTGTTCGTTACCACTGTGACAAACATGTGGTGAAAATGATCCTGGAAAGCGTCCAGTTACTTTGCACCGCTCTGAATAAAAAAGGCTTTAAAACACCTTATAAATCCACACATATGAAACACCCTTGTGTGCTTTGGGTCGAAGAGTCCTACGATAATTTTCTTTGGCTGGTGGAATTTACTCGCGCACTGAATAGAGAATATAAATATCGCTATAGGAAAGAGGAAGATCACAAATCGATGGCAGCGTTGGAGCAAATTGTTGATTATTCCTTTGAATCAAAAGGTTTGACCGAGTTTCCGCAAGCTATGCAAGATGAGTACAAAGTTGAAGGGGACGCTGTTGCTGCGTACAGGAACTTCTATCTGGGAGAGAAAATGGCGTTTGCAAAGTGGACTCGAAGGCAACCACCGAAGTGGTTTAATTTATGACTATAAATATATTTTTACTTTAAAGAATATTACTGCTGCGTCATTTTTTCAGAGCCTATACTTTGAGCCCTATAATAAAAGGCTGGCCCTGAAATGCAGGCAAAACAGCGAAAAATAAAGCTGCTCTATCAATGCGCCAGTGTCCGAGTCATGGCTGCTATGCTTTTACTCTTTAGTTGTGCTTCGGTCTGTTACAGCGGAAGTGAAATATCTACAATCAACTCTGATGACAGTATCACTAATATTGATTATATAGAGCAGAGGGCTTTTTCTCGGAGGGTTTCCAGTCAGACAGATCAATTTAATTTACTCTCATCAGTATGTTCAATAACTCTTGGGGTCACTGGACACTTTTTTTCATTACCAAAAGAGCGCTCATGGCTAAGAGTTTTTCTGACCAATTTAATTTGTTCAGCCGTCTCGACTTTGTCTGAACGTAGTTTTTTTTCAGATGGTCAGCCCTACATCCTTGGAAACCTACCGGGAAAATTATCAAAAAAAGTCCACCTTTCCAGTGATGAAAGCTCTGCTTCAACTGAGCCGAACAGTGCTTACTGGCAGCCAGAGCGCCTTGATGAATTTGATAATGTAGATCTGAAACCGTTTCAAGATACGCTCGATAGGCTTGCGGCACAGAGAAGGTCTGAGGGCAGTATTCTCGTACTTTCAGTTGATTTGGATAACACCATTGTTTTGAGGGGAGAGGGGCAAGTAGAAGGGTTTGAACAAAAGCAGAAGTTAATGTTTTCTCTCTTCAACTACTGGCTGCATACAGGTGAAGGAAAAGACCAATTTTTTCTGATTTATAACACAGCTAGGGACTATACCAACTATAGGGAATACAGTGATTTAGCAACAAATTTTGTCGAGCAGGGGCTAGCTCAACCTCATATGCTGATTCATGGCAACGGCAAAAACATGAGGCTTCATCATGATTTTCCTTCTCTGAAAATTCGAGAAATAAGTGACGAATTCCGAAAAAAACAAGACTCATTGATCACTACACTACAAACTCATGATGCAGTCGTAGCAGCTTCTATGGATCAGAATACACAATGGGTAGATGGGTATACAAAGGCTAAGGAAGAACTTGAGAAGAAAAAATGTATTGCTACAACTCTAACTTCAGTCAAGATAAAATGTCCTGTTGATTGGTATGAGAGTATGCAGCAAGCATTCCAGATTTTTAGTTCCAATCCTGACAGCAGGATGAGCTTCGTCGCTTTCGGTGCCCCAGTGTTTACTATTTATTATTTTGATTATTCTGTGAATAAAGGTAGTGCTTTAATACAGGCGTTGTCTGGTATTTCAACAGGCCTTAACCGATCATTTTCAATATACACTGCCGGCGATAGCCTTCTTGATGTGTCACAGCTTAATTTGCACATGATTAATCGAACTCTTGCTTCTCAGGAAGCGAGAGGTAATTCTGAGCTAATTATAGATTTGGCTGAATTGGGCCTCACTAAAGAAAATATTGAAGTAATCCAAAGTCAATGGAATAGCGGTATATTTCCAATAGACACAGGTGCTGTTGAAGTAAAGAAGTTGCTTGAAAGTGGTGACTTATCCAGAACCAATTTGATAGAGATACCAAAGGCTGGCTTGCAGGAAGTTCTACAAGCCATTCTGGATAATGAGCAGGGGCGTAAAGAAAGCCGGCTATAGCATCTTGTTAGAGATCCAGCATATATGTTTTGGCTTCAGGCACTTTTTTCAACTGACCAGTCTCTTTCAAAAACGCTGCATAGCGATTGTAACGACCAGTGTCTTTTGCAGCAGGGCGCAAAGCAAAGCGGGAAACCGTATCAAACCAGGCGCGCTTATTCAGATCGTTATCCAGTTTCTTTGGAGAAGAATCACGGAAAATCTCCCAGGCTTTCTGAGGGTTGTTCACGATAAACTGAGTACCCAGTTCGATAGCACGCAGGAACTTGCGAATCGCCTTCTTGTCATGTTTCTTCTTGTTGGCAATAAAGATCAGCTCATCGTAAGGAGGAATGCCGTTTTCTTCGTAAAAGAACATACGAGCCTTATGATCTTCAATCGCCAGCTGGTTCAGCTCAAAGTTACGATAAGCACCCATGGTGGCATCGACACGGCCACTCATCAGTGAAGATGACATATTCCAGCCAACATTCACCAGTTTCACATCTTCAGATGTAAAACCGTAAGGCTTGAACAGAGTGTCCAGCACAGCGGCTTCAGTACCATTGATATTGGTACCGATGGTTTTACCCTTCATATCTTTCAAGGATTTAATCGGACTTTCATCCAGAACAATAATTCCGTCCAGAGGAGTAGCCACCAGAGTACCGGCCCATGCCAGTGGCAGGCCTGCTGCAACACCGTGAGTCAGACTTGGCTGATAATAAACCGCCAGATCAACATCGCCCGCAGCAACCAGCTTTGGTGGTAGGTTTGGATCAGCCGGTTCCTGAATGGTGACGTCCAGACCCTGATCTTTAAAGTAACCGTTCTCCTGAGCAATGATGATAGGGCCGTGGTCCGGATTAATAAACCACTCCAGCATCAGGCTCAGTTCTTTAGGGCTTTTCTTAACGCTTTCTTTTGCCTGAACTGCACTTGTCATAGACATTAATGGCACACAGACCATTGCCAACAGGCAAATAAATTTCTTCAACAAAACAACCTCCTCCAGTTTGTTTAAGTAATACAAAACTCTTTGTTATTTAAGGAGGACTTCAGGTTTGCCTTTCAAAGGCCATGGATGGCCTGCTAGCGAATCTGACCACGGAGGGTCAGTTGAGCGGAAAGGTAAACCAGAAGTCCGGAAGAAAATGAAAAACTAAGTAGCTGGTTGCCATGGAATCAATTTCTTCAAAGCAACATCAGTTACGAAATACAGCCCCACAGAGCAGAACGCCAAAACGGCCAGAGCAGCAAACATCTGATCAACCCAGAGCCGTGCATTCGCCTGCAACATCATATAACCCAGACCAGCACTGGAGCCGACCCATTCACCGACTACTGCACCAATGGGCGCTACTACCACAGCAACTCTTAATCCAGATGCCAGCGCAGGCAGTGCTGCAGGCCAGCGAATATGACGAAGCACGGTAAAGCGATTACCGCCCATGGTGTGAGCCATATCCAGCCAGTCCTGATGAGTGTGGCGAAGACCGTCATAAGAACAGGTCGCGACAGGGAAAAAGATCACCAGTACGGTCATCACTACCTTGGAAGCCAGACCATAACCGAACCAGAGCATCAGAATAGGCGCCAGAGCAAAGACAGGAATGGCTTGAGTGACTAATAGCAGCGGCAGCAACCATGGGCGAAGGGCAACGAAATAAACCAGCACCATCGCCAGAAAAACACCTGAGATAACTCCAAGCGCCAGGCCCATAAGCATTTCGGCCATGGTCACCAAAGTATTTTCCCAGAGCATATCTGAATATTCATACATACTCTGAAAGACGGCGAGAGGGCCGGGCAATATGTAGTCAGGCATTTCCAGCAGTACGACAATGGCTTCCCAGAACAACAGCAGAGCGATCACTACCAGAAAAGGTTTTAACTGCTTCATGCGCATTCCTCTTCCTGACGCAAGCGCTCAAGAAGCTCGCCCTGTAAAGTCATCAGTTCCCGGTCTTCCAGAGACCGTGGTGTTTTCCCTGGAGGCATGATCGCTTCGGTCAGTGTCGCCGGATTTCCCTGAAGGTGATAAATATGATGCCCCAGTCTTAAAGCTTCCAGCGGGTCGTGAGTAATCAGGAACACGGTTCTGTCTTGTAATAACTCACAGGCCAGGTCCTGAAGATTCAGTCGTGTAATGGCATCCAGTGCACCGAAAGGTTCGTCCATCAATACCAGTGGTTTGTCTTCCATTAACGTGCGAGCCAGAGCCACTCTCTGACGCTGACCTCCGGAAAGGTTTTGAGGAAGTTCGTTCGTTTTTTTCGCCAGACCTACTTTTGCCAGAATATCTTCAGCGCGATCTCTGTCTTCTGGTGACAGTTTGTTTCTTCTGAAAATGCTCTTTCTTAATCGACTGCCCAGCGTCACGTTTTCCAGCACATTGAACCAGGGAAGAAGTGAATCCTGTTGTGCCATCCAGGCAAAGCGATGCTCTAAAACCTTGTGGTTTTCACAGAGAACCGTTCCCGATGTTTTCAACCCTTTGGCTGTGGACAACCCTGCAATAAAGCGCAGCAAGCTGGTTTTACCCACGCCACTGCCGCCCAGCAGACAAGTCCACTGGCCGCCTTCAAGAGTCAGGTTGAGGTTTTGGAAAACGACCCTGTCACCATAGGACAGGGAGGCGTCTTTTAGATTCACATCAAACATGAATCACCAGTTCCTGAAGAAATGGTGAACAGGGCCATTGCCCTGGCCAATGTTAAGTTGGTCAGAATGAGCAATGGCACCGGCAATGTATTTTTTGGCTTCCGGAATGGCTTCAGCCAATGTGAAACCACGAGACAGGAGCGCAGTGATAGCAGACGACAGAGTACAACCAGTGCCATGGGTGTTTCTGGTTTTTACCCATGCAGATTCAAGGCGGTGCAGTGTTTCACCGTCATGATAAAAATCGACGGCTTTATCTCCACTTAAATGACCACCTTTCAGCAGAACACCTTTAGAGCCAAACTGCAGCAGAGGTGTCACCATATCAATCATCTGGCTCATGGATTCAGGCACATCACAGTTCAGCAATACGGCGGCTTCATGGAGGTTGGGAGTAATCAGGCTGGCTTTTGACAGCAGTTCATCTTTAAGCGTTTCAATAGCAGCTTGTTGTAACAGCACATCACCACTGGTAGCGACCATCACCGGATCAACCACCAGATGCTGAACATTGTATTTTTCTACGGCTCGGGCAACCGTACGAATCACCTCAGGCTGCGACAGCATGCCAACCTTAACGGCTTTAATATTGAGATCAGAAAATACAGAATCCAGTTGTTGTTCAATAAAGGCAGGGTCGACATCAAAGATACCTTGCACACCAACGGTATTTTGAGCGGTCAGGGCGGTGATGACACTGCAGCCATAGGCGCCGAGTGCAGAAAAAGCTTTCAGGTCTGCCTGAATACCAGCACCACCGCCACTGTCTGATCCGGCAATGGTCAATGCTATAGGGCTGGAAAGACTGTTAGGTTCCGGGTTGGATTCCATCTGTGTCATGATTCGGTGTACTCCTGCCGAACTGACGTGGAAAAGCCTTCTGGTAAACGGTTCCCGGAATATTAGGAGAGTGAAGATTGCCGTTTCACCGTCGGTTTCCTACGCCAGAATTAACTGGTTCAGGTTCAATGGGTATTTCTCAGTCCAAAAGCCTGTCTTCCGGACACCCCAACCAACGCAGCGAGTCTATGTGGTTTATACGCTTATGTCTATGAGTCCACTTTTCTTATGCCGCCTGCACACCATGAAGCCGCAAGGCTGAACAGCATAACACCGGCCATAATAGCCGCCATTCTTAGCCATGGCTGTCCCGTTGCTATTCTCATCTGACCAATTTCATAGGCCGTGGGTAGCCAGACAAGAAAGACACCGCAAACAAGAACCACCTGCAGAAAACGTATTACCAGGGTTTTAAGAGTTAATGCGAATAGAGGCAAAATGGCCAAAGGCACAGCTGCTGCCCACTCTCCCATTCTGAGAAAGTGTGCGGCCAGAGGCAGGTAAGCAGCGAGTAGAAGACTAAAGCGCCAGATCATGGTTTCACATCACCTTTCTCAAAAGGTCCATTACATCCCAGTTCAGGATGTTTTGGTGTATAGGGAAGAAAGAATTCGTGCATGTCTCGGAAGTCTTTTTCCTGATCGCCGGACATCATCATTGGCTCACCAAAAATAACCTGTCTGTTTTTAAAGTCGAAGGAGCAGGGAACGATAGGGACATCCGCTTTGCGGGCAATATGATAAAAACCGGTTTTCCAGCGGTCGACTTTTGAACGGGTACCTTCAGGAGCGATGACCAGTACGAAGTTATCAGCGTCACGTATGGCTTCAGCTTGCTGCTCAACTCGATTAATAGACTTGTCCCGCTTGATTGAAATGCCTCCAAGCCCTTTCATCAACCACCCAAGCGGTGGAGCAAAGAGTGAATGTTTGGCGAAGAACCGGATTTTCAATCGAAGAATCAGCTTGGTCGCAACACCGACAATAAAGTCCCAGTTGGACGTATGGTGAGCGACGATGATCACGCACTTATTGATTTTGGGAATCTCGCCAACCAGTTTCCAGCCGCCAAGCAGCCAGAAAACGAATCGGCCAAGGGCTTCTTTAAAGCGGTTTTCTGGGACAAAGTTCTTATGAAAGTGTTTTGAGTTTGTTTTTGACATTAATCAGGCGCTATAGGTCTTATGGAAATGTCGTTATTCCGACATCTCCTTTAATCAAAAGTAATTCGCTTATTGTGTCTATCTCTGACACTTTTTGCAGTAGCAGGTACTACGGTTACCAATGCGAGTTTCGACAATCGTTGTGTTGCACTTGATACAAGGTTCGCCTTTACGACCATAAACGGCCAGCTCCTGTTTAAAGTAGCCGGGTTTGCCATCACCACCGACAAAGTCTTTTAGAGTGGTTCCACCCTGCTCAATGGCTTTGGCAAGAGTTTCCTTGATTGCTATGGTCAGTCGTTCGTATCTCTCTTTCGATATCTTTCCACAGGCGCGATCTGGGCGAATACCTGATTTAAACAAAGCTTCGTTGGCGTAGATATTTCCAACACCGACCACCACATGGTTATCCATGATAAAGGTTTTTACCGGCTGCCTTTTGTTCCGTGACAATTGAAACAGCCTTTGTGCCGTAAAACCCTCTGTGAGAGGTTCGGGTCCCAGTTTACTTAACAGGTCGTGCTGGTGGATATCATCGCTGCTCCAGAGAACGGCTCCAAACCGTCTGGGATCTGTGTATCTGAGAGATACACCATTGCTGAAAACGATATCAACATGGTCGTGTTTTTGAGGCGCTTGAGGTTGCTTGAGTACTCGAAGGCTACCTGACATGCCCAGATGAATGATCAGCGTTCCGGAATCCGTTCGAATTAACAGGTATTTAGCTCGGCGCTCAACAGAGCGAACCGTCTGCTGGTCAAGAATCTGTTTCAGGTCATCAGGAACTGGCCAGCGCAGTCTGGCATTTCTAACCACTGTTTCTGAAACAGTCTGACCAATAATATGAGGCTCTATACCACGGCGGGTGGTTTCTACTTCGGGTAATTCAGGCATCGAATAACACTAGCAAATTTGCCAGTAAAAGACATGATCAAATAGAACGCTCTCTAGGTAAAAATACTGTGAACTTTTTCGAATAATAACGACTTTGGTTATATATCAAATCATATGAATGACAGGTTAAAATAATTGCGGCTTTCGGCACCAATTCTGTATGGCAGAAAGCACATTCACCTGTGAGAAAAAATGACAATAACTCCGTCCTTGAACCCTTCTCTGGGTTCGCGCTTTATTAAGGAACTGAAAGAACTTATCTATCTGGCTGGACCCATTCTTGGTGCGCAATTGGCAAGTACTGGTATGGGCTTTATTGATACCAGTATGTCGGGCCAATATTCAGCCATGGATCTTGCAGCTGTAGCTCTTGGAACCAGTATCTGGATTCCCGCTTATCTGCTGGTGAAAGGTGCTTTGATGGCTGTGACACCTACAGTAGCTCAACTGTTTGGTGCTCGAAAAAGCGATCAGATTGCATCACCGGTCAGGCAGGCCATGTGGATGTCGCTTCTGCTAAGTGCAGCCATTGTGCTGTTTATGCTGACCCCCGAACCATTGATGAATTTTTTGCAGCTTGACCCGTCAATGACCGGTATTACTGCAGATTACCTTCAGGCTGTCAGCTGGGGTATACCGGCTTATTGTTTGTATAACGTACTGACCAGTTATTGCGAAGGCAGGTCGATCACCAAACCGGCCATGCTTATCAGCATTGCCGGACTGCTTATTAATATCCCGCTTAATTATGTGCTGATATACGGCAAGTTTGGTTTCCCTGAGTTGGGTGGTGTCGGTTGTGGTTATGCGACAGCTGTCTGCTTTATAGTCATGACGATAATGATGTTCTGTTATGTACATTTTGATGAACGTCATAAGGCCATTGGCATGTTCAGAACACTCGAACTGCCAGACCTGAATGCCATCAAAGACTTACTGAGACTGGGCATTCCAATGGGGTTGGGTATCTTCTTTGAAGCCAGTATCTTCTCTGCAGTAGCTTTGGTGATTGGTAAATTAGGTGCTATCACAGTTGCAGGTCATCAAATCGCTCTGAACTTTGCCAGCATGGCTTTTATGGTGCCGCTTAGTCTCTCAATAGGTATAACCATTCGTGTGGGACAGGCTATTGGTGCAGGTGACATGAAAGCCGCTCGCTTCTCCAGTTTTTCAGGTATTGCTGCAACCCTGATTACAGCGACGGTTTCTGCTGCTGGAATGTTGATGTTTGCTGAACAGATTGCTTCTATTTATACCAGCGATACGGCAGTGCTGACTCTGGCGGCGGAACTCCTGTTTTTTGCGGCTGTGTTCCAGTATGCCGATGGTGTTCAGGTGGCTGCCAATGGCGCTTTGAGAGGTTATAAAGACACCAAGATTCCAATGGTCATTATCTTTATCGCCTGTTGGGGGATTGCGTTGCCTCTGGGCTATACGCTGGGTCTGACAGATTTGATCACTGAGCCTATGGGACCTCATGGTTTGTGGATAGGCCTGGTCATCGCTCTGACAATCTCTGCGGTCTTCCTGACTCTAAGACTTAAAATACTTAGTGAACGAAAAATTGTTCATCAAAACGAAGAGTTAGTGCAGACCACTGCTTAAAACTGCGTGTTAAATGGAGAGTCGATAAACCTTATCGGCTCTTATAACCTCTCTAAGGGTTGTTGAGCTTATGTAACAGGCTCTTCTATAATGCCCGTTTCCAGTTTTTGAGGGCATTTCCAATGAATGCCCGCACGCCCATGAGTTGACCATGACCAAGACCAAAGTTTTAACAGGTATTACCACGACCGGAACGCCTCATCTGGGTAACTATGTAGGGGCTATCAGACCTGCAATTGAAGAAAGTCTCAGTGACAATATTGAGTCCTACCTGTTTCTGGCGGATTACCATGCCCTGATTAAAGGTCGTGACCCTAAACGTATCCATCAGTCCGGACTGGAGATTGCGGCAACCTGGCTGGCTTTGGGTCTTGATACCGACAGAGTGACTTTCTACCGTCAGTCTGACGTTCCTGAAATCATGGAGCTGAACTGGATTGTAGGTTGTATGACCGCCAAAGGTCTGATGAACCGTGCTCATGCCTATAAAGCAGCGGTTCAGGGTAATCTTGATGCCGGTGAAGCGGACCCTGATAAGGGTGTGTTGATGGGATTGTTTAACTACCCAATCCTGATGGCTGCCGACATTTTAATGTTCAATGCCAATCGCGTACCTGTTGGCCGTGATCAGATTCAACACATCGAAATGACCCGTGATATTGCCGGGCGTATGAATCATCACTACAAAACAAAGTTTGTGATGCCGGAAGCGGTTGTGGGTGAGAACACTGCGGTACTCAATGGTCTCGATGGTCGTAAGATGAGCAAGAGCTACGACAACACGATTCCATTGTTCGTGGGTGAAAAGAAACTGCTCAAGCTGATTCGTAAGATTAAGACCAACTCTCTGGAGCCGGGTGAACCTAAAGATCCGGACACCTGTACTTTGTTCCAGATCTTTTCTGCTTTTGCGGGTGAAGCCGAGATTGCTGCCAAACGCCAACAGTACGCTGAAGGTGCAGGTTGGGGGGAACTGAAAAATGAACTGTTTGAATACATCAATAACGTGCTGAAAGAGCCCCGTGAGCGTTACAACGCTCTGATGGAAGACCCGGCCTTTATTGAAGCAGAACTGAGAAAAGGGGCTGAAAAGGCCAGAGCTCAAGCCGCGCCTTTCTTGAAAGACATTCGTAAGAAAGTAGGCATTAGCCCTTTCGCCTGAGTGCTGAAGTTATCTCCACCTGAGTAAATCAGGTAATAAAAAGCCGGTCATGTGAACCGGCTTTTTTAATGGCGTTTATTTATTATCTTCTTCGATTGGTCTTAAGCCTGGCTTATCACCAACAGCCTTGTTATTCAGGCTACGAAGAGCTGTCTGAATATACGCAGACATTCTCTCTTTCATGGATTTATAGGTTTCAGGATCGGCTGATTTCTCAACTCTGGTTACAGAAGGCTGGCTTCCCAGATCAAGGTTTTTGAACAGCTCAGGTTTGAGATTGGGTTCCTTGATCATCACTTTATCGCCTTCAATCATAGCAACCAGCGGGTCGTTACCAGAAGGTTTTACAATCGCGAACCCAGGGTCATTCTCAGGCAGGGCCAGAGTATTCCTACCCCAACAGTGCTGTGGAAAAGATTTACCCAGAAGGCTGATTGCGGTCGGCACAACGTCTACCTGAGACATGGTCTTAGAATTGGTTGTGCCTACGGATTCACGAATTTTCGGTGCAATCATCAGCACAGGCACGTGGTAACGCATCAGGTCCATTGTGGTAACCAGATTATTGGTACCAAAACCATGGTCGCCTAACAAAACAAACAGGGTATCTTTGTACCAGCCTTTCTCTTTAGCCTGTTCAAAGAACTTACCCAGCGCCCAGTCAGAATATTTCATAACCGTCAGACGTTCGTTAACAGAGCCATCCTTGTTCTTAACAGGTTCAACAGGCAGTGGTTCCGGAAGCGTGTAAGGTAAGTGGTTAGACAGTGTTTGCAGCATGGCAAAGAAAGGCTTGCCAGTGTCAGACATTTTGTCCAGCTCGATCAGTGACTGGTCAAACATATCCTGATCAGAAACGCCCCAGGTTGGGTCGATAAACTTGGCATTCTTGATTTGATCTCGACCAAAGAAATTAGTAATGCCCTGCTTGCGGAAGAAACCTTCCTGGTTATCCCAGTTGAATGCGCCGTTGTAGACATAAGCATTCTCGGTATAACCCAGCTTGCTCATCACATCAGGGTAACCACTGAAGTGCGTATCACCTTCTTCCTTCTGCATCAGGTATTCATTCCCCGGTGTATTGGGGAAACAGGCAAAGGTGGCGAACATGCCCTGATGGGTGTGAGTGCCGTTTGAGAAAGCACGGTCGAACAGTAAACCTTCTTCTCTCAACTGATCAAAATAAGGTGTGATGTTATAACTGTTGTCGGTAAAGCCGGTGTAACGAGCGGTGAAGCTCTCCATCAGTACGATAACAACGTTCTTAACGTTTTCCGGAAGCTTACGCTGCTCTGGAGAGGTTTCCCGGAACAGAGCCAGCTCTTTTGAGTTCAGCAGTTTATCTTGCGGCTGAACGATCATCTGGCGAGTGATATCCAGAGCTTTCTGGTTCTCCATGGCTGTGAGCCAATGGGTATTAGCTTCTTTCTTGTCAGCTCGTCTTTCCAGTGCTTTGGTCAGAGTATAAAGACCATTCAATGCCAGATGGTTAGCAAAAATATGCTGACTGTGAATAGCATCACCCCAGCGCAGAGGAGCACCGCTTCTCAGTGTGCCACCACGGAAGGTAACAGTAAGAATGACGGCAACCAGCAGAAATACGGGAATACGAACCAGCCAGCCTTTGAGGTTGCTCTTGCCCTGAGGACTGGTCGCCTTGTTGAGTGCCTTGAATAACCAGACGACAATAACAATGGAAAGTGCCCAGGCGAACAGAAGAGTAAACGCTGGTGTACCGTTCACAATCATACTGACGACAGTGGTTGGGTCTTCGTTCAGATACTCCACAGCGATACTGCTTAAACGACTATGAAACTCATAATAGAACGTTGGTTCAGTAAGAGCGGTAAAAGTGATAACTGAACCCATGATGATCAACCATGCCATCCAGATCTTCCGTTGACGAAGACCGGAAGGCAGGAGTAAACCCAGCACCATGGGTAGCATGATCACCGAACAGATGATCATGTCGAATCGCATGCCTACAATAAAGGCATTCAATGTATCTGCTGTGGGAATATCCTGAGCCAGCTCAAAGTTCCAGGTTAAAAGAATGGCCCTGGCAATAGAGCTGAGAAGCATGACAATAAGGAAGGACCCTGCCAGAAAGGCCAGGTCATACCTTAGAAGGTATTTGTTTGAGGAGTTCTTCATATAATTATTTAAAAAGTTAACGGTTCAGGGGCAAGACCTATAGGGTAGTTGGTTCTTGGCCAGTAAGTAAGAGTGTATTAGCGGTATTTTCGTAGATTGAGTGATGATGCACTAGGGTGCTGTTTTTTCTATTGATATGAACGACTGACGATTACAATAATCTTTCATTTTTATCGAGCTATCGGCATGAAACCAGGCAAGAAAGGTATTCAAAGAGTTATTGATGCTACCGGGTACAGTTGGAAAGGCATTCAGGCGGCCTGGAAAAATGAAGCAGCGTTTCGGCAGGAAATGTTTCTTCTATTGGTTGGTGTTGTTGTTTCCAGTTTCCTTCCTGTGTCTGTTCTGGAACAGGCGGCACTGATCGGGAGCATCATCCTGATCATTATTGTCGAGTTATTGAACTCAGCAGTGGAAGCTGCAGTTGACCGTATTGGCGATGAATACCATGAACTCAGTGGCAGAGCTAAGGACATGGGTTCAGCAGCCGTTTTTTTTGCACTGGTGCTTGCGACAGTAGTCTGGGTAGGTGTTATATATAATGCAGTCGTTGCCAGTTAACTGATTATTTTTCAAACAGCCTCTAAACATAATGAGTGGTGAACCAATGCGGGTGCGTACCGTTCTGCTTCTTTCTCTGGTTATATTGCTTCAAGGGTGTGCTTCAAGTAATTGGCGGGCTGCTCATTGGTTCAGCAACAAATCAGATAAAATACAGTTTGATTTGAATCAGCTGAACAGTGACGGTTTACAAGGACCTTCTGATGGTTTGAGAACGCTTTCCTATGAATTCTGCATCCCGGATGACATTAATGCGGTTGATCAGGTAATGGCAATTGACCCGACTTTAGTCGTGTATAAGCACTCACGTGGGCGGGTACAATGTAGTGAAAAAGAGTATCTGGCCATTGGTCACACTGGTCAGAGAAATTATCAAGATATACTGAATAAGCTGGCTAACCTGAACTATGTGAAAAGTATTCAGGAAGCTCTGTTTGAGTAGATTCCCAAGGGGGCAATAATGATCGAAATACTGAACATGCCTGCAGACCACATTATTGGAATGAAGGTAGAAGGGAAGATCGAAAAGGATGACATTATTCCGGTCATCAGTGCTATTGAGCCCAAGTTTGACCAGCATGAGAAACTGGCGGTTTATGTTGAGATGGCTGCCTGGGAGGGTATCTCGCTCTCAGCGCTTTGGGAAGACCTTAAATTTGGATTGCCACACCTGAAAGCTATTAGCAAAAAAGCAGTTGTGACTGACAAAGCCTGGGTCACACATGCTGTTGAGTGGGCTGATATGCTGTTTCCGGGTATTGAAGCCAGAACATTTGAACTGAATGAAAAAGAAGCCGCTCTGGAATGGCTGGCTGAAAGCTAATAATGTTTTTTTAGCTTTAGCGGACTATTTTACCGACTGGCACACCGAGTTTCCCTGCAATCTATACAATGCTTTCATCTGACTATATTGGGTGAAACGCAGGAAACAGGGAACTCAATATGAAAACGCTCCTCTCACTGGCTGTTGCCATCTTTGCAATGGCTGCCATGACAACTCAGGCAAAACCTATCTATAAGTGCCAGAAAAATGGCACGACTCAATATTCCGAATCTCCCTGTGACTCCAACGCGACCGAAGTCATTCTGAAAGAACTATCGGCACCACTCAAACCTATGGATACAAGTGCTTTGAAAGGTCTGGATGCCAGAGCCAAAGTACGCAAAATCGAACAGCGTCTTTCCCTACGACAAAAAAGAATCAAAACACTCCAGAAGAAAATGGATAAAGAGCTGAGAGCGGTAGAAATCAGAACGGCCCAGATGAAAGCGAGTAAAACCGTTAAGGCGATGGCCTATGGCCACAATGATGACAAAGATGTGGTAGTAGAGACAGGCAAGTATAAAAAGGGTGACCACTGGGTTAAGAAGACAGTAAAAGAAAACAGGCACAAGAAGAAATCTGACCTTGGTGGTCTTACCGATTCTTTCGATAACATTGGCAAAAGCGCGTCTAGCATTGCAGATAACATTGGCAAGGAATCAGTTTCCGAGCAAAAGGCCGTCATCATCAGTCGCTACACAGTGCTGATTCAACAGGAGCAGTTTCAGGTCAATATCCTTCTGCAAGAGTTGTTTGCGGCACAGCAGGAAGAAAAAGTTACTCTTGAACGTTGAGGCTGAATTATGTCATCAGGTGGTGTAAAGGGGTCATCATTTCCAGAGAGGCAGCAGCCAGGTGTGGACTGGTCTACAGGTCAGCTTGGTCACTTTGCAGATAAAACCGTCAAGAGTGAGGATGACTCGACTAGATATCTACCAGAAAAAGATACTGAATTCTTCGAGGTATCTCACCCTATCAGCGACCGAAATGCTGATTTGCTTGATGATAAAAGTGGTATCCAGCAAATAGCTCAGAGATGGGGCGAGTTAAAATCAGGTTTTTTAGAAGAAGCACCTTCTATGGAATGCGGTGATCTTGATCTTGCCTATTTTGAATTAATGGGTAAAGCGGAAAAAATTGTTAATGAGCTTTCAGCTTTCTCAGTTGTTGGCCAGCGATTATCGGAACAAGAGCTGGATTTTTATTCTGAACTCCTGAACACAATGGCGAACGATCTTAAAGTTAGAGTTGGAAATATTGGTAAATTTTCTCCAATAAGCACGTTTGATTCCCTTACCCTTCTTGAAAAAAAACTACGATCGAGACATAAACTAATCTTTTGCATGCAGCACTCCAAAGAAGCTGCTGAAGAAATATCGAACAAGGCTAAAGCTCTGGAATCCGTGCTTATCTCTACCGACCAGAGTATGGAGCAGCATGCAAGAATAAAACCTAGAAAGGGTTCAGAGGCAAAGCCGGTTTCAGAAATACCGACTATTTTTGTAAAAATTAATACAGAGCTTGAAGGTATTAGTGAGCATGTCAAAGAGTTGCAATCAATGGACCCAGGTGCAGATCTATTCTGGCAAGCTTCATATTATAAGCATGCTTTAGAAACGGTTTCAGAAAGAATAGTAATGGATCGCAGATGGCCTGAATCAATCAGCGCAGTGATTGCTGGTATTCAGGAAGAGTTGGACAAACTCAGTAAAACTGGCAGCTATCGCGAATCCGAAAGGTTATACAACGTTGACGTTTCAATCCCTGCGCGCCGAGATACAGTAGAGACTGATGGAGTATCTTCCGAGGGCGTTTTTAAAAGCCTTTCCCAGGAGAATATCTCAAGACTGGATTCTATGCAGGAGCTTGCTCCAGACAGTTTGAGCAGTTCTACGGCATCAGTTCAAAAACCTGCGACAGTTGAACAGTACCATTTCATTAATCAAGAGAAAACGGTTGGCCCCTTCAAACTCAAGCCTGTTCCGGAAGAGAGGGTCGTCAAATTTTTTAAGGACGCTCCTGAATTGAAAGGAATGCCTGCTTTTCTGCTGTATCAGTTTCGAAATTTGTGTGAAGACTGTTTAAAGGAATCCATGGATGAGAGGGAGCTGTCAGGTATATTTGCTAGTGGATTTAACAGCCAGCTAGCTGATGATGTCTATGATATGAGTGCAGCTAAATCTCCGATGATGCCCCTGAAACATTCTCAGGTAACACTGCCCAGAGTAAATGCAGCTCCAGTCGCACTACCCGCTAACCGAATCAGCTACAACGGTCGGGAGATGGGTATCGCTATGAACAGTATGCCGGGTGAATCCTACGATGAGAAACTGGCCAATACTCTGGAAATGGTTTGCAGGGAAAATACTCCGGTCATGGTTGATCTGGTTTCAGATAGTGACCGTAAAGACAACAGTTGGAAAGGAAAACCAGTCTTTGATTGGGGTACTATTTCTGAAAATCTGGGTGACAAGTATGGTGGTTACACGGTATCGAAAAAAAGTGATGAAACGTTCGACCTTAAAACAACTGTTCTATTTCAAGGGAAGTCTGTTTTTGCAAAAGCCACTCTGCGAGAGTTTGAAATAATCCAGCCTGATGGCGAGGTGAAAACAGTACGACAGATTGCGTTCAAAAACTGGCCTGATGGCAGTATGCCGTCACCTGAACTGCTGGATGAGCTGCATGAGCTTATAGATAAAGAGCAGGCTGCTATAGGAGACCCGCAGGCCAAGTTACTGGTGAACTGCCATGCCGGTGTCGGTAGAACAGGATCGTTGTTCGCAACACGCTATCTCAGGGAAAAAGCTCAGGCAGGGCAGCTTGATCCAGAACATCTTGATGCAGAAGTGTTTGATGTCATAGTACAAGGCAAGCTTCACCGGAATCATGATTTTGTTCAATATCCTGAGCAGGCACAAGGGGTTCGTGAGGCGGCTGTACGTTATGTAGCAACTAGTCCGGCAAAGGCAAAGCCAGAAATTAAGAGTCAAAATATAACTATTGGTGGTATAGATCTTAAGCCAGTGACGGTTGCTATGGGCCAAGCTTTTTCGGAAGAGGTCACGGAATACAGAAGTGTATATTCTGGAAAGAAAAAAGAACTAAATGATCTTACTGCAAAGATTAATAGCATGACCTACGGCACATCTGAATATCACTCAGCCTGCCGACAGGAAACAGCTCTTGGTCATGAATTACACGACATAATGGTTCGGTTTAATGAGAACTTTTTTCCTCATATGCAGACGAGAATGTCTGATGTTATGGGAGATAAAACAGCGGAAGCCATAATGTGGACTCCGATGCTGAGAGAAAAGCCAGAGTCACCTGTATCAGGGCGTGGGCCTTATGCTGAAGGTGAGGTGTTTGAACCTTATACTCCTGTATATGGAGGTTATGGAAACTATGGCAGTCTGGATAGTTTTAACAGTCTTGATGTATCTGAGCCGCAATCCATCGAGCTGAAAGATATCGAACACAGAGGGGCAGGTACGACTCCATTGGCTTATAATCAGGTAAAAGTTAAGTTACCAGGTCAAAAGCCCATCAAAATGAGTGCCAGCCATATTCAGATTGCAGGAGTGCATAAGGGTATTGCCATGCAGGCTCCGAGACCTGAAGAACTTGATTGTGTTCTCCAGACTATTATGGAAAACCAGACAGGTGTTGTTGTTGATCTTCTGGGCAGCAATGACAGGCGCAGGTCAGAGGGTGATCCAATGCTGGATTGGAATGATCCTAATATTGCCCGGAACAGCAATTATTTTGAAGTAAGTAGCTCTGAGCCTCAGGAACAAACTATCAGGGATGGAGAAGACTCATACTCATTCACTACCAGAACATTCACCATCAAACCCAAGGTGGGTGGCGATGGTAAAGAAAGGACATTTTCCCAGATCTCATTCCCGGACTGGCCAGATGGTCAAGCCGTGCCTCACCCTGTTTTGAAGCAGCTTCTGGCGCATGTTGACAAAGAACAGTCCAAATATACTACTGACAATGACCAGGGGAATCTTATGATGAATTGCCGTGCAGGACTTGGCAGAACCGGGGTCAGCTTTGTAGGAATGCACATAATGGAACAGGCTGTTAAAAACAAACCTACTGAAGAGACTCTGGGGCAGCTTACCCTGGAAGGCATAATCCATGGTCGGGTTTCCCGCTCTGGTGACTTTGTTCAGTTCATTCAGCAGGCCAGCGAACTGATAGAGCTTGAAAGGTCATACATCTAGCAACTATTTCCATTCTTAATCCCCCCCTCTCATGCGACTATCTTTATCAGGCCGTCCATGGCAATAAACTTTCTACGGTAAATGGCAATAGCGCCCTGGTTGTTTTTCGGGCAATACTCTCTCCGTGTTGCCAGCAGAGCCCTGGTGCATAAGGTGGTTTAGCAAGATGCTGAATGAATATTGAACTATTCTGCGGCAAAAATGATCTTGCTCACCAGAGCAGTCCGGCTACAATGGCGCATTTCTCAGCCACAGCTATAACTGTTTATAGAAAAATCATCAGTAAAGTTGTGATATTGCTGAAATTGACAGTGCTGAAATTAAAAGCGCTGCAAGTGACAGAATTTATGTCGGTGAAGGGTAAGTGATCTTTTCCGTTATCGACTTAGGCTCTGAGTTCAGGGCCATGACGACAGTCGTCGTTAAAATCCCCTTTACGAATCCTTAGAGGAAAGGTAGTTACATGAATCAGTTAGATCAACTGAAAGGCATGACCAAAGTGGTCGCGGATACCGGTGATATCGAAGCTATCCGTCGTTACCAGCCTGTCGACGCTACCACCAACCCATCCCTGATCCTGAAAGCTGCTGAGCTGCCTACCTACAACCAGCTGTTTGAAGATGCGCTGGCTTACGGTCGCAAGAAGTCCGACAACAAGGACGAGCAGGCTGCTCACGCTTGCGATTACCTGGCAGTAGGTATTGGTAAAGAAATTCAGGGCGTGGTTCCAGGCCTGGTTTCTACTGAAGTAGACGCTCGTCTGTCTTTCGACACCGAAGCCACTCTGAAGAAAGCCCGTGAACTGGTTGCTCTGTACAACGAACAGGGTGCTGACACCAGCCGTCTGCTGATCAAGGTTGCTTCCACCTGGGAAGGTATTCAGGCTGCCAAGGTTCTGGAACAGGAAGGTGTTCGCTGCAATCTGACTCTGCTGTTCAACTTTGCTCAGGCTCAGGCGTGTGCAGAAGCAGGTGTTTACCTGATCTCTCCTTTCGTTGGCCGTATTCTGGACTGGTACAAGAAAGCGGAAGGTCGTGACTACACTGCATCTGAAGATCCAGGCGTTGTTTCCGTTACCCGTATCTACAACTACTACAAGCAACACGGTTACAAGACTGTTGTTATGGGCGCAAGCTTCCGTAACACCGGTGAAATCACCGAGTTGGCTGGTTGTGATTGTCTGACCATTGGCCCGGCTCTACTGGACGATCTGGAAAAGGCTGAAGCGACTATCGAACAGAAACTGTCTGCTGAAAATGCAGCGGCTGCGCCTGCTGAAGCGAAAGTTGTTCTGAACGAAACTGCTTTCCGCTGGGATATGAACGAAGACCCAATGGCTAACGAAAAGCTGGCTGAAGGTATTCGTAACTTTGCTATTGACCAGGTGAAGCTGGAAAATATGGTTAAGTCCCGCCTGTAATTTCTCAGGTTTAACTTTACTCCCGCATAGCGGGAGTAAAGTGTATTACTTGCTGACTGCCGCCATGGTCAGTCGTGAAATACACGTCAATTGTCCTTTCTCGTTTTCCAGTCTTATCTCCCACACCTGAGTACTACGACCAACGTGTACGGCTTTTGCTGTGCCTGTTACCAGACCACTGGTTACTGACTTGATATGGTTGGCATTCACTTCCAGCCCAACCCAGTATTTGTCTTCGTCAGAGCAAAGATTCGCAGCAACACTTCCCAGAGTTTCTGCTAAAACTACAGACGAACCACCATGAAGAATACCTGCGGGCTGAATGGTTCGCTGATCCACAGGCATAGTTCCGGTCAGGCTATCTCCACCAACAGCAGTCACTGTGATTCCGATATGATCGCAGATGGTGCCTTCCAGTCTTTGGTTGATGGCATCCAGAGAAGGTTCTTTTTTCCATATAGACATTAAAGCGATTCCTGTTCCGGTACTGATGTATCCGGATTCTAACAGTGAACTATTCAGTGTGTAGACATACGTCATCGATTTTTAGATAGCTATATCCCCGCTATTGGCGGGGATATAGCTTATGAATTCGTATGTCCGGGTACTTAAGGCTGGGGATAAACGTCAGGTAATACTCTGATGCCAGAAGTTAAAACCAGATCGGGGTAACGGCCATTGGCGAAAGTCAGCTCAATGAAAAAGGCTATCCAGCCACTGTCTTGAATATCCGGAGCATACCGATAGACCCACGGAAGACTTGAACTTGCTTCAATATTAAGTTGCTCAAAACAGATGTTTTGCTCAAGAAGAGTAGGGTTTCGAAAATCTCGGGATAACGGATTATGGCACTGCCATACAGAAGCAGATTTGGGTTGTGTATCAGTGAGCAGTTCCAGCCCACCATCATCGAGATAATGCCAGCGCATTTCCGGAATCGAGCTTTCGTTCAGCAAGGCTCCAAAAACAGAAGCCATAACCTCATTGGTGTTTACCTTGTGATCTCGCCCAAGGTAATGGCTGGCATTGGGCAGATACCTTAACCAACAGGGTTCGGAAAGCTGGTGGTAATAGAAACGGGCAGAATCAGCCGGGAAAAACTCATCACAACTGCTGTTGATGATAAACTTGGGCAGAAACAGGTTTTCTCGATAACTGTACGGATCAATATCCGCCATCAATTGCTGCATTTCCGGTGAGTCGAGATGCTTGAGAATATCCTGCTCCGCATAGTCATCAATGGCTGGTGAGTGTTTGCCATAAACATTCAGGTGGTGATGAATACAGGCTTCAACATTCAGGACATCGATAACCATGGGAACAACGGCCATGACTCGATAGTCATGAGCCGCAGTCAGCCAGGCAACCCAACCGCGCTTGGAAGCTCCTGAGAGATAGAAGTCGTCAATACTCCTTTGTTCCTGTGCAGCAAATCCAGTAACAGCATCCATTGCCCGTATTACACTGCGCACCATCGGCCATTGCAGTGGAGTTAGTCGTTGTCCTTCAGGGTCATTAAGGTATTGCTGCCAGCTCCATGCTACAAGATCATCTTCTGACCTTGGCTTTCCATCACCAAATTCCAGCGTCTGATTGGGAATGTCTTTTAAGGTTACGACGGGGGCATGAGTCAGGTTGCACAGTCTGGCTGCATCCACCGAACTGGAGGGGCTGGTTTCCATCGTTTGATTATGGCGAACACCTCCCATCAACATAAGCAGGCAGGTGGCTGTCTGTTGCTGATCTGGCAGGTAAACCGTCAAACGGTGTTTCCACACAGGTTGATTAACACCAAGGGCTTCCCCTTCTCTCCACAGCTGGGAAGTCAGCTCCAGTTCTGCAATAGCGACATCAGGAAGACTGCTGGAACGACTGAAGCTCACACATTTCCAGTGAAAGTGTGAGGTGTCATCAAAATAGCTCTGTAGTTCCTGATTCAAAAGCATCTCTCCTGCCTGTAAGAGGTTTCATCGGCAAATCAGGGGTGGCTCTTCACCCGGAAAGAGCGGTCAGTAATGAAAACAACCCCTGACGAACTTTTGCCCTGATCGAGTGTCGAACCCTGTAGCTATTTATCAAAGAGCTGCCATCAAGTGAACCATTCACAGCGTTCTGGTGAGAGTCGCTTTTTCATCCGGCGATTCTCTTAACGACAAGCTTAACGACAAGTGCGTTACCGGAACCATTTTTCTTTTTACTGGAGTCACCTGTGCTGATTATTGCCGAAACACCCCGTCTGGTTATCAGAACCTGGCAGGAGAGTGACCTGAAGCCATACGCTGACTTGGTGGGCGCTCAACATGCGACCACAGAGTTTGGCAGGCATCGTCCACTGTCCAAAGCTGAAACAGACCTGTGGCGTTATCAGGTAGAGCTGGATCAGCAGGGCTGGTCTCGCTGGGCTGTCGTGTTAAAAGAGTCCAACCAGCTGATTGGTTACTGTGGTTTTTCAAATTATGGCAACTCTGTTGAAATGAGCTGGCGCTTTCGTCAGGAGTTTCGCGGTAAAGGCATGGTGATGGAAGCGGCTGAAGCAGTAACGGATCTGGGCTTTAAACGACTCGGGTTCAATGAAATTATTTCCTTCGCATCCACCGAAAACGAGTTCGCCAAAGATGTGATGGAAGGTTTGGGAATGGACCTTCAAGGTTTTGAAGGCTGGAGTAACAGAACGGTTGCCCGTTATAGTCTTACCCAGAGCCACTGATAAGAACCCATAACAATGCCCACTCGCATTATTCACTTCTCTGATCCCCAGATAGTGCCTGCCGGTGAAATGAATTACGACATTGACCCTCAGGCACGGCTGAAGCTTTGTATTGACGCTATTCTTTCCCACACTTCTGATGTTGACGCCTGTTTTATCACAGGTGATCTCACTCACTGGGGGGAAACGAAAGCCTATACGGTGTTAAAGCAGGAGCTGGACCGCTTACCTTTCCCTGTTTATATGATGATGGGGAACCATGATCATCGTCAGAGTTTTCTCTCTGTATTCAACGATCATCCCGTTTGCGATCAGGGCTTTATTCAATACGCTCTGGATATGCCCTGTGGCCGTTTCATCTGCCTGGATACGTTAGACAAAGGCAAACGTGGTGGCATTCTCTGTGAACAGAGGTTGGTATGGCTTGAGGGAGAACTGAACAGCACCAGTGAACCTGTTTACCTGTTTATGCATCACCCACCATTTGATGTTGGATTACCAAATATGGATAAGGACAAACTGGCCAACAGTGATGAGTTCCTTAAAGTGATTAAGCCTCATAAACATCGTATTCGACATATATTCTTTGGACACCTTCATCGCTCTGTCAGCGGCAGCTGGCAGGGAGTCAGTTATTCCTGCCCGCCATCCCCAGTACATCAGACTCCTCTTGAACTTGAAAATGCCAAACCAGGTTATGTGTCACCAGAACCTCCGGTGTATCAGCTGGTGGACATTCATAATGACAGTGATGGCGACAGAGTTGTTGTTCACTCACATCATTTTCTGCATGATGCGCCAGCCATTAACAGCCGCACCTGTTACCGATATCAGAAGCCGGCCAAGCCTGAGTAATTGCTGACTATGAATTTTAATGACTCTGAACTGCTGAAAGAGTGGGAAGATCGGTTTGATGCTTTTCTTCGAACCCGTGAGTCTGATGATGCTTCTCACGATATTTCTCATTTCCAGCGCGTCTGGAAGACAGCCCGGCAATTGATCGAAAACGGCAGTCTGGAACTCAACAAGCTGGTGGTTCTAACTGCCTGCTATTTTCACGACATTATTGTTCTGCCCAAGAACCATCCCGAGCGTTCCAAAGCATCAACACTGGCCGCTGAAGAAACGGCTGTTTGCCTGAAGCAGCTGGATTTCCCTGAAGAACTGATTGAAGCGGTTTGTCACGCAGTCAAAACACACAGTTACTCTGCCAATATCACGCCGGAAACGCTGGAAGCAGAAGTCGTTCAGGATGCTGACCGTATGGAAGCCATTGGTGCAATTGGTCTGGCTCGTTGTTTTTATACCGGCGGTAAGCTGGGACAGAAACTCTTTGATGCTGAAGACCCAATGGGTGAAAACCGTGAGCTGAATGATCGTCAGTTTTCACTGGATCATTTTGAACTCAAGTTACTGCGTATTCAGGAAACCATGAAGACCGAACCAGGCAGAAAAATGGCTGAAAAGCACAGTCGTTTTCTTGAAGACTTCCGTACGCAGGTTTGCAAGGAATTGGCAGGAGACTATTCATAGTTTCTCAATCTGTCTGATCGACTCTGTTCAGACTGCGTATTTATACATATAATTTCGTCATCTTGTCGGAGCGCCAAGTGCTGAGACCATAAAGCCATCAGTTTTACTGACTGCTTTGTGGAATCCGTCGAACCTGATCAGGCTAATACCTGCGAAGGGAACAAGAAGATGAAAGACTGTTTATACCTCTAATACAACATAACCGTTTTTTATCAGGCCTATCCGGCAAGCCATCTCAATAAAAGGAAAAACCTTGTGGCTTGCGAGAAAAGTAATTCCGAGTTTGACCAGCAGTTACTGCTGGATGCCTGTCGACCTTTTCCCAACTCTAAAAAGATCTATGTCACTGGTAGTCGTGAAGATATCCGCGTGGGGATGCGTGAAATTCACCTTGCCGATACGTCTGAGAAGTTCGGTGGTGGCCAGAATAAACCGGTCAGAATTTATGATACGTCCGGCAGTTATACCGAGACAGGCATTCCCCATGACCTCACTAAAGGTTTGTCTGGTTTAAGGTCTGCATGGATTGAAGAGCGAAGCGATACTGAGCTACTCGCGGGCAGGTCATCAGAGTTTGCCAAGACTCGTGAGCAGGATGTGCGATTGGAAGATGTCCGTTTCAAATCCCTTAAGAAACCGAGAAAAGCCAAAGCAGGTAAAAACGTTACTCAAATTCACTATGCCAGACAGGGCATTATTACTCCTGAAATGGAGTACATAGCGATTCGTGAAAACATGGCCAGAAATGACAATGAAGAGTTGTCGCATATCACGCCTGAGTTTGTGCGCAAGGAAATCGCTGAAGGCCGCGCCATTATTCCAGCCAATATCAACCACCCTGAATCCGAACCTATGATCATAGGCCGAAACTTTCTGGTGAAGATCAACGCCAATATTGGTAACTCACCTATTTCTTCAACCATCGAAGAAGAAGTAGAGAAGATGCTCTGGTCGGCTCGCTGGGGTGGCGACACCATTATGGACTTATCCACAGGCGATAATATTCATGAAACCCGCGAGTGGATTATTCGCAACTCGCCTGTTCCCATCGGTACTGTACCTATTTATCAGGTGCTGGAAAAAGTAAAAGGCAAGGTTGCCGACCTGAACTGGGAGATCTTCAAAGACACGTTGGTTGAGCAGGCAGAACAGGGTGTGGATTACTTTACTATCCATGCTGGCACGCTTAGAGATCATGCTGCTAAAACTAAAGACAGAGTTACCGGTATTGTGTCTCGCGGTGGTGGCATTCTTGCTCAGTGGTGTGAAATTCACGATTCCGAAAACTTTCTTTATGAAAACTTCCGTGACTTGTGTGAGCTTTGTCGTCAGTACGATGTCAGCCTGTCTCTTGGTGATGGCCTGCGTCCGGGTTCTATTGCGGATGCTAACGATGAAGCTCAATTCGGTGAACTGAAAACGCTGGGTGAACTGACAAAGATTGCCTGGGAATACGGTGTTCAGGTGATGATTGAAGGTCCGGGTCATATCCCAATGCACCTCATTAAGGAAAACATGGACATGCAACTGGAGCATTGCCATGAAGCGCCTTTCTACACTCTTGGGCCTTTGACGACCGATGTTGCTCCGGGTTACGACCATATTACCTCCGGTATCGGCGCTGCCATGATCGGTTGGTATGGCTGTGCAATGCTCTGCTATGTCACACCGAAAGAGCACCTTGGCTTGCCTAATCGTGATGACGTTAAGAAAGGGCTGATCACCTACAAGATCGCCGCTCATGCGGCGGATATTGCCAAAGGTCATCCGGGCACTCGAATCAGGGATAACGCTCTATCTAAAGCTCGCTATGAATTCCGCTGGAATGACCAGTTTAATCTGGCGTTGGATCCTGAAACGGCTAAGGCTTACCACGACGAGACTCTGCCTCAGGATGGTGCCAAAGACTCAGAGTTTTGCTCAATGTGTGGCCCTAACTTCTGCCCGATGCGAATGACTCAGGACGTCCGTGAAATGGAAGAAGCTGTCTGATATCGATTCGGGCTCTGACCTTTCTGGTCAGAGCCCCCCTTTGCTGTCGAAAAAGTGACACTCTGTTGCTTGGCTAAGCTTTCGAGTAATTCTCTACAGCTATGCCATCGACAGGGAGGTCGCTGTGCTTACTCCATTTAATCCGATCAGGTTCCAACAGGAAGGTCGCGCATCACGTGCAAATCTTGATAGAAGCTACCCAGTTCTCAATGAGAAGGGAGAGGTGGAAGCCGAGGCATTTGGTTGGGTCAAAGGTCCGACAGCAGAAAAACATGGAGCTTTTCTTCGCTCAGTAAAAGTCTGGCTGAAAAGAGATAAGGAGCTACAACAATCGCCACTGCTTAAAGGTGCCGCACCTGTTGATAAGAAGCTGTCTGAAAGAGACGTTACTCTTGTGGAAGGCAAAGAGAAAAATTTTCAGACATGGATGACCCTCGCTGAAGATTGGAGTGCCAGTCCTTACACTCCTGTCCACAATGCGGAGTCAGCTTTGGTGACAGAGCTACTTTCTATTCCCTCTGATGATGAACTGATTAAGCGCGGAAAAGAGTCGTATAAATTGGTGTGTAACGATGCTGGGCTGAATTATAAGGATGAGGTAAAAAGAATCCCTGATGAAGATTTTATCAAGCAGGGGTTTGAGGAATACTGGAAAGAAAATGAACCGAAAATTCAGGGGCTTATTAATAGCATTGTTGACGAGGTAGCAAAAGCAACGAGTCAGCATGATTTCGAGTGGGAGAAGAGCCTTAAAGTATTTCTGAAAGAAGAAGAGACGACTGTTCGTGAACAGTGTCGAGAGCATCTAGTCGCTAAAACAGAGCTGTTTACTCCGCAGTTCGATGTTCGGGGTGAAGGAGCTCCTGAATATCCTGATTCTCTGAAGATGGCTTTTGACAAGATAGACGAGATGATGACTCAGGCCGTTGTCGACATTGATGCTCGCCCGACAGAAACCGTTAAAAGACTCAGGGATGAGAAGCTTTCTGAGATTCCTGCTGTAGGAAAAAGACTTTACAAAACATTTGATGGGTTTATTGCATCCAAATTTAACTACGGACAGTGGAAAACAGACGATATCCATGGCCTGGAAAACAATAAAACACACTTTTTGACTGAAGATATAGTGCATGCATGGGAGTCAGGTGATGAGGAAAGGGTTCGAATAAAGTTTGAGAAGCTTAATAGAAAACTTGTAGAAAAGCTGGAACATGCCCGACTCAAACCTGTTTATCAAGCTGATACTAAGTTGAAAGTGGCTAAGACCAAAGCATTTCTGGAAGAAAGAGGTAACCAGCGCAGCGGATACGGAAGCCCGAAAGGTGCAATATCAGTCGTAAATAATAAAAGTAAAGAAAGTATTATTAAGCGGGCGATAAAAGCATTTAAAAGTTTTTGTGTCAGTAGATTTAATATTAAAAAATGGAAAGAAAGTCAGGCAAATGATGTAGTCGCGAAAGGGATTATAAATAGTGGTGTTCTTGAGGCTGTTGAAAGTGATGACCCTGACATAAGGAGAGCTGGTTATTTATCCATCCAGGATGGGTTAATGAACCATGGCATAGAAGGTGATTTCAACCCAGTAATACATAGACAGGAGGCAAAGAGAGCTGTTGAAGTCTACACCAAGTCAAAATATAACGTAGCAGGGTGGGAAGCGGATCAGATTTTTGAGCAGGCTTTAAATTGTGAGCTTTGTAGCGATGAATTTATAAATGCTGCAAGGACAGGCAGGGATCAGGAAACTCAATTTAACCACTTCAGTACAATGCTTGGATATATAGCCGCATACCCTCAACAACAAGTGGTGGTTGATGAGGATGCGGACACTGTTCCATTAGTTCCAGCAAGCAAGCATTCTCACCCATTACCGATAGAGCCAATGAGTGCAGTTGTTGATAGTCCAATGGTTAGACCTCTATTGAATGCTGATCAGCAGCGGGCATTTAATACGCTACTGGAATTCCAGATGTCTGAAGTAAAAGAGAATAAGATTCCAGCTAGCCAGAAAGCATATTTGTTCACAGAAAAAGATGCACAGCATGTACTGGCTGTTTTAGGGGGCAACTCTCGTGATGTGGATGCTATTAATGATGACGCCTGGGTTGCTAAAAAAAGGTGCTCGGCCCTAATCAGAAAGAAAATGGCGGCTGCAAGTTCTCCTCAGCAAGCTCATGAGTCGACTAAAAAGAGTAAAGAAGAATCTCAGCTTGAGCGTCAAAAGATTGAAGCATACAAAACTTTGGTTGCCGGAATAGGGTATTTGTATGAACTGGACGACAGTAGAAAGGCTCTGGAGGTGGCATCAAGAGAACTGACCGATGATGACCTCAGGATAATAGATACAAGTACTGACCTTGCTACTGACTACAGGGTGGAGCCTATTCTCTTAAGGTTGCAGAAGGTAATGCCGTCAGGCAGGCAGGGGCCAACAACGCCTCCATTAGAACGCAGGCCTACAGATTCTATATTGACCAGACGAAGAAGTGATCCTGGTAGTATTAGCCTTCAGGAAGTGGAACAAGCCAGGCGGGTGACTCAAGATAAGAAGGCAGGCTCAAAGGATCAGCGAGACGCATTCACTTATTTAGCTAGAAAAAAGGGCTACATCAAGGATACCGAAGAAGATTTTCAATTGGCTATGGATAATGATGTTCTAAATGAAGAAGCGGTAGCGGGTTTATTAGGACGGTCACAAACACTGGGTATATCTTCTGGAGCTTTTGCTGATGCCATAGGTTCTGACTTTAAAAGGTTGAAGGAAAAAGCTGGCTTGAAAATAAGTGAAAAAACGTTTGAAGGCCCTGAGTATGATCCGAACATTCCATATGGTGAGTCAGCTGCAGCCAATCAAGATTTTTATCAATATACAAGAGGGGGTCAACCTCCTCTTGTGGCCAGTGATGAAGAATACTATGCATTATTTTCAAAAATAAAAGCAAACCACTTCCAGCCAGACAAGTTGGCTGAGGCTCTTGGTTTTTTCCGAAATATACAAAGAGACCAGCGGCTCCTGCATGTCCAGTTTCCTCCGGAAGTTTTTAAACATCTACTTTATTCCGGAAGCCTGCAATGGGATAAAACCCAAAGTAGTCCGATAGTAGGCGTTACTGAAGCGTTTAAGGAAATGTCCAAACATATGGATGTTGTTCCCGGAAGAACCCGGCTTGATGACGTCCTTGATGCGAGGTTGCATCCGGTCAGTGACGGCCTTCTCAACTGGTTCAATATGTGTTTTATGAACAGCTCTCTTCAACAACTGGCTTTCTCCGCGGGTAAGTCCGGGGCGCTTGAAGATTTGGAACGAGGAGTTCCGCTGGCAGCAGCCAAGGATATTATCCAGAAGCAGTACCCTTCATGCCCAACTAATGCTGATGCACCAGCGAGCTGTACAACAGTTGACCAAAAAAATGAGTGGGTATCGCAACAAGCAAGAGTACGAGCTGCAAGTATTGAGAGGTTGGCAAAACTGGTAGTGACAGATCCAGCCAGGGCCATCCGGGATGGTCTTGTTGATGCGAAGGGGAGTTATCATGTCGGTCAGCAGCTTAATAACTACTTCAAGCTCAGAAACAGCTTCCTCAATCTTTGCTATGCATTAAACGATAGAAGGCCGGCTGGTTCCAAAACTCTGACTGACTACCAGCGTTCCTTTTTAAGAGATTATCTGGAGTTTGGGCGCACAGTCAAAAGGGCAGCATCTGTTGCTGTGTTGGGTGCCAAAGAAGGACAGCCCCTGCTACCAGCGACTATTCAGCAGCAGGACCCTGAAGAATTTACGCGAGATATAATGGATGTTTTCGGTCTGACAGAGAGGCCTGATAATTGTCTGTTAACGGTAGATCATAAGGAAATGCTGGTTAATGGCATAGCAAGAGATTCTTCCGATGCGGCTGCTCCTGATCCGGTGGCCATTCTTCCGATTCCATTGGAAGGTAATCACAATACAATCCAGGGCTTTGTTCAGCAGTTCACCGAGCCGGGTATTTTAGGTGAAGACAACAAATTCAATTGGGGTGAAAGGGCGAAAGGTCTGGGTGCTCAGGGTCAGATCACAACCAGGAAGCAGTTGTTGCTGCGACCATTGGGTGAAAGAGCACCGGAAACACTCAGAATACAGTTGAAACTTTTTGATAATCAGGCACAAAAACCTCAAATAGATATACCTGATCCTCAGAAGCCTGGCAGTATGAAAAAGTCCGACTCTGGTAATGAGATACTGAAAAACCTTGGTAAGGGGGATGGACTAATTGTAAAGGTCCCAATACTTCCTGCAGAAGGCAATAGAGCGACACTGAATACAGCTGAACCGATAATGCAGGACTACGTTATCGATAGTATTGTCTGTCATAAAGGTGCTACTTCAACATCAGGGCACTATATTACGATTCGATTTGAGAATAATTCCATTACTGTTTGTGATGATGATGTTGTTCTGGGCTGGCAAGAATATGCGAGCTTTAAAGGACTTCCAGGGTATACAAGTTGGGAAGATTTTTGTGAACGTGAAGGTTTGAGTGGATACGTATTTTCGATGCAAAAAATGGAGCAGCCAATTGTTGAGCCTTATCAGGAAGATCAGCAGCAAGAATATATGTCTATTTCTCAGGCCAGCTTACAGGCAGCCTCTTTACAACCTCTCTCTATGGCACAGCCTGTACCAGTTCAATCAGGCAGAACAGAACCTTGCCTGAACCTTGAAGAGATGCTTAATCACATCAAATCAGGGGTAGAAACCACTGTATTTCTAGATTTAGATGAGACTTTGATAACGCTAGGCTCACAATTCAAGAGAGTACAGATCAACCCTGAAACAAAGTCCCTTCTTCAACGCATGCGTGATAAAGCGAAACCGGCAAAAGCAGAAGTTGTATTGTTGAGTAAGAATGGTTCGAGGAGACTTGATGAAAAACTCGAAGAGTCAGGACTTGGCAGAGATCTATTTGATCAGGTAATTATCACTGGTCAGGAAATTAGAGAAGAAAACCTGACGGCTGAAGTGTACCAAAAAGAACTGAAAGCAGCGACTCAAGAGGAAATGAAATCACCGGGCGATAAAGGGCTAGCTGTAAGGCAATATCTGGAAAAAAATCCACAGGTTCAGCACATAATATTTGCTGACGATACTGTTTCTCACCTTAAGCTGGTCGAAGATGTTTGTACTCAAAAAGGAAAGGCGTATACAACTGTTCCATTCACAGGAGCAAGATTAATAGAAAGACAAGCCAGCTATGAGACCTACAGGCAGCAAGGTTTTTCTAGAATGACATTAGCCAGGTTCTGTGAGTTATCTGACGATTGCGAAAAGTATGGCTGGAGCTTACTTGATCTGGAGCGAGTTATGAGAAGAGAGTTTCTTGGTAAAACTGATGAGGCTATACCTGAAACATATACTCCACCTCGCAGGCGATAGATCTGGAAGAGGCTGATGATCAGCCTCTTTCTTGGTTGTACTACTGATTCAGAGGAAAAGCGATATGAGTTTGATAAGGTTTTCAGTCTGATATTTACTGCCAAAATTAATCCGTAGTCCCACCCTGCTACTTTCATCTGTTTTAGGTCTGACTAGTACTCCGTTTCTGCGAAGGTACTGCTCCAGCTCTTCCGGCTTCTCCGGAAACATCCACACAAAATTAGCGACACTGGGCCAATATTCAATCCCCTGCTGATCAAGAAATTCCTCGAACATAGGTTTAGATACTTCCATTACTTCCTTTACATACTGCTCCGTATAACCCGGATTCGCCAGAGCTGCTTCAATAGCAACCACGGCTAGCTGGTTAATATCGTAAGGCCCACGAACATTGAGCAGGGTATTGATGTTTTCTGCGTTACTGATCACATAACCGAAGCGAACCGAAGGCAGGCCCCAGGTTTTTGAAAAAGTTCTTGTAACCAGTAAGTTCGGGTATTGATCAACAACATCAGCGACTGTTTGCTGTGTGTACTCGAAGTAACACTCGTCGACGAGAATCGCGGCTTCAGGCGCCGCTTTGGCTATGGCCAGAATATCTTCTCTAGGAACTTCCGTTCCGCTCGGATTGTTTGGGTTCGCTATAACAATTAAACGAGTCTTGTCGGTTATAGCTGCCAGAACTTCACTTTTCGGGAAGCCTTTATCTTTGCTGTACGACGGCTCAATGATGTTTAGGTTTTCAACTTTAGCCACCTGATGGTACATGGCAAAAGTCGGGCCTGGAATAATAGCTTCATTACCTTCACGGCAGGCAGAACGAATGATCAGGTCAATACCCTGATCAGAGCCATTGGTGATCATTACCTGTGAGGTCTGGACATTACAGTAGTCAGCAATACGGCTGGTAATGTTGCCATAGGACGGGTAGCACTGAAGGCGGTCATCCTGAATGTAGTCAATCATTGCCTGTTTTACCGTAGGGCAGACAGGCAAAGTTCTTTCATTGAAATCCAGCAGCAAATGTTCATGAGGGTCCCGTCCATCAAGAGGTGGTTTATAGGCACCCATTTCGGCGATGTGGGATTTGAATATACTCATGATGGCTACCGCTTTGTTTTCTATTGTTGAGTGGCACTGTGAGTATATGCAGTGGAGCTACTGTCAGCCAAGTGGTTTCTACGCGAAGCTGTTCAGAAGAAATAGGCTTAAGGTGGCTGTTTAACAGTGTTTTCTATGCGGCTGACATTGCCGAGTGTTTATCTATAGGGGATAAATGTCTGGGGTCGTTCAATCTGGAGAGTAAGGCCAGAGACCGCGAGTGGTGTAATTCCAGGCTGATTTCACGGATGAAAGAGGTTGTCTCCACCATGAATTATTGGATTTCTTTATCTCATTCAAAGTATCGAGCAGTGGGTGTATGAACTCTGCGCACTCCTGCTTTTCATAGTCTGAGAGTAAATCAAAGTCGTAATCATGTAGCTTTGTAAACTTCAGGAGAGATAACGTATTTTCGCTGCCTTTAATCAGCTCCTGTTTGATACGTTCACAATCATATAATAAAACGATATTAGGGTCATGCATCATTAATGGAGGTAGTCCAAAATGCATTAAAGTATGATTACAGGCAAGCATGACGGTTCTTAAGTTGCCATCGGTAAAAGGATGAATGTAAAAATAATATTGTAAAAAATAAGCCAGATTTTCGTAAATTTCTTCGTTTGATTTAGCACGCTCTAGTCTGCCATCCAATACCGCACAGCACCTTTCAAGCACTTCTTCTCTATTAAAGTTTTCATGCATTGTCTCGCAGAAAATACCGTTAAGTTTTTCTTTATCGTAGATCAACTTTAAGTCATTCAGAAATTCCTCAGAATATTCAAGAGGGCTGAGGGCTGATATTCTTCTTCCAATTTCTGCTTCAATTTCAGCTTTGTCTAAGTGTGTAAGTTCATCAAAGAGATAAACAGCTAGCTCTTTAGGTAGATAAGCGCTCTTTAGCAGATCATTAGAATGAAGTAGAAAAGGTGGTCTGGTCGACTGTGTGCTTGGAGACAGCCCTGTTAGAACATTCATAACGTCATATAGCTCCACAAGACCTTGTGTTGTATATATTTTCTGAGAGATAAATTTATAAGCAATATGGCGGGCATTGATTAGTCCGGCATCAAGCTCTTTTGTTGAATCGTAATTCATAGCGAATTTGTCACCAAGAGCCTGTTTGTGAAGCTCTTTTAGCCATTCCGCACTGATGGCTTTCCTTCCATTACTAAGGTCTTTAGTAACAGCTGCAAAGCCTTTTGCCATTTTTTGGATACACCCAGGATCTCTCTGCTCAAACTGATAACAACCGTTTTCCTGATCAAGTAACTTGCCTTCTACAATCAGGCGCACCAGATCCAGAGGTGATAGGGAGGCCAGATCTGTTAAAACCCTGATGCTTTTATCGGGGTTTGGTTGGGGGGGAGCAGAGAGATTTATAGAGGAAGAATGCATCTTTACCGTACGTTCTTGATCAGATGCTAAGGTCTTCCCTCTGTTACTCTGTACCAATGCTGAATCGGTTCTGGTTGCTTTTCTTCCTCTGTAACTCCCTTCTTCATTTGATCTGATTAATTTCTCAAGTTTTTTCGATGAAGAGAATGAAGGCTGTGACTCTGCTGGAGGTTTTCGTGGAACCCTGTCCATAAGACTGAAGTTTGGCTGACCTTAGTAATTAAGGTTATCGTTTGGATCAAAAGAAAATGAAGGTCCTCCGAGTAGTAAAGATGCACGCAATTCATGCATCTTTAGGCGCTCATTTTTATTATCACTTAAAGTAGCTGTAGATAAACAGGTTGGCTCTGGACACCCAGGCATTGTGTGGTTCTGATTTGAATACCGGGTAGACAGCTGTCTTTCCTGTTATATACCAGCCTGATGAGGCTTTTAGCCCTACAGGACTTAAAGCCAGCAAGGGAATCCTGTCATCAGTCGTCATGTTTCCATGCTCGATAGCATCCTGCGCAGCTTTTGAGTCCAGAGTATTTAGCTGTTCCCAGGTGATACTCCCGAGGCAGGCTGCATGGCTGCCTGCTCCAAAAGAAGTGAAGTATCCAGGATTGCAGTGATCAACCAGAGCCTGATGGAAGTCATTGAGCTTGTCTTCGATGAGAGTGCTACCTGTTACAAACTTAGTGAAACCATCCAGGGTTCCATAAACAGGGTTAGTCGTAAGTCCTTCAATAATCTGGTCTCCGGAATAGCGCGGGAGATTAATACCAAATTGCAGAAGCACTTTACGAATGAAATTTGAGACATCCTGCCCGTTGTAATTGTCCGGGCCTACAGGTGCTTCACCCCAGGCAAAAGGCTTATTTTCATTCGGCCTTACGTACCAGGGATTATCAAAAGTATTGAGATGCAGCTGTCTCTGATATTCAGCGACAGTGAATGGATGTGATACAGGCCTGATATGATCGGCCAGCTCTTGTTCCGAGTCTTTTACTGCCAGGTGAGTGTTGGTGAGGTAGGCATGATAAAGCTTTAACCCGTGGGGTGTGGTTGGCAGCTGATTATCATAGAGAGAAATCGCTGTAAGGAATTGATCGTTATTTCTCAGTATGGGTGTGCCTGGGCGTAGAAAACGGCGACGGTCAGTAAAATAGGTAGCACTCAACCTGGTTGAAGCAACCAGTTCGACACTGTCTTTTGCCGCCGTTTTATATATCTCAATGTCTTCAGCAGAGAGCAAAGCCACATGTTCTGAGCGAACAAATTTAATGCCAAACTCCGGTCTCCATACGATGAGCCATGAGCTGTCTTCCGGCGTCATCTTTTCATCATCATTCAATTGTCCAAGGACATAAAGTGGGGTGTTAGCTGGAATAAAGGATGATGAGGTTTTCTGATCCGAGCCTGTATTGGCAGTACCGGCAAGGTCATTAGTAATAGCTTCTTTGCTTGGAAGGAATGATGCATGAGCGTCCGTAACGGTTATTGCTCTGGCGTCGTGAGAGAAGGTTGAGAAGGTATCAAGGCTGAGTATCTTCCTGGCAAATTGTAATTGTTTTTCTCGAGTGATTTTAGTACCGGAAAGGAAGTAGCGATCGAGTCTGGCTATCGTCAGAATATTGTCTAGCAAGTGGATGATGAGATTTGGTTCATCATTATCCAAAGCATGAAAAAGGTTCTGAGGTCTGTTTGCGATAAAGGCCTGACTAGAGCTTACGTCGTTAGTGCTGCCAGCTAACTCTTTTTGATAAGTAGTAAAGACATCCTTAATGAGTAACTGAATTTTGGAGCTATCTTTTGGGGCTGGTATGTTCGTCAAAACCTGATTGAGCCAGGTTTCATTCCATGGCGCCAGCAGTTCTTCTTCATAGTTCTTATTTTTAATCTCTCCCAACACTGTATCTGGCTCGAAGCCTTGCAGAGAAAAAATTTGATCGTAGTCCTGCAGTCCTGGATATATATCCAAGGAGTGGTCGTTAGGGGAGTGTGCATAAGCTACAAAAGAAAGCCCTACGGCAAAAGCAGCGGATAGATTCTTATAAACGTTCATTAATTTCTCTCTGCTTTGGTGTAGAAATAATATAGCTACACATTTACTTCTAAGACTCGGCATCTGACAGAAAGTTCGTTACTGATTTGAGGCAGCAGCCAACAGCGCATATCATTTGCCATTCCAATGGAAGAGCACTAACGGTTTTGTACCGGCCAGACTTACTTTAGGCAGAGAATGCAGAAATTATTAGCACTGTTATCCGATGGTCAGTTTCACTCCGGTGAAGAGTTGGGAGAAAAGCTGGGTATCAGTCGTGCAGCTATATGGAAAAAGCTGAAATCGCTCGAAGAACTCGGATTGACGCTGGATTCTGTTCGTGGCAGGGGTTATCGACTCGGCTCAGGGATTGAACTGCTTGATGAACAGCAGATCCTTCCTGTTATTGAACCGGATATAACTGAACGCGTAGAACTTCATACTACTTTGTCTACGGGTTCAACCAACGACTGGGTTCGTGAGTTGGGTAAACTGCCTGGTGACAAAGTGCGCTATTGTCTGGCAGAGCATCAATCGGGTGGTCGCGGACGAAGAGGGCGAGTCTGGCAAAGTCCATTAGGTTCAACCATCAGTCTCTCTGCTCTGTGGAACAGTGGAGAAGGCACTGCTTCTCTGGAAGGTTTGAGTCTGGCCGTTGGCCTGGCGGTCGTAAAAGCACTTGAATCGGTGGGTGTCAGAGATCTGAAACTGAAGTGGCCCAACGATATTCTCTGGCAGGGGAAAAAGCTAAGCGGCATTCTGCTGGAAGTTAGTGGTGATCCAACAGGTGAATGTCAGGTCATTATTGGTATAGGTATAAATATACGATTATCTGATGAACATCTGGTGAGTATCGATCAACCAGCAACGGATCTTCATAGAATCTGCGGTAAAGCGGTAAGCCGTAATCAAGTGGTTGGTGAGCTGGTTAACAGTTTGAGCCATTTATTGAAAGGTTTCAGTCAGGGAGGTTTTGCCCTGTTCCGTGATCAATGGTGTGAGTACGATGCTTTTAAAGGTGATCCGGTGAAACTGGTTGCAGCGACCAGAACGGTGCATGGCCGTTGCATGGGTGTTAATGAGCTGGGTGGCTTGATGCTGGAAACGGATTCAGGCGTTATGGTGTTTAACGGTGGCGAGGTCTCCTTGAGAAAATCATGACAGATGCTCAGAAACACCTGCAGCTGGATGCGGGCAATACCTGCTTGAAATGGCGACTGGTGAGTGGGTCTCAAACCATTGATTCCGGACGTATTGATAATAAAAAGAACTGGCAGGACGAACTTTCTGCCATTGTGACAACGGCTGGTGGTATTTCTGCAGCGGCTATCTCGATGGTTTCCGGTGCTGACCGGCTGGAGCGACTTCAGCAGATACTAAGAGATATTGCAGGTATTGAACCGATTGTTGCCAGAACACAGAAACAGTGTGCAGGTGTAACGGTTATATATAAGAAGGTAGAGATGCTGGGTGTCGATCGCTGGCTCGCTATGCTGGCAGCGCACAACAGTCATCCTGACAATATAAAAGTGGTTGTTGATTGCGGCACGGCTATGACTATTGATGTAGTTGATTCAGAAGGGCTGCATCTGGGTGGTTACATAGTGCCTGGACTGAGACTGATGAAAGAATCTCTGGCCATTAACACTGCTGAGCTGGAGACGGTTGAGCACCCTGCTCATGCAACAGAGTTGGGTGATATAACCATGGATTGCATCAATCATGGTGTTCTTGCCATGAGTGTGGCTATGGTAGATGAAGTATGTGCTCGGTACCGGAACGCGGTACTCTATATTACCGGAGGCGATGCTCCGCAGCTGCTAGACCATTTGAAAAGCCAGCATCAGCGAGTCTATGTTCCTGATCTTGTGATGGACGGTCTGGGTATTATCAGTCAGCATCGTTAATGTTCTTTCCTCTATATGAGAAGAAAGAAACAATAAGTAATAAATTCAGGCCTGAAGGCATCAGGCATTCGAAACAGGCTTGGTTATGCGCTGGATCTTTCTTGTTCTTCTTTTTGCAAACGCCTGCTACTTTGTCTGGGGCTATTATCAGCAGTCTCATCAGAATTATCCTGAAGTTGCGCCTGTAACAAATGCAGTGCCGCTGCAGGGCAAGCGTATCGTCCTTCTCTCTGAAATTGCGGCCAAGCCAAAGAGTATCGTATCTGTTACTGCCTCTAAGAAAGAACAAACAGAAACAAAGGTTCATAATGCCAGACAATGCCTTGTGCTGGGTCCATTCAGGACAGCAAAGAAAGCTGACCAGTTGCAACAACGGCTATTCTCTCTCGGGCTAAGCAGTCGAGAACGTTCTGATAACGAAGCCGCCGGAGAAGATTACTGGGTTCATATTCCACCTCTGGCAAACAGGCAGGCAGCCATTCGATTACTGCGTGAGCTCCAGGGGCAGGGGATCGACAGTTTTGTTATCACTCAGGGAGAGCTGGCCAACGGTATTTCACTGGGACTGTTCACTAAACAGAAATCTGCAAACCAAGTCAGCCGTCGTTTATTAGAAGCAGGGTATGAAACAGCTATTAAGAAACTGAAAAGAAATCCAAAAGTATTCTGGCTGGAAATGGAGGCAGGTAAAGCCGGTGATCTGGGTGGAAAAATATGGGCTGATATCAGTAAAGAATACAAAGGGCTGAAAATGCTGGAAAAAAGCTGCAAAGGGATTGCAACTGACGATTCGTTTCACTAATATACGCCTGCGCTTCGGGGGCAGCCATTCAAAACAAGAGATGGCGGCGAAGCAACAAGCTTTCTACTCAGCCAGTAGAAACAACAGCTTGACTTTGAAAAGCTCCTGAATAAAATAGCGCAGCACTGAGGTGGGGTTCCCGAGTGGCCAAAGGGATCAGACTGTAAATCTGACGCGAAAGCTTCGCTGGTTCGAATCCAGCCCCCACCACCACTTTTCTTTAGTCTTCTTTTTTGAGAAGGTTAATGAAGCGGGATTCGCAAGAAGCGATGCTTGCTTGGCGAATTTAGCTCTGCGGGTATAGTTCAATGGTAGAACCTCAGCCTTCCAAGCTGATGATGCGGGTTCGATCCCCGCTACCCGCTCCAATATTCTGAATTAGAGTGCTCTCGTAGCTCAGTTGGTAGAGCGCACCCTTGGTAAGGGTGAGGTCGGCAGTTCAAATCTGCTCGAGAGCTCCAGAATATATAAGGGAAGCGAAATGCTTCCCTTATTTTTAACCTCAAGGTTTGGGTTGAGGTTTAATAGAATAAGACTTTTCAGTTTGATCGGGGTCGATTATAATTTATCGGTCCTCGTATCAAGAGAAGGTAGTCGATCGACTACTCAGATACAGGCCAGTAGTTCAATTGGTAGAGCACCGGTCTCCAAAACCGGGGGTTGGGGGTTCGATTCCCTCCTGGCCTGCCATATCTTGATTCAAGCCAACTTTGTATTAAGTGCTCTTGATTGTAAAAGTTCTTAGTAATTGAAGTTATTAGGCAAAGCTTTTCCGAATAGAGAAAGTCAACTGATGAGTGGAAAACCTGAAGTAGCGACTGAGGGTCGTCTGGATGGGCTTAAATGGGCCTTGGTAGCGATTCTGGTAGCGGCTGGCGTAGCTGGAAATACATATTTTACTGAAGAGTCTGTTCTGTATAGAGCATTGGCTCTTGTTGCGTTGGCGGTTGCTGCGGGCTTTATTGGTCTGCAGACCGTGAAAGGCGGCGCCTTCTGGAACCTGGTTAAAGAAGCCAAGGTTGAGATTCGAAAGGTTGTCTGGCCGACTCGTCAGGAGACAGTACAAACCACTCTGGTAGTTGTTGCAGTAGTGGTTATTATGGGCCTCATTTTATGGGCGCTCGATTCTCTGCTAGGCTGGATGATCAGTAGCCTGATTGGATAGGGATAGGACAATGGCGAAACGTTGGTATGTAGTTCATGCCTATTCAGGCTATGAAAAGCAGGTGATGCGTTCGCTGACTGAGCGCGTCAAGCTTCACAGTATGGAAGATCACTTTGGTGAGATTTTAGTTCCAACTGAAGAAGTGGTTGAAATTCGTAACGGCCAGAAGCGCAAAAGTGAGCGTAAGTTCTTCCCTGGTTACGTGTTAGTCCAGATGGAAATGAACGAAGATAGCTGGCATCTTATTAAAGATACGCCGCGAGTGATGGGCTTTATTGGTGGCACAGCCTCCAAGCCAGCACCGATCACCGAGAAAGAGGCAGACGCTATTCTTCAGCGTGTTCAGGATGGTGTTGAGAAGCCTCGTCCGAAGACGTTGTTCGAACCTGGTGAAATGGTTCGAGTTATTGATGGTCCATTTGCGGACTTCAATGGTGTGGTAGAAGAAGTTAACTACGAAAAGAGTCGCCTGCATGTGGCGGTTATGATTTTCGGACGCTCTACACCAGTCGAGCTGGAATTTATTCAGGTCGAAAAAGTCTGACAACCATGACCGTTTCATGGTAAAAAGGTCGGCTTAGATTGCAAAACCCTGCATGGTTGCGAACGATGCAGGGTTTTTATATGAAGGACGTAAGTCCAAAAGCGGGTAGCCGGATGTTGGGGCGACTCTTCTATAGTGATTTCGCTATAAAGAGTTCTCTGTATATAAGGCAGTGACCCAATATTGAGGTTATCATGGCTAAGAAAGTCGAAGCTTACATTAAGCTGCAGGTACCTGCGGCTAAAGCTAATCCTTCACCACCAGTTGGTCCAGCTTTGGGTCAGCACGGCGTGAATATCATGGAGTTTTGTAAAGCGTTTAACGCCAAAACTCAGGATATGGATGCTGGTATGCCAATTCCGGTAATCATTACCGTATACGGCGACCGTAGCTTTACCTTCGAAACAAAAACTCCGCCTGCATCTGTTCTGCTGAAGAAAGTTCTGAAGCTGAAGAGTGGTTCTGGTCGTCCTAACACTGAAAAAGTGGGCACTGCTACTCGCGAGCAACTGCTGGAAATCGCCAAGATCAAAGAACCAGACCTGACAGCAGCTGACGAAGATGCGGCTATCCGCACCATCGCTGGTTCCGCTCGTTCCATGGGTATCAACGTGGAGGGCGTAGAATAATGGCTAAGCTGACTAAGCGTGCAAAGATGATTGCTGAGAAGGTTGTAGCTGAAAAAGCTTACTCCTTCGAAGAAGCTGCAAACGTCCTGAAGGAAGTTTCCAGCGTTAAATTTAAAGAATCTGTAGAAGTTGCTATCAATCTGGGTGTGGATCCTCGTAAATCCGACCAGGTTGTTCGTGGCTCTACTGTAATGCCTGCTGGTACTGGTAAAGACGTTCGCGTTGCTGTGTTTACACAGGGCGCTAACGCTGAAGCTGCTAAGGCAGCTGGCGCCGAGATCGTTGGTATGGACGATCTGGCTGCACAAGTTAAAGCTGGCGAGATGAACTTCGACGTAGTTATCGCTTCTCCTGATGCGATGCGTGTTGTTGGTCAGCTGGGTCAGATCCTGGGCCCACGTGGTCTGATGCCTAACCCTAAGGTTGGTACTGTAACTCCTAACGTTGCTGAAGCAGTTAAGAACGCTAAAGCTGGTCAGGTTCGTTTCCGTACTGACAAGAACGGTATCATCCACGCTGGTATCGGCAAGATCGATTTTGAAGCCGCATCGCTGAAGCAAAACGTTGAAGCGCTGATGGCTGAGCTGAAGAAGCTGAAGCCTTCTACCAGCAAAGGTGTTTACGTGAAGAAAGTTACCCTGTCCTCTACTATGGGTCCAGGTCTGACTGTCGACATGAGCACTCTGGAATACTGATTAAAGAGTTATAGATAGTCCGACTTTTGTCTGACTGTCTGTGATTCAAACAGACTTTGGGGTCTCCATTTTTATGGAGACCGTCAAAGATCGCAGGTGTGAAGAGTTGTTCTCGCGAAAGTGGGGTTGGATTTTAGATCTGACAAAAAACTCGACACTTAATGCCCTGCGTAGACGGTGAAGAAAATCCTTTCATTTGAATTGGTTTTTACCCATCACCGTATTGTAAGTGTCTGATGCACTGCTTTGCAGATGTATCGGATTTAACTTCATAAATTGGAGTAAGCCAAATGGCGTTAGGACTCGAAGACAAGAAGGCGATTGTCGCCGAAGTCAGCGAGGCTGCACAAAGCGCTCTGTCGGCTGTTATCGCGGATTACCGTGGTCTCTCTGTTGGTCAAATGACCGAACTGCGTAAGCAGGCTCGTGATGGTGGCGTATACCTGAAGGTTGTACGTAACACACTGGCTCGCCGCGCTGTTGAAGGTACTGATTTTGAGTGCCTGCAGAGTGAACTGGTTGGTCCTACCGTGCTGGCATTCTCTCAGGAAGATCCAGGCGCCGCTGCGCGTCTGATTAAAGACTTCGCTAAAGAGAATGCAGAACTGGAAGTTAAGGCTCTGTCCATCTCTGGGCAGGTTCTGGGTGCAGAACAAATCGATGTTCTGGCCAAGATGCCTACTCTGGATCAAGCTCGCGCGATGCTGATGAGTGTAATGATTGCACCTGTAACCAAGCTGACAAGAACTCTGAACGAGTTCCCACTAAGCATTACACGTGTAATGGCAGCTGTTGCCGACGAGAAGAAAGAAGCCGCTTAATCTCTTTGAAGAGAAAGCCCTTTTGGGTTTGGTTTTTTGATTCTTATTTAAACGAATTTTTGGGGTTCGCCCCACACTAAGATTTTGGAGGCCTACAATGGCTCTGTCTAAAGAAGATATCCTGAATGCAATCGCTGAAATGTCCGTAATGGACGTTGTTGAGCTGGTTGAAGCTATGGAAGAAAAGTTCGGCGTTTCTGCTGCTGCTGCTGTTGCTGCTGCTCCAGCTGCTGCTGAAGCTGCTGCTGTTGAAGAACAGACTGAATTCGACGTAATTCTGACTGGCGCTGGCGACAAGAAAGTAAACGTAATCAAGGTTGTACGTGCTGCAACTGGCCTGGGTCTGAAAGAAGCTAAGGGCGTTGTAGACGGCGCTCCTGCTCCTGTTAAAGAAGGCGCAAGCAAAGAAGAAGCTGAAGAGCTGAAGAAGCAGCTGGAAGAAGCTGGCGCTTCCGTAGAAGTTAAGTAATTCTACACAGCTTTGAAATATCCAGAGTCTATTGCATAATAGTCTCAGGTGGCTGGTGCCTATAGGGTACCGGCCTTTTTCCGTTGTATGAGCTGTATCGTTCCGGACCGTTTCGGTTGAGAACGTTCGCTCCACTGAAATTACTTTCGTTTTAGCGGTTGAAGCTCGGAAGCAAGCTATTCACCGTACATTAAAGCGCAGGTAATAAGCGAAAGTTGCAGTGTGATACAGGTCTGTCACCAAGGGAAACCTTTGACGGACGCTAGAGCTCATGCAACGGTTAACGGTTGAAATCACCGTTTTTTAATTGGGTATCAAAGGGGGCCACCCGCCCTCAATAAACCTAGATGGCCAGACCATGAGGTCTGAACGCCAGAACCAGGTGACCAAGCTGGGGAACGCTGATGGCATACTCGTATACAGAGAAAAAACGCATCCGCAAAGACTTCGGCAAATTGCCGCATGTCATGAATGTGCCCTATCTTCTGGCGATTCAGCTTGATTCTTATCATAAGCTGCTGCAGTCCGGAAAAGAGCCGTCCGCACGTGAAGACATTGGTCTGCACGCTGCATTTAAATCCGTATTTCCTATCGTAAGTTATTCAGGTAATGCGGCGCTGGAATATGTGAGCTACAGGCTCGGCAATCCAGCGTTTGATGTCAAGGAATGTCAACTCCGTGGTGTAACCTACGCAGTACCTCTGCGTGTGAAGGTGCGCCTGATCATTTATGATAAGGAGTCTTCCAACAAAGCGATTAAGGACATCAAGGAACAAGAGGTCTACATGGGCGAAATGCCGCTCATGACCGACAACGGTACCTTTGTTATCAATGGTACTGAGCGAGTAATCGTATCTCAGCTTCACCGTTCTCCGGGTGTATTCTTCGACCACGACCGTGGTAAGACACACTCCTCCGGTAAACTGTTGTACTCCGCTCGTGTAATTCCTTACCGTGGTTCATGGCTCGACTTCGAGTACGATCCGAAGGATCTGCTGTTTGTCCGTATCGACCGTCGCCGCAAGCTGCCTGCGACAATCCTGATGCGTGCGCTGGGCATGAACAACGAAGAAATTCTGGATTACTTCTTTGATAACATTCACTTCACTATTGGTGCCGAGTCAGTAAGTACTGAATTCGCACCTGAGCGTCTGCGCGGTGAAGCGGCAAGTTTTGATATTAAGGATGCTGAAGGCAATGTTCTTGTAGAACAAGGTCGTCGTGTAACTGCGCGTCATATTCGTCAGTTGCAGAAATCCAAGCTTGAACGTCTAGAGGCCCCTATTGAGTACCTCTACGGCAAGAAATTGGCCAAAACTGTAATTCACTCCGCTACTGGCGAAATCATTGTTGACTGCAACACTGAAATTACGCCTGAAGTGTATGAGCAGCTAATGTCTGCTGGTATCAAGCAGATTGAAACCATCTACACGAACGAGCTGGATTGTGGTTCCTATATTTCCGACACCCTGCGTGCGGATTCCACAACCAACCGTCTGGAAGCATTGGTAGAAATCTACCGTATGATGCGCCCGGGCGAGCCACCAACTCAGGATGCGGCAGAGACTCTGTTCGGTAACCTGTTCTTCTCTCCAGAGCGTTATGACCTTTCTGCGGTAGGCCGTATGAAGTTCAACCGTCGTCTGGGTCGTGCAGAAGACACAGGCTCCGGTGTGCTGGATAACTCCGATATTCTGGAAACTCTGAAGACACTGGTAGACATCCGCAACGGTAAAGGTATCTGTGATGATATCGATCACCTGGGTAACCGCCGTGTTCGTTCTGTTGGTGAAATGGCTGAAAACCAGTTCCGCGTAGGTCTGGTTCGTGTTGAACGTGCCGTTAAGGAACGTTTGAGCCTGGCAGAATCCGAAGGCCTGATGCCTCAGGATCTGATTAATGCCAAGCCAGTTGCTGCTGCCGTTAAAGAATTCTTTGGCTCCAGCCAGCTGTCCCAGTTCATGGACCAGAACAACCCGCTGTCTGAGGTAACTCACAAGCGTCGTGTTTCTGCGTTGGGCCCAGGTGGTCTGACCCGTGAACGTGCAGGCTTCGAAGTTCGAGACGTACACCCAACCCACTACGGTCGTGTATGTCCAATCGAGACCCCTGAAGGTCCGAACATCGGTCTGATCAACTCTCTGGCTACTTATGCCCGCACCAACGACTACGGTTTCCTGGAATCTCCATACCGTCGTGTTGTTGATGGCAAGGTAACAGAAGAAATCGATTACCTGTCCGCTATCGAAGAAGGACAGTATGTAATCGCGCAGGCTTCTGCGAAAATGGACGACGCTAAACAGCTGACTGAAGAGCTGGTTAACGTTCGTCACCGCAACGAATTTACCCTGATGGGTCCTGAGAAAGTCCAGTACATGGACGTCTCCACCAAACAGGTAGTATCCGTAGCGGCATCTTTGATTCCATTCCTCGAGCACGACGATGCTAACCGAGCTTTGATGGGATCGAACATGCAGCGTCAGGCTGTACCGACTCTTCGTGCCGACAAGCCTCTGGTAGGTACCGGTATGGAGAAGAACGTAGCTTCTGACTCCGGTGTTTGTGTTGTTGCCCGCCGTGGTGGTGTGGTTGATACCGTAGACGCAGCCAAGATTGTTGTTCGTGTCAACAGTGACGAACTGCAGCCAGGCGAAGCCGGTGTAGACATCTACAACCTGACCAAGTACACCCGTTCTAACCAGAACACCTGTATTAACCAGCGTTCTCTGGTTCGTGCCGGTGAGCAGATTGCTCGCGGCGACATCATGGCTGACGGTCCTTCCGTAGACATGGGTGAGCTGGCTCTGGGTCAGAACATGCGCGTGGCATTCATGCCATGGAACGGTTACAACTTTGAGGATTCTATCCTCATCTCTGAGCGTGTTGTTCAGGAAGACCGTTTCACCACGATTCACATTCAGGAACTGACCTGTGTGGCTCGTGACACCAAACTGGGTTCAGAAGAAATTACTTCTGATATTCCAAACGTTGGTGAATCCGCGCTGAACAAGCTGGACGAAGCCGGTATTGTTTACGTTGGTGCTGAAGTAGGCGCTGGTGACATTCTGGTCGGTAAGGTAACTCCGAAAGGCGAAACCCAGCTGACTCCGGAAGAAAAGCTTCTGCGTGCGATCTTTGGTGAGAAGGCGTCCGATGTTAAGGACACTTCCCTGCGTGTACCTACCTCTGTGAAAGGTACCGTAATCGACGTACAGGTATTCACTCGTGACGGTGTTGAAAAAGACACGCGCGCCCTGGCTATCGAAAAGACAGCTCTGGATGAATACCGCAAAGACTTGAACGAAGAGTTCCGTGTTGTAGAACAGGACACCTTCGAACGTCTGGAAACGGCTCTGGTTGGTCAATCAGTGGATCGTGGACCTGGCCTGGCCAAAGGTAACACCATCACTTCTGAATACCTGGCTGGTCTGGAACACGAACAGTGGTTCCGTCTGTCCATGTCTGACGAATCTCTGAACGAGCAGCTTGATCTGGCTCGCGAACAGCTGAAAGAGCGTCGCGCAATTCTGGACGAGCGTTTCGAAGACAAGAAGAAGAAGCTGCAAACCGGCGACGACATGGCACCTGGCGTGCTGAAGATCGTTAAGGTTTACCTGGCTATCAAGCGTCGTATCCAGCCTGGTGACAAGATGGCGGGTCGTCACGGTAACAAGGGTGTTATCTCTATCATCATGCCTGTCGAAGACATGCCTTATGATGCTGAAGGTAACCCGGTTGACGTGGTGCTGAACCCTCTGGGTGTACCGTCCCGAATGAACGTTGGGCAGGTACTGGAAACTCACCTGGGTGCAGCGGCTCGAGGTCTGGGTCACAAGATCAATCGCATGATTGAGTCTCAGAAGAAGATCGTTGAAATCCGTCAGTTCCTGGACGAGATTTACAACGGTACCGGTGAAGGTCGCTTTGAAGATCTGAACTCCTTCTCTGATGAAGAAATCATGGATCTGGCGAAGAACCTGCGCGGCGGTGTTCCAATGGCGACTTCCGTATTTGACGGTGCCAAGGAATCCGAAGTTAAGGATCTGCTGCGTCTGGCTGATCTGAGCGACACTGGTCAGGTTACCCTGCACGACGGTCGTACCGGTGACTCTTTTGATCGTCCGGTAACCGTTGGTTACATGTACATGCTGAAGCTCAACCACCTGGTTGATGACAAGATGCACGCACGTAGCACCGGTTCTTACTCTCTGGTAACCCAGCAGCCTCTGGGTGGTAAGGCCCAGTTTGGTGGCCAGCGTTTCGGTGAGATGGAAGTATGGGCACTGGAAGCATACGGTGCCGCTTACACTCTGCAGGAAATGCTGACTGTTAAGTCCGATGACGTGGCCGGTCGTACCAAGATGTATAAAAACATCGTTGATGGCGACCACCGTATGGAACCAGGCATGCCTGAATCCTTCAACGTATTGTTGAAAGAGATTCGTTCCCTGGGTATCGACATCGAGCTGGACACCGAATAACGAAAACGTGACGTTGGGGGGCTTTATGCTCCCCGGCATTACGAGGAGATGCGATCTTGAAAGACTTGCTAAATCTGCTCAAGACCCAGGGCCAAACCGAGGAGTTTGACTCGATTCGTATCGGTCTGGCTTCACCAGAGATGGTACGTTCCTGGTCTTACGGCGAAGTTAAAAAGCCGGAAACAATTAACTACCGTACGTTCAAGCCTGAACGTGACGGTCTTTTCTGTGCCAAAATTTTTGGCCCGGTAAAGGATTATGAGTGCCTGTGCGGTAAGTACAAGCGCCTGAAGCACCGTGGTGTAATCTGTGAAAAGTGTGGCGTAGAAGTTGCACTGGCTAAAGTGCGTCGTGACCGTATGGGTCACATCGAACTGGCCAGCCCGGTTGCTCACATCTGGTTCCTGAAGTCCCTGCCGTCCCGTATCGGCCTGCTGCTGGACATGACTCTGCGTGATATCGAACGTGTTCTGTACTTCGAATCATACGTTGTAGTTGATCCGGGCATGACGACTCTGGAAAAGAACCAGCTGCTGTCTGACGAACAATACTACGAAGCCCTGGAAGAATTCGGTGACGACTTCGACGCTCGTATGGGTGCTGAAGCGGTTAAAGCCCTGCTGGCTGACATCGACCTGGGTGAAGAAGTGGAAATTCTGCGTGAAGAGATTCCGCAGACTAATTCCGAAACCAAACTGAAGAAGCTGTCCAAGCGTCTGAAGCTGGTTGAAGCGTTCCATAAATCAGGTAACAACCCTGAGTGGATGATCCTGACCGTTCTGCCGGTTCTGCCGCCAGATCTGCGTCCTCTGGTACCTCTGGATGGTGGCCGTTTTGCAACGTCCGACCTGAACGACCTGTACCGTCGAGTGATCAACCGTAACAACCGTCTGAAGCGTCTGCTTGACCTGAATGCACCAGACATCATTGTCCGCAACGAAAAACGTATGCTGCAGGAATCTGTAGATGCGCTGCTGGACAACGGTCGTCGTGGACGTGCTATCACCGGTTCCAACAAGCGTCCTCTGAAATCCCTGGCTGACATGATCAAGGGTAAGCAGGGTCGTTTCCGTCAGAACCTTCTTGGTAAGCGTGTTGACTACTCCGGTCGTTCCGTAATCACCGTAGGTCCTACCCTGCGTCTGCATCAGTGTGGTCTTCCTAAGAAGATGGCGCTGGAGCTGTTCAAGCCGTTCATCTTCGGCAAGCTGGAAGCACGTGGTCTTGCTACCACTATTAAAGCTGCCAAGAAGATGGTTGAACGCGAAACACCTGAAGTGTGGGACGTTCTGGCTGACGTAATCCGCGAACATCCGGTCATGCTGAACCGTGCACCAACCCTGCACCGTCTTGGTATCCAGGCGTTCGAACCGGTTCTGATCGAAGGTAAGGCAATCCAGCTGCATCCGCTGGTTTGTGCGGCATACAACGCCGACTTCGACGGTGACCAGATGGCGGTACACGTTCCACTGACTATTGAAGCTCAGTTGGAAGCCCGTGCCCTGATGATGTCTACCAACAACATCCTGGCTCCGGCAAACGGCGAACCCATCATCGTACCTTCCCAGGACGTTGTACTGGGTCTGTACTACATCACCCGTGACCGTATTAACGCCAAGGGTGAAGGCATGGCTTTCGTTGATGTCAACGAAGCAATGCGCGCGTACCGTACCGGTAATGCTGAGCTGCACGCTCGCATCAAGGTTCGTGTACACGAAAAATACACAGACGATGAAGGTGTGGAGCACGAGAACAAGTTCCTCGCTGACACTACCATCGGTCGTATTCTGCTGTGGGAAATCGTCCCTATGGGTCTTCCATTCGAACTGGTTAACCAGGCGATGAAGAAGAAAGCGATCTCCAAGCTGCTGAACCAGTGCTACCGTCGTTGTGGTCTGAAAGATACCGTTATCTTTGCTGACCAGATGCTCTACATGGGCTTCAACTACGCAACACTGTCTGGTGCTTCTATCGGTGTGAACGACTTTGTTATCCCGGATAACAAGCCGAGAATCATCAACGACGCCAACGAAGAAGTTCGTGAAATCGAAAACCAGTTTGCTTCCGGTCTGGTAACAGCGGGCGAGAAGTACAACAAGGTTATCGATATCTGGTCTCGTGCCAACGAACTGCTGGCCAAGTCCATGATGGACAACCTGAAATCCGATACCGTCATTAACCGTGAAGGTAAGGAAGAAGAGCAGGAATCTTTCAACAGCGTTTACATGATGGCCGACTCCGGTGCTCGTGGTAGTGCTGCACAGATTCGTCAGCTGGCTGGTATGCGTGGTCTGATGGCTAAGCCGGATGGCTCCATCATCGAGACTCCTATTACCGCGAACTTCCGTGAAGGTCTGAACGTACTGCAGTACTTCATCTCTACTCACGGTGCTCGTAAGGGTCTGGCGGATACCGCTCTGAAGACAGCTAACTCCGGTTACCTGACTCGTCGTCTGGTAGACGTTGCGCAGGATCTGGTTGTTACTGAAGACGACTGTGGCACTCTGCGTGGTCTGGATATGGCTCCACACATCGAAGGCGGTGAAGTGGTTGAGCCTCTGGGCGAACGTATCCTGGGTCGTGTAATTTCCGAAGACGTTTATCAGCCTGGCGCTGCCAACGAAATGGCTGTTACTGCTGGTACCCTGATCGACGAAGCCTGGGTTAAGCGTCTGGAAGACATGAACGTTGACGAAGTCAAGGTTCGTTCTCCAATCACCTGTGACACTCGCCACGGTATTTGTGCGATGTGTTACGGTCGTGACCTCGGTCGCGGACACCTGGTTAACAAGGGTGAGGCTGTCGGCGTAATCGCTGCACAGTCCATCGGTGAGCCGGGCACACAGCTGACCATGCGTACCTTCCACATCGGTGGTGCTGCATCCAGAAACGCTGCACAGGACAACATCTCTGTTAAGAGTAAGGGTACTGCCCGCCTGTTGAATCTGAAGCACGTTGAGCGTAAAGACGGCAACCTGGTTGCTGTAAGCCGTTCCGGTCAGTTGGCTATTGCCGACGAATTCGGTCGTGAGCGTGAGCGTTACAAGCTGCCATACGGTGCTGTTCTGTCCGTTAAGCACGAGAACGAAGTCGAAGCAGGTCAGATTGTTGCGAAGTGGGATCCACACACGCACCCAATCGTTACTGAACTGTCCGGTACTGTTAAGTTCCTGGGCATGGAAGAAAACATCACCGTTAAGACTCAGACTGATGAGTTGACCGGTATGTCCAACATCGAAGTGATGGATCCTAAGGATCGTCCTTCTGCTGGTAAGGACATCCGTCCTGCTATCCAGCTGCTGGATGAAAATGGCAAAGAACTGAAGCTGCCTAACACTGATGTAGCTGCTCAGTACTTCCTGCCTGCTAACGCTCTGGTTAACCTGGCTGATGGCGCGAAAGTAGAAATCGGTGACGTTGTGGCTCGTATTCCACAGCAGTCTGCGGGTAACAAGGACATCACTGGTGGTCTGCCACGAGTGGCCGACCTGTTCGAAGCGCGTAAGCCGAAAGAACACTCTATCCTGGCGGAAATCACCGGTACCATTGGTTTCGGTAAGGAAACCAAGGGTAAGAAGCGTCTGGTTATCACTCCGAACGACGGTACTGATCCGTACGAAGAGCTGATTCCTAAGTGGCGTCACCTGAACGTGTTCGAAGGTGAGCAGGTGACCAAAGGTGAAGTAATCTCCGATGGTCCTACCAACCCACACGACATTCTGCGTCTGTTGGGTGTTGGTGCGCTGGCTGTTTATATCGTTAACGAGATCCAGGACGTATACCGTCTCCAGGGTGTAGGCATTAACGATAAGCACATTGAGACCATTCTGCGTCAGATGCTGCGTAAGGTAGAGGTTGCCGACACCGGTGATTCTGTACTGATCCGCGGTGACCAGATGGAGCTGACTAACGTTCTTGAAGAGAACGAGAAGCTGGTTGCGCAAGACCTGATGCCTGCCAAGTACGATCGCGTACTGCTGGGTATCACCAAGGCGTCTCTGGCGACTGAATCCTTTATCTCTGCGGCTTCCTTCCAGGAAACCACACGAGTGCTGACCGAAGCAGCTGTTACCGGTAAGCGTGACTACCTGCGTGGTCTGAAGGAGAACGTTGTTGTAGGTCGACTGATTCCTGCGGGTACCGGTCTGACTTACCACGAAGAGCGTAAGAAGGGTCGTGAAGAGCCTGAGTTCGACGTACCAAGCAAGGTATCTGCTTCTGAAGTTGAAGCGGCTCTGTCTGAGGCTTTGAACTTTGGTGATATTTAATCTCTAGGGATTAAATAGATCTGACAAAAAAAGGCTGCATCACTTCGGTGATGCGGCCTTTTTTATGGTTAAATTTTCGGATACATGGCTTGTTAAAAATAGTTGCTTATTAAAAATAGTTTGTTGAAAAATGGCTTGCTGAAAATTCGCATATTAGTCAGAGCGAAGTTTTACTGCAGGTTATTTGAGTCGTGGTCTAAAAATGAAAGGTGTTTTAGTGCAGCGAATAGATCGCTTGTTGGTCGATAAAAATCTGGCCGTATCCAGAACCCAGGCGCAGCGATTTATAGCTGAGGGTCGAGTGTTTGTAGATTTTTCAGGTAAGTGGCAGAAGATTAAAAAGCCCAGTGAAAAATTTGAAGCAGATTCAGAATTTAAAGTTGAGAAAGATGAGTCAGACCGTTTTGTTTCCCGGGGTGGGCTAAAGCTGGCCGAAGCTCTGGTTAAGACCGGCCTTGATATAACTGGTATGACTGTCATCGATGTTGGCCAGTCCACGGGTGGATTTACCGACTGTGCTCTTCAGGCCGGTGCTGCAAAAGTGGTCGGCATTGAAGTTGGTCATGATCAGCTTGTGGATAAGTTGAGAAGTGACCCAAGAGTGGTCTGCCTTGAAGGTATGAATGGTCGTGCGTTGTCGACTGATCTATTGAAATATACGGAAGGTCAGAAGGGGTTTGATCTAGCCGTCATGGATGTTTCGTTCATTTCACAAACGAAGATTATTCCAGTTCTGGCATCGCTGATAAAGTCAGGAGGTCGTTTTATTACTTTGGTCAAACCCCAGTTTGAAGTAGGGAAAGAGGGTTTGGGTAAGGGTGGTATCGTGCGTGACGAATCACTTTATCCACAGGTTGAGCGGTTAATAAAACAGTGTTGCGATAAGCATGCTTTGAGTGTTGAGCAATATTTCGACAGTCCGATTAAAGGCGGGGATGGTAATCGGGAATTTTTGCTCTATGCGCAGAAAGGTTGATTACGGGCCTAATCGCCAGGTTCTTATTGGCAGCTTATAATGGCGAACCACGCGCTTTAGTCGTTGCCAGTGTGCCATGTCGGTATCTTTATTCAATATAAGAACGATGCCGGCTTTTTTCCCCGTTAACATCGCATAATCCAGAGACTGGCCAATGGCTTCTTGCCACTTGCTGGCGAAGTCCATTTCAATGGCGTAACTTTTGGTCAGGCAGTCAACACGTCGACCGTCTTTTAATTTATGTTCAACTTTGCCACCTTTTCCCTCACACCAGACTTTTTGGTACCAGATTTCTTTTTCTCCAGCGTGGAGCGTAGAGCTCAGAAGAGTAATGGTAAGAGTGAGAAAAAGTGTGGAGAGCGAAGACATGTTTCAATCCTTTGAAATCATATCTTCACGCTAGCGCTACATTTCTGTAAGAGCAAGAGGCAGGAGTAATAAGAACTCTCAGGAAGATTTGATGCCTCGGGCTTCCAGCATAGCTTTCTTGAAATCCGGAACTGAATCCTTGGCGATTCCCGGAATCATGGCTCCGGTATCTTCATCGCGCATTTTCAGATGGTAGATCAGCATGTCATCGGTCACAGAGTCCAGTGAACCTGTGTGTCCTGCTTCGGCAGCAAGCTTCTTGATGATTTCCACCAGGTTCAGGTGGGCTTCACGATTCCAGACAGGAGCAAGAAGTTCCTGCAGCTCTTCAATTTTATGGCAGCTCATAATTGGTACAACTTCATCCAATTCAAAGGGTGCAATTATACTGTCTCCGACAGTGTCTTGTTACACATCTATAGTAATTCAGCACCATTGAAATACCTTACCGGTACTTCAGCGACCTGTTTTCTCTCCATTCCAAAATTTATGGCAACCTTGGGGTTAGTTTGCCCTGGTTTGGTTTCATAGTGTGTGATGCAGCCACAATGAGAGCAGCGTATAAAATCAAGTTCATTGTCTCCCCATGAATATGAGCTAATGCCTGCAGCTCCGATCTCAATTCTGGGTTCGCCTGGAGGGTAGTAACCCCACAGACTCATATAGCGACTGCAGATGGAGCAATTGCACTCGGTTACCTGGCTGGGTGGTGTTACTGTAATTTTTACGTTTTCACAGTGGCAACTTAATTGCATGTTTCATTCCTTATCGATGCACAACAGAATGCTCAGCAATAGTCAGAGAATAACTTTCTTAATTTCGTCGTCTTTACGATCAAGGTAGTGAATAGACTTAATGCGGCGAATAGTGCGGGATTTGCCACGAACTACCAAAGTTTCTGTCTCTGCAATATTGCCCTTGCGGCTGATGCCTTCCAGGAGGTCGCCCTTGGTGAGACCGGTAGCAGAAAAAACAACATTGTCAGAGCTTGCCATATCAGACAGTTCAAGTAGTTTTCCTGGTTCAACACCCATTTCCTTGCATCGAATCCGCTCAAGGTCGCCAGCGGCCTTGTTTTCTTCGCTGTCACCTTTTGCCTGGTCTCGAGTAAGTAGACGGCCTTGCATATCGCCACCCAGTGCGCGAATAACGGCGGCAGAAATAACGCCTTCTGGTGCTCCGCCTACGCAATACATCATGTCGACTTCACTGTCTGGCATGCAGCACAGGATAGAGGCTGCAACGTCACCATCAGGAATAGCAAAAACCTTAACGCCCATTTCCTGCATCATGGCGATGGTACTGTCGTGTCTTGGTTTGGCCAGTGTGATAACGGTCAGGCTTTCGAGAGGCTTGTGCAGAGCTTTGGCAACATTCTCAATGTTTTCACGAAGACCCAGGTCAAGGTTGATAGCCCCTTTTGCGCCCGGACCTGCAACCAGCTTTTCCATATACATATCAGGCGCTTTCAGAAAGCTGCCTTTCTCGCCAGCGGCCAATACGGCTACAGCATTGTTCTGACCCATGGCGGTCATGCGTGTGCCTTCGATAGGGTCGACAGCGATGTCTACGCTTTCGCCAGTGCCTTTGCCGACCTTCTCACCAATGTAAAGCATGGGGGCTTCATCTATTTCGCCTTCACCGATAACGATTTCACCGGCCATTTCGACCTTGTTAAGCATGGTTCGCATGGCTTCAACGGCTGCGCCGTCGGCAGCATTTTTGTCGCCACGGCCAAGCCACTTGTAGCCAGCAAGGGCGGCTACTTCGGTAACACGGGAAAACTCAATCGCCAGTTCGCGTTTCATAAGCCTGATATTTATAAAGCTGTGAATGATCGGGAAACTGTAACATAGCAGGCCAGAGGATGAATCCAGACGAATCAATAAAGAGAAGGGTATATGGTTGAATGGTTGTGGAGGTAGCGATTACTTCCAGTCATCAAAATTAGTTCTTGGCTGATCGCCGTTGGTTCTACCATTGATGACAGACCAGTCATTTTTTACAAGATCAGAACCTGTAAAATCAAACTGGCCTTGTGTATCAATAATATCCTGAGCTGCCTCGGGGTCTTCAGAAAAATCAGATGCATATTTTTGAAGTTGAGTAGCGACCGAAGAGTACAAGGTGTTTGCTTTGCCAATTTCAAGCGCAGTAACAATTGCTTTCAGCGGAGTGGTTCGATAGTCCAGCCCAACATCAGAAGCTAAAGCAAGATAGAGGTTCTTTGATCGTAATTTACTGGCAATATTGCCGGGGTTATCGAGCAGTACACTAAGCCTTTCCTTCAGCTCTTCACCAGAGCTGCTTTCGTGCGCAAGATGAGACTCAACAATAACTTCTGCGCATCTTGTCGCAACAAGCCCTTGCCTGTGTACTTTCATAGCTCTATTTATCTGGCAGTCAGCAAGCTTCTCGCCTTTAAGGAAATCGCGTATCTCATCCAGTTGCTGAATGCTGGTAGCGCTCTCTTTAAGGTAGGCTTTGAATTCAGTGACTTCTTTCTTTGGGTGTGACGGTGCGCTCAGATGGAGCTTGTAAATAAATTGTCGAACCCGTCCGGGGCGTGTATTGGAAAGGAGTCCATGTAGGAAAGCCTGTTCATGATTGCGAAGAGTGTATTTCTTCGCCTGCATACTGCCCAGAGATTCAGGTTTTTTTTGCAGCTCGATGTGTCTCTTTTCGGATTCCGGAATGGCTGCTGTTTTAAGGATTGAGCGAGTTTTGGGTTGTGTGGCAACTTTCCGCTTCGCTATTGAAGTGTCAGGGAGGTTTTCTGGTTGTGGAGCCTGTTTTACTGAAGCAGATGGGCTCGGTTTTGTTTGAGCGACTGTGCGGCTCGAAAAGCGTCCAAGGACAGGTTGAATAACGTGGGTCTTAAATCTGTGAAAGGCAGAGCTAACGCCTTGAATTGCCATGGAAGTTCTTCCCTGATGGTATGTCCCTATCTATATCAGTATAAACAAGTCGTCCGTCATGAATCCTGAACCTATAAATCGATTAAAATTGAGTTCCTGTCAGGTTCTAAAGTCTACCGATTAGGTAAAAATAGTCAGTAGCTTTTCATGAAAGAATCTTAACTTGCCACTGGTCAATTAAGTCTTTCGTATCATGATGCTTGACCTTGACAATTCAATTCCGTAAAATTTCGGCGCTTTATTTTGCCCTTGAATCAAGTTGGTTTAGGGGGGTGAGAAGCCGGCATTTTGTCGGCTTTTTCCCGTTACGCAAAATATGCCAGGACAACATCGTAGCAATCCTCTGGTGCGATAGTCCTGTTAACTTAGAAACGACTGGAGTTCGCTGAATGGCAACAATTAACCAGCTGGTTCGCAAACCTCGCAAGCGCAAAGTCAAGAAAACTGACGTTCCAGCGCTGCAGGCTTGCCCACAGCGTCGCGGTGTTTGCACACGTGTGTACACCACTACCCCTAAGAAGCCAAACTCCGCGCTGCGTAAAGTATGTCGTGTGCGTTTGACTAACGGCTTCGAAGTGACTTCCTACATCGGTGGTGAAGGTCACAACCTGCAGGAACACTCCGTTGTTCTGATCCGTGGCGGCCGTGTAAAGGATTTGCCAGGTGTTCGTTATCACACAGTACGTGGTAGCTTGGACACCCAGGGTGTTAACGATCGTAAGCAGGGCCGTTCCAAGTACGGTACCAAGCGTCCTAAGTCCTGATTCAGGAATTAGTCGCTTTGCCGGTGTGATTTATTAGCGCCGGAAATTATTTAGAGTGCTATAAGTTAATGATTTTTCAGGCTTATAGGGTAACGCTCACAGAATTCAATCAATAGGTTGATAAGAGTAAGGCCGGGTTGCTTCTCATAGAGAGTGTGTTCCGGATTACCTGAAGGCCGAAGAGAGGGCTTATCAATGCCAAGAAGACGCGTCGTCGCCAAACGTGAAGTACTGCCAGATCCTAAGTTTCATGACAAGACTCTGGCTAAATTCATTAACCACGTAATGATCTCCGGCAAGAAATCTGTTGCCGAGAAGATTGTTTACGGTGCACTGGACAAAGTTCAGGAACGCGGCAGCAAGGAACCTCTGGAAGTCTTTGAAAAGGCTCTGGAATCCATCTCCCCAATGGTAGAGGTTAAGTCTCGCCGTGTTGGTGGTGCTACCTATCAGGTACCTGTTGAAGTTCGTCCTAGCCGTCGTACAGCTCTGGCTATGCGTTGGTTGGTAGATGCAGCTCGTAAGCGTGGTGAGAAATCCATGGACCTGCGTCTGGCGGGTGAGCTGATGGACGCCGCTGAAAACAAGGGTGCTGCTGTTAAGAAGCGTGAAGACGTGCATCGCATGGCTGAAGCGAACAAAGCGTTCTCTCACTACCGTTTCTAAGTACCAGAGGATTAAGTCGTGGCGCGTAAGACCCCGATTAACCGCTATCGTAACATTGGCATTTGTGCTCATGTTGACGCGGGTAAGACAACGACAACAGAGCGTGTACTTTTTTACACCGGTCTGAGCCACAAAATTGGTGAGGTGCACGATGGTGCAGCTACCATGGATTGGATGGAGCAGGAGCAGGAGCGTGGTATCACTATTACCTCCGCTGCAACTACCTGTTTCTGGCGCGGAATGGATGCTCAGTTTGATGAGCACCGCGTAAATATCATCGATACTCCTGGGCACGTTGACTTTACGATCGAGGTTGAACGTTCACTGCGTGTGCTGGACGGTGCAGTTGTTGTACTGTGTGGCTCATCAGGTGTTCAGCCACAGACGGAGACAGTTTGGCGTCAGGCGGACAAGTACGAGGTTCCTCGTATGGTGTTCGTTAACAAGATGGACCGTACCGGTGCTGACTACCAGATGGTGGTTGACCAGTTGCGTGACCGTCTGGGTGCTAACGCTGTCCCAATGCAGATGACCATCGGTTCTGAAGACGAGTTCAAGGGTGTAGTCGACCTCGTCAAGATGAAAGCGATCATCTGGAATGAAGCAGATCAGGGTATGACCTTCAGCTACGAAGAGATTCCTGCGGACATGGCCGATGAGTGTGCAGAAATGCATGAATACATGGTTGAGTGTGCAGCAGAAGCTACTGATGAGTTGATGAATAAATACCTGGAAGAAGGTGATCTGACCGAAGAAGAAATCAAGGCTGGTATTCGCGCCCGTACGCTGGCGAATGAAGTCATCCCTGTCTTCGGTGGTTCTGCATTCAAGAACAAAGGTGTTCAGGCGGTACTGGATGCTGTTGTTGAATACATGCCTTCTCCGAAAGAAGTTAAAGCAATTGAAGGTGTTCTGGACGACGCTGCCGAGACCGTTGAGACTCGTGAAGCTGATGATGACGCGCCTTTCTCTGCTCTGGCATTCAAGATTGCTACCGATCCGTTCGTAGGTACGCTTACCTTCGTGCGGAGCTATTCCGGTACTCTGAATTCAGGCGACAGTGTTTACAATCCTGTAAAAGGGAAACGTGAGCGTGTTGGTCGTATGGTTCAGATGCACTCCAATAATCGTGAAGAGCTGAAAGAGTGCCTGGCGGGTGACATTGTTGCCCTGATTGGTATGAAAGACGTTACAACAGGCGACACCTTGTGTGCACCTGGTAGCGTTATCACGCTTGAGCGTATGGAGTTTCCGGAGCCGGTAATCTCGGTTGCGGTTGAGCCAAGAACCAAGGCTGATCAGGAAAAGATGGGTGTTGCACTGGGCAAGCTTGCTCAGGAAGATCCATCCTTTCGTGTTCATACCGATGAAGAAACGGGTCAAACCATTATTTCCGGTATGGGTGAGCTGCACCTCGATATTCTTGTTGACCGCATGCGTCGCGAGTTTAGCGTTGAGGCTAATATCGGTAAGCCACAAGTGTCTTATCGTGAAAAGCTGAAAGGTACGGTTGTTGCCAACCACAAGTTTGCCAAGCAGTCGGGTGGTCGTGGTCAGTATGGTCACGTAGTTATTGAGTTTGCTCCTGCTGAGGATGGTGAAGAGGGTCTCGAGTTTATTAACGAGATCGTTGGTGGTGCTATTCCGAAGGAATACATCCCTGCTATCCAGAAAGGTGTTGAAGAACAGATGATGAATGGTGTGGTCGCTGGCTACCCGTTATTAGGCCTGAAGGCTCGTCTGTACGATGGATCTTTCCATGATGTTGACTCCAACGAAATGGCGTTTAAAATCGCAGCGTCTCAAGCTTTGAAGAAGTACGCGCCAGAGGCTAATCCTGTGGTAATGGAGCCTGTGATGAAAGTTGAGGTGGTAACGCCGGAAGACTACATGGGTGACGTTATGGGCGATTTGAATCGTCGTCGCGGTATTGTTCAGGGCATGGAAGATACACCTTCTGGCAAAACAATTGACGCTCAGGTACCGCTGGGTGAAATGTTCGGCTACGCCACCGATCTGCGTTCAGCAACTCAGGGGCGTGCAACATACTCTATGGAATTCAATGAGTATGCCGAAGCGCCCGCCAGCATTGCTGAAGCGGTTATTAATTACCAGGGTTAATACGTGTGCCAGCTTTCTAGGAGTTAGCATCTGCGGTTGATGAAAACTTTTGCTATTTTACGAGCAAAAAGTTTCAAACCGGCTGACTGCGCTGTTAGAATGCTGCGTCGGTATCACTACCCCGAAACCATTGATATTAAAGGTCTAGAGAAATGGCTAAGGAAAAATTCGAACGTACTAAGCCGCACGTTAACGTCGGCACCATTGGTCACGTTGACCACGGTAAAACTACCCTGACTGCTGCACTGACTCGCGTTTGTGCTGAAGTTTTCGGTGGCGAAATGAAGGCGTTCGATCAGATCGATAACGCTCCTGAAGAACGTGAGCGTGGTATCACTATCTCTACTGCACACGTAGAGTACGATTCCAAAGAGCGTCACTACGCGCACGTTGACTGCCCAGGACACGCTGACTACGTTAAGAACATGATCACCGGTGCTGCTCAGATGGACGGCGCTATTCTGGTATGTGGCGCGACTGACGGCCCTATGCCTCAGACACGTGAGCACATCCTGCTGTCCCGTCAGGTTGGTGTTCCAAAGATCGTAGTATTCCTGAACAAAGCTGACCTGCTGGCTGAAGATTGCGGCGGCGTTGATTCTGAAGAATACGCTGAGATGCTGGAGCTGGTTGAGATGGAGCTGCGTGAGCTGCTCGATACTTACGACTTCCCAGGCGACGATACTCCAATCATCGCTGGTTCCGCTCTGATGGCTCTGAACGGTCAAGACGACAACGAACTGGGTACATCTGCTGTTAAGAAGCTGGTTGAGACTCTGGATACTTACATTCCAGAGCCAGAGCGTGCTATTGATCAGCCGTTCCTGATGCCTATCGAGGACGTATTCTCCATCGCTGGCCGTGGTACTGTTGTAACTGGTCGTGTTGAGCGTGGTATCGTTAACGTTGGTGAAGAAGTAGAAATTATCGGTATCAAAGAGACCGTTAAGACTACTGTTACCGGTGTTGAAATGTTCCGTAAGCTGCTTGACGAAGGTCGTGCAGGCGAGAACGTTGGTGCGCTGCTGCGTGGTACCAAGCGTGAAGACGTTGAGCGTGGTCAGTGTCTGGTTAAGCCGGGTACTGTTACTCCTCACACTACCTTCGAAGCTGAAGTGTACATCCTGTCTAAAGATGAAGGCGGTCGTCACACTCCTTTCTTCAAGGGCTATCGTCCACAGTTCTACTTCCGTACCACTGACGTAACTGGTGCTGTAGAGCTGCAGGAAGGCGTTGAGATGGTAATGCCGGGCGACAACATCAACTTCGTAGCTACTCTGATTGCTCCAGTAGCAATGGAAGACGGCCTGCGCTTCGCTATCCGCGAAGGTGGTCGTACTGTAGGTGCTGGCGTTGTTGCTAAGATCATCGAGTGATTCTGAATCACGACTGATCTAAGTCACCCTATAAAAACCCCGGGCAAGCCCGGGGTTTTTTCGTTTATGAATAGCCGGAACTATAGTTTTCTTTTCTGAAGATCAGGGTTCGTTTTTCTGAAGAAAAAAACGAGTTTTAAAAGGTTTGAAGAAACTGGGTGAGTTTCGCGAAGGAATGGTGCTATAGTACTGCAGCTTTTTTCTGAGTGGGTGCGAATAACTGCTTCAATTTTGATCAGTGATTGCGTGGAAAATCTTGATGGTCGGAATTAATCCGAATCATTCAAGCAGTTTTCCTTATCTCGATAAGTTGTGTTTGAGGCTATAGTTATGCCTCAGATTTGCGTGCGGTGCTGAAGCCAGCTCTCGTCTAGCACTTGTGTTGACATTAAGTTTTGTGCTTAGTAGAATGCCGCGTCCTTTTTGTCTGGGTGACATTGATCGCCGGACTTAGTTCTTTACAGATATGGTTACAACAAGATGAGTCAAGCTCAGCAAATTCGCATTCGCCTGAAGGCTTTTGACCATCGCCTGATCGATCAGTCCACGCAGGAAATCGTAGATACTGCGAAGCGTACTGGTGCTCAAGTGCGTGGTCCTATCCCTCTGCCAACCCGAAAAGAACGTTTTACGATTCTGGTTTCTCCTCACGTGAACAAAGATGCACGTGATCAGTATGAAATCCGTACTCATAAGCGTCTTCTCGATATTATCGAGCCCACCGAAAAAACCGTTGATGCACTGATGAAGCTGGATTTGGCAGCTGGCGTCGAAGTGCAAATCAGTCTCGGTTAATAGCGGCCCGGGCGGCCATTCAGTGTGCACATTACTTTTGTGTAACGCTCTGGAATGAGCGGCCATAGTGGGTGAAAGCCCCGTACACGAGAGAGGTTGAAAATGACTATTGGATTAGTCGGAAAGAAGTGCGGTATGACCCGCATCTTCACAGAAGACGGTGCTTCTGTACCAGTCACTGTAATTGAAGTTGATCCTAACCGTGTCACTCAGGTTAAAAACCTGGATGTTGACGGTTACAGCGCAGTTCAGGTGACTACCGGTGCTAAGAAAGCAAACCGTGTTCGTAAGCCGGAAGCTGGTCACTTTGCTAAAGCAAAGGTTGAAGCCGGTCGTGGTCTTTGGGAATTCCGTGTTGACGATTCTGCCTCTTACGAGCTGGGTCAGTTGATCGGAGTTGACCTGTTCGAGCAAGGTCAGTCAGTTGACGTTACTGGTCAATCTAAAGGTAAAGGTTTCCAGGGTGGCGTTAAGCGCTGGAACTTTTCCATGCAAGATGCGACACATGGTAACTCTCTGTCTCACCGTGCTCCTGGTTCCATCGGTCAATGTCAGACCCCAGGTCGTGTCTTCAAGGGTAAGAAGATGGCTGGACATATGGGTGCTGAGAAAGTGACTGTTCAGTCCCTGGAAATTGTTCGCGTTGATGCTGAACGTAACCTGCTGCTGGTAAAAGGCGCAGTACCTGGTGCAACTGGTGCTGACGTTGTTGTTAAAGCTGCAGTCAAAGCACGCGCCTGAGGGGATTAAACGATGGAATTGAATGTAACAGGTGCTGGTACGGTTCAAGTCTCTGACGTGACCTTCGGTACTGAATTCAACGAAAGCCTGATTCATCAGACTGTAGTTGCTTTCATGGCCGGTGCTCGTCAAGGTACTCGTGCTCAGAAAACCCGCAGCGAAGTAAGCGGCGGTGGACGCAAGCCATGGCGTCAAAAAGGTACTGGCCGCGCACGTGCCGGTACTATCCGTAGCCCATTGTGGCGCGGGGGCGGCAAATCTTTTGCTGCTAAACCACAGGATCACGCTCAGAAGCTGAACAAGAAGATGTATCGCGGTGCGATGCGTTCTATCCTGTCCGAGCTGGTTCGTCAGGAACGTCTGGTTGTTGTTGAGAGCTTTGCTATCGATACACCTAAGACCAAACTGATGGTTGCCAAGCTGAAAGAGCTGAATGTTGAAAACGGTCTGATCGTTTCCGACGAAGTTGATCAGAATCTGTACCTGGCTACTCGCAACATCCCACACGTGGATGCTCGTGATGTACAGGGTATTGATCCGGTTAGTCTGATTGCTCACGAAAAAATCGTGATGACTGTAGCGGCCATCAAGAAATTCGAGGAGATGCTGGGATGAACCAGGAACGTATCTACAAGGTTCTGCTTGGTCCACACATTTCCGAGAAAGCTACTGTAGTTGCTGAAGAGCACGGTCAGTATGTTTTCCGAGTGGCAACAGACGCAACCAAGCTTGAAATCAAAAAAGCCGTTGAACTGCTGTTCGAAGTTAGCGTTGACGCTGTTCGTACTTCTGTAGTTAAGGGCAAGACCAAGCGCACTAAATTCGGTATGGGCAAGCGCTCTAACTGGAAGAAGGCGTATGTCAGTCTGGCGCAGGGTCAAGAGATTGACTTCGCCGACGCGGAATAAGGAGTTATAGGATGGCCGTAATTAAGTGCAAGCCGACTTCTCCGGGTCGTCGCTTCGTAGTCAAGATTGTAAATCCTGACCTTCACAAAGGACGCCCTTACGCGCCTTTGCTGGAGAAGAAGAGCAAGACTGGTGGTCGTAACAACGCTGGTCGTATCACTACCCGTCATCGTGGTGGTGGTCACAAGCAGCACTATCGTCTCGTAGATTTCCGTCGCAACAAGGATGGCATCCCAGCTGTTGTTGAGCGTCTGGAATACGATCCGAACCGTACTGCTAATATCGCTTTGCTGAAGTACATCGACGGTGAACGTCGTTACATCATCGCACCTAAGGGTGTGAAAGCAGGTGACGAGCTGTACTCTGGTGTTGATGCACCAATCAAGGCAGGCAACACTCTGCCACTGCGTAACATCCCTCAGGGTTCTGTAGTTCACTGTGTTGAACTCAAGCCAGGTAAGGGTGCGCAGATGATGCGTTCTGCTGGTACCTCAGCTCAGGTTGTAGCCCGTGACGGTGCTTACATTACCCTGCGTCTGCGTTCCGGTGAAATGCGTAAAGTTTTGGCTGACTGTCGTGCAACTCTGGGTGAAGTGTCTAACAGTGAGCACAGTTTGCGCTCACTGGGTAAGGCTGGTGCCAAGCGTTGGAGAGGCGTACGCCCAACGGTTCGTGGTGTTGCCATGAACCCGGTTGATCACCCGCATGGTGGTGGTGAAGGTCGTACTTCCGGTGGTCGTCACCCAGTGACACCATGGGGTATGCCGACTAAGGGTCGTAAGACTCGTTCCAACAAGCGTACGGACAAAATGATCGTACGTCGTCGCAGCGCGAAGTAAGCCCAGAGAGAGGATACGACAGTGCCACGTTCTTTGAAAAAAGGCCCATTCATCGATCTTCACCTGCTGAAGAAAGTTGAAGATGCGGCTGATAGCGGCAACAAGCGTCCGATCAAGACCTGGTCTCGCCGCTCTATGATCCTGCCTAATATGGTAGGTCTGACCATCGCCGTTCATAACGGTCGCCAGCATGTACCTGTTTTCGTTAGCGAAGACATGGTAGGTCACAAGCTGGGCGAGTTTGCTGCTACCCGCACATATCGCGGACACGCTGCAGACAAGAAGGCCAAGAAGCGCTAAGAGGGTAAGAAATGAAAGAAGTAGCTGCTATACATAAAGGCGCTCGCATTTCTGCCCAGAAAGCGCGCCTGGTTGCTGATCAGATCCGAGGCAAAGCCGTAGGCGATGCTCTGGAACTGTTGGCATTCAGCCCTAAAAAAGGTGCTGAGCTGGTCAAGAAAGTGTTGGAATCTGCGATTGCTAATGCAGAGCACAACGATGGCATGGATATCGATGAGCTGAAAGTGTCTGCTATCTTCGTTGACGAAGGTATGACCATGAAGCGCATCCGTCCACGTGCCAAGGGCCGTGCCGATCGCATTCTGAAGCGGTCTTGCCATATCACGGTTAAGGTTGCAGAGGTCTAAGGAGCGATCACATGGGTCAGAAAGTTCATCCAAATGGGATCCGACTGGGCATTGTTAAGCCCCACAGATCAGTATGGTTCGCTGAAGGTCGTGCATACGCCGACAAGCTAATCGTTGATCTGGAAGTCCGTGATTTCCTGCAAAAGAAGCTGAAAAATGCTTCTGTAAGCCGCATCGACATTCAACGTCCTGCGCAAAGCGCTCGCGTTACCATTCATACTGCCCGTCCAGGTATCGTGATTGGTAAAAAAGGCGAAGACGTTGAGAAACTGCGTCAAGCAGTAACCAAGATGATGGGCGTACCTGTTCATATCAACATTGAAGAAGTTCGTAAGCCCGAACTGGACGCAATGCTGGTTGCACAGTCTATCGCTGGTCAGCTGGAACGTCGTGTAATGTTCCGTCGCGCCATGAAGCGTTCTGTACAGAATGCTATGCGTCTGGGTGCCAAGGGTATCAAGGTGCAAATCGGCGGTCGTCTCGGCGGTGCTGAGATCGCTCGTTCCGAGTGGTACCGTGAAGGTCGCGTACCTCTGCACACTCTGCGTGCAGACATCGACTACGCGGCTTACGAAGCCCTGACTACCTACGGTATCCTGGGTGTTAAAGTATGGATCTTCAAGGGTGAAGTGATTGGTGGAATGGCTGCTGTTGAAGAGCAGGCTAAAGAACCAGCCAAACGTCCCAAGAAGAGACAGGCTAAGAAGTAAGGAGCGCGGTAATGTTACAGCCAAAGCGTACGAAATTTCGTAAGCAGCAAAAGGGGCGCAATCGCGGCCTGGCACACCGCGGCTCCACAGTTAGCTTCGGTGAATACGCATTGAAAGCAACTGGTCGTGGACGTATAACTGCTCGCCAGATCGAAGCAGCCCGTCGTGCCATGACTCGTCACATCAAGCGTGGTGGTAAAATCTGGATTCGCGTCTTCCCTGACAAGCCGATCTCCAAGAAGCCTCTTGAGGTTCGAATGGGTAAAGGTAAGGGTAGTGTTGAGTACTGGGTAGCGCAGATCCAGCCGGGTCGTGTCCTGTACGAAATGGAAGGTGTGTCCGAGGAACTGGCTCGCGAAGCATTCGCTCTCGCTGCTGCCAAGCTTCCAGTGGAAACTGCCTTCGTTAAGCGGAGCGTGATGTGATGAAAGCTGCTGAATTACGTGAAAAAACTGTTGAACAGCTCAACGAAGAGCTGATCAACCTGCTGCGGGATCAATTTAATTTCCGTATGCAGAAGTCGACTGGTCAGCTGAGTCAGACTCATCTGCTGAAGCAGGCCAAGCGCGACATCGCCCGTGTTAAGACGGCGTTGAATGAGAAGGCAGGTATTTAACGATGGCTGAAGACAAGAAAGTCCGTACTCTGACCGGCAAGGTCGTGAGCGACAAAATGGACAAGACCGTCACCGTTCTTATTGAGCGCCGTGTTAAGCATCCGCTCTATGGTAAGATCGTTAAGCGGTCCACCAAGTTGCACGCGCACGATGAAAACAATGATTGCCGCATGGGTGACACTGTTACCATTAAGGAAACTCGTCCAATGTCTAAGTCCAAGACATTCGAACTGGTTTCAATTGTTGAGCGTGCCACTCAAATATAAGGCCACGGTGCCTGAAGTCTGAGTAGCGGTAAGACGCGGGATGAACCGGTCCTTGTGACCGGTTCATCATACTTTGACTTTGCAGGTACCCGTCTGCAATTTGGGCTTGGAGAATAAGCATGATCCAAACAGAATCTCAACTCGATGTAGCCGATAACTCTGGCGCTCGTCGAGTACAGTGTATCAAGGTGTTGGGTGGATCCCATCGCCGCTACGCACACATCGGTGACATCATTAAAATTACCGTTAAGGAAGCAATTCCACGCGGTAAGGTCAAAAAAGGCCAGGTGATGAACGCTGTTGTTGTTCGTACTAGAAAAGGCGTTCGTCGTCCAGACGGCTCCCTAATCCGCTTCGATGGCAATGCAGCAGTTCTTCTGAACGCTAACAATCAGCCAATCGGTACCCGTATCTTTGGGCCAGTGACTCGTGAACTCCGTGGTGAGCAATTCATGAAGATCATTTCCCTGGCACCAGAAGTACTGTAAGGGAGCAGGAAATGAAAAAGATCCGTCGTGACGACGAAGTTATCGTCATTGCAGGCAAGGACAAAGGTAAGCGCGGCAAAGTGCAAACCGTTCGTGCCGATGGCAAGCTGATTGTTTCTGGCATCAATATGATGAAGAAACATCAAAAGCCTAACCCAATGCTGGGCACCCCTGGTGGCATCGTTGAAAAAGAAGCGGCTATTCAAGCTTCTAACGTTGCAGTCCTGAACACTGAAACCGACAAGGCTGATCGTGTTGGCTTCGCTATCTCTGAAGATGGCAAGAAGCAGCGCGTATTCAAGTCTAACGGTAAGCCGGTTGACGCGTAAGGGGTGGCATAATGGCAAACTTCAAGACTAAATATCGTGAAGAAATCCGCGCACAGCTTAAAGAAGAGCTGGGCCTGGCAAACATTCACGAAGTACCGCAAATCACCAAAATCACTCTGAACATGGGTGTTGGTGAAGCGATTGGTGACAAGAAAGTCATCGAACATGCTGTTTCTGACATGGAAAAAATTGCCGGTCAGAAATCAGTAGTTACCAAGGCACGTAAATCCGTTGCAGGCTTCAAGGTTCGTGAAGACTGGCCAATCGGCGTTAAAGTGACCCTGCGTGACGAACGTATGTACGAATTCCTGGAGCGTCTCATTGACATCGCTCTGCCTCGTGTTCGTGACTTCCGCGGTATTTCCGCTAAGTCATTTGACGGCCGTGGCAACTACAGCATGGGTGTCAAAGAGCAGATCATCTTCCCGGAAATCGATTACGATAAAGTTGACGCTCTGCGTGGTATGGATATTACTCTGACCACCACTGCTAAGACTGACGATGAAGGCCGAGCTCTGCTGAAAGCTTTCAACTTCCCGTTCCGTAACTGATAAAGGTACGAGCCCCATGGCAAAAGTATCCATGAAGCAGCGGGAGTTGAAGCGTCAGCGCACCGTTGCCAAGTTTGCAGAAAAGCGCGCTGCGCTGAAGGCGATCATCAGCAGCCCAGCGACGTCTGAAGACGAGCGTTGGGATGCAGTTGTATCACTGCAGAAGCAGCCACGTAATGCAAGCGCTGCCCGTCTGCGTAACCGCTGCCGCATCACAGGTCGCCCACACGGCTACCTGCGTAAGTTCGGCCTGAGCCGTATCAAGCTGCGTGAAGCAGCGATGCGCGGTGATGTTCCTGGTCTGGTTAAGGCCAGCTGGTAAGCGCGATTGATTTTCTGGAGAGTTAGATAATGAGTATGCAGGACCCGTTAGCAGATATGCTAACTCGTATCCGTAATGCCCAAATGGCAGAACACGCTTCTGTCGAAATGCCTGCGTCCAAGGTGAAGGCTGCTGTAGCCAAAGTACTGAAGGATGAAGGTTTTATTGTTGACGCCCGTGTTGAAGGCGAAATCCAGCAGAAGCTGGTTATCGACCTGAAATACTACGAAGGCAAGCCAGTTATCGAAAACCTGAAGCGCATTAGTCGCCCGGGTCTTCGTACTTACTCCGGTAAGGAAGAACTGCCTAAAGTCAGCGGCGGTCTGGGTATCGCTATTGTTTCTACCAACAAAGGTGTTATGACCGATCGTGCTGCTCGCGCAGCCGGTGTTGGTGGCGAAATTCTGTGCACCGTATTTTAAGGGAGGGGTAATATGTCTCGTGTAGCTAAAAGCCCTGTTGAAATCCCTGCTGGTGTAGAGATTAAACTGGACGGTCAGTTCATTTCCGTCAAGGGCGGCAAGGGACAACTGGAGCTGAATATTCACTCCAACGTTGTCGTAAAGCAGGAAGAAAGTGTCCTGACTTTTGAAGCTCGTGACGGTGCCAAGCACTCTCGTGCTCTGGCTGGTACAACCCGTGCGCTGATTAACAACATGGTTGCCGGTGTAACTGCTGGTTTCGAAAAGAAACTGCAGCTGGTAGGTGTTGGTTATCGTGCGCAGGCGAAGGGCAAGACCCTAAACCTGAACCTGGGCTTCTCCCATCCGGTTGATTACACCATGCCGGAAGGTGTGACTGCTGAAACCCCTAGCCAAACTGAAGTCGTTATCAAAGGTATCGATAAGCAGTTGGTTGGTCAGGTTGCAGCGGAAATCCGCGAATTCCGTCGTCCTGAGCCGTATAAGGGCAAGGGTGTTCGCTACTCCGACGAACATGTTCGTCGTAAAGAAGCCAAGAAAAAGTAAGGTAGGGTGAGATCATGACTGATAAAACTTCTGCTCGCCTGCGTCGTGCCCTTCGCGCACGTATGAAGATGCGCGAACTGGGCGTTAATCGCTTAAGCGTTCATCGTACCCCGCGTCACATTTATGCGCAGGTGACTGCCCCTGAGGGCGACAAGGTGCTGGCCTCTGCCTCCACCGTCGAGAAGGAGCTTCGTGCAGAAGCTACCGGTAACGTTGATGCTGCCAAGAAGGTAGGTGCTCTGGTCGCTGAACGCGCCAAAGCTGTAGGCGTTGCCAAGGTCGCTTTTGACCGCTCCGGTTTCAAATATCACGGTCGTGTGAAGGCTCTTGCCGACGCTGCTCGTGAAGCCGGCCTGGAATTCTGAGGGTAGTCATCATGGCAAGAGATGAACGTAAACAACAAAACGACGAAGGTCTGATTGAGAAGCTGGTACAGGTCAACCGAGTAGCCAAAGTGGTGAAAGGTGGTCGTATCTTCGGCTTCACAGCTCTGACCGTCGTTGGCGATGGTAAAGGTAAAGTAGGTTTTGGTCGTGGCAAGGCGCGTGAAGTGCCAGTTGCGATCCAGAAAGCTATGGAAGCTGCCCGTCGTAACATGATTCAGGTTGACCTGAACGGTGACACTCTGCAGTACCCTGTGAAGGGCCGTCACGGCGCTTCCAAGGTTTACATGCAGCCAGCATCTGCTGGTACCGGTGTAATCGCCGGTGGTGCAATGCGTGCTGTTCTGGAAGTAGCTGGCGTACACAACGTACTGGCCAAGTGCTACGGTTCCACAAACCCTGTGAACGTTGTTAACGCAACATTCAAGGGCTTGCGCGACATGCGTTCTCCTGAAGACATTGCTGCCAAGCGTGGCAAGTCTGTTGAAGATATTCTGGGGTAAGTCATGGCTGAGAAGATCAAAGTAACGCTCTTGAAGAGCACGAACGGTCGCCTCGAAAGCCACAAGGCTTGCGTCCGTGGCCTGGGTCTGCGTCGCATTAGACATACTGTTGAAGTAGAAGATACTCCTGCAGTACGCGGCATGATCAACAAGGTTAACTACCTCGTTAAGGTCGAAGGAGAATAATATGCGTCTTAATACTCTGAGTCCTGCCGAAGGCAGTCGTAAAGAGCGCAAGCGTGTTGGCCGTGGTATCGGTTCCGGTCTGGGTAAGACTGGTGGCCGTGGTCACAAAGGTCAGAAGTCCCGTTCCGGTGGTTCCGTTAAGCCAGGTTTTGAAGGTGGTCAACAGCCACTGCAGCGTCGTCTTCCTAAGTACGGTTTTACCGCACGTAAGACACGCTTCAGCGCTGAGATCCGTCTGCATGAGCTGAGCAAGGTTGAATCCGAAGTGATCGATCTGGCTGCTTTGAAGGCTGCAAATCTGGTCAACGGTAGCATCCTGCGTGCGAAAGTGGTACTGTCCGGCGAACTGAATAAAGCCGTAACACTGAAAGGTGTGGCAGCTACCAAGGGCGCTCGCGCCGCGATCGAAGCTGCTGGTGGTAAGATCGAGGACTAAATGGCTAAGACACTACCTGTTGGGAATCAAAGCGGATTGGGCGAGTTGATCTCTCGTATCAAATTCGTCTTTCTGGCGATCCTGGTTTACAGGATCGGAGCTCATATTCCGGTTCCGGGCATCAACCCTGATGCTCTGGCTCGGTTGTTTCAACAAAATGAGGGCACGATACTAGGCCTGTTCAACATGTTCTCCGGCGGTGCGTTGGAGCGGATGTCTGTACTAGCGCTCGGCATCATGCCTTACATTTCGGCTTCGATCATCATTCAGTTGATGACTGTCGTAAGTCCGCAGCTGGAGCAATTGAAGAAGGAAGGTGAATCTGGTCGTCGCAAGATCAGCCAGTACACCCGCTACCTGACAGTGTGCCTGGCGTTCGTCCAAGGTATGGGTATGACCGTAGGTCTTGCCAACCAGGGCGTCGCCTTCAATCCTGACTTCAGCTTCCATCTGGTGGCTGTAGTAACCTTCGTGACCGGTGCTGTCTTTATGATGTGGCTGGGTGAGCAGGTTACTGAGCGCGGGATTGGTAACGGCATCTCTATCCTGATTTTTGCAGGTATTGTCGCTGGTCTGCCAAGTGCTATAGGGCGGTCTTTCGAGTCCGCTCGACAGGGTGACATAAACATCCTGGCGCTGCTCGCTGTTGCGCTATTAGCAATTGCAATTATCGCGTTTGTAGTCTTTATTGAACGTGGTCAGCGTCGCATCACTGTAAATTACGCCAAGCGTCAGCAAGGTCGTAAAGTGTTTGCGGCACAGAGCAGTCATTTGCCTCTGAAAGTGAATATGGCGGGTGTAATTCCTGCGATCTTCGCTTCCAGCCTTCTGTTATTCCCAGCCTCCATTGCACAATGGTTTGGTCAGGGTGAAGGCATGGAATGGATGCAGAATATTGCACTGGCACTAGGTCCTGGTCAGCCGCTGAACATCGTTCTGTTCTCGGCAGGCATCATCTTTTTCTGCTTCTTCTACACTGCACTGGTCTTCAATCCGAAGGACGTTGCAGACAATTTGAAGAAGTCTGGCGCATTCATCCCGGGTATTCGCCCAGGTGAGCAGTCAGCCCGATATATTGATGGTGTACTGACTCGTCTGACTATGTTTGGCGCCCTCTATATGACAGCCGTGTGTCTGTTACCACAGTTCTTGGTAGTGTCGGCCAACGTGCCTTTCTACCTTGGTGGTACCAGCTTGCTGATTGTGGTCGTAGTTGTCATGGATACCATGGCCCAGGTGCAATCACACCTGATGTCACATCAGTACGAGTCACTGCTGAAGAAATCCAATCTTAAGGGCTACGGTGGTGGTGGCCTGATCCGCTAAGCGGCGGGTCTGCTTTCCATAGCCTGGTTCTGCATCGATTGTGGAGTGAATAATGAAAGTACGTGCATCGGTAAAGAAAATCTGCCGTAACTGCAAGATCGTAAAGCGCAATGGCGCTGTTCGTGTGATCTGCGTTGAGCCACGTCACAAACAGCGTCAAGGCTGATTGTGAAGCAGAGGTCTGCGGTTAATCCCGCAAGCATAAGCCAAGACCTCAGCAGGCTTTAGGTAAATACAACCGTTCATGGTGACATGAGCGGTTGTATTTTGTCGTAAGGAGGATTAAAATTTCCGCCTTTCGACCTGTTAGTTGTTTAAGCATCTAGCAAGGGCTTCAAAAAAGTTCGGTTTATCCCGTTCTGGCTCTGTATCTTCAGGTGCAGATGTAAGCCCTGACGTTGTCTGCCTCTAGATAGCGAAGTGTTCATGCCTCGCTATGAGTCGATCTCCGGATTGGCTTTATGAAGTCTACAGGCGAAAATAACCGTGAACTCGAAATGTCCTGGTTCTGTTTTATCAGAACATGGATGAACTCACGGCAAAAAATAAACGGAGACGATTGAATGGCCCGTATTGCTGGCGTCAACATCCCGGATAACAAACATGCTGTTATCTCGTTGACCTACATATTCGGCATCGGTAAGACCACAGCCCAAAAGCTGTGCGAAACGACTGGCGTTAAGCCAGATGCCAAAGTTGCTGAACTGAGCGAAGATCAACTGGAAGCGCTGCGTGGTGAAATCACCAAGCTGGACGTTGAAGGCGATCTGCGTCGTGAAGTTAGCATGAACATTAAGCGCCTGATGGATCTGGGTTGCTACCGTGGTATTCGCCACCGTCGCAGTCTGCCAGTTCGTGGTCAGCGCTCCAAGACGAATGCTCGTACCCGTAAGGGACCACGTAAGCCAATTCGTAAGTAAGTATCATTTAAGAATGGCTTTAACTCCATTCTTATAAAACAGGATTTATTCTGATATGGCAAAGCCAGGTACTCGTTCACGTAAAAAAGTTAAAAAGACGGTAGTTGACGGTGTTGCACACATTCACGCCTCTTTTAACAACACAATCGTGACCATTACCGACCGCCAGGGTAACGCTCTGTCCTGGGCCACAGCCGGTGGATCCGGTTTCCGTGGTTCTCGTAAGAGCACGCCATTTGCTGCGCAGGTTGCAGCTGAGCGTGCAGGCAATGCGGCCGCTGATTACGGTCTGAAGAATTTGGATGTTTGCGTTAAAGGACCTGGTCCTGGCCGCGAATCCGCTGTACGCGCACTGAGCGCTTGTGGTTACAAGATCACTAACATCACTGATGTTACCCCGATCCCCCACAATGGTTGCCGTCCGCCTAAAAAGCGTCGTGTATAAGCAGGAGTCGATTTAAAAAATGGCTAGATATATTGGTCCTAAGTGCAAGCTGTCTCGTCGCGAAGGCACTGATCTCTTCCTGAAGAGTGGCGTTCGTGCACTTGACTCTAAGTGCAAGGCAGAAATTCCTCCAGGTCAGCACGGCCAGCGTCGCGGTCGTCTGTCTGACTACGGTGTACAGCTGCGTGAAAAGCAGAAAGTTCGTCGTATCTACGGCGTACTGGAGAAGCAGTTCCGTAACTACTACAAGTCTGCTGACAACAAGAAGGGTGCTACTGGTTCAAACCTGTTGCAACTTCTGGAAGGTCGCCTTGATAATGTAGTTTACCGCATGGGATTCGGTTCCACCCGTGCCGAAGCACGTCAGCTGGTAAGCCACAAAGCTATCACAGTTAACGGCAAAGCCGTAAACATCGCATCTTTCCAGGTTCAGCCTGGTGATGTGGTTGCTGTTCGTGAAAAGGCAAAGAACCAGCTGCGTATCAATGCAGCACTGGAACTGGCCGCTCAACGTGGGTTCTCTACCTGGGTTGAAGTAGATGCCAGCAAGAAGGAAGGTACCTTCAAGGTGCTGCCCGAGCGGAGTGATCTGGCTGCCGACATCAACGAAAACTTGATCGTCGAGCTGTACTCCAAGTAAGGGATAAACAGTTAGGTGGGGTGTTACATCCATGCAGAATTCGGTTACTGAATTTCTAACTCCGAGACACATTGATGTCGAGGAAATCAGCCTGACACGGGCAAAGGTTACTCTGGAACCGCTGGAACGTGGTTTTGGACATACCTTGGGCAACGCATTGCGTCGCATTCTTCTCTCTTCCATGCCAGGTTGTGCTGTAACGGAAGTAGAAATCGATGGCGTACAGCACGAGTACAGTGCTATCGAAGGTGTTCAGGAAGATGTCATCGACATCCTGCTGAACCTGAAAGGTCTCGCCATTCGTATGACTGGTCGTGACGAAGCAACACTGAACCTCACCAAGAAAGGTGCAGGTCCTGTGACTGCTGCAGACATTCAGCTGGATCACGATGTAGAAATCGTTAACCCGGATCACGTAATCGCTAATCTCAATGAGAAAGGCGATATCAATATGAAGCTTCGTATTGCTCGTGGTCGTGGTTATGAATCCGCTGACAGTCGTCGTCAGGACGAGGAAGAGACTCGCGCAATTGGTCGCCTGCAACTGGATGCCACCTATAGCCCTGTTTACCGCGTATCCTACGTCGTCGAAAGTGCTCGTGTTGAGCAGCGTACCGACCTGGACAAGCTGGTAATTGATCTGGAAACCGACGGTACTCTTGATCCGGATGAAGCTATCCGCCGCGCTGCAACTATTCTGCAGCAGCAGCTGGCTGTATTCGTTGATCTGGAAGGCGAGGCTGAGCCAGAGCCAGTTAAGGAAGAGGATGAAGTTGATCCTATCCTGCTGCGCCCTGTTGATGATCTCGAACTGACTGTACGTAGTGCGAACTGCCTGAAGGCAGAGAACATCTACTACATTGGTGACCTGATCCAGCGCACTGAGGTTGAACTGCTCAAGACCCCGAACCTGGGTAAGAAGTCCCTGACTGAAATCAAGGACGTTCTTGCTTCTCGTGGTCTGAGCTTAGGTATGCGTCTCGACAACTGGCCTCCAGCCAGTCTGAAGGGCGACGACAAGATTTCTGCTTAAGCAGCCAATACGCCTCTTTCACCTGCGTTAAAAACGTCAGGTGAAAGGCAATTGGTAGAATGAGGAAGTTTGTGCCATGCGTCATCGTAAAAGTGGCCGCAAGCTCAACCGGAACAGTTCACATCGTAAAGCGATGTTTAAGAACATGACTGCTTCTCTGGTTGAGCACGAAGTAATCAAGACTACACTGCCGAAGGCTAAAGAGCTTCGTCGTGTAGCTGAGCCGCTGATCACCTTAGCTAAGGAAGATAGCGTAGCTAACCGTCGTCTGGCGTTCGATCGTCTCCGCAACAAAGCGACTGTTGGTAAGCTGTTTACTGACCTGGGTCCACGCTTTAAAGAGCGTCCAGGCGGTTACATCCGCATCCTGAAGTGTGGATTCCGTAAGGGTGACAACGCGCCTATGGCTATCGTTGAGCTGCTGGATCGTCCAGTTGCTGCAGCGGAAGCTACTGAAGAGTAAGTTTTACTTTTCAGGCATAAAAAAACCGGACCTAGTGTCCGGTTTTTTTATGCACAGAAAAAATTAATTTTCTTCTGAACATAGTTTTTCAATACTAACTACGGTTCCAAGCTGATTACATTCGACTTCTGTGCATTGCTTAAAGTCGTCTTCGACTTTTTTGATCATTTTTTCAAGATCAAGATTGCTCTCAGGTGTTCCAAGCCCAAGCTTTAGATCTTTCTTTAACTGTTTGAGATTGCGAATTGTACTAACTGGATGATTACAAACTGATCCATCTGGATATTTGTAAATGGGGTCCGTTGCATCACTGCATACTGCCGTTTTATCATCGGGAGTGATAAATGCAGGATTGTTATAGCCTCCTGGTGTGTTTACATATACTCGTACTTCATTATCTGTAACGATAAAACTATTCAAAGCGAATGTGCCATCTCCGTAGGCTGTTGTACGAACTCTATAACGGCACTCAGGACTGAACGGAGCCTGATCACTGAGTGGTACTAATTCCCAAGCCTCTTCTGATGAGCTATCGATATTGGCTTCAATGTTTATCTCTTCAGCATAAAGTTGAGAAACAGAGCAGATTAATGCTGAAATGCATAGAGCTCTTTTTAACATGACTACTTCCCATAATTATTATTGGAATCTTGAAAATAGTTTATGTAAGGCAATACAGCACTTTTTGGTTTTCTTTTTTTAAATAGCGCTTGATATCTGTATATTCAAATATATGAGAGTCCGTATATTAAATAATCTCTCAAGACTTTCTGATTAGTAAAGCGTCTATAGGGCTATACTTTTATTTCCTTGTATAAGGAGTCCTTTTTAGATGAGTGATGAGCCAGCCTGCTGTGTTAAGACCTCAAACCATTCCGTTACTCATGCATGGACTGCGAAAGAGACAGGCTGGTTGTTTAGTCATATAGGTACCGGTATCGGTGCTGGTCTTCTCTATCTTCCTATTGCTGCTGGAAGTGGTGGTGCCTTTTCGCTGCTACTAATGGTCTTAGTAAGTGGGCCTATTGTTCTACTCAGTCATAGAGGGTTGACTCGTTTCTGCCTAGCTTCTCAATGTGATGATGGCGATCTTGGTCATATCGTCAGAAGTAGCTTTGGTGAGAAAATAGGACGATGGCTTGTACTGCTCTGTTTTTTATCAATGTTTCCAGTACTTCTGCTTTACAGTATTGGCATTACGAATGTCACTGAAAGTTATTTTCAGAACCAGCTGGGAATAGTTATTGAATCGAGGTCTCTCTTAGCCTTTGGCTTGATTACCATGATGGTCGTGTTGTTCTGCAGTCGTGAAAGTCTTGCTCTGAGTATTTTAAGTAGTCTCGTTTTTCCTCTGATTATTGTTCTTCTTTGTCTTGCTCTGTATTTGATACCTCAGTGGCGGCTGGATTTTATCAGCCAGCCTTTTTCACTGGCTGATTCTCTGAAAAGTTTCTTTTTGATTCTGCCAGTTTTGGTATTTTCGTTTTATCACGCGCCGATTAGCCCGACATTTTCACGTTCGTATCTCAGGTCTATAAAGGATATCCATCGCTGTATTGCTATCACAGATAAAGTGCACTTCAGAAGTTCGGCACTCTTGTTGCTTATTACTCTATTCTTTGTTTTTTCCTGCCTGATGGCCTTAACACCGGATCAGATTCATCAGGCAAGAACAGATAATTTACCTGTGTTGTCAGTATTAGCTAATCAGCCTGATAACCGGTTTCTGTCTGCAACAGCACCAATCATCGCTTTTGTTTCGATTCTTACTTCATTCTTTGGTTTCTTTATAGGCACTGTTGAGATGATGAATGGATTTCTTGTTGGGGTGCAGGGAAAAAGCCAGCAGGAAGCCGGACACTATCATCGGGTATCGATACTACTGATTATTGTCAGTTGCTGGATTGCTGCAACGTGCAATTGGAGTGTTCTGTCTGTGATTGAACTGATCGTAGCGCCAATGATGGCTATTATACTGTTTTTTATTCCGGTTATTGGACTCCGAAAAAAAACGGCAATGCGCATGTATTGGAATCGCTGGAGCGATTTATTTGTTTTGATTACGGGAAGTGTAGTTATCGCAGGTTTTGCAGTCTCACTAATTTTATAACACGCATAAAAAAAGCCGAGTCCCCTCAAACCCGGCTTTGCAAGACTGACAATCTTGAATAACTACGTGACTTGCATCCTGCTTGTCGTTATTTTTTCCCTGAAAAAACGATCTTGATCCTGCTTTTTCTGTGTTCAGATTGTTTGTCTATGTCTCTATTGTACGTAGTCGTACGTATCATTGATTGATTTAAGTCAATATTGATAACTGTTGTTAATGTTTTTGTTTTGTTGTTCGATGGAGCGAAATTTTCTTTGAAGTAGCGTTTATAAATAGGAGCGTATGGCGAGGAAGAGGTGAGAAGAGAGCCTTGGGCTCTCTTCTCTGGTAGGTAAGCAAGTTTAAGTACTATCAGGCCCCGCGAGCTTCACACATAGCCTTGTATTCGTCTTCGTAGAAGAACTTGTCTTCACCAAAAGCTGGTTTCAAATCATCCAGCCAGGTCGCTTCTTCATCGTACTTGGCAAAGAATGGGCGGTAGCACCAGTCGGGATTACGGCCCTGCAGGAAGCGCAGTACAAATACTTTCTCGCCATTAATTTCAGCAACACCGGTAATTTCGACTTTACCGGGGCCTGCACTCATGGATGGTCCGCGAACCGTACGACCAAGTCCGGACATTTGAGTCACTGCTTCCTGGAAAATTTCGTAGGCACGAGCCAGAGAAATTTCAAAATAGTGCTTGGCGCCGGTATCACGAGCCACAAAAAAGTAGTAAGGAATTACGCCCAGAGACAGCTGTGTCTTCCAGTTTTCTACCCACACACTGGCGTCGTCGTTGATGTGACGAGTCAGTGGCGCCTGGGCACGAATGTTGGCACCTGTCGCACGAATGCGCTTGATCGCTTCTTTGCAGACGTCTGTTTTCAGTTCTGCATAGTGGTCAAAATGCGCCATAAACGCCAGATGCTTACCGGAATCAACGATCTTCTTGAACAGTTCCATCAACTCATCAGCATCGTCGTCCTGAGTGAAACGGTATGGCCAGAAGGTAAGGGTCTTGGAACCGATACGGATATGACGAATATGGTCAAATTCTGGCTCCAGCAGTGGCTCCAGATAAGCCTTAAGAATCTTGGTCTTCATTACCAGCGGGTCACCACCGGTAAACAGTAAATCTGTGATTTCGTGATGGGCTTTCAGGTATGAGTGCATGGTAGCTGCATCGGTAGCAGCCATCTTCAATTCACTGTCACCAATGAATTGTGCCCAACGGAAGCAGAACGTGCAGTAACTGTGGCAGGTCTGACCCTGACTCGGGAAATAGAGGGCAGTTTCACGGTATTTGTGCTGCATGCCTTCAACAGGCTCACCGTCAATCATAGGTGCATTCATCACCTTTTGACCGGCAGGGTGCGGGTTCATACCCATCTGGATTTCGTGTGCTGCTTTTTTGATGTTTTCACGGCTTTCACCTGCTTTATGCAGTTTGGCCATGAAATCAAAGTCAGTTGCTTTCAGCATTTCCTTCTGAGGGAACATCAGACGGAAGATCGGGTCAGCTGGAATGTTATTCCAGTTGATCAGCTCGTTGATTACGTATTCGTTGACACGGAACGGCATCACGCTGGCTACAACCCGGATGTCAAACTGCATGTCTTCAGGCAGTTTTGTGAACTGCTCGATCTTGTCGATATTCCGCTCGGTGTAAACCGTATAGGGGCGAGCGTCAGTGCTGGAGCTTTCGGCAGTAACAATAAGATTGTCGGCTTGAGTGTATGCGTTCAATGCCAATCCTCATTCAGTGGAAGTGAAATTCGAAACCAAAGCATTCCTGTGGCTGTGCTCATATGAGCAGCCATGGAAAAAAGTGGTTTATAATTTGCGTGTATTTTTCCACACTGATCAGAAAACCGACATTCGATATAACCGCTATACCGTAGTGGTGATCTGGGATTGGATCACTTAATTATTCGGGGAGGAGAAGAAGCCTGATGGGCTTATCAGGCTTCGGAAATGCTGTATCAGGCAGATTTCAGCTTTTTAACTTCAGCTTTCTTGTCTTCATCTTTAGGCAGTAGCTCACCACTCTTGTGCATGCGCTCCATTTTGCCGTTAATAGCAGCGCCGGCGACCATTTCCATAACATCGTAGTAGACGTTACCTTCAACCAATGCCTTGGCAGACAGTTCCAGCTTTTCAGTCGCGTATACGTCACCGATTACATGACCGTTGATAATGACATGAGCCGCACGGATATTGCCGTCGACGCTGCTGCCATCAATTAGCTGCAATTTGCCGTCGCTGGAGGATACATTACCCTTAATGCCGCCTTCCACATGAACGGTTCCGCGGAACCGGATATCGCCCTCGACTTCCGTACCTGCTGCGATCAGGGTGATGGCATTGTTGTGTTGAGCATTGCTCGACGAACTGCTGTCTGAATTCTTGCTACCAAACATGATGGACTCCCATGGCCTGCTGATTTATTACTGTCCATCATCCGTGACTATTTCTACCCTTCAATCCGTAAAGGAACATATCAGAACTAAAGTATTAATTTACCATTTAACCACGGCGATCTATTTACGAGAAATAGTAATGTCGGAAATATATCCGTGTTCAGTCCCGGCCAGGGCCTGAATCAACATGCCTGCGGCTTCGTCAGCGGACATGAATGTGGTCGTATCCCTGTCTTTTTCAATATTCCAGAAGTCTGTTGCCATTCCGCCAGGGTATACGGCAATTAGTTTCATCGGAGACTTTGAAGCTTTCAGCTCCTGTCGTACAGATTCAACCAAAGCTCTTACTGCCCACTTGGCAGCACAGTAAGTGCTCTCGCCACCTTTTGGCTGCAGTGCTGCGGTGGACATAACAACAACGACACTGACCGCCTGATCACGGTAACGGGCGACAAGCTCTCTCAGCAGTAATGTGGCACTGAGAATGTTGTTATTAAATAGCTGGATAATGTCGTCAGGCTGTTGATCCTGAATCTGGCCAAAGTAGCCGCTGCCTGCGCAGTGAATAACAGTGGTCGGTGCAATATCAAGCTGGTTTATCAGACTGTTGATGCTGTCTGGGCTGGTCAGATCAGCAGGGATAGCTTGAGTTTTGTTGTTTGTCGCTTTAACCGCTTCAAGACGTTGCTGATTACGGCCAGTGATTACGACATCCTGACCTGCTTCGGCGTATTGTTGAGCCAGTGCTGCACCAAGGCCACTGCTGGCACCTGTAATCAAAATCATTGGATATGTCCCGCTAGAACGAAAGTAGCGACTTTACCATCTTCAGAAGCTCTTGACGGGTTTAGAAAAACTTTAACTATAATGGGAGGCCGCACGTTTTTCTGGAGATTAAAATGCAGCGATGGGCCTTCATTTTATGTTTATCGCTAACACTTTTGCCCTTTTGGGTGTCAGCGAACTTTGATCAGACAAAGACTGAATGTGAAGCAGAGAAACAAAATGAAGCGCTGACCACTGAAGTCTGTGATTTGATAGCTGGGTATAGAACCATAGTTGTTCATACAGCTGATTTGACGGGATTATTTTCCATTAATCACTTGTACTTGATGATTGAGCCTAAAGCAGCTTCAAGCCGTTTTGCTGACAAGGAATTGAGGCAAATTGAGAATACTTTTGCTACTAGAGGAAGTTTTGATTCCCGAGCGGGATTATTTGATATTGACCTCTTTAAAAGTGTGCTTGCCAGAACTCTAGGTATTCAGAGTGATTTAAGAAAAAAGCATTTAGAAGCAGAAAAACTGGAATTGAAAGATTTTTCTATGAGATCGAGTAAGGCCAGATACTGGACTGTTTCAGCTATGATCGGAGCACGGAAAGGCAGTGTTTCATTAGCCTATGATGAAACAAGTCTGGGATCTTCCATTTACCAGAGGCTTGTTTCATCGGTTTCAATGGGGACTCCTCCAGTCATAACCTGGGTAGCAAGCTGTGCTGACTCCACTAATCTTTACTTTGTTTGTCCGTTTAAAGAAAGTGTTAGAGAGAGGGTTGGGGGTTATTTCAGCAGTTTATTAAGAAGGCCGCTGGATACTAATGAGACCAATCTTTATCGGGCAATCAGTCCTGTCCGCTCTGGTGCAAGCTTTGTGGTTGAAGGACATAAAACAATTAGCGGTCCCTATTAAAAGTGATATGTATATGTACAAGCTTTCAAAAAGTATGAGAAAGAGCAAGCTGCTTCCTCATACTTTTCAAATTACGGTTTAACCAAGCATCGGTTTAAGAAAATGCCCAGTATGAGAAACTTTATTGGCGGTAACTGTTTCAGGCGTGCCAGTCGCAATAATCTCGCCACCGCCATCACCACCTTCAGGGCCCAGGTCTACTACCCAGTCGGCCGTTTTGATCACGTCCAGGTTATGTTCGATAACAACAACGGTATTACCGTGATCCCTCAGTCGATGCAGTACCGCCAGTAGCTGCTCAATATCGTGGAAGTGCAGACCTGTGGTCGGCTCATCCAGAATATACAGTGTCTTGCCGGTATCACGCTTGGACAGCTCTTTCGCCAGCTTCACCCGCTGAGCTTCACCGCCAGACAGTGTTGTCGCATTCTGCCCCAGACGAATATACGACAGACCTACATCCATCAGTGTTTGCAGTTTGCGTTTAACGGCAGGAATCGGCTCAAAGTATTCCAGAGCGTCTTCCACGGTCATATCCAGCACTTCATGGATACTCTTGCCCTTGTATTTAACGTCCAGAGTTTCACGGTTATACCGTTTGCCCTTACAAACGTCACAAGGCACATAGATATCCGGCAGGAAGTGCATTTCTACTTTTATGACACCGTCACCCTGACAGGCTTCGCAACGACCGCCTTTAACGTTAAAGCTGAAACGTCCAGGCTTGTAGCCACGGGATCGGGCTTCTTGTGTGCCGGCAAACAGGTCACGAATGGCCGTGAAAATACCGGTATAGGTTGCAGGATTTGAGCGTGGTGTACGGCCAATAGGGCTCTGGTCAATATCGATGCATTTATCGAAGTTACTGATACCAGTGATTTTCTTATGTTTTGCTGCGGTCAGGGTGGAGGCCTTGTTCAAGGCCGTTGCTGCCAAAGGATAAAGAGTGCCGTTAATCAGTGTTGATTTACCGGAGCCGGAAACACCGGTAACGCAGGTCATCAGACCCACCGGAATTTCAAGGCTGACATTCTTCAGGTTGTTACCGGAACAGCCTGACAGCTTGAGCATCTTCTTTTTATCAACCGGTGTGCGCTGTTCAGGGATAGCGATTTTACGGATACCGGAAAGATATTGACCTGTTATTGATTCAGGATCACTCATCACCTGTGCAGGCGTTCCCTGAGCAATGATCTGACCACCATGAACACCTGCGCCGGGGCCAATATCAATAACATGGTCTGCCATACGAATGGCATCTTCGTCGTGTTCTACGACGATAACTGTATTACCAAGGTCACGGAGTCGTGTAAGCGTACCAAGCAGACGTTCATTATCACGCTGATGCAGACCAATGCTGGGCTCATCCAGAATGTACATAACGCCGACAAGACCGGCACCAATCTGGCTAGCCAGACGAATACGCTGGGCTTCACCACCGGATAGAGTGTCTGCGCTGCGATCCAGTGTCAGATAGTTCAGGCCAACATTGACGAGGAAGCTCAAACGATCGCAAATTTCCTTGAGAATCTTCTCGGCAATCTCGCCTTTCTGCCCCGGCATAGTCAGGTTCTGAAAGTAATCCAGCGCTTTCTCGACAGGTTGTTCAACCAGTTGCGGCAGAGTCTCGTCATTGATAAAGACATGACGAGATTCGGTTCTCAGTCGTGCGCCGTTACAGCTGGGGCAGTGCGATGTGCTCAGATACTTTGACAGTTCTTCACGAACGGACTGGGACTCGGTTTCACGGAAGCGTCGTTCAAAGTTGGGAATGATGCCTTCAAAACAGTGACGCTTTTTATAAACATCGCCACGGTCGTTTACGTAACTGAAGTCAATCTGCTCATCACCGGACCCTTGCAGGATGAGTGCCTGGTGTTCTGCTGTGAGATCATCAAACGGAGTATCAATATCGAAGCCGTAATGACCAGCCAGTGATTTAAGTAGATGGAAATAGTAAACACTGCGGCGATCCCAGCCACGGATAGCACCTTCAGCCAGAGTCAGTTCAGGGTGTTGAATAATCCGTCCTTCATCAAAGAACTGTTTCACGCCCAAGCCGTCACAGGAAGGGCAGGCACCTGCCGGATTGTTGAAGGAGAACATGCGTGGTTCTAGCTCATTAATGCTGTAACCACAGGATGGGCAGGCAAAACGGGCGGAGAAAACAATATCGTCCTGATCACCGTCCATAAAACTGAGAGAGGCTAGGCCATCGGTCAGGTCCAGTGCGGTTTCAAAGGATTCCGATAGGCGCAGCTGAAGGTCATCACGAATCTTGAAACGGTCTACAACCACTTCAATGGTGTGCTTCTTCTTTTTATCCAGAGTCGGTGGAGTATCCAGATCAGTAACAATGCCGTTGATTCTGGCGCGGATAAAACCCTGAGTCTTCAGCTCGTTAAACACATGCAGGTGTTCACCCTTACGATCTCGAACGACAGGCGCCAACAACATCATTTTGGTGCCTTCCGGCAGCGCAAGAGCCTGGTCAACCATCTGGCTGACGGTCTGTGCTTCCAGGGGCAGATGATGTTTAGGGCAGCGTGGAGTACCGGTTCTGGCAAAGAGCAGACGAAGGTAGTCGTAAATCTCGGTAATGGTTCCGACAGTGGAACGAGGGTTGTGGCTGGTGGACTTCTGTTCGATAGAGATGGCCGGTGATAAGCCTTCAATATGGTCAACGTCCGGCTTTTCCATCATGGAAAGAAACTGGCGTGCATACGCAGAGAGTGACTCTACATAACGACGCTGGCCTTCAGCGTAAAGCGTATCAAAGGCCAGAGAAGATTTGCCGGAACCGGACAGGCCTGTGATCACAATCAGGCTGTCCCTTGGCATCTCAAGGTCAATGTTTTTCAGGTTATGGGTTCTGGCACCCTGCACCGTAATTTTATCCACAGCCACTCCTTATCCGCACAGCCTGAAAGCAAACAGGAGATTATAAGGGATTGGCTGTTTGATTTCAGTGAAACAGAGAATATGGGTTGAGCAGGGAGAATACGTTGAGAGCAACCATTCCCACATGTTTGTTTAACCATGGGTGTTTACAGTCGCAATCAACAGCTCTTGCTACCAGAGAGCCGGCCAGCATCATGAAGTGAAACATCTCATAGCTGTACCCTGTAATCACATCAACTGTGCTGGTGATCTGTTCTTCAAGGAAGTGGCTTAACCCCATAGCCAGATAGACCGCAATAAACGTTTTCTTGATGGTTTGAGTATTGGCTTTCGAGCTGCAGCAATGGCCGGATTTACACATTACTTTTTGATAGTTCTCAAACGCTTTCAATACTCCCATCGTCAGCATGCTTAAACGCATAGTGAATGGCAGGGTGAAAAAATAGTTGTTATCAGAATTTATCTGTACTCGAAGGCTTTGTTCCAGGGGGCTCTGTTCTAGAGAACAACTTCCCAGCAATAAACTTTGATTGCTGGCGGGGATACAAATATGACGGCTGGCACTATAGTTTCTTGGAGCATAGTTTTCGGGAACGGGAGTAAATTCCAGATGAATGTTACTGAAGAAATTCTCCGGATTACTGTGAAAATTTTCTTCAGCACTAATTGTGCCTGACATCAGCAGCAGTAAAAAAAGGAAGCGGAACTGGTGCATAGCTTACATCGAATTCTTTTTTATTACTCGATCCTTGAGCGAGATCCTTGAGCCAGAAACGGCCTTTCAGAGTCATCAGAATAGTTCAGAGCTTAATTTTCTGCCGATGAAAAATGAACAGCCCTCTCCCTCTGAAGCTGTTTCCTGATAAACTTTGCTGTTTGCTTTAGTAAGTATTCAGATATACGAATTCGTGGGCAAACAGCCACTTAATATTCGACTGCGTGTGTCTACACACTTACCTTATTACATTTAGTACCTTATTAAAGAAGTCAGGAATGTCTCCACAGGAACTGAAATCGACCGTCTCGCTCTCACTGGTCTTTGTTTTTCGTATGTTCGGGCTCTTTATGGTCCTGCCCGTTCTGGTCCTCTATTCCAAAGAACTGGAAGGGTTTACTCCGGCGCTTGCCGGACTGGCCATTGGAGCTTATGGCCTGAGTCAGGCGGTACTGCAAATTCCCTTTGGCTGGATGTCGGATCGCTTTGGCCGTAAACCCGTCATTGTCGTCGGTATGCTGATCTTTATGATCGGTAGTCTGGTGGCTGCTTACGCCGACACAATGCATGGCGTGATCTTTGGTCGTATTCTTCAGGGTTGTGGTGCCGTAGCCGGTGCTGTGACTGCGCTTCTGGCTGACCTGACTCGTGAGCAACACCGAACCAAAGCCATGGCGGTATTTGGTATGAGTATTGGCTTTTCCTTCTCAATAGCCATGCTTCTGGGGCCACTGTTTGCCGGTTGGTGGGGGCTGACTGGCCTGTTTACCAGTAATGCCATAATGGCTGGCCTCGGTATCGCGGTTCTTCTGACATTGGTACCAACACCGGTGGTGACCCGAACTGATCTGAACACCAAATTCAGCAAAAATGATTTGGTTAAGGTGGTGAAGAATCCGGAGATGCTGCGTTTGATGGCAGGCATTTTTACTCTGCATTTTGTTTTGATGGCTCTTTTTGTTTATTTGCCTCAGGTGCTGGAAAAGTCACTGGAGATTCCCCGTGACAACCATGGCTGGATTTACGTGGCTGCTCTGGCTATCTCTTTTGTGATGATTATCCCGGTGATCATCTTCAGTGAATCCAAACGAAAGCTCAAACAGTGCTTTGTTGGCTCTATCACTGTTCTGCTGGCGGCTGTTGCTGCGATGTCGAATGTGAACGGTGTGCTGCTGGGTATTTTCCTGTTCTTTGCGGCTTTCAATTTCCTTGAAGCCACTCTGCCATCGCTGGTGAGTAAACTCTCACCTTCAGGCACCCGCGGAACGTCCATGGGGATCTACTCAACCAGTCAGTTCCTGGGTGCTGCACTGGGTGGCTCCTTAGGTGGTCTTGCTATGCAAAACTGGGGCATGAATGGCGTTATTATTGTTTGTGTAATTCCTACTGCACTCTGGTGGTTATTGTCTGTTACCATGAAACAACCCCCCTATGTCAGCAGTATGGTTATGGCCCTCGACTCATCGGTGAGCCTGGATGCACGAACAATTGGCAAGGAACTGGCCATTATCCCCGGGGTTGAAGAAGTCACTGTGCTGGATAGCGAAAAAACTGCCTATCTGAAAGTGGATAAGAAAGTAGTGGATATGACAGTGCTGCGCCAATACGGCGAGTGCTGATCCTGTTGTTTATATGGCGACAGTTCCTATTATGCTGTACTGACAAAACGAATTTTATTGAATACTGGAGATACTGATGGCAACACGTGGTGTCAACAAAGTCATTTTGGTTGGTAATCTGGGCAATGATCCAGACGTCCGCTTCACTCCAAATGGCAGCGCCATTGCCAACCTGAGCGTGGCGACCAGTGAAACCTGGATGGACAAAAACACTCAGCAGCGTCAGGAAAAAACAGAATGGCACCGTGTTGCCATTTTTGGCAAGCTGGCTGAGATTGCACAGCAGTACCTGCGTAAGGGTTCCAAGGTTTACATCGAAGGTAAACTGCAGACTCGTAAGTGGCAGGATCAGCAGGGTCAGGATCGTTACACGACAGAAATCGTTGTAGACGGATTCAGTGGCCAGATGCAGATGCTTGATGGCCGTGAAGGCGGTATGGGCGGACAGGCGCCTGCCGGTGGTGGTTATCAGCAACAGGCTCCGCAACAGCAGCCTCAGTCTGCACCTCAGCAGCAGTACGCACCGCAGCAACCACAACAACAGCAGGCTGCTCCTCAACAGCAAGCTTACGGCCAGCAGCCGCAGTCACGTCCTGCACCTGCTCCACAGCAGCAGAGACAACAGCAGGCAGCACCTCAGCAACAGCCAGCTCCTGCAGCTGCTGGTGGCTTTGATGATTTTGATGACGATATCCCGTTCTGAGGCCGGAATATCGCCATACAAAAAAGCCTCCACTGCGGAGGCTTTTTTGTATATAAGATTTAAGCTTCAGTGACCCCTTCAGAGTGGTCATCTATTACCTGCTCAAACGCCTTCAAACGCTTGTAGATAGAAATCAATTCAACAATTACGCCCCAGGAATTCACCAGGAACTGGAAGGACTCTTCTACTCTGCCGAATGCACGGATCACCTGTTGCATCACACCCAGTGTGATAGCTCCGGCAACAATAGTCGGGCCCATGGCAATGTAAGGAACAATGACGGTGAACTGGAGATAGGACCACTTGGCCACATCAAAGTAGAGATAATGCAGGTAGAGGGTGAAATAGTTTTTACGGACATTACCAAACAGTTCTTTGACAGTTGGAGGATCTGCTCTTTCTGCATGATCTTCACCCAGCACCAGCTCTTTTCGATAAGCCGCTTCTACCCGCTGGTTATTGAATTCCAGTCCAGGCAGTTTTATACCCACGGCAGCCAGCAATACAGTACCTGTGGCTGCGGAGATAATGGCGATAAAGACAAAAGCGTGCTCAACGTGACCGATCCAGGGCAGTTCGGTAACGTGGGAGCTCAAGCCCCAAAGGATGGGTAGGAAAGCAACCAGGGTCATCAGCGAGCGCATGAAAGCAACGCCCAGAGACTCCATGATTCTGGCGAAGCGCATGGTGTCTTCCTGCACACGCTGTGCCGCACCTTCAATATGACGAACCTTGTGCCAGTTGGCCATATAGTATTCATTCATGGCTGTGCGCCAGCGGAATACATAATGTTTGATGAAGAAGTCGAGAAGCACTGCAACTACGATGTAGATGCCGGCTATTTCAGCAAACTGCAGGCACTGCGCCAGAAACTCATCAAAGGTGTGTTTGCCGGGATTGCCCAGAGACTCCTGAATCGTGTTGTAAAAGCTACCAAACCACTCGTTGATTCTGACGTCCAGCTGGACCTTATACCAGGTCACCAGAAGGATGGCTGTGGAGCCTATCAGTGACCAGAGCAGCCACTTTTTATTAAGAAAAAACGATTTAAACATTCATTCTATCCATAAGTGATTTTTAGATTCATAGATAGAATAGTTATCGTTAACCCCAACAAAGGCAAGTCTTACCTACAGAAGCGGCGTCTCAGAGTGGTGCTATTGCCAGAACTTCCAGAAGGGCTTGTTACGCTTTTCCTGCCAGATTTTGAACTTTTCTGAAATACGCTGATTGATCAATTCCTGATTGGCACGGTTGTAAGTGACGTGGAATTCTGACGGTAGTTCCTTAACCAGAACTTCCGAGTAGTCCTTGAGATATTCGCCTTTTTCAAAGTTGAAATAGGACATAGTGAACTGGTTGCCTTCAAAAGAAAGCATGTCGTCGCTCAAGGTCCGATTCCAGCAGTTGTAGACATCGATTGCAGACAAAGAGTGATCAAAATAGCCAGCCAGTGCATCCTCGCAGTCTTCCTTAAAACCTTCACTGACCAGATCGTTTTCTATCAGCCAGCCAAGGTAGAAGGCGGTGTGAATGGATGCCTGCTCTTTGGGTAGCTGATTCTTTTGAACGGTCTTTTCGTGGTATTTGGCTTTGTCGTATACAGTAAGGTCTATGCTGTCCATGATGTGCTCGATATATATTCTTATAGGCAGATGTTCAGAAATTCAGTGAGTACAGGTTTCACTGATAGATTGTCGGGTTGTGCTTCTCCATATAATTTTCAGGCACTGCAGCCGGTTTAAAACCGTACCTTTCATACAGGCCATGAGCGTCACCTGTCATTAGAGCGATCCTTCTTAAACCCTGCAAATCCGGGTGTTCAAGAATGCATTCCATCAGCCATTTGCTCAGGCCCTGACCTTGAAAGTCCGGCAAAACAAATACGTCAGCAAGATAGGCAAAGGTTGCCTTATCGGTGACCAGTCGGGCAAAACCAACCTGTTCATTTTTTTGATAAATGCCAAAGCAGAGTGAGTTCTGGATAGCTTTGGTAACCGTCGCTTCAGGAACGCCCTGACACCAGTAGGCGTCTTTGGATAAATACGCGTGGATGACAGAAAGGTTCAAGCGAGACTTGTCTGAGCTGATGCTGAAATTATTGTTATACCAGTCCATTGTTTTACTACCCAATTTATCTATCACGGTATCTATCGCTGTATAATGTCATTCCGACACAATAAAAAACAGGGCTGGATGCAGTGGATCGAGCAACCCTACGACAACAGTTGCGAGCTAACAGAAAGGCTCTGACAGAAGCTGATCAGCAAACAGCAGCCACTCAGTTGGCAGAGCTGGTTATCAGCCAGCCATTTTTTGAGCAGAGTAAGAAAGTTGCGCTGTATCTGGCCAGTGATGGTGAGATTAATCCTGAGATCGTTGCCAGTAAAGTGTGGCAACAGGGTAAACAGTGTTTCCTGCCAGTGCTCGATCAGAAGGATTCGAAGCGGATGTATTTCCAGCGTTATACGTCTGACACGGTGATGACTGAAAACCGTTTTGGTATTCCTGAGCCGGAGTTTAGTGCGGATGAACAAGTATCAGCTGAACAGCTTGATCTGGTCTTGATGCCTTTAACGGGGTTTGATGAGCAGGGAAATCGATTGGGAATGGGAGGTGGCTTTTATGATCGAACCTTTGCATTTATCAAGGCAGGCGAGAAACCGTTATTGATCGGTTTGGCTCATGAGTGCCAGAAGGTGGATCAGATACCGGTAGAAGACTGGGATGTTCCTATGTACGGTGTCATTACTGGTCAGGCGTTTTATCAATCCTAAGTAAGCCGTTCCCTGGCCTACTCAGCTCTGTAGATCAGCTTATTGTTACGGTAGCTGCTGTGGTAAGGACAGCTAGAACAAAGGCCGTGATCAACAGGCTCATGGGATCGCGTTTGGGGCTAACCATTTATGTAAGACTCCGTTTATATAATTAGTATGTGGCTGTCTTCTATTTCTTAACTGTACGTCTTAATTGCACTTCTTAAACAATTGCAGTCAGCATAAGGTGGTTCAATACCAGTCACTGAGGCCGGTATTCTGGACTACTTTTGTTGCTTTTTTGTTAAGCGTTTAGAATTTCGCATATATAGGTGTTGTCCGCAAGCGACATTCGTCGTTGATAATGGATTTGTTGATGCAGGTCTATTTTCAAAAATTATTGAACTTTTATTGTTTGTGATTTTCGATAAAGAATAAACAGGTTAGATGGAAAGTGCTTTTCTATTCATTTTAAAATTTGTTTTGCACTTTTCAGAATACAGTGACTGACTTCCTCCATAATCTCTGATGTTAAGCTCCAGTAATGCCAGTAAAGTGGAACAGTGATGGTCTTTTCCGGAGTCATTTCTATGACTTCCTGAGTATCAAGAAAGGGTTGAGCCTGTAATCTTGGCGCTATTGCATAGGCAATACCGGCGCGGGCAGCATCAAGAAAGGCTTCGGTGGAAGGTAGTTTGTGAGCAGGGTACTGTCCCGGCTGTAAACTAAAATGCTCCATCAGAAACTCATTATGAAGGTTGTCGTTGCAACCAAACTCGATGGTTGGAATATCAGAGAAAGAATGATTTTTATAACGATCGACAAATTCCGGTGTTGCCACTGTTATATATTCCATCTCTCCGAGTTTCTCGCTGCGACAGCCTTGATGGGGTTGCTGTTTTGTCGTGATACAGCCCATCACTGATCCGGCTTTCAGATATTCGTGAGTAACATCCTGATCATCCAGTGTGAAATTCAGCAGAATATTTTTTTCAAAGAGTGGGCTGAATATTGCTGGTAGCCAGGTAGCAAGTGAATCAGCATTCACGGCAAGGTGCACAGTTTGAAACGTTTGCTCAGACGTCTGCTGAAGGCCAGTCATAAGGTCTCGCTCAAGAAGCTGCACCTGTCGACTGTGCTGAATCAGCTTCATGCCCTCTTCTGTTGCCTGTACTGGCGTTGAACGAACCAGCAATGGCAGGCCAACTCGCTGCTCCAGTAGTTTGATTCGTTGAGAAACAGCAGACTGGGTCAGAGCGAGTGACTGCGCAGCCCGTTCAAAACTGCCCTGATGCACAACCTCGGTCAGGGCTGCCAGTAGTTTGTAATCAAACATCGTTATACCCTTCGCCTTTGAAGATGTGGGGTCGTTGGCTGCTCTTGGGTACAAGCAGTTATTAGAAATTCTTATGTGAATTTACATATATTAATTTTTCGAATGAGATTAATCACGGTTTAATAGCTCGAAATAATGCAGGAAGAAGCATCCGGGTGCGGATATGTCTTCGTTCTCAACAATCGAATCATCAGTGCAGTATCTCTATGTTTGAAATATACATGAAAGGCCTGTTACTCAGTGGCGGCTTGATTATTGCCATTGGCAGTCAGAATGCTTTTTTGCTGGGGCAGAGCCTGAGGCGTGAGCATCACATACTGGCTGCCAGTATATGTGCCGTCAGTGATGTCTTTCTGATTTTTGCAGGAGTCATGGGGCTTGGTGCCTTGATTCAGGGACAGCCACTGTTGCTGTCTATTGCCCGCTGGGGCGGTGCGGCCTACCTCATTCTATTTGGCTTTATGTCCTTGCGAAAAGTGTTTCACACTGAACAGCTGGTGGCAGAGAAAGCGCTGAAAGCCAGTTGGCAGAAAGTCGCTTTGGCTACTCTCGCAGTCACCTATCTGAACCCTCATGTTTATTTGGATACCATGATTCTATTGGGCGGTATCGGTGCCCAATATGGTGAACAACGCTGGTTATTTGTAGTGGGTGCTGCCACAGCATCACTAATTTGGTTCTATGGTCTCACTTTTGGTGCGGCTAAACTGGCGCCGCTGGTCTCATCTCCCCGCGTCTGGAAAGTGATTGATCTTCTGGTGTGTGTGGCCATGTGGTTGGTGGCGGCAAGTTTGATTTTAAACTGACACTCATCAGGAATTATTTCTATAGGGATACTGTCTACTTTAAATGAAGCATTCTGGAATGATCATTTGGAGTAGATTATGAAGACGGACTGGTTGAAATATATTGTGGCTCTCTCGGCCCTGACAGTATCTCTGGCGAGTCAGGCCGACCTGTCTGATAAGAATAAAGTCATTGTTTTATACGAAAGCAACAGTGAAGCCCATGTGGTCCTGACATCACGTGAAAATCCCGGACAGGTGATTGCCAGTGGTACAGCCAGTCCAGTTCATGTTTCCTATACCTGTAAGGGTAGAGATGTTTCAATGACTTCATTGGAAGGCATGGGGCATCCGGGAACTATTGAGAACACAGACTCTGAAGGAGTTCTGTTTGCTGTTGCCCTTGATCAGCTCAAAAAATCAATTGCCTGCAGTGCCAGGAAGCATGATAGCGTTGAGCCAGTCACTCTATCCGGTTTCTATATCGGTATTGCTGGTTATGAGTACTATGCTGACAAAGAACGTGTTTATCCTCTGTCGACAGAAGTGGTCACCAAAGAAACGTTTATCTGGCATGACTATACAAATATTCTTTCACAGCGCGGCTTCGAATTGTCAGGTAGCGCTGCTCGAAAAATGGAAGGTGAGCACAAAGCGCTGGCCGATGCTGTTCGATTGAAAGCGATGTCTGATTCCATATTAAATAATGCTGACTTTCTTCAGCTGACAACCTATGCCATTGGTTACATGATTCGAGATGGTGTGCTCGTTGAAGGTTCAAATACAGAGCTTTATAAAAACAGAGTGCCTCAGGGCGGCGAATTCACTCTGGGTAAGGAGTTTCAGAATCGTTATTTAAAGTACCTTGCCTTTAATGTGACAGCTCAGGATTTAAAACTGCCTGAATTGAAAGTTCTCGATCTGGCTCCCATTGTGCGGCTCTACGCACAGATAGTAATGGGGGCACTACTGAACAACCCACAAGTTGGATATCCAGTACCTGGATTACCGACCAGACGATTCAATCATTACTTCTCAAGGCTCTACACTTCTAACGAAATGATTGAAAAGGCAGGTTATGACCCAAAAGTTTCTCGTCCTTCGATTATGGTGAGTGAAGCGGGCTATACCGTTACTCAGGCGCTTGATCCATCAATGACACAAAAGCCTGATGATATGGATCAGCAGATATGGGAGAGTGGAATAAAGGAGCTCTCTGCAATGGCGGTTTCGACAATAGAAGATCCTATTGTTGAGCTGGCTCAAAAACTTGCTGAAAAAAGAGAGAGCAAAAAATTAAAAGAAGCGCCTCTGATATTGATTGGTGAGCTTGATTTGAATGCATTAGCGAGTATTCGAGATTCACTTAAGCGACGTTTGGGTGAACTTTGGAACACTGTAATCATTGTTACACCCGCTGAGTTCAAGGCAGGTATTGCTGCTGCAGGTGTTGCGCGGTTGACTTTCTCTAAAGATGAGTTGTAATTAAATAGCCATTTGCCCGCTATGGACGGGAAAATGGCTTGAACACTCCCCTTAGTACTTACTCACTGAGCCTGTTTCTCAACATGGCCAGAGCTGCATTACCCGTTAGCTGGGTTTGTTCTTTAGAGGATTTCTTATCAAAGCCTGAATACTCCAGATCTTCCTGGGGCAGTTCATCAAGAAAACGGCTTGGGGTAGTATCTATCACCTCGCCGTATTGTTTGCGTTGTCCGGCCAGAGTCATGGTCAGTGACTTTCTGGCTCGGGTGATGCCTACATAAGTCAGTCGACGTTCTTCTTCAATATTATCTTCTTCAATACTGGTTCTATGAGGTAGAAGTTCTTCTTCCATACCCATCATATAAACATGAGGGTATTCCAGACCTTTGGAGGCATGAAGGGTCAGCATCTGTACCTTGTCGTTGTCTTCTTCTTCTTCCTGTCGCTCCATCATGTCACGGAGAATCAGGCGGGCAATGGCGTCTTCAACAGTGGCGTCTTCATCGCCTCGTTCAAGGCTCTGTTGCAGGGAATCAATGAGGAATGAGACATTGCCCATTCGTTTTTCCGCACCTGCCGGAGTTGGCGTCGTCTGAAACAGCCAGTTCTCGTAATCGCAGTCTTCTACCATTTCCCGAATGATTTGTATCGGGTCTTCACTGGTCTGACTGTTTCGGGAAACGGTGTCCATCCAGCTGACAAATCTTTGTAACTTTTCCAGATACTTGCCGGAAATAACCTCTGACAGTGCTGCGTCGTGGCAGGCGGCGTAAAGGCTTACATCATTGTCGCTGGCGTAGTTACCCAGTTTCTCCAGTGTGGAAGGGCCGATTTCACGACGAGGCACGTTCACTACACGAAGGAAAGCATTGTCATCATCCTGATTCACCAGCAGCCGCAGGTAAGCCATGATGTCTTTGACTTCAGCTCGTGAAAAAAACGACGTACCGCCATTAATGTGATAAGGAACCTGGTGATGCTGAAACTTCATTTCCAGCAATCGAGACTGAAAGTTACCGCGATAAAGAATGGCGTAGTCTTTCCAGCTGCTATCACCTTTAAGCTTGCGGGTAAGAATTTCGGTGGCGATGCGTTCGCATTCCATTTCATCATTGCGACACTTTACTACACGAATCATGTCGCCCATGCCCAGCTCACTCCACAGTGTCTTATCAAAGACGTGGGGGTTGTTGGCAATCAAGGTGTTGGCTGATTTCAGAATACGGCTGGTGGAGCGGTAATTCTGCTCCAGCTTGATGACCTTCAGGGAAGGATAGTCTTCATTCAGCAACGCCAGGTTCTCTGGTCGTGCACCCCGCCATGCATAGATAGACTGGTCATCGTCACCTACCACGGTCAGCTTGCCACGAATGCCGACCAGCTTGCTGATCAGCTCGTATTGGGCACCGTTGGTGTCCTGATACTCATCCACCAAAACGTAGTGAATTTTCTTCTGCCAGCGTTCCAGTACTTCCGGGTGCTCTCTGAACAACATGACCGGCTGTAAAATCAGATCATCAAAATCGACTGCGTTATAGGCTTTCAGGGTTCGGTTGTAGTGTTCATAAACTCTGGCTGCCAGCTGTTCGTGGGGCTGGCGGGCATTCATCATCGCCTGATCTGGCAGAATAAGGTCATTCTTCCAGCTGGATATAGTATGTTGAACGGTATCCACGCTTTCGTCATCAGACCCCATCTCACGCTGCATCAGTTCGCCAATCAGAGCGTGAGCGTCCTGAGCATCAAAAATCGAGAAGCCGGGCTTGTAGCCAAGGGTTTTATATTCACGGCGAATCAGATTAAGACCCAGGTTGTGAAAAGTGGAAACCGTTAAACCATGGGAAGCCTTGCCTTTGACCAGCTTACCAACCCGCTCCTTCATTTCTCGCGCGGCCTTGTTGGTAAAAGTTACGGCAATAATGCTTCGGGCACTGAGACCGCATTCCTGAATCAGATAGGCAATCTTGGTGGTGATTACACTGGTCTTGCCACTGCCTGCACCTGCCAGTACCAGCAGCGGAGTGTCGATGTATTTTACGGCTTCGGCCTGTCGGTCGTTGAGTCTATGCACGAGTGGGGTTCTGGGTCAGAGAGGAAAGAGCCAGTATATCAATAAACCGAGTAGAAATAGTTGTCAGGTTACTTTGACTCAGGTCAGCCATGAATTAACAGTTATCTGTTCCGATAGTACGTATCCGGACATACGAATGCATAAGCTCTATCTCTGCCATCGATGGAGATAGAGCAACGTAATTTTCAGTTATGTGTGTTAACACATCTAAGTGGATGTACGGCAAGGAGAAGGTGAATGGAACTGCAATTTCTCGGAGCTACGGGTACCGTCACCGGCTCAAAGTATCTGGTTACCATTGATGATAAGAAGATACTGGTGGACTGCGGGCTCTATCAGGGTGTTAAACATTACCGTCAGATGAACCGCCAGCCTTTACCTGTAAAGGCTGAAGAGCTTAGTGCCATTGTTCTGACTCATGCTCATCTGGATCACAGCGGATATCTGCCTCTGTTGATCAAACAGGGCTATAGCGGTGCTGTTTATGCAACGCCAGGAACCTGTGAACTCTGTAAAATTCTGCTGCCTGATTCCGGCTTTCTTCAGGAAGAAGATGCCAAATACGCAAAATATAAAGGCTACTCCAAGCACAACCCTCCCCTGCCACTCTATACCGAAGAAGATGCCAGAAGGGCTTTGAAGCATTTGTGGCCCTCTCCTTTTGGCGAGTTTCATGAAATTCTGCCGGGTATCACCATTCGTTTCCGTCCAGCAGGGCATATTCTTGGTGCCGCTTGCGTAGAGCTGTTTGATGGTCATGAAATGCTGGTATTCACTGGCGATGTGGGCAGACCTGATGATGTGATCATGTATCCGCCGGAATCCCTGAAACGGGCTGATTACCTGGTCATGGAGTCCACCTATGGTGATCGAACTCACTTATCTATGGATGCTGAAGAAGCTCTGGCTTCTGCAATTACTGAAACGGCTTCGGCTGGCGGCACGGTTCTGATTCCCGCTTTTGCTGTTGGGCGGGCTCAGATGGTTCTGCACATACTGGAAAAGCTCAGAGCAGATAACCGCATTCCCAAACTACCTATTTATCTAAACAGTCCAATGGCGATTAAAGCGACAGAAGTCTTTCATCGTTTCCATGAAAAGCACCGCCTGACAGAAGATGATTGTCGTCGCATAGATAGTATGACGCATTACGTCAGAACCATTGAGGAATCAAAGGCGCTGGCTGATCAGTCCTTCCCCGGGATTATCGTTTCTGCCAGTGGTATGGCCAGTGGCGGGCGGGTACTGCATCACCTGAAACATATTTTGCCAAACCATCGAAACAGCGTTTTGTTTGTTGGCTACCAGGCCATGGGTACTCGGGGAGAGAAGCTGGTAAATGGCGCTGCCAGTATCAAAATACACGGGCAGGATGTACCGGTTCGAGCAAAGATCAGAGACTTTGATGGTTTTTCTGCCCATGCGGACAGTGGCCAGATTGTCAGCTGGCTTAAGAGTATCAAGACACCGCCCAGACAGGTTTTTGTCACCCATGGCGAAGAATCAGCCGCAGCGGCTATGGCTGAAAAAGTGTCTGCAGAACTCGGCTGGAATGCAAGGGTGCCGGAGTTACTGGAAAAGGTGACGCTAAAATAGCTTCAGGCAGGTTCCCGATCCAGCTTTCGGTAATGAATTGCTTCGGCTAAATGCTGCTTGCTGATCTGCTCTTCCAGAGACAGATCAGCGAGAGTTCTGGAAACCCTGAGAATACGATGCACGGCTCTGGCTGAATAACCCAGCTTGTCACAAAGTCGTGTCAGGTAATCCTGATCAGCCTTTTCCAGCTTGCAGTACTTCTCTATCTCGGCAGGTTTGAGCATGGCATTGTATTTACCCTGCCGTGTCATTTGTGTCTGCCGGGCAGAAATCACTTTTTGACGGATATTTCCAGAATTCAGGTCATCATTGTCAGGTGCAGAAAACAATGTTGCTGTTTTCTGGGTAGACACTTCAACATGAAGGTCAATCCTGTCCAGTAGCGGCCCTGACAGTTTGTTGCGATATTTTCTGACCTGCTCCGGAGTGCAGCGGCAGCTCTTTTGGCTGTCACCCTGATAGCCACAGGGACAAGGGTTCATAGCGGCAACCAGCTGAAAACTGGCGGGAAAGCAGGCCTGTCCTTTTGCCCTTGAGATCACCACCTCTCCTGTTTCCAGAGGTTCTCTCAGTACTTCCAAAGCGACACGGGAAAACTCCGGGAACTCATCCATAAACAAAACCCCGTTATGGGCAAAGCTGATCTCCCCCGGCTTTGGCTGACTCCCGCCACCAACAAGAGAGACTGCTGACGACGTGTGGTGCGGTGTTCTGAAAGGTCGCTGCTTCCAGTCGGGAGGTGTGCTGATAGATGACAATGTATGTATGGCTGTTACTTCCAGAGCTTCCTGTTCATTGAGTCCAGGCAGAATGCCGGGCAGTCGACTGGCCAGCATGGTTTTTCCTGTGCCGGGTGGTCCATAAAGCAGTAGATGATGAGCACCAGCGGCTGAGGTCATCAGCGCTTTTTTTGCCTGCATCTGTCCTCGTATATCCGAGAGATCCGGATAGGTAACAGATTTACTCTCAGGTTTTGTTGATACTTCCTGAAGTTGCTCTTTTCCTAAAATGTGAGCACAGGTCGCAAGCAGGTCTGCAGCCGCCAGTATTCGGGAGTCAGGGCACAGTGCCGCGGTTTGAGCATTTAATTGGGGAAGAACCAGTGTCCTTTTAGCCTCTGTGGCGGAAATAGCTGCAGGCAGTGCGCCTGATATTGAACGTAGAGTCCCTGTTAAAGCCAGCTCACCAATAAACTCAGTGTTTTCAAGAGGTTCTGTGGGCAACTGCCCCGATGCAGCCAGAATGCCCAGAGCAATAGGCAGGTCGAATCGGCCTCCCTCTTTTGGGAGATCTGCAGGTGCCAGGTTGATGGTTATTCGTGAAGTAGGAAACTCAAAACCGCTGTTTAAAATAGCACTTCGAACTCTGTCTTTACTTTCTCGAACCGCAGCTTCCGGCAACCCAACAATATTCAATGCCGGAAGCCCTGCAGAAAGGTGAACCTCAACAGAAACCGCAGGTGCATGAAGGCCGCACTTGGCTCGGGAATTTACAACAGCCAGCCGTGTCATGAGCATCCTAAAAGAATTCTGATTGGTATATATAGAGCAGGAAAGGTTAGCAGTTTTTTGAACGCGAACACTTTTTAATCACTGAAGTGATACGAGAGGTGCTTTTTCTGTTCATAAGCAGTTTTGTTAATGGCTATTTCAGGCTGCTTGTATGGTTAGTCCTGTTTCTTGCAATGTCAGTATTTCAATCTACTTTTTATTGCTGATATCCATTTATATGTAAATAAGTTAATGAATTTAAAAAAGCTTCAGCATCGATTACAAACTATTTTCAGGGATACTGTTTTCAACTTTTGTTTGGCAAGAACAACGAAGTTGAAAACAACGTTGTTGAAATTGCTCCCGGTAATTATGTTGCTGGTCTTATGCCTGCTTCCTGGTCAGGAAGTTTATGCAGGACTTGGAATGAACATTAAAAGTACTGTGGTAGCGGCTTTTGCTTCGGTTATTATTATGGGGCCAGTCTATTTCTTTTATGACCATTACTTTTTGAACCCTGACATTCAGGTTACCCATCTTCCTGAGTATTACATCGAATATAAAGTGGCTGACAAGCAGGGAAACCTTATGGAAGGTGCCTGGAGTCATCTGAAAGAGGTTCATGATGCTTCACGCGAACCTGAGGAACCTTTGTTGCTCAAACCAGAAAAGTTAATTAAAACGGATAAGCTCTCTGAAACTGACAAGACTGTTGATACATTGAAAACAGTCGTCTGGGAGTACGGTATAAAGCTGACTGATGAAGTTGAGCGCAAAAGGTTCAGAGATAATTTATCAGCATACAGTGCAGTGTGTATTGGCGTTGGGAAAATCACTCCTCGGAAGCAGCTGAAAGAGTCGCTCAACCGTTGCATTTCATTAATGGCAAAACAGCCAAAAACGGCTGAGTTTAGAAGATCATTTGCAGCAAAAGCTCAGAACTCTGAAAATTTACTAGAACTTGCTGTGAATCAGGATAATCATTATCCAGTCTTTAAGGTGGTGGATAGCCAGCTGAAGACGTTACTGCCCTGGATAAAGAAATATAGCGTTGCTGTATTACCGGAAGGCAGTATGAAACTGCAAACGACTGGCTTGAATTAAAGTCAGGGAAAGAGCGAGCTGTGACCGCAGCAGGATAGATACACCTTTCAAACAGCCTCTAAAAGCAAGGTACCAGCATGAAACTGGTACCTTTTACCTTATTTGCCTTCCAGTTCAGCGACTTTCTTTTCAAGTGCTTCCAGGCGTTCTCGGGTATGACGAAGAACAGCGACTTGAGTGTCAAACTCGTCGCGGCTGACCAGATCAAACTTTGACAGAGCACTGCCCACCAGAGCGCGCATGTTGTGCTCAATGTCTTCTCTGGTTTTGCTCTTTTCGCCACCCAGAATCTCGCCGGCTTTACCGGCGATGTTGTTAATAATGGCTGCCTTGTCGATCATAACGGCTCTCGGCTTGTCTCAAAATTGAATCGGGCAAGCATACCACGGGACTCTGACTATCAGGCAATATCCGCCAGCAGGTCATCGTCATCATCGTCTTCAATCGCTTCAAGCGAAAGGCTGCCTGTGCCAGAACTGTTAGTTGGAGCAGGTGGCTTTGGTGGAGCACTTCTCTCTGGAGTCTTGCTGGCCTTTTCACCGGCAGACAGTTTGACCTTCAAACGCAGGTTGTTGGCTGAGTCGGCGTTCTTCATAGCTTCATCCAGTGAAATCAGACCTTCCTGATAAAGCTGGAACAGAGCGCCGTCGAATGTCTTCATACCCAGCTCTGCTGATTTCTCCATGGTTTCCTTGATCTTTTCAAACTGTCCTTTGAGGATATGTTCCTGAATCGTAGGAGTACCGAGAAGAATCTCTACCGCTGCCACACGCTTCTTATCTACGGTAGGAATCAGTCGCTGGGAAACAAAGGCACGCAGGTTCATGGACAGATCCATCAACAGCTGGTTACGACGTTCTTCCGGGAAGAAGTTGATAATACGGTCCAGTGCCTGGTTAGCATTATTGGCGTGCAGGGTTGAGATACAGAGATGACCGGTTTCAGCAAAGGCCAGTGCGTGTTCCATGGTCTCACGGTCACGAATCTCGCCAATCAGAATAACGTCAGGAGCCTGACGCAGAGTATTCTTCAGTGCCTCATCAAAGCTGCGGGTATCCACGCCCACTTCTCGCTGGTTAACGATGCAGCGCTTGTGCTTATGGATAAACTCTATCGGGTCTTCAATGGTGATGATATGACCGGTACTGTTGCTGTTCCGATGATCAATCAGTGCGGCAAGGGAAGTGGATTTACCAGAGCCGGTGCCACCGACAAACAGAACCAGACCACGCTTGGCCATAATAATCTCTGGCAGAATCTTCGGCATGCGAAGGTCTTTCAGGTTAGGGATCTCGGTCTTGATATTACGGGCAACGATGGACACTTCATTGCGTTGTTTGAAGATATTGACTCGAAAACGCCCCTGACTGTGCAGGGAGAGTGCCAGGTTCATTTCCAGTTCGCGCTCAAAGATTTCTCTTTGTTCAGCATCCATGATGTCGTGTGCAACCTGGGCAATTTCGCCCGGCACCAGTGCTTTTTTAGACAGTGGTTTGAGTACGCCATGAAACTTGGCGCAAGGTGGTGCACCAGTACTCAGGTAGAGGTCTGAACCATCGTTAGCGGCAAGAACCTTCAGGTAATTTTTAAACTCCAAGACAAGCTTCCGAATGCAATCGATTATTGTTTTAAAAAATAGTGTTGGAGGGCTTTGTAGCGCATTACTTGCTATCGGGTCATAGAATCAGCTCTGTTATGTGACGACTGTCTCATAAAAGCAGACCTGTTTTACAGACGGTTACTTATCTCGGAGAAGTTACCATCAGAGCAAAAATAATTGCGTCAGCCTGTGTGATTTATCTTTAATGCATCGTTTCAGTGCGCTAGCCCTAATCTGGATATTTTACTGATCTAATCCGGTGCATCCTTCTTTTCCAATCCCTTTCGCCCATAGCCTTCTATTCTATAAAAAGCCCTTAATTCAGGTGTCTACACCAAGTTGGCACACCCCCTGCTATAGCTATCACAACAGGTGCTGGCAGAAGCAGTCTCATCGTCAGCTGAACCAATGTTCTAAATAATCAGTTAACAGAACTGTCAGGAGCGCTTATATGAAGCTGGTATCCGCCATCATTAAACCCTTCAAGCTCGACGATGTTCGGGAAGCCCTTTCCGATATCGGTGTGCAGGGTATCACTGTGACCGAAGTAAAAGGTTTTGGTCGTCAGAAAGGTCATACCGAACTCTACCGTGGTGCTGAATACGTGGTGGACTTCCTTCCCAAGGTAAAGCTGGAAGCGGCTATCTCTGATGAGCTTCTGGATCAGGTCATTGAAGCGGTTTCTAACGCTGCTAACACCGGCAAGATTGGTGACGGCAAGATTTTTGTCACCGAACTGGAACAGATCATTCGTATCCGGACCGGTGAAACCGGTGTAGACGCCATCTGATTTTTAATTTTGTGAGCCTCATCCCTCATATATTGCGGCTCATGAAACAGGCTTAAGAAGAAAAATACTGGAGAATCCTGTGGAAAACCTCACTCAGGTGTCCTACGCCCTGGACACATTTTATTTCTTGATATCGGGCGTACTGGTAATGTGGATGGCGGCCGGTTTCGCCATGCTGGAAGCGGGTCTGGTTCGTTCCAAGAATACCGTTGAAATTCTTACCAAGAACATTGCGCTGTTTGCCATTGCCTGCACCATGTACTTGATCTGCGGTTACGCCATTATGTATCCGGGGACCAATGAAGGTGGCATTCTACCTGTCCTTGGTTCTCTGATCGGCGCAGAGAACGGTGTTGATGCCGTTACGGCAGGTGGTGACGATGCACCTTACTACTCACTGCGCTCTGACTTCTTCTTCCAGGTAGTGTTTGTCGCAACTGCAATGTCCATCGTGTCGGGTGCCGTTGCTGAGCGTATGAAGCTCTGGTCCTTCCTGCTGTTTGCCGTATTCATGACCGGCTTTATCTATCCGGTTCAGGGTTTCTGGAAGTGGGGTGGTGGTTTCCTGAATGAAGCCGGTTTCCAGGACTTCGCCGGTTCCGGTGTCGTACACATGGCCGGTGCTGCTGCAGCGCTTGCTGGTGTTCTGCTGCTGGGTGCTCGTAAAGGCAAATACGGCAAAGACGGTTCCATTAACCCGATGCCGGGTGCCAACCTGCCAATGGCAACACTGGGTACTTTCATCCTGTGGATGGGCTGGTTCGGCTTCAACGGTGGCTCTCAACTGAAACTGTCTGATGTAGAGAATGCGAACGCTGTCGCTCAGATCTTTGTTAACACCAATGCCGGTGCGGCTGGTGGTGTAATCGCTGCTCTGATTGCCGCCCGCATTCTGTTCGGTAAGGCTGACCTGACTATGGCCCTCAACGGTGCACTGGCTGGCCTGGTAGCGATTACTGCTGAACCTCTGACGCCTACTGCGGTAGAAGCAACATTGATTGGTGCGGTCGGTGGTGCGCTGGTTGTCTTCGCCATTGTTGCTCTGGACAAGCTGCGTATCGATGATCCGGTTGGTGCTATCTCGGTACACGGTGTTGTGGGTGTCTGGGGTCTGCTGGCAGTCACCTTTACCAACGGTGATGCGACGCTGGGCAGTCAGCTGCTGGGTATCGCCTCCATCTTTGCTTGGGTATTCGGTGCTTCACTGATCGTTTGGGGTGCGATCAAGGCAATCGTTGGCCTGCGTATCTCTGAAGAAGAAGAGTACGAAGGGGCTGACCTGACTGAATGCGGCATGGAAGCTTATCCGGAGTTTACTGGTAAGCAGTGATCCTGGATTGATATGAAAACGAAGGGCGCTTTATGCGCCCTTCGTCGTTGTTTCTAAATAATAATATCTGCTGTATCCAGTGTCTGATAAAAGTGGATAAGTTGGCGATCTTTTACCGTTCAGATATGAGCCGCTATTACCTTTGACATATCGGGCGAGGCCTGAACAAAGTGCTAAAGGTTGCACCAGGGCAGGAAATTATTACGTGAGCTGCTTTTGAATATCCTGCAGCGTCTGTATAGCCTGATCAAGAGTAATTCTCTGCTCGGGTTTTTCCCGGGTCATATAGCCAATAAGTTCTATAAGCTGGTCAGTCTGCTTGCTTTTCACGGTTACTTTGCTACGCAGTAGCGCTTTTTTATCGTCATCGTTGAGCCTGGCATAACTCCGTATCCGTTTTTTTCGAGTAATGTAGTCAGAGTATTCTTTTCTTTCTCCTTTTGAGTTAAAGACAGCTGGAGAATAATCAAAAGCTATCTCAATAATAAACAACCCAAGACTCCAGACCTCTGAAGAGAAATCATAGCTTACAGAATGCTTAAGGATTTCCGGAGCCATAGACTCCAGAGTTCCACAGTAGCTATTGCACCGCGTTAATCCATGCAGTTTTTTGCAGAAACCAAAATCAACCAGTTTGATTTTTCCGCTATTGAAGTCATAAAGAACATTTTCAGGTTTGATGTCTCGATATATAAAGTCATGATCGTGAAGAAACTTAATAACCTCACAGAGCTCGAGCCCCCAGTTCACAGAGACATTAATAGGTTCCGGTAAATCTGTAACAGGCTTTATATTGCTGGAGCGGCAGCCGTAAACGGCATAATAGGATTCAATACCTTCAACATATTCCATAATGGATGCTCTGATTTGATAGTTTTCAGCATCCAGAACGGGAAAATCGTCTGCAGAAGTAATGAAACAATAGAGCTCATTTTCTGTATGTTGCAGTAGCAGACCGTGGCATTGTGTAATTCCCTGATGACAGGGAACCTGTAAAGCGGATATTTCACCTTTGGCGCACCCAAGGTAGGCAGGTTTAGCTCTACCATTGAATAGTTTTACCGCTAATACAGTTCCATTATTATCCTTATATCTTTTTACAACCGATGTCCCACCCTCGGCAATTTCTCCGTTCCGGACAGGAGTGAGCCTATATAGTTTTAGAAGAGCATCGTTGATGCTATCTGCCTCTATCGTTGTAAGATCGCTTTTAGGACAAAGCGTCGCTCTTCGTTCCGGTGTAATAGATACTTTGCGTTTCTTGCTGACCGGTGAAGAGCAGTCGGCATTGACTGAATCACTAAGGCCGAATGTTGGTTCTTCCAAGCCTACTAAATGCCCAAACACTCTAGTGCAGGGCGTAGAATAGTTCTGGTCAGTGGTATCTGCCGCCATAATTACAGGGGGTTCTGATGGTGATTTGTCAGAAAAGAGCGGAGTTGCCATAGTCAGTTGCCTGAATAGTTTTGCCTCTTATTGAGACCATAAAGAAGCAGTGAATACTCAGTAGTTTGTCAGTACTGCTGACAAACTGGTCAGGATGAAGCAGATTGTGTCGAAAAAAGTCCTTGCTGATACAGAGTATTAAGAGGCTGTTTGAAAAGTATCTGTCCTACTGCGGTCACAGTAAATTGATCTAAAAATGTGTTTTTGTTCGTCAAATAGCCAGCTATTCTCCTCTCAAAACCGCATTTTTATACTCAATTTCCTGCAATCCTCGCTACGGACGATACTTATCAAACAGCCTCAAAGAGGCGTATCTTGGAGATCGATAGGAAGTTTGTTGTTTTTTACTCTAATTGACCGCTAAAGTGGTTGAAGAAGCTGTCTCTGCTAAATAAAAAACAAGGGCTATCAAAAACAGTGAAACAATTCGATTTCAGGCTGGTTATGCTAATCGTGATACTGGCATTCTCATCACTTCGTGCCGGCGCCGCAGAAACACCCAAAGCCGATATTGATGAGCCTCTCTATAAACCGTTTATTGAACGTTACATTCTTGATGAGCTGAAATTGCTTCGACAGGATTTGCAGTTTATGCGAACTGAGATGACTAACAAGGTGGCTGAAGCCCGGCTGGAGGCTACTGATCGGGCTGTTCGATATACAACGGACACCGTCAACAACATCTTCTTTATTATTACGGGTGCGGCTTCGATTCTGGTATTGCTGGGTTGGCGATCGTTACGGGAGGTCAGGGAAACGGTGACCTCACAGGTTGAGCGACAGGTCTCCGAGATGACACTGGAATATGAAAAGCGATTGAACGAGCTGGAGACAAAACTGGTTGTCCGATCAGAACAGATCATCTCTGCTCAGGAAAAGATATCTGAAACCAACCAGGTTCATTCACTCTGGATGCGTGCCGGACTTGAGAGCAACCATCACGAGCAGATTAGTATTTACGATCAAATTCTCGAGATTAATCAAAACGATGTTGAAGCTCTGACCTATAAAGCAGATTCCCTGCTGGAACTGGGTGAAGCCCGCTGGGCGCTATCTCTTGCCAATCAGGCGCTGGAACAGGATGAGGAGTATGCGCTTGCTTACTGGCAGAGAGCATGTGCAGCTGCTTCTCTTGGTCGACTTGAACCTGCGGTACGAGATATTGAAATGGCGATAATGAAATCGCCATCCTTACGGGATGAAGTCGCTGACGAGAAAGCCTTTAAGGATTTAGTCGGCCTTCCCGCCTTTGACCAACTGGCTGAGGGTGATTCTTCAGCGACGGTTTAAGAGTCCTGATGAGACTGAATATGCCTTGGCAGTGATACAGAAAGCATTGCTGCCAAAGCAACAAAACTCGCTGAAATCCACAAGCAGGCTTCTAGTCCTGCTACCTGATAGACATAGCCTGACAGTACCGTGCCAATCAATCTCCCCATAGCGTTGGCCATATAATAAAAGCCGACATCCATGGAGGCGCCGTCTTCCTTGGCATAGATGACGATCAGATAGCTGTGCAGGGAGGAATTAATGGCGAAGATTGCTCCAAACACCATTAAGCCAATGACTATAACCAGAGTGATCTGGCTGTTATCCAGATACATCAAGCCCAGCGCAATGGCTGCAGGAATACTGGCCAGCAGAGCTGCCCAGAGTGTTGCAGATTTACCGTCAGGTGTTTTGTTACTCTTTGTTTTGTAAGTGCCGCGTCCGGTAATTCGCGGTGCATTGGCCTGAACAAAGCCATAGCCAATCACCCAGAGCGCCATAAAAGCACCCACTTCGCTGGTGGACCAGCCAAGGGCATCACCAAGGAAGATGGGCAGAGCAACAACAAACCAGACATCTCTGGCACCAAACAGAAACAGTCTGGCGGCCGAAAGGCGGTTTACGGATGAACTCTTGGAGAAGATTTCAGAAAACTTGGGTTTGTTTTTGGCTTTACCCAGATCCTGCTTCAAAGACAGCAGACAGAATACCCAGACCAGAGAAAGTGCGGCAGCCATGGCAATCACGGCACCTTTGAAGCCTATCGTGGCAAGGAGAAATCCACCAAGGAAGAACCCCACACCTTTTAAAGCATTCTTGGAGCCTGTCAGCAGTGCGACCCATTTATAGAGTTTGCCTTCAGCACCCGCAGAAACCAGCCCTTTGATAGAACTCTTGGCACTCATCTTGTTCAGGTCTTTGGCAATGCCGGACAATGCCTGAGCAAACATCACCCATGGAACGACTAACATCGCGGATGGTACAGCTAGCATGGCCAGAGCCACTATCTGCATAAACAGACCAATACTCATGGTTCTGTTTAAACCAATTCTTGCGCCGAGCCAGCCACCAAAAAGGTTGGTGATGACACCGAAGAATTCATAAAACAGAAACAGCATCGCCACTTCAAAAGGGCTGTAACCCAGCATATGGAAGTGGAGCACAACCAGCATACGAAGAGCGCCGTCTGTCAGGGTAAATGCCCAGTAGTTGCCTGTGACGATCAGATACTGACGAATCTCTGGCGACAATTTTTCAGCAGTTACCCTGCCCATACGACTTCTCCGGAATTACCTGATCGATTTCGCAACTTTTAGTGCCAGCTCGGCAGCACGGTTTGCATAGCCCCATTCGTTGTCGTACCAGAGGTAGGTTTTCACCTGAGTACCATTAACAACCATGGTGGAGAGTGCATCAACAATGCTGGAGCGGGGGTCTGTCTTGTAATCGATAGACACCAGAGGGCGCTCTTCATAGCCGAGAATATCTTTCAGTTCACCCTCTGCTGCTTCTTTAAACAGAGCATTAACTTCTTCTTCAGTGGTCTCTCTTTCCATTTCAAAGACACAGTCGGTTAAGGATGCATTGGCCAGAGGTACACGAACGGCGTGGCCATTCAGTCGGCCTTTCAACTCAGGGAATATATGAGTAATGGCGGTTGCCGAACCGGTAGTGGTTGGAATCAGACTCATACCGCAGGCACGGGCACGACGCAGGTCTTTATGGGGAGCGTCGAGAATGGTTTGAGTGTTGGTGATGTCGTGAATAGTGGTCATGCTGCCATGCTTGATACCCAGCTTCTCATGAAGCACTTTAACGACAGGTGCCAGGCAGTTGGTGGTACAGGAAGCAGCAGTAACGATATTGTGTTCATCCGCATTGTACAGGTGGTCATTGACCCCCATGACAATATTCAGCACGCCTTCTTCTTTTACCGGAGCCGTGACAACAACTTTCTTCACACCCTGATCAAGATAGGCCTGAAGCAGCTTTTTTGACTTCATCACGCCGGATGCTTCAATCACCAGATCGCAGCCGGACCAGTCTGTTTCACCAATGGTTTTGTTCTGGCTGGTGGAAATACTTTTGTCTTCAATCAACATGGTTTTGCCATCAGCAGTGGCTTCGTACTGCCAGCGGCCATGAACAGAATCAAAGGTCAGCAGGTGTGCCAGTGTGGTGGCATCGCCAGCGGGATCATTGATATGAACAATGTCCATTTCCGGCCAATCCCATGCGGCTCGCATAGCCAGACGACCCATACGGCCAAAGCCGTTGATTCCTACTTTGATAGTCATATTCTTACCTCTTAAGTACCCGAACATATGAATTCATAAGCTATATCCCCGCCGGTGGCGGGGATATAGCCATTTAATATTCGATTACGTGCGTCTAAACACTTACTAGCAAATACTTAATTGTCTGGCTGCGTCACTGCTTTCTTTCGGGCAGCAAACAGATCGAATGTTAGACTGTTTCAGTCTGATTTTTTCCTGATTTATCAGCGCCGGATTACCAATTCGAGAAACCTCGAGAACTTTTCTGCACCACTGAGGTAGTTCGTCCGCCAGGCGATAAAAAATCATCTGCCCCTGTCGTCTGATCTCCAGAACGCCAACTTCTCTTAGCTGAGCAAGATGGCGTGATACTTTCGGCTGACTTTCATCCAGAGCATCAACCAGTTCCGTCACGCAAAGCTCTTTTTCATCTTCAATCAGCATCAGGGTGCGCAGTCTGGTCTTGTCACTGAGTATCTTGAAGAACTGAACCGTTAACTCTTCAGGCTGAGGTTTCTTTGAAAATCCCAACTGAAGAAACTCAGTGATTTTTTGCTCAAGGAAACTGACAGCATCAAGGAAAGGTCTCAGTCCAGATTCTGGTCGAGGGTCAGACAGGTCCCAGTGAACCAGTGCTTGCGATTCAGGATAAGCAGCGCATTCACGGCTGGCTTTGTCGCAGAGAGTGATGACGTAATCGAAATAGTTCTGCGATAACTCTTCAACGGTTTTACTTTTCAGGTCGGAGGCCGTTATTCCCTGAAGCTTGAGCGCGCGGTATACACGGGCATCAACCTCATCAGGGTCGGTTCCAGCACTGAACACCTGAAACTGATCGCCTGCAGCTTGACGGAAAAGGGCTTCTGCCAGCTGTGAGCGAGCAGAGTTACCTGTACATAAAAACAAAATGGAATACATGTCGTATATCCTGATAAACAAGCTGACAGCAAGTATGACTGCCTAGGATAGGAATGCATTTTACAGAAATATATTATTTTTCGTATATATGTTTTTACGTATGCTTTGACTGAAGGAGGACTGAGGAGAATTACACAGGGGTTACACTCTCGAGGTGGAAGTGATAACAGTCTTGCAGTTGTTTAATTGCGTCACCTACTGGAAATCTTGTTTCATAAGACCAGGTCAGCATGGCGTCGAGTAGTGGTTTAAGTTCAGGGGCGATCTTTTTTACAATAGCGAGCTGCTTTTGCTTATGTCGAGCGAAGTTTGCCTCGTTTTTGAAAATATCACTGCTTGAATCCTCTCCAAAAGGTTTGCCGGTCAGCATTTCGAACAGTGTAGCGCCTGCCGAGTAAACATCAGAAAATTGAGTAATAGGGCCAGAGTTAATAACTTCTGGAGGAATATAGCCTTCTGTTCCACATACAGCTTCAACGGGGTCTGAGTCATCATTGAGTTCAACGTCAACATCAATTGCGAGTCCAAAATCCCCTAGCGTTAGTTCAGTATAATCATCAGAAACAAAAACATTTTCCGGTTTTATGTCGAGGTGAAATACTTTCTTATTATGGGTGTGCTTAATTGCAGTCATTAGCTGTAGTGCGAGAGGGTAAAAAACTTCTGTGGTGAGTCCAATTAGAGGAGAGTCGTAGCTGTCCAGAGCAATTGTCATATGCTGATGCAGATCCTTACCCGCATAAGCGGTTGTCAACACGTTGGAGTCAGTCTCTACCAGTTTTTGAATACCGGGTCCCTGCACCTTACCTAAAAATTTTTTCTCGCTAGCAATATCAGTGCGTTCATTATCAGTACGAGCAATTTTTCTGACCACAAGCTTGTCCGGTTGTGCCTGATCAGGGTGAAGAAATTGAATGGCTGCATGTCCGCTATCGGCGGTTTCCGAGATTTGTCGTTGAACTGCCCCTACTACTTTGACACCTCCACCTCTGAAAACACCTGCAATACTTTTACCTTCTTCCGTCTTTCTGAATTCACTCGTATACGACAATGCCATCTGACATTTTCTGGTTTGAAAAAGCATGTTCAATCTCTTTTTAAAATGCTTTTCAGTCGAGGATATTCATGAGAGTTCAAGTACCATGCATCAAGCATCTGTTCAGGTGTTAATTCACGACTGTTTTCAATTTCAAGGCTCTTTTCAGCACCTGAATCGAATAGAACATCAAAAAGCTCGTCAGGTGCATGCCATTTCAGAGCGATATGCAGTGGTGTGTCTCCGCGGCTGTAGAATCCGTCAATATCAGGTACGGGTTCATTCAGAGACTTTTTCGAAAAGGTCAAAATCATTTTTAACAGCTTTGAATTAAGGCTTTTGATGGCAGAAGTTATCAGATCATTTCCGGTATAGTCGCGTTTCGTTACCCAGGCCTCAGCCTCGGCAGGCGGCAGGCTATTTAGAATATGTTCAAGGCTCTTTTCCATACCGTTGAACGTCAGGTAGTGAGGCAGATACATGCCATTCACATTGAATTGTTCGATATGAGTTTTGGTGAATCGTTGTCGCTTGATTTCATTCAATAAGGCGCCATCCATTTTTCCAATCATATACGTTGGGATAAGGCCTGCAGTGATACTGTTTTCATCGGGAATGGCTGAAGATATGAGAGCCGTAGGGTCGTTCAGCAAATTAAGAAAGTAATTGAGCCTGTTTTGAGCTTCCGGATCATCACTGGTGATCTTTATCAGATAGTTTTCAATTTTTTGCCTTTGCATTGGTGTTCTAAGTTTTGCACCATGCTTCCAGGCCAGCTCAAAGCCAGCGATAGGCCAGCCAAAGTTCTTCATATCCCCCATGGTGTTATTAAGGGCCATTCCCTGCAGCAGATTTGGATTAGCGCCATGACGAAGAGCAAACTCGACAATGTACTCAAGCTTGTTGGCTATAGCCATTCTGAGCATGGTGGCATTGTCTTTATCACCCATATTAATGTTTGCGCCGGTATCCAGTCCCCACTTTGCCAGTTTCAGAAAACCTGAAAACGCAGAAAACGAGAGCAGGTGCCTGCCTCGTCGATTCGTTTGGCCTGAGATCGGAGCATTGAGCAGTAATGAAGCTTGATAATGATCGCCATCAAGTTTGAGCCGTTTATAAGTATTTTGATAAGTGGTCAGGAAAATTCGCTCCACCTTATCATTAGCCAGCCTGGTAAAGGGCTGGGAAAAGCCTGATGGAATCTGGCTGGTCAGCAGTGGACTCTCTGCCCTGGCACTGTTAAGAAACATCAGTATAAAAGCTGCAAGGAAGGCGGTTTTTAGCTTGTTCATAAGTGCTAACCAACGAAAAGGATAGTGTTGTATTCGACTGATTAGAGACTTTCTTATGATGAGTCTGGAGGTCTTTCCGTCAGGCCTGGCCCCTGAGATAACTCTGGCGATATTCCAGTGGTGTTCTTGAAAAATAACGGCGAAAACAGCGAGTAAAGTAAGCCTGATCGGAATAACCACAGAGCTCGGCAATATCGGCAATGTTGAGGTTGCTGTGGGTCAGTTTTTCCCGGGCCAGAGCCATGCGCTTTTCATCCCTGATTTCGAGCACGCTCAATCCGGTGTACTGCTTGATCAGTCGTGTCAGGTTGGCTGCAGACAATCCACAATAACCGGCAATTTCGGTTACCGAGAATCCCTGCACAAAGTGCTCTTCAATGTATTGAATAGCCTGCTGTATTCGAGAGTCCAGAGGCATGGCTTCTGAGTCTGGCAGTATCAGTCTTGCTCTGAGCAAAGCCTGCTCTAGAAGGTTGGTGCGTAAGGTAACAACACTTTCCTGTGAGGAATGGCCAAGTTCGGCAATTTCGGTCAGCGCCTGTTTGATTTTCTGATAGCCACTATTGTTATCACTATAACCGGCTTTAAGGTGATAAAGCCCGTCACCGAACCTGGGCCAGTTGATCAGGTCAAGCAACTGACTGTCCGGTTGGAAAATGGCCCATTGAAAATGCCACTGAGGACTTTCTGGTATGCGGTGGTAATCATAAAGTGCATCGGGTGAGAGCAGAACAAGGTCACCCTTTTCAACAAAGCGATGACTGTGCAGTGAGTGATAAACGCCCTGACCTGTGGTTGTCAGGTGCAGACTCCAGCCCTGTTTCTTACCCGGCCGGTAAACCTTGAAATCATAAAGACTGCCTTCATCCATCCTGTGGCTGCCACTGGTGCAGCGATAATCGAGCAGAAAATCGACAGTTTCAAAGGTACCCATTAACTGTCTTATAAACTGCCTGGCTTCGTGTTCGCTGAGCGGACTGTTTCTGAACCTTGCCTGCCAGTGTTCCAAAAGTTGAGGAACTCGAGGTTGATCAAGGGTTCTGATCAATCGGGCAAATCGAACGTGATCTGGAGACAAGGGGATGATAGGTAAATCATCAGGAAAACGAATACCTGTGATATCAGGTAATGCATGTCGTAGCTGAGGGCTACAAAGTCTGAAAAAATAGTCTGCGGCAAGCTGATAGATCATAACGATTTGTGCAAAAAAAGCTCTATTGTTGGCGCTGATACAGTGAGCGTCAGTTTTATTATGATTCTCTAATGTTTGAATTGTACAAAAAAAATAGGAGATGTTACTAACGATTTGGCTTGGCTCTGTTGAGAATGATGAAACAGCGCGAGACGACAAGAGAATAAGAATAATGAAGATTTGTGTCATTCAGGTTGCTCTGGTTCCTCAGGAATACTGGAGCTACCTTACCGAGCAGTTTACTCAGTCCTATAAAGATGTTCTGAATCCAGACACTAAAATTGAAGTGCGTGGTGTCAGTGCTATGCCTGCTCCGGACCCTGCCAACCTCCATGATTACCGCAATCCCTACTTTGAATTGTTGCTGAAAACAGAAGTTGTTAAGGCCAGCCTTAAAGCGGAAGAAGATGGCTTCGATGCCATTATTGTTAACTGCTATGACGACCCGGGTGTCAGTGAAGCACGTGGTGTCGTCAATATTCCTGTCTTGGGTATTTGCGAGCCGTCCCTGCATTTTGTCAGCCAGCTGGGTAGAAAATTCGCGGCGCTGGTTCCTGATCTTCCTGGTCAGGTTGAAGTGGTTAAAGGTCAAATCGCAGAGCATGGCCTGACCAGTCATTTGCTGGACGACGGTGTGCAGAAAGAGTGCAAGCCTTACATTGAGTCGCAGCCTGAAGCTTCTGAAAACCCGCAGCCAATGGCTGATCGATTATCTGAGCAGGCTGTTGAACTGGTTCGTCGCGGTGCAGACGCGATCATCATGGCCTGTGGCGGTCTGGGTGATAACTGCTTCCGTTCCGGACTGCACAGTCTGGAAGTGGACGGTGAAATCGTGCCGGTTGTGACACCGTTACTGGTTTCCCTAAAGCAGACAGAAGCCATGCTGGCGATGAAAAAGGCCTATGACTTTCCTGTATTCAGCAAAGCGCACGATCATAAGCCTCTGGATGCTGAAAGTAAGCAGAGAGTGCATCAAGGTTATGGTATCGCGTAATTGCGAACGCTCCCTGATCAATTCCCTATAAGTACCCAGACATGCAAATTCAGAAGCTATATCTCCGCCAGTGGCGGGCAAACAGCACTTTAATATTCGATTGCGTGTGTCTACAGATTAAATAATAAAAAAGAGGATGAAGTAATGTCCGAGAAGATGAATGCGTACCGTATGGTCAGCTGGGGCGAAAAGCCTCAGCAGGTTGAAGTTGAAAAGCCGTCAGTTGCTGCTGGCCAGGTGGTTATCAAAGTAGGCGGCAATGGTCTTTGTGGTTCCGACCCGAAGATGTGCAAGCTGACCGAAGAAATCGGCACCATGATTCAGTGGCAGATGCCGTTTACTCTCGGTCATGAAGCCGGTGGCTGGGTTGAAGAAGTGGGCGAAGGAGTTGTTGGTCTCGAGAAGGGCGACCCGGTTGTGCTGATGTCGTCCAGCTCCTGTGGCAAGTGTTCCTACTGCCTGGAAGGTAATGACAACAACTGTGATTATGGCATCTATGGTCGCGGTTATGGTCGTAACGGCAGTCTGGCTCCTTATGTACTGGTGGAAAATCCACGTGAAATTATCAAGTTGAACACGCTGGACCCGGTTACTGCCGGTCCTCTGACTGACGCAGCTGCGACGTCTTACCATGGTGTTAAGAAAGCACTGCCAAAGCTGAAGCCAGGCACGACTGCACTGGTGATTGGTGCGGGTGGTCTGGGCAGTTTTGCTGTTCAGCTTGTGAAAGCATTAAGCCCTGCTCGTGTAGTTGCTGTCGATACCAATCCTGCGAGACTGGATTATGTGAAAGGTCTGGGTGCTGATGAAGTGGTTGATGGCACCGCTGAAAACAGCGCTGAATTGATTCAGCAGGCTATTGGTGGTGATGGCGCCGCAGCGGTATTTGATTTTGTAGGTCTGGATCAGACCATTGAGTATGGCATAGCAAACCTGCGCAAAGGCGGTATGTTTGTTTTGGTCGGTTCAAACGGTGGCAGCCTGAATCAGCAGTGGTATGGCACACTGCCAAAGGATGCTGAAATCACTACTTACCAGGGTCAGACTATCTCTGATACTCAGGCAGTGATTGCTCTGGCAGAAGCTGGCCTGATTCGTAATGACGTGGATATCTACCCTTTCAGTTTCATTGAAGAAGCCTTTGAAAAGCTGGAAACAGGACAATTGCAGGGACGAGCAGTGATCAAGATGGAACACTGATAGGCACGCTTTTGATGATAAAAGTAAAAGGCATCTTCGGGTCTTCCCGAGATGCCTTTTTTATTGCTCATCCTTTTTCATTAAGGTCTGTGCAGAGAAGATTCAAAAAATATTCTGTGATCCAGGTCGAAATTAACATGTGAATTTCATTGACATATTATGTCGTCTGTTTGTAAATTGAGCCCACGACATAAAATGTCAGGGATTAATAATGGATATAAAAACACTGGCCCGATTTTTTGAAGAACATCCGACACAGGATGGTTATCAGTTTAATGGCCGACTGTCTCCTTCGGAGACACCTGTTCTGCAACTGCAGGTGTCGACCTTGCAGACACATGATGAACTTCCTGTTTATATCACCGCCACCGAGCAGCAGATTCTTTGTATTGTTTATTTATGGCAGGACTCTGAAATCAGGTCTGAAACCCGTGCAGAGCTCATGGAAAGCATGCTTGAACTTAACATTCCCATGCCACTGTCTTCTTTTGCCCGTACCGGTGAACACACTGTTATGTTTGGAGCTCTGCATTGTCAGTCGAAACCTCAGGATATTATTCATGAAGTCGTCACCCTTCATGACAATGCATTAGAGGCTGTCCAGGCACTTTCTGAATATCTGGTTTAAGGAGAAACAAAAAATGAATATTCTTCAGAAGCTAATGACCCTCTTTCGAGGCAGTGTTCGCGAAATTGGTGAAGCAGTGGTTGATGCAAATGGCACCAAAATTTTCGAGCAGGAAATAGTTGATGCCGAGAGCCAGCTGAAAGAAGCCAGAAGCAGTCTGACGACTGTGATGGCGAAAGCTAAACAGGCTGAGCGTGAATTGGAAAAGTTGCGGGCAGGCCAGATTGAGCATGAGGGTTATGCAAGGTCAGCTTTAAGTCAGGGTAATGAGCCTCTGGCACTCGAAGTTGCGGAAAAGATTGCGGTCCTTGAAGCAGAAATAGCTGAGCAGGCGACGGCTCTTGATAGCTATAAAGAGCATGCGGAACGCCTTAAAGCGATGATCCTTGAGTCTGAGAAGCAACTGAAGGATTACCAGCGTCAGCTGGCGATGGTCAAAACTACAGAGCAGGTTCAAAAGACTACGGCGGCTATCTCTGAAAATTTTGTTGCTGCAGACTCAAAAATGGTAACCGCTAAAGAAACTCTTGATCGTATCAAGAATAAGCAGCAAGAATACGACGATCGTCTTGAAGCGGGAAAGCAGCTGGACGCCGAGATGTCTGGTGCCAACCTGAAGAACAAACTTGCAGAAGCCGGAATCAGTGGGCAGAAAAAGCAGGCTGAAGATATACTGGCGCGATTACGAGACAAAGAAGCCATAAGTTAAGGAGCCTTAACGGGTGTCTGAATCCAGAAACTCACGAAAGAAAAAATTGCCCAGCAGTTGGAGTGATGAAGCCAAAGCAGTGAAAGCGGTGCAGATGGCGTTTGATCTGGAGGCAGATCTGCAGAAAGAAATTCGCCGTGAAGCGTTAGAGATGGATCTGACGCCGTCCGACAGGGTCAGACAGTTGCTGGGTCTGCCAATCAGAGAAAGACCAAGAAGATTGAGGCTTTCAGTATCCCTGACAGACGAAGAAATAAAAGTGCTGGCACAGCATTATGGTATAGACGAAAACGATCGAGTAGCTATCAAGCGAAAGGCAGCAGAATATCTGGCTGATTATACAAGGAGTAAACAGCTGGAACAGGGTTGATAGTCTCGAAGTATTCGTAAGTATACGACCATAAGAGTACGAACTTTATCGTCAGATCTGTTGATGAATAAATCACGAAAAGAATAAACAGGAAGTACTGATGGAGCAGTTTTTAGCTATAAGTTTCAGCTTTCCAACGGTGGTCTGGAGCATGCTGCTGGCTATAGTCAGCGTTTACTGGTTACTGGCCATAGTTGGCGTGCTGGATCTGGATTTTCTGGATGGTGACCTTGATCTGGATATGGATGGCAGCACCGAAGGGCTTGGAGGTCTGGCGGGTTTTATGCTGACTTTTGGTCTCAATGGTGTGCCGGTTACCGTTGTGTTCTCCATTATTATCGCGCTTGGCTGGTTGTGCTGCTATTTCATGGCTTTACTACTGATGCCGCTACTGCCTGTCGGTTTGCTGCATTGGCTGGCAGCAGTTTCCGCCATTCCTGGAAGTTTTTTTCTGGCTGTAATCATGACAGCCAGAGTTATTCGCCCCATGCGAAATGTCTTTAACAACCATACAGCACAGACCAACAGTGAACTTCTGGGAAGCATCTGTGTCGTGACAACAGGCAGCGTTACCGAACAATTTGGCCAGGCAGAACTGGCTGACGGTGGTGCAGGCCTTCTGCTTCAGATTCGGGATAATTCCAGCGCTTTCAAAAAAGGCGACAGAATTATTCTGATTGAGTACAGCGAGCGTGATCACAGCTATCAGATAGCTCACGCTGACTAATAACAATTCAACTCACTTTTCGGGTCACCTTTAAAGGTTAATTAGCAAGGAGCTGTTATGCCTGTGGAAGAAGTCATTATGCCATTTGTTACTGTTCTTCTGTTCGGACTGGTAGGGCTGTTCGGGCTTGCCTTTATCGTCAGTCGATTTTATATCAAGGTCCAGCAGGGCTTTGCCATGATCGTCAACACGCTTAAGTCAGAGCCGGAAGTTACCTTTACCGGCAGGTTGGTCTGGCCCGTCATTCACAAGAAAGAGTTTATGGATATCTCTCTGAAAACTCTGGAAGTGAATCGTCGTGGTAGTGATGGTCTGATCTGTAAGGACAATATCCGCGCCGATATTACCGTAGGTTTTTTTGTTCGCGTAAACAAAACCCGTGATGACGTGATGAAAGTGGCTCAGGCCATTGGCTGTGAGCGAGCTTCAGATCGTGAAACTCTGGAAGAGTTATTCAGTGCCAAGTTCAGTGAAGCACTGAAGACAGTGGGTAAGCAGATGGAGTTTGAAGACTTGTATCGTGAACGTGACAAGTTTCGCGACAAGATCATCGCCATTATTGGTAATGACCTGAATGGCTACGTGCTGGAAGACGCTGCCATAGATTATCTGGAGCAGACACCCGTATCTCAGCTGGATAAGAATAATATTCTTGATGCCCAGGGTATTCGAAAAATCACAGAACTGACGGCTGTTCAGCATGTCCGCACCAATGAACTGGAGCGTGATGAGCAAATGCAGATTAAGAAGAAAGACGTTGAAGCCCAGGAAATGATTCTGGAGCTGGAGCGCCAACAGGCTGATGCTGAAGCACGTCAGAGACGGGAAATTGAAACTGTCAAAGCACGTGAAGAAGCTGAAATTGAGCGAATAACTGCTGAAGAGCGCCTCAAAGCCGAAAGAGCCAAGCTGGAAACAGACCAGGAGCTTGAAGTTCAGGAACAGAACAAGCAGCGCGAAGTAGAAGTGGCTGAAAAGAATCGTCAGCGTGCTGTAGCCATTGAAGCAGAAAAGGTGGAAAGAGTTCGCCAGCTTGAAGCAATCTCAAGAGAGAAAGAAGTTGATCTCCAAAACATTGCCAAAGAGAAAGCGGTTGAAGAAGAAAAACGTCTGATAGCTGATGTCGTTCGTGAGCGTGTAATTGTTGATCGCTCAGTGGCAGAAGAAGAAGAAAACATAAAGAAAGTGCGTGAGGTTTCTGAAGCAGAGCGTGCTAAACAGGTGCTGGTCATTCAGGCTGAAGCGCAAGCAGAAGAAGCTTTGGTGAAAGAGCTGAAAGCTGCTGAAGCGGCTGAACAGCGTGCAACCCATGAAGCCCGTGAAAAAATGACACTGGCCAATGCTGATCTGGAAATCTCTGCCAAGGATGCTGAAGCCGCGATGAAGCGAGCTGAAGGTGTCAAGGCTGAACAGGCTGCGCCGGGTCTAGCTGAAGCTGAAGTGCAAATTGCTCGTGCTGACGCTGCTGAAAAAGAAGGAATGGCTGAAGCCGCTGTGCTGCGTGAAAAAATGTCTGCGGAAGCTGAAGGCATTGAAAAGCAGGGTGTTGCCAAAGCTGTTGCCGAAGAGCAACAAGGCATGGCCAAGGTTCGCGTGAAAGATGCGGATGCTGCTGGTGAAGAGAAGCAGGCGCTAGTAGACGTCAAGGTTCAGGTGGCAGAAGCGGAAGCCATTGCCAGACGTGGTGAAGCAGAGTCTGAATCCATGCGCCTGAAAGCACGAGCTGAGGCTGATGGCTTGCGAGAGAAACTGGACGCCATGAACCTGATGGACGACAGAGCACGTTCTCATGAAGAATTCCGTCTGAAGCTGAATGCCGAGCTGACCAAATCCATGGCCAGTATCGAAGCCAACAAGGGCATTGCTGGTGACCAGGCTCTGGTTCTGGCTGAAGCACTCAAGAAAGCTAACATCGACATTGTTGCCGGCGATGGCAACTACTTTGACAACTTTGTTAAAGCCCTGTCAGTAGGCAAGTCTTTGGATGGTGCGCTGGATAAGTCAGACACTCTCAAGGGAGCTGCTGGTCTGCTGACCCAGTTTCTGAATCGTAAAGGCGACAAGCAGGATGCTGTTCAGGCACTGATGAGTGCAGCACAGAAAGAAAGTGCTTGAGTAGATGTCTCCGGCCCTGAATGTCAGGGCCGGAAGACCTGAGCTGATCAAAGTAGTTCAAGAGGATTTAACATGGATTGTCCAAAGTGTCAGAACCTGATGAACGACATCAGTGAACCGGAGTTTTCTGCACTCAGATGTGGTGGTTGCAATGGCATCTGGTTTAAGGATGGTAGTCACGAAATAGCTCGAAAACTGGCTGAAATACCCTCTCTGGATAGTGGTAATACTAATGCTGCTTCAGCCTACAACGAGCATCGGGACATTGACTGTCCTGAGTGCAGCAAGAAAATGACCCCGATGACCGACCGTGTTCAGCTGCATATTCAGTATGAAGCCTGTACTTACTGTGACGGTGTCTTTTTTGATGCGGGTGAGTTCAGCGATTTAACCGAGTTTACTCTGACTCAACGTGTGAAGCAGGCAGTAGAAACTCTGAAGTTAAACTTGGGACTTATTGCCAAGTAGTCACCTGTACAGACACATGAATTCATAGACTATGTGCCCGCCACAGGCGGGCACACAGTCACTTCATATTCAATGTTGTGTGTCTACACACTTAACAAGGAGTAATCAAGTGGCAGTGGATCAGCATTCCGAAGAAGCCGTACTGGAACAGGATGGTGCTTATGAGGTTCTGAGAAAACGGCTGGAAAACCAGGCTCAAACTTTATCAGCAAAGACCGAAAGCCTGAACGAGCAGAGAACTGAAGTCTTTGGCAGTCAGGAGCTGACCATGGCTGGCCGTGCCAGGGCACGCACAGAGAATAATTGTGTGGCCCGGGATCTGGTTCGAATCGGCGATACACTGCTGTTTGGTTACAACGTATTTATAGGGCTGAAGCAGGATACTGCTGTCAGTGATGTATTTGAACTCTATAAGCTTCATGAAGAGGCAGGCCATTATCATTTTGAGCCCGTTGATATGGCGGGCAGTCTGTTGGACGACAGTCGGTTCAAGAATGATTTCAGAGAACTCTATGCCTACTACAAACAAGCCCGTCTGATTTCTCTGAGAAATACCGGCAGTAAGCTGCTGGCTGCATTCCAGACTGGTAAAAACCTATCGGATATTCGTGTCTTTCGCTGGGCCATCGATAATAACCAGGCGACCTACATAGATAACCGTGGTGAGCGGGAGATGCAGTTGCCACCCAGTCATCCGTTTGAGTGGGTTCGACTGGGCAGAGATCACCAGAGTAACGGTGCGCATCCTCATCTTAACGTACTCGACAAACTGTTTATCGAAACCATCAATGGTGATCTGACCATCAAGGTGGAAGATAACACTGAGACAGGGCAGGGCATCTATTCAGAACCGGTCAATGATTCTCACCAGTCGCTGGATGATGCAGATATCAGCTATGCGGAAGTATCCGGGCTGATACTGCTGAAAGTGAAACCGTATCGTGAAGAGCATTACCGATATCTGGTTTTCAACCCATTGATGCAGACTGTTATTCGTCAGGACGTTATTGGTCAGGCTTGCCTGCCATTGCCGGAAGACCACGGTATTATTTTTCCAGGTGGTTACTACCTGACCTCAGGGGAGGAGAAACTGTTCTCTTCGGTTGATATTGGTAACCTGGAATTCAAGCGTCGGTTGAGATCGCCCAATGGCGAAGATGTTCTTTATGTGTTTTATGAGCACCTTCAGGGACGATTATTGCTTTGCTCCTACAACCTCATTCGCAAGGAGATGGACAATCCTCTGGGTTGTCATGGTTATGCCTTTTATGACGATGGCAGGTTGGTGGTGTTTTCATCGGAAAGTGAAGAGCCAACACGTATCCATCCGATGCAGATCTGGCAAACGGCTTACTGCAGTGATGAATTTGCTGCTGCTCAGCCACAGGGTGAAGGCTTCCTGACAACGATTGGCAATGCTGAAGTAGTCCGTGCAGTGTCTGACCTCTACAGTGTCAGTAAATCAGTACTTGGTCTGTCACCGTCCAGTCAGGTTTATCGGGCTCTGATTGACCAGTGTCGTCAGTTGCTGGACAGTTATCACTGGCTGGAACATACCGACGTTAATGAGCTTAATCTCGATCTCAACACCATTATGGATACCGGTGAGCAGGTTCTGGATGAGTTCGATAAAGCCCTGCAGATTCGAAAAAGAGCCAGTCAGTTGCTGGTTGACGCTGAACAAAAACAACAGGCGATACTGACCGAAATACAACGTACCCGTTTTGAGCAGATCAATCAGTTTGTTGATTTTCTGGAGCAACTGAAAGCTGGTAAGGGCTATCTGCTGACCATTCGTGACACCCGTTATATTGATGTTGCAAGACTGGGTGAGCTGGATACCCAGCTTGATAAACGTATTTCTGATCTTTCCGGTAAGACTGTCGAATTTGCTGCTCGATCGGAAGCCTTGCAACCCTGGCTGCAGCAGCTGGATAGCCTTCAGAAGGAAACGGAAGAGTCAGCAACCACCCATGCTTTGAAGGAACAGTTAAACAGCCTTGGCAGCATGGAAGACAGCTTGAATCTACTGGTGACTACACTCAGTGGCCTGGAAGTGGACGATGCCACTGTACGAGCTGAAATACTGGAGCGTACTGGAGAGGTTTTTGCCCGTCTTAATCAGGTCAGAGCTGGCCTGAAGAACCGTCAGAAATCTTTGGGTGCCGGTGAAGCCATTGCTGAATTTGGTGCACAGTTCCGACTGTTCGGCATGAACATGTCCAATGCACTGTCCCGCAGTGATACGCCTGAGAAATGTGATGATGAGCTGGCACGTCTTTCGGTGCAGCTCGAAGAGCTGGAAAGTCGTTTTGCTGATCATGAGGAATTTCTGAGCGATATTCTCGATAAGCGTGATGATCTGTACGACAGTTTTCAGTCACGCAGACAGACGCTGATGGATGAACGACAGCGTCGCGCTCAGCGTATCAGTGATTCTGCAGGCAGGGTGCTGGACGGTATTGAAAAACGTACTCAGGCGTTTACCGAACTGGAACCTTTGAACAGCTTCTTTGCGGCAGATAATATGGTGCACAAGGTGCGCAGTCTGTCCGAGTCATTGATGGAGCTGGACGACAGTGTTAAAGCGGAAGCGCTAATCGCCCGTTTAAAAGGTATTCAGGATCAGGCCACCAAGGCTGTCAGAGACAAAGCTGAAATCTATGAAAATGGCGGTGATCTGATAAAACTGGGCAAGCATCGGTTTACTGTCAATCGGCAGGCCCTCGATGTGTCACTGGTTCCAAGGGAAGAAGGCCTCTTTCTGCACCTGACCGGAACCCGTTTCTACGAAAAGCTCGATAACGAAGAACTGGATCGGCTACAAGATCTCTGGGATCAACCTCTGGTCTCCGAAAACAGTGAAATCTATCGTGCCGAGTATCTAGCCTGGCAGATTTTCCAGGCAGGTTTACAGCAAACTGATGAGCTGAATGAGAAACGTCTGGAAGAACTCAGGCACGATGATAGGGAACGATTGGCAGTGGTTCAGTCTTTTGCCACCCCCCGTTATCAGGAAGGCTATGAAAAAGGTATTCATGATCAGGACGCTAGTCGCATTCTGAAAACACTGTTGGATGCTCTGCATTCCGGTGGTCTGCTCAGATACAGTGGCTACAGTCGTGCCCTGGTCTGCCTGTTCTGGCAGCAGCTGGAGAATCCCCGGCAAATACTTATCAGCAGTCGTGCAAAAAACGCTGGAATGCTCAATAAAACGCTGTTTGACAGTGGGGCTCTGCGTCAGCTGGAGCAGGAGTTGTCAGAAGAGCTGAATGACTGGTGGTACAGCAATGAAATGCCGGGTGAGCAGAGTATCTGCAAGAACACAGCAAGCTACCTGATTGCTGTTTTAGCAGAAGATAATAGCTTTGCTCTGAGTGCTGCGGGGCAGACTCTGGCAAGGGCATTGCAGAATCAACTGGAGCAAAGTAAATCCTGGCAGGACTGGCAAAAAACATTGCAGCAACTTTCACAGTGGCCTGAAAAACAGTGGCAGTTGGCTATGGATTGGGTACAGGCTTTTGCTGGTAACCAGCAGCTTCAACAGCCTGAGTCAGTATTGGCCGATGCAGCTATTTGTCTGATATTTCCTGAACAGAACTGGCAATCAATCAATCTACCCGCAGTAGAAAAAATTGAAAAACTGTCAGGTGTACACAGTCGCCTTAACAACGGTGAATTGACGTTTGTTCTGGACGAATTTTGTGATCGGCTGACAAGGTTTTCCACACAGGAAGTTAAACGTTTTCATGCTCTCGCTGAAACCCGGCACAAAGTGCTGGCTGACCAGCGAAAGTCTCTGAGATTGACTGACTTCAAGGCAAGGCCCTTGGCTTCCTTTGTTCGAAACCGTCTGATTAATGAAGTTTTTCTTCCCATTATTGGCGATAACCTGGCCAAGCAGATGGGCAGTGCCGGAGATGACCGTCGTACTGATCAGATGGGTCTTTTGCTTCTGATTTCTCCACCGGGCTACGGTAAAACGACTCTGATTGAGTATGTAGCTAACCGGCTTGGTTTGATCTTCATGAAAATCAACTGTCCATCTCTGGGCCATGAAGTAACGTCTCTGGATCCTGCTCAGGCTCCTAATGCAACAGCCAGACAGGAACTTGAAAAACTGAATCTGGCTTTGGAAATGGGCGACAACTGTATGCTCTATCTGGACGATATCCAGCATACTGACCCTGAATTTCTGCAAAAGTTTATTTCTCTGTGTGACGGTACTCGTCGTATCGAAGGTGTCTGGAAAGGGGAAACTAAAACCTACGACCTGAGAGGCCGAAAGTTCTGTGTCTGCATGGCCGGTAACCCTTACACGGAGTCCGGAGATGTTTTCAAGATTCCGGATATGCTGGCCAACCGTGCGGATATTTATAACCTTGGCGACATTCTCGGAGACAGTGAAGATGCTTTCTGTTCCAGCTATATCGAAAACTGTCTGACGTCCAATTCGGTGCTGGCACCTCTGACTCGTCAGGGTATGGATGATGTTTATAAAGTGTTAGATATCGCCAAGGGAAAAGGCGGTTCCACTAGTGAGCTGGCCGGTAATTACAGTGGTGCAGAAGTGCAGGAGATGGTCAGCGTTCTACAAAAGCTGCTGAAAATTCAGGATGTCGTGTTCAAGGTAAATCAGAGTTATATCTCTTCTGCAGCGCAGGCTGACAGCTACCGTACTGAGCCGCCTTTCAAACTTCAGGGCAGTTATCGGAACATGAACAAGATGGCTGAGAAGGTTGTAGCCATTATGAATGATGACGAGCTGCAGTCACTGATAGCCGATCATTATATCGGTGAGGCTCAGACCTTGACTCAGGGAGCAGAAGAGAATCTGCTGAAACTTGCTGAATTGAGAGGAACACTGGCAGGTGAAGGCCAACAGCGCTGGCAGACAATCAAGGAAGAGTATACGAAGCAGGTGTCACTGGGTGGTGAGGGGGCAGACAGTTTGACCATGATGGCTGGTCAGGTTGTGGATATGAATCGCCAGTTGGGTGCAATCAATTCCACTCTGCAAAGTGGTCAGGCAGCTTCTTCAGCTGGTGCTGATCAACCATCACTGGAAAAACTGGCTGTTGTGCTGTCTAAAAGACTGGACCAGCTTAATAGCACCATTGCTGCTTCCAGTCTTGATGTTGAGGTGGTGAATCATCCGGTACCAGGTCTTCAGGACGTACTGAGCCAGTTGGCGGGCACTATAGAGACTTCATTTGTTCCCGTTGCCAGAGCCATGAATGAAAAAATCGGACTGGACCTGAATATTCTTCGCAAGGTGAATGAACTGACGGCGGAGCTGAGAAGTCACCAGAACAAGCAGGTAACTCAGCGGAAGACTATTAAGAAAATAGCGACTCAACAACAGCCAGTGGTAGAGGAATAAATTATGCGTGGTGCAGGTGGAACCAGTGGCGGTGTTGGCCCGTTTTTGATGGGTATTGTAATGATGTGCGGCGGCTTTTATTTGCTGCTGCAATCCATCAGGGTTACAACCAGCTTTGGCCTTGCAGGAAAGCTGTTTGGTGTTTCCATGTTTGGATCTACCTTTGGAATAACCAGTGGCATGATCATGGTGCCCTTTATTTTCGGGGTAGGTATGTTGTTTTATAACGGCCGTAATTTTATCGGTTGGGTACTGAGCCTTGGTTCACTGGCTGCAATGATCCTTGGTGTGATCTCCTCGACCCATTTTGTGTTGAGAAATATGACGGCTTTTGAGCTGATCACCATCTTGGTGCTCAGTGTTGGAGGCCTGGGGTTGTTTTTGCGCTCATTAAGAAATGTAGACCGAGAACTGGATAGAAAACTTGAGGCAAAGAAACTGCGTTAATCATTTGTTGTCATATTAAGTTTGTGATGGAATAGAGCTTCCAGCTTGTACATGGAAGGTGTCGTATGTTTGAGTTCTTCAAAAGAAAGGCAAAAGTTAAAGTTGAGAAAGTAGAAGGCAATATCACAGCAGGACTTGGTTACGACCCTGATTTGATTAGCCAGCTGTCGGATGAACATCAGGAATTGTTGAGCATTTTTGGTGAGATGTCAGAAGCGGCCGAAAAACAGAACTGGTCGCTTACTCAAAGCCATTTGAAGACTTTTGCAACCTCACTGCGTGGACACCTTCTTACAGAAAACGTAAAACTCTATGTTTACCTTTCCAGAAGCTTTGCCAACGACCCGGAAACACAAACTATTGCTCTAGAGTTCCGTAAGGAAATGATGCACATCGGTCGTGCTGTCAATCAGTTTGTTACTCGCTATGAAGTGGCTGAATGGAACTCGGAGATGAAAGAGAATTTCGCTTCAGAGTTGTCAGGCATTGGTGAGGTACTGGTCAGAAGGATCGAACACGAAGAGCAGTCACTCTATCCGCTCTACCTTCCTGAGGAAGCTTATGCCTGATTAGCTGTGCTAATCTGCTGTATCCGGCAAACAATAATATTACAAAATGAAAATAATAATTGCTCCTGATTCATATAAGGAGTCTCTTACAGCGATTCAGGTCGCTGACTGTATTGAGCAGGGTTTTCGTCAAGTACTTCCTGATGCTCACTATTTAAAGCTGCCCCTTGCCGATGGAGGTGAGGGCACTGTAGACGCCTTTCTCTATGCCTTGAAGGGAGAAGAACGGTACTCTGTGGTGGCTAATCCTCTCGGTGAACCCGTCGTTGCCAAATGGGGGCTGGTAGATAACGGCCATACCGCAGTTATTGAGATGGCTTCTGCCTCTGGCTTGCAACTGATTCCTCCCCATAGACGAGACATTGCCAGAGCAACCACCTTTGGCACAGGGCAGCTGTTAAAAGAAGCCGTTGAAGCAGGCGTACGAAAAATTATTCTTGGTCTGGGCGGGAGCGCAACCAATGACGGTGGTGCCGGAATGGTTCAGGCGCTGGGTGGTAAACTGCTGAATTATCAGGGGCAGGAACTGGAGCCTGGTGGTGACGCGCTGTCCAATATCGGTCGAATTGATCTTTCCGGCATTGATCCTCGTTTAAAGAAAATTAAATTGATACTGGCTTGCGATGTAAATAGCCCGCTGTGTGGTGTCGATGGAGCCAGTCATGTATTTGGCCCCCAAAAAGGCGCATCAGAAGTGCAGGTTGCAGCGTTGGATGAGGCTTTAGACAGTTTCTGTCGAGTCAGCAGTGAATTGAAACCTGAGATCAATCCTGATTTTCCTGGCATGGGTGCAGCAGGAGGCTCTCCAATAGGACTGTCGTTACTGTTTGATTATGAAATCAGGCCTGGCATTAAAATGCTGCTGGAAACTGTTCAGGCAAAAAGGATGTTTAAATCTGCAGATTTTGTCATTACAGGTGAAGGGCGAATGGATGCCCAGACACTTTCCGGAAAAGCTCCCATCGGCGTTGCCAGGTTGGCACGGTCTGTTCATACCCCTGTGCTGGGTATTGCTGGTTCATTTGGACAGGGGGTAGAAGCATTGCAGGACAGTTTCCTGGGGTTGTACGCCACCGTGTCGGACTCTGTGCCTTTATCTGTGGCTTTGATGCATGCAGAGAAGAATCTGGTGCAGACTTCGGCCAGTGTCGCATCTGCGATCAAACTGGGTTTCGATACCGGTACACCAGCAAATACTTAGGTGTACCGGAAGGTTGAATTCAGCCTTAAAGGCACTATTTATTATTTTGTTCTGTGCAACTGAAGGTCACTGATTTCTACTGAATAGTTTGAGTCAGTGTCATCCCCGTCTGAACTGATCCAAAGCCCCAGTACTTTTTTCTCAGGATCCGGATGCCACTGAAAAGAGACTGCCTTTCCTTCTGCTAATGTGTCCTGAAAGGTTTCCTTCATTAAATCCGACGCTGGATGAGTACGGTCTTTCCCAGCAAGACGGTCGTCAGAATAAACATTAAAAAATGAAATGTGGTCAACACCAGTACCTTTCGGTGCCAGAGCAAAAAGCTGTTTAACCCACTTTGCGGCGATAGCCTTCTGGAAGAAATTCAGGGTCTGCTCACCTTCATAAACCACACCTAGCCTGAATACAAAATCATCATTTCCCTTGCTGCCCTGTAATGGCTTCTCCAGCATAAGCTGCCCGTCCAGCTTCAGCTTCAGTGAAATAGCTTCGAGTGACTGAGGTGAATCAAAAGGATAAATAATCGGACTGGCTGAGTTATCCACTTCAATCAGCATACGGTTATCAGAAAACTCTACCTTGTTAGGTTCCAGACTTGAGTATTCGAGAAGCAGCCAGCGATCCGGGTTGGAGAGAGGTTTCTGTAGTGTGTTGGCCCACGAGTTCGCTACACTTAATGTGAGACAAAGAATGAGTATAACTTTTACTAGGTTGGACATATTTTTCGTCTTTTAACGGTCGCTGTATCAGCTCACATTATCACAGTCATTTACTGAGCGATAAGCCTGCGATATAACCTTTACTGAAACCTGCAATATCTAGGCCCAGAAAGCAGAGCTTGCCCACAGGCTTGTATTGCCTATAGGGTTACAGTATCTTCGCTCGGTTAAATCAACCTGATACAGAGACACCTTTCCATGGCACAGTTCGTGTATACCATGAATCGCGTTAGCAAGGTTGTACCGCCTAAACGCCAGATTCTAAAAGATATTTCCCTGTCCTTTTTCCCCGGCGCCAAAATTGGTGTGCTGGGCTTAAACGGTTCCGGTAAGTCCTCCCTGTTACGCATTATGGCTGGTGTTGACCAGGAGTTTGATGGCGAAGCTCGCCCTCAACCTGAGCTCAATGTTGGCTATCTGCCACAGGAACCGGAGCTGGATCCAACCAAATCCGTACGTGAAATTGTTGAAGAAGCGCTCAGTGAACTTACTGAAGCACAGACCAAACTGGATGCTGTTTATGCAGCCTATGCCGAGCCGGACGCTGACTTCGACAAGCTGGCTGCTGAACAGGCCAAGCTGGAAAACATTATTCAGGCATCTGACGCTCATAACATCGAGCGTAAGCTGGAAGTAGCGGCTGATGCCCTGCGTTTACCAGAATGGGACGCGAATGTTGCCAACCTGTCCGGTGGTGAGCGTCGTCGTGTAGCTCTGTGCCGTCTGTTATTGTCCAACCCTGACATGCTGTTACTGGATGAGCCGACTAACCACCTGGATGCTGAATCCGTTGGCTGGCTGGAACGCTTCCTGCTGGACTATCCAGGCACTGTTGTGGCGATTACCCACGATCGTTACTTCCTGGATAACGCTGCTAACTGGATTCTGGAACTGGACCGTGGCCACGGTATTCCATGGGAAGGTAACTACAGCAACTGGCTGGAACAGAAAGAAGCTCGTTTGGGACAGGAACAGAAGCAACAGGATGCCCATCGCAAAGCGATGAAGCATGAACTGGAATGGGCTCGTTCTAATGCCAAAGGTCGTCAGTCCAAGTCCAAGGCTCGTTTGTCCCGCTTTGAAGAAATGCAGTCCCAGAGTTTCCAGGAACGTAACGAAACCAACGAAATCTACATTCCACCTGGCCCACGTCTGGGCGACAAGGTTCTGGAATTCAATAACGTTTCCAAGGGCTTTGATGGACGACAGTTGATCGAAGACCTGAGCTTCACGATTCCACAAGGTGCTATCGTCGGCATCATTGGTGGTAACGGCGCGGGTAAATCAACACTGTTCAAAATGATCATGGGCACGGAACAACCGGATAGCGGCACCATCGAAAAAGGTGAAACCGTTAAACTGGCTAATGTTCAGCAGCTTCGTGATGAACTGAACGACGACAAGACAGTATGGGAAGCCATTTCCGACGGTCAGGAAATCCTGCGCATCAATGGTTATGAAGTGCCTTCACGTAACTACCTGGGTCGTTTCAACTTTAAAGGTGGCGATCAACAGAAACGTGTAGGACATCTGTCCGGTGGTGAGCGTGGTCGTCTGCAGCTGGCTGCAACCTTGAAGGAAGGCGGTAACGTTCTGCTGCTTGACGAGCCGTCCAACGACCTTGATGTAGAAACCCTGCGTGCACTGGAAGAAGCCATTCTGGCGTTCCCGGGCTGTGCAATGGTGATCTCTCACGACCGTTGGTTCCTCGACCGTGTTGCAACACATATCCTTGCTTACGAAGGTGAGTCCAAGGTGACCTTCTTTGAAGGTAACTACACCGAGTACGAAGCGGATCGTAAAGATCGTCTGGGTGAAGAGGCTGCAGGCCCGCACCGTGTTAAGTACAAGCGTATTGATGCCTGATTTGCTCTAAAAGAGGCACGCAGTAAGCACGCAGTAAGAACAGCTGTACAGTATGAAGGTTTACTGTACAGCTGTGATTTAAACAGTTTGAAACTCAATAGCCACAAGCCAGTCAATACACTGCTTGAGCTACTATCGTAAAAAAAAAGTCAAAGCAGGTTCTTTCTAAAGATCATCTTTATAGACTTCGTCTGATTGAATTTTTTTTAAACTTTCAGGGATACTGAACAGGGGAGAGTATTTAAAGAAGGCAAGGAAAGCAGGGAAATGTTTACTTTGTTCGTCTGATGAAATAAAGACAGCGCTTATGTAAAGGGAAAATATAGTTGTCCAGTATTGATAATCTGAAGAATGTTTTTCCTTGAGAGTGCTGAATATAAAGTAGGCAAGCTGAGGGTTGTACTTCGCAATATGATTAATAATGTCATACTGTACTTCACTATTTTGTTGATTGTAGAAAAAGAGTAGAGATCTTAGGTTGTTTTTTGTTTTGAAATAGAATATTTCATTCGATTGTTCGTAGATTTTTTCTTCATCCATTATATCTTGTATGCGATATGTATAGCCCACCAGACTACCGCTGTAACTCATCAGTCGATAATAGATTAAATCTACAACTTCCAGAGTTCTGGAGAAATTATCGAATTTAAAATTAAAACCTTTTTTCTTCAGGTTTTCTAATTGTTCAGGAGTATGTGTTTCATACAACGCAACTATAATGTCGTCATTAAACCTATATTTATTGACTATTTCTATTGGTAGAGTTTCCAATAAATATGAGAATCTGCATGAATACTCGATACTATCTCTTAAAGCATAGATTGACTGAAGATAAAAATGTAAATCTACAATTGTGTAATCCTTACCGATTTTTTCGCCTATGTCATCATAAGAAATACCAAGGTCTGTAAGTCTCTCTGAAAGAAACTCACTCGATCTTTCTCTGGCGTACAACCCTTCCTGCTCTTCTCTTGTATTAAAGATACCATAGCATTTACTATCATGTCCTGATGCCAAGTGTTCTTCTAGAGTGATTTGAGGGAATGCTTCTGAATTAAGAAATAGTGATGACAGAAGAAAAATGAACGTGTTTTTATTATTTATTTTCATTAGTGATATTTCCTTTTCTAGATTGTTCTGGATTTTTTTAGTTTATTGTCAGTGAACTTACATTTCTTTGATTGGATAATAGTCCTGAATTTTTATTTTTCCAGTAACGTTGTCTTAATGACTGGTTGGGTTCTCATGGTTATATATGGTTGGAATATTTATTAATGTTTGTTTTTTTATAAGTTGGTGCGCGACTTTTTATTAGGTGAATATTTGATTCCTATATTTAAGTCGACTTCTATTGAGAAGCTTCTCGTAATATTTATTTTGGTAATGCATAGAGAGACTTCTGGCTGATGAATAACATCGGTAAAGTTCAGAAAGAGTTATATGATTTAAACAGTAATGCCGAGGGAAGAAATAATCTCGTGATGTTCGATGACTTTCCAAGAATTTCTGGTAATTTATCCACTAAACAGCATTCGAGCCGCAATGGTCAGAGTCAACAGAACAATAACCGGTTTGATTAATCCGGCACCTTTTTTGATAACCAGGTTGGATCCGACTCTTCCGCCAATGAGCTGAGCCATGGCCATAGGGATAGCAACAGCCCAGAACACCTGTCCTGCAAAAACAAAAATAACCATTGAAACAACGTTGGTCGTGAACACAACAGGTTTGGCGTGAGCAGTGGCTTTACGCAGGTTGAAGCCTCGAAGGCTGGAAAAGGACAGTGCCGCAATAGAGCCCATACCCGGCCCAAAGAAACCTCCGTAAAAGCCAATACCAAAGCCACCCAACAGATTGAAAGAGTTTTTACTTAGCCGAGGTTTGCTATCCGTGTCTCCGACTTTTGGCGAGAAAACCGTGTATAACGCAGCGGCTATCAGTAACCATGGCACAATCCGGTTTAGAGAGCCTGCTGAAATCAATTGCAGCAGGCAGGTGCCAAGAACACTGCCTGCAATGGCAAAAACGAGAGCAGATCGTAATGATTTCAGGTCTATATGACCTTTTCGATAAAAGTTGAAGCTGGACGACAATGTACCAAACACCGCCTGAAATTTATTAGTAGCCAGTGCGTTGATAGGCGGAATGCCTGAAGCCAGTAATATTGGCAAAACCAGCAAACCGCCACCGCCAGCAATAGCATTAATCAGCCCTGAGAAAAATCCCAGCAGGCTGAAGAGCAATAAAGTCTCTGCGGTGAAGTCCAATAATCAGCTTCCTTATGTTCCTTAGTGCGTACTCAGTTTATCCAGCAAAGAAGGGTAGCCCCAACCATTTTCACCCTGTAGTACTTGCTCGCCCGTCAGGTACTGATAAAGAGTTGGAGCAAGGGAACCGTTCTGTTCAATAGTCAGTTGTCTTTTATTCTCATTCAATGGGGCGCCCCAGAAACCGATAAAAGCATCCTTTTCCGGATAGCTTTCACCGGCATGACGACCGGGAACTACTGTGTTGTAGCCAATACCTTCAGCCGGGAAAAGGTTGATGGTTCCGGCTCTGTCCTCATCATAAATATGAGCCAACTGGTTGATGGCATCTGGTTTGGGTGAAAACTGTGTGGCCTGTCGCCACTCATCTTCAGTACACCAGCTGTCAGTATCGGTTTCTTTAGCGGCGAGGCATTTTGAAATCAGGGCAGTGTTCCGCATTTTGGTTTTGTGATCAGGGCGTGGCAGATAAAGATTAAACTCTGTCAGTTGTAATAGAGAGGGTTCGTCTGTTGTCAGGGATTGATAAAACGTTCTATCTTCCTTGCGAATAATCAGTTCATCCTGACGTTGGTCACCACGTTTGTTTATCAGTCGCACTGAGCAGGCTGCTGGTGAGCATTCAGATTCACGAACCACAAGGTAATCCAATGTTCCGGCAAGGCTGTCGGCCATGGCTTCAATCATGTCCAGCTCGAAAGTGTCAGGCGCTGACAAAGGCCGCCATTGAGTCAGCTCCTGATACACAGGTTGTGTTGTCCAGCCTTGGGCTGAGTTAAAGAAATCCAGCATATAGTTGCCGCCAGCGGTTGAAGCAACAACGACATCGGTAGCCTTATTACTTAATGGACTGATAGCGTTGGAAATCTTGGGGCCTTCACCTTCATCAGAAGAAATCTTGCGAATTGAAATGGGGTAGGGCAACTCTTCCTGCAAAGATTCAAAGATGATCTTTTCGGGGTTCAGTGTGTAGTAAACAGGACTTAAACCATGGTCGCCCGCCATTCCCCACAGTGTCTGATCATAAATACCCGCGTCTTTGTAAGTCGCTTCCAGTTGACCCAGCCAATAGTCCAGACGGTTTAATTCGCCTGTCGGCATAATGACTTCATCGCTGAAAGGCCCGGTGAAATGAGCAAAGTGGTCAGGCCATGGATTATAGATCAGCACATAATCCGGCATAGACTGAATATCGAGCTCAACCAGTTCTTCCAGTTTTTGTCGTATCAGACTTTTTCTGGTCATCAGGCTGAATATTCTCAAGAAGAATGTATCCTGATAGGCCTTGATATCAGTAATCAGCTCAGCCCTGAGTTCAGTTGCTTTCAACTCATTCTTTGCTCTTTCCTGAAGCTCTCTCAGGCAACGTTTCTCGCCATAGTCTCGCTGGGACTCGCCAAGCCCAAGATTAATCAGGGCGTCATAAGAAACATGAGCGTTCCAGTCGTACTGGGCATTACAGCTAAGGGTTTTCAGGTGGTTAAGTCGATCAAACATGGTTTGAACGTTGTTTTTGACCGCCAGCCTTTCCAGTTGCAGAGCATCGTTACCAAAGAAGTAATAGGCGCGGTCTTCTTCACGATCGACAAAATGGAAGTTTGGGATGCCTGTACCGCCGTTCCCCGATACTTTCGCGCCGGTTTTGATAATGGGCAGATTTCGAACACTGATCGTTGGTGTTGATGAAATACCTACGCTGGCAATACTCTTGCTGTAGTTCTGGTAGAGCTTATGAAAGAAAGGAAGATAGTTTGGGTTCTTATAAGTGCTCTGGTTCAACGAGTCTAAAAATCTCATCTGCTGAATATGCTCAGGTGATGAAGTTTCAATCGATGCTGGTTTGAAGTTTTCTTTCTGTTGGTGTTTATTCCAGGCTGTTGCAATGAAAGGTTTGTTTTGATCAACGAGACCCTCAATTAACCCCTGTTGCAAACCATCCACAGTGATTTGCACAGCTAGCCTGCGCTGCTGCTGTGACGCCAGAAAACGAATTAAACGCTCAGGCTCTTGACTGAAAGTTGTTTTCATCCAGTCAGTCAGCGCTTCTGTTCTTTCTTCCTGATAAACAAACTGTCGCCAGCCTTTAAGCAGGTTATACCGAACAAAATCGATAAGCGTGACGGTAATAGCCTGGATCTTATTATTAGGCAGGTTGCGTTTATCTGGCTCGGCATCTTGCAGAATGGACTCGAGTGAAGATCTGATATCACCTTTATCCATACCGGCGACTGTTTTGCTCAGGGTATCAACGACAATGGGTTGAATGCGGTTGATCAGTTCCAGATCTTTATCACTGCTGGTTAGATAGGAATAGTGACTGGGCAGTGTTTCAAACTTACGCCACTCATCAATTTCAAACAGAGCGTCGTAGACAGTAACCATCGAGGCGATAAATTCACGGTTAATAACCAGCCCCTGATGGTGAGATGTTTGCTTTTGCTCCTTCTCTGTCTCGGGTCTCTTTTCTGAAAGCTGGAACAGGCTATGTTCAAACTCTTTTAATGTTTCCTGGTCATAAACAGTTTGCAGGTAAGCCTTAAAAACATCCTCATCGCTAATGCCTGTGTAACGGTCATAGTAGCTGTAGAGAAAGTAACCGAGAGGAATCGCATAGGCTGGATTAGCCAGTTGAGAGACAACACGTTTCTTGCTGTTCTTATCCAGCGGCAGTGTCAGGATGTAGGCATCGAGAGTGAGACCGGCAACGGTAAAGAGAGCAGTATCCCGGGTCAGCCGTGCTGAATAACCGAGTGTTGAAATCACTTCGTTTTTTAGAATGAGTGAAGCATTAAAGGCTTCACCAACGACTGGAATCTTCTCAATAGCGGCGGTGACAGGCGTTGAGATCAATGCTGTTAGCACGAATGCGCTCAACCCAGAGATGAAAGCGGGCAAGTTCCTTTTGTTTTTCATTATCACAGCCGGTATTCAACAGAGACTGAATTCTTTCAGTGTCTGCTACCGCTTGCAAGCAGGTGACAGCGTTTCAGAGTTGGATGATCAGCTATTAATCAGTTTCTTCAAAGCTACACAGGCTTTACCACTGGCTGATTTTTCCGAGCACTCACGAATCACTTTCTGGGTAAATACATCGTTTTTTATAAACCGTTTGATTTCAGGGTCTTTTCGCCACTGAAACAGGAAATCAATCATCTCTACTTCAGAGTCACTGGCATTAAACGGTGTGGTCGTTTTCAGAAAAGTACAGAGCACCGGGCTAAAACGAATAGACTTATCAAATTTGGTTAATGCCTGTGCGACATCATCCAGATGCTTCTGGCGATCATCAATCATGATGACTTGAGTTGGGTGCTCCAGATAGCCTTGTCGCATCAGGGCAGTAAGGCTTTCACCTTTGCTGTTGCCATGGCTGACCATAACAACTCCATGCTCAATACGAATGCTGCGGTCACTGTCGAGCTCTACTATTCGCAAAGGACCGGTATCGTAGAAGTTGATATTGGCGCGCTTTAATTGTTCCTGAGTGACTGCCGACACAGCCTTGCCTCGAGCGGTCATGCCAATGACCATGATGTTTCTGTCTTTTAGATTATTCAGAACATCAGGCAATTGATCATCGGTCGCTGTTACCGCTACCCGCCGGTATACCGCCTCAAGTATTGGGTCGATGGTTTCTGCTACTTCCTTTTTGGTCTTATCAGGATGTGCTTTCTGTTCCTTGCCCAACAGGTGGTAGAACATGTCTGAACGCCCCAGCAATTGCCCTTTGGGGCTGGTGATGGTGGTGTCATCCAGATCAAGAACAACCAGAAGTTCATCAGGGGATGGGTACTGGGTTGTGGCTTTTTTCAGAAAACTTCCTGTTTTTGAGGTTTCCTGTTGCGGCAGGATTTCTCCATAGGCAACTAGTCCTTGAACCATGGTCATGATTGCGATCCCTGCCAGCAAGATTATTCTATTCATAGCTTTTCTTTACAGCCCTTCTGTATAGCTCGGCTCGGCATTAAAAAAGGTAACTATAGACAAAATTGATTCAAAGATAGTTTATGCTGAAGCACTGGTAGCAACAGAAGAGTGTGCAACTAAACGTTATGGCGTAACCCAGCAGGGTCATGGCGGAATGAAAAGTCCGAAATATTAAATGATTTTTGGCGGGTAAAACATTGCAGTAAGAAGTGTGGGTTGCACCGCCCGACTCGTAACAAAGCAAGTCTCCTTCCTTTTTCCAGTAGCCTCCGTGCTCATCCTGTTGGTAAGTAATAGCTGTGGGAAACATTACGTTCAGATTTCCAAGAGACTGAATCTGCTTGCATGGGTGACGGCTTGGCCTGGAATGATCAGGAGAGAGAAAATAGCCCTTTTCGTCTTTTCTGGTATGGATACCCCACTCAAGATCGCTTCTGCAGATATTGAAATAATACCGATTAGAGGCTGGTCCGCCGGAGATGAATTCATTGAGGGGGACAGTCAACAATAGGTCTGCCAGTTTATTTAACGCTTGATGGTTGTCTTCGATACTGCCATCACTATTGGCGTTAATTGAGATCAGAAGAATCAGGAAAAAACAGGCAGGCCTGAATATAAACATTAGCTTACACCTCAAAAAGAACCGTTCCAGTATAGATTTGAAAACCGGACTGCATCTGACCCTATCATTACGTACAATACGCAGCGAGCAGTCGAGACGAGTGGATTGCGTCAAAGAGAAGCTGCATTACCCATTCTTTATAAAAACAGAAGAACAGAGCAGTCGCATGGAGAAGGACGGTGATCAGTAAACTGGATCAGCAGGCCACAGGTTCCCTGTATCAATCTTTTGCACGTCAGTTAGAAGCGTCAGGATTTCACGGTGATATCGAGCTGGGATACGCCGACAGAACCGTGCTGGCAACGGATAACTCTATTTATCAGGTGCTGCCGGAAGGTGTTCTCTATCCTTCGTCAACAGCCGACCTCAGCCATATTCTCACCCTGTCAGCAAACCCCGAATTTCAAACCATTGTTCTTTCCCCTCGTGGTGGTGGTACCGGAACCAATGGCCAGTCACTGACGTCCGGTTTTATGGTCGACACCAGTCGCCATATGAACAAAATTCTCGAGATCAATGCAGAAGAACGCTGGGCAAGAGTTCAGTCCGGTACAGTTAAAGACCACCTTAATGAGCTGGTGGCCAAAGAAGGTCTATTCTTTGCGCCGGAGCTTTCTACCAGCAACCGTGCAACCGTTGGCGGAATGGTGAACACCGATGCCAGTGGTCAGGGTTCTGTCGTCTACGGCAAGACCCGCCACCATATTCTTGAGCTGACGTCTGTGTTGGCAGACGGCACGGTTTGGCACTCATCACCTGTTTCTGAAAATGACCTTGATAGCTTCTGTGACCGTGATGATCGTATCGGTGAAATCCATAGAACGGTTCGGAATATTCATGATCAGCATCATGAAAAGGTTGCGGAAATATTTCCCAAGCTGAATAGAAACCTGACCGGTTATGACCTTGCCAATATCCGTCGTGATGATGGCCAGTTTGATCTTAATGCCATCCTTTGTGGTTCTGAGGGCACACTGGCGATGCTCAGTGAGATCAAGGTTAACCTGCTGCCTATTCCCAAGACATCTGCTCTGGTACTGGTTTTCTACAGCAGTTTTCAAGAATCCCTTCAGGATGCTCAAACCCTGATGACCGCAGAGCCAGGTTCCATTGAAACAGTGGATTCGAGAGTGCTTGCTCTGGCAAAAGCCGACAGTGTCTGGGAAACCGTTAAGGCGTTCTTCCCTGAGAGTAGCGAAGATGCTGATGGTATTAACTTTGTCGAATTCACTGGCAGCAGTGAAGAAGAGCTGGAGGCGGGTATTGCCCGGCTGACAGCTGTACTGGAACAGGATTCAGAGATAAAACGTTGCGGCTACAGTCGGGTGATGGGGACGGCGAACGTCAAAAAAATCTGGGCAATGCGTAAGCAGGCTGTGGGTCTGCTGGGGAATATGGAAGGTGACGCTCGCCCGATTCCTTTCGTGGAAGACGTAGCGGTTCCACCAGAAAATCTTGCTGCTTTTATAGAGAAATTCAGAGCGCTGCTGGATAAGCATGAATTGTCGTACGGTATGTTCGGCCATGTGGATGCTGGTGTTTTACACGTTCGCCCTGCCATTGATATGAAAGATCCTCAGCAGGAAGTGCTGGTGAGGTCAATCAGTGATGAGGTGGCTGAACTGGCGCGAAACCATGGTGGTGTACTTTGGGGAGAGCACGGTAAAGGTGTGCGCTCGGAATATGCGCCAGACTTCTTTGCCGAACTCTATCCTGTGCTTCAGCAGATAAAGAAAGTCTTCGACCCTCATAACCAGCTGAACCCGGGCAAAATTGCTACGCCTGCCCAGCAGGAACTGCTGAAGATTGACGGAGTTCAAACCCGTGGTCAGCTGGACCGTGATATTGAACGTAATGCGTTTGAAGCGTTCAGCAGTGGCATGTATTGCAACGGTAATGGTGCCTGCTTTAACTACAGCCCGAACAGCGCCATGTGCCCGACCTGGAAAGCCACTCTCGACAGAACCCAGTCGCCAAAAGGCCGTTCCAGCCTGGTTCGTGAATGGTTGCGTCTGCAGACTGCAGCCGGTTCGGATGTTGCGGCAGAAATAAGTAAAACCAGAGAGCATGGCATGTTCTACAACGCCATGGATAAAGTTAGCAACACCGTTGATAAACTCAGAGGCAAGGAAGATTTCAGCCATGAAGTTTATCAGGCACTGGACAGCTGCATGAGTTGTAAGTCCTGCGCCGGGCAGTGTCCGATTCAGGTCAATGTTCCGGATCTGCGTTCCCGTTATTTCGAGCTTTATCACAGTCGATATCTGCGTCCTGCAAAACATCATATTGCCGGTATGCTGGAACCCATATTGCCAGTTCTTGCGAAAGGTAAAGGTGCTTATAACCTGCTGGCTGGCTCAAAGCTGGCTAATAGGGCGATGGCAAAGACAGTTGGCCTGCAGGATCTGCCGAAGATCACCAGTACCTCACCGCTTGATGACAGTTGTCGTGCAGGTGCGGCAGTGGCTTCTGCCAGTCTGCTGTCGGCTATTCCCGAGTCAGAAAAAGACAAAACAGTGGTTATTGTTCAGGACGCTTTTACCAGCTTCTTTGAAACCCCTGTACTGACCGATCTGGTTGAATTGCTGATTCGCCTTGGTTTCCGTCCTTTGGTGGCTCCTTATAAGCCTAATGGCAAGGTACTCCATGTATATGGTTATCTGGGGCGCTTTGAAAAGGTGGCAGAAACCAACGGTCAGGAATTGAGAGCACTGGCTGACAGTGGTGTTGCAATGATGGGTATTGATGCAGCGGTTACTCTGACTTACCGGGATGAGTATCGGGAAGTGATGGGTGAATCTGCACCAGACGTTAAGCTGCTTTCCGAATGGTTTGCCGAGAAGGTTGATGCAATCAGTCAGCAGGGTATTAAGCTGGAAGGTGAGTTCAAACTGCTGGGGCATTGTACTGAAACCACCAATCAGCCAGCGGCTCCATCACAGTGGCAGAAGCTCTATGCTGCCCTTGGTTTAAAGCTGACTTATCAGGCGACAGGTTGCTGTGGTATGGCCGGTATCTATGGCCATGAAAGTCGTAATCAGGAAACCTCGAAGAAGCTCTATGAGATGAGCTGGCAGGAGCATGTAGATATGCCTGAAAACAGCGGCAAGCTGGTGGCTACGGGCTACTCCTGCCGAAGTCAGATCAAACGTTTCAGCGACGGCTATGTGCCACACCCGGTATCCATGCTGGTGAAGCTTTTGAAGGCTGCTTGATGACTGTCTCTGGCTATTAGCTGATCTATACTGCCCTGACATTCCAGCAGGGCAGGTAGTTCAGTGGCACGCCTGAATCATGATTTTTCTCCTCTGAACCAGAGAGTCGGTTTTACGTTCAATACACTTCATGTGTTATTGAAATACTGGCTTGATTGCTGGGACGGTAGTCACCCTTTACTGGATATTGGCTGTGGCAATTGCCTGAATAGTTTGCAGGCTGCTGAAACGGGCGCGAGAGTCATTGCTACAGAGCTGAACCCAAAGGTTATTCCTGAGCTGAAAGAGCAGCACAGGGGCACAGGAATAGAATTCGACTGCTTGCATCTGCCAGAAACGATTCCTTTTAAAGACGAAACTTTCTCAGGGATTCTCTGCGCAGAAGTGTTTCATTTTCTTGATCATGAAGAAGTGCTTGCCAGTATTCAGAGGTTTTATGACCTTCTGATACCGGGAGGAAAAGTCATTCTGACGACAGTCAGTGAAGATCTGTCTTTATTACAACCTGTCGGGTTAAAACAGCTCAGGGTTGCTCAACGGGAGCGGGATGGAAGCTGCATGAAAGCACTGCGTGAGTATCAGGACCTGTTTTGTGCTGCCAGAAACCTTGAGCCAGAAGGTCATCCAGCCTGGGAAATATACGCAGCCCATCTTGATGCTTATCAGCCTGGCTATTTCAATTTCTTTTATCCTGAACAGCTTGCGACTGCTTTTAAACGACAGGGTTTTGACATCGAATTAATAGAACTGGGAGCTGCGAACCACTATCCAATATGGAAGCATGGCCCGCAGGATCAGGTGCGGCTGGTTGCCGGAAAACCTGAGTAGCCTTATTCAGGCACTGATAGCCAGTAGGTTGGATAATTCATCTCGATTATCAACAAGGTCTGCCAGCGTATAACTGTTGAGTACTTCCTGAAAGCTGGACATAGCTTCAGACAATACGCTCTGCAAACGGCAGGCTGGCGATATACGACAAACGGGTTCTTTGCAGTTAACCAGCTTCATGGAAGGTTCAAGCTTACTGATCAGCTCGCCAAGATTGATGTCTTCAGGCTTTCTGCCCAGATGAAAGCCACCGCCTTTACCTCGAATGGTTGTCAGATAACCTTCCTGACCCAGCTTCTGCACGATCTTCATCACATGGTTGCGTGACAGTTCATAGACATCAGTCACTTCCTGAATAGAGAGCAGTCTTTCTTTTGGTTGAAGAGAAGAATAAATCAGGATGCGTAGCGCGTAGTCCGTATGCTTGGTCAGTTTCATTGTTGTGATTCAGTGGTTACTGCAAAGGTGCATATAGAATGCACCTGACTGAACCGGTTTACAAATTCGCAATTCGAGATAGATGTGCGTATTCATGACCGGAAAAGTTCTTTTTGTTATAATATAACGATTTTGAACTGGTGTATGGAGAAGTAACCACTGTGGCCAAGGCAATACCAACAAATCTAATAACCGGCTTTTTGGGATCCGGGAAGACTACAGCCATTCTCCACCTGCTGGCCAACAAACCCGAAAATGAAACCTGGGGAGTACTGGTCAACGAGTTCGGTGAAGTAGGTATTGACGGAGCCATGATGTCCGGCAAAGGGGCTGTGGTCAGGGAGGTTCCCGGTGGCTGCATGTGTTGTGTCGCAGGCTTGCCGATGCAGATTGGCCTGAATATGCTGATAGCCCGCAGCAAACCGGATCGTATTTTGATTGAGCCAACAGGGTTGGGGCATCCTGAGCAGATACTGAACACGCTTACGGGTGAGTACTACGATGAAGCACTCGATCTGCGAGCAAGTATTTGTCTGATCGATCCGAGACAGTTGAGTGACAGTCGCTACCTGGAAAATGATAATTTCAGAGATCAGGCACAGCTGTCTGATGTGCTGGTGGCAAATAAAACAGATCAATGCAGTGAAGAGCACCGTCAGCTTTTTGAAGACTACAGTCGTCAGTTTGAGCAGCAAAAAGCGACAGGTTGGGTACAGCAGGGTGAACTGAATAAAGACTGGTTAAATCTTCCCCGCTTTAAACGACAGGCTCATAACAAGAGTGCCCATAGTCACCATCATTCCATGCCTGAAACTGCACCGTTGACCTTGCCTGAAGGCGAGACATTCGTTCGCAGGGAAAACAAAGGACAGGGGCACTTCAGTTGTGGCTGGTTGTTTGATGAACAAACGGTTTTCTCTTTCGATCGACTGTTTCAGTTATTCAATGGTATCCCAGCTGATCGATTGAAAGCGGTAATCAGAACAGATCAGGGATTGAAAGGGTTTAATGCCCAGAATGGTGTGGTCAGTATTATTGAACTGGATCAGCTGGATGGCAGCCGAATTGAGATTATTGATAAGGAATTGCCGCCCTGGAGTGAGCTGGAGAGCTTGCTTTTGAGTGCTGTTGTTTAATAGCTGAATGATGAAATCAGCTGTTTGTGTCTTTACCTCCAAACAGCTGAGAGTCCAGCTCTTCTATCATCTGTGCTGTTTGATGAACTTCCTGAAAGGTCAGAGCGGAGACGGATGATTTGCCATCATATGTAGCCTCTACTATTTCATTTGCCTCGGCAGAGAAAGCTGCAATGTCGTCTACTATTCCCAGTTGGCTGGCGAACTCGCTGAAAGGTGGGATACAGGTTACCAATACATTAGGAGTTTGTTTGCTCAGGATATCGGATTTAGAGCTGAACCAGTTCATATAAAGGTCCATGGAAGCCGCAACTTTTGTTAGATCGGCTTTTTTAGAAGCCTCTTTCAGTTCTGATAGTTCGGTCTCTGATAAAGAACCGAGTACCTCTTCGATCACAGGTTTTAGTTGACCAGGGATATCATCAGCACCTGCTACGCTCCATTCTGTCGGGTCCTCCGAGAGGGGAGTCGCTGATTTACCCTGCCACATATTGTCTAACACCCCTTTGTGCAAACAGAACATTCCGGCAATCATTCCATCACGATCATTTTCCTTTATGGCTTTCAGGTAGTTGCTGACGAGCGACTTGAGCTGTTCGCGGGATGGTGGGCCTTCCTGTTTGAATTTTGCGATAGCTGCACTGGCTCTGGCAGGTATGGGAGGCTGCTGCTCTTCTACAAAAAGGCTGGGAAGGCGACTTTCTGATAAATCGAGATTTCGTTCAGAAATATGGGTGTCAATAGAATTCACTAGGGCTGCTGGTACAGAAGGAATTCCTCTCTTTGATACGTGGTTTTCATGTCTAAGTCGCTTCTGAATATCAGAGGCCTCTTTGCGAGCTGATTTGTGGTCAAGAATACCAGTACAGGCTGCATCAGCTACTTTCAGGAACACCTTTAGTTTTTCATCATCAGGGTGCTCCCTGCTCAGTATGCGAGCAGAAATAACGGCACCAGCTAGAGAGCTACCAGAGAGATGACTCAGTATTTTTTTCTGATCCTTGGCCTTCAATTGTGACATAGCTTTCTTGACTTGCTGCTGTACAACCTGATCCATTTGCTCATCTGTAATTGGGAAGTCTTTGCAGCAGCTATCAATAGTTTCAATCAGTTTAAAAATACTTTCAGTAATGCATAAGGCGTGGCCGTATTTACTTGGCTGCTCGTCTGGATATCTGTCCAGAACCCGGTCCATAAATCCATTTGCGGCCTTCTTGATTACAGTAAGTTGTTTGTTGTTGAAGAGGTGAGAGGTTTCTACCGTTTTGGGTTTGTCATTTCGTTTCAGAGAGGGCAATTCATGGCTTTCGACGACCCGCACTTTACGGGTACGTATAAGTCTGTCTGCAAAGGCTTTAGGTAAAATCTTACGAACCAGCCACCCTTTAACACCATATTGTTTAATGGCTTCCTGATTAGGGGTGAATGCATGAACCAGAGCGTGCCCTGCTCTGATAAGGCTTGATGGGAATTCCATATTAATTCCTGCCGATGACCTGTCAGATGGTATCGGCCAGAATATCTGGAAAAGAATAGATGGAAGGCCATAAAAAAAGCGGTGCAGCCTCAGGGCTGCACCGCTTTTCTATGTTCTATGAAAGTTCCTGAAAACGATCATTGATCAGGTCATAGGCACGAGAACCAGTGTACCGATAATCACAGTCACCAGACCGGAGAGAACAGGCACAGATGTACGCTTCACAACTTCGAATGGGCTGATCTTACCCATACCGGAAGTGGCCACTACCACGCCGGATACCGGAGAAATGGTACGACCCAGGTTAGACGCCTGCAGCATAGGAATGATCAGGAAAGCAGGGTTCAGGCCCATCTTGCCAGCGAGAGCCGGAGCCAGCTCTACGAATGCATAGAAAGGTGCGTTACCGGAACCGGTAGCAATAGCGGCTGCAACCGTCAGCAGAGTCAGCAGCATCATCAAGGCAAAACCACCGGCACCGGCACTTTCAGCCAGACCGATCAGGTTACCGATAGCGCCAATGGACATCAGGCCCTGAGCAAATACACCGGCAGCAACCAATAGCATTACCACGCCGCGGAAAGCGTCGCCCATGCCTTGATAGCAGGTTTCCAGGTCTTCCAGAGTGGCTTTACCGTCGAAGCGCTTGGTAATGAAATCAACCAGTGCGCCCAGCAGAATAGATGCAACCACGATGGTGTAGATATCAAGCTTCAGGCCTGGAATGGTTTTGCCATTGAACAGAAATACGCCAATGATGGGCAGGAAAGGCAGAACCGCGTAGTAAGCAGGCGCTTTTACTTCGATCTCGGAGATATCCACCTTCTCCATTGGAGAGTTCTCTTTCTTATCGAGATACTTGTTCCAGAAGTAAGCTGCAGCGGCCATTACAACGATGGCGCAGATAGAAACGGGTAGTACGGTTTGAACCGCAAATACATCCAGAGCCATGCCTGCCTTTTCAGCAGCAATAACAACGTCACCGGAGGTTGGTGAAAGAATAATTGCAGCTGGAGATGCACATACGGCAACGGCGGCAGGACGGGAAATACCCATGGCTGTCATCATCGGGAACAGGGTAGCCATCAGCAGTACACCCAGACCAGTTGCAGAGCTTACTGCCAGAGACATCAGACAGGCAATAACGTAAGCCGCAACCAGAAGAACATAAGGTGATTTGATGAACTGCAGTGGTTTGGAGAACTGCTTAACCACAACATTGTTGGCACCAATATGAGACATGTAAGCTGCAAAACCACACAGCAGCATGATCTGCATACCCAGGCCGCCACCACGGTACTTCAGCATGTATTTAACAAATTCGATGGAATCAGTAATGATGTTGCCGGTGGAAGCCACTTTTGATGGCAGTACAGTATGACCCAGTAAACCTGTAGTAATTAACAGAAGAAGACCCGCTGTTAAAAGTACACCTGCAGGCTTGTAGCCCTTGATAATAAAATAACCGACACTAACGGTTACCAGTAACCCGATTAATAGCTCGAGCATGGCTGTCTCCCTGAAATTTAAGATTAAAACCTGAATAACGGGGAGACTATTTTTAGGAGGACTTATTTGAGTTGATGTAAGTCAAGCCATCTAATTGTTATGTGAACTATTTTTTTGGCTATCAGTAGTTATCCCTGAAGGGGTTCGCAAAGGGACGGCTGGAAGAGAAGATATGAAAAGTCATAATTCAACCATGAGCAAAAAATGCGCATGGTAAAAGTTATGACTATAAATGTGTAGACACACGCAGTCGGATATTAAATGGCTGTTTGCCCGGCACAAAGGCGGGCAAACAGCTTCTGAATTCGTGTGCACTGTCTGATTATTTACCGCAGCACTTCTTGTACTTCTTACCACTGCCGCATGGGCAAGGATCGTTACGACCAATCTTGTCGACAGTGATTGGCTCGTTAGGAGTATCCAGAACCGCCTGCCAGCGGGTTTTAATACCTGAGCCGATAGAAGCCAGCTCTCGGGCAACAGAAGGTACGGCAGAAAGCATCTTCTCTATGTTTGGACCGCCTTCTTCCTTGCCTTTCTTCAGCAGATGTTCAGGCTGGGACCAGACACTCAGCAGAATAGTGCAGGCTGTCCAGGACTCTTCCTGATCCTTCATGGTTGGATGTTGGAAGACATCTTCCCAGAAGTTCACCAGCAGGCTGTTGGCTTCGCCAAAACCGTTAGACCATTCTTGCAGCAGAGGGAAAGCATCGTCTGTCGGTGTTTCTGAGTGACATTCTTTTGGCAGAACATCGTTACCCATCTCAACACTCTGTTCAATCAGATCGAACAGGTTGAAGATAGTACGATGAATGTCTTTTTCCTGCTGCTCGGATTCGAACTCGGGCTTTTCACCGAAGATGGCATTCAGCCAGCGGTTCGGTGGTACTGGCTGAGGGGAACCCCAGATACCGAACAGATAACCTTCCACTTCACGGTAAGTCATCTTGCCGTGTTTCTCGAGGGCTTCGGTTAGCAATTTTTTCTGGTAATCATCAAAGCGCCAGTCCGGAATGAAGGAACGGGTCTCTCTCAGTTCCAGTTCCATTTCGATATCTTCAATATCGCCATGGACTTCCAGCTCTACCAGGTCACGGTCGTAGGCTGCACGAATGGCTTCAATACCTTCTTTCGCCTGCAGATCAATCAGACAGCCAACCAGCGCAGTGTTCAGGAAGCTGTCGTCGTCTTCCCGGTCATCCAGCAGCTTGATGAACTCGGCAACGGTCTGTTCTTTAGCGTCTGCATGGTAGCTGGCATTCCAGCGCAGGGATTCCAGCGCCAGATCACGAGAGTCTTCATCGTTTTCGGTGTTACGGGCGATGCTCCACAGCTGTTCAGTGACCAGTGCACCCATGCGACCCAGTACAGCAGGCAGGAAGCCGGATACGGCAAACTGTTCATTGTGCTTGTGCAGCAGGTCAATCATCGGCTCAACAGCGGCTTCAGATTTCAGCACTGCCAGAACACGCCAGGCGTGGATGGGCGACCAGAAGATTTCTGAGTCGTCGTGTTCAAACAGTTTCCAGTCCTGGGACAGTGTTAACAGTTCCGGAATATGGGCTTCGGTAAATTCAAAGCGGCTGTAGTCCGACCACTCCTGCCAATCGCATTCGCCAAGGGTAAGTAATTCTGAAACGGGGGAGGTGTAAGGACTCATGGAGATATCCGGAATGTTCTGTGGATAAAATGGCAGGCATCATAGTAGATCAGCCTTTGCAATCCAACCTGATTAGTAAAGAAGGTGTTTGTCATTCAGCCCTGCTGTGCTGTCTAGCCAGCTTTCGACCTTTGTTGTCGGAGTGCGTTCAATCCCTCACTCTAAAAAACTGACCTGCATCAATTACAGAAGCAGAGAATAGAAAGTACTATGTGCGCCGCCTACTATATATAGTGTTTTGCGTGGGTTTTGATCACTAGGGAAGGTGTGATTCATATTTCCGCAAGCTGTCTCTCTCGCTGGCTCAACCCTCTATTTACTCTTTCTCCGGAGCAGTTCCGATGACCGATATCATCAAACGAGATGGTTCTCGACAGCCTTTCGATTGCTCACGCATTGTCGTGGCAGTCTCAAAGGCACTTAACGATGCCCATATTAAGGATGATGATTTTGCGACATCACTGGCGGATAGGGTAAGCACCTGCTTTTCGAACCGGGAGACCGTGGATATCTATGATGTGCAGGCCATGATTGAAGACCTGCTGATGCGAAGCAATCACAAGGCTGCGGCACGAAAGTACATTGAGTACCGTAATTCCAGAGATATAGAGCGTGAGTCCCGCAATGCTCTCAGTAAGGATATCCTCAGTATTATTAATCAGGATAACGATGACATCCTGAATGAAAATGCTAATAAAGACGGCAAGATTATCCCTACCCAGCGAGATCTGCTTGCCGGTGTTGTTGCCAAACATTACGCCAAGCAGCATATTCTGCCAACGCATATAACCGCAGCCCATGAAAAGGGTGAGATCCATTATCACGATCTCGACTATGCGCCTTTCTTTCCCATGTTTAACTGCATGCTGATTGATATTGAAGGCATGATGACCAATGGTTTTCGTATGGGGAATGCGGAAATTGAAACACCAAAGTCCATTACCACTGCAGCCGCTATTACGGCTCAGATCATCGCCCAGGTATCCAGCCATATATACGGCGGCACCAGTATTAATGAAATTGATCGTATTCATGCGCCTTATGTCACCAAGACGTATCAGAAGCATTTAGCTGAAGGCATGCGCTGGATAGGCGACGAAGAAAAGGCAAAGCAGTATGCCATGGAGCATACCGAGAAAGATTGCTACGACGCTTATCAGGCCCTGGAATACGAAGTTAACACCCTTCACACCGCCAATGGCCAGACACCGTTTGTCACTTTTGGTTTCGGTCTCGGCACCAGTTGGGAAGAACGGCTGGTTCAGAAATCGATTTTCAAAAACCGTATCCATGGTTTGGGAAAGAACCGCAAAACACCGGTGTTTCCAAAGCTGGTGTTTGCCATTCGTAAAGGGGTGAACTTTGCGAAAGAAGACCCTAACTACGATATCAAACAGCTGGCACTGGAATGCGCCAGCAGGCGCATGTATCCCGATATTCTGAACTACGACAAGCTGGTGGAAGTCACCGGCAGCTTTAAAACGCCGATGGGCTGTCGCTCATTCCTTGGCACTTATGAAGAAAACGGCAAGCTGGTTCACGATGGTCGAAACAATCTTGGGGTTGTGTCCCTTAACTTGCCAAGAGTGGCTATTGAAAGCGGCGGAAGTGAAGAAGCTTTCTATGAATTGCTGGATCAACGGCTGGAGCTGGCCAGAGAAGCACTGATGACCCGTATTCAGCGTCTGGACAATGTTCAGGCCAGAGTGGCGCCAATTCTCTATGTTGAAGGCGCCTGCGGTATACGACTGAAGCCGGACGACAAGGTCAGTGACGTATTCAAAAACGGTCGGGCTTCTATCTCGCTGGGATATATTGGTATCCATGAAACTATTCGAGCGCTTTATCAGCAGGGTGATATATACGACTGTGAACTTCTCAGACAGAAAGGTCTTGAGGTGGTTGAGTATCTGAATACAACGGTGAACCGCTGGAAAGAGGAAAGCGGCTACGCCTTCAGTCTTTATTCAACACCCAGTGAAAGTCTTTGCGATCGTTTCTGTCGGCTGGATCAGAATGAATTTGGTGTTATCGATGGAGTGACTGACAAGGGTTACTACACCAACTCTTTCCATCTGGATGTGGAAAAGAAGGTTACGCCTTATGACAAGGTAGACTTTGAGATGGACTACCCGATGTACGCCAGTGGTGGTTTTATCTGTTATGGCGAATATCCGAATATGGTCCATAACTTGAAAGCGCTGGAAAACGTCTGGGACTACACCTACGACAAGGTACCTTACTACGGCACTAATACGCCTAATGACTCCTGCTACAGCTGTGGCTTTGAAGGTGAGTTTCACGCCACTAATAGAGGCTTTGAATGCCCTCAGTGCAAGAACCGTGATTCCGATAAAATGTCAGTGACTCGCAGGGTCTGTGGTTATCTTGGCCAGCCTAACAGCCGACCGTTTATCAAAGGCAAGCAGGAGGAAGTGACCCGCAGGGTTAAGCATTTATAAGAGGAACTTGATTAATACTTTTTACTGGGTGACTTGATGTCGGAAAGTAGATCCTTGGGTGGTCTTTTATAGCCTTCATCTGCAATCATTTGCTGCAACTTTGGATTGGCTTTAACCAGTTCCATATCTTTGTGAGAAAGGCTGTGTGTTGGCCTGGCAAGTCTGTTGTATTCGACATGATGCGTAAGCGGGTCAAGAACTTCCATGACAGGGGCTGATGTGACAGTTAACAAATCAAAGGTGTTCAGGTCTTCAGGCAAATCGAGTTCATCCAGCTGGTGTGTATGGTCAACCCGCACACTGGTTTCATTGCAAATTTCACGCTTGGCATTCTCTTTAAGCTGGTCATGCATGGCTGTCCAGAGGTTGGCTGGGTTACGGAATTTAAGTTCTCTTTCGAGATTTAGTTGTTTTGTCATGGGCTTTGTATTATGCCGTTGGGTGAAGTGCCCTCTTTTTCGGTGGTCTTTGAGATAGCCTTCGCCAGTTACTTCATTCAGGTCGCACATACCGTGAAGTAATGCAGTTAATCCTGACCTGAAGTCCCGGTTGACCCTTAATTCTTCAGGTAAACGCAGTGGCTCAAGTTGTTCATGTTCCTCAAACCTCAAGTCATCTACCATTGGGAATTCACCTTTATTTAATTCAGGGTACTGGCCTCTGGCAAAGGCGGGCATCCTGAAAGAGGTATGCAGGATGTGCTGATATAGCCAGAGGCGGTTGTCTGTTTTATCTGGGGCTTGGTTCAATTGTTCAATAGCTTTGGCAATTTTTTCGGTTGCGGGCCCGGGAAAGATGCTGGAAAAGTGTTTTCTGAAATGCTTAGCTGCTTGCTCAGGAGGGCTTGTAGAATTCAATAGCATTGAGGCATAAGTCAGTAACAAACGTTCCTGTTCACTGAATTGAACATTACAACTGCTTTCCAGCAGCTGACAGTAACTCTCGCAGGAGACAGCCATTCGCATGGCATCTTCAGGTGTTCTTGGGTTTCGAATGTCTTCAGGATTTTTTTTATTTTCAATACAATAGCTGAGCTCATTCAGTGATTGAGGTTTGTAAAAGTATTGATCGAGAAGGTCCTGACAGGTCTGGGTTGGATTCATAGGGTCTCGCACAGGCTGTGCGGGAAGAAACACAGTTTCATAGAGTGCAGGTAAAAGCTGATTCAAACCTCCACGAGCCTCTCTAGAATTGTGCAACATGAATGCTAATTGTTGCTTAAGAGGCATTCTAGACATCAGTATTTCAATGCTGGCTCTATTGATTCCCCAGTGTTTACAAGATTCAATCCAAGCTTGCGTATTCTCTGTCAGTAATTCTGCGAGCATAGGATAGTTGACAAGCTCTTCAGGAAGGATGTCGCTCAATTCTACTATTTCCTGAATACAACCTCTGGACGGGTCATAAACGACCATTGGTAACATAGGGTTGTGGGTTAAATTGTGTAACATTGGCTTTATCGTTTGAATGGCCTCTATTCTTGCCCCCAGGTACCAATAGATGGAGTGATCTTTCTTGAAATCTATAGGTGCAAGGTAGTGAAGGCAGCTTGAAATAGCGTAGGGCGTAATATCCAGAACTACGTGTTCATTGTGGGATTTCATGCTGTCTTTTAATAAATATTGGGCAGTGATTTGTTCTGGTTTTGTCCAGCCAGGGTTTATTTGATCAGCCAGTGGCAGCCAGTTTTTTACCCAGCCTGACCAGCTGTCTTTGTGTGCATTTACTGAGAAATAGGGAGGGCGGCAAGGTGTTTTGTCCAGAGTGGCAAAGTGACTTTCCCGTTCTTTCATAGCTCTGCCAAGCGCAGAAACAGATGCAAATCGACGGCTTCCCCTCCTGACCTCATCATCAGCCATTGCTTCGACTTCGTCTTGGCTCTTTCCTTTAAACTCATTTGACAGAACATTTTTCGGAAATATGGCCGTAGACGTCAATTGCTCGGGCTTAAAGCAGAAAATGACCCCGTCATCTCTATAGAGCATTGTTTTACAGCCTTCAAACAAATGAGTGACTGGCCGGTTAGTCTCCATTGTGGAAACATCATCTTTATCAAGCATTTGTTTTTGAATTCTAACGACTTGCGCCAGAGAGTTTTTCTGATCTTCAGTAGCATCGTTTCCGATACAGCGAACGGGCAGCCCTCTGGATAAATCCCGGAAGTTCTCTCGAATCTCCTGAACATTCTTGTCTTCAGGAGCACACCTCACTACGGTTCCTACAGACAGAGGGGGGGAGCAACCAAATGCTTTTATGACTGGAGCGCTGGGGCGTGTCGGAGAAGCTGATGTTCCCAGATTGAGTGGATTAGGAACGTAATCTCTGACAGGTGGCCGGTTAGGATATGGCTTGTCATTTCGAGGTTCTCTCCAGGGATGAGGGGGCAGGTGTGAATGCCTGTAGCTCTGTGATGCCGAAGGCTGGTTCGTAGTATGTGTCGCCCCTCCAACAGCCCCGCCTGGTTGAGGTCGGTAGTTGGTATTTTTGGAAGCCGTGAGAAGTGATTTACAGCACTGGATCAATTCCTGATTCTCAAGAGTGAGTACTTTTCTTTCGCTTAATAGAAGGTTTGGGAACGGAACCTGATAGTAGTTACATTGCCTTTCAAGATACTTAATAAGTCGAGTTTCGCTTTCAACAAAATCTTGATCTGTGTTGACCAGTCGAACCTCAACTTTTGAGTCTTCTTTCATCCCCACTCGATACTTATACTCGCCTGCAGACATTTTGGTTATGTTCTCGCAAACCGCCCGCAGTGTATTCGAATTGACTGGATCCATGGAAAAACCGCTCAGTATCAAATATATAGAGTTATTTCGCCCGCTGAGCCCCATCCTTCAGAGCCTATAGAGAAATAATGGCTCTTTAGCTTTGTGCTATTTTTTCTATTCCTGAGTTGAGTAGAAAATAGTGATAAACAGGTATAAACGGTTACTGCTTCATTCTGCCGTTATTCTTCTTCTGATAGCCTCTGTGCCATGGTACAGAAGCTCAGACCATGAAGTACCGGAACCTTAAGGTTCGTTCTCTGCTCGCAGGTCTGATAGCAAAATTTTCGATTCTCTTGATAGGGTTGTTTTATAGCGTTAAGCAGGTTTTGGGGATTAACCTGGGGCTCTGTGCTTTGGTCGTTAACCTGATGGTACTCTTTTTAGTAGAATACCTGACCTCTGTTTATTACAGGTTTCAGGCTTTATCCGACCTATGAATTACCTGCAGTATTACCCAATCGATGTTGTGAACGGTGAGGGCACTCGCTGCACTCTGTTTGTCAGCGGCTGTGAACACCTTTGTAAAGGTTGCCATAATTCGTCCAGCTGGGATGCTTCCCAAGGCCACCCGTTTACTGAGAATATGGTCGATCAGATATTGCGGGATTTGTCTGATAGTCGTATTCATCGTGATGGCTTATCTCTTTCTGGTGGAGATCCTTTGTTTCCAGCTAACCTCAGTGACATTCTTCATCTTGTTCAGCGGGTAAAGGCTGAACTGCCGGATAAAAATATCTGGCTCTGGACAGGTTACCTTTTTGAAGATTTGTCCCTGCTTCAGAAAGAAGTCGTTCGCTATGTGGATGTATTGATTGATGGTAAGTATGAGGAAGAGAAAAAAGACCTTTCTTTACCGTGGAGAGGGAGTTCGAATCAGAGGGTAATAAAGCAACCATCATCTCTTACTGGAAATAAGAACTATATCCATTGGGTTGGGCATAAACCGTAGAGAACAAAACTGCGGTAAGAGATGCAATAAGATGCCACTCATAGCCATTGACCAAAGCTTTATATGTACCATGAAAATTGGTTGATGCCTCAAGCTCAACTGAATTGTCACCTCTCTGGAAGCAGCAGAATAAATTCCATGGGGAGGTTTTCTGTTTTTTTCTTTCAGAATCCTGGTCTGGTGAACTCTGAAGGTGATCAGTTGCATTTGGCTCTTTTCTCGCAGGAACAACTGTATAGTAATTGATCTCTCCCTGGTGGTTTATTGATATTGATGTTTGACTACCCCTTCCAGGCGTTATTGTGATGGATGCTGAAAAACCAGACCCTTCTTCAGTTATGTCTAATGTGTAGGTTCCGAGCTGACTTGAAAAGCTTACTAAGGTAAATGAGTTCAGTATTTGCCCTGGTGACTGATGGCTATTGACTGAATAATATTGGGATATGATTAAAGCCATAGCTGCAGTGAAGCCAATGGTAAAAAAAGCAGGTGGATGATTGCTGTGAATTTGAGAGGCGAAAGTGTGGAAGACAGGTGAAGCTTCTATCGAGGTGAATGAACGGGTTTTTTCCCCAACAGAGTACTGAGTCGTTCCACGATCATCAAAAGTAAAAGTAAGTTCTTCTCTTCTTTCAGAATTTTGATCTGAGTCCCTGTAAACAATGTATTTAGGGTCTTTTATTCCATTCGCTGTCAAAAACACTGAATAGACATTCGATGAGAACAGGATGGCTAAACAAAAAAATAACTTTAATTTCATTATTTGTGTAGAAAGTTAATATGTTCATGTGAAAAATAGTAGATAAGATGAATATGTAAAATTTTAAACTGGGCAGTCTTCAGGTGACAACTTGAAACAGCTTCAGACAAAACTCTGGATGAGTACTGCTTCATGGTAGTTATCGTGTGATTTTTTCTGTTTGCACTCCAGAGCCAATGAAATATAACCCCCACTGAGCTATGGTTGGCAGCAATAATAATGCTTGTTTCTCAGGGATAATAAGAAGTCTATGCAAGCTATTCTGGATTCGTTGCTGCCGATATTCTTGCTCATATTTCTGGGCTATACCTTCAAACACCTGCGCTTTCCCGGAGAAGGGTTCTGGGAGCAGGCGGATCGTTTTACCTATTACGCGCTTTTTCCTGCACTGTTTATCTACAAGTTGTCCAATGCCGATCTGCAAGGGTTTGAAGGAACTGCTTTTATCAGCAGCTCTTTACTGGCTGTTGCCATACTGACGACGATTCTTGTTGCTCTCAACAGAGCATGGCTGCACTTTTCAGGAGCTGCTTTCACATCCGTATATCAGGGCGCGCTTCGCTTTAACTCCTATGTTTTCCTTGCACTGGTCAGCTCGCTCTATGGTGATGAAGGTTTGATATTGGCTGCGTTTCTAATTACTTTCTTTGTGCCGATTATCAATATCTGTTGTATCAGTATTTTTTCGATCTATGCGAGTCAGTCAAGTCTGTCTCCCATGTCGTTTATTCGTTCGATTATCAAGAATCCGCTGATTCTTGCCTGCTTTGCAGGGGGAGCCATTAATGTTATAGGTACGGGAATCTGGTCGCCATTAAACCAGACCCTGTCAGTGTTAAGTTCAGCAGCTTTGCCGTTGGGGCTTCTATCGGTAGGGGTGGGCTTACATCTTGATCAAATAAAAGCCGCCAAACTGGAGATTATTATTGCCTGTCTGTTTAAATTATTGCTCTTTCCAGCAGTGATAGCAGGGGTTGCGATGCTTCTGGGTGTCGAAGGAATAGCACTTTCTGTTCTAGTATTGTTTGCTGCACTGCCAACAGCCTCAACATCACATATTCTGTCCAGAGAGTTGGGCGGAGATGTAAGACTGATGTCGGCCATTATTACACTACAGACTGTGATGTCTATGTTTACGCTGATGGCTGTGCTCAGTGTTGCAGTATGAGTGTAAGCACACTTACTTTGAGTATTTAACAGCAGTAATTAGTTAAACAGACTCTTACATTGGAGTAGCACCACCCTGTTGGGACTGTGGAGACTGAACAAGCACAGCAAAGCTGGAAACATTGATTTGTACGACAAACTCACGAAGAAAATCTGTCAGTTGATTTACTGTCATGCTGAAAGACCCAGAATTTGGGCTGTGCAAGTCCACAGAAAACTCTGATGAATCAGAAAAAACGGGTTCTGCGACCAAGAGAGATATCCCTCCTGTCTGTAACTGGGCAGCAAGTGTAAGAGTTTGCCCTTCACCCAGTGCAGAGCCTGCCAGGGCATAGAGTTCTTCGTGAGATGTGTCCGAACGGCCCAGTCTTCTCTGTATTTGAACTTCTGCTCCATGCTCGGTAATGAAATTATCCCACGACTGCCCAACTGATGCATGAGAGTCCTCCTGTTTTAGTGTTGTACTCAGATTTGTCATATGAACCAAGGCGTTTTGAGATTGCGCAGCGGTTTGTACATTAATCTGTTGGGCGATGGTCGTGTATATTGTATTAATCCTTGATATTTGGCGAATAATTCGAGCTGCCTCTTCTGGTGCTATATCCAGTTGCTCAGAAAGTGAAACTATAAAGGATTGAACTGCTTCACTGCCGGTTATTCCGAAAAAGTTCGTCAGTATGCTTAATCGATGTGTAACTGGCACTAACAGTAAACAGTCATTCAGCGTTATCTCAGAGGAATCAGAAGGAGGTGTTGCTGCAGCGATCTCGTCCTCTTCTCTTTCAGTATTAGATTCATACTTTGACTTTACCTCTCCACCCTCGTCACTATCTGGATCAGCAAGACGTAAATCAGGAATACCAAGGTCGCTAACAGAGTCCGAATTTATAGCGCTTCCTTGAAGGTTTACAACAATATCGTATTTTTTACAGTCTCCATTTTGGCACGACCAATGTTCGCCTTTCGGTTTCATCTCTTTGTTGCAGTCGGTGCAATTAGGTTCAGAAAGGGCTGATAGAGAAATTAGAGACAGAATCAGATACAGCCATAAACGACAAAACCTCTGTATTATCTGCATGCTATCCAACCTGTAATCAGATGTATGAGTTTTTACAGGCTAGTACAGACCAACAAAGGCTGCGGCTGATTATCGTCTAAGAATGGCTACCCAGCGTGCAAGATTGACCACACTGGCCAGAGCTGCTGCGACATAGGTGTATGCAGCGGCTTTAAGAACTTCGTTGGCGGCAGGTAGGTGTTCATCAGGCAGGTAGCCTTCCGAAAGGATGGGCAGAGCCTTTTTAAAGCTGGCATCAAGCTCAATGGGCAGGTTAAGAAATTGAACCCAGATAGCAGCCACCATACCACTGATGCCGATAAGAGCAGTCAGCAACATACTGTGAGGCGCCCGTGTCAGCAGAAAAATCAGTGGTGAAATCATTAGAGCGATAGAACTGAACTGCTGAATACTCACAGCCAGACGAATCCTTTTTTCTCTGCGTAAAAAATCAGGGTTGTTTTCCTGATCCTGCAAAGCATGGCTGGTTTCATGTGCAGCTATTGCAACAGCGGCGACGGAACGGCCTTCGTAATGCTGGGGTGAAAGGGAAATCAGCTTTCGGGAAGGGTCATAGTAATCTTCACCCTGCCCGCCTTTCACAACCGTAACACCGCTAAGCTCAAACCTTTCAATTAGATGGTTGGCCAGCTCTCCACCTGTACCGGGCATAGCTTTCAGGTTTGAACCATGTCGATTGAGTGTGCGCTTTACCCAGTACTGAGGAGCCACAACCAGCAGAATGATCAGTAGCCCCAATAGTGCAAAATGCATTTAATCCGTCCTTTTACTTTTTATTATCTGTAGCTGGTTGAATTAAAAAATGGCCTGCTCACGATATACGGCAGCCAGAGCTTTCAGAACCACCAGAATCAGAATCAATCTGGCAGCCCAGTGCATGTTTTTTACGTCTTTCAGAAACTGGATCATTTTTGCTTATTCCCAACAGAACATCTGGAGTATTTATACCATAACCAGACTATTCACTCATGTGGGTAGATGCTCTCTTTACAGTCAGTAGTTCATTCTGACTAGTTCGCCGACGGTAGGTGAATACAGCCATCCTGATGTTTGATAACTATTATTCCAAAACTCTAAATATAAAAATAACAACAGGGAGAGTGCTGTGTCGGCATTTAAAGAACGCACCCTTGAAGGCAAGGTTGCATACGTTGCTGGTGGAACCCGTAGCTTTAATCTGGAGATCGCCAAGCGATTTGCAGAGCAGGGCGCCAAAGTAACAGTAATGAGTCGTACAGTTGACCGTACCGAGTCGGCCGCTCAGGAAATTCGTGACATGGGCGCTGAAGCGCTTGGTCTGCCAGGTGATGTACGCGACTACGATCGTGTTTATGAAACCATGAAAATCACCGCCGAAACCTTTGGTGGCATTGATATCGTGGTGGCTGGTCAGGCTGGTAATTTCTATGCCCCAGCCGTTGGCATGAGTGCCAATGCGTTCAAATCCATTATTGATATTGACCTTCTGGGAACGTTTAACGTATTCAAAGCCTCTTTTGATTTCCTGAGAAAGCCGGGAGCTTCTCTGATGGCGATTACTGCGCCTGAAGCGGTACGCCCTATGCCTTATCAGACTCATGTCTGTTCTGCCAAAGCTGGTGTAAACATGCTCTGTAAAGTACTGGCTATTGAGTGGGGGCCAGAAGGTATCCGCGTTAACGGTATTTCACCTGGTCCGATTGAAGGCTCCTGGGGAATGGAAAATGTCATCCTGAAAAAGCCGGGAATGTACGACGCAATTAAAGAAGGAACACCGTTGAGACGCTGGGGAACCAGTGATGAAATTGCCGATGGTGCACTGTTTCTGGCATCAGAAGCATCCAGCTATATTACCGGCACCATTCTGGATATTGATGGTGGTGTCACCATTCAGACTCTGGAACCGGAATCAGGTACCAAAGCGACCCAAAGCTATGACGAAGACCCTCGCATTCGTGGTGCAGGTCGTGGAGATCGATAAGGTTTTATTGGCTCGCGTTGACAGGTATCAGCTAAGCGACCTATGAAAACAGGCTATAGTTCACAACTGATTTAATCTGCCTATGCTGTTTTCATGCCTACTGAACCTGCCGAAAGGCCGGTAGTTGCCCGAGGTAACTACCGGCATCGTGAATGCTCCAACCTTCTTCTGGATATCGCTGAATTGCTGATGGCTTCCGGCGCTCACACCGAACGGGTGAACCGGAACATTGTCAGAATCGCCAAGGCCCTTGGCTATGATATTCAAGCCTTCTTCTCCTTCTCTGGTGTCACCCTGACACTGACTAATGATCACTGTGATGACTTTGAGCATACGGCCTTTCGGCGTATCAAAGGTTATGGTGTGAATATGAGTGTGGTATCTGCAATCAGTCGTTTGAGCTGGAAAGCAGGTGTTGATGACATGACGCTTATCGAGATTCGCACAGAAGTAGAGCGGATCAGAAGCATTCCCCATTATTCAAAGATCAAGCTGGTCACCATGATCAGCCTGGCTGGCATGGCATTCTGTCGTCTGGCGGGTGGAGAGCCATTGGCAATGCTGTTGGCCGGTGTGGCAACAGCACTGGGCTTCACCACCAGAAATGCACTGCTGCACAGAGGCTACAACCTTGCACTGAGTGTTGGTTCAGCGTCGTTCATTGCCAGCGGTATCAGTGGCATTGGTATTCCACTGGAGATTGGTCAAAGTCCGGAAATAGCAGTAGCCACATCGGTGCTCTTTCTGATCCCGGGCGTTCCTATGATTAATGGCATTATCGATTTGATGCATGGCCATATCACGATTGGTCAGGGGCGAGCCATGCAGGGTGTGGTGATCGCCTTTTCCATCGCCATGGGCATTGTGCTTAGCTCTGGCCTGCTGGGAGTGAATCAATAATGACCTGGATACTGTTTGAAAAATGCCTGTGGGCAGCTCTGGCGGCTATAGGTTTTGCGACACTGTTTACTGCACCTATAAGAGTGTTCTGGGCTACGGCGCTACTGGCCGCTCTGGGATACGGCTTGCGCGGAATCACACTTCATTACGGTGGAGACTTGCTTTCAGGCACTCTGATTGCGTCTTGCACAATGGGTTTGCTGGCCATTCAGATTGCTCACTGGGTTCATACGCCCACCACTGTATTTATGGCTCCGGCTGTAATTCCCATGGTTCCCGGTGTGTTTGCCTATCGCTCGATGATGGGATTAATGGAGCTCAGCCGAGCTCAGGAAGCATCCGCTGATCTTCTGATTCTGGCGGTGGGAAATGGTCTTAACACTATCTTTGTATTATTGGCGCTGGCTATTGGCGTATCGCTGCCATCACTGCTATTCAGAAATCGCAGCGTTAAGGAAATACGGTTTATAAATTCGAGAAAGGGAAGAGTGTAAAGACTGTTCTCCAGCAGCTAGAACTCATTCCCTCAAGCAGAAGGCTATGTAATTACATAGTCTTCTGATGAATCTGCTCGACAGACGCCTTGCTCAAACGAATAAACAGGCACTTGCAGGAAGCTGTGACTTCACCATTGGCTCTGATTTCAGCGGACATAACGATCTTCCGGCCTTCCGACTTTTCCAGCCAGCCAAACAGCTCCAGATCGGTATTGAGCGGCGTCATCTTATGATAACGAATGGATAGTTCGCCGGTTACACCAGGAGTGCCGGTGGTTTTCTGACCTACCCCGAGAAACTGATCAAACAGTGCCGCTACATGGCCGCCGTGCACCGTATAAGGAGGGCCTTCGTAACGCCAGCCCATATTTACTCTGCCATGAACGCCTTTGTCATTAATCCATGTGGTTAGTGGTGCTGCCAGCGGGTTGCATCGGCCCTCAACAGGGCCTAGCTCATATCCACGGTCGTTGAAAGTTTCTTCTTTCAGACCTGAGCCCTCAAAGCGCCCGTTAGTTAAGGGTGTTTCTGCCAGTTTTTCTGCCGCCGCTTCCAGTTGATCGGCTAGCTGGTTAAGAGTGTCTTCCTCAGCGGTACAGATCACAAAGTTTTCAATCATCTTTCGGGCGGCTTCTGCGGCACGACGACGGGCTGCCCAGGTAGGTGATTCCGGCGTTTTCCATTCAGGCTTATCGTAGGGAGCGTTGGAGTCTGACATTTTATTGTTATTCTTCTTGGAGGCATTTTTTTGAGAGTTAGGAATAACTTAAAGAAAGAGCTGTTTAGACGGCATGACCCTAATGGATTAGGGGGCGCTTACGTTAAGTAATTACGTCAGATAATCGTGTTAGGAAACTATGTCAGGAAAGCATGTCAGGAAAGCAGGCCAGGCAATCAGTATGAGCTAACGTCTTGATTGCCTGAGGAGTGGGTGTTCAGCCCATCCAGGGTGTTTCAGGCAGGGAGTCCAGATTTTTGATGTAGCGGTCGCCATCAAATTTGGCATCGTTCTGGATTACATCAACAATCTCTACAGACAGGGCACAGGCGATATATTCCATCGCTTCAGGACGTTCCATGCCAGACATGGTCAGCCTGAACAGGGTTTCCTTCACGCGAGGAGGGTTATTCTCGGTCAGCTGGTTTTCAACAATCTCTATCAGATGCTCTTCGGTGACCAGATCTTCTTCAGACATTACTGCAGGGTGCCTATCCAATAAATGAGCTGTTAATCTTAGCTGGTTATTTCAGCTATTGGCAGTGGCATGGCGGCAGAACCGGCGAATATTCCCGATGATTATTACCTGACCAACTTTCAGTTGTTTCTCGGGTTTGTGGCTGACCAGTATGATGATCTGCTAAATGCTGAAGAGAAGTCTTTTCTGGAGCACTGGTTTTCTCTTGGTGATGAACCTAGAAAACTATACGTAAGGCTGATCAGCCGAAAAGGGCAATTCTTCAGGGCAGACAAACTCAGCTATGAAGAAATTGATCGTCTTGATTTTGCTGCTCAGCAGTTGGCTGATCAAAGGTTGCTTGTTATCAACCCTGCTTTAACGGTTAATGAGCTTGCCGGATTGTTGACTAAGCCCGAGCTGGTAAAACAGTTTCGAACTCATTTAAATGGGCATCAAAGTAAAAAGAAAAGTGAACTGGTATCGATACTTGTTGATCAGAATATCACTGTTCCAGAACTGCCATTTATTGTCTATAAACCGGAATTCACTCTGGAAATTACTAGCTTTAAATTCCTGTTCTTCGGCAATCTCTATCAGAATCTCACCGAGTTTGTATTGAGTGATCTAGGGATTACCCAGTATGAAAAATATCCATTAAATAAGCAGAATCGTTTGTTTAAAAACAGAGAGCAAATGGAAGAAGCTTTGGCGTTGTCTGAAGTGGCAGCCATTGCAGCGGAAGCTGAATATAATCGTGATACGGGAACCTTGATATCTCTGGTTGATGAGATTCCAGCTAAACCAGACCAGTCTTTGATGTTGCGGCGTTACAGCCGGTTGATAAACCGTGTAGCCAGAGAGCTTGAACGACAGCAGAGTTATTCATCAGCGCTTGAACTCTTTCAGCAATCCAGCATGCCGCCGGCCAGAGAAAGAATGGCTCGTATTCTGGATAAGAAAAGTGAGAATCAGGCTGCAATCAGAGTTTGCCAGCAAATAATTGAGCAACCTTTCAGTGATATGGAGTTAGCTTTTGCGCAACGCTTTATCAGCAAGTTCAACGGTGAGAAGCCGAGGCGCAATCGGCGTCAGTATCCTGAAGTTTATATTGCTCTGGCAGAGTCTGACCAAAGAGTTGAACTGATTGCTTTGGATTACTACCAGCAACAGGGCTGGCAGGCATTCTATGCTGAGAACAGTCTGATAAGCGGGTTGGCTGGTCTGTACTTCTGGGACGTTATTTTTGCTGATATCAAAGATGCTTTCTTTCACCCTTTTCAGTCGGCACCTGCCGATTTAATGACTAATGATTTCTATCAAAAAAGAAGTCTGCAAATTAAAGAAAGAATTATTGAAATTAATCAGAACAGTTTTAAATCAAAGGTTATAAAAACATACCGGGACAAACAGGGTATTGCTAACAGACTGGTGCATTGGTCTGTGCTGACTGAAGAGATGATTACTCTAGCCTGTGATTTGATTCCAGAGGAACATTTTAAAGCGGTATTCGGTAAGCTGATGTTTGATATTGCCCATAATCGAACGGGCTTTCCTGACTTGATACTGTTTAAGCCTGAAACAGGTGAGTATCGGTGGTCTGAAGTAAAAGGGCCGGGTGATAAACTGCAGGAAAACCAGAAACGTTGGCTCGACTTCTTTACCGGGAAAGATATTCCTTTTGAAGTATTGTATGTGGAGTGGGGCTGAAGCCAGAGAGGCTTCAGCCCAATGCATAGTTATACTACTTTGACACTATTCTGATTTTGCTTGCGCGCTGGACTGGCATACCGTTTCCAAAGCGGAATACAGATTGTCAGCCGATTGATTCATAGCACCTTGCCTATCAATCCACATAAACCAACTCCCGTCAGCATTGGGGCTTATATAGCCAAGGTTCTGGCCTGCACTGTTCATTACATGATACTGCTGACCATTATCAGACACTTCAGCTGTGCATGACTCCTCTGCTCTTAGGAAAGAGCAGAATAGTACTGTCAGGACTGCGACCAGTTGTAAGTATTTCATTCTTTCACTCCTTAATTTATTTGCAGAACGACAGGGATTTCCTGAATAGTTGCAACACCATCAGCCTGCACTCTTAAGCGGAATGACAGTTTATGAGTACGCGAGTCGTTGAAAATACCTTTATTGAAGGTCACATCAAAACTAATGTTGTCTCCTGGATTCACATTTTTTATGGCAGAACCATTAGGAGATGAAGATGAGTCTGTAGGAACGATGCTATGAATAACTCTGGCAAAGTCGCCATAGGGCTCTAGAGTAACACTGAGGTTTTTGGTGGTGGAATCGAGGGCTGCAGTGACAGCATCAATAATCTCGGCACTGTTTCTTGAGAGTTTGAATGATTGCCCTCCCGTATCAGAAGTTATACTAAGAACGTCGTTAATATCACCGCCCGCCTGCAGACCAAATACCCTGATTCCTTTATTTTTGAGCGTAGTTACAACCTTGCTACGGCCTGTTCCTGGATATTTTGAATCAATGTCTGAGTCATGGAACTCGGCATCAGTAGCAAGGAAAATTACAGGAAGAGCTCCGAGTCTCCAGCCTGTGGCAGGCAGAGCAGTTTGGTAAAGAGCTTCTAGCTGGCTCTCAGGAAAATCATTGCCATTTTTAATAGTCAATGCGTCGAGAGTATCACTGACCTGAGAGCTATCTGAGGTAAGAGGAAGGTCCAGTCTGAATTCATAGTCGTAACTTGACTCTGACAGACTTTCAACGATGGAAGGTCCTGCTTCAGGTGGTTCTTCTGATTCCTCTGGTTCCCCGGGTACATAAGGACCTGCTCCGTATGGAGCTTGAGGAAAGTCACTGAAGCTGGTTATTCCCATGCTGACATTTGTGCCACTGTTACTAAATGCTTCTACCAGACTATTGGCTTTGTCTCGGAATGTTTCAATATCATCGCTGTAACTTCCGGACACATCCACAGTAAACATAATATCGACTTTATCGAAGACTTCGCTTTTTCCAGGAATAGTAATATTAACGGTTTGAGTAATTTGATCTGTGCCGGCAGGGATAGCAACAATAACTGGATCACCTTTTGACAATGTTTCTGAACCTAGGTTGTCAATTGCAGCCTGTACAGCTCCTTCAACATTAAGTCTTGCCCCTTTACCGCTATTTGCGGAAGATTCACTATCGGATAGCGGACGTGTAAATACTGACTCACCGCTTTCCAGTACAACTTTATTTTCAACAGGAAGCGCAGAGCTTCTCAAAAGAGACTTAATAACAGCTGGAGTCAGGTTAGGGTTAACAGATTGCATAAGTGCAATAGTCGCAGACACAAGAGGTGTCGCATATGACGTGCCCTGTTTGACGCCGTTGTAGCCGCTAATGCTTCCTGCCGCAGCAAGGTCAACTTTCCGACCAAAATTTGAGTAAGAAGCTCTTTTAACATCAGTACTAATGGCTGCATCGAAACAACTGCTGGTTGCTTGCCTGTCATCTGTATTCTCTGAGTCAGAAGATAGGGTTCCACCGGAAGTATGTGCAGAAACAACAATCATCTGCGGGCTGTCATACCCTGAAGGCAAACGACTGTTACTCTCAATACTGGTACGACCATTACCAGCACTGGCGACTACAACTGTTCTTGGGTATTTCGATTCGAGTTTGATAAAAAATCTTTCAATTACTCTTTTATATACATCAAACAAGAAGGCTGGGTAGACATTGTCGGTAACAGAGTTTCCATCACACTGGTTTATTCCCTGCTTGTGAATACCCCAGCTCCAATTGAGTACCGATGCACCGGCTTCCAGTTGTTTTTCAGCACTGGAAAGCAAACTGAAAATACCTGAAAAATAACTACTGGTGCCTTGGGTTACAGAAATGTTAGCACCACCGTGGTAGTCAGAAAGAGCACTAAGTAAGCCTGCATTACCAGAGTCCCCTAGTTCTGCCGCTATTAGCCCCGTGACATTGGTTCCATGAACTGATGCTTTATGAGGAGCGTAAATAGTAATGTTTCCGGTTGATGCGTCGCTGTTCAGGTAGCCATCAAAATCAGCACTATTGAAATCAACGCCAGATTCTGAAGCACCTATTGTCATGAAAAAAGGCAGTATTTTATCGTCTGCTAGTGTGGGGCTGACTTTACTGGCATAGAGTTCTGCACCCTCAGTAACCCTGTTGCGATCTCTCTGCTGTCCGAACTGAGCGTCGGTTGACCAGTCAATAGCATCATTACTGACCTCAGTGTCTATAACCACAAAGTCCACAGAGGTATCAGCTTCCAGAGTTTTTATTTGTGCCTGTAAGGATTCAAGGTCATCAGCATTTACTTTTATCTGCCAGCCATTTAGCAGGGCTATTCGGCCAATAACTGAACCATCTATCAGACCTGCAACTCTGTCCGCTTCAGTCTTGCTGTCTTTAGCTGGAGAGAGAACGGCTAATACATAGTCAATAACGACCTTATTACCTTCCTCATCAGCAACGATTTTATTCTGCTTCGGGGCTCTGACCCCAAGATCAGAGACAGAAAACAGAAGGGTGTTAGAGGTTGTTTTGTCCGTCTTTAGAGACAAAGGACCTGATTTGGCATTTTCAGGAACGACGAAAGTTACCTGATTATTTGAAATTTCGGTTGGTGTAATAACTGTCCCGGAAAGGGTCAGGCTTGTAGAGTTAGGGATACTGTCAGCGGCTTTTAGTGTGACAGTGTCACCCACCTGTGCATTTGCGGGCACAACTTCTGTTAGCAGTATAGGAGACAAGGTCTCTGGCTGGTTTCCACTCTGGGGTTGCCCAGATTCTGGAGTTTGCGCGCTACTAGAAGAACCACCGCCACCGTCACACGCTGACAGAAGTGAGGCTAGCATACACGTCAGGAGTGCTTTCCTGATAGGAATCATGTCTTCAACATCCTTGTTGGCAATATTTTATTTTTAAATCATACGACAACGATATATTGTTTAATTATTGTCCTGCAGGACATGATTTTACTAAGATTTACTCCAAAAAACAGTTGATGAATCTGGAAGTAAGGTGATCAATTCGGACGGATCGCTGTGTTGAATTTATGGCAAGTAGCATGGATGTACTAAGTCGATGACTAATTATGTAATCAACTTCATGATTTACCCACTATTGGATTATGCATATGAAACTGGAGTGGATTTTGCTGAGCTGGGTGGTGAGATTGAGTCGATCAGACAGAACCCTGACGAATATACAGAGAGTCCTCTGTTTTGGGGGCTGATAGAGAAAATAGAAAGTAGTTGTAAGGAGGGGAATGCCTCACTGAAGTGTGCTGAAAAAAGAACTCCTGTGTCTTATGGTTTTACCTCTGATATGTTCAAACTAGAGCCTAACATGAAGGAAGCTTACCGATTAGTCTGTAAATATCTGCCTATTAAAACGGATCTTGTTGATTTTGCTATTATTGAAAATGAAAAAAATTGTGAAATCATTCTATTGATAAAGCACGATGAACCTAAAGTGGTGTCCTTTCTGCGTGAGTATATATTTGCTGCAGAGATGCATTTTATAAAAAGTTTAAAGTTATATAATTCACCATTTGAATCTATCCATTACTCACATTCCCTGAAGAAAGGTAGTAGGCGAGAATACTTCGAACGATTCTTCGGCTGCCCCGTATATTTTGATCAACCCCGAACAGCCATAGTTATAAATGATCAGGCCAGATTAATAGGCCCCTATGGCTTCGATACTGGCATTAAACAGTATCTAATTGATAAAGCTGAGCGACAGTTAGCTATCTTTCAGGACGAATTCTTACTGGCACAGAGAGTGAAAAATACTATCAATAGCCTGTTACCAAATGGTCCTGTTAGGCTTGAAACCGTAGCTTTATCTCTAGGGCTGACTGAAAAAACATTACAAAGATCTTTGAGGAAAAATGGTACGGGTTTTACCCAACTCTATAATGGTGTTCGTATGGAGTCTCTGGTTGGTCACATTAATAGAGGTGTGGCCTTCCAGAAAATTGCTTCTCTGCTTGGCTTTAGTGACGCCAGAGCTTTGAATCACTGGTTCAAACAGCAGAAAGGGATGTCACCATCAGAGTATCGTGAGCAACTAAAAATGTAACAGCCAAGTAGCTATTCATCCGAACTGAGAGACTCAACGATATTCTCGATGACGAAAGGAAGTCCCCTTTGTTTATAGGGCAGGGTGATTATTTTTTTGTGATCGAAGACTGCTCTTGTATAGCTATTGAGATCCTGAGGAATATTGTCCGGATCAGTATTGATACTGAGTAGCCAGTGATGGGCGAGCAGATCTGCTGCAGAATTGCCACCTAATAGCCCGGAAACTGCTTGTTCTCGTTGATCTACAGCCGCTTGAGAAATCTTGCCTGCTGCTTTGGCTTCAAGATCTGGTCTCAGCATCGGCAGATCCAAATGAGAGTCGCCCACTGTTACGATTAAAAACCTGCCTGTTTGAAGATGACTCATTTCTATGAGCAGTTGAGTCACAATGCGAAGGCTGGTGCCTTTATTGAGAGTAATGCTTTGGATATAACTCTCTTTAATGACATTGTCAGGTTTTACAACAGCACTGAATACATGGGTCGGGTCAGGCTGTTGCAGATGGTTAGCACTGAATTGAATGGGCGAAGAGATAAGTGGTGTGAGAATGCAGTAGTTCTCACCACTGTTCCACTTGATCGAGGCTCCATCAACATCAACGAGTCCTCGTTGTGTACATGTGTCCTTATGTTTGGGGTGATCTTCACGGTAGAAGCTCATCAGCCCTTCATTGATCTGAGTTATTTGGTGAGTATGTTCATCGTGCTCCAGAGTGAATTCAATATTTAAACCATGACTGCTGATGAGCACATCAGGGCGAGGTATCGCATAGCTGCTTTCTACCGATGAATCATTCGCTTTTTCCTGAAAACTCACCATGGGATTATTGGCGCTAGACCGGGTAGACAGACTTTGTAAATCTATTGGGTAGTTGCTTTGTTTGCCATTCTGTCTCCTGATTTTGGGGATAGAACGACTGGTGTTGTAGATCACAATGAATTTCTCTGAATGACTCGAAGTAAAGTCTGCTAGTTGATTTAACCAATCTTGTTGAAGGTCAGTGGCGGTATGTTGATCCAGAGAGAATAGTTTCTGAATAGTATCAGTGCTGCTGATGAGGCTGTTATCGAGATCAAAAACCAATACCAGTTTTGTACCATCACGACGGTTCAACTGCTGAGAAAGGTTATCAAGGTTGCTCACCATTTTTTGTTTTAATGATTCTGGTGATAGATCATCCAGAATATCCTCTGTAGGCAACTCTTGTTGATCATCCCCACAAGGGTCTTCAGAGGGGATTTCAACTATGGCTTGTTTTTCTTGTGATTCTGGGAGTATGTCTGGAAAGTGAAGCCATTTGGGCGGAGGGCCATAAAGAGAATAAGTAGATAGATTTATTTTATAAAATAAAGGCAATGGGTCGGTTAGTGTATAACCGAGATCAAATAAGCTGCTTTTGGCATTAGGCGTAAGCACAGAGCCAAGAATGAACAACCAGCAAAAAAACAGATTCTTTCTGCCCAACACTTACGACCTTATTTAATAGGAATTAAAATTTGTGTTGAGGTAGCAGTTTAGTAGACAACCTAATAGAGGAAAGAAATAAAAAATAGGCCTGAACAAGCGTTCAGACCTGGATGTTTCTAAGCGTTAGCCAGTTTGCAGATAACGGTTTTCAGTAGATTAATACGAGGTTCAATGGAGCTCAGGTCAAGGTATTCGTCTGAGCTATGGAAGCCGCCACCAATAGGCCCCAAACCGTCCAGAGTGGGTATACCCATAGCTGCTGTCAGGTTAGCGTCGGAACCACCACCAACTTCTTTCCAGTTAATTTCGATGCCAAGCTCATTGCCGGACTCTTCAACCACAGACATTAGATTGACTGTTTTATCTGAAGGTACCATGGCGGGTTTATGAGCGGCTCTGCTAATGGAGACAGTAATATCTTTAGTGAATGGTGTCTCGGTCATGGATTTTAGTTTCTCATCCATGGCCTCGTATTCACGGTTATCCCAGAAGCGGATATCAACGACGATCTTGGCATAATCCGGAACTATGTTGGCACCAGCGCCACCGGAAACAACACCATTATTGAAGGTAGTGCCGGTTTCAAAGTTGGTCAGTTCATTAATCGCCAGCAGCCAATGGGCCATTTCAGTAATAGCACTACGGCCGTTCTCTGGTTCGTTACCGGCATGAGCCGCCTTGCCATGAAACTCAATGTCGTAGCGAGCCATGCCTTTGCGAGCCTTAACCAGAGATCCATCAGCGCGGGCTGCTTCTGCTACCAGAACCTGCTTTGCTTCGCTGGCAACTGATTCCAGCCATCCATGGGAATAGGTAGAACCAATCTCTTCATCCGGATTCATACAGACACAGATGGAAAGTTTATCGAGAACATCTTCATCGATAGCACGCAGAGCGTAGATAACATTCAGCAGGCCGGACTTCATATCGGAAACGCCCGGGCCATATGCGCATTTGTCATCAAAGGTCATTGGTCGTTCAGCGACAGTGCCTTCAGGAAAAACAGTATCCATATGACCGACCATCATCAGGTCAATCTGTTCAGCGTCAGGCTTATTGCGAACTTCCAGACCGCAACCTGCTTCACCCAGGTCGACCTGCTTAATATTCCAGCCCAGTTGCTGATATTTTTCAGTCAGAATCCCGGCAACAGTTTCAATACCGCTTACGGTTAGCGTACCGCAGTCCACATCGATCAAAGGACGAAGCTCGTCCAAATATGCATCCAGTGCAAAATTCATGGGTAACTCCATAAAACAGAAAAGCAGAGAGCCCAGGCTCCCTGCTTATTTGAAAGGGTATCAGACGAGGATGTTCATCAGGAACATGGCAATGAAGGCATTCAAGACAGAGAAGCCGATCATGATAGGGATCAGTTTCGCTTTGGTGCCGACTACGCCAAGAATACGACCAGCGTATTGAATCTGTGAGCCCATCAGGTAGATGGCAGGAGCCAGAATAGCCAGGTGCTCACCAGTCAGGTGCCCGGAATCAAACAGGGAAACAGCAACACCAACAGCACCGCCCATGGACATCCAGGCGCCCATTAACACAGCAGCTGCTTCGCCGGGCAGGCCAACCACAGCCATAACAGGAGCAAACACTGTTCCCATCATATCCAGCAGGCCGGTAATCTTCAGCGCCTTGATAACAACGAAAGCCATCAGAACGTTAGGGACAGTACTGGTAACGGCGATGTTCCAGCCTTTACGGGCACCGGCAACAAATACGTCGGTGATCATTGGTTTTTTAGTAACTTCAGACATTATGCTGCCTCTCCATGTACACCAGTATTTGCTTGTTTCTTTTCAGCCATGGTCAGATAAAGTCGCATCATGTTGGCACCAAAGATTTTCAGTACAAACATCACGATCAGGCAAAGACCAATAGAAGCAGGTACTGCAGCAGAGCCGTCTGTATTGGTCAGCGTGAATAGAATGGCGCCAGAAGAGAAGAAGTTAACAATGGTGGCACCGGCAGAGAACTGGAACATAGTGAAGACATCCGCTTCTTTCTCTTTCAGCTTCCCTTCATCGATAAGCCCTCGCGTCATCGACGCCCCGGCATCGGTAGACTGAAGAGATGCGATAAGAGCAAGACCAGTGTCGCCTGGAATACCCATCAGAGGTTTCAGCAGAGGAGATAGTAGTTTTCGGGCCGCGTTCAGTGCACCGTAGTGTTCCAGCACTTCAATCATGGCCAGTGCGAACATAACGGTAGGAATCAGTGTGAAGGCAAAGATGAAACCGTCACGGGCGCCGCTGCCACCTTTACCACGCATGGTATAGGTGCTGGCTTGTATGCCTTCAGCCGTATCCTTGACAGCATAAACAACTTTACCGAACGAGCCGTTCAGTGTCGTAAAGTCGAAGACACCGTACCATTCAGCGGATTTCATAAAACCGGAAAAGAAGACAATGGCGAAAGCCAGAGCAATATAACTGCCCACAGAGACTTTCCTGTCGTGCAGGGGAGTGCCAGCCATAGTGTATTACCTGAAGTTTTTGATTAAGGGGAAGGTTAAAAAAACAGTGAATACATTAATTATATGAGTGCTTTAAGTGTTGACTTAAATCAACTGCTTTTCCTGCTGTCTCGAGATAGGTGAGGTCTTTGAGGTGCATCAAACTTTTAGCTTTAAACCGCGAGGTATAGCCGAAGTGGAAAGTGTATTAACACTTATTTATTAGAACTATAAAAAAAGCCCCGCTTGAAACAAGCAGGGCTTTTTTAAATATGGCGCACCCGGCGCGATTCGAACGCGCGACCTTACGCTTCGGAGGCGTATACTCTATCCAGCTGAGCTACGGGTGCAAACGACTGGCAGCATGGGCTTCCAGCGGTGGCCAATATTACTGATCAGAACTGATCCTGTCTATGGCTTTTTGTCGGGGTGAAATACACCTCAACGCTTGCTGAAAGGCGAATTTAGCTGCTTCTAGGTAAATGTACGATGTTTTGTGTGCAACACTCAAGTGTTGTCCTCTTTCATCCACTGGCACGGCTTGGAAAGTGCTGTTTTACCTTATTCAACTGTTCTATAATCCGCATGCTTAAGAACAATCGGTTTCATTGCGGTCTGATAATTCAAAAGTCACTGCCTCATTTATTCATTGGGACAATGGGAAGTGACCATAACTGCCAGCACGACTGGCCTGAAGACGCAGTGTGAACCTATTATGAAAAACGAGAAGCTACAGTCTGTTCAGGGTCTGGAGCAGCTTTATTATAAAGGGGATGGCGAGTGTCTCGGGTAACACAACTGCGTTTTATTATGGCCCTGATTGGCGGCCTTTTTTCTGTTATGACTTTTGCTGCGGTAGAGCTGGATGACATCTCCCGACAGGAAGTTGCAGAGCGAATTGCTCCAGTAACCAAGGTTTGCCTGCAGGGTGAAGAGTGCGCCAGCAATGTTGGTGCTGCACCAGTAGCTGCCAGCGGTCCACGCACCGGTGAAGCAGTTTACGGTCAGTTCTGTAGTGCCTGTCACGGTGCCGGTATTCTGGGAGCGCCGAAGAAAGGCGACTCTGCAGCATGGAATGCACGTCTGTCTGAAGCAGGCAGCTTCGATAGTGTTGTAAACAAGGCTATTGCCGGTTTCAACAGCATGCCTCCTCGTGGTACCTGTGGCGATTGTTCCGATGAAGAGTTCAGCAACGCTGTTCAATTCATGAGTGGCCTCAAGTGATACTGAGCCTCGTTTGAGCGTTCAGGCCAGAGGGCTGACAAAGCCTTCTGGCTTCACTGCCAGAATTGAACAGTAAACACCATTCAGAATATTCTCCGCTGTATTTCCCATCAAAACCCCTTGGGCATGTTTGCCTAGCGTACCCATTACAATCAGGTCAACATCCACTTCATTAGCCAGCGTTTGTATTTCGTGGGCTGCGTTACCTTTTAGTAGGTGAATGCTTACTGACCTCTTGTTGCTTTCTATACCAGCATCACTGAGTGTTTGCTCAAGCTTTTCCTGATAGTGCTGGTGAGTACTTTCCTGCAGTTCATAGATTTCGTCTTCAGCAAGAAAGTTGATATCAGACTGCTTGCCAGGAAGGTTCCAGGCACTGGCAATATGCAGCTCGGCATTCTCCTGGCTGCTGAGATAGAGCCCGTGCAGAAGAAGGGTCTGGTTCAGTGCTGCAGCATCACTGTCGGAGTCTCCCACATCGATCGCCACCATGATTCTGCCGGTGTAGTCAGGCAGCTGATCGCGGCAGGCCATCATCAGTAATGGAACCGGGCATTTACGCAGCAGTGCCAGATCGTTGCCGGTCAGCTGATTTCTGTCCAGAACACCACTAGGGTCAGCCAGCTTGATGACCAGATCAACGCCATATTGACTGACCAGTCCGAAGATCATTTGTCTGGGCTTGCCGGCAATAATAAGGGCTTCGGCCTGAATACCCTGTTCCCATGCCTGCTGCTTCAGTGATTCGGACGTTTCCTCAAGCTGTTTTCGCAAGCCTGCTTCAAATTTGGCTTCAAGGGGCAGGAACTGAAGCTTTTTCATCAACTCCAGGCTTTGGTCGAAGATCGCCAGAATCAGCCTGGCCTGATTGTCCTGCGCCAACCGAAAGGCCTGGCTCAGTTCAAGTTCGCTGGTATGGTTCTGGGTGATGACCACCATAATGGTTTTAAAGGCATGCATGGTGAGAACAGAGTCCTGAAAGGCAGTTATAAAGGGATACCGCAAAGTATTGCAGCTGATAAAAAAATTGCCTGAGAAATACTGCTCAACGGCTCTTTTATGCGTCCATACTTTATAGACAGGAATATCGCAGGGATGTGCTGGATGGGAGCAGAAATGGATAGTCTGGGCAATCTGGAGAGTCTGAAAGGTCATACAATTCTGGTTGTTGAAGACAATGATTTCCAGCGATCAGTTGCTCTTCAGGTGCTTCAGTCTCTTGGCATCAAAGACATTCATCAAGCCGCCGACGGCCTTCAGGCCTTAAAGGTGCTTGAGCAGTTCGGTAAGGTGGATGTGGTGATCTGCGACCTGGATATGCCGGGAATGGACGGCATCCAGTTTCTGGGAGAGCTGGCCAAGAATAAACTGGCGGGTGCTGTCATTGTTGCCAGTGCCATGGAAGCATCGCTGATTCGAACCGTGGAGGATCTGGTTCAGGAACATGGGCTTAAACTGCTTGGTACGCTGGCTAAACCTCTGGCAAAAAAGAAACTTCAGGATTTACTTGGTCGGTTTACCGATCTGGAAACTGAAGAATCAACAAGCTTTCCTCAAGACGCCAAAGCCCCGTGGACAGTTAAAGAACTGGACGATGCGCTGAGCCGGAAAGAGTTCACTCTTTATCACCAACCCAAAGTCTCTATGGCAACAGGAGAGCTGGAAGCAACAGAAGTACTCTGTCGTTGGCAACATCCGGAGCATGGGCTGGTTATGCCGGACTCTTTTATTCCTCTGATGGAAGAAAGTGGACAAATTGAAGCGTTGACCGAGCAAGTGATTGAAAAGGCTCTAGTGGCCCTTTGTGACTTTAAGACAAAAGGCATGACCACCAAAATTGGTATTAATCTGTCAGCTATTACATTGAACGACACCTCAATGCCTGATCGGTTATTCAAACAGTTATCCGCTCTTAAACTTTCACCTGAATTGCTGATGCTGGAAATAACCGAGAGCAGTTTGATTGATCAGCCTGCTAAATCTCTCGAGACGTTAGCGCGATTGAAAATGAAAGGTTTTATGCTCTCTATAGACGATTTCGGTACTGGCTACTCCAGTATGAAACAGTTGAACCGAATTCCTTTCTCGGAACTGAAGATTGATCGCTCGTTTGTGGATGGCGCCAGTGAAGATAAAACCAGAAAAGCTATCATTGATGCCAATATTGGCTTGGCTCATACGCTTGGAATGAGGGTTGTCGCTGAAGGTGTTGAACAGGTGGCGGACTGGCATCTTCTGAATGAGTTAGGCTGCGATATTGTTCAGGGCTATTTTGTTGCCAGACCCATGCCAATCAGTGAGCTGTCTGACTGGCTGAGCGATTGGCAACAAAGATTTGAGCAGTTGAATGATTCGCAGCAAAGTGCCTGTGAGTAACAGGTTATTTATTCATCATGATGTGAACGATCATCTGGTCCACCTGCTGCATGGTTTGACTGCCAATCATGCCAAGGTTATCAATGGTCTTTTCTATATCCCGCTCAATAATGCCTTCGTTTTCTGTTACTCGAATACCATCCACCGCCAGCATTGCAGACTTAATAGCCGCTGAAGCCGAGGTAGAAACCTTCATGGAGCAACTGGACTTGGCTCCGTCACAGAAAATGCCCGAGATATCACCCAGCATATTGAAGATGGCGTTCTCAACGGCTTGGAAACCAGTACCTTTTTCTTTGTCATGAAGCAGCCAGGCAATGGCAGCACTGGCACCAGTGCCAGCGGTAGTTGCAGCGCATAAAGCAGATAAAACATTCAGGTGAGACTTAATATGAATGGCGATTAAGTGACTCAGAATCAAGGCTCTGGTGAGTTGTTCAGGTGTAGCCTTTATTTTGTCGGCAACAGCGACCACAGGCATGGTGGCCGCAATCCCCTGATTGCCGCTGCCGGAATTACTCATTGCCGGAAGCATGGCGCCATCCATTCTGGCATCCGAAGCCGCAGAAGAGCGCATAATGGCTGAAACGGATAAGTCATCCGTTAACCAGCCTTTTCCGAGATTGCTCTGCATGGTTCTGCCGATCTGAAGACCGTATTCATTTGCCAGACCTTCATCAGACAGTTGTCGGTTAAGCTCAGCGGCCTGGTTTATAAACTCAATCTTTTCCAGATCAACTGCTGTGGCAAAGCTATAGATATCAGAAACAGTCAGTTCGGGTTCTGGTGCCTGAGTTTCCTGTTCCTGGTTTCTTACTTGTGGCAGTACAACAGGGTGGTCGTTCAGTTCGATCAGTGTCACCGAGGTGTGATGGTCTTTGATAATGACACGTACTTTCTGGTCTCCGGTGTAGGCAACCACCTGACTGAATAACAGTGATTCGGTGTCTGCAACATCAATGGTGACCTGCTGTTGAGCAACCATCTGTTTAGCTTGCTCTACCTGTTCCGGTTGCATAGTTGCGAGTACCTGAAGACCTGCATCAGCATCTCCGGCAATGGCTCCGATCGCTGCAGCGATTGGCAAACCCACTTCACCTGTTCCTGGCACACCAACACCCATACCGTTCTTAAGCAGGTTTGCACTCACGCTGACTTCGAGTCGCTCAGGAGTTTTGCCAAGAAGTCGTGTTGCATGGGCAGCCGCTAATGCTGTGGAAACCGGCTCGGTACAACCAAGTGCTGGAACCACCTTTTGTTGTAATAAGTCGATGTAACTTTGCCAGTGTTTATGCCACATACTGCTACCCTGCCATTGTGTAATTTGCTGAACCTCTTAAGCTGTTTGAAAGTGTATCTAATGATAAATGGAAAAATCTGGTCGTCTGTTATCGAGTTTTTCTGTCTAAAGAGAATATATATTCGACAAATTATTCAAAATTAAGAAATTAATTCTATTAAGCTCTGCGATTTAATAATTATCATGATTTGGTAGTTTACTTATTGAATAGCATTGATCTTATAGCGAGAGTACAGGTATTCGTCTCTGAGCCTGGTTTCTGGCTCGGTTACTTTTGACCACCTATGAAGCAGGTTCAAAGCTCCGTATTCCAGTGAAAATGGCTTTCTGACGATAATAGCCGGATGGTTTGAGTCCATATTCTGTAAAAGGTTTACCCAGCGGGATTGAGGGGCTCTAAGCCAGCCTGCGTGAGTGCTCTTGCTGTGCTGTAAATCGTAACTCTGTCGAAATCCTTGAAGGAAGCCTTCTAAATCATCGCAGTCCTGAATGATCTCCGTAGTGCATGAATTTGCCAGAGGTTCTGAGGACAGGTCGGTAGGCCAGCAATACTCACCACCATTCACCGAAGTTCTGAGTTCTGATTTTGGACAGGAAATGATTGGACTGTTTTCAGTTTGGCCATCGATATATTCCTGTATAGGCAACGAGCTTCCTCCAGCCAGTGTCAGTAACACTGTTTCGGAATAGTCTATGTTCTCTCCTGCCAATGAAATGACTTTGTAATATTCAGGGTTAAGGGTATTTTGCCAGACGACCTCGGTATCAGAAACCAGAAGTTTGCTGATGAAGTGGTAGTTTATAGCTTTAACAGTGATTTTCTGTTGATTTTTAAACTCGGTCAGGCTCTCCTTACTCATGCCCTCTGGCAATACTACTGCCATTCTAATACATGGATATTTACTGAGAGAACTCATGTAGTTATCAAAACTAAATGGCCAGGGTATCGTTGAACTCATAAGCACTGAAGGCCTCAAATCATTAGCCAGAGACTTGGAAAGAATATTATTCAGGGAGTGGGTAAGAGAGGGGGCAGTTAGTTCTGGCGAAGGTATGTAATCCTTAGTTTTTATGTTAAATGGCTCATTTTTGTCATGGGGGCTGATCAGATTCAATCGATAACTGACTGCTCCTGTTTCTTTAACAACCGCAATAAAATCGATAAGCATCGTGCACTGTTTTTGATCGACATTAAATGTGAAATAGTCAGTCGACATCAAACTCTTTTCTGAATCATTTTTATGTAATGAGGTGTATTCAGTAGCGAGGCAAAAGGTACTGAGCAGGGCAACAAGTGCCGAGAGAGAGCGATAGATATTAATTAACATGATCTAACTGTGTCGTGGTAGCAAGTAAACGACACAAGTATAGATCAGGCTTTTTTTATGAAAGGAATAATTGATGTGATGGCGTTTATATAAAAGGCACTTATATAAAAAATAAGGCGACAGAGGCCGCAGTTAGAGTGGCCAGACCATAGTTAAACTGTTTCAGTTTTCGATCATCGGTCAGCAGTTTACCAATAGCTGCTCCGAAAGCTGCCCAGATAGAGACGGAAGGCAGGTTTACCAGTGAGAAAACGACCCCGACAATAACCGCAGACTTTGCAAACTGATCGCCTGGCAGAGCAAAAACAGCCACCGCACTGACAGCCATCATGACGGCTTTAGCATTCACAAACTGAAACAGCGCTGCCTGAATAAACGTCATCGGCTTTAGTTGGCTCTTACCCGTTTCCACTTTGCCTGATGTCGCTATCAGCCAGGCCAGTCTGAGCATATAAACTACGCCTATAAGACGAAGCATTTCCTGAAGAATCGGGAACTGCTCAAACACTTGGTGAAGGCCAAAGGCAACGCAGCAAAACATCACAAAGAAGCCGACGGATATTCCCAGCATATGAGGAATGGTTCGAATAAAACCGAAATTGAGTCCACTACTGGTCAGCATTATATTATTGGGGCCAGGTGTCACACTGGTTGCAAAGGCAAAAGCTACCAGCGGTAGCCAGAGTAATTCCAGATCAAACATATTTAACATCTCAGAAGATATAAATCTCACCTTTCAGGTATAAGGAAGCATAGCCAGCAATTAAAACTCTGTTGTTTTGCATTGTGCATTCCAGTCGGCCTCTGCGGGCTGAAATCTGTTCTGCTATCAAGCTACTACTGTTCAGTTTTGGAGCCCAGTAAGGGACGAGCATAGTGTGTGCTGAGCCGGTAACGGGGTCTTCCTGAATGGCAACTTCTGGGCCGCCAAACCATCTTGAAACAAAATCAGTGTTTGGACGATTACTCTTGGCACTGATGCATATGCCTCGGGCGAGGCCTTTTTCCAGTTTAGTGAAGTCAAGATCGAGATTGATAATTGTCTCTTCATCAGGAGCTACGATCAGAAAATCATCTTGCGAGACCACAACGTCTTCCGGCTCAAAAGGAAGCAGTTCAGCCACTGACTCAGGAAGGTCGGCTGCCTTAATATCCGCTGCTGGGAAGTCGAGCTCAATCTGCCTTCCCTTGAAGCTGACAGTCAGCTCACCAGAAAGGCTATCGAAGACCAGCCTGGAAGAATGATCCCCAAGTTCGTGATGGATCACATAACTGGCCGCTAAGGTCGCATGACCACAAAGTTTGACCTCGGTACCCGGTGTAAACCATCGAATGTGGTAACGCCCCTGACTGCCAACGATAAAGGCTGTTTCTGAAAGGTTGTTTTCCAGAGCAATCTTCTGCATTACCGCATCAGGCAACCACTCTTTAAGGGGGCATACTGCTGCGGGATTGCCACCAAACAGTTCTTTGCTGAAAGCATCAACCTGATAAATAGGAAGGGTTTTCATTGTTACTCCTTTCGTTCTTCTTTTTATACACGGTAAAAGGTCTATTCAAAGACAATTTGAATCCGTTTATTGTTTTTGCCTTTGTTTTCAACCTTGGAAATCCGCACATGGCCAATCTCGGATGTACGGGCAACATGGGTGCCACCACAAGGTTGAAAGTCGGTATCCTGAACCCGAATCATACGAAGCTGGCCTGTTCCCCTGGGAGGTTGGACAGACATGGTTCGTACCAGTTCCGGCTGCTCGTCGAGAATGTTTTCGTCCAGTACTTCGACAGTAACGGGCATATCCTTCCGGATCAGCTCATTCAGCTGGTCTGTCAGTCCTTGCTCATCAGGCAGGGGTATTTCGCCAAGGCTGAAATCAAGGCGGGCCTTCTGGTCAGTGAGAGCGCCACCAGTAACGCCGGCAGGGATCAATGAGCAAAGAAGATGCATACAGGTATGGAAACGCATATGTGAGTAGCGTCTGTCCCAGTCGATAACGAGACTTACCTGATCATCCGCTTTCAGCTCCGGAGCTTCTTTGGCCAGCTCATGAATAATCTGGTTTGTTTCACGGCAACGGCGAGTATTAATGATTTCATACTTCTCTCCGTTACTGCTGGTCAACCAGCCAGAATCTCCCGGCTGGCCGCCGCCGGTGGGATAGAAAATCGTATTTTCCAGCACAACTGTTTTGTCATTTACCAGAATAATGCGAGTAGAAAGCTCTCTTTGATAAGCATCCTGAATGTAGGCAGGCTGATCAGGTGTTGGCTGGCTAGACATAACATTGTCCCCATACAATCATGCTATAAATATTGTTTTTTTAAGATCAGGTTTGAAAATTAGTCTAATTGCTCTGTATATTTGTGCAAAACCTTTATTGTCACCGTGACAATTGTCAGTCAGCGAATAATGATAAATAGAATGATATGAACTGGTCTCCCGATCTTTCCACCTTCAGTGGCCCGAAATATAAAATGCTGGCGGATGCTATCGAGTCTGCCATCGGCGATGGTTCGCTGAACAGTGGTGATCGTCTTCCTACCCATAGAAACCTGGCTGATCAATTGGGCGTCACCATTGGCACCATTACTCGCGGTTACGCTGAAGCAGAACGACGAAGGCTGGTTCACGCCAGAGTCGGCAGTGGCACCTTTGTCATGGGTAAAATTTGGGAAAAAAGAGACTTCAGCGTAAAAGAACAAGCTGACGATCAGTTGATTGATCTCAGTCTCAGCCTGCCTGTTCCTGGCAGACGTGAGCAGATTCTGGCTGGCAGCCTTACGGCTATTTCTGCAGACCCCCAGCGACTGACTCCATTACTGGAATACCTTCCGGAAACAGGTTTGCTTCAGCATCGAGAGGCTATGGTCAACTGGATGCGCTATCACGGAATGGAAGTGAGTCCGGACAACCTCCTGATAACCTCCGGAGGTCAGCATGCGAATATGCTGACGTTGCAGGGGGTACTGAAACCGGGTGATGTTATTGTTTCAGAGAATCTGACCTACCCGGGTTTTATCAATGCTGCACGACAATGGCAGTTGCGCCATATTGGCCTGGAGATGGATGAGCAGGGGGTGATGCCGGAAGCTCTTGAACAGTGTTGCAAGCAGCATCAGCCCAGACTGTTGTATATTACGCCCAACCTGCAGAACCCTACCGCCGGGGTGATGAGCCTAGAACGTCGAAAAGCTATTCTGGCCGTGGCTGCCAGACATAACCTGCTGATTCTGGAAGATGATGTACAGTTTATTCCGCCCGTACAGCGACTGGCTTCATTGTTCAGTCTGGATTCGGAGCGAGTGATTTATACGTCCAGTCTGTCCAAGCATCTGGCTGGTGGGCTCAGGGTTGGCTTTGTTTGTACACCTCCTGATCTGACCATGAAACTGAGGCAGGCCATGCGTAATAACTGCTGGATTGCACCGACACTGATGTCGGAAGTCGCCATGGAGTGGATTGATTCAGGAGAAGCCTGGCAGCTGGTGCAGTGGCAGTGGCAGGAGATAAAGAAGCGTCAGCAGTTATTGAAGGAAGTGCTTGGTCATCTTGAGTTGACCAGTCAGCCCTATGGTTTTCATGCCTGGTTGAAGTTACCGGAACCCTGGCGTGCAGAAACCTTTGTAAAGCAGCTGGAAGCAAAAGGTGTAAAGGTATTGCATTCGGAATTGTTTGCTGTTGGCAGCACCTCAGTTCCACAGGCTGTAAGAATATGCATCAGCAGCCCTGTATCAGAAGATCAGCTAAAGCAGGGTTTGCTTATCATCAGGGAAGTACTGGCTCAGGAGCCAGTCTCTGTCATGAGACCAATGGTTTTATAATGTCGCCTACTTATTTAGAAAAGCACAAACCAGAAAAAATGCGCAACGCTTTCAATATTGGCTTATTTATTGTTGGCTGGTTGTCCTGTGTTCTGTTGCCCGAGAAATGGCCGTATCTCGTTACTCTGATTTTGCTGGGTATTCATTTCCGCTGGATTGGAAACTGGGTGAAAGAGAGAGAGGTGCTTTTTATAACACTGCTTGTGGGTAGCATCATCGACAGTGTTGCGGGAAATCTTGGGTTATTACACTTTCCTGAACTGGCAGAACCCAGTCGTATTCTTCCTGGTTGGCTGGCCTGTATCTGGTTATTACTGGGTACGACTATTCGGCATGGGCTGGCATGGTGTTCATCCCGACTATGGCTTTCAGCGGTTGCTGGAGCAAGTCTTGGAGTGATTCATTACGGTTTGATTAACAACCTGTCTCCGGTTCGCCTTGATCAACCAGAGACAATAACACTGACAATATTTGTAATGATCTGGATGTTGGTATTACCGGTATTACAGATTTTTTCGAAGATCTGGCTGGAAAGATACAAGCGACAGGTCACCGGAATATAAGCTCATTTCGGTTGACCCCTTTTCACGCGGTTGTCATTTTGCAATTATAGAGTGTAATCAGAACAGGATGTTCTGGTTTGTGAGTCATTGCTTGTTTTTGGTGTCCATTAAGTTATGGTGGTTGTCAATACGACTTCCAGTGTATAAATTGCACATCTTTATACGACGAAGCTGCACCTGAATAATAAAAATAAGCATTGACGTATAGCTCGAAGATAGCAGTGGATAGTCAGAGGTTCTCTGATAATCGCCTGTTTTTGAGTTAGGACACAGAATAAAAATAAAGGATTAGTAAGGATGACTGCCACCGCTGCAAAAGTCAGTGCCAGTGATTTTATTCAACAACGCGTTGTTGATGTGAAGTCCTGGTATGATTCCGGATCTCAGGCCATAGATGGTTTGAATGTTCGCAAAATGCCTGCCCGTATAAAGCCTCAGGAATTTATCAAGGCTGAGGGAAAGAAGAAAAATTCCGCACGTTTCTCTCTGATTGTCAGTAAAAACTACAAGCTCTGGTCCATAGATATGGAAATGATGTTCTATTGCCAGCCATGGCTGAGCAATGAAGGTGTCGCCAGTGGTCCCGGGCTAATGTTTTCGGTTATTGATGAGGAAGGAGAGTCTCATCAAATCGAATTTTTGCCTATGACTGACATGGAAGAGCAGGAAACACTAAATGCGCCTCTTTGGTGCAGTTACTGGATTCAGCGACTTCTTAAGCGTCAGTCTATTAAAATCGTTTTTGCCTATCGACAGTTAGTTGCATCGGAAATGGATGACTGAGTAATTATTTAGGCTCAGGTTTCTTTCGATCAGAGCTGCCTATTACTTCTAGCTATTTGTGTTCCTGATCCCTCATCAGGAGCTTTGCCCTGCCTTGCTTCTATGGCGGTTAATGCTAGAGTGCCCTTCTTTTGTACAATTCCTCCGGTGAGTACTTCAATGACTGTGGACATCAATAACGTCAAGCTGACTGAATACAGCCATGGGGCTGGCTGTGGTTGCAAGATTTCTCCGGAAATTCTTGAGGGTATTCTCAAGACCGATCTGGATCTTCCTGATTTTCCCGGTCTGATCGTCGGCAATGCCAGCAAGGACGATGCAGCGGTATTTGATATGGGCAATGGCGAAGGTGTTATCAGTACCACTGACTTCTTTATGCCGATTGTTGATGACCCGTTCGATTTTGGTCGTATTGCGGCGACCAATGCTATCAGCGATATCTATGCCATGGGTGGCTCACCCATGATGGCCATTGCCATTCTGGGCTGGCCAGTGAACATTCTGCCGCCGGAAATTGCCGCGAAGGTTGTTGATGGTGGTCGTCAGGCCTGTGCTGATGCAGGCATTCCATTGGCTGGTGGCCACAGTATTGATGCGCCTGAGCCAATCTTTGGTCTTGCCGTAACGGGTCGTGTACCTCTGGACAACCTGAAGCGAAACGATCAGGCCAGAGCAGGCAGTAAGCTGTTCCTGACCAAACCTCTGGGTGTAGGCATTCTGACGACAGCTCAAAAGAAAAAATTGCTGAAGCCAGAGCATGGCCTGATAGCCAGAGATGCCATGTGTACTCTGAATAAACTTGGCGCTGAACTGGCAAAGGTTTCCGGTATTAGTGCCGTGACGGATGTAACAGGCTTTGGTCTGCTGGGGCACCTGATCGAAGTGTGTGAAGGTAGTAACGTTCAGGCTCATATCCAGATAGATAAACTGCCGAAGTTGCCTCATATGGAAGAATACCGTCAACAGGGCTGTATTCCTGGTGGCACGCACAGAAACTTCTCCAGCTACGGCCATAAGGCTGCAGAGATTACAGAAGAGCAGAAAGAGCTGTTGTGTGACCCTCAGACCAGTGGTGGTTTGCTGGTAGCTGTTGATCCGGAAGCTGTATCAGAGTTTCTGACGATGACCGCACAGCATGGTTTGCAGCTTGAGTGTATTGGTGAGCTGACAGAGCAGAATGGCGAAAAGCTGGTGATGGTTAAGTAAAGAGGATAAGAATAAGCGGATAAGAAAAAGCCCGACTCATTGAGCCGGGCTAAAAAGCGTATCAGATGGGGCGGTTACCGTATTCGCTCGAAGGTTTCTTGGGTGGATCCGACGTAATGTTCGATGGAACTTCTTCGATTTCCCCGCCGGAACTCAGGAATGCTTCAATCTGTGAATTAAGGCTTTCTCTGAGCTTCTTACGAGACTCAACAGTGCGTTGGTCCGCTGGTTCTTCTCGACTTCCCAGAAAACTGATATCTACACCATCAAAACCAGCAGCAGCTTTTTTCGGCGATCTCCGTGCCATAGCTCGATCCTCTTGGATACTGGTCGAAGGAGCATCATGCTCTCTCCAATATGTTACTTTAGTACCGATTTTTTATAGTTATAGTCCAGCGTTTATAAAACGCCAGTTCGGCTTTCTCCTCTATCTCAGTTATTAATAATGAATCGCTATTAATTAACTATTACTTATTGCTCATATCTTCGTCAATCATTGTTTCAGAAGAATGACAGCTCAAGAAAAATTCGAGAACTGTCTGCAAAACGATGAGTAAGTTTTGAAATAATGACGCTCTCGGCAACGACACTATCGGCCATGCATTTGATTCTTAAAGAATCTTTTCACCCTGAATCGTCGCCACAACAGTGCGGCTACCTGCTCTGTTACGGTGTTCTCCGAACCATATACCCTGCCAGGTGCCGAGAGCCAGTCGACCATTTCGGATAGGAATGCTCAGACTGGCACCAAACGCGCTGGATTTTATATGTGCTGGCATGTCGTCACTGCCTTCGAGAGTGTGCAGGAAGTAGTCGGCATTCTCTGGCATGGTTCTGTTGGCCCAGGCTTCCATATCATGGCGAACATCAGGGTCACAGTTCTCGTTTAGAGTGAGTGATGCAGAGGTGTGCTGAACGAACAGATGGCACAGTCCTATCTGATAATCAGCCAGTTCTGGCAGTGATGATTCAATTTCATCCGTTACCAGGTGAAAGCCCCGTCGTTTTGGTGATAGATAAATCTGCTTTTCAAACCAGCTCATGACACATACCTTTAAGCGAGTAATACGAGTAAATGGACATGAGCCTAATGCGTTTTTTATTGCTCGGCTACAGTTTGCTGTTTGCCATGAAGGCATTAGCCTTTCCTCTAAATGAGCCTTTGAACCCTTTTGGTTGTAAGTACGATGATATGACTCGCTTTTACAAAGCCGAGCTGGGCATTCAGAAAGCTAAGATAGAGTTTGAATTCAAACGAATGAAACGTCCTGAAACCAAAGGGTATGTTCGTCAGACTGGAGAGCATCGATACAAAGTGTCAATTGCTGATGGACTTGAGCCTAGTGGCAGACGAGTGACTCTGGCCCATGAACTTGTTCATGTCAGGCAGATGGAAGAAGGCTCCATTGATAAAAAGGAGCTGGAGAAGCATTATCTGGCTCGAAGTTTTGAGCTGGAAGCGTTCAGGCTGAGTCAGATTATGGCAAGGAAATTCTATATGGAACTTAAATGCCAGAAGGTGGAAGAACAAAATGTATTAGAAGAATAATAATTATTGGCTCTTTGGGCTTTCCTGAAGTTTGCGCAGCTGCTCAATATGATGTCCAAGTCGCCAGATAATGAAGAGGCCTGACAGAGTACCTGCTGTTTCAAACATAAGATCTGATTCTTCCATAGGAGCGAAAGCAAGCACAAAGAAAATTGGCAGGGAAAAGACCATTATTCTCATGGTAACGACCCAGCCTATAGAAATAAATCTGGAGATGAAGTCTTGCCCTTGGGGGCCACCATTACAGAGCCAGGCATAGAGAAGGCCAGTCACAGGGATTGCAAACTCGAGATAAAGGAAGATAGTGGTAACCGGATCTTTTTCTATTACAGGGGTTCCAAAGAAGGACAAACTTAAAAGAATCAGCCAGCAAAAACTGTAGATATAAAACTCTCTACCACTGAGTGGTTTCTGGCAGAGTCTCTGCTTCAGCCAATTAATATTCCAGAAGACAACAAACTGCATAATCCTGACCCCATTAAGCTCTAGGGAGTATAGAGTCAGAATCATTGAATTGGTTCAGTCTGAATTATTTGTTGTCTGCGGAGTAGCTGCAGACAGGTACACAGGCTTGAATACACATGACTTCACCTTCCATATGACGGCAGGCTGATGCGCAGCCGTTAAACTGGCCTCCGGTGCTTTCACAGCTGTTCTGTTCCGAGAGTTCGCATTCATTATATTGTTGAATCCAGCGGCCGTTTGGCTGGCTCAGGCAGCTCAGGATTTTTTCAGGGCCGGTAGCCTTGATCTGTGGTGGCAGAGAGCGGGTTACCATCTGAACCTTGATGATTCCGGCTTTATCAAGTTCCATAGCCTGCTGAAGAATCGGGTCAGGTTTCTGGTTACTGCCCTTGAAGACTTTGGTAACCGGAGGTTTTTCAGTAGAATGGCTAGCGCAGCCGGTGAGGAGAATGGCTATAGTCAGGAACATCAGCCGGTAAAGAGAGGTCATACTCATTGCACCTTAAATAATATGGCTTAACAACAACGGAAAATATTATGGCTAAATCAAAGAAAAGTCGCCAGAAAAGTCCGTCAGCTGTCTTAAAGCTAATGGGAGAGCCCATGTTCAGGCAGCGCAGGGAAAGAGACAGAACCAAGTATCGTCGTAAAGAAAAACATGCAGGTCGGGGTAATGCCCGGCTGCATCAGAAAGTACTGGTTTGTTCAAACAGCCCAGTATTTTCTCATGCAGCCTGACATTCTTTTTTCAGGGCAGCTTTTTCAAGGTTTTTTAAGAGCCTTTTCTTCAGAACAGTACCCAACCCAAACCACCGAATATTAATACCATTAAGCCCACCGGTAACTTCCAAACACTAAGTAACATAAAAGCAACCAGAGCAAGAGCAACTTCCTTCGCATCTCTGATGGCCAGGTTCACGACAGGGTCGTAGAAAGCAGCCAGTAAAAGTCCTACCACTGTCGCATTAATACCCTTGATAGCCGCTTTTAGTGAAGGTACTTCCTTAAGGCGATTCCAGAAAGGAAGCGCCGCTGTGAGTAGTAACAGTGAAGGTAGAAAGATACCAGCCAAGGCCACCAGTGCATGAACTAGACTGAACTGCCCCCCGTAAGCACCGCCAAGGAATGGTGCCAGAGTAAACATGGGGCCGGGAACTGCCTGAGCAGCACTGTATCCGGCAATAAAGGCATCAGCATTTACGCCACCGTCATAGACGACTTCGGCCTGAAGCATCGGTAAAACAACATGTCCACCGCCAAAGACCAGAGCTCCCGCTCGATAAAAACTGTCAAACAGTTGCAGGCTGGTGGAGTCGGACAAGCCTGCAAGAACCGGCAGAAGCAGCAGCCATGCCAGGAAAAGTACTAAAGAGAGTATTGCCGAAAAAGTACTTTTAGAATTCTCGACAGGTTTAGTAACAGCCACCTTCTCTTGAAACGTCTCTTGAAACAATAGAAAACCGGCCAGTGCACCCACAGCAATAACCAGTAACTGACTGAATACGGAAGACAGCAATAGCATCGCAGCGGCCGCCAGCAAGGCCATGGTTACTCTTGCTTTATCCGGACAGAGGTTTCGACCCATACCAATCAGGGCGTCTGCTACCACAGCGACCGCAAAAATCTTGATGCCGTGCAGTATCGACGTCAGAACCGGTATATCTGAATAAAGACTGTAGCCATAAGCCAGTAATATCATCAGTAATGCTGATGGCAGAGTGAAGCCCAGAAATGCAGCAATGGCACCGGGCAGCTTTTGCTGCTGGTAACCAATAGCCATTCCTACCTGACTGCTGGCAGGACCAGGTAACATCTGACACAGAGCAACTGTGTCGGCGTAGTCTTCATCGCTAAGCCATTGACGCTTTTCTACAAACTCACGGCGAAAGTAACCGATGTGAGCGGTTGGGCCACCAAAGGAATAGCAGCCCAGAACCAGAAAGCGCCAAAAGATACTGAAAATTGACTGACTCATAGCAATCACTCTCATTCAGCCGCTGGCTGACCTCTGAAGAAGAAACGACGAATTCTGTGTAACCCAAGTTGTGAAACAAGCATACCCGTTAGCATCAAACCACAACCCGCGAGAGCCTTGGCAGAGAGAATCTCATTCAGGAACAGGTAACCTGCAATGACAGCGAACACGGTTTCAAGACTCAGGATGATGGATGCATGAGCGACAGGTGCTGACTTCTGACCAACAATCTGCAACGTATATGCAATGCCTGTGGACATAATGCCTACGTACAGTAACGGTACCGCGGTCGCTTGAATTTGTTCAAAGGTCCAGGTTTCGAAGAGTCCGGCAATAATAAAGCAGAGTACCGAGCTGGCTACGAACTGAATAAAAGCCAGAGCAACAACATTGTGGCGACTGGCCAGTCGGTCAATCAAAATTAAATGCGCAGCCCAGAAGAAGGCACCGAAGACTTCATACATATCACCTTTGTTGATTGACAGATCATCTTCAAGAGTCAGTAGTGCAAGTCCCGGCAGAGCCAGCATAATGCCTGCCCAAGTGTCTCGATTGGTTTTCTGTCTCAGTAATAGCCCAAGAATAGGAACAATTACCAGATAGAGACCTGTGATAAACGCAGCCTTACCTGCTGTCGTATAAACCAGGCCAAGCTGTTGCAGACCGGCACCGGCTGTCAGCAGAACACCCATAGCAATACCACCCATCAAGGTGGCGCCGGAGAAAATAGGGCCGGATCGTCGTTGCCAGATTAGAAGTGGAATCAAGGCAAAGCTGCCGATCAGAAAGCGGACGGCATTAAACGCCCAGGGTTCCATATGGTCCATACCCAGACGCTGGGCAACAAAGGCTGAACCCCAGATCAGGGCTGTGACGACGAGCAGGCCGTCAGCAAAAAAAGTGCGTTGGTTCATTACTTCTCTTGAATTGAATGAGGGGCAATTGAATCCGGATAGGAAGTCAACTGAACCTGGGATTATCGTTTTATTTTTCTTCTGGCATATTAACCATGGTTTTGCGCTGGAACAATGATGAGCAGAATAAAAAGCAAAACAGGTGCAAATCTCCCCTAAGGGGCATAGACAAATTTAAATGTTAAGAAGATAAATGGCATAACAGAATCTACTGATTGTGAGTAACGGGGTCTCTCCAGTAAGCTCGAATCAGTCTTAAATCCAGTGGAGTGAAATGATGGGTCTTGGTGGAATCAGTATCTGGCAGCTGCTTATTGTCCTGCTAATTGTGGTTATGCTATTTGGTACAAAGAAACTGAAGAATCTGGGCGGTGACCTTGGTGGTGCGGTGAAGGGATTTAAGGAAGCCCTGAGCAGTGAAGAAAAGGACGCTCTTGCCAAAGAGAACGCTCAGGAGCAGAGCGTTGCTACAGAACCGATGCAAAAAGAGCAGGAAAAAATTACTCAAAAAGCCTGATAATAGGGTATAAAAGCCGGTCAGCTGCTCTGTTTTTTACTTCGAGGTAGGAAATAACAGCTAAGGTTGTGTATGCCACAAACAAGTACCCAGACATACGAATGCATAAGTTGTTTGCCCGCCTGCTGCGGGCAAACAACAATTTAATATTCGATTGTGTGTGTCTACACACTTGAGAGAAACATTTTCTTCATCTTTATAGAGGAGAATGTCTCACATTTAAAAGGCAGCGAGTAACAACAGGGACCCTTGATGATGTCAACTACTGATCCCGGTGATCAGCAACAGCCACTGGTTCAGCATCTGCTTGAGCTGAGAACCCGCCTGCTTCGCAGCGTTATTGCTGTGCTGGTGATTTTTGCCGGATTATTCTATTTCTCCGGCCCTCTGTATGAGTTTGTTTCAGAGCCGTTGAGGGTTTATCTGCCGGAAGGCACAAGTATGATTGCTACGGACGTAGCTTCGCCGTTTCTGGCTCCTTTCAAACTGACTCTGGTTCTGGCTTTTTTCCTCGGAATTCCGTTTATTCTGCATCAGGTTTGGGCTTTCATTTCTCCCGGACTCTATCGCCATGAAAAGAAGCTGGCTATTCCACTGCTGATTGCCAGTGTGGTGCTGTTCTACTCCGGTATGGTGTTTGCCTACTATGTCGTCTTTCCACTGATCTTCGGGTTCTTCACCAGTACCGGGCCGGAAAGTATCACGGTGATGACCGATATCAGCAGCTATCTGAATTTTATTCTGAAGCTGTTCTTCGCCTTTGGTATGGCTTTTGAGATTCCTGTGGCTACAGTACTTCTGATCTGGTCTGGTGCTACAACAGTGGATTCCATGACGCAGAAACGCCCCTATATCGTGGTAGGCTGCTTTGTATTGGGAATGCTGTTGACACCGCCTGATGTTATTTCACAGACCCTGCTGGCAGGCCCAATGTGGTTGCTGTTTGAAGTAGGTATCTTGTTTGCCCGCTTTACAGGTAAGAAGAGAGTTGAACCGTCAGAGTCTACAGAGCAGTCTGAGTAACTGGGAGTTACCTGTTGGCCTTCAAAGGTGTGTGTTTGAAGGCCACCCATTAACTATTCGTTTCTAGCTGAAGGCCTAGTCTTTTATTCGAAAATAATGACCGATTGTCCTGATATTCTGGCTTTTTAGTGTCTGCTTGTTCTTACGCCTATTGTCCCTCCTATAGTTCTGGGTGAAAGGTTCACTCATGAAAGTGGGCTCAAATTCAGGGAGAGGGAAGGCATGGCTGCTCCAGTTCAAAATATATCAATCCTATCCAGCATGAGGTCGGGCATGCAAACAGGCACTTCAGCTGGTACAACTCTGAGCCGTCTCCCTGGTGAAATTACAGGTGTATTTCTGGGGTCAGCAGTAGGTCTGGTAGGCGGTGCAGGTTGGAAATTGTTGAACCTCCCAAGAAAACCGGAAAATCGCCCACAGAAGAGCCTTTCAGAATATGTAATATCAGCTGGTAAATTTACTGGCAATGCATTGGGAACGGTTACTGCAATTGTAGGGCTTCCAATCTCAATAATTGGAGGTCTGGCTGGCAGCGTGGTTGGAGGGGTATATGGAACCATATCCAGAATCCATGAAGCACTCAGGCCCTCTGAGTGGAAGCTGGAAAACACGTTGGAAACTTCTCTGCCTGAGCTGCCTGAATCATTTGATACTTCAAACGGTATCTGGACACCATTCAGAGAGCATTTTCTGGAAGTGTTGACCAAAATGAGAGAAAACGACTCTTTACCAGAAGATAAAGCGACAAAATTGAATAGGGACCATAACTCTCTACGAAATGAATATTTAAACCTAACTCATAGTATGAGTACCTTTAACGACAGACTTTTTAAATTGGCTGGTTACTGTGATCAGGCAAACAGTGAAAGGGTTTGGGAGGCTAAGCCTTTTTCTAAATTGAAGCCGGCTGGATTAAAAAAGCAGATAGATTCTCATAGAGCCCAGGAAATAACTTATTTGAAGCAAGTGAAAATTACTCTGGATGATATTCAGAAAAGCTTTGAGAAAGGTTTTAGGCCGGTACTTAAAAAAACTCTGGATGCTTCTATTGCCGAACCGATGGTAGCCTATTTCGAGAAAATGCTGGAAAAAATGCATCTACAAGTAGAAGCTGAAACAAAAAAAGTTTCTGAAAAACCAACAACAGTAGAGCGTGTAAAAGATAAAAATAAGGGCGTTAAGCTCCAAGACGGTAGTTGCTATAAAGTAGGTGGTTATATGGACTTTAGGAATGCGCTTACTATTGCAGAGAAATTGATGCTGTATTGCACTGAGTCAGAAATAGGGTATAGCGGTATGATACCTAAAGCAGGAAGTACCGATCAGTCACTCGATATAAAGCCCCAGCCTTTCGATGTAAAATTCAAAGAACAGCTTTTAGATGATAACGACGAAAAAATATGAATGTTGGTGTGATTAGTGACGCCATGATGTTGAATGAAGCTGGCATTTTTAGTCTAAAATCGAAGCCTTGCTATTAAGGGTATTAACAGCAAGGCTTCTGAATCGAGTTAGTCTTGACCCCTGTTTACTGTAGAAAATCCCGCGTACGGTATTATCCAGATAATTTAATGCCACCAGTTTGCTAAACAGTTCAAGCTGGGAGGGTGACAGTTTTACAGAGCACTCCATCAGTCCATGGGCAATCATAGGCTGGCTCTCTCTTGCCTTGCGATCAATCCACTGCCAAATGGAATCCGGTACTTCCTGATCACTTTCAAACCCCAGGTTAATCCACCAGTGATGGGTCTGTAACAAGCGTTCATAGCTGATAGTTGAGATATTACTTAATGCCGATAGGCTTCTGGCCATCTGACGGTTCTGGTAACGGGTGCCGTACTCAAGAATGTCCTTGCGAATAAAGGCAGAGCAGCCGGAATGAGCATCTAGAGCCTTGGTTAGAAAAGCCTGCATACCATCACTGAGGATAACGAATTGGGTGATTTTTCGTAGCTGATAGTTGTCAGGCTGTACCCAGCGTACGGGGTAGTTTTCACTGGCCAGACGCTGAATTTTCTTTTTCAGCTGAGGAGTAATATTGTTGCTGAATACTCTGAAACCGGCAGGGTAACGGAGACGGATAATGTCTAAAGTCAATGGTTCCAGCTCTGCACAGGACACCAGTGGCAATGGGGTTTTTCTGGCGGGTATAAGCGTAATTTCTGCCTGAGCGGAAAGTGAGAGGTGAGTCAGAAAAGAAAAAAGCAGCCCTGCCAGAAAACTACAGTTCAGCTTCTTGCCTATAGTCAGAAATATAAACACAACTTTGTTAAACCGGCAGTGGAACCGTCTGCTTCACAGAGAATAGACTATCAATGGATAATATGACTTTATGGTTGATGTTTCGAAGGCTGGTAAAGCTGTTGTTAAGGCCTTTAACGCTAATAATTATGTTGATGGTTGCAGGAATGACTCTAAAGGGAATGTTCAGCGGGCTGGCAGTTTTTGCTTTGAGCCTTTTATATCTTCTATCCGTAGCCCCGGTATCAACTTTGTTGCTGAAAGGGCTGGAGCGTTATCCCGCTATTCAACCTGAAAGCTGCCCTGAAGCCGATTTCATTGTCCTGCTGGGGGCTGGTCGACCTTACTCAAGCCCTGAGATGGACGAACCGCTGCCAACAGCTCTCAGTCTGGAACGTATTCGCTATGCTGCCATTCTGGCGAAGCGGTGTGAGCTGCCAGTAATGACATCTGGTGGCGGGAAATTTCCTGAAGCTGAAACCATGACCCGGGTTCTTGAACAAGACTATGGCGTAAAAACTAAGTGGGTAGAAAGCAGCAGTAGAACGACCTTTGAGAATGCGGCTAATGCAAGAGAGTTGTTAGGGCGGCAGTTTAACAGGGTGATGGTTGTGACTCACGCCTGGCATATGCCTAGGGCGGTGATGAGCTTCAAGGGTTTGGGTTTTGAGGTGATTCCAGCGCCGACGTCTTTTACCTGGAAGTCTGTTCCGTGGAATTCCCCTGCTTACTGGATTCCAAGCTCCCGACAACTGATGAAAAGTGAACTGGCACTTCATGAATATCTAGGGATTGTCTGGTACTGGGTAACAGGAAAGTTGTCCTGATGCTGGTCGGGTATAAAGGTGAGTTTAGTGAAGCCCGCCTTTTGTTGCATGAAGTGGATCCAGCAAGGTCTTCAACTCTTCTTCTGACAAATCAGTATTTTCTAAAGCCACGTCAAGAACAGGCCTTCCTTCATGGTAGGCTTTCTTGGCGATTTCAGCTGCTTTCATATAACCAATAACCGGATTTAGCGCGGTTACCAGAACAGGGTTGCGGCCAACATGCTCATTGATATGAGCTTCTCTTACCTTAAAGGACTTCACGGCACTGTCAGCCAGAATCATACTGCTGTTGCTTATAAGTGTTACGCTCTGGATAAGGTTATTGGCTATCAGGGGCAGCATGACATTCAGTTGAAAATTTCCTGATTGAGCGGCAATGGTAATGGCTGCATCCAGGCCAATGACCTGCGCAGATGCCATAGTCACGGATTCTGAGATAACCGGATTTACTTTGCCTGGCATGATGCTGGAGCCAGGCTGAATAGCGGGCAGCTCAATCTCGGCAAGTCCAGTCAGTGGACCACTGTTCATCAACCGCAGGTCATTGGCAATTTTCATCAGAGTAGTTGCAAGGCTGCGAAGGCATGAAGAAAACTCTAATGCAGAGGCGGGCATACTTTGGGCAGCAAAAAAATTATCAGCAGGCTTAAAGCAGATCCCTGTATCTTCCTTAAGGTGATGGCAGACCCTGACGGAATAATGAGGGTCGGTATTCGTGCCTGTACCAACCGCTGTGCCTCCTAATGTCAGACGACACAATTTGGTCTGACAATGTTTGATTCGTTTTTTATCTTCTTCAATCAGACTTATCCAGCCACTGATTTCCTGACCAAAAGTCACGGGCATGGCATCCATTAAGTGAGTGCGGCCTGTTTTTACCGTGTTCTGCAGTTCCTTCCTTCGCTTATTCATCACCGCCAATAAATGATTCATGGCCGGAAGTAGCTGTTTGGTGATGAGCATGGCAGAGCTGACATGAATAGCTGAAGGAATCACGTCGTTACTGCTTTGTCCCATATTAACATGGTCATTGGGAGTCAGACTCAGCTCAGGATTGTCCATAAGCGCCACATGACTGATGACTTCATTGACGTTCATATTGCTGCTGGTGCCAGAACCTGTTTGATAAACATCGACAGGAAACTGGTCGGTATACTTTCCGGAGATGATTTGCTCAGAGGCTTCAATAATGGCCTCACTGAAGGGCTTTGAAAGCAGACCGAGCTCATGATTGGTATTCGCTGCTGCTTTTTTTATATGAGCGATGGCCGAGATGAACGATGTCGGTAATGGTTGCCCACTGACAGGAAAGTTATTGATCGCCCGCTGAGTCTGGGCACCATAAAGCGCATCTTTCGGAACAAAGACTTCTCCAAGACTGTCTCGCTCCACTCGCTCTGTATCAGAAGGGGTTGCATTGGTTTTCATGGTGGCTACTTTCCCCAGGCTGTTTTTGTTTCACGGGGCTAAACGCTGCCTAATCATAGACCCTGATTCGGACTATCGGCGGCAGTTAACAAAGAAAAAGAACTGTGAAACTTCCTGACGTACTAATGAGAATTAAGAGTGCTGTGAGAAACAGGATTCGAAAGCGTTGATTACCGGCTCAACAGGTTTGAATAAAAATGTTGTTTAGTGTTTTTGTCTGTTTTTTAACCAGGAATAATTATAAGATACTCATACACTTATAACTATATTGAGTGATTTGCCATGGACGTTCAGGTTGTAGACTACACGGTCGCTGACGCACCAGAAAAGTTTGTTGAGTCTCTGCGTGAGACCGGTTTTGCGGTGTTAACCAACCACCCTATTCAACAGCAGTTGGTTGAATCTATTTACAGCAACTGGCTGGATTTTTTCAACACTGAAGCCAAGCACGACGTTGCTTTTGATCCTGAGAAACAGGATGGCTATTTCTCTCCTGATGTTTCCGAGACCGCCAAAGGTCACACCAAAAAAGACATCAAGGAGTATTACCATATTTATCCTTGGGGTCGCGTACCTGCTGAGCTTGAAGAAGAGATTCGAGGCTATTATCAAAAGGCATCAGGCCTGGCCGGAGAGTTACTGAGCTGGATTGAAGCAAACAGCCCAGAAGAAGTGAAAGCAAAGTTTTCTGAACCTCTGCCCAATATGATTAAAGATACGCCAAACACTTTGCTGCGTGTACTTCACTACCCTCCGTTCACCGGTGAAGAAGAAGCGGGTGCTATCCGCGCCGGTGCTCATGAAGACATCAACCTGATCACTATTCTTCCTGCGGCTAATGAACCGGGCCTGCAGGTTCAGTTGAAGGATGGCAACTGGGCCGATGTTCCATGCAATTTCGGTAATCTGATCATTAACATCGGTGACATGCTGCAGGAAGCATCTGGTGGTTATTTTCCTTCTACCAGTCACAGAGTAATCAACCCAACCGGCGGTGCTCAGGAAAACTCCAGAATGTCTCTGCCTTTGTTCCTGCATCCGCGTTCTGAAGTGCAGCTGTCCGAGCGTCATACTCAGCACAGCTACTTGATGGAGCGTTTGAAAGAGCTGGGTGTTATATGATTATTTGAAGGACAGATCAAGACGACAGTGAAAGATCACTGTCGTCTTGTAAAGACTGCAGCTAGAAAGATCAGAAGAAGACTAAGGAACAGTACTGGCCATGAACCGAAATTCATAAAGGGCGTAGTACCTTCCATCACCATAGCTTTGCCCTTCAGTACTCCTTCCTTAAAGCGTTCAATCCGAGTTACTTCCTGTCCCTTCTCATTGACCAGTGCAGTAATGCCATCATTAGTCGCACGAATCAGGTAACGACCAGTTTCCAGAGATCTCATTCGAGCCATTTGATAGTGCTGGACTGGGCCAATAGATTTACCAAACCAGGTGTCGTTGCTGATGGTGACCAGCAGACCGCTTCCTTTGGCCTGCTTAGCGGCAAAGTCCGGGTAAACCACCTCATAGCAGATATAGCTGGTGATATCGGTACCAGCGGCACTCAGCTTCTTCTGATCGTGGTTCCCCTTGCTGAATGCAGACATGGGCAGATCAAAGAAACTGATCAAGCCTCTAAGTGTTGATTCCAGAGGCACATATTCACCAAAAGGCACCAGCTTCTGTTTGAAGTAGCGACCTTCCGTTGCACCCACACTAAGAATGCCATTGTAGTAGCGCAATTCTTTAGAAACAGACTCAGAAGTGGAAGCAGACGAAGTGTCGTCAACAGGCATGCCAAGAATAAGAGTGCTGTCATTAGCTTTGGTAATGTTGCCCAGTTGCTCGAGTACTCGCACACCGTCACTGTAGAAAAAGGGCAGTGCATTCTCTGGCCATACAATCAGATCTTGCTGCCACTCTGATTGTGTCAGGCCGTAATAGGTGCTGATAGTCTTTTGAATATGGTTAGGGTTCCACTTAAGAGATTGGGAAATATTGCCCTGTACGGCACTGAATGATATTTCCTTTACTGGCTTTGTCCATTGAACTTTATCCAGTGGTAAAGCCGCTAACCAAAGAGCTGCGGTAACTGTCGCCAAAAAGACTGCAGGCTTTTTCTGTTTAGAAACGATAACAGCCGCAATAGCTGTAGCTGCAAGAGCTAATAGAAAACTTAAGCCAAAGACACCAGTGATTGGCGCCCAGCTCTGGAAGGGAGTATCAAGCAGTGCATAACCCTGAAGTAGCCAGGGAAAGCCGGTCAACAGCCAGGTTCGTGTCCATTCAAAAATAACCCAAAGGCCGGTAAAAAGTAGTGCCTGCCGCCAGGGAGTACTGACTTTCAGGATATCTCTTAGCCGACTATAACTGTAAGCCATTGGGGCAATAAGAAAGGCCGATAGAACAAGCACAAACAGAGCGGTAAGCAGCACGGCCAGTATCGGTGGTGCAGAACCAAACTGATGGATGCTGACATAAACCCAGGATACCCCGGTGCCAAACATACCCAAACCAAAGCTCAACCCTTTCAAGGTTGCTGTCTTGACTGTCTCGGTACGAATCAGCAGGAAAAAAGCCGCTGTTATGGGCAGCAATAATGGCCAGAAATCATAAGGTGCAAAGGCCAGAGTTGCCAGAGAGCCTGCAAGAGCAGGCATTAGAAAAGAGAGTACTTTCTTAGGACTCTTCTTAGGACTAGGCATTGTCAGTGGAAGTCCCTTTATTGGTCAGGTGCTGCTGACACGAAGCAGACGTATACGACGACCGTCGGAGTTTAGAACATCAAACCTGAAACCGGACATTTCGACATACTCATTGCGCTTGGGCATATGACCAAACTCCTGCAGTAACAGGCCGCCAATGGTATCGAACTCATCGTCACTGAACTCAGATTCAAAATGCTCGTTAAAATCTTCGATGGGCGTTAAAGCTTTGACAATAAACGACTGTGTTTCATCATTTATTGGCTTGATAAAGCTGTCTTCATCAACGTCGTGTTCGTCTTCAATATCACCAACAATCTGTTCCAGAACGTCTTCAATAGTCACCAGACCGGCAACACCACCAAACTCATCGATAACGATGGCCATATGGTTGCGATTGGTTCGAAACTCTTTGAGCAATACGTTCAGACGCTTACTTTCAGGTATGAAAGTAGCCGGACGCAGGTGGTCCTTGATGTTGAAACGATTCTTCTGGAGGATCAGAGGAAGAAGGTCTTTAGCGAGCAGAATACCGCTTACTTCATCTTTGGTATCACCAATCACCGGAAAGCGGGAGTGAGCAGATTCGATCACCTTGGGCAGAAAGTCTTTTGGCTCCTGATCTTCATCAACGCAGACCATCTGGGAGCGGGGAATCATGATTTCACGCACCTGCATATCAGCTACCTGAACGGCGCCTTCTATGATGCTGAGTGCTTCATGATCAATAATGCCTTTCTCACCTGCTTCATTCAGCAGAGTAAGCAGGTCACTGCGATTTTTGGGGTCCTGAGTAAACAGACCAGCCAGTTTATCTTTCCATGTCGGTGCAGGCGAATCGCCCGAAGCGGTGTCGTCGTTCATTACCTTTGTCTTTCATTGGCAGACTGAAACCAGCCTGCCTGATGGTGATTAAATTTCTTCACGAACCTGATAGGGGTCGTCAAAACCCAGCGTCTGCATGATGGAAGTTTCCAGTGCTTCCATCTCTTCAGCCTCATCGTCCTGAATATGATCATATCCCTGCAGGTGCAGTGTGCCATGTACGATCATATGTGCCCAGTGAGAAGTCAGGGTTTTACCCTGTTCTTTCGCTTCTCTTTCAACAACCGGGGCACAGATAACCAGATCGCCCAGTAGCGGCAGATTAAGTTCTTCCGGCAGGTCAGAAGGAAAAGACAGAACATTAGTCGGCCCTTCTTTCTGACGCCACTGGAAATTGAGCTCTGCACCTTCTTCAAGGTCAACGATTCTCAGGCTGACTTCTGCTTCATCACGATTGCCGCCGACAGCTGCGGCAGCCCAGCATTCAATATCAGACGACTCTGGTAGCTGCTTGCTATCACTGGCTACCTGAATATCAACATGAACCTGTGCGGTCATTATTGAACTCCAGCCTTGTCTTTGTTCTGGTTGGCACGATCAAAGCGGTCATACGCCTGAACGATGCGCTGAACGATAGGGTGACGAACTACGTCTTTGGCACTGAACCAGGTGAAACCAATACCATCGACGTCTTTCAGTACATCGATTGCATGAGCCAGGCCAGACTTGGTGTTACGAGGCAGATCGACCTGAGTGATGTCACCGGTAATAACCGCAGTAGAGCCAAAACCGATACGGGTCAGGAACATTTTCATCTGTTCTGCCGTAGTGTTCTGGGCTTCATCAAGAATGATGTAGGAGTTGTTCAGTGTACGACCACGCATATACGCCAGTGGTGCTACTTCAATGACATTCTTTTCGATCAGCTTGTCGACACGCTCAAAGCCCAGCATCTCATAGAGTGCATCGTAAAGAGGGCGCAGATAAGGGTCGATTTTTTGAGCCAGATCACCAGGAAGGAAGCCCAGCTTCTCGCCAGCTTCTACTGCTGGTCGTACCAGCAGAATACGACGAATTTCTTCATCTTCCAGAGCCTGAACCGCAGCAGCAACCGCCAGATAGGTTTTACCGGTACCGGCAGGGCCAATACCGAAATTGATATCGTTGGTCATTACAGAACGAATATAGTTCTGCTGGTTCTCACCGCGAGGGGTGATTGTACCTTTTCGGGTACGCAGAGTGATCAGCTTGTCACTTTTAGGCTCGTTCACCCATTCAACCGCAGACTCCTGAAGATAAAGATGAACAGTATCAGGCGTCAGTGGCTCAAGCTGACCGGTTTCACGGTACAGACGTTTGATGATTTCAGTAGCTGCCAGAGCATTGCGATCAAGCCCCTTAACGGTGAACTGATTGCCACGATGACGAACATCGACAGACAGGCGCTGTTCAATCTGCTTGAGGTGCTGATTAAACTGTCCACAGAGTTCTGCGAAACGGCTGGGGTCTTCAGGTTCAAGGGAGAACTGGCAGGTTTTATAGACAGCCTGTTGAGGGCTTTCTTGCTGTGGGGCTTCTGTCTGGGTGTTCAAGTGGTAATTTCAGCTCTTACTGCAATCGATAATGTTAAGAATATACGCTGTCTTCAATCTTGCCATGTTTGCTGCGGTTGGCAAGCCTTTAAAGCACAGTTCTGGCAGAGTTTACTCAAGGTTTAGGAAAGTTTTAACAATAAGTTAAACCCTCACATGAGAACGATGGTGTTGGGAGAGCGAGGGATCAGGTTGTTTTTTCAAAGGCCAGGAAGGCCTGCTAGCGAATCTGACCATGGATGGTCAGTTGAGCGGAAAAAACAACCTGATTCCTGCTGACAAACTCAACGGTTAGAGAATATTCTCTAATCCATAAACCAGCTCAGCTTTATCAGCAATATACTCGCTGGCCATTAGAATGCCCGGCATATAGCTGGTGCGCTCAATGGAGTCATGACGGATCGTCATATACTGGCCGTGGCCACCCAGAATCACTTCCTGAGAGGCAACAAAGCCTGGCATACGTACGGCGTGAAGTTTGATGCCTTTATGGTCTCCACCACGGGAGCCTTCGATGTTAGCAACCTGGTCATTAGTGCCAACATTGAACTTCTCACGCTCTTCGGCCATCAGTTCTGCCGTTTTTACAGCCGTACCTGAAGGGAAGTCCACTTTCTGCTCGTGGTGGTATTCAATGATTTCAGCGTATTCGTAATAGCGTGCAGCCTGTTTGGCAAACTGCTGCATCAGCACATTGCCGACGATAAAGTTAGGGGCGATAAAGCAACCCTTACCGGTTTCCTTAACCCAGCCCTTGATGGTTTCAAGGTCTTCAGGCGTAAAGCCGGTTGTACCAACCACAGCGGCAGCGCCGGAGAACAGTGTCTGACGAACCGTTTCCATACGGATTTCAGGGCGGGTGAAGTCAACAACGATATCAGCAGCGTTGTCCTTTACCTCTTTGCCGAGATCATCACCCATGTCGACAGCAGCGGCCAGTTCCAGTTTGCTGTGGTTATTAACAAAATCGACAACGGTCTGTCCCATTTTGCCCTTGGCACCGTTAACCACAACTCTCAAGACTGACATGTTCTGCTCCATTATTAGATCTATAACCGGCAACTTTAACGGATCACTGCAACCTGTCAATCCGAGCTGACAAAAGAGCTGCGAAATTCCCCTGGTGTTATGCCAGTCCAGCACTTGAAACGGCGATGAAAGGACGCAGCTTCGCTAAAACCCAAGCGGCTGGCTATTTCGTTGATAGAGAGACTGTCACTGGTCAGCCAGCGTTTGGCAGTGTCCAGTCTCAGTTCATCCAATAGTTGCTGATAACCGGAGCCAGCATCATGAAGCCTTCTTTGCAGGGTTCTTTCGGTAATGCCTAGCTGCTCGGCCACTCTTTCACGTCTTGGCAAACCCTCAGTAATCATGTTTGTCAGCACTTTTCTGACCTGATTGATGATGGGGTTATCCTGAACCTGTTTTAAAAGCGCAATAGCCTGTTGCTCAAGGGCTGCTGTCAATTGAGGGTCAGGTTGATGCAGTGGAGTGTTCAGAACACTGCTGGAGAATATCAGGGAATTTTTACCCGCATTGAAGACTACCGGAGCTTCAAAAACTTGCTCGTAATGGTTTCTTGTATTTTGGCTGGAACAATCAAACTCCAGCAGAACCTGCTCCGGTCTGGCATTTCTTAAGTCTGCCAGCCTTCTGGAAAAATTCAGCCAGGAACCCAGAACATTGCTGATCATATGAGGACGAACGACAGAATCTGGATACAGGCAGTGCCAGCTCATAATGTGCTGATCACTATTTTGCTCGAAAAAGGTAGTTCCCATATCCCCGACAATGGCTTCGTATTCAGGAACTTTATTAAGCACTTCTTCCAGCGTACGACAGCTCATTGCCATATAGCCAAGCAGGCTGTAAGAGCCAGGCTCTACATAGTTAGCTGACTTCAGACCAAAACAATCATCGTCGACTTGCAGTACCAGCCAGTGAATCAATGACTGGAACTGATTGCCAGAAATACGTGGCACCGAGTTATCCAGTACACCCGGGTCAATATCGCATGCTTGTAAGGCGGTTGAGCTGTCGATGCCATAGTCCAACGCAGCCTGAAGGTACTGACGCACAGCCGCTGATGAAGCAGTCCCGAGCTTGGTGAGACTGTCAGGTTTGTCTTTATTTACCAATGGGTTGTCCTGAAGTGTCACTGACTATTTTTGTCAGTTCATCATACTAAGGTTGCAGCTATATAAAAGTAACGCTGTAACTATAAACAAGAAAAATAAAGGTGAAATCATGGGGCGTCGCTGGAATGGCTGGGGTGATGAGGATTACATCAAGGAAGTATCAGGCCATGGCCGTCAACTGATTCATTCTATTATTGGCACACCAAAGACTCTACCCGATGCCTCTCTGGAATCAGTCATTGATTCTGTACCTGAGAGCAGGCTACCTGAACACAGCCTTATATCAGTAAACGCTGAAGATCGGGTAAGGCACGCCAGAGGCCAGAGCTTTCCCGATTGGCTGGCTATGCGCAGCGGTGACTTCAAAATATTTCCTGATGGCGTTGCCTTTCCGGAATCCAGCAGTCAGGTGCGGGAGCTGCTCGACCTTGCAGAAAAACATGATATTGACGTTATTCCCTATGGTGGCGGCACTTCCGTAGCCGGGCATATTACGCCGGATGTCAGTCAGCGACCGATTCTAACCATTGATATGGGACGAATGAATCAACTGCTGGATATCAACCCGGAAAGTCAGGTTGCCACCTTTGGTGCGGGTACGCCTGGTCCTCAGGTTGAATCTCAGCTACGAGCCAAAGGTTATACCCTTGGACATTATCCGCAGTCGTGGGAACTGTCGACAGTTGGGGGCTGGATTGCATCTAGGTCGAGCGGTCAGCAATCATTAAGATACGGTCGTATTGAGCAGATGTTTGCCGGCGGTCGTCTGGAAACACTAAAAGGTTCGCTTGATATTCCATCTATTCCTGCTTCTTCTGCTGGACCTGATGTTCGTGAAATTGCCATGGGTACGGAAGGCAGGCTGGGTATCTTTACTGAAGTTCAGGTGCGAGTCAGCCGTATGCCAGAGGAAGAGAAGTTCTTCGTCTACTTTATGCCGGACTGGGAAAAGGCCAAAACTGCGGTTAAAGAGCTGGTACAACTTAAAGTGCCCATGTCGATGATGCGGGTTAGTAATGCCAATGAAACCAATGCGCACCTTCACCTTGGTACTAAAGAGAAACAGTATAAGACTCTGGATGCTTTTCTAAAGTTTAGAGGCCTTAAAGAAGGTCGCTGTATGCTGACCTTTGGAGTTACCGGAACCAAATTGCAAAACAAGGCATCACTGAAACAGATTCGCAACACTCTGGGTCAGCACGGTGGTATCGGCGGTTTTATCGCCAATATCATGGGTGAAATCTGGGCCGAAGGTCGCTTCCGTTTTCCTTACCTGCGAGAGTCCTGCTGGCAGGAAGGTATTGCCATCGATACGCTGGAAACCTCTACAGACTGGGAGAATGTTGACCAGTTAATGGTGGATATTGAAGAGTCCCTCCGCACAGCTTTGAAGGATGAAGGTGAGGAAGTGATGGTCTTCACTCACCTGTCACACCTCTATGGTCAGGGTTGCAGTATCTACACGACGTATTTCTTCCGTTGTGCTGATTCCTATGAGCAGACCCTGCAGTGCTGGAAAAAGCTGAAGCTGGCTGCTTCCTCCATTATTGCTAATGCCAGGGCAACAATCTCTCACCAGCACGGTGTCGGCAAGGATCATGCACCTTACCTGAAGGCTGAAAAAGGCAAGCTGGGTATGGAGTTGATCGAAACCATGTTGAGTAAGTTCGATCCAGATAAGCGAATGAATCCGGGAACGCTTCTGCCAAAGGAAGAGAACTGATGAGCTCGGAAGACTGGCAGGCGGGTAAACGTCAGGAGCTGCTGAACAGGCTTGAGCACTGTGTCGATTGTTGGGACGTGATCGTTGTCGGTGGTGGTATAACCGGTGCAGGCATTGCCCGTGAAGCTGTTCGAAAAGGGCTGAAGATCTTGCTAGTTGAACGGCAGGACTTTGCATGGGGTACTTCCAGCCGGTCTTCCAAGATGGTTCATGGTGGCCTTAGATACATCGCAGCCGGTGATATAAAAACCACACTTCATTCAGTCCGTGAAAGAGAAAAGCTGCTGGCAGAAGCACCGGGTTTGGTAGACCCCCTTGGCTTTATGATGAGCCACTATAAAAAGCAGTTTCCCGGACCAAAAGTATTCAATGGTTTGCTCAGTGTTTATGACAGTTTTGCCGGTAAGAAGTATCGCAAGCGCCATTCAATTTCAGAAACCGAGTACCTGACGCCGCTTATTAACAAACAAAACCTGACAGGCTCAACCCAGTTTGCTGATGCCATTACAGACGATTCTCGGCTGGTAATGCGAGTATTACGTGAAGCTCAGAATGAAGGTGCAGATATAGTAAATTATGTATCTGCCAAAACACTGCTTAGAAATGATGAAGCTGTCAGTGGTTGTATTCTGGAAGACCGGGAGACGGGCAGACAGTTTACGGCCAATGCAAAAGTAGTGATCAATGCTACAGGCGCATGGGTTGATGAGCTGCGAGATAAATCTGACCAGGGCAACACTGTTCGCCCGGCCAGAGGTAGCCATATAGTTCTGCCAGCTTGGCGTTTGCCAGTAGCTCAGTCCTACACTGTTGTTCATCCTGAAAATAAACGTCCGGTCTTTATATTCCCCTGGGAAGGGCGCACAGTTATCGGTACCACTGACCTTGACCAGAAAACGCTGGGTGATCAGGAAATAAGTATTTCCGAGGCTGAGTTTAATTATCTATTGAAGGTTCCTGAATTTCTCTTTCCCTCGATCAAGCTCAGTGAAAAGGATGTGATATCAACCTGGGCTGGAGTAAGGCCGTTGATATCCAGCGGTAAGTTGGATCCATCCCGTGAGAAACGGACACACAGTATCTGGGATGATAAAGGGCTGGTCAGTGTCAGTGGTGGCAAACTGACTACGTTTCGTCTGATTGCTCTGGATGTGCTGAATAAAGCTGGAAAGTATTTAAATGGTCCTCAATTTGAAGACAGTGGTGAGCGTATTTTTACAGAAGCCAGTTCTTCTACTTCTTTGCTTAATAACAGCCTTCCTGATTATCTGGTTCGACGGTTACAGGGGCACTATGGACCTGATTTAAAATCGATGCTGGAGCTGGCTGAAGAAAGTGACCTTGAGTGCGTACCTGGCACCCGAACCCTCTGGCTTGAGCTTCGTTGGGCAGCAGCTCAGGAAGCCGTTCTTCATCTCGATGATTTGTTGTTGCGTCGGACTCGAATTGGTCTGTTGGTGAAAGACGGTGGATTGATATTTGAAAATCGGATAAAAGAAATCTGTTGTCGAAATGCAGGCTGGAGTCAGGCTAAATGGCTTGAAGAAAAAGGGCGTTATCAGACAATCTGGCAGACCTATTACAGTCTTCCGGCCGGAAAGAGTCGTAAGCAAACAGAACAATAAAAAGCCAGGACAGACTGGTTTCCAGAGAAAATAAAAACAGGAAAGGCTAATGAGTCAGAAGTCCTATTTGTTGGCCATTGATAATGGAACACAGAGCGTTCGTGTTATTGCCTTTGACTTTAAAGGGCAGGAAGTAGCCAAGGTTAAGATTGATCTGGAAGCGTATTATTCGGATGAACCAGGCTGGGCTGAGCAGGATGCAGATTACTACTGGCAATCATTGCAGGAAGCATTCAAACAACTGTGGCAGTCTGGCAAGGTTCAACCTGAACAGATAGCCGGAGTATCCCTGACCACTCAGCGTTACACCATGATCAATCTGGATGAAAATAAGAAACCATTGCGCCCAGCCATTATCTGGATGGATCAGCGTCGTTTTGAAAGTGAAAATGAGAAAGGCCTTTTAGGCTTGCTGGAAAAGACACCTGTAGCTGGCCCTATCATCAAGGAACTGCGAGCAAAGTCTCGGGATAACTGGCAGGCAAAACATCAGCCGGAGGTCTGGCAGCAGACAAAACACTTTGTAAACCTTTCCGGTTTTTTGACCTACCAGCTGACAGGTGAATTGAAAGACTCTGCCGGATCTATTGTTGGCTACCTGCCCTATGACTATAAGCGTCATCAGTGGGCGAAAAAATACGACATCAAATGGTTACTGCTCTCAGTCACAAGAGAGATGCTGCCTGAACTTGTTCAGCCCGGTGAAACGTTGGGTGAAATCTCTGCGCTGGCATCAGAGCTGACAGGTTTGCCAGAAGGGTTACCTCTCATTGCTGCAGCTTCTGATAAAGCCTGTGAAGTGTTAGGTGCAGGAGCTATTGAGCCTCACGTATGCAGCCTCAGTTTTGGCACCACTGCCACCATCAATATCACTACGCCAAAGTATATTGAGCCTGAGTTTCTTTCTCCGGCCTACACAGCAGCTTTGCCTGAACACTACAACACAGAAGTTATGGTTTATCGTGGCTTCTGGATGGTGAGTTGGTTTAAGGAAGAGTTTGCTCATTATGAGCAGAGAGTAGCCAAGGAAATGGGCGTTGAACCCGAATTTTTGTTTGATGATCTGTTAAATCAGGTTCCTGCCGGTTCGATGGGTTTGATGATGCAACCGTACTGGTCTCCAGGTATTAAACAGCCAGGGCCAGAGGGTAAAGGTTCATTTATTGGTTTTGGTGATGTTCATAAACGAGCTCACGTTTATCGAGCCATTCTGGAAGGTCTTGCCTATGAGCTTCGATGGGGCAAAGAGAAAATAGAAAAGCGAAGTCGTCAGAAAATCACACGACTGAGAGTATCTGGCGGTGGTTCACAGAGTGATGCAGCGATGCAGTTGACTGCAGACATCTTCGGAATGCCTGCTGAAAGGCCACATACCTTTGAAACATCCGGCCTTGGAGCTGCTATCAATTGTGCTGTGGGTCTGGGCATCTATTCAGATTATGCCTCTGCAATAGCGGCAATGACCCATGAAGGTGACGTTTTTGTGCCTGATACGGAAACAGTTGACCTCTACAATCGGCTCTATCGTGAGGTGTACCTGAAAATGTACCGTCGCATGAAACCTCTCTATAAATCGATTCGGGAAATCACTGGTTATCCCAAATAAGAGTCGTTGGTTAGGTGTCTTGTGCGGTTACTGGTTCGTTACTTACTTCTCTTTAATCGAGTGTCCGAAGCAGTTGTAGATGGTTTTTCGGTATGTACTAATAAATTTGTGGGTAAAAACTAGACACAAATCAGTTCTTTCCTGAAAAAATCCCTGTAGATTTCAGCGCCACTAATCAGCCTGACCTTCTGGTCAGGCTCACCTCATTTTCGAAGGTAACTTCGGGCATGAAAAAAAATATAACTACAGGTATCTCTTACATGTCAAAACGACTAACCAGTAAACAGTTTCTATGGGGTAATCTGGTATTCCAGATTATGGTGGGTATTGTTGCCGGTATCTCTCTGGCGCTGGTAGCTCCTGAGCTGGCTATCTCTCTCGGTTTGTTGGGTAGCCTGTTTGTTAAAGCCCTTAAAGCAGTTGCTCCGATTCTGGTGTTTGTTTTGGTGGCATCTGCCATTGCCAGTCAGAAGTCCAACGATGAAAGTCGTATGAAGCCGGTTCTCAAGCTTTACCTGCTGGGTACTCTGTCAGCGTCTGTTGTTGCTGTAGCACTGAGCTTTATGTTCCCAACCCAGCTGACGTTGACTCAGGCAACTATCAGCAACGTTGCTCCACAAGGGATTACAGAGGTTTTGAATAACCTGTTGTTCAATCTGGTAGCAAACCCTGTAACTGCTCTGATGGAAGCTAATTTTATTGGTATTCTTGCCTGGGCTATTGCCTTGGGTATGGCTCTGAGAACCGCTTCTGATAGCACCCGTATTATGGTGAGCGATCTGGCTCACGGTGTGTCCAGCATTGTTCGAATGGTTATCCGTTTTGCGCCAATTGGTATCTTTGGTCTGGTGGCTAATACCATTGCTACTACTGGCCTGAGTGCACTGTTGGCTTACGGTGAGTTGCTGTCGGTTCTACTCGGCGCGATGCTGTTTATGGCACTGGTTGTGAACCCGATGATTGTCTGGACACAGATTCGCAGTAATCCTTATCCTCTGGTGTTCAAATGTCTGCGTGAAAGTGCTGTAACGGCCTTCTTTACCCGCAGTTCTGCAGCGAATATTCCTGTGAACATGGGGCTGTGTAAACGACTGGGTCTGGATGAAGACACTTATTCTGTATCCATTCCACTTGGCGCAACCATCAATATGGCGGGCGCTGCAATCACCATCACTGTGCTGACCATGGCTGCTGCTTACACTATGGGCATTGATGTTGATGTACCAACTGCTTTGCTGCTGAGTGTGGTGGCTGCAGTCTCTGCCTGTGGTGCTTCCGGTGTCGCTGGTGGTTCCCTGCTGCTGATTCCTCTGGCCTGCGGCCTGTTTGGTATTCCGAACGAAGTTGCCATTCAGGTTGTGGCTGTTGGTTTTATCATCGGTGTAGTCCAGGACTCTGCTGAGACCGCATTGAACAGTTCTACAGATGTTCTGTTTACTGCGGCAGCCTGTCTGTCCAGCCATGAGCAGGAAGAGATTGTTGCAGCTGTAGATGCGGCTTAAAACCTTCGAGTTTTAAGTAATGAACAGTCTTGAGCGCTGGATTCGATTATCACCATTGTTGGTGGTAAACGAATCACAATAAAAAAGGCGAGTCAGCTATAACTGACTCGCCTTTTTGTGTTTATGGACTTAACGTCTATCGATTAAGCGACGGCGCCCAGCTCAGAATTCAGCAGAACTCCTCGCAAGCTGTGTGGCAGAGCATCGGCAATCTCAACTTCTGCAAAGCGGCCAATCAGGCGTGGCTCAGCGCACTTGAAGTTAACCACACGGTTACACTCGGTACGACCAGTCAACTCACCTGGATCTTTCTTGGAATAACCAGTTACCAGAATCTTCTGCTTTGAACCTACCAGGCGACGGCTGATCTGCATGGTCTGCTGGTTAATACGATCCTGCAGAATCTTCAGGCGCTGTTTCTTGGTTTCTTCCGTCACATCATCCGGCATATCGGAAGCAGGTGTACCTGGACGTTTACTGTAGATAAAGCTGAAGGAGGCATCGAAGCCGATTTCAGCAATCAGGTTCATGGTGTCCTGGAAGTCTTCATCGGTTTCACCGGGGAAGCCAACGATAAAATCGGAGGAGACACTCATACCTGGACGAATCGCACGGAGTTTGTTGATCTTATCAACATAAATGTCGGTTTTATGTTCACGCTGCATCTCTGCCAGAATACGGTTAGAGCCACTCTGAACGGGAAGGTGCAGATGGCTCACCAGTTCTGGCACATCGGCGTAAACGTTGATCAGGCTCTCGGAGAATTCCAGAGGGTGTGAGGTAGTGAAACGAATACGATCAATACCGTCGATAGCGGAAACGATAGTAATCATTTCTGCCAGATCACAGATAGAACCATCGTCTTTTTCACCGCGATAAGCGTTTACGTTTTGCCCCAGCAGGTTGATCTCGCGAACACCTTTTTCGGCCAGACCGTAACACTCGGCAATAATGTCATCCATCGGGCGGCTGACTTCAGGGCCACGGGTGAAAGGTACGATGCAATAAGTGCAGTACTTGCTGCAGCCTTCCATAATGGAAACAAATGCACTTGGACCATCAACGCTTGGTTCAGGCAGACGGTCGAATTTCTCAATTTCCGGGAAGGTAACGTCAATTACCGGAATATGGTTGCTTTTGGTCGCATCGATCATTTCCGGCAGGCGGTGCAGGGTTTGTGGGCCAAACACTACGTCTACCTGTGGTGCACGCTTACGGATGTCTTCGCCTTCCTGAGAAGCAACGCAACCGCCAACACCGATGATCAGGTCAGGATTATTATCTTTGAGTTTCTTCCAGCGGCCCAGCTGGTGGAACAGCTTTTCCTGAGCTTTTTCTCGTACCGAGCAGGTGTTAACCAGTACAACGTCGGCCTCTTCCGGATTATCGGTAAGCTCCAGAGTGTGTGTCTCTCCGAGCAGGTCGGCCATACGGGCCGAGTCATACTCGTTCATCTGGCAACCGTGAGTCTTGATGTATAGTTTTTTGGTCAGTTCAGACGACAAAACCGGATTCCTGTCTTTGGCAAGAGCATAAGTATAGGGCCCTTGCGCTTGGCTGATGTTTTTACACGGCTGAAAGCACTGGTTCGCCAGTACTCTCAACTACACGCCAAAGATAGCAAATCCCTATGGTGCTGATATGGCGGGTGTTCAATTTCAAACCCGCCATTATACCGGCTGTAATTTCTGGAAGGTAGTGAGCAAATTTTCTGATAATGACTGCTGTAACTACCTCTTGTCAGAATAGTCAGAGTTCGTCACGGTTTGGCTCTGTTCCAGTGGTTGTATTCGGTGTGCCGATATCTGCACTTTCGTACACAAGTTGTAATTTTGCTTTGATGTTTCCCTCTGTATTTTTGAGAACAACTTCCTTAGTAGTATTGGCAGCGCCATTAACGACCCTATGGAAAGTAGTTGCCGCCATTACCTGGTCATCAGTCAATTGATCAAGTGTGTCAAATATATCTTCTTCATCTGGATCTTCCTTCGATGGGGAGTCTATTAATTCCTTTATGGCAGAATGAACGACTGAAGGGTCATACTGATATGCGCCATAGGCTATCTTGATGACACTGAATATTTTCAAAGCTGTGTTGTATATGCTTCGTGTGGACAGGTTCCAGTTTTTCTCGATAAGTGTCAGAGTTACCCGGTCGGCATTAGGCCATTTTATAATCTGTGTATGACCAAAATTAAGCCCCTTTTTGATAACCCACGGCAGTGTGATTAGAACGGGTTTCGCAACTTCTTCATCTCCAAGGAAGTACTGAGCAATCAGCACAATATCAGGCTGTCCAAACCATTCCAGAGTTTCTTTCAAGTCGACTCGATCAACGAAAATTCTGGATGGTAGTTTTACACAGCCAGTGGTGGTTTCGGTGCAGCTGTCTTCTGGTTCTGCTTCAGGCTCGTCGTCAGAAAGTGTTTGCTGGGTATGGTGAGTAAGCAGAATAAAGTCTTTATCAAGGTCTGACCTGTCCAGTACGCTGAACTCACAGCTTTCAGATTCATGACACCGACTGGCAGAAGTGACCAGTACCTGGCCAGATGAGCCAGAGCCCTTCGTTTTTCGAAGAGGAAAGCCAATATAGGGGTCCTCTGTTTTAGCTTTAGAGTGACGAATAAAGCGCATAACCTTCTGGTCTGACCTTTTTCCTGTATCGAAGCAGTCAGCGGCTTCTTCGAGGTGGTCGATTTTACCTTCCAGTACACCAAGGGTTTTGTATGGGACATCCTCGTAATGCTTATGTACTAAATCAACAAGATTATTCAACGGCAGTGCATCATCTTGTAAGTTAGAAGTGTTTGATAACAGATCCTGAAATCCTTCCTGATATTGGCCAAGTTGAAGGTACTGAATAAACGCTTTTCGTTCATTAACATAAGCCTGTAAGCGCTTAGCTGGGGTGTCGTATTGCTGAAAAAAAGCATCACAGGATGGTTTTTCTTCACTAGCCTCGGTTGAGGCAGCCTGTTGAACAGGAAGTAAAGAAAAACAAAGAGACAGTAACAGGGTAAAGCTGTATCGCATGGCATTGTATCGCATGGGACTACCGACATTAGGTAACTGCGGGAGTGTGAATAAATAGATTCGGGTTGGCGCTCTGTCAAAGATAACGAACCCTCTGTTGTATGGATACTGAGCCACTAATCTGACGGGTTATGGTAAGCTGTGCCGCTATTTTTTCTTCTGTCCTGAATTTGCAGGATAATTAAAGTGCAATAATAGCCGCAGCCTCATTCTGGTGTTCTGGCTGTCAACAGCAGGTGTATGGAGTCGATGTCAAAAACGCAGGTCTTTCGAGTTATTTTTCAAAATGAAGGTGAAGTATTTGAAGTCTATGCCCGCCAGATTTTCCAGAGTGAACTCTGGGGTTTTATTGAAGTAGAAGAGTTTGCTTTTGGCGAACGAAGCCAGTTGCTGGTTGATCCCAGTGAAGAAAAGCTGAAGAGCACTTTTGAAGGTGTAAAGCGCAGCTATATTCCTCTGACGTCTATTATTCGTATTGATGAAGTAGAGAAGGAAGGAACTGCCAAGGTCAGCGAAGTAAAGGGCAGTAACATCAAAGCTTTTCCAATGCCGCCTCTGTCTTCCTGATTCCTCCTGAATCAGTGCATTCTGGCCTTCAGCCAGTTGCATGACTCAATCAGGGCATCCTCGGCATCGTGCCAGATCACAGGTTGCCCGGGTTTAGGTTGCACACCCCAGACTGCAGGTCTTGAAGCCGGAGAAGCAATAATTAAACGGCTCTCATTCGGTATCACACCCTGTTCCTTTGCCTGTCTGACCGCTACGGTCATTACTGCCAGTAAACTGTATTGATCTTCAAGGGTTTGCTCCAGTTCAGGCTGAACCTGACTAGGAAGAGCTGTCTGATGGAAGAAGGCAATATCAGGATCGACCATATAATAATGAGCGGCGGTTGATAGAAAACCATGCCCGTCTATGCCGGTAATCAGATAATTATCCGGATTACCGTTCTCCAGTTCTTCCAGAAACCAATTCAAACTCCAGGGGCCGGGAGCACTGACTCTCGACGTGTAGTAGTCACAATTTTCAGGGCGAAACATAAGCTCAGTCAGGTCTTTCGGTAATGGCGGCACTGGTAACCCGGCACCGTGCATGAGCTGGTTGATGTCTGTTATAGGTGACAGAGAGGTACTGGTATGCATGGTATTTTTCCTATCTCAAGCTTGAGAAGCTGGGTTGAGCCTGTTTTGGCGCTGGTGGCACCGAAACAGTCTTGGCCTTAAGAGCTCCTTCCAGAGCATTAAGGTAGGATTGCTGTTTACCGTGTTGTTTCAGGAAATCAGAGGCGCCAAGAGCAGGTTTGGCATCATTTTTCCAGCTAGACCAGTCGTCGATAACCTTACCTTCTTTCTCAAGTTTAATGGCGTGTTGTTTCAATTCTTCAAGGCGTTTAAGAGTAGAGTCGACTTCACTCTTACCAAGTAATCCTGACAGCTTCTGCCGTATATCCTGTTCCTTGATAGCCTGTAACCTTGTAAAGGTTTCACGGTCAATCAGTGCCGGCAGACCCGGCCAGGGAGAGCGCCAGTTACCTTCACTGGCTGCTGTGCTGTTTTTGGCAACGCTGGTATCTCCAGGATAAAAAGACTGGTCGTTATCGATCAGTGAAACATGCCCGGTGTCCGGATTAATCAGGTAGTTGCCTGGGTGTCTGTCTTTCTGCCCACAAAGGCAGTCAAACCATTCTGCTTTAATCAGATCGCTGACAACATTATTGGCGAAACCCGTATTGTTCTTTAGTTTTTCGCTGATGCCACTTTTCGCTGTAGGAAATGCAGTCGTTCCCTTGGCTTCATCCATCATCAAGCCAATCTGACCTTTGTGTGTTGCCAGTTCCATTTTCGGAACCATATTCAGTCCCAGCAATGGCTGCAGGTTTTGAGCTGCAAGATTACGCAGGGCAAACTGTGGGCGACTGGAATCAAGGTAAGCGCCTTTTTTGGTGATTCGCTCGTAACCACTTTTATCAACAGCATCTTCAGCCTTGAAAAGTTTTTTGGTTTCAGCACCGTCATGTTTGTAAGTCAGCTTGGATACGGTGTGAGTCATGCCTTTACCAAACGGTTTGGATGTCTCCAGAGAGCTGTCATCCAGAGTACTAAGATGCTCAACCGTCGCTGGTATCAGCTGATAACCAACCCGCATGAAATCTGTTGCCGTCTGCCAGTTCAGCTTATCGCCAAGGCCATTCGCATCACTCTGCATCATGACCTGGACAACAAGAGAGCGTTCAACACTGAGTTGGCGACGTATATCCTTAAAGGTTTGAATGTCTTCTTTTGAATAATATTGCTGCCCGGTTTTCAGGATAACATCAATGGCACGCATGCCACTTTCAAGGTTATTAACAAAGGTTTTTCCCTGTTCCTCAATGCTTGTGTGAGTGTTGGGCAGAGCGTGAGCAAGGTTGGTTTGATGATTGTTCAGGGCGCTGCTGATCTGTTTCAGGTGGGTTGATTTAAGCTGGGCAACAACTGAATTTATACCTTGGGGAAGCTCTGAGAATTTTCGCTGCTCAATATCCGACTTTTGCTCCAGCTTTTTAACGGTTGCTTCACTGATATGAAAGCGTTCCGTGAACCGTGTTTTTGCAATGTTCAGTCTGGCGGCTTCATCCTGATAGATATGGTTATAAACCGGTGCAGGCTTGGCGTATTGAATAGGAGGAGCTAACTGAGCGGTCAGTTGAGCGGGTGGATGCCAAACCGGAGGTTGACTCGACATTTGTTGATAAAAAACGGGCTGATTAAAGTTAAGTACTCCCAACCCGGGAATCATCATTTGAGAAAGATTGCCTTGATAAGGAACCTGATTAAAGTGATGAAAATTAGGAGCTGGTGCATTGGTTTGCATTCTTGCTTTGGGGTCAGGCGTCCATACCTTTAAGTTAGGGCTGTTTGTCCAGATATGAGTGGTCTGATTTCCCGAGCTGACGGTTGCGTGATATTTATACTGGGGAGGCGCAGGTTTGATGCTGAAGGCATTTATAAGTTTGTTCTTAAGCCTTTTAGATTTACTGATCTTCTGCTCCTCGGGCTGAGGAATCTGCTTGGGGATTGGCTCTTGTTTGGTTACTTTATGACCTGCAAACGAAGCAGGTTTTGCTGTCTCAGGTGCAAATCTGGCTGGTAAAGACTGCGCAGAAGTAATGGGCTTTGTGTGAGAAGAAGGTGGTGTTGGAAGTGACACGGCAGCGTCCCTGCGAACCTGAATGATACCGAAAGTATAGGGACCGTTGGTATCGACTCAGGCTGTCAGGGGGCACCGAAGGCAGGATTTCTGCCAGCCGGTTTATGCAGAGGTTTGTTCTGTATATTTATTCTGGCTTTTCAGTAGCATGAACAGACCACTGCCCAGCAGCAGGTTGCCCAGTGCAATCAGGTAGCGGAACAGGTTTAGCCTTAGATAGCCAGCCAGAGTACCCTCATTGCCAATCACCAGCGCGCCAACAAAGTAGCTGACAAAGGCCGCTATCACCATAGCTTTTGGGCCTGGTTCTATCTGTGCTTTCAGCAAAAGCAGCATGATAATGGCCAGGAAACCGGCAATCTGTAGATCCCGATAGAGGTCACCAAGGCCATACCAGCGGCAGACTTCGAAGGCCAGACAGATGGCAATGACCAGTCGACCCCAGGCGGGCTTGCTCCACTGGTTTCCTGTCAGCACCAGAATCATGGCAGTACCGATTAAAGGTGGAGCCATAAAAGTGGCGGCATTATTCAGAAACCGGTAAACCTCAAACCATGCTTCGGAAAAACCAAAGTTAAGAGTACCTGTAACTCCAGCACCCGCCATCAGCAGAAAACCCAACAGTGCGCCTTTGGAAGCGGTTCGATGAACAACCGCAAAAGACTTCTGCTGAGACATTAGAAAGACTGCAAAGGCGCTGGCTAATGCCAGCACCGCATCTGATAGAGCAAGTGAACTCATAGGCCGGGTCGGTAATACCTTTTAGTGTGTAGGCACACGTCATCGAATAGCTAATTGTCGTTTCCCCGCCGGAGCTGGGTAAACGACGTAGGCATTCGAATGTCTGTGTCTGGTCAGGACGCTGAAAGCAGCTTCTGGAATGCACGACCAGCTGCTTCAATGGTTTGATCTATTTCCTTGTCGCCGTGGGCGTCGGAAATAAAGCCTGCTTCAAAAGCGGACGGCGCCATATAGATATTTTCATCCAGCATGGCGTGGAAGAACTTGCCATAGAATTCAGCATCGCATTCCATTACCTGGTCAAAACGAGTCACGCTTTCCTGTTTGGTAAAGAACAGACCATACATGGCTCCAGCCTGAGAGGTCAGTAGAGGAATACCGGCTTCATCAGCTTTTTGTTTGAAACCAGCCAACAGTTTGGCAACCTTTTCGGTCAGCTCACCGTGCAGACCAGGGCGAGACAGGTTCTTCAGGGTTGCCAGACCAGCAGCCATGGCCAGCGGGTTACCGGACAGTGTACCTGCCTGATAAACCGGCCCCAGCGGCGCCAGGAACTCCATAACATCTTTACGGCCGCCAAAAGCACCAACTGGCAGGCCTCCACCGATGATTTTACCCAGAGTCGTCAGGTCAGGCTTGATGTTGTACTGCGCCTGAGCACCGCCCAGAGAAACACGGAAGCCGGTCATTACTTCATCAAAGATCAGCAGTGAACCGTGCTCGTCGCACACTTCACGCAGGCATTCCAGAAAACCGGGAACCGGGGGAATACAGTTCATATTGCCGGCTACAGGCTCAACAATAATACAGGCGACGTCTGAACCGATTTCAGCAAAGGCCTGCTTTACAGAGTCGATGTCGTTGTACGTCAAAGTGATAGTGCTTTCAGCCAACGCAGCAGGAACGCCGGGAGAGCTGGGTACGCCCAGAGTCAGAGCGCCGGAACCGGCCTTAACCAGCAGGGAGTCTGAATGACCGTGGTAGTTACCTTCAAATTTGACGATCTTGTCACGACCGGTAAAACCACGAGCGAGACGAATAGCACTCATGGTGGCTTCGGTACCGGAACTCACCATGCGCAACAGTTCCATGGATGGGAACAATTCACGTACTTCCAGTGCCAGCTCGGTTTCCAGAGACGTCGGTGCGCCAAAGCTCATCCCCAGCAAAGCCTGTTCACGAACAGCTTCAACCACTTCAGGATGGTTATGCCCTAGGATCATTGGACCCCAGGAACCTACGTAGTCGATCAGCTCATTGCCATCAACGTCCTGAACATAGGCGCCTTCTGCACTTTTGAAGAAGACCGGCTTGCCACCAACACCCTTAAAAGCACGTACGGGTGAGTTAACACCACCGGGAATGACTTTCTGGGCTTCGTTAAATAGATTACTGGAGCGATCGTCAGAACGACTCATGGTTTATTCCTGATCTTCCTGGTCAAACAGTTTGGAAAATTCGCGAGCGCGGGACTCGATGTCTGTGGAGGCAAACAGGTTGTGAACTACCGCAATCATGTCGGTTCCCGCCTCGATCAGCTGTGCCGCATTATCCATGGTAATGCCACCGATGGCTACTACAGGCACTTTAAAGGCTTCTTTGGCAGCAGGCAGCAGGGAAAGTTCAGCAGGCTTGGCGTCAGGCTTAGTGCGGGAAGGGAAGAAACGGCCAAAGGCAATATAGTTGGCACCTTGTTCCACGGCGGTTTGTGCCTGCTCCATGGAACCTTCGCAGCTGATGCCAATAATTGCATAATCGCCTAGTCTCTGGCGCGCTTCAGCAATGGTCTCGTCTTGTTGACCAAGGTGAACGCCATCGGCTTCTACGTCGGCAGCAAGTTCAATATCGTCGTTGATAATGAACAGCGCTTGATAACTGTGGCAGAGTACTCTCAACATGGAAGCCTGACGCAGTCGTTTATCTGCATCCAGACTTTTGTCTCGGTACTGAAGTACTTTCATGCCACCACGAAGAGCGGCTTCCACTGCTTCCAGCAAAATGCGGTCATCAGGAAGCAGTTGGCTGTCGGTGACGCCATATAAACCTTTAAGCATGGATATTCCAGAAGAGTATGGGGTATATGGCGGGAGAGTATATCAGGTTAAATTAAGCAATCGAGAGGTTGGTAAACGCAGGTTTTCTGACCTGAATTTACCAATAGGTATCTATTGAGTGCTAATGCCCCCCGCTGCTTCCATTAGTATCTGAAGGTCGCTATAGCAGGCTTCACCAATAGTTTCTGGAGAGTGTTCTTTTAACCGACTTGATACACACTCTCTAAAAAAACCTAGAGTATTTTGCAGGTTCTTCTTTCCTGTACGTGTAAAACTGTTCGCATCAACCACTAGAGGCCTGATAGCTCCCATGTACTTCTCAGGTTCATCTTTTCTTGCTGCAGTATATGCTTCTTTGGTGGTTAGCAGCTTGTCCAGCATTGTAACGTCATCATTTTCATATTGATCTTGATCAACATGTCTATTTAGATATTTACGTAAGTCACCTTCAAGCATGGTCGTCATACCGTGCAATTGTCCATTAACTTTTATAACTGCTGCTTTCTGGTCATCACTCAGTGTTGCTGCTGTGGTCACCGCTGAGGCCTCAGTGGTAGTTGTTGTAATGGACGTTTCAAAAGCAAGCTCTTCATCCAACCTTTCAGATAAACTAGATAAATTGAGAGATGCTCCAACATCTGTAGTGCTGAGCTTTGTTATAAAGCTGAGACCATCTTCGGGGCCGCTGGTTATATGACGGTACACATGATTTTCAATACTGCTGAGTACATCCTCTTTCTCTTGTAGATTTAGGTTACCGAAAACTGGTAATGACATTTCAACCTGATCAAAAGCAGCTTCTCCTAAAGAAGAGGGTATCGATGTAGCAGAGACTGTATCAGTTCCTGGCTTGAATGAAGCATCAGTGCCTGCTTCGTTTTTTTCAAAAATGCCAGAAGCATCGTTTACTGGAATTTCTTCAGATTCCATTATCTTTTTGGCTTCAGTTTTTAAAGTGTCAAAAGCAGCGTACAAAGCAATTCTATCTTTGAAATAAGTAGATGTTGGGTATTTGGTACTTAGCTCTTTTTGCATCTGCTGTTTAAAATTATCCATGCTCTTCAGATAACAGTCGATCAAGGTGTCTTTCTCATACTCTTCTGTATGCGATAGCATTTGATTTAAACCAGATATGAGCTGCTCAGTTACATCTTTGGTTAATTGATCCTGATTGATGTCTTTTCTTATATCAAGATCAGCAGTGTATAATGAGCCTGCAATTTCCCGAATACGGTCTTTGGTTTGGATCATAATAACTTCAGGAGAGTCCAGTAATTTTTTGGCAACACCTTCAGCTTTAGTTGGATCCATGTAGCCTGATTCGAGTACGCTAGAGTCTTCAATCGCATTGGAAAGAGGTAAGTCACAGTCAGTAGCTTCCTGAATGGCGTACTCTCGTAGTCTTTGGGACACCTGATTTAATGCTTTCGTTTCGTCCGGGTAAGTCCATAGAAAAGTTAGCGCTGGGGTATCAACGGTAACTGCTCTACCGCTGCTGTCTATACCAACACCACTTGCCTCCGGATGGCTGCTTAAGTGTTCAATGCATTGTTTCAATTGACTTGCTGCTGATAGTTGCGCTGCTGAAGCTCCTGCCGGATTCATATAACTACTCCTTGTTTTGTATAACCAAATCACACTTGATTCGAAACTTAGCAGAGCAGAAGAGAGTCAAAAAATTGACCGAAGAAAAGCATTGAAGTGAAATAAAAAAGTATTTTAAAACAATTGGTTAATCGGGAAGGTTTTCTTCCAGCTATCTAATAAAAGACAGCTGGAGGAATAGGAGTATCAAATGGCATCAAGTGCTTCAGATAACTTATGCACAGAAATCACTTTCAATCCTTCAATGGGCTTTCTGGGAGCATTGGCTGCAGGAACAATGGCCCGCTTAAAACCATGCTTGGCCGCCTCCACCAAACGTTCCTGGCCATTGGCCACAGGGCGAATTTCTCCTGCCAGACCAATCTCACCAAAAGCGAACAGATCCTGGGGTAAAGCGGTATTTCTGAGGCTTGAAACCACCGCCAGCAGGCTGGCAAGGTCAGCACTGGTTTCTGTGACTTTTACACCACCGACGACATTAACGAAAACATCCTGATCGCTGGTGAAAATCCCGCCGTGGCGAGTCAGGATAGCCAGCAACATAGCCAGCCGGTTCTGATCCAGCCCAACGGTTACACGTCTGGGGTTGCCCAGTTGTGACTCCACCACCAGAGCCTGTATTTCAACCAGTAATGGCCGCGTACCTTCCCAGAGAACGCTGATGATACTGCCGGAAGTGGGTTCCGGTGTTCGGGACAGGAATATCGCAGAAGGGTTTTTTACTTCCTTCAGGCCTTTTTCTGTCATGGCAAAGATGCCCAGTTCATTCACCTGACCAAAACGATTTTTGGTACAGCGCATCACTCTGAAGCGGGAATCATCGGTATTCCCCAGCATAATCTGGGTATCGATGATGTGCGACAGAGTCATAGGACCTGCAAGGGAGTTGTCTTTTGTGACATGGCCAACAATCAGCAATACGGTGCCTGTCTGTTTGGCAAAACGGGTCAGGAAAGAGGCTGATTCTTTTACCTGTGCCACCCCGCCAGGCGCGGCATCAACACCATTCATGTACATAACCTGAATAGAGTCGATAACGATAATTCCCGGCTCTTCCTGCTCAGCTACTGAAACAATGTTTTCAGCAGAGGTTTCTGCCAGCATCTTCAGGCGATCGGTCGGTAAATCAAGACGTCTTGCACGGGAAGCAATTTGTTGCAGCGACTCCTCTCCGGATACATAAAGCGCATTCATGTCTTTCGCTACATGACAAAGCACCTGAAGTAATACGGTACTTTTACCTGCACCCGGATGACCACCAATGAGTACGGCACTGCCTTTTACAAAGCCACCGCCCAGTACTCTGTCAAACTCAGAACTGCCACTGGAAAAACGGGGTGCTTCAGCAACATCCACTTCATTAAGCGTTTGTAGACCACTTAATGTACCGGCAAAACCCGATCTATTAGTGGCTGCGATAGAAGGAGACGAAGCTGGCCCAAGGTTGACCTCTTTAAAGGTGTTCCATGCTTTGCAGTCAGGACATTGACCCTGCCATTTTGGGGATTCACTGCCGCATTCGGTGCAGACGTAGGCTTTTCTGGATTTGGATTTAGCCATGAAGAGTCAGATAGATGCCTGATATTATTGCTTGGCTTCAGTCTAACAATTTCGTTGCTGAACTCCAGCGAATAGTTGGCCTTTGAGAATGGAGTCAGAGCTTGTCATATAGCTGTTGGCCTTTCCACTGTGCTTCTAAAAACATTTCCCGCCACTTCTCTCGGGTAGTGGGAACGGCCATAAATGTGTCGAAAACCGCAGGAGCAAAGCCATAAAGCATCAGAACGTAGTTTGCTAAAAAGCGAAATGTCCGACCATTTCCATCAAGAAATGGATGCAATACTAAAAACAGTTGAGTGTAGTCGGCAATTGTAATAATCAGCTGGTAGTCATTACTGGCTCCGTATAACGCCTTTTTATAGCGCTTTAATAAATCTGGAAATATGATTTCATTAGACGAATTAAGAAAGTGGAAAGGATAAGCGAGAGATACTTTATCTTCTACCGGGTCGCGGCTTCCAGTCAGAGGTTGTTCAGGGCAACTGTTGCAGAACTCAAGGTGATATGGAAAAGCGATTTCATCTGAATCTTCAACAAATAATGTTGCCAGCAGGAAGCATACATCCACGCTGGTGAGATGAAACTGTTTCTCTTCGGGGTCACTCAAACCTCTCCTTCGTCGATCCTGGTGAAAGGAGGCTACTTTTTTTACGACCCATGGGGGAAGTGTGAATTCAAGTGGTGAAGAGGACGCATTAAGCTGCATTGAAAAAGGGTAGGATATTGTGAGTTCGGGGTTTTGGTAGAGATTCCTGTAAAGTTCAACCAACTGTTCAATTTCAGGTGAAGTAATAGTATTAAGGTCAACCAGCATGAAGGGGAAGGTTGTTGTGTATAAACTACCGCTGCCTTCTTCCCATTCTTTTCTTGAATCAGCCTGCCGGCTATAAGTTTCTGGTGACAGAATACTATTCAGGTGATAAATAAAATCGATTGATAAAGGATCAATCTGCTGGTTTGAAAGTATATTGACTTGCACTGTGTTGAGTTGGTTTCTTAATAAAATCCATCCATATACTAATTCCTCTGCTACGAAATCAGGGTTTTCTTTTGAAAGATGTATATCTGAATGAAATTGATTTCTAGGGTAGAGAACCTTGGCTTTAAACGGCATGTTCGAGTAGTTGATACCAGAAGAAATATTGAAAGTACTCAGTTCCAGAGCTTGGCAGGGGAGTGCCAGGCACAGTACGTTCAGCAGCATGGCTGTGATAAAGGTCGTTAGCTGATTAGCGATGTTTTTAAATAACTGCATTTTGACTAAGAAGATGTTTTTTATTGTGTGCACATCTTGCTCAGACAGCAAAAATTTCGCTTAGTTTGGCATCATTGTACTTATTTCTGGGAGCTAGCTTTAAATCTGGCTGTCTACTAGCTGTAATAGTTGAATCTTCCCATCTGATAAGGCATTACCCTGCAGGCTAAATGACTCAGGCTCTCTTTAAACTGGGCTAATTCAGTTTGAAGCCAGTCCTCCAGATGTACTTGCTGACTATTTTCAAGGGGAGAAAGGTAGATGATGTCACCCTTTCCAAGGTTGAGTGATTCTATGTACTCCATGGTACTGTTCAAGTGCTGAAGGCTATTTTGTTCCTCTCCTGCTCCTACAAGAACCGTTAGACCAGTACTTATTCCAGCCTCTCTCATTTGTTGGACAAGGTCTGTGGTTTTTTCCAGCCGGCTGCTTTTTCCCAGTTTTTTGCGTAAATCGGGAAATCCAGTTTCAAGCCCCAGCACAATCTGCTTCAACCCAAGCTCAGAAAGTTGTTGCCAATCACTGGTTGAACGCTTGGGAATATGATCAGCATCACCAAAACAGCAGATACTCCGTTTAGGGTTCGTATATCGCTGGTTGATCTCCTGAAGAATGACCTCAAAGGTTTTAACCGGAATAGCCAATGCGTTGGCGGCACCGACAAAAATGCCACTTCGACCAGCCAGGCTATCAGGAAAGAGCTGTTTCAGGTTTTTGTAGTGCTCTTCCCGCTGCTCATTGTTTAAAACCTTAAAACGACGGTCTTGATAAAAAGCACAGAAGTCGCACTGATTATTAGGGCACCCTTGAGCCGGTTGCAGTACCAGATTCTGATATCTATCAGGGGGAAGGATGGTTACCGGTTCCGGGTAGCACTGCTGATAAAGTTGTTTTAGCTGTTCATAATCACTGTCGGTGTACTGCAAAGCCTTCTGAACAATATTTCGTACAGTCTCTGGTAAGCGACTATGAGTGTTTAATTGCTGATTAAGCTGTTGCTTTATATCCAGAAGCAGCGACTGACTCTCAATCATAGAAAGAGGCGTTGGTCTTTCTCTGCCTCGTACTACATCACCGTTCAGACAGCGACGATAGAATTGCTCGCCCATACGATACGAGCACCAGAAGCCCTGATTATCGAGCCGAAGTGAAAAGCCACTGTTTTCGTCTGCGACTTTCAGGCCATTAGCCAGTTGTCTGAAGTCCGCTGCATGGGTAGAGCTCAGCATCTATATTTATAAGACTCAGTAATGATTTATGGCTATTGTGCCATGTGTTGATGTTTGGGGTATCCCGACTTGCCGAACCTTTGTGCGACTCTTCTGAGACACCCCTTCTGCGACAAGCATTGCTGAGGAACCTGTTATGAATGAAGTTGTCGAAGAAACTGAGTTTTTTTCAATGCAGTATTAACCGAAGCTGTATTAGAATACCGCCCCAATCGACTTACCAACAGGCAACATACCGAGGGGAAGATCACTAATGTTCAAAAAGGACATGACCATCGCCGGGTTTGATCCGGAACTCAAGGCAGCTATTGATGCAGAGACCCTGCGTCAGGAAGAGCACATTGAACTGATCGCTTCTGAAAACTATACCAGTCCCCGCGTGATGGAAGCTCAGGGTTCTGCCCTGACCAACAAGTATGCCGAAGGCTACCCGGGCAAGCGTTACTATGGCGGTTGTGAACACGTTGACGTTACTGAGCAGCTGGCCATTGATCGTGCCAAGGCGCTGTTCGGTGCCAAGTACGCGAACGTACAGCCACATTCAGGTTCTCAGGCCAACGCTGCTGTTTATATGGCGCTGGTTAAGCCGGGTGACAAGGTTCTGGGTATGAGTCTGGCTCACGGTGGTCACCTGACTCATGGTGCCAGTGTCAGTTTCTCTGGCCGTATCTACGATGCGGTTCAGTACGGCCTGACCGAATCCGGTGAACTGGATTACGAACAGGTTGAAGCCCTGGCTCTGGAACACAAGCCAAAGATGATTGTGGCTGGCTTCTCTGCCTACTCCCGTGTTGTTGACTGGCAGCGTTTCCGCGACATCGCCGACAAGGTTGGTGCTTACCTGTTTGTCGACATGGCTCACGTAGCGGGTTTGATCGCAGCGGGCGTTTATCCTTCTCCGGTCGGTATCGCTGACGTTGTTACTACAACCACTCACAAGACACTGGGCGGTCCTCGTGGTGGTCTGATTCTGGCTAATGACAACGAAGAGCTGAACAAGAAATTCAACTTCGCGGTATTCCCGGAATCTCAAGGTGGACCTCTGTGCCACGTGATTGCAGCCAAGGCCGTTTGCTTCAAGGAAGCCATGTCCGATGAGTTCAAGACTTATCAGCAGCAAGTTGTGAAGAACGCTCAGGCAATGACTGACGTGCTTATGGAGCGTGGGTTCAAGATTGTTTCAGGTGGTACTGACGATCACCTGTTCCTGCTGGATATGATCGGCAAGGAATACACCGGTAAGCAGGCTGAAGAAGTGCTGGGTAAGGCCAACATCACCGTTAACAAGAACGCCGTACCAAACGATCCACGCTCTCCGTTTGTGACCAGTGGTCTGCGTATAGGTACTCCAGCTATTACTCGCCGTGGTTTCAACGAGCAGGACTCTGCTGAACTGGCTGGCTGGATCTGCGATGTTCTGGGCAATATCGATAACGATCAGGTAATCGCTGACGTTAAAGAGAAGGTTCTGGGTATCTGTAAGCGTCTGCCTGTTTACGCATAAGCTATTGCTTATAATTTAGGAGTGACTGTTCTGGTTGCTCCTGATTATTTCTCCTATCTGTTTCCTCGTATGGAACAAAACGCACATTGTAACAGTCTTATTCATACTCTTTGACTTCAGTGCTTTTAGTATGAAAAGAACAATAAGCTCATTATCTACCTGCCTTTGTTTATTTATCCTCTCATTGAATGTTGGTTTCACTGCTGCCAGTGAAGATTTTAAAACCAAACTTTGGGAAATTTCTGATGGTACCAGTGTAAAGGGCTATCTGCTGGGCACATACCCAACACCCGACCTGAATATTCCTGGGCTTGACGAGGTTTTGAATCATAAGGTTGATCGTCTTTTTACGGATTACACTCAAATGAGTGAGGGGGAGGTAGAGTCATTCTTTTTTGGAGTGTGGGATACGCACGGGAGTATTGCTTCTGACCAGCATCTGGTAGATAGGCTGAATAAAGGGCTTGGATATGTTGTTGCAAGCCCAGATGTAAAATTGTGGACGCTGTGGCTGGAGCTTGAACTGAAGCTGAACGGCGCTTGGGGGGATAACTTTCAATCTCAACTCATCAAAAAAGCCGTAGCTTCAAGGCTTGATTTACAAACACTGGAGCACCATTCAGCAATGGTTGAAAGGCTGGATTCACTTTTGGCAGGCCTTTCTGCTATAAAGCAAAAAGCTCTTTTTCATGAACTATTGAATCAGAAAGAAAAGCAGGACAAAGGTCAACTGTCTGTCAATGAACTAGTTAGGCGATATCAGGATGGAAGTTATGCCAGGGAGTACCACACCCCTAATCATGTCCTCTATGGACCGGTTATCTCGAAAATTTTCAGTGCTGCTAACGGAAAATGGCTTGATAGAATGGCTGGTGAGCTGGAAAGTGGCAGAGTTCTTTTTGCCCTTGATGTACGTCACCTCAATGGTGATATGGGGTTAGTCAAATTGCTCAGAAACAAGGGTTATCAGGTCTATCCTTATGGACAGAAACCTGCAGCAACTCAAATTTCTCAAGAGTTTAGAGTTGATGGTTCATTTGGCGAAATTTTTCTGGCAGCTTGCCTTGCAGCTGAGTCTGTCCTGACTGAGTCGGGTTATATCAATTCTGGTAAGTGTCAGGCTATGCACAGTAACCCATGGACGACAGTCACTTTAATAGCAATCCCTCTGGTTATAACACTTGCATCCTGTGCGCATGTTGCTCAGCCATACAACGCTGGTCGTGGTGGCTATCAAAGAAGAATAGGTAGAGTGTACACGCTTGATAATTACCGTTAGCTTGTAGAAGAAGAGAGGGGAGGGTTTTGTAATCTAGCTACATCCGGTTATGATGAGTAGACAATTACACTCAGATTACTAAGCCAATGCACTGCCCATTTTGTAATGCTGTCGATACAAAAGTAATAGACTCCCGCCTGGTGGCAGATGGCAACCAGGTGCGCCGGCGTCGTGAATGCCTGACCTGCAGTGAACGTTTTACCACCTATGAAACCGCTGAACTGTTAATCCCGCGTCTGGTAAAGCGTGATGGTTCCCGTGAACCTTTCAATGAAGAAAAACTTCGTGCCGGTATGACCCGTGCGTTGGAAAAGCGACCTGTAGGTATGGAGCGGGTTGAAGAAGCGATTAACCGTATAAAACATCGACTGAGGGCAACCGGTGAGCGTGAAGTGCAGTCACTGGTGCTGGGTGAAGAGGTGATGCGGGAGCTTCAGGAACTGGATGAGATAGCCTATATCCGCTTTGCTTCGGTCTACAGACACTTCAAGGACTTGAACGAGTTCCGGGAAGAGATCGAACGACTGGAAACGGATAAATAACCAGCCGTAGCTTGGGCTGCAAAGCCCAACACAAACAACACTTACCGTTCTTATATTCTGGTTATACGTTGGGCTTTACGTGTGTAGACACACAACCGAATATTTAATTGCTATTTGCCCGCCGCAGGCGGGCAAATAGCTTATGAATTACTTATGTTATTCAGCCTAAAACATCCACCGCCAGCACACCCATATAACCCGCAAAGCAGGCTAGAATAATAGCGCTTTTGAGCCGGGAAATATTACTGCAGAAAGTCAGCTCTTTTTCACAGGTTGCACTGTTGCCTGTTGTTGTACAACAGTTGTTGCTTCCCATACTGGTGACTACAAAAAAGGCAAAGAGGGCAGTAAGACCTGCCATTACCAGGCCATCTCTCTGAATCACCATCGGGTCGAGTTCCAGACCGCCACTTAGAATTCCCGGAAATGCCAGAACACCCAGCAGGTTAAAGATGTTGGAACCAATAACGGTGGCCATCACCATATCAAATAAACCCTTACGAGCACTGGCCATCACCGCAGCCAGTTCAGGCAGGCTGGTACCAAAGGCAATAACGGTCAGACCAATAATGGTTTCACTGATGCCGTAGGAGCGAGCCAGTTCACTGGCACCCCATACCAGCAGTTTTGAACTACCCAAAAGAACAGCAAGCAATAACAGGGCTTCAACAACTGCACGGCTGGTGGGTATCTTCAGAATAGTGACATCGTCTTCTGGTGAATCATCCCCGCCGGAGTGTTTTGCCAGATAGTAGCAATAGCCGACAAGGGCAACAGCAAGCAGGTAACCATCCATTTGGCTCAGTATACCGTCCAGCATGAGTGCCAGCGCAAAGACAATCACCAGCCCCAGCAGTGGCAGTTCTCTGGTAATAACACGACGGCTTACAGACAGTGGTATCAGAACACCACAGATACCCAGAACCAGACCAATATTGATGATGTTGGAACCAAGCGCATTACCAATGGCAATACCGCCGGCACCGTCTACGGCTGCGACTGAAGAAACCAGTAGTTCGGGAGCTGAGGTACCAAAGGCAACAATGGTCATGCCAATGGTTAGAATGGACATACCCAGGTGGGAAGCTAGGGTGGAAGCGACCTCAATCAGTCGGTCAGCACTCCAGGACAGGGCCACAAAGCCCGCAGCAATAGCAGCAATAAAGGTCAGCGTTTCTATCATGCATTCTTATACCGAGGACTAAAACCGATTCAGCATCGTTGCCCTCATTACCGATACTATTCTTGGAATTCAGGTGGCTTCCCCTCCTGAGCAGCGGGCTATTCTAGAGAGTTGCTGGTAGGGATACCAGCGAGTGAAAACCGAAATCGTTTTTAAACGACTGTTTAATTGTGGCGTAGGCAGCGATATGATTCAGCCTTGAAAACAAAACTAACAACCGGCTGCGAACAAGAATATGTATCCCTTTATCAGACTTTTCTCGACTCTGGTCAAAGCTAAAAGAGCAGAGCGGTTGTCAGCTCAGGCAACAGGTGAAATTAAATTTCGCTGTATGCCATGGGACCTTGATATTTTTATGGAAATGAATAATGGCCGGGTTCTGACGCTCTATGATCTGGGGCGTTTTGATCTTTCGAGCCGTACCGGCCTTGGTGAGGCCCTGAAAGAGAAAGGCTGGGGTTTTGCTGTTGCTGGCAGTACCACCCGTTATCGCAAACGGGTGAAACTGTTTGATGAAATCACCATGTACACCAAGCTGGTCGCTATAGAAGATCGCTGGTTCTACATGAAGCAATCCATGTGGGTTAAAGGCCAGCCTGTTTCATCAGTGCTGCTTCGAACGGCGGTCACCAGTAAGAATGGCATAGTGCCTTCAGCAGAAGTACTTGAATGCATGGGTGTCACTGACTGGAAGCCGGAGCCGGATGGCTGGACCAAAGCATGGATCGACAGTGAAGAAGAACGTCCGTGGCCGCCTACCGTAAAAATCTGATACTCTTCGCTGCAAAGTAAAATAATAAGACGGGCAGCTGAGTTATGGATATCTATCATCTGTTTACCACCATTGTAGAGCTTGGCAGTTTTAACAAAGCGGCAGAAAAGCTGGGTACTACCCAGCCTACGGTCAGCAAAAAGATTGATAAACTGGAAGCTCAGCTTGACACACACCTGTTCAGGAGAAGTACTCGTCACCTTATGCTGACCTCCGCAGGTGAGCAGTTTTACGAACGTTCAAAAGAGATCATCAACCTGGTGGACCTGACGGAGAAGGAAGTTCGCCGTGTTGCCAGTGATGATGACAATATTCTGCGTATAGCTACTTCAGCCTCTATTGCTGATGCTTTTTTACCTGATGTGTTAAGTGAGTTAAAAAAACGACACCCTGATGCCAGCTTTCGACTGGAAGTAGATGCTACTACGCCCGAGTATTACCAGAGAGAGTTTCAGCTGAAATACGACCTGTTTATACGACAGGGAGAGGGTGCTGAAAGCAATATGTCTAGTAGGCGTTTGGCGAATATACCACTCCGCTACTACGCATCACCAGGCTATCTGGAAGAGTTCGGCCATCCTGAGGATATCGATGATCTCCAGAGTAATCATCGCTTTGTTGGCACTCGAATGAATCGCAGTAATCGCTGGGTTGAGAAGATGTCTGCGCCAGCAGAGCATTATCAGATAGAGCATACGCTTCTGACCAATCACAGCACTTCTCTGGTGTCTCATGCCGAAGCAGGGCTTGGCGTTATTCTGGCACCAGAACATCTGGTTAAGAAAGCCGTAGCCCGAGAGACGCTGTTAAAGCTTGATGTGGATGTTGATATCGCCCCTATGCCGGTGTCGGCACTTTATCGTCGAGAGTACATCACACCGCTGGCGCGGGAGTGTCTGGATTTGCTGATCGACAGGATGGCGGAATATCTTTGACTAAATTTCTAGGCTATTGAGTGTATCTACACACTTAAGCCAGAAGACATATGTCAGGGAATAACTGTTGTTAAAGCATCAAAGTTCATTCGTTGTTTCACCTGTAATACATTAGCTACCAAGATCGGGTGACTGCCTTACTCTTCTATGGGGCTGGTCATCTGCCAGATTACAGGTTGGAGAAAAACAACAATGAAACGCCTGCTCAAGCTCGATAAATTCGTGGACTGGATTCAGCCACTCCACGAAATTGCCATTGAAAATACCGGTCTTACCGATTTTGGTGAAGATAAGTCATACCTCACAGGCCTGCGGGTTCTACTGGAGTCCCAAGATCAGTACAGTGATCTGCACAGCCCGCTGCATTACGCACCCAAACTGGTGCATGAACTTGAGCAGCGCCTGAAAGCGGAGCAGGCCTTTAAGAATCGTCCAGAAATTCTGGATATTGAGATCAAGAAGCCACTGGTTATCACTGGCATGGTGCGTACCGGTTCTACCGCATTGCAGTATCTGATGGCTCGTGACCCGAACAGACAACACCTGCAGTATTGGTTAAGTGAACGACCACAGCCTCGCCCGCCTCGTGAAGAGTGGGATGACCACCCTGACTATCAGGCCACCGTTGAACGCATCAACCGCATTTATTCCAACGCACCTGAATCCAAGTCTATGCACTATATGGAAGCCTGGCTGCCGGAAGAGTGCGGGCACCTGATGGCTCAGACCTTTACCGATGAGTACTGGCAGATTTGCTCCAAGGTCCCGCACTACAACGAGTGGTATGAGAAGTGCGATATGGTGCCGACCTACAAGCAGCATAAAAAACTGTTACAGCTGATCAGCGCCAATGAATCTGAAAAACCATGGACACTGAAATACCCGGTTCACCTGAAGCATCTGAAATCCTTCCTGAAAGTGTACCCGGACGCTCAGGTTATCTGGACTCACCGTGACCCGGCTTCTGTGCTGGAGTCCTACACCACTATGAACGCTGTTTCCCGTGGTCTCAGTTGCCGTCCGGAAACCATTGACCGTGACGACCTGTTGAAAGAGCAGATGGAAGTCTGGGCGGATGCTACAGAGCGAGCTTATGACATTCGTAAGCAGTTCCCTGAAGCTCAGTTCTTTGATATGCATTTTACCGACTATATGGCTGACCCTGTCGGTATGGCGAAGAAGGCTTATGACTATTTCGGTATTGACTGGACACCAGACGTTGATCAAGCCCTGAACCAGTGGAATGACGACAACCCGCAGCACAAACATGGTAAGGCGAAGAAAGAGCCTTTATCCCTGACTCACTCTCAGATTAATGAACGCTTTACGCCGTATATCAAACAAAGCGGCGTGTTTATTAAAGAGTGATTAGAACTGTTGCAGTGATGAATTGAATCCATGCGCAGCCGAAAGGCTGCCGGATGAAAAAAGGAATGTCGTTATGAGCTTTCAGTTTCAACGGAAAAGCCAGTCCGAGCGTGAACGGATTCTGCTGGAAAAATCCGAACAGTTTCTGGCCTGTGGTATTCGTAGCACTACGATTCGCCCTGGTTACAACATGATCATGAAGTCTGGTAAGGGTGCACATATCACCGATACCAGTGACAATGAATACATTGATTACCTGTTGGGTTCCGGCCCTATGTTTCTCGGGCATTCACACCCGGCAATGGTCGAGGCGGTCAGAGGCAGAGTTGATCAGGGCACTTCTTTCCTGCTGACCAACGATGTCGCTATAGAGCTGGCTGAAGAGATTGCTCGAGTAGTTCCCTGTGCTGAACAGGTGACTTTCCATAACTCGGGTTCAGAAGCGACCTATTACGCTTTAAGAATGGCACGAGCCTATCGTGGCCGTGACAAGATGCTGAAGTTTGAAGGGGCTTACCATGGTATGCACGACCATGCTCTGATGAGTGCCCAGTTCACCATGGAGCCAGCTGATTTTCCTCAGGCTGTGTCCAATTCAGCGGGTATTCCTCAGCAGACCAGTGGAGACGTATTAATTGCGCCGTTCAACGACATTGAACGTACGGTAGAGTTGATTCGTAAACATGCGGATGAGCTGGCCTGTGTCATGGTTGAACCTATGTGTCGCACCTTTACGCCATTGCCAGGATTCCTTGAAGGGTTGCGCGAAGTGACTCGTGAGCTGGATATTCCACTGATCTTTGATGAAGTGGTTACCGGTTTTCGTCTGGCTCTGGGAGGTGCTCAGGAATACTACGGTGTTGTTCCCGATCTTTGTGCCGGTGCCAAGGCGGTAACAGGTGGTTTGCCGTTTGGTTTTGTCGGAGGTCGCAGGGATATTATGGAGCTGGCTGGAGCTAAAGGTTATGAACAGGGCAACCATGTTCGCCTGACCGGAACCTACAGCGGTAACGTTATTTCTACGTCAGTGGCTCTGGCTCTGATTAAAGAGCTGCAAACCCCAGGTCTTTATGAAGAGGTAAATCGAAAAGGCTTGCGCTTGAAGAATGCGCTGGTGGAAATGCTGGACCACGCTGATATTCCTGCAACTGTGATTGGTGAACCTACCGCTTTTCAGCCTATGTTTACTTCTCAGGAGGTCATTGATCATCGCAGTTATCTGACCATCGACTGGGCTAAAAACTTCCGCTTGATCGAATTGCTGATGGACAGAGGCATTGTGAAGGGCCAGGAGAAGTTCTTTATCTCAACGGCTCATACCGATGATGATATTGATTACACTATTGATGTTTTGAAGGATTCGATGGAGGAACTGAAGAAAGCTACTTTCTGAATTTTTTGCGACAGATAGAAGTGAAACTCAATATTATTTGTTGGGTTTCACTTTGTTCTACCCGGCCTGCAGTGCTCTTGAGTCGAGGCAGGTTGGGTTAAGCGAAACGAAACCCAACACATTCTTGCCATAACATTTGGCTATGCGATCAACTGGCTTTCCAGACACCTTCCGGAATGACATCAATCAACTCTTCAACCGTCTGGTTCCGCTCTGCAACACTGTCAGCGACAACCGTAATGTGCCCCAGTTTACGGGCAGGGCGAGCTTCCTTTCCATAGGAGTGGCGGTAAGCATTACTGATGCCGTCGGCTTTCAGCGAGCTGTCTTCTTCACCAACTACATTGACCATGGCGACTGAAGCATATTTCGCATCAGTGCTGCCAAGCGTTTTACCGCTCAGTGCCAGCATATGGTTTCGGAACTGACTGGCTTCGGTACCTTCTATAGACCAGTGACCTGAGTTATGAACCCGTGGAGCCACTTCATTGGCAACCAGCCCCTGTTCTGTTTCAAACAGCTCAAGAGTCATGGTGCCGACGTAATCAAGGTCATTGGCCAGATCACGAATATAGCGTTTCGCCTGCTCTACTTTCTCTGGAGCCAACTCTGCAACCGGATACAGGGAGTAGCGCAGAATGCCTTCGTGATGAATGTTCTCTGTCATTGGCCAGATATTAATGTTGCCATCACGGTCACGGCTGGCAATAACTGACGTTTCACGCTGAAAAGGCACAAAAGCTTCGGCAATCAGTTCACGATGACCAATGGCTTCCCAGGCAGCTTCGGCATCTTCCGGCTTGCGCAGAACGAATTGCCCTTTGCCGTCATACCCTTCTGTTGTCGTTTTCATCACAATGGGAAGGCCAAGCTTTTCAATGGCCTGATGAACATCGGCAAGAGAATTCACGGCATGAAAATCTGCGGTGGCGATACCGGCAGCACGCAGAGCATTCTTTTCCAGCAGACGGTTCTGAAAAGTTTTCAAAGCTTTAAGGCTGGGGAATACTTTATCCTCAACCGCTTCCATCTGGCTGACAATCTCAGCCGGAATGTTCTCGGTTTCGTAAGAAACAAGGTCAACGCTGTTCATGAAAGCAGTCAGTTTGCTTTCCTCATGGGTGCGAAGGTCATACAGGGAGACTTCCAGGTCGGTAAGGTCCGTAACGCTGGCAGCTAACATCTGGCCTAACTGACCATTTCCCAGGATACCAATTTTCATCGTGGCTCTTCTCAATAGAGTAATGAAATTGTTATGTCTATTTTAGAAACATTAAGTGTGTAGACGCATGCAATCGAATATTAAATTGCTATTCGCCTGCCGCAGGCAGGCAAACAAACAGCTTATGAAAGCGTATGTCTGATTACTCAGCAGTGCGCGGGTCCGGCTCAGCAAGAATAGTGTCTGTCTGGTTAGCGCGGAACTCATCAACGCGTTTCAACAGAGCATCATCGCTGGTGGCCAGAATCTGTGCAGCCAGCAGGCCTGCGTTTTTAGCACCGGCATCACCAATCGCCAGAGTACCAACGGCAACACCACCGGGCATTTGAGCAATAGACAGCAGGGAATCGAGACCGTTTAGTGCGCGGCTTTTTACGGGAACACCGAGAACAGGAAGAGATGTCTGGGAAGCAGCCATGCCAGGCAGATGCGCAGCGCCACCGGCACCGGCAATAATAACCTTGATACCGCGGCTCTGTGCGCTCTTGGCGTAATCGAATAACAGGTCAGGCGTGCGGTGAGCGGAAACGACTTTCACTTCGTAGGCAACGCCCAGATTGTCCAGCATATCAGCCGCATGTTGCATGGTCGGCCAATCGCTTTTCGAGCCCATTATAATTCCAACGGGAGCAGTCATGATGACACCTTATTGTACAGGGAGTAAGCAGTGGACTCCCTTGCTGTTATTAGTGGCGGTGAGTTTATCACAATCTCTTGTAGTGGGCAGGCTGCAGGGGTGATAGCAATTTTAATTTGATCAGAGAGGTGTACTCAAAGCGAGTGACACTATAGTCCTATATCTTCTGAAAGTCTGGATAAAAAATGCAGTCATTGAGAGAGCTTTCAACTTCACCCCGACTGGACTTGAGAGGCAAATAAGAAGTCTGGTATTAATCAAAATAAAGAGTCAGTTATCCACCACTAGTCGGAAAAATAACAGTAATTAATCATGTTGGCTATATTTCTGAATTCCAAACTTTTCCAAGTCAATAGAATTTAAATAATCAAATTGAAAAGTGGGGAAGATAATAAGGCTTATTTTCAATGAAAAATATAAATTTAAGATTAATTGTATCTATTATATGTTGCCTTAGCATCGGGTCTACTTACGGTGATGGGAACTATAATACTGTTTCACGAACTCGATTAAATCAGAATGCTCTCGTAAATAATCCTGAATATTTTATTAATTTCTGGCAATCCCTGGTTTGGGATATAGCCATGCACGATGAAAGTTTTATTGAATTTTTTCCGTCACATACTGAGTCCTATTTCGAGAATACAGAAGATATTCAATGGGGGCTTAAAAAAATTACTAATTGTGGAAAAAGTGAAATAAAGAATAGTGATGAAAAGAAGTGTGCTCAGGAATCACTTGCAGCTATAGCTTATCCGCTTTCATTTGTTCACAAGGGGTTGATCTATCAAACGGGTGATGTTGCTTTTGGGCCAGCATATCGTTTTATAACGAATGGTTGGAAGGAGGCTGCAGGGTCAACGTTATCAGTGGCTTCGTTAATTGCTTCCTATGCAAGCTATATGGGAGTCAATAAGTTTAGGGAATTGACAAAAGGAGATGCCAATAGTTATAGAGTGGGATATGTAACATCAACTCTCTCTCTGTTACCCAAAAAAGTGAAGCAGCAAGGAGAACACTGGCTTGGTGTTCTGGCATTTAAAAAAATCAGTTTAATTCTTTCTGCAACTTTTAAGGCTGCCGCTGCCGGAGGGATAACTGCTACCCAGTATATTGGAAATTTGAGTGGTCAAGCTGCAGCTATTGTTGGAGGCGTTTCCGCATTTAGTGTACTTGGTCGATATATAATGTACCGGCATCTAATGCAGCAGTTTGAATCAGAAGAAGAAGGGTTTATTCAACAGTGGTTTTACAAGGGTGAATACAGCAGTGCTCAAATAAGACAGTATTTTGATTCCTGGTTGAGTATGGAACTCTTTAATCAGATATTGTTAGCAAAGCTTCAGTCTGAAAATATCAAACTTGATATGACAGTGAAGCCCAGTAGAAGTATTAGCACCTTTTATGCCTATGAGTCCGATCACTATGCCAGAGTCAGGCTACCGATTGAGTGTACTAACGATAATGAAAGTTGCCATGCAGGTTTGAATGCATTAACTGATGACCTTTCAAACTCAGGTGAATATATGATCATAGCGTTTACTAATGAAGATCAGGATAAGCGCATTTCAGGAGACAACAGTTACATTATTAATCTATATCCTGACGCTGAAACTGTTTTGATCAGTTTGCCTGGTCAAGCTAGTTTCGGTGTTGCTATGGAAGATCTGCAACAAACGTTATCAGTTTTATATAGAGTGCTTGCCTCAGACAGGGTGGCCTCTTTTTATTAGTAAGCTGCATTTTATCTATAATATTCTTCCTTGGTGATTCTGTACTCTCCTCATCGGCAGTATTCAGGGCTATCATTGCCACTTTGCCCTTATGCTGGAGTGTTCACAGTGTCAACAAACGACCATGAATGGATGGCCAAAGCCCTGCGACTAGCCAGAAAAGGACTTTACTCCACCATGCCCAATCCAAGGGTCGGTTGCGTGATTGTCCGTGATGGCGAGATCGTAGGAAAGGGCTTTCACGAGCGTGCCGGTGAAGGCCACGCTGAAGTCCATGCCCTGAAAATGGCAGGAGACAAAGCAGAAGGCGCAACCGCCTACGTTACCCTTGAACCCTGCAGTTATTTTGGCCGAACGCCTCCCTGTGCTTCCGCATTAATAAAATCAAAGATCTCCCGCGTTGTTGCAGCTATGGAAGACCCGAACCCTTCTGTTTCAGGCCGTGGTATGAAAATGCTCAATGAAGCCGGAATCGAAACACTGAGCGGAGTCCTTGAAGCTGAAGCAAAGGCTCTGAATCCGGGTTTTATCAAACGCATGGAATCCGGTCGCCCTTTTGTCAGAGCCAAACTGGCCATGAGCCTTGATGGCAGAACGGCCATGGCTTCCGGAAAGTCCCAATGGATTACCGGCCCTGATGCCCGCAGTCAGGTTCAGCAAATGAGAGCTGAGAGTTGCGCCATTATTACCGGTGTTGGTTCGATCTTACAGGATGATTCTTCCCTGACTGTTCGTGCTTCAGAACTCGGGTTGGACAATGCGGATGAGATAGCAAAACGCCAGCCGCTGCGAGTGGTACTGGATGCTCATCTTCAGACGCCGACTACTGCAAAAGTGATTTCAGGTAACGGCAGCTGTCTCATCGTCTGTGCTGTGGATGCAGACCACGGAAAGATTCGTATGATCAGAGATGCTGGTGCAGAAGTGCTGCAGATGGATTCCCATGATGGGAAAATCAATATCGAACAACTGCTGGAACATCTGGCTCAGCGGGAAATTAATCAAGTGCTGCTGGAAACCGGCGCGACACTTGCCGGTGCCTTTCTGGAACAGAACCTGATTGATGAATTAGTTGTTTTTATGGCACCTGTGTTGATGGGGTCTTCTGCCCGCCCGTTGCTAAACCTGCCTATTGAGCAAATGTCTGATAAAGTCAGCCTCACGATTAAAGAGGTCAGGTCGGTCGGCAATGACTGGAAGATAACTGCCGTGCCATCTCAGGCAGTGACCAGCGGTTTATGAATTCATAAGTTCTTTGCCCGGCGAAGGCGGGCAAAGAACTTACTGTTCGATTGCAAGTGTCCTTACACTTAAGGAAAAAAGGATTAATGTTTACCGGAATAATCGAAGCGGTTGGCAAGCTGGCAAAGGTTGAAGCCCGTGAAGGCGACCTGCGGCTGACCGTTGATTCAGGCACGCTGGACCTTTCAGATGTTCAGCTGGGTGACAGTATCGCCACCAATGGTGTCTGCCTCACTGTCGTAGAGCTGACCGGCAAAGGTTATGTGGCAGATGTTTCTCTGGAAACACTGGATTATGCAACTCTGGGCTCATTGCCTGTAGGTGCACCATTGAATCTGGAGAAGGCACTGACCCCGACCACTCGACTGGGTGGTCATTTGGTCAGTGGCCATGTGGACGGCAAGGGTACTGTAGTTTCACTGGAACCGTCCGGTCGTTCGACGGTTTACTGGCTTGAAGCACCAAAGTCCCTGGCCAGATACATTGCTCACAAGGGTTCTATCACGATCGATGGTGTCAGCCTGACGGTGAACAAGGTAGAAGGTTGCCGCTTTGCTTTGAACATTGTTCCTCATACCCAGCAGGAAACCATCATAGAGAACTACAGTGCAGGAACTGTGGTGAATCTGGAAGTGGACGTTCTGGCACGCTACCTTGAACGGCTGATGGATCCGTCCCTGAAAGACGATACGATCAAGGAATCAACTCTGACGGCCGGCTTTCTGGCTGAACACGGGTTTATGAAGTGAGTGTGTAGACTTCTCTATTAGTTATTACTCGGCCTGCGGCAGGCTAATAACGTGTGAATGAGTAAGTCTGTATAGTCACTGACTAAGAAAATCAGAATAAACCGCAGTGTTCTTCCAGAGGCTGGTTGAACACTGTAGAATGTGCCGGTTTCGCATGCCGGATGCATCAACATTGAGTGGGGGCACTATGCAGCTTAACTCCATCGAAGAGATTATCGAGGACATTCGTCTCGGTAAGCCCGTTATCCTCATGGATGATGAAGACCGTGAAAATGAGGGCGACCTTATTGTTGCGGCAGAAAAGATTACGCCGGAAATCGTTAACTTTATGGCAAGAGAGGCTCGTGGCCTGCTTTGCCTCACCCTGACCGGTGAACGTTGCGATTTTCTGGGGCTGCCTCCGATGGTAGGAAACGACGACAACGAGTCCGGTTTTGGTACTCCGTTTACTGTTTCCATTGAAGCTGCTGAAGGTGTGACAACAGGTATCTCTGCAGCGGATCGTGCCAAAACGATTCGTGTCGCGGTTGACCCGCTGTCCCGTCCAGGTGACATTGTTCAGCCAGGACACATCTTCCCGCTGCGTGCACAGCCAGGTGGTGTTTTGAGTCGTGCCGGTCATACGGAAGCAGGTTGTGACTTGTCTCGTTTGGCAGGTCTCGCTCCAGCAGCAGCCATCATCGAAATTATGAACGAAGATGGTTCCATGGCTCGTCGCCCTGACCTTGAAGTCTTTGCCAAAGAGCATGACCTCAAGATTGGCACCATTGCTGATCTGATTAACTATCGCATTCTCAATGAGAAGACTATAGAGAAGATTGAAACCCGTACTATTGATACGGATTTCGGTCAGTTTGATCTGACGGCCTATCGTGATTACATCAGTGGCAACACGCATATTGCCCTGAGTAAGGGATACATAACGCCTAACTCGCCCACTATGGTCCGAGTGCATGCAATGGAACCTTTCCGCGATCTGCTGGGCGCTCACCCTGAAAAGGGAAGCAACAGCTGGTCCATGAACAAGGCGCTGGAGAAAATTGCCAAAGAAGGGCGCGGTGTTGCCGTGTTGCTGAATTCTGAGGGCAAGATGGATCTGGGCCATGCTCTGGAACGTTATAACCAGGGCAAGTCAGGCAGCAGCGGTATGTCCGGTGCTTATCTGACCATTGGTACTGGTTCACAGATTCTCCGTGATCTGGGCGTGGGTAAAATGCGTCTACTCAGTTCTCCGGTCAAGTTCGGCGCTTTGTCCGGCTTTGATCTGGAAATTGTTGAATACATCCACAGCGAAGACTGATATCCGGTCTACATGAATGGGTCTGAGAGCATTAATTTGAAGAGAAGCAAAACGGTTTGTTTTGCTTCTTTGCTTAAAGACAACTGTTGTCGTTTTTAAAGTGCTTTTGTTACGGGCATCTGTCTATAACGACATCAGAGACAAGAAGATTTTTTTTGAGGAAACAGCCATGTCTATACAAACCATTGAAGGCTCTCTGCAGGCAAATGGCGGCAAGTACGCAATTGTTGTTGGTCGCTGGAACGCTTTCATCGTAGAAAGTCTGGTGAATGGTGCCGTAGATAGCCTGACTCGCCATGGAATACCGGAAGAAGATATTACTATCGTTCGTTGCCCTGGCGCGTTCGAAATTCCACTGACTGTTAAGAAAGTCGCCAAGACCCAGCGTTTCGACGCTATTATTGCACTGGGTGCAGTTATTCGTGGCGGTACTCCTCACTTTGAGTTTGTTGCCAACGAATGCGTGAAAGGCCTGTCCCAGGTCAACCTGGATCAGGAGATTCCGGTAAGCTTCGGTGTTCTGACCGTAGACACCATCGAGCAGGCTGTCGAACGTGCCGGTACCAAGGCAGGTAATAAGGGTGAAGAGGCTGCCATGGCGGCTTTCGAAATGGTGTCCCTGCTCAAGAAACTGGAGGCCTGAGTTGTCTACTGACAAGCAGGACAAAGGACAGAAATCTGCCCAGCGTCCCAAACCATCTGCCCGTCGTCGTGCACGACAGCTGGCGCTTCAAGCGTTGTACCAGTGGCAGATGTCAAAATCGTCCATTGCCCAGATTGAAATGCAGTTCCGTTCGGATAACGATTTCAGCAAGGTAGACGACGGTTATTTTCATATGCTGCTGACCGGCATTGCCCGTGATGCCAGCAAGCTCGACGACACTATGTCGCCGATTCTTGATCGTCCGCTGACTCAGCTGGATCCGGTTGAAACGGCTGCTCTGCGTATTGGTTGCTATGAGCTGGTTAACCGTGCTGATGTGCCTTACCGTGTTGTTATCAACGAAGCCATTGAGCTGGTAAAGCGTTTCGGTGCCCAGGATTCCCATCGTTATATCAACGGTATTCTGGACAAGCTGGCGCCGCGTATTCGTACTGAAGAAGTGCGGAACTTCCGTCGGAAGTAATGGCTGTTCTGTTTCGAGAGTTTGGCATGCTTTGTCAAACTTTCGGAATGGTCTAAATCGCCAGACTTCAGATTAATCTTTCCGCTCCACTGACCCTCCGTGGTCAGAGTCGCTAAACAGACCATCCCTGGTCTTTGAAAGATTAACCTGAAGCCTGACTTATCTGGCTTCTTCGTAAGCGTTACGATAACTTCATCTATTCCTAACTATTACCTCTCGTATTTATGTCTGAAACTTCATTAGGTGAATTTGATCTGATTCGTGACTTCTTTGATCGCTCCGAGTTGAGGTCAAAGCGTTCTGATGTTGTTGGCATAGGTGATGACTGTGCACTCTTGTCCGTGCCTGAAGGTTTTCAGCTGGCGCAGTCTCTGGATACGCTGGTGGAAGGTGTTCATTTTCCTGTCGACTGCGATCCTTTCTATCTCGGTTATCGCTCCCTTGCTGTGAATCTCAGTGATCTTGCTGCGATGGGTGCGACTCCTCACTCCTTTACCCTTGGTCTTACTCTTCCTGAAGCTGACCCAAAGTGGTTGAAAGCCTTCTCTGATGGTCTGGCAGCTCTCGCTGGTCAGTATGATGCAGGTTTGATTGGTGGTGATACGACTAAAGGGCCACTGACCATTTCTATTCAGGCTCAAGGGTTTGTTAAGAGCGGCAAAGCACTGAGAAGAAACGGAGCCAAGGTCGGTGATCTGATATACGTCAGCGGTAATCTTGGTGATGCCGGAGGAGCTTTGCCGGACGTGCTTGACGGTAAAATACCTGAAACGGCCCAGGATAAATCTTCCGAATACCTGCTTAATCGATATTTCAAACCTTCGCCTCGAGTTGAGTTGGGGCAGTGGCTGGTTGAGAATGGTGCCACCTCTGCACTGGATATTTCTGATGGTGTGCTGGGTGACCTTGGACATATTCTTAAAGCCAGCGGCGTAGGCGCAGAATTAACGATTGCTTACGCTCCTGTGTCCGGTGCTTTGTTAGAAAAGGTTGGTAGTGAACAAGCATTGAAACTGGCACTCACTGGCGGTGACGACTATGAGCTTTGTTTTACCTGGCCAGAAAGCAGGGTTAAGCCTTTAGCTGAAGAACTGGCGGAGATCTGTCAGTTGACCTGCATTGGTCGTATTGTAGAAGGCTCGGGGCTGGTTGATATTGCTACTGGTGAGCCATTGAGCCCTAAAGCTTATCGCCACTTTTGAAGCACTAATGTTAAATCACAAATAAAAGAAACTGTTATTACTATGAATCCGGCAGATAGTGTTTGGAAAAACCCTGTTCATTTTCTTGCCTTTGGTCTAGGCAGTGGTCTTGCACCAAAAGCGCCAGGTACTTTTGGTACTCTGGCAGCCATCCCTTTTTATCTACTGTTCCAGTATCTTCCGCTGTGGAATTTCGGGCTGGTGATTCTGGTCAGTATGGTGCTGGGTGTCTGGTTGTGTGAGCAGACTTCAAAAGATCTTGGTGTACACGATCACCCTGGCATTGTCTGGGATGAATTTGTTGGTTACTGGATTACCATGTTCGCTGCACCAGCAGGTTGGATGTGGGTGATTATTGGCTTTGTTCTGTTCCGCATATTTGATATCTGGAAGCCCTGGCCTATCAGTTTTCTGGATAAAAAAGTCCATGGTGGTCTGGGAATCATGATAGACGACGTTGTAGCAGGTGTCTTTGCACTGGTATCCTTGCAGCTGATTGCCCGTTTTGCGATTTAAGTCGCATATAATAACTTGAATAAAAAGACACGGGTCACGATTATAACTTCCCACAGGGACTGGGATTAAAGCAGTCGTTGAGTCGCTCGGTGCGGATCGCCAGAGTTTGTCAGCAGTCATCCAGAGCTGGAATTTAATGAACGGATCGTTTCGTTTTCTGTCACTGATAGTGACGTGTTTTACACTACTATTTTCTTCTGTTTCCTCTGCTACCAATTTACGTGTTGTTGGTCTTTTTCAGAATAAGGCGCTGGTTCTTATTAATGGTAAGAGGCACTTTATCCAGGTGGGTAAAGAGACGATCAAAGGTGTCCAGCTGGTATCTGCCAGCAGTAAAAAAGCAGTTATCGAAGTCAATGGCATCAGAACCGAATACTACCTGAGCCGAGATATGGGGCAGGGCATTACCACGCCTGAAATTCTTACTTTCAGAGTCACCAGAACCCCTCAGGGTCAGTACATTACCCGTGGCTCAGTTAATGGTCGCTCTACAGAGATGCTGGTAGATACCGGTGCTAACCTGGTGGCCATGAACTCAGGTGAAGCCGACAGGCTGGGTCTTTCCTATAAAGACGGTGAAAAGATATTTGTCGAAACCGCCGGGGGCATTACTGAAGGCTATAAAATCCGTCTGGATTATGTATCGGTAGGCGGTATTCGAGTACCGGGCGTTGATGCAACCGTGATTGAGGGCACCAGCCCGAATACTGTATTGCTGGGTATGAGTTACCTGAAAAGCGTCAAGTTCAGTGAGGAAGGCGGTATCATGAGTTTTCAGGCACGTTATTAATCTGATGGTTGCTCTGATACAATCCATCACCAGACTGTAAGTACCCGGACATGCGAATTTACCGGCCGTTATGAGAAGAATGGCTGATTTCATATTCTATTGCGTGTGTCCACACACTTATTGAGGAGTAGTGAGTGTCTGTTAGTTTTGTTGCAGAGTCTCGCTTGCCGACCCCTTTTGGTGAGTTCATCATGCATGGATTTGAAGAGAGTGGCACCGGCAAGGAGCATCTGGCTCTCACCATGGGGGATGTCAGCCAGGGTGGACCGGTATTAGCCCGAGTCCATTCAGAATGCCTGACAGGGGATGCCCTGTTCAGTATGCGCTGTGATTGTGGCCCACAGTTGGAAGCCGCCATGCGTAAGATCGCCGATGAAGGTCGCGGTGTTATTCTTTATTTGCGTCAGGAAGGCCGTGGTATTGGTTTGCTGAATAAGGTACGTGCATACCAGTTGCAGGATACAGGTCTGGATACCGTTGAAGCTAACGAAGAGTTAGGCTTTGAAGCGGATCTGCGTAAATACGATATGTGCAAGACCATGCTGGATCACCTGGGCGTTGAACAGGTTTATTTAATGACTAACAACCCCAAAAAAGTTGATGCACTGACCAGTCAGGGTATTGAAGTGGTTGAGCGTAAGCCTCACCAGACGGGTCAGAATCCTCATAATGAGAAGTATCTGACGACTAAAGTGTGGAAGCTTGGGCATCTTTACGATACAGCCTGATTCATTACCGCTTTACCCTCTTAGCCTGAGTGTGGAGAGTTGATAGGCTTTTAGATAGTCTTCATATCACTCTCCATATCAGTAGACAAAACACCTCCTTCCTTGCCATTCACTCCTATAGTCTCTTCCTATTTCAAAAAACAGTTCCAGAAAGTATTCGAATATTAACCTCTGGCTTTTACATTCCATTATGCCAGTCGATGTGTACAGGCTCCCTGCAAAAGGCCGATTAAGAGTCTGAGAAGGCTGACACTAGGATAAGGCATTGATAACTCGACCAGGCTTGCCAGTTGATAGGACAATGCTGGGTACGTACTCAGCTCCGAGGGATTCTGTAGCAACTGAAAGTGTCTGCTATAAGGGAAGAAACGTAACAATCAAACCAGGCGTCAGTATCAGGGCAGCTTGCGATAGCAAAGTGTCTGGGAAGTTACTCTCACAGAGGCTGATATCTCATGGAAATTCAGACTCGTCAACGAAGACCGGTAATTTTAACAGGGATCGAAGTCAGGTAGCCCTTTTATTTGGGTTAGAGCTTGATCAGGAAATGAGTTGTGAAAAGGCTGAGGAAGTTCTGGAATCGTACAATACCACAGGTCTTGATCGTCTAAATCTTGCAAGCGAAAGCACTGTTGAGCTTTTAAGTGCATTAAACAAGTTCGGGAAGAGGTTACTGCTTAATAAAGCTGATTATGAAAAAGTGCGTGAAACCCTTCCTGAACTGATATGGTGTCGGTTGGTTTTTCCTGAAGAAAATGTCTTTCATAGTGAGGGCTCATTGGAGCCTGTTACTCTTTTTGCCGAACAGGGAACTCACCCTGACAGCATTGGTGCTTCCCTATTAGACCTGTTCCTTAATGAAAATGGGTACACTGCTGAGTGCCTTAAAGAAACGAGAGAAAAATCGGAGCATCAGGTATTACTGGGCTTGTTTGATTCTGTTGTTATGAAGGGGCATGGATGTAAGCCAAGGGAGCACTTTAACGAAGACGAGAAATCGATAAAAGATAAGATTTCTCACCAACTATTTTGGGAGAAGAGCTCCTTTGAGACGAGTCTGGCTAATAACCCTGCATTAATAAAAGAAAGTACAAAAGAGCTTAAGGCACTGCTCAGGGGTGTTATGACGGAGCCTGCTGAGCTTGATCGGATTCTGGAAGTTGATTCATTCATTAACAGCCCAATGAAATATATTGGTGAGATGGTTTCATTGGGAAGGAAGCTGGAAGAGGTCTACAGGACAGAAGTAGAAGCTGCAGGGAAATCTGTCAGCAGCTTTCCCTGCGCTTACTTTGATGAAGCCTTCGAGCACAAGCTTTTGGAGAATAAGCCTCTTGATAGCTATTACAAAAAGTTTAAAGGGCGATATTCAGAGCGACAGTGGCTTAGTATGGAGCACAGGGAAGGAGTTTATTACCCTTATCCAGTTATGGAAGATGATACGTTTTCAGTGATGGATAACTGGACAGCTCAGAACAAGCTCTATCAGAGTTTAGCGAAAGCTGCATCTGTTACGGGTAAACCAACCCCCCTGTTCCTTGGTTTTGTACAACCAGAAGTAGCGCGTGAATATATTAGAGAATATAGCGGTTTCAGAGACCATGCTCTGTCCAGTAATATACTACACACAAAATATGTTCACGATCTTCAGCTTTCTCTATTAAGGCAAAGTGAATTACTGGATGATGAACTATTGGAAAAAATGGTCAGCATGGAGGGTGGTGGAAACGGTAGTCTTTGGAATAGCTTGATCGACCGGAACTGCCTGGCTCCAGATAATGACTGCTTTGTTGGGGAGGATGCTATTCAGCATTTCTGCCTGTCTCTCTCGGCACCTTCTCAAATATATCCGCTGATCAGCTCTCAGCAGCTTTCCAAATCTGTGTCTTTATGTGCGAATAAGGGCAGCTCAGAACAGGTGGTCAAATTATACCACTCTCTCAGCCATGACAGTTCTGAGATATCTGAGGAGCAGGCTCGAAATCACTTGATTACTATGGCTCGACATATTAATGCCGTTGAAGTATCGATGATATCCGCTAATTATAAGGACATGATAAAAGCCGGAGTCCATGTTGCTCCACACTTTGAAAAAAAATTTGCCGAAGCTGGTGCACCTTACGTAGAAACACATCCTGCGTTGAAAGCAATAGAAATGTTTGATAAGTCTGAGTCAAAGCAGCTCTGTCAGTTTATTGCTGATAAGGAAATAGAAGGAATCGGCAAAAAGGTTTTTGATAGCCAGATTAAAAGAAATTGGCTTGGTATAAGAGAAAAATCGGCTGATGGTAAACACTACGTGTTAAAGAGTGGTGACCTTATCTCCAAAGATTATTCTGTTCTATTGAAACAGCCGAACAAGCACGATCTAGCACCTGCTGAAAATAAAGCTCGAGGCTATATTGGTTGGCGGGAGAGTGAGCCAAAGGGGATGCGACAACCATAATTTCAGGTGACTTTCTGCCTGACCTGAAATTCCTTCCTTTCATATTCCCTGTTATTCAGCATTTCAACAACTTCCCTGCCAGCGTTCCAACTATCTTCATAGCTTAAATACAGTGGCGCGAAGCCAAATCGCATCAACCCCGGCTCACGATAATCACAGATAACGCCGCGGGCAATCAGCGCCTGAACCATGGCATAACCATGCTGGTTATGAATCAGTGCTACCTGACTGCCACGCTGTTCAGGTTTGGGAGTTATATCTTCTATACCATGCTGTTTGCAGATTTCCTTTATACCATCCAGAAACAAACGACTCAGGTTAAGGCTTTTCTCCCTGACATCATTCAGGTCTATTTTCTGCAAGAGTTTCAGTGAAGCTTCCAAAGCGCTGTAAGCCAGAGGTGAATGAGTGCCGGTACGAAAGGTTGAAATGGTTTCAGATGGGGTGTACTCCTGATCAAAAGCAAAAGGTTGTTTGTGTCCTAACCAGCCAGCCAATGGTTGCCAGCCATTGTTTTGAACGACCTTACTGACATAAACAAAGCCAGGCGACCCTGGCCCGCCATTCAGATATTTATAGGTGCAACCAACGGCATACTTCACTCCCAGATTATTCAGCTCTACAGGCATTGCACCTGCTGAATGAGCCAGATCCCAGATAACTTCACCGCCTTTGCATTCAACCAGTCGGGTTATGGTTTTCATGTCCCTGAGCTGTCCGGTCCGGTAATCAACCTGACTGATCACCAGGGTTGCTGTGTCTGAACCCAGACTTTTAGAAATGCTTTCTGGATCAAACGTCTGAAACTCATAGCCAGAGAACTGACAGAAGCTTTGGCAGATATAGGAATCGGATGGAAAGCCCTGATCTTCAGCCAGTATAACTTTGCGGCTATTGTTCTGATGCTGAGTGATATAGCCAAGCAGCTTATAAAGGTTGAGGGAGAGGTTGTCGCAGACTAGTACTTCATCTTGACTGGCACCAGCTAGTGGAGCCAGAAGATTGCCAAGTCGCTTGGGAGCATCCATCCAGCCCTGATTCCAGCCTTGAATAAGCTGACTTTGCCACTGCTGTTGAGCATCAAACAGGTACTGTTGGGCTGTTACAGGGGCTGCTCCCAGTGAGTTACCACAGAAGTAATAGCAGCCTTCAGGAAGGTCAAAGAGAGAGCGGGTATGAGCCAGCGGATCCTCTTGATCCATGGCTCGAATCTCATCCAGAGTATATGGCATGGTTTATTCGTATTCTGATGGATTATCGGAACAAGAATAAACCGTTACCGTAACTCTGGCTGTTTATCGTCAGTGACAACAGATAAGTGGTTACTCTTCGAAAGTATTTATGATCTTCTTGATCTCCACTATTTCAGGCTCAGGAATCTCAACATCCGGCGCATATTTTCTAACCTTTTCGGTCAGCGCCTTGGCAAACACCTGATACAGCATACGAGTGCTGACCGTCACTGGATATTGAATATCCTTTGGCAGCTCAAAGGTCTCAGTGCGGGTCTCACCAGCCTGAATGCGGGTGTCCTTGCCGATCTTCTCATAACGCCAGAATCGCTGTCCCACAGGCTTTCCGTCCTTATCCACTTTTATCTGAATAAACTTGCGGGAATCTTTCGGGATAACGCCATCCTTCATCACACCGCTTTCGAAGACGGTTTTACCGTTGGCATCGGTAGCAATGATTTCCAGCCATACCTGACGACGAGCACCACCCGGCATAGCGTGGCCCGCATTGGTGTTAGTGATTTTGGCACTGAACAGATTGTCTGATTTGTCTACAACCATTTTCACAGCACCCTTCAGCATATCCTTGCTGAGTTTCGCGTGCTCAGGGTTACGCAGGCCAGTGAAGTAATAGTTGCCGCCGGTAAAGTAGTGAACGCGGACGTCTTTCTTCATCGGACCATCATTAGTGGACTGGCCACCAACACGGTTGTCAAAATCAACGACATCCGCCGTCATATGACAGTCGATGCAGGTTTTGTTTTTCGATGGGTCTTCAGGGTTAAAGAACTCTGATTTCTGCCACTCGTTATAGTTGTCGTTGACTATAGCACCCGGTCCCGGTGTAAATTCGTTATGACAAGTCGCACAATAAAGAGAGCTGTTATACAGCTCTTTATTGGAGTAAGACTCCTTGTGAGTCTCTGGCAGTGCATTAATCTGACGTTCAGCCAACCACTGACCAACAGCTTGGGTAGACTCCTCGAAGATATAACCCTGACGATCTTTCAGGTTGATGGTCATATCAGCGTTACCGCCAGCATCTTCAGCCTTGGTTACACGGTGACAGAAGAAACAGCCTGTGCCTGCTTCATTAACCGCTTCACCCTTATCGAAAGCATCCAGCAGTGACTGACCACGTTTCTCGTGCATATCACCATGGTCACGGAATGGTCCTTCAAAACCATTCATGATCATCTGTGGTGTATGGCAGCCGCGACAGAACTGTCGAAAGTCTTCGCCTTCTACCTTGGCTGCGAAGTCTTCGTGCTGACGATAGTAAGGATTGTCCATGTTCATACCATGGTTGGAATCCGCCCACTGGTTATAAATGCTGGTATGGCAGGACTCACAGGACGCCGAGTTCAGCCACTCTTCCTTGTGAGTAAACTTCTTTTTGTCGTCCAGACGCAGCCATGTGGACAGATACGGCAGGTTTTCCTGAGTTTTGATGTACTGATTCAGAGCCGACATCATTCGTACGACTTCTGTCGGAGGGTTATTAACATCAATTTTTTCAACGTCAGAAAAAGCCGGATTGGCACCCATGCCGCCCTGAGTCTTCTGAACCATATCAACATAAGCGCCGACCGGGTCACCAGCGATCATCTTCACTACATCACGATGGCCAGTCAAAGCGTTAACTTTCTTGTCCTTTTGACCATCAGCCATCAGCTGCTTGTTGGTGAAGTTAAAGCCGTCAAAGTGACAGGAGTTACAGCTCATCCAGAAGTCGCCGGCCATTGGGTATTCTGGGTTATCAAGAGTGTTACCGCTGTTGAACAGCGTCTTGCCCAAACGAACTTCTGGGGAAAGTGGGTCTTTACTGACCAGCGTGGAAAAATCCTTATTTTTAACCTTGGCCTTGGCAAAAGGCCCCTGTCCGCCAGTGGTGAACTTCACCAGATTCAGGCTCATGGCGTTTTGTACGAACAGGTCGTCGCCATTGATCAGCAGGCCACGAGGGTTGTCGCCCGGAATATTACGATAAATTTGTGTGGCTTTAGCTCCACCCTGAAACTTCTTACGACGGTGACGCTTTTTGTTAAGACTGCCCTGACGTGATAGATCGAATACCATCAGATCCTCAGAGCCCGCCAGAGAGATAAACAGTTTTTTACCGTCGTCGGAATAGACGGCGTCGTGTGGGTTGGAGACGATACGGGTGCGGTTACCGCTTTCTACAATATTGATCTGTTTGAACAGCTGCTTACGCTGTTGAACCAGTTCGTGCTCCTTGCCTGGAGTCAGGTCAAGAATGGAGATAGCTGGAAATACCGTGGACTGGAACTGAAAGTCACGACTGAATGACCAGAGCACGTGAGGAAGCCAGGCCTGTTTGCCGTCCGGGGAGATAGCAATATTATCCAGCAGGCGTGGTTTGCCCTGAGGTGTAGTCGCCTTATCAACAGTAGGTGTATCAATCAGTTGAATGATCTTGCTCAGTTTTGGTGATGAGGTACTGACATCAAAAATAGACACTTGTCCATTCAATGAGTGAGTAATCAGCAAGCGATGGTCATCAGTCAGTGCCAGCCCTCGTGGTGTTTCTTCCACTTCGATGGTTTGACGGATATCCCCTTCCGAGCTGATCACCAGCAGCTTGTGACCTTCGAAAGAAGTGACATAGTACTGATTGTTCGTTTCATCAAAGAGCACACCAAATGGGCGAGCTGGCGTTTTAATACGCTTGATCTCTTTCAGGCTCTGGCCATCCAGTAGAATAACTTCGTCGGACAGATAGTCAGACACCAGAAGACGACTCTGATCACTGTTAAACGCCAGTCGGCGAATATCACGACCCAGTACGGCTTCGTTCAGCAGCTCACCACTATCACGGTCGATTATGCTGACACTGCCGCCATCAAAGTTACTGCTGTAAATTCTGGTTTTGTCTTCCGACCAGCGTATTGAGGTACTCTTATCCGCTGCCTGGGCTGATGGCAATACTGTCAGCAGACATAAAGATAAGGGGGCAAGGCAGCGTTTCAAGCCACCCTTGAGACTTCTTCCTGAAAATAGACCGCTCATTTTCTGACCTTAAGGTGTGTCGATGCTTCTGCCAGTCATCCTCGAAACCGGTTTAGCATACTGATAAAGATAAAGCTTTTTTTCGCCGGTAAACCGGCCTGGAAATTCAGCGATCAGCTGAAGATCCGTCTGTTTGGTGCCACTCAGTCGGTAACCCTGTTGTTGTCTCAGGACCAGCTCGCTGCTGGGGTAATACATATCGTAGATCTGCCAGTCAGGCAGCTCTTCGCGAAGAGTACTGACGGCATAGTTGGTGCCAAGAACCCTGCGATTAAAGTCTTTTTCTGGTGACTGACTGTGCTCTTTGAACCAGTCAGTTGCCTGTTGGGCAGGGGCATCTAAAACAGCAAAAGAGATCTGGCTGGTAAACAGAGACAGGTACACTGTGGCAATGACTAGAGAAAGAATAGTCTTAAATATGACAATTAATTGTTGCAGCTGAAAAGTAAGTACAGACAGCCAGAGTAACAGTACCGGTGCAAAATGACGCAGGTTATCCGGGTTCTGAGCCAACAGTATCCAGCCAAGATACACGACGATTATTAAGGTAATAAAACGGCTGCTGCATTGTATCAGGCCAACGGTTAAAGAAAGCAGAGTGACAGCAATAAATGGCCAGCTAAATGCTGTGACAAGCGTATTCAACCATTGCTGCCAGTTGGGCAGTGAGCTGCTGACAGTGTTGCCCCAGATTTGAAAATGCCCTTGAGTGAAACGCAGGCCTTCCTCAAAGTAAGCAAATCCATCCTTTGCCAGCACAAACAGCAGGCAGGGAACAGCAACCAGAATAACGCCCAGCAACCCTTTGCCATAGGTTGTCAGCAGGTGTTGCCTGTCAGTAATCAATGGCAGGGCAATCAGCAGACCAATGGCCAGAGGAAAGAAGGAGGGGCGACAGGCCAGCATCATGCCCAGCATCAATCCGGCAAGCAGGTTTCTTTTTTTGTAGCAGCCAATCAGAGAAGCAATAAAGAAGGCCAGCCCTGTTAGGTCGGTCAGGCCACTTAAGGCCATTCCTGCCAGAAGAGGTTGCAGAATAATGAAGGAGATCAGAAACAGTACGGCAACTGGCGTGTAATCTTTTCCAGACAACTCCATAAAGAGTAGAGCCAGCAGCCATGGGAGAATAACTGCGGAAATCAGGCTGGTCAGAACAACGGCGGACTCTGGTGTGGTAAAAATACTGAGCACTGAAGCCAGGGCAATAAAGCCGGGGTAACCGGGGAAGTGTGGACTGATTTCTACGACAGAAAAGTGCTCAATGCCACGGGCAAAAAACAGGGCATCATCATGGCCGATTTTCATCGGGTATTGAAACAGCCAGTAAGACCAGATAGTCCAGATCAGAAATGTCAGTGCGACAGCCAGCACCGTCAGAACAGAAGACAGTTCTGACGTTTTTGAATTTCGTTGAGAAATCTGCTCGGGAACTCGTTCGGAAAACAGTCCCGATGTGCTGGCAGTCATGGTTAATCAACCAGTTTATTGAAAGATTTTCAAAGCCTGCATCAGCTTTGTATGACTCTGTTTCATGGTGTCAGGATCAGCAGGCGCTGCACCTACACCAAACACACCCGGATTGCCCACAGCTTTCAGAGCGCCCTGAATGCCCTCATTTGCTTGCTCTCTCTGCTCGGCAGACATTTGGGGTGTCAGCAGATCAAGAAACAGTTTGCTTTTCACTACCAGAACTTTAGCGACTTGATAGTCGTTAATGTTTTTCTCAGCACCGGTCAGGCGACGGTTGATTTCGGCAACATAGATTTTGTTCAAAACCTTGGTTACCTTACTAGCGTCTTTGGCTTTCAGCGCATTGCGCATGGGGGTGTCGAGATCAATACCGTATTCCTGTTTGAAATACAGAACCTCTTCTTCCACCTTTTGGTACGCTTTGCTGGCCGCAACAAAATCATTGCTGTTGGCCGCCTGAATCAGTGCTTCACGACCATCAATCAGCGGTTCCTTACCCGCAGCAGAATAAGTGTAAGCCTGAGTGTTCAGGCTTAGTGAAAGCAGCATGGCAGCTATCAGATATATTTTTCTCATTGCTCTGTTTCCAATAGTTTTTCGTCAGGCAACGCTCTGAACTTCAAGTACCACATTTTCGTTGCGGAAATCAAAAATCTCACGACGGCGATCTTCGCCCTTGATGATGGACTGAGCCGCCAGTTGCCCCATCTCCATTGCCGTGTCTGTGAAGATATAACGGAACGAGCCTTGTCGTCCGGACATCACCAGGTTGTCGAACTGGCACAGGTGAGTGATCGCTTTTTCACGTTTGTCCTGATAATCCACATCCATCAGCGGGTAGGCGTGCTCGGTGTAAGCCGTGAAGTATTCGCCGGTATTAATGTTTCGGTCAATGCCAAGAGTTTCAAGGTCGGTAAGTACTCTCTCTCTGAGTTTGTCACCTTCCATATCCCAGATTTCATCGCCCTTATTGCAGGGGATTTCGATCATCACAGAGGTTTGACCTTCCGGAGCCATGTAAGGAGATCGACGTCTTGGTTCCTGCAGGCGAGTACCCAGAATTTCCGGATCAGAAAGATACTGCCAGGTGTTGTCCGAGATATTTTCCTTTTCCATGGGCATATTGAAGAAGCGCAGGGAGCGGAATTCCAGACCACTGTCGTAGCCTGTCATGCGACACATATCAGACAGTGGAATAGTGGCAATAACAGAATCAATATTCAGCTGATGTTCTTCACCATTCTGAGTGAAACCAATAGCTGTGATCTTGTCGTCAGAGGTTTTGATATCAGAAACGTTGCAGTTCAGACGAATATCGACACCCTTCTTCACCAGCTCTTCACCCAGGCGGGTATAGAGGTGACCAAAGCCAAGCTTCGGATAGCGGTACTTTCTGGCGTAGGTTCTTGGTGTATCTTTCTTCTGTGGTAACAGACGACGAGCGACATCTTTCAGGTCGAGCAGGCTGATACGCTGGGAAGCCCAGTCCGCAGAAAGTCTGTTCGGATTAATGCCCCAGAGTTTACCGGTGTAACCTTCAAAGAAGTTTTTATAGAGCGTCTTACCAAAGCGGGTTTCAATCCATTCAGCAAAGCTGGAATCCCGACGATTCTCCGGACGCTTTTTAAATGGCAGAAGTAACAGATCAACAGCGGCACCAAACAGCAGTGAAAAAGGTGCGTTCTTCAGCAGATCACCAATAGCCAGTGGATACTGATAGATTCGACCTTTAAACCGAATCACGCTTTTACGTTCGGCATAGAGCAGGTCTTCAGCCATTAACTCATCAACAAACTTGAGCAGTTCGGGGTTGTGAGTGATAAAACGATGACCGCCGAAATCAAAACGGTAGTCGCCGTGTTTACCTTCAAATTTGAGGGTGGCGCACATGCCGCCGACTTTATCGTCACGTTCGATAATGGTGACTTTGTAACCAGCTTCAACCAGTTCCCAGGCTGCCATCAAACCTGCAGGGCCGCCACCCAGTACAGCTACATGCTGTTGTGTTTGTTCAGTACTGCTCATGCCTGATTTGCTCCGGAACTGTTTTTAGATGAAGGCGAAGAGGATTGAGCGTAGCCCTTGTTCCAGAAATAGATAAACAGACCAAGGTATCCAGCCCAGACAATCAAGGGCAGCAGATTAGGTGAAGCGTTATAACCGAACAGCGCTCTCAGGAAAGTACCAAAGGTGCCTCGGTCATCAAGAATATGGGAGATATCAAATACAGAAGTCTGGAATACAGGCAGGTACTCGGCAGCCTGCAGCATATTGATGGCAGACGACAGTAAGCCGGCAGCAATAATGATGATCAGCAGACTGGTCCAGCGGAAGAATGGTGTCAGGGAAACCTTTTTCGTGCTCTTCAACAGAGCCCAGACGAGAACGACTGAAGCAATCAATCCAAGCAGGCCGCCAATTAAACCGCCTTCGAGTGTAACGCCCTGACCGGAATACACCAGCGCCGAGAAGAACAGAATGGTTTCAAACCCTTCCCGCAACACAGCAAGAAACGACAGAAACACCAGACCAAACAGGTTGCCAGACGTCACATGTTCTTTAATGCTGTCCTGCATGCGGCCTACCTGAGCTTTGGCCTGTCCCTGCATCCAGATAGCCATATAGCTGAGTACAGCAGTCGCAAATATCAGAATGCCTGCCATTAGCAGGTTGCGGTAATGTTCGCTGGAAAACTGATCAATAATGACCTGAAAAACAAAAGCTATAACCAGTGACAGCAGCATACCTGCGCCGACACCGAGGTAGATAAACTTGTTGTGTCTGGAAGCATTAAGGCGCGCCAGATAGGAGAGGGCTATGCCTACCAGCAGGAAGGCTTCAAGACCTTCCCGAAACGTGATCAGAAAACTTGCGAACATCGTACTGCCTGATTTTTAAATCGAATAACCTGAAGACTCAGGAGCGGTTAAAAACTTTCAACACCGTCCAGCGCATTGCGTGGCGGAATACTACAGGAATCAACAACATTGAGCTGTAAAAATGGACATCCTGATTCAGCTGACCAATCAGGTGGCCAGGGTTGCCAAACAGCATTAAATAAACGCCGCTGAGCGTACAGATAACCAGTAGCCATTCGGTCATCTGACCGGTTATACGAAGGAATGGTTTGGTTGAGCGATTCAGCAGGTTACGGTGTGAAGCCCAGAAAGGACCAACGATCAGCGGGAAAACAGTCAAACCGGCCAGCAGGTGGGCAATCAGCATCACTCTCTCAATCTGCCAGCTGGCTTCAACAAAGTCCCAGAGCAGCAGACCACTGAGAAACATCAGGTACAGAGTGGTTTCTGCCGCCTTATGTTTGTAGGCCAAACGATGAAAGAAAACACCCAAAGAACTTTGGACGCTGGATGCAGGTATGTGGTCATTTGTACTGGCCATGTTGTTGCTCGCTGCTCTCGATTGGCTCCTTAAAAGCCCGGGTTTGAGTTTTATTGATATGGATTCTCAAATAAGAATTCATATCAATAAAACTGCTTCATTAAACGACAAAAGGTGTTGGCGCGATATTCGCACCAACACCTTCATCAGCTGTAACCTTTACGGATTACTTGGCGCTGACTTTAGCCTTCCCTGCCATAACCATCGCAGTACCGAACTTGCCGCCGGAAGCGATGATCTGAGGAACTCCGTCCTGGTCGGTGTCGGTGGACTTGTCGCCTTTCAGCTGGTTTTCACCACTGTCGCCCATCCATTCTGCCAGCTGCATGCCACCGTTGATCACGGTCTTGAACCAGCTCACGTAACGGTTGGTCAGAGCCTGCAGTTCCAGTTCAGGCGCATTTTCGCCTTCCTGGTTGCTCAGCTGCTGAATCGCTTCACGCAGACCACCGGAGATAGCTGCAGAAGTGAAAGGAGTGTGGATAGTGGCTTTGCCAGGAACGGTTGCCCAGGTGCCCAGCTCTTTATCGAACATGTTCTTTTCGATAGCGATGTACAGGTTACGAGCTGCAGTGCGGTAACCCTGGTCACCAGTTGCCAGGAAGGCAGAAGACAGACCGCGCAGAACAGCAAACTGGGTTTCCAGAGACTGAGTCTTGCTTGTTTTACCGTTATTGTTCTTAGAAGAAAGGCTGGCAGAGTCGTAAGCCAGACCGTTCTTGCCAATCAGCGTGTTAACGATGAAGTCAGCCTGCTGCTTGAGCATCTTCAGAGCTTGCTTGCCCTGTTCAGTCTTCAGGTTTACGTCGCCGCCTTCAGCAGAAGCGTAACCTACCGGCAGTGCATCCTGGGAACGCTGGAAGATGTTCAGTGCAACCAGAGAGTAAGCAGCGTCAAAAGTATCAACTTCAGAACCCTGCTGGCCTTTGCTGTAATCAGTTACAAAAGTCCCGGCCTTGCTGTTGAAGTGCAGGGCAGACAGGTTTTTGAACAGCATGTTGGACAGGTTGCTCGCTACGGAGAACATGTCGTTACCTACTACATCGTTACCTGCTTTGGCATCGATGTTGGCAGCAGGTGCAGCAGCGAATGGTGCGCCATCAAATACGGCCTTGAACGCAGGGTTCTGGGCAGAGTTGGCAGTACGCTGATCGGAGTATGCGTAGATCTCAGACACTGGCCACAGCAGCATCCAGGTGTCACGCAGAGTTGAACGACTGTCGGCAACAGTCAGTTGATCAATAGCGTTTACGCCGTTAACCGTTGCTTCTTTAACCACTGTCTTATGAGCAAACCATACCGGTGATTTGGCCGGGTTGTAGTCAGGACCAAACTTGGCACCCAGCTTCTTGCCGTCAAAGCCCAGCTGGTTTTGCAGCACCAGCATCTTGTCGAGAGAGATTTCAGTCAGCAGCATGCCGTTGAAACCGTCAGCTGCGGAAACGCCCAGACTATGAACGCCGTCCTGATCCATCTTCATGGAATCAGCTTCTACTTCTTCATCAGATTCGGTTACGTGCATGCCACCGAGGAAATCCTGTGCCCACATCACTTCCTTCAGCATAATGCCGCCGGTAGCAGCAGGGTTGAAGGCTTTGTCGAAGCTGTTTTCATCCCAGGACAGTGACTTGTAGTCACGGAAGTAAGCAGGAACAACGGCCTGAACCGTTTTTTCTTCACCTTTGGCAGTTACGATTTCCAGCTCGTCGCCATTAACGACAGAGATGTCTACTTTAGCTGCAAACTCAGGGCTGCCGGACATGTAAGGCATGGAGATCGGATACATGTTCAGTGGCACTTCGTTGGCTGGGAAGCCAACAGCCTGTGCCATTTCGATAACACGCTTGCCCAGGTCAGACATCTTGCCGCCACGGGCAGAGTTGATTGGGCCGTTGACCAGATGTGGACCCATTTGGGACTGGTAGTTCAGCGCGTACATGGCTTCTTCAGAGTATTCGTAGCTTTCGATGCCGGCCGCAAAGTCAAAAGCAGTTGGCAGATTAGCAAGATTCGGATCCAGTGTATCCAGGTCAAGACCCAGACCTTCAGCCAGAGGCTCACCGGACAGTTCGAATTCGGTGTAAGCCAGGAACTGGCCAGCAGGGTTATGGGTTTTATCTAGAACTTCTACTTTTGCGGCGTTAACAACAGACGCAAAAACAGCGGCAGAAATGGCAGCACTGAGAGCCAACTTTTTCAAAAGAACTTCCTCTGACAAGCTTTCAGGACGCTGGGTGCGTGGGGGTGAGCCTTAGTCCTGATAAAATTTTTTAGTTATATCGAAATGCAATGAGAATAATTCGCATTATGCTGCCGTATTGAAAAGGATTTGTTGACTTGAGTCAATGGTTTTAAGAATTGTTCTCATTTGTATGTAGAAGTCGCAGAGACTTACGCAGACGTGCGGGTATGTGAAAAAGGAGCAGCCTGAAAATACTGCTCCCGAGATAACTAATTAGAAATGAAAGCTTTATCTGCTTGAGTGAAAGCCAGAATCAATTGGCTGACAGCCTGATAAAAACCAAAACTGTCATGTCTGGCAATGTCTTCTGACCAGCGGGGTAACCAGTTCAGAAGACACTGTTCCAGACAATCCAGTTGTTCTTTCACTGCAACATCCTTGACTGCAAGGTTACCCATAAAGTCGAGAATGATAGCCAGATGATCTGCCGGTTCATTGAATGCTTCACTCTGTGCCAAACCATAAGACTGCAGTCTTTTGATCATGTCGTGATGAGGTTGTTGCATCAGCAGGCCCTCTTCACTGAGGTAGAACGATGCATAGGGCTGAACACTGCTGCGACCAGCTCCCAGAAAGAGTGATGCATAGTCGGCAGCCAGTTCCAGCTTGCAGTCATTGCGTAAGCGCAGTTGGTTGATGGCATTGCTCAGCTTTTTGCTCGACGCTTCAAGTCCCTGTTCCAGCGAGAGTGACTCGATAAAACCGCTGACCTCAGGGCTGAATAAGGCTTGCAGTTGATTGTCATTCAGCTCTTTGGCTACCAGACTGGATAACCACCAGTAAATCTGCGCTCTGTTCTGGGAAATTGTGTCGCTCATGACCGATACTCAATGAGAAATAGATGACTGCAGAGAAGCGAAATACTTCGCTGCAGTCGGGTGAAGACCTTCTTAAGCTTTGACGTTTTCAGGACCGTCAAAGGCAGTAACCTTCAGCGCGGGTCCTGTGTACTTTTCGATCTGAACCAGTGCAGAATGAGCAGAAGTGGCCTGAGCCAGCTTGGAGCTGCGCTGGTCACGGGTCAGTACGTTAGGATCACCGTTCTTGCAGATGGAGCCGACCTTGCCGCCTTCTGCAGGGTTGTACCAGGCACCTTCAAAGATACGAATGACACCCTGACGGAATCTGTCGCTGATTACTGCACCAGTCAGTGCCTGACCACGGTCGTTGAAGACACGGACCACATCACCATTCCTGATGCCACGAGCCTTGGCGTCTGCAGGGCTGATGTAAACAGGTTCACGACCCGCGACTTCATAAGTTTCACGAAGACCCTGGGCACCATTAAGCTGAGAGTGAACACGATCTCTCGGGTGGCAGGACTGCATATGCAGTGGGTACTTGTCAGATCCTTTACCGCCGTGAGAGCGTTCAACCGGTTCCATCCATACCGGGTGAGCAGGGCAGTCTTCATAGCCGAGTTTGGCAATTTCCTCGGAATAGATTTCAATCATGCCGGATGGTGTACCTAATGCTTCCAGTTCCGGTTCTTCACGGAAGTCAGCGTGACGAACCCAGAGCTTTTCGCTGGCTTTATCGAACTCAAAGTAACCATCACCGTTCCAGAACTCTTCAAAGGTTGGCATTTTGATGGCTTTGCCTTTCGCGTTCTTCTGCGCCTGAGTATAGAGGTGCTCAAGCCACTCCATCTCGTCACGGCCTTCGGTAAAGGTTTTTTCCTGACCGAAGCGCTTGCAGAGATCGGCAAAAATATCGATGTCGTTGCGGGCTTCAAACAGTGGCTCAATCAGTTTATGCATGGCGATAATGCCGCGGCGGGAATGGTTACCAAAGCCGTCTATATCGTTGCGCTCATAAGGTGTTGTTGCTGGCAGCACGATATCGGAGAAACGACAGGTTGCTGTCCAGTGATGGTCGATGGCAATAGTGGTTTCCAGGTTCTGCCAGGCACGGACCATCTTGTTGCGATCCTGCTGATGGTGGAACGGGTTACAACCGGTAAAAATAGCCATCTTGATCGCAGGCAGAACGACTTTACGACCATTGAAGTCGATCGTTTTTCCAGGCTCCAGCATGGAATCAACAAAACGGGCGACAGGAATGGTTGAGGAATACTTGCCGAAGTCTCCGTCGTATTTAGGCTTGCCGTTGGGAGCGCTACCAGTGAAACCGCTGACTTTTACACTCTTGCGAGTGGGAACACCGGCACCATTGTAGTGCCAGCCAAAACCGAAACCACCACCCGGCAAACCGACCTGGCCTGTCATGGCAGAGAGGACAACCAGCATCCAGGCATACTGTTCACCATGGTGCATACGCTGTACACACCAGCCGCCAATAAACTGGGTGCGTTCTTTGGCAAATTTGCGAGCAAGCGTTTTGATGGTGTCAGCAGGAATACCACAGATTTTACTGGCCCACTCGGCAGACTTTGGCTGACCGTCGCTTTCACCAGTCAGGTAAGGTGTAAACTTGTCAAAACCTTCACAATAGTCATAAACAAAATCTTCGTCGTACAGTTCTTCAGTGAACATGGTGTGAGCCATACCCAGCATCAGAGAAACGTCGGTCTGCGGGTTAACCGGCAGATGTTCTGTATTCAGATAAGCCTGAGTATCGGAAACTACAGGATCGACACTGATGGCTCGAATAGCGCCACTGGCAATCTTATCTTTGAGCTGCTTGTAGTAACCGTAAACATCATGGTCCGGAGTGCTCCAGCCAGCCTGCAGATTCTTGATAGGATCGGAACCCCAGAAAACGATGTTTTTGGCGTTTTCCAGCACCAGTGGCCAGGAGGTTTGCTGGCTGTAAACTTCGGTAGAACCGACAACACGAGGGAGGATAACCTGTGCAGCACCGGTTGAGTAGTCACCTACCTTTTTGACGAAGGTGCCGTGCAAACCAACAGCGCGCTGCATGGCGGCAATACAGTTGTGGTAGGAACCATTCGCTTTCCAGCCAGTGTGGCCAGCGTAAAGACCTGAAGGACCATGGGTCTTCTGAACACGTTCCAGCTCTTCGTAGAAGAAGTCCAGAGCCTGATCCCAGCTGACACGAACGAAGCGGTTATCACCACGTTGAGTGGTGTCACTGTTATGGCGCTTCTTCAGCCAGTCCAGCCGAACCATTGGGTAACGAACACGAGCTGGAGAATACAGGTCGTCACGAATACCCATCAACATTTTGCTGGGGAAACTATCTTTTTCAAAAGGCCTAACAGTAGTCAGCTTGCCGTTTTCAACTCTGGCACGAAAAGCACCCCAGTGGGTGGCGTTGGTTTTTTCTGATACCTGACCGCTGGCCGCAAACGCTTTACCGCTTAGCAGGCTTGGACCGATCATGGCTGCAGCAGAACCTTTCAGCATTCCGCCCAGAAAACGACGGCGGCTCAGTGATACGCTGGCTTCACTCATGGTTTCTCTCCTTGCTTTCCCTCTGGGGAAAGAACTATTCAAATTCTTTATGGCTTGTTTCACCCGCTGTACTTGAGGAAGTATCAGCGGGCTGTCCATCAGTGTTTGCTGCCAGCTTTGGAGTCTGCCGCATGGTTCTGCAGATATTTCAGCAAGGTTCTTTCTTCGCGCTTGTCGAGGTCTGCGAAGCTCATCATGCCTTTCAGCTGGGCAATCCATTCGGTGGAGTTGAAGTGGCCGATATCCGGTGCGCCGTGGCACTGGGTGCAAGTAGCCTGATAGAGCTCGTCGGTGTAGCTCCAGATAGGTTCAATAGAGGTCAGGAAGTTGGTGTTCTTTGCCCATGCTTTTGCTGAGACTTTCTGCCACTCTTTTTTCTGGTCGCCAATGGTAGTGGTTTCCAGAACTTCTACCTTGCGGGCAAATGAACCTTTCAGTGTTGCGGAATAGATACGTTTTCCTGCTTCCTGATTCAGTACCCGTCCACGGCCTTTTTTCTGTTTCCAGCCCTGAATTTCAATCAGAAGCATGTCGCCCTTACGCTCAAGAACTTTTACTTCAGTGGCTGGTAGCAACTTACCGGCTTCTTTCTTGCCGTCTGCTTTTTTGAACAGCTTGATTTCAGTCAGTGAGTAGAGGGTTTCAGCCTTTGCTGGTTGGGTCGCATCTTTAACCAGGCTGGTATAAGACTTACGGAAGCCGCCAGAGGTGTCCGGCATGGTATGGGCGATACCCTTGTGACAGGAAATGCAGGTCTGATCAGTCGCTGCAGCTTCCTTCATGCGCTTGGCCGCTTTGGTGGACTGCTTGCTGTGATCCATGGCTTCGTAGCTGTGGCAGCCACGGCAACCGGAGGAATCATTTTCTTCCATTCGAGCCCAGACATTCTGTGCCATCTCCAGACGGTTTTCTTCGTACAGCTCAGGTGTATCGATCTTCTTGGTGATGTAGTGCTGATAAACGTCGTTGGTAGCCTGCATCTTGCGCTTCATCTGACCAACAAAGTCCGTAGGCATATGACAATCAACGCAGGTAGCACGAACACCGCTGGCATTCTGGTAGTGAATGGATTTCTTAAGTTCTACCAGAGGTTGCTGCATGGTGTGGCAGCCGGTACAGAATTCTTCAGTACCTGTGTATTGCATGGTTTGATGACCGGTGAATACCAGTGCCACGCCAAAAATGATGCCCGCAGTCAGCAGGCCAATGACGGAGTATTTGCCTGAGGGGCTGGTTAAAAAACGCCAGAGATTTTTCATGAACACACAAACCTGAAATTTTTGAATGACATCAGGATATGATTCACATGTGAATGGTTCTGCCACTGGCTATGAACAACTTTTAACAAAATGTGAATAGATGTGAATAGAATGCTCTGGTTATTAGAAATGCGTATATCAGCAGTCAGGCACCTCTGAATAGAATGACGGCTCAAATTAACAAAAAGAGTCCTGTCCATGAGCCATCACGTTCTTGTTGTCGAAGATGAGCCTGTCACCCGTGCCAGACTGGTCGGCTATTTTCGCTGTGAAGGCTATCGGGTTTCAGAAGCTGACAGTGGTGAAGCCATGATGGATATCTTTAGTAATGAAAAGGTCGATCTGATTCTGCTGGATATTAACTTGCCAGGAATAGATGGCCTGTCTTTGACCCGACAGCTTCGAAGCCAGTCAACAGTGGGCATTATTCTGGTGACAGGGCGCAGCGATACCATTGACCGGGTGGTGGGACTGGAGATGGGCGCAGATGATTATGTAGTGAAGCCTGTTGAACTGAGAGAGCTGCTGGTCAGGGTTAAAAATCTGCTCTGGAGGATATCTCTCTGTAATGCAGTGACAGAGCCTGAGGAAAAAGACGACTTTATCATCCGTTTTGGTGAGTGCCGAATAGATACCCAAAGACGTGAACTCTATCGAGGTGACCAGCCTGTAACCCTGACCGGAGCTGAGTATGAACTGCTACTGGCCTTTGTAACTCATACGGGCATGGTACTCAATCGGGAAAGGTTATTAAGCCTGACCAGTCATCGTAGAGAAGCGCCCGGCGACAGAACCATAGATACACTGGTCAGACGACTGAGACATAAACTGGAAGAACATCCTGGACAACCGGTTATGTTCAAGACCATTCATGGCGAAGGTTATCTGTTCACCGAAACCGTTTTCTGAGACACGTCATAGACGGGACGCCAGCTGGCAGGAGAAAGACTGCTGGCAAGGTCGTCAGGAAGGCTGTCTGAGGAAAGAGTTCGGATGTCGGGTCCCAGATCCTGAAACCAGGGCTTTTTCTCGAGGAATTTGATAGCCTGATCGACGGAAAGTCTTCCCTGCAGAACCATATTGTCATCATTAGCCAATAGAATTCGATGTCGTAACAAACCGCGATAGACACTGTGGCTCATATAGGTTGAGATGACCTGAGTCCTGCCTGTGAGTTTACGACGTATTAATTCAGGAATAGCCACTTCAGCCATAACGGCACCGCCCACCAGATAGTCGAGTTGTGGGTGTTGGTCCAGTGTCTTTTGAATCAAATCTCGCTTGATGGCTGAATCATTGTCACCCCATGACTCACTGACTATCACTACAGAGCTGCCTTCCAGCCCTGCTCTTAGCCCCTTAAGGCTAACATCGCTGCCACCTCTGCCGGTCGGAGATGAAAACCACGCGACAGTTGCAGGTTTTGAACCTCTTGGGTGTTTATTTGAAAGGTGCTGACCAATACGGAAACCCATTTGGTACCAGTCAACGCCCACCTTACCTGAGACTCCCTTTGGTGAAAGGTTATTAACCAGACCAAAAACCGGAGTTGAGCTGGCAGTTTGCTCTACTGACTGGTTGAGCAGGTCATAACCGACACTGCCCAGAAGAATGGCATCGGCCTGCCAGTTTCGGCAGGACTGCAGTTGGTTGCGTTGCTGCCCGGCACTGTTATAGCCATCAGCGGCCATAACCTTTAACTGAACGCCCAGCTTTTTTGCCTGATCAACCATGCCATAGTTTACGCTGAGCCAGTACGAGTCCTTCAGGTGGGGATAGAGCACGCAGAGTTTCCATCTAGAAGATGCTCTTTTCAGAACTGAAACTTTTGCCGGAACTGTGTGGGAGAAATTAAAAGCCGGACTAGCCTTTTGAACCAGCCATTGGTCAGCGAAGACCGTGTTAAAAGTCAGTTGAACGATAAGTACCGTCAGCCAGACAGTAAAACGTGAAGCTGTCGGTATCATTCTCAATAGACTCCTGAATGCAGAAAGGTTCATAGTAGCGCTAACCAGAGCTACCACAATAGTTGTATACCGTGCTCCTGCCATTTCTTCGTCGTTTAAACCCTGCTCCCGGTCTGGGAGGAAAATTGCTGCTGTCGTTCAGTGTCTTTGTCATGCTGGCCATGATTATTGGTCTGGTGGCCTGGGGAGGCTTTGCCCAGCTTGCTCAGAGAGAGAGACAGGTCAGTGAACAGACAATTCCTGATCTGGTGACAGCAAGGCGTCTTTCCGATCTTTCAACAGAAATCCTGTTTCTGGCGCAACTGCTGGTGGAAGCAGAGTCTGAAGGCGAGAGACAGTATCAGGGAAAACAACTGACTCTGGCCGGCCATCAACTGGCACAGCTACAAGGTGAACTGAAGCAACGATCACCTGAGCAGAAGCCGGAAATACTTCAGCAGATTACTCTAGGTGTGATTAAAAACCTTTCGGTTCTCGGGCAGCAGGTTGGCCACAGAATCCAGCTGGAACAGACACGACAGGAAAACCTCCATCAGGTATTCATTGAAGTGGCTGAGCTGACACGGCTTGCACGTTCACAAGTGGCTAACTCCAGTACGATTGTTATGTCTGACTTTGCGCATCTTTACAGCCCTGAGAATGAAACTAACAGAACCGAATTCATGATGGCTCTGGATCAGCTGGTGGATGTTGATTTTGATCAGCTGCAAAGAGTCAGTACGCTGGAGTTGAGAATCTACCGATTACAGAACCTGCTGACACGACTGGAAAAAACAGGCTCAAGTAATGAGTTAAAAGTATTAAGAAAAGAATACCAACCCTTGATGGATCGCATCGGATATCTGGTTCAGTCAGTGGAAGACCCTGATCGTAGAACAAAGCTATCGAATAGCTTAAAACAACTTGCCGTTATTGGTTCCATCATTGATAACACAGAAAAACTGATATCCATCCGAAATGATATTGCCCAGCTGAACAAGGGGAACTCCTTTCTCTTGTCCCGATTGAACCAGCAGACTGATCAGCTGGTGTCCTATTCAGAATCTGAAGCGATAAGAGCGGGTGATGACCTGAAAAAAAGCCTCCATTACGGACGTTCATGGCTGTTGGTGATGATGCTGATTACTGTAACTGCGATGGTTCTTATTCTCTGGTTATTTGTTTACCGTCATCTGGTGAAACGTCTTACTTACCAGACATGCGCTATGACGAAGCTGGCTGAAGGTGATTTGTCAGTGGTTGTGAATGATGATCACAAAGACGAATTGAGTGACATGGCGAAAGCTATAGAGGTTTTTCGAAGAAATGCTATTGCCCGGCAGCAACTGGAAGAAGAGGCTTTACAAAACCAGCACGAGATTAAACGACATAGAGATCATCTTGCTGAGCTGGTAGAAGAGCAGACGGATCAGTTAAAGCTGACCAATGTTGCACTTCAGGAGCAGGCTGTTCAGCATCGAAAGGCAAGAGCTGAAGCTGAACAGGCTAATCAGGCTAAAACCCGTTTTCTGGCTCATATGAGCCACGAAATTCGAACACCAATGAACGGTGTTCTTGGAACATTGAGCCTATTGAAGGGGACACAGCTTGATGACAGGCAGCAGGAGTTTGTCAAAACCATTGGTTATTCCGGAGAAATACTGCTGGATATCCTCAATGACATTCTTGATTACTCAAAGATAGAAGCGGGTCATATTGAGAATAATCCGGTCAGTTTTGCGTCTCGCCAACTGGTCGGTGAACTGGTCAGCCTGATGAAGGCTAGAGCTATCAATAAGGGGCTTAACCTTGAGCTGATTATCAACGACACTGTACCTCAATGGCTCTTGGGTGATGCGGTAAAAATACGACAGATATTGCTGAACCTGATTGGTAATGCGATCAAATTTACCCTGAAGGGTAGTATTCAGGTATCACTGCAGATCCGCACCGCAGGCAATTATGAATTCAGAGTGACAGATACAGGCCAGGGAATAGCTGAAGATAAGCTGATGACAATCTTTGATGCCTTTACCCAGGCAGGCTCAAATATCAGGCAGCCAGGGACGGGGTTGGGATTATCGATCAGCAAAAGGCTGGTAACTGTTCTGGGTGGAAACCTGCAGGTAAACAGCCAATCAAATAAGGGCAGTAGCTTTTACTTTTCCCTGCCTCTTGAGACGTCACGTTCGAAAGATACCTCGCTGAATACAGAATCGAAACTGTCTCAATATCGTGTTTTGCTGGTGGAAGACAATGCGGTTAATCGAGCTGTGGCTGAAGGCTACCTTTTACAATTGGGGCAGATTGTTGAAACAGCAGAAACCTGTCAGCAAGCGAGGGTTGTCGCATGCAGTCAGTCCTTTGATCTGGTTTTAATGGATATAAACCTGCCTGATGGCAATGGAACGGATCTGGCTAATGAGCTTGGTTCTATTTTCAGCAAACCGGTTCCTGTTATTGCTGTCTCTGCTCACGTATTCAGGGAAGACCAGCAGAAATTCCTTGAGGCTGGTATGGCTGCTTGTCTTGGCAAACCGTTGCGATTGCCCGAGCTGGCGAGAACTATTGTTGAAGTAATGGCGCAAAAAGGTACTTTGACAGGGGCGAGTTCCATCGTAAAAGAACTTCAGACTGACCCTGAAGAGTTACTGAATCTGCATCAGTTGAACGAAGACAGGGAGATTCTGGGAGATGAGACCGTTGAAAATATGGTTGGCATGTTTCTGGAATCATCGAAGCGGACTCTTGAAACAATACTGTCTGCTGAACAGGACGACCATGAACTTATAAAGAATAAGGCTCATGAGTTAAAAGGTGCTGCAGGGAGTATGGCGCTGCCAACACTTCAAAAACTTGCAGGACAGATTGAACAGGTAGCAGGGCAGAATAAAGGATGTGAGCAGTTACTGGTTGATTTGGAGGGTTGCTACAGGAAGTCCTGTAAAGCTCTGGAGCTGTGGCGAGTAAACCAGCTCCAGAGTGTCAGATCTTAAGTACTGGAAAGAATCAGGAGCTACTCGCTGCTTTCTCTTCAGTGCTTTCATTCACTTCGTGTTGAATAATGGTTTTTACTTCGAAGGAGCCTTTCAAACGACCTTCAATGGACTTCTGAATTCCAGCAGCATCCAGACCACATTGAGCCAGCTGCTGAGAATGACTTGCACCTTCGATGTATTCATCAGGAATACCCAGATGCATAGTTGGAGTGTTCAAACCCTGTTCACTGAGGTATTCAGCAACCGCAGAACCGGCACCGCCAGCAATACAGCCTTCTTCTACCGTCACCAGTAGTTCATGCTCCTGCGCCAGCTTGGCAACCAGTTTCGTGTCCAGTGGCTTAACGAAGCGCATATTGGCAACAGTGACGTCCAGTTGTTCACCTGCATCCAGAGCACTCTGTAGCACAGTACCAAAGGCTAGAATGGCTACTCGCTTACCGCTACGACGAACTTCACCTTTGCCGATTTCCATGGCTGTCAGCTCTTTGCTGATCTCTGCGCCAGGACCCGTACCACGAGGGTAGCGAACCGATGCCGGGCCATTGTACTGATAACCAGTGGTCAGCATACGACGTGTTTCGTCTTCGTCAGCCGGAGCCATAACCAGCATTTCCGGAATGCAGCGCAGGTAGGCAATATCGTAGCAACCACCATGAGTTGGCCCGTCTTCACCTACCATGCCGGCACGGTCAATGGCGAAGAGCACGTCCAGCTTCTGCACAGCAACGTCGTGTACCAGCTGGTCATAGGCGCGCTGCAGGAAGGTGGAGTAGATAGCCACAACAGGTTTAGTGCCTTCACAGGCCATACCGGCTGCCAGAGTCACAGCGTGTTGCTCGGCAATGGCGACATCAAAGTAGCGGTCAGGGAAGTGTTCGGAGAAGCGAATCATATCCGAACCTTCTCGCATGGCGGGTGTGATACCGACCAGCTTCTGATCTTTCGCTGCCATATCGTAGAGCCATTCACCAAAGATGTTGCAGTACTTAGGCTTCTTGGGCAGCTTCGGCTTCTCGTTACCTTCTTTAGTCTTGGGTTCCAGCTTGGTAATAGCGTGATAACCAATCGGATCCTGCTCGGCGGGAGCAAAGCCCTTACCCTTGCGGGTAACAATATGCAGGAATTGAGGGCCTTCAAGGTCTTTCAGGTTCTCAATAGTGTGCAGTAGCATCGGCAGGTCGTGACCGTCGATAGGACCAAAATAGTTAAAGCCCATCTCTTCAAACAGAGTGCCCGGAATCACCATTCCTTTCATATGTTCTTCAGTTCTGCGTGCCAGTTCCCATGCATGGGGAATAACATTCAGAACTTTTTTGCTGCCTTCACGGATATGGTGATAGGTCTTGCTGGACAAAACCTTGGTCAGATAATTTGAAAGACCGCCCACGCTGTTAGAGATCGACATATCATTGTCGTTCAATATCACCAGCATATTGGCTTTCAGGTCAGCGGCATGGTTCATGGCTTCATAGGCCATACCTGCGGTCAGGGAACCATCACCAATAACAGCAACCGTACGACGTTTTTCGCCTTTCAACTTAGCGGCAGCCGCCATACCCAAAGCAGCACTGATAGACGTACTGGAATGACCTACACCAAAGGTGTCGTATTCGCTTTCAGCTCGTTTAGGGAAAGCAGCAAGACCGTCTTTCTGGCGCAGAGTGTTCATCTGCTCCTTACGGCCGGTCAGTATTTTATGAGGGTATGCCTGATGGCCAACGTCCCAGACTATTCGGTCTCTGGGCGTTTCAAACAGGTAATGCAGGGCAATGGTCAGTTCGACCACGCCAAGTCCGGCACCAAAGTGGCCACCCACCTGGCCAACGGAATAAAGAAGATACTCTCTGAGTTCATTGGCCAGCTCTGGCAGCTGGCTGGCGTCAAGCTGGCGCAGTTGTTCAGGAATATCGGCCCGGTCCAGCAGTGGAGTGGCAGGGCGAGTTTTAGGTATTTCGTGAAACATGTCTGTTAGCGATCCAGGCCTCTCAGCCACGAAAGCCGGAGCGGTCCGGCTTTCCTGTATTCAAGGTACTTCGTTTCAAAGTGCTGGGTTCAGCAATTTACTCGCATTGTCTCTGACCCGAAGAATGATGCTGTATAAAAAAGAACGTCAGGTCAGAGGGTTATAGCTCATCAGCAGAGATTGTACCTGAACGGTGAACAATTAACATTTTTGAAAGAAAATGGACATCCAGCTATGTAAGCGCACTTAACCGAATATTAAGTAGCTGTTTGTCTTACTGTGGTCGGCAAACAGCTATATAAGGAATGTGGGTATCAATGAGACCGATGAACGATGTATTCAGCCAGTTGGCGCAGAGGTGCGGCCTGCTCATCAAATGAAGACAAGGCAGTGAGAGCTTCCTGGCAGAGTTCTTCTGCAAAGTGCTGAGCGGCTTCAAGCCCCATCAGAGAAACGTAGGTTGGCTTGTCGAGAGCATCATCGGCACCCTGCTGCTTGCCCAGTGTCTCGGTGTCTGCCGTGACATCGAGAATATCGTCCTGAACCTGAAACGCCAAACCTATGGCATTGGCATAGGTGGTCAGGGTATCCAGCTCCTCATCAGTGACCTTGTCTGTGGACAGAGCGCCCATGATGACACTGGCTCGAATAAGCGCACCGGTTTTATGGTTGTGCATCAGCTGAAGTTGTTGCTGATTAAGAGCCTGGCCAACGGAGTTGAGATCCATGGATTGCCCACCGCACATACCGGCATGGCCGGATGCAGAAGTCAGCTCTCGAAAAAGTGCCAGGCGGGCAGTATCCGAAAGCAATGCCTCTGGAAAGTGGTACGGAGTGCTCAGGGCTTCAAAGGCTAATGTCTGAAGCGCGTCGCCCGCCAGAATGGCGGTAGCCTCATCAAACGCCTTATGGCAGGTTGGCTTACCGCGGCGCAGGTCATCATCGTCCATAGCTGGAAGGTCGTCATGGACCAGAGAATAAGCGTGGATAAGCTCTACCGCACAGGCTGCCGGGTCAGCATGATGAGCTTGACCACCAAGCGCTTTGTTTGCAGCATAAACCAGCAGTGGGCGAACCCGCTTGCCACCATTAAACACCGAGTAAGTCATTGCTTCAGCCAGCTTCGGGCTGACAATGCTGGATTCCGGTAATACCAGCTTAAGCTGCTCGTCCACCCGCGTACGGCAGGTGTTCATGTATTCCTGCAGGATCATGGCTTATACATCTTCCGCCTGGTCAAAAGGCTGGCTCTCCAGCTGACCGTTGTTTTCCATCAGCAGTTGTACTTTCTGCTCGGCATCGGTCAGCGCTTTCTGGCATTCACGGGTCAGTTTTACGCCCTGCTCGAAGGCTTTCAGGGACTCTTCCAGAGACAGATCGCCGGATTCCATTTTCTTGACCAGCTCGTCCAGCTCTGAAAGTGACTGTTCAAAGGCAAAGCCCTGCTTCTTGGTTGGCATGCTTTTCTTAACCCGTGTTCTGTAGTTCGAGACATGTGTGCAGACACACGTAATCGAATAATAAATCAAGCTTTCCCGCCTGTTGCGGGCAAAAGTCTTATGAATCTGTACGTCCAGCTCTCAACTTCAAACCCCCGATTATTATTCTCTGCAGCCGATGGCCGATAAATCAGGAGTGATCAGGTGATGAGAGTCTGCAAGATATGGATACTTTAAATCGCTCCACAGCATACCACAAATCAAGGTTGGGCAGGATACTGGTACAGCAGGGCTATATCTCCCAGGAACAGCTGGACGAAGCGCTGGAAGAGCAAGGCGCTGCTTCTGCCAGCGATGCCAAACTGGGTGAAGTCTTGCTGGCTCAAAAGCAGCTTTCAGCATGGCAGCTACGCAGAGCCATGAATGTTCAAAAGCGTGCAAGGTTCGCAGCGTCCATTATCTGCACAGTACTGGGTACCATTCTTGACAGCATCAGTTCGGGCAGTAAGGTGCTTAAGGTGAGAGATGCTCAGTCAGTGGCCAGATTGATGAGTCAGCTTATTCAGGTGTTACCGGAAGGTTATAGCCTGCTGTCGCTCAGTTACGATCTGGATCACTCAAGGGCTGATATAGAACTGGATAACAGTGTCACTCTGGCTATTCCCAGCTCAGCAGGCGAGTTATCGATAGCCAATGTCCGGCTGAATGGCAGAGTGCCCAAGGATTATGACCTGTTGACCATTGATCACTTTGATTTGAAAGAAGTGACGGTTACGCTGGATACAACGGTAGAAATGAAAAAGGGGGCAACCACTCCTTCGAGTGACGCCCCCAATCAATAGAGTCAGTTTCAGCTGATTCTATTCAGTTAACAGCTAGCCACTTAGTCAGTAGCGAGAGTAGCTTCCGCTTTTTTAGCAGAAGACTTGGCTGCCTTCTCACAAGCATTTTCCAGCCACACATCCTTATCCATGGTTTTATCCAGGAATGGGAATTTCTTACGGTTGAATACCGGTTCCATGCCTGCAGATACCTGTTCATCGTAGTCTTTCAGTACCTGAATCACGATACCGGACAGCAGCATGATAGCCACCAGGTTGATCAGAGCCATGACGCCCATGGACAGGTCAGCAAAGTTCCACACTGACTGCAGTTCACTGGAAGCACCGATGAACACCATTGCGATAACAACGACACGATAAACCATGATCAGCAGCTTGCTGTCCTTGATAAAGCGCAGGTTGGATTCGCCGTAGTAGTAGTTAGCGATGATGGAAGTAAAAGCAAACAGCAGAATGGCAAAGGCCACCAGTTGCGAACCCCATTCGCCTACCTGACTGGACAGCGCCTGCTGAGTCAGAGCAATACCGGTCAGACCGCTGCCTGGTTCCAGCATGCCGGAAACCAGAATAATGGCTGCAGTGGCAGTACACACAACGATAGTGTCCAGAAATACGCCGAGCATCCCCAGCAGACCCTGATTAACCGGGTGTGTAGAATGAGCCGCAGCGGCAGCATTGGGTGCGCTGCCCATGCCAGCTTCGTTGGAGAAAAGGCCACGTTTGATGCCGTTCATCATGGCTTGAGACACCATGTAACCCACACCACCGCCCGCAGCTGTTTCAAGACCAAAAGCACTCTTGAAAATCAGGCTGAATACGGCAGGCAGTTCGGAAGCGTTCATCAGAACCACAACAATCGCTACAGCCAAATAACCCAGTGCCATAACAGGCACGATCATTTCTGCAACACGGGAAATAGAGCGAATACCGCCAAAGATAATCACGCCACTGATCAAGGCCAGAGCGGCACCGATGTATTCAGGCGCTATGTCATAGGCGCTGAAAGCGGCTGCAATGGAGTTGGACTGAACACTGTTGAACGCCAGACCAAAAGCAATGATCAGGGAAACAGAGAAAGTGATACCGAGCCAGCGTTGACCCAAAGCTTTTTCAATGTAGTAAGCCGGACCACCACGGAAGGTGCCATCGCCGTTATTGGTTTTATAAATCTGCGCGAGAACGTTTTCTGCAAGGCTGGTCGCCATACCCAGTACTGCAATCATCCACATCCAGAATACTGCGCCCGGGCCACCGAGATAGATAGCAACGGCAACACCGGCCATGTTACCGGTGCCGATGCGTGCGGCAAGGCTGGTGCAAAATGCCTGGAAAGGAGAGATATGTGTTTTGCAGGTTCGACTGCGGCTGCCCATCATGGTTTTTACGGCCATGCCAAAGCGGCGGAACTGAACAAAACGAGTGCGTACGGTGAAGAAAATGCCCACTCCGAGCAGGAGATAAATCAGGACGCTTCCCCAGAGAAGACCATTGGCTGCAGAGATGAATTCGATCATGAAGATTCCTGAATTATTAATATGGGGCAAGTTTCGGGGGAAATGCGATTTCATCATATTGGTGAATAAACGAGGTTGCGCAGGTGTAGATACTTATTTGCTGAAATTGGGGTTTTATGCAGAGAAACAGGAAGTAATGCTAGGTGGGGAAAGGGTGGAAGGTGTTCTTATTGATCATTTTTTGAGTTGCCCGGGTTGCGATATTTACGGATATCATGGGTAAAACTATCTAGTGCCTGCTATTGGAGCGTTTACAAATAGAAAACAAACATACGGTCTTATGTGACAGCTATGAAAAGTACCTATGACTGTCTTAATTCAGGAAGATCCTGAACCGGCGAGCAGTTATCATCATCTTTATTATTGTCGTCTGCTTCAGAGGTTTGAATCCAGACATCAGAGTCCATGGTTTTGTTCAGAAAAGGGAAGTTCTTACGACAGAAAGTAGGCGTCTGTCCGTTGGCTCGTTGCTGGTCGTAATCTTTCAAAACGTCGAAGACGGGTCCGGACAATAGCACGATCACTACAAGGTTGATCAGAGCCATGGCACCCATGGCAAAATCAGCGACCAGCCAGACACTTTCCATACTGCTGGTGGCTCCCAGATACACCATAAGAACCACTGCGCAACGGTAGGCAAGTAACAGTGATTTGCTCTGCTTCATAAACAACAGGTTGGATTCGCCATAGTAATAGTTGGCGACAATGGAGGTCAGTCCAAAGAAGAAAACAGCCGCCATGATAAACCACTCTCCCCATACACCGGTTACACCCGCCAGTGCTGCCTGAGTGAGCTGAATACCATTAAGATCAGCACCGCTTTCAAGCTGTCCTGACAGCAGGATAATGGCTGCGGTTGCAGTACAGATAACGATCGTGTCGATAAAGACACTGATCATGGAAACGATGCCCTGAGCCGCAGGGTGAGGAGGCCAGGGAGTAGCCGTTGCAGCGGCATTAGGACCACTGCCCATCCCTGCTTCGTTGGAAAACAGGCCTCGCTTGATACCCTGAATCATTGCCTGGGCAATGGTGTAACCAAGACCACCGCCGACGGCCTGCTCAAGTCCGAAAGCATGATTGAAAATCAGAGCGATGACCGCTGGCAGTTCCTCAAAACGTGCAGCAACGACGATCAAAGCAATTGCCAGATAGGCCAGTGCCATAACGGGCACTACTTTTTCAGCAAAGTGGGTGATGGTGTGAATGCCTCTGAAGACAATCAATGATGTAATGATGGCCAGTACAATACCCAGTTCCTGCTGGCTAACTTGAAGGCTGCCCGAAAGAGAGGCTGCAACCGAGTTTGCATGAACCGAGTTAAAAGCAAAGCCGAAGGCAATTAATAGAAGACTGGAGAAAATCAGGCCCAGCCAGCGAAAGCCCAGCGCTTTCTCAATGTAATAAGCCGGCCCGCCCCTGAATGACCCATCGTTGTTATTGGTTTTATAGAGTTGTGCCAGCGTGTTTTCGATAAAGCTTGATGCCATACCCAGCACAGCAACCACCCACATCCAGAAAACAGCACCGGGGCCGCCTATATAAATAGCAATGGCGACACCGGCCAGGTTACCTGTTCCGACATGGGCAGCGAGACTTGTGCAGAGAGCCTGAAAGGATGAAATACTGTTGTCGTTTTTTGCACGACGGGTAAACATGATTTTCCAGGCGTGAAAAAAGTAACGAAACTGAACCAGGCGACTTCTTAATGAGAAGTAAATGCCAGCGCCCAGCAAAAGATAAATCAGAATGTACTCCCACAAAATTTGGCTCATCAAGTCAATCAGATTGCTCATAGGGAGTTCCAGAATGGAGATAGTGAAAGCTTAGCAGAGCCGCTCTTAAAGATAGCTTTCTTATTAACTTTTCTAACTTACCTGAATGAGCTGAGTCGAAATAGTAATGATTAAATTTGAACGAATGGGCTGAAAAAGAGCGATACAAGTTAGGTAATAATTTTTTCTTATAAATACCTTTGAACTTTGTGACTATGCTGAAGTCTTAAATCTGAATAAATAGCAAGGAAGAAGCATAAATATTAGATTCGATCCTGCCGCCAGTGAGTGATTCTCAGCGACGAGAAGTGATGACTGAAGTGCAGAAATGAATCGAGACAAAAATCTGGTTACAGGAACGTGGCAGAACAGCAGCTGATGAACAGCTGTCAGGAAAGGAAAGGCAGGATTTCTCTGAAGAGCGGGTTTACAGGTCATCATCTAACCCCATGCTCTATGACAACAGGTTGTAGTTATGAATAGCTTTTTACTGGCACTTGCCATGCTCATTGTGGGGTATCTGGTTTACGGTACGATCGTTGAACGTTGTTTCGGGATCGATCAGCAACGCCAAACGCCTGCCCATGAACTGACTGATGGTATCGATTTCGTTCCTCTGCCCTGGTACAAGATTTTCCTTATTCAGTTTTTAAACATTGCCGGGCTGGGCCCAATTTTTGGTGCGATTCTCGGGGCACTGTATGGCCCTATGGCGTTTGTCTGGATAGTACTAGGGTGCATATTTGCCGGAGCAGTTCACGATTTCTTCTCGGGCATGATGTCTGTCAGGCACTCAGGTCAGAGTATTCCTGAAATAGTGGGTTACTACCTTGGGCCTAAAGTCTGTCAATTTATGCGATTGTTGTCAGTGGTTCTGCTATTGCTGGTCGGCACTGTCTTTATGATCGGGCCAGCTTCTTTACTGAGTAACCTGGGCTTTACCGGTCTTCTGGCAACCAAGAGCTTCTGGCTGGCAGTGATTCTGGCCTACTACTTTATAGCCACTATTCTTCCCATCGATAAACTGATTGCCCGTATTTACCCTTTGTTTGCTCTGGCGCTGCTGTTTATGGCCTTTGGTATTGGCAGTATGCTGGTTTTTAAAGGCTTACCGATTCCCGAAATTGGCACTGTTGTTGACCACCCCAAAGGTCTGCCGACCTGGCCAATGCTTTGCATAACTATTGCCTGCGGAGCCATCAGTGGCTTTCATGCAACACAGTCTCCTTTAATGGCGCGCTGCATTCCCTGTGAAGGTTATGGCAAAAGAGTCTTTTATGGAGCGATGGTGGCTGAAGGTGTAGTGACCCTGATCTGGGCTGCAGCCGCAATGGCTTTCTTCCCGGAAGGTATCAAAGGCCTCTCTGCCGTTATTGATCAGGGTGGTCCATCACTGGTGGTGAATGAGATTGCCACAGGTTTGATGGGAACCGTGGGTGGCATGCTGGCAATTCTTGGTGTGATTGCCTGCCCAATCACATCAGGCGATACCGCTTTCAGAAGTCTGCGTCTTATTTTCGCGGATATGTTTGAAATCAGTCAAAACAGTATGGCTCGGCGATTGATGCTGGCAGTGCCTGTGTTTGCAGCCGGATACCTGTTAACACTGGTCGATTTTTCGGTCATCTGGCGCTACTTTGCTTTTTCCAATCAGGCACTGGCCACCATTGTTTTGTGGACTGCGGCTGTCTACATGGTTCGTCAAAACAGAAACTATTGGGTGGCACTCTTGCCAGCAGGTTTTATGACAGCGGTTTGTTCTACTTACATCATGATGGCACCAGAAGGTCTTCGTCTGTCGTCTGACCTTGGTTGGCCTGTTGGTATTGTTCTTGGTTTGTCTTCTATCGTTGCCTTTGCCCTCTGGGCGTCTTCTGCAGAACCTGAAAGCGACAATGAAATGGTGTAAAAGATATATGAACTCATATGTCATTGCCTCACCACAGGCGGTGAAATGACAATCTAATATTTGATTACGTGTGGCTACACAGTTAAATGTTAAGGTGAAAGAACCTTGCTGTTTTATGTAGGGTTCTTTCTGTTCAGAGATTTCTCAAACAGCCTCTCGGTAGAACGAGTTGAATAATTTGCTGCAGATCACTTTCAAAGATGGTTGTTCAGAGCCCTGCTGGTATTGTTTTCCTGACCTCTCTATTATCCCTGTTGATAGATATGTAAACAGCCAGATATTCGCATTCGCAGATTGTTCTGCCATCCTCATGGCTCAGGCATCTGACTGGATAATCAATAGCGTATATCTGTACGTAAAACGATTGGACGCGGAATAATAATTTATTGAATATGACCATTTTTGCATTCTTGCTGGGTGTACTTTTAACCTGGCTGATCATGTCAGGCATTCTTTCCCAGTTAATCACTCTGCTGTTGAGAATCTGGTGGCCATCCTCCCGTAAGGAAAGAGGCATTCAGGCGGACCAGTGGCTATTAAACAGTGGCGTATCCACATCGTCCGGTTGGCGAATGCTGGGTTACTGGCGTGATACCAGTGATTACGGGCAGGCCTGCTCGGAACTGGCTGGCCTGTTAGCTGATAAAGCCTGTCTTTCCAGTCAGGATGATGTGATTGATGTTGGCTTTACCAGTTACGATCAGCTGCTGGTATGGATGGATTACTATCAGGTTCGTTCTCTAACGGCATTGGCCGAGACAGAACAGCTTTATGCATCTGCACAGAATCAGTGCAGTCACTTCGAACAGTTAAAGCTTGAGCGTGGTAATGAAGCAGAATTGGCAAAACTGGATGCAGACTCCTGCGATAAACTGCTGGCTCTGGACTCCGTTTACCACTTTGAAGATAAGCTTCAGTTTCTGGCTAACGCCCGAAAGGTGATTCGTCCTGATGGCAGTTTGACGCTCACTGATATGGTATTGGCAAGACCTTACCGTGATCGCAGAGAACAGAAACTGGTTAACCTGATGGCAAGAATCAGTGGTGTTGCTATCGAAGGTTTACACCCCCAGCAGAAATATCAGGAGCTGATTAAGGAAGCCGGTTTTACTGAAGTTGAAACCGTAGACATCACCCAGGATGTGCTGTCAGGGTTCTGCTTCTGGTTTAATCAACACCATTCAGAGTTATCCCCATTGACCCGTTCAAGGGTGTGGATACGTCTTCGTTTACTGGTCTGGTTTATCCGCTGGATGCAGCATCAGGGGCTGCTTGAGTACCATCTTATCTCGGCGAAATAAGGCTAAAAGCCTGATTCAAGGTTATCCACAAAACCTGTGGATAACCTTGTGAGCAAATTTGGGATAGTTTTCAGTTAACCCTAGTAGCCGTGTTTACGAATTAGCTGGTTAAAAAATGATCAGTTTATTTTTACACTTTCTGTGTCGTTTATTCTGGTTCGCTCGGTCCCTCCTTGGTGCGTGTTTAATTGCTTTTGCACCAAACCTTTCTCCTTTTGTACTGCTGCTTTTCTGGTTGACGGTTTCCTGAGTCCAGTAAATACGCTTTTGCATAAGCTGGCACACTAACTGCTTTAACTCCCTTGACTGAAAAATAATAAATCAATGGACGAGTCAGGAGAGACTGATGAAGTGGTTGAAATCACTGGCGGTGAAAACACTGGTTGGTATCAGTAGTTTATCTGCCGCGGTAAGCCATGCAGAGTTGGGTTATCCGGAGAAGGAAGAACTGAGAATAGGCTTTATCAAGCTCACCGATATGGCACCTATTGCTATTGCCTATGAAAAAGGTTTTTTTGAAGACGAAGGTTTATACGTCACCATTGAAGCTCAGGCGAACTGGAAAGTGCTACTGGATGGCGTAATCGATGGCCGTCTGGATGGCGCACATATGCTGGCAGGGCAGCCTATTGCGGCTTCTATGGGATACGGAACCAAGGCTGACATCATCACTCCTTTTTCCATGGATTTAAACGGCAATGGTATTACGGTTTCCAACGAGATCTGGAAACAGATGAAGCCGAATATTCCCAAACAGGCGGATGGTAAGCTGCAGCATCCTATCAAGGCTGACGCGCTGAAATCTGTTGTGACCAAATACCGTGAAGAAGGTAAGCCTTTCAACATGGGAATGGTCTTTCCTGTCTCTACTCATAACTACGAGCTGAGATACTGGCTGGCAGCCGGTGGTATTCATCCTGGTTTTTATGCGCCCCATAAAGGCGACACCTCTGGTCATATCGATGCTGATGCTCTGTTGTCTGTTACGCCACCACCACAGATGCCTTCGACCATGGAAGCGGGAACCATCTATGGTTATTGCGTAGGTGAACCCTGGAACCAGCAGGCTGTCTTCAAAAATATTGGTGTGCCGGTAGTAACGGATTATGAAATCTGGAAAAACAACCCGGAGAAGGTGTTTGGTATCACCAAACAGTTTGCCCGGAAGTATCCCAATACCACAGTACGTTTAACCAGAGCTTTGATTAGAGCGGCTCGTTGGCTTGACGCCAATAACAATAATAACCGCCCGGAAGCGGTCAAGATTCTTTCCCAGTCCAATTATGTGGGTGCTGACTATGATGTGATCGCAAACAGCATGACAGGCACCTTCGAGTATGAAAAAGGCGACAAACGTTCGGTACCGGACTTCAATGTCTTCTTCCGCTACAACGCTACCTACCCTTATTACTCCGATGCCATCTGGTATCTGACTCAGATGAGACGGTGGGGGCAGATCAGTGAAGACAAACCGGACAGCTGGTATCTGGAAACCGCAAAGAAGGTTTACCGTCCGGATATCTATCGGTTGGCTGCAGAGTCACTGATCAGTGAAAAGCTGATCAAGGCTGAAGAGTTTCCTGACTTCACCACCGAAGATGGTTTCAGAGCACCACAGACTCACTTTATTGACGGGCTGGTTTACAACGGTAAATCCCCCAATGCCTATATCAACAAGTTTTCTATTGGTTTGAAACAGGGTGACAGGATCTAGGTACCCGAACATACGAATTAGTAAGTTGTTTGCTCGCCACAGGCGGGCAAACAACCATTCAGTATTCGATTACGCGTGTCTAGATACTTTAATCCTGCCGCCCAACGAGTAAGGACAAGATTTATGTCTGCAACAACTTCTCTGAGCAATGATTATTCAGAGTCGAACGTCGCCATGCTCAAAGCAGTGTTTAATGGCGGGCTGAAACTGCTTCTGGCTCCGCTGGCTGGCATCGGATTGTTTCTTCTGCTCTGGTCTTCGGCAGCAACCAGTATTAATACGTCCCTGGGTCAGTTTCCGGGCCCGGCAGCTGTCTGGGAGCAAATTCATTCTCTTTATCAGGAACACAGGGAAGAAAGAGTTAAGGAAGGTGCTTTCTATGAGCGACAGGAAAAACGTAATGCAGCTCGACAGGCAAAAGACCCTGACTATGTCGTCAGAATAAGAGCTTATACGGGTAAGGAAACCTATCTCGACCAGATCATCACCAGTCTGGTGACGGTAATGAGTGGTTTTATTCTGGCGGTAGTTATTGCCGTGCCTCTGGGTATCACCATTGGATTGAGCAAAACGCTTAACAGTGCGATAAATCCGGTTATCCAGATATTCAAGCCTGTTTCTCCACTGGCGTGGTTGCCATTGGTTACCATGGTGGTCAGTTCAGTCTATGTCAGCAATGATCAGCTGGTGGCCAAGTCTTTGCTGAACTCTATGATTACAGTGACTCTGTGCTGCCTCTGGCCCATGGTTATCAATACGTCGCTGGGTGTTAGAAGTGTGGAGAAAGATCTGATTAATGTCAGTCAGGTTCTTAACTTATCTGCTTTTACGCATATAAAGAAAATCGTATTGCCTTCCGCTATTCCAATGATCTTTACCGGCATGAGATTGTCATTTGGTGTTGCCTGGATGGTGCTAATTGCAGCGGAAATGCTGGCGCAGAATCCCGGGTTGGGCAAGTTTGTCTGGGATGAATTTCAGAATGGCAGCTCCAACTCTCTGGCAAGAATTATGGTGGCAGTGCTAACCATTGGTCTGATTGGTTTTCTGCTGGATCGCTCGATGCTGAAACTCCAGCAGTGGGTTTCATGGAATAAAACAGCGAACAGTTAATTAAGGGAAGAAACAATCATGAATGCTCAACTGGAAATCAGCCATATAGATATGGTCTTTGATACGCCGAAGGGGCCTTTTACGGCTCTGAAGGGGGTAGACCTGAAAATAGCCAAAGGAGAGTTTATCTCACTGATTGGTCACTCAGGCTGCGGAAAATCAACGGTTCTCAATGTTGTCGCTGGTTTGTATCAAGCCAGTAAGGGAGGGGTGGTGCTGAATGGTCGGGAAGTAACGGCTCCCGGGCCGGAAAGAGCTGTCGTCTTTCAGAACCATTCTCTGTTGCCCTGGTTAACGGCTTACCAGAATGTTGAGCTGGCCGTCGATCAAGTATTTGGCAGACGGAAAAGCAAGCAGGAAAAGAAGCAGTGGATCGAACATAACCTTGAGCTGGTGCATATGGATCATGCACTGCATAAGCGACCTGATGAGATTTCCGGAGGTATGAAACAGCGGGTTGGTATTGCCAGAGCTTTGGCTATGCAACCAGAGATTCTGCTGATGGATGAACCCTTTGGTGCGCTGGATGCTCTGACCAGAGCACACATGCAGGACACACTGATGGAGATTCAGCAGGAGCTGAACAACACGGTCATCATGATTACCCATGATGTCGATGAAGCTGTTCTGTTATCTGATCGTATCGTCATGATGACTAACGGGCCAGAGGCTACTATCGGTGAAATCCTTGATATTGATCTGGAAAGACCAAGAGACAGAGTGCAGATGGCGAACGATGCTGAATATGTGCGACTGAGAACAGAGGTTCTTAAATTTCTCTATGAAAAGCAGAGAAAAGTAGAACCTCTGGTCGCTAAAAAGAAAAAACAGCAGGAAGGGAAAAAAGCTAAGGTAGCCTGATGAAATCCTCCCGGAAGAATATTCATTCTAACGGAAACGACCTGCCCTCAGGTTGTTCGCTAAAAGCAACAGACCAGTGGCCATGACGTAACAGCCACTGGCCATCAATTTGCTCACCATAAAGAGTGCCTCTCAGTGGCATTTCATGCCACTGCTTTGAACCTTGCCGTTGATAGCGAGCGAGCCACATTGCAATCAGAACGCCTGAACTTTCTGTGGTCATCAGTTGAGGCTTGTTCATGGATAGCTGCAACTGGTCAACCTCACTGTGATCCCTTGCTAGCTGAGACTTCAGGTCTGAAATAGAAAAGCCTTCTTCATCTGAACCGGTTCCCCAGTAATGGATTTTTTGATCATGAGTGAACAGCCTCAAAGCAGCTTCTGAATTCTGACTGGAATGATGGGCTGCGAAATTTTTTGCCAGATCCACTAATGGATGACTGCTCATATGCAAGAACCTGATATCCCCTAAGTGACAGAAGTTTAGTCACGAGTAGATAAAACAACAAACAGGCGACTAATCCTTACGGACTACTGCAGTCAAGACATTTTGTGTAGCTATATCTTTACTAAAGTGCCAGTAACTCAAGGACCAGCTCTTAAGGATGCTGGAAACAGAACAATAAAAAAAGCAGGCTGAAGACTATGAAGATTCTGGTAGTAGGTGGAACAGGGTTTGCCGGTGGTTATACCGCAAACTTTCTGAAAAAGCAGGGACATGATGTCACTATCATGGGGCGTAGCAAGCCTGCCAATGCCTCGATGCTCGGCGATTTAAAATTCGTAGCAGGTAACTACATCGAAGAATCTTTCGACGATGGTCGTCTGGAAGGTTACGACTGGATGGTTTTTGCGGCAGGTAACGATATTACTAAGATGCCATTCGATGGTTCCGTGACTCCGGAAGAGTTCTTCCAGCGCAGCAACAGTGAAGCCATTCCCCGGTTCTTTAAATATGCTAAGGCTGCAGGTATAAAGCGAGTGGCTTATCTGGGCACTTTCTACCCTCAGGTTGCTCCTCAACAGATTGACGTTAACCCATACGTTAAGTCTCGTTATATTGCCGACGAAGCTATTCGTGAAATGAGCTCGCCAGATTTTAATGTCTGCAGTCTGAATGCACCTTTCATTCTGGGTCAGATTCCAGGGTTCGACGTAGCGCATATCACTGCCATGGCTCACTACGCCAAGGGCAACCTGACCGATTTGCCAGTATTTGCACCAAAGGGTGGCACCAACCATATTACGGTTCATTCTGTTGCTCAGGCTATTCAGGGCGGTCTGGAGCGTGGTGAATCCGGTAAGGCTTATCTGATTGGCGATGCCAACTTGAGCTGGAAAGAATACATGGAAGAGTGGTTCAGTCTTGCAGGTAATGAGCAGGAAATTGAAGTACGTGAAGACGACCACCCATTGCTGCCTAATATCATCATGTATGCCGGTGTGGGGGCAACTGTCAGTTACGAGCCACCTGCAGAAGAAACTGAACTGTTGGGATACGACAGAGGTGTTCTGAAGTCTATGATCTCTGAAGTTATTAAATCTGTTGGCTGAAGCTTTTTAATTAATTCATTATTGTTCAGTCAGGCTTCGCCAGTCTTTGGTGGAGTGATGACTGACAGATTCAATACTCAGGTCATCATGTTTGTAACGGGCTTTGAACAGGGTGATTTGATTTGTCCCCATCACACCTGTCCAGTGAGTCCATGCGATAGTTGCTCCATAGCCTCCTGTATCAATAGCGGCCTCTCCAAACTTGTAGCCTCTGGCTGAAAATACTTTTTTACTATCTATAGTGATTTCCATTGAAGCAGGAAGATCGTTAGCTGTGGAAGGATTTTCCTGATCGCTGTAGTAGACACCATGAAAAACTTTGACAGATAGATTACCTTTGATCAGTTCGTAATCCAGCTTTCCGGTTGGCTTGAATGAGTTAAGCTGGTCTGGATCGCTGGTGTAATACAGCTGGTTGAGGCGACCATTTTTCATGCTCAACCACTTATCCTGAGCGATGGAAGTTACTGAAAAACAGGTGAATGCCAGAACTGCAAAGAGAGTGGATAATGCTGCTGAAGTTTTCATTACCGACCTTTAGGGTTGCTGACGAATAAATAGATTTGGCCAGAGCTCTAACCATTTTTTCGATGATACACGCTGCTGAAACACATCCAGAGATCCTACTGAGTAGTAGAGTCCCAAAAAACATTTCTGCTCCAAACGACGCTGCAGTATCCAAATTCTATGACTATAAAGCTCAGGCTATATAGTCTTGCCACGCCAGCAACAGGTGTTTGAAGTCATCCAGTCCACACTGGCCGGAGGATTCAGAATCGTAGTAATCCATGTCTTCACCGAAATCATCCATCATTTCGGTTTCCAGCAGTCTGGCACTGGCTTCAGCACTGTCACGGGTCAGGGTAATGTTGAAGTCATGACCTTCCAGTTGAAATTCCAGCTTATTACGAGCTTCCAGATCACTGATTATGGCCAGTAATCGTTCAATCAGGCCCGTATTAGTGGCGACCTCATCGTTCAGCCAGCGTCCAAGAGCTTCATGCTCTGAAGAAAGCTTTGCAACAGGATTGCCAAGATAATCTCTTTGAAACCGATATTCCATAATGTCGAGCCTGAAAAAAGGGAGCCTATTGTAGGCAAACCCTGAGCTGAGGCCATAAGGAATTACTGACGATTATTACGAGAATTCAGCTGACCTGTGAATCAGGAAAAAGAATATGAATACGAATAGGGTTAACCAGATTACCGCCGCAGTCCGCTCGATGTCGCTGGATGCTGGGAAAACGACCTATTCAGAAGATGCAAAGGCTCTGGGAAAACAGGTTTCCGTAGAAAGTGGTATCAGCTCTTTTGGAGGTAGTTCTGAAAGTTTAACGGGTGCAATGGATCAAAAACAGATAATGGATCGTGTAACGAGCATCAGTTCTGAACACGTGGGTAAAAGCATTATCAGTCGAGATCAGTCATTAATATCCTCCGGCTATGGTTCAGATTTCGAAACCAGTGATATGGACTACGAAGGGTTTGAGGTTTCGTTTGATGATGGCAATGGGAATACGGATTCTACAGGAACAGCGTCTCAGTCATCGTCAGGTGTCATTATCAAAAGCTGGGGAGAAATGCCTGACAAGACCTATGCCAGATCCTTGCTCATTGACGATGGTGACTTTGATTATGATCAGAGCGCTGGTACCAATATTAGCGGTATTGATGACGAGCAGGATATTGAGTTCGGAATGCTGGAGCCAGAACAGAAAAGTACCATCAGTGATGACGATTCAGATTTTGGTGGCTCAGACATAGGCTATGAACAGGAAGAGGGTGTTTATGAGCAGGAAGAGGAAGCGAATGAGCGACAGGTTTTCATGCTGTTAGACAGTCAAACCGGTAAAACATGGGTTGAGCGAACCAGAGTCATAGAAGAAAGTAAAAGTAATCTGCTTGCAGAAGAAGTAAAAGAATTCGAATTACTGTCAAAACTGAATCATCCTAACATTGTCAAAATGCTTGGAGCAGAAATTGAACGTTTTGATGATGGACTGGAAGTTACCCTGGCCACTGAATATGCGGGAGTGGCTTTCGGAGAGGTTGTTCGGGCGTTGCCAGAAGGTGAGCAGATTCAGGCATTGACCGGATATGCTATTGGTATGCTGAATGGGCTGGCTTATTTGCACAGTCAGGCAATCATGCACCGTGATATAAAACCAGACAATATGCTGGTGGATCCTGAAGCAAACAAACTGACCATTATTGACCTGGGATTGGCCTGGGACTGTTCCAAACAGTTTCCCATTGATCAGGCCGGATCAAGCATGTTTGCCGCGCCGGAGGTAAGAAGAGGTGAAGAGCAGGATTATAAAGCTGATATTTATGCAGCAGGCCGTTCGATCCTTGAAGTCATGCTGGATATACAGGCTGTTGATTTGGGGTGGTTACGACAGGAGAAAGGCGACAATACAATTCCTCAACTTCATGACAGTCGTAGAAGTGATACGCAATCATTACGTCTTTTACACGCTATTACCCAAATGACGATGCCTGACCCTGAAAAAAGACCGAGTGCAAAACAGGCAAGAGATTTATTAGTGGTCTGATTGAAGTACAGCTCTGACAAATAGAAACAAACTGGAAAAGATATCATGGAGGGTATCATTTTGGCTTCAGAGAAAAATAGAACAGTTGTTGTATGCTTTCTAGCTTCAGGCTTTCTAGGTTGGAGCGGAGCTTCTTTCAGTGAGGAGCAGCCGCTTATAGGAATTGATGGAGAAGCCTGTGTTGGTCATATTCAGAAAGTCCCTCAAGGGCTGACTCCGATTGCAGATGAAGCCGTACTCACCGAGGCTCTTGGGAGTAGTGGTCTTGGAAAACTCTGTTCCGGCCAAACTTATATAGTAACTGAACCTCTGCTTGTCTACAGAGTCTGGAACAGTACAAAAAGCTACACCGTATACGGCCAATGGTGGTCTCTTGATGTTCCTGACGGTCCCAGGGAAGAGTACCGTGAAGAGAATGCTATTTGCCCTTCCTGGAGCCCTCTGGACGTATATTCATACTGCACCGTAAAACCGGGAACCCGAATTGTTATCGGGCCAGGGCAAAGTGCGACATGCCGTAATGTCACTTATGGAAAGTCTCCGGTGAATCAGGTTTATATTCCGAATAATGGTCTCGAAAATATTATTTATGTGGAGAACTGCTCTCAGGCTGAAAGCTGGCCATGATGAGTGGCATAGCTCTTTGCAGGAATGTAATGCCGTGGAGCGGTTAGAGCAGATCAATATGAGAGTCAGCCTGCATCCTGGACACAAAATGGACACTTTGTTCTGGGGATTTATTGAGAGAAAGAAAAAAATCTTGCAAATCAATGATCTGCAAGACTTTCAAGTGGTGGAGGCGAGGGGATTTGAACCCCTGTCCGCCGATTCTCTACCCTTGGCTCTACATGCTTAGATCCGCCTTTAATTTAACCTGACAACGACCCAGCGGTCGGGGTTCTGTCAGACGATCCTGTTAAGTTTTAGCTGGCCGGTCACAGGCACACCGAACCTCGCGAGTTTACTTACGATGACAGTCTATAAAATCAGCCAGTAAACGAGCCGATCAGACTGGAAAGCTCGTAGGGTTTAGCTACGATTAAGCAGCCGCTGCAGCAGAGAACTGCTCAGCATTTGCGCTTTCGAGAGTTGCTAGTTTGGCAACTAAAGGTTTGTAGCGTTTTGATTAACGAGAACCGCTACGTCCTCGGCATGCACCTCAGGTTTCGATACCGGCGTCGAATCCAGAACACCCCCGGCTCAAAACTTCAGTGAGTCTTTTATTTATAGAGTACCGAGTGGCTGCAGGCAATCTTTACTGAGCAAGACAGTGGTTCAGGCTTACCTGCAAGCAGGTTCATTCTTTAATAATTGTGACCATGATTCAGTCCAGCGACTGGAGTGGCTGGCCTTTTCAACTGCTATGGTCTGAATGCAGTGAGTCTGCGAGAACTGTTGTCTGTAATATTGGGAGATGGCAGCAGGTATAACTCTGTCTTCAGTGCCGTAGAAATGTATCTGAGGCAGTTTTACGAGTTTGATTCTGTAGTCCACAGGGTTTAGTGCTTCAGGCATTGGAGAAACCCTGTGCAGGTTGTTGGTGTAATCTGGTACAAGGTTGCCAGCTACAGTCCGAACCGAGGTGACATCACTCCGTTCAGAGGCGATCAACAAAGCCAGAGTTGCACCGCCAGAGTATCCAATAAGTTCCAGCTGTTTATAGTTGCCCTGATTCTTCAAAGTAGTGACCGCAGAATTCATGGCTTGAAGAATATCTTTGTTATAACGACCAAATGTCCAGACGTCTCGTGAACAGTGGCTGTTCATTATGAACTGGCAAGGCCTGGCCAGATAAGCAATATCAAATTTTGCATCCTGCATCATTAAACGGTGAATCAGACGGTTGCGGGGCGTTGGGTCGGTCGAAACCACACCCTTTCTTAACCAGGCTCTGCCATCTCCTTCTATATAGACTCTTAGAGTATTGGATGATCGTTCGGCAGGAGTGAGAGCCCATATTTGATAAGGCTGGCTATCAATAATTGAGCTATTGAGCCGTTTGGCCAGTATCAGTTGGTCGGTATCCGAATTTCCTTGATGACTGACCTGGCAGCCAGATAACCAGAGTGAAAAATAGATAAGTGCAATAAGGCTGCCTGGATTAACCTTTGTAGTTATTCTTCTCATCACACTCATTCCATGATTTTTCTGATTGCTGGTTTCAACGATATGCCAATCACTAAAGTCGGACAATATCGGTCATGTCTGGAAAACAGGTCAGTATCTATATCTGCTGACAAGGTATTTTCCGTAGAAGGGGCATTTTATCGAATAAGGACGTTGACTAGGTAAAGTGAAATCTCTATAGTTCGCTCCCGTTGTTGCAGCGCGCTCGTAGCTCAGCTGGATAGAGTACCTGGCTACGAACCAGGCGGTCGGAGGTTCGAATCCTCCCGAGCGCGCCATTAACAACAACGTAAAAAAGCACTTATTAATTTTAGTGCACTTAGCGCGCTCGTAGCTCAGCTGGATAGAGTACCTGGCTACGAACCAGGCGGTCGGAGGTTCGAATCCTCCCGAGCGCGCCATATTTTAAAACTGACAAATCGATTTGAGTAAAGTTTGATCTTTACGACAAATGTTGTTAGTTTTCTGTTTCGAGTGGTGAGGTGGCCGAGAGGCTGAAGGCGCTCCCCTGCTAAGGGAGTATACGGTTTGTAGCCGTATCGAGGGTTCGAATCCCTCCCTCACCGCCATTACAATTCATGGTTTGTTTTTACAACAGGCAGTGATAAAGAATTGCGCACTCGTAGCTCAGCTGGATAGAGTACTCGGCTACGAACCGAGCGGTCGAAGGTTCGAATCCTTCCGAGTGCGCCATATTGAAAAAACCTGCTTCTCCAAGCAGGTTTTTTTTTGCCTGAAATTTGTCCTTGTTCGTCTATTAAGACTGAAGTCATAGATGGCGCCTTTCTGATACCGGCAGCCTTTATGAGCGATGCAGCTACCGGAACCTAGTCATCAGGTGCGTTTCTCCTAGGGCAGGTCTTTGCCCCGTGCAGTCTGATATAACGAATACCAGTGATCACGGCTGAGCTGGACATCAACAGCCTGAGCAGAAGCCTTAAGTCGATCAGGATGAGTAGTCCCAACCACGGGTTGAATACCTGCAGGATGACCCATTAACCAGGCCAGTACGATCGCTTCCGGCGATGACTGATACTCGGAAGCAAGCTGATGAACCCGTTGAGCTGTCTCCTGAATAGGCAGAGACTCATTGCTGCTGTCTCGCCCGGAAAACAGCCCCTGAGCAAGGCTGCCCCAGGATTGAAGCTGTATCTTGTTTAACCGACTGTATTCCATCAAGCCGGGTGTAAAACCTGTTGTTGAACTCTCTTTAGAGCCGACCAGAATGCCATCATCAACAAAGTCATGCTCTTTCAAGCTCATAGGTAGTTGGTTAGCGATAAGAGGTTGATCCAGAAAACTGTCGAGGTATTGGATCTGGTGCTGATTCATATTGGATACAGCGAAATGTTTTACTTTTCCTGCTGCCAGAAGTTTATAAAAAACGTCAGCGATCGCTTCAGGTTCCATAAGTGGGTCTGGTCTGTGTAGCATCAGTACTTCAAGGTAATCCGTATTTAGCCTTTTCAGAATGTCTTCGACGCTGGAGGTTATCCATGCTGCTGATAGGTCATATCGTTGTGGGCCATTAGCATCTTCCAGTTTGATACCACACTTGGATTGCAGAATGATCCTGTCACGAAGGGATGGCGTGTTTTTCAATACCGAGCCAAAAGCAGTTTCGGCTTTGCCAAAGGTATAGATATCAGCATGGTCAAAAAAATTGATACCTGATTCAAGTGCAAGGTGGATCAGCTTCTCTGCCTGTTGAATATCATCATTAGACACCGGGTTACTGTTCCAGCCTCCTCCCAGCCCCATACAACCATAAATCATGCGACTGGCGTCAGGCAGGTAACTCTGGATAGGGAAATTCATATCTACAGCTCTATGAGAACGAGGAGGATGTTGCTGCTACAGTAACAGCAACTGTTTAGAAGAGAGTTCAGAAGAAGGTTCAGAACAGGCTACTTATTTATTCTTTCGGCTTTCAAACGCATAGAGCTGCTCAGGCGTTGCCGGTTGCTGATGTTTTTCTTTCCATTCCGAGTAAGGCATACCATAAATTCGCTCACGGGCTTCCTCATCAGAAATCTCCGTACCCAGTTCATCAGCAGCGGTTTTATACCACTTGCCTAGGCAGTTACGGCAGAAGTTAGCCAGAATCATCAGATCGATATTCTGAACATCCTTGTTGTCATCAAGATGCTTGAGCAGTCGTCTGAATGTGGCTGCATCAAGCTGATCCTGAGCTTCCTGACTGAGTTTGTTAGACATCTTATTATCCTTCAGATTAAGTCCGAAGAAGTGTAGCGAAAAGCGAGCAGGGCAGGAACAAGGATAGAAGGGAAAAGGTTTACATGGGCAGAATTAGCTCTGCCCATGTAAAAGTCACTCATAGAGAGGGAAGTTTAACGGCGCTTCTTGTTACGCTGACCGCCATTTTTCTGGGATGGTTTTCGGTTATCCCATTGGCCGCCACGGGCTTTTTTGAAGGAGCTGTTGCCAGCCGACTTCTTGGTGCCTGGACGACGATGGTCTTTACTCTTTTCCTCTGCAGGAATCAGCTGATTGGCACCATCACCAATCAATTCGGTACGGTTCATTCTTCTGAGAGCGTTTCTCAGTACGTCATGATTTCGAGAGTCATGATAACGAAGGAACGCTTTATGAAGGCGTCGTTGCTCCAGTGTTTTGGGTGTATAGAGCGACTTCTCCTTGTAACTGACTTTCTTCAACGGATTTCGACCAGAGTGATACATAGCCGTTGCCAGAGACATAGGGGATGGGTAGAAAGTTTGAACCTGATCAATACGGAATTTGTACTTTTTGAGCCAAAGAGCCAGATTCATCATATCTTCATCTTCACAGCCCGGATGTGCTGCAATAAAGTAAGGAATCAGATATTGCTTCTTACCGGCTTCTTTTGAGAATTTATTAAACATCTTCTCAAATGCGTCGTAGGTTCCCATGCCCGGCTTCATCATTAAATCCAGCGTACCTTTCTCGGTATGCTCTGGAGCAATCTTCAGATAACCACCAACGTGATGAGTAACCAGTTCTTTTACGTATTCCGGATCTTCCACAGCAAGGTCGTATCGAAGGCCGGACGCGATGGATATTTTCTTTATGCCAGGCAGAGCCCGAGCCTTTCGGTAAAGCTGTGTCGTATGCTTATGGGAGGTTTCCAGATTTTTGCAAATACTTGGAAATACGCAAGAAAGACGACGACAGCTGGCCTGAATTTCACGGCTCTTGCAGTTTAGGTGGTACATGTTGGCGGTAGGCCCGCCAAGGTCGGAAATTTGTCCGGTAAAGCCCGGAACCTTATCCCGAATGTCTTCCAGTTCCTGCAAGACAGATTCTTCTGAACGACTCTGAATGACCCGACCTTCATGCTCGGTAATCGAACAGAAAGTACAGCCACCAAAGCACCCCCGCATGATATTAACCGACGTTTTGATCATGTCGTAAGCGGGAATCTTTGCATTGCCGTAGGCCGGATGAGGCTTACGCTGGTATGGCAAAGCAAAAACACCGTCCATTTCAGGTGTTTCCAGAGGAATAGGTGGAGGGTTAACCCAAACCTCACGGTTGCTGTGTTTCTGAACCAGTACCCGGGCATTATGAGGGTTTGATTCCTGGTGCAGTACTCTGGAAGCGTGCGCGTAGAGAGCAGGGTCTTTACGAATTTTTTCAAACGACGGAAGACGAATGTAGCTTTTTGCATCGTCAAAATCGGCGCTACGGTGAAGAGGCAGGGGAATAATTCTGAGGGGTTGAACCTCGTCTTTCTTGGCATCTTCTTTTGATGAAGCACACTCCTCTTCCGGAATGTATTCATAGGGGCTGGTGCCGTAAGCCTCTTGAAGAGACTCTACATCTTTGGGCCAATCGATACGGGCAGAGTCAATCTCTGTCCAACCGGCGGGAGAGGATGCTTTAACGACAACGGTGCCACGAATATCATCAATATCACTGATGTTCTGGCCAGCAGCCAGTCGATCAGCTACTTCAGCCATCGCTCTTTCGGCGTTGCCGTAGAGTAGGATTTCAGCGGTAGAATCGACCAGAACGGAGCGTCGTACTTCGTTGCTCCAGTAATCGTACTGAGCTATACGACGAAGGCTGGCTTCAATACCGCCAATAACCACTGGTACATCGCTGAACGCTTCTTTACATCGCTGACTGTAAACAATAACAGAACGATCCGGACGTTTACCTGGTTCGGCATCAGGGGTGTAGGCATCGTCGTTACGAACTTTCAGGTCAGCCGTATAACGGTTGATCATGGAGTCCATGTTGCCGCCTGTTACACCATAGAACAGGTTTGGTTTACCCAGACGCATGAAGTCTTCAGTGTTGGTCCAGTCCGGTTGGGCAATGATGCCTACGCGGAACCCCTGGGATTCCAGAAAGCGGCCAATAACGGCCATACCAAAGCTGGGGTGATCAACGTAGGCGTCGCCTGTCACGATGATAATATCGCAGGAGTCCCAGCCGAGTTCATCCATCTCCTTCCTGGTCATGGGCAGATAGGGGGCAGTGCCGTAGCATTCGGCCCAGTATTTTGGATAGGAAAAGAGGTCCGGAGCTTTCTTCGGAGCCTGCATGGATGAAATAGTCATGAATTATTCGACGTTGTCCCGGTTGTCAAAAAAGGGGGCACTATTCTTCCAAAAAACGGGCGGGCTGGATAGTTAGAATTGGCAACATTTGTTGGATTGGAAACCGAAGCGGTAAATACAAAAAAGCCGAACACTCGTTCGGCATAATCAGGTGCGTCGTTTTGTTGAGCTTTAGACCGGGTTTCTAACCTGTATCTGGCCTTCCTGTTGTGCAGCTGTAGCAGCGTTATCAGCTGCCGCCTCAGGCACCGGTGCCAGCTGGCTCAGGAAGTTATTGAGATCCTGATCTGCTTGCTGTTGAGGTGTTTGCGGGGTATTTACCGAAGGTGCTGGTGGTTCAAGTGTTTCAGAGGACGGCTGAAGCTGGGCTTCATCACGGCTCGTTGTTTGTGGGCGGGTATTGCCCGGGCTTTCTGGCAATGGTGGTGGGTTTTGCCTTGATGTGTCGGTGGTCAGGCTCTCTCCCAAGCTGGCATCGAGACCTGCCGTATCCACTAGATCACCAAGAATCTGTTTGGCCAGAGTTGGGTCGCCAGCTTCCAGAGCTGCAACCGCATCGGCCAGTTTCTGGTTGTTCTCGTCCTGCTTTTGCATTTGCAGGAGCAGCTTCATCATATCGGCGTGACTAAGACCGTTCTGCGCAATAGCCATTCCTTCTGTGGCATCGGCAACAGGATCAGTTGCCCTTGTAGCCGCATCATTTCCCGATGAAGCTGGAGGGACATAATAGCGAGGCGGACTTGCCTCCGGATTCATATGAGCAATTTCAGCAGGAGTGAAAATACTGATGTGAGCGTTTTCGACCCCTCTTACCTGACGATCCAGATCGACAGCAGCTTCCCATAGCATAAGAGGAGGGAAAGCTCCCATGGCCATACCTTTCAGGAACATAATGCCGCTATCGGCTCCCTGTTGTTTTTCAGCCTGCTCAATGTGTTCGCGAATAGAAGAAATATTGTTCTGAATGGCTTCCTGACGCTGCTGGGAATCTATATGAATGGTTTCCTCAGCGTACTTAACTGAATTGTCTTCCAGAGAAGCGTTTATCTGCATGAGAATTTCATCAAGCTGCCCCGATGTCAGTGTGCCATTACGGTTTGCTTCAGCCAGCTGTCCGAGAGAACTGTTTATATTGTTAAGAACCTCTGGAGAAGCATCTGTCAATCGTCCCAGCTTGTCATGGGCGCTGGATAAGTTGTCCAGAGACTGGTCAGAAAAAAGGTGCGATGGCAGCACGCCGGTCAAATTGCCTACCTGACCGCGCAGATTGGCAGATGTCTGCTGTGCAACTTGTTGACGAAGGTTACCCACATCTCCGGTGATGGCATCATCGGGAGCAGGAATGGAAGGCGCTTCACTGGCTCCGGGCGGCAGTTGAACCAATCCTCCGCCTGTACGGTAGGAAACGGAATTGTCGTTGCCGTAACCTCTGGAAACTTCATCTGTTCTATTCAGTTGATCCAGTTGCGACGGATCTGTTGTTGGTGTTTGTACCTGTTGATTACGATTGACTGAATCCATCAGTGTTTTCCTCCCTCGTGATCAAACAGAGTGGCCAGAAGGTTCTTTATTCTGGTCAGTTCGGCGTGGCTGATGTGGTTAGTGTCAGCATCTTTTATCGCACTTTCATAAACGATTCTGGCCCGGTGTTCATCCCTGAGAGCCAGGTAACAGTCGCCCATATACACTTTGGGCAACGGATTTTTCTTATCCATGCGAGCAGCGTATTCATAGGTTTTGAGAGCATCACCATAAAGTCTCAACATCTGCTGACAGGCGCCAAGGCAGAGAAAATTACGGGGATTCCAGTGGTCATAAAAGCAGAGGTATTGAAACCCTCTGGCGGCTTTCTCATATCTGCCAGACTGGTACTGGTTATATGACATGGAGTAGATACTCTCTAAAGCTCCTTTACTGAAGCTTTTGGCTTCTGCCAGTGTTCCGCCGTTGAGAAGGTACTCGGTGATGGTGGCCAATTCGTCATTCTCAGGCACTTTCGTGACTTGCCCTTCCATAGATTTATCCCTGCCAATAAAAACAATCCTTTGAGTTCTGTATAGCAGTGGTATGTGCAGCTGGTTTCTCGTCAGGGGGAATAAAAGGGCTAAATGGCAGATTGGGCGGACAAATAAAAGGCTGGCTGGCTATCAGGTGGGTTGATTCGTCTAGGTTAATGGAAAAGATTTATTGCATGGAGGCTCTCAATGCTTACTGGTTCGAGTTACAGATTACTGACTCAATGGAAACGTCAGGCTGATGAGGCTTGCGAGAAAAATAATGGTGGTGAGCTGGTTGATCTTAGCAAGGGTTCCTTAGCTTGTCGTGAAAAGGAAATGAGTTATTTTGGTTCTCGTACAGCCAAACGAATGACTCCAGAAGGCAGGCTTTTATTAAAACAGCACCTTGAAATGGCAGAGAATATCTCTCAGGCACTAGGTGGCCGAATGGCTGGTGAGTTAGAGCCAGAGCACATGACAATGTTGCAGCTGTCTCAGCATCTTGATCAGTTTCTGGGAAGCTCTGCAGCCAGACTGCTTGAGGTTAACGATCAACTGGATGAGTTTATTCAGGCCTATAAATATTGTATGAGAAAAAATGGCGACTTGGATGAACTCTTACAAGGGTTGGCAAAGAAAATTTATAACCCCTTTACTGAGTATCAAAAATACAGAGGGATTTCTGAGAGAGAAGCAATTAGTGAGTTCAGTGAGCACATAAAGGGGCATATATCTCTGACTCTGAAGCCTCTTCAGAAAAGTGCTCCTGATGTGTTTGGTGATGCAACCAATGATTTTTTAAGTCATCGGATTCTTGAGCAATTTGACATGCTCAGACACCAGCCAAGTGATTCAGTCAGGCACCTGACTCTGGATCAGCAAATGGAACGAGCTCTTGATGACCTTGAGGATAGCGATAAACATGGCGGGGATTTAAATAAACGATTAAGGCAATTGGCAGAGCAATTTAAAGGTAGTGCTGTATCAGAAAATAAGAAAATGGTTCTTACCCGGCTGAATAAGTATGAACAGCGTTTGACTGGTATCGTTGATGATCAGGTTAAGCGCGGAAATGGAGCATTTCTTAGCACAGCGAATATTTTGGAAGAGCCGTTTAGAGAAGTCAGAGATAGGCTGGTTTATCATAAGGAGCCCTCAACTCAAGTCGAACTTGGTGGTGCTACTGCTAAGACTTTTCATGTTGATAATAGCGAAGAAAAATCAATCATCTTGATTGACCTGCAAAAAGAAATGGCACCGAATTTTCAGAAATTGTCCGGTCAGAAGTTGATCGACTACTGTGATGAAAAGAAGCAACAAGTTGAGAAACATTTGCAAAGACAGGGAGTTACAAAGCAACAGGCTCTGGCAGAATCTCAAGAATTTATGGCGTGGCTACAACTAGCACTTAATCAAGTAGGTAAAGAAAGAGCTGAGAGTGCAAATACAATTTATGTGAACCTGCTAATACCCTTAACGACCGTTGTGGACAAAGTAAGCCCTCCGAGCTCGGCTCGTTCAACATCAGTTTCCACTCCTCCGACAACGCCAATCCAGTCACCGCCTCAATTTGGCACGAGGAGCAGACCCTCTTCTCCGTATCAGACTCAGTTAGCACAACTGGGACTTATAAAGAGTAGAGAGGAATATGATGATCTGGTACAGAGATTGCCTGAGGATTTTCTGGAACAACCTAATGCCATGGAAAAGTGTGAGGTTTTTAGAGAACTTCAGCGCTTTAATAGTTCTTTAACCTGTAAAGACTTTGGCGAGTTAATGATGTATTGGGGGAGTCACTCTGATAACTGGCTTAAACACTTCACCAACTCAAGAGAAAATCGAGGAACCTCTTTTCAAAAGAATATGGGGGTGATGCGCAATACTATGAGTGCGCTCTGCAATATAAAATGGGGTGAGAAAAAATTTGGAGAATGGAAAGCGGGTGTTTTGGGTCAACTGGATATGAATGCTTTGTCTGCACCTTATCTTTTAAAACAGATGAAAGCATTGAGCATTCTTGCTGAGAAGTTTCCGGGCGAAATCAGTGCTGATGATATGGCATATATGGTTAATACATATAAGTTGGCTCCGCTTATGGTTGAAAGAATTATTAAATCTGAAAATGATCCTCAAAAGCTTGGAAAATTAAAGAGCGGCCTGATAGGAGCGTGTGGGGCAGAGAAGACATTTGATGATCAGAGAGCCTGGAAATATCGTACAGAAGTAGCGCCTTTGACTTCTTCCAGATTTAACAAAGTCCCTGGTACCGTTCCTGCAAAAGGTGAGTGCTTCTACAATTCTGTAGGCAACCAGCTTGGTGTCCCCGCTAGAGTGGTACGCAACAAGTGCCACAATGTAGCAGTGGATATTTTAAAAGCTCGTAAAGGCGAGCAGATTGATAACCGGGATGAAGGGTATGTTGAGGCTGTCAAGAATGCCGCTGGAGCGCCAGACATGGACGTGTATTGGATTGATTTGGAAAATAGAGTCAAGAATAAATACATTTTGACACCTGCCTTGGAAGTGAAGGTATTAGGTGCGCAGGAAGATACATATGGAGAGTTACATGACGCTATGCTGGTTAGTCTGGCATTTAATGTGAATGTTGTACCGCTAATGCAGGATGGTAGGGATTCAAGATATCTTGATTACCGAGCTTATGGTGGTGATGGGTCGATGTTTGTCAGTCCTGATGGACAACCAGTAGCCCATTCAACCTACCCTAATAACCTAATGTTACTCTTTGATCCTGCTTTACGACACTGGGATCCTGTCTACCCTGCCAGCTGAGGTTGTTATTGGTAGCCGATTAGCCCTGGTACTGTGAGGGCTAATCTTTAATCTACTTAGGCAGCAACGGGTTCTTTCATTTCCTTTTCCTGCTGCTGGGCCAGATATAAATCCCTGTACTGGCCATCAACAACAATCAGTTCTTCATGACTGCCACGCTGAACAATTTTTCCCTGCTCCATCACCAGAATCTCATCGGCATCCTGAATGGTAGACAGTCGATGAGCGACGGCAACTGTGGTTCTGCCTTCACGCAACGTAATCAAAGCTTCTTTGATGTACTGTTCGGTTTCGCCATCTATATTGGCCGTGGCTTCGTCCAGCAGCAGAATCTTTGGGTTCTGGGCTATGGTACGGGCGAAGGACAGTAACTGACGTTCTCCGGTTGATAAACCTTTACCGCTGGCGCCGGGTTGGTGTTCATAGCCACCCGACAGTTTGCTGATAAAACGGTCGGCATGTACTTTCTTTGAAGCGGCAAGAATGTCCTGCTTTGAAATAGCTTCGTTACCCAGACTGATATTTTCATTGATCGAACCATTAAAGATATAAGGCTCTTGAAAAACCAGTCCCAGTCCTTCACGAAGGCTGCTTTCATCCAGATCTGCAAGTTGAATACCGTCAATCAATACATCACCCTGCTGATGCTCATAGAAACGCATCATCAGATTAATAATCGAACTCTTACCGCTGCCACTCTGGCCAACAATGGCGGTGAATTGCCCGGGCTTCACCGAGAAGCTGACATTGTCCAGTGCCTGATTTTTGTTGTCATACGACAGGCTGACATTGCGGAATTCCAGTTCACCTTTCTGAACCTGTTGATGCTTGCTGGCAACTTCCGGTTGTTCTTCCTGTTTCTGATCCAATACATTAAATACACGTTCACCGGCAACCAGTGCCTGCTGAAGGTTGCTCAGCTGCATGGTGATCTGGCGCATGGGTTCAAAGAACCGGCCCAGATAGTTGATGAAAGCGTAGATAGTACCGATTTCCAGTGCGCTGTTGCCGTTCTGAAGACCAAACCAGAGCACAATGCCGGCCAGTGCAACTGTCTGCAGCAGGTGGCTGAAAGGCATCAGCAGCAGACTGTCGATACCAATGGTTTTATGGCGAAGGTCGCTCCACTTCTGGTTATTCTCGGAGAAGTGGTTCAGACGGTTACCTTGCTGGTTACTGGCCTGAATCATACTCATACCGAGAATGGATTCATTCAGATGAGTGTTGATGTCAGACAGTCTGGCACGAACACCATGCACCACTGAATGGCTCAGCTTCTGATAGAGCTTCATACTGCCAAGGATGATCGGAATCAAAGCCAGACACATCAGCATCAGGTGAACATCAAGAAAGGCCAGTGCCGTGAAGATACCGATGATCTTCATGCCACCACGAAGAATAGCGGGCAGAACGCCCACAAACATCTGCTTCAGTACTTCTGAGTCATTGGTTAGTCGAGAAACCAGGCGGCCAGTCGGTTCACCGTCAAAATACTTTATGGGCAGTCTCAGCATATGGCTGAAAACCTGCTGTCGAATGTCGTGTATAACCTTCAATGACTGGTGCTGAAACATTACTTCCTGAATGTACTGAAAGCTGGCCGAGCCGATATAAGCCGCCAGCATTACCAGACAGATCATCAATAAAGCGTTGAACTCATAGTTGCCGGTGGCAATGTAGTCATCCAGAATGATCTTCATCAGCCAGGGTGTTGCCATCTCAAAGGCAGTAGCAATAACCAGCAAGAAAAAGGCCAGGCTAAAACCACCACGGTAAGGTTTGGCGTAGGCGAGTAGCCTGCTTAAACCTTTGAAACCCAGCGATTCCTGATTCTTTTCACTGTCTTTAGATTGAGAGCTCATGCGCTGAGTGCTCCGTATTGGCTGATGTCCTGCTCTGTTTGCTGTGTGGCTTTCTCGGCTTCAAGCAAAAGCGTACGAGCCTGCTGATTAAAGATTTTTGAATACCACTCACCGCTGGCGACCAGTTGATCATGGTTGCCCTGTTCAACAATAGAGCCTTCTTCCAGAACCACTATCTGGTCCGCAGTCACCAGTTCAGGCAGTCGCTGAGTGATCAGGATGATGGTTTTATTGCCTCTCAAGGTTTGGAGGTTTTTCAGGATTGTCGCTTCAGTCTTCATATCCAGTGCACTGAAAGAGTCGTCCAGCAGTAGAATGCTGGTGTCTTTCAATAAGGCTCGGGCAAAGGCGACACGCTGTTTTTGGCCACCGGACAGGTTGATGCCCTGTTCCCCCAGAATGGTTTGGTAACCATCATTAAACTCAACAATCTCATCGTGAATAGCTGCCATCTGTGCGGCGTTTTCAATTTCTTCCTGAGTCGCTTCCGGTTTGGCAAAGGCGATGTTTTCAGCAATGGTGCCAGAGAACAGCATGGGGTCCTGAGGTACCCAGCCAAACTGCGCACGAAGACTGTCCAGTTTGATCTGCTCAAGAGCGGTACCACCAATAGCAACGGCAGAGTTACCAGTAAGGTTGAACTCTCTCTGCAGCAGTCGGAACAGTGTGCTCTTGCCACTACCGGTTCTGCCGGTAATACCGAACAGCTGACCTTGAGGAATGTTCAGTTGTATCTGGTCCAGAACCTGATTCTCTGACCGTGGGTAGCTGAAGGAATCAAGGTTGATGATAAGAGACTTGTCTTCAGGCGCTTCAACGGCATCTGTCGCTTCTTTAACAGCAGGTTTAACGTTAAACAGTTTCTCCAGACGACTCCAGGAAGCACTGCCTCGCTGGAAAACATTAAACTGCCAGCCGAACTGCAGCATTGGCCCCAGCAACTGGCCAAGGTAGAGAGTAAAACTGGTCAGCAGGCCAAGGGTCATTTCACCTTCCTTAATCATCCAGGAGCCAGCCAGCAAAGTGATGACCATGGACATGCCAAAGAACAGTTGAATGCTTGGGCCGAACATAGAATCCACCAACGCTACACGACGGTTTGCATCGACAGTGCTGTTGGATAGTTCGCTGAAACGGTTTTGTTGACGTTGATCCAGCTGATGCGCTTTGACCGCACGAATGCCGGAAACCGCTTCTCTGGCTTCTTCATTCAGAGAAGAGAAGGTTGCCTGAGAGACACTGAATCGCTTGTGCAGCATGTTGCCATATTTGTTGGTTGACCAGATCAGCAACGGGAAAGGTAACAGTGCCAGCAGGGCCAGCTTGCCACTGACGGCAAAAATCATGGCTGCCAGTACAGTGAAGCCAGCAATCAGGGAATCCACCAACGTCATAATGCCGGAACCGGCACTCTCTTCTACGGCATTCAGGTCGTTGGTGGCGTGAGCCATCAGGTCACCTGTGGAATGCTTTTGATAGAAGTCAGGCGACATCTTTGTGAAATGAGAGAACAGTCTGTCACGCTGGGACTTCACCAGATTGATGGCGGCCCCATACAGAAGGGAGCGCCAAAGATAACGCAGACCATAGATGACAACGGCAGAAGCAAGAATCATCCCCACATAGCCCAGCAATTGGGAATGAGTGAGAGAACCATTACTGGCTTCATCCACAAAACGGCCAATCAACCAGGGTGCCAGCAGGTTCAGAATGGCGACTGTCTGCAGGCTGATAAAGGCGAAGAGATACTGTTTCCAGTAGTCGCGCAGGATATGGCGCATTTTCCATAAAAGCTTCATGTCAGGCTCCTGCGTACAAAAATAAAAACGTACGTTCGGTCAAGATTGGAATTTCTCAAGGGCTGAAACTGGTTGATATCGTCAACTATGTGTTGTTAAAAAAAGTCAGGTGAAACTGACTCGGTCGTTCTAGGTTACAAGTTTTGTCTATTCGGAACTTAAGGTCTTCAAAAGGTTTTGCAGGCTTTGTTCAAGCTGCTGGCTTTGTTCACTTTCCATACCTTTTAACGCTTTGGTAATACGTTCTGACTGGTAGCGTTGAATCTCTATAAGGCAGTTCTGGCCGCTTTCAGTCAGCTTCAGGCAGCGAACCCTGCCGTCTTCGGGAGAGCTGTGTGTCTTCAAAAGATCTCTGCTCTCGAGACGTTTCACAATGCGAGTAGCACCGCTTTTGGTAATGCCAAGGGTTTTACCAATGGTTTGAACCGGGCAACCCTGCTGCTCTCCGACGGTTTTTAAAGCCAGATAATCAACAATGGAGAAGTCGGAACAGGCGTCACTGGAACTGCACGCGGAATTCAAACTCCAGGCCAGCATCATCAGTTGGTCATACAGGCGTTCACCCAGATCACTCATCAATCCACACGGCTCCAGCTAGCGTTTCAGGTTAGTTTTGTACGTTAGTATTGAATAGGAAATGGTTGACGGGGTCAACTAAGTGAATGCCGAACACTTGGTCAGGAGTTTTGGCAGGAGTCAGTACTATCAACTATATAGAGGAGTTCAACGGAAAAATTCAGATAATAAAACCCGGGGTGAAGTATGAAATTATCCAGATTAATAACACTACTGGCAGGGGTATCAGTAATGAACCTTCAGGCCATCGAATTACCAAAAACGCACTCAGGGATTAACGATACCTGCTGGGCAAGCGTTTCATCTGATAATGCCTATGATGATGCTTTATTACTGGATATTCTTACGAACACAAGAGATAAGCCTATCTGTTATGCCAATACAGCCACCGGAGCCATAAGAGGCAGTGCCGTTGAGATGGCAGGGCATGTTTATTGTGGTGCTCATATCGATGGAGAGTCGCCTCAACTATTGAACAATGCTACTTACCTGATATCGAATTATCAGGAGCTGTCAGGTGTTATAAAGCACAACCCATTGTTTAAAAATGGAAAGGGAGTCTCTGAACGGGATTTTGTTAACTCTACATTTGAGAGCTGCGAGCAGGAAACACGAGTAGATTCCTCTCAATCAACCTCGATTTCAGTTATTACGGTGGATTCTTCACCTCGGAAGATTTGTCTGGCTGTAAATGACAAGGAGGCTGGAGCTGAGTATATATATTTCGGTATAAGCCAGCAGGAAAATGGAAAAAGCGTCTGTAAAGAAACTGGTGGTGCCAGTTATTACAATAAAGTCAGTGGACAAGATAAGAAGAAAGAATCTGCAGAAGCTAACTGCCTGGTACCTAGAAAAATTGGTGAATATCTGCATTCAGGCTGTGGTTGGGTATTAAACTCTTGGGGTTTTGCGTTGCATCACTCGAATGGTGTTAAACGGAAATCTTATATAAAAGGTGTATCGCACTACGCCGAGCAAGATCGTAAAAAGAAAGTCATCTGTTCTGATGGTAAACATACTGTTGCTGGTTCTAGTGCAGCCTATGAAGGTTATGGTTTTGATGATGAAGGGAACGAATGCTGGACCTATAACCCTGATGAAGCCGATCAAATTTCACCTGATGAATGCATCAGGTAATTAATTCATGATCTGGACAGCGAGTCTGAACTAACATCATTCAGACTCACTGTTTTGGATTCACTGTTTCTTAGCAAGCTTTTCCTGAACTTTATTAAACTTCTTCATTGGCATGCCATTCTTGGCGAGGTCGAGCTCTCTTACCAGGGAATTATCTTTGGTCACAATAGTTACCTTGTAACCGGTCTTGGTGGTTTTAACTTCACCAACCTTGATATTTGGATTGTCTTTCATAATCAGTTTGGCTTCCTGCAGGGTACGGATCTGATCTGCAGTGAATTCTTTCTTCATGAATTCAGCCATGTTTTTACCGCCAAAGCGATGCTTCATACCGTGGCCGCCACCGTGACGCCCTCTCTCACACTGCTCATGGCGTGGGCCGTTGTTCTGACCTCTGCCATCATTGTCGCCCCACCAGGCAAAAGCAGAGCTGGCAGTCATGGAAGCAGCAAGGGCAGCAGCGATAGCAATTTTACGGTTGACCATAGTTCTTATCCTCGTCGGGTTAATCATCTGATTCTTTGTTTTGAAACTTCAACACCTACTGCTTTTTCAGCAGGCTGTTTGATGACTTAATTAAAGCGTGAGGATGTCGCAGAAATATCTCTCTGAGAGTCTTTTTTGCATCAAAGTGTATCAATATCGAGGACTGACATAATTTGATACATTTTCAGAGACGGCAATGCATATAATCGAATCAGAAGTATTTAAAGAGTCCTGACGATGGATCAGCTAAAACATATTCTGGTAGTAGATGATAACAGCGAGATCAGAGACCTGCTGGCCAAGTACCTTGGGCAGCATGGCTATCGGGTCAGTACGGCCAATGGTGGTCGCCAGATGCGGCAACTGCTGGAATCTGGCAGTGCCGACCTGATTATTCTGGATGTAATGATGCCGGAAGAAGACGGCTTGAGTATTTGTCGCAGTCTGAAAGATGCTGGTGGCCCACCGGTGATTATGCTGACCGCCCTTGGTGAAGAAGCGGATACCATTGTTGGTCTGGAAATGGGCGCGGATGATTACGTTTCCAAGCCTTTCAGCCCGCGAGAACTGCTGGCCAGAGTAAAGGCTGTATTACGTCGGGTGGATACTCTTTCAGTTTCTAAACCCGAAGTGATTTCAACAGGTAAAAGAAAATTTGCTGGCTGGGTGCTGGATATGAATCAGCAACAGCTGGAAAAAAGTGATGGTTTGATTGTTCCTTTGAGCACAGCTGAATACCGTTTGCTGGATGTCTTCCTTAGTAACCCACGCAAAGTATTGAGTCGTGATCAACTATTGGATATGACCAAAGGCCGTGAAGCTCTGCCATTTGATCGTAGCATTGATAATCAGGTTAGCCGTTTGAGAAAAAAAATAGAAGCAGACCCGAAAAATCCAACACTGATTAAAACAGTCTGGGGCGGCGGTTACAGTTTTACCGCCGAGGTTGAATCTCTGTGACGATTTCTATTCGGCGCTTTATGCCTGTCAGTACCACAGGGCAGATGGTTGCGGTGGTTGTCACAGCATTGATCTGCTCGGTGCTGGCCAGCATTCTGGTACTGGGCGGAGCCTATGACCGAATGGTCAGTGGCATCAAGCAGGGAGCTATTGTTCAGCGCACTGTCACTTTGGTAGACCTTCTTAATTCCAGCCCACCAGAGCTTCACTCCAGTATTGTTAAAGCAGCAAACAGTCGCAACGAACGCATTCGTGTAGATCGTAGCAGTCTTGTCAAAAAACATACGACAAGTGCTGCTGAAAAGAGACTGAAGGAAACTCTCGAAAGTAAATTGGGGGAGGCTTATCAGGGCAGAGTTCAGGTTGTTCTAAAACGCAGAGACAATAAGAAACCACACCCCAATAAACATGAGAGCCGGGATAGAGATCAGCCACCTCGACATTTTAAGAACTGGCGAAAGCCCTCTCTGGATATATTAAAAATTGCTGTTCAGCTGGACAGTGGACTCTGGCTGAACATGATGTCGGAAGCGCTAAAACCTGCTCGTTTACTGGTGGGGCAAACATTGTTGTTTCTGGCAGTGTCACTGGTGTTTGTCATACTCGCTGTGGTTCTGATGTTGAGAAGAATAACCCGACCACTTAAACAGCTTGCCGTAGCAGCCAATGATATTGGTCGGGGTGAACAGGTTTCACAGCTGAAAGTGACAGGGGCTGAAGATGTACAAGACACGATTCGTGCATTCAATGTAATGAATGAAAGAATGCAGAAGTTCATTGCTGATCGAACACGAACACTCGCTGCGCTCTCCCATGATTTGAGAACACCTCTTACCAGTATGAGATTGAGGATTGAGCTCTTGCCTGACTCTCCTGATAAAGATCAGCTGCTGAGCACTCTGGAAGAGATGCAGCAGATGTCAGAGGCAACGCTTTCGTTCCTTCGGGAAGCCTCGGATAAAGAAGAATCAAGACGCGTCGACCTCAACGCCCTGTTAAGCAGTCTTTGTGATGATATGACTGATCTGGGTTTGGCTGTCAGTTATGAAGAAACATCTGATCTGGTGGTTCAATGTCGCTTAATCAGTTTAAAACGGGCGCTTCGTAATCTGATTGAGAATGGCGTGAAGTATGGCGACCAGGTCAATGTTTCCATGGATAAGAAACAGTCCTCTGTATCCATTCAGATTCAGGATCATGGTCCGGGCATTCCGGAAAGCAGAATGGAGCAGATGTTTGAGCCGTTCACTCGAATGGAAGCGTCAAGAAATAGAGACTCTGGCGGAATAGGGTTGGGACTGGCCATTGCCAGAAATAATGTGCGCAGTCATGGTGGTGATGTGTATATGAAGAACAACGACACAGGTCTTTTGATTACGATTGAGTTACCGCTGGAGTGAGTCTTTAAGTATGTAAGCGCACTTAATCGAATATAAGGTTGCCATCTCCCCGCTGTAGGCGGAGAAATGGCATGTGAATACATCTATTCACTGATTGGATTAAAGGCGGCGAACTTTATATTTGCGGCCTTTAATTCTACCTTGTTCCAGTCTGGCCAGAGCCTGACGAGCACTTTCACGCTTAATGGCGACATAAGCAACGAAATCAAAAACATTGATTTTACCCACCTGATCACCAGGAATGCCTGCTTCACCGGTCAGGGCACCAAGAATATCGCCTGGGCGAACCTTGTTCTTTTTACCGCCATCAATCGCAATGGTTACCATTGGTGCTTTTTCAGGATCTGTCGCCGCTGCTTTCAGAGCCTTATGGTCGGCAAAAGGAATCTCTGTTTTCAGGATGTCAGCAATCTGCTCCAGCTTGTATTGTTCTCTTGAAGTATGCAGGCTGAGGGCCAGACCTTCTTTACCAGCACGGCCGGTACGACCAATACGGTGAACGTGGATTTCAGGATCACGACTCAGGTCGTAGTTAATGACCGCTGCCAGATCTGCAATATCCAGACCTCGGGCTGCAACATCTGTGGCAATCAGAATGCTGGCGCTCTGGTTAGAGAAGCGAACCAGCATCTGGTCACGCTCTTTCTGATCCAGATCACCGTGCATAACCAGTGGCTTGTAACCACGATCGTACAGCTCGGAACCAACATCCTTACAGGTCTGCTTGGTGTTGCAGAAAATCACGGAAGACGCTGGCTGGTAATGATTCAGCAGGCGGCACAGAACCTCAGGCTTATCGTGGTTGTCTGCCAGATAAAAGTGCTGCTTGATATGGTCATGGCTGTGAACAGATTCAACCGTTACTTCTTCAGGGTTATTCTGGAATTGGCTGCTCAGCTGACGAATGCCTTTAGGGTAAGTCGCGGAGAACAACAAGGTCTGACGATCGCTGGGCGTGTCTTCCAGAATGGTTTCCATGGCATCGACAAAGCCCATGTCCAGCATTCTATCGGCTTCATCGAGCACAACGGTCTTTACCTTATCCAGCTCCAGTGTGCCTTTGCGCAGGTGGTCCTGAATGCGCCCCGGAGTACCAACAACAATATGTGCACCGTGCTCCAGAGAGCCAATCTGTGGGCCAATAGGCTGACCACCACAAAGGGTCACTACCTTAATGTTCTGGCGATAGCGGGCAATGTTACGAATTTCATTGGCTACCTGAGTGGCCAGCTCACGAGTTGGGCAGAGAACCAGTCCCTGACAGGCAAAGAATGGCTGGTGAATGTCCATCAGCATACTGATGGAGAAGGCGGCTGTTTTACCACTGCCGGTTTTGGCTTTGGCGATTAGATCACGGCCTTCCAGAGCCAGAGGCAGGCTCTGCTCCTGAATCGGGGTCATGTTGTGATAACCCATGCGTTCAAGATTCGCCAGAAGCTCGTCAGGCAGAGATAACTGTGAAAAAGGAGATGTGCTCAAGGCTGGCTCGACTAATAGCTTGAAAAGAAGCTGAGTATATCAGTCGCATCATTGGACTGCAGTCAGCAATAAGCACTCGAACCTATGAATTCATAAGCTCTACCCCCGTCATCGGCGGGGGTAGAGCCATTTAATATTCGATTACGTGTGTCTGCACACTTACTCCTCTGATGATAACGGAACAGCGATCAACAATTCCCTGTATTGACCGAAGAATAAAAAGAATATTCCCAGAGTAATCAGCATGAATCAGCCAGCCCCTCAGCAGGAACAATCACCGGTCAAAAGCCCTGCGCTCTGGCTGTCCGGTTTGCTGGCCGGAGCCTCGCTGCTGCTTATGACTTTTATATTGCCTGCACCGGATGGAATGTCGGTTATGGCCTGGCACTGCGCTGGCCTGGCTATGATGATGGCGGTGTTCTGGTCTCTGGAAATACTGCCTATCCCTGTTACAGCATTAATGCCGCTTCTTTTTGCGCCATTAATGGGGCTGACCACGCTTAATAAAGCAGCCTCTTCCTATGCTCATCCGGTGATCTATCTGTTTATGGGCGGCTTTATGCTCGGTCTGGCTATGGAGAAGTGGAACCTGCACAGAAGACTGGCGCTATGGACCATGTTGAAATCTGGTACAGGTGAACGCAGGCAAGTAATTGGTTTTATGCTGGCGACGGCCTTTATCAGTATGTGGGTATCCAATACCGCCACAGCCATCATGATGCTGCCTATTGGTATTTCAGTGATTGCCATGATGCAACAGGAGAGAGGCAGTCATGGACAGTTTCCAACAGCACTTCTGCTAGCGATTGCTTACGGTGCTTCTATCGGAGGCTTTGGTACACTGATTGGTACACCGCCCAATGCACTGCTGGCTGCTTTTCTCAGTGAACAATATGGGTTGGACATTGGATTTGGGCAGTGGTTGTTGATTGGCGTACCTGTGATGCTCTTGATGCTGATGGTTACTGGCTGGTGGCTGGGACATGGTGGTTATAAGCTTGAATCTGGGGAGAGCAGTGCTATCAGGGAGACGCTGAAAGAACATCAGGCTGACCTTGGATCGTTCAGCAAGGCTGAAAAGTGGGTGGCTTCTCTTTTTGGCCTGACAGCAACTGCCTGGATTATCCGCCCGTGGCTGAATCATGTGATTCCTGGTATCAATCTGACAGACACTACTATTGCGCTGTTGGGCGGATGCCTGCTGTTTGTGATTCCCATTCAGTTCAAAAAGCTGACCTTCCTGCTCAGTGTCAGAGATATACGACGTTTACCATGGGATGTTCTGATGTTGTTTGGTGGCGGGTTGAGCCTGGCGGGTATCATCAGGGAAACAGGTCTGGCTGAATGGATTGCCACCAATTTTAATTTACTGGAAGGGTTACCGACGATTGTGGTCATTGCTGTTGTGGTGGCTGTAATTATCTTCCTGACTGAAATTACCAGTAATACGGCTACAACCGCTGCATTTCTCCCACCTCTGGGAGCCCTGGCTGTATCCCTAGGTATGACCCCGGAAATGCTGGCTATTCCAGCAGCTATAGCGGCCAGTTGTGCCTTTATGCTGCCAGTTGCAACACCACCTAATGCCATAGTGTTTGGTGCAGGAATGTTGTCTATACGACAGATGGTTCGTAGTGGTGCAGTTCTTAACCTTGCGGGTATTCTATTAATTACCGGCTTGTGCTATTTGCTTATTTGAAAGCCTATTTGTTGAACCAGTAAATAATGCCAAGAAGTAATGCAGCGGCAACCACTGGAACAACGTTTATTTCCCTAATGTTCTGGGGTATAAGGGCAGCTATTTCGTTTTGAGAATGCTCCCATAAGATGTCATGGTCAGTGGTTGGATTTAAATGTCCCCAATAAAAATGATAAATACCCTGTAGCAGCTCAATGACCTGACCTTGTGTCAGAAAAATGCTGTTATTTTGGCTGAATACACCCATCTCATTAACCAGAACAAACAGGTTTTGAGAGACTTGATAGAGCATTATTTTGGTTTTTTCCTTCTCGGCATAGAAGTTTATGTTAATAAATGTTTGACCACTCTGAAGCAGTTCTTCTATTTTCTTGTTTATGTTCTCGATGTGCCGGTTTAGAAGAATCTCATTATTCAGTGCGGTCTCTTGCAGCTGCGAGAAGGGTTCAATTCCGCCATAATTAGCAAGCGATACGATGGTGGTTCCCTTCTCTTGAATGACAGTGGCCATGTATTGAACATATAGAGAGGGTTCATCATTGACAAAGTGCCGGTTTTCGTCGAAATAACCGTTGTTGGGAATTGAATTTCTCAGATAATTCAGTTTAGTGAAGAGGTAAAGAAAATACCCCACGGCGCTGGCCATTCTTAGCCTTCCTTCACCTATCTCACCGTGTGTGCTGTGGTATTTTTCAAGTGCTTTGCTTATCTGAGCAAGAGGAAACCTTAAGAGCGTGAATCCTTTACAGTGAGTAGCCATATCAATCATGTCTAAGGCTTGCCTCATCGTGAAAGTACTCAGTTGCTCTCTTGAGAAAAGCGAGTGCAATGAGTGAGAACTATCAGGGGCGTCAGGTATCTCTGTGTGGGGACAAAAAGGGGATTGCGATTCACTGAAGTACCATTGTCCGCAGTTATGGCACTTTCGATGCTCAGCCAGTGCAGAGAAACTGAACAGGGCAAGGGCAGTGAGTAGGGGAACCAGAGTGCGATGAAAACTGATCACTGCCATTACCTTCATTCAACAGAAAATATTGAATATAAATATTAGTAATGATTTTGTTTTTTGCTAGCTGATTTCTCTTACCCTTGCAGTTCGTAGTCTTTAGCTTAATGAGTTAGCCCGTTTAAGGCAGAGAAACACCACTCCATGCGAACTGTAGTGCCAATAGAGAAAGGCTGACCAAGCTAATCATCCATGGTAACCAGTGTTGGCGATAGACAATCTTTTCTTGTTGAATAACTTCCGGTTCAAGCTTCTCATTGGCAGAACGTTTTACCTTCTTTAAGGTTTTATCCAGCTCTCTGGCTTTTTCTTTCTGCTGCTTTTTGTACTCTTCAATACCTTTCTGAATGCCTTTAGCAATCAGTTTGGTCTGCTCTTTATTTTGTCCAGGGCGCTGGGTTGCTTTAGCTATTTTAATCGCTTCTTCCTGAGCTTTGGGCGCGCTATTTCGATTACTTTTGGCCATTGATATTGGTCTTGCCTTAATAAGTGTTTAATCAGGAAACTGTTTTTAGTTAGGTGACTTTTTAATCAAGAGACTTTGCGAACAATATAAAGCTTCATATCAAAGCTGCATTCCAGATTGTCCAGCTTTTCCAGAGCCTGCTTCTGTTCCGGCTTAACGTGCCAGTAATGAGGTGTCATTGCCAACAGGTCGAGAATCTGTTCGCTTGAGGTGAGCTTCATAGTGCCTTGAACGTCTTTTGATTCAGCCAGCTCAAACTGTTTCGGAAGATCAGTCACCAGCTTATCAACCGGATAGGGGCGCACTTCTTCATAGATAGCCTGACGAAGTGCCATCAAATGCTCGGCGCCCGGAGCCAGTACAAAAACATGGCCCCCCTGTTTTAAGGTGCGACCAAACTCCTGCCAGTCACAGCGGGAGAATATACTGACAATAGCGTCCAGCTTATTATCCATCAGAGGAATATCGTTCACACTGGCAACCAGCCAATCAATGCTTTTGTTTCTTTTACAACTGGCTGTTACGGCAGGCTTTGATATGTCGAGACCTGCAATGTCTGATGTTGGTAGAGCCTGTTTGATCAGGTCAGTGTAATAGCCTTCACCTGAACCCGCATCCAGAATAACTGGAGAGTCGTTGTCGGCAATAGATTTGATACTGTTGACCAGAGCTTCAGCCACAGGGCGATAGCAATCAGAATCAAGAAAACGGGTTCTGGCCTGAACCATCGTTTTATCATCACCGGGATTTTTGCTTTTCTTTTTATGGCCTGGCAGCAGGTTCAAATAGCCCTGTTTGGCACGGTCAAACTGATGATTGTTCTCACAGCTGACACCTTGAGAAGGTGTTTCAGGTTGAGAGAGTTGAGAGTGGCAAACGGGGCAGCGGAACTTCAGGCTCATTATGAACGGGCCGGTCAATAATAGTGGTCGGCCAGTTTACTGAAAGAGCCTGATATTGAACAGAGTCTGAATGAACAGACACTTCATTCAATGTATGGATATCTCTACCCGCCTCCGGCGGGAAAAGATGTCTGAATTATTATGTCAGTGATCTATTTCATCAACGGATGATCAGAAGGCAAACGGCGGGAAATCCAGAGAGCCAGTTTACGGCGCATATTGGGTTCACTTTCTTCACCTTTTACTAAGGGTTGAATCAGGCTATCGTGAACCAGCAGGTGATAAAGGTACTCAACCTTCTGTTTTGCAGAGTCAGTGGGTTCGAACTGAGCGGCCTGACGTTTTTCCGCATAAACAGCCCCAATGCGTAGAGCCTCCCTGACCAGTTCGGTTTCATTCTTGAGCTTCTTCATCGACTCCGTCCAATCAGCGGTTGTTATTAAAACAGTAAATCATAGCTCATGAATTTAATACATTTCTTATATCTGTAATTCCCGTATTGATCTGATTAAGGGAACTGTTGGCAAAGCCTAAAACCAACCCCTGTTTCTTACTCTGTCCCTGATAATAGTGACTTAGCCTGCTATGAAGAACACCCTGCTGCTGTAGTTTTTTAGATACCTCCGACTCTGACATCTTAGAATTAAACTCCAGCGCCAGATGCATGCCAGCCCCTAAAGCATGAACCGTGCACCAAGGCTTTAATTGCTCACAGGCTTTCAGTAAACAATCCAGTTTCTCTGCATACAAAACGCGCATTTTCCGAAGGTGTCGCCCAAAGTGACCCTGCTGCATAAACTCGGCGGTCACTGCCTGACTGTGGATCGGAATCAGGCCTGAATGCTCCTGTCGAGCACAGGTAAATATTGGCATCAGAGAAGGAGGCAGTATCAAATAACCAAGCCTTAGAGATGGAAACAATACTTTGCTGAATGAGCCCATATAAATGACCTGATCATTACCGGCTAAGCCCTGAAGACTGGCGATGGGCCTGTTTTGATAATGGTATTCACTGTCGTAGTCGTCTTCGATAATCCAGCAGTTATTCTCAGTCGCCCATTCAAGCAAACTCAGTCGTCTTTCCAGTGGCAGCATGGCGCCCAGAGGGTACTGATGAGCAGGTGTGACATATAAGAGCTTTGGTGGATTGCTCAGTTTTTTTAATGGCGAAATATTGATGCCATGATCATCAACAGGGCAGAGTTCAACCTTTGCACCTGTTGCGGTCAGTGCTCTGCGTGCACCGATATAACCAGGGTTTTCCATTGCCGCAATATCATGGGTATCCAGCAACAGCCTTGCACAGAGGTCGAGCGCCTGCTGAGCCCCACACGTTACCAGCACCTGATCAGGCGAACAGTTAACCGCTCGACTGGAAGAGACATAATCAGCAATCGCTTCCCTTAAAGGTTGGTAACCTTTGGGGTCGTCGTACCCCATAAGTCCGGATAAACCTGTTGGACTGATTTGAGTAGCGATTTGATTCCATGTTTTGTGTGGGAAAGCTTTCAGGTCCGGTACACCAACGGCAAACGACTGGTTGCCGTATTCGCTTCTGATGGATTCCTTGTTCAGTGTTTTGCCATAGTTTGAAAGCGCAATGGCTTCAGATTTTTTTACAGAGGATTTTTTGTTTAAAGGCTTTGCTGAAATCCAGTGATCGGGTAACTCGGAAGCAACGTAAGTGCCTGCCCCTTTGCGGGTTTCCAGATAACCTTCGGCAATCAATTGGTCAAAAGCACTGAGTACGGTATTGCGACCAACCGACAGTTGTAGTGCAAGACTGCGGGTTGAAGGCAGGCGGGTTTCGGACTTGAATCGACCAGCCAGAATGGCTTGCCGTAGTTCACGGTAGAGTGCTTTGAATTTGGGTTCGTTGCTTCTGCTTTCAAGAGAAATGGTCGTTAATTCTGCAAGCAACGGTTTGGCTCGTGTATTCATGGCTGTTCACAGCTTTGTTTTTTGGAAGTATGACTGAATTGGTTCTATGAAAAAATAAAAACTGGCTCTGCAGAAAGAACCAGTTGCTCAGTACTCTTTGTTCACAGTCTGTGTTCGGCAGGAGAAAAAGTGATGGAACCTATAAAAGAAACACCAAAAACCAGAGTGAAGCGTGGCCCCAAAAGAGCCGTGTTTGACAGAGAAATGCTGTACCAGATTCTGGATGAAGCCCGTATTGCTCATGTTGGCTTTGCTGTTGATGATCAGAACTATGTTATTCCGATGCTCAGCTGGCGTCAGGGTGATCAGTTGTATATTCATGGCAGCCGAGGCAGCCGAATGATCAAGGCTCTGACTGAAGGCGCTAACTGTTGTGTTACAGCAACCATTGTTGATGGCATGGTACTGTCCAAATCAGCTTTTCATCACAGCACTAACTATCGTTCGGCTGTCGTGTTTGGTCAGTTCAGGGTGGTTGATGATCCGGTTGAAACCAACGATACCCTGAAAGCCTTTCTTGACGGTATTGCTCCCGGTCGTTGGGAAGAGGTTCGCGCTCCTACCGAGAAAGAGCTGAAAGCTACATCAATACTGGCCATTGAACTGGAAGAAGTGTCAGTAAAAGTGAGAACAGGACCGGCAAATGAAGATCAGGAAGATCTCGATCTACCGGTATGGACGGGCGAGATTAAGCTGCGGCAGTCGGTCACTGAAATGGTGGCTGATAGTAATAACCAGCCAGAGGTTAAGGTTCCGGATTACAGTGAAGCGTGGCTGTAATCCGAATACGTCAGTATCAGGCTCTTCGTTTCTGGAAAGCGTGTTTACCGAGGCCGGCAAACATCTGGAAAACTACAAACCAGGAAGAAAGTTTTGGCTTCGGTTGCTGCTTTTTTCCGATACGCTGCAGCTGGGCTTCAAACCATGTGATACCCAGCATGGACATTTGATCCATGGCAGCAATGCCTGTTGTCGGGTTAGGCAGCTCGATTCGATATGAAGGATCATTGATCAGCCTGATTGGCAGGTCTGGTTGCAAAGCCATAGGGCGGGCTACACCGATCATATCGGTGGCACCGGATTGCAGAGCTTCGGTCATCGCTTTTGCTGAACGGAAACCGCCGGTGACCACTAACCGTGTTGATACATGCTGGCGTACCTGTTCAGCGTATTCCAGAAAATAAGCTTCTCTGCGTCGTGTACTCTCTTTTACATTGGCACCCATCATACTGGGTGATTCGTATGTACCGCCGGATATCTCGATCAAATCAATACCGGCACTGTCCAGTGCCTTTACGACAGTCATGGATTCATCTTCAGTGAAACCGTCTTTCATAAAGTCTGCCGAATTCAGTTTTATGCCAACGGGGAAATTGTTGCCCACTTTTTCTCGTATGGCACGATATACCTCAAGCACAAAACGCATGCGGTTTTCAGGTGTACCACCCCATTGATCCGTTCGCTGGTTGTGACGAGGTGATAGAAACTGGCTAACCAGATAACCATGGGCGCCGTGAATCTGAATGCCTGTGAAACCTGTTTTCTTGGCCAGAGAAGCGGAAGTGGCAAATCTTTCAATGATTTCGAGTATTTCAGCTTCAGTCAAAGCTCTTGGAGTATTAAACCCTTTCTCCAATCCGCCTGTCAGAGGGATAGCTGAAGGTGCAACAGGTACTTCGGAGAGAATGGCTGGCACCTGTTTTCCCGGGTGATTCAACTGCATCCAGAGTTGTGTGTTCTGCTGAGTGCCGTTTTTTGCCCATGACCTGAACATATCCAGATTACTGTGTTGATCAAGAACGACATTTCGTGGCTCGCCAAGTGCAGAACGATCAACCATAACGTTACCGGTCACCGAAATGCCAATGCCGCCTTCAGCCCATACACGATAGAGCTCAACCAGCTCAGGTTTTGGGTTAAGGTGCTTGTCGCCAAGCTGCTCACTCATGGCGGACTTAAAGAGTCTGTTATGAACCTTGATCCCGGAGTTCAGTTCAAGAGCGTGGTTTAGCTGAATAGTGTCGTTCATAGCATATTCTCTAAATTAGACCGGTCGTCTTTTAATTGATTTAAAAAAATCCGGGAAGTTATCCCGGTTTTTATCAGGCCTTTTCCAGGCCGCACTCTCAGACGACTAACAGGGTCGGAAAAGAGTGTTCAATGTTTGATCTAGTACACGGTCGAGGGCGTCTTTTGAGCCTTCGAGCTTTATTTGCAGCAAGCTGCCTTCCCAGATATTCCAGAACAAAATCGTTAGTTCTTCAGCAGAAATATCTGTACGAAATTCTCTCGCCAGCTGTCCCTGTTCAAACAGCTGTTGGAAAGCTTCGAGCCAACGTTTTCTTGCCTGTACCAGTGCTGCTGTACAGAGCTTATGAGTACCACCGACTTCGGCAATAAGGTTGCCAAGCAGGCAGCCTTTTTTGCAATCTTCCTGATGCAGAAACTGAACAATCAAGTGGCAGGTTGCCCGTATTATTTCTTTTGGCGACAGCCCATCAGTATTCAGGTTATCTGCTGTAGCGACTGATACCGCTTCACTGTAGTGCTCAATAACCTCTGCAACAAAATGCTCTTTGCTCGGGAAATAGTTATAGAAAGAACCTTTGGGTACCTGAACAGCATCCAGAATCTGTTTTAGTCCGGTGCCGTGATAGCCCTGTTCCGAGAGCAGCTCTACACCCTTTTCAAGAATGGACTGCTTGCTGTGTTCGCTTCGTCTTGGTCTTGCCATGGCAGGATAATATGACCAGTCGTCTACTAATTCAATAGATATATTCCAGCTATAGTTTTATAGATTTATATCGAGCAGAGATTATGGGTATAAATAGTAAGCGATTAATGTCTTTTATCTATCGTTTATAAAAGACATCAAACTGATAACAAGCATGGGTCAGTACTTAAGATTCCAGCGATCAAACAGAAAGCTTAGACACCACAACGGTCCAACGAGAAGGAATTTCACATCATCAAAGAAGGAAGGTTTTTTGCCCTCAATACTGTGACCAATAAACTGGAAGATCCATGCGACAACAAATATACAGATACTGACTGATAGTAATGATGACCCCATAGCCTCAGCAATAGTAATCATGAATGCATAAATAACCAGCATAATAGCGGAAAGTGGTACTGACAGGCTGAGATAAAATATCAGGGTCACGGCCATAACGGCATACACCAGCCAAGGACTCAATGCCCAGAGCATGCCAATAATGCTGAGCATTATGGCAGGTACACAGATCCAGTGAATGAGTTTGTTAATAGGATTCTGGTGGCTTTCTCCATAGGCATCGAACCACTCATTAATGGTCTTCATAGAGCTCACTTCTTATTTTTATTTTAAATATCAGGTGAACAGTCAATGTAGCAGTGAGACAGATAAAATGGAACTTACGTTCCACTCTATCTTTATAGAGAACAATTAAAGGTAGTTTTTGACCATGGAGTCAAAGGTGCCATCTTTCTTCATTGAGTCCAAAGCGGACTGAAGATGGCTGACAATAGAATCTGACGTGTTCAAATTCAGAGCCAGATAAAAGTCGACGCTGTTGAAGGTATAGATAGCCGACGGAATCTCTACCCCCGCTGCTTCGGCAACATAGGGAGCGGCAAATCTGCTGGATGCCCAGAGATCAATTCGGCCAACGGCAAGCTTCTCGGCGTTATGTTTATCCAGAGCCGTTTCAATAACATCAATGCCTTTGGATTTCAGAAACTCAGCCGTGGCATCGCCTTTATAACCGCCCACTTTGTATTTCTTTAAATCATCCAGTGATGTGATTTTGATAGCACTGCCGGGTTTTTTAAAAACAACCCAGTCGTTGCCTACCAAAGGGCCTACCCATTTAAACAACGGTTTACGCTCTTCTGTATAGGTCGTTGAAAAGAGACCATAGTTGTCTTTTTTCTGAGTCATTTCATAAATTCGATTCCAGGGGGAACGCAGAGTCATGGAGTATTTGATGTTACCCCGCTTCATCATTTCCCGAACAATATCGGTCGAGACGCCATCAATGCCGCTTTCTCTGGCAAAGTTCTTGTCATCGATGCTCATGTTGAAGGGAGGGTAGTTCTCGGTCAGAAGAGTTATTTTGTCTGCGGCCTGGCTGAGTGAAGTGAAAGCCAGTGCTATAGCAAAGGCTCCGAGTCTGGCAAGTGACTTCATATACAACATCCATTTTTGTTTTTTTTATAGCTTTTGGTTTTTTGAAAGCAGTGTCAGGTACTTTCTAAGTGTTAGCTTATGTCAAAATAAGATAAATGTTGAGTATGTTTTCATACCATCTGGTTATTAATAATGGTCAGGAGTCTTCTATCAAGTGCCCAGACTTCCGAACTCGTGAACAGCTTGCCCATCGCAGGCGGGAAAGCTGTAATTTAATATTCAATATCGCGTGTCTAGACACTTAAACAGCGTGAAAATATATGGATTTTTAATTCCATTTATTTTCAACAGACTGGCTAGAGGTAGTTGTTCATCAGTTCGTCAAACTTGCCGTCTTTTTTCATGGAGTCTAGAGCCGCTTGTAAGCGCTTAACGATAGCGTCTGAGGTATTCAGGTTCAGAGCAAGGTAGAGGTCAACATTTTTCAGGTTATGAATGGCTACCGGAGCTGGAACGCCGGCAGTTTCTGCAATATGAGAAGAGGTAAAGCGGCTGGAGATCCATAGGTCAATACGGCCGGATTCCAGCTTTTCTGCATTATATTTGTCCAGAGCTGTTTCTATAACTTTAATGCCATGGGATTTAACAAACTCGGTGCTGGCATCCCCTTTATATCCACCTACCTTATACTTTTTCAAATCTTCCAGAGAAGATATCTGAATCTGGCTACCATCTTTCTTGAAAACCCCCCAGCCATTTTCTACCAGTGGGCCCACCCACTTGAACAGAGGCTTGCGTTCTTCAGTCAAAGTTGTTGAAAACAGGCCGTAATTGCTTTTTTTACGAGTCATGTTGTAGATACGGCTCCAGGGAGAGCGCAGAGTCATGGAATAATTGATCTTGGCCCGCTTCATCATTTCCCGAACAATATCCGCTGATATTCCGTCGATACCACTGGACCGAGCAAAGTTCTTATCTTCAATGCTCATGTTAAACGGAGGGTAGTTTTCGGTCAGAAGAGTCAGTTTATCAGCTGCCTGAGTGAGCATGCTGAAGGTTAAGGCAAAAGTTAAAAGTCCGAGTCTGGTAAATGGTTTCATGTACAACTTCCATTATCGTGTTTATAGCTCTCATCTGTTTGAGAGTCGCCAGATATTTATGGTGGCTAGCATATGCTAAAAAACGACCAATGTTGAGCAACACTTTTTCCACTTCAGACCGACTTAAAGGTTTAAGTTGGCCTGCTTAGAATGGCGCAGGACTATTGAACGTTATCCGTTCATTAGTCTCCGGATGAGTAAATTCGAGGAAACTGGCATGAAGGTGAAGCCTTGGGGAATACTCTCTGGCTTCTTTATGGGCATAAAACTCACAGCCAATAATAGGATGCCCCAGCTCGGCCATATGAACTCGCAATTGATGTGAGCGACCGGTAACAGGTTCTAACCAGACTCTACCGTGAGCACTGTCATCAGCCATAAGCTGATATTTAGTGAGCGAGGGTTTTCCCAGTTCATGGTCTACCATCTGTCTTGGACGGTTTGGCCAGTCGCAGCACAGAGGAAGGTTCACTTCACCTTCAGGTTTTTCAGGTTTACCCCAGACTTCAGCGGCATAGCCTTTCTTGACCTTTCTGTCCTGAAACTGACGGCTGAGATGCCTGTGGCTGTCGGCATTTAATGCGAAGACCATCAAGCCGGATGTGGACATATCCAGTCGATGTACAACCCTGCTTTCAGGGTTTATCGCCTGAAGGCGGCCCAGTGCACTATCACTGTCGTTAGGTGGTCGACCGGGTACGCTGAGCAAACCCGAAGGCTTGGAGACCACAACAATCTGGTCATCTCTGTATAGCTCGGCCAGCTCCTCCGGACAGGGGGGGACAATAAAGCTCATCAATTCTACTTCTGCTTAATAAATAACGCATTATCACTGAAGCAGGCAGCCAGATGGTAGTGAAACCTGCCTGCTCTATTGTTCAGGGATAATAAGCTCTGATTTTTTTTCCAACAGAATAATGATTTTTGTAAAAGTATTACTTCTTTCCAGATATTTATCATTAGCCCCTTGTTCATAAGTGCCCGTCGCTCCATTACCAACGCTGGTATTAAAAGGCTTCCAGCCTTCCTGCATGGCTTTTAACACCGATGTATAATCGCTGCTCGCTTTACCCTCAACGTAACAGGTGAATTTTGCATCCTTAATGCTTGGAATTGCCATGTTTTCTTCTGTCTCGCAAAGCATGACCTGAGTAGTGTCTGCTATTGAGAGTGATGAAAAAATTGAAAACAGGCCGGCCAGACAGAGCGGTTGAAGGTTACGCATAACTCTTCTCCGATTTTAAAAAAAAGTGCAGTCCAGTATGGCAAAGAATTTAAATTGTGAAGGATTTATTCCCGGCAGTTACAGAGCCTGAGTGGTTATAAAGCCTGAGTACTCTAAACTGCATCTTCAATAATGATGAATAGCGGTTCTTAAATTTATGATGTTAAACAACCGGATTTTACTGTGGTTGTTTTTTAACTGATGTAGTCTTGTGTCATTACTTTTTCATCATTAAATAAGGTGCAATGATGAGTTCTGTATTCCACTTAGGTCTGACCAAAGAAATGCTGGACGGTGCTAACGTAGCTATCGTTCCAGGTGATCCTGAGCGTGTTGCGAGAATCGCAGCACTGATGGATGATGCCAAAGCACTGGCAAGTACTCGTGAGTTTACCAGCTATCTGGGTTATCTGGATGGTAAGCCTGTTGTCGTATGTTCTACCGGTATCGGTGGTCCATCTACTTCCATTGCCGTTGAAGAGCTGGCACAGCTGGGTGTTGATACCTTTCTGCGTGTAGGTACTACGGGTGCCATTCAGGAAAACGTTAACGTAGGTGATGTCATCGTTACTACCGGCTCTGTCCGTCTGGACGGTGCCAGCCTGCACTTTGCACCAATGGAATTCCCCGCTGTTGCTGACTTTGTCTGCACTTCTGCCCTGGTAGACTCTGCCAGAGATGCGGGTAAGGAGCCTCATGTAGGTGTGACAGCTTCTTCCGATACGTTCTACCCGGGTCAGGAACGTTACGACACAGTTTCCGGTCGTGTGGTTCGTCGTTTCCAGAATTCCATGGCGGAATGGCAGGCAATGGGCGTACTGAACTATGAAATGGAATCAGCGACCCTGCTGACCATGTGCGCAAGCAATGGCTGGAAAGCAGGTTGTGTTGCCGGTGTTATTGTTAACCGCACTCAGCAGGAGATTCCGGATGAATCCCTGATGAAAAACACTGAATCCAACGTTGTTGCGATTGTAGTGGAAGCGGCAAGAAAGATGGCTAATAGCTGATTGATTGTAAACGATGCTGGTTGAGACAGAGTTTGATCTGTATCGTTTTTCCTTCAGGAGGGCAGAGATGCCTTCCTGAAACCATTTGTTAGTAATAACTCAGCATCCAGTGCAATACCATGTGAGCGCAAATATCGCCATAACACTTATATAAAAGGCTGCAGTCTCAGGAGCAACAGGGTAAAGTATTTCATGCTGTTTAAACTCGTTGTAAGCAAAAACACTGTAATAACGACTGCTAAGGTACTTACTGGTATTTTTTTCAACTTCGTTGTTGAAATTAACTTCAAGATTGTTTGTATTCGTTTCCTGACTACTTTCAATAGTACCTGCGACATTAGCAGCGATGTTACTGTTAATAGTCTCTCCAGGGCTGCTTCTCCTTGCACGACAGAGTTTTTCTCCTGCAGCGTTAACTTTCAGAACACCTAAGAAAATGTCCTCATCTGTATAAAACCAGCACCAGGTTTCACTGCCTTCAGAGGGGAAAACTTTTTTCAGCTCCGGTGAATAATTGCTACTTAAGCGCATTGCTTTTTCTGGAATATAATCCTCTCTTTGCCATTCGAATTCGAGCATTGCAACACCGTTGGGTAACTCAAATTCAGCAGGGGCCTCATCCCTGGTTATCAACTGACAATTTTGACCTGAGTTAATCAAATAACCTGCGTACCATTTGTTAGAGTCAGGAACTTGTGCGCGACAAAGGAAATGGTCGTTTTTATCGAGAGTAAACCCGGCAGCCGCTAGAGATTTTGTTTCTGTATAATGTTTCCACCGCCATAAATCGGCATGGGATTCGCCGCTTTTAATGCAGGCATAAGGATCTGGATCCATTAGACAGTAAGGCTGTCCTGACACCGTCATTGCGGTTTCAGCCTGTGCATGGAGAGTGGTAAATAGTACTGTAATCAGTAAGAGTCGAAGTAATCCATTTGTTTTCATTATGACCAATCCCTGGAAATTAATGTGTATACATATTTGTTCCAGAGGAGGGTGATAAGTTCCCGAGAATGATGACCTTCTGATGAAAGGTATCTCTCTCGGGAGAGGTTTTTACTGGGGATGGTTACTTCTGACGGTAATCAGCGGCTTCCTGTTCAATCAGCTCACGCATACCGTCACGCCAGTCAACACTGGTCTTCCCGACCAGTTCCTCCATCTTGCTGGTGTCAGCAGGAGCACCCGGAATCAGGTCCATATAAACGAAGTTAGGTTTAACGCCGAGAATATCAGCCATATACTCACACCACTCTTCGGCACTGACAATCTGACTGCCCGCCCAGTTCACTACGGTAGGCTCCGTTGAAACATGGTCCAGCAGTTGAACCATTTTATCGAAGTAATCACGCTCATGAATTGGGCTGTAGTAATTAGGCTTTTCATGGTGAAGGTAGATCGGATCACCGTTTCTCAGGTTATTCAGGTGCAGAACCGGCAGGCCCCCATTGTTGCCGTAGGAAACGTTCATACGGGCAATAACCGTTGGAATATTAAACTGCTGGGCATTGAATTTAACCACTGCTTCAGCAGCTACTTTGGAGAAGGAATAGGTTGGTGCATGCCCACGCATGCTGTCGCCCAGAGGAGAATCTTCACTTCTTGGTTCTGCGCCAGCTGGCTGATAAACAGAGCAGGTTGAACTGAAGAAGAAGCCTTTCACATTGCGGAAATGGTGCATCAACTTGCCGGTACCGACAGCATTCACGCGAATAGCTTCATCAAAGTCTTCACTGCCCGCTATCTGGTAGGTGGCAAAGTGCAGAACATAATCAAAATCCGGCTCGATATCACTTAGGTCATCAGAAGCGTAATCACGCTTGATGCAGCTCATGCCAGCTTCCAAAAGGCGATCCATGCTGCCTTCAGCGCTGAAGCGTGCCATGGCATGAACGTCATTGTCTTTTGCCAGGTTGGAGGCGATGTACCAGGCAAGCTGGCCGGTCGCACCCGTGATAAGAATCTTCTGGCCTATGAGTTCCATGATCATGTCCTTTTTATTGTTTTTATATCTAAAACGCAGAGTACATAAGATTCATTGACCAAAAAATACAGTTTGGTCAATGAATTAATTAAGGGAAACTCATGCAACTTCAAAAAGCTGGTCTAGGCTGGTATTCAAAATAAATCAGACATAAAGATTACTTTTAGTATGAAATACTCTCTTCTGTTTTTGCTACTAGTGCCTGTTTTGGTGTCAGCGGCTTCTGTGAATGGCTGTCTTGATGAAAGAACAGGGTTGCCTGAAGGTGAATACCTTGAGCAGTTAACACAATACTGCAGGAAAGGAATAACTGAATCAGAGTGCTTCAAAGAGTTGGTTAGCTATGACTCAGAGAAAGATCGCTTGAGTCTTGTTCAGCACAGTGCCCGTTACACATTAGGGAAAGAGGTTCTTGGTTTTTTACCGATCGTTCTTCCAGGAGCCTGTAAACTCAAGGAGCAGGGTTTTGATATTGTGTTGCCGGATGAAGGTATGGCCTCAGGAGAAGTGCCCTTTCATACTTCCCGTATAGCAAGCTTTGCCGCGTTACTGCTAAAGCCTATTGAAAAATCCGAAAATCCTTATAGAAGGGAGAGATACTTACCTTATGTACAGTCATATTGTGATAAGGGTCTGAGTTGGCCAGAAGAAGGTAGCTTAGGTAGTACATTGACCTGCCACACCAGTCAGCACAGTGATGAAATGGACAGTATTCAGCTTGAACATGCCTACAACTGTTCGTCACTGGGACTTGATGTCGTTCAGGTCAAAGATCAGCTTTATTGTCTGGATGTCGCTACTACTGTCGGGGTTGCTGCGGCACAGGTAGCCGCTCGAAAGAGGACTGGGCCTTCCGGAGACTATCAGAAACAAGGGATGGCTGAATGGCTGATGAAGTCTAATTTTCCAGCCAGAGATTTGGCAAAAATCATCAGGGTTTTCGATCAGGAAATGTATCAGACTCCCTTTTATAGCTATATCGAAGACTGGAGTCAGATGGGACATCAGATGAGCAACGGTAAAACCACATCGATGTCGTATATCACCTTGGCTGTGCTTTTATATCCATTCAGTTGGGAAGTGACATCAGAGTTATTTGAAGCCGGCGTGCCAAGTTCTCCAGCTTATAAACTGAGAGACGTAGCATTTTGGGGGGGGACATTGATTGCAAACGCTCTGGTTTTGGTGCCAGCGCTGTGGACGGCTTATGATCATGCTCGACAAGGGAAGTTGCTCTATTAGTTATCAGTCCGTTCGTTCGTTCATAGTTTGAATTTACACGGATGCGGCCAGACTTCCTGCTCTGGCCGGTCAAATTGCATCAGTTCAATCAGATTTCGACCATCCAGAATAAAAGCGACTGTGACGCCTTCGGCAGGACTCTCCGGTGGCAGAACTATCTGTTTTCCTTCCAGAGCAGCCTCAATATCGTCAACCACAAAAGCCACGTGGGGAACCTGCTTGATGATATCTGGAAGGTTGTTGTCATCATCAAAATTCATCCACTCAATCGCGTAAGGCGAATCAAAGTAGCCGGTAGCGTGAAGTTTCAAGGCCTGGTTATAGTCTTCTTCCGGCAGAGTTTCGCTGGTGGGAATACCAACGTGATGAAAACGTAACTCCTGCATCGTCTCACTCCTTTAATCTTTTATTCTTCATTCAGGATAGTTTACTCTCGCTTTGGACAGAGGGTTGGCAGCAGACAGAGCAGGGACGTTTATGAATCTTCGAGAGCAGCAGAGCCAGCTTAAACAGCAGGTTATTTTTGAAGCAGCTTGTCATTGTTTTGCAGAGAAGGGTTATAACGGCACTTCAGTTCAGTCTATTGCTGAAAGAGCGGGTGTTTCCAAAGGGCTGATCTTTAACTATTTTCGAAGCAAGCAAAAGCTGTTTGAACAGGTTCTGAAACATACGATGGAACAGTGGTATGACATGTCTATGGCTTACTCTGTAGCCGAAAAAAGCAATGATCCGATCGCTACTCTGACACGAACGCTTCGTGCTCCCTTTGATGCGATGAATAAGATGCCCTTACTGATGGCAATCATCAGTTGGGATGAACCCATGCTGCATGAACGCTGGCCGATGATCTCGCAGGCCAATCGACGCTGGCGCCTGCAAATTGAAAAACAATTGAAGGGCGGTATCGATTCAGGGCACTTTCGAAAGAATCTTGATACTGCAATCACAGCCGATGTTCTCCACACTTTGATGAAAGCCCACTACTCCAGAATGTTTATGGATGGCAAAGCTCACCGATTGAACCAGAAAACTGTAGACACCGTTGTTGATCTGGCGGTGCATTCAGTTAAAGCCTGACCTGGTAGAACGATGTCAGCTGTCCTGTCGTCCTTGTTATGAACCCCTCAGAATAACCACAGTCCAAGGCATGAAAGTCATAATAAAAAGGACTGTGCCAAATGGATGTGTCTGTCAGCCCTGAATTGCAGGGTGCTTCTCTATTCCCTAATAAAGAAAGCGCAGCTTTAAAGCAGAAAGTTTATTTTTCTTTTCGTGGTGCGAAAGTATGCCCTGTATCTGAGCCATTAACAGCAGGCCAGCTTAAGAAGATGACAAAAGAGTTGGATATCGAAACACGACATGTTGTTTGGCAGGATACACTGGGCGGCGGACTAACTAATGAAAATTTTCTGATGCTGCTGGAAGATGGAGAGCATAAAGGACGGGAATTCGTAGTACGAATTCCTGGTTTAGGAACGGAAGCCTTGATCGATCGAGCTCAGGAATATCAACACCTTGAGATCATTAAAAGAGAAGGCCTTGATGCAGAAACTATTTACTTCGATGTTGAAAGTGGTGTTAAAGCAACAGCTTTTGTAGAAGGTGTTACCTATCATAAGCAATACATTGAAAAGAACCTCCCGGAAGTCGCCGCTTGCCTTAGAAAACTGCATGGACTGAGTGCCAGCAAAGCGAAGCCATTTAACTTTCGAGGCATGCTGGAGCATTATGAAAAACTTGTGATTGATACAGGGGCGAAGTTTCCAGAATCTTATGGACGAATAAAATTGTGGGTTAATTCAAGATTGGAATCACTGGATTCAAAGAAGCCGCCGAGCCTCTGCCACAATGATCTGGTTCCGGAAAATCTGATTTTCGGCAGAGACCGCCGGGACAGGCCTGAGCAGTTGTTCTTAATAGACTGGGAATACTCAGGCATTAATGATCCCATGTTCGATTTGGCTTCCTGTGCGCTGGAAGCAGAGTTAAATGAAGAACAGGTCCACCAACTGTTGGCAAACTACTTCCAGCGTCAGCCTAGCTCCGAAGAACACCAACGACTTGAGCACTGGCAGAATGCCCAGGACTTACTCTGGTCTGTCTGGGCTCTGTATAAAGTGCAAGCTGGTGATGCGAGTCTGTCTGACTACGGCAATAGACGTTATGATCGATTACAGAAAACTTTCCATAGATTGAACTGAGTTGTTATTGCTCGTTAATGAAGTAAGTTCGAATGAAAAAAGTGTATTTTGGTATCAAGTACCATTCTGATAACCGCAACAGAGAATTAATTGAACAATTTGAAGCGAAGTTCAAAGCTCTTGGCTGGAGCTCATACTGTGTTGTGAGAGATCTCGAAAAATGGGGTGACCAGCACTTTGAACCTGACACCATTATGGCAGACACCTTTGCCAAAATAGATGGATCGGATCTTGTTGTTATCGATGTTTCTGAAAAAGGTATTGGGCTGGGAATTGAAGCCGGCTACGCCAGAGCGAAGGGTATTCCGCTGGTTGTCACATTGAAAGAAGGTGTTGAAGTCAGTACCACCGTATTAGGCACAGCTGACAGGGTAATCCACTACAATGATGTGGCGGACATAGACTTCAGTCGGTATTAAAATCTCTGTTACTCTTTATAGAGAATGAATGGGCAATAAACTCTTTGATCGTAAAAGGCTGTCAGGTTAATCTGCGCAGCCTTTTTTGATTTTTTCTATTTACAGGAAAACGAATTTGATCACCACAGCAAATATCACCATGCAATTCAGCGATAAACCGCTGTTTGAAGACATTTCCGTTAAGTTTGGTGACGGTAACCGTTACGGTCTGATCGGTGCCAACGGCTGTGGTAAGTCCACATTCATGAAGATTCTGACCGGTGAGCTGGAACCTTCCTCCGGTAATGTGAACTATGACCCGAACGAACGTGTTGCCAAGTTGGGTCAGGATCAGTTTGCCTATGAAGAATACAGTGTTATCGACACTGTTATTATGGGCCATGCCGAGCTCTGGAAAGTAAAGTCCGAGCGAGACGCCATCTACGCCAAGATGGACATGACAGAAGAAGAAGGCATGCGGGTTGCTGACCTGGAAGTTCTGTTCGGTGAAATGGACGGTTACTCTGCAGAAGCCCGTGCAGGTGAATTGCTGCTGGGTCTGGATATTCCTATTGAACAGCACTATGGCCTGATGAGTGCAGTAGCACCTGGCTGGAAGTTGCGTGTTCTGCTGGCTCAGGTTTTGTTTGCTGATCCGGATATTATGCTGCTGGACGAACCTACCAACAACCTGGATATCAATGCGATTCGCTGGTTGGAAAGTGTTTTGAAACAGCGTGATTGCACCATGATCATCATCTCTCACGATCGCCACTTCCTGAACAGTATCTGTACCCATATGGCAGATCTGGATTATGGTGAATTACGTTTGTTCCCTGGTTCGTATGATGAATACATGACCATGGCTGAACAGACTCGTGAGCGCATGCAGTCTGATAATGCCAAGAAGAAAGCACAGATTGCTGAATTGCAGTCATTTGTAAGCCGCTTCTCTGCAAACGCTTCCAAAGCCAAACAGGCGACTTCTCGTGCCAAGCAGATCGACAAGATCAAGATCGAGAAGATGAAACCTTCCAGTCGTCAGAGCCCGTTCATTCGCTTTGATCAGGAAAAGAAACTGTTCCGTAATGCGCTCGAAGTGACCAGGTTGACCCAGGGTTATGATTCAGAGCCGTTGTTCAAAGATGTAAACCTGCTGATAGAGGTAGGCGAGCGTGTAGCAATCATTGGTCAGAACGGTGTCGGTAAAACAACCTTGCTCCACACTCTGGCCCAGGAAATGGCGCCGAAGAGCGGTACTGTTAAATGGTCTGAAAATGCCGAAATTGGCTACTATGCCCAGAATCACAGTGCCGACTTTGAAAAAGACATGAATCTGTTTGACTGGATGAGCCAGTGGCAGAATGAAGGTGAAGACGAGCAGACCATTCGTGGCACTCTGGGTCGTATGCTGTTCTCCTCCAGCGATATCAAGAAGTCAGTTAAGGTGATTTCCGGTGGTGAACAGGGTCGTATGCTGATCGGTAAACTGATCCAGAATAAGCCAAACATCCTGCTGATGGATGAACCGACCAACCACATGGATATGGAATCCATCGAAGCACTGAACCTGGCGCTGGAAAACTACCCGGGCACACTGATGTTTGTCAGTCATGACCGTCAGTTCGTATCGTCTCTGGCGACTCGTATTATTGAAATCACTGACGAAGGCGTTGTTGATTTCCATGGTACTTACGACGATTACCTGAAGAGTCAGGGCGTTGTAGAAGGCTAAGTTTTCTGTGTCTTGAGAGCAGCAAACCAGCTGCTCTCTTTTTATTACTCATATCCGTTATCGTTAGTACTCTCCTCAAATAGTTACTTTCTCTCCCCCCTAAATTGAATATTTATCTGTAGTCACCTTTTAACTCATTGAAATTAAAATAAAAATATATTTCATTTGGTGCTTGATCTAATAAAGAGGTGACCTTACTGGCCGAAATCTTCCTTATATCCCAAGCTGTCGATTAGCGAGCTATTTAATGGCTAGAAAAGATTCTATAGGAAGTAATGAAAGCGTTAATAATCCCGGTATTTATCCAGTGGCTGAAGACGCGTCGAATTTTGCAGGTAAGTCTTCTGATGAAGGAAAGTTTAACCATCGAAGCGTAAAGCCTGAATCATCTATTTCTGAAAGAGGTAGCCCTGATGCACTACCGCCTGAAAAATATCAGGCGATGCTGGAACGTCGAAGTGTTGAAGAGCATAGGGAGTACGAGTTATACCTCAGTCGAAGTCGGGTTACCGAGTCTCTGCCTAAATACCGAGGGCAGGTCTTGCCATCACCTAAGCTGGGTGATCTGGAGAGTGGTTCTGAAGAAGCTATTGGTGCTGGCAACAATGCGGTGGTGTTCCCTGCAAAAAGAAAGCAGGTGTTATCAGAAGCAAAACAAGAGCCAGAACCTGCATCTTCCGAGTCAGCGGCGGAAGATAGATCCTTTTTTCAGCAGCTGAAGGGTGCTGTGGGAGAGTTAGTCGATCAGATCTGGAAGGAAAAGGAAGTAGAGCCTGAATGGGATCCATTGACCCTTGATAAAACCTACGTTGTGAAAAAACGAAAACTGGCAGAGGGGCATGAAAACAAAAGTCTGGCAGAAAGAGAGTTCAAGCACGGTATTGCCCTGAAGGAATCAAACTTACAGAATCAGGATCCTGGTAATGTCAAAGTTGTGGATCTAGGTATGGATCTCGATGACCAGGAGTTCCCCATAGTCATGACGGATGGTGGCTACAGTGTCAGAGGATTTCTGGTAACTGATGAGGCAGGTGTTTTTCAGCCACTGCCTCAGGCAATGGCTCATAATATTACACGACAACTTTTCTCTCACGTTGCGAGCTTTCATGAACAGAATATTCTGCATAATGATTTAAAGCCGGATAATTTATTGATTAATCATGCAGGGGAACTGTCTGTTATAGATTTTGGTTCCTCCAGTGATTTGAATCAGGAACTAACCAGCCTGATTGGAGGAGCACCTTACTACAACTCTCCCGAATTTATGATTGCCGAAACCAATAAGTCTTTGAAAAAGGATGTATGGGCGTGCGGAATAATGATGATGGAAATGTATACCGGCATCAGGCCTGGTATCTGGATGAATTATGATGAAACAAATAGAAAGTGGAGTTTTAATCCTGATGGCCATAAAAGATGTATGAGTCTGGTTCGCAAAAAATTAAAAGAAGACGGTGTTCCAGAACTGAGTGAGGTTCTGGAAAAAATGCTGAATCCGGACCCTGAAAAACGCTGCACAATGGCAGAAGCGAGTCAGTTATTTCAAAAGCTGCGAGGCGATAATCTGTCATTTGGTGAGTTACAGACATTACACGCTGAGGCACTATCGGAGTTGGCAAAAGCCGAGAAAGCCTATGAGAGACCTGACAGTCTTGGTCACTGGGATGAGCTTAAGCAGGAGCTCTATCGAGCTCAGAAAAAAGTAACAGATCTTGATAAGCGCTTATCTCTTCATCAGCTGAAAAGTGAACACAGAACTTTGATGAAAGGAATCGAGAAGGAACGACAAAAATGGTACGAAGGAGAAACACCGGATGAAGAAGAGTTACTTTATATGAATTTAAGGCTGCGACAAATGAACCTTGCCGCAGCCGAGCTTGAAAGTCGAATCAAGCTCTTTAAAGGTTAAGAGGCTGTGATTCGACTTTATCTAACAGCTTTTACATCAACCATTGCCACCAGATAAACAGCAACGCAAATCCTGCCAGAAAGATCAATCCAGCCTGACTCCATACCGTTAGAAGTGCACCGGGGCGATACTGCTCAGGTACATGATCAGCCTTAATTAATCGATAGTTCATCAAGGCAAACACAGGTGTTGTCAGAAATGCTGTCATCATGGCGAATTTCAACATGGCCAGCATAGTTCCGGGGAAAAGTAATACCAGGGAGAGTGAGGCGGCTGTCATTAACAACACCAGCTTTGGACTCTCGGTATCAACACTGTCACGGCCGTTTAAATTATCAAAGGCACTTTTGTTGACCCGGTTGTAACCATCCATACAGGTCAGGGTTGAACTGTATATGCAGCAGACGGCTGCGGTCATCATTAACCAGCGACTCCAATCGCCCATTGCAGCAGCATAAAGGTTCGCCAGCTGAACACTGAAGGCAGCTCCGCTTTTTGGTAATTCTACTCCAGTGCCGTGAAGAATTTTTGCACCCAGAGCCAGAAATACTAACGCTAACAGCGCGGTACCGATATAACCGACATTAAGATCAAAAAGAGCGGCTTTCATATCAGGACGTTTCTGGTCACTGAATTTACTACGCGACCAGACCGAGTTCATGGCAGAAACTTCCACCGGTGCTGGCATCCAGCCCATCAGGGAAATAAGAATACCAAGAGAAGCCAGTGTCCATGGGCTTGGAGCTACAAAATCCGGACTTATTGTTGTCGTTGTACTGAAGGCCAGACCTGCCGCAATGATTGTGATTACAGCCAGCAGGGCTACGATCCATTTGGACACGGAGTCGACCATATTGTAATGGCCGCGAAGAATAATCAGGCCACTGATAAGAGCAGCAACTGCAGCAAGCACTTGAGCTGACACTGCCGGAATAAACCAGGTAATCAGTGCGCCGGTAAGACCAAGAAGTGCTGCGACATTAACGACACTGGAAAAAAGATTCAGGCCAAGGAACATCATCAGCCATGGTCGTCCAAGGCGGGCATAACCAGCCAGCAGGCTTTCACCTGTTGCAGCACCATAGCGGGCACCAAACTGGAAAAAAGGGTATTTAAACAGGTTGACCAGAATAATCAGTCCGACCAGTTGCCAGCCAAACAGGGCACCTGCCTGAGTGGACGCCACCAGATGGGAACCACCAATAGCGGCTGCTGCCACCATGATGCCGGGGCCGAGTGATGAAAGAGAAACTGGTTGTGACGATTGAACAGGAAGAGAGGGTGCGGATGCTTTAGTCATGGCTGAACAACTCCCGCTCTCGGCTTCGCGCTGGTGGTTGTGTTCATGGAGTTGTCACTGCAGAGCCAGGCTCCCAGTGGACGATTTATTCTAATCAAGGTACGGGAAAATTGAATCATACTGCCTATCCTGATGTGGTGGCTTATCGAAGGTATTCGTAAGGTGTTGTTTTTATTGCGGACTTTTGGCCTGCAATGACGCGATCATGGCATAGTGGTAAATACTATTCCATAGAAAAAATGAATCTATATTAGGTTTTTTAAAGGACTTTAGAGTGCAGTTCGAAGTACTTGAGCGTACTTCGAAAGATTGGGGAGGTTAACTTGAAAAGCTATAAACAATAATGGCAGTGATTAAAACCGGACAGACAACCTTGATGTACCAGGGCCAGATTTTCCAGAACAGGGAGTGTTCAGCTTCTGGCCAGCCATTTCTTATTTCTTTAAGCTTCTCGTTTCGACCGATCAGCCAGCCAGCAAAGAGACAGAACAGCAGGCTGTTTATTGGTTGTGCGTATTGAGTGGTTAAGGTAACGATCAATGAGAATAACTGTTCAAAATTAAAAACAACAATAGTGGTAAGCAGCATCACCATGACAGAAATAACAAGAGTGGCATTTCTGCGTGTCATGCCAAGCCTTTCTGTCAAACTGGCGACGGGTGCTTCCAGCATGGAAATTGAAGAAGTAAGTGCAGCAATGGTCATCAGAGTAAAAAAGGCCAATGCAACGATGGAGCCGCTGATACCCATATTATTAAACAAGGCAGGCAACACTTGAAAAACAAGAGTATCGCTGCTGATAAGCAGGCCATCTGCAGTGAAAATAGTTATCCCTGAATGTTGTGCGACAAACAGTGCCGGAACAATTAATAAACCAGCCAGAAAGGCGATGCCGGTATCCATCAGACAGACTTGAAGAGCCGTTACCGGAAGATTGGCACCACGGTTTAGGTAAGAGCCATAGACAATCATGACACCTACACCCAGCGACATAGAGAAGAACGACTGCCCCAGAGCACTCATGACCAGTTGCCCGTTTATGCGGTTGAAGTCAGGCAGTAGATAATGCTGTAAACCGACCATCGCTCCGTCCTGCTTGAGCATGGACAAGATCAGGCCGACCAGCAGCAAAATCAGTAGTGGCATTAAGCGGCTCGACCAGCGTTCGATGCCTTTTTTTACACCGCCAACAACCACTGAATAAGTCAGTGCAATAAACAGGGTTGCCAGAAACCAGTTACTGGAGGGGGAAAAGCTGGTCAGCCACTGGCTTATACCATCAAGGCCCAGAGTGCGGATAATGGGAGACAGGGTAAAACCAAGCAGCCAGCCACTGACAATGCTGTAAAAACAAAAGATCAGGCATACGAAGAAGACCGCAGTTATGCCTGTGATTCGAGTAAAGAGTTGAGTAGAAGGCTTGTTGGATAGCTGCTCTAAAGCGGTAACCGGGTCTCTTTGCTGATAGCGACCAATCATCAGCTCGGCCACCAGTACCGGGTATGCCAGCCCCAGAGACAGAAGAAGGTATACCAGTACAAAGGCTGCCCCGCCATTCTCAGCGACCTGAGTTGGAAAGCTCCATATATTGCCCAGACCAACTGCAGAACCTGCTGCGGCTAACACGAAGCCGAGTCTTGAGCTGAAGCCTGTTCTTATAGGTGAGGCAGTTGATGTATCCGATGGCATATTTATTCTTGTGACCTGAAGTTATAAGAGTCTCTCGATTGATACAGTTTAGGACATGATCCTTAAGGTGCTTATAAATTGGGTTCACCTATAAGAGCTCCTCGACTTTAAGGATTCACAAGGATTGTCAGTATTGGTGACCGCTCTGACAGGCAATATTTGGAACAAATGTTCAATTTCAGGCTCAAACCTTTCAGACATTGAACAATCCTGGGGGGAAATTGATCATGAGAAAAACTACGAATACCTTTATTGCTATCGCTTTTAGCCTGCTGTCTTCGCTGGCCATTGCCAGTCCCTGGACTTACTTCATGGGTACACCTGAACCTGCGCCAAGTCTTTATGATACTGTTGAATTCGCTCGTTTTACTGTCCATAACAAGCTTGAAGAGAAGTCTGAAGGTTATCAGGAGAACCTGTCTCTATCTGACCTTTCACCCTGGCATGAGAGCGTTCTACAAAGAGCTAGCGCAATCAGGGCTAATGGAACTGTTGAGCCTGTTATCGTTGAAGCCTGGGCAAAACAGCCACTACTGAGTGATACACAGCTTGGCCACCTTATTGCTGCTTACACGTTCCTCAAAAGTGAAGGTAATCTCTCTACTGACCGCCTCTGGTACGGCTTTAAAGCCATCGAGTTCGGCCGTCAGTTTAATGAAGGCATTGCCAAGGCTCGAGTGGAGAGCGATGGTTTTGGTTGGGACAGTGCCTGGAGTATCGGACGAGCACTCTCATCTTTCGCAAGAAGCGGCATTGGTCTGGGTAGCCTCTGGAGCTCAAACTTAGATGGAGCTACAGAAAGCCCATTTATTCCGGCTTATACACAGACCTTCCTGAATCATATTGAAGCAGCAAATGGCAGAATGGCACTCTACAACGTTGACTATGTCGGCAGCAGTTATCGTGAGCCGGAAGTAAAGCAGCTGGTGGAGTTTATTGGTGATGTGAAAACATCTGACTCTATACAGAACAGCCGTAACGATATAAATAAAATGGCTGAAGAGTTCGCCAAAGTAGCCGGTGATCAAACACTGCAACTTGGCAGTGTGACTGAAACAGTTTTGTTAAAAACAGAGAAGAGCAACTCGGTAAGCAGATCCATTATCGCAACGGCTCTGGACTATGCAGAAAAGAACAGGAATCAGGTTTTTCTGCTGGCATTCAAGGGCAAACAGAAATATCAGTTTTTCACTGTCAGTGCTGACCAGCACGGCTACCTGAATATTTCATTCGCAATGACACATGACAACCCTGTTGTTACCGCCATAGCCTCAATCCCCTTCGGAGAGTTGAACACCGAGACTGAATACAGACTGGATGAAGGCATTGAAAAGCTGATGAAACAGAATGGCGAACAAGAAAATCTGGTACCTGACTTTGTCGGTATCTGGAGAGTGTCTGCTAAATAAACAAACAGATAAACGAATCTTTTAAACCAACAAAGGCAGCTGATTATGGCTGCCTTTATCGTTTTAAAAGCTGTTTTCAGAGGCTGTTTTAAAAGACTTTTTTCAAGAATTGTTTGAAAATCAGGTGTTTTTATCAGGAAATAGCAAACTCTTTATCCAGCCCAAAGAAGAGTTATCCGCCATCATATATTTATCCAGCTCATCCATCTGCTCCAGATAATACTCTCCCTGACTGAACAGTAACTCTCGTTTTAACATTCGTCGTTCAGGGTTTAACTCTTTAATGATCTTTGCCGGATTCCCGCCAACCACCACATTAGCGGGCACATCCTTAACCACAACTGCGCCAGCTGCTACCACGCTGTTTTCACCGATGGTGACTCCTTTCCCCACTCTCACTCCATGGCCCAGCCAGACATTATCTTCCAGCACTACGGGTTTGGTGCAGCGAAAAGGCCGTAAGCGGTTGTAGAGCCCATGCCAGTCACTGTCGGAGATATAACAGTCAGCGGCAAACATACAGTTGTTACCGATGGTGATGCTGGCAGCAGAAGCAATGGTCGTCCCCGGAGATATAAGACAGTAGTCACCGATGGAGATATCTCCCTGAATGCCTTTGCCACTCCAGCTGGTCAGGCGAACCGGATTCCAGCGTTCGCTGATCAGGTGGACAAAATCACCGACTCTGATGTTGTGACCAAAGATTTCGGCTGATCTTGGGTTTAGTACCATCGGACATTTTCCCAGATGGTCAAAGTGTTTGCTGAACCAGTGTTTGACGTAAAAACGGTTCCAGCGATTGTTCAGTGCCTTAAGCCAGTAAGGCTGATGATTTCTTCGCACGACAGCAGCCTGATTTTGTTATTATTTGTAAACGATCACAAACAAGAAAAATGATTTATGCCTCTGACTCTTTCATTCAATCTTCCAGTAGACATTGATGCAGTAAAAGGTTTTCTGGCCCATGACGAAGGGGAAGCCTTGTATAACTATGCCCTTGAAGCCAGCTGTTTAGGGCCTTGTCTCGAGATAGGCAGTTATTGCGGTAAATCTACGGTTTACCTGGGTACCGCCTGCCAGCAAAACAACAGTGTTCTCTACGCTGTTGATCATCACCGGGGCTCGGAAGAACATCAGTTTGGCGAGGAATACCATGACAGTGACCTCTATGATCAGCAGCTGCGACTGATGGACAGTTTCAAAGCGTTCAGAACCACCATGAGAGAAGCAAAGCTGGACGACACCGTTGTCCCTGTCGTGTCCTCCTCGGCAGTCGCTTCCCGTCACTGGGCAACGCCTCTGGGTATGGTCTTTATCGATGGTGGCCATAGTGAAGAAGCGGCCCAGACTGATTTCCGTAGCTGGGTAACTCACATCAAGCCCGGAGGCATTCTGGCCATTCACGATATTTTCCCCAACCCTGAAGACGGTGGTCAGGCGCCCTACAATATCTGGAAGCTGGCAAAAGCTTCCGGACTATTTGAAGAGCTGCCTATGGTTAATACCCTTGGGCTTTTTCGTCGTCGCTAATTGATAACTTCGTCGCTGCTAGTTAACGGCGACTACTGAACTGTCAGCTATGGCTTCATTAGCTGGCAGTTCAACAGGCTCTATCTCAAGCCCTGATTCAAGGAAAATACTCGATGCGGCGGTATGTTCCGTCAGAGCATCCGCTGCAAGAATAATGGCGCCTGCCGTCCAGCTGGTTTTCTCAATGGGCCAGATTACCTTGTCGGCGTATTGATAACCCGTCCAGTAACCACCATCACTGTCGCGCCAGTTATGGAGCCAGCTGTAAACCATCATGGCCTTCTTCTTTTCATCTGCCGCCAACAATGCCATGGTCAGCTCACAGGACTCGGCAATGGTGACCCAGGGTTCATCGCTGACGCAGCAACAGCCCATGTCTTTTCTGACAAAAGTGTCCCAGCGTTCGTTAATGCGGTCTCTGGCTTCCTGACCTCTGAAGACTCCGCCAAGAATGGGATAGAACCAGTCCATGGAAAAGCGCTCTTTACTCTCCCACGTTCGGTCAAAACATTCAGGCTGATACTTCAGGGCTCTTGCCAGTTTATGCCAGCTGTCTCGCCAGTTGGTTGAGCTTCTTCCCAGAGCATCGGCAATATGAATCGCGCATTCGAGGCTTTTCAGCAGTGATGAGCAGCCAGTAATCAGTGCATCTTCACGTTCCGGGTTGCCATTGGCTTTCACAGCCCAGTAGATTTCACCCGTTGGTGCTTGTTGTCGTAAAACAAAACCAATGGCTTTTTCAATCACAGGCCAGAGGTCAGCGAGAAAGGCTCTGTTCTCTGTAATCAGATAATGATGCCAGGCGCCGGTGGCAATATAAGCGACAAAGTTAGTTTCTTTTTTGTCGCTGTCGACCGGAATACCATCCACATAGTTGGCATACCAGCTACCATCGTCCAGTTGTTGCTCTTTCAACCACTGATAAGCACGCTCAGCCTGTTCATGGTAACCGGTAATGCTCAGCCCCATGGCGGCTTCAATATGGTCCCACGGGTCCAGCTTGCCGCCCTTAAACCATGGGATACTGCCATCGGCCTGCTGAATCGAGAGAATAAATTCAGCAGACTGATTAAGAAACTGTTGAGGAAAAAGCCCTTTGGTCAGCAGCAGATTATCCATGAGCAGAGTCCTCGGAAGCCAGACTGTGCTGAAAACGGAAATACATCACCACACTCTTGCCCAGTACCGGATCAAGAAGTTTTTCAGCGGTTTGGGTGATCCATGGTTTTTCCATCAAATCCCAAACCAGCAATTTGTGATAGTTATCCACCAGTTTTGAAGGCTGTTCCCATTTCCAGCACTTCAACCACCAATAGGGCGAGTGCAGGGCATGAGCCCAGTGTCGGGCATAACGTTTCCAGCCAAAGGCTTCTATTTCCCGCTGCAGATGCAGGGCATTGAAGATACGAATATGACCGCCTTCGACCTGATGATATTCCTTACTGAGGCGCCAGCAGATCTCTTCCGGCCAGGCTCTGGGCACACTGATAGCCAGCAGGCCGCCAGGCTTAAGAACACGTCTTATTTCTTTAAGAACCGCCTGATAATCAGGAATATGTTCAAGTACTTCCGAGCAGACCACCTTATCAAAACTGTGATCTTCAAAAGGCAATTTCGTGGCATCGGCCTGTTGAAAACTGAGTGAGCGACGGCTGTCATCACCATTCAGCCATGGTCTGGCGTCTTCTTTACGTTCTTCGGCTGTTGCCAGATCTTTCTCGGAAAGATCGATACCGGTTACATCAACATCGGCTTCCAGCCATGCGCCAATGGAGTGACGGCCTTCGCCGCAGCCTACATCAAGCACACGGTCACCGTCGGTTAACTGCAGTCGACTGAAATCTATGGTTTGCATGCTCAGGCCGTTTTAATCTGGGGTGATGAAAAACCATTGTCAGCCTGATCTGCTGTCCGGTTTTCGATAATGCGTTGGTAGTATTGAGCAAATTGTCGGGCTGCAACTTTCCAGCAGAAGGTTTCCAGAATACGGGTTCTGCCTTTCTGTCCCAGTTCGGTAATCAGTTCCGGATTACTGAGCAGATGACCGATAGCGTCAGCCAAAGCCTTGCTGTTACCAGCAGGAACGACGATACCAGCGTCACCGACCACTTCTGGCAGTGCGCCACCATCAGAGGAAACCATGGCACAGCCGCAGGACATGGCTTCGCCTGCAGGCAGGCCGAATCCTTCATAAAGAGAAGGCGATACAGCAATGGATGCTTCGGCGTAATGCTCTACCATTTCCTGAGTTGATATGCCTGACACGAACTTAACGGAAACCTCAAGACCCAGTTCTTTTAGTTGAATCTCTGTCTGACCGCCCTCTTTGAGCTTGCCAACAACCAGCAGTTCCATCTCCGGATATTTTGGCTTCAGTTGAGCAATGGCTTCGAGAAGAAACTTCAGGCCCTTCAGTGGCTGGTCGGCAGAAGCTGTGGTCATCAACCGGAAAGGCTTACGACTGATCTCTGGTAATGGTTTGAACTCATCGGTATCGATACCGTTAAATACCAGCTCAATGTCTTGTTCAGAGCGATCAAAAGCTTCGGAAATATCTTTTCGGGATTGTTCAGAAACGGTGACGATATTGGAAAGTTTCTGAACGACTTCTTTCTGCATCCCCAGAAACGAATACCAGCGTTTGGTCAGCAGTCTCATGCCCCAGTCAGGGCAGGCATCCAGCGCCAGTTGTCGGTCACGAGTAATAGGATGATGAACTGTCGCCACAACAGGCGTACCCTGTTTCTCGATATCCAGAAGGCCATAACCAAGGCACTGGTTGTCGTGAATAATGTCGTAGTGATGGGGTGTTTTCTTCAGGTATTTTGCCACTCTGCGGGCAAAGGTATAGGGCTCGGCAAAGCCGCCAGTAGCCATGGACCACCATTCATAGAAATCAGACCATGACTTCAGATGTTTTGGTCTCAAGGCTTTTATATGACTTTCTTCGTTGAACAAATCCAGGCTTGGCATTTCAATCAGCCGAACTCGTGCATCCAGCTCCGGATAGGGAGGGCCGGATATAACATCAACAGTGTGACCGGCTTCAACCAGAGCCTTGCTGAGATACTTGAGATAAATTCCCTGACCGCCGACGTATGGATGGCTGCGATAACCCAGAAGACAGATGTTCAATGGCTTTGAAGCAGAGCTTTGTGAAGCATAGCTCTCTGAAACACGGCTGTTTGAGGCGGAGCCAATAGCATCAGGGATTGTTACTGTTAGGTTGTTAGGTGCTTTTTCTTGTATGGACATGCTGTTACTGAAACCTGTCAGTCAACCTGATTCTCTCCCAATGGGAGCTTTATCCCTGTTTATACTTCTGGCCATGACTTCCTGAGGCCAGTAGGAAAAAAGAAAATAACACATAATGTTACAAATTAAGACATTGAATTTTTACGTCAGAGGTGGCTTAACAAGGAGGCATCAATAAAGATAGATCGATCAATGCTACGAAAAGGGATGGAATAATGGCAAAGGAAACTGCTGAACTCAGGCTGGCAGCAACACTGGTTCTGGTTCAAGATTCGGAGCAGGGGCCAGAAGTTCTTTTGCTGAAGCGTAACCCCGAGAGTAGCTTTCTTCCTGCCCACTGGGTTTTTCCTGGTGGAGCTGTAGAAGAAAAGGATGGTCTGACTGACGAAGCCGTTTCTGATGATGTCTTCAGAAAATGCGCTGTTCGAGAAACGTTTGAAGAATGCGGCGTGGAAGTTCGTGAGACAGCTTTGGTGCTTTTGTCTCGCTGGATTGCCCCAGCAATTACGCCCAAACGATTTGATACCACATTTTATCTGGCATCATCTAAAGGTGATGATGTTGCGATAGATGGCAGTGAGATCGTTGACCATCAATGGTTGCCAGCAGCTAAGGCTATAGAGTCGCACCATAATGGCACGATAAAAATAATGCCGCCGACGCTGGTGACTCTGACTCAAATCAGTCGTTTTGAGAGCGTTAACAACCTTTTGGCCTGGGCTGACAACAGACCTTTACAGTTATTTGAACCTCGTGCAGTGATGAAAGACAATGTCATGATTATGCTTTATGAAGGTGATTCAGGTTATCAATCTGGTAATACGGAAGCAGACGGGCCTAAACACCGTTGTCAGCTGTCAGAGCAATGTTGGAATTATGAGTGCTGAATTAATAGAGGAAGAGTCTTATTTGATAGCGAATTTTTTTGAAGTAGCGGATAAATAAAGGTCTATATTGTGGCGCTACACATATTAAATAAGAGCTCGATCCATGCACCGCTTTTTGGCCAGATACATAAAACAGTGTGTGATTTTATTTTCCCTGCTGATGGCTTTTATTCAGACAGCGAATGTAATAGCGAATCAAGATTCTATAAAAGATGTTTGCATTGTTGGGGCGGGAGCTTCAGGAATGTATTCCGCGTTTAAACTAAAGCAGAGAGGTTACAGTGTTGCCGTTCTGGAGAAAGCACCTCGAGTAGGAGGAAATACAAACACTTACTATAGAAAAGGCAACAAATATCAGCCTCTTGGTGAACGTTATTTAACAAATAAGCCTTTCGTGGAAGAGCTTTCCCGTCAGCTTGAGATACCCATGCAGGCACTTCCTGAAAAAACATTAAATACGATTTATGTGGATTTCAGTAGAGGCTTGGTAATGGAAAATAGTAAGCCCTCCTGGAGTGAATGGTGGTCTCCAGGCGGAAATTATAAGAGCAGTCTTGCCAGGTTTGAAAGTCTGTTCTCCCTAGGCGTTAATTTACCTGAAGCTCTTCTTGAAGATTTACTCCTCAATACAGGTGATTACCTGGAAAATAATGGTCTGGATGTATCTTTTGCAATACCGTTGCATCACCTGAACGGGTTCGGAAATATAGAGCAGCTGCCAGCACTTTATTTACTGAGTAACCTTTCAGTTGCAGAGATAGAATCGATAAATTCGAAGAAATGTTTAGTACCTGAAGGTGGGATGGATGCCATTTATAAAAAAATAAAAAATCACCTTGGTGAAGAAAACTTTCACACTAATACGAGTTTAAAAAAATCAAACCGGATTCAATTATCGAGAAACGGTGGTATTGGTAGCAGGATAGATATAGAGGCTATAAAAATTGATAAGAAAGTAAACTTCAGTTGTAAAAAACTGGTTGTTTCGATTCCTCCTATTCTGAGTAATTTAAAGTGGCTTGCATTGGACGAGGTAGAGCGGGATCTATTCGCGCAATTTCAAAGCCATGACTATTGGACAGTGATATTAAAAATCTTTTGGCTGGGTGCTGATGAAGAACTTGTTAATTTAAATATGGTTTCTGGAGTCAATGCTGTAAAAATCCCTGGGATCTACAAGGTTCAGCCTACACAATTTAAAAATGAGTTTAGTATTACTTTTGGCGCGACAAATGGTATGTCCAGAGGGTCTGTTGAAAAACAGATAAGGCATGACATTGAAAGCCTTAACTTTGGTGAAGAGCGCACTAGCATGACGGTGGTTCATCACGAAAGATCTGTTAACCACAGCCCTTATGGCTTAACAGTCAGTACAGAAGCGATAAGAAATGGTTTTTATTCCCACCTTAATCACTTGCAGGGACGAAACAGTACTTACTATGTTGGAGCAGCGATTGCCGGTTCTCACAATACGGTTGATGTATGGGAGCATGCAGACAGTGTTATTAACAGGTATTTTCCCGTCAGAAGTCATTCTGACTAGCAGTATTATTTCTGGCTGTTTGAAAGGCTGAGTGCAGCCATAACATAACGACAGCACTCTTTTAATCAATATCGGTCAGCCGCCACCGGCATTCATCCAGTCCAGAGTCGCCTGAACACCTTCAGTGACCACACGGTTCACCGTTTCATCTGTCATTACAGCCTTGTACCAGGTAGCAGTCTTTGGCCCCAGCTTCAATTCACGACCAAATACAGGGAAAAGAATTTCTGCCAGGGCAATGGTTGGTGGAAACGCACAATCGGCATAACCGATTTCACTAGCAATCATAAACGGCTGTGGTTCGAAGAGTTCTTCCAGCTTTTGCAGGCGTTCTTCGAACTTGTCCAGATGAGCGTTCAGCTCAGCTTCGTCTTGTGTCGCCGGATCCATATGAGCAAAGGTTCTGCGCAGATGCGGTTCCAGCCACAGGTCATGGTAACGAGCCAGAAAACGATGCTTTGCCCGCTCAAGGGCTGTGCCTCTGAGCATTGGCTTTTCAGGGTGCAGCTCTTCGATGTATTCCATGATGACATCGGATTCAGACAAGTACTCTTCCTCAACCCGAATCGCCGGAATCGTACCCAGTGGTACCAGCTGCATATATTCCGGAGTACTGTAACCTCCGGGAGGTGGCGCTGCAGTGTAGTCGATCCCTTTCAGTTCCAGCAGCAGGCGAACCTTGCTGCTGTAAGTGCTTACAGGTAGGGAAAATAATTCCATGCACTGCTCCGCTAGTATTCTGTTGAGTTGTCCGGCATTTCGCTATGCCGCTTTATGTAGCACAATGATGCCAACTTATTGATTTTTCAAGTGCAATTCATCAATCTGCACTGATCCACTGTAAGCGCACAGGCATACGAAACCATAAGCTGCTTGCCCATCTACGGTGGGCAAGCAGCCATTTAATATTCGATTGCGTGTGTCTACACACTCATCTATACGACGCAATTCATCAGTTGGTTTAGGTTATGTCTGAAAAAAATTATTCCTATTGGCTGAAGCAGTCCGAGCAACTGGCATTTGCACGACAGGCTTACATTAATGGTCAGTACTGTGATGCCTTGTCCGGTGAAACCATGGAGGTTATCTCGCCTCGGGATGGCAAGGTACTGACATCTATTGCCTCCTGTGATGAAGCGGATATTGATCTGGCGGTGAAAGCTGCAAGAGGCGCCTTTGAAGCCGGTGCCTGGTCAAACCAGAGCCCAAAGCAGCGCAAAAAAGTACTGCTGAAGTTTGCACAATTAATCGAACAACACAGTGATGAGCTAGCAGTAACTGAGTCTCTGGATATGGGGATGACCATCAGTGACAGTTCAACCATGAACCTGCCCGGTTCGGTGGAATGTGTCAGCTGGTACGCTGAACTGGTCGATAAACTGTACGACGAGATTGCTCCAACTCATCCAAATTCTGTGACTCGTATTCATCGTGTTCCGCTGGGTGTTGTAGCTGCCATCGTGCCCTGGAACTACCCGCTGATGATTGCCTGCTGGAAATTAGCTCCGGCACTGGCCGCGGGTAATTCTGTAGTGCTGAAACCTTCAGAACAGTCCTCGTTGACTGCCTTGAGAATTGCCGCACTGGCCACTGAAGCAGGTATTCCTGATGGTGTGTTCAATGTGGTTCCCGGCTACGGACATACAGCAGGTAAAGCGCTCGGTTTGCATATGGATGTGGATGCACTGGCCTTTACTGGTTCCACCCGTGTTGGTGGTTTGTATATGCAGTACGCAGGGCAGTCCAATCTGAAAAGAGTGTCACTGGAGTGCGGCGGCAAAACACCGAATATTGTTCTGGCTGATGCGCCCGATCTTGATAAAGCGGCTGACGGCATCGTGATCGGAGCTTTCTCTAATCAGGGGCAGATTTGTAACGCGGGTTCACGCTTGATTGTCGAGAGCTCAATAAAAGATGCCTTGATGGTAAAAGTGTTGGAAAGAGTTGCTAGCCTTCGTCAGGGAGACCCGCTTGATCCTGAAACAGAGATCGGGCCACTGGTGGATGCCAGCCACCTGAACAATGTCGCTCAATATATTGATCTGGGTAAAGAGCAGGGGGCAAGGTTGGTAACCGGTGGCACTAAGGCAGAGCCATTCCCGGATAAATTGACGGGTAACTGTTATCTGGAACCCACCATCTTTACCGAAGTTTCAGCAGAGATGGCTATCGCTAAAGAAGAAATCTTTGGTCCTGTCCTGTCAGTGATTACAGTAGATGATCTTGATCAGGCAATTGAAGTAGCCAATAGTACGGTTTACGGTTTGGGGGCGGCTATCTGGACCAGCAACTTACTGAAAATGGAAAAGGCAGCAAAGGCTATTCAGGCTGGCGTGATCTGGGTTAACAGCCATGACCATGGTGACATTTCTTCGCCAGTAGGTGGCTTTAAACAATCAGGTTTTGGCCGTGATAAGTCAGCTCATGCTTTTGACAAGTACACAGAGTTTAAAGCCGTATGGATTAACCTGGTTTAGGCTGTTTGAGATTTGCCCGTTATACGCGGGCAAATGCTTAATATATGTGTAATTCAGCGCTTTCTGTCAGAGCTTATTGATACAGCTTTAATAATAGAAAAGCCGCCATTCCCAGAAACACGACCAGCAATGTCCGTTTGATAAACAGAGCAAGCAGCAGAGTCAGGACACCTGCTACCAGAAACGGGTCGGTCAGGTCGGTTGTCAGGGTTCTGTTTTCCTGCATGAAAACAATCGGTACCCACATGGCGGTTAAAACAGCTGGTGCCGCATATTTCAGAGCCTTTTCGATGGGTTCAGGCAACTTCAGTTCAAAGGAGTGAGCAAAAAACGCATAGCGACATGAGAAGGTAATCACTGCCATTCCGATCAATGCTGGCCATATATGACTCATGATTCATTTCCCCATTGCTCCGTGATGTAGCCGGCAGTCATTCCTGCAAAGGCGGCAATCATAAGGCTGTTGCCAATGCTCAGAAGATTGCAGCCAATAATCGTAAGACCACTGACTACTACCGACATCAAAACAGGCTTACTTTTAATTGCTGGAATAACCAGAGCGATAAAAGTTGCAGCAATGGCAAATTCCAACCCCAGAGAATCAAGATTCGGAATGCTTGCCCCGGCAACAATGCCAACCAGTGTTGAGACATTCCAGATCACACCAAAACCAATACCGGCCACCAATGCATAGAGTGGGCTGAAGTAACCGTGCTCCTCTCTGAAAGCGTGTGCCACAGCAAACATTTCATCGGTCAGGACAAAGGCGAGGGGAGCGCGCCAGCGCAAGGGCAGTTTTCTGATTTCATGCTTGAGCACCGCAGAATAAAGAAGGTGCCTTGAGCTGATCACTGCCGTGGTGGTAAACAGCGACACGATTGAACCACCTGCAGAGATAATACTGACACCTGCCAGTTGAGCTGCACCGGCAAAAACAATCAGGGACATAAATTGAGCCTGTAAAGGTGTAAGCCCGGCTTCTATCGCCAGAGAACCGCAGAGCATTCCCCAGGGAATGACAGCCAGTGACAACGGCATAACATCAAAGATGGCCTTAACCACCAGTTGCCGGTCAGGAATGCGGACAACATCCTGGTTAAGGTTTATGGAGTTCATGGTTACCACGTAGATATTTTTATTCTGACTTATAGGCGTTGATAAGTACCCAGACATACGAATTCATAAGCTGTTTTCCCGCCTGCGGCCGGCAAACAGTAATTTAATATTCGATGGCATGGGTCTACACACTTATGGGGCCAAGTCGCCAGTTTTTCAATGACTGCCTGCTGTACGGGTCTAGTACATAGGTCTAATACAGGCAATAATTTCTAGCATAAAAACAAATGAGTACTAAGTTTCGTTTTATGGTGAGAGCAGGGATCAAAAAGGTGATTTTTTATAAGGAAGGAGCGCCATAAACTTCAGGTACTCGTAGATGTTGAGACTAAAGATATGTTCGCTGCTTGCTTTGACTCTCTGTATCAGCGTCTTTGCATCAGATGACTACCCTAAGAACGACGCAATTCTGGGGCCTTGCTATGTGTATGCATCACAGCCACTGATACGCTGTGCTCAGCCCTATACTTCAAATACCCTTCCCGTATTTAACTCGGATAACTGCTACCTGGGTTCACACTACCTTTTTCATAATCGTTTACCGGAACATGCCCGAAATGACCTAGCTATCAATATCTGCAGTTCTGGTTGCTCCCCTGGATTGATAGCTGACGGAAGAGCCAGTAAAAGAGCTTTATTGATCAATTCACGGCAGGTCGCCATTGAAGACAGTGAGGAAAACTTTGGTCGACACTCACAGTTTGTGGGGGTGGGAAACAGAGATACTGTTATTGAAGAAGTCGATACCTTTGTTTATAACCTTTACGTCAATGTTGCCTATGACGAAATAGGGTTTACTCTGTTTCCAGTGTTTGGTACCCGTTTCCCGAATAATGAGGAACCTTTCACTGATAAGCATTCCTACCTCTCTGCAATAGCTGATGATCGCCAGAACTATACGAGCATGATATTAGATGCTGTATCTCAACCCGGTGAGATGAGGGAAATCGAACTGCAGCTTGCCCAGCACGCATACTACTATGACAGGCTCGTCTCGGTGTTACACGGAAAACAGCTCGATGCGGCCTTGTCGAATCCGGAAAGCGTAATGGCACTACTGTTACCCTGCGCGCTCGGGGCTTCAGGTTCTGGCTCTGTTTCTGCTGAAGTGGCCAGTAGCGGTTCCGACTCATCATCCGGTTTTCAGCCCTGCCCCGATATTGTTCTGGGGGACTATTCTGGTTCAGGTAGCGCTTCGGACAGTGCTTCAGGAAGTACAGATGAGCCATATGTAATGGTCATACCTCCACAGACTCTACTGAGCGGGCTGGATAGAAAGGAAGGTAGAGTAAGACTGGTGACGACTAAACCATTGATTGTTTCAGGTACCATGCAGCTGGAAAATCTGGTTTGGATCTTTGACAGTCAGCTACCTGCCATTATTTTGAAAGAGGGCGCTGTTCTGACATCTCATGATGTTGAGTGGGCGACCCAGGTCTTTCCTGTTGAAAAAATCAGTCAAACGACCAATAGTTTATATCTTGCCAGCCATACCAACTTTACCGGAGCGCTGACGACAGCACAGTATGAAAAATTGCCCTGTCTTGCTCTTGAAAGCTGCAATTATTCAGATATGGCAAGCCTGGGTTTAACAAATACCTATCTGGTCCATTACCAGACTAACTGCCAGAAATGTCAGATTGACAAATTGCAGGCTGGATTGATTTATGCGCCGGGTGTTGATCTGTTTGCTTGTACTGCTCCTCCTGCAGCAAATCTGGCTAATACATTATTTCTTGAGACGCCATACTCTAACTCGACCTATTTCTATACCGATGGTATGGCCTCGGAGCCAGAAAACGACACGGTTCCTCAAACAGATCCTTGTCCTGTATCGATCACAACATCACTGGCTAATCTGGTTACTACGTTGACCCAGTCTTATAGTCAGTCAACAGCTTCATCTTTCATAGCAAAGTCGTCTGTTTCTGCTTCGGTTTACTCGAACAGCAGGAGCCTTTCAAGCACTACTCTTCAAATAAAGGGAACAACTCTCGTTGTTATTGTGACTGATACTGAAGGTGTGCCCGGATCGACACAAACGGAACCTGAACCAAGTATGAAACTTGACTCACCAGATGCTGAGTATGGCTGGTTTGCTGTTATTCCTGTGGCTGTGGTCGCTACCGTAGTTGTGGTGTCTGTTGTGATAGTCGGTTGTAAATATCTGCGTGGTTCTGGAGGACAGCTGAATGTGCCTGCTGGCAGCGTGGAAATGACCGAGCTTTAAAGTAAATAAACCAAAAAAAGCCCTGCAGATTAAGAAACCTGCAGGGCTTGTCTGGCAATTAAGTAATAGACAGTGTTACTCAGCCCAAACCTGAGAGCACTTCACTGCTTTCTTCCAGCCGACATAGAGTTTGCTGCGTTTTTCTTCGGTCATTTCAGAGGTGTAAACCTTGTCGACAGAAACACGTTCTTTCAGGTCGTCCATATTGTCCCAGAAGCCTACAGCCAGACCTGCCAGATAGGCTGCGCCAGCCGCTGTGGTTTCAACAACCGCAGGGCGAACCACGTCAGTGTCGAGAATGTCGGACTGGAACTGCATCAGGAAGTTGTTCTTAACAGCGCCGCCGTCTACTCGCAGCTGAGACAGCTTGATGCCGGAATCCTGTTCCATGGCATTCAGCAGATCGCCACTCTGGTAAGCAATGGCTTCCAGTGTCGCACGAACAATATGGTTTCGATTGGAGCCACGGGTCATACCGACAATTGCGCCCCGTGCATACGGGTCCCAGTAAGGTGCGCCCAGACCCACGAAAGCAGGTACGACATAAACACCGCCAGTGTCATCTACCTTGCTGGCGAAGTACTCGGTATCCGCCGCATCGCGAACCAGACCCAACTCATCACGCAGCCACTGAACGGAAGCACCGCCCATGAAGACTGAACCTTCCAGAGCGTAAGTCACCTTGCCGTCAATGCCACAGGCAATGGTAGTCAGCAAGCCATTCTGTGATTTAACCGGCTCTTCACCGGTGTTCATCAGCAGGAAGCAACCTGTGCCGTAAGTGTTCTTGGCCATGCCTTTTTCGAAACACATCTGACCGAACAGGGCTGCCTGCTGGTCACCGGCCATACCGGCGATGGGAATACGGGTTCCGCCTTTACCGCCAATGTTGGTCTGGCCATACACTTCAGAGCTGGATTTAACTTCAGGCAACATGCTGCGTGGAATCTGCAATGCCTGCAGCATTTTTTCATCCCAGTCCAGCTTGTTGATGTCAAAAATCATAGTACGGGAAGCGTTGGTGACATCAGTAACGTGAGAACGGCCATTGGTCAGCTTCCAGGTCAGCCAGGTATCAATGGTACCGAACAGCAGCTCACCTTTGTCTGCTTTTTCACGGGCACCTTCAACATTGTCCAGAATCCATTTGATTTTGGTGCCGGAGAAGTAGGCGTCAAGAACCAGGCCGGTAGTTTCACGGATATGATCTTCCAGACCGTCACGTTTCAGTTGTTCGCAAATGTCGGTGGTACGACGACACTGCCAGACAATGGCATTGTAGATAGGACGACCGGTTTCCTTATCCCAGACGACAGTGGTTTCACGCTGGTTGGTAATACCCAATGCCGCTACTTCGTCAGAACGAATACCGGATTTAGCAAGAACTTCGGTCAGTACAGAGCTTTGTGTGCCCCAGATTTCCATTGGGTCATGCTCAACCCAGCCTGGTTGAGGATAATGCTGAGTGAACTCACGCTGGGACGAATCAACAATATCACCGCTGTGATTGAAGATGATGGCGCGGGAACTGGTAGTGCCTTGATCAAGTGCAACAATATATTTGGCTTTCATTGTACTGTTCTTTCCTTTCCTGAGGGGGGAGTGCCGTGTGTGAAAATCAGCACTCCGGAAATTTTATTGTTTGATTACTTGGCTTCAGCCAGGCGTGGTTCGCAGCCGGCTACGGAGCATTCTTTAGGCTCCATTTGCTTGCCAAGCAGGTTCAGGTAAGTCCAGCCACCGGCCAGAGCTCCCAGAACAGGCGCAACGATAGGTACCCAGAAGTAAGGATTGCTGCGACCACCGGTCAGAGCGACATCACCCCAGCCTGCGAAGAACGCAAACAGTTTAGGGCCGAAGTCACGAGCCGGGTTCATGGCAAAGCCGGTCAGAGGACCGAAGGAAGAGCCAATCACTGCAATCAGGATACCGATAGCAATTGCTGCCAGAGCGCCTTTTGGAGCGCCGTTATTCTCATCACCAATCGCCAGAATGCCAGCCATCAGTACAGCGGTGATCATGAATTCAACCATAAACGCCTGAGCATTACTCAGCAAGTGGTGCGGGTAGGTTGAAAAGATGCCGGCAGTGGCAAGGCTTGCCTCAGAACCGCGAACGATACCGTTAACGGATTCAAACTCTATGAAGAGACTGCTGTAAAGGAAGTAGACCAGAGCGGCTGCGAAGAAAGCGCCAAGCATCTGGGCAATGATGTAAGGAATAACTTTGTGTTTTTCAAACCCTTTCAGAACGAAGAGGGCGATGGTGACAGCAGGGTTAATGTGTGCCCCGGAAACACCACCAGTGACGTAAATAGCCATGGCGACCCCGAGACCCCAGACGATGGAAATCTCCCATTGTCCAAAGTCGACACCGGCTACAACCAGTGCTGCGACACAACCTGCACCAAAAAAGATCAATAATGCGGTACCGATAAATTCCGATACGCACTCCCCAAGCAATGATTGACGCATAGTACTTCTTCCCCGTTACGACAATAGCCCTGTAAATGGCAAACAGATTGTGACATTAACGAACAAAAATGAGCAACACGCACTAGTTGATTTAGATCAAGGTTTGGTTAGAAGAGGTTCGTTTGTGTTTGTTTGTGTTTGTTGTCTCAGATCAATAGTAAAAAAACGAAAAGAAAATAACATCGCGGCCCGTAATGAAACCAAAGAAGACATCGGTATGGATCCGGTTTCTTCTTTGGTCCTCATATTCTTTTTTGATGTAAGGATATTGACGTGATTGGTATTTTTAAGCCATTGCCGCATCAGCCAAGGTTGGCCGATGAGGCAGTTGATGGCACTTATAAGAAGTTACGCTGGCAGATTTTCCTGGGCATATTTTTTGGTTATGCCGGCTACTATTTAGTTCGTAAGAACTTCTCTCTGGCAATGCCCTATCTGATCAACGAGATGGGCTACAGTCGTGGCGACCTTGGTGTTGCGCTCTCTGCTGTTTCTATAGCCTATGGTCTGTCGAAGTTCCTGATGGGAAGTGTTTCGGACAGGTCCAACCCGCGCGCATTCCTTGCTGCAGGTTTGATAGGCTCATCGCTGATCATGTTTACCTTTGGCTTTGCGCCGTGGGCGACAGGCAGTATTACGGCAATGTTCGTGCTGCTGTTCTTGAACGGCTGGTTGCAGGGCATGGGCTGGCCTGCCTGTGGCCGGACAATGGTGCACTGGTGGTCCAGGGGTGAGCGTGGTTCTTTGGTTTCCGTCTGGAACGTTGCGCACAACATTGGTGGTGGTCTGATCGGACCTTTATTCCTGCTGGGCTTGTACCTGTTTAACGATGACTGGCATTCAGCGTTCTATGTACCAGCCATGGGGGCGCTTCTCGTGGCCGGCTTTACCCTGCTGGTAATGAAAGATACTCCGCAGTCATGCGGGTTGCCTTCAATTGAAGAGCATCATAATGATTATCCGGAAAACTACAGCGAGAAACATGAAGAAGAGCTCAGCGCCAAGGAAATCTTCCTCAAGTATATCCTCAGAAACAAAATGCTCTGGTACATTGCGATTGCTAACGCGTTTATCTACATGATTCGTTACGGTGTTCTGGACTGGGCTCCTACTTATCTTTCCGAAGCTAAAGATTTTACTGTCGACAAATCTTCCTGGGCTTACTTCCTGTACGAGTGGGCTGGTATTCCCGGTACTCTGTTATGTGGCTGGATTTCAGACAAGGTATTCAATGGTAAACGAGCACCGGCAGGTATCGTATTCATGATCCTGGTAACCGTTGCTGTGCTGGTTTACTGGTTCAACCCGGCCGGTAATCCAACGATTGATATGCTGGCCCTGATTGCGATTGGTTTCCTGATTTACGGACCTGTAATGCTGATTGGTCTCTATGCGCTGGAGCTGGTGCCTAAGAAGGCTGCGGGTACAGCTGCAGGCCTTACCGGTCTCTTTGGCTACCTTGGTGGTGCCGTGTGTGCCAATATTGCTCTTGGCTACACAGTGGATGCTTACGGCTGGGACGGTGGATTTATTCTGTTGACCACCAGTTGTGTTGCTTCTGTCATACTTCTTGCGATGTCAATGAGCCATGGTCGTAGAGAAGAGGCTCGTTTGGCTTCTCTTGCTGAAGCTGTCTGACTGAGTCCGGGCTTGAACTGTAGCTTGATTTAAAAAAAACTCTATCGCTGAGGTGGTAGAGTTTTTTTATGCCCTTTATTTTTTGTGAAAATTTTTTCATTACAGAAATTAGTCATAAAAATCTTCTACTCGGGGGGCGAATTACGGGTTTCCGCTAATTGTTCGATTTTGAACTTTATTATTATGTTTGTTATCGAAAACAAACGAACTTTATTGAACTTTGACTCATGTCATAACCTAACAAACTTTATCACCTTATAGTTCCGGCGAATGTGAATAGTGGCAGCTGGTGCTGGACGAATGAAAACGATTGAAACCGATGTAGTCGTAATCGGTGGCGGTGCCACCGGCGCAGGTATATTAAGAGATTGTGCACTGCGTGGAATAAAAGCGGTTTTGGTCGAGCGCGATGATATTGCCAATGGCACTACGGGCAGAAACCATGGCCTTTTGCACTCGGGAGCACGCTATGCGGTCACTGACGGGCATTCCGCAAAAGAATGTATTCGGGAGAACCGGATACTGAAGAACATTGCCAGTCACTGTGTTGAGGAAACCGATGGGCTCTTTCTGACTCTGCCTGAAGACGAACTCTCCTTTCAGCATAAATTTATTACCGCCTGCAGTGATGCCGGAATAGAAACTCAGCTGCTGACACCGCAAGAAGCTCTAAAACTGGAGCCGAATGCCAATCCAGATATGTTGGGCGCTGTACGTGTTCCTGACGGAACTCTTGATCCTTTTCGCCTTACCTCAGCCAATATCCTTGATGCCGTAGAGCACGGTGCACAGGTGATGACCTATAAAAAAGTCGTCAGTCTGATTATCGAGCAAGGCATTGTTCGAGGTGTGAATTGTATTGATATCAAAACCGGCGAAGCCGTTACGGTACGTGCCCGGCAGGTTGTGAATGCGGCTGGAATCTGGGGGCAGCAGATTGCCGAGTACGCCAACTTATCAATCAGGATGTTCCCGGCTAAAGGTTCGCTGCTGATCATGGATTACCGCATTAACTCCATGGTGCTGAACCGCTGCCGGAAGCCCGCCGATGCCGACATTCTGGTGCCTGGAGATACTATCTCGCTGATTGGCACCACATCCAGAAAAGTACCTTACGAAGAGATCGACAACATCAAGGTTGATAGCGATGAAATTGATGTGTTGATTCGTGAGGGTGAAAAGCTGGCCCCCATACTGGGCAGAAGCCGTGTTCTAAGAGCTTACTGTGGCGTAAGGCCTTTGATTTCTGTGGATGGTGATACTTCCGGACGTAACATCAGCCGGGGCATTGTTATTCGAGATCATGCTGACACGGATGGCTTGCCGGGGCTGGTTACTGTCGCGGGAGGCAAGCTGATGACTTACCGCCTGATGGCAGAAATGACGACAGATGTTGTTTCAAAAAACCTAGAAACCAATGCCTGCTGCACCACCGCAGAAACAAAACTTCCCGGTGCCAGTAAAGACAAAATAAAGCAGGCAGCATCAGTTAGCGTTCCCGTCAGTATTTCTGCTCAATACCGTCACGGTGAGCGTGCGGAACAGTTTCTTAAAGGCGACTCCCTTTCCAAGTCGGTTGTCTGTGAGTGTGAAATGATCACCCGTGGCGAGATTGAGTACGCTATTGAACAGTTGAATGCCCACTCATTGGTTGATCTTCGTCGTAGAACCCGGCTGGGCATGGGGCCTTGTCAGGGTGAAGTCTGCGCCTGTCGTGCAGCTGATGTTCTACAGGAAACGCTGAAAAAACAGGGTAAAGAAACCAATATTGCCAAAGACCTGAATGAGTTTTTGCAAACACGCTGGAAAGGTGTGCTGCCGGTACTTTGGGGAGACGCTTTGCGAGAAGCTGATTTTACCTACTGGACCTATCAAAGCCTGCTCGGGGCAAGCAGCCTTGAAGATTTTAGTCACAACCGTTCTGGCCAAAAGGATGGTATCCAGAATACAGCCGCTTTGGTAGAGAACAGCTTGGCTACCCAGCTGGAGAGAGAAGTATGAAATTTGACAGTCTGATCATTGGTGGCGGTCTGGCCGGTCTGGTGTGTGGCATTCGTTGTGCTCAGGCAGGCCTTAAAACAGGCATTATCTCCAGAGGAGAAAGTGGACTGGCCTTCTCTTCAGGCACCATCGATTTGATGGGAACGGGACAGAACAGAGAATCTCTGATTGATCCGTTCAAAGGTATTGAGTGGATGTTGCTCAAAAACCCTGAACATCCTTATGGCAAAGTCGGGCTTGATAATATTCATCAGGCAATGTCCTGGTTTCAGACTCTGTCCCGGGAGATTGAACTGCCTTATGCACCAATAGCAGAAGGGAAAAACCAGCATCGAATCACTGCGTTGGGTGCACTCCGCCCTACCTATCTGTCTCCAGCCTCCATGGTTCATATGCCGATAGAGGGAAAGCAGACAGGTTTTCACCGGGTAGCTGTCGTCAATATTGAAGGTTTCAGAGATTTTCAGCCGGAACTGGCTCGACATAATCTCAGATGCCTGGCTGAATTTCAGGGTGTGGAAGTGGTCAGTGCAACCATTAAGCTTCCATCCGAAGCGTTGGGAAATCGTGACCCCGGAACCATGCGCTCGGTTGAACTGTCCCGCCAGTTGGACAGTGACAGAGCGATATCAATACTGGCAGAAAAGCTGAAAGCAGCCATTGGGCATGCAGACCTCGTGCTGCTGCCGTCTGTATTGAGCTTAAGTAATGGCAGTGAGCGTCTAGCGCAACTGTCAGAGCTGTCCGGTTATAAAATTTCAGAGTTGGCTACTCTGCCGCCTTCATTACCAGGTTTACGGTTATCGGAACGATTGCAGCAACGTTTTCATCGCTTAGGTGGGCTGATGATGTCTGGTGATAAAGCTGATAAAGGTATTATTGAGCAGGGAAAGGTTCAATCTATAAGTACGCACGGAAACAACCAGATGGCGCTGATTGCTGACCATATCATTCTGGCCAGTGGCAGCTTTATGAGCGGTGGATTGGTGGCTGATCGAAACCGTATTCGTGAAAGCATTTTCGGGCTGGATGTTAATACTGATTCTGACCGCCCTCAGTGGGCCAATCAAAAATTTCTTAATGGCAAAGCTCATGCTTTTACCGGCTTTGGCGTAGTTGTTGACCAATACATGCGACCACGAAAAGACAATGAGACAGTAGAAAATCTTTACTGCATTGGCAGTGTATTGGGCCACGCTCAACCCGTCGAAGAAGGCAGTGCTGGTGGTATAGCCATATCAACAGGATGGGCTGCTGCCGAACGTATTATTCAGAAAGCAGCTATTCAGCAGAAGACAGCTGTTCAGAAAACCTCTTCGCAGGAGGAGATTCATCATGTCCGTTAATCTGGCTCTTCTGGATACCAGTTTTGATATGTGCATCAAGTGCACGGTTTGTACAACCAAATGCCCGGTTGCTGAAGTTCAGCCGGATTACCCGGGCCCCAAACAGTCAGGCCCGGACGGTGAACGCTGGAGAATCAAGGGTGAAGGTTTCTACGACGAGTCACTGAAATATTGCACCAACTGCAAGCGTTGTGAAGTAGCCTGCCCCTCAGGTGTGGAAATTGGCTCAATTATTCAGAAAGCTAAAGTACGTTCCGGTCGTCATAAGCCAAAAATTAGAGATTACATTCTCAGCCATACCGACCTTATGGGAGCAGTAGCCACACCGGTAGCACCTGTTGTTAATATGGTGACCAAGGTTAAGCCGGTTCGTAAACTGATGGACAAGGTGCTGGATATTGATGAACGTCCAGCTCTGCCAACTTACAGCTGGCAAACCTTCAGACAGTGGTTCAAGAAAGATGCACCGGACCAGACCGGCTTTAAACGACAGATCACGTTCTATCACGGTTGTTACATCAACAGTAACGATACGACAGTTGGCAAAGATCTGGTGAAGGTGCTGAATGCCATGAACATTGGTGTTCAGCTGCTAAAGAAAGAGAAGTGCTGTGGCGTGCCACTGATTGCTAATGGCTTTATGGATAAAGCCCAGTCCAATGCCAAATTGAATACTGAACAGTTCAGGGAAGCACTGGAAGGTGATTCCGAATGTGTGATTTCTACCTCATCTAGCTGCTCAATGACTATTCGAGATGAGTATCACAAGTTACTGGAAGTGGATAACCGTGAACTGGTTGACCGGATTTTCTTTTTTAATACCTTTCTGGTGAAAGAGTTTGAGCAAGGAAATTTACCGGAGATGAAGCCGGTTAAAATCAAAATTGCCTATCACAGCCCCTGCCATCTTATTCGTGTCGGCGGCATCGTCTTTACACTGGAGATTTTACGTCGAATTCCTGGTGTGGAATTGCATATGCTGGACCAGCGTTGTTGCGGACAGGCAGGTACCTATGGCTTTAAAAAAGAGAATTACGAAACCTCTCAGGAAATAGGCGCACCGATTTTTGACCAGATTAATAAGATTAATCCTGACTTTGTGGTGACAGATTGTGAGGCTTGCAAAATGCAGGTGGAGTCATCAACGGATTATAAAGTGCTGCACCCGCTTTCTGTGTTGGCACGGGCCTTGTAATAGGAAGTATTGAAGGCAGGAAGGGCACTGAATTAACAGGCAGTGCCCTGATGTTTAATATTATTTATCGAACAGGCTGGCAAACTTCTCGTAACCTTCATCCTTCAACTTGTCTGCAGGAACAAATCGTAAAGCAGCAGAGTTCATGCAGTAACGTAAACCGGTTGGCTTTGGACCGTCGCTGAATACATGGCCCAGGTGAGAGTCGGCATTCTTTGAGCGAATCTCGGTGCGCACACCAAAGATCGAAATATCATCTTTCTCAACAATGTTCTTGTCGATCAGTGGACGACTGAAGCTTGGCCAGCCAGTACCAGACTTGTATTTATCCTTTGAGCTGAACAGTGGCTCTCCGGAAACAATATCTACATAGATGCCTGCTTCCTTATTATTCCAGTATTCATTCTGGAATGGACGCTCAGTGCCATCTTCCTGAGTGACCTTGTACTGAATAGGTGTCAGCCGTTTTCTCAAATCTTCTTTTGAATAGGCTGAAGCGTGCGCTTCGCTCACCTCACTACCGGTTACATCTTTAGTCGTAGATGCACCGATAACCCATGTGGAAAGCAGGGCAATGGTAGCTGTGCCAAAAGCGGCCGCGATAAGTTTTTTCATCGTATCTCCCGGGGCTGTTTGAAATTTAGCTGCCCATAATGAGTGTTTGATGAGTTATACGATGGAAATGATGCTACGGATGCAGATTCCTGAAAGAAAAAACGTTTACATAAAGCATTCTGTCGGTTGATGGGTACTCTGTCACTTCAAATAAGAAGAGTGACAGGAACCCTGAATGGCAAATGAAAAACTAAGGCATGACCAGCAGCAAGCCTTTATAAAGTCTGGCCAGCCATTGATGCTGGGTACTGAAGCCTGCCTGCCTCTGCCTCTTGATCAACTACTGCAAACAACGCCTGAATCACCCTGGGTAGTTGAGACCTTCACCTCTGGCCTGACATCTGAAGTGTATCGAATTCATAGCAGTGGTCTGGATTGGTGCCTGAAGCGCAAGCGTGAACAGAGCAGGGTGTTAAATACAGACGGTGAACTGGCCTTCATTAATGAAGTTCAAAGAAGAATTGAGCTGCAGACATTAAAAGACGGTTCAGAGTGCAAGGCGTTCCGTCATATTGTTGATACAACGTTTGCTTCTCTACTGGATGGCATCATCCTTTCCCCCTGGCTGTCAGGCAAGCCTCTGGATGATCCCGATGAGCGAGTGCTGGATCAGCTGTTTTCAACCATTGTTGAGCTGGAGCTGGCAGGGTTTTTTGAATGGGATCTTTCTGCAGGAAATATCGTTGATAATGGCGATGCAATTGGCTTGTTTGATTTTGGCTATATGTATCGTTTTGATCCCCTGACCAGTTTCAACAGTAATGGCCCTGAAACCGCGGTTTTTAATGGCATAGAGCGATTTGAAACTCGTTTCCTGATCGGTTGGCTAATGGCTGCTGAAAGAAACATAAGTGACGATGAAAAGCTGGATTTTTTTGGCAAGGAGAAAACCATTGCCGTGAAACATTATCAGAACAAACTGCAAAAACTGACGGAAATGAAGGCAGGCAGAGAGATCCTTGATGGACATGCCAGAATCATCCAGAACTGGGAAAAGGCTCTGAAAAACAAGCCGTCTCTGGAAAAACTGTGGTTGGCAGAAAGTCATCGATCAGCAGTGCTGGACCTTCTTGATGATCTTCACGGAAAGTCCTGCACACCAGCCACACTGACCAAAGCAGATTATGTGCTGGAACAACTAGAGCAAAATTATAGTTTATTGAATGAACAAGATTCGTTGCTGTTTGATGGTAAAATCAAAAGTAAAAGCGAGCTTCTCGAAAAGTATCGAATGATAAAAAAGCAGGCTGAAGGATACCAGCTGGTTGGGTAAGCGAATAATTACTTCGATCCTGATATCATTCGATGGAAATAGATACTATTAATTAATTTCAGTATTTATTTCCATGAAAGAAAGCAATCTCTCGGTCTATGAAGTTCTTTAATTACTTCTTTCACTTCTACAAGATTCGACTCTATAAAATCAGCTCAGTCGATTACAATAAACAGAGATCATGTATCTGGTTAAAGAGTAACACGAAACCTAAGGCTCGATATAACTGCTCATTTTGCAGATATAAGTTTTATTGGATGCACCAAGCTGATCGGTCTCATAATTTTTCAGAGCAGTCATTATGAGACGTAATCAGCTATGCCATTTTTGCGGTAAGAATATTTTCATAACGACGGTAATGAAAACAGTTTCCCCGCTCATGGTCAATTTAACCCGCACGATCAAGATTTACCCATGTCGACACATCTTTACCATCAGTAGACGCTTTGACTACTATAGAGCTACGTTTGCTGATCAAATTAAAGTTTGCACGACCATATTTATCAGTTACTTTTTCAGCATTAATAATATTGCCATTTGAAAGCAACTGTATTTTTGCTCCTTCTACAGGCTTTCCGTCTTTATAAAGATTTGCCGATACACCTGAAAAACCATTGCTGGAAGCATACAGATCAACACCGGCAAAAGCTGGCAGGCTGGAAGCGGCAGCTGAAACGATGAGGGCAGAGACTAAACCTTTTACTACTTTCATGTGAACTTACCTAATATATACAACCATATACGATATTTATATGAATATGGCTAATCATTGTTTAAATACAAGCTTCATCGGAAGCTGGATAGGTTATTGGCTTGAATCTATAACTATTGATGTATCAAACATTGTTTAAGTATAAGTGTGAAAACTTTACTGGATTCGTCAGATTTGTTGATCTCAATAGCCTTGTAAATAAATTAGTTTGAAACGATATTACTTATATTTATTTTACTCATGCCTATATTAGCTGGCACGATCAAGATTTACCCATTGTGATAATTCTTTACCAGCAGCTGACGCTTTAATTACAACAGAGCTGCTTTTGCTGACAAAATTAAAATTTGCACGACCATGTTTGTCAGTTACTTCTTCAGCTCTAACGGTGCCGCCATTTGAAAGAAGTTGAACCTTTGCTCCTTCTACAGGCTTACCATCTTTATAAAGATTTGCGGATACGCCTGAAAAACCGTTGCTGGAAGCATACAGATCAACGCTGGCAAGGGCCGGTAGGCTGGAAGCGGCTGCTGAAACGATGATGGCTGATACTAAACGCTTTACTGCTTTCATGTGAATCTCCTAATGTGTAATTAGCTATACGCGACGTGTTTCTGAATGGTTTCAAAATAAATTACTTTTTTTAAAAACGACAGTGGATCGAGCTTCTAGCTAGATGTAATTGAGTGATGCAATAAGCTAATAACCAAAGTTCTGTAAGAAGCATGGACCTTCAATTCATTAATTTTTGCTGTTCAGTTTCTTCAAATAGCTATCAAGTAAAGCACATCATTGAAGTATGTTTTCTCAAAAAAGCATGCATCAGTGGGCCTTCATAATTTTCCCTGGTAACCTGGACAGAATCGTCGACCAACAAAAGTCGACTGTCGTGTTTCAGGTGAGGTTTTCATGTTACGGGAAGTGTTGCAGGGTATTCTGGATGGCTGGCTTGAAGCGACAAACCAGAGCTTTAGTGGCCACCCTATGGGAAGTCTGGTTCGACAGCGCTTTGCTGATTCAGTGAAAGAGATTATCTCTACGGATTATTCGTCCTTTAAAATAAAAGGCAGTGCCGGAGCAGGTGGTTGGGCTAATGTGCCCTGGCTGTCTATTACGAACCCTCTGATCACCACTTCCACTCAAGATGGCGTTTATCCTGTTTACCTCTTCAAAGCTGATGGCTCGGGTGTTTATCTCAGCTTTAATCAGGGTACGACTAAGCCGCAGGAAAAGCTGGGTGCAGTTAAAGCTAGGGCCAGAGCTGATCGTATTTCGAGAGATATTCAAACGCTGCTGCCGGACTTGGCTGTCTGGGGTGAGCCAACTATTGGTTTAAATTCTACAACGTCTCTTGGCCGGTCATATGAATATGGGAACATAATTGCCAGATATTACCCAGCCAATGATCTACCTTCCGACCAACAGCTTGAGCAGGATTTACTGGAGCTTATGGCTTTCTATAAAGACGTTGAGCCAGCCTGGAAGGAACTGTCAATTTATGAAGAGCTACCAGTTTATGAAGAATCATCGGTTGATAAAGAGTTCGCAGTAAAACCAATGCCTGAAGAAGTAACGTCAACCCTTGATGCGGTGCAGTTACCCAAGCCGTTTATGTTACTGGCGGGTATCTCTGGTACAGGAAAGACACGCTTTGTAAGGCAGCAGGCCAGCCAGCACAGCAGTGATTTATCAAACTATTGTCTTGTACCGGTAAGGCCAGACTGGCATGAGCCATCCGATCTGTTGGGTTATATCTCAAGGCTGGGTAAGCAGGGGCTAAGATTTATTGTCAGTGATCTGCTGCGGTTCATTGTAAAGGCATGGCGAGAGGCAGCCCGTGATGTCAGCAGTGATAGAATAAATCTGAAGCCACTCAATCAGATTAAACCTTACTGGTTATGTCTGGATGAAATGAACCTTGCTCCCGTTGAACAGTATTTTGCTGATTATTTGTCGGTACTGGAAACACGAGAGTGGAAGGGCGAGTGTTACGATTGTGATCCGCTATTAAAGCCTATTGTTTTTGAGGAACTGGATGAGAATGGCAGACAGGCATTACGGCAGTCATTAGGTTTGAATGAAGCTGACAGCGAATTGTGGAACTTCTTTTGTCAGCAGGGCATTGCCATACCTCCCAACATGCTGGTAGCTGGTACGGTTAATATGGATGAAACCACTCACGGATTCTCAAGAAAAGTGATCGACAGAGCCTTCACCGTCGATTTTGGTGAATTCTATCCTAATGATTTCCAGCAGTACTTTTCACCAGTCAGTTGTGCGAAAACCTTAACTTTCAGTCAGCAATCGTCTCTCATTCAGGAGCAGCTCAGTGCTGTGAAAGCTGATACAGACGGCAGCCGTTCAATACTGTTTCTGGAAGCTATTAATAAAGTACTGAAAAGCACTCCGTATGAGTTGGCTTACAGAGCGCTTAATGAACTCCTCCTTTCACTTCTGTGTTTTTCCCCTGCCAACGATATTGAGTTGCAGTCGGTGTGGGATGATTTCCTGATGACAAAAATACTGCCTCGTATCGAAGGTGATGCAGACAAGCTTCTGGACACCGGCGACAGCAGTTTGTTAACAATGCTGCAGAACGTACTGTGTGAACAATTAGGGGATATCTGGGATACCACTCGCCCGGATTTGCTTCGAGAGTCCATAAACTCCGATGAAGATCTCTGGGTTTCCTGTCGAAGCCAGAAAAAACTGTCGTGGATGATCAGGCAGCTGGAAACCAATGGTTTCACAGCCTTCTGGCCATGACTGTTAGAGTAGAGAGTGTGAAAAAAGCGTTTGAAAAAAGAGTGAGTGAAGAAAATGCCTGAACTGTTGTCACTCTCTACTCGTCACTGGAATTTAAGTGTCTGGAGTCGGGATATTTCCCAGCCAAGGCGCACTCAGCAAAGAGTCCTTACGGCCAGAGGTAAGTCTGTTCCTGTATCTGTGATTAAGCTGGATGCAGGGCATGTTTCGAACCTTGAAACACTGGATGGCCAGTGTTTGACCAAGAGTGACAAGGCTCAGACAACGGCAGAAACACAACCGTTGTTTTTTGAAAATCGATTGTATGAGTTTGATTTTCAATTTAATGACGTAGCTTCCCTGGACTCCGAGCCAAGGATTGCCCATCCACTGTCTTCCATTGAAGAAGCTTTTCATTTCAGAAAGGGCTGCCTGAGGGGCAGTATCAACTTTGGAAATAATGTTGGCTGGTTTCGGTTAGTCCTTCGATGTCGAATAAACGATGTTGATTTTGAACATTCATTAGCCTTTCAGGTGTTTCCAACAAAGCTGGATATGGCAACGGATATTGCCTGCATTCAACAGCAGATAGATGAGCAATACCCACTCTGGCGATTTTCTCTGGCGCAGAAAACAGAATCTGATGCATCTGAAACCCGTAAACAGCATGAGCGCTTTTCTTTACTTTGGTTAGCTCAGTTTCAGAGCTTGAGACAAGAGCTAATGGCGGGGGTGAAGTTAATTATTAATAGCCCTCATGGCAGGCTTACTACTGTGACTAAAGCTATTAACCTGAACCAGTTTAAAGGTCGAGTAGTGCCGTCTCAGGAAGAAAAGCTTGGGGAGATATTAAGGAGTGGCAGTGCTCAGAGAAAAATAAAAACCAGTAAAAAGCTAATGACAGTGGACACACCTGAAAATCGCTTTATAAAAATGATACTGAAGGAATCGGCAAAACAGCTGCGGCGTATTCTTCATTTAGCCAAAGAATCCAATAGTGTTTATGGTCAGGAACGCTTATCAGAATCCTTTTTTAAGTCTTTGGAAGAGTGGGTTCAACCCATTGAGGCGCAACTTCGTCACCCTTTTTTGAAAGAAGTCGGTGAGTATGAAGGAATGACCAAAAGCTCGCTGGTTCTGCAGCAGAAAGCAGGCTACTCAAAAGTCTATCGAGTCTGGCAAAAGCTGAAACTCTATCTGGCAGCATTTGGTCAGCAGTCAACCGTTTCAGTTAGAACGATTGCTGAACTCTATGAGGTCTGGTGCGTACTGGAAATAAGGCGTCAATTGCTAGAAATAGGCTTTAAAGAGAAAGTGGTTCGTAAAGCCCAAATGAGTGCAAAGGGATTGGAAAAGCAATTGAAGGACGGGCTTGGCGCTGCCTTCGAGTTTGAAAACAGTAAAGGAGTGAACCTGAGGCTTGCTCATGAACCTGTTTTTTCCAGACCGTACACAGAAAAAGAAGGTGGGATTTACTCTTGGACAACGGTTCAAAAGCCCGACATTTTATTGGAAGCCACTTTTACCGGTGGAGAGAGATTTCAGTGGATCTTTGATGCGAAATACAGATTAAACAGTAAGGTTGATGACCGTGATCTTGCGCCTGAAGATGCCATTAACCAGATGCACCGATATAGAGACGCATTGATTCAGATTGAGTCGGTGGGAGAAAAATGGCGTGATAAGCAGAGGCCTATTGTCGGTGCCTATGTGTTGTATCCTGGTAACTTTGATGAGCAAGAAGAAAGCAGTCCTTATCAGTCGGCGATTAATGAAGTCAGCATTGGTGCTTTTCCACTGTTGCCGGGAAAACCAAATAGCTGGTTGAAGTCGTTTCTTGAATCACGTTTGGTCAGTGATCACAAGTCAATGGATGACTATAACTACCTTAGACCTGCAATCAGAATTGCACCGGGAGGAATGGAGCTAAGCAGATATTCAGATCTGACCTTGTTAGCAACAGCTGGACCTGATCGAAACGAATCCTACATTGAAAGTTTTCAGGCGGGCGATGCAGGCTGGTATCACATGCCATTGTCGACGACCAACCGGTTCAATATCAGTCGAGCGATAATGAAAGAACTTCGTTTTTTTGGTCTCGTACTGCCTGATCGAAGTACAGAAAGCGTCGTCGAGTATATTTATCGCGTTGATTCTATCGAGCTCAAGAAGCGCTCTGAGTTAAGCATTGAGCAAACGGGTCTTGAGTCGACCAGTGCTCGCTACTATTGGTTGCTCAAGCTTTCCAGACCCTATTCGCTGAACAGACCTGTTCGACTGGAGGGAGTAAAACGGTTTGCTTTCAAACTAACCAATGAGAAAGCTTTGTCTGTAACCATTAGTTGGGAAGAGCTTCCTTCCAGATATGAGTTTTTGACAGAATTCTAGTAAATGAAGTCTTCCATTTCACCTTGGTAGGGTTCGTTACTGACCATATAGAACATGCGATTAACGTAGTGCCTGCCATTGGTGACGTATAGTTCTCCATCGCAGTCGAGAACTGTCCAGATACAGTCGGGGTTTTCATTCTTGAGTGCTTCAGCATTCTTACCTAACCAGTTCCAACTGATATCAACGGCTTCATCATCTATGTATATTTCGCGAGAGCCATCGGGTTCAGGGGCTATTTTAAATGTGAGATTTTCTGATTCGATCAGGTCGTCAAACTCTCTCATAGCAGTACCTCAGAAACTGTGAAGAGCGACCTTACCCAGGTTGTGTCTTACAGGCAAGATAAGATAAAACCTTATGATTTCTATGGTCGTTCGTAGCTTTGCGCTTCTATTTTTGTACTTTTTGCAGGGAATATTTTTGATATTTCGTACTTTTATATACGACTTTCTATGAGGAATCGTACTTTTTCATACGACTTTCTATGAAATTTCGTACTTTTTACTAGATATATTTAAGAGTAAATGGACTTTTTTTGGACGCATTCAATGAGGAAGTTTCTTTTAGATAATAAAAAAGCCCCGTAAATCAATGATCTATGGGGCTTAGTATTGGTGGAGACGGCGGGAATTGAAGCCTCAAATAGGCCTATTTTTTACCTTATAAATCAACAAATTACAGATTGATCAAACAGTTACATTTGTACGGATGTACAGCTGTTAGTAGCTGTTAATGGTTGCTGGAGTTCTGTTTCGACACTTGGGAGTGGTTATGTACGACTATAGTCGTTCTAATTCTAGATTGATAAACAAAGGAAACTGCTGAAGTCTAACAGTTTCCTTTGTATTGAAATTATTTCAAAGAGGTAAGGGTGTATTACTTTCCAGCTCAATGAACTTGTCCATTGCTATGTTTATATATCCGCCGAGCTTATCATCATCAGCCAGACCCATAGCATCAAGAATAAGTGCTTCTCTTTCTATCATGTCCATGACTCTTGCGAATCCACAATGATCATACCTTGAGTCAGCAATATCCTTTAGCATGGCTACTGGCTTTATCTCAGCAGGAATAGATAGCTCGCTGGTGAATTGGTAAGCAGGTCCTGAATGTGTCAACGACGCTCTTAACTTCGAGAGTGCCTTATTAACGAGATCTGAATTGCTTTCTAGCAGGTCGAATGTCTTCAAATGATATATAGCTTGCCCTAAAGATTTTACGCGGTGAGAAACGGGTGCCTTTGGACAATAGTTATATTCGAAAGTCTTCAATACAAACCAAGGACTCTGCCTACAAAATTCATTAAGAAAATTCTCAAGAGCGTATTTTTTACACCTGTAGAGTAAATCTTGGGTAATACTCGGTGAGTTTTTTTTAGCAAATTGATCTTGAAATAATCGGTATATAACGAACAGCCCAATATAAGAAAAATTGTCATACTTACCAGATAAAAAATGTCTGATTGTGGAGCCAGTAAGTTTATATCCTTCTTTTTCTACACTCTTATTAAATAAAAACTGAAATGCTTTTCTTACAATAGAAATATCAATTTCTTTTGCTTCAGAAAAAGAAATTGTCTCTAGAGTCTCAGTGAGATCTTTTTCAATATTATTGTATGATAAATGAACAGTATCAGGACTGGTTATGGCAACTATCCCTTCATAGCCAGGCCTTCGTTTTAATGGCTTTTGATATTCGGTACTGATGACGTTAAGAAGCTCACAACAGTATTCAAGACCTGAGCGTTCTATAGGTAAACTTGGAATATCTCCTTTGAGTGTGGACATGCTGACATACTCCCTTTCAGCTGGTTGCGAAGAGTAACTGGTGAACTACTCCAGGTGGTACGGCCCAAAGTAGCCTACGCACCCTAAAGCTCTTGCTGACTCGCTGTAGGGTGGGAGCAGTTACTTTTTTATCATATCACTTTTACTAGTATTTTTTAGTTCTTGTTGGGTGCGAAACTTAAACAGGGAAGTAACTGTTATTTGCATGAATATCAGTCATAGAAAAAGGATGGTGAAATTTTGAATCTGTTTGCTAAAGCTTGTATTTGCTCCCTTGAAAACTTGCTCGTCCTATTAAGAATATCTTGCACTTGTTCTCTATTCCCAATTTCATCTTGAAAGCTATCAATATCCAGCTGATGTTGATCGATTATTATTCTGAGGGTACAACTATCACTATCCAATGCTGCAATTTGTTTGTTAAATTCGGAGAACTCATCAGTGGTATTCTCCCAGAGCTCAATCGAGTTGGATAGAAGATTTAGAATAAGACCATATTTATTATAATCACCCTGCAGGTCATCAATAATATCGTCAAGGAGGGTGATTGCAGCCTGATATTCCTCATTCGTTTTTATTTCAATGAGAAATGGAATCAGGTCTAGTAGCTTGTCAGCTGTGGCTTTTATGATTTGTAGCTGAAGTCTTTCCATTTTTCCTACTGCGTTTTAGCTTACACAACCAATCCTTCGGCTTTGGGAAGGTGTAAGCTCATTTTCAGGAGTTGGAGGTGGTATGCCCCAGTGGTTCGGCAAAAGGCACCCTACGCATCATAAGCCTACAGTTTATTACCCTATCCCTGAACCCGTGAGGGCAGCATTAGGATCTCGTCTTATGATGGGAGCTCCAACATATATCGAGTCTATACCTGTGCAAGTTGAGGGTAAATAAGTAAGATTGAAACTAATAAGAAAAGGTCGAAAGTGACTTGTATTATTAATATTCGAGTAAAAAATTTGGTTTAATTATGATCAGTAAGAAGCAATGACAGAAAAGGAATTTGATGATGCTATAAAAGCAATGACTGGTATTTTGCTTAAAACAACAGCAATTGATATAGCACATCCAAGGTCAATATTGTGTATGGGGGCGGGAATTAGAAAGTTGACCTGTTATCACTGTTTAACCCAAACCAGTCAGTCTGATGTGATTAATCATAAGAAAGCGCCTTACCTTGCAATATGTCCGGCTTGTGGGCATTCGACATTTTTTACTGACCCTAATACCCTGCAGCACTATGAAGATTTGTATAATGAGTAATAGCTGCAAAGCTTGGAAATGTTGAAGGTGGTACGCCCACGTGGTTCCTCGTAAAGCGCCCTACGCACCATAAACCTACGTACATCCACCTTATCCCTGAACCCCTAAGGGCAGCATTAAGATCTCGGTTTACGGTGGGAGTTCCAACAATATGGAGTCTATAGTGCTATTAAAGACTATGGAAGTGTATTGCAGGCACTGAAAAGTTATAAATAGAAGCTCAAAATTTACTCGTCTCAAAAAAATTATCTTTAGTGGAATTTGCACTGATGCCACTGGTAGTGGGAAGTAAAAGCTCTTCGCTTTCGTCTAATCTGGCTTATTCAGCCAGTGAAAGGAGTGCAGGGCCACTAGGAGAGAATTTCAAAGCGGGCTTGTAGACCTCTTTTTGAAGAAATGTAATTTTGAACCAAGAAAAACTTTTACGTCAACAAAACAAGTTTTATGGACGCAGTTTTGATTAGTTCCTATGACAAATTACATTCACAAAGAGGTAAACAATTATGAAAAATTCAATCACAAGCTCGCAGCTTTGCACTCTTATCCATCTGGTGAAAAACCAGCTTGAGATAAAGAGATCAGAAATCGCTAACCTGTCCCAGTACACCACCAAAGTCATCAGGGAAACCTACACTGACGAGGTGGAAGAGTTGGTTAGCATCAAATATCTTCTGGAGGCTGATCTGAAGGGGGAAAAGCTGGAACAGCAGTTACCACTAAAAACCAAATAGAAAAAAGGGGGGCTCCCCCCTTTTTTCTGTAGTATACAGAGTATCAAAACTTCCTCTAGTCACCGGAGTATTGCCATGAATCATGAAGCGGAACTATGTAATGAATATAACAAGTTTATTAAAGTGAATAGCCTGCCTGAAATTTGTGCTGCAGAGCTACTAGCGGAAGCAGATGAACGCAATTTAAGTAGCAAACAAGTTGCTTATCTCAAGGATTTTGTCAGACGTTGGGAAGCGGTTGATGAATCTGATGACAGAAGCTGACAGCATCGTACTCTTCTATCTCTAGAATAGAAAAATATATGAAGTTTTAGGTGATACCTAGTCATACTTGATATTTGTTATCACCTTTAATATTCCGGTAACCGTGAGAAGCAGGCTACCCTGGAGGGGTCTAATAAATAGGTACCTCGAAAACAGTTGTGTGAATAGGGGGTATGTTAGATGTGAGTAGCATTATGCAGTGCTTGAGGAATAGCTGAAGTTATGATGGTGTTAGTTGTTTTGTAAGGCTAACTATTGACTATCTTTTAGAGCTATCTAGTATGGTACTTATTATTTATTTCGCATTGGAAACCATAAGTGAGTACCGAAATTACTGTTGAGGAAACATCAAAAAGACTAGGTATTAGCCCACAGAGAGTGAGAACTCTCTGTCGAAATGGTGAAGTTTTTGCAAAAAGATTTGGAAAATCTTGGATGATAGACTCAAGCAAGCTAGCTGACTATACCAATGGCAAAGCACAAAGAGTTGCAGAGGATCATCCTGCATATAATGTTAAGGATAATAAAAAATCAATTGCACTGAGTTTTTTTTCAGGTGCAATGGGTATGGATCTTGGTATAGAAAAGGCTGGTTTTGATATCCGGCTGGCATGTGAGGTTGACAAGTTCTGTCGGCAAACTATTGCATTGAATAAACCTAAAACTGCTTTGCTGGGAGACATAAATAATTATTCTGCTCAAGATATTTTAAAGGCAGCAAAAATAACATGTGATGATGAGATAGACCTTATAGTTGGTGGCCCTCCATGCCAAGCATTTAGTACTGCAGGAAAAAGAAAAGGCTTTAATGATGAGCGCGGTAACATCTTTCTCAAGTATTTGGATTTAGCTCTAGAGCTAAGACCTAAATATTTTGTAATTGAAAATGTTCGAGGGTTACTATCATGTCCTATGGATCACAGACCCCATGACAAAAGAGGCTTATCTTTTCCGGATCTTAGTCAAGATGAACTGAAAGGAGGAGCACTGAATTTTATATTGAATCGATTAGAAAACTCTGGTTACGGTTATTCATTCAATCTATATAATTCTGCAAACTTTGGTACTCCTCAAATTAGAGAAAGGGTAATAATTGTATGTTCAAGAAATGGTGTGAAGCCTCCTTTCTTAACTCCGACACATTCAGAAAATGGTGAGTACGGTTTAGCTAAATGGAACATACTTAAAGACAGTATAAAAGATCTAAAAAACCATGATCACCTTACGTTTCCTGAGAAAAGACTGAAGTACTATAGAATGCTAAGTGAAGGTGAAAATTGGAAAAATCTACCAACAGAAATTCAAAAAGAAGCTATGGGTAAGTCATTTTATTCAGGAGGAGGTAAGACAGGTTTTCTAAGACGTTTAGCATGGAAAAAACCTTCACCTACGCTAGTGACACACCCTGCAATGCCTGCAACTGATTTGGCACATCCTGAAGAAGATAGACCTTTATCAATTCAAGAGTATAAAAGGATTCAAGAGTTTCCTGACAATTGGAAACTGCAAGGGCCAATCATTCAGCAATATAAACAGGTAGGAAATGCTGTACCTCTAAGTCTGGGTTATGCCGTAGGTACTTTAATTAAGAATCTTTTAACCAATAAAGAAGTAATTAGAATGGATAACTTTAAATACTCAAGGTATAAAAATACGAGTGATGATGACTGGAAAAGAGAGTTTAAAAAATTGATAGAAAAACATAAGGATAGTTTTGAACAACAGCATCTAACTATCTAAAGATGAATTTTAAATAGGCCTCATCAGTTATGATTGAGGCTTATTTATTAAGCTATTATTTAGACCAACAATTATCTGACTCAAGTGCTAAACAATCTGGGTTTTTTGTAAGTGTGCTCTTAACAAACTTGGAGAAAGATTCTTCAGATAGATCAGTAGTGTCACAAATCTTATTTAAACTATCCCACATATATTCAACTCGATCTGCCTTTATGCGATACCATTTAATTATACTAGTACCATTCCTAACAGAACTACTTGAACTGTTCTCAGAGTTACTACGGTTTTTGATTTGGAGAAGTTTACCATCTTCATGTACAAAATCGACAGATTTGACAGTTTCACCCCATGCGCAGTGCCAGCCGTGGCTTGTAAGATTATCAGAGAGATATTCCTCTAAAATTAATCCAAGAATATTCTCTGCAGACATGCTCAATCTATGGGCATGCTTTATTTTAGATAAATCATTTCTGCTTAATTTAACTAGTCTAGCTCCAATCATTTCTTCGATAATTGGGTCTGCAACTGTACCTGGGGGATTAGACTGACGAACACTCGCACGTCCATTTTTACCATTATTGTATTTTTTTATCCATTTTTTGATTACAGCCTTTGGATCATCATTTTTTCCGCCAATCTTTGGAACTCTGTTAGGGTCATTAACGACTGCTTTGAAAACACAGGAAATCGCTATATCCCATGAAATTTTTTCATCTTCTGCAACTGATTTAGCTGTAGCTATTGCCTCATCAGTACCGAGCTTTTCAATCGCTTCATGTAATTTCAAACTACTCTCCATCGATATAGACAATAAAAGTAGAATAGTTTTATCATATAAGTCAGTGCTCTTGTAGTAGACGGAGTCAGTAGATTCATTAACAACATAAATTAGACTGAAAAACCCATCAAAATTCTTTCCTGATAAGACACCTTCATTCTCCCAATCAACTCACCTTCCGTCGTCTGATTATTCTCATAGTACACAGCAATATCATCCCAGATCACCATCGCCTGTAACCCATCAAGAACTGTCTGAAAATCCAGACCTTTTCTGGCACAAGCCGATAAAAAGTTACCGATGACAAGCTGATAGTTCTTCCCTGAGAATGACGTAGCTTTCTTGTAATACCGTTTGTAATGAAGGTTATCTTGATAAGATGACTCAGGGAACTTGAAGACAATATCTTCCTGGAGGATTGTCCAGATAGGGTCGAGGTAGTTGCTATTGTACTTAAGCTTGAAGCTTTTCAAGCCGTATTGCCAGAGAGCATGTATATGCTTGATCACCTGAGAATAGGTGTTCATTTTCACTCCGATTTCACCAGTTTTTATATCACAACTTCCCAGAGCGAATTGCTCAATAACCGAGTGATGAAAACGGAGTTCTGTTCTGAAGACATCCTGTTCAGAGTCATAGCCTGATGTATCGTCCTTCAGCTGAGTACTTTCTTCCCATTTGTGTTCGATGTAGTCGAACTTGTCGATGCTTCTGGCCTGTATGGTTTTGTTGTAGATTGCCATTTGTACCGCACCGGCAGAACCAAATTTGAACGACTGTGAACGGTCATAGGTGCAGGAGATTTCAGAGAGGTTAAATTCTGCTTTATCAAAGCCTTGATACTGGCTGATTCTACGAGACCGGCAGACCATTCTTTCTGAAAGGTCGTTGTCTGGTTTCCAGCCTTGCACGTCTACAGCAAGGTGGATAGCAGGGTAGTGGGCTTCAGCACAGTTCAGAACTTTATTGGCAATTTTGTCCAGAAACTTGTCCACCTGTTTAGGTGTTCTCTTATCCAGAAACCAGGGGGAGCATTCTATCTTCAGGTGAGAAGAGAACGACTCGGCTTTGGAGTGGAACATTTTAAAAAAGATGATAATGCCCAGTTCATTGTTCTGAAGCCGGAATTGATAACCAGATTGCTTAGAGCTTTTACCCAGTAACCAGTCATAGCTCAGCAGCCTGAAGGTCTTTTCTCCAAAGCTAATAGACTCTTCACAATCAGTCAGCAAATCAGGATTTATGTAGCCTTTATAGAGCTGTCGAAGGGTATCCACATAGGTTCCGACGATCTGGAAGTTGTCTTCATACAAATCAGCCACCTTTCCAAATTTTGGATGGACAAACAAAAGACCTTTGTCGCTGGCAATCGTGCTTTGCTTGTCGTCTGACAGTTCAAACCTTTCTAAATTAAGCATAAGAAAATCCCTTTTATAACCAATTTGCGTTCTACTGCTCCAGTTAAAAGACGTGCTACAGGGACGTCTGCCTGTGCGGCTGCCGCTGCGCTTGGCAGTCCCGCACAGGTCGTGAGTTCAGCCGTCCTGCTGACGGTAGTGTTTAAGTTCTCTTCGTTTACTGGTTTTGCTGCCGTTTCGGTAGTGCTTATCTGACAGGGTTTCATCGAAATAGCCGTTTTTGACGGTTGATCGACAGAGGTAATCCGGCACATCCATTCGGGTGATCCGCTGTGAGTAGCAGATACACTGTTCGGATTTTTTGCCCTGATTCCAGATAATGCAGTTCTGGGGTTTGGGAAAGCTCTTGGGGCGGGTCAACTGATCGTATAAGGGAGCAGTGTGTTTAAGTCCTGCCAATCTGGGTTTTCTTCGTTTGATGTACTCATCGGTGCTAAGTTCTCTGGGCTTATCTGGGTGTAATTTCTGAGGCAAAAATGATGCACTTTCTTCTATATGTGATTTTTCAGATATTTCTAAAGCCTTGTCGCTGTTGAGTGTGCGGTATACATACAGAAGGGCGAATGCAATCACAGCGATGAATATCGGAATCAGCAGAAGTGTTTTAGGCAGCTTCAGAACATGGGTGTGTTCGTAAGCGGAAAAATAAACACCGAAGTATTTTTTCGGCTTGCTGGTCACACTTTTCTGGGCATCCTTTTTATTGAAGTGGTCATCAGGATCGACGCACTTATCCCATGTATAGCAGGTGACTTTTGAACCACCCCAGAAATTGAAGTAATGGGTGTGATGCCCAGCCAGACGGCGAATATGGATATCCAGAAAATTCGGATGCTGGGTAATGAGAATGACATCAAAACTATCATGGCGGTGACGCTCAAATTTAGCTGCATACACAGGCACCTTGTCTTTACCCGATCGAACAGGAAAGAACTCTTGTGCTTCATCGACGACCAACACCGAGTAGCCTTCGATTTCATACCATTTATGCGGTTCATCAAAATGCCTCCAGTGAAGGTTTAAGTGCTCGAAGTCTTTGAAGGTCAGTTCCACACCTTCAGGGCATTGTTTCTGAATAGCAGCAACTTTTTGTACTTCACTGGCCGGATAGCAGACCTTCACCCACTTCAGCCATTGGTGAAGCGGGTCGTGTTTTTTAAAAGGTGCTTCCAGCCAGGGAACATCCTTCAGTTCTACAAATCGTTTCTGCGAATGAATAGGCTGAATAGTGGCATTCAGTATTGAGCGTTCTGCTTTGGAGAGTGCAGGCAGGTAGATATCGTAGAAGTACGCCTGAAAAGTCTGGCAGACCTGAAAATCCAGCAGGTTCAGTTTGATGTTGTTGTAGAACTTGGGTCTGCCCAGATACTTCTTCTCGGTACACACTGTTTTGAAACAGTTCAGTGATTTGGTGGCACCAGGTCTGCCGGTAATAATATGAAGCATGGTGGCATCCTTGCCTGTTTGCTTGCGAGAGGGTCAGGGTTGCCACTTCAGGCGTGATTTTATACTGCGTGAAATCACGCCTTCAGCGGCTGCGGTTCAGTTCTCGTTTATATGCTCAGGCTCCACCGCCACCAAGTCCACCGGACGGAGCATTCCATACAGGTTTGGACTTGGGTGAACCAGCCGCTGTCAGCAGTCCCTTGATCACAAAAATGGTGGTGAGTGCTGAGAAGACGATATTGATTGCTGTTGGAATGCCCAGCAGCGAGATCATCTGGTACATAGCCAGCGGCATTCCATCGAAACTTTCCTGAATCTTGTCTCCGATAAAATCAGTCAGCAGATTCAATCCGGTATACGTCACCAGTCCAAAGCCCAGCCCACGCAGAATGATCCAGACCAGCGGCAAACCGAAGGTCATAAAGAGGCCGATTATGATTTGCCACATAGTGCTTCCTCCGTGAAATTAGAATGATTTGGCAATGATCACTGCGATAGAAAACCAGGTCGCAAAGAGAATGAAGTAGCGGATATAACCTGCAAGCTCGCACATGGGATCAAGGCTGATACTGAAGCTCTTTTCCAGTACACCGAACGACAATGGTTCAGGGCAGGAGTTCATTTCAGTGAATCGCCCCTCATCGGAAAGCATGTTTTCCACATCAACGACTGTAGTATCCGATTCAAAAGCACCAAGAGGTTTAGTGTTTGGATTGGCATCGATCATCTGTTGAATGGTCGATTCTTTATATTCAGAGAGGCAGGCCTGCCGTTTCTCGTATTGCGCGATCGCACATTGCACGGGATCACCCGTACAATTCAGCGTGCGATCGCACTCAATACCAGAAACGGCGGATTTAGGGTTATCACGATCGGCTTGTTTTTGAGCCTGCTGCTTGGCGACAGCCTCTTCGACAATAGCTTTGACCTGTTGAGCGGTGAGCGAGTTATCGCTGAGATCCTGTTCATCAAGAATGTCGTTGTTATTGTTGCCGTCACCGTTGCCACCATTATCGGGATGATCAACAGAAGCGATGTCTATGGCTTCGCCTTCAGGGTAAACACAGAGCCTTTCCCCATTTACAAAAGTGCAGCTCGATTGAACACTCTTTTTGATACAGACCACTTCACCGTTAAAGGTGCCGCAGTTGTAATCCTGTTCCCGAGTCTCGTTGTCTACACAGGACTCAATACCGTCAATGATTTTGCAGCTGGTTTCAGCGTTGATACAGACCTGGTATTGGTCAGTGGTTCGGCAGTCATGACCCTCTTCACTGGTTTCGGTGTATTCCGTTGAACCTGTCAGCTCTTGATCAAGACTGGTGCAGGTTAAGCCTGTAGAAAGGTATTCATATTGAATCGGTGCCAGTAAGTTGTCGTAATCTCGAATGGCTCCAAGATTTTCGAACTGACAACTGTTATAGCAACCTTGGCTCAGGTTGAGTTGACTGGTCAGCGGCTTATAGGTGGAGCAGTCAGGGGGAGGCTCACAAATTCCCAGTTCTTCGTTGTAATCACTGGTAGAACATTCATCGCCCTGGCGGTTGAAATAAAAATTTACGTTGTAGCAGTACTCATATTTTCGAGTACAGGGAGAGCAGAGAAACTGGGTTCCTCCATTTCTGAGTCCTGTTTGCGGGTGAACAATCAAAGCGCCTTCAGTGCGATCGTAGTTAGCTTTTGCATAGGCAATGCAGTAGCTCATAGGGTCTTGAGTGAAAGAATTGTTGTGGTGATCCAGCCAGTAAAAATCTTCAGCCACGCTGATGGATGAGAAGGCTGTAAGCATCAAAAATAGAAAAACTCTCATGGCCGCAGCATCCAGAATGCAAGCAACATCACGAACAGATAGAAGATGTTCGGATCAAAATTCATAACGGGATCAGCCAGTAGCGCATGTGATGGTAAAAGGCAGGAGGAAAACCCCTCCTGCCAAGAGGGACAAGCTTCAGGATCAACCGAAGATTGCACCTTTTACCCACTTGAACACGACAGCTACAGCTGCCAGTCCAACCAGTGCCGTACCCACAGCAGTGATGGCGGCTGTACCATCAGTAGTCAGGGCGGTAGTTGCAGCAGTAACATCAATAGCTGCAAACGCACCCATCGATAGAACCGAACACACTGCACCTAGGGTAAAAGCCTTTAGTTTCTTAAACATGACTTGTCTCCAGTCTTGTTTAACGTAATTGACGAAGAATCAGCGAGAAAACGAATGCGATTGAGAGCACCAGCAGTGCCGCAGTCAGCAGTTCATTCGCTTGTTCCATCGTCACCCCATCAGCCACAGGGCTTGCCTGTAGCTCTTCCAGCGTGATGAAAGAAGCTTCCCCGGAACAAAGAACCTCTCCTTTCTTTTTCAGCTCGAATTCATCACACAGAAGGACTTGCATCAATTAAGCCTGCGGTTTGGCAGTAGCAGGCTGTTTCTTGATGCCAATGATCTTGATAGAAATTTTGTTTTGAGCACCGGACTGGATTTTGGTTTTAAATTCGTAATTCTGTTGCGGTTTCAATCGCTCGTATTCGTAGAGGTTTTCAACATCGGCAGAACAGATCATGACATCCAAACCCGAAATGTTTTTGTTTTCAGAATCCGGTGGAACAGCGAGGAAAACTTTTAAGTAACGGTTGGCTTCAAACTCGGTGACTTTGATGCCCAGGTACATTGCATTAACAGTTGAATTCATTTTTGTGCTCCTTGCGATTGGTTGTCTCCTATAGGTATACGCCCCGGATATAGGGCAGACAAGGAAGCGAAAGCACTTTCCTTCTAACCATTAACAACCACTAACAGCAATGGTTTTAAGGGAAGAAAAAGCCGGTTTTTTTTGACATCGAAACTTGGCAGGCCGATTAATCGCCCGTGAGGTCATGGGGCTGACCTCGCGATTAATCTTATCGCCCTGCCTTCACAGTCAAAGAAAACCGGCTATTTACTGCGGTGGTTAGATTTAGGCCATGAATCATTGGGTGGTTCATCACCGACCAAAACACCCTTGGTTCGGTGATAGTGGTAGACACAAGTCCAGATATGGCCATTGAGTATTTCCATACAGACCCAATCATGTCTTTCTTCAAGCGTACAACCTGCTTTTATACGGGAGGTTTTCCGCCGTTTCATGGTCAGGACTCAGGGTTTGGACAACGCTTATTGAGTTCTTGAGACCAGAGCGAAAGACCATAACTGACCTTTTCCAGAGTAATAATGTCCTCTATTTTCTGCTCTCGAAACCAGGGCGATTTCTTCATAAATTGATCAGTAAGTGACTGCTTATTAGCAGTAATTTGCAGGTCAATTGCTTTTAGAGCGTATTGCAATAGAATTAACTGGACGTATTTATCTTTAATTACCTCAACTTCATTAAGGCTTTCTTTTATCAGCTCAGGATTAATAGTCATTTGCTATCTCCCCTGTAATTCTTGTTGAGAATGTTTGTCTTTATTTTTGCCTCTAATAAATTCCGCTGTAGTAACGGTATGTTTATTAAAACCCTTCTACCAATCCTTTCCGTTGGAATGATTGCTTCTGAAATCCAGTATCTAACTGTGTGAATAGATACACCAGTACATAGCGCAAACTTGGCGGGTGACTGCAAAACAACAATAGGATGATCTTCCAAGATCAAGGTATCAATATCCATTTGATTTACCTTTTGATTGATTGACAGTAACAAATTAAACATTAAATACTAAAATACACAATAGCAACCTTAAAATACAAACTATACTTAGATGTAGTTTTTCAATTCATCACCAGTTACTAATTGTATAACTTTATACTGTATGTATGTACAGTGATTTATTGTGTAGTATACAACTATACGGATTCGCAGTACCTTATTGGTTACTAAGTTGAAGCTTACTAACGACAGGCAAGGTACTGGGGGAAACTGATGGATCAGCAGGATCAGAACGGACTCACTATGGCAGGAAGAATAGAACTGGTAAGAAGGCTGCTTGATTACACCAGGAAACAGTGGGCTGAAGAGTTAGGCGTTAGTACACGAATAATTGAAAATATCGAATACGGTAAACAGAGACCCACTAGTGAAATCTTTGAAGCTATATCCAAAAAATTTCCGTTTATTTTGAATTATGTGGTATCAGGAGATTCGGAAGTTGTTTTCACTAATGAAGAGAAAAAATTTCTGAAAGATTTGGAAAAATACGATGCCAGTGAAGTAAAAGAAATACTTAATTCAAAACCAAAGAAACGCTATTAAATACGATAAGATAGAAATACATGACAATGTACTACTATGAAAATTATTAAAAATAAAAAAACAGGGAAGTGGACGCTTGATGTCGAACCAATAAAAAATAAAAGATTCAGAAAAACCTGTAATACCAAAACGGAATGTATGGAGTATTACAGGCAATTAATGGAAGAGATTGAAGAAAAAAGCAATGCCGGAATAAAGCTGGACGAAGAAGATAATAGAAGATTAAGTGATCTTATAAATCTTTGGTACAAAGGCACAGGCTGTGAGTTGAGCGATCATGTTCGGCTGAAAAGCATTCTGGATAAGATGGCTGAAATAATGGGCAATGTATTGGGTCGCAGTCTGACAATTGCTCATTACAACCATTACAAGGCAGTGAAGCGATCCGAAAACTTCCAGGGGAGAGTAATCGGTGACAATACTCTCAACAAACATTTAGGCTATTTAAGTACTGTCTTTAACTACCTCTATGATATTGAAGAGGTTGATTATCCTAACCCTCTCAAGAAAGCCAGGAAAATCAAAATTGATGAGAAAGAGCTGTCATTTTTGACTCTGGATCAAGTCGATATTCTGCTTACCAAGATCAAGGAGTTCTCAGCAAATCCCCATGTGTTATTGATTACCAAGCTTTGCTTGGCAACTGGCGCACGTTGGAGCGAAATCGAGAGCAGAGAACTTCATCATTTTCATAACAGCAGAGTAGAGTTTACGAAGACCAAAGGGAAGAAAACTCGAAATGTTCCGATTCCTGATGACTTATTCAGAGAGACTGTTGCACACCTGACAGAGCATGGCCGCTTCAGTGCTTCAGCATCGGCATTCAGTAGAGCGTTGAAAGCTTCAGGAATCAGACTTCCAAGAGGTCAGCGAAGTCATGTATTGCGCCACACTTTCGCCAGCCACTTTATGATGAATCGAGGCAACATTATTGTGTTGCAGAGAATACTGGGACACACCGATTTGAAGATGACCATGAAGTACGCAAAATTTGAACCTGACCATTTCAAGGAAGCCGCACTACTGAATCCTCTCACCACACTGAACAAGCAGAAATCTGAATAGACACCTTAACGACTCCTGAGCCAGCTAACGTATACTAGCGCCCTGATTAAAACTCAATACAGGGACAGTTCAGCATCATGAAAAAGCTTGCCGTTATTGCCATTCTTGCGATTGTTGGATGGTATGGAAATCAGCTTTACAAGCAAAACAAATTACCTTCCTTCCAGACACAAAGCAGTACCAGCTATCAATCTTCAGGCATGACCAAATGCATTACCAAAGAAGGACAGGTGTACTACGGAAAAGTACCCGCTGATGTAACCTGTGATCGAACAGAAGCTGTAAAGGGGTCAGTGGCGATTGTTGCAAGCGAACTGCCTCAGTCAGAACCAGACTCTGAAACCGACACATCCTTTTTCAGCAGAAAGCCTAAAGTAGCATCGTCTCGATATAGCTGTACTGGTAAACAGCATTGCTCCCAGATGAGTTCTTGTGAGGAAGCAAAATTCTACATCCAGAACTGTCCGAACACGAAAATGGATGGCGATAGAGACGGAATTCCTTGTGAGCGACAACTATGCAGAGGCTGGTAAAAAGGCAGTAATAGACTGGGTATTTTCTATTTAGGTAGAAAAAAGCTGTATATGTAAGGTTTCTGTGGAGATTAAGGGCAACTGTCTAATATCAGATTTTGCTCAAAAATCTCTTTCGACGATCTTTCGACACTTTTTCGACACCTTGGCATTTTTCGAGAGTGGTAGAAATAAAAAAGCCCCGTAAATCAATGATCTACGGGGCTTAGTATTGGTGGAGACGGCGGGAATTGAACCCGCGTCCGCCGATCCTACGCTCTTGGCTCTACATGCTTAGAATCCGTTATTAAGTTAACGCACAACGACCCAACGGGCAGGGTGAACTACGCGATTCTGAAAAGTTTAACTCTCCCGCATCAGACATACGACAAAGCGATCCGGTTTGCATTTGCGATCAGTACCAACCAACAGGCAAGTCAGAGTGATCGGGAGCTAGCAGGGTTTAAGCTGCCATTGCTCCTTGGTAGTTGTCTTCATTAGCAACTAAAAGGTTTGTAGTGTTTTGATTTACGAGGGCCACTACGCGCTCGACATGCACCTCAAGTTTCGATACCGTCGTCGAATCCAGATCGTCCCCGGGAAACTCACCGGCAATTGAGCCAAAATATAACCCCAATGTCAATTGATTACTGTCGTTTGATTGGTCTTACCGGCTTAATCTCAAGTCTTAGCTCTTTTTTGAGAGGTGTCTTGTGAGGTGGCTGTAGTGGTTCATCAACGGTCAGCCAAGCGTCATAGTTGTCCGGGGTGATGGATGAAGGGTTTACTTTAAAAGCAGATTGTTTGGGGGCCACCTTTTTCGCCGCAGCGAACAGCTGCTCTAGCATTGACTGGTTCAATTCAACAGCAGGGCATTGGTTCATCTCGTTGAAATCAATGCTGTCAGAGTCCGGGCTGTAATCCAGAAATAACTCGTTGGCTGGCTTAATAGGTCTGTTCGCAATAAGCGCAATCGCTACGTTTTCTTCCAAAGAAACACCAGATTTTAAAACCGTTTGCTCTGGAGTGCTGGCGCTATTATTAATAAGCTCATGAGGGAAGAAAGTTCTGGTTCTTACGTTTGGGTAGCTGGAACTATGATTGATGTACTTTAAGTCCCCTTCAACCTGAAAACCAAGAGACACCTTTAGATACTTGTCGCCTTGTTTGGTTCTGGTGCAGACATTCTCCGCAAAAATACAGTGTTCGATACTCCGCAAAAGCCTGACCTTACCTGACTCAATAGTAAAATAGACTGGCTGTTGTTCGTTGTAGAGCAAATAGACAGGCTTGCCTTTTACGCAACCAATCAGCTGGTTTTTCTGAAATTCCTGACAAGCAAACGATCCCATACCTATTGGTTTGGCTCCGGGTCTGTCGGAGTCTTTTAGAGTACTGTCACCTTTTTGAACCCAGAAGTGCTCCGAGCCAATACGGGTATCACTTGCCCATAATTGTCGTAGAGTGGTTTTGGGAGAGACATGGTAACGAGCATTGCCAAATTTTGGTTTGGCAATACGGTCATGGCTCTTCACCCTCTCAACACTGCTGGTTTGATAAGTGCTTGATTTTTGAGAAGAAGGTTTGGAATCAGATGGGGGAGCAATCCTTGGCATGCCATTCTCCTAATAAAAGGTCCTGATAAAAGTCCTGTTATCAGTATGGCAAAAAAGTGAAGGAGAGCAGGGAGACTGCTCTCTGTGTGTCAGCCGCGGTGCAAAACCCGTTTTTTCTCAATATTCCACTCACGCTCTTTGGTTGTGGCACGCTTGTCGAACTCTTTCTTACCACGAGCCAGGGCAATCTGGCATTTTACCAAATGACCTTTCCAGTAAAGTTTGGTGGCAATACAGGTGTGGCCTTTCTGCTGTGTTTCAACGAACAGCTTGGCCAGCTCTCTCTTATTGAGCAGGAGCTTGCGATCACGACCCGGATCCGCAACCACATGGGTTGAAGCTGTATCCAGAGGTGTAATGGAAGCGCCGATCAGCCAGGCTTCGCCGTTTTTCAGGAAGATATAGCTGTCAACCAGCTGCACCTTACCCATGCGAAGACTTTTGACTTCCCAGCCTGAAAGTGAGAGCCCTGCCTCAAACGTCTCATCAATGTGATAGTCGTGACGCGCTTTCTTGTTGGCGACAATAGAGGAGTCGCTTTTGTTTGATCTCTTAGCCATGCAGCGGATTATAACGCGGAAACACCATAAAACCAGTGTGGCTTTATACGGGAATAAATCTGATCAAAGTGATTGCGGTAAACCCTTGTAAATACTGTGAAAAATACGGATATAGCAGGTAAAGGTTCTGTAAGTGGCTTTCTGGTTGGGAAAAAACGCTCTTTTTGCCTGTGTTTTGGACGAAAGTATTGAGCTGTACTGCTTGGGAAGTACAATGTGATTAGTCGTCACCTCTTTTAATGATATCCCACTTTCCGTTTGTGACTGATTCACGCAGAAATCGTTAAGTTTGAGACCATCAATGCCGGACGACGCTGTAATCAACTGGCAAGAATAGCTGTAGAAATTTGAGGAGTCTCATGGCCGGACAAAACCCCACAGCATCCAAGACCTGGAACAACCGTTGGACGTTTATGCTGGCTGCTGCCGGCTCTGCGATTGGTCTGGGCAACATCTGGAAATTTCCGTACATCGCCGGTCAATACGGCGGCGGTGCTTTTGTAATGGTCTATCTACTGTGTATCGCCCTGGTGGGTGTTCCCCTGCTGATGGCCGAGACGTCTATTGGTCGTTCTACACGACTGAGTCCTCTTAATGCCATGCGCAAACTGACCAGCGATTCCGGAGCTTTCCGTGGTTGGGAAATCGTTGGCTGGATGGGTATGTTTACCGGCTTTATCATCCTGACTTTCTACAGTGTGGTTGCTGGCTGGGCCATGTCGTACGCCTGGGATCTGCTCACAGGTACTTTTGATGGTATGAATGCCTCTCAGGTAGGCGGCGAGTTCGAAGCACTGACACTGGATGCGCCAAGACAGATTTTCTGGCACACCGCCTTTATGGCGCTGACTGTTTACATCACCGCTCGTGGTGTTCACAAAGGTCTGGAGAAAGGTCTCCAGGTCATGATGCCAACCCTGTTTGCTCTGCTGATTTTGATGTTGGGTTACAGCATGTTTGCTACTGGCAATTTCATGAAGGGTTTCCACTTCATGTTTGATGTGGACTTCAGCAAAATCACTGGTGAAGCCGTTGTAGCTGCGATGGGGCAGGCATTCTTTACCCTGAGTCTGGGCATGTGTGCGCTGATGGCTTACGGTGCTTATATGCCAGCCAATAACTCCATCCCAAGAACGGCACTGAGTGTTGCCTTCCTGGATACCCTGATGGCGATTATCTCTGGCCTGATCGTATTCCCGATTGTATACGCCCACGGTCTTGAACCATCTGCAGGCCCGGGTCTGCTGTTTGTATCCCTGACATCGGCGTTTGCCAATATGACAGGTGGTGCGTACCTCGGTTTTGCGTTCTTTGTACTGGTGAGTATTGCGGCACTGAGTTCCGCTATTTCCCTGATCGAGCCTACTCTGGCCTGGGTCACTGAACGTTTCGGCATGAATCGCATAGCCGCCACTATCATGATTGGCGGTGCTATCTGGTTCGTGGGTCTGGGCTCTGTACTGTCGTTTAACCACTGGGCTGAGGTTAAGTTCTTTGGTAAGACGATCTTTGATCTAAGCGGTTATGTAACCGACGTTATTCTGCTGCCTCTGGGTGGTATGCTGACTGCGATCTTCGCTGGCTGGGTACTGAAGCGCTCTGTGATGAGCCAGGAACTGGCCATGAGTGTTGGCATGTATAACCTCTGGCGTTTTGCGATCAGAATCATTGTGCCAGCCGCTGTACTGCTGATCTTCTATACAGCTATTTTCAAGTAATAGAGCGATCTTGAAGAGGTTTCACTATCTTGAAGTAAAATGAGTGAATGAAATTTGAGAAAACCGGATGGCGAGAGCCCTCCGGTTTTTTTGTACATAAAAGGAAAAAATAAAAGTAAATATATAAATTGAACTTTTCTTGTAGCTCATTTTCTAAAGGAGAACTCTTGGCATACCTACAGGCCCTGTGAGGCTTAACAATACTTTTTTGAGTTTTATCCCATGTTTCATCTCCTTCCGTTGAAAAGGTTATTTTCCCCAATTCTGGTAAGTATTTTATTGTTTACACATCCGTTGGCCTGGGGCATCAGTGAGCAGCATAAGGCTCTGATTTTCCACTACCTGGAAAATGATGATCCGGTCAGACAAGTTATTGATAAACATGAGCTGCTGAGTGATGCTCATGCCATGAAGCAGGCTATTGTTGAAGGCAAACCGGAACATTCGGTTTTTTTCGCCGAAAATAGATTTGATGTTTTGCTATACGGCTATTACACCGCTGAAATTTTCAGTCTTGATGAGTTTATTTTGATTCAGGACTACTTACATATTCTGGCCGATGCAGCAATAGAAGGCCACAGGGATCACGATGAAGTGCTGGTAAAGCTTCCGGTTCGTAGTATTACAATGCGGCCTGATTTACCCAAGGAAGTGTTCGTGCAGAGAGGACTAAAGGTTTCTGATGAAGAATACAACAAGTCGCTTAAGCCTTTTATGTTTTTGAGGTGGAAGTTCGAAATAGAAAGGTCGGAAAGGTCAAATGAGTTCTGGGTAACGATAGTTGATTTCGACCCGGAATTTCTGATTTATCGTGACTCACTAAAGTTAGGTAAATACTGTACAGGGCAGTCGATTGTCAGCCTCGATCGTTGTCTGCAAAAGAATTACTATAAGCCTGAATACCAGTATCCGATCTGGATTAATATACTGAAGTATTCAACGCCTGACTTGCTGTTTTTCAGTGATGGGCACCACTCTTTATATCTTAATTCTCCTGTTTTGTTTCTCAATAAATCCAGAAAAGAGGGGAGCCCTGAATTTCTACCACTCTATGGGGCTCTTTCGTTTGATGACATGGTAGAGCTAAGAAAAAAGAACATCAATCCGGGGAGTATTTATCACCCGGATTGTTTGACGAATGAATTTTATCCGCATGGATTCTATTCCGGCGCAGCAATGATGTTTCGTCATGACATGGCCCATCAGGCTTTACTGGATAGAATTCCGCCCAATCACCGGCAGTTTTTTTTGTGGTTGCATGAGCAGGAACAGACAATTCTTGCAAAGATGGATCGGAACTTTCTGGCCTACACCTCGAATGACAAAGATGTGGTTTATCGTGGGACTCCCTCGCTTGCAAGTGATGCTTTCAGCTATGCGATCCATAGTCTTCTGGAAGATGAAAGTGAACTGGACCTGTTGCCATATTTGTCACTTCAGGATAAAAAGCTGACTTATTTCTGGGAGCAGCCAAAGCAGCATGCATCGCTTTTTCCGGGCGATTATGCGGACATGAACTTTATCTATCCATACGGTGTGGTCAAGGATGAGGAACTCATCGGAAGTCAGTTGCTGGATATATTTATGAATCGGTTTGCTGAAGCCAGTTTCAGATTTCCCAGTACTTTTGAGCTTTATCTGTCTGAACTGGTTAAGGTGATTGCAGTCAATAAAATACATATCGATCAATCGTTTCAACTTGATGCCAGCAAGATATTACAGTCACTGATCATTGAAATTGACATAGCCGCCAGCGGAGTAGAAGCTGGCCGGTTGTTAAAGCCCAGGATTCGTGATTATGGCATTGACTTGTAGGCTGCGATAAGGACCTTTCACCTGCAGCCCACGCCTGTATCTGCAGTTTTGAATGCACCTTGTATAGAATGTACGGAAAGAATGAAAGCAGTTTGCCCTAACTATAGTGGTAACCTGGTTGTACGACCGGTGCGCTCGCAGGTTCATTTACGACAGTTTTCTTCGCCTTCTGTTCGGGTGGTCAGTGATGACGGTTATGGAGAAAAAAATCAGTTCTGATTAATGCATGGCTTGCGCCTTTTTCAATGCGCAGCGGCACAGCCCATTTTTCAAAGCAGGACAACTGCTGCAGGGCTTTTCTTTGTAAGGTCTGGTTGCAATAGGGGAATCACTGACTAGCTTTAGTTCTGGCTTTTTCGTTGAAGCTTCAGCAAAGCCAAGCTGGACAAGGTGTGTCTCCAGAGACTGTCGTATTTTATCATCAGCATCAGGGGCTAGCAGGTCAATCAGGCCGTTTAAAGCGTGTCGTTGTTTTTCGTCACTGTCTGCCAGTATGTTGATTAATGGCAGAATGTCCGATAACTCAAGCTCGTGAGCGAGTAACTTCTTACCAACCTTGGGCTTTGGCTTGTCTGTTGTTTTACAGCAGCTTTTCAGCAGCTTTTTCTTCAAGGCTGACATGATTGAAGGTCCGAAATTTCACTATTGCAAATAGTAATGATTATCAAATGTAATTCAATCGTTATATGAGCTGAGTGCCTCATCTATTCTGATCATGAATCCTCAAATCAATATGGTATGCTAACCGGCCTTTATATTTTCGATAGTTCAGTAGCCCAATGCCCAAGGTTTCCCGATCCTCTTTGATTCTTCATTCCGCTGAAAAGATGTATGCACTGGTGGCAGATGTAGAGTCGTACCCTCAGTTTCTGCCTTGGTGCTCTGGTGCCAAAGTTCTCCGGCAGGAAGGTGAGACGGTGGAAGCTTCCCTGCAATTGGCCAAGGGCGCACTGAGCTATGAATTTGCGACCAGGAACCGGCTGGTTGAAAATCAGTCTATTGAAATGAATCTATTGTCTGGCCCCTTTTCAAAGTTAAGTGGCGTCTGGACCTTTAAGGCTTTGAGTGATGAAGGTTGCAAGGTGAGTCTTGAACTGGAATTCGAGATTTCCAACCCCTTGTTAAAAGCAACCATTGGCGCTGTTTTCGGCAAGGCCATGAATAAAATGGTGGATGCGTTCCAGCAACGGGCAGACCAGTTGTATAAATAAATCAAAGGCGGAAGTGAGTTATGTCTGAACCGATCATGTCTGACCCCAGTATCTCTGAACGCAGCGCGTCTGAGCATAGAGGCAGCGAAAGTTTTGAGGTGGAGGTCGCCTTTGCCAAACCGGACGATTACCGGATTCTTTCTGTTCAGGTAGATGATGGAACTACAGTTCTTGATGCTGCGAAAAAATCAGGCATCAGTGATGTTTATCCAGAGATTGACTGGGAAACCGTCAAAGTAGGTATCTTTGGTAAGGCTGTTCCAAAAGCAATGGTTCAGACAGTGAAGGAAGGTGACCGGATTGAAGTCTATCGTCCGCTGATTGCTGACCCGAAAGAAGTACGAAAAAGAAGAGCTGAACAGGCAAAGAAAAAGAAAGAAGCCGAGGCAGGTTAAGGCAGTCTTCAACAAATAAAGCCACAGCAATTCTGTGGCTTTATTCAGGCGGTTTCCTGTTACACTGCCTACTGCTGTTCGAGGGCAGGGCGGAAATCACCTTCGATACTTGCCAGTCTGTCATCTTTGAAAAAGATCGTCAGAGTCTGCTGGGTTCTTTTCTGGCCACCAGGCTGGTTGCTGTGAACAAAGTCCCAGCGGTCGCGGTTCAGGGCATCTTCCATCAGGGGAGTGCCCATGACGAATTGAACCTGGTTGCGACTCATTCCTGGGCGCAGTTTGTTGACCATTTCCTGGGTGATCACGTTACCCTGCTGGATATCGATCTTGTAGGCACCCGGAAAACTGATGAGTTTTGAGCCGCTGTCGGTGGAGCTGGCGCATCCAACCAGCAGCGCAGCGGCAGTGAGGACAACTGTGGTGAGGGCTGGGCGTTTTTGCATCGGTATCAGACTTCCACTATCTTCTTGGAAAATGAATTCACAGCGTAAAAATGTGATAATAGCAGGGTTCACCTGATAATTGCTAAAGGTTAGGGAAACGTGTTGGAAAATCAAGAGTTGCGAAAAGCGGGCCTGAAAGTCACTCTGCCCCGTGTCAAGATCCTTCAGATTCTTGAAGGGGCACAGGGTCGTCATATGAGTGCAGAAGATGTTTACAAGGCTTTGCTGGAGGCTGAAGAAGATGTTGGCCTGGCGACAGTTTATCGGGTTTTGACCCAGTTTGAAGGTGCTGGCCTGGTGGTTAGACACAACTTCGACAGCGGTCATTCTGTGTTTGAACTGGAACGTGGCGACCATCATGACCATATGGTCTGCATGGAATCCGGAGATATTATCGAGTTTATTGATCCGGAAATTGAAAAGCTGCAGCATGAAATCGCTGCCAAGCACGGTTATGAAATCGTTGATCACAACCTGGTGCTGTACGTTAAAAAACTGAAAAAGTCCTGAGAAGTCTGAAACACGTTCCTGCACTCAGTACATCAAAGGCCGGGTTTAACCCCCGGCCTTTTTTATGGGCGCGAGTTAATGACACTCATGTTCTATCGTCCTGTCTCACTCCTTCTCAAAATTGCAAAGCAATCGCAAGATTGTCCCACTTTTGTCGTCGAATCGATCTGATCTGATAGCTATGGTCTGCTCAAACAAATCAATATAAGCAGGTTCCAGTCAGGCTGGACACAGAATAGTTTTGACCGGTTCTGAGAAGAGCGTGTGAGGTCAAAGGGGGCAGGTTGAACAAATATACCATCAGGCAGATAGGCATCCTTCTCGTCGTTCTTATTCCTTTAGGTTCAGCTGCAGCAGAAAACCAGAAACTGAAGTTGGTGACCTGGAATTGGCCACCCTACCTTCAGGCGATCAGTAATCAGAAACTTTCCGGTCCTGCTATTGATCGGCTGCGCTGCTCTCTCGGGCGAATCAATCAGCCTTATCAGGTGGTGTTTACTGACAGACATAATGCCTTTCGCCAGTTTCAATCAGGCCGACAGCAGGGTTTTTTCCCTGTAGCCTCTGGCGCTGAAAAAAACGTAGAAGGTCGTATTTCCAGACCGCTTATAGTCCAGCACTGGATGCTCTACAGTTTCCGCGATACCGGCAAAGCCTTTTTCTCTAGCAGTGATTACAAACAGAATTTCAGCATAGGTGCGACTTTTGGTTCTGATGAGTGGTTCTGGCTGAAGAAAAATGGTTATCGAGTCACCAAACAACCGAAAGGCAGTAACCGATTGATTGAACTTCTGCTGGATCGAAAAGTGGAGGCTATCCTATTGCCCAAGGCGCTAATGAATCAGGAATTTAAGAAAAGAAATCTGTCTGCAAACAGTTTCAACAGTATTGAACTGAACAGTCAGGATCTTGGTGTGTATTTCAGTCAAAAATTTCTTGATACCAACCCTGGTTTTCTGAGCAGTTTCAATGATGCTCTGAAAGCCTGTATGCCTCCTTTAAAGGAGAAGCATTAATGAGTCTGGAACTTCAGATTATCAATATTCCCGAGGGTGAACTGCTGGCTGAAAACAGCTTTAGCATTCCACCCGCTGGAGGGGTACTGGGGCGTGCTACCGACAATCTTGTTTCTTTACCAGACAGCTCACGCTTTCTTTCCGGGCAGCACGCCAGAATCTTTCAGGCAGAAGGTGACTGGTTGATTGAAGACACCAGCACCAATGGTCTGGTGATTAACAGTGCCAAAACCCCGTTGGGAGCAGGCCGAAAACAGACATTGAGTGATGGCGATATTCTCACACTGGGGGATTATCGCATTCTGGTGAATCTGTTTTCTCCCGAAGTCAGCTTGAACCCTCTGGGTGAGCCTGAAGATATAATGGATTTCAGCAATGATTTCCTTGTTGCAGACAGGCCTTTAAACGCTGACAAAAAATCACTGGAACTGAGCGACCCTTTTCTCGAATCTGGTGATGCTGCAGAGATAAACCCTCTTGGCTCGAAGCATTTTTATGAACCGGCGATAGAAAAGAATGCTACCAGCCAGAATATTGCTGATGTTGATGCCTCTTCTGCAGAAAACCCGAGTGGCCGGGTTCACAGACATGATGAGCAGTTAATCAATGTCTTTAATGAAGTGCCTGAATCCATACCGGATCGTGCCGAAGAAAGCCCCCTTGAGCCGCTGACAGAGTTAAAGCCAGTGTCACGGAATACTGAGCACCAGAGCCATGCAGAAGTGACTCGAGCAGCAGAACCCGCTTATACGACGGATGCTATTCATATAGCGGATGAAATACAGATAACCGATATCGTATCGGTTCATTCAGAAGCATTGTCTCCAGAAAAATTGTCTCATCCAGAAACATTGCCTCATCCTCCCGTTATTGATGTGCTTTATCAGCTTCGGGAAGAAAACGAAAAGCTGAAAAGCCTGCTGAGAAAGCGAGAACGCCAGAAAAACAGGCAGGTACAGCACTGCATGACGGAAGCACTTGAGCAGACGCTGATGGACTTTGCTCCCGGTTATCTGGAAAAACTGTTTGATGACTACAGCAGTGGCTCATCGGGTTTCTTTTCCCGCAGAGATAACTGGAAGCTTTATGAAAAGCACTTCCAGCGAATGATGAAAGAACAAACACCCAAGCTGTCGTTTATGGCGCGCTATCATGCGGCCATGCACAAACTTCAGGAGAAAGGGCAATGAATCGTCTGAGACACTTGATGATGATGAGCTGTCTGGTTTGCCTGACCGGTTGCAGTGTTTTCTCTTCCGGCCAGAAAGATACGACAGCACCAGCCGGTGGCAACCTGAAACTGGTTGTCGTAGCTGATTATGACCTCAACCCCAATGATCGCGGTGAGGCTTCACCGTTAAAAATCAGGGTATATGAATTAAGTGCTGGAGATCTGTTCGAACAGTCGGCTTTTCTTGATCTTTATGATCAGGACTCGGCTACGTTACAGGACAGCCTGATCAAAATGCATCGGATTCCGGTTCAGTACCCCGGGCAGACCACCGAAATTAATCTGACACTTAACACTGCAACACGCTTTATTGGTGTACTTGCCGAGTTTTCCCGTTATCAGGAAGCAGATGCCAGAGCGGTTGGGGTTGTGAAACCTGATCGAAGTCATATTGCTCATCTCACCATCGAAGGTAATCGACTGTTCCTGACGTTAAAGCCTGAGCTCACTGTTATTGATCAGGCAAAAACCCTTTGGCAGTGGTCGAAAGATCCGGAAGCCACCATCAAACAAAAACTGCCCTATCTTCCTGATCAGAAGGGCAGTAAAGACCCAAACTAGCACGTTCTCTGCCCGCGTATGGCGGGCAAAACTGTATGAATTCATATGTCCGGGTGCTTAATCCTGGTGAAACTGATTGAAAAGTAAAAACTATGGATAAGAATCGAGCAGTCTGGCTGGAAGGTATGTTTCTCAGCCCACAACACTTTCAGCAGCAGGAACGCTACCTGAAGCAATTTACCCGGCAGATAATGAATCAGGCTGCGGGTCATCCTACCGGATTTTCCAGCCTGCTGATCGACGGTGAACAACTGGCTATCGGTCGCGTTATGTTACGACAATGCTCAGGTATTCTGCCGGACGCTACACCTTTTGAGCTGAATGCTGCCATTGTCAAAGAGGTTAATCAGGTCGAAGCGGGTACAAAAATCTATTTGTCACTGCCAGCTGCCAGACCTGGTGTTATTGATACAGCGCCTGAAGATGGCCGCAACCCGGAAGCTTTTCGTCATCTCAGCTTTGATCAGGAAGTAGCCGATAGCACCGATCGTGAAAATGAACCAGTCACCGTTACAGTTTCCAGGCTTAACCTGAAGCTACTTCTGGAAGAGGAAGAAGCGGATACTCATATCAGATTGCCTATTGCCAGAATTCTTGAACGACAGAGTGATGGCCGAATTATTCTCGATAATACTTTTATTCCTCGCTGCCTCGACTATCGGGTCAGTGCTTTTCTGCGTGAACAGGTTCAGAACCTGCAGGCAAAAATGCGCTCAAGGGCTGCTGTACTGGCTAACCAGATAGGCGCCAATGCCGACCAGAAAAGTTTTCAAAGCATGCAGCTTGAATACATGTGGCTGCAAACCCTGAACCGTTACTCTGCGAGGCTGGCTGATATCTACACCGGTGAAAGCCTGACACCCGGGGGGCTCTATCGCGAGCTGCTGACCATGGCTGCAGACCTGTCGACGTTTACTAAAACACTGGCACCGGAATTTCCGGCTTTTAATGCTGATGATCCTTATCGCTCTTTTGCCAGAGTGTTCACAGCGCTTCAGCAGAACCTCAGTCAGGCACGCAGTGAGAAGGTTAAGTCACTGTCCTGGGATGCCAGTTTGTTTGAGCGCCGTCGTTTGTTAAGGACTCTGGTGAGCGACCGGTCATTGTTCAATGATGCCCGCTTTATTCTTGCGGTTACCAGTTCTCTGGGGCCAGCGGTTTGTCGTGAACTCTTCCCGGCTACCGCCAAGCTGGCCGGTAATCAGCGTATCGCAGAACGGGTTCGTGGGGCTTTGTCCGCAACCACTCTGATTCCCATGCAGGTACCACCGGTAGAACTGAAAGCCAGCCCTGATACGGTGTATTTCGAAGTCGATACCAGTCATGCCCTCTGGCAGGAGCTGGTCAACAACCATGATGCTATTGCCCTGCATATTGATGAGCAGATGCCTGAAGACATCAAAGTAACCCTGTATGTGGTGAGGTAAGGCATGGGGCAGAGACAGAGCTTTCAACGCAGCGACACCATTCAGAAAGACACGCCCGAGCATAGCGGACGTTTGTCTGACAGCCATAATGAAGAGCCGAATTCTTCAGCAGAACAGTCAGAGCACTGGGGAGTACACACTCAGGCCAGTGAACTTTTCCATGACTTTCATGCGTCTGATAACAGCCTGATTAACCTTTCAGCTGAACTGCTGGCACTGATGGTGACACTGCCTCAGCAACAGAACCCTGCCAGCCTGCCGGAACTGCGTGAAAATCTGGTGTCCAGAGTTTCGGCAATGAATAACCGTGGTCGTTTGTACGGTCATCCGCAGAGTTTGATGGACAGGGCCAGTTATGTGCTCTGTGCCGCTCTGGATGAAGGCATCAATAAAACAAACTGGGGCAGAGCAAGAGGCTGGGAGAACCACAGTTTGCTCAGTCGGCTGTTTCAGCAGCGTAACGGTGGTGAAGTGTTTTTTGTGCTGCTGGAGCAGGCAAAACAACAAGCAGAGCCTAACTCCGAACTGCTGGAGCTGATGTATGTTCTGCTGAGGCTGGGTTTCCAGGGGCGCTACCTGAAGGCAGGAAGTTCTCAGGAAGCTGGCTACCAAAGTGAGAATCATGAACTCAGCCGAATGGCGTCGGAATTGTACAGCGACCTGAGAAGGGTTCGGCCCGCTCCAAAAGGTATCCAGCCACCACCGCCAACCACTAACTGGCATCCACTCAAGCAGTATCGTCGTACACCCTGGATAGTGGCTGTGCCAGCACTACTGATAGCCGGGTATCTGACGACTTTTCTGTGGGTTGATAACTACAACGAAAACCGAATGCTTGGACTTGATGCTTTGCAGAGCTGGCAGGCACCCGCTTCATCAGAGGGAGACATGATGTATGAAAGTACCGCTGATGATATGGGGGCGTGGCAGCTATGAAGAAAATACTGATCACAATTTTTATTATTCTGCTGATTTTTGCCCTGTCGTTTGTCTGGGGTGCCGCTTATATCTGGCCAGAGACGTTTGAGAGTCTGAAATCCATTTCGGCCAGAGCCAAGCTGACCCTGATTCTGCTGGGCATACCTCTATTGATTACAGCGGCTCTTGCAGGTTTGAAGAGCTGGCGGAAAAAACGCAAAGCCATAGCTCAGGACCAGGAACTGCAATACCTTCGTCGTGAAAAGCGAAGGTTGAATGAGAACTGGAAGAAACTAACGGTTCAGTTGCAGAAGCAGTCAACAGGCTACAACATTTACAACCTGCCCTGGGTCATGATGTTGGGTGACAGCAGTGCCGGTAAAAGCAGCTGGCTGCAGCAGGCCGGCTTTGAACGTATTCAGACAGACAGTGGCAAGGATCAGAAGGCGGATAATCGTAATGACGATATTGTTTTCTGGATCAGTGAACATGCTGTTGTCCTTGAGATGGCCGATCATTTTCTAACGGAAGAAAGCGGTGAGCTGGATACTCCGATTATGCAGCACCTCTACTCGCTGCTGAAAAGGCACCGCCCCAGACAGCCGCTCACCGGTATTATTGTTGCCCAGGCTGCCAGCCAGCTAGTGATGCGACAGCCACTTGAGTTGCAGGATCAGGCCAGAAAGCTGAGGCGTCGTCTGAAAGAGCTGGATGATGTCACCGGTTTGAAACTGCCGGTCTGGATTCAGGTCACCTTGTGTGATCAGTTGGAAGGTTTTCAAGCCTGTTTCGACCAGACCAGCAGTAATGAGCGAAGCAACCCTTTGGGGATTGTTCTGGAAGGCTATCAGCCGGAACAGTGGCACCAGAAATTTGATGATTTCCAGCGCACGTTAACAGAACCTCTGAGTGATCTGCTGCATGGCGAGAAAGACGTCGATGATCGTCAGTCTTTGAGTCGCTTCCTGTTGCAGATGACGCTATTGAAAGAGCGTCTGCAAACGGGGCTGGATGAGATTTATAACAATCGACATCACAGCCCGGATGCCTGGGTAGCCGGTGTCTGGCTGAGCTCAACCGCTCAGGAAGGTGACAGTTATAACCTGCTGGCGAATGAGCTGGGCAGAAACTGGGGCTTTCAGGCACTGAAACAGCAGAGTCAGTTTAAAGGCAATAACAGTTATTTTATTCGTAACTTCTTTCCCCGTATTGCCATGAAAACACTGTTGGCTGTTGGTGAGAATACCGTTGCTCATCAACTCTGGCGTGGGCAAGTGATTGTGGGTGGCGCTCTGGTCTTCTTTATTTTGCTGGGGGGCGCATCTATTGCACGACAAAACATAGTGTATAACCAGCAGTTACAGAATCTTGCCCAGCAGGAGTTGCTGCAGTACCAGAATGAGGTTCGCCAGCTGGGAGATCATGCTGAGCCTGAGCAATTAATTGAACCTCTGCTTCGACTGAGAGAGTTGGCGTCAGAGTTTGATAAGCCTCGAAAGCTGGTGCTGGATCTGGGGCTTTTTGATAATGGTATCGCGCAGCAGGTTCATCTGGCTTACAACAACCAGCTGCAGCAGAGGCTGTTTCTGCCTCTGGCCGAGCGAGTGAATGATGAGCTGACAGCCTATGTACAACTAGGCGACTATCACGAAGTATTCAGTCATCTTCTGCATTACATGATGCTGTTTGAATCCGATATTCGAAACAATGATGAGCTTAACGAATATCTTGCACTTCTGTTGTATGAACGTGAAGAGTTGAGTGACTCCTCGAGAGATTACCTGTTCACATTACTGGACGATCTCTGGACAACCGATCTCAACAGCTTCGAGCCGGAACAGGAGCTGGTGGCCAGCGCCCGCAGTAATCTTGATCAGCGCATTGATAACCAGCTGGTTTATGATTTTGTTAAGGCTGCTCCGGCCAACTCGCGCAGGGTTGATATTCGCAAGCGACTGGGCAGTAACTTTAAAGACAGCTTTGAATTTAAAGCCGGTTTTGACGGTTACTACCTGCCGGTTATGTTTACCCGCGAGGGCTATGACCGCTTGAACCTGACCGAAGAATCAGAGCTGTTGCAGGATGCAATGGCCGATCTGGTTAAGGTTAAAGGTCTCGGTCGTGAGCTATCTGCTGCGGAGAAAAGCCGAATTGTCGGGAAAGTGCGTGAACTTTACTTCCTTGACTACATTCGAATCTGGAAGTCTCTGGTCAATAACATTGAGCTTAACTCTGAGGATACTCTGGCAGAACAACTGGATCAGGTTCAACGACTGTATCAGGGTGAACAGCCAGCGTTGTTTACCTTGATTTCAGCGGTTGCAGACCAGACTCAATTACAGGCTCCTGAGACCGCCGAGTCTGACGATCCGACGAAAAAACTACTGGCTCGTCAGGCAGAGAAAAAAGCAGCGAAAGCCATAGGCCTTAAAGGTGCCAACCGTAAAATTGCACGAAGTGCCGGTAAGAGTGCGTTGGGTCGTCTTGAGAAACAGCGTTCGGCAGTCATTGTTAATGAAGCTTTCAGTGCCTATGCCACTTTCTTTATCGATCGTGGTGAGCAGCTGACAGAACAGTTCAATCTTCTGGATAACGAGCTTCAACAGATCAGCAGCCATCCAAACAGTAATCAGGCCTATTTTGATAATGTCACCGCTCAGGTGAGTGGTGAGGTTGGCAGTTTGTCAGCGCTCAGAATTCTGGCTCGGCAGGACAAAACCCAGGCCTCGGTCTGGCTGGATTCTCTGGCGGATTCGCTCTGGAAAGAGTGGCTGAACGGCGCAGGCCAGTATATACAGGAGCAGTGGCGACAGACTGCTTATAAAACCTGGCGTTCTCGTCTGGCGAATCGTTTTCCGTTTGCCAGTGCAGCCAGGCAGGAAGCTCGTGAAGGAGATTTCGTGGAGTTCCTGAAGCCAGGGGGAGAGCTGGAGCTGTTTGTGACAACCTATCTGAAACCTTTCGTGGAACCGGGTAATGAGTTCAGCAGCAATAAATGGCGACTGAAGTCCGTTAATGGTGAACAGTTGTCGTTGAGTAATAACTACCTGCGGCAGTTGGAACAGGTTGATCGAATCAGGGAGAGTTACTTCAGTCAGGATGGTCAGCTCGATATCCGCTACCGAATCAGGGCCCGTCGTCTCGATTCACGATCTACCGGTTTTAATCTGCGTGATGGTAATGGCAACTTTAACTACAGTCATGGCCCAAGACGCTGGCAGGAACGAAGCTGGCCCAGCAGTGAATCAGAGAACCTGTCGCTGAACTTTGACAGTAATGGTTTGCACCTGGCCCGAGCCAGCTATTCAGGGCCATGGGCGTGGCAGCGCTTTGTGGCAGACAGTAAGTTGCAGGGCAATGGTGCAGAGCTTCAGCTCAGCTACACATTGAAGTCCTATGAAGTGGTTCTGGATCTTGAAGTGGATCGCAGAGGCAACCCTTTTGACCCGAAACTGACCGAACGACTGAAGCTGCCAGGAACCATTGTTAACTGATGGTTTCTGTCTGCCCCATTACCAGCCATGCCGAACTGAGAGGCAAATCACTGATTGCCTCACGGTTTATTTGTGGGGACTTGATTGTCAAAACCGGACGGTCAGCTCTCTACCATGGCTGGGATGCATTACAGGATAAGCCGGTTGTTCTGAAGAGACCGCTGGCCACTCTGACAGCTGAGCAGGTCGAACAGTGGCAGCGCGAAGGTGACATTCTGCGTCAGAACAGTTCAGCAAGGCTTCTGAAAGGCGAGGGCTATAGGTTTGATGGTGATCGGCACTGGCTGATTATGGCGCCGGCGAAAGGTCGGTTGCTGCTGGACTTGATGCAGTCAGGGCAGGCTTTTCTCTGGAGTGAAAATATACGAAGGGCCTTCACCTGTTCGTTGATCAAAGCTCTTGTGCAGCTGCACGACAGAGGGTTGTGCCACGGCGATATAAAACCGGACAATATCTTTGTTGATCCGGTTACCGCCAAGGTTCAGCTGATAGATTTCTCGGCCTGTGAACCGGTTGATCGGCCGGTAAGCAAGAGAAGCTATTCTCCCGACTGGCATCACCCGACACTGGACAGTGGTTGTGGGCGTCAGGTGGATAGCTATGGTGCGGCACTGCTGGTTTGGTGTCTATGGACAGGTTCACATCCGTTTGAAAAGCGCAGTGTGATCAGCTTTTTTAATTCCCCGTCATACTGGCCCGTTCAGACTGGCTGGAAAAACTGGCTGGATGGTCACTGGCTGAGGCGTGCCCTGAAGCAGCCTGAACAGATCACACTGGGTGAACTGAACAGGCGTTTTGGCTGTTACGAATAGCTGTTTGTTAAGAATGGCCGTTAAGAATAGTCGATACCGGACTTCGTCAGCAGGTCCTTACGAATCACATCAAAAGCAAGTCGTTCACCACTGCCGTGTATTTTGGCTTGTTCGTATCGGCTGACGACAGAATGAAGGTTCTGCTTGGCCGGGTCCACGGCATTGGTTCTTACCAGTGTTGGATCCGTTTGCAGTGTTGACTGCGTAACCGATTCTCCGCGCTGCCCTTCACTAACTCCCATTAACTGTATTCCGGCATCACCTGCTTCTGCCTCTGAGCCAAATACGACACTGAGAGGTGTCTTGCGCTGACTCCATTCGTTCTTATGATAAGCGGATTGAATAACACCAATATCTGTCAGCGAAGTATCGGAGTAACCTGTGAAGCCGGCAGTCCGCCACTGCATTTCAGGGTCACTCAAATGGTCCATTTCTGCATTCAGGCTGGCAATCAACGAAGTGATACGATTCTGACAGTCCAGATAAACCTGGTTAACTTCCAGTTTCGAGGTATTCCTGTTCATAAAGTCAGTGAAGGCTTTCATTCTCTGCATATGAATACTGGCATGGGTGGGGTCGTAGTTTTTCAGTTTCGCTTCCATGATGCCTACCGCTGAGCTGGCAAAGAGGTCATAACCAGCGAGGAAGACACCACGGGGCGAGATAACCGTGCTGAAACCAAGACTGGAACCTATGCCCAGTGTTGCCCCTGCCGAACTGTTGAAACTGACCGAGTCGGCGGTGGCCATGGCGCTCAGGTTAGCCTCTGCTCCCGCACCAGCGTTAAAGGATTCACTGAATTTCAGACTGAAGATACTGATGTTTCTGGAAGTATGCTTCAGGGAGAAAGTCTGATCAGATGAGACTGAAAATCCTGCCATAGCTGATGCGCCAATATCCAGCCCTACACCTTTACCATTGATAAAGACTTCGACATTACCGGCGGCAGATGCACTGGCAGCCAAATCCCCCGTGACTTCTATATCAGCAGTCTGGAGCAGGGTTACACCGGCACGGCCGGAAACCTTAACAGCTATTTCTACTTCAGCGCTGGCGCTGGCATTCAGCAGGGAAGAGGTATTTGCTTTGCCTTCTTTCTCTGCAAGATCGTATTCGCCTTTCTGTTTTGGTAACCCGATTTGTCCTTCTGCGGAAGCCCTGCTTCCTGCAACCGCCTCGGCATGGCCACTGAGGTGACCTTCAATCAGTTTGAATCGGTCACCCAGTGTGCGGCGAAGAACGTCTACCTTTACTTTACAGCTGTTGTTTATTTCATAGTCAAAGTCAGCAGAAACACTGGCAGTGGAATCAATACCAGCATTTGCGCTGGCCACCAGTGATTTGGCCTTGGCTTCGGCACTGGCTTCCGCACTGACACTGGCGGAGGCTTCAACGGCTGCTTTGACTCGGTGCTCGAAGCCACCTCTGAGTTTCTTCACTCCGCTGTCGTAGCTGGCACTGCCAGAGGCGCTGGCTGACCCTGAGGCAGAAGCTGAAGCGGAGGTTTTACTGCGGCTTGCTTCTGCTGAACCTGTTGCTTCAGCTTCTGCGCCGGTATCGACCTTGTACTTGTCCTGTGGTGTCCCGCGGTATGCAAGAATCATATTGGACGCGGAAGCTGCCAGCACTTCACACTGGAGTCGTGAGACCGTCAGATCAGAAATAGTCTCAACATTGAATGTCTTGTCCTCCTTGAGAATAGTCATCAGCTCCAGCTTGTCTTTTAATATACGACGAAGTGAGCTTAGTTTGACCAGCTTGGTCACTTTCTGCTGCTGTACCGGGGAGGGGTGGTAAGCACGAATATGCTCGGGAAAGTTTAATTGGGCTGCCAGAACCATCGAGTTCCATTTTTCATGGGCCATGATTTTATTACTGTCGATGGTTTTAAGCTCATGTTCCAGAGTGGTATAAACAATATCTATAGCTTCCTGCCAGTGCTCCATTCTGGTTGCACGGCGATAACCGAACCTTTTACCCATTTCGTGGGTCCAGCCTTTAATCAGGCTGACGAACTCGGCCTGGGGAATATTCACCAGTTGGGAGTGTTTCTTTTTTTGTTCGGCAATAAGCTCAGCAAATCTCATGGGAAAGCCTCAGTACGTGCAAGCTGCTGGTGTGAAAGATGGTAGCCAGCAAAACGGTGATATCAGCATAGATAAACTAGCCCGGAACAAGTGTTGATAGTGCAATTCACTTTATTCCGGGCAGGGCACATTGAGTGCTGGTGAGAAGAGTTGAGCTTTTATTGGCAAGGAGGCTCTTGCTTTTTTAACCTGTTGATCAGGCGTAGTTGACCTTCTTCGTTAACATGTCTCTTCTGAGTACTTCGTAAGCTACGCAGGCTCCACTGCCATTGCTTGTGGCCTGTTCATAAGCTGCGGCAGCATTATGCAGTGCCTGCTTATCGGTACTGACGACACTAGACAGTTTGTCACCGCGGTTAGTGGTTTGACTGGAAATGAATGACTGAACCACAACCTGCCCTCTCATTCCTTCGCCAACACCTTCCGGCCCGGAAATATTACTGTGGCCTTCATCCGCTTCACTGCCGAAGATAACGGCCAGTGGGCCTGTCTCATTGGTCGTGGTTGTGTAGTCATAATAAGTGGACTGAGAGGTTCCTTTTACGCCGTCAGCAATATCCCCCTTGGCCATCTCAGTGTATTGATCTTTCACATTGACACCGGGAGCGCGGAACTGGGTCATTTTGTAGAGACGCTCTGCATCATTATTCAGGGAGGCAATGCAGGCACCAATACGAGTCATGTTGTCCAGGTAAACCTGATTGATTTCTCCTTTGGAAGCCTGCTTGTTGAGAAAATCACAAACCTTCTGCAGGCGCTGGGTATGAGGGCCATTATTGTAGCGGGACATAGCCTTACCCAGAGCCAGAACAGTAGGAACAGCAAGGAAGTCATAACCCAGAAGCAGCAGGCCACGAGGTGACACTACGGTATTGGCTGCAAATCCGGCACCAATACCGAGGGTAGTGGTAACAGAGGTATCAAAGAAACACTGGTCAAAGGAGGCAATGGCAGAAACCTTGCCCTCGATGCCAATACCGGCAGTAAAGGCTTCGTGAACCTGACTGCTGATAATGCTGACATTTCGGGAGGGATGTTTGAAAGTGATTTTCTGTTTGGTACCTGCCTCAAAACCGGCCATGGCACTGCCACCAATGTTCATGCCTACTTCCTGCTCGTTCACATAGAACTTGAGGTTGCCGGCAGCAGCAGCGGTCACAAAAGCTTCGGCAGACAATTCCAGATCAATCATTTGTAACAGAGTCAGGTTAGTGCTGCCTTCCAGGCCCACTTTTAGTTCAACTTCAGCATTAACCTCGGCACTGGCAATGTTAAAAACCTCTTTTCCCCTGCCCTTGGCTTTTGCCTTGTCGTCATCATTCAATGTCTGAAAACTGTTAAAGGCCTTGTTCTGGTCTTTGGCATGGTGAAAGGTAACGTTGCCCGGACCATTGGCAGAAGCACTGGCGCTGCCACTGGCAGAAGCAAAGGTTTTGCCCTTGCATTGCGCTTCAATGGTTTTGAACTTGTCGCCGAGTGTACGGCGAAGGTAATCAACCGATACGTTGCATGAATGATAAATGCCGTAATCGACATTGGCACTGACTTCTGCCATTGCATCAATACCTACTTTTGCGGAAGCCTTTAAGTCATCAATTTTGGCTTCGGCTTTGGCATAGGTGTCTATATCAGCGGAAGCCATTACCGATGCTTTAAGGTGTGCATGGCCTCCACTACCAAAAGCAACATCTCCGCTGTTATATCCTGCCTGTGCTGAGGCACTGGCTTTGGCACCGACAGAGCCTGATACTCCTGTTTTGCCTTTACTGCCATCTTTACTGGTTCCAGCTGTCGCTGTACCTGAATAAAAACTCTTGCCAGGGTTATTCTGGTAGCTTTTGTACTGCGCCAGAAGTATCTCAGCCGAGGTAGCCATTACCTCACATTGAAGGCGAGAGACTGCCAGATCGCTGAGGGTTTTTACCCCCAGCTCCTTATCTGATTTCAGAAAACTAAGCAGTTCAGCTTTATTGCGAAGATGACGGGTAATCTTGCTGTTCTCAACCAGCAGGCGAGTGCGTTGCTGTTCAACAATGGTTGGGTGATAGATATTGATATGCTCAGGGAAGTAGAGCTTGGCAGCCAGCATCATGTCACGCCACATCTTGTGGGACTGAATAGTGGCTGTATCGGTAGTATCCAGTTCGTTTTCCAGCGTGGAATAGACCGTATCAATAGCTTCCTGCCAGTGCTCCAGTCGAGTCGCTTTTTTATAGCCGCAACGTTTACCCATAGCTTGAGCCCAGTCAGAAACCATGCTTCTGAACTGCGGCGCAGGAATGGACGTTATGCCGTTGGGGAACTCTTTTTCGTTAAACAGTTCGGAAAATCTCATGGTCTAAAAACTCCTGATCTTTGAGTACGTCAGCCGCCAATCAAAACAGTAGGCCAGCCCAGGATTACAGTGCCGCCGTGGGCAGTAGGGTCACCCATACGTACGGCCGGTTTGTTGTTAATAAGAACGGTAAAGCTGCCCAGAATGACGCTGTCTGGTGGCCCGACACAGATACAGGGCTGGCCGACAGTAGCAGCAGGCAGGTTGCCAATCAGAACAGTAGACGGCAGTGGTAATAGTGGGCCGCCAACATGGGGAATAGGCACAATGGCAGGTGTCTGCATGGGGCATACATGCATGTCTGTTGCACGTGCTGCGGGTCTCATAGCAACCTCCTGTTGTCCGTAGGGACAAAAAAATCGTTAACGGCCATTGCCACCATCGGCGATGATCAGACCTGTTCTGATCATTGCCTTGTAGTTTTTCTTGCCATTACTGGCATCGGGAAGCACTGCGCTCAGACAGATAGCTCCCGCTACCGCATGGGAGTAAAGATAAGGTGGAGCCGGATTGGCCGGTCCATCTATGGGAGTGATGCTGCCACCACTCCAGAAAGCAGCCTGTGCCAGCCATCCGGCCGCGTTATCCAGTTCCGCTCTTTTTGCCCTTGTCTCTGATATACGTCTATTTGCTTCTGTGGATTCACGAACCCAAGATTCTGCTGCAGAAAGTGCCTGTTGTTGCACGTCGTTTAATTCCTGCTCAACCATGCGCAGGCAGAGGCAACCCCACCAGACCGCTTCCCGGGCCGACAGGGCATGACAGAGAAAGGTCACCAGCTCGTTGTATTTCTCTTCTTTTAGCCACTGTTCGATCAGTTCCTGCGGTGACTGGTCCGAAGGAACGCTTTCTTTCAGAGTCTTGTCGACCTGATAGCGGTTGATAACCTCCAGGGCATATTCCTGAGGTATTTTTCGAAGTGTCTGTACTTTGGAAAACATCAGTTAATCTTCGCTATAGCCCCTTGAATTTCCACCATGGCGCCCGCTTTTATCTGGGTCATGGCATTACCCTGAATGCCTACCATGGTGCCCTTGATATCGGTTTTCACCGTACCTTCAACTGTCGCCATCACACCGCCTTTCAACTCTGCCTTAACCTGACCTTCAGCCTTGAACTGCACACCGGATATTTCTACGCCGCTGGGCGACAGTTTTATGGTGCTGGGTCCACAGCTTATTTCTACGCCACTGGGTGACAGGGCAATCTTACTGGGGCCTACTTCCAGATCTATGCCGGTTTGTCCGGTCTGTTTGATGCTCATACCTTCCAGGTTCAGGGAATTGGTGGCCTTGCCCTCAATATTGCCCTTACTTTCCATAGCAATATCGCCAGTACTGTCGATGCTGGTGCCACCTTTTACGGTTAAGCTGGCATCGTCATCGGTTTGTAACTGATAGCCGCCCTTGGCTGTCAATTCGTAGGCGTCATCGGTTGTTATCGCAATTTTTTTGGTGACAGTAACGGCCTGTTCGCCTTCGATAGTGAGTGTGTCGTCTTCCTTGATGGTGCGGGTAACAGTCTTTTGGATTTCTTCCGTCAGGTTGCCGACAATGGTTTCTGTTCGGTCGTTTTTGACATCGATCAGCAGATCTTTCTCTGCCTGAAGATAGACCTGTTCTTCATCTTTTTTGCAGTCAAAACGCAATTCGTTGAAGGTATCGGCACCACCGTCTGGTGAAGACTGGAGTTTTATTCCGTAGCTGGTGGGTTCGGTATAAGGCTGCTTATGAGTTTCGTTATAAACAGAGCCTGTCACCACAGGGCGATCCGGGTCACTGTCCAGAAAACTGACCAGTACCTCATCGCCCACTCTGGGAATGAAGTGACTGCCAAAGTTATTGCCAGCCATATTCTGGGCCACACGTACCCAGCAGGATGAGGAATCGTCGCCCTGGCCTTCGGTATCCCAGTGGAACTGAACCTTTACCCGGTTATAGTCGTCGATATGAGTCTCTTCCGACGAGGGGCCAGTGACGATTGCACTCTGCAGTCCGAGAATTTTTGGTTTCTCAAAGGAAGGGAGCGGTCGGTAATCGTTATCAGTCGGAATGCAGACAAAGCGGTTGCTGTACTCCATCTCTCTGCCACTTTCAGCCGCAGCAAACTCATGGTGCACAGCCAGCAGCAGGTACTCGCCTTTCTCTTCAGCATCAACGTGATGATCCAGCTTGAAACAACCACCCGCATAAAACCCTGAAAGGCTGCTGCCGCCTTCTACCTGACTGTATCGGCTGTCGAACCCTTCAATGGCTTGTGTGGCTACATCAGTACCAGCGCTTTTTTCCTGATAACGACCAGGGTAGAAGTAATGCTGCAGGCTTTTCTGAGCCTTTATGCCAGAGGCACTGTTCACCTTGCTGCCGGGCAGGGCTTCAGCAAGTTCATAACTGTAGTCGCTGGTCATGGCACCACCGGCTCCCAGAGAGAAGCTGTGCTGCCAGTCGGTAATCGCCCATTCCTGTTTATCACTTTCGGCAAAGTGGTCGGCACTGCCTTCGGCAACGGTTGAGAAGCAGCCATTGTCAGCGCCGATGACCAGTTTGTGATCGCCCTTCTGTTGCTGAAAGTGATAGTGCCAGCCTTCTTCGTTCATCAGGCGAACGATAAAGTCACGGTCAGTTTCATTGAACTGAACACAGTACTCTCTGGCTTTATCACCACTGGCAGCCAGATCCAGCTGGCTGCTGAAACCGTGTTCAGAAGCCAGAGACTTAATGATTTCGCTTGCTTTCTGTTCCTGATAAACCCGACAGTTGGTTCTGTGCTGCAACAGCCAGAACCAGGGCACTAGAACCGCAGTGAACTGATCATAGCCTCTGCTTTGAAGGGAGCCTGTTTTACGGATTTCAATACAGATGCCGTGAAAGGCCGCTGGTGAACTGCCAGTGCTTGAAACACGTGGTTGATAGACAACACTGATGCCTATGCCCAGCAACTTCTCTGGGCTCAGCTTACGGGCGATAAACGACACTCGGTGTTGATAGCAGTCATCGACAAAATCACTGCTTTCCATACGGGTGGCGATACATTCGTCACCGGATTCGGTAATCAGTACCAGCGGGCGTTGCCCGCTGTCATAACTCTGGGAATTAGCCTGAGGCATTAACTAACGGCCTCCCTGATTGTGTCTTAATAAATAGTGTCTTTATAAACAGCATCAGGACAGCTCCACATGGAGAGACTGTCCAGCCACTGAAACCTCGACACGGTTAATCTCCTGGCCAGTGCTGGTGTGCAGCAGACACTCTTTTGCCAGCAGTGGCATAAGCTGTTGCTGAATAATCTGTTCAACGGCACGGGCGCCGGTGTGCGGACTGTTATTCCACATCACCAGTTGTTCAATGGCTTTATCATCAATAGCCAGTGTCGCCTGATATTTTTCGGCAATGTTCTTTTCTATTCGTGCGATGGCGATACGGCAGATGGACTTCATCTCCTCCTGATTCAGTGGGAGGAAGGGCAGGATTCGGGTACGTCCGAGAAATGCCGGTTTAAAGAAAGTCATCAGATCATCTTCAATGGCTGAAACTAATGGACCATATTTGACGGGGCTGTCTTCAGCAGAGCCTTTCTCAACATAGTCACAGATAGCAAAGTCAGCCGCGTTAGATGTCATGATGATCAGGGTGTTTCTGAAGTCAACTTCCTGTCCGGCACTGTCGGAAATGCGGCCCTTGTCAAAAATCTGATAGAAAATGTCGTGAACGCCAGGGTGTGCTTTTTCCATCTCATCGAGGAGAACAATGGAGTGAGGTTTGCGGCGAACGGCTTCGGTCAACACGCCACCTTCACCATAGCCCACATAACCGGCCGGTGCTCCCAGCAGCATTGAAACCTTATGTTCTTCCTTGAATTCGGTCATATTGATCACTGTCAGATTCTGTTCGCCCCCAAACAGTTGATCTGCCAGCGCCAGAGCAGTTTCTGTCTTACCAACACCGGAAGGGCCACACATCAGGAATACACCCATCGGACGACGCTGGTCACCGAGGCCGGTTCTGTTGATGCGGATGGTTTCACTGATGGCATTGATGGCCAGCTTCTGGCCAATGATTCTTTCTGCCAGTGCCTGTTCAAGCTTCAGCAGTCGTTCGGTTTCATCCGCCACCATGTTACCAGCTGGAATTCCGGTCCAGCCTTCGATGACCTGAGCGATACTCTGGTCGTCAACAAAAGGCTTAACAAGAGGGTTTTCTGCCTGCAGCTCTTTTAATTGCTGCTGTAACTGCTCCAGTTGTTCCAGCTGAACCTGCTCCGGTTTGAAGTCAGGGGACTCGTTACGCTGGCTGTCCAGTTCACTGGTAAGGCTTAGCAGGGCGCCACTGAGTTCTTTTTCCTGTGACCATTTTTGCTCCAGTGTCTGCTGTTGTTCAGCCAGCTCGGTCAGTTCAGCCGCAATATCCTGCAGTCGCTGTTGGTGTTCACTGCTGGCGTTCCACTCCAGTTCAAGAGCAGAGGCTTCCTGCTTCAGGTAATCCTGCTGCTGTTTAAGCTTGTTGATCACCGCAGGTGTGGCTCGGGCAGACAGTCCGATTCTGGAACAGGCGGTATCCAGCAGACTGATGGCTTTATCAGGCAGTTGACGTTCAGGCAGATAACGGACGGAAAGTTTAACGGCTGCTTCAATAGCAGTATCCAGTACTCTGACATTATGATGAGCCGCCAGAGAACGGGAAACACCCCGTACCATGGCAATAGCATCCTGTTCGTCAGGCTCGGGAACCTTGACCACCTGAAAACGGCGCGTCAGTGCAGCATCGCTCTCGAAGTACTTTTTATATTCAGCCCAGGTGGTGGCCGCAATAGTTCTCAGCTCACCCCGAGCCAGAGCCGGTTTCAGCAGGTTGGCAGCGTCGTTCTGTCCGGCTGCGCCACCGGCACCGATAAGGGTGTGGGCTTCATCAATAAACAGGATGATGGGTGTCGCTGAGTTTTGTACTTCGTTGATCACATCCTGCAGACGTTTTTCAAACTCGCCCTTGATGCTGGCTCCGGCTTGCAGCAGTGACAGATCAAGAATGCGTAATTCAATGTTGAGCAGGTGGTCCGGCACCTGTTGGTCAACGATGGCTTGTGCTAATCCTTCAACAACAGCCGTTTTACCGACACCCGGGTCACCCACCAGAATCGGATTGTTCTGACGGCGACGGGACAGAATATCGATCATCTGACGTATTTCATCGAGACGACCGGAGATCGGATCAAGCTTGCCAGCCTGAGCCTGCTCGGTCAGGTTGCGAGTGTATTTATCCAGCGCCGCATGGCTGGCATCTTCTACAGCCTGGCTTTCTGTACCGACAGATTGATCGGAGCGGGCAATAGCCTGAAGGCTTTCTCGGGATATCTTGCGAAGCTGGTCAGTCAGGGGCGATGACACCAGCATAAAGCTGTCACGGTTGATCAGTGCCAGGAGCAAATGAGGCAGGCGAATTTTCTCTTGAGCTGCATTCAGTGATGCTTCAACCCAGGCATCCTGCATGACACTGACCAGTGTTGAGGAAAGAGCCGGAGCACCCTGATGACCAGTTGAGTTACGGTTCAGTCGTTGATCAAGATCAGAGAGTATGTCAGCTCTGTCCAGACCGAATTTATTAGCCAGTTCGGTAAATTCACCGCTGTTTGCCAGCTGCAGCAGCCAGTGTTCAATCTCTATAGATTTATGGCCACGACCGGCGCAATCTCCGGCGGCGGCTTCCAGCGAGGTCAACAGTGCTGAAGCCAGTCGGTCGATGAGTTTTTTTAATTCCTGCTGCATCTTGTTCTTTGCCTTGTTCGCTGTTGGTCGTTCAGTGCTGTCTAAATCTAAAAGTGCTATCTAAAAGCGTTATCTAAAACGAGGTTTTACTGTTTTGCATTTGCTATAGCGGTAACACGCCCGTTGAGCAGACCTTGCCTCTGCCAAGGGTTATGGAGACCTTGCTGACCGGTTTAGAACCGGACTGCAGGCTGTGGCTCATACCCAGTTGCACCCGTTCTGCCCTGTCAGTTTTCAACTGCGGCTGCGGCATCATGTCCGAGTTGCACTCCAGCTGAAGGTCTATATCAACCTGTCGTCTCAGGTAGAGCTGAGCGAAAGCCTGAACACGGGCATGAAGACGACAATCTGTCTCTACCATTCGCTTCTGTTCGGCGTTACCAGCGTGAATAACAACCGTCAGGCGGTTATTTGCCAGCCAGCTGTGACCGCCCAGCAAAGCACCTGAACCAAGCGCATTGGTTTCTGTTTTGCGACTGGTCAGCTGGCTGCGACAGTCATCATCCAGTGGGTATTTCTTGAGAGGCTGGGATGACACTGAAATCGTCAGGCCAAAATAGTCTTCAAGAATCTGTTTCAGCAGGCAGGTTGAAACAGTTCGCTGTCCCATAACTCCCACGTATGGCACCAGATGATCCGCTGGCAGTAGCGGGTAACGGGTTACACCGGTCAGTGAGCAGAGTTGTTCACCCAGGGTTCTGAGATTTTCCCGTTGCTGAAAAGAACGACGCTGTCTGTTTTCTTTCAGCCAGACGCCGTCTTCAAAGCGGCAGGTAATATGGTATCGAGTCAGGCTGCGGTAGCTGTTAAGCAAAACCCGCTGGTTAAAGATTTCGTAGAAATCCTGCAGGCTGGCATTGTCTTCGCCGACCCTGAGCTGGTGAGCCTTGTCCTGATAGCTGTACGGCAAAACACCATTAATGCCGGTCAGGGAAGGCAGTGTAGTCGTAAGCGTGACGGTTTTTCTGATGTAGCGGATTTCTGTCATTTCCGCTTTGGTGTGGCGATAGCCCGGATCGCTGATCAGAGCTAAAGCAACCGGAGAGCGACCAGCCCCGTTAAGTATCAAGCGAATAGCCTGGGCAAACTGCCACTGCTCCGGTTGATTCTGAAGCCGTCTCAGCAGATTGCTCTTACCGCTGTATTTGCCATTAGCATCGTTTTTACTGTCGCTTGCTGCTGACATGACTTATCCCTGCCTTCTCGGACACAGATAAAAGAACCCTGACTCGGATTTAAAGGCCACTTTCAGACGAGTAAAACTGTTATAGCCCGCGTAGCCCGCAAACAGGCGGTCAAGTACCTGTATGAAAGACATAATGGATACGCCGCTGATTCTTGCTCTATCGAGGGTCAAAGTAATATCCGTGCCCTGAACAAAACACTGACGGCTCTGAACCTTGATGGGCGCTACTTTGCTCTCACAGTCCATGCTGACAATGCTGTCGATACAGCTCTTCAGGCTGGCGTTATTGTTCAGGTTGTAAAGCGACAGTAGCTCCCGCAGTTCATTGACCGGATCATCGGAGCGCAGTAGAGCTTCAAAGTTAAATTTCAGGTGAGCCAGCAATGCCCAGCGATTGGCCTGACGGAGTTCCGGTTGCCAGGGTGCTGTTGTCTTGCCCAGAAGTTGCGGAGTAACCGGCATGGCAATATTTTCCTGACAGCTAAGTTCGTGCTTCAGGGATAGCTCCATAGGCTGGGCACCGTTGTAACAAGTCAGTCTGGGAGACAGCTGGCGGTTTTCTGCCTGCCAGGGTTTCAGATCCAGATCAGTCAGAGCCAGCTCACCATGACGGTAACTGCTGCCACGGCTGGAATAGGATGGCTGGTAGTGCCAGAAACAGCTGCTGTAGGACTGGTAGTATTTGTGACCGTATATTTCCGGCAGGGGCTCTGGCTGAACACCGGAAATATCAAGCACTGAGTTAACCGAGAAAACGTCGTAGTGGTTGGCAGAGCGGGCATCTATTTCCAGAGGGTAACCCAGACGGGTATGGTCAACCTTTAAAGGTTCTCCCCGCCGGTCAAACAGGTTTACCACAGGCGCACAGCCCAGCTGGAAGTTCTCTGAAGTAATGCCGCGAGCCAGTTCTACTGGTATGTTTCGCAAATAAACGGCCAGTGACAGGCGACTGTTGCTGAATTGTGAAAGTACGCCATCCAGCCCCGTAATACGAAAGGACAGAAACAGATTGTGATACGCCATGTATTCCAGCAGCAGCTGGTAGCCTGAAAAAGTTCGACCAGACAGCGGCAGTATCCGCTCATGCTTATCAATCAGAACCGGCTCAAGAGCACTGGCAGGCAGTTTTATCTGGTGGCCGGAATCATCATAAATTGCCAGTGCATAAACTTGACTGAACAGCTGGTCATAGAGTCGCTGAGTCAGACTGTTTTCGCCTTTCAGAAAGACGTTCAGATATTCCAGGTTACCTATGGAGTAGAAATTCAGACTGTCGTCGCATAGTTCAAGATCAAGCCTGAGCATGGCATCAACGCTGTCGGTGGTTTTGCCCGCCGGTAATGAAAATGGAGCCAGCTCCACTTCAGCATCAGTCAGTTTGAACGGCAGTAACTGCGCATCGGTGCAGGTACGAAAATCACAGTGTCGTTCATCATCAATTCTTGCCCTGAACAGGCTGCCAGCCGGAATATGCTGAATAGAAGCAACATCGCTGGAGGCCGGCAGTTGCATCATTCCAGCGCTGGGCAGTGGTCGCAGGAAATGCGGAAACAGTATGCGAATCAGAGAGTCGGTCAGCAGCGGCTGTTCTTCTTCCAGCTGGCTGCTGAGCCGTGCATTCAGCAGTGCAACAGACTCTACCAGTCGGGCAACATCAGGATCTTCGATGGATTCATTGCTGACGCCCAGAGAGCGAGCGAGTCCCGGATGATTGTCGGCAAACTGGCCCGCGTATTTTCGAAACCAGCCTAGCTCACGCTCATACCACAGTGACAGATCAGACATGACGATGCTCCTTTATCATCGGTGCTCCTCGATTATAAGAGTGGCATTGGTCAGGTTAATGGTGGTGTCGAAGCTTTCCGGCTCGCCATCCTCGCCCTTGATCACCGCTTCAATATGGAAGCTGAGAGCGTTGTTATGTTCATCAACCCTGTTCAATTCAATAACCACCTGTTCCAATCTTGGTTCAAATCGTTGGATGGTTTGCTCAAGGTCAACGATGATGTCGCTGACTCTGGCTGAATGACGACAGTCGTGCAGACTCTTCAGACCATAACCGTAAAGAGAGGACTGCAGATGACTTGAGTGCTCGGGTAGTTCGAAAATAGCTCTGCGGGAGTCCAGAACCATTTCCAGGTTCCGGCAGATGGACTGTTTGGTACTGCCCGTAGTTTCAGTGCTTGAGAAAGAATCCAGTAAGCTCACTAGACCCTCCCCGACCGTTCGGTGCTGGTTAGCTCAGTCTTGAGTACGATACTGGAACTGAGAAAATCGAACTGATACTGGGGCTGCAGGGATATCTGACAATGGTAGCGACCTGTGTCAGCTCTGCCGGATACTTTTATTAAAGCTTTCTTTAGCGGGTAGCGAGCCAGAATATGTTCTTCTGCATGCTCGACATTCGACGTATAAGTTTGCAACCAGCGGTTCAACTCTCTCTCACACTCCGCAGCCGTTTTGTAGCTGCCGATCTTGTCGCGAATCTGGATTTTCAAATAATGACCGATACGACAGGCCAGCAAAGTCGTTTGCAACATGCTGATTACGGCATTGTCGGTAGAGCCTGCCAGCTCGGGATGAAAGACTGAGCGGTTGGAAAAAATACCCACTGTGCCATCCAGATAACCGGTAGAGAGTGGAATAAAGCCACTGTCGCTATAAAAGTTTTCCAGCGATGGTGTGATTCGCAGGGAGGTCACCGGATCAGGAAAAAGGTCGACCAGAGCCCCACCGTTACGAGGATTACTGCCGGTACGAAGAAAACCAAACCAGCTGATTCGGCAGAATTCACGGATTACATTTCTGGCCAGGGCAAAAGTACTGTTGCCCCAGAGAATATGACTGTCGGGGTAGTAAGCGGGCTGTTCATCAAAGAGAAACTCGTCTGCATAGTCAGACCAGGGTTCTCTGACCTGCAGTGCAGGCATGGTAAGCCCCAGAAACTGACTGACCGACTCAGCACGAAGACGCTGCCAGCTGGAAAAGTCGTCACTGGCAAATATACGGCGCACTCTCTCAGGGTCAGTCCAGACATCAGGGTCACTGGTGCCGATGAAATCATCTGAAGCAGCCATCAATACCGGACATAAGGCTTCGTGCCCCAGCTGACCCAGTAATTGTAGAGTGTAGAGATCGTCGTGACCGGAAAGGTGGTCAAACTCAGTGCTGACAGCATGATTGACCAGTAATAAACCATAAGGCTGACCACCGGAAGTGCTGAATTCCTGCTGGTAAACACGACGATACAGTAAGGATTCTTTCAGGCTGAAGCTGAGGTTGAGGTCATCAGAAAGTTGATGCCAGCTCATATCCATAATACGGATACGAACCTGTCCTCTTGGATAGCCATCGCCAATCAGGGCTGACAGGTTTCGCCAGAGCGCTTCCAGTTCTTTGAAAACAGACGCCTGAATAACCAGTTCCAACTGTCTGCCCAGGCACTCGTCAATTTCATTGACCAGCTTTTGTACGACAGCTTCCAACCAGTCATTCTGATCATACTCTGAGGTAAAAGTAGTGTCAGAATTTTCCAGTTGTTCAAGTAGCTGTTGTATCAGGGAAGTCAGCATAATAGGCCTCTAAAGCCTGTCTGATAAGAGTCGGAGATGAAGCTGAGAGTAGACAATGGACGGCATTCCACTCATACAACAACTTCACCTCCGACACACTCTTTTGGCTCTCAGATTGAAAGAGAGCCAGAAACGTTAACCAGGCTGCTTTTAACCTGGAATGTTGGCAACCATACGCAGGGAAGTGGTCAGTTCTTCCATCTGCAGCCATGGACGCAGGTAGGCAATGGCGGAGTAGCAGCCAGGGCGGCCAGTCTGCTCGACTACCTTCACCACGGCTTCACGCAGTGGCTTCTGCGCCTTGGCGTCGTTACCAACGGCGTTCGGGTTCACATATTGATTGATCCATGACGCCATATCGCTTTGAACGTCAGACGGGTCCATGGCTGAACCGATCTTGTCGCGCCCCATTACCTTCAGGTAGTGAGCAATGCGGGAGCTGGCCATGATGTAAGGCAGGCGAGCCGAGATAGAGGCGTTAGCTGTTGCGTCCGGATCAGTAAACGTCTTTGGGCGTTGAACTGTTTGCGCACCCATAAATACGGCGAAGTCACTGTTCTTGTAGTGAACCAGTGGCAGCAGACCGAGATCGGACAGCTCTTTCTCACGCTCGTCGGTCAGGTTAACCTCAGTTGGACACTGCTGAACCTGATCACCTGCATCAGATTTGTAGACGAAGTTAGGCAGACTTTCGACTTTACCGCCATTTTCTGCGCCACGAATCGCAGTACACCAGCCGTATTTGGTGAAAGAATTATTGATCAGCAGACCCAGGTCGTAAGCCGCGTTGCTCCAGGTAAACTGGTCCTGATTGTCAGGACGACGTTCGCCGTTTGCAGCTTCACCAAACTCTTCAAAGTTAAATTCTTTAACTTTGCTGCCACCATTGCCGTATGGCATACGAGCCAGTGTTCTTGGCAGGGTCAGAGTGACATAGCGGGAGTCATCGCTGTCACGGAAAGAGTTCCAGCTGGCGTAAGCCGGTGTATCAAAACCAGCAGCGACTGGCTTGCCTTCATTGAAGTTTTCAAAACTCTTGAAATCAAACAGTGAAGGGTTGGCTGCTGAAATGAAGGGTGCATGTGCGGCAGCGGCTACTTCGCCGACATAGCGAAGCAGGGCAACGTCTTCGTCTTTATGGGAGAACTCATAGTCACCCAGCAGCAGACCGAAAGGTTCACCACCGGCGGTGCCGTATTCGTGCTGGTAAATCAGGTTGAAGAAACGACTGCGGTCAACGGCAGGCGCATCTTCGAATTGTTCAAGCAGTTCGTCACGGGTGAAATCGATCAGGCGAACTTTTTGTTGAGAACCCAGCTCACTGTTCTTCACCAGTTTCTGCATGCCGCGCCAGGAGCCTTCCAGTTTTTGGAAAGCCTCATTATGCATGGCTTCAGAGAGTTGCTCGGAGATTTTGGCATCAAGGCCAACAATGGCATCTTCAATGGTTTTGGTCAGGTTTTTGTCCCAGCTGACCGTACCTTCCATCACCTGTCCCATCAAAACGGACAGCAGTTCCTTGGTGGTATCTTCAGGCGTCTGGGTTGTCGCGGCGATAGCCTGATCGAGAAAGCTCAGGGATTCAGTCGTTTCTGACTGCGCTGCTTCCAGCTGTGCTGCTTCACTCATTATGCTTCTCCTTCAGCGTTACCCAGACCCAGCTCGGAAATCAGCGACGAGCTGGCTTCCTGATTTTGCAGGATTTCTTTCAACAGTTTTTCCAGATCACGGGAGCGGTCTGCCTTGGACAGCAGTTCCTTGAGCTGGTTGCGGATTTCCATCAATTCACGGAGCGGTTCAATCTGTTTGGCAACGTTAACCGGTTCAAAATCTTTCATGGATTTGAACGACAGATTGACTGCAAATTCTTCATCAGACTCTTGCCCATCAGAAGCGGTTAAACGATTATCGACCTTATAACTGAGTTTCGGATCAACCTTGCTCATCACGGTGTCAAAGTTATCTTTGTCGATATCGATAAAGCTGCGGAAATCGACTTCTTCTTTTTCGTGTTCCGGCTTATGACCGGCGAAGTCCCCAACTACACCGACAACAAACGGCAATTCTCTGTTTTCTGTTGCACCATTGGTTTCGACATCATAGGTCAGGCTGACGCGGTTCTTGCTGATACGCTTATGTTGTGAATTGAGAGCCACTGCTGTAAATCCCGATTATTATGAATGAACTGTTGAATCAGTTTTTAAATCGTCATAGGTATTCAAAAGGTGGTTTATACCAACAGACGACCATTTAATTTAATTAACCGCCCGGAATTGAATTAACAGTTCCCGGACGGTTAATAGAGCCTTCAGCCCCAATAGAGCCTTTAGCCACTAATAGAGTGAGACTCAGCTGTGCCGGTAGGCAGATCGTAAGTAACGTCGCCGCCAGCAACCATGTTGCCGCCTTCGTCTTCATTCCAGCGCTTGATAGTTACTTTGCTGTAAGCTACAGCAACGTTTTCAAATGGCGTTGCGCCATCGGAAGCACTCAGGGAGTAGTTAACAATACGGGCGTGTTCCATGGTCATTTGCAGGTAAACTTCCTGGCCCTGGCCGGTACGAGCTGGCTTGGTTACGATGATCTGAACTTCGTCACCGGCTTCACCAGGAACGTACATGCGGGACAGGATGTTTTCAGAAGCACCATCCATCTCCTTGCTTACGGAGATTTCGCTCATGGCCACCATGCCGGAGTCACGGTTCATGCCGTTACCGATGTCCATTGTTACGGAACGGGCAGCGCCCCAGTTGAAAGAGCGAATGGCAAACCAGCCGCCAGCGGAAACACCGGCATCACCACTGTAAGCAGCAGTTGCGTCGCCAGTGCTTTCGGTGGAACCAATCTTCATGTACATGTTAGCCATGATAAATACCCCTACGATTTCACTCGTTTAATGGTGGAAAAAAGACTGTTAATAAATGATTTAATAGTTTCAGTCTTTTGTTCCGGGTTTTTTAAGCGTCAACGAATCCCCAGGCTGGCCAGATCAATTCCTCCGGGGCCCGTTGGTTTATTCGCTGCAGGTTTCTTTTCCCTGGGTGAAGGCAGATTGACAAAGGCAGGAATGCCACTTCGCTCTGACTCTTCAGTTTTGGCTACCGGCTCAGCTGTTACCGCTGGTGCTGGTGGTTCTGGCCTAACTTCCTGTTGAGGCTTTTGTTCGGTCTTGCTCATCTCTGGCGCAGCTTCCGCATTGGAAGTTTCAGACGCTGCCTGAGGTGGAGCAATCAACCCCTGGGCAGGAACTCCAGGAATATGCACTTTTTCAGCAGTCATTCCGGTCAGTTCACTGATGCGTCCCATCAGGTTGTCATTACCCTGAACCAGTTCATTAATCAGATCCGGCAGTGGTGTGTAACCCCAGCGAATAACCTTTTCGATCATGCTGGACACCGGACTCTGAGGCTCGGTTCGGGCAAAGTAATTAGCGATCAGTCGCAGCTGCTGGAAGGCCTGGTCACGGTTAAATATCTGTTCACCGGTTTCGGCAGATGCTTCTCTTGCTGTTGTCTTTTTATACGACGCTACTTCGTCTTCGGATGCACCGGATTCAATATTTTCTGCATTTTTTTCACTGTCACTTTCTTCTACAACGACAGCTGTCTGTTTTCGTGCGTCCAGAGGCCATGGCACCAGTACACCTTCGGTCAGCGACTGCATGGCGTTGAGATTATCGGTCAGCTGCTTCTTTAAAAAACGGCTGCTTACCCCGGACGAACCACACGCCCCAGAGTAAGCAGCCAAAGCGCCTTCGAGTATGTCCAGTGCTTCCACAGCATCGCCCATGGCATTAATACGGGCGATCACTTCGGACTGCTCACTGCCCAGAGCCTGTCTGGCTCGTTGTTGCAGGGCGGCCCGTTGTTCCTGTGATTCAGCACTGCGACAGGAAACGTAATCAATATCTGACAGAAGCGGCAGCATTCTCAGTGGTAGTGACAAAAGGCAGGTGTCTTCTGATTCACCAAAAACCTGAGTCACAGGGCGCAGTTGCAGGCTGGCTATTTCAGCCTTCTTTCCTGCCTCATCCTGTGCCCGAAGTTTGTTGTCAGGTACTCGTGGTTGAACCTGTTCACCAAACTGCTCAACGACAGAGGTCATCAGATGCAGGCAGGCCGTCAGGTTTTCATAAGGATCTCTTGAGAACATCTGAGCCAGAGTCAGCCAACTGATGCATTCAAGGTCTTTGGATTGATGTTTGATCACATCAACCAGCTGGCTAGACAATTCCTGCCAGCTGTCCTGATTCGTCTGAATCAGGTCGTCCAGTTCATCTTCCGGTGGGTTGTTGGTCAACTTTCGGAAAGCGGTCTGAGCAATGTTGTAGCTGTTTCTGAGTGGTCGATAGAGTGAACGATCGTCTTTCAGATAGCTGCCAGCCGGATTTGCGCCTTCTATAGGCTGAGTCAGTTCATTCAGGTGCTGTGCAATTTTCATGATTCGGTACCTTCCTCAACCTGTTGAATACGATCAAAGAAGCTTTGGGAAAGCGTTTGAGCCTGATTCAGTTCCGGTCTGCTCAATTGCAGGGCTGCTGTGTCGCGTAAAGTGGCGGCTGGCTGATAGCCAAGAGCGACGGCGACATTCAGCCAGGCGTAGCCAGACTGAAGGTTTACCGGTTGCCCCTGTCCCTGCAGCAACAGAGTGCCCAGGGCGTAACTGCTCCAGCGATCCCCTTGCAAGGCGAGGTGTTCGAGTTGTTGTTTCAGGGCTGCGGTTTCCTGCTTATCAGGGAACCAGCTGCGATCGCTCAGTTTCAGATAGAGAGACGCACGAATGGCTTCGAGTAATTTCTGATCTGCAGCGGTATTAATCCAGACTTCTGCTGCATTAAGATTGGCAGGTTGATTAATGCCGTCGTACAGAGACAGGCCAAGGTTATAGGCGGCAATGGCTGAACCTTTGGCTGCTGCCTGTTGTAAATAACGTTTGCCTTCACTGGCGTCTGAATCTGTAGAGTCAGAATTAAACAGTGTTAGAGCCAGCTCGTTAGCTGCATTCAAACTGCCCGCCCTGGTGGCCGCTTTCAGCAGAGATTCTGCGGATTGAGGGTTGGCTTTTGTGCCAATGCCGTGCATCTGCATCAAAGCTTTCAGGTATAAAAGTTCAGACACTTTTGTGTCTGCGCTGAGTAGCCCATAGGCCGCGCCGGTGTTTTTGCTGCCACCGATTCCATAGAAATTCATGACCGCCAGCCAGGTTTTGGCCTGTTGATGGTTCTTTGAGGTTGCGGATCGATTACTCAGTAAGGCCGTCAGTTGAGTTCTGGCCTTGTGGTCATTCAGAGGCAAACGGCCAGAGTCGTTGGCTGGTGCTTGAGCAGAAGGTGTTTTAGAAAAAAGTGTCTGCCCCAGATAAAGCCGTGCCAGAGCCAACTGAGCCGGTGCATAGTTTTGAGCTGAAGATTTTCTCAACTGTTTTTCTGCTTCGGCCGGATTCAGGTTCAGCTGGATAACACCTGTCAGGTACTGACTGAATGCATTGCTGCTATTGACTTGCTTAAGCAGGGAGAGCGCTTTCTTGTTTCTTTCTATCTGGATCTTTTCATTGCCATAACCCAGCCATACCAGCAAAGCATAATGAGCCTTGGCATCAGCATTCCTGGGTGAGGACTTCAGTTGTGCTTCTAGCCAGTGGAAAACCAGTTGTTCAGATGGATCGAGAGCTTTTGTATTTTCAACAGGCTGTAAATCAGGTGTTAGTTCAGGCAAAACGTTTGCCAGTCGCAGGTAAGACTGCCTGGACTGAGTCAGTAACCAGTGATCAGAAAGCAGCGCCATTTCGGGCGCTTTTAGCTGATAACTGTTCAGCTGATATTCATAAGCCAGCTCGGCCTCTGTTCTTTTCTCCAGAACAGTGCAGCCACCCAGAGCCAATGCCAGTGACAGTACAAAGCTTAACCGGGCAATGGATGGACCAAGGCCATTCCTGCCTGTTTCGGCTGAGCTTGCTGAATGTCTGGTGAAACTCAAAGGCAAAAGAGTGACCTCAATACTTAAAAACAGTTAAGCGCCAGCGATAAGGCAAGCGGCTGAGATATAAAGTGCTTTCGAGATAAATATCTGTGAAAAGCTGTGAATTGAGAATAAGGAGAAAGAAAAGGTTTTTAATGCAGAGAATTGCAAATCACTTTTGCGAAAACGGGATAATATTGATGGAGCTGAAATAGTTTTTTTAAGTAAAATCCGCCCCCATGGATCTTAATGCAGTAAATATATTTATCAGTGTCGCTGAAACCGGCAGTCTCTCCGCAGCTTCCAGAAAGCTGGATCTGCCGGTATCAACTATTAGCCGTCGTATACAGGCTCTGGAAAAACAGCTGGAGGCCCGGCTGTTAGAGCGAAGTACACGTCGTATGCGTCTTACCATTGCCGGTGAAGACCTGTACGACAGTTGTGCCAGCGCGATTATGTCGTTGAAGGACGCTGAGGCTAATCTATCATGCAGTCGTGATTTGCCCTCAGGGCTGGTCAGAGTAGTGATTCCACAGGGGTACAGTAAACACCTGTTTCTGCCTTTGGTAAGGCGTTTCCGAAGGCACTATCCCGATATTGCAGTCAGTGTCAGTAATCATTATGACGGCAATGAGTTGATATCCGGAACAGCGGATATCGTATTCAGTACTGAGCATCAGGAAGATCACCGAACAACATCGGTAACACTGCTGAACTATGCTCACCAACTGGTTGCATCACCGGAATACATTGGTCAGGCATCAGAACCAAAGTTGCCGGAAGACCTGCTGCACTACGATTGCCTGACCTTAAAAAATGGCGGCAAGTCATTGGCCTGGCAATTTGACAACAGAGACGGTAAAAACTGGTCAAAAATATCCCCTCAGGAAGAAATAGTATTCAGTTGTTATTCCCTGATTCGGGAAGCGGCTGTTGCTGGAATGGGAATTGCCGTATTGCCAACCTTAATGGCTGGGCCACTCATTCAGGATGGCAGCCTGACACCATTGCTGGATGACTGGCGTCTTGGGAAAGGCAGCCTGAGTGCAATGATACCTGCCCATCAGCAGTTACCCAGAGCTGCTCGAGTGTTTATGGACTATACCGAAGAGTATCTGTCTTCAGTGATTAACTGGCCGTTGGTATAGTTTCAATAACCAGACTCTGTTATTTCCTACAGCATTCAAAATTGTGGAGGTAACAGAGCTGCGTCGTTTATAAATTAATTAAAACAAGTGAGTGTGATTATTATCTTCAGAGAGTGTTGTTGAGGCTTCCTTTAAGTTTCTAATCATTAGGTTAAGTGAATGATTAACTAGAGATTAGAAAAAAGTAATTTATCTGCAATCAAAGCTACTTCAGTCTAATTAGCACCTGATAAACATGATTGTGTTTGTTCAGATAAGCCGAAAAACAATAATAAAATCGGAGTATCTCTGATGATAAAAAATAAGCTGAAAAAGCTTTCCAGTACTATTGCAATAGCTCTTTCCGTTTCACTCCCTGTAGCTGAGTCTGCACTGGCAAAAAATGATTTCATTTTGGCTCAGTCTTACCCAACTGACCATATATTCCATGCTTCATCTGAAAAATTCATGGAGTCTCTGGAGAAACAAAATTCAAAAATGAATGTTGAGTATCACCCAGGTGGTGATCTGGGCGATTGGAGTTCACAGTTCGAACAGGCCATGCAGGGGGCTATCCCCATGACCATGACATTTGGTGCTTCCGAATTTGATCGCCGACTCGACCTGAGCTGGCTGGGTTATGTTGTTGATGACTGGGACTCTGCACGCAAGGCATACGGCCCTGGTGGTCCAATGCTGGATGTTTATAACACCATTCTGGAAGACCTTGATCTGATTGCGCTGGGTATGATTCCCACCGGTTTTGGTTCAATCGCCATCCGTAAAGGCGTTGGCAAAGTACCGACTAATTTTCCTGAGGATGCCAAAGGCATCAAAATGCGTGTAGTGCCTTCGCCACTGGGCATTAACCGTTTCAAGAGCTGGGGCTTTTCTGCCGTTCCAATGCCTTATGGTGAGCTGTACACAGGCCTGCAACTGGGTGCTGTAGATGGTCGTTCTTTCGGCCCTGCGGTAGAAATCTGGCAGATGAGGGATGTGCTGGAAACCTATGTTCTAACCAAAGATTACTTCGAGCATGCTTTCTGGCTGGTTAACAAGGACTGGTGGGAAAACCTGCCTGATGCCGAACGCGCCAAAATGCAGAAAGCAGTAGACGAGTCTCTGGCATGGACCTGGTCTGAAGCACAGAACATCGATGAAGGTTACCTGACCAAAGTTAAAGAGGCTGGCATAAAGGTCGTTGAGCTCAATGAAAAAGAGCTGGCAAAAGCCAAAGCTGCCCTTTATGAACAAGAGTGGTCAACCATGGAAAGTCTGGTTGGGCCGAAGATCATGGCTAAAGTCAAAAACATTGCTGGCATTAACTGATTAAAAGTTGGAAGCGAGGTCGCCTTTTGAATGCTTTTTCAAAAGGCGGCGAAGTTCGTTCAAGGGAGAATGCCAGTGTCAGAAAATATTGATTCGCAATCGCCGTCAACATCGACCACTCGATGGTTGACAGGTCTTGAAAATATTTTAAATAATTTTTTCAGAATGTTGATGATCTTTGCAGGAGTAGGGCTGTCCTGCCTTATGTTTGCACAGGTTATTATGCGTTACTTTCTTGATTCCCCTTTTGCGGGAATTGAAGAAGTAGCCATCCTGTTCGGGGTCTGGATTTATTTCCTTGGAATGGGCTACGCAACAAAAGCCAAAGAGCATATTAACGGCGGTATTGTCAGTCTGCTGGTAACGGACCCATACAAATTGAAAATTCTTGATTTGGTGCGGTCTCTTGTTTGCATGCTGGCTGCTATTGTATTTGGCTACTTTGCCTGTAAGTACGCACTGTTCGTTATTGAAAAAGGGCGTATGAGTCTCTACCTGCAGTGGCCGAAAGGTTTCTGGAGCGGAAGCATGATTCTTGGATTCACAATGATGGTTGGCTATTTCCTGCTGGATGCAGTCCGGAATGCAAGACAACTGTCGTCACAATCCAGATAACACCTTCTGATTAAAAATAAAAACAGGTAGATGAAATGACTCTATTTTTATTGGCCATGCTGGTAGTGGTCATATTACTGCTGTTAGAAGTTCCCGTTGCATTTTCATTTGGTATCGGTGCCCTGCTGTTTACCTTTATGACAGGAAATGATGTCACATTCCTTATTCCCCATGGTTTTAAAACAGCGAGTGGCTTTGCCCTGCTAGCACTTCCGTTGTTCATTTTTGCCGGTGTCCTTATGGCAGAAGGGGGGATATCGACAAGGCTGCTGAATTTCGTCAATTCGTTTGTTGGTCGAATTAAAGGAGGTCTGGGAGCTGTAACGGTTTTAACCTGTGCAATGTTTGGCGCAATTTCCGGAAGTTCCTCTGCTGCAATTGCCGCAATCGGGCAGATCATGATTCCACGCATGGTGCGGGAAGGCTATCCACAGGGTCATGCTACGGCGCTGGTTGCCTGTTCCTCTGTTCTGGCACTGATGATTCCTCCCAGTATTCCGATGATTGTGTTCTCTATTACGGGTGGACTTTCAGTAGGTGCTGCATTTCTTTCCACGATTATTCCGGGGATCATGCTGACCCTGATTTATTGTGGCTTGAACTTCTGGTTCTTGAGAAACGACAAAAATATTCAGGTTGAACCACCGCTGCCGTTCAAGGGCGTGGTTAAGGAAGTAACGACGACGGGTGGTCAGGCATTCTTTGCATTGCTCATGCCTATCATTATTCTCGGTGCTATTTATGGTGGTATCGCGACACCGACAGAAGCTGCTGCGATTGCCGTTATTTACGCAATTCCTGTAGGTCTGTTTATCTATAAAGGTTTGACCTGGAGTTCTCTTGGTCAGGCTACGGTCAGAGCTGTGACAATGACCGGATCCATTATGGCGGTGCTGTTCTTTCTGTTCATTATGAGTCGGGCAATGATTCTTGAGCAGATTCCGAAAGAACTGGCTGAGGCTTTATTACAAATCTCAGATAACAAGCTGGTTATTCTGCTATTGATCAACGTTCTGCTGCTGTTGATTGGCATGATTGTGGATGATATTTCCGGCAGTGTTCTGGCTGCAGTTATTTTCCTTCCGGTAATTCAGCAGTTGGGTATACACCCGATACATTTTGCCGCAATTGTTGGTGTCAATCTTGGCCTTGGTAATGTCTCCCCACCCTGTGCACCGATGCTCTATATGGCCGGTGGGGTGAGTAAGTTACCGCTGAATGAATATATAAAACCGACGCTTAAATTCCTTTGTTTTGGACACCTGCCCATGGTGTTGATTGTCACATTTATTCCGGAACTTTCTCTCTACCTTCCGAAGCTGCTGCTTGGAATCCAGTAGATATCTATAAGTGTGCAGACACATGTAATCGAATATTGGATTGTCATTTCCCCGCCGTAGGCGGGGAAATGACATACGAATTCAAATGTCCGAGTACTTAGCACCTGACCTAACCCTTGATTGGAGAAAAATAATGATTATCGGTGTACCCAAGGAAATTAAAAATCACGAATACCGCGTTGGCCTGACACCAACATCAGCCAGAGAGCTGGTTAATTGCGGTCACAGGGTTCTGATTGAAACTCAGGCAGGCAGTGCTATTGGTTTTGATGATCAGCAGTATATTTATGCCGGTGCAGAGATTCTGGCGACTGCAGATGATGTTTTTGCTGCAGCAGAGATGGTCGTTAAAGTAAAAGAGCCTCTGGCAGTCGAACGTAAACGACTGAGAGCTGAACAAACGTTGTTTACCTACCTGCATCTTGCCCCTGATGCCGCACAGACCAATGATCTGATTGAGTCAGGTGCCACCTGTATTGCCTACGAAACCGTAACAGATAACTCTGGTCGTCTGCCTCTGTTGGCTCCGATGTCAGAAGTTGCTGGCCGTATGTCCATTCAGGCGGGTGCTGCCTGTCTGGAAAAGTCAAAACAGGGTCGTGGTGTTCTTCTCGGCGGTGTACCAGGCGTTGAGCCGGCAAAGGTCGTTATCATTGGCGGCGGCGTCGTGGGCGCAAGTGCGGCAGCCATGGCTGTTGGACTTGGTGCTGATGTTACCGTGCTTGACCGTTCTCTTGATGTACTGCGTCGTCTGGATGCTCAGTATGGAAACAGCATCAAAACTGTTTACTCAACGGTTCATTCACTGGAAAAGCATATCGTTGAAGCTGACTTGGTAGTGGGTGGTGTTCTTATTCCTGGAGCGGAAGCACCCAAGCTGATCACCAGAGAGCTGGTTACAAAAATGAAGGCCGGTTCAGCCATTGTTGACGTGGCTATTGATCAGGGCGGTTGTGCTGAAACAGCAAAGGCGACCACTCATGCTGATCCGATCTACATCGTTGATGATGTTGTTCACTACTGTGTTGCCAATATGCCAGGCGCTGTTGCCCGTACTTCAACCATTGCATTGAATAATGCAACCTTACCTTTTGTACTGGCACTCGCTAACAAAGGTACAAGGGAGGCTTTGGTTGATGACAAGCATCTGCTGAATGGTCTGAACGTCTGCAAGGGTGTTGTGACTTGTGAAAGTGTTGCTGTAGCCCAGGGTCTCAACTATGTTCCGGCCGCTGATATGGTCGGGGAAATCTAACCACTGTTCAGTGGTTAGATGGTGTGACCCGGGATCAGAGAATAACCGGGTCATGCCTGTTCATTCAGAAGGCTCATAAAGGTTTCCAGTACAAGGTTTGCTCGAACGTTCTTGCTGCTGATCGCCGAAAAAGGCGTTGTGAAGTGGTAAGTCTCTGGCTGAAGAATCATCAGTTCGTCGCGTTCCAGCCAGCGTGCAGCATAGTGCTCTGGTAAAAAACCAAGATACTTGCCAGTGTGTACCAGAAAAGCAATACCTTCACGATCTGTGGCGCTGGCGCTGGTTTTAAAGGGTTTTGTTAATGCTTTTACTTCAGCAGATTGAGCATAGGCTGCAGTAACCGTATCAAAGCCATTCAGTTCGCTATCGGAAATATCATGGTCGTTTTTTTCTGCCAGAGGGTGACGGTGAGAGCAATAAAGGAAAGACTTTTCATTATATAGATGACTGTATTCCAGTCCTGAAAGACGGCGAATGTCGGGTACAACACCGACATGAATGCCGCCGGAAAGAACGGCGCTTTCAACTTCGTTGGGGGGAATCATTCTGATATTGATTTCAACTTCCGGGCCAGTCTCTTTCAGTCGTGCAAGAGCATTACTGACTTGCATGTAAGGAATAGTCACCAGGTTGTCGGTAATACCAATGTTAAGTTCACCTTTCAGATTGGCGTGCAGGGTATTGACCTGGGTGCGGAAGTTCTCAATAGCCGATAGTAACTCCAGTGTATATTGATACACCTCACTGCCTTCACTGGTTAAAGAAAAGCCGGAGCGCCCGCGTAAGCAGAGCTTGAAACCCAGGCGGGTTTCCAGTGTCGACATGGCAATGCTGATAGCTGCACGGGTGATATTGAGTTCGACCTCAGCGGCAGCAAAACCTCCGCATTCAACAACAGCCTTAAAAATCCTCAGAACCCTTAAATCCGTATCGCTCAGTTGTCCCTTAAATTCTTTCTTATTTTTCATAGAGTTATCTTTAATTAAGTAAATACTTAAATAATAGTAATTTATTGTGAATTTAACTTACCTTACTGATTGGCTACCGTCTACTTCTAACAGCAGCGTCTTCGACCATTGAGTACCGGAGGTTTGCTGCAATCTGTATTCAGCATTAGAGCCATAAAGAGAGTTATGGCTGGAAGCAGGGGGGGAATATGCCTGGTAATAATATTTCAGCTGTCGGGCTTTTGTGCTCGGTACTTGCGTCAGTTCTATTCGGAATTGCGCCATGGTATGTCCAGCAGTTGGGTATGGACAGCTATGCGGTTTTCTGGAACAGGATGGTCTACACCGCTGTTGTTCTGGCTGCTGTCGTTATGATCTGTGGGCAGTGGCAGAAATTCATCAGTGTGTTTCGCTGTAGAAGAATGACCGTGTTGATGTTGGTTGCCTCCCTGCTGGCAGGTGTTCAGTGGTGGTTGTTCGTCTGGGCCCCTCTGAACGGGCAAACCAAAGAGCTGTCACTTGGGTATTTTTTATTACCCCTGACTCTGGCTTTAACAGGGCGCCTTGTTTATCGGGAAAAAATAAGGTCACTTCAGCAACTGGCAATACTGCTGGCATTAGTGGGTGTTTTTGTTGAAATATGGACACAGGGCAGCTTGTCCTGGGTTACCTTATCAGTGGCCGGTTTATACCCTTTCTATTTTATTGTACGAAAGAAAGCGAATCCGCCAGCGCTGGTTGGTAATCTTTTTGAAGCACTGCTCTATTTTCCGATCGGGATCAGTGTTCTCTTTTTTGAAGGATCGAACAGCTTGGCTTTTACAGCTGCGAGCTGGTTGCTACTGGTGGGTATGGGGGGGCTTTTTGCTTCATCCATGCTGTTCTATCTTGTTGCCTGTAGCCGGCTTCCGGTTACTCTGTTTGGCTTAATGGGATATCTGGAGCCGGCCTTGTTGTTTTTAGTGGCGGTGATCATTTTTCATGAGCCTTTCTCGGTGGATCAATACTCCTCATACGGCCTGATTGGTATAGCAGTAATACTGACCTGTTTTGACTCAGTCAGAATGATGCTGGGTCATCGCAAAACTGTTTGTACCTGAACGCTCCCCCCCCTGGGGTGTTCACAATTAAACACATAGCCCTCTTTTAATAGTATGTGCGTTTTGCCAATGTCTCGTATAAAGCTTCAAGATCATCAATGGAATCGCATTAAAGACCTGCTTCCTGGTAAGCGCTCTGACTGCGGTGTTACCGCTCAATGCAATCGAGCATTCTTAGAGGCTGTCCTCTGGATTGCCAGAACTGGTGCTCCCTGGCGAGACCTTCCAAAAGAGTTTGGAAAGTGGCATAGCGTTTACGTCCGCTATGACCGTTGGTGTCAAAAAGGCATTTGGGTTGCTGTGTTTGAAGAGCTTTCCAAAGATCAGGATTTTGAATACATCATGGTTGATGGCAGCATTGTCTGGGTTCATCAACATGGAGCACCCAAAAAACAACTCAGGACGACCAAACTGTTGGAAAATCAAGAAGTGACTTGACCACAGAAATTCATGCTGCGGTAGATGCTCTGGGAAACCCCATTAGATTTCTATTTACAGCTGGCTAAACTTCTGAGTATGGGCAAGCTCTTGCCTGAATTGAAGATATTAATGCAGATTATGTGCTTGCTGACAAAGGTTATGACTCCAATATTTTTATTGAAGTCATTGTCGGTAGTGGAGTGGGATCAGTGGTACCGCTTCAACTAGGAAGGCTGTTTCCGCGAGATTATAATAGATAGCTATTGTAGTGTGACCGACTTAATTGTGAACAGCCCCTGGATAAAGTTTTAACACTGCTTTTTCGAAATCATTCGTTGATTTGAAATCTTAGTAGTTGCCCGCTTGTGGCGGTTAACTGTCGTATTTATATATAAGTTAGTGTTCTCGTGAACGCTCTTAATAAAGTTAAGTAAAATCTTATATAAAAGTAAATACATTAAAATTTATTGTCGTTCTAATTAGCGGCAAAGTGGTGATGTACTGTTAATCAAACAAGCTTACGAGTTGTTATTAATAAATAACTCAAGTCTGGATGACACAAGAAGCAAACGACAAAAAGCTGATACGCCCAAAATAAGCCTGTAACTATCGGGCAGCTTTCCAGGGCACCTGCATTTAGCGATATAAAAATAAAGCAAGATAACTTCTGCTTAAAAAAATAAAAAACTGATCTGAAAAGATCACCAAGGGAGTTGCAGATGACTCAATTCAACCCTATTGATCATCCTTATAAAAATCAGGACTTTCTGGAAGCACACTGGATGGCATTCAGTGGCAACAGAGAGTTTAAGAAGAATCCACGCATTATTGTTTCCGCTAAGGGACACTATTATCAGGATGTTGATGGAAGACAGATATTTGATGGTCTCTGCGGGTTGTGGACTTGCGGTGCCGGACACAGCCGACCAGAAATCGTAGAAGCTGTCTCCCGTCAGATTCAGGAACTGGATTACGCTCCGGCTTTCCAGTACGGCCACCCGAAAGCTTTCGAGCTGGCTAACCGTATTAAGGCACTAACTCCTGAAGGCCTGGACTATGTGTTTTACACAGGCTCCGGTTCTGAATCTGCTGATACTGCATTGAAAATTGCCAGAGCTTACTGGCGCAAAAAAGGCCTGCCAGCCAAAACCAAACTGATTGGTCGGGCAAAGGGTTACCACGGTGTGAACTTTGGTGGCATCAGTGTTGGTGGTATAGGTCCTAACAGAGCTTTATATGGTCAAGCTGTTGATGCTGATCACCTGTCGCATACTGTTCTGCCAGAGAATGTCTTCTCCAAAGGTCAGCCTGAAAAAGGTGCTGAGCTGGCTGATGAGCTGCTGGAAAGAATTGCCCTGCACGACGCATCCAACATAGCGGCTGTCATTGTTGAACCTCTGGCAGGCTCTGCCGGTGTTCTTCCACCGCCTAAAGGTTATCTGAAACGTCTGCGTGAGATTTGTGATCAACATCAGATTCTGCTGATTTTTGATGAAGTGATAACCGGCTTCGGTCGTATGGGTTCAAACACCGGAGCTGAAGAGTTTGGTGTCACTCCGGACATCATGTGCATGGCCAAACAATTGACTAATGGCACCGTGCCTATGGGCGCTGTGGTTGTAAAAGATGAAATATACAACTGCTTTATGGCTGCTGGTGGCCCCGACTATATGCTGGAACTGCCCCACGGTTATACCTACTCAGCGCATCCGGTTGCCTGTGCTGCTGCTTTGGCAACACTGGATATTCTCGAAAATGATCAGCTGGTTTCCAGAGTTGCCGATGTCAGCCCGGTTTTTGAAGAAGCTATTCATAGCCTGAAGGGATTAGACAAGGTTACTGACATTCGTAACTACGGTCTCGCCGGTGCTTTAACTATTGAATCAGCACCTGGAGAACCTGCTCTGAGGCCTTATCAGATCGCCATGAGTATGTGGCAGAAAGGCTTCTACGTCCGTTACGGTGGCGACACCATTCAACTCGGTCTGCCGTTCACGGTGGAGCCGGCAGAAATTGACCTCCTGATAAATGCTCTGGGTGATTCGATCAGCGAATTGAGCTGAGCACATCACACCAAAGAAAAGAAGTAATAACAGATTCGAGGAAAGAATAATGGAACTGGTAGGCCACCTGATTAATGGCGAGATGCGCACCGATGCAGCACGAGTACAAGCTGTATATAACCCATCCACCGGTGCTGAAAGCAGAGAAGTAGCTCTGGCAGCGAAAGAAACTGTTGAAGAAGCAATTGCCGCAGCAGAACAGGCGTTTCCGCAATGGCGTAATACTCCAGTGCTTAAGCGAGCAAGAGTGATGTATCGCTTTAAAGAACTACTGGAAAAGAACAGTGACAAGATTTGTGAGCTGATTGGTGAAGAGCACGGCAAGATTAAACACGATGCTTTTGGTGAGCTACAACGCGGCATTGAAAATGTTGAATACGCTTGTGGTGCTCCCGAGTTACTGAAAGGCGAACACTCTCGCAATGTTGGTCCGGGTATTGATTCCTGGAGTGAGTTTCAGCCGCTGGGTGTTGTTGCTGGCATTACGCCATTTAACTTCCCTGCCATGGTTCCTCTCTGGATGTATCCAATGGCGATTGTCTGCGGTAACTGCTTCATTTTGAAGCCTTCTGAGCGTGACCCAAGCTCTACTCTGTTTATTGCTCAGTTATTGGAAGAAGCCGGCCTGCCAAAAGGTGTAATGAATGTGGTCAATGGCGATAAGATAGCTGTTGATACCCTGCTGGAAGATGAGCGTGTTAAAGCTGTCAGCTTTGTAGGCTCCACGCCAATCGCTGAGTACATCTATTCAAAAGCAAGTGCCAATGGTAAGCGTTGTCAGGCTCTGGGTGGTGCAAAGAACCACGCTATTGTTATGCCTGATGCTGATATGGATAACGCTGTAAACCAGCTGCTGGGTGCTGCATTCGGCTCTTCCGGTGAGCGCTGCATGGCTCTGTCTGTTGCCGTTGCTGTTGGTGATGAAGCTGCCGACACTCTGGTTACCAAGATGAAGCAAGCCATGGAGCCATTGAAAGTAGGTGCCTTCTCTGAAAGTTCAAACGACTTTGGTCCTGTTATCACGAAAGCCCATCAGGAAAAAGTGGTTGGCTTTATTAGTAATGCTGAAGAGCAGGGTGCTGATGTTGTTGTTGATGGCCGTAAGCCAGAAGTTCCCGGTCATGAAAATGGCTTCTTCGTTGGTGCCACTCTGATTGATCGTGTGACTTCCGAAATGGACAGTTACCAGGCCGAAATCTTTGGCCCTGTTCTTCAGGTTGTTCGTGCCAACAGCATGGAAGAAGCCATGAAGCTGATCAATGACCATGAATACGGCAATGGTACCTGCATCTTCACCCGTGACGGCGAAGCAGCTCGCTACTTCTCTGATCATATCCAGGTTGGCATGGTAGGCATTAACGTACCTCTGCCTGTACCTGTTGCCTATCACAGCTTTGGTGGCTGGAAGCGTTCTCTGTTTGGTGACTTGCATGCTTACGGTCCGGATGCTGTGCGCTTTTACACCAAGCGTAAAACCATTACACAACGCTGGCCTTCTGCCGGTGTACGTGAAGGTGCCCAGTTCGCATTCCCTTCCTGATTTCAGCTCAAGAGCCTGTCATTAAAACGCAGGCTCTTTTCCTCACCAAAAAAATAACAACGAGGCAGTTAATGAAAATTAAATCATTTCTCGCAGGTGTTGCACTGGCATCAGGTACTCTATTCAGCACAGTAGGTCAGGCTGCAGACATGCAGTTTTTCCGTATCGGCAGTGGTAGTGCTGGTGGTGCTTATTTCCCCATCGCGGGTCTGATTGCAAATGCTATCAGTAACCCTCCTGGCTCACGACCTTGTGACCAGGGCGGCAGTTGTGGTGTACCTGGCCTGGTAGCCATTGCCCAGTCTTCCAATGCATCGGTCGCTAACGCTACAGCTATCCAGACAGGACAGATGGAGTCCGGACTGGCTATCGCGGACATTGTTGACAGTGCTTATAAAGGAGAAGGAAAGTTTGCTGCAAAAGGCAACTATGACAACCTGAGAGTTATTGCCAACCTGTTTCCTGAAGAACTGCATCTGGTGTTGCCAAAGGGCAGCGACATCAAATCCATTAACGATCTTAAAGGTAAAAAGGTCGGTATTGCTCAGGCCGGTTCCGGTACACAGGTTGTAGTACTGGAGATGCTGAAAGCTTTCGGTATTGACCGTTCAAATATCAGGGAAGCAGAGCTGAACAATACCCAGAGTGCAGAGCACCTGGCAGACGGCCAGCTGGATGCATACTTCTATATTGTGGGTGCACCTGCAGCCGCTATTGTTCAGCTGGCATCCACCAAGGGAATGGAACTCTATTCTTTCAAGAAAGACGAGCTGGCAAAAATCAGTGAAGCTATTCCTTACTACTACAGTACAACTATCTCTGCGGATACCTACGAAGGGCTTGAAAAAGACATCACTACCCTGGCCGGTGGTGCCCAGTGGATGGTGAGTTCGAAAGTATCTGATGAACTGGTTTATGACATTACCAAAGCTCTCTGGAATGACAGCACTGAAAAGCTGTTTTCCAACGGCCACCCAAAAGCGTCTCTGATCAAAGCGGAAACTGCCCTGAGTGGACTGACTATTCCTTTGCATCCAGGTGCCAAGCGTTATTACCAGGAAGCCGGCCTGATTAAGTAAGTTTCCTTTCCTGCTCAACGAAAGAATTAAATAGTTTCTGTTTGATTCTTTCGTCAATGATCTGAATTCACTTCAGAGAATAACCATCCCTGATGTAAATGGGATTACGCAGTGTGCTCCGGCTTTTATCTTCGGGTAGCTGTAAGTCCCGGGAAAATAAAATGGATAAATTAACATTCGAAGAGTTGCAGGAAATGGAGGAGCAGTATGACTCCGAACTGCAAACACGAAAAATACCAAAAGGCGCTGAAACCATTTGCGGTTTTATATTAGTGCTTTTTGGTATTTATCACTTTGTTACAGCGGGCACAGGTTTGCCTGCTGATTACTGGCACATGGGCATTCATCTGTCCGGTGTGCTATCAATGATTTTTATTTACTACGCGGCTCGAAAAGGTCGTGACCGGGTTGATGCGCAAGGCTATGCCCGTATACCTGTTTATGATCTGGTGCTGGCTGGTTTAAGTGTTCTGGCTTCTCTCTATATCGGTTTTACATGGCTTGGACTCGATCTGGGTTTTCTAGGTATTCACCTGCCAGAACAGGCTTTGAGACAGGGTGCTCCGGCAGACCTGGATATTGTTTTTGGTACTTTGCTGGTCGCACTGGTGCTGGAAGCAACCAGAAGAACACTGGGTCCGGTGTTGCCTATCATAATAATGCTGTTCGCCAGCTACGCTCTCTTTGGTCCTTACATTCCTGTTGATATTCTGCGCCATCCGGGGGTTACCTGGAGTCAGTTTATTAATAATATCTACTTTCCTTCAGAAGGCATTTTTGGTGTCACCCTGTGGGTAGTATCCACCATTGTTTTCCACTTCGTTCTTTTTGGCGTTATTGCTCAAAGAATGGGGCTCGGACAGTTCTTTATTGATATATCCACAGTCATTGCTGGTAAGTACGCAGGGGGACCGGCGAAAGTCAGTGTTGTTTCATCCGCCTTCTTTGGCAGTATTTCCGGTTCGGCAGTGGCCAATACGGTATCCACTGGCTCGCTGACTATTCCCAATATGAAGAAGCTCGGCTATCCGGGACATTTTGCCGGAGGCGTTGAAGCTGCAGCCAGTGCTGGTGGTCAGATCACGCCACCAATAATGGGTGCCGCTGCTTTCATAATGGCTGAAAACCTTCAGCTGCCCTATGGAATGATTGTTCTGGCGGCGCTTACGCCAGCATTGATGCACTACATTGGCGTGCTGACCATTGTTCACTTTCAGGCTAAGAAGCTGGGGCTGAAAGGTTGTGCCAAGGAAGATATTCCTTATCTTCTGGAAGTGCTCAAGAATGGCTGGCCGACACTGATTCCGCTGGTGGTTCTGATCTCTGTTCTGTTCAGTGGTTATACCCCCTATCTGGCTGCTTTCAGCGGTATTGCTGCCTGTCTTGCTGTTGGCCTCTTGAATCCTCGTAATCGTATAAGTTTTCAGGATATGTATGAGGCCTTCAAGATTGGCGCCAAGTACGCCCTCGCCGTGGGAGCTGCCTGTGCGGCTGTCGGCATTGTCGTGGGTGTTATTACAACTACCGGCGTTGCGTTCCGACTGGGTTTCCTTGTAACCGGTGGTGCACAGACTATTGGTGAAAGTCTTGTGGCAATGACTGCATGGCTGCCCTTTGAACTCTTCAGTATTGACCAGGCTACCCTGTTTGTTTCTCTGGTTCTGATTGCGCTGGCTTGTATTCTGATGGGTGCAGGGCTGCCGACGGCGGCGCTGTATATCATGCTCAGTGCAGTAGCTCAGCCAGCACTTTCTGCCCTTGGTGTTCCTGCACTGGCTGCTCACCTGTTTGTTCTTTACTACGGTGTGTTGTCGGAAATAACGCCACCGGTGTGTACATCAGCTTATGCCGCAGGTGGCATAGCCAATGCTAACCCTTTTAAAACGGGCATTGAGGCCTTCAAGCTGGGTAATGCCAAAATCATGATGCCGTTTGTATTTGTTTACTCACCAGCGATGTTGATTGTGCTGGATGATTACTTCACCTGGGGTGAATACCTGACTACAACACTGTCGTGTGTTCTGGGTATTTTCCTGTTTGGCATCGTTATTACCGGTTATGCATTGAGACATCTTTCCCTGCTTCCAAGGCTGACCACTTTCCTTGCCGCCATGATGTTGATGGTGCCCGGTGTTGAGTCTGACTTATACGGTATTGCCCTGATCCTGCCGGTGCTCGCGCACCAACTGTTTTTAAAACGCCGTGAACTTCCTGCTGAAAACAATACAGCACCAGCCGTGTAAGAGTACTGAACATGATTGAACGACAGTTAAGTAATCACAGAATGAGCCAGATTGTTAAAACAGGCACGACTGTTTATCTCTCGGGCCAGGTAGCGAAAGACCCTGTAGAAAGTGTTGCAGACCAAACCAGACAGATTCTGGCTCAGATAGAGTCGCTACTGGAACAGGCTGGTACCGAAAAGAAAAAACTGCTGTCAGCCAATATCTGGCTGGCCAACATTGATGACTTCCAGGCCATGAATGAAGTCTGGGACAACTGGGCAGACAAGGAACACCTTCCTGTCAGAGCCTGTGTTGAGTCCAGACTGGCCCGTGAAGAGCTGAAGGTTGAAATTCAGGTTGTTGCTGCCCGTTAGGGCTTGTAGGTTGCCTTTGTCAGTTTGGCGGGGCAACCATTTTTATTCTCAAGTGCTGTCAAAGCAGGTATGTCATGAAGCATGTTTGTGTGGTGGGAGCAGGAATTGTTGGTCTTTCAACGGCATTGTCTCTGCAAAGTGCCGGCTTTAAGGTCACACTGATTGATAGTCAGAAGCCAGGTCTGGGAACATCTTTTGGTAATGCCGGACTTTTTGCAGATTACGCCAGACTTCCATTTGCCAGTTTTTCAATGTTGAAGCAGATGCCGGGCATGCTGCTGGATTCAACAAGTCCTCTGCGTATTGACCCTGGTTATACCCCGAAACTCATTCCCTATGGATTGGGGTATATAAAAGCCTGCTTGCCGGAAAACTATCGAAAAGGAAGGCAGTTACTGACCGATTTACAAAAGCTGGCTCCAGCGTCAAACCAGGCATTATTTAATCAGGCAAAAGTGCACCATCTGGTGAAGAAGAATGGCTGCCTGGCGTTGTACAGTTCTCAAGCCGGTTATGATGCTGCCAGAGCAGGTCACTTTAAAGAGAGAGAGGAACAGGGAGTAAATTTTGAGTTTCTATCAGCTGAAGACATTCGTGATCTCGAGCCGGATCTTCAGCATTTCTATCATGCCGGTGTGAACTACAGTGATGTTCAATTTTCCGTAGACCCTCTCGAGCTTTCAAAGCAGTGCTTTCAGCAGTTTCTTAAGGATGGTGGTATCTGGTTTCAGAAACGTGTCGAAAGTCTGGGAGAGTTTGGCTCTCAGGCATTTGTGAATTGCGGTTCAGAGCGACTGTCATTTGATCACCTTGTCGTTGCTGCAGGTGAAGCGTCAGGAAGGCTACTTAACTCATTAGGAAACAAAGTACCTCTGGTCAGCGAACGAGGTTATCACCTGATGCTGCAACCATCAGGAAAAACACTGAGTCGTCCGGTTGGCTGGCTGGACAAGTCAGTGTTCATTACACCGATGGAAGCGGGACTGCGCATTGCAGGGACTGCCGAGTTTGCAAAGACTGATGCCGCTGAATCCAGTCAGTGTGTCGGTAATATGCTGGCTCATGCTCAAACCATGCTTGGTGAGCAAAAGTTACAAAGCAGCTGGGTAGGCAGCAGACCTTCGACTCCTGATTCGTTACCGATTATAGGACCACTGTCTGATGGTAGCAGGATCATTCTTGCTTCCGGGCATGGTCATCTTGGTTTGACGTTAGCAGCAGTAACAGCGCAGCTTGTTACTGATTGTATTTTTGACAGAGCGGATAAGCCTCTAATAAGCGGATTATCGATACAGCGTTTTTCCTGAACATATAAATAAAAAAGTAAAAAAACAGGAGTACCTCGATGATTCTTCGCGGTGGTTATAACTATTACAATATTCCAATCGGTGTTATCTCGCTGGAAACCTACTTTCCGAAACCTGTGGGACATATAAAGCATCCAGCCAGTTTTGACTTTCCCATCATGTACCGAACCGTTAAAGGCGCGACAGTCGATCGATTAATTCGTGAAAAGGATCGGGATTTGCTGGAACCTTTTCTGGAGGCAGCCAGAGAGCTTGAGCAGGAAGGGGTAAAAGCCATAACAGGCAGTTGTGGTTTTCTTGCACTGTTTCAAAAGGAAATTGCTGATGCTGTAAAAGTTCCAGTGTTTATGTCGAGCTTGATGCAGATTCCTCTAGTTAGTCGTACATTATCTTCCTATCAGAAAGTAGGTGTGGTTGTTGCTGACAGTTTTTCTCTGACACAGGAGCACCTCGATGCTGTGGGAATCACTGATGAAAGAATTGCTGTTGCCGGAATGCAGGATCAGCCGCAGTTCTCCAGAGTTATTCTGAAAGGTCAGGAAGATGACCTTGATCTGGAAGTTTTCGAGCAGGAACTTGTGACTGTCATCGAAAATATGCTGATGGAGAACCCGCATGTAGGTGCGCTGGTTCTTGAATGTACCGACCTTTCATATTTTGCACCTATTCTATCAAGACGGTTTGAAATACCTGTTTTTGATCTAAGTAGCCTGACACGTATGATTTCATCGGTGGTATCCCGGTAATAGAAAAACAGGAAAAAAGCACTGGCCTGGCTGGTGTTTTTTTTGTTTTTTCTTTTATATTGCTTTTAGTTATTTGCTTATATCAAAAGTGTTTTATTGATCGTGATTTAGAGAAGAGTTGCCTATGTCTTTTACAACACCAGTCTCGGCACGACTGAACAACAAAGCTGCAATACCTTTATTAGCCGTTATTTCTGCAGGCCTGATTACTTTTGAGGTCAGTGCTGCAATGGCTTTGATTACCGGCGTCATCATGGCTGCTCTGACCGGTAATCCATGGCAGGCATCGACTGACAGGGGAGGAAAATTACTACTGCAATGCTGTATTGCCCTGTTGGGTTTTCAGCTTAACTTTGAGCAGGTTTTAGTGACTTCATCCCAAGGCTTGGCATTTTCTGTTATCTCCATTGCTATGACTTTGTTACTGGGGATCTGGCTGGGGAGAGCTCTGAAACTTGAAAGAGAGCAGATGCATCTGATCAGTTGCGGTACCGCCATTTGTGGAGGCAGTGCCATTGCAACTATTTCGTCATCCATGGGTGCCAGACAGCAAAACATCTCTGTTGCTCTTGGAGTGGTTTTTGCCCTTAACTCATTAGCCCTGATTCTATTTCCATTGATTGGTGAGTGGCTGAGTCTGACTCAGGAACAGTTTGGCTTCTGGGCTGCAATGGCAATTCACGACACCAGTTCAGTAGTAGGGGCCGGTGCTGCTTATGGTCAGGAAGCAATGGAGGTAGCGGTCAGTGTAAAACTGGTTCGGGCACTTTGGGTTGTGCCAGTCGCTCTGGTTTATGCGATGGTTTTTGCTAAAGGCTCTGCCAGAATTTCTGTTCCCTGGTGCATCATACTGTTCATCGTTGCGTCCGCTCTGAGTACCGCTTTTCCTGCGATAGCTGCTTATTCCGGTGAACTAGTCTATGTAGCCAAAAAAGGCTTTACGATAATGTTATTTCTGGTGGGTATGACTCTGACTCCCGACGTTATCAGACAGATCGGTACCAAACCCCTGATTTTTGGTCTTGCTCTCTGGATTATGACCAGTATTCTTTCTCTGGGAATGGTGTTCTTTATGTGAAAGAGCACTGTCAGGAGCTGACAAAAAACGAGTTATTTGAGCTCAGTCGTTTTTGACCTTAGCTGCCTGATAATCTTTTGAGGAGAGTGTGCATCTTTCGGGTAGGAAGCAGAATGGAGGCCAATTTTGACGGTCACCTGGCCTCCATCGCTCAGAATGATTTGCTGCTCTGTGATATTACCCAGAATATCCGTGATTTTAGTCTCAAGATTACGTTCACGTATAACAATAAACTCATCGACACCGTAACGACCAATAGAGTCGTCCAGTGAAAGACAGTCCTGAAAACGGAAGGCCAGTTTTTTCAGTACTTCGTCGCAAGCTGTGTGACCAAACTGTTCAAGCAATTCCTCTCTGTTACTGATTTTTATCAGACTGACTTCGACAGACTGTCTGCTTGCTCTGCCCCGCTGGCAGGCCATATGCAAGCGGTCCTGCAGCAGTGCGCGGTTTGGTAATCCTGTTAAAGGGTCACACTGCAGATTAAACATTTCACTGTCCTGTTCGGACGTGCTTTGCTGACTACTGGAATAGATACCGATATAGTGTTGAACATCGTCGTTCACAGTTATGGCTTGAATAGATACTTTCTGTCGAAGAACAGTACCGTCTTTTTTTCTGTTCCAAAGGTGACCGCGCCACTTTCCGGTTTGGTGTACCTGGCTCCACATTTCCTGATAGAAGATACGATCGTAACGACCTGAGCTCAGCACCGAGGGCGTTTGTCCAACCAGCTCTGTCATGGTGAAGCCGGTTTCTCTCAATAGCGAGTTATTGGCGCTGACAATTCGATGATCCGCATCTGTGATCAGAATACCTTCGGCAATATTGTCGAGCACCATTTCAACTTTCTTCTGCTCAACTTCCTGCTGTCTTGAGTAGGTGATATCCATGATCATCGTAATGGCAAGAAGACACTGGTCTTCAGCACGGCGGGTCAGAAATTTGGTGACAGAGAAAAACTTCGGACCATCCAGTGTTTCAAGAACCATTTCATAACTGGTGTGTTCACCCAGTGCTGCAGAACGAAAGAGTTCCCGGTCAGGTCGACTGAGTTCACGGTTCTCCTGATACTTCGCTGCCAGCTGCTCATAATTGCACTTGTTCAGCGCTGTAAAGGATTCATTGGCGTAGAAGAAGTTACCCGCTTCATCGACAATACCGATAGCAACCGGTGCCTTTTCCATCATGATTTCAGAATTTTTCTGGTAAGACCGGACAGTATTCTCCAGCTTTACCTGCTCATTGATGTTCTCACCAATACCACGGTAACCGGTTAACTGACCCTGCTGATCAAACACGGGGCGGCCGCTGAGGTTGACCCAGTACTCCTGAGTGCCAATGGCAAAGCGGATATTTCTGATGGGCTGATTATTCCTTAATGCCAGAACCGCTTCAGTTTGCTCTTGCTCACGGAGTGTATGGATGAGGTTCTGATCGATTAGTTGTGCTAGATGTATCGATGATTCATGCTCAGGTCTGCCACCTATGTCAGTAACTACAAGGTTTGCATTGGTTTCCCAGAACCAGTCGGAGCCGGAGCTGGCGTAATCTTCAAATCGTTCGAGGGTGTTTCGCAACTCGGCTTCAAGTGAGCGGTAGGCGGTAATATCAGACAGCATGCCAACAGCTCTTGTAGGCTTGCCTTCATTATTCCATTCGCAGCTCAGACCACGGTCATGGACCTGTTTCCATTGACCGTCTTTGGTGGCTATTCGATATTCAGCTTCATAATATTCGGCATCCCCCTGAAGATGTTTTTCAATCGCTGACAGGGCAACAGGCTGGTCATCCGGATGAACGAGACTGAGCCAGCCATTAACATCAGGCTCTCTTTCTCCCGGCTCAAAGCCTAGCATTCGATCCAGTTTTGGACTGAAGTAAACAGCGTTGGTTTTTATGTTCCAGTCCCAGAGGCCATCGCAAGCCTCGTTCATGGCAAAGGCCAGTCGGTCATTGCAGACTTTGTCGTTGCTTGTCGGCATGGCAATATTGTCGAACTGCAGGACAAAGAAATGTTCAGAGTCAAGTTGAACCGGTTTCAGATGCAGTGAAAAGGTTACGCCAAGGTTAATAAGGCAATGGCAATCCAGAGGGTTGGTTTCAGTACTGACTTTGTGGAAAAGAGCGGATTCAACTATGTCTCCGGACGCTGTTTTCAGAGCGGTATCAAGAATCTGCCCGACCTTGATACCTCTTTCTACTCCGGAGAGATTCCTTAGGGTCGTGTTGATATAAGTAACTTTTAATGATTCCTGCTCAACGACAGCAATCGGATAAATCATGCCGCCATAAACGGTTTCAAAAAGTTCAACAGGACTGGCAAACATATACATCAATGCTCAGGTAATAGCTGGGATAGTGGGCGTTTCTAGGAGATACGCCATTATTACCACTTTGGATGCAAAGACTGGAATAAATGTCAGACTTGTTTGCGATATCTCAATTTTTGCACAGGAAGTAACACTCTGACTTTTGGCAAGTTTAGTTAAGAATGGTGGAAAATTATCTATGTTACTCAGACCAAAACTGCATAATTTCAGCCTTAGTAATGATTTGAAATGTCAGTGTGTAGACACACGTAATTGAATTCGTATATTGCCTCAATAAGGGGCGCCGTAAGCGTCCCTCTTGATTAACTTGTCATGTGCTTGCTTGCTGTATAGTGGTGCGTCTTGTTCCTGAAGAGCGCTTCTGTGGGTCATAAAATGTATCTACAATCTCAAAACCAGCTTTTCTCATCATTCCCGCAGATGCTAAATTTTCTTCATGTCTCTCAATGAATACTTGGTTGCAGCCTTCAATTTTTGCAAGATTTATGGCTTCGCATAATAATTTGGACCCGAAACCTTTACCACTTTGATTTTTATGGACTACAACATCATTTATGTATGCAGAATAAGAAATGTTTGTATACTTTTCTAGTTTTTCAGGGCTCGCCTCTTTGAGGATAAGAACTGCAAAACCAACTATTTTGATTTCTTCCAAAAGAACAGCAACTGCTTTCCCGCTTCTAATAAGGTTGAATTGGTTTTCTATACTTTCATCTGTTATGTAGTTCCACTCATTAGGACCTTCACTCAATAAGAGATTTCTCATGGCTTCGTAATCTGAGTTCGTCAGATTTCTGGAGTGTATTTTCATTCCAACCTCATTGTTCATGCATTATTAATGTATGAACTTTATAGAATGTATCAATAGTATTTTTTTCGCATTGAAGCTTAGTTTTTTGAGCAACCAACCTTTAAGGGGTAGCACATAACAGAGTATTTAGTTGGAAAGAAAGTAATATCAGGCTGTCGACATACCCAGCATTTCTTCAGCATGGTTGAGAGTAGACTGTGTTATTTCTACACCACCCAGCATACGGGCAATTTCCTGAACTCTGGGTTCTCCACCAAGGTGGTTGATTTGGGTTGAAGAGGCATTGTTTTTAACTTCCTTGCTCACATGCAGGTGTTGATGCCCTTGAGAAGCAACCTGTGGTTGGTGTGTTACACAAAGAACCTGACTTTTTTCGCCCAGTTCTCGCAACATGGAACCAACTATCTCAGCCGTGCCTCCACCAATGCCAACGTCCACTTCATCAAATACCATGCTGGGAATAGACGACGTCTGGGCAGTGATAACCTGGATAGCCAGACTGATACGGGATAATTCACCACCGGAAGCAACCTTGGCCAAAGCTCTGGGAGGCTGACCAGGGTTTGCAGTCACCAGAAACTCAATGTCTTCAGCACCAGACGGTGATAGCTGTACATCTTCATGGGTAGCCAGTTCGATAATAAACTGACCATGGGGCATACCCAGCAGAGCCATACGTTTACTGACTTGTTTCTGAAGTTTGGCCGCTGCTTTAGTGCGCTTATCAGTCAGTTTGGCAGATTGCTCATGATAGTTTTTTCTGAGCTCTGTCAGTTGATCCTGCATTTCTTCTGCATGTTCATCACTGAACTGAATTTTCTCCAACTCTTCGCACAGAGATTGCTGCTTCGAAAGCAATTCTTCTGGCATAACGCGATGTTTTCTGGCCAGATCATAAATAGCCCCGAGTCGCAGGTCGACTTCCTGCATACGGGCAGGATCTGCCTCGAAGTGATCGGTAAACTGGTTCAGTTCGCCGACAGCTTCTTCAATCTGAATATGCGCCGATGACAGCATATCTGTAGAGCTGTTAATGGCCGGATGTTCGACTTCCATGTCTGACAACAAATTCAAACAATGATTCAGCTGCTGAAGCAGATTTCCACTGTCGTTTTCAGAGCAGACCTGAGTAATCTGATGACAGGCTGACAGAGTTGATTCTGCGTGGCTGAGTTGTTTCAGTTCAGCTTCCAGCTGTTCTACTTCGTTAGGCTGAAGCCCCAGCTGTTCGAATTCCTGTAGCTGGTAGCTGAGCAACTGGATGCGTTCATCCTGCTCTTTTCGGTTGGCTGTCAGAGTCTCCAGCTCATTACGAATACGGTGGTAGTCACTGGCTATGGTTGAAACCTTGGCAGCCAGTTTATTAGTACCGGCGAAGTCGTCCAGCAGCAGCCGATGATTGTGTTTTTTCAGCAGAGACTGACTTTCGTGCTGGCCATGAATATCGATCAGCAACTCACCAATGGCTTTCATATCAGCCAGCGGTGAAGGGGTGCCATTGATGTAGGCTCTTGAGCGTCCCTCTTTGGTAACCACTCGACGAAGAATGCATTCATCGTCACTGATCAACTCTCTGTCTTTTAACCAGCTTCTGGCTGCGGGGCATTTGTTCAGGTCAAAGACGGCGTGTATTTCTGCCTTTTCTGCTCCGGGGCGAACGCAGTGACTGTCGGTGCGGTTGCCGGTAGCAAGACCAAGAGCGTCGAGCATAATGGATTTACCGGCACCGGTTTCACCGGTAATAACAGTCATACCGGGCTGAATATCCAGATCCAGCTGGTCGACGATGGCAAAGTTACTGATAGAGAGTTGGTTCAGCATGAAAATACCGAGTGACTTCTTTCTTTACTGTTTATATGTACAGTAACTTGATCTGGCATGGCCGTAAAGCCCGATGCTTCACTTTTGCTAAATCCGGTTGACTAGTCTTTTAGTTATTCATGGATGAATCGGGAGCAGGTATGAAGTTTTTGATGGGTACACTCATAGCGGTTTTTCTCAGTAGCTCAGTGTTAGCAGCTCCCTTTCAGGGCTCGGAAGACAGCCTTGAAGATCAGGATCAGACAGAGGAAGTCGCTGATTCAAACAGGAGCGAGGACGCTCAAAGCAAAGATGAAAGTTCTGAAGAAGCGTCCTGCCAGTCAGTTAGTTTCAAAAATGCACCATGGAGAGCATTTGCCAATGGTAATGCCTATAGCTACCCCAGAGTTAACCGTGCCGATGAGCTGATACTGCTTCCCGTGACTGTTTATGCAGGTGCTTCTGCGTATCTCTATACCAACCCTGACAATATCAAGCCACCGTTTGAGGTGATGTTTGAGTTCAACACACTTGATGACGATGGCGGCATGTATAGAGTCTGGAATTCTGCTGACGGTATTCGTTTCTTCTTCCTCAGAAATATCAGTCGTTATGGTCAGCCATTGGCTGGTGGCAGTATGGGACGATCTGCAGTGGCAGGAGGCTATGCTGTGAGCTTTCCAATCTATGGCGCACGGAGAGCCAGGCTTGATGATTACCAGGGCTCAACGATTAAACGAGTGCCTTTTTCAAAAGCCTACAGCCATGGTGAATGGATTCCGGTCAAGGTCACTGTGAAGGAAGGTGGGATAACGGTTGTTGCCGATAATCTCACGCTGTTTGAGCAAAAAGTGAATTGGGCTTTAGGTAAAACAGGTGATGCCATGGGATTTAGCGCTGCAACGGGAGCGGCAAATTCCAGTCATATGATCAGAAATTTTTGTATCCGTCCTTTGAATTAATTTTGTCCCTCCCGGGGTTTGTTGCTTACTCAAAGTGATAAACCCCAAATCATATCTATACTGCTCTTCGCTGGATTAATTAATACATAAACAATCATCTCAAGCCTTGGCACCAGTTGTTTGGAGTGCTGTTAATGCTATTGCCCGTCTTTAAGAAAAACTTTCTGTTGTTGCTGTTCACAACGGTTTCTCACGCTGGTGACATTTACCTTGATGTAGATGTAACAGACAACCTCGGCGATGAGCAGAGTGGAGCGAACTTAAATGACAGGGTTGATCGTTCACCTGTTATGGATGCAGGTAAATTACTGGAGCTGGAAACCGGTGTGTCTGCTGCAAGAAAAGCAGGAAGAGGCTTTGAGCCCATCATTCGTGGTCAGCAGCAAAGTCAGCTTAATATTCTACTGGATGGCACCTATCTCTATGGTGCTTGTCCAGGGCGCATGGACCCTCCCTCCAGTTATGTCACCCCTGCCGGTTATGACCGAATAAAAATTATTCATGGGTTTGAATCGGTACTCTTTGGTGCTGGTGGCGCTGGCGGAACTGTATTGTTTGAACGGGATGATCCGGTCTTTGACAATGACACGGGCTATACCGGTTCTGTGACTGGGAATTACAGCGATAACAGCGATTTCAAAGGTCTGACTGCCGATCTTGCTGCGGGCAATGAGTCCGGTTTTCTAAGGGCTTACGGTGCTTATCAGAAAGCAGGGAACTATCGTGATGGCAGTGGTGAAACGGTCAGTTCTGCCTTCAAATCATTATCAGGCGGACTGCTGCTGGCACTGGACCTGACGGACAGCCTTCGTATGGAAGTGAATGCTGAGAGTTCGCGGGATGATGATATTCATTATGCGGGCAGTGCCATGGATGCGCCCTGGGCGAAATCAGACAGCTGGCGATTGAGGATGAGTTACCAGAATGATATTGGCTGGTTTGATGGTCTTGAGTTTCAGGCCTGGCTCTCCAAAACTGAACATTTGATGGACAACTACAGTGTTCGCAAAAGACCCGATGTTTCATCAGCCATAAGAACACCTTCTGAAGCCGAAAGCCGTGGTGCGCGATTCACCGGCTCAATGACCTTTGATGTCGCAGAGTTAAAGCTAGGCGCTGATTTTCAGCAGGTGAAAAAGGTCGCTCAACGCTACAAGGTGAATACTGATTCTGGTGACGAGCTGCTACAGGCCAATATTTGGCCGGAAATTGAGAACAGGCAGTTTGGGGTATTCTCTGAGCTGGATTACGGGTTCTCAGCAACGGACAGTCTTCGGGTTGGTTTAAGAATCGATGATTTGAACGCAGAAACCAACAGAAACTCTTCTGAACAATTGGGCACCAACTCGCCAGACAGCCTCTACAGGAAATACTATGGAGAAACTGATCGAGAGAATCATAAGTTGGCAGCCAGTGGCCTTCTCAGCTGGCAGCATGTTCTGTCCAGCGATAAAACAGTACAGCTAAAACTCAGCCGAAATGTCAGGCAGGCTGACGCAACTGAACGCTATGTGGCGTCTCGGGGGAGCTGCTGTCAGGGCAGTGATGACTGGGTAGGGAACCCTGATATCAAGCCGGAAGTTCATCATCAGCTGGATATTGGCTATCAACAAAATTTCAGTTTTTTTGATTGGTCAGTGACGGCATGGCTGAACGAAGTCAGTGATTATATTCTGCGCTATGAATCCGAGTCTGGTGCTTATCTCTACGGGAATCGTGATGCCAGGCTTTATGGTCTGGATTCGGATATTCGTTTTTCTACAGAGCAATGGCAAGGCAGAGTAGGGCTTTCCTGGCTCAGGGGGGAGAACAAAACAGATAATAAGCCTTTGCCACAGATGCCACCTTTATCATTAACGCTTCAGCTGGATTATTTGGCGGAACAATGGCTGGTGGGAGGTAAATTGGAACTGGCCAGTGGTCAGGACAGGGTTGATAAAAAAAGTGGTTTGGATGCAGGGTCGTCAACCGGTTATGGTGTATTTCATCTCTATGGAAAATATGAACTGACAGACAGCCTGACTTTTAACGGCGGTGTTAAAAACCTGTTCAACAAAACCTATGCACCGCATATTAATCGTGCCAGTAGAGATCCGTTTAACCCACAGGCTGCCAAGGTTAACGAGCCAGGCAGAGAAATCTGGCTCAGTCTCACGGCTGCATTTTGATCAAAAAGCTATAAGCCCTGTCTGGTCAACTCCTGCTGAATATTCTCCAGTTCCGGATCAAGAATATTCAGCTCACGCAGGTGTTGCAGAGTGTTGTCGAAATACTCACGGTTATTACCAAACTGTCCCTGCGCTGACTGTATCTTGTGAACAGTGATTTCCAGGTCGAGATCGTTCAGATATCTCGGTGCATCACTGTTGATGACAAAGGTCATACAGGGAATTTGCTCATCGATATCACTCATTTCAGGAGCTATTTTTGGCACGACCCACTCAGGGTGATACCCGTCCAGACAGCACTCCCGTTTCCAGAGTACTTGAGTTTCACGCTCAACCCATTTCGCAGGTATGCGGAAGCAGAGTCCTTCACAATGACCACCGGTATCCAGTGCCATCATCAGTCCGGGCTTTTCAGGGCTGCCTCTGAAAAATGGCATATCGAGACAGAAGTGACGGCGAAAACCATCCAGCATTGCATGGTATTGGTTGGAATAATGCAGCAGTGGTTTCCACATCAAAGAGCCATAGGCAAAAATCAGTAGGTCAGAAGACTCTGGTAAGGCCTGAAGAAAGCGCTTTCTGTTGTTTTCAATGGTTTCCCACGACGGCACTTCATCCCCCTGAGAGCGGGCAATCTCCCTGATAGCGGGAAGGTAGTTGCTGAAGTGCTGATCTCGGGATGCGAGCTCTTGTTCGGTCATTCTGTTTAAGGCGACTGCTGTTTTGTGTGTGGACAGAATACCATTGGACAGGCATCAGGTAATAAAGTTTCGGTGTGCTCTTATTCAGTCTGTTCAGAAAAATGATCCCGGTCGTAGCGCTTGGCACCGCCAATCCAGGTTTCCTCTACCTTAATCTCAGTCAGGTGATCGGGCTTTTCCAAAGGGTTTTCAGAGAGAATAACGAAGTCTGCCAGTTTCCCTGATTCCAGAGAGCCAACCTCATCTTCACGGAAAACCTGCCAGGCCGCATCAATGGTGACGGCTCTGAGAGCATTTATAACATCAATTCTTTCATGCTCCCCAAGCACTTTACCGCTGCGGGTCTGACGGTTAACAGCTGAGTTAATCAGACCCATGCTATCTACGGGAGTAACGGGTGAATCACTGTGAATGGTAAAGCGGATACCTTTGTCGATAGCGGTTTTCAGTGGGTTGATATGGCTTGCTCGCTGTTCGCCCAGAAAGAGTTCCCTGTGTCTGTCTCCCCAGTAATAAATAAGAGCAGGGAAAAAAGAAACGGTCATACCGAGCTGTTTGAGTCTGTCGAGCTGACCTGAGCGAATGACCTGACTGTGAACCAGTGTATGACGATGGTCTTCACGGAAGTTTTTTTTCTGAGCCAGCTCTATGGCATTCAGCACCTGATCGATGGCTGCATCACCATTGGCGTGGAAGGCGATTTGCCAGCCTCTGTCATGCCATTTGTGTACTGTACGAATCAGCTCGTTTTCATGAAAGGCTGGGCTGCCCCTGTAACTTGCAGGTTTACCTGCTGGAACAGTTTGGTAGGGAGAAGACAGATAAGCCGTATAGAGTTGAATAGCACCATCTGTCACCAGCTTTAAAGCACCGGTTCTGACCTTCTGGCCATCAGGGAAAGAGTGCTTGTTCTCAATCTGTTCGGCCAGTTTCTCTTCAGGCCAGAAGGTGAGCCTTTGGGGAATAAAACCGGTGGCAGACATGACCGCTAAAGGAAAGTAGAGCGGTTGGCGCGTCAAACCATTCTGAACACTGGTGACACCTTCAACCATATAGTCTTCAACACTATTCGCCAGTGCTTTAATCAGCTTTTTGTAGGAGAGATTGAACACTTTCTCCAGCACCGGGTGAAGAGCCGTACCCTTGATAACGCCTGTGAGATTACCTTCGTCGTCCTTTTCAATGGCGCCACCGAAAGGCGAGCTGGAAGAACTTTCGAACCCAAGCAGTTTCAGGCCAGTGCTGTTAATAACAGCCATATGTCCGGAAATATGTCGAACAAAGACAGGGCGAGTATTTGAAACTTTATCGAGCTCTGTGCGTGTTAAGGGTGTTTCAGTTTTCAGAAGTGTGTCATCGTAGCCTGTTCCGATAATCCAGCCTTCAGTTTCTTCTCCCGACTGAATTTCAAGCTTATGTAACAGTTCTGCCATTGTGTTGACGGTACCTGCCGGAGGGTTTCTCAGGTCGGCTGATATGGCATCAAGGCCGCTGGCTGGAAAGTGACCGTGGGCTTCGATAAATCCCGGAATCACCGTTCTACCTTCAAGGTCAATGTCTACTGCGTTAATGCTGGCAAGTTTTTCCAGCTGATGACGAGAGCCTGTTGCCAGAATTTTTTTACCGGAAACGAGCATGGCTTCTGCAACGGTATTACTGGCATCCATAGTGAGAACCGTGCCATTGATAAACAGTTGCTGCCGATGGGACTGAGGATTGAGATAGAGCCAGGTAGCAACGCTGGCCAAAAGGGTCAGCAGCAGGAAAAGAGCCAGCAGACGGGCAACCTTGCGAAAAAGAATCATGACATCCTCTGTCAGTAGAATGTTATTTCAATAAAGATAAAGCGTTCAGTTAGGACTGTTATCGGCTCAGGCTGGGGGATGACTAGTTGAATTGAGATCAAAGGAAAGGGGAGCGTTGAGGCGATCAGATAGACCGCCTCAGGTGTAGAAGGCTGTTTAAGCTGAGCTTACAGGGTACTGGCACCTTGAGAAGGTGTGCAGACATAAATATCCGCAACCAGTCCATTGGAAACAGCAGGGTATTTGGCTGCTACGGCTTCTTTCACTGCATCTACTTTTGCTTCCGGAGTCAGAGCGACAATACAGCCACCAAAACCACCACCGGTCATGCGAACACCGCCTTCATCGCCAATCACATCCTTGACGATTTCAACAATGGCATCGATACCCGGAACAGTGACTTCAAAGTCATCACGCATGGACACATGAGATTCAGCCATCAGGCGACCCAGTGTCAGCACATCACTGGTTTTCATGGCTTCAGCGGCTTCAACGGTGCGCTGGTTTTCAGTGACCACGTGTTTTGCACGACGGTAGGTCATCTCATCCAGATCACCACGGCCGCTTTCCAGTTGCTCAACGTTGATATCACGCAGAGCTTTCACACCATAGTGAGCAGCAGCCGTTTCACACTGCTGACGACGAGTGTTGTATTCACTGTCGACCAGACCACGTTTGATGTTGGAGTTGATGATCACAACAGCGAGACCTTCCGGAATGGAAACGGATGTTGTTTCCAGTGAACGGCAATCCAGCAGCATGGCGTGGCCATCTTCACCGCAGGCAGAAACCATTTGATCCATAATGCCGCAGTTGCAGCCCACAAACTCGTTCTCGGCCTGCTGACCGATCAGAGCAAGCTCTTTCAGGCTGATGTCATGACCAGCGAGACGGCTCAGGGTCAAGCCAGTAACCACTTCCAGGCAAGCTGAAGAGCTCAGCCCTGCACCTTGTGGCACATTGCCGGTAACCGCCAGATTGGCTCCTTTCAGTTCATAGCCTTTCTTCAGAAGAACATCAGCCACACCGCGAACGTAGTTGCTCCAGAATGCATCCTCACTGTGAGCAACAGGTTGGGTCAGTTCAAACTCACTGACCTGACCGTCAAAACTGGCTGCGGTCACAACGATTTTATTATCGTCACGAGGTGTCGCCGCAATCATTGCCTGATAGTCGATGGCGCATGGCATTACAAAGCCGTCGTTGTAATCAGTGTGCTCACCGATCAGATTTACACGACCCGGTGCCTGAAAGAAAAATTCTGGCTTGGCGCTGAATGTCTTTTCGAACAGATGAGTCAGCTGTTCTTTTAATTCAATGGTTCTAGGATTCATGTTACTGCTCCTGTTCAGGCTTCCAGATAATGTGTTTCAGACAGATCACGCAGACGGTCTGCAGCCTGTTCGGCGGTCAGGTCACGCTGGATTTCGGCCAGCATTTCAAAGCCCACCATAAACTTGCGAACAGTGGCTGAACGCAGCAGTGGTGGATAGAAGTGAGCGTGCAGCTGCCAGTGGCTGTAATCAGTGCCTTCGTTATTCACGTCAAGCGGAGCACCATGCCAGCCCATGGAATACGGGAAAGAAGTCTTGAACAGGTTGTCGTAACGGGTGGTCAGTTTCTTCATAATGCTGGCCAGAGCATCACGCTCTTCATCGGTCAGGTCTGGCATACGCAGTACATGACGCTTTGGCAGCAGCAGGGTTTCGAAAGGCCATGCTGCCCAGTAAGGCACGACAGCGATCCAGTGTTCGTTTTCTACCACGGTACGCTCGCCGGACTCGGATTCCTGTCGTGCGTAATCAACCAGCAGGTTGCTGTTGTTTTCCTGCATCCATTTCAGCTGGTTCTTGTCCGCCTTGTGCGCTTCGTTTGGCAGGAAGCTGCTGGCCCAGATCTGACCGTGAGGGTGCGGATTGGAGCAACCCATTACCGCGCCCTTGTTTTCAAACAGCTGAACCCATGGGTAGGTTTGGCCCAGTTCAATAACCTGCTCGCCCCACATGTCAACAATCTTACGGATCTCTTGTTCGGACAGCTGTGGCAGTGTTTTGCTGTGATCGGGCGAGAAGCAGATAACACGAGCTTCACCACGGGCGGTGTCACTTTTAAAGAGGTCACCTTTCTTTGCTTCGCCTTCAGAAGTATCCGGTGTGTCTGTCAGCAGTGCTGGAAAGTCGTTTGGAAACACATATGGGTCTGTGTAATCCGGATTGCTATCGCCAGTGATACGAGTATTGCCTGGACACAAAAAACACTCTGGATCGTGGCTTTCTTTTTGCTCCGGAGCAGTCGCTTCTACCTGCCCCTGCCACGGACGTTTGGCGCGATGAGGGGATACCAGAACCCATTCGCCGGTCAGCGGGTTAAAGCGGCGGTGAGGATGATCTACCGGATTAAAAACTTGTTCACTCATGGTCGTATGCTTCTGTTCGTTTTAATCTTCAATTGCAGCCAGAGATGAATGTCTGGCTGCACAATATATTCTTAGCTTTCGTAACCGTTCGGGTTACCGGACTGCCAACGCCAGGTGTCGTCGGTCATGGTTTCGACGGTACGACTGGCTTTCCAGCTCAATGCTTTTTCAGCAAAGGATGGATCGGCGTAACACTCGGCAATATCACCCGGGCGGCGTGGCTGAATGGAGTAAGGGAGGCTTTTTCCACAGCTCTTTTCAAAAGCTTGCAGCATTTCAAGTACACTGGAGCCAGTGCCTGAACCCAGATTGTAAATATGCAGGCCAGCATCTTGCTGGTGGGTTTTTACAGCAGCTACATGGCCCTGAGCCAAGTCAACAACATGGATATAGTCACGAACACCGGTGCCGTCCTTGGTGTCATAGTCATCACCAAACACGCTCAGCTGTTCACGCTTGCCTACAGCAACCTGGGCAATAAATGGCATCAGGTTGTTGGGAATACCTTTTGGGTCTTCACCGATCTGTCCTGATTCATGGGAACCAACCGGATTGAAGTAGCGCAGCAGGGTAAAGTTCCACTTGTTGTCGGAAGCGGAGATATCCTTCAGCATCTCTTCAACAATGTATTTACTGCGGCCATAAGGGTTGGTGGTCGCACCTGTTGGCATATCTTCGGTGATCGGCACAATGGCAGGGTCGCCATAAACCGTGGCAGAAGAACTGAATACCAGATGATGGACGTTAAATTGTTCCATCACTTCAACCAGCTTCAGTGTGCCGGTGACGTTGTTGTCGTAGTAAGTACGTGGAATCCGGGTGGATTCGCCCACCGCTTTCAGGCCTGCGAAATGGATCACTGCTTCAATCTGGTGAGCCTTGAAAACTTCAGTCATGGCTTCCGGATTACGGATATCAGCTTCGTAGAAAGGAATGCTTTTTCCTGTCAGGGCCTCAACCCGCTTCATGGCTTCACGACTGCTGTTGCACAGGTTATCAACAACAACAATGTCAAAGCCGCTTTCCAGAAGCTCGATGCAGGTGTGGCTGCCAATGTAACCGGCGCCACCGGTAATCAGAATGCTCATGATGCAGTGATCCGAAGATGAATAATGTGATGGTTTAAGTGTAGAGCTGAGATGGGGTGTTATTCTTTTACAGAATTTAAAGAGTTTTTCCCGAAAACAAAGATTTTCGTTATTATGGATGCCTCAAACTGATTCAGATCACTTTTTGTTCGAACCGCCTTGGGCGAGAAATCAGCGATGGCTAAAAAAACATTTCACCTTTCCAGAACTGAAGGCGTGTACCAAATGCCCGGTTCGATCTCCGATATCCAGGGGGATATCTTCTATATAGAAGCCCGTGCGCCCTATGTAATGGAACGGGGGCATGTCCATGGCCATGTAGAGCTAAACTTTCTGATTAACTGCAGTGCCACCTATATCATCAATGGTCGCAGGGAAGAGGTACCGGAAAACCGTTTGGCGATCTTCTGGGCCAATGTCCCTCATCAGATGATTGATATTCAGGGCGAGGGGAAGCTGTTTAATCTCTATATCCCACTGCCCCTGTTTCTCGAATGGTCACTTCCCGAACAGTTTCGGCAGGATATTCTTTCTGGCAATCTTGCTCTTGCCAGACTGGATGCGTCACTTCTATATGCGACTTTGGACAGATGGTTCAGGGAATATAGTCTTGAGCAAACTGAATTTCGGGAATTGATACTGGGAGAGATTGCGCTCTGCCTGAAAAGAGTGGCACTGATGGGTTGGGATCACCCGGATGGTATTGAAGCAGAAGCTCAGGTGGCAACTTCAAAGCTAAAAGGTGCTCAGCATGTTTCTGAAATGGTGCGCTTTATTGCCGAGAATCTCCATAAACCGATTTCAACGGCTGATGTTGCGAAGCATCTGGGGCTGCATAAAAATTATACGACGAATCTTTTTTCATCTGTTATGGGCAATACAATAAAGCAGTATTTGCAGTTTCAGAGACTTCAGAAGGCCCAGCTAATGTTACAGGATAAAGAAAGCCAGATATCCGAGGTTGGTTTAAGTTGCGGATTTAGTTCTAACAGCCGCTTTTATGAAGCGTTTCAAAAGTTCTATGGTATGCCGCCGGGACAGTTTCGTAAGCAGATATTGAAAGCGGCCTAATATGGAATGTAAGTCCAATTAATAGAGACGTTGGGACTATTCTTAATTCTTTATTCATCAACTAATGACTTTGTTACATATATAAGATGTAACCTAAACTGGGTTCTCCTTACCAGAATCAAAATCTAAATATGGAATCACAGTTCCGTCTCAGATTAGTCACCACCCTCAGCGCCGCCCTGGAGTTCTACGATTTCACCCTGATGGTGTTCCTGACTCCAGTGATTGGAAAAGTCTTCTTTCCTGATTTTATTCATAGCAGCCAGACCATGCTGGTGTTCACCATTTTCTTTGCGGGCTATCTGCCTCGATTTATTGGTGGACTGTTGTACAGCCACAGTGGTGATACCAGAGGAAGAAAGAGGTCCTATAACGGCTCTATTATTCTGATGTCTCTGTCGACGCTAGGTATAGCTCTGCTTCCGGGGACGTTAGCAATAGGGGCAATGGCTCCTCTTCTGTTGCTGTTGCTGAGAGTGCTTCAGGGGTTGTCTCTAGGTGGTGAAATTCCCGGTGCTGTGGTCTTCGCTGCCGAACATTCTCCTGCAGGAAAAAGAGGTTTGGTTACAGGCCTGATTGTCAGTGGTGTTACCGCTGGCAATGTATTAGCGACTGGTGCCATTGCAGGTTTTTATTTCTGGTTTGGTGAGTCGGCCATGATTGAGTGGGGCTGGCGTATTCTTTTTGCTTTTGGCAGTTTACTGGGGTTATTAAGTTTCTGGCTCCGGTCTACTTTCACGGAAACTCCGGTATTTGAAAAAAGGGAATCCATAGAAAGCCAAATTCCTCTTAAACAGCTACTGACAAAACACCGGCTAGAGTTATTGCGTGGGAGCCTGGTGTCGGCGGTTCCGGCCACCTGTATTTCGACTTTGTTTTTTCTGCCAAACTACCAGTTTAATTATCTTCAGGATCAACAGTCGCCGGTATTTACGTCATTTAACTTCTTTCTGTCACTGACGCTTTTATCTCTTTTTGTAGCCTGGTGCTCGGATAGAACCGGACGACTACCAATGATGAGAGCAGGCGCTCTGATCATGTTGATGCTTCCTTTTACCGTAACGCTTCTAAGGTATGAGCTGCTACCCGCCTATATTGCCTTTCTTCCGCTGCTGCTGGCCGGTGGGTTGGTGATGGGAATTTATGAATCTTCCATGGTGGAACTGTTTCCAACAGGGGTTCGGTTCTCTGGCGTTGCTTTCAGCCATAATCTGGCGTTTGCTTTTATTGGTGGTGCTACGCCGTTAACGCTGGAATGGCTCTGCCAACAGGGGTTTCTGCTCGCGCCTGCAGTGCTGCCAGCGGCCTTTGCTGTGCTTTTATTGATAGTTTCTCGAGGCTGGAAGGATAAATATCGGGAAAATCTGGTCAATATCAGCAGTACATCCAATATACAACAAGAGAGTGCGGTTGAATGAATGGTTTGAAGTATCACCATCTGGGCATTCCGACCCGGGAAAAGAAAAAGGAAGAACGATATATTCCTCACCTGAAAATGTCCGTCAGTGGCTATGAAACGACTGAACATAAAATTGAATGGATGCGGTTTGACGACGACTGCCCGTTACCTGAATTAGTGAAGACTATTCCCCATGTAGCGTTTCAGGTGGATGATCTGGATAAGGCTATTGAAGGCAAAAAAGTAATTATTGAACCGACTGAACCTTCTGATGGCATACGGGTAGCCTTTATTGAAGAGAATGGGGCACCTGTCGAATACGTGGAAATAAACGACACAGAAAACATGGACTAGACTTCAGCCACCTTTTGCGATGCATACAGGGTGTTGAAGATGAGCCATAACGCACTTTCAGAGGTGCTGGTCGCCAGCAAACAGTGGGTAAAACATTTTAATGGTGGTGATGTGGATTATTGCGTGTCGGCCTATCAGGCTGATGCAGAAATGGAAGTGAAACCTATGGGGAGCTTTCATGGCTCGGAGAATATCGATCACTTCTGGCGACCTTTCCTCCAGTCCGGGGCGACGGACCTTGAATATCACAATATCTGGTTAAAACAGCTTGATGATATAACGGTTCATCTCGGCGCTGATTGGACCATGAATGTCGGGCGGGGAATTATCACTCTTGAGGAGTGGGTAAAAACGGACCCTAAACGATGGAAACTGGTCCGGGATCATTTTGAGGTATCCGAGCAGTATTGAAAAACCGGTTTTTCAAACAGCTACTTATCAATGGCCGAGCTGAACAATGACAGAGCTTATCAATGGCAGCGAAACCGATGATTTTTCTTTTGCCCGGGATTAGCAAAAAGCTCCTGCAACATTAATGCAGGAGCCCTGTTAAGGAGTGCCTTACCTGCCGGGTTGAGCAGTGAAAAGGTAGGGAAAAAGCTTCTGCTTTTCAGTGTCATCGAGTTTATTCATAGCTTCAATATTTCTGTCTGGAATACCATCCGGATCCGGGTGTTGTTCCACGGCTTTTTCCAGAGATTCTTCCCTGATGATATGAAGAACCGGGTAAGGAGATCTATTGGTAAGATTTTCTGCATCCTCAGGCTGAGTACCACCAAAGCAGTAATCAGGGTGGAAGCTGGCAATCTGAAAAATACCTTCCCACTGATACTCAACCAGTAGTTGGTCAACACTGTCCAGAAACTGGTTGTAGTCATAGAAATCAGCCAGCATCTTTGGAGTCACCAGCAGCGTTGTTTCCAGTTCGTCTGCCGAACTGTTCTCAAGAAGACGGCATTCATCATGCAGTTTTACCAGCAGGTCAGATTCACTTTCTGCCTCTGTCGATTCAATTCGAATCAGTCCTTTATTCCACGGCCAGGCTGCAAATGGGCAGAGGTTAAGGCCAATAACAACATCCTGTAACCACTGTTTTACGGCTTCAGTTTCCCGTGACATGGTATTTACTTCCTGACTGAATAAATGCGCTCAGTAGACTGACAGAATTTCATAGAGACCGCCATTGGGGAGCTCAATCTCATCACCGCAGAGTTTACCTGTCAGCAGACAGGCAACAGGTGCTTTGGGGTTGATAACGGTGATAGTTGAGCCTTTCACGTTCAGGACAATCCCACCACCGACAGGACTGAGATAAAACCAGAGCAACTGTTTGCCATCAGCGAGTTCGACCAGTGCGCCCAGGGCAATAGTATTGTCATCAGAGAATGATTTGATGGGCATTTTCTTACAGGTGAGCAACGCCTGTTCAAGTTCCAGTACCCTCTCGGACTGGCCATGAGCCAGATAAGCAGCCTCCAGAGCAAGTGTGTCGTACTGATTTTCAGGTTTGTTTTCACTGTCGCTGGCGGCTTCCTGAGCCGTATCAGCAGCTTTCAGTGCCGCTTGCCACTGCTGTTCCAGAGCAGAGATCAGAGCGGAATGAATGTCAGATTTATTCAATGGCAGTCCTTGGAAGCTGTTCTCGGGTGACAGCTATAGATTTGTGACTATTGACCAAGCCTTGGCTTGTCTAGCACTCTTGTAGTAATTCTACTCTATTTGAGAATGACACATGGATTTGAGTACCCTGGGCATTGTCCTGGTTGTTGCCCTTATTTCTTTTGCCCTGGGCTGGTTGGTTGCACGGCAGAAGGCTGGTAACGGTAGCCAGCAGGTTGAGTACATTGCCCAGCAACAGGGCAGTAAAATTACTGAACTGACCGCTGAAAATAACAGGCTGGTGGCTGTTCGGGAAAAGTCTCAGCAGGATATTAGAGATCTACAGATTATCAAGGGCAAGCTGGAAGCTCTGTTACAGAACGAAAGGCATCGAGTTGCTGAGCGGGATAATCAGATTCAGCTTCTTACAGACGAAAAGCTGCGGGAACAGGAAACCCGGGTTCTGGCAGAAAAACAGGTGAGAGAGCTGAAGGTTCGCCTTGACGAGCAGCAGAAGCAAAACACCCGTTCCCTTCAGCAACTGGAAGAAAACAAACAGGCCATGAAGGAAGAGTTTGGCAACCTTGCCAACGATATTCTGGACGCTAAAAGCAAACTGGTTTCCGAGCAGCAGCAGGAACGGCTTGAACATCTGCTGAAACCTTTTAAAGAGCAGTTAGGGGATTTCAGAAACAAGGTTGAAGAAGCACAGAAAGCGGATAATGAAGGTCGTGCGGCACTCAAACAACAGCTGGAAACCCTTTATTCCCTGAACCAGAGAATTACTGACGAAGCTGGCAACCTTGCCAAAGCATTAAAAGGTGACAAAAAACTTCAGGGTAACTGGGGTGAATTGCAGGTAGAGAAAATTCTGGAAAGCAGCGGCCTGATAAAAGGTCAGGAGTACGAGCGGGAACCTAACTTTAAGGATGAAGAAGGTCAGAATAAACGCCCGGACTTTATTGTTTATCTGCCAGAGCAGAAGCACCTGATTATTGACTCCAAGGTGTCGCTGGTGGATTACATGGCTTATGTGAGTGCAGACACCGAGGAAGAAAGAGCAGTCGCTCTTAAGCGACATATCCAGAGTATTCGCAACCATATCAAGAGCCTTAACGAGAAGGACTATCCGTCTCTGCCAGAAGTGAAAGCACCGGATTTTGTCTTTATGTTCATGCCAATAGAGCCTGCTTTTATGGTGGCTTTCCAGCATGAGCAGCAGTTGTTCAACGAAGCCTTTGAGAAACGTATTGTCGTGGTCACGCCTACGACATTACTGGCAACGCTGAGAACAGTTTCTAACCTATGGACCATTGAACGTCAGAATGCCAACGCCCGTAAATTGGCAGACCGTGCCCGTCAGGTGTACGACAAACTTCGCATCTTTGTCGAGAAGATGGAAAAGCTGGACACTCAGTTAGTGAATGTCCGCGCCACCTATGACGATGCGTTGGGAACGCTCAAACATGGCAGGGGCAACCTGATTTCTCAGGCTGACCAGTTCCTCACTCTGGGCGTTAGGGTGAAGAAAGAACTACCCAGGCAGACACTGGAAACGGCTGATCTGGGCAGTGATATAGCGCTTGAGGCCGATCAGTCATCCTCTGAAGGGAGTGCTGAAAAGAGTCTCGAAAAGAAAACTGTATCTTGAAGCCAGTGGTTTGTGGGTCTTGGTCACCAGAAACACGGTTTCATCCACTGTGCAGGGTAACTCCACCATCTTCAATAGCTCTGGTCTGGAGAAACTCTGCACAACAGAGACAGGCAGAACAGTGAAACCAAGCCCTGACGCCACGGGTTCCAGAATCTGATTAATTTGATTGACGTACCCGTGATCAGGGAAGCTGCCAATGCCTCTGAACTCCTCAGGAAAATTCTCCTGAAACATCAGGCTGACATGGTGGCTGGCATCTGGGTGGCCAATCAGTCCCAGCTTCCTCAGTGATGAATAGCCTGTGAAACTGAAAGTGGCAGGAACGACTAAACAGAGTTGTTCTGAACTGACTTCATGAGCAGACAAAACACTTTCCTGTTTTGGTTTCCGAGTCATCAAACCACAGTCTATATGATTGTTGAGCAGCTCTTCTTCTATTCTGTGATTTGGTGCTACTTCATAATGAATGCTGAGTTCAGGGTATTGCTTTTGCAGTTCTATGAGCCTGGGGTAAATGTTCAGCCCTAAAGCGCCGGGTGAAGATATACGACAGATGCCGCTGTATGGGTGATCCTTGATCAGTGATTCACGCAGCTGAACTTCACTCTCAATCAGGCTCTGTGCAAAACGGTAGACTGTTTCACCACTGGGTGTGAGTTCAAACTGTTTGCCAAAACGATTGATCAGAGAAGTCTGATAATACTCTTCCAGCTTTTTAATATGCTGGCTGACACCAGGTTGTGTCATGGCCAGAACTTCAGCGGTGCGAGTGAAATGACCTTGTTCTATCAGCGTGATAAAGGTTTTTAGCCAAACTGGGTTTACCATGAATCAATAGCCTGATAACTGCATAATGGTCAGGATATTTTAAATGAAATGATCAATGTTATTTATGGAAAAAGCTCATTATCATAATTATATATCGTCAGGGTCAGCCACTGGACTTTGCTTGAAGATGCTGTGTTGATCGCTAAAGTTCGTTTCTTTGTTTATCTGAACGGCTCGTTTGCCTGAACCTCTCATGCCAGAGTCTTGGGTTAGGGGCTAACTCCCAGAACCATTGAGACCATATCAGAGAGTTCTGCTCTGAGGTCAGTTCCTGATTCACTGATGATTTGGGGTCATGAAAAAATAATTGGCACTCAAGCTTGAGTCGTCGAGCCTTCCATTCCAGGCGTATGAAATTAATAGTCTGATTCTGTAGATTTCTTAACTCAGGACAAATTGATGCCAAACTGTTTGCTCCTGAGGGGTAGTAAACAGTGTAATCCTCATGGTTGGAATGAAACTGCTGAGGCAGGGCAGACAAGTTACTTTCACTGTCTGCGTGAGTTAATGTTATATCTCCTACTTTAACGACAGGAATAAACTCGGGCATAACATAACAGTCTGGTTGCTTATTTGTAGCCCCACAGGGTTTTGAAATAGCGTTGCCAATGCTGGAGTAAACAGTCTCAGCTGATCTTGAAGGATCTAAGGAGTAAGCCAAAAAGGCTTCTGATTTCGCTGTGTCGTAAAAGAATCTTGTTTCATAATTACAATCAAGAATGATCTTATTAGAATTAAGATAATGAATGTATCCCTGTTTCAAATAGTAAATGGCGGGTTCCTGAATTATGAAGTTATGCTTGAAAGAGATAAGACCACTCTTAACCAACTCTTTATAAAACGGGAACTCTTTACTTGCTTTCAGTAATGCGCTTTCTTGCTCTTCTCTGTCACTGCTCATGAGTACCAGCCTTTCCGGGCAATAAAGTCTAAAGATGGCTGGCTGTATCTCTGCCCATGAGCAAAATGAGGCGAGTACAAATACATAAAGTAGATATGGTTTCATGGAAGTGTTCGTTGTTGTATTCATTATTCCGTAGTCGAGAAATACGACTTTTTGATAGGAATAAATCAGTTGGCTAATTATAAATATATGGAGTTGTTTATTTATCACTTGCTCCTGCGAACAAGCCTTGGGTGTCATGAATGTAAGAATTAAACTAGCAGTAATTAGAAGGTTTACAAACAGATCTAAAAATTGCACTTAACGTATAAATGACTGTTCCATAGCTTGCTACTTTGTAATCATGACAGGATATAAAGGACAGTAAGGGCGTGTTTTGAATAATCAAAAGAATGCACTCATAACCGGTTGCTCTACAGGTATTGGTCGTAGGTTGGCTCTGGAGTTACATGCAAGAGGCTATAAGGTTTGGGCTACGGCCAGAAATCCGGAAAGCCTCATTGATCTCGAAACGATAGGTATTGTTTCAGCATTACTGGATGTAAACGACCAAGATCAGATAGATGAACTAGCCGGTCGTATTCTGTCATACGATGGACGTTTGGATCTACTGGTCAATAATGCCGGTTATGGTTCTATGGGGCCTTTGATAGAAACACCGGTCAAAGAGTTGCAACAGCAGTTCGCCACTAATGTAATCTCACCAATGGCTTTGGCTCAGGCCTTTGCTCCAGCAATGATACAGAAGAAGGCTGGCACGATTGTAAATATTGGAAGTGTTTCAGGCGTCTGTGTAACGCCTTTCTCTGGCACTTACTGTGCATCAAAAGCGGCCATTAATACTTTGTCCGACTGTTTAAGAATGGAGCTGGCTCCTTTTGGCATACGGGTGATGACCGTGCATCCTGGTGCAATACAATCTGATTTTGCACGCAATGCTAATGCTGCTCTGGAACGAGTCTGGAGTGATAGCTCTTTATATAAAGGCATTGAGTCAGCAGTAAGGAAACGCGCCAATGCCTCTCAGAAGAATCCAACGTCAACAGAGAAGTTCTGTCGAAATCTTGTGGATAACATTGAAGATGAATCCTCCAGCTCTCTGGTAAGGCTGGGTAATGGTAGTCTGGCTTTAACTCTTCTGGGGCGATTTATCCCATTTGTTTTACGAGAAAAGATTCTCTCCAGCGTATTCTCGCTAAATAAGCTGAAGCGGGGATAAATAACGATAAAGCTCATATGAGAAAGCTTCGATTTTCGAGATGGAAAACCAGCTGTGACGGTTTCAGGAGCTATCGTGCAGAAAAGATCTAAATAAGTATTTGTCCCCCTTTGCTTTTGTCAAAGAGCTTGTGTAAAGTACGCCTCGTTCGCAGCAAACGGCACGGCAAACAGCTCATTACTGAGCAAGGCCAGCAAGTGCTGATGCGGATTTACGGTGAGGTGTCCGAGTGGCCGAAGGAGCACGCCTGGAAAGTGTGTATACGGAAACGTATCGAGGGTTCGAATCCCTCCCTCACCGCCATTTCTCTTCTCTAAACGCTTGATTCTAAAGCGAAAAAATCCCAAAACAAATTAAGATTTACCTACCTGTCCACGAAGTGTCCATTTGGCTCGCTTAACGGATTCAGTCGTACGGCATCTGTCAGATGATCCTTACTGAACTTCGCATATTTCTCTGTCATCTTGATATCTGAATGCCCCAGAATAGTCTGTAAAACCCTGATATTTCCACCATTCATCATGAAGTGACTGGCGAAAGTGTGTCTCAGGATATGGCTGGCCTGTCCTTTCACTGTTCTTACTCCAGACCGCAATAGAGCTCTTCTGAACGCTTCCTGACTATTGGTGAACTCTCCACGTTCTTCGATATGTTCTTTCACCTCCTGAAACAGGGAAGGCTCTAAAGGAATGACTCGGTTCTTCTTGGATTTGGTGTAGGAAAGATGCACCTGGTTGTTCTGGAAATGGTGGTTCTTCCTGCTCTCAATCTCGCCCCACCGTGCGCCGGTACTCAGACAGATTTTGGTGATCATATACACGTGCTTATTGATGCAGCCTTGCCTGATCTCCTGAAACAGGATATCGATCTCTTCACGGCTCAGATACATCAGCTCTTTCTCATGAATTTTGATCTTCTTTATGGAGCGCAGCGGGTTGCTGTATTCGATCAGGGCGTTGTTATGGAGGAAGTTATAGACGGCGTTCACGTAGCCCAGCATGTTATTCAGGGTTTTATCCCCCATGCCTTCATCCCGCTTTATACGCTTATAGTGATGCCAGTCCCTTGGTGTCACATCCTGAGCAACAGGATTGTCGAGAGTCTCGCAGAAGCGCATCAGGTTCTTCAGGGTGCGTTGATGGTCTGCCAGTTCTACACCTCGGGATTCGTACCAGAGCATAATCATTTCATCGAGGTGACGAGGATCGTGTCCGGCTGCAATGGATTTTTTCTGAGTGACCACCTTGTCTCGAAACTGAATACACTCGATTTTGGTTTTGGCGGTATGACGAAACCGTTTTTCGCCAATCCTAAAATCAATTTTCCATTGTTGTCCTGCTTTCTTTATCCCCATACTGGCTCCTTTTTATTATTTTAAATGTAAAGAATCTGTAAGTATTATTTTTCTAACTATGCAGTTGTTCGCAGTTGTTCGCAGTTAGTCGCAAGTCGGATTTGTCAATAGAATTTGAATGTTTGGTTGATTGAAATAATCACCTTGTTTTGTATTCTTATTAATATAGATAACAAAAAGGAATTGGTAATGGAAAACAATAATAATGAACGACTCCTTCAAACTATGGATGATTTTGCATTATTGTTGGGCGTGTCTATAGAGACTGTTCGTGTCTGGGTTCGTAAGAATCAAGTTCCTTCCTTCAAAATCGGTAAGCGTCGGTTGATCAATGTTCGCAAGCTCAAGAAGATGATTGATGAAAGCGAAATAGTCTAGAAATACAGGGTAATTATAGTCTATGAAGGTCTTTCTCGCTTTTGACTTAGAGTGTTTTATTAAATGGAGTTTGGATGGCGCTGTGCTTTAATTTTTTTGTCTGCGATTTTCCCCATCGCAGCAAAAAATTAATCAAGCACGGCGACAAGGCTCCAAAGTCCATTGAATTAAAAACGCTCGTTATTGGTCTTTATTGGTCATTGTTGGTTAAATTTATTCTGACATTGATTGATGAGTTTGAGTGTGTATATTTAATTAAACGTTCTCTCTGTGAGCAGGGTGGTGAATTAATAATGAGCGTCGTCTTCTTAATAAAAATAGATGCCTTTCAGCCGTCGCTGTTGTGTTCTGGCTCTCCGCTGCTGAATCAACAGGCCGCCGACATGCTGCGCGTGCAATTACACCATCCTGATCAACCTGCTTTTCAACCACCATCCGGTTCGCAGATCTCTTTGGCAGGGCTGGGCGTCGCCGCTTACGGCCTGTGCGCGACTGCAACGCCTGCGGCAGCGCGCACAGGGAGACGTCCCTGTAGCACGTTAGAAAATAAACACACTCACGTGAACTGTCGTTTGAAAAGGAGATTACTATGAGAACACTGGATCGCTTCCGATGGAACGGAGATCAGAAGGCGTTAGAGGCTGATGACAAGGGGCTGGTGTTCCGGCATCCCCGTTACGGCCATATCGCTGATTTCGATGAGCAGGGCTTCCAGATCGTGGGTACCTATGTCGATACCTTTCGACAGCTCTTTCGTGGGCGCATGAACCCCAATTTCCATACCGATATTGAGCATTCACTCGATCTCAAGGAGAAGAAGTTCCAGTTATTGGGTCAGAACTGGATATTGGCGAAGATCGGTAAGAACTCCGGCTACCAGTACCGACTCCAGAATAGCCAGATAGGGCTGGTCATCCTGTTCAAACAGTTCCATGCCAAGGCTGAGTCTCCCGCTTCTCATCTGAAGATTGAGTGTTCCCCCTGGTTCCTGGATAACCGAAAGCCAAAGGAAGTGGACGATTACCTGAAACGACTGGCAGACCGGATACTGGTGGGTGCTGAAGCCTACTACCCAGCAATACATCTGGCGGTAGATATTCAGGGTTGGGAACCTGCTCAGGATTTTGCCCATCGGATGCACAGTAAGTCCAAGAAGTGCAGTCAGTACAACGGGCTGGAAATAACCGAGTTTAACCTGCATGAGATTACAGGCGTCTACGAGAAAGGTCAGTCTTTTTGCTTTGGTTCAGCCAATGCCAGCCAATTAGCGGTCTATAACAAAACTCTGCAAGCCAAGAAGATCGACAAATTCGATTACATGGAACACAAATGGAGGAACAGTACCCTGCTGGACGATGGCTCATCCGGCTATGACCCTGATAGAGATGTTTTCCGGATTGAAACCCGCTTCCATCACTCGGTGATTCAGCAATTCGCTCTGGGCAGCTGTGACATAAAGACAGGCGAAATCGGGGTGAGAATGAACACCTATTCCGAGGTGCTCAAGCATATCCACTCACTCTGGCAATACGGCCTGAAATCCTTCCAGTTCAAGTACAATCGCAACTACCTCGACCCACTCTGGACGATTCTTAAAGACGATGTGGTCTTCAAGTACCCTGAGTCCTCCTACAAGGACAACCTGCACTACAAGCGTTATTACAAGAAGGCAACCAGCTTTACCGGCAAGAACTACCAGCTGATGATGGGTAACTTCCTGTCAGCCTGTGCCAGAGAATCGGTTCCATTCGATACTGTACTCCATGAACTGCAATCCATGACCATCTGGAACAGCATTACGCTCCACTATGAGGACAAAGAGACCACGGAGCACCAGTTGATAGACCGATTGCGAGACTCCTATACCGAACGAGAGCTTCTGGGCTATGGCATATAGAGTCATAGCTGTCTAAATAGAAGAAGAGAAGGGAGATAAACTCCCCGCTCGTTACTTCTTGGTGGATTTCAACTCTGGCTGAGGTTCATCCAGTGCCTTCAGCTCTGCTTCCAGTAAAGTCTTGATAGTGACCAGTTCGTCTACTTCTGCGTTGTAACTTTCACGAATGACTTTCGTCGTATATTGAGAGAGCTGGGCTATCTCATGTCGCTTGGCTTCAAGCTGATTCTTGATCAAGTGAACCAGGGTGCAAAGCATGCTGTTGGTAAGTGATGTTTTCATGGGGTGTTTTCCTCTCTTTTGAATGTAATTGGCGTAGGACTGGCAGGAGAACGGGTCAAAAAATTGTGTTGCCACAGGGAATAGAATTTTTTGAGTAAGAGCGATGTCGGTCACAATTACTGAAATTCAAAAGAGGGGAGAGCGCACTGTGAAGGAGTGGGGCTACTGTTTGCAGGGACTGTAGAGCTATTTTGAGCCGTAGATGGGTAGGGTATGAGGAAATACCGTGATAATATCGAGCCTAGAAAAGCGACGGTGGAAGCTTACAAGCTGGTCGCACTGGATGAATTCTGGCGTGCTCTGGAAGAGCGGTAGCGTGTCGTGAAAGAAGAAAACCATATAACCAAATTGGGCATTATTTGTACCAGTAATTACACTTTTATCAACATTGAGGTTGTGTGTGAATCAAAAAGCAAAAAGTTGGTGGGCACGAACATTTGGGAGATCAATTTTCTCTCTCGTCTTTGGTAAATTCTTCGAAGTTAAAAATAATAGTGCTGGTATTATTGCAATCACGTTGGTGTGTACACTTTGTTTTGTTGTTGTCAGTAAAATTGACTTAATCACATCCTTAGACAAATTAATGGAGGGTGTACTCAATGTGATATTTGTTGTTGTCGGATATTACTTCGGTGCAAAACAAGCATCAACTTCTAAAGAGTCTGATGACGAATAACACGGTGTATACCAAGCGTTTCTACATGATAAATACTGATTGGCTCCTGTATTGTGTTACGGATTATAGCCAACTACCATTTGCTCGTTAAGCGCGCTATAGGCTAGACAAAAGCCAAGTATACCCTTACCAGGGAAGGAGTTTTGTTTTGGATAGAAGTGCAATAGATACAATTCGCGGTTATTGCTACCAGTTTGATAAATCCATTTTGGAGGTGCTTTCGCTTAAAAATGATACTGATAGTATCGAAGTGGAAGGTATTGAAGATGTTGATGTTAAACAGGATGGTGAAGTAAGTGCTGTACAATGTAAATATTACGAGAAAACTGAATATAATCATTCTGTTATAGCAAAGCCCATAAGGTTGATGCTTGAGCACTTTGCTAAAAATAGAAACTTAGTCGGAAAATATTATTTATTCGGTCATTATAAAAGCGGGCAAAATAAATTGCCTACGGAAATTACAATCGAGTTTCTTAAAGATAAGTTTCTAACCTATACAAAAAATAAAATCAAGTATCAAGAGTATTTAATCCTAGGTCTAACTGATAACGATTTAGAAGAGTTTATAGGGCGGCTGATTTTAGATATAAATGCAAAGAGTTTTGATGAGCAGCACGGTCAAGTTGTCGAAGAACTGGTAAAAAATTTCTCCTGTACCAAAGAAGAGGCAATTCATTACTATTATAATGCGGCGTTTTCAGCTATTACAAAGCTTGGGTGTGACCACAACAATAGAATAATTACAAAATCAGAATTTATAAATAAATTGAGCAAAACGAAAGTCTTATTTAATATTTGGTTATATAAATTTAAAGGTAGGAAACAGTATCTCACTAAGCTAAAGTCCGATTTGTTTTCAAGAAGTTTAAATACTCAACCATATGATAGATTTTTTGTGATTGATATTTCTAGTTCCAGATCGGATTCGGAAGTTAAAGATTGCATCTATTCCATTCAAAAAAGTTGGTCAAATTTATCAAAACGTACGCCATCACCCTACTCTCCATATTTATATATCTACGGAAAAGAAAAAGAAATAGTTAATTCTATAAAAAAACAAGTATACAACGAGGGTCTTGTTTTTTCTGATGGTTATAATTTTAGGGGAAGCAACTTTTGTGTGAATACAATCATAGAGGCAAAAACTGATAGAAGTGTTTTTTTTCAATATATTGAAACGGAAGAAGACCTGCTGTCAGCGGTTAGATCTGCAAAATCGAGAGTTGAGATATATCAAATTTTCACTAATGAAAATGAGTTAAATCTTGCTATCGATGAAAATATTAAAAATACGAAAATTCAAGTGTTAAATTTTGAAGATATAAAGGATATTATCTAATGAATAACAAACCAGAGGTTAATGCTGAGGTAATTTCAGTTAGTCCTAATAAAATAAAGGTTTCAGTTGATAAGCTTGAAGAATTTAAGGTTGCTGAAGAAAAACTTAAGGTTGGCTCGTATCTAAGAGTCTCAGATAATGAGGATGTAGCCCTTTTAGCTATAATTGAAAATTTTTCTATTGTTGCAGACGAAAATGGAGGTGAGCCTAAGTATATTATTGACGCTAGCCCCATCGGGTTAGTTAAAAATGGAAAATTCTATCGAGGAGGAGATTCATTGGCTTTGCCTCCAAAAAAAGTTGAACCAGCAAAGCTAGAAGATATTAAAGCTATTTATGAAAATAGTGTAAATGAAAATGAGAAGTTCACTTTTTCAAAGCTTTCACTAAACAAAAATGTTTCAGTTCCAGTAAATGGAAATAGATTTTTTAATAAGCATATTGCAATTGTTGGATCTACTGGCTCAGGGAAGTCACACACAGTAGCTAAAATTTTGCAAAAAGCGACAGAGTCAAAAGGATCTTCTTTTGAAGGTCTGAATAATTCTCATATTGCTATATTTGACATACACTCTGAGTATCAAAGTGCATTTCCTTCTGCAAACATACTAGGTGTTGAAAAATTAATCCTCCCTTATTGGTTGCTAAATAGTGAAGAATTAGAAGAGTTGTTTTTAGATACTGAGGCAAATGATCATAATCAGCGTAATGTTTTTAGAGAAGCAATCGTATTAAATAAAAAGTATCATTTTTCCGGTGATTCAGTTGCTAAAGAAAGAATTCATTATGATTCACCACTTTATTTTGATATAGAGGAAATTCTTTATTATATTAAAAATAGAAATAATGAGAAAAAGGATAAAGACAATAATATTAAGTGGATTGATGATGATGAGTTTATTTTTGGTGAAGATACAGCTAGCCGATTATTCAAAGAAGGACTTGACACAAAAGGAACTTCTGCAACTGGAACGCTGAATGGTAAACTCATTAATTTTATTAATAGGCTGGAAAATAAGATTTTCGATAAAAGACTAGAATTTATAGTCGGTTCTAAGACGAAGAACGTTACATTCAAAAATACTTTAGAGTCAATAATAGGATATAAGAATGAGTCTAAGGCTAATGTAACTATTTTTGATGTAAGTGGAATACCATTCGAAGTTTTAAGTATATGTGTTTCTCTTATTTCTAGGCTTATTTTTGAGGTTGGGTATTACAATAAGAAGTACAGAAAATCAAATGGTCAAGAACAAAATGCTCCCATTTTAGTTGTCTATGAAGAAGCTCATAAATACGCACCAAAGAGTGGTTTAAGCAAATATCGGGCGTCTAAGGAAGCTATTGAGAGAATTGCAAAAGAGGGTAGAAAATATGGTGTTACCCTCCTATTAGCGAGCCAAAGACCGTCTGAGATTTCGGAAACTATATTCTCTCAATGTAGTAGCTTTATCTCTATGAGATTAACAAATCCAGATGACCAAAACTTTGTTAAGCGCTTGTTGCCAGATACAATCGGCGATATCACTAATATATTACCTTCACTGACTGAGGGTGAGGCATTACTTATAGGAGATGCTATATCTGTTCCTTCATTAGTAAAGGTTGATGAATGCGAGGTTCCACCTTCTTCTAGTGATATTAAGTATCTTGAGGAGTGGCGAGATGAATGGAAAGACGTGGCTTTTGCAGAGTTGATTAAAACTTGGAGTATTTAGTCTTATAACAAGTGAGAGTGGTCGGTAGGCCACTTTTCCCTCTCAGAAAATGGCATTCTTGATCAGTAAATTTAGCAAGATAATTATTTTTCTCACGCAGATAATAATGGTAATTTTGGAGGTTTTTCCAGCTTTATTTACCCTTCTGTAGAATGAGTCGACCAAAGCCTGAAACGTAAAAGAACTATAGCGATATTGCAGTAAATATTGGTCAGTGCTCTTCTATTAAAAAGGTGTCCAGAAAGTGTCCAAAACACTGACCAATAATGACATCCAATGACCAAAAACGACAGATGTGTATATTTAGATGCTTCGTAAGTAATTGAAATATATGAAGATATCTGCCGAGTGTGACTGTTCGAATCCCTCCCTCACCGCCATTTCTCTTCTCTTAATACTTGATTCTCAAGCAAATTAAATTCCCCAAAAACCTAACCAAAATTCACTAAAGATACATGCCTGTAATCTTTAAATGCTTTCACGTCACTTCCATCTCTGTACTATCTTGTTAGTTCCACCCTCTTCTGTTGTGCCTGTTGGGAGCTTCACCTCCGATATCTTGCTCAATAGCTCTCCCTGTGGTCCAGCTGATGATTGTTTTAGAACTGGATAAACTCATACAGGCCAACCAGTGGTTGTCCACAGTAGCGGTGACTGGTTGTATATTGCTCGTTCGAATAATGTGGCAAAAGCTGCTGCGTCGTTCAAAGAGAATGGACAATGAGACCCGTAGAAATTTCAGTAACTCCTTAAGAAACTTCAGTCATTTATTAATTGCAGTTTTACTGATCGCTATCTGGCTTCCGGAAATCCGGCACTTTGCGCTGTCCATTGCAGCGTTCATTGCTGCCCTGGTATTGGCTACCAGAGAGTTTATTCAGTGCCTGACAGGATCGCTCTACCATATTTCGACCAAGCCTTATGCAGTAGGCGACTGGGTACAGATAGGTAATAACTATGGCGAAGTGCTCGCCATACATATGCTGTCGACAAAGTTATATGAAGTCGATATAGCGCACGGTAATTACGGTTTTACTGGAAAAACGTTAACTGTACCAAACAGCTTATTGGTTACCAGTATTGTTAAAAACCTGAATTTCACTCGCCGGTTCGCCTACCACTCATTCTCTATTACGCGAGAAGCCGAAGACGTCAATTTATACATACTGAAAGACAGATTGATGCAGAGAGTAAAGGAGAGCTGCGAGCACTTTCGTGAAGTGGGTCGTCGCTACAACGAGATGCTTGAGAATCGGCTCGATATAGCCATTCCAGGGCCTGATCCGGCCATTCATATATCCAGTTCTGAATTGGGTAAGAATGTTGTCACCATAGGTATTTTCTGTCCTACAGAGGAGGTTGAAGAGATGGAGCAGAAAATAACCGAAGAGTTTATGAAGATCTGGTATGCCTTAAGGGAGCAGGTTCTTGAGGCTCAGGCTATAGGCTTGAAAGAGAGCGGCCTTCAGAGATAGACCAAAGGAACGCAGGACATGAAAAAGTATTTTGAAAACCTTGCCCGGGCATTATTGAACAGAGGCTATAACAGCCTCGATAGTCAGGAACAGAAAATTATAAGCAGTATTGCCGAGCAGAGACCACTGACAGAAAATACTAATGATGCATTTAGTGAGTCACTGACGTTTGGAGAAAAAGTTGCCGATTCAGTAGCCCGCTTCGGTGGTTCATGGCTGTTTATAGGTTTGTTCTTCTCTTTTATCTTTTTGTGGATACTTCTTAATACGGTCTTTCTGGTTACTGACGCTATTTTTGATCCTTATCCTTTTATACTGCTCAATCTTGGTCTCTCAACTCTGGCAGCTTTTCAGGCTCCAATCATAATGATGTCTCAAAACAGGCAGGCGGCTAAAGATAGAATCAAGCAGGATGCGACTTACGAAGTTAACCTCAAGCTGGAACTCGAGCTTATAAGGTTGCATAAGAAACTGGATGAATTGGTGCTTGATACCAGGGCAGGGTGCGGTGAGAGTTGATTTATGCAATCTGGTTGGCTGATAGCAATGTACTCATCAGATTTAAGCTTATTCACGATCAAGGTTCTTAGTGTTTCAGCTGGTTGTTTGATGCTGATACTGTTCGCAAACCGTATGCTGATAAAGTTATCGCAACATTTCGAGAGAAGCCCCAGTCATTGGGATGATACGCTATTCTCAGCTCTGCGGCCTATTCTAATGCTGGGGATTTTACTGATGGGGCTGAGTGTTGTGGCTCACCTTTCCCTTACGCATCTGGGAATAGAAGAAAACCCCCAACTGGCTCCCGCCAGAAAAGTTATTCTTGTACTGTTGTTATACGCTTTTCTTGTCCGCTATCTGCATAAAGTTCGGCGCAGCTTTTATCGACCCGATTCGAAAAATACTCGTATAGACAAGGCAAGTCTTGAGTTCATCCTAAAGCTGTTACAGATCGGTTTAACACTGGCAATGACGCTTACCTTATTGCAGAACCTTGGAATCAGTATCAGTGGTTTGCTGACATTTGGTGGTGTTGGGGCTCTGGCTGTTGGTCTGGCAGCCAGGGATATGCTTGCTAACCTGTTTGGTGGTCTGACGCTTTATATAGACAGGCCATTCAGTATTGGTGACAAGGTAGGACTGATAGATAAAAAGATAGAAGGCTTTGTTGAATATATTGGCTGGAGGCAAACCCGCATAAGAGGTTATGACCGAACCCCTGTTTATGTTCCCAACGCCTTGTTTGCAAGCACTGCAGTATTAAACCCTTCACGTATGACCCATCGTCGAATCAGTGTCGTTGTCGGGCTCCGCTATCAGGATTTCAAACATATAACTGACATCACTGAAGAAATTGATCGTTACCTGGATACGCATCCTGCCATTGATCCAATGCGTGACAACATTGCCCGTTTCAGTGACTTCGGCAGCAGCTCACTGGATATTCTGGTGCGCTGCTATCCGGTTATAACTGACTGGAAAGGTTATATGACGGTACGCCATGAAATTTTGATCAAGATTGGTGAAATCATTCATAAACATGGTGCTGATTTTGCTTTTCCCACCAGAACACTGGAGTTTTCAGGTAATGATGAAGCACTCCTTAAAGAGGGTAGTCGATAAGTGCTGCAAACCGACAAGGCTGTGTGCCAATTTATGGTGTTCATCCCGGTTAACGGTTCAAATACCATCACCTTTGTAGACGCCCTCAGTTTGGTAAAAATCTATAGCTACACAGTCATGCTTTGAATTGTTGATAGCCATAAACTAAAAAACAAAATTCAGCGCTCTATCTTCCCGTCAGCTGCCCAAAGCAGTACTTCCAGGGTGCCACGCCACTTTGGGTCGACTGATGGCGTACTCATAAGCCGACCTACTTCTTGGTAACGTTTTTCACTTCTGTCAGGTGACAGGAGTTCTTCCAGTTCATCAACAAGCTGAGTGCCGGCGAAGTTGTCATTTTTGGAGAGTAACTGGAGATATTCTGTGCGTTGAGCAGGGGTCCCTGTTCTCAACCCTTTTATACGATTGATATCTTTCATCATTCCTTCGTATTGCTCCAGATTCATGGTTTCGCCCTGAGTGAACTGCTTTATATCTGCAATCAGCAGGTCTCCGAGAACAATATCTTCTTCCGGATTCTGTGTGCTGTTCTCGCCGTAAGCTGCCAGCATTTCATAAACCAGTCCGGAGGGCAGGGGGAGAGATTTACGTAGAGTTTCTTGTGGGTTGGCAACGCATTGACTCATTGCCCGCTCTACATCTTTTAATTGTTCTTCTGAAATGCGGTCATTTATGGCATGCAGAGATGTAATGCCATTTTTACCTGCCTTTGCCAGTCCGCACTTTACCATTGTCAGGTCTGCTGCAAGCTCAAGGTAACGATCACTTTGTGCTGTGCTGTTCAATAATGCCAGCTGGTCTTTTTGATCCTGACAGAGCCTGGCTTTCAGCTCTCCCAAGTGCTGCTTATTGGCTCTGGCATTGATCAGTGGTTCTGTGGATTCAAGGGGGCTAACTCTTCGCGATATCAGGGATTTACTGTCGTAAGGCCTGCTTTCAGACGCCGCGCCAACGATAGACTCACCTTCAACAGGGCGGTGTCTTAGCTTATTAACCGCATCAAGAATAGTTTGTGGCAGGTGCAGGATGGCGGAGGGAATGTCTGTGAGCTTCATAAGCCTGACTGATCTCTGGATGAATACTCATCCAATCGTTATCAGGTGGTTGATCTTTAGAGGGTGCGCCAATCTATTTTCTTGAGCATAAAAAAACCGCTGACGTTAATCAGCGGTTCCTTGTAAAGCTACAGGTTAAAAAAGAATTACTTCTTCTTCTCAGCCTGACGAGCTTTCTTCTTTCATTCGATCCAAATTATCTAGCGAGTGCACTTGAAAAGCATGCTATAAGTAAATCAAGTCAGTATATAGATAAAATTGCACAGCTAAGAGCGCCATTGCCTCTGATTTCTCATAATGACTTACAGATAATTGCTGATAATGAATTATATAGGCTGTCAGATACTGCTCTGACTCAGTACTTTGAGAGAGACGAAGAAAAATTATCGGTCATATACCATACCCATGTTGAATATTTAATAAGAACGCCAAGAGAGCTAAAAAGAATATTCAATCATTTGAGGTTTGTTCTCAAAAAAACTAAAGGTAACGTCTCCTTTACTGACTTATATTGTTTGTCAATATTAGCTGTTAAACAATCACTTATTTATACATCAATAAAAGAATCTCCTGGATTTTATATCGGTAAAAAAATTGACGCTTCAATTGGTTATGATAAACCAGAAGAGTTAATAAAAAATCATAAGAGTAAGCGGGATGCTTTGCTAAAAAGTGTTGATCATAAAGATATTGATCATGTTAATGGATTGTTGAATGAGTTATTTCCTTTGCTAGAATCAGGTGGTTTTACTAATTATAATTATATGGACTACGATAAGTCTGGTAGGGTTGCATCTGAAAAAAGACTATATATTGCTATGCACTTGCAGGTGCCTTATGGCTTTGCGTCTGATATAGATGTTCTGGAATTCATTGATGGTACTATGGAGCGAAATGAATACCTTGCTAGATCAATAGATGAGGGATCTGTTGAGAGAGTGCTTGAGCTGCTCCAGCAAAATAAAAAAAATCGTAGATGAAAGATCTTTTGGGTGTTTGGAAGCAATTTATGATGTTTTTCTGAATTCCGAATACTTGGAGAATATTTGAAATAACAGAGTTATGTTTTTTGGTTTTGATCCGTCAAGAAATATTCGATGGCTTACATATTCAATTTTAGAAGATTTAAGTATTGAAGATAAGGTTTAATTCATAAATAAGGTTGTATCTAATTCAAAATATATTGCTATAAACTCCGATATCATAAAACGTCTACTAATTCAAAGTGGAATAGTGGAAACTGATGACCCTAGATTGAAGGATGATAAATGGCTTCCTTTAAAAGATTATGATTGTGTTTTTGATAAATGGACTGATACAGTAATATCGGTGCTAGAAAGCAGCTCACTTTACTCTATGTCATATGCGACTAGTTTGTTTTATACCTTAATAAAGATAAATCCTGTTAGAGTAAGGAAATGATTTAAAAACTGGATGAGTGAAGATGGTGGTCTAGAAAAAAATTGCGTTCCTGATTGGAAGGAGTGGGTCTGATTCTGGTAATGATCCATATTCAGAAATACAAGAAAGATTTTTTAAAGATTTTTTAGATTTTGATGATCTTAGGGGAAAGGTAAAAGAAGAGCTCGATTCAGATATACCCGTCTCTTTGAGGGCTATATATTTAAGTATAACTACTGGTGAAAAATACTATTTAAGTGATGCAAGCGTGGGCGATAAACTTTAAGGAAAGAAGTCTCTGAAACTTGCCTCCGTGTCTCTACCCAAAACCTTTCGGTTGGCCGAAGGTCAATCAAATCGGCGTAAGCTCGGTCGTTTGAGATCGAGTAGTCGATTGGAAGGAATGTTCTTAACGCGAGATTGGTTGTTGATAATATTGGTCAGTGCTCTTCTATTAAAAAGGTATCCAGAAAGTGTCCAAAACACTGACCAATAATGACATCTAATGACCAAAAACGACAGATGTGTATATTTAGATGCTTCGTAAGTGATAGAAATATATGAAGATATCTGTCGAGTGTGACTGCTCGAATCCCTCCCTCACCGCCATTTCTTATTTTGTAACTCTCTGATTTTCCTCAAGCTGATTCCTCTATTAAACATCTCTCGTCGTTTTTGTTGACAAAGAGTTGATGGCTGATCAATCCAACAGTCAGTCGTAAACTGGTATGGTCTGTATTCTTATCCCGCTTTTGAAAGTATTTTTACGTTTGATGATACAGGGGCATCTTGTTTATTTGTGTGCTGTAGTTCTTATATAAGAGCTATATATTAGAGGAAGGGCTATAGCCGCAGTGAGGGCTATTACTCCTGCGTTGTCATGTAGTTTAGAGAATAAACTAACTTGCAGAGGTATTGGCTCTACCTCATAGCCTTTTTCCCGTAGTAGATAAACCAGCCCATATTTACCATACAAATGCGCTGTACCGACAGCAAACAGAGTTTTTTTCTCCTTTGATTCAAGTAGCTTACCTATTTTAGGCAGCCAGTTTCTGCTGCGTACAGGCAGCATCTCGTTAGACCAAGCGTCATTATTATCATCAATCAGTATTTCATCGTCATTCAGATAAAACCGGGTTTGTGTCATCAAGTCACAGTCATCACCCATCAGATAGCAGGCTCGGGTATCCGAAAAATCTATATCTTCTTCGGATTCGATCACGTCAATCATAGATTTTCTCTGGGTTTCATGGCTCAAATTGTTAATAAGATCGTAGAATTCCTGAAATGGACTAAGTGCGTGTATCTGCTTATTGTTATTTTTTGCGTAATTAAACAGGTTATCATCCAGACTGAGCAGAAGGGCGGCATGTTTCTTAACACATTGGTTATGCTCCTGCCGATAAGGCTCAAGGTTAACTATATTAAGACCAATCTGGCTGCCCAGTAATAAGTATCTTTGTTTTATTAGCTCTAATTCTTTCTTTAGTGATTCTTCTACTGCCCTCTTACGTGAATTCCTTAGAGTGTAATACTCAAATTCATAATCAAATGGGTGCATGCATTCTATGTCACGAACCGATGCATCAGTTTGCAATGATTGTATTACATCGACTGCTTTGCGCAGTTCATGTTCGGTTAGAAGATGTTTGATACCTGTTTCGCAGTGCTTCTCAAAATCTGATACAGACTTTTTATGGGAGGGATTGATATCAGAATTGACAGCTCTTTCCTCCCATTCGAAGGCGATGTCTGTAACGTCGTTAAGAACACCACGGATAGCAGAAAATTTAAGTAACAAATCCTCTACGAGGATAGGGTAATGGATGGTTCCCATAAGATACCCCCTAACCTCGCCTTGTGAGGTGATTTTCCATAATCTGTGATTAAGGGGGATAGAGGGTTCTGCCGTGCTGGTTTCGATACTCATAAAGGTGATGACTAACACTAGAAAGAGGTGCTTCAACTGTTTCATAATTATGTATTTATATTTTTTAAATAAATGGGGTATCAGTGACAGGACAAAAGTTTGCGTCATACGTCTGAAAAAGTAGCAGAAGTCTGGTGAATATCCATTAAAAGCCAGAGGCTGGTTCCGAATCTGGCGCTTACAAACATGTAGGAAATGTATGAGTGAGGGGGAGTAATGAGTGATTTTCAGGCATAAAAAAACCGCTGACATTAATCAGCGGTTTTTATGTCCACGGATGGATTGTATCCCAGAATTGCAGGAGTAAATTCTGGGGCATGTCCAAGGATGGACGGTCTGGTGATAATGCAGAAGCAATCATCACCAGTAGAGCTAGACGCTCAGCATTAAAAAAGAATTACTTCTTCTTCTCAGCCTGACGAGCTTTCTCTTCTTCGATTACCTTGTCAGCTACGTTCTGTGGGCACTGAGCGTAGTGAGCAAATTCCATGGAGAACTGGCCACGACCGGAAGTCATGGTACGCAGGGATCCAATGTAACCGAACATTTCAGACAGAGGTACGTTAGCCTTGATGCGAACGCCGGAAGCACCAGCTTCCTGACCTTCGATCATGCCACGACGACGGTTCAGGTCACCGATAACGTCACCAACGTGATCGTCTGGAGTGAATACGTCAACCTTCATGATAGGCTCGAGCAGCTTAGGATCAGCCTTAGGAATGGAGCGACGGAACGCGCCACGTGCTGCCAGTTCGAACGCTACTGCAGAGGAGTCAACCGCGTGGAAACCACCGTCGAACAGCTCGATTTCAACGTCCAGAACAGGGAAGCCAGCGAGAACGCCGTTATCCATCATGCTCTTGAAGCCCTTCTCAATCGCCGGGAAGAATTCCTTAGGAACGTTACCGCCCACAACGGTTGATTTGAAGACCAGACCAGTGTTCTGCTCGCCTGGCTTGATGCGGTAGTCGATCTTACCAAACTGACCGGAACCACCGGACTGCTTCTTGTGTGTGTAAGAATCTTCGATTTCAGCCGTGATGGTCTCACGGTACGCAACCTGAGGCTCACCCACTTCCAGGTCAACGCCGTAGGTACGACGCAGGATGTCGACCTTGATGTCCAGGTGCAGTTCGCCCATACCACGCAGGATGGTCTGACCAGTTTCTTCGTCGGTGTGAACCAGGAAGGTAGGGTCTTCAGCAACCATCTTACCGATAGCGATACCCATTTTCTCGGAACCGCCTTTATCTTTAGGGGTAACGGAAATGGAGATTACTGGCTCTGGGAATACCATCGCTTCAAGAGTACATTCGTGCTTAGGATCACACAGGGTGTGACCGGTCTGAACGTTCTTCATGCCAACGATGGCCAGGATGTCACCTGCCTGAGCAGTGCTCAGTTCTTTACGGTCATCCGCTTCCATTTCACACATACGGCCGATACGCTCGGTCTTACCTGTGAAGGAGTTCAGGATTGTGTCGCCCTTGTTCAGGACACCTGAGTAGATACGGATAAAGGTCAGGGCGCCGAAACGGTCGTCCATGATCTTGAATGCCAGAGCACGGAAAGGCTCATCAACAGCTACTTTCGCAACTTCACCGGTAGGCTCACCGAGTTCGTCGGTCAGGTCCTGTGGGATAACTTCTGTTGGGGACGGCAGGTAATCAACAACAGCGTCCAGTACCAGCTGGATACCCTTGTTCTTGAATGCAGAACCACAGTAAGTCGGGAAGAAGGTCAGTTCGCGTGTACCCTTACGGATGCAGGACTTGATTTGGTCAATGGTAGGTTCTTCACCTTCCATGTAAGCCATCATGATGTCGTCATCAACTTCAACGGCTGTTTCGATCATCTGCTCGCGGTACATCTGCGCGTCGTCAACCATATCCGCAGGAATGTCCTGAACGGTGTAGTTTTCTGGCAGACCGGAGTCGTCCCAAACGTAAGCTTTCTGGGTCAGAATGTCGACCACACCCACGAAGTCATCTTCGGTGCCGATTGGCAGGGTCATGATCAGAGGGTTAGCGCCCAGTACGTTCTTAACCTGGTCAGTAACGCGGTAGAAGTCAGCACCCAGACGGTCCAGCTTGTTAACGAAGATGATACGGGATACACCGGATTCATCCGCATAACGCCAGTTGGTTTCGGACTGAGGCTCAACACCACCGGAACCACAGAATACGCCGATACCGCCATCCAGTACTTTCAGGGAACGATATACTTCAACGGTGAAGTCAACGTGTCCTGGAGTATCGATGATGTTCATGCGATGACCATCCCAGAAGGTGGTGATCGCAGCTGACTGGATAGTAATACCGCGCTCGGCTTCCTGTTCCATGAAGTCAGTGGTGGATTCACCATCGTGTACTTCACCGGTCTTGTGGATCTTACCGGTCAGCTTCAGGATACGTTCTGTAGTAGTGGTCTTACCGGCATCAACGTGTGCGAAGATACCAATATTTCTATATTTAGAGAGATCTGACATTAGATGCTCGATGTTTCAGGGGAAATTTTCGCCGCATAGTTTAATGGCTTTGAGCCGGATATAGAACCAAAAGTAAACAAAGAAATCCAGATTAGCCAAAAAAAATGTTGGGACTTATGGTTTGTTATCAAAGCAACCGCAATAGAACGGGGGTTCCAGCCATTTTGCGATGTAAAAACCACTAATGCCTTTTGGAAGATATATTGGTTGGTTTCTGAGCTTTCAGCTGATATCTCCCGAGTAAGTTATCGAATCCCTTTGCCATTATCAGCTATGGGTTCTTTATCGATGATATTTTATGTGATCACCCCATCGGTTTTATCTGCTGATGCCGTTCTGTTTTCTTACAGAATTTCCGCAAGTGCTTCTCAGTTTTCCTTGCCCTGCTTTAAATGCTCGATGAAAAGACGAAGTGGCACATAATCACGGTAAGCCCGAGGGAAATAAATGTTAATGCTGGGCATAGTCACCCGGTGTTCGCTCAACACTTCCTCAAGCTGACCTGTCTTCAAAGCTTCAGCGCAACAGGCATGGAATACATAGGTAATCCCTAGTCCTTGAGTTGCCATTTCAACGGTTACCGGCATGGAATTAGTGATAATACTGCCACTGGTCTGAACCGGATAAACACCACTCGGACCGTTGAACGTCCAGGGGGCCAGCTGGTTCGAGCTTGGGTAGCGGTATCTCAGACAGTTGTGGGCTAATAGGTCCGTGGGCTGCACAGGTCTGCCGTATTGTTTGAGATAACCAGGGGTAGCAACCACTGCCGTATTCAGTGCTCCGGTCAGACTGATTGCAACCATATCTTCTGAAACCAGTCCTCCCAGACGAAAACCTGCATGTAAGCCTTCCTGAAGAATGTCTGACAATGCATCGGTTAACGACAGCTCTATTTCGATCTCTGGATAACGTTCCTGAAAAGTGGATAGGTGCTGACGAAGCAGTAGGTGATAAGCAAGCTCGGGAAGTGCGAGTTTCAAGTTGCCACGTTCTGCATGACCTGCCGTTCGTGCGCTTGCCAGACCATCAGTCAGTTGTTCAAAGGCTGGCCCAGATGACCGAGCTAAAGCACGACCCGCTTCGGTTAAATTTATTGTGCGTGTTGTCCGTATGAATAGTGCTGTTCCCAGTTGATCTTCAAGAGCTTTCAGTTGATGACTCACCGTTGAACGCTTAATTCCTAACGCGTTAGCGGCAGCGCGCATACTGCCTTCTCGTACAATGGCATTGAACACTTCAAGGGTTGAGAGGGGTAATCGCATTGGTGTATCTCATGCACTATAGAGGTTGATCCAGGGGTGATTGTTGGAGTGAATGATCGAACATACACTGTTGTTAATGTCGAACACAACACAGCAGCTCTCCACTCATTAGGGTTTGGAATCTGCTTATTCATAGAGCAAAGGCGGAGGACTGACATATGTCACTGACCACTGAAGACAGAATGGACATTCAAAATCTAATGGGACGTTTTGCACTGGCCGCTGATGTCGATGAACCAGAAGCAATGCGTGATTTTTTTGTTGAGGAAGGGCGTTTTATCGTAGATGAAATGCAGATCAAACTGGAAGGCATTGATAACATCATCAGCTGGATAAAAAACAACGCCGATGCTTTTCCTCCAGGCCTTATTCACGTACAGAGTAATTTCGTTATTGATGGTGATGGCGATGAAGCACAGCTGAGCTGTGTGAGCCAGGCCATCCAGAGCTACAATGGCGAGATTAAACATTATGTGGTTGGTCGTTATTTTGAAAAACTGGTGAAAACCAGATCAGGCTGGCGCTTGAAAGAGCACAAACTTCAAATTAAAGCCTGAATTTTTCCAACGGCTCAAAGCATTCGTTTTAAACAGGGTTGTCAGTTTCAGGTATTGGCGAGAGTATGCGTGGTAACAGATTATTAATTTGCTGCGCATACTGAGGCTCAAGCATGAATGACGGGAAAGTATTAAAACGGTTTGTTACTTCTGGCGCGAACAGCGCCAAGGCGCTGGAAGCATTCTTTGCCTGCTGGCGTTTAGGCTGGGTTGAGCACGTCTCGCTGACTGAGCAAAATGTTTGCTCGGTACTGAGTGATCAGCAGCATCAGTTCATGCCACATATTTTTATTTGTGATGCTGATGTCGAATCCATTCATCTATTAAGAACTGCGTTAAGTAACAGGTCAGAAGGCTGCCAACCTATCATCATTCTCTTTGGTGAAAAGCCTGCATTAGAAATGGTGGATAACCAGATTGGTCAAATTGCGGGAATCCCATTAAACAAAATAACCACTGTTCAGGACGCTCAATCACTGGAAACAGTTGTTGAATGCTGTGCTCATATCTCTTGTGGCACATCGCTTGTCGATGTAGATTTTGCTGATATCAGTACATGGCTTGATGACGGTCGTGTGTTTGTATCCGCGGGTATGGATGATGTCAGTGAAGCGGAACTGCCTTATCGCCTGTATCAGCATTTGCCAATGCGACATACTATTGATGGCAAAGACTATGATACGAAAGCTGTCGTATTAGTCTTCACTGCTAACCCCGCTTTTACATTGAGTGTTTTTGATGCCTCGGTAAAAATGCTGCGGGGATGTTGCGGTGCAGAAATGCTGCAGATTGCTCATACCAACAACCATGAGTCTCAGCCAACGGGGTTCCGGTTATTTATGGCGTTGCAGGAATCCGAGGAGCAGACCAGTGCGATGTTTGGTGGCTTTTCGTCCATTGGTGAATATCTGGACTCGTTTTCGAAAGGCGCTAAGTCCAGGGATTGATTTTCCACCTCTACTGATCAAATCGCATTCTTAATTATATTTGCAGGAGCTATGCAGGACGCTTCACATCCAGCATGGTTCTTGTCTTTATCAATATTTCTTTTGTCCTAAAGAACATCTCTTCATTCCGGTAATTCTTATTTGCCGACTATTTGTTCAAACTGTGGTCTTTTGGATAGACGCTGCTGGATTATTAAAGCAGATCTTCAACTGTTTGGTGTCGTATTGGATGAATGTTAAATTATGGATACAGGCTGCACTGCTACTGTGTTTTTCATTAAACACAACAGCCTCGCAATCGAATCTAACGGAAGGGTTTACGGGCAGTCAGGCTTGTAAAAGCTGCCACGAAACTGAGTTTAAGCAATGGCAGTCCAGTCAGCATAAGACTTCATTGCAGAAAGCGACATCTGAAAGTGTGCTGGGTAACTTTAATAACAGCTCGTTTACCTATAATGGTGTCACCAGTCGTCTATTTCGTAAAAATAACCAATACATGGTCGAGACAGATGGCCCTGATGGCAAGCTGGCCACTTATAAAGTGAAGTACACCATTGGTGATTACCCGCTGCAGCAGTACTTTCTTGATGTTGGTAAAGGGCTTGATGTTGGTAAAGGGCGTTTGCAGTCTTTGGGCATCAGCTGGGATTCAAGGCCAGAGAGTGAAGGCGGACAACGCTGGTTCCATCAGCAGGAAGGCAATAAAGTCGATTTTACCAGCCCACTGCACTGGACCTCTGTGCAACAGAATGCCAATACCATGTGTATTGAGTGTCATACCACCGATTATAAAAAGAACTTTAACCCTGTTGATCTCGGTTATAACAGCCAGTGGCATGAAGCGGGTGTCGGCTGTGAGAGTTGCCATGGTGCCGGACAGAAACATATTCAATGGGCCAACATCGATGATGCAGGCAAAAATACTCTCAAGAGTGGTTTTGAAGCAGATATCGGTAACAAAAACTTCTGGGTATTCAAGGAAGGAAAGACAACGGCAACCGCTGTAAAAAAACATTATCAGCAACAGGTTGAAACCTGCAGCCGCTGTCATTCCCGCAGCCAGCAGATTCATGCAGAGACTGAACGAAACAAGCCGTTTACTGAAACCTATCAGCCGCAGCTGCTGGATGAAGCAATGTACTTTGATGATGGCCAGATCAAGGACGAAGTCTTTGTCTACGGTTCATTCAAGCAAAGTAAGATGAGTGAAGCCGGCGTTACCTGCAGCAATTGTCATAATGTTCATACCAATAAATTAAAGGCTGAGCCCAATCAAATATGTGCCCAGTGTCATCTGCCTTCTGAATTTGATACCGAGCAGCATACCCTTCATAAAACAGGCACGGCGGGTGCTCAGTGTGTTGACTGCCATATGCCCGAGCGTACGTATATGGGCGTTGACCCAAGGCGTGACCATGCGTTTAAAATTCCGCGCCCTGATCTGAGCCAGAAAACCAATGCGCCCAATGTCTGCACAGCCTGCCATACAGAAAAGAATGACCAGTGGGCCGCAGATACTCTGGATAAGAAACTGGGCACAGAGTGGAGAAGCAGGCCGGAGTTTGCCACGGCTTTTCATGCCGCCAGAATTCAATCTTCTGATGCCGTCTATCAGCTGACTCAGGTGATAGAAAATGACGACCTTGCGCCCATAGTGCGAGGGTCGGCTTTGAAGAAGCTGCAGCCTTATCTATCTGGCCAGACATTGCAGGTTATCGTCAAAGGGTTATCTGATTCGTCACCACTGGTGAAGCAGGGAGCATTGGAAGCCCTGACCAACCTGCCTGCGCAATATAAGGTGCAATTGTTACTGCCGTTGCTGGAAGATGATTCAAGGCTGGTGCGACAACTGACAGGTCGCCTGCTGGCTGATATCCCTTATGTTCAGATACCTGAAAATCTGAAACTGGCCAGTCAGTCAGCCATCAACGATTACATCAAAGCCCAGCGTTTAAGTCAGGATCGAGGCACTGCAAGAGTTAATCTTGGGCAGGTTTACACCATGATGAACCGTTATGCAGAAGCTGAACAGGAATATAAGGAAGCTATCAGGATCGAACCTTATCTGGCAACGGCCTATGTCAATCTGGCTGACCTGTATCGTCAACAGAACAGGAAGCAGGATGAACAGAGTATTCTGAGAAAAGGGCTGGATGAAGCGCTGGACAAGGCACTTCTGAATCATGTGCTGGGACTCTATTTTGTACGACAAAAAAAGTATGACGAAGCCCTGGTATTTCTTGCAGAGGCTGTTGAACTGGCACCAGACAATGCCCGTTATGTCTATGTTTATGCCATTGCCCTTAATTCCCGGGGGCATAAACAGCAGGCCGTTAATCTATTGAAGCAGGCGATCACTCGCTTTCCGGGAGACGCCAATATATCGAATGCTTTGAGGACTATGCAGTAGTTAGAAACAGAAAGTGTGCAGACACACGTAATCGAATATTAGATTGTCATTTCCCCGCCGTAGGCGGGGAAATGACATACAATTCAAATGTCCGAGTACTTAGCTATAAAGACACTCGCAATTGCGGGTGTCTAAATATTTCAAACATTTAAAAAAACAACCGATTTCCAGCAGATAATGTTGACTTAATCCTCTAAAATACAGCCGTTTGATAATGCCACCCAAGCATAGCTAACCAGCTACCCCCTTTACCATATAATGCGGTTACTGTATGGAAACGCCTTTAATACAAGCAGCCAAAAACATTTTTTCCTACTTCCAGGGTAAAGCGGATATCAACCAGGTTCGCCTGAGTATTGAATACCTTTATTTACTGGAAATGGCATCACATAAAAACTTAATCCTTCCAAAAGGAAAGTCACAACAAAAGCCCGTAAAATTTGATTTCGATGCTCTTTTTTCCTCCTTTAATGTCAGCAGTCTAATTCATAAATGGACACCTGTTTTCTCAAAACAGAACGATATTACTGGCAAAGAAGCTAATCAGTTTATAAGAGAACTGTTTAGTTCTATTGATCTGGATACGCCATTTTTCACCTATCAAAATATCATTCATTACACTTATCGCTACAAAGACCGCTGGACAGACTTTCATATAGTACGGCCAAAGCAAAAAGCAGGCTGGTGTCTGCATCTGACGGTTGATGGCTCTGGTCACTATAATTTTATCAGGAAGGATTTGAAGACCTCTCGCGGCGATATGGTTTTATTCAATCCTTCAGCCTATCTTGATGTTTGCCGCTCTGAAGACAGCGAAGACTGGACATACTATTCGCTCATGTTTCAGCCAACCGGTGACATGATGGAATTACTGTCCTGGCCAGAGGTTGCGGATGGAACCTATTATTTAAAAGAAAACAATGAAGACCAGTTATCAGTTTTATTATCAATACTGAAATCGGTTCATCAACAGGGCGCATCTCATCATCCAGTGGATATTTCAGCACGGGCAGCGGGTATCAAAATGTTTTTACTGTTGTGCAGTAAATCAGTGAATACCCGTCAGGCTTCCCTCATTGACTCAAGAGTTCAAAATGCCATCGCATTTATGGAGGAGAACCTTTTTAAACCACTAACGATTGAGCAAATCGCCGAAAAGGCATTTCTCTCTCCATCAGGTCTGGCTCAGCTGTTTAAAAAAAGTCAGGGGGTCAGTGTTATGCAGTGGCGGGAAGAAAAGCGATTGGCTGAAGCCTGCAAAAGACTGCTGACAACTTCAGACAGTATTGCTGTAATTTCAAATGATCTGGGCTATGTCAGTCAGGCGTACTTCTCACGCTGTTTCAATAAACATATGAAACGCTCACCCTCTGAATACAGAAAACTTTACTCCTTGTTTTAAAGCGAAGTCTTACGAAAAAGCCCCTTGGTTAAAAGGGGCTATGCATAGAAAGTGTTCAGAAAAATTTAGCGAACTTAGAAAGATTCACCTACACGGAAGTACAGTAGAGTACCTTCTTCTTCCTGATTACTCTGGGTCAGGTCAACACGCAGAGCCAGATTGGACTCCGGAACAAGCATGTATCTCAAGCCCAGTGTTCCGGCGTAGTACATACCGTCCTTATCACTGTCGTTGGCATCCAGTGCTTTCGCCAGTGACAGACCACCAACAACACCCCATTTGGAGTTAAACCAGTGGCGGTATTGGCCCTCAACAGCTACAGCTCCACGGCCCAGTACTTCCCGGGAAAAGCCCTGTGCAACACGAGAGAGGTTGGCTGCTGTATTGGGTGCTTCATCCGTGTTGTAAAGAACAGACAGTCGACTTGCGAACGTCGTCATTTCACTCAGCGGTTTATAATAACGGCCATCCAGCTTCACTGTTTCGTAACGGTATGTTTGATTAGGAGATTGAGCGGCTGGTAGAGGGAAACATGTGTCGGTATTAACACAGTATGAATCAGCACCACCCGTAGCCTCCCTTTTTACTTTCCAGAGGTTAGCTTCCAGGAACATGCCTTCCGTTGGCATCATCTTGTGGTTTCTGTCATCGTAATTCAGGTAAAAACCATAATTTGTTACGTCATTGTCAGGAAGGTTGTTAGCCAGTGCCTTGAAGTCGCCACCGCTTTTGCGCTGTATTTCGTTTTGGTTGATGTCCCAGGATACACCGGCATAAACATTGTCCAGAATCTGATAGGCAAAGCTACCGTTTGCAGACTTCATGACTGTGTCTACGTCCTGAAGGCCCTGCTTATAAAAATAGTCCTGTTCGGTAAAATTAATATCGGTGTAACCCAGGTAGTTTTTGAAATTAAACTTGTTTCCTCCGAAGTACCAGTCATTACCCAGGCCAATATTCTTGTTACCTGTTGAGCCATAAACCGCAGTAATTCGAGTCCAGGAGGTTGAAGAATCATCATCAAATTTGTTCAGGAGAGTCGGCAATGCAGTGATGGCAAAGTCAAAATCCGGGTCATACATTGGCCCTACAGGAAAAACTGTTTTTATTTCCCCTGCTGCCAGTTCTTTCTTTTCCTCGGCACTGACACCAGCGCACATTGTTGCGGAAACCGCAGCGGCCAAAGCCCCCATTACGAATGGACGAACAACCTTATGCATCCTACTGCTCCTATATTCAGGAATATAATTATTTGAAAATTGTTATGTGTATAAGTGTGTAGATACACGAAATAAAAAACATTTAAGTACCCAGACATACGAATTCATAAGCTGCTTGCCCGCCGCAGGCGGGCAAGCAGCCATTTAATATTCGATTACGTGTGTCTACACACTTAGTTGCTGTTTTCCCGCCTCAGGCGGGAAAACAGTTTATGAATTCGTATAACTGAGTATCTGGTTTGAAACTTCAGTGGAGTTTCATTTAATTAAGTTTGCTTAGAACGAAATCCATAAACTTCTCTGTATGAGAGAAATACATTTTGTAGGCGTCACACAGATAGTTTTTATTGCGCTGTCCATCGCTGGATATTAAAAAACGATGTTTGGGGCAGCCACCATTACAAATCGATAAAAACCGGCAATCATTACAATCAACAGAGCGATCTGATTTTTTATTCAACCCGAAGGTTTTCAGCTGTTGTGATTCAGCCAGTTCAGCCAGAGGCTCTGCCATTATGTTTCCCAGCTTGTGTTCCGGATAAACAAAATGATCGCAGCTGTAGACATCACCATTTGATTCCAGTGCTACTGCATTGCCACAGGTTTCAGCAGTGATACAGCTATTGCCTGGTAAACCGGCTTTCATGGTTAAAGTGGATTCAAAGTTATAAATAAAGATTTTGCCGAAATCTCTGGCTTTCCAGGCATCAAACAGGTCGCACAAAAACTGACCGTACTCTTTAGCACCCACAGACCATCTTGCTACATCAGCAGCAGCTGAATAGGCAGGGCTTACAAGAATCAAATTGTCGTCTGGAATCTCCCGTGCCTGTCGTTCTACCAGTGGGGTCAATTGAATGTGATGAATGCCATAGCTTTTCAAAGCGTTATAGACACCCAGTGGATCATGAACATTAGCCTGATGGACAACCACCATGGCATTGAATTCCACTTTATGCCTTTTCAACAGGTTGATTGCTTTCAGTACTCTCTCGTGAGTGCCTTTGCCTGTTCGTGTTTTACGATAAGTGTCGTGATGTTGCTGATTGCCATCAATGGACACCCCCACCAGAAACCGGTGTTTCGCCAGAAATTCAGCCCATTCAGTATTCAGCAAAATACCGTTGGTTTGCAGGGAGTTTACGCAGGGTGTTGAACCGGCAAGGTTTCGCTGCAGCTGCAATGCTTTTTTGAAGAAATCCAGCCCCAGTAGCGTTGGTTCTCCGCCCTGCCAGCTGAATTCGTAATGTTTCTTGCCTTTCTGCTGGCTGATGGTTTGACTGATATAGGCTTCCAGAACCTCATCAGACATACGAAAGTCACTGGCATCCGGATAGAGTTTTTCTTTTTCCAGATAAAAGCAGTACTCACAGTCTATGTTGCACTTTGAGGAAGATGGCTTGGCCATTACATGGATACTGGACATAGTGATTCTGCTTTTCTGGAATCTGCTTTCTGAAAAATGTCCCGCCTGAGCGGGACGGATTATTATGGCTGTATCAATTAATCATCAAAGTCGCACAGTGGCGCTGCTGGTGTGCCAATGGAAGCCAGATACTCTTCAGACAGCTTGACCATTTCTGCGTACTTTTCAGGTTCCTTCTCTGCCAGATTTACCTTTTCACCTTCGTCAGCAACCAGGTTATACATCTCCGGTTTGGTTCTCTTATTACCTGAACTAACAAGACCTACTCCGCCGAATACCAGTTTGTAGTCGCCTTTTCTGAAGCCGACCAGCTCACCACGCATGAACACCGGAACAAAATCACGTGGCGATTCTTCACCCTTGAGCAGGTTACCGGATTGGTCAAAGCCATCAGTAACAATAGAAGCAGGCATCTCTGCACCGGTCATGGAAGCCAGTGTTGGCATTAAATCCAGTGCGGAATACATGGCATTATTAGTACCCGGCTGGATCTTGCCGGACCAGCGAATAATGCCCGGAACCCGGCTGCCACCTTCATAAGGTGTAGACTTACCGGCACGATAAGGCAGAGCAGAACCTGCAGCACCACGGCTGGCGTAGCTCAACCAGGGGCCATTGTCAGAAGTGAAAACAACGATGGTGTTATCATCAATTCCGTTCTGCTTCAGTGCTCTCATGATTCGACCTACTGAATAGTCAGTCTCAACCATGACATCGCCGTAGGCTGTGTCAGTTACACCGTTGTACTCTGGTGACGTGAACATAGGTACATGGCTTTGTGGGTAAGCCACATACATAAAGAATGAGTCGTCTTTCTTGTTGTTAATATATTCCACTGCGCGAGAAGTCATATTGCGCATGAACGTATATTGATTCAGGAGGCCAATCTTGAAGTCTTTAAATTGACCTTCCTCTGTGGAAAACGAATGATAGAGAGGAACCAGAAAGTCGTCATTATCAGCGCGGCCATCTTCAGGTCGAGCCAGATTAAAGTCACGCTCACGTAACATGGCCATGGCTTCTTTGTTCTGGAAAATCGTTGGATCACGGAACATTTTACGGACAGGTTTCAGGCGAAACTCAGGATCGGATTCAAACATATCGTTTGAAGTGGGAATGCCATACCATTCCTGAAAACCATGGCGTGTAGGAATATGCTCTACACCGTCCTTACCCATGCCTAAATGCCATTTACCCAGCATATAAGTGTTGTAGCCTGAATCCCTGAACATTTCGGCCATGGTGTATTCAGACTTTGGCAGACCGTCTTTGTCGGTTTCATCAAATACAGCCATTTCACGGCCATATACGCCGGTTCTCAGGCTGACTCTGGATGTTAACAAGGCTGCTCGGGATGGGGTGCTGACAGGTGCTTCCATATAAAAGTCAGAAAAGTTCTGACCTTCTTCTGCCATCTTATCGATATGGGGTGTTGGGTACTTGCCTCCATTCACACCAATATCAGCATAACCGGCATCGTCCAGGAAAATGACCACCACATTAGGCTTTTGTTCCGGCGCACGATCTGCCCCGGTGCTCACCGTTGCAGCATTGACACTTGAGGAAGCAATCGCAGCTGATATGACACAGCTAAGAAGTGTTTTTCTCATTTTTCCGTCCTGAAAGCACAATAAAACCAACGTGGAATGAGCACCCGTATGATCGGCAATCATCAAATGTCGGCGTCAAAAGTTGACGTTATTTGATGTTATTTTTCAGAACATGGATATATTTGATACAGCTAGTCGGTTGTCTTATTCAGCAACAATGTAAACTGATTTGCACAATTTCACACATCAGCAGTACATCTTGATGCAAATCAATATTCCAGTTTGATAATTGTTGTTGGAATATGGTCAGGAAACATATATCAGAGAAGCTTCAACATTCGAAGATTTATCAGCCATTTAAAAAACGGGACAGTGTAGAGCCTTCGACTCCACACTGTCCCGATGGTTGCCAAGCCATGTAACTGAGACCTGGCAATTTTCTACTTTAATAAGCGCCTGTTAATTAACGCATTGGACGACGCTTAGGCTCAGGATGAGTTGCCAGAATCCTGGTCATCTCTGCAATGATGGCAGGGTTCTGATCAGCAACATTCACCTTTTCCAGTGGGTCATTTTCGTAGTCATAGAGCTCGGTGCCTACGGTCTTGCCATCAGCCGCTGTCCACTTCACAAAGCGGTATCTATCGGTACGAATCGCCTGACCCAGCTTATCCACCTGCAGCCATGCGTGGTAAGCATGGTCACGAATGCGGGTATCAGTGTCTTTCAGCACAGGCACAAGGCTGATGCCGTCAATCGGCTGAGCTGCATCCGGTTTGGCAATACCGGCCAGTTCAGACAGGGTTGGATACAGGTCAACAGTTTCAGTCAGCTGTTCAGTGCTGCCCGCAGCAACGCCCGGAGCAGAAATGATCAGAGGAATATTGGCTGCTTCTTCATAGTTGGAGTGCTTGGTCCAGGAACCGTGATCTCCCAGATGGAAGCCATTGTCGCCCCAAAGTACGACAACTGTATTCTTATCAAGACCGGTCTTTTTCAGCTCTTTCAGAACTTTGCCAACCTGAGCATCCATATAGCTGACACTGGCGTAGTAACCGTGAATCAGCTTACGGGATAATTCATCGTTTAGCAGACCATTGCTCTTTGCTGGAATATCTTTAAATGCCAGAATTTCACCACCGCGCTTAACAGCGTATTCCGGTGCGCCTTCAGGAGCCTCGGTGAACTCGGGCATTGGCAGCTGGGCCGGATCGTACATATCCCAGTACTTCTTTGGTGCAGAGAATGGCAGGTGAGGGCGGGCAAAGCCTACGGCCATAAAGAATGGCTGGTCCGGATTTTTTGCAGCATTACGCAAACGATAGATCGCCTGTTTTGCTACACGGCCATCGGCGTAAGCTTCATCCAGTACATCAGCACTTTCCCAGGCGGCACCACGAGGAAGGCTGAAAATTTTCATACCCAGTTCACGGTTGTAATACCAGGGAGTACCTTTTGGCAGCTTGCTGTTTTCAATAGCCGTCAACAGTTCGCCGTCGAGGTTGGTAAACAGACCTTCTTCACGGGTCATCTTGCCACCGGTGCTTTCCGGCAATATATAGTCGATGACTTTGTCTTTATAAGGAGGCAGGCTCCATGAAGCGGCATCGTCACTGTTACCATGCCCTACGTGAAAGACTTTACCGATACTCTCGGTGCGGTAGCCGGCTTCCATAAAGTGCTGTGGCAGGGTTTCTGCATCCAGATAGATATCCCTGAACTCAGAACCAAAGTTATACAGGCCAGTGGACGTAGAACGAGAACCCAGCAGCAGGTTGTAACGGGACGGCATGCAAACGGCCTGGTTAGCATAGGCCATATCGAAGCGAACGCCTTCATTGGCCAGCTGATCAATGCCCGGAGTAATAGCCGCACTATCACCATAAGTGCCAATGGTTGGTTTCAGGTCATCGACCATAATCAACAGCACGTTCTTTTTCGCAGAAGCTTCTGCGGTGCTTGAGGCGATAGCCTGACTGCTGGCGGTTATGGCCAGTGTACTCAGTGCAAGGGTTTTCAGTGCTGTCTGCACTTTATGAATCGGTTTTCTCATAGAGAACGGTTCCCGGTAGATTGCTGAGTTGGCAATGTGCCGAGTATAAGAAGATGTTCTTAATTGCTGATTATCCGATTCGTCATTCAGCATGTATTTTTCGGGAAACTTTGTTTTGATAGTTGTTAATAGAATGACAAAATAACGATCCATTTCAGTAAAGGTTCGGGCTGTGCTTTCAGATACTGGTGAAATAACATTGACGGATATTGCCAGAGATATCTTTTTTTATTTTGAAGGGAAAACCAGTAAGAAGCAGGTACAGCGAAGCTTAATAAAGCTGTTTACGGATGCGGGACAGCCGGAAAATGATCGACAGATAATAGGCACACCGCTGGATTCCGGTTTTGACCGATTACTGTCTGCCATGAACATCGAATCATTATTTGTTGAGTGGCGGCCTTTATTTCATTCAGCCAATGGTATCACTGGCCAGCAGGCTACCCGTTTTATACAACAACTGTTCAGTGCAGTGGAGTCGGATCAGCAGGTTTTTGATTACCTGAACGTGGCCACTTATGTCACTTTCAAAAGAAACAGCTGGTCGGATCACGTTACGCTTCGCCCCCATAAAAAAGCAGGCTGGACCTTACACCTGACTCTGGAAGGTAGCGGGCATTACAATTGTATTCGAACCCAGTTGAACACTCAGCCTGGCGATATCCTTTTGTTCAGCCCAACAGCGTACATCCATAAGCAACTTGCAGAGGACTGTGACGAGTGGAATTACAGTTTTGTGAAGTTTCAGGCCAATGATCGAATACTTGATTTACTGAACTGGCCGGAAATCGCTTCCGGTATTTTCCACATTAAAGCGGAAAGCAAGCAGGAGCTGGAGGCTGTTTCCTCAACCATTGGTTTCATTGCACAGCAGGGATGGTCCAGTGATGCGTCAGAGGTCAATATCAGAAGCAGGCTGGTGGAAGCCTTGTTGCTGCGTTGTAATCAGATTATTGAAAGTAATGGTTATCAGCGAACGGATTCCAGGTTATTGACAGCTGTCCGCTATATAGACGACCACTTTACTGAAGAGCTGACGGTAGAAAAGATTGCCAGAGCTGCCTGTCTGTCAGCTTCAGCCCTGAGCAAGCTGTTCAGGAAAAACTATGGAATCAGTGTTATGCAGTGGCGGGAGGAGAAACGGATTGCTGCTGCCTGTAACAAGCTGATTTACTCATCACTGCAGGTCAGCCAGATTGCTAGTCAGCTCGGGTATACCAACGCTATGTATTTTTCCCGATGTTTTCGTCGTCAGATGAAGATGTCACCTTCTGAATACAAAAGACTGCATCAACCAGGGAACGATTTTTAAGTTTCAACCTCAGGCTGCTTATGTGGCATTGACCTTTCGAATGATTAATCAATCAAAAGGTCAAAGTGCCAGGGGAAGCTAGGAATAGTTCCTTACAGCCAGCCGCGAGGGTTCTCTTCCATCTCTTTCTTTTTAGCTTCGAAGATCGCTTTCATTCGCTCGAACTCTTCAGGCTGATTCAGAGAGATGTCGTAGGACTCACTTTGATCAATACGGTAATCAAACAACCATGGCCCTTTCATCTGGTTGATTGAAAGCAGGTCACCCATGCCGTTTGAGAAAACACCTTTTTTGCCCATGTACTTATGGGTCGCATTGCGAACCGCATCAAGCTTCTTGCCCTGGAAGTAGGACATCAGACGATCATGGTTAGCTGCCTTGTCACCCTGCAGGGTTGCACTGATATCAATACCATCCAGCGTACGGTCGGTTGGTTTTGGAATATCCAGAATGGACATCAGGGTCGGCAGAATATCGACACCGTTAACCGCTGTTTCCATGGTTACGCCCTGAGGCACCTTGCCCGGCCAAACGGCAATAAAGGGAACACTTGATCCGCCATCCCAGGTCTGGAATTTACGGCCACGCTTACTGCCAGTATTGCCCTGGAACCAGGCATTGTTGTCACTGGTTAACAGAATCAGAGTGTTGTCCAGCTCACCTTTTTCGCGCAGCACCTTGATGATGTCACCGATACCACGGTCGACATCTTCCATTACATCGCCGTACAGACCCGCTTTGGATTTCCCGGATTGTTCATCGGTGGTGTAAAGAGGAACGTGTGGGAAGTTATGGGCAAAGTACAGGAAGAAGGGTTCGTTGGTTTCGGATTTTTTCTCGGTGGCACGATTGATAAAGTCAGTCGCTTCCTGAACATACAGATCGTTCAGTCTTGTTTGGTCAACCGGAGCGGGGACAGCAATCTCTTCATTTCTATAGAGATTAAAAGGCGTCATATCATTGCTGAAATGACTGCCGTAGTAATATTCAAAACCATAGTTATTTGGCAGGTTTGGGGCTACATCACCCAAATGCCATTTACCGATCATGGCGGTTTGGTAACCGGTAGCCTGCAGTACTTCCGGAATCATAATTTCATCACCCGGAATATGCTGGTTCAAACCAGCCAGCATACCAATCCAGTTAAGCTTGGAACCGTCCGGGTGTACCACGGCTTCAACACCGGCCCGTGGAGCATAACGCCCTGTCAGGAGTCCGGCTCGTGACGGTGTGCAGGTTGCGGAAGGAGCATAGTACTCGGTGAACTTCATGCCTTCTTCGGCCAGCTGATCAATGTTCGGGGTTTTAATCAGCTCATTACCGTAAGCACCCAGATCGCCGTAGCTCAGGTCATCCATTAACACCAGCAGGATATTTGGGCGGTCTTTGTCCTGATCGGCTTCCTGGGTATTCTTCAGCTTCTCAAGGTATTTGTTCTTTTCAGCAAGATGTTTTGGGTTATCTTCCTGAGAGTAAGTCGCAATCTTCAACACTGGAATCATCAGTGCGATCACTAATACGGCAAGCAGGGCTTTGCCCCAGTGCTTTAGCATTTTGAGCGGTCCTTTCTATTTAAAAAACGATAAATACAGCCCTGGACAAATAGGTCGCCCCGAGCAGATAAAAAGTAAAAATCCACCCTGATGTAAAAAGATTGTCATCGAATATGACAGATCAGAGTGGACTATTTTTTATAATCTAATCAGAAAGCCTCACCTACGCGGAAAAACAGCAGACTGTTTTCATCATCCTGATTGCTTTGTGTCACATCAATGCGCAAGGACAGGTTGGACTCAGGGATCAGTTTGTAGCGCAGACCCACCATGGCCACTTTGTAGATTCCGTCTTTCTTGGCTTCGTTAGTATCAAGGCCCTGGGCAACGGTCAATCCAGCAGACATACCCCATTTATCATTGAACCAGTGACGCACATTAATCTCACCGGTTACACCACCACGAGCCTGTACTTCACGGGTCAGACCATGAAAGTTACGTACAACATTCATAAGTGTTGTTGCTGTTTTAGGCGCATCGCTGGAGTTCATCAGCAGGCCACCGCGCAAGGCCAGAGTGGTCTGCTCTGCCAGAGGGTAGTAATAACGGGCATCCAGTTTCAGGGTATTGAAGTCAAAGTCACCGTTCTCAGTGGGGATAGCTGCTTTTTCTTTTTCAAGGCTGGTCTTTTGAAGATCCAGTTTCACGTAGCTGCCGGAAGTAGGGAAGAACTCACTGTTGCGGGTGTTGTAATTCAGGAACAGGCCGTAGGCGGTGGATGTTACATCCGGTCTGTACTTGGCCAGCATGGAGGATGGGTTGGTGCCGTCTCTGTCAAACTCGGTAATAGAGTAATTCCAGCTGACACCAGCATAAATATTATCAATCACTTCGTAGGACAGGTTACCCCAGTCGGATATCGTTGTTGTTGCCAGTTGCTGCAGCCCCATGCCAACAATATTCCGATTGAAGCTGGCATCGGTGTAACCAACGTAATTCAGAAAACGAACTTTATCGTTTATAAAAAAGTTGTCAGTTTCCAGCCCTACATTCCAGTTATCGTTAGAGCCATAAACCATAGTCAACTTAGTGAAAGAGTCGCGGGAGTTTTCGTCCAGCTTATAAGCTGCAGTCGGAATGGCCGCCAGAGCAAAGTCGAAATCCGGGTCATACATAGGGCCTGCTGGCAGCTTCCATTCAATGCCATCCATGCCTTTCTGCTCAGCTTTAACTGCATCATCAGCTAGAACACCCAGTGAAATGGCTGCAGCAAGAGCCCCCAGGGCAAAATTGCGAACACTACTACTCATCCGGACAACTCCGTCTAATTCTTAGACATTTATAATGCGACTACACGACAACTTGAATTGACCTGTTGCAGGGATCTCTCGGATACCGGTTCTGTCAATATCATGTAAGCTCGTGAAACGGGTTGCCAGTATATGTAATAACATGAGTAATCCGTTTGTCTTATTCGTCATTGGATTTGCAGTTCTGAGTACGCTTGTGAAGTTGAGCGAGATCAATGTTGTTTATTGGTTAAACAGGTGAAAATAAGGCGGCTACCTTAGCATTGTACTGTCATCCGCTTGAAGGAGATGCAGGGTAAAGACTTAGGCTAATGACTTTTTGAGGTAAACATTTGTCTGATACGTTACGAGAAGCACAGACGATCACTGCGGCTCAACATCTATTTTTATACTTTTCAGGAAAGCTCAGCAGCGAATCTCTGATCAGCAGTTTTACTCCTCTCTTTCAGGATGGTGGCAGTAAACAGCCCAGGCAGCACAAAAATGAGATGGATCTGTTCAACGGTGTTCTGTCAGCCATGCAGGCAGAGAGGCTGGTAAACGAATGGAGTCATGTTTTTTACTCTGCTGAGAAGGTCAGTGCTGAGCAGGCCAGCCAGTTTTTGAAGCAGTCTTTTGACAGTATAGAGTCGGATCGGGAGTTCCTAAGCTATCTGAATATTTCTGATCGAGCCATCTGCACCAAAGGTAGCTGGTCAGATTACACTGTACTGCGCCCCCATCAAAAAGCGGGCTGGACGTTGCATCTGACACTAGCAGGAAGCGGTCATTACAACTGTATACGAACAGAGCTGGAAACCGGTCCGGGAGATATCCTGCTGTTCAGTCCTACCGCTTATATCCATAAACACAGGGCAGAGCACTGTGATGAATGGTCATACAGTTACACCAAGTTTCAACCGTCAGAGCTGACTCTCGACTTACTGAACTGGCCTGAAATTGCCTCCGGAATTTATCTCATAAAGGCTGGTAATCGTCGGGAAATAGACAGTGTCGCGGGCATCATGGATTTAATAGCTGATCAGGGCTGGGCGCCTGGTGACGCTGAAGTAAAAGTACGAGCTTCTCTGGTTGAGGCTCTGTTGAATCGCTGCAATCAGATTATGGAATCCAACGGCTATCAGAAAACAGACTCACGAATAGTTGCCGCTGTTCGTTTTATTGAAGATAACCTATACAGTGACCTGAGCATCGATAAAATTGCTGAGGCAGCTTGTCTGTCGAGCTCAGCTCTGTCAAAACTGTTTAAAAAATACTACCAGGTCGGTGTAATGCAGTGGCGAGAAGAAAAACGTATTGCTGCAGCCTGCCATAAACTGACTAAAACCGATAAACAGGTCGCTCTGATTGCTGACAGACTTGGCTATAGCAACCAGATGTATTTTTCACGCTGTTTTAAAAAGCATATGAAATTATCACCTTCCGAATATAGAAAACGTTATTCAAATCAATAGTTGTCCACAGGATTGATGCATATCAATCCTGAACCGTTTTTTCGAAAGCTACCTACAGATTAAAGATATTTGCCTTAATAGACTGAGTGTCTTCCTTCAAAAAGCGGTTAGTAACAATGCGCCCTCCCTTTCACCTGATGGCTAAACCCACCAGCTACCAGTGCAATCTGGACTGTGATTACTGTTTTTACCTTGAGAAACAGCACTATTTTCAGAAAGGGCAGGAGCGACCGAAGAAAGACACCTTCAGCCATATGAGTGATGAAGTTCTGAAGGCCTATATCAAACAGTACATTCAGTCTCAGGATACGCCTGTAGTCGAGTTTGCCTGGCAGGGAGGTGAACCTACCACGGCAGGGCTGGATTTCTTCAAAAAAGCCATTCAATACCAGCGTCGTTTTGCTAACGGCAAGCAGATTAATAATTCACTGCAAACCAACGGTGTTCTGATCAACGACGACTGGTGCCGGTTTCTGAAACAGCACAACTTTCTGGTGGGCATTTCCATTGATGGCCCCAAAGAGTTTCACGACCACTACCGACTGTCACAGGGCGGCAAACCAACTTTCGATAAAGTAATGGCCGCTATTGAACGAATGAAGCAGCACAAGGTCGAGTTCAATACCTTGACCGTTCTTAACGACCTGAATATCGATCACCCACATAAGGTTTACCAGTTCCTGAAAGGAATCGGATCTACTTTCCTGCAATTTATTCCCATTGTTGAACAGCAGGAGATTAGAGCTGACAGCGACCGCGCCATGCTGATTTACCCTGAATCCACCACTGAGAAAAAGCTGATGCCTTTCTCGGCTGATGGCAAAAAATACGGTGACTTTATGGTGGCTGTGTTTGATGAATGGGTTCGCAAGGATGTAGGTAAGGTGTATGTGCAAATGTTCGACTGTGCACTCACTGCCTGGTATGGCCATGAGGCGCCTTTATGCATCTTCAGAAAAGAGTGCGGGAAGGGCATGGTGATTGAACGTAATGGCGACCTCTATAGCTGTGACCACTACGTTTATCCGGAATACTATCTGGGCAATATTCTTGAAGAGGATATGAGCCGACTGGCCAACCAGCCTGTGCAGAGTGCTTTTGGCAAAGCCAAGGCAGACGATCTGGGTATTGCCTGCAAATGCTGCGAATTCCGATTTGCCTGTAATGGCGGCTGCCCAAAACACCGAATACACGACAATGCAGATGGCTCAAGGCAAAACCATCTCTGTGCGGGTTACAAAAAATTCTTCAGGCATGTGAGTCCTTATATGGATTACATGGTTAAAGAACTACGCAGTAATCGTGCACCAGCCAGTATTATGTACGCAGCCGATAGAATTGCTCTGCAAGCTTCGGCATGATGGCTGACTCATAACTAAAATATGATTGAAAGCATGCAGCCCTCTATCAGACAAACTGCTGAACAGTTCTACAAGATTTTGACCGGTGAAATAGACTACAGCCCGGTTGTTATGCAGTTCTTTAAGTCTGCCGGTTCGGTTGCAGCTTATAAACATGATGACTCTGAACAAAAAAAGGTGCTTAACGCCATTCGGGCAATACCGGAAATACAAAAGCATTGTCAGCAATGGCTGACATTAACAGACCAGAAACACACTGATCCGGATCTGTTAGCTGAGCAGTTCATTGCCAATATTGTCAGTTCGGTCCAGGAAGATCGACTGATCAGTGAGTACAGAAACATCTGTGGTCAACACATCAGAACCGCCGGGCGCTGGAACGATTACCGCTTTTGTCGGCCCAACAAAAAAGTAGGCTGGACCCTGCAGATGACGGTCAAGGGTTCCGGTCGCTATAACTGCGTACGCAGTGTTATTGATACAGAACCGAGGGATATTCTGTTGTTTGCCCCTGACGCTTATCTCGATAATTACCGGCACCCTGATTGTGAGCAATGGCAAGTCACCTGGCTTTTATTCAGAGAAGACTACCGAGTTAATGATCTGCTGGACTGGCCAGAAGTGGCATCCGGTATTTACAGGCTGAAAGCAGGCACTGGTGACCAGCTATCTGCCCTGGAAAATATTGCCGCAGATCTGATGAAGGCAGATGTTGCTGATACCACCAAAGCCATTCGAATCCGTGCGACGATGGTTGAGCACTTTCTGCTTCGCTGCACAGACCTGATTCCGGAAACGTTCAGCAGTGAAAAGGATCACAGGGTGATCAAAGCTATGGCGTTTATGGAAGAAAATCTTAATTCCTCGTTCACTCTTGAACAGGTAGCTGCTGAAGCCTGTCTGTCGCCATCCCGTTTCAGTGCTTTGTTCAGGGAAAACTGCGGTACCGGCCCTATGCAGTGGCGGGAAGAAAAGCGGATTACCCGCGCCTGCCATAAACTGGCAAACAGTCACACCATGATTGCTGCCATAGCGGCTGAACTGGGCTATGCCGACCAGGTGACTTTTTCCCGAAACTTCAGGAAATATATGGAAATGACGCCCAGTCAGTACCGAAAGCGTTTCAACAAACGTTTCAACGAACAATAGGTTTAATCAAACATCACAGTATTTTTTGTCAAAAAATCACACACTTTTGCACTTACAATTCATTTACAATATGAATTAAGGCTGATGTCTGATTATGAAAAAAATACTGGCTTCTCTCTCTTTAACCTTATCGTTGAGTCCCTTCTCAGCGATTGCAGATAAGCTTCCAGACATGGTCGTCTTTATAACCGACGACCAAAGCTATATTGATACCCAGTTTCAGGGACACCCAGACGCTAATACGCCCAATATTGACCGACTGGCCGAAGGCGGTCTCTATTTCACCCAGGCCTATGTTGCATCTCCTAACTGTGCTCCCAGCCGTGCCGCTATGTTGACCGGTCTTATGCCGGCCCGTAACGGTTCTGAAGTGAACCAGACCAGCCCCCGGGAAGATGTAAAAAAATTACCCGCCTATTTTCAGGAAATTGGCTATGAAGTGGTTGCCTTCGGCAAGGTATCCCACGACGCCCCGGATGCTTATGGTTTTGATGAGCACGGCTCTGAAGGCCTGGTGTGGAAAGGTGGTATTAAGTACGCCGTTGATTACCTGAATGAACGTGAGTCAGAAAAACCTCTGTTGATGCTGGTCGGCACCAAAGACCCCCATAACCCCTGGCCTGAAAAAGAAGGTTACAACCCGGCTGACCTGACCATGCCTGAGAACATGGTCGATACGCCGGAAACCCGTGAGAATTTAGCTCGCTTCTTAACATCTGTTACCAGTGCTGACCGCCAATTGGGCACTCTGCATGCTCTCGCCAGAGAAAAACTGGATAACCCTCTGTTTATTTTTACCGCTGACCACGGCAGTAGCTGGCCTTTCTCCAAGTGGAACTTATACGACTACGGAATACATATTCCGTTCATCGCCAGCTGGCCTGGAAAAATCAAGCCAGGTCAGACCGATGCTATGATCAGCTGGATCGACATTATTCCTACCCTGATGGAAGTAGCTGGCAGTTCAGCACCAAAAGATATTGATGGCCAATCCTTTGCCAGGGTTCTGGATAACCCGGAGCTGGAACATCGTGAAAAAATCTACACCACCCATACCGGTGATGGCGGCAAAAACTTCAATGCCTACCCGATCCGTGCAGTTCAGGACAAACGCTGGAAGCTGATCTACAACCTGTACCCTGAACGCAGGCACACCACTCATATCAACCAGATAGAGAATGAAGCTTACTGGGATTCCTGGGAAGCAAAAGCGAAGACTGATCCTGACGCTAAAAAGCTGCTGGACCGCTATTTCACTCGCCCTGAAATCGAATTCTATGATCTGGAAAACGATCCTCACGAACAGAACAATCTGGCTGCCAATCCAGCTTATGCAGAAAAGATTGCCAGCATGAAAGCCGATCTTGAAAAGTGGATGGAAGATCAGGGCGACCAGCGTCTGTTGGCTCTCGAACCTATTGTATGGCCAATCAAGATTGCAAACTGGCTGCTGTTCTGATTGTGAGCAGTGTCTGGTTCATCTATTCCAGCAAAGAATTCTAATGATAAGCAGCCTCAATGCTCTGGTTAAATCAAGCCAGAGCTGAGGATTGTTCCGGTAATCGAAGTGTCTCAGGGAAATCTGGAGTCTGAATACCATGAAAACAACCAACATTTTTAAAAAGACCTTACTGGCTGGTGCACTGGCTACTCTTGCTGCGGGGTTTGTACAAGCCGAAGAACAGCCCGTTGAGCGAACAGAGCTGCAACCTGGCGATTATAAATTCTCCCTTCCAATCGGTCCTTTCTACGACCCTGATTTTGATGTTGCTCTGGCTGCAGTCCCCAACGCCGTCTACAAGTGGGATGAAAACTCCATCCAGTCTGATGCCCGTGTCAATCTGATATATGGTTCAAACAAAAACTGGAATATCTATCACGTAACCCGCAACTATTTTGCCAACAATAAGTGGTTCTTCGAAGGTCGAGCCTCTTATATGAACGGCAAAGATATGACTATGGCCAACTTCATCACCGGTAATGGTCTGGTCAGCCTTCAGAACATAAACTATATGGCCTGGGGCACACTGGGTTACAGCTTCTTCGATAACTCATATCTGGGACCTCTGGTCGAGTACATGCACAATGAGTTTGACCGTGACCCTATCAGCAAAAAACCGGGTCAGAGCTGGATGCAACCGGTTAACTATATAGCCGATACGGACAAAATGTCCTACGGACTGTCTTTTACCTTTAACACATTGGACGACCAGTCCTCTGCAACTGACGGTAGATTCATTCAGCTCAAAATGCTGAAAACCAACAAAGAGTCCGAAGCTCATCTGGCGCGTATTCCAGGCGGTGTAGAGTACAGCGATGGGACAGAAGTGACTTACAACAGTCTTGCTGTTGAATACATCGAGATGTTTCCTCTCTCTAAAAAAACCAGCCTGATGTGGAAAACCAAAGGCAGCTTTAATGGCAAGAAAGCAGGAAACCAGGCCGCTCCATTAGGGCGTCTGGGTGTCGGTTTCTCTCGGGAATCAACAGGCCGAAGCGCTCTGGCTACTACCTTTATGCTGCGCCACTGGCTGACAGACCGCTGGGGTGTTGCCGGAACCTTCTCCACTGGCCGACCGTTTGATGTGGCTGAAGGTAAGTCCGAACAGGTGATGTACGCCGCTGGTATAGGTTTGCGCTATCTGCTGGTACCAGAGCAGGGCGTTAATGTTCGCTTTGATATCACAGCCAGCAACCAGGATGACGAAGCAATTCTGGCTTACTTCAACCTGGGAGATATTTTCTAACAGCAATCACGGCTTAACCCTTTTGCTCCTTTTGCCAGAAGCACCTCGAATGCTTCTGGTATTTTTATATCTCTGGTAGAACCTCATAAGGGCACTTTTCAATAAGGGTAGTAAACAGCCGTTTACCTAGCTACACGACGAAGCTGCATTCATTAGTTATTCCCTTACAGGTGGCTGAGCATATCCTCCATAAAAGACACTCTTTTCAGTGATAGTATGCGCATAATAAGTCGATCGACTTACAGTGTGCTAAACGACAAGCTGAACAAAGAGATAATAATAATGCGCTTTGAAAATAAAGTTGTTCTGATCACAGGTGCAGGTGCAGGAATTGGCCGGGCAGCAGCCCTTAAATTTGCCAACGAAGGTGCCAGGGTAGCAGTCGCTGACCTGAATCTTGAAACAGCCCTTGAAACCGTAGAAATGATCAAGGTTGCCGGTGGCGAAGCCACTGCTATTGCCTGTGACGTTGCTGACCCTGCTGCTGTAGAAGCAATGGTTAAAACCACTGTCGACACCTATGGCACACTTCATCATGCCGTTAACAACGCATCAGGCCCAAGTGCACCGACGCCATTGAATGATACAACGACTGACGTCTTTGATTACGTTCTTTCCATCACCTTGCGTGGCGTATGGTTGAGCATGAAAGCGGAAATCCCGGTCATGCTGGAGCAGGGAGTTGGTACTATTGTAAACATTGCCTCTGTTGCTGCTTTAAGTGGTTCTCCACTTCTTGCTCCGTACGGAGCTGCCAAAGCCGGTGTTATTAACCTGACTGAAACTGCTGCAGCCGAGCTGGCTACTTCAGGTATTCGCGCTAACGTTATTGCACCGGGTGGTATTGCTACCGACGGCATCAAGCGTCTGTTTGAAATGCAGCCAGAGACAAAAAATACCATGAGTGCGATTCACGCCATGAACCGTATGGGGGAGCCGGAAGAAGTCGCGGATGCCATTCTGTATCTGAGCTCTGATGAATCCAGCTTTGTAACTGGTCACAATCTGGTCGTCGACGGTGGCTTGCTGGTTAAATCCGGTTTGATGTAACAACATTGATGTAACAACATTGATGTAACAACACGGTTTTATTTGTCATAAAAAAATCCCCCGGCCACAAACCGGGGGATTTTTTTATACAGCCGTCGTTCAGTTGATTAGCAGTTAGGCAACTTAATTCGGGACAATTCCTACTAATTAATTTCTACCAGATCACCTTTCGATTCCAACCAGGATTTTCTGTCAGATGCCCTTTTCTTAGCCAGCAGCATGTCCATTTCCTGAAGTGTTTCTTCAGAATCTTCCAGTGTCAGCTGAACCAAGCGACGAGTGTCAGACGACATAGTGGTTTCACGGAGTTGAAGCGGGTTCATTTCACCCAGACCCTTAAAGCGCTGAACGTTGACCTTGCCACGTTTCTTCTCGGCTTTTATACGTTCCAGAACGCCTTCTTTCTCGGCTTCATCCAGTGCGTAGAAAACTTCCTTGGCTACATCTATGCGATACAGTGGTGGCATGGCGACGTAGATATGTCCCTGTTCTACCAGAGGGCGGAAGTGCTGAACAAAGAGTGCGCAAAGCAGAGTAGCGATGTGCAGACCGTCGGAGTCGGCATCGGCGAGAATACAGATTTTTCCGTAACGCAGGCCTTCAATGTTTTCTGAACCCGGATCAACGCCCAGTGCTACAGAAATATCGTGAATTTCCCGGGAAGCCAGAACTTCACTGGAATCCACTTCCCAGGTGTTCAGGATCTTGCCTCGCAGCGGCAGAATCGCCTGATACTCACGGTCACGCGCTTGCTTGGCAGAACCGCCCGCAGAGTCACCCTCTACCAGAAACAGCTCGGTGTATTTCAAGTCCTGACTGGAGCAATCCGCCAGTTTGCCCGGCAAAGCAGGCCCCTGAGTAACCTTTTTACGGGCTACTTTTTTGGATTTGCGCATCCGTTTCTGAGCATTGTTGATGCACAGTTCGGCTAACTGTTCGGCCTCTGCCGTGTGCTGGTTCAGCCAGAGGCTGAAAGCATCTTTAGCTACACCGGAAACAAAGGCGGCACATTCTCTGGAAGAAAGTCTTTCCTTGGTCTGACCGGAGAACTGCGGGTCAGCCAGTTTGGCAGAAAGAACGTAGGCACAGTTTTCCCAGATGTCGTCAGGGCCAAGCTTGATACCACGCGGCATCAGATTGCGGAATTCACAGAATTCACGAATGGCTTCCAGAAGACCGGTTCTTAAACCATTGACGTGTGTTCCGCCAAGAGGTGTAGGGATCAGGTTGACATAGCTTTCGGTCAGCAGTTCGCCACCTTCCGGCAACCACTGAACTGCCCAGTCTACTGCTTCCTTGTCACCTTTCAGTGAACCGGTGAACGGTTGTGGTGGCAGGGTTTCATAACCGTGAGTGGTACCTTTCAGGTAATCTTTCAAGCCATCTTCGTAATACCACTCAGTGGTATCACCAGTATGATCATCCACAAACTCGACTTTCAAGCCGGGACACAATACGGCTTTCGCACGCAGTACGTGCATGAGGCGAGTAACGGAGAATTTGGCAGAATCAAAGTAGCTGGCATCAGGCCAGAAACGAACCGTTGTACCGGTATTACGTTTGCCGCAGGTGTCTACCTGGTGCAGATCCTGATCCTTGTAGCCATCACCAAAGGTAATCAGGGACACTTTTGCATCACGGCGAACGGTCACTTCCAGTTTTGTAGACAGGGCGTTTACAACAGAAATACCGACGCCGTGCAAGCCACCGGAAAACTGGTAGTTCTTGTTGGAAAACTTACCACCGGCATGAAGGCGGGTAAGAATCAGTTCAATACCGGTAATGCCATGCTCGGGATGGATATCCGTAGGCATACCTCGACCATCGTCGACCACTTCCAGAGAGTTATCCTTATACAGGATCACTTTGATTTTGCTGGCAAACCCGGCCAGCGCTTCATCGACACTGTTGTCGATAATTTCCTGAGCCAAGTGGTTGGGGCGGGTGGTATCAGTGTACATGCCCGGACGTTTGCGAACCGGGTCAAGGCCACTGAGAACCTCAATGGCCTCCGCTGTATAGTCGTTACCCATGGAATCCTTGCTGATCTGTAAGCGCTAACGGGATAGTTTAACAATGCAACAGCGGCTCGGGTAGGGGGAAACTTGCGCATCTACTGCGAATGGCTGATGCTGATAGTGACAGCCTTGTTAGCAAGCCTCCATCCCTCCGGAAGGTCTGAATTGTTACTATGAGTCTAACCATTATTCTGGCAGTGTATGCAATCCTTTTAATCCCCGTCACTCTGCTGGCAAGGAAACGAGGGCGATCCGTTCCTGTTTGGTTGTCACTCTCACTTCTGCTGTCGCCATTATTGTCTCTCTTTGTTCTGCTGATGTTGCCCAAAACTGAAAAAAAACAGTTGAAGGATATTCGAAAGGCACAGCATCAGGATAAATAGCTTTAAAAACCCAGCGCAGGTACATTGCCCGTTCTCATTTTAAAGGGCAGTTTGATGAGCAAAAAAGTACTGAGCTGGGGCTTTCTCGGCACCAGCTTTATTTCTGATGTCATGGCTAATGCGGTTAAAGCAGAAGGCAGAAGCCTTCTCAAAGCGGTAGCGGGTAGAAATGAAGAACGGCTCGTGCAGTTTGCAGATAAGCACAGTGTTGAGAGTCGCTATACCGATTACCAGCAGCTCATTAATGATCCGAGTATAGATATTATTTATATTGCTTTGCCTAATCATCTGCATCATGACTATGTGGTGATGGCGGCTGAAGCAGGTAAAGCTATTCTCTGCGAGAAGTCACTCAGTATTGATCTGGAGAAAACCAGGCTCATTGTTGATGCTGTGAACAGGCATGATGTCTTTTTTGCAGAAGGCTTGATGTATCTGAACCATCCTCTGGTCAATCAGCTGATTCAATTACTGCAAAGCAATGCAACAGGTGAACTTAAGCAGATACAGTCCAGTTACTCTGCTGCCATCAGTCAGTTTGTAAACCCTGACAGTATGGGCGCCATTTTTAACCTGGGTTGTTATCCGGCTTCTCTGGCTTATCGAGTCATCAGTTCAATGCTGCCTGATACAGATTTGAGCAACGTACCTTGTATGGCGACAGGTCGACGTGGTGCGGATGGCAATATTTGTGATACTTCTGTCCAGTTCAAGGTTGATGACAATGTTCAGATTCAGCTGCATTGTGCTGAAGACTACGGACTGAAACATTACTTCAGAATTCTTGGTTCTAAAGGCTTTATCGAGTTAGACAGTAATCCATGGCTTCCGGAACAAAAGAACCTTATTCGATATGGTCACTATGAGCAGGAGATAAAATCTCTTGAAGTAAAAGCAGAAGGTGACGCTTTCCTGTATCAGGTGCGGCATGTTCTCGACGCGATTGAGTCCAGGCAGCAGCAACTGCCGTATCCAGCCGCCAGCCTGAATGATTCCGAACAGATAATGTCATGGCTTTCGTTGTGGCACGGTGCTGCAGCTTCCAGTGTCAGATAATATTGAAAGGCAGGCTGACGGAAAAACTCTCGTCTACTGACTATACTTTTCAGCCACTTTCCATGAGAGGGGCTGAAATGCCGTTTCTTTCGCAGCTGGTAGGGCATCCTGCTGACAGGGTTGCCATTATTGACTCAGAAGGTGAGCACACATATCAGGCTCTACTGGAACATTCCAGAAAACTGGCCGGTAGAATAAGGGAACAGGGAGAGCAATATCCGTTCATCGCCTTTTTGACGGGCAGAGACGCGTCTTTTATTGAGGTTCTGTTGGCTATCTGGCTGGAAGAGTCTGCTGCCGTGCCTCTCGATCCGCTTATGTCTCAGCCTGAGTGGGAACGTCGCCTTCTGGATATCGACGTCCGCTGTCTTGTTTATTCACCAGAAAAGAAGGCAGAAGCTTTGCTGCTGGGTCAGAGGCTGGGTATTCAGCTTATCTGTTCCAGCGAATTGTCGGAGAAACCTTCTCCTCTCATTAAGATTAACCCGTCGCTTAATGCGCTGGTGTTGTTTACCAGTGGTACCAGTCGATGCGCAAGAGGTGTTATTCACACCTTCAGTTCCCTGCAGGCGCAAGTGAAAAGTATCTGTGAAGCATGGGACTGGCATTCTCATGACAGAATGCTGCATATCCTGCCAATGTCTCATATCCATGGACTGGTGTGTGGTCTGCTGGCACCACTGGCAGCCGGTGCTTGTTGTGAAATCCTGCCCGGGTTTAAAACCAGTGATGTCTGGGAGCACCTTGCGAAAGGGCAGAATACGTTACTGACAGCGGTTCCTGCTATTTACCATTACCTTGTGGAAACCTGGGAGAAAGCCTCGCCTGAACAGCAGACTCAATGGGCTGAAGGCGCTGCGTCGTTAAGAATTGCCATGGTAGGTTCTTCACAGCTGATGCCTACGGCCTATAACGGCTGGTTGAAAATTACCGGAAAGGCATTAGTAACCCGTTATGGTCTGACAGAAGCGGGTATGGTTTTATCACAAAACCTGGATGGCAGCTCAGGTGCTGACACTGTCGGTAAACCGCTTTATGGTGTCAGCGTCAGACTGGTGGATGACCATGGCAATGAAATGGATGGGCAGGGCGAGCTGGAAATTAGAAGCCCGCAGCTGTTTAAAGGTTATTATGGTAAAGAAGATCTGAACCAACAGGCGTTTCGTCACGGTTGGTTCCGTACCGGTGATATGGCGATGCGTGTTGGCGATGAATATCGATTACTGGGACGCCGATCTATCGACATCATCACCAGTGGCGGCTATCGGATTTCTGCACTGGAGCTGGAATCCATTCTCGATGAACATCCTGAGATTCGTGAGAGTGCGGTACTGGGAACGCCCTGTGACAATCTTGGTGAAGCTATCTATGCCTGTATTGTTCCGGACGCTCAGAGTGGCCATATAGATATCAGGGATATTAATAACTGGCTGTTTCATCAGGTGGCGACTTACAAGTTACCGACTCATATGCAAGTGGTGGAGCAGTTACCGAAAACCCCTGTAGGCAAGATTGATAAACTCCGCTTGAAAGAAAGCCTGGTCAATAGCACAAGACAGGCAGTGTGAACTTACACTGCCTGCGTATTCCCCTGGCTACTCAAATACGTTTAGTACTCACATACTAGTAGCTGCGAAGCCTTCGCTCTTGAATGCTGGATATGGGGATTGCAGCTGTCTCTGTTTCCTGACATACCGTAGCGGTAGGGTTGGGGTTACGGTTCTCCCAGAGCCACAATAGCAGCAGTAACAATAAAGCCAGCAAACAGGCGCCGCTGAGCAACTGGAAGCAGGCATCCCAGCCATAAAGGTCCATCACTTTACCCAGCACCAGGTTGGATGAAGTGGCTCCGAATATATAGCCAAACAAGCCAATAAAGCCTGCCGATGTTGCTGCATATTTCAGGGGGACCAAGTCAATAATATGCACATGCACCAGCATAACCGGGCCGTAGATAAGAAAGCCGGTAAAGATCAGAGCTAATACTGCGGACGTCGTATTACCAGGAGGGGATTGCCAGTAGGCAATCAGAGAGATAAGAACAAGCGACATAAATAGTGCATTTACTGGAGCACGTTTGCCTTTGAAGTGCTTGTCGCTCAGGTATCCGCAGATCAATGTGCCAGGCAACGCAGCATACTCAAAAGCAAAGAAGGCCCAGCTGGATGCGTTAAAGCTGAAACCTTTGGTTTCCGTCAGATAAACAGGTGCCCAGTCGATCACGCCATAGCGAATAAAGTAAGTACAGGCATTAACAACGGCCAGTATCCATAATGGTGGTAGCTTCAGACAATGCTGGGCAAAGAGCTGCATTGACCTGAGCATGGACGGCTTTTGCTCACTGCTTTCAATGGCCAGCTCAGGTGAAGGCGCTGGAAGTCCTGCCTGCTCGGGGCTGTCTCTTAATAAGTGGTAACAATACAGAGCAATGCAGAGGGCAATGATTGCAGGCAGATAGAGTTTGCATTGCCAGCCAGAGAATACAATCACTGCCAGAATAGCCAGAGGTCCCAACAGGCCGCAGCCAATGTTATGGGAAAGGTTCCAGATGCTCATGGCCGTGCCTCTTTCCTCACGCACAAACCAGTGCGCAATCAGCTTGGCACTGCATGGCCATCCAGCGCCCTGCAGGCAACCGTTAACTGCCAGCATAAGAATCATGGCATACAACGGGAACTGCATAATGGGCATAAAACCCATCGCCAGAGAGAGCAGTGCCGAAAGCAGCAGGCAGGTAGGCATCAGCTTTCGCACATCAACCCGATCAGCAACATAACCCATGGCAAAATTACTGAAGCCGTAACATAAAGCCAGTGCTGACAGAGCCATACCCAGCTCGGTCTTGCTGTATCCGGCTGCAATCAGGTCAGGCATAACCATGACAAAATTCTTTCGAACCAGATAGTAGGCTGAGTAACAGAGAAATATACCGGCCAGTACCTGCAGCCTGAGCCTTGAGTATTGGTCATGCTGAGTCTTGGTGTATCCGTCAGGAACAACTGAGCATTTGAAAAATGAGTGCATGAAACTAATCCATCTACAGCGCTTACTGGCTCAGTGTGCATCCACTGAAATTTCCGCTGAACCAGTAACATCAGCTATGAATTGGTGTGTAAGAAATAAATAGATAGGACATCTATCCTGACTTACAGCAATAACCGTATTAACTCGAGTTAGCGGATAATACGTATGCTGTTTTCAGGTGAGGTAAATGTAGCAGTCAAATGGAGGAGGAACAGTTTGATGAAATTATTTACTGAAAAAAACAGGAGGTAGTTTTAATTGGAATAAATTTATACGTAATAGTTTTAATCAAAATTTAAATAAACGATTTCTCATATAAGACTATGACCCGCTAAAAACTCAAAAATATAAGGCAGTGTTTTTTCATAATCTTCGAATTGATGATTTCCCCCCTGTTGAACAACAGAATCAGCACCAGCGTATTTTGCTACGGCTTTGCGATAGTCGAGTACTTCATCGCCTGTTTGTACCAGCAGAAGTGTCTGATTATGCAGACTTAATACAGGTACTTCCATGTTTTTAAACTGTTGAATATGTTCGTGAGTAAGCAACCACTTCTCTCCGGTATGGTAATTAGTCTGCCAGCCCAGGTAAGCTTCAAAAAATTCGTAAGGGCGAACAGCAGGGTTGATTAATACCAGCCGAACAGGCCAGGATGGGTACACCTCGTGAATCAGCTCACTCAGCCAAGTGCCAATAAAGCCACCGAGGGAGCTGCCAATGATATGCACAGGTCTTTTGGATGTTTCCAGCCGAAGACGATCAAGTAATAGTTCTTGAATAGATAAAGGTTCGTTAGGTAACTGAGGCACCCAGGTGTCTATATCCAGACGTTGCTGGTCAACAAACTGGCAGGTTATTTGCGCCTTATGTGAATCGGGCGAACTATTAAAACCATGAAGGTATATGAGCAGGGGCTGTTTGGTCATACCTCAGGGTCTCGTTCAATTATAATTGGCCATCTGATCCAGAAGGGCTGAAGGCTTGCTTTCCATTATCATACTGGCTGCGCCAGCAGGGTGAACAAAGCCTTATTGATCAGCATGATTTAAAAACTGCAGCAGCAACTCATAGTAATTGAGAGTATTGAGCAAGGCAATGGGCTTATTCTGGCTGCCAACCTGATTCAGCGCCAGTACCTCAAACAGTTCATCAAGGGTACCGACCCCACCGGGTAGAGCGATAAAACCATCCGATAAATCCGTCATTACTGACTTTCTGGCCGACATATCCTTGACCCAGTGAGTATCCGTTAGTTCAGGATGAGCGAAATTTTTCTCGGCAAGAACATCCGGAATCACTCCAATGACTTTCCCGCCCTCAGCTAAAGCGTGACTGGCAATATCACCCATCAATCCAATGCTGCTGCCACCGTAGATAAGAGTGATATCCCGGCGCACCAGCTCTTCAGCCAGCGTCAGTGCTGATTCACGATATTGAGGTACACTGCCGCTGCGGGCACCACAGAATATACAGACTGATTGCATTGAAGCTCCTGCTGTTATTGTTAACTCGTCGCTGGATGAGCTTCTATAGAGTAACTGTTTAATCTGCTTCCTGAATAGCCAACTCTTTTGAAAGCCCTTCAGGAATTTTTACAGGGGAAATAATTCTGACGCGCTTCTCTCTGGAGAGTTCACCACTTTCAATGACTACTTTGCTTTTAGACACTCCGAAAGCTTTGGCCATAAACTTGGTGAGATAAGCATTAGCTTTACCATCAACCGGCGGTGCCTTGATGCGAACTTTCAGGCTTTCACCATGAAGGCCGCAGAAGTCATCGGTTTTGGCTTTGGGTTGCAGGTGAAGTTGCAGGATGAGGTCATCGTTCTGCCAGCGGTAGTAGCTCATAGGGTGCGTTTAATAAGAAAAGAGAGATGATAAATGAAGCAGCTATTCTGCAGATATAAAAACGGAGCCACAATCGGCTCCGTTTTCATCGTTACAGAATAGCTGTAAACAGGTAGGCAGTGATTAGCCAACCATTGCAGGAATACCTGGCAGCATACCCACAGCGGCCATAGCCAGAGTACTGATTACAAAAGCCAGTCCTGGAATGACGATACGGTCAGCAAAGCCCAGCAGCTTGGAACGTTCCTTGTCACCGATCAGACTGTTGTTGTCCAGTAGCATGGTCAGAGCCCAACCGAATACCGGGTTAACAACGGCAGAAGCAAAGATGGTGATACCGGCAGACTGAGTGTCCTTGGTGTCTTTAACCATTTCCATGCCAGCTTCCAGCAGCGGCAGGAATACACCTACCAGCAGAGCGATGCTCATTACCGGACGCCATACGGTGATGTCCATCGGGTAACCGGCAACAGCAACGATCACACACAGAACACCCAGCAGAATACCGCCAGCAGGAATAGGGCGCTTGGCGATAGCCGCCGGAATCATGTAGGTACCCCAGGAAGAGGTTACGTTACCACCACCGAACAGGGTGCCGACCATCTGACGGAAAGAACAACCTGTCATGGTGTCGTCTACATCCATCAGCACATCTTTGGCCTTTGTTGGGTAGTTCATTTCCTGGAAGATACGGTGACCCAGGAAGTCAGGAGACCACATGGCAACCGCCAGAATAGCGAATGGCAGAGAAGCCAGGAACTCAGGCACACCAGGCAGACCCAGTTTCCAGCCTGTGTCTTCGCCCCACCAGTAAGCAGGGTTCAGGTTTGGCAGACCAGGTTCAGTTGTGAATTCAAACGGTGCACCCAGAGCCAGCGCAATCACTACCGCCAGTACGGAGCACAGTGGAATTGCCAGCCAGCGTTTACCTATACGTGCCAGCCAGGCATAGGCAATGATGTTGGCAGCCAGAACAGCAAGAGCGACATAGCCCACACCCTGAGCGTCAGCCCAGACTTTAAGAGAGCTGATCTGACCAATACTGCCCATGGCACCCAGATAAACAAGGAGACCACCGGCAACACCCTGACTGGTGAGTTTTACCAGCCGCGATCCGCCTTTGGTCACACTTAATATAAGACCAAACACACCTAACAGTATGGCCAGAGCCAGAGGGTGAGCACCGGACACGGCAATAACAGGAATCAGCGGAATCATTGGCCCGTGGTTACCGGCCAGGTTAGCGCGCGGGTTCATAAAACCGGAAACGAGGATGCAGAACAGGATGGCGGACACCAGCATTTCTACACGAACGTTTTCGATGATGAAGTTCGCGTCCAGACCAAAACCATTAGCCCAGGAAGTCATTACCGCAGAGTACATTACGGTGATACCGATAGTACCGGCGATAGCTGGAACCAGGTCTTCCCATTCAAAACGGAAGTCGCGACCCGGCAAGTTCAGTTTCCAGCGACGCGGCTTCATGATGGTCAGCTCATGGTCGAGATAATCCGACCTTGAGGCAAACTCACTGCTGGGGCGGTGGAGCTCTGAATAGCTCTGCCCTTCTGTTTGACCCATGAAAGAACACCTTTCGAAGTAGTTGAAAAATGATGTGCCGGAGGGTGGCTTTATTGTTTGAAGAAACCCAAAAAACGTAACCTGACCAGCATAAAAAAGTTGTTATCAAGTTTATCAATCAGGGCGGGTTTGTATCAGAGTGGTTAATTCAACAGGTATTACGATAAGTAGCTATAGACTAGTTGATTATTGCCGGATTTCCGGCGACTATGGGACAAGGTGTGTTTACTGTTGTTTCTTTCTTTTGCTTTTTGATGGAATGTGACGGTCAGCATTATCCGCGGAGTTGTTGAGCATTTAGCGTTATCCTTGCTTTTGCCAAGCGTCATTCGTAAGAACCCGCCATGGAGGGTTTGATGTGATGATCGGAAGTCCGCAGTCGAGTTTTAGTGTGTTCAGTTCTTGTTTGTTGAGTTTAGCCAGCTTGAAGAGTCAGACCTCTTCTCTGCTTTTTATACTGGCGGCGGGCTATACAGTCTCTGCACAGGCCAGTGATCAGGCTTTGCTGGGTAACAGCCATCTTGCTGTTCTGCCCGCTACAGCCAAAGTATCTGAATATGTGATCATTACCGGTTTTACTCCAAGGCCGGAGCAGTTCTCCCTTCATACTATTCCTGAAAAAGAATCCCCTTCCGCCATGCGGATAGACTTCCATCCTTTTGAAAACAACTTCAATATGACAGCCAGTCTTGCCCAGACACCTGGTGAAGAAGAGATTCAAACCGGCCAGCCGCAGGACACAACTTATCTGGGTATTGGCTGGCAGCGGTTGTCTGAAGACAGTGACCTGGATCTGAGAATGGATTTGGGTGCAGTGTATAAAGCAGAAGCTAACGGTTTACCGGGAACAGCAAAGCCGATACGGGAAACCCTGTCTGGCTCTGGTCCGACAGAAGATGACTGGCGACCTGTAGTGAGTATTGGGGTTTCTTACCGATTCTAAAAAATGGTTTTTAGTGTGACGGTTGGATACAAAAATGCCGCAACTGATTGTCAGTCGCGGCATTTTTTATAACGCTTGTTTTAAAGGAGCTTATTCGTCTGTTTTTGCAGTGACTGTTTCAGCTTTGCTGCTGCTGGCTTTTTCGCGAATGGCACCAATATGAAGACCTTTAAGAACGTTCAAAGCCTGACTAAGTTGGTAATCACTTTCAGCCAATGACTCTTCAGCCTTTTCCTTCTTGTCTTGTTTAACTTTGGAAACCTGCTTTTTCTTGCCGTCCTTGCCATTGCCGTTATCAAGGTGTCCCTGAAGATCTGCTTCCTTGAAAGAAGAACTGCTCTCTATCGGGGTAACCTTGGCGCGTGGCACAAAGATGTCCGGCTTGATGCCTTCAGCCTGGATAGAGCGGCCATTCGGTGTGTAATAAAGTGCAGTGGTCAGCTTCAGGCCTTTCTCATTATCAATGCTGAGAGGCAGTACGGTTTGCACTGAACCTTTACCGAATGATTGAGTACCCAGAAGTACTGCCCTGTGGTGATCCTGCAAGGCACCGGCAACAATTTCAGATGCAGAAGCCGAGCCGCCATTGATCAGAACAACCAGTGGCATACCTTCAGAAGGGTCATCTTCTTCCGCACTGAAGCTAAGGTGTGCGTTGGCAATACGGCCTTCGGTATAAACAATCAAGCCTTCCTTGATAAAGGCATCAACGACACCTACTGCAGCCTGAAGAACACCACCCGGGTTGTTTCTCAGATCGAGAACCAGACCATCCAGTGGTTTTTTGTTTTTCTTTTTCAGCTTGCCAATATGTTCAACCACTTCTTTATCAGAGTCTGCCTGAAACTGGCTCAGACGAATGTAACCATAGTTGTCTTCCAGCATTCTGGATTTAACGCTCTGAACCTTGATGATGGCTCGCTTAACAACAATATCCAGAGGTTTGGCCGCACCTTCACGGACAATAGTCAGTGTAATCGGCTCACCCGCTTTACCGCGCATTCTGTCTACTGAGTCACCCAGTGACATGCCTTTTACCGATGTGCCATCAAGCTTGATGATCAGGTCGCCTGGCTGGATGCCTGCTTTCTGGGCAGGCGTATCATCAATCGGGGAGATAACTTTTATAAAGCCGTCTTCAGTGCCGACTTCGATACCCAGGCCACCGAACTGACCTGAAGTGCTGATCTCCAGGTCTTTAAAATCATCGGGCTTCAAATACGCTGAGTGAGGGTCAAGACCGGTGAGCATACCTTTTATGGCATTTTCCAGCAGTGTCTTGTCATCAACGTCTTCAACGTAAGCGTTTTTGATACGCTGCATGACTTCAGTAAAGGTGCGGAGCTCGTCCAGTGGCAACTTGCCCTGAGGAGACTCTTCTTTTTGTTCAGTGCTTTTTTCAGCAACTACTTCAGGCTTCTTTGCTGGAGCAGCTTTCTCTTCCTGACCAACAGGGGCTGACCAGCCCTGCACTGCGTAACCGGCAATCAGTCCAAAAATGCCAGCCCTCAACCAGTGCGCAAGGTGCAGTCGGGATGAGGAAAAAAGTAATGTCATAGATGCTCCTGCACTCTTTTTTGAAGAGTTGAAGTATAGGTGGCAATGCTTTCAATAGGCTTGCATATTTCTTTGCAGACTATCAACGCTTTTCCTGCGACCAGAGAAGGGGCGCTTGTAAGTGCGCCCACACACGTACCAGAAAAGTTATCGGTTGGTGGGGATTATTCTGCAGAAATCAGGGCTTTTTCTTGAGCCAGCCAGTGGGGTTCTGGTTCTTACCACTGCGGCGAATTTCAAGATAAACACCGGGCTGGCTTTGGCCGCCAGTCTGGCCACTTAATGCTACGGGTTCTCCGGCAAGAATAGATTCACCTTCCTGCTTCAGAAGCCACTGGTTATGACCATAAAGGGACAGGTAATTATTGCCGTGATCAATGATGATCAGCTGACCAAAGTCACCGAGCCAGTCAGAGAAGACAACGGTGCCATCGTGAATGGCTTTTACCTGACTGCCCGGTTCAGCGGCAATCATAACGCCCTGCCAGCGAATAGGAGAGTCGGGACGCAGCTGTTTGTAGCGATACAGCACCTTGCCTTTCACTGGCCAGGGCAGTTTGCCCTTCAATTTATTGAGTGGTAGTCCTGAATAAGGGCGGCTGGCCAGTTGCGCCAGAATTTCTTCAACTTTCTTCCGTTCGGCAGTCAGCGTTTTTAATCGTTTGCCGCTGTTGGCATAACGCAGTTTGATTTTGGACAGTAGCTTTTGTCGGTCTTTACGGGCTGACTTAAGCCTGGCCTGCTGCTTCTTTAGTGAGCTTCTTTCACTGGCCAGCTGGTCATTAACCTTAATCTGTTGTTGACGATTTTCTTCCAGCTCAGCAATAGACTGCTCAAAACTCTCAATAGCGTCCAACTGAGCTTTCTGAAGGTATTTCAGGTACGTCAGCTGTCGTGCTGCTTCTGAAGGATCCTGCTGATTCAGCAGCAGCTTCAGCTTATTATCCCGACTGGCGAGGTAAGCTGAACGAACGCTGCTGGCAATACGGTCTTTCTGGTCGTTGATTTGCGCCGTCAGATCATTCTGACGGCTTTGCAGCTTTTTTAGAGAAGCTTGACCTTTCTTGAGGCGTTTCTCTAAATCACGAACCTGATTCTGTAGCTCGCTGATGCCACCTTCCGCTTCAGTCAGGTCTTTTTCAGCAGAACCTCGTTCTTTATTGAGGCGGTCCAGCAGTTTTTTCATGTGCTTGATATCGGTTTGAATCGATTCAAGCTGGGATTGAGTGGCAGCTTTATCTGAGTTCGCTGCAAAAACAGAGGTGCTCAATAGCGCAGCTAACACCAGAACAGGTGCTGTGATTTTCATAGTCTGAGGCATATATATTTTATCTGGGACGTTAGTATGCACTTTTTGATCGAAAGATAACAAACGTGCATTTCAGCCGTAGGTGAAATTGTGAATTTGGTTAGGGTTAAAAGTGTTATTCTAATTAGACTACGACAACAGGCAGGTAGTTTTCGAGCGTATGAGGCTGACATTTTTAGGTACTTCCGCAGGCACACCCACTCCCGAACGTAACGTTACCGCACTGGCACTGGCGCTGGACGACAGCAAAAGCTGGTATCTGGTTGACTGTGGCGAAGGCACGCAACATCGTCTGCTGAAAAGTCGCTATACCTTGTCTGACCTGAAAGCTGTCTTTATTACCCATGTCCATGGGGACCACATGTTTGGTCTGCCGGGGCTGATCTCTACGGCCAGTATGCAGGGTAGAAAAGAGCCTCTGTTGATTGCTGCCCCTGAAGGTGTTGAGAGTTTCGTCAGGCACTCACTGAAATGCGCTGCGATTACTCAACTGCCTTTTGAACTGAGCTTTGTTAGTAGCGATGTCAGTAGCGATGCCAGCAGTGACAGTCCTGGATTTTATTATAAAGACGATGCCTTTGAAGTGACGGCGCATGAATTATCGCACCGGGTTCCCAGTTATGCTTATCGTTTTGAGGAAGCACCAAGAACGGGTCGTTTAAATCAACAGAAACTCGAAACATTGGGCGTTCCCAAAGGGCCGCTATGGGGTGAACTGCAGGCAGGCAATACTGTTGTGCTGGATGATGGTCGTGAAGTGTCACCAGAAAATGCACGACTGCCTGATGAGAAAGGCCGTGTTGCCATTATTGGTGGTGATAATGATAAGCCTGAATTACTGCTTGAAGCCATGAAAGGGGCTGACGTACTGGTGCATGAAGCTACCTTTACTGATCCGGTTTTTCAGAAAGTGGGACCACAATATATGCACAGCACCGCTAAAATGGTGGGCGAAGCAGCTGAACAGGCCGGCATTGCCAGTGTAATACTGACGCATTTCAGTGGTCGTTTCAGAAGAGACAGTAAGAAACCCGAATTCACTCTTGCTGCATTAAGAGCTGAAGCAGGGGCTGCTTATAAAGGTCAGGTTGAGCTGGCTGAAGATTTCTCCTGCTGGGAATTAAACAGTAAGCGGGAGTTGCACAGACTCTGAGTTCTAGGGCTCGAAATTTCATGATAGACTTGCGCGCTTTCTTACCTTCCAAGTAGAAGATTTAATGTCTGAATACAAAACAATTGAAGAGCGCGTAAGCTACGGTATCGGTCGTCAAATGGGTGACCAGCTGTCCAGCAACCCTATTCCGGGTATGTCCATCGATGCAGTTCTCGCGGGTCTGGCTGACTCCCTGAACGGCACTGAAAGCGCTGTTGCTCACGCTGACCTGCAGGAAGCTTTCCAGGAAATGCACACACGTCTGCAGGCTCAGGAAGCTGAACAGGCTAAAGAACTGTCTGCTGAAGGCGAGAAGTTCCTGGCTGAAAACGCCAAGCGTGACGAAGTAACCGTAACTGAATCCGGCCTGCAGTACGAAGTACTGACTGCTGGTGAAGAAGGCGACAAGCCTGCAGCTTCCTCCACCGTTAAGGTTCACTACCACGGCACTCTGCTGGACGGTAACGTATTTGACAGCTCCGTTGCACGTGGCGAGCCAATCGAATTCCCGGTTAACGGCGTAATTGCTGGCTGGACTGAAGCTCTGCAGCTGATGACCGTTGGCTCCAAGTTCAAGCTGTTTATTCCTCAGAACCTGGCTTACGGTGCTCAAGGCGCTGGTGGTGCTATTGGCCCATTCGCTACCCTGATCTTTGAAGTTGAGCTGCTGGCTTTCTCCTGAGCCTGACTGCTTAATGGTTGCTGTTGGCCGATACTAATCGGGTCAACAGCAACCTGATCAACGATACCAATGGATGGCAACAATCCCTGGTTCCCAGTATATAATCCTGCCGCTGCTTTTTACCCGCCGCAACAACCAGTGTTTCACTCCGACTCTCGGTATGGTGCTTCTAATTCTTCCGGGTATCGGTTAACTCATAATCCTACGTTCAACACTTACTCTGTAGCTAGTCTAAGTAACCCGCAGTCATCAAACTGGTCTGGATTATCTGGAGATAGTATTTCTCCATTTTACGGAGTGGTTCAAAATTCTGGCACCTTGAAAAGACGCAGTGCAGCACCACACCCGAGTGCACAGAAAACACTAAAAATCTCGGAAGACAAAACAACCAGATTTGAGGAACTCTACAAAGAGCTGAGTGATTATAATTTAAGGCCTGACAAAAGAGAGCTTTGGGACTCCCTTCATTACGGTATGGCCACAGCTATGGATATGGCTAAGTTTAAGGATGATTATGACAAGCTACGAGACCATGTAAGACCAGGTGTTCAAGATGTTATGAAAAGGCTTAAGAGTCTCTATAAGAGTGCAGGCATCTCTGAAGAGACTCTTGATTTCTCCAAGCTTGCTTGCTCGCAAGTATCATCAGATTCGGCTACCTCTGTTGTTACTCCGGCAGTTACGTCTGGCGTTTCGTCTAACCCTAAACCGCTGTTGAGCAGATTTAATGTCTTTGATCCATTTGGCTGGAATAACCGCTTAAATAAACCTGCTCTCTCGGGTGAAACTATCCTCACTGCCCCCCCTGTTAAGATCCAGATACTGAATACCTCAATAGCGACGCCGGGTTTAATCTCAGAGCAGGAACCAGTATTTGAGAAAGTCATCCAGCCGAAAGTATCGATTGAAGCAGTGCCGGTAAAAAAAGAAGGTGATCAGAAAACTATTGATTCAACTCTGGAATCGAGTCTGCACGATCTTATGGAGACTTCTATTAAACAAGAGATTGTTGTTGAAGAAGTTGTTGTTGAAGAGGCTGTTGTTAAAGAAGTTGCTGTTAAAGAAGTCGTTGTTGAGGAAATGCTTGTTGAGCAGGAGATAACTATTCAGTCCTCCGACAGTCCTTTTCAAATCAGAGAGCCAGTGCAGAAAGAGAAGAGTCAAAGCCTTGCAGAATCTACACCAGAGCTAATGGAAGTCGAACCAGAAAGTCTGGAAGTCAGCTTACCCAGAAAGGTATTTGATCAGATGCTTGATGCGCGAATTCCAACATTCAGATCCACAGTGTCCCCGTATACGTGTGTTGGTCTGGAAAACCCTTACGGCAAACAGTGCTATATCAATAGCGGAATCCAGCTTTTAAGAGTGATCTTGACCGAAGAACAAAAGACACAGCTTGCAAAGCAGTGGTTAGGTAATAAGGCTGAGCAAAATAGTAAAGAGCCATCCAGTGTTGTGGACGCATTCGCTCAGCTGTTAATAACAATGGAGTCTTCGCCTGATAAGAAGAAACTCATCGCAGAACATCGAAATTATCTGGTTGAATTGTGTTTCTTTGATGAGCATTTCAAAGGAGTTATGCAGCAGAAGGGTGGTACTTCACGCGCGTTGGAGCGACCTACTTTCTCCCCGGAACGCCTGGTTCAGAATGACTCATCTGAATTTTTCTGGAAGTTACAGGAAGTCATAGGGAAGAGGGTTTCTGTTAAAAATGACCTTGAAGAAATGGTAACACTGACAACCGAGGTAAAAGGTGATGTTATTTCCCGGGCGGGAGAGATAGTGAAGCAGGGAGTGCTGGTATTAGCCTTGCCTGAGAGCGGAAATGTGCAGCAAGCTATTACTCACTATTTAAGGCCGGAAAAACTTGAAGAAAAGGCTGTGTGGCCAGAAGGAACTTACCTGTCTGATAGTGATGAAGCTACTGTGCTTGAAAAAGAAGAAAGCTTGAAAACCGAGAAAAATAAACAGTTTCGTATAAAAGAAGACGTTCAGTGCTTTCAGGTTGCTCTGACTTCTGAATTCGAGCGGATGCAAACATTAAGAAGTAAGTCAGATTGGCAAAAGGGCCTGTTTGAATCTATAAAGCTGCCTGTTCATGATTCAAACACTGAAGAGGCGGGCGATTTAATCGGGACGCCAGAAGCAATGATCGTCTACTACGGCTCATCCCTAAGTGGGCACTATGTTTGTTTGAATAAGAGCTTTGATGGCTGGCTGGTTCAGGAAGATTCAAAAAAAGGGTTTATCGAATCAAATCCTGCAAGATTTCTTATCCGAAAAAAAATGGTGCCATGCCTGATCCACTACCGCGTGGATAAAAAGTAGTGAGATAAAGAGTGGAATAAATCGTGGGATAAAGAGCAGAACAAAAACGGAGGCTCATTGGCCTCCGTTCATACAAGGTTATCTGTGACTTAAGAAGCCAGAGACTTACCTGTCATTTCTGCAGGTTGTTCAATTTCCATCAGGTCCAACAGGGTTGGAGCCAGATCAGACAGAATACCGTCGTTCAGTTTGATGGCTTTAGGACCGAAGTAAACCAGTGGCACCAGTTCACAAGTATGAGCCGTGTGGATAACACCCGTCGCAGGGTTCACCATCTGTTCTGCGTTGCCGTGGTCGGCAGTAATCAGACACTGGCCGCCTGTTTCTTCCAGCGCAGCAATCACCTTGCCTACAGATTCATCAACCGCTTCTACTGCTTTAACCGCTGCATCGTAAACGCCAGTGTGGCCTACCATATCGCAGTTGGCGTAGTTGCAGATCACCAGGTCGTGCTTGCCGCTTTTGATTTCAGCAATCAGCTTCTCGGTCACTTCCGGTGCACTCATTTCTGGTTGCAGGTCGTAGGTAGCCACCTTTGGAGAATTAACCAGTACACGGGTTTCGCCTTCATAAGGCTCTTCACGACCGCCACTGAAGAAGAAAGTTACGTGTGCGTACTTCTCGGTTTCAGCGATGCGAAGCTGAGTTTTGCCCAGCTTTTCCATGTATGCGCCAAGCGTGTTTGGCAGGTCGGCTGGTGGATAGGCAGAAATAGTATCGATAGAGGCTGCATACTGGGTCAGCATAACGAAACCAGCCAGAGCCGGTTCTTTCTCACGCTTGAAACCGTCGAAATCGGTATCAACAAATGCGCGGGTAATTTCACGGGCACGGTCGGCACGGAAATTCATAAACAACATGGCGTCGCCGTCGTTTACGGTCGCCGCTTCATCACCGATGACTGTCGCTTTAACAAACTCGTCGTTTTCGTCACGCTCGTAGGCAGCAATCAAACCTTCAACCGCAGTCTTGGCGGTGTACTCGGACTTACCCTGAGTCATCAGTTCGTAAGATTCCTGAACACGGTCCCAACGGTTGTCGCGGTCCATGGCGAAGTAACGGCCAATCAGAGTTGCTATACGACCAACGCCTTTTTCTTTCAGCAGAGCGTCGGTTTTAGCCAGTGTGTTTTCAGCGCTGCGTGGTGGCGTATCACGGCCATCGAGGAATGCGTGAACATAGACTTCTTTGGCACCACGCTGGCAGGCCAGTTCGATCATGGCATTGATATGATCTTCGTGGCTGTGTACGCCACCAGGAGACATCAGACCCATGATATGAACCGCTTTACCGGCCGCTACTGCTTTATCAATAGTGGTAGTGAAGGCTTTGTTCTCAAAGAAATCACCGTCCTTAATAGACTTGGTGATGCGGGTGAAGTCTTGATAAACCACTCGGCCTGCACCAAGGTTCATGTGACCTACTTCACTGTTACCCATCTGGCCGTCAGGCAGGCCTACGTCCATACCGGAACCGGAAACAAAGCTGAAAGGGTGGTCTTTCTGCAGCTTGTCCATAACCGGGGTATTGGCCGCATGGATAGCGTTGGAGTCGGTCTCTTTGCGATAGCCGTAACCATCCAGAATGATCAGGGCGGTAGTTTTGCGCTTGTCAGTCATGAATTGAACCTTGGCTCACTGTGCTCAGGAGGGGAGAAGGGCATTGATTTTACTCGCTTTGCCGCCTGTTTCCAGTCACCAGAGCGGATAAAATGGCTGATTACATAATAGAACAGGAGTTAGTAAATAATACTGATGGCAGTTGTTTCAGGCTGTGCGCTGCTGTGAGTTTTGTTTCTTCTTGAAATAGATACAGGAAAGCTACGAAGCTCTGTTCGGCTTCTTTTACTGTTCACAGATCATGGCTGGCTTGTATACTTGCGAACTTTAACATTCAGATATTAGTGTGTAGTTACACTCAATCGAATATCGAATTAATCATTTGCCTGCCTTAGGCGGGTAAATGATCTTTGAATTCGTATGTCTGGAGACTTACTTGTAAATAGAGACTCTTGTTCAGCATGGAACAGTTAATAGTATTTATTGGAAATCACCCTCTGCTGGTGGGCTCACTGGTTGCTCTGGTTGCCATTCTGATGGTGACCGAACTGCGTAAGGGCGGGAAGACTATTTCTTCTCAGGAAGTGACCATTCTGATCAACCAGCAAAACGGTGTTGTGCTGGACGTTCGTGACCCGGCTGATTTCAGCAAGGGCCACATTGTTGATGCCATCAGCATGCCGCACGGTAAGGTTACCGAGCGCATGGGTGAGCTGAACAAGCACAAAGACAAGCCCATCATCATTGTTGATGCCATGGGCCAGCACGCTGGTACTGTTGGCAAGCAATTGCTTGAAGCGGGCTTTACTCAGGCTGTTCGTCTGCAGGGTGGTATTTCCACCTGGTCCAACGACGGTCTGCCGCTGGTTAAGAAGTAATGAGCGTTTCTCAGTGGGTGGGCGGCTTGCTTGGCAAGCTGTTCAACCCTACTGCCCAAAAAGTACAAAAACTGAAAACGGAACAAATGGCTCCTGTCACTATATACCTCTCTGCCTACTGCCCTTTCTGCCACCGTGCCGTGGCACTGCTTGAGCAGAAAGGTGCCAGCTATGAATCCATCAGTGTCGATGGCAAGCCTGATCTGCGTCAGTTCATGACTGAAAAAGCGGGTTCTCATACGGTTCCACAAATCTGGGTAGGTGATACCCATGTTGGCGGTTGTGATGACCTGTTTGCTCTGGAACGCGCAGGCAAGTTAGAGCCATTGCTGGCCGGTGATAAGTAAGGATAAATGGTTGTCTCTGGCATTTTTTGAAAATAAATGTCGGAGCCACTTGATATTCTTTCTGCAATCCCCATAAATAGAACCAGCTTCTTAATCTGATTTTTAATACGGGCAGCTTTTCGACTAGATTCTTTGTTGCGCAAACAAAACGAAAAGTGAACCGGACTATTTAAGGAACATGACATGGCTGAAGAAAACCAGCAAGAACAGGCTCAGTTCGCTCTGCAGCGCATCTACGTTAAAGATCTGTCTTTTGAATCTCCAAAATCTCCGGAGATGTTTCAGGCTCAATGGCAGCCAGAAGTTAAGCTGGACCTGAACACCAGCAACCGTCTGCTGCAGGACGACATGTTTGAAGTGGTTCTGTCCCTGACCATCACCGTTCAGAACGGCGCTGACGACAACAAGGAAACAGCTTTCCTGGCTGAAGTTCAGCAAGCGGGTGTTTTCCTGGTGAAAGGTCTGGCTGATGAAGAGCTGCACCGTACTCTGGGTGCTTTCTGCCCGAACATCCTGTTCCCATACGCTCGTGAAGCTATTGACAGCCTGGTACTGCGTGGCAGTTTCCCTCCGCTGATGCTGGCTCCTGTAAACTTCGACGCCCTGTACATGCAGGCGCTGGAGCAACAACAGCAGCAGGAAGGCGGCACTGTAAACTAAGTGTGCCTTTATGGTCAGGGTGTTGAGCCCTGACCAGCTTCACCTTTCAGTCATATCTTTTTCGCTTATTTCCCGCTGACAAAACCATTCTGCCGCCAGGCTTCATACACCATTACCGCGACTGTATTCGACAGATTCAGGCTTCGACTGCCTTCGAGCATCGGTAATCTCAATACCTGGTCTTTTGGCAGGCTTTCGAGAATTTCCTTAGGTAAACCACGGGTCTCAGGGCCAAACATCAACGCATCACCTTCCTGAAAACTGTGCTCGGAATAGTTATGGCTACCTTTGGTGCTAAGCGCTAATACTCTGACTGGCTTCACTGTTTCGAGGAAATCTTCATAGGATTCATGAAGTTGCAGGTTGGCGTATTCGTGGTAATCCAGTCCGGCACGTTTCAGGCGCTGGTCATCCAGTTCAAAACCAAGCGGTTTGATCAGATGCAGGCGGAAGCCGGTATTGGCGCATAGACGGATGATGTTGCCGGTGTTGGGTGGGATTTCCGGCTGGTAGAGAACAATATCGAACATGGCATCTCAGCAATAGAAAGTAGCTAAATAGATGAAAGCAGAAAGTATATAGAATTATCCACTGCTTTCACTAAAGCCAGAGACTGCTGAGCAATATCTTCTGATCAGTTCCTTCTTAAAAGGACCTTATCAGGAGGCAGCCAGGCCGGTAATCATCAGAATGGTGAAGGCCAGAGCAATAAGGTTACAGGTTCCACCTATTTTGCATTGGGTTTGGTCGCAGCGGGCTTGATTGTAGGGAGATAAGTTCATAGATGCCTCGTATTCCTTGAGGTGAGTTCAAATTTCAACCTCAATACTTCCTCAAGACGAACACGCTTTCAGGGAGGCTACTGTTTACAGATTAGCCAAAGGTTTCAGGCGTGAACGAATTTTTACAATGTTACACATATGCGTAACAGTACCATGCTCTGCTGACAGTTTCTTGACCTGGTTCAAGAAAACCTAACTCTTTTGTATTTCACGCCAAAGAATTGATGTTTGTTCAGTTTTAATTATTTTTGATTAAGTCCTTTCACTGAACAATATTCTGGTGATATTGCATATAAGCGACATATGTTGCTTGAAATAACTGTGATATCAGTCACTTAATCGGAATGAAATTTCAGAAAACAAGCATAAGCATGTGGCTGCTTTTTGTTTTGTGACTTGCGTCACTTGACTTGCCCAAAAAATACTCGCATTTCCGACTTTTTCTGACTATTTCACTGTGATATTCTTACTTCCAGAGAAAAACGAAAGTACTAATACTTAATAGTTAACGAATAAACAGTGGTCAGAAAGCAGACAGGGTTTGTTTATTATTTTTCTGGTTGTTTTTTGTTCAGCTATTGCGGGTGACAGATGTTGGGGGAACCAAAGGCATTTGTCGTTCGGTTTATGGACGTATAGGAGATAAGAATGAAATTTAAGCAAATGGCTTTGGCTGCGGTGATTGCTGGCGGGTTTGTTGGTTTGGGGCAGGCTGCGACGGATGGCTCGGTGGGAGATTCATCAAATGGTAATTTCGATATTAATCTAAATATCCCAGGAAATGTTGGGATATGGGGGTTAAGAGATTTAGGCTTCACAACAACTAGTGCACAGTCTCAAACAGTTAAAGCCTGCGTATTTAGTAGCACAGAAAATGTGCAGTTTCAGGTTGTTAACAACACAGATTTCGAATTACGGGATGGTGGAACCAAGGGGGCTGATTTTACAGTTACTATAACTGAAAATGGTGCTTCTGGTGGTTCGATTTGGGGAGATAGCGGCTTGAGTACTGGTGACACATCACCTAAGAATTATAATGTCACAGATGCTTCTCTGCCAGCAGATATTTCCACTGCTGTTTGTACTGGAAATGACCAAACAATAGATATCGTTGTAGGGATTACTCCTGTTGCAAGTCCTGCGAATGGTACATATACAAGTAATGTAGAGCTTGTTGTGAGTGCAATATAATCTGCTAGCTAATGATTTCATTCCGATGCTTAGTATCGTAGGTTGGGTTAGGGCAAAGCCCGTAACCCAACAATCAGTTCATATGAATTGATTGCATATATCGCACCTGAATATGTTGGGTTACGAGCTCCGCTCTAACCCAACCTACAAAACCAAACCAACCCAAAGTTGCAAAGGAACCGCAGCTTGTCCTATTCGGCTTTAACCAAAGGAAGTAACCCATTGCATGAACTTGTGGAAGCACATACGTCGTCCGTCCGGCACTTTGTTCATGATGTTGATTCCCGCATCCATGGGATCAATAGGGGCTGAATTAAAAGCCGCTGATGCGAATAACTCTGATTTAAATTCAAACAAGGTTGTAGAAGCTGAACCCGGTCAGGGACTTCTGCTGGCCAGTCTTTCTTCATCTGTTCAATCTGTATTTGAAACTGAGTCTGATCCTGTAATTCAACAGATCAAAGCTGCACCTGCCAGTCAGGCGGGCTTTACAATAAAGCCGGTCAGTCTGATTGTGCAGGAAGTGAAAACAGTTGATGTTACTTCACCCGTATCTGTTCCTGCTGAAGCTAAGTCTGTCTCGACTGAAGCCCATTCGAGTACTCAGGAAAAGCAGCCACTGTTTATTGCCAGTAATGAGGTGCCTGCCGGTTTTGAAAACTTTGATACTCCGCAGCAATCACTGATTGATATCTATTACGGCAACCGTTATCTGACGTCTCAGCTGGCCACCTTTCAGGGCGACAATGTGACCTTTGCCAATCCGGCAGAGGTGGTTCGCCTTATCGGCTCGATCAGTGACCCCGAGTTTATGAAGAGTGCCCTGACCGGCGAACTGAATTCTAACGCTGAAGCTATTTGTCAGGAAGGGCAAACCGAGGGTTGTGGTGTCATCAATCCTCCGGTAGCGGGCGTTATTTTTGATGAAAACACGTTCCGGGCGGATGTGTTTATCAACCCTCGTTTTCTGCTGACCCGAGCTGCGGACGTAAGAAAGTATCTGCCGCCTTCTGATGCCGGTTTTGCTCTGCTGCAAAATGCGTCTGCTGTTGTGTCTGGTTCCACTCAGGAAGACTCCAAGAATGATTACACTCTGAACGGTCTGACGCTTCTCTCCTATAAAGAAAACAGCCTTTACTGGAGTTGGGATTATTCAAAGTCTCAGCACTTCTCGGTCAATCAGCTCTATGCTCAGAGAGAGTTTGAAGGTATTGAGTACAATGCCGGTTTGCTGTCCAGCCGCTCCTTTGGTCTGAATTTCACCTCGGACCAGACATTGCTGGGCGCACGTCTGGAAACCTCTGATAACACTCGAAACGACACCGACTTCAGTCGTGGTATGCCGGTGGAAGTGTTTATGCCGTTGCGTGGTCGGATTGAAGTACATAAAGATGGTCGTTTGATTGCTTCCTTTTTTCATGAAGCCGGTTTGCAAGAACTGGACACCAGTGGTTTCCCTTCAGGCGCTTATGACATTGAAATCCGTATTCTGGATGAGCAGGGCAATGAGCAGTCGCGGACGGAACAGTTCTTCGCTAAACAGTATCAACTGCCACCAATAGGTGAGTGGCGTTACTTCGCTGAAGCGGGTCAGATTCTTAACCGAACCTCTGAAAACGCTTTTGCTGAAAAGACAGATCAATGGTTGGCGAGAGCCGGTGTCAGTCGCAGGTTGTCTGATACCACGGCGGGTACTCTGGCGGTTGCGGCCAATAAGGATTCCAGCCTTGCTGAGTTGGGTATCTACAATCTTGGTTATCGCTATGAGCTGTCACCATCACTGATGCTAGCCGACGATGGCCAATACGGTATGCAGGTTAATGCCCGTACCTGGGTCGGCGATATTTCCCTGAATGGCAACTACCGTCGTTTATGGGAGAAAGAAGTTCAGGACGTGGTTGAGAATCGTCCTGCCTTGTTAGGCGGTGCTTTTGAGCAGGCAGGTTTTTCTGTTGCCACGCCTTTTATGGATGGCAGCCTTAACTACCGTTTCAGCAGCAGCCGAACCGGCGACAGTGATCCAACTAAATCCCACAGCATTAACTATCGTCGTAATCTGTTCAGAACCACCAAGTCCAACACCAGTCTGCAAATCAGCCTGAGTGAATCTGAAGGCAACAAGGTTGCTCTGTTCAGTGTTGAATGGAGCATGAGAAACGATCGCTGGAATTTCAGAGCCTCTCCTCAGGTAGAGCTTCAGAATAACAATGGTGTTCGCAACTCCCGTGAGTCAGCTCGTTTGAATGCTTCCTGGGAAGATGGTGAGCTTTATGCAGGTCGTCTGAGAGGCAGTCTGGGCGCAAGCTTCTCCGAGGGGCAGCGAAACCTGTCCAGCAGTGCTCAGTACGCCAACCACCTTGGTCGTGCCAGCCTGAATGTTAATCACAACAGCAGTGACTCCGGTAACAATGTCACCAGTTACAGTGGCAGTTTCAGCACCAGTTTTTTGACCGATGGCGATGTGGTGGCAGTGGGTGGTGAGCAGAGTGCTGAAAGTGCTGTGGTTGTGAATGTTGATGGCCGTGACGGTGATGTATTCGATGTCAAAATCAATGGCAGTCGCCGTGGTTATGCCGTAGCAGGGCAGGCATCCGTTATTCCTTTGAGCCCGTTCGAGCAGTACACAATTACTCTTACGCCGTCTGGTAATAGTTTCTATAGCTTTGATGAGAGTCAGCGCAATTTTACCCTCTATCCGGGTAATGTAGTGACACTGGATTATGAAGCCATTGCCCTGCAATTGCTGTTTGGTCGCCTGCTGTTTAATGGTGAGCCGCTGGACGGTGCACGTATTACCGGTGGTCTGTATTCAGCCAGCACCGACGATATTGGTCTGTTCCAGTTGGAAGCGCGTACTGATGTGGATACGCTGCAGGTTGAATTGAATAATGGCTGGTTATGCTCGCTGGATATTCCGGAGGCCAGTGAAAAGAATGTATTAAGAATGGGGTCCATTGAATTGGCTGATGCCAGTTGTGCGCCTCAGTTGGAAGGCCAGTTGGCTATCTCGAAAAGGAAATAAGTTTGGTTGTCAGTATTTTCTATAGATTCGGATTCTGGTTGTCAGCTCTGTTGTGCCTGTCTTCCGGTGCTTTTGCAGCGCAACTGATTTCCGGTGATCCTGGTTGTAATACCTATGCTGTCTGTGAATTTGAATACCATTCAGCAAACTCTACCCGACGAAATATTATCAAACTTAAACGGCTGGACAGGCTGAATATTTCAGCTTCAGGCTGGTCCGGCAGTACTGATTTAACAGGTGAAACTCCGCAGTTAAATACAGGTAACTCCGGGTTGGAGTTTTGTATTCTGGCCTATGAGGATCCGCCAGGAGGAGGTCGAGATGTGCATAACTACAGAATTACTGTTGAGGGAAGTGATTTACTGCTCAGGCATACCAGTGTTCCAGGCTCAAGCCTGCCAGTAGAACTCAGGATAGGAAGGGATGGTGGTAGTGACAGTGTTTCGTTTTTAAAAGATCAGGATAACAGCCTGACTATTAACAGTGAGGATGTAGGTGGCACAAGCTGCCTGAACAGGGAGTTCAGCATTTATGCCACTGTCAGGTTGCAGGATTTGCTGGCAGTGAGCAGCGTTGGCCCTTTTGAGGGTACCTTCTCTATTACTGTGGAAAGTATTCCAACCACCGGGGCTGTCGTCAGGGTGAGAAAGTCGTTCTCTGTGAGATTATTCAGTGGCGAGAACGGACCACTTCCTGTCCTTTATCGTGTATCAGGCTTAAAGGATATGGAATTGAGCTCGGCTGATGCTGGCGATAGCTGGTTATTTAAGGACATGAGCTTTTGTGTATTCGCATTGGGTCAGTCCAATTACGCCTTGAGTCTTGATACCGATAACCATGAAGGTGGCAGTTTTGGCCTGGTGAATGGCGACAATAACATTCCCTATCGAGTCAGTTTCAGGCCATCAAATACTTCACAATGGTCTTCCATTGAAACGGAGGGACGGATTGGCACAGGCAGGGGGAGTTCGTCTCTGAACTGTGATTCCTCGGTTAATGCAATGTTGAGAGTAGAAGTAGCTGTCCCGGACCTGGAGGCTGCGCCTGCTGGTGTTTATACCGATGTGATGGAAGTGACAGTTAGTGCAATATAAATGGTCGCGTAAGAAAAATTCATAAATAACTTAAAGAGTTACTCTTCCAGTAATTGTATTATACGATAGTTGTTGTCTACATTTGAATCGCAAAGCTTCCGGGCAGGTGACTTTTATGATTAAGCCGGGAGCATAAGATGTTGCTCAGAAACCTCACCCTTTTATTCCTCTTCGCTCTGCAGGCTTCCCATGCATATGGCAGGCTAGATACTCAGTGTATTAATGATGCTGGCGTATTCGCAGACTGTGACAGCCAGACTATTGATGTCGATCCGGGGCCTGTGATCGAAAACCGCGACTTCGATATCAAACTCAAGCGTGTCTATGACCTGGAGTTTGGTCAGTGGGCAGATGATGGCCAGACTGCAGTTCGCTGGCGAACCAGTAGAGGTCCACTTTGCCTGCTGTCATTCAATGAACGCTCGCTTCCATCCAGGCCTCAGGTTGACAGGGTTCTGGAAGCTTCGGTAGTCAGTTTGGGGTCTGCTGACGGGGTGTTCCTTGTGCCTGCAGATGAGGGCAGCACAGGACCTGCTATCCCTGTATCTATCACTATGGAAAGAACTACCACTGACGAAGTGATCGATTTTTCAAATAGGGAAAGTGATGTTTTGCCCGGTAGGGGCACTACATGTGCGGGCAGCAGCTTTTATATTTACGCCTCGCTGTTGCGATCAGATATTCTCAGGTTAGCCAAAGCTGAAAACTACAGAGGAACATTTACCCTGCGTGGACAGAGAAGAGAAGCTCCGCACCTCGCTGTTGAAGTGCCTTTTGTTGTCTCGATCAGTTTTCAGCCCAGAATTCAGATTTCAGGTCTGGAGGATGTAACTCTTGAGGTGCAGGCTGGCCAGAATGTCAAAAGTGATCAGAACTTTTGTGTGTATACGATCGGAGCAGACCGTTTTGGAATTAAGGCGAACAGTGCTAATGGCGATGGAGAGTTTCTGCTTGGTTCTTCCGGTACTACTATTCCCTATCAGGTGTCTGTGGGTAGAGCCGGAAATGGTCAGGGGCAGGGCAATAGGCGGAGTCTGACTGAAGGGGCTGATTCTGTCAGCCAAAACTCCTGGCGTGTATCGGACTCACAGCTCTGTGCATCTGGTCAGGAAAATATGAATATTGATATCTCCGTTCTCGCTGAGGACATTGCAGGAAAGGCTGCGGGTTCTTATCAGGATGTTCTTGAACTGATTGTTGAACCAAGTTAATCAAGTGCCCGCACTTGAGGTGTGGGCACCAGACTTGAAGATATCGACAACTGTTTCGTTATGATTGAACTTAAAAAACTTTCCGCTCTTCGTTTTCACCGTTAAACAGTCCGTACTCAATTTTCACATCATTAGATGGCAGCTTCAGGCTCCAGCTCTGGCCAGCATACAAACGAGTTCCGTCTTTTATTTCGTCGCACTGTTTATTGTCACCCTTGCCCTTACAGAACTTACCATTTCGAAGAACGACATTCATATTGCCGCTGTTGGTAAAGGTAACAGAGTCCTTTTCTCTCTTTGCTGTGACTTTATAAGCCGCATTTTCAGGACGAATAAAAACCAGCGCCTGATAAGCAATCAGTAGTTTAATCGCATTTTGAGTGGCCTTGATATCACCGACAACAGGTTTAAAGGTTACCCGGTATACAGACTCAACATCGGTTGGAGTTTCCAGGCTGACGAGGCGAACCGTCTTACGGCTGCTCGGCGCAATGATGGCTTTTCTCGGGGTGCTAAGCAGCTTCATCTGAGCTGGGTCAGTCACTCGAACGCGTTCTTCCTTGTCGCTGCCCGGGTTGATGACTTTATAGACTTCAGTTTGTAGGTAAAGGTTTTCGTTGTCCGGATTGGAGACGACTACGTCCTGTCGAGGTGCATCATCAGCATCGAAATAAACAATCATACGATCCAGAGACATGGCGGCGAAGGCGTTGCTGCTGAGTGCGAGCAATAAAGGGGTAAGCCAGGATGTGATCCTTAACTTCATAAGTTCGGGCTCCCTTGCTGTTTTTATAGCATTGGGTGATTCGTATTTGAGCCCATTCTAAAAGTACTTATGTCCTAGGTAAACAGTGCTAGTTTTAATCGCTTCATTCTGCGCTGATAGTTAATCCCAATGTGCCAAGTGCTGTTTTGAAGAATTGCTTTGCAGGCATGTCGACACTGAAAGAGGTTCTATTGTCGTCACATTTGCTGTTGAGCTTACTGGTTCTTAAGGTGCGGCCAGGCTGGCCATGGCTGAGGGTGTCGAGCTTGTTGCTGCCATTCCAGATATTGACGTTGTAAGCCAGTTTCCGTTCATTTTCCTTAATGATGAACTGTCCTTCGGGTCCGGATCCGTTGGCGGTCACTTTGTAGTGATCCATTCCGGTGCCTTTAATGCAGAGAGGTTCTTTCTGGTTGATTCTTGCTTTGGTAACCGTGTGTTTATCGTCCTGGAAGGTCTCAGCGATGCTGGTTCTGACATTAGGGTGAATAATAAGCCGGATCACCATACTGGCAGTGGAGGTACTCCCCATCTTTCCCTGTGTTGCAGCCTGTGTACTGGTGATACCTGTGATAAGGATAAATCCCAGCAGGAGAGGTAGGAAGGCTTTGTTATATCCGTATAATTTGCCCATGGGGCCACCCATATGAAAGTGAGCTTCATTTTCAGTATGGACTTTAAGCCGAGTATCTTATATTCGTTCAAATCCCTACTGAACTTCCAATATGAGAAACGGCTCTGCATTCGGCTAATTAAGTTCCAGCCCCTAATTAAAACGCGATTTACGTATAAGTGCCTATAAGGCGTTAGTGTGATTTTTGCTGTCAGATTAATACAGCCCCTCCTAATCAGTCTCGGACATACTTTCAATACCCAGTTCTTTTATCTTGCGTGTCAGGGTATTTCGTCCCCAGCCTAAAAGGTCAGACGCATCTCTCTTTCGGCCTCCGGTATGTTGAAGGGCCGCATCAATCAGAATGCGTTCAAAAGCAGGCACCGCTTTTTGCAGAATGCCGCTGTTACCTGTGGCCAGCTCTCTATCAGCCCAGAGCTTTAACTGATGCTCCCAGCTGACAGGTTGAGTGATCACTAGTCCTGAGTCGTTTTGTTCCATCAACTCTGGCGGCAGGTCAGAGATAAGAATTTCTCGACCTGATGCCATAACGGTTAGCCAGCGACAAGTGTTTTCCAGCTGCCTGACATTACCCTGCCATCTGAGTGAGGCAATATACTGAGCGGTTTCTTCGGTCAGAATTTTTGTTTCAACATTGAGTTCTTTAGCGGCCGAGCTCAGGAAGTGCCTTGCCAGCACAGGAATATCTTCAGCTCTTTCCTGAAGGCGAGGCAGGTGTATTCTGATAACGTTTAATCTGTGGAAAAGATCTTCACGGAAGGTGCCTTCTTCTACCAGTTTTTCCAGATTTTGGTGAGTGGCGGCAATGATTCTTACATCAGCTTGCACGGGAGTGTGTCCACCAACCCGATAGAACTCACCATCAGCCAATACTCTCAAAAGCCGAGTCTGAGTGTCAGCAGGCATATCGCCAATTTCATCGAGAAACAGGGTTCCGTGAGCGGCCTGTTCAAAGCGACCTTTGCGCATGGCGCCTGCGCCAGTAAAGGCACCTTTCTCATGCCCGAAAAGCTCTGATTCAATCAGGTCTCTGGGAATGGCGGCCATATTCAGTGCAATAAAGGGACTCTCGGCTCTTGGGCTGTGACGGTGCAGTGCTTTGGCAACCAATTCTTTACCCGTACCGGATTCGCCATTAATTAAAACCGTAATATTGGACTGAGACAGTCTACCGATAGCTCTGAAAACCTCCTGCATGGCAGGTGCTTCGCCGATGATTTCAGTGCTGTTTTCAATGGGTTTGACCGTCAGTTTTGCTTTGTTTTGACGACTGTGCTCAAGTGCGCGTTTTGTCAGGGCAATCGCTTCATCGACATCAAAGGGTTTAGGTAAGTACTCAAATGCACCGCTCTGGTAAGAAGAAACAGCGCTGTCGAGATCGGAGTGGGCGGTCATAATAATGACAGGCAGATCCGGAAACTCTTTCTGAACTTCTACCATAAACTCCAGACCATTCATGCCCGGCATTCTGACATCGCTGATAATCGCTTCAGGCTGGCTGTGCTTTAGAGCTGCCAGAGCAGAGTCCGCCGATTCAAACGACTCAGTAATGATGCTTTCTGCTTGTAGCGCTTTTTCCAGAACCCAGCGAATGGAACGGTCATCATCAATGACCCAGATATTGGCTTTAGTGCTCATTGATAGGCTCCGTTAAATTGACTGGCTTCTTCCGTAAGAAGAGGCAGGTAGACGTGAAAACTGGTTTGCCCGGGTTTGCTGTCGCACTCGATCAAGCCGTGATGCTGGCTGATAATGTACTGCGCCATTGGCAGTCCTAACCCGGTTCCTTCAGGACGACCGCTGATCATCGGGTAGAAGATACTTTCCTTAAGGTGCTCGGGAATACCAGGACCGTTGTCGGTAATAGTGAGATGACAAACGAGCCTTTGTCGTTTGTTGCCAATGGTAAACTGGCGGGCAATTCGGCTGGTCACCCTGACTTCGCCATCAGACAGAGGCATATATTGTTTAATGGCCTGCATGGCATTTCTTAACAGGTTCAGCAGCGCCTGAATCAGTCGTTCCCGGTCTGCAGGGAAGTTTGGAATGCTGGGGTCATAATCTTTAATAATGCTCAACTCGCCTTCTGTTTCAGCATGAGTCAGCTGAATGACCCTTTCCAGTACTTCATGAATATTCAGATCGAGCATCTTGGGTGGCTGAATAGGCCCCAGCATCTGATCAACCAGGTCTCGTAAACGCTTGGCTTCTTCAATGATAATGTACGTATATTCTTTTTGGTCTGGCTCATTCAGCTGTCTGTCCAGAAGCTGGGCAGAACCGAGAATGCCACCTAAAGGGTTTTTGATTTCATGAGCCAGACCACGTGCCAGAATTCGGGACGTTGTTTGCTTGGCCACCAGAGATTCTTCCCGGGTAATACGCTGAAGGCGGTCTCGTGGGTGAACTTCGATAATCAGTGAGGCTTCACTGATGTCCGAAGGCGTAACGGTATAGTCCACCAGAATTGCACCATTGTGGGTCATCAATTCAGACTCTCTTCGAGTGAACTGCTGGTTTTGTTGTCTGGCTCTGTGCAAATCTTCCTGTAACGCGCTGTGCTCTATGATGCTGCTCACAGGCAGGCCTTTACTGCTTTTTTGACTGATGTCCAGCAGGGCTTCTGCAGCCTGGTTCAGATAAGACAGACTAAAGCCTTCATCAAGAGCAATGATTGCGGTATTCAGATTGTCCAGCAGGAAGTTGGCATTCACGTTAGATACTCTTCAGCTCTTGTTTTTAGGCTTTCTTCTTATTTTTGCAATTATCTATCTTGCAAGAGTCGAGCCAGTATTGTTGATGGTCGTTAAAATAAGAGTTGTGTATTAAAGGCTGCATCTTCAGGTAAAGCGATTGCAGTAAGGATGCACTGTGAAGGGGCTAGTATAAGTTAAAAAAGAAACGCGCACCAAAGTGGTGCGTAATTGTTTTGAGGCACTAGGTCAGTGGTAAGTCCGACAGGCTCCTGGAGGTGAGATTGAGTCAGGAGCGAGGCTGGGGAGTTACAGGAGCCCTGTATATGGCTTTCTGGACATGGATGGTGCTGGAAGCGGTTTCCAGCTTCTTGCCTCTGCTGTTAACAATGGCAACCTCCAAAGTGTGCGTGCCACGGTTCATATCGGAAAGTTTGAAACTGGGGCTTCGCTGCTTCTTGCTGTATGCCTTGCCATTTATGAAGAGCTGAAACTTGTGGCCGGACATGAGGGCTGTATCGAGCTTTGCTGAAACCGTGAGGTTACCGTTGTTTCTAACAGTGGCGTTGTGGGTGGGGCTGGTGATTTCCAGAGAGCTGTAATCAGTGTCTGCTATCGTCTGCTTTCTGGTTTTGGGTCTGTAGATTTTTTGTGGTGAGTTGATTTGCAGAGGAGTAATTACAGGTAAATCTACCTCCTCTGCTCGTTGGTTAGCGGGAGGGGAATCGGTGTAAACAGTGTTGCCGTTAGCATCCACAGTTTTGTAGATAGCGCCTGCTGCCACTGGAAGAACAAATAAGCTGGATAAAAACAGGGTGAAAATTAGTTTACCTGGCATGATCTGTCCATGAAATATGAAGAGTGTGTCACGTACATTTTGCCAAGCATTCTTATTGCAAAATGTGTTTGCCACATAGAGTACTTCGGCAGGGTCGGGAATAACAGTGGCGGGCTTTTCCATAGAATGGAAAAAGCCGGAGTGCTTATGAAAATTAGCAGCTCCGGCTTTAGGGGTTTTTGTCTAGAGAGTAAAGTGAGTCTTTACTTTCTGGGTAGGATTAGAGGCTGTAATACAGGTCAAATTCTACCGGGTGAGTAGTCTGGCTAACAGCTACACACTCTTCTTTCTTCAGATTGATGTAAGCATCGATCATGTCGTCGGTGAATACACCACCGGCAGTCAGGAACTCACGATCGGCGTCCAGGCATGCCAGAGCTTCTTCCAGGCTCTCGGCAACGGTTGGAATTTCCAGCGCTTCTTCAGCTGGCAGGTCATACAGATCCTTGTCAGCAGCATCGCCAGGGTGGATCTTGTTCTTGATGCCGTCCAGGCCAGCCATCAGCAGTGCAGCGAAGCACAGGTATGGGTTGGCAGTTGGATCAGGGAAGCGAACTTCTACGCGACGAGCCTTAGGGCTGTTCACGAAAGGAATGCGGATAGAAGCGGAACGGTTACGGGCAGAGTAAGCCAGCATTACTGGAGCTTCAAAACCTGGAATCAGACGCTTGTAAGAGTTGGTGGAAGCGTTGGCAAATGCGTTGATTGCTTTAGCGTGCTTGATGACACCACCGATGTAGTACAGAGCGTTTTCACTCAGGCCTGCATAGCTGTCGCCAGAGAACAGGTTTTCACCGTCTTTGCTCAGTGACATGTGAACGTGCATACCAGAACCGTTGTCGCCTACTACCGGCTTAGGCATAAAGGTAGCAGTCTTGCCGTAAACGTGAGCTACGTTGTGAACAGCGTACTTCAGAACCTGAACTTCATCAGCTTTCTTAACCATGGTGTTGAACTTAACACCGATTTCACACTGACCGGCAGTACCCACTTCGTGGTGATGTACTTCTACGCCCAGACCTTGTGCTTCCATGGCAGTACACATGGCTGCACGGATGTCGTGCAGGGAGTCAACAGGAGGAACCGGGAAGTAACCGCCTTTAACGCGAGGACGGTGACCGGTGTTGCCACCTTCGAAAGACTTATTGGAAGACCAGGCTGCTTCTTCAGAGTTGATCTCGTAAGACGCGCCGGACATGCCCACGTTCCATTTGACGTCGTCAAATACAAAGAATTCTGGCTCCGGACCAAAGAAAGCGGTGTCAGCAATACCGGTAGACTTCAGGAATTCTTCAGCGCGCTTGGCAACGGAACGTGGGTCACGCTCGTAGCCTTGCATGGTGTTTGGCTCGATGATGTCACAACGAATGTTCAGTGTGGTTTCATCGGTGAACGGATCAATTACAGAACTTTCGTCGTCCGGTAACATGATCATGTCGGATTCGTTAATGCCTTTCCAGCCAGCGATGGAGGAGCCGTCGAACATCTTGCCGATTTCGAAGAAATCTTCATCGATTTCGCTGATCGGCATGGAAACGTGATGCTCTTTACCAATGGTGTCGGTAAAACGCATATCAACCCACTTGACGTCATGATCCTTGATCAGGTCCAGAGTTTTAGACATTTTTTGTATCCTCCAAAGGACTTATAGCTCTTATGTGAGCACCGTTGGTCGACTGTCAGGTCGAGGCCCTGTACATCGTATCCGTCGGTCTGCATGTTCGTTTGTTGCCTGGGCAACGTTCCCATTCTGTAAAGCAATCGCTATGCCAGAACTGGAATTTGATCAATATTCGAACATTTGTTCAGTCAAAGCTCAGTGAAAAGCGTTGAATGACTGTTCAGACAATTCATTAGTACTTAATGACACTGTAACGGTCTGAACTCTGCTCGAATAAATGCACAAATTTAGTGCTTTATGCTTTTATAGTTGCACTATATTGGTGCGTACAAGCAAAAGAAAAGGTTCTGCTGTGCTCCAAACTCAAGCGCGGCACAGTGTATCGTGAAAATGTGCAGAGTACTAATGCCTGTAGGTGGTTGTACTTCCGTTCGGAGGTTGGCTATGACTTTGATCAATGGCTGTCATCAAGAGATGTCTGACGACTGGACATTTCTGTATAATTCCGCCATCAAAATTCTATCCTGCTGTGCTGTCCTCTTCTCTGGTTGGCACTTTATCTGTGCAGGCTGATTCAGGTAATCCAGATCCATGAAGTTTATCGTTAAGCTGTTTCCCGAAATCACTATTAAAAGCCCACCGGTTCGTAAGCGTTTTATCAAACAGCTTCGCAAGAATATTCGGGCCGTCCTTAAGAGCGTCGATGAAGGTGTCGTCGTTACAGGCAACTGGGATTTCATTGAACTGGCGACCAGTTCCGACGACAGTATTCTGGTTGCCCAGGTTAAAGATCTGCTCGGCACTATTCCGGGCATTGCTTACTGGCAGCAGGTAAAAGAGTATCCGCTGACCGACTTCGACGACATTGTGGAGAACGCCGTTGAAGTGAACCGTGACGTTCTGAAAGGCAAGACGTTCCGCGTGACCTGTCAACGTTCTGGCAAGCATGAGTTTAAATCTGTTGATGTTGAGAAATACGTCGGTGGTGGTTTGAACCAGCAGACCGATGCAGCTGGTGTAAAACTGAAGAATCCTGACGTTGTCGTAAAGATTGAAATAAAAAAACAGCGTTACTTCCTGGTAACGGATCGTGGTCCTGGTCTGGGTGGTTATCCACTGGGTTCCATGGAGCCTTGCCTGTCCCTGATTTCCGGCGGTTTTGACTCTACTGTTTCCAGCTTTCTGATGATGAAACGCGGTGTACGAACACACTTCTGTTTTTTCAATCTTGGTGGTCATGCTCATGAGCTGGCCGTTAAGGAAGTGGCTTACTACTTGTGGAGTCGTTATGGCTCATCCCATAACGTCAGCTTCGTAACTGTACCTTTTGAAGGTGTGGTAGAAGAGATTCTGAACAAAGTGGATAACTCCCAGATGGGCGTTATTCTCAAGCGCATGATGCTGCGTGCTTCCGCTCAGGTGGCAAAAGAGATGTATGTGGAAGCAGTGGTCACCGGCGAAGCTATTGCTCAGGTGTCCAGTCAGACACTGACCAATCTTTCAGTGATTGATTCTGTTACAGACCATCTTGTGCTTCGTCCTCTGGTAGCCATGGATAAACAGGACATTATCAACATCTCTACCCGTATCGGTACTGAAGAGTTTGTTAAGAACATTCCTGAGTACTGTGCTGTCATTTCAAAGAATCCGACCACCAAAGCCAAGCCTGAGAAAATTGTTCATGAAGAGAGCAAATTTGATTTCAGCGTACTGGATGAGGCCATTGCTACCCGTCGTAAAGTATTTATGACGGATATCGTCTCTGATGACCTGGCACGCGAAGAAGTGGCAGTGGTTGATCACACCGAACTGAACGATGTAGTGATTGACATTCGTCACCCTGATGAAGAAGAAATTAAACCGTTCTCTCTGCCGGACCAGGAAGTGCTGACGCTTCCTTTCTATCAGCTGCGCACTAAGTTCCCGGAACTGGATAAGAGTAAGAACTACCTGCTCTATTGTGAAAAAGGCGTAATGAGTCAGCTGCACGCTATGCATCTTCGTGATGAAGGTCATGAGAATGTCGGTGTGTTCAGTCCTAAGAAAGACGCTTAATTCCGCAAGCCTTTCAGTCCTTGAGCCTGCAGCTCTGAAATAAGCTCCCGCTTCTAATGTTACTTTCCCCTTTGCGGAGCAAAGGGGAAAGTAAATCGGGAAGTTATTTCGGGGCTACTCCTAAAGACATTTGATCACAGCCATTTGATCAAAGAGAATGGGTTGCAGGTTTTCTTATCAGTGATTCCATCTTATGAAAATAGCCATGATTGCCGCGGTAGCCGAGAACAATGCCATCGGTATCAATAATAAAATGCCATGGTATCTGCCGGGTGATCTGCGTTACTTCAAAGCAGTTACCATGGGTAAGCCGATCATTATGGGTCGCAAGACTTTTGATTCTCTCCGCAAGCCTCTACCGGGTCGCACCAATATTGTTATCACTCGAGACAAAGAGTGGACACATGAAGGTGTGAAAGTTGTTCACACTCTGGCAGACGCCATTTCTCTGGCAGAAGACGTTGCCCTGATTAACGGCCAGGGTGAAGTGATGGTGATTGGTGGAGCCGAGATTTATCGTTTGGCATTACCTCAGGCTGACCGTCTTTATCTGACCCGTGTTTATCAAAGCTTTGAGGGTGATGCATTCTTTCCTGAACTTGATGACAGTGAGTGGCAGGAGATTGCTCGGGAAGATCAGCACTCTGAAGATGAAGAGCCATTGACGTTCAGCTATCTGGTGCTGGACAGAAAGTAACCGTGCTATTTCGGGAGCAGCTTTCAAAAAACAGTTGCTCTTGTTTCACATACCCCCTCTTTTATTTTTCTGTGAACTGATTTAATCCGCCTCGTAGCCTCTCTCTTACTATATTTCTTATTAATAACTACTGCGCCTTTATATTCCATAAGTTTATATTTCAGCAATTGCTTATTTGATGCTGATCTAAAGGATTTGGCAGTGGCATCAATAATCGATATCTCAGGGATTCAGAGGTATGCCGCTAGGGCCTACGGACCAGCCAGCTTTCAACTCTTCGGGAAGAGTTGCTCCCCGCCATAAAGAGACACCATCCCTTGGTGAGATCGACTATGGCCGTTGGGGAGGCAGAGTCGTTGGCCTGTTTAAAGGTATCGCACGTCTGGCAAAAAGAGTTCTTGGCAGTGGTCCTTCAGCCCGTGAAGCCCTCAGTTTTTATGAGAGAGTTTGCCAGAAAGGACATTCCTCGTCTGACAGCGCAGTTCAGCGCAGCCTGAATGATTACCGCATTGCCTGTGTCATGGCTTATCACGATGTCTGCAAGCTCGGTGAAGAGCTTAAAAACGGCAAAATGGAAGTTGTGTTATCGGGTGGCACCAGAGCAATTGACGAAAAGCTGCTTGGTGAAGTCGAAGATACAGCATCCTGTACCTCAGTAGGTTTGGCTTACAAATTTCTGGCTCATGACAGAAGGCTGCCCGTCGGCTTTCTGGAGAGTGCGCTGGTACCAGACCTGATTCAACTGGCAGTGAATGAGTATGGAGCCTCGGCGGATGATGTTGAGCGTGCAGTGAGAGGGTTACTGCTAGAAAAAAGTGTTGGCAGAGAAAAGGATGTCACATTCGAGAGACTGGTTGATATCAAAAATGCGCTTCGCTGGCAATTCAGTACTGAAGGTAGCCAGCCGCTGCCTCCAATTGAACAAACACTTGGCGAAACAGCTGGATTAAATCCACCAGCCCCGGTGTTGGAAAAACCCAAGGCAACGAAATACCAGCTTGATCATGAAGATAAAGAGTATATTCAAACCGTCGTCGATAGCGGCGGTGGCGTCAAGCTGAGCAAAAATGACCTGAAAAACAGGTTGAAGCGTTATGTACTGAGAAATAAAAAAGATATTGTTCTCAATACTTTTGCCATGATTGTCAGTGCTGTCATGACTGGCTTGGTTTCAGGCGGTATAGGCTCCGCTATGACAATATTTACGTATATTGCCTGGACCGGTGCATGGAGCGGTGGTACTGAAATGATCAGAATGGCAAAGGCTATTCGAGCACTTCAGCAGGCAGAGTCTTCAAGAGATTATAATTTTGAAGTAAGCGATCTTGGGGTTATATCTGAGCTGGATGAAAAGAGATTTCGAACCTTCCTGAAAAGTCTGCGATATATCTGTTCCCATGAAACACTGACCCGAATTTTTAATTCGTATTCCGAGCTGGAGCTGGATGCTGAAGCCCGGGTAAAGATGAAAGAAGATGAAAGTTGCCTTGAAACAGTGATCAAACTTGAAGAAGGGAAAGCACGGTATTTATATCGAAGGAATAATCTTAAAGAAGCGTTTCATATCTATAAGCGTTTTTATACTGCTGCAGTTGAAGATGTATCAAGAATGGACAGGGAATGGACGGGCAAAGTCGATCACCTCTGGACGAGTGTTTTTGAAAAAATGCCAGAGGCTCAGCGGATAAAAGTATTTAATCGGGCAGCCAATGATCCAAGGGTGCTAGGCACTCGTTACCATTTTCAAACCAATAAATCTGAGTGGTTGCAAGATGTTTTTCCTAAGTTGTCCAGCAAACAAAAACAGGGTGAAGCATCAGAGGCTTCTTATGAAGAGCTTGAACGTATTCTCGAAGAAGAAATGCCTGATGTAAAACTAACGGAAGATGAGAAAGGTCGATTTAATAAACAGGCCAGTAACGTAGCTAATGCATTTACTTTGGTTAAGTCTGGGCTGGGTTGTTACTTAAAAAGCTGGATTAAAGGTGCTGTTAAAGCAACGACTGTTCATGGGCTTAAAGTGGGCTGGCATGGCATCACCGGTTTGCCAAAACTGGAAATTTCTCCTTACCTGCCCAAGCCGTCGGTTGATGGTGTGATTGTTTTTGGCTTCTTCTTTCTTGCAGAGCTGCTGGTTAACAACTGGAATGACCGGCTGAATGAATATCGAATGGATAAAATTACCGGTAAGCGTTCCGGGAAATCAAAAACGTTCAGCTGGCTACGCTGGCGGGAAAGGACTGGCCGTGAAGAAATGAATACCATGAGAAAGCAGTCAAAAGCCGGCCTGGAAAATTTTGCCGAGAGCATTCTAAAGCTCCATGACCATCATAAAGACGTCATGGAAAAACTGCGTATACAGGAACAGGTCGGACAATACGTCGATGAATATGAACTGGCCGTACAAGTCTTAAGGTGGCAGTACAACCGCCAACTGATTGAACAGATGACGGCCGGTGCCATTGGCAGTTATTACCGCAGCGTGATTTCCAAAACCGAATTCTGGGACCGACAGCTTGCCGGTGTTATCCCACCTCAGTCGCCGCTCTGATCTTTCCTGAAGAGGTTTTCAGAGTGCCTTTAGAAGAACGTTGGATTGACGACCAGAGTCATATGACTCCCTTTTTTTCTTCGGCAGATTTTCCGGCCCTGACTCATTGAAACCTCTTTCCAGAAACCAGTGCTTGGTACGAGTTGTCAGGACAAAGATATTCTCCATGCCTTTCTGCCGAGCTTGTTCCTCAATGGCTTCCAGTAAATCATCCCCGCGGTTGTCCTGACGGTATTCAGGGTGAACAACCAGACAGGCCAGTTCAGCAATTTTGTCGCCATTAAATGGATGGATCGCGGCGCAGCCAATGATCATTCCATCCAGTGAGATTACCCTGAACAGTTTTATTTCCCGTTCCAGTTCCTTTCTCGAGCGTCTTCTAAGAATACCCTTTTGTTCCAGCGGTTGAATCAGTTCGAGAATACCGCCGACGTCATCAATGGTGGCTTCACGAATCTCTTCATAACGGTCACGGGAGATCAATGTACCGGAACCGTCACGGGTAAAAAGCTCCAGAAGCAACGAACCATCCTGCCGGTAATCAATCAACTGAGCACGGTCGACACCTGCTTCACAGGCTTTGATAGCAGAAGTCAGTAGTCGCTTCATTTCACCGTCCTGGGATTTCAATAACTGACTGGCTTCGAGGTATGGAATTCTATTGAAGATATTACCCTGACCGTCAGTCAGACCTTTCTGGCTGGAATAGAGAATCAGCTTCTCGGCTTTCAGGGAGACGGCTGCATTGGTTGCTACTTCCTCCACTTCCATATTGAACAGCTCTCCGGTGGGTGAGTGTCCGAGGCAGGAAAGAAGAACAATGTAGCCACTGTCCAGCTGCTGGTTGATGGCTTCCTGGTCGACTTTTCTGACTTCTCCGGTATGAAGAAAGTCTGTGCCATTAATCACACCAATAGGCCGGGCCGTAACGAAGTTACCACTGATGACACGAATGCTGGCACCGTGCATGGGAGAGTTCACCAGACCCAGTGACAGTTTTGATTCAATCCTTGCGCGCAGATTGCCGACAGCATCCATCACAGATTCCAGACACTGTCTGTCGGTTACACGACGGCCGTTTACAAAGTTCGAAGTCAGCTTCCTGGATTTCAGCCTTTCTTCAATCTGGGGACGAGCACCATGCACCAGCACCAGTCGAACGCCCAGACTGTTAAGGAGCGCAATATCATTAATGATATTGGTCAGGTTTTCATGGGCCAGCGCTTCTCCACCCAGGGTGATCACAAACGTTTTACCGTGATGGGCATGAATATAGGGAGAAGACTGTCTGAAAAATTTTACGTACTGCTGTTGCTGTTCGCTCATGGCTGCAAGCTCGTTTTCGTTCTTATTCTTTCAGGAAGAGCATATATCTGCTGGTTAAGAGTCTCGACATATGAATTCATATGTCGAGACATTTGCTCAGTTCAGACAGTATTTTCGGATTAATGCCTGAAGCAGGTCAATGGTCGGTTGTATTCGATCCAAAGCCAGAAATTCATCAGGCTGGTGGGCCTGATCAATATCACCAGGGCCCAGTACAACGGTATCCATCCCCATGTCACTGAAAAAAGGTGCTTCTGTGGTAAAAGCGACAGACTCTGCGGTATAGCCTGTCAGTTCTTCACAGGCTTTTACCAATGGTGAGTCACTGCTTCCAGCAAAGGGTTCAATACTCGGGCTGATGGCTTCCAGTGCAAGTTCTACGCCGTCTTGTTCCGCAAAAGGCAGAAGGCGTTTGCGAAGACCATTGCGCAACTGTTGGCTGTCCATGCCCGGAAGCAGTCGTACATCAAAATCAAGACGACAGCTGCCACAAATCCGGTTGGGGTTATCACCGCCATGGATGCAGCCAAGATTGACGGTAGGCGTTGGGACGGCAAAACCGGGATTATTGTATTGGCTACCAAGATCGGTTCTATAAGCCATGATCTCGGAGATCACTTTATGAGCAGTCTCCATGGCATTTCTACCCAGTGCAGGGTTACTGGAGTGACCCGATTGGCCAATTATGCTGACCCTTTCCATCATAATGCCTTTATGCATATAGACAGGAACCATACCTGTTGGCTCGCCAATCACGGCATAACGGCCTTTGGGTTTACCGGCGGCAGCCAAAGCTCTTGCCCCACTCATGGATGACTCCTCATCAGCCGTGGCGAGAATGATCAATGGAGCTTTGAAGGGTTGGTCGAGATAGGCTCGTGCCGCTTCCATCGCCAGAGCAAAGAATCCTTTCATATCACAGGTGCCCAAACCATAAAGACGGTTGTTGGCCTCCTGCATTTTGAAAGGATCAAAGTTCCAGCGGTTGGCATTGTAGGGAACAGTATCTGTGTGGCCAGACAGTACCAGCCCTCCAGGACCTGAACCCAGGGTGGCGATCAGGTTAGCCTTATTAGGCTCTCCCGGAATCGGCATGATTTCACAATTGAAGCCCATGTTTTCCAGCCAGCCTGCCAGCTCATTGATAACAGGCATATTGCCCATATCCAGTTCAGGCAGGGTTGAGCTGACCGAAGGAATCTCAATCAATCTGGATAAGGCAGACGTAAAGTCAGGCTGAAGAGTTCCGGTCATATTCCTCTCACATCGCGATTATTCAGGCGCTTTGGTGTGGATGGTTTTTAGTCGTTGGACTGGCAGATTAAAAGAAAGTGCCATTACCAATCAATCATAACAGCACGTATGTGTGAGGATACACATAATCGAGAATCAAACCGTCATTAGCCCACCAGGCAGGATAATGACGGATGGCTCAATATGGTCGTGTACTTAGGAGTAGTCCCGAAATAACATTAGAAAGAGGAACTTATTTCAGGGCTGTTCCTCACGTCATTAATAGCAGTGAAAAATGTAGGGTCTAGAAAACAGCCTTGAGTATGTGGAAGTAAAGAATGGCCAGTAGAGCACCTGCAGGCAGGGTGATCAGCCAGGACATAAATATCGTACCAATGACTTTCAGGTTCAGAGCTCCGATACCTCTGGCAAGACCGACGCCCAGAACGGCACCCACTAAAGTGTGGGTGGTGGATATAGGCAAGCCAGTTCCTGTGGCCAGTACAACTGTACTGGCTGCTGCCAGCTCAGCAGCAAAACCACGGCTGGGGGTCAGTTCGGTAATATGAGTGCCGATGGTCGCCATGACCTTGTAGCCATAGGTCGCCAGGCCAACCACAATACCTGCTGCACCCAGTAACAGAACCCAGCTTGGCATAGCCGACTGTCCGGTAATTTCTCCGCCACTGGCGATGATACTGGCCACTGCGGCCATAGGACCCACAGCGTTTGCGACATCATTGGAACCATGGGCAAAGGCCATGGAGCAGGCCGTGAAGATCATCATGACTCCGAACACTTTCTCGACACTGGAGAAGTGGAAAGCCTTATCCGCCTGCACATCTTCTTCAATCCGGGAAAGAGCAGCCTTGCCTGCCAGCATCACCAGCAGACCAACCGGTACTGCCAGCAGAATACTTTCGGCATAGTCCAGTGGAAGACCTATATGCTTAAGGCCTTTCACCATGGTAACCATGGACATCATAAAGCCAACAAGAAACATGTAGATGGGAACGTATTTCTTGGCGTTCTTGAACGGATGTTCTGTATCCAGAATCAGTTTCTGAACACTCATAAAAATCATAAAGGCAATACAGCCTGATAAGAGAGGAGAAATTATCCAGCTGGCAACAATAGAGCCCACTTTTGCCCAGTTAACCGCGTCGACAGAAATGCCTACGGAAGCAAAGCCAACGATAGCACCGACAATGGAATGAGTCGTGGAGACAGGCCAACCGTAATGAGTAGCCACCAAAAGCCAGGTACCGGCAGCCAACAGTGCTGCCATCATGCCAAACACCAGCAGCTCAGGCTGCTCCTGAAGTATTGGCATACTGGGATCGATGATACCTTTGCGAATGGTGTCGGTAACCGAGCCGCCAGCCAGATAGGCACCAAGAAACTCAAGGCAGATAGCAATGATGATGGCCTGGCGAATCGTCAGGGCTTTTGATCCAACTGATGTGCCCATAGCGTTGGCTACATCGTTAGCGCCCACTCCCCATGCCATGAAAAAGGCAAACAGGCAGGCTAAAAGAAGCAGAGTGGTGCCGTACTCAGTGATAATGCTCATGAGTCATTTCCGTGAAAAACAGCTTAACGGGCCAGCAGTAGCTGGAGGTAACTTCCCACTCGGGAAGCTCTGTCAGCCAGGTCGCCGACCCAGTCAATAATCTTGTAGAGGAAAATGACATCTACCGGAGGTAGATCTTTTTCCAGGCGGAACAGAATCTTTCTGACTTCAATCTGATGCCTGTCGGTATCGCTTTCTATCTGGTCCAGTTCTTCTATCAGCTCTTCGACCAGCTGAACTTCCCGGCCTCGAAAACCGGTTTCCAATAGTGAGTCCAGTTCACCTATGGCTCTTACCGCCTGAGCAGACGTAGCAATGGAACGGTTGAGATAATCCATAAACGGCTGATGCATCGGTTCAGGAATGAGCATTTGTCTGCCCAGTACGATGCCGGCGATATCTTTCGCTCTGTTGGCTACCTTGTCCTGAACTGTGACAATCTCAAGAAGGTCGCTACGGGGGACAGGAAGAAACAGGCTTTTCGGCAATGAGAGACGAACGTTCTTCTTAATTTTATCTGCATCATTTTCAAGGCGAACGATGGACTGCTGAATTTTCTCAACAGCCGACCAGTCTCCTGAGAAGGTCGCCTTGAAGAATGGCTCCAGCTCCATGGCGCACTCATGTGCCTTGGCGATGTGCCTTTGAATCGGACCAATAGGAGACTGCCCGAATACACTGGATAGCAGGTTGCTGGTTGGCATACTCAGACCTTGTTTATGTATTCCCGGAAGCAGGGCTGCCGGACTCCGTGAAAAATTATAGGTACTGGCTGAACTTCCTGCACAGTAAAAGGTAAACTCGCGGTTTTCTGTTGCTGAGTCTTAGTGCTCAGACATATGAACAGTAAGTAAGCCTTTGCTCGCCGGAGGCGGGCAAAGGCTTACTTACTGTTCATTGAGTGTGTCTAAACACTTAATGTTACCGAGAACCTTATGAGCTACGAAACCGAACTCAAGCTGGCGGTCAGTGAAAACCAGTTGCCTGCCCTTAAGACACTGCCTTTCTGGAAAAAGTTCGCATTAAATGCATCAGAAACATTTCACCTGGGTAATATCTACTTTGATACGGCGGACAGAGCTTTGAATAAAGCCTCTGCGGCGCTGCGAGTTCGAACTAAAAATGGAGCCTTTTTCCAAACACTCAAGACCAAAGGAAGCAGTGTTAATGGCCTCACCAAACGGGGTGAATGGGAATGGCCTATTGATGCACCTGAACTGGACCTGAAAGGCTTGAGAGAACGCTGGCCTGAGTCATTAGGTGAATACCCTGAGAGTGAATTTCAGCCGTTGTTTTCTACGGACTTTGATCGTACTCGCTGGTATCTCAACTGGGCGGAGCCTAGTGCACGGGTAGAAGTGGTTTTGGACGATGGTTTTGTAAAGTCCGGTGATCTGACCAGTCGAATCTGCGAGCTTGAAATAGAGCTGCTCGAAGGTGACGAAGCTGCCTTGTTTGAAATATCCAAAGCGCTGCAGGAGCAAATGCCTCTTCAGCCGTCTGATAAAAGCAAGGCTGAGCGTGGCTTTGAGTTGTTGAGGTTGAGAGGTTTAGCTTGAAGTCGATATCTCAAGTGCAACCCTTGGGTAATTGCGAGAGAATAACGTAGAACAATCGTTGCAGTTCAATAAAGGAATAAACCGTGGCCGGAGCTCGACAGTTGAAGGCAGACGCATTCAAGAAATCCCTCAGACACAGAACGCTGCTGCTTGATCTGCAGACAGTGGTTGCTGATCTGGTGCAGACAGGGAATCTGTCACGGACTCAGGCTGATGAGCTGCTGACCAGCCATCGAACATCGGAACAGCTGAAGCTTCATCCCGTTGAATACATTGCTTCCCTGGAATTGCAGGATGCAGTCACTGGCCGTGTGCTGGATCTGGACTGGCTGGTGGCCTGGCTGGCTGACCTTTCAGGCCAGGAAGGTTTTCATATTGATCCGTTGAAGATTGATGCGGCAGCCATTACCCCGGTGATGTCTCATGCCTATGCGATCAGACACCAGATTCTGGCGGTAGAAGTAAATGCGGAAGAGATCGTTATTGCTTCTGCTCAGCCCTGGCACACCGGCTGGGAAGAAAACCTCAGGCATATAAACCGCAAGGATATTCGCAGGGTTGTTGCCAATCCGGCGGATATTCGTCGTTACACGGGCGAGTTCTATCGTCTCGCTCAGTCTGTCCTTGGAGCGATTGAGAAGGGTGGTCAGGGTAACCATCTGAACAGCTTTGAGCAGATGCTTGAGCTGGGCAATATGAAAGCACCTGATGCTAACGACCAGCATATCGTTAATATCGTGGATTGGTTATTGCAGTACGCTTTTGAACAGCGTGCCAGTGATATCCATATTGAACCCAGAAGAGAGCAATGCAATCTTCGATTCAGAATCGATGGTGTGCTGCACCTGATCTATCAAATGCCGGCCAAGGTCGCGACAGCGGTCACCAGTCGTTTGAAAATACTGGGCCGTATGAATGTGGCTGAGAAACGAAAGCCTCAAGACGGGCGACTGAAGACCCGTAATATCGAAGGCAATGAAGTTGAACTGCGTTTGTCGACGCTGCCAACAGCCTTCGGTGAAAAGCTGGTCATGCGTATCTTTGATCCGGATGTACTGGTGAAAAGCTTTTCACAGCTGGGTTTTTCAAGGGAAGATGAACGTCGCTGGGATAGCATGACTCAGCAACCTAACGGTATTGTTCTGGTGACCGGCCCAACAGGTTCTGGTAAAACCACCACGCTTTATTCAACATTGAAAACTCTGGCGACAGAGCGGGTGAATGTCTGCACCATTGAAGACCCGATTGAAATGGTCGAGCCCAGTTTTAACCAGATGCAGGTGCAGCATAATATTGACCTGGATTTTGCCAGTGGTTTGCGGGCTCTGCTTCGACAGGATCCGGATATCATTATGATTGGTGAGATTCGTGACCTGGAAACAGCCGAAATGGCTATTCAGGCTGCGTTGACCGGTCACCTGGTTATATCAACCCTGCACACCAATGATGCACCTTCTGCGCTGACACGATTACTTGAGCTGGGTGTCCCTAATTATCTTATCAAGGCTACTGTTCTGGGTGTGATGGCTCAGCGACTGGTGAGAACCCTCTGTTCAAACTGTAAACAACAGACGTCTATCGATAAGAACGCCTGGAAGGCTCTGACCCGCCCATGGGCCGCACCCGTACCGGCAGAAATCTACAACCCCGTAGGTTGCCTGGAGTGTCGTGAGACAGGCTATCGTGGTCGTGCAGGCGTTTATGAGCTGATGCCTATGTCGGAAGCCATGAAGAACCAGCTGGTGGCTAATGTCGATATTGCTGACCTGCGCAAACAGGCCATCAAGGAAGGCATGTATACGCTTCGCCTCTCAGGTGCTCAGAAAGTCGCCGCTGGTTTGAGCACCATTGAGGAAGTTATGCGGGTGACGCCGGATCAGAACAATTAACCTGTTACTGTGATATCTCCTGCATTTGTTGAAGAATGGTATTCTTCAACAAATGCATCATTGACTGTTGTGATTTTGCCTTTCCTTCAGTGCTCGTCTCAGAGGTTGTTCGATTGGTTTCACCTTGATCTATTAATAAACTGTATATACCGATACTGAGGTTGGTAGGGGAGCTACTGCTGCCTGAGCCTGAACCATCCTCAGGCTCATCATCATTATGAGGGCCTTTCATTTTATTCTGTTTATAGTCTGCAGTATCTGACGGTAGTAACTGCTTAGGGTCTTCGTCTTCAGAGTTCTGCTTTTGTCTGCGCTCTTTTCTTTCTCGCAGTGTTTGCTGAATAGTGACTTTCTCTATTTCCTTTATGCCTGCAGCGGTCGCTCGTCTTCCTCTAAGCCCTGAAAGTGTTTCTGATGATTGTGAATCAAGAAGGTTGTCTCTCTCGTCAGGTCGCAGAGAGTCGAGAAGAGCCTTTACTTCTGAATCTGACATCGTACTCAGATTTTGGTGAGATGTTTCTTCAATGCCTTCAAGTTGAGGTGTTTCTGGTGAAGCTGAAACTTGTCGTTTCATCGAACTTCTTGATGGTCTGGAAGGCATAGCTGTAGAGCGACGGCGTTGAGATATATTTGAAGAAAGAGAGTCGCCTGTTGTATGAGCTTCTGGTGAGTGTTGACCTAAAGAGGGTTGAATGAGCCCCCAAAGAGCAGGGTTATGGACACTCAAGGGGCTGAAAGCCTGTTGAGGAATATTGTCAGGGGGAGTAGAAATTAGAAACAACTCCTGACCATTTTCAAAAGTTATTAACCAGTCAATAGCTTGATTGTCTGTGGAGTACTGAATATCAATCTGTAAGCCACAGTAGATGCCGAGTAGTGGGTCGTAATGAAAATAGGTGTTACTCTGCAAGAGTGACTCAACAATACCCACCATTCCTTCATAGCTTCCCATGGATCGTTGCTGTCGAAGAAGTTCACTTGTCAGTGCAAGAGATATTTCCTGTTCTTCGGGAGGAAATGTTTGCAGGTTATTCCAGTCCATAGAGCTGACTACCGATAGATCTTTCGAAGTGGAATTTTTCACGGTAGCGTTGGACACTACTTTGCCCGTTGTCCCCGAAACAATCGCTTCTATATACGAACTCGTGAACCTGTTTATCAGCATTTCTCTTGGTGAATTGAGAATCTGGGGGGTACAGACAGAGCTTGTACCTGAACTGGCTGAAGAGCTTTTTTTCTTAAAAGAAAACTTTTTAGGTTTGACGGTTTCCTGAGGTTCAGGAACCGTGGATGATTTGAATCCGGAACCTTTTGATTTCAAAGAATAAGACGGTCGCTCGATGCCATGGTTCTGAGTGACACTTCCTCTCCTTTGAAATTCACCGATTTCGTTCGTGGTTGAAAAATAACGACTGAAGCTAATATTGTTACCAGTCCTTTCTACTGCTATGACCAGATGACCTCTCAGTTGTGAGAGTTGGCCTGCGGAGCTGGTCGTAAAAACGTTATAAAAAGAAACTATGGTCGCAAAAGATGGCAATGGCAGAGCCATCATAAAAAATAGAAAAAGGGTTTTTATATATTTCATCTTAATATCCATAAACGACGACTTAATTATTAGTTTGTTGTCGAGGTGCAAAAACCAGACTAGCTCCCATATAAAATAGTGATAGAGAAAAAGATGAATGGAGCTATAAATTATTATTTAATTGATAATCTTTATTGCTTGGCAAAGATCGAGACTGACATTGAAATTGATGTAAGAGTACAGGATATTAATAAGAGTGCCGTGGCTAGTTAAGAGTACTGCGGATCAATAAGGGAAGGTTTCTTTATGTTGAAGGTTAAATATGGAGTTCTAGTTGCACTGGTGCTGTCTCCAGTGCTGTGGGCAAAAAAAACGATAGAGCTCCAACCAACAGAACCCCCGGCAACATTCGCAGAACAGATGCAGCAGCAGTCAGACCCGGCCGTCAGAGACGTTGTTCTAGAGTCGTATATCAACAGCCTGCTGAAAGCTAATGCGATTGGCAAAGCCAGGGGAAAGGGGGAGATTTCCTATTCTGTGAGAGGTTATCGGGAAGGGCAGTTGGTGGTGACTCGTGAAGAGCAGAAAGCTCAGGGTAATTTGAAGAAGAACTTAAATCTGAAAGTCTATGGTGTTGGTCATTCTCTGAACTCTAATTGCTCCAGAAATGAGCAACGCTGTTGGGTGCTGTACCCGAATTCTGATAACCGCTGGCTGGAAATCGCCTACGCCCCCAAAGCAATCAAGGAGCTGGAAAAGGGGATGGGGTTGTTGATTCGAGAGCTGCAGAAGTAGCTACTTTTATCTAATCTCAGCTGATTTTCGGGCTCGTATGTCTGTGAACTGTTCACTGTGCTGCAGAGAATCATGAAACTATGAGTGTTTTATAGGCATTAGCCAATTTTCTGCGACTGTTATATCTGTTTTAAAATGGCATCTACCTGTTGTTGGAAGTTTAAAGGTCTGTAGAATGGGCTCCACGTTACAAGTGCGTTTGATTCTTTATGGTTAGATTGATTGTTCCGGGTGTAGTAGCCCGCCATGTTCTTCATAAGTAATAACAAAACTTCTAGCTTTACCGCCTTTGCTGTTGTCAAAACAGTGAAGGCACGTTTTTGTTAAGGCTGTTTAAAAAAACAGTTTAAAATTTCAGGATATGATTATGTCTACTACTACCGGTACTGTTAAGTGGTTCAACGAAGAGAAAGGTTTTGGTTTCATCGCTCAGGAAAACGGTCCTGACGTGTTTGCCCATTTCCGTCAGATCGTTGGCGACGGCTTCAAGACTCTGGCTGAAGGCCAGCAGGTTGAGTTCACCGTAACTCAGGGCCAGAAAGGTCCACAAGCTGAAGATATCCGTCCTTTGTAAGGACTGGCTATACAGCTGAATTGCTTCACTTGATGTGAAGTGTGAAAAGGCAGTGCTTTCGGGCACTGCTTTTTTTTGTGCTAGGGAAAAATGATTTACTGCTTTTTGATCGAACGGTTTTGGGCAGTTTATCGGGCAGTTTTTTGTAATACTTCGAATGGTATGTACGGCAGTACACGGCATGAGACAGGAAATAAATTCAGAAGACGACAACGGTTGTTGCCTTGAGAGGCTTGGTATTACTGGGTTTTAGCGTGATTTGATGATGCATAAGCGGTTATGCATTATATGGAATGAAAGTCTCCCCAAGCTGCCGCTGCCACTTAAGCCCGTTGCCGGTAAGCAACGGTGGAGATTGCTGAGGTGAATCGGGCTTTTCACTACAAGGTGAACATGCACTCCAGCACCAACGAGGAATCCCCTGATTTGGTATTATCGGCCCGGGTCTTTTATGACTGGCAAACAGGCCAGGGAGACTTGCGAGATTATATCGGTTCTGCCGTGCATGTCTGTAGGTTTTTTTTGCTATTGTTTTATTTTCTTTTTAGTTCATAAGGCAATGAGCCAAAAACTTGACCGGGTTCTCACTAGGGAGGGAAGGCCAGAGTTCGTTCATGGCCTTCAAAGTCGAGTTGGTCACGGAGGAGGGAAGTGTTTGCTCAGCTATCGATGGTCATCAAAGCGTGGTCCAGTTTTCCCATCATCTGACGAATCTGTTCCTGGGCATCAGAATTTTCTGTCAGGCTTTCATCTTTCTTCTGGAGCAGTTCATAGCTCAGATTCAGGGCAGCCATAATGGCAATGCGCTCTGAACCAATCACACCATTGGCGCGAATTTGCTTCATTTTATCGTTCAGGTACTGAGCAGCCTGCTGCAGACCGATTTCTTCGTCTCTTGGACAACTGACGCGGTATTCCTTGTCCAGGAGGTTTACGGTAGTGGTAGAGGGCGTATCCATTACGATTCATGCTCCAGAGTGCGAAGGCGACTGATCATGGCTTCGACCTTGCTGCGAGCAGCGTCATTTTTTTCCATAAGCTGAGCGCGTTCCGTCTGCCAGCTCATTTCTTTAGCGCGCAGCAAACGGTTTTCTTCTTTAAGCTTCAGGCAAGTGGCCACCAGAAAATCAAGTTTCTGGCTAAGGGCTGTGAGATCAGGGTCGTTCATAGATTCAGGAACCATAGTATTGAAACTACTATAGCGGTATCCGTTTTTCAGGACAATCCCACAAATCTACAGGCTGAATAAGGTTAGTGACTTATTTTAGAGTTCTTCTGCAGTATAAGTTCCCTCGCAGAGTGTTTCTTTCTTGACCTGAATCAGTACAAATAAGCAGCAATCGCCGGAGTATTTGCTCCCCAATCTTATTTCAACAAAAAGGGAAGTTTATATCATGGGTACAGCCATACCAGCGGATGCCAACACAGAAGAATTATTTACCTGGACAGACGAACTCAGTGTCGGCATCGAAGAGATAGATGAACAACACAAGGTTCTAGTCGACCTTCTGAACGAGTTGCACCGCGGGATCATGGAAAAACATGGCAGCGAAGTCACCATTGAGGTGCTTGATCGGCTGGTGGAATACACCCGTATTCACTTCGCGCTGGAAGAAAGCCTGATGCGCATGCTGCATTATCCTGGTTATGAAGAACATAAACAGCACCATGAAATGCTGCTGAATCAGGTGGCGGAGTTGGTCGGAAAGGTTAAAGCTGGTCAGCATGTTACCTTCGAACTTCTGCATTTTCTGAAAAACTGGTTAACCCGACACATAATGGAAGAAGATAAAATCTACGCACCTTTCTTTCTGGATCGTGGCGTTGCTGCTACCCATAAGAAGCGTTCATGGTTAGGACGGATCTTCCATAAATAGAAGCAGTGTCTGAATGTTTAATGGATCTACTTTGGCAAACGGACTGCCATTTCTTAACAGACTCTTCTCACAGCAGGCTCATCTCGCAACAGGCATCGTTCATGCATGTTCCAGCAGCCCTTATCTGGTAAACTTTCCTTCTTTTGATGACCAAACAAGTATTGAAATGACTGACAACCAACACGGTGAATCTCCTGTACTGTTCGATGAACTGGCAGACCTGCTGGTAGAGCTGGGTGGCGGCAGTCATCCGTCCGAACTTCATGGCTTGCTTTGTGGCACATTCTCCGGTGGTTCTGAGCCTGGAGTGGAAGCCTGGAATCGTCAGGTGTCCAGCTTGCTGGGTGACGAGGCCATTGGTAGCAGTGGTGAAGAGATGCTGTCACGCATGTATCAGCTGACTCTCGACAAACTGCGACAGGCTGATTTTGGTATCGCCATGCTGTTGCCTGATGATGAAGAAGCTCTGGAGCAGAGAACGGAAGCTCTGGGCTACTGGTGTCAGGGTTTTCTGTCCGGCTTTGGTGAAGCCGCGGCCAACCGAAAAATCAGTGCAGAAGCTGAAGGTGTGATCAATGACCTCAGCGAAATCGCCCAGATTCAACCTGAGCAGGACGACAGTGACGAAGCGGAACGTTTCTTCATGGAAGTCAGTGAATTTGTCCGTATGGCAATGATTACCCTGTTTGCCGAGTTCAACAAGATTGAAGTGCCTGCGGACGAGCAGGGTAAAACGCTTCACTGAGTCGTAAGTACCCAGACATACGAATTCATAAGCTGTTTACTCGCCAGTAGTGTGTAAACAGCAACTCAGTATTCTATTTCGTGTGTCTACACACTGAACAGGAGTTCGGTCATGCAGGAGGTCAGGGTGGCAAAACAATACGATATTCTGATTATCGGTGGCGGATTGGTCGGCGCAAGTCTGCTCTGTGCGTTAGAACCGTCAATCAGAAAGAACCAGCTCAAGGTTGGCTTAATTGAACATCATGACCTGAGTGAACCCAGAGACAGGCCTCCCAGTTATGATGCCAGAGCATCGGCGCTGTCCTACGGTACCCGTCGTATTTATGACCAGCTCGGACTTTGGTCAACCCTTGAGCCTCACGCAACCGCTATCCACAATATTCATGTTTCTGATCGAGGACATTTTGGCTCAACCCGTTTGAATTGTGAGGAAGAGAAGGTTCCTGCACTTGGCTACGTCATCGAGAACTTCCGACTGGGTGAAACCCTGCTGGAACGTTTGAAGTCATACGGCGATGAAGGACTGGTAGAACTGATCAGTCCTGCAGAAGTGGTTAAACTTCAACCTTTACCTGAAGCCAGAATGAACGCACGCATTCGTCAGCTTTCTTCAGATCAAAACGCTGAAGAATATGAAATCGATGCTGAGCTGGTCGTTTTGGCAGACGGTGGCCGCTCCAGTCTGATGGATGCCTTGTGCATTCATCGCAAGCATTACAACTACGAACAGCACGCGCTTATTGCCAATGTCACTCTTGATCAATCTCATAAAGGCGTTGCTTACGAACGGTTTGCCGGTAAAGGGCCTATGGCATTGTTGCCATTGTCTGAAGATCGCTCTGCACTGGTCTGGACGGTGCCGGAAGAACAGATTGAAGAGAAACTGGCACTGAGTGATGATGCTTTTCTGGCAGAGCTGCAACAGACCTTTGGTGACCGTGCTGGGCAGTTTTTGAAAGTAGGCAAGCGTGACAGTTACCCTCTGTCTCTGAGCGTTGCCCAGGAGCAGGTACGTCCGGGTCTGGTTGTGCTGGGTAATGCGGCTCATGCCATGCATCCGGTAGCCGGGCAGGGTTATAACCTGGCAATAAGAGACACCATGGCACTGGCTAAAAATATTGATCAGTCTTTGTCGTCTGGTAAGGCCATTGGCAATCTGACCCGTCTGCTTAACTATGTAGAGCGTCAGAAGAGCGATCAGTCCGTCACTCTTGGTTTCTGTGACAGTCTGGTGAAGCTGTTTGCCCGCGAAGAAACATCCGTCATTGTTGCGCGTAATGTCGGACTGAGTGGTTTGAACATCAGTAAAACACTCAAGAGTGAGTTTGCACGAAAGGCTATGGGATTGTGACCATGAATGATTCAACGACAGACGCTATGATTTCCGCAGATCACCAAACCTTTGATCTTACTGTTGTTGGTGGTGGCATGGTTGGTGTTTCACTGGCTCTGTCGCTGGCTGATAGCGGTTTGAAAATTGCGGTGATTGATCAGCAATCCCTGACACCGAAACAGAGTGATGACAGCACACCTTATGCGCCCAGAGTCAGTGCTTTAACCGAAGCATCGGTTAGCCTGTTTCAACAGCTGGATGCCTGGTCGCTGATGGAAAAACAGCGAGTCTGTTCCTACGACAAGATGTACGTTTGGGATGCCGAAGGCACCGGTGACATTGCTTTTGATGCGGATGAAATCAATCATGACAATCTTGGGCATATCGTTGAAAACGATGTGATTCGCAGTGCTTTGCTGGAGCGTTTATCTGAAACTGATATTGCTCTGTTTTCTGAACAGTCAAAGATTGATTGTGAATTGAACGACGGCCTTCATACCGTCACGCTTGATGACGCGACTCTTCAGACCAGATTGCTGATCGCCACTGACGGCGCTGAATCACGGTTGAGAAAACAGGCGGGCATTCCGTCCAGCCAGAAGGATTATCTTCATCATGCTGTTGTTACCACGGTAGAAACTGAACAGTACCATCAGGACACGGCCTGGCAGGTATTTCTTGATACTGGCCCACTGGCTTTTCTGCCTCTGCCTTCTAGAAATGGCCGCCATTACAGTTCTATTGTCTGGTCGCTGGTTCCTGATCAGGCTCAAAGAGTATTGGGTCTTGATGAAGAGAACTTCTGTTCCCAGTTGGAAAGAGCTTTTGAGTCGCGACTGGGTAAAGTGGTTTCTGCCGATGACCGTTTCTGTTTCCCACTGCGTCAGCGTCATTCCCGTCAGTACCATCGTAATCGTGTGGTGGTTGCAGGTGACTCAGCACACACTATTCACCCATTGGCAGGGCAGGGTGTGAACCTTGGGCTTCAGGATGTGATTGCGCTTTCTGAAGAAATTCACAGAGCGGTTAGTCGTGGTGATGATTTTGCCGCAGAGCATATTCTTAACCGCTACGAACGTCGCCGCATGGGTAGTAATCTGTTGATGATGAAGTCCATGGAAGGTCTGCAGAATCTGTTTGCTGCGGACGATATTGGTGTGCGCTGGTTAAGAAATACCGGTTTGAAAATGACTGGCCAGATTCCTTTTGTAAAGAAACAGCTGATCAAACAGGCTATGGGTTTGTAGCGTAAAGTCAGTAACAGCAGGCTTTTGCGTCTATCTTGTTGTTTAGAAATAACAACAAGATAGACAGAATGAAAATAACCTTGCTGCTGATGATTCTTCTTTCATTAGCCTCGACTCCCTCTGCCAGTGAGCCTGATTTTTTTGTCAGTCTGGTACGACACTGTTACAGAACCCCGCTTGCTCCCTTGCAACCGGCAGACTGGTCCTCAGGTCCAGGTATGCTGACGAAACAAGGGAGGGAGCAGTGCCTTGAAATCGGCCAGCATATTCGCAGCAGTCTCCTGGCTAAGGATTTTTCAAAACACTGGTATAAAGGACTCAGTCAGCATAAAGCCAGAGGTATTGCCAGAACCAGAGAGAGTGCGGCTCTTATACTGCAAGGTATCTATCCAGATTCATCTGAACAGAAAATCCCTGTCAACAGTCCATCCCCTGATCAGGACTGGCTGCTGGGTGGCCCTCAGAAGTGCGGCAACTTTCGGACTGAAGTCGCCCGGCTGGAACAGTCAGCCCCATGGCTTGAACTACGAAAAAGCTTTAGCCGGCGGTTAGCTGTCTGGAAGGGGTTAACCGGTAAATCTTCTGAAATGCGAACAGTGCTGGAGCTTGCCGATGTGCTGGAAGTTCGCAGCCAAAACCGTTTGCCATGGCCAGAAGCCTTACCGGTTGAGGACAGGGAGTTATTATCTGACCGGGACAGCTGGATACTGACTGAAATAACGTCGGACAGGCGTGTTGCTGAAATAAGCGCTCTGGGTCTGGCTGAAGAACTGGTGCAAGCGTTCGAGCAATATCAGAACTGCCGAAAAACTACCCTGACCGGGTGTGAACGATTCAGGCTGCTACTGGCCAGTGATATCAATATTCTTGCTATGTTGTCATTGCTGGGTGCGCCAAGAGATAGCAATATTTCACTGGGGGCTCATTTGAATATCCGTCTGAATGCTGCGAGTCAGAATATCTCCTTGTGGCTGGATGATAAGCCTCTTTCTATTCCCGGCTGCACTGGCAGCTGTCCTTATAAGATCTGGGTAAAACTGATCAAAAAGGCCGTGGTAGCCCCCGCAATTTGCCGTTCAGCAAACATCTGATTTTACCTGGTGCTCTATAAAGTCGGGAAAACTGTTTGATAATTCTGAACTATATTTACCTCTTTCTATCCAATAATAAAAATATTAACCAATTATCCCTGTGGTTGGAGGAAGTGAATGCGTAGATTGGTTTTAGCAGGCGCAGTGCCTGTTCTCGTTTCAATGGCCCTGTTGCAAGGCTGTAGCAAGCCTCAGGACTGCCCAAAAGTCGCTCCGGTTCAACAGGAATCTGTTAAATCAGGTGCAGAAGAAGAGAGTTATGACTGCAGTTCTCTGGAAGGTGCTGGCCTGCTGAAGAAGACCTGGTGTGACGCTCGTTCTGCTTTTGAAGGCAGCAGTGTTTCAGAAGATATCTCTTCCTTTACGCCTTACCTGACCGGTTTCCGCAATGGTGTTAATGACGCCAGTCAGGCTGAAACCAGTAAAGTAGCCAGAGAAGCTCTTGAAGGTCAGAGAGAGAAGCCGGAAGAAGCCGGTTACCGTGCAGGTTATAAATCTGTGCTGCAGAAAATGGGTATTCACGAATACAACTGTCGCGATTCCGAGCAGACCAGTGAGTTCAAAGACCGCTGGTGTGAAGCAGAAGATGCTTACCGTGTTTCCGGTGTTGGCAGCACTGAAAATCCATTTGTAAGAGGCCGCTTTATCGATGGTTATATGGCCGGTGGCCGCGTAGCCCTGACCGTACCGACCTCAATGGAGGCCTTTCTGGGTGGCGATAACCCTCAGGGTAAGCAATCAGCCATCTTCAAGCCTGAAGGTGACCTGAGACCAACTGAAAATGCTTTCTACAAAGGCTTTGATGATGGTTACAAGGCTATGATTGCCAGTATCAGGGAATCCATCAATCAGGTAATGCAGCAGATGCAGGCACCGAATGGTGGTGGCATGCAGATGCCTGATGGTATGCAGTTGCCAGAAGGGCTAGTGCCTCCGCAGTCTGGGCAGTAATAATAAGTCTGAAAACAAAAAAACCGGAACTGAATTGTCAGCTCCGGTTTTTTTATGATTACATTTGCTTTAAGGCTTACGCCGCCGCAGTAATAATCTCGTATTTTTCCATTAGCTCTTCCTTGGACTCTTCGTTATCAGGGTCTTTAGGAATGCAGTCTACTGGGCAAACCTGCTGGCACTGTGGCTCATCGTAATGACCAACACATTCAGTACACAGGTTTGGGTCGATCTCGTAGATCTCGTCACCCGGGGCAATTGCGCTGTTCGGGCACTCGGGCTCACAAACATCGCAGTTGATGCAGTCATCAGTAATTATAAGGGCCATGGTTTACCTCCGTTGACTCGCGGTCCGTCCTCATGCTTAGTGTTTGTATCTTCAAACTTACTGCTTGCCGGTACCGTATTTTTTGTCGAGAGCTTCCTGAACACAGGGTGCAACGAATTTGCTGATATCTCCGCCCAGAGATGCAATTTCGCGTACCAGTGTGGAGGATATATAGGAGTACTGTTCAGCAGGTGTCAGAAACAGGCTTTCAACACTGGGTGCGAGAACACGGTTCATATTGGCCATCTGAAATTCATATTCGAAATCAGACACAGCCCTCAAACCGCGGAGAATAACCTCTGCTTTCTGGTCTTCCAGAAAGGTAGCCAGCAAAGAACTGAAGCCGGTTACTGAAACATTGTCCAGATGGCTGGTGACCTCTTCCGCCATTTCAACCCGGTCTTTCAGGTCAAACAGGGGCTTTTTTTTCGGACTTTCGGCGACAGCGATGACAACATTGCCAAAGATTTTTGCTGCCCGCTCTACCAGGTCAAGATGACCTTTGGTAATTGGATCAAAAGTGCCGGGATAGATAACCTTGCTCATTGAAAGTGCATTCCTGCTAGCGTCCCACGAGATTCACTCATTGCCGGAAAGCGACAGAATCTCAATCAATACAAGCGGCTGATGTTAGCGAAATCGGCCATAACTCACAAATAGTAGAGAGAGTATTTTTGTTCGGTAAGCCGAAGGCAGACAAAAAATATCTGCCATCTTCCACAATATGAATGATTATTCAGCGATTAGAGCTTGCCACCAGGGTTTGCTGATCTGCTTTTTGCCCTGTTGAACAATCTGTCCCATTTCGGGCGTAAGCAGCTCGATGTTGTCCTTTTCTGCCAGAGACTGAATGCGTTCCAGTGGCTCAAACCAGGCATGGGTAGACAGGTCAAAAGTGCCATTGTGAATAGGAACCATGACCTTGCCTTTCACATCCTTGAAGGCCTGAATGCTTTCTTCCGGCATCATATGAACATCGGCCCAGAGTTTGTTGTAGGCGCCGCACTCCATAAACGAATAGTCAAAAGGGCCAAGCTTTTCGCCAATGGTCTTGAAGCCATCAAAGTAACCACTGTCACCACTGAAGAACAAGGCTGTTGTATCGTTTTTAATAGCCCAGGAACTCCACAGGGTTTTATCGGTATCAAACAGTCCACGCCCTGAAAAGTGCTGTGAAGGTGTGGCAGTGAATTCGATGCCGGAGAGTTTGATGCTGTCCCACCAATCCAGTTCGGTAACCTTTTCAGGCTCTACGCCCCAGCTTGTCAGCGTGCTGCTCAGACCAAGAGGTACCAGGAAATGGTTAACCTTGTCTTTCAGTTTGCGAATACTGCCATGATCCAGATGGTCATAATGGTTATGGGAGATCACCACGCCTTCAATTTCTGGTAACTCATCAAGGCTGATCGGTGGCTCGTGGAAACGCTTTGGCCCAGCCCATTGTACGGGCGACACGCGTTGACTGAAGACCGGGTCCAGCAGCCAGTTTTTACCGTTCAGCTGAATCATCAGGCTGGAATGCCCCAGTCGTACAAACTTGAAAGGTGCTGATGGGTCGGGTTTGAAATCTTCTGCCAATAGCGGTGTAACAGGAATGTCTGTGATCGGAACGGATTCAGAGTTTTTGTTGAAATAGTACTCTTTACTTGCTGCAAACAGGCCGACCTTATTCGTTCTGGGAGAAGCATTATCAAACTTGTCCTTCGTCTCTGAGTACTGAGGAGAGGACGTCAGTTGTTTGTTGTCAGTGGACTGCTTGTTCATAAGTGTGCCGCAGGCTGTTATAAAAAGAATAGTTACCACTAATATAAGTGTCAGGCGTTTCATGCGTTTCATGCGTCCCTCCATAATTCGACTGACCAGTTCAGGATGAACGTCGATGGTTGCCGGTTTTCTTGCCAGAAGCTCTGTCTTTAAAACGTCGCTTCTGTGCGTTGCGAGAGTTCTTCCTGTTGCTCGGAACCTCTCGGGTCATGTCCGGTTCAAAACCGGGATACCACGACTGTGATAGTCGGTTATCGAGAACAACTTCAATCTCTTCCAGTAAATACTCTTCACCCAGGCTCATAAAGGAAACAGCCAGACCTTCATTCCCCGCCCGTCCGGTACGGCCTATTCTGTGAATGTAGTCTTCGGCAATATACGGCAGTTCATAGTTAACAACGTACTGCAGTTGTTGTATGTCCAACCCTCTGGCAGCTACATCGGTAGCGACCAATGCCCGTACCTTGCCTTCCTTGAATTCGGCCAGTCCTCGTTCTCTGGCGCCCTGAGACTTATCACCGTGAATGGCCAGTGCTTTTATGCCATCTTTTATCATTTCTTTCGCAAGTATGTCTGCACCTTCTTTGGTACGAACAAACACCAGCACCTGCTGCCAGTTTTTTGAGCCAATCATATAACTGAGCAGTTCACGCTTGCGATCTTCATCGACCATGTAAACGGCCTGCTCTACACGTTCTGCAGCGGTATTACGTGCATCTACTTCAATCAGCTCAGGTTTTTTCAGCAACGTTTTACTGAGCGTAAAAATCTCATCGGTGAAGGTCGCAGAAAAAAGCAGAGTCTGACGGTCGGCCGGAATCTTTTTCATGATGCGTTGAATATCGATGATGAAACCCAGGTCGAGCATACGATCCGCTTCATCAAAAACAAGGTGTTTCAATGCAGACAAGTTAACAGATCGCTTCTGCATCAGGTCAAGAAGTCGACCCGGAGTGGCAACAAGAATGTCGGCTCCAGTTTTTAACGCATCGATCTGCGGTTTAAGACTCACTCCGCCATATACGGCAACTGACTTTAATGAAGAGTGTTTGGCGTATGTTTTAAAACTGCGGTGTACCTGTTGAGCCAGTTCACGAGTTGGTGTTAATACCAGAGCCTGTACTGGTCTGATGTTTCCGGATTCACCTTCAACAGAGTTTTTTTCCCACAACTGTTGCAGTATGGGCAGTGCAAATGCAGCGGTTTTCCCTGTACCTGTTTGAGCACCGGCCATCACATCGAGTCCCTTCAGTATCACTGGAATGGCGGCTTGCTGTACAGCAGTAGGAGACTCATACCCTTTGTCTTTCAAAGTCTGAACAAATTCGGAGTGGAGTCCAAGGGAAGAAAAACCCATAAAAATACATGCTCATATAGTGTTTGGTGAAACGCAAAAACTCGTACACGGTCAGTCTTTCTGGTGTGAAAACGGTTTTTAACTTTAAGCGCAACAGAATGCAGGCTAATCATACTTCAGGGAATCAGTAGACAACACAGGATGCATTGGCCAAGGCATTACATACTGGGTCTGGTAACGGCGTATTGAAAGTTATACCCCAACAGCGTCGTTACTCAGGACAGAGTGGCAAAAGCCACTCGTGAGCAAAATCAGCTGGAGCAGGATCAGTTTGAACCAGAAAGATACTTGATCATGGACTGTTTGAAGCTGGTGTCATAGGGAGGAAACAACATACGAACGCTGTTGAATTTACCTTTGCTGACCACAGCTTTCGCTTTGGAAAGAGTCAGGAAACCTTCATGCCCGTGATAGTGACCCATGCCGGAAGGCCCGATACCGCCAAATGGAAGGTCGTCAATCGCTACCTGGAACAGGGTTTCATTGAGGCAGACACCACCGGAGTGTGTTTCCGTCAGAACCTTTTCCTGCACCTGCTTGTCGCCACCAAAATAGTAGAGAGCCAGAGGTCTTGGACGACTGTTGACGTAATCAATGGCCTGATCAATAGAGTCGACACCGATGATGGGCAGTAGTGGCCCAAAGATTTCTTCATGCATTACCGTCATGTCATCAGTAGGGTTTAGAATCAGGTGTGGCGGCAAGCGACGGGAGCCGTCAGAAACCTGCTCATTCTCTGGAATAACAATGTCTGCGCCTTTGGCTCTGGCATCCTCAATATGTCCGAGCAGTCGGTCATGTTGGCGCTTGTTAATAATGGCGGTGTAGTGAGGGTTATCGCTGACCTTGGGGTACATGGTACTGAAGGCTTTCAGGTAAGCATCAATAAATTCCTGCTGACGCTCCTTCTTCACCAGAATATAGTCCGGTGCCACACAGGTCTGGCCGGCATTCAATGATTTTCCGTAACAGACCCGTTCTGCAACCTCGGACATAGGGAAGTCGCTGTCGACAATAACCGGTGATTTACCACCCAACTCCAATGTTACTGGTGTCAGGTTCCTGGCTGCAGCATTCATAACATGTCGGCCTACCTGAGTAGAGCCGGTAAACAGAATATGGTCAAAGGGCAATGCCGTAAACTGAGCGCCAACTTCTGCTTCGCCATTAATCACGGTCACTAAATTGTCAGGGAAAATATCGGCAATGATTTTGGCAAGCAGCTCTGAGGTTGTTGGTGTGAATTCAGACATCTTGACCATTGCCCGATTGCCAGCTGCAAGAGCAGTAGCCAGTGGACCCACGGCCAGGAAAACGGGGTAGTTCCAGGGGACAACTATGCCAACCACACCGAGAGGTTGATAAATAACCTTGGCAGACACTGGTTGCATGGTAAGCGGTACACGTCGCTTACTGAATTTTGTCCATTTACCCAGCTTCTTGCTGCAATAATCAATGTAATTCAGCGAAGGCATAAACTCGGCCAACAGAGTCTCTTCTCTGGCACGACCTTCAAAGTCTTGATTGATGGCTTCAACCAATGCAGCCTGATTGTCCTGCAGGGCTTTCTTCAACGTTGCCAGCCACTCTCTTCTTTGTTCAACAGAAGGGTAGGGGGTATGAAGAAACGCTTTCTTCTGGTTTTTCAGAACTACTTCCATGTCGGTAGTCCTGACGAGGTTTTCAGGCTCTATGCTTGCAGGCTCTATGGTTGTTACTGCATCATTCATGGTCAGGGCGCCTCTTCCGCTCAGCTGCTTTCTATGCAGCGAGTATGGTCATTTTTTGTTTGTTATATTTTCTGTAACCAATGGCAGATTTTCTGCTCAAGCCAGTATACAGGTCTGGCAGCTGAACCACAGATAAAGCCAACGTGCCCGCCATGCTCGGTAATCTCGAGTTTGACATCGCTGGAGAGCTCACGGGAAGAAGGAATAACATCCTCGGTCATAAACGGGTCATCTCTGGAATGGATGATCAAAGTTGGCTGTTTGATAGTGGACAGATAATAACGGGAACTGGACTGCTCGTAGTATTCAGTTCCGCTTTTGAAACCATGCAGGGGCGCTGTAATCCAGTGATCAAACTCCTCAAAGGTTCTGGCTCTGCCTTTCTTAAGCAAACTGTTAAGGAGCTCTGCGTGATCAGACAACCCCTGTTGTGTAAACAGAGATACTTTTTCGTTTATCTGACCGTAAAGTTCTTTGATAAAACGATTGCGATAGATTCTGGAAAAGCCGAAATTCATACGCTGTGCACAAATATCCAGCCTGAACGGCACTGATATCGCTACTGCTGAAGAGAGCAGGCTGTCAGAACCTTCTTCTCCCTGATACTTGAGAAGAATATTACCGCCGAGAGAAAAGCCCACTGCAGCCAAAAGGCGTTCAGGGTATCTTGTCTTTAAGAGTGCCAGAAGGTTTCTCAGTTCGTCACTGTCACCAGAGTGGTAGCCTCTTGGCAGCTGGTTAGGTTCTCCACTGCAGCCTCTCAAGTTAACAGCAACACTCTGCCAACCTATTGCCAGCAATTCCTTTTGAACTCCCAGCAGGTATTTTGAGCGCGAGCAGCCTGTTAAACCATGCAGCAGGACGATCAATGGAGAGCTTTGATTATCTCCGCACCAGTCCAGGTCAAGAAAATCACCGTCCTTGAGTTGTAAACGTTCTCTGGTTCTGGGGAGTTGTTCGTAGCTTCTGAACAGTGGCGACCAGATGGTCTGGGCATGGGCAGAAGAGAGACCTGTCGCGGGTATAAAGTCAGTCGTCACAGTTGAGAGTATTCATTATTGTTTAATATGATTGGAAAGCTTGCCATCAAAAAGAAGATAAGTGAATTTTCTGGAGCAATCGTGCAATAAGCTGATGGGAAAATGCTCTATATGGATATAGAATCCCTAATCAGACAGTACCTGACATCTGTCAAAAAATAACAATAAGACATGAATCGAGAATAAAAAAACATGCACGTAGAAATGCAAAGTAGTCCTGTGGAAACAGCTGTTCCTGATGTCACCATTACCAAACGTGCCAAGACCATGATTGAGCTTGATGGCGTTAACAAATGGTACGGTGATTTCCATGTTTTAAAAGATATAAACCTTACTGTCAGACAGGGCGAGCGTATCGTCGTCTGTGGCCCTTCCGGCTCCGGTAAATCAACCATGATTCGTTGTATTAACCGTCTGGAAGAGCATCAGGAAGGTGATATCAACGTCAATGGTATTGCACTGACCAACGACCTGAAGAATATCGAACACATCCGTAAAGACGTGGGCATGGTATTTCAGCACTTCAATCTGTTTCCGCACCTTACCGTTCTGGAAAACTGCACACTGGCGCCAATCTGGGTACGTAAAATGCCCCAGAAAGAAGCTGAAGAAGTTGCCATGAAGTTTCTGGAAAGGGTTCGTATCGCTGATCAGGCCGATAAGTTTCCAGGCCAGCTGTCTGGTGGTCAGCAACAGCGTGTAGCTATTGCTCGAAGCCTGTGTATGAACCCTGAGGTTCTGTTGTTTGACGAGCCAACGTCGGCACTGGACCCGGAGATGATCAAGGAAGTTCTGGATGTAATGGTTGAGCTGGCCAATGAAGGTATGACCATGATTTGCGTGACTCACGAAATGGGCTTTGCCAGAACAGTAGCGGACCGGGTGATCTTTATGGATGGTGGTCAGATTATCGAAGAGAACACGCCTGAAGAGTTCTTTAATAATCCTGAGTCAGACAGAACCAGACTCTTCCTGAGTCAAATCCTGAGTCACTGATTGAAAACGTGTGATACACGTATCTTGACATCTTAATGCTATTTACCCGCCTACGGCGGGTAAATAGGAGATAAACTTTAATGACTGGATTCTTAATCCAGAAAAAAACCGGAATACTGATAACAGATTCCGGCTTTTTTGTAACAGCTACATTCTTCAGTTCTTATGCCCGGTATCCAGATGGTTTTCAAGCCACTGGCTGTATTGAGACATACCAAAACAGAAAATAAAGAATACCGTTGCACCCACAAAGTAGGCTTCCAGATAGAAAGGCGACCAGGGTGGATCGGAGCTGAAAGCGACTCTAGTCGTGTTCAGTACATCAAACAGACCGATGATCACTACCAGTGAACTGTCTTTAAATGTACCGATAATAGTGCCCACCAATGGTGGTATCGAAACTTTCAGAGCCTGAGGCAGAATAACCTTGAAGGTTGCCTGCCAGTAGCTCAGTCCCATAGCATCAGCCGCTTCATACTGCCCTTTCGGAATGGCCTGCAGGCCACCACGAATAACCTCTGCCATATAGGCTGCGGCAAACATGATGATACCAATCTGGGCACGCAGCAGTTTGTTAATGGTCAGCTCTTCCGGCATAAACAGCGGCAGCAGGAAGGACGCCATAAACAGAATACTGATCAGTGGAACCGCTCGAACCAGCTCGATATAGCTGACGCAGAGTGTTCTGATCAGGTTCATCTGTGAGCGTCGGCCCAGTGCCAGAGCAATACCCAAAGGCAGGGCAAAGACTACCGAGAATACCGCCAGCCCCAGCGTCAGAGGCAAACCGCCCCATTTGCTGGTGGCTACATAAGTCAGCCCGGCAACACCGCCCATCATCAGTATGAAGCAGACGACAATCGCTGCCAGCCATGCAACAATCAGCCAGGGTTTCCAGTAGGCACGAATACCACTGATCAATACCATGCCAATCAATAGAAAGCAGGTCAGCAGTGGCCGCCACTGTTCATCTTGTGGATAAAAACCAAAGAACATAAAACGGTGTTTTACCGAGATCAACGACCAGCAGGCACCACCGGCCTCTTTACAGACAGCCACTGTCTGTTTTGTGATTTCATTGGCGTTGCCCTCCGGACCAAAAATGCTCCAGGTTGCATCGAGGAAAAACCAGTTAACCAGTCCGGGCATGGCCTGCCATAAACCGTAAACACAGATAAGCGTCAGCGCTGTGTTAAACGGACTGCTGAACAGGTTGCCCTTTAACCAACCGGTCAGGCCACTGTTGCTGGCCGGAGCAGGGCGGGAGGGTAAGGGTTCTGAATGAATAATTGCCACAGTACATCCTTCCTATCGTTCGGTCAGAGCAACACTGGCGTTATACCAGTTCATAAACAGAGACGTCGCAAGACTGGTGCAGAGATAAACCAGCATGATCAGACTGATACACTCAACGGCCTGTCCGGTCTGATTCAGGGTTGTTCCGCCGACAGAGACAAGGTCTGAATAACCAATGGCCACACCCAGAGAACTGTTCTTGATCACGTTCATATACTGACTGGTGGTTGGAGGGATAATCACCCTCAAAGCCTGAGGCAGAATCACCAGTCGCTGGCTTCTTACCGGAGAAAGCCCGAGAGAACTGGCGGCTTCTTGCTGACCTTTGTTAACGGCCAGAATGCCGCTGCGAACGTTTTCTGCGATAAAGGCGCTGGTATAAGTCACCAGTCCAATCATCAGACAAAAGAATTCTGTCGTTATCTCAATACCGCCCTTGAAGTTAAATCCTTTCAGTGCCGGCATATCGACAGTAATGCCCTGTGGGGACAGCAACCAGCCGACGAGACCACCTGTTGCCAGCAAGGCAATAAAGGGCCAGAAGACAGGCAGCTGTCGCCCAGTTCCTTTTTGCAGGGTGTTGGCTCTGAAGCGCCAGATCAATGCAGCGGTCAAACCAGCGAGAAGTCCAAACAGCAGGAAATAGAAACCACTGTCGGACTCCAGTGTTGGCAGGAACAAGCCACGGTTGCTCAGGAAAACGCCAGGCACTGGATTAAATGCCTGACGGGCGCTGGGCAGTGCGTGGGTCAGCAAGGCGTACCAGAAAAACAACTGAAGCAGTAGCGGTACGTTTCGCATGTACTCGACATAACCACGGGTCAGGTTCTTAACCAGCCAGTTAGGCGAAAGACGAGCGATACCGATGACGATACCAATGACGGTTGCCAGCAGAATGGAGATCAAACTGACCTTAAGGGTGTTGATAATACCGACCACGAAAGCGCGACCATAGGAGTCCTGCGCCGTGTAGGTGATAGCTGCATCGCCAATATCAAAGCCGGCTCTCTGGGCAAGAAAGTCCAGACCGATAGGGATATTGCGGGCATTCAGGTTCATCACCAGATTGGAGATCAGGTAATAACCTGTGCCCGCAATCAGAGCAAACGTGATGGCCTGAATAATCAGCGAGCGATAAACAGGCTGATTCCAGAAACTGGAGCCTGGTATGGCGCCTGCTCCTGATGGATGAGTAACATTCTTCATGAATGAGCGTACCTGTGTTGATACATCTGCCAAAAAAGGCGAAAGGGTTATGTCCTTTCGCCTCTTTGGTTTTCAGGTATTGGAATCAGAGTTTTTGCAAACTCTTAGAGACTTCTTATCGAATCGGCGCGGCATAAAGAATGCCACCCTGGTTCCAAAGGGCGTTGATGCCCCGCTCGATTTTCAGAGGACTGTTAGGGCCTACGTGACGCTCGAAGATTTCACTGTAGTTACCAACAGCACCAATGGCGTTAGCAGCCCAGTCTTTCTTCAGACCAACCTTCTCACCCAGGTTACCGTTTACACCCAGCAGGCGCTGGATGGCAGGGTCTTCACTTTTCAGCATTTTTGCCAGGTTGTCAGAGGTTACACCCATCTCTTCAGCGTTGATCAGAGCATAAGCTACCCAGCGAACCAGTGAAAACCACTCGGAGTCGTTAGAACGAACGGCCAGAGCCAGAGGCTCTTTGGAGATAACTTCAGGCAGAATGATGTAATCGTCAGGGTTGCCCGGAGCATTGGCACGAATACCTGCCATGGCAATACGGTCAGCCGTCATTACGTCACAGCGGCCACTGAAGAATGCAGATTTTTCTTCAGAACGATCTTCAAAGACAACCGGCTTGTATTCCATCTTGTTCTTATTGAAGAAGTCAGCCATGTTCAGTTCAGTGGTAGTACCGGTACGGGTACATACTGCAGCACCGGCCAGTTCCAGAGCGCTGGTTACGCCCAGGTCCTTATGAACCATAAAGCCCTGACCGTCGTAGATGGTAGTGGCAGCAAAGCTCAGGCCCATGCCGGAATCACGGCTCATGGTCCAGGTTGTTGTACGACTGAGTACGTCAATCTCGCCACTCTGCAGAGCAGTCAGACGCTGCTTGGAGGTCAGAGGGATGTATTCAACCTTGTCCGGATCATTAAAAATAGCGGCGGAAATAGCACGACAGAAATCGACGTCGAATCCAGACATCTTGCCTTTGGCGTTGGGTGCAGAGAAACCTGCTGTTTTACCGTTTGAGCCACACAGCAGTTTGCCGCGTTCCTTAACCGTGTCGAGAGTCGCAGCACTGGCACTTGCCGCAGCAAGGGACAGAGCAAGAAAGCCTGTGGTCAGGAGTTTGAAAGATTTCATCAGGATGGTGCTCTTTTATTTATTGTTGTTATAGCTGTCGAATCATGTGTTCTATCAAGAGACTTCTTTATTCTTGTTTTTATACGGCAACACAATGACAGATATTTGTGACAGGAGTGTTTAACACTCTCTTTTTTTATATGAAAAACACCATAGCTTTATGGCAAAAAGGTTGCAATAGACGACATTGAATTATTCAATGAATAAAGGAGATATATGGTTTTTTGCCGGAGTTTTCTGCGAAAATTGATACCTCTTAACTCTTACGTTGAATCGAGAATAACCGACTATAATCTTTTTGCGATAGTCAATATTTCCTCAATAAGTGAACCGCTCATGATTATTCGATTTGTATCTCGACAAATCAGGTGTGCCTCGGTCTTTGCTGCAATATTGTTCGGTGGAATATCAGGTTACACGACAGCCCTACAGATAGGTAGTGAAGCTCCAGACTTTGAGATGGTCATTGATGGCAAAGTAGTTAAGTTTCATGATCATATTAAAGACAAATACGCGATCTTCTTTTCCCACCCTTTTGATTTCACCCCGGTATGCACGACTGAGTTGGCTGAAGTACATAAACGTAAACCGTTTTATGATGACCACCAAACAGTTGCCGTCGGTTTAAGTGTTGATTCGGGAGATCGCCATAGGAAGTGGAGTAAGGATATCCTCAAGTTTGCTTCTTCCAGGGATCAGACGCTGAACTTTTCTCTGGTAAGTGATGAGCAACTGGAAGTTGCCAAGAAATACGAGATGCTCGCGAATGATGAACAGCCAGGGTCTGAGCGAAGTGCAGGAACGAATTTTACGGCCAGAACTGTCTTCATCATTGGTAAAGATAAGAAAATCAAATTGATGATGACCTATCCGATGTACATCGGACGTAATTTCAATGAAATTTCACGAGCGCTGCTTGCTCAAATTGAGCACGATGATCGTAAGATAGCTACTCCTGCAAACTGGCAACCTGGAGACGATGTCGTTGTTCCTCCTGGTATGACAACGGAAGATGCGGAGCAGAAGTACGGCGAAGTCAGAGTAAAAGAGTTACCATCATTCAGTGAGGAAGGGATAAAACACTATTTACGCTTTGTTAATAGTAATACCCCTGAATCAGAGAGAGAACACACTGAGCACACAGAACTATAGTTTGAATACTTTACAGATAAAAAAAAGGAGCAATTAATATCGCTCCTTTTTTTTAACAATGAAAACTGATCAGTCAATAATCAGCAAACACGGTCAGCTTTGTAGTAAGAGATACCACCTTCCAGACCGTTGTCGTAGCAGGTCTGGCCAGTACGGTCAGACTTACGCAGAGCGTCACGGGTCTCGGCAGTTTCAGCTGGCAGCAGGTGCTCAACAGCTGCTTTCTCTTCCAGCAGTTCTGCTTCGGTCTTCTTCATCATGGTCTGGCCGTACTCATTGATGTTCAGGCCCTGAACGATCTGGTAAGTACCGAATTCGCAGACACATGGGAAGGAGTAGTAGATACCTTTGGCTACGCCGTAGCTGCCATCGGAGATGATACCCATGCTCACAACTTCACCGTCGCTACCAGCAGCCCAGTCACGTACGTGATCCAGAGCAGCCTGAGCAGCAGAAGCAGCAGAAGACAAGCCTCGTGCTTCAATGATTGCAGCGCCACGCTTTTGGATGTTTGGAGTGTAATCTTCCTTGTACCACTTCTCATCGATCATATCGATCACAGGCTCGTCGCCCATGGCACCGGCGTGGTGCAGATCTGGGTACATGGTTGGAGAGTGGTTACCCCAGATTACAACGGTGTCGATGTCGGATGGGTTAACACCAATCTTGTTACCCAGAATACCCTTGGCACGGTTGTGATCCAGACGGGTCATGGCACAGAACTGGGAAGGATCCAGGTCCGGAGCGTTACGGGACAGAATCAGGCAGTTGGTGTTAGCCGGGTTGCCAACAACCAGAGCTTTAACGTCGCGGTTGGCAACGTCGTTCAGAGCTTTACCCTGAGCGGAGAAGATTGCTGCGTTAGCTTCCAGCAGGTCAGCACGTTCCATACCCTTGGTACGAGGACGAGCACCAACCAGCATAGCGTAATGAACGCCCTGGAAACCGGTGGTCGGGTTGTCGTGCAGAGTGATGCCGTGTACCAGTGGGAAAGCACAGTCTTCCAGTTCCATGGCTACGCCGCGCAGCTTTTCCATGGCCTGAGGGATTTCAACCAGTTGCAGAATGACTGGCTGATCAGCACCCAGCATTTCACCCGCAGCAATTTTGAACAGCAGGGAGTAACTGATGTTGCCAGCTGCGCCAGTGACTGCGATACGAACAGGTTGTTTCATGGGACCACTCCTTAGAGTTCTCTTAGGAAAATACTCGGAACCGGATACATGAGTGCTGTTTCAGCTTTGCTGCTTTATCAGCGCCTTTTTTCAGCACTCTACACCGTTACCGGAGAACCTTTTATTGATTAAAATCAGCGGCGTGAAGATTACCTAGTTCTATAAGTTAAGTCCACTATCCCAAAGTCAAAGGTGTGACTAATTGTTCGATTGTGTTTCCATGAAATTAATCAACCGTTGCCTTGCCTTCCTGACTATCAGCTTGCGATCCTGATTGGCAGCCTTGCCCCAGCGAGCAATTTCATCCAGAGAACGGTAGCAACCTTTGCAGATATTTGATTCGTTCAACTCACACTGGCGAATACAGGGAGAAGATACTTCACTCATCAGGTGTTTCCACCTGAAGCAGATGATACGAGAGCTGCCCAGCCGTTTTGGTTTTCAGTAAAGACCAGTGATCAGGAATGGGTAGAGGGGACAGTTCTTTCTCTACTTCTATATAGACCAGGGTCTGGTCACTTACATAGCCATTATCGTTCAGCAACTGACAGGTTTTTTCCAGAAAGCCTTTACGGAATGGCGGGTCGAGAAAGACCAGATCAAAAGGTTCGTCTGCCTTTTTAGACAACCAGATTAGCGCATCGGTTTGAACGACACTGGCTTTGTCTGTTCTTAATGTTGTCAGATTCTCTTTCAAAACCTTTGCCGCCGGAGCAGCAAACTCCAGCATAGTAGCGCTGCCTGCTCCACGGGACAGAGCTTCCAGAGACAAAGAGCCGGAACCGGTAAAGCAATCAAGAACTTTTGCTCCAGGCACGTAGGGCAACAGCCAGTTGAAAACCGTTTCACGCACACGGTCTGATGTTGGGCGCAAACCGGGTAAATCAGCCACAGGTAGTCTTCTGCTGCACCATTCACCACCAATGATACGCAGCTGACCGCTGCCCTTTGATGCATTCTGTCGTTTGGTTGACGGTCTGCGAGGCATTCTCTACTCCGGTGAAAATATGATAGCGGCTGATTTTATCCCAGATCGTCACAGCCGCCTATTCGCAGCTTCCATTACTGGAGAAAAGTGCCGTGAGCAACAACACTTGTCCTGAACCTGATCAGGACACCAACCATGTTGCCCAGTATCCAATTTGATTCGAAGATGTTGAAGAAATATGACACCTTTGGTCCGCGCTACACTTCCTATCCAACAGCCATTCAGTTTAATCACGACTTTACCCGCGACGATTATCAGAATGAGGTGAGGCTGAGTAACAGTGCGGGTAGGCCTTTGTCTCTGTATTTCCATATCCCTTACTGTAAGTCCCTGTGTTTCTTCTGTGCCTGCAATAAGATAATCACTCATTCAGAAACCGCAAGAACCGTTCCTTATCTGGAACGGCTCTATACCGAAATCAAAATGCAGAGTGAACTGGTGGATGACAGCCGCAGTACAACCCAGTTGCACCTTGGCGGAGGTACGCCCACTTATTTGAGTGATGATCAGCTATCAGAACTGATGTCAGTTACGGCAGAACATTTTAATCTTGCACCGGAAGGCCAAAGGGAGTTTTCCATTGAAGTGGATCCAAGAGCGGTTCGAGATAACACCATAGCGCTGTTGTACGACCTCGGTTTCAGTCGTATCAGCTTTGGTGTTCAGGATCTCAATGAAAAGGTGCAGCAAGGTGTTAACCGCATTCAGACCTACGATCAAAATATGAGAGTGATTGAGGCAGCAAGAAGCTCAGGCTATGAGTCTATCAGTCTTGATCTGATTTACGGGTTGCCTTTTCAGACGCTGGAGAGTTTTGGCCACACTCTCGACAGTATTATTGCCATGAAACCCGACCGATTGGCGGTATACAACTACGCTCACATGCCTCATCGGGTCAAAGCCCAGAAACTGATTAAGCAGGAAGATCTGCCTGACCCGGTTACCCGCCTGAGTATTCTGGAGCTTACGATTCATCGATTGCAGGAAGCAGGCTACATCTATATAGGCATGGATCATTTTGCTCTTCCTGACGATGATCTGGTGAAAGCTATGGAAACTGGCACTCTACAGCGAAACTTTCAGGGTTACTCAACCCATGCGGATACCGACATGATTGGTATGGGTATGACGTCTATAGGAAAAACCGATAATTGCTACAGTCAGAACCAGCGCTATGAGAAAGCCTACTTTCAGGCTATAGATGGCAGGCAGCTGCCGATCATGCAGGGGTACCAGTTAACCTTTGACGACAAGGTGCGCAGGGAGATTATTCAGCGATTGATGTGTCAGGGGGTGGTTGAATTTGAATCAGTCAGTCAGCAGTTCAATATCGAATTTAACCATTATTTTGCTGAAGAGCTGATTCTGCTTAAACCGCTTGCGGAGGATGAACTGATTCAGCTGCAGGAACACAGAATTGTTATTCTTCCCCTTGGACGATTGCTGCTTCGAAATATCGCCATGGTGTTTGATATCTACCGACCACGTACTGTGACGGATCAACTGTTCTCCAAAGTGATATGAATAGTAGTATCAAAATGACAGTATGGTGTCATATTGATACTAAAATAAAGTGTCTAAATGACACTGCTTTGTTTGTGAGCTTAGTTAAGTAAAGGCTTTGTTGGTTGGCACGACTCTTGATTAGAAACCATTGAGTATATAAATCAGTGTTATCAGGGGGAGCTGTGAAACCAACAACAGATAAACGGACATGGCAGGCACTTTTCGCAGTGTTTGTTATTTCATTCGGGATATTGCTTTGGCTGGGAGGGGAGATATACCGCGAAGCTCCTCCTATTCCAGCGCAGGTCGTCAGTGAAAATGGGGACGTCATTTTCACGAGAGATGACGTTGAACTGGGTCAGCAGGTGTGGCGTACCATGGGTGGTCACGAGGTTGGCTCTATCTGGGGGCATGGCAGCCTGGTTGCGCCGGACTGGAATGCAGACTGGATTCATCGGGAAGCTTTGTACCTGCTGGATATGTACGCGAACCGTGACTTCAACCTGCAATACGATGAGCTGAACGCTGAACAGCAAGCCGCTCTGAAAGCGCGCTTGAAATCAGTGATCAGAACCAATACATACGACAAAGGCAGCGATACACTGACACTGTCTGCTGATCGCGTGCAAGCGGTTGAATGGTTGGCAGACTATTACGGAAAAGTGTTTGGTGACGATCCGGCCTTTCAGCCAGTCAGAGAAGATTACGCGATGAAGGAGTCGACCGTAGCCACGGCCGAACATCGCGAGCTGTTATCTGCTTTCCTGTTCTGGAGTAGCTGGTCAACTGAAACCAATCGTCCTGACAGCGATATTACCTACACCAACAACTGGCCTCACGAGCCGTTGATTGATAACAAACCATCGGCTGATATTCTCGGCTGGAGCATGTTCAGTATTATCCTGCTGGTATTCGGTGTCGGTGCATTGGGCTGGCATCATGCCAGAACAGTCGAAGAGCATGAACTGCCAGAAGTACCGGCGGAAGATCCTCTGGGAAGGCACAAACCAACGCCTTCCATGCTGGCGACAAAAAAGTATTTCTGGACCGTTGCCGCACTCTTCCTGACCCAGATTGTTCTTGGTGGTATCACGGCGCACTATGCCGTAGAAGGACAGGCATTTTATGGTTTTCCTTTAAGTGACTGGCTGCCGTATTCGTTAACCCGTACATGGCATACACAGCTGGCTGTTTTCTGGATCGCAACCGCGTGGCTGGGAACCGGCCTGTACATTGCACCGCTCTTGTCAGGTTATGAACCGAAGCTGCAGCGTGCAGGTGTTAATTTCCTCTATGTCTGCCTGCTCATCATTGTGGTGGGTTCCATGTTTGGTGAATGGCTGGGTGTTCAGCAGGTTCTGGATTTTGATACCAACTTCTGGTTTGGTCATCAAGGTTATGAATATGTGGACCTTGGACGTTTCTGGCAAATATTCCTGTTAATAGGTTTGATTCTCTGGCTGGTGCTGGTTGCGAGGTCGCTGTTTCCACTGCTTAAGCAAAAGAGTGATGATAAACAGATTGTTGTAGTTTTGGTGATGTCGGCTATTGCGATTGCCCTGTTCTACGGCAGTGGTCTGATGATGGGCCAGAAAACACATCTGGCGATGGCTGAATATTGGCGCTGGTGGGTTGTACATCTCTGGGTAGAAGGCTTCTTTGAAGTGTTTGCAACTTCTGTGATTGCCCTGATGTTTGTACGGTTGGGGCTGGTGCGAGCAAAGTCCGCTTCCAGTGCAGTGCTGTTTGCTACGGTTGTGTTCCTGACAGGCGGTATTCTGGGAACTCTGCATCATCTGTACTTTACCGGAGCACCTACATCGGTTCTCGCCTGGGGCGCAACATTCAGCGCACTGGAAGTTGTACCACTGTCGCTGATTGGTTTTGAAGCCTGGGAAAACTGGCGTATGCGTAAGTCTGCTCCCTGGGTGCAGAAATACCATTGGGTGATTATGTGCTTTACGGCCACAGCTTTCTGGAACCTGATGGGTGCCGGCGTATTCGGTTTCCTGATTAATCCACCGATTTCCCTTTACTACATCCAGGGGTTGAACACGACAGCTCTGCACGCACATACAGCCTTCTTCGGTGTGTACGGCATGTTGGGTGTGGGCCTGATGCTGTTCTGCCTGCGTGGTATGAGCCAGGGTAAAGAATGGGATGATCGTCTACTGAAGTGGAGCTTCTGGTCTCTTAATATCGGTCTGGCTGCAATGGCGCTGATGTCTTTATTGCCAGTAGGTATTCTGCAGGCAGTGGCCAGCTACAACGAAAGCTTCTGGTATGCTCGTTCTGCTGAATTTCTTCATCAACCTCTGATTGAACAGTTAGTATGGTGGCGTGTGCCAGGCGATATTCTCTTCGGTATCGGCGGTGGTTTACTGGCCCTGTTCATGTTTAAAGCTGCTCTCGTAAAAAAGAAGAGCAGTACCGCGAGTGTTGAGTCGATTGCCAGTGAGTAAGGACTGACTGTTTTTTGAGTTAATGTTTAGAACTATGAATAATGCCTCGCTTTTGTGAGGCATTATTTTTTACGGCAGAAATGCCAGATGTGGAGGTTGTTTTGATCTATCTGACCATAAAGCAGATGCACATTATTTTCGCTGCAATCAGTGTTGGTCTGTTCGTCGTGAGATGGCTGGTCGCGTTATTCAACGATACCTGGCTGAAACATCCGTTTTTTAAAACCCTTCCCCATCTTATAGATACCCTGCTATTAGGGTGCGCTGTCTGGCTCTGCATTTTTCTGCATCAGTACCCGTTTGTGAACAGCTGGCTGACCGCCAAAGTGATTGCCCTGGTTGTGTATATTCTTCTGGGCTATATGGCGATTAAGGGTGGAAAGACGATTATTCAAAAAACAGTGGCGGGTGTTCTATCGTTGCTGGTGGCGGGCTATATCGTTGGTGTTGCAATTACTCACAACTCTTTGTCATGGTTTGCCCTGTAAATAAGACGTTTCAGTTATCAAAAGAGATGACTAGCTGCTTGGCTGATGTGGCCAGAATTTTTGACCAGGAATCAGGTTGTGGTCTGTTGGGAGCACCACATGAAAGGGCAGGCCTTTCTGATTGGTCGTCACGAACAAAATCCATCTCAATGTTAAGGTACTGGCCTTTGTCATGGGCATGGAGCTGCACTCGGTTGGAGATAGGGTCGTCACATTGATGGTTGTAGTAGCAGCGCTTGCTCGAGGCGCCTGCAGGATGCTCCGGAGTCAGTAGAGCAAGCAACAGAACGCCGGAAACCACTATCAGGCTCCAGATAAGCATTCTTGTGCTGGATACGTGCTCATCCAAATTCATTGGTTACATCCTTATGAATCATAAGTGTGCAGACACACGTCATTGAATTTTAAATGGCTACATCCTCTGGGGCGGGGATATAGCTTATGAGTTCGTATGCCCGGTTACCTACTCGCAAGCCCGTGCATTAATAAATACGCATCTATGACTTGGTTTGGTTCCCTAATATAGTCCCGATATTGGCTCGGGGCTTTAATTGGACAGTGGTACGGGGTGAAAGTTCGTTCCGTGAAGCCCGCTTTTGCGATAGGATTAGTCGATTATATTCAAGCTGTTTATCCGTTGTGGCGTCATAAGCACCCGCACATACGAATCCACAGCCATTGTCCGGCAGCGGCCGACATTGCTGATGAGTGATTCAACTACGTGTGCCTGCACGCTTATACAGTCATTTCCCGGAAACCAGTAATTCATTTAATTCCATTCTGATGAAGTAGCCTATGTTCGGTTCTCGCAAAGGTGATGATAAAAAGAAGGCCAAAAGACGTTTTTGGCCTTGGGGGCGTCGTGAGGAAAAAGAAACTCAGGAAGCTCCGGCAGTAGAAGAAATACCGCAGCAGGAAGCTATTGAAGAAGTGGCCAGTCCAGAGGTTTCTGACGTTGTTCAGCCTCAGATTGAAGCGGTTGAGACAGCGGTTGAGACAACTATTGAAACTGCTGAACCCGTTGAAGTGGTTCAGGAGCCTGTGCAGGCAGAGGTTCAGCCTGAACCTGTTGTTGAGCCTGAGCCGAAAGTAGTGGCTGAGCCAGTCCCTGAACAGAAAGTTGAGGAAAAGGTCGAGCAAAAGGTTGAGCAGGAATCCGGGCAGTTAGTTGCAGAGCCTGTAGAGGTCGTTTCTGCACCTGCTGAGCCTGAACAGGCAGCAGTGGTTGAGCCTGTCTCTGAACAGAAAGTTGAGGAGAAGGTTGAACAGAAGATCGAGCAGGAGCCAGAAGTAGTAGTTGCAGAGCCTGCAGAAATTATGCCTGCTTCTGTTGAGCCAGAGCCAGAGCCAGAGCCAGAGCCAGAGCCAGAGCCAGAGCCAGAGCCAGAGCCAGGGCCAGGGCCAGAGCCAGAGCCAGAAATTGCAGCGCCTGCGGTAATAGAAGCGCCGAAGGAAGAAAAGGCGGGTTTCTTTGCCCGTATGAAGCGTGGTCTGAACAAGACACGTAACGCTTTTGTTGATGGCGTGGCCGATATCTTCGTTGGCCGAAAAGAGATTGATGAAGACCTGCTGGAAGAGCTGGAAACCCAGCTGATCATGGCGGATATCGGTATCGAAGCGACCACCGACATTATCGAACGTCTGACCAAAAAAGTCCGTCGTAAAGAGCTGGGTGATGCAGAAGCATTGATCACAGCTTTGAAAGCTGAGCTGAAAGAGATTCTTGAACCCGCCGACGAGCCGCTGGTGATTGATGAACAGAAGTCACCTTATGTGATTCTGGTTGTGGGCGTGAACGGTGTCGGCAAAACCACCACCATTGGCAAAGTGGCCCGCAAACTTCAGGCTGAAGGCAAGAAAGTAATGCTGGCAGCGGGTGATACTTTCCGTGCGGCAGCGGTTGAACAGCTTCAGGTCTGGGGTGAGCGTAACGACATTCCCGTGGTGGCTCAGCATACCGGTGCTGACAGTGCTTCTGTGTTATACGATGCCTTTGAAGCAGCGAAAGCCCGTGGTGTTGATGTACTGATTGCAGACACAGCAGGCCGTCTTCATAACAAAGATCATCTGATGGAAGAGTTGCGCAAGGTTAAGCGTGTGCTTGGCAAACTCGATGACTCAGCGCCTCACGAGGTTCTGCTGGTTCTGGATGCAGGCACAGGTCAGAACGCTCTGAACCAGGCTAAGGTTTTCCACGAATCCGTCAACCTGACCGGTATGGCTCTGACCAAACTGGATGGTACGGCTAAAGGTGGTGTGGTTTTCGCTCTATCCAAACAGATGCAGCTGCCTATTCGCTTTCTAGGTGTGGGTGAGCAAATCGACGACCTGAGACCATTTAATGCAGATGAGTTTGTAGAAGCATTGTTCGATCCGATTGATCCTGATTGAATAGCTGAATGGTGAGGGAAAAAGCTTCGGCTTTTTCCCTTTTCAACAAACAGAGCAGGGAACGCCCATAAAGCGCTTTGATGAATGATTCATTTTAATAATGTCACCAAGCGTTATCCCGGTGGCCATGTAGGTCTCGATCAGGTTGATTTTCACCTGGGACGGGGCGAGATAGCTTTTCTTACTGGCCATTCCGGTGCCGGTAAAAGTACCCTTTTGAAACTTATAATGCTGATGGAAAGACCTTCTTCCGGGTCTATCGCTGTCGGTGGTCACGATACTTCCAAGCTTGGCCGAGGCCAGATTCCTTATTTCAGACGTAACGTTGGTGTGGTCTTTCAGGATCACCAGTTGCTCCGTGATCAAAGCGTTTTCGATAATGTCGCTCTGCCATTGATTATTGCCGGCTACTCCAAACAGGAATGCGCGGGCCGTGTGAGAGCAGCACTCGATATGGTTGGTCTGTTGAACCGTGAAAAGAATCTTCCGGTTGAATTGTCCGGTGGTGAGCAGCAGCGCGTAGGTCTTGCCCGTGCGGTTGTAAATCGTCCGCCTCTGATTCTCGCCGATGAACCGACCGGTAATCTTGACCCCAAGCTTTCTTCCGAAATCATGAGACTGTTTGAAAACTTCAATCAAGTCGGTGTCACCGTTCTGATTGCCAGCCACGACCTTGCGCTTATTGCTCGCATGGAGCACAGAGTACTGACTCTGGATAAAGGTCAGCTGATTCATGGTCAGGAGACTGTCTGAATATGTTTTCTAAAAAAAAGACCAAGACAAAGAATCCTAAACAGTCTGCACATCGTGAAGAGTCGGAGCGTGGTGCGGCTAAAGCCAGTAAACACTCCATGGGTTACCTGAAAAATTTACACCAACAGGTAGCGACTGATGCCTTTAAGAATATTCTGGCTAAGCCTTTCGCGTCTTTTCTGAACTGTTTGATGATTGGCGTGGCGTTTGCTCTGCCGGCATTGCTCTATCTGATGGTGATTAACCTTCAGGTGTTGGGTAATGGCTGGGAAGGTCAGCCAAGAATTTCTCTCTATCTGGAAACAGGGCTTAGTGATAAGCAGATTCGCGCTATTCGCAATCAGGCCAGAGATGATCAGGACATTACCAATTTCACCTTTATTTCACCCGGAGAAGGTCTGAAGGAGTTTCAGGAAAAAGCACAACTAAGCAGTGTTTTTGATGCTCTTGGCTTCAATCCCCTGCCTCCCGTGCTCGAATTGGAACCAAGGTCTAGTTTCCCTGTGGATAAGCTGGGTGAACTGCTGCAGAGATATAAGGTCAAAAAGGGTGTTGCAGAGGCCAGACTTGATCGGGAATGGGTTGAAAGACTGGCTGCAATTACCGGCCTGGTCGAACAATTTGCACTATTATTGTCTGGCTTGCTGGCAGTGATGGTGGTGTTAACCATCGGCAATACAGTACGGCTCAGTGTTGAGAGTCGGCGTGCCGAGATACAGGTGATCAAGCTGGTGGGCGGTACCGATGGTTTTGTGGCTTTGCCATTCCTTTATATGGGTGTCTGGTATGGCCTTGGCGGTGCGTTTTTGGCATTGCTCACCGTCTGGCTGATTCAGGCTGGAGTCATGTCCGGTGTGCTGGAACTGACTTCACTCTACGGCAGTAGTTTTGAGGTGCAGGGGCCAGATTCCACGTTGGTTCTGTCATTACTGGCTGCTGGTTGGTTGCTTGGCTTTGCCGGTGCTCTGGCCAGTTGTTATCGCCACTTGAGAGATATGGAACAAAAAGTACTGTAGGCCAGTCTGAACAGGAACGTATCAGGACTGTAAATACTGAAAGATTCAGGTAAAGTAGCTTGGCGAATATACGATAGATTTTGTTACTATTATTTTAGAAGTAACTTATTTTTTCTTTGGAGAATTAATTAAGTTGAGTGCCACATTGCACTTTGCTGGAGTTGATTATGGGAAGCAGTTTACAACCAGTTGATATGTTAGTTCCTGGCCAGAACATCGATGCGTATGTTCAGGGTGTCAGCAGTATTGCTGTGTTATCTGTTGACCAGGAACGCAGCCTGGCAGAACGCCTTTATTACGATAATGACCTGGATGCTGCACGACAGCTGGTTATGTCACACCTGCGTTTTGTTGTTCATATTGCCCGCAGTTACAACGGTTATGGTTTGCCGCTGTCTGATTTGATTCAGGAAGGTAACGTAGGTCTGATGAAGGCCGTCAAACGTTTTAATCCTGAAGTGGGTGTTCGTCTGGTGTCGTTTGCTGTGCACTGGGTGAAAGCCGAAATTCATGAATTCATTCTGAAGAACTGGCGCATCGTTAAAGTAGCAACCACTAAAGCACAGCGTAAGTTGTTCTTTAATCTGCGCAGCTCCAAGAAGCGTTTGGCCTGGTTGAATGAAGAAGAAGTAAAAGCCGTTGCCAACGACCTAGGTGTTGAAGCTAAGGTGGTTCGTGAAATGGAAGGTCGAATGGCTGGTCAGGATACTGCCTTTGACGGTTACTCCGACGACAGTGACGACTCTTCCTACGTAGCACCCGCTGCTTATCTCGAAGATCAGAGTGCTGACCCGGCTCGTCAGCTGGAAGATTCTGACTGGGCGGACTCGTCAGTTAATATGCTGCGTAATGCGCTGGCGACTCTGGATGAGAGAAGTCGCGATATTATTCAGCGTCGCTGGCTGACTGAAGACAAAGCTACTCTCCATGAACTGGCTGCTCAATACGGTGTGTCTGCAGAACGTATTCGTCAGCTTGAAAAGAATGCGATGAAAAAGGTAAAAGGCAGCCTGGTTGCCTGAACTTGAAGCTTGCTCTAGCAACAAGCTGGAAATAAAAATGCCACTGCATATGTCAGTGGCATTTTAGTATCTGGAGTATGACTTTCCATGTGAGTCAGGGGAAATTACCGCTTTGGTAGTCATTAATAGTCTGTAGTATTTCTTCACGAGTGTTCATTACAAACGGACCATGCTGAACAACAGATTCATTTAATGGTTGGCCTGCCAATATAAGAAAACGACTGTCTTCTTCTGATTCCAGATTCAGTGCCCCCTTATCGGAGAAAATACCAAACTCGCCTGCGCTGATACTTCTATTGCTGTTTGTAACCTTTCCCTGATAAACAAAGATCATGACTTTCTTCTGGTTCAGGGGGAGTGATATGCGCTGCTTATTATTCAGGGATATATCAACCAGCAAAGCATCCTGTTCTGCTCGCACGATAGGGGACTGAAAGTTGGAGTTACCCAGTTGCAGACTTCCCAATAAAACACGACCATGGACCTTATTGAGCGAAAACGCTGGAATGTCCTGCTGGCTTAAGTCTCTGTATTCGGGCTGAGACATTTTTTTGGAGGCAGGCTGGTTCAGCCATATCTGAAAACCGTGCAATGTATCTTGTTCTGGCAGTGGCATTTCAGAATGAATGATGCCTTTACCGGACTTCATCCATTGAATACCGCCTGATGTAATTTCCCGACGGTTACCAAGGTTGTCTTCGTGTCGAAAACTGCCTTTGAGCATATAAGAAATAGTTTCAATTCCCCTGTGAGGGTGGGCAGGAAAACCACCGCCCAGAGCATCGGGGTCATTACTGCTGATTTCATCCAGCATCAAAAATGGGTCCATCAACTTCGGGCAGCCAGAACTCATGACTCTTTTCAGAGAAACGCCGGCTCCATCAGAGGCTGGAACTGCAGTAATAACAGTTTCCAGCGTTCGTACTGATTTCATTCAGGCCACCAGTTGGTCAATGTGTTGACTGGCATTTTGCAAAGCAGACTCTCTCGCATCACCACCCATAGACAGACCTTCTGCATAAATAAATTCAACATCGGTGATACCAATAAATGCCAGAAAATGTCGGATCAACGGCGTCTGGGTATCCATTTCTGTACCTTGATACAAACCACCACGAGCGGCAAAAACATAGGCTTTCTTGTTTTCCAGCAAACCGACAGGTCCGTTTTCCGTATAGCGGAAAGTGATGCCAGCGCGGGCAATAAAGTCGAACCAGGATTTCAGAGTAGAAGGCATGGTGAAGTTATAAAGAGGAACTCCGAGCACCAGTACATCGGCTTCTTTAACTTCATCAATCAGTGTGTTTGATAAAGCCGTCATGGCTTTTTGCTGGTCATTCTGCTCACTTACATCAAGCATAAAGCCCTGAAAGGTTTCTGCATTAAGGTGAGGAACCGTATCGTCAGCCAGTATTCTGTTCTTAACCTGAGAACCTTTCTGGCCGGCAACCAGCTTTTCGACAAACTGTGTTGCCAGTTGACTGGATTCACCCTGATTGCCAAACAGACTGGAGTTTATGTGCAGTACTTTAGTCATGGTGTATTTCCTGTTTGCTTGAAGTAAGTCGCTTAAAGTCGTTGTTGAATAGAAGTTTATATCGATTTTGACGAACAAAAAGCGCAAAATATCCATGCAAATGATCGTATTTTTGGATGTTTTGTAGGGGGCTCCGTGGCAAAAGTAACTCTTGAACAGTGGCGAATGTTTCACGCTGTTATCGAACACGGAGGTTTTGCTCAGGCTGCAGAGGCTCTGCACAAAAGCCAATCCACAATCAGCTATGCAGTGAATAAGCTTCAGCAGCAGCTTGATGTGCAGATTCTGGAAATCAAGGGCAGAAAAGCGGTACTGACCGATGCTGGTAAGGTGATGTTGCGAAGGTCGGAATCCCTGTTAAAAGATTCCGAAGCGCTAGAGAAGGCCGCAGCCAGTCTGTCCCAGGGCTGGGAAGCCAATATTGTTCTGGCCTATGATGCTGTTTTTCCTTCCTGTGTTTTAATTGAATGCCTTAAACAATTACCGGCAGAGTGCAATACACGAATAGAGTTGGTGGAAACCGTTCTGTCTGGAACTAATGAAATGCTGTTCTCCGGTGAAGCCGATCTGGTGATTACCGGTATGGTGCCTCAAGGATTTCTGGGGGAGCCTTTAATCCACTTTCCTTTCCTGCCTGTTGCCCGCTTCGATCACCCGTTAAATCAGATTGAGCAGACCATCACCAACAATATGCTTAAAGGGCATCGTCAGGTTGTAATTAGAGACTCTGGTTCCAAGCGAGTAGATGCTGGCTGGTTAGGAGCTGAATCCAGATTAACGATCAGTAATATAGGTACGGCTGTTGAAATGGTGAAAGAAGGCTTGGGTTTTGCCTGGTTTCCGGAAGCTGATATCAGGCAGGAACTTGAATCGGGTTTATTGAAAGTAATTAATCTGGAATCAAAAGACACTCGGCATATTCAAACCCACCTGATTATCCCTGATAAGGATTTTGCCGGTCCTGCCACACTGGCCTTTGCTGAAGCAATTAGAAAACAGTGTAAGAAAAGTCAGGGCGGTTAAAGATAAGTTTGTAAAACGAACTATTCTTACCACTCTTTTTCAAGAATAAAGATAATGAAAAAAGAGTGGCTGGTTCTATTATTGTTTTTTTCTACGGTTTGCCGTGCAGCTACAGAGCCATTCGAAGTTGAGATATATGCACGGCAGTTTGAGCAAGAAACACCTATTGTTCATGGAAAAATATACTCTGTGATCAATGGGCAGGAGAAACTGGTTGCGGTTACTGATCAAAATGGTCTTGCCAATATATCCGTAACCAGTAACGAGCCTATGAGCCTGTTTATTGAAAGTCGGTCTATCGACTATGCTTATTTACCAGCACTTTCCTGGGGTACGAGTTCGATATTAAATGTTTTTTTCGATTCTTTAACAATCTTTCTGGAAGCTATAGCAAAACTGCTGCTCACACCTCGAATATACTCAGGCATAGTTTATCCGGGAACTAAAGATTACACCGGAGAACATGGTCGAATTACTTTTCAGGTACCTTATGAGCTTACGATTAACTATTTGCATCGTGTTCTCGCTCTGCACTTCTCATCGGAGTCTAAACCCGGGCACTGCCATGTTGTTACAACGGTCACGCCGGAAGACAAGAGCTTAAAAGATTGTCCCCATGGTTTGGAGAATGTAGTAGTAGAACTGAGCCCTAAAATGTATGAAGCCCGATACTACTTTGATGTTCTTAGAAATGTCCCGCCGGATTACTGTAAAACCGATCTGATATTTAACCTTGGGATTATGTCTGTTCTTGGTCGGAAGACTTTCGACAGGAATGATACATCAGAGGATGGTGGTGTCATGTTTCTGAATATTCCTGTCAGAAATGAGCCCTATACAATCATTAGCAAACGGCCTGGTTATGAATTTGATCAGGTTCAGTTTGTATGCGAGCCGGGCAGGTTGATAAATATCAGTCCACCGCAGGGGCCTGTCGGAAGAGAATCCTTAGAAGGTCACTGCGAATGGCTGGACTATTTCTGTCCTGTTAACTGATTCTTCTCAATTCTCCCAGTTTGCCATCGCTGGAATAGGATATTTCAAAGGTTCCATAAATGCCTTCACGGGTCACGAACTTGAGTAGGGTCTCGTAAGGAATGCTCATGCTGAACCCCTGGCGGGTTTGAACCTGAACCCTGTTCTTCTTGCCCTGATAATACTGCATGACAGATTGTGAATTAAGACTGATAGAAAACACGGCCTTTTTCATGTTGCTGACTCCACTCCTCCCTGTTCAAACAATAAATATTTTAGCATTTCATTCTGCATCAGGAAGAACTGATGTGCTAACTGTTTGAAATCAAAGCTCATTCAAGATGACGGAACCCTGACGAACGGTAAAGCAGCTGTATAGAATATCTAGAGATTGGTATCCGTCTGACCACTTGAAGAGTTTCCGATATCCAGGGGCAGCTCAGGCTGGTTGGGCTATCTGGTTGTATACCAGGGTGCAGACTCATCACAAAACTGGCTATCCAGTGGTGATGGCGATCAGACAATGCATTCAGCCAAAAGCCTGAGATGCCTACTATAGAGCTTCTCTATATGTAGCTTCTTTATATATAGGTGTCTGAAATCGCTGAATAAAGAGATGTGTTCATTATTAGAGAAGAGTCGATGCGCTGTTGAGGAAATAAGTGTAAATCGAGGGTTGGCATCTGTCGTTTATCTGCGTATAGTTCGCCATCTCAACGGCACATCGCTCTTAACGAGCAGCCAGTTAGGCAGTTATCAAATGCTTCTTTCCTCTCTCAATAACGAGAACGAAAACAGCGATTGACAACAACGGCTGACACGGTAGAATGCGCCGCCGCTGACCAAGAAAAGTTCTTCGCAAGACGAACGAGGCTAGCGAGTTGCAACCCGGTTCTACGGATTCGAAAGAGTCTGAAAAAACAAACGGTTGACAACAAAAACGGTCGCGGTAATATAGCGGCCTCGCTGAACGGCACCGACGCCGATTCAGAGTTTGAATTAAGACGCTTCGAGTGCTTCAAACAGGTTCTTTAAAAACATATCAGACAATTCGTGTGGGCGCTTGTGTGATGAATTTGGTTAATCAGTTCTTCTTCGGAAGGATTGAAAAAAATACCAACTCATCGAATCAAGCGAACACACTCGTTATTAAGGTTTCTTAGGAAGCTTTAACTA
>NZ_PPFD01000029.1 GCF_009653635.1 Endozoicomonas sp. OPT23 | reverse complement strand
GAGGATCTGATCTTTAACGTGACCCTGAGCAACGGTTCCGACAGTGTCGTGACCTTCCCATTCAGTCTGGGCGGCGGTGCCAGCGGCGATCCAGCCGAAGCGACCGACTACAGTCTGTTGTCGTTCAGTAATAACGTTACCTATGACAGCAATACGGGTCTGATTACCGTACCGGCGGGAGTGACCGGTTTCACGGTAAC
>NZ_PPFD01000028.1 GCF_009653635.1 Endozoicomonas sp. OPT23 | reverse complement strand
ATACCAACTCATCGAATCAAGCGAACACACTCGTTATTAAGGTTTCTTAGGAAGCTTTAACTAATGTGAATGTTCATTTGAAGTGATTGAGTCGCTGACTGTCCTCGGACATGACGCAAAACGATTTAAACTGAAGAGTTTGATCATGGCTCAGATTGAACGCTGGCGGCAGGCCTAACACATGCAAGTCGAGCGGTAGCAGATCCA
>NZ_PPFD01000027.1 GCF_009653635.1 Endozoicomonas sp. OPT23 | reverse complement strand
GGCGTCACACCGTATACGTCCACTTACGTGTTAGCACAGTGCTGTGTTTTTAATAAACAGTCGCAGCCACCTGGTATCTTCGACCGCCGATAGCTTAGAGAGCAAGTCTCATCACCATCAGCGGCGCACCTTCTCCCGAAGTTACGGTGCCATTTTGCCTAGTTCCTTCACCCAAGTTCTCTCAAGCGCCTTGGTATTCTCTACCTG
>NZ_PPFD01000026.1:226-431 GCF_009653635.1 Endozoicomonas sp. OPT23 | reverse complement strand
GCAGCCACCCTTTAAAGAAAGCGTAATAGCTCACTGGTCGAGTCGGCTCGCGCGGAAGATGTAACGGGGCTCAAACTATTCACCGAAGCTACGGGTTCGATAATTTATTATCGAGCGGTAGAGGAGCGTTCTGTAAGCCGTCGAAGGTCCACCGGGAGGTTGGCTGGAGGTATCAGAAGTGCGAATGCTGACATGAGTAACGATA
>NZ_PPFD01000026.1:0-201 GCF_009653635.1 Endozoicomonas sp. OPT23 | reverse complement strand
GGCCAGCCCGGTGATGGTTATCCGGGTTTAAAGTCGTAGGCAGTGGAATCAGGCAAATCCGGTTCCACTTATGCCGAGAACTGATGACGAACTCTCTACGGAGAGGAAGTGGTCGATGCCATGCTTCCAGGAAAAACTTCTAAGCATCAGGTCAAGGGGGACCGTACCCCAAACCGACACAGGTGGTCAGGTAGAGAATAC
>NZ_PPFD01000025.1 GCF_009653635.1 Endozoicomonas sp. OPT23 | reverse complement strand
CTGGACGAGAACAACGAAACCGTTGATCTGAGTATTGGTGGTGAGACTGCCACCGGCACCATTGTTGATAATGACGGTGCGCCGACAGTAACTGACATCGAGCTGCAAAATGCTCAGGCCGAAGAGGGTGTTGAGGATCTGATCTTTAACGTGACCCTGAGCAACGGTTCCGACAGTGTCGTGACCTTCCCATTCAGTCTGGGCGGCGGTGCCA
>NZ_PPFD01000024.1 GCF_009653635.1 Endozoicomonas sp. OPT23 | reverse complement strand
TATAGCGCAGTCTGGTAGCGCGCCTGCTTTGGGAGCAGGATGTCGGGAGTTCGAATCTCTCTACCCCGACCATTTTTAACTCTGGCCGAGAGTATAAATAAGGCAATCGTTCGGGGTATAGCGCAGTCTGGTAGCGCGCCTGCTTTGGGAGCAGGATGTCGGGAGTTCGAATCTCTCTACCCCGACCATTTTTAACTCTGGCCGAGAGTATAAA
>NZ_PPFD01000023.1 GCF_009653635.1 Endozoicomonas sp. OPT23 | reverse complement strand
CTGTTGTCAAAACAGTGCAGGCACACTTTTGTTAAGGCTGTTTTAAAAACAGTTTGAAAATTTCAGGATATGATTATGTCTACTACTACCGGTACTGTTAAGTGGTTCAACGAAGAGAAAGGTTTTGGTTTCATCGCTCAGGAAAACGGTCCTGACGTGTTTGCCCATTTCCGTCAGATCGTTGGCGACGGCTTCAAGACTCTGGCTGAAGGCCAGCAGGTTGAGTT
>NZ_PPFD01000022.1 GCF_009653635.1 Endozoicomonas sp. OPT23 | reverse complement strand
CCCCACACTACCATCGGCGATGTATCGTTTCACTTCCGAGTTCGGGATGGGATCGGGTGGTTCCAACACTCTATGGTCACCAGGCAAAACTGGTTGAGTAAAGCGTTCATGCTGTTTAGTGCATCAACTCTCTACTCATGGAATCCATTATTTAATAAGCTTCGTCTTTATTCTTGCTTTTACACTCTCATGCTCTGCTTAGTGCATGGCATACAGATCGCTTTGGCGTTATATGGTCAAGCCTCTCGAGTCATTAGTACTGGTTA
>NZ_PPFD01000021.1 GCF_009653635.1 Endozoicomonas sp. OPT23 | reverse complement strand
GTTTTGTTGAGATCAGTTTTCTGAGACTCAACCCATTTTTCAGTTTCGAAAAATGTGTTCTTTAACAATGTGGAATCCAAAATTAAATAAGCTGAGTTGAATTAAGCAACTTAACTTCATTTGATGAATAACTTGTTAGTTTACTAACGGGTTTTTATTAATTGTTGTTGGTCGTTTAATGAGATTCTTGCTGAGACACTCTCAAGTATATAACTGGCCCCAAGCCGGTTATTGCTAATGTGTATGGCGATTGAACATTCTTCGGAATGGATCAATAAA
>NZ_PPFD01000020.1 GCF_009653635.1 Endozoicomonas sp. OPT23 | reverse complement strand
TTAATCCGGATTTCTCCGGGCTATCCCCCGCTACTGGGTAGATTCCTACGTGTTACGCACCCGTCCGCCGCTTGTCAGCAACTAGCAAGCTAGTTCTGTTACCGCTCGACTTGCATGTGTTAGGCCTGCCGCCAGCGTTCAATCTGAGCCATGATCAAACTCTTCAGTTTAAATCGTTTTGCTTCATGCGATCCTAAGAAAGCATTCAGCGACTCAATCACTTCAAATGAACATTCACATTAGTTAAAGCTTCCTAAGAAACCTTAATAACGAGTGTGTTCGCTTGAT
>NZ_PPFD01000002.1 GCF_009653635.1 Endozoicomonas sp. OPT23 | reverse complement strand
TAACAAGTGACTGTGGCCTATAGTCAAGTTTTCAGGTGATATTTTCTCCCCAACATGTCCCGTTTTTCAGCATAGTATTCAGGATGACAATCATCTTACGCATACAGGCTGTTAGCGCCACGATGGGGAGCTTTCCTGCTTCACGAAGGTGGTCGTAAAAACGTTTGATAACAGGGTTACACTGGATGGCAGACATCATTGCCATAAACATCACTGTACGTATTCGTGAGCGACCTCCACGTATGTGTCTTTGCCCCTGATGTCGTCCGCTGTCTTTATTCATTGGCGCGACTCCCACCAGAGCGGCAATTTCTTTACGATTTAGCTTACCGAGTTCAGGGAGTTCACTGAGCAGCGTGTAGGCCAGAACATTGCCAACACCAGGTACACTGGTCATGATTTTGAGAGGCATCCTGTACTCAGCCTCTTGCTGAACGAGGCCGTCGAGTTGTTCTGTGATTTTCAGAATCTCTCTTTCGAAGCAGGCCAGTACGTTTCGAATCGACTTGTGAAGTTCTTTAGGCATGATCTGGAGACGGTTTTTCTCCATGGTTCTCATGTCCAGAAGCTCCTTGCGTCGGATCAGTAAATCCTTGATTAGCCTGGAGTGCTTATCAGACAATGGTTTGATTTCAGGCTTGAGCGTTGCACCGTACTGGGCAATAACCTGAGCATCGACTTTATCGGTTTTAGCCAGCACGCCAATGGCTCTGGCGAAGTGACGTACTTTGATCGGGTTCGCGACAATGATCGGCAACCCTGCTTTATCACAGGCAAAGACCAGTTCGTTTTCGTAGCGGCCTGTCGCTTCGACAACGATTCGTTCCGGGTTGATATCGGCGAATACGGCGATCAGTTTTTTTATCGTCTGAACGTCATTGGGAAAACGCTGATGCAGTCCTTGAGGGCAAAAGAAGATATCCAAAAACCGTTTGCCAACATCGACACCGACGACAGTGCCAGACTTGAATTCTGATGAGTTCATAATAAGCTTACTCTGCCTTGCTATGCGGGCTCGAGGCCCCGATGACTGTCCGAGTTATTGCTTAAGAGTATGCAACGCTGCTCACTTGTTACCGGTCTCTCGTAAGAGGAACCTAAAATCCATCGAGCTATTGCATAAGGCCTTCAGTAGGCCAACTGAAGGTGGGTCTCTTTTTACCCGTTTTCAAGAATAAGAATTAACCATACAAGAAAATCCACCGGACGCCTACGGCGCCCGTGATTTAGGCGTTAGGTTTCTACAACAATAAAAGAACATCAATTATGGACGAGAAAGATGTAATTTATAGATATAAATACCTTCCGTTTGATACAGGTTCTTTGGAAGTTATCAAATCAGGAACAATTAAGTTTACAAATCCACTTATGTTTAACGATCCATTTGATTGTTTTCCTCATTATGATCAAAATGCAATTGATGAAATTCCAAGTCGTAGAAAGGATCTTCTAAGAGCTGCGAGTCGAATTAGAAATCTAAGCCCAGCACAACATATACAGAATAAAAGAAGAATAGTCAGCGATTTTAAAAGAAGGGTGTTAGATAAAAGTGTTCCTAACAGCATTCTTGAAAAAATTGGTGTATTGAGCCTTAGTAGAGATCCAAGAAATATTCTAATGTGGTCTCATTATGCAGATTTTCACAAGGGTTTTGTTGTAGAGTTCAGAATTCCTACAAAATTGCCTGATAATACGATTGGAACTATTGATGAATGGCTATTTCCCTTAAAGGTTAATTACTCAAAAGAAAGGCCTGTATTTAGATTTGGTTTAGATGATTCAGAAACTGTTATGAATAATGTCCTATTGACCAAATATGATGTATGGAAATATGAGCAGGAAGAAAGAGTGGTCGATAATGATCGAGGTCCAGGCATTCATTCGTATTTAAGAAATAATGTCTTATCATCTGTAATTGCAGGAGCTAAAATGAGTCAAGAATCAGTTCGTGAACTTTCCTCAGTTTTGGATAGCGTAAAAAATGAAATCGAAAATGATGTAAAATTATACGTTGCAGAACAGTCTGAAAGAGATTATGAGATTTTAATTCCTGATTTTCCAAGATCCTCAGTTACCGAAACCTAACAAAAAAATCCAGGTGACATCCGCCTGCGGCGGCTGCACCTGATTTGGGCGTTATGTTAATGCAAACTTCAACATCTTCTTTAATAACTACACATAGAAAGGATTGGTAGTGGAAATAATTCGAGGGAACGAAGGGAATGCTGAAGAACTAGCATCTATCATTAGCATCTCAAATACAGATGTAGCAAAACTATTTTCCATAACCAAAGAAAACAATCCTAAACATCCATCATTTTACACAAGAGACTGGGTTTTGTCTGACATGGAGAGAGGAGAGCAATACTTCCTTTTCCTAAAGAACGGAATTGCTATCGGTTGTGTGGCCGTCGAGTTCCCAAACTCAGAGGTCTCGTATTTGAATAGACTATCTGTTTTACCAAAACATCGATCAAATGGTGTTGGAGAAAACCTAGTCAACTATGTTTATGAATACTCAAGAGCCAATCATGCAAAAAGAATCAGCATAGGCATAATCGCTGACCATGATGTACTGAAAAAATGGTACGTAAAACTGGGCTTCAAAGAGGGTGAAACTAGAGTATTCGACCACCTTCCTTTTAATGTCACATATTTGCAGTACGCATTGTAAAATATCCATTAAGTAAAGTGAAAACGGCCTAAAACATAACAAGAGCGTGGTGTTCGTCGCTACGCTCCTGGGACGCCTACGGCGCCCCACACGCAGGCGTTATGCACTAAGTGCCAATCAAAAAACTATTCGAATATACTCCAGTGCATTTGACAAGTTTAATATAAATTACAACAACTAATGAGTAGCTGCAGCTCTGTGTCTACAGAGTAGCAATAGAGGAAGTTCCTAATCAAAAAAACCATAAGGCATGGCTTCGTTTGATTAGTAACCTAAAAAAGGAGAAAAAAATGATTAGAATAACAATTATCATCATGGGTTTGTTTTTCAGTTCAATAGCAACAGCAGCATATAATTTTAATTGGTACAATTTAATGCTTGCTCACACCAAATTAAGTGAGAATTTTGATTATGAGAATTATGTTGATTCATATATGAGAAAGTATCGTCATGAAGTATGGAGTAAATATAAAAATGATGAATTTGACTTAGAGGATAAACGACAAGAGACGATAAACATAATCAAGGAAAAAGTTAGAAAATTTGATCTAAACAAAGAGTTTACAATATACTACAACTTGAAATTTGAAAAATACAACTTCGAAAGAGAACTATTTCCTATAAATGGATTTAGTGAAACCTTTTACTTCTATGAAAAAGAAAATTCTGTAGGAAGCTATCCTAGTAAATATAAAGTATTTTTTACTAACCACCAAAAGTTGGGTGATTTGCCTATGAGCAAGGATAAAGCTAAGAAATTCTTGAAGTCTAGAAAGGATCGAAATGGATACGTCAATCGATCAATTTATGCAAAGATCGTTATAAATATTAATAAATTAGGTGGAGAACCTAGTTCAATGTATTCAGCCATTAAGAATATAACTATTTATAGTGATAAATCTAAAGCCAAACAATTGATTAGCTTTTAAAGCAAGAAGTGCATAACAAAAAAATCCAGGTGACGCCTACGGCGCCCCTTATTGAGGCGTTAGCTGCTTTTCGAAGACTTGAACAATGATACAAACCGCGTGATTGGCTTTTAAAATAATAAACACAGTGTACAGAGGTATTTATGCGAGTAAAGCAAATAGGTGACCCAATCCTCCGTGAGGTTTGTAATAATGTAAAGCAAGAAGATATAGCAGCGTTAAATATCCAAGATACTATAAATAAAATGAGAAAAATCTTGGATGATATAAAAAACATTTCTAGTGAAAATGGAAATGCTATTGCTGCGCCACAAGTGGGAGTAGCAGTTCGAATAATACTACTTCGAATTGAAAATAATTTTCACACTATGATTAATCCCAGTTATACCTACACCTCTGAAGAAGTCTTTGATTTTGAGGAAGAGTGTTTTAGTTTTTATAGTCTTCGCGGAAAAGTTTCGAGACATTCAACTGTTACAGTTGAATATTTTGATGAAAATGCACAATTTAAATCTAAAATATTTACGGGTGAAGAGTCTGCTCTAGTGCAACATGAAATTGATCATCTAAATGGTGTGTTTTTCTTAGATAAAGTCACTGATAAGAAAAGTGTAAGATCAGTTGACTATATTTTAAAGGACAATCCAGCCAAACTATCAAAAGTAAAAGATTTAATTGGTTTTATGGCAGGCTAATGAACAAGCAATAAAATACGCAGCTAACAAGTGCTTCAAATGGGACGCATAAACCTACATCCTGGACTACAACACTTTCTACTAAAGACATGAAAATACTTAATACTTTGTTTCCAATGTTTTTTCTTTCACTCCTTCAGCTTTCCCATGCAGATGTTGTTCTGAAGAACCAACCAAAAGAAAAAAGTGAATATTTAAATACAAAATGTATTAATGGAACTAAAGCAATAAATTCAACCTCAGCAAAAATCACCTACAACGAGTTGTGTTTGTATGGAGAAATAGGTTGCCCTGATTCTTTCTTCAAAGGAAAGATAAAGGCGTATTGCAAACACAATGAGTTAAGTAAATGCTTTAACAAGAAAGGTTGGATGACCATCAACCAGCTTATTGGCATCCCGGATAAAGTTAAACTCGGATTAATCACTTATGGTCTTGGCAAGAAAACAAGTCTTACATACGGTAAAACCTGTGCATATTGGGACTAATTTTAAGCTTTCGACACATAACAAGTGCGCTAAAAGGCTGTATGATGTTTAAAAAAATAATCAGCATATTTAAAAATAAAGAAATCAAGTGGTACGAGCCAGAAGACCCCACTCCACGAGAGCAGTGTCCATGCTGTGATTACATATCACTTCCAGAAAAGGGGAACTTTTTGATTTGTCCTATCTGTTTCTGGGAGGACGACGGGCAGGATGTCGACGAGCTAGATATAGAGTCAGGCCCAAACCGTTCTATCTCGTTGCGTCAAGGTCGCCATAACTTTAATGAGTTTGGTGCTTGTGAGTTAGCAATGAAAGAACATGTAATACCAGAAAGTGAGCGTAAGCATTTTGAGCACAAACCAAGAGCCTTATAATGAGTTGCTCAAGTACGCTCCAGACGCAAAAACAGGGCTTCTGTGGGACGACCTACACCGAGTTTCGCTGTCTTTTAGCAAGACGTTATACATCTCTAAAGCTTGATCGCTAAATAACGAGTGGAAATTATGCGCAATGAGAGAGTGATCTTCCCCCTCTAAGAAACAAAGTGATTTTTGATGTCTGAAAAATACGATAAAAATAATGCATTTGCCAAGATACTTTCTGGTGATGCTCCATGTGTAAAGGTCTATGAAGACGAGCTAACTTTGGCTTTCATGGATTTTATGCCACAAATAGATGGGCATGTTTTAGTCATCCCCAAAGAAGAAGCTGTAACTATTTACGATCTGTCAAACGAAGCAGCATTAGCGTGTATGCAAACTGTCCAGAAAGTTGGTAAGGCCGTTGAGCAAGCCATGGAAATTGAGGGCTCCACCATCTTTCAGCACAATGGTAGAACCGCTGGCCAGACAGTTGCTCATTTTCACTTTCATGTGCTGCCAGGTTCTTTAACAGGTCTTAGAGGTCATGCTGTCGAGCTTGCTGAAAAAAGACAGTTAATAGCGATAGCTGAGCGTATTATTCAAGAATTATAAGCAAGCTGGTATAACAAAATATCGCTCTGCTTTCCGACCCTTTTGACCTACCACAAACTAGCCAGAACTGCTGATAACAGAGCACAAAATGAAAGAGTTCTGTGCTTGAATCAAAGCGACGTATCAAGAGAATGAAGAAGAATATCCATGGAACAGGATAAAATCACAATATTAGACGTTGAAGAAGATGACTTTTATGAAGTAGTAGATTTAGTTGGAGGTGTTTCAGAAGCTGACATTCTTCCGAATTTTTCTGATGAAGGTAAAGCGTCATTTCTACAATCCATGAACGAGAACATACAGAAAACATTTGATAGAACCCGTTTTCACTGTGTTAAAGCTGTTCTCAATGACAGGGTCGTTGGGTTTTCTGCCCTGCGCGACAACGAATACTTAACCCACCTATTTATAGATAAAGAACACCAGTCAAAAGGTCTTGGTAAGGCGCTACTGCGTTACATGATAAATAACCCTGAAGTGACTTCTGTTTCTCTCAGGTCATCGATCAATGCTGTTCCATTCTATACTTCACTTGGCTTCGAATGTACCGGACCAGAAAGTAATGTAAAAGGTATTCGGTACGTACCGATGACTGTGCCAAATAATACGACGAATACCAAACATCTGACTGGAATACCTACATCGCCTAACAAACAAACTTATCAGTTCGAGATTAAAGATAACCCATCATCCAAATAAGAAGAAACAATATCTGATTTTCATTTAGCACAGATCAATATTGCGCAAGCATGAGACCCAATGGAGTCAGAAACCATGAGAAGATTTGTTGATCGTCTCGATGAAATAAATGCATTGGCTGACGTTTCCCCTGACTTTGTCTGGAGGCTTCAGCCAGAGAGGGAGATGCGACAGCAATCCACTTTAACTGAACTCAATACCATACAGGAGAGCCTCGTCTTATGCCTGAACCCGATCCAGCGAAAATCATGGCCTTCGCTACACCAAAAGATTTCGGTCAATGGCTCCAGAAGAATCACAACACAGAGAGTGAACTCTGGGTGAAAATCTTCAAGAAAAACACAGGGATTCAGAGCGTAAGCTGGGATTGTGTTGTCATTGAATCATTATGCTGGGGCTGGATTGATGGCATTAAGAAAACAATCGATGACCAAGCCTACCTCCAGCGCATCACACCACGAAAAGCTCGAAGCAGCTGGTCGAAACGAAACAGAAAACATGTGGAGCGTTTGATCAACGAAGGCAGGATGACCGAGACAGGGCTTGCGCACGTCCGGGCAGCTCAGGCGGATGGACGCTGGGAAAACGCTTACTCGGTCAGTGAAATGAAAGTGCCCGAGGATTTTTTAGCCGCTCTGGAAAACAACCTGCAGGCGAAGCTATTTTTTAATACCCTCACTAAAGCAAATCAGTACGTCATCGCACATGGATTAATGAGTGCAAAGAAGACCGAAACCAGACAGAAGCGTTTCGAAAAATTTCTGGATATGCTTATCCATGAGAAAAAGCCGACCTAGCCTTAAACAACAATATAAGCCTAATCAATTCAGTCCTAAAATTGCTGTTATTTCTTTTATCGCCCGACATCAAGTTACCGGTGTAGCAGTGAGGCACGTTAACATTGCCGAAGATCTGTAGACAATAGCTCATTTTATCGGTGAAGATTATTACCTTATGCTTCGTTTGAAGCAGTGTTATACAATTCATTTCAATCAACAAAAAGACGTAAAATCATGAATAGGAAAGCACTCTTTATACTTCTCGGAGTCTCTGTTTTTTCACCCTTCGCCAGCGCAATCGACTGTTATGAAGAGTCCAGAAGTTACCTTAGTCAAGGTGATGATTATTTCGATTTGAAGCACCCTGCTACATTCAGTAGAACTGAAAAAAAGGCGGTTAAGTCTCTCTATGAGTCCATTAATGGCGAGTGGGAAGGCACTGCCGTTTTCACCGATTGCAGAGGGGCACAACGAGCACTTAGAGAAAAAAATGTCGAATTTACAGTAAAAGCTGAAATAGGCAAAGGTTCAAGAGAGATCATACGGTTCAGATTAAGCAAAAAATCAGACGGCACCAGTCGACGTGAAATTATTGATATTTTTAATAGCGACACCATGTTTGATTTCAAACAACGTGGATCAACGTATCGGACAGAAGAAAAACTCTACCTTGCAATGGGAAAGAACCGGGTAAGTCTCATAGAGAATATTATTTCACTAGAGAAGAGTAATGATGAAATCAGTCTGAACATCACATCCTACATAAATGGTGCTTTCTCTCATAAGCAAGAAATAAGTCTGGCTAAAATTTAGAGCAAAATCTGGTTGTGTGACAGAACTTTCTCTCTTTCCGCTCGGAGACAAGAGACAGTATTACTCTCGCTCCTTCAGTAGAGATGACTGTGTATCAAACCTTTTGGGAGATGTCGTGGAGATTTTAGCAGTAGAAAGAATAGAAGAGTATCAAGATCAGCTTGCCAGACTTCTATGTGATTGCGTTGATGACGGCGCTTCGATTGGTTTTATCGCTCCGCTCATGGAATCTGAAGCAAATAACTACTGGAAAAACGTGGCCAATGGCTTACCTGATCAGTCAAAAATCCTGTTTCTGGCTCGAGAAAATGATCAGATAGTCGGAACGGCTCAGTTGTCATTATGCCAGAAAGATAATGGACGTCATCGTGCTGAAGTTGAAAAACTGATGGTTCATACAGAAGCGCGTGGCAAGGGAGCTGGAAGAGCCTTAATGCTTGCGCTTGAGAGTAAAGCGGCAAACCTGGACCGGTCGCTTTTGGTTCTGGACACTCGTAAAGGCGATGCAGCATCCAGCCTGTATGAATCTATCGGGTACGTTTTAGCCGGTGAAATTCCAGCGTTTGCTTTGAACTCTGAAGGCGGTCTTGATTCAACCGTTTATTACTACAAACAAATCGCTTAGCAACCGTCAGTCTCTTAGAGGCTGTATTCACTTGTCACTCTTCACCGATCAAGATCATGTGTAAAATTGGTGAATAATGCACCAACGTGAAGAGTATGATGTGAAGAGTTCAACTCGGCAAAAGATAGGCTCCATAGCTCTGGTTGTTGAAAACTATGATGATGCCATTGAGTTTTATACCCGTAAGTTGCAGTTTACGCTGATTGAAGACACACCGCTGGGCAACGGCAAGCGGTGGGTTTTAGTGTCACCACCAGGTGCGACAGAAACAAACCTTCTCTTAGCTCAGGCAGCAAGTCCTGAGCAGTTGAATGCCGTTGGAAACCAGACCGGTGGGCGAGTATTTCTGTTTTTGCAGACAGATGACTTCTGGCGAGATTACCAACAGATGAAAGCCAATGACATTCTCTTCATCGAGGAACCCAGAATTGAAGCTTATGGCACTGTAGTTGTCTTTCAGGATCTTTATGGCAATAAATGGGATCTCTTACAGTTGCATTAGTCATGCAGGAACAACTGTTTTCGACTCACCCAACCGTAATATATAAGTTAGAGCAGTATTTATGAATGACATCAAGAAGACAAAGGCCTTAAGACTTACTTCTTCGATCTCAGGAGAATCCGGTGCAATTTGATAGTTGGATAGCGTTTTGTTCGATTGCCTTGTTGGCTACAGCTACGCCCGGGCCAGCAGCTCTACTGGTGTCCGTTAACAGTTTATCCGTTGGTGTTAAAAAGTCGCTGGTTACAGTGCTCGGCAATGTTTCCGGTCTTTTCATCATGTCGGGTTGCTCAATACTGGGCTTGAGCGCTGTTGTTTTGAGTTCATCAGTAGCCTTTACCATTATCAAAGTTCTGGGCGCAGTTTACCTCATCTACATGGGCCTTAAGTTATGGAATAACGGTATAGGAAAACTGGAAGCCTGTAGCTCTCAAGGCAAAGAAAGCCACTCTTTTCGTTTGTACATGCAAGGTGTTCTTGTTGCCCTGACAAACCCTAAGGCAATTGTTTTTACAACAGCGCTGTTTCCACAATTTATATCTGTCACAGAACCATTACTGCCACAGTTTGCCTTACTGGTTTCAACCTTTATGGCGTTGTCGTTTATATGTTTATCCTTCTACGCGGTACTTGCACAGAGGGCAAAATCCAATACCCGACAACTCGTTTCCGGTAAGATTCTGGGTAGAATTTTTGGCTCAACCTTTATTGGTGCTGGCTGTATTTTAGCGGGTGCATCGAAATAATCAGTGGTGAGTGAAGAGAACATTGGGACTGTTGCAGCAGTTCTTCTGCGCACTAAGTACCCTGACATTTGAATTCGTATGTCATTTCCCCGTCTGCGGCGGGGAAATGACAATCTAATATTCGATTACGAGTGTCTGCACACTTATAAATAACAGGGAGTCTGTATGAAGTTAGTATTACTATTATCGATGTTGATATCACCCGTGTTTGCTTTGGCGTTCGACATCAATGAGTATTCGGACTCTCTGGATTTCGCCCAGGTGGCAGGTGTTACAGCCACTCAACAATCAAGTGATCGCTGGTGTTTTAGTGTTTCTGTCAGACATAATGATGAAAGCTGGAGTCACTACGCTGATGGCTGGGAAGTTATAGATCTGGAAGGCAACCAGCTTGGATACCGCAAACTTGCCCACCCCCATGATAATGAGCAGCCTTTTACACGCTCCCAATGCAACATCAATATTCCCTCATCAACATCTAAAGTAGCCGTTCGGGCAAAGTGCAATAAACATGGTTTTGGTGGTAAGGCAAAGATTCTCGATCTAAATACTATTTAGTGTCGGTTCTGAACAACATAGATACCTAACCGTCAGTAAATACACGACATAGAATCTATAAATAACACTATTTACTTGGATCGAGAATAACAAAGCATGCAAGTTTTATTGAAAGCAATGGATCAGCAATCATTTTCTGACTACCTTGAAATGGCGATACCCTCCTATGCTAGGGATAACATCGATTCTGGACGGTGGGATACATCCGAGGCAACAGAGCGCTCTATAAAAGCTCATGAATCCCTTTTGCCTGAAGGGCTGGAAACCAAAGATAACTATTTATTCGATATCATCGAGCAAGAAGATCAACAGAATGTAGGCCATATCTGGGTCAAAATTGAAGATAATATACGTACTCGATCTGCCTTCATCTATGACATAGAAATATACGAATCTCATCGCAGAAAAGGCCATGCTAAGGCTGCGCTGACCTCTATCGAGGCAAAGGTTGCAGATATGGGTGCAACCAGTTTGGGGCTGCACGTATTCAACCATAATTCAGCTGCTCTGAAGCTATACAACAGCATCGGCTACCAAACTGTCAGCCATAATATGCAAAAACCAGTTTGAAACAGGATGCACTGTGGCTGGCTGAGCTCAGGGCTGGTTTTGTCAATAAATCCGTAAAGAAAGACAGTCAGTGCAGCTGACTATTACAGCTGCACTGAACTCAACTCACTGCTCGTTAAGGTCGTACTTCAGCAGATCGTTGCTATTAATCATGGCAATCAACTCATCCACATAAGCTGAACCACGAATAGAATATGCGTAGAGCCCATGAGCCAGAACAGGGCCAGTGACAGCTTCTCCCATCCCCCTTCTCCCCGCTCTCATCTCTCTCAGCGCTTCGTAATGATGACTGGTATTGAGATTGAACATATAAGAACGCACTGAGGCCAGAGGGGATTTAAACTTTCTCACTTCATAAGTCTTTCCTTCAGGTCGCCCTTCCGGAATCACTCCACACCCTTCACTGAAACACCACTGTCCGTAAAGGTTATTAGCTTGCTTGGCAAAGCGGGACGTCCCCCAGGCTGATTCATTCGCAGCCTGAACCAACGCCAGGGAGGCAGGAATCTCATCGACTCTGTTCAACAGAGCTTCAAACAGTCGGCTATCAACGATCGTTATACTTTTAAGACGATAACTGCGAGCTGTTTTCAGCAACCAGGCATTATCCTGTTCTGATCGGCTCTCGGCCTGCTGCAATCTCAGAATACGATCACGGACTTGTTCAAGACGATAATTTTCCTGATCAACCATGGTCTTCATGTAACTGAAGAAAGCCGCTTTTTTCTTTTTGACATCCAGAATCCCGGCAAAATCCGGAATATCGCTTGGCACAGGTTTTGGTTCAGGTTTTTTTTCCGGTTCTTTAGGTTTGATCTGAACCGTTTTTTCCTCAGCCTTTTCCTCCACTGGAGGTTTGTTCAGGTTATACCAGCTGGAAAAAGTCAGTACGCCTGCCAGCAGTGCAAGAAAGTAGACATCTGTTCTGCTATTCATTCGTTACACCACCCCTCAATCCTGTTCTCAATGACTCTTTCAATCACTATGATTTTTCGCCTTCAACCTGTTCGCCGGTTGCTGTTTAACGGCCTTGTTCTTTTTAACTTAAACGGATGAATCCTTTACATCACTGTTAAAATATGCAAACACTAAAGTATGGCCAGTTAGCGGACCTGCAGTCCTATGCAGGCAGGTCGATAATAATAACAAAATTCAACACCGCTGTTGGTCGCTGATTATACTGTTAATAACAACAACTTCAGCGGCGGGTGTACAGCCCTTAATGGAGGTTGCACCATGATACTTAGTCATTTCTGGGGACTGATATTCCATCCCACGCAAGAGTGGAACAATATCAGGGAACACCCACTATCGATACTCCGGCTTTACCTGGGGCAAATTGCCTGGCTTGCTGCGATTCCTGCGGTCTGCACCTATATAGGAACCACCCAGACTGGCTGGAGCCTTCCTGGTAATACCCAGATTGTAAAATTAACAGAAGACAGTGCAATGGTCATGGCCGGGCTTACCTGGTTGGCGATGCTCAGCAGCATTGCCGTCATTGGCGGCTTTGTTCAATGGATGGCCGAAACCTTTGGCAGTAAACCAACTCTTGCCCAGAGCGTTGCCTTTACCAGCTACTGCGCTGCTCCGATGTTTATCGCCGGTGTCTGCGGGCTTTACCCTTCCATCTGGTTGGCTATTGTTGCCGGTACGGTTGCCGTGTCTGTTTCCACCTGGCTGCTCTACTCAGGGTTACCCACATTTATGCAAATTCCGAAAGAGCGGGCCTTCATCTACTCAAGTTCAATACTTTGTATTGCCCTTGTCGTATTTGTAACCCTGATGATAACTACCGTTATTTTCTGGGGTATGGGTGCCGGACCTGAGTTTGTTCAGGTTTATTGATTCATCATCCATTCATAAATCTGTGACAGGTGATTTGGCAGTATCACCTGTTAGCACTTTCCTGCCTATACATCCCCTCTTTCCTGCTTTACCCTGATTGCAGATTTTTTCTCAAACAGTGCCATGTCTGAACACCTTATCCCCGAAGTTAACCAGCGCGTTGCCGAGCTCTACTGTCTTGCCGAGCGTCATTTTCTAAAACGCTTTCCAAGGCCAGCTATCAAGCTTGACCTGAAAGGTGAAACCGCAGGACAGGCCTGGCCAGAGAAAAACCTGTTAAGACTCAACAGCCAACTGTTAGTTGAAAATCGGGAACACTACTTCAAGCACACCATAGGGCATGAGATAGCCCATCTGGTCGCTCACCAGTTGTTTGGTAGAAAAATCAGACCTCACGGCCGAGAGTGGCAGTTTATTATGGAAGTTGTTTTCAGCCTGCCAGCAGAGCGAACCCACAGCTACGATACTCGTCGTGCCCGCTCTGTTCAGCGTCCGTATCTGTATCAGTGCCAGTGTCCGGAAAAGCTGATTCCGCTGACCAGTATTCGACATAACCGCTCCCGTAAAGGAACGGTCTATCTCTGCACTAGTTGTAAAGCGCCACTGCAGTTTGTTCGCAAGGAAAGTGTTACAAAAGACGTTCTCAGCGAAAACGCATAACCTTTAGCGACGCTTCAGGATCAATATCCTTAAACTCTTCAGGATTAGGCAGCCGTTCAACAAACTGCAGCCCGGGCGCTTCCGTCTTCATTTCTGATACCAGAAACCCGGTATCCAGCTTTGGATCATTCAGACACGCCAGCACCTCACCGCCTTCGGTCAGCATATCCGGCAATCGTCGCAGAATTTTCTTGTAGTCTCTGGAGAGAATAAAGCTGCCTTTTTGAAACGAGGGTGGATCTATGATGATCAAATCATATGGCCCTAACTTTCGTACTTTGCCCCATGATTTGAACAGATCATGCCCCAGAAACTTCACCTGATTCAGATCATGGCCATTCAGTTTATGATTAAGACGACCTCTTTCAAGCGAGGCTCTGGCCATATCCAGGTTAATCACTTGATCCGCACCGCCGGCCATTGCTGCGACCGAAAAACCACAGGTGTAGGCAAACAGGTTCAACACCTTCTTGCCCTCTGCATGCTTCTGAACCCACTCACGGCCCAATCGCATATCCAGAAACAAACCATTGTTCTGCTTGCGTCCAAGGTCCAGCTGATACTTTAAGTCGTTCTCGATAATTTGCTGAGTATCCTTCAGCTCTCCCCAAACCACTTCTACCGGAGAAGCTTCACGATCACGGTGATGGAGAAGGATAGAGCTGGCATTCAGTTTTAGCCACTGCTCGCTCCCGGCAAGATCAAGCAGCATTTGCTTTAAAGCCGTGTGAAAAGGTTCTTCCTGATCTTTGAAGAGAGAAACCAGAAGCTGACCATTGAGCCAGTCTACCGTCAGCTGTTCGAGTCCGGGCCAGCAACGGCCACGACCATGAAACAAGCGCCTTGCTTCATTCGGTGACTCGGAAATTAAATCAAGAAGGTGCCTGTAGAGAACAGGCAGTGCAATTGCATCCATCACGGGGAAGTACTTTGAGAAAAGGCTGGCATTCTAAACACTGGCAGCCTTGATGCAAGCTGAGAGATTATTTAGGGGTGACAGTAAGCGTTAATACATCCCGGTAATGGCCTGATGGCTTGTTAATGACGTTTGTATAATAACTGTCAATGCGCAGGCTGGTATTGGTTCCTCCTCCGCAATCCTGTTGTGGGCTCCCCGTGAACCCTTGAAGAGTCCCATTACCATTCAGTACTTTCCAATTATCCTGAATAACATTAAACCGGTAATTGATTCGATGGCTGGTATCGGGAATAGCCATGGCAAAACGCCGACCATTATCGACTTCGCCGGTAACCTCCAAATCAAAGGAGCGCCCGCCACTGACAAACACACAGAAGTCGGCATCCCGAAAATACCAGTTGCCATTTCTGGCATTGGTAAGATCGATATCTTGCAGCTTACTGATTCTTGCCTGCAGAGGCACCGTAACCGTAATAGTTTGGAGGCTGATAAACTGTGAGCTGCCATTACCAAGATCAACGCTGAACCTACCGGAATAGGCTCCCGGAGTAGCATTCAAAAAATCGGAGTGTCTGACATCAGCCCTTAAGTAGGCCTGACTGTAGGGCTGGTCCTGACAACTCAGCGCTCCTTGCTGATTATCAACAATCTGGTTATTGCTGGTAATTTCATACCAGCGGGACTCTCCCGACACAGGCATCCCACCTTTCCAGTACAGTTTTATCGGAAGCTGCTGGCTGCCGTTACTTAAATAAAAGCGGCTATTGCTGAATGGACCACGTACCTGCACATCAAACTCACGACGCTGAGAGCCATTTCCAGATCTGGAAATAATGCAGTATTCATCCTGACCTGAAAGGCTATCAGAGGAACTGCTCCCCTGAACCACTTCAAAATCGTTCAATTGCTCAATGCAGTAGCGACTGTTACCTCTATCTCTACAAACAGCCTGAACATAGACACTGGTAGCAAAAAGTATAAAGAGAGATATTTTGCCGGCTAATGAGAGTAAAAAGCTGTTTGCAATCTGATAGTTATTCGCCTTCGAGTACATCTGATCATCCGATGACTGCCTGATATTTGAGCGAATCATACCATCAAATATGAATGTAAATTCACATTTTTATACGTACTCTGCATTCTCAGATCAAAGGACGAGAACTGATCACTCAGCTGCCTGTTCAGCAAACTCAGAAATCAGACGACAGAACCTTTCGCCATACTGTTCAAGCTTGAACTCACCAACACCGGATACCTGTGACATAGCGTCATGACTGACCGGTTTCGCTTTCAACATACCCAGCAATGTTCTGTCGTTGAAGATGACATAAGCCGGCACGCCCTGCTCTTCAGCCAGCTCTTTGCGCAGAACTCTTAGCGCTTCCCAGAGCGGTTTATCCTCTTCTTCCACTACAAGGCGTCCTTTTTCAGCAGAGGCAGCCGTGACTTTAATCGTTTTAACCGTTGCGTACTCGTATCGGTCCTGCCTGAGCTCTATGCTTTCTTCACCTTTCAACAAAGGGCGACAGCGATTGTTCAGCTTTAGCGAACCATGACCTTCCAGGTCAACATTCACATAACCTCTGGCCACCAGTTGCCTGAATACAGAGCGCCACTCTGCCTGCTTGTAATCAGCGCCAATGCCGAAAGTCGTCAGCTGTTCATGGTGAAACTGTTTCACTTTCGCCGTCTGTTTACCCAGCAGCACATCAATCAGGTGTGAGACACCGAACAGCTGCCCGGTTCTATAAACGCACGAGAGAGCTTTTCGAGCGGCCTCAGTGCCATCCCAAGTTTGAGCAGGCTCAACACAAAGATCGCAGTTGCCGCACTTTTCTTTCAGAGGCTCATCAAAGTATTCCAGCAGCACCTGACGACGACAGCCGGACACTTCACAAAGCGCCAGCATCGCTTCCAGCTTCTGATGTTCGACTCGTTGCAGCTCCTGACTCAAATTAGAGCTGGAACGAATCTGGCGCAGCAACATAATGTCCTGCAAGCCATACACCATCCATGCCGTTGCAGGCAGGCCATCACGCCCCGCCCTGCCGGTTTCCTGATAATAGGCTTCAATACTTCGCGGTAAATCCAGATGAGCAACAAACCGCACATCCGGCTTGTCGATGCCCATACCGAAAGCCAGAGTCGCAACAATGATGACTCTGTCTTCCTGTATAAAACGATGTTGATTATGTTTTCTCTGCTCGGCAGGCATTCCGGCATGGTAGGGAAGGGCTTTACAGCCATTGGCATTCAGCCACTCAGCGGTATCGTCTACCCGCTTTCTCGACAGGCAGTAAACAATGCCTGAATCTTCAGAGTGCTCTTTCTCTATAAACCGAAGCAGCTGTTGCTTGCCCTGTTTCTTCTGGCTGATGCGGTAGAAAATATTGGCGCGGTTAAAACTGTCAATAAACACCCGGGCATTTTGCAGCCCAAGCCGCTCCACGATTTCCTGTCGAGTACGTTTATCTGCTGTTGCTGTCAGGGCAATACGAGGCACTGCCGGAAAACGCTGGGTGAGCCTTGAAAGCTGCAAGTACTCCGGCCGAAAATCATGTCCCCATTGAGAAACACAATGCGCTTCATCAATAGCAAACAGTGAAACTCTGATCTGATCGAGCTTATGCAGCATCATCTCGGTCATAAGCCGTTCCGGAGCCACATACAGTAAATCAATATGTCCTGTGAACAGCTCCTGTTCAATCCGCATCTGCTCATCAAAAGGAACACCTGAATGCAGGCTCTCTGCCCTGATTCCGATCTGTTGAAGGTTGTTAATCTGATCTTCCATCAAGGCTATCAGCGGTGAAACCACTATCGCTGTACCTGGCATAACCAGTGCTGGCACTTGAAAGCAGAGTGATTTACCACCACCGGTAGGCATCAGAACCAGTGCATCCCGCCCCTGACAAACTTCATCAATAACCTCTCCCTGAAAGCCACGAAAAGTGTCGTATCCGAACGTGTTTTTCAGAACATTCAGGGCAGTATCTTTCATGTCAGTCCGGTTTCTCAGGAAGGTTTAAAATCAGCACTTAGGTCACATTTTTAAACACGACAATTGCTGTTTATAAGACAGTGATAGAAATCAGTATATCATCAGTAATAGCAGGAATCCTGAAAGCACGTACAGTGACTATCACGATACATTATGCGCTTCTCACCTTGTTAGGTTACACTCACACTTTGTTTATTTTCATACCGGACTTCATGCGCAATGCAGGACATTTGTTCTACGCTTGATCAGCTGCTGGACCAATACGCAGCTGACGATGCATTCACCTTTCACGCCATTCACGGTTATATGACCGCTTCGGCCGTAGTGCCTTTTGAGCAGTCTATTGAAGAGCGCAACGAAATATTCTTCGGTCAACCAGTAAAGCTGTCAGACCAACACGCCAAAGAGTTCGATGCTGCTCTTACCGCACTGGCAAGAATCATTGACCGGGACTTTAACGAAGAGGAAGGTTTTTCACTGTCCTGTGACGAGTTTGCCGACCCTGACGACGAAGACCTGATGGACTGGTGCTGTGGCTTTGTTCAGGCTCACATTCTCAGTGAAGAAAAGTGGTTTGTAGAGAATGAGCAGGAAGTCAGCGAATTGCTGCTGCCTGTTATGCTCGGTTCCGGCCTGTTTGACGACGAACCGGACTTTGAAGCTATTCTTTCTGATGAACAGCTTACTGAAGATATGTGCAGCCAGATTCCTGAAGTACTGATGGAACTCTACTTGCTGTTTAATTCTCCGGAAGAAGGTAACAAACCTCCTGTAAAGCCGAAGGGCAATCCGCAGAAGAAGCACCCAAGAAAGAAACGTAAATAATACGTTTGAGAATGCGCTGAGTGTAATCAGCGCATTCATTCAATTCAGCCTTTCTTAATCCAGACTTCTACCCGCCTGTTTCTTACCTTGCTGATCATGCTCTCTTCTGACGACAATGCCATATATTGGCCATAACCCGTGTGATCAATCCACTTTCTTGGTACCCCAGCCTTGATCAAGGCTCTTCTCACTACATCTGCTCGAAGCTTTGCCAGCAAGTCGCTGTTTGACGCCCCCGAACTTTGCTCTGCAAACCCCAGCAGGCGAATTTCTGAAGGGTTCTTTTCAATAAATCCGGCCAGTCGTTCTATATCTGCTTTCGCCTTGTTATCCAGCTTTGCCCGCCCCATAGAGAAGCGGAAGTTGACTGAAGCCCTTTCATAATCAGAAACCAGTTTTTTATAACTCTCAGGGGCAGATTCAATATCAACAGGCATCAGCTTTACGTCCTGGCTGACATAACCTACTTCAGAAACCACTTTTTGCGCTTCAGCTCCTCGTACAAATTCCAAAAACTCTTCAGCATAGCGATTATTAGTTATTTCAGGCAGATACATAAACAAACGACGACTCAACAGGTAGTCCTCCGTTGCAACGTTATGAACGACAGGTTCAAGTGCTCTGGTGCCTGAAGAGATCATCAATGGCTTGGCAGCTGCGATTGTATTCAAACTCACAAAACCGATAGCGCCAGGTGTTTCAGTAACCCGTTTGGAAACCTCGCTATTGGATTCAAATCTGAGAGCACGATCAGAGAGCTTATAGTTCTTGGCCAGCACCAGAGATTTAAAGGTATCCCAAGTGCCAGAATGATCGTCTCTCGCAAAAAGCTCTACCGGAAGATTGTTGCCACCCAATTGCTGCCAGTTCTGAACCTCTCCAGAGAACAAGCGTGCGATGTCTTTTATATCCAGACGGTTCAGAGGATTATCCGGATGAACAATGATCGCCAAACCATCAATACCAACAACATGTTCAGATTTCTGATTATTGAAGTTACCCAACTGAGACAGTTTCGCCTGTTCTGACTTTTTAATCGGTCGTGATGCTGCGGCAATATCAGCCTCACCCGTCTGCAGCGCTGTAAAGCCACTGGACGAGCCGTGGGCTGCAATATAGATACTGGCTACGCGATCCTGCTCCGGAAAATACCCTGTCACCCGTGATTCATTTTTTCCGCTCTCCGAGTAAATTGAAACTCTCTCTGCCCCCTCACTCAACAGGTAGGCTTCTGCTAGTGCTGGCGCCAGTTTTGCACCCACAGTATTGGAACCATGAATAGCAAACAGCTGCTCTTCAGCAACGGCTGATGATGAAAGCAACAAAGGAAAAAGAGTCAGGATAGAAAGAAAACAGGCTCGAAGGCTGGTCATTAGAGTCATGGAATCTGTGTCTTAATTATTTTTCCGCGAGTCTAAAGAGCCAATGTGACAGAAATATGACAAGCCGACACCACTAACGCACCTCTTAAACCACTCATAACCGCCTTATAGAAGAGTTGAATTCTATTTATATGCTGAATTGAAGATCATCAATTTCTCAGGAGTCACTGCTGTGAGCACCCCACCCATTCAAGATAAACCAGTTCAAACACAAAAAACCGAAGCTCTTGAGGCAACCCAAAAAGTAAGAACAGTCAGGGTTGGTGGTTCAGAATATGATATCAGCGCACTGAAGGTTCAATGCGCACGCCTGGCTCGTGCAGTCTGCACTCTGAAGGGGCATGTATCCAACCCTCTTGGGAGAAAGTTAGATACTTACCTTACTCGTCACACGATAGATTCGACGAATGCCCCTGAAAAAAAACCAATTCGTTATCGTAAACCCGCTGTTGTTCAGGATGTGCAGCCAGCAATCCCAAAACAAACTAATGAAGCCGCAAGCAAACTGGTTGAGACGCTACGTTATGGTGGCTTCAATGACAACAAAACAGGAGGGCTCTCTCCTGCCCTGCTTAAACAAGGCCTTGCAAAAATGTCGCAGGCTCAAATCAAGCCCCTGTTAACAAATTCCGCTTTTCAGAAAGAGCTTGATAGTCATAAAGCGAGCGACCTTGTTCGTGATGTATACGCAGATAACAAGGTGGCTGAATACCTGTCTCAAAACCCCGAAGCTCATCCAAAAGAAATCAAAGCTAATTTTGGGAACTATCAGGCAAATGACCCACTACTCTATCAAGCTATTGAAAAAAGCGTAAATGCTCGCCTTGGCGCCACGGGCGATACTGACTTTGCAGAAGGAACACTGAAAGGTTCACTGGAAAGACTTCGACGTCCTTTTCAGGCAACCAACCCTACTATTCAAAACCTCTATAAAGAGTTACCTCCACAAGCAGCCCCTGATACGCCTATCGCTCAAGCATTTTCAAAACTGGAAAGACCAGCGATACCAAATTCCATCAACACATCACCAGAGTTTAAAGAGGCGCATTCTCGTTATCGAAATATAAGTGCGGATAAACAGCATGCAGCTTCAGCGCCAGGAGCCCCCTACCATTCGACCAAACTCAGTTTTGGTGACGATCACTATATCGCTGCTCAAGCCGCATCTCCCGAAACTGAAGCAGCCTACTTTAAAATGCTGGCTCACAACCAGTCACCCGTTTCTGTCTCTGTCGTTGAAGGCAGTCATCTCAAGTCGGTCAGTGCTGGAGCCTTTGGCTGGACAAGTTACGGTGTTGAAATTGGTCCTGAGAAAGTTGGTGAATCAATTGACTATGACGGCACAACTGTCGAACTGAAAGGAAAGGCTACTTTTGATAACGGCAATATCACCGTCAAGGAATTTTCTATCAACGGTGAAACCTGTTTCAGGGTATACGATAAGGGCTGGATTGATAAAACCGCTGGCAATCCGGTAAGGCTTGCAAGGCTGTCCGTGTTAACAGAACAGCTCCGTAGAGATCCCAGAGTCAGTGACCGATTTGATAAACCTATCACCGTTAACTGTAACGCAGGAGTGGGTAGAACCGGTACTTTCATCACTATCAACAAAAGTACCAGAGATATGATCAATACCGGCAAGCCAACACCGGATATGACTGAAACTATCAGCACTGCCAGACAGAGGAGGAGTAACTTTGTCCAGACCAGTGGACAGCTCCAAACCCTGAATACACTTCACGAGAATATGGGCAGTGTACTTTCTCCAATGCTGGAAAAGGTAGATATAACACCGGGTAGTGGCCATCGGCCAACAGTCAACGTACCGAAAGCTTCTTCCCCAGTTACTCCCCAGCCAAAAGCCTCTCCAGCTGTTACCGCTCAGAGCATAATTAAGTCATTTTACGCGGGTGACTACAGCGTCAATCGCAATGGCACCAAGGAATTCACTCCCGCTAGCATGGCAAAAATGAAAGCCGATATTGAGTTATTAGCAAAAACGAGTAATAACCTGATGACTGACTTAGGAAAATTAAAGCAGGACTTCAGTGGACTTCATATGGCTGATGGTTGGCAGGCAGATGCAATGGAGCTGGATACCCTGATCGATTCACTTAACAGTCGAGGTCGCCGTCGTTAATATTTGCGACGACCTCAATAGCTCAAACCTGAGTCACGAAGGAATCCCGTCCAGAGCATCAATCACATCTTCCAGCTCGGCAATGGTTTGCCGAATCAGCTGTTTGTATTGAGAGGCATCCAGCTTCTGCACATCACCTTTAAGATGATTCCGGGCACCATCAATCGTAAAACGCTTGTCGTATAAAAGACTGCGAATCTGGCGAATCAACAGTACATCCTGCCGACGATAGTAACGGCGATTGCCTCTGCGAACCGGTTTGAGTTGCGAGAATTCCTGCTCCCAGTATCGAAGGACATGGGACTTCACCTGACACAGTTCACTCACCTCACCAATGGTAAAGTAGCGTTTGCCGGGAATCACCGGCAGTGTGTCATCACTCTTCCTGAGCTCTGTTTCCTGCATAGGCCTCAACTCGTGCCTTGAGTTTCTGCCCGGGTTTGAAGGTTACGACTCGACGGGGAGAGATAGGGATCTCTTCTCCTGTCTTTGGGTTCCTGCCCGGCCGTTCACTTTTATCTCTTAGTTCAAAATTGCCAAAGCCTGACAATTTCACCTGTTGGTTATTCTCTAAAGCCCAACGGATCTGCTCGAAAAACTGCTCGACCATTTCCTTGGCTTCGCGCTTATTTAAACCGACTTCGTAGTGAAGACGATCGGCAATATCAGCTTTCGTCAGAGCACCCATGAATAACTTCCGTTCTCAGTGCTTGCCTGCGCTGAAATCAGCACAGGCATTATGCTTTTTTTATTAGAAAAGCTGCTTCAAGATGCAGCTTTTCAGTTCTGGCTGGCGGCCTTGCCCTTCAGATAGTTTCTGAACTCAGCTTCGCAGACTGGCTCCAAAATCCGTTTCCAGTCGCGCCAGGATAGAGTCAATCAATTGATTAACTTCTTCATCCTTAAGAGTGCGGGAAGCATGCTGCAAGGTCAAGCCTAAAGCGAGACTCTTGTGCCCTTCCTCTATACCCTTACCGGCGTACACATCGAAGATGCGAACATCGGTCAGCAGTTCACCGGAGACTTCACGAATCACACGATTCATGCTGTCCGCAGCAACATCCTGCTTAACGATCAACGCCAGGTCACGACGCACTTCAGGGAATTTGGACAGAGTTTCAAACTCAGTCACCTGACCGGCAATCACTGAACTCAGTCTGGCTTCAAACATCAGTACTGCACCATCCAGACTCAGTTCTTTTGCCAGAGTTGGATGCAGCGCACCAATGTGGCCAATCACTTCACCATCTCGAATCAGTGCTGCACACTGGCCCGGATGCATGGCGTCATGAGTGCTTTTCTCGAAGTGGAAATCAGCTGCAGCGCCGCCCAGTTCCAGCAGAGCTTCGATATCGCCTTTCAGGTCATAGAAGTCAACCGGTTCACTCTTGCCTGTCCAGCCTTCAGGGAAACGATTACCGGTAATCACCGCAGCAATCTGGTTTTCCTGCTTCAGCTCGTCACCGTTGCGAATAAAGGTCTGACCGGTTTCAAACAGACGCACGCGGCTCTGCTGGCGGTTCAGGTTGTAACTGACCGTCTTGACCAGACCTGGCAGCAGGCTGGTACGCATCACAGACAGATCTGCAGAAATAGGGTTCGCCAGAGCAACCGCTTCTCGCTGATGATCGAACTGCTTGTGCAGCTTTGGATCAATAAAGCTGAAGGAAACCGCTTCCTGATAGCCACGACCGACCAGTACACGACGCAGATCAGCTTCTTTAACTTTGGACTCATCTACCTGCTTCAGCTTCAGCAGAGCCATCGGAATGGTTTCTGGCAGACGCTCATAGCCGTAGATACGACCCAGCTCTTCGATCAGGTCTTCTTCGATGGAGATATCAAAGCGCCAGCCTGGTACCGCAACGTTCCACTCACCCTCACCAGTTACAGTCAGTTCGAGACCCAGACGAGACAACAGACCTTCGATCAGGTCATTGTTGATACGAATACCCAGCAGGGATTCAACCTTGTCGGCACGCAGAGCAACGGTTGCCAGTGTTGGCAGCAGTTCTTCAGAAACCACTTCGGAAACAGGACCAGCCTGACCACCGCAGATTTCCTGAATCAGTGCCGTAGCGCGCTCAATCGCTTTACGCTGCAGCTGGAAATCAACACCACGTTCAAAGCGGTGAGAAGCATCAGTGTGCAGACCGTAGGAACGAGCTTTACCGGCAATAGTGATCGGATCGAAGAAAGCCGCTTCCAGCAGAACGTTCTGTGTTTCAGTAGAAACGCCGGAGTCATTACCGCCCATAACACCGGCAATGCCCAGAGTTTTCTGCTCATCGGCAATAACTAGCGTTTTGCTGTTCAGTTCAACTTCTTCACTGTTGAGCAGAACCAGCTTTTCTTTTTCTTCCGCCATGCGAACGATCAGGGAGCCGTTCAGCTTGTCCAGATCGTAGCCGTGCATTGGCTGACCCAGTTCCAGCATTACATAGGCAGTAACGTCTACCACAGGATCGATGGAACGAATACCGGAACGACGCAGACGTTCAACCATCCACAGCGGCGTTTTAGCAGACACGTCAACGTTCTTCAGAACACGGGTAATAAAACGTGGGCTGCTTTCTTTGGCAACAACGTTTACCGGGAAGATATCGTCGATCTCTGCCGCAACATCAACAACCTTCTGCTCAGTTACCTGAGCCAGGAAGTTGGCACTGACTTCACGGGCCAGACCGGCAATGCTCAGACAGTCGCCACGGTTTGGCGTCAGGTCAACATCAATGATCTTGTCGTTCAGATTCAGGTATTCACGGATATCCTGACCGGCCGTTGCATCAGCAGGCAGTTCCATCAGACCGTCAGAAGAGTCGGCCATACCCAGCTCTTCTTCTGCACAAAGCATACCGAAGGATTCAACACCACGAAGCTTGGCTTTCTTGATTTTGAAGTTGCCCGGCAGGACGGCACCAACAGTAGCGAAAGGCACTTTGATACCAACACGTGCGTTTGGCGCACCACAGACTACCTGAATTTCTTCAGTACCTGTGCTGACCTTGGTCACACGCAGTTTGTCTGCATCCGGATGTTGCTCACAGGCAACTATTTCACCGACAACAACGCCGGTAAATTCGCCAGCGACTGGATCAATGTCGTCCACTTCCAGGCCAGCCATGGTGATCTTGTCGGCCAGTCCCTGAGTATCCGCTTCAATGGCGACCCACTCGCGTAACCACTGTTCACTGAATTTCATAATCTTTTCTCAAATATTCCGATTCTTTACCGTGCAGCCGTTTGAATAAACGGCTATTTCCCACTAACGGCTGCTGCTGAATTTGACTTAGTTGAACTGGTTCAGGAAACGCAGGTCATTATCAAAGAACTGGCGCAGGTCCTTAACGCCGTATCTCAGCATGGCAAAGCGCTCTACGCCCATACCAAAGGCAAAACCGGTGTATTTGCTGGTATCAATACCGGAATACTCAAATACTTTCGGGTGGACCATGCCGCAACCCAGTACTTCCAGCCACTTGGTGGAACCGTCTTCGTTGGTGCCCCACTCAATGTCCACCTCCGCAGAAGGTTCGGTGAACGGGAAGTAGGAAGGGCGGAAACGTACTTTCAGGTCGTCACGTTCGAAGAACACACGCAGGAAGTCGCTCAGTACGCTCTTCAGATCAGCAAAGCTGACCTTCTCGGCGACATACAGACCTTCAACCTGGTGGAACATCGGGCTGTGGGTCATGTCTGAGTCACAGCGATAAACCTTGCCCGGGCAAACAATTGCGATAGGAGGTTTGTCACCAGCCTTGGCAAAAGCTTCCATAACACGCACCTGAACCGGAGAGGTATGAGTTCTCAGAACGGTGCTGTCATTAAAGTAAAAGGTATCGTGCATGGCACGAGCTGGGTGGTGCCCCGGAATATTCAGCGCTTCGAAGTTGTGGTAGTCATCTTCGATCTCAGGTCCTTCGGCAACAGAAAAGCCAATATTGCCGAAGTACTCGGTAATACGCTCCATGGTTCGGGTGATCGGGTGAACAGTACCCAGATCCTGACCACGACCACTCAGAGTAACATCAATGGTTTCGCTGGCCAGACGCGCGTCCAGAGCAGCCTTTTCAAGCGCTTCGCGCTTTTCATTCAAAACAGCCTGTACCTGCTGCTTGGCCTCGTTGATAAAACCACCCGCCTTTGGGCGTTCCTCAGGAGACAGTTTGCCCAGGCCTTTGAGCAGCTGAGTCAGCTCGCCCTTCTTGCCCAGAAATCGCACCCGTACCTGATCCAGGTCGGCAGCATTGGCAGCCGCCTCAACTTCAGAAAGAGCAGAGGCGACTATAGGTGAAACAAGAGTTTCCAGATTCTCCATGGAGGTTCCCGATGACGATACACAACAGAAAATAAACGGGTAATTCTAGCGGTTGCAGAGGTGTTTGGACAGCTTTTAAATAGCCGTATCCCCAGCTACCTCAAGGTTTGGCTCAAACCGTGGCACGTGAACCAGTTAACAGTTTAATGAATCTTTACAATGCGCTTGTCCGCCCAGAAAATAAGGCACACATCTTGCTCAGCGAGAACACTCTCTTTTGCAAAAGAGCCATTATTTCTAACTCTAAGAGGTTAGTACTTAATCACTAAAAGAATGTGGCGTAATAAATGATCAGTTAAAAGCCCTCCCTCTTTAAAGAAATACGACTTTCATGCCTGTGACCCTCTGTTGTTAGCCTATTTCTTATGTGATTAAATCCACAACCTTTCTAGGGTTATGCGTAAAAAATCACACCATTAATCGCAAACAACCCCTCTCACCTGTGTATTGCACGGATTGTTTTAAACCCTCTAACGGGTTCACAGAGTAGCTACAAAATGACGATCAATTGGTCAAAGGAATGGGAACTTGGCATTCCCGTAATTGACTCCCAGCACAAACGCATTGTCGATTTTATCAATCAAATCGCTGAGCAGGGCGAAGATAGAGACGCCATTGAAAACGTACTGACCGAGCTAAAGGATTACACCAGTTCCCACTTTGCGTTTGAGGAAAGCCTGATGGAAGAAGCCGGATACGGTTTCGTCAAGGCTCACAGTCGCGTTCATGTTTTGTTTATTCGCCGTATTGACGATTACTGGAAAGAATTCAAAAACGGTAATGATATTTCTTCAGAATTGGTCAAAACGCTGGAGTCCTGGCTGTTCAATCATATCAAGCACGATGATCAGGATTATTCTGGCACAGTTAAAGCCAACCTGAACGCTGCGACAGAAAAAGCCAAGGAAAAAGAAAAGAAGAAAAGCTGGTTTGGTAAACTCTTCGGATAGCTCCAGTCTCCCTATGCCATTTCAGTGCAAGCAAATCACCCCGCCTGCACTGAAAAATGCGCCTCTAATCAGCCTCGCCCCTACCCCGCTTTTGATAGAAACATCAGTTCAAACTCAAATGCTCAGATCAAACCAAGACCGGCAATCTTTTTGAAAGACAGTTAACTCAAACTGAATATTTCTATAGAATCTCTCCGCCAATTATAAAAATCCCTCAAAAAACTATGCAAATCATGGTCAATGACCAGCTGCTTCAGCTCAGCTCTCCGCTGACACTTCAGCAGCTGTTGAAAGAGATAAACCAACCGGACAAGGGTGTGGCACTGGCGGTGAATCGCCAGATTATCAGCCGCAACCGATGGTCTGCGCATACGCTACTGGAAGGCGATGAGATAACGCTGATCAAGGCGACAGCAGGTGGCTGATTTTTCTGCCAGATAATCTGCTGATTAAAGCAACAAGACGAACGCTTTCTCTCCAACAGGGCTTATATGCTTACTATTGCTGACAAAACCTTCTCCTCACGCCTGTTCACCGGTACCGGTAAATTCAGTAGCCGCCAGACAATGGCAGACGCAATAACAGCCTCTGCCAGCGAACTGGTCACCATGGCGCTCAAACGTGTCGACTTGAACAACGATCAGGATGATATCCTTGAGCCGTTACTCAACGCTGGCGTCAACCTGCTTCCCAATACCTCTGGCGCCCGCAACGCTGACGAAGCCATTTATGCGGCTCAACTGGCACGGGAAGCATTGCAGACCAACTGGCTGAAACTGGAAATCCATCCGGACCCGAAATACCTTCTGCCTGACCCGATTGAAACCCTGAAAGCAACCGAGAAACTCAGTGAAATGGGCTTTGTTGTAATGCCTTATGTTCATGCCGACCCAGTACTCTGCAAACGACTGGAAGAAGCCGGAGCAGCCTGTGTTATGCCTCTGGGTTCTCCTATTGGCAGCAATCTTGGTCTGAAAACCAAAGAGTTTCTGGAAATTATCATTGAACAGAGTAATGTTCCGGTTGTTGTTGATGCAGGTATTGGCAGCCCCAGCGATGCTGCCAAAGCCATGGAATTGGGCGCAGATGCGGTATTGGTAAACACGGCTATTGCCGTATCCAGAAACCCTATAGCAATGGCTACCGCCTTTAAGGAAGCCGTTACTGCCGGACGAAGAGCTTATGAAGCAGGGCTTGGCAGCCGGTCTCTTCAAGCTGAAGCCAGCAGCCCTTTGACTGCTTTTCTGGATACCATCTGATGTCGTTTCTTGAACAATTCAACCAGACCGACTGGGATGAGCTGAAGATAACCATCAACAGCAAGAGCGCAAACGATGTAGAACAGGCACTAAAAGCGTCTCGACTCACTCATGACCAGTTTCTGGCACTGATCTCACCAGCTGCTGAGCCTTATGTAGAGCAGCTGGCACAGAAGAGCATGCAGCTGACCCGTCAGCGTTTCGGCAACACGGTTCAGCTTTACCTGCCTCTTTACCTATCTAATAAATGCACAAACATCTGCACTTACTGTGGTTTCAGTCTCGAGAACAAGATTCGCCGAAAAACGCTCAGCATGACTGAACTGGAAAATGAAACAGCGGCTATCAAGGCCATGGGATTCGATCATATCCTTTTGGTCACCGGTGAAGCTCAGGGCACAGTGGGTATTGAGTATTTCAAGGATGTAGTGAAAAAGCTCAAACCTCATTTTTCCCATATCACCATGGAAGTCCAGCCACTGGAGCAGCATGAATATGAAGAACTGATGGAACTGGGGCTGGACGCCGTGCTGGTTTATCAGGAAACCTACCATCGTTCAGCCTACGCAAAGCAACACTTGCGTGGCAGCAAGATGGACTTTGACTACCGCCTCGACACTGCAGACAGACTGGGTAAGGCTGGCATCGATAAGATTGGTATTGGTGCACTTATTGGTCTTGAAGACTGGCGCACCGATGCTGCTATGGTAGGCCTGCACCTCGACTATCTTGAGAGAACCTACTGGCAGACTCGCTATTCGCTTTCCTTCCCAAGACTTCGTCCCTGTGAAGGTGAGTTTCAACCTGTTTCGGAAATATCAGACCGACAACTGGTGCAACTGATCTGCGCCTATCGCTTGTTTAAACCGGAAGCAGAACTTTCTCTCTCTACCCGTGAGTCAGAATCTTTCCGAGATAACGTGCTGCCACTGGGCATTACCACCATGAGCGCCTACTCAAAAACCCAGCCAGGTGGTTATGCTGAAGATACTCCGTCATCACTGGAGCAGTTTGCCATTGACGACGGTCGTCGTCCTGAAGCGGTTGCTGAAGCAATAAAAAGCAAAGGTCTCGAAGCAGTCTGGAAAGACTGGGATTCCAGTTACAGTCATTGAGCTTATCTGCGGGGATCCCATCCCGCTGCTTTGTCTGGTTTTCACACCCGGATTAAGCTGGCTCAGAGAAATACACACCCATCTCAATCAGCTGTAAATTAATGATGCCCTGATTCTGTCGATAGAGCATGAAAGAACCTGTTTTTCTCAGGAGCCTTCATGCTCTACCTTGCCAAAAAGATCACACAAATTTTCTCTGTGCTGGCGCTGACAGCCTCAGTGAATGCAGACCTTGTTCTTCCGTTTGAACCTGATATTCGGGATTCAGGTGTTGAACAGATTGATCTACAGATTTACGTCACCCGATCTACTCTCGCCGAACCTCTGGGAACCGACTTTAAGCTTTCAATCAGCTGCAAAAGCCATGTTCTCGTCGACATCTTTCACCAATATGGAAAGGTCACATTCGAACGTTCCTTTCTATGCCCTGCCCAGAACACCGAATACCCAGGAGTTTGCCACGCACTGGTAACAACCAAAGAGCTGACTGAGAGCCTTAACTCCCCGGAGTGCGAAGCTTTAGTTGAAACGGAAGCCGAAGCATACTACTTCTCTGAAAAAGCTTACCGTGAATCCGTTAATGAAGGCATTAACTTCCCCCTTAACTTCCCTAATATCGGTGGTTTTGACTTTATTAGTCTGAGCCTGGATAAAGGAGAGATCATTACGCCAGATGGGCAGGCAGATGAGGGCAGAAAACAATGAACCCTGCCGAATTTATCACTGCCTGGCTAATCACACTGGTGCTGGAAGTGCCGGTACTGGTCCTACTGCTTCAGCAGCATGCTCCACTGCAAAAACTGGTCTTTGCCAGCATCTGCGCCTCCAGCCTTACCCTGCCCTGGCTCTGGTTCGTAGCAGACTACTGGTGGACTTACCGGCAGGTGCTTACTTTTGGCGAACCTCTGGTTGTTGGTCTGGAAACAGGGCTGGTCAGTAGCTGGCTCAGCTCACGGGTCAGACTCATTTTACCGGCTGTTCTCATTGCTAATCTGACCTCTCTAATGCTGGGATTCTGGATCATCAGCTGATGATCAGAATGAATCTGCCTGCCTTGAGAGGCATTCAACACGGACTGAATGATGCCTGCGCCGGACTCCTTGCCGGTAGCTGGCTGATGAGTTTTTCAACAGACAAAACGCTCCTACTTCTACTTGGCTACAACCTGATTGCCTTTTTCTGCCAGCCTCTGGCTAGCCTGATTCCTGAAAAGCATCGCCGAATCTACATTAATTTATCCATGCTGCTGGCAGCCAGCTCACTGATTGTTACAGAGAACATGGCTTGGATCGCCATGCTATTGATTGCAACAGCTAGCTGCCTTTTCCATGTCTGTGCCGGAGCAGAAGTTCTGCAAGAATCCAGAAACTGCTGCGCAAAAACAGGTGTATTTGTTGCTCCCGGCGTTCTTGGCCTGCTTTCAGGTATGGCTGCCGGAATCATCCACTTAGAAGTAGTTTCATGGCTGCTTATCATAATGATCATTGCCAGCCTTGGCCTAAACATTAAACGACCTGAGCCCATGCAAACCGGGAAGGCTCATACCAGTGAAGCACCAGGCAGCTTCTGGATCATTTGTGTCTTACTGTTTTTAATTGCACTGCGCTCACTGACATGGGTTTTCTATCAGGGATCAGAGTTGGTCACCGTTAACAATCTTGTGATACTGGCCGTGATCATCAGCTTTGGAAAGCTGACCGGGGGCAGGATGGGCAATCATTCCAGATGGCCATTAATTTGCATCCTGACACTGGGGCTGGCGACGACCCTGCTCTATCTAAGCGAACAGTACGCTTCATTTGCATTGCTGGCTGCGGGTTTAGCCCTGCTTCAATCAATGAGCCCTGTTTTTCTGGTCAAGCTCAATGCCTATCTTCAAAAGCCCGCCCTTAGCAGTGCGCTTGCACTGGGAACGGCCATCAGCTTTGGTGGTGCATTATTCTGGCTAACACAAGAGTTCATACCTTCAGCTTTTGAATTCTTCTGGCTTTTACCTTTGAGTCTTGCCTTGCTTTTTCTTATGGACAGAAAAAACAGGGTCGCACACAAACAACAACCTTAAGTAGCCTATCGCTCAGCCGCCAGACAATAAATAGCTCACACCAGAAGACGAAACCACCATGAAAGTTTCACTCTCAGAAATCAGCCAGCGGATTCAAAGATCATCTCCGGTTCGCTTGCTGATCAGACTGTGGCAACGATGGCGTGTTTCCCGAAGGGATGGGTTAGACAGCTTTTTAGTCAACCTGAAGAAAGACAGTAACCGACCTGAGACACCATCTGGCTGGAGAAAAGTCAGGCAGGCTGCCAGAAAAGCAATTAGCCCCTTTGTTTCCGACCGCATCAAAATTGGCGTTACTTACAGCAAACAAGCCTTCGACATAGAGTGCTCAACCAAATTAGTCCCAACTCGATACGGAGAAGAGCTGTCGACCATCATTGGAGAAGTTCACAAGCGCTGTGGAGAGGGGATTTCAATAAAAAAGCTCAGATCTTTATTGAAAAAACTAAGAGTGACTGCCCGGAAGTTTGAAGCTGAAGTTGAACAAATACCTGACCAGGAAGTCTATTTAGCACTCACCAGGCAAGGCAGGCTCGAGCTCATCGAAGATACACCTGAAAATAGAAAAAACCACAACATTACCAGTGACACAGTAAATGATTATGCGATTCCATTGAAAGAATTCAGTAGAAAAGCCATCGAAAAGACCAAAGCTATGGCAGACCACCTCGAACAACACATACAAAAGCATCAAAGATCTAAATCATAAACCGGCAATAAAGAAAAAATTACATAAAAAAACGGGGTTGTGGATAAACCACAACCCCGTTTAGACACTGATGTTAATCAGGCTTAAATCTCTTCCAGCTTACGCCAGAGAAGCTTTAGCCTTTTCAACCAGCTGAGCAAATACTGCTTTGTCGTGTACTGCAATATCAGCCAGAACCTTACGGTCGATTTCAATCGCAGCCTTCTTCAGACCAGCGATGAAACGGCTGTAGGACAGACCGCTCATACGCGCACCGGCGTTGATACGGGCAATCCACAGAGCACGGAACTGACGCTTACGCTGACGACGGTCACGGTAAGCGTACTGACCTGCTTTGGTTACAGCCTGCTTGGCAACACGGAAGATGCGTGAACGCGCTCCGTAGTAACCTTTAGCAGCCTTAAGAACTTTCTTGTGACGCTTGCGCGCGATAACACCACGTTTTACACGTGCCATGAGCTATATCTCCGAAAAAAATAATCTAAAAAGCGAGACCCAAATGGGTCTTTAGTCGCGCAGCATACGCTTAACGAGACCAGTGTCAGCAGCAGATACCTGAGAGGTACCACGCAGCTGACGCTTACGCTTGGTAGTCATCTTGGTCAGGATGTGACTCTTGAACGCACTCTTACGCTTGTAACCGCTAGCAGTTTTCTTGAAACGCTTGGCGGCACCACTGTTGGTTTTCATTTTTGGCATGAAAAAGCACTCCGCATTCGCGACTACCTATCCTCATGAGCTCTCCTCATGGAACGCTCACTTTCGTGAGCCTGGAGGTGTCGGGATATTAAAAAATAAAGTGATCTTACTTCATAGTCTGACTGCTCAGACCATCACCTTTTTCAAGGCATAAAAAACCGGTCGCTTTCAACTACTGCTTAGGCGACCGGTCTCTTAAAATCGAATCACTTCTTCTTTTTCGGGGCGATAACCATGATCAATTGACGACCTTCCATCTTCGGGTATTGTTCAACGACACCGAGTTCTTCCAGGTCTTTTTCAACCCGCTTCATCAGTTCCATACCCAATTGCTGGTGAGCCATCTCACGACCACGGAAGCGAAGAGAAACCTTCGCCTTATTGCCCTCAGTCAGGAAACGTACCAGGTTGCGCAGTTTTACCTGATAATCCCCTTCTTCAGTGCCCGGGCGAAACTTAACTTCTTTCACCTGGATCTGAACCTGTTTTTTCTTGGCCGCGGCTTTCTGCTTCTTTGTCTCGTACGTGTGCTTGCCGAAGTCAAGGATTTTACAGACAGGCGGTTCGCTGGTTGCGTTAATCTCAACCAGATCCAGCCCTGCTTCCTGGGCCATGGTCAAAGCATCGCGGGTATCGACCACCCCTACCTGGGAACCGTCGGCTCCAATCAGTCGAACTTCTTTGGCACGGATGTTTTCATTGATCGGCGCTTTTTGCGGACGACGATCGCGGAAGCTGTTACGTCTGATAGGTGTATCTCCTCTAAAGGCAGCCTGTACTTAAGTGCCTGTTCACCGTTTACGATAAACAGGCTGACACAGATTTAATTACGCAGTACGGCCACGCTTGCTGATATCCGCTGCAAGACGTTCTACAAATGTCTCTACAGACATGGTACCCAGATCTTCACCTGTACGGGTACGAACGGCAACGGTTCTGTTTTCCATTTCCTTATCACCGATAACGATAAGATAAGGCACCTTATTCAAGGTGTGCTCGCGGATTTTAAAGCCGATTTTCTCGTTTCTCAAGTCCGCTTTCACTCTAAAGCTGTTTTCGGTCAATATTTTTTCCAATTCGCGGGCATATTCACCCTGACGATCGGTAATATTGAGGATCGAAACCTGCTTTGGAGCAAGCCATGTCGGCATGGCACCTTCGAAGTGCTCGATCAGGATGCCTATAAAGCGTTCAAAGGAACCCAGAGTAGCTCTGTGGAGCATTACCGGAGTCTGACGCTCGCCATTTTCATCGACGTATTCAGCGCCCAGACGACCCGGCATGGAGAAGTCTACCTGCATGGTGCCACATTGCCATACTCGGCCAATACAGTCTTTCAGGGAAAATTCTATTTTAGGTCCGTAGAAAGCACCTTCACCCGGTAATTCTTCCCAAGGAAGACCCTGAGCGTCCATCGCTTCTGCCAATGCTTTTTCGGCTTTATCCCAAACTTCGTCGGAACCTACGCGTTTTTCCGGACGGGTAGACAGCTTATAGAGCATATTTTCACGGTCAAAACCGAAATCGGCATAAACATCGTGCAGCATGTCGATAAAGTCGGACACTTCCTGCTGAATCTGGCTCTCAGTGACGAAGATATGGGCATCGTCCTGAACAAAACCACGAACACGCATGATGCCGTGCAGGGCGCCGGATGCTTCATTACGGTGACAGGCACCAAACTCCGCCAGACGCAGAGGCAGATCACGGTAGCTCTTCAGGCCCTGATTGAAGACCTGAACGTGACAAGGGCAGTTCATCGGCTTAACCGCGATGTCCTTATCTTCAGAGTTAGTGGTGAACATGTCATCACTGTACTTGTCCCAGTGACCGGATTTTTCCCACAGGGAACGGTCCACCAGCAGCGGTGTTTTGATTTCCTGATAACCACGGGCAATCTGCTGCTGACGCATGTACTTTTCCAGCTCAGTGTAAATAGCCCAGCCGTTTGGATGCCAGAACACCATGCCCGGTGCTTCTTCCTGCATATGGAACAGGTCAAGGCGTTTACCGAGTTTACGGTGATCACGCTTTTCCGCTTCTTCCAGACGATGCAGGTAGCCCTTCAGGGCTTTCTTGTCTTCCCACGCAGTACCGTAGATACGGGTCAGCATTTCATTATTGGAGTCACCACGCCAGTATGCACCGGCAACACGCATCAGTTTGAATGCTTTTAGTTTGCCGGTAGAAGGTACGTGAGGACCACGACACAGGTCCATCCACTCACCCTGACGGTAAACGGAAATGTCTTCGCCTTCAGGCAGGTCGTTGATGATCTCGACCTTGTACTCTTCACCCAGAGCCTTGAACGCTTCAACCGCTTCGTTACGGCTCATCACCGCACGTTCGATGTTAATGTCCTGCTTGGCCAGCTCACCCATGCGCTTTTCGATCTTCTCGACGTCTTCCATATTGAAAGCACGCTCGTAGGAGAAGTCGTAGTAGAAGCCATTGTCGATAACAGGGCCGATAGTGACCTGAGCACCAGGAAACAAGTCCTGAGTAGCCATTGCCAGCAAGTGTGCGGTGGAGTGACGGATTACGTCTACGCCTTCTTCATCACGGGCGGTGATGATCGACATCTCTGAGTCTTCTGTAATTTTAGTGCTGGCGTCCACCAGCTCACCGTTAATGCGGCCAGCCAGAGTGGCTTTGGCAAGGCCCGGACCAATGTCCATGGCGACTTCCATAACAGATACTGCGTCAGCAAACTCGCGCTTGCTGCCATCGGGAAGCGTAATAACAGGCATGATAAAAAATTCCTACTTTTTGATGCGCTATAGGCATCTGAGTTCTATTTCAGTGGCAACCCGTACAGGGGGCTGCTTGTTATTTTGCTCATTCAACCCATACCAGGGGTTGTGAGCCGTTTTACCAGTGGCAACCCATACCAGGGGTTGCATGGATTTTCTCACGGTTGAGGTGATGAAAATCGTGGGGAGTAAAAGGGATATTTTCAGTGGCAATACAGGGATGTGTCAAGCGACCGCAGGAAAACGCCGATGTTTCTATTAATAAGGTGAAAGGATCGCACCATGGTACCCAGTAGCAACACCCCCATTGATCAGTTCAAAACCTGTGAATACTGGAAGGAGCAGTGCCAGCAACTGATAAAAGATGGCTACGGTGCTTATAAGCCTTACGTTGAAAGTAACAAGTTAACTACACACTATTCCATGGTTGGTATGTTTATCGGGCGTGATATCACACCAATGACCGAATCCTATCAGCAACTGGCAATGGCAGCTGATACCCTGGCTTCAGAATCAGACTGCCAATATGAACAACTATCTGAAAGACATTCCGGTGCAGCTCCCCCTAATCCAGAACTCAGTATTTCCGAGCGGAAAGTCGTTATTCAGGATAAAGCGGAAGATCTGAAAAACCTGAATATTGAAGAAACCGAACAGGCACTCTCAGAGCTTGAGCGTTCTGCTGGCGGCCTTATGGTCAAGCTACACGTGGAGCTTCAGAAAAAACATAAACGACTGGTTGCCAGAGATACCCGCTACCACACCAACCCTGATCTGCTGGAAACAGAATTTCAGGACTCCTTTGATGAGCTGAAGGCAGCCTTGGCCAGTAATGAAGATGAAGATCAGCAATCTTCGTGCATGACTTTTGTTAATTGTTCTGAACTCTGGGTGAGCAAGCTGGAGGAACAACTCAGAGAAATGGATCCAGCAGATGACAATCAGCTTTCTTCCGCTGGTTTTCTCAAAAATAAACTCAGCCGATTCAACCAGAAGCAATTGGCTCAAGTGGGCATCAGACGTAACGTAAAACCGACTCCTGCCCGATTAACTGGATCAGTCACTCAGTCTCTGGTGGCCAATACTTCTGGCAGTGGCCCGGAATCAAGCCTTATCACCCCGCAAACGTATAATCAGACAGCAACCACTGAACTGACAGAACTTCTTTCCAACCCAGTCAATGACATTGACTGGGCTCAAGCTAACTCCCTGCTGGAAAAGGGGGCAGATCCATTTGATTTTAGAACCAGAACCGGCTTTTCCTGTAATACGCTCTTTCGTATCATTGATGCTTATAAACATTGCAAAGCATCACCCGGGAAAAATTTCGAACGGGTGAAATTTCTTAGCAGTATTTTGAAAGGCCACGATTCGGCACAGCTTTTTCTGGAAACTTCCCGCGATTTCATTGGCCATACACCACTGACCGCAGCTCTGACCAAAGGGGATAAGGAAGCAGCGCAGACTATTTATCATTATTTAAAACAACAATCCGAGCTGGAAGCACTGTTAACCTGTCCGAATATTTCTTCCAGAGTCAATGTCATTGGTAACGAAACACCGCTGGTTCTGGCCATTAAAGCTGGCGATGAAAAACTGGCCTGCCAGCTGATCAAGTATTACAACGAAAATCAACTGCGCGAACCTTGCACAGCAAGTGGACTGAATGCCCTCGAGCTGGCTCATTACGCTCATATGGATACCCTGTTGCCTTTACTGGCAGAAAAAGCCCATAACTTTCGCTATACAGAAGCCTGCCATTTTCGAGAACTCTATATTGGCAGAGGCCTGACACCAGAATCCATAATCGAACTGAAACACCTTTCCCCTCAATCACCGACGGGCACATATAGTGTTGATCGTTATGCCCGAGAGATGTCCATAGCAACGCTTGCTGTTCAGCAAGTAAAACCAATTCTTACCCCCGGCTTCCAGAATTTTGGCAACACCTGTTTTGCCAACGCAGCATTGAAACAAATCATCATTGGTATGGAGCCAGACCAACCAGAACGAATTAAAAAAGCGACAAAAAACCTGATTCAGGAACGCAAAGAGTTGGCCATAGCGTTTGCTGACCTGGCTGATGCAATGATTCGAGTCAGGCGAAAGGCACCCACTACAGGCAAAAAAACACCCGAAGAATTACATGAAAATGTTATGGTGAAGCTGAGAGCATTTGCTCATGCAGCTGACTCAGACAGCTGGTCACAAGAGGATCAGGATTATCAATCCCTGATGAGAAAACTGCTCCCGAAAGAAGGGTATCCACAACAAGACAGTCAGGAGTTTATCGGTCCTTTTATTGAACTGGTGTGCCTTAGAGACGATAGTCAGGAATTGAAAACGTTCAAACAGACGGTGTCTGTCAACGGCGAAAGAAGCAGACAGTTCTTACAGGATGGCGATGTTTACCATCAGGTTATTATTCATGACAAGTTCAATCTGGCCCAGGCTCTAGCCTGCCGAAAAGAAGAGATACCGGATGTTGAATGGACTGATCAGGCAACTCCTGTTTTGCTAGACAGTGAAATGATGGAACGAGTGGCGCATGACAACCCAGGGAGCTTGAAAACAGTCAAAATTCATGCACGGCTCTTTGACTTTGACAGGGAGAAAGCTCTCAAAGGGGATCTACGGATTTATAAATTAAGTGGACATGCCTCAGCACTACTGGGATCCAATCCTGTTTATGAACTGCCCATCTACAATCTAACAACTAAAAAAGAAGAATTCGTCCCCTTTGAAGTACAAAGTGTTGTCGCTCAGTCCGGATCAACCATTCAGGGCGGCCACTACTTTACGATTGAATCCTGTGGTGACCACTGCATTATTCATGACGACGATCAAACTGAACCGTTTAACGGGACTGTTTTTGATTTTTTCAATTCCTATGCCGACACAGCTCCCTACCTTATTGAGCTGAAAAAAGTGATGGATTAGCACCAATCCCCCTGAGAATAGAAACAAACCCCACTTGCCTGTCAGTCGCACAAGCTCCAAACTATTGGGCTTTGAGTTTTCAGCCTGTAATTGCAGTCACGGAGCCCCATGACCCAGAACCGCCCGGATACCGATGATTTCCTCTCTCTGTTCCTGAACGATGTGCCACTGATGGATGTCCGTGCACCTGTTGAATACGATAAAGGCTCTTTCCCCTTGGCTGTCAATCTCCCTATTCTGGATGACCAGCAACGGGAAGTGATTGGCACAGAATACAAGCAGGAAGGCCCTGATGCGGCCGTCGAGCTCGGTTACCAGCTGGCAACGGATGAAGTGAAGGCTGAACGTTTATCTGGCTGGCAGAACTTTGTAAAAGCCCAGCCTGAAGGTTATCTGTTCTGCTTTCGTGGCGGCCAACGCTCCCATATTACCCAAGCCTGGCTGAAAGAATCCGGTTACCCCTACCCACTGATCAAGGGTGGCTATAAAGCTCTACGTCGCTATTTGATTGATGAACTGGAAGCATCCATTGAGCAATGCTCGTTCATTATTTTGAGCGGTAAAACTGGCACCGGTAAAACCCGACTGATTCATCAAATTGATACCAGTGTTGATTTGGAAGGGCTGGCCAACCACCGTGGTTCCAGTTTTGGCCGTCGCTGTGGTGGCCAGCCAGGACAGATTGATTTTGAAAACAACCTGTCCATCGACATGCTAAAGCATCGTCACTTAAAAGGCAGTGCTTCGGTACTACTGGAAGATGAAAGTAAATTGATTGGTCGATGCAGCCTGTCACAGTCATTCCGGGACAAGATGCAGCAGGCACCTATTATCTTGTTGGAAGAAAGTATCGAAGAACGTGTTGAGGTCGGCTTGCAGGAATACGTGCGGGATAATCTGGATGATTTTCAGACTGAGTTTGGTAATGAAGTAGGTTTTGAACACTTCCAGCAAGGTCTGAAAGACAGTCTTCATCGAATCAGACGCCGACTGGGCGGTGAACGCTATCAGCAGTTAACCGATATTCTTGATAATGCTCTCAGTCAGCACATCAGTCAGAATAATATTGATGGCTACCGTCCTTTGATTGAAGCTCTGTTGACGGGTTATTACGACCCTATGTACGAATATCAATTGAGCCAGAAAGAAGGCGAGATTATCTTTAAGGGTAATCGTCAGGAGATTCTGGCTGCTTACTCTGAGCTTTCCAAGGTGTGATTTTTACGGGAATAACTTTCCTGAAGATATTTATTATCCCTGCGGGATAAGCTGGCTTTTCTGCAGCCTGACTCAATAATCAGGCTGCAGGCCATCATTATCAAGACCAACCATTCATTTAATTCAGGCAGTAGCCCCTGAACACTGTAGTAACCAAACAGAGTCATAATTACTGCCGGAGCGGCAACATCACCGGATGACCGCCCTTCACTGTCGTTCAGTTTTTTCCACATATTTCTGCTGACAATACCCACCAGCACACCGGAAAATATCAGCCAGTACCAGTAGCCGAACAGGCCTGATGAAACAGGTGCCAACTCCATTTCATACCAGTGACTGTTTGACAGTATCAGCAATACAAGTAAGGCCGGCAGTGACATTAACCCCGTCAACAGCAACTGATTCGATGAGTCAACCAGCGGCTCCTCTCTCACCATTTTTATCTGCAATCGCGCTGATACCAACCAGCAAACAATAGCCAGTGCCAGTGCCAGCGTTCCCTCAATAGTGTTCCCCAAGGTAGCAACCTGATATTCCTGGCCACTGACCAGAATAATCAGCCCTGCAGTCAAAAGGGCAAGAATAGAAAGAGTACTTTTATCCCAAGTATTAAGAACAATCACTCTTGTTAAAGCTGGTAACAGTAGAATTAACAGGCAGGCCGCCAGTAAACCCAGCTCTCTCACTACGATCAGTAGGAACAGGCAGAATAGAACGCCGCCAAACAGACTTCTCTGAAACCACTGCAAAGCGTTATTCCTGTTCAGGAATGAAAGGCACTCACATCGAAAAGGCAGGATCAGCAGGCAAGTTAGGAAAGTAACAAGAAAACGTCCGGCAGTAAGCTCCGCAGCAGTCAACTCTGGAAGTATGACTGGCAGCATTAAAAAACCGGCCAGCAGGCTTGAGCACAACAACAGGTAGCCAAATCGTCTGGACATAAGCTAATACAACTCCAGTAGCTTTATTTTCTTGAGAATCGGTCACTGATCCCCCTGCTTCCAGCAGATTGGCCGGTTTAAGGCTGTTTTCCTGATCAGCGAGCCTTATAAAGGACAAGAGATAGGACAAGAGAATCTGCAATCTGTTCACTGAACATATAAAACAGCTTTGGCTCAGGTTAGTATTCGAGGAAGACTCAGCCGCTAACTTACAAAGAGAAACTAAAGTGCCAGCCAATTTCGACCAGTTAATTGACCGCAGTGGTACTTCCAGCCTGAAATGGGAGAAGTACAAAGACAAGGATACCCTGCCTTTCTGGGTAGCGGATATGGACTTCAAATCGGCACCGGAGATTATTGAAGCTCTGCATCAACGCATCGAACATGGCATCTTTGGCTATACCGTTGCCGATGAAGGCCTTGAAGACCTGGTCGTTGAACGAATGAACAACCTCTACGACTGGCAGATCGAGAAAGAGTGGATTGTCTGGCTACCCGGTCTGGTCACTGCACTGAACCTGGCCGTCCGAAGTGTCGCCGGAGAAGGTGAGTATGTAGCAGCTCCCGTTCCTGTCTATTATCCTTTTCTGACTGCACCTTCACTGGGTGGTCGTCGTATGGTTGGTCTCGACTGGGTACTTGAAAATGGCCAGTGGCGGCTTGATCTCGAATCATTCAAAACCCGTCTTACCGACGACACTCGACTGCTGAGCATCTGCAATCCTCAGAACCCTAACGGCAGAGTGCTGACTCGATCAGAGCTGGAAGCTATTGAAGCTGTCTGCAAAGAGCACAACATTGTTGTTTGCTCCGATGAAGTGCATTGTGACCTGATTCTTGACCGCAACTGCGAACACATTCCCTATGCAGGGCTTAGCGAGTTCACTCGGGACAACTCCATCACCCTGATGTCACCTTCAAAGACGTTCAATGTCGCCGGTTTTGGTTTTGCCTACGCCATTATTCCTAACGACAAGCTGCGTTCGAATTTTCAAAGAGTTCGCAAAGGCATAGTGCCTGACCCGGACAATATGCTGATCGGTTACACCGCTGCCAAGGCGGCCTATCAACATGGCGAACCATGGCGTCAGTGTCTGCTGGACTACCTGCGCGGTAACCATGATTACCTGCTGAAGGAGATCAACAGTATTGAAGGCCTGAGCATGGAACCGCTGGAGGCTACTTATCTGGCCTGGATCAATGTCAGTGAGCTGGGCCTGAAAGATCCTCATGGGTTCTTTGAAGAACATGGCGTTGGCCTCTCTCCAGGTGCCCAGTTTGGAGATAAGGATTATCTACGCCTGAATTTTGGTTGCAGCCGTGAGCTTCTTGAACAGGGTATCAGTCGAATAAAAGCAGCTGTCGAGTCACTTCCTCATTGATGCTGAAGTGAATGAACCTTTATTTTGGTCAGAACAAATTCTAATGACTAGATTGAACCTCCAGTAAATCTGGAGGTTCTGCCTTGTGGATATATTTCAGCGTTGCTGGACAGGTTTTGCCATTGTTTCGGTTGCTCTGGCGACTTGGATATCCCATGCTCCCGTTCCGGTCGCGACACTGACCATCATCGGCATCCTCTTTGTATTGGGTGTCGCCTTCAGCATTCCGGAGTCCCAGCTATTTGGCGCAGCCTTTGTGTCAATACTGGGGTACCTTTCCTTTGAAGCGGATTTTTATGTCAACGCCGTCACCAATATCGGACTGCTGGCGCCTCTGTCCATCTGGGGATATCTGAACTGGCAAAAGCGAGCCGAGCATGGACAACTGGAAGCCTCTCTTCCTGTAACAAAGCTGTTATGGGTTCTTGGCATTACGACAGTCGCCGTATTCATCATTTACGCATTTTCAGGAAACTGGAATGGCTATATGCCCTTTCTTGATGCGCTAACTGGTGTACTGCCCATTGTCGCCACCCTGCTTATGGTGCTTGCTTACCGGGAACAGTGGCTGTTCTGGATACCCTTTAATGCTCTACAGGCCTATATGTGGTTCGGCGCGGCATCACTGGCTCCGGATGTTGTAGCGGTATTTATTCTGAAACTGGTTTTCCTGCTGAACTCACTGATTGGATTCCATTACTGGCGAAAAAAGGTAACATAAAGATTCGGACTCTCTGCTTTCGCTGATCCAGACTGTACAGCATCCATGCTAACCACAGGATACGCTCTACAGTGCTTAACCATACTGACAATAAAGCCTCATCCCTGCAGTCACCCAGTCGTACCCTGCTCCTCAACGAAGGAGCACCGGAAACCAAACGACAGGAACTGCTCGACTACTTCTGTGAAACCTTCGACCTCTACGACCGCCTGTTTGAAACTCTGAGATGCGATGAAGCCTGGTATCGCAAAGCGATCTCTCTTCGGCATCCGCTGATTTTTTACTACGGTCATACTGCCTCCTTTTTTATCAATAAACTGATCGCTGCACGATTGATAGAAGAGCGGGTCGATACTGATATTGAAGCTATGGTTGCGATCGGTGTTGATGAGATGTCCTGGGATGATCTGGACGAAAGCAATTACGACTGGCCTTCTGTATCAGCCATGAAGGCGTACCGCAGAAAAGTTCGCAACACGGTCTGCCAGTTTATTAAAAACATGCCCATGGAAGTCCCCATCACCTGGGAAAGCCCTGCCTGGTTAATATTGATGGGGATTGAGCACGAACGAATTCATCTGGAAACGTCATCGGTACTGATTCGCCAACTGCCTGTTTCCTATGTTCAACCCCATCCGTACTGGCAACCTTGCCAAAGCTATGGAACGGCACCAGAGAACAAACTCGTTGAACACCCTGGCGGTCACCAATCCCTGGGAAAAGATTACGACGATCCTCTCTACGGCTGGGACAATGAGTATGGCCAGCATGAAGAAACCATAAAGCCGTTCAAGGCCAGCGAGTTTCTGGTCAGCAATCAGGAATTTTTGGAGTTTGTCGAGGCCGGTGGCTACAACAAAGAGAGCTACTGGAGCGATGAAGGCTGGGCATGGGCAACGTTTGCCAAAGCCACTCACCCTGAGTTCTGGGTTTCCGGTGAGAAAGAATACCGCTACCGCAGTATGCTGGAAGAGATCAACATGCCCTGGAACTGGCCAGTGGACGTAAACTGTCATGAGGCTATGGCTTTCTGTCAGTGGAAATCAGAAAAAACCGGTTTAACTATTCAACTTCCTTCTGAAGCCGAGTGGTATTGCCTGAGAGACACTATCGAGACAGATCAGCCTTACTGGCAACAGGCACCAGGCAATATCAATCTGGAATACTGGTCATCGTCCTGCCCGGTGGATCAGTTCCGTAACGGTGATTTCTGCGATGTTATTGGCAATGCCTGGCAATGGACGTCTACTCCGATAGACGGCTTTGACGGTTTCAGGGTGCACCCCTATTACGATGACTTCTCTACTCCAACCTTTGATGGCAAGCATAATCTTATTAAAGGCGGCTGCTGGATATCCACCGGCAACTACGCCATCAAGGATTCCCGCTACGCGTTTCGCAGACACTTCTTTCAGCATGCCGGTTTCCGCTATGTGGAGTCTGCCAACACAGGAAAAGCCATGACCAACCCCTACGAGACCGACACACTGGTCGCACAGTATCTTGAGTTCCATTATGGCGATGAATATTTCGGTGTAAAAAATTATCCACAGGCCTGTGCTGAGTTCTGCCACCAGCTGATGCAGGGGCAAACCATGACCCGAGCTCTGGATCTTGGCTGTTCTGTCGGCCGCAGCAGCTTTGAGCTGGCCCGCTGGTTTCGGCATGTGGACGGCATTGATTTCTCGGCACGCTTTATTTCCGCAGCAGCCGAGTTGCAGCACAATGGCAAAATAAAGTTCTTTGTTCCGACTGAAGGTGAACTGGGAGATTACAAAAAGGTTCAGCTGAATGATTTTGCTGACGGCATTGATCCGGAGCGGGTGCTGTTCACTCAAGGGGACGCCTGCAACCTGAAACCTAAATACAACAACTACGACCTGATCTTTGCCGGCAACCTGATTGATCGTCTGAATGAGCCCATGAAGTTTCTGGGTACTGTGCATGAACGTATTCGCGACAATGGTCTGCTGGTGATCACTTCGCCCTACACCTGGCTGGAAGAGTACACGTCAAAGGATAAGTGGCTGGGTGGTATTCGGGAGAACGGTGAAGCTCTGACAACCCATGATGGTTTGCACAGAGCTCTTTCAGAACACTTTGAAGAGGTTCAGCCACCAGAAGATATGCCTTTTGTAATTCGGGAAACCGCACGCAAATATCAGCATACGGTTGCCCAGGCCAGTGTCTGGCGTAAGAAGTAGTCTCGGTTCACTCATCCTTTTGATTTATTGACCGACCACAGAAATAAGACGGTCGACTTTTTTACGAATAATAAGTCAGGTAGTCTTGGCCTCGAATTACAGTAGCTGTAAGGAAGTCAGTTATGGAAAGCTCGCTGGCCAAGGCCGCACGAAATATTTACCTGTTCTTTATAGGAAGGTCTGATATTGCTCAGCTGAAACTGAGCATGGAATACCTGCATATTACAGCCCAGAATCCTCGCTTCAATTATCGAAAACCCGCTGATCAGCCGTCTGAAGGCACTCCTCTGGAAAACGGTTTCTCAGAGTTAATGCTGGCCATCGACTTCAAAAAAATTCTGAACCAATGGCATGAGATATTTGATCGTAAAACAGGTATCTCTGATGCGGAAGCGAATAACTTCATAAAACAATTGTTCAGTGCACTGGAAGTTGATAATCCGTTTTTTTCCTATCAGAACGTTGTTAACAATGCTGCCAGAAAAAAGAACACCTGGACTGACTTCCATATCATTCGACCAAAGCTAAAAGCAGGCTGGACCTTACACCTGACCCTTGAGGGTTCCGGTCAATACAACCTGATTCGAAATACCATCAGAACCAGCCCCGGAGAAATAATTTTGCTAAGCCCCTCGGCTTATCTGGATGTCAAACGAGCTGATAACTGTGATGAGTGGGTTTATCAATCGGTTATGTTCCAAGCCGACGCAAACAGTATCAGCCAGCTTCAATGGCCTGAAATAGCGCCAGACACTTATCATTTAAAAGTACCCGAAATGTCTGACCTGAATAGAATATCCGCAATTATTCAGTGTATTGATCAACAGGGCTGGTCCACTCATCCACTGGATATAAAAACCCGGGCTGCGGGTATCACCATGCTGTTATCACAATGCGGCCGTATTGCGGGAAATGCTGTCAGCCAACAGGTTGACCCAAGAATTCAGGCAGCTATGGGTTATATCGATGAAAACCTGTGCCAATCGATTACTATCGAACAGGTTGCCAGGGTCGCCTGTTTATCACCATCGGGGCTGGCGATACAGTTCAAGAAGCATCACGGTGTGAGTGTCATGCAGTGGCGGGAGGAGAGGCGTATTGCAAATGCCTGTAAAGAATTGCTGACCACTCATAAAAAAGTTTCTGCTATCGCAGAGGAGCTAGGTTACGTCAGCCCTATGTATTTTTCCCGATGTTTCAGTAAATACATGAATATTTCTCCTAGTGAATATCGAAAGCAACAATCTGGAATGTAAAAAGGCGCACGATTCAGTGCGCCTTCATAGCTATTCTCACACCTCATTGAATATCAGGTTATGAATCAACCCACTATCCAATCGGCTCGATCCCGTTATTTCTTCACAGGCATCAGATACACCGGTGAAGACCAGGCTCTGTGCTCCACATCAGAAATACAGTCGTCAGTGTCACCATTACCCAGGCAGTAATTGGTTTTTACACATTCTCCGGCTTCGTTATATTCACAACCCATTGGGTCACCCTGAATGGTCGGGGTGGCTTCCTGGACCGCTCGCGCATAGTAAGCCGCTTCACGTCCATTCTTCTGGAAATCCGGATCGGTAAACTCTGCTTCGCATGAAGACTGACCAGGCTGACACTCAACCACTTTCCATGGATCAAGAATCAGGTCAGAGGCTTTTTCGTCCTCAGATATTCTTGGCAATACCTTGATGATCTCAATACGAGTAATGTCGTAAGCTTCGTTACCCGGATTAAAGCATTCACCCAGACAGAGGTTTTCAATTCGGTCAGCACCCAGAGCTTCAACAGCATAATCAGGGCAACCCGGCTTCTGTTTGATGCTGCCCATTGCCTTGATTTTAAAGGTTGGGTTACTGCTGGTGTATACCTCGCTGCCCATCGGGTAGGTCTTATCCTTGTCGTCCATCATATCGAACCACAGGCTGATACGAGGGCCAGAAGTGCCGTAAACCTCTTTACGGTACAGCGCATCCCAGATACTGTCCCGATCCTTGGCTTCACTGTGAACCGCCACCATGCCGGAAGTAAAGTAGAAAGAACCGTTTCTGTCTTCCTTATCACTCAGCATTCCACCATTGGCTTTCTGTGGAATATCAATGGTAGAGAAAGCCTTTTCTGTCTTGCGAGCTGCCGCGGACTCCTGAACATCAGTCACCCCCACACGGCCCTTCTCCTTGAAGCCATTACCGGCACGACCGGAATGGGTATCACTGGAACCGATAAAGCCCGGACGGAAACGATTACTTTCATCACCCAAGGTCAAAATGTATTGAGCAGACTGTTTTGGCTGATAGCCTGAAGCAGGCTGGAATTCGCCTACCAGCTGATCACAGGTGCCCCACTCGTCAGGCTTGCTGTCAGGCACAACGGAATATCCGTAGTTCAAAGGGCCTACCGGGTCGAAACTCGCCAGATACAGTTCCCGTGTGTCGGCAGCTCTCTGGTCACAGGTTGCCGTATCATTGCCATTGGCTTCACAGCGATCCCTGATGATTTCACCCGCCTGCCAGCAGCACGGGGTATAACCATCAACCGGAGCTCCGCAGACATTTGCACCAGCTTCAGTAAGCGGCAGGTCACGATACACTTCCGAGTTACCATGGCCGGAGTTTACTTCCAGAAGTCTTTGATACTTGTCGCTTAGTTCATCCATCTGATAGTTGAAATCAGCGCCCTGCGGGTTGGTATAACCCCATGCCAGACCGTGTGGAATGACCATAGCATCCATATTCCACTGATCCAGCTTTTCAAACAGTTCCTTAGCCGTTTCTGCGGTTTCATAACAGTTGGAAGGCAATTCAGGAGATCGGCCTTCAGCGCAGTTATCGGTATCAGCCAGAGTACTCAGGTGTTTGGCCAGCGACTCATATCCTTCCATATCCAGCTTACTCATGGCCAGTAGCGCCAGACCTCGAACAGCCGCAGGAAACTGGCTGGCCTTACGGGCGATATGCTCAGGGTTAGCTGAAATAGGGCGGGAAGGTACTTTGCCTTCTTCGATATCCCTGAACATTACGTTTTTATGCCCGTAATGCTTTTCAGGGTCAGGGTTAGTAGAACCCTGCGTCCACTCCCAGCCCAGAAATGACACCATATCCGGGCTCAATGGATCGGTACTGCTCTGGCAGTCTCTGATCGCCTGTTTTGTGGCATCCCATTGCCATGGCGTCATTCCTTCCGCGTGGTCATTAATACTCCAGAAATCAAGGCCGGAGCAGTACCGGGAATAATCGCAGGCATCGACCGGTGTTTTATAGCTGGTGTCTTTAACCGCCGGTGTATCGAAGATGGCTGCATCAAGGGAGTAACTTGTGTGAACGTGCAGGTCACCGAACAGAATTTCTTTGTTCTTTTCTGTTGAGGATGCGGCTGTTGAGGAGGTAGCGGCTGAAGATATTGCTGCTGGTATCGTGACAGCATTGACCGCTTTGACTGATCGTTCTTCAGCTATCGGTTTTTTATCTTCAGGCAAATCGTAAAGGATACCGGAACCTACCAGCCAGCCTGCACCTGCTATAAGTAGAACCAGAGAGGCAATAACAATCAGCCCCCATTTTATTATTTTCCACATAGACCGAGACTCTGCTCACTAGGATTTTTGGGGTGTATATTGAAACCCAGCCTCCTCCCAACAACCATGCACGAAACAAGAAAGAACTTAGCTGATTGTCGAAAAACGGTAAAAAATTGTGCTAATACAACAGACTTAACCTGAATTCCTTGACTCTGCAATTACGGAAGTTTTAAGTTTCAACACATTAAAACAGTCGATTGAAAAATTAATGTAAGGAAACCTCATGTCGTCCAACCCCCTGGGCAAACTGGTTCGCTCGCCATTATTGCACTGTCTGATAACAGGCATTGCCCTACTCTGGCTAGTTGCAGAACCGGAACCTCCTCAGACCATCAGCATGACTGCGCAGCAAATCAAGGACCTGAAAATCCAGTTTCATCAACAAACCGGACACTGGCCTGATAAGACACAAACCGAATCGCTGGTTCAATCCAGTCTTGAGCAGGAAATTCTGTTTCAGGAGGGAATGGACAGAGGCCTGGAGGAATTACCCTCAGTACGAGTGCGCCTGCAAAAACTCGGTAGCTTTCTGAAACTGGCCGACACGCCTGAGTCACAAATTAAGGAGGCAGAACTGTTAGGACTGGTGCAGACCGACCCGGTTGCCAGAAAACATATAGTCAGTGCCATGCAGGAAATTCTGGTTTCTGAAAACCCTATAGCCCAACCTGACCAAGAGAGTATCGAACAGTACTATCAGCAGAATCTTGAAAGTTACAAAAAGCCGGCACTGTTCAAAATCAGCCAGGTGTTCTTTGCCGGCCAGCAGGAAGCATCCAAAAAGAGAGCCGAACAGTTTCTGCAGTCACCGGCTGAATCTGTTGATCAAGCCATACGACAGGGTGACGTTTTCTTCAGCGGGCACTCTTTCCCTCTGATGAGCCAGAGCCAGCTTACCAAACGATTTGGCGATAACTTTTCCCGTCAACTTAATGAGCTGAAAGCCGGTCAGTGGGCAGGCCCTGTTGAGTCGGTTTATGGCTGGCATGCGGTAATGGTTCACGAGCGCAAGGACAGCGACTATAAGAGTCTGCCAGAAGTTAAAGAACAGATTGTTGCGGCAATGATGAGAACAAGCCGCTCTGAAATGCTGTCGAAGAAAGTCTCCGAGTTCAAAGCGGATTATCAGATTGATATAGAACAACCTGCTTCTTTGAAAATCACCAGCCTTAACGCCACTCAGCAGCAGGAGGCAGCACAATGAAACAGCTGACGACTCTTTTTGTTTTTCTATTCTCACTGCTTGCTGCTCAGGCTCAGGCTCACCCCATGGCTCCCGGTTTATGGGCATTAAATGAACAGGCTCCTGGTGTATTTCTGGTGACCTGGAAAGCAACACTGAAAGAAAATACCGCAGAAAAGGCTCAGCCACTGTTTCCCAATGGCTGTTATGCAGAAGACAGACCCAATCAAACTATCGAAGGCACAGGTCAGATCAGTCAGTGGACCATGAACTGCTCCGCTATCGAACTGGAAAATGCCGAGTTTAAGGTCTCCGGTCTGGAAGGCAGCCCATCAGGCGTTCTGTTCAGAATGAAGCGTCTGGACGGACACAACCAGCACACCATGCTGAGCAGTGAACAACCATCCATCAACATCACTGCAGCCCCTGAATCCATGGACACCATGAAAACCTATCTGCTGTCTGGCTTTGACCATCTGGTAGGCGGCATTGACCATGTACTCTTTGTGCTGTTGCTGACGTTACTGGTTGGCTGGGGTCGTCAACTGTTCTGGACAATTACTCTGTTCACACTGGGTCACTCAGTAACCCTGTCTCTGACGGTTCTGGGTTATGTGGACTTTCCAGTGATGCTGGTTGAATCCATCATTGCGTTCAGCATCGTTGTTGCCGCTGCCGAAGTGATCAAGAGAGACGACAACAGTCCATTTAAAAAGCGTCCATGGTTAATGTCGGGTAGCTTTGGTTTATTGCACGGCATGGGTTTTGCCGGAGCACTGGCCGAGTTCGGTTTGCCTGCCAATGATATTCCTCTGGCACTGGCTGCATTTAATATTGGTATCGAGATTGGTCAGCTGGCCGTGATTGCACTGTTCGTTGCCGCCTGGAAGCTGCTGCTGAAAGTTAAAAGCGACTGGCCGGTGTTTGTGCGCTGGATTCCAAGTTACGCCTGCGGTGCCTTAGCTGGACTATGGTTCTGGCAGCGTTTGGGCCTTGAGCCTTTACTGGCTGGTTAGCAAAAACTGGATCCGAGAACTACACTCATAAACCGTGTTTGATATTGAACACAGTGAGTGTGGGTATGAACATCAGTACAAAAATAACTGCCCCGTTTCTTTCTCTGATACTGGGCAGTTTTCTTCTCTCAATATTTTCCCTTGCCTCCTCATCTGATGACATCAGGCGCTTCAAAAGAGTTGTCCATGGCGAAAGTGTCAGTGAAACAGACCTGCCCTGGATGGTTGCTTTAACCAAACCTCACGCAAAACATGCAGTAAGCTGCAGCGGAGCACTCATTGCTAACCGCTGGTTGTTAACCGCCCGCCACTGTGTCGTCAGAGAAAGTAATGGCATTCCTTTTGCCCCAAGCGAAATACACTTCTCACTGCAACAGCTCGACGGCAACCAGCTTCCTTTTCGCAGAGTTCGATCCATTCATATCCTGCCCGGTTATTCAAATAATTCGGTGATAGATGAACAATCTGATATTGCCCTGGTGGAGACAGAAGACCCGTTTGAAAACATTCCAAAGCTTCAGCTGAACTTAAACAGAATCAGTGATGATGAGATAGAGCTGCTCAATAGCGAATCAGGTCAACAGAGCAGACAGGTTTTTATCGCTGGCTGGGGCTACCGTGAAGATGGCATAGATCCCATGATGCTTAAATGGGGAGCCCCCACACTGCTAACTCGTCTGGATTTAAATCAATTTCCACAACAATCCCAGAAACAACTGACTGACAATGATTTTCGCTTCACATTGATGACGGGGAACCCTACACAGCCGACCGTTGACGGCTGCGCCGGAGACAGTGGCAGCCCCATCTGGCTGGCAGAATCGCTGCTAGACAGCCATCCGGAAGCCATTGGTATTTCCATTAACAGCATCAGCAGTCACAATCATATATATAAACCTGCCGACCGGTGTGGCCGGTCTGGCGATATAGCACTCTACCTGCGGTTGTCTGAATTCAAGGATTTTATCTACAGCACCAAAGGCTTCACTGACAAGATACCTTTCAAGTGGGAGCAAGCAGAAGTCCTCACAATTCCCGAAGGTGCGTGGCGGGCAACTGGTGAGTATTCGACAGAAAACTTTCTCTGTCGTATTGGAACCAGAGCTGGCCGATATGACCCTGACACCAGAAGCTGTATTTATCTGAATGATAGTTCTGAAGCATCCGCTTCTGACCACTATCAGCTACTGACAGGAAATCCTTACTCAGTTTTTGAGTGGCGAGGCAACCTTCAAGGCCATTCAGTGAATGAACTGACAACCTGCTATCAGGTCAGAGACTCTAGCATCATTCACTCTCATGAAGATGAGTGTGAAGCTTACTGTCTTGCCCATGGTGAGGTGGGCATTATCCACAACAGTCTTTGCATAATTGCAAAGCTTGATGGCAAAACCCGGAGTTACAACCAATACGAAAGGCTGGTCGATAGAGCGGAACCTTTCAACCTTAATTCCCGTGCAAAACGTCACCCTGTTCACAGAAGTCACCGCCGACCTTTTGGCTGGTAACTTCAGCTTTTATTTACAGATTTCAGAGAAGTATCAAACAATCTCCTGTCTGGCGACCAGGATTCGCTCATACTCGTTATTCATGCTGGCCAGCTCAGCTTTCACTTGTTGAATCTTTGCCGCATTAGCCATCCTGCTTTCCATACAGAATCCACTCTGCCTGCCGGTCAGTTTTTTATAAGCGCTCTGAAGCTGCTTATATTCGCTTACAAAGCGTTGCTCCGGAGACTGACTGAGATATCTAGCCCCTTTATAAAGGCCATACGTAGCACCTCCTGTAACTAATACAGCTAAGGCTGTTCCCATTCCAATAAAACATCCTAATGGTGCAGCAGCTGCTCCCATCGTCACACCCGGTAACAAAGCCCCCATAGACAGGCCTCCGCTCATTGTGACCATGGCAGCGACACCACCAGAGGCAGCACCAAACCCACCAGCAACGCCGGAAACAAGTATCACACAGGCAGAGACACTGCTTTTGATACCTTTCCAGGCATTCGTTCCTAACACAGACAGACCTGTTTTTATCTGTAATGCCAGTCGTTTCATTTTCGCTGGAATAGTTGTTGGTGCAGACTGTGCTTCATAAGGTAAGCGGTAATCGTCAACAGTCACAGCTCTCTCCAACAAACTGGTCGCTATAGTCTCACCCTGCTGGCTATATGTTGTTCTTGGAAGACTGGGAGGTACTGTCTGCAGCTGATCTACACGATTTTCAGCAGAGCTTTTTGTATTAACGCTTTCTGACGGATGAGCGCCCCAGATTGAAGGGTTTCTCACTGTAATTAAACTGTCCATAGTTTACTCCTATTCAATACTGTTTTGTTGTTGTCCATTTCTGCAACAGTTGAATAGCACTCTATTAGCTATGGTCGAAAAAGTTCATAACAATCCGGCAAGTATGGCTAACATCACCAGCTATCTTCAGGTTGAACCGTCACCGTCCAGCTGAAATCTTCTTCAAAAATCTTTTCGCCCCAGATATCAACCACGTCACTGGATATGACGGCTTTATAGGTTTCCCCTACCTGCAGAGGCTGAGAAGGCACAAAATTAACAACATAACCTGAACGCTGTTTAATCCAGCCCTTGACCGGAATACCTAAAGGCTCCTGCACCACTGTATAGTTGTTATAGAAGCTCCAGGTATCCAGTGGGCGATCAGAAATAAATGTAAAACGTCCCCAGGGATCATTTTTATCCGGCAGTATGTAACCGCCATCCGCTGGAAACACTGTCGGTCTGGCCGCTGTTGAGACCCCGTGAAACTTATTCCAGTAAAACCCCCATAGGTTGACCAGTGCATTACCTGAAAAATCTATCCCCCCCGGCCCCGTGATATAAGTCTTTCTTAACCATGGATAAAGCATGCTGTCTGTATAATTGGATGCAACGCCGACAATACTTCGCTCCAGCGAAGAGGCTGAAATCATGGTTAGCTCGCCCACTTTGATGTGTTCAAGCTCCACGTTAGGGACCCTCATTCTTTCTGACAGTACTTTGAACACATCCTCTGCTGGCGTTACAGCTACCGGAAACAAATTCCAGTTATTTTGATAATCATACACTGCGTATTTATCCACCATTGTATCTCTGGCCGACAAAGGTCCGGGCCGCTCTTTCGGATCGACTCTTGCTGCCCGGTCGTCCAGCAGTATGTCATAGCACTCGTCTTCAAATCCGTGCGCTGCCATGCCCAGCATATGGGCAAACAACTGCTGACACCTTTTAGTTTCCAGCTGTCCGGAACACTGTTCCTGAATATAAGTGAAGTAAGAGACATGAAAAGCAGGCCAATGAGCAGGTTCCGCATAACTGTAATGATTGATATAACCACCGTCAGGCAAGATAGAGCCGACCACCCAGTAGTTTTTGTTGGCGTTCAACAATTCCTGCAGGCTGTCATTGTTTAACAAACTTCTCGCCTTATCACTCATCAAAATATGCACCGTATGACCGGCAGCAGAAAGCTTGATTGTTAAAAGCAGCCCCAATAACAAAATCACTGTTCTTTTCATGAGATTCCTCATCCTTGAGCAAGGTGAATGAGTAAAAACCCTGTTGTTACTCAGGACCTCTTCTCCTTTATGCACGCAGGCGATTCCTTTATATTCCTGACTCAATTTTTTAGTTTGGACAGCCCGTGAGTAACAGCCCTTTCCAGTTTGACCAGATTGGCATCATTCACTCCTGCTATCGGCAGAAGTTCGGAATTCCTCGTCAGCCTGGCATTGTCACAGCGGCAGAGGCTGAGCTGGAATTGCTACCGCCTTATAATCAGGAGAACCTGGTTCGAGGATTGGAAGGTTTTTCTCATATCTGGGTACACTTCATCTTTCACCAGACCATAGACGAAGGCTGGCGCCCAACCATTCGTCCACCAAGGCTGGGTGGCAAACAGCGGGTGGGCGTATTTGCTACCCGTTCAACTCATCGACCCAACCCGATGGGGTTGTCTGTTGTCCGTCTGAAGAGTATTGAGTCCGGTAACGGAAAATTGATTCTGAAGCTGGCTGAGGCTGACCTGCTGGATGGCACACCTGTGATCGATATAAAACCCTACCTTCCCTATGCCGATGCACTGCCTGAAGCAAAAGGAGGTTTTGCACCTTTACCTGCGGTGATGGCAGAAGTCGAGTTTACCGAAGAGGCTATGGCTAAATGCCTGAGCTACGAGAAGCGAACTGGCCGGTCATTAGTAGAACTGGTCAAACAGGTTCTGGGGCAAGATCCAAGACCAGCGTATCTAAGAGAAACCACTGACAGACGTCATGGATCAGCTTTATGGGATGTTAATGTAGTCTGGGAATCAAAAGGCGATCACTTCCTTGTGATGGACCTGGAGCCTTACCAGCAGACATAACGGTAGCTTTTCTGCTAAGTCACTTTTTAACCATGGAATAATGAATGGTGAACATCACACCCGACTGAACGAAGCGCCTCATAAGGCTTCCTCTTTGGGTGTTTTTGACTAGATGACGATTGAACCTTGTGACTTGCGGAACAACTATATAGTTTCCAAAATAGTTGACTCCAACGTACATGGCTCCTCCCTTGGCAAAGTTGGTGACAGCCCCCAACCCCAGTGACTTGCTCACAAAAGGGGTTGCAGGTACAAATGTGCTGTGCAGATACGAACCAATTTTTCCTACTCCACCTGCCAAAGATCCGATGTCACTCCAGAGACGCCCGGCAAAGCTACTCAAAAAAACCGGGGAGGCATTGTTAAATATGCCAGCTATCGCAGGTATCAGCTTTGCTCTCTCAGGAAAGTTAACTACACCTTCCAGCACATGCCATGCTACAGCCGATAGAACAAGATACGAGGCAGTATCAACATAGCTCGCGCCATCAGGAACTGCAGATTGCCAGCGAAACTGATCCTGCCCCATCTGCTTATAGTATTCACCCATGAATATCGATGTAGAAGCACCACCAAAGCTGTCAACAGTTCCTTCAAATGCCATGGCTCCAACCAGATCAACCAGGAATTCAAGCCCTCTTTGATCAGTGAATTTCTTACGTGCATATCTATTTATAAACACTTTCGTGTTTATAGACGTTTTGATTCTCGTTTTGGCCAACAGTACCGAGATACCTTCCGGATTAAAGAAACCTTCCGTTGTGATGAGGGCCGCCAAAAGCCCTGGCCCTTTAAAAATTTCAGAAATCAGTGCGCTCATTTCAGACTGCTGACTGTCCGAAGACTTACTGAACCATTCGGAAATGTAAGGCGTAACGATAGACATATCGGCACACTCTATCCCGGCACCCACCATTGCCCCAGGTAGAAAAAAGTCAGCACTGTTTTTAAAGTTCAGATTACCAGGATCAATGGCATTAACGGAACCATGGCTGATCAGGTACCCCAGCCCATAGGTTGCAGCCACCAGGCAATTACTGAGCTGAGGGCTAAAATCAAAATGAGTCTGGAGAAATTTGACTGAATCGGTAGCAAAACTGACATGCGCTTCCAGCATTCCATAATGTTGTATTGCTTCACTGAACATTCCATTTTTAAAGTCAACAAGCTGATCGTTCGTTACCTTTCCGACCAACCAGAGCGCTAACAGTTTTCCTGCGTATTTGCCTGTTAACTCAAACGTCGAATTCTCATTCGACCGGACAGCCTGCTTATTCAGGCATACTCGCTGATAGGGTTTACCGCCTGTTTTTATCAGCCTGTGAACTACGTCATTGGATGTATGAGTAGTAATTTTTTGATGCTTAAAACCATCTAACATCGAAGGTGTTGCGAGATAGAGGTCGTCCAGTTCATAAGGAAAACCATCCGACCATGGGCAACCGTCCAGAGTGCAGGCATCTTCTGCATAAGGAATCTTTGCCACATTCACATCTTGAGCCCGGTCCGCAGGTAAGCTTACTTTCAACCAGAGGCGGGATTGCTCATCAAGCTCGGTACAGAGACTGTCACCCTCCTTCGCTAGTAGGGTGCCGTTTGCCTGCAGCTGTACCTGCAGTGCTCCGTCCCAACGAGGATCATGTTCGAGTATATGCTCTTCAAAACCAGCGTACGAAAAACTGGCTTTGGCCATAAAACAGATGGCAATAGGAAATAACTTCAAGCAGGAGAGGAGCTGCGGCTTCATATTACTTCTTACCTTAAACAACACCTCAGTAAGAATAGTCAGTTCTTAAACTTTTTCTTTATTAATTCCTGCTGCTAAGAACCTTTTATTAGTACATTTGTCCAACTCAGAGAGGATGAGTTTATAATGACCTCGTCTCTTAAATCGGTAACCACCAATGATTATCCCCTGGCAGCAAATCGAGCAGGACACCCTGATGAACCTTGTTTCGGAATTTGTCAGTAGAAATGGCACGGATAATGGCTATGACCTTTCTCTGGAGAAAAGAATCCAGCAAGTCGTTCAACAATTGAAAGTGGGGGAAGCTGTAATTGTTTTTGATGCGGAAACAGAGAGTGTAAACATCGTACCAAAGGCTGAAGCATCAGCCTTTGGTCACTGAAAAGTTTATGCGTTAAAGATTGCAGCGTCTCAGCTGTTCCCCGTAATTGGACGCCCTGCTTTTCACTTTTCTCGCCGTAGACATCAACCAGGGTTTACTGCGGTGAGAGCCTCGCTTATAGCCGCCCCAACCTTCATGGTAATTAAGGTACTGCAGGTCAGCCCGCCAGAGTGAAACGCCGTTCACCTTGCGGGTCTTGTTGGTGTACCAGCCGATAAAATCGATGGCGTCTTCAAAATCATCCCGATCCCTGAACCAGCCACTGGTTTCATTCAGGTACATATCCCAGGTACCGTCCTGAGCCTGTGCATAACCATAAGCAGAGGAGTTTCTTGGCAACGGTATAAACAGAAACCATGGCCTTGGCGGCTGAGCATCATGACGGTAACTGGATTCCTGATACATGATCGCCATCATGATCTGGATCGGCGTACCCCACTTATCGTTAGCATCAGAAGCAGAGTCATACCAATTGCTCTTCTGCTTGAAAATACTGCAGAGATTATTGGGGTTCGAAGGCGGAGAGGTGCTGGCACAACCCGTTAGAAATAAACACCCTGTTAACAGCAGCGCCAGTCCCATTCTCATTTCCTAGATGCCCCACTCAGCCCGCAATTCATTAAAATCATCTTCTGTAACGACCCTGACGCCAAGGTTTTGAGCCTTGGTCAGTTTTGACCCCGCCTTTTCACCTGCCAGTAAGGCAGTGGTTTTAGCAGAAACTGAACCCGTTACCTTGGCCCCCAACTGTTGAAGAATCGCTTTGCCTTCATCACGGGTCATGGATTGCAGGCTGCCCGTCAGCACCCAGACTTCACCTTCAAGCGGTTGCTCTGCACCTTCTTCCGGTTCTGCTTCCTGCTCCCAGTGAATGCCTACTGTCAGCAGCTCATCAATCACTTCCAGATTATGTTCCTGTCGGAAGAATTTCTCGATGTGAGAGGCAACGATAGGGCCGACATCATCCACTTCCTGCAACTGTTCAGTGGTAGCAGCTTTGATGGCATCCAGTTCCTTATAATGGCTAACCAGACTTTGAGCTGTAGCTTCACCGACTTCACGAATCCCCAGACCATAGATAAAACGAGCCAGTGTCGTTTTTTTGCTGACTTCAAGAGCGTTAACCAGATTGGTGGCAGATTTCTTACCCATCCGCTCCATACCGGAAATCTGTTCAACCGTCAGTTTGAATAAGTCAGCAACGGTTTTAACCAGACCTTTTTCAACAAACTGATCCACCAGTTTGTCGCCCAGACCATCAACATCCAGCGCTTTTCGAGCTGAGAAGTGTTTAATGGCTTCCTTCCGCTGAGCTGAGCAGAAGAGACCACCCGTACAGCGGAAAGCCGCCTCACCTTCGTCACGCTCTACTTCGGAATCACACACCGGACAGGTATCGGGAAATTCAATATCTCTGGCGTCATCCGGACGTTTGGATTCGACAGCTCGAACCACTTTAGGGATCACGTCACCGGCACGATGCACAACCACCGTATCGCCAATCTTCAAGCCGAGACGTGCCACTTCATCCATATTGTGCAGCGTGGCGTTGCTGACAGTCACACCGCCAACAAAGACCGGCTGTAATCTGGCTACAGGCGTAATGGCCCCTGTTCTACCCACTTGAAACTCTACATCCTTGAGAATGGTCATTTCTTCCTGAGCAGGAAACTTGTGAGCAATAGCCCAGCGTGGGGCACGGGCTACAAAGCCCAAACGTTCTTGCAGAGCCAGTTCGTTCACTTTATAAACGATGCCGTCAATCTCATAAGGCAGACCATCACGCTTTTCGCTCATTCGGGCAAAATAATCCGCACAGGCTTTCGCGCCTTGAACCACCCGCAATTCAGGGTTTACACGAAGCCCCCAATCCTTGAATCGCTCCAGAATATCAGCATGTTTTGTTGGCAAGCTGCCACCTTCAACTATGCCGCCACTGTAGCAGTACATATCCAGAGGGCGTTTAGCGGTTACGCGTGAGTCCAGCTGACGCAGACTGCCTGCCGCAGCATTTCGAGGGTTTACAAAGACTTTTTCATCTCTGGCTTTTGCCCGCTGGTTAAGCTTTTCAAAACCTGCCCGTGGCATAAAGATTTCACCACGGACTTCAAGACGCTCTGGCCAATCGCTGCCCACCAGTTGCAGTGGAATGGAAGGAATGGTTCGAACATTCATAGTAATATCTTCACCAGTACTGCCATCGCCCCGGGTCGCGCCTCTTACCAAACGACCATTCTCATACAATAAGCTAACGGCAATACCATCCAGTTTGGGTTCACAGGCGTACTCAACGGATTCTGCATTACCTAAACGATCCCGCACTCTACGGTCGAAATCATTCAGATCATCTTCGTTGAAAGCATTATCCAGTGACAGCATGGGCAGTTCGTGACGAATCTGACCAAAAGCTGAGAGAGGCGCAGCGCCCACACGCTGAGTCGGTGATTCAGCCGTAATCTGATCAGGATGTTCTGTTTCCAGTTCTTTCAGCCGGTTCATCAGCCGGTCATAGGCTGAGTCAGTAATTTCCGGATCATCCTGCACATAGTAGCGATGATTATGATCATTGATCTGATCGCGCAGGGACTGAATTTCCTGCTCTGCATCCTGAGGGAACATTGAAGTTTGAGTCATGGTATTGGAATCTGAAAAGAATGCAGCCTTTGTTTGCAAGACTGCATTTTTACACATATTGAGGGGTTGAGGCAGCCCTGAGGTGAGCTGCCCAATCGATCAGGCTTTTTGAGTCAGAGATTTACGTTCAAAATCCCTGATACGCTGACGGTAATGTTCCAGAGTCTGCTGAGTCAGCACACTCATATCTTCGTCTTTCAACTCTGCACCCAGGTCAAGAGCCAGGTGCCTAGCTGTTTCTGCCATCAGTGTGAAAGCCTTCAGTGGCTCAGCTGGTCCGGGCAGCCCCATAAACAAACTGATCACCGGTGTGCTGGAACTTTCCATACGGGAAATATTAAAAGTTCCCGGTTCCACACCATTAGCCAGACTGAACAGAACCTGTCCGGTTCCATCCTTACGGGCATGACGGTGAAAGATAGACATTTCACCAAATTTCAGCCCTGCATCAGGAATCTGCTTCATTAAAACAGAACCTTCAAATGCCTCTTCCTTAGCCAGCAGGTTAATCACCAGTACTTCTTTGGCAGAAGGACGCTTCGATGCCTTTTCCTGTTTCTTGCTGCCTTTTTTCTCGGCACGTTTAACAGCCGTAGGCTCCATGGCCAGCTCCTGCTGAACCATTCGAGTGGTTTGCTCGGCGGTTATTCTGTCCTGAGCATGTTCAATCTCTTCAACCATGGACATTTCCTGGCTGACAGACTGACGTTCAACAGGATCATTCACCTGAGTCAGCGTTGGTACATCATCTTCCGCTTTGTACCCGGATGCAGGCTCTCTCTTTCCTGGCTGCGCAGGTTTTGCAGCAGGCTCATCAAAATCGGTCAGCCCCGGCTCAATGCGATCTTTCACCTGAAGATGAGCAGTCTCTTCCTGACGAGCCCAGCTCCTGACAGATTCCATTGGCTGTCGAGCGCTCTTTTCATAAGCGCTGTCATGCGAACCTTCATAGGACTCGTCAAAGTCACCGGCCAGTTTTCTGGCACCGCCATTGGGCAACTCACTACCGTAGTTGTCTTCACCAGGGGCTACGTCTTCTAACCCGAAAGACAACTCTTCCGAGCGTTTTTTTGCCAGACGCATCCGCCGATAACCATCTGCCAGAACTCCGGCAATAATGATAATCCCTATCAGTACCAACCATTCACGTAAACTCATTTCCATGCCGCCTTCATACGCTCTGGATTGCCAGTTCCACTGGCACTCCCTGAAACTTTACTCTGAAACACAAACAAATAAAAACCAATAAAAAAACGATGAAGATTCACGTTACAACAACTATTCCCTGTTAGTTATTCTCTGTCAGAACCCTACCTGATTCTATCAGTCCGTACATGGTCTATTTGCGCTTTTTTTACAAAAATGGGTAATGACCCTGTACATACGACATTAATGCCCGCTTCTTAAAGCTCTGCCATTGCTGCAGCTTCTTCAATATCCACCGATACCGGTCTGGAAACACCGGCTTCCTGCATGGTGACACCCACCAGCTGACTGGCCGCCTGCATAGCAATCTTATTGTGAGTGATAAACACAAACTGTACCTTATCACTCATCTCCGACACCATTTTTGCGTAACGACCTACGTTGGCATCGTCCAGCGGTGCGTCCACCTCATCAAGCATACAGAAAGGTGACGGGTTCAACTGGAAGATGGCAAACACCAGGGCAATCGCCGTCAATGCCTTTTCACCACCAGACAGCAGGTGAATGGTACTGTTCTTCTTGCCCGGAGGCTGCGCCATAATGGCAACACCGGTATCCAACAGGTCTTCTCCGGTTAGCTGCAAATAGGCCTGACCACCACCGAAAACTCTTGGGAATAACTCCTGCAAGCCCGAGTTAACCTTGTCGTAGGTTGTCTTGAATCGCTGCCGGGTTTCCTTATCAATTTTTCTGATGGCATTTTCCAGTGTTGCCAGTGCAGATTCAAGGTCATCGTTCTGTGCATCCAGATACGTTTTTCGTTCCATCTGGGTTTCAAATTCTTCAATTGCGGCCAGGTTAATAGCTCCCAGTCGCTCAATCCGGGTCTGAATCGTTGTCAAATCCTGCTCCCAGTCACTTTCGGAAGCTTCTTCCGGCAGGTTGGCAATAACGGTATCCAGATCAAACTGGTCTTCACTCAACTGCTCTGCCAGCGTAGTACGACGAACCTGCATGCCCTGCCAGTCCATCCGCAGTTTTTCCAGCCTTGAACGGGCGGTCGTCGCCTTCTGTTCAGCAGACTGTCGACTTTTCTCCATCTGCTGAATGCGCTGTTCTACTTCTTCCAGCTCACTGCGCGCTTTCTGCATCGCCTCTTCTTCTTCAAGACGACGGGTTAACAGTTCTTCCAGTTGTTCCTTCAGGTCACCTTCAGGAGAATCAGATTCAAACAGGGACGCCTGAATCATCTCACGGCGTTCACGCAACTTGGTGGACTGCTGGCTGAGTCGTTCAATAGCCGCTTTCAGCGACATCATCTGACTCTTGATGGTTTGTGAACGCAGCGCTAACTGATGCAGACGATCCTTGTCGTGTCTGGAGCGCTGACGCACCTGTTCCAGTTTGTCACGACACTGTTCACGTTGCTCCAGCAGCTCTTCCTTACGGCCACTGTCCATCTCCATCATGTCCAGAGCTTCCTGCAGCCGGAGACGGGAGTCGCTGATGCTCTCCTGCTCTGCCTGACTCAGCTCCTTACACTCAACAATCTCCTGCTCCAGACGGCTGCGACGGACAGAGAACTGTTCCAGACGAACCTTACGAGCGCCGAGATCAGCACGAACTTCACCTTGCGCACGATTCAACTCAGACAACTGTCGCTGAATATCCTGACGATGCTTATCCAGTTGTTCCGATTTTTCCCGAACCTTGATCAGATCTTCATCAACCTTACGGGAATCGTCTTCCAGCTCAGGTAGTCGTGCGGTCAGTTTTTCGAGGTCTTGCTGTCGTTCCAATACGCCAGAATTACTGTCGACATCCCGGCTGACTCTCAGCCAGTTGGCAGACAGCCAGATACCATCCTGAGTAATAATGGATTCGTGAGCTTCAAGGGAACCACGAGCAGCCAGAGCTTGATCAAGCGTGTCCGCAACAAAGATTCCAGCCAACAGGCCGTTAGCTTCCTGCCCTGCCTGAACCTTGCCGGACAATGCCTTAAGGGCACCTTTGTCACTGCTGCCAGCTATTACCTGAGAGGCATCCAGCATTACCGCTGCGCCTTGCTCCAACGAACCCAAAAGAGCAGCAACTGAATCGAGACCATCAACACAGAGCGCCTGTAAGCTGTTACCAAGAACGGTCTCTACCGCCAGTTCCCAGCCTGCTTCAACCTGCAGTTTTTCTGCCAGTCGCGGTGTGTTTTCAAGACGATTCTGTTCCAGCCAGATTGCAACGCCCGTGTCCTGTCCCAGTGCCGCCTGTTGTAAGGCTTCCAGTGACGCGTGACGGCCACGCAGGGTACTCAGCTCGGTACGAACCTTTTCGCGGTTTTCCTGCAGTTCTTCATACTGAAGACGGTTTTCTTCTATTTCAGACTGGGTTTCTTCCAGTCGAATTTCCTGGGTCTCGCGGGTCATCTCCAGTTCGGTGAGTTTTTCCGCAAGTACTTCCAGTTCGTCTGTGTCTTCACCACCGCCAAGCGTTGCAGCTTCTTCCCGCAACTTCTGCTCACGGCTTTGCAATCGTGCAAGAACAGACTCTGCGTGCTGAATCCGTGACTGTTCAACTTCTGCCAGTTTCTGAGGTTCATGGGAACGCTGGTTGAAATTATCCCAGTCCTGCTGCAGCAGGTGCATCTCTTCTTCAACGGTTTCCAGCAATTCGGCAGAACCGTGTTCCTGCTCCTGCAGCATTTCCAGTTCAGGCTCAATCTCGAGCTGCTCTGCTTCCAGCATCTCCATTTGAGATTGGTCTTCTGCCATCTGTTCACGGGCTTCATTCCAGCCCTGTTCCAGCTGCTGAAGGTCGTGATTCAACTCTCTGGAACGTTCTTCTTTATGGCGAAGGGTTTGTTCAATACGGGTGATCTCATTACCCGTACCGTAGTATTTGGCCTGGGTTTCATGGAAGTGGTCGCCCAGTTCCATCTGCAGGGCTCTGTCCTGCTCCATTCCGGCATCGGAAGAACGCTGGTCACTGACCGCCGCTTCCAGCTGGACTTCCAGCTCACCTATAACGTGTTCCTGAGACTTAACCTTTTCATCAATGCCCTGCCATTTCAGAGCCTGAAGCTGGGCTTTCTTTAAACGTTCTTCTTCTTTAAAGGCTTTGTACTTTTCTGCGGACTGTGCCTGACGCTCAAGATGACCAAGACGGCGACCCAGTTCGTCACGCAGGTCGGTCAATCGCTCAAGGTTTTCATTGGTACGGCGAATCCGGTTTTCAGTTTCACGACGGCGCTCCTTATATTTGGAAATGCCCGCCGCCTCTTCAATGAAAACACGCAACTCTTCCGGCTTGGATTCAATCAGGGTGGAAACAATACCCTGAGAAATGATGGAGTAGCTTCTTGGCCCCAGACCGGTACCCAGAAAAATATCCATCACATCACGGCGACGGCATTTACTGCCATTAAGGAAATAGAAGTTCTTGGATTCTGTGGTCAGCATCCGTTTAACGGAGATTTCGCTGTAAGCGGCAAACTCACCAGTGATACGGCCTTCATTATTATCAAAGATCAGCTCTACCGACGCCTTGCCCGCCGCCTTACGGCTATTGGAACCTTTGAAGATAACGTCGGTCATGGATTCGCCACGCAGGTGCTTGGCGGAAGATTCACCCATTACCCAGCGCACGGCGTCAATAATATTTGATTTACCACAGCCGTTCGGCCCGACAACACCACACATGTTGGAAGGAAAATGAACCGTAGTCGGGTCCACGAAGGATTTAAAACCGGCCAGCTTGATCGACTTTAGACGCATTGTTTCCTTAATTAATTACTCTCGGGCCACTGCTCGCGTACCGAATATTTCTCGCAATTGGCGGTTTTACTCAAGACTCATGCTTCGGTGACCTTTAAATCCTTGTCCCCGAATCGGCAACATCACTATCTATTTAGTTGCTCTCATATATCTATAACGCATAAGTCTGCCAGATATCCATTCTCATTCGAGTTTACACAGATTCATAGGAAGAGGAAAAGTCGTTAATGCCGAAATCAGAGTTCCTCTCGTAATTCATTCCCTCTTTATAATGCAATGGAATAGAAAAATATTAATCTAATTATCAAATTACATTCATATAAATAAAAATTGAACTTTTCCACAACATATCTATCTCAATTTATTAGTAACCGCTTGCGGGATTCTGCAGGCACGCAGTAAAAAACTAATGGAGATAGATTATGAAGTTCAAACCTCTGGCCATGACATTTCTGGCATTTTCCGTGAGTACGGCATTTGCTCTAGACAATACCCCCTCATCTGAGCCTGAAATGCAGGTTGAAGATGTTTGTGTTGAATCAGATGGCTGCACTCAACATACCACAGAAAGTCAGAAAAACTCTGACCAGCCAGCAAGCGATTCAACAGTATATGATGGCCCTGCCCTTCGCCTGCCAGTAGCCCCCGAGTTTGCCAACCGTGATTTTTCAAAGATCAGGCAATATATCGAGCTGGGTACCGGTATAATCATGAGCATGAAGAAAGAGGTTGTCGTTAAGGATAAACCGGAAAATAACGAAACCTGGTTCCAGTTCAGTGTCTTCAGCTCCAAAGCGGCTGCTGAAGCAGAGGCCTACTACGCTGATCCGGAGCAATATAAAACTCCACTCGGTATTGCCAGCGAATCTGGTAAATCACCTAAGTATATCGAAGGACCTAAAACCAAAGCTAAACCTATTTCCGGAGTAGTTAATTACCGTGGTGATCATGATGAGGTAAAACTCAGATCCACCCTTAACGACTTCCTGGACATCACAAAAACTCAGGGCTCATTCGGGCAACCAATCATTGACGACTTGAATGATGAACTGGACACCGACGATGATTACAGTGTTCCTTTTGGTGACGGTGAAAACTTTGAAGCTGGTAACCCAATTTCTTCACTGGGTCTGCCACAGCTCGCTGTTTTGTTAAGCCGTATTCAAAATACACACCCCAATGCTGGTCACCTTGCTCTGACTGTAGGCTTCCAGCCTAATACACATACGACTGGGTCCGGAAAAAAACAGAAGCTACAAAGCACACTAAGATATCAGCTTTGCCAGCAGGATCCTTTGAGTGGCAAGCTTCATAACTGTACCAACTCTTTTGAAGAGCCTGTCAGAAATAGCCTTATTGTTCTATTCAGTGATCAGGACGACCAGAACCTGAAAAAACTGGTTAAGGGCGATGGTGGAAGCTCCATGTGGTCATACATGGGTTATAAAGAACACGAGCCATTTATTGTCAGTGATATATTCGCTCATCTGGCAATCCAGGTTCGTACCATAGCAGGGGAAAACAAGTTTGAGCTGCCAAGAGACCTCAAAGACGAAATTATCAACATGTCCTATCAGGTCAGCAACCCTGTCTTAGCTGAAGATGGTGTAGAGCCTGTCGTCAAATCAAAAGACGGCAAAAAAGTCATCGCTTTCAACGTAAAGTTTAAGCCTCTGGTTATTCCAGGAAGGCCACAACCAGATGACATCCTCATGATGGTTAATCGAAAATCTGAAAACAACATAGAAACGATTTTCTCATCAACAGGATACGCTCAAAAGCTCAACGTGGCTCCGGCTGAACAGCTGGAAAGCAAATGTCGTAACTCTGGACATGTGCCCTTTGAAGCTCTTGGTCTCAGAACTGTCGATTGTATTGATCAGCTGGTCACTGTGAACGCTGAAAAGTCGAAGATGGAACAGGAACACAATGCGTATCTTGAAGATATCAAGACCATGCAGCAGGACCTTAACTCACAAAAAGCTGAACTTAAAGCCGAGGCAAGTGCACAGGAAGCGGCCTTCGGGCAAAGGCTTGCTCAGCAGCTAGCTCAGCAGCTATACGAAACAAAACAAATGGTTTACGCCACGATTCTTTTGAAGGATCGTGCTATTCGACCGAAAAACAATGTTTCACCTAATTATGATTATTACTGTGTTGATAAAGCAAATGTCGATCTGGACACGATGACTTACGACATCACCTGCAGATTTGGATCAACTGTGGACAAGAATAAGAATCATAAATATGAGATTGACCTGAAGCAGTGTGATCTTATTACAACAGACCACGATACTGGCCCACTGAAGTTTGTTATTGACTCGAATGGTCATACTCAACTTAAGTGTAAGAAAGAAAAATCACGTGAGGATTCAGTAATCGGTGAGTAATATCCAGACATTGACATAAACTCACCTTGAAAAGCGGTTGTCCCTACGACAGGGTCAACCGCTTTTTTTATTTCAGAATCTCAACCTGAATATGCTGTATCTGCCCTGCAAACACCACAACATCTTCCAGGCCTGAATATTTAACAGTTTCACCGGATTGCGTCATACCTTCAAAATCAAACTCAAAGTGCACAACACCCGGTTTGAGTTCTTCCATACTTTTTACGGACCAGTTCAGGCTGCTATACATACCGTGATGCTTTCTCTGCATAGCCATTATGTCCGTCACTCCAAGAAACAAGTCTCCTTTCCCCGAACGGAATGTGGAGCTGTCACAGAACAGTTTGGTGATTGCGTCGAAATTGCTGTCGTTCGATAGCTGGAAGTAATACTCAGCAATGCTCAATGGATTCACTCTATACGCACCTCTATTCTCTACCAACCGACCGTTATCAGGTTTTTTCCCGTATTTGACAGTAACTCTAACCTCTTTGTCAGTCATTTTCAGAACACAATAATAAATACTAAAACCTCAACTCAACCAAGGTGTTCCCCATGCTTCAGGCTCTTCCACTGGTAGACAGCTACTTCAAAAGCAACCCTTACCTTGCGGTACCTACTGCAGTTGTCGGCGCTCTTGCTTTCGGCGGCACCATACCTGTTGCATTGGCAACAGGAGCAGCTATTGGCGTGAGCTCGCTGGTAATGATAGAGGGGGTAAAACTGGTTGAAAAGCAGCTGATTGATCGAAGTATTAAAGAAGCCCCTATGGAAAACATGTTAAAAACAAGCCTGCAAGGCTGCGATCTTTCATTGCTTGAAGCCCAGTGTCCGGAAGCTCTGGCCAAAAATAACAACCCCGAAAGTATTCCCATGACTGCTCGATGGATGGTTGATCAGGTTGCAAAACTTAAACTGATCTCTGTATACCGAAGAGCAGATATTCAGGAGCTGCACGACACACTTGGATTAAGAGGTCAGGAAGAAGAATTGATGGTAGCTATTGGCAGGCTCACTCTTAAAGAGCGGAATCGTTACCACTTCATCGACAGTAACGCATTTCTGGTCAGGCTACTCAGTGAAGTAGCAGGTAAAATGAATGGCAGGCACGAACTGAATCAAAGACAAAGCACACTGAATATGTTGAAAGCCATTCGCCTTGGTAATTGCGCCGAACACAGTGAAGCCTTATGTAAATTAATGGCCTCCCAGAAAGGCTCCGCCAGCGAGTACAAATTACTGACAGCTCAGGTCAACCATGAGGCAGCTTCTGCCAAAAAAGAACAGGGCAAGCCATGGCAGCTCGCTCATAGCGTAAATCATCAGTTCAATCTGATATGCGATGCAGACACTCTGCAACAGGCAAAGGAAATAGGGCTGTTGAAGAAAATGGCGTCATCCCCAAAACAAACACCTGAACTGTTCAAACGATTTCCGGGCAAATTCATTCTGTGTGATGCGTTTACAGGTAGGGTTGAAAAGATCAGGGATAACTGGCCTGACTTAGCCAAAAGTTTCCATTGCAACAGTGATGGCGGCACAAACTATGAACTTCAACTGAGTGAAGCGATTGTCTAAGAAGCTACTGAAGGTTACCTATCGACAACCTTCAGTGCTCAGAAATAACCTTTAGCTCTGGAGCTTAATCTTCACCCTTCATGCTTCGACCAAGAGCTGGCGAACTGGCAATAATACGATCCGCCAGACGAGAGAATGGTAGGCTCTGAATCCATACCTTTCCATGGCCACTTAAAGTCGCCATAAACAGGCCTTCACCACCGAATACCATGGATTTCAGACCGCCTGCAGCCTGAATATCGTAATTAATATCACCAGCAAATCCAACCAGACAGCCTGTATCCAGACGCAGTGTCTCACCGTTCAATTCACGCTCAACAACGGTACCGCCAGCATGAATAAATGCCATGCCATCGCCTTCCAGTTGCTGAAGAATAAAACCTTCGCCGCCAAAGAAGCCTGCACCCAGCTTGCGGGTAAAGGTAATGCTTATTTTTGTACCCAGAGCGGCACAGAGAAAACTGTCTTTCTGGCAAACAACCTTTTCACCCAGTTTGGACATATCCAGAGGAACGATTGAACCGGGATAAGGTGCGGAGAAAGCAACCCTGCTTTTACCTGAGCCTTCATTAGAAAAATGAGTAGTAAACACCGACTCACCGGTCAGCATACGTTTGCCCACAGAAAACAGCTTGCCCATAATGCCCTGATCAGGCTCGGAACCGTCCCCCATACGGGTTTCAAAATTTATACCTTCTTCCATAAAGGTCATGGCACCTGCTTCGGCTACAACCGTTTCGCCCGGGTCGAGTTCCACTTCCACCAGCTGCATATCGTGACCGCGAATTTCATAATCAACTTCATGGCAACGCATGGGGATTTTCCTTGTGTTAGCAATCGAAAAAAATACACTAGCAAACTTGCCGCAACACTCAAACTTTATCAACCAGACTTTTATTAACGAGAACTTTATGAGCGACAACCAGGTTCAGGCACAGCCCAATAATCCTTTGCACGGAATTACCCTTGAGAAGGTAGTCACTCAACTGGTGGAACATTATGGCTGGAGGGAGCTGGGGGAGAGAATCAACATTCGCTGCTTTAACAGCGATCCTTCCATTAAATCCAGCCTCAAGTTTTTGCGTAAAACCGATTGGGCCAGAAAGAAGGTTGAAGAGCTTTTTATTGATACTTTTTACTGAGAGAAACGAAAGCCCCTGAATCAAGGGGCTTTCACTGCAAGGCTACAGTCTTTTAGAAATTACTTTTTAGCAGCTGCTGCCTGCATCACACCGTAGGTCACTTCCATATCCGCTACCCAATCTTCACCGAAACGGTAATCAATCGTAGCGCCCATGTTCTGAAACTTCTTGATGACTTTCGGATCTTTCATCACCTTGTCAGTAGCTGCAGTCAGTTTCTCAACCACTTCCAGAGGAACACCCTTTGGTGCAAAGATTCCGGACCAGCCTTCAAAGCTACCCTTAATGCCATAGTCAGCGAAGGTCGGGGTATTCTTGTAAGCATCCAGTTCCTTGTTCATAACCAGAACACGGGCACGATCAGCCTTTACGTGCGGGCCAAAGATTGGCGGAAATGAAACCGCAGAATCGATATGTCCGCCAACCACAGAAACCATGGAAGTAGAACCGCTGTTCGCGTGAACATACTTTGGCTGATAACCCGCCTGGTCAGCAATAATACCGGCCAGGATTGCACCGGAAGAAGAAGCGCCCCAGGTGCCTAAAGTCACCTTCTGACTTTTAGCGCCAGCAATAAAATCATCAAAGGTCTTGTACGGGCTGTCCTTTGCAACAACCACAGCCAGAGGCACAGAGGTCATTTTTACGACAGGGGTAAAGCTGTCAAACTGATAAGGTGTCTTGCTGAAGTTAGGCGACACCAGCATATTACCCAGACCAGCATTGATCAGGGTGTAACCGTCTTTTCTTGAGTTGGCTACAAAAGCGGTACCGACAATACCGCCACCGCCCGGTTTGTTGATTACAACAACAGGTACGCCCAGTTCATCTTCAACAGCATCTGCCCAGATGCGGGTGGTCAGGTCGGAATCACCACCGGCACCGTAAGGAACGATCACCTTGATTGGCTTTTCCGGGTATGCCGCCAGTGCGGAGCCTGCAGCCATGGTGAGAGACAGAGTTGCAGCAATAGCAGTTAAGGTTGTTTTCAGTGTTTTCATCATCAAATTCCAAAGTGTGTTTTTATTGTTGTGGTTATGGTTAGGCGTTCTGCAGAAGCTGCCTGAATCAGACAGCGTCACTGCGCAGGTTTAATGTGCATTCAGGTTATGTTTTAGCCTCCTGAAGGGATGATGGTGACTGTGGTTGCTGCCTGCGTCGTTTCATCCAGATATTGGAAGAAACAAAGAACACAGAAAGCAGAATAAATACCCAGGCAAACGGTGAGGCAAAGAACAGATGGTAGTCTGTGCCTACAATCGCAATGGCCTGATCAAGGTTCTGTTCCAGATAAGGCGTGAGAATAAAGCCGATAATAAATATCGCCGGATTCAGCCCCACCAGACGCATGCCATAACCCAATACGGTGAAGCAGATCAGAATAAGAATGTCGTTCATATTCTGGCCAGCGGTAAATGCACCGGTAAAGGCAAAGATGGTCACACAAGGGAAAATGTAATAACGACTCAGTGATGCCAGTTTCACAAAGAACCGGAATCCTGATTTAGCAATAGCCAGCAGGAACAGGTCTGTAATCAGAAAGCCTGCAAAGATCGCATAGATGGTTTCCGTGTGTTCAAAGAAGATCATCGGGCCCGGTGTCAGACCATGAATCAGGAATGCACCCATCAGCAGTGCAGCAACGTCATCACCGGGAATGCTGAGTGTCAGCATGGGTATCAGACTGGAGCCGCATACGGCGTTGTTGGCAGATTCAGCAGCAGCGATACCTTCTACCGAGCCCTTGCCATATTCATCCGGTTTCTTCGAAACCCGTCTGGCTTCACCATAAGCCATAAAGGCTGCGGTACTGGAACCCAACCCCGGCAAAGCCCCAATAAAGGTACCAATACCGCTGGATTTGAGAATCGTGCCAATAACCGCTTTGAACTCTTTCAGGCTGATACGATTATCCGCCGGATTACTCGACCGGGTTATGGTCATACTTCCCTGGGTCTGCTTTCGTCGCCGAATAACATTCAACACTTCCGGCATTACCAGCACACCAATCAACATAGGTGTGAAAGTAAAGCCGGACATCAACTCAGTAACACCAAATGTAAACCGTGAAGCGCCGGTAATAGTAGAAAGACCCACCATGGCGAACATCATGCCCAGGGTGCAGGACAGAAGTCCTCTGGAAATAGAACCACCGGCCATGGTTGCGATCACAGTAAAGGCAAACAGCAGTACGAAAACTTTCTCTATTGGCCCGGCTTGCAGAGAAATAGCCGAAATCGGTGCCGCTACAAGAATCAGTACCAGTGTCGCCAGCATTTCTCCGGAAACAGAAGAGAACAGAGAGATGTCCAGAGCCTTCCCGGACTTACCTGCTTTAGTCAGGGCATGGCCATCTTTGGCTGTCAGGAATGATGCCGCAGCCCCTGGCGTATTAATCAGAATGGCTGAGATAGAGCCACCATAGATACCTGACTTATACACTGCCAGCAGCATGGTAATGCCAATAATAGGATCAACGTAAAACGTCAGCGGCAAAATAATTGCGATCGCCATAATGGCGGAAATGCCCGGAATAGCTCCGAAAGTAATGCCAACAATGACACCGGCAATAATGCCAAGAATCGGGCCTATGGCAAAAATCGCTGAGAATCCATTAAGTATATTTTCCAGCATAGAAACTCACCTCTTCAGGACAGGGTCCAGGTTGGTAAAAACACCCGCAGAAAATGCAGGGACCCGTAAAAAACCATCAGAGGCGTAATCACTGACATCAGCACTATCGGGAGCCATTTACGACCTCCCAGCAGCGCAGCAATACTGAACATGACAAAAGGCGTCGCGACCAGGAACCCGACATAGGGAACCACCAGCCAGTAAGTGATAAAGATTCCGATATAAATAAAGACACCGGAAAAGCCTGTAGTGGAAATGGCTTCCTCGTCAGTCTGTTCGGCCTGCCTTAGCAATCCAAGCAATGATGGAATTGCCATAGCCGCTGAAAAAACAATCATCAGGCCAGCAACAATTCTGGGCAGAAACAGTGAGCCCAGCTCAGTTTCAACGCCGCCTTCAACCAGACTGTCATTGGTCAAAATAATCACAGAAACAACGATTGAAATAGTTGCTAATACAACATCGATTTTTCTTCTATCCATTCCCATTCCTCTCAAAATATCCGTGACTGGATGGATTCAGTCACCGGTAAACACCTGTGATATTGATAAAACATTATTTAAACGACATCAGTCACAGGTGCCTACAACAATGAGCAACGATTACTGGCTTGCACCAGGTACCGGATACACATTGGGGTTATAAGGTAGTTTGACACCCAGACCTTTTTCGCTGGCCAGTTGGCAGACGCGGTGAGCAATGGCAATGTCGTGAATGGCAAGACCAAGGTTAAAATTCAGGATGCGCTGCTCTTGTGAAACTCTGCCCTTTTGCAGGCCAGCAACCACTTCACCGAGCTCCAGTGAGGATGAAGGAATATTGTATTTGCCTGCCAGGAAGGAAGAAACCTGTTCGTGACTATCGGTCACCAGCAAGTCGGCTTTATTCATCACATCCGGTTCCCAGCCGCCACCATGTACGGGTAACACCAGAGTGCCGGGCTTGACATCATCCCAGAAGAAAATAGGTTCCTTGAGTACGCCTGTACAGGTCATAACAATGTCAGAATCGCTGACCGCTTCAGAAACAGAATCCACTGGCTGCACATTAATACCCAGCTCTCGCTTCATGTCCTCCGCAAACTGTTCCAGCCCCGGCCTGTGGATATCAAAGCCTTTAACAACTTCCAGCTCAGGAAACATGTCCTGCATCATCAGCAGGTGATAACGAGCCTGCATGCCGGTACCGACAATACCTATGCTCTGCACTCTTTCCGGTGCCAGATGTTCTGCCGCAACAGCGGTAACCGCCGCTGTACGCATATTGGTAATCCAGCCTCCATCAATAATAGCCGTCGGCGCACCGGTATCCGGATCGTTCAGTACAATCAGGCCCATAATCGCCGGCAGGTTTTGTTTCGGGTTATCAAAGAAACCACTGACCCATTTGATACCGGCTTCCCGGGTTTCTTCCAGCCAGGCTGGCATCGCATGCAGAAAGGTCTGCGGCAGTGGATGAATACCTGGCTTGGGTGGATTTTCAACCTTCTTGCGACCATGTTGTGCCAGAGCACCGGCTACCAGTTCGCGAAATTCCTGGAGGCTGATGCCCGAGGACAAAACATCTTCCGGTGTTAAATAAAGGATTTCCATAAACAACCTTTCTTATTACTACTTTATTTTTCTATTTATGCAGGTTCGACCAACCAGCTTATGAGTGACTGGTCTGGCCAGTATGTTCTTCTGCTTTCCTGCGACCGAATGGAAAAGAAACTGCGACACCTATCCAGACCATATACATGGCCATTTGCTTTAGCGGGCTGATCTCTTCATCAAATAATGTCAGTGCCAGCACATACATAATCACAGGCTCGATATAGGTCATCAGTCCGGCCGTAGTCAGCTGGCGAATATGACGAACCCCCATGCCATAAAGCACCAGCGGCAGGTAATAGAGAGGCACAATGGCCAGAAGCCATGGATCACTGCTCCAGTTGAATGATGTTCCAGCTTCCATATTCCAGAGCAGAAACAGGGAGACCGGCAGCATAAGGACCACCTCAGCACTCAGACCAGACAGTTCACTGACCTGCCCTTTTCGTTTCACAACACTGAAAAGAGCAAAAGCAACTGCGATCATGATGGTCAGCCAGGGCAGTTCACCATTAGCAAAACAGTAGAAAAGAAAAGCCAGCAGGCAGATATAAAAGGACAACCATTGCCGCTTACTCAGACGTTCACCGAAAAACAGCATTCCCGCGACAATGGTCAGCACCGGACTGAGAAAGAAAGCCAGGCTGACAGCCAATAGTTGACCGTTGAGTGTTCCCCAAAGGTTGCCATACCAGCTGGTTGAAATAAGGGCTGCGCCCAGCAGTGCCCAACCTGCCTGGGAAACGGATGGCCGTTTAAATCCATTGCGATAAACCAGCAGCAGGGCTATAAGCAATACCGGCGCTGAAAGCAGCACCCGTACAGCAAAGACCGTACTCGCCTGATAGCCTGAAAGCTGCTGAAAGTAGAGCGGCATTAATCCCCATAAAAGAAAGGAAGCCAGCGTTAGCCATTCGCCACGATATTGATGAATAAATTTGTTATTAGTCATGAATTACTGCTGATTACATCAGTGATAAATGCGAGATCAGGTTAATACTGGTCAGTAGATGTATATCTTTTGAGTGACATGACCTGTCTCTTTTTGTTTTTGTAGTTCTGGTCTGCACAATGCTGCTATGCGTGCCAAGAAATTCTGCACAAGATTGAGATATAAAGAAATTTGATGTTATTTATGCTTTCATAAGTCACATTTATATTTTAGATCACTGATATAACAATGAATTTCAACCTGAGAAAGCTGGAGATTTTTTTTGAAGTGGTACGCAGTGGTAGTATTTCCCGTGCAGCCAAGCGACTCTCACTGACTCAGCCAGCGGTCAGTACTGCTATTTCTACCTTGGAAGAAGAGGTCGGTTTCCTGCTGTTCAAACGCACCAAATATGCCGCTGAACTGACACCTGAGGCCCGACATATGGCGGAGAGCGTTGACCAAATACTGGCCTCTTGTCGTAACCTTGAGAAGCTGACGGAAAACCTGCGTCATGGCCGTGTAGGTAAGCTGCAGATTGGCTGCATGCCAGGCCTCTCACATAGTTTTCTACCGAAGATTATGGCTGGATTCTCTGCCGAGTACCCTGAAGCACGAATGGCTCTGAAGACCTTTGATTCAAAGAAGATAGTCAACTGGGTTAAGGCGGGGCATTGTGATATTGGTATTGTGGAGAAACCGGAAGTTACCAATAACCTTATATTGCACAGTTATCAGTTACCGATGATTTGTGCAGTTCACAAGGAATCTTCGCTGGCTTTAAAAGAGGCTATTACTGTTGAAGACCTTCATGAGCAGCCCATGATTACGCTCGAGGAGAGTCATTCGGTTACCAGTGATATCAGTACCCTGTTTCGCAAGCACAGCTGTCATACCAATATCATTGCGGAAACACATCTGTTTCCTTCCGGCCTGACCATGGTTAATGCCGGCATGGGCTGTATGCTGGTTGATCAGGTGACTGCTTCCGATTTCAGCTGCCGCAGTGACTCCAATATACTCATCAAGCCGTTCAGTCCGGAGATCAGTTTTGATATAGCCGTCATCCTGCCGGAGCTGCATATATCATCCCGTCTCTGCCAGGCATTTTATGAGTATTTGAAAGTCAGAATTGATGCTCTGGTCAAGCAGTAAAACAGATGTAGTTGGAGAGGGAGGCACTCTGGTATCTGAATTGATACCAGAATAAGGAGCTTGTTTTATGTCTCGATCAAGCGAGCTTTACTCGTAATCAGAAGCGTAGGTTTCTTCATAAGTGTGAGAGTAAAGTTCAAACAGGTTGCCAAACGGGTCTTCCAGATAAACCATTTTTGCTGGTTTGCTGTCGTCTTCCGGGTGGTAGCGATGAATATCCATACGCACCTTACCGCCGAATTTTTCTACCTTAGCCATTACGCCTTCAAAGTCGTCGGTCTGCAGACAGAAGTGGAAAATGCCCAAACGGGAGAAGTCCACAACATGGCGTTCCTGACGCTCTTTCATTTCGAACAGCTCAACGCCAATACCATCGGTGGTGACCAGGTGAGCAATGTTAAAGCCTTTAAAACCTTCACCAAATACTGCGATGCACATTTTACCAATCGCAGTTTCGCGCTCTTCCACCACCTTGATGTTGTTCATAACAATCTTCAGACCCAGCGCGTTGGTGTAAAACTCAACCGCCTTGTCCATCTCGCCAACCATAATACCGACATGGTTCATTTTCATAATCTGCTCCGGGTTCTTTTTAGAAAAGTGTTCAGGAATATGTACATAGACATGCGCTTATGAATTCGTATGTTCGAGTACTTATGTGATTAATTTTGATGAGATGAGTATAGGAAGCAGGCTAGATTAATAAAAATTATCAATAATTATAAAAATAATAATGAGGTGTTATTTCCCAGTCATTGATTGACCGTCGACGTATGCCTCACTGCATGGCTTTCTGTTAGCATCCACCTGAAAACAGGTTACTGAAGTCAGTCGACACCCTTGTCTGAATGACTTATTTATTCATTGAGTGAGTTGGAGTATTAATGTTTAAAAAGTTACTGGCTTCCGTTGGTATTGGTGGCGCTGAAGTAGACACTATTGTTAACAGCCAGCAGGTGCAACCTGGTGGCGTACTGTCTGTCACAGTCGTGATAAAAGCGGGTGACGCTGAACAGGAAGTCTCAGGCCTGCAACTGAACCTGATGGCCCAGACCAAATACCAAACGGATAACGGTGAAGCTTACCGCAATCAGGTTCTGCAAAGCTGGTCTATTGAAGACAAGCTGGTCTTGAAGCCGGGTGACCGTCATGAGATTCCTATGGAACTGCAGCTTCACTCCGAAACGCCCATTACTCACCTGCCCTGTCGCGACAACCAGAGTCAGGTCTGGCTGGAAACCGGACTGGAAGTTGATCTAGCTATTGATCCAAGCGACACAGATCCACTGGTAATTACGCCAACACCTACCATGATGAACTGCCTTGAAGCTATGGAACGCTGCGGTCTTAGAATGGTTAAAGCTGATATCGAGCATGGTGGCCTGAGAGGTAATGGCTTCCAGTCTACGATTGGTTGCTATCAAGAGCTGGAATACCGTCCGGAAGGCTGGCTGACGACATTGAATGAAGTAGAACTGTCTTTCGTGGCTCGCCCTGGTGTTGTTCATGTTCTGGCTGAAGTCGATCGTGCATTCCGAGGTGACAGTTACCTGTCCCTGAGTTTTGTTGATGGCGCATCTGTATCAGACATAAAACAGCAGTTAAAACAGACTCTGGGGCTTTAAATCCGTCTGTTACTCAATCATTAAGATCAGCCTTCAACGGCTGATCTTTGCTTACGACATAACCTTCTATAATGATTCATCATTCTAATTAAGCAGAGGTGACCTATGTCGCACCAGCTCTACACTCTGGATCAGAATGGCCAGAAGGTCATACTGGAGGTCAAAGACAGTATCCTGATTGATTTTGACAATGGCACCACACTGGAACTGTTGATCAATAACCTGCCAGCGAACAGGGAAAACTGCCTGAGTATTCACTCAAGAGTGACGGGGGAAGGTGTTGATGAAAATGTGGATGACAGCCACTTTGCAACTTTGTCTATTGAACCTGCGGCTGCCAATGTCATCGGTATCAGCGCAAATTTGCATGCCAGAAAAAATGCACCTTAAGCAGGTTGTTCTTCATAGCAGATAACTCCAGCCAGCTGAATCCAAAGCTTCTTACTCAGCGTAACTGTCTGTTCCACACAGACAGAATACTGCCGGGTACCATAATGAAATTACTTCCTGCTCTTGCCACTTTGCTTGCTGCTGTTTCCATCAACAGTTTCGCTGCAGAGGTGGAACTGAACTCTTCAGAAATAAAACAACTTCTGAATGGCAACACCATCAATGGCGTGCATTATCAGAAGAAAACAGTTCAGTACTTTTCTGAATCCGGCCTGACACTCTGGGCAGGCGAAGGTGACAAAAAACCTTCAGAGGGACAGTGGAAAGTAGAGAATAACGAATACTGTTCTGACTTTGGTGGTGGCTGGGGTTGTTACAAGATAGTCGTCGATGCCAAACAGGGTGTTCATTACTTTATTGGCGAGGATTTCAGAGCGCCTTTTGTTTCAAAGCAAGGCTATCACTTTCAGTTTTAATACTCTAACTGAGCAGAATTACGCCTATTGATACAACAGGCGTAATTCTGCAAACCGGGCTGGCAATCATACCAAATATTGGATTTCAGCCTGATGGACTCCTAAAATCAAAAGAGAAAGGGAACTAGCTAATTAATTAGTGAATCGCTTTAGTTAATAACTGTCAAAAAACGGTTATTGAGGAGGGAGGAAAAATGGACAGTTCTGGTTCAGCAGGGAGAAAATCGTCGTCCACCCAACCACTAACGTCTGACCAAACCACTTCTGATTCTTCTCTGGAAAGTTCAAAAAACAACCAAAAAGTTCGAAAAACCAAATACGAAAATGAATGGTGTCGGCTCAAGCCCAGAGGCGATGAATACCATAAAGAGAGTTATTCGAGGAATCATAAAAACATCTCTAAACGTGATATCAAGTCTGCAGCAACCCTGACAACTTATCTTGATCCTGGACACGCTTTTTTACGAGTAGAAGACCATATTGAAGGCACTGATCGTGTTATTGGCTTCTACCCTACAGCAGGTAGTTCGAGCTTAGGTGCTTCTTTGACTCTTTATAGTCAGGGGCGTTTAGCGAATGAACTATGTACCTATGACACGAATGTACACATGCTCGACTGGAGTTACCCCAAGCAAGTCAACGAGCTTGATGAGTTTCAGCTTACATCGCTGAATAAATATTTGGATAGAACTCAGGATGCCTGTGATTTTGATGAAACAATGGGCTGTAATTACATTATTCATGGTTCGAACTGTGTAAGCTTTGTTCAACAGGCTCATACAAGTGCGCTACTGTCAGGGCATTTTTCTACAGATGTTTCCGGAGGGGCTATTCAAGGGGTAGGAAAAGCCAATGTATATGGGACGTTTGGAAATGCTGCAAATGTGCCAAGCCTATTCATGCTGGGCGCAGTTCTTAATGAAATGATCTTACCGGCAGTAAAGAGTGCATGGTCGAACGTAAATGCCTGGCTCGAAGATGATTTCGTTACCAGTGAGCAGACTGCTGAGTATATAAAGCAATATTTAGTATTGGATGTCATGCAGCTTAAGCTTGAAAACACCATGAATGATTTAGTCGCTGGAAAAACAAGAAATGAAGCCTGCGAACTAATTACTCTTCAAAAACAACTGGTTGATCTGCAAGCACAGCTGCTTGTTATCAAAGATAGTTTCATGGATCCAGATCGAAGTTATAACGGCATCCCAGCCACGGGAGTGTTCCGAAGGCGTGAAAGAGACCTGAAGAAAGTCGGCGAGGACCTGCAGTTGTTAAGTGATGACCTGGTTGGGTACCTTCATTCATCCAGGCACCCTCTTGAGAAATTGATCTATAAGCAACTAAACGATGACTACAAAATATCCAGGAAGGATGCAGCGTGCTCAGTTGACAAACTCATGAGCCGCATGGGGGGGCTGGAGGAGGGTGATCCAATACCTCGTGTGTAATCCTTTCTCTACTGCCTGCAGAATTAAAAAAAGATCTATTACAGTAAGTAAAACAAACCGTATGTAACTATTCTCTACAAATAAATCCAGAAAGCTGAAAATATTCATGAAAAGAAAGTAACACATTAACAGCAGGCGCCTTCCGACGCCTGCTAAATTCAGAACATATCAACTGGCAGGCGCAATCTTCAATTGAATCGGACCAGCACCGGTCACTTTAACGTCTTTTACTTCCGCTTCGTAATCTGCACTGGTTGCGTCGCCAGTGAGAGTGATACGAGCGATCACATCCAGACTTTCAATGCCGGACAGGGTTCCGCCCATAATCATGGCAGAGCTGTCGTCCAGTACCACTTCCCTTGGCAGGTCAGCAACACGCAGGGGAATAGCTGCAACCGGCGCACGAACACCTGGCTGACGGGCAAAAACCATCACACGGGTATTACCGGGCAGATCTTTCAGCTCTGGCGCTAACTCTACCTGAACACGAATCTCGGCAACCGCTTCACCAAGAAAGCTTTTGGCACGACTGATGCCAGCAGCCAATGACTGTCGTGTAGACGGGTCATTTTCCATGGCCATCGCCTGAGTCCAGGCACTAACCGCTTCCTGATAGTCAGCCTGACCAAAAGCATCAATGCCTTTCAAACCCAGAGCCGTGGCATTGTCTTCATCTTTACTCAGAGACTCTTCATAAAGGTTGCGAACCCGCTTGGTAACGTTATTGCCAGCGGCCAGAAACTCAGCTTGTGCCAGTTCTGCCGCAGCCTGCGGACTACCTTTCTCAAGGTTATACAGGTTACTGAATGCATCCACAGCATTAGCATGCTGACGCACCGCCATATAACGACTGCCCAGCATAAACCAGGCTTGAGCATTATCCGGCTTCTTCTCGGTCCACTCTTCCAGAGAACGAATCATTTGAAAGTGTGTAGCATTCGGATCCATAACCAGTTTGGAAACATCCATTTCGGTCTGTGAACCCAAATGCATATACACCGGAACTGCCAGAACAGGCACTATCAATGCCATAGCCCAGCCCAGCATCGGGCTGCCTTTGGTATTCAGTGCTGCGCTTTTCTCTCTGTCAGCAACGTCGTTCAGCAGCTTCTTTTCCAGTTCGGCACAGATCAGATCAGCGTCGTCTTTAGTAATCAGACCCTGTTCCTGCTGATGACGAATCTCCGCTTCCTGTTCGCGGAAGTAAGCCACGTTGGATTCATGGTCGGAAACACTGTTCGCTTCTGCTTCTTCAGCCTGACGGCTTCTGCCCACAAAAGGGAACACGATCAGTGCCGCACAAACCAGCACCAGAACGAGGGCAATTATCCAGAATTGAGTCATCAGTCTTTTCCACCCAGAATCTTATCGAGCTCTGCCCTGTCTTCCTTATCCAGTTCCTCATCCTTAGCCGCCGGGCGATGCTTACGCACCAGACCAAAGAGAACAAACAGGCCAATCAACAACAAAATGACCGGGCCAAACCAGAGAGCAGCGGTTTTAGCACTCATTCTGGGCTTGTAGAGTACAAAGTCACCGTAACGATCCAGCATAAACTGAACAATAGTGTCGTCGTCTGCTTTCTCTTCCACAATCATGCGATGCACCTCACGACGGAGGTCCTGTGCAATCGGTGCGTTAGAGTCAGCGATAGACTGGTTCTGACATTGAGGACAGCGCAGTTCATTGTTCAGACGAAAGAACTGTTCCTGCTGAACGGTATCATCGAACTGATAGTTCTCAATCACCGCAGCCTGGGCTGTGGATAACATGAACACGGCTGCAAACGCAGCCAGTGCCCTGACTAAAAAAGATCCCATTACAAAACCTCCTTCTGCAGCTGACCGTATTTAGGTTTTAAAACTTCCACCCAAACCCGCTGATCAACAATGCCTACGTGCTTGTAACGGATGATACCTTTCTTATCCACAAGGAAAGTTTCCGGCGCACCGTAAACACCCAGATCAACCCCCAATCGACCGTCTTTATCAACAATATTGAAGGTGTACGGATCTTCCAGACGTTGCAGCCAGCGCAAAGCATCTGCGTCTTCATCCTTGTAGCTCAGGCCGATAATGCGAACGCCTCTTTTGGCCAGTTTGACCAGATAAGGGTGTTCAACTTTACAGGCCGGACACCAGGAGCCCCAGACATTGAGCAGATACACCTGCCCTTTGAGGGTTTCCTGAGTAACGATTTCATTGGGCTGTTTCAGCTTTGGCAGACTGAATTCAGGCACCGGATCATTCAGCAAAGCAGAAGGCAGTTCCTTCTTGTCTTCCAGAAACAATCCTACGTACAACAGAATGCAGAAGGTCAGGAAGAACGCTAAAGGCAAAAAGAGTTTCAGGCGGCTTTTCTTAACCGTCTTGTCATTACTCATGCACGACCTCCAGCCACTGCAGTTTTCCCTTTTCTTGCTTTACCTTTAGCGACAGCTGCCTTATTTGCAGCTTTCTTCTTCAGACGCACACGATAGCGTTTGTCAGAGACTGCCAGCAAACCACCCAGCGCCATAAAGATTGCACCGAGCCAGAGGAAACGCACAAAGGGTTTAATGTGCAGACGCACTGCCCAGGCATCATCACCCAGAGGTTCACCCAGAGCAACGTATAGGTCGCGCGTCAGACCGGCATCAATACCGGCTTCGGTCATGGGCATGCCCTGAACCGCATAAACACGCTTTTCAGGATGCAGAGTTGCGACCTTTTCCTGATTTTTGAATACTGTCAGTGTGCCAGCATTGGCCATATAGTTAGGGCCATGTTCCTGTTCAACACCATCAAAACGGAAAGCGTATTCACCCAGTTCAGCGATATCACCCGGATTCATTCGCAGGTCTTTCTGTTCGCTGTAACCACCACTCATGGCCGCACCAACAAAAGTAACCGCAAGACCAAAGTGTGCCAGCTGCATACCGTAGTACGAAGGCTTAAGCTTCTTCAGACCAGCAAACAGACCGTTAGCGTTTCGGGTCTTGTTGTAGATGTCTTTCAGAATGACCAGAACAATCCAGAACACCATGCCTATGCCCAGCGCTTCACTGATAACAAAGCTGTCACCGTACATAAAGCCGAAGGCCAGACCACCAAGAGCAGAAACCACAAACACCCAGCGCAGCTGTTGTACCAGCCAGGAAACTGTGCCTTTCTTCCAGTTCAGCATGATGCCAATGCCCAAAGCAAAAGCCAGCATCAGGGCCATAGGGACAAAGAGCATATTGAAGTAAGGAGGACCTACGGAAACCATGCCCAGATCCAGAGCGTCCACCAACAGCGGGAACATAGTACCCAGTAGCACAGTGGCACAACTGGTAATCAGCAGAACATTGTTCACCAGCAACAGAGTTTCACGAGACAACAGGTTGAAGGTGATCTTGCTGCGTATTTCTGGTGCCTTGAAGGCAAACAGAGTCAGGGAAGCACCCACAACCAGCATCAGGTAGCCCAGTACAAACAGACCGCGCATCGGGTCACTGGCAAATGCATGAACTGATGTCAGTACACCGGAACGAACCAGGAACGTACCGAACAGGCTCAAAGAGAAAGTGGCAATCGCCAGCAACAGTGTCCAGCTCTTGAACAAACCACGTTTTTCAGTCACTGCCAATGAGTGCATCAAAGCAGTACCAGCCAGCCATGGCATCAGGGAAGCATTCTCTACCGGATCCCAAAACCACCAGCCGCCCCAGCCAAGTTCATAGTAAGCCCACCAGCTACCCAGAGCGATACCGGCGGTCAGAAATGCCCAGGCAACCGTTGTCCATGGACGCGCCCAGCGAGCCCAGGCACTGTCAAGCTGACCGCCCATAAGCGCGGCAATAGCAAAGGCAAAAGCAACCGCAAAACCCACGTAGCCCATGTAGAGCATCGGTGGATGAACGATCATACCCAGATCCTGCAGCAGCGGATTCAGGTCAGCACCGTCCTGGGGAGGAAACGGCAGCAGTCGTTCAAATGGGTTGGACGTTAAGAGAATAAACAGCAGGAAACCAACGCTGACCATACCCAGTACTGAAAGTACCCGGGCAGACAGTTCCGGTGGCAGCTTGCCACTGCGCATGGCAACGACCTGCCCCCAACCGGTCAGGGTCAGAATCCACAGTAGCAGGGAACCTTCATGGCCACCCCAGGTCGCTGTCACTTTATAGATAGCAGGCAACAGGGAGTTGGAGTTACTGGCAACGTATTTAACGGTAAAGTCATCAGCCAGGAAGGCATAAACAAGACAACTGAATGACAGCAGGGTAAAGATAAACTGACCGGTTGCCAGCGATCGGCCGGCATTCATCCAGCGCAGACGTCCGGTGTAGCTGCCCACCAGGGGCACTACACTCTGCAACAAGGCCAGACAGGTGGCCAGGATCAGGGCAAATAGCCCCAGTTCGGGATTCATTACTGAGCTCCTTCCGCATTCGCACCAGGCTTGTGAGCCTTGTCGATAGCATGCTGTACTTCCGGCGGCATGTAGTTTTCATCATGCTTGGCCAGCAGCTCTTCAGCGATAAAACGACGCTTCTCGTCCAGCTTACCGGTACCTACAATGCCCTGACCTTCGCGGAACAGGTCTGGCAGGATGCCGGTGTACTCAACTTCTACTTCACCTTCTCCGTCACTGACATTGAAGGTAACCGTCAGACCATTAGGGTCACGCTTCAGGGAACCTGGAACCACAACACCACCACCACGAATTTTCTGGCCAATGGGTGCTTCACCACTAACAATCTGTGCTGGTGAATAATAGTGGTTAATGTTCTCTTTCAGGGCAAAAAGTGCCAAAGCTACTGCCACGCCGACACCGGCGATCAGCAGTAGAATCAATAATAATCGTTGTTTTCGGACCGGATTCACTCTCACTCTCCCTCATTCACTGTGCGGGAGCTTTCTGTTGTGCTCGCCTGCTGTTGACCATTCGCTGAAAATTGCTCATGGCTGTTAACTTTTCTACCTGTGTCACTGCTTGCTGGCTTCTTACGATTATTCGCCGCCTTTGCCTGACGACGAATCTGGGTGACGATTTTCTTTCTGGCCATCATCGGAGAAACGATGTTGTACAGAATAACCAGCAGACCCAGAGCGTAAGTTGGCCATACATAAATGCCGTGACCACCCATATCTACCAGACTGGCGAAGTTCTCAAAATACATGGTTTCAGCTCCTCGCCCCGGCTTCTACGGCATTTCGAACCCATTTGGTTCGGCGTTCACGGTCCAGTATCTCGGTTCTCAGACGAATGATCAGGACAACGGTAAAAAACAGGTAGAAAGCCGCAATGGAGATCAGCAGTGGCCAGAGCATTTCCGGTGCCATGCTGGGCTTTTCAGTCAGCTTCAAAGTTGAACCTTGGTGCAAGGTGTTCCACCACTGCACGGAGAATTTAATAATGGGAATATTGACCACGCCTACCAGGGTCAGAATGGCGCAGGCACGAGCCTGTGTCGTTGCACTGCGAATAGCGCCGCGCAGGGCAATCACGCCAAAGTACAAAAACAGCAGAATAAGCATCGAGGTCAGACGGGCATCCCATACCCACCAGGTGCCCCAGGTTGGCTTACCCCAGATAGCACCGGTCAGCAGTGCCAGAAAGCAGAAAGAAGTACCAATTGGCGCCATGCACTTAAGCGCCATATCCGCCAGCTTGATACGCCAGATCAGAGTCACTGCACCAGCAATGGCCATGCTCACATAAATAGCTGAAGCCAGAAATGCCGTCGGTACATGCAGGAAAATAATGCGATAACTGTTGCCCTGAAGATAATCCGGCGGCGTGAACAGCAGCCCCCAGGTTAAACCTGTTGCCATCATCAGTGCGGCAAGAATGGCCAGCCAGGGCAGCCATTTGCCACTGATCTCATAAAACCACTTGGGCGAGCCCAGCTTGTGAAAAAAGGTCCAGTTCATCGTCTTTATTTATATCCGCATACCAAATTGCTGAGAGTTTGCAGTTTCAGGTTCTGTCGATCCCCACTGCTTTTTCTGCTGTACTCTTTTCTATCGCTACTGTTTTCTATCGCTGCTATTTGTCGCTATGTTTACCAGCAAACCATTAGCCGTCCACCACAATACGCAGTGATGCAGCAATAGCAATAGGCGCCAGACACAGCCCCATTACCAGAAATGCCCCCAGCCATAGCAGATGACCAGAATAACCCATTCCGTCCACCGCTGACTGTACGGCTCCGGTACCAAAAATCAGCACCGGAATATACAGAGGCAGTGACAGCAATGTCAGCAGCACGCCTCCTCTCTGAACTCTTACGGTCAGGGCTGCACCTATGCCGCCCGCCAGACTCATCAGAGGCGTACCCAGTAACAGACTAGCCATCAATGCCGGAAATGCCTGCTCTGGAAGATGAAGCATCAGTGCCAGAATTGGTGCCATCACAATAAGAGCGACGCCCGTCGTCAGCCAGTGAGCGATAATCTTGCCAAGCACCAGCAGTGGTAGTGGGTGTGGCGACAACAGTAACTGGTCCAGAGAACCATCGTCGTTGTCTCCTTTAAACAGGGAATCCAGAGAAAGCAGTACCGCCAGCAGAGCGCCAATCCAGACAATGCCGCCTGCAAGCTGTGAAAGCGTCTCTCTTTCCGGTGCAATACCCAGAGGAAACAGGCTGGCGACCATCAGGTAGAAGGCAACTGGATTCAAACTCTGACCCGGTGTTCGGAACGCCAGTCTCAGGTCTCGGCGAATCAACGCCATCATCGCCTTGCGGCCTTCCAGTTGTCGTACGTCTTTAGCCTGGAGCACTTTATTATGGGCAGTACTCATAAGAAGGCTCCTGAATCCATTTCATCATCGTAGTCTTCTTCGAGTGAGCCACCGGCAAAGTCATCCAGCTTTACTTTTCGGACAGAACCGGAAATCTCCGACAGACTCTGGTGGCTGGTAATAATGACCATGCCACCTGAAGCCACATGCTTTGCCAGAACAGATTCCAGCCAGGCGACGCCATATACGTCGATAGCCGTAAAAGGTTCATCAAGAATCCAGAGTGGTGAAGCTGAAATGGACAGGTCTGCCAAAGCAACCCGGCGGTGCTGACCTGCCGAGAGGTGACCGCAAGCTACATCTTCAAAACCGGCTAGGTTTACCTGCTCAAGGGCATCAAGAATACTATGTTCAGAAGGTGCTTCATTGCGGAGACTGGCTCGCCAGCGGATGTTTTCAACAGGAGTCAGCTCCCCTTTTACCGCAGGTTTATGACCAAAATAGAAAGTAGACAGACGGAAGTCTGCGTACATGCTCGAGAGTTTCTTTTCTTTCCAGAAAATATTGCCGTGAAAATCACCGGATAGACCGGCAAGGATTCTAAGCAGCGTCGTTTTACCGGAGCCATTGGCACCCTCAATCTGTAAGAGTTCACCTGACGACAGTTTCATGGAGAGTTCGGAGAACAGGACCCGATCATCCCGCTCACATCTAAGCTGCGCAACCTCGAGCAAATGATGTTCCTTTTATAATCTTATTCCGGGTATCTTTTCCGGAGTAGCTTTTCCGGAGTAACGAGGCTGAATTTGATTCCAGCTCTATGCCTTTAAATACCTATGATTTATAAGGTTTTTAATAGTCACCACTTATGGATGAATACGGGCAGGATTATATCGAAATCTGCGTGAATTCCGAACAAATAAACTATCCAGAAACAGTAAATGTCATCTCATTGATTCATATCAAAAAGCAGTATCATTCCATGGGCTGCATTCCCATATTCCATAATGGAAACGCAGCCCGGAATCATGACAAAAAATCTAGAGTTCAACTCGCGGGCCTTCCAGAGAGTCTGCCCCCTCATTACGAGGCTCCAGTTCGCTCACCTTCATCAGAAGGACATGGTTAGTGGTTTCATCACCAAACATGTCCAGTAGCACACCTGCCATGCCGTTCAGATCAGCTTTAGCTGGCAGTGAGATACTGGCTGTCACATGAGAGGACGAACTACCCAACGGATCAACTAATTTTGATTGAACAAATCCCCACCAGCTTTGCTCATCATCCTCACTCAGCACCTGTAAACCAATATGAATAATTTTACGATCCTCACTGATGGTAACTACCATGTACTCAAATTTATCATTTCTTAAATCATCCGGGGTTTCATAGGTATTAATCAAATCACTGGCCTCAAGATATGCGGCAGGCTCCTTAAGTGCCTTCAGAATCAGCTCTCTGGTCAGATGCTTTGGTGTCGTAACTTTCTCAAACAGTAGTCCGTAATCAGAAGCTAACAACTCAACCTTTCTGCCACCTTTCCCTGAAACAGTTTGACTTTGATAGAGCCCTTCTACCCTGTCTGCAAACTCACATGACTCCTTGTAGCCTGTCCTGTCACTTCTATCTTTATACACAAGGCAGGGGTTATCTTCTGGTTCGAAATATTTATAGACAGCCGTTTCATTCCTTTTGTGGTCAGCAACAAACTTCAGCAGAGGGTCAGACGTATCTTCAGGCGCAATCAGACTGACAGAACCATCAACTTTGCCGATTTCAATCAAGGCCCTCACAAGTTTTGAGGGTTTGTCCTTCAAAATATCTGTAGCAACCGGCGTGTGCAGCAAACCCATTACGGTCCAGAAAACGTTACTGGAACCACCCGTAAGTCCGGCAAAAAATCTTAAAATGGAGTACCTTCCACGAGGACCTCTGCAAGCACTGCAGTATGACCCAAAGGCAGGTGTAACAGCACCACCAAGGCTTACGATCGCAGTTGCTCCGGCAGCCAACGCTTTAGCGGTGTCAGGTTCAAACCGCTGAATATTGTCTGGCCAGTACACATAACCGGCATCCATCCCTGTTTCAGCAATTGCTACTCCCACCGGAACAGCCGCCGCCCATTTTAAATTCGTCTTCCCCTCAGCTGCACGTTGCCACATCAGGTTCAGTACGAAACTGCCAAGAACAACCGGAACTCTATAAACAATCGCATTATATATAGCCGATTCGTAATGGTTCAGCGATTGAGTAGCTCTGGTGTAGTAGTTAAACCAAGGTTTACTGGCTTCATTGCTTAATGTTGCGTCCAGTTTTCGACCTAATTCATTGCCTGTAACTGCCTTATATTGTTCAAGGTTGAATACTTGTTCTGCCGCATCAACACTGACGACAGGCTCATGCGTCTCTTGCGTACTGTCTTCAGGGAGACTGCCTGGATGTACATTTTTGTCTGCCGTGACTTTGACTGTCGTTGCTCCTTTTTCCTTCTTGGGAGCAGCAGACTTTTCCTGGTGATACGCAGAAGGAGCCAAATCACCCTTCCGCTCAACATTCCTAGTGCCTCTGGTCGAACCTTTCTCTCCAGATCGCCCAGGTATGGATTCGCTATTTTTCTGATGAGAGTTCTTCAAATCAACAACAGGCCGCTCAGGATTTGAAGGTGGGACTTTATCTGTCACTTTGCTGCTATTAGTAGCAGCCATTATCAGAGAGGGGATCAATGCGCTTGTTAAAACCATCAAGCGTAAAAGCCTTTTCATACTTTACCTTTTGCACCAGAAATCACACCTTGTTTCTTAGTACAAAATTTCAAACATCAGAACATTATTTAAATAACCATAGTTCCAGTTTTAGCAGTCACACACTGCTCATTCAGCTGACGCTTACAGCAACTTTTCTAACAACTTAAAACTTGCCACCACCACGATGTTTTCTATGCTGAAAAAACAAATACGAACTTACATTAATTAAATTATTTTTCCCACACACTCCGCTGGAGTTACATCATGAAAACATCACCGATAACCAGGTTCTGCCTTGGACTGATTGGTGTCCTTTGTTATTCCTCAGCAACAGCCGCGCCCAGTAGTTATTGCACACACTATTCACCGGGAAGCGAACACAGAATACTTTGTGATCAATATGACGCCAGCAATGTCATAGAGGTTCCCGAAAACAGCAACCTGACAGAATTTGTTAATAGTACAGATACCGGAAAACTGTTAATCATTCCTGCCAGCCAGCGTGACAACCCATACCCTCTGGCCGGCCCACTGAAGCTCGCTTCAGGTACATCCTTACTGGCTGGCAATGATGGTGTCAGTGGTTTTTTCGATCTCGGCTGGGCTGCTGATTTCAGTATTGGCACTGATCCTGTGTACTGCATGATTTCTCTCGGTGAAGGCAGTACCGTAACCGGTGTCCGGATTGATGACAGCAATATGTCTCCCGAGAACCAGCTGTATTTCAATCAGCAGGGAGACAAAATTAAAGCCTATATCTACTCAAATGGAAAAAGCCGGTTCAAGGTAAGCTGGGGCAGTTTTATCACACCATTAAAACTTGATGGTGCGATCTATGCTGATAACGATATCCATAGAACCAATATTGTTGGTAATACTGATCATATTGCCCGTTATAACTGGATTGAAAGTCGTGGGGCAAGCCACGGCATTCGCATTGCTACCGCAAAAACCACTGACTCCGGTCTCACAGAAAATGTCAGAGTCAGTAATAATGTGATTCAATTGAGTAAGCTTCCTGACGACTCTTTTCTGCAAACAGCCGTACACACAAAGAATGGTTGCGGAAGTATCCATGACAATACCATTGTCTTTGGTAATGACATTCTGACCACCAGTCAGTTTCGAAAAGGCATCGTTCTCGAAAATCAGGCGACACCGGAAGTCAGTGGCTTTGCCATGATCTCGCAGTCGGTTAACCCTCACTCACAAGACTCCGGTTTCGAATTTCTGCAATCAGAAGGTAAAACCTTGAGAGCCAGACTCTCTTCAGGCTCCATCGACAGCAGAATACAAACGACGCCTACCACTTTTAGTGGTAAAGGAATTCTGATTGGTGACATTCGCCAGTCGGATAAGCCTGTATTTACTCAAACTGAAAGCGAATTTTTCAGTCAGAGTTTTCCTCAGGCCGGCACCTGTCCTGTGCCTGCGTCCAGTCTATGGGGGTTCGAAAGCAGCACTTCTGACAACGAAGACACTCTTCGTAATGCGTTTTGCGGCTTACGACTCACCCGCACTGACTTCCAGTTCAGCGAGAGCTATTCAGCTGACATCAGCAATTCATCTAACTGCAGCTCTAATAGCGGTTTAATTGGGGGACTCGTGTGCGTATCAGCTCTATCTGCTATTGAATTTTGTGTGATTGCCGGAGGCTGTATCTGGAAGTTTTACCTTGCCCCAAGGTACATCTCTCAAGAATTTAACCATAAGCAATTAAACTAGACATTTCGACAAAACAACCAAGTCATTCAACTTAAATATTTAACAATAAACATCAGAATTCAGCCAAAGAAAACCATTAATAAACAAGAATGTTTGCTTATATTTTTGTCTAGTATCTCCCCCCCATTATTATTACTAATTCGTAATAGCAGCGTGTAAAAGCGCTGCTATATTCAGCCTGTCTACATCTTGATTCATATTCATATTTTGAATCGAGGTCTACAGCCAGAACGATCCATTTAGTGGCTGAACACTTTTTAAACGACTGATGACATTCACTTAATCAGCGGAATCAAAATGCAACCTGATTAATTGATACAGGTCGTTTCCATAATTTTTACGGTGCCCTGAATCAAGCACTTCGTTGTTGAAGTACTTGAAACTTATGTCGATTGCATACAACTGTTTTCGATCATTCTCACCTAGAGAGGAAAGTGCGTCATGCCATTTGATTTTAAAGAGACTTCGGTAGACTCTGACGACCTCAATACCTACTTCCCAAGCGGCATCACTACTACTTTACGACTGTCGTTTATTAATACATACAGTTCGTTTATTGCTAACGAGCCCAAAACACTTGCCCACCTTGGTGCTATCTATGGAGGCTCTGAAGGCAATCGTCCTCCAGACGGGATTATCACTTCCGATCACTTTACCTTTTCACAGCTAATAGGCATAGAAACTCAAGGATCATCTTCCATATCCTGGCCTAAAAACAGCTTCGGTATTGAATTTCAGAATAATCAAACACTGTTTCAGACAATCAACGCAACAGGGCAGAATTTAGCCACAGTTAATATCAACAAAGGGATTGTGGATGAGAATGGTGATAAGGTCGATCTGGATCAGAGCAACCCGCTTTTTGATATGCCCAGTGAAGAAGACTGGATATTTAAAGCCCCGTTTCTTGATCGAACTTACCTGCGCAATGTCTTTTCATATAAATTGAGTTCATTAATGGGAGCAGCCTATTCTCCCAGAACCGAATTAACCGAACTCTTTATTACCGACCAGACCAGTAAAACCAATCCGGATAAATACACCTATCACGGTATTTACGTCGCTACAGAGAAAATCAAACGCGACAGTAACAGGGTTGATATTAATAAACTCAAAGATGATGAAGACCCTCTTGAAGGCGGATACATCATTTCAATCGACAACCCACACGGTATTCCAGGCAAGGGCTGGTACTCAAATAACACCATCACTTCAGAGACTTATGGCAATAACTACAAAATGAGAACCGAGTACCTTAATGTGTACCCGGACAGAGAGGATCTCACCGATGCTCAAATGCAGCATATTCAGGATTTCATGTACAACTTTGAAAAAGCCGCCCTGAATCATGGAAACTATGCTGACTACATTGACGTTGATACCTTCGCAGATTACTTCCTTATTACCGAGCTTTCCAAAAATCCGGATGGCTACCGTCATAGCACCTACTTCTACAAAGACAGAGCTGAAGAAGGAGAAGCACCTCCGAAGCTGAAAGCCGGCCCGGTCTGGGACTTCAATGAAGCCTATGGCAACACCGTAAAGTGTGGCGCCCTTCAAACCGATGGCTGGCAGTTTCTCTGTGGTTATGATTACCCACCTGAAGACAGCCTTCCTGTTGCCAAATGGTGGATTGAACTGGCCAGAGATAATGCTTTCTCACAGAAACTGGCAGAGCGCTGGGCTTACCACAGGGCACCGGGCAGAGCTTTTGATATGAGTAGAATCAGAACATCTCTGAAAGATGAAGCAGCCAAACTCAAACAGAGTGGTGCTATTATCCGTGACCAGCAACGCTGGAAGACTCTTGGTGTTCATATTCCTCCAGGTCTTCAGGACCAGACACTGCTTCAGGTCTTCATGCCAACCCCTATTCTCAATGCCTATGACACGAAAATTGATCATATGCTCGATCATATTCAGGCTCGTATTACCTATATGGACGAAAATCTTCCTAACTCGACAAATAACTACACCATTCAGGGATTGCCTGACAGTCTGACTGCAACTTCACCAACTGTCGCTACCGATGGTGCAGGTATGACTGGAGCAGGGGTAACGCTAGTCACCGTCCTGGCTATTGCACAGCTGGTAGCCGGATTTCTGTGAGTAAAGAATTTAGTCGACCATAAAAAAAGCTAACGGGTAGTAGCAAAGCTACTACCCTATTCCCCATACTCAATTCCGAAGGCATAGGCTGTGCATAAAAGGGGTTTAGTCGTTGCCCTGCTCTCTCTGTTGCTCACATCTCAGTCTGCAGAGGCTGGGGGCATGTGGAACTGGTTTTGCAGTTGGCTTAATCCGTGGGAATACCGCTGCCTGAAAGCACATCATGAAGATGATGATGAAGAGGAGAGTATCTGTGCTAGTAGTACCAATGGGGAATATGAACCTCTTGTAGGGGAAAACCAGAGCCCTACACAGGAGGATTTAAACGCATTAGCATTTCTTCAGGATCTTCCCCCTGAGCTGGCTCAGCTTCTTCAAAACGAAGGCATTGAACCTAGTCAGATTGCCGCTCTGATCAGGAATAATAGTTCAATTGCAACAGCATTCAATCAAATTATGAGGGAGTGTGCTACTGCCGGCCTGAGAGAAGAATATCAACATAATACATCTCTGCGAGCGCTCCTTCTTCTGAACGCGGCGGTCTTTGGTTCTATCAACCGAATTGCCGGCCTGACCGGGATGATTCTTATATTCGATGATCAGAATTACACTGCAGAAACTGCATTAGGCCTTGCCGTCACTATTACCCTGGTTTCATTAATCAGCAGTAATATGCGGGCAGTTTCAGGTAGCAGCCACCTTAAGTTTCAGGGTTTTTTCAGTATAAGAGATGTAGTTTTGCTGCTCGTTGCAGCTCCACCCGCCATTCTTGATGTATTAATGGCGATTTTTGGTTTTAAAGCTTTCTTTGCCCTGCTGGGTATCGATTCTTACCTACCAGGTATTCCACTCTCCCTTCCCTTGGGACCAGCACTTCTAGCCATTTTTATGGAGAAAGCAGATCAACTCGGTTACCGACTTCGTGGCCAGAATTTTCATAACGAACGTCGCCTGGAAGAAGCCACCAATATGCTTGCCAACTGTCTTCGAGTTGTCACTGAACAGAATCTGACACTTGGCCCGGAACACCTGCAAGCTCGAATGAGCTGCTTTACCGATGCTCTGGGGCTAAACCGAAGCCGCTGGCCAGGCTCGGCCAGAGAATGTCTGGCTCGAACAGCTGATTTTTTTTCAATATACAGCCCATCATCCCGTCTTAGAAACCAGTGTATTGCGCTTCAGGAAAGTGAGCTGGACGATAACAGTTTCTATCTGCAGCAACTCTATGATCTCGCACAAAATAGCAGACATGGACATGCTTATTCAGCCTGCAACCTTGCCCTTCTTTCAACAATAATGGTACCTGCATTTTGTTATGGCTTTGTCGATTCCAATGCTGCTTTTGAACTGATACAAAAATTGTCGTTTGGAGAGCTGTCTGAGTGTCTCTCTACAATGGAAACCGCTACATACTGGGTTGCAGAAATCGGATTTGCACTGTTTATGTCCGGTAAATTTCTCGCTGCCGGGCAGGATGGCGCTGAAAGTGTTATTCGATTTATTTCATGGCTAAAAGAACTTGCGGTCAACCATACTTCCAATGCCAATAAGTCTGACATAGCTCTTAATATTATCAGCGGTCTGGCTGCTGGAGCCTATGCCTATAATGTTTTCGCAACTTTTTCTACTGATCCTTCCGAATGTCTCGTCGATGCAGAAGCGAATCTACCAATGGCCGGCTTAGCCACCATTGGAGCCTATTGTTTTACGTCTGGATCAGGTCCAAAGATGAAAGTTATCCCACCGGCAATTAAACAATTGATGGCAAATATCAAGCGGGCTTTCCGGATGCAATTTGGAGATTCTGCGGAAGAAGAAGCCATGAAATATATCAACCAACTTCGACAGGATCTGGAAACACTCCCAGCTGCAGATGGGGTTCAGCAATGGGCAACCCACAATGGTATAAGTACCGCTGCTCAGCAGATCATTAACAGATGGCTCGTGCAGCTACCCGGATATGAAAACCTGGAGTTAAACACCGAGGATTTTGTTGTCGTTGAAATGTCTGAAATGGCTGAAGAGGCTTATTCGCCTGATACAGAAACCGGCCTCCCCTTTACCCGGTCATTGGATATTTCCTCATTGAGCCCAGACCAGAAAGCGGGTTTGGAAGCACTGATTCAATTTTTCAAAGGTAGAAATTATCAATTTCATGTCCCAAATAGAGACGGGCTGTGCCTTTATAACACAGTCATAGAAATGCTGAAGATGAATATCACACCTCAAGGCTTAATAGCTCAGTTAAAAGAGCTGATCCAACGTTTACGTGCCAGACAAAACCTGAACGACAGAGAAAACAGATTCCTGGATACTATTGGAGAAAATTCAAATTTTCTTAGTAGTGTCCAACAAATTCTGGATAACAACGAATTCCAAAATCCAGCTGTACTACAGCTAATTGCTCTGCACTTAGGGCAGGATTTCCACCTGATTCAACCTGGAGCTAATGGCCTTAATCATGAATTAATTCTGGCCGATGCACCTACTCTTTTCCATCAAGTGAATCCGGATCAGTTGGATCAGGAACTCCCTTCTGGGACCATAACTATAAGCCAAGATGGCACTAATCACTTTTTCGGAGCTCAGCCTGTAAACGGAACACCAGCAATGCCACTTATTGATCCTGAAAACCCACCATCCGGTTTAAATAATTCAGTGAACCATAACAACACTGGCCCACTGCAAATTCAGCTGGAATCAGGGGCCCTCCCTCATGCCTTACCTTTGATAATCCAGTAAGTGGTAACACACGCAATCGAATATTAACTTGCTGTTTGCCCGCCACAGGCGGGCAAACAGCTTCTGAATTCGTACGTCTGGGTACATAGCGGACTGTTATACCACTCCACTTCAGTCAGGTTTATTACTATCTATTCTGGTTAACCACCCAAACTGCCGCTTCCACCCGGGAGCGGAAATCCAGCTTTCGCAGTACCCGCTTAACATGTACTTTTACTGTCCCTTCACTGATATTCATCTTGCGTGCAATAACCTTGTTGGCATCGCCTTCTGCAATAAAGAACAGCACTTCTTTTTCTTTTGGTGTCAGTAGGTCAATCTTACTACCACTGTCTTCTTCTGGCCGTAACACCTGTGCCAGAACCTGACCGAGCCTGTCGTCTATAACCAGCTTTCCGGTTGCCGCTTCGCTGACTTTATCCAGCAGTTCTTCCGGCTCCATATCCTTCAAAAGGTAACCATCGACACCCGCCTTGAACATAGCCGCAACGTCTTCACGGTGTTCCGAAACAGTCAATGCCACCACACGGGAGGCAACACCGGCACTGCGCATCGCCTTCAACGTTGCCAGCCCATCCATTCCTTTCATGTTCAAATCAAGAAGAATCAGATCGGGTTCCAGACTGATAGCCAGGTCAAGACCTGCCTGCCCGTTACTGGCTTCACCGACGACAGACAGTTCATCTTCTTCATCCAGCAGTTGAGCCAGGCCTTTGCGAAGCAGAGGATGATCGTCGATTAACAGAATACTGGTTACGTCTTCGTCTTGTAATGCAATGCTATTCACTATCATTCTCGCTGTCAGGCTGCTTCAAATTCCAGATACACTTCTGTTCCGCCCAGAGTCCCTTTTTTAAAGCTCAGCTGCCCATCCAGACTGGCAGCTCTTTCCTGCATAATCGTGGTGCCATAATGTCCGGACACGCTGTTAACATGCTCCAGACCTATACCATTATCCTCAATACTGATGACAATTCGGCCATCCGGCTCCTGAAAACATTTGACCACTGCCTTACTGGCATTGGCATGTTTAATCACATTGGTCAAAGCTTCACGAACAATCTGCAACGCATGAATCTGATGATGCGCTTCTACCTTGCAGTAACGGAGCTGATAATCCAGAGACAGTTCAATGCCAGGTTGCCTCTCGCAGTATTCGTCGATGGTATTGTTAAGGGCAATTTCCAGATCACCATCGGCCATAGTGAGACGAAATGTTTTTAACAACTCACGTAATTGAATATAAGCACTGCTGACACCGTTTTGAAGATCATCAAGAACCCCTGCAGCATCATCATAAACATCGGTTTTAGCCAGCTTTCTTTTCAGTCTCACTACCTGAATTTTCTGATAGGACAATGCCTGCGCCAGCGAGTCATGAAGTTCCCGGGCAATCACGGCTCTCTCTTCCATCAGCAGTAATCGCTGCTGCTGGGTTTTAACACTGCTTTGGTACAAAGAAGTCGCCAATATATCAGCAAAGGTCTGTAACCAGCGCTGACTTTCTTCGCTCAGTTCCTGACAACCCGTAGTTGTAATACGAAGAAAACCAAAATAATGATTCTCGGCAGAAAGGTTAAACTGCTGCAATAGCTGCCCTTCAGGTGCATTCTTACGGCCATGAATACAATCCTGACAACTGTCAGACTGGCAGGGATTAATATCATCAACCAGCGTTATTTTCTGCAGGCGAAAACTGTCAGCGACACCAGACAAACAAAGATGACAACCATCCAGTTTTAGTAATGACTGCCAGTCCTTCAACATCGCAGAAACAAAACTGCTGTCGTATGGAGCACGGGAAAGATGATGGGATGCGGTATAAAGAAGTTCCAGTGCTTGATTAGACGTTGCCAACGCTTCCGTTTTCTCGGCCACTCGATCTTCAAGGTGATCATAAAGTCTTGAAAGATCGGTAGACATATCACTGAAGGCCTGAGTCAGCTGGCCAACTTCATTGTTTCGTCGATATGGGAGCTCAATGTTACTGAAATGCCCAATACTGACAAGCCTTGAAGCCATACTCAGATCGCTGATCGGGTTCAATAGGTGCTTACGAATAAAACGAATACTGAAGAAGCCAATAATTAGAATACCCAGCAGGGTAGCAACAGCCACTATTACCAGATTTTTAAGCTTACTTTCTGAATCTGACTGAAGCGCTTTTACCATCACATCGATGTTGTCCACAAATTCGGGAACCTGCTTGATAAACAACTCCCTGCCCTGTGGATCCAGAAGCAAGGGCCTCATTTGCTGCTGCCATTCAGCATGAATCGAACGGTAATAATGCCCCAGTTCATTATTGCGACTCACCAACCAGCTTAATGAATCTGAATTGATGCTGTTGTCATACACATCAATAAGCTTCAGCAGTGCTTCTTCACTGACCAACTCGGGAATCAGTACCTGTTCTGTCAATCGCCAAGACTGCATTCGTAAAGAGCCTGCGACGTTGATTGCAGCAGCATCATTTTCAGTGGCTGCAGCAAACCAGAGGGACGAACCGACACTGATCAGAGCCAGAAGACAGACGCCGCAAATCGCGGCCATCGCTTTCTGGTGCAGTGACACCCTCATTTTTAGTTGATTCAGATCAAACCTCCTGCCGATTTTTTCCCATACCTCTAAATAGTACTGGTATGAGTCGACTCAATGCATAGCGATACGAAAGTGCAATAAAAACCAATGCTTTCAAAGGTCAATTTAAAACCAAATACCTCTGAGTGGGTAGTCATTTTGAATAAGCATCGAATACCCCCGATTTCAGGGGCTTTCGGTGTTTTTTTGAATCGTTAATATCACCATCAATTACAGGCTTTCGGCATTTTCCTTTTCAAGGCTCGCCGATAAAAACAGCCTCTCAGAATCACCAATACCAAACAGCATCGTAACAGACATGGCTCTAGCAAAACTGGCATCACGCAGACATTTTCTCAGAGGACGCATTGCGGACTCCGACACTCTGCGTCCGCCATGGAGTATCGATGAAAGCCTGTTTGTTGATCAGTGCCGTCGCTGCAATGCCTGCGTTGAACAATGTGGAACCGATTTACTGGTCAAGGGCAGCGGTGGCTTTCCAGAAGCTGACTACAGCAAAGGCTTCTGCACTTTCTGCGAGAAATGCGTTGAGGCCTGTGAACATCAAGCTCTGGTGATCACAGAGTCACCCTGGCAACAGCTGCCGGTAATAACAGACAAGTGTCTGGCGATGAACAAAGTGTTCTGCCGGACCTGTGAGGAGTCCTGCGAAGTGGAAGCTATTCGCTTTCAGTTGAAGCTTGGCGGTATCGCCCAGCCACTAATTGAAAACGACTTATGTACAGGCTGTGGTGAATGCATAGCCGATTGCCCGGTTCAGGCTCTGGTAATGAAAAAAACAGCTAAAAAAGCAGCCTGATAACCGTTTGAGAAAAAGTAATGAGACAACCCAATAAAGAAACCAACGACAGCACTCAGGTCTGCGCCATTTCCGGACTCGTAGTGTGTGCCATGCCTGCACGCATGGATGAAGTTGCACAAACACTGAATAACATGCCCGGCGTTGAAGTACACGACAGAAGTACAGAAGGAAAAATGGTCGTGACGGTAGAAGAGCTGCCGGGTGAAAAAATGATGGTCGATCGAATTTCAGAAATCAGCGCTGCCGAGGGGGTTTTGTCCTCAGCTCTGGTTTATACGCATCAGGAGTGAAATCTATGAAGCTAGAACAAAGTCGTCGAGACTTTATTAAAAACAGCGCTGTGGCAGCCACCGCAGCAGCGGCGGGTATCAGTACCACTGCTTCCGCTACCAATCTGATTACCAGCAGCAAGGACACCGATATCCATTGGGATAAGGCACCTTGTCGTTTCTGTGGTACAGGTTGCTCCGTACTGGTCGGTACCAAAGACAATAAAGTTGTTGCCACTCAGGGTGACCCGGAAGCACCGGTAAACAGAGGCCTGAACTGCATCAAGGGCTACTTCCTGTCCAAGATCATGTACGGCAAGGATCGTCTGGATACGCCTCTGCTGCGTATGAAAGACGGCAAGTTCGACAAGAACGGGGAATTCGCTCCGATCACCTGGGATCAGGCGTTCGACATCATGGCTGATAAGTGGAAAGCAGCCCTGAAAGACACCCGCAACTCTGATGAAATGCCTCCTGTTGGCATGTTTGGTTCCGGTCAGTGGACCATCATGGAAGGCTACGCTGCCTCCAAGCTTTATAAAGCCGGTTTCCGTTCCAACCACATTGATCCTAACGCCCGTCACTGTATGGCGTCTGCGGTAGGTGGCTTCATGCGTACCTTCGGTATCGATGAACCAATGGGTTGCTACGACGACTTCGAACACTCAGACGCTTTTGTACTCTGGGGTTCCAACATGGCCGAGATGCACCCGATTCTGTGGTCCCGCATCACCGATCGTGTTCTGTCTAACGACCATGTAAAGGTAGCTGTACTGTCTACCTTCAAGCACCGTTCTTTTGAACTGGCTGACAACTCAATCATCTTTACACCACAGTCTGACCTGGCCATCGGTAACTTCATCTGTAATTACCTGATCCAGAATAACGCTGTGAACAAAGAGTTCATCAAGAAGCACACTCACTTCCGCCTCGGTGTTACCGATATCGGTTACGGTCTGCGTCCAGAACATCCTCTGGAACAGAAAGCCAAGAACTCCGGTAAAGGTGGCTCCAAGGAAATCGACTTTGACGGTTTCGCCAAATTCGTCAGCGAATACACCGTTGAGAAGACGGAAGAAATCTCCGGTGTTCCAGCCAAGAACCTGATTGAGTTGGCCAAGCTCTACGCTGATCCAAAGCGTAAGGTAATGTCCCTATGGACCATGGGTATGAACCAGCACACCCGTGGCGTGTGGATGAACAACATTGTTTATAACATCCACCTGCTGACCGGCAAGATTTCCGAGCCAGGCAACGGTCCATTCTCCCTGACCGGCCAGCCTTCTGCCTGTGGTACCGCCCGTGAAGTGGGTACCTTCTCACACCGTCTGCCAGCAGACATGGTCGTGAAGAAGAAGAAACACCGCGATTACGCTGAAAAGATCTGGAAACTGCCTGAAGGTACTGTTCCTGGCAAGGTCGGCTACCACGCTGTTCTGCAGAACCGTATGCTGAAAGACGGCAAGCTGAACGCTTACTGGGTGATGTGTAACAACAACATGCAGGCCGCTCCGAACATGAACGAGGAAGGTCTGCCAGGTTACCGTAACCCGGACAACTTCATCGTTGTCTCTGACCCATACCCAACCGTTACTGCCCAGGCCGCTGACCTGGTTCTGCCAACCGCTATGTGGGTAGAGAAAGAAGGTGGCTACGGTAACGCTGAACGTCGTACTCAGCTGTGGTTCCAGCAGGTTGAACCTCATGGTGAAGCCCGTTCCGACCTCTGGCAGCTGATGGAATTCTCCAAGCGCTTCAAGACCGAAGAAGTTTGGTCCGATGCTCTGCTGGCAAAAGCGCCTCAGTACCGTGGCAAGACTCTGTTTGAAGTGCTGTTCAAGAACGGTCAGGTGGACAAGTTCCCAATGTCCGAATTCAAGGGCCGCATGAACCAGGAAAGCGAAGACTTCGGTTTCTACGTTCACAAAGGTCTGTTCGAAGAATACGCCACCTTTGGCCGTGGCAAGGCGCACGATCTGGCGCCATTCGACATGTACCACGAAGCCCGTGGTCTGCGCTGGCCAGTAGTGGATGGCAAGGAGACCCTCTGGCGCTTCCGTGAAGGCTATGACCCTTACGTTAAGAGCGGCGAAGAAGTCAGCTTCTACGGCAAGAAAGACGGCAAGGCCTGGATCTTCGCCCTGCCTTATGAGCCACCTGCCGAATCTCCGGATGAAGAATACGACCTGTGGCTGTCCACTGGCCGTGTTCTGGAACACTGGCATACCGGCACCATGACCCGTCGTGTACCTGAACTGTACCGTGCTTTCCCTGACGCGGTGATCTTTATGCACCCTGAAGATGCCAAGGAGCGCGGTCTGCGCCGTGGTATGGAAGCCAAGATCCTATCCCGTCGTGGTGAAGTCCGCAGCCGGATTGAAACCCGTGGCCGTAACCGTCCACCAAAAGGTCTGGTATTTATGCCGTTCTTTGACGCCAAGCAGCTGGTTAACAAGCTGACTCTGGATGCAACTGATCCACTGTCCAAAGAAACGGATTACAAGAAGTGTGCAGTCAAGATCGTCAAGGTTTGATGATCTGATCAAATGACAACTGCCTTCTATTAACGGTATTGACCCATTCGACAGATGACTGCTTTGAAGCAGTCATCTGATAGAAGGCAGATATGAATGACTGATTTTGAATATTGCCAGAGGCAAAGAAACTGCCATGAAAAAATTAATTACTTTTTTAGTACCTTTATTGTTTACCTGTCTGGTCAGCGCCAGTGAAACCGGCGGCCTGAACTCATTGCGTACCGATGACCTGTCCATTCAGGCACCCGCTGAAGCAATGAAAAAAGTACACGAGAGCGATTCTTTACTGAAACGTGATTTTATTCAGCAGCCACCGATGATCCCTCATGATATCCGTGGTTATGACATTAACAAGAATGTGAACAGCTGCCTGCGCTGCCACAGCTGGAAGAATGCCAGCAAGTGGGGTGCTACCCGTATCAGTGTCACTCACTTCTACGATCGTGACGGCAAACAGCTGGCCGACGTAGCACCAGGTCGCTATTTCTGCGTTCAGTGCCACGTACCTCAGGCGGATGCCAAGCCGCTGCTGGAAAACATGTTTGAACCTGTTGATTCCCTGAAGAAACAGCAGTGAGCCAACCAATAAGGAGCTCCGGAGAATAGATTATGAGCAGGGAACCTTTCTACAAACGTTACTGGCAGCTGCTGACCAAGCCCGCTGCAAAGATATCACTGGGTATCATTCTGGCCTTCGGCTTTGTGGCTGGTATTGTCTTCTGGGGTGGTTTCAACACCGGAATGGAAGCCACCAACCAGGAAGAGTTCTGCATCGGTTGCCATGAGATGAAGAACAACGTGTACGAGGAATATAAGTCAACGATCCACTACAACAACCGTTCCGGTGTTCGTGCGATCTGTTCTGACTGCCACGTACCGAAAGACTGGACCGCCAAGATGATCCGCAAGATCCAGGCCAGTAAGGAAGTCTGGGGCAAAATCACCGGCAAGATCGATACTCGCGAGAAATTCCTGAGCCATCGTCGTGAAATGGCGGATCGGGAGTGGGCTCGTATGAAGGCTAATGATTCTCAGGAGTGCCGTAACTGTCACAACTTTGAGTTTATGGACTTCTCTGAGCAATCCGGTCGTGCTGCCCGCATTCACCAGAAAGCATTGCAGGGTGACGACAAAACTCCGGCTACCGGTGAAACCTGTATCGACTGTCACAAGGGTATTGCTCACCAGCTACCTGAGATGGACGGCGTAGAAGGCTGGCACTAAGTACCGGACATATGAACCCATAAGCTGTTTACCCGCCTATGGTGGGTAAACACAATTACATATGTCCAGGGAAGCAATCAGGAGAACGATATGAGTGCACTGGAATCCATGATCTGGACCGTACTGGGCTATGCAGCCATGCCAACAATCTTTCTGGCAGGGTTTATTGGCGTAGCTCTGGTAGGTTGCTTTGTTTTCGACAAGGTTGAAAACAAGTAAATCAGCTGGATCATAGGCTAAAAAAAGGGCACCTCACTTTAATACAGTGAGGCGCCCTTTTTCGTTTGAGCTTTTCTTACTTAAAGGCTGAAAACAGCTGTATTTCAGTCAACTCAGCTTCTCTCTTCTCAGTATTCGGTTGGTAACTGATCACTTCCTCTTCAACGTCTGACTTCAGTGTTACCGGGTAATCCAGTGCCAACCATGAATAGTAGCCATCTCTGAAGAAGAACACTCGCTGATAGCCCCAAAGTCCCGCCAGATAGCTCGCGATGGCACCACGCATATGGTAAGTGCTGTTTCCATAAATCACGATAGGGGTGTTTTTATCCAGAGTGCCCGGCATGAACAGTTGCCTGAAGCCAGCTCTCAAATCAAGACTGTGGGAGTTTTCCACCCTGCCCCAGTTCCATTGTTCCAGTGGCCGCACATCAATAAACAAAGCACCAAGATCATGGAGACGCTTGGCCTGATGAGTATTAATGGTGACAACGTTCTTGATGTTTACGGGAGCTTCTTGAGCGAATGAGAGACTGCAGGACAGGGCAAGGATCAAGCCTGCCAGGTAAGAATTCCATTTCATAATAAGTCAGGTCCGTTATAAAGCTACTTAATAAAATCTGTCTAATAGAAAATATATGAAGGCTGGACCTGGCCATTTGGAACATTAGGAAGCAAGAAAGTAGTTACTCACTGCGTTGAACTATATAGACATCAAAATAGCCACTATATAGCGCCACTTTCTACCGCTGACAGCTGAAAACAGACCGCTCCGGCACAGGTGAAGACCAACATCGAACAGGTAAGCAAACGGTGAAAGCTGCCTGTCGATGGAATCGTCGACAGGCAGTTGAGGCATTATCTGAGCCAGTTTTGCAGTTTGGCTCTCAAACGGACGGCGGCCTGGGAGTGGATCTGGCTGACTCTGGATTCACTGACACCCAGAACCTTACCAATTTCCTTCAGGTTCATCTCTTCATCGTAATAAAGCATCAGAACCAGTTTTTCCCGTTCAGGCAGCTTCTCAATGGCTTCAACCAGTGCAAACTTGAACTTCTCCTCCTGTATGTCGGCGGACGGTCCACGATCTCCAGAACGGGCCTGCATTCTGGATTCTTCACTGTCGAACAACTCTTCAAAGCTGAATAAACGGCAGCCTCGCAAGTCGCTGAGCATGGTGTAGAACTCGTTAAGATTTACTTCCAGTTCTTTGGCCACTTCAGCATCACGGGCATCACGGCCCAGTTTGGATTCAACCTTTTGAACCGCCTCGGTAACCTTACGACTGTTTCTGTATACAGAGCGCGGCCCCCAGTCACCCTTACGAATTTCATCCAGCATGGCACCACGAATACGAATACCGGCAAAGGTCTCAAAACTGGCACCTTTAGTAGCATCGTATTTACCGGCAGCTTCCAGCAGACCGATCATTCCGGACTGAACCAGATCATCAATCTGAACACTCGGTGGCATACGGGCAGCCAGGTGATTGGCAATTCTTTTGACCAGCGCCTTATGAGTTTCAACCATTTCGGTCTGAAATTTTTTCCTGGCCACTCGTTGTTCTGGCGTTTCGTTGACGTGAGCGCCTTTGCTAAATGACATTCCCTGTACAGTAGCATCCATGGTTAAACCCTCTCACTGATTCGTGCTGGTAAAAAGAATTCGATACGGCCTCTTGGTGGTGTCACAGGCGCTGCCATTATTTGCTGGGCAATCCTGTTTATGGCTTTTGATGCCCTGCAGTCCGGGCTCGACTCCAGTAATGCTTTTTGTCTGGAAAGGGACTCTGCTACTGCTTTATCGAAGGGTACGGCTCCCTGATAGCGCAGGATAATGGCGACTTCATCACTCAAATGGTTTTGAAGCCGCTCAAACTGGTTGGAACCATAGCGGCGATTTGAAACCGCGTTAACAACAACGTTAAAACGACGGACTCCATACTCTCTGTAGAGCAATCGAATTAAACGTACTGAGTCCAGTAATGACAGGACTTCCTGATTCAGAACAATCAGAATTTCACCCGCTGCCTGGATCAGGGCAATATTGTCCGGTGCCAGACCGGGAGCAGTATCAATAATAAGGGTATCGAGAGAGGGGGAAAGCGACTCAAGGCTTTCAATCATTCGAACTGCCTGACCTGTTTCTACCGTTTCACGCCAGATAGGTTGTCCCAGTGGTGTAAGGACATGAACACCTGAAGGGCCCTCTTTAATAAAGTTGGCGATGTCCTGACCTTCTTTCTGTCTTTCTACATTAAGGTTCTTTTCCAATCCCAGACTGATACCTACATCTGGAACAGCAAGGTTGCCGTCCATCAGTACCACACGTCTTCCGTTGTTTGCCAAAGACAATGCCAGGTTGACTGCGATCAGTGTCTTACCTACTCCACCTTTACACCCTGCAACTGCAATAATTTGTTTCGTTGATGAGTTCATGGCTTTCAGCTTTTAAAATGGTCAATAGAATGTATTTACTTCTATTTACACCTTCTTTAGATACTTCAACTTCTCACTCTCTTTTCTTACTCCCTTGTCCTTATATATGTATACAAGAGGTGTGCCAGTTTTATAAAAAGACGTTTTTTACATGACTGTCAGCCTTCTGCCGCGGCACAAAATTGACCACAGCTTCGAAAAACTCAGTAACCATATGATTTATAAAGAAAAATATTTTTCGCGATATTTCACTGACATGCTACTTTTTTGACACAGTCAGAACATCTGTCAGAGAACAAACAGCATCTGTCGTTTCCTTGAAAAGTGTTTGGCAAATTAATTGACACTGTCAGTTTAAAGTGACGCTTTACTGTCGTAAGTTATTTTTTAGAGATAAGAAATATGCGGTATTTTTGGCGTTTTTTATTTTTTAATCGAAAAAATAAAAACGACATCTTTATAACATAATTATTTTTTTACTAAAGTATTTTGAACTCTGTCGACTTACGCAGAATTTAAACTTTGAAGTGCCAAGTTAATGAATAAAAAAAAGAGATAAGACAAAAAGCAGAAACCAACCAGAAAGAACAAACAGGCATTGATACCAATACAAATAGGTAGGTTGGGCTGAGGTACGAAGCCCAACGTTTTATTTTTTGACTATTTTTGTTGGGCTTCACTATGTTCAACGCCGACCTACATTAGCCAGTACACAATATGAACCCTGTAAAAATTTCCACAGTAGAAAACAAAAAAGGCCGTAAGCTTTCGCTTACGGCCTTTTTTGTCAGACTTCCGTCAAACAATAGAGCGCATTTACCGCCTGATATTACCGCATAGTTTCTTCATATCTCTGTAAACCATACTTACGCATTTTTTCGACCAGTGTTGTACGACGAATCTGAAGTTTATCCGCAGCTCTGGCCACCACACTGTTGCAGTCGCTTAATGCCTGCTGGATCAAACTCTTCTCCAAGCGGGTCAGAAATTCTTTCAGGTTAATGCCACCGACTGGCAAAATCGCCAAATCATCGACTTTCCCCTGACCTGCAGGCTGAATGCTATCCGGAAACAACTCAGCAACTCCGTCATCATCCCCGATCGCGTCCATATGACGGAAATTCTGCGGCAAATCCTGAACACCCACGACACCGTAAGGGAACATAATCGCCAAACGCTCAAGCAAGTTCGACATTTCCCTGACGTTTCCAGGCCACTCATGGCGACACAGAGATAAAATAGCCGCTGAACTTAATCGAATAGATCCGCGATTCTGTTTTTCCATGGCACTGACCAACTCATTGAGAATCAGCGGAATATCTTCCGGACGTTCTCGCAATGCAGGCATTTCAATGGGGAATACATTCAGGCGGTAGTAAAGATCTTCTCTGAACTCTCCCGCCTCAATCATTTCCGCCAGATTTTTGTGGGTCGCAGCAATAATTCTGACATCCACCGGAACCTGCTCTGAACCACCGACTCGTTCAATGGTTCTTTCCTGAAGCACTCGAAGCAGCTTCACCTGCATATGCAGTGGCATATCTCCGATTTCGTCCAGAAACAGTGTGCCACCCTGGGCCAGTTCGAATCGACCGATTCTTGTCTGCACAGCACCGGTAAACGAACCTTTTTCATGGCCGAACAATTCGCTTTCCAGTAACTCGTTGGGAATGGCACCACAGTTAACAGGAACAAAAGGCATGTCTCTGCGGCTGGAATGTTCATGAAGGTTTCGAGCGACCAATTCCTTACCGGTTCCGGATTCGCCAGTGACCATCACATTAACATCACTGTCAGCCACCTGAGCCATATCGGCTCTCACCTTACGCATTCTGTCGCTCTTACCCACCAGCCCTTTAAACAGTTCAACCTGTTGGTTCATACCGGTGGTGTGAAGCTGACGCCATTGCTCTCTGTAGACCTGCCCATAGTGCAGGCAGGAAAGCAGCTGGTTACGATTACAGGGCCAGTCAATTCTGGCAATAATCTGACGGCGAAGCGAAGATTGAAGGTTCTCAGGCAGAGGTTCGGCAATCCTTATAACAGGAACGCCACCACTCCAGCGCTGAATGCGGGCAATCATGGCCTGCATGGAGTTTTCAGCCTGCAGGTAATCACCCAGGAAGAGAGCACAAAAACTGTGCCGGTCGGATTCGCTAATGGCATCTTCCCAGTAGGCCGAACTGATGGCTTTGGTGTGATACCCCATAAACTCGATTATGGTACTTAAATCATGACGTCTTTGTTGAGAATCATCGATGATCAATACCTGATCTGCTGCTTCCATTGTAACGACTATCCTTGTCATCAAATCAATGCGAATTAACAGCTCTAACTAAAATAAAACGTAATAAACAAATACTTATTAATTCAGTTAAGGTCTAAATTACTGTTTCGTCAAATTTTGTAGCAACTTTAGTCCTTTACGTCGAAGTTGGCAGTTATCTGACAGACTCTCTCTTCACAACCCTCATCATTTGGACACGAACCCGGAAATAAAAAGGCCCCGCATAATTAGGGCCAAAGACACACAAGTTTTACAGGAGCCACACCGATTTAGAAGACATACTGCAGACGGCCAACAATAGCATTGCCGCTGTCCTTGTTATCAGTATTTTCGTAACCAGAATGGTTCTCAGCCTTACCGTCAACACCAAGGGTGGCAGCAGTAGCCAGAGAAACAGACTTGAGTTTAATGACCTTAAACTTCATGAATATTCCCCTTGGTTAGTGTTTAGCGCTGGTTTTGTTATTGGGTGTCAGAACCGTGTGTAAACGTCAGGGGGGATATTGAAGGAGAGAGAAAAGCAGTTACTACTCTTCTATATATTCCTGATATGAATCAGTGTCATTATTCTGGTCAGGCTGCTGCCAGTCATAGCCATCCTCTATTTCGTTGAATGCAGTTTCATCGCCATCAAAAAATTCTTCAAAGCTTTCAGTGAACTCTTCAAACTCGTCCGGCAGATCAATATCGTTGGCGATGGTATAACCAAGTCCTGCGATCAATACCAGCATCAGTACCCATACAAGTTTTTTCATCGCACAGTCCTTTTAATCTCATTAGCTACAAATAACGGCCGTATCATTATTTACTGTATCAACAACTAACGTTGTGAAAGAACGTGACTAAGAAACCTGCGAATAAGTTCTGTAGAGCGGAGTTAAAGACTCAGGCTACATGCCTAATCAGAGTGTCCATGTAGCCTGAGTACTCAAAAAAGTTCGACTTCAGATCTCCTGAACCTCACCCCAGAGCTTCCTCAAGCGTTTATCCGACACAGGAAACCGTGTTCCCAGTTTCTGGGCAAAAAGTGAAACCCGATACTCTTCCAGCATCCAGCGATAGAGCACCAGGTTCGGATCAACCATCTTATGCTTTTCGTGAACTTCCTTGCGCTTTTCCCAAGCCTTATAAAGATTGCTCAGCTCTTCGGTCCAGGCTCGGTCTTTATTCACCTGTGCAGCCAGCTTTTCCTGTCGAACTTCAATACCCTGAATAAACCTCGGGTAATGCCTTAGCCACTTATTACCTGCTTCAGTAAGAAAACCAGGATAAATCAGCTGGGAAAGGTGCAGTTTGATATCCGACAGCGAGAACGCCTGATCAAAAGCTATCTTGCCTTTCAGGTTCTTATTGATGGTATGAGCCCGTTTGAAGATATCCAGCAGCAACTTATCGATATCCTCTGCAAAAGGCACAATTTCACCTTTACGCTTTTCAATCAGATTCTGAAAATCCTCCTGATTACGTGGCCATTCTGCAGGTTCACGGACAAAGATTTCTGAAATCAAAAACGACAGAATGTCCTCTTCCAGCACTTTTGCCTGCAATGAACCCGTAGCGTACAGTTTCACCTGTTTCAGGTTTTTCATACGGGACAGGGCAAACTTCAGCTGAACTGACAGCTTGAAGCGGAACAACCGGGTCAGACCTTTTCGGTTGACCGCATCAGCCATGCCTTTATCTTCAAACAGTTTCACAGCTACCGAATCTTTCTGATCCACCAGTGCCGGATAGGTTTTTAACACCAGACCACCGACCTTGCGAGTGATCTCCTCCGGCAGGTCACCACAGCTCCAGTCTTTCAAACCTTGCTGTTCCAGAGAACTGTCGGTCAGACGGCGCATACTGTCTTCTGACTGCTTGCCGTATTTCTCTTTGAGTTTGGTCAGGTTTCGTCCCTGCCCCAACAGCTTGCCGTTTTCATCGATCAGCCTGAAGTTCATCTTCAGGTGATCCAACAGGCCGTCATCGCTCCAGTGCTCATCAAGAATACGGGTACCGGACATACGATGCAGATGATGACCCAGAATATCGGTCAGTGGTTCATCACAAATGGACATGGATTCCATTGCGCCACGGACATAGTCTGGAACCGGCACAAAGTTCTTACGAACCGCTTTAGGCAGGTTACGAACCAGTGCTACACATTTATCAAACAGCATGCCTGGCACCAGCCATTCAAGACGATGCTTTGGCAGCAACCGAAGAGCCTGAACGGGCAGAGTCAGGGTGACACCATCGTCAACCGCACCGGGTTCAAAATGGTAAGTAAGCGGTAGCTCAAGCCCCTCCCAACGCAGACGATCCGGATATTTATTCTCAGTAATCTCACCTGCGTCGTGTTTCATCAGGTAGTCTTTAGTGAGAAAGAGCAGATTTGGGTCTTTATGCTCAACGCCCTTTCGCCATTTCTCGAAACCCGCACCGTTGAAAATAGCCTCCGGCAGTTTTTCATCGTAAAACTGATACAGCGTCTCCGGATCCACCAGAATATCTCGACGACGGGATTTAGCTTCCAGCTCATCGACTTCGCTGATCAGATCAAGATTGTGCTGCTGGAACTTACCTTTTGAATGGAAGTGACCTTCCACCAATGCTTCGCGAATAAAGATCTCACGGGAAACAACAGGGTCAATAGCGCCATAACTGACACGACGACGGCCCACCACAATCAGGCCATAGAGCGTCACCTGCTCAAAGGCGACGACCTGAGCACGTTTCTTTTCCCAGTGAGGTTCGAAATAGTTGCGCTTCACCAGATGACCTGCCAGCGGCTCAATCCACTGAGGTTCGATCTTGGCACTGGTACGAGCAAACAGTCGTGAAGTCTCTACCAGCTCTGAGGCTATAACCCACTTAGGCTTTTTCTTATAAAGGGTTGAGCCGGGGAACAACCAGAAACGACGATTACGAGCGCCCATATAATCGGCGTCATCGTCCTTGTTACCCAGATGGGACAGCAGACCTGCCAGCAGTGACTTATGGACATCACCGTAACCGGCGGGTTCTTCATTGACCTTCAGATCAATGTCCTTACAGGCCAGTGACAGCTGACGGTGAAGGTCACGCCACTCTCTCATGCGCATAAACGACAGAAACTGCTGTTTGCAGTACTTTCTCAACTGGTTTTGAGACAACTCCTGACGCTGCTCTTCGTAAGCATTCCAGAGATTAACAAAACTCAGGAAGTCAGAGTCATCGTGGTAATGTTCGCGGTGTCGCTGATCCGCCGCCTGCTGCTTCTCGGCTGGACGTTCCCTTGGGTCCTGAATCGCCAGCGCCGAAGCAATAATCAGCATTTCATTCAGGGCATTGTTTTTATCGGCTTCAACCAGCATTCGAGCCATTCGAGGGTCAACCGGCAGTTTTGACAGCTGATGACCAACACGACTCATTCGACGTTGCTCGTTAACCGCACCAAGTTCCTGCAACAGTTTAAAACCATCGTTGATGGCTTTGTCATCAGGCGCATCAACAAACGGGAAGGCAGCCACATCGCCCAGCCCCATTTTCAGCATCTGCAGAATAACCGCGGCCAGGTTGGTTCTCAGAATCTCGGCATCGGTAAACTCGGCTCTGCCCAGAAAATCCTCTTCAGAGTAGAGGCGATAGCAGATACCTTCCGCTACACGACCACAACGACCTTTACGCTGGTTGGCAGAAGCCTGTGACACAGGTTCCACGGGCAATCGTTGAACCTTAGAGCGGACAGAATAACGACTGATTCGCGCTGTACCGGGGTCAATAACGTAGCGAATGCCGGGAACTGTCAGAGAGGTTTCAGCCACGTTGGTGGAGAGAATCACGCGACGACCAGAGCCCGTCTGGAAAATACGGTTCTGTTCTGCAGCGGATAAACGCGCATAAAGCGGCAGAATATCGGTATGCCTGAGCTTGGCATCTTTCAGAAACTTGGAGGTTTCCCTGATTTCCCGCTCACCGCTGAGAAAGACCAGAACATCACCCAGTTTCGGACCACTGCCACCACGCTCACTGTCTTCAATCTCACGTAACGCTGAAAGAATACCCTGCTGCAGTCGCTGGTCGGCATCACGCCCTTCCAGCTCCAGGTCTTCCAGAGGACGGTATTGCAACTCGACCGGATAGGTACGACCAGAGACTTCAATAACCGGCGCATTATTGAAATGTCGGGAGAAACGATCGACGTCGATGGTCGCAGAAGTAATAATCAGCTTGAGGTCAGGGCGTTTTGGCAGCAGAATTTTGAGATAGCCCAGCAGGAAGTCAATGTTAAGGCTTCGTTCGTGGGCTTCATCGATGATGATGGTGTCATAGCGATTGAGAAAACGATCATTCTGGGTTTCTGCCAACAGAATACCGTCGGTCATCAACTTAACCAGTGTATTTTCATTTCCATGGTCGGTAAAACGTACCTGATAACCGACCTGTTCACCCATGGGAACCTTAAGCTCTTCCGCGATACGACCGGCTACCGAACGGGCTGCCAGACGACGGGGCTGGGTATGACCAATCAGGCCAAAAACTCCTCGCCCTGCTTCCAGACAAATCTTTGGCAACTGGGTGGTTTTACCGGAACCGGTTTCACCAGCAATAACCACCACCTGATTATTCTCGATGGCTTCGCGAATTTCATCACGTCGCTCTACGACAGGAAGCGCCTGATCGTATTCAACTTCAGGGATGGCAGACAGTCGGGCAGAGGCTCTTTCGGTAGAACGCTCTATCCGGCCCAGCAGTTTTTTCAGCCCTTCTTCATCGCTGTTTTTGAGTCGCTGAAGTTGTCTGCTAATGGGGAAGCGATCCCTGATCATGCACTGGCTGATGGCACTGCGTAAGTCATTGCGGCCGGACACTCAATTCTCCAGAAAATAGACAAAACCACCATTATAAGTGTGTAGACTCAGGCAATCGAATATTAAATTGCTGTTTGCTCGCCTGCTGCGGGCAAAAAGCTTATGAATTCATGGGGCTGGGTACTACCTTTTACGATCAGGCTTTTCTGAAATCTCTGAAAAAGATGCTGAATTATCAGTTTGAGCAGCCGAGAGCAGAAACTCACTCATACCCCTTGTTTTGAAATATTGATCCCGACCAGGAGCTGTTATATCGAGTTAATTTTGTCCAGGGACAGAACCGGAAGTGTACAGGCTTAACAGAAAAAGAAATCTGATCAGGCCAGATCATAGTCATTTCATCTCCCGATGACCGCTGATTATTATTAGTCCGAAATAATCAACTCAACTAAACAAGCGATTTTTTCGGGTCACTAATAAACTAACTCCCCCTCTTTTGAAATCACGAACTATTATATTAGCCTCAATTAATATCAATAGGCTTTAGAATGAGGCACATCTCGAAATTTGTTCTTTGCTCTTTGGTTCTATTATTTCTCATAGGGGGCAATGCACAGGCCACCCCAAAGCTACAGCTGGTCTGTCCTAACCCTAGTTGCAGTAACAAAGACATCAACAAATATGACGTAATAAATTGTCAAAGCGATACATTGGTCAAATGCAAGGAATGCGGTACAGCGTTTACTATTGAAGACTATGGTCTGGCAATGGAAAAACCCGTATTTTCCAGCAGGACTTTTGATAGCTCCGAATTCATTACAGCCAGCCCCTCCAAACAATCACGACTTAAACTGCCAACCCTCCGGCAACTCGCTGCACTATATGATTTATCACGTCTGGGGGAAGCTCATAAGCTTTCACTGTCGGCTTATCGGGTAAACCAATATGGCAGCAATTCTGAGCTGATTCAGGTCATTCCAATAGAGGCAATCAAAGCTGCAACTTACAGAGTATCCGCTGCTGGCTCTCAGAATTTCAGTGCCCGGCTGCAATTGGCGATTCTTTATACTCTTATGACCCTTTTGGAAACGGAAGGAACAGCAAACGTATTGGCGCAGATCAGTTTTACTTCTGGCCAGTTCTGTTTATTTTACTCAATTCTCAGACACTTCTTCCATTCCTGGAACAACAACAATACCCCCCCTCCCAACTACCTCATGCAGTATGGTTTTCAGCAGGATCCCTCAGGATATATTGCACGCTTTGAACGCTTCGCTAATGAGGGTATGACTGATATCCCTCGTATTATTCGCGCTGGCTCCTCTTATCTTACAAATATAAGGAGTTGGCTTCAGAATATTCAAGACGGAAGCTGGGATATCATAACTCTGGAGTATACAGGTCACGTAGCTGTCATAAGGGAACAAGACCAATACTACCTAATGCTCGCTTCAGGGCAGGTGCTATCTGGTGACCTTGAAACTGTCATTAGCTTCGCCTCACTTGGTCATTATTCTGTATTGGTCAATACTGTCCCCGAACAGCAGCTGACTGAAGCAGTACCTGCAGTGATCCTGAGCTCACTAGCCATTACTGCAGCCTATCTTTCGCCTGACATGCCACCTTGGCTAAGACTACTATCCATGACCGTTGCTGGAGGAACTGGCTGGCTGAGTGGTAGTTGGCTTGGACGATTCCTATGGCAGAGGTACAGCGAACCGGATAAAAAACAAAAAGATTTTGATCCTGACAACCCACAAAGAAGATAATCTACAGATGCACACCCGGATAGTTCGGCAAGTAGCAAACTATCCGGGCGGCAATAATCTGATTTAATTATCAACCAGTTTTTTCAACTCTTCATCCCGCAACTCACGACGAAGAATCTTGCCGACATTGGTTGTTGGCAGTTCATCACGAAACTCAATCTGCTTGGGCACTTTATAGCCCGTTACATTCTTGCGGAAGTATTGAGTCACCTCTTCCTTTGTCAGTTCAGGATTAGAACTGACCAGAAAGACCTTGATAGCTTCACCGGTTTTCTTGTTGGGCACACCGATAGCAGCACACTGCATAACGTCAGGATGAGCCGATAAAACATCTTCCAGCTCATTGGGATAAACATTAAAGCCGGAAATGCAGATCATATCCTTCTTGCGGTCAACAATGGTTATATAACCTTCATCATCAATACGGGCAATATCGCCTGTTTTCAGCCAGCCAGCTTCATCAATAGAGTCAGCCGTTGCGGCCTCATTCTCCCAGTAGCCTTTCATTACCTGTGGGCCAAGCACACAGAGTTCACCCACTTCATTCAGGCCAAGGTCATTACCTTCGTCATCAATGACCTTCAAACGACAGGAAGGCACAGGAATACCGATACTGCCCAGTTTGATGCGATCCAGAGGGTTGATGGTCACTACTGGTGACGTTTCGGTCATGCCGTAACCCTCACAAACCTTACAACCGGTAAGATTTTCCCAACGTTCCGCGGTATCCATCTGCAGAGCCATGCCGCCGGACACGGTATTCTTCAGATGACTGAAATCAAGCTTGCGGAATTCAGGGTTATTCATCAGACCGACAAACAGAGTGTTCAGACCTACAAACATGCTGAAAGGCTGACCTTTCAGATCTTTCATAAAGGTCTTCATATCACGGGGATTGGTGATCAGCAGGTTGTGGGCGCCCACTACCATGCCTACCATACAGTGCACAGTAAAAGCAAAGATATGATAGAGCGGCAAAGGTGCTACCAGCATTTCCTTACCATCTTCCAGGTTTCTGGCCACCATGGCTTTTACCTGGAACATATTGGCAATGATATTTCGATGGCTCAGCATCGCACCTTTAGCGATACCTGTTGTACCACCCGTGTATTGCAATACAGCAACATCATCGCCTTCACGACGGATGTCCTGTGGCGCGTGAATAGCGCCCAGTTTCATCACCCGGATAAAAGGCACTGAACCTTTAACATTATACGGCGGCACCATTTTCTTGATGTGCTTTACCGCCAGATTGATCACTGTACGTTTAATCGGTGACAACAGGTCACCGGCTTCAGTGATAATCACTTCTTCGATGGTGGTTTTAGGCACCACCTTTTCAGCCATATGCGCCATATTGGCCAGTACGACCAACGCCTTCGCGCCAGAGTCACGGAACTGGTGCTCCATTTCCCTTTCGGTGTACAGCGGATTGGTATTTACAACAATCAGTCCCGCTCTTAATGCACCAAATACCGCGACAGGAAACTGCAACAGGTTCGGCATCATAATGGCGATACGGTCACCCGGACGAAGCCGAGTGTGGTTCTGAAGATAGCTGCAGAAGTGCCCACTCAGCTCATAAAGCTCTGAGTAGGAGATACTTTTACCAAGATTGCTGAACACTGGCTTATGGGCATAGCGCCGAGCTGAATAGTCCAACACATCGAGGATAGACCGATACTGTCCGGTATCTATCTCGGGTTGAATGCCTTCAGGGTATTTGTCTTGCCAGAAATCACTGCTTATCACAGGGCCTTCCTCCTTGCTGAAGAAATGAACCTGTACTGCCCGAGAGATGCCAGAAACATTACGAAATCAGTTACCACAAACTACAACCAGAGCGGCAGGAGGAACCCTTGTCGCCCCGGTAAAAATAAACGTAAAAAACCGACTAACAAGCTCTAATGAGTAACTGACAAGTGATGTACAGTAATGTTAGTAAGTATTTTCTTTAAAAAGCGTAAACAGACGGAGAAGATTACCATTTCCGACAAAAAGCTGATAGATGATGTGCGAAAAATACCTTGACTGAAGTATGCTAACTGCCTCGGATAATAATAAGTATCAGGCGGCAGATTCCGGCATGAAGCAATTTTCCCTTCAGCGACAAACCCACAGCATTCCATTCATCTGCTGGGATACTCCAGACGCCAAAGCTGTTATCCACATCAGTCACGGGATGGCTGAATACGCCAGACGCTATGACCTGCTTGCTCAACAACTTAATGCAGCAGGATTTATCGTTTATGCCCATGACCACCGAGGCCACGGCGACTGCATAAAAACAACGGGGAAAGGTTATTTTGCTGACGATAATGGCTGGCAACAGGTTGTAGGAGACTTAGCTTGTGTTGTTGGTGACATCAAAACAAAACACCCAAACCTGCCACTGATTCTGCTTGGCCACAGTATGGGCAGCTATATGCTGCAAAGTTATCTGATTGAGCATCAACCCGAAGTGGCTGCGGCTGTTTTTTCGGGCTCCAACTTTGCACCAGCACTGTTGCTTCAGCTGGGAAAAATAGTCGCCAGCCTTGAAGTTCTGCGGCAAGGAATAACCGGACACAGCCCCATCATCAAACAACTGACGTTTACCAGCTACAACCGACGTTTTAAACCGAACCGAACCGAATTCGACTGGCTGAGTCGTGATGAGGAGCAGGTTGATCTCTATGCCAATAATCCGCTCTGTGGTTTCGATTGTACGAATCAGCTCTGGAAAGAACTGTTCACTGGCATGTTAAGTAATCAGAAATCTGCCAACCTGAGTAAAATCCCATCAAATCTGCCTGTTCTGGTCATGGGTGGCGAACAGGATTCAGTCAGTTACCCAAAAGGACAACAGAATCTAACAAAAGCTTTACGGAACGAAGGTCTCAGTGATGTCACAATGCAACTTTATCCTGACGGGCGTCATGAGATGTTTAATGAAGTCAATGCTCAGCAAGTGGTTGATCGCCTGATACAATGGATGAACGAAAAGATCTAAACTCGACAATTCTCTTAAAGAGCCACATAGAATGCGTAAGCTGGAAAATATTCCTTTTGCAGAACTGAAAGTGGGTGATTCTGACTCTCTCACCCGCACTTTGACCGAAGAAGATCTGGTACTTTTTGCCAAGGTTTCCGGTGATACCAACCCCGTTCACCTGGACGAAGACTTCGCCAAGACTACTCAGTTTGAAGGCCGTATTGCCCATGGCATGTGGACCTCTTCACTGATTTCCTGCGCACTGGCAACCAAGCTGCCAGGACCCGGTGGCATCTATCTGGGTCAGGAAGTAAAGTTTATGCGTCCGGTACGAGTAGGCGATACTGTGACGGTTCAGTTGGAAGTCAAAGAGATCAATGAACGTCGCAAGCGCGCCACTGTTACCACCAATGTGGTGAATCAGGATGGTAAGACTGTAGTAAAAGGCACTGCGGAGATCATGCCTGCTGCAGACAAAGTTATTGTGGATGAATATCAGCTGCCTGAAGTTGAATTCAAAAGCTGATCTACTTCTTTTCCAAGATGTTTATACGGCCGGAATCTCCGGTCGTATTTTTATAAAGTGATCTCTTCCAGCTCAATCAGGTTATTTAAAGCCTGAGCATCAGAATCCCCGCAAACATAATCCGCTGCTTTAAAGTGCCCACAAACTGCAGGCCTCTCAGGCTGTCCAAAAATACTGCACAAATTCGCTTCATTCAGTTGAATACAGCGAACACCTGCAGGTTTTCCGTTTGGCATTCCAGGAATAGCAGAAGTAATAGATGGAGCTATACAGCAGGCACCACAGCCCAGGCGGCATTCCATAAACAATTCACCAAAATAATCAGAAAGGCATTTTACAAAAGCAGGGTCAGAAACATAAGAAGGGCTTAACGAAACCGGTCAGCCTTCAAAATGAGACTGACCGGTATTCAATAGTCAGATCACCTGACTAAGGAAGTTCTGTAGACGTTCACTCTCTGGACGATCAAAGAATGAATCAGGACAACTGTCTTCCAGCAGTTCACCGGATTCCATAAACAACACACGGTCAGCCACTTCACGGGCAAAGCCCATTTCGTGAGTTACAACGACCATGGTCATTCCGGATTTAGCCAGCTGCTTCATAACGTCCAGCACTTCGCCGACCATTTCCGGATCCAGCGCAGAGGTTGGCTCATCAAACAGCATAATACGCGGCTGCATGGCCAGGGCACGAGCAATGGCGACACGCTGCTGCTGACCACCGGACAGCTGAGGTGGGTAACTTCGGGCTTTTTCAGACAAACCTACTTTAGCCAACAGTTCGACTGCACGGTCTTCCGCATCGCTTCTGCTCAGCCCACGAACCTTCATGGGAGCCAGACAAATATTGTCCAGAACCGAGAGGTGTGGAAACAGGTTAAACGATTGAAACACCATGCCCACTTCTTCACGCAGTTTGTTGACATCACCCGGAGTCGTCAGGGAGATACCATCAACGACGATTTCACCGGCATTGATGGTTTCAAGCTGGTTAATGGTTCGCAGAAAAGTGGACTTACCGGAACCACTGGGTCCAATAACCACAACCACTTCACCTTCCTGAACTTCCTGGCTGACATTCTTCAGCGCATGAACTCCATTGGGGTAAACCTTGTGGATGTCCGTTACTTTTATAATCGGTTCTGCAACTGTCGGTTTCAAAACTTCAGCATCAGCGGTTGACGGCATACTTCAACTCCATTCGACGTACAACGTACGACAATAGTCCTGTTAATACCAAATACAGCAATGCTACCGTAAACCAGACTTCAAATGGACTGAAGGTACTGCTGACTGTTTCACGTCCTGCCTTGGTCAAATCTGTCAGAGAGATAACCGATACCAGAGAGGAATCCTTGATCAGGTTAATAAACTGACCCGCCAGTGGTGGCAGAACCTGCTTAAACGCCTGTGGCAGAATGATATAGCGCATGGTCTGACCACGCCCCATTCCCAGACTCCGACCCGCTTCCATCTGCCCTTTGTTAATAGACTCAATACCAGCGCGAATAATTTCGGCTATGTAGGCTCCGGTAAAGATGGACAAAGCTGCAACAGCAGCAGTAAATCGATCCAGATTCAGTACTGTTCCTATAAAGAAGTAAACGATAAAAATCTGTACCAGCAGTGGCGTGCCACGAATAAGTTCGATGTAGAGAACAGAAAGATGACGCAGGGCGGGATTCGGCGAAATACGTGCCAGCCCGGAAATTACCCCCAAAAGAATGGCGAAAACAATAGCCACCAGCGACAGCTTGATGGTCATTGCCAGACCGTTTGCAATCGGCCCTGGTTGCCATTCATAACTGACGGCCAGCAGGTCGCCTTCAAATATCAGGTCACCTTCGTTGACCTGTATGTCACTAAAACCTTCAATAACTGCTTGTTCGTCAGCATCGAAGTCATTGGTCAGTATCAATTGACCAGCGTCGTTGGCTGTTATTGTGCCGTCGTATTCGGCTCTCAGTTCGTTTTCAGCCTGATAAACAATGTACTGAGGAATGCGCTCCCAGCGCCAGGTGTAGTCAATGGATTGACTGGACTTAAAGATACCCAGACCGATCACTAGCAACAGTACAGCGAAGACCAGGTTCCACAGAACCTGGCTTGGCTGTTTTTCCATCTGCAGAGGACGGCCCATAACGGGTTTACTGCTAATCACTTAGTTTAATGTCTTCTGCCATTCAGAGCTTTCAAACCACTTGCCGTAGATCTTGTCGTAAGTACCATCACCACGGATCTGACGCATAAAGTTGTTCAGCCAGTTTTCGAAGTCTGGATCGCCCTTACGAATACCCCAGGCCAGCGGTTCAAAAGTGAACGGTGTGTCCAGGTGAGAGATCTTGCCCGGGTTCTGAGCGGTGTAGATCGCGTTGTAAGGCAGGTCGTAAACAAACGCATCAGCTTTACCGTTAGCTACTTCCAGTGCGCCATCCGCTTCTGTTTCAAACAGACGGATGTTGGACTTACCCAGGAAACGCTTGGTCGCCGCTTCACCGGTAGTACCCAGCTTGGTGGCAACAGTAAAGTTCTTGTTGTTCAGATCCTTGTAGCTGGAGATCTTGCCTTCCAGACCTTTACGCAGCAGGATGCTTTGACCAACCACGATGTATGGCTCGGCAAAGTTAATCTGCAGGTTACGCTGGGAAGTCAGGGTCATGCCGGACATGATGATGTCAAACTTCTTGGTCAGCAGCGCAGGGATGATTCCGTCCCAGGCAGTGTTAACCAGTTCCAGTTTTACACCCATGGCTTTCGCCATCTGACGGGCAATGTCTACGTCGAAACCAATGATTTCGCCACGTTTGTTGGTTACTTCAAATGGCATATAGCCAGCTTCCATACCCACACGCAAAGTGCCGCGCTCAATGATCTGGTTCAGGGTCGACTTCTGCCACAGAGCTGTGTCAGAAGCAAAAAGGCTGGTGCTGAAAGCAAACAGCACAGCCATCAGGGCCACTATTCTTTTCATATTATTATTTCACTCCACGGTATCGGGGTCACCGACACGCTTTACTACTTGTGTGTTGTTATAGGTTCGCCATCCGGTCAACAATCCTTCTGTCCGCTGGCAATTGCTTCAGTAGAAGACCTGCGTATTGTACCTATACAACCCACATTCGCAAAAACAATCTCTTAGCAACCTTTGTTTTTAGCTTTAAAACCTAAATCAGCTAATTAATTTAGAAATATATACTTTGTGAATTGTTCATATTGTCCATTTTTTATATCTTTTTCTGCCAGACAGCCTGAGATATACAACAGTTCTCGCTCTTTCGCATCGACCTTGTACGAGTTTTTACCTGGATGCAAATCGTTAGCATGACCTTCGAAAACCACTGATTTGAGGTATCTCTAGTGTACGATTTGAAAGGTCATCAAGCTCTGATCACAGGTTCCGGTCAGGGCATGGGAGTCGGTATTGCTCGCAGTCTGGGCCTGGCGGGAGCTACTGTTTACATCAACGATCTGTTTCCGGAGCGCGCCGAGCAAGTAGCTGAAGAGTTGCGCGCAGAAGATATTGATGCTCGTGTAAAAGCATTTGATGTTACCAGCCTTGAAGCCTTTGAACAGGCTATTGGTGAGATCGGTACTCTGGATATTCTGGTCAGCAACGCCGGTATCGTTCCTGTTGAAAGCAACACGGAGCACTTCCTGCCTTTTGCTTTTACTGACCCTGAAAGCTGGCATCGCCAGTTTGACCTGAACGTCTTTGGTGTAATGAACGGTATTCGTGCCGTACTTCCAGGCATGCGTGAAAAAGGCCGCGGTCGTATTATCACCATAAGTACTGACGGTGGCCGTAAGGGTACTGCCGGTTTGTCTATTTACGGAGCTTCCAAAGCAGCTGGTATGCAGCTGACCAAATCCGTAGCGGTAGAAGAAGGCGGTTACGGCATCACTGCTAACACTGTTTCTCTGGGCCTGATGGAAAACGCAGCCAGCACCAATGTTTCTGAAGAGATCAACGCATTGTTCAGCTCGGTAATTGCTCAGCTGCCTGTTTCTCGCGCCGGCCGAGCTTCAGACGTTGGCGCAGCAGTTACTTTCCTTGCCAGTGATCAGGCCGAGTGGATCACCGGCCAGAACTTGCCAGTAAATGGCGGTGGCGATACTTTTTAAAGTTACAGCATCTAAAGTTACGGCATCTAAAATCACTGTTACAAAAAAAGGCCGTTATCGTAAATCTACGATAACGGCCTTTTTTATGTATTAGTTATAATCAACTGAATGTCGGTAACATTCCAAAGGCGTCCAAACCCGCCAGTGCCATTGATAGAATACCAAAACCAAATACCAGCAGCATTCTTGCCACTCCGCCAGTCACTCTGAACGAATCATTTCTCTCTTCCTTGCGCCCAATCCAGGCCATAGCTACAGGTGAGAGAATACAAATAATGCACATCACCATGCCGGCATAACCAATAGCGGTAATAAAGCCGTTTGGCAGCATCACGCCCAGCAGAGTAGGTGGAACAAAAGTAATGGCTGCAGTTTTAATCCGCCCCTGCAGATTATCTTCAAAGCCAAACAGGTCAGCGATGTAATCGTACAGGCACAGAGCTACACCCAGGAATGAACTGGCAACCGCCATATTGGAAAAGGCTTTTAACAATGAATTAACATTGTCGTTCAAGCCGGTACTAGCAAGGGCTGAAATAATGTCGCCAATATTACCGCCAGCTGCAATAAGCGCCGGAAACTCGGTACGAGTCAGATTACCAAACACGGCTACTTGCCAGAGCAGGTAGAACGCCAGGGTTAACAAGGAGCCGGTCAACAGTGACGTTCGAACACGACTGCCATCTTTGTCCATATACTTCACCAGACTCGGCACAGACGTCTGCATTCCGAAGCTTACGGCGAGAAAACTAAAGGCAGCCAGTGAATAGGGCAATGTTTCAGAAAGAGATAACTCAGGAAACAAAGATTGCGTCTCAGCGCCAGTCACCAAACCACCGATGGATCCCAGAAACGTAACAATCATACCGCCCATTAATACGGTAGTGATTCGATCAACCGTTTTTGTTCCCATCATCACGATCAGGGAAAGGAAGACAGCGAACACCAAACTGGCCATTGCAGGTTCAATCGATACACCAGAAACGGAGTTCACCGAATGACTGATGATAGAACTGCCGCCGGAAATATAGGCATAGGTCAGAATGTAACAAAGGAAAGCAACGGAAACGCCATTCACTATCCGCCCTGTTTTACCCAGAGTTGCTTCGGCAATGGTGTCGAAGCTGGCACCTCGGGGAAATCTCAGATTCGCTTCCAGCAAATAAAGGGCTGAACTGTACATGCAGTACCAGACCAGCAACATCACGATTAATGAATAACCAAACCACATGCCACTAGTGGCAACGGGCAAAGAAAACATTCCTGCACCAATGGCAGTACCTGCTACGATCACTACACCGCCGAGAACACTGCCTTCCGAGCTGCTCTTTTCCAGCGGTACGGCTGTTGCTGTCATTTCAGTCATACGTTCTGCTTCTTCCTGATAGCATTTCCATCCCTTTTTGAGGGATGGAAGCGCGTCTTTCATTTATTACTGGTTGATAACCAGCATTTTTTCTTCTTCGCTGAGTCTTTTCAGATAGTTTGAACAGCGGGTCACTTTGGCAATACTGACGCCCTGATCGGCAGCTATTTCCCTCTGGGACATATTGCCGGCCAGCAGTGCTCTCATAATGGAAAGCCTTGATGCAATGGCATCCTGCTCCTCGGGGGTTAGCAGTACCGCTAAAATCCTACGCAGTGCAGCTACATCTTCCTGCTCCTGAAGAAGGTCAACCACCTTCAGCCACTGCTCGACATTCATAATCAAAAAAACACTCTTAAACTGTAATGGTGCAACAGTACAGCAGTACACCGCATGCAGACATAGGCAAAAGCACCTAATCATTAACAATCGAAGCATCTGCAACTTTGTCATGGAGAGGGTCTACGTCATGTTTTTTCAGGTCTGGTCGAGAACATAGGCAGAGACTTGCAACAAATGGAAACGACCATGAAAAGGGGATTTGGAATTCTGACAGTGGTTCTTTGCTGGATGATTTCATCAGCTGCGATGGCCATGTCACAGGACGCTGCACTGAATTTCTATTTTCAGGTTAATGAAAAAGCTATGGGGAAGGCGGTGACTCTGCCCATACAACTGGACTACGGTCAGTCATCGACAGCGGCCAGGGAAGTGAATGATTTTCCTACTTTCAGGGTTGCCGTCAAACAAACGGTTCACGGTCTGGAAGTACACTTCTTCAACAAGCAGAATGGACAATTGATTACCAAAGCACGCTATTCCATGCAGGTGCGACTGGAGAACTCATTTCAAACTCAGGGTTTTACAGGACTGCAGTATGTTCATCATCCGGACGGTTCGGTGCTGCAGTTTATTGGCATGGTGAAATAATATCAGGATCTGGTTCGCCCCTGACGCTAAGAGGCTGTTTTAAACAGCCTCTTAGAACACGCGATTAGATGTTTGCCTTGATAGTCGTCATCACTTCTTTCGCATCAGCTTCAGACATGGCACCTTCTTTTACATAAAGTACTTTATTGTCCTTGCCTACTACGATAATGGCTCCACTCTTGCTTTGCAGATCCCAGGCTTCATGCACTGTGCCTTCTTCATCCAGAATAATGGTCGCTTCAGGGCTTTTCAGTTTGTTTTCTTCAGACGCTGATTGAACGAAACCGCCGGTACCAAACATGGCATCGTCCTTGTTAATCAGGGTGACGGTCTGGAACTGTTCTGCTGGAAGACCCGCGTCAGTCAGGGAAGACATAACCGGAGTGGTCATTTCAGACGCTTCACCACGGCCGGCAATAGCGTTAATCAGTCGAACCTTGCCTGCGCCGGTATCGCTGCTCCAGCTTTGATATTCAACAGAATCTTTAACCACAACCATTTCACCACCATCGGTTACTTTGACTGCAGGCAGAGTGGCACCGACTTCAATCTCCAGAGCACTGGTGAATCCGGACAGCAGGGACAGGGCAAGAACAGCAGAGGTCTTCTTAAGCATAATGGCTTCCGACTTTATCTATAAGGCTGTTTAGAAAGCTAAACAATGGATAACAACAAGTCGTCAGACATCTTACTGAAGTTAACAAGCATGATTAAGGTGATAAACATTGATTCGGGCTGATAGTGAATATTTAAAGTAAAAACAGACAAGTCTGGTTTTATTAGCCGCCTGATGGAAAAACTTTTTGCCCGAAACGATAGGTCGCCAGCACATCATAATTTTCATCAAGAATCACAAGATCAGCATGCATGTTTGCTTTTATCAAACCTTTAACATGGTCCAGCTTCAACACCTTGGCCGGGTTACGGCTTGCCAGCAGGGCAGCTTCTGCCAGTGTTAGCTGTCCAGCACTGAATTCAATTATATTTCTGACCGCTTCATTCATTTTCAACAAACTGCCAGCCAGATTGCTCTTCCCTTTCAATTTTGCCTTATCACCTTCAACAACAATCTCCTGACCACCCAATTCGAACTCGCCTTCACCAACGTACTTGGCACTGATTCCATCGCTGATAAGAATGGCTCTTTGAGTAAATGAACGCCATTCTGTCAGGCCGTATATTATCGAGCTGTCCAGATGATGTTTATCTGCGATCAAGGTGTAAGGTATTCCGGTTCTCAAAATACCCATTGCACAACCTGCAGTGCCGGGCGAATGCCCACCGTCAGGCATGGCATTGAACAGGTGTGTAGCCAGACCAATTCCCCTTCCGATGTAATCAAAGGCTTCATTGCCGTCACAGGATGTATGCCCAATGGATAGAATAATATCTGCACTTTTACATACCGCGATAAACTCCTCAGCCTCCGGCAGTTCGGGAGCCAGAGTAATAACTCTAACAATACCGTCTGCTTCCTGCTGCCAGGTTTCAACTTCTAAAAGATCCGGTACTCTTTGACAGGAAGGAAGATGGCAGCCCATTTTATGGGGCGAGAAAAAAGGCCCTTCGGCATGAACTCCCAATATTTCAGAGCCCTCTATCCCTGCAGATGCCTGCTGTTTCATTGCTGCCTGTACTCCCTTGATCGCAGCTAAAGTCAGCTCAGGGCTTTGTGTCATGGTTCCAGCCAGAAATGCTGTGGTACCTTCTTCCACCAGCCTGTTTGCTATGGTCAAAACAGCAGCCTTACCCTCCATAACATCAACTCCTGCTGCACCATGTAATAGCAGATCAATAAAGCCGGGAAGAACTATTCCACCTACAGCGTGATAATCGTGTTCTTCATCTCCTTCCTGTTTATTTACCGCTGCCGTGGCTACGACCTGACTGATCACACCATTTTCAACAATAACCGTGTAGTCATCAGTCATTGTCTCTCCGGAAAGAACCTTCATACCTCGTATTAACAGGCGGGAATTTTGTTGTTTTCTCTCTACATCATTAACCTTTATAGCCGCTTGTTCGAGGCTCTGATCCTCAGCACCATTAACTCTGTCTGGTTGTGGCGGCTCTGGCCTGCTGTACTGCCGAGGTTTTAGTGATTCCACTAACCTTACCCTGTCTTCCAAACTCAACTCCGGTAGCATATAAAACGGAGGCTTTGGGTTGATAGAAAGATAGGTTCCTTTCAAGGACAGTTGCCCGATCAGGTCAACGCCCATGTATAAATCCAGCAGGCTACTGGCACAGAGCCGCGAAGCAGGTAAAACTGAGCACAGCAGGATTAAATAAATACGTATTCTTTTTAAACAGCTTTTCATTACTGCCCTGATCCAGCTGAAGTGGAGTTATCCACAGAAATTTATTAATAGGTTTTTCACTGAAACAACAGATTAGTCAATACAATAAATTTTGCTGGAATATTGTATCCATGCAGCTGTTTTAAGACTTCATTACCAAATAGAACAGACTACTTCACTGGTATAAAACACAAGTTAACGCAAGAACGCCTATTTTCTGTTAACTCCTGATTAAAACGGAACATACGAAATAAACTAGTGGAATATCATATCAAGACGAAGACCTTATCCCTTGTTACTCTAGGCCCATTGGATAATTCAGCTGACTGAGAAACCATCACCGGTTTTCACTTTCCGATAACAATAATCACACGACCTGTTCAAAGATATGCAGCAGGCCAAGTCGTAGCAACTGTGTATTAAATAACACAAAAATAATTCGGAGAATCGCCATGCGCATAGGAATGGTGCGTCTTTTTCTGGTTTTAATTTCAGTATTCGTCCTCAATGCCAACGCCTTTACTTTTAAACCCGCTGTCGTTTATGACATCAACGGTAAATTTGACCGTACCTTCAGTGAGGATGTTTATCTCAACGGCGTCAGACGTTTTCAGGCAGATTTTGATATTGCAGTGGAACAACAGGAACCTCAACTCAGATACGCTCTGAAAGCAGGTTTGGAAAGTCTGGCCGCCAAAGGCTACGGCCCTATCGTTACCGTGGGCTACCGCACAGCTCTGCTGGTTGAGGAGATTGCTGATGATTACCCTGATGCGTTCTTTATCACCATTGATCAGAGCGTCGATAAGCCCAATGTTCGATCTTTAGTCTTTGCCGAACAGGAAGGCTCTTACCTCGTCGGCGCTCTTGCTGCCATGCTGACTGAAACTGACACCATTGGTTTTATTGGTGGTATGCCAACACCGCCGATCAAACGGTTTGAGTGTGGTTACCAACAAGGTGCCAATGCTATAAAAAATGATATCAAAGTCCTCAAATCCATGATTGGTACAGAGGCTGCTGCCTTTAACGAGCCAGAGAAAGGCAGACAGCTGGCCACTAAACAGATCAAACGTGGAGCTGACGTTATTTATACCGCTTCAGGGCGCAGCGCCATTGGTGTTTTTTCCGCAGCTCATTTCAAAGGTATTCATGCCATTGGCGCTGACTCAAACCAGAACTGGATTGATGGCGAGCTGATACTCACTGCCATGTTAAAACATGCAGGCATCGCCGTTTATGACGTCTGGGTCAATGCCATGAACGGCTACTGGCAGTCAGGCACTACTATTATGAATCTGAAAAACGGTGGTATTGGCTGGGTCAGAGGTGCTGATAATCAACCTATACTGCCGAAGAAATATCGCAAAACACTTCAGGAAATTGAGCAGGCGATCAAGGAAGGTAAAATCCAGGTGCATGATTACAGCAAGAATCGCTCTTGTTCTGTATAAAGCCCGCCCCCTATAAAACCCGTTCCCTATAAAAAATGTAGTCCCAAACTTTATGCAAGCCAGACCATTGTCGGTTAAACTGGCCAGTCAGCCATAAACAAAAAGCACCATCTTTCCGAGACTCACGAGGTCTTTGGAAAGCTCGATCGGTGCTTTTATGGCAGATGTTTATCAGCGATCATAATGATAATTTGAGGCAGGCATGAAGCTTTCCACGTTTGGTACAAAATTCACCAGTCACTCCGGCATTCTTCAGCTCATGGACGATCTTGGTCATGCGCTGGCCGGTGGACAGGATATGATAATGATGGGCGGTGGCAATCCCGCTCATATCCCTGAAGTGGAAGACGTATTTCGCCAGCGACTGCAGAAAATCCTGGACAGTCAGGCCGAGTTTACCCGTTTGACCGGCACCTATGACCCACCCCAAGGTGAGAAAGAATTTGTTACCGAGCTGGCTGCTTTTTTGAATCGCCAGTACGGCTGGAAACTGACCGCAGATAATATTGCATTAACCAATGGCAGCCAGGCGGCTTTCTTTATGCTGTTCAATATGTTTGCCGGAGATTATGACGACGGCTCACATAAACGTATTCAGCTGCCACTGGCACCGGAATATATTGGTTATGCCGATGCGGGTTTGAGTAACGATTTCTTTCTGGCGAACAAGCCTGAAATCGAGCAAATCAATGACCATATGTTCAAGTACCGTGTTGACTTTAACGCTCTTAAAGTCGACGAACGTACCGGTGCTATCTGTGCTTCCCGCCCCACCAACCCAACCGGTAATGTTCTGACCGATGAAGAAGTCAGTCGACTGGATGAAATGGCCAGGGCCAACGATATTCCTCTGATTATCGATGGAGCTTATGGCACGCCATTCCCGAACCTGATTTATACCGATGCCAACCCGGAATGGAATGAAAATACCATTCTCTGCCTGAGCCTTTCCAAACTGGGTCTGCCTGCGGCACGTACTGGTATCGTGATTGCTAATGAGCAGGTGATTAAAGCCCTGTCAGGTATTAATGCGATTATGAATTTGGCACCAAACAGCTTCGGTAGCCTGATTGCTCTGGATATGATTAAAGACGACAGCATTGTTGACTTGAGTCGCAACGTGATTCGTCCTTACTATGAAAACCAGGCTCAGTTTGCAGTTAGCTCTCTGAAGAAACATATGGCTGGCTTGCCATGGCAGGTGCATAAGCCGGAAGGCGCCATGTTCCTCTGGCTCTGGTTTAAGGGTCTGCCTATCTCCAGTCAGGAACTTTATGAGCGTCTGAAAAAACGTAATGTACTGGTTGTCTCTGGCCATTACTTTTTCCCGGGGATTGCTGATGACTGGCGCCACAAACATGAGTGCCTGAGAATGACCTTCACCCGCGACCATATAACCGTTGATCAGGGTATCAGCATCATTGCCGACGAAGTTCGAAAGGCTTATCAGCAAGGCTAAAGCACATTCTTTCGAAAAGAGCTTGGGAGTGATATCCCTGGCTCGCTTACCCTTGAATATGCTACCAAGCGCTTCCTGCTAAGTCGTCTATAGTCAATTGCTTTGGCCAAAGCAGATGTACTGTGTTTAAACTCTTTCCAAAGTACCTCTTCTTATTTTCAAGCAGAGCACTCTTCCTGTTTTTTATCAGTAAGAGCATTTCTGCTTCGGCTCCTGCTGAGGAGGGTCATAAAGTAATAGCCCCCGAATCGTTACTTAACCTGACTCTGACCTACGATGACCAGCTCATAAGCTATATCTGCGGCGAAAATTATCGGCTTTATTTAGAAGAGAACCCCGACGAGATTGATAAATCTATCAACGGCCGAGGAGAAACGGCAATTATCCTTGCTGCCCACTTTCAATGTAATGAGCAATTGAGCCGCTTTCTGGAGCTGGGTGCCAGTGTCGACTCTACAGACTCTTTGGGCAATACCGCTCTTCATCATTCAGTGATGGTGAACAATACTGAAGGTTGCAAAACACTATTAGTCAACAGTGCCAATATAAACCACCAAAACAAGCGAGTATTGTACACACCATTACATCTGGCAATTAACCATGGTTACCCTGCTCTGGCCAGCCTGCTGCTAGAAAATAACGCCATTTTTCAAAAAGTAACGTCAAAAAATGAGAATGCCTTATTTCTTGCCATCCGATACAACCAGTTTGAATCATTTAATCGATTACTGACTTATATAAAGCGATTCAGCAAAACCAAAAGGCAGCCCATTTTTAATCAGGAAGTCTCTGTTTCCAATACGCAGAACATCACCTCCTTGGCATTAGCCAGCTTCTACGCAAAGCAACAGTACTTCGACCGACTGATAAAGGCTGGAGCTGATCCGAACCAAATCATTGAGAGTCTGCAGGTCCCTCTCCTGCATCTGGTTATCTACAGTGAGCAGCCCCATGCTGTTGAAAGACTTTTATCTGCTGGCTCTGATCCCAACATCACCGACGCGGATGGCCAGACTGCATTGATGGCAGCAGTTCTGCAATCACAACCAAAGATCATTACTTCTCTGGTGGCAGCCCATGCTGATATCGATGCAACTCTGGAGCGAAAAGTTAACCTGAAAGATTCATCATCCATAATACTCATAACAGCATTATCTGTGGCTATTCAGGAAAACAACCTGGAAGCAGGGCAGCAATTATTAAGTGCTGGGGCCACGATAAACAGTGATGACTATTCCTGTACAACCCGGGCACTGGAATTAGAGCATTATGATTTTTTTGTCCTGTTAACAGGAGGGTATCTCAATGGAATCTCTGGCCTGATTTTTGAGGGAGAATGGCAGCATGCTTCAAACGTCGGCCTTCATTTACTGGTTCAATCATATTATGCAATGATGGGCTGGCTTAAACCTGTCGTCATTATTGTTGCTCCCATAGTGACTGCTGCGTTTTTACTAGCCTTTCCTGTTCAACAAATCTATAACCATATAAAGCCCCCTATTTAGCTAAATACTCAAAATACATGAATATTTATGCTAATTTTTAGCAAAACATATAGACAGACTGAGAATAATATTCGATTATTGCCTCTTACTGTCGCCATGAGTTTCATCATCGGCCCAAAGCAATAACAAAGCTGAGCGAGTACTACCATGGATTTCAGACTGCCAGAACGTCACTTTCTGAAACTGCTGGACTTTACCACCACTGAAATAGCGGCTCTGCTTGAGCTATCTGTGCAACTTAAAGCTGCGAAAAAAGAGCGAAAAGAGCCACAGTTTCTCAAAGGGCGAAACATTGCCCTGATCTTTGAGAAAACATCGACTCGAACCCGCTGTGCCTTTGAAGTAGCCAGTTTCGATCAAGGGGCTAATGTCACATACATTGCCGGTGGTTCACAGATGGGCAGCAAGGAATCTGTGAAAGACACAGCCAGAGTTCTGGGCAGAATGTACGACGGTATCGAGTTTCGTGGCCACTCCCAGCAGCACGTTGAAGAACTGGCAGAATTTTCAGGTGTTCCTGTCTGGAACGGTTTAACCGATGAATGGCACCCTACTCAGGTTCTTGCAGATTTTCTCACCATGCTCGAATACGGCAATGGTAAAACCCTGAACCAGATGAAGCTCTGCTACATGGGTGATGGCCGCAACAATGTTGCTCACTCCCTGATGGTGGGTTGTGCCAAAATGGGGATCGATTTTCGTGTCGCGGCTCCCGAAGGTTTCACACCAGATCCGGAGCTGATCGAAAAATGTCAGACAATTGCCCAGCAAACCGGAGCCAAGATTACCGCTACTCAGAATATTGATGAAGCAGTAGCCGGTTGTGACTTTATCTACACCGATGTCTGGGTTTCCATGGGGGAACCAGCCGCAGCCTGGGATGAACGAGTCAGCCTGATGACCCCCTATCAGGTTAACAATGAACTGCTGGCGAAAACCGGTAACCCTGACGTTCACTTCCTGCATTGCCTGCCAGCGTTTCACAACGATGACACCACCATCGGCAAAGACGTTGCGGAAAAGTACGGCATGAATGGTCTTGAGGTCACCGAGGACGTATTCGAATCAAGGCACAGTGTGGTTTTTGATCAGGCTGAAAACCGTATGCACACCATCAAGGCTGTAATGGTTGCAACGCTCGGAGATAAAGCCGAACAGAACATCATCTAGGTTTTAATAGATGCAGCCAAAACATTCTGGCTGCATCCATATCCTTTCTAAAGTCATTTCCTGAATTTCTTCATTTTCTTCCAGCAAAAGCTGCAACCTTGTCTACTATTGTTCTGCCAACTTTGCAGCTAATGGGTCTCACTCGTTAGCTGAGCAATCCTTAGCTGAACAGTTGCACTCACTTTCAATTTAACAATCCAAACCATCAGGAGCAGTGATGCCCCAGAGTTTGCTGAAATTTACTCAGATCCTGAGCATTGTCGGAGATCTTGTCAGAGTAAAAGTTCCATCACAGTCCGGAATCAGTGAACACATCGGGTTTGGCGATCTCGCTATTATCCAGCAGCAAGGGCGCTTTTATTCTCTGGCTCAGGTTATAAAGCTGCACCGGGAAGAAGTATCGCTTCAGGTATTCAGTGGCACCAAAGGTTTATCCACAGAAGCAGCTGTTTCCTTTCTGGGTGAACCCATGAAAGTGACCTATTCCGGAAATATCCTTGGTCGAATTTTTCGAGGCTCAGGGGACGCTCTTGATGACGGCCCGACACTTGAGCAGGAACCGAAAGTAGAAATTGATGGCCCTTCTGTTAATCCGGTACGGCGTGTACTGGCTTCAAGAATGGTCAGGACGAATATTCCGATGATTGATGTGTTCAATACATTGGTCGAATCCCAGAAAATCCCAATTTTTTCCGTAGCAGGCGAGCCTTATAACCGCTTTCTGGCACGTATTGCCATTCAGGCCGAAGCTGATGTCGTGGTCTTCGCGGGTATGGGACTTATCTTTGATGACTTTCATTTTTTCAAAACTACCTTTGAAGATGCTGGCGTATCTGCACGGACGGTGATGTTCAGTAATCTGGCTTCAGATCCTATTGTTGAACGACTGCTGACACCTGATATGGCGCTGGCGGTTGCCGAGCATTTCGCAGTAGAAGAAAACAAGAAAGTCCTTGTCCTCCTGACCGATATGACCAGCTATGCCGATGCCATGAAAGAGATTGGTGTTGCCATGGACAAGATTCCAGCAAACCGTGGCTATATGGGCGATCTTTACTCTCAACTGGCCCGCCGCTATGAAAAAGCCTGCGACTATAAAGGCGCTGGCTCAGTTACCATTCTGGCTGTCACCACTATGCCCGGGGATGATGTGACACATCCGGTGCCTGATAACACGGGCTATATTACTGAAGGTCAATTCTATCTGCACAACGGCGTCATTGATCCCTTTGGCTCACTGTCACGACTGAAGCAAATGGTTCAGGGGAAAGAAACCCGTGATGACCATGCGGCCATTATGAACACCATGATTCGTTTCTATTCCGATGCAGTAAACGCTAAACAGAAACAAGCCATGGCTTTTGAGCTGTCGGACTATGATCAGAAGACACTGGAATTTGGTGATAAATTCAAACAGCGCTTTATGTCTTTGAATGTCAGTTTGCCGCTGGAAGAAGCCCTTGACCTTGGCTGGCAGACACTGGCCGAATGTTTCTCTCAGGATGAAACACTGATTAAACAAAGTCTTCTCGATAAATACTGGCCACTTCAGTCTGCCCCTGAAACGGCAGCAGAGGTCACATCACAATGACCTCACTCACTCTCAGTAAAAGTACGCTGAACAGAGAAAAGCAGAATCTCAAAGCCTATAACCGCTATCTACCTGCGCTGGAGTTAAAACGACAGCAGTTGTTGGTTGAATTGCAGAAGGCTGAAATTGCTATTGAGGAAGCAGAGCAGAAACTGGGTAACGTTCTTGAACAAGTGGCCAGAGAGCTTCCCATGCTTTCCCGAAAAGATGTGGACGTAGAGCCGCTGGTCAAAATAGAAAAAACTGAAATCAGAGAAGAGAATATTGTCGGTACAAGGGTTCCTATTCTGCATGAGCTCAAACTGCGGGTAATACCCTACAGTGACCTGGCTATGCCTCACTGGGTTGATATGTATGTCGAACTGATGCAGCAAGCCTTGACCTGGCAGCTGGAACACCATATTCGCAAAGAACGACTCGAGAAGCTGGCCAAGGCAAGCCAGACCACTGCGCAGCGTGTAAACCTTTTCTCAAAAGTTTTGATACCGAAAGGCAAAAAGAATATTCAGAAAATACAGATTTACCTGTCAGATCAGGATCGAGCCAGCATTATCAACGCTAAGCTGGCTAAAGCCAGGGGGCATATCAAACCGAACTACAGGGAGCAGCTTCAGGTTCACTCCTGAACTGAAAATGCTATGGCGATAGAAGCTCTCTACCGAATGACGTTATACGGACCTGCAGATAAAAAGCAGAAGGTTTTATCCGGTTTACAGGAGGTCGGCTGCCTTCATCTAATTCCACTGGCACCCGACAACTCACAAACTAACGACAGTAATATTTTATCTACCGCCAATGAAGCGGTGCAATGGCTGGAGCGTGTTCCCTCTCCCAGACGCCAATTTAAAGAATCAAGCGCTGAAGAGATTAATCGGGCTATTGAAAAAACCCTACAGAACAAGAGCCAGTATCGCGCCGTGTCGGACAAGAGAGATAAACTGCAGGAACGTATACAGGAAGTAACTCCCTGGGGGGATTTCAGTTTTCCCGACTTGAACGAGCTGCATGATCAAAGGCTCTGGTTTTATGTTGTTCCTGACAACAGTCTTGATGATTTCTTTCAGTCGGCTGCGGCCAACAGCCTTTGCTATAAAGTCATTCACCAGAGCCTCGTTGAAAGTTACATAGTTATCATTTCACTTGAAGATCCTGAGCAAAAACTTCCTGCACCCAGATCTCATGTCGGTGAAATTTCCTTATCAAGCCTTGAGTCTGAACTGGAAATATCAGAGCAGCAACTCGATGAGTTACTGGCTGAGCGTGAAGACCTCAGCCGTTGGCTTCATTTAATATCAACCTCTGTTGCCCGTCTTCGCGATCAGGTCAGTTTAACGAAAGCCAGTACAGGTACTCTCAACGAGGAAGAGTTCTTTCTTATTCAGGGCTGGTTACCAAAGGTCAAAGAATCGCTTATCAAACAGTACTGTAAGGAACACTGTTTGGCCGTCCAGTTTGAACCTCCGACACCTAACGATGCACCGCCAACTCTATTACAAAAGTCGGCTAGTGTTGGTGGTGGAGCGGACGCCCTGGGATTTTTTCAAACACCCGGCTATAGAACCTGGGATCCGGGCAAAACTGTCTTTTTTTCCTTCTCGCTGTTTTTTGCCATGATCATCAGTGATGCCTGCTACAGCTTACTGATCGGGATAATTGTATTTTTCATAAAACGTCGTATTTCGAGCACTGCACAGAATAAAAGACTTTTAAATCTGGGCTTTATCATGGCTCTCTTTGGCTTGATCTGGGGCTGTATGGTGGGCAGCTATTTTGGCGTCTCACCAAAAGAAGGTTTGCTGGCAGACCTCGCCATTATCAACCTCAATGATTACAACGCCATGATGAGGCTCTCGATCATTATTGGTGTGTTTCACCTGCTCATTGCCAACCTGATGTCTGCCGTTAGTCTGAAAGACAGCAGTGCCTCCCTAGTTCCTCTTGGCTGGTCTATTAACTTGCTGGCTGGCCTTCTAGGCTGGCTGGGAATGACGGAAATCATTCCCAAACCCTTCTTTTCGACCATTGCCCCTGCACTGCTGACTGTGGGCTCAATTCTGGTGTTGTTTTTTTCTGACAACCGACCAGTACATTCTATTAAGGATGCCCTACTAAGGCTTATCTCAGGATTAAAATCTCTCTATAACATCAGCTCGGCTTTCGGGGATGTGCTGAGCTATATGCGACTGTTTGCTCTGGGGCTTTCGGGTGCATCTCTGGCTCTGACCTTCAATTCACTGGCCGCCAGTGCCTTACAGTCCAGCCCTGTCATGGGGGTACTGTCCAGTGCCCTGATTCTTCTGTTTGGTCATCTGCTTAATTTTGCACTCTGTGTAATGAGCGGCGTGGTTCATGGTATGCGTCTGAACGTTATTGAATTTGTTAACTGGGGAATCCCTGAGGAAGGGTATCCATTTCAATCATTCTGCAAACACGAGGTTTCCCAATGGACACACTGATTCTTGCCCTTGGCTGGGTTGGTATTTTCTCCCCTGTAGCACTGGGTGCCGTTGGCTCTGCTATTGGCTGTTCGGTCGCAGGCCAGGCTGCCTGTGGTGCCATGCTGGATGTTGAAAGTGGTTACGGAAAATTCATTGGTCTCTCCGCCATGCCCTCATCACAGGTCATATACGGCATCGTAATTATGTTTTCTCTGAACACCATTGGCGTTTCCGTCAACAGTGCTCCCGGACTCTTTGGGATAGGCCTGCTGACAGGCATTGCCCTGCTTTATTCCGCTGTCTATCAGGGGCAGGCTGTCGCCGCAGCCATTAACTCAGCTAAAAACAAACCGGAAATATTTGGATTGTCCGTAGCGCCTGCAGCCATTGTTGAAGGCTTTGCCGTATTTGCCTTTGTGTTTGCTTTGGTACTTGGACAACAGATTGTCGCTTAAGCTAAATCCGTAAACAGGAATTCTCAAAGATGACTGATAGCACCAACAAAAACAGCGTTTCAACAGGTGTTCAGGAGTTGATTGAGCAACTGAAAGCTCAGGGAGTAAACAGCGGCCGGGAAGAAGCCGTCAGTATCATTGCGGATGCACGTGAAGAAGCCAGCAGACTGATTGATCAGGCAAAAGCCGAAGCTGAAGCCATTCAAAAATCAGCGCAGCAACAGGCAGATTTTACCATCAAGGCAGGGATTGAAGCCTTGCAGCTGGCAGAAAGAGATACCGTTCTGGAACTGAAGGAGTTTCTGATTGAAAAGTTCTCTCAGCAGATTACCTCGTTGGTCAGTAATGCTCTAAACAGTAGAGAGCTGATCAAGAACATTATTCTGGAAATTGCCGGAAATCAGAAACCCGGGGCTGGTCAACCAGTAGAAATTATATTGCCTGAAAGAGTCATCGGAATAGAAGAACTGAGACGAGACCCTGAGCTTATTAAACATGGCCGCTTGCTGAATCTAGTCATGGAAGGGGCTACTGACTTACTCAGAGAAGACATTGAATTCTCGATTGCCTCATCTGATTTCTCCGGCATCAGATTTAAGCTCAAACAACAGGCTGTTGAAATTGATCTTTCCGATGAAGCGGTAACCGCCATTCTACTGCAACACCTTCAACCAAGGTTTAGAGCCTTACTGGAAGGCATTGTTAAATAGCAGAACGGATACACATCATGGTCGAGAACACTTACTACACGTTACTGGCTTCCCTGCCTCATATCAGCTCTCTGTTTGACAGCAAGATCACGCCTGTTTCCAGAATTCAGCTGAATCGCAGACTGTCCATGCTCAACCATGACGATCGTCAGATGCTCTCTGCCATCGAGGAGCTGATGCACTGGAGCAGGCTGGAAAGCACTATTGACGAAGCCAGCCTGATAAGAAGAACGGCCAGATTGTTTCAATCACTGCCCGGCCAGGACCTGAAACAGCTGATTGCCTGGCGTCTCGATATGAGAACCCTGATCGCAGCATTGAGAAGAAAAAGAGCCGGTGAGAAGGCTCCAGCTTATGAGCAGTGGAGCTTTGGCTCCCGCTACCCTTATATTCGACGTCAGTGGGCGCACACAGCTCTTGGATTGCAACACTCTTTTCCATGGGTGGCTGAAGCCAGTGTATTGCTTCAACACCGTAAACATGGGGAACTGGAAAGGTTGCTGTTGAAAGTCATCTGGGACTACCTTTGTCAGTTTGGCCTGAAACACAGCTTCGATTTCGAAGCTGTTGTACTTTATGTCCTTCGATGGAATCTGGTTGCTCGCTGGACCAGCTATAACCCTGACTTGGCTCTTGAAAAGTTTAATCAAATAAGCCACCAGATCTTATCCGAAGCCGGTATGGATGCTGTATTTAAACAATCAACTCTACTCTCTGAGCCGGAAGCATCCCTATGAGCAGCAGTGCTATAGCCACCTCAAGAACAACAGCCAACAGTATAAAACCAACAGCTCAGGTAGTTTCTGTACTCGGTGATATTGTCACAATTGAACAACTGGCTGACACACCTCTGGTAAAAAACGAAGTCGTTTATATTGTGGTGGAAAGAAAACAGTCTGCTCAATTGATGGCTGAGGTATTGAGGGTTGAAGGAAATTCCGCTGATGTTCAGGTTTATGAGGAAGCCAGAGGCATTGCCGTTGGAGATATGGTTATTCAAACAGGAGAGCTGCTCTCGGTAGAACTTGGCCCTGGCAATCTGGCGACTATTTTTGATGGTTTGCAAAACCCTCTGGAAAGAGTCGCCAACCAGTATGGTAACTTTCTGGAAGCAGGCATTCAGGTTACGCCCCTTGATCGGGTAGAGACCTGGGCCTTTTCTGCCGTGGCGAAAACCGGTGATAAGTTAAAGGCAGGGGAAGTATTGGGCACAGTGCCGGAAGGCCGGTTTACTCACCAGATTATGGTGCCTTTTGATACGGAAGGTGAGGTTGAAGTCAGCTGGATTCAGGAAGGAACATTTAACGTTGATACGGTTATTGCCAGAGTCAAGGATGATCATGGCAACGAGCAGCCTTTAACCATGGTGCAGAAATGGCCCGTGCGTCACTCCATTGGTGAAGTACTGGCCAAAAAAGGTAAAACCTGTCGTAAATATCCGGACTCACCGTTAGTCACAACACAGCGAATTGTCGATACTTTTTTCCCTATTGCTCTGGGCGGTACAGGCTGCATTCCCGGCCCTTTTGGCTCAGGTAAAACAGTGCTTCAACATTCATTTTCCCGTTACAGTAATGCGGACATCGTCGTCGTGATTGCCTGTGGAGAACGGGCTGGCGAAGTTGTAGAAACCATCGAGGAATTTCCACACCTTCAGGATCCTGTTACCGGTGGTTCACTGATCGACAGAACCATTATTATCTGCAATACCTCATCCATGCCGGTAGCCGCCAGAGAAGCTTCCATTTATACCGGACTGACTCTGGGCGAGTATTACCGGCAGATGGGCTATAACGTTCTGGCTCTGGCTGACTCAACCTCCCGATGGGCACAGGCTATGCGTGAAACCTCCAACCGTCTCGAAGAAATCCCCGGTGAAGAAGGTTTTCCAGCTTATATGGACTCTGCCATTAAAGGAGTCTATGAGCGTTGTGGTGTAATCAACAATGAACTGGGAGTACAGGGCTCACTGACCCTGATAGGATCCGTTTCACCCGCCGGCGGTAACTTTGAAGAACCAGTGACTCAAGCGACTTTGAATACCGTTAAAACCTTTCTTGGTTTGTCTTATGACCGTGCCTATAAACGCTTTTATCCTGCTATCGATCCACTGATTTCCTGGTCCCGATACCTGGATCAGCTTTCCGGCTGGTACGCTGATAACCTTTCAGAAGACTGGGTCAGTCGTGTTAAAACCATGCAGTCTGTACTGATACAGGGAGACAGTATTAATCAGATGATGCAGGTGACAGGAGAAGAAGGTATCACGCTGGATGACTATACCCTCTGGCAGAAATCACTGTTTCTCGATATGACCTATCTTCAGCAGGATGCTTTTGATGATATAGACTGTAGTTGCTCCATCAACAGGCAGCAAAGTCTGTTCAACCTGATCGATAAGGTCATACTTGCAGAGTACTCTTTCACCAGCAAAGGGGATGTTCGGAGTTACTTCGTCAAAATGACCGGTCTTTGCAAAAACCTGAACTACTCTCATGAAGGTTCACCGGAATATCTCGGTTACACCGAAAAAATCACGAACTATATGGCATCCCATTCTCTGTAAGCTCTCAATAACCATTAACCGTTGAATTCAAAAACAGCCTATGTCAGCTATTGATAGGAGTGAATTATGTTGCCGTACCTCTCTCTGATTCCAACTCTGACCCTTGCTCTGGTAATACTGATTCCCTCAACGGCTCGTAGTCATGATGAAGCTGACGGAGAGTTCATTCCTGCTTCCCAGTCTATGGAATCAGACAATCATGAAGACAGTGACAGAGAGTCGGAAGAAACGTCTGATTCACAAAACTCGATTCCCGATGATGTTGATCCTGATGAAATAGAAGACGTTGGTCAGGAAGATGAATAATTCAGTTTCCTTTCTAATTCATAGAAGGAAGCTGATACTTATCTCCTCTTGTTTTAATAAAGATATTTTTTAAGTCTTCTGATTTGCTTTAACGTAGAAATGAGGGTAAAAAAGCTTGGATTTCTCGTTTCCAAGTGACTATCAATCAATGCCAATCCGTTTCAGGGATAGACTTTCCTACAAACAGGCAAGAAATACTGTTTTCATCGCTTTTGCTCTGGGTATATTTCTCAGCTTGTTTCAGGTGCTGAGTGACTATCAGTCTCAGGACGAGCAGATTGATGACACCATCGAAAACTATATAGCTATTACTCGTACCCCTGCTGCCCGAATTGCCTACAACATCGATAATGAACTGGCCCATGAGCTGGTTGTTGGTCTAATCAAGTCGCCTCATATTGTTCAAGCAGAGATCATCGATCCATCAGGTAATTCACTAGCGTCTGCAAGTGCCCCCCCAGACAGCCCTTCTTCTGGTGCATTCACTAATATGCTGTTTGGCTCCAACCGCACTTATATCAGGGAATTAAAAGTTCCGTTTGATGAAGAGGAAAAGCTTGGCTGGCTAAAAATCATCGCTGATACCAGTCCTATCAGTAGCCAGTTTATTGAGCGCTCACTGATTACCATGACGACAGGGCTGGTTCGAACATTTCTGCTCTCTGCTGTTCTGTTCTTTATGCTCTATATCATGCTGACCAAACCTTTGTTGCTTCTGACCGATAAAATGGTCGAGCAACCAGACGGCTCCAATCGTATACAGTTACCCGAGCCAATCGGACATGAAAAAGATGAGATAGGGCTACTGACCCGCACCATTAATCACTATCTGAATAATATCCACCACCACCTTCATCATCGACGAGTGGCCGAGGAACAACTCAGGGAGCACTTGTCAGAGCTGGAAAGCATTATTGCCCGGCGCACTTCCGAACTCAGAAAGAACAACCTGACGCTGGAAGAAACCAACAAGGAACTTGAGAAAGCCCGCTCACAGGCTATGGACAAAGCGACTCAGCGTACACAACAGCTCTCCAGCCTCAGTCATGAAATTCGTACGCCCCTGAATGCACTGTTGGGCATGTTGAACATTGTTCTCGATGAAAAGCTGCCTGACAGTCAGCAGCAAAGACTGATGATTGCCAGAGATTCCGGATCACACCTGATCACTCTGTTAAACGACATTCTTGATTTATCAAGGCTGGATTCCGGCAAGATGCATCTGGAAACCATCCCCTTTGATCTTCGCTCCTCACTGGAAGATGTCGTCGTTCTTACGGGTCAGAGTGCTTTTTCCAAAGGTGTTCCGGTTTTTTGCGACATAGACCCGACCCTGCCTGAAGAAGTCATTGGCGACCCGACCCGGTTCCATCAAATCATTACCAACCTCATTGGTAATGCCGCCAAGTTCACGGATTCCGGCAGTATTCGCATCTGGCTGGACTGCCAGAAAGAATCGGAAGACACCGTTTCAATCATGCTGAATATCACGGATACCGGCATAGGCATTGCGAAAGAAGCCATCGAGGAAATCTTCAAACCTTTTGCCCAGGCCAGCTCCGATACAACCCGAAAATTTGGTGGTTCTGGCATGGGGCTCCCCCTGACACAAGCCATTGTTAACAGCATGGGTGGTCATTTGACCCTTATCTCTGAACCCGGGAAAGGGAGTACTTTTTCAGTAAGGTTACCTTTTAAGTTTTCTCTCGATGCAACTCTGCCAGAGCTACCTTCCAGAGTGAGATTTGGTCAGATAGCTCTGGATGGCGACAAGTCATTCCAGAACTGCTGCTCTCACTTGCTGACACACTGGCACTTACCTCACCGAACCCTCGAAGAGAAAGATAAAAACTGCAATATCAGACAATACTCGGATGTTCTTATTACCGACAACCCGGAAACAGCACTGACAGCCTCCCAGAGCAACAGTTCCCAACGGGTGATTCTGGCCAGCCATCGACCTGTTACAGATCAGGAAAACCTGTTCTGGCTACCATTACCGATGACTCGTAAACAGCTTCTTGCAGCTCTTGAGAGAACGGTTGATCAGAACAGTTCAGACGACACTGATTTTTTAACCAATGAAGATTCAGCTGGCATCTCACAAGAATGGCACATACTGGTCGTCGAGGATAACCCAATTAACCGTATGGTTGCTGAGGGAATGCTTGAACAACTAGGGTATCAGGTTTCTCTGGCTCAGAATGGTGAAGAGTGTCTGCAACTGAATAAGCACAACAACTACGATCTGATACTTATGGATTGTAATATGCCTGTTCTGGATGGTTTCAAAACCACCAGAGCTCTTCGTAGTCAGCCTGCAACCAAAGACATTCCCATTATTGCCTTGACCGCAAACGCTCTGAATGATCATCGAAAACGCTGCATGGAAGCAGGAATGAACGACCATATTTCCAAACCTTTTGATAAACAGCAGTTGCAACTGGCTATTAATACATGGCTTATCGCCGAGCCGGCATGAATCAGCCATAAATGGACAGTAAGTACCCGGACATATGAATTCGTATGTCATTCCCCCGCCTACGGCGGGGGAATGACAACCTGATATTCGATTACGTGTGTCTACACACTTAGTTGCTGATACTTGCAGTGAAAATTGATTAATAACAACCATATGGAATTGCTAAAAATGAAGATGTACTCAAAACAGATAGTGACTTTGTTTTTTCTTTCACTGTTCAGCATAACTGCCTTTGCGAAGACCATCTGGATTGATGTTCGCAGCGCTGAGGAAAATAAAATCGACTCGATTAGCGGTGATCTCAATATTCCCCATACTGATGTTGCCAGAAAGATCGTCGGTGTAACTTTGGATAGAAACGCAGATATCAGGCTTTACTGCCGAAGTGGCCGCCGCTCCGGTATCGCCAAACAGGCTTTGGAGTCACTGGGTTATAAGAATGTTACTAACAGCGGTAGTATTTCCCATACCAGAGCTATGCGTACAGATGAGTAAAAAAGAAGGGGTCGCAATGGCGACCCCTTCTTAACAATGTTCTACAGCTTTATCTTAAAAGTCATATTTCATCTTCATAAACATACTGTGGCTTCTGAAGTCCGACTTCTTATTGAACTCATACCCCACACTGAAGCTCATATTGTCATTACGTTTGTAGCTCATAGCCGCAGTACCCTGATAACTTTTCTTCACAGGGTCAGCACCTTTCAGGATAAAACTGTCACCACCAGCAACAAAGCGAGTCGTAGTCTCAACCTGTTGACCTTTAAAGTCGTGCCAAGCCATTAATCTCAAGCTTGGGATCAGCTCAGCTTTGTCCATCATGATGGTTTTGCTAAGTTCAACACCCAGGCCCAGTTCAATTTTCTGATACTTCTGGCCATCCGGATCCTGAATCAGCTTACTGACAGCTCCAGTCGCTTCCTCAGTGTATGCATCTGTTTTAACCATGGTGTAGTTAAAACCTGCCATAGGCTCAACAGTTACATCGCCCCATTGATACTCTGTACCCGCCATAAACTGGAGGCCATAGATATTAGAGTCAAACTCCGCAGTGATAGCGTTATCGCTAAAGCCACTTTCATCAATATACCGACTTCGGTTGTGCTTACTCTGACCCAGATTAAAGACGCCATCCAGATACCAGTTGCCCATATCCATAGAGCCATAAAAACTGAGCTGATAGTTTCTGATAAAGCTGGAATCCTTTGAGTTGTGCTTTGCTACTTCAGTATTTGCCAGGGTGAAGGCTGTACCTGCTCTGAAGCCGTCAAAGTCTTTATCCCAGCCCATGGTAAAGCCGCTGACTTCCGCATCGTAACCATTCAGAGTATCACCCTGACCATTGGTTCTCTGATCCATTTTAATATCGCTGCTCATGGCTTGTAGCCAGAAGCTTTGACTCGTTATTCCATCACCGTAAGAGATACCGGCAATATCATTAGAACGCAGTGAATCAAGGCGACGAACAACCTGATTTTTTGATCTGTTTGACAGGGTTGTATTAACGGACTGGGTTACACCGGCGTTGTTAACATTGGACTCTTCCACAACACCGTTGAATACACTAGTTCCGGAAGAGGCTAGTTTGTCATAAAGGTCATTGGCTTCATCCGAGTTATCACTGTTAAGTACATCCGGCAATTCTGCAGCAGCATTCCCGGCATTTTCACCACCACCTGCTTCTATCACATCTTCTTTTATTTCATCAGGGGTTTTAGGGTCTACGCTTATTTCTACATTACCATTTGGAATGTCCGTATTCTCAGTCTCTTCATTATTTGAAAAGGGTGAGTCTTCGGTTTTTACTCGACCACCATTGGCATGGTCAACAACAATACTATTCATTTCAAGTAAATAGCCATCGCTTCCTTCAGAGCCTTTTTCAGGAACAGGAATCAGAATAAGCGTGTGAGCTCCTACATTTATATCACCATCTACAACCTCTAACCCAAAACCTGAGCTGTTCAATTTAGTAGTAAGCGTCGTATCACCCTCAAGTATCAGGTCACCATTCACCGTTTGTTTACCCGCCCCCTCCACTGCAGCCCGTGAGAAGAAAATATTGCCTTTGCCTCTCATCGTAACTGTAAGACTATTGGCAGGAGCAATATTACCGGCAAACTCAAGACTGTTTTTAGTCTCGGAACTATTGAAGGAAATGGACTCTACCCCTGAAATATCACCATTAAAAACAGCATTACTTTCAGCAGTGATAGAGTCACTGTCAGTGGAGCTGCCAATTATCTCTCCTCCAACATAACCGCCCTTTACCTTGAGCTTTAACCCTGGGTTAGAATTATTCGAGTTTGAAGCAGATTCAAAGTCAATTGCCACACCACTAGTGCCGGTTATTCTACCTTCAATAACAAAAAGTGCATCCAAGGCCATAGAGCCACCGGAAACTGCTGTTATTGCATTACTCCCAGTCAGTGTGCCTTTAGAACCAACAGTAACCGTTCCCCCCATGTTTTCCTCTAGAAGAAATCCGTGCCCACCAACTTCAACCTTGCCATTCAACTTCGAATTACCCAGATTTACTTCAAGTACCGTCTGGTCAGAAGATTTTAAAACAATCCCGTCTATTCCATCTCCACCTAGAATTTCAGCATTATACAAAGTACCTGCTTCCATTGAGATATTGTAATTGGCATTGGCTGTCTTGAATAAGATTACCCCATCGCTACCACTGACTTTATTTTGCAGGGTATAGCCATTTATATGGAGAGTTCCCTTCTGATCTGTATCAATAACAATGGCGTAATCATCACCACTCTTTGCCGAAACCGTATAACCAAACCCCGCAGGATAGAAATCTCCACCAGTCGTTCGAGTAACTTTGGCATTAGCCACTCCTATCGTAAGAGTGACACTGGCCGCAACGGCTGCAGAAAGCAGTTTTTTTCTAAAGTCAGGTCGTTTCATCATTATCATCCTTGAGAATAATCGCGAATAGTCCGTGACCGATGTATCGGCGATCAGTTTCAGAGATAAAAAATCAAAACGTAATAACAAGGCTTATTATTAACAACTATCTGTAATTTAAACTCTTCTCTTGATACAAAGAATGGAGAAAAAAACAAGGGGGCGCAATTGCGCCCCCCTCTTAATTAACAACTTTGATAACTACACCTTAAAAGTCATACTTCATTTTCATAAACATACTGTGAGCTCTGAAATCAGACTTCTTGTTGAATTCATAGCCAACACTAAAGCTCATATTATCGTTACGCTTGTAGTTCAGAGCCGCTGTACCCTGATAGCTTTTCTTAACTGGATCAGCACCTTTCAAGATAAAGCTGTCACCACCGGCAACAAAACGGGTAGTCGTTTCTACCTGCTGACCTTTAAAGTCGTGCCAGGCCATCAGTCTCAGACTTGGGATCAGTTCAGCTTTATCCATCTGAATGGTTTTACTGAATTCAACACCTAGGCCCAGTTCTATTTTCTGGTACTTCTGGTCATCCACGGTCTGGCGATGTATCGATGCGGTAGCTGAAGTTTCTTCGTATGCATCTGTTTTCACCATGGTGTAGTTAAAACCAATCAGAGGCTCTACGGCCAAACCATCCCACTTTAATTCAGTACCCGTCATTAACTGCACACCATAAATATTGGAGTCAAATTCTGCAGTTATCTCAGTCCCTGAAGGGTACCGGGTGCGGTTATGTTTACTTTGACCCAGATTCAATACTCCATCCAGATACCAGCTACCAAGATCCCATGAACCGTAGAAACTTACTTGGTAGTTCCGAATAGAACTATTGTCATTTGAGTTGTGCTTATCAACTTCCATGTTTGCCAGAGTGAAAGCGGCACCACCTCTGAAATCCTCACTGATATTCTTATCCCACCCCATTGTGAAACCACTCATCTCGGCATCATAGCCAGAGAATGTGTCGTTATCGCTGTTGGTTCTTTCATCCAGTTTGATATCACTGCCCATGGCCTGAACCCAGAAACTCTGGCCATCCATTCCATCACCGTAAGCCTTACCATCCGCGATTTCATTCAATCTTAAGTTATCCAAACGACGAACAACATTATTCTTAGACTTGCTGGCCAGGTTGGTATTAGCATTTTGGGTGGTACCAGCATTATTGGCATTACCATCCTCAACTACATCATTAAAATCACTTTGACTTTGCGAAGCCAGGTCCTCATATTGCTCCTCAGTTCCACTCTCTTGAAGCGCCTTTACTAGCTGCTCGGCTGCATTTGCAGCGTTATTACCTCCACCTGACTGCTTAACGCTTTCTTTCACTTCATCAGGTGTTCTTGGATTTACAATAACTCCAATATCACCATTATTCCCGTTATTAACTTCTTTATTGTCAGAAAATGGGGAATCCGCAACAATAGTACCAGTACCATCAACATTAAAATCATTTGCAGCACTGACCAGCACTACAGTTGATGATTGATCATCATCAAAGTCATTTTTAGTGGGTACAGGAATAAATTTAACGTCATGGTTATTCAAATTAATATTTCCGGATACCGCTAATGCAGCACTGGATAAAGAGCTGTCAACCTTCACTTTTACTTTAGAGTCACCATCAAAGGAGAGAGATCCATCTAAAGACTGTGAGGCAGTTTTTGCAAAAAAAACATTTCCTTTACCCGTCATTGCGACCGCATGACTATTCGCCGAAGCAATATCACCAGTAAATTCGAGACTGTTATTTTTATCAGTACCATTAAAACTAATGGTCTCAAAACCTGAAACATCACCTTCAAATACGGCATTACCTGAGGCCGATAGATTATCTGTTGAGGCGCTGCTACCTACTATATGACCTTCAATAAAACCACCATCTACGGTCAATTTAAGCCCTGTTGTTGAATCAGATACGTCAATTGCTTTTTTATTAACTCCCTCCAGATTACTGGTCAGAGTACCTTTGACGATAATCTCCGCACCCTCAGCAAAACGTCCACCTTCGGATTTGATGGCATGATCACCAATCAGAGCACCTTTAGCGCCAACAGTTATTTTACCTCCCAGCTCTTCCTTAAAATGCAATGCGTTTTTGCCCGCTCCTGCACTGATCTTACCGTTTAGAGTTGTGACACCCATATTCATACTGACAACTGAAGGCGAGCCATTATCCAGGAGAATACCATGGATATTTGATCCACCGACTATTTCGCCACTATATAAAACACCATCATCTAACCAGATGCTGTAGTTAGTAGTTGCCGTTCCATAACGAATAACTGCTTCACCTGAACTTACCTTATTTTCAAGTGTATAACCCTTAACAACAAGTCTGCCTGATTCAGTCAGAATCTCTACTGTGTAGTCATCACCTTGATTTGCAGAGACAGTAAAAGAGAAGCGGTTAGCCGGTATATAGTCCCCCCCCTTCTCAACTTTTAGCTTTGCAGATGCCATTCCAACAGGCAAAGTGATAATGGCAGAAATTGCTGTAGCTAGAAGCTTTCTTCTAAAACCTGGTTGTTTCATTTTTTTCATCCCTGAAAGTAATCGTCGGCAGTCCGTGACCGATGTATCGGCGTTCGATTTCAGAGATTAAAAATCAAAATGCAATAACAACGCCTCTTATTAACAACCAGATGTAATTTGTGAGTTGCCTTTATTCTTTATCAGTAAAACTGAGTGCCACGGAATTCATGCAATAACGCAACCCTGTGGGTTCCGGGCCATCCGGGAAGACATGACCAAGATGAGCATCACACGATGAGCAAAGCACTTCGGTTCGCTCCATCCCGTGGCTCTTGTCTTCCACAAAAGTAACAGCCTTCTTATCAGCCACTTCCCAGAAACTGGGCCAGCCACAACCCGCATCAAACTTGGTGATGGATTCAAAAAGTACCTGCTGACAGCAGACACAGCGGTAAGCGCCTTTATCATCAAAATGCACATACTCACCGGTAAAAGGTCGCTCGGTGCCTTTTTCACGACAAACCTGATATTGCTCATCAGAGAGCTGTTCCCGCCACTGGGCTTCTGTTTTATTGATTTTCATGGACTTTCTCTTGTTTAGGCAGTGCAGTAAACGCTTAAAACTATCATAATGAGCCCTCCTGTACCCGAACGCTCAATAATAACGCTCAATAATAAAATGGGTCGAAAAATCGGCCATGAAGTGGAAGCGCCATGAAGGAAGTCGAGAAGTCCCTCAAACTGGACAACGTCTGTTATGAAATCCGTGGGCCTGTGCTCAGGGAAGCCAAGCGCCTTGAAGAAGAAGGCCAGCGCGTTCTCAAACTGAATACCGGTAACCCGGCCCAATTTGGCTTTGATGCACCGGAAGAGATCATTCAGGACGTAATCAGAAACCTGCCCGAATCGGCGGGATACACCGACTCCAAAGGGCTGTTCTCGGCGAGAAAGGCAGTCATGCATTACTGCCAACAAAAAGGTTTTCCCGGCGTTGAGCTGGAAGACATCACTATTGGTAATGGTGTCAGTGAGCTGGTCGTGATGGCCATGCAAGGTTTGCTGAACAACGGCGATGAAATGCTGATCCCGGCTCCGGACTATCCGCTCTGGACGGCTGCAGTAAATCTTTCCGGCGGTCGTGCTGTTCACTATATCTGTGACGAGCAAGCCGACTGGTTTCCGGATCTTGATGATATCCGCAGCAAAATCACCGCCAAAACCCGCGGTATTGTGGTGATCAACCCGAATAATCCAACGGGTGCTGTTTATCCACCAGAACTACTGAAAGAAATCATTCAGATTGCCAGAGAGCATCAGCTGATCATTTACGCTGATGAAATCTACGACAAGATTCTCTATGACGGTACTGAACATATTGCCATGGCATCACTGGCAGATGATGTCTTTATGGTTTCCTTCAACGGCCTGTCCAAATCCTACCGTGCAGCAGGCTTCAGAGCAGGCTGGATGATTGCCAGTGGTCCCAAGCATATTGCCAGGGATTATCTGGAAGGTCTGGAAATGCTGGCCTCAATGCGCCTCTGTTCCAACGTACCAGCTCAACACGCTATTCAAACGGCGCTTGGTGGTTATCAGAGCATTAATGATCTGATACTCCCGGGTGGCCGCCTGTTGGCACAGCGCGATGTCATCTATGAGCGTCTGAACCAGATTCCCGGAGTCAGCTGCACCAAACCCAAGGGCGCACTCTATGTGTTCCCTAAGCTGGATCCTAAAAAGTATCCCATTCACGATGATGAACAGATGGTGCTGGACCTGCTGATTCAGGAAAAAATCCTGCTGGTGCAGGGCCGAGCCTTCAACTGGCCGGATCCCGATCACCTGCGTATCATCACCCTGCCCCGCGTTGAAGACCTTGAACAGGTTGGCGATAAGCTTGAGCGGTTCCTCAGCCGATACAAGCAGTAATCAAGGCAACTGGAGGAAGGGCAACTGCCCTTCCCTTTTATGGAAAACCCTTCAAGTCCCCAAATGGCCGATATTCATATAGATGACTTTTTCCGTGACTGCGCCAGAATTCTGGCCAGCCTTCATGGTGCTTTTCCCCGTTTAACATCCCTGTTTGTTGACGACATTATTCCTGCTGAGCCGCTGGATGAATTTGGTATACCCAGCCGTCGTCATCAGGCTTGCTTCGATGCTTTTATCTGGTTAGCGAACGAAGGTTACATCCGTTATCACGACCGGGTTCGAACAGAAGGTTTCGATGAGGTTGTGCTAACTGAAAAGAGCTTTGTCAGACTCTGCAAGCCGATCGTTGAAGTGACCAGCGATGAAAACAAACCAGCCCTGATTGGCAGAAAACAGGCCAGTCTGGCCTGGCAGCTGAAACAGGTACTGAAATCAGGAACCACAGACGAAGTGAACCAACTTTGTATAAAGCTCTTTGAGCTCTGAGCCAGTTTCATCATTTTGTAAAACTTTTGTTAAACCATTGAAATCACAACGATCTGTCACCATATTCTGACCATCAAATATAAAAGGTAATCACTGAGATATGAAAAGAATCCTGCTGTTTCTGGCTACTAACCTCGCCGTCATAGCCGTAGCCAGTATCACCCTTAACATTCTGGGCGTTGGCAGTTATATGGACTCCCAGGGACTGAACCTCGGTTCACTGCTGGTATTCTGTGCTGTCTTTGGTTTTGCAGGCTCTTTTGTATCCCTGTTCCTGTCAAAAATGATGGCCAAAATGGGAACCGGTACGCAGATTATTGATCAGCCAAGAACCGCTCAGGAGCAATGGCTGCTGGAAACCGTTCGAGAGCTGTCTGAAAAAGCCGGCATTGGTATGCCGGAAGTGGGTATTTTCCCATCACCGGAATCCAATGCTTTTGCTACCGGCTGGAACAAGAACGCATCCTTGGTTGCTGTCAGTCAGGGTCTTCTCGATCGGTTCAGCCAGAGAGAAGCTCGCGCCGTTATCGGTCATGAGATTGGTCACGTAGCCAATGGCGACATGGTGACACTCAGCCTTATTCAGGGTGTCGTGAACACCTTCGTGATGTTCTTTGCCCGTATTATTGGCTATGCCGTAGACAGCTTCCTGCGTCGTGACGAAGAAGAAAACAGCGGTCCAGGTATTGGTTTCTATGTGGTCAGCTTTATTGCCGAGATTATTCTGGGTATTGCGGCCAGCTCCATCGTAATGTGGTTCTCCCGCAAGCGTGAGTTCCGTGCCGATGTGGCCGGTGCCGAACTGGCCGGCCGTGGTGATATGATTGCTGCCCTGGAGCGCCTGCGTTCCGAGTACGACGCACCAAGTGCCATGCCTGCAACTATGTCAGCCTTTGGTATTCGTAAAAGTGGTCAGGGCGGTCTGGCGGCCATGTTCACCAGTCACCCACCTCTGGAAGATCGCATTCTGGCTCTTCAGTCCATGCGCTGATTCTTCAAAGCCACTCACTGCCCGGTGAGTGGCTTTTCAACGGTTCCATTAACCACTCGCCTGACAGCCCTGTTAAAATAAACATCCTCATTTCTGAAAGACTGGTTTGGGATTCGACTATATCCCTTTATAATGATGTTTTATTTCCCGCACAGTCTCTTATGCCTTTAGAACATCCTGATCCGGTATGGGTCCTGACCAACGATCAGTTATCGGACTGCTGTAAAAAGTGGCTGAAGCTGGATGCGATCGCTCTTGATACCGAATTTATCAGGACAGATACCTTCTACCCCATTCCCGGACTCGTTCAGGTAGGGACTGGCGAGGAAGCATTTTTAATTGACCCGCTTTCAGTGACTGACTGGTCGCCCTTCGGTGAAGTCATAGCCAGTACATCTGTAACGAAAGTTCTGCACGCCTGCAGTGAAGACCTGGAAGTGTTCCAGATTCTGACTGGAGTAAAACCTGCGGCAATGATTGACTCCCAACTGGCAGCTTCTTATGCCGGTCTTGGCCATTCATTAAGCTATCAGAACCTTCTGCGACATCTGCTGAACATTGATCTGCCAAAAGATGCGACTCGTTCTGACTGGTTGCAACGTCCCTTGACTGAAACCCAGATCAGTTATGCGACGCTGGACGTTACTCATCTGCTGGAAACTTACGAAGTAATGAAGAAGCAGCTGGATGGGCAACCTCAATGGCAATGGCTGAAAGAAGACTGTGCCAATATGGAAGCCAGCTCACTTTACATAGACCCGGCTGAAGTCTGGAGAGATGTAAAACGCAACTGGCAGCTTCGACCTCGTCAGTTGGCAGTGCTCAAAAACATCTGTGAATATCGCGAACTGCAGGCTCGGAAGCGTAACATTCCAAGAAACCGTGTTATTCCAAAAAGCAGTCTCTGGCTCATCGCCCGTCATATCCCAGACAATATTCAATCATTGTCTGCTATACAGGATATGAAACCAAAGATGGTTCGCACCGATGGAGACATCATTCTTCAACTGATCGAACAAGCTAAATCATTACCGAATGAGCAACTACCAGCGCCGCTGCCCGCGCCTCTGCCAAAAGCCGCTAAAGACTATGGAAAGTTGATCAAGGTATGGCTTGGTCACAAGTCTGAGCAGCTCGGTGTTCCTGTAGAGCTTCTTTTTTCCGGCAAAATGTCCAGCGCCATTCTACGCTACTGGCAGAGCAATAAACGCTTCGCTGTACCCGACAGCATTCAGGGCTGGCGTCGTACAGAAGTTGCCGAACCGCTGATAATCGAGCTGAAAGAACATCAGACTCAGATAAATCGATAACATTCTTTGACCTGTTCTGCCTGAGGCTGAGCTACAACACAGTCTCTAACGAGGTCAGGTAATGTATAAGACAAGCATTAAAAAACTATGACACGACAACTGATTTCTATATTTAAAAGCTCGAAAAAGAATGAAATGTACCTTTATGTCAACAAGAAAGACCAGCTGAAACAGGTACCGGATGCATTAATGACCGTTTTTGGTTCTGCAGTTCACGTGATGGATATGCTGCTGACACCCGAGCGTAAACTGGCGCGAGCTGAAACTGAGCAGGTATTGACTGACATCGAAGAGAAAGGTTTCTATCTACAGATGCCTTCTGCTGAAGAAGAAGACGACTATATTCAACATTTGCCCACCGAGTTCCTGAGCTTTAACGACCCTGTATGAGTAGACCATTCTGGGAAACTGTCCCGCTGCATCAGATGACCTCTGAACAGTGGGAAAGCCTTTGTGACGGCTGCGGGCGATGCTGCCTTCATAAGCTGGAAGATGAAGACAGCGGTGAGGTTTTTTATACGTCTATTGCCTGCCGCTTACTCGATACAAAAACCTGCCAGTGCTCCAATTATCCTGAACGAATGCGGCATGTGCCTGAATGCTTGAAACTGACCGTTGCTGATATCCCTGATTTTCACTGGTTGCCGGAAACCTGTGCATATCGCTTAATTGCCAAAGGAGAGCCGCTCAGAGAATGGCACCCCCTGGTCTCCGGCAACAAACAGAGCATTCATGATTCAGGAGTATCAGTCAGAAAAATTGCTATTGAAGAATCCAGAGTGGCTGAAGAAGATTGGGAAGACCACCTTATTGAGCTGATTAACCTCTAGAACTTTATCAGTCAGTTCATCGTAAAACTGGCTGATACATTCATTCTCTCTAATAAAACTGATTTTTATTAACATCTTATTTTATTTGCAACCATCCTGAGTAAAAACTCCCCAGAAATAGAATTTTCTTACTATTTAATTCACTTGCCCCGAAAAATACCGTAACCTGCAATGGAAATATACAAAAATAAAAACAGCTAATTTTCCCTTCATTAAACTAAGCTGCTTCACTATTTTTGATTAAATAATAGTCTCTGGTATAACCTGCCTTTTAAATGACACAATCGACAACCGGACTGTCATTTAAATGTAATTAATTATACGACAGTAGAAAATGAGCCGACTGGATCTTCAAAAACACCTGCACAACCCTGTAAGCCGTGACTATTTTGCACGGATACTGGCTTATTCCCTTTCTGCCATAGGCATCACCTACGGTATTTTCAACCACTCGCTGCCAGAGCACATGAAAGCATTCGCTTTATTTCTGGCTGTTTACCCTCACCTTGGAACCATGCTGTTTTCAGCCGTTGAATATTTCAAGCCAGGCAAGAGTAAAAGCCTCTCGGTATCGGCTGACGCTCTTATTTTTGGCAGCGTTCTTGTTGCGGCCGGTTTACCTCCTATCGCATCTCTGCTGCTGTTTATGGTGATCTCATACAGCAGTATGCTCCGCTTCGGCCCTGTATCACTTATTGCTTTGCCCTTACTGATGCTGGCTTCCGGTGGCGTCACCCTTTACCTGATACCCCAGCCGTTAATGCAGCCAGCGCCACTGACACTGACATTCTCAGCAGCAGTACTTATCAGTATTTATATGATTTATCTGGCCTGGGTCATACGACAGAGGCAGCGCGGGTTTATGGAGTTGAAAAACAGGGCCGACGAACAACAACAGCGCTATACCATGCTGGCCAGTAACTTGACCAAGTACCTTTCCCCTCAAGTCTGGCATTCTATTTTTGCTGGCCGAAAGACCGCTAAGATTGAAAGCCAGAGAAAAAAGCTGACTATTTTCTTTTCGGATATCAAAGGTTTTACCGAACTGTCGGAAGAGCTCGAAGCTGAAGCACTGACTGATATGCTCAACCAGTATCTTACCGAGATGTCACGAATTGCCCTGAAGTATGGCGGCACCATCGATAAGTTTGTTGGTGACAGTATTATGATCTTTTTTGGCGACCCCAAAACCCGAGGCCCAAAGAAAGATGCACTGGCGGCCGTTTCCATGGCTATCGCTATGCGACGTCATATGAAGATTCTAAGGAAACAGTGGAAAAAGCAAGGCATTGAACGTCCTCTGCAAATTCGCATGGGCATTAACACCGGTTATTGCACAGTAGGAAACTTCGGTGCAGAAAACCGCATGGACTACACCCTGATTGGCAAAGAGGTTAACCTCGCCAGCCGGCTGGAAAGTATGGCTGACGCTAACCAGATTCTGATATCCCACGAAACATGGTCACTGGTGAAAGACACCATTCTCTGTCACAACCAGGGCGAAGTACCTGTTAAAGGCTTTAACCGTGCCGTTCATTGCTATCGTGTTCTGGATTTCCGACGTAACCTGGGAGAAAAACCGGGCTATATGGATTTTGAAACCAATGGTTTCTCAATCTATATGGATAAGGACAATATTGATGCCGAGTCCAGAAAAGAAATTTTACAAAGCTTGCAGGAAGCCAGCAAACGTATTGAGAAAAGTCTGGAATATGAAGTAGAAGCTTTAGAGACAGATTAGACTGGCAAATCGCAGATTTTCTGCGACCTGCCAACTGTCTTTACTACCGTGCCCGGGTTTACTGTCGTATCAGGCGAACATCCTTCTGCTCAGCCTGATGAGTACTGCGCCATGGATTAATATCGAGACCACCACGGCGAACATAGCGGGCATAGACCGTCAATTCTTCCATTTCAAAGCGTGACCGAATTTCGGTAAAGACACGCTCTACACACTGCTCATGAAACTCCTGATGCCCTCTGAAAGAACAGATAAAGCGCAGGAAAGATTCGTGATCAATTGCCTGTCCCTTATACTCTACGACAACGGTTCCCCAGTCTGGCTGGCCGGTAACCGGGCAGTTTGATTTCAGCAGGTGTGATACCAGAACTTCTTCTTTTTGCCCTTCTGCGCGTTGAAGCAAGTCAGGACTGTAGTCATAGCAGTCAATGCTGATATCCAGCTGGTCAACTTCTACTCCTTCAGCATGATGGAAACCAAAGCTTTCCATCTCGGCAATGGTCATCAGCTTTACGCCGACGGTCGCGCCTGCAGCCGCACTGAGATCTTTCACCATTAAATTCTGAACGGCCTCAACGGAATCAAAAGCACTCTGGTTGAAACTGTTCAGATAAAGCTTGAACGATTTGGATTCGATCAGGCTTGGGGAGTTGCACGGCAGTTCAAATCTACCCACCATCGCCAGCGGTTTACCCTTGCTGTTCAGCCAGGACAATTCATAGGCAAACCAGACATCGCTGCCAACAAATGGCAGGTCTTCCGGGTCCAGCCCCAGTTCCTTCTGTTTCTCTTTTCTGGGAATAGGAAACAGCAGTTCAGGGTTATAGTGAGTCTGATATTCACTGACCTTGCCTAGTGGCGAGGCATTAACTAATTCACTCATCAAACAGCTCTAAAGGTGAAAAATAATGGCTCGCTATTATCCTTCTGCAAGCCAGAACTGCAAGGTTAACGGTGCTCTTGGCTTCTTAGTTTTTAGCTTCTGAGACCCTTGCCCACTCTTAGCAGGTGCAAGGCCCAGACCGCCAGAATCACGATTGCCAGCGTCATCACTGCAAAGGCCCAGCCAATACTGATGCCGCTGTCCTGCCCAAGAATGCCGTAACGGAATGCATTCACCTGATACAGAATAGGATTCAGCATGGACAACTGGCGCCATGGTTCAGGCAATACATCCACAGAGTAGAATACACCGCCGAGATAAGTCAGAGGCGTCAGTACGAAAGTCGGGATGATTGCAATATCATCAAACTTGCCAGCAAAGATAGCATTGATAAAGCCACCCAGCGCAAACAAGGTCGCAGTTAGGAATACCGCCAAAAGCGTCACTAGAACATGGTGAATCTGCAGCTCAATAAAGAATGCGCCCAGCAGCATGACCAGAACACCAACATACAGTCCCCGGACTACGCCACCCATGGTGTAGCCAGCAAGAATGACCCAGTTAGGTACGGGTGAAACCAACAACTCTTCAATACTTTTCTGAAACTTGTTACTGAAAAAGCTCGATGCCACATTGGTAAAACTGTTGGTGATCACCGACATCATAACCAGACCCGGCACGACGAAGGTCATGTAGTCAAAACCACCCATTTCACCCACACGGGAACCGATGACTGCACCAAAAATAACAAAATACAGTGTCATGGTAATGACCGGCGGCAGCAAAGTCTGCGGCCAGATTCGCATAAACCGACGAATCTCACGACTGAAAATGGTGTTAAAAGCAACCAGATTATACTTCCATTCACTCATGGCTGACTTTCTCCTTTCTCTTCTCCGCTGTTCTCTGAAACGCTCTTTTCTACTGGCGTATCAGTGGTCAGGCTGACAAACAATTCTTCAAGACGATTGGACTTATTACGCATACTGGCAACGCTGATGCTGTAATCACTCAGCTGGCGGAACAGGTCGTTAACCCCCTGATTCTTGGCAACGTCGACTTCAATGGACAGGTCATCCACTTTACGCACAGTGTATCCGGCAAATTTGGGCACATCAGCGACGGGCTCTCGTAGATCAAGCACAAAGCTTTCCTGTTGAAGCTTACCCAGCAGGTTTTTCATACTGGTATTTTCAACAATCTCACCTTTATCGATAATGCCGATGTTCCGACATAGCTGTTCAGCTTCTTCAAGGTAATGAGTAGTAAGGATTATGGTCGTGCCTTCCTGCTCATTGATTTCACGCAGAAAATCCCAGAGCGAGCGACGCAGCTCAATATCAACACCTGCGGTTGGCTCATCGAGAATCAATAGTTTTGGCTTGTGAATCAGCGCCCGTGCAATCATGAGGCGACGTTTCATACCACCTGAAAGCATTCTGGATACATTATTGCGTTTATCCCACAGGCCCAACTGCTTCAGGTATTTTTCCGAACGTTTTCTCGCTTCAGCAGCAGGAATACCGTAATAACCAGCCTGAGTAACGATAATATCCTGAACTTTTTCAAATTGATTAAAATTGAATTCCTGAGGAACAACGCCCAGCATCCTCTTGGCTTTCACCATATCGGAATCAATGTCATACCCAAATACAGAAACATGGCCTGATGACTTTCTAACCAGTGATGAAATAATGCCAATGGTGGTGGATTTGCCCGCGCCATTAGGACCAAGAAGGGCGTAAAAATCACCTTCCTGTACTTCCAGATTTATTCCTTTCAATGCTTCAAAGCCATTGTCATAGCTCTTTTGCAGATTTTTTATTTCCAGTGCCTTGGTCATATTTTCCTGAATACCGTTTGCCTCTGTAGCTAAAACAGAGCTTGCCCCAACAGCCAGAAATGGCTGCCAGACGCATTGTGCAGACTGAGTGAAATTAAGATGAGGGGCGTATTATATTACAAAAAGAAATATTAAATGATTGTAATTTTTAATAACGTAATAAAGAAGTGAGAGCACTGTCCAGGTCAGGAAAAGTAAACTCAAACCCTTCTGACTGAGCTTTTTTCGGGACAACATTTTGCCCCTCAAGCAACATGGCCGCGCCTTCTCCCAACAGAGTTTTGAGAACAAAAGCAGGCACTGGAATCACAGTAGGTCGCTGTATAACCTGACCTAAAGCTTTAGTGTATTGATAGTTATCCACAGGACAAGGCGCTGCAGCGTTGTAAGCGCCCTTAGCAGAATCAGTATGAAGCAGAAACAACAGTAGATTAACCATGTCGTTCATATGTATCCATGAAAACATCTGACGACTGGAAGCTATAACACCACCTAGACCCAACCTGAACGGCAAAAGCATTTTTTTTAGTGCGCCACCCGAAGGATGAAGAACAACACCGGTTCTGACTCGGCAAACTCTGATACCAAGGTCATCAGCCCTGAGTGCCGCCTTTTCCCAGTCTTCACAAAGTTTCGCAGCAAAGTCATGGCCTGCAGCAGCCGACTCATCCAAAGGTTGACTGACCTCACCAACAGCAGGGATACCTGAACCATAAATACCGATTGCAGAGCCACTGATAAGAACAGGAGGCTTATAATCTGCCCTCTCTATCCAGTTAACGAGCTTATGAGTCAACTCGACGCGACTGGAAACCAGTACCTGTTTGCGAGACTTACTCCAGCGACGATCGAGAATCCCCTCACCAGCCAGATTAATAATGGCATCGAAGACGGCATCAAGAGGTATGTCTTGGAATGAGTGAACTGTTTTGACCTGAGAACCCAGCAGTTTTTCTACTGTTTCTGCTTTTTGTCGACTCAGCACAGTGACCTGCTCACCCTCTTCCAGAAGACGATGAATCAAGTGACGACCTATAAATCCTGTTCCACCTGTTACCAGTATGTGCACGGCGTCCTCTCCGGAGTAACTCAGCAGTATCACGCAGCTATTTTGTAGCTATTTTTTAGCAATGTCATCACAGCTAAGTACTCAGGCATACGAATTCAGGAGCTGCTTGCTCGTCTGCGCTGGGCAAATAGCATTTTAATATTCGGTTGCGTGTGTCTACACACTTATACCATACAGCAATGCTATTGCACTGAATAAGAATGTAACTCAGATAGGGATGTCAGAGAAGCGGAGGCTTGGAAAGGGAAAAGAAAATTAAACCCAAGCCCCCTCAAACTTAGGTTTAAATTTTTGTCTTGGCGACAATGTCCGAGCCAGGTTTACTTCTAAAAGTGATCAGGCTACCTGCTATTATTGTTGGTCAGGTGAACCAAGGCCTTACTCACTTTCAAATCCGGCGGACTGAATCTTGTACTTATTTATTGATTCATGTCTATCTTTGAACGCCTCGAACTATACGCAAAACAAGACATCAAAAAATTGATCTGAATCAATGTTTATAGGTATTTACACCAATCCAGGTAAGACCTTTACACTACAAAGCAAGTTAATCTAGAAGCCTGCTTTCAGAGGTGCGCTGTCTTTAACGACAGTCGCCGACAGGTGTCCCGGAACACTGTCCTTATGAACCTTTTCCAGAGCCTTCTTAACTTCCGGCGGCATATAGTTCGAATCATGCCGGGCCAGCAACTCTGATGCCTTGATAACTCCGTTCTTGCCAAGGGTTCCCGTCACCACAACACCAGAATCTTCAACAAAGAGATCAGGAAGAATACCTTCATACTCAACAGCTACGGACGACGGGCCATCACTGACTCTGAAGACCACCTTCAGACTATCCGGATCACGATGAATAGAACCCGCTACGACCATTCCACCACCACGTATCCTTATATCCTTAGGCGCTTCGCCCTGTAGAATCTGACTGGGTGTATAAAAGTGATTTATGTTTTCCCCCAAGGCAAACAACACCAAACCAACAGCTATTCCTATAGCTGTAAGCATCAGAAAGACCAGAGCTGCCCGCTGTTTACGAATAGCAGTCATAAAACCTCACTCATCTGAACGGCTTCTTATGGGCAACACCAGTATGGCAGTCAACGCAGGAAACGCCTTTCTCGGCCCACATCTCGGGATTATGGTTGTTTCTGGCCCGGCCAGGCTGCGCCTGAAGATTCCACTTTTCAGGGTTATGACAGCTCTGACAGGTTTTCGAACCCTGCTTATCCATTGCCTCCCAGACATGCCTTGCCAGCCTTAAGCGGTGTTCCTGATCGAAATTGGCAAGGTTGATATCTTTCACCCAGTACTTCTTGTAGACATCCTTGATGCCTGAACTGATCTTGGTTTTCATTTTGCCAATAAAATCCTGTGGTACATGACAGTCTGCACAGGTAGCGACAATTCCGTACTCATTACTGTAATGCTTTGAGACCCGATACTCTTCAACCACAGTATCCATCCCGATATGGCAGCCTACACAGAATTCATTGGTGTTAGTGGCATGCAGAGAAAAGTTGAACGTAGCCAGCGCTGCGGCACCAGCGGCAAGAAACAGAAAACCTCCGATGGGAATACCCAGTAACCACTTGCTATCAGGCTGGCTCCAGAGCTTTTTCCAGAACGACTTCATTGAACCTCACCTTGAACAGGAAACCTCAAATCGGCCTGAAGTCATACTCCAGGCCGACCTATGGTTAATTACTGGGCATACCTTTGTTTGAACTCCTGCTGGGCTTTCAATCTTGCCCGCTTAACCTCTTCAGGCTCTTTACCGGTGAACCAGGCATGCTCTGGGCGAGACAGGATTTCTGCTAACAACTTCTTACCTTTTTCAGCGGCTTTCTTATTGCCTTTGAGTTCAGCTTTATGGAGCACTTCCTCAAACTCGGGGATCAACTCAATGTAGAAGCGATGAGCCACTTCAAACAGACCGTGCCATTGCACATAATCCGGAGCCATCATCGCTGCACCCTGACGGGATCGACGGCCTTCGTGGTGCCACAGCAGGAACCAGGTCCACTCAATACGCTCGTCGAAATTGGTTTCTGAAAGTAACTTCTCTTCTTTCAGGAATTTCATCAGGCTGAGACCTGGTTTAGCGAACTTGTCGTTATACAGGTTAACGACAGCGTCAAACTGCTTGTAGAAGTCATTGGTCCAGGTACTGGTATGACAGGCCACACAAACTTTCTTCATGTCCGCCCTGCGATCTTCCCAGGACTTCACTCTGCCCCGCTCTTTGGCATCGATCTTTTCAGAGACAGGAGGTCTTAAAGTCCAGGAAATTCGTCCGCCTATATCATGGGTGATGGGCATATCTTTGGTTGCAGACATATGACAGGTTGCACAGGTGGGCGCAGCATCATAATCCTCTCCAACAACCCACTTGGAGGAATCCAGATTCATATCAGAGACGTTTCCGTAGAAAGCAATACCATGCTTGGACTCTTCATAGATCTCTTTCTGAGGATGGTCTGGCCCAAGGTGGCACTTACCACAGGCTTCAGGTCGACGAGCCTGAACAATACTGAACTTGTGTCGCTGGTGGCAGGCATTACAGGCTCCTTTACTACCATCAGGATTTATCCGGCCAATACCGGAGTTGGGCCAGGTGGCAGGATCCAGATCACCATTCTCCATGACTTTCACAACGGAACCATGGCACTGCGCGCAGCCGCTAACAGCAGCAGGTGATTGACCATTAAACATTATTTTGCCTTCAACCACTTCAGCCAGCATGTTATCCAGCGAGCCGAGTATTCGGCCTGCATTGGCATGGTGAGAAGCAGTGAACTCTTTCACCTCACGCTCGTGGCATTGTGCACAGTCTTTCGGGCTCACCAGCACTGATACGTTAAAGCCATAGTGTTTAATAGCATCAGGGTCTGTAGATTTAGCGCCATGACATTCATAACAGCCGACATTGGCTCCATAATGTTTGGAATCCCCCCATTGCTGGAACAATCCGCGGTTGATGTCCTTGTGACAGGCAGCACATTGCTGGCTCTCTTTCGACAGGACATCAAATGCTTTTAGGTTTTTAGCCTTGGGCGCTGCCATCGTCCCGAAGGAAGCAAACAGGAGAAGTAAACAGAGTAACGAAGGTAGCCATGGAGTATTTCGAGACATCTTGGTAGCCCGCAATTTTGTTTCTGACCGAAGCCAGACAAACAAGAATGATTATCAATCAAAAAGGAGTAACAAGGGACAGTATGTGAACAAAAAGGATTAACTCTAGAGTGTAGATAACAGCAGAAAAAAAAGGAGCTCATTATTTAATAATAAGCTGCTATTTCTTAATTAAAACAACGCTTTTTATATAATCATTTTATACTGTCACGGAAGTTTACCTGTCAGACCAAGAACATCATTAATCATAACCTTGTTCAGAGCCTGCTTCTGCTTAAGCAGTTTCATCTTGGAGGGGTTTACACGAACACGCACAGACTGTGTCGCTTTTCTATGGTTGCGCTCAGTAATGATCACTGGCATTTCTATATCATAATCTGCCAGTTGAGTGTCGTAAAACTCACTACTCTCGTACTGTGCGTTAGAATATGAGCCTGAGCTTCCTTTTCTTCTGGTTCCACCAGTTCTGGCACTGCCTGTATAGCGACTGCTTTGGGCACTGTCATCTTCACCAACAGTACTTTCTGACCTGTAAGCCTGGCCAAATAACTGGCTGTTCACAGTGCTACCCACAAGGCGCTCAGCGGCTTCAACCTGAGCCCTCTCAAGCCTGTTTATTTCTGCGATCAATTCATGCTCAGACATACCCTTGATTCGCTGCCAGGTATTTTCCCTATGCTGTCTGCTTGCCTTGGCACCCAGAGCTTTTTGCAGAATATCATCACGAATAGTATCGAGAACTCTCAATGCTTTCTGCAGCTCTAACTCATCTTTGCTTAATGGGGAGGCGTGCGCAGACGATAGCACTGAAACCGCCAGTAGAATAATCGAACAACACTGAATCCATTTTTTCATTATTATCTCCTGCGACCATAAGCAAAAAAATGCTACTCACTTAATGTGATGGTTGGTCAACAGAAACTGAGACTTTGCTTACGACAGCTAGTTCCCCCGAGATGAGCCCTACTAACCTGTTTGTCAGTAATACTGACCAAAAACCGCAGACTGAATTCGATAGTTTCAAAGAGGCTTTTTGTTGAAGCGTTGATGAGAGAAAAGGACAGTAAAAAGCGGAACATAAAAAAGCCCCGCATTAGGCGAGGCTTTTTGAACAGTATAACGACAGGCAGTCAGACAGTAACGATTTCAGCTACTTTTAACAGCGCCTTATCGATTGCATTATGCTTGCTGATCGCTTCTTCCAGAGGGGTTTGAACCACCTGCTGGTTACGAACACCAACCATTACACCACTGTCGCCTTCACGTAGAGCTTCAACAGCTGCTACACCCAGACGGCTTGCCAGAACACGGTCAGAACAGCTTGGCTTACCACCACGCTGAGTGTGACCAAGAACAGTTACCTTAACGTCATAGTCAGGGAAGCTGTCTTCGATTTTGCTGGCCAGCTCAAACACACCGCCAGACTTATCACCTTCAGAAACAACAACAATACTGGATGTTTTACCAGCACGGCCACTGTTAGCAATATCATCCATCAGCTCATTCACTGATTTCTGTTCTTCAGGAATCAAAATTTGCTCTGCACCAGCAGCAATACCCGTGTTCAGCGCGATAAAGCCGGCATCACGACCCATTACTTCCACCAGGAACAGGCGGTTATGAGAGGTTGCAGTGTCACGAATCTTGTCAATAGCTTCAACAACAGTATTCAAAGCAGTGTCGTAGCCAATGGTAAAGTCGGTGCCGAAGATATCGTTATCGATAGTACCTGGAACACCCACACAAGGCAGACCATGTTCTTTTTCAATCAGCATGGCACCAGTGAAGGAACCGTCACCACCAATAACAACAAGTCCATCCAGACCTGCAGCCTTGGCATTGGCAAATGCTTTGGCACGGCCCTCAGGAGTACGGAATTCAGCACAGCGAGCTGACTTCAGGAAAGTGCCGCCCTGGTTAATAATGTTAGCCACAGACCGGGCATTCATTACTTCCAGATCGTTATCAATGAGGCCTTTATAGCCTTCACGAATGGCTACAGGCTCGATTCCATAAAAAATGCAGCTTCGTACTGCTGCACGAATAGCTGCATTCATGCCGGGGGCATCGCCACCGGAAGTCAGAACACCGACTTTTTTCAGTTCCGCCATGGTCTGATCGTCTCCTTCAACTCTATCGGGCAACGAACTAAAAACCGGTAGTGCAGCCTTGAACACACCATGGCGACCACCGGTTTTTGTATCACCTGTTATTTTACAACCAGCACCTGCATGGTGTTGGTTCCACCCTCAACCTCACGGGACTCGCCCTTGGTCAGGATGATCTTATCACCAGCTGTCAGCAGACCGCGTTCTTTCAGTTCACCGATAGCACGCTCATTGACCTCAGAGCCGTATGTGCTGCCACTGTCAAATGCAACAGATTCAACACCACGGTACAGAGCAACACGACGCTCGGTAGCCGGGTAACGGGTCATTGCATAGATAGGCAGGTTGGTGTTCTTTCGGGACATCCACAGTGGAGTCGCGCCAGTCTTGGTCAGGCAGACAATAGCCTTCACACCTTCCAGAGTATTGGCAGCCAGCATGGCAGACAGAGCAATAGCCGCGTCAGTTTCGCCAGCGTAAGTGCGATCCAGCTCAGAACGGGCAATCAGCTTTTCGTTCTTCTCTGCGCCTTCACAGATACGACCCATGGCACGAACAACTTCGTGTGGACGCTTACCGGTAGCAGTCTCACCAGACAGCATTACTGCGTCGGTACCATCCAGAACAGCGTTCGCCACGTCAAATACTTCAGCACGGGTTGGCTGAGTGTTTTCGATCATGGATTCCATCATCTGGGTCGCGGTAACAACCGGACGGTTCAGACGACGGGCCTCGCTGATCATGTGCTTCTGCACGCCAATCAGTTCAGCGTCACCAATTTCCACACCCAGGTCACCACGGGCAACCATTACTGCATCGGAAGCCTTGATAACTTCTTCCAGCAGAGCGTGGTCTTTAACCACTTCAGCGCGTTCGATCTTGGACAGAACAGCAGCGTTACCACCCGCTTCTTTCATCAGCTTACGAGCCAGATCCAGATCAGCAGCACAACGTACGAAGGACACAGCCAGGTAGTCAACACCGATAGATGCTGCCAGCTTGATGTCTTCCTTGTCTTTTTCGGTCAGAGCATCAGCAGACAGACCACCGCCGGCCAGGTTGATGCCCTTGTTGTTGGACAACTCGCCACCGTCAAGAGTGGTGGTAGTAATACGGGAACCGTCGATAGCCTTAACCTGCAGACTCAGACGACCATCGTCCAGCAGCAGAACGTCACCGACTTTACAGTCGTTTGGCAGGTTTTTGTATGCCAGACCAACCTGATTTTCATCACCAGCGTCGATAGGCAGTTCAGCGTCCAGAATGAACTCAGCGCCATCAGGCAGATGAACTTTACCGTTCTGGAAACGACCAATACGGATTTTAGGACCCTGCAGGTCGCCCAAAATAGCAACACTGCGGCCAACGCTGGCAGCGATGCTGCGAATACGTTCAGCGCGGAGACGGTGGTCATCAGCATCACCGTGGGAGAAGTTCAGTCGAACAACGTTGACACCGGCTTCGATCAGTTTGGTCAGTTGTTCTTCTGACTCGGTAGCTGGGCCTAGTGTTGCAACGATTTTAGTGCGTCTGAGCATGATATCCTCTCGCATGTCTGCCTGCCTTGAGCTCATCGGTCTGTCATAAACCTGAGGGGTGAGTCGGGCAAGCTTTGGTGCCTTGCGGCTGTGTGATAACAATCAGTCTATGAAAGCCAGTTCTATAAAAATAAGCGGCCATCCTTACAGGATGATTAAAACTGGTTTTCGCTGGCGACTGTTTTTGCTTTGAAAAAGTAACAAAAGAAAAGAGTGTCTGAGCCAGTATAGTTGTCTGCTGAATGACAGAATGACCCGAAAAGCGTGCTTCTTTTTCTTTTGGTTACCTTTTTGATTTAGTTTGGAACATCTTTTTAATCGAGAGATCTCCTGGAGAGATCATCTTAAAAAGCAGCTCCAGAAAGCAATCAGCCCTCACGACTGTCTTAAAAACAGGTGTGAAGGCTGAAAGTTTTAACTGCTTATGCGCTCAACAGAGCTTTAGCAGTATCCAACATACGATTGGAGAAGCCCCACTCGTTGTCGTACCAGGACATAACCTTAACCAGGTTGCCTTGTACGCGAGTTTGAGTCGCATCGAAGCTGGAAGAGAATGGGCTGTGGTTGAAGTCCATGGAAACCAGTGGTTCGTGGTTTACATGAAGAACCTTGCTCATCGCTTCGGAAGACTTGGCAGCAGCAGAGATAATTTCGTTAACTTCTTCAGCAGAAGTTTCACGACCAGCAACAAAGCTCAGGTCTACCAGAGAAACGTTGATGGTAGGAACACGAACAGCCATACCGTCAAACTTGCCTTTCAGTTCTGGAACTACCAGACCTACAGCAGCGGCAGCGCCAGTAGCAGTAGGAATCATGTTCATCGCAGCAGCACGGGCACGGTACAGGTCAGAGTGATATACATCGCTCAGACGCTGATCGTTGGTGTAAGCATGGATAGTAGTCATCAGACCCTTATCGATGCCCAGAGCGTCATTCAGTGGCTTGGCGATTGGAGCCAGGCAGTTTGTGGTGCATGAAGCGTTAGAAATAACGGTCATGTCAGACGTCAGGGTGTCGTGGTTAACACCGTAAACGATAGTAGCATCAACATTGCTGCCTGGAGCAGAGATGATAACTTTCTTGGCGCCGGCGTCCAGGTGAGGCTTGCAAGCGTCCTTGGAGCGGAAAATACCGGTGCATTCAAATACTACGTCTACACCCAGAGCAGCCCATGGCAGGTTGGATGGATCGCGCTCAGAGAAAGTCTTGATTTCGTCACCGTTCACGAACAGTGCGCCTTCACCTTCTTCAACCTGAGCGTTGAAACGACCGTGTACGGTGTCGTACTTGGTCAGGTGAGTGTTGGTTTTCGCATCACCCAGGTCGTTGATAGCAACAATCTGGAATTCTTCACGACGACCAGCTTCATACAGCGCACGCAGAACGTTGCGACCGATACGACCGTAGCCATTGATTGCGATTTTGATCATGACGTCTCCAATACTCTTAAGTCACAGCGGTTTTACCGCTACCCCTTTAGTAAATAGGATTTACGGTGTGATTACGCTTCGTGGAAATACCTAATTAATCTCGCGCAGCCCTTGCTACACAAGGGTTTTCAGGTTTTCCACAAAGTTAACAGATGACATCAAACGCCATCACACAACTTCACACCGAAGGTCACTAACATTCAAATAAATGAACAAAAGTTACCTCTATAGACCAGCCAGAGCTTGACACCAGAGTGGAACGGAGTTACAAATACGCTCATAAACACACACACAGAAGCACACTCGTTAACACCGCCTGATCAGGTTTCAGATCTGACGATCAATGTATACTCATTGACAGGCGCAAATATACCGGATTCCTGACGCACAATCGGGAAGTGCCGGTATTTACGCTTGCCTGATGCGCAAAATATTACCAGACCCTGCACAGTAATACATCTATTAAGCGTGTCCAAATCTTGCCTAATAATTGTCATATCTGACAATTCTTTGAACACAGCCACCTTTCATACACTCTAATCGGGTTACTCTAATCAAGTTGTCGAGTCGTTAAGCTATCCATGATGAGTTTAGACAAGTAATCCTGACAGCCCAAAATAGATTCTTGCTGAAACCTCTCAGATTTACTGACCGATCTGCCAAACCAGAGCTACCAAGCCAAAGCTATCAAACCTGAACACCTGCCAACCACGAACACCCACACTGGCTGCATATACACACCGACATTCTACAACCTATAAATTTGCAGTGACTCTGCGCGACACCAGTGACGTGCGACATTAAGTAGATAACATTCAGCAGGTTAAACATAGTCAGGAGAAAAAAGAGAGGCAAACGAAAAGTGCCGATAATTGCAAAATTATCGGCACTTTATATTCGTGGGATTCATGTCATTCGTATTATGAACAACATTACTTACAAAAGCAGGTGACAGTGGTCAGCCATGTTACTGACCACTGCATTGTGATCACTCACCGTAGTAAGTTTTCTTCAGCAGGCCTTCCAGTTCGGACACCAGAGGCATACGTGGGTTAGCTGTCGTACACTGATCTTCAAAAGCATGGCTGGCCAGCATCGGCACCTTGGCCATAAACTCCTTCTCAGAAATACCCAGCTCTTTCAGAGACAGAGGCAGACCAACACGCTTCATCAGCTCACGAACCGCTTTCGCCAGAGACTTAACACCTTCCTCTGGAGTCTTACAAGGCAGACCAAGAGCCTTGGCTACTTCAGCGTACTTCTCATGGGCAATGTAGTGGTCGTATTTAGGGAAAGACGCCACCTTGGTTGGGTTCGGGCAACCGTTGTACTCGATAACATGAGGCAACAGCAGAGCATTGGCCATACCATGAGAGATATGGAACTCGTGACCTAGCTTATGCGCCATTGAGTGATTGATACCCAGAAATGCGTTGGCAAAAGCCATACCTGCGATACAGGATGCATTGTGCATCTTCTCACGGGCACGCTTATCAGCACTGTCGTATGATGCTGGCAGGTAATCAAACACCAGCTGAGTGGCTTTCATTGCCAGGGCATCAGTGTAGTCAGACGCCATAATGGAAACATAGGCTTCCAGAGCATGAGTCAATACATCCAGGCCGGTATCAGCGGTCACCTTCTTAGGCACACTTTGAACCAGATTTGGATCAATGATCGCCACATCCGGAGTCAGTTCGTAATCAGCCAACGGATACTTGATGCCTTTATCCTTGTCAGTAATAACTGCAAAGGATGTCACCTCGGAACCCGTACCTGAAGTGGTAGGAATGGCAACCAGACGCGCCTTCTTACCCAGCTTAGGAAACTTGTAAACACGCTTGCGGATATCCAGGAACTTCTGAGCCATGCCCGCAAAATCAGCGTCTGGCTGCTCGTAGAACAACCACATGCCTTTAGCTGCATCGATTGGAGAACCACCACCCAGAGCAATAACCACGTCTGGATTGAAGCGGGCCATATCTTCAGCACCGGCACGAATAGTCGCCAGGCTTGGATCAGGTTCAACCTGGTTGAATACACGAACCTGAACAGGTACCTGACGCTTGCGCAGGTGGTATTGAATCTTTTCTACATAACCCAGACTCTGGATGACTTCGTCGGTTACGATGAAGACACGAGAAATGTCTGGCATTTTCTCGAGGTACTGCAGAGAGTTTGCCTCGAAGTAGACTTTACGCGGGAGCTTCAACCACTGCATGCTGACACGACGCTTGGCTACACGTTTAACGTTGATCAGGTTAACAGCAGAAACGTTGGACGTAGTACTGTTACCACCGTAAGAACCACAACCCAGCGTCAAAGAAGGCATGTTGGTGTTGTAGATATCACCAATGGCGCCATGGGTACTTGGGCTGTTAATAATGATACGACCAGCTTTCATCGCCAGAGAGAACTGATCAATGACATCATCGCTCTGGGAGTGCAGCACCGCAGAGTGTCCCAGGCCACCGAAGTTCAACATCTGGTCAGCCAGCTCAATACCATGCTGGGTATCACGTGCTTTCAGCACACCCAGAACCGGAGACAGCTTCTCGCGGGACAGTGGGAATTCAGGGCCAACGCCTTCGATTTCAGCTGCCAGTACGCGAGTCTGCTCAGGAATCTTGATACCTGCCAGTGCAGCGATATCAAAAGGTTTCATTCCAACAATCTTGCTGTTTACATGACCATCAATGATAACCACTTCAGCCAATTTTACGGTTTCCTGAGGCGTCGTGAAGTAAACATTCAGTTTCTTCATCTCTTCAACAAACTGCTTATAGACCGCTTCATGGACAACAGCTGCCTGCTCGGATGCGCAGATCATACCGTTGTCAAAACTCTTGGACATCACCAGGTCGTTCGTTGCCTGTTTGATGTTGGCAGTCTGATCAATCACACAAGGCACGTTACCTGGACCTACACCCAGAGCCGGCTTACCGGAAGAGTAGGCAGCGCGAACCATGCCGGAACCACCGGTTGCCAGAATCACGGAGATTTCCGGATGAGTCATCAACTTCTGGGTGGCTTCCAGAGACGGCTGTTCAACCCAGAGTACGCAATCTTCGGGAGCGCCTGCTTCAATAGCAGCATCACGAACGATGCGAGCCGCTTCAGAAGAGCAGTTCTGGGCAGATGGGTGGAAGGCGAAAACGATAGGGTTACGGGTCTTGGCAGAAATAATGGACTTGAACATAGTCGTAGAAGTCGGGTTGGTCACCGGTGTGATACCGCAGACAATACCCACTGGCTCTGCTACCAGCATGAAGTCTTCTTCTTCGTTATCTTCGATAACGCCGACAGTCTTGTCGTACTTGATGGAGTGGTAAACGTACTCTGTCGCAAAAATATTTTTGGTGACTTTATCTTCCAGAATACCGCGACCGGTTTCTTCAACCGCCATCCGCGCCAGCTCCATGTGAGCTGCCTGACCAGCCAAAGCCATTGCCTTGGTTACACGGTCAACGGTTTCCTGATCCAGTTCCAGGTACTTTTCCCTGGCTACCATGGCCCGTTTCAGCAGTGCGTCGAGCTGTGCATCAACACTGGTCATTTCTGCTTTCTTATCCTGAGCTTTGGCTGCCTGTTTTGCAGTTGCCATGAGACTCACCTCATATTTACTATCAAAATGAAATAGGTGTCTGACTTAACCCGATAATATCGGGAAATCAGAGTCGGTCTGATGTCCACATTTCAGACCTTAATTCCTAACTGTCGATCCCTGCCATTCTCATTTACTAACAACAATCAACAGTTTTTAAATAATCCACACACTGACTTATTCGTTTTCTGCTTTTCTTTATAGATGAACTTCTGTTTTGTTCATGCCCCAAAAGATAGAGCAGCAGATTATTTACGTCATATCTTTTCATCAAAAATTGATTTAAAAAAACAATCAATTTCAAAACTAATCATTTTTTTGATAACCCTTGTCTACTTCTGTTAAATGAAAGACAAAGATCAATTAAATATTTTTTAAGAACGGTATGTACTCAAACATAAACACTTAAGATCATTCTTATGATAAAGCCTTGAGTGCCAAGCCTGTCGAGCTTTGGTTAACACATTAATCTTATTAGCCGCGACCAAACATACGGACAATTACGTAACCCTTAAAAGGTAGGAGAACGCAATAACTTTTTAATAGGAAAAGACATGTTTTTAGCAAGTTTTTTTATATCAGCCTGAAACAAAACCCATTTCAAATTAAACGACAGGTGATAAAGCAAATTTATTAATAAATTATTCATCTGACTGTGGAGAAAGCAGAAACTTTTTTGGTAAACTCCAAACCAGTAGAACAGCGAGTTATCGAAAAAGCACTCTACCCTTAGTTACAGCTTTTTACAGAAGTGCTTTTCACAGAAGATGAGTCAGGTCTATTTTTAATAGCAACTGAATATTCCTGCCTTAGATAGACACAGAAAGATCATTGTTTCTTCTTTGTACTGATGCACTACTCATTGCTGCATTGGTCATTATTGAAAATACAGGACCAATAAAATGTCCCAGAAAATCTTTGATATCGTGAAGCCAGGTGTACTGTTTGGCGATGACGTTCAGAAAGTCTTCGAAATTGCCAAGGCTAACCAGTTCGCTCTGCCAGCTGTGAACGTTATCAGCACCGACTCCATCAACTCTGTTCTGGAAGCTGCTGCCAAGGTCAAGTCTCCGGTTATCGTTCAGTTCTCTAACGGTGGCGCAGCTTTCTTCGGTGGTAAAGGTCTTAAAACCGAGCTTCCTGCAGCTACCGGCGCAATCGCTGGTGCCAAGTACGTTCACACCATGGCTGAAGCCTACGGCGTACCGGTTATTCTGCACACTGACCATGCTGCCAAGAAACTGCTGCCATGGATTGACGCTATGCTGGACGCTGGTGAAGAGCACTTCGAACAGACCGGCAAGCCACTGTTCTCTTCCCACATGATCGACCTGTCCGAAGAGTCTCTGGAAGAAAACATCGAAACCTGCGCCAAGTATCTGGAGCGTATGTCCAAGATGGACATGACTCTGGAAATCGAACTGGGTTGCACCGGTGGTGAAGAAGACGGCGTTGATAACTCCGACATGGACACTTCCCTGCTGTACACCCAGCCAGAAGACGTAGCTTACGCTTATGAAACACTGAACGCAGTGAGCCCACGTTTCACCATCGCGGCTTCTTTCGGTAACGTACACGGTGTTTACAAGCCAGGTAACGTTGTTCTGACACCGACCATTCTGGATAACTCCCAGAAGTTTTGCTCCGAGAAATACGGTCTGCCAGAAAACAGCCTGAACTTCGTATTCCACGGCGGTTCCGGTTCTTCCCTGGAAGAAATCCGTGAATCCATCTCCTACGGTGTTATCAAGATGAACATCGACACTGATACTCAGTGGGCCGCATGGAACGGTATTCTGGGCTTCTACAAGGAAAACGAAGGCTACCTGCAAGGTCAGCTGGGCAACCCTGAAGGCGCTGACAAGCCAAACAAGAAGTTTTACGATCCTCGCGTATGGCAGCGCAAGGCTCAGGAAAGCATGATTGCCCGTCTGGAACAGGCTTTTGCTGACCTGAACGCCATCAACGTACTGTAATCATTTAATCGATTACTGCCGCTACGATAAAAAGCCGCACTGTTCACCCAGTAGCGGTTTTTTTTATACCTCACTCTCCCCTCTATACCATCTTCCGCATTATTCATATTCCAAATAAGGCACAATATTTATCATTTCTTTGCGGAAAGTATCATTTAACGCGATAATCCCTAGCTGGACTCCACCCAGTCTCTAAGCGTGTGGACACGCATAATCGAATAGTAAATTACTGTTTGCCCGCCTGAGGCGGGCAAACAGTCTATAAATTCGTATGTCTGGGTATTTATAAAAATTCCAACAAAGAAGCAGGAGCAGGCAATGGCCCTGATCAGTTTGCGTGAAATGCTCGACCACGCCGCAGAGAACAGCTACGGCATTCCGGCATTCAACGTTAACAACCTCGAACAAATGCGCGCCATTATGGAAGCCGCTGACGAAACAGACTCTCCTGTTATCGTTCAGGCTTCTGCCGGAGCAAGGAAGTACGCAGGTGCACCTTTCCTCCGCCATCTGATATTGGCTGCGACTGAGGAATTTCCTCATATCCCGGTGGTTATGCATCAGGATCATGGTACCAGCCCAGCCGTTTGCCAACGCTCCATTCAACTGGGTTTCAGCTCGGTGATGATGGATGGTTCACTGATGGATGATGGCAAAACCCCATCCAGCTACGAATACAATGTCGACGTCACACGTCGCACGGTAGAAATGGCCCACGCCTGCGGTGTTTCCGTTGAAGGAGAACTGGGTTGCCTCGGTTCGCTGGAAACCGGACAGGCTGGCGAAGAGGATGGTGTTGGCGCAGAAGGTATACTTTCCCACGACCAGTTGCTAACTGATCCAGCCGAAGCCGCAGAATTCGTTCAGGCTACTCAGGTCGATGCTCTGGCTATCGCTTGCGGTACCAGCCATGGTGCTTACAAATTCACCCGTCCACCGACGGGTGACATTCTGGCGATTGATCGTATCCGTGAAATCCACCAGCGTATTCCCAACACTCATCTGGTTATGCACGGTTCTTCTTCTGTTCCTCAGGAATGGCTGAAAGTAATCAACGAGCATGGCGGTGAAATTCCGGAAACCTACGGTGTTCCGGTAGAGCAAATTCAGGAAGGTATTCGTCACGGTGTTCGCAAGGTCAACATAGACACCGACCTACGACTGGCTTCTACTGGCGCTATCCGTAAATTCCTGGCTGAAAACCCATCTGAATTCGACCCTCGTAAATACTTTGCTGTTGCCACCCAGGCAATGAAAGAGATCTGCCTGAACCGTTATGAAGCATTTGGTTGCGCCGGACAGGGCTCAAAGATCAGGAGTTCCAGTCTTGAAGTAATGTATCAGCGTTACAGTAGTGGTGAGTTAACTCCGAATATCAAGTAGCTTCGGACTATTTATGCAATGTTGCGTGACTGATTGAAGAGTTCTGGTGCTGGTTGTGGTTTCATAAGGCCAAGGATGGCCTGGCTAGCGACTTCAGACCATGGAATGGTCTGTGGAGCGTGAAACCACAACCAGTATCAGAACGATAAACGACTAATCTCAAGCAGGCTGCAAAATCAAAACTGACAAAGGCGGCAAAGTAAGCGACAAGCTCTGCTCCATTCGATGCGTTGCCTGATCAACCGTTCTCAACGATTTACCCACACTCACACCACTGCCACCAAAACCATTGTCATCGGTATTCAATAACACCTTATAACGCCCCGACACAGGTACACCAACAACATAATCGTGGCGAACCTCCGGCGTCATATTGCAAACAACAATCACAGGTGACTGATTCTCATCGTAACGAGCAAAAGCAAAAACACTTTGGTCACTGTCATCATTAACCAACCAGAGAAAGCCTTTCTCATGACAATCCAGTTCATAAAGTGCCGTGTTATCACGATAAATGCCATTCAGCTTCTTCACCAGCTTCTGAATACCATTATTAAAGCTGTGCTTGTCGTCCATCAGCTGCCAGTCCAGCGACTTTGCCAGATTCCACTCATGCCAGCTGCCAAATTCACACCCCATAAACATCAGCTTCTTACCCGGATGCGCATACATAAAGGCAAGATAGGCACGCAGATTGGCAAACTTCTGCCAGTCATCACCTGGCATACGAGTAAGCAGTGTGCCTTTGCCGTAAACCACTTCATCGTGCGACAGCGACAATACAAAGTTTTCAGACCAGGCATAAACAGTACTGAAGGTCATCTTGTCATGATGATACTTCCGATTGACCGGTTCTTCTTTCATATACTCCAGTGAATCGTGCATCCAGCCCATATTCCACTTGAAGCCAAACCCTAAACCACCGTCGTAAACCGGATGAGAAACACCGGGAAAACTGGTCGATTCTTCAGCTATGGTCATGGCTGTTGGAAAACGACTGTAAACAGCCTCATTAAATCGCTTGAGCAAAGCTATAGCTTCAAGGTTTTCATTACCGCCATGAATATTGGGCTCCCACTCTCCGTGATTACGGGAGTAATCAAGGTAAAGCATGGAAGCTACCGCATCGACTCTCAAACCATCAATATGGAACTCATCCAGCCAGTAAAGGGCACTGCTGACCAGAAAGTCCTGAACCCAGGGCTTGCCAAAATCATAGATTTTGGTTTTCCAGTCCGGGTGCCAGCCTCTTTTCGGGTCCGGATGTTCATACAGAGCCGTACCATCAAAGTTAACTAAACCGTGATCGTCTTCAGGGAAATGGGCTGGAACCCAATCAAGAAGCACACCTATACCGCTCTTGTGACAGGCATCAACAAGAAACTTAAAGTCATCAGGAGAACCATAACGACTGGTTGGTGAAAACATGCCTACTGTCTGATAACCCCAGGATTCATAAAGCGGATGTTCAGCCACCGGCATCAGCTCAATATGGGTATACCCCATCTTCTTCACATACGACACCAGCTCTCTGGCCAGCTGACGGTATGAAAGCGGCTGACTGTCATCATCCTTTCGCTTCCATGAACCAAGGTGCACTTCATAAATAGACATGGGTTGGTCGTACATCGGCTGACGCTTTTCCAGCCAGTCACTGTCCTGCCACTCATAGGAAGCTTCATCAGCAACAATAGAAGCCAGCCCCGGCCATTGCTCGGTGTAGCGGGCAAAAGGGTCTGTTTTCAGAGGCAGAGTTTCACCAGTAGCATCATGAACTTCAAACTTATAGAGATCACCAGCCTTCATACCCGGCACAAACAATCGCCAGATGCCATCATCAGCGCTGGCCATAGGATGCAGTCTGCCATCCCAGTTATTGAAATCGCCTACAACACTGATCGAACGGGCATGAGGGGCATAAACACGGAACAGCACACCTTCAACCTTATGGTTGCGATTGAACGAATGTGCTTTGAGGTGTGCGCCTTGGTGGCGGTAAAGCGCATCGTAATCAATACCCGCTTCCTGCAGCACGTACTGACCAAACTGGTAAGGGTCAAACAGGGAAACCTTATGACCTTCCTGCCAGAACACCTCCAGCTTGTAGTTAAAATTTTTTCTGCGACGTGGAAAATGCAATTCAAAAAGACCTGCATCGTTCCTCACCATCATGCCCAGCTGCTTACCCGACGGAAATTCACTGACTTTAATTTCAGCGGCGTCCGGGCGCCAGACCCTCAGTACCAGTCCCTTTCCAAGTGGATGCGGCTGCAGTCCAAGAAAAGAGAAGGGTATGGCACAGTGTGCATGATACAACTCCTGTTGCCGGTCAAACTCATAAGCAGCGCCTTCAATAGAAGGCTGAACATCAATGGTCATAGGAGAATCCAAAACTCAACAAATCATTGACTGGTACACAGAACAATAACTGTCTGCTGCGTTCTGCCAGTCAAAATTACAGGCCATGGCCTGCTTTCGCATTCGATCGAACTGATCGCTGTCGCGATAAACGTCCAGAGACTGATGCAGAGCGGAAAGCAAAGCCCCCGGCTCTGGTGCATCAAAGGCAAACCCGGTTCCTTCAGAGCCAGAGGCATCATAGTCATCAACCGTATCGATCAACCCGCCAACACGCCTGACGACAGGCAGGGTCGCGTATTTAAGGCTGTAAATCTGGTTCAGACCACAGGGTTCAAACAGAGAAGGCATCAGGAAAAAATCAGCACCGGCTTCTATCTGGTGTGCCAGAGCATTATCAAAACCGTCGTAAAAGCTGCACTTATCCGGAAAGTAATCAGCAAGCTTCCGCAATTCACTGGCAGTATGACTGTCACCTGAGCCCAGCATCACAACCTGCACATCCTGGTTCAGAAACTGCCAGAGGGCCGGCATCAGAAAGGAAAAACCTTTCTGTTCAGCCAGCCTGCTGACCAAACCATAAACAGGTTTATCCACAGCAACAGGTAAGCCCATTCGTTTCTGAAGAGCTTCCTTGCAAAGTTGTTTGCCAGATAAATCAGTGGATGAGTAGTTGGTAGGAATCAGCTGATCAGTTTCCGGATTCCACTGCTGATAGTCACAACCGTTTAAAATACCTGTTAGGTCTTTTTGCCGACGACGAAAACTATCCACCAGCCCATGAGAACCTGCTTCCGTCAGTAGCTCTCTGCCGTAGCTGGGGCTGACCGCATTTATTTTGTCCGCAAAGGCAATGCCGCCTTTCAGAAGGTTGATCTGACCACAATCTTCAAAACAGGCAGAATTAAAGTAGCGCCAGCTAACCCCTATTCCATCAAGCTGTGAGACACCGGTGTGCTGCTGATAGGCCGCATTATGGATGGTCAGCAGTGAACGGGTTGTTTTAAAGAAGTCACTCTGACACTCATCGACACGCAGGTAATAAGGCAGTAAAGCGGTGGGCCAGTCGTGACAATGGATCACATCAGGCTGAAAGGACATCACACGACAGGCTTCCAGAGCCGCTTTGCAGAAGAAAGCAAAACGACGGCTGTTGTCCTGAAAACCATGACCGTTGCTGCTGTAAATACCATCACGGTCATAAAAGTCATTGTATTCAACAAAATAAATATCAATGCCATTCAACTGGCCATGACGAAGACCAAACCAGAGCGTCTCCTCATGATTCATGGCCACCGCACCGGATGCTACAGAACGGGTCTCAATTTTTGCCAATGCCTCGCGATAGGCTGGCATTATTACCCGTATATTGTGTCCCTTTGCCTTCATAACCGGCGCCAGAGCGCCAGCCGCATCGGCCAGCCCTCCGGTTTTGACAATGCCATCGTATTCGGAGACAGCAAACAGTACGTTCAATTCAGAAGACGATTTAGAAGCCAACTTTTGACCTCCGAGGTATCACAACGATACCACTCTCCGTTACCTTGAAGCGCTTGCGGTCTTCTTCCAGATTAACGCCAATCTGAGTTCCGGGAGCAATTTCAGCACGCTTATCAATAATGGCTTTTCGTATCACACAGTTTTCACCAATTTTCACATTGGGCAGAATCACTGAGTCAGAAATTCGGGTATTGTTGCCAATCTCGACGTTATAGCCGGTCACCGTATGATCCATATGAACATCATGGAAGATACAACCGGTTCCTACCATGGAGTTATTGATCTGGCCTTCACGCTGCTCACGCTCAAAAGCGATACGCGCAGGTGGAAATGGAGGAATATAAGTGTTGATTGGCCACTTGAGGTTGTGCAGATCAAGCTGGGCATTATTGGAAAGCAGATCCATATTGGCTTCCCAGTAAGCATCCAGAGTACCCACGTCACGCCAATAGCCCTTGTGATTACTGCCAGGAACCGTGTTTTCAGCAAAGTTATAGACCATCACTTTCTCGCGTGGGTACAGTGATGGAATAATATTTTTACCAAAGTCATGATCAGAATTAATATCCTTACTGTCTTCCACCAGCTCACTCTTTAGACAATCTGATTCAAAAACATAGTTACCCATGGAAGCCAGAACATGATCCGGATCTCCCGGAATCGTTTTAGGGCTGTTCTGTGGTTTTTCTTCAAAACCAATCATTTGCCCATGCTCGTCTACTTCAATCACGCCAAAGTGATGAGCCTCGGCAACAGGAACAGGAATGGCAGCAACCGTCAGAACGGCATAGTTCTCTTCATGAAAAGTAACCATTTTCCGTACATCCATGGTGTAGATATGATCACCACCAAAAATGCAGACAGTATCCGGATTGGCTGATTCAATCAGTTCCAGATTCTGATAAATGGCATCAGCCGTGCCCTGATACCAGTTTGGCCCGGTCATCATCTGTGCCGGCAGGGTATCGATAAACTTGTCTGACAGACCTGCAATACGCCAGCAACGCTGGAGGTGTTTATGCAGCGAATGGGATTTAAACTGGGTCAGTACATAAATCTGGTGTATGTCCGAGTTAACGAAATTGCTCAGTACAAAGTCAATAATTCGATACTGTCCGCCAAAGGGTACAGCTGGCTTGGCACGCATACCGGTCAGTGGAGAAAGGCGGGAGCCTTCACCACCGGCAAGAATCATGGATAGGATAGACGACACTTATATCTACTCCTGAAAGATAGGTTCAACCCCTGACAGCCATAGGAGCAGTCCTGCAAAAAATTCTTCTTTCTAATGTTACTTTTCCCCCTTGCTCCGCAAAGGGGAAAAGTAACTCCGGAAGTTTTTCGAGACTACGCCAGAGTCACTGTCAGGGTAGTAGCAATATAGTAATACCGTATCCAGACAGCTGTTTTGTCTGGAGTCAAAAGACACTAAAGCTAGCGCTTTAATGTCGATTTATAGCGAATTATGCTCTGTTAATCAGAAACAGTTTCTTAACTGCTTTCTTCAATAACCACCAAACTGTTTTCCGACACTTCGTACCAGCCTCTGGTCAGCAGTGGTTGACTGGTAAAAGGTTGATCCAGGCTGGTATCCAGCTGTCGACTCCAGAATTTGTGAGAATCCGCAGCAGGCACATGAAACTTCCTGGTATTGCCAGTGTTGTTCAGAAGAATATAGAGACTTCTTCTATCAGCTTCTGTCGTTAACCTGATACAGAGGCAGCCTCCAGCCAACTCACCCAGGCTGCGCTCAGTCAAGGCACCGCCATCAGGATCAAACCAGTCAATACCCGTACGACCACCATCGCCTTTAAGCCAAGACTGCGTATTTCGAAACTCAGTCAGCTCACTGAGAAACGTCTGAAGGCGGGTACCATCACTGTTCTCATCACTCAGCCAGCTCCAGTTCAACCACGACAGTGAGGAATCCTGACAGTAAGCATTATTGTTACCGCCTTGACTATTACTGAATTCATCACCAGCCATCAACATTGGCGTGCCACGGGACAACATCAGCATCGCCAGCATATTCTTCCGAATCCGCAATCGTCTGCCAGTCATCTGTCGGTCATCTGTCTCACCTTCAACACCGTAATTACAGGAAAAATTGTGCTGATCGCCGTCACGGTTTTCTTCACCGTTAGCAAGGTTATGACGTTCGTTGTATGAGACCAGGTCGTTCAGGGTGAAGCCGTCATGGCTGCAGATATAGTTAATACTGGCCATAGGTCGATCAGCACCGAACACATCTTCAGAGCCTGAAATACGCCAGCCCATTTCTGCCAGCCGGCCATTATCTCCACGCCAGAAAGAGCGGATACTGTCTCTGTAGCGATCGCTCCATTCCTGCCATTGCTGCGGAAACTGGGCCAGTTGATAGCCTTCGGGACCAATATCCCAGGGCTCGGCAATCATTTTCAGAGAACCCAGTAATGGATCCTGATGAATGCTTCGAAAGAAGTTGCTGTCCTGCTTGTAAGTTCTATGCTGTCTGGCCATGGTAGGTGCAAGATCAAACCGGAAACCATCAATCTGGTACTCTTCAGCCCAGACTCTCAAAGTATCCATGGTCAGTTTTAGCGTCTGCGGGCTGTCAAAATTCATGGTATTGCCACAGCCGGTGTAATTAACGGACTCCAGATGTCCGTCATGCTGCTCAACCAGGTAGTAATCATTTTCGGCCAGACCACGCATACTGAGACTGGGGCCATCGATGCCGGTTTCACAGGTATGGTTATAGACCACATCCATCAGCACTTCGATGCCTGCACGGTGCAATTCACGAACCATTGTCTTGAATTCGGTGACCGGATCCTTAACTGCCAGTGATGGTTCCGGCGCCATCATACAAAGCGGGTTGTAACCCCAGTAATTGCTCAGCCCCATGTTATGAAGACGCTCTTCACTGACCATGGAAGTCACTGGCAACAACTCAACGGCGGTGACTCCCAGCTTTTTAAAATAGTCGATCACTACTGGCTGACACAGCCCCAGATAGGTACCACGAAGTTCTTCCGGTACTTCCGGGTGCTGTCTGGTAAACCCTTTTACGTGCAACTCATAAATAAAACTATCTGATCTTGAAGTCCGTGGTCGACGTACCGACTGCCAGTCGAATGTCGTTTCACGAACAACACTTCTGGGCATATCGACAGCACTGTCTTCATCATTGAAAACAACCTGTCCATCACAATCTTTTTTGTAATCAAAAAGACTGGACGACCAGTTCAGGCTACCTTTTACTTCACGGCTGTATGGATCAAGCAGCAATTTATGCTTGTTGAAACTCGGGCTGGCATGTTCCTGCCATTCACCGTCAGCCCGGAAACCATAGGATTGCCCTGCCAATAAACCTTCAACATACAGATGCCAGACACCCTGGCTCGAAGGTTCCATAGGCAGAGTCTGTTCATGCCCCCCGGAATCAAACAGACAGAGCCACACCTGCCGTGCAGCAGGTGCATAAACCGCAAAATTGACACCTGTCGCCTGATCACTACTGACGGACTCAAGGAGAGAGTTCACCAGCGTTGCACCCTGGAGGTGAGGCTGGCCTGAAGAGGTTATAAATTCGGAAGTCACAGTGTTCGCTTGAAATTGACTATTTATACATCGACATGGAAAAACGGCGCACCTGGCGCCGCTTTCCAATTGAATGGCAGAGTAATCAGTCCATCATCCAGATCGTTCTATTGTAATCGGCAATGGAACGGTCAGAAGAAAACTTACCCATGGACGCAGAATTGATAATAGCCTTCTTCCACCAGATCGCCGGTGTTTTCCAGGTATCTACAATTCGGTCGTGGGCATCACTGTATGCCTGATAGTCGGCCAGTGTAAGGAAATAGTCACCACGATCCAGCAGTGATTCTACTATCGGGCGGAAAGCTTCAGGTTCATCCGGGCACAGTTCACCGGAAGCCAGCCAGTCGATCACAGCTTTCAGCTCTTCATTACTGTTGTAAATATCCCAGGAGCTGTAACCGCGATCACGAAGTTCTGACACCTGATCAACGGTGAGACCGAAGATAAAGATGTTGTCATCACCCACCTCTTCCGCAATCTCGACGTTTGCACCATCCATGGTACCAACAGTCAGAGCACCGTTCAGCGCCATCTTCATGTTACCGGTACCGGATGCTTCAAAACCCGCTGTGGAAATCTGCTCGGATACATCCGCTGCAGGAATAATTTTTTCTGCCAGGCTGACGCGGTAGTTAGGAATAAAGACAACTTTCAGCTTGTCTTTAATACGACGATCGTTGTTGATTCGATCCGCTACACGGTTAATCGCATGAATAATCGTCTTGGCGACCTTGTAACCAGGGGCAGCCTTGGCACCAAAGATAAAGACTCTTGGTGGCACATCCAGTTCAGGATTTTCCAGCAGACGACGGTAGAGTGCCATGATATGCAGCAGGCTCAGTTGCTGTCGCTTGTACTCGTGCAGACGTTTGATCTGGACGTCAAAGATCGCCTCAGGGTTTACTTCAATACCGCACTCCTGCTTGATTACAGCAGCCAGCTTGCGCTTGTTGTCCAGCTTGATTTCAGCAAACTTCTTTTGGAAGGCAGGGTCATCTGCATAAGCATTAGCCTTATCCAGCAGATCCAGCTTGCCACGCCAGTCACCCTTGATCTTGCTGTCGATCAGCTTGGCCAGTTCAGGGTTGCAATGGTCCAGCCAGCGACGGGGAGTTACACCGTTGGTGACGTTAACAATTTTCTCAGGCCACATTTTGTGGAATTCAGGGAACAGCATGTCCTGAACCAGCTTACTGTGAATGGCTGCAACACCGTTCACCTTGTTACTGCCGACAACAGACAGGTAAGCCATACGAACTATCTGGTCACCACCAGGCTGTTCCGGCTCTTCAATAATCGACAGACGACGCTTCATACTGTCATCACCCGGCCATTGGGCTTCTACTTCTGTGTGCAGGAAGAAATAGTTAATGCGGTAGATGATCTGCATATGTCTTGGCAGAACTTTACCGATCAACTGTGCTGGCCATTTTTCCAGAGCTTCCGGCAGCAGAGTGTGGTTGGTATAAGCAAAAACCTGACGACACAGTTTCAAGGCTTCATCAAATTCGAAACCTTCTTCATCCAGAAGAACTCGCATAAATTCGGCTACAGCAATAGCCGGGTGAGTGTCGTTCAGCTGCATAATGACTTTCTTGCCAAAGTCAGCCCAGCTGTCACCGTTTTCACGCTTGTAACGGGCAATCAGGTCTGCCATTGAGCAGGCAACAAAGAAGTACTGCTGAATCAGGCGCAGTTCTTTACCGGCATCATGATTATCGTTCGGGTAGAGAACCTGACTGATGTTTTCAGCATTAATCTCCTTTGAGCGTGAATCCATATAGTGGCCACGGTCAAAGCTGGTCAGGTCAAAACCTTCAGCAGCACGGCTTTCCCACAGACGCAGAGTGTTAACGGTGTCGGTATTGTAACCGGTGACCGGCACATCCCATGGCATACCCATGATTTCTTTGGTGTCTTCCCAGCTGGCCTTGCCATCCTTTTCTACTACACGACCATAGAGACGCACTGTCTGCTTGCGCTTTGGACGCTCCTTACCCCATGGGAAGTGATCTTCACGCCATGCATCCGGAGATTCAGTCTGACGGCCACCGGCAATACCCTGCTTGAACAGACCAAAGCGGTAGTTGATACCGTAACCCATGGCAGGCGTATCCAGCGTTGCCAGAGAATCCATAAAGCAGGCCGCCAGACGACCCAGACCACCATTACCCAGTGCAGGATCCGATTCACTCTCCAGAACATCAACTAGGGAAACACCATGTTCTGCCATGGCCTTCTCGGCCTGATCATAGATACCTAGGTTGTGCAGGTTGTTACCCAGCAGACGACCTACCAGAAACTCCAGTGACAGGTAGTAAACCCGACGGGCTTTTTCACTGCTTTCTTTCTGGCGTGTGGCACGAATCTTCTGCAGCCCGATTTCACGGACAGCCAGACTCAGGGCTTCCCAGAGTTCATGAGGGCCTGCTTCTTCACGCTCCAGTCCGAGAGATTGTTGAAGATGACGGTTTACTGCTTCAGAAATATCTGCAGCAGAAACAGCTGGCTTGATTTGCTTGGTTTTGGATTTCTTGGAACTCATGGCAATCCCGTTCAAGTTAATAATCTGGGCACTGACCGTTACAATGTAAAAGCTGCAATGCGAAAAACTGCAGTCGTGCCGAATTGCCATAAATTATTAGGGCTGAAAGGAGCGATTAAAAGCCTGTAAGCGGTGTAAACGATTACACAGAACTGGCCTGAGCCTTACTCATATGTGTTTGAGAGAAATGATCTGACGCTTATTGTTTACATCAGATCAAAATACAAAAGAAAAAAGCTACTTTGCGTAAGTATCACAAAGTAGCTTTTCTGAAAAACCCATGAACTGCACATTTTTACAAATCAAAATGACTGCTCTGAAAATCATTCAAAATTTCGTTACCACTGCTGTCAGGTGGTCAACTGACTGAGTTCGCAATGCTCTTTCAACAACATTAGTGGCAGCTTGGGCTGTCGTTTGGCCTTCTTTCAGGCTTCGATGCACCTCAGAACCTATATCCTCTGTTTTCGCTTTCTGAGTTATACCATCACTGACTTGTACTAGAGACATCCCCTGCTCAAGCTTTATTTTGGTGATTTTTGGTCGGCCGCTGACAGCTCCCATTTGATTATGTTCCCCCATTGATCTGGCAGTTCCTAGCGTGTTGTTCACCCGCTTAAATGTCTTTCCGGACCATTGAAGGTCTGTTACTTGTCCACCCCGGACCTCAACTCCCTGCTGGTATTTCGCATCTTCAAGGTCTGCATCTTCACTCAACTGAATGCTCTTACCGCTTTCGGTAAGTATCATTGCTCTGGAATCACCAAGATTACCAACCCACAACTGATTACCAATTTTCAGAGCTACGTTGATGGTGGTACCTGCACTTGCTTCCCGGTCAGATGAATCATGTAAAAAGGAGTGGTTCAAATCGACAAAGGCGACCTTTATCGCATTCCATATCACTGTATCAGTCAATTCTTTTGAACCGTACTCATTCAATCTTGCCTGAAGTTTTTCGGCAATATGAGCTTTGGCATAATCAGCAGCGTCACTGCGACCATGACCATCAAAAACGCCTGTCAGGCTGACTACCTGCTTTCTTCCTGCCACATTAATATCAAAAGTTGTCGCCAGACTTCTGTCCTGATTTTCATACTGGACCTGCAACCCCTGCGTTGAGCAGATTCCTGAGTCAGTTCCTTCAACGGTTGTATATTTGAGATCATAACTACCATCAAACGTTTCCCCTGGCCTATTCTTCACTGGCCAGGTCAGCGTCAGCTTCTTACTCCCTTCCTGCACACCATCATCAAAGCCATCACTTGTCGCCTGTTTACCTGAGAAGACTGTATCTTCACCCTGTCTTTTCTGTTGCTCCTTACAGGCAAGAAACTCTGAATCAAGTTTTCGCTCCACATCTCGTGGGGATGGAACCAGCCGATACTCCCTGTCTTCAATCAGCTGCAACTGCTTTAAGTCTGGCGCTTTTTTGGATTGCTTGAAATATCGTGACTCCGGATTCATATAAGGAGCACGAACACGATCACCTTTAGGTACGGTATGAACAGAGGCGCTGCTTTTCACAGCCTCAAGGCTTTCTTTTAGGGTCAGTCCTTGTTCAACGGGTGTTTCTCTGGGCAAGACTTTGACTTTTCTAAGCTTTTTCACCGCATCAGCCGCTTGTTGCTGCTCAAGCTTCTGAATGGCATCAAGCCTTTTCATTACAGGCTTGATATCCCCAAGAATCACTCGAACAAACTTCAATCCCCAGACAGTTTTCTTGCTCTTGGGGCCCAACTTTAACTGCCCATTTTCCAGCCGGACCAGCTTATTCAGGCTGCTTTTTGAATGCTTCAGTCCTTCAAGCTCTTCTTCAACCTGTTGTTTTTCCTTTCTGAATGCCGACTCCTTCGTCGTTTTCACACCGCCATAAATGCCCGGATTGCCGTCCATGAGCTGTTTCCTTTCAATTTCAATGAGTCATGTGTTTACTTTAGACAGATACCTGCCTGGAAAAGATCTATGTAAACCTTTACCTCCGCCAGCCTGAACAGCGCACTGGTAAAATTTGAATGACGTCGAAAAACACATTTAGGCCTGTTAATGAAACACACAAAACCTCTGCTGCTCAGCGTAGCGCTTGGCTGCAGCCTTGCTCCTCTCTCCCAAGCCCAGTCAGCCACTCCTTTATGGGTCAAATTCAAAGAAAACACCCTTTCCAACATAGAATTGAAGAAACAGGAGAGTAGTCACTACCAAACTCAGGTAAAGCTCCCTAAAGGACTGTACTTTTTTCGAGTTGCCGATTCTGAAAACAACTGTGGTTCAAGCTTTGCTCCTGCCGAGACCCAAAGAATTCGATTTAACAAGAGCAATCCTGTGGAACCTTGTATTGATGATCAGTTTTTCAAACTCAAGGTTATAAAAGAGGCTGACTACCTGATATCTCTGGACAATACAAATCAGCCAGCCATTACCGTTAAACGTCTGAAAGGTAAATCGGTTGCGGTAAAGAGAAAGCCACCAGCTGTTGAGTGTCAGAGCTGGGATGGCAAACCGGTCACGGTTGATGTTCATAGTACGTTCAGTGAAGGTGAAACCGTCAGAGACTTCTACAGCGGTCAAACGACCCAGGTCAGTAACGGTCAGCTGACTTTTATGCCTGCGGCTGAAAGTGGTGGCCTGCTGTTGCTCGAGTCAGTCGATCAGAGCAGTAACCAACAGCAAACGGACTCTTTTGACTGGCGTAATGCCACTGTCTACTTTGCCATGACCGATCGTTTTGCCAATGGTGATACAAGTAATGACAATGCCTACGGCAGAAGAAAGGACAATAAGCAGGAAATCGGAACATTTCACGGTGGCGACCTGAAAGGTGTTACAGAAAAGCTGGACTATCTTCAGGACCTTGGTGTCACTGCCATCTGGCTGACACCTTTGGCTGAGCAGGTTCATGGCTTTGTCGGCGGTGGCAAAGACGGCAGTTTTCCTTTTTATGGATACCATGGTTACTGGGCAAAGGACTTTACAAAAGTAGATGCTGCCTTTGGTGATGAAGCAGCCATGACTCAACTGGTGGATGAAGCTCATAAACGCGGCATTCGAGTAGTTCTCGATATCGTACTGAACCACCCTGGCTATGCTACTGCACAGGATCTGGCCGAGCTGACACCAGAGTTGACTCAACTCTCTCCAGAACAGGCCAGAAACTGGAGCCCTGCCGCCGGTGAAAACTGGCATGACATCAATAGAAACACTGATTTCAATTCCCGTCAGTGGAATCTCTGGTGGGGGAAAGACTGGGTACGTGCAGGTCTTCCCGGTTATCAACAACCCGGTACTACCGATGAAACCATTAACCTGTCAGGTTTACCGGACTTTATCACCGAGTCAGAAGCCCCTGTTGATCTGCCTGTTTTTCTGAAACGAAAAAAAGATACTTTTGCAGAGCAACTTAATAATGCAACGGTGACTGATTATCTGATCAAGTGGCAAACTGACTGGGTGAGAAAGTACGGCATTGACGGTTTCAGAGCAGATACCGTGAAGCATATAGATCCTGAAATCTGGCAAAAACTGAAACTGACCGCAAACCAGGCTTTGAATGACTGGCGAGCAGCCAATCCTGAAAAAACGCTGGATGATCAGCCTTTCTGGATGGTCGGCGAATACTGGGGGCATGGAGCGAATCGAGACTATTTATACGACAACGGATTCGATTCGATTATTAATTTTGACTTCCAGCGTTACGAAGCGCTTCCCGGATCACAATGTCTGAGTCAACTCGATCCTTTGTTCCGTAAATCCTCAAAAAATATGCAGGAAAGCCGGGACCTGAATCCGATGAACTATATCTCGTCCCATGACACCAAACTGTTCTGGAACGACTTCAAGGATATTGCTCTGCAGAAAAGTGCAGCCACCGCTCTGATGATGGCTCCGGGCGCGGCACAAATTTATTACGGTGATGAAACAGCAAGAGACGCAGGCGCTCACCCTGTTGATGATCCGGCACAGGGCACACGTTCAGATATGAACTGGTCACAGATCAGAGGAGACAGGTCAGAGCTGTTAAAACACTGGCAGGTATTATCCAACTTTCGCAAGACGCACTCTTCTGTCGGGGCTGGTGAACACCACAAGCTCAGTGATGCGCCATACAGTTTTTCCAGAGTGTCCGAGGATGACCGTGTAATGGTTGTCTATCCGGGTAAAGCTTCCTGAATCAGTGATTGTTAAATAGCTGTTTGCCCGCCTTTGGCGGGCAAACAGCCTATATTTATGTGTATCAGGGCACTGACAACACCTGTCAGCAGGTCAGAATCAAAGTGTAACAATCCTTTCTTCTACAGCACCAGTACCGAGATAAATATGGAAGCGAACAGTTTTCCATGAGCACTCATAACCGCTATTTTCTGCAAACACGTCTATTTCTGAATCACTGAGAGAAGCTTTCAATAGTAAGGTTCCAGTGTTGGCTGAATGAAGGTTCTTACTGATTCCGTCATCATGTCGCAACTCATAACCGGCTTCTTTATCCAGATGGACAATCACATCCAGCGTTTCCGGCTGTCGTTCATCCAGCCAGTTAACCGATTCCGTCAATGGCAGCATGGCATCTTTGCGAATAAACACTGGCATTTCTTCCAGAGCAACAGGTAGATAATGATCTCCTTTGGCCAGAATTTCAGCGTTAACCTCATCATGCTTTTTGACCTTCCAGAGCAGCATGTCTTCAGGCAGGTAAACATATCGACCACGGGCATTCTGTTCATAGACAGGTGCACACATCAGGCTGCTGCCCACCAGCAGCTGGTCTTCCACCTCTGCCGAACGCTCATCACTGTATTCAAACGACAACGGATAGAAGATGGCGTCATCGCTGTCTACAGCGTTCATAAATTCTGAATACAGATAAGGGACCATACGGTAACGCAGCTTGATATGCTCCCGCATGATATCCATAGCCTGCTCATCAAAAGCAAAAGGCTCCTGCTGTCTTGTACCCATGGCTGCATGGTTACGCATTAACGGTGTAAATACACCCAGCTGGGTCCAGCGAACCTGTAGTTCGGCACTGCTGTGGGCTCCGAACCCTCCCATATCGGCACCGGCATAGAGAAAACCGCTGAAGTTTACACCGGGCAGCATCTGCAGGTTCAGCTTCAAATGTTCCCACCAACTGTGATTATCCCCAAACCAGATGCCACCATAGCGATGGGCACCAATGCTGGAAGCCCTGGAAAACATCAGAAAACGTTTGTCTGAATCAATCTGTTCAAAACCTTCGGCCGCTGCTCGGGTCATATTGATGCCGTAGAGGTTATGAACCTGCTCATGGTTTACTCGAACATCGGGCTCCGGCTCATGGTAAAAGCTGCGATAATCCTCCCGACTGTTGGACATATTCATAATGCTGTCTTTCAGCTGGAAGAACTCATGAATACCGACGTTTTTGCCCTTGGCAGATGCCACCGTATCAATGGCTTTATCAATACCGGCAGGGGTGTAGAACAGGGCGGGTTCATTCATATCATTCCAGAAGCCCTCGATGCCCTGATCAGTCAGTCGCTGATAGAGTTTACCCCACCACTGGCGTGCTTCCGGTTTCAGAAAGTCGGGAAAAGCGCAGAGTCCTGGCCAGACAGCAGCTTTGAAAAGGTCTCCGTTGTCATCCTTGCAGAAATAACCTTTCTCAAGACCTTCTTCATAAACGTCGTAACCTTCTTCAATACGAACACCGGCATCTATGATCGGAATCAAACGGATACCCTGCTGCTTTTTCGCTTTTACCCAGCCAGTAAAATCCGGGAATTTTTCAGGGTCTACTGTGAAGTCCTTGTAATCGACCATATAGTCGATATCCATATACACCGTATCGCAGGGAATATCGTTACTTCTGAAGCCATCAATAATGTCATCAATGCTAGCAGCATCCGGATAGGACCAGCGACACTGCTGATAGCCAAAGCCCCAGCGTGGTGGCACATAGGGTTTGCCTATCAGGGAACGGAAATCGCGCACCAGTTGTTTTTTATTATTCGCTGTCAGTTCATAGATATCCACATCCAGAGAAGGAATATGAATTTCCAGCATCTCCCTGTCTGTATAACCAATATCGAAAAACATCTCTCCGGGAAAATCGATAAACAGCCCGAAAGTACTCTCTCCGTCCACAATAAGAAACGGGTGTGAGCCATAGAGAGCTTCTTTTTCAGGCGTATGGCTCGGATCATCCGAGCACCATGTGGAAAACTTACGACCACGCTTGTTCAGTCCCCCCATACTCTGGCCCATGCCATAAATACGGTCACTGTCTGAAAGCTTTCTGCTCAGGCGTACGCTGTCAAAGTCAGATGTAGTTGCCCAGAATTCTGGTTCACCTCCATTCGATTCAACAGCATTGACAGGCGTTACTTCTGAGGCAATAGCCTCTGTATTGAAAGGCTGACCAAAACGAAAACATTGCACCTGCTCAGAAATTTGTAGTTTCTTAAAAGCAGTCATAGAACGAACATCCGAAGCTTGAGGGAATGAAGATAATGAAACAGGATAAATAGAGGGTACAGCTCAGTAAGCCTGTAAACGATTACAAAAATGCTGCATAAAAAAACCGGCGCATGGCGCCGGTCAAGGAGTAGTACACACAACGGGGAATTACTGTTTAGAACCAGATTTCAGCTTCTACGCCGAATTGAATGACATCTTTGTCTCCATCGAACTCGTTACCCCAGCCAGTATCACTGGTATTATCATTGACGAGGTAAGTTACAAAAGGCTTGATTTGTGGACGACCGAAATAGTCAGAATTAACGGTAAATACACCAGCGATTTCAGCCGTGTAGAATTTGGAAACCTCAGGTGCACTCCACGCATTTGTATCTTGATTGAATTTTTGACGCCCAAAGGCTCCTGTAAACTCCATACGGAAGTTAGTGTTAACTTTATAGGTTGGTCGAACGGCAATAAGCATGCGCTCTACTTGGTCAGCTTTCCCTACACCCCCGGTTAGACCCCAAATGTTCTCACCTTTCAAGTAAGTTACTTCTGAGCCCATTTGCCAGCGATCATTAATATTCATTACACCATAAGAAGTGAATAACATATTCTTGGCATCATCATTTGAAGAAGTTCCCGGAGTCCAAGAACCAAAGTTCACACCGCTACCGGACAACCCTTTACCATATGCCAAGGCAGTTTGAGACCAGCCATCTAATCCATAGTAATCTCGGTTATAGGTAACAGATAGCGCTACACCCTTTGTTGGGGCATCTGCATTATCATCTTCAACTTTGTCACTATTGCCCTGGAACATAAACTTGGCATCAAGGTCAAAGCTGCCGCCTAGAGCATTATGACCATAGCTGTACAAATCAAGAGAAGTAAGCGTTTTACGATAACCACTATCTCCCCCCTTAGGATCAGCTGAAACTACCGCAATGCCGTTGCGATCCTTCTCAAAACCACCCCCTACACCGGAAGATTGCTTCCAGAATTCACCGGAAATCAAACCAGCAGAACGATTAAGGAAGCGGCGGCCTGCCCAAATCTCGGAACCTTCTGGAAGGTATGACATTCCTCCCAGCTTGATAAAGGCTTCTTTAACTTCAAACCCACCTTTATCATCATTATCTTCACTTCCTTCAGAAGACCTGAAATGGCTCTCGCCATTACCGTATTCACTACGAACAACCAGGTCTGACCAGACACCGTTGCCGAATGTTGTTTTCTTGGTAATTGTAAATTCAACCTGATTAGCACTTTTTGCCGAAGTGCCCGCAGTTCCATAATTATTTTTTTCAAACTGGTTATCAGTCGAAGTACCATTCTCAGTGAGACGATAGGCAGTACGTACATAGCCGTTTACATTCCAGCCATCGGTCAGTACATCGGTAGGTTTAACCGCTACTTCTTCAACAACACCATCCGCAGCAAGAACATTTGCTGACAAGATAGCTGCTGAGATTGCACCGGCAATTGGCAGAACTTTAAAGATACGATTGGACACTGAATCACGCCCCCTGGCTTAGTGATGTCTTTGTAATTGTTCTCTGTCGTCAATGATCAGGTTTGATAATCATCAATGACGAACAGTAAAAAGTTTCGAACTTAATCAATCGCGAAAAGCGTGGGGCAAGAGTGTCAGCGAAAGGTAAGCTTGCGCAATCTGTAAAGGTTTTGAGAGTTTCACCTAGCAAGGTAGGAACAATTCACCAGTTTTTTGAATTGATCAACATCAAATAAAACCCCACAAAACAACAACTTTTTCCATATTTACGATAGTATCCTCCATGATTTTGAACTTTAGTTTTGGATGATGGCTCTGCAGTATGGGTAGAAAAAAAACAGATGGTCAGACTACTATCCTTCAGGTAGCCGCACAGGCGGGTCTTTCTATAGCGACAGTGAGCCGGGTTCTGAATGGTGGTAAATATGTATCCGAGAGCACGCGTAAGAAAGTGCTTGAAGCCTCCAAAGAGCTAAATTATCAACCGAATTATATGGCTCGCCAGCTGCATGGTCAGGAAGACTTTTCCATTGGAGTACTGTTAGGGCTGGATCTGGGCACTATTTCTCCTTTTGCCTTGAAAGTATATGAGGTTTTAAAAGGCCATCTACAGGAAAAGGGCTATAGAGCCAAGCGTGTTCAGTTCGATGAGAATGGCGAACTGCAAAGCAAAGCAAAAGCCTACATATCTATCGGTGTACACGACAGTGATTCAAGACTGATAGAAGTCCTTGAAACGGATGCTCCCTGTATCCACGTAGGAGAACCCAGGGATAATGAATTTTGGGTAGCGTCTGATGATCAGCAGGGCGGTTACCTTGCAACCCGCCACCTTCTCGACAATGGTTGTCGCACAATTTACTACGTATGCCTGAACCCGGACCATAAAGTATCTCAGCTACGCTGGCAGGGCTATCGTCGGGCTATGATTGAATATGGCCTTATTCCTTCGGAAGTTATTGGTATCAGTAGCCAAACCGGACTTCCCGCACTAGACAGTCATCGCCGTGTTCGCGCCATATTAGAATCCGGGTTAAGACCCGATGGATTTGTTGCATTTTCAGATATTGTTGCCATGGGTATTTGTACCGCTTTGGCTGATTCAGGAAAGCAAGTGCCTGAAGATGTCCAGATTGTTGGCTACGATGGTATAGATAATGATCGCTATGATTCACTGACGTCTGTCTGCCAGAATATTGAAGGTATTGCAGAAAAAGTGTGTGACCTGGCCATTGATGCCATCCGTAAGGAAAGTCCTCGTGGCGAGCACCTCAGTGTCATCCTTAAACAGGGGAATACCACTCTGCCTTTGAAGGAAGCAGTATGAAGAAGTCTTAACGAGGTTTGTTCTACTACGAAGCTTAATCTAGTCTTTTATTTAAGATCATACTGACTAGTAAAATATGGATAGATCATCGGCTGGCAAAGGGAATCAACACATTGAACTGCAAAAACAGCTGAGCAGCTCTGTTGACCCTGAACCAACATCCCTGCCTACAGGGCAGAAATACCTTGACCCTGTATCACAAAAATCCTCAACAACTTCGCTAGAAAGCAGGAGCCTGCTTTCTCCTGCTATAGCGGCTCTGGAAGAGTGGAAGAGGCAGGGGTTCGTTGATCACGAATGGAGCGTTCTTCATTCTGAACAAAGAATACCCGAAACAAGCCTTACAGAAGAATATGCTTTTGAATGTTTTAAAGCACCCATAGAAAAGACCTGTATCAGACTGGATAATCGTGATAACTCTCCCTGTATCCACGCAAATTATGTTTCTCTTCAGGAGACTGACTCAGCCACAGCTATGAGGTTTATTCTTACTCAGGCTCCTTCACCAGGAACTCTTCCTGATTTTCTGGAGATGCTGTACACAAAAGCTGAAAACCTTATTGTACTCGATGACACTTATCATATTTATCCGGACAGGATTAATACCAGCATTCATGTCAGTGGAAAGACTATAGAATGCCGTTGGGTCAAAAATGATACAGGAGAGACTTTTATTGAAATGACCAACACTGAAACAAAAGAGATCAAACAACTTTCAGTCAATCTTGACCTTACATGGGAAGATCACAAAGCACCCGATCTGGATAAATTGAAAACGCTGACAAAAAAAGCGCAAGACTATGAGGAACAGGCATCCTCAAAAGGGACCTTTACTGTTATTCATTGTTTTGGGGGCTTTGGCCGAGCAGGCAGCCTGGCAGCCCGGACAAAACTGTCCCGCATGATACAAGCGGGCCTGGTTGCCAATAACGATGAACTACTAAGAGCTCTTTCAATGATAACGCAATTGGGTAAAGCCCAAAGAGGCTCTGCTTTTATCAGCCAGCCTGAGCAATTTCAGGCCGTTTATATCAGTGCCGCTGAAGAGCTGGCACTCTATCAGCGATCAAAACCTGACGAAGAATCCTGCATTATTCTCTAGTCCCTGTGACACATGACCTGCATAATTTTTCAATCTTATTATCCACTCTAGATTTTTAGTATTTTTGGAAACGTTTACACGTTGATTACCCCCCTCTTTAAATAGAGCATAGCGCTCAACTTCAAAGACTTTTAATAAAGCTGAGCAGCGAAGCTCAAATACCTATTACTAATAACAGTTAGTAGTCGTATTTATTTCGAGCTGACAGCTTTGTCCGTAATTTATAAAAGCTGTCAGGAGCTGACATGATCAAAAAAACTTTAGCAGCAGCCATTGCACTTAGCTTTGCCGCCGGACATGCCATGGCATTCTCCGATGAAGAGATCACCATCTGGGTAGGTGGTGACAAGGCTTATAAAGGAATGGCGCAAGTTGGCAAGCTGTTCGAAGAAGAGACCGGCATCAAGGTCAAGGTTGAGATTCCCGAGAATGTGACTGACCGTTTCCAGCAGGCAGCCGCTACCGGTCAGGGTCCTGACATCATGTTCTGGGCACACGACCGTTATGGAGAGTGGGCAAAAGCAGGCCTGCTGGCAGAAGTTAAACCGGCCGCTGACTTTAAAGCAGGCATCGAGCCCTTGGGCTGGCAGGGCATGACAGTAAACGGCAAAGTTTACGGTTACCCTATTGCCATGGAAGCTATTGGCCTGATCTACAACAAGGACATTCTTCCTGAAGCACCAGCCAGCTTTGAAGAGCTGTTCGAGCTTGACAAGAAGCTGGCCAAGAAAGGACTGGAAACCATTATGTGGGACCAGGCCAGCCCTTACTTCTCCATTCCAATGCTGAATGCTAATGGCGGTTATGTCTTCAAGGAAACCGCTGCCGGTTACGATGTGAAAGATGTAGGTGTTAACAGTAAGGGCGCCAAGAAAGGCGCTCAGATGCTGTCTGATCTGATCACCAAAGACGTTATGCCAAAAGGCGTTGATTACGGTGTCATGGATTCCAACTTCAACCAGGGCAAGGTGGCCATGATGATCACCGGTCCATGGGCCTGGTCCAACCTGGACAAGAGCAAGATCAATTATGGTGTAGCACCGATTCCTTCCATTGACGGCAGCCCGTCCCGTGCCTTTGTAGGCGTTTGGGGTGCAACCATCAACAACGCAACACCGAACAAGGAACTGGCTCAGGAATTCCTGGAGAACTACCTGCTGACCCAGAGCGGTCTCGAAACCATGAACAAGGACGTGCCTCTGGGTGCTGTTGCCAACAAGGCGTTCATGAAGAAGCTGTCTTCAGACCCACGTATTCAGGCGACTTACCAGAACGCCGTTGGCGGTCTGCTGATGCCTAACGTACCGGAAATGGGCAAATTCTGGTCTTCTATGGGCTCTGCCCTGTCCAACATCACTACCGGCCGTGAACCAGTGGACGTTGCTCTGGATAACGCTGCCAAGCGCATTCTGAACTGATTCAGACATGCATCAGCCTGAGGAAGTTTCCCTTTTACTTCCTCAGGTTTATCAAACATTCGTCGTTTTTTAACTGTTCCTGCCAGTTTTCGGAGTCCTGCCATGAAACTGCCAAAGGATGCCAGCGAAGCCCTGTCCGGCCACTGGCTGAAATGGCTGCTGGTCGCTTTCATTGATATCGCCCTGCTCTATGTAATTACCCTGATGTACGCTCAGGGAGAAACTGCCTTCGCCATGGTTATTCTGGTTCTGGGTAGTATCGGCACCTGGGTGTTTACCAGCGAAAAATGCTACAGCTTCCGCTATATCTACCCCAGCCTGCTCGGTGTGATCATGTTCGTGGTGTTTCCACTGATTTACACCGTAAATATTGCTTTTACCAACTACAGCTCTACCAACCTGTTGACCCAGGATCGGGTAAAGCAGGTTCACCTGCAGAAAACCTACACCAGTGGTGCCGAGAAGTTTGGCTTCAAACTTTATCAGTCCGGTGACAATTATCAGCTGCAGCTGATCAATAAAAACGACAAATCACAATCGTTCGCCACTGACGCTTTTCAGTTTACTGATGTCACTCAAACTTTGACTGCTGACTTACAACAGTCAGAAGAGCAGCCAGAAGGACAGAAACTGCCTCTGAAGAAAGTCATCAAACTGAGAAATTCACTGAAAGCCATCAGTGTTCAAACTCCTGAAGGCAACAGTCTGGTTATGACCAGCCTGAGAGAGTTTGGTGCCATGGCTCCGCTTTACCGTGAAGGAAGTGATGGTGAACTGATCAGTAATAAAGACGGTTCCATACTCAAACCTGATTTCGAACAGGGTTATTACGTTGATCAGAACGGCGAAACGGTTTCACCAGGTTTCACCGTTTATATTGGTTGGGATAACTTTACCCGCGTATTGACCGACCCGGGCATTCAGGGACCATTCCTCACCATCTTTATCTGGACACTGGTTTACGCCGGCCTGTCTGTTCTCTTCACATTGGTTGTCGGTCTGCTACTGGCCTGTCTGGTGCAGTGGGAACCTCTGAAAGAAAGCGGCATTTATCGTGTATTCCTGATTCTGCCTTATGCTGTGCCAGCTTTTATATCCATTCTGATTTTTCGCGGTCTGTTTAACCAGAACTTTGGTGAAATCAATATGGTGCTGAACGCCCTGTTTGGCATTCAGCCCGAATGGTTTACCAATGAGTTTCTGGCCAAAACCATGATTCTTATTGTGAACAGCTGGCTGGGCTACCCCTACATGATGATTCTCTGCATGGGTCTGTTGAAGGCGATTCCCGAGGATCTCTACGAAGCCTCTGCCATTGATGGCGCCAACCCTCTGCACAACCTGCGCCATATCACTGTGCCGATGATCATCAAACCACTGACGCCTTTGTTGATTGCCAGCTTTGCTTTCAACTTCAACAACTTTGTCATGATCAACCTGCTCACCAACGGTGGCCCGAACCTTATTGACGCCACTACACCGGCAGGTGCTACCGACATTCTGGTGAGTTACACCTTCCGTATTGCCTTTGGCAGCACAGGACAGGACTTCGGTCTGGCATCCGCTATTGCCGGTCTGATCTTCCTGCTGGTTGGTCTGATCGCCTGGGCCAACATGAAAGCAACCCGCAGTCTTCAGGAGCACTGATTATGGCAATGGTACAACCAAGGAATCTCAAGTATCGCGTCTGGGCTGCAAGACTGTTTCTGATCGCTTTTGTCTGCATGATCATGTTTCCGTTTCTGATGATTATTTCGGTATCACTGCGCTCCGGTAACTTTGCGACTGGCAGCCTGATTCCCGAGAACATCAGCCTGGAACACTGGGCACTGGCACTGGGTTTTAACTGGACCAGTGCGGACGGCACCATTATCGAGCCAACGTTTCCGGTACTGAGCTGGCTGTGGAACTCGGTGAAAGTCAGTGTCGTGACTTCCAGTCTTATACTGCTGCTGTCCACTACTGGCGCTTACGCTTTTGCCCGCTTCCGCTTCCGCTTCAAGCAGGGTCTGCTGGAATCCATGATGGTGCTACAGATGTTTCCGGCAGTACTGGCTCTGGTAGCTTTCTACACCATCTTCGACAAGCTGGGTAACTTCATTCCCTGGCTGGGGCTGAACACCCACGGTGCGCTGGTGTTGTCCTATCTCGGTGGTGTCACCATGAATATCTGGCTGATCAAGGGCTATTTCGAAAGTATTGATAACGCTCTCGAAGAGTCTGCAGCCATTGATGGCGCAACACCATGGCAGGCTTTCCGACACATTCTGTTGCCACTGTCGGTGCCAATTCTGGCTGTCGTGTTCATTCTTTCCTTTATCGGTGTCATCGGCGAATACCCTGTTGCCTCTGTACTGCTGCAGGATGTGGATAAGTTGACTCTGGCCGTCGGCTCCAAGCAATACCTGAACCCGCAGAACTATCTCTGGGGTGACTTTGCCGCAGCTGCTGTGCTGACCGGCCTGCCGATTACCGTGATATTCCTTACCGCACAGCGTTATCTGGTCAGCGGCCTGACCTCTGGCGGCGTGAAAGGCTGATTTACTGAAACCTTTTAGAGGCGAGTCTGCTGCAGGCAGACTCGAATGAATTGTTAGAAACGAGCCTGCTGCGGGCAGGTTCGAATGACTTGAAAGATTCTGGATATAAGACAATGGCTGAAGTAAAACTCTGCAACCTGGATAAAAGCTACGACGATGGTAAAACCTACGTCCTGAAGAACATTAATCTGGATATTGAAGACGGTGAGTTTGTAGCCTTTGTTGGCCCATCCGGCTGCGGTAAGTCCACACTGCTGAGAATGATCTGTGGTCTGGAAGACATCACCAGCGGTGAACTGTTTATTGATACCAGCAAGGTCAATGATATGCCGCCTAACGAACGACAGGTTGGTATGGTGTTTCAGTCCTACGCGCTTTACCCACATATGAGCGTTCGTGAAAACATGGCATTCGGTCTCAAACTGGCTAACCATGATAAGAAGACTATTGATGAACGTGTGAACGACGCCGCTCGTATTCTGCAACTGGAACCACTACTGGACCGTAAGCCGAAAGCTATGTCCGGTGGCCAGCGTCAGCGTGTCGCCATTGGTCGCTCTATTGTTCAGGAGCCGAAAGTATTCCTGTTTGACGAACCGCTTTCCAACCTGGATGTATCCCTGCGGGTACAAATGCGTCAGGAACTGGCTCGAATTCATGACAACCTCAAGACAACCGCTGTATATGTAACCCACGATCAGATTGAAGCCATGACTCTGGCTAACAAGATCGTGGTTCTCAGTCCTCTGGCCGAAGGCGCGGAGAGCAACCTTGAGCAGGTAGGCGCACCACTGGAGCTGTTCCATCATCCACGGAACAAGTTTGTGGCCGGCTTTATCGGTTCTCCGAAGATGAACTTCTTCAAGGGTGAGATTATTGAGACAGGCTCGGAAACCAGCCGAGTCATGCTCGACAGTGGTGAAGTAATCCGCACTTGTAACGACACTTCCCGCGCCAAAGCCGGTGACAAAATTTCACTGGGAATTCGTCCGCAGGATGCCATTTCTGAAGCATCCGGCGACAACACGGTTACCGGAACCATCCAGGCCGTAGAACGTCTGGGTACTGAATCCTTTATTTATCTTGAACAGGCAGCCATCGAAGATAGTTGTGTATTGAGAGTTGAAGATTCACGCCGTCGTGAGAACGGCTCGAACTTCACTATGGGCATTCCGGCTGAATCCTGCCATCTGTTTGACAGCCATGGTCAGTCTTTTGTCCGTACCAAAGCACCTCACTTTGATTGACTAAGTACGCAGGCACTCGTAATCGAATATTAAAATGTTCTTTGCCCGCCAGAGGCGGGCAAAGAACATATGATTTCATATGTCCGGGTACTTATCACGGTACATAAATACGCTGGTGTTTAAACAAGCGACATTGAGCATCTAATCGCCATTCAGCGCTGAATAAGCAGATAAATGGTTGATGAGCTCTCATGTCTGGAAACACACTGAATACAAGCACCCTTTTGAAGCTGTATGAGAATGATTGACCATCAACTAGTAAATCAGCTGGCCGACCTCTGCGGAATGAGCGGCCAGTACCTGGACTGGGCCGGAAAGCCGGTCACCATTAATGTCGACTACAAAATTCCACTGCTGGAAGCCATGGGCTTTGACATGAGCAGCAGTGAGTCAGTCATCAAGGCTATAACCGGTCACCGGGCCAAACAGTGGCATCGAGCCCTGCCCGATGTCCGTGTCGTACATCGCGGCAAAACGCTTACTGTCTCTGTTCGTCTGGCAGCCAGTACTCTGGAAAAGAATATTGAGTTGAATCTTCTGACAGAAGATGGGCGTCAGCAGACAATCAGTGCCGAACCAAAAGAACAGACGGTTCTTGATATCACCACTCTCGATGGTAATGAATATGTCTGCCTCGATGTAACTTTGCCTGAAAACCTGCCTTTGGGTTACCACCAGCTGACTCTGGCAAGTGATGACAACAATTGTTTGCTGATTGTTGCTCCAGAAACCTGCTTTGAGCCTGAACTGCTGGAAAACAGCGGTAAAATCTGGGGTTCCAGTATTCAACTTTACTCAGTGCGCTCAAAAGAGAACTGGGGCATGGGCGATTACCGTGATCTGGAAACCATTACCCGCGAACTGGGTAATAGCGGCGCCAGCATGGTGGGCCTGAACCCTGTTCATGCGCTCTACTCCGGCAATCCGCAGCATTGCTCTCCTTACAGCCCTTCCAGCCGTATCTTTGGTAATGTGCTCTACATCAACCCGGAAATAGTGCCGGAATTTGCCGGCTGTGAACCTGCAAAAGAACTGTTTAACAACGATGAGTTCCAGCAGCATCTGAACAAAGTTCGCAATGAAGATTATGTCGATTACCAGACTTCAGGCTGGCTAAAACTGTCTGTTCTGGAAAAACTGTTTGAGGATTTCGCCGCTAACCATCTGGCAAAAAATACCACCAGAGCCAAGGGATTTATCGCATTCTGTGAAGACAGAGGCAGCAGTCTGCGACAGTTTGCCACTTTTGAAGCATTGTACGAACACTTCCGCAAACAGGATCTGATGAACTGGGGCTGGCCTTGCTGGCCTGAGACTTTCCAGAAGCCTGATACCGCTGAAGTAAAAGCCTTTGCCAAAGAAAATGAGCAACGTATTCAGTATTTCCAATATCTGCAATGGCTGGCAGAAGAGCAGATTACTGTTGCCCAGAAAGCGGCTAAAGATGCAGGCATGACCGTTGGTGTTTATCGCGATCTGGCGGTAGGTGTCGATCGTGGTGGCGCCGATGTCTGGGGCGACCATAACCTGTTTGTTCTGGGAGCCAGCACTGGTGCGCCACCGGATGGTCTGGGTCCACAAGGTCAGAACTGGGGACTGCCGCCTTTTAACCCGGTAGTGCTGCAAGAAAGACGTTATAAGCCGTTTATTGAGATGATTCGAAACAGCATGCGTAACTGTGGTGCACTTCGAATTGACCATGCCATGGGGCTGTTCCGTCTCTGGTGGTGCCCTAATGGTAAAGGTGCTGCCGAAGGCGCCTATGTTCATTACCCTCTTCAGGATCTGCTCGGCATTATCAAACTGGAGAGCCGTCGTCAGCAATGCTTGGTATTTGGTGAAGACCTCGGCACTGTGCCGCAGGAAATCACTGACAGCCTGCCTCCGGCACGATTCTACTCCAGCATTATGGGTATCTTTGGTCAGGATGGTGATCGCTATCTGCCAGCCCATGAATTCAAGCCTAAAGCTCTGGCCACTCTGGTATGCCACGATACACCGACCATTCGTGGCTGGTGGGAAGAAAAGGATATCGAGCTCTGCCATGAACTGGGTATCTACGACGATGACGCTGTAAGCCACGAACGCTGGGCTCGCGAGAATTCCAGAAAGGCTGTGATCAATACTCTGGCTGACATGGGCGAGCTGCCATCGGGTACTGATCCTTATGCTGCAAAAGCGCCTGCTTACAGCAGGGAGTTGATGGAACGGTTCAGCTACTATCTGGCTCTCTCCAACTCCCAGATTGCCGGCATTCAGCTGGAAGATTGCATGATGATCGATACACCGGTTAATATGCCCGGCACCAGTGAAGAGTATCCGAACTGGCGCAGACGTCTGACAGAAAATCTGGATGAATTCTTCGCCAGTGAAGCCAATAAAACTTTCTTCTCCAACCTGACCAACTGCCGCAAGAGTTGAGTCAATGAGCGCAGTCGACAAGGCTGCGCTCTTCTGTTTTTTTCTGTATCCCTCTGAAATCGTTTTCAGCGATCATTTCATTATTCATTACTCGATTAGCAGTTACACTTCAGGCATCTCTCAGCTTTTTCTCTGGTAACAACCATGAAATATCTGCCTTTAATGATCATGCTGGCGACACTGGGCGGCTGTGCCAGTCAGCAGACACAGCAAACACCGGTCTCTTCAGTAGCTCAGCAGCAAACCGTTTCCGGCTTTGATGCCCTGAATCTGTCAGCGTTAAAGATTTACAACAAGGCTGTCAGAGTCGAGCAGACTATTAATGGCACAACGCCTCATATCAGGATTGCTGATGGTGTAACTCCGGTCCTCGGCTGGCAACTGCCTGATTACGGCGCTTATCGCTTCCAGCTGGACAGCTTTGTGCAACGTACTCACTTTGCCAATAAAGCCAATGCTTTTATGGCCGAGATCTGGCTGCTTGATAAGCAGATGAAACCGGTTCAAAAACTGACTTCGGATCGTTTGAAATATTCGAAACAAAGCATGCTAACAAGAGAAGCACTGACGGAAGAATTTGTACTGGACCTTCGTGTTAAACGGGAAGAGCAGCCTGTTTATCTTGTGATTCTGACCACACCTGGTGCCATGAAACAGAAAGTTGAAGTGGCTAACTTTGATAGAGAATATGCCAAAGCCCGCTCTGTTCAGGCACCACCGACACCGGATGTTTTCGCTACAGCTTCTGCCTCAGGCACGATAAGGCTCGAGGTTACGCCTCTGGTCAGCCAGTCCTTCAAAGACCAAAGTCATTCCGAAACTGAAAACAAAGCCGTTGAAAGACGCCCTGACTATGTCCCTTCCGCCGATATCCAGCAGGCTAAATCCGTCGCTGAAAAAGACAGTAAAAGCATAAGCGATCGGTACATTGAAACGGTGCAGCAGGCGATAAAAAGCGGCAAGATACAGCAAGCCATTAAAATGCGTACATCTGTGCAGGAACTTCACTCCAGATTACAGCAGCAATTTGCCTCTCTCTATGGACAGGCAAAAGACAGCATTCAACTGCCTGCCATCAGCAGCTCAGCATCTTCTTCAATTACAGAACAGTTAAACGAGCAACTCAGTCGAAAGCTGGCAGTTTATATCAAACAGGATAAACCTCAGGCGGCACTGGCACTGATAGACTCTCTAAAGCAGCTTGAATATCGTATTGATCGTTCGTTTTAATGATCAGGGTACGTGGACAGACAGCCTCGTATCCGAACATACGAATTCGTATGTCTTCCCCCGCCGTAGGCGGGGGAATGACAATCTGATATTCGATTACGTGTGTCTACACACCTATTAATAGTTTCATCCCTTTCATCAACAACATCAGCCATTACTTGCCTGGGAATGGGGTGATATAAGACACTGTTTAAACTGCCTCTCGGAGCAATCACCATGTTATACGGGCTGGATATCGGCGGAACCAAAATCGAACTGGCCGTGTTCAATGAACAACAGCAGGCTATTACCAGCAAAAGAATTCCGACGCCTACCGACTCATACGACACTTTTCTCAGCAGCATTCAGCAGCTGATCTCTGATATGGATGCTGAGCTGTCGGTCAAAGGCAAGGTTGGTATTGGTATCCCCGGTTTTATAAACCCAAGTACCGGGCTGGTACAGTGTGCCAATGTTCCCTGTACCAATGGCAAGCCTCTGCAGGCTGATCTTGAAAGAGTACTGGAACGCCCGATTAAGATTGAGAACGATGCTAACTGCTTCGCACTGTCTGAGGCTGTGGGCGGTGCTGGTGATAATGCGGGTACCGTTCTGGGTCTGATTCTCGGTACCGGCTTTGGCGGCGGTATAGTTATGGACAAAAAACTTCATGACGGTGAGAACAACCTTGCCGGTGAAGTAGGCCACACCCCCCTGCCCTGGCGCGTATTTCAGCTGACTGGCGATGACTTTCCAATCGTTCAATGCGGTTGTGGCATGCACGGTTGTCTGGACAGTTACCTTTCCGGCCGGGGACTGGAACTGATTTACCAGTACTACTCAAAAGAAACACGAAAGGGAAAGGGTATTGTCGAACTCTATCGAAACAATGACACTGTCGCTAAGAAATCTGTAGACACCTACTGTGAACTTCTTGCTTCCAGCCTTGGTGCCCTGACCAACACTCTGGACCCCGGTGCAATTGTGTTCGGTGGTGGCTTGTCTAATTTCTCGGAGCTTTATGAACTGGTACCACCGTTGCTGAAAAAATACGCTCTTAGCAATGGCAAGCTTCCGGAAATCAAAAAAGCTGTATTTGGTGATTCTGGCGGTGTTCGTGGGGCCGCCATGCTGAATATTTGATACTTACATACCCTCTGGCAACCTTTACTCAGGTTGCCAGTCGTCCAGCAAAATACAAATAAGAATAATTTAAACTCGCATCCTCAAAAGCAACTAAGCTTGGAGCTGTTTATTTTTCGATAGAAAGGTTACAGCGTTTCATGCCCAGCATGCTGCAAACAACAGGCCTGCTCCTGATAGGAATACTGCTATGCTCTCACTCGTTAGCAGAAGGAGAGCAAACTTATACAGAAGTCTCAAATAGCCACCAGAAATGTCAGTCTGCAATAACACAAAGCAGACATGAACCTGCTGTCATAGGCCAAAAATGCCGAACCATTTCAGCCAGTAATGACTTCCAAATCGAAGAGGAATCATCTATTAATGACCAGGGGGAGATTGAATACCTGTGCAACAAGCTGGATTATAATAAAGAAGAACCGCGTATAAGAATGAATAAAACATTCTGCCGGGAGGTAGTCAGACAAGGAGGCGCCTCAACCAGTTACATGTTCGCAGAAAACCACGGCAGGGCAATAGTACTTAGTAATAATGTCGAAAATGATGACCCTTCATACATAGCACTCCAGCTCATTTATTTGGCAGCCAACCTGCTTGAGATTAAAGTACATTTAGGTGAGCTAAATGGCCTCTACAAGGACAAGATAATCACCAAACATCTCTTTCATACGGCCTGGCTTTTATATGAATTCGGCAAGCACATTACACATGCTGCAAATATTGGCTTCTGGATTCCCCCCTTCAGCGCTTCATCCGCTGTGGAGCTTGGTAGTACAGGGTATGAGCTCTGGCACACCACAACTAAAATTACAGCCTCTATTCCATTTGCATCACTTGATGCAAAAGCAATGATTCAGGCACTATCGGGCAACTTTGACAACACTACAGATTTTCTTGGGTACATCTCAATGTGGCTGAACAGCGCCATTACCATCTGGCGTTCAGTTGTCCATGACATTATTTTCGTTCGTGTTCTAAGAAATTCTTATGATCTCATAGTCAGTTTTTTTTCAGCAACGACTGAAGAACTACCCTCACTGGGTCTAGAACAATCATCTTCAGACGTTACCGCTGCTCTATACAGTCAGTCCACAAACAGCCAGCAAGCCGAACCAAAACACAACCAGGAAACTCCTTTTTCTCTCACTGACTTTTTACCTGCGGGTGAAACCAGTCATAAATAAGTTGTTTGTTTTGATTTAATGTCCACCCTGCCAACTGCCGCAAAAGGTTGGACTGTAATGCCGGGAGATACAGGTCAAGCATAGAATTATAGGACGGGAAATTTGTCCAGGTACTGTAGCAATCAAAATAACTTGCAACCCCGGAATAACTGGTCAGACAGGTTTGAATGTCATAGCCCAGCTTCTGCCACCAGATTTCCGGTTTTTCATTGTAAACCCACAACACATCAACCTTCCTCCCTCCTTTTACTCCGTGATACTCATTGTCAAACACTTCCAGATCTTTCTGAAGGTAGACGGCAGCCTGCCCACTGCTTTTCTTCTCATAGAGCGCTTCAACCAACTCTTGATATCTACCCCTACTGAATACATGAGAGTTATTAACAGCCTCTTCCAAAGAGTCACCAATTGGCACTTCCAATGGTTGATAGCTCAGCTCACTTGCAGTCTCATCGGGCTTGATACCAAAGAGTTTGGTTACCGCTTTTTCTAAACCCACTACAAGAGTTCCATCAACAAGAAGGGTAGAGCTGATAGAAATATCGGTATTAACCAATGCAATAATTTTGCCTGTATCCGGCCTGGCTAACAGAGGCATAATCCCAAGGTAATCTACAGGACCATTGTCTAGTAACTTAAAACGGGATGATGCCAATGAGCTCGAGTGAGACTGGTAGTTTTTATTCACGCATTCATCCAGACAGTAATCCGGCAAATATAAATGGGAGAGCGAATCAGGGAGAAAGTGTGGAAAATTAGCGCTACTTGCTGCCACCGCATCCTGTACTCGAATAACAGATTCTGATCCATTCAAACTGTCAGTACAGCGGGTATATTCACCAGCAAGCATACGCTCAGGCAGTTTTCGTCCTGTTCTCACAGCTGCTGCACCAGGCTGCATTTCAAAAGGGTAAATTGTCTGCGAAGCAGTCTTCAACAAGGCACTTATAATCAAATTCATTTTCTCTGGTTTACCTGGGAAGCTCCATTTATCCATAGCCATTTTTAATGACGGAGTCAGAGCATCAACCAGAAAATCAGCCCAAATGGTTTCAGTTGGGTTACCAACTACCTTTTGAACTATAAAATACCACGCAAAACCGAGCAGATTAGAAAACTCTTGTGTCCTTCTCCCCAGACTGTTTGGTTCCAGATCAAATAAGTTCACAGTGCCTGCATCACCAGCTCCTAGCTTCAACCTCTCGGGGTTAAAATCTTCTTTCATTGTTGATGAGTTTCTATGGGGCTCTTCACCAAAATAGGCAGCGGCAAACCAGGCTGACCCTGAAACCAGGGAAAGGTAGTCAATCTGTTCTTCGATACCATTCTGCTTCATCCAGGCAAAATAACCTCGAGAGAGCGAGAAAGAGCGACTACCTCCTCCAGACACACAAACACCTAACTTACTGCCCTTCTCCTCTTTATCAACTCCATATACAGCAGTGACTGGAACTACTGCCATACCAACAAGCGTACAAAGTAAAAGGGTGCTGATGCGGTAACAGACAGCCTTTGTCCTGATCATTTTTCTACTTCATTCTTATTAGTGAGTCAGAAATATAGACAATCATCTAAAGCTGGCGATGGTTTGCTCTCGTATAGGTACATAAATTAAATAAATAAACTTTTACTTTTAAGAAGTAGATTTGTGACTTGGTACTTTTGATTAAGTTATCCACAGAGGGGGATAGATAGGAGCATTCAGGCAGGGTTATATGCGGGCTTTTTGCAGACATAAAAAAAACCAGTCGCGTAGACTGGTTTTTTTTATTGGAGCGGGAAACGAGACTCGCCCTTGCTATTAAGAGACGACCCCAACCTTGGCAAGGTTGTGCATGCATTTCTCTTAGGCATAAAAAACCAGCCGCATGGACTGGTTCTTTGTATTGGAGCGGGAAACGAGACTCGCCCTTGCTATTAAGAGACGACCCCAACCTTGGCAAGGTTGTGCATGCATTTCTCTTAGGCATAAAAAAACCAGCCGCATGGACTGGTTCTTTGTATTGGAGCGGGAAACGAGACTCGAACTCGCGACCCCAACCTTGGCAAGGTTGTGCTCTACCAACTGAGCTATTCCCGCATGATATTTTTAAGACTTATCATGTCTGAAAGTGGCATCCCGTAGGGGACTTGAACCCCTGTTACTGCCGTGAAAGGGCAGTGTCCTAGGCCACTAGACGAACGGGACGCAATATTTCCAAATCTTTAACAGCAAAACTAGTAAAGAGTTGGTGGAGCCTAGCGGGATCGAACCGCTGACCTCAACACTGCCAGTGTTGCGCTCTCCCAGCTGAGCTAAGGCCCCATCGTTTCGCTTTGCTTTGAACCGGAAGCCGGTGTCGACGCAGCGAACGAGGCAGAATATTAGGGTTCTGCCGCTTTTCTGTCAATACCTTTTTTTATAGAACTGTCGACGTTTATATCGATAAAGTCACGAACGAACTGCTGATGCTTTTCTCGTTGCTTGATCCTCTGCTGATTCCCTTTTGCATCTTTATAAACAGATTGCGCTCGAGCCATGCCCCTCTCATTCGCTTGAGTTCTAAAGTCAGGCCGACTTTCATCAATTAACTGCACCAGTTTTTTAACTACCCTCTTCGGTTCTTCTCCCTGGTTAAACCTCTGCTGAAGAAACGACAAAAACTGATTGGTACCTGCACCGGCTGTATCTCTCTCAACTCGACGGCTACCGATATGGGAGTTATTAATAATTGACGTCCTGGTAGCACCCGGCTGAAAAACCAGCACTTTTATCCCGTAGTCTGCAAGATAACCAGACTGACCAAGAGACAATGTTTCCACCGCTGAGCGCGTAGCTGAATAGCTTTCCTGCAAGCCTCTGGGATCAAACGCCTGAACACTGGATACATTGATGATCAGCCCCTGCTTCCTGTCTCTCATGCCAGGAACAACCGCCTGAGTGGTTCGCTGATAACCTACTACATTGACATTGAACAGCTCCAATAACTGTTCTGGTTCAACACTTTCTACCGAGCCCAATACCATATAACCAGCATTGTTAATCAGCACATCAACTGCTCGACCACGCGCTTCAATGCTGGCGACCGCTTCTCTAACTGACTCAGTAATACCCGGGTTCATTTCAATAAGCTGGTAACCATTGTACTGACCAACCAATTGTTTCTGACGCGTTGTGCCGTAAACAATGAAGTCACTTCTACTTCCAAGCTCTTCAACTACTGCCTTGCCGATGCCACTGGAAGCACCAGTAACCAGAACAATCTTTTTCGGTGAGGCATATAGGACGCTGGATGCAAGCAGGAACAAAAGTATCAAACAAGCTCTTAAGGGGACTCTCATGCCATTTATCTTCTATTTATTAGCAGAGAGTAAAAGGTAGCAGTGCGATTCGGAGCCTGCCATTTCAGGCAGAGCGAATCGAAAGAGAGGAGTCACTTTTTTAAAGGCAAAAAAAAGCCGATACATTCCTGTATCGGCTTTCTAAAAATGGCATCCCGTAGGGGACTTGAACCCCTGTTACTGCCGTGAAAGGGCAGTGTCCTAGGCCACTAGACGAACGGGACACAATTCTGTGTCTATCTGCTTTCACAGACAGCCTAAATTCTGGAGCGGGAAACGAGACTCGAACTCGCGACCCCAACCTTGGCAAGGTTGTGCTCTACCAACTGAGCTATTCCCGCATGAAGATGTTTTATGACTTCTTCAAAAGTCGAAAATGGCATCCCGTAGGGGACTTGAACCCCTGTTACTGCCGTGAAAGGGCAGTGTCCTAGGCCACTAGACGAACGGGACACAATTCTGTGTCTTTATGTCTTGGTAAACATAAAGCCTAATTTGGAGCGGGAAACGAGACTCGAACTCGCGACCCCAACCTTGGCAAGGTTGTGCTCTACCAACTGAGCTATTCCCGCAGTGAAGATGTTTTGTGACTTCTTCGAAGTCAGAGCGGGAAACGAGACTCACTCTTTAACTCTCAGGCGACCCCAACCTTGGCAAGGTTGTGCTCTACCAACTGAGCTATTCCCGCAGTGATATGTTTATGACTTATCGTGTCACTCTCTAAACGAGAGAGAATATGGCATCCCGTAGGGGACTTGAACCCCTGTTACTGCCGTGAAAGGGCAGTGTCCTAGGCCACTAGACGAACGGGACACAATTCTGTGTCTTTATGTCCTGGTAAACATAAAGCCTAATTTGGAGCGGGAAACGAGACTCGAACTCGCGACCCCAACCTTGGCAAGGTTGTGCTCTACCAACTGAGCTATTCCCGCGGCGATATGTTTATGACTTATCATGTCACTCTCTAAACGAGAGAATATGGCATCCCGTAGGGGACTTGAACCCCTGTTACTGCCGTGAAAGGGCAGTGTCCTAGGCCACTAGACGAACGGGACACAATTCTTTGTGTCTGTCTGATGGTGCAGACAGCCTAAATCTGGAGCGGGAAACGAGACTCGAACTCGCGACCCCAACCTTGGCAAGGTTGTGCTCTACCAACTGAGCTATTCCCGCAGTGAAGATATTTTATGACTTCTTCGAAGTCAGGAAGAATGTTTTACGACCTATTCAAAGTCAAATGCAGAGAGCTGACTAGCTAGCCATCTCACTGCGAAAGTGGAAGTTATTTAACGACATCTTCAGGTCGGTGCGAAATCCGTAGTTATCACTACATGACTTCGCAGGAAGAGTGGCATCCCGTAGGGGACTCGAACCCCTGTTACTGCCGTGAAAGGGCAGTGTCCTAGGCCACTAGACGAACGGGACACAATATTTCCATTCTTTTAGACGATACTTTTAACAAAAGAATCCATAAAAGAATTGGTGGAGCCTAGCGGGATCGAACCGCTGACCTCAACACTGCCAGTGTTGCGCTCTCCCAGCTGAGCTAAGGCCCCAGAGCGTTTTACTCATCAAGAATTTCTTTAAGAGTCATTCGAAGACAGCAACCTCTGTTTGAGAAGTTGTTTTGTTGCCCCCGAAACGCAGGGCGAATGATATGGATGCCCCCCCAACCTGTCAAGCACCACTTATGAAAAAAACATCAAATAGAGCAGATGGTTATGTCTATTAGTTTGTCTTCAGCGGCACCTAAACCATCGCTACCCTTAGCAAGCTGTACTCACTCATTCACAACAGACGTTTCCACCACTGGCCATCAAAAGTTAGAATCCCACCATCTAAACTTCTTTTCACCCAATTCAGTGAGACAGAACAATGGGCAGAGCCTATCAAAACCGTAAAGAATCCATGGCTAAAACCTCTGACGCTAAAGCCAGGGTTTACAGCAAATACGGTCGCGAAATCTATGTAGTCGCAAAGTCCGGTGGTGTTGAGCCAGACGGCAACCTGGCACTGCGCAGCCTGATCGACCGCGCCAAGAAAGACCAGGTTCCATCCCACGTAATCGAAAAGGCGCTGGATAAGGCCAAGGGTGGTGGTGGTGAAGACTTTTCCACAGCTCGTTACGAAGGCTTTGGTCCTGGCGGCACGATGGTAATTGTCGAATGTCTGACCGACAACCCAAACCGAACCTTTGGTGACGTGCGCCAATGCTTCACCAAGACAAAAAACAAGATCGGCAACCAGGGCTGTGCCAGCCACATGTTCGATCACAGTGCGATCTTTGTTTTTAACGGTGATGATGAAGAAGCAGCGTTGGAAGCATTGATGGAAGCGGATGTTGATGTCAGCGATATCGAATGCGAAGACGGTAAGATCACCGTATTTGCGCCACACACCGAGTTTGCCAAAGCACGAACTGCTCTGGTTAACGGCTTTGAGGGCATAGACTTCGACGTTGAAGAGATTCAGTTTGTACCACAGAACCCTACCACCATTAGCGGTGACGATATTGAGGTTATGGACAGAATGCTGGCACTGCTCGAAGATTGCGATGACGTACAAAACGTTTATCACAATGCTGAATACTGATTAATTAATAGTCATCAGAAGAAAGGCAAGAAGCTAACGGGCCTTTGCCAGTTAGCTTCTCTACTTAAAGAGGAGGAAGCGGGGCCTTATTCTTCAGCACCCAGTACTCTGAACTCTTTGTCAAAACGCTTGGTTTCTTTCTTGGACAATCCACCCAGCACATTCACTGCATGACGCAGACGCGCACGAGTCATATCCGCACCCAGAATTTCCATGGAGTCCATAACAGACCAGGAGTTAGGTGTTCCGGCTATGGCGACGAAGATCGGATGGTTAAAATCACCCAGCTTCAGGCCCATTTCCTTTGACAGGGTTTTGATCTCATTAAAGATGTTGCCCTTGTTCCACTGACGCAGCTGTTCAAGACGCCACAGGGTAAACTGCAGAACCTTCTTCACATCAACCGGCTCCAGCTTCTTGTGAGCAAAATCGTCTTCAGACAGATCCAGCATGCCAGAGAACATAAAGCTCGCCATCGGTGCAAAATCAGCCAGTGTTTCTACACGACCCTGAGCGTGTGGCAGGAACTTCATAATGTAGTCGCTGTTCAGCAGCCACTTATGCAGACGATCAGCAAACTGTTCAGTGGACAGGTCTTCACGAATCCAGCTGGCGTTCAGCCATGACAGTTTTTCCTGATCAAAGATAGGGCCACCCAGAGAAACACGCTTGATGTCGAAGTTCTCGATCATGGCATCCAGACTGAACTTCTCGCTTTCGTCCGGCATGGACCAACCCATACGACCGAGGTAGTTCAACAGAGCTTCTGGCAAGTAACCCGCATCACGATAGTAAGTAATGCTGGTTGGGTTCTTACGCTTGGACAGCTTGGACTTATCCGGGTTACGCAGCAGAGGCATATGGCACAGCACCGGCATATCCCAACCAAAATATTCATACAACAACTGGTGCTTAGGCGCTGAGTTGATCCACTCTTCACCACGAATAACGTGAGTAATTTCCATCAGATGGTCATCAACTACGTTAGCCAGATGATAGGTTGGCATACCATCGGCCTTTACCAGCACCTGCATATCAACCTGAGTCCAGTCGATTTCGATATCGCCACGCAGCATGTCGTTAACAACGCACTTGCCTTCAGCTGGAACCTTCATACGAATAACGTGAGATTCACCCGCCGCGACTTTCGCTCGAACGTCATCTTCGCTCAGATGCAGACAGCGACCGTCGTAGCCGGAACCGGATTTATTAACTTCCTGCTCTTTACGCAGTTCATCCAGACGCTCGGAAGAACAGAAACAGCGGAAAGCATGGCCTTTTTCCAGCAGGATATTGGCATGCTGGTCATAGATTTCGCGACGCTCGCTCTGACGGTATGGACCGTGAGGACCACCAGCATCTGGACCTTCATCCCAGTCCAGACCCAGCCAGCGCAGGGAATCCAGAATCTGTTGCTCAGATTCAGGCGTACTGCGGGCCTGATCGGTATCTTCTATACGAAGCAGAAACTGGCCACCCTGGCTCTTGGCAAACGCCATATTAAAGAGGGCAATATAAGCCGTGCCCACATGGGGATCACCGGTTGGAGAAGGAGCAACACGGGTACGAACAGTCATGGTTTCGCGCTTCCTGACAAGAAATGCTGAAAACCGGGCATTATAACGGCAACCCCCGTATTCCCCAAAACACTACCGACCTTGGTCGTAATTATTGTGGTTTTTACCGGTAATCCAACATGTGTACCGCCAATCAGGTCACTTTTTCTTTGGTCTAATACCCTCGCACACCGGCTGAAGGGATACTTTGGCCATTGCTTTCAGACAGAGGATGTTGATATGTATATGACGGCTACTCAACCACAAGGCTCAGGCTTCGGACTACTAGGAACCCTATGGAACGCTGCCGAATCAGCAAAAAATCTTTCATCTTCTACCTGGTCAACCTTATCCAGTTGGTTTGCAGAAAAAGAAGTTTCAGTGGCAGAGCTCGTAACCCCTTACCTGGATCAGCGTCACAGTATCGAGAATGAAAAAACATCAGTCTCATTCTTCACCGACCAACATGGAAAGCGATGGGCTAAAAAGCTCAACCACAAATCACTGAGTGACAGGGAAGTATATATGTTCAAGAAATGCCAAAACCTCCCTCATGTTGTAAAAGGCTCCGTAGTCACCAGTGACAGCGGAAATGCCATTTTGATGGAAGATGCGGGGGTGAATATGGTTGAGTTAATGCTATCCCTAGAGCAACAAAGAAACTCTGCCGCCCTGCCTGAAAGTCTATTCAAATCAGTAGCAGATCAAATCATACAGGGGCTGGCTGAGATGCATACGGATAGGCTGATTCATAGCGACATCAAGCTGGCTAATATTACTATCGATGACGAAGGTCAGGTCAAACTTATTGATCTCGAGACCGTCATGACTCCAGAAGAAGCCCAAAATTCTATTGGTTATAAGTCCACCTACGGCTATCTGGCTCCAGAGTGTTACTCCAAAACCATACCACCATCAAAAGCTATCGATATCTTTGCTGCCGGGGTTGTTTTATATGAGCTACTATCCGGTGAGAGATTTATTTCTGGCACTACACAAGAAGAAACAAACAAAAATAACGAGAATATATGTAAAAGCAAAGAGTCTCTGAAGGAGTTCATTGACGAAAAGCTTGCCTATGCTTTTGAAACTGAGAAGTATGGAGATTTACTAAGAAAAATGCTGTCCTTCAATCCAGACGACCGACCTTCAGCACAGGAAGCACTGAACACTCTAAGAGAGATAAATTAAAAACTAAAAACCAGCCCTCCTCTCATTTATTCAAGGCTGCGTAGTATCACTGCCCTTTAACTTCCAGCTTTTTCATCAACCAACTTATACTGGTTCCCTGCATCAGCAGGGAAAACAGTATGACAGCCAGCGTCATATCAACAATCAACATTCGCTGCGGTAAATCGGCTGGCAGTGACAGCATAAGCGCCACAGGCACTACACCTCGTAACCCGCCCCAGAACATCAACAGTTTGGTATTTCTATCCACAGGGTCTTTACGCTGGATTTGATTTGAAACCCCTAGCATGGAATAAACGACTATAACTCTGGAAATAAGAACAACAACAACCGCAATCAACAGCCAGGGTAGATGCTCCATCAGCCTGTCGGGATTTTTGAACAACAGATCCTCTTTAATACCCAACAAAATAAAGATCAGGCTATTGGCCAGAAATGCCATGAATTCCCAATAAGGCAGCAGGAACTCTTTTATCTTCCCGGCCAACGCTCCAGATAATGAATTCCGTGTGACTAAACCCGCAGCAATGGTGGACATAACACCCGACACTTCCAGCAGATGATCAGCAATTACAAAACTGCCATAGGCAAGCAGAGTTGTGTGAGCCAGCTGAACAAAAGGCTCGTCGGTTTCAATTTTTAAGAGACCTGACGTTATCCAAGCAAGAGCTCCGCCAACAAGAATGCCGCCAAAAAACACCAGCATAAACGACCAAACACCATGAAGAACGGTCAACCCTGTGACACCACTGCCCACCTGAACCATTGACAGGACAATGCCAAAAATAACGATGGCTGTAGCGTCATTAAAAAGGCTTTCTGCATCCATCAACAGGGACAGTCGTTTTGGTGCCCCCAGTTCTTTGAACAAGGCAATGACAGCAACCGGATCAGTAGCCGAGATCAGTGCGCCGAAGAGCATGGCTGCTGTTAACGTCAGTGGCGAAATAGCACCTATCAGAAAACCCACAAACAGCATCGATATCAGTACACCAGGCACTGCCAGCATCATGACCGGCAATAAATCATGAAACAGCCTGCTGGCTTTCATATTAATGGCAGCATCAAAGATCAGTACTGGCAGCAAAACATACATGATTAAATCATGGGTCAGCGGCACTTTGCGCAGCAGGTCAAAGGTATCAGAATATCTGGCCAACTCCGCCAGTAGCATACCTATAACCACAAGCCCTACTGTGTAAGGAAGCCTGATTCTTTTCAGCCAGATCAGTGATCCCGTGGCGAGCAGAAGTAATCCACAAATCATAAGAACCGGAAGCGCCAAATCAGAAGCGGGTTGCATAGGCCAACCTCAGAGAGTAGAAAATAAAACAGGGCAGGAATCAAATAAACAAGATAGCAGCAGTTACTTGTTACGGCTTATCACTTCCTTTGTCAGCCCTTCTTACTTTATCGTCGTAAATGGTTTTAGCATCTTTAACTTTTTTAAACTGCTTGCTACAAGCCTTGAGTGCTTCAATCACAGCATCATAAGTTTCTTCATGGCCGGGTCGTTTCAAATTTGCACGAAAGCCCTCTAATGCCTTACCTAGCGCCTCTAACTTCATTCTGTACTTTTCAAAACTCTTTAGTATTGATTTCACCTCATTGCATTCAATACTCTTCAGATCTTGAACAGTTTTTTCAATGGCGCTTAGTTCCTTTCCAGCGGTAACTGCATCCCAAACACCTGTTGTTAGCTTGTACTTTTTCAGTACTTTTCCCAGAGCTTCAAACACCAAACCTCTCAGCTGACTGACTGGCAATTCAATTTCGTCAGAAGAAGCTTCCATTGCCTTTGGGACTATCTGCTGATAAATCCGTGAAGAAATACAAACTTTAGGGTCTGTTAAAACATCTACAGGCCTTCCTTGTAATGCAGGAAAAGACTGGCCAACGATAAAAGTACTCCTCTGCCAGTAAGGCAGAGTGCTAGCTGGAACATTACTTGCTAAAAACAGGCTTACAGCAGTCTTAAGTTTTGAAAGTTCAGCCAGAGCTTCCATCTTCTCAAGACCGGCAAGATTTATTGACTCACCTTCATCAACACCCTCCAACCTCAACTCGACCTGTTCAAGCAACTCCAGCAGCGTCAGAGCAACCGGGTGGTACTGAGCTTGAAATTCGAGAAGCAAATCGATTTTCTCCTTGACCTCAGGGTTGAGCTTTTGCACAACCTTTATATCTTGCATAACCTTTTCAGCGCTTAATTGGCTCTTATGATACGTGTCAGAACTGCGCTCCAAACCTGTAACTTCATTTGACTGCTGCCGAAACCCTATTGATTCACGGGCAATGTCCTTGATCTTGAGGGCCTCCTGCATTATTTGGTATTGGTCCAGATGCTCAAAAGCCTCCACGAGTTCGGGGCTTTCAACGGACGAGAGCATTCCATGCTGCCTCTTCAGGGCAGCAAGAATAATATCAACCAATACAGAGGTAGATACCTGATAAAACGGCTCACTCTCCTCAAAAACAACAGGCTTTACTCCATCAAGCACCACTTGAATAGCCTCTAATTGGTGGCTCGGTATTAAAAACTGCTCATCACTTACCGGACAGTTTCTCTGGCCACCCTCCTCAATAACTGAGGGCTCTACAGATTCATCTATTTTTGAATCAATGACTAAATCCGAAAAATCATATCGAGACTGGCCCCCTATCTGCCCTGGAATATCTGCCGTTTGAAGTTCTCCCCGATCATGCCAGATATTCATATTGCTCTTTTTATATTCAGGGAGTGCATCTCTATACGAACCATCCAGTTTCATCTGCTTTTCAGTCTCGTCATCTCTCTCGCCTGACTGCTCTCTTTTTCTTTTTGCCCCCCCTTGCTCTGAAGTCTCAACAATAAGATCTTTCCAGATAAACTGTGTATAGAAATCTTTCTTTGCTTTACTCACTGGCTGAGTAACAACCTCCTCAGGGTCAGTCGCCTGCCATGACCACTGCCCCTTGGGGTTCACTGCCCCATTAGCCGCCTTATCAGCTTTAGTCAGCAAACTACCGAAAGCAGCGACTTCCTGCTGGCTGAACCCATGTTGATCAAATCGCTGCTCACTGGAGAAATCTTTAAGCCATTTTGAAAGATTTGGATATTGTTGAATGAAATCAGAATGTGTATAGGGCGTTTTTTTAAATTTCTTCGCTGCTTCCTGACGTGCTTCCCAATAGATATGATAAATACGACCCAGCGTACAACCTTGATACTCTTTCTCCATCCAGGTAGGTAAAAAACCCAAATTCTTTTGAAGGTCCTTCTCGAGGTCATCTCCCTTCGGCTGCTTTGCCACTAAAGCTCTTTCATAGTTAAAGGCTAAAGGCACTGAGCGCCAATCAAAGCTGCATTTGCCCAATTCACAATCTAATAGGTCCGCTATATACCTCGCTTGAGCCACGTCACTTTCAACTCGACTACCATTCATCTGCTCCAGATGATGAAGCGTAAGAATCAACCAGTTATAAAGAGCGTGTTCACCTCTGAAAAACGACATACACTCATCAGATAGTGGCTCTGCCATAATCGCAGCAAGCTCTTTAGCTTTATTCTCAATTTTTTTATTGTCCGTGGCTTTCAAGCCTTCTGACAAGTCGCTCTTCGGAGGCAATTCTGCAACCCGGTAACGGTAAATACTTTTACTTTCCTCAAAGCGCTGAAAGAAAGGGTCAGGCGCTTTTGGAAGGTATTGCACTTCTGCCGCATAAATCACCTGATCAACATCCTTTTCATATGCTGCTGAAGAGTGACTCTTTGCAGGTCCGCCCGACGCACCTAACCCATCCAAACGCTCTCTCCTTCTTCTATTAACCAACCCTGCTCACTGGCATTCCCAAACTAACAAGCTATGTTTGATAGGTTGTTAAGAACTGAACGGCAAAACTGACGCCTTGATAGTAACTATCCCCAGAGAAGCTGTTTTCTCAAGAGCCATCATTCAGATAATTCTGATTGTTGCTTCTGTAGGGATTCTTTCAGCTTGCACGAATAATCAGCACAACAGTCCTAATAAAGCCCTTGAAAAACTCGATATCAGTGAACTAAAAATGGCCATGCTGGCCGACATCAGCAGCACAGTGGTCAGTGATGGAGAGCTGTCCGGAGAAGTTAAGACAGATATAGCCCGACTGGCTATCACCCCTTTGAGACGCTCTCCTGAAATTCAAATAGCAGGAAATGACGCCATCACCCGTCCCGTAGCCGTCACCTTTCAAAAAGCATTTGAACAGAGCCTGCTAAACATGATTGCCGAGTCCCAGGTCAGTGACGCTGCGGCCATTATCCACACCCGAAAGCCTACAACCCCTTTGTGTAACCCGGCCAAACAAGCTCTGAAAGCAAGCATGGCTAAAGCCATGCAATCGGACCCAAAACGGATAAAAACCATTGAAGACCGAACCGTTACTCTCAGGGATATGGCATCGACCGGTGCCCCGCTAAACCTCCACGTTGCCTACATAAAAGGCGGGCTGGACCAGAGATCAACTACAGAGCAAGCCGTTTATCGACAGGAAATCGAAAACGCAGCCAATACCAGCCTGCACGACGATGAGATGAACTGTACCGAAATGCCTGACGACATTGTTGGCGCATCCTACATTCTCAAAACCAAAATGGGACATACTCTCTACTTCGCCAATAACGGCACTCAAGCCAAGGATGCCGGTAAACAAACGTTATGGCGCTACTGGTTTGGAGGGCTCAATGATGCCTCTGTAGACAAGCGGTACAATGAGGTTATGGATTATCTGAAAGAGTGTGGACTGGATCTTACCCGCTAAGCTTTCCTGCATTTAAAGAGGAACTTCCATTCGACTACAAAGTCCAAAGCCAAACGATATTAAGCTTTCGATGGACTCTGCCAATGCGCTGGTACCTTCTTTTTTTTCTTGTGTGGATAACGTTTATCCAGGCCGACATCTATGAGCCTATGACACTTCTGGCACTGAGAGACAGTCATCAAAGCCTGAAAGAACTCAGAAACAATCTCAATACCTTTAGTGAAGAGACGTTAATTACCAAGCCAGCCATACGGGACATGCTCTCCACAACGCCTTCCGCAGAAACCCACATCAAACTGTCAGGGCCAGACAGCCAGACTCGACCTGTCGCCGTGACTTTTCAACGAGCCTTTGAGCAATCCATTATTAAAATGCTTCACTCAGGAAAAATAACCGGTGCAACTGCCATTATTCATACCGATCGCCCGGCAACGCCTTTGTGCAACCAGAGTGGACAAGTAGTCACCGACTCTCTGCCTGATGAGATAAAATCAGACCCGAACCGACTAAAAACCATTAAAGATCGCACTCAATCGGTAAGACTTCTGGCTCAAGAAAAAAAGGTTGATCTCTACATCACCTATTCAAACCAGGGACTCAACAAGCGAACTGAAAAGGAACGTTCGACTTACTTCAAAGAGCTGAAAAATCGCAACAATATTGCTCTTCACGACGTAGAACTCTCCTGCCCTTCTATTCCTGAGAAGCTTTCTGGAGCAACCTATATCCTGAAACTGGCCAACGGGGAAAATCTGATATTTTCTCTGAACGGCAGTCAGGCACAGGATGCAACCAATGCCATGAATTGGGAGTACTGGCTCGACTCTCTGAACAACCCCGTCATGCAGAAAAGACTCGATCAGATTCTGAATTATTTAAAAAACTGCGGTTTAAACATCAGCGTTTAAACGGGACACTTCCTCACTCAGATCAATAAATACTCAGAAACTCTTGGGATTCCGTGTTATACACAATGACATATCGAAAAGTCACTGATTAGAATGCCTGATTGTTTCATCCCCCTCGATAAGTGATCACTGGTTATGCATAAAGTCATTGAAACGCCTGACGCCCCTCCTGCCATCGGCCCTTATTCTCAGGGCATTCAGTTTGGCGATCTGATCTTCACCTCAGGTCAACTGCCCATTGAACCGGAAACCGGTGAGATTGTGGAAGACACTAAACTCCAGGCACACCAGTGCCTAAAAAACCTGAAATCAGTACTTGAAGCTGCAGGCAGCAGCCTTAATAACGTTAAGAAAGCGACTGTTTTCGTGAAAAACATGGATGACTTCACCGACATCAACGAAGTCTATAAACAGTACTTCTCATTCCCCTTCCCAGCCAGAAGTCTGGTTGAAGTAGCAAGGCTGCCAAAGGATGTGAAAGTAGAAATTGAAGTGGTCGCGACCACTGTTTGATATTTATACATCTGAAAAAGGAGGCGATCAGCCTCCTTTTTTGCATCTGCAGCAATCCCTTTTGGAATAATGCCTTTTTACCACATCAGATCGTCTGGAATTTCAAAGTCTGCGTACCAGTCTTTTTCTTCCTCGGTCAGCTCTTCACCCACCTTGGTTTCCTGAATAACAACAGCTGTCGGAATGCGTTCCTGAATTTTGGTGGCAACCGTTGTTGGGATAATTCTGAATTCTTCTTCAGTACCATTCATCAGAATACCAATGGCATACAGACTACGACTCAAGCGCTCCTGCTGCTCTTGAGTGACGTAAATCTTCTTAACCTTGCTATCAACAACAAAGTTATAGCCCAGTTCACCCCTGTCGCGAGAAATGGTATTCATTTCAATCAGCTGACGCACCTGAGCCTGAATCGCCTTCTGCTGACGTTCGTCTTCCAGTTTACGGTTCAGTTCGCGGTCGCGTGCGGCTTGCTCAGCCTTCTGTTTTTCCAGTTCAATTCGGCGTTTTTCCTGCTCGGTCATCTCTCCGGATTTTACCGCCTGTTTCTTTTTCTTTTTGGTACTGCTTTTGGCCTTAAGGGCCTGCTGTTTGGTGGCCAGACCGGCACCCATTAGCTGATCTCTCAGAGATTTGCTCATTATTTGTTCACACTCACATATTCTATTTAAAAAAAGATAGTCAAAATTTAGCGCCAGATATTAACAACACAAGCAATACTGAACCAGTCAAGTAACGGTAACTGAGCAGTTAGTATTGATAACCATCAAGAACTAACTGCTCAGCCAAAAGTCCGAACTATAAGGAATTATTCAAATGCACAGGACCCAATATGCTTTCATCTTCATTACAACCAGCCAGACATCATAACAACCCCCTCTCAGAAGACTCTTCCTCAAGCCCTGAAGATGACAAGCAAACATCAGAACCTGCTTTGAACCTGCAAAGAAAACCTATCCAGGCCTGTGATCAAAAACGACTAAGAACGTTTCAAATCAGCATAACGACTTCCGCTCCTCGACCTGCCTCACCCCAAAGAATTAATAACATCTACCAAAATGCAGCGGAAGATACAGAAGAAGCAACAATTCAAGGCAATCTCCGCAAGCTGGAGCAAAGGTTAATTCCCGAATCATGGGTTACTCAGAATAAAACCATAAACCCTCTGCCTTCAAAGCCTTTTAAAACCCTCACCCCAATGGCTGCAGGCTATCAGACACTAATTCGTCGACATTTCATGATGTACGGTTTAATCGATAAAGAATGGGTTAATAAACTATCCGGTGAGCTTCTCAAACTTGGCATTCGCTCGTGTCTCGAAATTGGTGCAGGTAATGGCTGGCTGGCTCAAGCACTGACTGAAACAGGGATCAAGATGTATCCCACTGACTTAAAGCTTTATCCGGAGTGCAACTATACAACTGGCTTTAGTGTTGAACAGCTAAGTGCAGTAGAGGCAATTGATAAATACCAGCATCTGACTCAAGCACTGGTTATGAGCTGGCCTGACAGACATAATTCAGGGCTGATTGACCAATGGCCTGAAGATCAGTGGATCATTTATATTGGGGAAGGACCTTTAGGTAAGATGACAGCATGCTTTCGATTCTTCGAACAATTTAAGACTCTCAGTGTCATCGAAACTCCAAACTGGAGCGGTGAGCACGCAGTATGCCTGATTGGAAAAAAGTCCTTCTCAGGTGGTGATTACTATCTTGATAGCATGGGTTATAAAAGAAACAATAACTTCATTCAACTCCACCCAACTCTTGCCAGCCAAAAACACTTTATGCCTGTAGCCGATCGATTCCAGACCAAAATCCACCCCTGATTTCGTCCTATTTATTCCAATTACAACCTTTTCTTTCAGATCAACAAGGCATCATTTCAGTTAAATCATCTATATCACTTGCAGCAAAGCAGGCAAGTGATTAAAAATACTCATCAAGATCAGCTAGCAGTCAAGACTCAAATAATGAAAACCAATATCACACTGATTGGCATGCCAGGTGCAGGTAAAAGCACCATTGGCATCATTCTCGCCAAGGACATGGCTTATGGATTTGTGGACACAGACGTCCTGATCCAGATCAGTCGTCAGAAAACACTGCAGGATATTCTGGACAAGTCCGGATACATGAAGCTGAGAGAGATTGAAGAAGAAGAACTGCTTAAGGTAAACCTTCAACACCACATCATCGCTACCGGTGGCTCAGCCGTATACAGCGACGCGGCTATGAAACATCTGTCAAAAGAGTCCGTTATTGTGTTCCTGGACCTGGACCTGGATCAGATTCGCGATCGCATTCATAACTTTGATACCCGCGGCATTGCCCGCTCTGACGATCAAACCATTGAAGACCTCTTTGAAGAGCGAGTATCTCTTTATAAGAAATATTCAGATATCACCATCAATTGCCGTGAATTGCATCAGGATGAGCTGGCTCTGGATATTATGAAAAAAGTCATGCCCCTACTTAATTGATCTCAAGTCATAGTCCTTCACACACTAACGCTTCACTGCCAGCAATGATTATTGCTGGCATATTTACACCCATACCGCCACTTACTCAACATTCCCGTTTTTTCAAGCAGTGCATGTCAATGTCGATACATGGAGCAATAGCACCTTTCAGGTAGAGAGTCATGCAATTAGGCAGAAGAAGCCCTGCAGTCAGCGCTGACGCATTGAAGAACCAACTTGCAACCATACTTAAGGAAGAGTGCAGAGTCCTGGCCGACGAATCTGACATAGGAATAGATCGTAAGGGACAGCTGCACACTCGGGAATCCTACAGCAGAAAATACACTGGCTGGGTAGGATGGGTTCTTACCAAATTCAAAATCACCGATTCTCTCTTTAAACGCTCCCAAAAAAGACTGGTTTCAGTTTTAGGTAAAGAGGTTAAAGGAAGCCTCGACATAACCCAAAGAAAAATTGAACACGCAATGAGGGTTGGCCAAAAGCCCACATCTTTTGGCAATGTAAGCAGGATTGTAAGTAGAATCAGCAAACCCTTCACAGACCATATTGACGACTGGGAAAGTGTGGACAAGAGCATCGAAATAGCTCGTGAAATAATTTATTACGGCGCAACCGGCGATCGACAGTTATGGCGGTACGCTACTACCAGCGATAACCCGCAGCCATGGAAAACCTATCCTCCGACCCTCACTGACTTTGCTAAACCATTATCTCCAGATCAAAACTCTATCTTAGATACACTCTATGAACACGTAGACAGCTTTCTCGATGTAATCGGTATTGATGATGCCAGGCGATCCAGCTTTCGAGAGCAGGCTGGCGATGATAAAAACAAGTTAACCCTTATGGCACTGAAATTTTATCTAGGCAAAAACAACACACATACCAGTACTGATAACCCCCCGGAGAAAACATGGAGCAACTTTCTCGAGGCACTGGAAAGTAACGACTGGGGCAGAGAGCTTGCTTCACAAATTTCAAATTATCACGACCATATAGAGAGCAATGGCACAGATACAGAGTCAGAATTTAAAGCACTGAAAGAGAGGTCATGGTTTCTTAGCCCTATTACGACTGCCACGCTGGAAAGTTTTCTCACTGAAAATAAAGAGTCATTAACAGAGCTTGAGGACGCAGATAACCAGTCAGATCTTTTTGTACGTCTCCAGAAGCTCGCTCCTGAAAAAGAACTAACAGAGACAAGCGAGATTGCAGGTTTGCTTCATGACCTAAGCCAAAGCAATATCCATGTTTCTTTGTCTTTGCGCGAAAACCCCAATATACGAGCGTGCACTGGCGCACTCATTCTTCAATTAGTAGCGGCAGGAAAAAAGGATATAGCAGACGACCTGGTTCATTTTTTGGATGAGCACATACCTCAGCAAGCAAGTGGATAATAAACGTCTAGAACAAAAAAACCCGGCACTTAAGGCCGGGTTTTTCACATCTCACTGAAAATCAGTGGACGTCTTTCCAGTACTCACGCTTAAGCAGCAGAGTAACAATGAACAGCAGAACGATAAACAGCAGGACATAGATGCCCAGGCTTTGGCGTTCCAGCTTCATTGGCTCGGCAGAGTAAGACAAGAAGTTGGTCAGGTCATACATGGCCTGATCAAACTGCTTCGGCTCCATGGAACCCTTACGCTTTGGATCAACCGTCAGACCACACACCTTTTCACCGGTCAGCGGATCAACAGCTGTCGGGCTTGTATCGCCACAGTTGTCGATCTGAACACCTTGAAGCTCCATCAAAACATGAGGCATACCCACATCCGGAAAGACCTTGTTATTTACGCCCCAAGGACGCTTGTTATCTTCGTAGAAAGTACGTAGATAAGTGTACAACCAGTCTTCACCACGAACACGAGTCACCATGGTCAGGTCTGGTGGTGTCGCACCAAACCATACCTTGGCTTCTTTCTCGTCCATGTTGTTGAACATCAGATTACCAATCTTGGAATCCTTGCTCATCAGGTTCTTCATCATCAGATCGTGCGGGATACCAATATCGTCAGCCACACGCTCAAAACGCTGAAACTGAGTCGCATGACAACCGGCACAGTAAGCCATAAACTGCTTGGCACCGCGTTGCAGAGACGCCTTATCCGAATGATCTGTCTCGATATGATCCAGCGGATAGCCAGATCCACCGGCAGCTAGAGCCAACACGGGTAACAGAGACAATACAAAAGTTATAATTGCTTTTTTCATTATCCGGTCACTCTCTCTGGTACTGGCTTGGTCTTTTCCCATCTGGTGTAGAACGGCATCAGCAGGAAGAAAGCAAAGTAGAACAGAGTGCTGACTTGCGCCAACAGTGTATAAGTCTGAGTTGCAGGCTGAGTGCCCAACCAGGTTAATAGGGCAAATACGATGGCAAAGAGGAGGATACCCACTTTGCTGAACATACCCTTATAACGCCAGGAGCGAACAGGACTGCGATCAAGCCACGGTAATACAAACAGGATCGCGATTGCGCTACCCATTGCAATAAGACCGCCCAGCTTGGAATTGATCGGACCAATATCAAAGGTAATCGCACGCAAAATCGAATAGAACGCACCCATGTACCAAACCGGTGCAATGTGTGCAGGCGTCTTCAGAGCATTTGCCTGTTCAAAGTTAGCGTGTTCAATGAAGTAACCACCCATTTCCGGCAGGAAAAATATCACAGAGCAGAATACGAACAGGAACACCGCCACACCCACCAGATCTTTCACTGTGTAGTATGGATGGAAAGGAATACCGTCCAGAGGTACACCATGTTCGTCCTTATACTTCTTGATATCAACGCCATCAGGGTTGTTGGAACCCACTTCGTGCAGCGCAATAATATGCAGCAATACCAGACCGAGAATAACGATGGGCAGTGCGACAACGTGCAGAGCGAAGAAACGGTTCAGGGTGATACCGGAAATCAGGAAGTCACCACGAATCCATTGCTGCAGGTCAGGACCAATAACAGGAATAGCACCGAACAGGGAAATGATTACCTGGGCACCCCAATAAGACATCTGTCCCCATGGCAGCAGGTAGCCCATAAAGGCTTCAGCCATCAGCGCAAGGTAAATCGCCATACCAAAAATCCACACCAGCTCACGAGGGGCTTTATAGGAACCATAAAGCAGACCACGGAACATGTGCAGATAGACAACAATAAAGAAGAAAGAAGCACCGGTTGAGTGCATGTATCGAATCAACCAACCGTATTCCACATCACGCATAATGTATTCTACGGACGCAAACGCTGCTTCAGCGCTTGGCGTATAACTCATGGTCAGCCAGATACCGGTCAGCAGCTGGTTGACTAAAACCAGCATCGCCAGAGATCCGAAGAAGTACCAGAAGTTAAAGTTCTTTGGTGCGTAATATTTACTGAGGTGATCTTCCCAGACGCGGGTAACCGACATCCGTTCGTTCACCCAACCCATGAATTTACTCATCAGGCATTCTCCTCATCTTGACCGACAATCACAACAGTGTCGCTTTCAAAGGTGTAAGGAGGCACGACCAGATTGGTCGGTGCAGGAACGCCTTTATATACACGGCCGGCCAAATCAAACTTGGAACCGTGACATGGACAGTGGTAACCACCTTTCCATTTTGGTTCAAATTCCATCGGCTTAACTTCAGGCATGTATTTTGGAGAACAACCCAGGTGTGTGCAGAGACCCACCAATATCAGGTATTCTTCTTTGGCAGCACGATACTCGTTTGCAGCATAAGATGGCTGCTCGGATTTCTCGGACTTTGGATCGCGCAACAAATCATCCTGAACAGGAAGATTGTCTAACATTTCCTTGGTTCTGCGAACCACGAAAACCGGCTTTCCTCGCCACTCAACTACGACTTGCTGTCCCGGCTCCAATTTGCTGAGGTTCACCTTCACGGGAGCACCAGCAGCTTTCGCCTTGGCACTTGGATTCCACGATTTCACGAAAGGTGTTGCGACCCCAACGGCTCCGGCAGCCCCCACCACCGAAGTCGCAGCCACGAGAAAGCGGCGCCGGCTGGTATTTACGCCGTTGTCACTCATTAACCTACTCTCCCCATCAGGGCATTCATGCCCAATGACTTCTTTTAATTCACGGGTGGGACTTGAATAATCTTCAGCAAAGCCTGTGCCCCTAAACAAAGCTTTTTGGTTTCAATCAAAGCCGGTAGCTTTAATCAAAGCCGGTAGCCTCAGACATAAGAGCCTAGCAGGGAGAAAAAGAGTAATCCTTTTAATTCAGGACTCTTTTTGGAGGGACTGTCTTGGCGACTTTTCCCTTCCCCGAATAGAGCTATATTCTGTTTGTACCTGCCCACCCTAGCAGCAATGCGTAATGATACTGGTTTTGCAAACTATACAAAAGCCTTACATGCGCTTTTACTTAATTAGCCTGCAACACCCCTTACGCACACCTGAAAATTATTTTTTCAATGCCTGTTTGAATGATTTTTTACTGACTCGCATCAATGAAGCTTTCACACATCATCATAAAAAACCAAAAGACAACAACCTGGTATCGGAAAAATAATTTCCAAAAGAGCAAAAAAAAACGCCCGCAAAAGCGGACGTTTTCGATCTGAACGGCGCCTGAAACAGACGCCAGCAGATTAACGCTTGGAGAACTGCGGACGCTTACGCGCTTTACGCAGACCAACCTTCTTACGCTCAACTTCACGGGCGTCACGAGTAACGTAACCAGCCTTGCGAAGAGATGGGCGCAGAGTTTCGTCATACTGCATCAGAGCACGGGTGATACCGTGACGGATCGCACCAGCCTGACCAGAACCACCACCGCCAGTAACGGTGATTTTCAGGTCAAACTTTTCTAACAACTCGGTCAGTTCCAGAGGCTGACGAACAACCATACGAGCAGTCTCACGACCGAAGTATTCGTCAAGGCTGCGACCGTTAACAACGATGCTGCCGGAACCTGCTTTCAGGAAAACACGAGCGGTAGAGGACTTACGACGTCCAGTACCGTAGTATTGAGTCACTGACATAACTACCCCCGATTAAATGTCAAGTTTCTGTGGCTGCTGAGAAGCATGCGGATGCTCAGTACCAGCGTAGACTTTCATCTTGCGGTACATTTCGCGGCCCAGAGGACCTTTTGGCAGCATGCCTTTAACAGCCTTTTCGATGATCATTTCTGGCTTATGTGCGATCAGCTTTTCAAAGCTGGCCTCACGCAGACCACCAGGGAAGCCAGTGTGACGGTAATACATCTTGTTAGATGCCTTACGGCCAGTAACGTGCACTTTCTCAGCGTTAACAACAACGATGTAATCGCCGGTGTCTACGTGAGGAGTGTACTCAGGCTTGTGCTTACCGCGCAGGCGGCTTGCAATTTCAGTAGCCAGACGACCGAGGGTCTTGCCTTCAGCGTCTACCACGTACCAGTCACGTTTTACGGTTTCTGGCTTCGCACTAAAAGTTTTCATTAATTTCGCCTCAATGATATTGCTCACGCAATACCTGTTCTAACTTGGCCGTTCCCTTGTGGGTGGAGCCAGGCTAATAGCTCTATCCCATTTTGAATCCGGCCTGTTGAAAACATTGGGCGCTCATTTGGGAAACGGGTGCGGTATTATATCGCCTGTGTGCAGGAATGAAAGCCCTTTATAGCTCTTAAACTTGAGTTTTCAGGGAATCAGCGGAAACTACTGTGCCAACAGCGTTATACCGCCAGCCAGTCCAGGCCGACAATATCGTTTAATCGAATAAGTCGTATTATAAAAGCTGTAGATTACCCTGCCCTCGAAAAATTTGAATACGGAGCACTCCTTACTGTGGAAATGAGAACACTGGGAAATACTGACATCGAAGTCAGTTCTATCTGTCTGGGCACCATGACATGGGGTGAACAGAACACTCAGGACGAGGCTTTTACTCAGCTCGATATGGCTGTGGACTATGGTGTCAATTTCATCGATACCGCAGAAATGTATCCGGTTCCTCCAAAATCAGAAACCTACACAGCCACCGAAACTATTATTGGCAATTGGCTGAAGCAGCGTGGCCATCACAATGATCTGGTACTGGCCACCAAAATCTGCGGCCCGGGCTTCGACTATATGAACGGTGGTCGAATGATGACGCCGGAGCATATTGAAAAAGCCATTGAAGGCTCCCTGAAGCGTCTTGGGGTTGAATGCATCGACCTTTACCAGCTGCACTGGCCTGACAGAAACACCAACTTCTTCGGCAAGTTAGGTTATGAGCACCTTGAAGGCTTTAATGGAACTCCGATTGAAGAAACCATTGATGCACTGGAAAAGCTGATCAAGGCAGGCAAGATTCGCCAGTACGGCCTTTCCAATGAAACACCATGGGGCTCGATGGAACACCTGCGCATCAGCCGAAGTAAGAGAATGACCGGCCCGGTTAGCGTTCAGAACCCTTACAACCTGCTGAACAGAACGTTCGAAGTTGGACTGGCTGAAGTAGCTCACAAAGAAAATCTGGGCCTGCTGGCCTATTCGCCTCTGGCTTTCGGAACACTTTCTGGCAAATATATGAACGGAGCCAGACCTGAAGGGGCAAGACTCAGCCTTTATGAACGCTTTCAGCGCTATAACTCGGATGAAGCCATTACAGCCATTACCGCTTATGTAGAACTGGCACGAAAGAACAATCTGGATCCTGTCCAGATGGCTCTGGCTTATGTGACCAGCCGCAGCTTTGTGACCAGTAACATTATTGGTGCAACTTCTCTGGAACAGCTTGAGAGCAATCTGAAGTCATCAGAGCTGGTACTTTCTGAAGATATACTCAAAGGCATCGAGGCCATCCACAAAGCACAACCAAACCCCGCCCCATAAACACCAATAATGACAGAGGTGCTGAATGGCTCCTTATGCAGCACCTCTGTTCTCGCACCAGAACAACAAATACTCATACTGAGAACTAAAAATAATCTACCTTTATATGCAGTGCGCTTTCATGCCTTGGCAACAATGGCAGCGCAGTTGCTCCGTTCATCCTTCTTTCAGTTTATTAACAAAAGCTGACTTAACATTTAAACGAATAGAGCTATTCATAAAAAGTAACTACTCATTAAAGTCAGGAATTGATGAATAAGCTGTTAAAACCAGCTGAGCACCAGCCACCTGTTGCCAGCGAAGAACTCGACTCCACCTACCAGCGGTTACGAAACCAGGTTTTCCTGGGGATATTTATCGGTTACGCCGGCTACTACCTGGTACGGAAGAACTTCTCTCTCGCCATCCCTCATTTAATAGAAGAAGGCTTCAGTAAGTCTGAGCTGGGATTCGCTTTATCAGGTGTTTCCATTGCTTATGGCATCAGCAAGTTTCTGATGGGTAACCTTTCCGACCGAAGCGATGCCCGAAAATTCATCACCATAGGTCTGGTCCTCAGCGCACTGACTATGATTCTGATGGGCATAGCACCATTTGCCACAGCCAGCATTCCGATGATGTTCACTCTACTGTTTTTCAATGGCTGGTTTCAGGGCATGGGCTGGCCATCAAGCGGACGGGTTATTGTCCACTGGTTTTCAGTCAGCGAACGAGGGACAAGAGCCGCCACCTGGAATCTTGCTCACAATGTTGGCGGTGGTTTGATTGGCCCTTTGGCCGTTCTGGGCATGAGCCTTTTTGTCGACTGGCACAGTATCTTTTATTTTGCTGGCCTGGTTGCTATGGGAACAGCTGTCGCCAGCTGGTTACTGGTCAGAGACACGCCACAATCCTGCGGGCTTCCAGCCATAGAGCAGTACACCGGCGACTACCCGCACGCCTTTTCATACGACGAAGCTCACGAGAAAGAATTTTCAGCAAAAGAGATTTTCTTTGAGTACGTTCTTAACAATCGCCTGCTTTGGTACATCGCCATTGCCAATGCTTTCGTGTATCTGGTTCGCTACGGCGTTCTTGACTGGGCGCCAGCTTATTTAAGTGAAGTCAAAGGCTTCTCTATGAGCGGCAGCAGCTGGGCTTACTTTTTATATGAATTTGCAGGCATACCCGGCACACTGCTTTGCGGCTATCTCAGCGACCGCTATTTCAGAGGCCGCCGTGCCCCAGCCAGCCTTGTGTACCTGTTCTTTGTTCTGATTGCAGTTGTCGTCTACTGGCAAAATCCTCCGGGTAACCCGCTTGTGGATAACCTGGCTTTGATCACCATCGGCTTCCTTATATATGGCCCGGTTATGCTGATTGGTGTTCACGCCCTTGATCTTGTCCCCAAAAAAGCAGCCGGAACAGCAGCGGGACTAACAGGCCTGTTCGGTTATCTGGGTGGTGCGCTGTTTGCCAATATTGCCATGGGCTTGATTGTCGATCGCTTTGGCTGGGACGGTGGCTTTCAGGTTCTTATCGCCTCTTGCCTTGCCGCAATGGCTATGCTTTTGATTGCCTGGGTTGAGGAAAATCGTCTGGCAGCAAACGGGGAGTAGCAGAAAGCTGACCTCTAAAGAGTGAAAATGACTGACAGCCGACAGCGAAAAGTCTAGAATTCCGCCCAAACCTGAACGGAATACACCGGAACTCAACATGCGCGACTTTATTATCGCTCCCAGTATCCTCTCCGCAGATTTTGCCCGTCTGGGTGAAGAGGTCGACAACGTCATCGCCTCCGGCGCAGACTGGGTCCACTTCGATGTTATGGACAACCACTATGTGCCTAATATGACCATTGGCCCAATGGTCTGCAAGGCACTTCGCAATCATGGCGTTACCGCACCTATCGACGTCCACCTGATGGTCAGCCCGGTCGATAAAATGATTGGCGACTTTATTGATGCCGGTGCGAGCATGATCACCTTCCACCCGGAAGCCTCCGATCATGTAGACCGTAGTTTGCAACTCATTCGCGAAGGTGGCTGCAAAGCAGGACTGGTCCTCAACCCGGCAACGTCTCCAGATATTATTGAATACGTCATCGACAAGCTGGATATGGTTCTACTGATGTCAGTAAACCCTGGTTTTGGCGGCCAGAAGTTTATTCCTTCTACCCTGCGTAAACTGCGTAAGGTTCGCAAACTTATTGACGACAGCGGTCTTGATATTCGTCTGGAAGTGGATGGCGGTGTTGGCGTTCAGAACATACGACAAATTGCTGAAGCAGGTGCTGATACCTTTGTAGCAGGCTCTGCCATTTTTAATGCTGACGACTATAAAACTGTAATTAACGAAATGCGTCAGGAGCTGGCCCAGACAGGCTCTCTGTAAGTCAGATAACTACTAAAAGGGACTAATCATTCATAGTCCCTTTTATACGACACACCTCACAATTTTGAGTATTTTTCACAGGAAAACCAGTACTTTTACATTAGTTTTCTTGTTAGATCCCAACCATCATGATCTAATCTCGCTCGAACAATAACAATTCAGTTTCGGTCAGTTGTATATGGATATACGATTCAGGCAGGCAAGAAACAGCAGCGGTTTTACTCTTATAGAGTTAATGGTAACCCTTGCTGTAATGGGAATTCTTGCAGCTATAGCATACCCCTCCCTCACCACAACTCTTGCGAATAATCGCGTTAAAAATCAGGGTCAGAACATTCATGACATTCTGGCTTTTGCTCGTTCGGAAGCAATAACCCGTGGCGATACCGTTACCATAACACCATCCAATAGCTGGCAAGGTGACACCAGTATTTCAGTATCCGGTACTACAATAAAAACCTTACCCGCTTTTAACAGCGATACTGTCATCAACTCTGCCAACGCACTTTCATTTAATAGCATGGGTCTTTTTACCGGTGCCAATATATCTGTTTCCCATACTAAAGCCTCTGTGCAGTCAGTACTCACCATCGAAGCAGGTGGTGCTTTTGCCCTGAGTAAAAACAGTTGTACTACCCCTTGTGTAACCGAGAGCAATTAAAGAGCAAATATTAGAACTAAAGAACAACCTTCTGGATAGAGAAAAAGGTATTTCTCATGAAGTCAAAAGGATTCACCATGATCGAAGTGCTGGTTGCACTGATGATCGTCTCAGTTGGCCTGCTGGGTATGGCCGCACTGATAACTGAAGCACATAAAAACATTCAGGAAACACGACAGAGAGCCACGGCTCTGCATCTGGCCAACGATATTGTTGCCAGAATGACAGCGAATGCCGGTGGCCTTGCCAGCTATCATGGCAGTGTATCTGCCCAAAATAATCAACCACCTGTTTTATGCAGTGGCAACAATGCTAACTGCTCTCCTGCACAAGTAGCCGCTTTTGATTTATGGCAATGGAGTAGCAACCTTATTGGTAGCTCCAGCAAGAACAGTGGTGACAGCAACATCGGTGGCCTGATTGCACCGGTAGCCTGCATATCTGTCACAAATACTGATCAAGTTGAACTGGAAATCGCCTGGCGCGGAAAATACCCAAGATCCGACAGTCGCACCAATGACTGCGGCGATGATGATGCGGACTTCAAGTCACCTGCCAACATCAAGAACGACTTACGACGTATGTTGATCATCAAAACACGTATAAACGTTTAAGAGAGTAAACATGGATTGTTTTGCTGTAAAAACAAAAATACAAAAACAATCAGGCCTTTCTCTGATCGAGCTGATGATTGCCAGCACTCTGTCATTAATGCTACTGACCGGTGTTGCAGCTCTTTACATCAATAACCTGTCCGTACAACAAAGCAGTAACCGCTACACACAATTGGACACTAATGCTCATACGGCACTAACTCTGATTGCTAGATCGATAGGTTCCTCAGGTTATGCCAATGGGGCTCAGTTTGAAGAAATTTCTGTTGGTGGTTTTGCCGTTGCCAGTGACTGCAATGGTATCGCTTCTGCACTGGATAGAAACAACCCAATACTCACGGGGCGATCCAGTAACAATATTTTTACTTGTGTTACCGACGCACGCACAGGCAGCTATATGGGTAACAATGCCTCCCCTTCAGACTGGCTGCTGGTGAAAGGCCCTTTTGGACCTGTTGTCCCGCCTGCCAATTTACAGGCTACCGGCAACTATATTATTGCCAACACAACGGAAGGCAGGCTCTTTCGAGGCGATACCGCACCCACTGGCTATCCAGACGCAGTTATTCGTGAATATCATTTTAGTCTTTTCTATCTCAACGCCAGTAACGAGCTGATCTTACTCAGATTGGCAGGCAACGGCTTAGCTAAAACAACCATTGCCAGCAATATTGATAGCTTTCGAATTCGTCTTGGTCTGGCCAGTAATGCTACGGGAAATATTACAAGAACTGTTGAAGCCCCTGCCAACCCTGCCGGCTGGACCAGAGATATGTGGCGCAGAGTACGCAGCATCGAATTATACCTGCTGGCTCAAAGCACACCGGACAATAGCTTCACGAATAACAACACTTACCAGCTGGGTGACATTAACGTCCGTGGTGGTGGCGACAATCGACATCGACTGCTCGCCAGCAATACCGTGTACCTCTATAACCAGGCCATCAGGCAACAGCAATAGCAGGGAGTCAGCCGCTATGAAATCACAACAGGGAATGGCACTGGTTGCTGCACTTCTATTTTTATTGTTATTAACCAGTGCAGCTGTCGTCAGTGTCAACCAGATGACCCTGTCACCAAGAATGGTGGCCAATGCTGAGCTGAAAACACTGACATTCAATGCCGCACAACAGGAACTTATCGCCACTTCGGAGCTGGATGACAGCCAATTTCATATCAACACCTGCAACGGCATGGATGAAAGTGATCCCTATAACCCGGCCATCCCACCCCCAGCACTCAGCGATGCTCAGAAGGCGGTTTTTCCCTGCACTGTTACTACAGAAACAACCACAGCATCTTTTCTCGCGGAAGGTAAACCAGTACACCGTAAGGAAACCGCCAGTGGTTATAACCGTGAAATTGCTGATTACTACCGCCTCAGAGCCAACCAGGTCAAAGCCGGTATAACCAGCACCCTGATCAGTGATCAGTACAAATTACTGATACAGGCTAACAATACAGGCGACTTCCGTCGCACCAGTGATGACCGGGTACAGGTCACCGTCAACTCGGACAGCAACTGAAGAAGTCAGGTAGTATGAAAACGATAAGACCAGCACTCTTGACCAAATATTTTTTACTCTGGCTTCTGACTTTTTCAGCAGCAAGCTCAGCAGATGACAGTGAAATTTTTACAGCGGGTAACTCAACCAGCTCTATCCGCCCCCAGGTACTGGTGATACTGGATTCATCAGGCAGTATGTCCTATCGAATTCCGGGAAATAATCAGGATGTCATTCCACCTTACCCTTACGCTCCTTTTGACCCAAATACCCCGAATGACTTTTATGTAGGAGAGAAAAGCAGCACCACCAGCCTTACGTACCCAGCTAACGATTCTTTTGACTACCCTCCTGCGTATTATTACCAAAACTGGTATTCCACTGTTGACCACAAAGGGGATTGCTGGACTGATAGTGACAACAAAGTTAAATGCAAGGGCAATTTCATTAACTACCAGAAATTTGCTCGTATCGAGATGGCGAAGCACACCATCAATAAAATCATTGCAGAAAACCCTCAGATTGACTTTGGTATTGCCGAATTCAGCACCAGTGGCAAAGTCATACACCAGCATGTAAAAGAACGTGACAGCACTGCAATTCCAGAATTGATTAATACCGTTAAGGGCGTATGGCCCAAGTATGGAACACCTCTTTGCGATACTCTCTATGAGGTTTATAGGTATTACGCAGGAAAGTCCCGTACTTATGGTGCAGCAGCAGATGCTGGCGGTAATAACACGAACTACACAACACCACTGAGAACCTGTCAGAACGCTTATGTTATTTACATGACTGATGGCGAACCTTCCGGTGAAGATAAGAGCGCCAACGACAAAATTAAAGCGCTAACCAAAGACAGTAGTCACTGCGGTAACTATAAAACAGGCAGTCAAAACAAAGAGCACTGCATGCCCCGGCTAGCTGCCTATATGGCCAACCCCGGAGCAAATGGCCTTGACGGACAGGCTGCAACGGGGCCGCAAAAGGTTTACACCTACACCATTGGTTTTGCGACTGATCAGGATTTGCTGTTTGATACTGCCAATTCAGGCAAGGGGCAGTGTTATACAACCGTAGGCAACAATACAGACCCTGCGGCAGGCTGCATTGCAGTAGATGATGTGACACAAGCTTTTGAAGGTGCATTACAACAAATTCTAAAAGGCAGCAGCTCGTTTGTTTCTCCTGCTGTAGCTGTTAACAGCTTTACCCGTACCGAAACTCTCGATCATGCTTACTTCGCCATGTTTGAGCCAGACACTAACCCCGAGTGGCGTGGCAACCTCAAGAAGCTAAAAATCTATACAGGTAAGGAAGTATCACCCCACAATTGCGCAACTAAAACAAACCTGACACCAGGCACAGTTGTCGACCGAAGCTGTAACCCAGCTATTGCTTCAGGATCCCTGCAACTTGATGAAGGTATTTCCACTTTCTGGGGCACCACCAATGACGGCAAGCAGGTCAGTGAAGGTGGCTTTGGGCAGATACTGAAAAATAACAACTCAAGTCGCACGTTCTACACCAATAAAGCTGTTTCTGGTGCCGCAGAAAGCATGAGAAATCTTACTGATCTTTCCAATAATGATCTCCATATTTCCGGTAATATCATTCAGCATATTATCCTGCGTATTCGTTACCTGAGATGGATTCAGGGCAAAAACTCTAATGGAAATACTCGGGACTGGGTTTTGGGAGACATTCAGCACTCCAAACCCCTGACTCTCAATTACGGTGCTCGCACCAGCAGTTATTCAAAGAGTAATCCGGATTTACGCCTTGTTTTTGGCACCAATCACGGCCTTCTCCACTTTGTTGAGGACAGTGGCAATACCGTCACTGAAAACTGGAGCTTCTTTGCCAAAGAAACAGCCAAAAATCTCCCCATCCTGTTTAACAATCAGGAAGATACAGCCCACCCCTACGGTATCGACGGCGAGATCAGCCATATACGACTAGATGCAAATGGTGATGGTAATATCGTTGCCAACGACGGTGACCGTATGGTTATTTTCTTCGGTCTGCGAAGAGGCGGAGACAGTTATTACGCTATCGATGTGACTAACCCTGACGCCCCACCCAAGCTGCTTTGGCGTATTGACAGCAATACCCCTGGATTTTCCGAATTAGGCCAGAGCTGGGCAGTGCCTGTCCCAATGATCATTCCCGGACACAGGAATCCTATAACTCAGGATAACCAGGTTACTGGTCACAATTACAAGTTTGCCCTTGCTATCAGTGCTGGCTACGACGGTCAGGATGACGCCGGTAGCGGGCAGGGGATGGATGACCGCAGAGCGGGGGATGCAGGCAACCCGACTGACAGTAATAACAATGAACTACGCCCTTATTCCTCAAGAGGAAGAGGCTTGTTTATTGTTGATGCCGGCACTGGCAGCCTGATTAAGTCTTTTGTTGCCCCTGACTCGATCACAAGCAATAACAACCTTGATAATAGAGTTGAAGACAGCCGATTCAAATGGAGCGTGGCAGCACCTCCCACTGTTATTGACAGTAACGGCAATGGTTTCCATGACCGTATTTATGCAGTTGATACAGGCGGCAATGTCTTCCGTTTCGATATCGGCTTGGGAAAGGACAGCAACGATAACGAAATAGCCATCTGGTCTGCAATTACCCTTGCCAGTCTTGGCATCGACGAAAACAGCACAAGAGTTGCTCCTGACAGCAGCAATGACCGTCGTTTCTTCTATCAGCCTGAAGCCGCAAAAACTCGACACGCGGGCAAAGCGTTCGATGCCATAATGATTGGCAGTGGCAACCGTGCCCACCCAACAGCAACAACCGCCACCGAACGCTATTATATGATCAGGGATTATGCGACAACCTACCGCCGTTATGGCAGTTGCAGCAATGACTGTGTAGCAGCACCTGCCGTCATTAAAAATAATAACCTGTTTGATACCACTAACAACCTGATTCAGGAAGGCGATGCTGCACAGAAAACTACTGCCAGTAACAGCTTATATGCAGCCAAAGGCTGGTACATCAATCTTGGGCTGGCAACTGGCAGTATCAACACCAATGAACAGGCAATGACAAAGGCACGACTACTGTCTGGCGTTCTGTCATTCACCACCTTCTCTCCCTCAGGAGCCATCAACTCCCAGTCATGCGCTCCTGGCCGAGGAAGCAGCAGGGTTTATTCTATTGATGTACATACAGCCAAGGCTCGATTTGATAACAATGGCGATGATTCAGTCAGCGCAGCAGACCGCGCTCTGGGGGTTTATTCCGGCGTATCAGGTGGTGGTACAACAGCAGCTATAGGAAATAAGTACATAGATATTCTTACCGGAGACGAAGTGAACTCCAAGCTTGGAATGAATGCCTACGGATGGTTTCAGGAGAAATAATGAACCATGAAAAGGTTAAATGGATTTACCTTGGTAGAACTGATGGTTGTAATGGCAATCATCGGCATTCTGGCAGCTATAGCAATGCCTTCCTACGAGCAGTATTTAAGAGAAGGACGAAGAGCTGAAGGACAGGCTGCACTGCTGGATATAGCCTCACGACAGGAACAGTATTTTCTGGATAATAAAATCTATACAGGTGACCTCACCGACCTGGGGCTGAATGCAAACCCCTTTATTACCGATCGACAGTTTTATTCTATTGCTTCAGGCTGCCCCGGTAATGAGTGTGCAAATGGTTTTATACTGACAGCCACGCCACAAGGCGCTCAGGCTGCTGATGGAAATCTTGGTTTAACTTCGGTAGGGGTAAAAACAGGCAAGTGGAAGTAGGCCGCCTTCACCTACTCCCATGATTTGTCTTTCTTCCAAACGGTATCAGTGCACTTTGGTCGATTCAACAGACTTCGGCTTACCTTTGCCGTCATCTGTCATATAACCACTGGCACGCCACAGATTGTCCTTCTCCTTATAGGTTACGACAACCTCTACAACCTTCTGGTTTTCAAACTCACTGTCAAACGCAACTATAAGGTACTCACCCGGCAGAGTACCTTCCTTCAGATACTTGTAGGTTACGTTCTTAACCTTACGATCTTTCAGAGCACCAAATGGCTTGCGATGCTGATACATCAGATTACCCATGTGACTGACCGGCATTTCGTTTCGGTAAAAATCGCTGGATGCCGCCCAGGCTCTTTCCCATGAACGTGTGTCAGCGTACTCCAGCCATTTCTGAGCCGAAGCAGTGGCAATTTTTTTATCGCTTTCAGTTGCCGGCTTTGGCGCTGGGCCTGTCAACACCTTTTTCTCGACTTCAGGCCCTGCTTTCATTGTGGGCATAGCCATCAAATTCATGGACATAAGACATAACAGGATAAGACTGGAAACTCTTGCAAACATTAGGGGCTCCTTATATTTCCGATAATAAATAGCATGTTAAGAAGGTGGAAATTTAGATATGACTCAATAAACAGGCAATAAACCGAATTTTCAGAGCATCAATAGCTAATAATAGCCATTAACCATCTCTACAAACCGTAGTAAAGTGCTTCTTTTTAGCAAGCAGTCAGATCATGAAAATTCTGAAAGACTTACTGAGCAATGTTCCCCAACTGATCATGTACGATCTGGATGGCACCCTGGTCGACAGTGTTCCAGACCTTGCCATCGCTACCGACAAAATGCTTACCGATCTGAACCTGCCAACAGCCGGCGAAGAAAAAGCACGACTCTGGGTCGGTAACGGCATCCCGTCACTGGTTAAGAGAGCTCTTGCCGATGACTTTATGGGTGACCAGGCCGGTGTTGTAGACCAGAAAGTATTTGAAAAAGCTTACGACCGTTTTAAGCATCACTATGCTATTGAAGTGGGTCAACACAGCCACGTGTATCCAGGTGTTCGAGAGTTTCTTGAAGCCGCTAAACATCGTGACATCAAACAGGCCGTTGTGACGAACAAGTCTGAACTGTTCACTGAAAAACTGCTGAAGCTGATGGGTATTGATCAGTACTTCACCCTGAGCCTTGGCGGTGACAGTCTGGACGAAAAGAAACCACACCCTATGCCGCTGCTTCACGCTATGAAACACTTTGGCACAGACACCAGCAACTCACTGATGATTGGCGACTCCAGCAACGACGTAAAAGCCGCCAACGCTGCAAACGTCAAAGTAGTGGGACTGCCTTATGGTTATAATCATGGCCAGCCCATTGAGTCAGCCAACCCTGATCTGGTTGTTCAAACACTCGATCAATTGATCTAAACCGCACTCTGGTCTCGTTTTCCTGTCGAAAAGACTGGCGAGGCCAGAGTACAAGCCGGTTCTGATTTGCAATAGTGGCTTTCGTCATATAATCTTCTGTTTTCATAGTTAAACTGCGCCCAGACAAAGCACGGAGCCTGCAGTGAAAAACCCTATTTCAGAGCAACATTACCGAACTCTGTTCGGTTATAACAACCGGTGCCAATCTGCACTGGTGTTTGCTCCTGCCTCATATTCCTCTTCCTGGCGTTGGTCAGGCTGGCCTTGCGCCTAATAAATAGCCTCACCCAGTTATAGCCTGCATCTCTTTATTCGGCGCACACAACGCAGTAAAGATTTCGCAAAATCTCATCAAACTAAATTTAAGCCAGAATAATCGAGGCCATTATGACGCCTGAAACATTTGCTGGTCTGGCCCGTGAAGGATATAACCGAATTCCCGTTATCAGGGAAATCCTTGCGGACCTGGACACGCCACTGACTACTTATTTGAAGCTGGCCAACGGCCGCTACTCTTACCTGCTTGAATCTGTCGAAGGCGGTGAGAAATGGGGTCGCTACTCCATGATTGGCCTACCTTGTCGTACTGTGTTGAGAGTGTCCGGCTATCAGCCAGAGTGCATTGTCACCATTGAAACCGACGGCCAGATTATTGAAGAGCACAACGTCAACGACCCTCTGGAGTTCATCAAGGAGTTTCAGAATCGTTACCAGGTTCCCGAGCTTGACGGACTGCCAAGATTTACCGGTGGCCTGGTTGGCTACTTTGCTTACGACACTGTTCGCTATATTGAAAAACGCCTGCAGCAGTCTGCACCAAAAGATGAGCTGAACAACCCGGATATTTTGCTGATGGTGTCCGATGAACTGGTGGTGTTTGATAACCTCAGTGGCAAGCTGATTCTGGTGACTCATGCCAATCCAGCCGAAGAGTCTGCGCTGGAAAAAGCTCAGTTCAAACTGGATGATCTGGTTCGTCGACTGCAAACCACCAATGTATTGCCTCCGGTTCAGGCTTCTATGAACCCTGCTACAGAAGATGATTTCAAATCCGGCTTCGGTCAGGAAGCGTTTGAATCCGCTGTGGATAAAATCAAGAACTACATTCTTGCTGGCGATGCCATGCAGGTGGTGCCTTCACAGCGCATGACCATTCCGTTCGACAGCTCACCTCTGAATCTGTATCGAGCACTGAGAAGCACCAACCCATCACCTTACATGTATTACATGGACCTGGGCGATTTTCATGTAGTCGGCTCTTCTCCGGAAATTCTGGCTCGCCTTGAAGACAGTACTGTTACAGTTCGACCTATCGCAGGTACTCGTAAGCGCGGCGCTACGGAAGAAAGAGATAAAGCTCTGGAGCAGGAACTGCTCAACGATCCAAAAGAGTTGGCAGAACACCTGATGCTGATCGATCTCGGCCGAAACGACGTTGGTCGTGTAGCCAGAACCGGTTCAGTCAGTCTGACCGACAAAATGATTGTTGAGCGTTACTCCCATGTTATGCATATCGTCTCTAATGTCACTGGCGAGCTGAAAAGCGGCATGGATGCCATGGATGTTCTTAAAGCAACTTTGCCTGCTGGTACTCTCAGCGGTGCCCCAAAGGTTCGTGCGATGGAAATTATCGACGAACTTGAGCCCGTAAAGCGTGGCGTTTATGGCGGTGCCATTGGTTATCTAGCCTGGAACGGCAATATGGATACTGCTATTGCCATTCGTACCGCTGTGATCAAGGATCGTAAGCTTCATGTTCAGGCAGGTGCAGGCATAGTCGCGGACTCTGTTCCGGAAATGGAATGGAAAGAAACCATGAACAAAGGCAGGGCTCTTTTTCGTGCTGTCGCCATGGCTCAGACTGGACTCAGCGGTACGGCTGAAAAGTAAGGTATTAGGAGGACAACAATATGCTGTTAATGATCGATAACTATGACTCCTTTACCTGGAATCTGGTGCAATATTTCGGCGAACTGGGCGAGCAGGTTGAAGTTCATCGTAATGATGAAATCAGTATCGATGATATCGAGAAACTGAATCCGGACCAGATCGTTATTTCACCCGGCCCCTGCACGCCTAATGAAGCCGGCATTTCAATGGCCACCATTGAGCATTTCAAGGGCAAGAAACCTATACTGGGCGTTTGCCTCGGTCATCAAAGCATGGGGCAGGTATTTGGCGGCAACGTTGTGCGTGCCCGTCAGGTTATGCACGGTAAAGTATCGCCGGTTTATCACAACGACACTGGCGTCTTTGCAGGGCTGCCTAACCCAGTGACAACCACTCGTTATCACTCACTGGTGGTAGAAAAAGAAAGCTTGCCGGACTGCTTTGAAATTACTGCCTGGACTCAGAAAGAAGACGGCAGCATGGATGAAATCATGGGCATTCGTCACAAGACATTGCCAATGGAAGGGGTTCAGTTTCATCCGGAATCCATCATGACTGACAAGGGTCACGACATGCTGGCTAACTTTCTTAAGCAGACTCAATTTATTCAAGAGTCAAAGAGCCAATAACGAGCTGCCGCTGGAGCCAATGGAGAATTCGCAATGACTATAAAAGACGCTATCAGTCGTATAGTAGCTAACCTGAACCTGACCCGTGAAGAAATGATTACGGTGATGACCGAAATCATGAGCGGTCAGTGTACCGATGCACAAATCGCAGCTTTTCTCACCGCCCTTCGCATGAAGAGTGAAACCATTGAAGAGATCACCGGCGCAGCTACTGTTATGCGCCGTATGGCCACTCAGGTGGAAGTAAACGCTGATCACCTGATCGATATTGTCGGAACAGGCGGCGACGGCGCTCACCTGTTTAATGTCTCTTCTGCTTCTTCATTCGTTGCTGCAGCGGCGGGCGCTAAAGTGGCCAAACACGGCAACCGTGGTGTATCCAGTTCCAGTGGTAGTGCCGACCTGCTGGAAAAAGCCGGTATTAATCTGACCATCAGTCCGAAGCAGGTAGCCCGCTGCACCGAAGAGATCGGTGTCGGCTTTATGTTCGCACCCGCTCATCACTCAGCGATGAAAAACGTAGTTGGTGTTCGCCGTGAACTTGGCGTTAGAACCATTTTCAATATTCTTGGTCCTCTGTCCAATCCAGCCGGTGTCGACAACCTTGTGATTGGTGTGTTCTCTGAAGAACTCTGCCGAGCCATGGCGGAAGTATTAAGAGAGCTGGGCAACAAGCATGTAATGGTCGTTCACTCAATCGATGGCCTCGATGAAATCAGTATTGCCAGCGAAACACTGGTGGTTGAATTGAAAAATGGTGAAATCAACGACTACAGGATCAAACCGGAAGACTTCGGAATTGATTCTCAAAGCCTTATTGGCCTGACTGTTGAAAACTCCACTGACTCTCTGAAGCTGATCAAGGATGCACTCGGAAAACAGGAGGGCACATACGCCAGTAAAGCAGCCGACATGATTGCCCTGAATGCAGGTGCTGCCATTTATGTGTCCGGTGTCGCCGATAGCCTAGAACAGGGCATTGATATGGCAAAAGACGCTATAGCCAGCGGTATGGCGCTTCAGAAAATCAACGAACTGGCCAGCTTCACTCAAGTCTTTGCGGGAGAACAGTAAGCATGTCGACGATGCCAACTATCCTGAACACTATCGTTCAACGTAAGCATGAAGAAGTCGCCGAAAGACTGACTGCTCTGTCTCTGAATGAAGTTCAAACCAGAGCTGCAGATGCGGATCCGATACGCGGCTTTGCTAAAAGCCTTCACCTGCGCAGCAGCCAGAATAAAGCTGCAATCATCTCCGAAATCAAGAAAGCCTCCCCCAGCAAAGGTGTGATTCGTGAAGATTTTCAACCAGCCAGCATCGCCAGAAGCTATGAACAGGCTGGCGCCAGCTGCCTGTCTGTACTGACTGACAAGGACTTTTTTCAGGGTGCCGAAAGCTACCTGCAAGAAGCCAGAGCAGCCTGTAAACTGCCAGTTCTTCGCAAGGACTTTATGGTAGATGCCTATCAGATTTATGAGTCCAGAATGCTGGGTGCAGATTGTATTCTGCTGATTGTCTCCTGCCTGACTGATTCACAGTTGCAGGAATTCAGCGGCATCGCTCAAGAGCTAGGCATGGATGTACTGGTAGAAGTTCATGGTGGCGATGAACTGGAACGCGCTTTGCCTCTCGACGGCACACTACTGGGTGTGAACAATCGCAACCTGCACACGTTTGAAGTAACCCTAGACAACACCTTCGATCTGTTGCACAGGATTCCTGAAGGCAGGCAGCTAATCACCGAGAGTGGTATTCATACTACCGCTGACGTTGATGCCATGTTTGAAAAAGGCATCAACAGTTTTCTGGTGGGTGAAGCCTTTATGCGACAGGAAGATCCGGGGCTAGGGTTGAAGCAACTGTTTAGTCAATACCTTTAACTTTTAACTCACAACAACACTGTTTGTGATTGATGATGAGCAAGAAGCTGTATTGATTTTCCAAAGGCCAGGGATTTATGCCCTTGGGTATGGCCTGAGAGCGAATCGGTTCAGGAAAGCACCGTTTGAGCGGGAAAAACAATACAGCTTCTGGAACAAAAACCAAATCAGATCAATCAGGAATCACACCGCAAGCAATTCGAGCCCCACCACCTCCCATGGGAGGGTTGTCTGAATAGTTATCGCCACCCGAATGAATCATAAGGGTTCGACCTTTCATATCAGCCATTGTTAACCGTTTGGCAACAACCGGGGTCACTGCAAACCCGCGATCATCAACATCCAATACCGGTAAATCCCCCAGGTGGCCATTGCCTTCTGGCCCTGAGTGCCTGCCTGTTTTTTTAGGGTCGTAATGCCCACCAGCAGCAAATGCCGCTATCTTCTTGCCACCCTTTTCCCCTGCTTCACAACTGCCATTCTCATGGACATGAAAGCCGTGATCACCCGGTTCAAGATCGTGAAGATCAGGAACCAGACGAATCCCTCCCCCAGAAGCAGGCAGCACTTTCACTGTACCTATGCCCGCGCCAATACCACCGGGAGAGACCTGGTAAACCCTGACTACAACTTCATCATCGGAACAGCCTGTCAGCATCATCGGTAGAATAAAAAGGAGCATTCGAAAAAAGGAATAGCGCATGGAATTACCCGATTAAGTCCATATTGGAACATCAAATATAGACTTCTGAGCAACTCGCTTGATATTTATTTTCTAAATTTGAAGTGAGTATGAAAACAGGAATGAATCAGTCACCCATATAAACGACTATCGTCTTGTTATTTAAAAAAACAGCTCATCGAGAGCTGCTTTTTTAAATCATTATCAACGGGTACCGAAAACAACCATTGTTTTGCCTTTAACCGATACCAAACCCTGGTTCTCCAGATTCTTTAAAACCCGCCCAACCATTTCACGGGAACAACCAACAATACGGCCAATTTCCTGACGGGTCACTTTGATCTGCATACCATCCGGGTGTGTCATGGCGTCAGGTTGTTTCGCGAGATCCAGCAAGGTGCGGGCAACTCGTCCTGTAACATCAAGAAACGCCAGATCGCCCACTTTCCGAGTAGTTTCTCTGAGTCTGCGAGCCAGCTGTTTGGATACAGAATACAGCAGATCCGGCTCTTCTCTGATCAGAGTCCGAAACTTCACATAATCTATTTCTGCCACTTCACAGGCTGTTTTGGCCTTTATCCACGCCGACCGCTTGATTAAATCTTTCTCAAACAGCCCCATTTCACCAAAGTACTGGCCGCTGTTCAGATAGGTCACGATCATTTCGCGACCTTCGTCGTCTTCAATCACGACGGCTACCGAGCCTTTAACTATGTAATAGAGAGATTCGGAACTGTCTCCGGCACAGAGAATAGTGCTCTTGGCTCGATAATTTTTTCGACTCGAAACCGATAGAAGCTTTTCCAAACTGGGATTAGCTTCCGGTGTAGTTATCGTCAGCATTGTCACTACTTAACTCCGCCTGAATTTTTGCTGTCCAGACAAATACTTACCATTGAAAAGTGTATTTTTCGGACAGTGGCCACGCTGTGGTTTCTATAGATAGTCTCTGGCCAAAATCGTCAGTTTAAAGATAACAGAACAAAAAAGGCATAACACTAGCAACACCACGCCCTAAGGGAATAAACCCATAACGTTTTAGCGGTTTTGAGATCTATGCCACACCAATTTCACAAATGCACCAGATTTTATTAGTCCAGAGTGCAGTACTTTAGCAGTCAAATACAGGTTAACATTGCCGTTTTTAAGTAATTGAATCAATTTCACCCCCTCAAATAAGGCTGTTTTATGAAAGCACAGGTTAAATGGGTCGATCAGGAACGTTTTCTGGGTCTGACAGACAGCAACAACTCTGTTGTTATGGATGCCGACAAAAATGCCAAGTCAGCTCCCAGCCCGATGGAAATGATCCTGATGGGGCTCGGTGGTTGTTCTTCTGTTGATGTTGTCAGCATTCTGCAGAAAGCTCGCCAGAATGTCATAGACTGCCACGTAGATATTCAGGCTGAACGTGCGGATGCTGTACCTGCTATTTTCACCAAAATTCATCTGAACTTTGTCGTAAAAGGCTCAAACGTTAAGGAAAGTCAGGTAAAGCGTGCAGTAGAACTGTCGGCTGACAAGTACTGCTCTGTTGCCCTGATGCTGGGCAAGGGTGGCGTTGAGATCACCCACGGTTTTGAAATTGTAGAAGCCTGAGGCTCTGGTTAACCCGTTCCCACTCTTCGTGCGGGAACGGGTTTTAATTCTCAGCCCGGAGGCCACTGCATCTGTCGGCCACCAATGATGTGGCAATGCAGATGGTAGACCGCCTGCCCGCCCTGACTGTTGCAGTTCATCACCAGTCGATAGCCGTCTTCGGCCACCCCCTCATCCGCAGCCAGTTTTTTCGCTACCAGCAGAATCTTGCCCAGCAAAGCCTGATCTTCTTCAGTGGCATCGTTCAACGACGCCAAGTGTTTCTTTGGAATAACCTGGATATGAACAGGTGCCAGTGGATTAATATCCCTGAATGCCAGAACCTGATCATCTTCATAAACTTTGTCGACGGGAATATCCCCGTCAACCATTTTACAGAACAGACAACTCATCTATCGTCCTCTCTCGGAAACAGCGTCAGGCTGTTTTCTTCTCAATACGTTCTTCCCACAATAGGGTAGAGCCAATCACAGCAGCAGGCATAATCAACAGGTTGATAAAAGGTACCAGCAGCACCAGCGCCACCGTTGCACCAAAACCCCAAACTCTTCCTCGGTCGGCTTTCAGTCTGAACAGCATCTGTTTAAACGACACACCACGGTTATCTGCGGCATAGTCACAATACTGAATCGACATCATCCAGCTGTTAAAACCAAACCAGAGAAACGGGCTGGCAAAGTTCACCACAGGAATGAAAGAGATAATCAGCAACACGATAGCTCGCGGCAGATAGTAGATCAGCTTGGTGAGTTCTCGGCCAACGGTTCTGGGTACCAGAATCAACCAGTCTTTCAGTTCGTATTCTGGTAACTCACTACCACCTTCAAGTTTCTGAACCTTTTCTGCCAGCAGTCCATTAAACGGTGCTGCAATCAGGTTGCCAACAATAGTAAAAGTGAAAAACATCACTCCCAGCATGGCAAAAGCCAGCACTGGCCAGAGCAAGTACTCCAGAAAAGAGAGCCATTCCGGCAGCCAGCTCATCATGCTGTTTACCCAGCTGTCCATCTGTTGCCAGGTGTAAGACATCAGGCTGCCAAACACGACAATATTGATCAGCAGCGGTAACAATACGAACCATCGTACTTCTGGGTTGGTCAGGTAACTCAAACCCTTCAAAAAATAACCGGGACCAGAACCCGGCTTTGTCGATTGCATGTTAATTCTCACCATTTCTTTTTAGTGACAGGACTGATAGTTGAAACTAATCACCGCAGTAAATGTTTTCAATGGACTCTTACTGGTTCTCATCGGTGCAAGCCGTTATTATTCTGAAAGTTTACCTTTTTACACTGTGGTGTTCATACACCACCTGAACGAATAATTAAAATAGCCTTCAATTGTCATCGAAGGCATCGACTGATTTCCCTCAAGGAGTTAGCAGTGAGTGAGACCAAACACGTTCGTTTATTGATTCTGGGTTCCGGCCCTGCCGGATACACCGCTGCAGTTTACGCGGCCCGTGCCAACCTGAATCCTGTCATGATCACCGGTATGCAGATGGGTGGTCAGCTGACCACAACCACTGATGTTGATAACTGGCCTGGCGGCCCGGAAGGTCTTCAGGGTCCGGCTCTGATGGAAGAGATGCGCCAGCATGCCGAGCGTTTTGGCACCGAGATCATCTTTGACCATATTCATACCACTGACCTCAGCAAGAAGCCTTACACTCTGGTCGGCGACAGCGGCACTTACACCTGTGATGCCCTGATCATTTCCACGGGTGCCAGCGCCCGTTATCTGGGACTGGACAGTGAAGAAGCGTTCAAGGGCAAAGGCGTTTCTGCCTGTGCGACCTGCGACGGTTTCTTCTACCGCAAGAAACACGTAGCGGTTATTGGTGGTGGTAACACCGCTGTTGAAGAAGCTCTGTACCTGTCCAATCTGGCAGAAACTGTCACTCTGGTTCACCGTCGTCAGGAATTCCGTGCCGAGAAGATCCTTCAGGACAAACTGATGGACAAGGTCAACAACGGCAATATGAGGCTGGTTCTGGACAGCACTCTGGACGAAGTTCTGGGTGATGAAATGGGTGTAACCGGTATTCGTGTTCGAAACGTTAATACTGACGAAACATCCGAGATTGATGTTGCCGGTGTATTTATCGCTATCGGTCACACACCGAACACTGGCATCTTCGAAGGCCAGCTGGACATGAAAGATGGCTATATCAAGGTTGGCAGTGGTCTTGAAGGCAACGCCACCCTGACGTCCAAAGAAGGCGTTTATGCCGCTGGTGACGTTATGGATCACGTTTACCGTCAGGCTATTACTTCTGCGGGCACCGGCTGCATGGCAGCACTGGATGCCGAGAAGTATCTGGATTCTGCGGACTAAGTGTTCATGAGGCGTAAAAAAACCGGCCATTGCCGGTTTTTTTACGCCTGCTTCACTCAGGGTGAAACAGGTTCTTTCGGCGCTTCAGCATCTTTGCCGTTCTCAACACCAAAGTCTTCAGCCAGCGTTCCCTTTTCATCAGGGGCTGTTTTCGGCGCATAATCCCTTGGCTGCTCCAGAGGCTTGGTACGCTCTGTTCTGCGCTTGGGAATCTCACCAGACAACAAGGCACCGCTGCTAATCAGCGTATCGCTCAAACGGTTTTTAACGCTGTCATCATCGCACAGGGAGTCGGCACCTGTAGCCATGTGCTCATAAACGTCTTTATAGCTGTCAGTCAGCTTATTAATCAGGTGTGCAGTGGTATTGAAGTGATCAGAAACATTGTCCTGATAATCCTTGAACTCACCTTCCAGGTCTTTCAGTTGTTCTTCCAGCTTGCCTCGGTCAGAACGGGGTCCTGCCAACAGGTGGTACAAAAGCGCACCACCAATCAGGCCGGCCAGAAATGCCAGACTACCTACAAACCAAAGTACATTCACATCTTCCACAGCATCGCCTCACTCGGTGGAGCATTCCACGTCCAATATGTATGTTAATGCGCTTACAGGTCACCCTGCCCAGTGGGCGCATTAACAGCCTCTAAAAGTTATAGTTTTTTCCGCTTAAAGTATAGGGCTGTTCTGTAACCGGCCGTCGCCTTTTAAGCAGGCTAGCCTTTCCTGCCTCTTGCCCTGCGGAAGTGGTGACGTTACATTGTGCCATTCTTTCTGGCCTGATCAAAAATAGCAGACTCATTGTCGTTATTTGCAATCAATCTCTAATAAAACAGCCAACAGCGACAATAAAGAACCATCAGGAAGCCAATAACAGTATGACCCCGGCACAGCACTATCAGCAGGACCTGAAAAAGCCCAACTTCAGCCATGACCCAGCTCAGGAAGAAGCGGTCATGCACTTACAGGCTTTATACGACAAGCTGATTGAACCGGTTTCACCACCTTCTCTGTTTGCACGGTTAAACCCGTTTTCACAACCTCAGCAGGAAACCATTCGTGGTCTCTACTTCTGGGGCGGCGTCGGCCGTGGCAAAACCTATCTGATGGACACCTTCTTTGACTGCCTGCCTTTCCCGGAAAAGAAACGCATGCACTTCCATCACTTTATGCGTTGGGTACATGGCGAGCTTACCAAGCTGGAAGGTGAAAAAAACCCTCTGAATAAGGTAGCTGAAACTCTGGCCGGTGAAACCCGCGTTATCTGTTTTGATGAATTTTTTGTGTCCGATATTACCGACGCCATGCTGTTGGGCGGTCTCTTTCAGTTGCTGTTTGAACGTGGCATCACTCTGGTGGCCACGTCCAATGTTGTTCCCGACAACCTTTACAAGGATGGCTTGCAACGTACACGATTCCTGCCGGCTATTGATCAACTGAAAAAGCATACCCTGGTGGTTAATGTTGATGGCGGTACAGACTACCGTTTGCGTCTGCTGGAGAAGGCAGAGACTTATCATTACCCGCTCGGGTTTGAAGCCAACGCTCATCTTCAAAACACTTTTCAGGACCTTGCCCCTGATCTGGCTCACGCACGGGAAAGTGAAGCCATAGAAATTGCCGGTCGTGAAATACCAAGCCAGCGCACCTGCGAGGATATTGGCTGGTTCAGTTTTATGGCTCTCTGCGATGGCCCTCGCAGTCAGAACGACTATATTGAGCTGGCCATGCTTTATCAGACAGTGATCATTGAAAATATTCCCCAGATGGGCGAGAAGACGGATGATCAGGCGCGTCGCTTTATTAATCTGGTTGATGAATTTTATGATCGTAACGTCAAGCTGATCGTTTCTGCTGAAGTTCCGCTGCTGGAACTGTACACCAGAGGCAAACTGAACTTTGAATTCCAGCGAACCGTTAGTCGTCTGCAGGAAATGCAGTCAAAAGAATATCTCGCACAGCCACATAAATCTGTTGAATAGAATCTTGAAGAGCACCTGCATGACCTGTCTGTGTGACAGGTTCAGGCTACACCCATTCCAAGTTACACATGGAGTTAACCGATGGATCTGAAAATAAAAGAAAAAGTATTCATGGTTGCCGGCGCCAGTTCAGGCCTTGGCTATGCAATTGCGTCTCAACTGGCTGCTGAAGGAGCATCTGTATCTATTGCCAGCCGAACTGCAAAAGATATCGCCAAAGCCGCTTCAGCTATTAGCAGCGAAACCAGCTCGGAAGTTCGTGGCTATGTTTTTGATGCCCGTGACGGTGACTCTATCGACCGCTGGGTATCCGATACACTGAACGACTTTGGACGCATTGATGGCATTCTGGTGAACGCCGGTGGCCCAACACCCGGTATGTTCGAAGAGTTGACTGACAATGACTGGCAGAGCGCATTCGAACTGACCCTGATGAGTTCTGTTCGCCTCATACGTGCGGCTCTGCCGGCACTGAAAGTCAACGGTGGCAGCATTCTAACCCTGACGTCATCTGCCGTGAAAGAGCCAATTGATATTCTGCTGCTCAGTAACGTCATGCGTTCCGGCGTAACCAGTCTGGTGAAAAGTCTGTCTGTGGATCTGGCTAAAGACAATATCCGTATCAACAACCTGATTCCGGGCTCTATTCATACCGATCGTATTAATGCCCTGAACAGTTTTATTTCCAAACGTCAGGATATTTCTCCTGAGCAGGTACAGGCGAATGCTGAAGCGTCCATTCCTATGGGTCGTTATGGTAAGCCGGAAGAATTTGCCAATGCTGCAGCGTTCCTGTTGTCTGATGCCTCCAGCTATATCAACGGTACCAGCCTGACCGTCGATGGCGGCAAGATGAAGAGCCTGTAACCCTTTTCTACTCAACGTATCTCACTTAAGTCTGAAGGGTATTTCTATGTCCTTCAGGCCGCCAGGCGGGTGAGATCACATTAGGCATGTCTGAACGATTCACCAGCGGCGCCTTGCACAGGGCAAACTCCCCGTATTTATGATTCACCGCATCAATCGTAGCCAGTAGTTTTTCCCGTTTCATATCGTCCCCCGAGAAGAGTTCTCCCTGACCGTACTTTGGCAGTAGTTCCAATGCACCTATATGCACCTGATTAACACCGGGGCCGCTAGAGTTACTGTCCCAGTAAACATTCAGAAAGAAATCCACCAGCGCCATAATCTGATCTCCGTCCGAGGTCGGCTGTTCTGTCTGCAGCTTCTTACTGATCCAGCCCCTGCGAGTATGAACACCGATACCGAACTGCCGGGATTGATAGTCATAGCGCCTCAACCTTGCCGCTACTTTCTCGCTCATATGCATCAGATAGACTCTCAGCACATTTTTATCCTGAGTATTGGGAGGAATGACCTTGCCATGACCAATGGTTTGCGGCGGTTTGATTTCTTTATGGATAGGGTCTGGATCCAAGCCCTGAGCCATCAACCAGATTCTACGGCCCAGATTGCCAAAGCGGCTGGCCAATACACTGATAGGAATCCTTGTCATATCACCACACTGATAAATGCCGTACTGAGCCAGATAACGACCAATACCGGAACCAATGCCGCAGAGTTCAGTAACTGCAACTGACTTCAGTCGCGCTCCTGCTGCTTCAGGAGCTACAACCGTAAGGCCATCAGGTTTCTGTAGTTTGGCCGCCCATTTAGCGGTGGTTTTATCACCACTGATACCAACAGAGCATTTCAGACCAGAGGCTTCATAGACACATTGTTTGATCTTTTCGCCTATCGCTTCCGGGGAGCAGTTGTAGAATTCCTGACACTCGGTCAGATCAAGAAAGGCTTCATCAACGGAGAAAATCTCAATATCCGGAGTGATTAATTCCAGTGCGGCCATAATACTGGCTGACATCTGCCCATAGCGATAAGGTCTGGAAGGTGCCTGAATCAGATCCGGCATTAATCCTCTTGCTTCCCGTAAACGCATGCCTGTTTTGATGCCTCTAGCTCTAGCTTCATAAGAAGCCGTGATAATACAGGTGCCTGTTCGACCATTAGTGACACAGACACCTCTGCCTCGCCACTCTGGCCTGTCCAGTTGCTCTATCGATGCAAAAAAAGCATTCATATCCACCAGCGCAATCATTCTCTGCCAGTTGCTCATTCCTCCTTCCGCTCCCTTCTTAAAATACTGTTTATTTATACAGTATTAACAAACTATAGTCGGTGAACAAGGTCTCTGCTGATTGAATATTTCAATCATGTTAGGGCTGCTGACAGGGCTGTTATGCAACTGGGGAACTTTCTTCCTTAATATCGCCAATACATTGGATTACAACGGGGACGTAACCATGTTCAGTCGCATAAGGTTTAAAAAGGCACGAATTCTATTTCAGGTGATTCTGACTCTGTTCAGCTTCTTTGGCTTCAATGAAGCTGTTCTGGCTGCCAGATACAGAAATGCTGTCTATATCAGTAATTTCGACGCTCATATGTCGATGGCAGCGTCTACTGTCAATCAGGCTTCCTGGGTGGGTTATGCCGGTTCCGGGGCAGAGGCCAGCCTTGCTGGTGACCCCGGCAACCTTAAGTACAACGAATCACCTTTAAAGCTGCTTGATCACGCTTTACAGAACCTTGTGGATAACTCTGCTATTGATGACCCTGACAAATCAGTAGACCTGGTGATTGGTATCGCCGGATACGATTTTTACCGTAAAAAGGACGCTCCAAAGCTGTCCTCACTGGCAGATTATCGATACACGATGTACCAGCATTGCCAGAACACTGCTAATAAAGAAGAGCATTTTAAATGCATGGCAAAAGCCATTTTTTCTGAAAAAGGCTTTCGCGTTGAATCCGTCAGACTGGTTGGGGATCACACTCTAATGGCCGCTGGAGCGGCTTACTGGCTGGAAAGGAATAAGCAGAAAGGCAGTAATTTTGATCTTATTCACGCCACAACCATTGCCGTGCCTTATCAAATCAGGGATGAAAAAATCACCCCTATGTCCGCCAAATTGCCGGAATGGCTAAGAATGAGCGGTGGCTACTGGGAAGTAGGGAAAAACGTTTCTCAAAGCTGGCTCAGCTCTCTTCCGACCACAGATAAGCATTGGGCGGACTATATCAGTAGCGACGCTGTTCGCCAGACCCTCAACGCTAGTGACTATGTACAGGATTATGACCGTGTTCAAAGCAAGGAACACGCCATGCTCAAACGCTGGGAACATACCGGCGTTAATACTCTGGGTTATCAGGCCGGCCGTATTCTGGATACCGAGCAGAAGCAGGATTATCTCACTGGGGATCATGCCGTTCGTCTGGAAACCTATGACAAGGCTCAGCAACAATTAACGCCTGTTATGAACAAAACCATTGAAAGCATCGCCGCCATTATCAACACCAAGCAAATTGAATACTACTTTGGTCTTGCCGTCGATGAGCGCTATCCCATTGTTATTATGGGAGAATTTTCCTCAAACGCACTGAAAACACAAGCTTCACAAGCTACTCTTCTTAAGAGTCTGCCTGAAAGTAGTCGGGACAGGGTCAGGTTTGTACCGGGAGATTCCTTCTTTGATAACCTGGCCGGAGGTTCAAGAAAACTGCTGCCAGCGGATGGTCAGTGATACTGACAGCTCTGTTATGCAAACAAGGTCGAAAGTTGCATAAAGTAGAGACATAAGAAAGGAGTGTATGCCAAGGAGGCGAGTATGCTGAACCCAAATAACGGTTTTATAAAAACAATAACGCAACAGATGAACATTGCACTGCATGGATCTGGTTTTATGCCGGGCGATACTGAGCGCCGAGCAGACAGAACTGCAGAAGTAGTATTTGGAGCCTTGGGTAAAGGTGTGCAAATAGCCACAGACTATATCAAAAGCTATTTTCCTGGAGAAAAGAGTCAGGACTCGAATTTGGTAACAGCAGAGCAGAAACCATTGCTCAAACGAGAAGTTATGACCGCTAGAGTAGAGATAGCACTGCCATCACTTAAGGCCAGCGAAACTCAACAGAAGGAAGAAGCACCTGTTCTGCAGAAAAAGGAATTCACCAGTCGAATTCCAAAACCAACTACAGGCAGCACTTACAAGTTAAGTACCGAGAAGCTTAAAGGAACAAGACTTCCTTTATCAGCCAGTTTGAAAAAGAAACTGGAACAACCTCAAGGTAGCGGCATCGAGTCTTCTGTAAAAAATGCTCCAGAGGCAACAGAGACTAGAGCTCAAGCAGACAAACCAAAAACAGCGTTTCTGTCTTCTGCTGAGCAAAAGACTCACGAGCTAACCAGTGAGATGACATCAGCTGAAGTTGTTAATAAGTATCAAAAGCATGGCAGAACTGCAGTTTTTGAAAAAGATCAGCAAAAGAAACCTTATGAAAGGAAGCCGTCTGACAGAGACTTCATCGCAGAGAACATAGAACTTCAAGGGAAGACTCAAGCAAAGAAGTCAAAAAGCCAGAAAGACATAGTCGAGCATAAGCAGCCAGCTCCAGGGCCTGCTTCAACAAAAGACTTTATCAGTCTGAACCGTGAAGCAGCCAAAAATGCAGTAATCAAAGAAGGAAAAACAGCAGGAAAGTCTACATCACTAAGACCAAAGACTGATGAAGACTACACGGCGGGTGAATATATCGCTTATCAGTACCCAAAAACTCTGAAGCCTTCTACGCATTAAGCACTGTAAAACGCAAAAAGAATACACTCCTACTTGGCCGGGAATTTTCCCGGCATCTTTTTTTAAACTCTTCTAAGCTGTTCTCAGTCAATAAAAACAGTACCATAACCCGCCTGATAATAAGGCAGTTGTCGATTACATCATGATCAAGAATTTTTGCAGTGATAATGGCTCCGGTGTCAGCCCGGAAGTCATGCAGGCTTTAGTTGAAGTCAATACAGGCCATATGCCTTCCTACGGAAATGATGCAGTTACTCTGGAAGCGGATGAGCTGATTAAATCAGCTCTGGGCAGAGACTGTGACATTTTCTATGTTTACAACGGTACGGCTGCCAACACCCTCGCCTGTAAAGCTGTTTTACGCAGTATCGATAGTATCATCTGCCCTGACAGTGCCCATATTTTCACCCATGAAGTAGGCGCTCCAGCTAATGCCACTGGCAGTAAAATTATTACCCTGCCAACTGTTCACGGAAAAATAACGCCCGAGCAGATAAAGGAAGCCCACCAAAAAGAAACCTACTGGGGGGCACATGCCACACGCCCAAAGTTAGTCAGCATTTCTCAATCCACGGAATGGGGAACGGTTTATACCCTTAATGAACTCAAAGCCATCAAAACAGTTTGCGAAGCGTTAGGCATGCTCCTGCATGTGGACGGTTGTCGTATTTATAATGCTGCCGTCAGCCTGCAATGCTCATTGGCCGAGATGTGTCAGCATATTGATATCCTGTCTCTTGGTGGTACCAAGAATGGGTTGATGTTTGGTGAAGCTGTCGTTTTCTTTAATCAGGAAGCAGCTGACGGTTTTCTGCACCTGAGAAAACAGGGGCTGCAATTGCATTCCAAAATGCGTTTTATCTCTGCTCAGATGAAGACTCTGTTTACTGATCAGCTCTGGTATAAGAATGCCGAACAGGCCAACCAAATGGCGGCAAAGCTTGCCGAAGGATTGGTTAAGCACGCAGATATCGCACAGTATTGCCCGGTACAAACCAATCAGGTGTTTGTGACCATGCCTGATGAGCTGGCAAAACAGTTGATGGCTAAGGTTGGTTTTTTCCCTAATGGGCCGGAGTGTTATCGACTAGTGACTTCGTTTGATACGACGGAGGAAGAAGTTGATGGGGTTCTTGGGTTGCTAAAGTAGGGACTGTATAAAACTTAATGGTCAGGCATATACCTGACCATTATCTTGTTCATCGAGTACGAGTAAGTGTTCTAATATCAGAATCCATAGGTAACTGAAAATCGATAGAAGAAATAACCATTTTGCTATTACTGTCAATCAAACGGGCACTGACATAAACAGTGCGACTTCCCAGCGCATAAGTACCTGCCAGAATGGCGTTAGCATTATAATTTTTACTGAGAGTCTTTAACTTACGAGACAAGGTAAACTCACCGCTCTCCGAACTATCCCCACGATCCTTAATATAGACACTATTACGCATCTTAATTTCAATTAAGCTGAAGCCATTATCCGTAAGCCCAGACGATAACTGTTCTGAAAGAATGCGGCCAAAAGTAGATGTCGAGTTTAGTGTATTTATATCGGCCAAACTGGTCGACAAAATTGTAGATCCTTCAGGAAGCTCTTTTTGTGCTTTGACTGCAAGAGCCTTAGCAGCCTGCTTACTGATTTCAACCAGATCAATAGCTTCTGGCTCTTTATAACCATTAGGGTTCGTTGCTGCGCATGCTGTTAAAAAGAAAGAAAGCATTAGCAACACAAATTTTGAACAGATGCTTTTCATTATTCACCTGCCCCTGCTTCATTATTTGTCAACTTAATCAAGCCAGACTTATCAAACTGATTGATAGACAAGTCCGTAATATAGTAAACATTCGTTTCAGAGAACTTGATTTCAGCACCATCCATTAGCCTTGTGGTAACAGAAACTTCTGTATCTGTTTGGGATGGCTTTGACTTGTGTTCGTCATAGGCAACGACAACAGGTAAAGCAACTACAGGGGCCTTAATAACAGCCCAGATTCCTCCTAATACGCCAGAGACTGGAAAATAAGAATTATCTCTATCTCTTGGATGTCTAACCGTATCAACCTGAACCTGCAGTTCAAGAGAGTCAACTCTTGGAGAAACGAGTACTGGAACACCGCCATTAACCAGCTGGCTGATCAACTGTTTGGAGAAAACCTGCGAAAATTTGGTATTGAACTGGCTCTCATCAATATAAACAGCCTGCTTAGCATTCGGCAGTTTCGCTGTAATTCGGCCAGACACATGCTGAGCAATCGCTCCCCAATGCTGCGCAGACTGCAGCTTAATCTGGTTGTCCTGAGAGACATGAACTGCCGGTGGCAAAGGACTGCAGGCAGCTGTCGCCAGTACTGCTGCAGTCAGAAGAGACAAAGGAAGACACTTCTTCACTTCAAAATCCTTGTTTTAATGTAACCCTGATATGCGACGTGAAACTTACAATATTCTGAGACTTTTGTCCTAGTTAATTTGACCCCGCTCACATTTTGACACGTCTAGTCTCCTACTCTTCCAAGAGCACAAAGATATGAGCTGGAGCATGTTTCTCTTCTATCCTTGCTGTTAAGGCAACCGTAGAAAAACCATGAAACGCAACCATCGAATCACCAACAAGGGCATCCTTCCCGCCATGGCGGCCATCTTTGTCGATGTGTTGTCCTACGGGCTGATCACTCCTTTACTGGTGGCTGCCTTCGCCGAAAATATCTTCCTGGCTGATAACCCTGCCCTTCAACCTTTAATGCTGGCCCTGGCCTTCGCTCTGTTCCCACTGGGCATGTTCTTCGGAGCAGTTATTCTGGGGGATCTCAGCGATCGCTGGGGAAGACGTAAAACCCTGATGCTGTGCATGGCCGGGCTGACTCTGGCGTTCAGCGCTATGGCTCTATCAGTCGCATTGGGCAGTATCAGCCTGTTGCTGATAGGCAGGCTGGTCAGTGGCCTGCTGGGTGGTAGTGTTGCCATAGGTCAGGCAGCTATTATCGACCGATCCACTCCGGAAGACCGCCCTGTTAATCTAAGCCGCATTACTATTGCCAATACCTCTGCTCACTTTCTCGGTCCCGGTATAGGAGCCTTGCTGGCGGACTCAGGTCTTTATCTGCCTTTTATCTGCATCAGCCTGATAGCCATAGCAACTCTGATCTGGATTGCCTTTGCCATGGACGAGAGCCGAAGAATCGTCGGCAAAGGAGATATAATTAACTGGCAAAGGCCTATACAGGTATTTCTGGATGCGTTTCGACACCCTCTGATTCGTCAACTCAGCCTGATTTATATTCTCTTCCACGCTGGCAACAGCATGAGTTATCAGTTCTTCTATATCTTTTTGGGGGAAAAATTCGATTACTCACCCAGCGACCTGAGCCTATTCAGCACCATTGCTATGGGAGGAGGCGGCCTGATCACCACCTTCCTGATCTTACCCTGGCTCCAGAAACGTTTTACGCCGATGAATCTGTCTATCTACGCACTGTTGAGTGCCGGACTGCTCAGCATGGTTTTCCAGAGCGATATCCTCATGGCTCTGCGCTGGCTGACTGGTTTCGTATGGGCCATTGCACTGGTAACCGCCTATGTCAGCACTCTGGCACTGTTCAGCAACTGCGTGGAAGAGGAAAGGCAAGGCTGGGCTATGGGAGTAGCCAGCTCGGTATTCGCCTTTTCATTTGTAATAGGCGGGCTTTCAGCTGCTTTACTGGCAATGACCAGCGTTGAAATATTGATCTGCATTGCCGGTTTGTTACTGATTCTGGCCGGAGCATTGCTCTATGCCATACGGAAAAACTTTGACTAAAACCCTCTCTGCCTTCCTGCCAAGAGCACTGCCAAAATCCCCAGACAGCCACTAATTGTAAGATACCAGGCCGGTGCAGCCAGATTACCGTTCAGCTTGATCAGTGCCATGGCAATAATAGGAGCCAGGCCACCAAAGACGGCAAAGCTGATGTTATAGCTGAGTGCTATTCCCGAATAACGAACCGACACAGGGAACAGCCGTGATAGCAATAAAGGTGCTACGCCAACAACTCCACCCATTACCAATGCACTGAACAACATCATCAGCAACAAGCTGGCATGACCCGTGACATAGGCAGGAAAAATCAACCATCCCGAAAAAACCACCAGCAAGCTGGCAAACAACATGACTCTACCTGCAGGCAATTTATCAGCAAGCAACCCGACAGCAACAAATATCAGAGAGGAAAAAAACACACCAACACCACCGGAAACAGCAACATCAAAGGCGGAATAATCCAGCAGTTTGGTCAGATAGCCCGGAGTAAAGAGAAACAGCAAAGGCATGGAAACAGCAACAGGCGTAATCAATAAAATACCGATTAACAGCTGTTTTCGGTATTTCTGAAGCAAGGTTAAAGCCGGAACTTTCGACTGTTCTTTCCTGTAAGCCATAGCCAGAAAGACTTCTGATTCCTGAAATCGTCGCCGAATGATATAGCTGCAGATTCCCAGACTACCACCTAATATAAAAGGAATACGCCAGCCCCACTCCTGCATATCTTCTAAGGGCAGAAACCATGTCAGTCCTGCTTTGATCAATGAACCAAACACCAGTCCATTAACAAAGGCAAGAAACAGCAGAGACATAACCAGCCCTTCCCTGCGATCAACGGTCTCGCTCAGGTACGTCATGGCTCCGGGAATTTCTCCACCGATAGAGAAGCCCTGAATTACCCGACACAGAGTAAGAAGAACCGGAGCCCAAAGCCCAATCTGTTCATAAGATGGCAGAAAACCAATCATGGCAGTGGAAAGCGCCATCAATAGAACGGTAAGGATAAAAGTAGGCTTTCTGCCGTAGCGGTCACCAAAGTGGCCGAAAACCAGGCCTCCCAAGGGACGAGCCAGATAACCTGCAGAAAAGGTGGCGAAGGTAGCCAGTAATGATGAGTAAGGGTCATAACTGGGGAAGAAATGAACAGAGATGTACTCTGCCATCAGGGCATAAATTATAAAATCGTAAAACTCTAGAAAGCCACCCAGAGAAGTTACCCAAACCAGTTCTCTGTGCTCTCTGGCAATTATTGTATCCACTGGCCATGTCCCGATCTATCGGTTAGAGCCCTGTGATATCAGAGCCTTAAGGATAAGTCAGGATAGAACAAATTAACCTTATAACCAGTCTGTGAGCATAACGCCCACGCTCAAGCGGTTAACACTGGCGTTGTAATCGATCAGGCTTTCACCGTAACCGTTGAAATACTGAACATAACCCCGGAAACGACGGGTGAGAGGGAAGGACCAGTCAACCTGAATTGCTCCTCGGTTATCACCGCTTTTCAGGTTGTTTCGCATCATGACAGCAACCAGTTGTCGATTCAGGCGATACCCCATATACAGCTCTCCGTACCCCATATAATTATGTATATCCGGGTTATCATCCTTTTTAGAGGTGAATTCATTCTCCCCTTTTTCATCGTCAGGCTCAGGAATTCGATACCAGGTTTTCAGTCCCAGATAAAAATTATCTCGCTCAGTAATAAACTCCGCATAAATCCGGTTCCAGCTTCTGGAAAGACTGCCTGAACGGCCATTGGACTGATGACTAAGACCGACATCAACCGCACGTAACCTAAAGCCAAAAGGCAGAGGCTCATTCATCAGAAAACTGGCAAAAACTTCCGGTTCATGATTGGTTTCCCTGAAAGGCGCAGAGAAATCATTATACGCCTGCCACCAGGAAGTGTTCGTATAGGCTACATAGAGATCACCATGCCCATTCCATACTCCTCTGACCAGAGGCGCCTTCAAACTCAGCTGAAATTTAATCTCTATATTATCCAGATACTTCCCACCCTCGCCGTAAGGTGCCCTGTTCATATCTTCATTCCAGGAAACCGGTAAAAGATAGTTAGGCTTGTGAGGCATGATCAGAAAGCGGTTGCCTGCCCCTTTACGCTCACCCTGAAGACGGCGATCAAAGGCGGTCAACTCAACTTCCTCGCCCTGTGGAGTCGATGCTACTGGTTGTGTCTCTGACACTCCTGGCAATTGGTAGACACTGGTGCTGCACTCTTCACGTATAGTCTTCAGATTGGTATGTGCATCACCGTTTATGGCTTTTTTCAGCAGACATTCTTCAAAGGCTGTCGCAGCCAGTGCAGAATTTCCTGCAGCCAGCAAAACAAATGATAAACAAGTGCCTTTGAACGACATACGTCCAGTAGTTTTAATTTTCATGGAAGGCTTCAGTGAAAAAAGTGATCAGAGTATCAGGAAAGTTAATCCAGTCACTGCTCAAACGCAACTCTCCTGAAACTATTTTTTAGCCTCAGACCTTATTGCACAAGGCCTGCGTCGCATAGTCAGGCCACTTGAACAGTAAACTGAAAAGACTTATTAAGGCAATCAAACCGATAAGCAGCCCCGGCCCTGCATTTCCGTAAAACGAAATCAGCCAGGTTGAAAGAAAAGGCGCAATACCACCACACACAGCAAAGCCGAGATTGTAGGTTATAGCAATGCCAGAATAACGCACTTCTGTTGGAAACAGTCCGGTTATCAACGGTGGTAACAATCCTGATGTAATTGCAGCAAAAACACCACTGATCAAAACCATGTCTTTGATGTCTGCATGGGGCAAAGAGAAATAGATAAAGGCTGGATAAGAACCCGCAGCCAGAATCAGAACCAGCAATGACACCAGAAGCTTTCTGTTAAACACGTCGGTGGCCAGACCGGCCAACAGAGACAGCGGCGCAACCAGTAAGTAGGTAACCGCTGTATGCCACGCCACTTCTCCCCTGGGAAAACCTATAACCGTTGATAAATAGCTGGGCATATAAACGCCATAAACCGTAACGGCAGAGCCACAGAGACTCATCAAGAGTAGTGCGCAAAATACCTGCTGGCGATAATTTCTGAACAATTCTACGACAGGAATATTCGCACGGGCACGAACCTGATCCAGCGCCATAAATAAACCAGACTCACTGAAGTGTCTTCGAATCAGGTAGCTGAATACTCCCAGAACACCCCCAATCAGAAAAGGAATACGCCAACCCCAGTCTCTCATCAGCTCTGAACCTAGTGCTGCATTGAGAATGCCTTGCACAAAGGTTCCCAGTGATATGCCCACCATCAGAGCCATATAAAGAATGCCTACCATAAGCCCACGGCGTTCCGGCACACTTTCACTGAGATAGGTAATAGCTCCGGGCAACTCACCACCTAGCGAAAAACCCTGAATAATTCTTAGCACCACCAGCAACACCGGAGCCAGCACGCCAACGCTGTCGTGGGTTGGTAAACAACCCATCAAAGCAGTACTGATGGCCATAACCACAATGGTTTGAGTAAACGTCTTTTTACGCCCCAAACGATCACCGAAGTGACCAAAAAAGACGCCACCGAGAGGCCGAGCTAAATACCCAACAGTAAACGTTGCAAAAGTGCCCAGCAAAGAAGTGACAGAGCTGGATGAGGGAAAAAAATTATCGGCAATATAGCTGGCCATCAGCCCGTAGATAATAAAATCATACAGCTCCAGCATTCCTCCCATGGAAACAGCCAGTGCTAGCTTGTATTGTTGAGCCGGTGCCGAAATACATCTGGGCATAACATCCCCTGCTTAATGCTCAGCTATTAAAGAGGTTAAAGGTTAGCCCTGACTCAATTTTTTGCTATACCAATGAAACCGCTCTGTCTCTGCTAGCGTAATTAATAGCCAATAAGAGCTGATTCTGCCTGTTGCAACCACCCTCACTGCCGACAGCATTTTCTGTAATCCACACTTTGCTTTTAAGGAGTCCCAACATGGACCTGAGCATGGGAATGGAGCTGCTGAACCACGATTTCGTAGCTTTTCTGACCGCTGTTCTACAAATAATGGCGTCGTTGTTTGTTTTCTTTCTCGGTATCGGTGTCGTTGCCGTTCTGGTGATGTACTGGGCTGATAAGCACCAAACCAGCCATACCATTCGCAGAAACTACCCTGTGATTGGACGCTTTCGATACTTCTTTGAGCATGTTGGTGAATTCTTCCGACAGTATTTCTTTGCCGGTGACCGGGAAGAGATGCCCTTTAACCGGGCACAACGTTCCTGGGTTTATCGAGCCGCAAAGAACGTTGATAGCACCGTTGCCTTTGGTTCCAGTAAACCCATCAAAGAGAGCGGGTCCATTCTCTTTTTGAACTGCCCTTATCCAACTCTGACTGAAGATGCCCGGGAAACAGCCAGCGTGTTGATCGGGCCTCACTGTGAAAAGCCTTATCGCCCCAACTCTGTCTTCAATATCTCCGGTATGAGCTTTGGTGCATTGTCTATTCCGGCCGTGAGAGCGCTGTCCAACGGTGCCAGAAAAGCCGGCTGCTGGTACAACACCGGTGAAGGTGGATTGTCTCCTTATCACCTTGAAGGCGGTTGCGACATTGTCTTCCAGATTGGTACGGCTAAATACGGCGTTCGTAATGAAGCCGGTCAGATGGATGATGATCGACTCAGGGAAGTAGCCGCCCATGAACAGGTAAGAATGTTTGAAATCAAGCTTTCTCAGGGCGCCAAGCCAGGTAAGGGTGGTATTCTGCCAGGCAATAAGGTGACTGAAGAGATCTCGAAGATTCGTCTCATTCCAGTCGGACAAGACTCCATCAGTCCAAACCGTCACCCTGAAATCAACTCCACCGGTGACCTGCTGGATATGATTGAACGGGTCAGAGGCGTTACCGGTAAACCTGTAGGCATCAAGTTTGTATTGGGTGCCGAGAACTGGCTTCATGACCTGTGTGCAGAAATCAAAAAACGAGGCAGTCAGTCTGCACCGGACTTTATGACCATCGACAGCTGCGATGGCGGTACCGGTGCTGCACCTATGGCATTGATGGATGATGTGGGCCTGCCTCTGAAAGAGAGCCTGCCATTTGTTCACAACCTTCTACTGGAACATGGACTCAGAGAAAGAGTACGGATTATCAGCTCAGGTAAGCTGATCAACCCGTCGGATGCAGCCTGGGCTTTATGCATGGGCGCTGACTTTATGGTTTCAGCCCGTGGCTTTATGCTGGCTCTTGGCTGCATTCAAGCATTGCAGTGCAACAAGAATACTTGCCCCACTGGTATTACGACTCACATAGAAAAGCTTCAACGTGGACTGGTGCCTGAAGACAAGGCTGAGCGAGTGAAGTTTTACCACGATAATCTGGTTCATGATATTGAGCTGATTGCTCATTCCTGTGGTGTCGACGAACCCAGAAAGCTGCGCCGTTATCACGCCAGACAAGTGATGGGAAATGGCCAGTCTACACCGCTGGACAAGCTGTTTCCTTATCCTGAGACTAAGTCATAAAACTGTAACTATCGAGCAACCTCCAGCAGGTTGCTCGCTTTTCTTTCTATCAATCTCTTTATTCCCGCCTTTTTTCATTTTTCTTCTGATAAACAACCATAAGTTTCCCTTTTTCCTGCAGATAAAAACCAGACAGCGCTTATGAGACTGCTTGGAAAGTAGTGCCTTCAGCAAGGTAGATACTTTTCAAACAGTCTCTCGGGAAGTATGAGCGATCACTGATTTCAATCGCCTGCCGGCACCCAATGATCTGAGGAAAACCCTATGCACTTATGGAAAAGCACCCTGGCTGTGGCTGTAGCCCTTGCTGCCTCTGGTTGTAATGACAGTTCTTCTGGTGGTAGTTCAGCTAATTCCCTGAGCATTATAAACTCGATGAGCATTGTTAATCCCGACACTAATACTCCTCAGGCTTCCGGTCAGGGTGGTCAGGCTCAGGTCAGTGCTTTTGCTGAGAGTGGAACTGAGTACAGCAACTTCTCTCCCGAAAGCATTCAAGTAGATGTTGCTGGAGATGAGCCCGTAGATTTCATAAACAACATCCTATGTTTTATCAGCCAGGTTGTCCCTCAGGATAATATCGATGCAGGTAAATATGTAGCAATGGTGGAGGAGGGACAGTGCTTTGGTGGTGATACCGCCTACCAGCGTGTTACTACCAACGTTGAGACATCTGGCTCTGATTTTATTGTTAATTTATTCTGGAATGATGATAGACAAGATGTCGATCAAAGAGTCCGGATTGTTATTAATGAAGGAGCCAACGCTACTGCACCTTTTGGTGTGTTCAATATGTATATGCAAACCATACCCTCAGGTGGCGGACAAGCAGAAAGAGCACATGTATCAGTTGACCGAACAACTTCAGATCAAGCAGAAGTTGTTATCTCTGTCCCAAATATGCAGGCATACGCTACAGTCAATAACGAAAGAACAGCAGGTTCTTCATATACCAGCCTAAACTTCGGCACACCTAAAAACATAAGAATGACTTTTGATGGTCAATATATTCGCTCAAGAGACTCTTCAGAAGTTACTGATGTATGTGTCGACAAGAGTAGCAGCACAGAGCAGGTCTACGGTTATGCCCTGTTTTACAAAGAAAGTGGCAGCACTTCATCCGGGACAAATTTCGTTGCTGGTGAGCAAGTTGAGGTCAACCCAGGTATTGGCTTTACCTACACGGATGAAGGAGAAAGCCGCATTGGCTTCGTTTCAGATTGGGGTGTCTGGACAGAAGAACCTTTCTCAAGTGAGCCTACTTCCGGAAATCCTGTCACACGCAGAGTGACAAGCCAAGACGATGTTAATACACAATATGATTTAACGCAGACTCTGGTTGATAGCGCAATTGAAACAACTCTGAGATATGTTGGCGGCGATAACGATGGCAACCTAGTCCCCTTTGGAGGAGAAGTTTCCTTTGAGAATACCACCCTGGATCAGACCAATAATCGAGATGAAGAAGGCACTTCCAGCCTGACAAGAGATCTCTTCTATTTCGGTGAAGGTACCATGGGAGTATTTAATGATCCTACTCCACCGGCACAACCTTCAATTGAATTCAGCCTCAGAGATGGAGCTGAGTTAAGTAGTAATTCTATCAACTATGTAGTCAAAGCCACCAATATACTCCAGCAACTTGACCCCGTTGCAGATATTGGAATCGATGGCTGTGATCTGACTTTACAGGATCTCAGTGACAACTTGGTAGATCTAGATGACCTGTCTGGCGACTTGTTCCAGGCTACTGAATTCACAGAAGCTACGACAGCACCAAAATACATAAACGGTGAACTACAGCAGAACTAAACCTGTCTGAATTTCTAACTCTGCAAATATAGAGTGCTTTAAGCTGTAGCACTCGTCCTCTCTTAACATCTAGCACTTTAATCCCAAGCACCTTCACCTGCTATCCTTGATCAAAACAATCAAACGAGACTGCGTCCAATGAATACTTGGTTGAAAGTCTTTGCGCTGGCTTTGCTTATCATCACTGTGCAGATTCAGGCCAATGATCACGAAAAAAAGAACCACCAGATCATTCAGGACTATATCCAGCTGACCTATGGCGACAGCCTGCCGCTCTCATCAATCGAGATAGATCAGCTCAGCTGGGTCATGGATAACCCGCATTCAACGCCAGAACAAACAGCCACTGCAACTTCATCAGACATCCACAGGGACATCCCCAGAGCGTTAGCAAGAATCTATAATTTGAAGCTCCTACAAAAGGGCAATGATGAAGCCTACAGACTGTTTATTGCCCCACAAAACAGTCTGGACTGCCAACCCTTGAGCCGAGCTGCTTTCCAGAATCTGTCCCGACTTTTCCAAGCTCTTTCACTATCAGAGATAGAAGTGCTGAGAGCCGCCGCTATTATCAGCGCAGTTCCACTCAGCCCTAAAGCGAAAGAAAAAGCGTCAGAGACTTTTTCACAGCCTCTGCCACAAGACAGTACTCAGTTTCTCAGCCTGACCGCGACTCGAGCAGCCAGTGTCTACCCTCTGGCGAAACATATCATTGAGAAACACCCTTCAGCAGCACGCCTGTTTACTATCGTATTTTTCCCTGACAGTCATCTCAGACATATGATGTACAACGAAGGTTCTCTGAATATGTACCAACCTCTGAGACAGGCACTTGCAGAGAAAAAACTGAATCAGGACGACCTCAAACTCTGGTACGCCTATTGGGTGGATAATATTGCAGGGTTTCGAGGCCACATCAGCCCTGTAGGATCTGTGTATTTATCAGAGAATACTTACCGCGCTATGGATGCTGTCTGGCAGCAGCTGATGAAAATGGCTGATCAGCCCAAGTTCAATCCAATGGTTGGCTATCTGAAAATAAGAAGTCAGTGGCTCGGGCTGGATCGAATGATTGGCGTTTCCAGTGGAGAAAAACTCGCACTGGCTGCACTGGCTGCCACTCTCAGATTATTCACTCCTGCTGAAGGACAGGAGCTTGTGACAGCCTTTCGCAGCCTTCACCCAAAACAGCAGTCAGCCTGGGAACATTATCAGTGGCGGCAAAGGCAACTGACAGGCACGCCTTCGCCAACTTATGTTCCTGCGTTGTTTGGCAACGCCTTGTCGCTCACCGATCTGCAGACAACGATCAGGAAATTACTGCCTTTCTATTTAAAGGTGGTTCAACGGGCAGAATTTCTCAGAAAGGAAGGTGCTCTGGCCAGTAGTACTCCAGTCTCGTTCTTCAAAATCAGCCAGTCAGGCACAATCAGCAGACTGCTTTCAGCATCGGGTAACCCAGCCTTTCTGATTGAACCTGAAACCGGACTGGTTAAACTTAAACCAGTTCAATAAGGCACGCCTAAAAAATCAGTCAGTAGTTATTTCACCTTCATTCGTTATACTGATTCGCAGTCTCAGTTATGGAATTCATCAATGACCGCTTTGTCCATTACCTCATTGTCAGAAATCGACTGGTCACAATGGCAGGCCAAAGACCCGGCCACCCTGACGTTTATCATTAAAGATGGTCAGGTGCTTTTAATCAGGAAAAAACGTGGACTCGGTGAAGGTAAAATCAATGGTCCGGGCGGCAAGGTAGAAGCTGGAGAAACCCACGCTGAATGTGCAGTTCGTGAAGTGCAGGAAGAGCTCTGCGTAACGCCACTTAATATGCAGTATCACGGCGAGTGCCTTTTTCAGTTTATCGATGGTTACTCCATTCATGTCCATGTCTATTCAGCCAATGACTTTGAAGGAACACCGACAGAAACCGATGAAGCCATTCCTCTATGGTATTCTGTGGAAGACATGCCGTACGAAGAAATGTGGGAAGACGACCATATTTGGTTACCGAAACTTCTTGCTGGCAAAAGTTTTCACGGTAAGTTCATCTTTGATGGCAACAAGATGCTTGATCATCAACTAAACCTGCTGGACTGATCAATAATTGTGTATCTGCACCATTGAATATTAAATGGCAGTTTGCTCGCTGCAAATGGGCAAACTGCTTATGAACTCGTTACAGCCGTTGACACAACACCCGATTCCTTTAGAGTCAGTAACCGAAATAACAACATCTGGATATTGACTCTCCGTGACCGCCACCGACTCTGTAAAATCTGATAAACGACTGCCTGATATTCTCGCTGCAGCAGAGCAATCCATTCGTCGGTTTGGTATTCGAAAAACATCCATGGGAGATGTGGCATCTGCCGCCAAGGTATCCAGAGCAACGCTTTATAATTATTTCAGTGATAAAGAAGAACTGATTTCAGCGGTTCTTAATCGTGCAGGTGAACAGTTTTGTAAAGCGGCTGAACAGGAAGTTGCCAAGTACGACAATCTTTTAGAGAAGATCACTCAGGCCATTATCTGGTGTCGACAACAAAGTAACAGCGACCTGTTTCTGAATATCAGTGAAACAGAACCTGAAACAGCGGCCATGATGGCACTGAATGGAACCCATATCGAGAGCTGTATGGATTTCTGGCCCAGCCATGTTCAAAAAGCCATGAACTCAGGTGAGATCAGCTCCACTCTTGATTGTGATCAGGCTGCAGACTGGATTCAACGAGTCATCCTATCCATGGTGCTGTTTCCGGGTTGCCAGCTGGAGCTAGACAACCCAAAACAACTTAAAACACATCTTGAGCAGTTTCTATTCAGCGGTTTTCGTAGCTGACGATTTTTTTAACCGCATAGTTCAGGCTGAATCTTCCAGAATCATGGTTGCCGCTTTTTCAGCAATCATAGTCACGGGAGCATTGGTATTGCCTGATACCAGCGTAGGCATAATAGACGCATCGACAACTCTCAGTCCTTTCAATCCATGAACTCTCAGACGTTCATCTACTACTGAATCATCGCCTTTCCCCATACGACAACTGCCTGCTGGATGGTAGCAACCCAACGCATGCTCTCTTATATATTCCAGAATCTGTTCATCTGTCTGTTGCTCTACTCCGGGAAATATTTCTTTTTGAACCGAAGCTTGCAAGGCTGGTTGGGTGAATATAGTTCTGATACGACGCACAGCATCAATCAGTTCTCGCTTGTCTCGTTCTGTTTCCAGAAAGCCATGACGAATCACCGGACTGTCGTCAGCCGATGCCGACCTCAGACTGATTGAACCTCTGGCATCAGGTCGCAATGGATAGGCCATGGCTGTTATGCCCGGCAGAATTTTCGCTTTGTTATCCGGGTCAGAATCATCAGCAGCGGCTGGCGAAAACACTACCTGACAGTTTGGCCTTTCATGGTCGTCACCATTGGTATTAAAAAAACCGGAAACCAGTGCGCCATTGAAGTTGAGCAAGCTTTCTTTTTTTGTCAGATATTTCACCATATGACCGACCAGACGATGGGGTTTAAACTCCTCAACCATGCTCTGGCCTTTCTGACATTCATAAATCACATTGATGCCCAGATGCTCCTGAAGGTTTTTACCCACAGCAGGCATGTGCTTGATTGTTTTGATTTTATGACCTGACAACGTTTGCTGATCACCCACACCAGACAACATCAGCAGTTGAGGTGAATGAAGTGCACCTGCGCTAAGAATAACCTCCTTCTTAGCCTGAAAGGATTTTGTTGTACCTTTGCAGAACAGCTCAACACCAACAGCGCGGTCGTTATCAAAATCGATTCGTTGAACCTGAGCTTCGGTTATAACCCTCAGGTTGGGACGCTTTAAAGCATCATGAAGAAATGCTCGGGCACTGGAATATCTCTGACCATTGGCCTGAGATAACTGTGTGTAATCAATACCGGATTGTTTCTCACCATTAATATCCGGATTTCGATTCAGTCCTGATTCAACAGCAGCCTTAACAAACTTGTCTGCTAACTCAGGTCTAAAGCGTACGTCAGAGACTGGCCATTCGCCGACATTGCTATGAAAAGCACTGTTATGAAGTGAGTCTGTATGAATAGAATCAGAGTTTCTTAACTGCTTTTCACTTTTCAGAAAATAAGGCAGAACCTCTTTGTAGGACCAGCCGTCATTCCCCAGCTCAGCCCAATGATCGTAGTCTTCCTGCTGACCACGGACATACATCATGCCATTGATGGCACTAGAACCGCCCAGCACCTTACCTCTCGGCTGTTTTATACGACGGTTATTGAGGTTTGGTTCAGGTTCAGATTGCAAACGCCAGTTAAGCTTCTTATGGTCATACAACAAGGCAAAACCAATGGGCACATTAATCAAGGGGGACTTGTCTTTAGGGCCCGCCTCAATCAAAAGAACCCGATTATGGCTGTCGGCAGAGAGTCTATTGGCCAGCAGGCAACCAGCAGTACCCGCTCCCACAATGATGAAATCAAAAGTATTCTGAGATGGCTGACTCGACATCAGAAGCTACCCTTTTATCTTTTTATTATTATTTTCGGGACATTCTCTAGTCACACCACCTAAGTGTGTAGACACACGTAGTCGAATATTAGATTGTCGTTTCCCCGCCGCAGGCAGGGAAATGACATACGAATTCAAATGTCCGAGCACTTACATAAATTAGACAGATGACGTTTTTTGTCAAATTATAGACAGGTTACATTATCAGACAATTAACTTAAACTGCATTACAGTCATTGATAATCAAAATAACAAACCTTCAGGAGACGCCTGCATGACTGTTGCCCTCACAGTTTTAGCACTGCTCATACTCTTTGGCCTTTACCGTATATGCCAGACACCTGGTGGCCCCATTGGACTTAAACCAGCCTTATTTTCCTTCCTTACTCGAGCTGAGCGAAAGCCTTTCGCACCTGACCAGCGTGAAGGTGCTGATAAGTTTACGGGGCTGGTCATGAAATATCGGTCCATTGATGAATCAATAGATGTTCAGAAACGCTTTGTGCCGACAATTAACGGCGATGTACCCGTTACTGTTTACAAACCTGAAGGAGAGGGCCCTTTTCCAGTGATGCTCTGGATGCATGGGGGCTGCTGGCTGGTTGGTCGGCCTGAGCATGGTGAATCTGAACTCAGAGCCATCGCCCGTGATGCTGGCGTCCTCGTGGTATCTGTTGACTATCGCCTGGCTCCGGAACACCCGTTTCCAGCGGGGCTGGATGACTGCTACGAAGTGTTGCGCTGGTTAAGTGAGCACGCTGAAACCTTTACTGGTGACCCCACTAGAATCTGCACGGGCGGAAACAGTGCTGGCGGTAATCTGGCTGCTGCAGTCGCACTGCGAGCACGAAATGAAGGTGATATTTCCCTGTTCTGCCAATATCTTCAGGTTCCGGTTCTGGATGCCTTAAACAGCAAAGATTGGGAGTCCTATCGTCTGTTCCATAAAAACTATTTGCTGACCGAGGATGGCATGAAGGAAGCCATCGAGCTTTATACACCCGATGTCGAAGTCCGCAGCCATGAATATGTCAGCCCGGTGAGAGCAAATAATCTAAGTGATTTACCTCCGGCGCTGATCACTACAGCAGAAGTGGATGTACTCAGAGATGAAGCAGAAACCTATGCAAGAAGGCTCAGCGAAACAGGTTCAGTAGTCAGCCATGAACGTATTCCAAAAACGATTCACAGTTTCATCGGAAGTAAAAAAGCTATGCAGCGAAGTACCGAGCTGGCTATTGAATGGATTAAAAAATACGCAGCACAGCCTGCAGCAATAAAAAACACGCAAGCAAAACCGACCCTGGAAACCACAGAAGTCTGATTATTGTGTTCCAGGAGAAGGCTGAAAATATTCAGCCTTCTCCAACAGCTTCGCTATTCTGGTTTTATCCACAGTCGCATGCAATCGATCCGCTAAGTCTAATGCCTTTTCTGCCTCAACACCTGCAGCCTGCCTTTTACCCATAGCCAATAGCACTTTAGCCAACTGATAGTGATAGAGCATTTTTGATCTGGGCCCATTAATATGATTTTCAATGGTCTCGATCTCAACCAGGGCATTGATGTAGTTCTGACGAAGGTACTCTACTCTGGCGAGCCTCAAGCCAACTCGAACCATTTCATAATGGTTATTCTGTCTGGAAAAAAGCTGAAACGCTTTTCTAAAACTCTGCTCGGCTTTATTAAGATCTTTCTCAGAACTGGCACTTTCACAATAAGCTGCACCAAGGTTGTAAAGAATTTTTGCTCGGAGAAAATTGTCATCTACCCTGTGCTGCTCCAGCATGACCAGCGCTCTTTTACCATAAATTATGGCTTCATCATTACCCAGTCCGCGATAAACTCCGGACTTCAAATAAAGGCTTTCAATATATTCCCGCCACCTTGAATGCTGTTTTGCAAAAGCTTCTGCGGATTCTGCCAGTTCGAGGCTTTCACTGTAATTACCCAGAAAGAATTCACTGGAAGAGAGCTGCAGTTCGATCTGAGCCTTGGCCAGATACCTCTTTTCCTTGACCGCCTGCAATATGGCCTGCCTGCCGTATTTAAGTTGCACCTTCCAACATCCCTGCTTCTTCAGTTCAATATTGTTTTCCAACTGCCAGTCCACCAGCTTTCCTGCCTGTTTTTCAGCTTCATTTGCCAGCATTTTGCAGATAGAAGGTTCAAATGCGATGGCACTGGCAGAGTGGCATAAGATAAATAGCAGGATTAGCTGGTAGCATCGGAATTTCACAGCAAACTCTCCCACCCGGACCATCAGATTCAAATATGGTTTAGCAGTATAGGAGAGTGCAGGTCGTTCACAATTAAAGCGCTTTCTCGACTGCAGAAAGCCAAGAGACGGTTTAAAGAAAAGAACTGTAATTCTGAAAAGATCAGCGTTTCATAATTTCAAGAATAAGAGGGTCACCATCACGTTTAAGGTAGGTCCAGCCACCCTGTCCAAAACGAGCGCTCCAATAATCTTCATAGCCATACGCTTTGGCTTTTTCTACAACGGCATCAATATCATCAACAAAAAAACCAAGGTGATGCATACCGTTACCACCACTGGCAATAAATTCATGATGGGGGGCATTACCACTGACAGGCTGAATCAGTTCAATCTCTGTTTCTCCACTTTTACCAATGGCCACATTGATAGCTGACCTCTGCTCTTTGCCATGAAATATCAGCGGAGGTAACTGGACTTCATGCTTTTGGAAGTCACCAAAAAGAGGACGGTATTGCTCCAGAGCCTTTTCCAAATCCGGGACTACAAAGCCAATATGAGCGACTGGAGGAAGACCAAGTTGTTCTGCATTATCCATGATGACTGCGTTCTCACTCTTAATGGTTGTTATTTGGAAGCAATTTCTCAACAAGTTCAAACTATATTAATGGCTTCCGTCAAACCAGAGCCGATAATGCATAGGAGTTATGCATTTAACAGCAGATAAGTGTGTAGGTAATTCATATGTCCGGGTACTTACACTCTTCAGCCGGAGAACCTGAATGAACCAACTGCAGTGGACCGAGTGGGCAGAACAGATAAGAGCCATCGCACAAAATGGACTGACTTACTGCCAGGAAGCGTTTGATATAGAACGATACCAGCAGCTACAACAATTGGCCCACGAAATGACAGCCAAACTTGCCGACGCACCGCTGGCAAAGGTTGACCATTTTTTTCTACCTGATAATGGCTATGTCACACCAAAACTGGATGTTCGTGCCGGAGTATTTAAGGAGAATAAGGTGTTACTGGTTAAAGAGCGGGATGATAATTGCTGGTCACTACCTGGAGGCTGGGCTGACGTTTGTGAAGCTCCGGCAAGAGGTGCTGAACGTGAAACCTTGGAAGAGTCAGGCTACATCGTAGAAACTGAAAAGCTGGTGGCTTTGAAAGACACTCATCGGCACCCTTACCACCCCAGAAACCCGCATCACATTATTAAAATGATATTTCTATGTTCTTTGCTGGATGGAGACGCCAAAACCAATACAGAAATATCAGAGATCGATTTTTTTCCTATCGATAAGCTACCGGAATTATCTGTGGGTAGAACAATTCAGAGTGATATCGAATTGCTCTACCGACACAGGGCTAATAGGGCATTGCCGACCGAGTTTGACTGATCAGGCAGTACCGCCCACGGTAATTTCATCAATCTTCAGGGTTGGCTGACCCACGCCGACTGGAACAGACTGACCGTCTTTGCCGCAAACACCGACACCAGGATCCAGCTCAAGGTCAGTACCGACCATGGAGATCTGATTCATTGCATCAGGGCCATTACCGATCAGAGTTGCTCCTTTAACCGGTGTGGTGATCTTACCTTTCTCGATCAGATAAGCTTCACTGGTAGAAAATACAAACTTGCCGGAAGTGATATCCACCTGACCACCACCCATATTGCTGACGTAGATACCTTTATCCACGCTGGCAACGATCTCTTCAGGGTCGTCTTTGCCCGCCAGCATGTAAGTGTTGGTCATACGCGGCATAGGCAAGTGGGCATAAGACTCACGACGACCGTTACCTGTAGGTTTAACTCCCATCAGTCGGGCATTCATCTTGTCCTGCATGTAACCCTTGAGGATACCATTCTCAATCAACATGGTTGATTCGGTTGGCACACCTTCGTCGTCCATATTCAGGGAACCACGTCGCCCCGTCAGCGTACCATCATCAACAATAGTACAAAGAGGTGAAGCAACACGTTCACCAATTCGGCCTGAATAGGAAGAACTGCCTTTGCGATTGAAGTCACCTTCAAGGCCATGACCTACCGCTTCGTGCAGCAAAACACCAGACCAGCCAGGAGCGAGAACAACCGGCATGGCGCCTGCCGGTGCATCGACCGCTTCCAGGTTCACCAATGCCTGACGCACCGCCTCTCTGGCAAAGCCTAAACCAGTGTCGTTCAGCAAAAACTGCTCATAGCCGCCTCTGCCACCACCGCCAGAACTGCCTCGTTCAATGCGACCGTCCTTTTCAGCAATAACGCTGACATTAAGGCGAACCAGTGGGCGAATATCTGCCGCCAGAGTACCGTCAGAAGCAGCAACCATGACTACTTCATGGACACCGGACAGGCCAACATTAACCTGTTTGATGCGGCTGTCGGCTTTTCTTGCTTCCTGATCAACCGCTTTCAACAGATCAACCTTATCTTCACGGCTCAGGGAATCCAGTGGGTTGTCCATACCATAAAGACTTAATGGCTGGCTTCTGCCCCAGGCCTGTACCTGATGCTGCTGTCCGGCTCGGGCAATACTTCTGGCAGCACCTGCAGCCTGTTCAAGGGCTGGAAGAATAATTTCATTAGAGTAAGCGAAACCGGTTTTTTCACCGCTCATGGCACGAACACCGACACCACGGTCAACGTTAAAACTGCCTTCCTTGATAATACTGTCTTCCAGCATCCAGGATTCGTGCCTTACTGACTGAAAATAGAGATCTGCAGCATCTACTGAATGTCCCAGAATGCTGTCCAGTACGCTGGACAACTGATTACTGCTGATATTGGCTGGAGCCAGAAGAATGTTCTGTGCCTGTGTAAGAATGTCAGTCATGAATGCGTTAGGCCTTTTATCGATCTGATAGCCTGCTGCTGCAGGTAATAAAACTATGTTATGGCAGCGGGAATCGAACGTCCATTCCGAAACGCCTAATTCCCACTGTTAAGTGTGTAACACACGTAATCGAATATCAGATTGCTCTATCCCCGCTAGTGGCGGGGGAAGAACGTATGAATTCACAGGTTCGGTGACTTAGATAGGTTTGAGAGCAGTAAGGCTACTTCTTTTTACTCTTTTTTTTCGTATCGCCGGCAAACAGTTTATCCAATGATACTTCCGGGTTATCGAGACTGCCCTCTATCCGATAACGAATACTGGCCAATTTATCAACCTGATCACCCACCAGCTTATCGGCAATATAAATAATACCAGCCACTTGTGGAGCGGTTCCCAGAAGAACACTGAGAATGGGTAAATTAGAAGTCACTGGAAGTGTAACTACCAAGCTAACATCCAGTTTGTTCTTCTCAGTATCAACTTCCCCTGCCATCTTGAAATCCGAAGAAGGGCCTGCAATAACCAAAGGTTCATCAAAACTCACCAGACCTTTATCAAACTTCAGTACACCTTTAATCTGGTCGAAGGAAATTCCCTGACGATAGAGATCTGAGAAATCCAGTCGGAGCCTTCGTGTCAGAGCTTCCATGTTAAGGATTCCGAACAGTTTAAGCGCGCCAGCACCCCCTTCTAGTTTATGTACCTTACCGTTCTTAAGCTTCAGCCTCAGATAGCCTTCCAGACTGTTCATATTGATATTGGCAGGACTCCCCTGCCATTTCAGTTCGGTATCAATACGACTTCGTTGCGCTGAAACAAAAGGCGAGAAGCCTGCTGCCTGCTGAAACTCCTTAATCCCGGCACCGGAAAGACTGCCATGAAACCTGGTTGCAGGTTGCCCTTCGATAAAGAGCCAGTCCAGGTCACCCTGCACATCCAGACCATTTATTTCTGCCTGCAGTGATTCTGCTTTCTTGCCTCCGGGCGCATCCCTAAGTTCCACTGAAAAAGCACCGGTTTTTTTATTACCCACCTTCAGCTCTTTAATAGAGATATCAAAATCCGGAATCTGACGGGGATCGAAGCTTTCCAGAAAATCGCTGGAGTTTTCATTTTTGTCAGATTCATCACTCTTGGGCAGATGCAATTTATCCAGTGCCAATTGGTAGGGCTGGCTGGTGTCTTCCGGAATCAACAAACGACCTGCCAGTTGATTACTGCTGACGTCTATCTGCAATTCACGGCTTTGACTGCCTTTCTGCTCAAGGTTAAGATTCAGACCCTGAAGTTCATAATTTTTATAAAAAAGACTCCCCAGCCATAAATCCCTGATCTCTAACCAACGTAAAACAGATTTTTCGCTGTCCCCCACTGGCTGGTTTTTAAATCTTTGATACCAGGGAGCAAGGTCCAGCTCTTCTATCTGTCCGGTGATAAGAACTCTACCCGTTTTAGGCTTAACCTGAACCCATTGATCACCAAAATTCACCAGAGCCGAACTCAGTTGATACTGGTTATCAAAAAACAGCTCTGTATTACCTATTTCTGATAATTGCAGAGCCAGTTTTTGCCTGCCATTCGACAAGAGCGAATAATTTAATTTCGTAGGAACTGTTCTATCTGCGGAGATATCAAGAGGTTCTGGCAGCTCCAGCTCCATACCTTTCAGGTCGCTGTGAACAACAAGTTCCAAAGGGTTTTCCCCGCCAACGGTTAGCTTACCTCTGTATGTTGAGAAGCCTTCCAGCAAGCTCAAAGCATCAAGTTTAAGCCACTGCTGCAAAGCATCAATAGAGACCCTTCCAGCCCAATCAAAATGGGTTAGCAGTTTTCCTGCACTGAATTCTGACTCTATATCCGTCGTCACCGGAGAGTCGAACAGTCTTGCCTTAAGCCTATCTGCAGTCAGTCCCTGGTCAGAGGTGTAATCCACTTTACCTCTGATCTGATCAACACTCAGGTCGATCTTTTTATGCCTGAAACTGGCATTCTCTGTATCAAGGGAAACACTGATCTTGCTGTCCACTGGATCTCTGAGTGGAATATTAAGCGACAGTGCTCCATCAAAATCCCCCTGAATAGCCCAGTTATCCACTTCCTGCCCCAGTACATCTCTTACCGGTGACTGAGTAAATAATTGCACCAGATCCTCGCCTGCAGCCTGAACTCTGCTACTCGCACTTAGATTAATATCTTTATCAAATTCAACCACCGCAGAAACGTCTTTCAGGGATGCCTGATAGACTCTGGCTGAATCCAGTTCAACCTTTACTTTGTTGGTATCCGCCCATACCTGACCATCAGCCTGATAAATTTCCGGCCAACGGGCATCGTAATCAAAACGGGCATTCTCTAAATCAAAAAACAGTTCCCATTCAGAACCATCCGTTTCTGAAGACTCCAGACTGCCATGCCAGGAAAACTTGCCTTCTTTGACCTTGGCACCTTTAATGCTGTTATCAAGCCAGTTAACAAGCTTGGGAGAAAGGTTGGCTACCGGCAGATACTTTCCTGTCTGACTGGCATCACCATTTGTTAGAGTGACATCCAGATCCATGTTGATGGATCCCTGTTCAATCAAGGGAATATCAAGTTTGAGTACACCTCTGAGATCACCTTCTGCAGCCGTCATACGGATGTCATCACTGCTCAACAACAACTGAGTCCTGTCTTCTGAAACATTCCAGGCAAGAGCGGCTTTTGCAGTGTTATATTTCCAGGCATCTCTGAAGATATTCTTCAGACCAAGGCTGAAATCAGTTGAATCCAGCTCCAGATTACCGTCTAGTAAGCCCATTGTAAGCTGGCCATTGATATTTTCACCGGAAGGCGCTCCGTACCAGGCACCGACTGAAACCTGTTGCAGGTTTGCTGATAAGGTTATTCGATCCCGCAAACGTCTTTCCGGATAATACTGCAGCGACAGCTGATGCAAGTACCCCTGAGGATTAAGAATATCCATCAGGTTATTGGCCAAGCCAGGCAACAGATCAGTCTGTTTCAGAAATTCTCCGGACTCTGCCAGTGCCAACCTGTCAACATCAAGGCTATATCGGTGCTCTTCATAGGGCAGCCTGTTCAGGGCAAGATCAAACCCGGTCAGTAATTCACCCTTTTGCTGCAGTTCAAGATCATTCAGCTGTAATTGCCAGTTATTAAATTCAGACAGCACATCACCATGCACCTGAAATTCAGATACCACTGAAAATTCCGGGGTAGTTGTTTTTTCTGTCGTATAATTAATATCCGAAACGTGACCCAGTCCTTTCAGATACCACTTCCCTTTTCTGAAATGCCAGTCAAAGCTAATATTTCCCTTTGCTGACTGGAATTGGCCACAATTGTCTGTAAAGCGACAGATCAGTCCTAAATTCAAATTATTAGCGCTGATGGTTCCTGACCAGGCCATTTTTCTGCGATCGACGCCATTACCTTCAGCACTGACGATCACTTCACCATCGGCAACAATGAATCGTGCCGATAACCTTTTCTGGTCAACTTCTTCTTCCAGTGACAAGTGTTTCTGTTCAAAAAATACGGGAGCTTGATTATAAGGAAAAAGAGCTAGTTCAAAGTTAGTGACATCAATGTATTTCTGTCGCTGCAGAAACTGCAGCATGCGATCAGGATTAAACTCTTTATCATCATCCCTGATAAACTGAATGCCTTTCAGAGACCAGATTCCTTCACTGTCACTTTCAACCCTCAAGGCTATATCGTTAGCTTCCAGATAGGAAAATACCGGCTCAAGCGCCAATAGGCTGGCCTTTATATCCAGAACTGCATCCAGACGTTTAACCTCAAAAGCAGCTTGCTGATTATTCTTACCTTTCAAGGCAAGATCACGGATCATCAGAGAAGGATTTCCGCCACCCCAGCGAGCGTCCAGCTCACCCACGACAAAACTGGTATTCAGTTTATCGTTCAGGTAAGTGACCATGTTTTCTTTGAAGTAGGGAACAAGTCCGAGAAAAAGTCGAAAAGCGAGTACGCCCACAACCAGCAGCAACAGAGCTGATATCAGCAGCCTGCCACTCCAGATAAACGTTGCTCTAAGCATTCGTCTGAGCTTAAGTTCAAACCCCATAAACGAATAAGCCACTCGAAATAATTGAATACATCATTTGTACCATATAAATACAATAAATCAGCATAAGCCGAGATCACATTCATTCATCTGTTTGACCAATAAATGCTTTTAGTTCTTCAGGTTTCAGTATCTGAAACCAAAGATGCCGCCAGATCTTTGTCTGGCGGCATCTCTAAAACAAAACCGGTTTAGAAGTCAGACAAGAATTACGTCAAACTGTTCCTGGGTGTACATGGGCTCCACCTGGAATCGTATAGGCTTACTGATAAACTCCTCCAGATCAGCCACATTGCTGGATTCTTCATCCAGCAAACGATCAACAACCTGTTCCGATGCCAGCACGGTATAACTCTGACTCTCGTAAGCTCTTACCGCCCTGAGAATTTCCCTGAAAATCTCATAACACACCGTTTCGGCTGTTTTCAGAGTTCCACGACCGTCACAGGTTGGACAAGATTCACACAGCACATTTTCCAGAGATTCCCGTGTCCGCTTACGGGTCATTTCCACCAACCCCAAATCACTGACACCAGTGATATTGGTTTTAGCGTGATCCTTCTCTAGAGCCTTCTCATAGGTTCTGAGCACTTGACGCTGATGTTCGGTATCTTCCATATCAATGAAATCGATAATGATGATTCCGCCCAGATTCCGTAACCGGAGCTGACGTGCAATGGCTACAGACGCCTCAAGGTTAGTTTTGAAGATGGTCTCTTCAAGGTTTCTATGGCCAACAAAAGCACCAGTATTGACGTCGATGGTGGTCATGGCTTCGGTCTGATCAATAATCAGATAACCACCGGACTTCAGCTGAACCTTTCGACTGAGAGCTTTATTGATCTCATCTTCAACACCAAACAGATCAAAGATCGGACGCTCACCTGGGTAGTACTCAACACGACCATCCACCTGTGGCACAAGCTTCTTCACAAACTTGGAAACTTTGGTGAAGGTTTCCCGGGAATCAATTCGGATCTTTTCGATATCCGGATCGACTAAATCCCGCATGGTACGAAGATGAAGAGGAAGGTCTTCATAGATAGTGGCTGGAGCCTTACTCTCTTTGACGGTTTCTTCAATGGTCTGCCAGAGCCTGCGAAGGAATAGCACATCAGCACTGACTTCCGAGTCCGTAATCCCTTCTGCGGCGGTTCTGAGAATAAAGCCGCCCTTACCCTGATCCTTATGGTCTTCCATGCTGCCTTCAACCAGCTTACGCAGGCGCTCACGCTCTTCCACATCTTCAATACGCAGAGAGATGCCAACATGGTTGTTGTGAGGCATTAAGACAAGGTAGCGGGCAGGAATCGAAATATGGGTAGTAAGGCGGGCACCTTTGGTACCGAGCGGGTCTTTAGTGACCTGCACAACCAGCGACTGGCCTTCATGAACCAGCTCTACGATTGGTCGTTCAGAATTATGCTCACTGTCCTTTTCAGCCCGTGGTGCGATTTCACTGGCATGAATAAACGCAGCACGCTCAAGGCCAATATCCACAAACGCAGCCTGCATACCGGGCAGTACACGGACAATTTTGCCTTTATAGATGTTTCCGACGATTCCCCGACTGCAGGCTCTCTCAATGTAGATTTCCTGCAGAACCCCATTCTCAACCAATGCCACGCGCGATTCCATCGGCGTGATATTCATCAGAATTTCTTCGCTCATTCCCTTTCACCTTTGGACTGGCTGGATGATCAACGACCAGTCTGAAATTGTTAAAGCTGTTGAAAAATCGTCAGTGAGCCAAAGGTTTTACGAGAGTCGCAGGGTCAGAAAACCGATTCGCACGTCTCTACCTCAGCTTCCGGAGGCATGCCAGGGAGTAACTCCAAAGGTTTTCAGCAGTTCAGCGGTTTCTTTCAGGGGCAGGCCTACAACACCTGAATAGCTACCTTCAATGGAGTCTACCAGTACTGCTCCATAGCCCTGGATTCCATAGGCACCTGCCTTATCAGCAGGTTCTCCGGTAGCAATATATTCTTTTGCCACATCCTTAGAAAAAGTCGTCATTCTGACTTTAGTTCTGGAAACAGTTACTTCTACATTTCGATCACTATAGACAGCGACAGCTGTAATAACCTCATGGCATGTACCACTTAATGCCAACAGCATATCACAGGCATGATCACTGTTTTCGGGTTTACCAAGAATTTTCTTTCCCAGAATGACTGACGTATCAGCGGCCAGAACAGGGTGCTCAGTTAAACCATCGCACGCTACACACAACCAACCCGCTTTTGCTTTTTCTCTGGCCATACGTTCGACATAAGACTGAGGCTCTTCGCCGTCAGTTGGTGTCTCATCAATCTCACAGGATAAGACCGTATAAGGCACACCGATTTGATCAAGCAGCTCACGCCGTCTCGGTGACTGTGACGCCAGATAGATCATTAGCTCTACTCCTTCCTGCATGCAGTGTTCAGCATCCCTGCCCGTTGCCGAATTTATTACAGATTCAGGCAGGTCTCTTTGTTCAACCATTTTAACTGGAAAGCCCGCCGATATCCTGAGTCATTGATTTGACTCAATAGCTCATAACAGCGACCAGGGATTGTCCATGAAACTATTTATTAACGCCTTCCTGCTTCTGGCCTCTTTGTCAGTTGCAAACAGTTATAGCCAGGAAACCCTGCGCGGTAATTTTTCCGTGATGACCTATAACGTGGCTGGCCTGCCTTACTGGATCAACGATATGGATGCTTATCGTTTTCCTGCTCTTGGACAAAAACTGAATGACTACGACCTGGTGATGCTGCAGGAAGATTTCTGGTATCACGACGAGATTACCAAAACCGCCAAGTTCCCCTACAAAAGCACACCAAAGGAACTTTCGTGGCATGACACCTGGAATGGAAAACTGGTAAATGATGGTTTAAACCGTTTTTCACGTTTTCCCATTAAGGACTTTACCCGAAAGGCCTGGGGAGACTGTTACCGCTTTGGCTCTGATGATAAAGGCGGTGGTGGAGACTGCCTTGCGACCAAAGGCTTCTCAGTCGCCCGACACAAAATACGCAGCACAGGCGGCATAGAATTTGAGATAGATATTTACAACATGCATATGGAGTCGGGCAGTAGTACCGAGGCTAAAGACCTCCGTATTAAACAGACGTTCATGATGTTTGAATATATGAAGACGTTTTCACTGCTTAACCCGGTCATTGTTGTAGGCGATTTTAATCACAGTCAAGGCAATATGTCTGACCTCTATAACAGCTTTTTGCAGGATGCTCGCCTGACCGATTCTTTTCAAACTTTAGGTCTTGGTAAACAAAACAAATGGAAGATAGATAGAATATTTTATCGTAATTCAAACGGCATCAAACTTGACCCTGTCAGATATGATTCACCTGATTTTCGAGATAAAGATAATAAGCCACTTTCAGATCACCGACCGGTCATCGTCTGGTTCGACTGGCTCGAAATCACTCCGGATCCTGAACCGACCGTTGAGCCTGAAATATCAGAACCCGTTATTGAACCAGAGAAACCTGAAGCAACTATTGAACCCGTTGCTGAACCAGAATCTCCTGCGCCAGAGGCAACAGAACCCACAGTTGACCCGGAAACAATACTGGAACCCGAGCGGACTCCCGAAACGGAACAGACCTCAGACCCAGTAGAGGACATCAGCGAGCAGGGACAGGAAGAAACCACTCCGTCCATCGAACCGGAAGAATCTCAACCCGTTCAGCCCGAAGAGACTGACGAGCAAGAAATCATCGAACCCGGTAATACCTTCTGAGATATCGAAGCATGAGTGACAACCATGGCCAGAAGGCGGCACTGGTCAAAGCCGGCATTAAATACCAGAGTGATGGCGGCGTTCTACCCAGAGCGCTTTTAATCCAGAGATTAACCAGCTGGTATAAGCCAATAATGACAAAAGCCATAAATGCCTGCTGCCACCATGGGAACATTCTCAACCGTCTATGAAGAGCCAACACCACTGCTGCAACAACCAAAAGCCCTAATGAGTTATGACCAAAGCCCGTCCCCATAAAGACGTCCATCATCAACCCGGATACAAAAGCGAAGAACAGACCAAAGCGTTCCGGTAACGCCATAATCCAGTACATAACCACCATGGCAACCCAGGCCGGTCGTGAGATAGAAACCCAGTCTGGCAGTGGCAGGATGCTAAGCAGAAGAGCGACAGCAATACTTGCCCAGACAATCCAATGACCATTGGTTCTCTGGGCACTCATTGATTGCCGACCCCTTTGTCGTCTGTCTTAGCATTTTCCGAGTTACGTTTTTCCGTCTCTGGCGTACCCGTACCTCTGTCCTGATTTTCTCTGAACACCAGCAATACAAAGCGAGTGGTATTAACCTTGGCTGACAATTCAACCTCAACCCGGGCAAATGGCTCGCCGGGATCTCTTTCTATTTTTCTGACTTTGCCTAACGGATAGCCAACAGGAAAGATCTTGCCCAGACCGGAACTGGTCAGAAGGTCGCCCTCCTGAATATCTGCGGTATCGGGAATATGCAGCAGATCCATGGAGTCTTTCTTACCCGTGCCCGCCGCTATAGCCCGATAACCACTGCGGTTCACCTGAACAGGCACCCGACTGACCACATCCGTTACCAGCATAACCCTGCTTCGCAATGGCGTTACTTCAACCACCTGCCCCATAACACCATGGGCATCCACCAACGCCTGCCCTCTGAACACACCTTCAGTAGAACCTTTATTGATAATGACAATATGAGAAAAAGGGTCCGGGTCAATGCCGACTATTTCTGCCACCAGCACCTGTTCATCCACCAGCTCGGTTGAGTTCAGCAGCTCTTTCAATCGAAAGTTCTGAGCCGTCAGGGAGGCAAGCTTTTGTACTTTTTGTTCCAGAATCAGATTTCGGGCTTTCAGTCTGGCGTTCTCTTCCATTAAATCACTGCGAGAAGTCACCAGCTCATCCGCCGAGCTGAACAGCCTTGATGGCAGATCTGCCACCCATTGAACCGGCACAGCCATAACCGACAGCCAGGAACGGGCAACGTTCAGGTAATTAAACCGATGATCAATAAACAGCAGTGCTATACACAGGATGAACAGTAAAACAAAACGCGTAGCAAGTGACTGCTGGCGGCTGAATATGGATTTAATGGCTGGCTCCGGACATTTTTTCGATTATAAATACAAATTTACTGTGAAAACCCTACCACCACCATGAGTGATGAACAAACTGGTTCATATTTTATTAGAACAGCTTCTGCCAGATACAACAAAGCCGCCCTTTATCGGCGGCTTTGAACAGTCTGAACTGAAAGATCAGTCAGTAGACAGCAGATCCATGCGGTGCTTATCCATCATTTCCAACGCTCTGCCACCACCACGGGCAACACAGGTCAGAGGATCTTCAGCAACCACTACCGGCAAGCCGGTTTCTTCACTGATCAGCTTGTCCAGGTCACGTAGCAGTGCACCACCACCGGTCAATACCAGACCACGTTCCGCAATATCAGAAGCCAGTTCTGGTGGAGATTGCTCTAGCGCACTCTTCACGGACTGAACAATCGCACTGAGGGATTCCTGAAGTGCATCCAGAATTTCACCGCTGTTCAGGGTAAAGCTGCGAGGAATACCTTCTGCCAGATTACGACCACGAACATCGATTTCCATCAGCTCGTCGCTTGGGTAAGCAATGGCAATTTCCTGCTTGATACGCTCAGCCGTTGAATCACCAATCAGGCTGCCGTAGTTGCGACGAACAAAGGTCACAATTGCATCGTCAAAACGGTCACCACCGATACGTACAGACTCGGAGTAAACAACACCGCTCAGAGAAATAATGGCAATCTCGGTAGTACCACCGCCAATGTCCACAACCATGGAACCACTGGCTTCTTCAACCGGAAGGCCTGCACCAATGGCAGCCGCCATTGGTTCTTCAATCAGATAAACTTCCCGGGCACCAGCACCCAGTACCGATTCACGAATGGCCCGGCGTTCAACCTTGGTCGACTTGCAAGGCACACAGACCAGAACCCGTGGGCTTGGCTGAATAAAGCTGTTTTCATGAACCTTGTTGATGAAGTGCTGCAACATGCGTTCGCAGACATCAAAGTCGGCTATAACGCCGTCTTTCATGGGACGAATAGCGGTAATGTTGCCCGGAGTACGACCCAGCATTCTCTTGGCGTCAGCACCAACTGCGACCACGCTTTTTTGCGCACCCAAATTTCGAATGGCCACAACCGATGGCTCATTCAGGACTATTCCCTTTTCACGGACATAGACCAACGTATTGGCTGTTCCCAGATCGATTGACAAATCGCTGGAAAACAACCCCCGTAACCTTTTCAGCATGTTCTGTATTACCTTGATGCAAGGCTTTCTGTAATTGCAGCAAACTCTATCAACGCAAGGTACTCAGGGCAAGCGGCTTTTCCCAAAGGTGACTTGCTTTGGGAGACAGCCGACAGAAGTCAGTATTCACACACCTTATATAGAGCCGTACTGCATAAAGAGTACAGTACTACGTTAAATCAGTTGACGGTGGTTCTCAATGTAACTTCCGTAATAGAGGCTAATAATTTTCTAGTGCCCTTGTGAAAGCAGCCTCTTGCATTAATATAAGTAATCGCTGTTATTAATGCTTTTCAAGCATCTGAATGGCTGGAGTACCTGCTGTACTATAAGTCCGCTGCCGCCCAGAACAACTCCATGTATTGCAAGCGTAAAACACTGGAATAGCAATCAAAGTTAGGACAACGATTGCCACTACTGCAACCCCAACACCAATAGCGATGTCTCCTCCCTGCCCAATGCCTGAATCGTCTGCTCCAACAAGTCCGGGGCCGGTATTTCCTGTTCCGACTACAACTGAAGGCGATGGCGTGATGACTGGAGAAACAGGCGTAGTACTCAATGCAGTAGTTTTTGTTGTTGCCAGAGCCGTCACAGAACCGGATGCGCTTTTTGGAGGCGTTGGTGCAACCGAAACCGCTGCCGCAGGTGTTGACATCACAGGGCTTGTATTAATCAAAGCCAATACTGTCGAAGATGTCGGAACTGCCTTTGGTGTTTCAGAAGCAACCGGGACGGAAGAAACAGAGCTGGAATAAGTTGTTCCTTCAAAAGAAATTGTACTAGATGGTTCTATTGTAGAAATACCGGCTGAAACTGTTTGAGTAGCACTCAAAGTCGGCTCGACGCCTTCACTTGAACTCACCACTATACTGCTGCTTTCTGTTGCACTGTCGCCGACTGTAAGAGGCATAGACGAACTACTATCTGGCAGTAGCAAAGTTTCAGAAGGCATCACCTGGCTGGTCATATCCAGAGACATCATGCCTACAGGCGGTTCAGAAGAAAGACTTGAACTAGACTCAGATGCCAATTTTGAGGATAACAAGGTGCCCGTTGTTGGAGACGGAGTTATCGTTGTGACTTTTGCATCTGCAGTTGCTGCAGTGGTTACCGTGGCCGTTGTAGTTTCTACTCCGGTGGTTACAGCCACTGCTGTTGTGGAATCGGTGATTTCCGGTTTAACTGTTGTTGCTTCAGTAGTGGGCGATTCTGTAGTTACCTGCTCGGTAGTAGGTGACTCAGTAGTTACCTGATCAGTAGTAGATAGCTCAGTGGTAGGTGACTCAGTAGTAGATAGCTCAGTAGTAGGCGACTCTGTTGTTGCAACCTGCACACAGAGCTCAGAACTACTGCTTAGTGTCGGAGGCTCAACATAACAGCTGCCAGAGAGTCTCTGGGTGTAAGGTGCAATATTGGCGTTATCACTTCCTGGTAACTGGCTCACAGTAGTATTGGATACACACTGAAGCGCCCTATCTCCTCTCAAGGAGCCGCTTATGAAACGGGATGAATACACACCTGAAGGATAGAGCTCATTATTAGCAAAGTTAGACCGAAAAATATTAAAATGGTGCAGATTATTCAAGCTAAAGCCAAACAAGTCCCTGCTATTAGGGTCCTGTGAATTCAGGGTCATAGTGACACTATCCGCATCCAGATAACTGGCATCACATACAGCATTGTCACGATTACAATTAAGATAAATACAACGTGTGTTTGATGGACTGCCTGAGCAGTCAAATTCAGTATGGCTAAAGTAAACTTTCCCTGAAACATTTACATCACTGACAGAACTATTCGTTGTGACAAGAGCAGGATTCCTTGCAAAGTGGCTCCTCTTAACGGTCAGGTTATGCACAGAATGAGATGATGAACTACTGCTTATCAAGGACGTGATATGGCTTGCAATTACTTCTTCACTTTCATCCTTATTTGAAAACGTAATCCCCTCAAAGTGAATATTACTGATACTGCCATTTATGCTTATCAGCGTTTTCGGAGCAGGAGTATGCTCAATTGAAGATGTTGGGTTAATGGTCAGTTCAGAAACGCCCATCGTCGTGTTTTTATAAAATGCTATATCTGAATGCCTTAAATTAATGTCATCCCTAATACCAATTTTTGATACAGCAGCAGGAAAGATAACAAGAGTTCCTTCTGTTACCAGCACCTCATTAATCCCCTCTCGGGGCACTGTACCAGTTGAAAGAATCGGACCGATATTATCAAGAGCCGTCCTATCCTGAGGTGGTACAACATAGACACGATTCAAATAAGAAATTGCGTTTGGGTTGCTCTTAAAAAACTCCAGACAGTCTCCTCTCAACTCAGAAAGCGTTGTACCTGCTGGAGCTTCTATGATGCTATTGCATAAACGACAAACCGGATCTTCCGGAAACATTGTGGCTGAAGCAGTAGATGCAGGCGGTGTCGTTACTAATGGGAAGGAGTAGGCAGGCTGAATAACCATCAGGAAAGCAGCCAGCAGTGCCAAAAACTTTCCAATACCAGAGATGACCCGATCGTGAAACATTGCGTTCACCATGTTGATTCGGATTGCCGCTGGAGTATAGATAAGAAAGACGATAGTTCCAGAAAGTGAATATGAATCAGGTTTAGCTCCTCAAGCCAGACAGCTCATATATCCAAAAACTCAGCGACTCCTCCGCAACCAAAGGTGTCTCTTTATTGTTTTTCCTGTACCAATGCATTTTTTTCTATCTAAATATTCAGAACGCCTTGAGATTCAACACGCCAGCCCATACATTTAGCCTTTATTTCCCCAATACCTTTAAAACGAACTCTGGACTAAAATTTTCTGTCCCCGATCGTTCATGGTATTGCCGCTTTTAAAGCCGAATCCGGAGAGAGTCATGGCCATCGATGCCTCTGAAATTCAGAAGGTTGCCCACCTGGCGCGCCTGTCTATAGACGACAACCAGGTTGACGCTACAGCCAGCACCATCAACAACATTCTGGAACTGGTTGACCAGATGCAGTCTGTTGATACCAGCAATGTTGAACCCATGGCTCACCCACTGGACGCCACCCAGCGCCTGCGTGAAGACAAGGTCACTGAAGAGAATAATCGCAAGCAGCTGCAGAGCTGTGCTCCGGCTGTTGAAGACGGCCTGTTTCTGGTTCCTAAAGTGATCGAGTGATCACCCATCATTTTCTCGAACCAACTCTTTTTATCAGGCGACTGAAAACCAGGCGATTAACTGAATCATGTACGATAAATCAATTTCCGAACAAAGCCGCGCTCTGGCTGCCGGTGAAATATCCAGTGTCGAGCTGACACAGTCCTACCTCGACCGTATCAAACAGCTGGACGGCGACCTCAACAGCTTCATTACCGTTACCGATGAGCTGGCACTGGCACAGGCCAAAGCCGCAGACGAACGTCGTGCAGCGGGCAATGCTGAAGCTCTGACCGGCATTCCGCTGGCACATAAAGATCTGTTTTGTACTGAAGGTGTTAAAACTACCTGTGCTTCGAAGATTCTCGACAATTTTGTAGCGCCATACGAATCCACCGTTACCAACAAGTTCAAGAATGCTGGCACCGTTATGCTGGGTAAAACCAACATGGACGAGTTTGCCATGGGTTCTTCCAACGAAAACAGCCATTACGGCGCGGTGAAAAACCCCTGGGATCAAACCGCTATTCCTGGTGGTTCTTCCGGTGGTTCCGCGGCTGCGGTAGCAGCACAACTGGCTGCTGGCGCAACCGGCACTGATACCGGTGGTTCTATTCGTCAGCCAGCGTCTCACTGTGGTATCACCGGTCTGAAGCCAACCTACGGTCGTGTATCCCGTTACGGCATGATCGCTTACGCTTCCAGCCTTGATCAGGCCGGTCCGATGACTCGTACCGCCGAAGATGCAGCGATTATGCTGAACACCATGGCAGGCTTCGATCGTCGGGATTCCACCTGCATGGATCGTGAAGTACCGGATTACACCGCCAACCTGAACGATTCTCTGGAAGGTAAGACCATTGGGCTGCCAAAAGAATACTTCTCTACCGGTCTGGACAGCGAAGTAGAACAGCGCATTCGTGACGCGGTTGCTGAATACGAAAAGCTGGGCGCCAAGGTTAAGGAAGTCAGCCTGCCAAACCTGCAGCTGTCTATTCCTTCCTACTATGTTATTGCGCCTGCTGAAGCGTCCACCAATCTGTCCCGTTTTGATGGTGCCCGCTTTGGTCATCGCTGTGACAACCCTGAAGACCTGATGGATATGTACAAACGCAGCCGCAGTGAAGGTTTTGGCGAAGAAGTTAAGCGTCGTATTATTGTCGGCACTTACGCTTTGTCCGCCGGTTACTACGATGCCTACTACAACAAGGCACAGCAGATTCGTCGTCTGATCCGTGATGACTTTATGAGCGCTTTTGAACAATGCGATATCATCATGGGCCCTAACGCTCCGACACCTGCCTTTAATATTGGTGAGAAGAGCGACGACCCTGTAGCCATGTATCTGTCAGACATCTACACACTGTCTGTTAACCTGGCGGGTCTGCCGGGTATGTCGGTACCGGCTGGTATCGTTAATGGTCGTCCGGTTGGCCTGCAGATGATTGGTCGTCACTTCGACGAAAGCACTCTGCTGAATGCTGCACACCGTTTCCAGCAGGAAACCGACTTCCACCTGGCTACGCCATTCACTGCAGCCTGAACGAGGACACAGATATGATGTGGGAAACTGTAATCGGGCTGGAAATTCACGCTCAGCTCGCCACCAAAACCAAGATTTTTTCCGGCGCTTCCACGGCCTTTGGTGCCGAGCCGAACACTCAGGCCTGTGCTGTAGATCTGGGCTTGCCGGGTGTTCTACCTGTTGTAAATGAAGAAGCCATCAATATGGCGATCAAGTTCGGTCTAGGCATTGATGCCGAGATCAACAAGGTTAACGTTTTCGAACGTAAGAACTACTTCTACCCTGACCTGCCAAAAGGCTACCAGACCACTCAGCTGGATAAGCCAATTGTGGGCGCTGGTCATGTGGACATTACGCTGGCTGATGGTTCAACCAAAACGGTTCGCATTCACCATGCACACCTGGAGGAAGATGCCGGCAAGAGTCTGCACGAAGACTACCATGGTATGTCCGGCATCGATTTAAACCGCGCCGGCACTCCGCTGATCGAAATAGTGACCGAGCCGGACATCAACAATTCTGAAGAAGCCGTAGCCTTTGCTAAAAAGCTTCACTCAATTGTGACCACACTTGGCATTTGCGACGGCAATATGGCTCAGGGTTCCATGCGCTTTGATGTCAATATTTCTGTTCGCCCTAAAGGCCAGAAAGAACTGGGCACACGTACTGAAACCAAGAACCTGAACTCTTTCAAATTTATGGAAGCGGCTATCCATAAAGAAGTAGCGCGCCAGATTGATGTGCTGGAAGACGGTGGCAGAATCGTTCAGGAAACCCGCTTGTATAATGGCGACACGGGTGAAGCACGATCCATGCGCAGCAAGGAAGAAGCTAACGACTACCGTTACTTCCCATGCCCTGATTTACTGCCGGTTGTGATTGAAGAAAGTCGCCTGGAAAAACTACGTGGTGAAATGCCGGAGATGCCGGATGCCAAGAAAGCGCGCTTTGTCAGCGAATACAGTCTGAGTGAAGTAGATGCTGAGATTCTGGCCGGAAACCAGGCGACTGCAGCCTTCTTTGAAACAGCGGCTAAAACCAGTGGCGACGCCAAGCTGGTGTCCAACTGGATGCTGGGTGAAGTATCAAAAGCTCTGAACGCTAACGATACCGCTATTGCAGACAGCCCTGTTACTGCAGAAATGCTGGCTGGTCTGATCGCCCGCATCAAGGACAACACTATTTCCGGCAATATCGCCAAGAAAGTGTTTGAAGCTCTATGGAACGGTGAAGGCAAAGACGCAGACGACGTTATCGAGAAAAAAGGTCTCAAGCAGGTCACCGATACCGGTGCCATTGAAACCATGATCGATGAAGTTCTGACGGCTAATGCCCAGCAGGTTGAAAACTATCGCGCAGCGCCTCCAGAGAAGCGCGGCAAGATGATCGGCTTCTTTGTAGGTCAGGCTATGAAGGCTTCCAAGGGTAAGGCTAACCCGGGTATGGTTAACCAGATTTTGAAGAAGAAGCTGGATAGCTAAGCACTTAAAAAGCTTCTAAAGAAACACAGTTGAGCAAGAATTCTGACTCTCTCTCAACTGTGCTTCTTCATACCGACGCTATTTCATGCGTTAACTCAACTCCATAAGCAAAACTTTCCTTCCTAAAGAGCAAGTCCTAACACAGTAAATACAGCCAAAACTATATAGGTAGCCATAGTGGTAGCTGCTCCAGATTCTTCATCTGCATTTTTGAGCGTTGAGTGATGAACTTGAGAGTACTCTATCTCACGTTGAGATGTAGTCTGGTCATTTTGCGGATCAGTGATGGCAGGCAAATAAGGCGGCAGACATGGCTGGTTATTAATAAGCATATTGCCATTAAATATGGTAGCCCCATCAATAGCACACCGCCCAATAGTACCCTGATTGATATTACCCTCACTGTCATTTGTGAAATTCAACAAAAAGGTGTCAGTAAACCAATTCGGGGCTGTTTCACCATTGGGCAGGTAAGCCGCAAGCATTGCAGACCAGTGACCTGTGAATGTATTGTTGTTAAATCTGAGTTCATGAAGCTCGCCACCTTCCAGGCATTTCCTTAGATAACCATCGCAGGTGTCCACATAATTTGGCCAGATGCGCCAAGGCTCACTTGAAGCCTGACATGTTTCAATCCACTGACGGGTACACTGAGTTCCTCCACCCTCATAAGTTGAGTAAAAGAGTACAGGTTTGTAGGTTCTGTCTGCTGCTGCATTTGACTGAAACCGGGTATGACTGACATCCAGATCAACACTGTCACTGACAAAGGCATAAACACTGGGGTCAAGAACCATATTTGAGTGGGTTATTTTAGCTCTACCATTGAGCGACATAAGAGCGGTATCCCTTGAGGAATTCAAACGATAATGTCCTCGATTAATACCCAAATGCCCGGCCCAGAGCGTAATGAGCCCCTTATCGGCATCCTGTGTTCGTGTATAGCGCACATCATCGAGAATCAGCTTGCCATACGCACTCACCCTGATACCCCATTTCGAAGCATCAACCTGATCACCATTAATTCTAACTCGATACATTTCTACCTGGGCAAACTGAATTCTTAGCGGAGGGGTTTGAAAACCTCTACCTCTGGCGCAGTCACCCAAGCCCAGAGACCCACAACTGGCACCAATCAAATTGAGCTGAGCATTTTCCTGATCTTCACCAGATAACGCACACAATCCCACCCTGGGCGCCGAGTAGTCACTGCCTCTGTCATCAAAATAGTCAAGGTAGGTGGTGGTTGAATAGCTGGAACCTGCGGGTAAAAGGAATAACACCCCTTTTCTGTTTGTACCATCAAATTCCCATGGGTCACCAACTTCAGAATTACTGCCTTCACTATCAGCAAAAGAAACACGATAGTTTGAGTTGAAATTAGAGCCTCTCTGGTCAATATAACTATGCGCAAGGCTCCACAAATCCTCTTCAGGGGAGACAATTACCGTTGTATGAAAACTCCCCCCCTGGCAATGCTGAGCCGCATAAGTTAGTTGCGTTTGAGTGGGGACAACTCTGGGGGCAGCTGTTGTTGATGCTTCTGTTGGCATTCTCTCAGTTGTAGGCGAAATGGTTGTTACTTGAGTGTCTGTTTGGTCTGTTGATCCACCATTTTCTTCATTCGTCTCAGTATCATTCACTGAACGCCTTCGTCGATAACTTTCTGGTGGTCCCTGAGTGTCGAAACCATCCGATTTTTCTATAAGAGGCGAACACATGTCTCTTTCATTCTTTGAGCCAAAGCATTTCCTCTGGGGATTAATCTGATAATGCTTCAACATTCCCATCTCAACATCAATGAATTCAATGCTTTCTTTATAGGGATGATTAACAATAAAGTCTGCTGATGCTGCATTACTACCGAAAGAACCAATTATCAGACTGCTTACCAAATACTGCAGTCTTCGCCATCTGGGCTTAACTAACATCATTTCACCCTCATTTTTATCTATGAAACAGTTATCTCCTACCAAGTATTAGCCTGTTATAAATGCAACAATATATTATTTTTAAGACAGCCTTCCTTCAGACATAAACAATCCTGATAATAATCAACAAACAAAATTAACATTCATTTTTAAATGTCAGAGTAACTAACCAGCTTGTCAGTCTATTACTTTCATTATATGAATATGATGTCGTCATGGTTTTTTCACAGCAGGAGTATACACATGGCGCTATCAATCAATATGGAAGATCACTACAGCTATACACTGGTTGAGCTGGCAGGCAAGGTTGACTCATCAACCGCTGAACTGCTAGACAGGACTCTGGAGACCGCTATTGTCGAAGGGCATCGTGATCTGATTCTGGACTGCAAACAACTGCTGGCAATCAACAGTCAGGGGCTGAGAATTTTATTAAGGGCTCTGAAAGGTTATTCCGTGTTTTACTCACTGACGCTGTGTAATGTCTCAAATCCAATTAGAGCGTTACTGGATTTAACCGGTATTTCACGATTTACTGTAATCCGTGACAATCTGGACCAGGCAGCAGCTTCAATACCAGACAGTCATTTTTAATACAGTTCATCATTCTTCATCAAAAACGGGGAGCAATGCTCCCCGCCTAAACCAACAACAGAATTAAATCAGGCCGCTTCAGTAGACTGATACTTATCTTCTTTATCTGTGTGAGGCAAAATCAGATTCAACAGCACCGCTGTGATTGCACACAAACTGATACCTTTCAGAGTAAAATCTCCGGCAGTAATCGCCAGGTTGCCAATACCAAATACCATCACAATGGAAACAATGACCAGGTTACGTGGTTTACCCAAGTCTACCTGAGCTTTGATCATCGTACTCAAACCCACCACTGCAATAGAACCAAACAGTAGCATCATGATTCCGCCCATAACTGGCGTTGGAATGGTTGCAAGGAAACCACCAACTTTACCAACAAAGGCAATCGCAATGGCAATCACTGCAGCCCAGGTCATGATCTTCGGATTGAAAGCTTTGGTCAGCATTACTGCACCAGTCACTTCAGAGTAAGTAGTGTTTGGTGGGCCACCAAACATAGCGGCAGCAGAAGTTGCCAGACCATCACCCAACAAAGTGTTTTTCAGTCCCGGCTTTTCCAGATACTTCTTACCGGTTACCGAACTGATTGCCAGCATGTCACCAATGTGCTCAATCGCAGGAGCAATAGCGACCGGCAACATGAACAGAATAGCATTCCAGTTGAACTCCGGAGCGGTGAAATTAGGCACTGCAAACCAGGCACGTTCAGCCACAGGAGTGAAGTCCACCACGCCCATAAATACAGCAGTTACATAACCAACCGTAATACCACAAATAATCGGAATCAGCTTAAGAATACCGCCAGCCATGGTCGCAACCAGCAGCGTCGTCAGCAGGGAAATACCCGCCAGCATCATGGAAGTATCTGCATCAATTGCCGGGTTTGCACCACCACTGGCCATGTTAACCGCAACAGGCGCCAGACCCAGACCAATCACCATGATCACCGGTCCCACAACCACAGGCGGGAACAGGCGATACAGAAAACCACTGCCTTTCAGTCTTACCAATCCACTAAGGAAAACATAAAACAGGCCTGCAGCCATCATGCCACCCATTGTGGCGGGCAGCCCCCACTGCTGAATACTGAACGTGATAGGCGCAATAAACGCAAAGGAAGACGCCAGAAAAATAGGCACCTGTCGTTTTGTACACAGCTGAAAGATCAGTGTACCAATACCCGCCGTGAAGAAAGCCACGTTAGGGTCAAGTCCGGTCAGAATAGGCACCAGTACCAGTGCGCCAAATGCTACGAAGAGCATCTGGCCACCCATCAGCACCTGACGGTGCAAGGGCATATCTTCAGCGGACGTTGTCATGTCTGTCATAGTTTCAGTCCTTGTTCCTTGAGGTTCTGATTTTTTGAATGTGTATTCTTAATAATATTATTTTTTCAAAAAAAAAGGCCCGGAGGCCTTTTCTTCAAACGCTGTTACTTGGTACCGAAGATCTTGTCACCGGCATCACCAAGCCCAGGCATAATGTAGCCCTGTTCGTTCAGACCGTCATCGACAGATGCGGTAAACAGCTTCACATCCGGATGAGCTGCCAGCAGCTTCTCAATACCTTCTGGTGCAGCGACCAGAACCAGGCAGCGAATTTCTTTACAGCCTGCTTTCTTCAGCATATCGATGGTGGCAATCATGGAGCCACCGGTTGCCAGCATTGGATCCAGAACCAGAGCAATACGCTCGTCGATATCTTTTACCAGCTTTTCAAAGTAAGGAACCGGCTCCAGAGTTTCCTCATCACGGTACAGACCGACCACACTGACACGAGCACTTGGGATCAGATCCAGTACACCGTCCATCATGCCCAGACCCGCACGCAGAATAGGAACGATGGTAATCTTCTTACCTTTGATCTGTGGCACAGTAACGTCGCCAGCCCAACCATCGATCACGTGATCTTCAAGTTCAAAGTCTTTGGTCGCTTCGTAAGTAAGCAGAGAACCTACTTCATTGGCCAGTGTCCGAAAACCTTTGGTACTGATATCCTTTCCGCGCATAATACCCAGCTTGTGCTGTACCAGCGGATGCTTGATTTCCTGAACACTCATGCCTGTTCTCAACCTGTATTGCCTGTTGATGAATAATGCCGTTTTTAGATTCTGTTAATTTTTTAAACAACAAAACCTAGGCTTAAACCTTTTTATTCTCACACAACAGAAGCAACCCAACCATAGGTTTTTTCCGCAATCCATAACTCTGCCTTAATCCTTGCCCGGTGGCAGAAATCAGGGTATTTTGCTCGCTTTTTTCTATATACTGATTGTTTACAATCATAATCAGTTAGTGCCGTTACAATGAGGTTTATAACCTATGTCCGTTGATCTCGACCATATCCAACAGGTTCTGGACGAAGCAGACTGTCTATATAACGAACAACAGATCGAGTCAGCTATTGGTGACATGGGTAAAGCCATTACCGAGAAGCTAGCCAGCAGTAACCCACTGGTTTACTCCGTAATGAATGGCGGCATGGTCATTACCGGCAAGCTGCTGACTCATCTTCAGTTCCCACTGGAAGCTTCCTATGTTCACGCTACCCGTTACCGTGACCAACTGACTGGTGGACACCTCGACTGGCGTGTGCGCCCCATTCAGGATATGCGAGGCAGAACCGTTCTGGTTGTGGATGATATTCTCGATGAAGGTCACACATTGGATGCGATTGTTGACTACTGCAAGGAACAGGGTGCTGCTGAAGTGTACACCGCCGTTCTGGTTGACAAGATTCACGACAGAAAAGCCCGCCCTGGTCTGAAGGCTGACTTCTGCGGCCTGAACATTGAAGATCGTTATATCTTTGGTTACGGTCTGGACTATCAGGGATACTGGCGTAATGCGAATGGAATCTTTGCTCTGAAAGGGCACTGAGACTAGGCCTAAAGGCTGTTTTACTAAAAGGCTTTTGCTATCGCAAAGGCCTTTTCTATATCAACGAACCTGATTATTTCTTCCCCGTAACTCCCTATGAGTTTGCGCGACCTGCTTTCTGGCTTCTTCAGGAGCAGCCTTGTATCCCTTCTTAGCTGTCTTGGCTATGTTCTTATCTTGCTCCCGCAGCCCTTCAATCTCCTTCTTCACCTCTGTGCCCTTCTTTTCTTGCTTATAATCTGCTCTGGCTTTTTTCAAACTATTCTGCAGTTTTTGTTTATCTTCAGAATAGCTTTCCACCGATTTCTTTAGGTCATTTATTTGTTGCGATACCGCAGTTCTTCTTTCTTTCATCTGTTGCACTGCCTGATCCTTCAAATCGGACAACTCACGCGGTGATATCTTTCCAGATTTTTTATTTAACTGTTTAAGTGCTTTCGCAGCATGCTTACTTATAGCTTTATATTTTTCTTCAAGCATTGGGATTCTCTGGTTCTTATTCTTATCTTTGGTCTTTTTCAAATTTTCGATATCAGCTTCCAGCCTTAAAACCTCAGCTTTATGCTTACTTATTTTGTCCAGTCGACCTTCCTTCAACTTCTGAATTCCAGTCTCGGTTTTTTCTTTTGAATCTGACACGGCCTTATCAAGGGCTTCATGTTTTTGATCAGTTATCTTATCCGCAGTCATATCGACTCTTAACTTCAAACTGTCATTCATTGTATGCAGCTGATCTTTCAAAACCTGACGAGCCTCAGGAATTTTACCTAATTCACGGTAGTCCGATTGATACGTCTTAAATTCTGAACTTCCTTCAAAAGAAGCCTTGAATTTTTCAAACGTCTCACTCCGACCACGAAGAGATTTAAAATCAAATTCAGTAACACCATCACCCCCAACTAGAACACCTTTAGTCGGAGCCCTGTCTTCCCGAAGCACTTTCAGTGAGTCTTTATGTTTGGATTCGTACTGACTCACTTCTGACTCAAGTGTTTTGGCTCTTTCCTTCAGGCTTGAAAGTTTGTCAATCCTGTCATTTCTTTCGTTCAGGCCTTCTTGTAACTTTGGATCAGGTAATGCTTTTATCTTATCTTCAGGTAATTTATTCCACTGCTCATGCTTCAGAAAGCGCTTAATCTCACCCAGAAGATGCTTAACCTTTTGTTTTAGTGTTTTTTTCTGAGGCTCTGCCGAAGCTTCTGACTTCTCGGTCTCTTTAGCTTCTTCAGATTGGGTTGTGCTGGTCTGCCCAACAATAGGTTTGCCTTCAGTAGCTACTGCCTTTCGGGAACCAAAGGGAATAGGGGGAGCTGGCGGAACCTTACTGGTCGTAGACTTTGGCATTTGATTTCTGAGATCACCTGCCTGCCGGACATCACGAGCGCCAAGCCTCCCCGTTTTATCCTCAACCGGCAACGAACCCGGAGTATGCTGAACTCCTCCAACGCCTCCAGCACTTCCAATTGCTGATTGATCCAGGTTCATCCAATGACCTCAAAAACAGTAGTTAAATCTGATACCTGCAGAATTTAACTATAGTCTGAGCCATTCAGTGAAAGAGTGGAGCTGCCATTCACTCCCAGCTTACAGCAGCTTGTCCGCAACAAAGGCCGTGATCGCCACAATCCCAACAATCAGGGTAAAGAAATCGAGAAAATAGTTTCGATAATGACGGAGATTACTCACTCGATAGATAGCATAGAGCGGCATCAGATAAAGAATTGTTGCCAGTATAGGCACCACCAGCATCTGAACCATTCCTATAACGCTCCAGTTGGCATAACCTGCCAGCCAACAGGTAAGAAAACAGAATAAAACAGTTCCTCTTCTGAGCGCAGCTGTATTCAATGGCTTGTGCTTGTTGTGTGTTAACCATTGCTGAGTGATCAACCCTTGTAGACCTTCAAGACTACCCAGATACACACCAAAGAAAGAGCTGGCAATAGCCAGAAAGGCAATAACCGGAGCAACCCAGCCAAACGACGATTCACCAGTACGGTTAGCAAGAACAGACAGTACTGGAACATTTAAATCTTTTGCCTGTTGAAGCTCAGCCGGTGTTAATGCCAGCACACAGGAAAAAACAAAACTTAGAATCACCACCAGCAAGAGCACGGTGTTTCTTTTTAGAATCAGTGCCGTTTTGTTTTCACATTGCTGTCTGTCAGGAATGCTTAATCGATATGCCCTGGCGAAGGCTGAACAGGCAGGAGAATGATTAAAAGAGAAAATCAGCAGCGGCGTGGTAAGAAACAGAGTCACCAACATGTCATGAAAATTAAACGGCTGATCAAAAGCAGCCATATTCCACTGGGGAATGAGATAGAGCGATATACAGAGTAGAATAGCCACCAGCGGATAACACATCATCTTCACCGCTCTCAGCATCCATGCCTCACCGATGTGCATGATGGCAACAAGAATGGAAACCAGTATAAAGCTGAGTAACAGTCTCGACGGTGGTTGCCAGTGAAGTTGATATTCTATGTAACTCATTGCCACGTTGGTAATGCCTATACCGTAGAGCAACATAATCGGATAGATAGACATGAAGTAAGCAAGAGTCAGAACTTTGCCAGACCTAGAACCAAAGTACTCACTCACGGTTCCGGTAATATTGGCATTAGGGTTCGCGGAAGCCAGACAAAAACGAACAAGGTTTCTGTGCGCCAGCCAGACCATGGGACCTGCCAGCAGCGATAGAATAATCAGGGGCCAGATACCACCCGCACCGGCATTAATTGGCAGGTATAAAATTCCGGCACCAACAGCAGTACCAAAAAGGTTCATCATCCAGCCAGAATCCCGTGACGTCCAACGTTCTGCCACAGAATGTTCACAGTCCGTATCAGCGGGTGTCTCAGGTTTAACAGAACTATCTGACATAGATGGACCCAATAATCAGGCTTCCAGCCATTGAATTCTTCATCTGAACCATGGTTTATAAATACTGCTTATAAGTGCTGTTTATAACTATTTCAGATGAGCGTATGAATCAGAAAAGTATAGACATATAAAAAGGTGTCATTAGAGCGGCCTTAAAGTTTCCTCTGCATCAGGTAGAATGACGGGCAATCAGCAGCTCACCGTTTGAGTCCTGCTTTATTGGTTACTCCAGCAAAAAAATCAGAGTAATCCACAAGAAAACATAAACAAAGCTTCTAAACAGAGCGTTCCTCTCTCGAAGTTAATATCCTGCCAAAGCTGGATCTGAGGGACGAAATCAACCGGATGAATAGCACATGCTGAAAAAAGATAAACAGAAAGTCATTGGCGAAGTACTGGGCGATGAAAGAATCAAAGAGTACTTGAGCCTTCAGGCACCAGCTGGTGAAAACCAAGCACTGCATGTTCTGACTCGTGCTTACCGGTCATTAAGAGCAGAAGATTTTGAACGTTTTCTGGGCTTTTATGTAGAAAGCGGACAAGACCTGAACCCGGTTACTGCTGAGGGAAGTAGCTTTCTCTCCACTCTGGAACAACAACGTCATGCCACACCTTACATTCAAGCCTTAAGAAACGCTGGTGCAAAGTAAGCACATCCCTACCAGATAAGCAGGCTTCAGGCTGGCAGCTATACTCCCATTCACTTTACTTGGGAGTACAGCCATGTTCAGCCTGCCTTTCAGAACACCACAACTGTTAGCCCTGTCTCTGGCTCTTAGTGTTATATCAACTGCTGTTCAAGCCAATGAAAGCCACGACCGTCTTGAAGCTTATGAGAAGCTGTATCCTGAAATAAGCTATCAGGCACTTAAGCAGGCAAGAAAAAACAACGAAGCCTTTGTTGTTGATGCCAATAGAAAAGAAAATTACGAAAAGGGTCATCTACCGGGCGCTTATTCTCTGTCTGACCGTGAACAGTTGAAACTGCCATTCCTTAAAAACTATCCGGTAGTCGTTTATTGCTGGAGCCCTGAATGCACGTCATGGATGAAGGGTGTCGATTTCTTCACCGCCAATGGTTATACCAATGTGATGCATTATAAAGGAGGCGTTAAGGAATGGATGGCGAAGGGAGACAAACTGGCAACTGGTTCCAACCCATAAAAATCAGACAAAAAAGCTCCGGGCAACTCTTCGATACTCTTGAGCCTTCAGGCTTAGGCGTTATTGACACTTACGCAAGCCAGTGCCAGCATCCAGCACCTGTTTACCATAGAGCCCGGAATTACTATGGCTATCGAACCTATCATCAAGGGCGTTATTGCCCGTAACTGCGATCCGGAAGGTTGCAGTAAAGCTGTTCTTAAGCAGATTAACTTTGTAAAAGAACAACCCACACCTGCCTATACCCCAAAACGGGTTCTGATTATTGGCGCGTCCTCCGGTTTTGGTCTCGCTACCAGAATTGCTGCAGCGTTTGGCGCTGGCGCAGACACCATTGGCGTATCTTTTGAGCGCAGCCCTTCTGAAACGGGCTGCGGAACCGCAGGCTGGTATAACAACCTGGCATTTTGTGAAACTGCTGGAAAGGATGAACTTATTGCTCACAACATTGTTGGTGACGCTTTCTCCCCTGCCATTCGACAGCATGTTGTAAATACCATTAAGGAGCGCTTTGAAGGCAAGGTCGATCTGGTTGTTTACAGTCTGGCTACGGGCATTCGCCCGGACCACCAGACGGGCGAACTGGTTCGTTCCGCTATCAAACCCACCGGGCAGAAGTATCAGGGAATGACCCTTGACCTTGAGCATGAAACGCTACATCCGGTCACACTTGAACCCGCCAGTCAGAAAGAAATCAACGACACCGTAAAGGTAATGGGTGGCGAAGACTGGCACGAGTGGATAAACCTGCTGGCTGATAAAAAGCTACTGGCAAAAGATGTTAAAACTCTGGCTTACTCCTATATAGGGCCGGAAATCACCCATGAACTTTATCACCAGGGTACGCTCGGCTTTGCCAAGCAGGACCTGCAACGACACGCAGCCAAGATTAACGATTTATTAAAACCTTTCAGTGGTGAAGCAAGAGTTGCTGTCTGCAAGGCATTAGTGACCAAAGCCAGTGTCTTTATTCCCGGTTTTGGCCCTTATATCATGGCCTTGTATAAAGTCATGAAAGAGCTCAACCTTCATGAAGGCTGCATTGAACAGATGCAACGCATGTTCAGCGAAAAGCTAAAACCCTTCGGCAATTCGGTAGTGGACAGTGAAAATCTGATTCGAATGGATGACTGGGAGCTGAAACCTGAAGTACAAAACAATGTCAGACAGCTTCTTGAGCAAATGACAGAGGATAATTTCAAGTCACTACTGGATTTTGACGGTCTGAAATCAGAGTTTCTGGAACTCAATGGTTTCTTCCGGGAAACACTCTCAAGTAGCAGATAAAAAACTACCTGCCAATAATTTACACTCTGCCGTCTTCTTATAAGGCGGCAATATCTTTATCATGCGACACCAAGCGAAGCACAAAGAATATATCAAAGCATGACCAAACGTTTTCTCTCTCTGTTTTTACCTCTTTTACTGACACTGACTGGCTCTTCCAGCATGGCTTCAGGCCATGAATACCACAGTGACCAGATGCGTGCTGAAATGAAGCAGATGAACTGGAATCTGCGTCGTACAGCTAAAGCCGAAAATATAGAACAACTGCAGAAGTATCTTAACGAAATAAAAAGGCACGCAAAAAATGCCAGTGCCGACGCTAATGATCATGCCCCTTCTGAATTCAAGGATGGTATGAAAGAGCTGCAGCGACAGATCAACTCTATTCAGGCTGCTATCGATAGCGGTGATATGGACCTGGCTCGCAAGCAGTTCAAGGCTCTGAACAAGCTTAAGAAAAAATACCATGTCAAACTCGATGTCTGACAGCTTCCGCTGGCCCCGCCTGGTTCAGTTTATTCACTGGAGCGTTGCCACCCTCTTTTTAGCGAATCATTTCGTGACCGAGGGCGGTGATGAACTGCATGAATATTTCGGCTGGAGCATTCTGGCACTTATAGGCCTGAGAATTGGCTACGGCCTGCTGCTGGCACCTGAACCTGCAAAGATCAGCAGTATGACCACCTCTCCAGCAAAAATCAGGGAACACCTTGAAGAGCTAAAAGCTGGCGATGTACCAGAACTCGCAGGCCATAACCCTCTTGGTGTTATTGCCGTCTGGCTGATGTGGTTCAGCCTTGCTGGTGCAGCCTTTACTGGCTGGCTGCAGGACACTGATTTTGGCTTTGACTATGTCGTCTATGAATGGCACAGCTGGCTGGTTGATGGCTTACTGATTTTTGCGGCTATTCACTTAGCTGCTGTCGTATTGACGTCATGGCGCAGTCGTAAAAACCTGATAAAAACCATGCTGTAAGTTCTGGCTACAAGTCGATTACTTAGTAATCGTACTTTCACACCACCTCAATAAGCCGCATCAAACCGTAGAAGGTCTCATTCTGACCAGTTAAATACTGTTATAACATTGCAAAAGATTATAAAAATAAAGAAGATAGCCAACAAACAGTTATGACAGGTTGAGTGCCAGAGCTATATGAGCGATACACTGATCAGCAGCAGGAAAAAACAGAGCAGCGTAAGCGTTGCCTGGCTGCTGATCGTCGCCTATTTACTGGCCCTTACCTTTACTGTCAGCCATAACCACCAGAGCCTTACTGATTTCCGGGCGGAACTCGGACTCTCTTTCAAAGGTCTGAACCATAAAGAACACGTAGGCCACTGGCATTCTGATCAACACCACTCTGCCAGCTGCCAGCTGATTGCCCAGACACCTGCCAGCCTTATTACATGGTCTCTACCTGCAGTAACTGATACTGAAATTGTTACTGAACCTGTTATTTCTCTACCCAAATCATTTCCTGTTACCAAACGCCTGACCCGTGCCCCTCCCGCTATATCCTGAATCTGCCAACACAATTGAGAGCGCCTTTAAATAACTTTGACGATTAAAAAGGGCGTATTGCTGTACCGACCTCAGGATATGAAACATGTTTACACCACTGAAAGCGGCCAGTGCCGTACTGCTCTGTACCGCTATTTCAACAGCAGCCTCTGCTGAAGGCACACGACACGCCGACGCCCATATTCATGGTGAAGGTCAGCTGAACTTCGCCATTGATGGCCGAGATATTCATCTTGAGCTGGAAGTACCGGCCAATGACATTCTTGGCTTTGAAAGCATCACTACTGATCAGCAGAAAGCCCAATTGAAAGAAGCATTGAAAGCTCTGGAGTCCGACTCCCTCTGGCAGTTTACAGAAGCAGCCCAATGCCAGCTGATTGCCGCCAATGCTCTCTCGGGTGAGGAGCATGAAGAAGAGGGCGAGCATCACGATGACCATGATAAGCACCATGAAAAGCATGACGATCACCACGAAAAGCATGAGTCAGGTGATCACGATAAGCATCATGATGAAGACCATAAGGACGAGCATGATAAACACCATAGTGAAAATCATGATGATGAGCATGAGGAACATCATGGCGAAGAAGGCTCGGCACATCTGGATATCTCTGCCACCTACCACTACCGCTGTGACAAACCACAAGCAGTGAACAGCCTGAAAACCACCCTGTTCACTCGTTTCAAAAACAGTGAAGAACTGGCTGTACAAGGGTTCACAGATCGCGGACAAGTCTCACTGGAACTGACCCGCAAACACAATAAGGTGACGTTCTAAAATGAGCCACAGGAGCAACCCTGTCGTTGAGCTGGAAAATGTTCAGTTCAGCTGGACAGAAGACAAACCCATTCTGGATATCCAGAGCCTGAGTATTACTCAAGGCGAAAAGGTATTCATTCGAGGACCTTCAGGTTCAGGTAAAACCACACTGCTCGGCTTGCTGGGTGGTGTACTTACACCTGATTCCGGCAGTGTAAAAGTATTGAACACCAATCTTGCACAGCTGCCTCCAGCACAGCGCGACCTGCACCGGGCTGAACATACAGGCTTTATTTTTCAGATGTTTAATCTGATTCCCTACCTTTCTGTCGCTGAAAACATCACTCTGCCACTCTCGTTTGCCAAAGGCAGACACGACAGAGTGTCAGCAACAGGAAGAAAGCCTGAACAGGAAGCGGCAAGGTTGCTCCAGACTCTGGGTCTAGTCGACCCGGAGTTACTCTCACGTCCGGTTACTGAACTGAGTATTGGCCAGCAACAACGGGTAGCCGCAGCCAGAGCCCTGATTGGCAGCCCTGAACTGTTGATTGCCGACGAACCCACCTCGGCTCTGGATACTGATACCCGCGAGGCCTTTATCAAGCTGCTGTTCAGTGAGTGCGAATCATCCGGCAGTACGCTGATGTTTGTCAGCCATGATTCATCACTGGAACCTCTGTTTGACCGCACTATTGTGTTGCCGGAAATCAACAGAGCCAGTCAACAGAACAGGGAGGCTGTATGACATCTATCTGGAGTCTGTCGCTAAAGAGCCTGAAGAACCGTCGTATTTCAGCACTTCTGACCATTCTTTCTATTGCCGTCAGTGTTGCCCTGTTACTGGGTGTTGAACGGATAAGAGTGGAAGCCAAGAACAGCTTTACCAGTTCTCTCTCTGGTACTGATTTGATTGTCGGCGCCAGAAGCAGCCCGTTAAACCTGCTCCTTTACTCCTCCTTTCATATTGGCAATGCCACCAACAACATTACCTGGGAGACGTATCAGGAACTTGCCTCCGACCCCGCAGTAGCCTGGACTATTCCTATTGCTCTCGGCGATTCTCACCGGGAATTCCGTGTTATGGGCAGTAACCAGACACTGTTCAAAGAGTTTCGCTACGGTGATGAACAATCACTGTCATTCAAAGATGGTGCAGCTTTCTCAAAGCTGTACGACGCTGTAATCGGCTCAACCGTAGCACAACAACTGGGTTATACCGTTGGCCAGAAAGTAATTCTCAGCCATGGTGTTGAGAGCAGCGGCTTACAGGACCATGATGACAAACCATTTCAAATCTCCGGCATTCTCGAGCCCACAGGCACACCGCTGGACAAGGTTATTCTGGTTTCTCTGGAAGGTATAGAAGCCCTGCATATTGACTGGCGAAACGGCGCACCACCGATAGCAGCCTTTTCCGTGTCAGCAGAAAAGGCTGCAGCCATGCAGTTAAAGCCTGAGAGTATTACCGCCTACTACGTTGGATTAAAAAGCCGAATTGCTGCCTTCCGCTACCAGCGTAAGGTGAATGATTTCAAACAGGAAGCTCTTACTGCCATTCTGCCCGGAGTGGCATTACAGGAACTCTGGCAACTGGTTGGTAGCGCTGAAAAAGCCTTACTGGTTATTTCCATTATGGTGGTATTGGCAGGCCTGACAGGAATGCTGACCACCATTCTTTCATCTCTCAATGAAAGACGACGGGAGATGGCTATTCTCAGATCAGTAGGTGCACGCCCGGTACATATTTTTTCACTGATGATTATCGAGTCCCTGATTTATGCCATTGCAGGCACACTGCTCGGCTTCGCAATGCTCTACGGGCTTCTTTTGCTGATTCAACCCATTGCACAAAGCGCTCTCGGTCTTTATCTGCCTATTTCGACACCCGGTATTTTTGAGCTCTATCTGGCTTCAGGTGTGATTGGCTGCTCATTACTGCTTGGAGTTATTCCGGCATGGCGTGCTTATAAGAACTCTCTGGCCGATGGCCTGACCATAAGGATTTAAAATATGATAAAAAATCGATTATCAATAAAGCTGTTCGCGGTAACGGCTTTGCTGTCTCTGGGGATTTCCTCTCAGGCTTATAGTAATCAGGTCAAAAAAGAGCCCGTAGTTAAGGAGAAAAAGCAGAAAATCTCCGAAATCACCTGGGAAGCACTGATGCCACCACCTGAGCAAAGCATGATAGACCGCTTCAATGCCGGTAAGCTGTCTCAGGAAGAAGCGATGGATTACATGGAAGAACTGGGACAGATTCCGGTTCAGAAACTGAACAGTCGATACGTCAAGATTCCCGGCTATCTGGTACCGCTGAATCTCGATAAGAACCAGAAGGCTACTGAACTACTGCTGGTTCCGTCTGCCGGGTCCTGCGTCCATGTACCACCACCGCCACCAAATCAGACGATCTTCGTACGCTTCAAGAAAGGTATCAAAGTAACAGACGCCGGTTACGTACCTTACTGGCTGACTGGTACTCTGAAAGTGGAAAAGGGTGAATCCAAATACACTGATACGCTGTATGCAATGACTGTGGATAAAATAGAAGAGTATAAATAACTGGGGGGACAGAGCTTCGATGCATTCGTAGCATCGAAGCTCTAATGTTCAAATACGGCCTTTATAATTTATTTGATAGCCGCCACTGCTGTTTTTCTTACCCAGAAAGGAAAGACCTTTCTTCAAATCAGGTTCCATTTCTTCGCCCGGTGTCACCGAACCACGGATTCGATAGCGATTACCTTTGAGCATATTCAGTACCAGACTGGATTTAACATCCTCCGACTGCTGCTCAACTCTGGCTAGAAACAGACCTTTATCGCAGCCCAGGTCAAGATTACCCTGCCCCAGTTCAAGACTGCCAAAACGACCTTCGGCAGAAACATCCCGCAACTGACCGGCACCTTCCAGCTCCTGACACTGGCCATTAACCAATGTCAGGTTTTCAATCTGCAGCTTCAGTTGCCCATCAATATCAACCAGCTTCTGTCTGGAAAATTTTTGCAGAGCATCGCCCGTTATTCGACCTTTACCATCTTCGACAACCACTTCGTCTGCACTCAGGGTAACAAGACCCGATGCAGACAGAGAACTGCGACTATGACCCAATTTCAAATCATAGGAAGCAGACTGCTCAAGCGGGGAGAATCCTTCCAGATCCCAGCTTATAGACGGTAATTGTCGACCATTAATCAGAGCAGACTGCGCCGAACCTTGCCAGAGCGTACCCTCAATTCCTTGTAACTGAACAGTCCGCACCTTATTTGGAAAATGCTCTTTCACCTGTTCCCAAACGACAACTGCCGGTGTTTGAATCACAATAAACACTGTCAGGGAAAACAGGGCCAGAAAAGACAGTCCCAGAACTCTTTTCATCTTACACTTCCTGCCTGCTGACTCTCAGAGACTGAACACTCACCAGCCCTGAAGCCTCACCACGCTTCATCTCAATATTTTCAATCACAATACCCTGCTGCTCCAACTGCTGAAGCCATCCAATCAGCTTCTGAAAGCTGACATCATCCAGCTTTACCAGAAGGCTGCTCTGCTGCTGGTTCAAGCCAGTTACTTTGATACCCGCTTTACGAGCCGACCGGTTAACCTGAACATCCAGCGGCTGTGAAAAGTCAGCCTGAACTGACCCCGCACCAGATGCTCTCAATACCTGAATTTCAGCCGCCATTTCCTGCATCTGAACCAGTGTTGCACGACTGGAGTTCAATCGATTGGCCGCTTGTTCTTCAGCATCCTGCAAAGGTTTAACCACACCATAAGCGACCAGCCACAGAACAATGGCTATACCTGCCAGTAGCAATAGTCTTCTTTCACGGGTGGCTAACCCATCCCAGTATTCATTCCAACGTTGCCTGATCTCTGCCGTCTGATTCTTCATGAGCGATCCCCACTGATAATCAGGGCACCGGTTACCGACGCCTGCTTACCTTTTTCTGTTTTTTGTTCCAGCGACTCCAGACGCACAGCTCTAGACTGGGCAATTCGATCACGGAGGTCTGTAAACTGACCAATATTACCTGCTTCAGCAGTGATTCTTATCTGCTGCAAGTTCTTCTGATAACTGATAGAAACCGGCACAACTGAAGATTGTCGTTTAAAGACAGGCGCCAATTTGTCCAGCTGTTCCAGAAAACCAGTCTCGTTACTCTGTAAGCCCTGCATGGATTTCAATGCAGATTTCATCTGCGACAACGGACGAATAGCACGCTTGCCAGGAAAGGTATCTGCAAAAAGCTCATTAGCTGATTGCTGATAAGCCTTTACCTGCTGCTCCTGCTCCCAGCTGTTATAGAATTTACTGCCAGACCAGACAACAACAATCAGTGTCATGAGAACCGCACTGAGTCGAAGCTGCTGCCAGCCTTTAGTCAGACTGCTTTGCTCCCTGGCTGGACGCCAGTCGCCTTGAAGCAGATTTCCTTTCAGCTCTGCTGACTGCTTTGCCACTTCGGAGAAAAAGTTTTGTGCTGACAGCTGAGTTTCTGTCAGCGATTGTTCGGACTGAACACTTTCAAGGTAAAGCGGCAGCCAACCCGTATCGCAAACCGCTCCCTGCCACTGGCCAGAGCGAATCACATGACTTTGACTGTCTCTGGCCATCGTCACAATATGGCCGGCATGCCACGGAAGCACCAGAGTTTCCGGCAACCATCGCCTGGATTTAATACCAGCTTCCTGCAACCAGGATTTCCATAACTCCATCCAGCTATTTTCTACAATCGCCAGATGCAGTTGATCTTCGTCTTTATCCAGAATGGCAAGATGCACATTCTCAACATCACTGCCAAGATCCTCTTCCAGCCTGTAAGGCAATGAACGAATAACCGCTGGTGTTAGAGAACCACTGACTTCAATGGTCGTAAGACTGACCAGCTCACCCGGTACAATAACCAGCACACGACTGGCTTCAGACTTTTCTGCAAGCTGAGCCAGCTCGGAAACAGCCAGCTGTCCCTGTTCTACTTCTGACTGATACCAGAACACCGGACTGCTACTACTTTCCGGCAATCTGATCAGCAAGGTATTTTCTGCCTGTTGGCTCATAGTAATTCTCCTGTTCGGCGTCGAACAACCGTCAAGGCGTTCCCCTTGCCCCTTACCAGGAGGCTTTGCATTCTGACCCGGGTTTCATCAATCTGTGCCTGGGCATCCACTTCAAAATAATCACTTTTCACAACAAAAAATAGCTGAAGGTCTTTCTTCTGAATATTGCTCAGTAAACCTTCAGCAAAAAATTCATCGATAGTTCGCCAACCGTCCCTTGGTCGATCTTTCAAAAGGTCTTTCGCCTGATCAACAGAAATACGGTTCAGCAGTACAGCAGCCATCAGCTCAGGTGCTTCTGCATCAATGGTATTAACATTCAACTTAAGGGTGCTGGCTGGCAAAGCACACAAGTCAGGCTGTACTTTCTCTACAGTCGCTGGCGTTACACCCATAACCGCACGCCACTCACTCTTGTCTCTCATAAAAGTATTGCCTGCCAGATAGGCCACAGGCAATGACAAGTAATCATCATCGTCTGCTCCGGTAGAACTGAGAGGCTCTGTTTTGGCATTGACCCAATCGACAGTTGCCAGAGCAATATTAAGGTCTTCGACCTCATGGTTTTCCAGCAATGCCTTAAGCATTTTCACTGGCACCTGCTCATCAGGCTTTTTGCCTTCCGCAATGATCAGGCCATTGAGGTTAAAGCACGCCTGTCGGTCAAAGACACGGCCGGTAATAGAACCTTTTTCCATAGGGAAAGTCTGTCGTGACGTTGCCCAGTACTGACCCAGATGAACAACCTCTTTGTCGTCTTTAAAGTCCTGTTTTAGCGCCTTAATCGCCAAAGCTTCTGCCGAGCGGGCGTACCACCAGCCCTGCTCGCGGTTTTGCAAACCACTGCTTAACTGTGTCTGCCGTTTCATGGCTTCAACGACACCGGACGCCAGTAGAATGGCCAGCGTCAGTGTCAGCATGACTGTTAGCAGAGCAACACCCTGTTCTTTATACAAGGGTTTCGCTTGTTTAAGGTTAGAGCGAATGTGAGCGCTAGCTACCATGCTGCACCTCGAATGATCCGGGTATCATAAACCGTCGTTCGATCTCGCCTTCTTTATCCAGCACCATGTTCACTGCAATAGCCGATGGCCAACCCTGTTCTTTCATGATGTCCTGCCAGGAGCCAGAGCGCCCTCTTCCTTCCTTGTAATAAAAGCGGAACTTCAGCTCATTCACACCCGTCAATAGATTTCGATAAACCGGATCAGCTTCGAGAGACTGGTCGAGTACACGATCATAGCCTCGCTGTAATTTACCTTCATTTAAACGGTAATAAACGCGCTGAAGTGTTGACCTTGGCAGTCGTGACTGGGCATTCTGCCAGCCTGCTCTAACGAAAGTTAATCCCTGATCTTCTGAATCAAGAATCTCACCGGAGAAAATCGCTCGTTGGGATACCTTGCCATCAATACGAACACCACGTTCAACAATCTGACGAATATCCTGCTTCAAAATAAGAAAGGTATAGTCCAGAGCTTCAAGCCGCTTGAGTTTGTCGGCCTGAACATCTCGAGCGCTGGTTACGGTATTAAGCACTTGCCAGGAGGAAAGACTGACCAAAGTAAAAATTACCAGAGCCAGCAGCATTTCCAATAACGTGAAACCATCACTGAACGGCTTCGCTCGTTTAACCGCCATTCGTCCAGACACACTCATGAGTCGAGTACGTAGGTTTGCAGCGACGCTAATGCACTTTCACTGTCTTTTTTCTGTCGAACTTCTACTTCCAGCATAATCAGGTCATCAGAACCCGTCTTCACCTTGCGGCTACGAATAAACCACTCTCTTTCAGCCAGCACAGTAGAAGATTTCTGCCATTCCCGTCCGGGCCAGCGTTGACTCAGCACTATATCGGTCATGGCATTTTCTGCGACCCAGAAGGCAGGACGTTTTTCGGCCAGATACTGGGTGTTACTGATGGATTCCCGAACCATGCCCATCACCGACATTCCGGCAATGGCCAGCACCGCCATGGCAACCATGACTTCCAGCAGGGTAAAGCCCTTACGACTGCCTCTGCAAAGAGCACCTCTAGCCATTCAGGTTCTCCTTCACCAGTACTTCTCCGGTTTCTTCCAGCACGACCCACTGGCAGTTCGTCTCGCTCTTACCCAGACAAAAGCTGACATTGGAGGGTGAGATTTCACCACTGCTCCAGAAAATAATGTCCGGCTGTTTGGCGGCCTGTTCATCATCAGGAAAATAGATCGAGTTGCTGTCGTCTTGCTCATACTCAAGTGCTTCACGCCAGAACGAATCACCGGCTGAATAAGTCAACTGAATATCTTTAGGCAGACTGACTGGACGAAACAGGCGATTCTTACCCAGCTTCTCCCAGCCTTTATCAGCCAGCAGCATAAACTCATAGTCGTTGTCTGACGTTAGCTTTAGTCCAAGAGTTTTACCTTCCAGCAGAGCCTGTTGGTTTGCGGCTCTTGCAAGGGCTGCAAACTTCTCTGATTGCTGATAGAGATCACTGCCACTGCTACCCGAAGGCAACCGTGGAATAATCACGCTGGCGGCCAGTGATAACAGCACCAGTACCAGCATGATTTCCAGCAGTGTAAAACCCTTGTTTAAGCGCCTCACTGTAATCAGATATCCCAGTTACCGATGTCCTGATCCGTACCTGGCTGACCATCTTTGCCTGCAGAGAAGATATCAACCGGACCGAACTCACCCGGCGTCTGCATATAGTACTGGTTACCCCACGGGTCCGTAGGAAGACGACGGATGTAGCCATTGTCACGCCAGCCTTTTGGTTCAGGGAAACCGGAAGGACGTTTAACCAGAGCCTCAAGACCCTGTTCACTGGATGGATAAAAATTGTTGTCCAGTTTGTACATATCCAGCGCACTTTCCAGAGCAACGATATCGCTGACCGCTTTCTGCTTGTCGGCTTTATCCTTGTTACCCAGAACGTTAGGCGCAACAATACTGGCCAGAACCCCAAGAATGACAATAACCACCATGATTTCCAGCAGGGTGAAACCCTTCGCTTTTGGTGATGCAGTAGATAAACGATTCTGTTTCATAATTATTTTCACACTTAAAATTCTAACCAGTCAGGTCTGTTTCCAAGAAACAATACTGAAATAAATTCCTGTTTCTAATGTTGCTGCCTCCCTTTGCTACGCAAAGGGAGAAACAAACCAGGACGTCGTTTCGGGACTATTACCCAGTACCCGGGGATATAGCCATTTAATATTCTATTACGTGTGTCTACACACTTATCCCACCAGACTGTTAAGGTCCATCATCGGTGTCAGAATGGCCATAACGATAAATAACACCATTCCTGCCATTAATACGATCATTACCGGCCCAAAGATACCCAGAGCAATATTCACCTGATCTTCAAACAAACGGTCCTGAGCATTTGCCGCACGTTCCAGCATGTTTGGCAGCTCACCAGAACGCTCACCACTGGCAATAATATGCAGCATCATCGGTGGAAAGAGACCACTGTTTTCCAGTGCGGTCCAGAGAGCGCCGCCTTCCCTTACCCGATCCGATGCCGCAAGCATTTTTTGTCGTATATAACGGTTACCCAGCACACCGGAAGAAATGCTCATGGCTTCTACCAGAGGCACCGTACTACTGGTCAAAATACTGAGTGTACGGGCAAAACGCGCTGTTTCAACACCAGAAAATACCGCGCCAAAGACAGGTAACTTCAGGTTGAATTTATCGTTCAATAAACGGCGGCTTTCTTTCTTCAACAATCTCTGTCGCACCACCAGCGCCAGCATTATCCCTGCCACCAGCCAGAGTCCATAACTGCTGACAAACTCACTGGCAGCAATCAGCGCCTGAGTCATAGGAGGCAGCTTCTGACCGGCAAATTTAAACTGATCGATTACCGTCGGCACAACAGTGGTCAGCAGAGCGCCTACCACACCAATAGCGACTACAGTCAAAACTATCGGATAGATCATGGCCTGAGTCATTTTGCTGCGAATCTGCTGACGCTGTTCGCTGTAATCAGCCAATCGCTCCAGAATCACTTCAAGGTGACCGGACTTTTCACCGGCTGCGACCATGGCGCAATATAACTGATCAAACGACGACGGGTAGCTGGCCAAAGCATCCGACAAAGTATGACCTTCCAGAACTCGAGCTCTTATGCCTTTAATCATTGCCTGCAGGTGTGGCTTACTGACCTGCTGACTCAATGCCTGCAGGCACTCTTCAATAGGAATCGCAGCAGCAACCAGAGTGGCCAGCTGCCGGGTAATCATTGCGATTTCAGAGACACTGGCTTTACGGGTAAACAGTGAGCGCCTGGTGGTCGCAGATTCCTGCTTAACCCGAGCTGGCTCTACGTCAACCGGAGCCAAACCTTCAGAGCGCAACGTCTGACGAAGCAGACGAGGAGAGTCTGCTTCCTGAGTGCCCTTTTTGGTTTTGCCTTTTTTATCCAGTGCTGTGTAGGTATAGAGTGTCATGGGTTACTCCCTCGTTACCCTTAGCACTTCCGACAGCGTGGTCTGGCCAGATAAGACTTTGTCAAAACCATCCTGCTGAATGGATGGCCATTGTTGTCTTGCTACCTGCTCCATTGTCGCTTCGCCAGCACCGTCATGAATCAGGTCCCTCATCACATCAGTAACAAGGAACAGTTCGTATATCCCTGTACGACCACGATAGCCGGTATTGCGACATTCACTGCAGCCTTTTGCCCGCCAGACCGGACGGTGATCATCCTCTTCCAGCCCCAGCAGTTTCTTCTCTGCTTCGGAAGGCTGAATCGGAGTGCGGCAATCGCTGCAGAGCGTTCTCACCAGACGCTGTGCCAGCACACCCAGCAGGCTGGACGACAGCAGGAAAGGTTCAATACCCATATCCCTGAGTCGTGTAATAGCACCCGCTGCAGTGTTTGTGTGCAATGTACTTAATACAAGGTGACCTGTGAGGGAAGACTGAACGGCAATCTCGGCCGTTTCCAGATCCCGAATCTCACCAATCATCACCACATCAGGGTCCTGACGCAGAATGGCACGCAGGCCACGGGCAAAGGTCATATCCACTTTCGGATTAACCTGAGTCTGACCGATGCCTTCGAGGTCATACTCCACAGGGTCTTCCACGGTCATAATATTGCGACCGGGGGTGTTGATTTCACTGATACCAGAATAAAGGGTCGTACTTTTACCGGAACCTGTTGGACCGGTGACCAGCAGGATACCATGGGGTTTATGCAACTGTTGACGAAGCCCGTCACAGATTCGGGGAGACATACCCAGACGACTGAGATCAAATTTCACACTGCTGCGATCCAGCAAACGCATTACGATACGTTCACCGTGTCGGGTTGGCAGTGTCGACACACGAACATCGACCGCTTTACCACCCAGTCGTAAAGAGATTCGACCATCCTGTGGCACACGCTTCTCGGCAATATCCAGTTTGGCCATGACCTTGATACGGGATACCAGCAATGCCGCCAGTTTTCGCTGTGGTCGCAGAATTTCCCGTAACACGCCGTCAATACGGAAACGAATAACCAGCTGGTTTTCAAAGGTTTCAATATGGATGTCCGACGCGCCGTCACGAATGGATTCGCTGAGCATGGCGTTGATCATGCGAATAATTGGCGCGCCATCATCAGCTTCCAGCAGGTCTTCACTGTCTGGCAATTCATCAGCCAGTGCCTGCAGCTGAGCATCACTGCCAATATCATTCATCAGCTGACGCGCTTCTGAAGAATCCTGCTGATAGATCGCTGCCAACCGAACAGAAAACTCTTCTTCGGACAGTTTTCGCGCAGTAAAGGGCTGAGCCAGAATACGACGAATCTCGATCAGACAAGCTGGCGACAGAGTCTTTTCATAACAAACAACCGGCTGATCACTGTCGTACTCAACAAAGACACGAAAACGGTTGGCGTAGCTGAACGGCAGCTGAATGCGACTGACTGCTGTGGCTTCCATCAGCTATCACCCGCTTGTTGCTTGCGGCTGTCATCTGACTTCTGAATGCTGCCCTGAACTTCTTTCAGGAAACGATCAGCATCACTCAATTCAGGCAGTACCGGTACATTTTGATCGGGCATCAGGCTGATACCGCGTTCATCCTGCAACAACTGTTCAGCTCGAATCAGGCTGTACTTGCTGGCACTGACAGTCTTCAGGCGGTCATCATTACGAATAATGGTCGGACGGATAAAGACCATCAGGTTACGCTTAACTTTTTTGCTATTGGTCGAACGAAACAGGTGGCCCAGAATCGGGATATCACCCAATAGAGGCACCTTGGAAACACTCTCTTGAACGTCGTCATCCATCAAGCCGCCAATAACCACCGTATCACCGCTGCGAACCATAACTGAGGTTTTCACCTGACGGGTTGAGAAGGTTACGTCAACAGGCGTACGACCATTTACTTTCGACACTTCCTGTTCAATATCCAGACGTACCGCATCGCCTTCGTTGATCTGTGGAGTCACCACCAGTTTGACACCGACCTGCTTGCGTTCGATGGTCTGGTAAGGATTGTCGTTATTGCTGCTGGAGGTAGAGCCGGTCAGAGTCGGTACTTCGTCACCGACAATAAAAGAAGCAGCCTCGTTATCCAGTGTCATTAGGCTCGGTGTTGAGAGCACATTGGTTTTTGAAGAAGTACTGGCCGCTTGCAACAGTGCGCCCCAGTTACCAGAAGAAATAGCAAAAGCAGAACCTGAGAGTCTCCCTAAAGCATTTGCCAATGTACTGTAATCACCGGGTTTATCCGGATTTATTGTCGTTTTCCCGTCATCTATTACCGTTGTGCCCTTTTCACCCTGAGCATCAGCTACACCAGCAATAATTTGCCCTATAGGAACATTAGAACCATCCTGGAACTGAACAATAGAACCCTGTGTACTGGCCAGTTGCAAAGACAGATTTACACCGTCACCTTCACCCACCTCGGCAATAATGGCTTCCACCATCACCTGGGCACGACGGATATCGAGGTTACCAATCAGGGCTTCCAGTTCATTCATTAATTCAGGCTGGGCGGAAATGACCAGAGCATTATTTTGCTCATGAACTTCAATACTGACTTTACTTCCGGGTGTTTTCTTACCAGCAGCAGCGCCCGAGAATGAAGCAGCAATACCGTCCAGAACCGGTTTAATTTCCTTGGCTCTGGCGTATTTCAGATAGAACACACGACTGTTTCCAGCACCAGTAGCTCTCTCGGAATCCAGTTGCAGTGCCAGCTTTTTCATCCGCTTGATCTTGGAGCTGTTGCCGGAAATGATAATCTGAGAACCTTGATCATTAGCAACAACTGAGGTCAGCGTATCTGTTTTACCCAGATAAACACTGGTCAGAATACGCGCCATTTCCTGCGCAGAAGTATGCTTCAGGGAAACCACCTCTACGGATTTAACACCCGCTTTATCAATTTCTTCAACAATGGAAACCAGTCGCTCTACGTTAACGGCACGACCGGTAACAATCAGAGTGTTTGCCGGATTGAAGTTAACCACATTGCCATAGGAAGCATTCAGCTGACGCAGAATCGGTGACAGATCTCGAACCGGTACGTTATCAATAGGCATAACCCAGGTAACGATTCGGTCGTCAGCACTGCCGGAACCATTATTCAGCGGAGATGCTGAGGTTTTACTGTCTTTGTTACGGACAACCTTGAGAATATTGTTCTTCTGCTCAAGCACCGCAAAGCCGTTCACTTCAAGCACGCCGAGAAACAGCTGGTAATACTGCTCTTCATTCAACTGCTCGTAAGAGCGGACCGTTACCTTACCTTTAACGGCAGGGTCGATAATAATGGTTTTTCCGAGTCCGGAACTGACCGTATTAATAAACTCACGAATATCGGCATTATTAAAACTGGCGGCAAAATCCGTAGAAAATACTGGCTGCGCCATCAGCAGGGATGCCGAGAGACAAACCGCTTTAAGACAATGACTGAGTCCGATTACTTTTTTCATAGTGACAGTTCAACCTGATAAAGCATGCCCTCACGCTCAACCGTCAGGTCGACCCGTTGAAGTGTTGCAAGATTATTTAATAATTCGAGAGATTCCAGCGGATCGGTCAGGTCTTTACCGTTGGCAGAAACGGCAACATCACCTCGCTGTAATCCAGCCTGTTTAAAGAGTTCAGGGTATTTACTCGGATTCAATCGGTAGCCAATCAGTTCCCCTTCTTTTCTGACCGGGGAGATGCTGATCAAATCGGTGATATTGCCGGACTGTCTGGCTTTCTCAACCAGCGTTTTGAGTCTCTTATTAGTGGCCGGTGTTTCTGCGACTGCTTTTGGCTGGAAAACTGTCGACGTTTTCTGCTCGGGATAAAGCATCAAAGCTTGCTCTTTTCCGTTAACAGTAACAATGACCCTGTCTGGCTTTATTGCAGTTATTTCGGCTCGATGGGATTCAATGGTTTCTCCCAGGCGATAACTCCCTTGCTTGCCACGGCTTTCAATAATAGCCAGTGCACGCTCAGGATTTGGATGAGCCAGTAGACCCGCCAGCTTCAGTGGCAATGTTGAACGGGGGATTTCACGAATATCTTTTTCTACAACAACCGGCTCAGGCTTGTTGGTAACTGTCTTACCAAAGAAGTGGAAGTCTGATAACTCTCGATACAGCGTTTGATTCTGCCCAGACGCCACTGCTGTCGATAATACTTGTGGAGACTGAACAAGTGACTCATCTGACTTATTCAGAAATTGCCAGATCACTCCGGACAAAAGATACATCAGGGCAATAACAAGAAAAGCTTCAAGCAAAAAAGTCAGCTTTCGTTGCTGACTCTGAATCACCGATACTGTTTTACCCAAAAACTCAGAGTGCGATACAGCCATATTATTGTTCGCTTCCCTGTAACAGGTTACTTTTTTTATCCATCCAATCTCTCACATCGAATACTTTTCGCGCATTCGCTCCTCTAGGATATTAAAATTGCGTTACTAAAAGAAGTCACCCTGTCATAAACCGAGTGAAAAGTAGAGCATTCAATTTGAACAGGAAATATACAGAATTACCGAATCTTTACCAAAAAAACACAACTCAAACTGATTCTGATCAATATACTCGCAACGATATACCACACGCTTAAATTCCTGAAGCTTAAAGAAAAAAAAAGAACACTTCTCAACCCCTTTCCCCCAGATGGGTGATGAGTTTTTCCCTCCGAAAGTCAAAATCTGCCAGCCCGAATTTTTAATAAAATCGACCAGCGTACAAGGAATCAAACATGCACGTACGGAATGCACTGGCAAGTGCCGTAATGCTTGTTACGCTGACAGGCTGTGGTGGCGGTGGAGGAGGAGGTGATAGCTCATCACCAACTCCAGACCCTCAAGACACTACTCTGTCAGTAACAGCAATCGACGGTTATTTGCGTAACGCCAAAGTTTGGCTGGATATCGACAATAACTACCGCCACGACGAAGGTGAGCCATTTTCTGAAACTGGAGAAGGTGGTAAAGCTGAGCTGAATGTCACTGGAATAGACAACCCTGGTCAATATCCTGTTGTTGTTCAGGCAATTCCTAATAAAACCGTAGATGAATCCACCATCACGGCTGAAAGCCCTGAAGGCAAAAAGGTCACTACCGGTTATGTGATGTCTGCACCTGCAGGCCAGACTGAAGTAACACCATTGTCGACAATGGTTGATATCAAGATGCGTAAAGCAGAAATCAGCCTTGATGATGCCAAAGAGCAAGTTTCCGAAGAAATTGGCATTCCTGAAGAGGAGCTTCTTGGCGACTTTATTGAAGCAGGTAATCAGGCAGCAGCCGAAAAAGCAGAACTACTGGTTGAACTCGATGCTATCCCTGAAGAATACAGTGATTTCAGTGATGATTCCCCTATCGATGACAGCATCGTAGATAAACTCAAAGAAGTTTATGACGGGCTCCCTGAAGGGGGAATCATCATAATTGAGAAAGATGATGATGGTATTCCAACCCTGAAACCAAGCATTGGTGATAATGACTGGGATGGTGACGGCGTCAACAATAGCAATGATGCTTTTCCAAAAGACGCCAGCGAAGACACTGACACCGATGGTGATGGCGTAGGCGACAATGCAGATGCCTTTAAAGAAGATGCTTCGGAATGGGCTGACTTTGATGGCGACGGCATCGGTGACAATGCCGATACGGATGACGACAACGATGGTGCAAGGGACGAGGATGACTCGTTCCCCAAGGACGCAAACCGAGCACTTGATACTGACGGCGATGGTATTGATAACAATATCGATGACGACGATGATGGTGACAAAGTCCTCGACGAGGATGATGCACTCCCTCTTGACCCATCTGAAACCGTAGATACTGACGAAGATGGTATTGGTAACAATAAAGACACCGATGACGACGGTGATGGTGTTACTGATGAAGATGACGCCTTCCCTCTAAACCCCGCTGAGTCTGTTGATACAGATAAAGATGGTATTGGCAACAACACAGACATCGATGATGACGGTGATAATATTGCTGATGGTGACGACGCTTTCCCTCTGGACCCAACTGAATCTGTTGATACCGATGGTGATGGCATCGGTAATAACAAAGACACCGACGATGACGGTGATAATGTTACTGATGATGACGACGCCTTCCCTCTGGATCCTGAAGAATCTTTAGATACCGACGGAGATAATATCGGTAACAATGAAGATACTGATGATGACAACGATGGCATCAGTGATGAAGAGGAACTGGTTAGCGGCACGGACCCTCTAAAAAGTGATACAGATGGTGACGGAGTCTCTGACAAGGAAGACGCCTTCCCAACCGACAAAGATGAGTCGGCTGATTCTGACGGCGATGGTGTAGGCGACAATGCCGACAAGTTCCCGAATGATGCGGACGAGCAGCACGATACCGATGAAGACGGCATAGGCAATAAATCCGATAACTGCTCTGGTACAGCAAACCCGGATCAAGCTGACGCCGACAATGACGGTCTTGGTGATGCCTGCGATACAACTCCAGACCCAAGTAAAGATGGGGCTGTCTGGGATCAGTTCGATTGGAATGACGGCTCTAGCTGGCAGTAATTTTAAGATTAAGGAAAATGATGATGAATAAAATGAAAACAACTCTGTTGGCTGCCATGATTTCTGTGGCTTCTGGAAGTGCTCTGGCAATTGATCAGCTGAATGTGTTTCAGAAAGATCAGCCTGCTACTGCTGAATCTGTAAACGCAAATTTCAAGTACCTAGAAGATAAAATCGGCGCTTCCTCTGAAAGCATTGATTGCACCAGTACTCCACAGGCGCTGAGAGAGTATATGCTCAATGCCAAGTTTGCTGGTGATCTGACAGTTAATGTAATTGGAGAATGTGCAGGGCCCGTTCAGATTTTCAAAGACGATGTAACGATCAACGGAGGTACCGTTTTTATTGAGCAGAATGCTCCTGCAAGCTTTGCCATCCTGAACCAAAGCAACATCACTTTGCAAGGTGTCACAATCCAAAGTGGAAGTGTACGAATTGCTCGCGAAGCATCCGTTGAATTTAAAAATGTAACATTACCTGAACCCAAATCTACAACTGACCATGACGATGACCCCGACATCCTGCCTAACGTCATTGTGGAATCATCCACTTTATCGTTTGAGAGCGGCGACCTGAACAATCTTTCTCTTTTGGCTAGAGCTAATACTTCAATTGTATTGAAGTCAGGTTTAGCTAATCCTGCAGAAAAGATTGAGCTTGTAGATAATTCTTCTCTTATCAGTGAGCACACGCCCCTGAAAATTGAGCGCGATTTATCCGTATTCAACAACTCTTCTATGACTGCTGGCGCAATTGAAGCGAAAGGCGAAATAGACCTGGAAACAAGCAGCTCTCTGGTTGCAGACAAATTGACTACCGAAAGTGCGCTTGAAGTGGAAAACGGCTCATCCATTGAGGTCGTCAATGATGATGAAACCGCTGTAACCGCAAAGAGCTTTGAATGTGGATCCAGCTCTATGGCTATCGAAGGTGGAATCAAACTGACCGGCCAGATGAACTGGAATGGCAATAATCCCCCTGCATGGTTCGCCAGAAGTTGCAGCGGTGAGCTTGATGGCGATTATGAAGGTGGTATTATTAACGCTGAACGCAGCCCCGTAAGAATTCAGCGTACAGACAATGGTCAATACCAGGAACTCTGGCTGGATCAAGACAGCATTTAAGCTCCTACTCAACGAGTTTTTGCTTAAGAATTAGTCTGCTTCGTGTATAAGTGAAATGGCCTGCCCGCAGGCTATTTCACTTTAGATAAGTAAAAGTAATTATAAAGAGCTCTGCCTGCTGTTAAAGCTGTATATAATAACGTCTCAACAACTCATTCTGATGTCTGGCTCCAGTCTTCTGCAGCAAACACTTAATCTGCGACCGAACAGTCTCCTTACTGACTCCCCGAGCCTCAGCAACCTCACTCCCATCCATACCTTTTGCCAACAAGTCTAAAACATCTGATTCAGCTTTTGTAAGAGGCTCTACTGAAAATTCAACCGCTGCCCTCTGTCGTTTTTCACATTGCTCCACCATATAATTCCCCCACGGCAGCAATGCTGTAGCAATAATATTAAGGTGCTGGACTTGTTCTTGTGAAAAAGCAGCTTCCTTTCTAAAGCTAATTATCTGCAACAGGTAGCGCTCTCCAACTGGAATCTGCAGACTGTATCGATGATATGACTCAAGTATCGAGACAATAGCAGCATAAATACTCTGCGAGGTTGAATCTACAGGGTTATTAACCAGCATGGTGACCCGCTGATGATTCATCTGATTTTCTACAAAGTACTGAGAACTATTTGAACCTGGTGCGGCGTAATAAGATTTAAACTTTTTGGAATTCTTGTCAGTCAGTAGATACAAACAACTTTCTGATTCTGTTAGCGCTAATAAGGAATCAAGGCTGGCTCGAATTTCTTCTATTTTTTTCGCTTGGACAAGCTGGTTGATTTTATCATTAAGATTTACCCAATCCATGTTCACTCCTTAAAACAGGACTGGCAGGCAGACTACATTAAAAAACAATAATTTCAATGACTTAAACTGTCTACAGTTCTCTAAGAAATCAGAAAACTGCAGACAGATAATAGTGACGTAAGCATTCACTTTCGATAAATACTTACAGTCACTAAGCACTAACAAAAAATAAAGACATAAGCCTTATTTTGATTTAGCCATTAATAATATCCCAACGCTCATGCTGAACAGCAGGCTGCATTTCAGACTTTATATTATTGACCTGCTTACGCAGTGCACGACGATCAAAGTCCATACCCAGAATATTAATCAACACTTTCTGATGAGACGCTCTTGGGTTGTCCAGGATAGCGGCTGCCAGCCACTGGTCATCCAGACTCAACTCTTCTGCCAGCTCCAGCGCGATGGCTGTACGGGTCACATCACTACGGGAAACATCCAGCTTGGCACGGCGTAGCTCTTCGCTGCTCATTTCAAGCAGGTCAGTCTTTGCAAAACTGCGCTCAAGAACCAGTGCCCAAGCGGTAGAAACGGAGTTCAACTCAACAGAAGCTGATGACTCAAGCGTTTCGTAGGCCGCCAGATAACGCTTATCTTCTTCTGCGCTCAGGAAACCGGCCTGACCAATATCTGCACGAGCCAGCTCAGGCCTGGCAATACCGAAGCGAGCAAAGCTGTCACTGCGATAGTCTGTCATTTCCAGAATAACCCTGGCGTCGTCCATATCGTCCAGCTCAACACGCTGAGCTTTTGACAGGCTGTAGTCCAGCGTCAGAATAACCGGATCATGATCAGAAGAACTGAAGCTGTTATCCGACTTTTCCAGACTGCCGGAGAATCTGCCACTGTACTCAAACAGGTTATTTTCCAGAGAGTTGATGTGCCAGTCAGTCACTTCCGCCAGCTTGGCTGTGATGGAGCCGGAACCTATAGCGTGATCCAGACTGCCCAGCTCGCCAGAGAAGGTGTAAGAGAAGGCATCCGTACCGTGCACCAGCTCAGCAAGGTTAACGTAGTCATAACCATCGGTCAGAACTTCACCCTCAACGCCTGTCAGAGGTTCGTCGCCAATCAAGGTATACGGCGCCGTCTTCAGTTGGCGGCCAGTACCATCGTAGTCTGTCAGCAGACGTACAGGGTCTTCTTTACCATAAGCGTTGTAATCACCCAGCAACAAAACATCGCCAGCCTTATTTTCACGCATATAGTCGCCAAGCACTTTTGCCGCAGACAGGCGGAACTCATTACAGCTGCCCTGCAAATCTTCTTCAAAGTCAGCAACACGCCCGGCATTTCGCTCATCAACACGACTGCCTCTCAAAGGAACAGGCCATTCGTACTCGGCATAGTCGTTGAAGCACTGAGAACCCTTGGATTTGAAGTGGTTAACAGCAACGGTCAACGGTCGAGTCTGACCATCATCCAGCTTGACTGTGAACTCCTGAACCAGGGTATTTCGCTGCCCTTTGAACAGACTTTTAGTTACTTCATTACCACTTTCAAGCGCTTGATACTCTGCTCTCTGGATTGGCATTTCGATCAGTTCGGACCCTTTTGCCAGAGATACTTTAGCGGGACGGTAAAGAATGCCCACAGCGATGGCATCGGTACCAATCACACTATTATCAGCAGTACGAACAAAACGATACTGGTCTTCTTCCGAAAGCTCGGCGTTCAGGTGAGTGACCAGATCCTGAATGGCTGATTTTTCACCAAAACCGTTATTCTCGATTTCCATCAAACCAAGAATATCGGCATCAATGCTGATCATTGCGCTGACAATCTTGGTGCGCTGCTTTTCAAAGTCAGCCTGGTTACTGCCTGCACCACGGTTCTGACCCAGAGGGTTAGAGTCACCACCGACACCGGAGTTGAAATAATTCAATACGTTAAAGCTGGCAACTTTCAAATCGTGGTCGGCCGACAAATCCGGCTGATCTTCACGATCTGAAAAATCATGAACAAAGTCTGCTGCATCAAGCTGCTCAGCGGTTTCAGGAATCAGTCGGTACTCGCCAAAGCTGTAAGCCAGAACACCTTCAAGGTTTTCAACGTTATCGCCTACCCGGATATAGCCGGTTTCAGCATTGAATTCATCAAAGTATGGAACCTCACCATCGCCTGGCTTGGCATCGGTTTCTACAAACAGCTGCCCTTTATCGTTTTCAGCGGCCAGTTGTTTAGCTTCAGGACTGAGAGCTGCAAATTTCTGGGTTGGTTTATAAAGCGGAGTGGACAGTGACAACACCATATTGTTCCGGAAGCTGTCGAAGTCAAAGCCAAAGTTACGGGTGACGACAAGATCAGAACCCGTCGTGCTGACCAGCATACCTTCGTACTGCTCCAACTGGCTCTCCAGCGCAGTAGACGGGTCAAATTCCATATGTACTGCTTCTATATCTGCAGCATTTTCTTCCAGAATCTGGAAGTTAGCTTCCGTTAGTGAGAGCTGTGTCTGACCAAAGTATTCGCGAACCTGTCCCTGCATACATATACGGCTGCCTTCTTTTATAGAAGCCGCCGGAGCATCACCGGTAAAGACAAAGATACCGTCGGAAGTTGCTTCATCACCGTCGCCCTGCTCTGCTTGCAGGAAGAAGCCTTTATAAAGGGATTCTACTCGCTTGGTCACGATACCTTGAACGGTTACCTGGCCACCGGCAAATGAACCTTCCGGAACCAGAGGGCTGCTGTCGCCGGAGCCCTGAATATCAAAGACTTCAGTCAACTCACCCTGACACTCCCAAACAGGCGTAGGTGGTACAACGACTCCACCCGGAGCCTTGCCCAAGCCTTCAATAGCATTTTTAGCCAGTTGATCCCATTGAGCGGCATCGTATTCTGCAGAAGGCGTACTGCCAGCCTTACGGGCTAAGGTCTTGTCTTTACCAAATTTAACCTTGCCAAACTGCCCCATCAAATCCAGGGTATCACCGGCTTTATTTTGCAAGGCAACCGGATCATCACCATTAAAATTGATGACAGAGCCATTAACCAGTTGCGCCTTATCTTGCAGCTCGACACTGGCTCTATTATGGGCAATAACATAAGTGGCTCCGGCTGGAAGGGAACCGGTTAACTGCAAAGTACTTTTACTGGTTTCACTGCCGTTGGTGAATTTAACCAACTGATAATCAGCCAGATTAATTGAAACGTCGCCAGAATTATAAAGCTCAATGGCTTTTTCATAACTACTGCCTTCAACGTACTCACTGATAATTAAATCAGCAGACGCCGTTGACGATGCTGCCAGAACAGCCGATGCCATCAAGCTGAGCTTCAGGTTTTGACCAGTCATTGGAACCCCCGGTTGAGAATTTAAATAATAAAATGCACTTTTGAAAACTGATCAGATTTTAAAATTAATATATGAACAGTCAGTGACGTTTTTTTGAAGATTCGTTCCGTGAGAGGCTGATGAAGTAAAAACAGTACAGCAGCACAAGTAGTCCAGACGAGCGATCATACTTGTAATAAGGTGGTAAAAGTGTGTTCTATTTCACAAACAAAGCAACAGAGTGCATCGGAAGATAACAAACCCATAACAACTATTTAATAAGACACTCGCCTAATTTGAATTATAAATTTAAAAAAATGGCGACTCAATTGAGCCGCCATTAATATATTTAAGCTAATTATTGACTAAATATTCACACCTTGCGCTTACGACGCAGACCGAACAGAGACAGAAGACCAAGACCCAGCATTGGGAAACCGAAGCTACCGCCACCGGAGCTGTTGGCACTTCCTGAAGAAGGTTCTGCAGGTTCCGGTCTTACAACCTCTCCACCAAGATTCAGATCAATCAGAACCGGATCATGATCAGAAGAACTGTAGACATTATCAGACTTCTCAATGCTGCCAGAATACTCGCGAGAGTATTCAAACAAGCTGTTTTCAACAGAGTTGATATGCCAGTCCGTTACATCTGCAATAACATTCTCGTCAATCATTTTCTGAGAGGCTAGAACATGATCAAGGCTACCTAACTCACCACCATAACTGTAAGAGAAGACATCTGTTTCATTCTCACGTTCAGCTACATGATCCGCCAGATTAACATAACCAAAGCCTTGTGTGAGTGCACGACCACTTTCACCATCCAGATCAGCTGTTCCAATCTTGGTATAAGGTGCTGTGGTTAGTTTTCTATCACCATCTTTCCACTGGTAATCAGTCAGTAGTCTAACCGGATCTTCTTTCCCATAGGCATTCAGATCGCCCAATATAAGGACATTCTCACCATCATTATTTGCTTTCAGGTACTTGCCTAGAGTTTCTGCAGCCGAAACACGGAACTCGTTACAGCTACCCTGAAGATCTTCTTGGTATTGATCAATTCTTGTAGCTTTCTCATTTCTATTAGTTTTATCAATTTTATAAGACCCTTTACTCAGCTTTATCGGAATACCATCTGCAGCATTACCAAAGCCTTTGTACTCTGCATAATCGTTATGACATTCAGAACCTTTGGATTTGAAATGGTTCACAACAGCGGTAAATTCGTAAGGTTGCTCTTTACCATCAACCTTTACCACAAACGTTTGAAGAAGAGAGTTTCTCTGATATTTGTTCTGCGTCTTTTCAGTCGTTTCACCTTTTAGCTTGCCTTGATAAGTGAATGACTGAGACGGCATTACAATTACTTCAGACGCTCCTTTTAGCGCAACCTTGCCGGGTCGATAAATCATGCCAACTGCGATAGCGTCAGAACCAACCACACCACCATCTGGAGACTTAACAAATGCGTACTCATTCCCTTGCGCCATCTCTGCATTCAAACCGTTCAGGAGATCCTGAATAGCAGATTTTTCACCAAAACCATTGTTTTCAATTTCCATCAAACCGATAACATCAGCGTCCATGGCCACCATAGCATTGATGATTTTAGTTCTCTGTTTAGCAAAATCAGTCTCTGACGAGGCTCCGCGATTTTGATTGCCACTTGACGGATTATCGTCGCCACCAACACTCTTATTGAAGTAATTAAGAACGTTGAAACTGGCAATACGAAGATTTTCCCCTTTTTTAGCTTTAGGTTCCAAAGTCCGTTTTGAGAATTTGTGAACAAAGTTTCCTGCTTCGAGGTTTTCACCTGTTTTTGCAACCAGACGGAATTGGTCATGACTGTATCCCAGCACACCCTCGAGCTTATCCACCTTATCCCCGATCAGAATATAATCGTTGTCAGCATCAAATTCTGTAAAGTAGGGAATAACACCGTTTGCTGGCTTCTCATCCGTTTCAACGTATAGCTGATTACTGGTGTTTTTAGCTGCCAATGCTTTAGCTTCATCACTCAGTGCAGCATGCTTTTGAGTTGGTTTGTAGAGCGGCTTCTCTAGAGACAACACCATGTTATTGCGGAAACCGTCGAAATCAAAACCAAAGTTTCTCGTTACAACAAGGTTGGAATCCGTAGTACTTACCAGCATACCTTCGTATTTTTCCAGCTGGCTTTTCAAGGTTTCCGAACTACCGAAAATGAGCTCTACAGGGGTGATTTCCGGAGTGGCAGCTTTTGCTTTTACGTCGAACTTGAGCGCACCCTTGTCAGTTTTACCAATATTGATTTGGGTCTGGCCATAGTTTTCTTTAACTTTGCCCTTAACGACTACCCGATCACCTTCATCCAAGCCTGCCAGTGCAGCCCCGCCAGTATAGATAAAAATACCTTCAGAGGTTTTATCATTACCATCCCCTGTCTCTTCCTGTAGGAAAAACCCTTTGTAAAGAGTAGACACTTTCTTTGTTACGATACCCTGAACAGCATACTCATCTTCAGATTCGTATTTACCATCAGGAACCTCCGGGCTACGGAAGCTATCACCTTGAATTTCGTTGATTGGGGTAATGGTGGCGCTAGAACTGTCCCAGGCCGTTGGTGGAGTTGGTGGAGTTGGTTCAGCACCTTGCTCACCAGGCCTAAACCCCAACTGGTTGTAAGTGTAGTCTTTTGTTATTTTAACCTCACTCCATTGATCAGCATCAAATGCTTCCGATGGCGTAGCTACACCAACTTTTCGTGATAGAGAGGTATCTTTCTTAGCAGCTACTGCATCAACAGTTGTACCATCTTGCAGCTGCAACTCTACAGGGTCGTCACCATTAAAATTAAAAAACTTACTAGAACTTACAGAGTCAGCTTTACCACCATCAGTTTTTAATTTGAGTGGTGTTTTATTATTTTTGTTGCTCTTAGCAATAAGGTAGATCTGATTAGGCTCAAGGCTACCAGTCAAAGAAACTTCATTAACCTTTGACTTATTACCTTCATCGAACATCACCAGTTTGTAGCGTGCTAAATCTACAGCTACATCGCCAGTATTAAATAATTCAATCGCCTTATTATAGCCCGTACCTTCAACATACTCACTAATAATCAAATCAGCAGGCGCAACAGAAGAAGCTGCCATAACAGCAGAAGCCAGCGCAGTCAGCGCCAGATTTTGTTTCATAGTTTTTTTAGACACGAGAAAACTCAGCTCAGTGATTAAAAACTTAACATCCCACTGAAAGGCAAAATTCGAGCAAAGAGAGGCCGATAACCGGTAATTAACATTTAGCGGCTGTTGCTATTCTGCAATTTCCATTTAAACGACGCGGCCATCCTATGACCTGAAACAAAATCGACGATATTGACCGATTAATACCAATAGGGAGACTGTGATGTACTATCGATAATACGTGTTATTAATTGTACAGAAGTTGTCTTGTGTCAGTAAATATTAAATCACTGTGATTCGATGAATTAATTTGAGAAAAAACTTAACATTGAAACTTCATCAGACTTAATACGGAGTGAATTAACAAATTCACCAATCAAGTTAAGGCGTTCGACTAATTCAATCAATGAATTAAAAATTACTCTTTCAAAATAAATATAATCATTACTGATTTATAAAATTCAAAGAAGAATAGAAATATTAAGGAAGGGACTCAAAGTAGCGGACTAAATATCTGAAAAAGATTTTCACGCAGCTTTTTAGAGAAGGGTCTTTTATTCCAGCGTTTAGCGTCAACCAGCTCAGACTGCTGAATGTATTGCTCCAGTAGCGTTGTCATCGTCAAGCCAAAAGCATGGCCGTAGATGATCATGGTCACTTCGTAGTTGAGCCAGACGCTGCGCATGTCGAGATTCACCGTCCCGAACAGCACAGTAGAACGGTCCACCAAAACACACTTGGTGTGCAGCAGCCCACCTTTGAACTGGTGAATTTTTATGCCGGCACTCAGCAACTCATCGTAATAAGAACGACTGGCATAGTGCACCATTCTGGAATCGTTTCGATAAGGCACCAGCAGTTGGACATCAACTCCGCGCATGGAAGCCGTCTTGAGTGCCTGCAACAAAGACTCATCCGGGACAAAGTAAGGCGTAGAAATCAGTAGTTCTTCCTTGCTTTCATAGATAGCAGTCAGCAAAACCTGATGCAAACGCTCTCGATCAATACCCGGACCGGAAGGCAGCACATGGACGTCGGCTCCCGTATAACAGCTCAGCGAAGACTCGGGCATCTGGTAGTTGGTATGAAACAGCGGGTGATTTTCACCAGTTTCCATCGCTTTATCCCAGAGCGCAATGGTTGATAAGACATGAGCAGGCACACCCTCAAGACGAATCATGGCATCGACCCACTGCCCGACACTGGCATCCTGTTTAAACAGAACAGGATCGACCAGATTGAAGCTGCCACTCCAGGCTATCTGATCATCCACTACCAGCAGCTTTCGGTGGTTACGAATATCGACTCTTTCAAACAGCATTCGCAGCAAACCTACTGGCATGGACTCAGTAACACTAATACCTTCTTTACGAAATCGCTGCAGCCAGTCGCTCTTCAAAAATGACCAGCTTCCTACTGCATCGAGCACAACTGCACACTCAACACCTCGCCTTGCCGCAGCAATAACCGCTTCAGCCAGCTGCGCAATACGACCTTCCGGCTCACAGATATAAAACTCAAGGACAATACTTTCTTGTGCGCCATTAACGTCGTTTAACAGCCCTTCAAGAATGTTGTCGGTTTCGTGAAACAGCTGAAGTCGATCGGAAGGAAGTACAGGAATACCCAGCGTCTGTTCTGCCAGTTTATAAACACCGGTATGAACAGCTCGGGAAGGGCAGGACTCCTGATGCACCTCAAGCACTCTGGAAAGGTGTTCAGACCACTGGGCGTAATCAGGATATAGACTTTCTATCCTCTTAAGGCGTCGACTCCCCAATCTTCTGGAACCAAAGAGTAAATAGAAGAAGAAACCAGCAACCGGAAGGATAAACAGCAGCAAGAGCCAGGTCAGAGTCACTCCGACTGGACGTCTTTGCATTATGACGTTGATGCCAAAGGCCATAATCAGACCAATATAGACAGCACCAAATAAAACACTGAGCCAGCTGATATCCATTCGCTATTCAGATATTAATAATGGGCTATGAATAATAACCCAGAACTAAGAGGCTGTTTGAAAATATCTGCCCTGCTGCGGTCACAGTAAATCGGTCTAAAAATGCGGCTTTGTTCGTCAAATAGCTAGCTATTCTCCTCTCAGAGCCGCATTTTTATCCTCAATTTCCTGCAATCCTCACAACGGACGATACTTTTCAAACAGCCTCTAAGAAAACAAAAGGTGAGAATATTGCTCCCAGAGTAATTTCCCACTCATCGTCACAGCAATCAGCACAATCATTGGTCGAATAATCTGCTGCCCTCGGCTGACCACCATTCTGGAACCCAACCTGGCGCCAATAAACTGTCCAGCCATCATCACCAAACCAACCACCCAAACAACATGTCCACCCAACACAAAGAACAACAGTGCCGCCAGGTTACTGGTGCAATTCAGTACCTTAGTATGAGCTGTCGCCTTGGTCAGCGAAAAACCCAGCAGACTGACGAAAGCTATGGCAAAAAATGAGCCCGTACCCGGCCCAAAGAAACCATCATAAAAGCCTATACCCATCGCTGCAGTGCAAGAAAAAGCAACCAGAGAGATCTTCTGCTGCTTATCCTCAGCCGCTGAGGCGCCTTTTGAGAGAATAAAGTAGACTGCTATCCCCAGAATCAGAAAAGGAATCACCTTCTCCATAACGCTTGCATCGATGGACTGCACCAGAATCGTGCCAAAAGCACTCCCTATAAAGGTCATAGCAATGGCAAAGCGCATCTCTTTTAGAGACACCAACCCACGGCGAACAAAGTAGAGGCTGGCAGTGAACGAGCCACCACAACTCTGCAACTTGTTTGTTGCCAGCGCCTGAGCCGGGGACAACCCTACTGCCAGGAGAGCTGGAACAGTAATCAAACCACCGCCACCAGCGATAGAGTCAACAAACCCTGCAGCGAGTGCTACAAAAAACAGCAGCAGCGCCCAGTCTAATGAGAGAACAATGTCCAAACCTGACTCCATGGAGAGGAAAATGAAGGATAAGGAAAAAAGAAGAGAGGATTATGCTTTTTTAGCAGGCATAAAAAAAGCCCGTTAGCTTTCACTAACAGGCTTTTCTAATATGGCTGGAGTGGAGGGATTCGAACCCCCGCATGTCAGGATCAAAACCTGATGCCTTACCGCTTGGCGACACTCCAATTTTAACGTTCAATATCTCAACGTTAATTCCCGATATTGAATGGTAGCTAGGGGCAGATTCGAACTGCCGACCCCATCATTATGAGTGATGTGCTCTAACCAACTGAGCTACCTAGCCATCAAATCGGGACGCTATTCTCTGCATTCAGGACAATTTTGTCAAGAAGCTTTCTTTAAAAGAAAGAGAATAACTAAATGGCTGGGGTGGAGGGATTCGAACCCCCGCATGTCAGGATCAAAACCTGATGCCTTACCGCTTGGCGACACCCCAGCAATGTCTTTTCAGACGCTTTCGAAGTTAACACGTTTCAAATTACTGTCAATCAGTGAATAACAGTAATTGAAATATGGTAGCTAGGGGCAGATTCGAACTGCCGACCCCATCATTATGAGTGATGTGCTCTAACCAACTGAGCTACCTAGCCCCCGAAAGATGCGACGCATTTTCAGGATTTAACCCTTCCCTGTCAACCAATTGAGCTGCTTTTTTCGGCATTTTCAGTAAATACCTACAGGGATTACGCCTTACCGATAGATAAGCAGAGTTCCTTTCTGTCAGGCATTCGGACAAGCCAGCTGACAGAAATTCACACGATACTGGTTATCTATTATTAAACGTTAAAACGGAAGTGCATGACATCGCCGTCTTTTACGATGTATTCCTTACCTTCAACACGCAGCTTGCCGGCTTCTTTCGCGCCCTGCTCACCATTGTATTGAATAAAGTCGTCGTATGCGGTTACTTCAGCACGGATAAAACCACGCTCGAAATCGGTATGAATAACAGCGGCCGCCTGAGGTGCAGTTGCGCCCACCTTTACAGTCCATGCACGTACTTCTTTCACACCAGCGGTGAAGTAAGTTTGCAGGTTCAGCAACTCATAACCGGCACGGATCACACGATCCAGCCCCGGCTCTTCCATTCCCAGATCAGCCAGAAATTCGTTACGCTCTTCGTCTTCCAGCTCGGCAATTTCAGATTCAAGCTTGTTGCAAACAACCACAACAACAGCCGCCTCTTCAGCCGCAATGCCTTTCACTACATCCAGGTATTCATTATCTTCAAAACCATCTTCGTCAACGTTGGCAATATACATTGTTGGCTTGGTGGTCAGAAGATGCAGAGTTTTGGTCAGCTCCTGCTCAGCATCACTCAATTCCAGAGAGCGAACCGGGTTACCTTCTTCCAGATGCGGAATAATTTTTTCCAGCAGATCTTTCTGAGCCTTGGCTTCTTTGTCACCACCTTTTGCAACACGCACGACACGCTGCAGCTGCTTTTCACAGCTTTCCAGATCGGCCATAGCCAGTTCGATGTTGATAATGCCGATATCAGCAGCAGGATCGATCTTGTTGGCCACGTGAATGACGTTGTCATTTTCAAAGCAACGAACAACGTGTGCAATAGCATCAGTTTCACGGATGTTAGCCAGGAACTTGTTGCCCAGACCTTCACCTTTGGACGCACCTTCCACCAGACCTGCAATATCCACAAATTCCATAGTGGTTGGTAGAACACGCTCAGGCTTTACAATCGCAGCCAGCTTATCCAGACGCGGGTCTGGCATGGCGACAACACCAGCATTTGGTTCGATAGTACAAAAAGGGAAGTTCTCAGCATCAATACCTGCTTTGGTCAGCGCATTGAACAGAGTTGATTTACCAACGTTGGGCAGACCAACGATGCCACACTTAAAGCCCATAATTCGTTTCCAGCCCTGAGTTCAGGGGTATCAAGAGAGTGATGCCATGCGATTTACCGACCTGAGCGGTCTGCTCACGGCTACATGGTGGCGAATTATAAAGCCCGATAAAGATTGAAACCAGTAGGAGGGAACCTAGACAGACAAAAGAGGTCAATGAAAGCAACGGATATAAATCACATACCTATAAAAATAAAAGAAGGTGCCAAGTATGAGGAAGTCTCTATTCCTTCCATCACTCTATTTTCAGGCCTTCTTATTACTCACACTCTTAGTATCAACCTTACACGGTCAAGCTCAATCCGCGATTCAGCCAGAAACAGAGCAGCAAAGCAGCCTCTCTTTAAACACCCAGCTTTCGAAGCAGCTGAAGTTGGCCTTCCCTACACTGACAACTTCAGAGATCAATGAAGCCCCGGCTGAATACAACACTATTGAGTTCCCATTCTCTAACGAAAATCACTTACTGTTCTTTCTCAGACCTTTTCCCACAGCCATCTACGACATTCAACAACAGCTCCCAGACCTCGGTAAGAGCAGCAACCCTCGCATAGCCATACTCGTAGGTCAGTCGTTTTTAAACGTCCTGCTACCCACACTGTCAGAAAAGGTAAATCACATTATTTTTCTTGATATTTCCAATGGCATGCTCAACTACAACATGTTTTATATAAAGATCCTTCAACATTGGGCCAGAAATGATTACCCCGAAGGAAAGTTAAACATCAACACGCTTTCCGAATACAGAAAAAAACTGGCAACAACCCTGACTTTTGTATTCTATTTCCAGGATCAAAGCTGGACCGGCTACTTAATGCGTTTTTTCAGCAATTCTTTCCTCGATAGCGAGACTTACAGCATCCTCCATAGCTATCACGACAGACAAATGCCTGACCTGAGCATGTTCGATAACTTCGACAATATGAAGCAGGTTATGGAAACCATCCAATCCATTTCCTTCAGCCCGGTAAGAATCAATCTGGCCAGCAAAACAAACATGAAGAAATTTGGCGACATACTTAAAGAACAACGAGCTAAAGTAATGCTATTCAATGTGAGCAACGCCTACGAGTGGGTACACCTATCTGAACACGACTACTTTAAATCGATTGATTATTTGAGTCATCTGCCATTAGAGAGCAAGAACGGCCTCTTTATTCACAGCTGCCTGAAGTTTTGCGACTTTTTCAAACATGTGGATACAGACTCCTTTACAGATATAGAAAGAGTGAAGAGGAGCTACAACGGCCATGCACAGCACTCCAGATATTGGGGAATCCAATAATCCAGCCTCTTTACAACCTTCTACAATAACTTATTAACATTATTCGGAATCTCATAATGCCTAATAAAAGCATAACTATTGCCATTATCTGTGGCGGACTTTCACCGGAAGCCGATGTATCAAGACTCTCAGCCAGTCGTATTACACCACCACTGGAGAAACATTACGGCAAAGTGATTCACCTTGAGCTGGATAGCACCCTGCCAGCCGAACTGCTGCGCCACAAGGTTGATATAGCCTTTCCAGTTGCCCACGGCCCATACGGAGAGGACGGCCGCCTGCAAGGCCTTCTGGACATAATGGGCGTCCCCTATGTAGGCTCAGGCGTAACGGCCAGCGCCTGTTCACTGGATAAAATTGTCACCAAACGAGTGCTCGCCAAAGCCGGTATACCCATGGCAAAGGACAGGGTTGTGTATAGAAACGAACATATCGAAGAAGCAACACTGGAATGTATTGAACAACTGGGACCCAAGGTCATTATCAAACCCCCCTGCCAAGGCTCAGGAATAGGCGTACAGTTTGCGCTTGGTTATGATGACCTCAAAGAAAAGCTGGAAGCCGGCCTGAAGCTGGACGAACGCCTTTTGGTCGAAGAATTTATTGAAGGCAGGGAAATTACTGCAGGCGTTCTGCATCTGGAAGATTACACCAGCCTACCGGTAATTGAAGTAAAAACTCCCGATAACGCCTGGTACGATTACCTGCACCGCTATACACCGGGGCTGAGTAACCACATCATTCCCGCCAAGCTTCCCAAGCATCAATATCAGCAAGTTCAGAACATCGCTCTTAAAGCGCACAAGGCACTTAACTGTCTTGACCTCAGTCGTTCAGATTTCCTTGTTCCCGAAAATGGCACGCCCATTTTCTCCGAGCTGAACAACTTACCAGGAATGACGCCTACCAGCCTTTATCCAGATGGCGCCAAACACATGGGTATCCAGTTTGAAGAGCTGCTCTGCAGCCTTATTAACCACGCAATGACACGCTTCAGGAAGCAAGCCAACAATGGGGGCTATTGGCCTATACCCAAGCTAAAGCTTTAACTATTCACAGATTTTATTTAGAAGAATCAGCCACTATAACCATAGAAACATAACATTTAAGTTTCATTCTGAAGCACCCGAAAAATCTGAACGACTACTCAACGAGTAAATTCAAAAAACTCAGGGAAAATTCATGATGTTACAACTAACCAGAACTGCAAGCAGAGGACTACCGCTCATCCTGATGATAATGGCAATAACCCTTTTCAGTCAGCCCCCGGCATTAGCTAGCGAAGGCAGTATCGCCATCGTCCTTGAGCTCGATCCAGAACAACAACAAGAACTGTTTGAAAGTCTCCATTTAGAAAAACCTCTCAATCTAAATCGGCGTTTACACCTGACCATAGGCTTCATCGAAGATATCTCTACTGATAACGGAAGAAATCTGGAACCCATTATCAGAGACATAATATCCAGCTACATGAGTGGGAACATGATCCACTTTCAAGCCAATCGTATTGAATACCCTTTCCCCTCAGATGTTCTAGCCTTCCGCCCGGATTACGAGAGTGAAGCTGTTATCAAAAAACTGAACCAGCATCTGTACAACGAACTTTATCATCAAAGTGGCTACAAACTTGACGTTCTAACAAGGCCAGAGCATGGCAGCTATACTCCTCATATAACTATCTGCAGAAAATATTTTTCACTCGACGTCCTCACTCCCTTGAAGGATAGACTCTCATTTCTTATTGATCAGGATCGTAGCGGCAACATGGCTAAGCAGCGTACAAATCTTCAATTTAGCAGTGAAGATCTATCATTCATCTACCTCCCGAAAACAAAGACTAACTAACTTTTCTATGACTGATCTAGGGGCTTAAGTCAGCGCCATTGAACCATACATATTACACAGTTCAAATCAATTAACACTTGTAGCCTTTCAGAGTATGAGAATGGCAGGAACTAATAACTAATGAAGGCGCCTACAAAATATATCATATGAAAAGGATCGATCTTAGTGAATACACGCACCTCTACTGCACAGTTACTCTTGTACTGAATTTGATCTATAGCGGCATTACCCATGCAAAGACGCAGAGTGTCGTCGATGACGCGCGTGCAATTACAAGACTTCTTGAGGCTCAGAAAGAAAATTCTGATAGTTTTCTTCTAAAACTAAGCCATACCGTTGTTGACGACAAAGTTAAAACCATCGTTTTCATTGGTGAAGATGAAACAACAGAGATGAATCCAACACTATTTAATTATTTAATAAAGATCCTTCACTCTGTGGCCTACGAACCACACCCTTTCGAGCACATTGAACTACAGCAAGCAAATAAAAAACTTCTCTATTACTATCAACTGAATCCCCCAAAACTCCTTCAGCGCAAGGCTGAAGCTCTTTCACAGCTGCCTTTACCTTATAAATTATCTCCTTCAGCTGCAAACAGCACAGCACTGTTCCCTAAAGGATTTTACGAACACTATAAATCCTTCTATCTCCTCCGCCCTCAATCTTTACTGAGTTTTGATGGAGCAGCCGCCACTGTCGGTACTAGCCTCGGCATGATGAGCCTTCTCGGAAGCTACTTATACAACGGCAGAAAGGAGACTTTGGCTGCAAGTACAGTAGTAACACTATCAGGAGCGGCTTACATGGTTAGAAGTGTATTATACAACCAGTTAGTTGTACCCACCCAGCTTGCATGGAAATCCCTTTCTATTCCAGATACCGCGCCTGAAGATACAGAAACTGTTCGCCTGGATCACCTCGCAGAGATGGCCGAAACGCTGGCCAAAAAAATCCAGCATGATGACAGCTCAACTATCTTTGTTCTTGCAAACAAACAGTACATTCTGAGATTGTCTTTCAGTCTGCACAATATATTACCCCTAGTTCCAACTCAATGTTGGTGAGCTATTCTGTCGGCGACTGTTATGAAACAGGGCAATCAAGCACGACCACTTGTTGCAGAAGTCTCCGGTGCAGTCAAGGGCTTGGGGGAACTCTGGCTGATTAATTTTCCAGGAACAGCCGCATAAAGGAACTGAATTCAGGGGAAAAGAAACAGTGATGGATTGCCTGACGATAACTATCCTGCAAAATCAATTACATTCAGAGAAAGTAAGAATTGAGGGAGTGAGACTTCAACCCTTAAAAGTATGAAGTTCCTGCACAGCTTTGGCACGAGCACCCGTAAAGGCTTCAGAAGAAATACGGACAGCTTCGTCGATGACAGAATCAATATTCTGGCGATCGGAGATAGAAGGCTTTTGCAGCACATAATTAACCACTTCCTTGCTGTTACCGGGATGACCGATACCCAGACGAAGACGTAGAAAATCACGACTATTGCCAAGAGAAGAAATAATATCACGCAGGCCGTTATGACCACCGTGACCACCACCTTGCTTTAAACGACCAACACCAACTGGCAGATCCAGCTCATCGTGAGCCACAAGAATGGATTCAGGGGGGATTTTGAAGAAGGTACTGATAGCACCTACGGCCTGACCACTTTTATTCATAAAAGTCGTCGGGTTTAACAAACGAACGTCTTGTCCGTTAACGGTTATGCGGGCAGACAGACCAAAGAACTTCTTCTCAGGCTGAAGGGTCGCACCATAGGCCCGGGCCAGCTGCTCCACATACCAGAAGCCGGCATTATGGCGAGTATCATCGTATTGGGCACCGGGATTGCCGAGACCGACAACCAGCTTAATAGATGAATCCTTTGCCATAATACCCTCCCTGATTTATTCAGGCTGCTTCTTAGCTAACAGTAAGTAAAACTTACTCTTCGCCAGCTTCTTCAGAAGCTTCTTCAGCTTCGTCGTCTTTACCACCACGGGTAGCTTGTACAGAAGCTACGTCCAGGTCGTGACCTTCGCCCTGCAGCATTGCAACCAGTTCAACGCCAGCTGGAATGGTCAGGTCGGACAGGTGCACGTGGCCACCCAGTTCAACGTCAGCCATATCAACTTCGATGAATTCTGGCAGATCTGCAGGCAGACACTTAACTTCTACTTCTACACGAGCGTGAGTGATCGCGCCACCAGCTTTAACACCAACACAAGCTTCTTCGTTCAGGAAGTGCAGTGGGATGTGAGTAGTAACAGCGTGAGTAGCATCAACACGCAGGAAGTCGATGTGCATAGCGAATTCTTTCGCTGGGTGACGCTGCAGGTCTTTCAGGATTACCTGCTGTGAAGCACCGTCTACTTCCAGATTGATGATCTGGGAGTAAAAAGTTTCGGTTTCCAGCGCTTTACGGATAGCACGAGCTTCCAGGGTTACCTGAGTTGGCTCTTGCTCACCACCGTAAATGATGGCTGGTACCAGTTCTTCACGACGCAGGCGGCGGCTCGCACCTTTCCCTACGTCTTTACGTGCTACTGCATTCAGTACGATTGCTTCAGACATTGTCTATCTCCAGAGTCCCGCCAGCCTTGCGACCAGGTTAGCGGATTAATAAAGGCGACATATCATACCGGCCAGAACGGGAATTGCAAAATAGAATTACCCCTACTTTTCTGCACATTATTTAGGGCGGGGGCTTAATTTGAACCAAACAAAGATTTATATGTCCAAGCGAAACACTCATTAAAAACACAAATAAACCATGAAAAACAATAGGTTATATTTATATTTATCCTCAATCTTGTTTAGTCTTTCTAGCATTTACTGCCATGCCCTCCCTTGCGGAAGTGGTGCAGAAAACATAGGAAGCAAGGCAACAATCGAATCACCTTACATACCAAGCACATACAATCCCTTAACAGACCCTTTTGCCCCGATAATAAACATCAACCTCTTAAAAGAACTTTCTAATCAGCCTGAAGGCAACTTTCAAATTCAAGTTCTGGAACTGAAATCCAAATACGGCACTAAAAAGAAAGTAGTATTTGTTGGCGAGAATGAAAGCACTTACTACGACAGTCTGGCTGCTCAAAGCATTATCACCGGGTTTCGCTATGTAGCCTACGAGCCCCACCCAATGGCCAATATTACGAAGGAGACCAGCAAAGGAAAGCTGATCTATTTCTACCCGCGAAATCCCAATCTCGCTTTTGCTGACGTCTCAGTTGAAGCTACAACTCTGACCAGACTCCCCCTACCTTATAAATTGAATTCAGATCTGGCCCACAACACAACGTTATTTCCCCGCGGCTATAAAGAGCAATATGAGGTTCACCGCCAGAGTAGCCACAAGATGAAGAGCTTCAATACTCTTCTCAGCACAACCTTGCTTTCAATAGCCGGCGGATCTTTTGGTACAGACCACCCCTACGTCGGTATGTTCTTCTCTGTATTGGCCGTCGGAAGCATGACAACAGGCGTACTGCATGATGAGTTTGTGGTTCCACTCATACTGAATTGGGAGCACGCACATCTGCCTGCATCCTCTTCAGATCCTGAACAAGAAAAAGAGAATCACAGAAGAGAGATGACGCTTTCAATCGCAAATCGATTGATGGAAAAAGAAGTAACAACACTATTAGTCATCACAGACGAAGAACACACTCAAAATCTGGCAGAGCGCATACAGTTCTGGTTTGACTTATCGCAGTCTGACTTTTACAGAGCATCCGTATTTTAACCATTAACGCAGGAGTACTGAATATCAGGAGAGGGAGACAGAAGAAAAGGAAAACACCAAAAATGTAGCACTTCAATAAGACCAGACTGCCTGATCAATCCATCAAGCAGTCTGAAAGTAACATCACTAAAACCAGAGCAACGTCACTAGAACATCAATTACTGAAACATCGCACTGATGGATTCAGCATTACTGATGCGACGTACAGATTCAGCCAGTAGTGGCGACATGTCCAGCTGACGAATACGACCTAGAGCTTGAGCTGCAGGACTCAGCGGTACAGTGTTAGTCACCACCAGCTCATCCAGCTCGGAGTTGGCAATATTCTCCAGCGCGCGGCCAGACAGAATCGGGTGAGAGCAATAAGCGACAACACGGGTAGCGCCTTTAGCTTTCAGTGCACCAGCAGCCGCACAGAGTGTACCTGCGGTATCCACCATGTCATCAACCAGAATACAGGTACGGCCAGCAACATCACCGATGATATTCATAACTTCAGACTTGTTGGCTTCAGGACGACGCTTGTCGATAATCGCCAGGTCAGTGTTCAAACGCTTGGCCACAGCACGGGCACGAACAACACCGCCATGATCCGGGGATACCACCATCATATTTTCGTATGACTGACGCTCCATATCATCCAGCAGGATAGGAGAACCGTAAATGTTATCCACAGGGATATCGAAGAAACCCTGAATCTGGTCAGCGTGCAGGTCCACAGTCAGCACACGGTCCACACCCGTACTGGCAATCATATCTGCAACCACTTTGGCAGAGATAGGCACACGGCTTGAACGAGGACGACGATCCTGGCGGGCATAGCCAAAGTAAGGCAACACGGCAGTAACACGAACGGCAGAGGAGCGACGCATAGCGTCGGCCATAACCAGCAGTTCCATCAGGTTATCGTTAGTTGGCGCACAAGTAGACTGAATGATGAAAACATCACGTCCACGTACGTTTTCCTGAATCTCGACAGCAATCTCGCCATCACTGAAACGGCCAACATAAGCCTTGCCCAATGGGATATGCAGGTGATTGACAACCTTCTGCACCAGCTCCGGATTTGAGTTGCCGGCAAACACCATCATTTTCGACACTGATTTGTACCTTGCTGTGGTCGTAGTCTTGGGTGGATGTAGCAATTCACCTGAAGTTCACAGACAGTTTTGTGCTGGAGGGAGCGCTGTGATCTCGGGAGATTGCTGTTCTTGTAACGGTTATTTTTGTAGCTGTTTTTTTTGTAATCGGGAATACGGTTGCAGCGGAAGTCGCTGACTGAGGGATATGCTTTGGAAATATGGCTGGGGTGGAGGGATTCGAACCCCCGCATGTCAGGATCAAAACCTGATGCCTTACCGCTTGGCGACACCCCAGTAAAATTCGATGTCATTCTTGGTTGCGACATTCTTGGTTGCGAGAAAGTCGCTTGTCGGACAGTGAATTCTGTTTCGTGCATGTTGTCAGCTGGCGAATCTGGTTATGTAACGGAGATTGGTTTACACCGCGGGCCACAAAACCATCTATTTCAGAGCCGAGTTCTGTCAAAGTCGCTTCTGCCTGTTCACGACTGACAAAGGATGCAAAAACACACGCACCTGAACCGCTCATCATGGCCTGCCCCATGCTCGAATTTCCGGCATTATCCAATAGCAACAGAGATTTATCAACTTCCGGATAAAGCTTGCGAACCAGAGACTGAAAGTCATTTCTGCACTCATTTTGGTACAGTCTGTCCAACGCGGCGCAAACTTTAATAGCAGGGGTATCTCTTGTCAAATCAGGATGTTTGAACATCGATAAAGTATTTACATGGCAGTCAGGCTTCAGCACCAGAAAGCATTGTTCTTCAGGTTCAACAGGTGTTAATTTTTCACCAACCCCCTCTCCAAAAGCAGCGTAGCCACGAATAAAAACGGGGACATCAGCTCCAAGCTTTAACCCCAGTTCAGCCAGCTCATCAATACTGAGGCCAAGCTCCCAAAGCAGATTCAGGCCTAGTAGAGCTGTTGCTGCATCAGAGCTGCCACCGCCTACACCACCACCCATGGGCAGTCTTTTCGTCAAATTAATCTTTGCACCTTTCTGACAGCCTGTTTTTTCCTGCAGCATTCTGGCCGCTTTCAGAATCAGGTTATCATCATTCACCAGCTCTGGAATATCGCAAATCAACTCTAGATCTCCCTGCTGCTCAAATGAAAGTTCATCGCCATAATCAAGAAACTGAAACAGGGTTTGCAGCAGGTGATAGCCATCCTCTCTGCGACCAATAATATGCAAAAAAAGGTTCAGTTTGGCTGGGGCTGGCAAAACCAGTGGTGATGACATCATTCGAATCCGGTAAAACAGCAAACAAGACTAAGGCGTTAAGAGGCTGTTTGAAAAGTATCTGTCCTACTGCGGTCACAGTAAATTGAGGATACTTATCAAACAGCCTCTAAGAGTCAAAAGATTATTGCACTACTTACGGTCTGACAAGCCAATTTCTAATCGACAGCGTTACTCGAATCTCTCCACGAGTAACACGAAGACGGGATGGCAGAGTCACACCCTTGAAATCCTTGTAACCAAGGTACTCAACCTGCCAGCCACTCTGACTGATTTTTTCCGCCAACCCCTGACTGTTCAGCTGCAGTGTTTTATCAGACCAGGGCGCAGGGATACCGACAATCCAGTAGCGCAACAAGCTAACCGGCAAGTCCCAACCGGTTAACTGCAGTAACAGTGATTCAGGGTCTCGCCCCAGATACTTCTTACCATCTGCCCACAGAGTAATACCTTGCTTATTACCTTCAATCCGGGCCACAGAAGTACCCAATGGCCCATCAAGGTAGAGCTTGTATTCCGTCTGATTCTGCAGCCACTCCAGTGACAGGGTTCCGGACTCACCCGGCACTCGAAGCCCCATACGCCCGGTCAGCTGCCAACTCACCACCTTCTGTCGATGCTGCTTATTTTCCTGCCAGAGCTGCTGCTTAACCTGTTCTGACACAACAACTTCCGGCTTAGGTACGGTTGCACAGCCGGACACCAGAACAACACAAAAGGCCGCCAGCAACCATTTGCTGACAGCCCTATAGAAAAAAACCGGATTCATAGTTTGTGTAAACACTCTTTTACTGCTTCTGAAAAAAGCCTGAAACGTCCTGCTCCAGACTTTCATTTATACATTACTTAGCAATAGACAGGTCAGACTTCTTTGCTTTCTCTTTCTTTTCCAGACGCTGTTGGGTTTCCAGAAGAATTTTACTGTCAGGCTTTTTCTTCAACTCTTCTTCGAACAGAACTCTGGCATCGTCTACCCTGCCCAAGCCCCAAAGTACTTCACCCAGGTGCGCAGCCACTTCAGGGTCAGGAAATTTCTCATAGGCTTGTTCAAGATGTTTCAAGGCTTTCTGAAGGTTACCCAGTCGGTAATTCACCCAGCCCATACTATCCATAATGGCAGGATCTTCTTTATCCAGCGCGTAGGCCTGTTCAATCAACACCAGTGCTTCTTTATAACGCTTGGTACGATCAGCCAGCGTGTAGCCCAGAGCATTCAGTGCCGCTGCATTTTCTGGCTGTACCTTGATAATGGCTTTCAGATCTTTTTCAAGCTTACCTAACTGACCCACTTTCTCAAAAACCATGGCTCGAGCATAAAGAAGATTAGTGCTTTTAGGATTTCTCTCCACACCATCCGTCAGCACCTTAATGGCATCACCCAGCTCTTCAAGGCCCACCAGAATTTCGCTCTCTAACAGGAACAGTTGTACCGCATGAACCGGATAGCGATTACGATCTTCTGTCAGCTGTTTTCTGGCATCAGAGGTTTTACCTTGTTTAAGCAGCATTTGAATCAACGCCACCCGGGAGCCCATAAACTCCTTTCCTGGCATAACCTTCTGATAATTCTTTCTTGCGGTCGCAAAGTCACCCTTCTTTTCAGCGATGCGACCCAGGTAATAATAAGCCGTGCTTTTTCTCTGCCCCAGCGCCAGAAGATTGTTGAAGTATTGCTCCGCTTCGCCAGTCATATCATTTTCCAGCGCAATCAACGCTAGCGACAGTAGAATTTCAACGTCATGCGGAGCGCTCTTCAATAATAACTGAAACTGCTCTCTGGCTTCTGTCAGCTTTTCCAGATGCACCAGAATTCTTGCGTAAAGCAATCTCAGCCTTGGACGCTCGGGATGTTTCTTAACCGCATTGGCCAGCATACTCTCGGCTTCGTCGCCACGGCCCACCTTGTTCAGCAACCGACCTTTGAGAATAATGCCTTTCACATAGCCGGAATCTCTGGACAGTAGCGAATTACAAAGAGTCATGGCTTCTTCATAGCGCTCGCTTTGCAAAAGCAAAATGGCCTTGGCAAGATTCAGCGACTGGTAATGCGGATAATCCTTTAGAATAACATTGAAGGTTGTCAGCAGCTTATCGCGCTCTTCCTGAGACAGCTCAATGGCACTGGATGCAAGAAAATCGAAATGAGCTTCGCCGCCGGCTTGCAAAACCTGCTTCATTTGCTCAACCGCTTCTTCCAGCTGCCCGTCACGAATCAGCTCAACCGCACCGGCCTGAATAGCTGCAGGGTTTTCTGAATCAAGTCTTGCCCACAATAAGGCGGCATCAAGAGTGGCCTGTTTGGCACCAATAGAATGGCTGATCTGGTAAGCGCGTTTTGCAACGCCTTTATCCTGAGTCTTGTGTGCCTGTTTGAGATAGTTACCCAGTGCCAGATCGTAACGTTTTCGCTGGCCGCCCAGCTCAGCCACCATCAGATCATAAAGCGTATCCGGATCAAACGAGCGCATAGGCTCGGCTGGCTCTGCAGGTGTAACACTGGCTTCAGACTGTTTTCCTGCATCCGCAGGGCTTTTGGTATTAAATGCTGTATCAAGAGTTGAGCAACCCGACAGCAGTGTGGCCGCCAGCAATAAAGAGAAACCAGTAAGGTTCTTCATGAATGGTATGCCTTTACCCGTTAGAAAAATCGTATCTGCCTGCCAGCAGCACCATGGGATTCAAAATTACTGCGGTCAGTTTATATGATGACACACTGGTTCACCTGATACATCTATAGCAAACGCGTATACCAACCGTAAGAAAGTGATCGGCCAATCATTCAGTGTTTAGAGCGACAAACCATTTTTATCCATACTCCTTATATGGATATTGAAAGTGTGCGAAAATCCTGTGAAGAAATTTGGCCGCTGACTCTCTAGAGTCTTTTAGCAGTAACATTCTGGGCTTTTTTCAATCAGGCAATCCGCAGAAACTGCCATTCAGCAGAGGTTGCAGGGTTGTTATAATGAATCCGGTTTGCGAATGATGTGTTATTCACCAATTCATTGTCGTACATCAGGGTTCCTGATGTGTTCATAATTGTTTTAACCATGAATAATTCTGAGCAGTAGTGAATAATAGTGACCTTTATAGCGCCAATAACAATTCATCTTTTTAACGAGTAAGCAGCGAATCCGACGTTTATGGGTTATCTGACCGCCGGCATCAACCACAAAACAGCGCCTGTCTCCCTGCGAGAACAGGTTGCCTTTTCGCCTGACCAGCTGCCGGAAGCGCTTCAGGATGCCAGCCGGTTTATCGGCACTGAAGAGGTGGCCATTCTGTCCACCTGCAACCGGACAGAGCTTTACTGCGCCAGCAATTCCGATTACCGGAAGGCGCTCGACTGGCTGACCGGTTACCACAGCCTGGACCATCAGCTGCTGACCGAACACAGCTATATCCATCACAATCAGGAAGCTGTTCAGCATATGATGCGGGTGGCCTGCGGCCTGGACTCCATGGTTCTGGGCGAACCACAGATTCTCGGACAACTGAAAACCGCTTACTCTCAGGCTCAGGAAGCAGGAACCATTGGTTCACTACTGTCACGCTTGTTTCAGTACTGTTTTACTACTGCCAAACATGTGAGAACCCAGACCGCTATTGGCCGTCAGCCAGTATCCATTGCCTTTGCTGCAACCACTCTGGCTAAGCAGATTTTTCCAGACCTGTCAGAAAGTACCGCTCTACTGATTGGCGCCGGTGAAACCATCGAACTGGTTGCCAAGCACCTGCACCAACAGGGCCTGAAGAATATTATTGTCGCCAACCGAACCCTCAGCCGTGCCAAACGCCTCGCCGATGAATTTGGTGGCCAGTCTGCACTGCTGTCTGATATTCCCCACCTGCTCCATAAAGCCGATATTGTCGTTGCATCTACTGCCAGTCCGGTTCCGGTACTGGGTAAAGGCAGTGCCGAGCGTGCTTTGAAACAGCGTAAGCATCGCCCGATGTTCATGGTCGACATTGCAGTACCAAGGGATATCGAACCGGAAGTTGCTGAACTTTCCGATATTTTTCTTTATACCGTTGATGACCTTCACGACGTAATCGAAGACAATAAGCAGCAACGACAGGAAGCAGCCAAGGAAGCAGAGGTTCTGATTGAATCCGGTTCACAGGATTTCATGAGCCAGCTACGCTCTCTGGATGCTGTCAGCCTGCTTCGAGGTTATCGTATGAACACCGAAGCACTGCGCGACCATGAACTGGAAAAAGCCATGATGGCTCTGGCCAATGGTCAGGCTCCGGAACAGGTTCTGACCCAGTTTGCCCGCGTCCTGACCAACAAGCTGATGCACACACCCAGCGTTCAGATGAAAAAAGCTGCTGCAAGCGGCCAGACAGAACAACTGGAATGGGCAGAAGATCTGCTCGGCATCAGAGCCCACGAAGGGCGGGTTATCAAAGAAATCATCTCCGGCTAGACTCTTTCGGCTTATGCTGAACGTCTGGCCGGACAACCGACAGACAGGCAATGAAAGACTCCACACTGGCTACTCTCAGCACCAAGCTGGACACACTGCTCGATCGTTTCGAAGAGCTGGGCGCACTGCTCAGCGATCCGGGCGTTATTGGCGATCAGGATAAATTCCGAAAATTTTCCAAGGAATACGCCGAACTTGAGCCGGTGGTAACCGCCTATAAAGAGTATGACGAGGTCCAAAAGAGCCTCGAAGAAGCTCAGGCCATGCTCGACGATCCCGACATGAAAGAGCTGGCTGAAGAAGAGATTCAGGCCTGTGAAGAACAACTGCCAGAACTGGCCGCAAACCTTCAGGTTCTTCTGCTGCCAAAAGACCCTCGCGACAGCAACAACACTTTCCTGGAAATCCGTGCCGGTACTGGCGGTGACGAGGCGGCTATTTTTGCTGGTGACCTGTTCCGCATGTATTCCCGTTATGCGGAGAAGAACGGCTGGAAGATCGAAGTCATCAGCGCCAATGACGGTGAACACGGCGGCTACCGCGAAATTATCACCCGCGTTGTCGGTAACAACGTGTTTGGTCGCATGAAATTTGAATCCGGCGCTCACCGGGTTCAGCGTGTTCCGGAAACCGAATCTCAAGGCCGTATTCACACCTCTGCCTGCACCGTTGCCATCATGGCTGAGCCTGATGAACAGGATGCCATCGAGATCAAAAAGGAAGACCTGCGCGTCGATACTTTCCGATCTTCCGGTGCCGGTGGTCAGCACGTCAACACTACCGACTCAGCTATTCGACTGACTCACCTGCCAACGGGTGTAGTGGTGGAATGCCAGGATGAACGTTCTCAGCATAAGAACCGCGCCAAAGCTATGGCTCTGCTGGGCGCCAAACTGCAGGATGCTCAGGATTCCGCAGCAGCCAAAGAATTGAGTGATACCCGCAAGAGCCTAGTTGGTTCCGGCGACCGCTCCGAACGAATTCGCACCTACAATTATCCACAGGGTCGAGTGACCGATCACCGTATCAACCTGACACTCTACAAGCTGGCCGAAATCGTGGAAGGCGATATGGATTCAGTGGTAGAACCTCTACTACAACAGCATCAGGCTGATCTGCTCGCTGGTATGTCGAACCAATGAGCAGGAGAATTGACCTTACTCTCAACGGGGCGACTCAACGCCTTATTGAGAGTTATCCACAGCGCAACGAGCAGAGTGATACAGCACGTCTCGACGCTCAAATTCTGCTTTGCCATGTTCTGCAGAAAGACAACAGTTACCTGTTTACCTGGCCGGATAAAGAGCTGACCGAGCCACAGCTCGAAGCATTCCATCAATTGATTGAACAACGGGCACAAGGCACTCCTGTCGCTTATCTGACCGGTGAAAGAGATTTCTGGAGCCTGAAACTCAAGGTTAATCCATCGGTATTGATTCCAAGACCGGATACTGAACACCTTGTGGAGATTGCTCTCAACCAGCAGCTTCCTGAAAACGCTCTGGTTGCGGATTTAGGAACAGGTAGTGGCGCCATCGCGCTTTCACTAGCGAAGGAAAATCGAAACTGGCGAGTAATGACGGTTGATCGTTTTCCTGAGCCTTTAGCCACAGCCGAAGAGAATGCTCAGCTTAATCAAATCGCCAATGTTGAATTTCTTCTGGGCAGTTGGTGCGAACCTTTGCCTGACAACATGGATATGATTGTCAGCAACCCGCCCTATATTCGTGAAGACGATGAGCACCTGAATCAGGGCGATGTGCAGTTCGAACCCATAACAGCACTGACTGCCGGAGCCGATGGTCTTGACGATATTCGTCTGATTTCAGCTCAGGCCTTTCAAAAATTGAAACAGGGCGGCTGGCTGCTACTAGAACACGGCTTTGATCAGGGCAGAGATATTCGCAGCATTCTGACAGAGGATGGCTTAATTGATGCCAGAACTGAGCAGGATTTAGCCGGACACGATCGCGTTACACTGGCGAGAAGGCCATAACAGCATCCAATTCACTGGGCTGTAGAGCGAAAGAGTAAAGAAATAGTCAAATGATCTAAAAACGACAGGCTTATCGTTTTTTTAACTATCCATCCCCTGTAATCTTGTAAACTAGAGACAGGGGATGTTTCTAAATCTGTTCTTACGAATTCATTTTTTATCGGAAATTTTATGCTTTTCGGGAAAATCAGACATTTTTTGCACCAGGAGTACGCAGTCGGAATTTTGCTGATTATCGCAGCAACCCTGGCAATGCTGGCAGCTAATTCGCCCCTGTCCAGCACTTACGACCTGTTTCTTAACCTGCCCATCCAGATCGCCATCGGCCCCCTGGAAATCGGTAAGCCATTACTGCTTTGGGTCAATGATGGCCTGATGGCGCTCTTCTTCCTGCTGATTGGTCTGGAAGTTAAACACGAAGTGGTTGAAGGCGAACTCAGCTCACCTTCACAGATTGCACTGCCTGCTATTGCAGCGGTTGGCGGCATGCTGATACCCGCACTGGTCTATACCGCCTTTAACTACACCGATGCCGCCGCAAGTCAGGGCTGGGCTATACCTGCCGCAACAGATATTGCCTTTGCCGTGGGTGTACTCGCATTGCTCGGCAAACGTGTTCCGCCTTCACTGAAGATCTTCCTGCTGGCATTGGCCATTATTGATGACCTGGGTGCAATTATTATCATCGCCCTGTTCTTCACCAGCGACCTTTCTGTGATGTCCATTACTCTGGCAGCAGCCTTTATCTGCGTATTGGTTCTGCTGAACAGATTAAAAGTGACCAGCCTGACGCCTTACCTGTTCTTTGGCACCCTGCTCTGGATCTGCGTATTGAAGTCGGGTGTTCACGCAACACTGGCCGGCGTCATTATTGCCCTGACCATTCCCATAAAGCTGAAGGATAAAAAAGGCCGTTCGCCACTGAAGCGTCTTGAGCACAAGCTTCACGAGAACGTGAACTACTTTATTCTGCCCATGTTTGCCTTTGCTAACGCAGGCCTGGCTCTAAGCATCAATCAGCTGGCTACTCTGACCGATCCGGTACCTTTCGGTATTATTGCCGGACTGCTGATTGGTAAGCCTCTTGGCGTCTTCGGTTTTACCTGGCTGGCAATTGTGATGGGACTGGCCAAAAAGCCTGCAGGCTCGACCTGGATGCAGCTGTTTGGACTGTCCATTCTTTGTGGCATTGGTTTCACCATGAGTTTATTCATAGGCTCTCTGGCCTTTGAAACAGTAGGCCAGGACCTGCTTCTGCCAAGCCGTATTGGCGTTTTGGTCGGCTCACTGTTTTCTGCCATTCTTGGCTATCTGGTACTCAGATTTGCCGGAAGAAATGCTGAAGCCACGACTTAATCCTGCCATTTAGTGTGAAACGCTACTGAGCTCTATCGCAGTAGCGTTTCACGCTCACCTCTGTTTGGTTATACTCCATCGCCTGAGTACACATATGAGTAGGAATCAGGATGGAAGCGACCGGAGCTCTGCTGGTTAATCTGGGATCACCTGACAGCCCGAGCGAAGACGACGTTCGACGTTATCTTAATGAGTTTCTTATGGACGGTAATGTTATTGACCTTCCATGGTTGCTGCGCCGCATGATTGTCAGTTTTTTTGTTCTACCCAAAAGACCTGCCCAATCAGCCAAAGCCTATCAGTCTGTCTGGACCGACAAAGGTTCACCTCTACTCAGCATCAGCAAAGACCTTTACGAGCAAGTGAACGGCTTAACGGATATGCCCGTTGAGCTGGCTATGCGCTACGGCAAACCGGACATGGAAAGCGCGCTGATCAAACTGGCCAGTAAGCCAGGCATTAAAGAAGTCGTACTCTTTCCTCTCTACCCTCATTACGCTATGTCTACTGTAAAAACAGTAGTAGAACGGGCAGAGAAAATTGTCAGCGAACATAAGCTCCCCATCACACTGAAAGTTCATCCTGTCTTCTATGATGCTGACGAGTATATTAATGCTCTGGTAGAAAGCGCTGGCGAACACCTCGGCAAAGAATACGATCACCTGATCTTCAGCTATCACGGTGTACCCGAACGACACATCACGAAAGATGACCCTACCGGCAATCACTGCCTGAAATCAGGCGACTGTTGCCAGAGAACCTCTGTCGCACATCAGACCTGTTACCGCCATCAGGTTTATAGAACCACCGCAGCCTTTGTTGAAAAAGCCGGAATCCCTGTGGATAAGTATTCTGTCGCCTTTCAGTCCAAGCTTGGTCGCGCCAAATGGCTTGAACCTGCCACCAGCGATATGGTTCAGGACCTGGCCAAACAAGGTGTTAAAAAGCTACTGATTATCTGCCCTGCCTTTGTGGCTGACTGTCTGGAAACCATCGAAGAGATTGGTATGGAAGCGAAAGAAGACTTCATTAAAGCGGGAGGTGAGTCTCTGGAGTTGATCCCTTGCCTGAACGATTACCCAAGCTGGGCAAAGCTGGTTGCTAAATGGCTTGAGCAGCCATTGTCAAAGTAACCATCAACAGTAAAGAGCCCGCAAAAAAAGCGGGCTCTTCCATATCAATACGTCGTCAGATATCAGCCAGAAAGTTCTGCAACTCGGAATCAGAAAAGGCTCGATCCAACACATCACCCAGCACTCGATTAATCAGCTCTTCATTTTTCTTATCGGAAGGGGCTGTAGGAACACGCTCCTGAATAGAGCTGGTATAACTGCCTTTAAAACGCTTACCATTATTAACAACCACCACACGAATCTTTGCCATTAAATCCACCTGTGTGATGTAGTTACCTTCAGGTACTCTGTATTCCAGCTCGTCCAGATAAAGCTGAAACTGGGCACCATCTTCCGACTCGGTCACTGTCATACCCAGCTCACGCAACCCCAGATCCACTGCCGATCTCAACGACAGTGGCAAGTTATTAGTGGTAGTAATGGCATTGGTGTCACCATAAACACCGCCACGATTACCAAGGGACTTAGAAATTCTGTCGTCATAAACAGTGGTACTTACAGTGCCATCAATTACTTCCTGAGGCTGCTCAAGCGTAATCCTTGGGTTAACCTCAACATCCTGAGGGCTGAGGGCGCAACCTGCTGAAAGCAGGCTTGCAAAGAGTATCGCCAGGTACTTTTTCATCGTTATTCCCTGATTCAAAATTATTTAATCGTGTCCAAATCCTATCCAGAGCGCTTAATTAGAGCAAGCGGCTTGGCAAACTCCAGTTTTGAATATATAGTGCAAACACCTACTTCATACGCAATAACATCAAGAACTCACGATGAATGCAGTAGCACCACACCAAAGCATCAACCCAAAAGCAGTTTCACCTGCTGTGGCCTCTTTCGCCCTGAAAACCTTCTTTCGTCCTGCCCGCCTGCTTCTACTACTGCCTTGAGCAGTATATTTGATTTCACCTTCGACCCCCGGCTTTCAAGCCTTCTGACTCAAGCGGTCAGTAAATTTTCATAATTTCAATAATCGCAAACCGAGCTTATACAGCCGGACTGAATTGCGTATTAGATTGTTTATAAAACAGCTATAAGAATGAGGCAGTGATGAATAACGATCAGGTCATTATCTTTGATACTACTTTGCGTGACGGTGAGCAGAGCCCCGGCGCAGCCATGACCAAAGACGAGAAGGTGCGTATAGCCCGTTCCCTGGAAATGCTTAAAGTTGATGTTATCGAGGCCGGCTTTGCTATCGCTAGCCCAGGCGACTTTGATGCGGTAAACACCATCGCAAAAACTATTAAGGACAGTGCTGTTTGCAGTCTGTCTCGCGCTCTTCCTGCAGACATCGACCGTGCAGCTGAAGCGTTAAAACCAGCAGCCCGTGGCCGTATTCATACGTTTATCGCCACGTCACCAATCCATATGCAGCACAAACTCTGTATGACACCAGACCAGGTGGTTGAACAGGCAGTAACTGCTGTGAAACGGGCTCGCAACCTGATTGATGATGTCGAGTTTTCCTGTGAAGACGCTGGTCGCTCAGAAATAGATTTTCTTTGCCGTATCATTGAAGCAGCTATTGACGCTGGCGCTCGCACCATCAACATTCCGGACACCGTTGGCTATGCCTTGCCGCATCAATATGGCGACACCATTCGTCAGTTGATTGAGCGTATTCCTAACGCCGATAAAGCCATCTTCTCTGTTCATTGCCACAACGACCTTGGTTTGGCCGTTGCCAACTCATTGTCTGCGGTTGTTCATGGTGCACGACAGGTTGAATGTACTATCAACGGTCTGGGCGAACGCGCTGGTAATGCCTCTCTCGAAGAAATCGTGATGGCCATTCAAACCCGTAAGGATGAGCTGAAAGTAAGCACTGGCGTTAACACTCAACATATTGTTCCAACCTCCAGACTGGTTTCCAGCATTACCGGCTTCCCGGTTCAACCCAACAAAGCCATTGTTGGCGCTAACGCCTTTGCTCATGAGTCCGGCATTCATCAGGACGGCATTCTGAAGAACCGTGAAACCTACGAAATCATGCGAGCAGAAGATGTTGGCTGGAACACCAACCGCTTGACCCTCGGCAAACTCTCCGGACGTAACGCCTTTAAATCCAAAATGGAAGAACTGGGCATCAGCTTCGACAGCAAGGAAGAGTTGAATGAAGCCTTTGGTCGCTTCAAGGTACTCGCTGACAAAAAATCTGAAATCTTTGATGACGACCTTCAGGCATTGGTTAGCGATGTTCGCTCTAACAGTGAAGAAGAAAAGTATCGACTGATTGATCTCCAAGCCTGCTCGACCACCCAATCTACACCGGAAGCCACACTGACTATCGAGGTGGATGGAGAGCCTATGGAAGCTCGCAGCCAGGGTGATGGTCCGGTTGATGCCATCTTTAAAGCAATAGAGAGCATTGCCAATTCACAGGCTCATCTGGCATTGTATAATGTCAGCGCAATTACCAGTGGTACTGACTCCCAAGGCGACGCCAGCGTCCGCCTTGAAAAGGATGGCCGCATTGTCAATGGTTCCGGCACCGATACCGACGTGGTTATCGCTTCTGCCAAAGCCTATATCAATGCGCTCAATCTTTTGCACAGTCAGCGTACCAAAACTAACCCACAAACAGGGCACGTCTGACATTCATGCAGGGCAGAATCAGCGAAAGAAGCCGTCAAAACTATCTTGACGCCATGGGAATCCAGGCATGGTTCCCCAGAAAGATTCTGTCCAACTCTCTTCCTCCCAGGGTTTTTGATTTTCCTGAGGAGGAAGAGGCTTCTGCGCAGCTTCAAGAAAGCTCTCCAATTCTCAGTGAAACCAATCAGGTTGCATCCGCCAGCGGCGTTCTGCATGCGAAGAGCCTGCTTGGAATTGCCGAGAAAAAAACTGAGAAAGAAACACCTGCAAAAGAAACGATCACTGAGCCTCAACCTGCTGAGAAGCCTGAGCCTCTTGCTACCAACCAGAAGACAACCAGTAAATTCAGACTTGTCAGTCTGTCAGTCAATGAAGACTGTCTGGTTATTGCCGAGATGCCTCACACCGGCCTGAATCAGTTTTCACGCTTTCACCAACGTTTGCTCAATGACATTTTACGAGCACTGGATATTCCTGCGCCCCAGCAGAATTATGAATTCAGCGAATTCGTCTGGCCTATGGAAAGTCTTGGCCTGATGACTCATCTCAGCATGGACGACAACAACGCAGCCGATGCCGTCTGCGCTTATCTGAGTAACCAGTTTGGTCTTGCCCGCAGAAAGGTTGTTTTATTATTTGGTCAGGCTGCCGCTCGATTTGTCATTGACCCTCAACGCAATTTTGATGAACTCAGAGGCATTCAGCCAGGCCTGCATGCTGAACAGTATTTTGTCGCCAGCCACGGTTTGAATGAGTTGATGAAAGTACCCGCGCTGAAGTCAGAGACTTGGAAAGACCTGTCCCCTTTGAAATCGAAACTGGTCTGACTCACTTAAACCAGCACTCCTAACCAGTCTGATCTAAAAAAGTTGTAACTCTATTGAATACACCGCTCGTTTTTCGCTCGATGACCCTGCAGGACATTCCTGCCGTCAGCCGAATTGAAGCTGCTGCCAGTCAGCACCCATGGAAAGAGAAGCATTACATCGACAGCCTTGAATCGGGGCATATCTGCCAGGTTGCTGAACTGAATGGAGAGATTGTTGGCCAAGGCGTGGTAATGACCGTAGCGGATGAAGCTAGCCTGCTCATTCTGACAGTAGCCAAAGAGCACCATGGAAAAGGTGTTGGTTATGAGATCGTTGAGCATTTGAGTGATCTGGCCAGCGACAGTTGCGATACCTTCTTTCTGGAAGTCAGGGAGTCAAACAACGCTGCTTTCAACCTGTATCTAAAAACCGGGTTCAGTGAAGTGGGTCGCCGAGCCAACTATTACCCAGCCACCCAGCACAGCACCTCTGAAGACGCCATCATCATGATCAGGGATTTGTCCTTTAATTAGCACAGTCACCGGTCCATTTACCTTCTATGGGCTCAAAACCACAGAGTTCCCCAAAAGGCTCGTACTTAACACTTCTATCCTTACTGACACCTGAAGCACTGCCATAGGACAAGGGAAGGTCCAGCACTTTCAGATAATCAAAAGGATAGAGGGCACCCTGAGCAGAACTCTTCAAACGACCATACTCCAGCGGCTTACCATTAGTACCGAGACCAAAATACCACTTCTGAGCAGGACTGCCTCCGGCAAAACAGGGCAGTAGCAGAAAGTGATTCTGTACCCATGTCAGGCAATACCCATAACCCGCTGCTTTGTTATAAATACGCTTGGTCTTCAAATCATGCTTCCAGAGTGATTCATCCTGACCCAGACAGGTTGCAGTCATCATTTTTCGTCCCGAATAACAGGTTCTATCGTAGTCATTGTTCTGCAGACAAGAGATGGGCTCCTCTACCTGCAGGCAGATATTATTGACGGTGTAGGTCAATTCCATATCCTGAGTCAATTTATCAGAGATCCAGAACAACCCTTGCGGATCATCCCAACTAATGGCGGGACGCTCTGGTGGTGCAGGAGTATCATCAGGAGCAGATTCTTCATTAGTCGGCTTCTCGCTATCAACTCCCTTTTCACTATCATCACTCTGTCCTGAATCATTGCCTGATGACGACCCCTCTTCACTGTTACCCGGCTCTGATACATCATTTTTTTCAGGCACATCAGCCGCTCCAGACAGAGCGCACTCGATTGAACCGCTTAACGGACTTCTAAAACACTCCCGCTTCCCCATATCAGCACTGGAAAAAACAAAGCCAAGTGACTTGGGGTCGAATTCATCCTGACCAAGCAACCTCAAATATCCCAGTGGAAACTCTGTATCAGCGGCTGTTACTAACGCTTCACTCTCATTGAAAAACCATATTTGCCCCTGGCTCGAATCAGAACAGGGCAACATCTCAACCGTCTCCACCATTCTGGAAAGACACATAGCCGTGGAATAACCCTGATAATAGATGCGCTTCTTCTGGTAATTAAAACTCCAGCGCTGAGCATCCGCTTGCTCATCACAGATCTTAAGCACAGCTCTATTACGGGGATAGCACAGACCATTGTCATCAGGGTCCTGAAAAACACAGGAAGAGAACTCATCAGCCTTTACATCAAGAGCAAGGCAGTACTGCCCCCCTTTCTGCTTCAACATAAACTTTGTAGCAAAGGAGTCAGATTCGACCTCAGCCCAAACCGGAAAAGCGAATAAAAGGAGCAAAGCAGTCTGAATAAGCCAGATTTTTTTCCCTGTAAAAAAAACAGTATTTTTTTGCTTCATTATTTATTGCCTTTCCGTGGCCTCTATTTTTGACCCTAGACGATCCCACCCTATTGTCAAAATAGCGGCCATCATCCTTCAAGCAGCAGCCATCCTTCATGAAAAACCAAAAAATAGAGGGTTTAAAGCATATACACGACGGTTATTACACAACCACAGATTCAATCCTGAATATCATTAAAAAGGCTATTGGCAGGTCTTCTATTTTTGATAGTGCACAATACCCACTACCCAGAAAAAAATCGGCAGGTATAATTGCGCGCCTGTCATCGTCAGTAGCAAGGTCACCCAGCGTTGATTATCTTTACCGTCACCAATAAAGCGACCAAAAAGGTTTATGTAGGTAGTACTCGTAACGACCTCGAAAGCCAGTGGGAAAGAATGGTTGCTGCCGCATACCAGGATATGGACTACCCCCTGTACAGGGAAATCCGGGTACAAGGTGAGGAGGTGTTCACTGTAGAAGAGTGGGACAGAGCCGAATCCCGGGAAGAGCTTTGCGAGCTCGAACAGGATGCTGTTGATTTCTTCGGTGCAGAAAGCCTGCGCGGTTATAAAACCAGTACCGTTAAGATTCTGCCGAAAAAGAAGAAGCGCCAGCGTAAATCCAGTATCGAAAAAGAGCTGGCTTCTATTTTTGCCGACATGGATGATGGTGATTCAGACACCCCTCCAAGTCTCGCCATTAAAAATGAAGACGAAAACGCTAAACCTGAGACCAAAGCGACCAAGTCAGCTTCTGGCTCATCTGCAAACAAGAGGTCTCCTGCTGCAACACCGCCCCCTAAAAAAGAGGCTGTAACCAAAGAGAGCATTGTTCAGACCCTTGCCACTCTCAAACAGGAAATGGAACAGGAGAAGGCCGCTGAACAGGCTGCCGCGAAGGCTGAGAAAGCCCGGATAGCTGAAGCCAAGGCCAGTGGTTCACGCGCCAATGCCATGGTTCGCATGAACAACATTGAGTTGAGCGACGATATAACGGCTCAGCTGGCTGCCATTACTGCAGCAGCGGATGCCTGTCTGGCAGGCGATGCTACTGCGGCTTCTCAACTGGAGGCCAAGCCGGAGATCTCTACTGAAACTGAAGTGGAAGCAGAGATAACAACAGCTGTAGTAGTAGAACCTGTTGAAGTACCGATAGAAATGCCGGTAGAAGCCAAGCCTATCGAAAAGGAAATTACGGTCGCCAAGCCGATTTGCCCGAAAGAGCTGCGTATCCGTGAGGCCATTGAGCGTCACCGTAAACAACGCGCTCAGAGAAGCAGTGAAGCCCGTGAACAGGAAAAGACCCGCATCGCCTCATTACTGGCAGAGCTGGACTCTCGCGCCAGAGAGCTGCATACAGGTAGTTTTGCTGCTGTAGCCTGATTTTCATCAAACCAAACACCAAAAAGGCTGAGTTTATACTTAGCCTTTTTTTGAATAAGATTTCTCAGCAGCCTGTAAGATATTACTACCGTCCCCACTCCTGTGCCATTCACTCCAAAACCGCATTACCCTCAATACTTATACACCGAGCTCAGCAATCAGCTTTGAAGTTATCTACATAACTGGATAACCGCACAAAAACAAAAAGTTATCCACATAAACGGTGTATCTATTATTTCAACAATTTGATTTATGTCGTTAAATTACACAAAAAACCAAACCAAGAGCCTCGGAAAACACCTAAATACATACACTAATAATGGATTCTTACTAACCTCCGTCGTTCAAAAAAACAACTCACAGCAAACCATGGAAAACGATCTTTTTAACCACAGCTTTTGTGGATAAACCTGTTAGCGAATCAATACATTCACTCTCAATCGCACTAATAACAAGAGCGCCAGCAAAGTGTTCATTTTTTGAACAGCGAATGGCCGCACCACTACATCTGGTGGTTACAACCAGCAATATCACAAGTAGGCACTATGATCCTGAATAAAAAAGGATCGAGATAACAGCACGATAGTGACAAATATAAGTAGATACCCATATATTCCCTAAAGAAATAAAAAAGGATATATTGAGGGTTTTACTCCCTAACGACTAAAACAACATGTTAGAACGACTATTCAAACTGAAAGAACATCAGACGAATGTGAAGACTGAAGTGTTGGCGGGTATCACTACCTTCCTGACCATGGCTTACATTATCTTTGTTAATCCAAGCATGTTGTCCAGCACTGGTATGGACCAGGGTGCGGTCTTTGTTGCAACTTGTGTTGCGGCAGCCATCGGCTGTCTGATCATGGGTCTGTATGCTAACTACCCTGTTGCTCTGGCTCCGGGTATGGGACTGAACGCTTTCTTCGCATTCACTGTGGTTGGCCAGATGGGTTACAGCTGGCAAGTGGCTCTGGGTGCGGTATTCCTGTCCGGTGTCTGCTTCTTCCTGCTGAGTGTCTTCAAGATTCGAGGCTGGATCATCAACAGTATTCCACTCTCACTGCGTGGCGGTATCGCTGCTGGTATCGGTCTCTTCCTTGGTTTCATCGCTCTGAAGAACGCTGGCATCATTGTTGATAACCCGGCCACTCTGGTGACTCTGGGTGATATGAGTTCCTGGAGTGCCATTATGACTTCTCTGGGCTTTGTGCTGATCGTTGCACTTTACCATCGCAATGTGACCGGCTCGGTGATGATTGGCATTCTGGCAGTGACTGTCATCAGTCTGATTGCCGGTGAGATTCAATACAACGGCATGGTTTCCATGCCTCCAAGTGTTGCTCCTACCTTTCTGCAGCTGGATATTATGGGTGCGCTGGAAATTGGTATGCTCAGCATCATCTTCTCTTTCCTGTTTGTAGATCTGTTTGACACCTCCGGTACGCTGGTTGCTGTTGCTCAACGAGGCAACCTACTGGATAAAGACGGCAAGTTTCCACGACTGGGTCGTGCCCTGATGGCCGACTCTGTTGCCTCCATGGCAGGTGCCGGTCTTGGTACTTCTACCACCACCAGTTACATCGAGAGTGCTTCCGGTATCTCCGTAGGTGGCCGTACTGGTTTGACTGCAGTTGTTGTTGCTCTGCTGTTCCTGGGTTGCCTGTTCCTGTCACCTCTGGCCGGAATGATTCCAGCTTATGCGACGGCACCAGCACTGATCTTTGTTGCGGTACTGATGACTCACAGCATGGTGAAGATCGACTGGGACGACCTGACCGAAGCCGCTCCTGTGGTGATTGCTGCTGTGTCCATGCCACTGAGCTTCTCCATTACCACCGGTATCGCTTTCGGCTTTATCTCCTACACAACAATTAAGCTGCTGAGCGGTAAAGCGAAAGACCTGAACTCAGCCATGGTTATTCTGTCTATCCTGTTCGCTGTCAAGCTGGCTGTATTCAGCTAAGAACCGGCTTTTTCAACTGGAAATAGTCATAGCGGATTGATAAAAAGCGGCCCATAATACGGGCCGTTTTTTTATTTCGGGACCGCTGCCCTGCCAGAGCTTATGGCAACACATCAGCCTCCCTGTTTTACTGAAGAGCATCATGTCACTAGCCGTAGTCCAGCCAGAAAAGTACGAAGAGCAATTGTCTGAAAAAGTAACCCAGACAAACGCAGAGTTTCAGGACTTTAATATTCCTGAACTGGAAGTGTTTCGCTCTAAGCCAGAGCACTACCGTATGCGGGCAGAGTTCCGCATCTGGCATGAAGGTGATCACAGCTTCTATCGCATGTTTGATCCTGAAACCAAAACACCTTTCAACGTTGACGCCTTTCCGGCCGGGTCAGAGAAAATCAATGAGCTGATGATGCCTCTGATGAAGGATATCGAGCAGCAAGAGATTCTGAAGAAACGTCTGTTTCAGCTTGAGTTCCTGACAACCCAGACTGGTGAAGCACTAGTTAGCATGCTCTATCACAGACAACTCAATGATGAGTGGCAGACTGCAGCCAAAGCACTTCAGGACAAACACAACATTGGCATTATTGGTCGTGCCAGAAAGCAGAAGCTGGTACTTAACAAAGACCATGTGGTTGAGCAGCTGAATGTGCAAGGTAAAGCCTTCAGTTATACACAGGTGGAAAACAGCTTCACTCAGCCTAATGCTGGCGTAAATGAAAAAATGCTGTCCTGGGCCAGTAATGTCTGCAAGGACAGCTCCGGCGATATGCTCGAGCTTTATTGCGGTAACGGTAACTTCACCTGTGTATTGGCAGAACACTTCGACAAAGTGCTGGCGACCGAAATTTCCAAAACATCTGTGCATTCAGCCCATGAGAATTTTGAACTGAATAATGTTGAGAATGTTGCAATTGCTCGACTCTCCAGTGAAGAGTTCACTCAGGCCATGAATAAAGAGCGAGAATTCAGAAGGCTGAAAGATATCGATCTCGACAGCTATCAGGTTTCTACCATCTTTGTTGACCCGCCAAGAGCCGGCCTGGATAAAGGCACAGAAGCTCTGGTCCAGAGATTCGACAATATTGTTTATGTCTCCTGCAATCCGGAGACACTTCATGAAAACCTTCAGGTAATCAGTGAAACCCATAAGATTGAGAGAATTGCTCTGTTTGACCAGTTCCCTTATACCCATCACCGTGAAATGGGTGTTTATCTGACTCGCCGCTGATCGTTTCTGGCCACTCAGGTTTAATCTCTGAGCGGCCACTTCTGCAAGCTCTGCTCATAAAAACGTCTACCCTGAAGCCATAGAATAATTATTAACAGGGTTACCGGTTTTGCTGAAAGATTACGCCAAACGAATTGGCTCACTCTGGCTACTGTTTTTTACCTTCAACCTCTTCGCTTCTGAAAAGGCAGACTTACTGCTGGTTGCTTATGATCAGGGGGAAAGTAATGCTTTTATCCAACTGGAAAGCGTATTGAAAGAAAATGGAGTCAGCTACCGAATTCTTGCTTTTGGAAGAGCTGAAGAGATTTTTCAGCACCACCCTCAAAGATTATTGCTATCAACGGATCTGCCAAAAGATCTAAAAACAAATAGAATACTGCCACTCTCCGCAAAGATTTTAAAAGAGCTGCAGAATCAGTATTCATTCCAAATAATATATTCTGGAATGGCTAGTGCTGCTCAGGCGCAGGTTCTGAATCTTTATAAAGACGTTTCTACGAAAACAATCGCTTTCTATGACAATTTTGAGCCCGTAGAAAAAAAAAATTATGTTTTGTCTTTCCTGAAAACTCTCGATCACGTTGATGAATTTCATGTTGCAGGCAAGGTCACTGCAGATAGTTTTTCTGTGATTGCACAAGAGAAGCACGCCAACGTCGTAGTTACAGGTCAGCCTGCACTGGAAGCCTGGGACAAGATTTATAAAACGACAGAGCCAGAGAAAATACGTTCTGTACTGAAACTGAACCCCAATGACAGGGTTGCTCTTTTCGCTGGCGGTTATGATTCGACTTACCCACAATACCTCAGAACCTATATCCTTGGCTGTAAGCAGCTTTCTTCATATCAATGCCTTATCACTTATCACCCCAAAACAGATGGCTCTCTTGAAAGATCAGAAGTCAAAAAGCTGCAAGCGAGTAATGTGCGGGTCATCAGTGGAAAAGGGTTCTCAACAACACAACTCAGCATAATTGCCAGCGTAATAGCCGTTCATAAGTCGACTATATCGGTAATGGCGGCTTATAAAGGCAAGCCAGTTCTCTATATCGCCGAACCGGAGTTCAGTAATTTTCTAATCACTCAGGGCTTAGCTGAACTAGCCAGCACCCCGAAAGACGTTGCCAAAAGCGTTCAATCGTTAAGTCAGAAAAAGAGCTCCTCACCTTCGCTCTTTCCTGAACAAAAGGCATCTGATTTTATAGTCCGTTTGATCAAGAAAAAGCTGCTTCTCATTCAGCAGTGATAACCCCTACTTTTACCAAGATATCAGTATATGGTTTACTGTGAATTGGAAAATCATTTGAGGACTTCCTGATGGGAAGCTGGTCAACCCTAAAGGTGTGGGTTACAGGGTTGCTCATAACCATTCTGTCAGCAGTTGCTTTTATCGGTTACTGTAACTGGCTGGTCGATAGCGAAACCACTGGAAGACTGTATTCAGATACTGATCAGCTGCCATACAGCCGTGTCGGCTTACTGCTTGGTACCAGTCGCTATTCTCGTGAAGGCGGTATCAATGATCATTACATTCTGAGAATTGAATCGGCCAAAAAGCTCTTTCAGGCTGGCAAGATCGATTACATCCTGATCAGTGGCGATAACAGTACGCCTTATTACGATGAGCCCACCACCATCAGACGTGACCTGCTGAAAATGGGTATTCCCGAAAATCGTATCTATAGGGATTATGCCGGCTTTCGAACTCTGGATTCTATCGTCAGGGCTGACTCGGTTTTTGGCGAACACCGCTTTATCGTTATCTCACAGGCCTATCACAACAAACGAGCAGTCTATATCGCAGTCAATAAAGGCATTGATGCCATAGCCTTTAACGCCGGAGATGGTTCTCAATCTGACTGGCAGAACAAAACCAGAGAAATACTGGCCAGAGTTCTTGCAGTGATAGAAGTGCATTTACTGAGTACTGATCCAAAATTTCTTGGGCCCAAGATCATGATTGGTGAAACACCACCGACCTAAGAGGCTGTTTGAAAAGTATCTAGGGGCTGTTGAGGTTTTATTGCGTGCTCAGCCAAAGCCAGTGTTTCCGTGACTAGGCGTAGTGGTGCAGGAATACTCATGTCTTTCAAACCACTACAACAACGGCGTGGGAATTCTGGCTTTTGCCCTTCGGGTGGTTCGTAAAGTGGCCTTCTGACTTCGTTGGACTGGCTTGATGTAGAATAACTACACACTGCACCAGTCCGTCTTGCAGAAGACCACTTTACGAACCACTGAGCTCGCTATAAAACCTCAACAGCCCCTAGTGACGTGTCAGATAATCATCGTAGCTTTTGAATTGAGGTATGGTTTTATCGATTCGCATCATATGAATCAGCTCATCAGGCTTGCCGTGTAGTCCAAGTACTGCCATTTCCCGCTTCTCTAGCTTTAACCGTCTGAAGAGATAAACCAGCACACTGATTCCGGAAGAATCGAGCTCTTCCAGATCACTCATATCAATCAGTATGTTGTCCTGACAATCCTGAACCAGATGATCAAGCTCCGGAGTAACCTCGGCAATAGTTTCAGCAACCAGTGATGAACCAACATTGACCACATCACACTTCTCTCCATGCCAACTATTGAACTCCATATCCTCACTCCCTGAAGGCTAAAACAATCTGATACTTTTCAGGTTAGCCTTATCAGCCAGAAAAGAGTCCAACCGAACTGACACCGAACTAGCAGTGAAAACAAAAGCTAATCAGTACGCGAACAGCGCAGTCAAAAACTTAACGGCTCAACTGTAGATACATAAAAAACCACCTTCTGCCAGTGCATTAGCCCAACTATTTAAGAATTAGAATCAAATTAATAGATCGCAATTTTGTATTAGATCAGGTGCTTTCACATTCCTATAGTTAACTTCACAGTGCATGATTTGCAGCCATCTCATCTACTGCCTCATATCAGAGTTATGGCTTTCAACAACCAGACCTCAATATTTCAATCAAGAACAGGCTGATATGGAATTCACCAGTTTTCAGGAATTACACCGTAATATCTCAGCCAGGTTACTTAAGTCTGTTTTTCTGACATCAGTGATTCTTGCTCTCATAACCAGCAGCATCCTCATTACCTTTGATACAGTTAAAACGCGAAAGGAAATGGTCAGCGATGCCTTCCAATTGCTGAATCAGACCCAACCTGTAACAGGTGAAAGCAGTCATCAGGCTACTCGAGTTATCAATAGGTTACTCTCTGCACCTTTTGTCATTCAGGCTGATTTTCGATTACCAGATGGAGACGTTCTGGTGCAATCAACAAGAAAAACAGTCAATAGTTCCCCAAGCTGGTTCACACAGATTTTTCTGGGAAAATCCATCAACTACCAACTCTCCATAGCAGAGCCTAAAGGACAGCTTTATGGCTATTTGAATCTTGAAATAAATTCTGACTGGTATGGTAGTCAGCTTGAATGGCGGTCTCTGGTAACACTGATTTCCGGACTGGCGTTATCACTACTGCTATCAACTTTACTGTTTTTGATTTCCCCCTGGTTATTCAATAAACAACAACTGAAAAGCAGGTTAAACCATCTATTTAACTCTTCGGAATATGACTATGTCACACGCCTGCCTACTGAAAGGTGCATTCAAAAGAAACTTGAGCAACTGATCGGAGCTTCATCAGATAACCAGTTATCCGCCGTTTTATGTCTGGGGCTTGATGATTTCAAACCGCTAAGGGCCGAGTTAAGCTTTGACGACGCTGAACACACTCTTATTAAAGTCGCCGACCGGCTCAGAGGTATCCTCGATGAGAAACACTATCTTGGCCGACTGGGTGAAGATCGTTTTCTAATAATAATGGAGCAACTGGAAGAACCTTTCAAAGCAGCCGAACTGGCTCAAAAGCTAATTACCAGGATTAAGCAGCCATTTCAGATTAATAACAAACAACTGCCCATCAATGCCACTGTCGGTATAACTCTCTTTCCAGAGGATAGCTGTGATGTCGACGAACTCATAAAGCAGGCCGATTTTTCCATGATGCTGGCAAAGTCGAGAAGTCAGGGACGCTACCAGTTTTATATTGCCAGTATTGATTCAGAGATTCGTCAGAAGAAACGGCTTGAACAGGATCTCCACGACGCTCTATCACATCACGAGCTGAACCTTGTTTACCAACCTCAGGTTGATTACCAAAGCAGCTTAATCGTTGGTGTGGAAGTCTTATTGAGATGGCAACATCCGGAGCAAGGTCTGATTTTACCTGCTGATTTTATACCTATGGCTGAAAACAACCTTGATATTATACCTATCGGAGACTGGGTTCTTGAATCTGCATGCCATCAGCTTCATAACTGGCATCAGGCAGGTTATCCAGATCTGCGCATATCGGTTAACCTCTCGGTGATCCAGCTAAAAGACAAAAACATTACCAACCGCATTCAGTACTTACTGCGAAAATACAATATTCCTCCTCACCTTCTGGAGCTTGAAGTCACAGAATCCAGCATTATGGAGGACTCTCAACTTGCTTCAGATCAGCTGCAACAGATCAAGGCACTGGGAATAAAGTTATCTCTGGACGATTTTGGTACCGGATACTCTTCTCTCAGTTATCTGAAGCAGTTTCCCTTCGACAAGATCAAGATCGACAAATCTTTTATTGAAGGACTTCCTGAGAACAAAGAGAACAGTGTAATCGTTGATGCAATTATTCAGCTGGGAAACAGTTTTGGTTTACCCGTTATTGCAGAAGGAGTGGAATCAGGTGAGCAGGAGCAACATCTGATTCAATCAGGTTGTCACGAAGGACAGGGGTTTCTCTATGGAAAACCAATGTCTTCCTCTGATTTGAACAGCTATCTACAGTCTTATTCTCATAGCCCCCACCAGCCGAAAAGCCTTCAGTTCTAAAGCTCACCTACTAACAGGCGATTTGACTAGCGAGACTTCGCTGGAACATCAGATGGTACTTATGGCAGGCAAACCAGTCATTGAGTTCATATATCAGGTCGGCACATATGGCTGATCTGATTTTTATTGGCAAAGACTGGGAACTGAACTCACGAGCCCAGCAGCTGCTAATCAATGAGCTTACACTCCACCATAGAGTTGTCTGGCTTAGTTACTCGTATTTGACACCAGACTATTTGCTTCAACAACTTAGGCAAATAGTCAGAAAAAATCTCAAAGACCGTTTTGGTTCGCTGAATAACCACAATGCACTGAATCCCCCAGATAATCTAATCCTTCAATCAACAACTCTACTACCTGTTAATGGGTTAACTCTTGTACGACGACTCAATGAGAGGACATTGACCGCCAGATTAGAACAGCTGAACAGTCAATACCGATTCAAGCAACCTCTTATTTTCTATACTCAGCCAGAACTTCCCTATTTATCGCAGCTTACCGTTAGCACCAAAAGTATTTATTTTCACAGCTGGCACAGACACAAAAAGTCTTCATCACTAGCTTCTGCCAGTAATCTAGCAACCAAATGTAAATTAACTTTCAGTGATATCTCTGATGTGTACGCCAAAGAGCTGTCAACGATTGTATTTACCTCTGGCATCGATTATCCGTCTTTTTCCACACCACAGAAGCATCCTGGCAATTTCAAAAATACTCAGCCTGTAGCCGGTTATTTTGGTGAGTTTACCCAAAGACTGAATATAGAATTACTGGCTCAAGCAGCAACAGCTTTGCCAAATTGGCAATTCCTGTTCGTGGGAAGAATAAAGTGTAAGAAAGGGGTTCTGGAAGAACTTCCTAATGTCGAATTTCTGGGAGAAAAATCTGACAGCTGTGCAGCAGGATACCTTCAAAACTGGGATGTGTCCCTTTTCCCTGTCGCCACTGATGCGATAGAACCTGATGATCTTATACTTCTTCAGGAATATATGGCTTCAGGAACACCCGTTGCTGCTGTACAAAAAGATTACCCCGATAGCTATCATCAGTGCATTTGCATTCAAGGAAATAAAGAGCCCTTCTCACAGACTCTTCAGCGCGCACTCTCGGATACATCAAGAAAAGATATAAGGCAAGAGATTGCACGACTGGAATCCTACCAAAATAAAGCAGCTCAGTTGAACAAACTCATCCATCATTTGACCGCTGATCAGCCACTGAATAGTCAGCAGGAATCCCTGTTTTAAACTGCCTACACTGATTTAAAGGTATGAGTATTCAGGTAGTTTCTAGTCAATAGAGCTGTCAAAAAAACAACTCAAACCATAGTTTAATTACAACTTTTCAATAATCGTCGATCTCTTGCCGGGTGGTTTAAAAAGTAATGGCAACTACTGTTTCTCATTTTTACCGATATCCCGAGGCTAAGCACTAATGCAGTGGTTTTTGCTGACAGCATTTGGCTGCGCCTTCACTCTGGTTTTTTATCATCTTATTATTTATCCGGCTTATATACATATAAAGTCAAAAGCCGAATCTGTAGAGCTTCCCGACTTTTACCACCGAAAATTTAGTCAGACGCCTCTGGATTACATGTTGCCGCGGGTAAACCTGATTATCCCTGTTAATAGCTCTGTAATATTAATACGTGAAAAAATCAGCAATATGGCAGCAATAGATTATCCGGAACACAAGCTAAGAATATCTTTCTTGGTGAGTGACTGTACGGGCCATATAGCCAGAGAAATCAAACAGGTAACTGGTGAGCAACAAAACTGCCATTTGAATATTGAAGTCATTGAAGTAGCACATAATCAAACCGAAAACTCTCTTATCAACAGTATTCTGAATTTTGACGACAGCGACGTCACTTCGGTATCAAATATGTCTACACTGCTCTCCACAGACAGCCTTTTAATCACGGCTGCACAGCTTAATTACAGAGAAACTGGCATTGTCTGTGGTCAGTATCATTTTGCTCACACTCTCGGGCTAAACCAAAAAGCATCAGGTTTAATTGAGAGATATATGACACGATGCAGTGAATACTCATTTCCGGAACTCGGTGCTGACGGGGCTTTCTATGCATTCAGAACAGAGCTGTTTCGTCAGCTGTGTCCTACCAAAATAAAAAATGACCTGGGTATTTCAGCGTCTATTATCAACTACGGTTATCAGGCTATTTATGATCCAAGAATTATTTCTCTTGAAACCAGACATGCAATAGAAATGGATCAAACTCATTTAATGCTTCAACAGGAAATAGCCACCTGCAAGCACGTTTATAGAAGACTGTCATTTCTAAATCCAGGATACGGGCGCATATTCTTCCATTATTTTTCTTGGTCATTTCTAAGATTGGCAACACCATTTTTCGTTCTGGTTATTATCGCGACAGCAGCATTTTTAGCTTCAGAATACCCGTTTTTTCAATCTGTTAGTTATTTCTTTTCAGTAATATCAGTTCTATCTCTGATCTCCTTAAGATCAGATAAAAGCAGCAGTTCCAGCTTGCCGGGAAAGATCATCTTCCGGCTTGCTTCATACAGCAGAGTATTTCTGGCTCAAATATATTTATTGTTCAATAAGCGTAATGGTTCACTTAAAAGTGTCTTGCCACACGAAAATATCAGGAGCAGTTCAACTCAGCCAAAGGAAAAAAGCATCTGATAACCAGACGCCTTAGAGGCTGTTTGATAAGTATCGTCCGTAGCGAGGACTGCAGAAAATTGAGGATGAAAATGCGGTTTTGAGAGGAGAATAGTTGGCTATTTGACGAACAAAACCACATTTTTAGACCAATTTACTGTGACCGCAGTAGAACAGATACTTTTCAAGCTGCCTCTTAGGCTTGAATCTCAAATAAATTCAGCTGCAATTTTATCCAGTGCTTTTCGCAAACCTTTCTTACTGTGCGCACCGGTTTGAATAGCGTCAGTCAGTGGTTCATACCTGATTTCGCATTTGATACCGGACGGTAAGCTTCTCTCCGAAGGCCAGAGCAAAATATCCGGATATACACCTGTCATTGATTGCAGCCAATCCAGCTTTTCCCTGATAGCCATCTTTCTTACAGGTGATATCTCAGGGTTTATATTCCCTACAAATATCTTCTTCGCTGTACTGTTCAAAATGGCTTGGGAAACATCTTCCATCAGCAAGGCCGGCAATACACTGGTCATAAAACTTCCCGGCCCAAGAATAATAACATCAGCCTCCTCAATCGCTTCAATTGCTTCTTTTGTTGGCTTAATCTCGGGAATAAGCATCAGCTTTTCAGGAGTGACTTCAAGACCATCAATCGTTGTCTCACCAACAACCTGTTCACCGTTAATGATGCCAGCGAGACTCGCTGGTTGTTCGGACATGGGAATCAGCTGGGTTTCAACCTGCAGTATTTGTCGGATCAGATTCACTGCATCCAGCGGTCTTACACACATCTGGTCCATAGCCAAAAAGATCAGGTTACCCAGATTATGGTGAGAAAGATCACCACTGTCTTCCTTGAAGCGATACTCGAACAGAATACGGGAAAGGTTTGGACTGTCAGCGCATAGCTGGTTGAGACAGTTGCGCAGGTCTCCCCAGGCAATGCAGTCACTCATTTCTCTGAGTCGGCCAGTGGAGCCACCGTCATCCGTAGTGGCAACGATACCCGTCAGCCTGTCCTTGAGAAACCCAAGGCTGGCCATAACTTTGCCAAGACCATGACCACCACCAATGGCAACAATACGGCGGCATTTATAGAGAGCTTCAACTGAGTGCATGAATGTCCAAAACAACAATGAGCTAGCAGAAGATTATGACAGGAATAGACATCAGATACATATTCTCTCTCGTCGGAACATGATGGCAAGCATCAGGCTCCGTTATTAAGAATTCTAGGGGTGATCAGGAACAATCGAACCTGACTGGATACCTGCTTACGATCCGCTCTGAACAGCTTACCAAAGACAGGAATATCACCTAACACAGGTACCTTGGTCGCTTTTTGACTTTCAGACTCTTTATAAAAGCCTCCGATCAACAAGCTTTCATTTTCGTTAACTATGGCCTGAGTACTGATAGAGCTGTTATTAACTCTGGGAATAGTTAGATTCGCATCTTTGGTATCACCGCCATCCTGAATATTCACATTCATGTGAATACGTCTTCCTGTATCCTCCCGCACTATTCGGGGTGTGACCTGAACCACTGTTCCTGAAGTAACCGGAAACAGCTCGGCATCTTCCTGACTGGCTACCGGTACGTAGAATGTACTGCTGTTATCGAAAATGGCCTCCAGATTATCCAATGTCAGAATAGAAGGTTTTGAAACAACCTTTGCCCGCCCTTCATCCTCAAGCAGATTTACTCGCGCATTAAAGCTACCGACATTAAGTCCCAGTACTGTGGTAAAGCTTGAAAAGCTGTCCTTATGTGAAGACTTGCTTAAATCGAAATTCACTTCTGAACTGCCAGGATCTGTACCTGCTGCTCCCCGAGTATTGTTCCAGTCGACGCCCAGTGCTTCAATATCATCGGTATTAACGTCAATGATGGAAACACTGACCTCAACCTGAGAAGACGGTTTATCAAGAGATTCAATGAGTCCCTCATACATAGGCATTTTTGCTTCCAGATCATGGACAATAACTGCGTTCAGACGAGGATCTGCATTAATGTAATTGCCCTCAAGCTCTGGCCCCTTATTTAAGGGGTCAGCTTCTGCAGGAAACTGTCTCTGCTGAATGCCTTTTTTAACGACTCCTTTCGCAGGCTGCACTGTTAATGGATCAATTGTTTTTTTCTTAACACTGGCAATACCGCCACCCGCAATAATGCTTCTGAGAAGAGTTGCTACTCCTGGAACGGTGACCTCTTGCCCTCGAAAATTAAACTGTTTATCCGTTGCCCAGGCATATTTAAGACGATACATCCGAATGGTCAGCTTACTCTTCTGTCTGACACCTTCCTTTTTATCCAGCAAGTCAGCAGTCTGAGAGACCATTTCAATATATCTTGGAGGCCCTGAAACATAGACCAGACCATCCTTTGACTGTTCTTTCCAGAAGAAGCGTCCATCCCAGATCCCTACTTTTTTCAGAGTTTTCTTAAACTCTTCCGTAGACATGTATTCAAGACTGATAATCTTCTGTTGAGCTGCATTACCGCTGTAGACATAAAGCGTGTGGCCATCAAAATACCAGATGAACCCATAGATGTTGGCCATATGGTCAAGGAAATCGACAGGAGTCAAAGGGCCAATCTTGCCATTCACTTCACCCAACACATCTTCAGCAATAACGGCTGGAAGGTAGTAACTGGCAGCAAAGTTCTGCAGTGTTTCTGACAATTCCTCGCCACTGCCATAGTAGGCATAGGGTCGGTCACCAAAAACATCCAGAGCCGGAGAGGCTGAGTCATCAATAAATTCAGCCAGATCAGGGTCTGCTTTGGTATCGTCACCGGGAGTATCACTTTCAGCAACCTTAGCTGCTTCCTCACCATTCACTTTCTTAACCGTTTCTTCCGAAACATCGAGAGGGATATCAAAGCCCGCTTTTGATTCCGGAGCTGGCGCTTTAATGGAATAGTTGTAATCAACCGAATCAACGCCCGATGTTTCTTTCTGACTGCCCATCCATTGCTGGAGCTGGTAGTACTCTTTTTCATCCGGCTTAATTTCTTCCGGGGGAAAAACACTGGTATCCAGAATCTGTTCTGGCACTGGAACAGGCATAGCCTGGTTGGGAGCGAACGGCGCTGGTTGAGGGTCAGGCAGATAAATGGTTTGACCCGCCATAAGATTGTTTGGGCTGTTGATCTTGTTGTATTCCGCCAACTCATTCATTTCAAAGCCGTAGTTCTGGGCAATGATTCCAAGAGTTTCACCGGGCCGAACAATATGACGACGAACACCCTCCTGCCCTGGCGTAACAACAGCGTTCAGTGATTCCGTGAATAGAACTGCAGACGTAATGAACAGGAAACTGGCTGCAAGAATGACCGCCCTGATACCAAGTAATTCAGATTGCCTTGAGTCCATTCGACGAGAGCCTCCCTGCTCACTTCAAAAACTTCTCAAACAACTTCTAAAACAACTAATCAAATAACTACTGACTATAAATAAATCTTCAAATATCTATGTTAACGGCAAGTAAAACTTTTTCTGATTATAAATACATTTTTTATTTCAAATACAAATAACGGCTTTTTAAACCGACTCTACTAAGAATGCCTTGTAACTCTAATGGTTTGCAAATAAATCAGTCATCAGCAAACGAATATTTCTCATCACAGTAAATGAAGGGAAATATTCACAATAGTGAACGCTTCGGATTATCTATTCTGCGCCGATCTTATACAGGATTCATTACGCAGCGAGCACGATCATGGATGTTTCCTTTAATAGCGGATTATCAAGTATTTCCAGAGTCAGAGATGACTTTGACGAGAAGGATTTTCCAAAGGATAAGTCTTCTTTCAAGCCATCCGGTGAAAGTATCCCCGCCCATTTTTGGAAGGCTCTTGATATGGGCCGGACTTTCCAGAACAGAGAAAGAAAATACGCACTCAGTCTGAGTGAAAAAACAGCCGCTTTATCTCCTGATGAACATCACATGATGGTGAATATGGCGCTGAACGTGCTTGAGGCGCATAAAGATCAAGGACCGGAGATTCAGGCAGCGCTGAATGTTCTCAAAGAATCCAAAGAGCTTCTTGAGTATTTGATGATTACCAGAAATGTTCTGGTGGCCGGTTAACCTTAGAGAAAAGTGTCATGAACAAACCTCTCAAGCAATGGTTACTGTCACAAGCTTCTTATTATATGGAATACCTGCAACCCAGAAAATCCATTGCCCTACTGGAAGCAGTACGTCGACTGGAGCCAGCTAATCTCGATGTTCACCGCATGCTCAGTTACGCCTATCTGCAGGCTGACCGACCTGAAGATTCCATACGCTCCGCCGATACTTTTCTGCAGTACGCAAAGCCTGGAATGGACACCCGGGCCATCAAATGGATCAAGGGGCGAGCTCTGCTCAAGAAGAGAAAGAAAGCAGCAGTAAAATAGCTCTTTTGCCAGTTCAGCCAGACTCTCTCCCCTACTAATCAGGCTGATTGTGAACCATGAATCCGGTACTCACAGGGCTCAATAAACTCGGAAAAAGAAACGATCTGGTACTGGCCGCTTTGCTGGTTGCCATCATTGGTCTTATTATTTTGCCGATGCCCACCTTCCTGGTGGATTTTCTGATTGCCCTTAATATGGGCCTCTCATTTATTCTGATGATGACCTCGATATATCTGTTGTCACCATTAGAATTTTCATCCTTTCCAGCCGTTCTTCTTGTGACCACTTTGTTTCGATTGTCACTCTCCATTACAACAACCCGTTTGATACTGCTTCAGGCTGACGCCGGTGAAATTGTTTATACCTTTGGTAACTTCGTGGTGGGCGGCAACCTGATTGTTGGTATCGTGCTCTTCCTTATCATCACCATTGTGCAGTTTCTGGTTATCACCAAAGGTTCCGAGCGTGTAGCTGAGGTAAGTGCCCGATTCTCTCTCGACGGTATGCCTGGTAAGCAGATGAGTATCGATGCTGACCTCCGTGCCGGCTCTATTGAAATGGAAGAAGCTCAGAGACGACGAGAGCTGGTCCAGAAAGAGAGCCAACTGTTCGGTTCAATGGATGGTGCCATGAAGTTCGTTAAGGGTGACGCCATCGCTGGACTGATCATCATCTTTGTAAACATCACTGCCGGTGTTGCCATAGGTACCACCATGCTTGATATGAGCGCGGGTGAAGCGCTTCAACTTTATGCCATCCTGACTGTGGGTGATGGTTTGATTGCCCAGATTCCAGCCCTGCTGATATCCATCACTGCAGGTATCATCGTTACTCGAGTATCTAACGAAGACTCGAAAGATCTGGGTAATGAAATCGGTGATCAGCTATTAGATAAGCCTAAAGCTTTACTGGTGGGTGGTGTCCTGCTGCTTTGCTTTGCCTTGATTCCCGGCTTTCCAACAATGATCTTCCTTGCCTTAGCGGGCTGCATCGGTGGTGGTGGCTACTACTTGCTTCGAAAAGAATCAAAAGAGAGAGAAGCTGAAACCAGAGGTGGCATCCCAGCCATGGCTGCCGCCACAGAAACTGCCGGTGATGCTCAGTCCAGACTGGATCAGCAGGAAGAATTCACTCAGACACTGCCTTTGATTATCGATGTGCCAACCTCCATCCAGGAAACTCTCGATACACAGATGTTGAACGACGAGTTACTGAAAGTCAGAAAAGCTCTTTATATGGATTTAGGTGTACCTTTCCCCGGCATTCACCTGCGTTTTAATGACTCTATGCAGGACAACACCTATTCGATCATGCTGCAGGAAGTGCCTGTAGCATCGGGTTATTTCCGCCCCGGTTTCGTTTTTGTCAGAGAGACCGTTGACCATCTTGAAATGCTAAAAATTCCTTTTGACCATGAAGAGGATTTTCTACCCAGTCTCGATACTTTGTGGGCTGAAGAGCAATTCACAGAGAAGCTGGAGAAAAACAACGTCAACTATATGGATGCACCAAAAATCCTGACATTCCATCTAGCGCATGTACTGAAAAAATACTCGGAAGAATTTATCGGTATTCAGGAAACCCGTTACTTACTTGAGAAAATGGAAAGCTCTTTCGGCGAATTGATCAAGGAAGTTCAACGACTGTTACCCGTTAACAAGATTACTGAAATCTTCCAGCGACTAGTGTCAGAAGATATCTCCATCAGAAACCTGCGGGCAATCCTTCAGGCGCTGGTTGTTTGGGGGCACAAAGAAAAAGAAGTGGTTCAGCTGACAGAGTATGTTCGCTCCTCCCTGAAACGGTATATCAGCTATAAATACTCGAACGGCAAGAATATGCTGCCGGTTTATCTGCTCGATCAGGATGTTGAAGATGCTATAAGAGGTGGTATTCGTCAAACATCAGCAGGTAGCTACCTGGCTCTCGATCCTTCCCAGTCAGCACGCTTTGTAGAGACCGTAAAAAATACTGTGGGTAAGATTGGTCACCTCGAACATAAACCGGTGCTGATCACCTCGATGGATATACGTCGATATGTTCGTAAGCTACTGGAACTGGAAGTCTATGATCTGGCAGTGCTTTCACATCAGGAACTGACTGAAGAAATTACTGTTCAACCTCTCGGAAGAATCAGTATCTAAGCAGGTGAATCTTATCAGTAGAAGTCACTGAAACTGCTGAATACCTATAGCTATCAGAAAGGTATTCAGCAATCAGTATTGAGGTCTGGGCGAAGTAAACCAAAGACCAGCTGGTCGTAGAACTCCTCACCTTTATAAATATGCTTGCGGAAAACAGCTTCTCTCTGAAAACCAACCTTTTCAAGAATACGCGCTGAACCCTGATTATGATCAACGACATCAGCATAGATGCGTACCACACCTTGATCATCCATTGCGTACTGGCATACACGGCTTAAGGCTTTTGTCATTATGCCTTTTCCCCAGTGCACCTGAGAAACCCAGTAACCAATCTCGGCAACATGACGATGCACATCCAGCTGACTGACAAAACCTATTTCGCCAATCGCTTCGCCTTCAAAGTCGATAACAAAACGGGTATCAGCTTCATGCTCTTTAATATGCTGAATCCATACACGAGCATGCTCAACCGTATAAGGGTGTGGAAAACTGTCCCTGAGATTCTTGGCGATCTCCCAGTTATTACCGTGTCGAGCCAGAGAGGCAGCATCGCCATATAAAAAGCTTCTGATACAGTAACCATTGCCTAAATCAAAACGCATATTAACTAGCCCGAAAAAGTCCTTTTAACAGCTAGTTAATCGGCAAGGTTTATGCAGCCTCCAGCTTTCTATACAGGGTTCCAAGGACATCCCATTTGTTCATCACCCAATCAGGGGCTAACAAATACTGCCGCTCACCCGAACCAGTCAATCGATGAAACAAAAGGTCTTTTGGTGCACGACGGATAATTTCTGCCAGAGTATCGGTGTATTGCTCAACAGTCAGCTCGGGCACCTGACCCTGCTTCCACTGTCTGGCGAGCTGAGTGCCTTTAACAATATGAAGAGGGTGAACCTTGATAGCATCAACACCCAGCTCAATAACTCGATCAAATGTCTTTAGTGTGTCTTCAGGCTCTTCACCCGGTAGGCCCATTATGAGGTGAGTACAAATCTTTAAACCAAATTTTCTGGCCCGTTCCACAGCATCTACATACTCAGCAAAACCATGACCGCGATTAATAGCAATCAGTGATTCATCAAAACTGGATTGCAGACCCAGCTCCAGCCAAACTTCATAGCCCTGACTTTGATATCCAGACAGCAATTCCAAAACCGGATCAGGCACACAGTCAGGCCTTGTGCCAACAGCGAGGCCAATGACATCCGGGTCAGAAAGAGCTTCATCGTAATATCTTTTCAGATCCTCAGGATCACCGTAGGTATTACTATACGACTGAAAGTAAGCAATAAACTTTTTGGCTTTTGTTCGCTCACTGACACGTTGCTTAGCAGCAATGATCTGGTCGGTAATATCACCGGACTCAGTATTTTTTGGGCTGAAAGAATCGTTATTGCAGAATGTGCAGCCGCCAATGCCCTTTGAACCATCCCGGTTGGGGCAGGTGAATGAAGCATTAACAGAGATTTTATGAACTTTCTCGCCATGCTTTGCTCGTAGATAGCGACCAAAGGTGTTGACGTAACGGGTCATGTCCATGGAATGTTACCAGTGCAAATCCCACCAACATACTGGTCACACTGTTAACATCCTATAGGGAATTGACGTGGACTCTGCAGCGGAATCGCTACAGCTCAACCTTCTTTTTTCATTCGATCAATCATGGCATCAACAACAGCACGAGCTTCATCCTGAACATCAGGAAGTGCTTCAGGGTTAATATCAGGAGCTACCCGCCATTCAATGATTCTTTTGGCCAGTTTTCGAGCCAGCACTCCAACAACATCATCCAGATACTTCTCATCCAGCATGGGCTGAGACATAAACCGCAGATGTACCAGCAACTGTTCGTTCTTGCCCTCTTCATTCATATGAATGGCGAAATCACCAGAATCGGTGGTGCTTTGACTAATAGTTAAGGTGAAATGCTGACCACTCATAATAATCTCCCTGTATGACAAAACAGATGTCGGCGAAGGGGTGTCAGCCTTTACGGATTGGTGATCAGTAGCTTACATATATTGGAAATAAGAAACTGTCTCCGCTAGAACCAATTTCTTCGCATCCCTGCTTACCCTTCAACTCTAAGGCTAGATGACGATCTTACTAGAGCGTCAAATTAACCCCGGAAGCCGAAATTATGATCACCAATAATGACTCTGATCCAATACAACCAGGTTCTGAGCACCCTCAAGTACCACCGAATGAACCTGTACAGCAGATAGATCCCGCTGACGCTGAACGTTTTTCTGATCTGCAACAACGAGATCAGAAAAATAAGGAAATGCTTGCTTCATCAGATGAGAGTGCTATTTCACCAGAAGAGCTGCAGACTCAAATACAAAAAAACCTGTTCAAACAAGGTTTTGATAAAGCTATCGAAAAAGCCAGAGAGATAGCAAAAGAACTGAAAGAAGGCTGAATAAACTTTTTCAGCCATTCACACTGATATAACTCCGCCGGTACTGGTTGCTAGCAGTTACTTCTTCATTTATTCACATATGTTCTGATCGAATAGAAAAAATAATTTTATAATTCAATAGAGCTAAAAATATTGCTGATGTTCTGTTTTTGTCATTTCCGGAGTACTTGATGACAGGGAAAGCTAGCAATGTCATCCCTCTGAGCAGGGAGACAAATCTCCCTATTTTGGGAAAAATCAATACCCAGCTGATTAACTTGTTTCAGGATCATTTCTCATCCCATGTACCTGACATAATCACAGCCATTGTCGCTTATTGCGCCCGTTCCTCAGAAGAAGGTCAAAATAACGTCCAGATCATGCGATATCTGGAGTTGAGAAATCAGCTACTAAAATTTAAAGAAAAAATAGAAGCAGAATTTAATACTCTTAGTGAAGATTCATTCAGCATTATTGATAACCCCGAAACGAAGCCATCAGATGACTTATTTTCATCACTCAGTCTGATCGAAAATTCGGAACTCGAACATGATCTGGCCTGGCAGGCAGCATCTACCCAACTTGGTAAGGATGAAAACTATAAGTACCTACTGAATTCTGAAAAGAGGCTTGGTTCTGTTACTGCTATAAAACCTGAAGAGATTCCATTTAGCGCCCTGAAGATATGCGAGAATTTTTCAAAGGCACTTGAAGTTATCGAGATAGATCTTGAGATATCTCAGGAAGTATTGCTGGAATTTTCAAGGGTCATCAAAGAACGCGTTTACACGTTGTGGCAAGAAACAGATAAGCATCTCGAGTCCATAGGTCTGGAACTGCCCGCAAATGAATCCGGAAATCATTCACCAACAACTACTCAAACACAAAACCCACTAGAACCACTTGCCTCTCAGCAAACGACAGGAGGCAGCGGACATTCAGGTCAAACTAACGAACTTCAGGGAACTGCTGGTCATTCAGTGATCTCTACAAACAATATACAAACTGAAGGACATTCGTTTACTGCAATACCCAACCAACTGGCTTCTGACTCATCAGAAAATCAGTTGCTCGAAGCCCTTGCTCAAAAAGTCGTCTCCAAAGTTGAAGGATTGCTGGCTACACCTACTAACAATGGTACAGCGTCCTCAGGAGAAATTACCTTTGTGGCCTCTATCGATCTGGCTACAACACTTACAGCCATACAGGGTGAGCTATCTGGCCAGCAAGCTTGTTTATACAGTCTTACTGACTCAATAAAATCTGCGCTGGAAGAAAGAGGTGTCATCAAGAAGCTTTCTGCTCGTCATAATGATTTGATTAATTTCGTGGGTATGTTGTTTGAATTTATCCTTGATGATCACGAACTTCCTGACGACGTTAAAAAGCTGATTGCCCTGCTCCAGATTCCGGTTTTGAAATTAACACTGCTGGATGAAAGTTTCTTAACAGACCGTCATCACTCAGCCAGAGAACTGTTAAATGAAATGGCTTCTGCAGGTATGCATACAACGCTTGAGCCAGAATATACCGATGCAGTTATTCAACTAATTGAACAAACTGTACGAAGAATTATCCGAGACTTTTCTCAAAGTCCGGATATTTTTCCTGTCTGCCTTGAAAGTTTCCACTCATCTCTTGAAGATATATACAACAAAGACGATCAAAACAGTGATGACCTTGAGCCTGAAGATGGTCCGTTCATTATCAACCAGAAAGCTCTATCCAATATAACAAGTCGCTACCAGGTTCCGGATACCATCGATTCACTGGTCAAAGACGCATGGCTTGAAGTCCTCAATCATGCCTCAGATACTGAAGATGACAAAGAATTCGCCTGGGAAGACGCAATCAACAGCCTCGAGATACTACTTTGGAACCTTCAGCCAGACAATGCTCAACACGTCTCGCAGGAAGACTGGTTGCATTTAAAGAACATAATTCTTGAGCACCTTGACCAAGTCGAGTTCAGCCCATTCCTGACCGTCGAGTATATGCAGAGCATCAATATATTGATGCAGAGCAACCATCCTGAAAACCAGATCCCGATAGAAGAAACTGATGAATATTCTCTGAAAGAACCTTTTGAAGAGATTGTTCTTGAAGTAGACCATAGCAAGGAAGATGAAATAGGCGTTCTGGAGCAAGGTGATGATTCAGAACCATCAAGTGATGTAATCGCAGAAACGGCAAGTAGCTCACAGGAAGAAAAGAATAGATCTGCGTTCATTGGCAGCTTGAATCTCTCTATTGGCCAGTGGGTTGAATTTGTGGGCCAGGAAGGTAAGCAGTTCAAATGCAAGCTGGCTTCTATCGACGAGAAGCAGAACCGCTTTGTTTTTGTAAACAGTGCCGGAATGAAAGTTGCTGAAAAACACGCCTATGAGCTGGGGTCAGATATCGAAAATGGCCGAATCAGGGTAGTCGATAATCAGGCCTTCTTTGATAAGGCCATTAATAAGGTAATGCACCGTTTCCTGAAGTTCTAATGGCAACCGACGAAACTAATATCAGGTACATCATGGAGGATGTAGAGATGATCAACCTAGATAGTTTAAATGAGCTGACAGATGGAGATTCAACACTGCTTGGTTCGTTATTGGATGAATTTCTAAATACTACAGAAACAGATCTACAGTCCCTCAAGGAAGGTGTAGAGAAAGGATATTCCGATAAAGTCGCCAGCTTGTCCCACCGAATCAAAGGCTCATCCATGATTGTGGGTGCTGAAAAGTTAACTCGGTTAACACAGGATTTAGAAACGGCCGGACAACAGGCAAACACAGACGTATTTTCACCCTTGCTGTCCGAGATTGAAGAGGTCTACAGTCAGGTGGTTGAAGCCATCAATACTACAAGGCAGTAGCCGGGTTACCCTGTAATCCTGCTATTCCCTGAATAACAATCTCCACCGCCAGTGCACCTAGAATCATTCCCATCACTCGAATCAATATTGCCGACCCACTGTCGCCCAACCACTTATGAATGGTATTGGCTGCAAGCAGTAATAAGTAAGTAATCAGAATAACGCCAACCAGTATGATACTGGTGACTATCTGATCATCAACACTGAAACGCCGATTGTCCGTCAGAATAACAACAGCGGTAAGCGCTCCTGGGCTGGCCATAGATGGAATAGCCAGAGGGAAGACCGCAATATCATGACCCGGTTCAGCTCTGTCATGAGAATGCGAGACATCTTCTCCGAAAATCATTTTCAGACCAAACAAAAAAAGAATTATGCCGCCTGCAATTTGGAACGAAACCAGCCTTATCCCCATAGCAGTCAAAAGCAGTTGCCCAACCAGGACAAACATCAGCAATATTCCACCACTATAGAGGCTGGCTCTCAGAGCAATCCGCTTTCTGTCTCTGCTGGAATAGCCTCCGGTGATAGAAAGAAAAAGCAGCAGGGTGCCAATAGGATCAATAACAGCAAAGAGGAGAATGAAGTCGTGGATCAATTGCTGCATATGTCTTAATCTCCGTAACCAGAGAATCAATTCTCATTCAACGGCTATCGGCGTTTGTATCCCGAAATGGAGGTTTGAACCCTTACGGTTATTCGGTAGAGTACAGGCTTTGCCCACTTACGAAGCTATCGGAATGCGTTCAACCGAAAACTCCACATCTCCGTCTTCTGTCGAAAGGCTGGTTGATGACCTGGAAAAGTGTGCCCGGGGTGAACAGAAAGCTCTGAAACACATTTATCAGCAAACTTCTGCGAAACTATTTGCTGTCATCCTTCGTATATTGAAGGACAGGCAACTGGCTGAAGACTGTTTGCAACAGGTTTATATCAAAATCTGGCAAGCTGCCTCCAGCTATAACCGCGGTAAGGCTGCGCCTATGACATGGATGAATACGATTGCCAGGAACCAGGCACTGGATTATCTCAGGAAAATCCAGCGAGAGCCCCAGATGGATACTGATGCCGCTCTGGATATTCAGGAAGATCAGGGGGCCAGTCAGGAACAGATGGTCGCCAGCAGCCAGGATAATCGCGAGATTCACCGCTGTCTGAAAACGTTGAATGAAAATCAGAAGCTGTGTCTGGAACTGTGTTATTTCGATGGTCAGACCCATCAAAGCCTTTCTGACCAGCTCGATGTTCCTATCGGGACTGTGAAAACATGGATCCGACGTGGATTGATGAGGTTGAAGGAATGCATGACCGTATAGACCTTGGCAACCCCGACGAGCGAAATCAGGCCGCTGCTGATTACGTACTGGGGGTGCTGAGCCCGGCCGACAAGGCACAATTTGAAGCGTTAATGGCGGTAAGCCATGACACCCAGCGTGAAGTTGAAGAGTGGCGGGAGCATCTCGATATCCTCAATTCATCACTGGAACCCGTACAACCATCGAAACAGGTATGGAGGGACATTGAGCGGGCGGTAAAGCCTGAAAGCTCCTTCTGGCAGAACCTTAAGTTCTGGCAGGGAGCAAGTTTTGCTTCTATCGCTGCTGCTTTCCTGCTGGTCTTTATGACAGCTCAACAGCCTAATCTTGCCAACATGGATTATGTCTATGTCGTCAAGAACCAGGAGCATAATCCGGGCTGGATTGTGAATGCCTCTCTGGCACAGAACAAGCTGGTGATGGAGACAGTACAGCCGGACAATGTTCCCAAGGGTAAAGCCTGTGAACTCTGGTTGATGCTGGAGGGTATGGAACCTCTGTCCCTGGGTATTCTGCCTAAGTCAGGCTCTAAGCAAATGACGATTCCTAAAGAGTGGCAGGAGAAGCTTTCAAAGGCGAGAATTGTCACAACTCTGGAGGATATGCAGGGCGCACCTAACGGCTGGAATATGGGACCTGTTCTGGATAAAGGTCAGTGGAGTTCTCGAACCTACTGATTAATCTGAACGATAACAGACCAGAGTGAAGTTTCCCTGGTCTGTTATTTCTCTTACCAGGGAATCACTGCACCATCATAATTAAAGAACTGCCCTGAGCGACCCATATCCAGATTCTCAATAACCTTTCTAAGCCCTGTAATTGATGTAACCGTATCAATCAGACCATTTGGTCCACCCATATCCGTCTGAACCCAGCCAGGGTGGCAAACAGCTACGCTGATGCTTCTGCCAGCAAGATCATGTGACAGGCTTTTACCCACAGCGTTGAGCGCGGCTTTTGAAGAGCGGTAGATGTAGCTTCCACCGCTGGTATTATCTGCCACACTGCCCATTTTGCTAGACATCAGGATGATCTTGCCATTATCAACAATGAGCTCAGAGAGCTCCTGAACAACCATCATGGGAGCAACAGTATTAACCTCCAGAACCTTCATCCACTCATCAGCCCTTACCTCACCATAAGGCAATCTCTCACCATAGATGCCGGCATTATTGATCAACAGATCAATACTGTTCCCCATCAGTGTGTATTTGAGATTGGTTATATGAGTCGGTTTGGTCACATCCAGCGGAATGGTTTCCAGTTGCTCACCTGCAACCTGTTTCAGCTTCAGTAGCTCTTCAGACGTTTCTGGAGAACGACTGCAGGCAAAAACCTTCCAGCCGTCCTTAAGGTATTGCTTTACAAACTCCAGCCCAAGGCCTCTGTTTGCACCGGTAATAACAACATTTCTGGACATACTGGTCTAAATGCTCCACTAATTGCTATAAAGACTCAGAATAACCTAACAAAGAGAGCTATTCTTTTTATTAGGCACTCAAAACCTGCTTTCAGCCATCAAACTGACAGCTTACTATAGGGTTTTGAACACAATCAGCAAATCCATGGATGGGTAATATGTCTAGCGGCAATCGAATTGGCGGATCTAACGGCCCTAATTACACTCCGGGTCAAACTAAAAAAAATGAAGCAACTGATGATCGACACGTTGTTGTTGATAAGCACATCCCACCAGAAGAGGCTCAGGCTGGATTACCAGAAAAAGCGATATACGAACGGAAAGCCTCACGCTCTGCAAACCAACCTCTGACTGACACACAGGTTGGACTGTTTAAAGGTTTATGCCGGGAAGGTACTCCCACTGTTTTTGCCAACTCTTTGACTGATAATGTCTTAAGCATGAATCAACTTATACAGTTAAGAGGGACACTGCCTAAACAACTCAATAAAAACCTTGAAAAGGCAATTCTACAACATGCTGCCTCATTGACTCTTAGTGATGTAGTCAACACCTTGATGGATTTACAACTTCCTCAAAAAAGCTATTACAACGTGCTGGCAGAGCTCATGGAAGCTCCCAACCAGGTTCATTGCCCGGTAAGAACAGTAATGGAAGTTCGAGCTGAAGAATTTGCCAGTAATTTAGGAGCTAAAGAGGCTGACTTAAGTGCTTTAGTCGACGATATGACGTTAAAAGCTCTGAGTTTGATCAATACAGAAATGAGAAATGTAGCGCAGGATTTGCTGTTGAACAGTCACCTTTCACCTGATGACCAGACAGCATTGAATCATCAGTTACAACAACAAAATAATTACCTCGCCGAAGCCTTCGATCAGGTAGCGGTAGTTCAGGGCTGAAGGAGCTAATCAACTCCTTCAGCCTACAGTATCAAAGCAGAACTGTAGCAACAGTCCAGATGCTCAATACCAGTGTGCCACCATAGCAGAGCAGCTTGAACCAGCCGCCCAGATGGATACCCAGATCATGGGAACCGTGATAAATACGGTGAATACAGGCCCAATAGGAAGGCACCAGAGCCACCAACAGAATCAGCTGACCAAAGAGGTTATCCAGAAAGAACCCTGACATCCGCTCATAGGACAGAGCTTCAGCAGGAATAGCCCCCAGAGAAATACCCAGCACGATCAGAATCATTACCGGAAAGAAAAATGCGATCGTAGTACCGCCTGCGCCGAAGAGGCTCCACAGCAGGGGTTCAATATGACGTTTGTTACTCATCTTATATCCTCCCTTACACTGCTACTGCAGCAGCTAAAACGATCAGAGATACACCGGCCAGGCCAGCGTACATCAGCTTGTTCACCACATTGTCTGCCACTTTCTTGCGAATGAACTGCGGCAATACGCGAGGTGTCATATCGAAATAAGTCACCGCGTGAAAAAGAGTCATGCCCAAGGTCACAACTGTAAACAAAATCATCAACGGGTTGGCCTGAAATGCCAACCAACTGTTCCAGGCTTCAGCGCCTTTAGTAAGCTGAACAATACCCGCGAACAGATTGATGCAGTACAAAAAGTCAAAGACACACGTCGCTTCACGCACCATGTACATGCGGTAATACGGATGGTCCATAAACCAGGTGCGCTTCATCGGGCGCACATAAGGACGACGACTCATTACTTGCCTCCTTTGCGTGGCATCAGGTAGGACAGAGCCCAATCCTGGGAACCCTGCAGCTTGTTCTGGTTGATAGCCGCAGCCGGATCAACGTTCTTCGGACAAACCTCTGAACAATAGCCGACAAACGTACAGGACCAGACACCGTTCTTACCCTGAATCACTTCAGTACGCTGGTCATAACCGTCATCACGGCTGTCCAGGTTATAACGATGACCCAAAGCGATAACCGCAGGACCGGCAAACAGCGGGTTCAGCCCCATCTGTGGGCAGGCGGAGTAGCAAAGCATACAGTTGATGCACATGGAGAACTGCTTGTAGAGTCCCATCTGCTCAGGTGTCTGAATGTTAACGCCCTCTTCAACCGGCTTTTCCATCGCATTGATGATGTGCGGCTTCACAGATTCCAACTTCTTGATGAAGTCTTCGGAATCAACCACCAGATCCTTCTCAATCGGGAAATTAGCCAGCGGCTCAACTTTGATAGAACCCGGGTAGTAATCACGCAGGAACGTCTCACAACCCAGCTGCGGTGTGCCATTGATCACCAGACCACAGCTACCGCAAACCGCCATACGGCAGGACCAGCGATAAGACAGTGTGGAATCCAGTTCGTCCTTGATATGTTCAAGAGCGTCCAGCATGGACCAGTCTTCAACATAAGGAATGTCGAACTTGCCGTAGGTCGGCTTGTCATCGGTCTCCGGGTTGTAACGGAGGATCTCGATGGTGATGGTTTTATTGCTCATTCGCGATGCTCCTTTTACTTATCCAGACCGGCAGCTTTGGCTGCAGCTGCTTTTTCGGCAGCTGCCTTTTCAGCAGCAGCACCGTAAACACGCTCTTCCGGTTGGAAGCGAGTGATGTTGACGTCTTCATAGTCAAGACGTGGCTCAGCATCACCATTGAAGTAAGTCAGGGTATGTTTCAGGAACTTCTCATCATCACGGGCTTCGAAACCATCGATACGCTGGTGCGCACCACGTGATTCCTTACGATTAACACCACCAACCGCCATACAATGAGCAACGGACAATGCACTTTGCAATTCAAAAGCCTGCAGAAGCTCAGTGTTGAAAACCTTACTCTTGTCTTCAACCTTGACGTTATTGAAGCGATCACGCAGCTCAGCAATCTTATCAACACCTTCCTGCATCTCTTCGCCGATACGATAAATGCCGAAACATTTCTCCATGGTCAGCGCCATTTCCTTACGGATATGGGACAGCTTCTCAGTACCATTGGCGTTACGCATGGATTCGATACGATCCAGATGGCCGCGAGCCTGATCCAACAGTTTCTTCTCGTCGGACATGGTTGCCTGCTTGGCGAAGTCAGCCGCTTGAGCACCAGCTACAGCGCCAAACACAACCGTTTCTGCCAAAGAGTTGGAACCCAGACGGTTAGCACCGTGCATACCTACAGAAGCACACTCACCGGCTGCGTACAGACCAGGAATGTCAGACGCACAGTTAATGTCAGTACGGATACCACCCATGGTGTAGTGAACCGCCGGGCGTACTGGTACTGGCTGATGAACAGGGTCAACACCCAGGTAGTTCTTGGCCAGAGAGCAGATCAGCGGCAGACGCTCCATCAGCTTTTTCTCACCCAGATGACGCAGGTCGAGGTGCACCGCATCGCCCAGAGCAGTCTTGATAGTGCGACCTTTACGCTGTTCCTGCCAGAAGGCCTGGGACAGCTTGTCACGAGGACCCAGTTCCATGTATTTGTTCTTTGGCTGGCCGACTGGAGTTTCCGGTCCCAGACCATAGTCTTGCAGGTAACGGTAGCCGTCCTTGTTCAGCAGAATACCGCCTTCACCACGACAACCTTCGGTCATCAATACACCTGAACCCGGCAGACCCGTTGGGTGATATTGAACAAATTCCATATCACGCAGAGGCGCGCCAGCACGCATAGCCATACCATGGCCGTCACCGGTCACAATGGCTCCGTTAGTGTTAAAACGGAATATACGACCAGAACCACCTGTTGCAAAAACAATAGATTTGCCCAGAATAACTTTAGGCTCGCCAGTTTTTACTTCAATGGCTGTCACGCCCTGAGCGCGGCCATCTTCTATAATCAGGTCGGTAGCAAAGTACTCATCGAAACGTTCAATGGATGGGTACTTGGTGGACGTCTGGAACAGAGTGTGCAGCATGTGGAAGCCGGACTTATCCGCAGCAAACCAGGTACGTTCAATCTTCATACCACCAAAGGCACGAACGTTTACATTACCATCAGGCTTACGATTCCATGGGCAACCCCAGTGCTCAAGACGAATCATCTCTTCTGTAGAGTTCTGAACGAAGTAATCGACTACGTCCTGGTCACAGAGCCAGTCACCACCACCTACAGTATCAACAAAGTGGTTTTCAAAAGAATCGTGATCCTGAATAACGCCAGCGGAACCGCCCTCAGCGGCAACCGTATGGCTACGCATCGGGTAAACCTTGGACAACAAGGCAATCTTCAGACTTGGGTCCTGTTCTGCCACTGCAATTGCGGCACGAAGCCCGGCGCCACCGGCACCAACAATCACAACATCGGCCTTAATGACCTGCATTATGCCAACCTCAAATTGAACGTCCGCTTCCAGGGTCATAGCTGACTGCTGAACAGCAGGACTGGTTAATAGAAAAAGGTGAGAAAGGGTTTCTTGACTGGGGGACGTCCGGGTGTGGCAAATTCTAATGGCTTCAATAGCCAATATGTGCGCTGCAATTGTGAAGGTATCTATAGCTATAGACCTGAGGCAGCGACGAGCCATCGTTCAGACTCAACCCATTAACAAGTTAATGTTGTCAATGTACTCACTACCTCCCTAACAGACAATCACGTCATCTCACCGAGAGATGCGTATAATCACGCACTTTCCATAGGGGATTTAGTGTCGCACATTAATTGGTCAGTCAGTATTGAGCTATGTCACCAAAACAACGTAGAGATTTGAGCTGCAATAATAAGCCCGCCAAAGGCCAGAGAGGAATACGCCGCCCAACTGCCAATGGGGATTCGGTATTGTCCCGCAACCCTCTTTTTCCGAAGTTTCAGAACAATCCATGCAGGTAGAATCACAGCTAATACTGCCAATGCAACAGAAGCATAGCCCAATGCCACGACAAACCCCTGAGGGAAACAAAGTGCAAAAAGAATAGGAGGAACAAACGTAGCTGCCGCAGTTTGCAAACGACCTGAACGGCTATTATTTCTCTTCAGCAAGTTGGCCAGATAATCAAACAGCCCAAGGGCTACTCCAAGAAAAGAAGTCAGTAGCGCAAGGTCTGAAAACACATAAAGCGATGCTTTCAAATTGCCATCAGTGTTTGCAACGACAGACAATTCACTGATCAATTCTCCGGTTGAATCAATCATCCGCAACTGTTCACTGGTTAAAGAGCCGACTGACGTATAAATCCAGAGCAGATAAACCAGAAACGGAATACTGGCTCCCAGAATAAAGACGGCTGCAATACCCGAAAGGTTTTTGCGCATGTACAGGATCAGGCTGGGAATACTGCCATGAAAGCCAAATGAGGTAAAAATAATAGGTAGGGCAGCCAGTGCAGGCCAGGCACCAACCTCACGCCTGATAAGGTTCTGATACTCCGTTTGAGAGGCAAGCATCACCAGAGCCACCAGCAAGCTCATAACCATGACACTGAACAACAGCCTGTTCAATAAATCCACTGAGCGAGTACTGTAATAAACAAAACCACCTGCGATCACTGCAAAGACAACCACACTCAATTGACGTGCAAAAAGCACGCCAGTCTCCGCTCCCAGAAACTGATAAATCAGAGACCCACCACCCGCTAAATAAGCTGCTAACAGCGAATAGAAAAGCCAGAGCGGAGAAACCGTCGCCAACACTCTGCCAGGCGTGCCCAACGTTCGGCTGGCCATTGTATAAAGGGAACAGCCCGGTTCAATGGCAAGGTTGGCTTCCAGCATTAACAGAGCGGAAAGTACTGCAAATAGAAAGACAAACAACATCAAGCCAGCCATTGTCCAGAAGCCAATATCAGCAGCCGTCAGTGGCAAAGCCAGCATTCCGGCTCCAATGGCGGTTCCCGACAGAATAAGGACACTTCCCCAGAACCTGGATTCGCCAGTGGCTGCCATGAATACCTCAGTTGCTAAAACATGAAGGGATGATTATAGGCAATGAGTATTTCAATGTGCTCATTTGAATGTCTGATCAGTTATTTACCCACCTCCGGCGGGTAAATAACTTCGAGCTCATGTGTCTGGTTACCAGACGGTAATTATTCAAGCATGGTGGTGTCACGGGCAATGGTACTGACTGCTTCAGAATTCAGTTTCTCAAAGCGTTTCTGCAGAGCATCCAGTTGAAGGTCAACACTTGCGTCCACGACACCAATATCACTTTCCATTATGCAATCGCCCGTTGATAACCGCTCATCAGAAACCAGATCGATGAAACCAACGCCTTTATATTCAGCCAGTATTTCATTAACCCGGGATTTCACCATATTAAACTGGCTGGGAGGAATGCGGATGGTGACCTGTTTTTCATTGCGGACATGCTGGAGTGCATTTCTGACCAGATTCACAGCCATTTCATCCTGATCAAACTCACCGATAATTTTCTTAACACCAGACATCAGAATACCAGCCAGCGCCTTCTCTACATCTGATAAGTAGCCAATGGTTCGACTGACTACTTTCAGCATATGTTCAGACTGCTCTTTCCTGCTGATATCTATGCCTTCGTCATAACCCTGCTGCTTTTTGGTTTCATAAACCTCTGCAGCTTTTTGCAGGATTTCTTCAGCCTGACGATTAGCCTGAGCGAGTATTTCCTGCGCCTGAAGATACTCAGCGTATTCTGCTGCTTTCAATACTCTGGCAGCCGGGTCCAGCTGGATTCTTCCAGCGGTCAGGATAACAGGTGATGCCATTCTTTATTCACCTCTTTATAAACCTTGATCAGCAGTTTCTGGCACTGCTCTTCCGATAAGTTCTGGAGCTCACTGCTTTCAAGATGCTCTCGATAGTCAGTTGGCATTTTCAACAACAATCTTTTTTTAAAAGCTTCCGGACAACTGCTGAAAGCTGTTCCCAATACCTGTAAACCACTCAGTAATAAATAGTGTTTAAACTGTTCAAGGTGGTCCCAGTCAATTAATAGGCTAGGGCCCAACTGTTGATCGAATCGAGCTATAAACTGGGCTTTCTGGGTAGCAAAACGATAAAGTGGCTCACCTAAACATTCTGCAAATGCTTGCCTCTGCGAGCTCAGCAAAGCATTACGGATAATGCCTTCATTCAATGTTGCTCCCGTGTAAAGCGCCAATGCTGTTAACTCTCCCTCATCTGCCAGAGCGATGCGTTTATGGTTTTCAATAAACTCATAATCGAACTCATTGTTCAGTTGAAACTGCTTCAGCAAATAGTGGGATAGATGGTAATCGGCATTATTTTCCTGCCTCAGTTGCTGCACCAGAGGGGACAGTTTGACCGTCTTCAGCCAGGATGGATGGATATATCGAATGAGATAAAGATTAAACTCAGCCACTGATTGAAACAGCTCGAGACCATTACTCTGATCAATCAACGGATGATGAGCATTCATGCCGCCTTCCCGGACTTCTTCCTGCCTTTACGCAGATACATCTCCCAGTACAGGAATCCGCCTCCGCCCATGGCAATCAGCAGCAGAAATATCAACGAGAAGACCATAACCCGCAAAGGACCCGCAGAGCCTGGGCTGACCTTTATGAATAGTACTGAGTCCATCTTTGGAGTAATGCTTCCTCCCTGATGAATACGGGTGGCAGGAAACAAAGAAACCGTAATTTTATCCAGCGACAAGCCTTCAATACTGTTGGAGACCAGTGTTTTAACCTTGGGAATAAAACCTGCCAGTTCCAGTTCAGGCGTGTATTTAATAAATACCGAGGCTGAGGATGGGTAATTCACATCACTTAGAGAATCCTGTTCCTGGGGCAATACCACATGAACTCTGGCAGTAATAACACCATCAATTTCGGAAAGAGTTGAGGACAGCTCCTGAGACATGGAGTAGGTATAACGTGCTCGTTCTTCAGTGGGCGAAGATATCAGACCATCTTTGGGGAAGATCTCACCAATGGAGGAGTATTTTTCTTTGGGATAACCAAGGCTCTTGAGGAGTTTTATTGCTTTGGATACTTCATCCGATGGCACCATCAAGGTGACCATCTTGTCCTTATTGATCAGCTTCTCAGCCGAGATGCCACCATCCAGAAGAATGGCCAGCATACTGTTGCCTTCTTTCTCGGTGAGACCGGAGTAAAGCTCAACCTGACACCCTGTCAGCACAAGACTAAATAACAACAGTGCAAACAGTCGTTTTGTCCGCTGAACAATTCCCTGAGGAATCGGTTCCTGTTTCATTCGCAGGTAACCCCGGCTTGGTCCAAGAATCAATGTATGGCCTGTCGATCAGTAAGCCAGACATTGATTCATTGTCAGGCCTACTGGTTACGCAACAGGGTGTCGAATGTCTGGGTGCTCTTGCTGACAATCTTACCAATGTAGTCTTCAGTCACCATCAGATTGGTCATGGCCATCTGGGTTTTAAACATGTCCTGCATGGACAGTACTTCGTTTTCTGAAGAAAAATTGGTGACAAGATCATCCCTGCCAGCATCCACATGATCTTTCAGCCCCTGCATTCCCCTGAGAATTTTATCGCCCAGAGTCAAAGCTTCGCCTTCAGCTGCGTCAGGAACTGCGAAGGTTTCGCCAAGAGGCTGCTTCCCTTCACCAGCCAGCAGACTGCCAAACTTTTCAGCAGCTTCTGCATCAGCAGCTTCAGGGGTCAGGTTTGTTTCTGCAGCTTCGAGAGCCTTGTCAGCCAGACCATCCGAGTTGATTATATTTTCGGCCATCCCTTGAACCTCTTGAGTCAGTGAAAACTTCGATAAAACAGCCTGTTATCGCCTTGTTTCAGTCACTTTAAGCAACTACCTGCTGCTCAAATTGACGGGTTAACAGCTCAATTACGCCTTCAGCATTGGGTAATGTGAAAGCTTCGTTGATCAGATACACCATAAAAACCAGTTCATCGTCCTGCTTCAAACCTGCCTGCAAAGGAAAGCTCAAAGACTTTGTGTAGTGGCATGCTTTTAGTGCTGATACCAAAAGGTGGGCAGTATCAAATTGTGGGATTCGTCTGACCAGATAAATCAGTACACCGTCTTCCTGCAGTTCCATAAACAGCGTGCCGCGGTTTTCAAATTCAAAACTGATAACACCAGAAGCACCAAACTCGAGCCCATCGATACCCATTGCTCTGCCTATATCTGCAACAACACTGTCTCGCCAGTCCATAGCTATTTCCCTTTGCTATCAGCCGTTTCTAACGGTTTCACTCTGTCTTGTATCCTGCTGACCTGACACTTTCGGTGAGACAGAGGCAAGTAAATCACCAACCTGCTGCTCAGCCATATCAGCAAACTGTGTAAAATCAGGATTAATATCCTTCAGCTTGGGTATTTCAATCAGAAGTTTTTCGAGCTCTACGGGGTTAGATGCCAAATGTCGTACATCTAGCAACGCATCCAGCGGATTTTGATAACTTTCCCCAGCAATATTCCCCAGAAATTTTTGAATGATGAAATCGGCAGTGTCTTTCACAGGCGGTTTGTTCAAGCCAAGATCCGCGGTCACTTCACCCACAAAATTATCTGCAGATAGAAGTTCAGCCCCTGAAGTATCAATCTCTGAAGCCACTTCTTCTTCAATTAGTGAATCCATATGTTCCTGACAGGAAACCATCAGATTTTGTTTGGTTTCATCATTGGCAAAAGCTTCTTCAGGTACCGACCGAATGATATCCAACATAGCCCGGGTAGCAAAAATCTTTGCTTCCAGGCCACTAACCTTTAGATCATGAAGAGCATTTTCAAACTCTGATTCCGTTACCCATGGCTGGTCGACCAACTTTAAAACCTGTCCCATAAGACTGGAAGGAAGCACTTGCTCTGAAGGATACGTACGGCTCATTTGGTCTTCTGTGTCACAGCAAAGATCGTGAACACCGGAGAGAGTTTTTAGTAACTTCATGTCTTGAATAATTGACTGCAGCCGTTCTGGCGATGCTGACTTATCTAAAGCTAATAATTCTGTACCAAGAGCCTCGAGCAGTAACTGACACCTTTTTTCAAATTCCAGCGAAGTCAGCTTTTGCAGCTTCTTTTCAGTATCAGGTTTATCAATTGGAGAAACCGTCTTTGAGGCTCCAAGGTCACCAAGAAGGTAGTTATAAGTTCTGGTCAGAGTACGATAGTCTTGAACATGACCACCTGCTGCCTGCAAGTTTGACTCATCAACAAGCTCTGCAAAACCTTCTCGAACTTTGCGAATATCAACATTCATCCCTTGCTCTTCAATAACCTGAGCAACTTTTTCAGAGATATTTAGACCTGCTGTTATCAGCGTTGGGTTTTTATCTTTAATTCGTTTCTTTGCAGTAGCGATCTGATTGGCTTTCTCTTCATCCCCCTGCTCTGCAAAGTATTCCTGAGCAAAGTCCAGCAATGCGTACTGCTCAAGAGGGTCACCGGAAAAATCACGAGCCTGTTTTAAAATCTGGTTTTGATTGAGAGATTTCTGATCAGTAAATTTATTAACAGTATCTTTAAAAGCTTCAGTCTTTTGAATAGTCTGAATCTTTTTGATTTTCTCCATAATTTTGTCGCTCAGCTCAGAGCCGGACTTCATCTTGCGCTTGTCCAGCTTCTTCGATTTGAACTGATTGGCAACCATAGAGAGTTCTTCTGCGGCATCCATCAGGGCAGACTGGGAATCAGACTTAACAACAACATTTTCGCCAGACAGCCTACCCTTAAGACCAAGGGCACCTTTATCGGAGGGAATATCCTGAAAAACCGGTTGCTGAATCGAACCGGCACCTTCAATAGAAGCGGCCATTCAATGTCCTCTGGTGTACGGGGAAGGCTGACCGCTTTACAAGCCTTCCCCGCCCGGGTTTATCCTCTGGTTGTCGTCTTCAGTGTTTCGAACCAGGTTCTGATAATTTCATCCATCTTGCTTTGCGCTGTTTTAACCATGTCCTGCTGGAGTTGCATCCACTCCGATGAACTCTGGGCAGCATTTTCATGGGTTTTCTGGAACGCTTCATGCTCTTTCTGCTTAGCCTGATGCTCCGACGCTTGATAGCTCAGCCCTGCTGCAACCAGGTCCCCCATACCTGTCACCATCTGTGATGCCTGCGCGGACTGCTGCATCCGTACCGATGCCTGCTGAGCAGAACCACCACTCATTGAACCACCGATAGAGACAGCACCTGCGGCAATCTTCATAGTGCCACTGGCCACACCCGCAGCAAGGGTGTAAATCGCAGCCTTACGCATTTCACCCGCCTGATTGAGCACTTCCTGCTTGGCTGCATCATATTCCATAGAACGAGTCTCTCTGGCAGTTCTTCGGCCTTGAACACTCATTTCATGGAGCAGCTCCAGTACAGCAAAGATATCTACCAGCTGTTGCAGCACTCTATCGCCTACAGGGCTACCAGTAGAAAGGGTATTTGCAGCCTGCGCCATAGCTTGTAGCTGTGCCACCTGACTGGTACTGGTGGACTGAATAAGATTTCCCTGAGCCTGGAGCGATGATGGATTAGAGCCGGCAAGGATCATATTGGCTTGAGTATCGCTATAACCCATTTTAGCCAACAGTGCTCTTTGAGCATCTGTACCAAACTGTTGGCCATTAAGCACCGCCATAAAGCGATCCATCCGGGCCTGTGATATCCCGGCAACAGAGCTGCTTCGACCTCCTCCAGCCTGATGCGTCGACATCAGAGAGTTACTTTCGTCATCCGGGTCAGCCATAGACAGCATGGCTTCGATCTGACTTTCACTGAAACCCATCGAAGAAAGAGCGTCTCGCTTACCCTGCAAGGCAGCCTGCCCACCATGCATACTGGCAAGTGTATTGTTCGAATCATCGGGGTTGGCCAGAGATGTCAGGGCATCCAATTGACTCTGGTTAAAGCCCATGCCTGCAAGCACGCTGCGCTTGCCTTCACCACTACCAACATTATGACCATGGAGATTGTTCAGATAACTTGCTGTACCTCTCAAGGTATCTGAATGCTTTTGAACCTGAGACTGCTGCTCAGGAGTCATAGTGCCACTCTTCATGGCTTTAGCCAGCTCAGACGTTGTAGAAAGAGCTTTCTGGTTGGCCTCATTGATCTCACCCAGATCAGAGTTTGCTGATTCAAGGTGCGTAGGCCTAACTTCTTCTGGCTGGTCAAGTACCGGCGCTCGAGTCAGCTGCCCCTGAAGCACACCGTTTCTGGCCGATTCTCTTGAATAGCGAATATTCTCGCCATCAAGATTACCTCGTGCCACTTCATCCAGAGCTTCTGCCCCGTGCAAAGATGCCGGGTTAGGATTCTGAACCTGCGTGTGCTGAGTTGATCCTGTGTGTCCTACCTGAGACATATACTACCTCCGTGTTCACAGATCAGGCACGCAGATTGCGAGCCAACGTCGTTTTAGTGTCATGGTTTGCCTTGATGATATTAGCAAGTGACGAGTAACCGGACTGCAATTCATCAATCGCTTTTTCTATAGCTTCCATCGCATCATCAAGAAACTGTTGGATTCGGGCCAGCTCAGCTTTCTCTTCCAAAGCCTCTGCCCGAAAAATATCTGCCTGATAGGTATATGCGGCAGTTGAAATATCAGCACTACCTGAAGCTACTTGAGAGACACCACCAACAAGCTGAGCAAGTTTGGCAAGCTTGGTCACAATTGCAGTTATCTTGGCGGCTGAAGCCGTTGCTTGCGCAGCTGTGTTAACACCGGTCGCTGAAACTTGAGCACCTGTTGCAGCCCCTGACGTTGCAGCGCCCGCAGTACTGGCTGCAGCACCACCGGCGCCGGCGAAACCACCTGCAGCAGCCGCACCTAGAGAAAGTGCGATCATTATTGTGGCCCAGAAAACCATAGCGCCTATACGAGCTTTCTGTTTTTTATCATCGTCACCACCCGCAAGACCGTCAAAGATTTTCATCATAAAGTTATCGGTTTCTGATGAAATAATCATTGTCACCATTACTGCCATGGCAGCTACCATGAGGCTTACAGCGATTACAGTAAGTACACCACCTGTAAAAATGATACCTACGACTGCGACTACTACAGTTGCAACTGCCATCAGTGCAAGAGCTATATAACCGAAAATCTTGCCAACCAATGCTGTCTTTTCAGCTTTTTCCATTTTCTCAATTGAGTCACGAATTTTCTGAATGATGTTGCCGCTTCTGTGCTCAGCAGCCACCTGACCTATCTTGATGCTTTCCTGATCGAACTTAAGCCTTTCGTTTTGAAGCTTTGACTGAATCTGAATCAGCATGGTGGTTGCTGAATCAATATCCAGAGTTTGTTTAGAGTTCATAGCTGCTTTTGTGAAAGCTTGAACATCAGCAGCCAGTTCGGCCTGAAGGTCATCCGGTATATGAGTCAGAGCAGACATTTTTACCGTAATATCATTGAAGGCTCTGAGTAACTGGTTCAGTCGAGGGTCATTCTCATCCACACCCTGCATGCGAGCGGTTGCTGAGTGCATAGAGGCTAGCGAGTTATCCGGATCATCAGGATTGGCAAGAGAGCTAAGGGCATCAATCTGGGTTTTACTGAATCCCATTTTTTCCAGTTCAGCCTGCTTCCCTCGCAATTGACTGATCTCTTTACCCATAGGATTCTGCTGGAGATTCTTTACACCGTTAGATAGATCATTTCTGACTGATGGTTCACCACCGTCGGCCTGAAGCTGCTTAAGAAAGTCATCAACACCTGAACCAGACTCTGCGTCTGCTGCAGGCGCATCCAGAGAGGGAGCATGGACCTGAGGTCTGGCAGCATCAGTTCCCTCAGTGCGGGAGTAACTGTTCTGATTACTGAAGCCACGCTGAACCGGTGCGTCATCCTGAGCGGCAGCATTATTCACCACAGTCGGATTCACACCTGAAGACTGCTCTGTTCTTGTTGGGTTTTGACCTATAGAAGCCATCCCTGTACTCCCCGGTTAGCTGGACAGGTTCTCCAGCATGCTTTCCGCACGCTTGAGTTCATCGGCGTAGGCTGTCTGACCTGCTCCCCATTCAATGGCTGTCTCGAAACACCCTTTAGCTTTTTCTTTGTCACCCATAGCCAGATGACAGTCACCTATATAAAGCATGGGTCTTGGATCATCTGCATCAAGCACTGTAGCGAACGTAAAAATCTCGATGGCCTGCTCATACTGTTTCATCATCTGCTGGCAAGCACCCAGACCAAGAAAGTATTTGCGATTGAAATGATCATAGAAGCAGAGAAACTGGAATACTTTTTGAGCTTCATCATACTTACCGCCCTGATACAGGTTGTAAGCAACGCTATAGATAGCTTCCATAGCGTCGTCACTCATATCCTTGAGATCCTTAAAAGTTCCTCCTTTGCCGAAGAACTCAAGCAACATATCTTCGACTTCTTCACCATCATTCTGTTGAACTTCTTCACTCACGGCTCATCCTCCCTGAATCAGCGCAGATTCTGAATCACTGTACTCAGTGATTGGTAGTATTTGTTGATGAAGTTCGACAGCATCTCGAACGACTGGTTGTATTTGTTAATGGTTTGTTGAAGCTTAGTCGTCTCCAACTGCGATTGGCTCGTCAGAGCCTCTATTTTTGCCTTTAGTCCTTCAACATTGACATCCCAGTCGGCAGAGTTGTGATCAAGTTCAGATGTACTATCATCCCTGTCTTCAGATTGATATTCAGCTGACAGACTGTCCCAATACTCTTTAAAAGACTGCCCAGCTGGAGCTACTGAGCCGGGAGGAAACCTATCTTCAAACGAGCTGTTACCTGAAGTACCAGCATTGGCTTTTGCTTCCTTTGCTCTGGCCAGCCAGTTGTTGGCAACCTCAAGCTGAGCGTTCTTGTCCTGAATCGATTGGATTTGATCTCGTAGCTGAACCTCAATAATTTCGGCTCTTGCTGAGAGTACTGACATCACCAGCGCGTCCAGAGACGGCTTGGAGAAATCAACAGACTCACCTTCAAGATAGGAGTTCACCGCTGCAGCACCGGGGCCTATATAAGTATCCCCTTGCCAGTTCTGGGGGTCACTGACCTGGTTCAGCATGGAAACCGGTGTCTGGACATAAACAATCTGCCTGGCCGCTTCACTGAGTGCTCCAGAGAACTGAAGGTTATTCAGCGTTGTTTTATCCACCATTGAAAAGTGTGTTGGCGTTAAAGAGTTTCCCTGGTCATCAGGGTTAGCCAGAGACAACAAGGCATCTATCTGGGCATCGCTGAATCCTGCGGCACGCAGAGATTCTCGCCTTGCATCCGTTAACTGAACTGTACCTCTACTACCGGTCAGCGTTGGTGGGGTTTGCGGATCAACCGGTGTACTCATTCAATTAAGCTCCCTGCAATAATAATGAATATTCTTGACTAGGCTTTTACTACTAGCCTAATCATCTGATTACCTGATCAAACCCCTCCTTTGGAGTTCGACTGCATCTATTAATGGTTTGAGTCGATCACCTGCTATTTCTCGTAATTCGTTTAAAAACTGCTGCTCCGTAAACCTAATATCTTTATTAAGCGCAGACGCTCCCGCTTTTTTCCTATGGACATCTTCAACACTCTTCGCCAGTTCAATTAGCTTCTCTTTATCCTCAGGGACGAGCCTATTCGCACTGGCAACTTCTGAAAATGCCTTATTCAGTTCCAGATTAAACACCCTCAACAGTACTTTGCTGTCCTTTAGTTTATCGCTCAATCCGGCACCACCGAGGGTGTCACTGATCGTAGGACGGACTCCTGTAGCAATTTTTGGTTTAGGTACTTCACTGGTACCACCAGAGCTTCCAGAAGGTGGAGGAGGAACTACCACAGAACTTCCAGCTCTATTCTTTATTTCCTTGCTCAGCATATCGGCAATGGTTGTGAGCAGTAGTTTGGTACTCGCGGCACAAGGAATCCCCAATGCAGCGGTTGTTGAGTCGTGCATTTTTTCGAGAATTTTCTGATCCATGGTTGGCAATTTTCTCTCAAATTCTGCCAGCGCAGCTCTGACCTTTGCCTCTCGCTCTTGATCTGACATAGGGCCAGCAAGGATAGCTTCATTTTCAGCTACTTTTAATATCGGATTTAGAGCCGCCATTAATTTTTCACGGTCAACACTTTCGTCTCCAGCACAGGCTGCTGCAACGTGCTGTTTAATTATTTCACTGGGTGAACTTCCTTCTTCAGCGTGCTTCTCAATCTGCGCAAGAGCTTTGGCACCACCAGGCTCTCCTAGAATGGTCTCTCGAAGCTGTTTCTGACGAGCCTTTTCCTTATCCTGAAGGGCTTTAAGCTTCTCTCTATCAATGTTGCCATCATCATCTATCGGCGGTTCAACACCGGCACCTTTAAGGGCATCCAGTACATTTTTCTTAACCGCCGCAAACTTGCCCTTGTCTGCATCTGACTGCTGACTTGGCTCTTCTTTTTTATCAGGCGCTGGCTTAGGGTCATCAGGCTTGGATTTTGGCAGGTTGTCCGGCATATCCTCCAAAGCAAACAGCATTTTTGACAGCCCCATACTGAGCATCATGATGCCGCAGGAATAAATGAGGAGCCCTGCGGGAGGAAAGAAAACCCCGAGTACTGCGCCCCCAAGAACAACGCCTCCTCCCGTAAGTGTGACAGCCAGCTCTTTACCATGTTTCTGCAGGAAGCTTTTCTTTTCCGGTATTGCTGGCACAGAGCCTTCATCCAGTTCTTTCTTCGCCAATTCTGACGGACCTGGAGCTCCGCTCACAGTTACAGCAGGTTTTGCGAGAGGTTGTCCCGTAGCCGGGTCTACTTCTTCCGGGTTAGGTCTCGATGACGGAGGTGTTGGGTGAACCGAAGAGGGTACGGGGTTGGGAGTTGGCTTGTCCCCGGTAAAAGGCGATGCTTTTGAAGGTGCTGGCTTCCCGCTTTTTCTGGCAGGAGTATCGACATGCCCTTCTTGTCTCTGTTTATCCTGAATTTTATGAAGAAGCTGATCGATTTCCTCATCAGTCGGCTCATGACCTCCTGATATTGCCTCCTCTTTGGAATCAGGAAGCTTTAGCAGTGCTCTATCATGAATACTTTTACCTGCAGTCCCTTTGTCTCCCTGGGAAGGCTTCGGCGTAACTCTCTCACCGGTAGTTGGAGAAACTCCATATCCTCCATACTCACCCTTTGCAGGAGGGCTAGGAGGGTTATTGGATGTGACTGGCGACGAAGGTACCGATCCACCTGGACCAACCCCTCCTGTAGAACCTCCTGCCATGGTTTCCTTTCCTGTGAAAACTCAAGTATTTTTTAAAGTCTAGATTAATCCTTTCTTATACTGTCATTATGAATAAATAATCTGGGTGAACTGCTGTCAATCCAGTCACAGAATTCTTTCAGGAGCCTCTCTTGCTGGAAACGCTCTATCTTATTGCCATCATCGTAGAAGCCATGTCTGGAGCTATTGCTGCAGGTAAGAAGCAGATGGACCCGTTCGGGATTCTGATCATTGGAACCGTAACGGCGTTTGGTGGTGGAACCATCAGAGACCTGGCGCTGGATAATCATCCACTGGTCTGGGTCGGCCATCCTGAATACCTGCTAATCACGACTTTCGCCATTATTGTCACTATCTTGATTCGCCCTCTGGTTCGATACCTGACCGAAGCGTTTCTTGTTCTGGATGCTATTGGCCTGATCACTTTCAGTATTATTGGCGCACAAAAAACCCTGGAGCTGGGTCATGGTTATCTGATTGCCAGTATAATGGCGGTATTCACTGGAGCTTTTGGTGGAGTGTTACGCGACATTCTGTGCAACCAGGTGCCACTGGTGTTCAGAAAAGAACTCTATGGCAGTATTTCATTCCTGTCTGCCTGGCTGTTTTTTGGTCTTTGTATGACTTCACTGTCTATGCAAGCCTGCATCCTGATCACCCTGATCACAGGTTTTGTTATCAGAATGCTGGCTATCACGATGAAACTGAACCTGCCAACCTACAACTTTGACAACAAAAACTAGGGTTCCAGCACCTCTTTCTGCCATCTGACCGCCAAACAGGTCGGAACTACCTATATTCGCTTAGCCAATAGTCGAACAGGCAAAGACAATTACGAACAAGGCCTTTATAATGCTCGGTTTTCCACTCACCCAACCATTGTTTGTTAAAACAGTTCGTTGAAATAAAGCACAGGTGTATACATGAGTTTTGCAAATATTCCTGCTGGCAAGGAACTGCCAGAAGATATTTATGTTGCCATTGAAATTCCGGCTAATGCCTCTCCTATCAAATATGAAATTGATAAGGATATGGATTGCCTGCTGGTAGACCGTTTCATGTCTACCCCTATGTTCTACCCAGCCAACTACGGTTACATTCCTCAGACTCTGGCTGACGATGGCGACCCACTGGACGTTCTGGTTGTTACTCCTTACCCGGTTGTTCCAGGTTCTGTTATTCGCTGCCGTCCGGTTGGCATGCTGAACATGTCTGACGAAAGTGGCCAGGACGAGAAGCTGATCGCTGTTCCTCACGACAAGCTGACGCCTATCTATAAAGACATTCAGACTTACACTGACCTGCCTCCTCTGCTGATCCAGCAGATTGAGCACTTCTTTGAAAACTACAAAGATCTGGAACCTGGCAAATGGGTTAAGATCGATGGCTGGAAAGGCAAAGAAGCTGCTTTTGAAGTCATCAAGCAGTCTGTAGCCAACTACAAAGGCTGATCAAACGATTGTTTGAAAAGAAAGGGCTTTTAGCCCTTTCTTCGTTTTCTGCTTGCAACTCCTGCGTTTAGCGACACAATTAAAGAACCAAAATAATTAACCTGTTTTCAAATATGGTTCTTCATACCCGCTTTTCAAAAGCCTGCATGCTCTTCCTCTTTTGGGCCTTTTCTTCATTGCTGCCTGTTATTGCTCAGGCCAATCTGGATAACCTTTTTCAGGATACACGTCAGCCTTATGAGTTTCTCTCAGTTGAAGAGGCTTTCCAGTTGGATGGCGAAATCAGGGATGGCTTCCTTTACCTTCATTTTCATGTCACTCCTGAGCACTATCTCTATAAAGAACGTTTCTCTTTTAACCCTGATAACAACAAAACCTCTCTCGGTAGCCCTGAATTCCCTAAGGGAAAAGAAAAGTATGATGAGAACTTTGAAAAGGTTCTGACTGTTTTTCCAGACGATGTAACCATCAAAATTCCTGTTAAAAGCTCTGAAAGCACTCTGGAACTTAATGTTCGATTTCAGGGCTGTGCAGAAGCTGGACTCTGCTACCCGCCAGAAACCATCAGGTTAGTCTTAGCCAATGATCCAGCTTCGTCAGCGACATCAACGGACAGTAGCCAGTCCAATACAGTAAGTGAAAACAGTCTTTCACAAACACTTCAGGAACGTGGTCTAACTCTAACCTTATTACTGTTCTTTCTGGCAGGTGTCGGTCTGACCTTTACTCCTTGCGTGCTTCCGATGATTCCCATTTTATCCAGCATTCTTATCGGGAACTCTGACTCTGCATCCAAAAGCCGAATCATGGGTTTAACACTGGCGTATATAGTCGGAATGTCCGTAACCTTTGCGCTGGCTGGCACTCTTATGGGACTGTTTGGTGCCAGCCTTAACCTGCAAGCCAAACTCCAGTCACCCTGGGTACTGATTCCTTTTGCGGGGCTGTTTGTACTGTTGGCGTTAAGTATGTTCGGTCTCTATGAACTGCAGCTGCCTGAAAAATTCAGAGACAATCTTGGTTCCCAGCAACAAAAAAGTGGTTTTGGTGGCGCGCTATTGATGGGAGCCCTTTCGGCTCTTGTCGTTTCCCCCTGTGTTTCTGCTCCTCTGGCTGGAGCACTGGTTTATATCAGCACCACCGGAGATGCATTTCTTGGTGGGCTCAGCCTGTTGGTTCTTGGTCTGGGAATGGGGCTGCCTTTACTACTGATTGGTTTAGGCGGTCGACAGTTTTTACCAAAAGCCGGGCTCTGGATGGACAAGGTCAAACAGTTCTTTGGTTTACTACTGCTGGGTATTGCTATCTGGCTGCTCGAACGGGTTATTCCTGGCCAAATCAGCCTTCTGTTGTGGGGAACACTGGCGATTGCCATGTCGCTGATGCTGGGAGCTTTGGACTCTTCCAGGTCTTCTGATCGAGCCATTATCCGTCAAACATTGGGTATTTTATTACTGATTTATGGCGGCACTCTGGTCATCGGCAGCATTAAAGGCAACAGTGATCCGCTACAACCTCTTCTTTCAAAAGAGACAACTATACGTTCTGAACAAAGCCAGAACGCATTATTTGAAACAGTTTCCAATCTTAAAGACTTGAACGCTCTACTGGCTCAGGCAGCAGCGAAACAGCTACCCGCTATGATTGATGTTTACGCCGACTGGTGTGTTTCCTGCAAAGTTATGGAAAAGCAGGTTTTTCCTGCAACAGAAGTTCAGACTCAACTGAGAGGCTGGAAGCTGATTAAATTCGATATTACCGGGAACACCAAAGAGCAGCAGCAATGGCTGAGCCAGTACAATTTGTTTGGACCTCCTTCCTTGGTTTTCTTCAACAAGCAGGGGAATGAAATAACGCCTCTGAGAACTCTGGGGGAAATTACCGCTGAGCAACTGGCAACAAAGTTATCCAACATCCCTCCTGATCGTAAATGAACGTATCTGACGAGTTCTGTTCACTAAAATCCCCCTTACTGCCTGCATCAGCATCGTTCTCGACGCTTTACTGATTCTTTGCCATTCTTATCTGAAAACTGGCATTGAAATGCTTGGTAACTGGCGTTAACGTTCAGTAACAGTCGCGAACTAGACGGCTTTCAGCCATTCCGGCACAATGCTTGGCGATAATGAGAGGATACTAATGGCAACTATTCTTGTTCTGAACGGCCCTAATCTCAACCTGCTGGGCAAGCGGGAACCTGGAGTTTATGGTGCTACCACTCTTAGTCAGATCAACCAATTATTGGAAGATCGTGCCAGTGATGTCGGAGCCAGCCTGAGCTGCTTCCAGAGCAATGCAGAACATGAGCTGATTGATCGCATTCACAGGGCCGGTGAAGAAGCTGTTGATTTTATTATCATCAACCCAGCTGCTTTTACTCACACCAGCGTAGCCCTTCGGGATGCCTTGCTGGGAGTTGCCATTCCCTTTGTTGAGGTTCACCTGTCCAATGTTCATCGCAGGGAACCCTTCAGACATCACTCTTATTTCAGCGATGTAGCTGAAGGTGTTATTGCTGGACTGGGCCCTCAGGGCTACGAAGCAGCATTAAATTTTGCTCTCAATCGGCTCAAGCAGAAGCCATAAGCGCAAATATTCAAATGGGCGAGCAACTAACAATTGCTTACCCTGACTTCAGATTTTTTCGATGTATTTGAATTGGCTGAAACACCTTCGAATCTATCGAAAAACTGTGAAGCCTCTGATTATGAGAAAGACTGAACCTGAAGCAAACCGATTTCAGGGAACGCTTCTCTGCGAAACCAAATTAACCAATAGACAGGTTCGACCTGTCCACAGCATTTGAGATTGACCATGGACATCAGAAAAGTAAAAAAGCTCATTGAGCTGCTGGAAGAATCCGGAATCGACGAGCTGGAAATCCATGAGGGCGAAGAATCAGTCCGTATCAGTCGCTACTCCAACAATGCGCCTGTAGCAGCTGTACCTCAGTATCTTCCTGCTACCGCTCCGGCTCCAGCTGTTGCTGCGGCTGAATCTGCGGTTCCTGCTGCTGCACAAGAAGCAGCAGTGACCGGCCACCAGGTTAAATCACCTATGGTTGGCACCTTCTACGGTTCTCCGTCCCCAAGCTCACCCTCTTTTGTTGAAGTGGGTCAGCAAATAAAAGAAGGCGATGTCCTGTGCATCGTTGAAGCTATGAAGATGATGAACCAGATTAAGGCTGACAAGTCTGGTACCGTCGAAGCGATTCTGGTTGAAAACGGTTCGCCCGTTGAATACGACCAGCCTCTGTTCACCATTTCCTGAGGTGAAAACCATGCTGGATAAAGTTGTCATCGCCAACCGGGGTGAAATTGCCCTGCGGGTGTTGAGAGCCTGTAAAGAGCTCGGCATCAAAACCGTTGCTGTTCACTCGAAAGCGGATGAAAGCCTGATGCATGTGCGTCTGGCCGACGAATCTGTTTGTATTGGCCCGAACAGCCCTGTTGAAAGCTACCTGAACATTCCTGCCCTGATTGCTGCTGCTGAAGTGACTGACGCTACAGCTATTCACCCGGGTTATGGTTTTCTCTCCGAGAACGCTGACTTTGCTGAACAGGTAGAGAAAAGTGGTTTTACCTTTATCGGTCCATCGCCTGATGTGATTCGCCTGATGGGCGACAAGGTATCTGCTATTGCCGCCATGAAAGAAGCAGGCGTACCAACCGTACCTGGTTCTGACGGCCCCATAACCGACGACGAGGAGCGCACTTTATCTATCGCCCGTCGTATTGGTTACCCGGTTATTATCAAAGCTGCCGGTGGTGGCGGTGGTCGTGGTATGCGTGTCGTACATCGCGAATCAGCGCTGATCAGCTCTGTGGGTCTGACCAAAGCTGAATCCAAGGCTGCTTTCAATAACGATACGGTTTATCTGGAAAAATTCCTCGAGAATCCGCGTCACGTTGAATTCCAGGTACTTTCTGATGGTCAGGGTGGCGCTATTCACCTGGGTGATCGCGACTGCTCCCTGCAGCGTCGTCACCAGAAGGTGATCGAAGAAGCTCCAGCTCCAGGCATTGATGAAGATGCCCGCGCTACCGTTGCTGCAGCCTGCACCAAAGCCTGTATCGAAATCGGTTACAGTGGTGCCGGTACTTTTGAGTTCCTGTACGAAGATGGTGGTTTCTACTTTATCGAGATGAACACCCGTGTTCAGGTTGAACATCCGGTAACCGAGATGATCTCTGGTGTCGACATCGTTAAGGAACAACTGCGTATTGCCAGTGGCCTGCCACTGAGTATTACTCAGGATGATGTAAAGCTGGAAGGCCATGCCTTTGAATGCCGTATCAATGCTGAAGACCCAAAGACCTTTATGCCATCTCCAGGACTGGTTAACCAGTTCCACGCACCAGGCGGCAACGGTATTCGGGTAGATTCACATCTCTACAGCGGTTACAGCATCCCTCCGTTCTACGATTCCCTGATCGCCAAGATCATCGCCTATGGCCCGGATCGTGAAACAGCTCTGATCCGCATGAAGAATGCTCTGGACGAAGCCGTTGTTGACGGTATTCGCACTAATATTCCTCTGCATCAGGAGCTGGTCAAGGATCCTTACTTCAAGGAAGGTGGCGTTAACATTCACTACCTTGAGAAGAAACTGGAAGAATCCTGACTTTCAGTCAATTCTTCCTCAACTAATTCTTTTTTAATTAGTTGCACCAAAAGCGGCTCATAATTCCTGAGCCGCTTTTTTCATTTATGCATGACTGAAAGCACCCGCTGTTGGCAAAACCAAATATCAGCTAGAATAAGCCCATTCCGCAGAGCCTTCTGCTCTACAAACCACTTTCTTAAAGTCAGTTATCATGCCCTGGATCCAAATCAAACTCGATACATCTTCCGATCATGCCGAAGAGCTGGAAGACCTGCTTCTTGAAACCGGTGCCAGCGCAGTAACACTACAGGATGGCAAGGATCAGCCTCTGTTTGAACCGGCGCTGGGCAGCACTCCTCTCTGGCAACATACCGTTGTCGTAGGTTTATACGATGCTCACACTGATATGGACGACATAGTCGCCTATCTTAAGGAAACCTATCAACGACAACCTTTCCCTACTTATAAGGTAGAGATCGTTGAAGACAAGGATTGGGAGCGTGAATGGATGACACACTTTGAGCCAATGCAATTCGGCTCCCGACTGTGGGTATGCCCCAGCTGGAAAGAAGTACCTGATCCTGATGCAGTAAACCTGATGCTTGACCCGGGCCTTGCCTTTGGCACAGGCACACACCCAACCACAGCCTTATGTCTTAAGTGGCTGGAAGCTCAGGATATAGATGGCAAGAAAGTGATCGATTACGGCTGTGGCTCAGGCATTCTGGCTATTGCCGCACTGTTGCTGGGTGCAGATCAGCTGACTGGCGTTGATCTCGATCCTCAAGCTCTGGAAGCAACCATTGATAATTCCGAACGCAATAACATTGCCTCAGAAAAACTAAAGGTTTTTCTGCCGGACCAGGCACCTGAAGAAGCAGCTGATATTGTTGTTGCCAATATTCTTGCAGGACCACTGGTTCAACTGGCACCACTGCTGGCTAAATACCTTCTACCCGGAGGCCGTATTGCCCTATCCGGCATTCTCTCCGAGCAGACAGAAAGTATTGTCAGCACCTACTCGGAATGGTTTGATCTGGACCCGGTTGTTCATTCCGAGGACTGGATTCTGGTCAGCGGAATTAGAAAATAATTTCACTTAACTCTTACTGCCTGCACAGCGCAGGCAGTAGACAGTATTTACCGATCTCTGATCTAATACATACTATCAAACAAATTATTGAGTTAGCTTCATGACCAGTCCTCAGCTGACCCAGTGCCCAAAGTGCCAGACATCTTTTCGAGTGACGTCAACCCAGCTTCGCGCAGCTGCAGGTTCAGTTCGCTGTGGTTCCTGCCTGGAAGTGTTTGATGCTCGAGATCACATGGTTAAAAGTGAGGCAGAAGCAGCTACCGAAAAAACCAAACAGCAACAATCAGAAGTCATCACTGAAACTTCCGTAGAATTGCCTGAAACCTCTCCTGAACCGGCCTCCGAAACCAGGCTGAAACGGGAAATGTCATCCGTTACAAAACCTGAAACTGATAATCAGCACGCTCTTGAAGATATCAAAACAACAATAAAGCTTCCGGACGCCCCGCAACACAACCTTGATTCTATTTTCAGCCATCTGGAAACAGAGGGTCTTGAGGCAACAGAAGAAAAAGAACATCGTCCAAAAGCCCGAATAGCAGCCTTAGTAGCTGTAGTTACGATAGGCTTTCTTGGGCTGGCCACTCAATATGTCTGGTTTAACAAAGATCAACTGGCAACCAATCTGAAACTCAGACCAGCCTATACATTCGCCTGCCAGTTACTGGACTGCAAACTGCCAACACTGAAAAACCTGCAAGCTATAAAAAGCATGCAACTTCTTGTTAGAAGCATGCCTGAACGCCCAGAAGGCTTGGTGGTCGATTCCATCATCATTAATGAAGCCCCTTTTTCACAACCATGGCCGAAGCTGAACCTGACTTTTTCCAATATTAATGGTCAGGTTGTTGCCAGTAGAACCTTCAGACCTTCCGAGTATCTGGGTGGCGCTCTTGCAGACAGCAGTGAAATTCCATCTGGAAAACCCGTCCGACTCAGCCTTGAAATCGTCGACCCTGGACAGGGCGCAGTTAACTACCAGCTTAACCTTCTGTAATTATTTATTCTTTAAAACAAATATTTATTAAATTTTTCCTTTCAACTCCAAAAATAAACCAGCTTTATCTGACCATCCAGAAAAAAAACAGAGACTTTGCGTCAGTATCAGAACAATCGTCTAACAGGCAAACAAAAAGCATAATTCAGTCACTTGACTCAGATCAAAAAGCAGTCAGAATGCGATAAACTTCCCTTGCGGTTTTTACCTGTTCCGCCACTATATGTAGTTAAAAAAAGATATTCAGACACTAGCTGTATGTAATTAAGGGTGGTTTGCATCATTGAGTTAAGTGATTCCACCACCAGAGTAAACAGTAAACCCTCTTTCGTCGAAGATGACCCAAGAGTATTATCAAGAGCCAACTGTTGATTTTTTGATCAATAGATAAACAACTCCCAAAGCTGGATTGAGGCATTCCACCTTGTTAAAGATTGGTTCACACATTATCGAGAAGCCCGTTATTCTGGCCCCAATGGCTGGCGTAACAGACCGCCCCTTCAGGCAACTCTGTCTGAGAATGGGTGCAGGCCTTGCGGTTTCAGAAATGGTGACCAGCAACCCAAAGCTTTGGCACACAAGAAAATCCCGCTTGCGCATGAACCATACCAGTGAATTTGAACCCAGATCGGTTCAGATTGCTGGCAGCGACCCTATTCAGATGGCCGAAGCAGCCAGACTGAACCAGGAAATGGGCGCACAGATTATTGATATCAATATGGGCTGCCCAGCCAAGAAGGTTTGTAACAAAGCAGCAGGATCTGCTTTGATGAGAGAACCAGAACTGGTCGAAAGAATTTTAACTTCTGTCGTTAATGCCGTAGATATTCCCGTAACTCTGAAAATCAGAACAGGTTGGAACCCGGAAGAAAAGAATGGACTGAGTATCGCAAGAATGGCTGAGAATTGTGGTATCTCAGCTCTTGCGGTTCACGGAAGAACACGACAATGCATGTACAAAGGCGATGCGGAATACGACACCATTGCTGAAATATGTCAAGCGCTGACCATTCCAGTCTTTGCCAATGGCGATATAACCTCTGCAGAAAAAGCCCTTTCGGTGCTGAAGCACACAGGCGCAGATGCGGTCATGATTGGTCGTGCAGCTCAGGGTCGTCCCTGGATTTTTAGGGAGATCAATCACTACCTGGAAACAGGAGAGCAGCTTCCAGAACCGGACAAAACCGAAGTAGAGAGCATTCTACTCGGCCACCTCGATGCCCTGCATGAGTTCTACGGTGAACTTCAGGGTGTGCGTATCGCAAGAAAGCATGTTGGCTGGTATTTGCAGGCCAGCCCGGCAGGTTCAGATGTTCGTAAAAGCTTCAACAAGCTGGACTCTGCCGAGGAACAGAAAAACTGCATTCAGGACTATTTTCAAAATTTTGATCATCACAAGGATTTTGCAGCATGACGGCGCCGCATATTATTTCTGAAGAACACACCCACAACCGGGTTCTGACCTCTGAAGTTACCAGTGAGTCCCAGACGCTAAGAGACAGTGTCGAAAGAGCCATGAACAATTACTTCAGCCACCTTGATGGCCAGGACGTAACGGATGTTTATCAGATGGTTCTTTCAGAAGTGGAAGCACCTCTACTGGAAACCGTGATGACGTATGTAAAAGGCAACCAGACCAAAGCATCTGTTCTGCTTGGCCTGAATCGCGGTACTCTGCGTAAAAAGCTGAAAATGTACGACCTGCTGTAATTCGGCAACAAAAAGGTCGCCTTCTGATCAATTTCAGCAAGGCGGCCTAAAAATACTGAACTTACCCCTACCAAACTGCGAAATACCCTCACACCACTACTGCTAAACCAATCAATTCCAGCTAAAATCACACCGTTTTTCAGGCAACAGTTTTTAAGCAGCTTCTTTTAAGCAAATAATAACGAGTGAGAAAGGAATAATGGCAGACGACGTCCACCAGCCAGCTATTCGCAGAGCCCTGATCAGTGTTTCGGATAAAACCGGCATTGTAGACTTTGCTCGAGAACTTCATCAGCGATCTGTAGAAATTCTCTCCACTGGCGGAACCTACGCACTTCTGGTTGAAAACGATATTCCCGCAGTTGAGATATCCAGCTACACCGGTTTTCCGGAGATGATGGACGGTCGTGTTAAAACCCTTCACCCCAAAGTTCATGGCGGTATTTTGGGTCGTTCCGGTACTGATGAAGCGGTTATGGAAGAACACGGCATTAGGCCTATCGATCTGGTTGTTGTTAACCTCTACCCCTTTGAGCAGACCATCGCCCGCGAAGATTGCGACCTGCCAATGGCTATCGAGAATATCGACATCGGTGGCCCTACCATGGTTCGTTCTGCGGCCAAAAATCATCGAGATACTGCCATTGTTGTTAACACCAGTGACTACCCGCGCATTCTGTCGGAGATGGATCATCATGACGGCTCTGTGACTACAGAGACCCGTTTTGATTTGGCCGTTAAAGCTTTCGAACATACTGCTCATTACGATGGTGCTATTGCCAATCATCTGGGTACTCTGGTCAGCAGTAACGAAGAAGCAGACAACTTTCCAAGAACTTTCAACCGCCAGTTCCAAAAAGCTCAGGATATGCGTTACGGTGAGAACCCTCACCAGAAGGCAGCTTTCTATGTTGAAGCCAACCCACCGGAAGGTACTGTTGCCAGCTCACGACAGATTCAGGGCAAAGAACTCTCGTACAACAACATTGCCGACACCGATGCTGCTCTTGAATGCGTTAAGTCCTTTGATACGCCAGCCTGCGTCATTGTTAAGCACGCCAATCCGTGTGGAGTAGCTCTCGGGGCAGATATTCTCGAAGCTTACAACCAGGCTTACGCGACTGACCCAACATCCGCTTTCGGCGGCATCATTGCTTTTAACCGAAAGCTCGATGCCACTACTGCCAAGGCCATCATTGACCGCCAGTTTGTTGAAGTCATCATTGCACCTGAAGTCGACAGCGAAGCTGAAGTCATTCTGCAGGACAAGAAAAACATCCGCCTGCTGATTTGTGGTGCCCTACCAGAACAGGCTGAGCACTTCCTCGACTTTAAACGCGTGAATGGCGGCCTGCTGGTTCAAGACAGCGACATCAAAGTAACCACTGCCGCTGACCTGAAAGTTGTGACCGAGAGAACACCGACTGAAGAAGAGCTCAGCGACCTGCTGTTCGCCTGGAAAGTTGGCAAGTTTGTGAAATCCAACGCCATTGTCTACGTCAAAAAACAGCAAACAATCGGTGTAGGCGCAGGCCAGATGAGTCGTGTTTACAGTGCACGAATTGCCGGCATCAAGGCAGAGGACGAAAACCTGGAAGTTCGTGGCTCTGTAATGGCGTCCGACGCTTTCTTCCCGTTCCGTGATGGCATTGATGCCGCAGCCAGTGCCGGTATTACTGCTGTAATCCAGCCGGGCGGCTCTATGCGAGACCAGGAAGTCATCGACGCAGCCAACGAAGCGGGCATTGCCATGGTCTTCACCGGTGTACGCCACTTCCGTCACTGATTGAGTTGACACTTTTGATCAAAGTGCCTTTTTAACGTTTGAATACGTTTGTCAGCCTGAACCATCCACCTTTCAGGCTGACAGACCGGGGGACAGGTAAAAATGAAAGTACTGATAATCGGTAACGGCGGTCGTGAACACGCTCTGGCCTGGAAGGCAGCTCAAGACACTAATGTCACGGACGTATTCGTAGCACCAGGCAATGCCGGCACTGAGCTGGAAGCTAACATTACCAACGTAAATATTGGTGTGCTGGAACTGGACAAATTAGTCGCCTTTGCTCAGTCGGAAAATGTTGATCTGACCATCGTTGGCCCGGAAGCACCTTTGGTTGCAGGCGTTGTCGATCAGTTTGAGGCAGCAAACCTCGCTATTTTTGGACCAACTCAGGCCGCAGCACAGCTGGAAGGCTCCAAGGCTTTTACCAAAGACTTCCTGGCTCGTCACAAAATCCCGACTGCTGACTACCAGAACTTCACCGAGATTGAACCGGCTAAAGCCTACGTTCGTGAGAAAGGCGCACCTATCGTCGTAAAAGCTGACGGCCTTGCTGCCGGTAAAGGCGTCATTCTGGCAGATACCGAAGAAGAAGCTTTCGCTGCAATAGACGACATGCTGGCAGGTAATGCCTTTGGTGAAGCAGGTCATCGTGTAGTCGTCGAAGAATTTCTGCAGGGTGAAGAAGCCAGTTTCATCGTGATGGTGGATGGCAAAAACATTCTGCCACTGGCAACCAGCCAGGACCACAAAGCCCGTGATAATGGCGACAAAGGCCCTAACACTGGTGGCATGGGCGCTTACTCTCCAGCTCCTGTAGTGACTCAGGAAATCCACGATCGCGCCATGAAGGAAGTGATCATTCCTACCGTTGAAGGCATGGCAGCTGAAGGCAACACCTATAAAGGCTTTCTGTACGCCGGCTTGATGATTGATTCTGCAGGCACTCCAAAGGTTCTGGAATACAACTGTCGCTTTGGTGACCCGGAAACCCAGCCCATCATGATGAGGCTGAAGAGCAGCCTTGCTGAACTCTGTCTTGCTGGCGCCAAAGGTAAACTGGACTCTACTCAGGCTGACTGGGATTCAAGAACCGCACTAGGTGTCGTTATGGCGGCCGGTGGCTATCCCGCTGAATATCGCAAGGGAGATCAGATCTCCGGTATTGACCAGGCTAACGGCGATACCTGTAAAGTATTTCACGCGGGCACACAATTAGAAGGCGATGACATTCTAACCAGTGGTGGTCGTGTACTATGCGTTACTGCTCTTGGTGATTCCACCAGCGACGCTCAAACTGAAGCGTACAAAGGAGTAGCAAAGGTGAAGTGGCAAGACACTTACTACAGAACCGACATCGGCCACAAAGCCATCAATAGAAAATAATTTGCAAAAGGTACAAGTGGTTAAGAAACCGCTTGTACCAATAACTGCACCAGCACTTCCTTTCTGAAATACCGAGACAGACGTCTAAAAGCGCGATAAATTCACTTTTTCTGAACAACTGTTCAGGTATACTGCTCGATGAATAAATGGAATTTCATCGCTGTCATGGCCATCGCATACCAACTCATCTTTTTACTGATCTTACTTCTTGCCCCGGCTTCTCAAAGCATGGCAAACAGTAGTGCTCCTGATTTTATAAATCTGGAAGAGCACACTTCAATATTGTTTACCCAAACAGAAAGTTTGTCTGTTGAGCAGGCAAATAGTTCAGAGTTTCTTTTTCGCTACTCTCCCTGGCAAAAGCAAAGTTTCTACTTTTCAAAAAAATCAGGAATGGCATGGCTCAGAGTTAAAATCCCATCAGAAGCCAGACTACCAGCTCTACCCATTTTAAAACTGATTCCTCAAGTTGGCATTACGCCCGAAGTTTACTTCTATAAAAACAACAACTACCAAAAGCTGGAAGGTGTCATACGAACCAACGTCGTTCTTTACAGCTTGCTGGGGCACTCACTGACTGACAGCCTGATAATGATAAGGGTACCGGCTTCAGCTACGGACAATCTGCTGTTAATGCTGAGATCGCCTCAACAACTGCTCGATCAGCAAGATCAGTTCGACTGGCAAATGGGCTGGCTGTTAGCTCTGTTTTTGATGGTTTCCTTCTGGAATATCATCAACTGGCTGAAGCACAGACACCCCATCTATCTCATTTTTGCTTCTCTAGGACTCATTGGGCCAATATTTCTGTCCAGTTGGCAAGGGCTCATTCAAATCAGCATTGGCAAAGAAGGCTGGCTACCACAGCTACTAATGAGCGTTTGTATTCTTACTGCTTCATCGCTTCTAGCTTTAGGGGCACGGATACTCCTGACAGGAAAAAACAAACAACAAAAAATAGGTTTTTCAGTACTCGCCTGCGCACCAACCGTCATTTTAGCTCTGATCCTTACAGGTATTAACTTCCCTTTGGAAAACTCACTGATAGTTTTCCTGATCATCTCCCAGATCACCTGGTACTGCAGCTTACTGGCATTGAACAGTCAATATACCAGGGTGCCTTTCTGGATAACGAGTCCTTTCAATATTGTAAGCCTGCTTGTATCACTCACTATTCTCGGTTTTATTGATTTCGACAGCATCACTGCAATCTGGCTGATTTTACATACTGCAGTGATGACACTGATTGCCTTTTCATGGCAATACAATAACCAACCGCCAGAGCAATATTTTACACCCCCTACTCCAGCTGTTGAGGCGGAGGCAGAGGCAGAGCCAACAGTCATTGATCACAGCATCTTCGATGCGATGGGTCATGAACTGAGAACACCGCTGAATGGCGTGCTCGGTATGTCAGAATTGATGATGAGTACGCAACTGACACCAAGACAGGAAAATTATCTTCAGACTATCCGCTATGCTGGCGGAGAGTTGGGTAACCTGATTAATCTACTCTCTGAAGCCTGGAAAATGGGAGCGAATGAGACGAACTTCTCATCTGCTCCCTACGATGTTTGTGAATTACTGAACAGCTCATTGGACAAATTTCGTTACCGCACGGAACAATTAAACACTGAACTGATTAGTTTTATACACCCTAATGTACCGGTAAACAGCAAAGGTGATACACGACTCATCTCGTTGATCTTGGAAGCTATTCTAAGTCAGTCTCTAGCCCAGGTTGAAAATTCTGAAGTCATGGTTTCTCTGAATCACACCTCTCTTCTGCCTAATGCATCTTCTACATCAAACCTTGATATCGAAAACAGCGGCTACCTGCTGTTTCAAATATCGTTTAGCAACAGCAATAATAACAATCTCTCAGCAATAAATATCGACACCATTGATACCTACAGTGAAGCTAAAAAAGTTGCCGACATCAGTCTGCCACTATTCATAGCTATCAAACTGGCACACTCCATGGGTGCTCATGTAGGTTTTATGGGCGTAGACAATATCCATATCTGGTTTGCTGTTCCACACTCACCACTGTCAAACAATCAGACAGTTCACGAGCAGGCTCCAAGCTTTACAGAGCACTCTATTAAAGCCCTGATTGTTGATGACAACAGAACCTGCAGACAGGTACTGATGCAACAATGCAGCCTGATGGGCATTCAAACCATGGACGCAGAAGACGGTCGTTCAGCCCTCGCTATGATTAGAAATGAGTCCTACCTGGGAAGACCTTTCGACGTCATTATCCTTGATCACCATATGCCTGGCATGAATGGCATTCAAATGGTGGAAAAACTTCACGATAACAAACCTGAAAACTTCCCTGACATTATCATGCTGACTGGCGCAACAAATCCACCAGGTAAGCAGAGAGCAGAAAGGCTAGGCATCAAGCAATTCCTGACCAAGCCAGCCAATCGCTCAACACTGGAAAAAGCGCTAATGACAGCAGTAAAGAAAACCGAGATAGAAAAAGAAAAGGCCTGAAACAATATCAGGCCTTTTCAAAAACAGAATTACAGAAAAACAATCAAGAATGATATTCAGCTGACAGTTCGTGCACGGCACGAACAAAAACACCGGCCTTTTCTGGCTCAACAAACTGATGAATGCCGTGCCCCAGGTTGAAAACATGGCCATTACCAGGGCCATAACTTTCAAGAATACGAGCTACTTCCTTACGAATGGTGGCTTCTGAGGCATAAAGCACAGAGGGATCCATATTACCCTGCAGAGCGACCTTATCACCTACACGACTGCGAGCTTCACCAATAGGAGTAGTCCAGTCCAGACCCAGTACATCAGCCCCAGCATCCGCCATAGACTCTAACCATTGCCCACCATTCTTGGTAAACATGATGACAGGAACCTTGCGACCGTCGTGCTCACGGATCAGGCCGGCAGCAATTTTCTGCATATATTTCAGGGAGAATTCCTGATAGCACTGAGGAGACAGAACACCGCCCCAGGTATCAAAAATCTGAACCGCCTGCGCGCCCGCCTTGATCTGGGCATTCAGGTAAGAAGTAACAGACTGGGCCAACACATCCAGAACCTGATGCAACATCTGTGGTTGATCGTACATCATGCCTTTGATACGACGAAAATCTTTACTGCTGCCACCTTCAATCATATAGGTTGCCAGCGTCCATGGACTGCCAGAGAAACCAATCAGCGGCACACGACCGTTCAATTCTTTGCGAATGGTGCGAACAGCATCCATAACATAACCCAGATCTTTTTCAGGATCCGGAACAGTCAGTGCCTCAACATCAGCGGCGGTACGAACCGGCTTACGGAACTTAGGACCTTCTCCTGTTTCAAAATACAGACCCAGACCCATGGCATCAGGGATGGTCAAAATATCCGAGAACAGGATGGCTGCATCGAGAGGGAAACGTTCCAGAGGCTGAATCGTCACTTCACAGGCCAGCTCAGGGTTCATGCACAGGGACATAAAGTCACCGGCCTGCCCACGGGTTTCACGATACTCTGGCAAATAACGACCCGCCTGACGCATCATCCATACTGGCGTTACATCCACAGGCTCTTTCATCAGGGCACGCAGAAAACGATCGTTTTTCAGTTCTGTCATGTGAAACACTCAAAGTCTGATATGAAGTACTTTTATTCGATAAGGCATTTGCGCTGTAACCACTGACAGCCTCTTAAGAGGCTGTGACAGTTTGTGCTTAATATAGCTAATAAGTGATTACAGATTATGCAGGAGGGGAGAATACAAGACTCTCCCCCTGTTGGACAGTGCTACACGTCAAGATAATCGAGGATTCCCTCGGCAGCCTGGCGGCCTTCCCAGATAGCGGTTACCACGAGGTCAGACCCTCGTACCATATCACCACCGGCAAACACTTTCGGGTTGGTTGTCTGGAACTTGTACTGACCGTTTTCAGGCGCAACAACACCTTTCCAACTGTTCAGTTCAATACCATGCTCACCAAACCAGTCGGCAGGGTTTGGCTGAAAACCAAAGGCAACCAGAACAGCGTCTGCAGGAATGATTTCTTCACTACCAGGAACGGCTACTGGACGGCGACGACCATTTTCATCCGGCTCACCCAATTCAGTGGTAATTACCTTAATCCCTTCAACCTTGCCATTACCAACAATCTCAATTGGCTGACGGTTGAAGAAGAAGTCCACACCTTCCTGACGGGCATTTTCTACTTCACGACGGGAGCCCGGCATGTTGGCTTCGTCACGACGGTAAGCACAAATCACCTTTTCAGCATTCTGACGAATGGAAGTACGGTTACAATCCATAGCGGTATCACCACCACCCAGGACAACAACTTTCTTGCCTTTCATATCAATGAAATCTTCAGGACTCTTTTCAAAGCCCATATTGCGATTCACGCTGGAAATCAGAAATGGCAAAGCTTCGTGAACACCCGGCAAGTCTTCACCCGGGAAACCACCCTTCATGTAGGTGTAGGTTCCCATACCCATGAACACAGCATCATAATCGGCCAACAACTGCTCAATGGTGATGTCTTTACCAATTTCAGTGTTCAGCTGGAATTCAACGCCCATTTCCGTGAAAACTTCACGACGACGAGTCATTACTGACTTTTCCAACTTGAATTCCGGAATACCAAAGGTCAGCAGGCCACCGATTTCAGGGTTTTTATCGAATACGACCGGCTTAACACCGTTACGAGCCAGAACATCAGCACAACCCAGACCCGCAGGACCGGCACCAATCACGGCAACTTTCTTATCTGTCCATTCAACATTGGACATATCTGGACGCCAGCCCAGAGCCAGAGCAGTATCAGTAATGTACTTCTCGGTAGCTCCGATGGTTACAGCACCAAAGCCATCATTCAGCGTACAGGCACCTTCACAGAGACGATCCTGCGGACATACACGACCACAGACTTCCGGCAGGCTGTTGGTCTGGTGAGACAGTTCTGCGGCTTCAAACAGGTTTCCTTCCGAAACCAGCTTCAACCAGTCCGGAATATAGTTATGAACCGGGCACTTCCATTCGCAGTAAGGATTACCGCAGGACAGACAACGATGCGCCTGTGACTTCACCTGTTTTTCATTAAACGGTTCATAAATTTCTACGAAATCACTTTTACGGACCTGAACCGGCTTTTTGTTCGGGTCTTTCCTTTCAACTTCCACAAACTGGAAGTTGTTACTTAATCGACTGTTAAACTGTGACATTGTTTTGACCTCATTCGCTGACTTTTGTCAGGCTGCCGTCCTCAGGCAGCAGCCGTGTATCAGATTTGCCTTTGCAAGCACTGCTTTTCTACAAGCGGCGGAAGAGCCCTTATTCAGGACGTCCACGTGTACTCGCCAGCAATGAGTCCAAACCTGCCGCTTTTGGCTTAACCAGCCAGAAACGACCCCTGTAGTCATAGAATTCTTCAAGAATTTCCTGACCCCATTCACTGCCTGTCTTCTTCACGTACTCACCCAGCAGGCCTATCAGGTGCGATTGATAGTCTTCCATGCTTTCAGTATCGATACGGTGAATATCAACCAGCTCATGGTTATAGCGATCAACAAAGTTGCGATCCATATCCAGCACATAGGCAAAACCACCGGTCATACCCGCGCCGAAGTTATGACCTGTCTGACCCAGAACAACCACCAGACCACCGGTCATATACTCGCAGCAGTGATCACCGGCACCTTCAACAATGGCAGTAGCACCAGAGTTGCGTACACCCAGACGCTCACCAGCCTTACCGGCAGCCATCATGGTTCCGCCAGTAGCACCATAGAGACAGGTATTACCAATAATAGTGGTTTCGTTGGACTTGAAGACACTGCCCTGCGGTGGGCGAATTACCAGATTACCGCCGGTCATACCCTTACCAACATAATCGTTGGCATCGCCTTCGAGGTGCATATCCAGACCACCGGCATTCCAGACGCCGAAACTCTGACCTGCAGTACCCGTCAGGTTCAGTTTCAATGGCTTGTCAGACATGCCCTGATTACCGTGACGCTTGGCAATTTCACCGGAAAGACGAGCGCCCATTGAGCGGTCACAGTTACCGACGGTAAAGCTGAATTCACCACCCTGACCAGACTCAATAACTGGCAGACAGGTTTCAACCATCACTTCAGCCAGCTCACCCTTGTCGTAAGACGGGTTGCGTTCAACCTGGCAAGTATGGGGCTTCTCAGCAGGAATCTGATCATTTTGAATGATCGGTGTCAGATCCAGACCTTGCTGCTTGTCAGTATTACCCGGCAGCAGTTCCAGCAGATCCGTACGACCAATAACTTCTTCCAGACTTTTCGCGCCCAGAATGGCCAGCCACTCGCGAACTTCAGTCGCTACAAAATTAAAGAAGTTCATAATCATCTCAACGGTACCGTTGAAGTGATTATCGCGAAGATGCTGGTCCTGTGTAGCAACACCGGTTGCACAGTTATTCAGGTGACAGATTCTCAGATACTTACAACCCATGGCAATCATCGGCGTGGTACCAAAGCCGTAGCTTTCCGCACCCAGAATCGCAGCCTTAACGACATCAAGACCGGTCTTCAAGCCACCATCGGTCTGCAGTCGAACCTTGCTACGCAGGTCGTTGGAACGCAACGCCTGATGAGCTTCGGTCAAACCCAACTCCCATGGAGAACCGGCGTGACGAATAGACGTCAACGGGCTTGCAGCTGTACCACCGTCATAACCGGAAATGGTGATCAGGTCAGCGTAAGCTTTCGCAACACCGGCTGCGATAGTACCCACACCCGGCTCGGAAACCAGTTTTACAGAGATCAGTGCGTCAGGGTTAACCTGCTTCAGGTCAAAGATCAACTGAGCCAGATCTTCAATGGAGTAAATATCATGATGCGGCGGAGGCGAAATCAGTGTCACACCCGGTACAGAGTAACGCAGCCGTGCAATAAGTTTGTTTACCTTGCCACCTGGCAGCTGTCCGCCTTCGCCTGGCTTGGCACCCTGAGCAACCTTAATCTGCAGAACATCGGCATTGACCAGATAATGAGGCGTTACACCAAAACGTCCTGAAGCAATCTGCTTGATTTTGGATACACGGTTTGTGCCGAAGCGGGTTTCATCTTCACCACCTTCACCGGAGTTAGAGCGGCCACCCAAACGGTTCATCGCCTCAGCCAGTGCTTCGTGCGCTTCCGGAGACAGGGCTCCCAAACTCATAGCAGCCGAGTCAAAACGTTTAACGATGGCAGATACGGGTTCAACTTCGTCCATACCAACGGGCTGAGGCGCAGCCTTAAGCTTCATCAAATCACGAAGTGTGGCAACCGGACGCTCATTAACCAGCTTGGAATACTTACGGAACTCTTCGTAGTCACCAGAAATAACCGCTTTCTGAACCTGCTGAACAACATCAGGGTTAAAGGCATGGTACTCACTGTCGTGCACATACTTGAGCAGACCACCTTGTTGAATCGGCTTACGCTTTTTCCAGGCCGTGCCAGCCAACAACTCCTGATCTTTCTGCAACTGCTCGAAACCGGCACCTTCGATACGGCTTTGAACACCACGGAAGCAGAGATTCACGACATCAGACGACAGGCCAATCGCTTCAAACAACTGAGCGGCACGATAGGAAGCTGCAGTAGAGATACCCATCTTGGACATGATCTTGAACAGACCTTTATCCACGCCTTTACGATAAGCCTTATAGGCATCCAGCGGATCAGCCAGTATTTCACCAGAGCGAATCTGATCATTAATAATTTCGTAGGACAGGTACGGATAAACAGCAGTCGCACCAAAGCCCAGCAAGACAGCAAACTGGTGAGAGTCACGAGCCGTAGCTGTTTCTACCAGAATGTTGGCATCAGAGCGCAAACCTGCATCAATCAGGTGGTGATGAACCGCACCGGTTGCCATGGCTGCATGAACCGGCAACATTCCCTGATCGATATTGCGATCCGTCAGGTGAAGCACCACCTTACCAGAACGAACCGCTTCTTCAGCCTGACTGCAAATATTTTCGATAGCAGCCTTCAAGCCTGTTTCCGGCCTATAGTTCAGCTGAATAGTCGCCACTTCCAGCTCTTTATGAGGATGGCTGGCATTAATAATGTTCAGGAATTTAGTGGTCGACAGCACGGGCGACTTGAGAACCACACGAGCAGCGTGCTCTGCAGTCTCTTCAAAAACATTCTTTTCACGACCCAGACAGGTTTCCAGCGACATAACAATCGCTTCACGCAGCGGATCGATTGGCGGGTTGGTTACCTGGGCAAACTGCTGACGGAAGTAGTCATAAACAGAACGAACACGGCCAGACAATACAGCCATTGGTGTATCGTCACCCATGGAACCTACTGCTTCCTGACCGGACTCAACCAGTGGACGGAACACCTGATCACGCTCTTCAAAGGTCACCGAGAACATCTTCTGGTGAACATTCAGCGCTTCAGCATCAAGATGTTCAATACTATGATCTTCGTTACGGAACTGGGAGCGAATGCGATAAGAATTCTCTTTCAGCCATTTTTTGTAAGGCTGACGACTCTTCAGACTGTTATCAATGTCGTGAGCTTCCAGCATTTCGCCCGTCTCGACATCAATCGCCAGCACTTCACCCGGACCTACACGACCTTTAGCTACTACGTCTTCAGGCTTGTAGTCGTATACACCCACTTCAGAGGCTACAGTGAGATATCCGTTTTTAGTCATTACCCAGCGGGAAGGACGCAATCCGTTACGGTCCAGTGCACAGACTGCACGACGCCCGTCTGTCAGAACCAGACCGGCAGGGCCATCCCATGGTTCCATATGCATGGAATTGTATTCGTAGAAGGCACGCAGGCTCGGGTCCATCGTGTCTACGTTCTGCCAGGCAGGTGGTACCAGCATACGAATAGCACGATAGAGATCAACTCCACCGGTTACCAGAATTTCCAACATGTTATCCAGGCTGGAGGAGTCAGAACCAGTACGATTTACCAGCGGTTCAATCTGATCCAGTTCAGGCAGCAGTTCTGATTTGAACTTGTTACGACGAGCCTGAGACCAGTTACGATTACCGGTAATAGTATTGATTTCACCATTGTGCGCCAGCAGACGGAAAGGTTGAGCCAGTTTCCAGCGCGGCATGGTGTTGGTAGAGAAGCGCTGATGGAATACGCAGATAGACGTCTCAAACCGCTCATCACCCAGGTCCAGATAGAAGTTTGCCAGATCAACCGGCATCATCAGACCTTTGTAGGTAATTACTCTGGACGACAGAGAGCAGATATAGAAATCAGCATCGGACACCATAATCATATTGGTGTGGCGGCGAGCCATATAGAGGCGAGCAGTAAACTCGACATCAGCCAACTCACCAGGGCTACCGATAAACAGCTGTTCGATCACAGGCAGTTGATCCAGTGCAATTGGACCAAGACAGTCAGGATTCACCGGCACTTCACGCCAACCGATAATATCCAGCCCCTGATCAGTCACTTGCTGCTCAAGAGTTTTCCGGGCAAATGCGGCTTTTTCGGAATCCTGATTCAGAAATACCATCGCCACGGCATAGTCTGTTGGCAACTGCTTACCCAGCTGCTCATTAACAACTGTACGGAAGAAAGTATCAGGTTTTTGAATCAGAAGGCCGCAGCCATCACCGGTTTTACCATCTGCGGCAATACCACCACGGTGGGTCATGCAGGTAAGCGCTTCAATCGCGGTTTTTAGAAGGTCATGACTTTTATCACCTTCCATATGGGCTATAAGCCCGAAACCACAGTTATCCTTGAACTCCCCAGGATTATACAGACCTGCTTTCATAGGCACTCTCACATCGCCGGTTATTATTAATACTGCTGCTGACAGAACATCCTGATGATTGGTGTCACTGCATGCACAGCCCTTGGCGCCTGAAAGTACGAATTTCTTTTTACAGAAATCGTCCCTCACACTTAGAGGCTGTTTGAAAAATATCTGCCCTACTGTGGTCACAGTAAATTGAAGATATTTTTCAAACAGCCCCTTAGACTGACTGGCTCTGATGGCCAAAATTGTTGACTGCCTGACAGAACGCCCCTTCTGCCATCACTCCGGAAGCTAATTGTTGTTAGCGCCGTTCTTCCAGAGTGTTTTTAAACCGTCTTTTTTAAATTCGCATCTATATTCACAAAAAATGCAAATATATTCAATATTTTTGCAACTCTATCCAGAGTTTCAGAACTCATGCCCAAGAAAATTCATCACTGCTTTTCCCTGCGCATAAGACAAGGGGTCGACCATTTTACACGGCCGACCCCTTAATCACAAATGAATAAAAAGAACAATAAGTACTACTGTCTAACAGATGCAAACATCGCGCAGCATTTGTTCAAACACATCCGTATCAAACCCATTAGTCACTACAGCTTCACCAACAGATTCCAATAGAACCAGTCGTAGACGACCATCCAAAACTTTCTTATCAACGATCATCAGCTCTTTAAACTGCTCTGGTGTCATGCCTTGTGGAGGAGTAACAGGTAGACCAGCCTGCTCCAACAATTCTGTCAGCTCCGCAACTTCAGCTTCAGTGATACTACCAAGACGGCATGACAGCTCTGCAGCCATCACCATTCCAGCAGCAACCGCTTCACCATGAAGCCATTCGCCATAGCCCATTTGGGTTTCTATAGCATGACCAAAAGTATGACCCAGATTAAGAATGGCACGAATACCTGACTCTGTTTCGTCCTGAGCAACTACTTTGGCTTTATCAAGACAGGAACGATGAATCGCATAGGTCAACGCCTCGTCTTTTCTGGCCATAAGATCAGCCATATTCGCTTTCAGCCAGCCATAGAATTCCAGATCACAAATCAAACCATACTTGATAACTTCAGCCATACCTGCAGAGAACTCTCTATCAGGCAGAGTTTTCAAAGTATCGGTATCTATTAAAACGACATTGGGCTGATGAAAGGCACCGATCATATTCTTGCCCAAAGCGTGATTAACGCCAGTTTTGCCACCAACCGATGAATCTACCTGAGATAATAGGGTTGTCGGCATCTGAATAAAGTCGACACCACGCTGATAGCAAGATGCAGCAAAGCCTGTCATATCACCAACAACACCTCCACCGAGAGCAATTAACGTTGTTTTTCTTGTGTGACGGGATTCGAGCAATTCATCAAAGATGGCATTCAAAGTATCGAGGTTTTTAAACGCTTCACCATCTGGAAGAATGGCCTCTGTAAAGTCATGATCTGAAAGCAGATCACGTACTCTCTGAAGATAGATAGGTGCAACCGTACTGTTAGTAACTACAGCAACCTGCCTGCCCTTGATATAAGGCAACAGGTAGTCCGGCGCACTACCAGAGGCGTATAACCCGGTTCCAATGAAAATGGGATAACTTCTTTCGCCCAGATCAACATTCAGGGTCAGCATCAAACACCTCTTCTGCTTTCAACAGCTTTTTTTATTTCCTGAATCACCGCTTTAGGCGACAATCTTTCTGTATCCAGCGAAAGATCAGCTATGCCCGTGTAAAAAGGTTCCCTCTCAATTAAGAGATTGGCTAGCACCTGTTTTCGATCAGGTCGCTGAAGCAGCGGCCTGCGTTTATCTTTTTCTGTTCTGGCCAATTGTGTTTTCACAGAAGCCTGAAGAAAAACGACGAAACCATGGGTACCAAGCTGCTGCCGGTTCTCCAACCGGGTGACAACGCCACCACCGGTAGCCAGAACAACTCCCTTCATACTACAAAGCTCTTCTATTACCTGAATTTCCCGCTGACGAAAACCCTCTTCGCCCTCGACATCAAAAATCCAGGGGATATCAGCTCCACTGCGTGCTTCCACTTCATGATCGGAATCATAAAACGGAAGTCCTAGCTCTTTGGCCAGCATTCTGCCAATAGTGCTTTTTCCGGCCCCCATAGGACCCACTAGGTAAATATTTGTTAATGGCATTGCCTTTGTTAGCCTGACTTCCTGCCTGTATGTGCCGAGCGTAGCGCATGTTACAACTTGCTGACAATACTCATTGAAGATATTACGAGGATAAAGAAACGGGAGCCTGAAGGCTCCCGTCGAATGGACTACTAAAACAAACCTCTAAATAGCTTAAGAAGTTACCTTAGTGTTACCTGCTCATTAATAACTCTTGGGGTAATAAAGATCATCAACTCTGTCTTAACATCGGAGTGTGTATCCTTCCTGAACAAGCGACCTAAGTAAGGCACATCACCCAAAACCGGCACCTTTACTTCACCATTCTTCTTCACCTGAGTGAATACCCCACCAAGAACAACTGTTTCACCATCCTTCACAAGAACCTGAGTATTCACCTCATTCTTGTTAATAGTAGGTACACCGTTTGGAGCATCGGCCCCCTGAGAGTCGTTAGTCACCTTCACTTCCATGATGATGCTGCCCTCAGGCGTAATCTGTGGCGTAACTTCCAGAGAAAGTACCGCATCCTTAAACGCTACAGAAGTCGCACCACTGGATGTTTTCTCTTCGTAAGGAATCTCCTTACCAGACTTAATAACCGCCTTGGTTTTATCCGCAGTGATTACTTTAGGCTGAGAAATTGTCTCACCACCGCCATCAGACAGGATTGCTGACAACTCCAGATTCAGAAGAGATGAGTTAGACGCAAAACCAATAGCCAGAGAAGCGGCATTCGCACCACTTGCTCCATAATCAATAAACGGAGAACCATTAGTGATCTGGGTAACCGGAGAACCATCCTGAATAACAGCCTCTGTACCTTTACCACCAAAGGCGAGGCCTTTGCCGTTATCTCCAAACTGCTTCGCGCCACTCCACTTAACACCAAGCTCTTTGGTGAAGTTGGAATCAACGTTAACAATTCGGGCTTCAATCATTACCTGTTTAACGGGAATATCCAGACGCTGGATCAGAGCACGAATTTCATCAAGCTTCTGCTGAGTATCCTTAATCAACAGGCTATTAGTACGATCAACTACCTGTACTGAACCACGATCAGTTAACAGTGTCGTATCTTCCTCGCCACCACCACCAAGTACGGCAGCAATTTCAGCAGCATCGGCATAATTGATCTGAATCAGATCAGTATAAACCGGAGCTAGCTCACGAATCTGTTTATCGTTTTCAAGCTGCTGGCGCTCACGAATAGCAATTTCTTCCGCTGGAGCAACCGTCAAAACATTACCTTCAAGGCGTTTATCCAAACCTTTGGATTTCAGCACAATATCCAGAGCCTGATCCCATGGTACATTCTGAAGACGCAGCGTTACGTTACCGCTAACAGTGTCAGAAGCGACAAGGTTCAAATCAGTAAAGTCAGCAATCAACTGAAGTACTGCCCGAACTTCAATATCCTGGAAGTTTAGAGAGAGCTTGTCTCCCTTATAAGCCAAACCTTTTCGGCCACGAGCATAGTCATGCTCCGAAACCGGCTTAACACTCACTGTCAGCGTATTATCAGTCTGATAAGCAAGGTGCTCATAGCTACCAGTTGGCTCGATAACAATAACTGAATTACCGTCTTCTACCTTGGCATCGATAAATTTGACCGGCGTTGCGAAATCGACAACATCCAAACGATTCCTCAGGCGCCCTGGAAGAACATTACCCTGAAACTCTAGGCGAATACGGCCACCCAGCTCATTCATATCCATCGGGATATTTGGGTTCGCCAGAGTAATGACGACATTACCCTCGCCTTCATCACCACGCTTAAAATCAATATGAGTAATGCCTGCACCACCAGGTTCAGCCAGTGGCGCACCCGAACCTGCAATACTTGGCAAAGGCGCTTTAGCATTAGAACCTTCAGCACCTACATAAACATAAAGCACATTACCATCGGTCTTGGTGGTATAGCCGGAAGCCGTCTTAAGGTTCACAACCAGACGAGTACGCTCTCCCGCTTCAAGCACTGTCACACTCTCGGTATTCTCAAAACCCACTTCGTTATATTTGGGCAGAGAACTACGAGTAAAAGGCAGGTCAAGTGAGATTCGAGGTGGCTGTTCAATGGTATATCCTTTCGCCTGTGGCGCAGGACCATCGAACATCAGACGCAGTTCAACAATATCACCCGGCAGTGTACCTGCATCGAGTTTTTTAAGCGTCACCCCCCACGCAGACAGCGGCAACCATGCCAACAACGTATACAGTAACATCCGTACTGCGCTGGCCTTCAACACGGGTTTGTTGTTCATTTACTTAACCCACTTAACTTATTCAGAGTTGTTGTTCTAATCGGCATAACAACCAAAAGATTCAATTTTTGCACAGCGATGATGCCTGCCAGACCTATAAATGGGAAGTCCGTTTCATGACAGAGCGACAACATCCTTATTAAGTGAGACTGAACCAAAGTGATTCAGCCTACTCACTTCGCTCAGGGTTGACCAAGGTCAAGCCGCATAGTCCGAGGGCGTTCAATCCACACCTCTGACCCGGCTGGCACGATCTCAATGATGCGTAGCTCACTGTCATCGATATAGGTAATACGACCATGGTTCTTGCCAAGGTAATCTCCCACCTTGACCCGATGAATACCATCCGTTCCCTTGACCAGACCCCAAAGGCCATCGTCATTACTGATGGAACCCACCATGGCGAACACTTCTATATCGAACTGCTCCAGATACTGCTTCACACGCCCCTCATCAGGGCGAACATTGCTATTAAACTCCCGATCCGAAGACTTGATTTTAATCGGTGGTTCAAACGGACTTCTCAGCCCGGATGCCCGATAAGCAAAAGCTTCATAGGGAGTGAAAATCGGCAGAGGCTCAATTCTGCCAGAGGGTTTAGCTTTAATCTCCGCCATATACTGATCAAGATCAGAGTAACCGCTGCTCCCAGTGAAACAGCCGGAGAGTAAAAGCGCAGAGATGGGAACGAGAAGTCTGTTCAACTTAATCATTAATCAGACTCCTTGTCGTTGTAACGATAGGTTCTCGCCAGAATTTCCATTTTCAGGATCTGACCATTACCGGAAGGAGTAATAGCAAAGTCATGCAAGGTCACAATTCGAGGTAGACTGGCAACTCCACTGACGAATGCACCAAGATCGTGATAGTTGCCACTGACGACAATGCTTATTGGCAACTCAATATAAAACTCGGTAATTTTCTCTGGCTGCAGTTTGATATTTTCAAACGTCAAACCAGCACCGCGCCCCGTAAAGGTTATGTCTTCCAACAGACCTGGCACTTCAGTATCACTGGGCAACTGTTTTACCAGAGCACCGAAAGACGCTTCCATTTCCTTCATCTGATTCCGGTAAGAAGCGAGGTTCGCCGCTTGAAACGCCTTAACCTGAAACTGGCGCTTTAACTCGACTTCCTGAGCAGTAACACGGTCATAGCTGGTCTGAAGATTACTCAGATGCAACTGATAACCAAGGAACATTACAACTGCCAGAGTTAGAATACAGGCAATAATTCGAACAGGAAGTGGCCAGGCACCGACGTTTTCAAGGTCAAGCTCTGACAGATCCATCTCATTCAGTTTTTTCAGAGAGTCAGCCAAGCTCATGACTCATCCTCCTCTCCGACATCCGGCGACGTTCTGACCACAGTCAGATCAAACTCATTCATCCTTTCACCAGCAAAGCTGATCTTCTTGACCGCAGTAAGGTTGGGGTCAGTAAACCATTCGGAAGAGTCAAAATTACGCATCAGGCTGGAAATACGATTATTGGATTCAGCAATACCAACAAGAGTCAGTTGATCACCATCCAGCTTCAGCTTCTTAAAGTGCACACCGTCAGGAACCACTCGAGCAAGCTGATCAAACACCCGCACGATAATAGGTCGGTTACCCTGGAGACTCTGGATAACTTCCATACGTTCAAGCAACTGAGAGCGTTTTTCTTTCAGCTTTTTGATTTCGGAAATACTTTTATCCAGCAGAGTAATCTTGTTTTGCAGATATTGATTTCGACCCTGCTGCTGACTGATCGCATTACTGACCATCATGTCAGCCAGGAATATCAACGCACCACCCAAAAGGATGGTACCAATCCAGGCCGCAACAAAACGCTTCTTACGTTCTTCACGGAGCTCTTCACGCCAAGGTCTAAGGTTAATTCTTGCCATCAGTCAAAGCTCCTCATGGCCAGACCACAGGCAATCATCAACCCGGGAGCCTTGCTTGCCAGCAACTCGGAATCCACTTTATTGGAAGAAGACATCTCGGCAAAAGGGTCTGCCATTACTGCCTGAGTACCCAGCTTGTCCTGAATCAGTTCGACCAACCCCGGAATCGATGAAGTACCACCCGCCATAACGATGGCATCAACATCGTTGTACTGAGAAGAGGAGTAGAAAAACTGCAGGGAACGGGAAATCTGTTGAACGATGGCGTCTCTGAAAGGACCGAGAACCTCTGATTCATAATCGTCCGGCAGGCCACCTTCACATTTGGATTTTTCAGCTTCTTCCGGGCTAAGACCATAGCGACGCTGAATTTCATCAGTCAGCTGACGACCACCAAACAGCTGCTCACGGGTATAAATAGTTTGCCCATTACCCAGAACATTTAGAGAGGTATTGCTGGAGCCAATATCAATAACAGCAACCACCGGATCTTCTTCAGGCAGCTCCAGCTTATTGCTGACGAGCTCATAGGCTCGCTCCATGGTAAAAGCTTCTACATCAACAATCTTGGCGTTTAGTCCGCCCAAAGACAAAGCTTCTTCACAGATCTCAACATTATCCCTGCGACAGGCAGCCAGCAGAACCTCTGCCCGCTCCGGATTATTTTCCTTGAGACCAATGACTTCAAAGTCTATGGAAACTTCATCCAGTGCATAAGGAATATATTGATCTGCTTCAACGGCGATCTGAGTTTCCATCTCATCGTCGCTGAGAGAAGCATCCATCTCAATAATCTTGGTAATGACTGCTGAGCCGGATACAGCCACCGCAGCATTTTTTACGCTTGAACGCGAGCGGGAGAGTGCTTTATTGATAGCTTCTCCAACTGCTTCAGGTTCCTGAATATTGTTTTCAACCACGGCTCCAGCTGCGAGTTTCTCCTCAGCATAAGCTTCTACGCGGTACCCCCCACTGCTCTGACTTAATTCCAGTAGCTTTACTGATGTGGAGCTGATATCAATACCCAGAACAGCGTTTGTTTTATTCTTGAACAACCCAAACACGTATGCGATTCCTGCTCATTTGTTATAAATCCCCTATTTTTCATTAAATAACAGTCCGTTCAATTCCGCAATTACAGCAGGCATCTAGAGTCGTATTCTATTGCACAGGTCACGTTATTTATTACTCAACCCCTATTTTTCGCCAACTAACTGTCGTTTTATATTTGGAAAGGATCAGCCACGGTGGTTGTTGACATAAAGTGCCAACCTTACATCTGACACTGTGACTATTCTAGGGAAATCCACCATTTCCATTTATAATATCGCTTCTGTGTCATCAGGCTTTGCATACAGCAAGGCATTAAACCAGCCTGGAAGGCTGAACTGAATTCATCGGACCGGCAAAGAATGAAGCGATCGGCAAAACTATTAAAATTTTTCCTGTGGAGCGGATTTGCTTCCTTCAGCGGTTTGTTACTGGTTGCGGCCAGTGCCTTCCTGTACCTGAGCCCTTCTCTACCCGCGGTAGACTCTCTCAGGGATACCAATCTGCAGACACCTCTGCGCATTTACTCAAAAGACGAGTTGCTGATTGCTGAATTCGGTGAAAAACGCCGAACACCTGTACATTTTGATGACACGCCAGAAAAAATGGTGAAAGCCTTTATGGCGGCAGAAGACGATCGTTTCTATTACCATCCCGGTGTAGACATCGTCGGGTTGTTGCGTGCTGCTGTCCAACTGGTGTCAACCGGCCGTATTCAATCCGGTGGCAGTACGATCACCATGCAGGTTGCAAAAAACTTCTTTCTTAGCCATGAAAGAGTCTTCTCCAGAAAATTCAACGAGATTCTTCTGGCACTGCAGATTGAACAGGAACTGACCAAGAACGAGATTTTTGAGCTCTACCTCAACAAAATTTACCTGGGTAATCGCGCCTACGGCGTTGAAGCTGCCGCACAGGTTTATTACGGGAAGTCCATTGATGAACTGAGCCTTGCCCAACAGGCCATGATTGCAGGACTTCCGAAAGCACCTTCAAGATATAATCCAATCAATGACCCTGACCGCGCCCTGATTCGCCGTAACTGGATACTTGGTCGCATGCAGGAGCTGGGTTACATCAGAGATGACGAGTATCAAGAGGCGGTCAACGAACCGACTACTGCCAGCTATCACGGCACACCTATAGAACTGCAGGCTCCTTATATTGCTGAAATGGTTCGTCAGGAAATGGTCGAGCGGTTTGGCCCTGAAACCTATACCGAAGGTTTCAGGGTTTTCACCACTGTGGACAGTACTCTTCAAAAGGCTGCCAATGAGTCTGTTGCCAACGGCCTCTTTGCTTATACAGAGAAGCATGGTTACAAAGGCCCTATTCGCAACCTCAATGAAGAGAACGAGATCAGCGATGAAGATGAATCCTTTGCAGTCTGGCAAAAGGCTCTTAAGAAAGCACGCTCAGCAGGGCCATTGAAACCCGCTGTAGTTACTCTGGTAGAAGACCAGTCAGCCACTATTCTGATGAAGCAGAGTAAGGTCACCACTCTGGACTGGGACAATATTGAGTGGGCCAAGAAATACATCAATGTAAATGCCTTTGGCCATAACCCCAAGACTGCTACTGATGTATTGAAGGTTGGAGACCTTATCTGGGTGCGCCAGATGGAAGATGGCCGTTTTCGTTTGGCAGAGGAACCGGAAGCACAGTCTTCTCTTATTTCCATGAATCCGGAAAGCGGAGCCATTCTTGCACTACTGGGTGGTTTCAACTTTTACGACAGTATGTACAACCGCTCAACCCAGGCAGTTCGTCAGGCCGGATCATCTTTTAAACCTTTTGTTTATGCGTCTGCCCTGGATGATGGTTTAACTGCAGCCTCTATCATCAATGACGCTCCTGTTGTCTTTGATGATGAAGGACTGGAAGGCACCTGGCGTCCAAACAACGACAACATGAAATTCAACGGCCCAATGAGATTGCGAGAAGGCCTATACCGCTCCAGAAACCTGATCTCTATTCGCATTCTCAGGGAAGTCGGCATCAGTAAAGCGGTCAGCTTTATGGCCAGACTGGGACTGCCTGCTGAAGCCATTACTCAAAACCTGTCACTGGCTTTGGGCAATGTTGCCATGACACCGCTGGAAATGACGACTGGTTATGCAACCATAGCTAACGGCGGCTACAAGGTATCACCATACCTGATCAACAGAGTTGAAGTGCTTGATGAAACGGTTTTCAAATCTTCACCCGCAACCGTATGCAGGGAGTGTCTGAATAAAAAACTGAATGAAGACACTGAAAATTCAGAAAAACTGACAACTGAAGCTATCACCACTCCAGATGCAACAGACCTTCCAGAAGAGGTGATTGTTGCAGAAACAGTAACCCCCGCAGAGCTGGTAATGGATCCAAGGGTCAATTACATCATCAACGACATCATGCGCGATGTTATCTGGAAAGGAACGGGTAAACGTGCCCGTGCGCTGGAGCGACACGATATTGGCGGTAAAACCGGCACTACAAACGACAGCAAGGACGTATGGTTTATTGGCTTTAACCCCAAAGTACTGACCAGTGTCTGGGTCGGCATGGACAACAATACGACTTTGGGTAGATGGGAGTACGGTGGCAATACCGCTTTACCGATCTGGCTGAGCTATATGAAAGTAGCTCTGGACGGTATGCCTGAACAACGCCTGCCACAACCGGACGGCATTGAAACCGTGAAGATTGACCCTGAAACAGGTCAACTGGCCAATCAGGGTAACCCTAACGCTATCTTTGAACTGTTCAGAAAGGAGAATACGCCCAAAGCCGTCAGTCAGCCGAAGACTAACGGTGAAGATGGTACACCAGCCTTTAAACCTGAAGATCTGTTCTAAAACCATCGGGCAAAAAAACCGCTGACTCATTTGAGCAGCGGTTTTTTATCACTGAAAACCGTAACTTTAAATATCAGACACAGAGTTCAGCGGGTAGTTTGCAGGATAAGATAGTCTTGCAACTCCGGTCTCTACTGCAGCTTTTGCTACCGCAGCGGAAACAATACCCAGCAAACGAGGATCCGTTGGCTTTGGAATGATGTAGTCCGGGCCATACTTCAGCTCAATACCTTCATAGGCATCCACCACTTCCTGAACAACCTCTTCCTTGGCCAGTTCACGAATAGCGTGAACCGCAGCAATTTTCATTTCTTCGTTAATACGGCTGGCACGAACATCCAGTGCACCACGAAAGATAAACGGAAAGCCGAGTACGTTATTCACCTGGTTGGGGAAATCGGAACGACCAGTAGCCATAATAACATCAGGGCGAACTTCATTAGCCAGCTCAGGACGAATTTCCGGATCAGGGTTTGCGCAGGCAAAAACAATAGGCTGCTCAGCCATTTTAGCCAGCTGATCTCCTGACAAAAGATCCGAGCCAGACAAACCGAGAAACGCATCAGCGCCATCAATAGCATCATCCAGCGTACGACAATCAGTTTCTACTGAAAAGTCAGCTTTATACTGGTTCAGGTCAGTACGACCAGTATGAATAACACCTTTGCTGTCCAGCATAAGAATGTTCGCTGGGGTCATTCCACAACTGATCAAGAGTTTCACACAGGAAATAGCAGCAGAGCCTGCTCCCAGACATACCAAACGAGCATCTTCAATTTTCTTACCGGCAATATCCAGTGCGTTCAACATGCCTGCAGCAGTAACAATAGCTGTACCATGCTGGTCATCATGAAAGACCGGAATATCACACGCTTCAATCAGCCGTTTTTCAATCTCGAAGCACTCAGGGGCTTTAATATCTTCCAGATTGATACCACCAAAACTGCAGGCGATACGCTTTACAGTATCAATAAAATCCTGCGGGCTTTCGGTATCCACTTCAATATCAATGGAATCAACACCAGCAAAACGTTTAAACAACAGTGACTTGCCTTCCATTACCGGCTTACTGGCCAGCGCACCCAGGTTGCCCAGGCCAAGAATAGCGGTACCGTTACTGATAACGGCTACAAGGTTACCCTTAGCCGTGTATTTGTAGGCGTTGTCTTTATCAGCAGCAATCTCACGCACCGGCTCTGCCACACCAGGACTGTAGGCCAGAGCCAGATCTCTCGCTGTCTCTGCCGGAGTCGTTAACTCAATAGAAATTTTGCCTGGCTTGGGATTGGCATGATAATCCAGTGCGGCTTGTCTCATATCCTTGTACTTTCTAACCTTGAAAAATAAAGATGTGAAGGGAATAGTAGCTATGGAGAATATAGGAAGGGTAATTCAGTAACAAGAACCCCAACCCATATTAAAGTACATCTACACACAACAACGACACGAATTACCCAATGCCGAATTTATTTGAAGAAGAGCGCAGAAAAACAGCAACACTTAATTACATGCGCTTTAAGGCGGTTACAGTCTTTTGATTGCATCAATGCTGTAGACATTGACGACCCAGGGCTTTTGATGTGTTTTTAATGTCGTTTTTTTCCGTCGATCCACCAGCCAACCTCTCACCTCTACTTTTTGGCCTTTAAGTGATTTCAGCCAGGCTTTGCTTACCCGCTCTTTATCCAGCCGAATAACCAGTGGACCATCAAATTCTAACCAGATTGACTGACCTGATTTAGGGCGGTAAATGTTAGATATATAACCACGTACAACCTGAAAGCCGGATTTCAGCCTGTCTGCTCTGACATCCAGTAGTTGCCATTTTTTCCAGACCCCCAATCCCTTTTCTCTGGCTTTCTTTTCCAACTCAGACCAGCAGAACTGATAAGGGTTTCTATTTTCACTGAATACCTGGAAAGCCAACCCCTGCTCAAGCAAGAGGCTGTTAATTGAAGTACCGTCTGGTAGAAAAGGAGAAGCCAAAAGTCGGCCATAATGATCATAAGGTCGTTCAGCAATCTCGAGAAGAAGATAGGGAGAAGGTGAAAGCAACTTCTTTAGTGTGGAGTGAGCCTGATCACCCCGCGGCTCAGCAGCCCGATCTTTATGAGCAATTTCAGGCGTATTAATTCCGGCAAAGCGAACCTTACGTCCATCTTTCAGCCAGACTGTGTCGCCATCAGCGACATAATCCCACTCCACCTTTTCAGCATTACCCTGAAGAGAGCACTCAGTTGCAAATAGAAAGGGGCAAAATATCGAGACAATAAAAAAGACGCTTACCTCTCGGTATAGCGCCTTTTTCAGAAATATGTTTCCTGCTATTTGCATAGCGGGATAAAACATATTTACTTGCGAGCACCCAGCTTGCCGAAACGCTTGTTGAAGCGTTCGATACGACCACCGGTGTCCATAACCTTCTGAGTGCCGGTGTAGAATGGGTGGCACTTAGAGCAAACTTCAATGTGCAGAGGCTTGCACAGAGTAGAGCGAGTTTCGATCTTGTTGCCGCAAGAGCAGGTTACTTCGATCGCGTCGTAGTTCGGATGGATTTCCGGCTTCATTTGGATTCACCTTATATAACTACACGCCGCCACCAGATCCTACCATTACTGGCAACCAGATCAGGCACCGCGTGAAATATAGCCACCACCAGACTATAGCTAAATGCTACCTGATCATGACCCTGAAAATTGATGCGGAATCATACCAGAGTATCCCAGTCAAGCAAACATCGGGATGTTACTAGGGCTACAGTACCTTTATCGCAGCCCCCACCTCTAACCGTTTATCCCTTGCAGCCTCTCGGGTTACACTGGTCAGGCTTATCAGTCTTTCGGATTTCCCAGCCTCCATGACCACCAGTGAAGAGACCATTCTCAGTGTTGCCATCCCTTCTCCTCTGAGACGGATGTTTGACTATCTACCACCAGCAGAATGTCATGACACGCTTGAATCTGGAATGAGAGTACAGGTTACTTTTGGTCGTCGAAAAGTTACCGGTATCATTGAGGCCATCAAATATGAAACTGACTGCCCCCGCGAAAAGCTGAAAAGTGCAGATAACCTTCTTGAACCCTACCAGCTTCTACCTGATGACATCATGAAGCTCTGTCGCTGGGCTGCCAGTTATTACCACTACAGTCTGGGCGAAACTTTTTCACAAGCGCTACCAAAAGCTTTGAGACAAGGAAAGCCTGCCTCTCAAGGCAGCGTCACCAGCTGGCGATGCATTGTCGAACTGGATACTGTACTAAAAGCCTCACTGAAAAGAGCCAGAAAACAGCTAGCTGCAATGGAATGGCTCCAACTTTACCCGGAAGGCGTCTCCGAACCAGAGTTAAAGGAAGCCGGGTTCAGCAAAAGCATATTGAGTCAGCTGGAAAAGAAACGACTGATTCAATCACAACAGGTCGAGATAACAGACCGGCCTTTTTATGAACTGAAAAACAAGATTCGTCAGTCTCACCTCAAGCTCAATGAAGAACAACAGTTTGCTCTCAATGAAATCAATGAGACACCTACATTTAACTCTGTTCTTCTTGATGGCATTACCGGTAGTGGTAAAACTGAAGTGTACCTGCAGGCTATTGCAAAAACTCTGGAAGCCGGTAAGCAAGCCCTGGTTCTGGTTCCCGAAATTGGTCTGACACCACAGACCGTTCGCCGCTTCCGCAGTCGTTTTGGTGTTCCCGTTGCCTGCCTGCACTCAGGGCTGAGTGATAGTGAGCGCTTGCAAGGCTGGCTGGCTGCCAGCAGAGAAAATGCAGGGGTTCTCATTGCAACCCGGTCAGGCATTTTTACGCCCCTGCCAAAGCTGGGTTTGATCATTGTTGACGAAGAGCATGACAACTCTTACAAACAACAGGACACACTCCGGTATAACGCCCGTGATCTGGCCATTTACCGTGCCAAACTGGCTAACTGTCCAGTAATTCTGGGTTCAGCAACACCGTCATTAGAAACACTGAGCAATGCTCAATCAGGAAAATACCTGCATCTGAAATTAAGGCAACGAGCAGGAAACGCCAAACCACCAGCCATTGAATTGCTGGACCTAAGGCAGCAGGCACTGCAGGAAGGTTTTGCTCATACCTTGATAGAGCAGATGCAGACAACGCTTCTGCGCGACGAACAGGTTATGGTCTTTCTTAACCGAAGAGGCTATGCGCCCTCACTGATCTGTAATGACTGTGGAGAAATTTCAGACTGCCCTCACTGTGATGCCCACCTAACACTGCACCGTCAGCCTGCTCATATGCACTGTCATCACTGTGATTATCAGATGGCCATTCCCTGGACCTGCAGTAATTGCAATGGTCGCAAGCTGCAGCCTTCCGGTCAGGGAACAGAGCGTTGCGAACAAACCCTTGAGCAACTGTTTCCAGACTTTCCTGTTATTCGGATTGATCGTGATTCAACCCGAAAGAAAAACGCACTCCATGAGATTCTGGAAGTGATCAATGAAGGTGAACCTTCTATCCTGCTGGGCACCCAGATGCTGGCAAAGGGGCATCATTTCCCTAATGTCACACTGGTTGCCATTTTGAATGCTGATTCCGGGTTGTTCAGCTCGGATTTTCGGGGACTGGAAAAAACAGGTCAATTGATTATGCAGGTTTCCGGTCGGGCAGGACGGGGCGATAAACCGGGTAAAGTGCTAATCCAAACCTACAACCCACAAAACCCTTCTTTGCAATTACTGGCCAGCAATAATTACCCGAAGTTTGCAGCCAGCCTTTTCAATGAACGACAACAGCTTAATCTTCCTCCTGTTGGTTATCTGGCTTTATTCAGAGCAGAAAGTGCGACAGCGGCTGAAGGAATTAACCTGTTAAAGTTACTCAGATCGACAGCAGAGCCGTTCCAGCAACAATTTTCCTCCGTCCGGGCTCTTGGCCCACTACCAGCACCGATGGAAAAACGTCAGGGGCGGTATAGGTATCAGTTGATGATTCACAGCTTACGTCGATCAGACCTGCACCGATTGCTCAGCGTTCTGATTCAACAACTGGACAGTGTAAAGTTACCCAGAACCCTTCGATGGAATCTGGATGTCGATCCTCAGGATATGACCTGACCGCAGCTCTTCCAGAGAATCTAAAGAATTCTCGCTATCGCCTGTATCTGACCACGCTGAAAGTTCTGCATGGCAGTACTTCTGGCAAAATCCAGATAGGCTCTGATTTCCTTGTCAGACAATCCACGATAGGTATAAAGAAAAGCACTGCGCATATGGTCATTCATGCCTTTGCGAATGGCTGACTTCTCTCTGGCTTTCTGTATCTGTGGTGGCCTTAATGGTCTACCGTCGTTAACAGGCATGACTTCATGAAGAATCCTTCTGGCTCCTACTGATGCACTAGCTGCCAGCTCTGTGCCCAGTTCAACAGCGTTAAGGGTTTCCATCAACTCTTCAATAAGTCTTATACGACTGGTCCTTGGCAATTCCCGAGTCAGTTTCTCTTCAATATACGCCTGCATTCTTAATGCGTTTCTCGGGTCATTGGCTTCCATTTCCAGACGCAAAACTTTCTGTCCCAGATTGGAGTTAAACCAGTCAATCAGCTTTAACAGTTCACCAATACTCAAAGCTTCATCTAGAGTCGCTTCCATTGAGGTTTTGAAAAGCTTCGGACTGTAGCGAACCTTCACCACCAGATTAACGGTATCAATGACTTTATCAGGCAGCTGATAGTTTCTCTGGTCCAGCGTCATACTGTTGAGAATCCAGCCCAACTGTCGTTCAAGTCGGGCATTCTCGTAGAGCTCTGTCAGCAACAGACCTTTATCTGCTGCCTGCAGTTGAAGAGGGCAAATAAGAAAAAAGAAAAGGGTCAGGTAATATCGAATTCCATGATACCTGATTGACCATAAGCTACGTGCATCCATACATTCAGCCATGATTTATTCAAATCAGTCAGTCAAAAGCGTTGCTTTCAACATACCTAAACCATGGTCAGTAGTAAAACATTCAGTATTGTGTGTAGACACACACAATCGAATATTCATAAGCTTTTTGCCCTCCAAAGGCTGGCAAAAAGCTTATGAATTGATCTACCTGAGCACGCAGTAAAGCTGTTAATCAAACAGCTTGCTGGTAATGGCCGTTACCGCTGTTTCAACACGAAGTATTCTTGAGCCGAGATGAATTCTCTCAAAGCCAGCCTCTTCCAGCTTTTCCACTTCATAAGGAATAAAACCACCTTCAGGGCCAATGGCCAGAACCACTTCTTCTTCAATCTGGTGCGGACATTGACTGCCGCCAACCGGGTGAGCAACCAACCCACGCTTCCCTTCCATTAACTCAGGCAAACGATCTTCCACAAAGGGCTTGAATCGTTTTTCCAGAATGACCTCAGGCAGTAAAGTATCTCTCGCCTGCTCCAGCCCTAGAATAAGCTGTTCATGGATTTTTTCTTCAGACAACCAGGGTGACTGCCAGAAGCTTTTTTCTACCCGGTAACTATTTAATAGAATGATTTTTTTGGCACCCAGTGTCGCCAGATGCTGCAGACTTCTTTTCAACATCTTGGGCCGTGGAAGTGCTAGCAGAACAGTGAGAGACAGAGGTTTGGGTGGCTGTTCAGTCAGAGTGATATCCAGCTCCAGAGCCTCTTCAGTCAGAGAGGTAATAATACCTTCACCCATTCTGTCATTAACCAGCCCCACTCTCAGCGTATCCCCCTCCTGAGCACGGTGAACGTCCAGAACATGCTTTAGCGCACGACCAGTCAGTCTGACACTATTTTCAGAGATAAAGTCGGAAGGGTTAAGAAGGAGAAGGTTCATGGGCTGACCTGTTACGCATAGAAGCTGCGTTATTCTCCTGAATCATCGATAGAACGCAAGCTCCGTGGCTGGTCTGTACTGTTCAATGAAAGCATCTCATCATCAGAATCAATCTCTTCATGGGCCACCATTGTCTCTTCGTAGGCAGCTAGAAGACTTGCCTGATATTTTTTCGGTGCAATCTGGGTAACAAGCTCAGGTACTTTTTGACAGGCGTCTGCAGAAATTACAGCACTGAATAGTCTTTTTATATCGGAAAGATCATCGACATCACTGCCTGAAACATCGTCACCCAGAGACAGCATCAGCTGCCTGAGATCTCCCAGATAATCTCTGCGAACAGGATCTATCTGAGCACACTTACTGAAAAACTGATGACCCACAATGTCACCCGTCTCCATATTTTCAAACTCGGGTATAGGTGTACTTTCTTTGATATAGCTGGCCAGTCTTTCTGAAAGCAGGGATAACTGAGCCAAATCTACTTCGTAGAGAAGTATTGATACAAAGTCATCAGTATCCAACCCTTCTGACAATGCACTCAGAAGCTTTAGTTCCCAAGGGCTGTGCTCTCTACCATCTTCTGAAGCGCTCTTAAGCTGTTCCCTCAGCGACAAATATAACTTCATTTTAACAGCTACTTTTTCCTTACTGACATTTCCACTACTTACACGGTCAGACAGCCTTATACCAAATTCATGATCCCTGAGCGCAAAGACTACTTTTTTCCTGATGGTCGACGGCAAGTCAGATACTGCGCGGTGTAGTTCAGGTAGGCCAATGGCAGAAAACACACTCTGCTTGATACCAGCAAGTACTGACTCATGGGTCAGCGGAAACTCTTTTTTGAGACTGTTTATATCCAGCAAATCAAACAATTCACTTTTCACATCCAGCAGAGCGAGCTGACCTTCAGTCACACTACTCCTGACACGCTCGCTACTGACACCTCGAGTTTCGGCCAGCCGATACCAGCCCTCTAATAGCTCTCGACTGCCAAACTCAGGCAAATAAGCTGAAGCTACATCAATCAGATCATCTTCTGTTTTTGCCTCCAGCCAGGCTTTAAGGGCTTTCTGCTCATAAGCCGTATAATCTTTCAGGTGACCTGGTTTGTTCTTGCCTGTAACTGCCTTACCAAGGTTCAGCCTCAACCACTCATAACCCGCACAATAGAGTTTGTTAAAACCGTCCGTTGTTTTAACTTCTGCATCACTACCACACTGCCCGACCAGTTGAGGCTTCATATCAAAATCATTGCAGAGCTCATTAAACTTGATTGTCAGATAGGGAAAAGCGGGATCAGTGCTGACTTGTTGCAATCGACTATAAACATCCTGCACAGATGTTAAATCATCAAAGCCGAGTATCAGACTGTTATGGAAAGCAAATCGTCTGTCATTGAGCTCGCCTGCTTCATCAGGATCCTGAAATCTCAGAGATTCCATATCCATATAGATATTACGAACTTCTTCTTTAAAACGGGTCTTGATGGCCTTCATTTCCGAAAAAGGATGACTGGACTCTTTGCAATAAAGGTAATAATCACGGGAGTTCTCACCAAACTGCTGTATCACAAGACTGCGTTCATTCTCCTGGCGGGCAGCGACACGTCTTTGATAAATCTGTTTGGAAAACGTAATGGGAGAACTAAGCGCACGCCAGACTTTGACAGGAATAATGGCTATCGCCACCTTTCTCAGGAAAGCAGTAGGTTTACTGATCGACAATAAAGCAGCTTTGCCGAGGCTTATTGCTGCGGTCTTCAGCTGTTGGGCGATAGAGTTATTATCAGGTCCAGTAGGTATTGCCATAATCAGCCAAGTGTTCATCCCTTCTCTCAATAACGATAGCAGGGATAAATACCTGACTGCTGGCTGGCCTTTCAGGAGGCGCTGGCTTATTCAGCTTTTTTTTCTTTGATCGTGTCTTCAGAGGCTTTGAGAGGATCAACTCGATCCAGAGGTGAGTTCAGGGATTCCAGAGACTCATTCACCTGACTTCTGGTTTTTTCCAGATCTTTCAGCACCTGCTCGTTATGAATCTGGCGTTTGATGCCATCCACATCCAGCTCTTTCTCCAGCTCTTCCTTGGCGGATTGAAAACTGCGTCGAATTTTTCCCACCCAGTACGCCGTTGTCCGAATAGCACCAGGCAGCCTTTCAGGTCCCAATACAACCAGGGCAATAACAGCAATCACCAGCAGCTCAAAAAAGCCTATATCAAACACCGCAACTCCGAATCAGCATTTAAGTGGTAGACGCACTTAAGCGAGTATTAAATTTCCACTTGCCCGAAAATCCGGGCAAATGGCTTTTAAATTCGTATGTCTGGTTACTTTTAAACAGCAACGCAGCAAACTGGTTCAGGCTTGACGGGACTTGTCTTCCTGCTTTTCCTGAACCTGTTCTTTGCTTTCAGTACCAACGGCTTTCTGCTCATCTTCAGGATTCAACGCTTTCTTGAAACCTTTAACGGCACCACCAAGGTCTCCACCCAGGCCTCTCAGCTTTTTGGTACCAAACAGCATGACAATGATCAGCAAAACGATCAGCAGCTGCCAGATACTAATGCCTCCAAAACCCATAATAAGCCCTTCCTGTTAATTTAAATCCGGCTACAACCTAGTGTTTATAGTCGTTTCTGCAGCTTTTGACGAATCTGCGCGCACATCAGTGCTATCAAGAGCACAATCTCGTAAAACTATACCGAAGCGCAAGAGCACGAAAAATGACTTTCATCATGACATGATGAAATAATGCTCACTTCTCCCTGCTTGCCTTTTCTTCGATGCCAGACAATCCAAAGCGACGCTCAAGCTCTGACAATACATCGGTATGACTGAGTCCAAGGTGAGACAACATGACCAACGTATGAAACCAGAGATCTGCCGTTTCATACACCAGATCATCTTTCTTACCGGTATGCTCGGCATCTTTGGCAGCAATCAGTGTTTCAGCGGACTCTTCGCCCACTTTTTTCAGAATCTTATCAAGCCCTGAATGATAAAGGCTGGCTACATAAGAGGAACCCGGATCAGCTTTTCTGCGCTCTTCAAGAACAGCTTCCAGTTGCTTTAACACGTCACTCATAAATATTCCTCCTTACTGGCTGTTACCGTAAATGGCACCAGGGTCTTTGATCACTGCATCGGTTGACTGCCATTCACCCTGACTGTCCAGCTTTCGATAAAAGCAGGATTCCCGGCCAGTATGACAGGCAATACCACCCAACTGTTCCACTACCAGCAGCACCGAGTCGCCATCGCAGTCCAGTCTGAGTTCTTTCAACTTCTGCTGATGCCCGGAAGACTCACCTTTGCGCCAGAGTTTGCCTCTGGAGCGTGACCAATACACAGCCTGTTGCTCCTGAGCCGTCAGCAACATGGATTCACGGTTCATCCAGGCCTGCATCAGGATTTTTCCGGTTTTATGATCCTGAGCAATAGCCGCTACCAGACCATCACTGTTCCACTTGATTTCATCCAGCCAGCTTTCAGAACTCATACTCACACCTTTAAGCCTGATTTTTCTTTTTATTAAGAATATTTTCGAGCATGAAGTGGCTGCTAGACAGCCACTCTACTTTTACCATTTACTTTTTTATCAGTCACTTTCTGGCCAGAAACCATAGGCCAATACTGGCCATGGTTACCGCCTGCCAGTTTAACTGCTCAACCAGTTCAGGAGCCGCGACCAGAGCTACAGCACCAGCGACCAGAGCAATACCCAAGCCTTTCATTCGGCCTGCCTGTCGCTCTGATTTTTCCTGCATCTCCATCAATTTCTGTTGATGGCCGTGTAACTGACGAACACCATCAATGGCTTGTCTGGCCACCTGTGGAGCACTCAGTAACCAGTCAGGCGCATTGTCTTTAATAGAGCGGCCAATACCACAGGGGCTGACCTGATCGTTCATCCATTTTTCAAGGAATGGCTGAGCCGTTTCCCAAAGATCCAGCTCCGGATACAACTGCCGTCCAAGGCCTTCAACATTAAGCAAAGTCTTTTCCAACAGCACCAGCTGCGGCTGAACTTCCATTTCAAAACGGCGAGCAACCTGAAACAGACGAACCATGACATGACCAAAAGAGATATCCTTCAATGGTCGTTCAAAGATAGGTTCACACACTGTACGAATGGCTGCTTCAAATTCACCCACAGCGGTATCTGCAGGTACCCAGCCAGAATCCACATGAAGCTGAGCCACCTTACGATAATCACGTTTGAAGAAGGCCAGCAGGTTACAGGCCAGATAATACTGATCTTCCGGCTCCATAGTGCCGACAATGCCGCAGTCAATACCGATATATTTAGGCTCTGCCGGATTGCTGATATCGACAAAGATATTACCCGGATGCATATCAGCATGAAAAAAGCGATCACGGAAAACCTGAGTGAAGAAAATCTCAACACCTCTGGCTGCCAGCTTTTTCATATCAGTGCCAGCCGCTTTCAGCGATTCAATATCAGAAACCGGCAGACCGTATATACGCTCCATCACCATGACCGATTTACGGCAGTAGTCCCAGTGCACCTGAGGAATAAAGAGCTCTTCCGAGTTATGAAAATTTCTTCGCAGCTGAGAGGTATTAGCCGCTTCCCTGAGCAAATCCAGCTCATCAAGAATGGTCTTTTCATAATCTCTAACCACTTCTATTGGTCGCAGTCGCTTGGCTTCTCTGACCACAGTGATCAGTACACGGCTGAAGACATACATCAGTCGTATATCTTTGCGAATGACCTTTTCAATGCCTGGGCGAATAACCTTGGCAACCACTTCTTCGCCGGAGTGCAGCTTGGCACTGTGAACCTGAGCAATAGAAGCAGAAGCCATAGGCTCATGATCAAAGCGGGCAAAAAGTTCTCCTACCGGAGTACCCAGCTCTTTCTCAATAATGGCTACGGCTTGCTCGGCAGGAAAAGGTTCAACCTGATCCTGAAGCTTGGCCAGTTCGTTAGCCACATCATCAGGTAGCAAGTCTCTGCGGGTAGAGAGGATTTGGCCAAATTTGATAAAGATAGGACCTAGAGCTTCAAGACTTTTACGAAGCCTTACCGCTCTGGGAGCATCATTTTTTATAAAATAACGCCAGGGCAGAAGATAGATAAACAGCCGCCCAAAAAACGGCAGACGTTCAACATCAATCAGATTATCCAGTCGATAACGGGCTACCGCGCTGATAATTTTGAATAAGCGGGTTAACTGCAGCACCCTATTCTCCCGTTCCTTTTTCGCTGTTATTAATGGTTTGACCCAGGCGATTCACAGCCTGGCTCAATGATTCCACTTCCTGACTGAACGACGATAATTCAACCTGACTCGGGAGCAGTTTCAGTTCCTGTTGCAGATATTCAGCACTGGCTTCAACGCTTCGACTGCTGGTGTTTGCCAAAATACCGGACAGTGAGCGAATAGCTTCTGCAAGCCCATGACCAACGACAACACCAGTGTGCTGACAAAGAACCGCTTCCCAGTCCAGCTCCATATCTTTATGAGCTTTCTGCAACTGAGCCAGAAGTTTCTGATCTCCGGAAACCGTCAAACCTGATACCTCGGACCATTCAGCATTCCTCTGAGTAGCCAGAGCTACAAAAGAGCTGGCCTTTCCTTCAAAACGGGCATCCACAGAACCTTCATGCCAGCCAGCACAACGAACACCTAGATCATCAAGAACTATATAGCAGTGAAAATCCGGACTCTGCTGCACAACCTCAATGACAGCACCATCACACTGTTGCAGTCGTTTTTTAGTCACCGGATCCAGTTCAAGAGCTTCATTTATTCGAGTTTCAATAAAAGCCAGAAACGCTGTTTTGATCATCAACCTGATTCTCCCCAGCGGTTAAGGCTTAATACCTTTATGAAGCGCAACAATGCCACCGGTCATATTGTGGTAAGTGGTATTTACAAAGCCGGCCTCTTTCATCATGGCTTCCAGCGTGTCCTGATCCGGATGCTGACGAATACTTTCAGCCAGGTATTTGTAACTTTCAGAGTCACCGGCCACCAGCTTGCCCATAGCAGGCAGCAGGCTGAAAGAGTAAGCATCGTAGGCTTTGGTCAATAAAGGGTTGCGGGTCTTGGAGAATTCCAGCACCAGCAGGCGCCCACCTGGCTTGAGTACACGACACATGGATTTCAGAGCTTCTGCTTTGTCAGTTACATTTCGCAGACCAAAAGCAATAGTGATGCAGTCAAAGGTATTATCAGGGAAGGGCAGTTTTTCAGCGTTGGCCTGAATGTATTCAACATTACCTACTACGCCACTGTCGATCAGCTTGTCACGACCTACTTTCAACATGGAGTCGTTGATATCAGCCAGAACTACTTTACCTGTTGGCCCAACAAGACGAGAAAACTGCTTGGTCAGGTCACCGGTACCACCGGCAATATCCAGAACCTGATGGCCTTTCCGGACAGCAGACAACTCAATGGTGAAGCGTTTCCATAGACGGTGAACGCCCATGGACATCAGGTCATTCATTACGTCGTAGCTGTCAGCCACTGAATGGAAAACACCAGCAACCAGCTTTTCTTTCTCATCCGGTTCTACATCTGTGAAACCAAAGTGTGTTTTATCCTGATCTCTTACGCGTTTGGTCATCAAATTCCCCAGTCAATACATTAAAGCAATCCAACCGCTCACTGTTGAGACGGAAATATTGGTTTAATGAACTTTCCGGCAGCCGTGAAATCACTGGATATTACTGTGATCGGTATTAGTGCGGACTGTATTGTAATGGGAATTTAGAGCGGGGTAAAAGATATGGCTCGGCTTGTTCGTTGTTTGCGTCCTGATTCTGACTGCCTCTCACAACCCGTTCAGATTCAGAGTTACTTTCACCGCTCCAACGGTGCAGTCCTGCACCGAGTCGCTAGTCGGCCATCCATGGCCTTTGCGAAAGTAACCCTGAACCTTTCCAGAACATTAGGTATCAGCGTTTTTTGATCATTACGCTGCCGATGGAATAGCCAGCACCAAAGGAGCAGATGACGCCATGATCACCTGAACCGAGATCATTAGAATATTTGTGGAAAGCGATCACAGAACCTGCAGAGCTGGTGTTGGCATATTCGTTCAGAATAACAGGAGCCTGCCCTGCTTCCGGTTCTTTACCCAATACCTTTTTGGAGATTAGCTGATTCATGCTCAGGTTAGCCTGGTGCAGCCAGAGTCGTGAAAGCTGGTCTGCAGACAGTTCCAGTTCACCCAGATGATCTGTGATGATTTTCGCTACCTGTGGGCAGACCTCTTTGAAAACCTTACGACCATTTTGAACGAAAAGCTTATCGAGTTTGCCAATACCACCTTCATCAGTTCGGTTCAGAAAACCAAAGTTATTACGAATATTACTGGAGAATTGCGTCCAGAGTTTACAACCAAGAATTTCAAAGCCTTCTTTTCCTTCAGCTACGTCACTGGCTTCAATTACGACTGCGGTGCAGGCATCACCAAAAATGAAATGGCTGTCACGGTCGCGGAAGTTAAGATGAGCTGAAGTAATTTCAGGATTAAGCACCAGCACTCTTTTAGCACTACCGCTGACAACAGCATCGACTGCAGTTTTGATAGAGAAGGTAGCGGAGGAACAGGCCACATTCATATCGTAGCCATAACCGGATGTGCCCAGATAGTGTTGTATTTCAATGGAAACCGCCGGGTAAGCCCGCTGCAGGTTAGAGCAGCCGACTATAAGAAAATCGATATCTTTTGCTTCTACATCCGCTTTCTTCAGAGCATCTTTTGCAGCCGCTAATGCCATTTCACACTGAATCGACATTTCATCGTTGCTGCGTTCAGGAATATTGGGAACCATTCGGTCAGGATTCAAAACACCTTCTTTATCCACAACATAGCGACTGCGAATACCCGATGCTTTTTCTATAAAAGCGCTATTACTTTCTGGCACAGGTTCCTGCTCACCCGCTTTAATAGCAACTTCGTTTTTCTGATTTTCCGCCTGAACCCAGGCATTGTAACTGGCTACCAGCTCATCATTACTGATGGCATTAGGAGGAGTGTATAGACCGGTACCCGTAATAATTGCAGAAACTGCCATGCCTGCCTCGACCACTGAATGTTGTAATTATGATAGTGGTCATCCTATAACAGGCACCTTTGTAAAAAAACCTTAACAATCAATTGTTCAAAACAAGTGTTTCATAACAGGCCAGCCCTTATTTCATCTCTCACCTGCATCAGCTGGTAGCCCAGTATGTTTGCTCCCTGCTGATCTGCACCAATACCCCAGAAAGAGTCAGGAGGTGCATTTTCATAGATAGGTTTATTTCCGGTATTCTCGAGTAACTGACGAAACTCTGGACATTGTTCAGCTTTAGCCCTGAGCGCATTTAACATATAGATTTCCTTAACATAACCCCAGTCGCGCCTTGCCTGGTTTCCAGGTCGGCGACTGTAATTAAATGCGTCGCGCGGGTTTTCCAGTCTGCGAACCTCTTCCTCCTTCGCCGTTCCTTTATATTTCATGGCCTGAAAAAAATGCTCTGAAGTAGGCCATAACTTTCCATCAATATTCAGCCCTCCATCAGGCACTGGCCAGAAGTTAGTAAACTCATAATAAGGATCTTCCCTGTTATAAAAATCCACCCTCTCTCCTGCTTTTGGAAAATCTCTATAGGGGTGACTCAACGCATAGTTTTGAAAGCTTCGTACTGTTTTATTTCTTCCTGCCATGTCCTTAGAAAAATACATGCGTCTCGCTGTTTTTCGACCCTCAACAGCTTCAGACCAGAAGCGAACAGGCTTAACATTATTTGCACGTCGATAGCCCTGAAGGCTTCTCTCCAGACTGGCGGCAGCACTCTCGTAGCCACATTCCATTAGAAAATTCAGAACGCGGGTAATCCGTTTGTGATTATGATCATTATTATCCAGAGCCCATTTTTTCAGCGCTGACTTTTTCGATGCATCCACTTCTATAGAGTCACCGCTACGGGTACAGCCCCAAAAATCCAGAATACGATCCAGCGATTGCAACACCAGCCTTTGCAGCTCTTCGTCCTGCTGAATATCAGCCACCATCTGATCCGTTAAAAGTGGGGCGGTGGTATTCACCGTTGAGGCAATACGATTGGGAAACAGCAGCTGAATATAATCATGCTCAGTTTCCAGACGACGAGCATCAAGGGCCATCACTTCATTGCGTGTCCATTTCTGACCGGTAATCCTGCTGTCGCCTTTACGATAAAAATCCAGCCACTCTCGAGAAGATGCTTTTATCGTTTGCGGGGAAACTCTTGCTGCTTTTCTCATAGGTTCAGGCTGAGCTGCTGGAACCTGAACAGACTGAGGCCGAGACTGCGATACTGGCGTCCGAACAGGCTTCTGCCGGACCTGCTGTTTCCCAGGACTAATGACAAACCCTTTTTTCTGCACTGCAGGCAGTTCTCGAAAGCGAACCGTTTCAACAGCAGAAACGGGGGAATAGCCTGGCAGTCTGACCGGCTGATTGATTCTGTCCTCATTCAGAATCAAAGAACCTGGAGAAAGCTGTATAGCACTGACTCCAATACCCGCTTGCTTCATTTTTCCTTCAATTTGCTCTATTTGACCTATGCTCTGATTGATTTGCTGACGCAGGTTCTCGGCTTTTTTCTGAGTAGGGGCCAGTGGCGCAACATCCACTTTTAACTGATCAAAATGCTTTTTCTCAAACGTCTCCATTGGATGAATATTATTTTCTTCATCAACATAGGCAATGTTAAAAGGTAATTCTTCAGGTTTAACTGCTGTGGGATTCTGCAGAAACTCCATTAGTAAACTGTAATGTTCATTCAGCCATTGTTGTCCCAACATATTTTCCACAGCAATACAGGCTGTCTGGAAGCTGAACAGCAGCTCATTTATCTCTGTATCTTCAGGATTAATAGTGGGCTGACCTCTATGAGGTTTAGCCTGTCGATTAGACAAATCTCTTTGATCAGGTCGTTGTCCACCTCTGGGCGTAGCAGGCAATACCGGGGGTTTTTCCTGACCGCTTGGCGTTTTCGGTGGTTGACCTCTGCCAAGTGGGCCAGGGCCGGGAGGTGGGGGTGAACCTGTCTCCATGACAAAATTCCTGAGTGTATGTACCTCTCTTATCGGCTCATGAAAAGATACAAAAAGCCCACCATAAAGGTGGGCTGCAAGATTAAATAAAACCTGCTGTTAACCGGTATTTCTCATACCTGCTGCAATACCGGCAACCGTGATCATCAGTGCCTGCTCAATGTTGTCACAGCTTTCACCTTCCTCGGTATGACGAACCCGATACAAAAGCTCCGCCTGAAGTACGTTCAGAGGGTCTGTGTATGGATTACGCAGAGCAATGGCTGTTTTGTTTTGAGGATGGTTGGACATCAATTCTTCACCACCTTTCAGGTCCAGAAGGGTCTGCACGGCTTCATCCAGTTGCGAACGCAGTTTCACGCCCAGATGCTGAAGACCTGAAGGTACCAGACGGTCTTCATAATATTCTGCCAGCTTAACGTCGGTCTTCATAAAGACCATTTCCAGCATTTCCAGTCGCGCCTTAAAGAACGGCCAGCTGGTCATCATGTCGTCAAGGATGTCTTTCTGGTCATTGACCAGCGCATTTTTCAGCGCCACACCACAACCCAGCCAGGTTGGCAGCATCAAACGAATCTGGGTCCAGGCAAAGATCCATGGAATCGCTCTGAGACTTTCCACACCGCCGTTTGGATTGCGTTTGGCCGGACGAGAGCCCAGTGGCAGCTTCGCCAGCTCCTGCTCAGGTGTCACTGCACGGAAGTAAGGAACAAAATCCTCTTCCTCACGAACCATTCCACGATACGTCTGCAAAGAATCTTCAGCGAGCTGATCCATCATATCCCGCCAGCTTTGCTTAGGCACCGGCGGTGGCAGCAATGTAGCTTCCAGTGTCGCGCTGGCATAAAGCATCAGGCTGTTGATCGCGACATTGGGGAAACCAAACTTGAAGCGAATCATTTCACCCTGCTCGGTCACACGCAGGTTGTTGTTCACTGAACCTGGTGGTTGGGACAGAATCGCAGAATGCGCTGGACCGCCTCCACGACCAATAGTGCCACCACGGCCGTGGAACAGAGTCAGTTTGACATCACTCGCACGACAAGCCTCGGTTACCGCTTCCATCGCCCGGTACTGAGCCCAGCCTGCAGCCATCCAGCCAGCATCTTTGGCGGAGTCGGAGTAGCCAATCATCACCATCTGACCACCATGGCAATAGCCACGGTACCAGGGCAGTGCCATCAGGGCGTCTATACAGCGGCTGGCTCCGTCCAGCGCTCCCAGTGTTTCAAACAATGGCGCGATCGGCATGGCGAAATCAACACCACACTCTTTCAATAGCAGTGCAACAGAAAGCACATCTGATGGCTCATAAGCCATGGAGATCACATAGGCACCCAGTGCCTGCTGACCTTCACTGGCAATAGCCTTACAAGTATTAATAACTTCCTGAACATTGTCGGAAGGCTTCCAGTTGTTAGGCAACAGAGGACGTGGATTCTGCAGCTCATTCAACAGGAAGGTTTGACGCTGATTTTCATCCCAGCTCTGGTAATCACCCATGCCCAGCGCGCGGGTCAGCTCACTCAGCGCTTCGGTATGACGAGCTGCTTCCTGACGCACGTCCAGTTTGATCAGAGTCAAGCCAAAGCTGTGCGCACGACGGATCATATCGAGTAGTGGACCATCAGCAATCACTCCCAGACCAATGTCGTGCAGGGAGCGATAACAGAGCTCGAGCGGTTCAACCAGATCTTTCTGTTCCCACAAAATGTCTGATGAGTCAGGCATATCGACTATAGAGCGTTCACACGAACTACGGGTCAAGCGCAACTTTTCCCTGAGGTCTTTCAAAATCACCCAGTAAGGCTCACGACAATCACCTACAACCTTGCGCACTTCATCACTGCACTCACACATGGAGAGCTCACTGATCAACGGCTTGAGGTCTCTGAGATAAAGGTCAGCCGCCATCCAGCGGCTGAGCAGCAATACTTCTTTGGTCACTTCTGACGTAACAAACGGGTTACCGTCTCTATCCCCACCCATCCAGGAAGAGATACGCACAGGCACAGCGTTCAAAGGCAGACCGATACCGGTATGCTCGGTCAGTCGTTCATCCATAGCTCTGACAAAGTCAGGAACAGCATTCCAGAGAGAGTGTTCAATGGTCGCAAAGCCACCTTTGGCCTCGTCGACCGGCGTTGGCCGCTCCGTTCTGAATTCATAGGTGTGCCAGACTTGAGAAACCAGCTGCCGCAAGCGGTTTTCCAACCGCGCCTTCTCGCGATAGTCCAGATTTTCAACGTCCATACGCTGCAAACACTCAAAGATAGATTCGTGTTTTTGAATAAGCGTACGACGACTGACTTCGGTTGGGTGAGCTGTCAACACCAGCTCCATATCAAGTTCAGCAACACTGGCAGCAATCTGCTCTTTACTGAAACCTTTGTTTTTGAGAGTGACCATCAGCTCATCAAAATGGTCCGGAATACAGAAGTCTTCTTCCTGGTTCTTTGCCACACCATCGTACTGTTCAGCCAGATTAGCCAGACTCAGAAAGTGACTGAACGCCCGGGTAACCGGTACCAGCTCATCATCGGACAGGTTCTGTAACTGATCCAGCAGCACTTCACGGTCATCATCGCTGCCTGCTCTGGCCGCTTTGGAAACCTGTCTGATGCTTTCAACCCGGTTGAAGAACTCTTCTCCGTGGTGCTCTTTGATGGTATTACCCAACAAAGTCCCCAGAAGGTTGACGTTTCGACGCAGATTCGCCTTGCTGTCCGACATAGCTTTAACTTCCTGATCTCGTTCTACTACTGGCTGACAAGAATAAACACTGTTCCCGGCACCGTTCTGGGAGTAAGCACTTACGATTTAAAACCGATAATACACTTCGGAAAATACTGAGCCTATACCAAAGCTTTTCGATAAAAAAGCCTTCACAAAACAGGACTATTTATCGCAAATAAAGACTTATTTTAACAAAGATTTAATCAATGCTCTGATGACCAAAATTTGTACCAATGTACAAACTTATCCACAGTCTCTTGCAAAGGCGTATCGGGACGAAAGCCAACTTGCTCTTCCAAACCAGACACATCAGCAAAAGTTTTAAAAACATCACCCGCTTGCATTGGCTGATAGCGCTTTGTCGCCTTGACACCACAACTCTGCTCAATGGCTGAAATAAAATCTGTGAGCTTGGCTGGCTGGTTATTACCGATATTATAAACTCGATAGGGGGCAGAACTTTTGTCAGGACTGTCATTCCGGAAGTTCGCCATGCTTTCAGGAATAACATTCTGAATGCTCATGATGCCTTTCAGAATATCGTCAATATCGGTGAAATCCCGCCATAGTTCTCCCTGATTGAAAACATCAATCGCTTCCCCTTCCAGAATCGCTCGGGTGAATTTCCACAGAGCCATATCAGGACGCCCCCAGGGACCGCAGACAGTAAAAAACCTCAAACCGGTAACAGGCAGTTGATAAAGCTGAGCATAGCTGTGTGCCATTAACTCATTGGAACGTTTAGTGGCAGCATAAAGGGAGACTGGGTGATCAACAGCATCCGCCACCGAATAAGGCATCTTGCTGTTCATTCCATAAACAGAGCTCGACGAAGCAAACACCAGATGTTCGACACCTGACTGACGACAACCTTCCAGCACTGTCATCATGCCAGTGAGATTACTGTCTGCGTAAGCCATAGGATTTTCCAGTGAGTAGCGCACGCCGGCCTGAGCAGCCAGATGAATCACTCTGGAAAATTTCTGAGATCGAAACAGATCAGCCATCACCTCACGATCAGCAATATCCGCTTTGATAAACGTAAAGTTGCCCAACTCTTTCAGTTGCTCAAGCCTTGCCTGCTTCAATCGGGGATCATAGTAGTCGTTCAGATTATCAAGACCTGTTACATCATAGCCTTGGCGACAAAACTCTCTGGCGACATAAAAACCAATAAAACCTGCAGCACCTGTTACCAGTATTTTCACGCTCATTCACATTTCCAGATTTAATTCGCCTATCCTAACGGTTTAGTGAGTTCATAAAGAAGCCCCGAACCACAAAGGATTGCCACCTATTTGGTTAAGCTACACGTTTGACTGATAATGATATATTCGATTTCTAGTACTCACGTTCCACAAGCGTCTGGGATATAATCATCCGCTGATCAGCCAACCATGCAGGAGGATGTCGTAATGGAAGGTGGTAAGTGTTGTCTATTTGTAAAAAGCTGCGCACAAAATTTTAAACAAAAAGCACGTTTTCTTTTCAGTTCTTTTTTATTGACGGTTATTAGCAGTGTTTTTTCACCATGGGTAATCGCTGATTCCTTTAAACCGGCTATTGTTTACAGCTCTTCAAATAAGTTCGATCTGTCGTTTAATGAAACTATATTCAGAAATGGTATTCAGAAATTTAACGACTTGAATTCGATTAAAGTTTATGAATTTGAGCCTCAGTTTCGCTCCAGCCTGAAAAAGGGTCTTGCCGAGATGATTCAGGCGGGCTACAACCCTATCATTTCTGTAGGCTTCGAGAACGCTGACAGCACTTACGTCGCTGCAAAAAATAACCCTGACACTCATTTCATAATCATTGACGCTGTTGTTGATTTGCCTAACGCACAGTCCATCACCTTTAAAGAACACGAAGGCTCTTATCTTGTCGGTGTATTGGCTGCGCTAACAAGCAAAAGCAACACCGTCGGATTTATCGGTGGCATGAAATCCTCTTTGATCAGTAAATTCAGCTGCGGTTTTGCTCAGGGTGTACGACAGGTCAACCCGAATGCCATCATTCTAGAGGACAACATTGGCCGAACCATGGCGGCTTTTGACAATCCTGGCAAAGGCAGTCACTTAGCCTTCCAGCAGATGAAGCAAGGTGCTGATATTATTTATGCTGCGGCTGGAAACAGCGGTAAAGGCGTTTTTAAAGCAGCCAGGCTCAAAAATCAGATGGTAATTGGTGTAGATTCTAACCAGAACGGCCTTATGCCCGGGTATGTTCTCAGCTCCATGGTGAAAAACATTGGCTTTGCCACTCTACAGGCTCTGCAAGAATCACAACAAGGCGACTGGCATTCCGGAAGCAGAGCTCTCGGCCTGAAAGAAGGCGGCGTGGACTGGGCTCTGGACGAGCATAATCGCTCACTGATTTCTGAAGAGACTGAACAGAAGGTCAACAAAATCAAACAACAGATCATTGCCAATGAAATTCAGGTTCATGATTTCAGCAGCAATAATCGCTGCAGTATCTGATATTCCCCACACTTGCGGATGCCTGAAGGCAGTTGCATACTTTCTCATTCAAAGCCTGAGGCTGTTTTTAGCCTCAGGAACTCCGTTCTTGATGTGTTTGCCAGAAACCGCTGTAACAGTAAACCTCCAGCAGCACGACTGAAGCAGTGGGCATCATGGCAATGAGGTACCAGCATGAACCAGAAAGATCAGTACGAAAGTCTTGCCTGTAACTGTGTCGATGTCGGCACTCTGATCAGCGAAGACGACACTCAACTGGCTTTGGAAATCCGTGGTGATGATATTGCTACGGCTCAGGAAAAGTTCAGCCAGATTGAAAAGAAAGCGCGTTCTATAGGCTCAGGTAAATGTGCCGTACAATCAGAAATCCTGAATGACAATGGCTTCACCATCATCAAGGCAATGCTTGATTTTGACTGCACCGCTGAAAAGCTGATTTTTGAAATGCAGCAACGTTAAATCAAATTTAACACTCTTTTGCTTCAATAAAGCAGGCAGCATGGACGTTCAGACCATCACAGCACCGGATACCGAGCTAACACTCTGGCCTCAGGTCTATTCTGACTCCGAATGCTGCCAGCTTTTTGCTGAACTCCACCAGTCTCTGCACTGGCAACAGGATCAAATAAAGATTTTCGGTAAAGTCTTTGATGTTCCCAGACTGCAAGCCTGGTATGCCGACCCCGGATTAAGTTATCAGTACTCAGGCATTCAATTGCAGCCTGAAACCTGGACGCCGTTACTGCTTGATATCAGGAAACAGGTTGAAACACAGAGTCAGCAGTCATTCAACTCTGTGCTGGTAAATCTTTATCGTGACGGTCAGGACAGTAATGGCTGGCATGCTGATAATGAGCCCGAACTCGGAGTGAATCCGGTTATTGCGTCTCTCAGTCTGGGGGAAACCCGACGTTTCCGATTAAAGCATCGGCAGGCAAAAGATGCTTCAATCTCACCGATTACTCTTGACCTTAAGCAAGGTTCATTGTTGCTTATGGCAGGAAGAACTCAATCCTGCTGGCAACACTGCATCACCAAAACAGCCAGAACCGTTCAGCCCAGAATCAACCTGACCTTTCGGAATATCATAGATGTCACGAGCCCGCTGTGAACGCTGCCTGAAACCTTTATCCATGTGTTACTGCAAAGACCTGACACCGGAAAAGGCAACGGTTGATCTGCTAATTCTTCAGCATTTCAGGGAAACCAAGCACCCGTTAAATACCGCGCGCATTGCAGAACTGGGTATAGAGAACTGCCATATACTTGCGGGCGAGGATTTTAGCCAGAACGCAACCTTCAATAATCTACTACAAACAAAAAATGCCTGCCTGTTGTTTCCATCAGAACAGGCCACCAGCTGGCAACAACTTACTTCAGAGTCAGAACAGAAACCTGACCTGATCATTGTACTTGATGGTACCTGGCGCAAAGCCAGAAAGATGCTCTATCTGAACCCTGTATTGCAATCACTGCCAGCTGTCACTTTAAGCGAAGCAGCAGAATCCAACTATAGAATCCGAAAAGCTTCAGAGGAATCAGCACTCTCAACCATCGAAGCAACGGTAGCCCTGCTCAGGGAAGTCTCACAAGATACTCACGCCCATCAAAACTGCCTGGACAGCTTTGAAAGAATGATTAATATGCAGATAGAAGCCATGGGGCAGTCGACCTTTCAAAAGAACTATCGCTAACCGCTACCTGCTAAGTGTGCAGACACACGTAATCGAATATTAGATTGTCATTTCCCCGCCGTAGGCGGGGAAATGACATACGAATTCAAATGTCCGAGTACTTACTTATAGAAACAAGCTCTTGTTTCCATTCTTATTTCTGTGCGATTAATAAAGGAACAATAACAAAAACCGAAAACCTATGAAGTAGTTAACAATCACTGCCTTCAGGTTCAATCGTCACTATGAGCAACAGCAAACCCTCTCTGCAGTTCTGGATACTCTTCGTTATCTCAATATCTGTACTGATTCGTTTGCTGTCTCTCGGGCTCTACCCTTTGATGGATACCACCGAGGCTCGCTACGGTGAGATGGCCCGCCTGATGGTGGAAACCAATAACTGGGTGACCCCTTACTTTGACTACGGCGTCCCCTTTTTGGGCAAGCCACCCATGTTTATCTGGCTGTCTGCCATCAGTTTCAAACTGTTTGGTATCAATGAGTTTGCCGCACGCTTTCCTTCTCTAATATGCGCACTTTTAAATCTGTTTGTACTGTGGAAATTAGCCAGCTTTGCCATGGATAGAACCAGAGCAAGCATTACAGTCATGGTACTGATTACATCTGCAGCATTTCTGGTGCTGGCCGGAGCCGTTCTGGCAGACCCGGTGATGACACTCAGCATTTCCCTGATTCTCAGTGCTTTCTGGATTGGCTGGCACTCGACAGATCCAATGCAGGCCAGACGCTGGCAATACCTTTTTTACGTGGGTTGCGGTATTGCTCTCTTAGCCAAAGGTCTGGCAGCCATAGTTCTGGCTGGCGGCCCTATATTTTTCTGGTGTCTGTTTAGAAAACAGTTGCTTAGCTTCTGGCATCGTTTCCCCTGGATTAAGGGAACCCTGCTAACCTTGGCTATCGCCCTGCCCTGGTACCTTGCTGCTGAAGCAGAGAATCCGGGACTTATTGAATATATGTTCATCGGTGAACACTTTTCCCGTTATCTCGACAGCGGCTGGCAGGGTGATGAATACGGCAATGCTCATGTACACCCTCTGGGTTCTATCTGGGGCTATCTGCTGCTGGGAGGTACCCCCTGGTCTCTGGTGATTATTGGACTGGTCATTTATCAAGTGAAACGAGGACTATTCAAACACCAACAACAGGACCTGACTGACTGGCATTACTTCTTATTCTGCTGGCTGTTGTTTCTGCCTATTTTCTTCACCTTCACCAACAACCTCATCTGGACTTATATGCTGCCGGTGACACCAGCGCTGGCTCTATTGATAGCTGCTTTATGGCCAATGAATAATGATCAACCAAACAAAGGGCTATTCTGGTTCTCTGCCGTAACGCCGGTATTGATGATTATCACGGTTGTATTGATGATGAACGACGGTGGGCAGAAATCTCAAAAGTACATTTTTGACGCTTTAAACAATAAGGTGCCAAACCAAAGCGGCAATATAATCTACTTTATGGATCGCCCTTTCTCTGCCCGCTTTTACTCAAACGGAACAGCACTTTTGGCAGACAATCAAAGTGAGCTAACTGAAAGTCTGACAGAACATCAGGATATTCTGGTTACTAAAAAGAAATTCATTGCCCACCTTCCTGAAGGCACACTTAAAAACTTCAGAAAAGAGCACCAGTATCGCGACTGGATACTCTTTATTGAACGGAAGTAGCCAATCGCCAAAACATTAAAACCACTGCCACTGTCTTCTGATTGATGCGCCAGCAAATTTTCAACGGTAAGATATTCCTATCAATCCGTATAAGTCTCCCCCTATGCCAATTAAACAGATTATCGTTCACCAGCTGCAACAGCAGCCTGGCAGTGACAGCCTGACAGCCATTCCGGCCGGTAAAAGCCTGACACCTTCACCAGCGCTGGAAGCCATGCTGGATGACCTGCTGCAAACCTATAACAAGAAACAGGACAAGCAGTACGGGCAGTTTCACCCGGAAGCTGAGAGCCCTTTCCCAACAGAACTGGCTCAATACCTTGATGAGTCCATGGATTTCACCAAGCTGACTCAGGACTCACTGAACAAGCTCCGTGAAAGTCTTGATCACGCAGGTGCAATGGGCGGTGGCTATGTACTGTTTGCCGACTACCAACAGGGCCTGACACGCTACCTGCTGCTCTGCATGCTGACTAACAACGTCAGTGTCACGGTTACCGAAGATTTGATGATTCAGGATGTTAACTACCTGGATACCGCCAAAATGGCTCTGGCCTGCCGAATTAACATCACCGAGTGGCAGGGCAATGAGAACAGTGGTCGCTACCTTTCGTTCCTGCGCCCTCGAGGTGGAAAGCGCTTGAGTGATGTGTTCCAGGAAGCTTTGGGCTGCAGCGAAACCAGCAACAGCAAGAAAGAAGCCGATACGCTGGTCACCGCTGTAAAAGCATTTGCCAAAGAAGCACCTTCACTGGAGAACCATGTAGAAGTCAGCCGACAGGTATACGACTTCTGCCAGACCAAGGCTGATGACGGTGATGCCCTGACTCTGGATGAGCTGACAGGTTATCTCTCTGAAGCCGGTTCTGACGATTTTGCCAAGTTCGTTAACACCCGTGACTACGATATGAGCCAGCCAATGACACCTGAAAAGCGTGTTCTAACCAAGCTGGTTCGCTACACAGGGCGCAGTAAAGGGCTGAATCTGGCGTTCGATGCCGAGCTATTAGGCCATCAGGTGGTTTATAACAAAGACCTTAATCAGCTGGTTATTAAAGATGTACCAGCCAAACTGAAAGAGCAGCTGGAAGAGAATAGCTAAGCTCTTTTCAAAGAAGCACGCTAAAAATTGCCTGCGAGGACAACCTCTGATATTTCTTATAAGAGGTTGTCCTTCCAAAGAAGACTGATAAAAACACAGTAACTTCAGCAGGCAACCTGGATGTCCGATAAAAATAATTACTCTTATTCAGGATTCCGGGCCAACCATGCTGAAAGCCATCACTTTCTTCAGCCTTTTGCTACTGCCCATAGTTGCAAGTATCAACACAAGCGCTAACGCCAGCGCCGAACCATCTTCACTCAAAACAACACCCTCCCCTGAATTTGTTATTCGTCAGGAAATCACCCTCAACGTATTAATAGCCAACCTGCACCTGCTGCAACTGGATTTTCAAAACAGCGATGCCAGAGAGAAGCTTCAGGAATCACTGATTCTTCTGGATAACAGTTTGAAGCAGCTTCAGACGTACAAAGGAGATCAGGAAACTCAGGAACTGATTAGCAATACCAAAGTACTCTGGCCAGTCGTCAAGAAGCATGCAGAATGGATTGTACGACTGTCTGAAGCGAGAAAGGCACCGAATACTCACTCTCTGCAACTGGCTCTGGTCAAACTCGACAGGCAACTGCTACTACTACAGCAAAAATTGACCATACGAGACCCGTACAGCAAACCCTCGCTGGCCTTTCTTGAACAGGCCCTGCTGATGCAGCGCTTGTCTCGGGAATATCTGAGTCTGACACTGGATAGTCGACAAAAAGACATCGTTGCTTCCGGGCAGGCTCAACTGCAAACTCTGATCAACCATTTTGATCAGAAACTAATTAGACTCGACAAGCAACTGGATCATTACCCACAAGGCGCAAAATCATTCAGAAAGGTTCAAATCACCTGGGGCTATATCAAGGAAGGAATGATGACCTTTCCCGAGCAATCCATACCGGAACTGATTGCCCGCCACAGTAACCAGGTAGTCAGCCGCCTGACTTCTGTCTATCAGCTGTTCTGATCTGAAGATACACCTCTGCCTCGCCCCATGGAAACATAGCCTGCCAAACCTCAAGCACTTCAAAAGCATTCTGCTGGTCATAATCAGCCAGTGAATAACTGACCGAGAGCACTCTTGCACCTTCTGGTAGTTCAGTTAATTTCTCGGCCAGCTCTGTAATGACGACATCATCCAGGTTCGAAGCGTAAAGATAGATGAGAGTTGATGGCTTCAATATTTCATGGAAGTAGTCATTATTACTGACCCTAAGATTTTCAACCCCGATTCTTTTCTGGACACGCTCTAAGCGTCGGCAAAATACAGGAATCAACTCAACTGCCGTCGCTTGTACGCCAACAAAAGTTGCCAGCCAGAGTGCACAGAAGCCACTACCAGATCCCAGCTCATAGACATGCTCATCACTGTCAATTCCAACCTTTTCGATAATGTCAGCAAAGACAGATAAAGGCGTCTCTCCATATTGATAAAGGTCAGCCTCTTCGCTCTTAAAAAGAAAGCGCTTACTTACCTGATAAGGGCTGTCCAACAGGTAAACCAGCTTCAATTGCAGATAAGACCGAATAAACAGCCAACTAGCACGAAAACGCCAAAGCACTCTAATAAACTCGGCCAATTCAAACCATTTGGTTTTTAGCCCTAACCAGAAAAGTGCCATGAATTGCCCCCTGTTTTACCTCTACACTGCCTCGCAGACAATATTCCGGTCAACTCTCATGAAATGCCGCAAAACAATTCATATGCCATTTCCCCGCCTAAGGCGGGGAAATGGCAATCTAATATTCGGCTGCCAGTGTCTACACACTTGCCGGTGTTTTTTCATTCAATGAAACTGTACTATTTTCTTAAACAAGAAAATTATTACCTGAAGAGAGCCCCCATGGATAAAACAGAAACCAGACTCTCAGCGGAAGATCAGGAAAAAGTTAATCGCTTTATCTCCACTGGCATTAATTCTACCGAACGTTCGAGCTTCAAGCCTCTCAAGCTGATGCTTTGGCTGGCCGTTATTATTGTTCTGCTCGGCGTTATCAGCCGAGTGCTAGGCGTGTTTATTCTCGGCTGACTTCACTCCTGCCCGCGCCCACAGACACACCGAATTCATAGCAATAAAAAGTGAGGTTTCTCATGACACAACAGCTACGAAGGATTGTCGTTGTCGGAGGTGGAGCCGGAGGTCTGGAGCTGGCTACCCGACTGGGAAAGAAGCTGGGTAAGCAGAAAAGAGCCGAGATCACTCTGGTCGATGCTCAACGCACTCACTTCTGGAAACCCTTACTCCATGAAGTAGCCGCTGGCTCTCTGAATGCTTTTGAGGATGAACTCAGTTATCTGGCTCAGGCCAAATGGAATCACTTCCACTTCCTGCCCGGTCGAATGTGTGGCCTTGATCGAGACAATAAGGTCATCACCCTTGAACCTATTTGTGATGAAAAAGGTCAGGAAGTCGTCCCCAGCAGAGAGCTGGAATATGATGACCTGGTGATTGCTGTTGGCAGTACCGCCAATGACTTCAACACACTCGGAGCCAAAGAGCATTGTCTGTTTCTCGACAGCAGGGCTGAAGCAGAAAAGATTCATACCACCTTGCTGAACCATTACCTCCACGCTCAATCCGCTAAGAAAGAGGCTCAGGAGCTGAACATCTCCGTCATTGGTGCAGGGGCAACAGGCGTCGAGCTTTCTGCTGAGTTGCACAATGCAGCCATTGAGCTGGCACGATATGGGTTGGATGCCATTAAACCCAACAAGGTCAACATCACCATCATCGAAGGTGGCGAGAGAATTCTGCCCGCCCTGCCTTTACGCATCACCAGCGCAGTGCATAAACAACTGACCGAGCTAGGCGTCACCATTAAAACCAATCAAATCGTCAGTGAAGTCACAAAGGAAGGGTTAAACACCAAAGACGGCAGCTTTATCGAAACCGATCTCTGCATCTGGGCAGCCGGCATCAAAGCGCCTGAGTTTCTTAAAGAGCTCAGCGGACTGGAAACCAACCGAATCAACCAACTGGTTGTCAGACCCACACTACAGACAACGCTGGACGACAGCATCTATGCACTGGGCGACTGCGCCAGCTGCACACTGGAAGACAGAAAAGGCCAATCCATCACCATTCCCCCCAGAGCACAAGCCGCTCACCAGCAAGCAGAGCTGCTTACCAAGAGTCTGTGCGCACAAGCTCTTGGCGGAGAATCCATGTCATTCACCTACAAGGATTATGGCTCACTGATCTCCCTCAGCCGTTTCACCGCCATAGGCAACCTTATGGGCGCTGTCACTGGCGATATGATGGTGGAAGGCGCACTCGCCAAGCTGTTTTATATCAGCCTCTACCGGATGCATCAGATCGCTCTGTTCGGACGAGTGAAAACAGCGGCACTGGTTTTGAAGGATTTTATAAGTAAGACCACCAGACCACACCTTAAACTCCACTAACCTTTTCTATCCAGAACCACAGCATCAACACACATTCCATTTATGACAGGCAAAAAAAAGCCGGATCATCAAAAATGATCCGGCTCTGACTCTCTATTAAGAGAAAGTGGTGGGACGTGTAGGATTCGAACCTACGACCAATTGGTTAAAAGCCAACTGCTCTACCAACTGAGCTAACGTCCCCAGATTCATAAGAATCTTGTTCGATAAAAAAACCGCTAACGTATTAGCGGCTTTTTTGCTCTCTATCGACGAGAGTAAATATGGTGGGACGTGTAGGATTCGAACCTACGACCAATTGGTTAAAAGCCAACTGCTCTACCAACTGAGCTAACGTCCCAAATCAATCAGACACTCTTTTCAGAGATTTTTTAAACATCACCCTTTAAGAGCAAGAATCTGAAAGACTTTTAATATGGCTCCTCGAGCTGGACTCGAACCAGCGACCAATAGATTAACAGTCTACTGCTCTACCAACTGAGCTATCGAGGAACTATTCTGTACAACAACATCGGTCTGGTGATGAAGTTGATTGTATGGTGGGACGTGTAGGATTCGAACCTACGACCAATTGGTTAAAAGCCAACTGCTCTACCAACTGAGCTAACGTCCCGAATCAATCAGACTGTTCAATCTGAAAGATTTTGAAAATGGCTCCTCGAGCTGGACTCGAACCAGCGACCAATAGATTAACAGTCTACTGCTCTACCAACTGAGCTATCGAGGAACTATTCTTTATAGTTTTCTCTATTCAGAGAAAACTAATTGTATGGTGGGTCGTGTAGGATTCGAACCTACGACCAATTGGTTAAAAGCCAACTGCTCTACCAACTGAGCTAACGACCCAAGCCGCTTATTGAACACGCAATTCAATAAACTTTCAACTCTTACCTTCAGAACATTTCTGTAAGATAACAATCGAAGAATATGGCTCCTCGAGCTGGACTCGAACCAGCGACCAATAGATTAACAGTCTACTGCTCTACCAACTGAGCTATCGAGGAACTGCATAGCGTTTTAATGTCTCGCCTGACTGCTTGCCGGTGATTCGTTTTCGTCATCACCTGACGGCAGCGAATATTAATGAGATTTCAGGCTGAGTCAAGTTTTAATCCAGCACTTGGATTTAATATTCGCGAAAAACAGTGGAAATACTCACATAAGCAGAGCTTCAATTCGTTTTGCGAAAGAATCTGTATCCAGATTCAATATGCAGACACATGCAAGCGAATATTAAACAGTTATATCTCCGCGATGGCGAGGATATAACTTATGAATTCGTATGGCCGGATACTTACCTTCTGACTTATCTCTAAAACAGAAAAAGCCGCCCGAAGGCAGCCTTTTCATTTTGCTGGAAAGCGAATCAGTCTTACAGACCTTCAGCGCTCTCAGCCAGGTACTTGGCAACACCTTCAGGAGAGGCGTCCATACCTTTGTCACCTTTGTTCCAGCCAGCTGGGCAAACTTCGCCGTGCTCTTCGTGGAACTGCAGTGCTTCAACCAGACGAACCAGTTCGTCCATGTTACGACCCAGTGGCAGGTCGTTAACGATCTGGGAACGTACAACGCCGTCCTTGTCGATCAGGAAAGCACCACGGAACGCAACACCGCCTTCGGACTCAACGTCGTAGGACTGGCAGATACCGTGAGTGATGTCAGCAGCCAGAGTGTACTTAACCTGGCCAATGCCGCCTTCATTCACTGGGGTGTTACGCCATGCGTTGTGAGTAAAGTGAGAGTCGATGGATACACCGATAACTTCAGTGTTCAGTTCCTTGAACTTCTCGATGCGGTGATCCATAGCGATCAGCTCGGAAGGACAAACGAAAGTGAAGTCCAGTGGGTAGAAGAATACGATGCCGTATTTGCCGCGGATGGCTTCAGACAGGGTAAATTCTTCAACGATGTCGCCATTGCCCAGTACGGCAGGAACTGTAAAGTCAGGAGCCTTCTTGCCAACCAATACGCCCATGAATTCATTCTCCAAATAAAATAGATTTATTGCGGCAGACTGCTTGGGAGGCGTAGAGAACAACTCCTTGCTTGCCATAACCGCTCTTTTCCAAAAGCAGAATAATAATACACCCGACAGCGGTTACAGCCTATAAAACACCGCATAAATCGCTATGAATTTTCTCTTTCTTGAAATAGAAGAAATCTATTAAAAACCTGAAGACTATACGCTAACCATACTAAAGTACGTAGACAATCAGCTGAGTGACAACATCAGCCCTACCACAATAACCAGACCTCCAATCCCCCGAACCCAGTACCAGCGCTCCTTAAGTAACCAGCATCCCATTAACACGCCAAAAACAATGCTCAGCTGCCTCAGGGCAACAACAAAGCTGACATTATCAACCATGGTCATAGCGTAAAGAACCAGCCCATAAGTAACTGACATCAGTATTCCTGTTAGTGCCGCTCGACTTCCTGTCTCTCGAACAGCCGCTAAACTCAGTCCATTTTTTGATAAGGGAGAGATCAATGAAATAGCTAAAAGTGTTGTCCATGCTTGGCAAGCCAAATAAAAAACAGCAATGAACATATAGCTTTCACCGGATTCGGCTGTCAGCAAGTTCAGCCCCAGCTTATCAAGAACCGAGTAGCCCGCCGTGCCAAGGGCTGATAAGAAAGCCCATAACAAGCCTCGACTCCGGTATTTATTCAGTTTGAACTCATTGATACTGCTCAGCGGAACAAACAGACAACCCAGTACAATCAATACAAAACCCAACCACTGAAACAGGCTCAATGACCAGCCAAGCAGACAGCAAATCAAGCCAACCATAAGAACAGGCAGCGAACGGACAACCGGATAAACAATGCTGACGTCGGTTTCCCTGTATGCACTGATAAGGGCGGTCAGATAAATCATCTGACAGAAGCCACTGAGCAGGACCACTATCCAGAAGTAGCCAGGAATAGAAGCGAAATTTACAACGGTAAAATAACTAACCAGGAATGGAGTGAGCAGAACAGCAGGCGTAAGAGTCATTACAAAAGAAAAGCTCAGGCTGGAACCTTTACTGGCTTTTCCAAGGATATTCCAGCTGGCATGAAGCAGGCATGAAAGAATGACCAGCAGGAAGCCCAATAAAGTCATAGATCCCCAAAATGAAAAAGGCCACCATATTGGCAGCCTTTTAAGGTTAGCAGAGGCCTCTGGCTATCAGCCTTCGCTCTCTTCAGCTTTACCTACAGCAACCTTAACCATCTTCTGTAGGTCGCCGCTTTCGTACATATCGATCAGGATATCACTGCCACCGACCAGCTCACCCTTGATCCACAGCTGAGGGAAAGTTGGCCAGTTAGCGTATTTTGGCAAGTTGGCACGAATTTCCGGGTTAGACAGAATGTCTACAAAGGCAAACTGTTCACCGCAGGCCATCAGAACCTGAACAGCTTTTGAAGAGAAACCGCACTGTGGCAGTTTTGGAGAACCCTTCATGTACAGCAGGATATCGTGAGTTTCGATCTGCTCTTTTATTTGATCCATGATATCCATGACATCACCTCATCAATGACTTATAGGTTTATAGACACACGCAATCGAATATTAAACCGCTATCTGCCCACCAGCAGTAAGCAAATAGCTTATGATTGGGTATGTCCGAATTCTGGTCACGCATTCTATAGAAAATACCTGACTGCCACCATAGGTTATAGTTTCTAGTCAGTTGTTCCTGTTACTTCTTTATAGCCACTTTATATAAGGGTGCCACTTTAGCAATGTTGCTCTTCAGGCCGGCGATACGCGTGTCATGGGAAGGGTGAGTACTCATAAACTCGGGCGGCTGCTGTTTACTTTCTTTCGACATTTTCTGCCAGAGGGTCACTGCAGCATTAGGGTTATAACCTGCACGCGCCATCAGTTCGAGACCAATTAAATCGGCTTCCGCTTCATTAGTACGACTGTTTGGTAAAGTCAGACCATAAGTGATAACAGCATCAGTCAGCTGATTATTGGTATTGATACCAAACAGCGCTCCGGCTACATCTTTACCAAGCTGCAGGGTGTAAGCCCGGGACATGGCTTCACGGCTGTGTTCTCTCAGGGCATGAGCCATTTCATGCCCCATGATTGCAGCAATCTCATCGTCGTTCAGTTTCAGCTTGTCGATGATACCGCTGTAAAACATAATCTTGCCGCCAGGCATGCAGTAAGCGTTCAGCTGCTCACTTTCAATCAGGTTAATCTGCCAGTTCCAGCGTAGAGCATCTTTTCTGTAGATACCGACCTGTGCTGACAGCTTCTTTCCTATACGACGAAGCTTTTGTACCTGAACAAGATTTTTGTTGAGCACCTTTTCTTCACGACTTTTAGACAGAGCTTCTTTATAAGCGTCAGCCGCCATAGTGTTGACCTGCTGCTCAGAGAGCAGAGTAAACATTCTCTGCTCACGATCAACGCCGATAGCACCACCGGAGGTGGTAGAGACTGACTGACAACCAGCCAGAAAGGTTGGCAGGATAATGGAAAGAGTAAGGGGTTTAAGCCACTTCATTGTGTTCTCTTATGGTTAGCTACCCCTTGGTCAGCTTAAGTACATTGGCACACACAATCCGATATTAAACGACTATCTACCCGCAGGAGCGGGAAGATAGTGTGCGGATTCGTATGTCTGTGTACTTATAAGGCTTTCAACCATTGATCCAGTCCTTGGCAGGCCTTAACCAGTTTGGGGCAATATTCTTCAATAAAGTTATCGGGCAGTGATTCATCACCAGCAACAGAAAGTGCTCTGCCACCGTCAAAGTCCACAAACGCCATGCGAGTATAAAGCTGTTCCGGTGTCATGCCAAAATCCGAGCCCGGCAGAATAGCTATTCCGGTTTCCGAAAGTAGGTGCGCACATAACTCGGCATCGCTGTTTATGCCCTGATTTTTGAGTTTCTCTCGCCATTGATCAAATCCAACGAACAAATAGAAACCACCAACAGGGTCAACCATGTTGAGCTGATAACTTCTGAGTGTTTGTGTCATATAAGAAGCTATTGCGCTTAACACTGACCGTGTTCCGCGTAAATAAGCGTCAAGTGCCGGAGATGGAGAGAAAGCCGTACAGGCTGCATACTGTGTTGGCGCACTGATCGAAGTAAATGTCTCACTGGCAATCACCGCCATGGCATCCTGCAAGGCTCTTAGCTCATCCGGAAATACCATCACCCCCAACCGCCAGCCACCTGCGCCACACCATTTGCTAAGCCCGCTGCTGATAACTGTACCTTCGGGGTAATATTCAGCCATCGACAGGTGGTTCGCCTCAAAAGCCGTTTCTGCATAAATTTCATCGGCGACAATAATCAGATTATTTTTCTTCGCTACGGCCGCAAGCGCAGAAAAACCGTCAGAATCATAACTGCACCCGGTAGGGTTAGACGGATAATTTAGAATCAGAACCTTTGTTTTATTCGGTTCATCCTGACAGAGTCGATCCAGTTGTTCAGGGTCAATCTGCCAGTTATTCTCAGGCCGGGTTTCTATATGGATAACCTTCCGTCCCAGCAGTTCTGCCTGGGGAGCATAGGACACCCATGAAGGGGCTGGAATCAGCAAATCACCATTACAGGCCATCTGTAAATTGAACAGCAGCTCTTTTGAACCCGGACCGACAAGAATACTGTCCTGAGTTCTCGGCTGATGATCCCGCTTTTGATAATACTCAGCCACTATCTGTCGAAGCTCACCCAAGCCCCGAACAGGGAGATAGTCCTTCTCATGAGCCGACACCTGAAGTGCTTCCACTACTACCCGGGGCACAGGAAAAGGTGACTGCCCCAGTCCGAGTTTAATAATATCCCGCCCCTGCTGAATCAGCCGGTTGCTGTCCTCATTGATTCTGAGGGTTGCGGAGGTCTTGAGGCCACGGACATTAGGGTTGAGCTGATCCAGTTCAAACATGATTCTGTTCGCATTTCCGTTGCGGGGTTTACTGATTATTAGCTGATCAACGGGTAAAGGTAAATAACTGATCTCACTCTGCTTAACTACACTTAATTATTGACTGAACGGCTAGGGATAAGCGGTATGAAACTCAGCAGAACTGAACCTGGAACAGAAATTAAAAATCCTACTGAAGGCAAAACCGAAAGAAGACCAGAAGAAGGTCGTCTGAAAGGTTGGTTCGTCAGGCTTAGAGACTCTTTCGATAAAAAGTACCTACCTAAACAAGATACCCATTTAGATAAAGATGACGGCTTTCAGCGTCCAGCAGGTGCGCCCAATTCTGGAGTCCAGTCTACATCCGTCCCAAATATGATTAAGCCACAACCTGATAAACTTCGAAAGCTGGCAACCAGGCAAACAATCACTGCTGAGCACTCTGTTTTGAGCGGCGTCTATATGGATGCTCAAAAACAGATCTCAGTCATCCCAACACCAAGTGGCGTGAACCCGGGCGTCTCACAGAGGTTTGATACAGACAAGACTAGAAATGGCAACCTGTTCCTTGAAGTTGAACTTCCAGACCAAACCATGAAAGCCCGGGATGAGGTTCTTCCCAGTTTGATAGAAACAGTAAGTCAGCTCGCACCAAAAGACACAAACAAAGACAAACTACTATTGAGGCTGACAGAGCTTTGCAGTCAGCAACCATTCAATCCTCTGTCGTATATAATCATGAATCATGGACTCGTAAATCTAGACGGTGATAGCCTTTCTCTATTATCAGACACACTGATTCGAACTTGTAAACTCCGCTATTCACCAGAAACTAAAGAAGTTCATGCAGACCTGGAGTTAAAGACTGATCAAATTAAATTTTTACCGTTAACAGCCAGTGAGCCTACTCTTAGAGACTGCAACATCAAAGCCAGCATCAGTGTTTCATTTCCAATCGATGATCCCGACAAGTGTCAGGTTCACCCAGCGAAACTGGAAATACATGTGCCACCTCAAGCAACGCCTTTGGGACCAACAAGGGCAGGATGAGCGAGAGTGAATAAAATTCAAAGGTTTTAACCCCCTGTAACCATTACGGATTCGTATGGATATCAAAGGTCCGACACCAGCCAGCTCAGGTCCATCGGGTAAACCAAATAATGAGCCTCCTAAAAAAAGCCGCTATAAAGGCAGGTGTATCTCCGCACGCTTTTATAATTTAAAGAACGCTCTACGTCCCGCTGGCAAACATCCAAAGAAACCTATTGAGGAGTTCCACATCCTTTCTAAGGAAGACGCTGATCAGGCCTCGTTGGATATTGTTGAAGCCGATCAGATCGCGCAGAAGAGAGCCATTAACAGCCTAGCTAAAAAGCTCGCATTTAAGGGGAGGCTGGTCCCTGAAGATCCAAAATTCAGGAGCACTTACTCGACAGTAAAGAGAGTTCTGACCGAAACTCCAGCGCACTCTGAAGATAATTCAACCATAGCTGCCCAAATTAAAACGGATAAAGATAGAAACAGGCTCTTCAAACTTAAAGTGCGTTTACCCAGTCAAACTCTGGAAACCAGCTCTGACATTGCTTCTGTACTGGCAAAAACCGCAACTGAACTGGCACCGAAGAACCCTGAGGCTTTGACGCTGCAACTCAGTCATTATTGTACTCAAATAGGTTTCGGCAAATTATTCGAGCTCGTTGTGGTTGCTTGCCAGGACGCTTTGAGTCCAGGTGACACATGCGCTCTTGCCAAGGAGCACACAAGAAGATGCATTCTTTCCTGCAAAGGAGAAAATATCGAAGTTCAGCTGATCTGTCACAGCAATACCCTGCGAGTTTTTCCAGCATTTGACGACCCTGTAGAGTTACCAAACTCTGTTACTGTCACAGCATTAATCAATGTTCCAATCAACAAACCAGAACAGTGCTCACTTGAAAAAGTAACCCTTCATATCAGTAAACCCGCTTCTGACCTGTAACCTATCTATAATTGAGCCTCATCACACCAGTCGCTGCCCAACAATGATGCGTTTACCTTCCTTACTGTTAGTAATTCTGATTTTTTCTGGCTGCTCTTCGAAAGCGATACAGGGAACACAATATGTTCTGGAAGCGGGGTTGATGATTGATAACAAAGCGCTGGCAAAACAGCATGAAACGATCAGCTCTGACACTCACACCACCTTCTATTTCGAAGATAAGGCAGCACAGAAGGTCTTCAAGCTTGATGCTTACCTCACCAAAGGCGAACTGGCGGGTACCGTTAATATTTTCACTCATGTCAGCAGTGTTATAACCAGTCCCTCATTTCTGGTCTTTGAAGGAAAGTCAGCTTCAGCACGTTTACCTGCAAAAGTCCCGGTCATTGAAGTTACTGTTGAGGCAGTCAGGGTTGGCAAAGCTCCGCCTCCTCCATGAACGTTATGCCCCTCTATACTCATATAAAACGCCTGGATGCTTTTGCTATGCCTGTCGAAGGACCTGATTCAAAGCTTGGTATACCGTCATCGGTAACACCATCAAAAAAGGAAGGTGCCAGAAAAGGAAAGTTCGGTCGCAGAAAAACAACCTCTGCACCAGGCACAGACAAGAAAAAAGACCTTTCTGGGAAAAAGCGAGGTCTATTTCATCGAAGTAAGAAACCGATTGAAGCCTTCAGTGTAAAAAAAACTGACTCCTTTTCCTCTGCCGAAAGAAAAGAGAGCCCCTTCAATTCTCGTCAACTCGAATTTCAAGGCACTATCGATAAGAATGATTCACGATTTGCCATGACCTTTGAAATGATCAAAGCAGTTCTGACAGACAAGCCGGAGCCATCAAAAAGCAACTCAGATATCGAAGCAACCTGGGAGCAGGATAGACACAGGAGTAAATATTTTGCTCTGAAAACGACGTATCAGGACGGCTCTCTTACAGAGACTCAAACACCAATAGACCGACTTCAGGATATTATTCACCAGCTATCACCCAGCGACCCTGAAGCCCTAAAGCTAAGGCTCAGCAGCCTATGCTCACAAATCTATTTTAACCCTCTTGCCAGCCTGCTCCATGAAGCAACATTGGAAACACTCGCAGACTACGGTTTCTGTACCCTACCGCCTGAGCATGAAGAGCAGTGCGTTCTGGCATTAAAGAAAGAAGAAATAGAAGCCAATATAGTTATCCACAGCAACAAGTTGGCCATCATGCCTCAACAGGGAGATGACCCTTATGAAATCCCGTGCCCTGTTACAGCAAAAGCGGTTATTTCCATTCCCATAAACGACCCGCATAACTGCTCACTAATAAAACTCCAGCTGAATATTAAGCCTGAATAGACTGACCATTCAGGCTTTTCGTGAGATTATCCAGCCTCAGCCCGGAGTTCTTCAGCAACCAGAACCATACTTTTCAAAGCTGCTTCTACCTCCGGCCAGTCACGGGTTTTCAAACCGCAGTCAGGATTTACCCACAACCTTTCAGCTGGAATTTTAGTGGCTGCCTTCTGAATCAACTGTTTCATCCAGCCTTTATCCGGCACATTTGGCGAGTGGATATCATAGACACCAGGACCAATAGCATTCGGATATGAAAAGGCTTCAAAAGCATTCAGCAGATCCATATCGGAGCGTGATGTCTCAATGGTGATAACATCTGCATCCATTGCGGCAACAAACTCAATAATGTCATTGAACTCGCTGTAACACATATGGGTATGGATTTGAGTGTCATCCTGAACACCACTGGCTGACAGCCTGAAGCTTTTAACAGCCCAGTTCAGATACTCCGGCCAGTCCTGCTTTCTCAACGGCAAACCTTCTCGAATAGCAGGTTCATCAATCTGAATAATGCCGATACCTGCCTGCTCCAACTCTACAACCTCATCGCGCAACGCCAGAGCCAGCTGTTCACAGGACACACGACGATCAATATCTTCTCGTGGAAATGACCAGCAAAGAATCGTCACAGGGCCGGTCAGCATACCCTTCATTGGTTTATCTGTTTGCTCTTGGGCAAAGCGACTCCACTCAACCGTCATTGCGTCTGGTCGGGAAACATCACCAATAATAATCGGTGGTTTTACACAACGGCTGCCGTAACTCTGAACCCAACCATTTTTGGTGAAAGCAAAACCATCCAGCTGCTCTCCAAAATATTCAACCATGTCATTACGTTCGGCTTCACCATGAACCAGTACATCCAACCCCAGTGCCTCCTGCTTTTTCACGACCTCACGAATTTCCGCCTGCATGGCTTCGTTATAAACCGCCTCAGAGAGTTCCCCCTGCTTAAAGAGCCTGCGCTGACGACGGATTTCTGCCGTTTGCGGGAAGGAGCCAATGGTTGTGGTGGGCAACAAAGGCAAGTTGTACTTGCTCTGCTGCCGTTCAGCTCTTATTTCAAAAGTAGACGTCCGCTGATCATCCCCTCCAGCTATCCCAGAAACTCGTTTCTGAACTGATGGGTTATGCACTCTGCTGGAGGTCTTTCTGCTCTCAACAACCGCATCAGATTTCTGCAGGAAAGCCTGAAGGCTTTCATCCTGGTCACCATCCAGCAATCTTTGCACGACAGAGACTTCTTCACACTTCTGCACAGCAAAAGCAAACCATGATTTCAGCTCTTCATCCAGTTCAGCCTCGGCTTCCAGATCAACAGGACTGTGCAGAAGAGAACAGCTCGGAGCCAGCCAGAGCCTGTTACCCAGTCGGGCTTTGGCATCACGGAGCTGCTCAAGAATCGCGCTGATGTCCGCTTTCCAGATATTCCGGCCATTGATCACACCAACAGACAGCACTTTATAGGACGGCAAACGATCCAATACGGTAGTCAGCTGTTCAGGACCTCTGACCAGATCAATATGCAAACCATCAACCGGTAAATTAACGACGGTAGTCGTAGTGCCATTCAGCTCACCGAAATAGGTAGACAGCAATACTTTCAGGTCTTTGTTCTGCAGTTTGTTATAAACATTCTCAAAGGCCTGCTTCCATTCGTTAGGAAGATCCAATACCAGAATAGGTTCGTCGATCTGCACCCATTCCACATTGAGCTCAGCCAGCTGGCTTAGTACCTTGCCATAGACTTCTATAATATCATCGAGCAGTGTCAGGCGATCAAATTCTTCACCTTTAATCTTGCCCAGCCAGAGCCAGGTCAGCGGGCCAATCAAAACCGGTTTGGGATTAAAGCCCAGCTCAATGGCTTCCCGTGTTTCTTCAATCAGCCTGTTACTGCTCAGACTGAAGTTTTGGCCTTTATGAAGCTCCGGGACTATGTAGTGATAGTTGGTATCAAACCACTTGGTCATTTCACAGGCGGCTGCCGGTTCACCGGAAGGCGCTCTGCCTCTAGCCATTCGAAACAAAGTGTCTATATCTTCACAATCAACATCACTACCGAAACGTGAAGGCACCGCACCCAGCATCAAGGAATGATTCAACACCTGGTCGTACCAGGCAAAATCACCGGTTGAAACAAACTGCAGACCTGCTTGCTTCTGTACCTGCCAGTTCTGATTTCTCAGTTTTCTGCCTTCACCAAGAAGGGACTGTTGATCCAGCTCACCCTTCCAGTAAGCTTCCTGAGCTTTCTTCAGTTCCCTGTTAGCTCCGATACGGGGAAAACCCAGGCTGTGTACGGTAGACATGACACTCTCCGAGAGGTGATAAACTCATCAACTTCTTATTGATTAGATTTGTTATTGGCTCGTTCTGGTTGTAGAGTTTGGGGCAGCCTACCAATTGAATCAAACTCATATTTTTCACGATGAATATGAGTTTGATTGATAATAAAAATAATAATGTCAGGAAGCAGTATCATGGCGGCCAACCTAGGTCTTGAACTTAGACATCTGAAAACCCTTCATGCCCTGCGTCAAACGGGCAGCCTGATCGAAGCATCCAGCCAGTTGCACCTGACCCAGTCTGCACTGTCCCATCAGCTGAAAGAACTGGAAGGACGTATCGGTATGGAGCTGTTCATTCGTAAAACTCGCCCGGTACGCTTTACCTCTGCCGGTTTACGGCTGCTAAAACTGGCTGATGAAGTATTACCTCAGTTTCGACTGGCAGAGCAGGATTTATTTCGACTGGCGGGAGGTGAGTCAGGCCGATTAAATATCGCTATTGAATGCCACAGTTGTTATCAGTGGCTGATGCCAACCATTGATCACTACCGTGAACGCTGGCCGGAAGTTGAAATGGACTTTGCTTCAGGGTTTAACTTCGCACCTTTGCCTGCATTGTCTCGTGGAGAGCTGGATCTGGTTGTCACTTCCGATCCGATAGATATTCCCGGAGTGACTTATCAGCCATTATTCCGTTATGAAATGCTGCTGGCGTTATCAAAAAGGCACCCACTGGCAAACTACTCCTTTATCGAACCTGAACACCTGAATGATCAAAACCTGCTTATTTACCCCATTGAGCAGAGTCGACTGGATATCTTTAAACGCTTTCTGGACCCTTCTGATATCGAACCAGCTGGCGTAAGAAATGTAGAGCTTACTCTGATGATGCTGCAACTGGTCGCCAGTCAAAGAGGTGTTTGCGCTTTACCCAACTGGGCGCTGGCTGAATATCTGGAAAAGGATCAGGTTACCGCACGGCCACTGGGTGAAAAAGGGCTTTGGTCAACGCTTTATGCTGCTGTACGTGAGGAGCAGCAAGAGCAACCCTATATAAAGGATTTTCTGATCACTGCCAGAGCTACGTGTTTTGACACCCTGACAGGCATTCAACCTGCCAGGATCAAGTAACTGTTGTGATTACAAGTCACTGCCCGCTTTTATCGGACTGAAAGTAATACTGTGGATTTTTATGCCGGTATTCTTTCAGCTCATGAACATAGGGCGTGTGACATTTATGACAGTAGTCAGGCACATCTTCTTTTGGCTGCCCTTCACACACAGCTGGCACCTTATAGGCTGATTCGTCTTCTGACTTTTTACCGGGAACCCAGTCAAAGTAATCAGCCAGATTCAGCCCTGTTCCTTCCGTGCTTGAGTGGCTCTGCATAAAGACCACCGGACGGCCACTGACGCCATACCAGGTCCAGAAAACCTTGGGAGTGTTATCGCCGGGGTAAGTGATCGGGCAGAAAAGTATTTTCACTTCTTCCTGTGACGGGTTCAGCACAGAACCGGGCTGGAGAGTTGCTGTAATCTGGCACTCACCTTTTTCCGGCCAGTCAAAGGCCTGCAGTCCAGGAAGCACGTGATAGCAACTTTCACCACTGGCATCCTTGTTAAGGACGTAACCTGTCTGTTGATGACTATCACGCCTGTTTCCAAGTAATAGTGCTATCTGATTCTGGAAAGTATCAATATTCTCACAACCAGGCTCTTCTTTCGGGTTCTGCCAGCTGATCTGTTCATAGTCTGCATTTTGAGCCTGCTCATCCCAGTCGTAATTAACACGGGTTGGGAAAGGCCAGTAGCAACGGTTGACCGATACCATCAGCGCTGTTGTTTCAAGCACCTTAGGTAATTCAGGTAATGGGCCATTGGGCATCGATAGCCCTGGTACCGATTCAGTCAGTAGAGCGTTTCTATCTCTTTCTGAAAGGCTGTTGGCGGCCAGCAATGAAGAAGGCGTTGTATGATCAAAATCTGGCTGCTCAGGCTTATTACCAGACTGTTCACACACCTTTAACAGTGACTCCAGATCGGTTTCACTGACTTCTTTGAAACCAGGAAAATAGTCAAAGGTGAACATGCCAAGAATACCCATCTCGGGAGTCTCGTTGGTAAACATGGCACGAAACAGGTTTTGCTTATCCGTCTTTGAGTCATTCAACCAATACCAGTTGGTCTGAAATTCACCGCCTGCGCCTTTTGTTTTCCACCAGTTCTGGCTCTGTCCCAATACATCGGCTTCACCTACGCAGATCCCCTGATCAGTATTCAGGAAGTCACTGGCGTTTAATTTCAGGTCTGTTTGTTTTAAATAACGACACTGGTTTGGTACAGATAAGCCACCGGACAGCTGATACAACTTACCATCAGGCGCAAGCAGGTAATCACCACTGCCTTTTTCAATACCAGTCAGTGTAAACCTTTGTACGCCCAGTTCTGTATCCTGAACAACTTTACCTGCAACCAGAGTTCCTTCTTCGTAATGCATCAGCAACACCCCTGACTGCCATCGATCAGGCAAAACCGGTGCAACTCCTGGTACCCGACATTGCTCAAACGCAGGCATTGGTAATGGTTCTTTTTTTGCCTTAGGGCGCTCGGGAACAGGATTAGCTAAAGAGAAATGAGTAAATAAAGAAAGGTAGAAAGAAGTGAGTAACAAAATTACGCCCGTCAGCAGTCTTCTTACTGTCGAGTAAACAGGTATCAGTTTTCTGGTATCCAATGAAGCTACAACGGCCATCACCATATCTCCTGCGTGCTATGTCGATATATTTCTTATGAAGTGCAAGAGAGGGTAGTAGAGGGGAGCCATAATTCCAGACAGGTATCCGGAATTATGTAAAAATTAATCACATCAACGTTTTTGCTTTCTAGGCCAGACCAGACTGAATCGAGCACCGCCCATAGGACTATGACTGACCATGGCACGGCCGTTATGCCAGTACATGATGCGTCGAACGATAGACAGACCTAAACCATAACCGCCGGATTTTCGTGTACGACTGTCGTCCAGTCTCGAGAAGGCCGAGAAGACTCTGTCCCACTGATCTTCCGGAATGCCAGGACCGTCATCATCGACATCCACTCGACAGGTGTCTTGTGTGGCTGAAAACTTCACAGTGATTTTGCCATCCGCGTAACGACAGGCATTACCCACCAGGTTCTGAACTGCACGGTGGATATAGCGGAAGTCGATATCAGCAAAACGACGAGGATCAAGCATATTACAAGGCGTATGTTCTATCTGAACACGGTCCTGAAGACGCTTATGCTCTTCCACCACCTGCGCCAGCACTTTATCCACATCGTAGCGTTTAAAGCGAATTTCCGGAGCGCCCTGCTCAAGGTTGGCGTAGGTCAGGAACTCATCGACGAGCTTGTCCAGCTCCTCAATATCCTTATCCATACCTTCCAGTTGGTAATCACGTTCTTCTCTGGTTTCGGCATCGGCAATCAGGTCAAGTCCAAAACGCAAACGGGCAACAGGCGTTCTCAGCTCATGAGAAACACCACGAATCATCTCTTTCTGAAGGCTCAGCAATCGCTGAATATGGCCGGCCATGGCATTAAAGGCCTGAGCCAGACGACCAATAGAATCCGCACCATCCAGTGTCACTCGAACATCAAAGTCACCGCGACTGAATCGGGTCGCCGCCCGTTCGAGCTTTCTGAGACGCTTCTCCATTCCCCGTACCAGCAAATAGATCGCCAGACTGAGAGAGGTCAGCACGAACAGCCCCAGCGTCAACATCAACTTGAATGGATAAGGATTTAAGAGATCGAGAGGCCCCATTTGAATCAGACGACTGTCACCAGGAACCTGACTGAACATCATCAAGCGCTGAGCTTCGTTATCCAGTAACTGAATGGAACCACCGGACTCCAGCTGGCTCAGCTGGAAAGGTTGTAGTTGAGTACTGGCTGGTTGCACCAGTTCCACTGGGTAGCTGAATGAACGAGCAACAATTTTTGCCAGTTCAGCTTCTCGCAACGATTCCGGAATTTCAGCAAGACGGTGATTCAACAGTGTTAAAGCGCTGCTGGCCGTCTGTTCGGAAATGCCAGCAAGCGTTCCACTCAACAGACTGCTTTCATCGATCGGACTCAACACGGTAAAGCGGAAAGCATCGTGTGTCTGAATCAGAATACCGGAGTCTTGTAACTCCTCCGCCTGATCTTCCGTCAGCGAAACGTCGCTGATACCCACTTGCTTAAAATCGAGGATACCAAGACTGATGCCTTGCTGCTTCAGCCACGGCTGCCGTTGTTCTTCCGGAAGTTCAGCCACGTCTTCGGCAGCCAACCGAAAGGTACCGCGAACCATATCTTCACGATAATCGGCCTGGCGCAAACCATTGATCAGGGTAACTGAAATACCGGACAGCACAGCGACGAGCACCAGGGTAAACAGGAGCCCGCCGTAAATACGAAGAAAGATACTGCTCACAGACTGTTATTCACTCTTCACGAACAGGTAGCCCTTACTGCGAACAGTTTTGATGAGGCGCGGGTGCATAGGGTCATCACCAATCTTTGGACGAATACGAGATACTCGAACATCGATGGAGCGATCCTGACCGTCGTACTCAATGCCTCGCAGCTGAGCAAAGATCTCTTCACGACTCAGAACCCGACCGGCGTTGGAGCTGAGCAGCCAAAGCAGATCAAATTCGGCACTGGTCAGATCAACACTGACATCGTTCAGCCAGGCTTCGCGCATGGAGTTATCCACAACCAGCGGGCCAAAAGTCAGTCGGTTGCAGACTTCTTCTTCCTGCTCTTCTGCAGGAGCTGCACTGCGACGCAGTAAGGCGCGGACTCGTGCCAGCAGTACTCTTGGTCGTACCGGCTTGGCGACATAATCATCCGCACCCATTTCCAGACCCAGAACTTCGTCCAGATCATCGGTACGAGCGGTCAGCATAAGAATCTGACCATGATACTGGCTGCGTACCCGGCGGCAGATGGAGACACCATCTTCACCTGGCAACATCAGATCGAGCACGACCAGATCCGGGCGTTCAGCCAGGATACGGTCAACGGCTTTTCCACCGTCGCCTTCGACGGATACCTGCAGGCCATTGTTCTCAAGATAATCCCGGGTCAGCGTGGCCAGCCTTTCGTCATCTTCCACAATCAGGATGCGACCTGTATCTGAATTCTCCACAGCCAAACTTCCAATGATAACCAATAAATAAAGACCACTAATCAGACAGGGATATTACTACAGCCTTGCGTCATAGTCTCGGGGTGATTCCCCCTACTCCCGAACTCGACCTGCTGATTCCTGTCCACTAGCGCAAACACAATTTTTAGCAATTGTCCCGTCAAATAATTGTACATTTTTAACACAATATATTGTGTTCCGCACAACGACGGGGATAAAGCGCCAATATTTTATTTTTTTTATTGAACTCATTCTGCTTATGAATTTTTTTTATAAAAAAAATATAGCGACCGAACCCCGATTCGTAGAATACTGGAAAGCATATCAATGAAAGTAACCCTGCGGTTTGCGAGTACTAACACTTGGATAAAAACCACAAGTTATACACAAGATTTCCACCGGTAGTGCAACTTGAAATCCCCCCGCAACCGCATTATCTTGTGTAGAGAAAAGACACGCACACAACATATTGTATAAGCCGTCGATATAGAATTAGAGCGATAGAAGACGTCACAGGGAATTTAAGTGACTGGATTGAGTTGTCAGGGATGAAGAAACTACTGGTCAGACGGGGCAGTATACACCCCGTAGCCACCACCTCGAGATACAGATTTCACAGCCTTTCAGGCCTGTGATTATCTCTCGGCTTCACCCCAGTAATTCGTACTCCTGCACCAAGACAGGGGGTGGCGTTTTATTGTGGCCAAAATATCAAAACACAATATCTTGAGTTTCACGTTTTTACTTATTAAGGGCATTTGATGAACAAAAATATCCTGGTCTCCAAGCGCGACGGCGACAAGGAGCAGCTGGATCTGGACAAGATCCACAAGGTGATTACCTGGGCTGCCGAAGGATTAAGCCACGTCTCCGTTTCCGAAGTGGAATTGAAGTCACACATTCAGTTCTACGATGGTATCCAGACCACGGATATTCATGAAACCCTGATCAAATCCGCTGCCGACCTGATTTCCGAGCAAGCGCCTGACTATCAATATCTGGCAGCCCGCCTGGCCATCTTCCATCTGCGTAAAAAAGCGTATGGCCAGTTCGAGCCACCTCACCTGTATGACCACGTGGTGAAGCTGTCAGAGTTGAAAAAATACGATAGCCACCTGCTGAGCGATTACAGTCAGGCAGATTTTGAAACCATGAACGGTTTTATTGATCACAGCCGTGATATGAACTTCAGTTACGCTGCGGTTAAGCAACTGGAAGGTAAATACCTGGTTCAGAACCGTGTTACCGGCGAGTATTACGAAAGCCCGCAGATGCTCTATATGCTGATCGGCGCCTGCCTGTTTGCCAGTTATCCACAGGCTACCCGCCTGGACTTTATTCGCCGTTTCTACGACGCAGTCTCTACCTTCAAACTGTCACTGCCGACACCGATCATGGCCGGTGTTCGAACACCGACCCGTCAGTTCAGCTCCTGCGTACTGATTGAGTGCGGCGATTCTCTGGATTCCATCAACGCCACTTCCAGTGCCATTGTGAAATACGTTTCCCAGCGTGCCGGTATCGGTATTAACGCCGGTAACATCCGCGCTGTTGGCAGCCCGATTCGAAACGGTGAAGCCTTTCACACCGGCTGCATTCCTTTCTACAAACACTTCCAGACAGCTGTTAAGTCCTGCTCTCAAGGTGGTGTTCGTGGTGGAGCAGCGACTCTGTTCTACCCTATTTGGCATTACGAAGTTGAAAACCTGCTGGTGCTGAAGAACAACCGTGGTGTCGATGAAAACCGTGTTCGTCACCTGGACTACGGCGTACAGTTTAACCGTCTGATGTACCAGCGTCTGATCACTGGCGGCACCATTTCTCTGTTCTCACCGTCTGATGTACCTGGCCTGTACGATGCCTTCTTTGCTGATCAGGAAAAGTTTGAAGCGCTCTATGTTCAATACGAGCAAGACGACAGCATTCGTAAGAAGACACTGAAAGCTCTGGAACTTTTCTCTCTGTTTGCTTCCGAGCGAGCCAGCACTGGCCGCATTTATCTGCAGAACGTTGATCACTGCAACACTCACAGTCCGTTTGACCCGGAAGTCGCTCCGGTTCGCCAGAGTAACCTCTGTCTGGAAATCGCACTGCCGACCAAGCCTCTGCAGCACGTTCACGACGAAGAAGGTGAAATTGCCCTCTGTACGCTGGCCGCCTTTAACCTGGGCAAGCTGGACGATCTGCACGAGCTGGAAGAAATGAGCGAACTGCTGGTTCGTGCTCTGGACAGCCTGCTGGATTATCAGGATTACCCACTGCCTGCGGCTTACAACGCCACCATGGGACGCCGACCTTTGGGTGTGGGTGTGATCAACTTTGCCAACTATCTGGCCAAGCACGGTGTTCGCTACTCTGACGGTTCTGCCAACGGCCTGACACACAAGACTTTTGAAGCCATTCAGTACTATCTACTGAAAGCCTCCAACCGACTGGCCAAAGAACAGGGTACCTGTACCAAGTTCAACGAAACCACATATGCCAAAGGCATTCTGCCGGTTGATACTTACAAGAGAGATCTGGATGAAGTCTGCTCTGAAGGACTGCATCTGGACTGGGAATCTCTGCGTTCCGATATCAAGACTCACGGCCTGCGTAACTCAACCCTGACCGCACTGATGCCTTCCGAGACATCCTCTCAAATCAGTAACGCCACTAACGGTATTGAACCACCTCGTGGTTTCGTCAGCGTGAAAGCCAGTAAAGACGGCATCCTCAAACAGGTTGTGCCTGATTTCGAAGAGCTGCGTCATAACTACGAACTGCTCTGGGACATTAACGGCAACGACGGCTATCTGCAGCTGGTTGCGATCATGCAGAAGTTTGTCGACCAGACCATTTCAGCCAACACCAACTATGATCCAGCCCGCTTTGAAGGCGGCAAGGTACCGATGAAACTGTTGCTGAAAGATCTTCTGACCGCCTACAAGCTGGGTGTAAAAACGCTTTATTACCACAACACCCGTGATGGCGCTGCAGACAGCCTTGAAGACGATGACGGCTGTGCCGGCGGCGCCTGCAAAATCTGACGAAAATCGTCTATTGCCGGTTAAGCCAAACCACATTTAACCGGCGGACTCAAACCAGTGATAGAAGACCTTTGTACTTCATCTTCTATCAACACTACTAACTTCGGGCTTGCTGGTGACAGCAACCCTCAAAGCGCCAGGCATCATGAGCTACTCAACTTTCAATCAGGAACAGTTTAACGCCACCCAGGAACCGATGTTTTTTGGCCGTAGCGTCAACGTTTCCCGTTATGATGTTCAGAAGCACCCGATCTTCGAAAAGCTGATTGAAAAGCAGCTGTCGTTTTTCTGGCGGCCGGAAGAAGTCGACCTTTCCACCGATCGCAGCGACTTCGCTCACCTGCCGGAACATGAAAAACATATATTCCTGAGCAATCTGAAGTATCAGACTCTGCTGGATTCGATACAGGGACGCTCTCCTAACGTAGCTCTGCTGCCTATTGTTTCCCTGCCGGAACTGGAAACCTGGATAGAGACCTGGGCCTTCAGTGAAACCATTCACTCTCGCTCATACACTCATATCATTCGCAATATCATGAATGAGCCTTCTCAGGTGTTTGATGACATTATTACCAACGATGCCATTATCAAGCGGGCCGAAGCAATTACCCAACACTACGATGCTTTGATTGAAGGTGTGAACTACTACAACAACCTGGGTGAAGGTCAGCATGAGATCAATGGTCAGACTATAGACGTCTCTGCTCGTGAATTGAAAAAGACACTGTACCTGACCCTGATGTCCGTAAACGTCCTTGAAGCCATTCGTTTCTATGTCAGTTTCGCCTGCAGCTTTGCTTTCGCCGAACGTTCTACCATGGAAGGCAATGCCAAGATCATCAAATTGATTGCTCGTGATGAAGCATTGCACCTGACCGGCACACAGCACATTCTGCAATTAATGGCGGATGGAAAGGACGATCCGGAAATGGTTGAGATTGCCCATGAACTGAAAGACGAAGCCCGTCAGATTTTCATTGATGCCGCTGAGCAGGAAAAAGGCTGGGCAGACTACCTGTTCCAGGACGGCTCAATGATCGGCCTGAACAAGGACATTCTCTGCCAGTACGTGGAATACATCACCAACCAGCGCATGACGACTCTCGGTTTCGAGCCAGCCTTTACCATTTCCCAGAATCCACTGCCCTGGATGAACAGCTGGCTGAACAGCGACAATGTTCAGGTAGCACCACAGGAAGTAGAAGTCAGTTCCTACCTGGTAGGACAGATTGACAGTGAAGTGCAGTCAGAAGATTTCAGCAACTTCTCTCTGTAACCGAATTGATGAACCATTCGGCAGTGTACTCAAGGATTGAGCCACTGCCGGTTTCCAGCACTGTTTTTCAGCAATCTCTCATAGAGATTGTGAAAGCAGCGTCAGCAAATCAGGAGCAAGAATGGCTAACATTGTCAAAATCATGGAAGGTTTCAGTTTTATCCCCCGCACTGAACTCAATCTGCTGGAAGCACTTGAGTCTCAAAATATCGATGTCGATTACCAATGCCGTGAAGGCTTCTGTGGCAGTTGTCAGGTGCAGTTAGTCGACGGTGAGGTTGAGTACTTCGCTGACCCCATCGCCTATGTCCCGGAAGGCCGAATTTTGCCTTGCTGCTGTCAGGCCAAAGGTGATCTGACGGTGGAAATTCCTGGCGGTTGCCATATAAAAAAGTAAGTTTTGCCTTTGTGCTCATACAAAACCTTGCTCTTCCTGTCTTTCTCTATCCTTGAAAAGGATCTCATTCCACTTAAATTTATTGTTTCTCATAACGACCTGAAGCTGGACATAAGATCGACTAGAGTTAATACGATATTGAGAAGCTCAGGCTAGGGACGCTCTCAAAAAATTCCAATATCGGCAGAAACATAAACCATGAAATTTGTCTGGCTCATTCTGTTTTTATTAGCTTCTCCGCTTTCTGCTGCGGCAAAACTAACTTCTTTCTGCCTGGTGGGCGACTGCAAATACGCAGACGGTTTTACTCACTTTAACTACGTTAACCCCAAAGCCCCCAAGGGAGGTATGCTCAGGGAGGTCAGAACAGGCAGTTTTGACAGCCTGAACCCTTTTGTGGGCAAAGGCATGCTACCTGACTATCTGTTTCAGCAGCACTCGCCTTTGATGGTTCGCTCCCTTGACGAGCCCTACTCCATGTACCCCATGATCGCCGAGTCGCTGGAACATGCTGATGATTACAGCTGGGTCACTTTTAACATCAATCCCAAAGCACAATTCAGTGACGGTAGCCCCATCACCTCTGAAGACCTTAAATTCAGTTTTAACTCTTATAAAAATTCCAGCTCATTATTCATGAAGAACCTCTACAAGGATATTGGAGAGCCCGAACTATTGAGTAAACACCGCATTCGTTTTCCTGTAACAAACCCCAGCCGCAAGGCTGTCAGTCTGCTGGCTTATCTCAGAATATTGTCCAAGTCGTATTGGTCAAATCAGAATTTTTCAGACAAACACCTCTACTCCTTTGTCACCAGCGGGCCTTATCAGGTTTCATCGGTAAAGCCGGGGCACAGCATTGTTTACCAACGGGTTCCGAATTTCTGGGCTGCCAACCTTCCGGTGAATAAAGGACGCTACAACTTCGACCAGATTAGAGTGGACTATCTCCGAGATCAGCACGCTTCTTTTGAAGGCTTTAAAGCTGGTGAGTTTGATATTTATATTGAGCCTGACATTCGCCTCTGGCATCAGGCCTATGACTTTCCTGCGCTGAACAAAGGTAAGGTGATCAGGGAAACGGTTGATTTCACTTATCCGGCAGGGATGACAGGACTTGTGTTCAACCTGCGTCGCCCGGTATTTCAAAATGTGGCGTTGAGAAAAGCATTGATCGCTTCACTGGATTTCCAATGGATTAACGAGAAGCTGCTTTATGGGGATTACCAAAGATTCACCAGCTTTTTTACCGGCACAACACTTATGGCTAAAGGGCTTCCTGAAGGCCGTGAACTGGAACTACTTTCCAACTATAGAAAAGAGCTTCCGGAAACAGTATTCAATGAGCCCATTTCGCCTGCTACAGGCAACTCAAATCGCAACAAACGATCGGAACAGAAAAAAATCATAGGGCTGTTTAAGACTGCTGGCTATCAGCTGAAAGACAGCAAAATGATTGATAATAAAAGTTTGAAACCCTTGAGCATTAAATTACTGACGGCCGACCCAAAACAGGAGAGATTACTGCTTCCTTTCAAAAAGAGCCTCGCCAGCGTCGGTGTTGAGCTGAGAATCATTACTTTGGACCAGAGCCAGTTTCGTGATCGGGTAAGAAGCTTTGATTTCGATATGGTTGACTGGCACTACTTCCAGTCTGTCTATCCAGGCACTGAAATATACAACACCTGGAGCAGTAAAATGGCAATGGAAAAACGCAGCGGCAACGTTGCCGGCGTTCAAAACCCAGCCATTGACTTTCTACTGTCAGAACTGGTCACTGCTGAAGAATACAAAGACCTTCTTCCTATCTGCAGAGCACTGGATCGAATCCTGATTCATGGCCACTATATGATTCCCAAATGGTACTCCAACAAGTCGCACTTCTCTTACTGGAAACACCTTCATCATCCTCCCATGGACCAGCTGTTCTGGCTTGATATGAATAACTGGTGGTACCAGCCTTAATTTATTCCTTGAAGCATTTCTGGCTGAAGCAGAAATACCATCTACACTCAAGCTTCCAAAAAATAATAAATATGAACTATGAAATACATTTGGCTATTGTCAGTACTTCTGCTGATCTCATTGGAAACTCAGTGCCAGCAAGAACGTACGCTGTTTCAGTTCTCAACCCCCTTGCACCTGTCTCTGAAAGACACAAGCAAGCACATCAAGGTTATGCAGCTGGCCAGAAAAGGGAATTTTGGCGTAGGCACTTTTCCACGCATTGGTGATGAATTAATTGCTCTGAATGGCGAGTATTATCTGAGCAAAGCGAATGGCCGTGTTTATCCCGCAACTCCAGCGATGAAAGCCCCCTTTGCCGTAGTCGGTAACTTCAAACCTGAAAAAACGTTAGCTGTAACAGAAGACCTGGATCTGCCCGCACTCAAGAGGTTTCTCGACCAATCTATTGATAATAAAAACCACGTTCAAGCCATTCATATCGAAGGCACTTTCCGCTCTATTTCACTACGTAGCCTGCCTGACCAGGTGCCAGCTATTCGGCTTGAGGATGAAAAACGCGTGGATAAGCAAGCACTGGATCTTAGACTTCAGCAGGGTTCTCTGGTTGGCTTCAGGTACCCGGAGCATATGTCCAGGTTCAATACACCGGGATACCACTTCCACTTTATCGATAGCAGCCGGAAAGTTGGTGGCTATGTTATTGCTCTGCAAACGGGTATCAGTAGAGTTGAAATTGATAACCTCGAAGCCATCAAGATCAAATGCACACCATCATCCTCAATTCTGAAAGCAGATGCATTCAGTATCACCATACTGACGTTTCCGATGATTACAACAGACCACATCCGACGTATTGACCCACTGTTAATGTTCCGTACAATGGCCGACAATTTGCCTCAGAAGCTTGCCATTGCTCACGGGCTTTATTAACTTGGTGTTAGTTTACAAACGGATTCAATATCGGTGAGCATCGTTCATTTATTGCTGATCACAACAAAACGAACTGTCGACGCAGGCAAAGCCTTCTGCGTTTCCCGGTATTTTTAAAAAGCCCCTTTTTCAGGGGCTTTTTTTTAGCCCGTTTTTTATAGCCCGAACAACTGTTCTTAAGTCGAACATGGCAGCCATAGGACAATAAAACAGCTGATACCACCGTCAGCCGTATAACTTTCGTGGAACAGGTAACACTTGTGAAAAACCCGCTACATCAAAAAGACATCATATCCATCGCAGATCTCAGCCGGTCAGATCTTGAGTTGATTCTGGATACCGCCGCCGAACTGAAGGCCTCTCCCCGGCCAGACCTGCTGGCAGGAAAGGTGATTGCCAGCTGCTTCTTTGAAGCTTCAACTCGTACTCGCTTATCTTTTGAAACGGCGGTACAACGCCTTGGCGGAACCTTGATCGGATTCTCCGACAGCAGCAACACCTCTGCCAAGAAAGGTGAAACACTGTCAGATACGGTCAAAATCATCAGTTCCTACACCGATGCCTTTATCATGCGTCATCCTCAGGAAGGTGCTGCCAGACTGGCTTCCGAGTTTTCTGGTGTACCTGTCATTAATGGTGGCGATGGTTCCAATCAGCACCCGACTCAGACTCTGCTGGATCTGTTCAGCATCAAAGAATGTCAGGGCAAACTGGATAACCTGAAAATTACTTTTGTGGGTGACCTCAAATACGGCCGAACCGTTCACTCCCTGACTCAGGCATTATCCCTGTTTGGCGCTGAGTTCACCTTTATTGCACCTGATGCGCTCTATATGCCAGATTACATTCTGGAAGAGCTGGACGAGAAAGGCATCAGGTACCAGCGGGGAGAGAGCATTGAATCTGTTGCTTCCGAGTCAGACATTATCTATATGACTCGAGTACAGAAAGAGCGATTTGATGAGACCGAATACAAACACATCGCCTCCAACTACATTCTGGGGCTGGACTCTCTGACCAACGCTAAAGCCAATCTCAAGGTTCTGCACCCGCTACCAAGAGTGGATGAGATTCAGGTTGAAGTAGACAGCACTGATTTCGCTTATTACTTCCAACAGGCTGAAAACGGTGTCTATGCCCGCCAGGCGCTGCTGGCACTGCTACTGAATGAGAAGGTTTGAGGAGCAGAACAATGACGAATAAATTACAGGTAGAAGCCATTTGTCAGGGCACTGTGATCGACCATATTCCAGCCGGTCAGGGCGTTAAGATTCTTGAGCGTCTGCACCTGCTTGATTCCGATGTCAGCATTACTGTTGGTTTCAACCTGCCCAGTAAGGCTCAGGGTCGTAAGGACATTATCAAGGTCAGCGACCTGAAATTCACCGAACAGGAAGCCAACCAGCTGGCTCTGTTTGCCCAGGGCGCCACCATCAATGTTATTGAAGAATACGATGTGGTTGAGAAATTCAGCATGGCTGTACCGGAAACGCTAAAAGGTGCTTTCTCCTGCCCTAACTCCAATTGCATTACACATAATGAACCAGTTAGCAGCTTCTTCCATCTTAAGGAAAAAGAAGATGATATCCGTCTGAAGTGCCATTACTGCGAGAAGTCATTCAGTAAGAATATTGTTGCTGAGATCTGACCGTTCATGCTGCAGGCCGCCTGGTTTGCAGCCAATCATTTCCTTCTATATCAATTAGTTAGAATCAAAGAACTATTTTCTGTGACTTTAGTCTAATACCTCAACTGAATATCAAAACCTAGATTGAAAGTATCTTCTGCCTTTTCAATGCCTTGGGTGTAAACACCCGGACATTCGAAATCAGAGGTTATTTGCCCGCCTGCGGCGGGCAAATAACCATTACATATTCGATCAGATGTATTCATACACTTGTTTCGAAGAACAGGCAGCAGGACAGAGGGAAGAAGTATGGATGTAGGCCCGGTTAAAAGTTTTATGCAGTTGTTCACTCAGGGAACTGACAAACCCACTGAGAAAGAGACCATTCTGTCTAAAACCATGAAGTTTGCGGAGGAGTCGACCTTCTTCTTTGGCTTTTTTAAAAACCGTTCTGTCAAGCATCTGCCTGATCAAACTCTTCTGATGCAGCTCTACAAATCCAAACTGAAGAACAAGAAGCGCAAGGTCACTAAAAAGAGCGAACCGAGCAATCTTTACATGCGCAACCGCAGAAAACAGAATGAAGAAGATCAGGAGCATAAAGACCAGCCTGAAGACTGATCTTCGCTTTCCGCCCCCGTTTCCCTTAAAATCCTTTATAAGCTCTGATTCAGAGCCTGACGCCGCAGAATCGAGATCAAAAGCCCTGTGGCGTTCCGGTACATAATTGCGATGTACCTGTGCCTTTTCTGACTTCAACGAACATATGCCCGATTTCATCGTTATGGGCAGGAGCAGAGTTTGGCAACCTATCCCCCGATCGGGCAGCACCAGATTTGTAAGACCTCATCGGGAAGCGAATACCACTATGGAACGAGATTAAAACATTGAGCGGTTTATTTGGCCTGTTTGGCAGAAAAAAACAGCCTTCAGCTCCTGAGTCCAAAGCCCCATCCAATAAGGGTGGCAGCCGGAAAAAGAGCACTGAAGACAAAAAAGACAAGGGCAAGCGATCCCAGAATCCAGCCCACCCGAGCCACCCAAGAAGCAGCCATGGCAAAAAGCCGCAGAAGAAAGCGCCGCCACCCTGGGATCTCAGTGAATTCAAGGTTGAGCCTGAAGAAGGCAAGTCACGCTTCCACGACTTCGACCTGCCTGAAGGCTTGATGCGTGCCATTCATGACTCCGGCTTCAAATACTGCACACCGATTCAGGCAGAAGTACTGGGCAGTACCATTGCCGGCCGTGATGCCATTGGTAAGGCTCAGACAGGCACCGGTAAAACCGCGGCCTTCCTGATCAGTACCATCAAACAGCTAATTGATATTCCTGCCCCTGATGAGCGCTTCCTTGGCGAGCCCCGAGCGGTTGTCATCGCTCCAACTCGTGAGCTGGCATTGCAGATTGGTAAGGATGCTGAAGACCTGACCAAATACCTGCCACTGAACGTGGTAACAGTGGTTGGCGGTATGGATTACGACAAGCAGCGCAGCAAGATTCACGGCAACTTCGTTGATATTCTGGTGGCTACACCTGGTCGATTGCTGGATTACTGTGAGCGTAAGGACCTATTTCTTGATCTGACCGAAACCATGATCATTGACGAAGCCGACCGTATGCTGGATATGGGCTTTATTCCTCAGGTTCGTCGCATCATCCGTATGACGCCTCGTCCGGGCGACCGTCAGACCCTGTTGTTCTCAGCCACCTTTACGGATGATGTTCTGCGCTTGGGAGAACAGTGGACCTACAACCCAGTCAAAGTTGAGATTGAGCCTGACAGCGTAGCGACTGATACTGTTGATCAGAAGCTCTATATCGTGACTCACGAGCAAAAATTTCCGCTACTGATGAACCTGGTGAACAGTAAAGAAATTGAGCGTGTCATCGTCTTTACTAATCGACGTGACCAGACCCGCAATCTGACTGAAAAGCTACAGAGGAAAGGCGTTAAAGCGGACATGTTGTCGGGAGAGGTTCCCCAAAAGAAACGTATCAAGGTACTGGAACAGTTCAAGGCAGCCCAGCTGAAAGTACTGGTTGCAACAGATGTAGCCGGTCGAGGCATTCATATCGATGGCATCAGCCACGTTATTAACTTTAACCTGCCGGAAGATCCGGAAGACTATGTTCACCGCATTGGTCGTACCGGCCGTGCTGGCGCGACAGGTACCAGCATCAGCTTTGCCTGTGAGGAAGACTCCTTCCTTCTACCAGATCTGGAAACTCTGCTGAACACCAAACTGAAGCTTGAATACCCACCGGCAGAATTGCTGAAATAAGTAAGCTGTTCGTCATTTCTGTGTCAGAGTTTTAGTGACTCTGGCATGGAAACTCTCTCTTTTCTGCACACGTCAAACGATCAACGGTAAACATTTCTGTAAGATTTATAAGCAGAAATAGAAATGTCATTTCCCCAGTTTAGAATTAATTCTTCAGCAGTAGAAGCATTTGTTCACACAAGAATGTTTTTTTATTTCCGATAACATTTTTAACTTGCTGAGTTGGTTCTTTTTGTTAAGAATTAAAAGTGAGTGATCCAAAACACGGACGGGGAAACTGCCTATGGGACACGCCTTGGAAGCCAGGCCGATCATCTCAACCGAAACCATAACCTACATACTCGATAGCAACGTTCTAATACACGATCCAAACTCAATCTTAAACTTCGAAGAGCACAACGTGCTCATCCCCATGACAGTTCTGGAAGAACTGGACAAGCTCAAAAACGGCAAACAAACCATCGCAGCAGATTGCCGCCAGGCCATCAGGCTTATTGACCAGATACTGGGTAACGCCTCACCCTCGGAGATAGAAGCAGGCATACCCATCACCCGTGGAGATAAATCAGAGCCCCATGGGAAATTATCCATCCTTCGCTCTCATCTTCAGGACAATATCACCACTCTGCCAACCAGCAACAACGACAACCGTATAATCAACGACATCTGTCACTTTCAGGAAACACATCCCGGTGCCCAGGTCGCCCTGGTAACCAAAGACATCAACATGCGACTCAAGGCCAGAGGTTGCGGCATTCCAACGGAGGATTACCACAGCGACCAACTGGTTACCGATATTGAACTGCTGAACAAAGGCTACCGCCATTTCGACGGTAACTTCTGGGATAGAATCAGCCAGGTTCAGACCGAACAGCAGGAAGGTGTCACCTACCACCACTTGTTAAAGACTGATCTTGGAGAAGATGTTTTTCTCAATCAGTTTTTCCTGGACGACACTGGGTTTGTGGCAAGGGTTAATGGCATCACCAAAGATGAAGTTCAGCTGCAACATATAAGCCGGGAAAGCCTGATGAATCAGGAAGCCTGGGGGCTGCGACCACTGGATATCTATCAGGCCATGTCGTTGAATCTGTTACTGGACCCTGATATCCACCTGGTGAATCTGACCGGTGCTGCCGGTTCGGGTAAAACCATTCTGGCACTGGCAGCAGCGATAGAGATGACTGTTGCTACCAAACAGTTCCGACGGATCATTGCTACTCGCTCAACCAGAGGACTTGATGAAGACATCGGTTTCCTTCCCGGTACCGAGGCCGAGAAGATGGAACCCTGGCTGGGTGCCATTACCGATAACCTTGAAGCATTGCACTGTGATGATGAATCAACCAATGGCAGTGTTGATTACATTCTGAATCAGGTTCCGCTGCACTTTAAGTCCCTGAATTACATTCGGGGCCGAAGTTTCCAGCAGAGTTTGATTCTGATCGATGAGTGTCAGAACCTGACCCCTCACCAGATCAAAACCATCATCACCCGTGCCGGTGCCGGCAGTAAGGTGATCTGTCTTGGTAACCTTGCCCAGATAGACACACCTTATCTTGCGCCCACCAGCTCAGGGTTAACTTATATGACCGAGAGGTTTAAAAACTTCCCTCATGGCGGAGCTATACAGCTGAAGGGCGTGCCACGCTCACCTCTGGCGGCTTACGCAGAAGAAAATCTCTAAGCTCAAGACTCCAAACTCTGAGCGAACCTCGCGATAGCCAGCTATCTGGCTATCGCCTTTATACAAAAAACCTATTTCTAATTCCTGCCTGATTTTCCTACTCTATAGTCATCAAAGTTGAATGCATATGTACTCGAATCATGAACTCACCCGTTCCCCTTTCGGCTACCTGTGTTAACTGACATAAGTCTTAAAGACGTCGGAGTGATTCATGTTTTCCAACAAGCTGAACATCGAAGAGTTCATGCAGGGGCTGATCAAGCGCAACCCTCACGAACCTGAATTCCATCAGGCGGTTCGTGAAGTCGCTGAAAGTGTTATTCCCTACATCAACCAGAATCCACAATATATTGAAACCCGTATCCTGGAGCGTATGACTGAACCTGACCGTGTTATCTCGTTCAGGGTTTGCTGGGAAGACGATGATGGTCGCATCAGGGTTAACCGTGGTTACCGGGTTCAGTTCAATAACGCTATTGGTCCTTATAAAGGTGGTCTGCGTTTTACCACCCACCTGACTCTGGACACTCTGAAGTTTCTTGGTTTTGAGCAAACCTTTAAGAACAGTCTAACAACGCTTCCTCTCGGTGCTGCCAAAGGTGGTTCCGACTTTAACCCCAAAGGTAAGAGTGACCGGGAAGTTATGCGTTTCTGCCAGGCTTTCATGTCAGAGCTGCACAAACACATTGGCCCGGACATGGATATTCCAGCCGGCGATATAGGTGTCGGTGGTCGTGAAATCAGTTATCTGTTCGGTCAGTACAAGCGACTGGAAAACCGATTCCACGGCGTTCTGACCGGGAAAGGTCTGGAATACGGCGGCAGCCTGATTCGTAAAGAAGCTACCGGCTTTGGTACTGTCTTCTTTATGAACGAGATGTTAAAGCATCATGGTGAAAGTCTTGATGGCAAACGCTGTGTTGTTTCCGGCTCTGGTAACGTTGCCCTCTATACCGCTGAAAAGATTATGCAGCTGGGCGGAATTGTTATAGCCATGTCCGACTCCAGTGGCGTGATTCATGTGAAAGACGGCCTGACTCTGGAGCAACTGAATTGGCTGATTGACCTGAAAGAACACCGCAGAGGTCGTATCAAGGAATTTGCTGACCACTTCAATTGCGAGTTCGTTCCTGACAGCAAAGTCTGGACGATTCCAGCTCAGCTGGCTTTTGCCTGTGCCACACAGAATGAGCTGACGATTGATGACGCAAAAACGCTGGTTAGCAATGGCTGCATTGCTGTAGCAGAAGGCGCAAACATGCCTTCCACTCTGGAAGCTGCTCACTACCTGAAGGAGAATAAAGTTCTCTTTGCTCCGGCAAAAGCCGCTAATGCTGGCGGTGTAGCCGTATCTGGTCTGGAAATGACCCAGAACAGCATGCGCCTTTCATGGTCGATGGAAGAGTTGGAAGATAGACTGAAAACCATCATGAAGCAGATACACAAACAATGCATTCAGCATGGACAAGAGGATGGAGAACACGTTGATTATGTTCGTGGTGCCAATATTGCCGGCTTCAAAAAGGTCGCTGATGCCATGCTGGCTTACGGTGTCGTTTAAAACCCAAGAAACTCTCAGGCTGCACAGTTAATTGACTGCCAGGGCATTCTGGATAAAACATCCACCAGCCTTTCAACCTGACTGACTGTGTGACTGGCTGAGAAGGTAATTCTCAGCCGGGCACTACCAATAGGCACAGTTGGTGGTCTAATAGCTGAGACAAGAATACCCTGTTCAAACAACAAGCGACTGATTTTCAGTGTTTTATCAATATCACCAATGATCACTGGCTGGATTGCAGTATCAGATTCTGAAACCGGAATATTTCTGTTTAAACACTCTTCTCGAAAAAGACTCACCAATCGTTTCAAATGATCTCTACGCCAGTCGTCCCTAGCCAGTATTCTCAGACTGGTTCGGGTCGCTTCAGCCACCGCCGGAGGTAAAGCCGTAGTGTAAATATAACTGCGTGAGAACTGGATCAAGGTTTCAATTAAGGCATCACTGCCTGCAACAAAAGCACCAAAACTGCCTGCCGATTTACCAAGCGTCGCCATCAAAATCGGTATCTCATTCTGAGTAAGCTGAAACTCATTGGTACTTCCCCGGCCATTTTTGCCCAGCACGCCAAAGCCATGGGCATCATCCAGCATAAGCCAGGCATTTTGTTCTGATGCCAGTTTGGACAGCACCGTTAGTTCCTGACGATCACCATCCATACTGAACACACCATCAGTGGCAATCAGTTTTCTATGACCTTTGCTGCTCGTTAAACAGGCTTCCAGATGTTGCAAATCTCTGTGCCTGAATCGTTGAAGACGTGCACCAGAAAGACGCCCCGCATCAAGCAGCGATGCATGATTCAGGCGATCCTGAAACACGGCATCACCTCTATTCAACAGTGCGCTCATCGCACCAAGGTTGGCCATGTAACCTGAAGAGAACAGCAGAGCTCGCTCTCGACCAGTGAATTCCGCAAGCTCTTCTTCCAGTAAACAGTGTGAACGACAATGACCAACTATTAATTGAGATGCTCCGCTGCCAAGACCGTACTGGTTCGCTGCTTTTTGAAATGATTGAATAACATCAGGATGATTAGCCAACCCAAGGTAATCATTGCTGCAAAAAGCCAGATAGGACTTTCCATCAATAATAACTTCTGGTCCCTGAGCAGAGTCCAGCGTCAATCTTTCACGATAGAGCTGCTGCGAGTAACGCTCAGACAGTGAGGTCTGAAGCGCTTGATCCATAGTTATGTCCACCGCTAGCCGACCATCTCATTAATATCTGGAGTATGCTCGGAAACCTCTGACTCAATACCCAGTTTAGAGAACAACTGCCAATCTTTATCCTGCTCAGGCAACGGTGTGGTGAGAAGCTTTTCACCCACATGAACACTATTCGCTCCGACGAAAAAACAAAGTGCCTGAAGTTCATCACTCATTCTCATTCGTCCCGCAGACAGCCGGACATGGGACTCAGGCATTAATATGCGGGCAGTAGCAATACAGCGAACAAAATCGATAGGATCAAGATCTTCCTCATCCGCCATAGGCGTTCCGGCAACCTTCACCAATAAATTGATAGGAACACTTTGGGGATGAGTTGGCAGAGTCGCAAGCTGGTGAAGCAACCCTATTCGGCCAGCAGCCTCTTCACCCATTCCGACAATGCCACCACAGCAGACATTAATGCCTGCATTATGAACTTCTCTAAGAGTTTCAAGACGATCCTCATAGGTTCTGGTTGAAATCACCTCACCGTAATACTCGGGAGAGGTATCGAGATTATGGTTGTAGTAATCCAGTCCCGCTTCTGACAAGGCATTAGCCTGATGGCTATTCAGCATTCCCAGAGTGGCGCAGGATTCAAGACCAAGCTCTTTAACACCTTTAATCATCTCGACCACTTGCTTGAGGTCTCTTTCGTTAGGGTTACGCCAGGCTGCACCCATGCAAAAACGGGTCGATCCTCCCGCTTTGGCCTGACGGGCTTTCTCCAGAACAGTTTCAACTGACATTAAAGGCTCACGTTTTAAGCCCGTGTGATAGCGACTGCTTTGGGGGCAGTATTTACAATCTTCAGGACAAGCACCTGTTTTTATGGAAAGGAGGGTACTGATTTGAACGCGATTATGATCAAAGAACCGTCGGTGAACCGAATGGGCTCGAAATAGAAGATCATTGAAAGGTTGATAGTAGATCGCATCAACCTCTGCGCGAGACCAATCGGTTCGAACCAATAGCTCCTGATCGGAAATCTGCCTCATGGAAACGACTACCTGAATGAAAGTTTCAAGACAATGCCGTTGAGTCTATGTGGGATTGGAAAGCTGTCAACTTGGGTAGGTGCAATCAGTTAACAGCCTTATTTTAACAGTAACGCTTTATTTCACCTTGCTGTTTTCAGTACGAGCACTATCAATTCGAACATTTTCTACCCGAGTGCTCTCTATTCGATCACTCTCTGCTCGACCACTCTCTACTCGTCCGTAAGTATCCTCGAATCTGACGATATCGTCCTCACCCAGATAGGCACCACTTTGTACTTCAATCAGCTCAAGAGTGACTTTTCCTGGGTTTTCCAGTCGATGCTTACAGCCAACCGGAATATAAACGGACTCATTTTCCGTCAATAGCAGCTCTTCATCATTTCTCGCCACCAACGCTGTACCCTGAACAACAATCCAGTGTTCAGCTCTATGATGATGCTTTTGAAGGGATAATCGAGCTCCCGGTTTTACACTGATTCGTTTGACCTGATAGCGATGCCCTTCATCGATAGCGTCATAACTTCCCCATGGACGATAGACATTACGATGAGTAACCGCTTCAGAACGGCTATTTTGATCAAGAGCTTCAACTATTCTCTTAACTGACTGAGCCTGATTACGATCAGCGACCATAACTGCATCACTGGTTTCTACGACGATAAGGTTTTCAACACCAACCAGCGACACCAGACGACTCTCGGCCCGTACATAGCTGTTCCTTGAATCAACAGATTGCACGTCGCCATGGCAAACCATGCCATTGCTGTCGCTTTCTTCTATTTCCAGAATGGACGACCACGAACCTACATCATTCCAGCCACAGCTGACGGGTAGCACAACAGCCTTTTGAGTCTGCTCCATAACCGCATAATCAACAGATTCTGACGGGCACTCAAGAAAAGCCTGCTTGCCAAGGCGGGTAAAATCCCATTCCTGTTGAGAATCCTTAACCGCCTGAGCACAGGCAGAATAGATATCCAGCCGAAAGCTCTTTAATTCCTTAAGAAACACATCGGCTCTGAACATGAACATGCCGCTGTTCCAGCAGTAATTGCCAGAATCAAGGTATTCCTGCGCAGTTGTTTTGTTCGGTTTTTCAACGAATCGATCAACCAGTCTGCTCAAGCTGCAGAATGGCTCCATCGACTGGCCTTTTTTAATGTAACCATACCCGGTCTCAGGCTTGTTGGGTTCAATACCGAAAGTGACCAGGTGACCCTGGCTGGCAAGTTCAGACGCCTGCACAACGGCTTTACGGAACGCAGCTTCATCAGCAATAAAGTGGTCTGCTGCCAGTGCCAGTAAAATCTCATCACTGTTTTTCTGCAGTAATGCGGCAGAAGCCAAAGCTGGAGCTGTATTCCTGCCTTCAGGTTCCAGCAAAATACGTGCGTTATTGATGCCTATCTGCTGCAGCTGTTCGCCGACAATAAAACGGTGATCTTCTGAACAGATAATAATCGGTGGATTCGTTTTCAGTCCTTTCAGTCTTAGCAAAGTCTGCTGTAACATACTCTGCTCGCCGATGCAGGGTAAAAACTGTTTAGGATAGTGTTTTCTGGAGTAAGGCCACAGACGGGTGCCGGCACCACCAGCCATAATTACAGGCGTAAACATTAATGCTCCCTGTTGATGTTATTACTTCTTATTGGCCTGAGCCGCTATCCCGCGCTTTCTTGCTATTTCATAGCAATTCTCGGAGACTTCAACCAATAGTAAACAGAAAGCCAGCAGTTATGAACCAGCTTCAGTGTTTTAACTCTTCCGATATTCGCGGAAAAATCCCCGAGCAATTGAATGAAGATATTGCCTGGCGAATTGGCCGTGCCACGGCCGACTGGCTTAAGCCGGAAACAGTGATAGTGGGGGCAGACTGCAGGCTTTCATCCTCTGCCATAAAAACGGCTGTAACAAACGGTCTCAGAAGCGCCGGGGTCAATGTGCTCGACCTGGGTCTGTGTGGCACCGAAGAAATTTACTTTGCAGTGTCTCACTTGAAAGCCTGTGGCGGAATAATGGTCACTGCCAGCCATAACCCTAAAGACTACAATGGCATGAAACTGGTTGGGAAAGACAGTGTACCTATTGCAGCCAGTTCCGGACTGAATACCATCAAGGAGCTGGCGGAAAACCTTGTTAATCAAAATCGTGGCGATCAAAGTCATGAAACTGAACTGACTGGCAGCTATCAGGAAATATCCAGTCTTGATGCTTATATCCAGCATATTCTTGGTTTTATCAATACTGATGTATTGAAACCATTAAAACTCGTCGTTAACGCTGGTAATGGCACCGCTGGGCATATCGTTAATGCTATTGAAGCTCGGCTCAAAAAAAGCAATAAGTCTGTTGAATTCATCAAACTGCTCAACGAACCTGATGGTAATTTTCCTCACGGAGTACCTAATCCGCTCTTACCCGATGCTCGACAACAAACCATTGACGCAGTCATCAATCATAAAGCTGATATGGGAATAGCCTGGGACGGAGACTTCGACCGCTGTTTTCTGTTTGATGAGAAAGGTCAGTTTATAGAAGGTTACTATATTGTTGGTCTCTTGGGAGAAGCCTTCCTCGGTCATCATCCGGCTGCAAAAATCATTCATGACCCTCGATTAACCTGGAATACCATTGATCAGGTAAAGGCTGCAGGTGGAACACCTGTTTTATGTAGAACCGGTCACTCTCATATCAAAACCATGATGAGAGAAGAGAACGCTGTGTATGGTGGCGAGATGAGCGCTCACCATTACTTCCGTGATTTCTTTTACTGCGATTCAGGCATGATTCCTTGGTTATTGGTAGCGGAACTGATTTCCAAAAAACAAAAGCCTCTCTCTACTCTGGTCAAAGAGCGTATTGCCCTCTACCCCTCTTCCGGTGAGATCAACTCCCGATTAACGTCAGATACTCAGAAAACGATCGATAAGGTTCGTGCCGTTTATGAACCCGATGCCAAAGCCGTTGATACCACTGATGGTATTTCACTGGATATGGGGCAGTGGCGCTTTAACCTTCGTCGCTCCAATACTGAGCCCGTTATTCGACTGAACGTAGAAAGTAAGAATGATGTGCTGCTGGTAAATGAAAAAACCAGTGAGCTTCTGGCTTTAATCCGAGAACACTAAAATATTGATTTGCCTCTGACCTGATTGCATCCTGATCTTTTTTTTCTATGCTTGCAGGACAACACCATAGTTGTGGAGTCCTGCAATGAAGTTTAAAAATCGTTTTCAGCTACTTATCGTACTGCTGTCTTTTCTTTCACAGATACAGGCAGCACCGACCGAGAAGGCAACTGACTTCTCCGGCTTCTGGAAAAATCAACGCGGTTCGACACTGGATTTTATTCAACTGAGTAATCAGCTAAATGGAACATTCGTAACAGCCGTTGCCCAGACTCGAGCCTGCATTGGCCATAAAGCACCGTTCGTTGGTCACAGTAATAGCAACACCTTTTCATTGAGTGTGGATATGACCGGCTGTGGTTCACCTCTGGTATTAGCCATTACCGGCATTGTTGCTCATAAAAATGGTAAGGAAGAGCTGAAGACTCAGGCCATTATGCAATACCGTGGCAAAGATACCTGGAACTCACAGATTCTGAACACTGACATCTATACTCGAATGCCTGCGAAAAAACACAAAAGTAATTAACCGCGCGTCGCTATCAGCTCAATAGACAGAATTCACTATGCCTGAGGCTGCGCCTTTACTAGTATGTGGACAATAAACTAATTCTGAATAGTTACTGAATAGCTATATTTCAGACCGAGAAAAAGGATCCCTCTATGCTTCTGGTCGTATCTCCTGCCAAAACACTGGATTACGACACCGCACCGGTGACTAAGACATTCACTCAGCCTGACTTCCTTGATCAGGCTGAAGATTTAATCAAACAATTACGTCAGCTCTCCCCCGCGGATATCGGCAGCCTTATGAGCATCAGTGACAAGCTGTCTCAGTTGAATGCAGCTCGTTTTGAAGCATGGGAGCAGCCCTTTACAGCGGATAATGCCAAACAGGCTGTGCTGGCCTTTAAAGGTGATGTTTATACCGGGCTTGATGCCGAATCCCTGAACGAAAAACAGTTTAAATACATTCAGAAGCATCTGCGTATTCTGTCTGGCCTTTATGGCCTGTTACGTCCACTGGATCTGATGCAGGCTTACCGTCTGGAAATGGGCACCAAATTTGCCAATGCCGCAGGTAAAGACCTGTATGCTTTTTGGGGTGAAACCATTACAGAAAAGCTGAACGAAGAGCTTGCCCAACAAAAAGACAGTATTCTGGTAAATCTGGCATCCAATGAATATTTCAAATCAGTTAAGCCGAAGAAACTGAACGCTGCCATCATCACTCCTGTCTTCAAGGACTGGAAAGGTGATAAATACAAGATCATCAGTTTCTACGCAAAAAAAGCCAGAGGTTTAATGTGCCGTTACGCCATTGATAATGCCATCAGTGATGTTAATGACCTGAAAGCATTTGACTATGAGGGCTATGGTTTCAACAAGGCCATGTCGACTGAAACCGAATGGGTGTTCACCCGTCAGGAAAGTTAAATCGATTTATCATCGACAATCACCACTTCCAGCTCCCGCTTTCTGGTATACAGAAAGCGGATCAGGTCGTACAAAAAAGGTGAACTGAAATCACTGTAACTGAGTGATGTCGTATAGCGGTAGTTCACACCGTACAACACCAACCACTCCGGCTGCTGGAAGATTGTTTCTGGCACATTACCGATATTAATCTGATTTTCCAGCTGCTGATCAACAGCCATACCTGCAATATCGCGGACACTCGATGGTCCCAACAACGGAATAACCAGATAAGCACCTGAGCCAACGCCATAAAATGCCAGCGTATTGGCAAAACCATTACTTTGATGGTGTAAACCAATAGCTGATGCAGGATCAAACAGACCAAAAAACCCAACGGTAGAGTTGATCACCAACCTGAACATGGCATTAAAGGTTTGCCTGATATCAAACTGAAGCAGACTGTTTACACCGGATGGAATTTCCTTAAGATTCTGAAAAAAGTCCGAAACTCTGGACCGAAAAAAAACAGGTGTTACGGTTTTATAAAGTTTTACCGTAGGCTTTAGCAGGTTTCGATCAACTATTCTATCGAATGCAAATATGTATCGGTTTAATGGTTCGATAGGGTCATAAACATCCAGGAAGCCAAGTTGATCACCGGGTTGAGCCAGAAGCCCTTTATCCTCGTCATGATACTGTAATTGCTTCAACGGCTCCGAATACGACAATCGCTCTACAGAAAAGACCCGCGATGACAACATCATCAGCAGTATTAATGACGGCCAACCTGTATTTCTAACTGTCCGGGAAGTAACCATTTTTAAAAAAGCCCAACATATCAGTAACATTTTCCTTGTAGAGGAAGTTTCCAACATGTCCTCCCCTTGGGTAAATTCGGGCTCTGCGACCAAAAGTGTCATAGAGGAAGTTCAACCCTTCCTGATCAATTATCAGGTCATCTGCGTTATGCATAACCCCGATTGAACGGGTTTCTCTAAGCCAGTCAGCAAGCACGGTTAAACTATTTTCTGTGTATAACTGCTGTAATGTTGTATCGCTCTTTTTCTCTCTGACAGCAGGCAGCAAAACTGACTCAACATAGCATTGAAAACTACAGTGCATGGCACTTTCCATATACTTGGTTCTGCTATCTCCCAACTTAAGCCTTTTACCTTCAGGTAATAATTTACCGTTCAATGTCATTGCGTTTGAAGTGAATAACATCGCAGCCACCGAAAACCGAAAACTCATACCAATTAATAAAGCCAACTCTTCACGGGATGAGCCGACAATATTTTTTTCTACATATCGAAGCATTGAAGCTTCAAGATCAATACTCTTATGATGTCGAAAGTAATCTGCCAGACCATCAAAATAGTGATTAAATAACGCCGTAGAATCATCAACCCCGGGGACATCTGCAAGCAGGAGTTTATCCAGATTAGATACCGCGCGCTCAAGATAAACAGGCGGGTTAATCATAAGAATACGACGAAAACCTACTTTCCTCTCATCCTTGTCCTGCTTACCAATAAAAGCGGCATCCATTGCTCCCAGACTGTAGCCAACCAGATAGTAATCACTGATTGCTATGCTTCTCGACGACTTCACTCGTTCGATTGCCTGCTGCATCAGCCGGTACAAGTCAATGCTGTCAGGTGTCGATAAACCGGTACGATGTGATACAGAGCTGGACACTATAAAATCATAGCTGGTAGGAGAAGACAGCTGTAGTACATGGAAACCACTCTGATAAAAAATCTTCTTTAGTGCTTCTACTTTTGAAGTATCAAATCGCCCCCCCGTTCCAGCGATGATCACCACCAGAGGTGATTTATTCTTCTGCCAGGCAAATTTAAATTTGGGTGTTTTTACATCCCAAAAGATATCAGGGGCTTTATGCTGCTTGTCTTCTGCTAATCCATAAATTGCTTCCTGAATTGTGGTTGGTTCTGAAACTGCACGAAAAGCAGGAGGTGTTCCAATAATGGTTGCAAGAAAGGGGTTACTGATAGGGAAGCCATAAGCCTGAAGCTCACCACTTATTATCAGTAACAGGATAAAGAACCGTTTCATATCAAAAGGTATAATTCAGTTGGGCAGCAATGATATGGGAATGGTTATTGTATTCACCGTTTAACGTACCATAGGTAGGTATAACGCCATGAGGGGGGGTACTTTCATGTTTTTGCTCTGTGAGATTACTTTTCCCCATATCTACATAGGCGTATGAGAGATCAATGCTTAATTCAGAAACTGGCTTCCAGTTAAAGCCAAAGGTGTACCAGTTGCGATTTGCATCAGGTGAGCGAACTGTTCGGTTATTATCATCGACCGGGGAATTATCTCTCATATATCCAGCACGGAGTTGCCATTCAGGAAGCAGTTGATAAGAGATCCCGCCACTGAATGCCCAGACATCTTTCCATTTCATTGGGATATAACTTGAAAGCATACTTCCTGCTTTTACATGGAACTGTTCAAATCGGCTCCACCGAGTCCAGGTTGCCTCTGCCATCAATGTCAGTCGGCTATCAATATGATGAGTCATACTCAGTGCTACTTTTTCTGGCATGGTGATATCAAGCTTGGCTTTATGCTTGAGAGAACCTGCTTTACTGTCACCTTCAAGTGTAAACTTCAATTGATCATGGTAAGCCAGCCCCAGGTAAGTCTTCTCATTAGCTCGCCATAAAAAACCAACATTCCAGCTTAAAGCTTTATCATCACCCTCTACTCTGGCAGGCAATGTGATAATTGGGGGAAAACTTTTTGGGTCGGGAAAAAAAGTCTTTTGTGTAAGCTCTCCCTTTACATACGAGCCAATAATTCCAACACCGGCAGATAATTGTTCCATTATTCTGTAGGAAATAGATGCTTGAAGGTTAACCACCTGAACGCTGGTTTTTAGTCCGAAATACTGTCCTACCCACCCCTTATCGTACTCCAGCTCTATTCCAAACGGTGCATAACCACTGAACCCCAGATTAATATGTTCATGCAAAGGAACAACTATGTGCCCAAAGGGCACAAAGGTATTTTTCTGGAAATCAGATGTAGAGCCGGAAAGTGGCTCTTGTAAGAAAGCAGATTTAAAATCACCGGAAAACTTACCGCCTTTCAGGATAAAAGCACTACCTGCCGAGAGACTTCTAGCATCCATAAAACCCATGCCAGCAGGATTAGATGCCAGTATCGACGCATCCTGAGGGTTTGAGGCTCGCCCTGCAAAGCCGGTCCCCATGTAACTGCCAGAGTTTTCATTGATGCCGTAACCAGCTCCGTAAGAAATGCTACTGACAGAAGCTGTCAACAAGCCGCACAAAGTTATGGTTACTGTAGAAAAAAGTGAGCGATTTTTGAGAGGGCTCATGGTTAACCTCAAAGCGTAATCTGCCTTGAAGTTATAGACCCTGTTTGAGTAAAGAAAAGAAATTCAGCAAAAGTTCTCTGAATTTCAGGGTGCTCTTGCAGCACCCCGCACCACAATAAACGTCAGACTTTAGGTAAAGTGAACCTTGGCAGGGAGACGTCTTTGTGCAACGCCAGCAAACGCATAAATAGCACCAGAGCCGCAGCAGTCAGAGTAACTTCGGTATGGGGAAATACCGGTTCAAGCAATACATAAACAGCCCCGCCCGCCATGGCGGCTGAAGCATATATTTCGGATCTGAGAACCATAGGTACATCTGCAGCCAGAATATCTCTGATGACTCCGCCACCACAGCCAGTCAGCACGCCCATCATCACAGCAACCAATGGCGAAGCTCCGAACGCCTGTGCCTTGGTAATACCAATAATAGTGAACACAGACAGCCCGATGGCATCGGCAATCAACATATGCTGTTTGGTCTGCCAATGCCACTTGCGAAAAGCAATGGCCAATAAAGTTGATGCAAGAATGACTACCATGTACCAGGTATCCTGTATCCAGAAGACCGGAACAGCACCCAGGAGCACATCACGAATCGTACCGCCACCAACGGCAGTCACAAAGGCAAGAACCATTGCGCCAAAAAGATCCATATCTTTTCGGCAAGCCAGCCAGGCACCACTGATGGCAAAAACAGCGGTGCCGAATAAGTCGAGAAAATAGAGAAGCATGTTCGTCTTTATCAGGAAGGGGTTATTATTCAGGCAATTATATTCCTGTGTCTTAATGGCCAATATTGCTGCAAACCGGTATTCAATGACAGTAATACTTATACTTCAGAAATCTACCTGGAAAATCTAGCTGTAATTAAAGAGACATTTTTTTGTCATTATTCTCATTCACGTTTCCACTGTAACGCCATAAGACCACTCATTGACTAAAGCTCTTCCCCATAAAAACGATAACAACTAACGCTCAAGTAAGTACTTTTTAGTTGATATGAAGTGAAATTATTTCAGTTAACAATAATGAAGTAAGAGTTTTATACATTGTAGTTATATGGGTTAGCTACAACATTCATACTCTGATTCGCATGCTTAAATTAGTTTATCAGGAGTCTATCTCCTGCCAGCATGGTGTACGACTGGTAGGCTGGAAGTTAGGCGAGGTATCGCTGTTCTGGAGATCAACACCATGAATGGAAGCAAGCTAAGCGGTTGCCATAAATATCTATACAGTCTGGGGACACCTTTCATTGTCTCCATGCTGCCCATCTCGTCAGAGGCTGAATCGTCTGACACGGATTTTACTCAGAACAGCCATTACTCAACATCCTACTCCAGAGATGTTTCAACCATTGATCCATTCACCCTCCAGAATGTCAGTAGCAAAAGTAAGTACTCCGTACCAGAGCTGGGCTCACGCAAAAAAAACATCATCAACAAGGATGATGTGGGCAAGCTGCTTTATAAAACACTTAAGAATCCCAAGAAGGTCGCTGGGCAAGCTGCTGCTGGCGCTGCTATGGTGGGCCTGAATTACCTGGAAGTGGCTAAGCCCTTGAAAGAAGGTGTTGTCTATATCAAGGAAAAGACCCGTTTTAAATTTGGAGACTGTGGTCAGGTTCGTTTCAGTAGCAAGCTGAAAGCAAAAACCTGCCTGATGGACAACTCCAATATCGAGCTGAACTCAAGCTATAAGATGGATAAAGTCACTGTTAATTTTAACTGGGCTCTCTAGGCAAGCACTCTAAAGCCATTTCCGTCATTTCCGGCTCTGGGTTAGAATCCACAACCATCGCTGTTCATATTGTGGAATCTGTTTTGAATACCCGCAGACAATACGCCCTGTTTATCCGCCGTCTCGAAAACCTGCCTGAGTGGAAACTCACCGCCGTCACCACCGCTATTGCTGAAAGGGCATGGCCGAATTTCGCACTGTTCTCTGAGCTGGTTGAATTTGGTGACACCGCAGAATGCCAGCATTGCCTGAACATGCTGTGGGATAACATTGCCGGTCACCAGTCTGCAAAGAACTTTGAGCGTCTTCTGGAAAGGCTGGAACCTTGTATCCCTGATATGGACGAGTTTGAAATGTTCGGTGCTCAACTCGCGCACGATGCCATTATCAGTACAATCTGTGCTGTAAACTGCTCCATGGAACCGGATGCCGGGGAATCAGCCAGCGCACTGACACTCTCCCTCAGCACTATCGGCAAATTCATCAAGTATTCGGAAGCATTGGAGTTGAAGGGCACTGAGCTGCAACAGTACATTGAACAACACGAAATGTACCTTCAGCAACTCGATTTTATTGACGAGATTTTTGAAACGATCAGTAAGTCAAAGCAGAACCCTGAAACCATGAAAAAACTCAGGACTATTGCAAAGAATGACGGTGTCAGCCATATCGGAATCAGTCTCGACTGATTCGATGAGCATAAACATCACTTCACATTGTTGATGATATCTCTCAGCAGCGAGTAAATTTTATTCTGTGAGTTCGACATGGCATCGTAATTCTGGTTGTACGTTGCCATGGCTCTCTGTAACTGCACCGTTTGCAGCTGATTATTGCTGGTGAGGTTTTCCTTGGCATTCAGCAGAGAGCTTTTCAGCTTTCCCCACTCATCTGGAGTCAGGTTGCCGTTGCCGCTGACATCCGTGTAGGTAATTTTTAAATCCTGAGCCAGAATATTCCTTTCTTCCGCTGAAAGCACTGGCGCCCCACCACTGTATTCATTCGCCAAGGCGGACTGGAAAGCCAGCTTTCTGGCCGCATAACCACCCAGTTGCGCAGAAGCATTGTTAGGGTCAGTCGCTGTAATATTATTGGTGTTTACGCCGTCATACTCCCAAGAGTGCAGCCCACCTGATTCCAGCAATATATAGCCATCATTATTGGTCGCATCCACAGCAACACCATTCAGATTTGCAGTACCAATGGCCGGATTCGCTGTATTCAGGTTAGTCACCGTCAACGACTGAGTTCCGCGGGTAATGGTTATGCCAGTAATGTCGGTTAAACCACCCGATATATTTTGAGCGTTAAAAGGAATATCAGGTGTACCTGTCTTAAAAGTAATTTCAGTACCATCATCAAGAACAAAGGTCATATCGTTCATGACCGGAATACCTACCTGAAGTACATCTGCGGCTTCTCCCTTCGCTAAAGGAACCAGCGTCTGATTCTGATACATCAGTTTATTGCCTTCAGCATCGACCAGGGTAAATTTGGTATTGCCATTGGCATCAGGGTGAATGGCAAGGCCGTAGCCGTTATCCAGAACGATGCTATTACCATTAGTTTGCCAGGTTGTCGCCGTATAATTGCTGGAACCATACTGAGCAATATTGGCCTTATTGATCATATTATTGACACCAACCAGCAACTCATTGGACTTTTCAATATTACCGACAATCCGTCGAACTTCTGAGTCAAGCATGTTCCCCCGCTCCAGAAAAATGGCTGACATAAAGTCCATTTGACTCTGTTGAGTAGGATCTATTGGGTTCGGAAGGTTGTTTGAATTAATTCCATCAATGGTTGGCATAGTGCTGCAATCCCTGCATATTCCGATTTAAATGGATGAAAAAACCTTAAACAAAGCCAGTTCTGCGTCTGCGCGCAGACTCTCTGGCTTTCTTTCTGGAACTCAGTAGCCTTCTGGCTTCGCCAAGCTCTTTCCGCTTGGCAGAGGCTTCTTCAGTCATTTCCTGCTTAAGCTGATCAGAAAAACGTAATAACTCTTCTCTGGCTTTATGTTTAAAGGCTGCAGACCATTGCTCACCGTTAATAAAAGCTCTCAGTTGATGTTTGTCCATACCCACTGATTCAAGGAATTCTTCTTGTCTGGTGATATCTGCACGAGCCTTGTGAAGGGCAGCCTGAGATTCACTCTGAACAAACCATGAGGATTTTTTTAATTTAGTGATATCAACCAGTCGAATGCGGGAACTCATCGATCTCTCCTGTAACCGGTACAAACCTTTGTTATCTCCGGGCAATACTACCGGCTACCGGATCTCTTATTTTCAGTGTAGACAGAGTTTTTCTGCACTATAGAATGTGCCCAAGGTGAAGGAGACCAGAATGGATATTGATCAGTTTGAAGACTTGATGCTCAAGGTATTGTTAAGCGGCTTAATTCTGCTTATGGCCTATATCGTTTACGATCTGGCAAAAAAATCAAAAGCAGGTAAGTTCGGAACCATAGTTCTTTTCGGTGCACTCTGTCTTGGCGTGCTGGGATTCGTACTGAAAGGCGTGTTGATGAACACTATTGGTGGTGGCTGATAAAAGCCACTTTCTATCGAGCACTTTTCATCAGGCAAAAAAAATCCGGGTAGCTACCCGGATCAAGAAGAACGAACATGACAAACTGACAGGACTACTCAATCTGAGTTTAAACCTGTCGGGACAGAGTCAATATCCCGAGACAAGCAATATCATCTGAAATCACTCATCTGGATTCATTTTGCCTGTTTCCTGACCATGCTTCATCCGTATAAATACGTTTTTTACCAAAAACAAACACCTGACCACTTTATTTTCGAAAACATCCCCAGAAACCATCACAGATAACCAAGAAAATTCAACCAGGCATTACCCAGAGTCAACCAGACTCCCAGATAAACAAGACTCATAATAAAGCCAGCCCGCCACCAGACTTTCAATGGTACATAGCCTGAGCCATATAAGATGGGTGCAGGACCATTGCCGTAGTGCGTGACAACCGCGCAAATATTACTGATATAAGCCAGAAGTAGAGCTGCACCGAGTGCCGGAACACCCATTGCCAGAAGGATAAACAGGAAGCTGGCGTACATGGCACTGATCTGAGCGGTAGTCGCTGCAAAGAAGTAATGGGCAAAGTAATAAACAACGATAACAGCGCTCACTCCCAGCCAGCTTGGTAATCCCTGAAACCATGGACTGATATTCTGGCTCAGTGCGGACACAACGCCAAATTCACTCAGGTAGTGAGCCATTGTTACAAAGGCTCCAAACCAGATCATGGTGTCCCAGGCACCTTTGTTGCCTTTCACTTCGTCCCAGTTCAATACTCCCGACAGAAGAAGAACACAGACCCCCACCATCGCCACCAATGTAGGAGACACGCCTATATAACGACCACTGACCCAGAGCACCAACAAAGCAACAAAGGTGGCTCCCATAATCCACTCATCTCGCTTCAAGCTGCCCAGTTCAGTAAGCTTGTTAGCCGCCATTGTCACCGCTTTCGGGGTTTCTCTGATAGAAGGCGGAGCAATCTTTGCCAGTAACAACGGCATCAATAACAGACAAACAAGACTGGGAACAATCGCCCCTAACGCCCAGGTTCCCCAGCTGATATCAACACCCTGATCCCCCGCCAGCTTCACCACCAACGGGTTACCTGCCATAGCCGTTAGAAACATACCGCTGGAGATAGCGTTGGCATGAAATACGGTTAGAGTCAGAAAGGTTCCCATTCTGCCAGCGGTTCCGCCTGGATGGCTGTCATACACCTCGGCAATGGATTTCATGATCGGCGCTACAACAGCTCCCGCTCTGGCGGTAATACTGGGCATGGCTGGCGCCAGTATTACATCCGTGAGAGCCAGACCATAACCAAGAGTGACTGTTTTCTTTCCCATCAGACGCATAAAACAGTAGGCCATTCGAAGACCCAGCCCGGTTTTAATAAACCCGTGAGAAATAAAGAACGCCAGCATGATCAGCCAGGTAATAGGCTCCGCATAACCCGCTAATGCTTGCTTCAGCGTTAATGTATGAGTCAAACCTAACGCTGCCACCCCCATAAAGGTCACTGCAGACATAGGCAGAGGCATCACCATGACACCCAGCAAGGTGCTCAGGAATATGGTCAAAATCTGCCAACCTCTGTCTTCCATACCTTCGGGAACAGGTACGTACCAAAGCACTAAGCCAAATACGAATGGAAGAAGGTAGCGCGATAGTACTATTAACTGTGAAGTCAGATTTGCAGAAACAGTCGAAGATGAAGCAGACAAAAGTAGCCCCCTTTCAATCAGATAATTGGAAAAATCACTATTCCGAAAGCCGCCCTGGCATTATTGAATGATAAATTTTAAGCCCTGATTGACATCAGGAGTCTTAAAAAGAACCCGATGAATTAGAACTACGTTTATGAGTTTAGTTCAGGTCTTTCGTTCTGCTGGCAGCAATTTATAATTCACTTCATTAAGTAAGAGATCACACTACGATGTCAGGTCGACCTCATCACCGCTCATCTGCAGTAACCAAGAGTAGTAAAACCACAGAACCAGCCAGGCTCATACTGGTCAATAAACCTTATGGCGTACTCACTCAGTTCACTGATACTGAGGGAAGAGAAACATTAAAGGACTACGTTCCTGTTCCCGGTGTTTACCCCGCTGGACGACTGGATCGTGACAGTGAAGGCCTGTTATTACTGACGAACAATGGAAAAATCCAGCACCAGGTCAGCTCGCCATTGCATAAAATGGCTAAAACCTACTGGGTTCAGGTGGAAGGTATTCCTGATGATGCGGCTCTGGAAAATCTTCGTAAAGGTGTAATGCTGAACGATGGTATTACCTTGCCAGCTAATGCCGAATTGATCGACTCACCTGATGTGTGGACAAGAACCCCACCAGTGCGGGAACGGAAAAGTATTCCTGACAGCTGGATTTCGCTGACCATTAAAGAAGGGCGAAACCGACAAGTGAGAAGAATGACGGCAGCGGTTGGCTTTCCAACGCTTAGACTTATTCGTTACAGCATCGGTGACTGGAGACTGGACGGAATTCATTCCGGAGACTGGCAGGAAGTGCCTGTTCCCGAGTCAATGAAGCAGCTACTCTCACAACCGGTAAGAAAATCAGGAAAACTGACAGGGAAAAAACCAACAGCAGGTAAGCGCACATTTTGGAAACGTTAATTAAACGACGCATTTTAAAACACTATTTTAACCTTTCGCGGTTTGGGCTCGGACTGGCTCTGATCACCATAACTATTCTTGCACTCTTACCCATAGACCAGGCTCCATTACCGAAGATAAGCGATAAAATACAACACCTCACGGCTTTCTTTACTTTGGCTTTTCTACTGGATTGCAGCTTTCCTAAGAGTTCGTTTCAGTTTCCCAAAATATTGACTCTGGCTGGTTACGGTTTGCTGATTGAAATGTTGCAGTGGTTCTCAGGATATCGTTTTTTCTCACTACTGGATGTTGTCGCGGATCTTTCCGGTGTCGTTATTTATATTGCACTGATTCCAATACTGCGAAAAATCCCACTCGTTAAATGGCGTTGGGAATTAGCTGAAAACAGTAACTGAACATCATCTCCTCAGCCATTAATTGAACGTTTCGTTCAATTAATGGCGTACCTAAAACACACTGATACCGCGATTCAAGCCTGTAATTACCGAATATATTAGATACTTGTAATATTGGCACGGAGCTAGCATTATTCACCTGCAAGCCAATTATAAATTTGGGACATAACATGAAAAAATCAGCTGTCTTACTGATGGGACTTTTAGCCATTTCCGGGGGAGCTTTTGCTGCAGGTGATGCTGCCGCTGGTAAGGCCAAATCTGGTGTTTGTGCTGCCTGTCACGGTGGTAACGGTATTTCCATGCTGCCAGGTTACCCAAGTCTGGCTGGCCAGAAAGCCGACTACCTTGAAAAAGCCCTGAAGGCATACAAAAACAAGCAACGCACCAGCCCGCAGGCCATGATTATGCAGCCTCAGGCAGCTATGCTGTCTGAGGCTGATATTTCCAATCTGGCAGCCTATTACAACTCTTTATAACAGCTGACTCTTTGCAATAGCAGAATGCTTTGTAATAGCTGAGAGACAGAAAACAGCTGAGTCTGTTTTCTGTCATCTGACGTCTACTCTGACTGGCGACTCCAGTTCATACTGAACAATCATTCTCTGTAGCCTCGGTCTGGAAATACCGAGGATGTCGCATACTTTACCTCTGTGCCAGCCATTCTCATCAAGTACTCTGCTGACATGTTCACGCTTTAGATCTTCCATACTGTAGCTACTGGCTGACCGTCCTGAAAATACATCTTCAGCTGGATGCTGATTTCCTGAATCAAATGTTCCATCACCATAAGCAGAGTTCTGCAAATGATCCGGCAGCAATTCTGGCGTCAGGGTATCCCCCTGACAAAGCGCGACCATCTTTGTGAGTGTATTCTGAAGTTCTCTAATATTACCTGGCCACTGGCTTTGATGAAGAGCCTTCACCACTTCAGTAGATACTTTATTTATGGAACACCCGAGCTCTCTATTCGCTCTCATCAGTAAAGCCTGCACCAGTTCATCCAGATCATCCAGTCGATCTCTTAGCGGTGGCAGCTCCAGAGTAACCACCTGCAACCGATAAAAGAGATCTTCTCGAAATGTTTGAGCACTGATCATCTCTTCCAGATTTCGATTAGTCGCACATATAATTCGGGCCTTTGACTTTAAAGGCTGCGCAGCTCCCAATGGGTAAAACTCACGCTCCTGTAAAACCCTTAGCAACTTAGCCTGAATATCAAGACCCAGTTCACCCACTTCATCCAGAAACAAGGTTCCTTTACCAGCCAGTTGAAATTTACCTTCCTGGTGATTAACCGCTCCTGAAAATGCGCCTTTTCTATGACCAAACATTTCCGATTCCAGCAGCGTTTCTACGAGAGCGGCACAGTTGATCGCTACAAAAGGCTCATTCGCCCGGTTGCTGGCCTGATGAATAGCTCTGGCCACCAGCTCTTTGCCTGTCCCGGATTCTCCGGTAATCAGTACACTGGCTGGTGATGCAGCAACTCTACCAATCGTTTTGTACACGTCTCTCATCACACGACTGGAACCCACCATTACATGACCAGTTGCCTTCTGATTCGCTGACGACAGCAGTTCGAGGCCTACGTTCTGAGCACTTTTCTGACAGGCTAGAGCACTCTTGATTGCTGATTCCAGCTCATCCAGATCAACCGGTTTATGAATGTATTCGTCAGCTCCTTCTTTCATGGCAGCAATAGTGCTCTCCATGTCGTGAAATGCTGTAATCATAATGATACGAACACTGGGGCAAATCTTTTTCAGTTCAGCAATACCCTCCAAACCACTGCGGCCCGGCATACAAATATCAAGAATAATGATATTTGGTTCAAAGCTGTTTGCCCGCTCTATGCCATCATCAACATTATGAGCAAGCTCAACTTCGAATCCTTCCGATTGAAAATGAAGCTGAAGAGTCCGGCATATGGCCAGGTCATCATCAATAATCAATATTTTGCTCATATAACTCTCTAAACCTTTACCTGCTTATTTTTATCTTTGTATTCATGCAGCCTGAAGTTTTACAGACTGCGGGTAATTCAGTGGTAACTGCACACAAACCTTTGTTCCACCCGACAACAGCGGCTCCATCCTGATAGAACCGTTATGGCTATCCAGTACTTGCCTGACAATAGCCAGCCCCAGGCCTGTCCCCTTGGCTCTCGTGGTAAAAAAAGGTTCAAATACCTGTTCACTTAATTCAGGATCAAAGCTCTGGCCATTATTCAGAATTTCAATCTGTAGCTCAGGTCCATTTTCTTCCAGTATCACCTTTGACTTAATCGATACCTTGGGGATGCCCGCTTTCTCCTCACTTGCAGCCTGAACAGCGTTCTGTATCAAATTCTGCAGCAGCAGCCTGATTTTGACAGGATCAGCAAAGATCGTTGGCAGTTGAGCACTATCATCAAGCTGTAATTCAACACCATGCATTTCCCGCTCACCTTCAAGACCCAAGACAGCAGAACGAACTACTTCTGCCGGATCAAACCAGTCAGCACTTAACCTTCCCTGTCTGGAGTAACTGAGAATATCCTCCATCAGACAATCCATATAATCGACCTGTTCCAGTGCCAGTTCTGTCAGCTCTTCTGCCTGTTCATCTTGAAAAGCCTTTCGAGTCAGCATTTTTAAAGCAATTTTCACTGACGACAGAGGATTCCTGAGATCATGGGCCATCATTGCGGCCATTCGCCCAACAGCAGCCAGTTTTTCGTACTGCACTTTCTCTTTCTGCTGTTGATTGATCTGCTTTTGCAGGTGTTTCTGCTCAGTGATGTCCTGTTTCACAGCGACATAAAAAAGGTTTTTTCCATATTCGTCACGAACAGCGGATATAGCTGCAGACTCCCAATAAAGCTCCCCGGATTTTTTACGGTTATGAAATTCCCCCTCCCAGATTTTACCCGTCCCAACCTTACTCCATAGAGCCTGATAATCTTCACTGGAAGTTTCACCGGAACTCAGAATAGATGGGCGCTGACCAATAACCTCACTCAATTCATAACCGGTAATCAGAGTAAATGTCGGATTAACATATTCGATAAGCCCTGAAGTATCAGTGATCATGACAATACTGGGACTTTGCTCAATCACATGACTGAGCTTAAGAAGTTGTTGCTTTTGAACTTCCCGTTCAGTTATATCGCGCCCAAGCAGAGTAATAGATTGGGTTTTACCCTCACCGTTTTTACTGGCAGTTAATGTCCATCGCAACAACCTTGGACCTTTCTCTGTATTGACACTCAGACTCCAGGTTTTATCCAGACGGTGTCCACTCCAGACATCACCCAGCATCTCAGTCACTATCATTTGATCCTTATTTACAATCAAAGTCTGATAGTTTCTCCCCAAAAACTGACCATTACTCTCTCCTATCATGCGAAGAAAGTGAGAATTTGCGAAAGAAATCACCCCTTGCTTATCAACAGTAATCGCTGAGAGCTGGATATTTTCAAGAATTTGTCTGAAACCCTGTTCATATTGTACCTGGCCCTGAAGAACACGATAGCGATAACGATTGCCGGCCATAAAACCGGAAGTCACTGCAAATAGAGCAATTAAAAGGAAGTAGTAAAGTCCCCACCTATTAAGAACTTCCTGTTTCAATGCCTTTAACTGACTTTCCGGCAACGTCGAAATCAGCTTCCAGGAACGCTCGGAGTTTTCAGGCAAATAAAAGGTATTCCAGGTCAGGTATCCCTTTGCCAATTTATTCTGGCCGCTGACGTAATCCCGAACTATTGGCCAAAAATCAACCCACTGCGCCTGAAGCTCACCTATAAGCTTCTCACTGTAAAGCCATGATTGTGTACCTGCAGACTGTAACTGCCAGAAACCAGTGTCGTTAACCATGGTTATCTGATTAGAAAAATCACTGGTGACTCTCTTCAGACTGTCAAAAAGCCCCTGTGCACGATAGTTAATCAGCAAACTCCCCTTGCGTTGACTACCAATAAAGACCGGAATACCTATTCTAATAACGGGTGTATGAGGAATCTGGATTCGGCCAAACTCTATGTTGAGATCAAGAGGGGATATATAAAATTCGCCAGCAGCAAGTTGGCCTATATCTCTGACATAGTAGCGTTGAGATTTATTCTGTAACCTGTTGCCAGCGATCGCAGTAACTCTCTCCAGATCATTTTCAACCCTGACCTGCTCCTGGCCACTAGCATCAATAAATCGAATCTGGGAATACTGTTGTCGATGGCGGGCAAAACGAACAAATTGTTGTTCAGTCATTGCCTGATTCATTTGTTGCTGTCCTGCGGGAAGAATCAGGTCTAGCAGCATTCGGGTATCGGATTCCAGAGTGCCAAGATTCGTCGCCAGAATTTGCTGACCAAGATCCAGCGTCATAGCCTCATTCTGAAGCTTGCTTTCAATGACCGCATCAGCCCTTAACCAATAGTGTGCAAAGCACACCAAAACACTGACTAGAATAGCTGGAACGACAAATATTGCCCATTCCCTGAACCTTCCCTGTGTTTCAGTTGTATCAGCGTTCATAAACGACCAGCATATGACAAAGATCGAATCATATGTTGTGATGGAAAATTTATCGTTGGCTTAAATCAATAAGAGAGTTTTATATTTATTTAATATTTTTTAACTACCGTCGTTTATTAACTGACGTCGATAAATTTAACCTTGGTTCTAATAAACTTATTTACGTCAATCACTTATTGAGCCTATCCACAGATAGACAATATGATCAGAATTCATCAAATAACACATAGACACCTTGGCCATTCAATCAGTTACTTGCGAGCAGTTGTTTTCGTCACAGCAACTATTTTTCAGACTCTCAACATTACCAACTATTCATCGCAAGACTGACTGTACCGGGAAGCTCCTAGCAGTATAAAAGGATTAGGCATAACTGTGCGCAACAGGATTTTGTGGCTTATTTCGAGCCTTTTTATTATCAGTAGTGTTTCACTGTTCTCTACCACAGCGCACTCCTTAAGCGATAACATTCCAACCATTGTTCAGCATCAGTTTAATGAAATGGAAGTGGCAAACGAAATTGCCAATCTCAGTACAACCTTTGTCTACAATCTGGATACTCAGAACCTGCAACAGGCTTTGAGATTTATTACCAGCTCTAATACCAGAATCAGATCCATTCGTATTACAGAAACAGAATCACAAAAAAACCTGCTGACATTTTATCGCCCTCCGTACCAGCAAGGCAGCTTTGACACCCCCGTTCCTGACTCGGTTCTTCAATACCCTAAAATTCTGCGTTCAATTGTGCATCAGGGACGAGTTATTGCCCGCCTTGAGCTGTATTACGACAACTTGAGCAGAAATGAGCAGATCCCTCAAGCTTTGACCTTATCAATCAAAGAGCAAAAATGGCTGAAAGAGCACCCTGTTATTTCCGTAGGAGTATTGTCAACAGGGCTTCCCTTAATTGGAAAAGGTACACAAGGTAATCCTGATGGAATCATGGCAGATTATCTGCAAAAGCTTAAAAAACAGACCAACGTGGATTACAACTATGTATATGGTTCATTCAGCGAACTGTTGACTGCATTTAAGCGAGGGGAAATAGACCTCCTGCCCAGTATTTTCTATGACGATAGCCGTAATCAGCTGGGTTTGTTCAGTGCTCCAACTCATAGCTTGAAAGTTGAACTGTATGCAGCAGCAAATAACTCCGATATCAAAAACTTCTCGAACTTCAAAAACAAAACTGTTGGTGTTTTTCGTGGCCATGTAACAATTACTATGCTCAAAGAGCAGTTTCCATCTCTACGACTGATTACTTACGACAGCATGAATGCTGGAATCAACGCACTCCTTAACGGTGAAATCGAGGGATTGGCAGGACCTGACCTGATTATTGATTACCTGATCAATAAATCAGGAGGGATAAACATTCGAAAAATCACCAGAGATACTTTGCCATCTATAGATATTCATTGGTTGATTCAAAATAAGCATCAGCCGCTGATGTCCATCATCGATAAGTTTCTATTGAGCATGTCGAGCTGGGAAAAGAATCAAATTAAAAGCAAATATCAAATTACTCAACCATCGAAGAGTAATCGTGCTATTTCTCTGGAAGAACAGTCAATATCATCGACTATCCTCACTCTGGCGGCACTCTTTTTTATCATCAGTACAATTCTTCTTTTGATTGCTAAAAGTATGTCATCCGGCCTTATGGGGTCTACAGCTTCATTTGGCTCCCGCCGATTTTCAAAACTGGTTATCTTTAGTATCGCACTGATTATTACGTTGAGTGGTGCGATCTCCTATTTTGTTCTTCAACACACCCTTGTGTACCAAAAAGCAGACATTCAACAACAGCTAAAACTATCCGTAACGTCTGCTGACCAGAAAATGATGGATGTTTTTAACCTCAGAAATGGGCTAATCAGACACATTTCCCGAAAAAAAGAAATTCAGTCACTAACGAAAAAAATAGCGTCAACCACGGCAACAGATTTCGAACTGTATGAAAAACATGTATTTGAATTTACCAGCTTCTGGAACCGATATGTCAACCTGTTTCCCAAGCACGAAGTCGTTGTTACTGATCTCAAGGGTAATGTTCTTGTTGGTCAGCCTTCAGAAGAGATAGAAAGCATTTATGAACAGTATCTGCGGAGAACGACCGGCAGCCTTAATCTTTGGCAATACCCGATAAGTAACCAGCAAGATACCAACTCTCGCCAACCAGAAGAAGAAACCAGCTGGATTAACTATTCAACAAACAACATTGTTGATAAAAGTGGTGAGGTGCAAGCTGTTATCATCAGCAAGGTTAACTACTCTGAAAAATTACAGGTATTTCTTGAAAATGTCCGGTTAACTAAGAAAATATCCATTACTCCTGTCGGTATTGACCCAAAGAACAGTCAGCTTCTGGTCATCCAGAATAAACATATCAGTCAAAAGCATCCACTCTATAACTTCTATCTGAACAGTAGCCACAACGACTCTACTCAGACCAGTCCTTTACTAAGCTATTCCCATGACGGAAAGGACTTCTTCGTTCTCGCCCTCTGGAATCCGACTTTAGGAACAGGCTTTATCGCTGAGGTGAACCAGAGTGATATTCTGGCGGGTTACAATACAGTTAAATATGGCCTAATTCTGGTTCTGGTTCTGGTTTTTGCTTTTGTCATTCCATACATACTTTTCATGCTGAATCTTGGTCGCCAGGCTAACAAAAAGCTGATGGATTCAAACGCAGAGCTGGATGAAAAAGTTAATGAAAGAACACAAAAACTATCGGACTTGGAAGAACAAAGTCGATTGATTCTTGAATCTATCGGGCAGGGATTATTCCGTTTGAATGATGAAGGCTGTATCAATTTCATCAACCCTGTTGCATTGACACTTCTTGGCTATCGCTCCGACGAAATCATTGGCCGATCAATTACGTCTCTGGGCCACAGCATTACAGAAGATGATGGTTACCAAGATCAGGTGGAGCATACAATCCACCAGATTCTTAATGGAAATCAGGTACTCACACAACTGTATGGCTTTTTCCGAGCAAAAAACGGTAATGTCTTGCCAATAGAGTTTTGCTGCAACCCTGTCTATCGTCATAAAAGAATTATTGGCTGGGTTATTGTTTTTTCGGATATCTCTGATCGTCTGGAGATGGATAAAAATCTCCGCAAGGCATTGGATAAAGCTGAGCAGGCTTCAAAAGCGAAGAGTGATTTTCTGGCTAATATGAGTCATGAAATTCGTACTCCAATGAACTCAATTCTTGGAATGTCCCAACTGGTATTACAAACCAGACTGGAAACCAAGCAGCGTAACTATATTGAAAAGGTTAATCGTTCAGCACATTCTCTGCTGGGTATTATTAATGACATTCTCGACTTCTCAAAAATAGAGGCTGGCAAGCTGTCCCTGGAGCAAACTCCATTTGTACTGGACTCTGTACTGAATGACGTTCGAAACATAGTTAGCTTTAATGCCGAAGAAAAAGGATTGGAGCTCCTTTTTGATCTGCCTGTGAACCTTCCGCGACTGGTTGGTGACCCTCTGCGACTGTCCCAGATCCTTCTCAACCTTGGTAACAATGCCGTTAAGTTTACCGATCAAGGTGAGATTCTTATATCCATCAGAGTTACTGAACAGAGCAACAGCAAAATCGTCTTACACTTTTCTGTTAAGGACACGGGGATCGGGCTGTCACAAAAGCAGATAGATAAACTGTTTCAGTCATTCACTCAGGCAGATACATCCACAACCAGAAAATATGGTGGCACAGGCCTTGGTCTTGCTATCAGTCATCGACTGGTTTCAATGATGAACGGCACTATCTGGGTTGAAAGCGAACAAAATCTGGGAGCAAATTTTCAATTTTCTCTCACCTTCAATACCCGAATGAATGATGAGGCCACTAATTCACTGGAGTATCTGAACCAGGAAAGAGTATTGGTTGTGGATGATAACCCTACAGCCCGCGAGATCTGTCGCAATATGCTTCACCAGTTTGGTATGGTCACAACAGAAGCGGCAACAGGGGACGAAGCACTGAGGCTGATATTGACAGCAGAATCCAGCCAGAACCCCTATAGCCTGATAATTATGGACTGGAAAATGCCTGGGCTTGATGGCATTAATGCTGCCCGACTGATTTTCCAGCAATGCCGGAAAGAACCACCCCACTGTATTCTGATGACTGCTTTTGGTCAGGACCTCGCCAATACATCAGATGAAGGCAGTAATATTAGAGCTTACCTGCCAAAACCATTAACAGCTTCATCTCTTTTGAACACTATTAGCCGTGTATTTGGAAGAAGCCTGCCGTTTAACTCTCAGCCACTGACTGGGTCGAATAAAACAGAAGACGCTATTAACCATCTTTCCGGAGCAGAAATCCTTCTGGTAGAGGATAACGAGGTTAATCAGGAGTTGGCTATTGACCTTCTGGAAAGTAACGGCATGAAGGTAACTGTTGCCGAGAATGGCCTTCAGGCCCTGAATGCTCTCGAGTCAAAAACATTTGACGGTGTCCTGATGGACTGCCAAATGCCTGTACTTGATGGTTATGAAGCAACACGCAGAATTCGGAAAAATCTGAACTGGGCCAACCTGCCTGTACTTGCCATGACAGCTAATGCGATGGCTGGAGATCGTGCCAAAGCACTGGAAGCAGGTATGAATGATCACATTGCCAAACCAATAAACTTTGAAGACATGCTGACCAAGATGGCTTTCTGGATAGAACCAAGAGAACACATAACAATCAACAAGGGTTTAAATGAAAGTTCTGCGGTGTCCAATGACGAATATCCATGGCAGATACTAGCCAGTATCAACACGGATACAGGACTTGGTATCTGTCAGGACCGTACAAGTTTATACATTCGTCTACTCGGTAAATTTCGTCAAAATCAATCTTCTTTCTGTCAGGAGTACCTTTCAGCAATAGAAGATGGTGATCTCGAACTGGCAAAACGACTGGCTCATACATTAAAAGGTGTTTCAGCCAATATAGGGGCTCATCAGTTATCACAGCAGGCTATGAACCTTGAGCAAGTGACTGGAACCGACATCTCCGAAGAAGCCTGTTTTTACATCATTAACAGCCTCCGACAAACAATAAAAAAGGTTGCCCAGGAAATCGATGCCTTCCTGCAACTGACTGAACAGGATGAACCAGAGCAACAATCTGATCACAATGATACTGAGCACGTGGATATAAGTGGGCTGTATGAGCAGCTTAAAACGCTAATAGAAAATGACGACACTGAAGCTCTGGATATCTGCGGTGCAATGACCTCACAACTGAAGCATGAAGATACCAATCGAGAAGCTCTGCTTAAGATCAGGGCAGCGCTTGAAGAATACGACTTCGAACTGGCGCTAGAAAGATTAAATAAATCTCAGTGGCCTCTATGAGCAATTGCACATTTATGAATAACTACTTTTAGTCGTTTACCTTTAGTGGATTTCAGAGGGGACATAATTGGTACTGTGCAATGTTATGAACAGTACCAGATGCCCTGATATCAATTTTTACAGTGTCCTGCCCGATGCTAAGAGTCGGTCAGACAAGAGGTATATGCTCTGATGAACTGTTCATCTGACAAGAAAGTCATTTTGATTGTGGATGACACACCGGAAAATATCGATATTCTGCGAGAGATACTGGTAAAGGATTGTCGGGTAAAAGCTGCGCTTAGTGGAATGAAAGCTCTGTCCATAGCCAGAGCACACCCACAGCCAGATCTTATTCTGCTTGATATTATGATGCCCGGAATGGATGGGTACGAGGTCTGTGAACTGTTATCATCAGATCCTGAAACAGCAGATATTCCCATCATTTTCATCTCTGCAATGGGTGATGACGAAGACAAAGACGCCGGTATGGAAGCTGGTGCTGTTGACTACATCAGCAAACCGGCTCACCCACAGATTATTCGCAACAGAGTTGCTAGCCAGTTGTCATTGAAAGAGCAAAAGTCAGCTCCAGCTACCCGAACCTTAATGGCTGACCCGCACTTAATGCGTATTGCTCATTCAGCCCGTCATTTGGCTAAATGTTATGGTGAAAACGAGCAATGGGCTGAAGAACTGTTTCAGGCTTGCTTATCCATAAAACTTGGTCAGACGTTGATCCCCGAGCAGCTTAATAGCTCTGTAGCAAAAACTGATCTGGGTGCTTTTCATGAACGCTGGGATGGTCAGGGCTGCCCACACAAATTATCTGGGACAGACATACCCTTGGCTGCCAGAATTCTGTCTCTGGTTTCTGCTTTCGATGCACTGGCTCATACGGCGGAATCAACCCCTGAAAAAGCCACACAATGGCTGATCAGTCAGTCCGGCTCTCGTTTTGACCCTTCTCTGGTAAACATATTTCAACAAGAAACTGTCTGCCTGAATAAAATTCAACAGCAATATCAAATCAGTTGATATGAAACGACTGCTTTATCTACTCCTATTGATTCCCTCTTTTTCGGTGCTTGCTGCAGTTCAGCTGGCACCTCCCATCAAAGTCGGACTTATTGAAACCGGCAGACCTCCCTATTTCTGGCCAAAAGATAGTCAAAAAGAGTCGTCTGGTTTTTATATTGATCTGCTTGAAGCCATTTCAAAACAGGCAGGTATTCGTTTTGAATACCGCTATTTGCCGCAGGCACGACTAAGGCGACTCATGGTTGAGAATGATCTGGACCTTGAACCCGGCATAGACCCAATCTGGCGACAGGAACCAATAGAAGTCATAAATTCTGTTTACAGCATTCCATTCTTCCTCTCCGATGAAGTCATCATGAGCCATAAGCCTATGTCTCAGACTATTAATAAGTTGAGTGACCTCAAAAAGGGGAAACTTTGTCGAATTTTAGGTTTCAACTACGACGAAAATACCCAACATGAATCAGTGACAGTACTGAGTGAAGAAAAGATTATCGCTATGTTGCTTAGAAAACGTTGTGACTACGGGGTTATTCCATTAGATATCGCCTCTCACTTATCGCATAAAAGTAAGGTTGCTTTATATCGTTCAGAGCCTCTTTCTATTTATAAACTCAGCATGCGTTTAAATAAGGAGAAGGCTCATTTACTTCCTGAAATCGACAAAGCGATAGAAACTCTGATTGATACAGGAATTGTCGACAAGCTGCTCTCTAAATACGGCATGAAAGAGATATAAGTGTGCAACCACACCTCATCTAATATTAAGGTTGTCATTTCCCCGCCTTCGACGGGGAAATGACATATGAAATCGTATATTCGGGTACTTAACTGAAAAAACGCCACTGACTAGGCAGTGGCGTTCATGGGTTTAATCACGTTTTACTGTTCTTCAAAACATCAGACAATATTTCGTGGAGCAAAGGAAAAACTGCGGAACTCATGCTTATACTTTGACTCACCCAGCTTGCGAATGCGTGCGACACCCATCTTGTAGTTATAGTTACCACTGATGTTATCCACAACACGGGCAGCCAGAGCATTGGAAGGCTGACGCATATCAATCATATTGGCGTAGAGCACACCTTTCTTAACCGCTGGCGTAACAATGGCAACCGCTGTCACTGCCGCCTTGGTCAGTTCAATATGACCATTCTTCATCAGTTCAGAAAACTGGAAGTCCTTACCACCAATACCCAGAATAGTGTCCTTGAACCCGGCAACCCGGTCAGAATACATCATCACCTGATCACCAGACTCAATACCGCGAGCCTTGGCATCATCAGGGTGAATCTCTACCCAGTTTTCAGGCCAGCGCTGGCTTACATAAGCCCGACGTTCAACATCATCAAAACCTGACTGCCAGATTTCGTTAATGCGGCCGTTGGTGAAACGCAGTTCATCACCTTTTGGTTTCAACCAGTCATAGAAATCGCTGAACAGTTCCCATGGATGCTTCTGCAGGTTCACCTTGCCGGTTTGGGATTTAAAGCCGGTCAGTTCTTTCTTGAGAACGTTAGCGCCTTTAGGGCCATTCTCCAGTCCCATCTTCGCCAGCTGTTTCTTGTCATGACGCAGTTCAGTGTCGTGCAGACGCTTGGTGCCAACCAACTCTTTGGTGTCGTAGTTATAGAAGACAGGCCCCTGAATGCCATCAGTACCGAATTCACGCATCTTCTGATGCAGCGTCTTGCCTTCCTTATGAGCTGCCACCTTGATCATGCTGAAATCTTTACGGCTGCCACGGCTGAAGCGTGCGGCTTCCTCTGCTACCTCGTTGGAACTCTTCCAGTCAAAACCTTCAAAGCCCATGCGCTTAGCCAGATTGGCAATAATCCACCAGTCAGGCTTGGCATCCCCCGGTGCATCGTTGAACTTCTGATAAAGCCGCAGACGACGCTCACCGTTGGCACGCATAAAGTCTTCTTCACCCCAGGTAGCTGCGGGGAAAACAATATCCGCATATCTGGCACCAATAGGATCACGGAGGTAGATATCCTGGTTAATCACAACCATGCCACCTGAATCCTGACGTTTCTTCAGGGTGTCGATAATTTCCTGCTTGTCATAACTCCAGACCTGATGAGGGTTATTAACCGTCAACTCGGTGAACTTCTTCGCCAGCTGTTGGGAACCACACATGGCCTGAATCCAGGTAGTGCCGATAACATGGGCGAAACGGGTATGACCAGAATACAACCAGCGATCGGTATCCAGAGAACGACGACGACGGCCTGGTACTTTTTCTGGTGACTTGTTACGTGGCAACTTACCGCCAGACTGACCACCACGCTGGTGACCACCTAGACGTCCAACCACCTGACCTGGACGACCACCAGCACCGACAACCGTTGCCAGTGTACTGATCGCGTTAGTGTTGCCGGTATTGTTGGACCAGTAGAAACCTTTCTCAATAGCGATAGACGCTTTCACACGACTTCCGTCTGCCTTTGGCTTGGCCATCATTTCCGCTGCCTTATAGATCTTGGCAACATCAATACCGGCTTCTTTAGCGGCAGACTTTGGGTCGTACTCTTTACGGGCTAACAGCCACTTTTTGTAGTCTTCAAAGCCCTTGGTCTGGAACTTGCCCCAGGTTGTACGCCACTGCCATGGTGTATTACGGGTACCCTGACCAAAGCCGGAGCTGGACTCCCACTTGTTATTAACCCAGTTATCAATCCACTCCTTATCCTGCCAGTCATTCTCGACAATCACTCGCAGAATAGCGCCCAATACCAGATTATCTGTGCCCGGGAAGACATCCAGATGCAGGCCACCCATTTTCTTCATCCAGGCGATACCGGCGGTTTCACGAGGATTCAACATTACCGTCTTCATGCCTCGCTCAACAGCAGGCTTGATGAACTGAGTGAATAGAATGGTTTTGGTTTCGTACGGATCAGTACCACAGATCATCAGAGTGTCGGCACTGCCCCAGTCGTCATAACTTGGGCCAAAGTTATCAAAGCCGGCATCACGGAACCCCGGAGTAGACGTCACATCACTGGGCGTATCGTGGAAAGTGAAGCTCGCAGTATTTACATGACGCAGGGCGTATTTGGTGATGGCATAAGTGTTTTCAATATACTGATAAGAGTATGTTTTAACGCTGTAGGCGTTGGCTCCATGCTCTTTAATAGTATGTTTGCCCAGCTCTGCCGCTACTTCCAGAGCCATTTCCCAGCTAACAGGCTGCAGTGTTCCGCCAATTCGCATCAGAGGTGCAGTCAGGCGATCACGGGTACCGGTTTTAGGGTTATAGACTTTCTGAGCCAGCAGACCACCACGCATGGAGGAGTCACCGGTCTTGTTAACCACTGTCGTATCCTTGTCAGGCACGACAACTACATGGTGTGGTTGACCATTATGCATGGCAACATTGTGCTGGGAAGGTGCAACCCATTGCTGCAGGGTATAACTTGGAAAGTCGATGCCGAAAGCATTCTCATTAGCCTTCATACCGCCTTCACCAGTACCTACCGGCCAGCGGTAAACCTTATACCCACAGGCTACAACACAGTAATCACAAGCTGTAGTGATCACTTCCGCATGAGGAGGAGGCAGTGGCGCCCGATCTTCAGGGATATAGAAATTAGTTGTCATAATTTATTCTCCATCACCTGATCAGGACGCATTCGTTGCTGGAATAGTCTTGGACTGATCAGCAGCACCAATAGAAATTGTGCTGTCACCCTGAACATTCTGCTGACGTCCGAACAGCAGCCCCATAATGCCAACGGCATAAATATTATCGCCATCCAGTTCCAGCAATACCTGTGGCAGGCTTTCATAAGCCTGACCGGAAACGATGATGCCGTGGCGTCGTACATCAAACACACTTAAATGGAATGGGCACTGACCCAGCGTCCGGTGTTCGCCTGTTACCTTATACGTGCCGTTCAATGGTCCACCCTGATGGGTACACATGTAACTGAATGCCACTACATCCTGTTGAGGGCCAAGACCACCGCCAGATTTAACACCCGTTTTTACTACCAGGGCCATGGTGTTTGGGCCATCGTCGGGATAGTTGAAATCCAGTGGCTGGTTTTCTTTCAGTTCTGACAACTTGCCAATCAGCTTTCGTGGATAACCAACCACTCTCGCTGGTACCTGTTGAGCCTGCGCTGTACCGGCAAAGAGTGAAACCGACACTGTACTGGCAGCTGCGGTAGCCGCACCGGAATACATCAGGAACTTACGACGAGAAAGCATGCACTTACCGTGCTCTACGGCAGTTTCCCGATCGACTTTCTTACGTTCAGAACCGAATATTCGTATGGAAGAAATAGTCATTGTTTGGCCTCCATCAGCGCTTTCTCGCTGATCTCTTCCTCACTGAACAATGGTCCGTATGGAGGGAGTTCTGGATAGTCCATGGTGATCTTTTCACCGCTGAAGGCATCAAGGAAAGCCAGCAGATCTGCTTTCTCTTCTCTGCTCAATCCCAACGGCTTGATCATCTCACTCTTGGTTTTCGGAAAACCGGTTGTACGGCCATCGGAAGCAACACCACCACGGTCGTAAAAATCCACAACCTCTTCCAGAGTCGCCAGCGCACCATTGTGCATGAATGGCGCGGTGTACTTGGTGTAACGCAGGCTTGGTACCCGGAATTTGCCCTTCATGCTTTTGAACTTACCGCGGAAATAAACACCTGGGTCTGCCTTCGTTTCCCGATACATCTTCTCGGTAGAACCTTTGGCATAAAGCTCATAGCGGAAAGTCACCTGAGACAAGGCATCTTCTTCCCAGCGCTTCAGTGGTGGTACACCGACGTTGTAGTATTCCTGATTGGATGCCAGTGCACCGTTATGACAGGAGATGCAGCCAGCCTTCCCTTCAAACAACTCTTTACCACGAACCTGACTTTTATTGAGGGCTGATTTATCACCCTCCAGGTACTTGTCCAGCGGCGTATCTTTCTGAACCAGTGTTCTTTCAAACGCTGCAATAGCCATCCAGGCATTACCTACCTTCGGATAGTCGTCGCCAAATACCTTGTTAAAGCCTTCTACGTATTCAGGAATCAACGCCAGTCGAGCTTCCATTACATCGCTTTCACCATTACCGGCAACAGCACCTTTAGCTGCGGAACGAGCCTGAGCTTCCAGACTTTTGGAGGAACCTGCCCAGAACAACTTATCGTAATAAGCAGAGTTCATAATGGTCTGGGAGTTGCGCCAGTGAATGGTTCCCGGATAACCCAGAGAAACATCCTGAGGGAAGTCCCAACCCAAAGAAGGAAGATGACAACTGACGCAGGCAGTGCTGCCATCGCCACCAAGACGGCCATCAAAAAAGAGTTTTTTGCCCAGTTCAATTTTTTCTGGAGTCATGGGGTTATCAGAAGGAACAGGCACCTCACCCAGAGCCGCCAGAGCCGGGTAGCTCTTTTCTACTCCGGCAATGCTCATTTTCACTTCTTTAACCACAGCCGCTTTCTGAACCGCTGCTTTTTCCAGCTGAACGTCTGCAGATTCTTTTACTGTTTCTGTATTACAACCGGCCAGAGCCATTACCAAAGCACTGAGTGCCAGACCGGGTATCACTTTGTATTGTGTTTTCATGTCCATTCCCCGATCAGTTCTTGGCCTTGGTCCAGTTGGCAATGGTCTTGTAGCTGTAATCAGCCTTTGACCACACATACTGGTCACCCGTCAGGGGATCACCGGACAGAGCTTGCAGGAATGCCACCAGATCGGCTTTCTCAGACGCTCTGAGGTTCAGCGGCTTGAGTCGTTTATCCTTGTTTCGGTCAACACCGCCACCCTGGTTGTAGAAATCCACAACATCGTCCAGAGTTGCCAGCATACCGTTGTGCATATAGGGCGCTGTGTACTTGAGCTCTCTCAGGGAAGGTGTCATAAACTTGCCGATGTCTGTGCCGTCAGCTTTATGAGTCTGAACATGTGCGCCAACATCACGTTTAAGGTTCATGTAGTTCTCGTTACCCATGAACATATTGAATGCGATGAAGGTAGCATGGCGCTCGGGATCGCGGAAAATCTCCGGATTTTCGGGCACACCCGTGTTCCAGGCTTTGCCATCACTGAACAGCAGACCACTGTGGCAACTGGAACAGCCAGCCTTGCCGGTGAACAGTTTCTCACCACGAATAGCGCTCTCGGTCATCGAGTCTTTGTCGTAAGCCACATTTTTTGACACCAGCGTTTTCAGGTATTCAGGAATCGCCTTTCGTACTGCACCGTTGGAAGGTTCGCCATAACCGGCATCCTTGAACATCTGTACATAAACCGGATCCTGCTTCAGACGTTCCTGCATCAGACGCATATCCATGTTCATCACATAGTCTTCAGTGATATTTTCACGGGTTACGTCGTTCAGGTTGGTTCCCAGACGGCCGTCATGGAACCAGCTCTTCTTATAAGCTGTATTAATCAGTGAAGGGGCATTACGAAAACCCTTGCTGCCCGGATAGGCGGGTGACAGGGCTTCACTGTTGGCAAAGCCATTATCCGGCTGGTGACAGGTCCCACATGAAATCGCGCTGTCGCCTGACAAACGATTATCAAAAAACAGTCTCTTTCCCAGCTCCGATTTTTTTGCGTCTACTGACATGGGTTCAAGGCTTACTGCCTGCGCCTGCCCCATGACCGCGACACCCAGTCCCAAGGCGATCAGCCATGGTCTTTTACTGGTACGTCCACTCATTCCTCATCTCCCCGCGCCTGGTTTAATACTTATGGCGCTTTCAGGTCTGCAGTTTCTCCCGACGGCTGTTGGTGAACTGTTAACAGGCTGCGGGATCACTACTCCTGTATTTGCAGAAATGAGGCCAAGTTTTTCATTCGTTGAAAAACCTTAGGTTTATAAGGGTTTTTATCGTTTCAACTCTTCCAACAAAATTAATAAATTAAACACTCTGTACAGTGTGTGCTTTAGTCTTCTAAAGGCGATTTAACGTTTTGTTTAACTTATTAAATACGACGTTCTGGACGTCTCATTTCAATAGCTTATTTTCGTCTGATAACTGGCATAACACCTGCATAACTCTCTGTATCATGAAGGGAGCTGCCCATGGCCACACAACAGCTGTTTGTTAATTATCTGATTGAACTGCTCAAGACCGGTGATGAAGCCGAACGTTTTTACAGCGCCAGGTCACTGGGGAAATCCGGAGAGCCTCAGGCTGTTTCAGCATTGACCGGAGCCTTACTGGACGATGATGAAGACGTAGTTATGGAAGCGGCTCATGCACTTGCCCAACTTCCTGATCAAAGTACCGTCGAGGCACTTAAATATCTGACCAGTGAACATCCGGATGGTGACGTACGAACAGCAGCGACCGAAACACTGGGCGAACTGGCCAAAACCGTTCCCTCCGCTCGATCTGCTCTCTATCCACTGGTTGAGCCTGATAACCAGGAAGAAGCCTGGTACGACGGCTGGGATGACCGCTGGGATATTCAAAGGGCTGCCGTTATTGCATTAGGGAACTGTAAGGACAGAGACGCGGTTCCTGTTCTGAGATCAGCTCTTGATCATGATGACTGTCAGGATATAGAACCGGAGATAATGAAAGCCCTGGCACAATGTGGTGACCGTGGTGAACAGGTTCTGGTTGATTATCTTTCTGCAGACTTATCAACTCTGTCAGCACTCAAGCATGCCTGCAGAGCAGCACGGGCTCTGCGACACGGCAGTGAAAAGTCATCCGCTGTCGCTCTGTTCAAGGCAACCAGTTACGTCGACGATGAGCTGAAGCTGGCTGCGATTGAATCCATCGCCTTTCGAAACTGCCATGAATACCTGATTGATATGATGCAACTGCTGGTTCATGAGTCCGCAGAGGTTCGTCTTGCGGCTATGAAAGCTGCAGAACAACTCAGTAGATTGCCACAGGCAGACTGTCGTTTTTCACTGGGTGTGGAGAAGCTGGTTGCATTGCTGTCTGACTCACTTCCAGAAGTACAGACCGGAGCCTTGCAAATTCTATCAAGAACGCCTCCACATAAACTAAAGACACATCAGACGTCTATCGCTGAACAACTGGCAGAATGCCTGCTGTCTGCAAACAGCAGCGTTGTTTCAGCAACTCTGGATATTGCCGACCTGATGCCCGCCAGTTTGTTAAAAACGACACTATCACTACAACTTGAAAACCATGAACAACCTTTACTGAACCTTAAGCTACTAACCAGTTACTGGCCTGATCTGGTCAGCTCCGAAGAAGACCTGGCCGTCCTTACGACCCTGATTGAGCATGATCAACCTGTTATCAGACAAACAACTTTAGACTCTTTGGCAAAGCTGGCCAAAAGCGAAAATGAGGTTGGACAACTGGCATTTGCACAGTTTGAGCATCTTTTACTGCCAGAACAGAGTGGAACAGATTCAACGGCAGCAGACGATAACCTCATTCCACTAACAGAGCTGAACAGTGTCGGTGACGCCATTGATAAGGATGAATTCAGGGAGTCTATTACAGCCATTAATGAGGATTACCCGGAACAGCAAACTCGCAGTGGCACTTCCACTCTGGAAGCCATAACTCTCGACAATATCGCTGTCAGTACAGGTCTGCACTCAAGGCAGGAAGTCGAACACAGAGAGTTTCTTGAAGGCATGATGGCGGAGCTGCCAGAGGAGATGGAAGAGTTTGCCGACATTGCCAGAGGCAACATGGAGCAGGGAGAAAAAGTCCTTGATCAGGGACCAAAGAGAAAGCGCAAGATTGCCCGATTGCCCGATACCGATGTAAACATACAGGCCATACGAGCACTCTCTTTGTGCTCAACACCCAAAGCCGTCAACCTATTGTTAATTGCCCTGGCGAACCTTGAGGACAGTAACAAACATGAAGCCATCGCCTGCCTGACCAGAATTGCCAGTCATCAAGTATCTGATTTGCAAAATGACTTCAATAACGATCTGGATAACGAACTTGCCAACGCTTTCGGTCCAGCGGCAACCAGTTTGTTAGCCGGAAATGAAACACTGAGATTGCATTCTGCGCGCCTGCTGGCTGCAGTCGGAAACCCGGCGGCTCTGCCAGTACTAATGGAGGCGCTTGAAGATCAGGATATCAATGTTCAGATCGCCGCAATTGAAGCGCTCTCACATATTTCAAAACTGTCTGGTGACCTGAGTGAAGACGATCATGGTAATCCATTACCATCAATCACCGATGTGCTACTGGCTATTCACCAGAAGTTATCTGCTAATGATTCAGGTCCCAGGCTGGCTGCAATAAAGGCCCTTGCAGAACATAAAGTAGAAGATGTTGTTGATGATATTCTAACAGCTGGCCTGATTGATTATGGTTCACTGTCTCAGCAGGCTATCACTCATACTCTGGAGATTGATTCAGGACTGGCAGGAAAAGCTCTGCTTAATCGACTCAAAGCAACAGAAACCAGTACCGAACGAAACAAGCTGATTGCCATGACAGAGCTGCAGTGGAAGGCTTCAATTTGACTCAGCTCTTTCTATAGCAGGCAACACTGATCTCGAAACAGGTACCACCTTTTGGGCGGGGAGTATGAGTAATACTCCCTCCCATACTGTGCATCAGCTGGCGACAGACCGATAAACCAAGCCCTACACCACCACGTTTGATATCAGTATCATTGTTCACCTGCTCAAAGGCCTGATAGATATTTTTATCCAGCTCGCTAATACCTATTCCGGTATCTTCTACAGTCAGATACAGCCAGATTTTATCTTCCTCAAGATGCTTATCGGTTCTTGCTGAAATAGCAATAAAACCGTCGTCTGTATACTTGACCGCATTATCCATAACATTGGCGACCACCTTGAAGATTTTTCTTGCATCACCGTAAAGGTTTTCGGGAATACTATCGTCAATATGAAACTCCAGAAAAATACCTTTGTGATCACAGGCGGCCTTGAATTTGTCTTCCAGCAATTTAACCTGCCGTCTGAGATTAAACGGCACTTTTAATATAAAGAGCGAAGATGACTGCACTTCATTCAGTGATACCAGATTTTCAACAATATCGCTGGCTCTTTTCCCAGCCTCTCTGGCTTGTTTTAATGGTTTACTCTTTTCTGTCGTTTCAATTTTCTCCAGAGACTCACTCAAAGCTGCAATGGGCAAAGCCAGCTTTGAGGCCACAGCCTGTAAGAATTCATTCTTGATGCCAGTCGCTTCCACTAATCTCTGATTATCTCTCCTCACATCACTGATTCGAGCTGCTTCTTCGGCCTTTTCCTGCTCCCGATCCTGATCATTTCTTCGTGCCATAGCCAATGCCAGAATAATGGCTACCAGAGTCATAACCAGAGGTGTGATCACTCTACTGAATTCCACTTCCCCCAAGTCACCTTTCAGCACCATGGAATAAAAGACAGCGCCAGTAAGCTGGCAGATAAAGGCTATAACAAATAGCCATGTGGAGCTTTCCCGCTTCTTTACCAGACAGTAAATACCGGCAAAGGTGGTAATCAGAAGATTGGCCTGAACCTCTGCTATGACCAGTTTTGAAGCGTCCCCAAGCGGCAGCATGAAACTCATGGGAACAATCAACAGGCCACCTAGCAATAACACTGTAAATAACCGGCTGATGACCTGAGACTTATGATGAAGATCCAGAAATGACTGGGTGAACATTATCCCGGCAACACTGGAAATACTCATAAAAAAAGGCGTGGTACTGTTTACCATTGGGTAATCTGGCCAGATAAGGGCCTGCCCGGTGCCATTGACCGACAGGAAGTGAACCAAAAAGCCACCAAGATAGATCGAGTAATACAGGTAATAAGCGTGCTGACGTCTGATAAATAGCATCAGGTGATAAAACATCATCACCAGCAAAATGCCGTAAACGATACCAAACAGAGTATCCATCTGATTGGTTTGTTCCAGATAGGCTAATGGTGTCCAGAGTTTCAATGGCACCTGCAATGAACCACTGGTTTCTATTCTCAGATAAAAACGTGTCAATTCATTGCTGTAAAGCTCAACGGGAAACAGGAAAGAAGGATGAGCGACATCCCTGATACCAAAAGGGTACTTATCACCTGTATGGAACTCCTGAAAATCGCCCCAGCTATCACCTACATAAAGGGTCACCAGATCGAGAGCCGGATACCCTACTTCAACCAACCACTCGCCCAGATTTTCACCAAAGTAGGAAATATACTTGAGTTCAAATTTTAACCAGATCACCGTACGGGAGATGCCTGAACTCATTTCATTACCACGAATCGGCTTGAACTGACTGGCTATCTCGGGCTTATCAAGATCTTTAACATTCAGCAGACCATCAGGGTCTTCCAGATAATCCGAGATATTGATCAGGTTCATCTGCTCAGTGTTCTCGGTCACAACGGTAGATTCAGGCATGGCTAGGCTCCAGCATGGAGCCAGAGCAAACAGAAGAAACAGGAGTTTTATAAAGCCAGAGTGCGATCCTTGCATTTACCGGTCTTCATTCTTTATGAGAGTTATTTCCTCAGTCTAGCTGGATTAATTGCCGTCTGAAGCTTCACCTCTAGAACTATCTGAAGACTCTGTTGTTTTACTCAGTTTTTGCAGTTTTAAAACACCTTTATCCACATTAATGGCATAGTTTCGAGTACCCAGCCGACGATACATTGGCGATTCCTGCTTAAGAGGAATGATGGGCATCAGCATCAGCTCTCGGGACAAGGTCTTACGAAACTGCTCCATTACCAGGGTTTGAACCAGTGTCAGCTCAAGGTCCAGAAAGGCATCCTGCAATTCGAGGTCCGTAAAATAAAAGCTATGTTCTTCAGGTACATACTTAAGAGCCGCTGCTCCGGACACCCGTAAAGGGATTCGATCTGTCACTGCATTGCCGAACAGGTCAGCGTCAACAGAGCCCTTCAAAGCAAAAGCCAGATCCTGGCCATCGGTTTTCATCATCAGCTCAGGCGTTTCCAGATAAAGCTGAACATTAACCAATGGCATCAGCTCAAAATTACGAATCTGTGGAGACAAGTAATTGCTGTCCACCAGCTTCTGCAGCTCCTGTTGAGTCAGGCTGATGCTGTCGGTGCGATGGCTGCAGCCTGTGGATAGCAGCATAGAAAGCACAAGGAAGACATTAAACAGAAAGTTATTGAGGAAGCAGCTGCGAGGCTTTCTCAAGTGCGTTTCCCCGTCTCGAGGCAAGCGCATCAGCCCAGCGAACAGGTTCTGGCAGGCGATAACGGGAAAGACAGGATTGAACATAATCAATGGCCGTGGTCAGTGAAACTCTATGGCCAATGCTAACATAGAGTGGCCGAACAGAGTCTCTGCTTCTCAGTAACCGACCAATCACCTCTCCTTTATCCACAAGGTCTGCCTGTGAACCTCTGGCTTCAGCCAGCTCACCATGACTGCCACAAAGCCAGCTTTTGGCAACTCCAATGGCAGGCAACCCCGTCAGTACTCCCAGATGACAGGCGACACCAAAACGTCTTGGATGAGCAATGCCCTGACCATCGCAGAGTAATAAATCAGGAGATTGACGTAACTGATCGAGAGCTTTCAGAATCGCCGGACACTCTCTGAATGAAAGCAGTCCGGGAATATAGGGCATTACGGTTGGAATACGGGCAATACTGTAGTCAACAAGCTGCATTGAAGAGAAATCCAAAACAGCAACAGCGGCTCTGGTGATCTGTCCCTGCTGCTCAAAGCCTACATCTACTCCAGCAACCCGCCGGATATCTGTCGGCAGAGCGTCATTTTGAATCACTTTACCGGCAAGTTCCTTCTGAAGCGCAATAGCTTCAGAAGGTGTCAGAGACCCGTCCACATCAGTTGCGATAGACATTCTACCCAGTCTCAGATGACTTGGTATTTGGCTGGCAACCCTGCGGAAGCCTGATCTCCACTTCCAGGCCCGGGTAACAGTTCCTGGCCCTTATAGTGCCACCATGGTTAGTAATGGCACCACGAGCAATGGCTGTACCAAGGCCGAAACCATCATTTTCCTTACCACGAGTTTCATCCAGACGATTAAATGGCTCAAACATGGCTTCGAGAGACTCTTCAGCAACGCCTGGTCCGTAGTCACGGACGCGAATTACGATACTGTCCTTCTCCAGCAACATGGAAACATCGACTGTACTTTCTTCCGGAGTAAACCGAATAGCATTACGAATCATGTTTTCAATAGCAGCACTGAGCCAGTCTCTTACTGCACAGAGTTCAACAGCCTGACTGCGCAACAGTCTGACACTGCGATTACCTGCCTGAGCTTCGAAGTCCGCATCTTCAACCAGCGTTTGCAACAGCTGGTGCAGATTTACCTGTTCGCAGGCTTCATTCGTCGCACCGTGCTCAATACGGGAAAAACGGATAATCTCGCCAATCAGTTCATCCAGTCGCTCAATTTCACGTTCGATACGGGCATGTTCTGACTCCGCCTCATTGGTCTTTCGACGAGCCAGTGCCAGAGAAATCTGCAAGCGAGTCAATGGTGACCGCAACTCATGGGACACATTTCGAAGCAGGCGCTCCTTGTTGTTGATCAAGGTTTCCAGCTGCTCGGCCATATCGTCAAAATCACGGGCAAAGTCACCCAGTTCATCGCCTCGTTTACGAACCGATTCGTCCACTCGAGCAGACAACTGACCTTTTGCCAGACTTCTTGAAGTCCCCTGCAAACGACGAATAGGTACTACCAGATAGCGAGCCAACATAATGCAGAGCAGGAAGCTGACAGCCAACGCAATGATCACCAGATGCCACTGCTTTGACATAACCTTGGTCACCCGCCAATGCACCAACCTAGGAATTTCCTTGGTCAGGAACAGGTCATAAGCAGCAGTACCCACCTGAACCTTGCGAGGACCAACGACAACTACACCACTGCGGAAGGTAATGGTCGGTTCCTTACGATGATGAGTTCGGTCGTAGGCTGACATCAGCTCATCAGGCACGGTTCTTCTTCCTACCACTTCTCCGGCAGGATCAAACAGATAGAAGTAACTGCCCGTAAACTGGGGAAAAGGTGTATGAGAGGCCCAGCCTGAAGCCATGCGCTCCACTTTGCGGGAAACAATTTCCAGCTCGCGAAACAATTCACGACGCTCGGAAAGAAAATCGGACGGGTCAACGGTGATCGCCACAGTCACAACCATGGCGGCCATCATCGATAGCATGGTCAACCAGAACCAGGAAAACAGTTTCCAGAACAGGCTTCTGAATGGCCATGCCAGCATGCGTTTTAAAGATTGAATCATGGACGAATATAGAAGTAACCGGCTCCACGAACCGTTTTAATACGAGGTGAGCCGTCTGGGCGCACACCAATTTTCTTACGTACGTTACTCACGTGCATATCAATGGCACGATCATAAAGCGTAAGACGACGGTTAAGTGCTATCTGGGTCAGGTCGTCCCTTGAGATCAGCTCTCCGGCTTTCTCAATCAATGCCTTCAACACCATAAACTCAGTGGCAGTCAGCTCCAGAATTTCGCCACCAATCATGGCTTCACGGTTGGCCAGATTCAGATTGATATCATCAATCGAGAGAACCCGTTGTTCAGTGTCTGCAGCCGGTGTACGACCACGACGCAGAATGGCCTTGATTCGGGCCACCAGTTCACGGTGGTTATAAGGTTTGGGCAGATAATCGTCGGCACCAAACTCAAGACCGATGATACGGTCAACGTCATCGCCACGAGCAGTCAGCATCAAAACAGGGATGTCAGATGTCTGGCGTACTTTCTTGAGTACATCAAAGCCATTCAGCTTAGGCAGAGTGACATCAAGCAGAACCAGATTATATTCACCTGACAGCGCGGCATGAACACCGGCTTCACCGTCGTGCACGGCGTTAACTGAATAACCTTCCGTAGCAAGGTATTCAATCAGCAGTTCACACAGTTCTATATCGTCGTCTATCAGGAGAATTTCAAGGTTTTCGCTGCTCATTTCATGCTCCTTAATAAACAGCCATGAGCGGAAGATAAAAAATCACCCCGCACGGGCGGGGTTAAAGTACAGGCTCAGGGTACATAATTCGAAGTCACCCGTCAGTAGTTCTCTTTTTGTTCAACTTGAGCAGTATCAATAAACGAAACGATAGTTTTGTTTATTGAATTATTACCTTCACAGAGGTCTGCTGTCCGCTGTCTACTGAAACGGTGTCAATTGGGTTATTCACTGGTGCTGCCAGCGCGGCACCGGTAGTCAATATAAAAGCACCCAGTACGATGCTCATTAAAACCCGTTTCATGGTGCCTCCTTTGTTTTCTTGTCTGTTACTTGATGGTTCCAGTCTATTGATACTCATCTCTACCTTGGGGTTAGAGAGTGTAAGCACCAAGTAAAAGAATCCTTCAGAAAATATCACTGTGGCACATATTTCATGTACTAGACTCCACTCAGCCTGAAAGGTTCACTCCTCTTTTTCTGCACTTATTTGCGGAGCTCCCGATGAAGACTGCCAAGCTTTCTGTCTATTTCATTTTTAAAGTCTGCAGCCTTCTCATTGCTGTCTATTCGCTTCTGGCCTGTGATGACCAGAAGCCGCAGCAACATCAAATGCCACCACCCGCCGTTTCCATTATCAATATAACGGAACAACCTGTAGGCAGCCATAAAGAGTACGTTGCCAGGGCAGAAGCCTCTAAAACGGTCGACCTGAAAGCACGTGTTGAAGGCTTTCTGATCAAAAGAAACTTTATCGAAGGCCAGATGGTTGAGAAGAACCAGCTGCTATTCCAGATTGATAAAAAACCTTTTCAGGCCAGTCTGAAGAAGGCCGAAGCAGACTTGGCCAGTGCCAAAGCCGAACTAAATACCGCCAGAAAATCCCTGATACGTAATAAAGATCTTTTCAGAAAAGGCCACCTGAGTCAGGCCAGTCTGGATAAAGCCGTCAGTGCCGAAGCTCAGGCACTGGCCTCCGTGGAAGTGGCAGAAGCTGGAGTAGAAACCGCACGGTTGAACCTTGAATACACCGAAATTCATGCACCTTTCAAAGGTGAGGTGGGTTTAGCCAAATACAGCGTCGGTAATCTGGTTAATTCAGGCAGTGATTCATTGGCTCAGCTGACTTCTATCGATCCTGTCTACGTGAATTTTCAGGTCAATGAAAAAACAGTCATCAATCACTTACAGAGTGATGCTGGTAAAAACGATCTGACTGAAGATAACAAACGATATGATATACGACTGAGGCTTCCCAACGACAAAATGTACAGCAAGCTTGGCAAATTGAATTTTGCCAATACCAAGATTGATGAAACAACAGGAACCCTGACACTGAGAGCCGCGTTCCCAAACCCTGATGGTGTCGTTGTTCCCGGCTTGTACGTTACCTTGATTGTCGATAGTAGAGAAAAAGTACCCCATGTCGTCATCCCACAGGCTGCTGTGCAGGAAAATCAGTCTGGTTACTTTGTACTGGTCGTCAGCTCAGACAATAAGGTTCAGTCCCGACTGACAAAAATGGGGCGGCGCATTGGCCCTATGTGGGTGGTTGATTCTGGCTTGAAACCTGGCGAGCAACTTATTGTCGAAGGGCTGCAGAAAGTCAGAAATGGCGTAACAGTGAGTCCAACACGGGTTTCAGTGAATGCTGAAACAGGAGCAATAGAAGTAACAGCCAGTAAGTCTGCTCAACAGGGTCACTGAAATGATCAGTCAATTCTTTATCAACAGACCCAAGTTCGCTTTTGTTATTTCTATTGTTATTACACTGGTTGGTCTGATAGCCCTGAAAACCCTGCCTGTTGCTCAATTTCCTGAAATCACACCACCACAGGTCACTATCAACGCCACCTTCCCCGGGGCTGATGCGATAACCGTTGAAGAAGCCGTCATTAATCCGATTGAGAAACAGGTTAATGGCGTGCAGGGAATGATCTATATCGATTCCTCGGCAGGCAGTGATGGCAGCGCCAGTATCACCATAACCTTTGCACCCGGGACCGATCAGAGTATTGCCCTGGTAGATGTTCAGAACCGGGTTGCTGTTGCTACCCCCAGTTTGCCCGAGGCCGTCAGGCGACTGGGCGTTACCGTCAGCAAACAGTCGTCCAATATGCTGATGGGCGTCAACATTATTTCAAGCAAGGATCAGTACGACGAAATCTACCTGAGTAACTATGCCAATAATCTGCTGCTTGATCCCATAACCCGCATCAATGGTGTCGCCTCTGCCCAGGTGCTTGGTGCGATGACTTACAGCATGAGGCTCTGGCTGAACCCAGAACGAATGGCCTCACTGGATATCTCTGTTCAGGATGTGACCAATGCTCTGCAGGAGCAGAACGTTATTGTCTCGGCCGGTAAACTTGGGCAAGCGCCCAATCTGCCTGACCAGCAATTCACTTACTCGGTAAAAACCAAAGGCCGACTGACCAATCCGGAAGAGTTTGGCAACATCATTATCAAGGCTGATCAGGCTGGCTCCTATATCAGGGTAAAAAATATTGCCCGGGTTGAAATGGGTTCCGAAAGTTATGGCAGCATTGCCCACTTCGACAACAAACCAACTGCATTTCTTGTCGTTTATCAGCAGCCAGACGCCAATGCCATGGACGTAGCAGAGAGCGTTCGTAACACTGTCGACAACATTGCCAAATCAATGCCGGAAGGCATTACCTACACCATTGCCTTTGACACCACACGTTTTATCAAAGCCTCAATCGATGAAGTTGTAACCACCCTTTTTGAGGCCATTCTTCTTGTTATTCTGGTTGTATTTCTCTTTCTGCAAAACTGGCGCGCAACGCTTATCCCCACCATAGCCATTCCAGTTTCGCTGATCGGCACATTCGCCGTTATGAAAGCTTTGGGCTTTACCATTAACACTATCACTCTATTTGGCCTGGTACTGGCGATAGGGATAGTGGTGGATGATGCCATTGTCGTTATAGAAAACGTCGAACGTCTTATTACTAAAGAGAAAATGAATCCGAAAGACGCAACACTGGAAGCGATGAAAGAGGTGTCAGGCCCTATTGTCGCGACCACGCTGGTTTTACTGGCCGTGTTTGTTCCCGTCGGTTTTATGCCGGGGATAACGGGCGGACTCTATCTTCAATTTGCCGTCACTATATCGGTATCCGTTCTTATTTCATCGATCAATGCTCTGACTTTGAGCCCGGCACTCTGTGCCACCTTGCTGAAACCGGGAAAGATGAATCACATTACCTGGTTACAACCCGTCGACAAACTGATTGGAAGCCTCACTGGCGGCTATAAAGGTATTGTTTCCAGTCTGCTTAGAAAAAGCATTATCGCAATGGTTCTTTTTGTCGGCTTGATTGGTTCAACAGCGGTTCTCTTTGATCACACACCTTCAGGATTTGTACCCGAGGAGGATCAGGGGTTCTTTATCATCAACATTCAGTTGCCTGATGCCGCCTCTCTTAACAGAACCAATCTGGTTACTGAAAAAGTAACCCATCTTCTTAGAACCGACTCGAGTATTGAAAGCGTTATAACCGTAGCCGGTTTCAGTATGCTCAGCGGTCGTAACTCCAACAGTGCTCTGGCCATCGCCATTCTAAAACCCTGGAAAGAACGCCCTAATGCCGACCAAAGCCAGCAAGCCATTATGGGCAGAGCACAGGGCAAACTCTGGTCATTGCCAGAAGCACAGGTCATGGCCTTTGCCTTTCCATCCATTCCTGGGCTGGGTTCAACCGGCGGTTTTGATTTCAGACTGCAGGACACCATGGGCAGTACACCTCAGCAACTCAGTCAGGTTATGAACGGACTGGTTTATCAGGCCAATCATCAACCTGAACTGAGCAGGGTTTATAGCACCTGGCGAGCCAATGTTCCTCAGTACTTTCTGGAAGTCGATCGCGATAAGGCCAAAGCCATGACTCTGTCCTTGTCCGATATTTATTCAACTCTGCAAACTCAACTGGGCTCTGTTTACATCAATGACTTCAATAAATTTGGCCGCAACTACCAGGTCAAACTTCAGGCTGAAAGTCAGTTCAGGGCAAAGCCTGCTGACCTGAGTGATTACTATGTGCGAAATGCGAACAAAGAAATGGTACCTCTCACCACAGTGGCATCTCTGGAGCCAGTGTTAGGGCCAAACAGTATCGCTCATTACAACCTCTATCGATCCACCAAAATCAGTGGCCAGGCTGCAGAAGGCTATAGCTCGGGTGACGCTATTCAGAAGATGGCGCAGCTCGCAAAATCTCTGCCTCAAGGCTACTCATACGAATGGTCAGGACAGTCACTCCAGGAAATTGCGGCAGGTAGCCTGGCACCACTATTGTTTGCTCTGGCCTTTCTGTTTGTTTATCTGTTTCTGGTCGCACAATACGAAAGCTGGACGATTCCTTTGGCCATCATCTGCTCGGTTCCGGTTGCCACTTTCGGAGCCTTTGCAGGTTTAAACCTTTTCAGAGCCTTGTACCCGAGTCTTGCCAACGACATTTACGCCCAGATTGGCATGGTGCTGCTGATAGGTATTGCTGCAAAGACTGCCATTCTGATCGTAGAGTTCGCCATTGTTCAGCGTCAGTCAGGCAAGAGCATTTTTGATGCTGCAGCCGATGCAGCTGAATTGAGATTCAGAGCAGTGCTAATGACCGCTCTCTCTTTTATTCTTGGGGTAATGCCTCTGGTCTTTGCCAGTGGAGCTGGAGCCGCCAGCCGTAGAGTGATTGGTACAACGGTTATGTCAGGCATGATTGCTGCCACCGTGATAGGAACATTATTAATACCAGTGTTTTACCTGTTGCTACAGAAGACCCGTGAGCATTTTGATCCCAACAAAGCGAACTGCTGACTCTGACGGTTCTGCTTAGGGCGCTTTGAGCATACAGACATATGAGTTCATACATTCTTTGCCCGCCGGAGGCAGGCAAAGAATGATTTAATATTCAATTTCGTGTGTCTGTGCACTTATCCACATACTTATTCAAACACTTTAATAGTTCAATTATTAACCAAGAGCGTGTAATAATAATTCCGAGGATCTTTTCAGTGGAGAGTCATTCGTTTGAACACGCTCGGCTTACCGCGAACAACAGGTATAGTTTTATTAGCCAGCCTTTTACTATCAGGCTGTTCAACCTCTTTGTTAGACGTTAACTGTCAGTATGAACCTGTTCGTGGACAAATGGTCGTGCACACCGTTAAAGCAGATTCTCTGCTTTTTTCATTTGAACCTTCATCTGCCGTCGACCGGGAGATATTTAAAAAGAAGGGGATCAATACAAAGCGAATGGAAATGAAGTTGCTGGACTCCCGCAGAGTGCCGGAAGTCCATAATCGCTACGATGCTATTGTCAGCCTGAAAACATCCGGCCCCTGTGCACCTTACATCATCTACCCGGGCCGAAAGCTCTGAAGAGCTGGCAACCCAGAAATCTCTCTTTAGCCGTTCACCAGAAAATGCACCCAGATGCTTGCTGCATATCCAAGAGCAATAGCCCAGCTCCAGCGTAGATGAGTCATAAAGGTATAAGACCCCTTTGATGCTCCCATCAAAGCGACACCTGCCGCAGAACCCACAGACAGCAAACTACCACCTACGCCAGCAGTCAGAGTGATCAACAACCACTGGAAGGTGTCCATTTCCGGGCTCATACCAAGAATGGCAAACATCACTGGGATGTTATCCACAACGGCGGAGATAACACCGGCCACAATGTTGGTCCATGTCGCCCCAATACCCAGATACATTTCTTCTGACACTACTTCCAGATAACCAAGGTAGCGAAGGCCTCCTACAGAGAAGATAACCCCAAAGAAGAACAGCAGGGTATCCCACTCAGCCAGTGATACCCGCTTGAATACATCAGGGTCACCGCCGATTTCACGCATAGGAGAAACTTTGCGAGTGCTCGTTAACCCCTGCAACTGGAGGAAATAGGCAAAGAACATCAGTAAGGACAGCCCAGTCATCATCCCCATAAAAGGAGGCAAACCCAGGAAGTTTTCGAAGGAAATAGCCAGACCAATGGTCACCAGAAACAGCAAACAAACCCTGACTCCGCCAACACGAATCTTGGCGTGGTCTTCCAGCGCCACCGGACAGCTGGTCTCAATAAAGGAGTTCATAATCAGTGCCGGAACCATAAAGTTCACAACAGCGGGGAGAAACAGTACAAAGAACTCGGTAAATTCAACTTTCCCAGCCTGCCAAACCATCAGTGTGGTGATGTCACCAAATGGACTGAAGGCTCCACCGGCATTGGCTGCCACTACAACATTAATCATGGCCAGAGTAACGAACTGCGGATTGCCCTTTCCTACCGACATAATGACGGCGCCCATCAACAAGGCAGTGGTCAGGTTGTCCGCAATGGGTGAAATAAAGAATGCCAGAATACCGGTTACCCAGAACAACTGTCGGAATGAAAAGCCCTTGCGAATCAACCAGCTTCTCAGGCTGTCAAACACCTGCCGCTCTTCCATGGCGTTGATATAAGTCATCGCCACCAGCAGGAACAGAAACATGGCCGCATACTCTTCCAGGTCATGCATGACCGCCTTATGCAGCTCATCATGAGACACCCCTTCACCGGTAGCAATCCAGGCAATAATGGCCCAGATAAGGCCTGCCGCCATAATGACCGGTTTCGACTTTTTCAGCTTGAGCTGTTCTTCCGCCATAACCGCAACATAGGCCAAGACAAATATAACAATACAGACCCAGGCTAACGGGTGTTCAGTCATTCTGAGCAGGTCTTCGGCATAGGCTGCCTGGGGTAGGAGAAGAAGGCCGAACATAAACGTCAGGGCAGGAAGAAACCTTCCGGAGCTGTTCACATCAATATCCTTTTAAATATGGAGTTAAGTAATTTTTATTGTGCTGCAATCCTACTCCTATCATCTTCATCTCTCCACCTGACCAAAGTAGGTATTTGGATTAAAACCAATCATGGAAACCATAGTAAAAATATCCGAATACTGCCGTTTGTTATGACTACAAATATAGGCAGAGTGTTCCCTTTATTTTTTTTTGATCTGATTAAATTTAAAGCGGGTCGGTAAAAGCCATATAAACTTTGTATCAGCTTATTTCTTTTACCTATTTCAAAATTTGTGAGATTTAACCATGACCATTGCCCGGAAACTTCATCGGTTTCTGAACGACCACCATGCGGAATACGAACTGGTTTCTCATCCTTATTCAGAACGGGCAGTCGATACTGCTCACTCAGCCTGCATTCCTGTCAAGAACATGACCAAAGCCGTCGTTCTCCATGACAACAAGGGCTATGTCATGGCCATCATGCCTTCTATGAATAAGTTGATGCTTCGATGGTTGAATACCAAACTGGATAGACATCTGAACCTTGCCACTGAGCCGGAAATAAACCGGCTGTTTCCTGATTGCGAACAAGGCGCAGTTCCTCCGATGGGAATGGCCTACGGCATTAATACCTGTTGGGATGATGAACTGAATTCGGTGAAGGATCTTTATCTTGAAGCAGGCGACCACAGAGAACTGATTCATTTAAACCGGGAACAGTTTAAGGAACTGTTTCAGGGGCAATCGCATGCAGCCATCAGCTGCGACCCCGAAGAGGAAAAAGCCTATAGAAACGTTCTTTAGCTCATATATAGCTATCGGGTCATCTTCTTCACAAAGACCACAACAAACAGCGCCAGAGTAAAGCTGCCTATGAAGGCTTCAAGTGCAGCGAAAAAGCGTGATGGCCCGACAGGTGTAAGATCACCGTAGCCAAGGGTAGTAAAGGTCACAACACTAAAATAGAGTGAATCAAGCCAGCCCCTCAGGTTCTCAGACAAACTAAAGCCTGGCTGATAGATCACCAGCTGACCGGAATCCTGAATACCAAACAGGAAGTAAAATAGTGAGCAGAATAAAATAAAGCTGGCAGAGAAAACTATAACTCTTGCCGGTTTTTCACCGTAACCACTGACCAGGTCCACCAGCCATGAAAGCAGTCTTGCAAAGGAATACCTTGGCAACCTGAACCGGTGAAGTCTCATTTCCTTATAGAAGAAATGACCTGCCCTGGTAAACATTCCCTGAGTTTCGCAATGGCGACGCAAATTTCTGGCGACCTCTCCAGCCTCTTCAAAACACTCCAGAGCTTCCTTGTGCTTACCCTGCTGACAGAAAGCTTTTCCCTTTTTTTCCTGCAGGATCTTGTTGCCGAAATGAGTATGTTCAATACCTGCATTCTTCAGGTTAACGCCCAACAAGTCGCAGTTTTCCAGATTACTACGCCGAAGGTTGGCTTTTGAAAGATCTGCTTTCAACAGGCTGCTGCCTGAAAGGTCGACACGATAAAGATGGGCGCCCTGTAAGCTGGCGCGACAGAGATTACTATTAATCAAGCGATAAGGCTGGCCATCAGGGTTGATAAGATTGATACCATCCAGATTGGTTTTCTTAAGCTGAAAGCCTTCCATTAGCACACCTGAAGCAGCTCGCTGTTCCAGTTTCTCCTTTATGTCGTCACCGAACTTATCGACAGAGGAATCATGCCAATAGCAGTAATCACTGTCTGTACTTTTACTCTCCTGACAGCGACCACCGCTTTTTCCGCGATATAGACACAGTGTTTCCATCACTCACCCAAACCCTTTTGAGATATCTTTATACTGTTTCGGCAACCTGTGATGGACTATTGAAAATGACAGCTACTTTTCAGCATTTATGACGGAAGAGCCGAAAAATGCATTCCCACCTGTCTCGGTGTATTCTTTGCTCCCCTTACAGAACAAAAGAGCAGAGCCGTGACAACGCTTTATGGAATCAGTAACTGCGACACCATTCGCAAGGCAAAAAAGTGGCTGGACGCTGCCGGTGTTGAATACACATTTCATGACTACCGTAAAAACGGCCTGGATCGCGACCAGCTTGAAAGCTGGAGTAAAGAGCTGGGCTGGGAAGCCCTGCTGAACAAGCGCGGCACTACCTGGCGAAAGCTGCCAGACGATGTCAAAGCCTCTGTTGATGAATCATCTGCCATTGAACTGATGCTGGAACAACCAGCCATGATCAAACGTCCTTTGCTGGACAATGGCTCAACGAAAGCACTGGGCTTTTCTGATAAACAATATTCCGAGCTTTTTGCTTGATTCACCGTCTTTTGCCCCAACAAACAGCCATAAGTGAAAACGTAGCTCACCACTGACATTTGAAAAAAACACAGTGGAATAGATCTGCGTTTTACCAAAAAAAGCAAATCAAAGGCGTTTTAAAGCCTCAGTTTTATGGAGAACGAACACATGAGTACCACTCTTTTCAGTCTGGCCATCGGTACAGGAACCAAGAACAGCAAAGGTGACTGGCTGGAAGTTTTTTATCCACAGCCTCTGACCTCTCCTTCTGAAAAACTGGTGGCTGCGGTTACTGAAATAGTTAAGTATGAAGGCGGCAACAGCTTTGTTGAGCTGGACAGTGCTACCTGCCATGCGCTGGAAGAAACCTTTACCAACATTGGTGAAGAAAGCCTGGCCGCTGTGATGAAGAGTCTGGAAGTCAGCTCTCAGCCACGTGTAGTTACCTTCCTGAAAACCGATGTGTCTCCTGTCAGTACTCCGGAAGCCTACCTGAAGCTGCAACTGCTTTCTCACCGTCTGGTTAAGCCACACGGCATTAACCTGTCCGGCATTTTCCCACTGCTGCCAAACGTAGCTTGGACCAGCGAAGGTGCAATAGACCTGAGCGAACTGACTGCCCGCCAGCTGAAAGCACGAGCTGAAGGTCGTGTACTGAGCGTGGACTCTGTGGATAAGTTTCCAAAGATGACCGACTACGTAGTACCAACCGGTGTCCGCATTGCCGATGCAGCCCGTGTGCGTCTGGGCGCTTACGTTGGCGAAGGTACTACCATCATGCACGAAGGTTTTATCAACTTTAACGCCGGTACCGAAGGCAAGAGCATGATCGAAGGTCGTATCTCTGCCGGTATCATGATTGGTGAAGGTTCTGACCTGGGCGGCGGTTGCTCCACTATGGGCACTCTGTCTGGTGGTAACGACATTGTTGTGTCTGTTGGCAAGAACTGCCTGATCGGTGCTGAAGCAGGAATCAACATTCCTCTGGGCGACCGCTGCACCGTTGAAGCAGGCCTGTATATAACGGCAGGAGCAAAAATTACTCTTCTGGATAAAGATAAAAAGCCGGTTGAAGTAGTTCGGGCAACCGCACTGGCTGGAAAATCCGATCTGCTGTTCTGGAGAAACTCACAGACCGGTGCGATTGAATGTCTGGCTAACAAAAGTGCTATTGAGCTGAATGAAGAGCTGCACGCTCATAACTAAGAAAAAATAGTTACTGAGCAGTCTTCACTCTGGAAGACTGCTCTTGCTCATAATCAATTTTCAGACGGTATAATGTAGTAATCCAACCCATATCGATTTGATATAAAATCCTCCCCTTCTTTGATTCTTACCACCTTCTGTCGACTTTCAGTTTTTTTAGCTCGAATATGTGCAGGCAGTCCTCTGTCATTCACGGCATAGAACATTGCAGGAACAATGACTAATGTATGACTTTCACTGGCCAATGCCGCCAAGGATTCACTCTGCCAGAACTGTACATTAATCATTCTGGTCAACATCGTTTCTCCATCAGGGCAGCCGGTGTCAGTGCACTGATTCCCATGACTGGGGACAGGCTGATTTCTGTATTTGGAGGGAACACCTGACATATCAGAAAAAACCCGGTAGAAAATCTGAGGAGTCAGGGCTTTTTTGAGTTCTTTAATTCTTTCTTCTCTGGAGTCGTTATCTGGATACTGTTCTTCAAATGGTTTTACATTTACTTTTCTATTCTCTGCAACAAGATCAACACCAGAAAGATACAATATTTTGTACGTATCAAGAGACAGGTAATCCAGCGCACTGAAATACGTCTTGATTTCATCCCATTTCTGATCTGTATGCTCTTCGGAATTAGCCTCCTCAAGTGCTATCAGTGCCTTTTCCCCCAAACCGGACATACCGATAACCAGACGTTTAAGCCAGCCCTTATTGCTGAGGGTCATGACTAATTCTGTAAAAACAGTTTCCTCCCAAGATGTATGCCCCCCGTCCATAGACACAATGACCTGATCAACATCCAGTAGGTCTTCTTCCATCCAGGAATAAGCCCAGTCACGATTCGTTGGCGCATCCATAATTCGAGCTTTTACCAACTCGGATTGCTCTCTACTTGCCAGTTCATAGTCAGCCATAACAGACAGAGATAGCAGGAACAGACACACCCCAGGAAAAATACGTTTCATTCGAACCTCTACGATAAACAGCTAGAACAACAGAATAGTTAAGTTAGTGAGTTGGACATTAAGGGTTCTGATAAATTCCATTGATCACTGGATTCTATATCCTGTAAACTGCCTCAAATTTAGTTAGACAACCTAACCAATATGACAGTGCAAACTCTGGCTCAATCCTTCGACCGCATTGAACGGCAACTCTCTCGACTGTGGCGTGTACAAGCGGCTACTCAGAGCATCAATACAGATGTCTCATACAACGAATATGACTACATCAGAACAGTCTTCGAGTTGGGGTCACCTCGTCTCTCGGATCTGGCAGCAGAGATGAAAATAGCCAAAGCCTCGGCCACAGTGATGGTGCAGAAGCTGGAGAAGCGAGGCTTTCTGAAGCGCAGTCCCTGTAATGAAGACCGCCGTGCAATCCGTATCAGCGTGACAAAAGAGTCCGAACAGATGTTTGAGGCCGACCAGGAAGTGTTTGCCCAGCTTATAACCGACATCGGATCAGGCTTAAACAAAAAAGAACTCTCTGATCTGGAGCGACTGCTCAGTAAGGCTTGTGGCCAGTTCTCTTGAGGCTATCTCTTTTTTTACATTTAATTAATTAGTTAGACTAACAAATAGATAAATTATGGAATCTCCCGTTTCGTCCCCGTCAGAGACCAGCAAGTTGTCTCAGACCCCCATCAAGAAGCTGTTCTGGCATTACACCTTGCCAGCCATCGCAGGCATGCTGGCCAGTGGTCTTTACGTGGTTATTGATGGCATATTCATTGGCCAGTTCGTTGGCACCGAAGCTCTGGCCGCTATGAATCTGGCCTGGCCCGTTTTTGGTGTTCTTATCGGTGTAGCCCTGATGTCAGGTATGGGAACAGGCGCTCTTTACTCCATTGCCAGAGGTAAGGGAGGACATAAAAAGGCAAGTCTTATTCTTGGCTCATCAGTACTTTTGATGTTGTTTTTGTCGGTGCTGACTGGTGTATTACTGTTCAGTTTTGGCCACTGGCCGTTACTTTGGATGGGAGCAAAAGATCAGGTTCTGACCATGGGTGAGGAGTACCTGAGAATAGCCAGTTTTGGCAGTCTCGCTGTTATGCTGGGCATGGCACTGCCCATGATTATTCGTAACGATGAACACCCTACCCTGTCGATGTCTATCATGGCCGCAGGTGCCGTACTGAATATAATTCTCGACTACCTCTTTATCGTCATTCTGGAACAGGGGATGCAAGGTGCTGCCATCGCTACCGTCATTGCCAACGCAGCAACTGCCCTGGCTGCTCTGGGATATTTTGTCTCAGACTATGCCAAGGAACGAATTACACGACAGTCACTCATTTTTAACTGGAATATCAGCAAAAACATTTTGAAAACGGGTATGCCCAGCCTCGCCATGTTTCTCTATATGAGCTTTGTGCTGTTTATCCACAACCGACTGTTCCTTGAGTACGGTGGCGTTGTCACTCTGGCTGCCTTCACCATTGTCGGTTATGTGCAAGCCTTGTTTTACATGCTGGCAGAAGGCGTAGCCAATGGCATTCAGCCTCTGATCAGTTTCAGCTACGGCCAGAACAATAATAAGAATATCCGTGAAACACTTTTTATGGGCATGAAGTGGATATTAAGTGTTGGCTTTGCAACCTTAGCAGTGGTTAATCTCTTTCCCGATCAAATTGCCTTTATCTTTAACAGCAGTGATTCTGTTCTGCAGAGTGAAACCTCACTGGGTCTCCGCCTGCATCTCTTCACCTTGTTTCTGGATGGATTTATTGTGGTGGTTGCTGCCTACTTTCAGGCTCTGGCCAATTACCGCATTGCTACCGTAATCACTATGGGTAATATGCTGGTTCAGCTGCCTTTGCTGTTTATTCTGCCGAAACTGATGGGCGTGACGGGTGTCTGGATTGCCTTACCTCTGTCTAATATTGCCCTGGCAATTGTGGTGGTTTACCTATTGATGAAGGATTTGAAGAAAAGAACAGTTTAAACCAGATTATTTTTCGTCAGCACACGATGGATTTTTGTTGAGCTCTTCGCCAGTTTACTGAGATCACCCAGCTTTGGTACTTCACCCTGATCCAGTCGTGTGCTCCAGTCTTCCAGCTCCTGATCAAGGAACTCCATCAGTTTCTTTGCACAGCCTATGCATTCACCTGAACAGATCTCTGCTTCGGACAAACCAAAAGGAATAGCCTCTCTAACCTGTTCTATTAACTGATTCATGGCTGCTTGAGGTTCTGGTTTCATGGTTCTTGCTCTGCTACCTGATCACTCAAGAATAAGCTCTGATCACAATATGATGTATTCGTACAAACACAATACGCTTGTCTTTCATTGTTCTCCTTTTATCAGAAGTACTTGGTCATGATCTAAAGAATCACAGTTCAACAAAGTCCAGAGCTCTGCCTGATACAGCCGAACTTCTCGAAATAACAACCGCCTGCACCAGCCACTGTCAAAATAATGATCACTTTTAACCACAGCCTCTCTGAGACATAGCTACCTCTGCTTCGAGCCGTCAATTCCATGAAAAAACGCTCACTATAATTCCTGACAACTGCGACTCATTCCAACAATGCTCTGGCAGTATTAAGGAAGCGATTCGCGGAATTTAACCATGGATAGGAGTAGTACCATGACCGCAAGGATGCTCGGCACCATTGCCGTTGTTTTTTCGATGCTGTTTACCGCAGGTTGTTCCAACACACCAAAGAAAGAGACCGCTGCCAAGCCTCACTGGGCTGGATGTATGGCTAAAGGTGGTCTAGTACTGGGAATTCCAGGTGCTGCATACAATTTGGCCACAGGTGGAGCAGCGTTTGTTGCCGGTGCTGTGCTTGGTGGCTCAGCCTGCGCCATGGCAGATTCTGCCAAGGCTGAAGACAATGGCTATATGGGAGTACCTGCAGTAGCCGGGATGTCGACCGCTCATTTCGCACTGGATTCAGACTACCTCACTGACAATGCCAAGACAGAAATCAGTGACATCATTGGGCAGATTAACGACGATACTCGAATTGATATCATCGGTCATGCCTGTGATCTGGGAACACGTAAGCACAATCAGGATCTTTCAGAAAGAAGGGCTGACAGTGTTTACAAGTACCTCGAAAGCCGAGGCATTCCGACCAGCAATATGAAGCAATGGGGTGAAGGTGAAGATAACCCGATTAACGCCAATGCGGATGAAGCACAGCGTTCAGAAAATCGCAGGGTTGAGATTCGTGTAATGAAATAATCGGAACTGCATTTCATGATCAATAAAACCGGCTGTAATCGCCGGTTTTATTTTTTATAAGACGTCATCAATCAGTAATCACTTTCAGTAAATCCAAAGCACTTATAATACCTTTGAGCTTTCGGTCTTCCGTGACAAATACTCTGTGAATATGACCTTTCACCATGGCATCAGCCACTTTGATCAGTGGTGTGTCGGTAGACACTTCAAAGACGACAGGTGTCATAATATCCTGAATCAATACACTTTGATCGACCGACTCATGAAACGCTCGCTGGTCTTCAGGAGACAGGTCTGCGTCCAGCATGGATTGGTAAAAATCCTCTTCCCTTAAATTAAGATCTACTAATCCATTGCCAGTCTGGCGAACAATATCGGAAAGCGTCACGACACCGACCAGCTTGGACGAAGAGTCTGCAACCGGCGCTCCGGAAATACTCTTATCGGTCAGAAAACGGGCAAGGCGGTCAACCGGCCAGTCGCAGGGTACAGTCATAACATCACGGGTCATAACCTGTGCTGCTGTGACTGCATGGAGGGGGTTCTCCTGAGCCATATCGATCTCTCCACCGAAGCATTGATGATCACAGTATGGCCTATTTTCAAAAACAACTATCTTGACTCACGTCAATTCACACAAACAGACAAAACACGCCAGTTCCGTTAAGCTGAAGAGCTGGGAAGTTCTTCCTTTTTATCGTCTCCGATTCGACTGGCAACAGCACTGTGCTGACCTTTGTATTTCGCGTCATTACGCTTGTTGTAAGGACGGACTGCAGGACTGCTCATGGTTTCAAAATTGATCGCACCAATACCCATCCCCGGACGCAAAGCCAACGGTAATTTTCCACCATTGAAGAATTCCAGAACGATTTGTCCACTCCAACCCGGATCAATTCGGTGAGCGGTAACGTGCACCATCAACCCCAGACGCGCCAGTGAAGAACGACCATCCAGCCAGCCGACAATATCATCAGGCAGAGTAATGGCTTCCTGAGTGACGGCCAGCGCCAGTTCGCCCGGATGCAGGAAGAAAGCGTCTTCCTCACCTTCCAGCACAATTTCCTTACTCATGATGGAGTCCAGCACCCGGTTAATTTCTTCCCTTGGGCCACTGATATCCACATAAGGCGCAGCGTGATCATTAAAGACCCTGAAGCTGTTGCCCAGAGTCAGGTCGACGCTGACTCCGCTGATCTTGTCCGTACCCGGTCGTGGCTCAATAACAATACGGCCATTATCCAGACAGTTTTCTATGTCCTGATCACTCAATCTCATGGTTGCACCTGATCCTGTTCAAAAAAACCGCTATGAGGATGAAAATAGCGGCTGTTTCGGCAACTGATTGTTGTTTTACAGACATTATACCGTCAGCCCTGCCAGCAAAGGAAAGGATTCGATAGCAACATTGGTTTAAACTGCAGGACTCATATTTCAGATGTCAGGAAAACGCCCCTCGATGAAAGTGCTGGTAGTTTATGCCCACCCCAACCCGGAAAGCTTTAATGCAGCGATTCTTCACCAAACCGAAGAAAGCCTGATAGAAGCCGGGCATGACGTGCACGTACTGGACCTCTATAAGGAAGGCTTTGAAGCCAGCATGTCTCTTGAAGAACGGGAACGCTATATGACCCGAGACAATACCGACGGTATTGAGCAGGATATAGGCAGGCTACGCTGGGCTGAAGCACTGGTATTTATCTACCCAACCTGGTGGATGGGACCACCTGCCATTCTGAAAGGCTGGCTCGACCGTATCTGGCTGCCAGGAATCGTTGCGACCTTTGAAAACGGAAAGGTCAAACCGGGGCTGACCAAAATCAAAAAGATTCTGGTGATTACCACACAGGGAGCGGCCAGATGGCGAATGGCCGCTGTTGGTAACCCACCCAGAAAAATGTTCCGATTGAGTCTCAAACAAGTCACCAATAGTGTTAAAGCCGACTGGATGGCTTTGTACAGTATGGATAAGGTGACAGAAGAAAAAAGAGTTGGTTTTTTAAAGAAGGTTCAGAAGCGAGTGATGAAGCTTTAGTTATTAACTATTGCTCCATCACTAATAAACGACATCAGTCACTGGTAAACAGTCAAGGTAAGGTCGCTACCTTTGATCATTCCTGCTTTTGCCTGATTTCCGAAACTGTCTCAAAGCCAATACCCCAGTTGTCGGTAGGCACTTCGTCGATAACGACAAACGTAGTTTTAGGGTCTTTATTCAGAACATCCTGTAACAGTTTCGTTGTCCCTTCTATCAGGGCTTTCTTTTCTGCTGGTGTTACTCCCTCATCAGTCACTTTAATATTTACGTAGGGCATTTGGCGCTTCCTCGTCTAGAAAGGATTGAATCAAATCGGTAAAGAACTCAACTGAATTAGAACCCACTACCAGTTGCTTCTGATTAAAGATAAAAGCTGGAATGCTCTGAATAGACAGACTCTTAGCTCGAGCTTGTTTGGCCTGGGTCTGTTCTATTATTTTCTTCGAATGAAGAGCTTCTTCAGCCTCCGAAGCACTTAATCCAGCTTTTGAAACCAAGGCTAAAAGCACATCGGTGTCGCTGATATTCGCTCCCTGCGAGAAGTAAGCGTATTTAAGCTCCTGATTCAAAATAAGGTGCTTATCAAATGTTTCTGCCCAATGCAGTAAGCAGTGGGCTTTGAACGTATTGAAGTAATGAGTTCTTTTGGCAAAGTCATACTCAATACCCACCTCTCTACCTTGCCGTGTAATGTCCTGCTGATAGTCTCTTATGCGCTCCTCACTCCAGTTCCACTGCCGTTGAAACATAGACATGATTGTTTCTCCCTCAGGCGGAAGTTCCGGGTTTAGCTCATAGGGCAACAACTGAATCCGGGCTCGCACATCACTTTCAAATGGCTGTAATGCCGTCGTCAGATTGGAATAACCCAGCGGACACCATGAGCAAACGGCGTCGTGTACCATCTCGATTTTCAGTACTTTCATGACGCCCTCCTTTCTGAAGAACTGGCAACATCGGTATACATTTTATTAACAATCAACCAGCGTCCCTCTTCTTTCAGCAGCCCCAGATAGTCGATATAAAAATGATCGAATAACGGGCACTCCAGTTTAACCATTGCCTGTCTCTGGGTTATCTCAATAGCAAGCGTTCGAAAGTTAAATGCATGTCCCTGTGATTCCGGCGAGGATCTGTTCTCTACATCCATCAACCAGCGGCTGAGCGACCGATGATTATCTGGGGCTGCCAGCATCGCGGAAGAGTGAAAAATACTTCTCAGTTTGGCGCTATCACCCGTGTATAAGCCTACAAAATAAGCACGAATAATTTCATGGATCGCTGAAAAGTCTTCGTCCGACTTGACCAAAAAGCTCACCCCTCAGCCTCCATAGTAAGAGCACGCTGGAAGGTTGGACGACCGAGAACACTGGTCAACATGGCAACCGTGCGTGGACCTGTTTCTATTTCAACCGGAAAATGTTCACCCCAGCGTGAATAAACCGTCAGCATGATATCCGCCGCAGATACTAAGTCTCCACCGAGAAAATTTTTATCCTGTAACTGAGTTTCAACAAACTGCCATAACTGATTAATAGCACCAGCCGCTGCTGAAAATGCTGCGTTCCTTGCATCGCCCTCAGGAAGATTTTGTGCAATGAAGAACAAACGACCATAAGCCGGATGCATGGTTGCGTTGGCGAACATAATGTTCTGAGTCGCCTGCTGCTGAGCGTCTTCGTCTTGCGGAAACAACTGGTTTGGTTTTTGTTGCAAGAGCTGAAGCAATATTGCCGCCCCTTCAACCAGTGTTTTCTCACCATCAACCAGCACCGGTACACTTCCAACCGGATTAATCTCCCTGAAATTATTAATCCCCGTTTTATTAATCAGTGTGACCTGTTGATCGAGTTCCAACAGGACAGTGAGCGTAGCGAGGGAGCAGGCGTCTGGCAGGTAATAGAGGGTATACATGACTTTCTCCAGGTATGAGTGATTGTCTTAATCGACTCAATCAGAGTAAATGCCTTGCCAGGTTTCATATATATCTACAATATGAACACACTGTTCACTCTCAGGAAACACAATGGATAAGCTACGAGCCATGTCGCTGTTTGTAAGGCTGGCGGAACGTGGCAGCTTTACCCTTGTTGCAGATGAACTGGGTACATCTAAATCAATGGTCAGTAAAGAAATCAGTCGCCTGGAAGCAGACATTGGTGCCCGATTACTGCACCGCTCTACCCGCTCCCTGCAGCTGACAACGATTGGTAATGGTTACCTGAAGCACTGTCAGGAAATACTGGAACGCATAGAAGCCGCTGAAAGCTTTGTGCACGGTGTTCAGGAACAACCACGGGGAAAACTTAAAATAAATGCACCGATGGCATTGGGAATGTCACACCTCAGTCAGGTCTTCGCCGATTTCATGCAGGAATACCCTGAGATGGAGCTGGATATTCACCTAAATGATGAACCCGTTGATTTGATCGAAAATGGTTTTGATCTTGGTTTCAGAGCAGCCAGTCGTACATTTGACTCCAACTATATTGGCAAGCCGTTGATGGATTTCAGTTATGCCGTCTGCACTTCCAAAAGCTATCTACAAAAACATGGGGCTGTTACTCAGGTAGAAGACCTTGTCCACCATAACTGTTTTATCTACAGCTATTTTCGTGGTCAGGATATCTGGCCATTGCAAGAGGGCGTAAAAATCAAAGGAACTCTTCGCGTAAACAGCACTCCCTTCATGCTTGATTTAATCAAAGCTGGACTGGGGATCGGTTTTATTCCGGACTTCATATCTGCAGGTGCGATCAAGGAAGGCAGTGTTATCGAGCTGCTTCAAAAGGTAGAGAAACCGAGACTGACACTCTATGCGATGTATCCGGCTCGACACTTTGTTCCGCCGAAAATCAAACTATGCATCCAGTTTCTGCAGGACTGGTTTGAGAAACATCAGAAAGAAACAGTGTCCCGGTAAAGATTGACCTGAGGATTAATGACTCGGACCGTATATTAAAAAGGCACTGTTTGAGTAGATTCAAACAGTGCCTTTGTCAGGCTGAAATACAGTTTAGTCGTTCGTAAACGAAATAGTCGGCATCTCCGGTTCCTGAAGATTCTTCAGGGCCACCTCAGCCGCCACTTTTCGAGCCATATCCTTATAGATATGAGTAATCTGGGAATCAGGTTCAGCAACAACCGTTGGTGCGCCACTGTCAGCCTGCTCACGAATCATCATGGACAGAGGCAGTGAGCCCAACAGTTCAGTATTGAATTTGTCAGCAATCTGACTGCCACCTCCTTCGCCGAACAGATGCTCAACATTACCGCAATTGCTGCAAATGTGAGCCGCCATATTTTCAACCACACCCAGTACCGGAATGTTCACCTTCTTGAACATCTCGATACCTTTTTTGGCATCGATCAAAGCAAGATCCTGAGGTGTCGTAACAATTACACTGCCAGTAACAGGTACTTTCTGAGCCAGTGTCAGCTGAATATCACCGGTACCCGGTGGCATGTCGATCACCAGATAATCCAAATCATTCCAGATCGTCTGAGTCAGTAACTGCTGCAATGCGCCACTGACCATAGGACCACGCCAGACAACCGGCGTATCTTCAGTCACCAGAAATGCCATGGACATAGCTTCAATGCCATGAGCTTCAATAGGCACAAAGAACTTTTCATTTTTAACATCAGGGCGAGTACCGTCGGCGATGCCCATCATCATGCCCACACTTGGGCCATAGATATCAGCATCAAGAATACCCACTCGGGCACCTTCAGCGGCCAACGCTAAAGCCAGGTTGGCACTGGTGGTTGATTTACCAACACCACCTTTACCGGAAGCCACAGCAATGATGTTTTTGACGCCAGACATGGCTTCCAGCTGACCTTGTACAGGCGAGCTTTTCACAGTCCAGTCAACATCGACCTTAGCTTTCTCAACACCGTCAACGTCTTCAATCTTGGAGCTGAGCATCTGGCCAATGCCAACCTTCAGGCCATCAGATGGATAACCAAGGTCTACAGAAACAGAAACAGAGCCGCCTTCAATGGTCAGCGACTGGATACAGCCAGCTGATACCAGGTCCTGTTTCAGATAAGGGTCGTAGTAAGTTTTGATGGCTGCTTCTACTGCAGCACGATCAGGTGCACTCATCAGCGCCAGTCTCCAAAGGTGAGAATGGCGAATAGACTAATGATTTATGAAGGGTTGCGCCAGTGAACTAGCGGCTCTTTAATGATTCTTTAAGTTTATCAAAGGCACTGCGACCAGCATTAGGGTCAATACCCTGCTTTTCCATCTGTTTTCTGAGCTTTTGTTCCGCTTGCTCTTCTGCCAGGCGAACTGCTTCCTTATTACGGCTGTCTTCCAGTCCCTGCAGAATCTCGGCTTCCAGATCTTCGCCATCCAGAACTCTATTACAAATGATGTTGTAATTGCGTTCAAAGATCGGCAGAGCAATACGTTGCTCTTCGCTGCGCAGAGTCATCCAGCCTGTCTGTTTGGCTGCCAGATAGATAGCAATATGCGACCAGCGATAGTTTCGGCTTTGATCGGGAGAATGACAGGCTTCGTAATACGCCTGGAGTGGCTCCTTCAAACCCATCTCATCGTAACGTAACCTGCAGAGTTCACGGATATCACCAAGATCAGGAAAGAACTTGCTGGTATCCAGCGCCTTCTGTCCTGCCAACATAATTCGCTTTGGACTGAACTCTTTTAACGATTGATACCAGACCCGCTTGGCACGGTTAACATCATCATCGGTAGGAAAAGCACGTTTGAACTTCAGTGGATAAGCATCTTCGAGCAGAGTAAACAGACCGTTAATAGCGTAACGATACTGTTGCTTCTGCTCTACGCTGGCTGACTGCTCATTAGAAGAGCCGTCAGAAGGGTTCGTCGTCTGGCTGGTCGAAGTTGACCTGGACATCGTCGTCTGCCCAGCTGGTGTCTGTAAGCTTCTCAGCTGTTGATCGATTAGATCTTTGCCCTGCTTCACTTTGGCTCCGTTTCCACTGATAGATCACATGGTTCTTGAACTTGTTCTGCCAGGCTTTTCTTGCTTCGCCGGTTTCCCGCCAGTACAGCTTGAACTCTACCAACTGCTGCAGGGTAAACTCGGTCGGAATGCCATGGTGCGCTTCAAGAAACTCAACGTAGACAGGGTCAGGCTGAAAATCTTCCGGCAATGACTGTACTCGGGAACCGTCCAGCTTATCTGCCGCTGGAACCTGTTGCTTGAATACGGGGTGCTCTTCCCTGGTTCGTTGTGAAGCGTCTTCCAACTCCCAAGGCAGTGCACCGGCATTGCGCTGGCGAATATAACGTCGTTTCTGATCCTCGTCCGTCATGAAAATAACAATACCTGCCTTACCGGTTCCGGTCTACCGATCAGGAATTCAAAATAATTAAACTGGAGTCGTCTGTGCAGGCCTGATAAGTCGAAAACAGGGCCCAACCGGAATATTGAGTGGCACACCTCCGGACATTCCCGTAGAAACAGGGAGCAGGACATTTTAACGTCGAATGCATCACGGTCATAGTTAAATTTGAGCCATTTTGTTTATGACCCTAATCTCTAACCTATACACAAAAAGGCGTTAAAGACAAAAGAAGATTGCCCAACTCTCAACACCAGCCCTTCAAATATCGTATAATCCCTCTTTTACTTTTTTATTCCCCAATTCAGCGAACTGACGTCGAATGAGCCAACGCAAAATTCTTGTTACCAGTGCCCTGCCCTATGCCAATGGGCCTCTGCATATGGGTCACCTGGTGGAATATATTCAGACCGATATCTGGGTTCGTTTCCAGAAGCAGTTCGGCAACACCTGTACCTATGTCTGCGCTGACGATGCCCACGGCACTGCCATCAGCCTGCACGCCGAGAAGCAGGGCATTACGCCGGAAGAATCCGTAGCCCTGATCAACAAAGAGCGCGTTCGCGACTTTGGCGAGTTTATGGTGGAGTTCGACAACTATCACTCTACTCACAGCCCGGAAAACCAGACGCTGTCAGAAGCTATCTATCTGAAGCTGAAGGAAAAAGGCCATATCGCCAGCCGCAGCATTACTCAGGCATACGACCCTGAGAAAGAGATGTTTCTGGCTGATCGTTACATCAAGGGTGAGTGCCCTAAATGTGGTACTGACGACCAGTATGGCGACAACTGCGAGAAGTGTGGTGCTACCTATTCTCCGGCTGATCTGAAGAATGCCCGCTCTACTATCTCCGGTGCAACGCCGATTGAGAAGGACAGTGAGCACTTCTTCTTCAAACTGTCCGACTTCGGTGACTTCCTTCAGGAATGGACCCGCTCCGGCACTATCTCTGACGAGATTGCCAACAAGCTGGCCGAATGGCTGGATGCTGGTTTGCAGGACTGGGACATCTCCCGTGACGCGCCTTACTTCGGTTTTGAAATTCCGGGTGAACCTGGCAAGTTTTTCTACGTTTGGCTGGATGCACCTATTGGCTACATGGCTGCGTTTGAAAACCTGTGCCAGAAACGTGATGACCTGAACTTTGACGAGTACTGGAAAAAAGACAGTGACTGTGAAGTTCACCACTTCATCGGTAAAGACATTGTTAACTTCCACTGCCTGTTCTGGCCAGCCATGCTGAAAGGTGCAGACTACCGTACACCGACTGCTGTAAACGTCCACGGTTACCTGACCGTGAACGGTGAGAAGATGTCCAAGTCCCGTGGCACCTTTATTACAGCTCGTACCTGGCTGGATCATCTGGACCCTGAATACCTGCGTTATTACTACGCAGCCAAGCTGTCCAACCGTATTGACGATCTTGACCTGAACACAGACGACCTGGTTCAGCGTGTAAACTCCGACCTCGTAGGTAAGGTAGTTAACATTGCCAGCCGTAACGCCGGTTTCATCAAGAAACGTTTTGGCGGCAAACTGTCGTCCAACAATATGGTTGAAGAACTGACGGCTGATTTCCAGCAAGCCGGTGACCGTATTGCTGCTCTGTACGAGAACCGTGAGTTCAGCAAGGCCATGCGTGAAATCATGGCACTGGCTGACAAGGCTAACGCTTGGATTGATGAAGTTAAGCCATGGGTTGTTGCCAAGGAAGAAGGCAAGGATCAGGAACTGCACGACATCTGCTCTGCCGGTATTAACCTGTTCCGTCTGCTGATGATTTACCTGAAGCCGGTTCTGCCGGGCATGGCTGCCAAAGCGGAAGCTTTCCTGAAAATTGAGCCGCTGAGTTGGGCTGACAGCCAGACGGTTCTGCTTGACCACGAAGTGGCCAAGTTCAAGCCGTTGATGACCCGTGTTGAGTCTGACAAGGTGGCAGCAATGATTGAAGCCAGCAAGGAGGTGCTCGCGCAAATGGCTGAACAGAAACCTGCTGAAGCGGCAAGTTTAGCCAGTAATGAGTGGCTGGAAAAAGAACCTGTGGCTGAGGAAATCAAGTTTGATGATTTCGCCAAGGTTGACCTGCGTATTGCCAAGATCGTTAACGCCGAGCATGTAGAAGGCGCTGGTAAACTATTGCGCCTGACTCTGGACATTGGTGAAGCAGAGACCCGCAACATTTTTGCTGGTATCAAGTCTGCTTACGCGCCAGAAGCCCTGATCGGCAAACACACGGTAATGGTCGCCAACCTTGCACCACGCAAGATGAAGTTTGGTGTCAGTGAAGGTATGGTTCTGGCGGCAGGCCCTGGCGGTTCTGACCTCTGGATTCTGGAACCTCACGAAGGTGCCCAGCCTGGTATGCGCGTGATGTAATGTGCCGTTTCAGCGGTTCACTTTTGTTGTGAGTAAACCGCTGATTCCGTGCAAACAGGTAAGGAAACGCCAACACGCTGTGAAGCCATCCTTGGGCGCTCAGCCCCGGCATCCATGCCGGAGGATGGTCGGCTTATTCCTTACCTGTTCCCTCTAGATTCAATCAAACAGAATTTAGCTTTCAGACTTACTGCTTTTTTAGTAGTAAATCACCTTCGATTGGAATGTAACGTGTCGCAGCATTAATCAGCGATGCAGCCGTAAGCTCTCGTACACCATAAACATCCACGTCAACGTCGTAAGCATTTCTCATTCGATCCACCAGCATATCGAAGTCACCGTCGCCCGAAGCTAAAACGACAGCGTCCGACTTAGGTGCGTATTCCATGCCATCCAAAGCAATGCCTACATCCCAATCGCCTTTGGCAGAACCGTCAGATCGCTGAATATAAGGTTTGAGTTTTACCTCAAAGCCAATGGCTCGAAGGATGTTCTGGAACTGTCGTTGCTTTGGGTCACCACGATCAATAGCGTAGGCAATGGCTTTTACGACCTTTCTACCGGCAGTCGCCTTTGCCCAGAAGATATTGAAGTCAAAGTTACAGCGGTGAATCTGTTTGGTGGTGTAGTAGATATTCTGGACGTCTACCAATAGCGTAACTCGCTGTTCTTCCTGCTGTGACATCCTGTAGAGCCTCATTATTCAACTTTAATTTCTGGCACGTTTAGCTTTAATTTTTTGCAAGCGGTTTAGTATATAGCCTTTTCCTGCTCACAGGACTAAAATGCCCGCCCTTCCAATTTATCTTCCCTTAGGAGATGCACTTGCTGTTTTCCGAACTGTCCCTGCATGAAAGACTGCTGAAAGCCCTGGATGAGCTGAGTTTCACCGAAGCCACACCGGTTCAGTCCGCTGTGCTGCCCAAGGCCATGGACAAGAAAGACCTGATGGTTTGCTCGGAAACCGGCAGTGGTAAAACCGCAGCCTTTCTGCTGCCAGCTTTGAACCATTTTCAGGACAACCCGGCACCACAGTCCAGCACTCGTATGCTGATTCTGGTTCCAACTCGCGAACTGGCTCGTCAGGTATTTGATGAGTGTGAAAAGCTGACTCGTTACACCTTTATCAAGACCGGCCTGATCACCGGTGGTGATGATTTCCGTCATCAGGTGAATACTCTACGTAAGAATCCTGAGGTTCTGATCGCAACCCCTGGTCGTCTGCTGGAACAGATGGATAACAGCAACACCGACTTCAGTGACCTGGAATATCTGATTCTCGACGAAGCCGACCGTATGCTCGACTTTGGTTTCAGCCCTGACATGATAAGAATTGCTTCCGAGTGTCGCCCGGAACGTCAAACCATGCTGTTCTCAGCAACGCTGAAACAGAAAGGTATGGTTGAGCTGATCAAGCTGGTACTGAACGAACCTGAATCCCTGATGCTCAGCACAGCTCGTGACAAGCACGAAAACATTCATCATCAGATGATGCTGGCGGATGATCATGCCCACAAAGAAAAGCTGACTCGCTGGTTACTGGAAAACGAAACCTTTGAAAAGGCCATTGTTTTCACCAACAAGCGCCTTCACGCTGACCAGCTGTGCGCCAAGCTCAGATATCATGATTTGAGAGTCGGTGTACTGCACGGCGAAATGGATCACTCCGAACGCAAGCGCATGATGGGTATGCTGGCTGCCGGTCAGATCAACATTCTGGTGGCAACAGACGTCGCGGCTCGTGGACTGGATATCAAAGGCATCGAGCTGGTCATCAACTTTGAAATGGCTCGCAACGGCGATGACTACGTTCACCGCGTAGGTCGTACCGGCCGTGCTGGTGAAAAGGGTGTAGCCATCTCTCTGGTTGACCATGCCGAGTGGAACCTGACCTCCAGTATTGAGCGCTATTTGAAAACACGCTTTGAGAAGCGTTCCATCAAGGAACTCCGTGGTTCCTGGAAAGGACCAAAGAAGCTTAAGGCTTCCGGTAAAGCGGCAGGCACTAAAAAGAAGAAATCCAGCGACAGTAAAAAAACAACCGTTGGCAAGCAGCGTTTGAGAGACAAGAAGAAGACTGGCAAGCGTCGTGCACCAGCTAAAGACGGTTCTGATGCCTCTGCAAAGAAAAGCCCTGCCAAGAGCCAGACCAGCAGTAAAGCAGTTGATGCCGGCTTTGAACCGATGAAGCGTAAGAAAAGCTAAAGCCTTTCTAGGATTATTACTACCTGCTACACCACCCACCTTAGACATTGGTATAAGGTGGGTATTATATCTTGAACCTCAGTTAATCCTTTCTGTCCAAATCAGCAATACGAAAATAGAAAGGATACTCACACCATGAAATCAATCTTTCAGGCTGCCAGCCTGGTTTTTCTGCTGTTCACTGAACTCTGCCTTGCTGACGGCCTCTGTCATTTGCCCGAAGGTTCATACAGTGGTAAGTCTGATCGAATCTACGATAAAACCGCAGGAACCGTTGAACGATACGCGGTGAAAATTCAGTTGCTTTCAAATGGCAAAGCTGAGGGCCGAATTCAACGCATTGAATACATCTCGAATGAAAAGGGTATTGAAATACCTCACTCTGCTGAACGGTATTTTTTTAATTTAAGTTTTAATCTGCACGCTTGTGACAATGTGGACAGTCGTATTAAGAGTGAGGATATTGATGGCCACCTGAAGTTCGTCAACATAAATCCCTATCTGGGTGAAATTACTCTACTAGGGTCAGTTTTCACTTACTCCGACAGTATTATAGGCTCAATGGAGTGGCTCTATGAATCAGCCAAAAATCAGCTGGGGTATCAGATCATACCTGACATCGACTTCTCAAAACTGCCGGTAAGGCTGAAACGAGATCTGATGTAGGTGTATAAACACGGGTAATCAAGAAGGAATATTTTCTGATTCCCGACAAGTTCCGGTAGAATGCCTGCCCCCCATCCATAACTGACAGACCAAAATGACAGACTTCACATCACTGGGCTTGAGCGAGCCACTGACCAAAGCCGTTACAGAGCTGGGTTACAAGAAGGCTTCGCCGGTTCAGGCCAAGGCAATTCCCATGGTGCTGACTGGCCGTGATGTGATGGTCTCTGCCCAGACCGGCACAGGTAAAACTGCCGGTTTTGCACTGCCAATCATGCACCGCCTGTCAGAAATGAAAGCACCGGGTAATCAGCCAGTACGTGCACTGGTTCTGACGCCTACTCGTGAGCTGGCGGTTCAGGTCGCTGAAAGCTTTTCCCGCTATGGCCAGCATCTGTCACTGAAGACAGCCGTTGCTTACGGTGGTGTAGAGATGGCACCTCAGATCATGGCTCTGAAAGAAGGTGTGGACATTCTGGTAGCGACACCGGGTCGTCTGATTGACCTGCTGGAAAAAGAACATCTATCTCTGAACCAGCTGAGAATTCTGGTGCTGGACGAAGCAGACCGTATGCTGGATCTTGGTTTCAAACGTGAGCTGGACAAGATTCTGGCTGCTATACCGCCTAAACGACAAAACCTGTTGTTCTCCGCGACCTTTTCCAAAGACATCAAACAACTGGCTCATGAATTTCAGCGTCACCCGGTGAAGATTGAAGTTGAGTCACCCAACTCTGCGGCTAACACCGTTGTTCAGTCTGTTTACCCTGTTGACCAGCAGGACAAGCCGGAAATACTCAGTTACCTGATTCAAGGTAACCAATACACTCAGGCTCTGGTATTTGTCCGCACCAAAAAAGCGGCCGACAAAGTGGCTGACTTATTGGGCGACGAAGGCATTAATGCGACCGCTATTCACAGTGGCAAGAGTCAGTACCTTCGAAATAGAACACTGATTGAGTTTCAGGCCGGTGCATGGCGAGTACTGGTCGCAACCGACGTTGCTGCCCGAGGTCTGGATATTGAGCAACTACCACTGGTAGTAAACTACGACCTGCCAAAAGTACCAGAAGATTACGTTCACCGTATTGGTCGTACCGGCCGTGCCGGATCACCTGGTCGTGCTATCTCCCTGATGAATCCGGAAGAAAAGCCGCTGCTGGAAAAAATCCGTAAACTGATCAAGAAGCCTCTCGACGTAGAACCGATTCCATTTTTTGAAAATGTGAGCGGTCACACTGAAGAAGCTGCTCCGGCTAAGAAGATGAAGCAGCGTCGTGCACCTGCAGGACAGTCTGATAGAAAATCAGCGGGACGATCTGACAGAAAACCAGCAGGACGGTCTGATAGAAAGCCAGCGGGACGATCTGACAGAAAACCAGCAGGGCAGTCTGACAGAAAGCCAACGGACAACCCTCGTCGTGGTTCTTCTGCTCCGGCAGGCAGAAGCAAGCCTGGTCAGAAGCCACAACAGAGAAGAACACCGGCAAAAACTGGCAGACCGCCTCAAGGTCGCAAGTAAGCAGCCAAAATATTCTGAAGGTATTTGCCTGAATACTTGGGCAGATACCTGATGAAATGTTTAATCAGTCATTTCACTATTCAGGTATAAACGATGGAAGACGTGATTGAAGAGCTCAGGGAAGTTGCCCTGGATGTACCTTCTCCCCTGGAACTGCCCAATGAAGACGACATCATTGACGCAGAAGAGCAGATATTGATTCCGATTCCCTTTGAGCTTCGGGAGTTTCTGCTGAATGTCAGTGATGTGGTTTATGGTTCATTGGAACCGGTAACCATTACCGACTCCCAGTCTCATACTTATCTGCCTGAAGTGTCAGCAATAGCTTGGGATCTGGGCATGCCAAGAGATTTGTTGCCGATCTGCGAGTATGCAGGTGGTTACTACTGCATTTCCGCAGAAGGTGAAATTGGTCTGTGGAGTGAAGGCGTTCTTGCTGAAGATGATACCTGGCCAAGCATCTGGCACTGGGCCAAGGACATCTGGCTGCAGAGCTAACCTCTGATGCTTAATAGAGCGGTAGCTATTCCGCTCTATTGCCATTAAATTACTTTAATGGCTCAACTACTCCCTTCTCTTCGTTTTCGTTTTTCTTTCCTCTCTGCGGGTAAGGCTTTTCTTGTCCTGTCTTTTTTTCTGCTGCTTTCCGGTTGCACCACCAAGTTTGCCTACAACAATGCTGACTGGCTGATTCACTGGTATCTGGATGACTACATAGACCTGAACAAAAACCAGCGTAACCAGTTTGATGAATCGTTTTCCGCCTTTATTTCATGGCACAGAAAAGAAGAGTTACCACGCTACCTCGACTGGTTGAAGTCCATAAAAGCCCAACTCGAAGATCAGACCTTATCTGAGCAGGAACTGTTCCTTGGTATTCAACAAGCCAATGAGCAGCTATTCACCTTCACCCGTCGTCTAATCGACAAAGCAAAACCCGAACTACAGTCTCTGGCAGCCACCTTTACTGAGAAACAGAAGAAGCGACTTGTTTCAGCCCTTGAAAAAAAGACGGATGAAACCGCCAAACGGTTTGCCAAACTGAAAACAATTGAGTCACAAAGAAAAGAGTATCGACAGAACTTTCAGGAACAGATCAGGGAACGGTTTGGCAAGCTGACCAGAGAGCAACTTCGCCAGCTTGATCAATGGCAGCAACAAATCATCCCGGCTTTCAGCCAACAGCTGGAAGCAAGAAGAGAATGGTCTCGCCGTCTTTCAGTAGCATTCAGTCATCCTGCAGTTTCTCTTATGCCTCTGCTTTCATCCGAACGCCCATGGCAGTCCGGCGAATTTAAAGAGCTGATCATTCATAACCGCACTCTGTCTGAAGAGTTTGTGGCTTATATGCTGGCAACCCGAACACCCAAGCAACACAAAAAACTTATGAAAGAGCTGAACAAGCTCATCCGCACCATTGAAAGTCTGCAAGGCAAATAATTCCTGACACTGCTAAAATGGTCTGCTGCCTAACCAGCAGACAGTAAGAAAATATATATAAATGATGCTCCGGATTTACGCTCCGGTTCGCATATCAGGACAATAATAATGTCAGTCGTTGTTTGTGCTTTATACAAGTTTGTCACTCTGGAGAACTTCGAATCCATTAAGGAGCCGCTGTTTACAGAGATGGAAAGTAACGGGGTTCGGGGAACCCTGTTACTGGCCAGAGAAGGAATTAACGGTACAGTTTCCGGTTCAAGAGCTGCTATCGATCACCTGTTAAACTGGCTGAAAAGCGATCCACGCTTAGCTGAACTTGAGTACAAAGAGTCCTTTGTCGAAACTCAGCCTTTTAAGCGCACCCGAGTGAAGCTCAAGAAAGAGATTGTCACTATGGGTGTTGAAGGTATTGACCCGAAAGAAGTAGTGGGTACTTACATCGAGCCAAAAGACTGGAATGACCTGATCAATGATCCGGACACTATTCTGATCGATACCCGCAATGATTACGAAGTTCAGGTAGGCACATTCAAAAATGCCGTTAACCCTGAAACTGAAACCTTCCGTGAGTTCCCGGATTACGTAAAAGAAAACCTGAACCCTGAAAAGCACAAGAAAGTCGCCATGTTCTGCACCGGTGGCATTCGCTGTGAAAAATCCACGGCTTATTTGAAAGAGCAGGGTTTTGAAAACGTTTACCACCTGAAAGGCGGTATTCTGAAATATCTGGAAGAAGTGCCACAGGAAGAGTCCACCTGGGAAGGTGAGTGTTTTGTTTTTGATGATCGTGTAACGGTTAACCATCAGCTTGAGAAAGGACAGTACGACCAATGCCACGCCTGTCGTCTGCCGATTACCGAAGAAGATAAAATCAGTGAACACTATATCAAAGGTGTGAGCTGCCCTAACTGCAACGATAAGCATACTCCTGAGCAGAAGCGTCGCTTTATGGATCGTGAAAAGCAGATGGAGTTAGCTAAAGAGCGTGGTGAAGCTCATATTGGCAGTGAGGTTACCAAGACTGTAATCAGTCGCCGTCAGGGCAAGATATCAGTCAAAGAAAGTCAGAAAAAAAACAGTCAGCAATAACTGACTCTCTAAAAGCGCTGTTAACCACAGCGCATTTAGAGAAAGCATTTAAAAAATACTCTTCTAAACAAAGTACTGAACGACCACTTCCACATTCAGCCGCCCATCACGATACTGATGAACTAAAAGAAGACAAAAGCCAAGAGTAATCAAAGGCAATACCCTTTTCTTCTCTTCATAAAAGAAATACCAGATACCGCCCAGAAGACCGACGGTCATCACCGCCCAACGGCCAATGCCTTCTATAGCAGGCAGCATACTTAACAAAATCCAGAAGCAACCGGCAATATTCAACAACAACCATAACGGCGACAACATTCCGATACTGCCGAACCATGGCAACTTAACCAGAGCTCCACCCGTCCACGCTTTGGGCTGCATATCCGACGATAAGTGCAGCGCGATACCTATAGCAAGACCTCCAGCAATAGCATCAAAACCTAAAGCTACAAACAAGGCAGCAAAACCGCAGGAATGTGTAATACCGGAACGATGGGAAAAGCCGGGCAGCAGAAGATCAATATCCGGCAAACGAATACCGGCAATTAAACCGGCCAGAAACAATAATCCTTCTTCCATGAATGCAATGGCCTGAAACCATTGAGGGTAAAACCCTTTAACTGCGTAAACAGATGCCGCCAGCATGCTCCCTGTCAGCGGCGCAGTAATCAGACGCATACTACATTGGTCAAATAACAGAGGGACAGGGGCAAGCACTATACAGATATCCAGTAGTTTTAACTATTGGATTTTCTGAGCCCCTGTATCATGACACGCGCCATTCCTTCTGCTTCTGTCAGCAGCCAGTCACCGCCTCCAGTAGAAAGCCAACTGTTGATGACCCCTTCCAGATAACCATAAAAACTGAACGCTGCTGCCTTGGCTGATAAGTCTTCTCTTAAACAGCCAGCATTCTCTGCCTTTTCCATAATGACCTGAATCGATTTAACCTCATCACTGCACATTTTACGGCAATGTTCAGACAAAATCGGATCACTCCAGGACTGTCGGGTAATCTTAAGCATCTGAAGAATATCCGGACTGGAGCAGGCCAACTGAAAAAAACTGGCAGCAATCTCTTCAAGAATATCCAGTGGGTCTCCTGTGAAGCCATCCATATGTTTTTCATAGGCCAGCTCCAGCGGACTGAAGATACTTTCCCAAAGGGCCAGCAGCATGTCGGCCTTATCCTTGAAGTGCCAGTAAATGGCACCTCGAGTCACACCCGCCTCTTTGGCCACTACAGCCAGAGTAGTGTTCTGAATGCCCTGTTCGCTGAACAGCTTCAGGGCTGTTTTCATCAGAAACCGACGGGTTTCTTCTGCTTCCTCTTTGGTTTTACGCGCCATTCACGGCTCCATTCAAACCAGCTCCATCGGGCAGGCATTCATCTTCGTCTGCCTTATCCCGGGTAAACAACAAATAAAGAGCCGGAATAATAAACATGGCGACAATAGTAGAGGCGATCAAACCAAAAACAATCGCCATACACAAGCCGTACCAGCGAGGTTCGCTCAATGCCAGTGGCAGCAAGCCCAGAATAGTGGTCAGACTGGTACTGAGAATCGGGCGCATACGGTCAGCCGCACCATAGGCAGCCGATTCTCTGATGCTTCTGCCCTGACGTCGATGGTTGTTCATGGTTTCCAGCAGAACAATACCGTTGTTTACCGCAATACCCGCCAGTGACACACAACCGACCATGGCTCCAAAGGTGACAATTACGCCAAAGTAGAAGTAACCGATGAAAGTACCGGTAATTGCCAGTGGAATGATGAACAGAATGATCAGCGGCTGAAGCATGGAGTTAAACATCAGCGTCAGCAGAATAAAGATCAGTACCACTGCCAGTACAAAGGCGACACCGAGGGTGCCAAAGCTTTCGTCTGAACGACTGCTGTCGCCACCAAACTGATAGCTGTAACCTTCCGGCCAGCCGGACTGAAGTTTATCCAGCTCAGGTTTAATACCCGCCAGAATAGCGGCTGCAGTCTTGCCTTCCGCACGGGACTGGACAGTTACTGACCTCAAACCATAGTTGTGTATAAACACTCTTGGTTTTTCAACCACCTTAAGGTCGGCAACATGAGACAGCGGAATTGAACGACCATCTTTGGTAATTACTCGCAGCAAACGAATCTCTGTTATGTGGAGAGGCCCGCCCATTTCATCACCACGACTCGGCCACTGCATGCTGATGCGAATATCCGGGTCGTCCTGAATGCCTGCCATTTTAAAGCTGCCAAACTGATCCTCTTCCATGGAGATACGAATCTGTTGCGCAACGTTACTCTCATCCAGACCGTAAAAATTCAGCTGTTCCGGTTTAAAGCGAAAACGAATTTCACGCAGTGAAGCTCCAAGGTTGTCTTTTACACCGACAGCGCCCGGTTGTTCGGCCAGCAGCTGTCGTATCTCTGCAGCAATAATCATCAGCTCGGAGTATTCGGGTCCATTCAGCTCTATCTGAACCGGGTCCTCACCGCTCGGCTTGTTACCTTTGTGAGTGATACTGACTCTTAAACCAGCTTCATCCTTGATGGTCTCGTCAATACCAGCCCTCAGTTCACTCAGGTAATCAAACGAAAACTTTTCCCGCTCGCTGCGTGGCACCAGAATGACGGTAAATCCCACCTGATTCCAGGCCTCAGATGGCAGGATCAGTGTCTTTAGCGTACTGCTGGCGACGGGCGTCTTGGCACCAACATAAGCAATGCTCTTTTCAATCCAAGACTGACTATTGAGATAAATACCGACCTTATCAGCCACTATTTGTGCGCTTTCCAGTGTTGCCTGAGGTGGCAGCTCAATGGAGATACCCAGTTTTCGGTCATCAGATTCCACATAGAGCGCAGACGGCAGTTTACCGACAAGGCTGATACTGAGAATAAACATAGCAAAGGCAGCCAGAACATAGCCGGTTGCATGCTTTTTGCTTTTCAACGGAGAAGACAACAGCCAGTCAGCCAGCCCCTGTCGATAACGGTGAGTCAGTTTATCCACCAGTAGCTCACGACCACCGTCCGCTGCTTTTGCCAGCAGGTAGCGAGAGAGCGGCAGACAGATCAGAAAGGCAATGATCAAACTCAATATCAGGGCAACGGTGATGGTAATAGGAATAATGCGAATAAACTTACCGTCAATGCCGCCCATCATCATCATGGGAATCATAGCCAGAATCGTTGTCATCTGTCCGGCAAAGGCGGGCAGAGCAAAGGTTTTAACGGTACTCATCACCGCCTGGTTAAAACGTTCTCTACGAACAAACAGCCCCTCATGCATCCCTTCCATGACAAGGATATAAACATCCACCAGCATACCCAGTGCCAGCACCATACCAACCATAACGGTAGCGTTAAAGGTATGCCCCATAGCTCCCAGAACAGCCAGAGTCGCCAACAAGGTTACTGGCAGCGCAAGACCTGCAATCAAGGCTTCACGCCAGGATAGAAGCACCATCAAAATAATAAAGACAAGCAGCGTCGCCTGAATCATGGAGCTGTAGATTTCACTGAAAGATTGCTCAATCAGGTTTCGATCATCGGTTACCACGGTCAGTTTCAGTGCCCTTGGCCAGTCTGGCTGAGAGCTGATTTCCATGGCTTTCTGTTCGGTCTTATTGATCAGGGCAATAGTATCAGCACCTGGTCTTTTCAGAACATCAACGGTCACACCGCGGGTGTACTCGCTTCCTTTCATGCTGAACAGAGTGCGCATCTTCTCCTTATCAAGGCGAAGACTGACATCAGCAATCTCACCCAGCCTTACCGGACGATTGTCTCCCATGCGAACAATAGGCAGCTGTCGTACCCGCTCGACACTGTCGAAGCGACCGTCAAGATAGAGGTTAAAAGTGCTTTCTTCTCCTTCAAACTGCCCCCAGGCCATATCCATATTGGCAGAGCTCAAACGGTCTCTGACAGTCAGGGGAGAAATACCCAAAGCTCTCAGTTTGTTCGGTTGAAGGCGTATATGAAGGCTTTTCTCACGTAAACCACCAAGATTGACCTTTTTAACATCAGATATTTCTTCTAACTGCTGTTCAATGTTTTTGGCAACGTCGGTAAGAATCAAGTCATCCACATCACCATGAAGTACCAGACTTATGACCGGTGCTTCAGACATGCCCAACTGCTCAATCTCCGGTTTTTTAATAGCAGACGACGAAAACTCACTTTCTGCTGCACTGACTTTTGCCCTGAGTTGTTGCATGGCAAGGGTCATGGAGATATCAGCATCAAACTCTACACCGATCATGGAGTAAGAGTTATAAGAGCCGCTGGTAAAGATATTCATACCCACCAGATTACGGATTTCATCTTCCAGCGGTTTGGTCAGTTCTTTTTCAATCTGTTCAGGCGAAGCACCGGGCCAGCTGGTTGTGATCAAGGCTCTGGGGATTTCCAGGTCGGGATGATTCTCCCTTACCATGGTGTTGTAGGCCATGGTTCCCATCAGCAGAAACAGACCTAACAGTAACCTGGCCAGCAGGTTCTGCAGAAACAGCTTATTTTTCAGGCCATTCATTGCTTGGCTCCCAGAATTTCAACACGGGAACCTTCTGTCAGTAGGTGCTGGCCCTGAGTAATAATGCTCTCACCCGCCTTAACGCCAGTCAGCACTTCGGTACGATGTAAACCCACCAGACCAAGATCCAGCCAGCGCAGCTCAGCTCTGTTGTCCGGCGTCACAACGTAAACAAAAGGCATCCCATCCCGGAATGCCAGTGTCTGCCAGGGCAATGCTAAAACATCTTTCTTTTCTTCCGTCGCAATCCAGGCCTGCAGGAACATGCCATCACGAATAACACTGGCATCGCCAACGGTTCTCACCTTAACTTGCAGAGAACGGTTTTGAAGGCTGATAGAAGGACTAACCGACCAGACCTTACCTTCCACAAAGTTGCCTGAACTGAAACCTGTTTTCTCCGCTTCATAAAGGGCTGTGTCGTTTAATGCCAGATAAACGGTTTGCCCTTCTTTAACTCCGGCAAACATATTCTCAGGAAGATGCAGGCGAACCTCATACGCACTGTCGTCTACTAAAACGACAGCACTGGAAGCTTCTCTCTGCTTGCTGGACGTTGCACCGCTCGGTGGGTAGTAATAGTTACCTTCAAGAATATTAACGGACGTAATCACACCATCAAAGGGTGCAAAAAGACTGGTTTTTTCCAGGCTCACGGTAGAGCGGTTCATGTCGGCAGCGACGCTTTTTATCTCGGCAATGGCGGCCTGCAGAGCACTGTTTGCGGCATCCAGTCCAGCCTGGGCATTTTTCAGATCTGTGGTTGCACGGTCATATTCAGTCCGTGAAACAACACCCTTATTAAAAATCTGTTCAACACGAGCAAAGTTGGATTGTGCCTGCACCAGGTTGTTAGCCGCTCGAACCTTACCGGCTTCCGCTTCTTTTCTTCTTTCCCGGGTCGACTGCAGCCGGGCTTCCAGAGAGCGCACTTCAGCAGCACTTTCACGATTATCAATCTGAGCCAGCAGTTGGCCTTTATTAATATCTTCCGAAGGACCGTAAACCCTTACGCCTTCGCGTATCTGGCTACCATCGGGCAATTCGCCGATATAGACGACTTTGCCTGATTGCTCAAAATTGAGGAAAGCTTTTTGCAGCGCTTCTGCGGTACCTTCAGCGAAAACCCAACTACCCAGATTTTCTAGAGCCATCACCTCCGCTTCAACACGAACCGGAGCCGGTTCAACCACTTCAACAGACTCGGTGGTCAACTGACTGTATTTATAAAGGCCTATTACCACAGCTACTGCGCCAAGACCTGCCATCAAGTATTTCTTGTTCATGATATGTCCGTATTCAAGGCAAACTGTTATTCGATTTATTGTTGAACATTCGACTAAAAGTGAATGCTTTTTCCCTAAGCGGGTTGCCTGAAATGGATTTTACATACATTCATGCATGTTTATAAGAAAAAGGAATAAATTTCTCCTGTCTTTCCAGCTGAAACAGCTTCAACTGCCCCCTGTCACTGACATCAGCTCTGCTCTGGCCTTCAGACCTGTCCTGACTAGTCTTTTCGTTAAGCCGGAATAAAGTTACACAAGGAGTAGAGTGTATGGCTGGAGATTCAAAGAAGTTTCACCTGACCCATGGTCTTGCTGCTGACAACAGCGTTGCAGATGTCATTCTCGAAAATACCATCAATCCCGCACTAGACCTTCTAAAATGCCCACAACTGGAAAGCCGCTCAGAGATAGAACGCCTTGCTCTGGAAATGAAGGGAAACAGGGAGTTTCATGATCTGGTCAGGATGGGAAAGGATTTACTGGAAACCGGGCAGTTCTCGCAAGCTCGCAGGCTTACTCACTCAAAAGAGAGCTGTGACCAATGGTTGGAAACCTATTTCAGGCAACCCTTCAGTAGCAACCACTACCTGTTTCGCTAGCCTTGCTCCGGCCCTTTATTCAAGAGGAAGGTAAGTGGTGTTCTTCAGTTTTTCCATGGCAAATGAAGAAGTTACATCACTCAACCCTTCGACACTGTTGACCAGCCGCTTGTAGAACACATCAAAAGCCGCCATATCCTTCACCAGCACTTTCATCATGTAATCGTACTCACCCGCCATACGGTAAAACTCAATCACTTCAGCAAGGTCACGGACACTGGCCACAAAGGTTTCATACCAGTCATTACTGTGGTTTCTGGTTTTGATATTTACAAAAGCCGTGAGGTTCAGCCCCAGCTTATCGCTATCCAGCAGAGCCACACGCTGAGTGATATAGCCTTCTTCTTCAAGCCGTTTCAGCCGTTTCCAGCAGGGTGAAACGGTCAGGCTGACCTTGTCAGCAATATCAGCCACAGAAATAGATGAATCCCGCTGCAGGCAGTCGAGAATCAATTTATCCTTTCGATCAAGCATATTAGAGAATTATTTTTCACAAATGTGTGAATATCATGGCAACTTTGAAATCATATTTCCAACCGTTAGGCATAAACTTTCTTCATTCTTTTTGATTGCCATATGGTAGAGCCATGAGTCAGCAGGCCAAAGTCACCTTCTTATTTGTTACGGTTTGCCTTATCTGGGGTACAACCTGGCTGGCTATGGAACTGGCCGTTGCGACTATTCCTCCCATTACAGCAACAGGCTTGAGGTTTGCCATTGCAGCTCCTCTCATTATGCTGTTGGCCAAACATCAGAAGGCCCCTATTTTCTTCCCCAAAGGCAAAGGGATGGAATGTGGCCTGATCAGCCTGTTCTATTTTGCCATCCCCTTCACCCTGATGATTTTCGGGGAGCAATATATTTCATCCGGTCTTGCAGCCATTATTTTTGCCAATATGCCGGTTGCCGTACTGGTGATATCCCTGATCTTCAAAAAACAAAGGGTTTCAATTCGTCAGTTATCCGGGTTGGTGCTAGCTCTTATCAGTCTGGTGACCATTATCTGCAACGAAATGGCTGTCAGTGCCGCTGACGGCTTTTCAGGCATAGTGGCTCTGGTAGTGGCAGTGTTAATGCACGCAGTGATCTACACCAATGTTCAGGCGCGCTGCGAAGGCATTCACGTTCTCACCTATAATGCTCTGCCCTGTCTGCTGGCTTCACTGTTTTTGTTAGTAGCCGGTATATTTCTGGAAAGCGATACAACACTGCATTTTTCCGGACTGTCACTGGCAGCCGTCTTCTATCTTGGCTCTGTTGCAGGCATTGGCGGCATCATGGCTTATTTCCAGCTCAACAAGCTGGCCAGCCCGTTTCAGGCTTCTATCTGCTTTCTGATCTTTCCTGTTGTTGCCCTTTTCCTGGACTGTCAGGTGAATGGCCGTTCTCTGAGTCAGGAGTCACTATTTCTGACTCTGGTTCTGATGGTAGGTGTGTTGATGACCAAGCTGCCAAAGGGCTTCATTCGTCACTACTGGCCTAAAAGGGGTTCTATCCCCATTAAGCGTAAAGCCTGACTTCTTATCAATATCAGTCGTCGTACAAACTCTTCTTATTGTGCGACGATTTGTCACATCCTCAATATGTCTGAAGCTGGCATAATGCAATTATCGATACCTTCCGGTGAGCCTGCGCTTCGGGTCAGGTTTTCACCGGGTTTTTATTGAGTTTCCTCTGCAATGTACGACGATGCATCCCTAGTAGTCGTGCGGTCTCACTGATATTGCCGTCGTTTTCCAGCAACACTCTTTGAATATGTTCGTATTCGAGCCTTTCTACGGATAAAGGTCGACTGGGCAGTGGCAGGCTTTCAGGAGCTTCAGGCCCACGGTATAACGCTTCCAGAATCTGTTCAGTATCAGCAGGTTTGCATAGATAATTCGTTGCCCCAAGTCGTATTGCTTCTACTGCTGTGGCAATACTGGCATAGCCGGTTAGAATCAGAATCCGCATACTCGGATTACTTTCTGACAACTCTGGAACCAGAATCAGGCCTGACTCACCGTCCATCTTCAAATCAACCACTGCCAGGTCAGGCTTAAATGCAGGTAGCACTTCTCTGGCTTTGTTTACCGATGAAGCAACCCGAACATCCATATTCCTGCGACGCATGGCACGGGCCAGAATATGGCAAAAGGTTTCATCGTCATCGACCAGCAGCATTCTCAACTGATTCACACGGCTATGATGGCTGTTGCCATTTACATCATTCATCCATTGAAACCTCAGGCAAACTGACTTCTGTTATTGTACCGCCAGCACTACCTGTATATAAACGAACATGACCGCTTAGTCGCTCAACCGTAGCAACACTGAGCTGCAACCCCAGTCCATGGCCTTCTTTCTTGGTAGTAAGGTCTGTTGCACCAGGTTGACTGGCGACTTTACTCAGTACTCCCCTACCATGGTCTTCAATTTGCAGCACAACGCGATTCTCGTTCCGCATAACCTTCAAGCCAATAAAGTCCGGACTGGCGTCTGCAGAATTATCCAGCAGATTGATCATAGCCATGATCAATGACTGGTCTGCTTCTATCAAACAGTCAGGTGTTTCTGAAGAGGTGTACTGAATATTGGCTTCAGGCCTGAACAGTTGCCACTCATTCAACAACTCCTCAACAACGTCAGCTACAGGCTTGGCTACAATAGCCTGATTGCGACTGGCCAGGACAATATTATCCAGCCGTTTTTTGCAAAGCCCTACCTGCGTCTGAAGAAGGTTGATATCTTCAGACATAGCGGTATCTGAACACTCGCTCGACATCTCCCCCAGTAAAACACTCATGGTTGATAGAGGTGTTGCCAGTTCATGGGCAGCCCCTGCAGCCGTAGTAGCAACAGCCAGAATGCGTTCATCACGCAGGCGCTGCTCTCTACTCGCATTGATTTCTGCTCGATGAGACCGAATGGCATCGGCCATACCCGCGACAACACCCGTCACCAGACAAGCACTGATACTGAACGTCATCCACATACCGCCCAGGTGGAGAATAATCATGGAATGCATTGCACCATGAGCTGAGTGATCAGGTATTAAAGGCTGATACCACCTTTGCAAGAGCGTGTAACAGACTATAGTCAGTGTTGTAATAAACCAGCGCTGTCTGACAGACAACACCGAGGCGCTGATGGTGACAGTGACCAGATAGGAGAAAATAAAAGGGTTGGTATACCCACCACTCCAGTACAAGAGGAGCGTCTGGAGAAAGACATCAGCGAGAAGTTGCTTAAATAGACTGGACTCTGAAATGTCCGATACGAGTTGCTTTCGATAATGTGTATAAAAAACTAGCAGCCCAGTGGTTGCAGCAATAATAGACAGCACAGACCAGTCAACCTGAATCACTGAAAACCAGGAAGCTATTGCCAGCCCTGTTAATTCCATCAACAGTATCGTTAAGCGAATAGCATTGAGGCGGTGCAGATTTGTTTGTTCGACAGTTCTCTCTGCCATGGCCAACATCCCTGAGAAACATTCTCTCTGAAAACAAAAATCTGAAAACTAAAGTCCAATTGTCTGACAGACAGATTTGAAAAGGAAGGATGGGGGAGAAAGGATCAGGTAGTAGACACTGACAGTACGTCGCTCGAGGTACTGTCAGCAGCATTCAGCTTAAGCTTTCTTGACCACGGAACACTTCAGGTAAACCTGACCAACGCCGTCAATTTTGCAGGAAATATCATGGCCATTAACCATGTCATCCAGCAGGCGAATCTTCTTCACCTTGGTGCCGGACTTGATGGTGCTACCGCCTGCTTTCAGATCTTTAACAACCGTAACAGCATCGCCATCAACCAGTTGATTACCGTTTACATCATAAAAAACGGCAGCGGCTTCTTCGGCAGCTTTCTCTTCCAGAGTCCACTCATGGAAGCACTCAGGACAAGTCCACAGCTGGCCGTCTGTGTAGCCATAAGGAGAGTCGCACTTAGGGCATTGCTGTTGTGAATCATCAGACATGATCGTTCCTCTTAATAAACATATTAACTTCTCGAAAAAACAGAGGATTTATTAAAAGCCAATGAAGAATAGAACGGAGAGGTTAAGAGGGTTGAAAAGAATTCGGGGATTTTAAAAGCAGCTTCAGAAAGAAGCTACTTTTTTGTATCAGGTTTTCTACCTGGCCACTCAGTGCTCGTGACCACCAGGTCCATGAACATGACCGTGGTCCAGTTCTTCAGCAGAAGGTTCACGCACTTCAACCACTTCAACGGCAAAATGCAGATCTTCACCAGCCAGTGAATGGTTAGCATCAATAATTACGTCGTCACCATCAATAGCGGTAACGGTTACAACACGTGGTCCAATAGCAGTATCAGCGTGGAACTGCAGACCCACTTCAACTTCGTGCTCACCAAACTGGCTGCTCGGAACTGGCTGTACCAGACTTTCGTCATACTCGCCGTAGGCTTCTGCAGCTTCTACAGAAACTTCCAGTTTGTCACCAGCCGCTTTGCCTTCCAGGGCACTCTCCAGGCCAACAATGATGTTGCCAGCGCCGTGCAGATAAGCCAGAGGCTCATGTCCTTCGGAGCTATCCAGTACTTCACCACCCGCATTTTTCAGGGTGTAATGGATAAGAGCGACTTTTTTGTCAGTAATTTTCATTTCGTTTGAAAATCTCTGGAATGAATGAACCTACAGGATAACTGCCCTGCTTAAAAACTGACAGAAATTTATCCCCACATCTTACCTATTAGCCAAAATGGGCTAGGCCATGGTACAAGCTCTTCGCATAGACTCATCTATACAGATTTATAGAAAATAATAACAACAGGATATTAATCATGTCGGTCGAGCTGAACAGCACACTGAGTTTGACGAATACCGTCACTCTTAAAAACCGTTTTTATAAATCGGCCATGAGTGAGCAGCTGGCTGATGATGATCATAATCCCACTGAATCGCTGTTCAAACTCTACGAAACATGGGCCGAAGGTGGTTCTGCTATTTGTGTGACCGGTAATTTAATGATCGATCGTACTGCCATTGCTGAACCTAAGAACTGTGTTCTAGATGAACAGAGTGATTTGGATAAATATCGGCAGTGGGCCAGACAGGGCACAAAGAACAACACACAACTCTGGGTTCAGCTCAACCATCCCGGCAAACAAGTGCCTTCCTTTATCAGCAGCGAACCTGTTGCACCATCAGCTATTCCTTTCGAAGGTGACCTGGGTAAAGGGTTCAAGGCACCCAGAGCCATGACCGAATTTGATATCCTGAAAACTATTCAGGCTTTTGCCACTTCTGCCCGATTGGCCAAGGAGTGTGGATTTAATGGTGTTCAAATTCATTCTGCCCACGGCTATCTGGTGAATCAGTTTCTTTCCCCTCGTCATAATCAACGGGATGACCAGTGGGGTGGTAATCCAGAAAACCGCCGTCGTTTTGTTCTGGAAGTTTACAAGGCCGTCAGGGCTGAAGTCGGCGATGATTACCCGGTTGGTATCAAGCTGAACTCTGCAGACTTTTTGAAAGATGGTTTTTCCGAAGAAGACTCCATGGCTGTTGTTAAAGTGCTAACCGATGCAGGTATTAATCTGATTGAAGTGTCTGGCGGCACTTATGAAGCGGCGGCAATGATGGGGGTTGGTATTAAGGAAGGTACTAAAAAGCGTGAAGCCTATTTTCTTGAGTACGCAGAGAAGGTACGACAGGTATCAGGTACAACGCTTGCTGTTACCGGCGGATTCCGTTCTTCAAAAGCCATGAGTTCCGCTTTGTCTGAAGGCGCTACCGATTTGATTGGCATTGCTCGACCAATGACCGTTGAACCATCCCTGCCTCTGAAAGCCATGAATGACTCAAACTATAAGATCGAGGTCAATATTCGTTCGACCGGCTCAGCCATTCTGGATCAGATAGGTATGCTGGACCTGAACTGGTACGAAGCACAACTGGCTCGTCTCGGTAAAGGAAAGCTACCAAACGAGAATTTGTCCGGCTGGAGTGTGCTCTTTCATACTGTCGCCAGTATAGGTCGATTTGCCTTCAAAAAGCGCAGAGCCTGATACGGGTCAGCATCAGGTCAAGAGAGACATGACTTCGTTCAATGGAATTGCTAATGTTTGCCAGTAGCTATTGCTACTTCAACAACCTCTAGTGTGCAGACTCACGTAGCCGAATAACATATGAACTCATGTGTCCGGGCACTTAACTACTCAGCACTGCGATTCTGAAAGGAGTCATGCTTTTGACCGCAAGTTTGACCACTAATCGATGTTCCTGGTGTACTGATGACCCACTTTACATCCAGTACCATGATGAAGAGTGGGGCGTTCCCTGTCACGACGATCAGAAACTGTTTGAGTTTCTGATTCTGGAAGGCGCTCAGGCTGGACTGAGCTGGATCACCATTCTTAAAAGGCGTGAAGGTTTTCGAAAAGCCTTTGCTGGTTTTGATGTCAAAAAAGTCGCCAAGTTTAGCGAAGACGACATTGAACGACTGCTTCAGGACGAGGGTATCATTCGTAACCGCCTGAAAGTCAACAGTGCCATCACCAACGCCAAGGCATTTATCAAAATACAGAAAGAGTTCGGCAGTTTTGATGAATACATCTGGTCGTTTGTTGGCGACGAGCCTATTCGCAATCAGTGGCAATCTATGTCCGACGTTCCCGTCACAACACCTGAATCCGACGCCATGAGCAAAGATCTGAAAAAGCGTGGTTTCAAGTTTGTCGGCAGTACAATTTGTTATGCCTATATGCAAGCCATGGGGATGGTGGATGACCATTTGATAAGCTGCCCGTCTTATCAATCATAATGAATGAGAGTTGTTCGAAGCATAAGCTAATTATTTTTATCGTATATCTACTTAGGGTAATGTAACTACTCATTTTGCATATGATATTGTTCCGCTTCAGGGGAATTGAGCATTATTTATACTGGCGCAATATTTGCTGTATCCCCTCTACTTCCACTCTTTTTTAGGGAAAAAGAAGAGTTGGCTCAACCATGGTGCAACAATAGTGCATAGAGCGAACAATTACAGTGCATAGAATGAAATCCTCCCGTCGTTTTTATCAATTATTTTCAGCGTTTTTCATCAGCAGCTTTCTAATTTTTTCCAGCCAGAGCATGGCTGCCCTGAATAATGCAGAAGCTGTTAACATTTCTGGCCTCCAGCGAATGCTGTCTCAGCGTATTGCCAAGAGCTATCTGATGATTGGTGCAGGCGTAAATGTTGAGCAGGCACAAGGCCAACTGGACAGCAGCGTCGGTCAGTTTGAAAGTAACTTCAATGAACTATCTGAGTACGCTCCAACGCCGGAGATTAAGGCACGCCTTGGTGCTGTTGAGAAAGTCTGGAATGAATATCGCTTGATGGCTATACAGGTTCCGACCAAAGCTGAAGCCGCTCCAATGATCAATAAGTCACTGGAAGTGTTTAATGCCAGTAATGATCTGGTAACCGAGATAGAAAAGTATTCAGCCATTCATTCCGCCCGACTGGTTAACATTTCCGGTCGTCAGCGAGCACTCAGCCAGAAAATTGCCATGTACTATCAGGCTCTGTCCTGGAATGTGGAAGGTGGTGATTATGACAAAGGCTTTGACGATGCTATTAACCTGTTTGAAGAATCGTTAAGTGAGCTTGATCAGTATTCAGACAACACCGCTGAAATTAAACGTCTGTTGACCAAAGTAAAAGCTCAGTGGAATTTCTCCAAATCCGGTTTTGTTCAGTATAAGGATGGCCGTTTTATGCCAACGGTAATCTCGGTCACAACCGAGTCTATTTTGAAGAAGATGCAGGAGCTGACTAAACAATATGAAATTCTGATGGCCTCCTGATTCAAGTCTGAGCATTTTTCCTTGCCTGTGGACTCATACCTCATAAGCCCTCAGGTCGTTTGCAGGTAAGGAACCAGCGTCTCCTCTCATTCCTCTACACAGCCTGTCGATAGCAGATTAATAGCTAAATGATCAAGTACGCCATGAGCATTTCAGGTCCGAATAACGGCAATAAACCCAGACAGGCATCACCCTCCACTGTTTCTTCAGAGAAACCAGAAACCGGTTTTTCTGCAACCAGAAAAATCGAAAAACAGAACAGTAACAGGCCTTTCGAGATACAACTCCAAAATACTCACACTGGCCGACCCTCGCTGGGTGCGAGAATCAAACACCGTTTAATCAAGTTATTCACCTGGCCATTCACCTGGTTAACCACTGAACCGAGCAGGTTCAGCATTCCTTTTCATGAAGCTGAAAACTGGATGGAGCGCCTGTACACAGGAACAAGAAGCTCATGCAAAGTTATGGACTGCACTATGGTCGGCAGCCATGATTCTGCCAGCAGTAACCTGAACAGACCATGGTTGTTCAAACCTCTTGGTATTGCTCAATCAGTCGACGTGGGAAAGCAACTGGAAGCTGGTGCGCGCTACCTTGATATAAGAGTCTGTATGAACTCCAAAGGCGAGTACATTGTCCATCATGGTATTGTTAAGGGGTCTTCTGCTGACACAGAAGTTATAGAGCCACTGGGTAAGTTTCTGGAAGAACACCAGAAGGAAGCTGTTGTTGTTAAACTCCAGTTCTCTGGTCTGAGTAAACAACAGGCAAAAACTTTTCTGGTTGACCACTTTCATCAGAAGTTGGGCTCTCGCTCACACAGTACTCATAAAAATGGCAGGGCTATCAATCCTGGTGATATTTCCTTCGCTGATATTCAGGCATCAGGTAAAAACTTACTGGTCACTGTCAGTAATCAAGATCTGCCTGATGGTTTCAGTCAAGAAGAACTGAACGGATATGCCTGGGTACACCAGCAGAATGTGGTGGAAAGCTGGGCAAATACTCCTGTAGCTGAAGAGATGCTCAGCCACAATGAAGCCAGGTTATCCGAATTTCTTGAGCATGAAGACGAGCAGAGAGGCAAGATCCATATTCTACAAATGCAAACCAATGTTAAGCCCATCCGACTCTTCAGTGGTGGTTTGAGAAACTTGAAAAGTCAGGCTAGATCCGTCAGTAAAGTTATTCCTGAAACACTCCGCCACTGGCATAACGACAAACAGTTCAGGCCGAATATCCTTCTGCAGGACTATGTTGGCCACCATAACTACGATCAGGTGTTTCTGTCCTGCCTGGCGCTGAACACACTGGGTATGACTAACAAGCAACTGGAGGAAACTTTTCCTGAAATACATCAGGATATTCGAACTATGAGAGCGAGTATGGAGTTATAACTGGAGAGAGTATTGAAGCAACGAGAAAAAGAGCCAAACTCTTCTTCTCGTCTGATTATGACTATTAAGCTTCTTCAATGCCAACGATTAACCATGGCGCATTGGCTTGCGTCAGATCACGCTGCAGATGCCAGATATCCTTGATATCTTCTTCCACACCTTCAACGGTATCACGATACTTCCCAGTGAAACGTACACTGATCTCAGCCAATTGGGCATTGTGATCGGCACGTCCCATTTCAGCATCAACAAACATCACCTCAGTGTGCTGTTCACCTGACAGTGTTGCTCTCTCCGCTTTCAGTTCGGCAAACAATTCCGGCGCAACGTATTCACGCATCTTCTCCAGATCGCCTGTGTTCCAGGCTTCCTGCAATGTACGGTAATGATCGCGGGCACCGTTCATAAAGCCGTTCATATCAAAACCGGCAGGCAGGTTCATTGGTACATCACTGGCACCAAAGCCGGCAGGTTGCGCTGGCGACTGAACGGCATCAAAGCCCATATTCTGGCGTTGCTGAACGGCATCATTCTGCTGGCTAAATGCCTGCTGCATAGGGTTCTGTTGCTGACCATGACCGGCCATTGGCCCGTGGGCTGCTGCCATGGCGCGCTTCTGAGCCATACTCTTGAAGACTTTGAACAGAACGAAGGCCAGGCCAGCCATCATCAGCATATCCATCATCTGCAGGCCATCAAAACCATCAAAGCCGCCGCTTAACAGAGCTGCAATCAAGCCACCAGCCAGCAGACCGCCCATCAGGCCACCCAGCATGCCTTTCTTGTTCGAGCCAGGTTTAGCAGCCTGCTGCTTACCCGCCAGAGGCGCTGCTGCAGGCTGCTTTGGAGCAGTTTTGAAGGACTTGCCGAAGCTTTTGCCACCACCAAATTTCTTGGCTTCCGCCATAGAGGGGTTAAAGGCAAAACTGAAAGCCATGAAAATGGCTAGCAGAGAAGCAAAACGCTTAATCATAGGTCAATCAATCTCTTTATAATAAGAATGCTCATCCTATGGGCATGACGGAAGAATTCAAGCAATCTTCAGGAAAATTTACTGAAAACTTGAAATAAGCTGCTGCACCAATCAGCCGAAAAATAGATTAATGTCAGTCATAGTCAGCAGCATGGACGGAATCAATCAGTCGGGAGCCTTACCTGGCCCAGACCTCAACAATTCAACAGCTGTCGAACAAACCGGCCAGGCCTTTGCTGGTCGACAGGTTGCGGCTGTGCGCTCTGCAGGCACTGAAGAACTTGATACTGGGCCTGAACTTTCAACCCGTTTGAACAGTCGAACTGCGGCTCAGCTCTCGGCTCGACACCAGTTAACCGCTCTTTTGGAAAAGCATGCGCCTCAGCAGGAAGTCCAAAATAAAGCTCTGCTCGACGTACTGGTGCAGAACGATGCGATTAAGAAAATGATCGATTCTGACCAACCACTGCCTCAGAAACAAATTGATCAACTAGAGGCGGTGCTGCCGGGGCTGCGTGAACTCCACCACAAGGGCAGCACCGTGGAAAACCTTAAATGGCATATTGATGGTCAGCTAACCAGTGCTGTTGATCTCAGTAATAGTGATCAGCTCGGCAAATTAACACGCACCAATCTCAAGAACTTTGCCGCTCAGATTCATGACAAGGCAGCCAGCAACCCTGAGCTGGTGTCCCTTGCCAGTGATATTGATAAAAAAATGTCCGAACTGGGTTCTCTCTCCCCCAAAGATCAATGTGGTCAATGCCATAAACTGCTTGAACAGATGTTACCGCACCTGCCAGAGGCTGACCATGACGTTGCGAAACTTCTACAAACTCAGCTTAAATCACAGGCTCTGGCAGAAATCAAAAACGAGTTTAAACAGCAGTTACTGGTCAAACTCAATCACCTCAACCGAGCTGGCACAGAAAGAGAGGTCGCAGTCGCTTTTGAACTGGGCCTTGCCGCATCAGCCTTCGGTATGGATGCACTGGGTGCAGCGATAAAGGTAGAGTATAAGTTTAACGCCAAATCTCTGGACTCGGCTCAGATCACCGACGATCACTCTTTCTCCGCCACACTGAATCTCTCTGCTGGTAACAACGCTACTGTACGGGGAGATGCCGCCGTCACCGGCACCGTCAAAAGCGGCAAGATGTTTAGAAGCCTTGAAAGCTACGTTGATCATCACGCCAACGACATGTTGCCGCTGTTACTTGAGAAGAAGCTTACGGCAATAAAAAGCCGTATACATTCAGCAAAAGGTGCTCATAGCGCTTCCAAGGCGGATAAAACCGGCCAGTTGGCTAAAGCAGACCTTACACGCCTGCAAACCATGCTTCAGGCCAACGGCACATTGCCCGCCAGCCAGAAGCTGACTTTGCCAGCTGCACCTGAAAAGAAATACCTCGACTCCAGAAGCACTAGTATTAAAGGCTCATTGTCTGGCTCAGCACTGGAAGGCATGTTGAGAGGTGAGTTTCATGTCGCCAATACCCGATCCGACTATTACCAGAAACATGGCTGGCTGGAGACGTTAAAGGCTGACCCGGAACACCTGGAATACGAACCGGCCAAATACTTCTCTATGCAAAACAACAGTCAGTGGCTGGAAGGCAAAGAGGGCGAACAATGGCTGGATAAGATGGGCAACGATATTGCATTCGCCAAAGGTGAATACAACCGGGCAGATATCGACATTGGGGATAGAGAAGTCGCAGCCATTATGGTTGATACCCAGAGAGAGCAGCTCCGGGAATCCATGGCTGCACTCTATGCTGAATACGACCACTACTGCGCCATCGTCAATCAAATGGAAGGTTCTGGCGACAGTGACCTGAAAGGTGACATTAAAGACCTCAAACATCGTTTGGAAAAAAGCAGAGGAGCCAACGGCCGTGGTGAGTATCTTCGCGCGGTTCTGGATACCCATGCGGCGATGGCCAACCTCCATTCAGGCAGTTTTAAGAATGGTCCCCCTGCTGAAAGTCGTGACCTGCAGTTTGAAGCCCTGCAACGAAAATTTGAACAGGATTACAGCCAGCCACGCATTCAGTTGCAGGAAAGTAAGCACATTAGAAAACATCTATCGTCTTTTTCCAAAGCGGAAGGCAAAGAGCTTGAAGCCGGTGGCAACTTCAGTGTGACAGTGGGACCAGTGCAGGTGGATGCGGGTTTTAGGCTGAGTAATGTCAGTCATCACTTTAATCCCGATACTGAAGGCAAATATCTCAACGTTAACTTTAGTGCCGGTCTGGGTACGAACCCACAACAGGCATTAACTGCCGTCCTCAAGACATTGCCTCAAGCCAGCGGTGCCGGTGGCTCATTCTTTGTTGATTCGCTGCCATCCAACTTCTCATACGGCTCATACCGAAAAGCTAACTTTGAAGTTAATTTCATCTGGTCTGAAGGGGGCTGGCGGGTCCAGTATATGCGAGCCAGTGGCAAGACAGGCATCGGTGGTGGCACTCCCGAAGCCACAATTCCCGTTGCACCGGGACTTGGTTTGAAAGCTAAAGTGGAGGCTGCCATCAGTGGTACGGATAATATCTGGGAGCGGCTTGGCACCAATACACTGACTTATTTCTTCACCCGTTATAATGGCTGGTCTGCGGCGGGTAATAACCCTGAGTATTGGAGTGAGTTCAAATCTCACAACCAGAGTCGTATGAAAGATCTATTCAAGAATATGGCTAACCCGGAAAGCTGCGTATCTAAAGAGTTGGACAGCAAGTTGAAAGAAATTGGCGATGACAAGCTCACTACAGAGCTTAAGGACGCACTGGCAGCCCACAATAAACAGCCAAACCACGAGAACTACCTGAAAGCTCTAGGCCTTTTTGATACCTTTATGGATAAGCAGCATGAAACCTATAAACAGTTTGTGAAGGGCCGTTTCAAACCAACTTAGCAATTTCTGCCGTCTTCGCTCTGGTCAGCGTAATAAGATCAAAAGCGTTTAATCATTGGTCAATCTATCTCTTTATAGTAATAATATTCATCCTATGGGCATAGCTGGAGATTTCAAGCAATCTTCAGGAAAATTCACCTGCAATTTCAAATAAGCTACTGGCTGATTCAGCCGAAAAAAAGAACAATGTAAGTCATAGTCAGCAGCATGGACGAAATCAGTCAGTCTGGAGCCTTACCGAGATCAGGCCTCAATAATTCAACCTCTGTCGAGCAAACCGGACAGGTTTTTGCAGGTCGACAGGTTAAGCCTATGCAGGCTAACGGCACCTCAGGAGTGAACTCTGGCTCTAAACTAGGCACCAGATTGAACAGCCGTACTACTGCAGCTCTGTCGCCTCAACATCAATTAGCCGCTCTCCTGGCTATACACGCCCCACAACAGGGAGTTCAAAACGAAGCTCTACTCGATATACTGGTTCAAAGCGATACGATTAAAGAGCTCATCGACTCTGATCAGTCTCTATCTCAAGAACAACTCAATCAACTGGACACAGCATTGCCTGACTTGCGTGAGCTGCAACATAAAGGAAGCACAGTAGAAAACCTGAAATGGCACATCAACAGTAAAATCAGCAGCAATATTGATCTCAGCAGCAGAGACCAGCTCAGTAAACTGACCAGAGCCAACCTCAATAGCTTTGCTGAAAGGATTCACAGAAAAGCTGCTGACAATTCCGAATTAGCTGCCTTAGCCAGCGGTATTGACAAACAGCTGGCTGAAATAAACTCCCTTTCTCCCAAGAATCAATGTGGGCAATACCATAAGCTTCTGGGACAAATAGCACCGCATCTGCCAGAGTCAGACCGTGAAGTAGCAAAATTATTACAGAACCAGCTTAAATCTCAGGCCCTCGAAGAAATCAAAAATGAATTCAAAGAGCAATTGCGGGAAAAACTGAAGCATTTGAATCGGGCTGGTACAGAAAGAGAAATAGCCGTAGCCGTTGAGCTTGGGCTGGCAGCCTCGGCCTTTGGCATGGACGCATTGGGCGCTTCGGTAAAACTTGAGTATAGGTTTAATGTCAAATCTCTCGATTCAGCCAAAATCACTGATGATCACGTTTTCTCTGCCAAACTGAATCTATCTGCGGGTAATAATGCCACGATACGAGGTGATGCGGCGGTTACCGGAACCATCAAGACAGGCAAGATGTTTCAGAGTTTGGAGAGTTACATCGATCATCATGCCAATGACATGCTTCCACTATTGCTTGAAAAAAAAGTCACTAGCATCAAGAGTCGGCTGCACTCGGCAAAAGGTGCTTATAACACTTCAAAGGCAGATAAAACGGGCAATTTAGCCAGAGCAGACCTGATTCGACTGCAAACCTTACTTCACGCTAATGGTTCACTGCCTGCAAACCAGAAGTTAAGCCTGCCAATAGTCCCGGAAAAGCAGTATCTGGACACCAAAGCTCAAAGTATAAAAAGTTCACTCTCCGGCTCTGCACTGGAAGGGATGTTACGGGGTGAGTTTCATGTCTCCAACACCCACACGAATTATTACCAAAAGCATGGCTGGCTGGAAACCTTGAAGGCAGACCCTTCCCACCTCAACGACCAGCCTTCTCGCCACTTCTCGGTTCAAAATGGTACTGAATGGCTGAAAGGTAAGAGAGGAGAACGGTGGCTCGATGAGCTGGGGAATAAAATTGAAGACGCTAAAAATCAGTATGCCCTCTCAGATACGGACTTGGGAGAACAGGAAGCGGCCTCAGTGGTTATTGATGCCCAAAGAGAACAACTGAGACAATCCATGGCTGCTCTCTATACTGAGTACGATCATTACTGCTCTGTGGTAAACCAGATGGAAGGCTCTGGTAGCAGGAGATTTAAGCGTGATATCAAAAAACTGAAACATCGTATGGAAAAAGCCAGAGGAACTAATGGTCGTGGAGAGTATATTCGTTCGGTTCTGACTACTCATGCCGCCATGGCCAATCTCTATGCCGCAAGTTTCAAGAATGGTCCCCCTGCAGAAAATAGAGACTTCCAATTCGATGCATTACAGAAAAAATTTGAACAAGACTACTCTCAACCACGAATTCATCTGGATGAGAAAAAACATATCAGAAAGCATCTATCATTCTTTTCCAAAGCTGAAGGAAAGGAGTTGAACAGTGGCGGTAACTTTCGTGTGACAGTTGGCCCGTTAGAGGTTCAGGCAGCATTCAGACTCAGTAATATCAGCCAACATTTTATCCCTGATACTGAAGGCAAGTACCTTAATGTCAGTTTCAGTGCTGGCTTGGGAGCTAACCCTCAAATGGTACTAAGCAGTGTTATCAAAGGTTTGCCAGCAGCATCAGGTGTAGGTGGAACGTTTTTCATTGATTCTCTGCCGACCAGTTTTTCGTATGGCACCTATCAAAAGGCCAACTTTGAAGTGAACTTTATCAGGTCCCATGGTGACTGGCGGGTTCAATATATAAGAGCCAGTGGGCAGGTGGGTATTGGTGGTGGCACACCGGAAACATCTATTCCTGTTGCACCTGGCCTCGGATTAAAAGCCAAGGTTGAGGCTGCGGTCAGAGGCTCTGACAACATCTGGGAGCGAGTCGGCTCCAACACGCTTACCTATTTTTTCACTCGATACAACGGCTGGTCAGCAGCAGGAAACAATCCGGCGTTCTGGAATGAATTCAAATCACACAATCCGAATCGCATAAAAGACTTGTTTAAAAACATGGCCAATCCTGAAAGTTGTGCAGCTAAAGAGTTTGATAGAAAACTGCAAAAAATTGGCAATAAAAGGCTCACCAGCGAGCTTAAAGCGGCACTGGCTGATTACAGTAAGAAGCCTGACCATGTTAATTACCTAAAGATTCTTGGCCTGTTTGATACCTTTATGGAGAAACAACATGAGCTTTACAAACAGTTTGTAAAAAGTCGTTTCAAACCTACTAAGAAATAATCCCAAAATAACTTTCTAATGTTGTTTAGCAATGATCACTGACTTAGCTCTGGTCAGCGTAATAAGATCATCTGGAGCCAGCTCTATTTCCAGACCTCTTCTGCCTGCACTGACGTGCATGACATCCAGTTCAAGAGCCGACTTATCCACAACTGTCTGTAATGCTTTTTTCTGACCCAGCGGACTGATACCTCCTGGAATATAACCGGTATTTTTTGCCGCCTCCTGTTGGTCAGCCATAGCCGCCTTTCTAACACCACAGGCAGCGGCCATAGCTTTCAGATTTAATTGCCCTGCAACCGGTACGACAGCAACTGCCAGTTTTCCGGTATCCAGTTTCACTACCAGAGTCTTGTAGACATGAGCAGGATTCAGCCCTAGTTTTTCAGCAGCTTCTTCACCATAAGAAGCAACAGCAGGATCATGCTTGTATTGATGTGTCTGAAAGTGAATACCTGACTTTTTTGCCAGGTTGATAGCTGGAGTCATAAAAATTCCGTAAAGCTGATAAACGTCGACTCTCACCAGCCTTTGACTGGTCCCCTCATGGATTTGGTTTTTCCCTTCTGGGTTTTCTTGTCCATGCGTCTTCTTTTAGAGCCCTGCGTTGGTTTGGTCGGTCTTCGTTTTTTTTCTACTTTCACCGATTGTTGGATCAATTCGGCCAGTCTTTCCAGAGCATCTTCCCTGTTTTTCAGTTGGGTACGAAAACTCTGTGCCTTGATAATAATAATGCCGCTGGCTGAAATTCGATGATCTTTCAATGCCAGCAGCTTCTCTTTGTAAAACTCAGGCAGGGACGATGCATTGATATCAAACCTCAGGTGAACGGCAGAAGAGACCTTATTAACATTCTGCCCTCCTGAGCCCTGAGCTCTGATAAAACTGAACTCGATTTCATCATCTGGAATAGCTACCGCATTGGAAATCTGAAGCATCGCACCCTGCTGACTATTAAGAATAAGATATGAACAAGTGTATGAATACACATGATCAAACAATTATGTGCTATTTGTCCTGAACCAGAATCCATGGACGAACAATCACTGTCCACAGTTCAGCATTGCTCTCGCACCAGGATTTAGCCTGATCATCACTGATCTGCCCCAGTTTTTTATCATTCAGCCAGCCTACAATCGCTGCTTTATCATCGATAGACATACAGTGTGCTACTTCGACAATATCCAGCTCCGCTGAAACTGAAAGCAGTGTGCCACCCGCAAAAAAACGTTCCAGCTCACTCCACGGCATCTGTGCAGTTTCAAGGTTCAATTTGGCTTTATTCAGTGTTTCTTCAGATACGTTATTTGTCATGTATCGCCTGTGACTGATGTTCAATTTCAGCAGGCAAGACTATCACAAACTCTCTTTTTCCATGTACTGAAAGACAGCCGGTTGAAACTGTAAGTTGGAAAAACAGTCAATATTTACCTATTACTTTATATTGATCTGTTTTTGGGGTGAGAGTGAATGTCGAAAAAAATACCGCCTTCCATGTTACTCATATCCCTGATTCTCGGCGCTTTTCTTCTGCTCGCATCCGGCTTTACCGCAGTTCTCAGCCTGCCTGTCCAGCTGGCTCTGTTCATAGGCTGGTTTCTGGTTATTGGCGCAGGTTTGTACCTTGGTCACAGTTACAAGGATCTTGAACATTCTGCTGCCCGAGGTATTTTTGAAGGCACTCCAGCCATTCTGATTCTTCTGTCTGTCGGAATATTAACGGGTACGTGGGTAACAGGTGGCATAGTTCCCACCATAATTTATTATGGTCTCAATACCATCAGCCCCAGCCTGTTCCTTCCTGCCGCGATATTAATTTGCTCTCTGACCTCCTTGGCTACCGGAACCTCCTGGGGGGCTGCTGGTACTGCCGGTATTGCCATGATGGGGATTGGTCAGGGAATGGGGATTCCTGCCCCGATTACAGCAGGTGCGGTTCTGTCTGGTGTTTATTTTGGCGACAAACTCTCACCTCTTTCTGACAGCGTTATTCTCGCTGCCGGCATGTCCGGAGTCAGTGTTTCAACACACATTATCCGAATGCTGCCAATCAGTCTGAGCAGCTACCTGTTTACTCTGGTTCTATTCACCATTACCGGGCTGAGTTACAGCAATAATGTCGATCTGCAGCAGGTTGAAGCTATTTCCAGTGCCATAGCCAGTCATTTTCACATTACCTGGATATCTCTGATCCCTCCTTTTGTTGTGATTGGACTATTGTCCAGAAGCAAACCTGCTTTTCCTGTCATTACACTAGGTGCTTTTCTAGGGCCACTCTGGGCTGTTGTATTTCAAGACGTTAATCTGGTCGATGCATTGAGAAGCGCCTGGGAGCCTATTCATGTCAGTACCCATATAAATATCCTTGACCAGCTTCTTAATGGTGGTGGCATGTTCAACATGCTGAGTTCACTGGCTGTTATCGTGCTGGGACTTGGCTTTGGTAGCCTGCTTGAAGCTATTGGCGTGATTACGGTGATTGCAGAAAAGATGTCTCGACTGATTAAGGGTGAAACCAGTCTAACCAGTTACACCATTTTTACCGGCTTTATGGCGAACCTGCTTGGTAGTGCCATGTATGTGTCGCTTATTATGACGCCAAAACTGTTAACAAAGACCTATGACCGTCTGAATGCTGACCGTCACCTGCTGTCTCGTAACAGTGAATTTGGTGGCACACTCACCTCAGCCATGGTGCCTTGGAGCGATAACGGTATTTTTATGGCTGGCGTGCTCGGAGTGTCCACTTTTGAATATATACCGTTTATGTGGCTGACATTCTCCTGCATCGGACTGGCTATTCTCTTCTCGTACTTCTCCCCTTCAACTCGCTTTGGTCTGATCAGCAAAGAAGAGTCATTGAAAACCACTCCTTGAATAACAAAGGTCTGAATACAAAAAAGACAGCTGAAGAAAACTCCCCAGCTGCCAAATTTACACCAACACTTTAAAACTCAACTCGTTAAGTATGTGGACACACATGATCAAATATTTAACCGTCACTGGGACGCATGATTCAAGATGTCCGGATAACTTAGCCGAGCGAAGTTCTTAACAACCTTATGGCTGCTGACGAGTAGCTGTTACCACAACTTCACGTACACAAACGTTCTGTGGCATACCGTAAACAAAGCTAATGCAGTCAGCGATGTCGCTAGCAACGATAGCGCCGCCCATGGAGCCTTTCCAGTCTTCGTAGCCGTTAACGATATCAGCAGAAGTGGTGTGACCCAGCAGCTCAGTTTCAACAGCGCCTGGAGCAACAGTGATAACACGTACGTTGTCGTCAGCTACTTCTTCACGCAGAGTCTCGGACAGACCGTGAACAGCAAACTTGGTACCGCAGTAAGCAACGTGGTTAGCAAAACCTTTCTTACCAGCAACAGAACTGATGTTGATGATAGTGCCGCCCTTACGCTCCTGCATTTTGGCGATAACAGCACTGATGCCGTTGAAAACACCCTTGATGTTAACGTCGATCATCTTGTCCCATTCAGCAGGGTCTTGCTGATTAGCAAAGCCCAGCAGCATGATACCGGCGTTGTTTACCAGGCAGTCAGTATCGCCGTAGGCAGCTTCAGCTTCAGCAACAGCAGCTTGAACCGCAGCGCGGTCAGTTACGTCAACCTTACGGCACATGGCGTTTGGCAGACCCATAGCTTCCAGACGCTCAACACGACGTGCCAGCAGCAACAGGGCATGGCCCTTTTCGCTGAACTGACGAGCAATCGCTTCACCAATGCCGGAACTTGCGCCTGTGATAACAACCAATGGTTTAGTCATGATAATTTCCTGTATGCTTTGTGATCGGTAAGCCTGAAGCAGATATATGCACATGTGTGTACCTGCACACTTATAAGGCTTCCTTAAAACGTGGTGCTACTTTAACCAGACAGTAGGGATCACTGGAAATACCTTTTCATTAAGTTATCCATAACTTTTTATTATCTTTGGAGATTCATGGATATCCGGCTTCTTAAGCAGTTCGTCGCCGTCTACGAAGAACAGAGCATTTCCCGTGCTGCAGAGCGCAGCTTTGTATCTCAGCCAGCACTCTCGAACGCTATACGACACCTTGAAGAAGAACTGGGCTGCCTGCTGTTCAACCGCAGCAAAAAAGGTGTGATTCCAACCCGGGAAGCTGAACAGCTTTACCCAATGGCCGTTCGCATGATTGGTGAACTGGACAAGATACCCAACCTGTTGAAAGAACAACAGACCCGTCAGAAACTGACTATTTCAGTAATGCCGGAAGTGCCTCATCAGTATGTGGCCGATTTTCTCAAAAGCTGTGAGAAGGTTCTTGATGGCAATCAGCTGGTTCTTCAGCATCTGGACAAGAAAGGTGATGCACGACTGATTCTGAATAATATGAAAAACGATGATGAGCTTTTCTATCCGGTATGGAAGGAAGAGTATGTTTTTTGTGTTCATCAGGATCACTCACTAGCTGCCAAAGACCAGATTGAATTGGAAGATCTGGACCAGCAGGCTTTTATTATCTGTCCTCCCTGCGAAGCACATACTCGAACACTGGGACTGCTCAGCCAGCAGGGACTGACCGTGGATATTGTCGCCAGTGTCGACAGCAAGGATCAGGTCGCCATGCTGTTACTGGCCAATATGGGCGTTTCTTTTCTGCCGGTTGGCATGGCAAAGCAGTGGCCATCCTTACAAATCAAACCTTACACAGGCCCTACTGACTATCGTCAGGTAGGGCTGGCATGGTCCAGTAATAAGTCAGTAGCGCCTTTATTGAAGAAGCTATTGAATGAGCTCGACTGAAACAGTTCATTTCGTTATTGATCACACAGGGTAGCAATGGAGATAATTACCTACTGCCCTGAAAAACATAATTAAAAGACTGTGACTGACCAACTACCGATCTTCTACTCTTTTCGACGCTGCCCTTATGCCATGAGGGCTCGCCTTGCTCTTGCCTATTCAAATGTTCAGCTGGAACATCGGGAAATTATTCTGAAGAACAAACCAGCCCCCATGCTGGAGGCTTCTCCAAAAGGTACGGTGCCTGTTCTGGTATTGGTTGATGGTACGGTGATCGATGAAAGCCTGGATATAATGCTCTGGGCTTTGGCTAAGAACGATCCTGATCATTGGCTTCCACACAAGCCTCAGCCACGAGAGCCTGCACAGTCAGAACTCATCATGACTCTTATCGAAGAGAACGATCAGGTGTTCAAAAAACATCTGGATCGCTATAAATATGCTGACCGTTTTCCCGAACATCCGCAAAGCTTCTATCGCGAACAGGGTGAACTGTTTCTACAAAAACTGGACGAACGGCTGGCAGTTCAACCTTTCCTGATGAGTGAACAGATCACACTCGCTGATATGGCCATAGCACCTTTTGTTCGCCAGTTTGCCCATGTCGACAGAGACTGGTTCTATCAATCCCGATATCAACACCTTCAGCGATGGCTGACACAATTTCTGGCGTCCGATCTGTTCCAGAGCATCATGAAAAAGAAACCATTATGGAAAGCCTGAAAACCTGCAGATATCCACAATAGGCAAAAAAGTTCTTATCCGGATATAATCAGGCAACTTTTGTCCACTCGCAGCCTCTAACCCTCAAAGAGGCGCACGGACATGACAGGTTTTATATTTATTCCTTTTAAGTCTTTTAGAAACATTCAACTGTACTTTTCAGGCATATATACTTGACCCGCTTTATCAAGTATTGGCCGGACGTTTGCCTGTACTGAAGACATTAATCGACTTCAGACAATCGACTTATTATGCAAACGGGGTATGTAGACAGTTAACGGTCTCATGCATTATCCGGATGAAATCAGGGCGGGCTGATGCTGTTAAACAGGCAGTTATTAAAAAGCAGGCCAGCGGCTGAGTATCAGCTGCGGTGCCCTAAAGAACACTCCAGGTGACGAGTAGCAATGGAACAGATGAGTGAACTGGTTCTGATCATGGTCAGCGCCATTCTGGTCAACAACTTTGTGCTGGTACAGTTTCTCGGCCTCTGTCCGTTTATGGGCGTGTCCAACAAACTGGAATCGGCCATGGGTATGTCGCTGGCTACTACGTTTGTTCTGACTATTGCTTCGATCTGCAGTTACCTAACGTATACCTACCTGCTGGTTCCAATGGGACTAGAGTTTCTCAAAACCATTTCCTTCATTCTGGTGATTGCCGTTGTGGTGCAGTTCACCGAGATGGTGGTGCGCAAGGTCAGCCCTCTGCTTCATCGTGTGCTTGGTGTATTTCTGCCACTGATTACCAGTAACTGTGCCGTTCTGGGTGTGGCTCTATTGAACAGTAACCGTCTTAACAGTTCTTTGGTGGATTCTGCGACCTACGGCTTTGGTGCCGCCATCGGCTTTTCTCTGGTACTGGTTCTTTTCTCTGCCATGCGTGAACGCATTGCCGTGGCTGACGTACCTGTACCGTTTCGTGGTGCTGCGATTGGCATGATCAGCGCTGGCCTGATGTCTCTGGCCTTTATGGGCTTCACCGGCCTGATCAAACTATAAGGGAGATTGTTGTAAGAGTATGGAAATCTTTCTTTACGCCATTGCTGCACTGCTTGTTCTGGCCCTTGTCTTTGGTGCCATTCTGGGTTTTGCCAGTGTCCGCTTCAAAGTGGAAGGCAACCCTATTGTTGATCAGGTCAACGAACTGCTTCCACAGACACAATGCGGTCAGTGTGGTTTCCCTGGTTGCCGCCCTTACGCCGAAGCTATTGCCAACGGCGAATCCATCAACAAATGTCCTCCCGGTGGTCAGACAACCATCAACTCTCTTGCCGACTTGCTGGATGTAGAACCCGAGCCGCTGGATGCCGAGAACGGTGTTGAAAAGCCACCTATGGTTGCCGTCATCCGCGAGGATGAATGCATTGGCTGCACCAAATGCATTCAGGCCTGCCCGGTGGACGCCATTCTCGGCGCCGCCAAACAAATGCACACCGTTATGGCCGACGAGTGCACCGGCTGCGACCTTTGCGTAGAGCCCTGCCCGGTTGACTGTATTGATATGAAAGCCATTGAAGTCACTACTAGAACCTGGAGCTGGGAATTGCCGTCCAAACAGTCACAGGCTGACCTGATTGCAACCGATTTACGTGGGGAGAATGCAGCATGAATCTTCCCTTGAAAGATATTACCGAGACAGTTCAACAGGCACCGCATAAAACGTGGCCACTGACCGGTGGCGTGCATCCGGAAGAAAACAAGCATCAATCAACTTCCAAGCCTATTTCAAAAGCAAGTATTCCAGCCAAACTGGTTTTGCCCCTGTCTCAACATGCTGGCGCACCTGCTGAAGCCATTGTTGAGGTAGGCGACAGAGTTCTGAAAGGTCAGATGGTTGCCAAAGCCATTGGTTTTGTCAGCGTGCCTGTTCATGCGCCCACCTCCGGTGTTGTCACTGCAATTGACGACCACTCTATCCCGCATCCGTCCGGCATGAATGATACCTGTATCACCATTGAGACTGACGGCAAGGATGAATGGTGTGAACTGAAGCCGGTGGAAGATTATCTGGCTGTTGAACCTTCCGAGCTGGTTGAACATATACGACAGAGCGGTATTGCTGGTATGGGTGGCGCAGGCTTCCCGACAGCAGTAAAACTGTCACCAAGAAGCACCATTGATACCCTTATTCTGAACGGCACCGAGTGTGAGCCTTATATCACTGCAGACGATATGCTGATGCGTGAAAGGGCTGATGAGATTATTTCCGGTGCCGCTATCCTGATGCACCTGCTGAAGGCTAAACAGTGCCTGATTGGTATTGAAGACAATAAGCCGGAAGCCGTTGCCGCCATGAAACAGGCGACAGCAGGTAACCCGTCTATGACTGTCGCTGTTTTCCCGACCAAATATCCATCCGGTGGTGAAAAGCAGCTGATTCAGATTCTGACCGGACAGGAAGTACCTTCCGGTAAACTGCCTTCCGATCTGGGCATTGCCGTACAAAACGTTGGCACGGCAGCTGCCGTTCATCAGGCAGTGAACCATGGCAAGCCGCTGATCTCTCGAGTTACCACTTTGACTGGTGACGCTCTTGGCGACAAAAAGAACCTTGAAGCTCTGCTGGGTACCTCCGTTGGCGAACTGCTGAAAGAGGCAGATGTCAACGGTCGTCAGTTAAACACTCTGGTTATGGGTGGCCCGATGATGGGCTTTACACTGGATGATATGACGGTACCGGTGGTGAAAACTACCAACTGTCTGATTGCTGGCAGTTCTCAGGAATTTCCATCATCCATACCAGAACAGGCGTGTATTCGCTGCGGTATGTGCGCTGAAGTCTGTCCTTCATCCTTGCTGCCACAGCAACTTTACTGGCACGCAAAGGCTGAAAACTTCGACCAGCTCAAGCATCACAACCTGTTTGACTGTATCGAATGTGGCGCCTGCTCTTTCGTCTGCCCAAGCAGCATTCCACTGGTGCAATACTATCGAGCCTCCAAGGGTGCAATTCGTACTCAGGAAGCAAAGAACGCCAAAGCTGAACGTTCCAAGGTTCGTTATGAGACCCGTCAGGCTCGACTGGAGCAGGAACAGGCAGAGAAAGAAGCCAAGCGTAAAGCGAATGCCAAGAAAGCTGCGGCTCTGAAAGCAGCCAGAGAGAATAAAGACGACACTAGCTCAACAGCAGCAACCGCAGAGGTTGATCCGGTTAAAGCCGCTATTGAAAGAGCCAAGGCCAAGAAGGCCGCTGGAGGCGCAAGTGCTCCTACAAAAGCAGCGCTTTCGTCCGAACAGAAAGAGTTGAAGATTCAGCTGTCTCTGGCCAATGCTCAACTGAAGAAGACTCAACGGGCTTTGGCGCAGGTTGAGAAATCCGGTGAAGGGGACACAGCCAAGCTGAAGTCTGATGTTGAGATGCTTCAGGCTCAAGCTGACAAGCTTCAGAAAGAGTTTGATAAGGCTTCTGCGGCACCAGCACCTGAGGCAGCGGCCAAACCAGCCGTTTCTGCCGACCTGAAGAAGCTTAAGGTCGAAAGTGCCATGGCTAAAGCTGCTTTGAAGAAAGCAGAAAGAGCACTGGCTACTGCGCTGGAAGAAGGCAGTTCTGAAACAGATGCACTTAAGCAGGCTGTAGAAGAGCAAAGGATTAAAGCAGAAGAGCTGGCGAAAAAGCTGGAAGCGACATCCGCTGAGCAGACACCAGCAGCACCGGCACAAAAGCCTTCAGCCGACGACAAGAAACTGAAAGTTGAAAATGCCATGGCCAAGGCAGCGCTTAAGAAAGCAGAGCGGGCTCTGGCGAAAGCTCAGGAAGAAGGTTCTGATACTGCTGAACTGCAGAAAACAGTCGACGAGTGTCGCATCAAAGCCGAGCAAATGGCTGCTCAGTTAGCTGCGGTTTCTTCTGAGCCTGCTCCCGCAAAAGCAGCGCCCAGCAAACCGGCAGTAGACGATAAAAAACTGAAAGTCGAAAACGCCATGGCTAAGGCTGCACTTAAGAAAGCAGAACGGGCTCTGGCAAAAGCTCAGGAAGAAGGTGCTGATACTGCTGAGCTGCAGAAAACAGTCGACGAATGTCGTACCAAAGCTGAACAAATGGCCAACCAACTGGCAGCCGCTTCAGCACCTGCTTCTGAAAAGCCAGCTGCTGAAAAGCCAGTCACTGAAGCTAAGCCTGCAGCAGATGATCAGCTGAAAAAGCTGAAGATTGAAAATGCCATGGCCAAAGCAGCAATGAAGAAAGCTCAAAGAGCTGTAGATAATGCTGATGGCGATACATCAGCTCTGGAAACAGCGCTGGCAGAAGCCAAAACCAAGGCTGAAGCTGCTGAAAAAGCATTGGCAGAACATCTTGCGTAGGTTGGGTTGAACTTCTGGTGAAACCCAACCTACAGGCTCATCAAGAGCTCACTCAAAGATATCCGCTCTGCCCTGCAGGGCTTAACAACATCGGTATAGAAGATGGCTCTGGTAAGACAGACATCCCCACATGCTCGCGGTCCTAACAGTACGCAGCAGGTAATGAAACTGGTTCTTCTGGCAGCAGTGCCGGGACTGGCCGTACAGACAGTATTCTTTGGCTGGGGAACCCTGATCAATGTCGTCTGGTGCGTAATGATAGCGCTGGCCAGCGAAGCATTGATTCTGAAAATTCGTAAGCGCCCCATCAGTTTTTATCTGACCGACGGCACTGCCATGGTCACAGCACTGTTGCTGGCAGTGGCTCTGCCACCGTTAGCGCCATGGTGGTTGACTCTAATCGGCGTTTCTTTCGCCATCATCATTGGCAAGCAACTTTATGGTGGCCTGGGTAACAACCCTTTCAACCCGGCCATGCTCGGCTACGTGTTGCTGCTGATCTCCTTCCCAGCAGAAATGACCCAATGGCTGCCACCTTCCGGCATTGAAAGACATCTGCCCGTTAATGGCTTTGTGGATGCTTTAAGCAGCATCTTCCCGCTGTTTGGTCAGGGTGTGAATGTGGATGTCATCAGTATGGCAACGCCGCTGGATATCGTTCGTGAGAACAATTCGCTGACTATGACCGAGCTCTGGGCTGAAAACCCGGCACTGCAATCCATTGGCGGTAAAGGCTGGGTCTGGGTAAATGCGGCTTATCTGGCCGGTGGTTTATTCCTGCTTTATAGAAAAGTATTCACCTGGCACGCACCTGTTGGCATGCTGGCAGCGTTGTTTATTATGTCGACCCTGTTCTGGGGCGACGGTTCTGCCAGTCATGGTTCACCACTGTTTCACCTGTTCTCTGGCGCGACCATGCTGGGTGCTTTCTTTATCATTACCGATCCGGTCAGCAGTGCAACCAGTACCCGTGGTCGTCTGATTTTCGGTGCCTGCATTGGTGTTCTGGTTTATGTCATTCGAGCCTGGGGTGGTTATCCGGATGGTATCGCTTTTGCCACACTGCTGATGAACATGGCTGCACCGATGATTGATTATTACACTCAGCCGCGTACCTATGGTCATGACAAGCCCAAGAAGGGCCTGCCTAAAACGGATTGATGTCAGATGAGTACTTCTTCAGAAAAGACAGCAGAAACGACTAAAGAAACGACATCGGAAAGCGTTCTGGGCCGTAGCATTGCCAAAAACAGTCTGACACTGGGCCTGTTCGCCGTTCTGACAGTAGGTCTGATCGCAGGCACCTATGTTTCCACCAAAGACAGAATCACTGCCCAAATTCGAGCCTATGAAGCCAAAGCTCTGAAAGAGATTCTACCGGACACCGAGCACGATAACGAATTACTCGATACTCGAGTAGCGTTGGCTCCCAGTAGCCTGCTGGCGACGACAGAAGAGAAAGCAGCTTACGTAGGCTTCAAGGCCGGTGAACCTGTTGCTGTGATTATTCCAACCATTGCGCCCGATGGTTACAACGGTCGAATAGACCTGCTGGTTGGCATCTACGCTGACGGTTCACTGGCAGGCGTGCGAGCAACGAACCACAAGGAAACGCCGGGACTGGGTGACAAGATTGAAACCAAGGTCACCGACTGGATTCTTGGTTTCAGAGGTAAATCTCTGGAAAACCCTAAGGACAAAGGCTGGAACGTTAAAAAAGACGGCGGTCAGTTTGATCAGTTTACTGGTGCAACTATCACACCTCGTGCCGTTGTCGCTTCTGTTCACCGGACTCTGAACTACTTTAAAGACAACAAAGATCGTCTATTTAAAGAAGGCAGACAGGCTTTGACCGCTCATAAAAACGTCACTCTCGGAGAAAGCAACGATGGCTGAAGAAACCGCTGAATCCATTGCTCCAGCTGACGAAGCAATCGAAAAGAAATCACTGTTTGGCGACCAGTCTGCAGCCAAGATTGCCTGGGATGGTCTCTGGAAGAATAACCCTGCCCTCGTTCAGCTTCTTGGACTTTGCCCTCTATTGGGTGTGTCCAACAGTGTTGTAAACGCACTAGGCTTGGGCATTGCTACCATGCTGGTTGTGATGGGCTCCAATATCGTGGTTTCCCTGATTCGTCATCAGGTAACGGACGCTATTCGCCTGCCAGTGTTCGTAATGGTTATTGCCTCCTTTACCACCTGTATAGAACTGTTGATGCAAGCATACACCTATGAGCTGTATAAGATTCTGGGTATTTTTATTCCACTGATCGTAACCAACTGCATTATTCTGGGTCGTGCTGACGCGTACGCTTCCAAGCAGCCGGTTATTCCTGCAGCTTTTGATGGTTTTATGATGGGTTCAGGTTTTGCCGTGATTCTGGTGCTGCTGGGCTCACTGCGTGAACTGATTGGTCAGGGAACTCTGTTCTCAGGAATGGACCTTCTGCTTGGTCCTGTTGCTGAGAATTGGACGATTGTCGTATTCCAGGATTACAAACAGTTCCTGTTTGCCATTCTTCCTCCCGGCGCTTTTGTTTTTATGGGCTTTTTGATTGCCATTAAAAACATCATCGACAAGAAGATGGAAGAAGCGAAGAAAGCCAAAGAGCCTGTGACTCAGGCTGGCAGCAAGCGGGTTAGGGTAACGGGTAATATCGGTTAAGCTGTTTTCAATTATCACGAAAATGGGGCATTCAGCCCCATTTTTTATATCTGAAGCTTATTCAGCAGGTGAAGGAATCACGACATAACCAGGTGTGAAGAAAGCAGTGCTGGTATTGTGATAGAAGTAAGTTTGGTCATCACGTTCTGAGTTTTGAATGTAATAGCTGACCTTTGACCTACCAGACAGCTGTTCAACACCCACTTCACCTTTCTGAGCAATACTGCACACTGACTGGGTAATATAAAACTGCGGTGTATAACCGGTATTTTTGTGTCGTATTTTGACAATAAACTCAACCGGATTAGTATTCCAATAAACATTCCCCAACGCCACGAATCCAGTCAGCTGTCGAACTTGAAGCTGGTTAGTATTAAATTTTGAAGGGAGATAAATCTGGGGCCGGGCTGGCAATTTCTCGGCTTTTTCAGCCAATTCTTCCGATAGTTTCAAGTCTTCCAGTTCAGCCGTATATTCTTGCGAACTTATGTACTGGTCTACAGCTACAGGTACCGAATACTCTTCTTTAGCGCAGTACTGCTCACCGTCTTTACAGGTTCGAAACTGGAACTGATTTTGAACTGAACCATTGATGATCAATACACCCAGCACCTCCCAGTCAGGCATCAAAGTCACCTGCACAGAACCACAGTGATAATCAGATGCCGAGTAATAACGGGTAAAACGCTCTGCAGCATTGATGATAGCTCCTGATGCAGAGCCTTTGCGAAATGGAAACTCAGTATCACTGGCACTACTCACCAAAGGTGTCAGCAGACTGAGGCTCATAAGAAATACAACAAAAAAGGACTTCATGCTTCCATGCCCATTAGCTCCACAATATTAAAACTATAGTCACGTTTTAAGATTGCCATGCCAGAGTGCTAGAATTTGCCGTTCATGCCTTCTTAACCCGGACAGCTGTTTGAATGAACAAGGATATACGCACAGAGATTTTCACCCGTCTCAGAGACCAGAACCCAGAGCCAGAGACCGAACTTAATTACTCTTCGCCATTTGAGCTGCTGATAGCTGTTCTCCTCTCTGCTCAAGCTACTGACGTGGGCGTTAACAAGGCTACTGACAAGCTGTATCCGGTTGCCAATACACCTCAGGCTATTTTCGATCTGGGTGTGGATGGCCTCAAGGAGTACATCAAAACCATTGGCCTGTTTAACGCCAAGGCAGAAAACACCATCAAAACCTGCCGTATGCTTCTGGATAAGCATAACGGCGAAGTACCGGATAATCGGGAAGACCTTGAAGCTTTGCCCGGTGTTGGTCGAAAAACGGCGAATGTAGTGCTGAATACAGCCTTCAGGCAGCCAGCCATGGCCGTTGATACTCATATATTCAGGGTTTCAAACCGCACCAATATTGCACCCGGTAAGGATGTACTGGAAGTAGAGAAGCGACTGGTCCGACTGATACCCAAAGAGTTTCTGCTGGATGCCCACCACTGGCTGATCCTTCACGGTCGCTATGTCTGCAAGGCTCGCAAGCCTCAATGTGGCAGCTGTTTGATCGAAGACCTCTGTGAGTTCAAACAGAAGACCTCCTGAGCTGGTACAATCCGCCACTCGGATAATAATCATTAGAACCAGACAGAAAGTAACGGCATGACTTCAAGTACCCTCGAACTCGCTCTTGACCTGATCTCAAGAGCCTCAGTAACGCCTGATGATGAAGGCTGTCAGGAGCTGATGATCAGCCGTCTTGAACCACTGGGATTTAAAGTAGAAAGACTGCGCTTTGGCGAAGTGGATAACATCTGGCTGCGCCGTGGTGATGAAGCGCCAGTGCTGGCATTTGCCGGCCACACCGATGTAGTACCAACCGGCCCCGTTGAGAAGTGGGATAACCCGCCTTTCGAACCAAAGGTTATCGACGGTATGCTCCACGGCCGTGGCGCTGCGGATATGAAAGGTAGCCTTGCCGCCATGGTTACCGCCTGCGAAGCTTTTGTTAAAGAGCATCCTGACCACAAAGGCTCTGTAGCCTTTCTGATCACCTCTGATGAAGAAGGCCCGGCTCAAAACGGTACCGTTAAGGTCATCGAACACCTTGAAGCCCGCAACGAGAAGATCGACTGGTGCCTGGTAGGCGAACCCTCCAGCACCAACACCACTGGCGATGTCATCAAAAACGGTCGTCGTGGTTCCATGCATGGTCACCTGGTTATTCGTGGTATTCAGGGCCATGTGGCTTATCCACACCTGGCCAGAAACCCGGTTCACGAAGTAGCTCTGGCATTGTCTGACCTGACTGGCGAAACCTGGGACAATGGCAACGAGTTCTTCCCGCCTACCAGCTTCCAGATCTGGCATATTCACGCTGGCGAAGGTGCCAGCAATGTAATTCCGGGTAAGTGCGAGGTTAACTTCAACTTCCGCTTCTCATCCGAATTAACTGACAAGCAGATTCAACAGCGTGTACTGGAAATCCTCGACAGCCACCAGCTTGAATACGATATAGAGTGGCACGTCAGCGGTCAGCCATTCCTGACCCGCCCGGGAGCGTTGGTCAATGCGGCAAAAGAAGCCATTAAAGAAGTGGCTGGTATAGATGCAGAGTTATCCACATCCGGTGGTACCTCTGATGGTCGCTTTATTGCACCTACTGGCGCACAGGTTGTGGAACTTGGGCCAGTGAATGCCACAATTCATAAAGTTAACGAGTGCGTCAAAGCCAGTGAGCTGGACGATCTCAGTCAAATTTACCAAGGGATGCTTGAGCGTCTATTAACCTGATATGAATACCGTTAAAGATATTGAAATCTACGCCAAGAACATGCCTCTGGCTGATATTGAGAAGTGGCTGAGCAGCCATTTTAATCAATGGGAAGTTCTGAACTCTGGCAAGGTAGTCCATGATTTCCTGCTTTATAAAGGTGATGCCCGCATTCCTCTGATGATTGTCGAGAATGCTGTTGGCAAGGCCTGGACCAGCATCTGGTTCAAATCCGGCCAAACGCCCTGGGAAAGTGACACAGCCTGCGGCAAGGATCTGAACAAATTTGCCAACTGCCGTGTCCGCGCAAACGCTGCCCCCTGGGCCGATGGTGAAGACATGGACGAGTGGTGGCAGATTACAGAACAGGGTGAGGAAAGCACCCTTTCCTGGCCAAATGCGTTGTAGTTAAATATCTACCCAACTGTTGTCTGCCGAAAGCGGGCAACAGTCTCCAAACACAAACCATTAGCCAATGGTTTCGATATTTCAAAACACTTCCTTTTGTAACCGGATTGTTAACAGACAGCATTCAGGCTAGAATCCCTCGTTTCAAATTTGTAACCTTTTCCTGCTCACTGTCAGGGCTGCGGCCATCCCCAGATGCACAAACCCAATTCGCTCAAACGCTTCTTGTTTCACAGCCTGCGAAAGCTGCTGTTTACATGGGTAAGAACCACCGTCAAAAACAATGATGCAGAGTCCCTTGGTCTGCAATCTGACAAACCCGTGTGTTACGTTCTTCGCAATCGCTCCTACTCCGACCTTATGGTGGTTGAACAGGAGTGCCGACGGGCTGGCCTGCCACGCCCCTATGCTTTTATTCATCAGGACAAAAAGGAAGGCTCTCAGGCTTTCTTCTATCTGACCCATCAGCGCGGCGTAATTCTCCAGCGAGAACACCCCGGCACCACGACCACTCTGAAACACCTGATACAAGAGTCTGAAGAAAACCCTGAACTGGATGTTCAGCTGGTGCCTGTCAGCATCTTCTGGGGGCGTACTCCAGAGAAAGAACAGTCAGCACTTAAGCTACTGTTTGACTGGAACTTCAGCCTTGGTGGTCGCTTCAGCAAGTTTATGGCGATTCTTCTTCATGGTCGTCAAACCATGGTGCATTTCAATCCAGCTATGTCTCTGAGAGAAATGGTGGATGAAAGTCAGGACTCTTCACGTACTCTGCGCAAGGTTGGCCGTGTTCTTCGGGTACACTTCCGACAGCTGCGTGAGTCTGTGATTGGTCCGGATCAATCCCATCGTCGTATTCTGGTCAACGGTCTGATTCATACTCCTCAGATGCGTAAAGCCATTGAAGCCGAAGCCTCTGCCCGTGAAATCACACTGGTTGAAGCTGAGCAGAAGGCTCGAAAATACGCCAACGAAATAGCGTCTGACTATTCATACCCTGTCGTCAGGTTTATGGATATTCTGCTGACCTGGTTCTGGAACAAGCTCTACAACGGCGTTTCCATCAATAATATTGATCAGGTCAAAGAGCTGTCTCAAAAGAACAGCATTATCTATGTGCCTTGCCACCGCAGCCACATCGACTACCTATTACTGTCGTACGTTCTCTACTACGAAGGGCTGACACCGCCGCACATCGCTGCCGGTATCAACCTGAATATGCCAGTGGTCGGTTCCATCCTGCGCAAAGGCGGTGCCTTCTTTATGCGCCGCACGTTCAGAGGCAACCCGCTCTACAGTGCCGTATTCCATGAATACCTCTACTCACTGTCCAGCCGTGGCTTCCCTATTGAGTACTTCGTGGAAGGTGGCCGTTCACGTACAGGTAGAACGCTGAATCCGAAAGCCGGTATGATCTCTTTAAGCCTGCGCAGCTTCCTGAGAAATAACCGTAAGCCGGTCGTTTTTGTGCCTGTCTACATCGGCTATGAAAAACTGCTTGAAGTTAACACTTACATGAGTGAGCTTCGCGGCAAAAGCAAGAAGAAAGAGTCCCCTCTGGATATCTTTAAAACCTTCTCTGCCCTGAAAGACGAGTTTGGTAAAGCCTGGATCAACTTCGGTGACCCCATCAACATGGGTGACTTCCTCGATCAACAGGCGCCACAATGGCGTGACACTGATATCTCAGACGGCCATAAGCCGGACTGGCTGAAGAAAACCACCAGCAATCTGGCCTTTGGCATTGCCAGTGGCATCAACTCGGCCGCTGTTATTAACCCGGTCAACCTGGTTTCTATGGCGCTGCTGTCCGCACCTCGTCATGCATTAGGCGAGCATGAACTTGTACTACTGCTGGATACCTACCGTAGCCTGCTAGCCAGAGCGCCTTACAGTGACAGCACTGTAATGACGGATCTGGATGGCTACGGTATGGTCAAGTACGTCGAAAACCTCGATGTACTGCACAAGACCAGCGATTCTCTCGGTGACGTTTACAGCCTTGATGAAAAGACAGCTATTGTAATGACCTACTACCGCAACAATGTTCTGCACATGTTTGCGGTACCGTCGCTACTGAGCTGCCTGTTCGTTAATAACAGTAAGCTGAGCCAGCGAGATATCTACCGTGTCTGCAGTATTCTCTACCCTTACCTGAAATCCGAACTGTTCCTGAAATGGAGCAACCACGGATTTATCAAGGTAGTGAAACAATGGCTGAATGCCATGGTGGAAGAAGGCCTTGTCATCAAGACTGAAGATGGTTACTACCAGCCACCTGAACACAGTTCATCCCAGTACGTTGTACTGACCGTGCTGTCCCGTGCAATCTCCCAGACTCTGGAACGTTTCTACACGGTTATCAGCCTGCTGATCAGCAATGGCAGCGGCTTTATCGAACAGGAAACTCTGGAGAAACAGAGCCGCGACCTTGCACAACGACTGTCTATTATTCACGGTCTGAACGCACCGGAGTTCTTCGACAAAAACCTGTTCAAAGGCTTTATCGAACAACTGCGTCAGAACGACATCATCGACATCAGCCTGACCAACAAGCTGAATTTTGGTGAAGAAGTGAAAATGGTCGCAGACGAAGCCTTCAAGGTACTGACCAGTGAAGTACGCCACAGCATCCTGCAGGCCACTCACAGTCAACCGACGCCTATTGAAGAGCCGCAGTCGATTTAACTAAAACAGCCACACTCTAACTGTTGTGTGGCTTGAAGGTTAGAACCTTCTTTAGGGAAAGGAGCTGGTTTACTGTTCCAAAGGCCATGGATGGCCGGCTAGCGACTCTGTGCAGGACTGCACAGTGGAGCGGGCACAGTAAACCAGCTTCTTGACCGATATGCACAAGCCATTAACAATCAATCAAAGGCTTTCAGTGCATGAATATCATAACGACAAGCCTTACCTACCAAACGATACGTAGGTTCCTTACTACCTAAATCTGGTGCTCCCTTCGGTCTCTTCACAGCTACACGATGCTTAGCCAACTGCAAAGCAGGCTCCAGCAACTCATCCGCATCCGGATCTCCACTCAAAAGCTCCTGAAAAATCCGCATCTCTTTCTTTACCAGTGCAGACTTATCCCGATGAGGAAACATGGGGTCCAGATAAACAACATCGTATTCCTGCCCTGCAGATACCATCTCCTGCATTGCCAGCCGACTGTCCTTCTTGATCAGGGTGATACGACCAGCAATATCTGAAACTTCAGGGTCTTCTATTGCCCGTTTCAAACCATCTTCCAGCAAAGCACCAATCACTGGCGAACGCTCAATTACTGAAACAGTACAACCTAGGCTAGCCAGAACAAACGCATCACGACCAAGGCCACCGGTAGCATCCAGCACATGAGGCTTAGAGCCCTTATTCATACCAACCGCTTTGGCAATATCCTGACCTTTACCACCACCGAATTTACGACGATGTCCTGCTTTACCGCCAACAAAGTCAACAGCGACAGGCTTCTCCTTACTCTTGAAATGTCTCAGGGATAAAACCTGATCAATATAACTCAGTATCAGATCATCTTGCTCAAGCTTCCCCGCTTCAGAAAGAAAACGGGCATCAGGAATGGCTTTTTTAACGTCCAGTAACAGGGAGTCATCGCTGGCGGGACTTGGGTATTCAATAATCATGCTCTGTTCAACGGACAGTAATGCTTGCAAACAACAGGATCAACGATGACTGGTATTCCAGCCATCGAGAACAAGGACAGAGCTGATAAAAACTAGCGGGGCTGAGCAACCACTCTCAGATAAGGCTTAAGGGTTTTCCAGCCTTCCGGGAATTTCTGCTTAGCCTGCTCATCAGTCACTGAAGGCGGGATAATAACATCTTCACCGGGCTGCCAGTTAACAGGCGTTGCAACTGTGTGCTTACTGGTTAGCTGAATGGAATCCAGAGATCGCAGAATCTCGTTAAAGTTACGGCCTGTGGTCATTGGGTAAGTCATCATCAACTTGATCTTCTTATCAGGTCCAATGATAAACACCGTTCTGACCGTAGCATTATCCGCAGGTGTACGGCCTTCAGAAGAACCCTCTTCTTCCTCTGGCAGCATATTGTAGAGTTTGGCGACATTCAGATCGGTATCCGCAATCATCGGATACTGGGGCAGACTACCCTGAGTTTCCTCAATATCCACAACCCAGCGATCATGGTTATCCACAGGGTCGACACTCAGACCAATAATCTTGCAGTTGCGGCGATCAAACTCCGGCTGCAGTCTGGCCATATAACCCAGTTCTGTGGTGCAGACAGGAGTGAAATCTTTTGGGTGAGAGAAAAGGATGGCCCAGGAATCGCCAATCCAGTCATGGAAACTGATTCGACCTTGAGTGGTTTCTGCGGAAAAGTCAGGTGCTGTAGAGTTAATTCTTAATGTCATGATCTTCCTCTAAACAGTGTTTTCGAAATATCAGATACAATTCGACCATTTAGGGGTTGTTGAGGTTTTATCGCGAGCTCAGTGGTTCGTAAAGCGGTCTTCTGCAAGGCGGGCTGGTGCAGCGTGTAGTATTCTACATCAAGCCAGTCCAACGCAGTCAGAAGGCCGCTTTACGAACCACCCGAAGGGCCAAAACCAGAATTCCCGTGCCGTTGTTGCAGTGGTTTGAAAGACATGAGTATTCCTGCACCACTACGCCTAGTCACGGAAACTCTGGCTTTGGCTGAGCACGCAATAAAACCTCAACAACCCCTAGGCAGAAGGTTCGTCTGTTGAAGTAAAGCCTGTTTAAAGGATTGATCAACTGCTTTGAAGCAAGTTTTTAGAAACAATGTTTAAATCCATAATCGAAATCAGTGTGATCGATTATGGATATAAATTCACACTAAGGTTACCCAAAGCAGAACTGCGCCAAGAATAAAGCGGTAAATAACGAAAGGCATCAAACCAATACGGTTGATAAAGGACAGGAAGAAATGAATACAAATCCAGGCACTGACAGCCGCAACGGCAGCTCCACTGAGTAAAACATTCCAATCAATAGAACTGGTGTCCTGCAATAAATCCAGAACCAGCAACAGACCCGCTCCCAGAATCACCGGGATAGAAAGCAGGAAAGAAAAACGAGCGGATGCTTCGCGGGTTAACCCCAACATTAGAGCCGCTGTCATGGTGATACCTGAACGAGAAGTGCCGGGAATCAAAGCCAGAGCCTGAGCAAAACCAATGATCATTGCCTGTTTAAAGGACAGTTTCTCCAAAGGCTGAACTCTCTTACCTTTCAGGTCTGCGTAACCTAACAAAGCACCAAAGATCAAAGTAGTTCCAGCTATTACGGCTACGGTGCGCATGGCTTCATCCAGGCCAACAGCCTTTAATGCCAGACCAAACAGTACCGCAGGAAAAGTAGCAAAAATTAGATACCAGCCCAGACGGCTATTAACTGTTTTCTCCTTACCGGCCAGAGAGCCTAACCAGTCAAAGGCAATATTCATCAGGTCCTTACGGAAATAGCCAACGACTGCGGCTAGCGTTCCAAGATGAACCGCAACATCAAACGCCAGTCCCTGATCCTGCCAGCCCAGCAACTGCGCAGGCAAAATAAGATGCCCGGAGCTGGAAATAGGCAAGAACTCGGTAATACCCTGAATCAGGGCAAGAATTATTATCTGCAGACTATCCACAGAGTACTCTCCAAAAAGGATTCGATTAATTGTGCAGACACACCTAATCGAGTTTTAAATGGTCACTTACCCGCCTTGGCGGATAATTGACCGTTAGGCTGGGAATTTTTTGTATTTAACGTTCACTCTTTTTCAGAGCGACCTTATCTCTCAGGTATACAGGCATTGCCTGTTCAGCAGGCATAGCATTCCCCCTTTCAAACTCGCTGATTGCCAGTAAAGCAATATCCCCAGCACGAGGATAAGCCTCTGGTTGGCAACCAGTAACGACCGCAGCAATTTCATCACGGAACTGCCAGCCTGTACCTATGCCAAACCACTGGTCATCACCTTCAGGCATAGTTACCAGCGCTGGAGCCACAACCGTTTCTTCTATCACTGGTTGCATCAGACCACTCTGCTCACGAAAAGCTCCCCAGTACACCTCTCCCATACGGGCATCAATGGCTGTCAGAATCGATTGAGCCTTGTGCTGACGCAGGCCTTCCTGAGCCAGAGCCTGAAGCGTAGATACAGCAACCACAGGCTTTTCTACTGCAAAAGCTAACCCTTGAACCATCGCCGTTGCGACTCGCAGGCCCGTAAACGCACCCGGACCACGACCAAAAGCTAAAGCATTCATTTCAGACAGTTTCAGATTATTATCAGCCAGTAACTGCTCAATCATTTTAAGCAGCTCACGACTGTGACGGCGAGGTAGCATTTCAAAATGCTCGATAATTTCACCATCAATATTCAGGGCAACCGAGCAGGCTTCAGTCGCTGTATCCAGCGCTAACAACTTCATTACAAATTATCCGTAGCTCTTGAATGAACAAACGTCTCAATTTTCAGACATCGACATAAATAGGTTATTTACCCGCCTGCGGCGAGTAAATAACGGCTGACTAATCGATGAAGAGTGCCACACACTTAACGGAAAAAGGGACGCATTGCGTCCCTTTTTCTTAAACCAACAGCTTACGCTATCAAGCAGCAACAGGCTTCAAAGAGCTCAGTACTTGTGTCTTGATATCGTCAACACTGCCCACACCCTCGATACGGGCATAGCGAGTGTCAGCTTCAGCATTCTGATAGAAATCTACCAGTGGTGCTGTCTGGTCATGGTAAACACCCAGACGCTTGCGAACGGTTTCTTCAACGTCATCAGCACGCTGAATAAGCTCTTCACCGGTTACATCATCCTTACCTTCAACCTGTGGTGGGTTGTAAACAACATGGTAAGTACGGCCACTGCCAGGATGAACACGACGACCCGCCATACGCTGAACGATCTCTTCATCAGCAACAGCAATTTCTACTACGTGATCAATTGCAACACCCGCTTCGCGCAGTGCTTCAGCCTGAGGAATAGTGCGCGGGAAACCATCGAACAGGAAGCCGTTGGCACAGTCGTCCTTGGCAATACGTTCTTTAACCAGATCAATAATGATCTCGTCCGTTACCAGAGCTCCGGAGTCCATTACCGCTTTAACCTTCAGGCCAAGCTCAGACCCTTCCTTGATAGCAGCTCGCAGCATATCACCGGTAGAAATCTGGGGAATCCCAAACTCTTCCATGATGAACTGGGCTTGAGTTCCCTTACCAGCGCCTGGGGCACCCAACAGAATCACTCTCATGAATAAAGGCTCCTGTCTACAACGCTTTCGACTGGCGAAACAGCCATACACGCAAAAATCATTTCGTCACCTATCTATGAAGAGGAGGTGAGGAAATGATTTTCACGGCAAGGAGTACTGCGTTTCGTGCGCGAAAACTGTTGATTGACGATGTGTAAAAGGCCGAAAGGATATACAGATACAGGCTCTATGACAAGTTGTTCAATATCGCGACGCTTTTACCAACAATCACCATTATTGCCCATAAAATCATCAATTTTGTTCTGACACCTTGATATTTAACAGGAAAAAAAATGTGACTGGCCGATAGCACTTTCGATGAAAAACCATCAACAAAAAACAGTGCACTGATGATCATTGATTGCCTGGAGATACAAAAAATGAAGAACCTGCTCTCTTCAGTCACTATGACAGCTTTTACTTTTTCACTGCTGTTGATTCCTGAAACCGCAGTCAGCGTTCCCAACAGTAAAATTATGGGGCATCGCTGGTTAGTTTCTGCGATCAAGAATAACCGCTCACCTTCAGGCTACCTTGATCTGAAGAACTGCAAGTTGGATAAAAACATCAGTGACCTGCCACCGGATCGTAGAACCTATCGTATCTCTTTCGATGATAATTTTGCCTACGACCCGGAAAATGGCAATCTGAGTACCATCATGAATATTCTCTATCAGCAGACTAAAGAGCTGGGAGGCACACCTATTCTGATGAGCAGGCCAGCTACTATTATTCTCACCAGCAAACCGGCTACTGATTTTATCAGCTACCAGATAGTAATGACTCACAACGAGAAAACCATGATGCAGCTCTATAAGTGTTCATGGGACAAGGCTGTGTTTCTCTGGAAACCACAACTGGCAAGATTCGCCCGCTAGACCAGCCTCACTATAGATACTGCAGGGTCTCTGCTTTCACCTGCAGTGTGGAGTTGCTGCAGGTAGTCATCCCAGTACTGTTCTTTATTAATGCAAAGATCATAGAGATAGCTCCAGTCATATAAGCCGCTGTCGTGACCATCACTGAAAATAATCTTGATGGCGTAGTTACCAACCATTTCAATGCCGGTGATCTGGACATTTTTTTTACCTACTTGTAAAACTGGCTGACCATGGCCACGGACTTCGGCTGATGGGCTCAGGGCTCTAAGCATTTCGCTACTCAAACAGAATGCATCACCATTGCCGTACATTAGTTCCAGCTCTCGAGATGACTCACGGACATTTAACTTCTGTGGTATTTGAGCCTGCATATAAAAGTCTTTCCTGATATTCCTATTGAGGTATGCGCTGCACTATGACATAAAAATAGTAAGGAATTATAAAGCAGCAGGGATTGCAGTGCAGAATACTCCTTTAATTCATACAGTCAGCCACGATGATGAGATAGACTTATTTGAGTTGGCAGAAAATCTGTACAAACAAAAACTTTTCATTATTTTTATTAGTGTACTGGCCACTGTGCTATCGGTAGCCGTTGCTCTAATGCTACCTGAAAGCTATACAACTCATGCTGTGGTTAACATCCCTCCCCAAGGCAGCCTGAATACATGGAACAGTCATATCAGTAGACTCCAGAGAACCTCTGAAAGCTCAACTGAAGAAAAAGAAAAACAGCAGGAACACCCACTATTTAAAAACCTCTATATTGGCCAGGAAACCAGCTACAGGGATTTTCAGCGTTTTCTGACCAGCCCTGCAACTAAACGCTCAGCATTCAAACAGTCAGCCTTATTCAGAATGCCTACAAACGAGGGAGCTGCACCTGATGAAAAAGCTGTCGAAGGCCGTTATAAAAACTTCCTTAAAAAATTATCTGTCTCAGTAGAAAAGAAAGGTTCCAGAACAACCGTAAGCTACAGCTCAAGAAAAGCTGAAGAGTCTGCTCGTGTAATTAATGACTTGCTGATTCCTCAGGCTAAAGCGCAATACATTGCATCACTGAAAGATAGTTATTTATCTTCAGTCGATACTGTAAAAAAACAGCTATTAACAGAAATAAAAAGAAAAGAAGCTAGGTTTAAATCTGCTAATCAGCAGCGATTAACTGAATTGCAAGAAGCTCTTAAAGGTGCCATTGCTGGCGATATTAAAGAACTGAGAACTTCCGAAATAACACCTACCGTTCTGAACAATGCAAGCTACCTTTTGGGCTCAAAAATTCTCAAATCCAGAATTGATACTGTCAGTAACCGTCTTGATCAATATCGATTTTATAGCCTGGAGAATGCTGGAACTGCAACTCAAAAGGCCTATATCAGCGGTGTCGATTCTCTGGTTTTCCAGCTAAAGCAGCTTAACCTGCTGAAAGTAGATTTTGATGCCATCCAGCCTTATACACTAGAGCAGGCAGCACCAGTTCCAGTATTACCCAGTAAACCCAAGAAAACCCTGATCGTAGCCATAGGTCTGATTCTAGGTCTGATGCTTGGTGTATTCGCAGCTTTATTGAAGATTGCTATTCGAGGCAGAAAGGAAAGACTAGAACAGGCCGACCAGATGCAAAAGCTTATGGCTGATCCTGCTTAATAGGTTGTTTGTAAGAGATAGTTACCTGCTATAAATGCTTGTCATAAATAATTGTTTGCCCGCTGAAAGCGGGCAAGCAATATAACAAGTCAACCCTTAGAGGATGTAACGACTCAGATCTTCATCCTGAACCAACTCACCGAGGTAACGATTGACGTAATCAGCATCAATCATCAGCGGTGAGTCTTTATGCTCCAGGGCGAGGTCTGCTGCGCTATAGGAGATCTCCTCCAGCAGACGTTCCAGAACCGTATGCAGACGACGGGCACCGATATTCTCGGTGCTCTCATTCACTGTCCAGGCCACTTCCGCAATACGAGCAATACCGCTTTTCTCAAAAGTGATGTTCAGTTCTTCTGTTTTCAGAAGCGCTTGATACTGCTCTGTCAAAGAAGCATCCGGCTCAGTCAGAATACGAACAAAGTCGGCGGTGCTCAGAGCTTTCAGTTCCACACGGATTGGCAGACGACCCTGAAGTTCCGGAATCAGATCAGACGGCTTGGCCAGATGGAAAGCACCGGAAGCGATAAACAGGATATGGTCAGTTTTGACCATGCCGTATTTGGTAGAAACAGTGCAACCTTCAATCAGTGGCAGCAAGTCACGCTGAACACCTTCACGGGAAACATCACCACCTGAACCACCCGCGCCAGCGCGCTTGGCAACCTTATCGATTTCATCGAGGAAAACGATACCGTTCTGCTCAACCGATTCAACCGCTTTGGCTTTCAGTTCATCTTCATTAACCAGCTTGGACGCTTCTTCGTCCTGTACCAGTTTAAAGGCATCTTTAACTTTCAGCTTGCGCTTCTTCTGCTTGCCCGTGTTCATGTTGGAAAACATGTTCTGCAGCTGAGACGTCATCTCTTCCATGCCAGGAGGTGCCATGATTTCAACACCAGCGGCAGCTTCACGGACATCAATTTCGATTTCCTTGTCGTCCAGCTGGCCTTCTCGCAGTTTCTTACGGAACACCTGACGGGTAGCATTATCCTGAGGCTTTTCAGCTTCTTCAGAGAAGCTGCGAGCTGGCGGCAGCAGCGCATCCAGAATACGTTCTTCAGCTGCATCCAGAGCACGGCTTTTAACCCGTTCCACTTCCTGCTCACGCAGCATTTTGATCGCAGCGTCCATCAGGTCACGAACGATGGATTCTACGTCACGGCCCACATAACCCACTTCGGTGAACTTGGTGGCTTCTACCTTCAGGAAAGGAGCGTTGGCCAGCTTAGCCAGACGACGAGCCACTTCTGTTTTACCGACACCGGTTGGGCCGATCATCAGAATATTCTTTGGTGAAATTTCGTTGCGCAGCTCTTCGTCCAGCTGCATACGACGCCAGCGGTTACGCAGGGCAATAGCTACTGCACGCTTGGCGTCGTCCTGTCCAACAATATGCTTGTCCAGCTCATGGACAATTTCGCGGGGAGTCATATTTGACATGCTTTCAACTCTTCCTAATCAACACTGTTCAGCAGGTATTTCTATGTGAAGAACATACAAATTCGTTTAAGTGTGTCTGCACATTTAGACACATACGAACAGCGTTGCTTTTAATTCTGTTGATCAGCTTTCCAGCTTGATCTCTTCAATAACACGATTGTGGTTGGTGTACACACAAACGTCGGCAGCAATGGCAAGACTCTTTTCAACGATGTCTCTCGCGCCCAATTCAGTGTTTTCATACAGGGCTTTGGCTGCGGACTGAGCAAAGAAACCGCCGGAACCGATGGCCAGAATGCCATCTTCAGTGTTCATAACATCGCCGTTACCAGTAATAACCAGAGAAGCGCTGGCGTCAGCGACAATCAGCATGGCTTCCAGACGGCTCAGGGTGCGGTCGGTACGCCATTCTTTGGCCAGCTCAACAGCGGCCTTTTCAAGGCGGCCCTGGTACTTTTCCAGCTGGGCTTCAAAGCGTTCAAACAGGGTAAAGGCATCAGCGGTGCCACCGGCAAAACCGGCAATGACTTTACCTTTGTAGAGGCGACGAACTTTGTGAGCATTACCCTTGATGACGGCATCACCAAGAGAGACCTGTCCGTCACCGCCTACAACCACGCTGTCGGCTCTACGGACGGACAGGATGGTGGTGCCACGATACTGTTTCAAAGGTGAACTCCTTTGGCTTAATAGCTTGATTCAGACTCTTAATATTGGGGAGTTTCTGCAAATAACAAGGGGAAACGAATAAAATTTCAATTGTTTCTATCGCAACTAAATATCTATAATAGAAACAAATAAGAAAAACATCTACGGTCAAAAACACTTTTCAAGCATGAGGGAATAGCATGAGAAGATTCATAGTGACGACTTTTATACTGGGTCTGAGCACCTGCACCCTTTCAGTATTTGCCAGGATGTCTACTGAAGAGGTTTTAATCACTACCTACAAAATCCAGTCCATGACATGGACTAATGAGCCTACAGAGATATCACCTTATATTTCTGCACTTAAAAGACAGAAAAATAGCGATCCTGTATTGCTGGAATGGCTGGAAAAAAGAAGTCTGATGCTCTCTGAAAAACGACAGCTCGATCATTTCTCAAATGAGACCTATCAGGCTAACCAGAATACCTTTGAAACCCTTCAATACCACCTTCAGGCATCGTTAAAGAATTCACATCCCGTCAACGACATTAATCTGAAAACAAGCCTGAAACTATTAGATCTGATTCTTCTTTACAGCTTTCTATCTGGCGATGAAGACAGTAAAGAGCTACTGGGTATGTATCCATTTGCAGAAGAAGCCATCAGCGACATTGACCGATTGTTCGAGTCACCAACCAGCGAAATGAAAAAAGTCAGACACATTTGGAAATATATTCGAACAGGGCTGGTAAGCGGACGATATAGAGAAGCCAATGCCATCCAGCGATATGGCTTTGACATGGTAGAAGGATTACTGTCGCTAAAGTAATCGCTCTGAAAAAATGCGGGGTTCGAGCTAAAGCACAGCCCCGCATTAGAGGTTTTTAGACCATGCCAAAACACTTCAGGATAAACGCATAATCAAACGCCACTTCATCAATCCATTCATAACGTTTACTGGCTCCCGCATGCCCTGCACCCATGTTCATATTTAGCAATATATGGTTGGAGTCGGTTTTATATTCTCTGAGCTTTGCCACCATTTTTGCAGGTTCCCAGTAGGTGACCTGTTCGTCAGAGATGCCCGAGTTAAAAAGTATGGGCGGGTAATCAGCGGCGCTGATATTGTCGTAGGGGGAATACTGGCTGATGTATTCGAAGTCAATCTTGCTTTCTATTGGATTGCCCCACTCTTCCCACTCAGGAGGAGTGAGTGGCAAGGAAGCATCACTGATGGTTGTGATCACATCAGAGAAAGCAACATCTGCGACAACTGAACCAAACAGGTCAGGGCGAAGATTAGTAACAGCGCCCATCAGTAAACCACCGGCACTGCCGCCATTGATGGCTATCTGACCTTTGGACGTGTACTGATTCTGAATCAGGTGTTCGCAGCAGTCGATGAAGTCATGGAAGGTGTTCATCTTCTTTTCCATTTTGCCATCGAGATACCATTGGTAGCCTTTTTCATCACCGCCACGAATATGAGCGACAGCGTAGACAAAACCACGATTTACCAGACTGAATAACTTTCCTGAAAAAGCGGCTGACATGCCATAGCCGTAAGAACCATAGCCGTATACCAGCGCTTTGGCAGAACTATCCTGCTTCAGATCTTTTCTGTGAATGATCGTCAACGGTACGCTTTCGCCATCACGGGCTTTGGCAAACTCACGTTTCACCACATACTGGCTTGAATCAAAGTTGGGGACTTCCCGGGTATAAATACTTTCTGTCTCACCTGAATCAAGGTTGAGTTCAAAAACCTGTTCAGGTCTGACAGGAGATTCGTAGTCAAACATGACCTTTGTCGACTGATGATCCCAGGCACCGATAAATTCAAGGCTGTAGGCTTCATCCGGCATCGAGATAACCCGCTCGTTGCCGGAGTTCATATCCCTGACAACAATTTCATCCAAAGCCTTTTCGTTGTTACGCTTTTCAGAAACGAGATAATGACTGTAGAAGTGAATGCTGTTCAGACAGAGTTTAGAGTCTTCTGGCAGAAACTCCTGCCAGTGTTCCTGTCCCCACTTCTCACGCTGAGCGGGGCTCTTCAGTATTTTGAAGTTGTTGGCTTCACCTTCATTAGTCAGGATATAGAACTCGTCCTGATAATGATCAAGAGTGAAAGAGACATCATTTTCTCCCAGGGCAAACTCATGGAACTGATGACTGCCAGCCTCAGAAACGAAGACACTGTGAGTTGAACCACTGTCGAGATTCAGCAAGTAGTATTTTCGATCATTGGTTTTCGACAGCGACATAAACATGCTGTCGTACTTCTCCGGCTTGGAGAAGATCAACTCACGCTGTTCATAGCCTTTGTGGATATTAACTCGATAAACATCCCGCCCACGGGAAGCTTCATCTCTTTCAACGATATATAAGTGCTCATCGTCGTCCCAGATAAAGGAACCGGTACTGTCAGGGAACTCCCAATCCATATCCTTACCTGTTGCCAGATCACGGACACGGATAGTGGCTTCCATAGAGCCAGTCAGATTGAAGCTGTAGGCATAAAAAGTCTGGCTTCTGTTGGTGGAAGCAGCACCTGTCATAAACAGATCATGACCTTCAGCTTCAACATTGACGTCAAAATAAATCTCTTCACTGGCACTCAGTGACTGAAACTTGCGACAAAGAATCGGGTAGTTTTTGCCTTTCTCTTCCCGTGAGTAATAGAAGTAGTCGCCTTTTTTAATCGGGCAGGACTGATCGTCTTCTTTCACTCTTGAAAGAATCTCGTCGTACAGATTTTTCTGAACGCCTTTGTACTCTGCCATCACGGCGTCTTTATAGGCATTCTCGGCTTCGATATAGGCTTTGATCTCAGGGTTAGCAAAATCCATATCGCCCTGAATAAACTTCTGCCAGTTTTCATCGCGCAGCCAGTGGTAAGGATCGTTTCGCTCCTGACCATGCTGCTTAATGATATGGTCAATTTTCTGAGCAACCGGTGCTTTCAGGGTCATTATTTAATTCTCAATAACAGGCCATCAATTTTATGTTCTGCCAGAACCTTTCTGGCCTGATCAATACTTTCACTGGTTTCAAAGGGTCCCAGCTGAACCCGATGCCAGGCTTCGCCGGAACCTATGGTGACCTTCACCACTCTCGGTGTTTGACCTGCCAGTAATAATCTCGCTTTCAATCGTTCCGCATCCTGACTGCTTCTGAAAGAGCCTGCCTGAAGCAAGTATTTATGCTGCTTCTTTGCTGGCTTTGGCTTTGCAGCAGCTACCTGAGGTTTAGCTTTGTCAGGTTTGGCTGGTTGCACGCGGAGCTGTGATTCAGGCTCTTCCACCGGTAGAATCACTTCAGATTCGGGCAGCACAGTATAGAAATCAAATACCGGACTTGCCTCAGAAGAGCTCTGCCTGGAAGCGTCTTTGTTACTGCTATCAACCACTACATCCACAGGGGTTGGTGTCAGCTTGATTAAAAACGCAACAAAAAAACCGGCGGCAAAGCCTGTCAGCAACAGCAGCCAGGCTGGCAGTCTGCGTTGAGTGGAAGTCTTCTTCCTTGAAGCACCTTTACGGGCACCTCTGTTTGAAGGTGTACGGGAACTCATGATGGCACCAACTGATTACATAGTATGTGGACACATGTAATCGAATATCCAGTCAGCTATTGCCCACCGAGGCGGTGGGCAATAGCTTGTAAATTCGTATGTCCGGGTTCTTACTCCTCATAGTATCACGACGATATATAAGTACGAATGTGCTGGTTTGCATTGCTTTCTATTGTCTCAAACAGGGTTTATTCGCTATTATTTCCGGTTATGAAAATCCACTCTCTTACCAATTCCCCAGTCAGCACAACGGCACCTCAAAAGCTGTCCGCTGACGGCACTCGCCTTAATCATCAAGGCGAATTCACCACCTCAAAGAATTGGTCTGGCCTGCGACGACGCTGCTACTGAACAGGCTGTCCAGCAGAGAGTTCCCAGTAGAGAGCTACCAACGCAAAACCAGACGGCCGGACAATAAAAAGCAGGCTGCACCCGTTTTATGCTGAAGTCAGCTCATCAAAGCTGTCATTGCAAAGATTTTGATACCTTTTGAACCAAGGATTTACTGAATGAATATTCTCAAGCTGCTTGAAGACAGAGTCATCAGCGCATTGAAAGCGGCTGGTGCTCCGGAAGATACAGCTCCTATGGTCCGGGCCAGTGCCCGTGCCAACTTTGGTGATTATCAGTGTAATGCTGTGATGGCCGCCGCCAAGAAAATGGGCATGAAACCCCGTGATCTGGCTCAGCAGGTGATCGACCAGCTTGACCTGGAAGGTATTGCTGAAAAGACTGAAATTGCCGGCCCAGGTTTTATCAATATTCATCTGGCACCGGAATGGCTCGCCAGCAGCCTGCAACCAGCCGTTAACGATGAACGTGTCGGTGTTGCAAAAACAGCTCAACCTCAAACCGTGATTGTTGATCTGTCAGCGCCTAACGTTGCCAAAGAAATGCATGTGGGTCACCTGCGTTCCACGGTTATTGGTGACGCTTCTGCCCGTACTCTGGATTTTCTGGGTCACAAGGTGATTCGCCAGAACCATCTGGGCGACTGGGGCACACAATTCGGTATGCTGATTGCTCACCTGGAAGAACTGGAGCAGGACAGCCAGGAAGCTCAGGCGATGGAACTGTCTGATATGGAAACCTTCTACAAGGCGTCCAAGAAACGTTTTGATGAAGACGAAGACTTTGCCGTCCGTGCCCGTGGCTACGTGGTTCAGCTGCAGGGCGGCGACGAGTACTGCCTGAAGATGTGGCGCAAGCTGGTTGATATCACACTGGCTCACAACCAGGACGTTTATCAGCGTCTGAACGTACTACTGACTCCTTCAGACGTTATGGGCGAAAGTGCCTACAACGACAGCCTGCCAACCATTATTCAGGAGCTGGATAACAAAGGGCTGCTGAAAGAAGATCAGGGTGCCAAAGTCGTATTCCTGGACGAGTTCAAGAATAAGGATGGCGACCCAATGGGCGTTATCGTTGAGAAGTCCGGCGGTGGTTTCCTCTACTCCACAACTGATCTGGCAGCTCTACGCCATCGTACCAATGCTTTGAACGCTGACCGTATTCTTTATTATGTGGATGCCCGTCAAGGTCAGCACTTTGACCAGATCTTCACCATTGCCCGTAAGGCTGGCTTTATCACTGAAGAAACCAGTACTGAACACCATGCTTTCGGCATGATGCTGGGTAAAGACGGCAAGCCGTTCAAAACTCGTGCCGGCACCACCATCAAGCTGGTCGATCTGCTGGACGAAGCCGAAGAACGCGCCGCACGTCTGATTGCTTCCAAGGAAACTGATCTGTCTGAAGAGCAGAAGGTTCAGGTGATCAAAGCAGTTGCCATGGGTTCTGTTAAGTACTCCGACCTTTCAAAGAACCGCACCAGCGACTATGTGTTCGACTGGGACAATATGCTGGCCTTTGAAGGCAACACTGCACCTTACCTGATGTACGCTTACACTCGTGTGAAGAGCATCTTCCGTAAGGCGGGTGTCGCTGAATCCGACCTGACTGGCAAGATCAACATTACTGAAGCGACTGAACGTGATCTGGCTCTGAAGCTTGCACGCTTCAGCGAAACCATTGAGCAGGCAGCCCGTGAAGGAATGCCACACATTATCTGTGGCTACCTGTACGAGCTGTCCGGTGCGTTTATGAGCTTCTACGAGCAGTGTCCGGTAAACAAGGACGGTGTTGAAGCTGACGTTAAAAACAGCCGTCTGCAGCTTTGCGCTCTGACTGCTCAAACTCTGAAGACGGGTCTGGATCTGTTGGGTATTGAAACTGTAGAGCAGATGTAAAACTTCCCCCTTGCTTGTCACAGAAGCATTAGCCTCTATGCTTCTGTGACAAGCATCAATGATTAGTATTATCTATCGCTATCCAAATATAAATTTATTATACCAATCAACAAATATCACTTACTCTTTAATCCAAGACATTTTCAGACACCTGCTGATTTAGTTCGTTTACCAAGGGCTACAGCACTGTTTACCGAGGATAACTCCATGAGTATGAAAGATCGTATTGGTCAGAAAGTACCTTCCGTAACGTTTCCTGTACTGGAAAACGGAAACTGGAAAGCCGTCACCAGTGACGACCTGTTCAAGGGTAAAACCGTTGTTCTTTTCGCCCTTCCGGGTGCCTTTACTCCAACTTGTTCGTCTACCCACCTGCCTCGCTATAACGAACTGGCACCAGTATTTAAAGAGAACGGTGTGGATGACATTATCTGTCTGTCCGTAAACGACCCGTTTGTTATGAACGAATGGAAGAAAGATCTTCATGCCGACAATATCACCCTGATTCCTGATGGTAACGGTGAGTTCTCTGAAGGCATGGGCATGCTGGTCAACAAAAGTGAGATTGGCTTTGGTAAACGCAGCTGGCGTTATTCCATGCTGGTAAAAGACGGTGTGGTTGAGCAACAGTTTATCGAGCACGAAGAGCCAGGCGACCCGTTCAAGGTATCTGATGCAGATACCATGTTGAACTACATCAACAAGGATGCTGCTGAAAAGCCCTTTGCTACCGTGTTCAGTAAGCCAGGCTGTCCTTTCTGCGTAAAAGCTAAAGAGTTGCTGGTTGAGAAAGGTATTGAGTTTGAAGAAATTGAACTGGGTAAGGGAATCAGCAACCGCAGCCTGCGTGCTGTGAGTGGCCAACTCACCTGGCCACAGGTTTATATCGCTGGCGAGCACATTGGTGGTTCAGAAGAACTGGCAGCCTATTTTAAGTAAGTTTTGAACCGAAGCCTTGAGTGCATGTATTCAGGGCTTTGCTTTTGAAAAAGCTTGTAAAGTTACACTTCCAGATTAAACGTCACAGGCCCATCATTCAAAAGGCTGACCTTCATATCGGCACCAAATCTTCCGGTTGCTATATCAGGATGAAGTTCTCTGGCACGAGAAACGAAATAGTCGTACATCTTCTCGCCATGCTCTGGTGTCGCACCAGAGCTGAAACCTGGGCGCAGTCCCTTGCGGGTATCGGCCACCAAAGTAAACTGGGAAACAATCAATAAACCACCATCGGTATCTTTCAGACCCAGGTTCATTTTGCCGTTCTCATCACTGAATACACGGTATTTCAAAACTTTTTCCAGCAGTTTATTTACTTTGGCTTGATCGTCATCCTTTTCAACACCCAGAAACAGCAACAGCCCTTCCTGAATCTCTCCAACGGTTTCTCCGTCAACTACCACACTGGCGAACTGCACCCGTTGAATCAAACCACGCATATTAAAACTGCTCCATTCTTTCTATTGTTGGGTTTCGTGCCTCAACCCAACCTACGGTTTCATGACTGATTGAGAACACCCTCTAAATCAGGCTGTATCCGATGAAAATTTTCTGGCGAACTTATCCGTTGCCAGTATCAGGGCATCCACTATACCGGGTTCACTGGAGGAGTGCCCGGCTTCGCGGACTATAAACAGCTCTGATTCGGTCCAGTGTTCAGAGAGGGCCTGAGCATTATCCAGAGGACAGATCATATCGTAGCGACCATGGACAATAACGCCCGGAATCTGGTCAACGAACCGCATATTATCAATGATCTGATTGGGCTTTATGAAAGAATCATTCATAAAGAAATGAGCCTCTATTCTGGAAATAGCCAGAGCAGAATGAGGCTCACTGCATCGTTCTTCCAGTTCAGGGCAGGGTTTGAGAGTGCAGTTACGACCCTCCCAGAGTGACCAGTGTTTGGCGGCATTCATACGAGCCAGCTCATCATCACCAATCAGTCGTTTATGGTAAGCCGTCAACATATCACTGCGTTCATTCTCGGGAATAATTTCCTGAAAATGCTGCCAGTGGTCAGGAAAGATTCTTGCTGCTCCCTGATCCGTATAGAGCCAGTCGAGGTCCTGCTGCCGGGAAAGGAATATCCCCCGTAGTATCATTGCCTTCACCTGCATTGGGTGAGCCTGAGCATAAAGCAGTGCCAGCGTTGAGCCCCATGAGCCACCAAACAGCATCCACTTATCGACTTTCAGGTGAGATCTGATCTTCTCAATATCATCAATCAAATCCTGAGTGGAATTAGCCTCAATTTCTCCGTGTGGAGTAGATCGTCCACAGCCACGCTGATCAAACAAAATGATTCGATATTTTTCAGGATCAAAAAAACGACGACACTTTTCACTGCATCCAAGACCTGGACCACCATGAAGAAACAGCACTGGTATGCCATCAGGACTGCCACACTCTTCTATATAAATCTGATGAATGGAATCGACTTGCAATTGGTCGGAAGCATAAGGCTTTATGGCTGGGTAAAGCGTGTGCATGGGTCATCCTTCAGGAGCAAAAGGCATAAAACAGTTCAGGCAGAACCGGAAACTCTCTTTCCTTTACATTACTCCGGATATTGTCGATTTCCAAGGTAGTCTGATTCCTATGAAAATGAACTTTCAACTAGAACTGATGTCTTAAGCAATCATCCATACTACCAAAAAAAATCGATGTATAAGAACGAAGGTCTCAACTATCAAAAAACAACTATTTGGGTAGTAGCTCTTTATTTTTATCTGGCTCTGGCTTGCTCTACAGTCTCTGCCGAGCAGAATGCAGTCACACCATTCGACATCCTGACAGAAAATGGCTACATCACTGCACCATTCTGCTCGGGTGAGGAGAAAGAGCTATGCGAACAGAAGGTAAAAAACAGCCACTCTTTTGCAAAGCATGGTCAATTGCTGATTTTTTCCTCTAAAGGTGGCGGCGAGTTAGAGGTGAGTTTCATTGGAAAAGAAAACAGTTTCACCAACACCATTAAATTGTCGACTGATAAAGGTCGAACAGAGTTTTATCAGTTTCTGAATGAGCCCGCTTCAAAGTTAATATCGATCATCGAGAGTGTTCAGGACGAGAAGTCAGTAAGAGTCATGCTTGAAGTACGCGGGCAGTATGAAGCAGCATTTGAATTCTTTGAAACCGTTAAAGCTTATACCAGCTGGTGTAAAAACAGCATCACTTCAAGATGCGAAACGATGATGAATCACTTTGGCAGTGGGGTAATGTCCACACTAAAGTTCCTTCTTAGCTTCGGTTCTTTAGATCTGGAGGATCGACAGTTTGAGGATGATATGGATTTCTGAATTATAATCGTAATTGCTTCTTGAAAAAAAAGCCGGAGAGGTCATCGCAATCCGGCTTTTTTATTACTTCAAATAAAAGCTTACTTGCTGCGACCCGCACGCTTACGGTCATTCTCTTTCAGGAACTTCTTACGGATACGGATGAAGTTAGGTGTTACTTCAACCAGTTCATCGTCGTCGATGAATTCCAGAGCCTGTTCCAGAGAGTGCTTAACAGGTGGTGTCAGCTGGATGTTTTCGTCGGTACCGGAAGCACGAACGTTGGTCAGCTGCTTACCCTTAATCGGGTTAACTACCAGATCGTTTTCACGGTTGTGCAGACCAATAACCTGACCTTCGTAAACTTCTACGTTAGGTGGCAGGAACAGGCGACCACGTTCCTGCAGGTTCCACAGGGAGTAGCCCAGAACCTTACCGGTTACCATGGTAATCAGCACGCCGTTCTGACGGTGGCTTACTGTACCGTCTTTCACTTCACCGTAGTGATCGAAAACGTTGGTCAGAATGCCGCTACCGGATGTCATGGTCAGGAACTGGGAACGGAAACCGATCAGGCCACGAGCTGGCATAACGAACTCCAGACGAACACGCCCCTTACCATCAGGAACCATGTTGGTCAGTTCTGCTTTACGCAGACCCATTTCTTCCATCAGGGAACCCTGATGCTGTTCTTCCAGGTCGATAACAACCTGTTCAAACGGCTCCTGCATAACACCGTCGATTTCACGAACCACAACTTCCGGACGGGAAACACCCATCTCGTAGCCTTCACGGCGCATGGTTTCGATCAGTACAGACAGGTGCAATTCACCACGACCGGATACCTTGAACTTGTCTGCATCAGCACCTTGGTCAACACGCAGCGCTACGTTGTGCAGCAGCTCACGTTCCAGACGGTCCTTGATATTACGGGAAGTAACGTACTTACCGTCCTGACCCGCAAACGGAGAATCGTTTACCTGGAAGGTCATGCTTACTGTCGGCTCATCAACCGTCAGCGGAGGCAGTGCTTCAACATTGTCCGGGTGACACAGGGTATCGGAGATGTTCAGCTTGTCGATACCCGTTACGCAGACGATGTCGCCAGCACGGGCTTCTTCAACTTCTACACGCTCCAGCCCCATATGACCCATTACTTTCAGGATCTTGGCGTTACGCTCTTTACCATCAGCACCGATCAGACGGATCGGAGTAGAAGGCTTCAGGGTACCACGCTTGATGCGGCCGATACCGATAACACCCAGGAAGCTGTTGTAGTCCAGAGCAGAGATTTGCATCTGAAAAGCAGCATCAACGTCAACATCAGGTGTTGGTACGTTTTTAACGATCATTTCAAACAGTGGCTCCATATCTTCAGCCATGTTTTCAGGATCGTCACCGGCAATACCGTTCAGTGCGGAAGCATAGATAACCGGGAAATCCAGCTGCTCTTCAGTGGCACCCAGACGGTCAAACAGGTCAAAGACTTCATCCATAACCCAATCAGGACGAGCGCCCGGACGGTCAACCTTGTTGATAACAACGATTGGACGCAGACCCTGTTCGAACGCCTTCTGGGTTACGAAACGGGTCTGTGGCATTGGGCCGTCTACTGCGTCAACCAGCAACAGTACGGAATCCACCATGGACATAACACGCTCCACTTCACCACCGAAGTCGGCGTGTCCCGGAGTGTCCACAATATTGATGTGGTAATCTTTCCAGTTGATCGCAGTGTTCTTGGCCAGAATGGTAATGCCGCGCTCTTTTTCCTGGTCGTTGGAGTCCATGATGCGTTCTGCACCCTGATCCTTACGACCCAGAGTTCCGGACTGCTGCAGCAGTTTGTCTACCAGGGTGGTCTTACCATGGTCAACGTGAGCGATGATCGCTATGTTGCGTAACTTTTCTATCACAGTTTTTTCTCTCTAAAACCGGGACCGGTTCAACCGCCCTGTAAAACTTGTTCAACCCTGCTCTGCTCTATGCCTGTTTTGGCAGCATAAGTTGAGCAGAAAGTGTCGTCTTGTGTCAGATACTCAACATCCTGACTATATCGTGCCAGGTGTTTCAGATTTCTTAACCGCTGCTCTGTATCAAGAGGCCCGCGGCTAAAGCGCATATCGGCAATATCAATCAACCCCAGAGTTTTATCGGGGAGCTGCAGGATATTGCCCAGATGCAGAGACCGGAAATAAATACCTTTTTGCTGCAGGTCGGCATAATAGCTTGCCAGTTGACCTGTCAGCTCTTTTACAGAGTGTGTATCCAGTGTCGGAAAGACCTGCCGCAAGTTTTTACCTGGCAGAGGCTGATAATGCACAGCCGTTTCTTTCCAGCCTTTCAATCGATAGCAGCCCGTTATATCAACAGTCTGTACACCTCTGGCAATCAGCTTTTCCGCATTGCGGGCAAATTGCATAGAGTATGGCCAGAACCAGGCCTGACTGATCAGACTCTTCACTCGAAAGATTTTGATAAAGGAACCATCCTTCAGCCGGAGTACCTTGTCTCCGTCGTGATCCTTTTCAATAATCTCAGCGCCTTCCTTCATTCCATTGAATTCGTTTAAGGACAAACGTTCCAAAGACAGCCGCTGCAAACCTATCATCTATTCTGGTGACCTGCGTTCAACCCGGTGCGGACTCCATCAACCCGAACCGACTCTGTAAAAATGGCGGCTAATCTTACCTTATTCACCGGGCTTTGTATTCCCGGAGTGAGCCAATAATGAATTCTTGAGTAAAAAAGTCGGAAACAGAAGGGATAGACTGAGCGTATCCGCGGTCTTTTAATTGAGTAAATTCACGACAGTTATGGCTGTCAGTCATGAAACCACTGGGTATTCGTAGTAAAGTACCCCGCAACTTTATCAACCAATTCAGAATGGCCATGTCAGAAAATGCCAAAGCTGGCAGCCTGCAGATTTATCTGCGACTGCTTAGTTATGTAAAGCCTTACTCCGGTTATTTTGCCCTGAGTTTGCTGGGTTATGTCCTGTTTGCCCTGAGCCAGCCGGCTTTTGCCCGCCTGCTCGAATATTTTGTTGAAGCACTGGAAGGTAGCTTTGTCACCATAAATAAAGATATTGGCTGGCTGCTCCCCCCCTCTATTACTACGGCTGCAGCCCTGATCCCAATGGTGATGCTGTTTATCGCCCTGTTTCGCGGTCTCGGATCGTTTCTGGGTAACTACTTTCTCGCCAAGGTATCCCTGAACGTGGTGCATGACCTGCGCTGCCTGATGTTTAATCAGCTGACTCGCCTGCCCAACAGCTACTACGACAATAACAACTCCGGTCACCTGATCGCTCGAATCACCTACAACGTAGGCATGGTGACGACTGCGGCAACCGATGCCATCAAGGTCGTTGTTCGTGAAGGCCTGACGGTCATCTTCCTGTTTGGTTATCTGATTTTGACCAACTGGCAGCTGACTCTGGTTTTTATTGGTGTTGCTCCATTAATTGCTCTGGTTGTCAGCACCGCCAGCAAGCGTTTCCGTAAACTCAGCTCCAAAATTCAGAATTCCATGGGTGACCTGACTCATGTCAGCTCCGAGACCATCAGTGGTTATAAAGTGGTTCGGGGCTTTGGTGGCGAAGAGTACGAAAGCAAGCGTTTCTTTGATTCGAGTTTCACCAACACCCGTCAGGGACTGAAAATGGTCAAAGCCTCTGCAGTGCATACGCCGACCCTGCAGTTTCTGGTAAATATTGCTTTGGCAGTACTCTTCTTCCTGGTGCTTTGGCTGAAAGGTGATGCTACTACCGCGTCGCTGGTCAGCTTTGTTACTGCCGCAGCTTTGCTACCAAAGCCTATTCGCCAGCTCAGTGAAGTGAATGCCAATATTCAAAAGGGTATCGCTGCTGCAGAAAGTATCTTTGATATGGCTGACGAAAAGCCTGAGCCTGACAACGGCACTCAGGTCAAAGAGACTGTCGAAGGAAAGCTGGAAATAAAAAACCTGACCTTCACCTACAAGAATGCTGATAAGCCCGCGCTGAACAATATCAACTTTACTGTTCAGCCCGGTGAAACCATTGCTCTGGTAGGTCGGTCAGGTTCTGGTAAAACGACTCTGGCAAACTTGGTACCAAGGTTTTATAACCATGAGCAGGGACAGATTCTTCTCGATAGTACGCCTATCGAAGACTACACCCTGAAAAACCTGCGCAGCCATATCGCTCTGGTGGATCAGAACGTCAGCCTGTTCAATGATACCGTGGCACGAAACATTGCCTATGGTGACTTGCGTGATGCGCCTGAAGAAGATATTCATCTGGCCGCTGAAGCTGCCCATGCTACCGAATTCATCAAGAACATGTCTCAGGGCATGGATACTCTAGTGGGTGAAGACGGTGTTTTATTGTCCGGTGGCCAGCGTCAGCGTTTAGCCATTGCCCGAGCCATTCTGAAAGATGCACCGATCCTGATTCTGGACGAAGCCACTTCAGCACTGGATACTGAATCCGAGCGCCATATTCAGGCCGCTCTGGATGAAGTGATGAAGAACCGAACCACACTGGTTATCGCTCACCGACTGTCCACCATCGAAAATGCAGACCGTATTATCGTGATGGACAAGGGCGAAATCGTTGAGTACGGCTCTCATTCCGAGCTGCTGGCCAAAGCGGGTCACTATGCGAAACTGCATCAGATGCAGTTTTTGGAAGATCGTGATGAGCCAGTTGATGTTTAACCTTTGAACTGAGCCTTCATACGACTGTCATAGATAGACTGTCATCGAAAATAGGAGTCCGTTATTCTTAACTGGACTCCAAACTGATTCAAAACCGAAAGTCTGTAGAGTGTGATCCGCCACACCAGTGAATCAAAAGGATATTTTCCCGCTTATGGCGAGAAAATACTCAAATTAGAGATTCCGTTGTGTCGGCATACAAACACCTGCAGGCTTTTAGTCCAAGTGGAATAGACTGAATGAAACTGACTCTGCCAAGGTTTGATCAAGCCAGGGTTCTGGTTATCGGCGATGTAATGCTGGATCGTTACTGGCACGGCGGTACATCAAGAATCTCTCCTGAAGCACCGGTACCCGTTGTTCGAGTTAACCAGGTTGAAGACCGCCCCGGCGGTGCTGGTAACGTCGCATTGAATATTGCTTCTCTGGGTGCTCCAGCCTGGCTGATTGCTGCTACCGGTAATGATGAAGCCGCTGATTCTTTACAGACCCGTCTGGAAGCGGCCGGTGTTTACTGTGATTTTGCCCGCCTCGATAATGTCCCAACCATTACCAAGCTACGTGTTATCAGTCAGCATCAACAGCTGATTCGTCTTGACCATGAAGAGGATTTTGCTGGTCTGAGCAGCGATATTCTTGAAGACAAAGCTGACTCACTACTGAAAAACGTCGGCGCAGTGATTCTGTCTGACTACAACAAGGGCACTCTGCAGAACCACCAGCAGCTGATCAAGCAGGCTAAAACCCAGGGCATTCCTGTTCTGGTTGATCCTAAGGGAACTGACTTTGAACGTTATCGTGGTGCAACGGTTATCACCCCTAACCTGTCCGAGTTTGAAACTGTTGTTGGCAAATGCAACAGCGAACAGGAGCTGGTTGAAAAGGGTCGTAAGCTGCTGGCTGATATCGATCTGGAAGCTCTGCTGATCACCCGCAGCGAACACGGTATGACCCTGATTCGTAAGGATGCACCTGAACTTCACCTGCCAGCCCGTGCCCGAGAAGTCTTTGATGTCACAGGTGCCGGCGATACTGTTATTTCTACTCTGGCTACCGCTCTGGCTGCTGGCTCTGACCTGCCGACTTCTGCCGCTCTAGCCAACATTGCGGCTGGTATTGTGGTTGCCAAACTGGGCACGGCTACCGTCAGCATGCCGGAGCTTCGTCGTGAAGTTAACAGAGAGCTGGGCGTTGAGCGTGGCGTAGTCTCCAAAGAACAACTGTTGGTTGCCCTTGAAGATGCCCGTGCTCACGGTGAGAAAATCGTCTTCACTAATGGCTGCTTTGATATTGTTCATGCTGGCCACGTTGGCTATCTGGAACAGGCTCGTCAACAGGGTGATCGACTGGTTCTGGCGATCAACAGTGATGCTTCTGTTAAACGATTAAAAGGCGAAGGTCGTCCCATTAATTCCGAAGACCGTCGTATGACGGTACTGGCTGGTCTGGAAGCGGTGGACTGGGTGGTCTGCTTTGAAGAGGACACGCCGGAAAACCTGCTGCGTGACGTTAAGCCTGACGTATTGGTAAAAGGCGGTGACTACAGCATTGATGAAGTCGTTGGCGCACCTATCGTTTATGAATACGGCGGTGATGTGAAGGTTCTGGCGTTTCTGGATAACTGTTCAACGACAGCTATCGTTGAAAAGATTCGTGAAGATCAAACGAAAAGAGTTAAAGCCAAGGCTTAAACAGTATGTATGTTGGGTTAGAGTTTACCTCTAACCCAACACCTGACTTGCCGCTTAATTTTCCAGTCCATTTAGAACCTTCAAACAAGTCTCAACATTCTGTTTCAAATGCTTTGGATTAATCGTCCCAACAATCGCTGACGAAACAGCAGGATGACCAAACACCAGCTCCATACTCTTCTCAACCGGGTCTTCACCATCAAGGCAGGCATGGCCACTAGCCAGAGCTTTCTTGATCAGAATGCCCTTATTGTTTTCCAACGCATAATCCAGAACTGGCTTCTCAGCCTGTTCATTCAGGTTGTAAGTCACCATGGCAATATCGGACTGTTCCAGTGCCAGAATACCGCCTTCAACGGTTTTGGTGGACATACCGGAAGCCAGAATCAGACCTTCCTTTTTCAGGTCTGCCAGTACTTCCAGACAACCATACTGCTCAATTACATTGACGTCGTCGCCATTGGAATGAACCAGTACCATATCAATATAATCAGTCTTCAGTCGTTTAAGACTGCGCTCAATACTGAAACGGATATGTTCAGACGTAAAGTTAAAGCTGGATTCGCCACCCTCAAACTCTTCACCGACTTTGCTGCAAATAACCCAATCCTTACGACGGTTACCCAGCAGATCACCCAGACGAATTTCACTGACTCCATAAGCAGGAGCGGTATCAAGTAAATTGATTCCCAAAGATCTGGCTAACTCCAGCAGTGCTGTAGCTTCTTTGTCATCAGGAATTGTAAAACCGGACGGGTATTTAACACCCTGATCACGCCCCAGCTTTACCGTACCGAAACCCAGTGGTGACACACTGATGTTGGTTCCCGTTATTTGTCTCTGTTCAAGCATTCTTATTGAAGGCCTCACTCCAGAAAGGCTGACAGATTTCAGGATGCGTTACACCTTCCGGCAATGCAAACCCTTCATTTCCTGAAGGTTCAATATTCAACTGTTTTCCCACTTCATCGGTCAGGTTAGGCGCCAATGCCAGTTTGGTCGGCCAGGTCACCATGGTATTACCGGAATGATGGATAAAAGCAGCATCAGGGCGAAGCAGCTTACTTTGCTTTGGTTCGGCACGATTAACAAACAATGTTGCCCAGTCCGCGTCGTCCAGATTCACCCATGGCAAGAGCACTGAAAGCTCACGTTTGGCGACCCGAATCTGCTCTTCAGGGTTACGTTCCATACCGTCTTCAGCAATTTCCCCACCCAGATACCAAACCCAGTTACCGTCTTCAGTCGGGTGGCTGGTAATGGTCATTCTTGGAACAATCTTGGTGCCAAGACAGTGAGCGTAAAGAGGCTCCTGATGGGAAGTTTTGAGCATGACCATGTGAAGAGGGCGCAGCTGCATTTCAGGCTTTGAAATATTCATCTGCTTCATCAAGCCTACAGTGCCTTCGCCCGCTGTCATAATGAATTTCTTTGCCTTGATCTGCAGGGTTTCATCACCCAGCTTATGCTCAATACAGTCAATTTCGCCATTGCTGGTAACGACTGTTGTATCCTGCTGCCAATCAACCTTAAGAATGCGGGACTGAAAATTCTTGGTCAGTGCTTTAATCACCGTCTGGATATCCAGCACAATTTCATTCAGCTGATAAACCTTACCTCTGAAACCTTTGTGTCTGAAGATATCAGGGAAGTCTTCTTCCTTTTTCAGCTGGTCAACACGGCCACGGAGAGCCTTGCTGGCAAAGAAGGAGGTCATGCGGGAAGCGATATCGCCTGGCGACCAGAGGTAGTGACCTTCAGAGAGTATTTTAACGTCTCTTAAATCCACATCATCGTCACCGGCCAGCGCTCTGCGCCAACGGTCCGGCATTCCAGCAATGCATTCAGCAGCTTTGGTCAGGTTCCCAGACAGTGTGTACTTGGTACCACCGTGAACAATGCCTTGAGATTTAATGGTTTGGCCGCCACCCAGCGTGCTGTTTTCCAGCAGCAGAGCCTTGTAACCCTGTTTGTTGAGAGCATTGAATAACCAGAGACCGGCGATACCACCACCAATCACTACTACATCAGAATCCAGTGTCTGTATCTTTCGGGACATATCGAGGGGTCGAATATTGAAAAGAAGAATGACAGGCAGTATACGCCTGCCAATGGCTTGATGACAGACCTTACTCTTTACTTACTGTCCGTAGAAAGCAAGCAAAAGCAGCAAGGCCTTTTTTACCACTTTAATGATTGTGTTTTACACACTCAGGTTCTTGTTCGGGTTTCAAGAGCCTGGTCCAGTACCTGCCACAAAGGGTTAGATTCATCCCGTGGAGGCTCCGGATCTTCACCCTTCTCTTTGGCTTCCCAGTATTTCCAGCCCAGAGCCCGGTTACCGATTTCATAATCATAACCATCCCATTCATCTTCGCGGAATGAATAGAAAGCCCAGTGGTACTGTTTTTGATCGAATAACTCCAAAAGGTCTTCCATGTAGCGACCACCGCCCGGTACACGTCGATAGGCGCCAAACTCCGCAGCAACAATCCGGTTGGCAGGAATGCTGTTTTTCTCAGCCCATTCATTGAACGGAGTAAACCACTCTGTAAGCCTTTTCTTGTCCCACTGCTCAACTTTACCTGCATATGGAATCAACCCGGGATAAGAGTAAAGCTCTTTGCCTTTGCGCTTACGGAGATAGTTCTGACGACTGGTGAAGTTGAATGGCTCATACATATGAAATGAGTAAAGTACTTTAGCGTCTTTCAGTTTTGGCCAGTAAACAAAGGCCTGCGCCTGCCCATACCAGCCAGCATCAACCATTACAGGGGTTTCTGCATCCACTGCTCGAATCGCTGAAATCACAGTATTGTAGAACTCAGGCAAGTCATGGCTTGTGCCCTGATATTTCTCATACCAGCCTTTATAGCGTGCAGGATCACCGTGTTCAGCCAGTCCGGTTCCAAATTCAGGTTTTGGCTCATTGATAATGTTATAGGCAACCACTGCTTTGCTGTCTTTTAATGCCCGAGCCAGGTCCTGCCAGTATCTTGCAGAAGCCTGCCACCACTTTTTATCATTCCACAGTCGTTGATCTTTCTTACCCTGGTTATTCTGAGTCCATCGACTTCCGGGCAGACCCAGCGGAGCAATCACTACTTTCAGTCCCTGCTCTTCAGCCCAGCCAATCGCTTTTTTCAGTGTCGCAAGATCTTTTTTAACCAGCTGCTGATAGTTATCGAGATCACCGGCAAGGAAATCCTTCTGCTTACTGTTCCACTTGCTGAAGGTAATACGCACCCACTCGATATTTTCGGCCGCAGCGGCTTCAAACCACTCCTGCTCAGGAACCTGATTAAACTGATTGGTTCCAGCTCTGGGCATATTCCAGAAAGCTATTTTTGACTCAGTGGCTTGAACGTTTCCATATGCCGTGGGGGCGGCTATTATTGCTGCCAGTAAATAGACTACAGCTGATATTCGAGAGCAAATGCGCATCAGAAGACGAGAACCTGAATTGATAAGTACTTACGTACAATATCAACCTGAAAGGGTTCTGGTTATTGGTAAACATCCATACTTTTGATCGTAAAACATACGCTCACAGCACTTAATTCAAGGAATCTTCATCGTTTTGAGACTGGACAAGTACCTCTGTGAAAGCATAGACCTCACTCGCGCCGAAGCTAAAAGACTGCTTAAAGGTGGTGAAGTCACCTGTGATGGTGAAGTCGTAAAAAATCCCGGGTTCAAGGTAGCTGACAACTGCAACGTGCAGATGGAAGGGCATAACCTCCAGCCTGTAGGACTTCGTTATGTCATGATCTACAAGCCTGAAGGCTGTATCTGTTCCACTGTTGGCGATCAGGATTACCCGTCAGTTCTGGAGCTTCTGGAAATGGAAAAAATAGATCGTCTGGGTATCTGTGGACGACTGGATGTAGACACTACTGGTCTGGTATTGGTGACCGATGATGGTCAGTGGTCGCATAGAATCACATCGCCACAGAAAAAATGCGGGAAACGTTATCGCGTAGAACTGGCTGACCCAGTTGATGCCTCAGCCATTGAACAGTTTGCTGAAGGTATAATGCTCGCCAGTGAGTACAAGCCGACTCGCCCTGCAGAGCTGGAAATCATCAGCGACCATGAAGTTTTGCTAACCATCCATGAAGGCAAATACCATCAGGTGAAGCGCATGTTTGCGGCCATCGGTAATAAGGTTGTTGGCCTGCATAGAGAGCAAGTGGGCGAGATTGAACTGGATGAAGATCTTGAGCCGGGTGAGTGGCGTTATTTGACTGAAGCAGAAGTAGCGTCCGTTTAGATAGAACAACTATTTAGACAAAGCATCATCGAGATAACTCTGTCACTTCAGAGTTATCTCAGAGCAACTACAGACAGTTTAAGCCGCTTCGGTCTTACTGTTTTCAACAAAAGTGTTAGTTGCCGGAGCCAGACCAACAGCATCATCCACTTTATGACCAATGACTTTGGCAATGGTTACCATCAATGCCAGATGGTGGGTCAAATGGCTGGCTGTAAACACCAGCTCTCTCGCAAAAGTAGAAGGCAGCTGGACGCTGCAAGTTTCAGACAGTAGAACTTCTGTTTTTACCAGAACCCCCTGCTTCAGAGATTCAACAGGCAAAGCTTCCAGCCAAGATCTCAAATCCCTGAGTTCAACCAGCCCTGCTTCTTTCTCACTTTCCAGAGCGAGGCCACGACGTCTGACATCATAATCCACCAGGTCTTCCTGTTGAGGCTCAATCATCACCTGATAAAGATCGAGAATATGGCGTAGGTGCTGACCGATGCTGCTCATAAAGAGCTCGCTGTCGTTAAAGCGATAATCCTCTTCACTGAGCGATTCAACAAACTCAATCAGCTGATCAACCACTTCCAGATTGCCACGAACGACATTTTTAAGATCATTCTCAAGATCAATAGACATTACAGGATGTATCCTCATTGGTAACTGCACTGCAAACAGGCTGGTTTTCTGTTTTTCGGCCATACAGCAAAAAACATGGAGCCAGCAGGGCAGCACACCAGTAGACCGGGTTAAGGGCTGCCAGTGGTTCACCGGAACCCTGCAACCAGAAAGCTATAAAACCAAAGAAAAGTACGACGCCCAGCTGTGAGTAATAACTCTTGGTCAGCAGGTATCTGTATGTCGCCGTCTGCTCGGAGCGATCAAAAAAGAGTTTGTTAAAAAATAGACGAAACAGACTGGTAAGAAAGGCCACCAGTAGAATCAGGGGCAGCTGCATAAGCGGTGAATAGTCCGGACTTACCAAAGCTCTCAGTGCCCAGGAAAAGGCATAGAGAACAGCAGCTACCTTGAAAAGAGTCAGACCATTCGTTTTATCAATGGTGTTTTTTATCAACCAGAACAACACAGCCATAGCGATAGTTAGGCCAATCACCAAACCACCAAGCTTCATCAGATTTTCCTGACTCAGGAAATAAAGCGACAGCGTCCAGAAGTAGCTTTCCAGAAACAGAAACAGGCCATCAACCAGAAATACCAGTCGGGAGTTGTGTGAATCCCTGAGTTTCAGGGCGCTGCTGAAAGAAACCTTTTTGAATGACAGGGCACTGGTCATCTCTTTGACAGCAGACTCTTTAAACGTAGCCGCTAAACCGGCAATGTTGAGAGCAATAGTCAGAACCAGAAGAATACTTCGACCTTCCTGTTCCAGCAAAAAGGCTCCCGACAGAATGCCCACTTTCAGCATGATTCCGACCAGTATCTGGAAATTACCAAAATGATTGCCTGAGTTCTTGTTACTGCTCAGGTCTTTAAACAGAAATCTCTGGGACATCCAGTAGAAGCAGCCATACAGGCCATTCAATAATGCCAGAACAAATAGATTGAGCTGCATCTCGACGGCAACCAGATAGGCTACCAGCAGAGACTCAATAATAAATGAGCCTCTCACCGCCCACAGATTACCGTTTGAGGTTCGCAGCTTTTCCCAGAATATCAGGCTGATGAAATAGCCCAATCCGGACAGGGAAATAAACAGGGCTATATCAGCCAGCGTAAAACCCTGTCGCCAAAGAATAGTCGGCAGGAAAAATGGCAGCAGCCCTATAAGAAAGGCATGCAATGCTGAGAACTGATAAAAATAACGAACCCCGGACAGCATCAGAAAACATCCGCCCCCTGGATTTCCAACTGTTCTAGCTCAGCAAAAACAGCGGTCAGGTCGTCTTTCTCGCCGTAACGCGGGTAGTCGTGCATTTTCACGTAAGGTCGTGAGTTTACTTCCAGCAGAATGCACTTCTGATCTTTGTGGCTGACGTCTATTCCTTTTTCCAGAATCACATCAATACCCAGAATATTGGCACCAAAGGCTTTTATCGTTTTTTCCATCAGGACCAGATTATCTGCTGCTACTTCTTTCTGGGAAATTGCTTCGACAACACCGCCCGGAGCCAGAGCAATTCGATGGAACAGTTTTACATGCTCATTCTCAGCCGGAATGCTGTTCAGGTCGTAATTACTGCGAGCCAGAAAATCAGTTGTCTGGGTACTTTTCTGCAAAGGGGACATGCAGCCAAACAACCCCATCTTTCTGCGAATCTCGTTTTCTTCATCAATCAGTTCACTGATAGTATTCTGGCCATTACCTTTTACAAAAGGCGCAAAACGTTCAATCACAGATACCACTTTGCCGTTGGCTACCAGAACACGGTAGTTCTTACCTTCCAGATACTGCTCAACAACACTGGTCGGCCACCAGATTTTGGCCAGGAAAATAGCCTTCCAGAGTTCTTTAAAATTCTTGATCGGGAAATAGCTGCCACGGGAGAAACCACCAACATTGGGCTTAATCACCAACGGAAAGCCGTGTTCTTTGGCAAACTTATGGGCTGTCAGCGGATTCAGAAAAATCTCGCCTTTAGCGTGCGGAATATCATTGGCAGCAAAAGTATCTCTGGCCTGCTCTTTGGAACGGCAGCTTTTACGAACTTCCAGAGAGTTATAGTTGGTGCAGCCATCCATGAATTTCTTGCTGATGTAACTGTAGAGATTCTTTTTAAGAAATTTCACAGGGCTACTTCCTCAGTTGTTTCTACCTTGTTATAAGACGTCCGGCTGGTTTGATTCACATTGTTACGGCCGTAAAGTTTTCTGAAGAAAATGGATCGAACCTTACGTTGTTCTGGAAGTGTTCTGGTTACTGCGGCCAACTGTTTAGTCAGACGACAAACCATTGCCAGTTTTTCCAGTCGTGTAACATTGCTGCTGACCAGAGCCAGAGGCATAGGCAGGAACAGATTGATTTCGAAAATCTTGAATTCACCGGACACTAGTTCATTCAAATTATCAGCTCTAATACCAAATCGAGCTGTACGGAATTGCCCAACCTGTTTGAGGTGACTCCACAGTTTCTGAAGCTGATCAGCAGAAAAACTGCCGGAAATATCCTGATAACAGGTCTGCTTGTTGTAGATACCGTTAACGGGAAGATCATCACCGCTGGTATTGGTTACTTCAGTGATGGATAACGTCGCAAACTGATCTTTATTTGTATCCGAAAGAATCAGGTAAACCTCAAACTCTCGTGAACCCCTGGCACTTTCCTGAATCAGATACGGTTGATCATCCCCTTCTCTGCTGGCACGGTTTTCATGCAGTGCCTGAATATTATCGGCACGTACGACACCTGCTGAGTTCTGTCCCCACTCAGGCTTAAGAAATACCGGGAAGTTCTCTGGCACTACCTGACCGTTGTCACGGTATTGAGCAAGCTTCCAGCGTGCCGGAATACGCTGATCCATATCCAGCTTTGAGAAAATGCCCTTGGTATTATTGAAGTATCCAGCATTTAACTGAAAGAACTTCCAGGGTTTGGCAGCAAGACGAATGCAATGCCAGATATAGGTTAATACCAGCAGGGAACGGGTAATCATGGTGTACTTCCTGAATCTTTGTTTATTGCTGTAGCGACAGAGGGTTCAGCTCTCTGTCACTTGCCTTTGCTCAATGAGCAAAGGTTCCGTTCAGCTTTCTTTCTTTAATCAGGCTGAAATTGGCAGCTGCCATGATCAGACCAAGAACCAGAATGGATACCGCTGCAAAGAACAGTGAACCACCGTCGCTCTTTCCTTCATGGAGGACAACGATACCCAAAGGCGTTGCAAGGTGGAAGAAGGCAGCGCCGGTCATTACTCCAGCGGCAGCAAGACCACCCAATGTATGGAAAACAGCACGATCAACAGGAGATTTAGCACCGGTCAGTTTCTCACGAATAAACAGGAACAATGGAATCAGCAGAAACAGGCTGACTGTCAACTCGGCAATGCCTACAGCAATCGCACCATAATTAGCAAACCAGTTACCAATAGTGTTACCCAGAATTCCTTGCATCCAACCACCGATGGTACCAAAGATATACTGTGTATCAGGGTGTCCGGTAAACTTGTAAGGCAGTGAGGACAAGAAGACTTTGGCAGTCCAGGCCACTACGACCCAGCTGAAGATTGTGATAATCCTGTTTTTCATGATTTTGAACCTGGTCTTAAAAGGCTGCTTCTGTTTTATGTTGAATACTGAAGTCAGCTACTACTCTCTGTAAGGCTGCCAGCCTTATGAATCGTTTTAACTGGCAGCTTCATGTACTTGTTATATCTATTTACGAAGGAAAGTGGCGTTTGGTTTCACTTCAGAACTGAAGGCCAGTTCTTGTCAGCCAGATTAATAAAGTTTTGCTTATCTTTTAACCAGTCTTTCTGCACTGATGCGTCATAATTCAGGTACAGTTTGCCGTCCTGTATGTTCCACTGCTTTGGATCGGCACTGGCTGTATGTCCCTGAGACACAGCCCATGCACAGTAACCGCCGTATTGTGGTGCATATTTTTCAGGGGTATTTTTGAAAAGCTCAAGGTTTTTGGCACTGCTGAAGAACCACTCAGCGCCCTTGTACTTGTATTTAAACTTTTTACTGCCTTTTACCGGCTTACCTTCTGTAAAGTAAGCGACAGTATCATAGCCACTGACGGCCTTATTACCCCAAAAACCGGTATAAACTTCGTCTTCTTTTGCAAAACTGGTATTGACTTGCAGAGAGAATAGAAGCGCAAAAAAGCTGGCTATGAAAGTGTATTTTGAAGTCAGTGTTTTCATGGTGGTTCCTGTTCAATGAGCGTCAGTTTTGGAAAATCTCTGACCGTTTGATGATATATACGCGAGGCTTTTTGAAATGGATTCAGAAAATTTGAAGAAGAAAAACAGAATTTAAGGAATGATACCCATTCTTATTTATGAGCCATCAGTATTAGTATAGAGCCACCAATTGTCTAACAATATTAAGAGCAAAACCATGTACGGCATATTCCTCTTTCTTCATATCCTTGCTGCAACCGTCTGGACTGGCGGCCATCTGGTGCTTGCCTGCGGTATTCTACCGGGCGTTCTCAAAAACAGGGATATAGAATTTTTACAGCGATTTGAAAATGCTTTTGAAAAGATAGGCATACCTGCACTGATTATTCAGGTACTGACCGGTCTACATCTAGCTTTTAGAATGCTGCCTGACACGTCTATGTGGTTTGACTTCAACAACCCGATATCACGCATTGTTAGCATCAAAGTGATTTTATTACTGACGACGATTGCCTTTGCACTGGATGCCCGCCTGAGAATAATTCCGAAGCTGTCGCAGGATAATGTTGTCAGCCTGACCTGGCACATTATTCCGGTCACCATCATTTCAGTGCTATTTGTGTTGGCCGGAGTGTCATTCAGAACCGGGTGGCTATAACAGAAATCCATCTGTTATAGGTTAAACAGCAGGTTTTGTATCTGTTACAGTCAACGACCCTTTGTTCAAATAGTCAGCGAATGTTTCGGGCGGTTTTCCCGAAGTTCAAATTACTCTTTTTCTGACTATTGATTGGTGTAGTTAACTGGAGTTAGAAAAAGATTCTCAGGCATATCACACTTGTTGTGGTATGCCTTTTTTATTGGCTATTTTTATGAACTCATCGTAGCCAGAAAATCATCACAGAAAGTCTGTAAATGTGTCTTATTCGGGCTCATTCTTGACATAACACTCAACCCCCAGACCACCGTCATTATTGCAGTAGCCTTTCCACTGGCATCCATCTTATCACTGAGCTCTCCAGATTTTATTCCCTGCTCAATCAGCTGAGCAAAGCGCACTTGCACTCTTAACAGCTGCTGTTTTACTTCTGTTTCCAGCTGTGGCTTGTAACCCTGTAACTCAAGCAATGAGTTAACCAGCAAACAGCCCTCTGCATCTTTCTCGCATGAGCGATCTATCTGTCGATTTAAAAACACCTCTAATACGGCCATCACTGAGCTATGTTTCTCGGTCAGCGAGTCTATAAACAACAGAGTGTTATTTGAGTAGTTTTCAAGAACCGCCTGAAGCAGGCCATCTTTATTGCCAAAAGCTTTATATAGACTGCCGGGTTTCAATTCCGTTGCTGACTGCAAATCTACTACCGATGTCGCCTGATAGCCTTTCTGCCAGAACAGGGCCTGAGCAGCATCAATTACTTTTTCTCGTTGGTATTTCTGAGGTCTGGCCATGATCATGAATCTGGATGAAGTCGGTTCATTCTCCCTGAGTCTTGTCGGAACGTAAAGTTATTGAATGATCACTCAATAAAATATATTGTTGAGCACACACTCAAAAACAAAACGATACCGAACAATGAACCTGACAGATGCCATAGCTGCCTACGAAGAAGCCAAAAAACAAAAGATGCCTGCGGATATTCTTAAATTGATGACCGAAGTCACCGAAGAGTTGATCGCAACAGGGCTGGCAGAACAGACTGTTAAACAGGGTGATAAGGTTAATAGCTTCTCCCTGCCGGATCAGCAGGGCAATCAACAGAACCTGGGGCAGTTGTTGGAAAATGGTCCGGTAGTTGTCAGTTTCTACCGTGGTGGCTGGTGCCCATACTGCAACCTGGAACTGAAAGCTCTGCAAGAGAAACTACCTGAAATTACTGCGGCTGGTGCAAACCTCGTAGCTGTTTCACCAGAGCTTCCTGAAAGTGTTCAGGACACAAAAACAGCTAATGATTTGTCGTTCACTGTACTAAGCGATGTTGGAAATGAGGTCGCAAAGGCGTTTGGTCTGGTATTCACACTGTCTGAAAAACTGCAGCCTGTATACAACAAATTCGGCCTGGATATCCCTGCCAGAAACGGTGACCAGTCCTGGGAACTGCCTTTCCCCGCTACCTTTGTTATTCAACCTGATAAGACGGTTTCACTGGCCTTTGTCAGCGCAGATTACACTCAGCGCCTTGAACCGCAGGAAATTGTGGATCATCTAAGAAAGTAACATTACAAAATCAGGAAGCCTGAAGAATAGCTCGGTATACCTGCTTGGCAGTGATCATCCGGGTTTCTTCAGGCTCTCTGCCTGACAATAGAGCTACAGATACCCGCTCTTTACCAAATGCCCGCATGGCATCCAGCAGGGTGCTGTCCTGATCAAGAAAGACCGCTTTCTTTGCCAGCTCTCCTACTGTTTTATCCAAATCACCGTTCACCAGACAACTGGTGATATGTCGGTAGAGCACTACGCCTACAACATCATTATCTTTTACCACCAGATAGCGTTTATAAGGATTGCTGCAAATATTCTCCTGCACATCGGCAACTGAAGCATCTGAAGGTAACCAGACCATACGACACTCATCACCCGCCAGAGCTTCCAGTGTTCTTTGATGCATCTTCAGGGCCAGCTCGGCCAGGTCTCTTTCTTCCCTTTCAATAATGCCCGTCTTATTAAAGTGTTTAAGAATGCTGCGCAGTTCATCACGTGTGGGTTCAGAAGCAGGCTCAATTCGGAATATTTTTGCCCAGACCAGAGTCAGTTTCAGGAAAGGTCTTAACAGCATGCAAATAACTCGAACAAAACGAGCGGAATGGTTCAGAACAGGCTCAGCCATTCGAACAGCAAACAGTTTCGGAAGAATCTTGGCAAAAACCAGCATGCAGTAGGTTAATAAAGCAGTGAAAACAGCAAGGCTGATATCATTCAACTGTCTGGCAGCAATAGCACCAATCAGCGAACTACCGGCAATACTGATCAGGGTAATCAGCACTACCATGGACGACAGGTGAGAGTCCTTATTGCGGATAATGTATTTAATGTCATCCGCGCGGGATGGTTTATGCCTGAGCAGCGTTGCCAGTCTCAGGTCATCTACATAAATGATGGCAGATTCAATTATGGAAAGAACGGCAGTGGCAATGACAATCAGAATAGCGACAGCAACAACCAGAAGCATCCTTGCTCCTCCTGTGGTGAAAGTGATCACCCCATAGGAGCCGTGCATTGCAGCGTTAGATGAAAAAACGACTACCAGACACTTCAGTGATGAAAATAGCTTTCAATGGGGGTTCACTCTATATCGGTCAGTATTCCCTATAGTTGAGTGGTCTAATCGTTAGACCCTTTAATTTTTAATATATGAGGTCGTCAGTAAAAACCATTTTTAAAAAATGACAGGTTTGAGAAGAAAGCATTCGGGTATTTTTCATTACCCAAACTGACAGAGCCTACAAAACGATCTTCTTCTAATGGAAACGCTAACTCAAGCCGTCCGGATAATCCTTCCGGAATAGATTGGGTAGATTGCCACTCAAAACTCAGATAACCGTATTTACCCACTTTTTCACAACTGCTGGTCACCGTGTTGCTGCTTTCAGGCTTAATCATCACCAGATAGCTGGTGTCATTAGCCAGGTCATTAACTGTCAGCATGCCAAGGTTGGAAACATCGTTTTTCAGCAAGTCGACCTGAAGACCATAAGGGCCTGTCTGTTGGCTCTCAAAGCGTCCGGATTTATTCAAGGTGCACTCGGAAGCCGCAGCGGAGGAAATAGAAGAGGATAAAAGAGCTCCTGCCATCAAGCTGGCAAGCCCCACTGTCTTACAACAGGTTTGGAAAAAATCCGTTTTCATTATCGACCCTTATCGTTATTTTATTTTTGAGTCATAACTTATCCTATGCCTGTAAGAGTCCAGCCTGCAATGTTTTTATGAGGAATAACTCAAATTCGCAATACACGACATTTTATTTATTTTCCAACATAGAGTAGACACAAATAGTCGAACACTAGATTGTCCTTTACCCGCTGCAAACGGGGAAAGGACATATTCATTCATACTTCCGAGTATCTACATCACTCACCGATTAAAATTAATTTTCCTGTCTTCGGATCTTTATACACCTGGCCTATCGGCTCATAACCATCACCTGACTGCTTAATACCTTCCGGTATAGAAGGCAGCTCTCGCCCTTGAGTGATCTCTTTCTGAACCTTGAATCGTTCCTGCAGTTCCGGACTCAAGGCAATCAGTGCAGCAATCAATCCACAGGAAAAGACCAGCATAATATCCATCAGACTGGCCATAGGCCCCATGGGCTCAGCTTCTTCCTGATCGAACCTGCTTGATCTCCAGTGATCACTCATAGCAAGCCTCACGATTATCCAGCTCGGTTTCCATTTCATAGAGCAGCCGGTCGTACCAGCGACGACGAAAACGTCCGAGAATAAAGCCGGTAATACCTGCCAGCAGCCCCATGATGGTGGTGTCGAAAGCTACCGTCATGGCGGTTGTCAGAATTCTAAGCTCGCCATCACCCAGAGCTGCAAGTCCTGGCCCCAAAGGTATCAAGGTTCCCATCAGCCCCAGCATTGGAGCAATTCGGGTGATCAGGTCGGCTCTTTCTATACGACGTTTACCCTGCTGCTCAGCAAGATAAAGGTCACCTCTTTCTGCCAGCTGCCGTAATCCTCCGAACCGCTCACCAATGGCCTGACCGGTTTCCCAGATACAAAGACCCAGCATAAATAACAAAGCCCAAACCACGGGTTCCAGCAGGGAGCCAGTAATGGTGTGCATTGTTTCAATAGAAAAAGACGACAGCATTATTTTGCTCCCCTTCGGCCACGAATGATTCCGGCTGACAGCAGCAGGAAAACGATAATAAGCAGATACCAGGTATTCTGATCCGTCTCATTTTCTACTGGCTGTTCTACAGAGCGACTCTCTTTGTTCTCTGTGCTTTCAACTTCTTTAGACTGTTCCTGAACATCATCGGTATCCAGTTTGATTTCCTGTATACGGCTGACAGAAGTATCAACAGCAGGCTGCGCTATTTCAGGTAGACGACTGGCTTCCAACAGACGGGTTAACTCTGTTCGAGTTCCATCATCGAGCAATGGCATAATCTGCTGGTAAACCGGATGGTTCGGATGAGTATGGCCACTTCCGGGAATGCCGTTTTCAATAATGCTCTTTGCAAACTCATTAGACAGCTCTCGCAGAGTCTCAGGGTCAGCCTGCCAGAAGCCTTTACCTGCAGCCACCAGCATCACTGCCATAATATTGGTTCGAACCTGGTTGTTATGGCCTGATTCCAGAAATTGATCCAGCCCCAGTTCAAGTTTGTCATCCAGATAGACAGCTTTTACCTCATCCCAAACCCAGGATTTAACAATTTCCGGACTGGTTACCTGCCAACCCCATAGGTATTCCACAAATTCACTGCCCATGGTTCTTGCACCAGCATAACCTTCATCCATCAATGGCTTGATCCACTGAGGATTGAGAAAACGGCCCCGTAGTTCTCCCATCAAAGCAGATTCCAGCGGATCAAGGCGAATGTCGTCTGTTCGGGCGTGCTGAATCACGTAGCTGTCCGGCGCTTTGCCCGATACGGTTTCCACCGCCAGATTCAGGCCACCCAGATAATCAAAAGCATCATTGTTATCAATCAAACCATAGAGGTTACTGGCTCGCCCAAGATAGGTTTGCCCTACCTGCTCAAGCTGTCGTACAAAATCATCCTGAGCACTGATGGCTGTGCTTGAACCGCCTTCGGAACTGGTCATCCCATAGGCATGCCCCATACGTTTAACAAAAGCATCACCCAGCTCTTTGCGTTCCTGCCAACTGCCGGAACGTTCAACCAGTCTGTTGATACCCGCACCGTAACTGCCTGGCGCCGTACCAAAGATACGCAAACTGGCTCTTCGACCAATGTTTTCATGTTCTGACTCAGGTAATGCTGTTAACAGCTGTCGTGCTTCATTTACCCAGTTATTGGCAACTCTGTTGACTGTCAGCGATTCAGAGCTTTCGTGATTACCTTCACCCAGCGGTTTCAAAGCATCGGTTAAAGCAGACGACAATGCCGGATAATCTTTTCGGATGGTTTCGCCACTGCCTGCCAGCGCAAGAAGAATGGACTGATCCAGCCATTCCAGTTGCTGACCGTATAAATCCCTGAACAGTCCGGACGTTGTAAACAACACATCCAAACGTTGTTTGCGTTTGTCATCCAGATCTATACGCTCAATACCCTGTACTATGCCGCGACTGTTCCAGACAGGTTTGATACCAAGAAGATCCATACCAAAGGCAATCATGGCACCCTCATCCCTGACAGCGTCCGATGCCCAGAGAATCACACCCTGCTTCTTATCAAATTCGGTCGCCGGGTTTTCCCTGACCTTTTCTGCCAGTTCGACACCCACCTTATGCCCGATAGTTGTTGGCAACAGACTGCCATCCAGAGCATGGAAGTTCCTGCCTGTTGGCAGGGCTTCAGGCGTTTTAACCGGATCATTACCCTTGCCCGGTGCGACAAAACCACCCTCAAGAGCATTCATAAGACTGCTCATTTCAGCTTCAGGGGATTCAATCAGCGCCTTTCGCCATTGATTAACTTTGGCATAATCATCTTCCTGCTTCATGGAAGCCAACATAGTATCGACTGCTTCTTCATCCCAGTCCCGTCCAAAGACATGCAGACCCAGCGGCATAAAGCTTTCCTGAATTTTAGTCAGGTAGTGGCCAACTTCATGAAGCAGGAAATCATCCTCTACCTGATCGAAATCAATACCCCGAACTTTTAACTCTTCATCCATGCTGGCAATCAGTTCATCACGCAAGCCAGTGGCATCTATCTGCTCACGAATGGATTTCACCGCCAGTTTTCGGGTTGCATCGTCAGAGGCAGCCTCTGCACTTTCTATTAACTGCCTTAATGACAGAAGATCGTCGTACAGATCAGTAACAGCCAGCGGTGGTGTCAGGTGATCAATCATAACGGCCAATCCACGGCGTTTGGCCTGAATGCCTTCACCGACGCCATCAACAATATAGGGATAAATAGACGGAAGGTCGCCCACCATCTGCTGTGGATAGTCGTCGGCGCCAAGCCCGACACTGCGTCTTGGCAGAAACTCATAGGTCGAGTGACGACCTACATGGATCAGGGCATCCGCAGAAAAGACGTTCTTCAGGTAGTAATAAAAACCCATGTACTGGTGCGGTGGCGGAAAGGACATATTCGCGTGCAGCAGTTCTTCATTAAGCTCCCAGCCCCTTGGTGGTTGAGGCCCAAGAAAGACCTTACCGAACTGAAGTCCGGGAATTAGCATACGGCTTTCCCAGACCATGCTTCTACCAGGCGCTGCTCCCCAGCCTCTTAAACCCTCAATATTCATTTCAACAATAGCTTTCACAAGCTTTGAGGCTTGAGTCAGGTACTGTGTGTTCTGCCTAGAAGCAGGATTAGCCAACACTTTCCCGTAGCTGGTTTCCAATTGATGCAGTAACGCAAGAGCTCTACGTCGCTTATCCTGTACTCGAACACCGTCCAGCACGTGCTCTAAATCAGTGAGAGTACTTTCAACCAGCCCTTTCAGAACTTTCTGCGTCTGTAGATTCCCTGCCAATTCAGGCTGGGCGACGATGGTCTGAAAACGACTGTGCAAATACCCCAGCGGCCCATCGACCATTTCCTGCTGAATGCTGTCTGGCAGAGTGGCAAACCACTGCTGGTACTCTTCTGTGGAAACACCGGCTATTTTTGGCGCCATTGCTTCAAGGGCCTTCCTGTCCTGAGGCAGGTTTACCCCTTTTTCCTGCAGCAGATCGAGCAGAGCTTCAGGGCTTTTTGGTAAATCGCCAGTGTCATAACCTTCAGCCTTTAGCGACTGTAATATTTCAAACAGGCTTTCAGGCACATTAAGGTTATCAGCACCTATGTTGTGTCTTCCTGGAGGGTGGTTGTAGTAGATAACGCCTATGCGTTTCTCGAAATTATCCGTCGTTTTCAGCTTCATCCAGCTTTTGATTCTGGCCAGCTGCTGCTCTACCTGATCGTTCTGAGGCTGGGTTCGAACGATTCTTACGCCAGTCAATGAATCCACGGATGCCGGAGAAGCCAGCGCCAAAACCATTGGCTGGCTGATACCCTGAATTTCCGGCATAGCGACACGGTAGTGAACCGAATCAGTAGCAATACCCTGTCGTGATAGCTGCCATTGAACTGGTGTCATTTCTATCTGGCGAATACCTTTAAACACCGGAACATTAAACGACTGAAACAGTTGAGTAACCGGTTCACGAGCCTCACCACCGCCGATCACAAAATCCTGCAGTGACAGTACGACCCAAGGCGCTTTCTTTGGTGCCAGCTCTTTTATTTTCTCAACAGCATTAACACTGGCCTGCCCCCATTCAGCTAACAAGCTGATGCATTGAAGCTCGCTTTCTTTGCAGAGTGCCTGATGCAAATCCCAATCTCCGGGGCGGTCACCGGAGTCCTGATCAAGGATGAACAAAGTGGATTTATTACGATCAATAGACTGAGACAGTTGATCAAACTTCACAGATTTAGTGTTGAGATACAGACGAACTGACTCTCTTTCTACAGGCTCTCTTATCTCACCAGTTGCCAGAAAACGCCAGAGCGAACCAAGGTTCTCCTTGCCTCTTCCTGTCCAGTAAGCTCTGGCCTGAAGCCAGCGTTCAAATTCTGGAAATACATTCTGTTGTACTAACAACTGCAAAGAAGAGTTTTTAAGCAGCTCATTCAACTGTTTTGGCGAGAGAGCAGAAAAGTCTCCTTCTGCATCCAGGTTATTCAGTGCATACAAACGTCGGTCGCTGCTCAACACCAGCCGCTTCTGTCGCTCGGGATAGGCAGCAGCTAATAAACGCTCAACGGGTTCACCAAACACAGCTGCAATCAACAGACTATCCGTTTGCTGTAGCTGTTTACCAAGTTGTTCATCGGTCATCTCATTGATCTGGGAAACACTGCGTATCTGAATATTCTGACTCGTGTTTTTTTCCAGAAAGGCATGGGCACCCGACGCTAGGTCCGCTGCCGAACGATCTGAAACGATAGCAAAGAGCTCTGAAGCAAAAGCTGGCCGGACAACCGCAAGAAACAGGAATAGAAATAAGACCGACAGCCTTTTCAGGCATCGCGCAAATAATGACTCGGAACACTGCCCTGGGCAGGATTGAAAATGGGTTGTCATGCAGACCTCGGAAACAGACTCTACACGCATCAACAGAGATAACAGCAGTCTATGGTCAACAGATTATTGACCGAGAAGCAGCTATTCAGGATCACCCCGCCTGACACGCCAGTTGTTCAGGCCGGTCTCCGGGCTTGAAAGCTGACAATGTCTTCTTTAAAGGTTTGATTAAACGACTACGCTTAACCATAGCTACTTAAAGAGAGTACTGTCTGAGTACTTCACCTTCCCACAATCAATTAATTGCAGTGGCTATAAAAAGTACTCGCTTTTCGTACCGTTGCGGGGGCAGCTCAGGATTTAAACCTGATTCCCGATTATCGTTCTTACAAAACTGCAAGAACGCACCTGAAAACGAGCTGGGAGAGTACACAAGAGTAAAATCAGTAACAAGTAGAAGCACTTACAAGCTTCTTCCAAAGCTTAAAAAAGCTGCTACTATCCCTCAGCCCTGCCAGCTCAACGGAATAAAGCCATGTTTTCGATCAAGCCTGTAGACCAGAATTCAGCCGCAAGTATTCAGCAAAAAATAGACGGTAAACTCAAGCCACCCGGTTCACTGGGCCAGCTTGAGCAGATTGCGCTGCAGGTTGCGCTGGTCCAACCCTCTGAACAGCTGGCTATTAACAATCCATCACTGCTTCTGTTCGCTGGCGACCATGGTATTAGCAGTCAGGGTGTCAGCGTTGCACCAAGTGACGTTACTTCCCTGATGGTGTCCTGCTTTTTAAACGGTGGCGCCGCTATAAACAGTCTCTGTAATACTAACGCTCTTTCATTGCGAGTGGTTGATGCGGGCATCAAACAGGAACTCCCTGATCATCCAAAGTTGATCAAGCAGCGTTTAGGCAATGGCACTGAGGACTTCTCTGAAACCTCAGCCATGTCTCGGGAAAACGTTCAAAGAGGTCTGCAACTGGGCGCATCACAAATTGACGTTCTGCACAGCGAAGGCTGCAACACTGTCGCCTTTGGTGAAATGGGCATTGGTAACACCTCTGCTGCTGCCGCTATTCTATGTGCTCTCACTGACTGTAAAACAGCAGATGTCGTCGGACGGGGTTCCGGTATTAACGATGAGCAGCTGGCTCGCAAAAAGGAGCTGATCGACAAGGCAATATCTCTGCATAAAGACAATCTCGTTACACCAGAAGAAATTATGGCCGCTGTCGGTGGCTTTGAGATTGTTCAAACCGTTGGCGCTATGCTGAAAGCCGCTGAACGTGGCATGCTGATACTGGTGGATGGCTTTATTATTACCGCTGCTGCCATGCTGGCCGTTCGTATGCACCCTGCTGCCCGTGACTTTATGATTTTCTGTCATCAGTCTAATGAGCATGGCCACCCAATAATGCTTGATGAACTAAATGCAGAGCCACTGCTCAACCTTGGCATGCGATTGGGTGAAGGTACTGGCGCCGCTCTGGCACTGCCCATCATTCGGTCAGCCTGTGATTTTTATAACAATATGGCCAGTTTTGAAGACCTGGGAATCAGCTTATAAAGGCTGAAAAATACAATGATTGAATTAATACTCGGCGGAGCCCGCTCAGGAAAAAGTCGCCTTGCAGAGAAAACAGCCGCTGCGTCTGGCCTGAAGGTTATCTATATCGCCACTGCGACTGTCTATGACGATGAAATGGCTGATCGGGTAGAACATCACAAACAACAACGTCCTGATCACTGGCCGGTGGTTGAGGAGACTATTGAGCTGGCAAAAGTGTTGGAACAACACTCATCGCCTGATCATTGCCTACTGGTTGATTGCCTGACCCTCTGGCTGACTAACCTGCTGTGCAGTGAAGACAAGGGAATTTTTCAGAAGCAGCGACACGCTCTGCTGGAATGTCTGCCGAAATTAAAGGGCAAAGTACTTTTTGTTTCTAATGAAGTAGGTATGGGCGTTGTTCCTATGGGGGAACTCACACGACAATTTTGTGATGAATCAGGTCGTTTACATCAGGATATTGCCGAACTGGCAGACAAAGTCACGCTTACAGTAGCTGGTTTACCTCACGTTCTTAAGGAACAGTCCTGAAATAAATTTCTGTTTCTAATGTTGCTTTTTCCCTTTGCTATGCAAAGGGGAAAGTAAATCGGGAAGTTATTTTGGGACTACTCCTAAGGGCTAAGGTTGAGAGTTAAGAATAGAGGTTAAAACAGACATGACCGACAAAAAAACAGATATGACAGAAGACGAACGCCACCAGCAGAAAATGGCCAAACACAAAGCCAAGGTGGATGCAGCCATTGAGCGAGCTCAGGAAGAACGTGGTGTGGTTATTGTTCTGACCGGAAACGGTAAGGGCAAAAGCAGCTCTGGCTTTGGCACTGTGATTCGTACTTTAGGCCATGGTTTTAATGCAGGACTGGTGCAATTTATTAAAGGCACCTGGGAATGTGGCGAAGCCAATATTCTGTCAAAGCTGGATAATCTTCAGCATGAAGTAATGGGCTCTGGTTTTACCTGGGAAACCCAGAATAAACAGCGTGACCAGCAGGCATTCGATGAAGTCTGGCCAAAAGCGGTTGCCATGCTTCAAAACGACGACCTTCGCACGGTTATGTTCGACGAAATCACTTATATGCTGGCTTACGGTCATCTGGAGTGGAATGACCTGAAAGAAGCGCTGGAGAACCGCCCAAAACACCAGAATGTTATTCTGACCGGTCGTGGTGCGCCCACTGCTCTGCGAGAATACGCCGACACTGTGACTGAAATGAAAATGGTGAAGCATGCGTTCAAGGCCGGTGTTAAAGCGCAAGCCGGTATTGAGTGGTAAACAATACTTTGCCTGACTTTTTGTTTGATTTGTTATTCTCACCAGCCATTCAGCTGACTATTGCTCTGCTGCTCGATCAGCGGTTTGGTGAGCTTAATCGCTGGCACCCGCTGATTGGTTTTGGCCGTTATGTGAAATGGCTGGAGCAGAAGCTTTATCCTGTAAAGAACAGTTCTGATGGCAAAAAGCTGGTTTCTGGAAGCCTTGCAGCGTTAATAGCTTTGTTGCCTGTCTATCTACTTGTGACTTTTGTCGCTGAACTTCCTGCGATTGGCTGGCTACTGGAAGTCTTTATTCTCTATCTGGTCATTGGCAAGCGAAGCCTTGCAGAGCACGGTGGCTATGTTTCCACAGCTCTAAAGAACGGTGATCTGGAAGAAGCCAGAACCAAAGTAGGCTGGCTGGTCAGTCGCCAGACAGATTCATTAAAACCGCCCGAGATTATTCGAGCCACCATAGAATCGGTTCTGGAAAACGGAAACGATGCGGTATTTGGTGCCGTATTCTGGTTTATTGTTGCTGGCGCTCCCGGTGCAGTGATCTATCGAATGGTAAACACACTGGATGCCATGTGGGGCTATAAAAACGACAAATACCTCTTCTTTGGTCGTTTTGCCGCTCGCAGTGATGACCTTCTGAATCTAATACCTGCCCAACTCTGTGCACTGACTTATGCTCTGTTCGGCAATACAAAGCGAGCTGTTCACTGCTGGTTTTCACAGGGACATACCTACAAAAGCTTTAATGGTGGCGCCGTTATGGCCAGTGGTGCAGGCAGCCTGAACATTATTCTGGGTGGTTCGGCGGTATATCACGGGCAAGTGTCACAAGGTATTCAACTGGGAGAAGGTAGTTTTCCCGAGACAGAGGATATCGACAGGGCAACAGCACTGGTTAATAAAGGTATCTGGCTTTGGGCTGTTATCTTCCTGTTAACTTCTCTGACTTCATTTTATTTCCACTAAACTCTTCTCTTTATGACAGTTGATACAAACACGACAGGTTTATTAAACCACGGCGGCAAGCTGAACCAGGTTGCTGAGCAGTATGATATTCCTGCTGAACAGTGGCTTGATCTTTCAACGGGTGTGAATCCTCGTTGCTACCCCGTCAAAGATATTCCTGTAAGAGCATGGAACCGGCTGCCTGAAGATGATGATGGGTTAGTTGAAGCGGCTTGTGACTATTACCAGACCACCAGTCTACTGCCAGTTGCTGGCACTCAGGCCGCTATTCAAGCTTTACCGTTGTTGATTAAAGCCCATTCGCCCAACCTGAAAACGGTAGCTTTACCCGACGTAGGTTATAGAGAACATGCCAACGCCTGGCGGAAGAATGGTTTTGAGGTTGTCAGCTATCACAACGAACCTTCCTGTGAGTTAATCAACTCAGTTGATATTCTGCTGGTGATCAACCCTAACAACCCCACTACTTTCAGAAACAGTGCTGATTCACTGCTGAAATGGCATCAAGCGCTACAGCAACAAAATGGATTATTGATTATTGATGAAGCCTTTATGGATTCGGACACAGAGCAGAGTATCAGCCACTTATCACCATTAGATAATCTGATTGTTTTACGATCTGTAGGGAAGTTCTTTGGGCTGGCCGGTATTCGTGCAGGTTTTGTACTGGCAGAGCCGCATTTATTAAATCAATTGCAAACCATTATTGGCCCATGGACGCTTTCAGGACCAGCCAGAGAAATCTGTAAGCAGGCTTTGTCTGACAACAGTTGGCAGGAAAACAATCGACAGTTTCTACACTATGCCAGCCAGCGACTATCCAAGCTGTTAAGTCGTTATTTCGGTAAGGTTCACACTGCTGCGATGTTTGTGACGGTAAAAACGAATAGAGCTGAAGTGCTGCATAACGCTCTATGTGAGAAAGCCATTTTTACTCGTTTGCTGGATGAGAAGGATGGCCTTCGTTTTGGACTGCCAGACAGGGAAACTGACTGGCAACAGCTGTCTGAAGCTCTTTATAGACTCAAACTAATACTCATACAATAAAGAGCGCTGTAAATAGAAATAGACTGGCTTCCGTCAGCTCTATCACACCACCGGCAACATCGCCGGTGAAGCCACCCAACCGCTCAACACTCTGTTTTCTTAGCCAATACCAAAATAATCCTGTTATCAACAGTGGCAACAAGAGCGCCTGACCTGCCAATAACAGCGGTATTGTTACGCACAATAAAACTATAAACTCACAGGCAGGCTTTTGTGCAAACTCAACAAAGGCCTTTCCCATACCATTAGGGCGAACATAGTCTGTTGTTTTAAATAAAGCGACACCCGCTGTACGACTTAACAGCGGAATTAAAATAATTATCAGCCACTGGGAAGCCATTACCATTGCAGTGACAGCGGCCGCCTTCAGCAGTAACAGAATAACCATAATAAACACGGCCATGGGACCACAAGCCGGGTCTTTCATTATTTCCAGTGTTCGGTCTTTATCACCGAGACCACCAACCCAGGCATCGGCACAGTCAGCCAGGCCATCCAGGTGCAGCCCACCCGTTAAGACCACCAAAAGTGAAAAAGTCACCAGACCGACTAAAACATCACGAAGAACGGAGGCTTCACCACTCCAGTAAATGAGAAATTCAGAAAGAAGGTAGCCGGACAGAGCTGAAACAATCCCTATCAACAATCCTGCCAGAGGTAGATAGTAAAGCACACGCCCCATATCACCTTCTTTTATGCTCTGCAGTTGTCGGGTGGGCAGTCGGGTAAAAAAGCCCAAAGCCAAAGCAATTGAGCGACCGTGAGCGTTTAGCGTGCTATCTGTTGTTTCATCACTCAATCGAATAGTTCCTGCGATTCATAAAAAGCATTCGTGGCCATGATTGACCGTCTTCATCCAGATAGACTTCAAAACCGGTAAGGCTGGCATGATCAATAGCAAGCCGACTCATAGCATGGCCTGCTTTAACATCCATCGCCAGAATATAGGCAATAACCTGTCTGATAACACCAGAGTGGGTGACTAGTAATATTCGTTTTTCCTGATGGTCACTAAGAAGCTGCTGCCAGGCTTGAGTAATTCGCTGAATAAACGCCTGAATAGATTCAGCCCGTGGCGGTTTACAATTCCAGGGATCAGACCAGAAGTTTTGAAGAGCTTCAGGAAAATTCTGATGAATGAATTGATAGCTCATTCCATCCCAATCACCAAAAGACATTTCCTGAAAGCAGGGGATTATCTCCAAGGGCAGCTTTTGCTGTTGGGAAAACTCATCAGCAAATTCAGCACAGCGTTTAAGAGGGGAGCTGACGACCAGGTCGTAGTTCTCGGGAGCAGACATAGCCTGACGCATTTGCTGCCAGCCCTTGGCTGTCAGCAATGCGTCGGTTTGACCGGAAAGACAACCGTCGTTTTCCGGCTGGCCGTGGCGTAGCAGGTCGATTCGGGTTGTCGTTTCCTGGGTCATGGTTAGGCCGTTAGAGTTGTGGGGTCCAGATGAAGGTTACAAATGTGCCGCGTGGTTCAGCCGTGTAGCCCTTTGCAGTCTGATAAGACTTATCAAGAGCATTAACCAATTTCACTTCAACCTTCAACTCGTTATCAAACTTATAAGCGCTTCTAAAATCTACAGTGGCGAAGCCAGCAAGTTCTTGAGTGTTACTACTGTTCGTGTAGGAGTCACTCTGAGCTCTTAAAGTACCACCTACAGACAACTTACCAAACGCTCGGTCAGCATCAAAAGCAAACTGTTGTTTAGCTCGTTTAGCTAACACCTTATCAGTTTCAGTATCCTTAGGGTCCACTAGTGAGTATGAAGTATTCAAAGTCCATTCTTTGATATGCACACTTAGAGATAATTCAAGTCCACGAATTTTTGCTTTATTAATATTGGTAGGAGTATTAAAACCATCAGAGCCTGGTTCTGTTGCAATTAAGTCTTCTATATTGTTTTCGAACAGTACGGCAGACCAGTTAAATAAGCCTGTTTTACCACGTAATTCCAGATCGTAGTTATCCGCTTTCTCTGGCTTTACATCTGGGTTACCCACATATTTATAGCCAGAAGGGTATGTTGTTTTTGGGAAATACAGATCATTAAAAGTAGGTGCTCTAAATGCTTTACCATAGGAAGCAATCACACGCATATTCCTTGGCAACTCAATTCCAAAAGAAACATTACCCGTGAGGTTTGAGCCATATACTTCACTTTTATCTGATCTCAGGGAGATCAGAAAATCACTTGAATCAAAAGACGACTGGTTCTGTACAAATGCAGCATAGTTATAGCGAGAGTTTTCTTTTTTACCAGATTTATTTTCAAATTTGTCTGTTGTATCAATTTTATCTTTGTAATAGTCGACACCAGCTGTGAGCATCTGGTTATCAGCCCAAAAAATATCATTCAGCAAAGATGCAGATATTCTGCTTGTACCAAAAAGATCATCTTTTCGACCAGAAATATAGTCTGTTGCTTCATTATTTGAATAACCTGCATCAAATCTTGAGGTTACAAGATCATTAATAGGCAATGATGCATGAAGGCTTAAAATACTGGCTTTAAACTGCTGGTGATAATAGTCCGTAGTACTATTGTCGAATTCATTCTTACCTTGTCTATGAGAAGCTTTAACTCCAACTTCCAGACCAAAATCATACTCATGAGAGAGACTGGCATTTATAGATTTATTCCGGTACGCATCATCATCCAGATTAGCTCCTTTCTGAGAAATATAGCCATCCTTGTTGGAAAAGTTATAACCTGCTGTTTCAAAAAGGTTTGCCCCTACGAAAAACTTTGTTTTATCTACTGTTCCACCGTAGCTAACGCCAAGTTCGTTTGTTTTACGGCTACCAGTGCCTGCTCGGACTCTGAGAGATGGTTTACCCAGACCATTACGGGTAAAAATCTGAATAACACCACCTAAAGCATCAGCACCGTACAAACTTGACCTAGGCCCTCTAACCACCTCAATTTTTTCAATCTGATCTGGATCTAGGTATTGAAAACTTGCTTCACCACTGGTGGCACTATTAATTCGCTGCCCATCAACAAGAACCAAAGTCTGTCTTGATACTGTTCCTCGTATAGAAACCGATGATCTTGAACCTGGCCCACCATTGGTTGTCACACTGACTCCCGGAACAGTAGACAACAGTTCAGTCACGGACGTAGCCTGCTTACGCTCAATATCCTGACGAGTAATAACAGTCACCGGAGCCAGTGTTTCATCAATGCTCTGGGCTGTTCTGGAAGCAGTAACAACAACACTATCCAGTTTAATAGCTTCTTCAGCCTGCGCCATGCCTGCAGCGGCACTGATAACAGCAGCCGTTACAATAGCCAGAGGGTGTTTAGAAAATGTACGTCTATTTTCGCTCACGGTTTAAGCCTTCTCATCCGAGTGTGTTTTATTGTTGGTGACTGCCTCTTCACGGGCATTTCTTACTGATTGGAATATCTGGCACACCTGCTCTGCAGCTTCCAACAACCTGGGTGTGGGTCTGGAAATCAGGTCGGCCGGTACGGTGTAGATCTGTTGTCGTTTAACAGCGGTCAGGCTGGAAAATTGCTGCCAGTATTCTCGCAGCGAATCACGGTTACTTTTCTGATGTTCAGAACCCAGAATGACTTCCGGATTACGGGCAAACAGCACTTCCTTACTCACTGTTGGAACAAGAACTACTGCTTCCGAGAAAATATTATGGCCACCGCAAAGCTTTATGGTTTTGCTGATCAGCTGGTCGCCATTGATGGTCAATAGAGGATCGCGCCAGACTTCATAGAAAACAGTCACAGTCTCTTTTGAGCTGTATTTTTCGTTTAATGCCGACAACCTTTTATTGAACTGTTTGATTGATTTCTGCGCTGCTTTTTCTGTACCTGCGAGAATAGCGAGTTTCTGTATGGCAGAGCCGATTTGATCAAACTCTTTGGCATCAAGATGCAGAGTATTAAGCCCCAAGGCTTCTATCTTGCGAATAACCCGATCACTGCTGCCACTGCTCCAAACCACTATGAGGTCAGGCTGCATACCCAGAATCGCTTCGACATTAACGCTTTTATGACCACCAACACTGGGGAGCTTTTTTACCGAAAGCGGATAGTTGCTGTTTTTATCCACAGCAATCACAAATTGGCCTGCACCTGCTGCAAACAGTAGCTCGGTTGAACCAGGGGAAAGGCTGATAATTTTTCGAGCGGGCTTATCGAGACAAAGTGTTCTTTTACTGTCGTCCAGCACGCACACAGGTTTTCTCTGACCCGCTTGAACAGTCGCTGTCAGTAACAGAAGTATTGCGCTGAGCAGAAAGAAACGTCTCACCCTGAAATCTCTGATTAAGTTTTCTTCAGGGCGTTAAACGGCACCGGACAACGTCCGGAAAAAGGAGAGAGTATCCCCAACCGCCAGGTTACCCGCCCGGTCTATGGTGGCTTTGCAAGGCAGGTATCCTGACTTCGGCGTCATCGTTCATCAACAACCTTCCCGACGCTATATGCATCAAGTATGGAGACAGATGTTATAGAATTATTATTGGTTATTTGCCCGCCGCAGGCGGGCAAATAACCATGAAAACTCTTCTGTCTGTCTACTTACCATGCACTGGTCAGTGGTAATACGCTGTGAACTCTTCCGTTACAGTTGCGGGTACAGTCCGGGATTTTCATCCGGTTCCCTCCTGCTTGTGTATAAAACAAACAGGCTGACAGGGCTTGCCCTGTCAGGTCACTTGCAAAGAGGCGGATATAATAAACGAGGGGGAATATCAAAGCACTAATCTTTTGCGCTAAGGATATACCCTGAGTCTTATTCAGATTTGTTTACGGAAGATGCCTGCCACAAGACTTCACCTTCATTCTGCCGTGCACAGTGCCGTGACAGAACATACATAACATCTGAAAGGCGGTTGAGAAACGTCATCAATGGCGCATTAATTTCAGCACCAGACTCTTTCAGTACAATCACACAGCGTTCTGCCCGTCGGGATACCGTACGAACCATATGACTATGACAGGCTGACTCACCTCCACCAGGGAGGGTAAAGTTTTTCAGAGAAGGCAGAGGTTCGTTGAGTTCATCAATCAGGGTTTCCAGTGCCTGAGTATGTTCTGCCTGAACCAGTTGGTAGCCCGGCATAGCCAGCTCGCCGCCAACATCAAACAATCGGTGTTGAATGTCAAACACTTGCTGATACTGGCTTTCAGATAAATCACCGAATTTTTTCAGGGAGTGCAGAAGCATGCCCATCCAGCTGTTGAGCTCATCAACGGTGCCGATGGCTTCGATACGAGGGTCGGTCTTGGATACTTTTTCACCACCGGCAATACTGGTCGTGCCTTTATCACCAGTACGGGTGTAGATCTTGGTCAGGCGATAGCCTTTACGTTCTTTGGTCATTGCGGTTATTGCCCGAGCTTGTTTTTCTATTTTGAAAGACTCGGGCAAGAATAGCAGATCAGGCAGCAGAGCCTACAGCAGCAGGTTTTTTGGACATACTATTTCGAGACACCTTGCTAGCCAAAATCTGAAGCTCACGACGACCTACTTCCATCTCTTTTTCGAGCACCTGAATCTGGCTAAGCTGGTTCTCACAAGCTCGGGCGCCGAAAGCAGAATAGATAGTGAATGCGTAAGCGATGATAGCCCCACCCAGTGAAGCGACCAGGTTTACATTTGCCCCCAGCACAATCCCCGATGCCAGAAGGGCTGAGCCAACACTGCAGCTGACACAGGCGATTACGTAATGATAATTCTTTGAACGACCGATGAAGGAGGAGATCTTCATCAAAGAATTAATATTTTTGCCAATAGAATTAATTGCAAACTGGGTATGGTTCATCTTCTAGCTTCCTGCTACCTCCAGTCGTATCTTTTTTGTTGTCAGTGACACAACTGGTATTTCGTGAAGTTAAACAATCGACACCTGTCGGATTATTATGGGCGCAATAATGTCATGATGTTCAACTAGGGTATAGCCTGTAATCTTCAGATATTGATTAAATTCATAATTTTATTCATGTTCAGGTTCTGCTCGACAGCATCCGCCATACGATCAATGCCTTCTTCTTTCAGGCTTCGATAATCTGTCTCGGATTTATGTTTTTTACCTGCCCAGACTAAAATCTCTTCACAAGCTTCAGCCGTTTCAAATATCCCGTGAAGATAAGAGCCAAAAATTTGCTCATCAGCAGACAGCACACCATCAACGTCATCACTGCCTTCTAACAGTCTTATTAAAGGCTGTTCTAATGCTGTACCGCTTGTCTCACCAGCATGTATTTCATAACCGGTAACCGTCACTGGTTGTTTGCCCGGAAAGGTCAGTTTGCCCTTTACTTGCTTCAGGGTTTTCTTTCGAACCATCGTTGTCTCAAAGTCCAGATACCCTAAACCCGATGAACTGCCACTTTCGCTCTCAATACCTTCAGGGTCATGTATAAACTGCCCCAGCATCTGGTAGCCACCACAGACCCCCATTAGTTTGCCGCCATAGCGAAGATGCTTTTGAATGTCCTCGTCCCAACCGTTTTCACGGAGGAAGTTCAGGTCAGTCCGGGTATTCTTGGTGCCAGGTATAATAATGAGATCACAGGCGGGAATAGGCTGCCCCTTTCTGACCAATTGCAGGTTTACATCGGGATGAAGCCTTAACGGGTCGAAGTCTGTGTGATTGCTGACTCTTGTCAGAATCGGCACGGCAACATTGAGAATATTATTGTCGGACTGTTTTACCTGTTGAGATTCAACCGCGTCTTCTGCTTCCAGATGCAGGCCATGAAGGTAAGGAAGAACACCCAGTACTGGCTTTCCGGTTGTTTCTTCCAGCCAGTCGAGGCCTGACTCAAGCAGTTTGATATCACCACGAAAACGGTTAATTACAAAGCCAGCAACTCGATTCTGTTCAGACTCTGACAACAACTTAAGCGTGCCGTATAAATGAGCGAAGACACCGCCTTTATCGATGTCGGCAATAATGATCACCGGGCAGTCTGCTTTTTCGGCAAAACCCATATTGGCAATATCACGATCCCTGAGATTGATCTCTGCCGGGCTGCCTGCCCCCTCTACCAACACGCTGTCGTATTGATCAGTAAGCCGCTGCCAGGATTCCAGCACAGCTTTCATCACTCTGGGTTTGTATTCGTGATAGGAAACAGCATTCATCTCACCAATAGCTTGCCCCTGAACAATCACTTGGGCACCAACGTCTGTATTTGGTTTTAACAGAACCGGGTTCATATCCGTATGAGGCTCTAAACCCGCTGCTTCTGCCTGTAAAGCCTGAGCCCGGCCAATCTCACCGCCATCCTGAGTAACAGCACTGTTCAACGCCATATTCTGTGGTTTAAACGGCGCAACAGAAATACCACGCCGCTTGAACACACGGCACAAGCCTGTCACCAGAGCACTCTTTCCGGCATCACTGGTGGTTCCCTGCACCATCAGGGTCTTACTGGTCTTTGAAAATGTCATTGGCACTGTTCTTGGGTTTGTTTTTCCTGGGTTTGCTCATAAATGGATACCAGATAAAAGCTGGCGTAGTGAATAGTGATCAGAGGCTATTTGCAAGCTCTGCTCATGCTTGCCGAGTGCAAAACGGCTCATATCTGAACCATCTTCGTTCTATCTGGTAACATAGCCTGATCAATCCTGTTTCGGTAAATAGCCCGCTTCATGAGTCGAATAATTTACTCGTTCCTGCTGTACTTGGCCGTGCCACTGGTGCTTCTGAAAATGTATCTCAGAGGTCGAAAAGCTCCCGCCTACCATAAACGCTGGTGCGAACGTTTCGCATTTATTAAAGCCTTGCCCGATAACAAACCGGTGATCTGGGTTCATTCAGTGTCTGTGGGAGAGACCATTGCCAGCGCGCCTATGGTGAAACAGCTGATGGCACTCTACCCGAATCACCAGTTTGTAGTCACAACCATGACGCCTACCGGTTCAGACAGAGTTAAGGCACTGTATGGCGACACGGTTCACCATGTTTACTGCCCCTATGATCTCCCTGATGTTCAGAGTCGCTTTTTAAACCGTATTCGCCCAACACTTGCCCTGATGATGGAAACAGAGCTATGGCCGAATACTGTAGCCGCCTGCCACAAACGAAACATTCCCATTGTTATTGCCAATGCCCGCCTCTCTGAAAAGTCTGCAAAGGGTTATGGCAAGCTGGGTGGTTTGACTCGCCAGATGATGGAACAGATTACATTAGTCGCCTGTCAAAACAGCACTGACGGCGAACGTTTCAAACAGCTTGGACTGACGGATAAACAGCTACGCATCACAGGCAGCGTTAAATTTGATATTACGGTTGATTCAGAAATTCACCGTCAGGCGAATGAGTTAAGAAAGCGTTGGGAAACAGGTGCTGAACGAAAGCGGGACATCCTGATCGCAGCCAGTACTCATCAGGGTGAGGACGAGCAGGTCATTGCCGCTTTTAAGCAAGTACTCGCTAAAAATAAAGACGCTTTGCTGGTTCTGGTTCCACGACACCCTGAGCGCTTCAATCAGGTGTTCCAGTTAATTGAAGGTAATAATCTATCTGCCATTCGTCACAGTCAAACCAGTGAAACCACTCCTGAAACCCAGGTTATTCTGGGCGACACCATGGGCGAACTGATGAAGCTCTATGCAACGGCTGATCTGGCTTTTGTTGGCGGCAGTCTGGTCGAGAATGGCGGTCACAATATGCTGGAACCGGCAGCGTTGGGCACTCCTGTTTTATCCGGACCAAGTATTTTCAACTTCAATGAAATCAGTCAGGAATTAGTGAGCAGTGGTGGTATGAAACTGGTTCAGTCTTCTAACGAGCTTGCTGAACAGGCATCAGAGCTTCTGGCATCTTCTGATCTCAGAAATAGCATGGGTGAGAAAGGAAAGATTTTTGTTGAGAGTAATCGAGGTGCTTTGCAAGAGCTGCTTAATCTGGTGCAGAAAACCTTAAAGGTATAAATACAAAAACGGGCCACATCAGTGACCCGTTTTAAAAGTACCGCGCTTACTTGGCACGACACTTGGCAGGGATGGAGATTTCTTCAGAAGAAACAATCCAGCCGTTCAGATCGGTCAGGTCCTGAGGGCTCAGGGTACCCACCGTCTGCTTCAACTTCAGCGTATTTACGATGTAATCGTAACGGGCATTCAGGTAGTTACTCTGGGCTGAGAACAGGGCATTCTGAGCGTTCAGTACGTCAGTGATATTACGAGTACCTACTTCATAACCGCTCTGAGTAGCCTTCATCGCACTCTCGGAAGAGACAATACCCTGACAACGGGCATCAACCTTGGCTACGTCAGAATTAATCGTACGGTGCAGGTTACGAGTACCTGCGTAAACAGTACGCAGAGCATTGTCGTAGTTCTGCTGGGCAGATTCGTACTGGTAGGTAGCCTGACGAACTTGTGAGCTGGTTGCTCCACCGGTGAACAGAGGCAGGGTGAATTTCACGCCAGCGACAGTAGCATCATTTTCTGTACCTCGTCCTTGCGACCTTGTGCTGTCCTGATAGTTCACAAAAGCATCGACTGTCGGAGCATGGCCAGACTTTTTAGCTTTGATATTGCTATTAGCTGCATTTAAGCCTTCTCGTACAGCAGCCAACTGGATACTGTTCTTTAATGCGCTGGAAACCCATTCTTCACTGCTGGAAGGGGTTGGATTCATCACAGGCATTTTCTTATTCAGCTTACCAATATCACTGATCTGTTTATTGGTAATGGTACGCAGGGCTTCATAAGAGACAGCAACACCATTTTCAGCATCGATACGGCCTACACGAGCGGAGTCGTAACTGGCTTTAGCTTCCAAAACATCAGTTTCAGGAATCAGACCAACTTTGTAACGTTCACGTGCCTGGTCTAGCTGTTGTTTAACCGCCTTTTCCTGAGCTTTTGCAGTAATCAGGCTGTCTTCTGACTTCAAAACTTTAAAGTAGGCATCAGCCACTCGAAGAATAAGGTCCTGCTGTTTCACTGCAAAATCCAGCTCAGCTTTTGTACTGTTAAATTTAGCTGCATCATAGCTAAACCAGCTTGAAAGATTGAACAGAGGCTGAGTTAGGCTCGCACTCCAAGAGGTAGAATTGTAATCATCCTTAGATTTGCCATTAAAAGGGCTAACAGATTCGATTTTGTTGTACTGAGTTTGACCAGTCACAGCTACTGTAGGCAGCAATTGAGAACGCGCCTGAACTGAACCTTCCAGAGATGCCATTTTATCGGCCTGGGCTGCTGCCAGCTGGGCATCATTTTTCAGTGCCAGGTTATAAACGTCCAGCAGGTTGTATTCTGTCGTTGCAGCCTGAGCACTCATAATTGTGCTTGTCAGGGCAGCCAACAGAAAACCGTTACGATAGAATCGCGGCATATCTCCAGTTCCTTAAATGTCTAAAGGGAAATGCAGTTCAGAGTTAGCATTTCACATTATTTCTCTGAGCCAGAAGGCAGGCTTTAATTGAGCAATAATGGTCAGGTATAGCAGGTAACTCAAGGGTGAACGACTTGAGTTTACACTTGTTTACCAAGGGTCGGAAGAACAGCTCCAGATTAAAAGTAATACTATTGACTTAGATTTGGTTCATATTCAACAAACACCATAAATACACAAAATAAACCAAAAAGCTTAGAGGCTGTTTGATAAGTATCGTCCGTAGCGTAGCGAGGATTGCAGGAAATTGAGGATAGAAATGCGGTTTTGAGAGGATAATAGCTGGCTATTTGACGAACAAAAGCACACTTTTAGACCAATTTACTGTGACCGCCGTAGGACAGATACTTTTCAAACAGCCTCTTAAGCATTTAAAAAGGTCTGCCCATGCTGAATATGGATTTCCGTAAAACTCTGGCTATTGAAACAGATTCAATGCCTTGGGAAGCAAGCCCCTCCCCTTCAGTATTTCGTAAAAGGCTGGCACGAGAAGAGCGTGAGAGCGGCCATGCTACCAGTCTGGTGAAATATACGTCTAATGCCAGCTTTCATAGTCATCCTCATCCAAAGGGTGAAGAGATTCTGGTACTGGACGGCATCTTTTCAGATGAAACAGGCGACTACCCTGCCGGCACTTATATTCGAAACCCACCAGGCAGCACTCATGCAGCATTTAGCGTGAACGGCTGTGTTCTTTTTGTAAAACTGGATCAGTTCCAGACCGGTGACAATAAAACCGTCAGTCAGAACACTATGGAATCTGACCGTTCAGTTGAAATTCTGCATCAATATAAAAATGAAACAACTTGCCTGATCCAACTGGAAAATGGTTCAAAATTTCAACTGGACGACGCAACCACCGGAGTAGAAGTTTTGGTTATATCAGGTTCCGTTAGCATCAATAATCAACTATTGTCGCAACATGGCTGGTTCAGAGGCATTCAGGACAACCTGGAAATGGCCGCTTGTTCTATTAGCACCAGATTGCTTTTGAAAACAGGGCATCTGACACACTCAGAGTAAGGCTCAGTCGGGGCTTCTTTAAACGCCCTAGAAAATCGGAAATATTGATCAGACTATGATTGTAGTTATGAACAAAAATTTAAAGCCCCGGTACCGGACTAATCTTGTCAAACAGCAGAGCCTGTGCGAAAGCAGTTTCCACAAGCTTAGACACCTGCTGCCGGAACTTGATAATCAGGATAATTTTCAGCTGAAATTGCACTACCAGAAACATACTGGTGTGGTTGAATTTCAGGTAGTAAGCCGTGCGCCTTTTACGCTTGAGCTGGATGTATCCATTCAGGCGGACTGGGGACAATGGCTGGATATGCCCTCTTTTCGAATAAGGGCTTATCAGGATGTTCGTATGGCTGAGATTGTCAGCATGAATCGCGAGCGTAATTTTGAAGCATTGTATGATTATCCCAACCAGAAAATGCACCAGCCGGACGAAAAAGCCCAACTTAACCAGCTTCTCGCTGAATGGCTGAACTTCTGTCTGGCTCACGGATTTTCTGACCAGAAAGTTGTTTGATGATCCTGCCTTAAAAGCCTTTGGTGTATTTCCATATCACCCTATTTGATGAAAAAACACTCAAGATAAAAAAACGTGTGAAACATCACTGTTTTATCCCAATACCCCTGTTAAACTCTTTTTTTCTCCTCTTCCTGAGATTTAGAGCCAGCTATGTCAAGGACTCACATAATACAGCTGACTGACACCCATTTATTTGGTGTAGATTCCGGAAGGCTGTTGGGTGCGGACACCAACAACAGTTTTCAAGCCATCCTGGACAACATCAGACTCAGTGACCACCTGCCCGAGCTTTTCCTGATGACAGGCGATTTAACTCAGGATCATTCTCTTGAGTCTTATCAGTGGCTGAAAGAGCAGCTGGACACTCTGCCCGTCCCTTATGTATGGATGAATGGCAATCACGACGACTGGGATATGATGCACTCAGTTGCTCCGAAAGCCTTGATTAAAAACACCATTATTAATGGCTGGCAGCTGATCTTCCTGAACTCTCAAGTGTTGGGGAAAACTCATGGTGAGCTTGCTTCTCAGGAGTTGGCATTACTGACAGAACAGCTTGAAAAGCATCCTGATAAACCAGCACTGATTGCCTTCCACCATCAGGCTTATCAAACCAGTTGCCAGTGGCTGAACGAAATCAATCTTGTAAACGCTGATGAGTTCAAAGCCCTTATCAGGCAGTACCCGCAAGTAAAAGTCGTACTCAACGGCCATATTCATCAGGAAGTGACCAGAGAAATCGAAGGCGTACTGTATTTATCCACACCATCGACCTGCGTCCAGTTCAAACCGGGCAGCAGTGATTTTGCTCTTGATGGTGCCAAACCAGGCTATCGCGAACTGGAACTGTCCGCTAACGGTGAATTAACTACTAAAGTTGTACGCCTGACAGACTACGTTCAGGAGCTGGATTTGACCGCTGATGGCTATTGATTCAGACAGCTAATAAGCCCATGGCCTGCATATAAGCATTTCTTATTAACTACTCCTCCTCCTTTCCTAGATTGGAGAATAGGAGTAGTAAAAAAGGAAGTAGATATGTCCAGGTTAAGGTCACCGCAGTACGACAACCAGGATGAGATTTTCTGGGACAGCGGACAGGAATTTCGTAAACAGCAAACCGCCGGCGAACGCTGTAAACAGAAAAGAACAAAGTCAATTCGTCAGGGTATTAATGATTACTGGGATCGACAGACACTTCGTCAAAATATTGCCGATTCGTTTGAAGACATCAGTGATAACTGGGAGGAGAGCGATAACTGGGAAGATAACCAGTCGGAGCACTAGCCTCCCAAGCGTCTTAAGAAGAGCTGCCAACCGGCGGCTCTTTTTTGTTTCAGCACCAAAACGTTAACTCAGAAAGAATCGTTTCAGCGTTCTTGCTATCAAGTCAGGTTTCTCTGCATGGAGCCAGTGGCCAGTATCCGCTATTTCCCGCAGACTGGCTTTCGGGAAATGCCTGAGTACCTCTTCCCGGTGTTCTGGCAGGATATAATCCGAATTCCCACCTTTCAAAAACAGTGTGTGACCCGCAAAAGCGCCATCAGCTGACTGCCCATCCAGTATTTCCAGATAATGTTCATGAATCGCTTGAAGATTCATTCGCCAGCTGTAACCGCCCTGATCGTTTCGGTAGAGGTTTTTCAACAAAAATGACCGTATCGCCAACTCCTCAACGTATTGAGAAATCGCCTTATCCGCATCAACTCGTTTTTCAAGCTGATCCAGCTTTACAGCGTGCAGTCCGGCAAAAACATCATCGTGACGGCGAACCTTGTATTTAACAGGTGCTATATCCATCACGGCCAGCTTTTCGATTCTATCCGGATAATCCAGAGCTACTTTCATCACAATCTTGCCACCCATGGAATGACCAAGAAGATGAGCTTTTTCAATGCCCTGAGCATTCATGTATTCGATAATATCCCCAGCCATCAGCGCATAGTTCATTTCATCACTGTGAGGGGAGCGGCCATGATTGCGTACATCAATACCGTGTACGGTGAATTCTTCAGCAAGCTGTCTGTTAATTGCTCCAAGGTTTTCCTGAGAACCAAACAAGCCATGAACACTGATCAGATGGGTACCTTCCCCTTGTTGGCGGGCATGTAGCTTCATTATTTTCCTATTGAATGTTTCAAGCCAGCCCAGCCTGAAAGGGCATTTCTGACTATCTATTGACTAATTTTTAATTGAGACGAAGTATTTTAACGGCTGATCAGGTTAATGGGGAGTCCTCTAAACTGATAAAAAACTCAAAGGAAGAGTGGTGATGGTGGAAAGTGTTAACCAGCCCGCAGGGACAAGCTCTGTTCAACCGTCACTACGGGATAATCTACCCGACTACCGAGCTCGTTCAGGGGCGTTTAGAGGTGACTCCAGTCAGCGGACAGTCAGTAAAGCTAGCGATGCTGAAGCCAGATTGCCACGAAGCAGTTCTGTAGACACTAACAGCAAATCTATTCGAGATCGTGTAGCAAAAAAGGTAACGCCTGAGACAACACTACCTTCATCAACAACTGCCTCTGAAAAGTCATCGTCCACAAAAGAAGCATCAGCCTCAAAGCCGCTAAACTCTCCCGATACAGAAAAGCTGATGACCTCTGATGAAGTCAAAGCGATAGCTGGCAACCCCAAAAGATTTCGTAGCCCTACCTACAAAGCAGCTCTGGATGCGCTGGATAAATACAATGCAGGAAATTTCAAAAGCAAAGCACAACAACTCGAACTACTTGATAAACTGGAGAGCACCTCAAAAGCGTTCCACTTAAAAAAAGCTGGTGAATCCAATGGGGTTCTTTCTCCAAGACTGGAGGGTGCCCAAAAGTTCTCTAAGAGTGTGGTACGTGAACAGGATCGGGTTCTGGATGAATGCCTGAAAGAAATTTTAGAGAATCCAAATCAGTTTGAAGTCAGTAGAGCTGTTGGTCATTTGCCAGCAAAGACTGTCGCTAACAGGCTGGCCCAGATGCCTGTCGAACCTAGAACAGTAGCACTTAATTCTATTCTCACAGGGCTAAGGCTTGAACAGGATATAGATGAAGCAGATCACACTCACTCTCTGGATATTGTTATCGACTTAATGAAAGAGCCCAATGTGAATCCTTCAGACCATTACAGTGATCTGGATACTGTTGTCAGTGAAGGGCCTGCCTATGTGAACTCCAAGTCAGCCAAGCATGCTTATGATCGAGGAGTGATGAATATTGACCTTTTCCGTGGAATTGGCAGTAAAAACATCATCAGTTATTCTTCAGGATTCACTCCAGTAGCTAATGCTGCTGCAAATATTCAGCTACTCAACCGTGAGCTGCTTGCAGGTACACAAGCATTGCAATCTATTGACGAGATCGGCCCTATCAGCAGTAGTGATGATAGTCGGCCTGACGCCATCAAACGGATTGCACTGCAAACAAATGCTTTCACACTCTATGAACTTCTGCTTAAGGCAAAAGCTGACCCACCGTTTGATATGATGATCAGAGCATGGGATCAGATAAACTACGGAGATATGATTGAGTACAACGCGCCAATTGAGCGTTTTAATGCGGCACATAAAGGTGATAAGTCACTAAAGAAACCAGAAGCCAGTGTCGAGAGTCCTGAATTCACAAATGAAATGAAAAAACTGGATGTTAGCTTCTTTAAAGCTCGTGCTGCTGGAAAACCGGTACCTTTGGAAAAATTGGGCTGGAAGCCATTACCAGACAACTGGCGTACAGACCCTGCAATCACCCCGACACCGGCGGAAGTAGCACAGGATTTTTTCTTTCAATACGCACAATCTCTTTAGAAAAGAGTCACAAGGCTTTTAGAAATCACCTGCAGTTTTATAAATACACTTAAACCGCAGGTAGTTTCTACAACACTTCTTCAAACAGTCAGGCCTTTAAACAGACACTGCCGCCTTAATATGCGGATGAGCTTGGTAATCCTTCAGAACAAAGTCATCAAAGGTAAACTCAAACAGATCATCGATCTCCGGGTTGATCAGCATAGTCGGCTTTGCAAAAGGCTCACGACTCAACTGTTCTTCCGTTTGTTCCAAGTGATTAGAGTACAAGTGAGCATCACCAAAGGTATGCACAAAATCACCCGCTTCCAGCCCGCAAACCTGCGCCATCATCATGGTCAGCAATGCATAGGATGCAATATTAAACGGCACGCCAAGGAAAACATCAGCACTGCGCTGATAAAGCTGACATGACAGCTTTCCATCCTGAACGTAGAACTGGAACAGACAGTGACAAGGAGGCAAGGCCTGTTTACCCATCTCGGCATTTTCTTTGGGTGAATGTTTCACATCCGGTAAAACACTTGGGTTCCAGGCGCTGATTACCAGACGACGGGAGTCTGGGTTGTTTTTAATTTCGTCCACCAACCACTGAATCTGGTCAACGGTTTCACCGTTGGCACCTTTCCAGCTGCGCCATTGTTCACCGTAAACAGGCCCCAGTTCACCTTCATCGGTCGCCCACTCATCCCAGATTCGAACACCGTTGTCCTGCAAATAACTGATGTTGGTGTCGCCTTTCAGAAACCAGAGCAGTTCATGAATGATCGATCTCAGGTGACACTTCTTGGTGGTCACCAGCGGAAAGCCTTCAGACAGGTCAAAGCGCATCTGATAGCCGAAAACACTGTAGGTGCCGGTGCCGGTACGGTCTGCTTTAAAGGTGCCGTTTTCCTTGATATGCCTGAGCAGGTCCAGATACTGTTTCATCGTTTGGATCCTTTTTTTCCTTTTGGCTTGGCGCTGTTGTTTACATGCTTCTCAAGCCATTTCAGATCATCTTGATTCTGGCCATTAACCAGAGGGAATTTTTTGTAGGCCACCGCTATCATTCCGGCACCTAACAGAATCATTGGTGTGGAAAGCAGCTGCCCCATGGTCAACCAGTCAAAGGCGATAAAGCCCAGCTGAGGGTCTGGCTGACGAACAAATTCGACACAGAAACGGCCAATACCATAAATCAGCAGGAACAAACCTGATACCGCCATACGAGGTCTTGGCTTTGCCGAGAACCACCAGAGTGCCGTAAACAGAATAATGCCTTCAATGGCGAACTGATAAAGCTGTGAAGGGTGGCGAGGCAATTGCGACGGATCAGTCGGGAACACCATGGCCCAGGAAACATCGGTTGCCCTGCCCCAGAGTTCGCCACCAATAAAGTTACCGATACGACCCAGACCGAGCCCCAGAGGCACAATCGGCGCAATAAAATCGGTCATCTGGAAGAAATTCTTGCCCAGCTTTCTGCCGTACCAAAAGACCGCCAGAATCACGCCCATCAAACCGCCATGGAAAGACATACCACCTTCCCAGACACTGAACAGCCAGAGCGGATTCTGCAGGAAGTAATCAAAGTTATAAAACAGAACGTAACCCGCTCGACCACCGGCAATCACACCAACAGCGGCGTAAAAGATCAGATCGCCCACCCACTCAGGATTCCAGAGACCTCCGGATTTCTTTGCTCTTGAAGTGGCCAGCCACCAGGCACCGGCAAAGCCAAGCAGATACATCAGTCCATACCAGTGGACTTTTAACGGGCCAAGACTGATGGCCACAGGGTCAATATCAGGATATGGGATCACGTATGGATTCCGGATAGAGTTAAGTCGAATTTAAGAAGTTTAACAATCAGAGCCTATCAGTTGAAAGAACACTGATCCTGCTGACTGAAATTTTTAATAAAAACAGGGTCTGCAAAGCTACTGTGTAGCCTGTCCAGAAAAAGCGAGATCTTACGGGAACGCTTGCCTGGACCATAATCCACTCTTAATTCAAGCTTGGTTGAAGGCATATCCGCCAGCACTTTTACCAACTCGCCAGTCTGAACCAAGTTACTGACAAGAATGTCCGGAAAGAACCCCATACTGTTGCCTTTGAGCATACTGAGCAACAACATATAGCCCTCGTTACTGGCCAGATGCCAGTCAAGCCCAAGCCCCTGTAACTGGACATTATGAGGCCAGACTGCCGGACTGAAATGGTTGAGTCGGTGCTGCTTTAAATCTTCCGGCTTTTCCGGTGTGCCAAATCGTTCCAGATATAAAGGGCTGGCATAGAGCCCCAGTTCAGTCAGAGCCAGCCTGCGATCCGTATTCAGGCTACTGGAGTCTTCCAGTACCATTTCAACAATGACATCAAAACGTTCCCTGACCAGCTCTTCAGTATGATCCGTTAAGTGAAGATCAAATTTAACGGCCGGATATTCATTCTGGAACTGTTCGATTAGCTCACTCATAAACAGACAGCCAAAGCCGGCACTCATGGCAACTTTCAATACTCCTCTGGGCTCCATGTCTCTGTGCTGGACACTCTGCTCCAGCTCTCCCATCTGACCGAGAATAGACTTACAGCCGTCATAGTAATCACGCCCGGCCTCCGTCACAGACATCTTACGAGTTGTACGACTGATCAAACGAATGCCAAGTTCTTCCTCGAGGCTTGCGATATAACGACCAATGATGGTTCTGGACAAACTGGTTTCATCCGCAACCTTTGTGAAACTGCCCAACTCAACAACACGACAAAATATTTCTATACGGCGCAGTTTATCCACGAAAAGCCTCTATTTATTGTTAACCAGTAGTTTAAAGTGAAGAAACAATAGGGGTAATTATCTCTTTTTATGAATCAATTAATATAGCTTCAGTAAATTAGTCAGACTTTTTTGAGGTTACCTATATCCATGTTTAAACGCTTGCTGTTAGCAACGCTGGTGCTGAGTGCTGTAATGGGTGGAATTTTTGGCACCATCATCACTGGTATTCAGCAGGAAATGGAAGCCATGAGCGGTTTCGTTCCTCCTCCTGTTCCCGTAGAAGCTGGCCTTGTCACTACTGCTGATTGGCCCGAACAAACACACGCAGTAGGCGATCTTCGCGCCTGGCAGGACTCTGATATTGCTGCCCAGATCAACGGTGAGGTTGAACAGATCCTGTTTAAATCCGGTGATTTCGTCAAGAAAGATCAAGTACTGGTCATTCTTGACAGCGAAGTTGAGCAGGCACAATTAAAGCGGGTTCAGGCTCAGCTCAAGCTGGCGCAACTGAACTACGACCGTAACCTTGAACTACGACAGAACAAGGTTATTTCCCAGAACCAGCTGGACCAGTTTTTAACAACTCTGGATGAAGCCAAGGCACAAGAGCAGGAACTTAAGGCAAGCATCAGCAAGAAGAGCCTTAGTGCACCTTTCGGCGGTCAAATGGGGCTGCGTACCATTGACGTTGGTGACTACCTCAAGGAAGGAACATTAATCGCGAACCTTCAGGACCTCAGTCAGTTATACGTCGATTTCACTGTACCTGAGCAGTACGCCAGCAAAATAGCTCAAGGTATGAAAGTGAAGGTCAGCCTGCAATCCGATGATGACAACCAGGCTGTTGTTTACGGTGAAGTGATCGCCAGAGACAGTAAGCTGGACCTGAAAACCCGCAACCTTAAAATTCGAGCCCGTCTGAACAATACTGACCAGCGTTTCGTTCCAGGCATGTTCACTAACATTACGGTCATTCTTGCAGAACAACGTGAAGTACTGACCCTGCCAGAAACTGCCATTTCCTACAGCTCTTTTGGTAATACGGCTTATATGGTTCAACAGGGTGAGAAGGGGCTTATTGCTCTGCCTTCCTTCGTGAAAACCGGTGAACACAGAAACGGTAAAGTCGAAGTCATTTCAGGTCTTAAAGCAGGTGATCAAATCGTTCTGACAGGTCAGATGAAACTCTACCCGGGAGTGTCTGTCATAGTTTCTGAAAATAAAGCTTCTGGAGAAAAAGCTGTCGGAGACACTGATCAATGAAGTTTACCGATCACTTTATTCGTCGGCCGGTTCTGGCCACGGTTATCAGTTTCCTGATTATTCTGTTGGGCTTGCAAGCCTGGCAAAAGCTTCAGGTCAGGCAGTTTCCCAAAACTGACGACACGGTAGTAACAGTAACTACTGTTTACCCCGGCGCCAGTGCCCGGTTGATTCAGGGGTTTATAACCACACCTTTGCAGCAGCGTATTGCTTCTGCGGAAGGCATTGAATATATCTCATCAAGAAGCAATCAGGGCAGCTCTGTTATTGAGGTGCATATTGAGCGAGGCTTTAACTCCTCGTCGGCGCTCTCCGAGATCATGGCCAAGGTAAACGAGGCCCGCACTGTTCTGCCTGCCGAGGCGGAATCGCCGGTTATTACCAAGGGCACTTTTTCCCCTGCTTTGATGTATATCCGGGTACAGAGTGATACCCAGTCCATCGAGCAGATGACCGACTATCTGGACCGTGCCGTACAACCACGACTGGCAACCCTTCCCGGTGTTGGCTCTATTGGTATTGATGGTGCAAAGACTTACTCCATGCGGGTATGGCTTGATCCACTGAAAATGACAGCCTTCAATGTCACCGCTCAGGACGTCAGAAGTGCACTGGCCAGTAATAACTTTCTGGCTGCAGCCGGCTCTACCAAGAGTGAATGGACCGTCATTGATGTCAACGCTGCTACCGATATCAGTTCTGCTGAGGACTTCGCCCGTCTGATTATTCGCAGTGACCAGGATAAAGGTGTCGTACGTCTTGGCGATGTCGCCAAAACAGAACTGAGTGCAGCAAATCCCAATAATTTCACAGGCTACAAAGGAGAAGAATCGCTTTACCTGACCGTAAAAGCAGCTCCGGGCGCTAACCCTATTGATGTCATTGATAACGTTCTGGAAGTACTTCCGGAGATTCAGGCACAACAGCCTGTCGGCATGATCATCACCGTTGCTTACGACGCTACCGACTTTATTCGTTCTTCTATTGATGAAGTGGTTCGAACTCTGGGTGAAGCGACTCTGATCGTTGTTCTGGTGGTTTTCCTGTTTCTGGGTTCGTTCCGTATTGTTCTGATTCCGGTTATCACTATTCCGCTGTCCCTGATTGGCGCACTGTTTTTCATGATGGCCATGGGTTACAGCATCAACCTGTTGACGCTACTGGCACTAGTTCTTGCCATAGGGTTGGTGGTTGATGACGCTATCGTCGTAGTGGAAAACGTGCACCGGCATATCGAAGCAGGGCTTAAACCTTTTCAGGCAGCGATTGTGGGTGCCAGAGAGATAGCTTCTCCGGTTATTTCCATGACCATTACTCTGGCAGCTGTTTATGCACCTATTGGTTTTGTGGGTGGTTTGACCGGCGCGCTGTTTCAGGAGTTCGCTTTTACACTGGCCGGTGCCGTTATTATTTCCGGTGTTATCGCTTTAACACTGTCACCCATGATGGCATCAAAGATGATTCGTCATACCTCCAGTGGCGGTCTTGCCGCAAAGCTGGATAAGCTGTTCGACAGGTTCAGCAGACTCTATGGTCGTGCCCTGAGCGATATGCTGAAGTATCGTTCTGTCACTATTCTGACTATGGTAGTGATCATTCTCAGTTTGCCAGCACTCTATATGCTCAGCGGCAAGGAACTGGCTCCTCAGGAAGACAAGGGCATTATTTTCGGTGTCTCTGAAGCGCCGAGATATTCCAACCTGGATTACATGAACAAGTACACGTCCGCGTACGAAGGCTTTTTCGAATCCTTCCCCGAGTACTCTCACTCGTTCATTATCAATGACCCAGGTTCGTCTATTTTTGGTATGTTGCTGAAACCATGGGATCAGCGGGAGCGTGGGCTGGCAGATATTCAGCAGCAGCTTCAGAACCAGTACATGTCACAGGTAACCGGACTGAACGTCTTTACCTTTGCCGGTTCTTCGTTGCCGGGAGCAGGCAGTGGCCTGCCCGTTCAGTTTATTCTGACCAGTACCAACAGCTATCAGGATCTGAACGACATTTCTGGTCAGCTGGTTCAGGAAGCCATGAAGTCTGGTCTGTTTATGTTTGCCAAGAGTGACCTGCGTTTTGATAAGCCTGAGATCCAGGTCAACATCAATCGTAAACTGGCGGGTGAACTGGGTGTCAGCATGCAGGACATTGCCAACACTCTGGCTACCATGCTTGGTAGCAGTGAAGTGAACCGCTTCTCTCTTGATGGTCGCAGTTACAAAGTTATTCCTCAGGCTGCTCAGGAATTTCGTATGACCCAGGAGTGGCTGGGACGCTATCAGGTCAGAACGATCAGTGGCGACATGGTTTCTCTGGCAACCCTGGTATCCATCGAACAGGGAGTACAACCTAACTCACTGACCCAATTCCAGCAGCTCAACTCTGCCAAGATTCAGGGTATGTTGATTCCTGGCACCAGCATGGGTCAGGCACTTGAATTTCTGCAGACCAAGGCGAAAGAGCTTGCACCAAACGGTTACAGTTTTGATTACGAAGGTGAATCCAGGCAGTTTATCAAGGAAGGTAACGCCCTTGGCCTGATAATGCTCTTCGCTATTATCGTGATCTTTCTGGTGCTGGCAGCTCAGTTTGAAAGTTTCCGAGATCCGCTGGTGATTCTATTCAGTGTGCCACTGTCACTGTTCGGGGCAATGGTTCCCATCGCTCTGGGTTATGCAACATTGAACATCTACACCCAGATTGGTCTGGTAACACTGGTAGGACTGATCACTAAGCACGGTATTCTTATTGTCGAATTTGCTAACCAGTTGCGAGATGAGAATCCTGAATTGACTCGGTTGGAAGCCGTACAGCAGGCTGCAACCATACGACTGCGCCCTGTATTGATGACCACAGCAGCAATGGTTCTTGGTGTTCTGCCACTATTGAGTGCATCTGGAGCAGGTGCAGCCAGTCGTTATTCTATCGGCCTTGTCATTGCCAGCGGCATGAGTATCGGAACACTCTTCACCCTGTTTGTAGTGCCAGTGCTCTATACTTTTCTTTCAAAGGCAGAAAGACAACCATTACCTGCTATTACGAACAGCTAACCGGAATATGGCTCAAGACTCTCAGTTTTGAGCCATTCAACAGAGGAAAGCAGGAGGACATCATTATTTGAGAAACTACTAGAGACGTATGGTAATGCTGACCGGTAAATACCCCAAACTTTTACTGGTCAGCTTTCTATTAAAACTCTCCATTAAAGCGCTCTATTGAAGTGCTCTATCAAAGCCATCTTTTAAACCCGCTTTTGGTATTGAGCTGCCATCAAGCCGCAATCAGGAATTCCATTCCCACCAGCATCAAAAAGACCGCAAACATTTTCTGAAGCTTATCGGAAGGAAGACTGTGTGCCAGATGCGCACCAAGCCGGGCAAAGAACATACTCGCCAGAACAATACCTACAAATGCTGGCCAGTAAACAAAACCAGTACTCATCTCCGGCAACAGAGGGTTACCATGCCCAAGATAAATATTGGCACTGGTCCCCATAATAGCAATCGGCAAGCCGCAGGCTGCTGAAGTCGCCACCGCCTTACCCATGGTTAAATGACACCTTCTCAGAAACGGCACCGATAAGGTACCGCCACCGATTCCAAAAATACTGGATGCCCAGCCAATAATACTGCCAGCCAGAACCATTACCGGTTTTCCTGGCGTTGTACTACCTTCTGCAACCTTGAAGCCAAACCACATTTTTACAGCCACAGTGAGAGCAAATATCCCGATAGCCCTTTGCAGGGTTTGCCCACTCATCTGTGTTGCTGTCAAAACACCTAACCAGGAGCCTAAAAGAATACCGGCGGCCAGCACCACAAACATCGGCCATTGAACGGCACCTCTCGCATGATGAGCCTTAATGGAACTGATTGAAGTAACAACGATGGTTGCCAGAGAGGTTCCAACAGCAAGATGTGTCAAGATTTCGGGGGCAACACCCTGAACCTGAAAACTATAAACAAGGGCAGGCACGATAATCAGCCCGCCACCAATGCCGAACAAACCAGCCAAAGTTCCAGCCAGAGCCCCTAAAATCAGATAAGAAAGAAAAATCATTGAACGCATTCCCGCGAAACAGCTAAGTGTATAGACACACGCAATCGAATATTAGATTGCTGTTTGTCCGCCCAGGCGAGCAAACAACTTCTGAATTCGTATGTCTGGGTACTACAACAACCAGCGTACTGATTATGGTCGAATACCGAGTTATCGTTATTATTAGTCCCAAATTTTAGAAATTGGAGACAGTTCTTTTTAAATCAATCACTTAGTAGACTCAGAACAAAGCTGAAAGTTCATTATATTTATATTTTTTCTACAATTAAGAAAGTCATCTTACCTACTCAGAAAACTTCTGCAAAAACTTTTGACCTGAATTACCTCCGTACAAAATTCAAACAAAATCTCTGTATAGGGTCACTTATTGTGCACAGGATGTGCTTTATACTGCGCCAAAATTAACACTCATACCTTCTATCGATTCCCCTGGGAGTGTGTCTCTTTTTATTTGAGGATTCCAATCAATCATGTCAGATACTACACTCAGTCCCACAGAAGGGATAAGAATAAATAAAATGAGTAAATTTTTCTGGACGGATTTTTTTGCCAAAACACTGATCCGTTTATTAAGCAAACTGCCTTCATTCTTTTACAACACTCTGGCTGAGTTGGGTGGAAGAGTTCTTGATCGAAAGAAAGGTAAAATTGCCAGAGCCGCCCTCAAACTTACACAACCGAATATAACACCAGAGCAATGTGATGCCATTGCCAGAAAGTCATCTACCTACTCGTTAACATATTTGTTGTCACTCCCCAGGTTGAGAAAAACACCCTATCAACTCCATAACCTGGACGTGATGAAAGAAGCTGTTGCTGAGGACCGTGGAGCCGTCGTCATTTCTCTGCATATGGGACCGCCAGATATAGGAACCCTTGCTGCAGCTGAACATGGATTTCCAGCGAACACTCTGATTGGGGCAGGTAAACAGTCTCCTCTGGCAAACAGTCTTGGCAGGCACGCGCTTGAACAGGCTGGTATCGACTTTATACAACGTGGTGATCCAACCGCTGTATTCAAATCCATAAAGCAGAAAAAAATGGTTTTTCTTTACAGTGACCTTCGCTCAAGAGAAATGCCCGTGACATTTTTTGGTCAGGAAACCTCCGCACCTGCCACTGGAGTTATGACAGCCCAGTTGTTAAAAGCGCCCATACTGTTCCACTACTGCACCATGAAAAATGGTGAGTGGCAGCTGCACTTTGAACGATTTGAACCCGAGCTGACAGGTAGCCATAAATCTGATGCCGCCAACAACCTTCAACGCCTGATTCACAAGATGGAAGAAGTGATCAGTCAACACCCGGAGCTATGGGTATGGCACTATGATCGTTTTAAACTTAAGAAGAAACTGAACAACTAATTATTCCACTGTCGTGCTATTTTTTTGAATCATCTTTGATATCGGCGTTTGCAGACAATAAACGTTGGTATTGAAGGTTTTATAACCACTAAAAACCGATCATCCTTATATTTAAAAAATATCGAAATTCCCTAGATAAATGAAGAAGATAAAGAAATTATTTTAATAACCAGGAAGACAGTAGAAATACATCAAAGAATACATCGTTCAATTATTTTCACTGTATTAATTTTTTTACGTCCTATACATTAGAAAAAATAACTCCGCACAAAAAAAATAAAACTCCTTTTAAAATCAATTAATTACCTCCAAAAATCATAGACTTAATTTTCAATTCCCTCTATAACTATAAATACTGATCTACGACATTTGATTAATAGATCACTGTCGTAGGATGGCAATAAAAAGAATTGAGAGATCGTAACCTAACAATAAATAAGTACGCCCATATTCTTTAGGAATGTCCATGGAGGGCCGGGCGATAGGGGGCCAAACGCATGTCTATATTTTCACACTTCCAGCAAAGGTATGAGTCTACCCGCCAGGAAGAAATGAGCCTGCAGGAATATCTCGACCTCTGCAAATCAGACCCCGGAGCCTATTCCAATGCAGCTGAACGAATGCTGTCAGCTATTGGTGAACCGGAAATTGTCGACACTTCCCGAGATCCGCGACTCAGTCGTATATTTTCTAACAAACTGATTAAACGTTACCCGGCATTTGAAGAGTTTTATGGCATGGAAGAAGCCATTGAACAAATCGTGTCCTATTTCAAACACGCTGCCCAGGGGTTGGAAGAAAAGAAACAGATTCTTTATTTACTGGGTCCTGTGGGTGGCGGTAAATCATCATTGGCTGAACGCCTGAAAGCATTAATGGAAATTCAGCCGTTTTATGCCATTAAAGGATCACCTGTTTTTGAATCACCACTGGGACTTTTTAATCCGGACGAAGACGGTCGTATTTTAACCGAGGAATTCGGTATTCCCGGTCGCTATTTAAAATACATCATGTCCCCATGGGCGGTTAAAAGACTTCAGGAATACAAGGGTGATCTTTCAAAGTTCCGGGTTGTTAAAATCTACCCAAGCCAGTTGAATCAAATTGCTATTGCCAAAACCGAACCCGGTGATGAAAACAATCAGGATATTTCCAGCCTTGTTGGTAAGGTTGATATTCGTCAGCTGGAAGAATTCTCTCAAGACGATCCAGATGCCTACAGTTTCTCCGGTGCGCTTTGCCGAGCCAACCAGGGCATCATGGAATTCGTTGAGATGTTTAAAGCACCGGTGAAAGTGCTGCACCCATTGCTAACGGCAACTCAGGAAGGTAATTACAACCCTACCGAAGGCATGGGCGCTATTCCGTTCGAAGGCGTGTTGCTGGCTCACTCCAACGAATCTGAGTGGCAGTCTTTCAGAAACAACAAGACCAACGAAGCCTTTATCGATCGGGTGAACATCGTCAAGGTGCCGTATTGCACACGCATTGATGAAGAAGTACACATCTACGAGAAGTTACTGGAACACAGCTCTCTGAAAGCTTCACCATGCGCACCGGACACTCTGAAGATGCTGGCTCAGTTCACCGTTCTGTCTCGTATCAAGGAACCTGAGAATTCCTCTCTCTACTCCAAAATGAAAGTCTATAACGGCGAAAACCTGAAGGATACAGACCCCAATGCCAAGCCTTTGCAGGAATACAAAGATGCAGCAGGCGTGGATGAAGGTATGGATGGTTTGTCCACCCGCTTTGCTTTCAAGATTCTGTCCAAGGTCTTCAACTTCGACTCTACAGAAGTTGCCGCCAACCCGGTTCATCTGATGTATGTGCTGGAGCAGCAAATTGAACAGCAGCAATTCCCGGATGAAACACACGACCGTTACCTTCGGTTCATCAAGGAATATCTGACGCCTAAATACGTTGAATTCCTGGGCAAGGAAATTCAGACAGCTTATCTGGAGTCTTACTCCGATTACGGTCAGAACATCTTTGATCGCTATATCACTTACGCTGATTTCTGGATTCAGGATCAGGAATTCCGTGATCCGGATACTGGCCATATTCTGGATCGTGGTGCCTTGAACGATGAGTTGGAGAAGATCGAGAAGCCTGCAGGCATAGCTAACCCTAAAGACTTCCGTAATGAAGTAGTCAACTTTGTACTCAGAGCCAAGGCGCACAACGATGGCAGAAACCCAAGCTGGTTGAGCTATGAAAAGATGCGTACGGTGATCGAGAAGAAGATGTTCTCCAACACGGAAGACCTGCTGCCGGTTATCTCTTTCAATGCCAAGAGTTCCAACGACGACCAGCGCAAACACGCTGATTTTGTTGAGCGTATGGTGGAGTACGGTTACACCGAGAAACAGGTTCGACTGCTGTCCGAGTGGTACATAAGGGTTCGTAAGTCACAGTAAGGTTTCTGGTTAATGACTTATAAATCCTGACAGCAACAGCCACTGGCAGCATTACCAACATGCAACCAGTGGCTTTTCTCACAACTGCTTTTCGTTCAACAGACGACAGCAGTCTAAAGTACCAACGGAGAGCGTCCCATGAGCATGATTATCGACCGGCGCCTCAACGGCAAAAAGAAAAGTACGGTCAATCGCCAGCGTTTTCTCAGGCGTTACAAAGGACTGGTCAAGGAAGCCGTTCAGGGTGCAGTGGATGAACGATCCATAACCGACGTAAACAGTGGCAGTGATATTGCCATTCCAAAAAAAGACCTTTCCGAACCCAGCTTTCACCATGGTCAGGGTGGCCGTGTGGAACAGGTTCATCCAGGCAATAAAGAGTTCACCACTGGCGATCGTTTCAAACGTCCTGAAGGCGGAGGCGGTCAGGGAACCGGTGATGGCGATGCCAGTAACTCCGGCTCTGGTGAAGATGACTTTATCTTCCAGATTAATCGTGAAGAATTTCTCGAGTATCTGTTTGAAGATCTGGAACTGCCTAATCTGATGCGCAAGGAGCTGAAAGATTCCACCGAGTTCAAACTCAAACGCGCCGGCTACACTTCTGCAGGCTCACCGGATCGCCTGAATGTTGTCCGCTCCCTGAAAGCAGCCCACGCCCGTCGTATTGCCTTGTCCGGCAAAGAGCGAAAAGAGATCCGAGCTCTTAAACGACAGCTCAGAGAAATGGAAGTCAGCCAGAGCAACACTGACGAAGTTCTGAAGAAAGAGCTACAGGACAAAATCATCGAGTTAAATAAAAAGCTTAAACGGTTGCCGTTTATTGATGACTTTGATCTGAAGTTTAACAATCTGGTTAAAGTGCCTCAGCCTTCCAGTAAGTGTGTCATGTTCTGCGTGATGGACGTTTCCGGCTCCATGACCCGGGAAATAAAAGACACAGCCAAACGTTTCTTCCTGCTGCTCTATCTTTTTCTGGAAAGGAATTATGAGCAAATTGAAGTGGTCTTTATCCGTCATCACAGTGAAGCCAGAGAGTGTAACGAACACGATTTCTTCTACGCCCGTGAAACCGGCGGCACAGTGGTTTCCAGTGCACTGTCACTGTCTGACGATATCATCAAGGATCGATACTCCCCCAGCGAATGGAATATTTATGTAGCTCAGGCTTCTGACGGTGATAACTGGGAAGCCGATTCTTCACGCTGCAGCAACATTATCATCGAAAACCTCTTACCAGTTTGCCAGTACTACTCCTATGTAGAAATTACCGACAGGCATCATCAGAACTTATGGTACGAGTACAAAGACATAGAAAGAGATTATCCCGGACACTTTGCCATGCAGCAGATTCGCAACAATGGCGACATCTATCCGGTATTCCGCAAACTGTTTGAGAAAAAGGAGGGTCAGTATGCCTGACATGATAAGACCTTCAGACCGTCCCAGAGCCAAAGAGCCTATTTCAACGGACTCTGAATGGACCTTTGACCTGCTGACCCAATACGACGGTAAGATCGCCGAGATTGCTGCAAAGTATCGGTTAGACACTTACCCGAACCAGATAGAAGTGATCAGCTCAGAGCAAATGCTCGATGCTTATGCCTCTGTGGGCATGCCATTGATGTATAACCACTGGAGTTTCGGTAAACAGTTTCTCAACAACCAGAAGAATTATGAGCGTGGTCAAATGGGGCTGGCCTATGAGATCGTCATTAATTCCAACCCCTGTATTGCTTACCTGATGGAAGAGAACACCATGCCGATGCAGGCACTGGTGATTGCTCACGCCTGTTATGGGCACAATTCTTTCTTCAAAGGTAACTATCTGTTCCAGCAGTGGACCGATGCAGACTCCATCATCGATTACCTGCTGTTCGCCAAAAATTATATTGCCCAGTGTGAAGAAAAGCATGGGGTTGATGCTGTAGAAACACTGCTTGATGCCTGCCACGCTTTGCAAAATCAGGGAGTTAACCGTTATCAACGCCCTCGACCTATTTCACCGGAAGAAGAACGTGCAAAAGCCAAGGACCGGGAAGAGTATATTCAGCAAAACCTGAACGATCTCTGGCGAACAGTGCCTATCAAAGCCGAAGAGGAAACAGAACAAAGGCCGCGTTATCCAAAAGACCCAGAAGAGAACCTGCTCTATTTTGTTGAGAAGAATGCGCCTCTACTGGAAACCTGGCAGCGGGAACTCATTCGTATCGTTCGTAAAGTGGCTCAGTATTTTTATCCACAACGTCAGACACAGGTAATGAACGAAGGCTGGGCTACTTTCTGGCATTACACACTGATGAACGAAATGTACGACCGTGGTCACATAACTGAAGGCTTTATCATGGAGTTTCTTCAGTCACATACTAATGTCGTTTACCAACCAGACTTTGACGATCAGCGTTACAGCGGTATTAACCCATACGCTCTGGGCTTTGCCATGTTTCAGGACATCCGTCGTATCTGTGAACACCCGACGGAAGAAGACCGACGCTGGTTCCCGGATCTGGTCGATACTGACTGGCTGGAAACCGTGCATTTCGCCATGAAGAACTTCAAGGATGAAAGCTTTGTCATGCAGTATCTGTCACCCAAAGTGATGCGTGACCTGAAACTGTTTGCTATTAACGACAACGATGCCGATGACTATCTCGAAGTCAGCGCTATTCACGATGATCAAGGCTATCGTCATGTCAGGGAAGCGCTGTCAGCCCAATACAACCTTGGTAACCGTGAGCCTAACATTCAGGTCTACAGTGTTGATACTCGAGGTGACCGTTCGCTTACGCTGCGCCACTACATGCACCAGAACCGGCCGCTAGACATGGACAGTACTCAGGAAATCATCAAGCACATGCATTTACTGTGGGGCTTTGATGTACACCTTGAGTCGGTGGATAAGAGAGAACAGATAAGAACTATTTACGGGCTGCCAAAAGAGAAACAGGAAGCAAGCGCAGCTTAAACCTTACTCTGAACAAGTGTCGCCCTGAAGCGCAATATTTAGAGCGACTCTTGATCAGGGCGAGGCCTGTGCAGAATTAAACAACAGTGCATAGAGATAAGTCTGTATGCCAGATTCTGAACTCAATAAACCCCAGAAGCAGTAGGCCAAAGCACTCAGGATAACTATTCCCCAGGTTGTACTTAAGCCCTGATGACTTCTCCTGAGAATCCGCCAGCAGGATATGCCTGCCAATAGATAAATCACCAGCATGATATTCACAGCTGTCAGAGTGACGACTCGATAGTGCTCCTGCACTGTGGGCTCCACCGACAATAGAATCATAAAACTCATCAGAACGGCTGTAATCAACAGGCCCAACCAGGGTGAATTGAAACGATTCAACCGACCAAAAACTGCTGGCATGATACCGTTCCTTGAAGCAGCACAAGCAATTTGTGAGTGCATGAGGATCCAGCCATTCAGACTTCCCAGGCAGGCAATAACAGCCAGAACCCCAACCAGAGTTCCCCCCCACTGCCCGAGTAGTAGACTGACTGCATCTGAAAAGGGTGCAGCTGAGTACTGCAGAACATCATTGGGTATAACACCCATAATGGTTGTTGTACTCACCAAATAACAGGCACCGGCAATCAAGGTGCCAAGCAAAGTTGCGTAGGGAACATCACGAGAAGGGTTTTTAGCATGACTGGAAAGGTTACAGGCCGATTCCAGACCAATGAACGACCAGAGTGTCAGGGTAATAGATTCTGACAGAGCAAAGCCTGTAGGCTTGCCAGTGACATTGACCGAGTTCAGCAAATTTTCAAACTGAAAGCTTCCCCAACCCAACAGACAAGTCAGAATCACAGGAACCAGCATGCAACAGGTCGTGACTACCTGAAACTGCCCTATTCGCCTTATATCCCACATATTTAATAGACTGAGAAACCAGATCACCACCAACCCAGTGAGGCTCGCCAACCAGGGATCAGATAAAGAAGGTACAAAATTACTCAGGTAACTGACACCGCTGATAGCCACTGCAATATTGCCTACCCAGATAGACACCCAGTAGCCATAAATAACGACCAGACCAATACGAAGCCCCATCCCTTCACTAATAAAGGCATGAATACCTATCCCCTGCTGACAGCTGGAACCTAATCGGACAAAAATCAGTGAAAGCAGAAATGCGCCTACCACTGTAATCAGCCAACCCAGCAGAGAAATAGACCCCAGACCAGCCAGAGAAGAGGGTAATAAAAAGATACCTGCCCCCATCATGTTGCCAGTGACTACCATGGTCAGGGGAAAAAGTGTTAGTTTTCCGGTGGCCACTACTCGCCCTCAAGCTGCCCTTTACGGGGATAGGTTGATGAGACAAACGGATCTTCAAGTCTGATCATGTCACTCGGACAGGCTCACTTATGCTCTAGAGCCTGCCATTAAACGTGACAGTAGGTTTATATCCGTTTTGCATAAATCGTATTAACTTGTTGGGCTGCAAGGCCTATAGGTCAACAGAGTCTAGACTATTGACCATCAAATATTTCAAGAGTTTAGGAATGAATGAAAATAAGGTGTCCACTCTTATTCTGGTCGGCGGCGGTCATACTCATGCACTTTTACTGAATAAAATTCAGCAGGACAGTTTTCCTGAATGCCGCTTCATCCTGATCTCTGGCAAACGCTACACGCCTTACTCGGGTATGCTGCCAGGCGTTATTGCCGGACACTACAGTGTTGAGCAATCCCATATTGACCTGAAGACGCTGGCGGAAAAATCAGGGTGTGAATTTATTGAAGAACAGGTTTCAGCCTTGGACCCCGATGCTCAAACGGTGACAACGGAATCCGGACAAGTACTGGAGTACGATTTTCTATCCATCAACACCGGATCAACCCAAAGCAGGATCATTGATGCCAGCAATGCCATTTCTATAAAGCCGGTAGAGCAGTTTCTGGGGTGGCTGGAATCCGAAACAAGACTTTCTGAACAACCCTTCAGTCTGGCTATTGCCGGAGCTGGCGCAGCGGGCGTTGAAGTGGCACTGGCTCTCAGGGAGCGCTTCAAAGCCAATCAACAGTTGGATATTCACTTACTGGTATCTGGTCAGCAGATTCTGTCTGGCTACTCCAGCAAGGTACAAAACCTTATGCTCGAGGAACTGGAAAGGAAAAACATTCAGCTTCACACCGGCTTTGAAGTCGCTGAAGCAAGAGAAGAAAAAATACTGGTCAGCACACGTCAGCAGACTCTGGCGTATGATCAGCTGATTCTGGCAACACCTGCTATTCCTGTTCAATGGCCTGCAAACTCCGGTCTTGCAGTGAATTCAAGAGGGTTTATCTCACTAAACCAGAACCTTCAGTCCACCAGCCACAATAACGTCTTTGCCTGTGGTGATGTTGCAGACTTTCAAGGCCCTGATTCAGATACAAAGGGGCTGGCAAAATGTGGGGTCTATGCCGTACGCCAGGCACCCACTCTCTACGCCAACTTGCAGGCTTCATTGACAGGAGAAGGGCTTCAAGTCTTTCAGCCCCAATCAAAATTTCTTTCTTTGCTAAGCTGTGCGGACGGTAGAGCCATCGCATCCCGCGGTTGGCTGAAGGCAAGAGGTCGCCTGATATGGGTTTGGAAAGACTGGTTAGACCGACAGTTCATGGCCAGATTTCCGTTGCCGGAAAAAGGCACTATGAAACGCCTCTGATCATAATAAAACTTCTACTTATAACTGCTGTCTATTGTCTCTGCATTGTGCGTGCAGAGGCAGAAGCATTGATTCAACCCGAACAGCTTAACCGCCGTCTGGCTCAGGGCGACCCTGTACTGGTACTGGATGTCCGTCCCAGGGTCAGCTATCTACTGGGACACATTCCCAAAGCTCATAATGTCTGGCGTCCTGCCTATCAGGCCAATGAAGGAGATTTTCCTGTTTCCGGCATGAGGGCAAGCCAGACCAAAATGGAAAAGCTGCTCAGCCATTTAGGCGCCACACCGGACACAGAGATTGTTCTTTATGACGATTACCAGAGCGCAGACGCAGCAAGGCTCTGGTGGTTACTGAAGCTGTACGGACACAATAATATTACTCTTCTCAATGGCGGTCTAAAGGCATGGTCTACTCTTGGTTTTAAACAGGCGATCATGCCTCCGGAAAGCCCAAAGACAACAAAATACCGATTTACAGGCACTCCTCATCCGGAATATCTCGCTGGCCTGACCGATGTAAAAGAAACACTTCAGGATGACAAGGCTATCGTTCTCGATGTTCGAAGCTTTGAAGAGTTTACCGGGCGAAAACGCAAGTCCGGATCTCATCGAGCGGGAAGAATTCCAGGCAGCTCTTGGCTGGCTTTTGACCGAACCGTTAACGAAAGCGGTTTTCTCAATCCAGAAAAGTTACAGGATATCTTCTCTGAAAAAGGCATTACTTCTGACAAATCCATCATTGTCTATTGCCAGTCCGGTGTCCGCTCAGCTCAAACGCTGTTCGTCCTGACTCAGCTGCTTGGTTATGAAAATGTCAGAAACTACGATGGCTCGTGGATAGAGTGGTCCTGGAATCGCGACCTTCCCCTGCTTAAAGGTAAACCTGAAACCGAATAAAACAGTACGACGGTTACCCGCTCTCATACTATTTACTGATATTTTCTGTTAACTGGACAAAACATTCTCAAATGTTAACAATAGTCTTAATGCAGGCTGTTCTATTAGTACAACTTGGTCTTATAATGGTCAGGTTCTATAGGGAAATGTCGGCTGTACTATTTGGTAGCAAGTGCTGCCGGGAAGACATCACCGAAGCAGAGCACTGTAACAAGGATGCTACAGAAAACATAAATGTGACTAAAAATAAAACAACAAGGGTTGCAGTTTCCCAGCAGTTCCTTCACTGTTAAAAGTAGGAATCGCGCTGTTAAGGAAGCGACCAAGAAGGAAATGGAAGCTATGCTGGAAGGTACAGTGAAGTGGTTCAACAATCCTAAAGGATACGGGTTTATTCAAGCTCAGGATGCCACTGAAAATCAAGACGTTCTCATTCATTACTCTGTTATTGAAATGGACGGTTTCAAAACTCTGAAAGCCGGGCAACTGGTTCAGTTCGAAATCGGCCAGGGGCCAAAGGGCCTGATCGCTACTCGGGTTATACCAGTCGGGTCTGGCGAGGAAAGCGGAGTTCAGAGTGAACAGGAAGCATCACTTCCTGCCTGAACCTGCGAAGGTTATACAAAAAATCTCTATGCCGGGTCACCTCAACCCTTAGGTCGCCCGGCATTGTCAGGTTATTTTTAAATCTAGCTGAGCAATATTTGTCAGCTATTATTTTCAGTACCTGCATCTAAGTAAGATGCGATTAGAAAAGCATCTGTCATTTTAGCTTTAGTCTTTTCAGGCTAAGCTCACTCTCCCTATTCCCTATATCATGGCTTTAAAAGGCAGTGATACTTTCATATCTGTATTACCTGCCAGCTCAAGTGCCTTGGCGCATAAAACTAGAAAAAGAAAGAGCAGGTCATCATGTTCAGATTTGAAGGCAAAGTTGTGCTGGTTACCGGCGCCGGCCGTGGTATAGGGGCTGAAATTGCCAGAACTTTTATTGCCCGTGGAGCTACCGTAGCGGTCAATGATTACTTCCCGGAACGAGCCGAAGCCGTTGCCGCTGAAATCAATGACAATGGCGGCAAGGCCATTGCTATCCCCTTTGATGTTACCCGCTATGAAACCTGTGAAACGGCTTTTGCCAGAATCACTGAACAACTCGGTTCTGTCGATATTGTCGTTAATAATGCCGGAGCACTCCCCCACGGTTTGAATCTGGAAAATTTTATGGATTCAAACCCGGCCAAATGGCAGGAGATTGTTGATGTCAATATGACTGGTGCCATGAATTGCACTCACATTGCCTTAAAAAGCATGAGAGAAAAGCGGTGGGGCAGAATCATCAACCTGTCTTCCGATGCCGCCAGAGTCGGCAATATTGGTTCATCGGTTTACGGAGCGGCAAAAGCCGGCTCTGAAGGTTTAATGCGAACCCTGGCCAAGGAACATGGTCGTCACGGTGTTACTTTCAATTCTCTGGTACTGGGACTTATCAACACCGTCCCTGCAGAACTCACCGTTGGTGCAGAGAAGTTCTTTGCAACCCGACGTATTGGTAAACCGGAAGACATTGCCGCAGCCTGCATCTATCTCGCATCAGAAGAAGCTGAATGGGTAACAGGTCAAAGTCTGGCCGTAAATGGCGGATATATTGGAGCCTGATATGGCAGATAGAATTTTTACGGAAGAGTTTCTACAGCAGGCTGGCCAACCGTCAGCAGACAAGCTCATCGACGCTGCCCGCTCTGAAGATTTTCTAAAAGCACTGAGTTTTCTGAAAGAACTCAGTGTTGAGCTGGCAACTATGTACTACAGCTACCGGGGCTGGGAAAAAGGCATACTCAAGCACCTCAGTTATATTCACGATCAAACGGTTGCTGCCAAAGCTCTGTCAGATACGGAGGATTATCAGACCTTTCCGGAGCGTGATGTTGACTTCAAACAGACCATGCCTCTCTGGCAGCAGTATCTCGCTGACATAAAAGCAGCGTGTGAAGCTGAAGATACAGACAGTACGGTTAGCCTGACTGAAACTCTGATTGAGAAAGCCTTAACCACTCATGATGGCATGATGTCACGCGTCGCCTGTCTGACCAGTCTCTTCCATGGTCTGTGTGGTGAAGAAGCGACTATGACTTTGCTGCAGGAGGTGATGCAGCCGGAAGGTATGGACCCTGATGGCACTCTGCCCGTAAAGGAAAAAATTCTTCAACTGATTACTTTTACCCGTTCCCACCTGCTGCCATTTCGACTGGTAGAAGACGACGAAAAGTTTACCTTTATGCCCGACCCCTGCCCCAGCGGAGGACGTCTGGTACAGATGGGACACTATGAAGCACCTTACAATAACTCACTGGTGAAAGAAGCCAGCTCCCTGACCTATGGACGTAAAGACTTTCCAGTCTACTGCTGCCATGAACCCGCAATGGAAGTTGCATCAATATTAAAAACCGGTCGTCCTGTCTTTGTCGTACAGACACCGGAAGACGGTCGTATAGGTTTCTCTCCCTGCAAGATTCATATCTACAAGGACCCTTGCGACATTCCGGATCACTACTTTGAACGTATTGGTATTGAGCGACCAGAAAATCTGATCGCTCGATCCAGAAGCTAAACGGAACTGCTTAACTGGCATTAAACTCAATGCCAGTTAAGCTACCTCGGTTTCTTTCTGCGACTCGGTTATCACCTGATTTGATAGCTGATCTTCAATAATCAAATCCGCCGCTTTTTCAGCCAGCATTATGGTAGGCGCATTCGTGTTACCACTGATTACCGTTGGCATGATGGAAGCATCCACGACTCGTAGCCCTTTCAAACCATGCACTTTCAGCGTCTTATCGACAACAGCCATATCATCAGAGCCCATTTTACAGGTGCCCACAGGGTGATAGATGTTATTGGCGCTATTGAGAATATATTCTTCCAGAGCCTGATCGCTGACCTGATCGTCACCGGGTAGATATTCAGGTCCCCTGTATCTTTTCAGAGCATTGGCTTCCAGATACTCTCGCACTTTACGAATACCTTTAACCAGGATATCTCGATCTTCCTGTTCCGAAAGCATATTCAAATCAATAGCCGGATCATCCCCGGCATTTGCTGAAAACAAAGACACACTCCCTCGGCTTTTTGGTCTCAGCACACAAACATGGACGGTAAAGCCATACTGGAAGTATCGAGAGTACTTACGACCATGATCTTCCATTGCAGCAGGAATAATGTGCAGTTGAATATCCGGAGTTACAACATCCGGCGATGACTTAATAAATGCCCCTGCCTCTGCCATGGTACTCGTCAGGAAACCTTCTTTTTTAGTCAGGTAGGAAAAGATGTCGCCGATTCCCCGTAAAATCCCTAACGGTCTGCCCGGAGCAACAGCAGTACCACTTTTATCCTTAACCACGACCAGAGCATCAACATGCTCCTGCAGGTTTTCTCCAACACCGCTCAGTTCATGCTCTAACTTAATACCGTGGGGAAGCAGCTTCTCCTTACTGCCAATACCTGACAGCAACAGTATTTGCGGTGAGCCAAAAGCACCTGCAGATAAAATGACTTCTTTGCTGGCATGAAGCTTTCTGGTGATCACACCCTGTCTGATTTCTATACCGACAGCACGGGTTCCTTCGAGTAGAACCTTTGACGTAGTGGCTTTGGTAATAACGGTGAGATTAGGTCTATCCATGACTGGATGCAGATAAGCGGCTGCAGCGCTGTGCCTCTTCCCTTCTTTCTGGGTAACCTGAAACCAGCCAATACCGTCCTGGCTCTCGCCATTAAAGTCAGTATTAAGCGTTTCTCCGGATTCAACTGCTGCCTGAATAAAAGCATCACACACTGCATGCTTGCTTCTGGGCTCTGCAACATTCAATGGCCCATTGATACCATGAAATTCAGAAGCACCTCGTTCCTGATGCTGGGACTTTTTGAAATAGGGCAACAGCTCTTTATAGGACCAGCCTTCATTACCAAGAGAGGCCCAGTGGTCATAATCCTGCTGCTGACCACGAACATAAAGCATGGCATTCACAGAACTGCTGCCACCGAGAGTTTTTCCTCTGGGGCAAAATACTTTTCGATTGTTTTGAACAGGTTGATCAACTGTGTCGTACAACCAGTTGAAACCTTTGTGCTGCATAGTAACCGCAGTACCAGCGGGTGTATAAACGAAAGGAGAGAGGTCACTGCCTCCCGCTTCTACCAGGCAGACACTGATATCCGGGTCAGCAGACAATCGATTGGCAAGCACGCAACCTGCTGAACCTGCCCCCACAATAATGTAGTCGTATTTCTTCATATCGATGCCATTATTTGTTGTAATTATTATTGGTTTTGTAGGGAATATACTGTAACTGTCAAAAAAAGTACGGAATATACCTCTTTTTTTCAGCCTGAAGCTGAACTTTCCAGACTGTCAGAAAAAATCTTCTGTGTCACAATAGTGTCTTCAAATTATCCATCCGTGGAATTACAGTGATACTGGATCATCCTTACTTTATTCCGACAGCAGCGGCTGCCCTGGTAATTTTTGCCGGACTGCTGCTCTGGCTGCGTTTTCGACCTACAGCTGTCGACGTTAAAAAGCCTCTGTTCAGTCCTGAGTACCGCTCTTTTCTCGGGCAGCTGGATATTGCAGTGCGCAGTCATCTGGCCGTTATACCGGGTTTATCGGTAGACGATGTACTGGTTGCCAGTGGTGCTGGTAAAAAGCTGCCACTGAGGTTTCGTCTCAGAAAGTTTGATTTCGTCGTCTGTGATCGCCGGGAAATGAATGTGCTTTGCGCTATTCAACTGGATCGTATGGGGAAAACAACGGATAACTCGGAACTGAGAGCACTCTGTGATACGGCAGGGCTGACTCTGCTTGAATACGATGCCAAGCCCTACCGCGATGTACCAACCCTTCGCCGTGAAGTTTTCTCGGCCTGTGGTATTGATGATATGGAGTTACCGGAATCAGATTTTGAGACCAGAAAATCGATGCCGGGAGAGCACCCTGAGAATAGTGCAGCAGAACTGGATGAGGTTGAACCAACCTGCCCAAAATGTCAGTCAACTATGACTCGAAAACAGATCAACAAAGGCACCCATGCAGGTGAATATGCCTGGGTTTGTGATAAATACCCTGAATGCAGGGGTGCAAGAATGGATCACTCAACCCACGACTGATACAAAAAACGGGATTATCCATTCACTGATAATCCCATCTATTTTTTACTTTTAACCAGTAACAAATAGTTTACTGAGCTGCTGTAAACACTTCAGAAACCATGGCCTGAGCTTCTTCCTGAATTTTTTTCAAATGCTCCTTACCTTCAAAGCTCTCTGTGTAAATCTTATAGATCGCTTCAGTACCTGATGGCCTGGCGGCAAACCAGCCTTTCTCGGTAACCACCTTCAAACCACCAATACCGGCACCATTACCCGGCGCTTCAGTCAGTTTGGCAATAATGTTATCGCCAGCCAGCGTTTCACTTTTCACCATATCCGGAGTCATGCCTGACAGCACTTTCTTCTGCTCGGTATTCGCTGAAGCCTGAAGACGTTCGTAGACAGGCGCTCCGTACTTTTCAGTCAGTTCCTGATAAAGCTGGCCCGGGTCTTTACCCGTAACTGCAGTAATCTCGGCAGCCAACAGAGCGAGAATAAAACCGTCTTTATCTGTACACCAGGTAGAACCGTCCTTTCTCAGGAAAGCAGCACCTGCACTCTCTTCACCACCAAAGGCCAGCTCACCGGAAGAGAGGCCATCAACAAACCATTTAAAACCAACAGGTACTTCACAAACTTCACGACCGATGCCTTCTGCTACCCGGTCAATCATGGCACTGGATACCAGCGTTTTTCCGATTTTTGCGTCAGCTGCCCACTGTTTTCGATGGGTGTAGAGATAACTGATCGCAACGGCCAGATAATGATTAGGATTCAACAGACCATGGGAGCGGGTCACGATTCCGTGACGGTCAAAGTCTGGATCATTACCAAAGGCAATGTCGAAACGATCTTTAAGACCGATCAAACCCGCCATTGCGTATTCAGAAGAGCAATCCATCCGAATGACGCCATCTTTATCCAGATGCATAAAGGAGAAAGTCGGATCGACTTTACGGCTGACCATCTCAATATCCAGACCGTACTTTTCGGCAATCGGCTCCCAATAATAAAGGCCTGAACCACCCATTGGATCAACACCAATCTTCACACCAGCCTTGCGGATGGCTTCCATGTCGATGACGTTTTCAAGGTCAGCGACATAAGGCGTTATGTAGTCGTATTGAGCCACGTACTCAGAAGCCAGAGCCTCTTCAAACGGCATGGATTTAACACCTGCCAGATTGTTAGCGATCAGGTCATTGGCTCGCTTTTGTACGACATTGGTTACATCAGTGCCGGCAGGACCACCGTGAGGAGGGTTGTATTTGAAACCACCATCCTGTGGCGGGTTATGGGACGGAGTAATCACAACACCATCAGCCATAATACCAGCACGGTCATGACCAAGGTCACGGTTGTAGCTGACAATAGCGTGGGAGATAACCGGTGTTGGCGTGTAACTGCGGCCTTCATCAATACGTACATGAACACCATTGGCAGCAAACACCTGAATGGCACTGATCAATGCCGGTTCAGATAAGGCATGGGTATCCATACCGATAAACATTGGGCCGATAATGCCATGCTCTGCACGGTATTCAGATATAGCCTGGCTGATAGCCAGAATATGAGACTCGTTAAAGCAGCCAGCCGATGAAGTACCGCGATGACCAGAAGTACCAAACTGAACCGTTTGAGCTGGATTACTGGCATCCGGTTTAATGGTGTAATAATCACTGACCAGCCGTGGAATATTGGTCAGCATATCATCGGTAGCAATTTTACCGGCCTGAGGGTGCATAGCGAGTCCTTACTAGAAGACGATCTGTAACTTTCATGCGCATGATTCCATCAAGGCATCATCAGCACAATGTCTCATTGTCCTGATTTTCTACAAATTCGCACTCTGTAATCGTATTCAGAAAAAAAGAAAGTGGATTACAGCCTTTATTCTGTAATCCACTTTTCCAGAATGGCTACCTTTTACATAAGTGGCTGACTTACTTCATATTCCAGATCGTACGATTGTAGTCTGCAATGGAGCGGTCTGAAGAGAACTTACCCATGGAAGCCGTATTGATGATAGCCTTGCGCCACCACTCCCGAGGATTCTTCCAGGTCTGAACGATTCGGTCATGGGCATCACTGTAGGCCTGGTAATCCGCCAGTGTCAGGAAGTAATCGCCTCTATCCAGCAAAGACTCGACAATCGGTTTAAAAGCATCCGGTTCTTCCGGGCTCAGATCACCAGAACCCAGCCAGTCGATAACACTTTTCAGTTCATCAGAGGCATGGTACACATCCCAGGCGTTGTAGCCCCGACTGCGAAGCTCGGAAACCCCATCAACGGTCATGCCGAAGATAAAGATATTGTCATCACCGACCTCTTCAGCAATCTCGACATTAGCTCCGTCCATAGTACCCACGGTCAGGGCACCGTTCAGAGCCATTTTCATATTACCAGTGCCTGATGCTTCAAAACCGGCTGTAGAGATCTGTTCTGACACATCAGCAGCAGGAATGATTCGTTCTGCCAGGCTCACTCTGTAGTTCGGAATAAAGACGACCTTGATCTTGTCCTTTATCCGTCGGTCGTTGTTGATTCGATCAGCCAGCCTGTTAATCGCATGAATGATGCTCTTGGCAACCAGGTAACCTGGTGCTGCCTTGGCACCAAAGATAAAGACTCTTGGTGGCACGTCCAGATTCGGGTTTTCAAGCAGCCTACGGTACAGCGCCATAATATGCAGAAGATTCAGTTGCTGACGTTTGTACTCATGAAGTCGTTTAATCTGAACATCAAAAATGGCTTCAGGGTTAACTTCAATATTGCAGAGTTCCTTGATAATAGCCGCCAGTTTACGCTTATTGTTCAGTTTGATTTCAGCAAACTTCCTCTGGAAAGCCTCATCATTGGCAAAAGGTTTCAGGTCTGACAGTAAATCCAGCTCACCGCGCCAGTCACCCTCAATGCTGTTATCAATCAGCTCTGCCAGCTCCGGATTGCAGTGGTCCAGCCAGCGACGAGGGGTAACACCGTTGGTGACATTAACAATCTTGTCCGGCCAGATTCGGTGGAATTCAGGGAACAGCATATCCTGAACAAGCTTTGAGTGAATCGCTGCTACTCCATTAACCTTGTTACTGCCAATCACCGACAGATAGGCCATGCGAACCATCTGATCGTCTCCTGGGCGGTCCGGCTCTTCAATAATGGAGAGTCTGCGTTTCATGCTGTCATCACCCGGCCATACAGCATCTACTTCAGAATGCAGGAAGTGATAGTTGATCATGTGAATGATCTGCATGTGTCTTGGCAGAACTCGGGCAATCAGTCTCTGAGGCCATTTCTCCAGAGCTTCGGGCAGAAGGGTATGATTGGTATAAGCAAAGACTTTACGACACAACACCAAAGCATCGGGGAACTTGAAGTCTTCTTCATCCAGCAGAATGCGAATTAATTCAGCGACCGCAATAGCAGGGTGAGTGTCGTTCAATTGCATGACGACCTTATCTGCAAAGTGATCCCAGCCATCACCATTCTCTCGTTTATAGCGGTCAATGAGATCTGCCATGGAGCAAGCGACAAAGAAATACTGCTGGATCAGTCGCAACTCTTTACCAGCCGGATGATTGTCATTGGGATAGAGAACCTGACTGATATTTTCGGCGGTTATTTCCTGAGAGCGGGAATCCTGATAGCGACCCGCATCAAAACTGTTCAAATCAAAACCTTCTGTTGCCCGGCTTTCCCAAAGCCTGAGGGTGTTAACGGTTTCAGTGTTATAACCCGTAACCGGCACATCCCAGGGCATGCCCAACACTGACCGGGTATCTTCCCAAACCGCTTTCCCTGCATGCTCGGCCACTCTTCCATACAGTTTTATCAGTTGCTTACGCTTGGGCCGTTCAATCCCCCAGGGAAAGCTGTCTTCCCGCCAGCCATCGGGCGTTTCTACTTGACGACCACCTGCAAAACTCTGACGGAAAAGGCCGAAGCGATAGTTGATACCATAACCTATGGCTGGTGTATCAAGGGTTGCAAGAGAATCCATAAAGCAGGCAGCCAATCGCCCCAGTCCACCATTACCTAAAGAAGGGTCAGCTTCGTGCTCAAGAACATCGGTCAGGGATACGCCCATCTCAGACAGTGCTTTTTCAGCCTCTTTAAAGATCCCAAGATTATGAAGGTTATTACTGAGCAATCTGCCCACAAGAAACTCAAGAGACAGGTAGTAAACCCGACGGGCTTTATTTTCCCGTTCTTTCTTACGGGTCGCCCGAATGCGCTGAAGATCTATTTCCCGAACAACCAGGCTCAGCGCTTCCCAGAATTCTGCCGGGCCTGCCTCTTCCATCTCGACACCGAGAGACTGTTGCAGGTGGCGAAGAATACCTTCAGAGATATCTTTGGCTTTAACGGCAGCCTTTACTGTCTGCCCTGCCTTGTTTGCAGTCATGTGAATCCCACTCTCTTACATTAATCATGTATCAGCATGGTTAAGCGTATAGACATGTGTCATCGAATATTAAATTGCCTTTTGCCCGCCTGCGGTAGGCAAAGAACTGATAAATTCATGCGTCTGAATACTCTCTGGCATTCAGCTGGCTGACCGCTTTGCCACCCGTTAATACACCATGAAACAGCTGTTGAGGTGCAAGACCATTACAAGTCATATGTCTTTTATTGTGCACGACCACAAAAAAACTATCTGACTCAATACTGGGTTCTAGTATAAATGCGATTTCCAATCCGGCAGGACTTATTCGCTCTCCTTCTGCTGTGCTGTAGCATGACCGTATGTGCAAATAAGTCTGATACTTAACGATGGCTGGAGATATAAGTCCAATGCGGATTGGGATAGATATTGGCGGAACAAAAACCGAGATTGCCGTACTGTCTGAAGACGGTGAAGTACGGCTGAGAAAAAGGCGACCATCGCCAAAAAACTATCAGGACTGTCTGATCAACCTGCAGAGTATGATCAACGAGACTGAAGCCGAAGTTGGCCCGGCAGTGAGTATTGGTATTTGCCTTCCCGGTGCTGTCAGCCCTGATACTGGTCTTATCAAGAATGCCAATACTCTGTATCTGAATGACAGGAATGTTACTGCAGACCTGAAGACCCTTTTAGGCAGAGAAATAAAGCTGGTGAACGATGCTGATGCCTTTGCGCTTTCTGAAGCAACTGACGGGGCTGCAGCAGGAACCAGAAGCTGCTTTGCTGTCATTATAGGAACCGGCTGCGGCGGTGGTCTGGTTTATCAAAAACAATTGATCACTGGTCCCAATGCTATTGCTGGTGAATGGGGACATAACCCTCTTCCTTATTACTCAGTAGAAAAAGATGGCCCAATACAAGATTGTTATTGCGGACGCCAGAACTGCATTGAAACGTTCCTTTCCGGTACAGGCATGGCAAAACGGTATCGTGAAAAAGTGAACCTTGATGCTAAAACTATTCCCGATGCCCATGCGGTTATGGCAAGATTTGCTGCAGGTGAACTGTCTGCCATCGAGCATTTTCAGCATTATGTTAACGCCATGGCCAGGGCTCTGGCATCTGTCATCAACATCTTTGACCCTGAGGTGGTAGTGCTAGGCGGAGGCATGTCAAACATCAGTGAACTCTATGAACACCTTCCTGAAGAGATCAGTCACTATGTTTTTTCTGATCACCTGAATACGAAAATCGTACCGGCACAGTATGGTGATTCCTCTGGTGTGAGAGGTGCCGCCTGGCTTTAACAACTGTCTGAAAAGACTAAAAACTTCAGCAACAGTACCTTTAAGTACTCGGACATTTGAATTCGTATGTCATTTCCCCGCCTACGGCGGGGAAATGACAATCCAATATTCGATTACGTGTATCTGCACACTTAACAAGATATGTTGCTGAAGAAAAGCGGTTATGCCGGTTCAACTTGCTCGGCCAGAACATGCTCAACAACTGATGTTTTAGTAATATTGTCGTGTACTGGACAACGGGCGCACACGGTATCAAGAAACTGTTTTTTCTCTTCAGTTGTCAGATCCGCATCCATACTTGCGCTGACATGGAAGCTTTGAAAACCTGCTCGATCGTCTGTCGTCTTCCCAGCCAGTACTGCTGTATTCAGTGCCGCTTCAACCGTTACATCAATACTTCTAAGGGTAATCTTCTGCTGTTTAGCAACTATACGGGCAATGCTAGCCACACAACCACCCAACGAGAACAGGAAAAATTCAAGAGGTGTTGGGCCTTCATCATTACCACCAGCCACTTTTGGCTGGTCAATCACAGCCAGATGATTGCCAAGCTGAGCTTCAATGCGACAGGAGTCTGTCATTCTGGAAGTAACGGAAAGTGTTTTATTCACAGCCATGATTGAGAGCCTGCAACATAAGAAAAACCAAATATTAGCACTTGCTTATATTGCAGGCTAGATAACTTCTACCTCTGCATAATTTTTATTTTTCTTTCATGTTTACAGGCTTCCTTAATTTCACCGATCTGCTTTACACTCCTGTGAGTGCCTTTCTCTCTGGCTTCTTTATAAGCATTACAGTCTCCAAACATAACTGTGAGCCTCTTCACTTCCTGAGATTCACAGGTCAGTTTGGCTCTAAAATCTGCTTCTGGTAGAAACTTATAAAAGCCCGCTAATTCAGCTTCAGCTAAGACACTTGAGATCCTGTCCCTTTCACTCTTATCCAGAAGATAGTAGTAGAAGTGGTGGTCTCTCAAGGGAGTCATCGAACATTCTTTTTTACGATTAATCTTATGGGCATACCACTTTAACGCTCTATCCTCTTCGGACATATGTTCAAACGCGACCAGATTTTTTCTGCCCAATGTTTTTTCAAGAATTCTACGTTGCTCTTTAAACCAGACATTTTGATGTTTCAGAATTTCATTATCTTTTTCACGAGGAGTCATCTGGCTGAATACTTCAGGAGAAGCGGCCCCTTCAATCTGCCTTTGCAAGATCTGTCTTTCAACAACCTGAGATGCATATCGAATGGCAAGTTTTCTCTCGTCGATTCTTCCTCCCCGTATCACATCGAGACTTTCATCAACTGTCAGTGTATTTTCCAAACGCTGCTCGACTGACCAGCTTAAATACTCCTGATGAAATCTGTTGTGATGAAGATAGGCACATTCAGAAAGAACGTCATCAAGTTGTTTATGGGTTACCTCACCTTCTTTATCACTCATTGCATTGAATGCAGGGCAAACTTTAACTACATCCAGCGACAATCCAAATTCAGGTGGTATACAGATTAATGATTTACTATCTTTTCGTTTGATCATCTCTCTAAGGCTTGCCACTACAATATGCATCATGTATGCATCAAACTTCTCTAAATTCTCATTATAAACATCTGTAAACTCATCATCTCCAGCCACCCTCTTACCTCCGGTATAAATTAATTCTGATTTCATCTCAGACAATTCACACTTACCCTCAGCATTGAGGTGAAAGGAGACCAGTTCCTCAATTTTTTCTGAAAATGGCAGGGCTTTGTAAGTATACTCCTTAGTTTTAGACAACCATGTAATCAACTCAGTACGTTTATTACGAAGCTTCTGTTCAGCAGCATCAGAAGAAAAACCTGACAAAGCCAATGAACTATAAATATCCCGAAGCTTTTTATCAGAAATATACGCATGATAGATATCTGAGTCTTCAGCCATTTCAAGAACACTACCCACCTGCTCTTCTTGAGACAAAGACACGAAGTCTTTCAATTTATTTTCAGCTGCATCGATTTTTTTCTGATGGGCTATATCTCTTTGCTTCTTCAACTCTCTATTGGCATATATATCACTGAATTTTTCCAGATATACCAGAAATTCATCAATTTCTTTTTTGTTTTTTTCATAGACACCCTCAACTGCACTTAGCGCAATAGCCGCTCCTTTCGCTTCATATAAATACAAAGTGTTCAGATAACTAAGGTGCCATGCATCTAGAATACTGTCTTCAAAAAAACCAGCGCGGATTTCAGTCGTACTGAAAAACTCTTCAAGACTGGTTTCAGGTTGATTCCATCGGTGATATTGAACCATGAGATTCCTGCCAAACCAGCTCAGCTTTGCAGCTTCAACAGGGAGCACCCAGAAAAGATGCTTCAAATGTTCAGGAAGGAAATACGTAGTGGACAGAGGAAGGTGAAGATGGACAACTACACCAGTAAAACCCTTAAGGAACTTTAATAGAGACATTAATGAATTTGCCCCCCCCTGACTGCCAGATGCAGCTGCCTTATTTTTATCATCTGGCTGATTGGGGTCCTGAGGTGGTTCCTGATCAGATTTATCACTAGGTGAAGTAATATCATGCTTTTCTTCACTCCCACCTTTACCCGTTATTTTATTCCATACTCCCCGTGCACCATCGACTACTTTTTTTCGTTTTGTTTTTTGTTTTCCGGCATCTTTTCCATTACCAGCATGACTTCTCGGTGCTGGAGTGATTACATTTTCAAGGCTAATTGGAAGTTCAATGGGTATCGTCCTTTCTGTCCCCAGTTCCTCTTCATTATGACTTCTTGCATTTTTGATCTCATCTAGAAGAGACCTTGTCTGGTTGTGTGCTAACTCTGGGATGTAACGTCCTGTAGGAATATCTACTTTCTCATGATCTTTCAAATCGATACGAATAGTATGAATTACTGGATCATATCCTTCACTGCTCGTAAAACAGGGGAATGTTGGATCAATTTCCTGTTGATCGGAACTATTTTCTGGAAACCCTGCATCATCTGGAACTCCTTTCCCTATAAAAAACCAGGGAATGCGATCTTCTGGTTGAGCAAGCTCGGCATAAGCCATCATCAGCTTCAACTTCCCACAACCAAAATGGGACTTTCTTTCCAGTCCCGGATAATCATTAATAAAAGAACTCAACACCTGACTCTGTTGATGGTACTCCTGTATTTCAAACAGCAACCATTCTGACGATGTTCCAGGTATTGCTATAGCGCCTCTTACCGTATCCAAGGATTCAATCTGTGCGGATGAGGAAAAAGACACAGTCAAAAATGACAAGAAGAATGAAAAGGCTATCAACCTGTTCATTAACTTTGAACAAATGTACTTCATAAAACACCACTTATTCCATTCTATTATTTTATTATTCAGGCATCAGAGATATAAATAGAGATTAATAATAGCAGCGTTTTATCAAATATCTATTAACGTAAAAATTTAAAGTTAATATATATTCACAATATTGAAATAATACGAACCACACATAATTTTCCAAAATAAGAATCATCATTAAAAGAACATTAAGTAAGAAGAACTTTATTGATAAATAACCTAACCCGGCACATTATTAACTCACTCTATTCACCAGATTCGATAAACTAATACTTTGTCGTTTATTGTCAGGATAGAATTACATAAAGGTATCTCATCCTGATTAAATAATGCTGGTACTACTGTCTTCTATTCATGGTCTTCTTTTGAAAATAGAACTCAATATCGTGGACCTCAGTATCCTGGACAGTACCACCTTTTATTTCCTTAAAGCAGGCTTTGCTGAGGAGTCATAAACTGATGATCAAGCTACTATCGGCCAGTTTAACCAATACCATTGTTACAGTCGTTTTTGTATTCAGTACGCTACTCACGTCCTCTCAGGCTAAGGCATTCAAAGACGATGAACTGGTTCTCTGGGTCGGTGGAGACAAAGCCTATAACGGTATCAGAGAAGTCGGAAAGCTCTTCGAGGAAGATACCGGTATCAAGGTCAAAGTTGAAATTCCGGAGAAAATAACCGATCGCTTTCAGCAATCAGCCGCTTCTGGCAGCGGCCCGGATATTCTCTTCTGGGCTCATGACCGTTACGGAGAGTGGGCCAAAAGTGGCCTGCTGGCTCCAGTCAGACCTGCTAACTCATTCAAGAAAAAAATCGACAATATTGGCTGGCAAGCCATGACGTACAACGGCAAAATTTACGGTTACCCCATTTCACTGGAAGCCATCAGCCTTATTTATAACAAGGATATTCTTCCAGAACCGCCCGCTTCTTTTGAAGAAATGTTCCCACTGAAGGACAAACTGGCAAAACGCAAAGGCGGCTCTGTCACAACTATTATGTGGGATCAGATTCAGCCCTACTTCACCATGCCTCTGCTTGCTGCTAATGGTGGCTATGTGTTCAAACAAACCTCTACGGGTTATGACGTGAACAAAACAGGCGTCAACAACGCTGGTGCCATGGCCGGAGCAAAAATGCTGACCCGGCTGATAGAAAAAGATGTGCTGCCCAGAGGCGTGGATTACGGCGTAATGGAATCCAGTTTCAACAAGGGTGAAACTGCAATGATGATCACCGGTCCCTGGGCTTGGGCCAACCTTGAGAAGAGTCGAATTAAAGGTAAAAAACTTAACTACGGTGTCGCTCAACTACCCAGTCTCAATGGCAAGAGGGCCAGAGCTTTCGTCGGTGTCTGGGGAGCCACATTAAACAATGCCAGCCCCAATAAGGCTCTGGCCAAAGAATTTCTGGAGAATTATCTGCTGACCGATGATGGACTCAGAACCATGAACAGCGACGTACCTCTGGGCGCTGTAGCCAATAAGAGTTACATGAAAGAGCTGAAATCCGACCCTCGTATTCTCGCTACCTATGAAAATGCCATCAATGGTCTGATCATGCCTAATGTTCCGGAAATGGGTAAATTCTGGGCCGCTATGAGTGCAGCACTGCGGAACATTACTTCAGGTCGCCAGAATTATCGACAGGCACTGAATGAGGCGGCTAAGCAGATCGTTAATTAGTAACGACAGAGCTGTGATTTTATCTAGCTTAATCTCCCAGCTCTGCTTCTGACTCTTTCAACCTAAAGTACTCAGGCATACGAATTCAGAAGCTTTTTGCCCGCCTGCGCCGGGAAAACGCAATTTAATATTCGATCGGTCAACACACTTAACTGTTGGATGTAGTGTCATACTGACAGTAATTTCTGGAGGTTCTGCCCATGGCGGCAGCTACAGAACAACCAGCCAGCTCCCCTTTGAAATGGCTTGCATGGGGAGCTATTGCTGCCATCGACCTGATACTACTCTATGGTGTCACATTAATGTATGCACAGGGCGAAACCGCTTTTGCCCTGGTTATCGTACTCGTTGTCTGCTCAGGTACATGGGTTTTTATCAGTGCCAAAGGTTATAACTATCGTTATGTTTACCCCGCTATCCTTGGCGTCTCTACTTTTATCGTTTTCCCTCTGATTTACACAGTCAATGTCGCTTTTACCAATTACAGCTCTAATAACCTGCTGCCACTGGAGCGGGTCAAGGAGATACTGCTGAGCAAGACTTATCGCATCGAAGGTGAGTCTTACCCATTCAAGGTTTTTCAATCAGACAACCAATATAGAGTTGTTTTTATCCCCAGCGAAACAGAGTTTCTGGTATCACAGCCTTTTACTGAAGAATCCGAACCTGCTCTTATCTCGGCAAAACTGCAAAATACCATTCCTGATGGTAAGGAACTGGCTTTTAGAGAAACGATAAAGCTCAGGCAGCTTCTGAAAACTCAGGATGTAAAACTTCCAAGTGGGCTTCAGTTGTCCATGATAAGCCTTCGAAAGTTTGGCCCTATGGTGGATATATACCGGGATATTGGCGGTAATATTCTTCAGGATGTTCGCAATGGTAACAGGTTGATTCCTGACTTCAGTGTTGGCTACTTCAAAGAAGTGCCCGCCTATTTTGAAGGCGAACTGAGTGAGGCGGAAAGCGTAGGCCCCGGTTTTGTGGTTTACAGTGGCTGGGATAATTTCACCCGGGTAATCACCGATCCAGGTATTCAGGGGCCGTTTCTACAGATTTTTATCTGGACCACTCTCTTTTCATTACTGTCAGTCATCTTCACTCTGATCATTGGCCTGCTGATGGCCTGTCTGGTGCAGTGGGAGCCATTAAAGGGTAATGGTGTCTATCGCCTGCTTTTGATACTGCCTTATGCAGTTCCTGCCTTTATTTCTATTTTGATTTTCCGTGGCCTGTTTAACCAGAATTTTGGCGAGATCAATATGCTGCTAAACCTGCTGTTTGGTATAGAGCCCGAATGGTTCAGCAATGAGTTCCTCGCCAAAACCATGGTCGTTATTGTCAATACCTGGCTCGGCTACCCCTATATGATGATCTTGTGCATTGGTTTGCTGAAGGCTATTCCAGGTGATCTTTATGAAGCCTCTGCTATTGATGGTGCAACGCCCTGGCAAAATTTAACCAGAATAACGGTGCCGCTGATTATCAAACCATTGATACCTCTGCTGATTGCCAGCTTCGCCTTTAACTTTAACAACCTTGTACTGATCGCTCTCCTGACCGGAGGTGGTCCTAATATCATCGGAGCAACCGTTCCTGCTGGCGCTACCGATATTCTGGTCAGCTATACATTCCGCATGGCGTTCGGACAATATGGCCAGGACTACGGACTGGCTTCTGCCATTGCCACCTTTATTTTCCTTATCGTCGGCACTATAGCCTGGGTCAACCTTCGGGTGACCAAGCGCATGGTTGAGTGAGGAGCAAACGACAATGATGGTTCAACCAAGAAATCTGGCCTCTCGTGTCTGGGTTGCCAGAATCTTTATGATCCTGTTTCTATGCCTGATCATGTTTCCTTTCCTGATGATCATCTCGGTGTCATTCCGTTCAGGTAATTTTGCAACCGGCAGCCTTATACCTGACACACCCAGTCTTGAGCACTGGTACCTTGCTTTTGGCCTACCCTGGGAAAATTCAGACGGCACCATTACCGACCCACCTTTTCCGGTACTGCTCTGGCTCTGGAACTCCATTAAAGTGGCCTTTATTTCTACGACAATTATTCTGCTGCTTTCCACAACCGGAGCTTATGCCTTTGCCCGACTTAAATTCAGGTTTAAGGAACATATGTTGACCGCCATGATGATTCTGCAGATGTTTCCGGCAGTACTGGCGCTGGTAGCTATCTATTCGCTGTTCGACAAACTGGGTGATTACGTCCCGTGGCTCGGGCTTGATCACCTTGGAGCTGTCACTGTCGCCTACCTTGGTGGTCTGGCACTGCATATCTGGTTGATTAAGGGTTACTTTGAAACCATCGATAATTCACTTGAGGAAGCTGCCGCGATTGATGGCGCAACACCCTGGCAAGCATTCAGATATGTTCTTCTGCCTCTGTCCGTGCCCATTCTGGCCGTGGTATTTATTCTTGCCTTTATCGCCACGGTTGCAGAATACCCGGTTGCATCAGTACTGCTGCAAAGCATGGATAACCTGACTCTGGCAGTAGGTTCTCGTCAGTATCTTAATCCACAGAATTATCTCTGGGGTGACTTTGCAGCAGCTGCCGTACTTTCCGGGCTGCCTATATCAGTCATATTCCTGTTCTGTCAGCGCTGGATTGTCGGTGGGCTGACGGCAGGCGGCGTCAAAGGCTGAAGAACCCAAAGTTTCAAGCTGGAGCTGGGGCTGAATAGCTCATAGCGATGTTCACTAACGGAATCCACTATGGCTGAAGTAAAGCTTGTTAATGTTTCCAAAAGTTATGATCAGGCTGCAACCTGGGTACTGAAAAATATTAATCTGAATATCGCTGAAGGGGAATTTGCCGCTTTCATCGGCCCCTCTGGCTGTGGAAAATCTACGTTATTGAGAATGGTCTGCGGCCTGGAAGAGATAACCTCGGGCGAACTGTTCATTGGCGGCGAAAAGGTTAACGACTGGCCTCCTAATGAACGTGGTGTTGGCATGGTGTTTCAATCCTATGCACTCTACCCTCATATGACAGTCGCTGAAAACATGGCCTTCGGCCTGAAACTGGCAAAAGCGGATAAAAGCACAATCGACGCCCGGGTTCAGGAAGCCGCAAGTATCCTTCAATTGGAACCACTGCTGGAGCGAAGGCCTAAAGCCATGTCCGGCGGTCAACGACAAAGAGTTGCTATTGGTCGATCTATTGTTCAGCAACCACGTGTTTTTCTCTTCGACGAACCTTTATCCAATCTTGACGTAGCACTCAGAGTCCAGATGAGACAGGAACTGTCTCGACTGCATCGTAAACTGCAAACGACATCTGTCTATGTTACCCATGATCAGGTTGAAGCCATGACACTGGCTGACCAGATTGTAGTGCTCAGCCCACTTCAAAAAGGAGCTGACTCAAACCTGGAACAGGTAGGGAAACCTCTTGAGCTTTACCACCGCCCTGCCAATCTGTTCGTAGCCGGTTTCATCGGCTCTCCAAAAATGAATTTTTTTGATGGCACTCTTGAAGAAGCAGGAGAAGAGCTGAGTAGAGTAAAACTGGGCAGCGGAGAGATCATACAGGCTTACGTCAATACAGCGTCCATCAAAAAAGGTGATGCTGTTGTACTGGGCGTTCGCCCTCAGGATGTTATAGCTGAAACCAATAGCGATAACGTTGTAACAGGTAAAGTTGTCGCGCTTGAAAGGCTTGGTGCTGAGTCTTATATCTATATGCAGCACGACTGCATCAGAGAGCATTTCACGGTTCGTGTGGAAGACTGCCATCAACGAGATGAAGGTTCAGCCATCAATATCGAGTTCCCTGCCGAACTCTGCCATCTGTTTAATGCACAGGGTGTCGCTTTTGAGCGAACCCGGGTACCTGAGTTTGATTAAGAACACTCGAATTTGAGAGCACCTGGATTTGAGAGCACCTGTATTTGATTAAGGTAAGTTGTAATGTCTGATCTGGCCCGTATAGAAACACTGGCTGCATTTTATGGTGTATCTGGAGAGTATTCCGACTGGGCCGGGAATCCGGTCACAGTACCCACTGAGTACAAAATTCCCATACTGGAAGCTATGGGTGTTGATGTTTCCAGCGATGAAAACATCACCCGCAGTTTTCAGGACCGGCTGTTATACGACTGGAACCAGCTTATTCCCCCCGTGGTAGTAATGACTCAAGGTCACTCAAGTCCGGTTCCTGTTAACCTGCCCGCCGACAAGCTGAACGTTCAGCTGAAAGGTGCGCTGGAACTGGAAAATGGTGAAACACTGCCTTTAACCGTAGACACAGCAAAGCTTGAAACCGAATCGGTTCAGACCGTAGAAGGCACTGAATACCATAGATTAACCTGGCATTTACCGGACAACCTTTCCCTTGGCTACCACCAGCTCAGTCTCAAGGAAAGAACACTGAGCGCTGACACTCTGGTGATTGTCACACCTGAAACCTGCTATGAACCCGGTGAACTGACACAGGGTACAAAAATCTGGGGAAGCAGTGTCCAGCTTTATACCATAAGAACCGAGCATGACTGGGGAATGGGAGACTTCAGCAGCCTTAAGTATCTGGCAACGGAACTGGCTGCACAGGGGGCGCATATTGTTGGACTCAACCCCATCCACTCCCTCTACCCGGCCAATCCTCACCATTGCAGCCCTTACAGCCCCTCCAGCCGTAACTTTATCAACCCTCTTTATCTGGATGTCACCGCCATTGCTGATTTTCAGGAGTGTGAAGCGGCACAGAAGAAATTCAAAGATAAGGGGTTTCAGGAACTGCTGTCACAGGCTCGTGCGGAAGAGTTTGTTGACTATGGACTGGTTGCTCACCTGAAATATCAGCTGCTTGAAGTTCTGTTTGAACACTTCACTACACACCACCTTGAACCAGAATCAGCCAGAGCGAAAGAATTCAAAAAATACTGTGCCAGCCGTGGCGACAGCTTAAAACGACACGCTCTGTACGAAGCTATTTACGCCCATTACAAAGCCATTGATTTCAATAACTGGGGCTGGCCATGCTGGGAAGAATTGTTTCAGCAGCATGACTCTAATGCGGTTAATGAGTTCGCCAGTCAAAACCAGCATCAGATTACCTATTATATGTACCTGCAATGGTTGTCTGAATTACAACTGGCTGAAGCTCAGCAGGCTGCACTGGAAGCAGGCATGCTGGTCGGCATTTATCGGGATCTGGCTGTTGGTGTTGATAGCGGAGGTTCTGATGTTTGGTCTAATCCTGACGTTTACTGCCTGAATGCCGGAGCAGGAGCACCACCGGATGCCGTTGCTCCACAAGGACAGAACTGGGGCTTGCCACCTTTTAATCCTGCTACTCTGAAGCAGCAGAAGTATGCGCCGTTTATTGAAATGGTACGTGCCAATATGAGCCACTGCGGGGCGCTCCGTATTGACCATGTCATGGGTCTGCTCAGGCTCTGGTGGTGCCCTCAGGGCAAAACTGCAGACTTCGGTGCTTACGTTTATTACCCCCTCGATGACCTGCTGGGTATTATCAAGCTGGAAAGTCTTCGGCATAAATGTCTGGTCTTTGGCGAAGACCTGGGCACCGTACCACCGGAAATTAAAAAGGCACTTCCACCAGCACGCTTCTATTCCAACGAAGTTGTCCTTTTTGAATGTCTCGGTGACTACTTCACCAGACCTGAATCCTTTAAAAGCGTCGCCCTGACCTGTGTCAGCAATCATGATATTCCTACCTTCAAAGCCTGGTGGGAATGTCTTGATCTTAACCTGCGTCACCAGCTCGACATTTATGACAGCAACAAAACGGAGAGTGAAAAGGTCAATCGCCACAAGGAGAAAACGGCACTGTTAAGAACCATGATTGAAGCAGGCGAAGCACCTTGGGGTATGAACCCGAATGACATTCATACGATGACATTTTCCAGAGATCTTTTTGAGAAGCTGCATTACTTTCTGGCACGCACTTCATCGCGCATTATCAGCATTCAGCTCGAAGATATTCTGGAAGTTGAAACGCCTGTCAATATTCCAGGTACCAGTGACGAATACCCTAACTGGCGTCGCAAGCTGACCAGTAATCTTGAATACATATTCAGGGACAGTGAAAACCAGATGTTCTTTCAAAACATTTCTATTATTCGTAAAGATTGATACAAGCACTTGGCTTAACCACTGCCAATCAAAAACCAGTACATGAAAGTGATAGTCTGTGCTGGTTTTCTTTTTACATACTATGCCCAGTTAATGCTGCCTTGAATTAACCCCAAAAATCCGTCTTTTTAAATCTGTAATTCATGGACATTTCATCAAAAAATATTTATTCAAAATCAAAGTGAAATATTGGTTTTTACATTTTCATGCAAAATTACTCTTCTTGAATAGATAACTTCATATAAAAAACCTGAAATACAGTAAGAAAGACAAAATACCTTCTCAGAAAAAATGCTTAAGATTTTTGCTGACTTCAACGCCTTGGTCTAAATTTCTTGAGGGTATGTCGCAAGGACAAAGAAATTTAAGTCAGAGTCTTTGCCAGCGCCATGATTACTCTCTCCGAAGCAAAGCCATTTTCTGCAGCGCTCGGCGATGTACGACAAAACTCTCACAAGGTAATTGACCATGATTCGGAAACAGAGGGTATTACCAGCTCTGGGTCGCACTATTGGAGCTATTTCCCTGGTTTCGTTGTCTACGGCAGCATTAGCTGTCAGCGGTATGGATCTCGATTTTCACGGTTACGCACGCTCCGGGATCGGCAGTGCTGCCAAGGGTGGAAAGCAACCATGCTTCAAGGCGGCTGGGGCACCTGCCAAGTATCGCCTGGGCAATGAATGCGAGACCTATACTGAATTGAAACTGGGGGCCACTCTGTTCGATGAAGATGACGTAAAGTTCTACCTGGATACAAATGTCGCCTATAAAATTGATCAGCAAACAGACGTTGAACCTACCCAGCCTTGGCTCAGAGAAATTAACGTCAAGGCAACCAATTTATTTCCAGCCCTCCCAGGCTCTTCTATCTGGGCGGGTAAACGGTTCTACCAGCGTCACGATATTAACATAAATGACTTCTACTACTGGAACCTTTCCGGCCCAGGTGCAGGTATTGAAGATATTGATCTGGGCTTTGGTAAACTCGATGTAGCCTGGATCAGAAACCAGAATGGAATGGTTTATAATGTTTTCGATGACTCAAAGTATAAATACAATGATACGAAAATCACCACTGACATTCTTGATGTCAGACTTAACGATATAAAAATTTCCAACAACATTTTTCTTGAACTGGGTCTGGACTACGGCTCAGGGAACCCTCCAGATAAACTGCTCATCGAAGATAGCTCCGGCACAGGTATGAAGGCCGAGAAATTCGACAAGGGTTTCTTTGACCGAAATGGCTGGATGCTTACTGCTGAAGTGACACTGACTGACTTCTTTGGTGGCTTTAATAAACTGGTTGCCCAATACGCTACTGATGGTATGACAGGACCTGGAGTCGGAGCTTCAGGTTCTTATATGCAAAATACCAGTTGGTACAACGGCAACAAGCTGGCGCGGGTCATGGATTTTGGTGTGATCTCCCCAATGGATAGATTGGAAATCATGTATCTGCTTGGTTGGACACAAGTAGAGTATGATGATGCTGCAAGGAAATTTAATGGCATGAAGGATGACAAACGCCAGTGGACTACCGCAGGAATTCGCCCTGTGTGGAAATGGAGTGACTATACCAGTACTGCAATTGAAGTGGGTTATGACAAAGTAACTAATGCAACCTCCTCAATGGGAGAAGGTAATAAAAGCAAGCAAGCTAACTTTGACAGCCAGTTGACCAAATTCACTGTCGCACAGCAATTCCATCCTAAATTTGGAGTCTGGGTAAGGCCCGTAATCAGAGTGTTCGCTACTTATGCAGATTGGGAAACACCTGACAAGGTGATGGCTCCTCCAGTAGCAGATCCTTCTAAGGGTACTCCTACAAAATGTGGCACTGCCGCCGTTACTGGAGAGCAATGTAACGCTTTAGGATTGGAATATTTCGACACTCAAACAGGCCCTGGAGATATCACCAACGCCTTCGGCAAAGACTCCACAGGCTGGACCTATGGCGTACAGTTTGAAGCCTGGTGGTAAAAACGCTATCTGACTTAAACAAATAGTAAGTCTAAAACCGAAAGTCTCACCACTTTCGGTTTTGTTTATTTTTTAACCAGCTTTGCTTGAAAGGCTGTTAACTTGGCTCTGATGAAACCATCCCAAACTTAATCCCAAGGTTATCCACAGAGTTTGGGGATAACCTCAACAAACGTACAACACATTGGGAGCATAGCTTTCATTGCATGGTCAGTATTATAATCCTGCGCCGCTATTGATAACTGACTCTGGTAGAACATGTCTGGTACTTCTGACCTATCCACAGATACTCCTTCAGAAAGCTATAACAACCGTTTCGGTGGTACACGACGACTGTATGGTTCCGAGGCTGTAGAAAAATTACGCCAGTCCCATGTTTGTGTCATCGGTATTGGCGGAGTCGGCTCCTGGGCTGCAGAAGCTTTAGCCAGAACAGGTGTAGGTTCTATCACCTTGATCGATCTGGATGATATTTGTGTCACCAATATCAATCGTCAGCTCCATGCTATGACGAGTACTGTTGGTCAGTCCAAGTGCGAAGTGATGGCAGAGCGGATTCGACAGATTAATCCCGATTGTCAGTCCCATATCATCGAGGACTTTATTTCCGAAGATAACCTTCAGGAACTGATTACTCATGATTTCGACTATGTTCTGGATGCTATCGACAGCTTCAGGGTTAAAGCCGCTCTGGTTAATCACTGTAAAAGAAATAAAATCCCTATCATTACTACTGGTGGCGCTGGCGGTCAGGTAGATCCAACTCTGATTCAGATTACAGATCTCGCAAAGACCTGGCATGACCCGTTAACCAGAAAGGTGAAGAGTCATCTTCGTGACTATTTCGGGTTTTCAAAAAACACCAAGCGGAAGTTTGGTGTCGAATGCGTATTCTCCAGCGAACAGGCTGTTTATCCACAGCCTGACGGTACCGTCTGCCAACAGAAACCCGATAACCTTGGGTCAACAAAAATGGACTGTGCCAGCGGATTTGGTGCAACAACTGTAGTAACTGCTACCTTTGGGTTTGTAGCTGTTTCACGAATTATTAAAAAACTGACAGTCAGGTAAAAGAAATATTCACCAATGGTTAGACAATGGCTGCTGATAAACCTGTCCTTGATAAATACAGATTTATTGAACACGAAATTTCAGTAGCCCTGTTTCCACTCTTCGCTATAGGCCTATCGTTATTTTCCTGGCAGAATCCGGCTTACTTTCAGCCACTTCAAGATTTTATTCCTGCAGGTCTCAGCCTGATTATGCTGACTATGGGCCTTACTCTCAGTTGGCATAGTTTTATTGCTCTGAAATCTCAACTCTCCGCAGTAGTGGCTGGAGTCTGTCTGCAATTTATGGTTATGCCTGTGGCTGGATTACTGATTGCAGAAATCACAGGGTTGCCTGAAAATTTTATGATCGGAATGATATTGGTTGGAAGCGTAGCCGGAGGGACTGCCTCAAACGTTCTATGTTATATAGCCAAAGCTAGTGTTGCGCTCTCTATTGTCATGACTAGCTGCACGACGTTGCTGGGCTGCTTTCTGACGCCTTTGCTCATTGGACTTCTGACAGACACAAAAATTGGTGTCGATACACCGGCAATGATGTTCAGTCTGATGAAGATTGTTCTACTCCCCGTATCACTGGGTATTTTTCTCAATGGCCTGTTTCATCATCGAATCGGAAGTCTCCATGCTGGGCTACCACTGTTATCCGGCGTTATCATTGCTCTGACTATTGCAACTGTGGTTGCCATAAATGCAGATACTATAAATGCAGAGGCAATGGCTGAAACAGGTTTAGCTCTACTCTCTGCGGTTATCTGCCACAATCTGGTTGGTCTGACTCTGGGTTACCAGGCTGCCAGACTTTTAGGTCACGATAAAAAAACCTGCAAGACCATTGCTATCGAAGTAGGTGTTCAAAATTCAGGATTAGCAGTCGTTCTTGCTCATAAGTTCTTCTTATCGATCACTGCTCTACCAGCCATATTCTTCAGTATCTGGCATAACATCAGCGGCATTATCCTAGCCATTTACTGGCGAAGAAAGTCAAACTCATCATCCATTTCAAAACAGGGCTGACTTATATGATGTACTAGACTGTGATCTCCTTCTCTGATGTTGCAGGCTTATCATGGGAATCATCAATACTATTGCTAAACCACTTCATACTTTTCACCGAAGATCTGTTTTCCTGCTTCTGAGCACTGCCAGTATCAGCTCTTTGTCGTATGCACAAATGGCTACCAATGAAGAGCTCAGAGCATTAGCCCTTTGTGGTGCTACACAAAATGAATCCGTGTTTGTTCGCGCCTCTGATAATTTACAGGATTTGATTAATGCTAATGGTGCAAGTAAGAAGTACCTGATTCTGGAAAACCTGTCTCTCACTGGACAGTTAATGGTTAACCCAAATTCTGCCGGTCAGGTTCCTGCAACAGGTACAATTGAGATTTGTGCCGCTAACAATAACAGTCAGATCGCTAGTAATCCTCCCAGAATACAAGTCAGCTTTTCTGAACCCATTGCTCCTTCGGGCGACGACTCCGAAGCCCCTTTTATACTTGTTCCGGATGTGAACGATGTATCGCAACGCTACAATGTGCTCTTGAAAAACCTGGTGATGTTCGAAGACTCTGAAGATGCCTTCCTGTTGTGCAATGGCTACGATGCTCAGGTAGAAATACAGAACAGCAGACTGATCAGTGGCGATCGCAGCAAGAAGCTTATACAAGGTTTTGACACCGATTTCACTCTGACCAATGTCACAATTTCAGGTAATTATGACTACGGCATGAGGCTTGAGGGCGGTTCATTAACGGGAAATGACGTTGCTTTCACTCACACCCCTGCAGGCCTGAGATCACTTGCCGGCGTACAGGTTAACCCAAGCCTCAGAATTGCGTCTTCCCCTGTGAGTATCACCTTGGAGAGCAGTGAGTTTTTATCTCTGGATCGGGCAGTCGAAATCATTGGCGGTGCTAACTATCCGGTTACTTTGAGTACTCCAGACTCAAGACCAAACACCTGGTACATCAATAATGCTGACCAGGACATCTCTGAAGAAGCTCGCGTCTCAGGCATTCACACTGGCAGCCTGTCATGGGGTGAGAGTGTCAACAACCTCATCAGTGGCGCATCGAAATTGTCAGCCTCAATGTTCAGCGGAATTGTCATAGTACTTCTCACAGTATTTTCTATGTGACTTGACTGCACCTCAGCAATAGCGGTGCGCAATAGAGTCTACTTCAGAAATAATAGCTCTGAGCCCATTGCCTCGTGACGGGCTCAGATGCTCCATCAAACCCAATCGATTAAGCCATTGGTTCACTATGCTTTCAGAAATATCATTGGCCTTTAATCCATTCACAGCTGACAGAACTATTGCTATCAAACCACGGATAACACGGGCATCGGAGTCTGCGGCAAAGTGCAGAGATAGTGTCTCTTCATCATAAAAATGGTGCAACCAGACATTACTTTCACAACCATGCAAACGGTTATCGTCGTTTTTCAAACGATCTGGCAGTGCCGGTAACACTTTTCCCATCAGCATGATTTGACGATATTTATCCTGCCAGTTTCGTATTTTCAACAGTCGCTCTTCAATGACCTGTTTTGACAGTTCGGAGCCTTCTTCACCGGGCATCTCATCGAAAATGGCAGGAAGAACCTCAAGCTCATTGCTGGCAACCGTCTCATGGTTAATCACTTTCTTAAGAGCATTCACAAAACGCTCAACATCTTCTTCCGTATTGTAGATAGAGAAGGATGCTCGAACTGTGCCCGGTAAACCAAGGTGCTCCATCAACGGCATGGTGCAGTGATGGCCTGTTCTCACCGCAACTCCCTGCTGATCCAGTAACAGGCCTATGTCCTGATTATGAAAACCTTCTACCAGAAAAGACACAACAGAAGCTTTACTGCTCGCAGTGCCTATCAGCCGAACCTCAGGAATCAGTGACAGTTCCTGTTCGGTTTTCAGGCGAAGCTTATTTTCATGCTCTGAAACTTCAGCCATATCGAGACCGGTGACAAATTCAAGAGCAGCAGCCAAACCAATAACACCAGCAATATTGGGCGTTCCTGCTTCAAACTTAAAAGGCAGGGTATTAAAGCTGGTTCCGGAGAAACTCACTTTTTTAATCATCTCTCCACCTGACTGCCAGGGTGGCATGACTTCCAGCAGTTCTTTTTTACCGTAGAGAACACCAATACCTGTGGGTCCAAAAACCTTGTGACCCGAGAACACATAAAAATCACAATCCAGAGCCTGAACATCAACCCGAGTATGAGCGACGGCCTGTGCACCATCGATCAGAACTTTAGCGCCAATAGCTTTAGCTTCCCTGATCAACAACTCAACTGGATTAATCGTTCCAATGGCATTGGATACGTGAGTGACTGCCAGCAGCCTGGTTCTACTATTCAGCTGATCACGGAAGCTACCGAGATCAAGCTCTCCCTGTTCCGTAACAGCAATCACCTTGATCACCGCACCGGTTTGCTCAGCCACCAGTTGCCAGGGAACAATATTGGCGTGATGCTCCATCGCTGACAGTAGAATCTCATCCCCCTGTTTCAGCTGACTTCTGCCCCAACTCTGAGCCACCAGATTGAGTGCTTCCGTCGCACCGCGAGTCCAGATAACTTCATCAGAGCTGCCAGCATTCAAAAACAGTTTTACTTTCTCACGAGCTTCTTCAAAAGCTCTGGTCGCCTTACCACTCAAATAATGTGAAGCCCTGTGAACATTAGCATTGCTCTCGCGGTAGTAGCGATCAACCGCTTCGATAACGCACTCAGGCTTTTGAGTAGTGGCAGCATTATCCAGATAGACCAGTGGCTGCCCGTGAGCCTGTTGTTGCAGAGCAGGAAATTGGGCGTTTAATTCTGGAAAAGACTTCATGACGTGAGGGTGAGCCTGACAACGATTTGAGAGAAGCGACTATTTTATAACAGAGTTCATTTTAAAGCCTGTTTCAAAATAGACCCTAAGTCTCAGTGAACATTTTCCATTGGCGAATGTCCAAACCCTGTGTTATACCTACACAACACGTATTAACCGTAGCTAATTTCAGTAGAATGAACTGAATTTGAATAGCTTAAGAATTTACAGCGAGCCCAGAACTGTCATGAGCTTTAACCCCATCAGCAACCTTATTCTGCTACTAGTCGTGGTGATTAGCATCTCCGCGCGGGGTTCTGTGGGCTGATAGAAAACACAGAAGAAAAACCCCCGCACCGAAAGGTCCGGGGGTTTTTTTGTATTTGGGCTTAAGAAAATTTTCAAACACTTTATTGAGGAATACAACATGCTAGCTCTGAACATCGACAGCCTACTGATTATTGCCGTCACTCTTGTCCTGGCTCTACTGGTCGTCGGTGTTCTTCAGCAGTTGCAGGCTTTTCTCCAGAATAAGCGCATGGCCCGTCAAACCATCATCTGCAAGGAAGCGAACACTCACTTTCAAGGACGAGGACGACCCAATGAATGGCGCTAACGCACTGGTACAAAACCTTTCCCGAAGAGGGGTTCGCCATGTATTCGGTTACCCCGGCGGAACTATCATGCCGGTTTATGATGCACTTCTTGATTCCGATGTTGATCACCTGCTCTGCCGCCATGAACAGGGCGCAGCCTTTGCTGCCGTTGGTTATGCTCGCTCCAGTGGCAAACCTGGCGTTTGCATTGCTACATCCGGACCCGGTGCAACCAATCTGATCACCGCACTGGCGGATGCCATGCTGGACTCCATTCCTGTTGTGGCCATCACTGGGCAAGTTCCAACCAGCTTAATGGGCACTGATGCTTTTCAGGAGATGGATATCCTCGGAATGAGCCTTTCCTGCACCAAGCACAGCTTTTTAGTCACTGATCCTGATGATATCTGCGAAACCCTCAATAAAGCCTTTGAATTGGCCTGTTCCGGCAGACCCGGGCCAGTTCTGGTCGACATTCCTAAAGACGTTCAATTGGCGGAAGCCCGATTCCAGCCACCGCTGAGTTCTGTTTCAACCTTTCAGGCTTTTGAAGAATCACCAAAGATCACAGCAGCCAGAGAAATGATTAAAAACAGCAGGCAGCCTGTAGCTTATGTCGGTGGTGGCGTAGGTATGGCTGACGCCGTTGAAACATTGAGAGAGTTTTTGAACACCACAGGAATGCCCAGCGTCTGCACATTAAAAGGCCTCGGGGCAGTACACCCGGACAGCCCTGGTTACATGGGTATGTTGGGAATGCATGGTACGCCAGCCGCCAATATGGCTGTTCAGGAATCGGACCTGCTGATTGCCATCGGCGCACGTTTTGATGATCGGGTTACTGGCAAACTCGATAGTTTTGCACCTAACGCCAAAGTGATTCATCTCGATATTGATGAAGCCGAATTCGGCAAACTAAGACGTCCGGAAATCACGTTAGGTGGCTGCCTCAAACAGAACCTTAAGAGTCTTACTGTATCCACCCAATGTGAACAATGGTTGGAAAACTGTCAGGCACGAAAATCTGAAAGCGGAAACTACAACAAACCCGGTGACGATATTTATGCCCCCTTGCTGCTCAATCAATTATCAAAAAGATTGCCTGAAAACTCTGTAGTGAGTTGCGATGTAGGCCAGCACCAGATGTGGGTGGCTCAGCATATGACCTTCACCCATCCAGCTAACCACCTTAGCAGTGGCGGTCTTGGCACTATGGGTTTTGGTCTTCCGGCTGCTATCGGCGCGGCTACAGCTCGGCCTGAAGATACCGTTGTTCTGGTGTCCGGCGATGGTTCTTTCATGATGAACGTTCAGGAACTGGCTTCCATAAAAAGGAAAAAACTGCCGGTGAAAATTGTGCTGCTGGATAACCAGCGTCTTGGCATGGTGAAGCAGTGGCAGGAACTTTTTTTTGATAAACGCTACAGCGAAACCGACCTCTCCGACAATCCGGACTTTGTCACTCTGGCCAGTGCCTTTGATATTCCCGGACGAATGATTACCCAGCGGCAGGAAGTGCTTCCTGCCATGGAAGAGATGTTGCAGGCCGAAGGTGCCTGGATTCTTCATGTCTGCATCGATGAACGTGAAAACGTCTGGCCACTGGTGCCACCCGGAGCCAGCAACCACGAAATGATGACGCAAGAGCCAACAACCAGCGAGCAATCAGCATGAGCGCAACAATTAACGCAGCTATGAATACAGCTATAAGCACTTACAGTCTTGATATCCATTGCTATAAAAAGCCTGAAGTGGTTGAGCGACTGCTGAGAGTGGTCCGTCATCGTGGTTTTTCGTTGGACCAGTTTTCCATGAGTAGCTCCCATTGTGGCAATCATCTTCAGGCCTGTCTTCAGGTCAGCAGTCATCGCCCTGTTGAACTGCTAACTGCGCAGCTAAATAAGCTCTACGATGTCATCGAAGTACAGAAGCCTCAAGTGACTTCGGTTTCTGTGAAAGCGGGCTTATGGTCGTAGTAGCTCTTGAATCAGGTCTGTCATCATCAAGCAACAGGCCTGTTCCAGGATTCAGTATTGAGTGTTTCATTTAAACACCAATCGGGTACACTGAATTTATGCGCTCTATCTACAAGCATGGATGACCGCTATTACCGTCTTCGTGTTTCGGCCAACTGATAGCGCTGTAAGGAGGGTCCATGAGTCATAACAAATATAAGCAACTGCAGGATCTCGTCGACAACTATCTGGATTCGGAATTATCCGCCAGAGAGTATGTTGAAGCCTGCGTTGATTCGGGAGATATCACTGCCGCTGAGGCATTGAAGCTACTGTCTGTGCTCAGGGAAGCGCAGTCTGTGACATTCAAGCTGTCCGAAGTTGCCGGGGAATTTGATGACCTCGGCCTGCATATGGCCCTGACCCGAAAGGGTGAGGAATACGTTAACGACAAACCTCTCTTTACCATTTCACTGGATGAAAGCCTTGATCCTGATCGCGAGGAGGTTATAGAACTGCTGCAAGGCTTTGCCAAAGACGTTGCTGTGCTAGCCACTCAGGCAGAACCTGGTGATGCTGAAGCAATCGATCCGGAAACCGAAGCTCCGGAAGAATGGCTTGATCACCCTAACATCCTGCCTGCCAGTGACACCCGTCACTGATCATTATTTAACCACCCAAATACTTCCATGACACCTGGGTTAGCCAGGTGTCAGCATTTTTTTGTAACCTGAAAACCTCTTCCAATGAAGCCTGCCTTTCTACCCACCTGCTCCGCGCCCCTTGAAATATATGAATTGAGCATTAATTAATACATTACCAATCATTTAAACGACAGAATGCTTTTAACAAAAATACGACAAAATAACTTTAAAAGTTAGAAACAAGCAATAAAAATACTATAAAATGCCCTAGAACGTCTTGAAACAACTGTTTGAATAAGTAACTATTACTGACCAAACAATAAGAAAAACCAACACAAAAAAAATAATAATAAAACCAAGGATCCCATACATGAAAGATGTAACCCCCTTGACTGCACGAACGCCTCGTGGCCGTTTGATGCTGGCACCTGCCGCCGCCGGATTTATGCTGGCCGGCTCTATGCTGATAGCTCCCGCTCATGCCTATGACTTTGATCTGGCTGATGGTTCTGTTGAAGGTTCTCTGAATACAACCATTTCGGTTGGTACAAAATATGACCTGAAAGGGTATGAGACTACAACTGACAGTAATACTGGTGCACCAACCAGTGGTCGAAACTCTAATGATGGCCTTCGATCATTTGATGGAGGTTTTGTCAGCAAAGCCCTCAAACTGTCTTCTACCCTGGAATTGAAAAAAGACAACTACGGCCTGTTTGTTCGTGGTACTGCTTTTTACGACGACGTCCTGATCAATGGTAAAAACAAGTGGGCGGAAAATAACGCCGAAGACTTTGCGAAATACCCTGATGTACTGGGTGATCAGACCGGAACCTTCTCCGGCTGGAGTGATGAAGTAAAAGACAACCAGGGTCGTGGTGTAAAACTTCAGGAAGCCTATGTTTATGGCAGCCACACCTTTTCCGGTGGCGAAGAATTCACCCTGCGTGTTGGTAACCAGACTCTGGATTGGGGCGAGACCCTGTTTTACGGTGGCGGTCTCAAGAACCTGAACGCCTATGACTTTGCCCTGAACAGCATTCCCGGTTCAGACAATGATCTGCTCCTGCCTCAGGGTATGGTTCAGATGGACTTCAAATTCAACGACCAGTTGAGTGCTTCCGGCTTTATTCAGTATGACTGGGAAAAATCTGTATCACTGGGCCGTGGTACTTTTGGATCTAATCTGGATATTTTCGTTCCGGGGCAGGATTTGGCTTATAGCAAGCTTCCTGAAGGCTTAAAAAACCAGCTATTTGCAGGTGCTCTTGGTGCTGCAGACATTAAACCAACCGGCGACTTTTTCAAAGTTGCAGATTTGACTACTAGTAACGCTAAAGACAAAGATCAGTTTGGCTTCAAACTGAACTACAAACCTGAATTTCTTAAAGATACAGAGTTTGGGCTTCATTACGCGAAGTACAACTCCAGACTACAGTTCATTGATATAAAGCTGGATGAAAATGCCGTCCAGAATCTTGGATCAAGAGCTCAAGCAGCTGGCGCATCCTTAACTCAACTGGCTCAAAACCTTGCATTAAGTGGACAAACTGCCTTACTTCCACTTTTGGGAATTGATAGTGCAGCTGGTATCAGAAAAACTGCTGGCACCTTAGCTGCTCTGGGAATGTTAAACAACGACGTCACTGCGACTACAGCATATCCTGAGGGTATTGAAGTATATGGCCTGACATTCAATACCAAAGTATTTGGCTATACGCGAATTGCGGGCGAGTTAACCTACCGACCAAATGCTCCAATTTATGTAGATCACCCTGATGACATTTTGTATCAAGCTACAGTTGGCGCCGGACAAGTTTTAGGTGGTGGCAAAATGAATCCATCCCTTGCTGAACCTGGCCGAGAATACACCAATTACGGCAGCTGGTATCGAAACTCTAAAGAAGTAGAGCTCTATAATGGCTCCCTTTCTGTCGTTCAACCCTTTGGCGCAGTACTTGGCACAGATTTGATGTACGTAGTTGCTGAAGGCGCTTTCGAGCTGATCTCCGGTCTTGATGATTTTGACCGTTACACTGCAAAGGGCGCTGAAGCTTATGCTACTGAAGCGAATCCAGACCAGACCGCCGACGATCGCCTCGACAAACTCAGCATGGGTTACAACCTGATGCTGGGCGCCAACTGGAACAACGTTGGTATGCAGGGGTTGAACCTGAAATCCACTTTCCGCTGGACTCATGACTTCAAGGGTAACTCCCACCGTCTGGGTCGTTTTGAAGAAGGTGAGAAGAAGATCAATATGGGTCTGACTGCTGAATACAACGATGTAATTGGTAAGCTGACCTGGGGTGGTGATGCCAAGAACGTTCTGCGTAAAGGTGTGATTACCGGCTCTGTTGGTTACAAGTTTTAATCGAATAAACTCTAACTGGGCAATGCTTGTTAGGGCATAGCCTCTACATAGCCTCTACAAAGATAAAGGCCAGAGATTCATCAATCTCTGGCCTTTTATTAACTCCGCTTTCCAACTCTTTCTATCAGTTTTTCTTATTCAGGATCAGATAATCCATTTCTTCTTTTGAAATACCTGCAAGCTTCTTCCTTTCTCCCCAATAAAACGCCGCTCCAAGAACCAGCCAGATCAAGCACGCCCACCAGCTTTCTTCTGCCATTACACCAGGACTTCCTGGGACGGTCAGTAACAGCAGGATGCCAAAAGAAAGTAGCCCTCCTAATAGAGACACAAACTTTCTACCATTCTTCCAGGCACTGAAGCAGGTGTACATATAGCCAAAAGCAGTACCCAGTGCGGCCATATCCACCACCCAGATAATCACATTGCGACCGAACAACGGAGCGACTAAAGCTAATAGCACAGAGAAAATAATGGCATGCCGCGGCACATGGTGTTCACCTTCCACTTTGGTAAACCAGTCAGGAAGCACCTTTGCCCGCCCCATGGAAAACAGCAGCCGACTGGTTGCAACCATAAAGCCATTAATACCGGTGCAAACCCCCATACTGATCGCAACGGCCAGAAAGATAATACCCGTCTTACCCACTGCGGCTTCCAATGCGAAACCGGTAAACCATTCATGATCTTCGGCAACCAGCTCCTGCCAAGGCAACACCACAGCTGTTGCCAGCAGTACCGCAACATAAATCAAAGAGCCGACGACTATAGCGTAAGTAATCAGTTTACTGGCCAGTGCTGGCTTGAATTCATACTCTTCCGCTGACTGAGGAATAGTATCGAAACCAACAAACAAGAAAGGAGCAATGGCCAGAATTTTAAGAACCCCAGCCCAAGCCTCTCTTTCCTGACTAAAGAATGGGGTCAGATGAGCAGCAGATGAAAGATCAGACGTTGCTGCACCAGAAGCAATAATGGCAACAGCGATAATCAGCATCGCCACCATATAAGTTTGCGTCTGCGAGACCAACTTTGAGCCAATAATATTAAGAAAGCCAAATAACAGAATCGCACCACCGGCCAACACCAGCTCACCCAGATAAATATCATCATTGGCAATACTGTATAGATAGCCCCAACTGAGTAGGTCAGGGTCGATAAACTGTACCAGCAAAGTCAGAGCTGTTGCATTCAGCGGAATAATACTGACGTAGCCAAGCGCTAAGAACCAGCCACAGGCAAAAGCATGGTTGCGACCAAAACCATGGTAAGCGTAAGCAAATTCGCCACCTGAAACGGGCAGCCTGGCAATCATATAGCCATAGCTTTTTCCTATGATCAGCATGATTAAGCCACCCAGTAAAATACCCAGCACAGCTCCCAAAGGTCCTGCCATCTGCAGCATGCTGCCAGGAAGGATAAAGCAGCCAAAACCAATAATAGATCCGGTTGCTAACGCAAGGACGCCTGCAGGGTTAATAGACTTTTCGAGGGTAATTCGTTTTCGATCGGACTCAGACAATGAGTGATCCATCACAGGTTTTCCAGTTGAGGGCATATAAATAAGAATAGATAAAATTGAAAAGCCCGGCAGAATACCGGGCTTAGGGATAAATGTCAGGTTCGATTATCAGGCATTTGGGTCAATAATGACCACACCGCCTTTTCTCTTCGCAATATCCTGACAAGCCATGTAGTCACGCTCACTACTGATAAAGAAAGCAGGCGTAAATGTAGAAGTGAACTGTCCCACTTCAACACCGGTAATAGGTGCTGCAGTATTATTCATTGGGTAGCAGACCATGTTTTCAGTCTTGGCTTTGTTTTCATCAGCCTGGGCAAACGGCATGGCGATCATCAGTGCAGCTGCAGTCAGAGCAATCAGTTTCATTTTAAATCTCCCTGTTATTTGAAGGAGCTGGATTTATCGGCGGAGTCAGAATGAATTAAAGTGCAGCCTGACTCTGCGAGGGGAAAACTGCGACCGGAGGTTTGTACTGCAACTCTGATGGTAGTCCGTCTGAAAATAATGACTGAAAGATGACTACCACTTTGATCATCAAGCCTTTCGACCGTGGATATTGGTTGGCTTCATTATTGAAGATAATCACTTGCCTGAAATTGATCTGCAGCAATTAAACAATCGTTTGAAATGACTTCAACGGCAATTACTTACGTGAGGAATAAAGTAAAATTCAGACTAAAGTCGAAAAGGCATAAAACCTCGTTCCTGATACTGTTAGCGGGCGCATCTCGAATAAGAAAATTATAATAGGAGAGGCTTTCAGTGGCTCACTCACAAGATCAACAAAAAACGGCGGCCGCCGCCTACTGGAAGGAGAATGTAAGTCTCCTTCTAAAATTGCTTGTAATATGGTTTGCCGTCTCTTTTGGCGCCGGCATCCTTTTCGTCGACTTCCTTGACCAGTTCCAGCTCGGTGGCTTCCCACTAGGGTTCTGGTTTGCCCAACAAGGCTCTATCTACGCATTCGTGATTCTGATCTATGTCTACGCATGGAAAATGAACAAGCTGGACCGTAAGTACAACGTTCAGGAAGGAGACGCGTAAGATGAGCACGGAATTATTAACTTACCTGTTTGTAGGCGTGACCTTCACGCTGTACATAGGTATAGCAATCTGGAGCCGTGCCGGCTCCACCAGTGAATACTATGTTGCCGGTAAAGGCATACACCCGATTGCCAATGGTATGGCAACCGGTGCTGACTGGATGTCGGCAGCGTCGTTTATCTCCATGGCCGGTATTATCTCTTTTGTAGGCCGTGACGGTGCTGTTTACCTGATGGGCTGGACCGGTGGTTATGTACTGCTGGCCATGTGCCTGGCACCTTACCTGCGCAAATTCGGCAAGTTTACTGTGCCTGACTTTGTTGGTGAGCGTTACTACTCCCAGATCGCCCGTGTTGTGGCGGTTATCTGCGTTATCTTCATCTCCTTCACGTATGTGGCAGGGCAGATGCGCGGCGTAGGTATTGTATTCTCCCGTTACCTCGAAGTGGACATCGTCAGTGGCGTACTGATCGGTATGGGTATCGTATTCTTCTACGCTGTACTCGGCGGCATGAAGGGTATCACCTACACCCAGGTAGCCCAGTATTGTGTAATGATCTTTGCCTTTATGGTTCCTGCGATCTACATCTCCATGCTGATCACCGGCAACCCAATCCCACAGCTGGGCTTTGGTTCAGAAGTGACAGGAACGGGAATGTCTGTGCTTGAAAAGCTCGACGGGCTCTCGGCAGAACTTGGCTTTGCCCAGTATACGGATGGTTCTAAATCAACCATCGACGTATTCTTTATTACCATGGCCCTGATGGTCGGTACCGCCGGTCTGCCACACGTAATCGTACGCTTCTTCACCACTCCAACAGTACGTGATGCTCGTAAGTCTGCCGGTTTCGCTCTGCTGTTCATTGCGATTCTGTACACCACTGCTCCTGCAGTAGCCAGCTTTGCCCGTATCAACCTGCTGAACACCGTAAGTGAAGCGTCCTATAAAGAACTGCCAAAGTGGTTCTCTAACTGGGAAAACTCCGGTCTGATCGCCTGGGTTGATAAGAACGAAGACGGCAAGATTCAGTACACTGCCGGTAAGTCTTTTGCTGGTAAGCCATCCTTCACCGACGAACGTGGTGAAAGCGGCGAGCGTCTGATCAACAATGCTCCGACTGAAGGCGTTAACGAACTCTATGTAGACCGTGACATCATGGTACTGGCTAACCCTGAAATTGCAGGTCTGCCAGGCTGGGTTATCGCATTGATTGCAGCAGGTGGTCTTGCAGCAGCCCTGTCTACAGCAGCCGGTTTGTTGCTGGTAATTTCAACATCGGTATCCCATGACTTGTTGAAACAGAACCTTGCTCCCAATATTTCTGATAAACAGGAACTGCTGGCAGCACGGATAGCGGCAGGTGCAGCAATAGTAATAGCCGGTTTGTTCGGTATCTATCCACCCGGATTCGTGGCGCAGGTAGTTGCCTTCGCGTTCGGTCTGGCAGCGGCGTCTTTCTTCCCTGCCATCCTGATGGGTATTTTCTACAAGCGCATGAACCGTGAAGGTGCTGTGTCCGGTATGATCGCCGGTCTGGCATTCACCTTTGCCTACATTGTGTACTTCAAGTTTGTTAACCCTGCGGATAACAATCCTGAACACTGGTGGTTCGGTGTATCTCCAGAAGGTATCGGTACTCTGGGTATGATCATCAACTTCTCGGTTTCCTTCGTAATCTGCCATCTGACTGCGCCGCCACCACAGCACATTCAGGACCTGGTTGAAGAAATCCGTGTACCAAGCAGCAACAATGCAGCCGCTCCTGTAGAAGGTGGTCAAACTGCTAATGCATAAGTTGATATGATCGCCTGATCCATTCAACCGGTTTCATCCAATTGGCGGACTTTTTTAAGTCCGCCTTTTTTGTTTCCGTAAGTGTGCAGACACACGTGATCGAATATTAGATTGTCATTTCCCCGCCGTAGGCGGGGAAATGCATACGAATTCAAATGTCCGAGTACTTATTAAAGTACTGTGACGGTTTACAGTCATAGTCACAGGTTGAGCCGAGTAGTGTGAAGCTCAACATTGATTTATTAATTTTCCATGTTAGCGTGTTGGGTTTCGCTCTGCTCTACCCAACCTACATTGATATTCAGGAGTCAGGCTTGAGTTTAAAAACAGTTTTTATTACCGGTGCGACTTCCGGTTTTGGTGAAGCCTGCGCCCGCCGTTTTGCTAAAGAAAGCGGCTGGCAACTGGTGATTACTGGCCGCCGTCAGGAGCGTTTGGCAAAACTGCAAGTTGAATTGTCAGACCACTGTCCGGTACACACTATTCAAATGGATGTTCGTGATGAACAAGCCATTAAACAAGCTGTGGATAACCTGCCTGAAGCCTTCTCCGATATTCATACCCTGATCAACAACGCCGGTCTGGCACTGGGCACTAAGCCTGCTGACCAGTGTGATACACAGCAGTGGATGGATATGATTGATACCAACATCAAGGGACTGGTTCATATGACCCACGCCCTGCTGCCTGCTCTGAAGAAGAACAATTCCGGCAGCATTATCAATCTGGGCTCAGTTGCTGGCACCTACCCTTACCCGGGCGGCAATGTTTACGGCGGAACCAAAGCTTTTGTTCGACAGTTTTCCCTGAACTTGCGCAGCGATCTTCTCGGAACCGGTATTCGCGTAACCAACATTGAGCCTGGAATGGCTGAGACCGAGTTTTCAGTGGTTCGTTTTGATGGTGACCAAACTAAAGCTGACAACGTCTACGACGGTATGACGCCTCTTTCTCCCGATGATATTGCCGAGACCATTTACTGGGTCGCCAGTCGCCCTGCTCACGTCAATATCAACACCATGGAAATGATGCCGGTTCAGCAGGCGTTTGCTCCTTTCACAGTCGACAGAAAGAACTGATGAATCAGATACTTTCATGTAAAAAATCACGTCATAAAAAGTGAAAGTCTGACAAACGATGTCAGTGACTTCTTCTTTCCGTAATACTACGGATGGTAGAAGTTATTGGTCATTTAACAAACCAATGATTGATCATTTTTTGATCAGAACGTTAAGCTCAGTAGACATCAACTGTTCAGAAGTTATCCACAGGAAATCCAGAGGGTTGATCAGGGTTTCTGTTGAAAGAAATAACGAAAGTCGAATGACTTAATATAAGTACAAACCACTCCCCGGAAGATCTGCATCACCAGATTTGTCTACGAACTGAAATAATCATTGTTTTTGCATCCAAAACTGGATACTTAACGTATGTTGTTTATACCCGACGTTAAGCGTGTGGACACACGTAATCGAATATTAAATTGCTGATTCGTACGCTGGGTACTTATTTACACCCAGGCAGTATCTTTGGAGTTTCATGAATACGCATTTTCGGCCACAGGTTTTCCTTCTATGGTTGACCCTTTTTCTGTGCTCTTTTGTCAGCAGAAGTTATGCACTATCCACAGACTGGCTGATTAATCCACAGCAGCCGGAAGCCAAGGTTCAGCTGATACTGTCTGGTGAAATTAATCCACAGGATAAAACGGTTACTGCGGCACTGGATGTGAAATTGTCTGGTGAGTGGAAAACCTATTGGCGCTCACCGGGAGATGCGGGCATTCCTCCCGTTATCGACTGGAAAATAGACTCTCCAAATGGGAGTAAGAACCTCGAAAGCGTTGAATGGCTCTGGCCTTTACCGCACAGAATTGAACTGCTTGGGCTCCATACTCTCGGTTATAAAAACGGTGCCGTCTTCCCACTGATTTTGAAAGTACATGACCTTAATCAGCCTGTAGCATTGAATGGCCGATTGAGACTCTCCTCCTGCACAACCATTTGTGTACTGACTGATTACGATATTCAGCTGGATTTCACACCTTCTCAGCTGAAATCAGATACAAACGCTTCCTTCAGGATTGATCGGGCACTCTCCACAGTTCCTGCTTTAATGCCTGACACTGGTATCAGCGCTGAGAAAGCAGTATTTGATCCAGTGACTAAGCAGCTTGAGATTGCCGCTCAGTCAACAGCGGGCTGGAATGAAAAAACCGATGTCATTATCGATGGCCTGGAAGATATCTCTTTCAGTCTTCCTGCCGTTCGAACAGATGGATCTCAACTCAATGCTACCGTGGATGTTTCCAGCTGGCTGGGTGAGTTTGAGCTTAAAGATAAAAATCTCACGATCACTCTGATCAATGGCAACAATGCCAGTGAACAATCAATAAACGTAATTGAGGGTATTGTATCTTCTGAAGAGGTAACCAGCGCCAGCCTGATTCTGATGCTGGGGTTTGCCCTGCTGGGAGGCCTGATACTAAACCTGATGCCCTGTGTGCTGCCTGTGCTCGGAATGAAGCTGTCCTCTGTCGTTCAGGCCGCAGGACAGAAGCGGTCGAAAACACGTCAACAGTTTCTGGCGTCCGCCGCAGGCATTATTTTTTCCTTCTGGATTCTGGCCGGTTTTCTCTTCATTCTGAAAATCACTGGCGGCAGTATTGGCTGGGGCATTCAGTTCCAGAATCCATGGTTTATTGGTTTTATGGTTGCCATCACGGCTCTCTTTGCTGCCAACCTTCTGGAAGTGTTTGAGATACGTCTGCCTTCCTTTATGTCCACCAAAGTCGCTGAAGCTGGCGATGACAGTGTTGCCGGTCACTTTGTACAGGGCATGTTTGCGACACTGTTAGCCACCCCTTGCTCGGCTCCATTCCTTGGCACTGCAGTAGCCTTCGCTCTTTCCAGCAGCAGTTTTGAACTGTTCCTGATTTTCACGGCTCTGGGTCTGGGTCTGTCACTGCCTTATATTTTAATTGCTGCAAGACCTTCCCTGCTGAAGTGGATGCCGAAACCAGGCATGTGGATGGTTAACCTGCGCCGTGTTCTGGCACTGATGCTGATAGCAACCATGCTTTGGCTGTTTAGTCTATTGAAAGCATTCGTGGATATTCAGTGGCTGGCGTTGGTTATGCTCTTTGTTTCTACATTACTGTTTACTGCCATAGTCATTCGATTCAAGCCTAACTGGAGCAAGGCCAAAGCTGTTTCGCTGGCATTGGCACTGGCACTTTCCTCTGTCGCACTCACTGGCTGGCTGACAGGTTCATTGCCTAGAAATCAGCAACAGAAAGAAGTATTGAACTGGCAACCACTAAACCAAGCTCAGATAGCCACGCTGGTCAACGAAGGTAAAACAGTCTTTGTCGATGTGACTGCCGACTGGTGTGTGACCTGCAAAGCCAACAAGCTGGCGGTAATAGATAACGACCCAGTTCAAACTCTGCTGCAGAAAGACAATATAATTTTGATGAAAGGCGACTGGACTCGTCCATCCGATGAGATCAGTGCGTTTCTGCAAAAATACGGACGCTTTGGTGTGCCGTTTAATATAGTCTACGGCCCTGATGCACCAAAAGGCCTGCCTTTACCGGTAATTCTAAGCTCGGATTCTGTTGTGAATGCAGTAAATAAGGTTTCTTCCCAGTGAGTGTGGCAAACACTGACAAAAGAATCTCAATATTTGTGTACCCGCCTTCGGCGGGTACACAAATAGTATGAACATTCGATTGCAGGTGTCCAAACACACAGTGGGCAAAATACTAACAACTCATAGATGAGAGATATGAAAAAAGCACTCTTTCTTGCCGGTTCCATGTTGCTGGCCTCAAGCAGCCTGAGCGCTGCAACTCTGGATGACCAACAGCAACAACAGGTTAAAGATCTGGTTCGTGAAACCCTGATCAAGAATCCTGAAATTCTGATCGAAGCCATGACCGAATACCGCAAGCGTGAAGCCATGGCTCAACAGCATGCCGAGTCCAAGACTCTGGAAGACCGTAACGCTCTGCTGTTTAACGATCCAGACTCGCCATTTATTGGCAACCCTGACGCCAAACTGACCATCACCTTGTTCTCTGACTATAACTGCGGCTACTGCAAGCGTCAGGACCCTGTACTGCAACAACTGGTTAAAGAAAACCCGGATGTTAAGGTTGTGATTAAAGAGCTGCCTATTCTGGGCCCTGAGTCTCTGGAAGCTGCCAACTATGCCATGGCTGTTTTCCAGCAGGACAAGAAAAAATACATCGCGGTTAATAATCGCCTGATCTCCAAGCCTGGCCGTCATTCCAGCAGCTCTATCAAAGCAGCACTGAAGGCTGAAGGTGTCGACGTGGACAACCTGAAGATTGACGACAAGGTTCAGAAGAAGATTCAGGAAAACATACAGCTGGCTCAGGAGCTAGGCATCAGAGGTACACCAGCACTGGTTTTCTCTGATCAGGTTCTGAAGGGTTACACCCAGATGCCTGCGCTGAAAGAGATGATTGCCAAGCGTCTTAAGTAATCATTTTTTAAGAGCTAGCTTGAACAGCTCGCTTTTGGAGTAAAGCTTCGAAGCAGCTTCGAGAACAAAAAAACCCGGCACTGATAGCCGGGTTTTTTATCATTTCATTTTTTCCGTGATCAATTACAGAATAGAAACGATGCAGTCTTTACGGTTTTTACCGGAGCGAGTCAGGTATTCGTTGAAGTCTGCAGGAATACGGCCGGTCGTTGCACCTTCCCACTGAACACGGGAACCTTCACCGTTTTCATATTCAAACTTGTAACGCTGACGCTGCTTGCCCTTGCCTTTGTGAGGCTTCTCTTCAGTTGCTGCACCTGCAATGTCGTCCATGGACAGACCTTTTTCAGACATCAGGCTGATGACAGCAGCAATGTCGTCACGCTTACGCTGAACTTCTTCTTCATTAGCCTCGGACTCGTCCACCTTTTCCTGGTGAATAGCTTCGACTCTTTTAATTATGCTTTCCAGGTCTTCGACATGCATATCCTGAAACAGTTTTCGCAACTGCATTTTTGATTTCAGGACATTAAGGGACTCTTCAAAAATATTCATTATTTATTAAACCGAGAAAAAGGGCATTACGGGCAGGTGCGAAAATAACATTGCCCTGATTTGCTGTAAACCGTCAAATAAGAGTTATGGCAATTAAAAAACAAAACAGATACAGACAGTAATAAATGGAGCCAATAAAAAAAACAAAAAAAAGCTATTGACGATTATCCAAATAGAACGATGTTTGAACCGTATCTGTTCGTTATATCTTAAACTGTTTAAACATCACTCTATCCCACATTTCAGATTTGCCGGCACTGCCTGATCTATGCGAGCCGGTTTTGGAAGATTAAGCTTTTTCATCTGCTCTATATATTCTTCTTTAGTCGAGACTTTTAACCTCGGATTCCACTCAAACTCTTCTCTCAGAGTACTTTCTGTCATTCCATGGTAGTCATGAGCCGGGTAAATTCTTGTATGCTCTGGTAGCTTTTTCAACTTTTCAAATAAGCTATGATATTGCTCATTGGCAGAGCCATTTTGAAAATCCGTTCTCCCTGTCCCTCTTATCAGGAGAGTATCTCCTGTTAGAAGTATTGGTCTGGATTCACAATCAATAAAAAAACAATAGGAGTCGTCAGTATGACCAGGAGTATGTATTGCTCTGATTCCCAGTGCATCTAACTGAATTAAATCACCATCATTAAACGTATCTGTGACCCCTTCTGAATAGGACGGCTCACCCTGAAGAAGACGACACCCTGTTTCTTTTTTGAGCAAACCAGAGGCCGTTATATGGTCAGCATGAATATGACTGTCCATAACAATTTTTAAATTCAGGGATAATTCCTTCAACTGATTTAAATAGAGTTCAGTCTGTCCTTTTACAGAGTCAACAATCACGGCCTTTCGGCTTTGCTTATCAGCCAATAAGTAGCTAAACGCGCAACTCTCTGTATCAAAATACTGCCGAAAAAACATACTGCCTCGTACCAATTAGCCATAACCGACTGCAGCTTCAGGATAGGATAAAAATCGAAGGGGTGATGCAATAAAGAGCAAAATGAGCCAATGACGGTGCTTGTTACTAGCGGTGTTCTACCATTGGCTCAGATTTAATTATGCCGGCTCGGTTTTCTTCAGCTCCTCTGCCCGCAGATCCTTTCGAAGTACCTTACCAACGGGAGTCATAGGCAACTCATCCCTGAACTCGATCTTACGAGGCACTTTATAAGCTGTCAGCTGCTCCCTGCAAAATGCCTGCAACTCCTGCTCGGTAATTGTTTTGTCCTGAGGAATAACAAAAAGTTTAACCGCTTCACCGGTCTTTTCATCTGGAATACCTATGGCCGCGCAGTTCAGTACTTTCTCATGCCGAGACACTACATCCTCAACTTCATTGGGATATACATTAAAGCCGGAAACCAGAACCATGTCCTTCAGGCGGTCAACAATACTGATATAACCATCCTCTCGAACAACAGCGATATCGCCAGTTCTAAACCAGCCATCATCACTGAGTACTTCTGCGGTATCTTCCGGGCGCTGCCAGTAACCGGCCATCACCTGAGGGCCCTGAACACAAAGCTCACCCGCCTCACCGAAAGACAGCTCTTTACCTTCATCGTCGACAACCTTGATCGATGTATAAGGCATAGCTACACCGACAGTTCCATCTTCAACATACTCACCACCCGGATTAACGGAAACGATTGGCGAAGTCTCTGACAGCCCGTAACCTTCACCTATACGACAGCCCGTAACCTTGTGCCAACGGTCCGCTGTTGATTGCTGTAGAGCAGTGCCACCCGAGGTTGTGATTTTCAACTCAGAAAAATCAAGACTGCTGAACTCAGGGTGATTCATCAGGCCGACAAACAGGGTATTCAGACCAATAAAGGAATCCAGTTTGTAGGGCTTGATCGCCTTGATAAAGCCGTCGATATCTCTTGGGTTAGCAATCAGAATATTATGTGCACCCAAAGAAAAGTACGACAGCATATGCACCGTGAACGCGTAGATATGGTACAGAGGCAACGGTGCTACAACAGTATCGCCTTCAGGCCGAGTGTACGGCGAACCATCGGCAAACACCTGGCCGCGCATGGACTCTGTCTGCAACACATTACTCAACAGATTTCCATGAGTCAGCATGGCTCCCTTTGCGACACCTGTTGTTCCCCCAGTGTATTGCAGCACAGCTAGCTGGTCTTTAGAGACAGCCTTTGCTGGCTGGTATTGCGTCTTTGCTCCCAGCCCCAATACGTCTCTGAAGCTCAAAGCCGTTGGCAAAGTGTAAGGTTGCACCATTTTTTTCAGGTGCTTCACCGCCAGGTTAATAAAGGGCCTCTTTGGCCAGGAAAGCAAATCTCCCAAGCCGGTAACCACCAGATGCTCAACACCGGTTTCAGCAAGAATATCTTCCACCAGATGCCCCACAATATTGACGCAGATAAGCGCCTTTGCACCGGAGTCATTAAACTGGTGTTTCATCTCTCGAGCGGTGTAGAGAGGGTTGGTGTTAACCACTACCATACCCGCTTTAATCACACCGAAAGCGGCGATCGGATATTGCAGGATATTGGGCATCTGAATCGCAACCCGATCTCCTGCTTCAAGTGTCGTGTGGTTTTGAAGCCAGGCTGCAAACTGATCACTGAGACGGTCTATATCCTTGAAACTCAGGGTTTGACCCATTCCGGTAAAAGCGGGTTTATCTCCATGCCTTGAGACTGCATCAGCGATTAGTGCCTGCAGGTTATCAAAGCGGTTCAGGTCAACCTGATCGGAAATGCCGGGTGCGCGTTTGCCATTCCAGAAACTGGCATCCATGAATCAACCCTCGTTTTATTATTTTTAATCTGGTTGTCAGGCACGAGTTCACTGCTTGGAAATGTACCTGTGTCGTCGTCGATATGTTGAGTAAGACCAACATTCAAACGTTTGTTTGGAACAGAATCATACCTGCTTGAGATGAATACTTGAACGTTTTTGTTCGTATACGTAAGAAGAAGTTGACGTCTAATCTCGCGAAAATAGATACAGAAGAGCCAACTTCAGTAATTCTTCACGGAACTTTTCCTGCTCAAGAATATCAGGATCATCGGTTACGGCAGACAACATCACACCTTCTATAGCTCTGGTCAGGATGAAGGCCTTAAATCGACACTGCTCTGGAGAGAGTTCTGAATGATGACGGCCAATCACATCGCTGATCCATTGCCCTGTAGCCTGCATCCAGGATTGCTGACCATCAATATAAGGCTGACTGCCCACGTAATACTCGGACTGGTGCTGCTGATAAAAATACTGATGTAGCTTTACAAACCGTTTCTGCGCAGTCAGTAGCGTATCGACCATATAGACAATGGCCTCATCGGGTTTTACGTCCTGGCTGATTTCATTGAACAGAGGCATCAGGGAATCAATCTCTTCAGCCACCATCAGCTCATAGGTGTAAGCGACGATGCTCTCTTTATTATCGAACCAGCGATAAAGTGAGCCAATGTTCACCTCAGCCACTTCAGCGATGTAATTAGTATTGAGAGCATCGGGGCCTTCATTTTTGAGAATCTTACGACAGGCTTGAACTATTGCAGCAACAATCTTTCTGGAACGCTGCTGGGTTGGCTCTCGTCTGTTGAGAGTAACTTGCTGATTTATCATATTTCTTTTTCCAGCAAATAGAGTGCCCAGCTATTCTACTTAGGCTGGAATAAACAAAAATCAGCCATTCAGATAGTCTCTGTCTGATTCATATACTTTCATTCCTTCAATAGTATAATTCCCGAGCATTTTTCAATTCGGTCAGCCAGTTAGATGAGTCGTACAATCTTTGACACCCCGGTTATCAATAGTTTTTTCCGTGCCATTTCCCTGATTGGGTTAAAGCTGGCCGGTTGGAAAATGACTGAGGAATACCCTAAAGCCAAAAAATATGTATTGATTGCAGCGCCGCATACCAGTAACTGGGACTTTGTGTTTCTGATTGCCATCGCCTTTGCCTACCGCATCAAGGTGTCATGGATGGGAAAGAACACCCTGTTTAAAGGGCCTGCAGGCCCTGTCATGCGCTGGATGGGTGGTATTCCGGTTGAGAGAAGTCAAAAAACAGGCTTGGTTCAACAGGTCGTTGATCGCTTTAATGAATCGGACAACCTGGTGGTAACCATTCCACCAGAGGGCACTCGCAGTAAGGTTCAGGAGTGGAAAAGTGGTTTCTACCATGTAGCAAATGGTGCTGGTGTACCAATTGCCCTTGGCTTTCTGGATTTTAAAAAGAAACTGGGTGGTTTTGGACCTATGTTCCACACCACGGGTAACTATGAAGCAGATCTTAAAGAGATTCAGGCTTTCTATAAAAACATCAGCGGCAAGATTCCTCATCAGTTTTAAAGCCATTAAATGGATAAGTATCAAAAAATAACCAATCTGTAGCCTTCAAAAGCAGGTAGCAGATTGGTTATTCCTTATCTACTGCGACTCTCACAGGGAGACAAGCAACAAAATGGTAGCCATAAACACCTGTAAGATAGCGGCCAAAAACAGTATCTATTGCTGAAAAATAGCGATAGAATGTGCGGCTTTCTGCAGAACGAACATTGATCCAGATCAAAACAACCGTTCTTGCAAGATGTCCTGGTACTCCGTTTCGACCGGCTTTGTGCGTAATCACGCCAACCATTTTGGCCGGTCCTGCCCCCTCAATCGGGATTCTCAACGAAGTCATGGACACCCAGTAAAAGCCTCTCTTTTATGAAAAAAGAAAGGCTGATCAGTGTGCCCAGAGACTGCTCACAGCATAAGACCGGAACCATTTGCCCCGGCTGCGAGTCAGACTGTCTATCGCAAACGCACTGATCTCTATCATCGCGTATTTTCTCGGAGCACTTGATGTCTGAAAACGACTCAACCGTAACTGAACAACCATCCATTACTTTCGCTGACCTCCCGCTGTCTGAAGCGGTACAGAAAGCTGTGCAGGACGTTGGCTACGAAACGCCATCCCCTATCCAGGCTCAAAGTATCCCTTACATTCTGGAAGGCAGAGACCTGCTGGGACTGGCACAGACCGGTACCGGTAAAACGGCGGCTTTCGCACTGCCTCTGTTGTCCAAGATCGATCTGAAACAGCGCTCGCCACAGGTTCTGGTTCTGACACCAACCCGTGAATTGGCTATTCAGGTAGCTGAAGCTTTCCAAACTTATGCTCGCAACATGACAGGCTTCCATGTACTGCCTGTATACGGCGGTGCTGACATGCGTGGCCAGCTGCGCAGCCTGCAACGCGGCGCTCACGTTATCGTTGGTACTCCTGGCCGTGTTATGGACCACCTGCGTCGTGACAGCCTGAAGCTGGATGGCCTCAAGGCCGTGGTTCTCGATGAAGCCGACGAAATGTTGCGCATGGGCTTTGTTGATGACATCGAATGGATCATGGAGCAGACACCTAAAGAACGTCAGGTTGCACTGTTCTCTGCCACTATGCCACGTCAGATCCGCAAAATTGCCGACACGCACCTGAACAACCCTGTCACTGTTGAGATCAAGGCGAAGACTGCCACTGTTGATACCATCACTCAGAAAGTGTGCATGGTCAGCGGTTTCAACAAACTGGACGCACTGACCCGTATTCTGGAAGTCGAAGCCTTCGACGCCATGATCATCTTCGTTCGCACCAAGACTGCTACTGTGGAGCTGGCTGAAAAGCTGGAAGCTCGTGGTTTTGCAGCAGCGGCCCTGAACGGTGACATGAGTCAGGCTCTGCGTGAGAAAGTAGTAGATCGTCTGAAGAAAGGCTCTCTGGACATTTTGATCGCTACTGACGTAGCAGCTCGTGGTCTGGACGTTGAGCGTATGTCTCACGTTGTTAACTACGACATTCCTTACGACACCGAAGCTTACGTTCACCGTATCGGTCGTACTGGTCGTGCCGGTCGTGAAGGTGTTGCGATTCTGTTCGCTACGCACCGTGAACGTCGTATGCTGCGTTCTATCGAACAGGCTACCCGTCAGCGCATCGAAACCATGAACCTGCCATCCATGCGTGATGTTCGTGACGTGCGCATCAAGGCGTTCAAGGACGATGTTCTGAAAGCCCTGGACATGGGTGAACAGCTGGACACATTCCGCGAAATCGTGGGTGAACTGGCGACAGAAAATGATCTGAGCCCTGAAGATCTGACGGCTGCGCTGTGCTTCCTCGCTCAGAAAGATCGTCCGTTCCCGGATGGCAAAGAGCCTGAGCGTACACAACGCGAGCGTCGTGAACGCAATGATCGCAATGATCGCGGTGACAGAGGCGATCGTCGCGGTGATAGAGGCGATCGTCGCGGTGCTGATCGTGGTGACAGAGCTGAACGTCCTCGTCGTGACCGTCGTGAAGACAATGAAGGCAAGGTTCGCTATCGTGTAAGCGTTGGTCGTGACCAGGGCATCACTCCAGGAGACCTGGTGGGTGCTATTGCTAACGAGAGCAAGATCTCCGGTCGTGACATCGGTCATATCCGTTTGTTTGACAACTGCTCTTCTATCTACCTGCCAGAAGGCGTAGATGCTTCCACTCTGGATAACCTGAAGAGCATTAAAGTTCGCAACAAGGCTCTGGAACTCAGTGCCTGGGTTGATGATGGTCGTGAGCGTGACTCCCGCCCACCTCGTCGCCCACGTCGTGAGGGTGACAGCCCTCGTCGTGGTGGTGAGCAGCGCGGTGAAAGAAACGATCGCGGTGGTGAACGCCGTCAGCGTCGTCCTCGTAAAGAAACACAGAGCTGATTAATCAGTCCTGTCGTTAGCTTTGCAGAAAGGCAGATCATTTGATCTGCCTTTTTTTTATGCCTGCCTCTCCTCTCTTATCCTTACCCACATTACCCACTCGCAGTATGACTCTCCGAAAAAGGCCGATAGAATTGCCATAAAAGAATAATAAAGGCAGGCCCATATGCTTTATGTCTCTCATTCGTCAGGGAAAGGACGTGGTGTTTTTTCCAACAAGAAAATTCAGCGGGAAACCATTATCGAACGCTGCCCTGTTCTTGAACTTCCGCCAGAGCAACTTGAAAATATCGACCAGACCGAGCTCTATAACTATTATTTCAGTTGGGGAAAAGAGATGAAAGCCGGTGCTCTTGCTCTTGGACTGGGATCCATATACAACCACTCTTATACGCCCAACGCCCTTTATCGTCTGGATATGGATGATGGTGTCATTGAGTTTCTGGCCATAAAAAATATTCCTGCTAATGAAGAAATCACCATAAACTACAACGGGTCTCCCATGGATCAGTCACCTCTATGGGGTAAAATTGACTGGCAAAAATAACCACTATCTTAATCAAGGTTTATGTACTCGGCTGTTTTCATCTTCAGGATAGTTCCCCATATTTTTAACAGCCAGAATTAGGCGCTTGCTCTTTTTCATTGCTGCTACACTGTCGTAGGGCTCATCTGCGGAAGACTTCATATCATGTGGAAACTCGGTCGATACAGCTTGCTGCTGACTGCAGGAAGTATGATTACTGCCTGTGGCATGCTTCAGGAAGGTGCAGTGGTCACTCCGGCAGCTGTTGAGGAAAAAACCTGGGTACTTTTAAATATTGATGGTCAACCGCCTATAGACAGTAGAAGAGTAACACTGACGTTTGATGTTCAGGGAGCAACAGAAGGCCGCTTTAAAGGTAAAGGTCCCTGCAACAATTACTTTGGTAACTATAAAATCAAGAATAACGAGCTGACTCTGGTTCGTCCCGGCTCGACTCGCCTACTCTGCCTGCCTGAAATCATGCAACAGGAAGACCGCTTCCTGTCTGCTTTTCAAGGTGTGGACCAGATGCTGATGTCCAATGACAGGTTGATCATCAACAATCGTGATATGAATCGAAAACTGGTATTTATACCAGAGTCCGAAGTTGTCAGCGGTAAGGTCAAACCCGCCAAGGGCTCTTTCCCGGCAGGAACCATGGTTAGAGTACAACTGCGGGATAACGGTAAACCTGGCAATCGTTACGGGTTGATTGGCGAGCAAAAAATCAGACTAAAACATCGTCTGGACGCACCGCTTCAGTTCGAATTACCCTATGCGCCATCACTAGTACAGACAGGGCACAGCTATTCTGTGTACGCAGAGGTCAGGCATAAAGGAAAGCTGATCTCTCAAGGGCACGTCACTGACGCAGTGAATATTCCGAGCCCTTAAAACATCATATTACGACCCAAGCTCACTGTTTTTCTCAAAAATGTGGTTCAGCAGGTTAGCCAATCGGTAGCCTGCTATAACGATTCTTTGCTCAGATATTCTTTGTCCTTCTTTTATATATTCAGCGCTCAAGGCACTGCCTGATCGAATACCTTTCAAAGCAAACTGCTTTTGAATTTCCAGACTTTCCGTTGCCCACTTCAGAGGATTTAACTCATTGAGATCAGGCAGGGCTGCTTTATCAGTACGAGCTAACAGTTTCTTTGAGAAGCGAGCAATATTCCGATTAGCTTTTTTGTCTTCCATTCTGTCCGGCGGGAATGCCAAAACACCTGAGTCCCAAAGGCTAGCGAGATTATCAATGGTTTCGTCATGGAACTTAACCGGGCTGATTCTGAACGCCTTATAACACTTTTTACTGCTCTCAGGCCTGTCATCGCGATCATCACAAACGTGCATCGGGCTGTGAAGATCCTGACTGACATGAATCAGAGCTCGCAGCATAAAAGCGCGACTGAACATGCTTGATTTGGTACTGGACAGGGTATCAACCGCTTCATTAACCAACCAGACGCCGTGCTGTTGATACGGCCCATGGACCTTCCCATTCTTAACACTTTCTTCACTGATTGTGTGCCAATAGCCTGTTACCCATAACCCCCTTCCCTTAACACCATCCATCCACGATGAAGACCGGACAAAGTCATCCGTTTTAGGTTCTACATTCTGGAATTCTCTGATCAGCAGTTTTACCTCTCTGCGAACATCAGGTTTCAGGTTCTGCCAGGTGATCCAGCTACTGGTCATATGAGCAGCATCAAACCAGCCATAAACAGATGAAGATATAAGAAAGGTCACAGCAATTAGGAGACGTAGCATTGTCTTTCCACTGATTCTGACGGTTTATCTTAAATTCAGCATAGCCAAAGATTTTGAATTATTTTGTTGTATGACGGCTTAGCACGGCTTAGTCCAATAATGTGCTGTGATCAGTCAACCAAGAAAGAGGCCAATTATGAAAACAAGATTATGCCTTTGTATGATGGTACTGCTGCTTGCATTCTCTCAAACGAATGCCAGTGTTCCGGATATCAGGCCTGCAACAAAAAAATTCACCTCTGAAGCGGTGGAGAGTTATCTCCTTCGCTACGCTCCAGTGATTACTGACAAAGATCTTGCACAACTGTTTAAAAATACCTTTGCTTATACCCTCGATAACACTGTGTTTTATGAAAATGTCGATCAGGATTCGAGTTTAACTGACCTGCGAACTTATATAGTGACCGGTGATATCAAAGCTATGTGGATCAGGGACAGTACCAACCAGCTTACGCCTCTTGCCTTTCTGGTACCTAAAGATGAACGCCTGTTCCGTCTGTTCGTCGGTCTAGTTAATTCTCAGTCAGAGTTTTTGAAAGAAGACCCTTTTGCCAATGCCTTTGTCGTTCCTGGTGGTGACTCATCTCCCAATATGAACGATAAGACCTATGGGCAATTCAATCGCCCGGGAATGCAAGGAAACGTCTATGAAAGAAAATTCGAACCAGACTCTCTGGCAGCTCACTTAAAACTGCAACGAATACTTCTTACTTCCGCGAGCGGCCAACAGATTTCAGAGCTATTAAACGAAGGTCTCAACTGGGCAATGACCACGACCTCACTGATTAATCTACTCACAGCCTGGACCGAAGACGCGACGATACTGAAGAATCCGAACTCCCCTTTTTATTATTACTTTGTTCGCCCTGGTGCCGGTGACCTGGACACACTTAAAAACGGAACAGGTATCCCGGAAAAAGTAACCGGGATGGTTAGAACCCTGTTTCGCCCCAGTGATGATGCCAGCAAACTGCCGTTTAATATTCCAATAAACAGCATGCTGGCCTATGAGCTGTCGGAACTGGCTGAGATCTACCAACAGCTAGGCATGGCAAACGATGAACTGAGAGCCAGAATGACTCAGCTTTCCGCACAGATTACTGAAGCCATTAATACATATGGAACCCTGCAGGCAGCTGATTCAAACTGTCAGTACAGCTATGAAGTGGACGGTTTTGGTAGTCGCTTCTTCATCGATGATGCTAATTACCCCTCCCTGTTATCGCTGCCTTTATTTGCCAAAGGTGTTTATTCAGAAAAGTGTTACACCGATACCCGCCCAAATATTCTGAACCAGACTAGCAACCCATTTTACTTTACTGGTGAAGACTCAGTAAGAAGCGGCGTTGGCAGCCCGCATACTGGCAGTGGCCGTATATGGCCTCTGTCTCTGATATCTCAAACCAGAACCAGTAATGATCCAGCTGAAAAAATCGAACTCATCTATGCGTTACTCGACTCAACAGGGACTACAGGATTGATCCACGAAAGTTACCCTGATGACTCATACAGCGACTACACGAGATCAGACTTTGGTTGGGGAAACGCAGCCTTCTCCGAGCTGATTGTCGAGCTGCTGAACAGTGACTCTGACTTGTTGACTCAAATAAAGCGGCCATTTCACTGATGTTGATGCACCAAGTACCCGAACATATGAATTCTAAGCTATATCCCCGCCATCGGCGGGGATATAGCCATTTAATATTCGATTACGTGCGTCTACACACTTATCGCTGTGTTAGATTACTCTGCGCCATTGAAATAAATACCCGTAAGGGTAATAACAACAGGACTTTCCGGCATGCAATTTCGTCCCTGCATCGACCTCCATCAGGGTAAGGTCAAACAGATTGTAGGCAGTACCCTGAAAGATCAGGACAACTCCGCCACGGTTAATTTCGAAAGTGACCAGTCTGCCGGTGACTACGCCAACCTCTATAGGAAAGACAACCTTCGAGGCGGTCATATCATTAAACTGGGCCCTGACAATGACGAAGCAGCGAGAGAAGCCCTTTCAGCCTGGCCCGGAGGTTTGCAGATAGGTGGAGGGATAACCGCTGAGAATGCTGCAGAGTTTATCACTATGGGAGCCTCCCACATCATAGTGACATCCTATGTTTTCAAGGATGGCAAAATAAACTTTGAGAACCTGCATAAGCTGGTTGCTGCGGTGGGCAAAGATAGGCTGATTCTGGATTTATCCTGCAAGGCGAAAGACGACGACTATTTTATTGTTACTGACCGCTGGCAGAATTTTACTGATACTAAAGTCAGCAAGGAAACACTACAGGAGCTGGCTGAATACTGTGATGAATTTCTGGTACATGCGGCTTCGGTTGAAGGAATGATGCAGGGGCCTGACCTGAAACTGGTTTCATTACTTGCTGAACACTCCCCTATTCCCGTGACTTATGCCGGTGGTATTACCACACTGCCAGATATCGAAAACGTAAATAAAACCGGACAAGGAAAAGTGCACATTACCATTGGCAGTGCGCTGGACCTGTTTGGTGGCAAGCTGTCTTATCAGGATGTGGTTGAATACTGTCAGCAATAAAGATTGAGAAGGAAGGTCGGGCATGCTCACCTTCCATTAGCAAACATTCAACGAATTACTTTTGTGTAACTTTCATCCAGATCAACCACTTCCACCGTGACAATATTCACATCAGAAGCAAACTTGCTGACTGCAGACAACACTGACTGGCTCAAACTGTTTCTAATCTCTGTTTCTCGTCCTGGAAGAATCTTAACGACGACATGAATAAACGAGTCATCACTGTTGACTGTTCTGTATTGATAACACGGATAAGCACGAGATTTAGTGTCTTCAGGACGGAACAACTCCGAAGACAAAACAGCTTCATGAGCAGTGTTTATTAACTGGCTGATACTGAGATCGCCTTCAAGTTCTGCAGAATACTCAACAATACAGTGGGGCATAACGACTCTTATATTCCATTTTATAGCTTACCCACTCTCTACTGACTGCTCCCTGCTGTCAATAAAGCACTTTGCTTTCAAGCTTCTGAAGAATAAAAGAGCAACGTGCAGAATACGACTTGTTTTCAAACGGTCGTTTATCTTAATCTGACATAAGTACTCGGACATTCGAATGTATAAGCTGTTTGCCCGCCTGCGGCGGGCAAACAGCAACTTAATGTTCGATTCGTCTATCTACATACTCATCACAAGAAAATACAATAAGGTTAAAGATGTTCAAGAAGATTCTGCTAACAGCTTCATTATTGCTTCTGCCATTTATGGCCTCAGCCAATGATTACACCGGAAAATGGCAAACCATTAATGACGAAACCAAAAAAGCCCAGTCGCTGGTGACTATCTGGGAAGAAGACGGACTGCTGAAAGGACGCATTGATGCACTGCTCAAGCCGGACTCTAAAGGGTCACTTTGCGACAAATGTGAAGGTGATCTCAAAGACAAGCCGATTGAAGGCATGACTTTTATCTGGAACATGAGTAGAGACGGCGACCGTTATGATGACGGTAAAATTCTGGATCCTGCTTCAGGTAAAGTTTACAGCGCCAATATGGAACTTATCGAGGGTGGTGAAAAGCTGAAGGTACGAGGCTATATAGGATTTTCTCTGCTGGGTAGAACCCAGATCTGGGAAAAAGCTGAATAAGAGTCCCGTCACCAAAAAGCTCAAGGGCTGGCGTTTGCAGCCCTTATTCTTTTAATTACTTTTGTTTTTCCTTTTTATCTCGTCTATTTTTCTAGGGGCACTCTTTTTTATCAGGTTCAGACAGATATGGTTTCAAAAGAAATCGAAGCCTTTTTCGAACAACATAAAAAATATTTTGAAAAAAGGAATATTCAGGGTGTCATGACCCACCATTTAGATGCCTCACTGTTCTGGGATCAGAGCGGTGAAAGTATGAAGGGTCGTAATGAAATCAGAGGCTGGTTCACCATGATGTTTGGTCTCTGGGAGATCAGTAAGGTGGATTATGAAATCGCCATGCTCAGAACCAACGATAAGATGGCAACCTGCGCCCTGTTCTGGTCACTGGAAGGCCACGAGGAAGGTGAACCGGAAGTCACCAAAACAGTACAACTCAAAGTCACTTACTGCCTGGAAAAAAGTGAGCTGGGTTGGAAAATATGGCACGCACACTGCAGTGAAGTATCATAATTTATGACTTAACCGTGAGGGCTGTGCATCACCATCATTTTCTCTATCTGCATGTCTTTAAAGGTATGAGGAATACCTCCGACTCCCAGACCTGAAGTTTTCAAACCAGCGAAAGGCATGCTGTCTGTTCTGAAGGCAGTATGCTCATTAACCATGATGGCTGATGCATTCAGCTTTTTATAAGCCAGTAAAATTTCCTGATGATTATTACTGAACACAGCAGCCTGAAAAGCAAAAGGCAGGTCATTGGCCTGTTTAATAGCTGTATTGATATCGTCGTATTCATAGATACAAACAACAGGCCCAAATACTTCTTGCTGACTGACACGGTCGCTAACTGACGGCTCAACAATAACGGTTGGCATGTAACAGGTCTGACCGACCTTCTGACCACCGCAAGTAACTGTTGCTCCATTCTGCCGAGCTTCATTAACCCACTCTTCAACTCTGTCGATTTCAGCCAGCCTGATTAGTGGCCCGACTTCTGTTGTATCTTCTGTCGGATTCCCCACTTTTAACTGTTTGGCTTCAAGTGAAAACTTCTTGATAAAAGCCTGGCTCTGACTCTTGTGAACAAAGATTCTCTGAGTCGACACACACACCTGCCCGGCATGATAGAACGCACCTTTGAGTAACCTTGATACTGCAAAATCCAGATCAGCTGATTCAGCAACAATAGCTGGCGCTACACCGCCATGCTCCAATGCACAACGAACGCCCTGAGCCAGTTTTGAGCGAAGCAACCAGCCGACTCGAGCACTGCCAATAAAAGAGAAGAAAGCCACACGCTCAGACGTCACCAGATGTTCTGCTACCGGAATGCTGTCAGTGATCAGCACCTGCAACCACGACAAAGGCAACCCAGCCTGATGGAACATATCAGCCAGTTTCAGACAGGAAACAGGGGTGTCTTCTGATGGTTTAACAATAACCGGACAGCCAGCAGCTATGGCAGGGCCTATTTGATGAACGATCAGGTTGAGAGGGTGGTTGAAAGCACTGACAGCCACAACAACACCAATTGGCTCATGGTGAGTAAAAACCATGTGATCACGACCAGTAACTGTTGCATCAATGGCAGGCAGAGAGCCAGTCTCTCCTCTCAGGCAATCAATACACAGCTTTAGACCGTCAATGGCCCTGTCCACTTCGACTCTTGCATCAACCAGCGGCTTACCGCCTTCACTGGCAATGGTCAGTGCCAGTTCTTCTTTTCGCTTAGACACCTGATGAATAGCACGACCGAAAATAGCGATTCGCTCATCAACAGGTAACCACTGTTCTCTATTTTCGAAACAGCTACTGGCACTGTTCAGAGCACTATCAACATGACGACTGTCGCCTGTAGCAACCCTGCAGACCGGAGTAAGGTCGTAAGGATTATTGACGGTTATCCAGCCTGCCTGAGGCTCACTGGAATCCACCAGCAATTTAAACTCATCCATATTTTTTCCTCTGATCAGATCGGGCAGGAGATATTGCCCAGCCTGTCACTGAGCAGCTGGTTTTCCCGATAATCAATAGGAATAACGACCAGGCTTGGACCTTCCTCATTCATAGCAATAGTCAGCTGTTTTTCCAGATCACGACTATTCTCGACCCGATGACCATTCCAGCCAAAGCTGTCGGCCAGTTTCATCCAGTCAGGATTATCAAATTCAAGAGGAGAGTGCTTGCCAAAATGATCCATCTGTTTCCAGGCAATCAGGCCGTACTGTTTATCTTCCCAGATCATCACAGTCATGTTGCAGTTGTATCGTCTGGCGGTCTCCATCTCCTGCACATTCATCAGGAAGCCACCATCACCACAAATGGCCAGAACCTGCTGGTCAGGTCTGACCATACTGGCTGCTATGGCACCAGGAAGTGCAATGCCCATGGAACAGAAACCATTGGGCATCAGGCAGGTATTAGGTTCATGGCAATGGTAGTGACGGGCGATCCACATTTTATGGGCGCCGACATCTGACAACAGAATACCATTAGGTGGCAGAACCGCCCTGGCATCCCAGATAGCCTTCTGTGGTCTTATAAGCCCTTGAGTATCATCATCCCGGTAAGACTCAAACTCCTGCGTCATATCTCTTCTGACGGCTTGCTGCTGTCGTAAATCATAGGCCAGCTGACAGCTCGACATTTCTTTGGTCAAAGCTTCAAGGGTATGAGCAATATCACCCACCAGTTCCAACTCAGGATGGTAGCAACTGTCAATTTCTGCAGGCATGGAGTCGAGATGTATAACCGCTTTATCTGCATCCGGATTCCAGAGGTGTGGATGGTATTCCACAAGGTCATAACCAATGGTGAATACCAGATCAGCCGAATCGACTGCACAGGCCACCAGATCTTTTCTACCTAAACCGATGGTATAAAGACAGGCATCATCATCCATATCAATACAGCCTTTGGCCATAAAGGTACTGATGACGCCGATACCTGTGGCATCAACAAATCGTCGCAGGTTGTCAGAAGCTTCCATGCGAATGACACCGTTACCAGCAATTATGACCGGTCTTTTGGCAGCCTTCAGCTTTTCAAAGGCTTGTTGAATACTGCTACTTTCCGGCATAGGTCTTGGATAACGTCTGACCGAAAGAGGCGTTGAACTGGTGTCCATACTGGCGATGTCTTCACACAGTTCCAGAAATACCGCTCCGGGCTTCTCTGACCTGGCCAAGCGAACAGCCTTTCGAACCATCTCGGGAATATTATCAGGATGACGAATTGTCTCGGACCATTTGGTCACAGGTTTGAACATGGAAACCGCATCCATGATCTGGTGAGATTCTTTATGCAGTCGTTGTGACGAACCCTGACCAGCCAGCACCAGCATGGGAGCCAGATCCATATTGCCATCACCAACACCGGTTAACAGGTTAGTGGCACCAGGACCAAGAGTACCAAGACAACCAGCAACGTTCCCGGTGATGCGACCATAGACCTCAGCCATAAAAGCAGCGCCCTGCTCATGCCGGGTAAGAATAAACTTTATTTTCTTTGACTCACTCAAGGACATTATAAAGTCAGCGTTCTCCTCGCCGGGCACGCCAAAAATATATTCGATTCCTTCTTCTTCCAGACATTTCACAAAAAGATCAGAGGCTTTCATCAAACAGTTCGCTCAGGTTTCATTCGTTGTCTAAGTTCATCGACAAAAAAAAGCCATACAGAAGTCTGTATGGCTTTTACCTTTGATTAATTCTCTGATCTGAAGAATCAGATGTCCTGTCTGTTAACCCTGTCCGAAGAGCCCGGCCTTATCTTCACGCTCTCTCTTCATAGTCATGGTCAGAAACAGAATGGCCATGAAGCAGGCAACCAGTATCAGGATGAATCCACCACTCCAACCCATCACGTCCACAATAACGCCCATGGCAAGGTTGGCAAAGAGTGCACCACCCAGGTAGCCAAACAACCCTGTCAGACCTGTTGCCGTACCTGTGGCTTTTTTGGGTGCTGAATCAGCAGCCTGCAGCCCTACAAGCACAACAGGACCATAGATGAAGAAACCAACAATGATCAGGCAGAGATTATCTATAAGAGGGTTACCAGCAGGGTTCTGCCAATAGATCACGATGGCAATAGACACCATCACCATCATGCAAATACTGACAGGTGCTCTGCAGCCTTTGAAGAAACGATCAGATGCCCAACCACAAAGCAGAATGCCCGGAATGCCAGCAAACTCATAAAGGAAGTAGGCCCAGCCACTCTGGGCCATTGAGAAGCCTTTTACTTCTGACAGATAGGTGGGTGCCCAGTCCAGCACGCCATAACGCACCAGATAGACAAAGACATTAGCTAGTGAGAGGTACCAAAGCAGCTTATTGTTAAAGACGTATTTGAAGAAGATCTCCTTGGCGGTCATCTCCTGCTCATGACTGGCATCATAAGATTTAAGTCGTTCTCCAGTCCACTCTTCAATACTGGGCAAACCACAGGACTGCGGCGTGTCCCTTAACAGCATCCAGGTAAACCCTGCAAAAACCAACGCCACAACACCATGAAACCAGAGCTGGGAATGCCAGTCATGAAACAGGTAAATGGCGAAGATAGCCATTGGTCCTACAAGACCCGCACCGAGGTTGTGGGAGGTGTTCCAGTAAGCCCATTTGACACCACGCTCCCGAACCGAGAACCAGTGGGTCATCACTCGGCTACCCGCTGGATACCCCATGCCCTGGAACCAGCCATTCAAAAACAGAAGTCCAAACATGGCAGTTACAGAAGCCGTCGCAAACGGCGCGATGCCCATAAAAATCATGGTGAGTGCAGAAAGAATAAGTCCAATGCTCATAAACTTCCGTGCATCACTGCGATCAGACAGGTTACCCATTAAAAACTTACTGAAGCCATAGGCAAAAGAGACCGCTGATAGAGCAAAGCCAAGCTCGGACTTGGTAAATCCCTGTTCAATCAGGTTTGGCATAGCCAGAGAAAAGTTTTTGCGAATCAGGTAATAAGCGGCATAACCAATGATTATTCCCAGTAGTACCTGAAAGCGAAGTTTTTTATAGGTTTCATCAACATCTTGTTCCGCTATCTGCTCCTGATGAGCAGGAGGACTGAGAAATCCCAGCATATGCATACACTCCTGATTCTAATCCAAGCCTTATTGCAGACCAGAATCAGGATTTAGCAAGTTTTAAGGAGCGCTTCTGATAAGGGGTTACTGATTAATTAAGCTGTTTTCCTGCCAGATAAAAATATAAGCGATAAGGCATAACTCTCAATAACCCCATGATGCCGGCGAAAGCTGTCGGAAAACGAATTTCAAAGCCACTGCCATTAAGTCCTTTCAAAATATTTTTTGCGGCTTGTTCAGAAGACACCAGAAAGGGCATATGAAATGTATTTTTATCCGTTAAAGGCGTTTTAACAAAGCCAGGGTTAATAAGTCTTACATCTACACCTGACGACTTTAGTTCCAGGTGCAGGCATTCTGCCATGTTAATCAAGGCAGCCTTGCTAGCACCATAGGCTGCTGCAGTTGGCAAACCACGATAACCGGACAGAGATGCATTAATAGCGATCTGCCCGCTGCCCTGCCCTTTCATTATTTCAATCAAAGGTTCAAGACAATAACTGGTTCCCATCACGTTGAGATCCAGATGCTGCTTCACTGTATCAGCCCTGAACTCTTTTCCATCCATAGGAATAAATGTGCCAGCATTTAAAACAGCCAGATCAATGTCCCCATGATTCTCAACAATACTCTTAATCGTATTTTCAACAGAAAGTCGATCAAGGATATCCAAAGGTTTTGGAATTATTTCGCCGCTCAAGTTTTCAGCTCTGGCACTCAGTTGCTCAAGCTTTTCCCGGCTTCGGGCACTGGCAATCACTGTCATTCCCTGACTTGCCGTCAGCAGTGCCAGGGCTTCACCAATTCCCTGGCTGGCTCCGGTAATCCATATGATTTTTGGTTTATCAGAGCCGTTATCAGCACTCACTGTTTAAGCCCTCTGAACGCTTCAGCCATGCCTTTTTCCTTGGCGAACACAAACGTCAGAGTTCCCAGTTTGATGCCCCATTTGCTGACCGTAGCAATATTAATCAATGTGCCGTCTTCCTGCAGATAGAGCCAGTCATCAAACGACACTCGCCAGTTGCTTCCACTCACGGCCAGATCCATTTCATACTTCCAGTTAAAACTGTTACCGGCCCATTTCCCTATCGCTTTGCCGATAACATCTCCGGCACTGCCTTCATAGTGGCCATCAGGCAGTATCTTCAGTTTCCAAAGTCGGTCCGATGTTGTGCCGTCAGAATATTCAAACTGTTCGTCCAGAATCAGAGTGTCATTTTCAACCCTGCCTCTCATCACTACTTTGAATCGGTTTCTCACCTTGCCAAAACGATCCTGAAACATACCCCAGGCCAGGGTTTCTCCCAGAAAGTACTCTTCAACCTTTAGCTCAGGTGTTTCATTTTTATAGTATTCAATATCCATAGTCGTGCATCCCGGAAGAACGGTCAGAGCAAGCAGTGCTGAGAAAAAAAAGCAGAATTTTTTCATTATGACCTTCTGATTTTATAAAGCCTGACATCGGTACTGCCGCTGTTAAATCCTGCCTCACAGTAGGCAAGGTAGAAGTTCCACATGTTGCGAAAGGCTGAATCAAACTTACCCTGATTTATTTCCTGCCAGCGCTGATTGAATCGTTGATGCCAATGCTGAAGTGTTCGTGCGTAGTCAGGCCCAAAGGCAATACTCTTTTCCAACTTCAAATCCGCCTGAAAAATCTTTTCCTGCAGAACACTGTGACTGGGCAGCATACCGCCGGGAAAAATATACCGCTGAATGAAGTCGACATTTTTACGGTAGGAAGCAAAGCGTTCGTCTTCGATGGTGATCACTTGAATCACAGCGACTCCACCAGGTTTTAGGCTGTCACGAATCTTTTTGAAATAGCTATTCCAGTGCGACTCGCCCACCGCTTCAAACATCTCGATAGAAACAATACGGTCATAGCTGCCTTTCAGATCTCGATAATCCAGTAACTTAAACTGCTGATCAGCATCTGCAGGAGCATGATCTTTAGCGTATTGCAGCTGTTCCCTTGATAAGGTCACACCAAGGTAAGGGTGCTGACCCGCGTCGTTCAAGACCCTGGAAAAGCCACCCCAGCCACAACCTACTTCCAGCACCGAATGTTCAGGCTCCAGCTCAAGCATATTCAGGAGAGTTTGATTCTTGTTGTTCTGAGCATCTTCCAGACTCTGTTCTTCTGTGCTGAAGATAGCGCTGGAATAAGTCATGGTGTCGTCCAGCCAATGACGATAAAAATCGTTACCCAGATCATAATGGGCGGCAATATTCCGTCTGCTTCCCCGCTTACTGTTATTGTTCAGCCGGTGTAGCAGACGATTCAGCTTACGGCTGAACCAGCTTGGCTTGAAGGCTTTTTCCAGCGCCTCTTCATTCCTCATGGCCCACGAAACCAGCTGTCGTAAATCCGGTGTTTGCCAGTGACCATCAATATAAGACTCTGCCCAGCCAATAATGCCGCCCCGGGCATGTCGAATGACTCTGGCTGGGCTTTTAATCTCAAGAGTCGGTGTTGTCTGCTCATAGTGAGGGACACCAATGGCGAGCGCTTCACCGCCAGGCAACAGTAATCGAATCTGACTGACATTGGAGCGATAGAGTTTGCGCGACAACCAGGTCAGTCCATAAGGGCTTGCCTTGTTCGTCTGACTGTCACCGAGTTGCTGACTGCTGCCGATTGTCATGACTACGTCTCCATAGATGCCGTTATTGCCTCAGGAGAAAGTTTCCCCTTGCTGGATGAATGGTTGTTTTCCAGCGGTTCATGCCTGACTAAAGGAATACCTTTGAGCCACAGTTTTAACGCCTGCCAGTGAATAGTGACCATGACTTTTATTGTCTGAAACGGAATAGAGACAAAGGCAGTCAGTAACTCTTTATCGGTAATGGACTTTCTTTTGCCATTCAATGCCGCAATAAAAAGCTTCTGCTCGCCTTTAAAAAGCTCAATGCTCAGCTTCAGTAATTCAGCCGGTTTTGGTGCTGCAAAACGATAAAAGCAATCTCGTTCAAAGAAAGGAGAAACATGCATTTGTTTATCTGCAAGCTGGTCAATGTTTTCATTACCGGGGCTTTCAGAAACCGCCATTACATAACTGTGGCGCTCTCCAAAGGTATTACTCACTTCATAAACTATGGCCGTCAGCTTTTCAGCAGAGAAACAGTAATAAACCGAGAGCGGGTTAAAAACATAACCAAGTACCCTCGGGTAACAGAGCAATCGAATATTTTCTGCTGTCTCTAACTGATGTTCTTCGAGCAATTGATTCACACGCTGCTTTAGAGAACAGTCAGAACCATCACCGTAATCACGATCAAAAAAAGAAAAGAGGTTGAATCGGTTTCTGGAAAACAGCCGGAAGTTTTGATTCAGCTGTTCCAGCTCATCAAGATCAAACAGCCAGCTAACCACACGATAGCTAAATTGGTGTACCCTGGGCTGAAACCTGTGATGCATCAGCCGTCCTGTGAACAGCACTGAATTCATCCCTGAATGCTCCCAGCTGTCTTATCGGTATCGGGAATAATCAGTCTGTCACTTTCTCCGGCCACCGTCCACGGTCTACGAACATTGCCCAATGCTTCGGCTACGGCCAGACCGGACTGAATCCCGTCTTCATGAAAGCCGTAACCAAACCAGGCACCGCAAAACCAGGTTCTGTTTCTTCCCTGTAACTCCCAGAGTCGCTTTTGAGCGGACATGGCCGCCTGATCAAAAACCGGGTGATCGTAAAGATAACAGCCGTGAATTTTTTCTGCTGCCGGTTCCTGCCCCGGATTCAACGTAACAAACAAGGATCGACTGTCGATATGTTGCAGCCGGTTCATCCAGTAGGTCACCGATGGTCCCTGACCGCTCTCGGAGCCGAGATAGTTCCAGCTGGCCCAAGCTCTTTTGTTCTCCGGCATCAGCGATTCATCACTGTGCAGCACGGCACGATTGCGCTGAAAAGAGAAAGAACCCAGCAGGTGCTGTTCCAGCTCATCAGGCTCTGCCAGCAACGACAGGCTGGTGTCTGCGTGGGAAGCCATCACTACATGATCAAACGATTGCACATCACCCTGTAGATCTTCCACCAACACATGGTCGTCGTATCGTTTAACGTCTTTTACACAACGATTGAGCTGAACACTGTTACCCAGCAGATCGGCTAATTTATTAACGTAGTTTCGACTCCCGCCCATAACCGTCAGCCAGCGGGGTCTGTCTGAAACCTGCAGCAGGCCATGATTCTGGCAGAAGCGAAGATAAGCCAGTGCCGGGTAATCCAGCATTTTATCTTCCGGGGTAGACCAGATAGCTGCACCCATGGGCAGCAGGTGGTCTCTGATAAAAGTTTTACTGAAACCTTCTTTCTTCAGCAGTTGTCCGAGAGATATTTCTGGAGTTAATGTCTTCAACCACTCTTCGCTCTTTTTATAGAAGCGGAGAATGTCCCGAAGCATTCGCCAGTAAGACGGCTTCAGAAGATTTTTGCGCTGAGCAAAAATGCCATTTAAATCGGAACCGGAATATTCCAGCGCTCCCTGATTCAGGGAAACACCAAACGACATGTCCGTGGCAACTTCATCAACACCCAGATTGCGAAAAAATGCTTTCAGATTGGGGTAGGTGTTTTCATTAAAAACGATAAAGCCGGTATCAACATCAACGGTTTTACCATCCAGATTCACTCTGACGGTATGGCTGTGACCACCAAGCCGATCGTCCTTTTCATAAAGAGTGACTTTGTGTTTGTGGGAAAGCAGCCAGGCGCAGGATAAGCCTGATATTCCAGAGCCAATAACCGCAATATTTAATGGCGTGTCTTTATTATCTTGTTCCATGTTGTCGAAACTGCTCCAGAAAAGTCGTTATCTTCTACTACGGCTATCGGGAACTTTTGGATCATGGGCAGGTGCTTTGCCAAAAAAGTTTATAGTCAGGTGATCCGGTTCGGACGTAAGATCGTATGAAAGACAATTGTCATTCTTAAACGACAACAGCCCATACCTGAAATGTCTGACGCACTCATAAAAACAGATAACACAAAGTTCGAGCCAGGCACTGGACAGAGCCCCGGGCAAAGCTCGGCGCAAATGGCCAGTAACCTTGTGGACCTTGCCCGATACAGGAGCAGGAGTCAGTTTCTGGTAATTTATGATTTTTTTGCCCCCAGACTTAAAAGCTATCTCATTATGCGAGGGGCTGAAAGCTCTCTTGCTGAAGAACTGGTTCAGGAAGCTATGCTGTCAGTCTGGCGTCGTTGCGACAGTTTTGATCCTGAGAAAGCGACAGCCAGCACCTGGATATTTACCATCGCCAGAAATCTCTGGATAGATCATCTTCGCAAGTTCAAACCTGATCGGCTCTCCTCCCTCGATTGCTACGAAGACATAAGCGAACCCGTTGAGACAGAATTTACTGACAGTCATAAATTGAAACAGCTTATTAAAAACCTGCCCTGCCAGCAGGCTCAGTTGATTCATCAGGTCTATTTCTCAGGGAAAACCCACCGGGAAATTGCCGATGAAATGGCCATTCCACTGGGCAGTGTTAAATCCGGACTGAGACTGGCCTTTGAGAAACTCCGCAAGCAGTTGGGAGGCAACCAATGACTATTATTCATCACCACCCTGATATCAGCACCTTAATGAGCTATGCCGCTGGCAGCCTCAGTGATTCCATGTCCTTAGTGATCTCCTGCCATCTGGAACACTGCTCTGACTGTCGACAAAGAAGAGCCTCTGCGGAAAGCCTTGGCAGTTCACTGGTTGAAGAATGTTCACCAGTGTCTATGTCGACAGGGGCCAGAGACGATATTCTTCAAATGCTCAACATTCAGCCTCATCAAAGTTCAGCAGCTCCCATTCCAAAGCCTCCCAAGCACGGTGAAGTACCTTCTGCTCTTCAGCGGCTCCTGGGGCACGCGGAGTTTGACCAGCTGGAATGGAAAACACTGGCTCCAGGAATGAAACAGGTTGCCTTGCCATCCGCAGAAGGCAAGCTCAAACTCCTGAAGATTGCTCCCGGCACCTGCCTGCCATCCCACGGACATTCAGGAACCGAATTAACGCTGGTACTGAAGGGCTCTTACACCGACGAGTGTGGACGCTTTCAGGCAGGAGACCTGGAAGACCTTGACCCTGATACAAAACATCAGCCGGTTGCCGATACTCATGAAGCATGTATCTGTCTGATTGCCACTGATGCACCTTTAAAATTCGAGGGTTTGGTACCCAGATTGCTGCAACCATTTTTCGGGCTCTAGTGCAGCTAAGCGCTGAAAGCCATACAAAAAATACGCAGGTTATCCCCGCTTACGCGGGGATAACAACTGCACGTATATCAAGGCTTTTCTGCACAAGGAGCCTGTCGGACTTTAGAATGACATTGAACAGGGAAATGGTTTTCAACGGCGTATGGTTCTACCTGACCTGGCTTTCTGCCGTCTGGGGGCAGACTGCTTTTCTGCCTTTAACCGCTGCCCTGCTTCTGCTTCATGGTTTTATCCACAGAAAACATCCCACTGAGTTTTTACTGATTCTGATTGTTGCCAGCATTGGAATTGAAATAGATCAGCTACTCAGCTGGAGTGGCTTCTTTATTTTCAAGGACTCTATCTGGTTGCCTGAATGGCTGCTTCTGCTCTGGTGTGCCTTTGCTGCAACGTTAAGGCATAGCCTGAACTTCCTTGCAGGCTCTCCCAAACTGGCGGCCGTTTTTGGTGCTATTGGTGGTTCCTCCAGTTACTTTGCGGGGGTTCAATTAGGCGCTGTCGAGTTTGGTTTCAGCCTTATCTTCAGTCTCACAGTCCTTGCCTTTATCTGGGCTGTGCTAATGCCGCTGTTTTTTCAGATTAATCATTGGCTGAGCAGGAAGTTTGCATGATTCTTCGTACGCTGATTGTATTATCTCTTTTGTTCGCTGCTCCCAATGCTCTGGCTTCCAGCAGTTTCAAGCAGGTAGGTAAAGCTCGCCTCAATGTTCTGTTCTGGTCTGTTTATGATATTGAGCTTCTGACACCGGATGGCCTTTACATTCCAAACCGTATCCCTTTGAAACTAAAGATCACCTATTTGAGAGATTTCTCAGCTAAAGGCCTGGTCAACAGAACCCGCGAGGAGTGGGCTGAGCAAGGTCTGTCACACCCTGACTCCGAGCAATGGCTTAGCCAGCTTCTGAAGATATGGCCTGATATAAAAGAAGGTGATTCACTGGAACTGTATGTTGACTGTTCGAACACCAGCCAGTTCTTTTTTAATGATCAGTTGGCAGGCTCTATTAAAGATAAGGATTTCGGTTCGTCATTTCTTGCTATCTGGCTTTCTGAAAAAACCAGCCAGCCAAACATGCGTTCGAAACTGCTGGCGGGCAAAACCACCAGCGAGCCTGAAAACTCCTTTTGTCGATGAAGACTCCGACCTTCTTAATCCCCTCTCTTAACCACACCTATAGTCATTGAAACCGCTGATTCAGAGTTGCCCTGCTCAAGCATTTCAGGACTGTCCAGTATCTGCAGCACTCCCAAATTAAATTATTTGTCAGGTAGTGGACGTTATGAGTTTTTCTAAAAGTTATCGCGGAAAAAACGCCAATTTTCTGATTAAACTGGCCTGGTCCGTAGAGATCATTGCTGTAATGATTGGCCTGACCATATCTATGGTGATGGCTCTGGCAGCCAACGATTCAGCCTCGGCCAAAGACTCTACCAGTATATTAAATACACACTCTTCCATGCTGGTTGCCGGCCTTCCTTTCCTGTTGGTAGCTGTGGTTGAGCTTTGTAAAATTCCCCTGACATTTGCCTTTATGTCAGTGAAAAGCATTCTCTGGAAAGGGCTGTTTCTGTTCTTTGTCTCATTCCTATGCCTGATCACTTTTGAAACCATGCTGAATGGCTTTGAACGTAATTTCTCCAGCCTGAATTACGAGATCGATAAGCGTCAGAACAACATAGAGAACCTTGAGTCTGAAATTGCTCTGCTGAACACACGCAAAGAACGTATTCAAACCTTCACCTCTGAAGACCTAAACAACGAAACCAGTACGATTCAGCAAAGTATCGAAAGCAACTACAAGACTCAGTTGGGAAGCATCAATGCCAGTGTTGCCAAGAAACTGTCTGGTATCGACTACAGCTACCGTGAAACGCTGGACTCTGAAGTCGGTGCACTGATAGAGCGCAGAGATGGCTACTATCAGGACTGGAACAGCGAACGACAGGAAGTTGAAGGTAAGTTCTCAGCCCTGCTTCTCGATAACCTTTCTGACAGCCGAACTGAAAAACAAAGACTGCTTGGCGAACTGGCTGTTCTTAAAGAAGAGATGGCTGGCAAACTGGCTAAAGCCAACTTCTTTACCCGCGGCGGTATAGAAAGTCGTTATCGTAAAATGATTGCCGAGAAGAACAAACAGATTGACCAGATCACCACTGGCTATCTAGGTGGCGATGCTATTGAAAAACAGGCGTCCATGGAATCACAACTCAAGCAACAGATTGCTTTCCTGAACAATAAGTACGAAGGCCGCATCGCAGAAATCAATCAGCGCATTGCAGACAAGAAACAGGAAATCGCAGATAAAGACCAGGCCAACGCCAGATTACGCAGCAACATTATCACCGGTACCAGTCAAAGCCGTAATAACCTGCTTTCAGACAGACAACAGCGCGAGTCTGAGCTGAAAGAATATACGGGTGAAAAAGAGTCCGAACTGACCATTATCGCAAGTAAGATCAATGGCGTTGAAGATCAGATATTCCGACTCAAGAATGAACAACGCAGCACCCAGGCGGGTATCAACCACCTGATGAATCAGAATCAGGTTTATCGTCTGGCCATGTACGCGTTTGGTACTGACTCTCCCAGTGAAGTCGACAAGCAGATGGTCGGTATCGTTGCTTTTATCTGGTTTGGTTCATTGGCACTTATAGCTTCTGTTACAGGCGTTATTCTCAGTCTGGCTGGCTTCTACATGAAACGCGAGATTATGGCTGAGGAGCTTTTACAAGAGCGTAAAGAAGAGCAGGAGCTGCGAGTGCAGGTTCAGGATATGGTCGAAAAAACAGCTCACCAGCTGGGAGCTGCTCGCAATGAGGCAGCTCCAAACCAGACCAGCTGAGCTCTGAATCAGATATTGTAGCTATCAATCATCTTCTGCACAGTTCCGGACTTATGCATTTCCTGCAGAGTCCGGTTCAGTTGCTCAATCACTTCAGAGTCTGTTTCCTTATTCATCGCCAGCCAAAGTCCACTGCTGTTAAAAGTATGAACTGTTTTAACAGGTACTTTGAAATTGGCAGCAATATAAGGCGCTGTCAGTGAACTGGCAGCCCAGAGTTGAATATCGCCAGTCTTCAGACGTATAACATTCACTGCATCATTTTTGGCAGGCTTAATCGAAATTCCCTGCTCTACTAAAAAGTCTGTTACCACATCCGATTCATGGGAGCCAACCTTGTAGTTGTGCAGCCCTTTCAGCGTATCAACTTTCACATCAGTATCTGCTCTGGCCAGAATGACCCAGTCTTCGTTGTAAAGCGGGCCAACCCACTTGAACTTGTCTTCCCGCTCAGGGGTTCGAAAAGTGGAATAAACACCCGTTTCAGACGTGCTCTGTGCATCCCCATAGGCACTGTCCCAGTCTTTCAGAATATAGCTGACACTCAAATCTGTTTTACTGAACAGCTCCCTGACAATGTCCGTTGCAAAACCCGATACCCTGTCATTTCTAGCATAGGCGGAACCATTGGAGGTCATGTTCAGGGGAGGAAAGTTCTCGGTATAAAGCTTGAAGTCAGCCGCCAGAGTTATTCCAGACAAAAGCAGACCACAGCCCAGGGATAAAAACTGCTTTACTCGCATGGTTTCAGACACCTTTGGTCATCCGTAGCTCCAACCCTACAAAATACAGTTCATTGTTATTGGTTATATCTGTGTATTCAGTACAGTGAGCCTTGGTATATTCATAATTGCTCGCAGAGTATAAAAGAGCCCATACCCCTAAAAAAGATTACTCATCAAAAAACATCATCAATCAGGACTATTTTCCAAAAGATGCACAAAAAGCAAGAGATATGGCTTGTTTACATAATTAAGGCATGTGACAACACTTTATATACCGGCATCACGACTAATTTGCGAAGACGCTGGCGGCAACATTCAGGTGAGATAAAAGGCGGTGCCCGATTTTTTAATGGCAGAAAGCCCAGCTCTCTTGTTTTCGTAGAAACATTTTCAGACCGCTCTTCAGCCAGTGTTCGCGAAGCTGAAATCAAAAAGCTCTCTCGTCAGCAAAAAGACATATTGCTGTTATCGAGACGCAATCAGGTCTCCGATTATTCTGAAGTCAACCTGCAAAGTGAGCCGTAAAGCCAATGCAATCTATCTCTTTTTATAAATCCAGAGTTACGCTGGCAGTAATTTGTCTTGTTCTTGGCAAAACGAGCTACGCTGCCACCAGCAGTGAGTCAGCAAGATTAATCAATGATCTGAGATCAATGCTGAGTGCCGCAGAACAATATACAAGCGACACTGGCGAAGTTCTGACCATAACCTCAGACACCGATCCATCCTATGGATACCTTAAAATAGATCACCTGATAAAAAACCCGGGCACCTCAAACTGGCAAAGACCTTATCTTCCCTATCAGGACTATTGGTATGGTGGTGAACAGTATATTGATCACCCTGTTTACAATGCTGCACAGCTGCTGGTTAAGGAAGACGGCACAGACTGGGTTCGGGGTAGTACGCCTGATGGCTGTAAGAAATCTTCGCCTTCCTGCTCTATCTCCGCCTGCATCTGGCTGGTACCGGGTGATCTTGCACAGCAGGTCAACTATGAGGTCGACGGTGTTTTCAGTAAGGAAGATTCAGATGCCGACGGAAAGCTCAGATATGAGAATGGGTTGTTCGGTGGCATTGTCTGTTTAACGGGTGGCTCGTACCCAAAAGAACTGTCTCCCGTGAAGTAGCTGTCATAAATCCTCCATACTTTGCCCTTACTATTTTCACATCCAATACAATTTGATGGAGTGGAAAAATGGGTTTAGGTGGAATCAGTATCTGGCAGCTACTAATCGTTCTTCTCATTGTTGTAATGCTATTTGGCACGAAACGTTTGAAAGGGCTTGGCGGTGACCTCGGTGGCGCTATCAAGGGATTCAGAGCCAGCGTGGCTGACAACAGCGATGAATCAAAATCAGATGACGTAAAAGAAAAGAACCTGGCCCATGAAAAAGCCTGAGGACGCATTCTGTGTTTGATATAGGCTTTTTTGAGCTACTGCTGATTACAACAGTGTCTCTGGTTGTTCTCGGGCCGGAGAGATTGCCTGAGACTCTCCGTAAAACAGGTCAGTCTATCAGGGCAGTTAAAAATGGAGTCCAGAGTATGAAGGAATCGGTCAGTCGTGAGCTGCAGCTGGATGAGATACAGCAGGAACTTTCTGATACTCCATCTACCAAGAAGAAAGCCGACTAGCTTTCTTCTCTTGCTGATTGCCACTTCTCACTGACTCTCTATAAAGCACTATTCTTCCCTGAATTAAAAAAGCCCGGCATTCAAAACCAGGCTTTTTCAGTTGTACTTACTCAAACGGTGCTTACTCAGACAGCAATTTCGCCACTGTCATCCTTTGTGATAACTACAGTAGCTGCCCGTGGTCTTACATCATCACTGGAAGCTTCTGCTGCATTACGGGTGCCATAGGCTGGCCAGTTACCCGGATGCTGGATATTAATAAAGAAGTTCTTATTGTCACCGGTGAAGGCCAGACCGGTTACTTCAGAACCGTTAGGGCCAACAAAAAAGCGCTTCAGCTGATCCTGGTTTTCGGACCCAAGCACAGCTTTATCACCCTTACTGCTCAGTTCGGATGGAATAATGGCCAGCATCTGATCGTTGGTATTTTCCTCTACTTCATCAGCACCGTTATCAGTCTGAACCCATAGAATGCCACGATCATCAAATACCAGGCCGTCAGGGCTGGCCAACTCATTGGCACTAGTCAAACCAGACAGGTTGGTCTGGACATCACCAGCAGCAGGAGAACCAAACAGGAAGAATTCCCAGCTGAAACTTGTAGCCTCTGAACCTTCATCCCAGCGAATAATATGCCCAAACTTATTATTGTCTCTTGGGTTGGCAACATTGGTATCGTTGCTGGTGCTGTCATCAGTATTATTGCGCTTGGTGTTATTCGTCAGAGTTACGTAGACACTACCAGTAACAGGATCAACAGCAGTCCACTCAGGGCGATCCATTGGAGTAGCTTTTACCCAGTCTGCAGCCAGAGGCGTATTCAGAATAATATTCGCCAGAGAACCGAGTCGGCCGCCAAGCGTTTCATCTGTACCAGGGATTGGCGTTGATGCAACCAGCGGCACCCAGACACCTTTTCCGCTTTCATTAAACTGGGCTACATACAGAACACCTTCATCCAGATACTTGGCACCTGTCGCCAGTTTATTGGTTGAATTGGCATCTTCAGGAGCCCAGAGCTCTTTGGAAACAAATTTATAAATATACTCGAAACGACCATCATGACCGGAGTAGTAAACAATAGGTTTACCTGCTTCTACCTTGCCAAAAGAACAGTCTTCATGACGGAAACGCCCCATAGCCGTTCTCTTTACTGCTTTTGAGCCTGGTGAAAAGGGATCAATTTCTACAATATAGCCATGGCCGTTTGCTTCATTGCGGTAATCCTCTGTGGCATTGGCTCCGGTGGGCGTGATATTAAAGCGACTGAACTCGCCTATAACACTGTCCCCCTGAATCGTATCCCATTGATAACGACTGCCCCTGTCACCAAACCCTATTCTATCTTCGCCTTCGGTCATGGTTCCCTTATGAACGAAGTAACCCGGCCAGTTTTCTTCACAAGTCAGGTAAGTGCCCCAGGGCGTATGACCATTACCACAGTTATTCATGGTACCCCGGGCAATATTCAGTTTGCCTCGGGACTCGGTGTAAGGGGTCTGCAGCAATTCACTGCCCGCAACCGGACCGGAAATATCCATTTCAGTCGCACTGGTAAAACGATTGTTATATGGGCTATTGGCAACAACATCCCAAACACCTGAAGTCAGTCGTATATGAATAACCGAAACACCGTGAGCATAAATTTCCTTCCGTGCCTCTTCAGCAGCAAAGGGTGGAACAATTTCATCATACTTTACCGGAGCATGAACTCGACCCTCTGGATGCAAAGCTTTACGGTCAATATATTCATGGTTTACACAGAGAAGGCCTTCAGTACTGCTTCCTTCCAGTGGAAAAAAATGCATACCGTCATGGTGCATGCCCACAGAATTCAACTGATCATCAGAAGTGTTGCTACCGTCGATTTTCCATGGATTCGCATTTGAATTCAGAGGTGTTCCCCATGGAGCAAGAACCTGCGCTGAATAGCCGGAAGGAACAGCAACACTGTCCAGTTTTGATCCAGGAATCGAATCAAAACCAAGAGTCAGAGAAGAATCCTGAGATGCAGGGGTAGTTGAATTTGAACTGCTGGATGAGCTATCACAACCCACCAAACCCGTACTGGCAACAGCACCAAAAGCCGCCAGAATACCACCACGCTTAAGCACGCCTCGGCGGCTCAGTTCTTTTTCAAGAACCGTAGAGATAGGTTTGTTATCAGATTTATTATATATGGTTGGATCGAAAGTAAATTTACTCATCTTAAGTCCCTGCTTAATAGCACTTGTTATGACCAATCCTCATGGCTAGTGCTATTAAACGACGGACTTATTTCAGGAGAATGTCCTTTAGATGTCGTAGCTGTGACATAACTGTTTCAAATCTGTGTCGGTACAATGACAGTCTTTGTAGTTCTCTTGTTTAGCCACCAATTTGCGCCAGGCTGGCGGTATTACCTGTATACCCCTGATCAAGAAAATGCCCATCGACTTTCAGTCGCAATACCTTCTGAATTTCAGCAATCAGTTCTTCTTGCTGATCGTCACTCTGCAGTAAATGCCTGAGGTCATGACCACCATCGGCAAACAGGCAAAGCTGTAAATGTCCCTGACTGGTGACCCGGAGGCGGTTGCAGTCTTTACAGAAATCTTTTGAGTAAGGCGTGATCAGGCCAATACGCCCAACGTAATCAGGATGGCAGTATTCATGAGCTGGACCTGCGTCTTTCATACGGGTCATACGAACCCAGCCACGTTCAAGCAGCTGATCTCTGATCGCCTGACCTGGTACATGGTACTTATCAAAGAAAGCACCGTTATCACCGGTCTGCATCAGCTCGATAAAACGCATGGTGATGGGTTTATGTTTTATCCAGTCGAGATAATCCTGAAGCTGAACATCATTGACACCCCTCATCAGTACCGCATTCACCTTAATCTCAGGTAAACCCTTGGCAAAAGCTTTATCCATACCGCCAAGAATTTCCTGCAGGCGGTTATGACCGGTGATCAATTCAAATGCTCTTGGGTCAAGACTGTCGACGCTGACATTGATGTTATCAACGCCCGCATCCAGCCAGGATTCCACCCGACGGTCCATCTTGTAGCCATTGGTTGTCATGGCCACTCGTCTGATACCGGGCACAGACTTGATGACTCTAACGATATCCCTGAAGTCCGAACGCAGAGTCGGCTCACCACCGGTCAGACGAATTTTTTCCACACCTAACACTGCAAAAGCAGACACTAGTCGTGTTATTTCTTCAAGGGAGAGTGTCGATTTGTGATGGTGCTCTCCACAACCATCAGGCAAGCAGTAGTTGCAGCTGAAGTTACAGAGGTCGGTCAGTGACAACCTTAAATAGGGAAAGGAGCGCCCCTGACTGTCTTGCAGCAGCTCACGGCTGCCTTGTATAGATTGTTGCAGCGAGTTCATTTCACACCTTTCCAAGTACGGGAGGCTCAAACATTTCTGTTGGAACCCTGGCAGTTGATGAGTTATTCATTCAACTGCGGCTTTCGAACCTTACTGACATCATCCATAAACTATGGCAATGCAGCTTAGGCTGAAAAGCTCGGCGCTATAGCAAATTTTGTGAAATGAATCCTACTCTTATACTCCTGAAAAGGCCATGCCACCTTATAGGTAAGGCAACGTTTAGAGCTTAAACTCTCGTTATTCTAAACGAAGACTAAAAGCTTGTCGGGGTAAGATGATTGCAGTAATGGAGAACGTGCTTAGTTCTTAAACTCCTTGCCTCATTGTTCAAAACAGACCTTTCACTCTGAATCGGACTCATAGCTATCACCATCAGAATCAAACTCTTCCGATAATTCTGAAACAAGTGTGGCATCGTCATCAGCTTCCTGGTCATCTCTGTATGCTTTTCTGATTTTGATTCTCTGCGCGTCATCAAGAGCTTTTGAAACACCATCACCATCAAAAAAAACGGGTGTTTTTGCAGCATCACCTATGGCTATCGATTTACCAAAAACCAAAGTACATTCTGGAGAGTCCAGCTGAGCCTTTTCCAGCTCAAATACATTTTGACTGAGCTTATTTTTCTTCAATGACCTTTCGTCACCGGCTGCTCTTTGAACAATCGAGAGATCTTCTAATTTTGCGGCCTGATTAAGTCGGGCCTGAGACAGTGCAACCTTACAGATATTACGATTCCACTCCAGCTGCTTGCTCTTGCTCAGGTTGTCTGGACACTCACCTGCCACCCAGACCTTGCGGGACTTATCGTGTGATTTCAAAAGATAAGTATCGGGCAACATTGAGCTCTTCCAGCCGAGATCTTGCAACTTTTTCAATTCAAGCGAACTGTACTTCGCTTTCCAGATATCAATACTTACTGATGCCGGAAGTTTCTCAAGTTCTTCTGAGTGAACATATGCACACTGACACCAACCGCTTTTAAAGTGTTCAAATTCAGTTTCATCAATAGGAATATCAAAATCCTGAGCAAGTAAAAGCCTTGTAAAACCTGAGGTACCATCTGCATGAATAAAGTTATCAAAAGCTATAATTTTTCCACTACCTTTTGCTTGAACCGTTTGTAAAAACGGTTCAATTTCTTCTATAGAGAATCCTTTTTCAACGGTAATCTGTTCCGAGTAAAGGTCTTCTACTGCAGCCATTAAAATTCGCTGAATAACGTCTACCTGTAACTCTGTCTTATATCGATTGCCTCTGATTTTTTCCTGCAATTTCCCTAAAGATTTATGATGTGTCGGTTCCGATTTTTTCCTGTGCGAAAATACATAATCTTTGCCACGACTCAGTTCAAGAGCGTCCAGAAGCTCCAAAAAATAATCAATTTCATGACTGGAGATTGACAGGACAGATGAACGGATATCCCAGCCACCTTCATCGCGGGCTTCAACAATACATACTTTATGCCCTTGTTTCGCAACTTCAATACCGGCCATTAAACCTGCGGGCCCCGCACCAGCAACAACTACCGGAAAATGCCTGATACCTTCTTTCCTGAAACACTCCATTCGAGTGCGATCAAGCTCTGCGCGACTGCCGACTGTCATTGCCTGATCAAAATATTGCCTTGCTACTATTTTACTGAGTTGCTCCGACGAAATTAATTCACCCTGAGATGTCACAGGCAGAGAAATCTCTCGCTCTACAATCGCTAAAGCCTTTGGTTCTGAATGTGATTCAGCCGTAATTTTATTGTCAGATCTGGACGTTTCCAACACTCTTCCCGAAGCTGTGAGGGTTTTTCCGTTTTCCAGCACAGCTTTACTGCTTATCTCTGGTGGTGAATAGATCGCTCCCCCGCTTACGCCATTTCCTGATTTGTTAAGCCCCATTCAACCAACCTCAAAGTTCCTTTTCCTTAGATTCATTGTAGCCAACAGTCTTTGGTTTACGTGGGCACAAGGCGTCTGGCGAAAAAGAGGTACACGGATTGTACTGGTGAGAATTGTCCAATAGACTCAGCCGGAGACTACAGACGGAAACATTCATGCTGAAACGCATAGAGTCCTTTCCCCTGCCATTGATCGGCTTCGCCGCATTCAGTGGTACAGGTAAAACCACACTGCTTGAAAAGCTGGTCCCCATACTGGTCAGCAAAGGTATTCGTGTCGGTATCATCAAAGCATCCCATCACAGTGTTGACCCAGATACACCGGGAAAAGACAGCTATCGCCTGAGAAAAGCAGGCAGTTCCCAATTAGTACTCAGCACACCGGAACGGTCAATCTGTTACACCGAATATTCAAAGCCAGCAGACCCGTTACTGACCGATCAACTGAAACTGCTGGATACCCGTCAGCTGGACCTGGTAATTGTTGAAGGGTTTCGTGATCAAGCTTTTGCCAAGATTGAATTGCACCGACAGGCATTTGAACGGCCTCTGCTGCATCCGAAAGATAACAACATTATCGCTATTGCCTGGGATCTTACCGAACCTCAGGAAACACCCATTCCTCAGCTGGACATCAACCAGCCTGAACAGATTGCTGATTACATACTGGATTGTTTAAAGGAGAGCGCTCAATGAGTGATTGCTGTTCCGCCCCCGGCCTTATGCCGCTGGAAGAAGGCCTCAGTCGCCTGATCAACGAAACAACCGCAGTAACTGATATTGAACGTATCAATATGCAGTTCTGTCTTGACCGCGTGCTGGCTAAAGATGTGGTGTCACCAGTTAATGTGCCGTCCCACAATAATTCAGCCATGGATGGGTATGCCCTGAGACTGGCTGATCTGGAAAATACGGACTCTCTGCCACTTGCGGGCAACTCTCTGGCAGGTCACCCTTTTCAGGGGGATATGCCTGCCGGTCAGTGTGTACGGATCATGACCGGCGCTAGTATTCCAGCGGGTGCTGACACAGTGATCATGCAGGAACACACAGACTTTTGTGACAAAAGCTCTTCAGGAGCCACTGTTCAGTTTCTGAAGAAACCTGTCAAAACCGGCAACAATATTCGACTGGCGGGTGAAGACATCCAGGAAGGTCTGACAGTATTCACGGCAGGACACCGGGTTCGTCCGCAAGACCTTGGCTTGCTGGCCTCTCTTGGCATTCCCGAACTGGATGTTTATCGCCGGGTAAAGGTTGCACTGTTCTCCACGGGTGACGAGCTGAAACTCCCTGGCGAACGTCTTGATCATGGCGACATCTACGACAGTAATCGTTTTGCTGTGAAAGCCATGCTGAACCGGCTGGGGGCAGAAATAATTGACCTTGGTCTTCTGAAAGATGATCGTGATGAGCTGCGCAGAGCCTTTGCTGAAGCCGATCAACTGGCCGATGCGGTTGTGACATCAGGCGGTGTCTCCGTAGGGGACGCGGACTTTGTTAAGGATGTTCTCAACGAAGTCGGTGAAACCTCTTTCTGGAAACTGGCGATCAAGCCAGGCAAGCCTTTCGCCTTTGGTAAACTGCCCAACAGTGTCTTCTTTGGTCTGCCAGGCAACCCTGTTTCTGCCACGGTTACTTTCCAACAGCTTGCAATTCCGGCGCTGCTGCATATGATGGGCGCCAAACCTGAGCCGGGTATAGAACTGAAAGCAATCTGCCGTACATCTTTGAAAAAGCAGCCGGGTCGAAAGGATTTCCAGCGTGGCATTGTCTCTACCAATGATGACGGCCAGTTGGAAGTCGTAACAACCGGTAGTCAGGGTTCGGGAATCCTCCGTTCCATGAGTATGGCTAACTGTTATATTGTTCTGCCCACATCTCAGGGGAATGTTGATGCTGGAGAAACTGTGACCGTGCAGATGTTCGACCGAGCACTTTTCTAGCCTGCACTGCATTAAACAGATTCATGACTTTACCGGTGTCCTTTGCGGCGCCGGTTTTGTGGTTTCATTATTCGGTTTATAGAGCGAAAACGAACAGGGTATTGTGAAGCTGGTATGGTCAGATTTTCACAGTTTATTTCAGAAAAATGTCATTGTTGTAACATTTCTGAAACATAAGACCATTAAGTTCGCTTTCATCAATTTTGTATAGCACCAAGGTGCAGAAAATGTCTGAAGCAACGAGCACAGTCAGCACTAATAAAGCAAACGCTGACTATAAGCTGACAACCCGCCATTATGGCAGGATCTGGATGCGCGTTATCCTGTGGGTCTACGCTCTACTGGTAGCAGTAAGCGTGGTAGGCTCCGGTTTTAAAATGGCCGTGGGTGGCGCAGAAGCAGCAGCTGAACTATTCAGCTTTGCTAACAACGCCATTCTGGCACTGGTAGCAGGTACCCTTGCTACAGCCCTGGTACAGTCTTCCAGTACCGTAACCTCTGTGATTGTGGGCCTGGTGGCCGGTGGCCTGCCGGTGGAAATGGCGATCCCGATGATCATGGGTGCCAACATCGGTACAACCATTACCAACACCCTGGTAAGTCTGGGTCACATGGGCTGCAGCAAGTCCTTCAAGCGTGCCTTTGCTGCTTCCACAGTTCATGACTTCTTCAACTATCTGGCGGTATTGATATTCCTGCCACTGGAAATCATGACCGGCTTCCTGAGCAGCATGTCTGTTTACGTTGCTGAAGCCGTTGTTGGTGGTTCTTCCATGGACATCAAGAGCTTCAACTTCATCAAGCCTCTGACCAAGCCTGCTGTAGAAATCGTGAAAGGTTTCGCGGGCACACTGCCTGACCATACACTGGGCGGACTGGCGATGATTGCTATCGGTATCGGTCTGATCTTCACCGCAGTTGTGAAACTGGGCAAGCTGCTGAAGAAAGTAATGGTAGGTCGTGCCAAAGATGTACTGCACAAGTCTATCGGTCGCGGCCCAATGTCCGGTATTGCTTCCGGTACGGTTATGACCGTTATGGTTCAGTCTTCCTCAACCACCACCAGCCTGATGGTGCCACTGGTTGGCTCCGGCGTCTTTACGGTTCGCCAGATGTATCCGGTAACACTGGGTGCCAACATTGGTACAACCATCACAGCTCTGCTAGCGGCTACCGCGGTTGTTGGCTCTGCAGCTCTGCCGGCAATGACTATTGCCCTGGTGCACCTGTTCTTCAACCTGCTGGCTGTATTGGTTATCTACGGCATCAAGCCACTGCGTGAGATTCCACTCTGGGCTGCCGAAAAACTGGCTGACCTGGCGGTAAAACGCAAAATTTATGCCTTTGTTTATCTGGTTATGGCCTTCTTTGTCATACCTGGACTGGGTATTCTGCTCGCCCAGTAAGCAGTTCTTAACTTGCTGATTGGAGTGAAGCTTTCTGCTTCACTCCTTTTTTCACTTCTACATTCCGCATTTAATCCTTCTCTGCAATTGAAAACCTCGCCTGCCAGACGACAACTACTGTATCCCTAACAGACCAGTGGTATTTATTTATGTCCGGTTTAATACAGGCTGAAGGTCGCTTCTCCGTCATAGACCCTCACTTGAGAGGTGATGTGCTCGATGAAGCCAAAAGCCGCGGCCTGTTTCGTATTGCCGGTCGTTTGCGGGAACTCGTTCGATTTTCTCCTTTAAAACGTAACCTGAATGTCAGCCAGGCTCCTGTCTCTTACAGTGAACGGCCTGAGCCTGTCGAAACACCACTTCGCCGACGTCGAGCCCACGCTATTCGCAACAGACCGCTTCCCACGGTAAGAAAGCCTGTTCAGCCCGGCCCTGTAAATCATGAAGCCAGATATCTTCAGACTGTTGTCTCTGACGCCGCTAAAAGTCATGCCAGCAAAGGCAGCGTACCTGAGCACCTGATCACCACTCATCATAATGCCATTGAACATGTAGCTATCGGAGGTGATGAAATTTTTGGTGATTTTGCAGAGGTTATAAAAAGCGCCAGGGACGAAATCTTGATTCAAACCTTCTCCTGGGAACCTGACTCCCCCGGAGTACAAAAACAGATTGTACCGGCCATAAAAGCACTTCAGGAAGAAGCCAGACGGCACCCTGAACGATTCAAACTGCCACTTAAAATACGCATTCTGGTCAATCAGGCTCGCGGCCCTGCAGCCAAATTCATGAAAAGAAAAAAGGGTAACCGCCCACCAACGGCTGATTACTTGCTGCCCAATTTAGGCAAGATTGACAGAAGACTTCTGGATATCAAAGGTGGCGTCCATGTGAACAAAGTCACTGATGCTCTGCACAGCAAAACGATAGTCGCAGATGGCTACCGGGCAGCCATCACCGGAGCCAATGTTCAGCGCCGTAATCATGCCAGTGATCAGGGAAAGGGCAGACCCGCTTTTGATACCGGCTTAAGGTTCCGCGGTGAAGTAGGAGAAGCCCTGAGAACCAGTTTTGCTCACAACTGGGAAAATGGTCTGGATACCAAAGACAGACCGAATAAAAAAATGAGAGCGCTAAGGCGGCCGCCAAAAATGACAGGGCTAAGTGAAACCCCCATAACAGTGCTCTCTCGTAGATCCAACGCCAACATTGCCGATCGTTCCCTGAAAGATCCGCAGGGGCAGGGCTTCACTGCAGCTATACGCAATGCTCACTCGGAAGTATGTATTCAGTCTCCCAACCTCAACAATCCTGAGATCATCAAGGAGCTGGTCGATGCTGCCAACCGCGGAGTACAGGTAAAACTGCTGCTATCAAAACGTTTTAACGAACAAAGAGAGAGCTCAACCGGTGCCGGGGGAACCAATGCTCAGGCTGTAGAGACCATCAGGAAGTTATCCAGTAACAATCCCAGTATAGATATCCGCTGGTATGTACCACCCGGTGAAACAGAAGCGGTAGAAGAGAATAAAATGGGGGATGGTGCCAGCCACGCCAAGTTTGCCAGCTTTGATGACCAGATGGCGATTACTGGCTCTACCAACATGGACAACCAGAGTATCTACTATGCTGATGAAACTTCCATAGCCATCTCGGGAAAAGACAATACACTCTATATAAAAAATCGTATATTCACTCCGGCGTTTGATCGAAGTGTTTCGGCTTGATAGAAAGTACTTTGATAGAATAGTGACCTGATAAAATCACGGCCTGATAGAAGAAAGGTCTGTTTCATTTCCAGTTAGGGAAGTTGTACCAAAAGCATGAATATCAGTACTGCCTGTGGGATTTCCCTGCTGCTTCATCTGGCAGTTCTGTTAGCTCTGAATACAGCGCCTTCACGATCAGCTTCGGCCCCTTCACCTGCAACACACTCCGTGCAGATCAGTATCAGGCAAGCTGAATCAATAAAGTCTGCAGAAAAAATACCTGTTTTACCCGAGCCAGAAGAACAAAAAACACCTCTTGCACAAAAAACTGAAGAGCCCGTTAAGTTACAGAAGCCCAACGAAAGCAACTCTGAAAGCAAGCCTGTTATCCGTCAGATGGCAAAGGTTCAACCCGCTAAAAGTGCTACATCAAAACCTTCTCCAAAATCGAAGAAACAATTTCAGGAAAAACCTGAGGAAAAAAGCACAAAGCCAATCGAGCAAGTGGCCGAAGCTTCGGAGCATAAATCGGATGAAGACCGCCAGAAGAGTATTCAGGAGAATCCAATTCAACAGCAGCAACTGGTATATGCTGCAACGGTTGATTCCCTGTCCCAAAAGGATTCAGCTATGGAGGAGTGGAAATCGAAACTCTACAGCTTGATCAATCAATACAAACGCTACCCTTATCAGGCCAAACGCAGAAAACAGGAGGGTGACGTACAACTTAAAGCAGTGATTGGCTCTGATGGCAGCCTTATTAAAGCGGAAGTTTTATCGGGTAATCGGCTGTTCCATAAAAGTTCTCTACAGGCCTTAAAGCAATCCATGCCTCTAACTCCTCCCGGTAACAGCAATATCAGCATTCAGCTGAATATCCGTTATCGACTGCTGTAACCTGTCAACCCTTCAGGGCTTCGTAATAATCTTCGTACTCTTCCCGAACTTCACTCAGTTTCTGTTGCACCAACGGCGCTAGTTTAGTTCGCAAAGTATTCAGATTTGCTCCCTGAAACCAGCTTTCAGCCCGAGAACCCGCCTGACTTCGACTGTGAAAATCGCGATTTATTGCGCTATCGAGCTTTTGTGGATTAGAAAGTAGAACATCCAGCTTAGCTTTAAACTGCTCTGGGCTACTGCTGCTACCCAAAACTCTATCAGTCAGAGTATTATCCAGATCTCTTGCCAATAAATTTAAGGCTGTCAGGTCAAACATACCCTTTGCCATACCCATATCGACATTAAGCTCAGACAGGTCCATATCAGATAATGCATTCCAGGCCAGCTTCAACGACTTCATATCGTTATAGCTCTGCTCAAGGTAGTCACAGCACTCCTGTATATCACCACCAGCCAGCAGATCCAGAAACTCTTCATGATAGAGCAGACCCTCACCATCAGGATTCATGACTTCTGGCTCGATTTCAGAGTCGCTACGAACCTCTCTGTATACCGTACTTGTTTTTTCTTTCAGCTCTGGTGGCTCATGCACAGCGGCTTTTTGCCCTGGCCTCTCTGGCAATTTCTGAGTCTCTTTAGCCACATTCTTATTGATCAGGTTATTATTTTCATCCAGTTCAACTTCTGAGGTCACTACAAGCTCGCCCTCTGGCTGATCAACAGAACTGTCGTTACTTTCAACTTGTTGGGACTGCAGAGTTTCCTTATTTTCGATCTCTGTAAGAATATCTTCAGATAATGGCAAGCTATCAGCCTCTGAAGGTAATGACGTTTGTTCAACGGGCAGTTCAGGTAGTTCAATACCATCCGTGTCTTTAAAAGCATCCATAGTCAGAGGACGGTCGATACCTGCCTGTTCAAGAACTCTGGTAAGCCCTTCCTGAGGTACTTTCTGCCTGGGGTTACTGACACTAGCCGTTTTCACAACCTCATCAAGAGAATTTTGTGGCGGCTGGTTTATTTGAGTACGCGCCGGTGCGACTTCCACCTTGAACGCAGACACAGGTTTTGCCTGAGGAGCCGTTTTAGAAAGCTGTCTACCGTCATTGAGCTTATTTTGCTGGTTCTGCTGCTGAACCTTCCGACCAGAGAACTTGCCAATGAGCTTTTTGAAAAGGCCAATCTTCTTGTTTTGATCAATAACCTGTGGGTTCTGTACCTGACCTGCAGAGGCTCTGTCTATCCCTGACACAATTTTTCTTCCATGACTCTTTTGATCAAGTATAGGTTTTGATCTCGGTACTTATGTACCTTTCCCCTTAACCCTGCCCTAACTGTGCTGATATAGTACTTATCAATTAAGAAAATTATTCGATGGAAACAGTAAGGCATGGCAGATAAACCCCTGACAGGACTCGCCGCTCGCCTGGTAGTAGACCAGCTGATTGATGAAGAGACTCTTCGCTCAGCCGAATCCCAGGCACTGAAAGCCAGAAAGCCCCTTTCCCGCTACCTTGTGCAGGAAAAACTGGTTTCAGCCCAGAATATTGCCAAAGCCACAGCGGAAGAATTTGGATTGCCGTTGCTGGATTTGAATGCCTTTGACAAGGAAAACCTGCCCAAGGAGGTCATTCCTGAAAAGCTGATTAGCAAACACAAGGTTTTGCCACTGGTGAAGCGTGGCGCCAGACTGTTTGTGGGTGTTGTAGACCCCAGCGATCATAAAGCCATTGAAGAGATTCGCTTCAATACCGGTTTGATGGTGGATTCGGTACTGGTTGAGGAAGACAAACTCGAGAAGCTGATTGAAACCTTCCTCGACAGTGGTGATGCCCTTGCTGACTTTGATGACGATGAATTCGGCAATCTTGAAGATCTGGAAGTTGGTGCTGTTGATGATCCGGCTGATGAGGACGGCGGTAACCCGGACGATGATGCCCCGGTCGTTAAGTTCGTGAACAAGATGTTGCTGACCGCCATCAAAAGCGGTGCATCCGACCTTCACTTTGAACCTTATGAAAAAACCTATCGGGTGCGTTTCCGTACTGACGGTATTCTTCAGGAAATCTCCAAACCACCTTCAGGGCTAGCTCCAAAGATTGCTTCCCGTTTGAAAATCATGTCTGCCATGGACATCTCCGAGCGCCGTAAGCCTCAGGATGGCCGTATCAAGATGAAGCTGTCCAAGAACAAGTCCATCGACTTCCGTGTGAACACCCTGCCAACACTCTGGGGTGAGAAGATCGTATTGCGTATCCTTGATCCTTCCAGTGCCAAGATGGGTATCGATGCTCTGGGTTATGAAGAAGCCCAGAAAGATTTTTATATGGACGCTCTCCATCAGCCTCAGGGCATGATTCTGGTAACAGGACCTACCGGTTCCGGTAAGACGGTATCTCTCTATACCGGTCTGAACATCCTGAATACCGAAGAACGGAACATCTCCACTGCGGAGGACCCGGTAGAAATCAACCTGGAAGGTATTAATCAGGTTAACGTAAACCCCAAACAGGGCATGGATTTCTCTCAGGCGCTGCGAGCCTTCCTGCGTCAGGATCCCGACATCATCATGGTGGGTGAGATTCGAGATCTGGAAACCGCGAACATTGCGATCAAGGCGGCGCAGACCGGTCACATGGTAATGTCGACCCTGCACACCAACAGTGCGCCGGAAACCCTGACCCGTTTGCAGAACATGGGGGTACCGTCCTTTAACATCGCTACCTCTGTCAGCCTGATCATCGCTCAGCGTCTGGCACGTCGCCTGTGCAGTAACTGCAAAACTGAAATGGAGATTCCCAAAGAGGCACTGCTGGAACAGGGCTTTACTGAGGAGCAGACTCAGGATGCCATTATCTTTGGCCCGAAAGGCTGCGACCAGTGCAACAAGGGTTACAAAGGCCGTGTCGGTATCTACGAGGTGGTGAAGATCACTCCACCATTGCAGCAAATCATCATGGCTGAAGGTAACTCGCTGGAAATTGCAGCAATTGCTGACAAGGAAGGTTTCAACAACCTTCGTAAGTCCGCCATCATGAAAGTGCTGCAAGGTGTCACCAGTCTGGAAGAAGCTAACCGGGTTACCGCAGACTAAACATTACCCTCGGGGTAACCGACTCTCAGGTGCCCCATTCCTTCTGCTTCTGTACTCATCACACCTTCCCCAAACTTCTATAGTGAATAAATGACCAGACTTTATTCACTCTTATGAGCAATGATCTTTCAGGAGTTTCCGGCAGCTCCGGCCAATATTGGCAAACTGCGCCTGCTGTAGAGCGCCATGCTGATTTTAAGCACAGGAAAGTGACCAAAGCCCCTAACGATCAGCCGACACTATCTGAGCGACTGAAAGCCAAACAGAGTCCGGATAAGTCATTAAAACAGAGGAAGGTTGAGGTTGTTAAAGTCAGTACTGGCGGTTTGATTTCGATGGCCGCAAAAATCGCTAAACCTTTTGTTAACAAGGTTGCAGCTTTTGCCCAGAGTGAGCCTCACAAAGATCTGAAATCAGAGACGAAGTCACTGGATAAAGAAATCAGCAAGCTTGAGGGGCGAAACAAAAAGCTGGAAAACAAAATTCTCTCAACCAGACGACAGCTTCACCCACCGAGCCATGGTCCTTTCAAAAGCCCAGCTCCTGCTCCAGATCAGGTGGCCGGTCTTAAAGCAGACCTGCAACAACTTCAGTCCGAGAAATATTCTTTGGAACAACAACTGCAAAACTCAAAACAACAAAAGGACAATCTGGAATCAACCACCCGTCAACTTACAGAGCTGAATCCTGCAGACATCGATTTGGGCAGTGCTACATCCGCCAGCGCCAAACTCCTCAGCGGTATGAGAAACGCCTATAAATTCCACCAGAATCCGAAGAACGCAGATAAAGCCGCAGCCATAGACATAGGGACTTTAAAGTTGGGCAACAATCAATCAGTAAAAGATATGCAGCTGGTGATTGGCAGTATGAACACCAACTCTGATGGCTCTTTAACCATTCATGTGGACAAGTGCAGTGCCAGCCAGGCTCCAGAATTCAAGGGTCCCGTATCAGCCAGTGATATTGAGATCACGATCAAACCACCGCTCAGTACAAAAGTGACAGAGCTTCTGTCATGCAACGCATTAAAAGTGCCATCAAAACTGGCAGCTATGCAAAAAGAGATGATGGGAGAAGAGGAAGTGGCTGACCTATCAGAGTTCGTAAAAATTGATATGTCAGCAATGAGCTCTGGCAACTTGTCAGAACTGGACTCTCTGCCTGAAAACAACCCTATAAGAATGTTTCTGGAAAGCGTAATTCCAGGCAGTTCTTAATTGAAACCGGTACCTTTCAATTCACCAGCCCCTCATTCAGAAGAGTAACAGCTGCCTGAAGGGCATCAGTTTCCATCTTGTGAGTCAGAAATCTTCTGCTATCTCTTACTGCTGCCGTATAATCAACTTTACGTTGATCTTCACCGGGAGAGAAACTGCCATCAGCCCGAAGAGGATATAAATCCTTCTCTTCAACATTATTTAGCACACTGACCATTTCTGGCACATAGTATTCTTCATATCTGCTTCCCTGCATCTTTGCCGGATTAATTTCCAGCCTTTCCATATAATCTCTGAAATGTCCGTAGGCAAAGCTTCGCTTGTCTTCATAGGTTTCTTTCATTTCTTTAAGAAAACCGTCCATTTTATTCCGCCTGTGACGTATCACAGCCTTTTTGGCTTTATTAAAACTGCAGCTTTTAAATAACTCATTTATGTATATCCAGACCATTTTTCTTCTCTTTATAGAGCCATAGTCTTTCAATGCTTTTTTTACTAATGCCTGGTCAACAACCTTGCATTCCTGGTACTTATTATTTTCATTACGAGTAACCAGTACTTTTCTTCCATGATAGCTGCCCGGCTCTTCAGCCCTTACCATCGGAACTCCCCAGGGAGATTGTCCAGCAAAATCTATAGAATTCATAATTCCCCCCCGGCAAAGTTATTTATGTTGCAGGGGATATATTATTTCTCGGGAACAAAGGAAGGACTGACAAGATTGTCAGAATAACTAACAGAATCGCAATAACACAGTAAGAAAAGAAGGAAGGCCTGTAGAGGCCGGTTACAGGCCTCTACAGAAAGGTAGCCCTATCAGGCCAGAGCGCTTTCTACGCCATCAAACTCTTCAACAATTTCAGCGTCAGGTTCAGATGTCGCCAGGCTTACTGCAACAATAGCGATAAAGGCAAACAGCATACCCGGTACGATTTCGTACAGGTCGAAGATACCACCGCTGAACTGTTTCCATGCCACTACAGTCACACCACCGATGATAATACCGGCCAGCGCACCGTTGCGGTTCATACGCTTCCAGTACAGGCTCATCAGCAGCGCAGGACCAAAGGCAGCACCAAAGCCAGCCCAGGCATAGGAAACCAGACCAAGAACGGAACTGTCTGGGCTCATAGCCAGAGCCAGTGCCACCAAAGCGATTACGATAACAGCACCACGACCCACCATCAGAACTTCTTCAGGAGTCGCGTCTTTGCGCAGAACCGCTTTGTAGAAATCTTCAGCCAGGGCAGAAGACGACACCAGCAGCTGGGAGTCAGCAGTACTCATGATGGCCGCCAGAATAGCTGCCAGCAGAATGCCTGCCATAACCGGATGGAACAGAGCGTTCACCAACACCATAAAGATGGTTTCGCCGTCGCCCAGAGAAGTGTTCAGACCTTGCAGGTAAAGGTAACCAATCAGGCCAACCATGATAGCGCCCATCATGGACAGTCCGGTCCAGATCACCGCAATACGACGAGCAGTCGGTACATCTTTTTCAGAACGAATACCGGCAAAACGAGCCAGAATATGTGGCTGACCAAAGTAACCCAGTCCCCAGGCCACCAGCGAAACAATGGCTATCCAGCTCAGAGTTTCACCCTTGGAATCTGTCCACGGGTCCAGCAACTGAGGGTTCTGCGCTGCCAACTGATCAGTAATGGACAGATCGGAGGTGCCTGTCTGAATCGCAATAACCGGTACTATCACCAGTGCCGCAGCCATCAACAGTCCCTGTACCAGGTCAGTCCAGGACACCGCCAGGAAACCACCAAACAGGGTGTAGGAGATAATGCAGACAGTTCCGACCACCACAGCCACGGTGTAATCAAGACCAAACACGGTTTCGAACAGTTTACCGCCCGCTACCAGACCAGAGCTGGTGTAGAACAGGAAGAACAGCAGGATAAAGAAGGCTGAAACCACCTGTAGCATCTTGGAGCCGTCACGGAAACGATTGGTAAAGAACTCTGGCAGAGTCAGGGAATCACCGGCAGCGTGACTGTAGACACGCAGACGACGAGCCATCAGCAGCCAGTTCAACCAGGTGCCCACCAGCAGGCCACCAGCCAGCCAGAAAGCTTCAAAACCTGAAGCAAAGGCATAACCGGGCAGACCCAGCAGCAACCAGCCACTCATATCCGAGGCACCGGCACTTAGTGCTGCAGGCCATGGACCCAGAGAACGACCACCAAGGAAGTAGTCAGCGGAGTTTGCGGTACGCTTCCAGGCCATATAGCCAATCAGCAGCATTACTCCCAGATAAACGACAAATGTTGCTATTGTCGCGAAGGTGTTTTCCACCATATGGATTGTCCTTATTATGAATTGTCTGTTTTACGTCAGGTATAGAGGGGCAACAAAATGCCGCCCCGAATTTTTAAAAACGAATTAGTGACCACTGCCCAATGACAGCAATGTCGCATTACCACCAACAGCAGTAGTGTTAATGGAACGGGTTCGTTCTGTCGCGAAGCGAATCAGGTAATGAGGTCCACCAGCTTTAGGGCCGGTTCCGGAGAGCCCCTGCCCGCCAAATGGCTGAACGCCAACAACCGCGCCTATCTGGTTACGATTGATATAGACATTACCGACTCTCAGGTTCTGATCCAGATAAGCTGCAGTCGCTTCATTACGGCTGTGAATACCAACCGTCAGGCCGTAACCGGTAGCATTAATATCAGCAACTACCTTATTCAACTCTGACGCTTTATAACGCACCAGATGCAGAATGGGGCCAAACTGTTCTTTTTCCAGCTGGCTGATACTATCAATTTCAAAAGCCACAGGCGCAATAAAGTACCCCTGACTGCATTCAGCACCCAGTTCTACTTCTGCTATCAGTTTTGCTTCCGCTTTCATGCGTTTGACGTGTGTCGCCAAACCTTCAAGGGCCACATCACTGATGACCGGACCAAGGTCAGTTTCATGAAGAGCGGGGTTACCCACCTTCAGTTCTGCCATGGCACCTTTCAGCAGATCAATAACACGGTCAGCAATATCATCCTGAACATACAACACCCGCAGTGCAGAACAACGCTGGCCGGCACTGGCAAAAGCTGACTGCACGACATCATTGATTACCTGTTCCGGCAGAGCAGTGGAATCAACGATCATGGCATTTTGACCACCGGTTTCAGCAATCAGTGGCAGAATCGCACCCGATCTCGCTGCCAGAGTCTGGTTGATTACTTTCGCAGTCTGGGTCGAACCTGTAAAGGCCACACCGGCAATTCGATGATCAGACGTCAGTTGTTGACCCACTTCACGACCAGCACCGGTTACCAGTTGAATAGCATTGGCTGGCACACCACTTTCCAACATTAGCTCTACTGCCCGGGCAGCAATCAGACTGGTTTGTTCAGCAGGTTTAGCAATAACCGTATTACCAGCAGCCAGAGCCGCTGTTACCTGCCCCAGGAAGATAGCCAGAGGGAAGTTCCACGGACTGATGCAAACAAAGACACCACGACCCGTGAGATAAAGTTCGTTAGATTCACCCGTAGGTCCTGGCATCAGTTGCGGCTGCGCAAATTTCTCTCTGGCCTGAATCGCGTAGTAACGACAGAAGTCCACCGCTTCACGAATTTCATCAATGCTGTCATGAATCGTTTTACCGGCTTCCTTGTGACAAAGAGCCACCAATTCATGAAGATTTTCTTCCATCCTGTCAGCAAGGGTTTCCAGATAGCTTGCGCGAACATCAACAGGTGTATTGTTCCAGTCATCAAAAGCCTGATCAGCCAGTTCAATGGCTCGGTCGATGGCTTCTGAACTGGCATAATGCAACTGACCAGTAATTTCATTCAACTTGTACGGGCAGGCAATCTCAACGGCTTTACCTGATTCCAACTGCTGACCTGAGATGATCGGCCCTTTCTGCCAGCTGTTGCCCATAAACTGGCCAACAGACTCCGAAAAGCTTTGCCACTCATGCTCAATATCGATATTCACGCCCATTGAGTTCTTGCGGGATTCACCAAAGATATCCACAGGCAGTGGAATTCGATCGTTCGCCAGAGAAGTGTTGGCAGCCAGCAATGAAGCCGGATGATGAACCAGATCTTCTACCGGTGTTTTGGCATCTACTAAACGATGAACGAAGGAAGAGTTAGCACCATTTTCCAGCAGACGACGAACCAGATACGGCAGCAAATCTTTATGACTGCCTACCGGCGCATAGATGCGAACATTGGACTGCTCCTGATCCAGCACTGTGTTATAGAGCGCATCGCCCATGCCATGCAGACGCTGGAATTCAAATTCACTGTCATTAGATTGCTCTGCCAGATTCAGAATACTGGCAACGGTATGGGCATTGTGGGAAGCAAACTGTGGATAGATACGCCCTGCCGTTTGTTCACTCAGCAGATAACGGGCGCACACCAGATAAGCAACATCAGTCGCTTCTTTACGGGTATAAACCGGATAACCTGACAGACCATTCTGCTGGCAGAGTTTGATCTCACTGTCCCAGTAAGCGCCTTTAACCAGTCGAACCGGAATTCGATCACCCTGCTCTGCTGACAGAGCACTCAGCCACGCCAGAACAGGCAACGCACGCTTGCCATAGGCCTGAACCACCAGACCAAAATCACCCCAACCTTTGCAATCAACATGGCGGTAGAGTTTTTCAAACAGTTTCAGGGATAGTTCAAGACGATCTTGCTCTTCCGCATCAATGGTGATGCCAACATTCAGTGCTCTGGCTTCACGAATCAAGCCACGAACACTGTCGAACAGTTCAGTCAGCACACGCTGTTCGTTGGCAACTTCATAACGAGGATGCAGAGCAGAGAGCTTGATAGATACGGTTGGCCTTGGACTCTTTGAATTAGATTTTTCTTTGCCTACGGATTGAATAGCAGCACGATAGGATTCAAGGTATTTCTGAGCGTCATCCGCAGTCAACGCAGCTTCACCCAGCATATCAAAAGAGTAGGTATAACCTTTTTCTCTGGGCTTGCTGCCATTTTTCAATGCTTCTTCAATGGTGCGACCCAGCACAAAATGCTCGCCCATGATTTTCATGGCCTGGTTCACCGCCTGACGAATCACCGGCTCACCCATCTTTTTAACCAGACGACTGATGACGTTACCGGGGCGACCATCTTCTTTTTTATCAAGGGTCACCACTTTACCGGTCAGCATCAATCCCCAGGTAGAGGCATTAACCAGCAGCGAGTCACTCTGCTTGATATGTTTTTCCCACTCCGCAACGCTGATCTTGTCTCTGATCAGAGCATCAGCGGTTTCCGCATCAGGAATACGCATCAGAGCTTCAGCCAGACACATCAACAATATGCCTTCACGGGTGTCCAGACTGTATTGCAGCAGCATGGAATCGATCATATGAATAGCATCTTCACGAGCCCGAACCTGTTCCACCAGCTTTGTTGTTCGACGAGTAACCGTCGCCAGCTGTTGTGGTTCCGGCTTTGCCAGCTCCAGCAACTGTTCCAGCCATGCTGATTCATCAACACTGTAAAGTGGTGAGATGTGTTGCCACAGCTCTGCCGAGCCTGCCTGAATAAAATCAGGACCAAATACTGCCTTGGCCTCAAACATGAGTGCTCTTCCCCTCATTCAGCCCAAGAGAGGCTGATTAATACGTTCGATAAACTTATTTGGAATTTTTTTAAGTGTGTGGACACACATATCATCCATTCAGCCATTACCCGCCGGAGGCGGGTAATGGCCTGTAGGTTCGCGTGTCTGCATACTTATTGAGCTTATGGCTCAAACATCCATGAGCGAAAACTGTTTTCTGAATCAGGGAATATGTCTGATTTCATCAACATCGTTTCATATAAGTATCATGCCGAAAAATCACAAAAATGCCCAGAGGATTACAACAGCAAAAAGATGTTCCTGAAGGAACAGAGCAAACAGCAGGCACAGCATTCACAAAAGCGGCTTCAACCCCTAACATGGCGTTAACAACATCTTTTTTGTGTGTGGTATTGAATGAAAGCTTTTCTGGTAGGCGGTGCAGTCCGTGACAGACTCCTTGGCATTGAGGTCAAGGACAATGACTGGGTTGTCGTTGGCAGCACTCCAAAAGAAATGATTAAGCAGGGCTTTCAGCCAGTAGGCCAGGACTTTCCCGTTTTCCTGCACCCAAAAACCAGAGAAGAATACGCACTGGCTCGAACTGAAAGAAAATCAGGCCATGGTTACGCAGGCTTCACTTTTCATACGTCTGCAGATGTCACTCTGGAAGAAGACCTGATTCGTCGCGACCTGACGATTAATGCCATGGCGGAAGATGAAAGCGGTAAGATCATTGACCCATTTAATGGCCAACAGGATCTTAAGAACAAACTACTGCGCCATGTCTCCCCTGCCTTTCAGGAAGACCCGTTACGAATTCTTCGTGTAGCGCGCTTTGCAGCCCGCTTTCATCATTTTGGTTTTGCCGTTGCGCCGGAAACCAATGAACTGATGAAAAAGATGGTGGCAGATGATGAAGCGTCATGGCTGGTGCCTGAACGTGTCTGGCAGGAAACCGTCAGAGCGCTTTCCGAACAAACACCTTCAGTTTATTTTGAGGTTCTTGCGCAGTGCAACGCATTATCTGTCGTATTACCAGAGCTGATTAATGCAGCCCACAGTAATGACATAAAACAGGCTCTGCAGCTGGCATCGACTAAACAAAGTGAAGCAGAAGTTCGCCTTGCGCTCTGTTTTACGTTCGATACCTTCGACAATAAGGCGATCAAGGCTTTTGCCAAACGTCAGAAATTACCCACACATTTTTCTGAACTGACCGCTCTGGTTACTGCTCATATCAATCGAGTGCATACGACGTTGAATGATCTTTCCGGAGAATCTCTGATCAACCTGTATGAACAGACCGATGCCTTCAGAAGATCTGAGCGTTTCTCACAACTACTGGAAGTAGCTGATATTCACGGGCAGGTCGTTAACCAACCGTTGGTTAAATCAACTGTCGAGCAGGTCAAAGCTATTCTTGAAGAATGTAAGGGAATGAGCGCCAGAGAATTTGTTGAGCAGGGCTATAAAGGCAGAGAAGTGGGCGAGCAACTTAGAATTGCCCGCATTGAACGTATTGACTCAGCGCTGAACCAGCAATAATCTCTTTAAGCGACTTCAACAGCGTTGGCTTTTATCAGCTGGGGTTTAACTCCCAGCTCTTCACCTGTTGCCAGTTTGATGCTGATGGTTTCAACCTGTGGAATAAAGCCGGCCCCACTTTGAACACTCACCAACTGCTTAAGCAACGGTTGAAAGAAGACTTCCTTTATCGATGAAACTGAGACATCCAGTGGTCGCTTAACCACCTGAAGAATATCCATATCAGCGTGACAGACTAAAGAACCTCTCTTTCTGCCAAGAGCATCTTCCTGCTGCTTACACCATTGATTCAGCTGTACCCGGGACAAGTCGGATTTAAAGCAGACAACAGCGTTCAGATAATCCGCAGCTGCGCAGCCTTCAGCCTCAGTTCTGACGACGCTGGATACCAGCAGTTCATCAAACCGCTTTTGCAATAAAACCAGCATACGCTGCATATTGATTTCAGCATCCTGATTCGAACCCAGCCCCAGGTAATAAAGCGTCATCCGTTACTCTTCTCCAACTGTGATATCTCTGCTCTGGTGCGCTCGCACCACACGGATGCCATGGCACCTTTCAGTGCTGCAGGCTTACGGATTTTAATGCCGACCTTATCAACATTAAAGCGTTCCTGAATCATGGCAATCAAATCACCGGCCATTTTTTCCAGCAAAGCATAACGAGAACTTTCACAGAAAGCCCTGACCGCTTGAGTGATGGCATCGTAATCAAGCGCATCATTCAGATCGTCCGACCTGAATGCTCTGGAAAAATCAGTCTCCAGTTCAAGGTCGATAATCAATGGCTGAGGCGCTTTATGCTCAAAGTCGTAAACACCTATCACTGCCTCTGTCTGCAGATCTTCTATACGAACTATGTCCACTCGTTACTCCTTTGAACAATCAATTCAGACCCTCATGGTTATGAGGTCCAAGAATTCTGTGAAGTATATTTCAAATCATTCGGAAAGGAGTAGTCCTGCACCAACATCAGACAAAAGCGCAACTATAGAATATGGACTAACCTCATTCATCTCTCAGGACTAAACCTCAATTGACTGCAAAAAAAATAAACAGCCATTAATGAATTGTGGATGCTGCCATGCTACTTAAGACAATCAAAAATAGCCTGCCCGTACTTGTTTTACTGTTTATAAGCGAGCTGGCGCTATCCAACGAGGATTTGTGCAGCACGTTAGAGCCGGATCACAGTGAAGAGATTTTCGACTTCCCGCTGTATCTCGACCCAAAACTCAGCGACTCGGATAAATCCTGCGCAAAAAAACTGATTAACCAGGTTCTGGATTTTGATTCAGATGGGGAGCTGAACTACTCGAGAGGTTTGATAGACCAGCTCCATGCATATAAAACTGTATTAAATCTTCATGACGAAGCACCTGAGGCTGAGGCGTCCGTAAATCCTATGGGGTCAATTTCTCTCCATCATCAGTCACATACGATCAAAGAAGATGGTAGTACTTCTACAAAACTTGAAGATAGCCCGGAATGGCAGGAAAAGCTGGTTTATAGCGTTGCTTATTTCGTGTCTGTAAAAGCAACAAAATTGCTTAAATTCTACATGGCCTTTAAAGGCACACCTCCGATTGACTCATATTCATCAGGTATCCGCTCTCGCTTTCCTAAGGATTCAAACTTGCCTGCTGGCATATTCGAAGTCGTAAACCGGGAAATCAGGGGAAGCCTTGATCTAAATTTGAGTGATGATGAACTGTTTACCGACGACCCAGAAACTGATGCCTTATCTCTTACTGGCTTTACCCTTATGCAATCAGTTGTCATTCGTTCTTCATTAATGGAAAGCACTGACAACGGAGTAGAAGGGAAAGAGAGAATACTATTCAATCAAACAGCGCTCACCACCCTTGATGGCCTCCCTGCATTTTCCGAAATATCACATAAACTGTTATTTCAGAAGTAATTGATCTGCATAAAGTCACTCGAGAAACATTGTAGGAATGAAAGAATGTTTCTCGAAGACCCTATTATTTATTCTTCCTCTACTTTCCTTCCTTCCAAAACAGGCATACGAATAGCCATCCCAGTTCTGGAACTAATACACCAACGAATCAAAAAACAGAAAATTACAGCTGCATAAAAACATCTATAAAAACAGGTTTTCCATCAATCTGAAGTTGAGCTTTTTAATAACAAAAAAGTAAATATGAACTATTAATAACAAGTGGAGTCTACCGGCAACCATACACTCAAAGAGAAAGTACAAATGAAAATCTATATCAGAAACCTGTTAAGCCTGATATTTCTTTCAGCCTGCTATACAAACCTAGCCAATGCTGCAGCACAACAAAAAGACCTCTGTGCACAGCTCCCCGAGAACCATGGGACCGAAATCTTCGGTCTCCCCTTAAAAATCACTGGTTATGTCAGTGAGAGCAATAAATCTTGTGCGCTGGGACTGATCAACCGGGTTCTTGATTACGACCTCGATGGAAATCCGGATTACCCTACAAAGAGAATCAAAAAACTTATCTCTGAAGGTTATATTCTCTATCTAGCAGCCGCTCTTCCTGCTGAGGGATCTGAAACCATAGAAGATGGTTCTTTTGCGTATTCTCAATCAGGCGAACGCTATCGCAACACACAAATTGATTTGAGTAAGTCTGACTGGCAGCAGACACTCGTCCATATGCTAGCCAAAGACATAGTGCTGCATGGAACCTACATATTCGACGAGTTGGACGCTAAAGTGCGTTTTCTCTCTAGTTACCAGCGAGATACGGAAGACACCGAATCCATCACCCAAGAACAGAACCCTGCAAACATCAGCGGCTTGCAAAATAAAGTACTGATACCTGACGAGCTGGCAAGCTTTCATGAGGAATTAAAAAGTTTAAAGCTCAATGTAGAAGAAGAACCTTTACGGAAACGCGCAGCATTCATATTCTTCGCTAATGCTATGGCTGGGGAAACATTCAGCAGCGGAATTGACCTCACAAAAGAAATCGATCAATTCATATATATAACCGAACTAATAGGCACACTAACACTGGTACTTCTGGACCGAACCGGACTGTTACTTGAAGATAGGTTCGAGTTCAATCAGAACTGGCGTAAACACAAGCCAACTCTGGAAGAGCTACCAACGCTGAAGGGTATTGTCGATAGACTTGAGAGTAACGAATAGTCCCTATACCTAACTAAGGGCCGTGTTATCACGGCCCTGCTATAGTCACCCGCTGCTCAATTTTTCCTGTCAGGAACCACACAACTCGCCCCCCTATTCCACAATCAATTTTTTAAGTGACGTATAAAACCGACCATACCCAGAAGCATGCTTCCATGCCAGTGAGTTCGGAATAAGTTTCCGCTTCGTCAAACCTTCAAGACATAAATACACATTAATTATATGTGTACTAGGCTGAGTCTCCGGAAATAACTGGAAAACCAAATATAACATCTACTAAAAACACGTTATGGAGCTAGATATGCTGTTTCAGAAACTCTGGAAGCGATTACCATTATTTTGCCTAATTCTTATAAGTGAATTAACACTTGCTGACACCAACTATTGCAGTCAGCTAAACCCTGACCACAGTGAGGAAATTTTTGATTTTCCTCTAGTCTTCGAAGACAAGATAAATTCAGTCCATACCTCTTGTGCTAAAAAGCTGATTAACCAGATTCTGGATTTTGATTCAGACGGTCAATCAAACTATTCAGAAGAACTGATATCTCAGCTTAATAAAAATCAAAATACACTGACTGTGCACATGGTGAGACCTGAGCATAACCCTAGCAGTAGAGAATACATTAACCTGTTTGACACCAGACATACTATTCGCTCAAACGGCGGGATAATAAAAAACTACAGCTTCAATAAAAACTGGCAACATCATCTGGTCAGTAAAGTAACTGAAATGCTTGCAATCAGAGCAACCGGACTCTCTGATCTTATACGAGACACAATTGATACTCCTGTTGACTCGCAGGTAACAGGTTTCTGGAGCACGCATTCAGACCTTTTTCAAGACGGCAGGCAAACTATTCGTCAGGCACATAGAGAAGTGCTGGATGCGGTTTATCTGAATTACACAGGACGAGAGCCTCTTAAAAAGCTAGATGACATCTATGCTTCTGACAGCCAACAATATGATATTGCCGTTGTAGTTTTCACCCTGATGCAATCCATCGCCATTCGTTCAGGGCTTTTAGTGCGCGGTAACAACGTTGAATGGGAAGTATGGAAATCACCTGCCCCCCTTACACACGCAACTCTGAATACGTTGGAGAACTCTGCAGTTTTCTCCAGCATTTCACACAAGCTGCTCTTTCAGAGATAAATGTCCACACCTGAAGACAAGTCCCACCAAGGACTATCTTCAGGCTTTTAACAATGTCGAGCTATACCGCGGCCAATTCTTCCATATTCCACCTTGGCTGAGGTGCGACAGTCAGTTCCTCAGCTTCGCCAGCCAGCAATCTTTGACAGCCTGCATAGGCAATCATGGCGCCGTTATCAGTACAGAATTCAGGGCGGGCATAACGCAAGCTGCCGCCTTCCTTTTTCGCCATAGCTTCCAGCTGCACCCGTAATCTTTTGTTGGCGCTGACACCACCGGCAATAACCAGCTGCTTCAGACCAGTCTCACGCAATGCTCTCCTGCATTTGAAGGCCAGTGTGCCGACTACCGCTTCTTCAAAAGCTAAAGCAACATCTGCACGATCCTGATCATCAAACTGGCCAGCTTCACGGCATTTAGCCACTGTATTCAGGGTAAAGGTTTTAAGACCACTGAAACTAAAGTCTAAACCTGGGCGGTCACACATTGGGCGAGGAAACTTGAAACGACCCTCTGTGCCCTTCTCCGCCAGCATGGAAATCTTTGGACCACCGGGATAGCCCAACTCCAGCATGGAAGCGACTTTATCAAAGGCTTCACCCGCTGCATCATCAATGGACTCACCCAACAACTGGTATTGACCTATGCCATCTACCCGAACCAGCTGGGTATGACCGCCAGACACCAGCAGCGCCAGAAACGGAAACTCTGGCGAATTATCTTCCAGCATTGGCGCTAACAGATGCCCTTCCATATGGTGAACACCCACCGCAGGAATACCCAACGCCCAGGCCATTGAGCGGCCAATACTGGCACCCACCATCAAAGCACCAATCAGACCTGGGCCTTTGGTGTATGCAATGGCATCAATATCGGAGCGTTGCAGGCCAGCTTGTTCCAGCACCTGATTGATCAGTGGCAGGACTCGCTGAATATGGTCACGGGACGCTAGTTCTGGAACTACTCCGCCGTATTCAGTATGCATTTCAATCTGGCTGTACAGTGCATCCGCCAGCAAACCTTTCTCGCTGTCGTACAGAGCAATACCGGACTCATCACAGGAGGTTTCAATCCCGAGAACTTTCATTCGTTAACCTGATTCATTCTTTGGACCTGATTCAGCATGTGAAAAGTACCCACAGGCTTTATGGATTTCCATCATTCACGCTGGTTTAAATCCCTGTGGATAAGGGAAAAATAGCTGAAGATGACCAGTTCCAGTGCTCTCGAACAAGAGCGTTAAAAAGGACGCATAATACTGCAAAACCTATGGCTTCAGCCAATGTCTGCTGCTACCTGTTACAACTGACCGGGCTGCTGCCATAACCATAGGACAAAACGGTTGCAAAACGCCGATTTTGCATTTACTGGAAATAGTCTATAAAATTCGCACCCCTGAAAATACGCGGCTAGTCTGTTGCATTAGTACAGACTTTTTTGCGGGTCGGAAATTTAGCTTCTTCCTGATTTCTAAAGGAAAACAGGAGTGTTTCTCCGCTCTCTCTGCCTATCTGACCACCGTGTCAGTTAAAAAGAGTAGGAGGGGTAAAGACCAGATGTTATGATGCCGGGCTGCAATCCAACCTATATTGAACTAACGAATTTTGAAAGGAAGGTGATCTCTGCATGCCTGCTGTTAAAGTTAAAGAGAATGAACCGTTTGACGTAGCTCTGCGCCGTTTTAAGCGCTCCTGCGAAAAAGCCGGTATCCTGGCTGAAGTACGTCGTCGTGAACATTACGAAAAGCCTACTTCCGTTCGCAAGCGTAAAGCAGCTGCTGCCGTTAAGCGTCATTTGAAAAAACTGCAGCGCGAACAGCGTCGTCGCGAACGTCTGTATTGAGATCTGATTTTCAGGTCCTGATACCTTCAATACTGTAATTGATTCTCCTGACAGTGCTCTTCTGACGTTCTCTTCTAAAGAGTTCATCTAAAGAATCATCTGCCAGGCTGGCAACTACCGGGGAAGCCAAATGAGCGAATGCAAAGTCAAGGAACAACTGACTGCTGCAATGAAGGATGCCATGCGTGCTCGTGAAAAAGTGCGTCTGGGTGCTATCCGGATGGCTCTGGCTGAACTGAAACGTATTGAAGTCGACGAGAAATCGCTCGACGACACCCGTGCCCTTGCAGCACTCGACAAGATGGCCAAGCAACGCCGCGATGCCATCACTCAGTTCGAGTCTGCAGGGCGCACCGATCTCGCTGATACGGAAAAAGCCGAATTAGTGGTGATCAAGGAATTTCTTCCTGAACAGCTCTCCTCTGACGAAATTATCCAGCTGGTTAATGATGCCATTGCCAAAAGCGGTGCCGAAAGCATGCGCGATATGGGCAAGGTAATGGGTATAGTCAAACCTCAGGTTCAAGGTCGTGCCGACATGAACCAGGTCAGTCAGGTCGTCAAGCAGCAGCTTGCTTAACCGTTTGATCAGCAGTTACCTCGTAACCTGACCCCGACTTGCTGACACCTTCTTTCATTTCGATTTTATTCCCATCTCGTTACGATGATCATGGCACAATGATATAGTCGCGGTGATATAGTCGCGATAATATAGTGCGATAATATAATATCGTGAGTTCCTTACTTCCTTTTTCTGGCACCCTTCTGCTATGGCTGGTCGCATACCACAGACGTTTATTGATGATCTGCTATCCCGTATCGACATTGTGGATATTGTCGACAGTCGCGTAAAACTCAAAAAAACCGGTCGTAACTACTCTGCCTGCTGCCCTTTTCATCAGGAAAAATCCCCTTCTTTCACCGTCAGCCCTGACAAACAGTTTTATTACTGCTTTGGCTGTGGCGCCAGTGGCAACGCTCTTGGCTTTGTAATGGATTTCGACCATCTCGACTTTCCTGCCGCCATCGACAACCTGTCTGGCCTGATGGGTATGGAAGTACCCAGAGAGCAAGGCACTAGCAGGAATCATCGCCCGGATTATTCAGAGCTCTATGAACTGATGCGAAAAGCATCCAGCTCCTACGAAGAGCAACTGCGGAAAGCCAATGATGCGCCAAAAGCTATCGGCTACCTGAAAAATCGCGGACTCGATGGCCAGACCTGTAAGAGTTTTGGCATCGGTTACGCCCCTTCCGGCTGGGATCACCTTCATAAACTGCTGGGCGACACTCAGGAGAAAGAAGGCCAGCTGGTCAAAACCGGCATGTTGGTCGAAAACGAAGAGAGCAAAAAACGTTACGACCGATTCCGCGATCGAATCATGTTTCCTATTCGGGACAGTCGCGGCCGCATCATTGCTTTTGGTGGGCGAGTGCTTGGCGATGCCAAGCCAAAATATCTGAACTCGCCAGAGTCCCCTATTTTCCATAAAGGCAGAGAGCTCTACGGCCTTTATGAAGCCAAACAAAACAACCGCAATCTCGAACGAGTCATTGTTGTCGAAGGCTATATGGACGTGGTTGCGCTGGCTCAACTGGGCATCAGTTACGCTGTTGCCACCCTTGGTACCGCAACCACACTCGATCATATGCAGCGATTGTTCAAAATGGTGCCGGAAGTGGTGTTCTGCTTTGACGGCGATGATGCCGGCCGCAGAGCCGCATGGCGAGCGCTGGAATCCACACTGCCCGTTATGCAGGATGGCAAGCAGGCGCGCTTCCTGTTCCTCCCACAGGGAGAAGATCCGGACAGCATGGTGCGACAGGAAGGCAAAGAAGCTTTTCTGGAGCGTATTAAAGTCGAAGCTCTCAGTCTGGATAACTTTCTGTTTCGGGAACTGGAAGACGGCCTGAATCTCGACTCCATGGATGGTCGAGCTCGACTGACTAAACTGGCACAGCCTTATGTCGGCAAACTGCCCGACAGTATTTTCAAAAAGCTGGTATTACAAAGACTGTCCGACCTGACAGGTCTCGACAGCAATACGCTTGAAACTCATCTGGCAGAAGAACAACAACAAAAGCAGACTACACCTGCCGAGCCTATCCAGCAGAATGAACCACCTGCCTACATTAATGAGCAAGTCATGAATTATGACCCTGCTCATATCGATAGCCATATGGACCAGCATAGAAATGATCATAGGGTCGATCACTATGGCTACCAGGAATACGCTCAGCCAAGTGGCCAGCAGTTTTTCAAAAAACGCGGTAAGGGTTTTAATAAAGGTTTTCAACAGCCAGCACCAGCAGCACCGCTCAAAGTAGGCCTGTCCATCTATGCCATACGACACTTACTTTGTAATACCGAACTGGCTGTAAAGGTTGAACAGGTTAATTCGCTGGAGCAGGACAATCATCCTGACACTCAACTCCTGCTGGAATTGATCAAGGCTCTGCAACTGCAGCCTAACCTGTCCACCATTGCCCTGATCGCCCAGTGGCATGGCACCACCAAAGGTGAACGCCTGCAGCATGTGGCCACCCTTGAACTGGGCCACGAACCAAACGACGCTGAATTCTGGGAAGCCATTCAGCGTATTCGTGAGCGGGGCACCTTGATGGAATCAAGATCTGCTTCGGAAGCCTTGAGGCAGAGCCTCACCAGCAAGAAACCAAGTCAGATTGATTCTGATGATAAGAGCCGTCTTGAAGCACTACTGGAAAAACAACGGCAACGATTTGGCGTCAAAGACTCCTCAAAGTCATAAGACAAAGGACGTGCAAAAAACAGTTAGCCATGGTTAAGCCTTGTCAGACAAGGGGCTAAAACTTCTTTCCACAACAGCTGGCAATTATTTTTTTCTCGGCTAATTTATGGCGACGCACGTATTTTTAGGTATACTTGAATTTCACTGTGCTATGTGGGAAGCCGTTATTGACCACACACCTGATTTTGAATCCGGTCTGAAACAGCGACAAGCGAGTATGATTGAGTAGTCTGAAACTGGTCGTTCACAACTGAATAATGATGTCTTCCTGTGCATGAATTGCATGGTCGGAAATCAAACCAGTCGCTGCACATCATCACGGTAATAAACCAGGGAACGGGATTCTTCACCATGGATAGTATTTTTCAGGTGCCTCGTCCTATTAAGATCGTGCGCGTTTTCAACAACGTTTGCGCATAGCGAGTGCGTTCACGTGTGGAAAAACCCACAGATTTTGAGCTATAATTGCCTGCTTACGTTTTTTTTCGTCCGGCACTCCACTTTCGCTGTTAAAGGGTTGATATGTCAGCTAACTCGCAACAACAATCCCGACTGAAAGAGCTTATCTCTCGCGGTAAGGAACAGGGATACCTGACTTACGCGGAGGTAAACGACCACCTGCCCGAGGATATCTCGGATCCGGATCAGGTGGAAGATATTATTCGCATGATCAACGACATGGGTATCACAGTCTACGAGACAGCGCCGGACGCTGATACCCTGCTCCTCGCCGAAGCCGACACTGATGAAGCTGCTGCAGAAGAAGCTGCCGCTGCTCTGGCTGCCGTAGAACAGGAAGCCGGTCGGACGACCGACCCAGTACGCATGTACATGCGTGAAATGGGCACCGTTGAACTGCTGACCCGTGAAGGCGAAATCCAGATTGCCAAGCGCATCGAGGAAGGCCTTCGTGAAGTCATGTCCGCTCTTTCTATTTTCCCGGGATCTGTCCAACTTGTTCTGGACGAATACGACCGCATTGTTGAAGAAGAAGGTCGCCTGACCGACTTGATCAGCGGTTACATTGATCCGGATTCCGATCCGATTCCTGCACCTGTCATTCCTCCGGTTGTCGAAGAGAAGTTTGATAAAGACAACTCTGACGACGACGATGATGAAGACGAAGAACCAGGCGGCCTTGATCCGGAAGAAGCTGCCGAACGCTTTGGCGCACTGCGTGACAAGCATGAAGCGGTTCTGACTCTGCTGGAAACCGAAGCATTTGGTACTCAGGTTGTAGTGGCAGCTCAGAAAGAGCTGGCAGAAGCCTTCATGCCGCTAAAGCTGATACCGCGTATCTTCGATATGCTGGTCTTTCGCATTCGTAACACGCTGGATCGTATTCGTAGCAATGAACGCGCCATCATGCAGTTCTGTGTACGACGTGCAAAAATGCCGCGGAAGATTTTCCTGAAAACCTTCCCAAGCAATGAAACCAATCTGGAATGGATGAACGACATCACTTCCGGCAGTGCGGGTTACTCCGAAGCTGTTGAGAAATACCGTGATGAAATTGTCCGCGCTCAGAAGAAACTGATCAGTGCCGAACGTGAGTACGGCTGCACCCTGATTCAGATTAAAGACATCAACCGCAAGATGTCTCTGGGTGAAGCACGCGCCCGTCGTGCCAAGAAAGAAATGGTTGAGGCTAACCTGCGTCTGGTTATCTCTATCGCCAAGAAGTACACCAACCGTGGTCTGCAGTTCCTGGATCTGATTCAGGAAGGCAACATCGGCCTGATGAAAGCGGTAGACAAGTTTGAATACCGTCGTGGTTATAAGTTCTCTACTTATGCTACCTGGTGGATTCGTCAGGCGATTACTCGTTCTATTGCCGACCAGGCCAGAACCATCCGTATTCCGGTTCACATGATTGAGACCATCAACAAGCTGAACCGTATCTCCCGTCAGATGCTGCAGGAGATGGGCCGTGAGCCGACTCCGGAAGAACTGGCAGTACGCATGGAAATGCCGGAAGACAAGATTCGCAAGGTACTGAAGATTTCCAAGGAGCCTATCTCCATGGAAACACCGATCGGTGATGATGAAGACTCCCATCTGGGCGACTTCATTGAAGACGCGACCATTCAGTCTCCAATCGATCGTGCTACCGGCACCGGCCTGAAAGAGTCTACCCGCAACGTTCTGTCTGGTTTGACAGCCCGTGAAGCGAAAGTTCTTCGTATGCGTTTCGGTATCGATATGAACACCGACCATACACTGGAAGAAGTTGGTAAACAGTTTGACGTTACCCGTGAGCGTATTCGTCAGATTGAAGCCAAGGCTCTGCGTAAGCTGCGTCATCCTACTCGCTCGGACCACCTGAGAAGCTTCCTGGACGAATAAGTATTCATTCAGGCAAGTCTAAAAAAGCCGTGCATTGCACGGCTTTTTTATGCTCAGGGATTAGCGGTATGCTGAAAATGCAGGAGCAATTTTCCTGCGATACCATCTGGTGTTTACAAAAACTTTTCACACCCCTCTCTGCCTGTTATAAATACGACACTTATTAAGTAATTCAGTTTGCAGGACGCAAGATGTTAATTTTACCCGCCGAAAGAAAGCTGAACTGGCGAAAACCTCCAGTCATCACCTTGCTGCTGATTATTATCAACTGCGCAGTATTTTTCGGCTATCAACTCAAGGATGGACAAATCTACGAGGAGCTGGCTGAAGATTTTCAAAGCAGCGGCTTTGCTGAACAGGAAGTCAAACTCTACTCTGAGCACCTCAGCAAAACAGACCCGGAAACCTGGGCATCTATTCCACTGGATACCGATATGGGTGAAGAGGTTCTGATCGGCTCTTTACTGCACGATCTCGATTTTGAAAGATCGCTGCGAACCAACCCTGACTTCCCGGGCAGCGAATGGGAAATGTCGCGCATTCTGATTGAGAAAAAAAGAGACAAGGTCAGTTTTGTACAATATGGCTTCAACCCGGCACAACCTTCCTTTATTGACGCCTTTGTCTCCATGTTTCTTCATGGTGGCTTTGGCCACCTGCTGAGTAACATGGTTTTCCTGTTTATCTTTGGCTTTGCTCTGGAAGCAGTCATGGGACGAGGAGCCTATCTTGCCACTTACCTGCTGACAGGGTTTGCAGCGACAGGGCTTTACTGGGCTATGGAATGGCAGAATAACGGTTTTGGTGTTGGCGCTTCCGGAGCTATTTCCGGACTGATGGGTGCCTATCTGGGCGTTTACCGGAATCGGAAGATACAGTTTTTTTACTGGATTGGGCCTTACTTCAATTTCTTCAAAGCACCAGCACTGATCATCTTTCCCATCTGGCTGGGCAAAGAGGTTCTTGGACAGCTACTGGCTTCCGGAAACGTTAACTACTGGGCTCATATGGGCGGGCTTCTGGGAGGCGCAGGTATAGCTTTAATGGCTCGCCCCTGGCTTAACCTCGCAGACGATGAAGTGAAAGAGCCGGAAGAAACGCCTTTAATGAAATCCATCAGACAGTTTGACGGCCTGATGAATGAGCTTCAGTACGATAAGGCTCAAACGTTGATTGAACGCCTTTACCGGGATAATCCTGAAGATACCAACATCATCAAACGTCTCTACACTCTCAGAAAGCGTAAACAGGATAAAAGCTATCACCAGCTGGTTCTGGCCACTATTAAACTGACCAGAAGCCCTGCATCCGATCATCTGATTGGCATGATGGTAAAAGACTACCTGAAGACACCTGTATTGCTTAAAAACGACAAGATAAGTCTTTTCTGGATCAACAGACTACTGACATCAGCTCAGCATGAGGAAGCCTTGCTGCTTATCCAGCACTGTTTTGGCAAGACCGAGAACAGGGAACAATTTCTCCCCGCCCTCAACAAACTGGTGAACCACTATCGAAACAGAAACGAAAAGCAGCATAAAAAACTGCTTGCCATGCTGCACAGCATTAAGGCGAACAAGCTGGAGAAAGCTCCAGCCTGACACCTATATATTGCATAACTGCCTGACAGTTACGCTGTCTGAGTAGCCAGCTTGTCGATAACATGCCGGAAGACTTTTGCTTCTTCCGCTTTCCTGCTGTCCGGGTATTTTTTGATCACATAATCAAGGTATACCCTTGCCTGCTCGTCATTATTCATATTTTCACTGAGCATTTTCGCAACCAGCAGATAGGCCTCAGGGATACCGGCAAAGTCCGGAAAGGTTTTGTGCATATTAAAAAGAAGTCTGAGAGACTCTCTGGCCTTGCCGGTTTCGGATAACGCTTTTGCCAACTTGAATCGATCACTGGCTGTTGCCGGCATATAAGCCTTCAGTCGCTTACGGACTTCAAGATAGATATCCGCCGCCTCATGATCCTTACGAACGATCAGCAATCTCTGAGTGTATTTACCGACAAATTTCTGCAAAATCTCATCAGAAGCAGTCAACATCAACAATTGAAAGAAGCGCTTATTCAACTGAAGATCGGTCGCAGCATTCGTCAGTGCCGCTTTGACGGCTTTTAAAGCCTCCTCTTCACGCCCTTCACGCATCAGAATCAGACTGTCCGCCATAGCCTTGCTCTTACGATAATCTTCCTCGGAAACCTCCCCAAACTCTTCCATCTCTGCGGTATACCCCAGTGTCGCCTGATACTGATAGAGGCAATACCCCATCATGGCGTACATAACAAAGGAGAAGTAGCCTCCAAGGAAGGAAGATGCCGCTACAGTCGCTGGCGAAGGCTCCAGCTGGAAGCCGATAAAATAAGCTGGACCACCAGATAGAACGATAAGGAAGAAGTAGAGCAACAGATAAGGCCAGCCAATCGCCGCCATAACAAAGGCAATTTTGATTGGGTTAATAGCACTGAACAGCGATTGCTCTCGAGCCAGAATCATCGTCGATGCAGGCACCCCCAGCAGCATAAAGAAAAGCGCCGCGAAGAAAGCGATCCAACCCAACGAACCGATAAAGTAGAGTGCTACACCACCAACAAAGAAGATAGCCATCTGCTTAAAGAACAAGCTCAATGCATCCGCTGAAAAAGCATCTTCCAATGATGGCGGTTCCCAGCTTCCGAAACTCACTGCCTCGATAATCTGCAGAGAGTATTTAATCAAAACCGCCATCATAATCAGCGATAGAATTGGCTCCGCCGGGCCAGTGTATGGAGCAAGAAGACCAATAACGACGCTGACGAATAAAAAAGACAGGCTCGATAACTGAACCGGATAGGTAAAAAATTTATTGATAATCTGCCAGAAAGGTTCAGCCGTATGAGCAGCACCCAGGTAGGTCAGCTGTTCATGACACAAGGTGCATGCAGGCTCGTCATAACCTTCTGGCACATTGGGTACACAACAGTCGCCGTAATGTTTCTGACAAGGTTCACAATGCCATATTGCCGCATTGCTCTGATGGTAGTGACAGTGAACTGCCTCGGTCATTCCTGTAATCCTATCCTGCACCACTTCAAAGCTAACCCGTATTCAGGCTAACCTCTGTATGCTTTCGTTTTTGGACAGGTATTGTATCTTGTAAAAAAGGCGCACAGCCATGAACGCAGGAAAGTTTTTATCACTTTGTGACAAAAAATCGTATTTAAAAAGCGGGTTTAGAAAGAAAAACAGGAGCTATAAGGCTCCTGTTTTATATTTGTTAATAATCAGCCACTTAACATAGCTATTTTACTGATTCATTCAGTCAATCAGCTCAGCTGCTCTTTAGTGCGCTCAACTTCTTTCATGCTCAGCTTGATACGACCACGGTTGTCGATATCCAGAACTACAACTTCAACTTCCTGACCTTCTTTCAGGTAGTCAGTTACATTCTCAACACGCTCATCGGCGATTTGAGAGATGTGAACCAGACCATCCTTACCTGGCAGAACGCTAACGAAAGCACCGAAGTCGAGGATACGGGTAACCTTACCGGTGTACAGCTTGCCAACTTCCGCTTCAGCAGTGATGCCGATAACGCGGTCGTAAGCAGCCTGTGCGTTTTCACGGCTGTCCGCAAAAATCTGTACTTTACCGCTGTCGTCGATATCAACAGAAGCGCCAGTGTCTTCACAGATAGAACGGATAGTGGCACCGCCCTTACCGATAACGTCACGGATCTTGTCGGTATCGATCTTCAGAGACATGGTGGATGGAGCGTTAGGGTTCAGCTCAGGACGAGCGTAACCAATAACCTTGTTCATCTCACCCAGGATGTGCATACGTGCACCCATGGCCTGCTCAAGTGCAACTTCCATGATTTCTTCGGTGATACCGGAAATCTTGATGTCCATCTGCAGAGCAGTGATACCTTCAGAAGTACCCGCTACTTTAAAGTCCATGTCGCCCAGGTGATCTTCGTCACCCAGAATGTCGGTCAGGACAGCGAACTTCTCGCCTTCCTTAACCAGACCCATAGCGATACCGGCTACTGGTGCCTTCAGAGGTACACCAGCGTCCATCAGAGCCAGGGAAGTACCGCATACGGAAGCCATGGAGCTGGAACCGTTGGATTCAGTGATCTCGGAAACAACACGGATGGTGTACGGGAATTCTTCCTGAGTTGGCAGAACTGCAGCAACACCACGACGAGCCAGACGACCATGACCGATTTCACGACGACCTGGCGCACCCATACGACCACATTCGCCTACAGAGTAGGATGGGAAGTTGTAGTGCAGCATGAACGGGTCTTTGCTTTCGCCCTGCAGAGCATCGATGATTTGCGCGTCACGGGCAGTACCCAGAGTGGCAGCAACGATCGCCTGAGTTTCACCGCGGGTGAACAGTGCGGAACCGTGAGTCTTCTGCAGAACATCAACTTCTACTGCGATGTCACGAACCGTCTTGGTGTCACGACCGTCGATACGAGGCATACCATTGATGATGTTGCCACGAACAACGTTCTTCTCCAGCTTGCTGAATGATTTTTCAACATCAGAAGTAGCAAATTCGCTGTCGTCACCGGCCAGAGCAGCCAGTACGTCACTGCGCAGAGCGTTAACTGCAGTGTAACGATCCTGCTTGATGATGATCTGGTAAGCTTCACGCATACGACCTTCAAAAGCAGACATTTTTTCTTTCAGAGATACATTCTCTTCCGCAGCAGCCCAGTCCCAACGAGGCTTGCCAACTTCTGCAGCCAGTTCACCAATAGCAGTGATTGCGGTCTGGTATTCCTGATGCGCGAACAGAACCGCACCCAGCATTTCGTCTTCAGTCAGTTCCTTAGCTTCGGATTCAACCATCAGAACAGCGTCTTTGGTACCCGCTACAACCATGTCCAGCTCGGAAGTAGCCAGTGCTTCAAAAGTAGGGTTCAGAATGTAACCCTGCTCTTCATTGAAACCAACACGAGCACAACCAATAGGGCCGTCGAAAGGAATACCGGAGATCGCCAGCGCAGCAGAAGTAGCCAGCATAGCTACCATGTCAGGATCGTTCAGCTTGTCGGTAGACATAACCGTACAAACTACCTGTACTTCATTCATGTAACCTTTCGGAAACAGTGGACGAATTGGACGGTCGATCAGACGGGAAGTCAGAGTTTCTTTTTCGCTCGGACGGGATTCACGCTTCAGGAAGCCGCCCGGGATTTTGCCCGCTGCGTAAGTCTTTTCCTGATAGTGAACGGACAGAGGAAAGAAATCCTGTCCAGGTCTTGCTTCTTTAGAGCCTACTACTGCAGCAAGTACAGAGATATCGCCCATGGTGGCCAGTACAGAACCGGTTGCCTGACGGGCAACACGACCTGTTTCCAGAGTTACGGTCTGGTCACCGATTTGGAACGTTTTAGTTACCGGATTCACACTATTTTCCTGTATCAGAGTGAAATATCATTTTTCAGTATCCGGCCATTGAGGTGTCAGAGATGCAATTCAAAACCCACTGAGAGAACGGCTTCAGGCTATCCAGGGACAGCTGATCAGACAGACTTGGAATTGCACCCTCAAACGACTGAATCAATGTCGACCGGAGTGCTGTGTCATTGAATAACGTGATCAGCAGAATGACTGATCAAAGTTATTCCACCTATTGTAAACAACAGTCAGTAGAAAAGCAGACTATCCTCGTAACTTTTCGTTCCTTTGACTGTCAGCGCATTGATCCACAGCACTTTTCGATACAACAATCAGGAAAGTCTTAGGAACTTATTAAGACCTTCTCCGCAAGAGATCTTCACAAAGTTCTACTGCAGACAATGCAAAACACCGCCAGTCTCCAAAGAAACGGGCGGTGTTTCAAGCAACAAAAAGATCTTTGACCCTTCTGTCTTCTGAAAACTCATTGAACAAAAGTTCCAAAAGTCTTCAGATAGCTTCGACGCAAGTCGTAGCGGCGCAGATTTTAGCGACGCAGACCCAGACGTGCGATCAGAGCGCTGTAACGCTGAACGTCTTTACGCTTCAGGTAGTCCAGCATGCTACGACGCTGGTTTACCATACGGATCAGACCACGACGGCTGTGGTGATCTTTGTGGTTAGCCTTGAAGTGACCCTGCAGACCTTCGATGTTTGCAGTCAGCAGAGCAACCTGTACTTCAGGGCTACCGCTGTCGCCTTCAGTGCGACCGAATTCTTTAACGATTTCTGCTTTCTTCTCAACAGACAAAGCCATGGCTTTAACTCCAGATTAAATATGCATCAACAAAAAATCGGGTACGACCGTGCATATTTACAGTCGTCCTTCAAACCAATATTTATTAGAGCATAACGATTGGTTACAGGATGGGCATTCTAAACCAACCTGCCCCATTATGGCCAGTAGGTTTATTACCACCTGCACAGCAATAAACCCTCAGAAAGCTGGTTCAATAGTGCCATTAAAGCTTGCTGACAGATAATCCTTAATCACTTGAGACTGATAGATTTCTACGAACTTCTTATATTCTGGTTTGTTTTTGTCCTGCTCTCTGGCAGCAATCACCATAACCGCCAGCGGTTCATCTCTGGACTCCAGAAAAATGCCATTCTCCTTCGGGCTCAACCCGGCAGACATGACATAGTTCATGGTAATAGTGGCCGCATCTACATCATCCAGACTACGAGGCAACTGAGCAGCTTCGATTTCAATAAACTCAAGCTTTTTAGGGTTACTGGTAATGTCACTGATGACCGCTTTATGGCCAACGCCTTCCTTCAAGGTTATCAATCCTGCTTTGGCCAGCAGTAACAAACCTCGACCACCATTGGTCGGATCATTAGGAATGGCAATTTTTGCTTTCTCAGGCAAATGTTCAATCGATTGGTGCTGACTGGAATAAACTCCCATTCTCATCAGGATCGATTGCCCCAGAGAGGCCAACTCTGTACCACGACTGTTGTTAAAATAATTCAGGAATGGCAGATGCTGATAGCTGTTCAAGTCGATACTGCCATCGGCCAGTGCTGCATTGGGCGTGATAAAATCAGAGAACTCAACAAGCTCAACCTTCAACCCCTGCTTCTCAGCCTCAATAACAACAGCTTCAATTACTTGAGCGTGAGGCCCCACTGTCGCACCCACCTTGATAGCAGCATTTTCATCACTGCCACAGCCACTTAAACCAGCCACAATAAAAGCAGCGAAAAAACAAATATTTATCTTTTTACAGAACTTCATAATATTCTCATATCAACAACGAAGAGCATTAAGCCATAAGTTCCTGATAATCGTTTTTTACTGACCTCCACGCAAGACTTCTGTCTTATTATGATATTCAGAGAAGTTCTAAGGGAAACAAACAAGAGCAACTGGATAGCCTCTCAACCTCCTCCCACAATCATAAGTTCAGAATCATAAGTTCATAACCACTTTGTTAGCTCTTCTTTCATAAATTATGAAACATATAAGAAAGTATTGAATCAAAGGGTATATATCTTTTTAGAGGCAATATTATGCTGACAATAAACCCCGGAGCATTTTTCGAAGCACTCAGTTCAGCTGACTTTTGCCAGTATGCTTTGCCTGTCAGCTCATTTTTTGGCTACTCTGTCCGTTCAACAGATGGCCATCAAGCCTCACCTGAACCCTCTAGCGAGAGAGAAGGTCGGCGCCCACTCAGCATGCGGAAGGCCACAGCCAGCACTGAAGCTGGCAGCTTAAACAGTCAAGTCACATCCGCTGCGAAAATAACCAAGTCCGCGGAACAACAGAGAATAGAACAGGTCATTGGCCCAAATAATCCTGAATTCGTAAAAGACATTAGCGAAGACCCAACACTCTGCGCCGAGTTCGAAGACGCCATAAAAGTCCTTCCAAAAGACAGAACCATTCCTATGCCTGGAATGAAAAAAGTCAGCACTGCAATCATTACATTTATCAGAGAGACTATTCTCGGAAGCGGTATTGATAGTGAGAGCCAGCGGCTTTACAAGGAACTTATTTCAGAACTGGAACAACTGGAAAGAGAAGGCTTCCCATGGAACAGGAGCTTTATTCTTTCTTATAAAGCTGCACACTACATATCCTTTTTTCAGAAAGACTTTTGCCTTCACCTGAATGAGCATAAGTCGAAGTACCTACCCCACACTACTCTCGGGCATTTAAGCAGAGTTCAGTGGAGCCAGGCTCTTAATGAACCCGACCAGTTTATCCACAGCCTCAAAAAATTATGGCGCGGACGCCATCTAATTTTTTCAAATTCTGTCCAGACAAATTATAAGCCATTAAAGAAACTTGAAGCGCTGCTATTCCCTTGCATTGATGAGATTGGCTTAGTTTTTTTCATTAAAACCTGGTTCTATGGCGTTCATCCTGCAGGGCTCTTCACAGACATGCCAGAGATACTATTTGATGGGGACTGGGGACTTTGTGCCGACTTTTTTGAGCATGATTTAATGCACAGTTCTGGAATAGAGGCGGACCAATGGAAGGCCATTAAGCTCCAGTTTTTATTAGATATATTCAAAGACAATGGATTGCGAAACCCATTAAATGACTTTGATGAGCTAAAAAACATTCAACTACCAGACATCAAGTCATTAGAGCTGGTTTTGGGGCTAGGCATTCATGACATGAGCCTTAACCTGATGAATATAAAGCCGGAAAAAGACATAAAAGAGTTTTTCACACAAGGTGCAAATTGCTTTGCACCAGATTTGCAGCCATTGCCCTCAAAATATGCAAAACCCAATAAAAGAAAAATTAAAGATGCACTGAAGTTTCTCGCCTGCTTGCAGGAAACTCATTTTTGGGACAGTCTCAAAACAAGCATTTCAAGCTACACCTTATTACAGGCAACAACAGCATTTAATCTGAAAGAAAATAGCTCTTTTACTTCGACTCATACAGAAGGCTTATTGAACAGATTTTTTCTTGAAGAAATAAACAAACAGTTCAGAAAAATTGCTGACAATCTTTATCGTAAAGAAAGAGAAAACGACACTGGAACAGAATAAAATAGCAGCCCGGATCAACGACCCGGACCGCCACTCATAATCAGGACTGCTGCTGAATCAGACGCTTAGGCGCTACACGGCCATCATCGTCAATTTCACCAACACCCAAAAAGCGATAAACCTCTTCTCCAGACTCACTGGCTTCCTGACCATAGATACGTACATTGCCTTGAGCGGGTGCCTGAGGAACCTGAACCGCCTGCCCCTGCATAATGTAGAAACTGCTGTTCACACCCAGTTTGATCTGAGGCCAGTCGTTGACAGAGGTATCCAGCGGCAGCAGCAACTGATCCAGTCCGGCATGACCACTACCATCACGCGCTTCTTCCAGCTGCTCCAGAGTATAAGACTGATGCTCGGTATAAGGGCCCGCCTTGATACGATGCAGTTCAGCTACATGCCCCAGACAGCCCAGCGCAATGCCGATATCTTCCGCCAGTGTGCGGATGTAAGTGCCTTTGGTGCACTCCACTTCCAGCACCATTTCATCACCTTCAAAGTCCAGCAATTCCAGACGATGAATAGTGATCTGACGGGCAGGACGCTCAACAGTGATACCCTGACGGGCCAGTTTATAAAGCGGCTCACCATTGTGCTTCAGCGCTGAGTACATGCTCGGTACCTGGTCGATTTCACCACGAAAACGTTCCAGCACACCTTCAACATCAGCACGAGTAACTGTTACCGCGCGCTGCTCGACAACTTCACCTTCACGATCGCCGGTTTCAGTCTGAATACCGAGTTTTACACGAGTCCGGTAGGACTTGTCGGATTCCAGCAGGTACTGAGAAAATTTGGTTGCTTCACCCAGACAGATTGGCAGTACGCCAGTTGCCAGCGGATCGAGAGCACCTGTGTGACCTGCTTTGGCAGCGCCGTACATGCGCTTAACCTGCTGTAGAACATGATTGGAACTGCCACCCAGAGGCTTGTTTACAACCACGATACCATTGACATTACGTCCACGGTTACGTCCGCGTCTGGCCATCTGTTACTCCTCGTTCTGTTTCTTTTGCTCAGCCTGCTCTTTGTCAGCAAGAGTGGTTTGGTAGTCACTGTCACCGGAACGAGCTTTAATAATCAATTCGTTCAGGTAGGCACCGTTGCTCATGCTGTTGTCGTAGCGGAAACGCAACTGAGGCGTGGTACGCAACTTCATGCTTTTTGCCAGCTGACTGCGCAGGAAACCCGCTGCGCTTTTCATTACTTCCAGACCTTCATCGATCTTTTCCTGATCATCAAGACCAAGGAAAGAGATAAAGACATCAGCGAAGCCCAGATCTCTGGATACTTCTACTGCACTGACCGTCACCATACCCAGGCGAGGGTCTTTCATTTCCTGCTGGATCAGCTGCGCCAGATCTTTTTGAATCTGGTCGGCTACCCGTTGGGTACGACTGTATTCTTTAGCCATTGGGAATCGTTTTCCTAAAAGAATATTCCTGTTTAAACAGGCACCTGCTCAACCGGCAGAGCATAACACTCTGTCGAAACAGGTAAGGAATAAGCCGACCATCTACAGCAAGGATGCCGTAGTTGAGCGCCCAGGGAAGGGTTCACAGCGCGTCGGCTTATTCCTTACCTGTTTCGGCAATCTGCTACCTAGCTACTTATTCCAGAAATGAGAAAGCCCGCAGTAAAAACCGCGGGCCTTTTTAATCGCATTTAGCAATCAACGAAAGAGCTACAAGTTACAGAGTACGTTGTACTTCGATGGTCTTGTAAACCTCGATCTTGTCGCCTGGCTTAACGTCGTTGTAGGACTTAACCGCGATACCACATTCCATGCCTTCGCGAACTTCCTGCATGTCATCCTTGAAGCGACGCAGGGATTCCAGCTCGCCTTCGAAGATAACCACGTTGTCACGCAGTACACGGATACGGTCGTTACGGTAAACAGTACCTTCAATAACCATACAACCGGCAACCGCACCGAACTTCGGTGAACGGAATACGTCACGAACTTCAGCAGTACCCACGATCTTCTCACGGGTGTCGGAGCCCAGCATGCCGCCCAGTGCTTTCTTCACATCGTCAATGATGTCGTAGATAACACTGTAGTAACGCAGATCCAGCTCTTCGGTTTCGATAACCTTACGGGCTGAAGCATCGGCACGTACGTTAAAGCCTACGATAACCGCGTTGGAAGCCAGCGCCAGGTTAGCGTCGGTTTCGGTAATACCACCAACACCGCCGGAGATAACCTTAACCTGAACTTCGTCGTTACCCTGCTCTTCCAGGGAACTGATCAGCGCTTCCAGAGAACCACGAACGTCAGCCTTCAGGACGATGTTCAGTGTCTTCTTCTCTTCGGTACCCATGCTGGAGAAGATATTCTCCATCTTCGAAGCTTGCTGGCGAGCCAACTTCACTTCACGGAACTTGCCCTGACGGAACAGTGCAATTTCACGGGCTTTACGCTCATCCTTAACAACGATCAGCTCGTCACCAGCGCCAGGTGTTCCGTCCAGACCAAGGATCTCGACAGGAATGGAAGGACCGGCTTGCTTGATCGGCTTACCATCTTCATCCAGCAGTGCACGAACACGGCCGTATTGTTGACCTACCAGGATGTTGTCGCCTTGTTCCAGCTGACCGGCCTGAACCAGTACAGTAGCAACAGGACCACGACCTTTATCCAGACGGGATTCAACTACAACACCTTTCGCAGGACCTTCAGCAACCGCTGTCAGTTCCAGTACTTCAGACTGCAGTACAACTGCTTCCAGCAGCTCATCAATGCCCTGACCAGTCAGCGCAGAAACGTGCATGAACTGGGTTTCGCCGCCCCAATCCTCAGGAATAACACCGTGGGCAGACAGCTCGTTCTTAACACGATCCGGATCTGCACCTTCTTTATCCATCTTGTTGACAGCAACAACCAAAGGTACGCCAGCTGCTTTCGCGTGAGCTACCGCTTCTTCGGTCTGAGGCATTACGCCGTCGTCTGCTGCAACCACCAGGATTACGATGTCAGTCGCCTTGGCACCACGAGCACGCATTGCGGTAAACGCCGCGTGTCCAGGAGTATCCAGGAAGGACACCATACCGCGCGGTGTATCCACGTGGTAAGCACCAATGTGCTGGGTAATACCGCCGGCTTCACCTGCCTGTACACGACTCTTACGAATATAATCCAGCAGAGAGGTCTTACCGTGGTCAACGTGACCCATTACGGTAACAACCGGTGCACGTGGCACTTCGTCAAAGTCGGAAACATGATCTTCCTGATTTTCAACCAGGGTGTCTTCAATGCTGTCCGCTTTAACCAGCTTAACGTTGTGACCCATCTCTTCTACGACGATGGATGCAGTCTCCTGATCGATAACCTGGTTAATGGTTACCATGGAGCCCATCTTGAACATCACCTTGATGACGTCCGCTGCCTTGATGGCCATCTTGTTAGCCAGTTCGGCTACAGTAATGGTCTCAGGGATGGAGACATCACGAACCACTGGCGCAGTCGGCATAGTAAAGCCGTGACCTGCCATGGATTCTGGCGTGATAGTACGCGTAGTAGATCTTCTGCGACCACCACGATCGTCTCTACGACCACCGCGACCACGTCTGTCACCTGCACCACGACGACCACCATCTCCGCGATTATCATCACGACGATCTTTGTTGCCACCAGGAGCCTTACGAGTACGGCGTTGCTTGCTGTCCGCATCCGGAGCTGGCATTGGCGCAGCTGACGGATCAAAACCTGGTGCGCCACCTGGACGTGCACCACCTGGTGGACGTGAAGGACGATCACCTGTGCGAGCAGGACGATCACCTGGACGCGCTGGACGATCACCTGGACGCGCTGGACGATCACCTGTGCGAGCAGGACGGTCACCGGTGCGAGCCGGACGATCACCTGTGCGAGCAGGACGGTCACCTGTGCGAGCAGGACGGTCACCATCACGAGCTGGACGATCACCTGTGCGAGCAGGACGATCACCTGTGCGAGCAGGACGGTCACCACCGCGATCATCGCCGCGAGTATCGCCGCGAGTATCTTTCTTCTCTTCTTCCTTAACGTAAGTGCGCTTCTTGCGAACTTCTACGTTAACAACTTTCTTCTTGCCGGAAGCGCCACCTGCCACTTTAACCTGGCTAACGGTTTTGCGCTTCAGAGTAATTTTGGCTGGCTCGGCTGTGCCGGTATGGTCGCCATGTGCGCTTTTCAGGTGAGCGAGCAGCTTCTTCTTTTCAGAATCGGACACGACTTCAGAGCCTTTGCTCTTCTTCACGCCCGCGTCACTCATCTGCTGCAACAGTTTTTCGACTGGAGCGCCGACCACCTTCGCGAGTTGCTCTACGGTTACTTCTGCCATTAACACTTCTCCTCTCAGTGGCCCGCTTAGTTACCAGCTTCCTCGAACCAGGGAGCACGCGCCGTCATAATCAGCTCGCCGGCACGGGTCTCGTCCATACCTTCGATGTCCAGAAGGTCATCGATGGACTGCTCCGCCAGGTCTTCCATGGTAATCACGCCACGGCTTGCCAGTTCCACAGCCAAATCCTGATCCATACCTTCCATGTTCAGAAGGTCTTCGGCAGGCTGTGCACCATCCAGTTTTTCTTCTCGAGCAATCGCCTGAGTCAGCAGCTTGTCTTTGGCACGAGTCTGAAGTGTTTCACACACTTCTTCATCCATACCTTCGACTTCCATCATCTCTTCCATTGGCACGTAGGCCACTTCTTCGAGTGTGGTAAAGCCTTCATCAACCAGCAGTTGAGCTAACTCATCGTCAATATCGAGAGAATCAATAAATACTTGCTTAAACTTATCCGCTTCCTTTTCTTGCTTGGCAGCGGCTTCAGCTTCAGTCATTACGTTCAGTTTCCAACCAGTCAACTCACTGGCCAGTCGAACGTTTTGGCCACTACGGCCAATGGCTTGCGCCAGATTATCTTCGTTGACAGCGATATCCATGGTTCGGCTATCTTCATCAACGATGATGGATGCAACTTCTGCAGGTTGCATTGCATTGATTACGTACTGAACAGGCTCATCGTCGTACAGTACGATATCGATACGTTCGTTACCCAGTTCACCAGAAACTGCCTGAACTCGAGCACCGCGCATACCTACGCAGGCACCAACCGGATCAATACGACCGTCGTTGGTTTTCACGGCAATCTTGGCACGGGAACCCGGGTCACGAGCTGCAGATTTGATTTCCAGAGTTTCTTCAGCAATCTCAGGCACTTCGATGCGGAACAGTTCGATCAGCATTTCCGGCGCAGTACGAGACAGCATCAACTGAGGGCCACGGCCTTCAGTGGAAATTTCATTCAGCAGAGCACGAACATGAACACCCATACGGAAGTTTTCGCGAGGCAGGACATTGTCCTTACGCAACACAGCTTCAGCATTGTTACCCAGATCAACAATAATGCTGTCACGGGTGGTTTTCTTAACGGTACCGTTAATCAGGTCACCGATCCTGTCGCGATAGGCTTCTACCATCTGCGCACGTTCGGCTTCACGTACCTTTTGTACGATGACCTGCTTAGCAGTCTGGGCAGCGATACGGCCGAATCCTACGGATTCAACTTCTTCTTCCCAAACACCGCCAATTTCCAGGGACTCATCCTTCTCTTTACCTTCATCGAGGGTAAAGTGCATGCCCGGAAATTCGAAATCTTCGTCGAGCACTACGTGCCAACGACGGAATGTGTCGTATTCACCGCTTTTACGGTCAATCGCCACACGAATATCTACTTCGTATTCGTAACGTTTTTTGGTCGCTGTCGCCAGGGCGATCTCCATAGCCTCGAAGATGACTTCGGGTGGGACGCCTTTCTCGTTGGAAACGGACTCAACGACCAACAGAATTTCTTTACTCATGCTCTGCCTCGCCTATGCTGAACCAGTCCATGCCTATGCCAACACTTCCCTAGCCGCTCACCGGGAAGGCCTCTACCTGCAGTTTTCCATGCCTGTAGGCAAGGGCGTTTAACCCGGCCTGAACCATACTCACTCTTGATTAACCGGTTGTTCTTCAACCAGCTGCTTTTCAACCAGTAATCATTCAACCAGTAATCAAAGAGTTTGAAGTTAGTCGAACTTTGGTATCACCTGAGCCTTGTCTATGCTCTCGATCGGGAGAAGAAGCTCATGGTCGTCTACAACCAGTATCACGTCCTGGTCTTCTATACCTCTCACTATACCCCTAAATTTACGGCGACCTTCAAAAGGTACACGTAAACGCAGATTCACCTCGGCACCGGCCCAGGCTGCATACTGCTCCAGAGTAAACAGCAGACGATCGACACCGGGAGAAGACACCTCGAGGGTATATTCTTCAGTGATCGGATCTTCTACATCGAGAACCCCACTTACCTGGCGACTGACTTTTTCACAGTCTTCCAGCTGAATGCCCTGGTCTTGCTCCAGTGCATCGATGTAAATACGGAGCATTGACTGCTTACCCTGAGACCGGAATTCCAATCCCCAGAGTGTGTACCCCAGTGACTCAACCACTGGACCAATCAATGCTTCTAGTTGCGACTGCTTAGCTGCCACGTTGGAAACACCTGTCTGCAAAAACAAAAAAAGGGCTACTAAAGCCCTGTCCTTCTATGCACCCAGTTTTCCAGCTGGACGCAACTGAAGGCCTGAACCGGCCACCTTCATTGCTGAAAGCACCGAAACAGACCTTAACGCACCTAATAAAAAACCCCATACTTGGGGTTTTTTTATTTGGTAGCGGGAGCCAGATTCGAACTGACGACCTTCGGGTTATGAGCCCGACGAGCTACCAGGCTGCTCCATCCCGCATCAAATCTTTTTGTATAGTGCCAGCTAGGAAGCCTGATAACAACCTAACTCTTATCAGCAATACACTTTATATTTTAAGAACTACTTCAATAGTCACTTCTCAATACTGGTGCCCAGGGCGGGACTTGAACCCGCACGACCTTTCGGTCACCGCCCCCTCAAGACGGCGTGTCTACCAATTCCACCACCTGGGCAAACACCGTCTCTGCATCCCTTCACAAAACTCAGACTTTAAAAGCCTTTCCTTTATGAGTTAAATCTGACTTTCATCAGATTGGACAGCAGAGACAGCTATTAATTCTGCTTGTCGCTCTCGACTGCGGTAGAGTCTATCACAGGAGAATCGCTCTCGGTAGCCCCTTCAGAAGCAGTTTCTATAGACAATGGAGCATCGCCTGCAGGTACCACTTCTTCAACAACAACCGCTGGCACACCAGCATCACCGACACTGTCTGCTTTCTGTCTAGCAACAATAGCCAGACTGAAACTGGTCACAAAAAAGATGGTAGCAATGATCGCAGTAGTACGACTCATAAAGGAGCCTGTACCTTCGCTACCAAATACCGTCTGTGACGCACCGGAACCAAAACTGGCACCGGCTTCTGCACCCTTGCCCTGCTGTAGAAGGATCAGACCGATCACAGCAGCAGAGGCAAGAACATGTACAATAAGAATTATGGTTTCCATCACTATCCTGCAGCGTGACAGATCGCCTGGAACTCTTCTGCAACCAGGGAGGCTCCGCCTACCAGGCCACCATCAACATCAGGCAGTGCAATCAGTTCAACAGCGTTTGCTGCTTTCATGCTGCCACCGTACAGAATACGGGTTTTAGCAGCCATTGCTTCATCGTGCTCTGCCAGCAGAGTACGAATTGCAGCGTGAACTTCCTGCGCCTGTTCTGGCGTTGCAGTCAGACCGGTTCCAATAGCCCATACAGGCTCATAAGCGATCACAAAGTTTGCCAGACGCTCCGGACCAGCAGTCCGCAGCACAGCTTCTACCTGAGCGGCTACCACTTTCATGGTATCACCCGCTTGGCGCTCTTCTAGAGTTTCACCTACACAGAGGATAGGTGCAATACCCGCATCAACAAGAGCGCAGAATTTCGCAGCTACCTGCTCGTCAGTTTCACCATAAATGGCACGACGCTCAGAGTGACCAATGATTACGTACTCGATACCGAGATCTTTAACCATTAAAGGCGAAATTTCGCCAGTAAAAGCGCCGGAGGTTTTATCAGAAACGTTCTGTAGACCTACCTTCACTGCAGTACCAGCTAACTGCTCGAGAACGGAGTGTGCATAGACAGCAGGAGGACATACCAACACCTCTGCCTGAGTATTCAAACCTGAAACCAAAGCTTCAAGAAGCTTACGGTTACTTTCCAGAGAGCCGTTCATTTTCCAATTTCCGGCTACCAGTGGCTTACGCATGATACTCACCTCTACGTTCGCGAGGACGGGATAGTAACTCAGGAATAGGCAATATACAACTGAAGCCCAGACCCGCCCTGGTGATTAAATACAGTAAAAAATGTGATTTCCAGCAGCACAAACACTCCATCGCTGCAGGCTGAAAACATCTTAATTATCCCTGCGGAAAAGAGCCAGTGAAATCCGCACAAATACAGAGATTTAAAGGGCTTCGGAGTGAACACCTGTTAACCTGTGTCCACTTTGATTTATTCATGTTTTTCTAAGATCAAACACGTGCAAGTTACTCAGAAAAAGAGCCCACCAGACCTCCACAGACGCCAAAAACAAAATTCAAACATGAATTAATTTTTGGACTTTCGTGCTGTTATAGAAATCACATCACAAAACAAAGGCTCAGACTCATCAAATCTGAACCTGAAAACCTGTCAGGACATTTCCTGCTCAACAATGACGGCCAATGATTCCGCATGCTTACGCACTTCCTCAGCATGTTCACCTTCGACCATAACCCGAATCACCGGCTCGGTACCGGACGGACGCAACAACACACGACCACGACCAGCCAACTCTTCTTCCGATTGTTTAACCGCAGAAACAATACCTTCAACCTTGTCGGTATCCTTCTTTTCCTGAACACGAACGTTGATCATGGTCTGAGGGTATTTGGTCATGCCGCCACGAAGTTCTGACAACTTCTTACCGGAACGAACCATCGCCTTGATCACCTGGAGACCCGCTACGATACCGTCGCCTGTTGTCGAAACATCCCGACAGATGATGTGACCGGAAGACTCACCACCGATGACCCAGTCTTTGGCTGTCATCACTTCATTAACGTAACGATCACCCACTTTGGCTCGGGAAAATGGAATGCCAGCGTCTTCCAATGCCTTTTCCATACCCAGGTTTGTCATCAAGGTACCAACGATACCGCCTTTCAGTTCACCATGAAGCTTTCGATCCATGGCAATGATAAACAGCAACTCGTCACCATCAACGATCTCACCCTTGTCATCCACCATGATGACGCGGTCACCGTCGCCATCGAAGGCAATACCGAAATCAGCACCGCGCTCTTTTACCACTTCAGCCATAAAATCAGGCTTGGTAGAGCCACAATCCTTGTTGATATTGACACCGTTCGGCTCAATACCAATCGCATGCACATTAGCCCCTAACTCACGGAACACAGCAGGACCAACCTGATAAGTTGCACCGTGACCGGCATCAACGACAATATTCATACCACGCAGATCGAGCGGGTAAGCGGTACTCGCTTTACAGTATTCGATGTAACGACCTGCAGCATCATTCAGACGCTTAACCTTGCCAAGCTCTGATGATTCCACCACCTCAATCTCGCCCTCCATCAGGGCTTCGATTTTAGCCTCCACGTCGTCGGACAGCTTGGTACCGGCACCGGAAAAAAACTTAATACCGTTGTCGTAGAAAGGGTTATGGGACGCACTGATAACAATACCGGCCTGACCATTAAAAGTTCGGGTCAGATAAGCAATAGCCGGTGTAGGCATTGGGCCTGTAAGGCAAACATCAATACCCGCTGCAGACAGACCTGCCTCCAGGGCAGATTCAAACATGTAACCCGAGATACGGGTATCCTTACCGATCACAACCTTGCCTTCGCCTTCTGCAGCTAGCACCTTACCGGCCGCCCAACCCAGCTTCAGAACAAAATCAGGGGTAATTGGGAATTCGCCGACTTTGCCACGAATACCGTCTGTGCCAAAAAATTTTCGGCTCATAGTATTATCCTTAAAAACTATTGAATCAGGCTCGCCCTGAAATAAAGCATCTAGACGCAAATGAAATACCGACTCTCAAAACAAAGAGCCGAAAGCGAACCTGTAAAAACTGCAATCAAACATTGTCACATGACTTGCCACAGGGTTTAAGCCTGTTAATTGTCTTATTTATGACAAAAACGTGACAAAAAAAGGACCTTTAATCTGCCATGCAAACCGCATTAACCATTCTGATAGCATCTACCGTTTCAGCCACATCATGCACTCGGATAATCGCTACACCGGACTGCGCAGCCATAACCGCTACAGCAAGACTGGCACTCAATCGCTCGGCATCAGGCTTATCCAGCACAGCACCTATGAAGGATTTTCGAGACATTCCAGCCAATACAGGATAGCCAAGATCACAGAGTCGCTTGAGATGCTTGAGCAGACTCAGGTCATAAGCAGGTGTTTTACCAAACATACCGCCACCAAACCCCGGATCCAGCACGATTCGATCCTGATCAATACCATTAAGCTCGCAGGTTTGAATACGGCTCAGCAGATAATCACTGACATCACGAGTCACGTCATCATAGTGCGGCACAAAACCAGGTTCCGGCTGATCAACCAGAGAATGCATCAGAACCACCGGTAGGTCCGTAGCAGCCATTGCTGCCATCGCACCTTCTCGCTGCAGAGCACGAACATCATTAATCAGACCAGCACCCGCTTTTGCCGTTTCAGTAATAACCAATGCTGAACTGGTATCCACGGAAATGATGTTGTCGAAGTTCTTTTTCAGCGCCTCTACCACCGGAAGCACTCTTTCCAGCTCCTGGTCACAGCTGACCGCACCATTGGCACCAGGACGAGTGGACTCACCGCCCACATCGAGAATATCAACACCTGCGGCAATCATTTCTTCCGCTTTCGCCAGAACCGCATCCAGATTCTGATAGCGACTGCCTGAATAAAAGGAGTCCGGCGTAATATTAAGAATACCCATCACTTTGGGCTGATCAAAAGTCAGAATCGTTCCAGCGCAGTCCAGCTTTTTCATGGTTATACAGCCAAGCTATTGGTTATTAATTGTGCAAACACACGTAATAGAATAAATAAGTCGCTGCATCTCCGTCGATGGAGGGGATGCAGCTTTTACGTTCATATATTCGGGGATTTATGAACGAGAGAAGAGTGTAGCTATAAAAATTAAGATATAAAAAAGGCAGGATATAAATCCTGCCTTTTTGTTTGCTAGATCGACGAATCAGACTTCGCTGGCTGGACCGCCAACAGAACCTTCATCCTTTTTCTCTTCCGGCTTTTCGTCAGACTTCTCTTCAGATTTCTCTTCAGAAGAGCTATCAGCCTTGATTCCGGCATCGCCGTCACCTTTTGAAGAAGAGTCAGAAGACTCTTTCGGAGGACGCGGAGCCTTGCCTTCCATGATGTCATCAATCTGATCAGCATCGATGGTTTCGTACTGAATCAGTGCATCAGCCATCACGTCCAGCTTGGTGCGATTCTCTTCCAGAATACGCTCTGCAGTGCCGTAGCATTCATCAATGATGGCACGAACTTCCTGATCAATCAGTTTGGCAGTTTCACCGGAAACACTCATGCTTCCGCCACCATTACCGTAGTTCTTGCCGAGGAATACTTCACCCTCTTCATCATCGTACTGCAGCGGACCCAGCTTCTCGGAAAGACCCCACTTGGTCACCATACTACGAGCAATCTGGGTTGCACGTTGAATGTCGTTGGAAGCACCAGTGGTTACACCTGCTTTACCCAACGTCATTTCTTCCGCGATACGACCACCGAACAGAGAACAGATCTGGCTCATCAAAGCTTCTTTACTCTGACTGTAGCGATCTTCTTCCGGCAGGAACATGGTGACACCCAGGGCACGTCCGCGAGGAATAATACTCACTTTGTAGACCGGGTCGTGATCGGGAACCATACGACCCACGATAGCGTGACCTGCTTCATGGTAAGCCGTGTTGCTCTTTTCCTTATCACTCATCACCATGGACTTACGCTCGGCGCCCATCATGATTTTATCTTTCGCAAGGTCAAACTCATGCATACCTACGGTACGCTTGCCTGCACGAGCACAGAACAATGCCGCTTCGTTGACCAGATTGGACAAGTCCGCACCAGAGAAGCCTGGAGTACCACGAGCAATTACTTCCGGCTCAACGTCGTCTGCTATTGGCACCTTACGCATATGCACTTTCAGTATCTGTGCACGACCACGGATATCGGGTAAGCCGACAACAACCTGACGGTCAAAACGACCAGGGCGCAGTAGTGCAGGATCAAGAACGTCCGGACGGTTGGTTGCCGCAATTACAATAACGCCGTCGTTTCCTTCAAAGCCATCCATTTCAACCAGCAACTGGTTAAGTGTCTGCTCACGCTCATCGTGACCACCACCCATACCCGCACCACGATGGCGACCTACTGCATCGATCTCATCGATAAAGATAATGCAGGGAGCCTGTTTCTTGGCTTGTTCAAACATATCGCGAACACGGGACGCACCCACACCCACAAACATTTCCACAAAGTCGGAACCGGAGATAGTAAAGAACGGCACCTTAGCTTCACCAGCAATGGCTTTCGCAATCAGTGTTTTACCCGTACCCGGAGGACCTACCATCAGTACGCCACGTGGAATACGACCACCGAGACGCTGAAACTTACCCGGATCTTTCAGGAAGTCTACGAGTTCCTGAACGTCTTCTTTGGCTTCTTCTACACCAGCAACATCAGCAAAGGTGGTTTTGATCTGATCTTCAGACAGTAGTCGTGCTTTCGACTTGCCGAAGCTCATTGGACCACCACGGCCACCGCCGCCGCCCTGCATCTGACGCATAAAGAACATGAAGACAGCAAGAATTACCAGAATCGGGAAACTGGCAACCAGCAACTGTGTCCAGATGCTTTGCTTTTCGATTGGTTTGGACTCGACCTGTACGTTGGCACGCAACAGCTCATCCATCAGTTGATTATCGGGCACAGCCGGCGGCAGGTTGGTTTCAAAGCGTTCGTTGTTACTCATGTAACCATTGATAGTGAAACCATCAATAACGACTTTACTCACCTGACGATTTTCCACACTGCTAACAAACTCGGAATAACTGAGTCTTTGTGTGGATGACTGCATGCCATCGAAGTTTTTAAATACGGTCAGCAGCACAAGGGCAATGATGACCCACAAAATCAAATTTTTCGCCATATCATTCATAGGGCCACCCTCACGTGAGCGTACTCAAGCCTGTAGCGAACATTGGTAAAGGGCATAATTACCGGCTCTGCTCTCTCTTTTATGGTTAATCCGCATCTTCTACCATACACGATTGAAGATACAGGTGACAGTCGTCGATGGTTGTATGGAGTCGCAGGAAATCCCTATTACTCCATGCTTACATTACGTCGGAAAGACTGAATCAGATTCCAGCGTAAAGTTTGTTTTTTTAAATCACAATGTCATTCAGCCGGTAAAATTTCTGGCCAGCAGAAAAACCTCACGGGAACGTGCTCTGGAAGAATCCGGTTTGCGGGTAATCACTTTCTGAAACGATGTTTTCATATCCTTGTGATACTCCTGATAACCTTCCCCCTGAAACGTCTTGGTCAGAAAACTGCCGTTTTTCTTTAGCACTTGTCTTGCCAGATCCAGAGCCAGCTCAGCCAGATACATCGCATTGGGCTGATCTACTGCCAGTGATCCACTCATATTGGGGGCCATATCGGAAATTACAAGGTCTACCTTGTCACTACCGATGGTTTCGAGGATTTTTTCCAGCACAGCGTCTTCCGTGAAGTCACCCTGAACAAAATCAACACCCGCTAACGGATCCATTGGAAGAATATCGGACGCGACAAGGCGACCATTATCTCCCACCAGTTCTGCAGCAATCTGAGACCAGCCGCCAGGAGCTGCACCAAGGTCCACAACCCTCATGCCCGGCTTGATCAGCTTGTCCTTTTCCTGAATCTCTTTCAGCTTGTAGCTGGCCCGGGAACGGTAACCGTCTTCCTGGGACTGTTTGACGTATTTGTCATCAAAATGCTCCTTAAGCCAGGATGCACTGCTTTTGGATCGCGCCATTAAATCTGTTACCTGATATACCTGATATTGCTAGGCATGAAGAATAAAGTAGAATACTGGACTTTTGAGCAGCAGTTTCCAAGACGGTACTAACCAAAAATACGTACCGGCCATCGCGAATCCATAATTACCAGACTGAATAACTGGTAAAATTACACTTCGCTTACATACTGCTACCCGGTTGCCATGGCTGTATGCAACCGGCAGTCATAACTTTCAGCCTCAGGATTTTACATCATGAGCATTAGTTCCGAGAAGAAAAGACACTTTCGTTCCCTGGGTCACAATCTGAAGCCAGTAGTTATGGTAGCCGGAAAAGGCCTGAGCGACAGTGTTGTTGAAGAAGCTCAGCGCGCTCTGCACGACCATGAGCTGATCAAGGTTAAGTTTGCAGTCGGTGATCGCGAAGCGAAGAAAGCGGCCATTGATGAGCTGGTAAAAGAAACAAAGTGCGAGCTGATTCAGACCATTGGCAACATTGCTCTGATTTATAAAGAGAACAAGGAAGCCAAACCAAATCTGTCTAACGTAAAATCGTTCTGACACTTTCTATCTCATAAATCACCGCTCCATAAATCACTGACATATAAAAAAACCGCAACGAGTGCGGTTTTTTTATGACTTATGAACGCCTGAAAATCAGATGTGCTTCACTTCATCAATCTCATATTCAACACTACCGGAAGGCGTGTTAACGACAACAACATCACCTTCTTCCTTACCTACCAAGGCTCGGGCGATTGGAGAATTGACAGAGATCTTGTTGACCTTGATGCTGGCTTCATCATCACCAACAATTTTGTAAGTCACTTCTTCATCACTGTCCAGATTGATCAGAACAACAGTCACACCAAAGATCACTTTTCCGCTTTTAGCAATGCTATTGATGTCAATCACCATAGCATTAGATAGCTTACCTTCGATGTCGTTAACACGACCCTCAGTAAAGCTCTGCTGTTCACGGGCTGCATGGTATTCAGCGTTTTCTTTCAGATCACCCAGCTCTCGCGCTTCAGCGATAGCCTGAGAAATCTGTGGGCGAACCACAGACTTCAAATGGGTCAATTCATCACGGAGGGCTTTTTCGCCCTCCACAGTCATTGGATATCGAGTCATCCAGTTCTACCTTCGTGTAAATCCTGAAGCCGTCTGACTACTTTTTCCGAGCCAAAGGCAATGGCCCGGGCAATAGCTTCAGCACCCGCCATGGTGGTGGTGTAAAGCACTTTATTGGTCAGAGAAGAACGGCGAATTGTGTAGGAGTCGGCTATGGCCTGACGACCTTCGGTCGTGTTAACCACGAAGGCTATATCACCATTGACGATGCTGTCCACCAAATTCGGTCTTCCTTCCTTCACCTTCCTGACCCGGGTCACAGGTAAGCCTGCGTCTTCGATCACCTGAGCCGAACCTGCTGTGGCCACCAGTTCAAAACCGGTATCCATCAACAACTGGGCTATTCCCGGCAGCTGCGGTTTATCCTGCTCACGAACACTCAGGATCACCTTGCCACCTTTCGGCAGTGTCAGGTTTTCAGCCAACTGGGCTTTATAGTATGCCTCAGGGAAGGACTCACCTACCCCCATAACTTCACCGGTGGACTTCATCTCTGGGCCGAGAATCGGATCAACACCCGGGAATTTGTTGAATGGGAATATAGCCTCTTTTACGCAGTAGTAGGGAGGAATTATCTCTTTAGTGAATTCCAGTTCTTCCAGAGTCTTGCCCATCATCACGCGTGCAGCGATCTTTGCCAGTGAATGACCAATGCATTTGGAGACGAATGGAACCGTACGGGAAGCACGAGGGTTCACCTCGATAACGTAGAGTTCACCGTCCTGCAGTGCCAGCTGAACGTTCATCAAACCAACAACACCCAGTTCCATGGCCATGGCTTTCACCTGCTCACGAATCTGGTCCTGAATGCGCGGACTCAGGCTGTACGGAGGCAGTGAGCAACCGGAGTCACCGGAGTGAATACCGGCTTGCTCGATATGCTGCATGATGGCGCCAATCACCACCTGCTTACCGTCGCAGACTGCATCAACGTCCACTTCAATAGCACGGTTCAGGAAGTGATCCAGCAATACAGGACTATCGTTAGACACCTGTACCGCTTCTTTCATGTACTTCTGCAGCTCGGATTCGGCTGCAACAATTTCCATCGCACGACCACCCAGAACATAGGACGGACGAACCACCAGCGGATAACCAATCTCACTGGCCTTTTCTACAGCGGCTTCAGCACTCCGAACTGTCGCATTAGGTGGCTGCAGCAGACCCAGTTTCTGGATCATGCCCTGAAAACGTTCACGGTCTTCTGCCAGATCGATCGCGTCTGGTGAAGTACCAATGATGGAAACGCCTTCTGCTTCCAGATCACGAGCCAGCTTCAGAGGTGTCTGACCACCGTACTGTACGATGACGCCTTTAGGGTTCTCAACATCAATGATCGCCAGAACATCTTCCAGTGTTACCGGCTCAAAGTAGAGACGGTCGGAAGTGTCATAATCGGTTGAAACCGTCTCGGGGTTACAGTTAACCATGATGGTTTCGTAACCGTCTTCACGGGCTGCCATGGCTGCGTGTACGCAGCAGTAATCAAACTCGATACCCTGACCGATACGGTTCGGGCCACCACCAATAACCATGATTTTTTCGTTATTGGTTGGCAGTGCTTCACACTCTTCCTCGTAAGTAGAGTAGAGGTAAGCGGTGTCAGACGAAAATTCTGCCGCACAAGTGTCCACACGTTTAAAGACTGGCTTGATACCCAGTCCACGACGATGGTCACGCAATGCTTTTTCTTCAATACCCATAACTTCAGACATACGGGCATCACTGAAGCCTTTGCGCTTCAGGCGGAACAGACGATCAGCATCCAGATCAACGAGAGACTGGCCTACCAGCTTTTGTTCTTCCTTAACAATATCTTCAATCTGAACCAGGAACCACGGGTCGATCATGCAGCTGTCGAAAACGTCCTCAATAGTCAGTCCGGCACGGAAAGCGTCAGCCACATAATAAGGACGATCGGTCTTGGGTGTCGCCAGCTCAGCCCTGATCTTATCGATGGCATTCTCTTCAGCCACATCAATCACAGGATTGAAACCGGTAGCGCCGGTTTCCAGACCACGCAGTGCTTTCTGCATGGACTCCTGGAAAGTACGACCAATGGCCATTACCTCACCGACAGATTTCATCTGGGTGGTCAGTCGGTCGTCAGCCTGAGGGAATTTCTCAAAGGCAAAACGTGGGATCTTGGTAACGACGTAATCGATGGTTGGTTCAAACGACGCCGGAACGATACCACCGGTAATTTCGTTACGCAGTTCGTCCAGCGTGTAACCCACAGCCAGCTTGGCAGCGACCTTGGCAATCGGGAAACCGGTTGCTTTAGAGGCCAGAGCAGAGGAACGGGAAACCCGAGGATTCATCTCGATCACCACCATACGACCGGTATCCGGACAGATACCGAACTGTACGTTGGAACCGCCTGTCTCTACGCCAATTTCACGCAGTACCGCCACCGAGGCGTTACGCATGATCTGATATTCTTTATCGGTCAGCGTCTGGGCTGGTGCAACGGTGATGGAGTCACCGGTGTGAACACCCATTGGGTCGAAATTTTCAATGGAGCAGACGATGATGCAGTTGTCGTTACGGTCACGAACTACCTCCATCTCGTACTCTTTCCAGCCGATCAGAGATTCGTCGATCAACAGCTCACTGGTAGGCGACAGATCGATACCACGCTTACAGATCTCTTCAAACTCATCCTTATTGTAAGCAATACCACCACCGGAACCGCCCATGGTAAACGACGGACGGATAATACAAGGGAAACCAACTTCAGCCTGCACGCCCCATGCTTCATCCAGGGTATGCGCAATACCGGAACGCGGTGTTTCCAGACCTATATTCTTCATCGCTGTATCAAACAGCTGACGGTCTTCTGCTTTATCAATCGCTGTACGACTGGCACCAATCATCTGAACATTATGTTTCGCCAGCACGCCTTTATGGAACAGATCCAGTGCACAGTTCAGAGCTGTCTGACCACCCATGGTTGGCAGAACCGCATCCGGCTTTTCTTTTTCAATGATCTTTTCAACGGTTTCCCAGCGAATTGGCTCGATGTAGGTCGCATCCGCCATGGTCGGGTCAGTCATGATAGTGGCTGGATTCGAGTTCACCAGAACTACACGGTAACCTTCTTCGCGCAAAGCCTTGCAAGCCTGGGCACCGGAGTAGTCAAACTCACAAGCCTGACCGATGATGATTGGGCCCGCCCCAATGATCAGAATTGTTTCGATATCAGTACGTTTTGGCATCTTTATTCTCTAAAACTGTTCGCAAAGATTCAGGCAGCATCAAACCACCCAAACCTTATTATTCAACTGATGGTCGAATCAGGCTGCTGTATGTGTTTCAAGCAGACTGATAAAGCGGTCAAACAGTCCGGCCACATCGTGTGGACCAGGGCTTGCTTCCGGGTGTCCCTGGAAGCTGAATGCTGGTCGGTCGGTCAGTTCAATACCCTGTAAACTGCCATCGAACAGCGACTTGTGAGTCACTTTAATATTGGCTGGCAAGCCTTCTTCAGACACTGCGAAACCGTGGTTCTGGCTGGTAATCATGACATTACCGACATCCAGATCCTGAACCGGGTGATTGGCACCATGATGACCAAACTTCATCTTGATGGTGCTGGCACCACTGGCCAGACCCAGCAACTGATGACCCAGGCAGATACCGAAGACAGGAATCCTTGTTTCCAGGATCTCCTGAATCGCTTCAATGGCATACGTACATGGCTCTGGATCGCCAGGACCATTGGACAGGAAGATACCGTCCGGATTCATGGCCAGCACATCCTTTGCAGGCGTTTCTGCAGGAACAACGGTCAGGCGGCAACCGCGTTGAACCAACATCCGGAGGATGTTGCGTTTAACACCGAAATCATAGGCCACAACGTGGAAAGGCTGATCTTCAAGCGTCTGATGATCGTCAGTTTCCAATGCCCAGACACTTTCTTTCCACTCATAGGCATCAGCTGTCGTAACTTCTTTCGCCAGATCCATTCCTTTCAGACCGGGAAAAGCTTTGGCCTTTTCCAGCGCTGCGGATTCATCAATCTTGCCGTTCTCATCGGCCACCATAATGCAGCCGTTCTGAGCACCTTTGTCACGAAGGATGCGGGTCAGACGACGAGTATCGATCTCGGCAATGGCGATGATGTTGTTCTCTCTCAGGTACTCATCCAGTGGCATCTTATTCCGCCAGTTGCTGCTCAGCAGCGGCAGATCACGAATCACCAGGCCGGCAGCATGTACTTCGGAGGATTCTTCATCCATCGGAGTAATGCCGGTGTTACCAATATGGGGATAAGTAAGAGTGACGATTTGTCGTGAATAGGATGGATCGGTGAGTATTTCCTGATAGCCGGTCATCGCGGTATTGAAAACGACTTCACCACTAGTTTCACCATCTGCTCCAATGGCAATGCCCCGAAAGATGCTTCCGTCTTCCAGAGCCAATACGGCTGACTTACTCAATGATTCCTCCCACATATAACCTATAAAAATGCAGCCATCATTTACTGTGTAAACCAAGCTGCATTTTCAGTCCTTACCGGCGTTCTGCTTATTATCACCGGTTAAGACAACTTAATTACTGAACATTCTGTGCAAAAAAACGCCAAAAAAAAGCGAGAAAGTGGAAATTCCACCATCTCGCTTTTTAAAATACTGTCTTAGTCGGTATATCAGGCACTTCTGTTCGCCTCAGAAATATCATGCAAATTTTTCGCATTTAAACACAAAATTTTTGAACCGTCCAGATAAATACCTACACGAACACAAGATTACGAAAGCCTGAAGAGTTAACTACCTATCAGTGGATGGTGTCCACAAATCGATAATACCCTCTCCCCATAATAAATAAAACACCAATAAATACGAATAAATATTCACATAGCTTCAAGCTCGAGCAAGCCCTGAAATATTGTCATAAAACCTTAACCAACCTTTTCCCGATCTAGGTATACACTTTTTCCCCTTAACCTGTTCATCAACAGCCCTGATCGGGAATACCAAACTTATGACTACCGATCCATACCTGCTCACACCAGGTCCGATTACGACCTCTATGTCAGTCAAGAAAGCCATGCTTCATGACTGGGGTTCCTGGGATGAAGATTTCAAGAGTATTACTCTATCGGTTCGCCAGCGTCTGCTGAGTATCGCCAATGCTGAAAACAGCCATACCTGCATTCCCATTCAGGGCAGTGGTACCTTTGCTGTAGAAGCAACGATTGCAACCGTTGTTCCACCCAGCGGCAAAATCCTGATTCTCATGAATGGCGCTTATGGCCAGCGCATGGCAAAGATCTGCCAGTACATGGGAAGAAGCCATGCATCTCTTGATAAAGGAGATTATGCCCCGCCAAGAGCAGAAGAACTCACTTCACTGTTGCAGGCCGATCCTGAGATCACTCATGTGGCTGTCGTTCACTGTGAAACCAGCTCCGGTATTCTCAACCCTGTTGAAGAGATCGCCGAAGCCGTTGCTCAAGCTGGTCGCGGGCTGATTATTGATTCAATGAGTGCCTTTGGCGCTCTGCCTGTCGACGCACAACAACTGCCTTTTGATGCCCTTATTTCATCGGCTAACAAGTGCTTCGAAGGTGTTCCCGGCTTTGGCTACGCACTGATTCGAAAGAGTGTGATCGAACAAAGTAGCGGTAATGCTCATTCACTGAGTCTCGACTTGTACGACCAGTGGCAATACATGGAGAAAACCGGTCAGTGGCGCTATACACCGCCTACTCACACGGTTGTCGCCTTTCTAAATGCGCTCGACGAACATCAGGCAGAAGGCGGCGTTGAAGGCAGACTGGCTCGATACAGTCGCAACCGTGACCGACTGGTCAGTGGGATGAGGGACATGGGCTTCCGCACCCTGCTCGAAGATCAGTGGCTATCACCTATTATCGTTACCTTCTTCTCACCGACGCACCCTTCATTCAGTTTCAATCATTTTTATGCATTGCTGAAACAGCGCGGTTTTATCATTTATCCGGGCAAGCTGACCGAAGCAGAAAGTTTCCGTGTTGGCTGTATTGGCCGCTTGTTTGACGAACAAATCGATGAACTTTTGCACGTCATTGCCAACGTAATGCAGGAAATGGGCATAGAGCAAATTTCCGTCCCAGCCTGACATATCTACAAACAAAAGAGACTTGTCTAAAAAATGAACTTCAGATTCAAGCGCAGCTACTCCGGCCCAGTACAAGCCGTTATTTTTGATTGGGCTGGCACTGTCGTGGATTATGGGTCACTGGCTCCCATTGATGGTTTTTGTATGCTGTTTGAACAGAACAGCGTACCTATCAGCCATGCAGAAGCCAGAGTTCCCATGGGGACCGAGAAATACGAGCACATCTGCCAGCTATTAGCCATGCCAAGAATACAGCAAGCCTGGATAAACGTTCATGGCAAAGCACCGGAAAAAGCCGATACTGATCGACTTTATAAGCAATTTGTGCCGATCCAGATCGAAGCGATTAATAAAAGAGCAGAATTGATCCCCGGAGCCAAAGAAACCTTTGATTACCTGCAACTGCGAAATATCAGGGTTGGCAGTAATACCGGATACAGTCAGGCCATGATTGAAGGTTTAATTGCCAAAGCTTCAGCGAAAGGCTTCAGTCCTGAAAGCATTGTTGCTGCCACCGATGTTCCAAGAGGTCGACCATACCCTCACATGACATTAAAGAACCTGATTGAGCTGGAAGTTGAAAACCTGCAAGCCTGCATAAAAGTCGATGACACCATTCCGGGTATTTATGAAGGTTTGAACGCAGGGTTATGGACAGTGGGTGTTTCTGTTTCCGGAAATGAAGCGGGTATAGAGCTGTTTGAATGGCAGACACTTTCAACCGACGAACAGAATGCTATTCGACAGAAAGGCGAGGAACGTCTTTATCAGGCCGGCGCCCACTATGTGATCGACTCTGTTGCAGATTTGCCTGATGTGATTGATGACATTGAAAGAAGGTTGCTGGCTGGCGAACAGCCCTAAGTCTTTTTATTGGCAGCTCTACTATAAAGCGGCTGAAATACTGACATCTCATGGTATTCAGCTGCCACAATTTCACGACCGTATTTTAGCTGACAGCTTGATTACTTCAGAGGTACTGCAGCCATGTGGACGTTCTCGAACCCGGTCTCTATTTATTCCGGCTCAGGCTCTCTGTCTGTTTTAAAAGACCTTATTGGCAGAAGACGTTATGGAGTTTTGACCTACCGTTCGGATTACTTTAAGCAACTCACTCTTCGCATTTCCGGAATCATTGGCAGAGAACCTGACTGCATTATTGACGGTGTTGAAGAGAACCCTTCAATCCCTCATTTAAAGCATCTTTGCAGCAGGCTGCAGGCAACAGAGCCTTCCCCCGAGATTATTATTGCCCTTGGCGGCGGTTCAGTCATCGACGCCTGTAAAGCAATAGCCGCCTGCTCGGGAGAAGCCAGAGAGCTGGAAGAGCTTGTTTTGGAAGCAAGCCCGATTATTAATCCCATACCTTTTATCTGCATTCCAACAACAGCAGGCACTGGCAGTGAAGTCACTTGCTGGGCAACGGTATGGAACCCTGAGAACAACAAAAAACACTCTTTATCAGCGCCCTCCCTTTATTCAGAAGCCGCTATTCTTGATCCTGACTTAACCCGAACATTACCCAAACGTGTAGCCATCAGTTCTGCGCTTGATGCTCTGTCACACGCTCTGGAAAGTTTGTGGAATATTCATAGAAACCCAATCAGTACGAACTATGCACTTGAGGCTATAAAAAGGATTTATCAATATCTGCCTCAGCTTAACCTCGAAACCAATGCCGATGTTGCCAGAGAAGAGTTACAACTGGCTTCAACCCTGGCCGGACTGGCTTTTTCCAATACCCGTACTGCTATTGCTCATAATCTGTCGTATGCAATCACTTTGGAAAAAGGTACTGCTCATGGCATTGCCTGCAGCTTTACGCTGCCAACCATTCTCAGGGCAAACTCTGAAGACAGATTTATGCAGAGTTGTACTCAACAGATATTCAACAGCTCCTGCACTGATGCAGCCGACCTGCTTGAGACGTTTCTGACAGAACTGGATGTTTCCTACGACCCTAATCACTATGGCTACAGTGAAACAGAGTGGATGCTCCTCATTGATTCAGCATCAAAGGGACAACGCGGCAGAAATTACAGTGGTGATATTGCCAAGTTAAAGCTGGCTTTTAGACATTTTTATAGCACTCACAACAAAAAGCCCCGGCCGGCAAATCATCATGTCCCAGTAATCTGAAGGCATAGCTCTGTGGGCTTCTTCAGGAACCATCAATGGCGTAAAGGCGACTTCTTGAAAACCATTTTCTTCAAGAATATTTCTAATGGTTGAATAAGAGAAATAGCTCAACTCCAGTTCTACCAGACTCTTATCAACGTCAATATAGAGTTTGAATCGGTCCTCATCCTTCATCCGACCTTCAGGCAGTGAGAATCTATAACCATAAGACGAGTGATCAACACCTTGTAGCCTGTCCGGTATATCCAGAACCAGTGCCAGTTTTCCCTTCACTTTCAAATTTCTGTGAAAAGCTCGAACAAACAATCCAAGCTGCTCCACAGTTTCCGCTTCATTCACTATAAAACTGCTTACAGCAATATCGTGGGGCGACGCCGCCTGATAATCAGAAAAGTCACAATTGATGTAGTTAATCACTGGTGCGGTACTATCCAGCTTTGCCCTGTCGATCATTGCTGAAGAAATATCTACGCCGGTCACTGAACCTGCGCCAAGATCTGCCATCATCAAACTGACAACACCAACACCGCAGGCTGCATCAAGAATATCTTTCCCTGCTATATCACCTAGCACTTGATGATAAGTCCAGGGTTCTGCCCACCGCCTCCAGGGCAACAAACTAACACCTGTCTTATAGGCTGAAGCTACTCTCGCATCATAAAGGGACATGACAAAACTCAACGGCTGAATATTCTGTAGATAGCCTAGTCCATTACTTGAAAGTAAAAATGTGGCGGTGGCTTTTATATTTATGGCAGCTGTTTCTGTCTCTATGACAGCAATAAAAAACAATTGTCATATTTTCGTCTTATTTCAGACATTTTCTATTCATGTTCTCTGTTTAACCTGAACTCCGCATTATTTCTTCAGGTTAAGCAGAGCACTGATGAGCAACAAAGTCATACTGATTATTCTGGACGGACTTAAATATGAGTCTGCCAGAGATTGCATGGGTTATATGCAGGCTCTCTGCCAGGGGCAGCAGGCCACACTGTACCAACTTGAATGTGAACTGCCTTCTCTGTCCCGCCCTCTGTATGAAGCAGTGCTTACCGGTACCCCACCCGTTCAGAGCGGAATTCTGCATAATCATGTATCACGTAACTCTACCCAGACCAGCATCTTCAGTCTGGCACGCGACGCTGGCCTGACAACAGCTGCAGCGGCTTATCACTGGGTCAGTGAACTCTATAACCGAACTCCCTATAACCCTGTTCGGGATCGTCACACCTCTGATAAGGAACAGTTGATTCAACACGGCTGCTTCTACCATCTTGATCACTACCCTGATGACCACCTGTTTCTTGACGCTGAATACCTTCGCCAAACATACGACCCTGACTTTCTGCTAATCCATCCCATGAATATTGACGACGCCGGCCATAAAGCGGGTGGCGACAGTTCACATTACCGCAACAAGGTTCGCCATACAGACGGGATTCTTTCTGACTTTATTCCTCAATGGCTAGAACAGGGATATCAGATTCTGGTTACGGCTGATCATGGAATGAACGGAGATAACAGTCATGGTGGCAACCTGCCAGAAGAGCGACAGATTCCACTGTTTGTTATGGGGCAGCACTTCAGCCACCAGCAACAGTGTCAGCCAAAGCAGACCGAACTTTGCGGAATCGCCTGCGAATTGCTGGGCATTAATAACCACGGAAAACCCGTCAGCGAAAAATTGCTGGCAACAAGTAAAAGCTAAAGCGCAGTTACTACTGGAATTTAATTAAAACAAAAAGGAACGCACCTATGTTTAGGCCTATGTCTTTATCTTCCCTGAAATACCTTGGCGCCATGACGCTGCTGGCAACAGCGGTATCGGCTCAAGCTTCCTGCCCTGCTGTTGCAGGCCCCGAAGCTGGCAGCAGTTTTCCTCACCTGTTTGAAAAAGCAGAACTGGAAGCCACCCATAACTGCTCCATGAAGTTCAGCGAAAACCCTGCTATTCAATCATTGAACAAACGTATTGCCGGCAACCCTGCACTGCCATCACTGAGCCAGCGTCTGCCAAGTGAACCGCTAGTGATTGCACCTTACCAGACCATTGGCCAATACGGCGGTGTACTGGATGGTATCTCCAAAGCAACAGAGTCCGGCACTTCAGACCTGCTATCTGTACGACACGTTAACCTGACTCGTTTCAGCGATGACCTGACCACTGTCGTACCTAACGTCGCCAAGTCCTGGGCATGGAATGAAGACTTTACTCAACTGACTATGACTCTGCGTAAAGGCCACAAGTGGTCCGACGGCGACGACTTCACCGCTGAAGACATTGCCTTCTGGTACAACCACCTGCTGATGGACAAGAACATCATCGAAAAACCAAAGGATCGTTTCCTGTCCGCTGGCAAGCCGATGAAAGTTGAAGCGCTGAATGACACCACTGTTCGCTTCTCTCTTAATGCGCCCATGCCAGCACTGGCGTCAATGTTTGCTCAGGATTACGCTCAGCCATTCCAGCCAAAACACCTGCTGGAGAAGTTCCACCCAAAGCTGAACAAGAACGCTGACAAGCTGGCTCAATCACTGGGCTTTGACAATGGTTATGCGGTTATCAACTTCTATTACGGCCAGTCTGACTGGAAGGACGTTCCTAGCCCTCTGCTGAAAGACAAGGCGGCATCCGACCGTCTGGTTAAGGCTGGATTCACCGCTATTGCTCCAACGCTTGAATCACACATTGTTGTAGAAGAAACACTGGAAGGTCGTCGCCTGGTTGCCAACCCTTACTTCTTCCAGACCGATACCGCGGGTAACCAGCTTCCTTATATCAACGAGATCAGTGAAGTCTTTATCGGCGATGAAGATATTCAGACCGCACGACTGATTTCCGGCGAGATTGATTACAAGACTCAGGCCGTCAACCTGCCTTCAGCGCCAGTACTGCTAGAGAACCGTAAAACAGGTAACTACCAGATCTCCCTGCGCCCAACAGTAGGCATGGCGACTTTTGCATTCAATATGACTGCCAAAGACAAGGAAAAAAGTGCACTGTTCAACAAGCACGACTTCCGTAAGGCCATGTCTGTAGCTATCGATCGTGACCGTATCAACGAAGTTGCTTACTTCAAGCTGGGTAAACCCACTCAATACACCGCATTTGATGGCGACACCACACCCTTTGTTACCAAACAGCAGAAGCAGAGCAACATCTCTTTTGACGCTGGTAAAGCTAAGAAACTGCTGGCACAGGCGGGCCTGAAAGACAGTGATGGTAACGGAACTCTCGAACTACCTTCAGGCAAGGAACTGAAGCTGACCATTCACTACACAACCCAGGGTATTCCTACCGAAGTGGCCGAGATTGTTTCAGCCAACTGGACCGACGTTGGTGTTAAAACCACCATCAAGGAAGTGACCAGTGATGAATACCGTAACGCTCAGTCAGCCAATGAGCTGGAAGTGCATAACTGGACCGCTGGCCGCCCACTGTCGAACATTGCCACCAATACCGAAACCCTGCTGCCACCGTACGACAGTTTCTTCGGCCTGCGTACCGGCCTGCTCTGGGCTCAGTATCGCGATTCCAATGGTGCAGAAGGCGTTAAGCCACCAGCCACCGTTGAAATGATGGAAAAACTGGCCAGCGAGTTTGTTCAGCTGCAGCCAGGCAGTTCCGAGTCCAACAAGGTGGGTCAGAAGATTGCCCAGCGCATGGTCGACGACCTGTTCATGATCGGTACTGTAAAAGCAGTAGCTCCGGTTTATCGCAGTAACAAGCTGGCTAACTTTGAAACACCAAAAACCAATTCCTACGAGTACTACCGTGCCTACCCTTATATGCCGACACAGTGGTTCCTAAAGGAAGACGGAAAACTGGCCAGTAACTGATCGCCAGCCACTCAAGAGCGGAGAGTTGAATGGCTCGCCGCTCTCTCTTTACAAGCTGATAAAGGAATGACTGGCTGACCATGCTGCTCGATACTCTTACTTCATTTTTAACCGATACCTGGCTGTTCTGGGTGCTGTTGAGCGTCGGAGGTCTTTTATTCTGGAAGGCCCGCAGCAGCCAGTATTTCCACTATATTCTTAACCGCTATATTCTTGCCCTGATCACCTTGTTACTGGTCAGTGGTATTGTTTTTTCCTTGATGGAAGTGCTTCCCGGTGATTGTGCCGAGAAGATCATGGCTTATAAAAATACTCAGGGCGAAAGCATCAGTCAGGCAGATATTGATGCCGAACGGGTACGACTTGGCCTTGATCAGCCCATGCCCGTGCGCTGGTTGAGCTGGGTCTCTGAGCTGACACTAAATGGCGATCTGGGCTATTCCTGCGCAAAACGCCAGTCAGTAAACCTGGCACTGGGTGATCGTTTCTGGATGAGTTTCTGGTTTTGTATCGCCGGACTCTTTTTTGCTTATCTGATTGCAGTGCCTTTTGGCATTCTTTCCGCTTTTGTTATCAACCAACCATGGCGTGACCACAATCCTCATAACAGCAAACTTCAGCGTGGTGTTAATACTCTGGGTCTGACCAGCAACAAACTGCTCGATTTATTGCTAAGAATGGTCAGCTATCTTGGTCTGGCTCTGCCCAACTTTCTTTTAGCTCTGACCATCATTCTTCTCTTTGTTTTCGCCGGTGAATCTGCCCCCGTTGGGCTTTTCTCTGACCAGTGGAAAAGCGAACCCTGGTTTGGTGATGCAGGCTTTCAAACAGGAAAGTTGACTGATTTTCTGGCTCACATCTGGCTGCCTATTTTTGTTATTGGCTGGGCTGCGACTGCTCTGCAACAACAAACGGTTCGTGCTCTGGTGGTTGATGAGTCCAACAAGCTTTATGTGGAAGCGGCGAGGGCTCGTGGTGTCTCCGGTGTTGCACTCTGGGTTAAATACCCGGTTCGTCACTCAATCAGCCCGCTCTTTAACAGTGTCGGATTTGATTTTCAGCGAGTCTTCAACGACCTCCCCATTGTCGCTGTTGTTATCGGCTTGACCGATGCCGCAGCACTCCTGATAGAAGCTCTGGCACTGACCAATGATCAGGAGCTTGCGGCTGCCATTCTGTTTCTGGTGGCTCTGGTTGTTATCAGCATGAACTTTATTACCGACAGTGTTCTCGCTGCCATAGATCCAAGAGTACGCAAAAGTGTACTGGCAGGAGGACAATAAGATGACCAGTTTGATTGCACGACTGAGAACGACCAAACAGCCAACAAACGACGATGCTTATTATACTGCTGGGCAGTTTGTTCTTATTAAAAACCGTTTTGCGCGTAAAACCAGTGGTGTTATTGCTGGCTGGCTGCTTTTTTCATTCCTTCTTCTTGGGTTTTTTGCACCTTTCTTTGCGCCCGTTGACCCAAGCATTCGCGGTGCCGATGCGAGCTATCAGCGAGGCGCCCCACAGGCCATAAAGTTCTGGGATGAAAATGGTTTTTCATTGCGACCGTTCGCTTATACCTACAACAAGCCAGAAGCCAAGCTGGATTTCTCGGCATTATTGTCTGCTGGAGGTGGACTGGATGCTCTTGATGCCATGACCGAAAGTGGTGCTCTGGATTCTTCAGAACAGAATCGATATGAAATACGCAGAGACCAGCGCCGCTACTTGCAGTTTCTCGTAAAAGGCTGGGAGTATCAGGTTATTGAAATCGAAGCATTAGGCATTGAGCTGCGCTGGAATCGCCACCTTTTTGGCATCGATAATGGCCAGATACATATCATGGGTACCGATGAAGATGGCAAGGATATCTTCAGCCGAACACTGCATGCTATCTGGGTTACTGTCAGCATTGCCATTGTTGCCCTGATCGTAAAACTGATGGTGTCACTGCTGATCGGTGGTACCAGTGGTTATTTTGGCGGTCGGGTTGATTCGATATTGATGAGCTTTACTGAAGCCGTTCGGGTTATTCCAGCCATTCCGGTCTATCTGGCTTGTGCAGTGATGTTGTCGAGTCTGGAAATTACGCCAACCCAGAGGTACTTCGCCATTGCCGTTATTATTGGCGCCCTTGATTTTGCCGCTCTGGGAAGACGACTAAGAACACATATTCTCACCGAGCGAAACCAGGACTATATACTTGCTGCACAACTCAGTGGCGCCAGCAGCGGTCGTATTATCTGGCGACATCTGGTGCCCAGTTTTTCCAGCTATATCATAGTCGATACCCTGATTAACTTTCCCTACGTCATTCTGGCTGAAACCAGTCTCAGTTTTCTGGGTCTCGGATTGACCGACCCAACCAACAGTCTTGGCGTATTGCTGCAAAAAGCGCAAGACCCCGATATTCAACAGAACATGGTCTGGCAGTTTTTTCCGGTACTGATCTTTGTGGTGTTGATTATGGCCTTTGTTTTTGTCGGTGACGCTCTTCGTGATGCTGCTGACCCTTATTCGGATCAGAAAAAATGACCATTAAAAACAACCAGCCTCTGTTAGCTATCAACAATCTGGGCATCGACTTTCATACCGATGAAGGGCAAGTCAGTGCCGTCAGGAACCTTAGTCTTGAACTTCAGCCCGGTGAGGTAATGGGGTTAGTCGGTGAGAGTGGCTCGGGTAAGTCCCTGACTGCCAAGAGCATTATGCGACTGACACCCGGTAATGCACTGACTCACAAGGACAGCAGCATTATTCTGAACCATGAGCAACATAATCTGGACATCCTGAAACTTCGCAATCGAGACCTTCACCTCGTTCGTGGCGGGCTGGTCTCCATGATATTTCAGGAGCCAATGGCGAGTTTTGCACCCGCTATTCGCCTGGGTGACCAGATCGTAGAAACCATGCAGATCCACCTTGGCTACAGTCGGCAGGAAGCACGAAGAAAAGGCATCGAACTGTTTGAAAGAGTGGGTATTCCTTTCGCAGAACAGCGTTTTGATCAATACGTTTTTGAACTGTCCGGCGGTATGCGACAGAGAGCCATGATTGCCGTAGCTTTGTCGACAAAACCTAAGCTGCTGATTGCTGATGAACCCACCACAGCACTTGATGTCACCATTCAGGCTCAGGTTCTTGATTTAATGCTGGAGTTGCGAGAACAGCTGGGAATGGCGATGATTTTTATCACCCATGACCTGGGCGTTGTTTCGAAGATTGCTGACCGGGTTACGGTTATGAAGCAGGGGGAATCTGTTGAATCCGGCACTGCAGATCGTGTTCTCTTTCAGCCTCAGCACAATTATACAAAGAAGCTGCTTGATGCGCTTCCACACCTTGATCAGTTGCCACCGACGCCTAAAGAAACACCTGAAGCACTTGTTAAAATAGACAAGCTCTCGATTCGCTACCCACTTTCTGGCGGAGGGCTTGGCAAATCAGAACACTTTACCGCTGTGGATAACATTTCCCTGAATCTGCCTGAAGGACAGATCATTGGCCTTGTCGGTGAAAGCGGCTCCGGTAAAACCTCTTTGGGCAAAGCCATTCTTGGAGCAGCTCCTGTCAGCAGTGGTCAGGTCAGTTTTACCGGTGATCAGCCTTTCAGCTTCAGTCACCCGAAACAGATAAAACGGAAAGAGTTTGCCAGGATTGCCCAACTGGTATTTCAGGACCCTTATTCCTCTCTGAACCCTCGTATGACTATCAGGGATATTCTTGCTGAACCCCTTGAAGCTTTGAAGCTAACCAGCAGCAAGGAAGAAACCAATCAAAAGGTTATAGAAATAGCCAAACGCTGCCACATCGAAGTTAATCATCTTCGACGTTTCCCCCATGCATTTTCTGGAGGTCAACGACAGAGAATCAGCATTGCCCGAGCACTGATCAGTAAGCCTAAATTTCTGGTAGCTGATGAGGCGGTGGCTGCACTGGATGTATCAATTCAGGCTGAAATTCTAACTCTATTGAAAGAACTCAGAGATGAGCTAGGCATAACCATACTGTTTATATCCCATGATCTCAGCGTTGTGGCTAATCTTTGTGATCATGTCTGTGTCATGAAACAGGGAAGGTTAATTGAACAGGGAAGCGTTCAGCAGATATTTAATCATCCACAACAGAGTTATACACAGAAGTTGATCAGAGCTATCCCTCTTCTGGAAAAGCCTGTTGATCGTTCAGTGACAACAACGGAAGAAGTTATGATTGCCTGAACCTTGATGAATGCTCAATCAGAGGAATCTGCAATTAAGAGGAGAGACGAACTTGACCAGCAACTGAAAATCAAAGCTCGTCATGAACAGGAGGGAGGTCGTTTGCACCGAAAATCTTACAAGCAAACTCTTTAATTTCACGCTCATTTGACATTTTAGTTGTCACATCCAGAATAACAGGAACCTCTGCATCTGCATGTCTTTGAAGGTTCCTGCCTGAACAAGGCATACTGAGCCCACTAAAGTTGGTTATATCAAATCGGAAAGCTTCACCTGTCCCCCAGTTACTGGTGAGCATCAACAGAGTTCTGCCACTCATTTTCGCTCTTGAATCAAGGTAATAAAGATTGTCTGTTTCAATAACTTTCTCTGATGCAATTTTCTCTGATGAAGCTTTCTCGGCGCCTGCCACTGGTTTTACCTGATTGACCAAGGTTATATTCATAAATTCTTCCCCTCCACATAGATAGGCGAAGTTCAGCAAACCAATTTCATTTTCAATTTTAGACACTGCTGAAGGAGTCTCGACTCTCTTTCTGACACTCACATTCGGAATAAACATGGCACAGTCATGTCTGGATTTTGAACAGGAACCTTTTTTTTCCTGTAAGTTAATAAACCCTATCTCTTTCTCCTTTTGAGACGGATTTGTTATCACTTCATTTCTGACAAAAAATACGGGAAAAGATAACTGTTCCTGTTCATCCAGAAACAGCTGATCAGGCTTAAGCAAGAGTTCAAACGTCCTGATATGCGTATCAACCCAATAGACACAGGTGACATGGTTAACAAGCTTTCCATCCTCCTGCGTTCTTTCCAGTAGTACTTCACGAAAGCTGATCCTCTTTCGTTCTGCTGCTGACCGCAAAACTGCAAAGGCACTGCTGAATGAAGCTGACATGCCTTGCCAGTGCTTAGGCATCCCCGGTAACAATTGAGTGCGGTAGGCTACAGCATCCTTATCAAATCGCAGCATTCCTTCAGGTGGGCATTGAAACTCCATCCCATAAGAAGCAATTGATGTAATGACAAGAGCAGTGAGTAAGCAGATTTTATTTATTAGCTTCACTAGCCAGCAACTCCAGAACAAAGCGAGTTAGGAGTTAGAAAGCTAGATCAGAACCGATAAATAGCAAGTTACTGATCTTCAATGACTGGAGGCACCCGCAGTATAAAAAGCTACGAGTACCCTTTGGTTAATATGATTTAAATCAGGCTTTATGGCGTGGCGGGGATATACAGATCAACCCAGACCAGACGGTGGTCTGAGGAAACACCTTTCCCCTGTCCTAGCTTTGGATCATCTACCAAATCCCGACCAGGCTCTCCTGTTGCTGGCCAGAACACACCACTTCTCATAACTGTTAAATTAGCTGAAGGGATAACATGATCGAGCCTCAAACCACTGGTTGAAGTGATTGTGTCACCATTGTTGCGTTGACAATTACGCTTACATACCGATGAACTTAAATACTCTTGGGCACCCTTGCTGGTTGGAATCAGTGATCCTGTTGTTACAGCTGTATTTACCTGCGGATTTTCAAGTAAGCCGAGAATGGTTTGCCTGTCACCATCTCCTTCATAAGGGTCTGCATTTAAATCACCAGCAACTACAAAATAGTCACCCTGTTTTAAACCTCCCTTCTCATCTGTCGTCGAGCCATTTGTTCCCTTAGGATCAGGAGCAAAGTAGTCTTTTGCCTTAATGTAATCATCCCAGAATTTAATTTCTGCACTGTTCCGTTTGTAGTTTCTCCTTGCACTTTCATCAAATACAGGCGGTGTTGGGTGAGAAACAAGCATGTGAATTTTTTTGAGAGTACTACTGCCCTGAGCTGGCACTTCTATAGCTAGGTCAATATGATTCTTTGACGACACCCTGAACTGCTCCCAGGCGCTATCAGAATACCAGGGGTCTCCACAATTTTTTCCTTCGGGTATTCTTTCAGGGCCATTACATAGGTCAATTACCGGATTTTCTGCACCAGGCATTGCTAGCCACTTAAAGGTCTGAAAGCTTTTGTAATCCGTAAAGGAGTAATTTGATGCGACTGCAAAAGCATATTGCCCATGATAGAAACCAAAGCCCCAACCATCACCTGGCAATGCCGGGGTTCCACCTTTGTTATCAAGATCAAAGGGCGAAAGTAAGCCAGTGTTTGTAGATACATTTTTGATGTGAGTGTAAGAAAAACTACCTACATCACTATTCTGAGTAAGGCTTAGGTAGTTATCTCGAAAATTAGTGAGCGCATCATTGTTACTGCCAGTACCTTTGTTATTAAACTCAGCCATCACCAGTATATCTGGTCTAGTGCGCTGAATAATTTCAGCTACATTCTGTATCTGAACTATGTTTTTTGCTTCCTGAATTTTAGTATCATCTGTCAGTTTGCCGTCTCTCCAGTCTTTAATCTTTCTATCCTGAGTCGTTCTGTTGTAGCCCATTTGCGTATTTAAATCAGAAAAGTTTTTTCTATCAAAGGAAAGATTAAATGTTGCTACTCGTAAAGCGGAAACATAAGGACCATGGAATGTTTCATACAATCCATCCGCCGCTTTGACCGTCACAGAGACCTCACCAAATTGTGTGACAGTCAAAGTTAGATCACAGGTTCCACCTGCAGGGATACTTCCAGTACACCCTGAAGCAGTGGCTCTTTCAGGAGTAATAGTCAGTGTATGTGCAATAGGTGCATTATTTTTTACTTGCAAAGTAATCAGATCTTTTGGCTTAAAACGATCTGGCTGAGTTGCAGGACTCAACGACACTTCCAGAACATCGGCACTCGCACTGAGTGATAGAGCAGCCAGCGAGCCCGTCAGTAATTTTCTTAACAACATGGGTCAGCACCTAAAATCGATAGTTCAGGCTAAACATAAGATTGTGAGCGGTTAAATCATCAGTCTCATACTTCTGCGAAAACGGAGCATTTTCTGCCTTACTTTCAGCCTTACCGTTATTCACGTACAGATAGTAAACAGATGCCGAGAGTTCCGGGGTAAACTCATACTCCACACCCCCACCTAACTGCCAGGCAAACGCCGTTTTGGTTTCATTTTTGAAGTCAGGTTTGGGCGAGCGCTCTGAAGGGCTGATTCGACTGTACTCATAGCTGCTGAATTTATTCCAGGCGGCACCCACACCACCTGTCACGAAGCCTTTAAATTGTTCCTGAATGGGAATCTCAAAGCTGCCTTCCAACATGAGTCGATAGCTCATAATGCTGAATTTATAGTTAAAGTCTCTCAGACTCCCTTTTCCGTACTGGTCTATATAGCCTTTATAGTCATGCTCAGACTGGCCATAAAAACCAATACCGATGCCCAGTGCACCATCCTCCACAGGCAACTTTATTCCGGCACTGACACCATATTGAAAACCATTCTCGTCTCTTGAGCTGGCACTGAACCGGTCAAAGTTTCCATTACCATAACTAAGAGTTTTATCCTTCCCCTCAGAATACCAACCCACGCCTCCATGGAGTTTCAGGTATTTCTCACCGGCCAGAATATCCGACGCCGGAAGCTTACTCGTATAAAAACCAACTACTGACAATAGTGCTGCCGTGTAGACAGCATTCCGCTTGGTTGGGGTGATCAACTTCATGAAACACCTGTAGACTGTCTTGTAATAGAGCTCTGAATTGAGCGAGGGATGTGAGAGTGACTTCTGATCAATCTATTGAAATGTATACCAGCAAATCAAGGTCTGCTGATTTTATTTTTAATAAACGACATCAGGAGTTCTAGTTTTTGAAGCAGAATTCAGGCAGGTATATTTTAAAAATGGAATTCAGGAAAGAAGTGTAAGGCTGGTGAACATATAATCTCTCATGCTCCAAATACGATTGAAGCATGAGAGGAAGAACGATTAGCTGGCCATATCGTCAAAGAACTTCTTTACACCTTCAAAGAAGGAACTCTTCTTTGGAGACTGCTTGTGCTCACCTTCTTCAGCGAAAGTGTCTTTCAGTTCCTGCATCAGCTCTCTCTGACGCTCTGTCAGCTTAACCGGAGTTTCAACAACCACACGACACATCAGGTCACCACGACTGCCGCCACGAACAGGCGTTACACCCTTATCGCGCAGACGGAACAGCTTGCCGGTCTGGGTTTCCTTTGGAATTTTCAGCTTAACGCGGCCGTCCAGAGTCGGAACTTCCAGCTCGCCACCAATAGCCGCATCAACGAAAGTAATCGGAACTTCACAGTACAGGTGCTTGCCGTCACGCTGGAAGATCGGGTGATCCGCAACACTGACCTGAACGTACAGATCGCCAGCTGGGCCACCGTTCACGCCTGCTTCACCTTCGCCACCCAGACGAATGCGATCGCCTGTATCAACTCCAGTCGGAATCTTGACGGACAGCGTCTTATATTCCTGGATACGACCTTCACCGTGACAGTCACGGCAAGGGTCTTTAATCATCTTGCCGGTACCGCGACATTCAGGACAAGCCTGCTGCACAGAGAAGAAGCCCTGCTGCATACGCACCTGACCATGGCCGGCACAGGTTGTACACGTGGTTGCGGAAGTACCTTTCTTGGCACCGGAACCGTCACAAGGCTTACAAGCCACCAGCGTAGGAATCTTGATCTTTTTGGTCGTGCCTTTAACGGCTTCTTCCAGACTCAGTTCCAGCTGATAGCGCAGGTCTGCACCACGCTGAACAGAACTGTGGGAGCGACCACCGCCGCCCTGACCACCAAAAATGTCTCCGAAGACATCACCAAAGATATCGCCAAAACCACCTTGCTGACCACCGAAACCACCGTGTCCGCCGCCCATGTTCGGATCAACACCGGCATGGCCGTATTGGTCATAAGCACCGCGTTTCTGGTCGTCAGACAGGACTTCAAAAGCTTCGTTCACTTCCTTGAACTTTTCTTCGGTGTCCTCACCGTCAGTATTACGATCAGGGTGATACTTCATAGCCATACGACGATAGGCTTTTTTGATTTCCTTGTCCGAGGCGCCTTTGCTGACACCAAGTACTTCGTAATAGTCACGTTTTGACATGAGTAACACCCTGTGAGCCAGCGCACTGCGCCCAACCCAAAAAAATTCTTAACCGCTTTTACACACCGGGAAAACTCCCGAGCAGGTTCTTTTATCTCTTACACGACAACGCGGGACCAATGCCCCGCGCTGTAAGAACTTAAAACTTATCCGCTATGGGGAGCAGTTTTACTTCTTCTCTTCTTTAACTTCTTCGAACTCGGCGTCTACAGCGTCGTCGGCTGCAGAAGAACCTGCGTCCTGAGCCTGAGCACCTTCAGCACCTGGCTGTTGCTGCTGGGCTTCAGCGTACATTTTCTCAACCAGACCCTGAGAAGCTTCGGACAGCGCCTTGGACTTCTCTTCAATAGCGTCCTTGTCGTCGCCCTTCAGAACTTCTTCCAGAGCAGCGATAGCGGCATTGATAGAAGTCTTCTCTTCTTCAGTGGCCTTGTCGCCTGCTTCTTCCAGAGTCTTCTTGGTAGCGTGTACCAGCTGGTCACCGGCGTTACGGGCAGCAGCAAGTTCTTCGAACTTCTTGTCTTCCGCAGCGTTGGCTTCGGCGTCCTGTACCATTTGATCGATTTCGTCGTCAGACAGACCGGAAGAGGCCTTGATCACGATGGACTGTTCTTTGCCGGTTGCCTTGTCTTTAGCAGACACGTTCAGGATACCGTTGGCGTCCAGGTCGAAGGATACTTCGATCTGAGGCATGCCACGTGGTGCAGGAGGAATGTCCGCCAGGTCAAAACGACCCAGAGATTTGTTCGCTGCAGCCTGCTTACGCTCACCCTGACATACGTGGATGGTTACCGCAGTCTGGTTGTCGTCAGCTGTAGAGAAAGTCTGGGACTTCTTGGTTGGGATAGTGGTGTTCTTCTCGATCAGAGAAGTCATCACGCCGCCCATGGTTTCGATACCCAGAGTCAGAGGTGTTACGTCCAGCAGCAGTACGTCTTTAACGTCGCCGGCCAGTACACCACCCTGGATGGAAGCACCCATGGCAACCGCTTCGTCAGGGTTAACGTCCTTACGAGCTTCCTTACCAAAGAATTCAGCAACTTTTTCCTGAACCATTGGCATACGAGTCTGACCACCTACCAGGATGATCTCGTCGATTTCAGACAGGTCCAGATCGGAATCCTTAACCGCCATACGGCAAGGTTCCAGAGAGCGGGCAACCAGGTCTTCAACCAGAGATTCCAGCTTGGCACGGGTTACTTTAACGTTCAGGTGCTTAGGACCGGTCGCATCTGCAGTGATGTACGGCAGGTTAACGTCGGTCTGCTGAGCAGAAGACAGTTCGATCTTGGCTTTTTCAGCAGCTTCTTTCAGACGCTGCATGGCCAGTGCGTCACCTTTAAGGTCGATGCCCTGGTCCTTTTTGAATTCTTCAGCCAGGTAGTCGATCATGCGCATGTCGAAATCTTCACCACCCAGGAAAGTATCACCGTTGGTAGCCAGTACTTCGAACTGGTGCTCGCCGTCTACGTCAGCGATTTCAATGATGGAGATATCGAAAGTACCACCACCCAGGTCATAAACAGCGATGGTCTGGTCGCCCTGCTTCTTGTCCATGCCGTAGGCCAGAGCAGCAGCAGTTGGCTCGTTGATGATACGCTTAACGTCCAGACCGGCAATACGGCCAGCGTCTTTGGTCGCCTGACGCTGAGCGTCGTTGAAGTAAGCCGGAACAGTTACAACTGCTTCGGTTACAGACTCGCCGAGGTAGTCTTCAGCGGTCTTCTTCATCTTCTTCAGGATTTCAGCAGAGATCTGTGGTGGCGCTTTTTTCTCGCCCTTGATCTCAACCCATGCGTCGCCGTTGTCGGCTTCAGCAATCTTGTATGGAACCATCTCAATGTCTTTCTGAACGACATTGTCTTTAAAACGACGACCGATCAGACGCTTGATGGCAAACAGGGTGTTGTCCGGGTTAGTAACTGCCTGACGCTTGGCTGGCTGACCTACCAGAATCTCGCCATCATCAGTAAATGCAACGATGGAAGGAGTTGTACGACCGCCTTCTGCGTTTTCCAGGACCTTGCTTTCTTCGCCGTCCCGAATAGCCACACAGCTGTTGGTTGTACCCAGGTCAATACCGATTACTTTACCCATTTTATGTCTCTCCGTTGCTCTGCCATGCAGAGCGATAATCTTGTTAGCGCGTCCGGAGTCTGTTGTTCTTTCCGGACTTTTTCAGCCTTTGACTGCTATATGGGATCGCCCATTTTTGTTTTCAAGGCTGCTCTGCAAAAAAAATCTTAGTTTCTGATTGATGGTTACTTGGAAACCACAACCATCGCTGGACGTACCAGACGGCCGTTCAGCTTGTAACCTTTCTGGAATACGTTCAGAACGGTGTTTGGCTCTACGTCCGGATTAGGAATCATGGACATGGCCTGATGGAAGTTAGGGTCAAATGGCTGACCTTCAGGGTTTTCCTGCTCCACCTTGAAACGACCCAGAGCATCCAGGAACTGCTTCAAAGTCAGGTTCATGCCTTCAACCAGTGCTTCGTGAGCACCTTCTGCCTGCTCAGCAGATTCGATCCCTTTTTCCAGGCTATCTACGACCGGAACAAGGGCATCAACAAACTTTTCCAGCGCGAACTTGTGGGCTTTTTCCACATCCTGCTCGGCACGGCGTTTGATGTTCTGGGCTTCAGCCACTGCACGCAGAGCCTGGTCCTTCACCTTCGCCATCTCTTCGGTCATGGCTTCCAGCTGTTGGGCCAGATCATCGCCAGTTTCCACCGTACCTTCTAAAGCGTCTACTACTGCTTCTTCTACCTGTTCAGCCTGCTGTTCTTCTGCAACGGCTTCTTGAGCCGCAGTTTCAACAGTCACGTCTTCAACCTGCTCTTCAGGTTTGTTGTTCTCAACGGTCATTCCGGAGTCTCCGTCTGGGAGCAAAAATTCTTTGATGACCGTTATATGGGGATAGTTGACAGGGATTCAAGCCGGAGAAAGCATTTTTCTGGAAGATTTTCGAGATTAGGGAGTAAGTCTGTCAGATTCGATTCGGAAACTTATAAGAAACTTTTTATATGAATGTGTGTCTATGAAGTATTCATCTATCCAGAGGCCTTACCTGATGCTCAGGTTCAAGCACACTCTTCTTATATTGGCACTATCTAGCCAAAACATTGTTCTGGCAGATAGTAGCCTGACTGATACTTCTGACAGTAATACATATGAAGAAAAAAGCTCTTTTTTTAGCGAAATTGAAAGTCGAAAACGGGCTGGTGAGCTCATTAAAGCTTTCGTGGATATCTTGGAGATAACAAGTACTTTTCTCTCCCCATTTAACGAGGATAAGTATAAGGAAGAACCACTTTACTCTGACCAATTTGTCTCTGAACAACCAGAGCTAGCTGAGGAAGAACGTTTATCTCCAGATGCGGATATCGACGAGAAAATGTCACAGTTTTTTGAAACGGCCAGACAAGAGATAGAAAGTGAACGTCATTTATTACTACTGAATTTATGGCCAGCGGCGAAAGGTCTGGCCGAATATTTACCTTCTGAGAGAATACAAACACTATTCCCCTTCAATCATGAATACGATTATTTAAAGCCATATGGTTTTTCATCGATTGTTGGCGAGGTTCCAGTCTTCGCAAAGCGAAGCATAGCTCCATCTTCCCTACGTAAAATCATTCCCCCATTAATTCGACTTAACTTATTTCTGAAAGATCCTTTTATTGCCGTACACCTGAAGAAAGACTACCCGGACCTGCTGCACGAGATATTTGGTGATGAGCAACCAGTTATAATCGATCTATTAGTCTCTGTTCTGCCTGTTATCTTGAGTGGCGATACATACTCTTTTGGTGATACGGAGCTAGAACAAATTGCGACCGTAAATAAGCGTATCCATGAATACCTGCTTCCCAAGGGTTCTGGTATCACGATTATCAAGCCGGATTCTCATATCGATTCTTATATCAAATACAGGGATCTGATTTCTCCCGAGAGAAATGCTCAACTGGTCAGTCGTAAGCTGCCAATCTTCGGTTCAAAAACAACACCACAACTGGAAAATCACCTCATCGTTATCAGTGAGGGAGCCATTGATAGCCAGTATTTCTCATATATTTCCACTGATGCAGGCACCCAAAAAATGCTGCCTCCCGACTTTTTTATAAGCAAAAAGTGAAACAACAATCAGGAAAACCAAACCATCGAAAGGTGAAAAAATGAAAAAGCAAAGTAAGCAAGCTCTGGTCTACGCAATAGTTATCTTATTCCTGCTTCCAGGCTTATCTTTCTCCAGAGTGTACGAAAAAAAATACGGAAGTGACGGTATTAATCTGAAGCAAATGCAGGAGCAGCTCAAAGGTATCGCTGCACAAGCTAAAGATCTGGCAGAACACGCCTCCTCATCTAAAGTCGGGGATACAACTCAATTGTCAAAGTCACTCGCACGTGCAGAAAGGAAGCTTAAACGGGCTGAAGGCATCCCTCCTTCTCCTGAAGAAAAACTGGAAGAGCTGCAATGGAAATACGATATACAGCTGAAACAGTGCAGTCAAAAAGCTATTTTTAATATTTTGCAATTCAACAGTATCGCAATGCTTGAGTCAGGAAAGAACGAAAATCATTCCGAAAACATGCTCAAAAAGCACTGCCCAATGGACCAGTTGCATGACACCCTTGCACTAATTTCTCTCTACCAGGCAAAGGAGGATATGATCGATGGTGTTGATGAAACAGGTAACAACATAGTTCACAACGCTGTTGAGCTCTGTAATTCAAATCTTCTTCGGTTGATTCTAATTGCCCCCCAAAACAGAGCTCTGGCACGTGCGAAGAATCACTATCAAAATACCCCGTACCAGTTAGCAGAAAAGTGCCCTGCTCCTGAAAGACAGTCTATTGAGGATCTGTTCTGGAAACATAACGAGCTGTAGAGTCGAGCTACGATCGAACATTGATCATTCAGGTAACGGAATACCCTTGCTTTTTTTCTTCTTTGAGCTTTTATCTCCAGACTTACCTGAGACCTTTCCTGCCCTCTGAGCGTACTCTTCTATGGTTTCACCAACCTTGTAGCCATCAAGGATAAAAGGTGCGTTGTCGTCACAAACTTCCAGCATTCTGAGTTTGCCCTGAAACATCAGCCGCATCAGTGATTTTTCATCATTAAATTCTTTGGCATGGTCATGGTAGCCACCTCCTAACAGGTGACGAAATTCATGCTGAGCAACGATGGCATCCAGTCCTTTCAGGTCACGAGTGAATTTTTTCCCCTGCGGATCAAGTGCTTCTATAGTAATCGTGTTCCAGCTGGCGACCTTTCCAAATTTCTCACCGTCCGAACTAAGACAACCATGCCAAAAACAGCTTCGACCTTTAGATGCTTTGGTAATTCTGGGGTTAATAAAGACATCCGAAGGCGCTCTGGAGTTGATCATGGGAGGAGGACCAATAAGAAAAATCTGTAATGATTTACCAATCTGATTAGCAGAAATACCACCACCTACATTTGATGCCATGGCTTCGTGCATGGCTTTAAGTAACTCATCAATGTCCTTATTCGGCAGTGTTTTAACCGCTTTGGTTGAGTTGTTCAGCATCGCTTGATGCGCCGGGTTGCTGAACTGGTATATCTCAGGACGTTTTTTATTTATTGCCCCCTGCTTCTTGTTTTTCTCTGCAGGCTTTTCCACAAACTTCAAGCTACTGTTTTTTGCATCGGAAGACTCGGATGCTGTTTTTCCCCAACCTACAGAGAAAAATAAACTGGTAACAAGCAGGGCTACTATTTTTAAATTCACTATCCATCAACCTTCTGGCATTTTTTGTCCCAGAGAATAGACCAGCCAAAACGCTTCCGGTTCCTATAAAATTTACCTGACTTTCCTCTTCTCAGTCTTTTTCATTACTTATGCGACTCAGCATGCAATTTGAAGCAAAGTTGCTTAATTCTTTTATGCCCATTGGTTAAATTACGATCAAATCCAATTGCAGGCTAATTAAGTGAAAGGTCAACTCTTCTTATTACTCTGTGCCATCTGGTTAATGACGTGGTGGCAGAAAGATCAGTTACCAGCCCAGCTTCCTCATATTCCAGAGCTTCGAAATGAGCCTGTTCAGGAAAAAGTAGACCTGGACCCTTTTCTTGCCAGCGTTGCTAATGAAAACTATTCAATCTTCCCTAAATACCATTACGAACTCTGGGGGCTGGTAGTTTCCGTCCATCACAGTGATGTCTGGTGGGACCGAATGCATAAGAGAGCGTCAGACTACCTGAACATCAAGGATATCTGTGTTGTCTGGGGGGACCAGAACACGTTGCCGGAGTTTTATCGTAATGTGGAGTTCTCCAGCGGCCAGTGGACCTGTTATTACTCCACCAGAGATATGCAGGCTCACAACCTGTTTCAGGGGGACAGGTTTGCCAACAACCATATTCTGGCTGACGATCCGTTTATCGCCGAGCAAATCATGGCTTCAGAAATTGGCGATATCATTCATTTCAAAGGTTATCTGTCAGACTACAAAGGCAGACTCACTCAAAGACAAACAAGCACGACCAGAACTGACACGGGTAATGGTGCCTGTGAAACTGTTTATATTACTGACTTTAATTTGCTGCATCGCTCAAACGCGGGCTGGAAAAAAGTTCACCTTCTTTCTGGCTGGATAATATCACTCTGGGTAATGATAGCGCTGACCATCTTCTTCTGGCCTATTGTGCAAGAGTTTGCGGGAGCTCCGTCAAAGAGAGGCAGGTTAAGAGAGTAACTGTCGCTGACATTTCCAGGAAGAAAACAGCAACTATACTGATTGGACGCCTTAACATCAGGGATGACCAATATGTTAAACCGTCTGCTTGCATGCCTATTTGTCTTTACTTCCAATTCTGCCACTGCGCTCTTCTGGAACGAGGACAATTCACCGGATATAGGTCCGTTAATCAAACCAGCCATCGCATATGGCGTCAGTTTCACTGCCTGGAACCGTCATCCGGTTGGCCGTGCTGCTATGGGCTACCGCTATATGGCAAGAGAGTACTTCCTCCAGTGGCTGGCTGAAAAGTCTGGTAATGATACAAGCCAGTACCCAGGACTGAAGAGTGTTGTTGTTCAAGCGGTTACAACTCGTGCGGACACTCAATTAAAAGACTCAACAAGAAACCTGAAGCCAAACCTTGCCAAAGAACTGGAAGGCAAACTAAGTGAGTGGTCTGAGAAAAAGGCCAGTAAAAAGTTTTATGGAAGCCAAAAAACATCTTTTCCCAGTGCTGTTCAGCAATGCTCTAAAAACTCAACACTTTCGGAGAAGTGCCAATCTGCTATTGATCATCTGAGTAAATGGCAGCCGGATTCAGTAGCATCGGAGCCGCTTTTTGAACAGCTGCTGGATTCACTGATTAATTTTCTCAGATTTACCAATAAGAGCGACGCATACCCGATTTATGAGGCATTAGTAGACAGTCGTGATCAATTTCATAAAGAGCTTAATATACTTTTTTATAAGGAAGTCAGCCCTGAAGACATTGCTTCCGAACTACTGAACAGAGGTATTTACTTTGATGTTATCCACAACAAGGTTCGTTACTTCAAAGCTCGGAAGCTAAATAACACTCAGCGTTGAAGCAATATTGTCCGGTTCGACAATGCATTGCCAAACCGGATTCATATTAAAAGCTGTTCACAGTCTTCTAAGGTGAAGCCTTTGTCTTGGCTCTCTGGCAAGCGGGACGAAGATACATACGATCCCGGTAATCCAGATACTGTTGTGGAATATCAAACTGAAAACGATCTGCCCAATTAATGGTCTGAGCCAGAAGAATATCAGCACAGGTAAAGTTATCACCTACTGCAAACTCCCGACCCTCCATAATCTTATCAAGCGCTGAAAGGGAACGCTGCCATTCCCACTTAACAGTAGAAAGCATCTGTTCAATACGATGTTCTTCAGGCAGGACAAATGAATGCTTCCCCTTGCTCCACAGTGACTGTTCAAGATCTGTCAGAATGAAATAGCAGAACTCGTCATATTCAGCCTTTGCTGCAGCAGAGTCAGCTGGCATAAGCTGCTTCCCGGGAGCAAGGGCTGCAATGTAATTCACGATAGCGGCACTTTCAGTAAGTGTAAGATTACCATCTACCAGCGTAGGAACTTTACCCTGCCGGTTAATAGCCTGATAAGACGGATGACGACTGCCGTCTTCTTCAGGACTGCCAATTTTCACATGCTGATATTCGTAATCCAGACCAGCTTCTTCAAGAGCCCAAACCGCTCTGAATGAACGTGACTGACCAGAGCCGTATAGTTTTATCATTGTGATGCCTCTGAATTTGCAGGTACTCAGTCTTGCAAAAATAGGCTTACGGAGCAATAAAACTCATAACCAGCCAAGCCATGCCAGTGTCGCCAGAACACTGCAAATCAACAATACACCCAGTGGACTGATGATTTTAGCCGTACGAATAAAGTCTTTTGTTTCCACCAATCCTGTCGCATGTGCCAAAGCATTAGGCGGTGTACTGATAGGCAAGCCCATACCCAATGAAGAAGACAATGCAACAATAGCAGCTATAACAATCAAGCCTCCCCATTCTGCAATCCCGGCGATGGATACAGACATGGAAACCGCAATAGGCATCAGCAGATTTGCAGTGGCTGTATTGGAGAGAAACGTTGCCATCAGCATGCAAATAAAACCAATCACGAAGAAAACCAGCAACACAGGCAGCTGTTCAAAAGGCAGACAGTTCACGATCAACTCTGCCAAACCGGAACTGCTCATGGCGGCACCGATGGCAATACCACCAGCCAGCAACCAGAGCACATCCCAACTGATCTCTTTCAAATCCTTCTGCCCAATAACTCCGGTCAAACTGAACACGGCTACTGGAATAATGGCTACAGCGTAAGCATTCACACCGTGTAAACCTGAAGTCATCCAGAGCAAAACCGTCAGCAACACGGTGACGTAAACAATGTAAGGCTTACAGCCGTGAGCAAAGGTGGATTCAATATTGAGTTCTACGGTTTTACTTTTGGTCGGATACATTCGCAGTAAAAGCCACCAGCTGAAAGCAATTAAGACGACAGTGATTGGCACAGCAAACATCATCCAGTCGCCAAAGGTGATGCTATTTTCACCAACAAAATAACGAAAAGCTATGGCATTCGGCGGTGTACCAATGGGTGTTCCCATACCACCAAGGTTTGCGGCTACTGGAATGGCCAGCACCATAGCTCTGCCGCCCGGATCATCAGGGTCCATATCAGACAACAGTGGCGTCATAATCGTCAGCATCATGACACTGGTCGTCGTATTACTCATAAACATTGAGAAAACTGCAGTGATTACCATCAGACCAAGCATCACCACTGCATAGCGCTGACCAAAAGGTTTCAGCAGGACCCGGGCAAGATTGAGGTCAAGGCTGTATTTGGCACTGGCTAAAGCGATATAAAAGCCACCAAGGAAAAGAATAATGATTGGTGAAGCAAAGCTGCTGAACACTTCAACATAGCTGAGCGCTGAGTCCCCCAGGCCTTCTTTTAAAAAGTGTGGTGCACTGTCTGATGCAGTCAGTACCAGCAGTGTAATAATCAACAGTGAGGTAGAAAACGCCGGTACAGATTCTGTAACCCATAGAAAGGTCGCCAACAGAAAAATGGACAGTATTCTTTGTTGAACCGGATTCAACATTCCTTCAGGAAAGAAAAGTTCTGGCACAAGGAAAGCGCCTGCCATAGCCAGACAGCAGGGAATCAGTGTTTTGAATTGCATGGTACAGCTCTGCGAAAAGAGGACTTTCTAATCAGAAGAATGCACTTTTTCTGTTTATAAAGTGATGAGCCAAATCATTATTTAACTTATTAATTATTAATCTATATATTTCTCGCTCAATGTCATTATCTGATAGAATTTGTGATTGAACAGACTGCTCATAAATAGCCATTGAAGGCCAATAAGAGAATAAAGTGGAAAGCAGTATTCCCACCCTTAACGTCACTCAAAACCAGAGCATTCGATTCTGGGAAAACAGTATTGTCCGTCGATATTTTTTCCTGTCCCTGCTGGTTACCTTTATTCCACTGGTTCTTACCATCTTTCTCTACGACCGTTTAACCGGTGAGCTGCAACAGAATATTGATCAGCAGCGTAATCAGTTACAGTTGAAGCAAGTGAAATCAGAAATGGACAGTATGTTGCAGCGACATCAGACCGCTTTAAAAGCGATTGCATCGCTGCCAGACATTGAAAAACTGCTGCGGAAAGATACGCACCTCTCCGCCTCTACATTGAACCTGATCTATTTTGATATAGACCGTCCGGAAATATACGGCGCACTTTTCTTCAATCACCAGTGGCAACTCAAAAAAGCTCTACCCGGCCAGAGTGCCAGTGGTTCTCCTTACTGGAAAGGCGACAGTTTCTCCATAGATCATTTACCAAAAACCCAAATCAGCAATGGGTGGCTGATTGGCCCACAAACGCCTGTAAGAGGAAAATCCGGCTGGTATCTGATCGCACGACAGATTGATGATGTTGAACAGGGAGGTGAATCGCCTGGCTATATAGCCTTTCAGGTTCGTCTTGCCAGTCTTACCAAGGCTCTGGCGACACTGGATAGTGATCAGGGCTATGGCTGTCTGAACATAGTATCCAGTATATGTTTTGATGTTCTCGGTCAACTCAATGACTCAACCGAGCCTCCAGTCTCTACGACCGACTTTTTGGCACACTGGCAGATTCAGCTGAACTCAAAGACTACTGACACAGCAAGCAACCTCACCACCCAGCGGGGGCTTTATTTGGCAGTAGCCATTATTACTCTTCTTCTTGTTAGCCTGTTCTTTACTGCATTGGTTGCCCGAACCAGACATCGTATCAAACCATTGATTCATGGCGCTGAAGCGATAGCTGATGGCGACTGGAATCATGTTATCCCATCTTCCGGAAATGATGAGGTGACTCAACTGACCAGCAGTCTGAACAGGATGGCCGAGCAACTGAAAAACCTTATGGCAGTGAGAATACAGATGGAGAAAAAGGCCACACAGGGTGACTTTGCTACCGGTGTTGCCCATGAAATCAGAAATCCACTGGCAACGATAAAAATTTGTCTGCAAAGCCTTCCACTATCGTCTAATAATCCTCAGGCGACAGAACTGAAACAATTGATGCTGGAAGAGATCGACCGGATAAATCAGTTAATCCAGAATCTGCTGGACTATTCCAAACCTCTCAGGCCATCCACTGATCTAATCGATTCCAGCGCTCTGCTGCAGAGAATCATCAACCTTGTTGGCCCAATGGCGAAGGAACAGTCTATCGCTCTGACTCTTGAAATAGAGGATCAGATACAGTTCAAAGCAGATACTGAGCAGCTGCATCAAGTCATTATGAACCTGATTCTGAATGCCATTGAAGCAATTGAGAGTCATAAAGATGGTCAGATACATATTCACTGCTATCAGAAAAGTGGCAAGGCCGTCATCACCGTTACCGATAATGGCCCGGGCATAAGCCTGACTGATCAGAAGAAAGTCATGGAACCTTTCTTTACCACTAAAACTTCCGGAACAGGACTTGGGCTGGCTATTTCAGCCCGACTTGTTGAACTCAATGGCGGACAACTATCACTGTCCAGCAGTGCTGCAAGCCAATCGGGAAGCGGTACCACTGCGACCCTGACCTTTGATGTATGAAACCAAAAAAACAACAACTGACTGTCAAACGCGATAAAAAGAGGCTGGCATGAACAGCAAGCCCACATTACTGATTACCGACGACGAAGTGCGTCTGGCCCGATCTCTTGAAATAGCTCTGTTCAGTAATAGCTATCGAATTATCACGGCTCATACGGCAGCTGACGCTATTGAACTGGCCATCAGTGAGCATCCTGAAGTGGTGCTGCTTGACCTGAAGCTGCCCGACAGTGATCAGCTTGAACCTCTGAATAAGCTCAAGGTGATTCTTCCGGAAAGCAAAATCATCATGATGTCAGCTCACGGCGATATTCAGATTGCTGTCGAAGCGGTAAAACAAGGCGCTTATGACTTTATCACCAAGCCTTTTGACGTTGATGCAATCCGTTCCAGAATAACTCCCTGGCTTGAAAGCTGCAGTGAACAGGTACCGGAACCCAGAAAATTTGTAGGTCAGAGCTTTGTTCTGAAAAGTCTGCTGGAACAAATCAAGCTCATCGCTCAAAGCCCTGCCAGAAACATTCTGCTTAAGGGTGAATCCGGAACTGGCAAAACCGCTATTGCCCATGAAATTCATTGCCAGAGTGATCAGGCAGAAGCGCCCTTTATTGAAGTGAACTGCGCTGCATTACCTGAAACCCTGCTGGAAGCCGAGCTCTTTGGTGCAGAAAAAGGCGCTTACACCGGTGCTCATAAACGACGAAAAGGCCTTATTGAACAGGCTGACGGCGGCACACTGTTTCTGGATGAAATAGGTGAACTCAGCCTGGCGACTCAAGCCAAATTACTGACTTTTCTCGAAAGCTATCGCTACCGCCCTGTAGGCAGTGAAGTGGAGAAAGAAGCCAATATTCGTGTGATCGCTGCAACCAATCGCGATCTTAAGCAGGCATCCGAATCCGGTGAATTCAGGTCTGACCTCTATTTTCGCCTGAATATCATGCCGATTACCCTACCACCACTGAAACAGAGACTTGAGGATGTTCCTGAACTGCTGAAACACTTTGCAGAACTGATGGCCAAGCGCCAGTCAACGACTCCGATTCAGTTTGATAATGAAACACTGAGTGTACTGACCCTGTTTCCATGGCCGGGTAATATTCGAGAGCTTAGGAATATTGTTGAACGTTTGTCAGTACTCTATCCAGGCACTTTGATCACTGAAAGCAGGCTGCCTGCAGAAGTCTTTAATAGCGCACAATCCATAGAAAGCAAAACACCTGTTGTTCAATCAGACACCAACGATGATAGTGAGCTGCCTGAGTCTATGGATGAGTATCTGGCCACGGCCGAACGTGAAATTATTCTAAAAGCACTCAGACAAACCAGTGGTCATAAAACCAAAGCCGCAGAACTGTTGAATATTTCCCGGCATGCTTTTAAACGACGTCTGCAAAAACTGGGCATTAAAGCATGAGCAGACTCTTCCAAGGGATTGTCTGCAGCCTGACATTGCTGCTCAGCAGCGTCAGTTTTGCCGAAGAAGTGATGATTGGTGCTGATCCGGCAGAGGCCGATTTAAAGCTGGGCTGTATGTACCCTCTCTCAGGTTCTTCTGCTCTCTGGGGGCGGGATGCCGTAGCCGGTATGGAACTGGCACTGGCTGATATAGCCATTACCAACGAAAAAGCCCCGAAAATTACCGCCTATATCTCCGACACCATGGGTAAAGCCTACCGCTCTCGGGAAATCACTCAACAGTTGCTGACCAATAAAAAGGTTGACGCTCTTTGCGGTGTCGTTAACTCGGCCATTGCTCTGGAAACCTCCCGGATAGCAAAACAGCAGCAGATTCTCTTTCTTGGTGCAGGTCACAGTACTTCTCGTACGACAGAGGAAGAACTTCATCCCTGGTATTTCCACCTGAATAACGACGCCAGTCAGTCAATGATGGCGGGGGCCCGTTACCTCAAGGAACTACAGCAGTTTGAAGATTGGAAAACCCTGTCGTACATAGGACCCGATTATGAATACGGCCACCAGCTCTGGCAGAAACTGACGGACAGCCTGGATCAACTCGGGGTCAAATACCGGATAAAAAACGAGTTCTACAGTCTGCATAATGAAAACAGCTATGAAACTTACATCAAAGCTATTGCCAGTAACCCGCCGGATATTCTAATCAATGGCCACTGGACACAGGATCTGGTTCGCTTTGTTGAGCAGGCAAATAATGCAGGCTTGCTTGAACAAACCCGCTTTGCCAACTTTGATACTGGCGGTGGATACTTTGCCCTTTCCCGTTTACAGGACAACTTACCTGATGGTTTGATTCTTTCTGCCCGCCATCATATTAACTGGCCTGAAACCGAAGAGAACCAGCAGTTTGTGGATCGTTTTTATCAACAGAACCATCGCCTGCCGACGTTCGTGGCTCAGGATGCCTATACCGTGATTATCGCTTTGGCTGAAGCCTGGCAGCAGACCCCTGACAAAAATATGGCCAGTATTCGCTACACTCTTGAAGGGCTGCAACTTTCACTGCCTGAAGACCCTAAAGGCTTTCAATCATGGATTGACCCTCTGAGCCATAAGATCATGCAGGTTCAGGCAATAGGCGTTACTGCACGTTCCAAGGATCAGGAGTCACTTGCCGTACAACTGAAGAACTGGAAGCTTTATTATCCCGAGCGAAAACCGCTCAACGATCGCTAACCGCTCATTACTGCGAGCGATAGCCGCTCGCAGCACTTCCCTGACAAACCACTCTCCAGCAACGTTTATTGCCCAACCCCTATAACTGCGCCCCTTTTCCTTTCTGGCACACCATTTGCCATATAGATGCTGACTATTGGAAGAAAGAGCCGTCCTTTCCTGACAATAAAAACGACGGTGATTCCATAACAACAAAAATAAAACTTAAGATTCCGGAGAACGCATGTCAGTAATCAAGCGTGCCCATGGTGAAGAACAACCCTACTGGAAAATGGGGCCTTTCCACGTTCGACTGCCTTTTATTCATTATCGCTGGGAATGGGCTGAAGCCATTCAGGGCATGATCATGTTCGTGGTCGGTATGGCCATGATTCCCCTGTTAGAAAAGTATCTCGGCCTTCCTTACGACGTAGCTCTGGCTTATGTCGTGGTCTGCGGCGTTGGCTTTATGTTGCCTAACCTGCTCGGTGTTCCGCTGGTGCCAGGTTGGATAACTCCGGCTATTCCCGTTGTTGTACTTTTCCTAGGCCAGTTTGAAGCCGGTCCTGAAGCCATACGTGCTTTGGTTGGCCTGCAACTGCTGGTTACCTTTATCTTCTTCTTTCTTGGCGTTACCCGCCTCGGCAGCAAGATGGTTGATCTGTTTCCGGACTCCATGAAAGCGGGCATCTTGATTGGTGCCGGTATCGCGGCACTGAGCGGTGAAATCAGCGAAGGTGGTCGTCTGGCGGCTACACCTATTTCTCTGGTAATCGGCTTTCTGGTAACGGCTTACTTCCTCTTTTCACTGTCGTTTAAAGACGTGATCGAAAGAAGCAAAATCCTGAAGATTATCTCTGGTTACGGCATGGTTCCGGGCACGCTGGTTGCCATGGGTATCGGCTGGGCCGTCAGCGAGTATCCACTGCCAGATATTCAGTGGGGCTTCTCTGCTCCGGCTTTCGGCGAAATGATTAACTACCTGCCGTTTACTCTGGGTATGCCTTCCATGGAAATGCTGCTGGCAGCAATTCCTACGGCCATCATCGCCTACATCATTGCCTTTGGTGACATCGTTGTGGGCAAGAGTCTGCTGGATCGTGTTGACCACCTCCGCCCTGACGAGAAGATTGACCTCGACGTTGACCGCCTGCACCTGGTAACCGGTATCCGTAACCTCATTCACTCCTTCCTGGCTCCTTACCCGGGCCTGGCGGGGCCAATGTTTACCGGTGCCATGGCTACTATCGCTGAACGCTACCGTCAGGGCCGTTCCGCCATGGACAGCATCTACAGTGGTGCCGGTATCTTCTGGATTGTTGGCTTTATCGCCCTGTTCATGCTGCCGCTGATCACTCTGTTCAAGCCGGTTCTGCCAATCGCTCTGTCCATCACTCTGCTGATCACCGGCTACCTCTGCATCAGCGTAGGTGTTGAGCAGATTCACAACGCTACCCAGATGGGTGTTGCCGGAACCATGGGCGTTGTTCTGGCTGTATACGGTGCTGGTTACGGTCTCGCGGCAGGCGTCGTGCTTTATCTGCTGATTGAGTATCGTGGAAAGGCGGCAAAGGAAAGCAACTTTGCAGAAGAAGAGCCTATCGAAGTGGTTGAAGACCAGGCCGCTCGAAGCTGACGCTTCTGATTTCAAAGCCTGAAACCTTAACGCACCTGATGTACCTGAAGCTGTGCTGGAGCTGAATAGCCCACCGCTTCAGGTTGCTGACCAAAGGATAAGAATAATGCAGAAACACAATATCTATAACATTGGTCTGGACAAAAACGACGCCAACTTCACCAGCCTGACACCTATCTCTTTTCTTCACCGTGCTGCCCAGGTTTACCCTGATCGCACGGCTACCATTCACGGTAATCTTCACCGAAGCTGGAAAGAGACTCAGACTCGCTGCATCAAGCTGGCTTCAGCCCTGAGAAAACACAGTCTGGGTCAAGGCTGCACAGTTTCTGTAGTAGCACCCAACCTGCCCGAGATGTTTGAGTGTCACTTTGGCGTGCCTATGTCAGGCGCGGTGCTCAATGCCATTAATACCCGTCTGGATGCTGAAGCTATTGCCTTTATTTTTCAGCATGCAGAAAGCAAGGTCGTCATTGTCGACCGAGAGTTTACCGGTCTGGTTAAGAAAGCTCTGAAGATGATTGACCATCGCCCAATGGTTATCGCTATAGACGACCCTTTCTATCAGGAAGGCGAGCTGATCAGTGATCTGACCTTTGAGCAATTTCTGGAACAGGGCGACGAAAACGAACCACTGGCAATGCCCGCTGATGAATGGGACGCCATCTCCCTGAACTACACCTCAGGCACTACCGGTAACCCTAAAGGTGTTGTTTATCATCACCGTGGTGCGCACCTGAACGCCATCAGCAATGTTATGTCCTGGGATATGGGCAAACATCCGGTCTATCTCTGGACACTGCCCATGTTCCACTGCAATGGCTGGTGCTTCCCATGGAGTATTGCTGCCACTGCCGGTGTCAGTGTCAGCCTGCGCCATGTCCGTGCTGATGCCATTTTCTCATCGATCAAGGAGCATAAGGTTGATCACTTCTGTGGTGCGCCTATCGTGCTGAATATGCTGAACAATGCCGACGATTCCATTAAGAGCGGTATTGAACATCAGGTTAAAGCCATGACTGCTGGCGCTGCGCCTCCTGTTTCCGTCATCGAAGGTATGGAAGCTATGGGCTTTGAAGTCACTCATACCTATGGTCTGACCGAAACCTATGGACCTTGTGTCGTCTGTGAACCTCAGGCTTCATGGAAAGAGCTGAAACTGGAAGACAGAGCCCGTTTGAAAGCACGACAGGGCGTTCAGGCTCCGATGCAGGCCGATATGATGGTGGCTGATGCTGAAACTATGGAACCTATGCCACAGGATGGTAAGTCCATGGGCGAGATCTTCCTGCGCGGCAATCTTGTCATGAAGGGTTATCTGAAGAATCCAAGCACCACCGACGACTCTTTGGCAGACGGCTGGTTCCGTACTGGCGATCTGGCTGTATGGCATCCCGACAGCTATGTAGAGATCAAGGATCGTTCCAAAGACATCATTATTTCCGGTGGCGAAAACATCTCCAGTATCGAAGTAGAAGATGTGCTTTACCGTCATCACGATGTTGAAGAAGTGGCTGTTATCGCCATGCCCGATGAGAAATGGGGTGAAGTGCCTTGTGCCTTTATCAAACTGAAAGACTGTGCTGAGGGCGATGAAGCAGCAACCATTGAATTCTGCCGTGATCAGATGGCGCACTTCAAGGCACCGAAGAAGGTGGTGTTTACCGACTTGCCCAAGACTTCAACAGGAAAGATTCAGAAGTATGTGCTGAGAAAGCACTTCGATTAAAAAGCCCCTTTTACCGGTGGGCAGTTCCGGAGCTACGCTGCCCACCGGCTTTTTATTTTTTCCTTTACGATTTTTCGTTTATCGAATATTAAGTTGCTGTTTGCCCGCCTGCGGCGGGCAAACAGTTTATGAATTCGGGTACTTACCCGAGCTACTTCAGAAACTGAATAATCCACTTCCCTAGTAAATCGCTATCAGGTTTCTGAATCAACGACTCCATCCCCATGTTTAACACTTTTTCAGGAATTGAATCACGACGACTGTCCATCAATGCAGCAGAATACTCTTTACTGAATTCAGGATGACCCTGAACGCTCATAAAGTTCTCGCCATACTGCAACATGTAATAAGGGCAGAAATCACTGGCTGCCAGTATTTCGGTAGACTCGGGCAGTTCAACCACCTGATCCTTATGGCTGACCAGCAGATTAAACTCTCCAATACCTTTATCCATCCAGGCTTTATAGCGAAGCAGGCTGTTTTCTGACATACCGACTCCCCAGCCTTTATCCGACTCAACGACTTTTCCGCCCAGAGCCTGAGCCATGACCTGATGACCAAAGCAGATGCCTACCAGTTTTCGGCCTTCTTTATGAAGCTGTCTGATAAAGTCTTCCAGTGCGGATATCCACTCGAAGTCATCATTGGCGCCATGGCGACTGCCTGAAATTAACCAGCCGTCGCATTCATCCGTTTTGGCAGGCAGCTTGTTATCAAGCACGCGATAGATCACCAGTTCGAGATCAGGCTGCTGTTTTTTCAACAGTGCTGCAAACATCTCCGGATAGTTTTTATGCTCTTTCTGAAGTTCCGATCGAACATCGTCACAGAGTAATAATCCAATCTTCATTCAAAGGTTCCCCCTCACCGCATTCGTACAGATCGTCTGATACTCATCGGCGGTGAAAAGAATGGGGTTAGTTCCTGAAGAAGGATCATCAAAGGCCATCTGCCCTATTTTCTGAACCTGACTGTCATCAATGCCTATCTCAGACAGGCTGTGTGGAATACCAAGCTCTGATCTCAGTTTCACTACCCAGTTCAGGAATGAATCAAAACCAGGTTCAGGCAGATCAAGATAGCGACTCAGTTCAGTCACTTTGTTTTCAATGGCGGATTGATTCGCTTTCAGCACATAAGGCATCAGGATTGCATTCAGCAAACCATGGTGAGCATCATATAAAGCACCCAGAGGATGAGCCAACGCATGCATGGCACCAAGCCCTTTCTGGAATGCTGTTGCGCCCATAGTTGAAGCTACCAGCATCTGAGCTCTGGCTTGCAGATTACTGCCATCAGCCACAGCAGCTGGTAACCAGTCTTTCACCAGTTTGATACCTTCAATGGCGATACCATGTGCCATTGGGTGATAGAAAGGTGAGCAGAAAGCTTCCAGATTATGGGACAAGGCATCCATACCAGTAGCTGCAGTTATCTTTGCTGGCAGACCGCAGGTCAGCTCCGGATCAAGAATGACTATTTCCGGCAACATACGAGCATGGAAGATTATTTTTTTAACCTTTTCCTGCTGATGAGTAATAACGGATGCACGGCCTACCTCTGAACCAGTGCCTGAGGTAGTAGGCACAGCCACCACTGGCAGCATGCCTTCAACATTGACTCGAAGATAATTGTCACCAACATCTTCAAAGTCCCAGATAGGGCGATCCTGCCCTACCATCAATGCAATAGCTTTCCCGGCATCCAGTGCAGAACCACCACCAAAGGCAATTACACCATCGTGGTTTCCTGCTTTGCAGGCAGCAACACCTGCTTCGACATTTTCACCGGTAGGGTTGCCTTTGATATCAGCAAAAAGGCCGCAGCCTTTTAATTCTGTCTGACAGTGCTTTAGAGCCTGCAGCACCATTGGCAACTCCGCCAGTCCCGGGTCAGTTACTATCAGAGGATTCTGCATACCCAGCTCTGAACAGGCTGCAGGAAGATCATTAATTCGGCCAATACCGGAGCGAATCGTCGTCGGGTAGTTCCAGTTAGCTGTAAACTGTTCGATATTCATTGAGTTCACCCACCCGACTACTGTTGTTGATGTTTTATATGGAAAGACTTGGGGCGGGTTAGAGCATCAAAGCCCAGTACGGATAGCGTACATCCCTTGCCGGTATTCTTGACGCCAGTCCATGCTAGAGCAGGGTCAAGGTAGTCACAGCGGTTTATAAAGAAGGTGCCGGTTTGAACCTGTTCTCCAAGACTAATGCCTGTTTCGATATCACCGGTAAAAATAGTAGCGGTCAGTCCAAACTCACTGTCGTTCATCAAACCAACCGCTTCTGCATCCGAAGACACTCGCTGCACACCTACGACAGGACCAAAACTTTCTTCTGTCATCACGCGCATACTGTGATCCACATTGGTCAACAGCTGTGGTGCCAGATAAGGCGTTCCTGACTCATTCATAGGAAACAAGGTGGGATCAATATGAGCTTTTGCTCCCTGTAATATGGCTTCATCAATCTGCCCACGAACAAAATCTGCAGCGCCGGCTTTCACCAGAGGTCCCAGTGTGGTTTCCGGATTATCAGATCGTCCCAACTTGTATTGCTTTACCAACTCAACCGCTTTACTCACAAACTGGTCGTAAACCGCTTCATGAACATAAATTCTCTCGATACCACAGCAAGATTGGCCTGAATTAAAGAAAGCACCATCAATGGCTGTTTCAACGGCATAATCAATATCAGCGTCTTCACGAACATAAGCAGGATCTTTCCCACCCAATTCCAGACCCATACCGATAAAACGGCCCGCTGCTGCTTTTTCAACCGTTGCTCCTGCTGGAACAGAACCAGTGAAAGCCACATGTTGAACCGCTTCACGTTGAATCAGGTATTCTGTGTCTTGATGAGACATGTGCAGATACTGAAACAGACCTTTTGGGATGCCTGCTGCTTCAAATGCCTGGACCATTCGCTCAGCACATAAAGGTGTCTGGGCTGAATGCTTAAGGAGTACAGCATTACCCGCCAATAGTGCTGGCATAATACTGTTAATAGCCGTCAGCAACGGGAAGTTCCACGGAGCAATCACGAGAACGACTCCCACAGGTTCTTTGCTGATATAACGAGTGAAACCTTTTTTTTCTGGCACCTTAACCGGAGCAAGAGCCTCTTCAGCGACAGAGAGCATATGTCTCGCACGCTCTTCAAACCCGGCAACTTCACCTGCGGCGTAACGAATAGGCCGCCCCATCTGCCAGGTTATTTCCTGCGCAATGTCGTCTTTCTGAGCAATAAAGTTATCCACAGCTTTGCTGCAGACTGTCTGACGCTCGGTTACTGACACGCCCTGCCATTGACGCTGAGCTGCAAGCGCCATAACCAGAGCCATGTCGATCTGTTCTTTATTCGCCAGTGGTCGTTCAACGTAGACGGAGCCATCTATCGGCGAAATGGTTTGCTGGATTTTATTCATTGTTCTTACCACTCAAACTATGAGATGAGAATTTTTCGCACAATTATCTTATATTCGTATCGCCACTGTAGGTTGGCGCTGAACGCAGTGAAGCCCAACATCTCTGGAATTGTTGGGCTTCGTGCCTTAGCCCAACCTACGCAATCTACCAAGTCATCGATATCAGGCTGTACGTATCAGATAATTTCGAAGTACCGATCCATTTCCCAATCAGTAATATGCTTGCGGAATTCCCGCTCTTCCCACTCTCTTGAAGCCGCATAATGTTCTACAAACTGCTCGCCAAACATGGCTTTTGCCGCATCAGACTGTTTGTATCTTTGCGCCGCATCCCAGAGTGTTGATGGCAGTGCCAGTTCAGGGGAATGGCTTTGGTCATAAGCATTGCCTTTTACCTGATCTTCCGGCTCCCATTCATTGATAATGCCCTGCAGACCTGCGGCCAGTGCAGCTGCCAGAGACAGATAAGGATTAGCGTCTGCAGAGCCCAAGCGATATTCAACCCGTTGTGATTTTTCTGAACCGGGAATGACTCGCAATGCAGTCGTACGGTTTTCAACGCCCCAGGTTGCATCTGTCGGTGCCCAGAAACCAGGAATCAGTCGTGTATAACTGTTCACAGTAGGGGCAATCATTGGCAGGAATTCCGGCATCAGTCGTTGCTGACCAGCAATAAAGTGTCGTTGAATCTTGCTGATATTGTGTTTCTGTTCAGGATCGTGGAAGGCTGATGTGCCATCCTTATTAAACAACGACAGATGAATATGTCCGCTTTGTCCCGGATAATCTCCGGACCACTTGGCCATGAAAGTCGCCATTAACTCATTACGTTGAGCCAACACTTTCATAAAGGTTTTAAACAGAGCTGCTTTGTCAGCAGCGTTCTCTGCAGAATCTACGGCGATAGCCGCTTCCAGTACACCCGGGCCTGTCTCTGTGTGAATACCTTCAATAGGGAAATCCATGGTTTCACTCATTTCCAGAATCTGCTTGTACAGATCAGAGTGAACCGAATTCCTGATCATGGAGTAACCAAACCAGTCAGGTGTGAATGGCTTGAGGTTTCTGTAACCTTTTTCACGAACGGATTCAGGCGTTTCCTGAAACAGAAAGAATTCATATTCCAGTGCCGCTTTCACATCAAAGCCAAGCTCGTCGGCTTTTTCGATAACTCGTCTTAAGGTGCCACGTGGACAAACTGCTTCAGCATGATCTTTGAACTCTCCCATAAACAGCAGCATGCCGTCTTCAAAGGGAATATCACGACAGCTTTCCGGCAGGATTCGAACCGGTGCATCCGGATAGCCAGTATGCCACCCGGTGTATTTAACATTGTCATAAAGCTGGTCTTTACTGTCCCAGCCTAAAACCACATCGCAAAAAGCAAAACCGCCTTCCAGTGAAGAGAAGAACTTGGATTTACTCATGTACTTGCCTAGCATCACACCGTCGTTATCAAACAATCCGACCTTGACGTGTGTCAGCCCCCTCTCCTCCACAATCCTTTTGGCATCGGCAATGGTTTTTACATCTCTGGGGTTCATCATGCTTCGCTTCCGTTATTGTTATCAGGTGGAAGTATTTCATTGAGAGTGAGCCCGAAGGCTCACTAGCACTAATAATTGCAAGCCATCAGCTTAGTTCAGATTCGGCCTGAGCAATCGCTTCAAACTCTTCTTCAGGCGCTCGTGCAACAAGGTGGTGTCTGCTGTAGAGAGCGAAGTAAGCTACCAGAATGGCATAGAATACAGCAGCCCAGAATGCAGCTTCCTTATTTACTACAAAAGTAGAAATAAATGCCACTACGGCCAACACCATTGCAATACCGGAAGTCAGTGTGCCACCTGGAGTTTTGTATGGACGCTCCAGTGAAGGCTCTTTAACGCGCAGAATGATGTGGGACAACATCATCAGAGCATAAGAGATAGTGGCACCAAAGACCGCCATGGTAATCATCAGATCGCCCTCTCCCGTCAGGGATAGCAGGAAGCCGATAATGCCCGGCACAATCAGTGCCAGCGTTGGTACTTTTCTGTCTCCGGTTCTGGAAAGCACTCTTGGCAAATAGCCAGCACGGGACAGAGCAAATACCTGACGTGAGTAGGCATAGATGATAGAAAAGAATGAAGCGATCAGACCCGCAAGTCCCACCAGATTCACAAACGTTGCCATCCATGAATTCTCACCGTAGACATGCTGAAGCGCACCTACCAGAGGAGCGGCATGATCTTTCATGTAATCAGCACCTGCACCACCTGGAGCAAGGAAGAGCACCGCACCACCGAATATAAGCAGTACGATCATCGCGGTGATAATACCTTTAGGCATATCTTTCTTTGGGTCGGTCGCTTCTTCTGCAGCCAGAGGAACACCTTCAACCGCCAGGAACAACCAGATAGCAAAAGGAATCGCTGCCCAGATACCGACATAACCCTCAGGCAGGAAGCTGGATGCTCCGGCTGCTTCTGTATTTACGGCAATATCGAACAGGTTGCTGCTATCAAAGGCTGGAATCATTCCCAGAATGAAAACGACAATGGCTAAAGATGCCAGAGCAGTAATCACCATCATGATTTTCAATGCTTCACCCGCGCCCCATAAATGCAGTCCAACAAAGGCTGCATAAAACACGGCATAAACCAGAGGACCATCCAGTCCCATCAGTTCATTAACATAACCACCGATAAATACGGCAATGGCCGCCGGTGCAATGGCATACTCCAGCAAAATAGCCGTACCGGTCAGATAACCACCCCAGGGGCCCATAGCACGACGGGCATAGGAGTAACCACCACCGGCCGTTGGTAAGGACGAAGACAACTCAGCCAGTGACAAGACCATGAACATATACATGATGGCCATAGCAATAGTGGCCAGCAGCATGCCACCAAACCCGCCATTTTGAAGGCCAAAGTTCCAGCCGGCAAAGTCACCGGAGATTACATAGGAAACCCCCAAACCGGCCAATACCAGCCAACCGGCCGCACCTTTTTTCAACTGTCGCTGTTTTAGATAATCGTCAGAAACCTGTTCGTACTCTACCGAGCCTGTAGAGGGGGGCGTGCTTGTTTCAAGCATATGAGGGTACCTTTTTATTATTGTTGTTATGAGCCAGTTTGCAGCTTGAAGTCAGTCTATAGAGGCAAAAAGAGCTGAACAAATACCTTCATAATTCATGAAACTACAGTATTAGCAGATCTAATAGTAGGGATCACTGATACATGCCTTTCAACCAGGGGAGCCATGTTTCCAGATTGACCAGAGCCTTTTCCCTGATAATTCCTCGACTGTAACCTGCGATTTCTTCCGGCAGGTGCCAGAGGTCTGAACGACGGCTGACAACTGTCAGTTCTCTGTAGTCAGAGTTAGGCAGCGGATGGACAGCCAGTTTTGACCGAACTTCATCACTGCACTGATAAAGACACAGCGGAGTTGTTACTGCCCAAGAGTTCCCGGTCGCTACCATATTGGCAATGGCGTAGGTGTTATCCAGAAATAGTCGTTTATCAGATTCCAGTTGAAGCTTCTTTAACTGTTCTTCAACGGTTTTGCCAATAATAGTGTGAACCGGATATCTGGCCAGTGTCAGTGTTTTTGAAAGGTTATCTAATTGCCCTTGCTGATAGTTATATCCGGCAGGAACAATCAGCACCATGGGTTCCCTGAGAATCGGGAAGCGCACCAGCTCATCACTGCCCAACACAGCATCATCGGAAATAATGATATCCACTTCATTGGTCAGCAGGCTTTTAGCATGGGAGTGAGAGAGGCCACTGAGTATTGCCCAGTCATCAGCCTGTTCCGACAGAATGCCCATCAGAGGGTTACCCAAAGGAACGGCTAGTGAATCAACAAGGGCAACCCGTACATTCTGAAGCTGCTCTACTCTGCCCGACTTAAGATTCTGACTGGTCTGTCTGGCTTCAGTTAGTATTTTTATACTTCGATCATAAAAATAGCGACCATTGGCCGTCACCTGCATGGGTCTGACAGAACGATCGATCAATTGGGTTTCAAGAGATTTCTCAAGGTTGGAAAGGCATTGTGAAATAGACGACTGAGTAACATTCAGTCGCTGAGCGGCAAGGGTCATATTACCGGACTTGATAACCTCTACAAACACTTCCAGTGCTTTCAGGTCAAAGCCAAAGGGAAAGGACATCTCGTAAATCCATCACTGCATTATTTTTATTTAGTGTGTAGACACACGCAATCGAATATTAAAGTGCTGTTTGCCTGAATACTCAGGTTCAATATCACTGTAATAGAGGAATCAGGTCAAGAAGAAAGCGCAGCACCTATTGAAGTACTGCGCAGAGGCTAGTTAGAAAAACAGATAAGCCATTTAGAAAAACAGGTGAGCCATGCCTGCAATCACTGGCAGGGTCACCAGGGTACGCAGAATAAAGATAATAAACAGCTCAATAATAGTGACAGGTACCTTACTTCCTAGCAGCAGAGCTCCCACTTCAGACAAATAGATCAGCTGTGTCAGAGACAGTGCAGCGATAACAAAGCGGGTCATTTCACTTTCAATGGAAGCAGCCAGAATCGATGGCACAAACATATCCGCAAAGCCAACAACCATGGTCGTAGATGCAAGCTCTGCTTCAGGAATTCTCAACAACTCAAGTAAAGGTACAAAAGGTGCACCCAGAATATTAAATATCGGGGTGTATTCAGCAATAATCAGAGCAATGGTTCCGATACCCATGACGACTGGCAGAACACCAAACACCATTTCAATAGCATTCTTAATTCCGTCAACCGCTACCTGCAAAGGAGAGCCTGCTTTTGACGCCTTATGCAGAGCCATTCTCAGTCCCCAGGACAAGGAGCCATGACCTTCCGGAATCACTTCATCATCTTCTGCACGCTTCTCACCCGTAATAAACAGGTCTTTCTTGTTCGACAGCGGAGGCAGCTTCGGCACAATAATCGCCGCGATAATACCGGCGATACACACTGTCAGATAGAAGGGCACAAACATATGCTCCAGACCTACCTGAGCAATAACCACCAGAGAGAAGGTTATGGAAACAGCAGAGAAGGTTGTACCGATAACGGCTGCTTCGCGCTGAGTGTAATGACCTGTTTCGTACTGTTTGCTGGTCAGCAGAATACCGACACTGCCATCACCCAACCATGAAGCGATACAATCGATAGCTCCACGACCAGGAAGACCAAATACCGGACGCATAACTTTGGTTAGCAAAGTGCCAAATAATTCCAGCAGACCAAAGTTCATCAATAGTGGCAGCAATAAGCCAGCAAAAATAAAGACTGCAAACAACGTTGGCATCAAGTCATTCAGAACCAGGCCACCCGTTGCCCCGGAATAAATCATTTCAGGCCCGGCTTTGAAGAAACTAAACAGCACAAACGCCATACCAGCCATTCGAACCATGAACCATACTGGCGTAACGTCAAAAAGCCCGGAGAGAAAAGTATTGTTATAAATAAGTTTTGGTGCAAAGAGCTTGGTAACAATAGTCATCAAACCGGTAAAGACAACAACTGACGTAATAATAGCGGTCATGTCACCCGCTAGAACAGATTTCAGCATGCCCGCAAGAATAGCGACCGGAATGGTTAAACCATCTTCAGAAACAACCGGTGTGACAAAGAGAAGAATGCCTGCCAACGACGGCAAAAGAAACGCAAGCCAGTTTGAAAGGCTTGGCGGTTGATTGGAATTTAAGGCTTCAAACTGCTTCATAATAAGCCTCTTTCTCCCTTGGTAATGTGGAATAAACGAAGGCTAAACAGCTCAAATTGACCGATAGGTTGCCCTCAAGATTGAATCAGGGAGCAGACTCAAGTTTGAGAGTACTCCATCTTTTTTCTTTTGTCGTGACAGTGTGTCATAACAACGATAAAAATTGATGGACTAATTATGCGTTAATTTCGAATAATAACTCAACTTATTATGCTTTGTAGAAATACCTATTAGTTCAATTATTCTTCTTAAGACGTATTTCTTTAAGCATTCCAAATAATAATTTCTTATCCTCTGTCGTTAGATTCTCAACATTCAGTGTCCGTTCAAATACTGGAAATAGAGCATCTGAGAACTCTTTTCCACTCTTAAGATAATCAGCCACTTTTTTGGTTATTTGCGTTCCCAAATTCAGAATGGCTGGTCTAATTTCTGTTTTGAGATCTTTTTCTGGTGATGTTAGAGGCGGCCTGGACATCCACTCAGCCATATAACGATACTGAATGGCTTTAGCGGCATTCATCTGTGCTGCGACAAAACCTTCTATAGAGACAGAGCTAAGACCCTCTTCCCTTGCCCTCATCATGGCTTTTTCCAAAACCACTTTCTCTCTGGTTTCATCTAGCAAAGGCTGCTTTGCATCCAGTTTATAGAGTGCTACGTCCTTCATATACGAGAGACGTTGGTGCATCAAACTGAATATGTCCTCGGCTTCCGTAGCCCAGCAGCCTGCTGAGAATACTAAGGATGCTATCAATAAAAATGCATATTTCACTATATTAAATCCATATTTATTCATAATAAGGATTCATATTAGCTGGTTTTTGGAGGTTTGCTTGAGTGGGGGATTAAAGGGGGAGAACCTGTTCAGCGAGAAGTAGTCAGAATTAATAAAGAAACTTTTATATGAATTCTCACTCTAATGTACTGAAAACATTTATTTTGGCCTCGAAGCACTCATAAATCGAGGGTAACCACTTAAAGGAGAAGTACGATGAAAAGGGGTTTTCCTGAACCCTACTACCGTAGTTTTAAGCGCGCTCTGCAAATTGTAGCGCTACTAACCTTAGCCCTTACGTGTTCAGGACACTCTGCTGCTGACTATTTTGAGGGCACCTCAGCGCCTTCCAGCTGGGATGACTTTCCAACCCCTAATAGCGGCTTTATTCCATCTATAGATCCTGCTTTCAAGAATATTTTTCAAAATGGCCAGAAGGGACTTGATTGGTACGGAGAAAAAAGAGCAGAACGCAAGCGACTGATAGATCTGGGTAAGGGCGAGGAGTTTTCCATACCTGAACTCAGAACCACTTTAATTAATATTGCTAACTTTATTGAAGTTATCCTGAATGATCGGCAGTTCTCTACCCCTTTAAGCTACCAGGAAAAAAAAGCAATTCAACTTTTGAAAAAGGATGTGTATGAACTTATTAAAAGCCCCAAGCCTCCCTACCTGAGAACAATAAGAGTCACGACAACCTTCACGGTAATGTATGACACTCTCGTCTATTCCAAAGTCACTAAAAATTTCTATGCTGAAAAATTCAATCTAAGGGAGCGATTTACCGAATTTAATACTATTTCTCTCAGTACAGCTGACGACAACCATTTCATATTTTACGAGTATGACAGCAGCATAAACTTAGACACTCTCTATCGTCATTTTATGAAACTGGAAGAAGTTGATGGTTATAATAACTCCTCAGGAAGATATTATTCTATACATGCCCTGACGCCTCTTCAGAGCGCTTTTGCCGATGAGAGAGCCATTCTATACCCGAGTTTCAACCCCTTTGATATTGATGACTTCGCAAGACTTGCACCGGTACCGGTTTACCCGCTTGGGTTAATGAGTCAATACGCTCTTAATGCCGATGGTTATCTAATGTCACCACTGAAATTTATGCTTCATGATGCTGCCCACATTGTTCGGCATGCCGGATATAAACACATTGATGGCAATGGGCCACTGGAAAGCATGGCCAGTCGTTTGGCTTTTGTTCAAAGCGCGCTTGACTCAGGCAGTGAACACCTTGATCACCATAATGATGCAAAAAAAGCAGTTGAGCTGGCACTGTTCAATATCTTTCATGAACGTTGTTTTATTTCCGAACACTCACGTAGGGTATGCACAAGAGAACGACTAGAAAGTGAATCATACGATTATCTATACAGCGTTATGGTATACCAACAAACCAAAAATACTTATCATTTTTCATCAACTTACAGGGAGCTGACAAGAGAAGGCATATTAGCTGGCGCTGTCTGGGTACATGAATTATATAAGTTCTGGAAAACAGGAAAAGATAAAGCTGACGAAGTCACAAGCTCGGAAGTAATGCCCAATGCAGTCTGGGCGTATAACCAACGGTATAAACATTCGAACCCCATTGAGGAAGCCCGGAGCCTTGAGGAGAAAGCTCTTAGCCCGGAGGAAATGGCAATCTTTTATGAACAGTATTTCAAACCAGCACTGATTCAGGCTGAAGAGCTTTAAGGAATAGCCAGGTTGAAACCATGGAGAGCGGGTGGGACCGGATGGCTCCAACACTTCATGGGAGCATAAAAAACCAGAGTTATTCTTTGTCAGTCATTTTTCTGCACAAAAAGAAAAAGCCCAGTTGATTTCTCAACTGGGCTTCTCTAATTCAATGCCTGGCGATGACCTACTCTCACATGGGACTCTCTCCTCTGAGCCCACACTACCATCGGCGATGTATCGTTTCACTTTCGTGCGCCGCGGCCATGGAAAGTGGAAGAGGTCGGACGGTTCCTATATCTTATTTTTCTGCACAAAAAGAAAAACCCCAGAAGATTGCTCTTCTGGGGTTTTCTAATTCAATGCCTGGCGATGACCTACTCTCACATGGGGAAACCCCA
>NZ_PPFD01000019.1 GCF_009653635.1 Endozoicomonas sp. OPT23 | reverse complement strand
TAAGACTTTGTTTGGTGGGTGATGACGGGATCGAACCGCCGACCCGCTGCTTGTAAGGCAGCTGCTCTCCCAGCTGAGCTAATCACCCAATCAATGCTTTTAAAGTGCGCATTGTCACTTAAAAAATGGCGGACCGGACGAGACTCGAACTCGCGACCTCCGGCGTGACAGGCCGGCATTCTAACCAACTGAACTACCGGTCCGCTATTCTTGCTCAACACTTTTCAGCGAAGAAAAGCTTAAGACTTTGTTTGGTGGGTGATGACGGGATCGAACCGCCGACCCGCTGCTTGTAAGGCAGCTGCTCTCCCAGCTGAGCTAATCACCCAATCAATGCT
>NZ_PPFD01000018.1:411-636 GCF_009653635.1 Endozoicomonas sp. OPT23 | reverse complement strand
AGCGGTCACCACGGAGTGATTCATGACTGGGGTGAAGTCGTAACAAGGTAGCCCTAGGGGAACCTGGGGCTGGATCACCTCCTTAAACGAAAACCGACATCCATAAGCGTTCACACGAATTGTTTGATACAAAACAGCATCTTGATGCTGTTTTGTGTTTTGTTGAGATCAGTTTTCTGAGACTCAACCCATTTTTCAGTTTCGAAAAATGTGTTCTTTAACAAT
>NZ_PPFD01000018.1:0-400 GCF_009653635.1 Endozoicomonas sp. OPT23 | reverse complement strand
CGACGTCCATAAGCGTTCACACGAATTGTTTGATACAGAACAGCATCTTGATGCTGTTTTGTGTTTTGTTGAGATCAGTTTTCTGAGACTCAATCCATTTTTCAGTTTCGAAAAATGTGTTCTTTAACAATGTGGAATCCAAAATTAAATAAGCTGAGTTGAATTAAGCAACTTAACTTCATTTGATGAATAACTTGTTAGTTTACTAACGGGTTTTTATTAATTGTTGTTGGTCGTTTAATGAGATTCTTGCTGAGACACTCTCAAGTATATAACTGGCCCCAAGCCGGTTATTGCTAATATGTATGGCGATTGAACATTCTTCGGAATGGATCAATAAAGATCGTTAAAGGTAGTTGTATGATTTCATACTAACACTTTGTTATTTGATGACCTCGGT
>NZ_PPFD01000017.1:643-1056 GCF_009653635.1 Endozoicomonas sp. OPT23 | reverse complement strand
GGCTGTGTTCACGTAAATAGTTGAATGAGCTACACTCCCTATGTCTTCTAGTATTTCTGGGGGTTGTTATGCAGTCAGAGCTATTCCAGAACTTTATCGATTCCATTCCATCATTAAACAACGAACAGTGGGGTATTCTTGATAAAACGCTACTCAATGCTCGTATTCCCATTGATGATTCAGAGGAAAAGCCTGATTTCGCTCCTGTAGACAGCAAACCCTCTTCCAATAACCAGCGCTCGACGCCTGATCTTGCAACAAGCATATTAACCCACTTTGCAGAACAACCTGTTTGCCCTGAATGTAAAAGCCACAGCATTTATCGCTGGGGGGTTCAAAGTGGTCGGCAACGCTACCGCTGTAAATCATGCAAGAAAACATTTAATGCATTCAGTGCAACGCCTCTGGCAAGA
>NZ_PPFD01000017.1:279-632 GCF_009653635.1 Endozoicomonas sp. OPT23 | reverse complement strand
AGAAAAATGGAATAATTATCTTACCGGCATGACTTATTCCATGACTCTTCGTGCTGCTGCCAATGAATACAATATTGATTTGAAAACCTCCTTCCGATGGCGTCACCGCTTCCTGGAAGTTATCAATAACGATCAGGCTGAGAAGCTTTCGGGCATCACTGAGCTTGACGAAACTTTTTTCCGTGAATCCTTTAAAGGGCAGAGAGAAGGTCTGCCAAGACCCTCTCGCAAACGCGGTAATGATCAGAACAAAACCAGAAAAGTCCCGGTAATGGTGGCTCGTGACCGTAATCGGCACACTGTTGATGGTGTTTTAGAAAACGAGAGTGCAAATGAGTTGTGTCGTCATTTGA
>NZ_PPFD01000017.1:0-268 GCF_009653635.1 Endozoicomonas sp. OPT23 | reverse complement strand
TCAATTGAAGCAACGGTCTGTGCTGATGCCCATCTTGCCCACGAAAAGCTTGCAGAGAAGCTTGGGTTTGAGTTTAAGGAATTGGTGACCTCAGCGGGTCAACATGTTCTTGAAGGCATTTATCATATTCAACATGTTAACTCTTATCATAGTGACTTAAAACGCTGGATCGGAGGTGTATTTCGTGGGGTAGCAACCCGTTACCTCCCGCATTATCTGGCTTGGAAGCGAGATCTATCAGGTGCAGTAAAGTTAAATACTGAACGAT
>NZ_PPFD01000016.1:2335-2537 GCF_009653635.1 Endozoicomonas sp. OPT23 | reverse complement strand
GGCGTCACACCGTATACGTCCACTTACGTGTTAGCACAGTGCTGTGTTTTTAATAAACAGTCGCAGCCACCTGGTATCTTCGACCGCCGATAGCTTAGGAAGCAAGTTCCATCACCATCAGCGGCGCACCTTCTCCCGAAGTTACGGTGCCATTTTGCCTAGTTCCTTCACCCAAGTTCTCTCAAGCGCCTTGGTATTCTCT
>NZ_PPFD01000016.1:510-2324 GCF_009653635.1 Endozoicomonas sp. OPT23 | reverse complement strand
CTCTACCTGACCACCTGTGTCGGTTTGGGGTACGGTCCCCCTTGACCTGATGCTTAGAAGTTTTTCCTGGAAGCATGGCATCGACCACTTCCTGACCTTAGTCAGTTCGTCATCAGTTCTCGGCATAAGTGGAACCGGATTTGCCTGATTCCACTGCCTACGACTTTAAACCCGGATAACCATCACCGGGCTGGCCNGGCGAGGGAGGATCTCACTCCCTTTATCGTTACTCATGTCAGCATTCGCACTTCTGATACCTCCAGCCAACCTCCCGGTGGACCTTCGACGGCTTACAGAACGCTCCTCTACCGCTCAACAGTAAACTGTTGAACCCGTAGCTTCGGTGAATAGTTTGAGCCCCGTTACATCTTCCGCGCGAGCCGACTCGACCAGTGAGCTATTACGCTTTCTTTAAAGGGTGGCTGCTTCTAAGCCAACCTCCTGGCTGTCTGGGCCTTCTCACATCGTTTCCCACTTAACTATTACTTTGGGACCTTAGCTGACGGTCTGGGTTGTTTCCCTTTCCACGACGGACGTTAGCACCCGCCGTGTGTCTCCCTTGATTGCACTCATTGGTATTCGGAGTTTGCATGGGGTTGGTAAGTCGGGATGACCCCCTAGCCCAAACAGTGCTCTACCCCCAATGGTGATACAAGAGGCGCTACCTAAATAGCTTTCGAGGAGAACCAGCTATCTCCGGGCTTGATTAGCCTTTCACTCCTATCCACAAGTCATCCCCTGGCTTTTCAACGACAGTGGGTTCGGTCCTCCAATCAGTGTTACCTGATCTTCAACCTGCTCATGGATAGATCGCCCGGTTTCGGGTCTATTCACTGCGACTCAGACGCCCTATTAAGACTCGCTTTCGCTACGGCTTCCCTATACGGTTAACCTTGCCACAGAAAATAAGTCGCTGACCCATTATACAAAAGGTACGCAGTCACAGAACAAGTCTGCTCCCACTGCTTGTACGTACACGGTTTCAGGTTCTATTTCACTCCCCTCAACGGGGTTCTTTTCGCCTTTCCCTCACGGTACTGGTTCACTATCGGTCAGTCAGGAGTATTTAGCCTTGGAGGATGGTCCCCCCATGTTCAGACAGAATTTCGCGTGTTCCGTCCTACTCGATTTCACTGTAAATGCATTTTCGTGTACGGGGCTATCACCCACTATGGCCGCACTTTCCAGAGCGTTCCACTAACACATAAACAGCTTAAGGGCTGGTCCCCGTTCGCTCGCCGCTACTAGGGGAATCTCGGTTGATTTCTTTTCCTCCGGGTACTTAGATGTTTCAGTTCCCCGGGTTCGCCTTCCAAACCCTATGTATTCAGGTAAGGAATACTCACTTATGTGAGTGGGTTGCCCCATTCGGAAATCGTTGGGTCAAAGCCTGTTTATCGGCTCGCCAACGCTTATCGCAGATTACCACGTCCTTCATCGCCTCTGACTGCCAAGGCATCCACCGTGTACGCTTAGTCACTTGACCATATAACCCAAAGCGATCTGATAACCGAAATTATCAAATGACAAAGTGTTAGTATGAAATCATATAACTACCTTTAACGATCTTTATTGATCCATTCCGAAGAATGTTCAATCGCCATACACATTAGCAATAACCGGCTTGGGGCCAGTTATATACTTGAGAGTGTCTCAGCAAGAATCTAATTAAACGATTAATCAACAGCAATCAAAGATTGTTATCATTATCCGCTTAAATAAACTCAGCTTATTTAATTTTGGATTCCACATTGTTAAAGAACACATTTTTCGAAACTGAAAAATGGGTTGAGTCTCAGAAAACTGATCTCAAC
>NZ_PPFD01000016.1:0-499 GCF_009653635.1 Endozoicomonas sp. OPT23 | reverse complement strand
ATTATCCGCTTAAATAAACTCAGCTTATTTAATTTTGGATTCCACATTTTTAAAGAACGTCTTTCTAAGATAAGAAAGAAAGCAAATACGCTTAATGAATTGGTCGTTTTACTCTTTATCAGAAGAGTCAGAAATTGGTGGAGCTATGCGGGATCGAACCGCAGACCTCCTGCGTGCAAAGCAGGCGCTCTCCCAGCTGAGCTATAGCCCCAATATTCTGAATCAATGATTGGTGGGTCTGGGCAGATTCGAACTGCCGACCTCACCCTTATCAGGGGTGCGCTCTAACCAACTGAGCTACAGACCCAATCATGCAGTTCAGCTGTCCAGCTAAACCAACCGATTCATTAAACACACTTTTTAAAGAACAACTCTTCAGAAAGAAGAGTTTCTTAAAAACAATCAAACAATTCGTGTGAACGCTTATGGACGTCGGTTTTCGTTTAAGGAGGTGATCCAGCCCCAGGTTCCCCTAGGGCTACCTTGTTACGACTTCACC
>NZ_PPFD01000015.1 GCF_009653635.1 Endozoicomonas sp. OPT23 | reverse complement strand
GAAGTCGTAACAAGGTAGCCCTAGGGGAACCTGGGGCTGGATCACCTCCTTAAACGAAAACCGACGTCCATAAGCGTTCACACGAATTGTTTGATACAAAACAGCATCTTGATGCTGTTTTGTGTTTTGTTGAGATCAGTTTTCTGGTACTCAACCCATTTTTCAGTTTCGAAAAATGTGTTCTTTAAAAATGTGGAATCCAAAATTAAATAAGCTGAGTTTATTTAAGCGGATAATGATAACAATCTCTGATTGTTGTTGATTAGTCGTTTAATTAGATTCTTGCTGAGACACTCTCAAGTATATAACTGGCCCCAAGCCGGTTATTGCTAATGTGTATGGCGATTTGGATGTTTAATTCTTTGAATTAAATAGACCAAATAAAGATCGTTAAAGGTAGTTATATGATTTCATAGACATCTTAAACATCGAATTAGGCAAAGTATTTTTGCTTCAGGCAAGGCGCAAGCTGAACGACCGAGGGAGCATACATTATGTATGTGACCGACCGAGTTCTGATTGCAACGCCGCATGAAGGAAAAAGACGCAGCCCAATTAGATCGTTTTGGGTTATATGGTCAAGTGACTAAGCGTACACGGTGGATGCCTTGGCAGTCAGAGGCGATGAAGGACGTGGTAATCTGCGATAAGCGTTGGCGAGC
>NZ_PPFD01000014.1 GCF_009653635.1 Endozoicomonas sp. OPT23 | reverse complement strand
GATGATTGTCATCCTGAATACTATGCTGAAAAACGGGACATGTTGGGGAGAAAATATCACCTGAAAACTTGACTATAGGCCACAGTCACTTGTTATGTGCGATTACTCGAAATGGCACAGTTTTACCGAACTAATATACGGCGATAGCTTTTCAACAACGCCATTGCTCGAATGCCAAATAATGTATGTGTAATCCCATTCTTCGGTAATTGCACAGCCTAATTCAGGAATTATGAATTGAGAGAATTTAGTTGCATCCTTGTTCATAGATTCCTTATAGCCAGATAAAACTGAACTTATGTTACTTATAGGAGTAGTTTTTCTTTTTTCATTATTAACATGTTCAATTTCAAAATCATTACTTAGCAATACTAATAACTGATTAAATCTTTGCCATTCGTTTTCAGTAACCTCATCTAATTTGTGAAGGTTTTCTGAACCAAGCCAGTCAGACCAGAGAGAAACGAACTCTTTTTTGAATTCAGGTCTTACTTCCCAATCCTTAAAATACTGGTGATACATGAATTTCCTTTAGCACATAACGCTTTGTTCAGGTGGCGCGCCGCAGGTGCGATCACCTGGAACAACTTGTATGGTTAATTCTTATTCTTGAAAACGGGTAAAAAGAGACCCACCTTCAGTTGGCCTACTGAAGGCCTTATGCAATAGCTCGATGGATTTTAG
>NZ_PPFD01000013.1 GCF_009653635.1 Endozoicomonas sp. OPT23 | reverse complement strand
GCGAAGAACTTTTCTTGGTCAGCGGCGGCGCATTCTACCGTGTCAGCCGTTGTTGTCAATCGCTGTTTTCGTTCTCTTTATTAGGAGAGGAAAGAAGCGTTTGATAACGGGCTGATCGATCTCCGTAAGGAGCGATGTGCCGAAACAATGAGAGCGCATTCTACACGCCAGGTCACGCTTGGCAATAGGCGACAATGATATTACGTACTACTCCCTAATATCTTCTATATTGTTGAGCAGGCTTACTATTTATCAGAGGTGCTTCCATGGGTCACTCACTTGAAACAACCAAAATGCATTGCCCTAACTGTGGTGAGCTCATTGAACTGCTCATCGATTGTTCTATTGAGAGTCAGGAATATATAGAAGACTGCCAGGTCTGTTGCCGACCAATAAATATCAATGTGACTCTTGATCAACAAGAAGAACCGCAGGTTACTCTGACTAGCCAGGACGAATAAAACCCAAATCTACAAGAAAAATGCTGCTTCGGAACTTATCCATCGATTGATGGCTCTAATGATTAATACATCAACCAAGGATGAGTGGTGCTATGGATCAATATCGTGCTTTACCCCAAGACTTCAGCGCTCTACCGGGGAGAAGAAAGCGCTCTCATTTTTCGCAAGAAGATACCAACTTATCCAAAAGAAGATCTTTCGGCAGAACAGCACAGAACAGCGCCCCCGATTCCACCTCTATTTTTGAACAGAATGAGGTCTGCCAGAACAATCCTGATCACTCTCCCTATAAAATAAGTACTAAAAAGTGCAGGCCTGTTTTACGGCCGCTCTCTCTATCTTCTGACAGCGAAGCCAGAGCAAAGCGTAGAGATGTTCTGCCTAAATATGCTCAGAAAGATGTACTTCGCCTCCATAATGCGGTGACTAAGACCTTTCTCATTGGAAAAGGACTCTATGGAGAAGTTTCCGGAGTAATAATTGATGGCAAAATTGCCTCTTATGTCCAAAAAAAGAATCTAAAAAACGAACATTACCAAGGGCTCTTGGATGAAGTTGAGGTAGGGCTGCAATTCACCTGCCCTAACTTATTAAAATATATAGGCGCAGTCACAGAAGAACAATCGAGCCTTTTCTCTACACAGAAAAGTATTTCTATTTATATGGAGCTAATGTCTGGCTCTTTGGAAAGTCAGCTTTCTAGCAAGCTTTCTCATCAACAGATACTGCAATATCTGCATAATATAGCTTCGGGTTTACTAGAGCTTCATAGTTCAGGATTAATTCACAATGACCTGAAAATTGACAACATTCTATTACGGGGCGATGGTACTGCTGTTATTGGCGACTTGGGACGCGCTAAAAGCTCAATTAGTTGTCTCGATGAGCTGTCTTCAGCTTTTCCACCTGAAATGTTTTACTTTCATCCTACTCGTTTAGAAAGTGAAGCTTCATCCAGTGAAGCCACATCAATAGGTTCATCTCCTGATTCAGGTTATGGAGGCCTCACCTCCAGCCCGGAACCTCAAGGACTTAAAGACTTTAAGTTTGCAAGAGCTGACATCTACGGCCTTGGCTATATAGGACTACAGCTACTTACTGGTGATCATTTTCCTCTGGTCTGGAAAATGATTGGTGAGGAAGAGCATCTTGTAGAAGGGATATTCGAACAGTATCAACAGCAGTTCTCTAATAAGCCTAACCATCTAAGAATTCTTAACGAACTGGTTATACCTTGTTTAAAACTGGAGTTGTTTGAAAGACCTTCAACCAGGGAAGTATTGAGAAGGATTGATCGGCAATTAGAAGACTGCGAACACATGGATTTAGGGTAAATATCAGAACTTTCAGAAGTGTTGAGTCACTCGGTGATGGAATGAGTTTTTTTGTCAGACATAAAAAAGCCCAGTTGATTTCTCAACTGGGCTTCTCTAATTCAATGCCTGGCGATGACCTACTCTCACATGGGGAAACCCCACACTACCATCGGCGATGTATCGTTTCACTT
>NZ_PPFD01000012.1 GCF_009653635.1 Endozoicomonas sp. OPT23 | reverse complement strand
AGATGATTGTCATCCTGAATACTATGCTGAAAAACGGGACATGTTGGGGAGAAAATATCACCTGAAAACTTGACTATAGGCCACAGTCACTTGTTATGCGTGTACTATAGATTTGGATTTATTTCTGATCGTATCTATAACTTCTTTTCTAAAAGTAGCATGCCCATGTTGGGCTCTCGGATGAGCTATACGAAAGCATTTATGATTTTCTGTTTTAAACTGCCAGATCTTTTTAGGATTAATACTGGTTGTTTCGTAACCGTCGAAATATAGATTGAAAAGATCTTTTATTATGGGATCAATCCCTCTATAGCCAGTAGAAAAGATAATATATTCTGGGTTGAAAAACTTAATTTGAGTTGCCAGTAGTTCTAGAGAAATATCTACTATTTTTTTAAGTTCTCCTTTAGGTCTCTCTAGCGGCGACTTTTTGTTATAGTCCCATGCAAATAAATTCGCATAAATCATACCTTCAGGTGACAAACTTAATTCTTTAGAAACTTTGTTATAGTAATGTTGAAATTTACTTTTATGCTTTCTTTTAATCGTACCGTTAGGGCTGTCTTTCAAGTGCCAACTGTATCTTGATAAAGATTCTTCAATAATTTCATTCAGTGATCCATCATTATTTTTATCAATTATTCGCTGAATTGTATTTTTATTATTGTTCGTATTCCAACCTGCCGTCTCTCTACCAACAATCATGACTTTTGGATTTGATTGCTCATATGCGTTGAAATTATATGGTAAAAATATGCCTGAATATTTATCATCAATAAATTCATAGTCATCTGCGTTTATTTTACTCAATATTTCACGATAGTTTTCTTTTAGTGTTTCAATATCCATATCAGATCCACATTTTAGGCTGTTTGGTTTTGAAGATGAACGATAAACGCATAACGCTTGCTTAAGGGGCGCCGTAGGCGTCCCATTTGAAGCACTTGTTACATTCTGGTTCAACTATTATCTTGAAGCCTGTTGCTCTTGGCGAATTCGTTCAAACTCTTTCTCTTCTTGTTCTCTTTCTTCAGAACTAAATGTATTTACGGTTATTCTCTTGCTTCGACTTCTAGTTAAACTCTCTGCCCATTTTGCTATCTTCTCTATGTTTTTTGAAATATTGTGGGTTGGGGAACCACCGCCCGCATGAACCACACCAATGAATTGAGAAAAATCAATTGTTACTGCATTAGTGTATTGATGACCATTGGAGTCACTAAATACAATTTTGACTATAAACTTTGTTGCGAAAGTTTCCTCTTCACCCATTACGCCCATAATGTCGATGAAACTGAACATGAATGTTGTATATAACTGATCAATGCCCAATGATGCTATTCCGTATTTAATTGCACCGAGGTCTTTAAGTTTATCTAAAATAGGGTTGTTTTCTGGCTCTGATTCATTATCAATGCTTAGGAATTCAAAGCTAACATTCTGGGCTATTCCTTTGCCACAGTTTTTAATTTCAAGCTCTAAGAGTTGAACATGAACATCACTAATTTTAAAGTTGAAGTCTACTGAGGGTCTAATTGCATCTAATCGTAGTTGCTCTAACTGTTCACTTTGCGCTGCTCGGAGATGCCATGTTTCTTTTGCCAAGATAAATGTCAAGATAGCAATAGAAACTGTAGCAATAGCTGCAACCCATGAAGACGCAGAATCGGCAGTTAATGTGAATTCAGTTTGTAGTGAACCTCCAAAAATCATTCCTCCAATAAAGGCTAAGGGAGTTACTACAGCCAATATGATGACCCAGAGAATAAGGGTATTTATTTCATTGTTCTTCATGGTTACTCGATGCATGTTCTAAGAATGTAACGCTTGGTTCAGGGGCTGCGCCGCAGGCGCAGTCCCATGAAACCACTTGTTAGCTGCTTTTTATAGATATAGTTCTGAAACCTTTCTTTCAACTGATTTATTTTCTTTGATTGCTTCTGCACCTAACAGCATGTTCTCAATTGCCTTACTGGAACCATTTAGGCTGAATCTAACTACTTTAAACTCGCCATTTTCCATTGCTACTGCAAACCCAACTTTATTTGATTTTTTTACAATCTTATCTATCTGATCGAAAGGTTTAATAAAAAACACATTCTCATTATTGTATTTGTGACCACAAATTAAATTGATTGTAGTTGCTGTTGAATCTGTATTTATAAGACTTGGATACTCATCGCCGGTTTCACAAGTTATGCCAAGGCTAACAAGATAATAACAGGTGCTATCAGCATAATAACAATATTGACCAAGAATTCTGTTGGTATCATTTATGGTGGCAGCATACGCATAGTCTTTATGCGATAAATCCCAGTTCCATTTTTCTGACTTAATGACTTCAGCATTAGATGCAATTGAAAACACTAGAAGTGCAAGAATTGAAAAATATTTCATTTTATAAAAACTCACGAACACAACAATTTATTTTTATGAATTCATTTCTTGTTTAATGGTTCAAATTCGCAAACTTTGCTTACTTGAAGCGTTATCAAAAGAGCAACATTAAATCCTGTATTATTAGGATTTTGGGGATCTCTACTGTACCACTTTGACAGGAAATTATATGCACCTACTAAACCCCAGTCTTGAACGCAGTCACTCCTCTCTGGGCCAAATGATGCATCAATTATTTCTTTATCTAAAACCCCCATCAAATATATCGCTTGTTTTTCTTTTTCCATCCCAGAAAATTCTAGTAGGGTTAGAGCCTGGCTAGTTTGAGAAAAAAAAGAGAATACTGCCAGTGATAATAATATCTTTAAATGTTTATTCATCAATACTTCCAAAATTTGATAATCAATAAGACATTTTATCTGTTGTACAAATAGCAAACAATATGGGTTTTCATCAAAACCTTCTCATAAGGTATGGAACTGTCGCATGGAACTGCAGCAGCTAACGCCTAAATCAGGTGCGCCGAAGGCGTCACCTGGATTTACTTGTATGGTTAATTCTTATTCTTGAAAACGGGTAAAAAGAGACCCACCTTCAGTTGGCCTACTGAAGGCCTTATGCAATAGCTCGATGGATTTTAG
>NZ_PPFD01000011.1 GCF_009653635.1 Endozoicomonas sp. OPT23 | reverse complement strand
CCTAAAATCCATCGAGCTATTGCATAAGGCCTTCAGTAGGCCAACTGAAGGTGGGTCTCTTTTTACCCGTTTTCAAGAATAAGAATTAACCATACAAGCAATTCCAGCTGACGCCTACGGCGCAGCTGAATTGGGCGTTACACGTCTCAATAATTAAATCGGTATTGCCAGTTCGGCTCTAAACATGATCTCAGCACTCAAAAGAATTATTCATATAGTTGCTATTACTTTTTTTCTATATAGCTTCATCGATGGTGTATTTGTCTCGGGAAAGGTTAGATTAAAAAATATTGAGTATTCATGGAACGATGAACCGATTTCTTACTCAGTTGTTGTTGCATTTTATGCTCTGTTAATCGCTATGATTGTTTTTTTACGCCCTAAGCGCGAAAAAAATGGCAAAGAAAGAAGTCATGTATACAAGTTACTTTCCATTCAAAAAATCAGAAATAAGATGTACGCAAAAAAAAGTAAACCACTTGTTATACGCTTTAAGGAATATTGTGAAAAAAGTTATTCTTGAAGGTCATATCATCGTATCAAACGAAGATTTACCAATAATTCTCAAAGAGTTACCGGTTCATATTCAAAATACAAAAGCGGAAAATGGCTGTCTTATTTTTATGGTACAGCAGCAAGAACATAATCCGAACAAGCTTACTGTTTATGAAGAGTTTATTGATATGGAGGCATTTGAGTTACATCAGATTCGAGTAAAAAGCTCACAATGGGGTAGGGTTACAATTAACGTTGAGCGTCACTACCACATAACTGAAGTAGCATAGGCATTTGTGCAAATCAACGTGTAACAAGTGGTTCAATGGGACTGCCGCCTGCGGCGCCAGCCCCTTAACCAAGCGTTATGCCTCTTGAGGAACCTGATGTTTCAAGAACCTTGGTCATGCATCGAAGACTATCCTTTTCAACTCAAACTGGCTTTAGAATTGGAGTTGAAAAAAGAGTTGATTCCAGTGCACGCTCTGTATGAAATATCATTTGAAGTATTAGCTAAACGTGAAGATCAAGATGATATCCTTATTTCAACAGAGAGTGGATTTTATATAGTTCATTTAACTTGGTCAGGTAGGGCAGAAGCTATGCCTTTCCCATGTTTTCAATACCATAGAGATCTAGAATCCTTAAATAAACAACTTTCTATAGATATGGAGCTTTACTCATAAATAGTTCTTTTTATCTAAAAATATGGCTTGTTGCATTTTTTGTCACGATGACCCTATACGTATTAGGAGTTAGTAGAGTTCTTGCAGATTTTCAACTATCTGTAGTTTCTGGAATTGCAGCCATAGTATATTTTGTTGGCATTTTTAACCTTCAGTTCAAATACACAAGAGAAAAAAAGCACTTATTAAGAGCTTGTGTAGTTTGCTGCATATTCATTTCTACAGTGACATTTACAATCCTATTTTCACAAGAACTAGCTAGCCCTTTAGCTATCTTCTGTTGGTTTTGGGCAGCAATAGAGCCAACAGCAAAAAATCAGTCCGAGGCATAACAAGTGGTTCAATGGGACTGCCGCCTGCGGCGCCAGCCCCTTAACCAAGCGTTACACGGCTGAATCAAACTTCGAGTAATCTTAACGTTAAGCCAAATGTCAGAAATAATAGAAATTGAAACTAAACGGTTATTTCTCCGTCAATGGAAAGAAAGTGATTTTGAACTTTTTGCCGTCATGAATTCAGATGAAAAAGTCATGGAATTTTTCCCAGCTCCTCTGAGTAGATCTGAGAGTGATGAGAGAGCAATTATTTGCCAAACACTCATCGCTGAGAAAGGTTGGGGATTCTGGGCTCTTGAAGAAAAGTCTTCTGGTCGGTTTATTGGCTTTACGGGTTTGCACACACCAAGCGATGATTTACCATTTTCTCCCTGTGTTGAGATAGGTTGGCGATTAAGCCCAGATTACTGGGGCAAAGGGTTTGTAACAGAAGCAGCGAAAGCTTCTCTCAATGTAGCTTTCACACAATTAAAACTCGATGAAATCGTTTCCTTTACAGTTAAAGATAATTTTCGCTCATTAGCTGTGATGGAAAGGCTAGGTATGTCCAAACAACCATCGAATTTTGATCATCCTGCGTTACCTGAAGGCCACAAACTCAGAAAACACAGTTGGTACAAAATAAAACAATCACAGTGGTCAGCAAGCGCCGTGTAACAAGAGCTTCAAATGGGACGCCTACGGCGCCCCTTAAGCAGGCGTTAGCTGCTTGCAACATATTTTGGCTTTTGTCTGAAAATTTAAAGTAAAAGGCAAGTTGGCTTTTGTTCCGTGTAAATGGTTGGTTCTCAACTTCGCTCATTTCAAAGAGTTCTTGCTTCTGTAAAGTTGGTCGCAGTTCTCAGCAATCTATGTCGGTTAGTTTTTACCTGTCAGCTTTAAGCGCTGCGGTGTATCGCAGGGCATGACAGCGTTAATGAGTCACAGGTTGGTAAAGTCAGGTTTGCTAATGTCTTCTGGTTAACCCAGTCATTACAAAGTCACAGGTTTCTGGTTCAGCAGTTTGTTTGCCACTCTATGCGGGTTGGTTCAACTGTTGAGTATTCATCGCGGGTTTTTGTGTTGTTGGCAGGTTGTAAAACGTTAAAGCCCGAGCCTTAATAAACATTGCCCAAACGGCAAGGCAGCAGCTAACAAGTGGTTCAATGGGACTGCCGCCTGCGGCGCCAGCCCCTTAACCAAGCGTTAGCTCACTATGGAATATCCAGCATTAATGAACCTATTCGAGCCAGTTGTTGATGTTAAAAAGCAACATAAAAATTTTGTATCTATCCTCAAAAAGTCTAAAGAAGCTGATCGCCAAGAGTTATTAAGGTGGTGCGAAGGTTTCCCTGACCGTGACAAGAAATTAGTTATAGAATTTCAAACCACTTTCAATTCAAGCTTTTGGGAAATATACCTTTATGCTGTGTTTAGTGAAATTAATCTTCAAATGGACTGGAAGCATCCTACACCTGATTTCATTGTCAAATATAATGATAGAAAAATTGTTATCGAAGCCACGATAGCTGCAGCCGCATCGGGTAAAACACCAGAATGGGAAAAGGATTTATCAAAAGCCCCTCCTACTAGATTTAAAAAGATGAATATAGAATCAATTATTCGTCTCTCAAATTCAATAAATTCCAAGTGTCGAAAGTATAATGAAAAATACTCAAAATTAGAGCATGTTCGATCTAACCCTTTTGTAATTGCTGTAGCTCCATTTGAACAGCCACATTTCAATTTACAGTGCGAAACTCCAATAATGGCACTGTTATACGACTTTTATGTCGATGAAGATGAATATAATGATAATCCGCATCTATATCCTAATGGACCACCTGATGTAAGTTTAGGTTTTGTGGAAAAAGAAAATGGATCTGAAATTGAATTGGGGATATTTGAGAATAACAGCCACTCTGAAATAAGTGCAATCATACTAAGCACTACAGCTACTTGGGGTAAAGTTGAAAGCATGTCAAGCTTTGCTGGAGTTCGATTTATCAATACAGTGTGGTGGTCTGAATCAGATAAAGAGCCTTTATACAAAAGCTCAACCACTGATAATGTAGAAGAGAATGTCAGAGATGGTCTGTTTGTTTTTCATAATCCGTATGCTAAGAGACCACTTGATCCTGAAATGTTCAATCATGAAGGGATTACTCAGGTATTTGTTGATCCCAAGACTAAACAAATTACGAAAAAAAGAAATGGCTTATTTCTAATGCATAGGCAATCAATGAACATTGGAGTAAAGTGAGCTAACAAGTGACTGTGGCCTATAGTCAAGTTTTCAGGTGATATTTTCTCCCCAACATGTCCCGTTTTTCAGCATAGTATTCAGGATGACAATCATCTTA
>NZ_PPFD01000010.1 GCF_009653635.1 Endozoicomonas sp. OPT23 | reverse complement strand
TCCCATCCCGAACTCGGAAGTGAAACGATACATCGCCGATGGTAGTGTGGGGTTTCCCCATGTGAGAGTAGGTCATCGCCAGGCATTGAATTAGAAAAGCCCAGTTGAGAAATCAACTGGGCTTTTTTTATGGTTAGAAAAAATACACGCTATTTATTCACAAAACTATATGAGCATTGCCATCACAAGGCATTAATTTAGACAAGCCCGATAGAGAAACCTGTTGGGCTTTTTGCTATGCCCGCAAAAAAATATACACTGATACACGTAGTCGCTAGTTTTCTTGCTTGTTCTTTTTGATCAGGGATTGATCATGTGGATTAAGATCGTAATTTTTCTTTTAGGATTTATTTTATTTGGGCAGGCTTATGCCTTTCCGTCTATTCCCTATTTAGAATCAGGTTTACCTCAGGGCAGCTATCAAGCGGAGTGCTCTGAATGTGAGATGAATGATGACGTTCTCTCCTGTATCTGCAAAAGCTCAAAACTGGGTGCTCACCCAAGAACGCTAGATCTTTCCTTATGTGCCTTACCAATAGTTTCGGTTCGTCATGGCAGGTTATTCTGTGAGCCAGATCCAACACAGATTCCTGATCAGCCTGAAGTTCTGGATGATTTACCACCTGTATTGCAAGACGACCCAGACAATGAATTGCCAACAGGGCAGTACCGATCTTATTGTCGAAACTGTGAAAGAGTGAATGGTGTATTGAAGTGTGAATGCAAAATTGGGGGGTGGTTCTGGGACAGTTGGCCTTCAGCGACTCTACCAATGTTGAGTTGCAAGAAAAGCAGTGAAGTCACTTATGCTGGAGGGCATCTATTTTGTTCTCTGGATGAGCTTAGAGCCTTCCATAAAATTGAAAACTGCACTGACTGCCGTTTCTCAGGGTCAACATTAAAATGCTCGTGTAATAAGACTAAGTGTGGCTGGAGTAGTAAAGACTTTGAGAAACAGCTCAATATTAACTTTGATGCCTATCTGGATAATGTTCCAAGCTGCACTGCCAAAATAAATAACTGCAATGGAACGCTACGTTGTGGTGAATGTTGGGCATATGACTACTTTGATCAGGGGGAATGGCATCGTCCTCAAATCGGCAGACACACCGTCTATGGTTACTGCTATCCAGACTCAATCTGGTAGGCGGTAATGTAAGAATGAACTAGAATCCCCTTTCTGACTTCTCTTTAATCTGCTGACAGTACAGGTTTTTATTCAGAAGAACCTGAGGGATAACAATAATGATTACGGCAGTTCTTTATATCCTGACAGTAGTGATCTGGGGTACGACCTGGCTGGCTATTTCAATGCAGGTCGGCGAAGCACCGATTGAAGTATCAATACTTTATCGGTTCGCTCTGGCCAGCATTTTGATGTTTCTTATTCTTTTATTAAGTAGAAAATTACAGAAACTCAGCAGAACAGATCACTTCTTTACTCTTCTGCAGGGTTGCTGTCTTTTCTGTTTTAACTTTTACTGCTTCTACTCAGCAATACACTATATTAACAGCGGCCTTGCCTCTGTCGTCTTCTCTGTAGCAACTATTACCAACTGTATATTTAACTGGCTGCTTTATAAGAAAGTGCCAACAGCCAAGGTTCTTGTTGGCTCGCTCATAGGTTTATTAGGTATCTGTCTTTTATTCTTGCCAGAATTCTCGTCAGATAAAAACTGGACTGAAACCCTGAAAGGGATAGGCTTTGCGGCGTTAGGAACGGTGTTCTTCTCACTTGGCAATATGATCTCTTATCGTCACCAGACAAAAGGTATCAAACCACCAACGACTAATGCCTGGGGCATGTTGTATGGTGTAGTGGCTATGTTCTTGTTAATCAGCCTTCAAGGTGTTTCATTCTCTATTAGCTGGAAGACTGAATATATTGCCTCACTTGTCTATCTAGCCATTCCTGGCTCAGTAGTAGCCTTTACGACTTATTTAATGCTAATTCTGCGAATAGGAGCTGACAGGGCAGCCTATGCAACAGTTATGTTCCCCGCAGTTGCTCTCACCTTGTCCTCCATTTATGAAGGTTATCACTGGTCGTTTGCTGCTATGGTTGGCTTTTGTCTGGTAGCAATAGGGAATATTGTTATTTTTATTAAGCGCCCTTCAAATACTCTCAGTTGGCTCAAACCTTGATTGTTAGCAGATCTGACCACAATGACAGGGGTCCTAAAGCCTATTCCATGAACTGACACCGCTTCTCGGTGTCAAAAGCTGTGCAGGTTTTTATATGGAGATAGGCTGTGGACAGTGTTAAGGCTGGAGGGTCAAAAAGACTAGATTCTCCTCAGTTGAAAATATCAGGGTCACCAGAATCTAAGAGCACAGGTAATGGACGGCTGGTGCGTGTCAAATCTGAAGAAAGCCTTACGTCGTCCTCTTCTGGTTCGCTGACAACCGTTATTTCAGGGTCTGCACCATCTTCCCCAAGAAGAGTTAATCGAACTCTATCAGGGCCTGTTGACAGTCCTCTCACGGTTTCTACGGTTTTATCTCCAATTACTAGAAAGTCTTTTCGCTGGAAAGTTTCCTCTCCAGATCATGTGCAAGCGACTGCTGGTGTTGCGTATAAAGAGAGCAACTCTGGTGCAAATTCATTGACAGGTTCTCGAAGAGGGTCTCTTGTACCACATGAAATTGACCCTCAATTCCAAGAGATGGTTGAAGAAACACTGCGTTTTGGTGAACCACGTCGTGACTCACTGTCTATAGAGTCTGCAATACAAGCTAAAACATCTGTGAAAGTTTCTACACCGCCGGAAAATAGAGAGCATATAAAAAACCTACCAACTATCAAAGGGCTGGAAGTAGTGTGCTCATTTTCGTACCAGGGATACTCCCGTGAGCATCTAGAAGGGTTCTGTAAAACAATCAAGGGCGAAAAAGGAGTTTTCGGTCTTCGCTGGTTTGATTTTCTTGGAGCTTCTCTTGTTTCAGAAGGGTTAAAATCCAAACCCAAATCGGTTGACATTAAGTCATCGGATTGGGGAGCTCAGGCTTCGAGAGTACCTAAAAATCAGGCGTTGAGTAAGCTAGCAGGAAAAGATCCAGAATTTATACGTGAAGCTCAAAAAAAGTCAGAAGAGCTGGATCTGCCAACAGTAACGCTTAAATTGTCGAAAGAACGCATTGCTGAACTGGAGTCAGCAACGGTTGATGTAGAAACTGGCCAGAAAGCACTGGAAAACAAGTCCGGTTTGCATGATGGAGCTATTTCCTTCACGGCTAGACCGAGAGGTAGCAACGACGTTTATTGCTATAAATTAGTACCCGATGATCTGGGTGAATATGAAGTATATATTGAACTCGGTGGGAATCTTCAACCCTTGGAAGTGTATGACTTTATTCCAGACTATGACATCGCATTTCTAAGCTTTGAGATTGCGACTACTAACCTGGGGGGAGTGGATCGCGTGACACCTTTTGTTGTTAGTAATCCAACGGAGCATAGGTTTTCTCTGGAAGAAGGAAATGACACGAGAGGGGCAGGTGTTCTTGTTGAAGGCTATAAGGTAGAAGGTGGAGAGCCTCAGAAAATAATGGATGATGTTATTGGACTTACATCAGACACACTTTTGGCATATCTGCCTAAGTTTAATCAGGACGCTGGCAGAAAAGAAAAAGATAATAAGCCAATGTTCCATCATGGTGCTGCATTTGATTATAAAGATACGGAACTGCAGAGTTGCTTGCCAATGGTTCTTATTGTCTCGGAACCATTCGGTGCTTTTGATGAGCAATATTATGTTGTGGAAACAATGAGTCAACTTCGCGCTGTTATAAAGGAAATGAAGAACAATAAATATTTCATCAATGCCAGCCACTTTGATGAATTGTCTGATATTCATGGTGAGTCATTCACTCACTATCAAAGAAAGATCACCGCGCACTCAACCAGTCAGCTATATGAAGAACCTACCCTAGAGTCTATGTCATCGGAACTTAAGCAGTAACCAGTGAGTTTCTCAGCCCATTTCTTTCAGCATTCACATAGATGAAATACAGCCTTACCGCTATAAAACAAGCCGCAATAGCACTTCCTAATAATGGGTTTGAAAGACTCATGATGAATAACCCTGCCAGCGATGCAAATGGTAACCAAGGTAAAAACAGGTACATAAAACGCATATAGGCGCGGGTTCTGTTCTGTTTGTTGGCACCAAAAAGGCCAACTAAAAACAGAGGCATAATCATCAAAGGCATGATTGCCGAGACAAGTGCCAACAAGACAAGCCAGTCAGGTGATGTGCTGGCAAATTGTTGCAAAGTTGTCAGCATGCGATGTGTTCTCCAGTAAAGTTGAGCTTATGATGACGGCTTTCGTAAGCGTTTACTGTAAGAGCTTGCCGACTCTGGGCTGGCAAAGATGACAACAACATTCGAAGTAATACGAATCGGAACAAAAAAAAGTTCGGTATTAAACAGGGACGTACTGGTAGCAAAGGCCTGTTTCCAGGCCTTTGGCTTGATGTTGGTCAGAGCTCTCTCGGGTCAATACTATCGTCAGCCAGTCTGGCTGGATCAACAGAGTCTCCAGAAAGAATCAACTTTTTGGCAACCATAAACTCTTTCATACGGTTCACACAATCTGCAGAGATGACCTTGCCATCTTTCAGGTACCAGGCAACAAAGCTTCTTCCAGATTCATAGTCTCCACGGAGAACGACTTGATCATATCCCTGGCTGAGACCTGCAATTTGCAGTTTCATATCGTACTGGTCAGACCAGAACCATGGGTTAGCGGTATAACCTTTCTGGTTACCACAAATAGAAGCAGCTGCAGATTTAGCTTGTTCCATAGCATTGGGTACAGACTCAAGGCGCATACGCTGGCCTGAAGCCGCAGGGAAGTTGGTACAGTCACCAGCAGCAACAATATCAGGATGTGATGTCAGCGCAAACTCATTAACCAGAACACCGTTGTCTACAGACAAACCGGTAGCCTGAGCCAGCTCGATATTAGGTTCAATACCGACCCCAATAATCACCAGATCGGCTTCAAGGCGGCTTTTATCGTCAAGTATAACGGCCTGAACGCTACCACTGCCTTCAATCGCTTTAACGACAGTATTTGTTTTTATGGTAACGCCTTCCTCAGCATGAACACGATTATAGAAGGCTGATATTTCTGGTGCTGTAACACGTTGAAGTACACGGTCCATTGCTTCCAGAACAGTTACTTCAACATCCAGCTTTCTAAGTGCTGCGGCAGTTTCCAGGCCAATATAACCACCACCGATGATCACGGCCTTCTTGCCGGCGGCTACATTTTTCTGAATATTTTCGATGTCTTCAGCAGTGCGGAGATAATGCACACTGCCTAAATGGTTGCCTTCAATATTCAGCTTTCTTGGTCTCGCACCAGTGCAGAGAGCCAGTTTATCGAACTGGATAGTTTCTTCTTTTGAGGTGGTGAGAGTTTTACTCTGAAGGTCAATGGCTGTGACCTTAGTGTCCAGTCTGAACTGAACATTTTGCTTTTCATAGAATGCAGCTGGACGGATCAGAATTTGATCCAGAGTTTTGTCACCGGCAAGAACGGCTTTGGAAAGTGGTGGACGGTGATACGGAAGGGATGGCTCATCACCAATCACCAGTATATCGCCTTCCCAACCTTCGGTTCTAAGACTGGTTGCCAGCTGGGCCGCAGCATGACTGGCTCCGACAATTACACAGACTTCGCTCATGGGTTTCCTGACTCTTGTGTTTTTATGAGTCAGTTATAAAACAGCTTCAGGGTAGGGGATACCTATAAAGAGATTAGGTCGTCGAAATAGCCCTGCAATAAACAGGGCTTAAGCTGGTACTTTTAGTAGGCTGGAGATATATAGAAAGCATCCCAATAAGTTGATCCCCTAGGCAAAAGCTTTGGCGTGAGATGCTTATGATACTGCGTTTCAGACAATTGGTTATCATCGCTAAAAGTAGGTATTACTTTCCCTTCGGCATCATATGTATGCTGATTGAAATAAATGTCAGGTAACTCGGCTGATTCCTGCCAGTCAGCCTTAGGCTGATTTCCTTCCTTCCAACCGTTTTCACTGATTATGGGCTGTGAGAAGAGCTTGAAAGTAACATCATCCTTCCACGGCATGGCGTAATGAAACCCACCATAAACAACAAATACATCATTGTTATGCCATTGCTTTGGTGGTTTTTTCTTATTTAGCCGTTTTATGATTCGATCATCAAGCGAGTAGTAGTTTGGTTGAATATCTTCCCTTGGTATTTTGTAATTAAACATACGAGTGATTCGCGCATCAGCAAAGTCGCTTGAAAATGGCTCAATCAGCTTTCTGGCTGACCCTGTTGTTATTTCATTATAAATCTCCGGGTTACTTGTCTGTGGTCCCAGAGTGTCTGTTGCTCTATGCCTGTTAAGTTGAGCCACAATACCTGGAGTAGTCAGTTGTGGGTCAAAAATAGCAATTGGAGCGTTATGATGAATATGTGCAGTAAGAACAGGTTCCGCATTTGGAGCACTATCAGAAGCAATGTAAGTAATGTCGGCTTTTAACCCATCTCCGCTATCATCAACGGGTCTGCCATTCTCAAATTCCAGTCGAGCATACTGCAGGGCTTCTGCCCATGGAGATTTCTCAACAAATACAGCTGAACGGCCATCTTCAGAAAGGTTGATCATACTCTGAGGTGCAGGAGCATCTCTATGATCGGGAGTAGCAGAGCTTGTGAACAAATAGGTTGGATAGTTTCTATATCGAATATGCGATAAAGCAATGATTGATGTGCTTTCTTCAACTTTAACGGGTTTATTGTCGTGAGTATTGATTAGGGGCTTTAAAAATCTCTCTGTTTTAACTCTGTCTTGAGAATTTAACTCGCGATAAACAGCCAGATCGATATAAAAAACTTGATCTTCAAACCCTACATAAACCAGTTCATTTTTCTGATCGTAAGACAGTGAAATACCATACTCCAGGTTGTAGTTGCTGCCTTTATAGCCTTGATCAAAGGCTAGATTTGGGTATCTATTTCTATATTCAGCATCAAACATTTTATCTGAAGTCAGCAAGCTAGAAATATCTATATTAGTTTCAGGGTAAAGAAAGTCTGAGTCACTTTCACTTTGTTGTTGATAAGACCCGGACATGACGCCCTGATTGGGGTGAAGTATCAGAATATTGGTACGCTCACAGGTAAATACCAGACTGTTATCTTCTAGTACTACCATACTTTGAGATTTAGCCCTTATATCATCAGTAGGGTTACCGGTCTTATCTGATCCCGAGTTGCCATAGTCATAGTGAGGGCAGAGAGCATTGTATCTGCCAACAACTTCCCAGCCATACTTCCAGTTTTCTTCCCACTCTGATGAGAGTGCAGGGCTTTTGTTAGAATTTAAGTGCCCTATAAGCCTGCCTTCTTTATTCAGGCTCATGGGTAAGCGCAGCACTAACTGCTGGTTTTCTGTACCAGTTGCAAGGGTATGGAGGTAAGCATCGGGAGTTTCAGCTGCGGAAAACTGAGATATATAAATTAGTGATAGGGCTGTTAAGGTATTCGTCAACTTCATAAATGTACCTTGGAGGATTAGGGCAAGGGTGTTTTACAAAATAGACAGTGATGGAGAGATGAAGTTCTATATATTGTCGAAATAGCCGGGAAAGCCCCGGCTATCCAGAAAAAGAGTTACTTACGTACCCCTTCCACTTCCAGAGTCAGGTAGATAGTAGAGGAAGCTGGACCAAGATCCATCATGTTGTAATCAGCCATTTGAAGTTCGGTAGTACCAGTAAAACCAGCACGGTAGCCGCCCCAAGGGTCATTGCCTTCACCGATCTTGGTTGCATCGATTACGATTTCCTTGGTGATGCCTTTCAGAGTGAAATCACCGTAAATCTTTGCCTTCAGGCCATCCTTGCTTTCGATGCGGGTGCTGACAAATTTGGCTTCAGGAAACTTCTTAACATTCAGGAAGTCGCCACCGCGAAGGTGCTTGTCACGCTCAGCGTGGTCACTGTCAACAGAAGCGGTTTGAATGGTGACTTCAATGTTTGAGTTTTCAAAGTTCTTCTCATCCAGAGAGAAAGAACCTTTGAAGGTTTCAAAGTTGCCGTGCAGCCAGCTGTAACCCAGATGGCTTACCTTGAAATTGATAAAGGCATGAGCTCCTTTGGTGTCAATTACATAGTCTGCAGCCATAGTGGAGGCTGACATAGCCATTACGGAAGCTGAAAGGGCCGCTGCAGCCAGTGTTTTTTTAATGATGCTCAAGGTTACTCTCCGGTCTTTATCATTCGAGTTAGTGTTTTGTCTTTATCGATCAGGTGGTGCTTAATGGCCGCCAACCCATGCCCTGCCGCAGCAATTACCAGCCCCCAGGCCAGATAAAAGTGCAGTTCTCCAGCCAGGTCTTCCTGTCCTTCGAAACCATCGAAAAAAGCAGGTACTTCAAACCAGCCAAAGAAAGGGATACCACGGCCATCCGCTGTACTGATCAAATAGCCGGTCAGCATAATGGCAATCAGTAACAGGTACAGTGTGCTGTGTCCCAGTTTTGCCAGCCGAACTGTCCATTTGCCATGTTCTGGTAAAGCTGCAGGAGTAGGGGATGCAGCTTTCCAGATAATGCGAAAGACAGTTACGGCCAACAATGTCAGGCCAAAGCTCTTATGCCACCAGGGAAGTGTTCGATAGAGTGGGTCATAATACGACAAAGACATCATATAAAGGCCCACACCAAACAGTGAGAACACGGTCAGAGCACTGAGCCAGTGCACCATTATGGTTATGCGTCCATAGCCTTGTTGTGTATTTTTCCAGCCGCTCATTAGAACTCTCTCCAAACTTGTTGAAGAGATTAACGGAATGAAATGATGAAAAAAATCGCAAAGTTTTGAAGATAATGATCGAATTAATCGATTCTTGTAATTTTGTCTAGAATGCGTCTTCTGCTTTTCGAAAAGCACCTTGATAGTCAAAAATCTTCTCGAGAATACACCAGTAGTGTTTCTCTTTTTTGGCTACTACAAAGTCAGGCTTACGGAATTTCTTCTGCTGGTTGATAACCGTTTCAACCGAGTCTGCCCGAAAAGGTTCAGCTCGGTTAATCAGTGCCTGTTTGCCGAAGTGGTGATAGAAAGCGCCTTGTTGTGCAGACGTATCCAGCTTGAAGAACTCGTTTAATTCGGTGCCATCTTCATCAAAGTAAGAGACTTTGATTCGTTTCTGGCCTTTCTTGTCACTGTCCTGAGAAATAGTCATTCCAGAGCAGCGAATCACCATACAGTCTTTCAGATTAAGAGCATCTCTGAGTTTTTTATCAGGGTCGACCATGGCTTTCTGACACTGGTGGCACTTTCTGGCCGCAATATCATTTTCAGCACCACACTGGTCGCACTCTTTGAATCGGTAACGGAAGTCGCACTGAACCCATTCACCTTCGAATTCTTCGATGCCTTTACAGCGTCGTCCGTAGTGCTCAATCAGGTCGTCGTCACCATCAACAAGTCCCCAGAAACTGTTGTCGTGCCCACAGGCAGGGCAGGGAACAATAACAGGAACTGCTTTGGAGTCAGGCTTGGGTTCGCCAACTTCAGGGCTGAACAGGTTATAGCGGTTACCGGCGTAATCAATAATCAGGCAATCGTCTTTGCCTTCTGAAAGTCTTAAACCTCGACCGGCAATCTGTTGATAAAGGCTGACAGATTCGGTGGGACGGAGAATGGCAATGAGGTCGACGTGAGGCGCATCAAAACCTGTAGTCAGCACAGAAACATTCACCAGATATTTCAACTCTCTGCACTTAAAGGCATTGATCAGACGGTCCCGCTCTTTATTGTCCGTGTCTCCAATAATCAGAGCCACTTCGCCTTGGGGCAGATAACCAAAAATTTCTTCAGCGTGTTCAACCGTTGAAGCAAAAACCATGACTCCTTCTCGGCACTCTGCCTCCTTGATCACCTGTTTGATGATCTGTTTGGTGGCTCGCTTTTCGCCTTTTAGCAGCTGGTTCAAATCAGTTTCACTGTGACGACCGAAACTGTCAGTAGCTAATTGGTCAAAGTCGTAAAACACCACAGGAGCATTGATCATTGCGGGCGGAGTCAGAAACTCGTTTTTGATCATGTATGACAGAGGAAGCTCGTAAATGCAGCTCTTGAAAAAGCGCTTATCTTCGGTACGAAGTGTACTTTTTCCGTCTTCTTTCTTCTGAAGCTGGTACAGCCAGCCCATACCGAGCCTGTAAGGTGTGGCGGTCAGACCCAGAACCTTGAGTCTGGGGTTTCTCTCTTTCAGGTAGTCGATCACCTTGTGATAACTGGACGACTTCTCCATGGAGACACGGTGACACTCGTCGATGACCAGCAGAGTGAAGTTTTCATCATCAAAAGAATCAAGATTACGAACGACAGATTGAACACTGCCAAAAACCACCTGTTCAACAGCTTCTTTCTTGCCTAAACCCGCACTGAAAATCGATGCCTTCAGGTCGTAGCTTTCATATTTGGCGTGGTTCTGTTCTACCAGTTCTTTTACATGAGCCAGAACCAGCACCCGGCCTCTGGCAATACGACCAAGCTCGCTGATCACCAGACTTTTACCCGCCCCGGTTGGCAGAACAATAAGAGCAGGATCGTCGGACAGACGAAAATGGCTGATAACGCTGCGAACGGCATCTTTTTGATAGGGGCGCAGCTGAAAAGGAATGTGTTTAGAAGGCATGAAGCAGATTATATCTGCCGAGAGGTATGAGCGGGAAGGGCAAAGCAGAGCTTAGGCAATACTACCTGGTGCTCTGCTTCGTGAAGCTAGGTTGCCTGCTAAACGTCAGGCAAGTTCCAGTTCATTCAAAAGGTTTGGCAGTAGGCTGGAAGCTCCAAAGCGGAACTGCTCGGACGTAATCCAGTCTTCTCCCATAATACCGGTGGCCAGAGTCAAATAGCGGTGTGCCATTTCAGCATCACGAACACCACCTGAGGCTTTGAAAGCGACACTTTTATCCTTTTCACTGATGACGGTCAGCATGACTTCCGCGGCTTCCAGTGTCGCATTTTCAGGTGTTTTACCGGTGGATGTTTTAATGAAATCAGCACCGGCATCGATGGAGATTTCGCTGGCTCTGCGAATCAGTTCCGGAGTCTTTAGTACACCGGATTCAATAATGACTTTCAGGTCAGCATCACTGCCACAGGCTTCTTTACAGGCTTTGACCAGTTCATAGCCAATTTTTTCATCACCGGCCATCAATGATTTGTAGGGGAAAGTGACATCTACTTCGTCGGCACCATAGGCAACAGCAGCTTTGGTTTCTGCAATGGCAATGTCGATATCAGGGTTACCGTGTGGAAAGTTGGTAACGGTGGCAATACGGATATGCTCGGCACCGATTTCTTTCAGAGTCTTACGAGCAATAGGGATGAATCTAGGGTAAACGCAGATAGCGGCAGTGTTTCCAGCCGGACTTTTAGCGTCATGGCAGAGTTGAATAATAGTGTCGTCAGTATCGCTATCATTCAGTGTGGTCAGGTCCATCAAATTGATGGCTCGTTGTGCAGCAGCTTTATAACTACTCATAACCTGTCTCCCGGTGTGTACAAAAAGCTTTGTAAGAACCCAAACATACAAATTCAAAAGTTGGACTCGCTGATGGCGAGCAAACAGCCTCTAAATATTTGATGAAGTGTGTCCGCACACTTATGAATCGGGTCCCAAAGCTTGATGCGGATTTGATCATGTCATAGTCTCCCTCGACAGCCACAGACCCGATAAGTTGATATATAACAGATGTCCAAATACGAGCAGCTTGCTCATGATCTGAAAGCCCGAATCGAGCAGGGCGTCTGGCAGGGCGGCGATAAGCTGCCTTCGTTGAGGCAGACATGCAGTGACTACGGCCTCAGCCTGATGACTGTTATGAATGCCTATCAGTTGCTGGAAAGTCAGGGTGTGATTACAGCAAGAGAGAAGTCAGGCTACTTCGTTGCGCCAGGGCACGAAACTCTGACCTATCCACAACACCATGATCGTATGTATCTGTCAGACAGCACCGACATAAACGACTTTGTTTTTTCAGTGCTGCAGTCAGCAAAACAACCGTCAATTATTCCCTTTGGTTCAGGTTTTCCCGACCCCACTCTTTTTCCACAACAGGATATGGCGCGTTCATTGGCGAAGGCTGCTCAAAAACTACCAACAACCTTTGCTGCGGATAACCTGCCACCCGGCAATCTGGGTCTTCGAAAAGCAATATCACAGCGATACGCCAAAGTAGGGCTGTCAGTCTCCCCTGATGAAATATTGGTGACCTCAGGGGCAATGGAATCACTGAACCTTTCTCTGGAGCTTCTGACCAAGGAGGGGGATTATGTTGTTGTAGAGTCACCTGCTTTTTATGGGGCGCTTCAGGCCATAGAGAGGTTAAAACTGAAAGCCATTGCAGTTGCTACTGACCCTCAGACAGGTATCGACCTGGATGCCCTTGAAGAGGTGCTGAAAAACTATCCGGTGAAAGCTTGCTGGATTATGAGTCGCTATCAGAATCCGCTTGGCTGCAGTATGTCGCGAGAAAACAAGGAGCGGCTCTATCGTCTGGTTCAGCAATACGATACCTGCTTGATAGAAGACGATGTGTATCAGGAGCTTTACGAAAGCAACAGTGATGGCGTGCCGGTTAAATACTTTGATGAAGATGGGCGAGTGTTGCATTGCAGCTCATTCTCCAAAAGCCTTATAGCGGGTTATCGAGTTGGCTGGGTAGCGGCAGGCAAATACGCCGTAGATCTGCAAAAACTTCAGCTAATGTCGACGCTTTCAACTAGCGCGCCTATGCAGCTGGTGATTGCAGACTTTATTCAATCCGTAAAATATGAGCGCCACCTTAAAGGCCTGAGAAAAAAGCTGATTGAGCGGAAAGAGGTCATGTATCAACAACTCAGAGCACGATTGCCTGACACTGTTAAGGTGAACTACACAGCAGGTAGCTACTTTCTATGGCTGGAGTTACCAAAAAATGTGGATGCCACCAAACTCTATTTTCAGGCAATTGCCAAAGGTATCAGCCTTGCACCAGGAAACATGTTCAGTACTGAGCAGCAATATAATCACTATATCCGGCTGAATGCTTCCTACCCATGCACGGATGAAATAACAGACGCTATTGATACAATCAGCGAGCTCATTCAGGAAATCACCAAAAACCATGTAACTTGATGATGGTTTCCTGAGACTGATTGGTTAGAGTAACTGCCAATAAACAATAATAAAAAGGCATTGAAGCGTATGGCTAGAGTTGAAATCATACTTCCTGAAAGTTTTTCCTTTGAGACTGATGTTGAAATCCAGATTACCCAGATTAATCTGGCAAAGCATTTAGGCAACCATGATTTGGTTGGAATCCTGAATGAGGCCAGAACCCGGTATTTCCATTCAATTAATTATCAGGAAACAACGGGGCGAGGGCTGATCAATGCAGATCTTGCTGTCGTCTACAAAAGTGAAGCGAAATACGGTGAAACTCTGAAAATTAAGATAGCGACAAGCGACTTTCAGAAATACGGCTGTGATTTTGTCTATAGAGTGTCTGATAAAGCTACAGGAAGGCTGGTGGCTGAAGCGAAAACAGCCATGCTGATGTTTGATTATGAAACAGGCAAGCTTGCCGAGGTTTCTGCAGGTTTCAGAGACATATTCATGGCCGGTCAATAAGCCCTGCATGTATACTGGCTGGCTTTTAACGCTGAACTTTTCGAAGAAATATGTCTAACGCTTTTGCTCGTCGATTCCAGCTGGTTGTGGATCAGCTGGCCCAGGGAAACAAAAAGCAGTTTGCCGAACTGACGGGTAAATCTGCTTCCCATATTTATAAAATCTGTCGTGGCATTAGTCGACCATCCATGACGTATCTGGAATCACTGTACGACGGTTATAAGGTAGACCTGAACTGGCTGCTGACCGGTGAGCAGAGTGAAGGCGGGCAGGTTGCCGGTTCGGCTCCGGGCCGTGAAGTGGTCTATGCGCCTATGTTTGATGTGCAGGCCAGTGCCGGTACTGGTGCTTCTGTCAGCTCGGAAGATATTTCCGGTTACTTCACCTTTGATAAAGTCTTTCTATCCCGTCAGCTCGGTGTTTCCGGTGAGGATCTGGCCTTTGTGACCATCAGTGGTGACAGCATGCTGCCTACGTTTCAGGATGGTGATCAGGTGCTGGTGGATATGTCAGCCAGAGAGGCTAATTCCGAAGCAGCTTACCTGCTGAAGACTGACGATGGTTTGATGGCGAAACGACTGAAGCAGAGTAATCATAAACTGAGCGTAAACAGCGATAATCCGGACTATCCATCCTGGACCATTAACCTGAAAGAACAGGAAGATAACCCGGTATTGGGGCGTATTGTCTGGTGTGCCAGGTCTGTTTAATGAAGCTCTCCCTCTGTTAATGTCAGACTCATTGATAGAGGACCTATTTGAGGGGTTTGACCAGGCTCAAAAATGATGGTTCTGGAAAGTTTCGCTGGTGGACCATCATTGAACTGCACTGCGCTTACAGCACCATCTAATGGCGACATAAAAGTCAGCGTTGCTTCCAGAGAGTGAGTGACGGTTACAGTATCACCATTGCGAGTGACAGTGACTCTCTTACTTTGGTTAGCAGGAGAGGGAAAGCCCCATTCGGGTATAGTCTGTTGAAGGCTATTGGTGAGGCCTATAGACATATCCAGTTGCTCGATCTGGCTGAGTCTGGCAATAATCTGCATTTGTTGTTCTGGCTCCAAACCTTGAAGAAAGCCTGTGACTTTTCCTTCCTGAGCATTCGCAATCATATTTCTCTGCTCTGAAGATACTTTCCCCATGTCACTCAGCGTATTCATACTGATTAAAGCAGGCTTTGTGTCGTAGGTTTGCTTTTCCCCATTAACAAGGCTTATAGGTGTTCTGAGAATGTCGCTTCTACTCTGTGTGGGAAAACTTATTTTTCCTTGAGTGGCAAATTTACTGCGCATTTCATCCAGCTCTTTATTAAGTTTGCTTTCAGTTTCGAGTCGCTCTTTTGTTGTTACTTCTTCTGGAGGAGGAGGCAGATGAATTTCCTGATTAGGAGAAACCATTTGTCTCAAAGCCATATCTTTACAGAGCTGGCCGAAACTCTCCTGTGATAAAGAGTCATCAAATAATTCTGTACTTTCCTTCGCTTCCTTGTTGAACATCATCCAGCTGGATATTTTGTCTGTGGCGAGGCTGCTGGATAATCCTGCTGATGCCATCTGATAAGTTTCATTTGGCATGTGTTGAGTAGCCATTACAGCAGCAGTATCAACCAGATAAAGAATTAGGCTTTCAAGTTGAGCGTGATTTACTGAAGGAGACAGTTGTTCATTTTCTAAGGCTTGCTTGAGAGATGTATACAGCTGGATAGATTCGTGAAGAGAGTCTCTGGATGGTCCAGCCAAGTCAGATAGTTGTTTGATCTCAATAAGTGATGATGAAATGCTTTTCCAGTCAGATGGAGTATAGGAACCTTTTGCATTGTTATCTTCAAGCTTTCGCTGAAGAGAACCTGACAGTTTTTTACGCTTCGCTGCAGCCTTTTTTTGCTCAGGTGTTTTGGTCTTGGCTGTAACTTTTTCTTGCTCTGGAGTATTTGTGTCCGTAAATGAAGTTTCTTCTTCACTGCTAAATCCGCTGTCATATGATTCTGACTTGAGGAAAGAGGAAGGTTTATTGGTTGAAGCTATCCGGTCTCGAAGATTGGTTTTTCGAGTTTTGGATGGTTCATTGGAGGTCTGTGGTCTTCGGCCTTTAGAACTGTCCTTTCTTGAGGGTGAAGGTGGTGTTGTAGGTGAAGGCGGTGTTGAAGATCCAATTCGATCGCTTCCAGACATGATATGTCTCCCTGACATTTCTTTATATCTAGTTTAGAAAACTCTGGAATAGTTGATCGAAAATATAAAAATGATGAATTTCTGACGGTTTAAGTTGATTCAGATACTGCCTTAAACGCAGCTTAAGGGTTTAAGTATGCAGGTGTTGCCAGAGTCTAATTGTCATTCACCCACGTGCGGCGGGAAAATGACATATAAATTATGTTCTCAGCTATGCGTGCACATGATCTGCAGGATAAATAACACCAATACGCTGTCTGGCTTCAGTAATGATTCTGCTAACCTCACGTGTTTTTTCCAGATCTTCATGGTTGAATTGGCCACTTCGAATCAGGTCAGCAAAAACATCCGCTTCATAGCGCATCACATTTTCCGGTTGATGAACCGTAAGGTTCTCTTCCGGCTGGTTGCGTAACTTAAGGTTCACTCCCTTGAACTCTGAAATAAAGTCGATGATCAGGGAGCCATTCTCACCTTGTATTTCGCTGGGAATAAATCCGTCACTGACTTTTGAGTGAGTAACGATCACCTCAAAATCAGAGTATTGCAATATTAGAGAACCATGGGCATCAACACCGGATTCCAATAGTTTGCCGTTCGCAGAAAAACTGGAAGGTGCACCAAAAAGCTCAATAGCGGCACTCAATGGATAGATTCCGATGTCTATCAGGGAGCCGTTGGAAAAATCTGGGTTGAATGTGTTCGGATTTTTACCGTCCAGATATTGTTGATAACGGGAAGAGTACTGGCAGTATGAAAAATAGACTTTGGTTAACGTGCCGAGTGAGGGCAAAGCTTCCTTAGTGCGTTCGAGATTAGGCAGGTAGCGGGTTTTTAATGCTTCAAAAAGAACCACATTCTGTTGTTTTGCAAGTGAGATCAACTCATCAAGTTCTGTGACATTAGACGCCATAGGCTTTTCGCATATAACGTGCTTGCCCTGTTCTATGAACAACTTCGCCTGAGATGCATGCAGCGAATTAGGACTGGCTATATAGACGGCATCAATACCACGACTCTTTGCCATTAACTCCAGATCATCAAAGCACTGAGTTACCTGATATTGACTGGCAAAAGCGTGTGCCGATTCCAGTGTTCTTGAGTAGACCGATACCAGCTGTAACTTTTCGGTGTCGTGGGCAGCCTGACAGAAAGAGTGACTGATCCAGTTGGTTCCAATAACGGCAAATCGAATCATGTTTATCCTGTCTGAACGAGAAGAATGAGGGACGTTAAATAGCCTGACGAAGGTGGCTGACTAACTTGATAAAAAGAAACAGTGAGTCAGACACTATATAGGTGATGAAGCCTGCTGTGTCTGACTCACTGTTTCAAAGACGGGGGCCTTTGCTACGTTGTCTGATTATGACTGTTCGAGAGCAGTACAGGCTGCTTCGGCGTTAAGCCCGGCGAGCAGGTGTATCAACTGGCCATTGATCATCATGGCTGAGTCAAAACCGGTACCGGCCAGATATTGGCTGATGTCTGCAACAGGGGCTTTAAGCTCAACTCTAACCCGGGTATAAGCACAAGGTTTAATACTGGCAATATTATCCTTACCACCTAGTAAGGAAATGACTTTAGCCGTATCAAAAACAACAGGTGTCGCTGTTGGTTGCAGCAGGGGCTCGCTGGTTTGTGATGTTACAACGGGCTGTTCTGCTTCATTCTTACCAAACAGTTTGCTGAAGAATCCCATTATTTATCTCCCCAGGTTTTAGCCAGTACACGAACATCGTCCGCACCATCAAGTGTCAGTGCTTTCTGAGCCAGTTCCTTACACGCTGTAAGGTTCAGTTCTCTTACTTTGGCTTTCACTTCAGGAATGGATAGTACGCTGACGGACAGTTCATCAACGCCCAGTCCCAGCAGCATAGCGACTGCATCGGTATCACTGGCGAGACCGCCACAAACACCGACCCACTTACCTTCAGCGTGAGCAGCATCAGCCGCAAGACCGATCAGGTTCAGAACAGCAGGGTTCATGGCATCAGCACGTGAGGCCATTTTAGGGTGACCTCGGTCCATGGCCAGCGTGTACTGAGTCAGGTCGTTAGTACCCACGGAGAAAAAGTCGACTTCCCTGGCAAACTGTCGAGCCATCAGAGCAGCCGATGGCACTTCAATCATGATGCCCAGCTCTACGGATTCAATACCGAGGTTTTCCTGCTCTTCCTGCACCAGTTTCTTAACGGCACGGAATTCATTCAGGCAGGCAATCATAGGCAGCATGATACGTACACGACCATGCTTTGATGCTTTCAGGATGGCACGAATCTGACGACGGAGAATGGATGGACGATTAATACCGACACGAATACCACGTTCGCCCAGAAACGGGTTTTCTTCTTCCGGCAGAGGCAGATACTGGAGAGGCTTGTCACCACCGACATCCAGAGTACGAATAATGATCGGACGATCAGGGCCCAGCACCTTAACGATTTCGCTGTAAACGTCAGTCTGCTCGTCTTCAGAAGGTTCGGTGGCACGATCCATATAGAGGAATTCGGAACGCAGCAGGCCAACACCTTCACCACCCAGTTCGATGGAGTCTCTGGCGTCTTTGGCGCTGCCGATATTGGCAACTACTTCAACATTGTGGCCATCAACCGTCGTGGCTGGTTGATCAGCTACCGTCAAGTCAGAAGCTTTTTTGGCTTTGGCTGCTTCCTGCTGGTTGTGAATACCGGCAATCATTTCATCGGAAGGCTGCAGGCGAATGCTGGCCTTATTAGCGTTCAGAATGACTCGCTCGCCGGTGTTGATTCGATCAACCTGCTCACCAAGACCCACGGTGTAAGGCAGGTCCATAGAGCGGGCAATAATAGCGGCATGAGAAGTAGAACCACCCTCACGGGTTGCCACACCGATTACACGGCTCATGTCCAGAGTGATGATATCGGAGGGTGTAATATCATCGGTGATCAGAATACAGCTTTCAGGCAGCTTACGATCCTGATCACTGATTCCCAGCAGATGTTTCAGAACACGGTTACCGACGTCTTCCAGGTCGATGGCACGGCCTGCCAGCAGCGGGTTATCCAACCCTTTCAGCGCTGCAGACTGTTCTGCAATGCTGCTGTGCCAGGCGAAAGATGCGCTCTTGCCACGGACAATCATTTCCATGGTTTTATCGGTTACTTCCGGATCTGAGAGCAGACCAAGATGTGCTTCAAAGATTTCTACCTGGCTGTCATGACCTTTAGTGGTCAGGTCAGACTTCAGGGTTTCCAGTTCAGTGCGGGCAGAAGTCAGAGCCTTGTTCAGACTGTCTACTTCAACACTATCGCCTTTGCCCTGTTCAGGAATATCAGGACGACTGTTGTCTACTTTAAAGACTTCACCAATCGCCAGACCACCTGCGGCTTTAACGCCGGTCAGAACCATTGGGTCAGTATTGTGCTGGCCTATCAGCGGCGCTTCTTCTGCAGAGGCTTGCTGAGTAGCAGACCCTTTTTCTGCAGTGACAGCAGAAACGTCTTCACCGAGGCCATTTTTGATGGCTTCAAGTACACCAGCCAGAGCTTTCTCTGCATCATCACCTTGAACGGTAACAGTTACGATACTGCCCAGCTTTGTGTTCAGCCCAAGCAGGCCGGTAATGCTGGTGGCTTTTGAAGATTTACCATTCAGGGAAAGCGTTACTGTGCTGGTGTAGCTGCGGGCAACACTGGCCAGAACCGCTGCAGGGCGGGCGTGAAGGCCAACCGGGTTAGGAATGGTGATATCTTCAGAAACAGTGATGCCAGTATTTTGAACTTCTTCAATGCTGTCATTACTGACGGTATCGTCACCCTTAAAGCTGACATTCAGAATGGTACTTTTGGCGGCTTCTACTGCGCCACTCTCAGGTTTGATGATCAGATCTTCATGCTGGCTGGTGATCACCATCATAGTGAGCAGGCTGATGGCGTTTTGAGCGATATAATCAGCATCAAATTCAATCAGTTTCTGACCTGCAGTGACTTTGTCGCCTTCTTTGACCAGTGGTTTGAAGCCTTCGCCTTTCAGCATCACGGTATCGAGACCGATGTGAATCAGCAGTTCGAGGCCGGTTTCGTGACGCAGCGTCAGAGCATGGTGAGAATCATGAAGCTGAGTGACTTCGGCAGAAAACGGAGCAGTCAGTACAGTATTGACCGGATCAATCGCAATGCCGTCACCCAGCATCTTCTGGCCGAAAACCGGGTCAGGCACATCGGTGATTGGGAAAACAACACCGCTTAGAGGGGCAATAAATTTCATAGGACTATTCACTAACTCCTGAAAAATGTTTTCACTGAAACTGTCGTCTGGTCAGTGGCAGTGAAAGCACTCTTTAAAAAATTAAATGAGAGCCGCATCAGCAGCTCTCACTGTTACTCATACGATCAGGCTGGAACGGCTGTAGCTGCTGCTCCGGAGTTGATCAACTCCTGCATGTCTGTCTTGATGTTGTCAGATTTAGGACCAAAGATGGCCTGCATGTTCTGACCCATCACCAGTACGCCGGCAGCGCCCAGAGACTTGATGCGGTCCTGATTAACCAGCTCAGGCTTGTTAACAGTGACACGCAGACGAGTGATACAGGCATCCAGGTTCTTGATGTTGCCAGCACCACCGAAGGCAACGATCAGATCGCTGGCCAGACCGGAAGAGGTTTCAACAGCAACATTCATTTCGGTTTCGTCTTCACGACCTGGTGTTTTCAGATTGAACTTGCTGATAGCGAAGCGGAATACAATGTAGTAAACAGCGGCGTAAACCAGACCCAGAGGAATCAGCCAGAAGGACTTGGTACCGATGCTGGAGAACAGGGTGAAGTCGATCAGACCGTGGGAGAAAGAAGCTCCCATTTTGATTTCCAGCAGGTTGGTGATCATGAACGCCAGACCAGCCAGTACAGCGTGTACGGCATACAGAACCGGAGCAACGAACAGGAAGGAGAATTCGATAGGCTCGGTGATACCGGTCAACATGGAAGTCAGGGCTGCGGAAATCATGATACCGGCAACGCGCTTCTTGTTTTCAGGCTTGGCACTGTGCCACATGGCGATGGCTGCAGCAGGCAGACCGAACATCTTGAACAGGAAGCCGCCAGCCAGGAACCCGGCAGTCGGGTCACCAGCGAAGAAACGTGGAATGTCGCCATTCACGATATCACCAGTTGCAGTAACGAACTCGCCCATTTCCATCTGGAAAGGTACGTTCCAAACGTGGTGGATACCAAATGGAATCAGCATACGTTCAACCAGACCGTATACGAAGCCCATGGAAACCGGGTTACCGTGAGCAGCGTAGTCACCGAAAGAGTCGATAGCGCTACCAATTGGAGGCCAGATGAAGGCCAGAATAATACCCAGAACGATGGCACCGAACGCTGTTACGATAGGAACAAAGCGTTTGCCAGCGAAGAAACCCAGGTATTCAGGAAGCTTGATCTTGTAGTAACGATTGAACATCACGGAAGCCAGAATACCGGCCAGGATACCGCCGAACACGCCGGTGTCGATGGAAGTGATGCCCATGATGGACTTGGTTTCAACGCCCAGCTGGCCTGCCATAACGCCCATAGTGCCGAGCATTACAACGTAACCAACGATGGCCGCGAGAGTGGACACACCGTCGTTATCAGTCAGGCCAAGAACGGTACCAACAGCGAACAGCAGTGGCAGGTTGCCAAAGACTGCACCACCGGCTTGAGCCATGGTCTGGCTTAACAGTGTTGGCATCCAGCTGAAGTCTGCTGCACCTATGCCCAGCAGAATACCTGCCACCGGCAGGATGGCCACAGGGAGCATAAGCGCCCGGCCTATTTTTTGTAGCAATCCAAAGAGATTCATGTGGTAGTTCCCCCAGAAAAAAGGTCAGTAATACAAGTCGTTAAACGCTTTATTTAAATCGACTGAGTCGCTGGTCGGACGTCATCAGTCGGATATTTCAGTACTGTCTAGTGGCTCGCTTTTATAGCGGTAGCCAGCTGTTTCGCTGCCTGTTCGGCACTGACAGTTGGATGTTTGAAGAAGTAATCCAGTACTTCGAAAAAACTGCGTTGCACCCTTTCATCCACAGCCATTGAGTGCACCATGCTGGGCACCAAGGTGGCTTGTTGATCGCTTTTTTTGAATGCGGCCATACTGGCCTGTGCGCATTGGTCGAACAGTGCGGATGAAATGTCCTGCCTGATGGGGATCGAGCCTTTTTTCTGGTTAAAGGCTGTCTGGAATTCAGCTTCCATCATGGTTTTGGCAAATTCATTTTGGGCTTTGACTTGTTTTGAATCCGTAGAGGGGAACATCACCATGGTGTCCACGGTGTAAATGAAAGCATTGACTGTCTGAGGGGCTGGCAAACACAGGATGTCTGTACCTGGTTGCTTGCCGTAGTAACTTATTTCGCCTTTGACCCAGTCTCCGGAAAACTGGATGGCAGCAGTGCCATCAATAAGCTGGCGGGTAGCGGAATCCCATTTGCGGTCAGCAGAGTTTGGCGGTAAAAATGCGCGAATTTCTGACAGCAGTTCGAATACATCAACCATCTTTTTGCTTGAAAGTGCATCGTCGTTCAGTTCTACCAGAGCTTTCCGATAATAGTCGGCGCCCTGTGTAGCAAGCAGAACATTTTCAAACAGCATGCTGTACTGCCAGTCTTCATTGCCCAGAGCCAATGGCTGGTAGCCTTTCTTCTGCAAAAGAGAAGCAGCGTCAATGAGCTGCTGCCAGGTTGCTGGAACAGGCTTGTTGATAGCGGCAAACGGTTTCGGGTTTACCCACATCCAGTTGATTCGATGAATATTCAGAGGGGCCGCAACGTATTTGTTATCGAACTTCAGGCTGCTCTTGAGCGACTCGGGCAGTAAAGCATCCCATTGGTTACTTTTGGCTATCTGATCGACATCAGCAATCAGATTCAGGTTGCTCCATTTCTGGATAGTCGTGCCTTTGATTTGTGCTGCTGCAGGGGGGTTGCCGGAGATAATTCGGGACTTGAGGACGTTAATGGCTTCACTGCCACCACCGCCGATAATGGCGAAGTCTTCCCACTGATAACCTTTGTTATCCATCCGGGTCTGCAGTTCAGCCAATGCCTGCTTCTCACCGGGGGAAGTCCACCAGTGCAGCACTTCCAGCTCCGATGCGCTGGACTTTAGCCAGGGCATGAGCAGAAAAGGTACTGTTAAAAGAAGTTTGGTTGAGGCTTTCATTTTGCTGAAGCTCCTGAAAAGAAGCTATAAATCCATGAATAATCAAATGTGACGAAATCTTATCAGTGGTTAACATCCGAAGGGGTAAGCTATTCCATCAAAATGTAACAAAGTCTATTGGGTGTTTTTGAAGCTAATTTTATGCAGTTTAAATACCTCTTTCTCCTGAATAGACGTCCAGGGCAATGGATTGAGGACATAAGAGTTGAAGTAGCTGAAAGTCAGTTGTCTGACACCTGCTCTGTGCGAGACTTTGTTACATTACCTCTGATTGATTCTGTGATTAATTCTGAGACTGAGTGCATTGGGTGAATAATTGATCTATATCGAAATAACACCAGATGAGCATAGTTTAACGTTTAAAATATTGTATATTCCGCCCGAACAACCAATGACTGGAAGTACTTGATGTCTGAAAAGGGCAAGATCTTTGTAGTGGACGATGACGACTCTATTCGTGATCTGTTGTCCGGCTACCTGCGAAAAAACGGCTTTGAAGTTATCGGCTTTGCTGATGGTGAGAGTTTTCTGGAGGCGTTCCCCAAACAGCAAGGTTATCAGCTGGTGGTTCTGGATATCATGATGCCTGGCATCGATGGTTATGAAGTGGTGCGCAAGCTCAGGGAAGTATCAAAGATTCCGGTCATTATGCTGACAGCCGTTTCCGATGAGATAGATCGAATCATCGGTCTGGAAATGGGGGCGGATGACTACCTTGCCAAGCCGTTTAACCCCAGAGAACTGCTGGCTCGAATCAAGGCCATTATGCGACGGGTTGAAACTCAGGAAGCGCCCGCCAGCGAAAGCCAGAGTCAGCGTTATTGCCATTTCAATGGTTATTGTCTGGACACGCTTACGAGAAACCTTCACCGACCTGAAGAACAGGTAGAGAATCTGTCAGGTGCTGACTTCAACCTGCTGATGTTGCTGGTAGGGCGTGCTGGTCAGGTGGTCAGCAGGGAAGATATTGCTCGATTGACCCGCAGCCGTGAAGTGCAGCCAATGGATCGTTTTATTGATGTGCAGATCAGTCGTCTGCGTCATCAGTTAGGCGATGATGCACGACATCCGGTGGTTATCAAAACAGTTCGGGGCAAGGGTTATGTGATGGCGACAGAAGTAGATTTCAGTAATGCTGTCTGACTTCTACCGTCGTGTAGCTACAAAATACGCTCAATCTTTTATGACCCGAACTCTCGGGCTGGTGGCCGGCAGTGTACTGCTGGCACAGCTGATTGTCTGGGGAATCTGGCAGGCGGAGTGGCGAGCAGAATCTTCCATGGCGCTGAGAGAAGTAGCGACCAATATGGCGCTTCGAGTCTCGGCAACAGTGGATTATTTCAACTCCCTGCCAGCGAAATACCGCCATATCGTGCTCGACCAGCTGAGGGAAATGAGAGGAGGCAGTTATTTTGTTACTTTGAACAGAGAGTACATTGAAATAAATCCTCTGCCGGAGAATGATGCCAGAAAACTGGTCATTGAAAGCTTCTCCAACGTCCTGCAAAAAGATTCCACGGTTGCCAGAGAGCTGAATATCCAGTTTGCTGACCCTGAAACACTCCATGTCTTTAATAACAAAACCCTGCTGAGAGATTTGCCTAATTACTGGGACACTCATACTCAGCTGATACAGCCTTACAACCTGCCAATACTGGTACTGCAGATTCCTATCAGTGAAAAAGAGTGGCTGTATATAGCAACAACGGTTCCCAGCTCACTTCTGTTGGGGGAAGTTGCTAGAGAAAGCCAGAGATTAAGGGTTTTTGGTGCTATTTTGTTGATTCTTTTGCTGTATTTGACGGTTCATAGAGTCAGGGAAATCATCAAGCCATTCTCAAATCTGGCAAAAGCGGCTGCAGCTTTTGGGCGAGACCTGAAACCAGTACCTCTGCCGGAAAAGGGCAGTATGGAAGTGATAGAAGCAATCCATGCCTTTAACCAGATGCAGGACAATGTTCGTCAATACATGAACGACAGAAAGGCACTGTTCAGCGGTATTTCTCATGATCTGAAAACACCTTTAACCCGGCTTCGGCTCAGGGTTGCCATGATGGACGACGATGATGAACGGGAAGCCATGGAGCAGGATCTCGATTACCTCGACCTTATGGTGAAAAGCGCTCTGCAGACAGTGCGGGATACTGAAGTGCATGAAAACTCCACCCGTATTCGTCTGGATACAGTTCTGAAAGATATTGTAGGAAGCTATCCGGAAGGTAATGAGCTGGTTTCATTGAATGCAGCATATAGTTCTAATTCTCAGCCAGAAATAGTCGCCAAGCCATTAGCTACCAGAAGGTGCCTTGAGAATGTGATTGATAACGCAATTCGTTATGGGAACAAGGCAAGCATTAAGCTACGGCAAGAAGGTGATTTCTGGGTTATCTCCATTCTTGATGAAGGACCAGGTCTGCCTGCAGGTATGGAGAAGGAAGTGTTCAAGCCTTACGTTCGCTTAGGGCATGGTAAGAAGAGCAACCCTGATGGGAGTGGATTAGGGTTAATGACTGCACGGCACCTTGCCAGAACCCATGGGGGGGATCTGGTGCTGGTGAATCATACAGAAGGTGGTTTGGAGGCTAGGCTATTGTTTCCGGTCTTGATGTGAACCTTATCGAGAGTCTGGCTTTCTGATTCCAGGCAGTTGATGGATACAGGCCCTGACCAATATTTGGTAAGGGCCTGAAGCTGTTACTGGTAGGTTGGGTAATCGGTGTAACCCTTGTCAGTGCCACCGTACATAGTTGCAGGATCCACATCATTCAGTGGGTGGTTGTGCTTGATACGCTCAGGCAAATCCGGGTTAGCAATAAACGGACGACCGAATCCAAACATGTCGCCATGACCTGCTTTCAGAACTTTTTCGGCTTTTTCCGGGGTGTATCTTCCAGCATAGAGAATACGACCGCTAAAGTGTTCACGAGCACCCTGATAAAAATCCTGTGGTAAATCCGGAGCATTATCCCAGTCGGCTTCGGCCAGAGAGAGGTAAGCAATACCGGCATTGTTCAGCAACTTGATAGCTTCGATGTAGGTTTCGTAAGGGTTGCTTTCAACCAGTCCCAAATAAACACGCAGTTCGTCTGTGCTCTCGAATAAAGGCGCAAAACGTACGCCAACCTTATCTTCTCCAACGACTCCGGATACAGCTGCAACAATTTCTTTCAGGAAGCGAAGACGGTTTTCCAGACTGCCGCCGTATTCGTCAGTACGCTGGTTGGTGTGTTCGGAGATAAACTGATTTACCAGGTAGCCATTGGCACAGTGGAGTTCGACTCCGTCGAAACCTGCTTCCATGGCATTTCTGGCAGCCTGAGCATAAAAGCCAACGAGTTCTTTTACTTCTTCTGTCGAGAGAGCTCTTGGCTCAGTTGGATCAGCCAGATCACCCTGTCCCGGAGCAATTTCAATAAATGATTTCACTGATGCGGGCGCTCTAATGGCTGATGGTGCAACCGGTGCACCACCATCTGGCTGTAGAGACGAGTGAGAAATACGGCCAACATGCCAGAGCTGAGCAAAAATAATATTGCCTTTGTCGTGCACAGCCTGAGTGACTTGTTTCCAGCCTTCGATCTGTTCCTGAGAGTGAATGCCAGGTGTCCAGGCATAGCCTTGTCCGCGAGGTTCAATCTGAGTGCCTTCGGTTACCATAAAGCCGGCACCAGTCCTCTGACGGTAATAATCAGCCATCAGATCATTGGCAATATTCCCTGGCTGAGTACTTCTGGAGCGAGTCAGTGGCGGCAGGAATATTCTGTTTTTCAGGGAATACTGGCCAAGTTGTACAGCATCGAAAAGAGAGGTTTCTGTTGAAAATACTTCGGACATATTAATGGCTAAATTCTGTATTAAAAAATTCTGTGTACTTTTATATTGCTTCTTGGTCGTACACTGTGTGGTAAGCGGTTCACCGAGCATTAATAGTTGCTGGTAGGGATGTTTAGCAAAGCTGTTTTTCCTACAGTCAAAAGCTCAGTGGTACTGAAAAGTTTATATGGCGATGATAAGAACTGCGCCATAAAATCAGAAACAACTATTCCTTGTAAGTGATATCAGTGTGAGCAGTCTTGACCGGCTTGATCTCAAGCAGTTGCGTGTTTTTCGTGCATTGCTGCAGGAGCGAAACCTCTCTCGGGTAGCTAGCCAGATGGGGCTGACGCAACAAGCGGTAAGTGGTCATTTGCGGAAATTGAGAGATGTTTTTGCAGATCGGCTTTTTATCAGAAGTGGCCATGGAATGGTGCCCACAGCAAAAGCGGAACAACTGGCAAGTAAACTGGAACAGGTTTTTACAGGTCTTGAATCCTTACTGGAGCAACCAGAATTTCACCCTGCCACTTTCAATGGTGTCTATACCGTATGTGCAACGGATTACGCCCAGAGCGTGGTATTACCAGAATTACTGAGTCGGATAAGAGAAAAAGCACCTGATCTGAAAATCATTGTGCGAAATTTTGAAAGGGATGACCTTGATCAGTTCATGTCTTCAGGGGAAATAGATTTAGCGCTTACTTTTCCGACGTTTATTCCTTCTCATTACCCGTATCAGGTTTTGTTTCAGGAACACCATGTCTGTGTCACAGGAAAAAGATCACAGTTGTCTGAACAAATATTTTCAGTGACGCAGGTTGCTGCTTTGCCTCAGTTGGTAGTATCTCCTTCCAGAGCTAACCTGAGAGGCTCCCATGACAACTGGTTTGAAGAGCGAGGTGTGAAGCGCAATGTTGTTATGTCCGTACCTTTCTTCTCTGCTGCCGCAGACTGTGTGAAAGCGACGGATATGATCGCTTTTCTGCCATCCCGGCTGTTACCTGATGAACGTCTGACACCACTGAAACTGAGTGAGATGCCACCGGGATTTGAGGTGATTGCTGCCTGGCATTCACGCTCAAGCCATGACCCTCTTCACTGCTGGATTCTTGATTTACTATTGGAACTTTTTCCTCAGCCAGTAAGCCAGAAGAAAAATAATTCTGAGAAATCATAGATGAGCTTGTATATGAATCTCTGAAATCGAGTTTTATTCCTCAGGAGTTTCAGAGGTTTGGCTGTCATCTGCTTCCAGCTTGGCACGGTCAGCTTTACTGATGTATCTGGGCTTGTCTTTGTTTGGGGCAAGTTTCGCTTTAGCTCTTTTAGCCTTGGACTTCAGAATCTGATTGCCTTTCTTACGACGGTTCATAGATAACTACTCAGTGAATAAACGGCGGGATGATATCAGCTTGGAAATAAGAACCAAATTGGTATCAATTCAGGTCATGGGAAAGTTGGGGTAATCACGCTTAAAAGTCGCTTTTATTTTTTTCAGGGAATGCTGCTTTCGCTCCGGTATGTCGGCAATAATCTTATTGAAATCTTCCTGATTGATCAGAACCGTCTGGAAAAAAGGGTGTTTAAGAGCTTCGGAAGCAGTCAGACGTTGCTCTCTATGACTGGTTGTAAGTTCATTAACCAACTGACCAAAATAGTTTATTGCCTGTCTGGCTTCTGCATCTGGTTCCATCTCATGGTGGGATAAGTCCAGTCGGTTCTGTGTAATCAGGGGTGGTGCATTTTTGGGAGTTCTTGGTAGAGGCTGGCCTTTGAAATGCCCTCCTGCATCGGTGAAAGACTTGATGTACTTATCAAACCTGGCTCCTTTTCTCTTTCTCATGACACTTGGATGGTAGGTGTGAAATGCATCACTGAGTATTACTCCCAGAGCATAACTATCAATAACGGGAGAGATCTCCGTATCCAGGCCTTGCATTTTTTTCAGTACTGCTACCGGGTCGGCATAAAGTTCATGACCAACAGCTGCATGCTCACCTGTTGTAGATGCAAGCCCAAAGTCGATCAGCTTTAAGCTGTAATCGGGTTCGACATCAGTACTGTCTGGTAGCTGTCGTTGAGAAATGAGGAGGTTGTCTGGCTTCAGGTCACAATGCACCAAATTCTGTTGGTGAATATGGCTTAAAACACTGCAGGTCTGGTGAGCAAGCTTTTGAATACAGCCCCAGTACTCTTTTATAGAGGTTAACTTCCTTTTTTCTTCTGCGTCACCGGCATCCAGAGGTTGGTTATTAAAGGTAAGAGCTAATGCGTTTATCAGTTCATCTAACGAGGGGCCACTTACCTGTTCGAACACCAGACCAATAGAATCATCCAGAATCAACTCGCCATAACACTGAACAATGTTCGGATGATTTCCTGCTTGTTGTAAAGCAGCAAACTCTTTTGAATGAAGGGGGCTACAAGAGGGAGCCTGCTGGAAATCACTTGTTCCACTATTAGCAGAGCCTGTTGAAGAAGGAGACAGTGACTCAGGCAGCCAGTCATCAGCCTGTTCGTCATCACTGGGTATATGTTGTTCTGTGGAGACTCCTATCGACTGATGATTTTGAACTTCCCCGCCATCGGGGACTTCCCAGTATTTCGGTAAGTGATCCATACTTTCTTCCGGCTCCAGTAATGTTTTGAAGACCAGATTCGTTGCTTTACCGTCAGACGTTAACTTATACACAGATGAGTAACTGCCCGAGCCAACCATCTTGCCTGTTGCCAGTGAATCAATATCAAAAGGGAGAGGAGGGAAAGCTGTGGATAGTTTGAAAGCAGTGCGGGAGCCGATTGAACTACCAACACCAGAGTCGCTACTGCTACTACTGTCAGTCAGGCTACTGTTCAGAAAAGAGTCGAGCTCTGTGATGTAGATTTTGCTGTTACTGCCTGCTTCAGCATCAGGCACTGACTCCAATGAGGCGTCTGAATTATTGCCTGTGTTGTTTCCTGTATTAGCAGGAGGAATCCGAGAGCCACTGTCCATGTGCAAACTCATCTAACGGTTTGAACTTATTATAGATAAAGGATGAATAGCGCAGGGGAACTGTTCAAAAAGCTGCTTAGGAATAATGCAGATACAAAAAAAGCCCCGGAGCATTTCTGCTTCGAGGCTTTCTATATATGGTGCCTAGAGACGGAATCGAACCATCGACACGCGGATTTTCAATCCGCTGCTCTACCAACTGAGCTATCCAGGCAATGCACTTGTGTGAAGTTCTTTAGAGAAAGAATGGTGCCTAGAGACGGAATCGAACCATCGACACGCGGATTTTCAATCCGCTGCTCTACCAACTGAGCTATCCAGGCACTTCACATGTTCTTGCACAAGAACGTGGTGCGAGGCGTATTAAACGTATTTCGACAGTAGGAGTCAAGTCAGGTTAACCCCTTTTATGCTTAAAATTCAGTTCTATAGTACTGAACAGAAAGCGGATTAACCGGTCTTGACCGAAATTCAGTCTACCTTAACGAAAGATCGGCTTATTGGAAGACGACGTAGTCAGCCTGTTCTTCCAGACTATCGATTTCAAGGATCTCTTCGATCGGGGCCTTGCCCTTCTCTTCCTTGAAGGCCTGGTAGGCTTTGGTATCTACAACAATATCACCGTTTTCCTCTTGAAAAATTACAGAGTGATCGGTGATAGCAGAGAGAATCTGCTTCTTTTTGTTGTTGGAGATAGCGATATCTATGATGTTCATTCAATGTCAGTTGTCAGAGTGTGAGCACTGATTATATGCAGGATAGGGAGTTCATAGAAGAACTCCCTGAACTTTCGCAAAAGTACCCGTTACTCGACGTGGCCTTCAGCCTTGTCAAATTCTTCACCGGCAAAGTATTTATCCATCTGCCCGGTCAGGTATTTGCGGGTATCAGGGTCAAGCAGGTTCAGATGCTTTTCGTTGATCAGACGAGTCTGGTGAGCCTGCCATTCTGACCAGGCTTCCTGGGAAACATTGTCATAAACCCACTGACCTTTCGGGCCGGGAAGTGGTGGCACAGCCAGACCTTCGGCTTCTTTTTTCAGTTTCACGCATTGTACTGTACGGGCCATTGGTGTCCCCTTTATAGGCTGGGTTTAAAATTTCACGCTTGTTCGGTGAAAGTAAATGAGTACCTGCTGTTGAAGGGCATGGTACTACAAATAGAAAGTACGAATAATCAGCTGGAACAACTGACTTCCAGCTTCCTGCCCCATTCGGGAGGTTGCTGGGCAAATCGTTCCAGGTCTGGATGCTCATCAAACGGTGACTGAAGAACTACCATCAATTCTTCCAGCTCGCTGTAATCACCCTGTTCTGCTTTTTCGATGACTTGCTGAGCAAGATAGTTTCGCAGAATAAACTTCGGGTTAACCTGTTTCATGTTCTCTGATCTTTGTTTATCTGAAGTCAGGTTTCGTTTCAGTCGTTCAGCGTAGAGTTTCAGCCATGGCTGAATGGCTGATAAATCAGGGAATAGATTCAGCAGCTTGTCGTTTTGCTGATCTGGTTGGTAGTCAGAAAGTGCTCTGAAAAAGAGTGTGTAATCACAGTGAGTATCGTGAAGTAATTGCAGAAGCTTCTGTACCAGTTCGCCGTCTTCCTCCTCTTCACTGGTCAGCCCCAACTTTTCAAGCATCAACTGTTTATAAGTATCAGAGTAAAGTTGCGGATAAGCATCCAGAGAAGGCTGCATATCTTTCACATCCATCAGTGGCAACAGAGCCTGAGCGAGTCGGGCACAGTTCCAGTAGCCCATTTCAGCTTGTTTACTGAAGGCGTAGCGACCACTGTGGTCAGAATGGTTGCAGATAAAGTGCCAGTCAAAGTCATCCTGAAAGCCGTAAGGTCCGAAATCAAAGGTGTCGCCCAGAATACTCATATTGTCGGTGTTCATCACACCGTGAGCGAAGCCGGCGACCTGCCATTTGGCGATCAGCAAAGCAGTTTTCTCAATCACTTGTCGAAAGAATAGGCTGTACTTGTTTTCTTTGTCTGTCAGTTCAGGAAAGTGCTGCTCAATGGTGTGATCAGCCAGAATTTTGAGTTCATCGTGCTGCTTTGTGTAGTAAAAATACTCGAAGTGGCCAAAACGGATATGTGTTTTAGCCAGCCTTAGCAGGGTTGATCCTCTTTCTTCTGTTTCACGGTAAATCGGTGTATCGCTGGTGACTATGCAGAGCGCACGGGTCGTTGGAATACCCAAATGATAAAGCGCTTCAGAAGCCAGATATTCACGGATACAGGAGCGAAGGACTGCACGGCCGTCACCAAAACGAGAATAAGGCGTTTGGCCTGCGCCTTTCAGATGAAGGTCCCACTTTTCACCTTTGCTGTTTCTGACCTCCCCTAACAGCAAACCACGGCCATCGCCCAGCTGGGGGCTATAACCACCGAACTGGTGCCCTGAGTAAACCATGGCCAGTGGGTCGAAAGGCTCTAACGCTTCTTGCCCGGAACAGACTTGAGCCAGTTGCTCTTTAAGCTCATCGGACAGGTTTAAATCAAGTAGCTCTGCGGCTGATTTGCTGACCGTGACTAACCGCGAGTTTTGAAGGGGCGTAGCTTGAAGACGGGTATAAAACGCTTCAGGGAGCTGCCCAAAAGAGTTCTCGTACTGAAGATCAGCAAGGTCAGAGAATGTTTGATTATTGGTTTTGATAACGTCACCTGATCCAGCAATTCCATAGGAATAATACTTGAGTATTTTACTATGAAATTGCTGCCAAGTTCAGCCTGAGTAGATAGGGAAATTCTGATTCATACATTTCTTCATAGAGTATCCAGCTTATACAGCGTCCTTTGTATCAGACGATTGTATGTTTCTCTTGGAACTATCCCTTGTTTTCCAATAGATGAAAATTCGCTTGTAAGGTCTTCGTATAGCCGTCTTTCGTGACCTGACATGTAGGTGTACATCATGAGATGGGATATTACATGTTCAAAAACTTGATATAAGTCATAGCCAACATTTAGGGTTGCGCTGTTCTGATCCGGGTGGATTTCGGCGTTATCGAAATCAACCAGCTTAACATTTCCATGAGCGTCGAACATGAGATTTCCGGAGTGCAAATCAGTATGGGAAATATTTTTGGAATGCATGAGGGAAAGCCCTTCAAGGAACTGTTTTGTTATTCTTACCAGAGTTTTCTTCATTATAGGAACTCCCTTTTCCCGAGCCTTGTTCGTATATTTCCACACGTCAGACTCATGGCTTTCCTCCAATATCATAAAAGCCTGGTCGAAGGAGTGTGTGGTGGAGATAACATGATGTATCTTTGTCACGATAGGGTTCGTTTTCAGCTCGTTATACACATCGAGCTCTTTTTTCAACAAAGCATTATCTTCGGGTTTGAAAATTTTTAGCCCCATTGTTTTTGTCTTGCTGGCATCACCTCTATCTCTTACCAGCAGAAATCTTTCACCTACCTGTTTGATCAGACATAAATCATTTAAGTCAAAATGTTTCCAGTCTTCACTATCTATGGAGTAGCTGTTAATAGTTGAAGGGTTTGCTGGCAGGCTATCAAGCTGCTCACGGACATTGCTGTCAGTAAGAATAGAAATACACTGATCATCCGTGTTGATATTATCAGGATGAGTGTTACCGTCTGATTTAGCGTAAAAGCTCATCAGAAATAAACCGAGCCAGAGAGCTGAGAACTTAGGGGTTAGCTGTGTCATCGTAAACATATTGATACTTCCTTATATAAATATGTGTACTGATTGGACAAGGCGTAGTGACGATGATTCCCCTTATGTTGGTGCCACTAACCCTATTGTTATTATTGTGTGCGAGTACTGATAGAGTGAACTATACAAGTACGTGGCCCCGCTGTAGCAGAGCCCTGGTTTAGGAAAGGCGAGAGTAATCCTCTTGGTTGAGTCGAAGTCAGTGATTAATCAGCGGAAAATTTCTTAAGTCGCTCGTCTTTTTCCTCCCAGATATTGTTAACCCAAACCTGAAAGTCCTTTCTGAAGCGTTCGTCCTGCTGATAATCACGACCAGAAAAGTCCGCTGGAATCTCCGATTGCTCAATACGAACAGTGACTCTCCTGATACGTCCGCAGAGCAAGTCCCAGAAGCCAATCCGCTTATCGTGATAGTAGATGGTGATGTTCAACAGAGTTCTGATCTGCTCACCCAAAGCGTTCAGAACATAGCTGATACCGCCTGCTTTTGGTTTCAGCAGGTGCTGATAAGGAGATTCCTGCTTTTGGTGCTTGGATACTGTGAACCGCGTGCCTTCCAGATAGTTCACGATCGAAACCGGCATGGTTTTGAACTTTTCGCAGGCTTTCAGCGTACTTTCAAGGTCCTTTCCCTGCTTTTCGGGGTGTTTCTTAAGGTACTCCCTGGAGTAACGCTTCATAAACGGGAAGTCCAGCGCCCACCAACAGAGACCGATCACAGGCACATAAATCAGCTGCTGCTTCAGGAAGAATTTCATAAAAGGAATGCGACGGTTCAGCAGATGCTGCATCAGCAGGATATCGGTCCAGCTCTGGTGATTGGCAGTCACGAGGTAGTAACCATCTCGCTTGAGGTTATCGAGACCGCTTACATCCAGCTCGAGATTCAGCAACAGTTTCATCCACAAGGAGTTAATGCTGATCCAGAGTTCTGCTGACCGAACAGCCATCCTTCCCATTAAGCGACGGAATACAGGTATGGGTATAAGCAGTTTCAAAATGGCAAAAGAGAGCAATGGAATACTGATAACAACGGTATTCAGTGCCAGTATCAAAGCGGCCAGAACACCGCGCATTGATTCCAGAGTCGTTCGTAACATTGGTATGTCATTCTTTTTAGGAGCAGATAAGAGGATTTTAGCGACAGTTTATAAAAAATAAACGACTGTTTGAAAAAAACGTTATGGAAAACGTTGAGGTGTGGATCAGGAAACAGTTATTGATGAATCATTCGCCCGCCTCAGGCAGGCAAATGAACACTACACAATCATTTATAGGCTTTGTTTTATTTTCTTTAAAAGCTTACTGACGGGAGCAGCCAGACCAAGCTCAGAAGGTACATCCGGCTGGAACCAGTGCCAGCGATCTCCGTCGTTTACTGCTGAGGTGTTTTCTACAAAAGCTTTTACCGGAACAATATCCAGATGGTAATGGCTGAAGGTGTGTCGAAAAGAGTCCCACTCTTCATAGCCATTTAGCTCAAGCTTTGTGATTCTTCCTGCCTCTGTTTCCAGTTCGTCATCAACCTGAATTTCAGGAAAGCTCCATAAACCACCCCATATTCCGGTGGCAGGTCTTTTTTCCAGCAGAACCTCACCGTGTTTGTTAACCACCATCAGCATTCGGACCGAACGTTCAGGTTTATCTTTCTTTGGTTTTGAGCCCGGATAGAGCGTTTCTTCACCACGTCGGTGAGCTTCGCAATCCTGTTCCAGAGGGCAGAGCATGCAGGAAGGTTTTGTGCGAGTGCAGATCATTGCACCAAGGTCCATCATGACCTGAGTGTAATCAGCTACTCTCTCTTTTGGCATCAATTCGTCAGCAATGGCCCAGAGTTCTTTTGCCACCGATGATTTACCGGGCCAGCCAGGCACTGCGTTATATCGAGCCAGTACCCGTTTAACATTTCCGTCCAGAATGGGAGCTTGAATCCCCATGCTGATGGAGGCAATAGCACCTGCTGTGGACTGACCTATGCCTGGAAGCTCCATTAACTGTTCAACGGAACGGGGAAACTCGCCATCAAATTGATTGATAACCATTTGAGCGGCTTTATGAAGGTTTCTGGCACGGCTGTAATAACCAAGCCCACTCCAGAGATGCAGAACATCATCCTGTTCAGCATTTGCCAGATCAGAAACTACAGGAAAGCGTTCCATAAATGTCTGAAAATAGGGAATGACAGTGGCAACCTGGGTTTGCTGGAGCATTATTTCACTGATCCAGACTCGATAAGGCGTGATGCCTTGTTGCCATGGCAGGTGCTTACGACCATGTTCATCAAACCAGGTCAGAACCTTGTCGCTGAAACTGCTGTCGAAAGAGGGGCTTATCAATGAAGGTGCTTTGGTCATTCGCTGCGCGTTGTTCATTATTGGATTGAGTCATTATCAGGCAACCGAATACTGAAAAATACTGGCTTGTTCATTCTTTTGAAAGTTTTACAGTGAGCGTTTGTTTTCCGCTTGGATTTGAAAGGAAGTGAATGTGAATAATGGCGGGTTGAAAGGAGTCAGAAACAGCTTGGCTCGAGTCCCGACTCCACTGGGAGGTTTAGCTCTGGGAATCAGTAGCCTGGGAGCAGTCTGGTCTTTAATCGTTCCTGACTATGCTGCAGTGCCTAAGCTGGCTGGTGGATTGATTGCAGCCATTCTGGTGTTGGTACTGATCATCAAGTTTTTGTTGAACCCGACCATGGTCAAACAGGATCTGTCTCACCCTGTCGTCAGTAGTGTTATGCCGACTTGTGCAATGGCGACCATGGTTATTGCCCAGGCGTTATTACCCTTATCTGAGCCTTTTGCCAGAAGCCTCTGGCTGATAGCTGTGGCTCTGCACCTTGGCCTTTTAGCAGGCTTTATCTGGCACAGAGTGAAGGATTTTCAACTGGAGTTAATGGTTCCAAGCTGGTTTGTGCCACCAGTAGGAATTATTGTTGCATCAGTCACCAGTGTCGGAATGGGGCATGATGAACTGGCCTACGGTTTGTTTTTATTTGGCCTGACCTGCTACGCAGTTAAACTGCCGGTAATGCTTTATCGCTTACTCTTCAGAGATCGCTTATCTAAAGATGTGCTGCCTACTTTTGCCATAATGGCAGCACCCGCAAGCTTGTCTCTGGCGGGATACCTGACGATTACCGGGCAACCCTCATTGATTCTGATAGCAGTGCTGGCACCTCTTGCTCTGATCATGACATTCTCTGTTTATATCGCTTTTGTCCGATTACTCAGGCTGCCATTTTCTCCCGGATACGCTGCTTTCACCTTCCCTATGGTCATTGGTGCGACAGCGTTATTAAAGCTTGAAGTAGTACTGGCCGGAAACTGGGCGCTGCTGGCCGGTTACCTTGGGCGACTTGAGTTGATGGTCGCTACGACTATGGTCTGCTATGTTGCTTACCGTTATATTCACTACTATTTTGTAGCGGAAACACAAAGCTAAGGAGAAGCTGACTATGGGTGCTGACCTGTTTGCTCATAAAGCTGCTGGCTATGAGCAGGAAAAACGTCGAACTGATGTTGTGACCAGTATTGCTGAAGCAATTCTTGAGTCAGTTCCCTTGAACCAGAATATGCACCTGATGGATTTCGGTTCAGGTACCGGGCTGCTTCTTGAAAGGGTTGCTACCAAGGTTGGCAAGATTACCGCTGTGGATATATCTCCAGCCATGAATGCTCGGCTTGAAGAAAAGAAGCCAGCGCTACCCTGCGAGCTGGAATTGATGCCAGTTGACCTGGCCGAAGTGATTCCTCAGGCCCGTTTTGATGGGGTTATATCTTCCATGACGTTGCATCATGTTGAAAACCTTCCGGTGGTTTTATCCCGTTTATATACAGTGATTGCTGACAAGGGCTTTTTGGCACTGGCTGATCTTGAGCTTGAAGATGGCAGCTTTCATGACGAAGCTGATGGTGTTTTCCATAAGGGATTTGATTGCCGTAAAATCATGAAACTGGTGAGCGTGGCAGGCTTTAAGGACGTGGAATTGAAAAGAATTCATTCCATTCCAAAAAATGGCAAGGACTATCCGGTTTTCCTGTTAACGGCTAGAAAATAATTATTAACATCTGTTTAATCTAAACGACATTGTACTGTTGTTTATTTATACTGCTCCGCTTCCATCACAATGTAGTTCTTCCAGGGAAGTGGAGTCATGAAAAAAACCATAAGTGTCCTGTCTCTTGCTGTGGCTACCGGTGTACTCATCGGTCCCAAGTTTGCCGGTGACTCTTTTCAAACTCTGCTTGAGCAGCAGGTTGAACAGATCAACCAGATACCAGGTTATAACGTTGAACTGACCCGGTATGAAAAGAACTGGTTCAGCTCTGCGGGTATTGCCAAAATAAGCATTGAACCTTCTGCCATCGCTCCTGAGGCTTCTGATCTGTCTGCTATTCAGTTTGAAACAGAGATCTCTGTTGATCACGGCCCAGTTACGCTGAATAACGGTTTTGGTCTCAATCGTATCAGCTGGCAGCAGGAAGTTATTAATTCTGCTGAACTGCAGGAAAAACTCGGAATTACTGAGTCTCTGTACTCTTCGAAAGGTCAGGTAAGTCTGTTCGGTAGCCTTTCATTTATGGAGGTGATTCCGGCTTTCGTTATCAAAGATGACGCTACAACCATCAATTTCAGTGGTTATCAGTCCAAAGCATGGACTGGAAATGATGGGCAGCTGGTGTATGAAGGCGTGACAGATGCTTTGGTGATCAAGGATGTTGAGCAGGACGTTTCGTTGTCGGATCTGACCATGAATATGACCGCAGATATCGATCTGGAGAAAATCAGGGAATACCTGCTGTACGATGGAGAAGTTGAGCTGAACATTGGTACGGTCCATGCTGCTCTCAATGATGAAAGCCTCTTCAGTGCCAGCAACCTTAATGTTTCCTACCTGTTTGAAACCAGTGATGATGACAGCAAAGGCGATATGACCATGCAGTATGGCGTTGATGCTGTTACTGCCAGCAACCTTGACCTGACTGACGTTAGCTTTGATCTGACCTTGCTGAATTACAGCACTGAGTTTAATAAAGTGTATAACCAGGAAATGATCAAGCTGATGAATCATGACAGCCGTTTTGATCCGGCGCAGATCAACCAGGTGATGACTGATTCTTTACCTTTGTTCCTGGCTGCCAAGCCTGAATTCAAGATCGATAAAATTCACTTCTCTCTGCCAGAAGGAAGCTTCGACTCAAATATGTCTTTGAAGCTGACAGACTACCAGCTGGAGCCTGCACAAATGCTATCTTCTGCATTCTGGATGAACAACATTCAGCTGGATGCAGCAGCCAGTGCTGACAAGAAGCTGGCAGAAAAACTGGTGGCTCTTGTTGCCGCTCAGAAAATGAAAGGAAAGCGTGGCATTACCAGTAGCAAAGTTAATGAAATGGCAGAGCAACAAGCTCAAATGATGCTGGGAATGTTCTCTGCTCAGGGCATGATCAAGCAGGAAGAAGACAAGTACACCCTGAACTTCTCCATGAACAATGGTGAAGCCAATCTCAATGGTAATCTGATTCCACTGCCAGCTATCTGATGTAAAATAGCTGCAGGTGATTTCACTTGCAGCTTTTTATCCATATCACTTATCAAACAGACGCCTGCACCTGTAGAGAAGAGCTAAAAAGCCAGTACCATATAGAGGGTCACTCCAAATATTATATATGATTGAAAAAGGTAGTTTGGCACCTTCCTCTAAATAATAGGCCAACTGCTCAATCTCGGATGTGCGCTGATAACCTCTCTCGTAGATAGAAAGATATTGACCATCACTATCGTATGCTTGTGGGTTGTTATATGCGCCTATCGCTTTGCAAATGTATGCAGCCGCATAGAAACTTAGAGTATAAGTTGCGACCACAGTGGCTACTGCAGCAACTCTTCTGCCATAAAAGCTAAATTTGGATTTTAGAGTAGATTCAGGATTGGGAGGAGTCTGAGGAGCAACCTCGTGACTAGCCATTCCCGCAGCTTCTATACCTGCCATAGTACACCTCGCTTAGTTCATATAAATTAAAAAGTATTGATATAAATATCGTTACATCATTAGTTTTTGAAAGCTCTGGAAAGTTCCTATAAAGCTCCTGACAAAGGTGTACAGAACAACTAACAATCTTGTGAGTCCTATTTAAGAGTTTAGGGCAGGTTGTAATATTTCTTACGATCATCGACGTATAGTAAGTTGTACTATCTTGTCAGCTATTGGCACCGACGTTATTCTTCCCGCCGTTATTTTTCTGCATATAAATTGATTGATTACAGGAATACCAATGGATACCGACCAACCTCCAAGTAGATGGGTAAGGAGTGGATAGCCAGTCTGACGGTATTTGTTGAGCATTCACCGAAACCGTTCGATGTTTCGGATTTATCTCCCTTCACTTCTTACACCCCAAAATCCAGAAAGAGTAAAACTCAAATATCTGAAAGCTTGCTGACCAGAAGTATCTGGGCATACGAATTTATGTGCTGTATCTCCGCCGATGGCGGAGATACAGCTCTTTAATATTCAATTACGTGTTCCCAAACACTCATGAGGCTGCAAGTAAACCTTGCTTATTAAGGGCCGTTTGCCCGACAGGGGGAATCGATATGACTGCATTCACTGCACCTTCAGCTTTGGCAGCATTCGAACAACCAGCATCTGTGGATTGCGACTTTGATGCCGTTCAGGCATCTGAATTTATGGCTAACCTGCCGATCGATGAAAAGGCTGAGTTTGTTGTAGGGCTGACGTTGAATCAGTCTGTAGACGTTTTATCAGAAGCACCGTTTCGAACCGTTAACGATATTCTGGAAGTGCTGGAAGAAAACGGTAATGAAGTTCGTGCCCGACAAATCAGTATGGCGCTTGGACTGATCAGCAGTGAAGCGGAACCTGCCGGTGATTATCTCGACAACAGTGTGCTGTCGCATGTTCGGGAAAGAGTTGGCTGGATTATTGGTTTGGCCTTTATGGGCATTGTTTCCGGTCTGATCATTTCTCATTTTGAAGATACTCTGCAGTCGCTGGTTCTGCTGGCTATTTATATGCCGGTTGTGGCTGCTGCTGGTGGTAATACGGGCTCACAGGCTGCAACACTGGTTATTCGGGCTCTGGCGACCGGTGATATTACTCTCAAGGACTGGACAAAGGTTCTCTGGAAAGAGTTCAGGGTCTCGCTGTTCATCTCCGCAGTTCTGGCAACGGTAGTGATGCTGCGAGTCGTGCTGTTTGGTGGCGATCAAATTTTACCGGAAGGTATAACCCTTGGTATGACGGGCTTTGCTATTGGCGCTGCCATTGCTCTTCAGGTGATTATCTCTACGACACTGGGTGGGTTATTACCTCTGATTGCCCGAGGTTTCCGCCTTGACCCAGCGGTTCTGGTCAGTCCGGTGCTGGCATCCATCGTCGATATCACCGGCATGCTGGTTTACTTTGGAACAGTGGCGAAGTTGCTGGGTATCTGAATTATTGGAGAATAGAAGTTGACCCTTCTATTCTCTTTATCAGGGTCAAAATACTCAGATATACATGGTCGAAAAAGCACCAAACTGTTTAATCTGTCTGAATTTTCTTTTGGTGTACTTGCCGGGCGAATTGAACCGGTAATAGAAGTCGTGAGAACCTTTTTCCAGCTCTTCACTACTCATAAGCTTTGGTTCAAAAACAGCATGAGTTCCATCGTATTTTGACCAGTCTCTGGTGAGAATTCGACCTTCCTTATCCATTTGCTGGAAGACCCTTGAGCCAGGGAATGGAATCATAATGGCAGGGACACAGACATCGATTCCTACATCGTTAAAGAAGTCGGCGCTTTCTTTGAAAATACGGGTGTCGTGTTCGTCAAAACCGAGAATGGCTGCTGAGTCGACAATGATTCCGTGCTGATGAAGCCTGTCAATTTGTGCTTTGACGTTATCCGCCTTAACAAACCCTTTGCCTGAATACTTCAAAGCCGATTTGGAGGGTGTTTCAATACCGACCAGCAGGTACCTGCAACCGGATTTTGCTGCTGCTTCAAGCAGTTCCGGGTCGTCAGCAATCCTGATGGTGGTTTCACCGACCCAGTTAATGTTTAACGGCTCGAGAGCCTTAAACAGTTCAAGGGCGTATTCTCTATTTTCCGTCAGGTGGTCTGCATGCAGTTCCATCCAGTCGGTTTCCAGTCGAGATATCTCAGCGACAATATTCTCGATTGGCCGGTAACGGGTTTTTCCCAGCATTTCAGGTACCAGACAGAAGCTGCACTTATGCTTGCAGCCACGGCTGACTAGCACAGACCAGAAACCGTCGTATTTTGCATGGGAGATGAGATGTGTCGGGTATGGCGCGACTTTATCAAGATCAGCCGATGTGCCCTGATACAAAGGCTTCAGTTGTCTTCTTTCTGCATCTGACAGCACTTCGTCCCAGACATTCTCACATTCACCGGTAATAACAGCGTCTGCATATTCAGCTGCTTCCTGAGTCATAAAGGTTACATGAAGTCCTGCCAGTACGACCTGTCTGCCTCTATTACGAAGCTGGGAGGCAAGTTCATAGCCTCTCATGGCATCAGGCGTAGAGAAGAACAGAACTATCAGGTCTGCCGTTGCCAGTTGATCAATATTGACCGCCTGAACGGTTTCATCAAACATTTCAACGGAATAGCGGGAAGGTGTCGCCGCTGCGGCAGAGAAAATAGATTGTGGAGGACCACCACGCTTTTTTTTGTAGTCCTTGAAGTCACTGGGAGCAGATACTTTAACCAGGGCGATTTTCATAAAACAGACTCCGGGAAAGTCAGGAAAATTGTCTGATTCATACGGTATCACCAACAATCTATACAAACGTCTCCGAGATTGCGGAATTAGTCAAAGCCTGAGAAGTGGATAGACTGGAAGTGAATTACCGGGGTGATTCATAGGCTTTAAACCGATCAGACAGCAGCTGAAAGAATGCATGTTGATCAATTTCCATAGCAGCAGTCAGATTAGGCGTTTCAGTCTTTGGATAGAGCAGAGTATTGCCAATGCTTGGACCTGAATTGTGATCAACCTTGACCAGATGAGGGCGAAGAGTGAACAGTTCCGGCTTCAGCAGGCAGGCAATCACGCAGGCGTCATGAATTTTGGGTTTCCAGCCCTTTCTGAGACCAAAAGCCAGCATCTGTTCCACTGCAGCGTACACTTTTCCTGTACCGGAGCTCAGAGTTTCGAGCCACATATAGGGGACATTGGTTTTGTTGGTCACGTCCAGCGGAATCATTGTGAGATCAAGCCCTGCGTTTATTACGACATAAGCGGCATGGGGATCGACATAGATATTGAATTCTGCTGCTGGAGAAAAGTTCCCGGCGATATTGAAGGCACCTGCCATGGTAATCACTTGTTTGATGCCAGCTCTGATTTCAGGACATTTAACCAACGCCATAGCCAGATTGGTTAAAGGCCCTAATGTGCAGATAGTAATCGGTGTTTCCAGGCTCTCCATACACTGCTGAATAATGAAATCCACAGCATGAAGACAGCTCTGAGGGGGCAGGTTTTCAGTTTGATAATTACCCAGGCCTCCAAGGCCGTGAATGTGTGCAGCAGTCTCCAATGGAATGACCATAGGAGTTTCGCACCCTTTGTACACTTCAATATTCTGGTCTGCCAACTGAACCAGTCTTCGAGCATTGTCGTAAGCCAGTTCCTGAGTGACATTTCCCGCTACTGTGGTGATTCCAAGTATTTCAAGTTCCGGGGAAACCATGGCCATTAACAGGGCGATAGCATCATCTACACCCGGGTCAGTATCTATGATGATGGACGTTCGGCTCATGACTGCTACTGCCTGAGAAGCTGAATGAAGTATCGAATATAGCAGGTGGTCAGTTGGAGAGATGAAGAACTAAAGAGTCGGGAAGGTAATCAGAAGACTACCTTCCCCTTATCAGAGGGGCAGAAGTGAATTACTTGAAAAGGCCTTTAAGAACATCTTTCAAAGGACCGGCTTTGTCTTCCAGTTCCTTTTCAATGCGTTTTTTGGCTTCCTGTTTCAGTAAGGCTGCAATGGTGTTGCCCAGCCTTTCAGTATCAATGCCGCATTGTTGCTGCCCGATCACACCGTGGCAACGAACAGGCCAGGTTACGTCCCGATAGTCTTCGTTCACCTGACATTCAGGGTCGCTGTTTTCTGAACTGCTGCCACTGATATTCAGGCCCAGATGGTAATCCAGTTTGCGGTTCACCAGGTCAACGTCACCATCACCTTTCAGGCTCAGGTTAGACAGAGCTGCTGCCAGGTCTTTGTTGCTTGCTACACCATTTCTAATGACAAAACTGCCACCCAGTCTGGTGAAGTGCGTCGCCTGGCCCCAATCGGTTTTGGTCAGTTTCTTATTACGTACTTTGGCGATACCTTCACAAACCATCTTGTCGAAGTTAGCTTCGGTGAAAGCGCCTTTTGCGATGCCGAAATCGACTTTACCGTTCAGGTTTCTGGTCAGAACACTGAGCAGTTGGCCTCTGGTAGCTACATTAAGGTCTGCGTTCACGTCACCTTCAACGGTTTTCAAAGCTGGAATTACCGTTGCCAGAGAGGGCAGATTAATACCTTTCAGGGCTGCATTGGTATCAATCTTTGGTGTTCCAACAGTACGAACATCCACAAGAGTGTTCAGGCTGATGGTGCCCTGATAGAAACCGGAAGTCAGCTTAACGCGATCACGCGCGTTGGCTGCATTGATCTCAACCGTTGGTTTGTCAAAAGTCAGCTTGGCAACGGTTAAAGCGGCCAGTTCCAGTGAGCCCTTTATGTTCAATGAGCGCAGCATGGCTTCAGGAATCAGAGGCTGTTCTTTTGCCGAAGCAGAGGCTTTTGCTGGTGTAGACGAACTGCCTGAAGCCTTTGCAGTTTCAGTTTTTTGCTCGCTGCTCTGCTCTGATGCGGCAACGGGTTGTGCTGCTGGTGGCAGGTAGTGATCCAGGTTCAGCTCATTACCTTTAAACTGAAAGACCATGTTCTGCTTTTCAAGATCAAGGACTTTGAAGTGACCGTTGATATTGAAAGCGTCGAGAGTCAGGTCCAGTTTGTCAGCATTGAAGCTTTTACCATCAGTGCTGAAATGACTGTTGAAAGAAAGGCTGCTCATGGCTTTTTCGTTCGCCATGGCCGGTAGTTCAACATTGAGTTGCTTTAACAGTTTGCCTGGGTTGAACTCGGTAACATTCAAACTACCGGACACTTTAAGAGGTGTCTGATTAACGTCGAACTGTCCTGTCAGTTGCAGGGTTTCAGAGTTCTTTCCAGCTGGTGTGGCCGATGCTTTCAGTTTATTCAGTGCAAACTTACCGTTATTCAAATCAACCGTCAGCATACCGCTGACTTGTGTCATCAGCGTCAGCTTATCTTGCTTGCTGTTAACACGTGCCTGAAGGTTGAAATCAAAAGGCTGGGCGCTGCGAATTGCGCCAGTTTCCAGACCGGCCTGGTCAATGGTGTAGCTCTGACCTGAAGTCAGGTCTTTATAACGAAGAACCAGACCTTCGACAGAAACACTGGAAATGTCGAGATTCAGAGCAGGAGCTGAGCCAGAGGCTGGCTCGGATTTCTCAGCAGGTTTGGGTGCTGAAGCAGTTGTAACGGCTGCAGGAGCTTCCCAGTTGCCACGGCCATCTTTATTTTTGACCAGATCAAGTTCCAGTCCTTTCAGGTGTGCTGTTTTAACTTCTACCTTCATACCCAGCAGAGGTAATAGCTTAACGTTGACTTCTGCTGCGCCCAGTTTTGCCAGCTGACTGTTGTCTGAACCTTTTACATTGACGTCTTCCAGAGACAGTCCCAACCATGGAAATACCGACCAGCTTATAGGCCCGTCAATCGCCAGTTGCAGTCCGGTACTATCATGTACGGCTTTGCTTATGTCACTTCGGTAGTCATTCGGATCTATTACTTTGGGCAGAATAAGGGCTGCGGCAACGGTAATTACAACCAGTCCTGCCAGAATAGAGGCGAACAGTTTGAGTATGCGGTTCATGGGAGTAGGCCTGCGGGCTTAACGAGCAATTATTGTTGATGAAAAGAGTTTACCAGTTGGGAGGGAATAATTAACTATCCTGAACCTGCAGCTTCTTCAGTGAATTAACTGGCCGTGTCCATGGGTGCAGTACCCTGACTGCATCCTGCAGCTGAGGTGACTTGATGGCAGCAATGGCATCCCTGCTGCTGGTAAACTGTCCCTGAAGGAGAACATACCAGTCTTTGTTGTTCTTGCGATAGTGGGCAGTGACTGCAGAGTTTAATTCCGGGAAGCGCTGCTTCATCTTTTGAATAGCACTTGGGTTATTGGCAGCAAACCACTGAATGGTATAAGTGCCTGAAGGGCCTCTGATTATATTGTTCAGCGGGCTGGAAGCAGTTACTTTTCTAACGCTCTGCTTTTCAATTCTTCCCCTGACCATAACCCGAACCTGATTGACCGGCCTGACTCTTGGAGAGAGGCTCGTTGCCATTCTCGACAGTTTTGGATTATCCAGAGCGTACACGGCTTCTGATTTACTGAGATAGGTATCGCTGACCAGCATGTACCAGCTGCGTTTTCCTTTCTTATAGTGAATAATCTCGGCATCGGCGAGATAGGAATAACGTCGCTTGGCTCGTTCGAGAGACATTCTTCTTGGGCCAGACAACCATTGAACGGTATAGCTGCCATCAGGCGCATTCAGAATGCTACTGTCGTAGTTTTCTGTTCTGTCATTGTTTCTGAACCGACTCTTTCTGCTGGAATAGCCGGAGTCTGAATTATCATCCCTGCGGTAACGCTTGGCTTGATAACGTGCTCTGGAGCGGTCATCCGATCTGGCTCTATCTCTGACTCTTGAAGATGACCGTTGTTTTGAATCGTATCGGTAATTTTGATCAGAGGTTCTGTTCCGGTAACGATCTGAGCCGTAGGTAGACTGATCCCGGTCCTGATATTGCTGTTCAACAGTTGCAAACGGGTCCGAGTTGTAATCAATGTTCTGTGGTTCTGGTTCTCTCACCTGTGGATAAGCCGGAGCAATACTGGCAAACAGTCGGTCGCTTGACTGATTGACAGGCTCGGCATACTGCCTTTGTTCTATGTATTGTTGACGCAGGTAAGGGTTCTGTTGAGCAACCGCTGGCTGGTCATAGCCGGGTTGCTGGATTTCTCCCGGCATTATCAGGTTCAGCTTCTGGATACTGGCCATAGAACGCGTCCATGGATAAAGCTTGTCGGCAATGAACAGCCTTGGTGGGCTGTTTAATGCACTCATGGCGTGTTCGCGATTCTGGAAAGGGCCATCAAGCAGAACAAACCAGGTTTTGTTGGCGCGCCTATAGGGAACAATGGCTGCATTTCTGAGAACAGGAAAACGATTTTGAAGTTGTTTCAGGGAATCCTGATTATTGGTAGCCAGCCATTGCACAACATAACTGCCATGCCCTGCATTTAATAACTGCAGCATCCTGTTTTCTGAGGGCTGAGGTTGATTCGATGCGGCGTAGTTGTTTCTACCATAACTGGCTTCTCTTGAGCCGTTCTGGCTGTAGCTTTTTTCATTGTAGCGAGGCTGGTTATGAACAGCTGGTGTCGCATAATCAGATTGACTGTAATAAGTAGGTTGAGCGGCTCTTGGCTGAGACCTGTAGGCTGGTTGAGCCGGTCTTTCTGGCTGGTACTCGGGCAGGTCAAAGGCGGGCTTCAAGTTCTCTTGCTGCCTGCTGACTGAAACTGTTTCGAGAGATTGACTGTATTCTTCAGCCTGATCTTTTCGACAGAGCCAGTCGCTATTAGGCCCAGCCTGACAATCCCATGAAGAACTGAGTGTCAGCGGTTTTGGAGGCAATAGGAGAGCCTCCGCAGAAAATACGGTGAGCGTCGTCAGGGAAGCAACAACCCCAATCCTGAGCGGTTTATCCTTAAACAGCTCTGAACCAGACATGAGTCAGATCCTTCTGATCATTTAATGATCTGGAAGATCATTGCTTTAAACTAATCAGGTTTGAAAAATAATTGCAAGTATTGTGCAATAAATAATCAGACAATACTAAATGTAGTGGTGTCTGAATTACTGGTTTTGCTGTTTTTTACTGTGACTGCTAACAAATTCATAGGTAGCCTGTTGCAAATCTCTGGCTGCGGTAGCGTCATAGGCTTCACTGTATTCCTGCATATCAAACGCATGACGGTTGTAATAAGTCTTCAGAGTAAAGGGATGCATTGAGTTTAGATTCCATCCGTAAGCTGGTGCATACGCTTCAATACGATTAGCAATGTGTTTGCATCTAGAAGGATTAACAAATTCATCGTGGTATGCGATGGCCATAAATACTGGAATATGTTCCGGTATTATTTGATGCTGGTTGAAGTAAGTTCCAACACCGCAGTTGGGATAGTTGACACTGACTGAGCGTATACCCGCCAGAGGCGATGGCGATTTCTTTTTCATCGTTGGTGGTACTTCACCGATGGCTTCCATCGTCAGCGCATCGAGAATAACCGTACCACCGTGTGAAAAACCGATCAGATGAATGTTGTCGTGATCAATCATTTGATGATGCCGTGCCTGATCAAGTGCCAGATGCAGGTCAGCTATTCGTTCCGCAGGCAGGAGGTAATAGCCGTTGGTAACAGCTTCCAGCATTTTCAGATGGGCCTTGTGATGAGTCTCCTCAGGTAAACTGGCCAGAGTCTGGTTGTTGCTCTGTGCGATGAGAGCCTGATCATAATCGACGCAGAATTTCTTATCGCCAAAACAATAATCAATGACCCTTGTTTCAGTGAAACTGTCCAGAATCATCACGGCATAGTTTTTCTTAAGCCAGTACTCCCTTCTTGCTTGCATGCTATTGGTGAACGTTCCTGAACTGCCCGAAAGTAGAATAATCAGAGGAAAAGGTGCCAGATTTTTTTCCTCAGGTAACTGGACGTGAGACTGGCTGAACGCCAGCAATTCCTTCCGGTCTTTTGCTTCAAGGCATGCAGCTCGCTCGAACTCGGTCAGGGTCTGGCTGGCAGTGGTGCATATTTGCTCCATAAACGTGCAGTTCTGGCAGGATCCGCCATACATATACAAAGCTAATGAGTACTGATTTTCCGCTGAGAGGAGAAGTTTTATCAGGGGCACTAGCCAGGAAGCAGCCATCTTCAGGTTACCTAAGGTGAGCTGAAAGGGAATAACTATGGCACAGCATTTAACGACTATTATGTGAACTGGTTTTTCCTGTTATCTGACACCGATTCTGCGTTTCATGTCGGTACTGATCTAGAGGTGGGTACAATGCTGGTTTCGGAGCGGCTGAAGAAGAATATTGGCAAGGCGGTTGTTATTACCTGCTCTGTTTTTGGGGCAGCAACCGCTAATCTGGGCTGGGCTGAGCAGTCGTGCTTCCCCACAATAGATTCAAAGGAGCCACAGTACATCGTTGCCGTTGGTTCCCTGATGCAAACGGCAGCCAGAAATAAAAAACTCAATAAGTCGGAAATAGAGTTTCCCGTCTGGGTTCGAGGGTATGAGCGGGGTTGGTTTGGCAGGAATTTTAACAGGCCTCCCCAACGAACAATGCTGGCGGTGAGAGCTGAGCCTGGAAAAAAATTTAATGGCTTGCTGCTGCATTCTACAAGCGGTGTTATTTCTTCGATTGATAGAGGTGATCTCATCACCTGTCGGGAAAAAATTGACCCGCGAAAGCTTCAAAGCATGACTTCGGAGAAACTGCCCGATCGAGGCCAGTTCTGGATATATACGGTAAAAAAACCAAATAATCGTAAAGCGGCCAGTAAATTTCCGATTCAACAGTCAGAAGTCGATATTTTTCTAACCGGGTGTATCGAGCAGGCTAAACAGTTCAACTTGCCTGAGTTTGCTAACCAGTGCGTAAAGAGTACTTATGCCTGGTCTGAGCACTGGAATAATGATCGTGAGCGACCAGTTGCCAAATTGGTGACTGCAAAACGACCACAAGTTGACAAGCTTCTGGAGCAGCTGGAAGGAGGACTCTTCGATCGAATCAGGGAAGACTGATTGAGAATGCTCGCCTGACTCCTGAAGCATACGTATAATGCGCAGAAAGTATCTGAGACATGCGAATTTAAGTTATTTGCCCGCTAAATGCGGGCAAATGGCGATTAAATGCTCAATTAAGTATGTCTACAGACTTATTGCTGCCTGCTTTACAGGCTGATCATAAGAAGAAGCGGAGAAAACCATGGCCGAGCGCAAAGCCAGTGTTGAGAGGAATACGCTGGAAACCCGTATCCGTGTGGATGTGAATCTGGATGGAACTGGCAAGAGCCAATTCGATACGGGCGTGCCATTTCTGGATCATATGATGGACCAGATTGCCCGCCATGGTTTGATTGATATCACCGTCAAGGCTGACGGTGATAATGAAATTGACGATCATCACACCGTTGAAGACATTGGTATCACTCTTGGCCAGGCATTTTCCAAAGCACTGGGCGACAAGAAAGGTATCACTCGCTATGGCCACTCTTATGTGCCACTGGATGAAGCACTTTCAAGAGTGGTTATCGACTTCTCCGGTCGCCCGGGATTGGAATTCAACGTCGATTTCACTCGTGCCATGATCGGCCATTTTGATGTTGACCTGTTTTATGAATTCTTCCAGGGCTTCGTCAACCATGCCAATGTCTCCCTGCATGTTGATAACCTTCGTGGACGTAATGCTCACCACCAGATTGAAACTGTTTTCAAAGCCTTTGGCCGTGCTTTGAGAATGGCTCTGGAGCTGGACCCACGTATGGCTGGACAGATGCCTTCTACCAAAGGTTCACTCTGATCAATTCTGCAGTACGGAGTAAAGCATTATGAATACCGTTGCAGTGATTGATTACGGTATGGGCAACCTTCACTCTGCCAGTAAGGCGTTGGAGCACGTTGCCAGTCCGAATACTCGGGTTGTTGTTACTTCTGATCCGTCAGTCATTCAGAAAGCCGACCATGTGGTATTACCAGGCGTTGGCGCTATTCGTGATTGCATGGCTGAAATTCGGCACAAAGGTGTTGATGAAGTAGTGCGGGAAGTTATTCAAAGCGGCCGACCATTGTTGGGCATCTGTGTCGGCATGCAGGTTATGCTGGATCACAGTGAAGAAAACGGCGGCGTTGATTGCCTTGGTTTGTTACCGGGTAAAGTGAAGTTTTTTGGTCGCAACCTGAAAGATGAAAAGGGTGAGAAATTGAAAGTGCCGCACATGGGCTGGAGCCCAGTGAAGCAGCATCGACAACACCCACTCTGGCAGGGAATAGAAGACAATTCCCGCTTTTACTTTGTTCACAGCTATCACGCCCATATGGAAGATGACTCAATGGCTGTCGGCCAGTGTCATTACCATGTGGATTTCGATGTAGCTCTGGCCAAAGACAATATCTTTGCTGTGCAGTTTCATCCGGAAAAAAGTGCCGATAATGGTTTGAAACTGTTGCAGAACTTTTTGGAATGGAATCCCTGAGAGCTGGAGATAAATCATGGAAAAAGATCCCCTGTATGAACTGATGAGAACACCTGAACCAGATGAAAAGAATCTGGCCATGCTGGCCCATCTGCTCTCATTTACGGGGTTTCTGATTCCGGGAATGAATATTGTTGCCCCCCTGCTGATCTGGCTTAACAAACGTGATTCATCACCGTTTGTAGCCATGCATGCCAGAGAGTCGCTGAATTTTCAGATTTCTGTCGCCATTTTTGTCGCGATCTGGGTCATGTTGAAAGTGATGCTGGTGGGGTTTCTGCTGCTTCCTTTGGTTCCCTTCGCCATTATTGCCCTGCTTATTATTGTTATTCGGGCAGGCCTGAAAGCCAGCAGTGGCGAAGAATACCGTTACCCACTCTGTTTCCGTTTCGTGAATTGAAGCAGTTGTAAGTTCCGGACGTTTAAGCGTTTGGTACTGCAGAGTGTGTGCTAAAGAGAGATTGTCATGGGTTTAGCGAAAAGAATAATTCCCTGCCTGGATGTTGAGAATGGTCGGGTAGTAAAAGGCGTCCAGTTTGTAGACATTCGTGATGCCGGAGACCCTGTAGAGGTCGCTCGTCGATATAATGAAGAAGGTGCTGACGAAATCACCTTTCTGGATATTACTGCCAGCCATGAAGAACGTGATACGACTGTGCATACCGTTGAACGTATGGCCAGTGAAGTCTTTATCCCTCTGACCGTTGGCGGCGGAATTCGCAAGGTTGAGGATATTCGTACCATGCTGAATGCCGGTGCTGACAAAGTCAGTATCAATACGGCAGCGGTCTTTAATCCTGAGTTTGTTCAGGAAGCAGCGGATCGTTTTGGTTCTCAGTGTATTGTTGTTGCCATCGATGCCAAGAAAGTCAGTCTGGTGGGTGAGCCGGATCGTTGGGAGATCTTTACTCATGGTGGTCGTAAGCCAACCGGGCTGGATGCGGTTGAATGGGCTGTGAAGATGGAAAAGCTGGGTGCCGGTGAAATTCTGCTGACCAGTATGGATCAGGATGGTGTTAAGAATGGCTACGATGTTGGTGTGACCAGAGCTATTTCTGAAGCCATTGATATTCCGGTTATTGCATCAGGTGGCGCAGGAAATCTTGATCATCTGGTAGATGGTGTGAAAGAAGGAAAGGCTGATGCAGTACTGGCTGCCAGTATTTTCCACTTCCGTGAATACTCTATTCCGGAAGCTAAAAAGTATATGGCTGACCGTGGCATTGAAATGAGGCTGTAAACGCTTAAAGGGACAGAGAAACGTTTCTCTGCCCCTATTACTATCTAAATTCTTTCCTTAAGCTCTCTCCATATCCCGACTGATATCGTAAGCCTGCTGTTGAATGGCTTTAGTTTGTTCATTATCCAGATGAACCACTTCAACAATGTCTTCATCTTCCTGGAATGCTTTGACTTCCGGCATTTTCGGCAACCAGTTCAGCTGCTCCCTGAGCATGTAGACCTTATTAATATCAGGCAGACTGGCTAACATCATGGCGTTACCTGCAGCACTGTCAGACTGGAATGGATGCTCTTCGCCAGGGAAATCAAGAATCCCGTCACTGAGACAGAAGCCAAGCCCCATCTCAAGGCTGGCAATATTTTTCTCATCTACAACACGGTTCAAATACTCAACCAACAGCGCACAGCTCAAAGCATTTACGGCAAAACTGTCACTGTCCAGGCTGCTAAAACGTATAAAACAGGTGCCGTCTGGTGTGTAGCTGATCTCACCCTCATACTCATCCGCCGCTCGTTCAATGGCATCGATATGAGTCTCAACAATAGTGACTAGGTCATTAGGAGAAAGTAGCTGACGCAGACGGTTCAGGTTTTTGGTTCGAATACTGACAATGGCAGCCGTTTCTTCCTTTTCCTCTTCTTCAGCCTGTTCGGGCACTGAGCTTTGTCGCATCTTTTCAGTCAGCTGTTGTTCGACCAGGGCGGACAGTCTGACCAACTCATTACGGCTGTGTTTCTGATTGGCAGGCGCTTGAAGAATAGTGTGTAACTGACGTTCGATCAGCGACACCTGTGAAACCATTCCTGACACATAGACATGAATCAGCAGCAATCCTGACAGCAGCATAATTCCGCTGATGCCAATGATTAGAGTAAGCGCATCGTTGGGGTTCTGTCGTAATAGTTTCTCGTCCAGTTGCAGGCGAACATAGCCGGCTATGACATCCTGATAGTGAACAGGAGAAGAGAAGGACTCGCCACGTTTACCAATCTTGTCGCTTTCTGCAGAGGCTATCTCACGGTTATCAATACTGAAAATAGCGGCACGGGCAACATAAGGATTTTGTACCAGTTGTCCAAGAAGAACGCTCAGTCCCAGTCGGTCTCCCGTCACCATCATATTGGTTGCAGCTTTGGCAGTCTGCGAGCTGAGCAGGTTACCAATAGTGTCAGCCTGATGATCGTTGGCAGACTTCATCTGGCTGTAAACAAGAAAACAGGTTGAAATGGCCAATGCTGAAAAGAAAAAGCCGAACAGCAACATCAGCTGAATCCGCAAAGAGAAAGCATTGGATTGTTTAAACAGCCGATAGCTGAATGTTTTCGGCGAAGGCAAGGCCGAATCTCCTGAGATAAAATTTGAATGACGATTGTTTCAATAGTACCTGATCGTAACTCATAACGACGAATAACAGGTCTCCCTTTATGGCTATCTAACCATTTGAAACAGCTCTATCGTTCAGATCACCTGCCGCATTCGCTACAATAGCCGCAGCCAAAACCATAACAATTCAGGTGTACTGTGAGCCATACTCTTCTGATCAACATTACCGGGCCGGAATCCAGGGGCCTTATTGCTGCTGTTACACAAGCAGTAGCAGGCCACGAATTGAGCATGGAAAAGCTTGATCAGTCGGTTTATCACGACACTCTGCTCTTTTCTGCACAGCTGTCAGTACCTGCTCAGGAAACAGCTGCTTCTGTTGTGGAAAAGCTCTGCGCCCTTTGTGATGAACATCAGCTGACCTGCAGTTCTGAAATTTCTGTAGCAGGCTCAGAACTGACAAAATATGCAGTGACGCTGTTATCGCAGGAAGTCACCGAAGAACAGGTTGTAAGAGTCAATCAGGTTCTTGCAGAGCACGGTGCCATCATTACCGGCGCTAAGGATCTGACAAATGATGGCGCTCTGAATCCGGAAAACGCTAAGAAACGTATCTCATCATGTCTGGAGTTTCAGGCGAAAGCGATCTCTCTGGATACTGATCAGTTGAAGAAAGCTCTGCTGGAAGCATCGACTGAATTAACCATGGATGTGGTTGTTCAGCAAGAGTCTGTTTACCGCCGTCATCGTCGTCTGGCTGTATTCGATATGGACTCTACCCTGATCAAGGCCGAGGTCATTGATTTGTTGGCTGATGAAGCCGGAATTGGTCATAAAGTGGCTGAAATCACTGAACGAGCCATGCGTGGAGAACTGGACTTCAATGAGAGCTTTCGTGAACGTCTGGCCATGCTGAAAGGTCTGGATGAGTCAGTACTGGCTGGAATCGCTGATAACCTGATCATCATGGATGGCGCAGAACGGCTGATCAGTAGCCTGAATAAGCTGGGCTATACGACAGCTATTTTATCCGGCGGGTTTACCTACTTTGCAGAGTATCTTCAGAACAGGCTGGGTATTGATCATATCTACGCCAATGAACTGGAAATTGTTGATGGTAAGGTGACCGGTGTCGCAAAAGGTACGATTGTTAACGCTGAAAGAAAGGCTGAGTTGCTGAACCAGCTGACAAAAGACGAGGGCATCGAACTTGATCAGACGATAGCTATCGGTGATGGTGCCAATGATCTATTAATGCTGGCTGAAGCAGGTTTAGGGGTGGCATTTCACGCTAAACCACTGGTTCGACAGAAAGCCAATTATTCCGTATCAACACTGGGACTGGACAGCGCTTTGTATTTGCTGGGACTCAGTGAAAAAGAAATCAGGGCCTTGCACGGGTAAGGTCAGGAAATAATGATGAAAAAACAATTTGGACAGACTTTACTGGCTGCAAGCCTATCTGCAGGTTTTGCTATCAGTGCCTCTGCTGCAGCACCTGTATCTGCAGCATCTACATCAGCAATAATGCCCTGGTCAGAGATACAGACTCAGGCTAAAGGCCAGACGGTGTATTTTAATGCCTGGGGCGGCAGCCAGCAGATAAACGACTATATTGGCTGGGCTGCTTCAGAAATTAAGTCCCGTTACGGCGTTAACCTGAAACAGGTAAAGGTTGATGACACGGCAAATGTCGTAAGTCGTATTCTTGCTGAAAAGAAAGCCGGGCGTGACCAGAATGGCTCTGTCGATATGGTCTGGATTAATGGTGAGAACTTTAAATCCATGAAGCAAAACAATCTGCTTTACGGACCATTCACCAATAACCTGCCTAGCTATAAATTCATTGATGCTGCAGAAAAACCCACCACAGAGCTGGATTTTGGTGAACCGGTAAATGGTCTGGAAGCGCCATGGGGTATGGCTCAACTGGTCTTTATTTATGATCAGGATGAGGTGAAGGCGGTTCCTCAAAGTGCTGGCGATCTGCTGACCTTTGCCCAGAGAAATCCTGGTCGGGTTACTTACCCGCTGCCACCTGACTTTATCGGTACTACTTTTCTGAAGCAGCTATTGCTGGAGTTGAGTGAAGATACCACTACGTTAACGTCTTCTGTGGATAAAGCGGACTTTGGAAAGGTAACCGCTCCGCTCTGGGCTTATCTCGATAAGCTACACCCTAGCTTGTGGCGTGAAGGTAAAGCCTTTCCAAAGAGCAGCCTGGCTTTGACACCTATGCTGGATGACCGTGAAATCATGCTGTCTATGACGTTTAATCCATCCTATGCAAGCTCTGCGATTGCTGGTGGCGAACTGCCGGAAACCGTCAGAACCTATGTTCATGAAGAGGGTACGGTTGGTAATACTCACTTCCTCGCTATCCCATACAACGCAAAAGCCAAGGCGGGGGCTCAGGTGGTCATTAACTTCTTGATGTCTCCCGAAGCACAGGCTCGCAAGGCTAACCCTGAAGTCTGGGGTGACCCAACAGTATTGTCTATGGGTAAACTGGATAGTCAGGATAGAAACAGTTTCGACAAACTGCCTCTTGGTGTGGCGACATTGAGTGCTGCGAAACTGGGTAAAGTACTTCCTGAACCGCATAGTTCCTGGGTAGCAGCTCTGGAGCAAGAGTGGCAGAAGCGCTATCGTCAGTGAACGAGTTGATGAGTGATTCAGTTTCTTTGATGAAACAACATGCTGCGACACTTGTCGCAGTTTTGTTTTTAGCACCAGTGGTCGTTGGTGTCAGCGGTGCTTTTTTACCTGCTTTCGGCTATATCCCTGAACTTGGTCATCATGAGTTCAGCCTGAATGCCTGGCGACATTTAATTGAAACGCCGGGTCTTGCCAAAATGCTGGCTCTGACTCTTACGTCAGGTGTAGGTGCAACACTCCTCTCTCTTATTCTTGCCTTCTCGTTTGTCAGTGCGGCCTGGAATAAACGTTGGTGGAGGCAGGCTGAACGCTGGCTATCGCCGATTCTCGCTGCACCTCATGTTGCTTATGCGGTTGGTTTTTCATTTCTGATCATGCCTGGAGGTATGCTGGCCAGAATGCTGGCCTCTCTGACAGGGTGGACTTCCCCTCCAGGCTGGGAAACGGTTCAGGATCCGGCTGGTATCAGCCTTATGTTGATTCTTGCCCTGAAAGAAGCGCCTTTTCTGGTGTTGATGCTGATGGCTGCAGTGAACCAGATACCTGTGAATGACAGTTTACGAACGGGTCTTGCTCTTGGTTATCAGCCCTGGATGGTTTGGGTAAAAATCATCTGGCCACAGTTGTATAAAAGGATTCGTTTTTCACTGCTGACCGTGCTCGTTTTTTCTCTGTCTGTTGTAGATATCGCTATTGTTATGGGGCCTTCAACGCCTCCGACCTTTGCTGTTCAGGTGTTGAACTGGTTTCGAAATCCTGACCTTGATTTTCAGTCACTGGCCTCCGCAGGCAGCCTGTTGTTAATGTTGATCGTGCTGACAGCGATTTCAGTTCTGTATCTTGTGGAGAAAGGAGCTGGCCATATTTCTGGCTGGCTGACTAATGGCCATAGAGGTCGTTTAGGTGAAGTCTGGAATCGTATTGCTGTTCTCAGCTGGAAAGTAACCGTTATCAGCTTCGCTGGTAGTGTACTGATGCTGTTGGTCTGGTCGTTTGCCTGGCGCTGGCGATTTCCTTCACTATCGCCTGAAAAATGGTCATTTCGGAGTTGGGAAAGAGCCTGGCCGCAGCTGTCTGAGCCTCTATGGAATTCACTGATAATTGGGCTTGTGTCAGCAGCTTTAGGCGTAGTTATAGCCATTCTGTTATTGGAGGCAGGTAAGCGAACCAATAAATTACTGAGCAGGTTGATGTATTTACCTCTATTGCTGCCACAACTGACATTCCTGTTTGGTATTCAGGTATGGATGATCAGGTTGGATGTGGAGGGGTACTGGTTCTCAGTCGTATTCATGCATCTTTTGTTTGTACTGCCTTACTGTTATCTGAGCTTGTCCGGACCTTGGCGTTACTATGATGATCGGCACTCTAAACAGGCGTGGCTATTGTCTGGTTCGAGAGTAAAAGCGTTTGTTCAGGTTAAGAGCCGTGTTTTGCTGAAACCCGTGTTGGCCAGTTTTGCCTTAGGCTTTGCCGTCAGTATTGCTCAATACCTGCCAACAGTTTTTGCCGGAGCAGGCCGGGTAACAACTGTTACAACAGAAACGGTGGCACTGGCTGCCAGTGGTAATCGTCGACTGATTGGTGTCTATGCTCTGGTTCAGATGCTTTTGCCTTTGCTGATTTATGCACTGTTTACTTTTATGGGGCGCTGGCAGTTGAGAGAGTGGAAATTAAGCAGGAGGTTTATATGACGCTGGAAGTAAGTGAACTGTGCCTCTCGCTAGCAGGAAAACCGCTGGTCCAGAAGCTCAGTTTTGTTGCCAAACCGGGGCAGGTTCTGGGCATCATGGGGCCAAGTGGTTGTGGCAAATCTTCGATACTGGATTTTCTTTGTGGAACACTAAGCTCGTCGTTTAGCTCTAGTGGTCAGATACTGCTCGATGGTAAGGATATTTCATCACTGCAGGCATATCAGCGGCGAGTTGGTTTACAGCTTCAGGATCATCTGCTTTTTCCGCACTTAACCGTGACTGAAAATCTGAAGTTCGGGCTGCCTGTTTCCTACAAAGGAAAAAGCAGAGAAGAGAAGGTTCAGAAGGCTTTGCTGGATTGCCAGCTACCGGATATTGGTCATAAAAACCCTGCCACCTTATCGGGAGGGCAAAGAGCCAGAATCAGTCTGATGCGAACATTGCTTTCAGAGCCTAGAGCTTTGCTGCTGGATGAGCCTTTTTCAAAGCTGGACCCTGAGTTGAGGGGGCAGTTTAGACGTTTTGTATTTGAACAGGTAAAAGGGCTGGATATTCCGGTAGTGATGGTGACCCATGATCAGGGTGATCTGCCAGACAATGTTCAGATGGTTGTGCTTTAGAAGGTAGTCAGAAACAGGTTTGTTCAAAGGCCTGTTTCTGATGAGATATACACAGTTAAGGCTTTAGTTTGTAGATGCACGCAATTGAATATTAAATCATTCTCTGCCGGCCTCCGGCGGACAAAGAATGTATGAATTCATATGCTTGTGTGCTTATTAACTGCTGAAATCGTATGTCATCGATTCCATAGGCGGTTGTAGATAGTAACCCTGAACATAATCCACGCCCATCTGCCAAATGCTGGTGAGTGTCTGGGCGCTTTCAACCTTTGGCATAATGATGACTTTGTTGAGTTTCTTGAGATTGTTGGAAACCTTTTTCAACTGAGAGTCATCATTGCGTTCCAGCTTTTCAGTAAACAAAGAGTCCAGTTTTACGAACGGGATATCCAAGTGCTCCAGAACCTTCAGTGAGCGGGGCTCACCGGAGAACTGAACCATGGCAAACTTGCAACCAAGCGGTTTAAGTTGTTCTACAAACTTTATGACCTGTTTCAGGTGTTGCTGAACCATGCGCTCCGTCATCTGTAGAGTCAGCATGTGCCCTGGCAATTCAGCAGCACTTAAGAGTCTGGCCAGCTGTTCGGCAAACGCCTTGTCTTCAAGGCTCGCCTGACTTATGTGAACCATCATTCGACTGTTGTCGCCTTTGCGAAACTTTTTCGCCAGTTGTTTGATAGCGTTACGAACTACCCAGCGATCGATAAACGGCATCATGTCGCTTTCTTCTGCTGAAGCAATAAACTCGGCTGCTGGAATTTCCTTGCCGTTTTGATCCAGCATGCGAAGCAGTACTTCGTAGTAATTTAACCCTTCACCGGTAACACTGATAACGGGCTGGAATGTCAGCCTGAAACTGTCATTCTCAAGAGCCTGACGAATCAAGGCCAGCATGTCACCGTTACTGGCCTTCTTAACATCAATAGCCTTTTGAGAGAAAGTTTCGATGCGGTTGCCACCATGCTCGATAGCAAGCTGACAGGCAAATTGAGCCCTTTCCAGAAAGTTCTTTTCACTGTCGTCCTGACTTTTCTCTGCCAGGCCGATACTTGCTGTCGTATAAATGGTTTGAGAACCAGCGCTGATCAGAGCTTTATCAATAGTCCCCAGTAAAGGCGTTAAAGCGGCCAGTTCATTCTGATTGACAGCGATCAGGTAAACCTCATCACCGTAATGTGCCACCTGACTTTCAGTAAGCTGAGAAGCGAGTAGTTCAAGAAGAGTATCCTGAACAGCGATGCTTCCCTCTATACCTGTGTTCTTCCGTATTTCGTCGTAGTTTTCCAGTTGCAGGTAAGCCAGAATCTCTGGTGCCTGGTCTCCCGACTCCAGCTGAGCAAGAAACTCATTACGGGAAAGAGTGGGTAGGCTCTCTGACGGAGATGACAGATTGGTTGGTTGTGCCGCAGCCTTTACCAGGACCTGAACACAAGGCTCATCCTCAAAAACTGCTTCGGACAGAATGACTGTCGCTTCGAAGCTGTCACCACTGGTATCTATCAGCTGGCAGTTAACAGCAGGCTGTTCCTGTCCTGGCTTGAAGTGTTTGATCAAACTCTTAAATAGCGGTTGATCACCAGAAGTCACCATGTCAATCAATGGCATACCTGCGAGGTCATCAGGGTCGTTGTAACCGAACAATTCCAGATAAGGTTGGTTGGCATCGATATGCATGCCTTCATGGACGTAGGCAATGGCGTGACTGGCATTATCCATGAGTAGCTGACAGCGTTGCTCGGTGTCTAGAAGGTTTTTCTTCAGACCAAGAATCTGCTCCCGACACCCCAGGCTCGTGATCTCACGAAGAATGGCATGCAGCATATGTTCTTCATGATTAGTGTGAATAATGTCTGCAGCACCAAGATCCAGCCAATGTTTGACGACTTCAGAATTTTTTTCTTCGACTGACAGGATGACAGGAACGTCGAGTTTGAGTCGCTTGATGCAGGCTATGGCCTGATCCGCTCTAACCATAGGTGTTTCTTCTACGCTCAGAAGAAGGTCCCAAAGGCCTGTAACCAGAGCTTCTTCCAGTTCCTCAACAGAGTTGATCTGTTGTACACGGGCAGGTTTTCCGGCTGCTCGGAACAGCTTTACCCATCGCTCAGCGTCATTTCTGGACTTTTCCAGAGTCAGTAATCGAACGGGCCTTGTCGTATTGTTCATGAATTGGCACTTCAGGTATTCGGATTATGGGACAATAATACCAAGGTTTGTTCTTATACTCTTTGCCTGATGTATCAAACTGACTACAAACTCAAAACAGGCTCTTCCAGTAACCTGAAGTTAATCATCGACACTTTTGAGTTATGCCGGAAGACTTCTTTTGTTACCCCTCGCTGAGTCTCGTTTTTGTTCCTGATAAAAAACTTCATGCCATTCTGTAAAACTTCATTGCAGAAAAGCACTGGCGAAGGCTTATCCGCTGGAGAGGCCAGAATAGCCGGACTGAAACTCAGCTCAGAGGATACTTTCGTCACCGGACTGATTTGACAGGGGCTTACTTCAGCGGAAGTAAGCTCTACACCCATAATAAGCTTGTTTTGTGCTGATTTTTTCCACCTGATAAAACCAAGCAACCAGCGCTGTTGCCGTTCTTCCTGAATGATAATAAGAGTTCCAGGTTTGGACATGTCTGAATCATTTACATCCATTATAAGGCAGTAGCCGTTTGCAGAACTGTTTACCGTTTTGGCTTGTAGAGGGTGGAGCTCTTTACGAGAGTAAAGACCAGAAAACTTGAATTCTATGCTATCAGGGTTAGCATTCCCGATACTGCTGGCAGGGGCTGCATCGTAAGCGGATGACCATATATCTTCTGAATCTGCCTGAGAATTATCCAGAGACGCAGCCACAGATGTAGCCTCAGTACGTTTACTGGCTTTCGATAAAGCCTGATAAATAGCCTCAAAACCCAGATGTATCTGACAGTTAATGCTATTGGGGTAACGTTTGAATGTACGTTGTGAAGTGACCCCCCATTTTTTTAGTAGAAGGCTAATGAGCTTAGGTGGTAGTACAGAGCTTTGTTGTTGTGCTGAACTTGTCTTTAGTTTTCTGAGATGTGCTATCAGTACACGTACATCCAAAGACAGTTGGAGACCAGTTTTTGAATGTCTCGAAGGGTGATTAAACTGAAGGCCCGAGTCTGAATTCAGGTCAACAATAAAATAACTGTTACTTTTATCGGAAGACGTCAGTCGTGTGTGTGGAACCCACAGACAAAGAGCCTTATTGATCAGCTTGATTTCCTGAAAAGAAAAGCTCTCTGTCTTACTCAGCAGCAAAGCCCTTTTGTATACATCAACGATGGACAGCTGACGAGTCTTGATTACCGTGCTATCAGACAATGTGTAGCGAGTGACATCATTTTTGACAGCCAGTTGAAACAGCTGATGCATTTCACGCCATAATCCCTTGGTATGAGCTGTAACAGGGGTCAGGTAGAGTATTTGAGCAAGCTCTGTCATACAGCGATGAAGTGATGCAGGCAGTGCGTCTGTTGTTACCTGAATAGATGTGTTCGAAACCTCACTGAGGACAGCTTTATAGCAGTCAGCCAGAGCTCTTAGCAGTCGAATGGGCTGATTGATACAATCCGAATTTTCTTGCTGACACTTACATTCGAGCAAGATGCTATTGATTAGCAGATAAACTTCAGAGCGAAGCAGCTCTATCAGCTCCCACCGGTTCACTGAAGATGTCTTGAGTTGTGAAATTTCAACCAGAGCACTATGAAGCTGGTTAAAACAGTGTTGATTTCGCTTGGTTTGCTGATTCAACCAGTCCCTGACACTTTCTGGGGTGCTTTGACAGAATGACAAGCTATCCAGTGTCGGTTCAGGCGGCTGCAGTTGAATCCTTTCAATCTGCGAGTTCATGTTATCTTCCTGAATACATAACCCTTAAAGGTGTTTGACTTGTTTTACCTTTTAAGTCGCTAGTCAGTTTATGACGGCCGTCGTAAATAATCCAGACCACGTCTTTTGCTGATTTATTTAATTTATTACTGTTTTATGCCGTTTATAGCTTAAGTAAGGAGCTAAGAGTACTCCATAAAATTAGTGGTTTTGTGAAGTGGGTCACATGAAAAACCATAGTAGCGACTCACTTACTACGTATTTTCGAAATGTCAGACAGTTGTTCTAATGGTGTTTAGATAACTGAAATGACAGGGGGCAGAGAATAATGCAGCAATCTGAATATAAAGAAGTGGAACCCCTGAATTTTAGTACTGCAACAGAATCAGAACTTCGAGGTTGGTTGACCAGACTTCTTAAAATCGATTTTCTTGCTGCTCTCAATTATCTCTGTGACGCTCTTGATGAGCTTGTCTGGATAGATCTTAATGCTGAAAAACGCTGGTCTCTGGTAGAAAAATTCCGAGCGGTATCTTATACCTTATTGACTCGCAGGCTTAATGTCATAGACATACTGACTGAAGAACAGTATCTGGTATTTGAGCAGACTCAGCGGGCATTAATGAGCCTGCAAATGGTCAACAAGGCTATTGTTAAATCGGCAAAAGAACAGCCAGAGCAGGACAAGGCATTGCCTGCAAAAGCCTTGCATCGTGCTATGGCCGATAGCACTACCTTGCTAATGCTTTGTTATACCCGTCACCAGCCTGTTCCGGAAAGCCTGTGGCATGAAGTTCACCTGCAATACAAACAGGCTAAAGCCCTGAAGATTGAGGGTTTTAAACTGGAAGACAAAACGGTTTCCAGAGACAAGATCCTGTCGATAGAAGAGATTTATAAGCGGTCTTTGTTGCTCAGTCGTTCACGACATAATCAACTCAGTTATCAGGATATACGGTTGATTAATAGAGCGCTTGCTCACTGGGTACAGCATATTCAGTTAGTCGCTATGGAAAATCATAGCTCTTGCTTTATCACTGACCTGGATTCGGATGTTGGCCTGTCTTTCACAAACTCGTTTAATACTGAAGACGACAGGCACCTTCTTGTACTGGATGCTTCCTTTTTATACGACAAGATTAAAAAGTTAGCAGCCATTCCAAGTGATAAGCGCAGTATCTCTTTACCCGATAGAATTTTGAAGCATCTCGTTGAAGCCTGGAACCTGTCCACAGGACGTAAGCACCGGAGAGTTCCTGCTGCAGGGGGGATTGAAATCTGTGTTGGCTTTGAAGCTGTTTTTTACCATTTGAATGGCGAACAGAGTCTTGAAAACTATCTGGCAGAGGTTGCTGATCCTGCCGATGAGATGGATCAATTTTCACCGGATAAACACGATGTCTGGTCAATGGCTCATGGTGTGGGTAATAGCAGTAGTGCTCTTATGGCAGATATGCCGATAGAGTTTGCTGTGCCAAGAAAGAAAAAAGTTATCAAGCAGCATCACCCGATCTATGTATGCAATATCGTCAATACCTGTGCTGGTGGCTACTGCCTCAGTGCACCCGTATTGACCCAGAACCAGCTGCGTTCGGGGGAGCTGGTTGCAGTGCGAGAAAAAGGCCGAAAGGACTGGATGCTGGCAACCGTTCGATGGACTCAGGTAAAAGGGGTAAGAAACCTTGAAATGGGATTGGAGTTGTTAGCTTCCGGTTCCAAGCCTTGCGTTATTGTACCCAGAAAGAAGGGTGGAAATGAGCGGGAGTATCAACACGCGTTTTTGGTGCCGAAAGTTCCTGCTGTAAACAGTGAGCCGACATTGATCACACCCAGAGAAACTTTCCGCGGAGGCTTAAGGTTTGTACTTCTCTACGATGACAAGGTCAGAAAGGGGCAACTTCTCGAATGTGTGTCCAGTTCACCAGGATTCAGCCAGTTTCAGTACCATGCTCAATCCGGACTGTTGTCCTGAAAGCAAGGGACGCTTCGCGCCCCATTAAAATCAAACTGATATTGACGTTTTTCCAGGTTCTCCGGCAATTTCCCTTACTAACTTGGGTACGAGGTACCCAGGGCATTGTGCCATCAGCTCTCTCACAATGTTCTGTGCCTTTTGCTCACTAATATCAAAATGAGCGGCGCCCTTTACCTTGTCCAGAAGGTGAAGGTAATAAGGTAAAACGTCAGCCTGAAACAGTTTGTGGCTGAGGTTGGCCAGAGCATCTGCGCTGTCATTAATTCCTTTCAGTAACACAGTCTGGTTCAACAGCGTGACACCGGACCGCTTTAACTTTCTTAAAGCAGAAGCGACGTTGTTATCTATTTCGCTGGCATGATTTGTATGCACAACTATAACCGGCTTCAGTCGTGTGCCAGTTAACCAGTTCAGCATTTCAGCAGTGACTCTGTCAGGAATCACAATAGGAAGCCGTGTATGAATCCGAATGGTTTTCAGATGTTCTATTTCAGCTAGAGCTTCAACAAGCTTTTTCAGACGTTTATCTGACGCTGCCAGAGGGTCTCCGCCGCTGAGAATCACTTCATGGATATCTTCTTGCTTCTTTATATAGTCGATGGCTTGTTGAAAGCTTTCGCCAGCGAGCTGGTTGTCACCATAAGGGAAGTGTCTTCTGAAACAGAAACGGCAGTTAATGGCGCAGGCACCACTGACAATCAGCAGCAGGCGCCCTTTGTATTTATGAATCACGCCATTAGAAGGGTTACTGTCCTGTTCGGAAAGTGGATCCATGGTGAAACCGGATACATCCAGCGTTTCATCATCAACCGGCAAGACCTGTTTTAATAAAGGGTCGTTTGGGTTACCGGATTCCATACGGGATATATAGGCATAAGGAACGCGAGTTTTAAATTCAGCGTCGCCTTTAAGAGCGCCAGCCAGAAGTCCCCCCGGCAGATCAAGAATAGCCAGTAACTCGGAAGGGTGGCTGACAGCTGTTGACAGCTGCTCCTGCCAGGTTTTTGAATTTATATCTGAAGCTATTTGGTTCGTCATTGGTCAGTCAATTGAATTGTCAGTCTGCACACCGGAAGCGGATCAGGTTATCATAGAGGTTTACATTTTTGCTGGTAATGTCTGATGGCTAGTTATAGCACCAACGAGTTCCGTTCAGGTCTGAAATTAATGCTGGAGGGAGATCCCTGCGCCATTATCGAAAATGAATTTGTTAAGCCAGGTAAAGGTCAGGCCTTTAACCGCGTCAAATTCCGTAACCTGATGAATGGCCGTGTCTGGGAACGTACTTTCAAGTCCGGTGAAAGCCTTGAAGCAGCTGATGTCATGGATTATGACATGGAGTACCTCTATACCGACGGTGAATTCTGGCATTTCATGATGACAGATGGCTCTTTTGAGCAGCATGCCGCTTCAAAAGAGGCCGTTGGAGATACTATCAACTGGTTGAAAGAGCAGGGAGAGTACACAGTGACTCTTTATAATGGCAACCCATTGTCTGTCTCTGCACCTAACTTTGTAGAACTGCAGGTTGTTGAAACCGATCCTGGTTTGAAAGGTGATACTGCTCAGGGCGGCTCCAAGCCAGCCAAACTAAGCACGGGTGCTTCAGTTAAAGTGCCACTGTTTATTGTTGAAGGTGAAATGCTGAAGATTGATACCCGTACTGCTGAGTATGTGGGTCGAGTGAAGTAAGCTTTGCTTTGATGATCGAAAAGGGCTGCCAGCGTGCAGCCCTTTTTTATTACTGCCCCATCGGAAATACTGGCGTTAAGGTGATCTGTATTGGAACAGAAGTTGATCGATCTGTTGTCAGAGCCGTGTAACCAACAATAGAACCATCTATATAGGCCATCTCAGCTTGCCCTTTAAAGAAAGCGGGAACGCTCTTTCCTGCTTCGCCGCCCCACTTAAATGAAATGTTACTTCCATCGCAGGCAGGTTTTGGTCTTGGAGGTGGCGAAAATTCGAACCCATCCTGAGGTGGGTGGTTCCAGTTATGGTGAGGAGGTGGGTGGCCACCATGAAGCCGACCCTTTCTATGCCCTGGTCCTGGACGCGCATAAAACTCTCTGTCATCACTGACATTCGACAGATCTCTTAAGGCTGACAGGTGGAAGGCAGGCCTGCCATGCAGCATATAGACAGAGAATATGTGGGACTCATCACCAAATTGAAATGGCTGAGACCGATAAATATTGTCTGGAATAGTGCAAGTGTTTTTGTGGTGCGGTGGAGGCCCGTGATGGCGGCCTTGGCAGCCATGATGACCTTTATGATGCCCCTTATGGTGCCCTTTGTGACCTCTCTCATGACAGGCTTCGGCAGAGTCGGATATCAAAAATAGGCAGGCAATAAAACTGGCAAATACGGCTCTCATCATGATGACTTCCTTGTGGAGTGACTTCTAACCATCCAGTATAGAAATTACTTTTCTGATAATTGCCTGTCTGGAGCTGTAGCGAGATGCAAGTTGACGACTGGATGCCTTCGGCTGATCTGATGAACCTGAAAAGGCGTGCTGATCTGTATCGATCAATCCGCCAATATTTTGACGAGCAGTGCGTTCTTGAGATTGAAACCCCTCTATTATCTGCTGCGGCGACTGTTGATCTACATATAGAAAGCTTCAAGGCCGAATTTCTGCCAGATGGTGGACTGCCAGCTGATTATTACCTTCAGACCTCACCTGAATTCCCCATGAAAAGGCTGCTGTCTTCAGGAAGTGGTGATATCTACTCTCTTGGAAAAGTATTTCGGAACGGAGAAGCGGGAGGGCGGCATAACCCTGAATTCACCATGCTTGAGTATTACCGACTTGGTATGGATCAACAGCAGTTAATGAGCGACCTCAGTAACCTGCTAGCAAGAGTAACTGACTTCTCTGAGCAGAGCAGATTCAGTTATAGAGAAGTGTTTATTCATTATCTTGGTGTTAACCCTCATCAAGCTACAATCCAGCAACTTAACGAGCTGGTTCAGCAGCATGTTGATAGGCACCTTTGCGATCTGGAAAAGAATGACTGTCTCGATCTGTTGTTTTCAACAGTGGTTGAGCCAAATCTGGGTATAAAAGGAAACAGCCAGCTTAATGGTGTGTTTGTTTACGACTATCCGGCCAGCATGTCGGCACTGGCGAAACTGCATACTAATAAAGAATGTGAAAAGGTAGCTGCCAGATTCGAACTCTTTATAAATGGTGTTGAGCTGGCAAATGGATACCACGAGCTAACGGATGGCGATGAGCAGCAAGTCAGATTTGAGCAGGAAAGAGATAAAAGGAAAGAGTTGAACAGAAAGGACTACCCCCATGATCAGCGAATGGTGAATGCCCTGAAGCAGGGGATGCCGGACTGCGCTGGTGTGGCCATGGGAATAGATCGATTATTAATGTTGATATTGGGAACACGAAACATATCTGATGTACTCGCGTTTGATTTCAGCAGAGCCTGATCGCCTTATTAAAGAAAGATCCAAATAAGTGCTAACCGAGGGTTGGCACACCCCACTTAACTGCGTATAGTTCGCCACCTCAACGGCACATCGCTCTTAACGAGCAGCCAGTTAGGCAGTTATCAAATGCTTCTTTCCTCTCCTAATAAAGAGAACGAAAACAGCGATTGACAACAACGGCTGACACGGTAGAATGCGCCGCCGCTGACCAAGAAAAGTTCTTCGC
>NZ_PPFD01000001.1:1409-475594 GCF_009653635.1 Endozoicomonas sp. OPT23 | reverse complement strand
AGCGTCTTAATTCAAACTCTGAATCGGCGTCGGTGCCGTTCAGCGAGGCCGCTATATTACCGCGACCGTTTTTGTTGTCAACCGTTTGTTTTTCAGACTCTTTCGAATCCGTTGAACTCGGTTGCAACTCGCTAACCTCGTTCGTCTTGCGAAGAACTTTTCTTGGTCAGCGGCGGCGCATTCTACCGTGTCAGCCGTTGTTGTCAATCGCTGTTTTCGTTCTCGTTATTAAGAGAGGAAAGAAGTAATTAACCCGCTGGGTTGTCCTGCACAACGGAGGCGTATTCTACACATTTGAATGATCGTGCCAACCCCCGAAAGCTACTTATTCGTCGTTTATTTATTGTCGTCTATAAGAGCAGAAGGATTTGGAGCGTCCCTTGTTCTCTAACCAGATTTCTCAGGTTCTGTCTTACTGCTACTTAAAACGATTAGCCCAGCCCCAGTCAGCATGGCTAGACATCCAATCAGAAACAGCTGCTGATACTCACCCCAGTATTCATATAACGCAGCCATAGCATAACCTGAAACAGCCTGACCCAAAGCAAAGGCCGCCGTTGCAACACCCCAGAACCTTTTGTGATCAAGAGTTCCAACCAGCTCTGCAATTCGAGCCGAAGTCAGAGCAACTATTCCAGGAATCAGTGCGCCCACAATAAAGGACGAAAGAGTTCTGGCCATCACATCCACTGAGATAAGAGGAAGGCCCACTGCAATGGCTTTCACTATAAAAGCCAGCACCAGACTTTGCTGACAACTCATATACTGCAAAACACACCTTGCTATAAAGGGTCCACAAATAGCCCCAACACCAAATACTCCCCATTGGTACGAAGCAGACATGACACCCAGACTCTGCTCCCTTGCCAGATAATCCACCCAGAACACGGTATGAGGAACAAAACCAAATGCATCCATTGCATAAGCAATGATAACGAGCAGCAACACTTTTCCAATGTGAGATTGGCTGGATGAAGTGTCAGACTGGGATGTTTTGGTCAGGACAGCAGATTTCAGGCTATGAAGACTTACTTCTGCAATTAATGCAGCAAGTGCAGCAAGACCAGCAAGAGCTATCCATGTAACAGCCAGACTGACACTCAACAGCAGAGGGATAATGATTGCTGACATCAGTGCGCCAAGCCCTATCCCGGTAAAAACCAGAGTCGCAACACTTTGTTGTCGCTCAGCTGAAACAAATGACATAACAGCACTGGGAGCAACCACCATTAAGACAGCCCCGGAAACTCCGGCAACAAACCGCCAAACGAAAAACCAGCTGAATGAAACAGGTTCAGCACAGAGAATAAAACTGGCAAGAATAGAAACAAAACAGGCTCTTAATAACCACTTAATATCGACCAGCTCAGATAACCTGTGCGCAGACAGTGCCCCAATAAAATAGCCTGCCAGATTTGCGGCCCCGAGATAGGCAAGCTGATGACTGTCAAACCAGCCCTGTTTTGCCAACTCAGGAATTAAGGGTGTATATGCGAAGCGAGCCAGCCCAATACCGGCGAATGTTGCCATTAAACCAGCCATCAGTGCTGGCAATTCTTTTCTGGTTATCACTTCAGGGCGCCCTCCTGGCCAAGCCCATGCAGAATCACTTCATTACATAATATTGTGCTGGCTTCTTCTATTTCTTCTAACAATGGTCTCTAGAAGTAAAAAGCATAGATTACGCTTTTAGAGGCATTTTCATTTTTTTAATCTAACCAACAACAGAACCACAATTACAGATCCATATGTAACAGGCTCAGTATAGTCACTCTTCACCAGCCAAAGAAAATGCAGCACCGCCAGCCCTGCTGACAGATAAACCAGTTTATGCAGTTTCGCCCATTTCTTCCCTAAACGACGCATCATGCCTTTAGTAGAAGTTACGCCCAAAGCAGTCAGTATAAGAACAGCCAAAGCACCTACTATTATATAGGGACGTTTATAGAGGTCTTCTGCCAGTGTCGCCCAATCCCAGGCCAGCATAAAAGCAAGATAAGCAGTGATATGAAGTAGTGCATAGAAGAGCGTAAATAGCCCAATCATTCTTCTGAAGCGAATCAGCTTATTAACACCCGTGAATTTACGCATTGGTGTAATGGCCAAGCCACCACATAAAAAGATTAAAGCCCACTCACCCAGATCTCGGGTAAGCGTGTTTGCCGGATCTGGCCCAAGGTTGTTGGTAAGAACAGCCTGAACCAGTAAGGCCAGCGGAATGAGACAGGCTGGAAATACTACCAGTTTGCTTTTCGCCACCCAGTCCATTTTTTTCATTTACTGTTCCTTAATACCCCGATATACGAACTCATAAGCCATTTGCCGCCGACGGCGGGCAAATGGCAATTTAATCCTCGATACGTGCGCTACACATTCAGAAGTGCTTACTCAGGTCCATACCTTTATATAGGTGGGCAACTTCTTCTTCGTAGCCATTAAACTTTTTGGTCTCGATCTTATTTGGCTCCCAGATAGAGTTTGGCAGACGACGTTCACTCTTCTGACTCCAGCGTGGATGATCTACTTCAGGGTTTACGTTGGCATAGAACCCATATTCGTTAGGACCAGATTTTACCCAGGTGCTTTGAGGCATGGTTTCAGTAAAACGAATCTTGACGATGGACTTAATGCTCTTGAAACCATACTTCCAGGGTACAACCAGTCTTAGTGGTGCACCGTTCTGGGGTGGCAGGGTTTTACCGTAGAGTCCGATTGCCATAAATGTCAGCGGATTCATTGCTTCGTCAATTCGCAGACCTTCAACATACGGGTATTGAATGGCACTGAAACTGGAGCGCTGACCGGGCATCTGCTGAGGATCAAACAGCGTGTGAAATTCAACGTATTTGGCTTTTGACGTAGGTTGAAAACGCTTTAGCATGTCAGCCAGTGAAAAGCCTACCCACGGAATAACCATGGACCAGGCTTCAACGCAGCGCAGCCGGTAGATTCTCTCCTCTACATCCTGCCCTTTAAGAATATCTTCCAGTGTATAGGTTCCCGGCTTCTCAATTTCGCCTTCCACTGTAATAGACCAGGGATCAGTTTTCAGGTTGACCGCTTTCTTTGCGGGATCATCCTTGCCATAACCGAACTCGTAGAAGTTGTTGTAATTGGTGACGTTGGTATAAGGCGTGAGTTGTTCACTGGTGGTGTAACCACTCTGTTTATAAGTAGCTACTTTTTCCTTTAACCACTGTGGAGCCCTGAGCTGTGGAATATTGTCGTAGCCGGTTTCAATGACTGAGTCTTTGGTTTTTGGCTTGGCTTCACTGGCATCGGAACACCCCACCAACGTTACTCCCATTCCAGCAAAGGCAAACTGACCACTTTTCTTCAGAAAACTACGACGATCTTTGTAGACACTTTCAGAAGTAATTTCACTACTTCGAACATCGCTGGGCTTTCTGGTTTTGATCAGCATGCAAGACTTCCTTAACTCGTCAAATGGCCATAGACGGCATTCTAAATGGGTATTGTTATTTCTTTACGTTACACCATCCCTTTTAGATTCAAAACGATAACCATGGAAGATCATTTTTGAAAACTAATGATGTTATCTTTTCCAGATTTGATTGAACTTACTTAAATCTGTACACTAGCTCCACGATAAATACCTACAAGAGCCTTATGTTTCCGCAGTTTCTGCAAGTTTTTCGAACCAACTCTCCTTCTACCCAGACTCTGCTGGCGCTCTTTCTGCAACATCATTTTCGAGCTTTTTAAGTCACCTCTTTATTGAACAGCTTTCTTTCAAAGCTTTCAGCTCTACCCCTATACCAAATGTAAACCATGTTAGTCCGGTAGCTCTCCCTCTTAGCACCTTAATAGCATCTATAAATTCATTGGAGTTATCTGTGTCACTGCCTTGCTATCAGAATTTTGTCGATGGTCAATATCTAGCCAATAAAACCGGCGAGACTTTTTCAGTTGTTAATCCGGCTACCAATAAAGTTATCTACACCGTAGAAGTAGCGGATGAATCCGTTCAGGAAGCTGCGATTGCCAGCGCTCAAAAAGGCTTCAAAATCTGGTCAAAGATGACCGGCATCGAACGCAGCCGCATTCTTAATAAAGCAGTAGCACTATTGCGTGAACGCAATGATGAACTGGCAAAAATCGAAGTTCTCGATACTGGCAAGCCATGGCAGGAAGCATCAGAAGTTGACGTAGTCACTGGCGCAGATTCCATCGAGTTCTTCGCAGGGCTGGCACCGTCTATTGAAGGCAATCAGCAAAGTCTGGGCGACGATTTCTACTACACCCGTCGTGAAGCACTGGGTATCTGCGCGGGCATCGGCGCCTGGAACTATCCACTGCAGATTTCCTGCTGGAAAGCAGCGCCTGCTCTGGCCTGTGGTAACAGCATGATCTTCAAACCTTCTGAAGAAACACCGTTGGGCGCACTGAAGCTGGCAGAGATCTTTACCGAAGCTGGTGTTCCTGCCGGTGTATTCAACGTAGTACAAGGCGATGGCAAGGTAGGCTCCTGGCTGACTCATCATCCGGATATTGCCAAGGTGTCGTTCACTGGCGAAGTGGGTACTGGTAAGAAGGTTATGGCTGCGGCTGCTTCTTCCCTGAAAGACGTCACCATGGAACTGGGTGGCAAGTCACCACTGATTATCTTTGATGATGCTGATCTGGATAACGCTATTTCCGGGGCCATGCTCGGCAACTTCTACACCCAGGGTGAAATCTGCACCAACGGCACCCGTGTTTATGTTCACAAGAACATCTTCCCTGCCTTTATCGAAAAGCTGAAACAGCGCACCGAAAACAACATCATTCTCGGCGATCCAATGAATGCTGATACCAACATGGGCGCTCTGATTTCAGAAAAGCACCATCAGTTGGTGATGGGTTATATCAACAAGGGTATCGAAGAAGGCGCAACCGTTCTGACCGGTGGTAAGGCTGCAAGCCCTGCTTCTGCACCTGGCGGTTTCTTTGTTGAGCCTACCGTATTCATTGATTGCAACGACGATATGACCATCGCTCGTGAAGAGATCTTTGGGCCGGTTATGGCTGTGTTCACTTTTGAAAATGAAGAAGAAGTAATTGCTCGCGCTAACGACACCAAACTGGGTCTGGCGGCTGGCGTCTTCACTCAGGACATCACCCGCGCTCACCGTGTCATTCACCAGCTTGAAGCTGGCATTTGCTGGATCAACAACTACGGTGCGTCACCGGCTGAAATGCCTGTGGGTGGTTACAAGCAATCGGGCATTGGTCGTGAAAACGGTGTCGAAACCCTGAAGCATTACACCCAGATCAAAGCGGTTTATGTGGGTATGACACCACTGGAAAGCCCTTTTTAAAACGCACTCAGGAGGAAAAGTACCATGACAGATTCTACTCAATTTGAGAGCCATCGCTCTGAGAGTACGTATGATTATGTCGTTGTCGGTGCAGGTTCTGCTGGCTGCGTTCTGGCCAATCGACTGACAGAAGACGGCAACAGTCAGGTGTTGCTGATTGAAACCGGTGGCAGTGACAAAAGCATTTTCATTCAAATGCCGACGGCGCTGTCCATTCCCATGAATACCAAAAAGTATGCATGGCAGTATGAAACCCAGCCAGAACCGTTTTTGGATAACCGTCGTATGCATTGCCCTCGCGGCAAGGTGTTAGGCGGTTCTTCTTCCATTAATGGCATGGTGTACGTCCGTGGTCACGCCAAAGACTTTGATGAATGGCAGCAATATGGCGCCACTGACTGGGATTACAGTCACTGCCTGCCCTATTTTCAGAAGGCTGAAACCTGGGCATTCGGTGGCAATGACTACCGTGGTGACAAAGGGCCATTGGGCGTCAACAACGGCAACGAAATGAAAAACCCGCTCTACTCCACCTTTATCAAGGCTGGTGTAGAAGCAGGTTATATGGAAACATCTGACTACAACGGCTGCCGTCAGGAAGGTTTCGGCCCAATGCACATGACGGTACAGGGCGGCATTCGCTGGTCAACAGCCAATGCTTACCTGCGTCCGGCTATGAAACGCAGCAACCTTACAGTAGTAACTCATGCGCAGGTTCACCGTGTATTGCTGGAAGGCAAACAAACGACGGGCGTTGAGTACAAACATAAAGGTCAGATCAAACAGGCTCTGGTCAGCAAGGAAGTTATTCTTTCTGCCGGTTCTATTGGTTCACCTCATATTCTGCAACTGTCCGGTATTGGTTCAAAAGACGTACTGGAGAAAGCAGGCATTGAAGTTCACCACGAACTGCCCGGCGTAGGTGAAAACCTGCAGGATCACCTGGAATTCTATTTCCAGTTCCGTTGCAAGCAGCCTATTACCCTGAACGGTAAGCTGGACCCACTGAGCAAACTCTTTATTGGCGCTCGCTGGTTCTTTAAGAAGGATGGGCTTGGTGCTACAAACCACTTTGAATCCTGTGGTTTTATTCGTTCCAAGCCCGGCGTTGAATGGCCTGATTTGCAATACCATTTTCTGCCAGCAGCCATGCGTTATGACGGCCGAACCGCTTTTGACGGCCATGGTTTCCAGGTTCATATCGGTCATAACAAGCCGAAAAGCCGTGGTTATGTGCGAGCAGTTTCTGCGAATCCTGACGTACATCCGGACATTCAGTTTAACTATCTGGCCGAAGAAGATGACCGCGAAGGGTTCAGACAGTGCGTTCGTCTGACCCGTGAAATCATCAACCAACCTGCGTTTGATGAATACCGTGATTCTGAAATTCAGCCAGGCGAGCACATTCAAACCGACGAAGAGATCGATGCCTTCGTTCGCGAATCGGTTGAAAGTGCTTACCACCCATCCTGCTCCTGCAAGATGGGCACCGACGACATGGCTGTTGTCGATCCGCAAACCCGTGTTCACGGTCTGAAAGGACTGCGGGTTGTGGATTCGTCCATATTCCCGACTATTCCAAACGGCAACCTGAATGCGCCCACTATTATGGTGGCCGAGCGAGCTGCGGACATGATTCGGGATGCGGATATGCTGGCTCCATCCACTGCAAAAGTAGGTATGGGTGCGGACTGGCAGGAAAAGCAGAGATCAGGAGAGGCTCTGCGCTGAGTGGCTATACGCTAAGTGACCACTCCTTGATCAACCTCGAACAGTTGGGAAGGCTATTCGTGGTTGATCTATACAAAAGAAGTATCTGGGTATAAAGGACACAACAGATTTTAACTATCACCAGCAAAAGCTGTATCTGCTTTCAGCTGGTGATACTTAAGCTCTGCAAAGCTGACTTTCACCATTGAAAGTCTGACTGGGTCAGTGCGCCATTTCTCAGCCATAAAACGATAACGACAGGCACAACATTATGATTACAAGAGTAAGCACCAATTTTAGAAAGGGGAGCCAGCTATGACAGAACTGCTCTCCGTTGGTATTTTATTTACCTTTACCGCCATCATCTTTGTCCTGATCAAATGGGGCAATATGCAATTGGTGGGTGTAACTCCGGTTCGCACTTTAACCTTTATCGCCATCCTGTTTACTTCAGGGCTGGATGTGGGACTGATCATGTTCCCACTGACAGAATTCGCCGGATATGCAGACCTTGCAGCCAGTCCGGAATACGCTTTCAGTAACCCGCTGGCCATTGAATTTGGTTACTGGGGTTTCCTGATCTGGGGTTTCTATTTCCTGACCTGCTTCTACTTTGTGGCTATTGAGCCGAAGGTGAAGTTCTTTGAAATTCCTGTTATCAAGTTCATCAACAACGTGGTTATTATCGGCACCTGTGCCTTTACGGCTTATCTGTTGCTGACCAACCTGCCATGGTACCTGCCTCAGGTTGGCGACGGTGAAACAGTTGTCACCAGTTTCTACCTAATTGTGTTTGCTGTGATTGCCGCTGCCGTATATTCCAGTACCAGCCTCCGCTTTGTGCGCACACTTAGCTTGTCGTCTACCTGGATGTTCCTGGGGCTGATCGTTATTATGTGGTTCGGTGCTTTCACCGGCGAGAATGGTTCTGTTAGTGACTTCACTGCAACTATCTCCCTGATTGGTAACTACTTCGGTAACATCCATCAGTTTGTGCTGCCACTGAACGACTACCACGAGTTCTACCTGTTCTGGTGGTTCGCATGGAGCATCATGATCGGCCAATTCACATCACGCTTTGTCGGTGGTCTGAAAACCTGGCAGGTACTGGGTGCCATGCTGGTATTCCCGTCCATTCCGATAGCGACCTGGTTCGCTGTACTGTACTACTACCACCTGAACGCACTGGATACGTCCGGCTTCTTCAGCATTGCTATGGCTGTAGTGGGCATCCTGTTCGTAGTGAACTCTCTGGATTCCCTGATTCGTCTCTACACCGACAACCTGAACCTGACTGTTCAGCGTGTTGGCAAGGCTAAGTACATTGCCGGCAACCTGGTCGCCATGGTGCTGCTGACCCTGCTGTTCAAGTTCGACTTCCTGCAGATTCAGTGGATTGGTGCTCTGGTTATTGGTTTGTTCTTCTGCTGTCTGGCGTACATTCTGATCACCAGCTTTACCACGGTGCGGAATATCAACAGCTCACCGGAAGAGAACGAAGTAGACTTCAGCAAGATTGATATGGCGAGATAAGTGTGCAGATACACATAATTGAATATTAAATCACCCTTTGCCCGCCGGAGGCGGGCAAAGGGTGTATGAATTCATATGTCTGTGTACTTAACTGCTAAATAAAAAAAGCCCCTGACTTATGCAGGGGCTTTTTTTTGAGCTGGAATAAAAGAAGGCGTTCTTATTTTATTCTGCAGCTGGCTGCTTTCTGGTCCGTTCCATCAGGTACATAACCGGTCCGGAACAGGCATAGCCCAGGAAGATCAGCATCAGTACACGGGGAGGATCAGTAAAGACAACAGCAAAGGCCAGAACCATCACCAGCATAAACACGAAAGGCACACGACCTCTCAGGTCCAGCTTTTTGAAACTGTTGTATTTAAAGTTACTCACCATCAGGATGCCGGACAGTGCAGTGATTACAGCACCCAGAAGGGCAATGGCAAAGGTATTACCGTCAATACCAAAGTCACTGAGCGCCCAGACCATACCAATCACCAGCGCTGCAGCAGCAGGGCTGGCCAGACCGGTAAAGAATCGGCTGTCGGTTACTTCAATCATGGTATTAAAGCGTGCCAGACGAAGAGCGGCACAAGCGGCATAGATAAAGGCAACCATCCAGCCAAACTTGCCCAGGTCGTTCAGTGCCCAGCTATAGGCTACCATGCCTGGCGCAACGCCAAAGGTCACCATGTCGGCAAGACTGTCGTACTCAGCACCGAACTTGCTCTGGGTGTTGGTCATACGAGCAACCCGACCATCCAGACCATCCAGCACCATGGCCACAAAAACAGCGATACAGGCCTGGGTGAAAAATCCGGCCTGAGCACTGATAATGGCGTAAAAGCCACAGAACAGGTTACCTGTAGTAAACAGGTTAGGCAGGATATAAATACCTTTGTGGCGTACTTTCCTGCCGCCTTCTACCACTTCTTCCTCGAAGTGTTCATCAACGGGAAATACCCCGTCCAGATCATCCGGTTCAGTTTCGGGGCGATCTTGTTTATCGGTCATTCTGTAAGGGCCCATCTACAGCTAACGAAAAAAATAACTCTACCACGAATGGGTATACTGCAGTATGTACCATATATCAATAAACTGTCAGAAGACGGAGTGACCTGTCTGCTCAACAAAGTATTTCAGAGCTTCGGTACCAGGTAGCGAGTTTCCTTTCGTACCAAGCTCCGGACTCCAGACACAGATCGACATTTCTCCTGGAATAATGGCAACAATGCCACCACCGACACCACTCTTGCACGGCAAACCTACATTAAAGGCAAACTCACCCGCTTCATCATAAGTGCCACACGTCATCATCAAGGAATTGATACGGCGAGCCTTACGCTTGCTGACCACCTGCTTATCTTTATAAGGGTGTTTGCCATCCTGAGCCAGAAAACGAAAAGCCCGAGCCAGATCCTGACAACTCATAGACAGAGAACACTGGTAAAAATAGAAATCCAGAACCCTTGAGACATGGTTATTGAGATTACCGAAGCTTTTCAGGTAATTGGCCAGAGCCGTGTTTCTCTGACCATTGTCGTATTCAGAACGGAAGACTTCTTCGTCGTAGTGAACATCGATATTGTTTGCCAGACCGCGAACAAAGCTCAGAAACTCCTGTTTGGGCGATGTTACATGACCGAGCAAGGCATCAGTAACCACCAAAGCGCCCGCATTGATAAAAGGATTTCTTGGAATTCCGTTTTCATATTCCAGCTGAGACAGAGAGTTAAAAGCAGTACCGGACGGCTCAACGCCTACGCGATCAAACAACTCCTCTCCCATATGGCTGATGGCCATACTGAGATTGAAAACTTTGGAAATACTCTGAATAGAGAACATTTCAGTGGCGTCACCACAGACAAAATCGCGACCATCCACTGTGCTGATTGCCATGCCGAACTTGCCAGAATCAATGCCAGCTAATGCAGGAATATAGTTCGCAGGTTGACCCTGCCCAAAAGTATTCGAGATAGCCTCAGGCATAGAAGCCATGACTCTCTCAATTTCAGCAACAGATAAATGTGTCATCAATCACAGGCACTCACAGATAAGGGCAGCAGAGCTTACGCCTGTGACTGATCAGTTCTCAATCAGTGGTTGCCACTAGAAGCTATCTGATCGAAGCATGGCATCATGGCCGCCATCCACGAAAAGAACAGAGCCGCAGATAAAGCTGGCCTGAGAACTCAAAAGAAAGGCAGCTGCATTGGACATATCTTCCGGCTCCCCCGGGCGGCCTGTGGGAATACTGGCGACAAACTCTCTGGTGGCAGCACCATGCTCTTTACTGTTTAAGCCCTCTTCCGTCATTGGCGTTCGAGTAAAACCGGGAGCAATAGCATTAAACCTTACGCCTCGCTGAGCGCTTTCCTGTGTCTTGCGACGCATCCACTGAGCCACTGCCTGCTTGGAACCACTGTAAGCATTGAATCCATCAGCCAGTTTATCGATATGTTCGGAAGTAGCCTGTTCATTATCTTCGAGCATTAACTCAACAGTTCTGGCATCCGTTGGCATAGGAGCCGAATTGGAGGAGATAAATAAAACACTGCCCTGCTTTTTAGCCACTAAATCCAGCAGAGATTCCACCAGCCTGACGACACCAAAGAAGTTGGTTTGAGCAATACGAGAATAAGGTTGTGTATTAGGGCCAACACCAGCACAGGGAATAAAACCATCAAAGCCATCGACTGCCCAACTCTTGATTCCTTGAATCGCTGCTTCCCTACCTGCCGAAGTTGCAAGATCAGCCACTATATCTGCTGTTTTCTGAATATCGACATTAATAACGGAGTGACCATCATTCTCCAGTCGACTCTTGATGACGGCACCAATGCCCGATGATCCTCCGGTAATCGCGTACGTTCCCATATAAGCCACCCTGTTCCGTTGTTTTTTCAATATTGATTCAGAGTTTTGCTGGATACTTCGTCCATCAGGATTAAGTCAGGAAGTTCATACGATAGTAGCTTCGAATTGCTTCAAAGAACCTTCATAATAGTCGGTTAACCACCGTTAACGGAAAGCCCCAAAGGAAAGACAGATGAGAGTCATTGGCAACTTTTTATGGTTCATACTCGGCGGCATCATTATGGGGCTGGCCTGGTGGATGTTCGGGCTGGTCGCATTTATTACTATTATTGGTATTCCCTGGGGCAGAGCCTGCTTTGTGATGGGCAAGTTTTCCTTTTTTCCGTTCGGGCAGGAAGCGATCAGCCGTCGTGAACTGAAACTGGAAGACGACATTGGCACAGGAACACTGGGATTTCTGGGTAATATTCTCTGGTTCATCTTTGCCGGAGTCTGGCTGGCCATTGGTCACCTGACCTCTGCTATTGTCTGTGCCATAACCATTATTGGTATTCCCTTTGCTATCCAGCACCTGAAGCTGGCAGGTATTGCTCTGGCACCAATAGGTAAAACTGTTGTATCCAAGGAAATTGCCGCTGCAGCCAGAGCCAATCATGCTCAATCAGTGGTCGACGATATTCGTTCGGATAAATAAGAAAGAAATACGAACGCACATATTATTTGCCTGCTTACAGCGGAAAAATAACGATTTGAACAGTCGTTTATGTGTATTCGATATATCTAATAATCAGGAGAAGCAGCTATGACTGCCATTCGAAGTACTCTTATTTTATTGGCTGCTCTCGTACTGGGCGGCTGTCAGAGCACTTATTACGCAGCCATGGAAAAGGTCGGCGTTCATAAACGCGACATCATGGTTGATCGTATTGAGAGTTCTCAGGAAGCTCAGGAAGAAGCACAGGAACAGTTCAAGTCAGCTCTGGAACGTTTCCGCAGCGTTGTTGATTTTGAAGGTGGTGAACTGGAAAGCCTTTATGCCCACCTCAACTCGGAATACGAAGACAGTGTGGCTTCGGCTGAAGATGTCAGAAAGCGCATCAATGGCGTGAAAGATGTGTCAGATGCGCTGTTTGATGAATGGGAAGATGAACTGGAACTCTATTCTAACGAAAAACTGCGTCGTGCCAGTGCGACAAAACTGAAAGAGACCCGTCGTCAGTACAGTCGCATGCTGGCCAGCATGGAAAAGTCCGAGAAGCGTATGCAACCCGTACTGAATGCTTTTCAGGATCAGGTTCTGTATCTGAAACATAATCTGAATGCCCAGGCGATTGCGGCCCTGAAAGGTGAGTTCAGCAGTATCAGAAAAGATATTGAACGACTGGTAATCGATATGCAGCGCTCTATTAATGAATCCAGAAAGTTCGTAGAGGTTCTCAAGAAAAGTTAAGCAAGATGGCCTTACAAGTAACCTAACCGCTTGTAAGGCTGTACTAAAATGTGAATCTGATTATAAAATAAGCACTTTTTAATAATCCGATGGTGATCGGCGGGAATGGACTCTTAGCCAATGCCTCCAGTGTTTAAACACTCCGGAGCATATTATGAGACATTTACCGCAGCTTTCAGCTGTTACAGCTCTTTGCCTCTCCAGCCCTGTCCATGCTGATTTACAGTGTCGCAACGGTGTCTGCGCAGATATTCAGGCGCTTGATGAAATTGTTTTAATTCCCGAAGAGTCTGATCTGGATGGTACGTCTAACAGAGACATTAGCACTGTCGAAAATTACTGTGCACTCTCCTACCGGCAAGCCGATGGGAATCCCACCTCTTACGACATTGCCTTTCAAACAGGAACCTCCGCCTCCGATGTCGGCGGTGGTTTCTTTCAGATTGGCAATAATGGTCCTGATATCAAAATGGAATGGCGAGGTAATCCGGATTCTGCCTATGCAGACATAAGCTCTTCCGGGCTTTCAAATGATACTGCTGGTGCAAGGTTCTGCTCTGACCGAAATGCCATGGCCTCGATTAGAGCAACATTAAATGCAAGCCAGCTGCAATCTATTCAACCCGGACGTTACAGTGGTGAACTCAGTATGGATATGGGACAGGGTAGTAACCTTTACCATTCCAGAATTCCTTTTCAAATCACTCTTCCTGATCTGTATAAAATAAGTGGACTCGACGATATAGTCCTCACAGAAAAAGTTCCCAACCGAAGCTTTTACCGAAAGGACGAACGCTTCTGTGTCTTTGTCTGGGGCGGTGGAAGCTATACCATCAGGGCAAATGGCGGCACTGGCAATCAATTCCTGCTAAGCAACGGCTCTGACACTATTAACTATATGGTTCGACTATCGAAGGCAGCCGACGGTTCAAGTCTTGAAACAGTCAGCGTTGATCAGGCCGTAACCTCTACAGCAGGCAGCAATTCCCTTAGCTGTAACGGGCAGAATAATGCCAGAGTCCGAATTAGAATTAATGACAGTGAACTTGCCGGAAAGTCGGCTGGTGTATACTCGGGAACGCTATCACTTACTGTTGAAGCGTCGTAAGCTTCTCACTCACTTTCAAGCCAAGAATTTATTGAATGCAGCTCCAAGAAATAGACAAGGCAACATACCGAAAGCACGCCAATATTGTTATCGGCTCTTTTATTGCCGGCTTAGTGATTCTATCGCTGACCATCAGCTTCACGCTAATTGCCTACTATGGGCAGACTCCTGTTGAAGGTGCGGAGTCTACCGGCAATTTCAGGTTTAATCTGGCAGGCGTTATTGCTGCTGCACTGATCTGCAGTGCGATTCTGTTCAGGCTACGAAATCACCCATTTCTTGCAGAGGTTTACTATATCTGGCGACTCAAGCAGCTGACCAACCGGATTTATCGCAAGCTGGCCAAAGTTAAAGTTTCTGCTGATGAAAACAATCAAAATGCACTGGTTTGTCTGACCTTCTATTACACTGCGCTCAGGCAGATATATCTGCTGGACGACAACACTCTAACTCTTCAAGAGCTGGACCGGAATATTGAAACACTGAACAGCCAAATAAGCAGTCTCGGGATATCTGTATCAACTGACCAGTTCACCCCGGAATTATTGAAAGGTTTTTAACGGTTCAGGCTCAATGATGTCATTGAGCCTGCTTTATCATTTGCCTAGGAAGCCACCTTTATCTGCAAAGGTTGAACATCGTAATGCCTCTCGGCTGATAGCGCTAACTCTCCCAGCCTCAGCATCACACGTCTGTGCCACCAGGTCATACCTTCCCATGCTGAATAGTAGTAGTCAGCAGAACCTTCTGCCCCTTTCAGGTAAGCATTAATATGGTGACCAAGGTCGTTTGGCTGCTCACCGGAGTACAGACAGACGGAAATGGTGTCAGCAACAGCCATAAACTGGTTATGCCACTCCGGGATATTCTCACGAGCACTGTCCATAGCACGCTGATACATATCCTTGTTTGCGTCCGGCTCTTCAGAGAAGACTTTTTCTATATGGCCAAGAGCCTGAGTGCTATACCAGATTTTATCCAGAATCACTTGCTGGCTTCGCAGTGATTTTAGTGCCGATATCATACCCGAGATCAACTGCTTATCTTCCGGATGAAGGTGTACGTAGAGCATTAAACCCAGCCGCAATTGCTCACCCAGTAATTTATTCATGGGCAACTGTTTCTTAACTAATGCCTGAAAATCACCTGCTTTTTCTCTCAGAGTTCTGGCTATGGCTTCTGGCTCTGTCCTTTCGAAACCATAGGATTCCATATCAACTTCAAACCCGGCCGCGAACCAGGCTCGACCAAGCAGAGCAGAAATCATTCTGTCATTAGCCTTTACCAGCTGATCTTCGAGTTGATCGTAATCCACCGACATACGTCGAAAGGTTAGTTTGCACTGCTCAAGTTTTTTGACAACAGCCTGCTCATCTTCAACGTCAGACAGAGAAACAACAGGCAGAACTTTACTGGCATCGAACCAACGTCCCCAGTAAGCCTCCAAAGTTTCGAAGCTCTGCTGACTTCGACCTGTCATTTCCAGCTGTTGATCTCTGCTGATCAGGTGACGACTGTCACAAACAAGGCCATTGTTTGCATAGAAAGCAGTGGTTACTCGTTCTGCCAGTTTTTCCGGAGACTGAAAAAGAACTCTGGCGGATAAATCAGAGGTGAAAATACCCTCTGCCTTTTCTTTCTCTGCAGAGGCAATTCTCGCCTGGTCGCAGGGGTGCGTATCCATCAACCCTGTTTTACCGTTCTCCAGGCCTAGAGTAATGTATTTATGATCATCATCCGTTAAGTGAGCGGCCTGAAATTCAGTCATCTCAGGCAGGTTATTGACTAACTTACCTTCCGTCCATGATCTGTTATTGAGTTCATCCGCGCGGTGGTAAGCAATAGACAGTTCAACCAGCCTTCTTGTTGTTTGACTGAAATGCTGGCTGCCACTCATACGCGCTTCATAGCGGTCAGCATCAAATTCCATCTGCCGCCCCAGCCCCTGTCGTACAAAAAGAGCGACATACATAAGTCCGTGTAAAATTTTACGGCTGAGCCAGACTCCTGCGCGAGCAATGTAGAGAGTGATCATTGCGCCAAACCATTCGCTTTCCTCACTCCATTTTTCTAGCAGGTAATCCCATTTATCCCGTACAAAGGCTCCACGATAAAGCCAGTTAATGATGTACCCCATGCTGAAACCAGCACGCATAGCCCAGGATTGGCTGAAGTGACCAAACTCATGGGCCAGAATACCTGCCAGCTGTCGTGAGCTCATGCCATATATCAGTGGCATACCCACAGTCAGAGTCAGCTCTTTTGAGAAAAGTCCTTTTTTCAGCGAGGCAGAGGCATTCACTTGATGATCTACGAGAATTTCAGCAGGCATTGGAGAACCGACTCTCTGGCAGATTTGCTCGACAAATCGATAAAAACGTCGGTATTTTCTCGGGTCCAGTCGTATTTCAACTTCTCTTGAATAGGCTGGCGCAAGCAGTGGTTTAAGCAAAAAGAAAACCAGTATGGTGCCAATAACGATGGGGCCACCATAAGAAAAGACGGCCGCCAAGATCATACCCTGACGATCCAGCAGTAAATCCAGATTATGGATGGCGTGGTAGCCGGTAAGTGCTGCGACCGCCCCCGTCATTGCTAGATACAGTAACGGCAAAAGCAAAATAATCAGGGCACCGAACAACAGCATCAGACTATACCCTGCAGATACGTTAACCGGTTTAATCTGCCCGGAAAACATTCGATCAATATCCTGAATGGATAATTGATTTGGATTCAGCTTTTTTATTGCCGCCTTTTCAGGTTTTCGAGACTTACTTTCAAGTGACTTACTTTCAAGTGCCTTATTCTCAAATGCTTTTTCAGCAGTGTTTCCATTAACAACCAGACATTCCAGCCCCAGCTTTTCCAGCCTGAGTGCAAATTTCTCTGCAACCTGCTTATCACCCGTTTTCTTCAGAGAGACCGGTTGCCCGGAAAAAATTCTATCTACTCTATCAGCAGATAATTTAAATACCTTTGCAAAGGACTGCTTTGCCTGCTCCGGCTCAACACCCTGTCGTAGCCGACCGCTGAACAGAACTTTGTACTCTTCCAGTGTTTTTTCTACTGCACCCATAGCCACAAACCCTGCGGGGTACTCCTTGTCTGCTGTTATTTTTATCCTGAGAGTATTTTACATACTAATCATTATATAGCCATGGTCGTTAATATTACGGTAATCCCGATTATCAAGAGTTCATAGCTGATAACTGCCAGCATCCCTGACTAATTTGTCAGGCAAACACAGCCTCTTCTCCCTTAACCTCTGGATCTGGTTCATCAACACTTAAAACCAAGAGGCAGAGGGTTTACCCTGCCTTAACTTGTTTACGACTGGAAACCCATAACCCTGTAAAAATTAAAAAGGCACCTGTCCAGTGATAATGATTCAGGGTTTCTCCCAATAGTGGAATAGCAAAAGCAGCGGCAAACACTGGCATCAGAAAGTTGAACAGCGCAGTATTACTCGCTCCCAGAACATCCACACCAAAGTTCCAGCAAATATAAGCAACCAGCGAGGCAAATATCACCACGTACGATAAAAGGCTGACCGTACTCGTATTCAGTTCAAAGCCTCCTTTGATCGAAAGTTCCCACAGATAAAAAGGCAGAATAAATACCACACCAACGGCAATAAACACCGTCAGCATAGGGGCTCCGGATAAAGGTAAGGTAAAACGCTTCAACAAAACGGTATAAATAGCCCAGAGAGTAACAGCTGACAACATAATCAGATCACCCTCGCCAAAATTCAATTCAATGATGCTCTGCCAGTGTCCTTTTCCAAGAATCAAAATCAGGCCCGGTACCGCAATCAGCATACCCAGCAACTGAACCTTAGTAGGAAACTGTTTCAAAAGTGGTATAGCCAGAACCATGGTAAAAACAGGGAGTGACACCTGAAGGAGCGCAATATTAACGGCTTGAGTCGTTTGAACGGCCAGATAGAGCAAACTGTTGAAGCAAGAGATACTCAGTACCGCAAGAGGAAGTATTGCTTTCCAGTGGCTAAGCACTTCTCTTCTATTACGAAGAACTGTTTTCCATGTAAACGGCAGAATAACCAGAAGCGCCAGAAACCAACGCCAGAAAGAAAGCGCTAAAGGAGGGATTTCACCGACGCTCATACGACCGGCAACACTGTTTCCTCCCCAACACATTACCGCAAGAACCAGGCCGAGAATAGCCAGAGTTCTTCTATTTACTGAACGGGAACTGCCTTTTTCCACAACTACTCTCCGCTGGTGCCATTTTTTATTATGATTAAGGCAAGAATAAATCAGCGGCTATTTATATGCAGCTGGTAATGACAGATTAGTCGCCAACAGAAAAAAAGAAAGAGCGCATAAAGCGCCCTTTCTTTAAGCAAAAACAGTATTTAGTTTTTGGATTTATCTACCAGCTGGTTAGCTGTGATCCATGGCATCATTTCACGCAGCTTGGCACCGGTCTTTTCGATTGGGTGTGCAGCATTGTTGCGACGATAAGCTGTCATGGATGGATAGTTAGTCGCACCTTCGGTGATGAACATCTTGGCGTATTCACCGTTCTGGATACGCTTCAAAGCATTGCGCATGGCCTGACGGGATTCATCGTTGATGATCTCAGGGCCGGTTACATACTCACCGTACTCCGCATTGTTGGAGATGGAGTAGTTCATGTTGGCAATGCCGCCTTCGTACATCAGGTCTACGATCAGCTTCAGCTCATGCAGACATTCGAAGTAAGCCATTTCCGGAGCGTAACCCGCTTCGGTCAAGGTTTCAAAACCAGCCTTAACCAGCTCAACCGCACCACCGCAAAGTACAGCCTGCTCACCAAACAAATCCGTTTCGGTTTCATCTTTAAAGGTAGTTTCGATGATACCGGTGCGACCACCACCAACGCCGGAAGCGTAGGACAGCGCAACGTCTTTGGCCTTTCCAGAAGCGTCCTGATAGATAGCGATCAAATCAGGGATACCGCCACCCTTAACAAATTCTGAACGTACCGTGTGACCTGGAGCCTTTGGCGCAATCATGATTACGTCCAGATCTTCACGAGGAACAACCTGATTGTAATGAATAGCGAAACCGTGAGCGAATGCCAGAGTCGCACCTTTCTTCAGGTTTGGCTCAATTTCCTGCTTGTACAACTGAGACTGGAACTCGTCAGGTGTCAGAATCATTACAACGTCAGCCTGAGCAACCGCTGCAGCAACTTCTTTAACCTGCAGACCAGAAGATTCGGCCTTGGCTACAGAAGAAGAGTTTTTACGCAAACCGATGGTAACGTCTACACCTGAATCTTTCAGGTTGTTCGCATGGGCATGACCCTGGGAACCGTAACCAATGATGGAAACCTTCTTGTCACGGATGAGGGAGAGGTCACAATCTTTATCGTAATAAACTTGCATGGCTAACTCCTGCTATGAGGTTACCCGGCTTTGAATCAGTACAGCAGCTCTTCAGTAGAACCCTGCTCTGAACCGGTTGTTCTTAAAAGTTGAGTGAAGATTAAATCAGGCAGAGCTTTGCGTAAAATGATATATTTGCAATACAATATCCCAAAATATGAAACACTAATAATAACAGTAAAATATGGATACCAAGAGCCTTCATCACTTTCTAAGCCTTGCTGAGACTCTGCATTTTGGCCGCGCCAGTGCTGCAGCCCATGTCAGCCCATCAACCCTGAGTCGCAGTATTCAGCAGCTGGAAGAAAAGCTGGGGGTTGTACTGTTCGAACGAGACAATCGTACTGTTTCATTGACGCCAGAAGGTCAGAAATTTGAGACCTATGCCCGTGAAACAATCAGCCAGTGGGCGACCATTCGTAATGAGCTGATGGCAGAGTCCACAGAGCTGAAAGGTGAAATCAGTGTTTATTGCTCTGTTACCGCCAGCTACAGCTTTCTCTACGAAATCCTTAACCGCTTTCGCCAGCATTACCCAAAGATCGAAATAAAACTTCATACCGGTGATCCGGATTCTGCCATCGAACACGTGATGTCAGGCAAGGAAGATGTTGTCGTTTCTGCTCGGCCTGAGCAAATGCCTAGTGATTTGAGATTCCACAGCATTGGCTTGTCTCCCCTGACCTTTATTGCACCAGCCAACGATGAAATCAGCATTCCGGAAACCAATGAAGACTGGGCTCAAACGCCTATGATTCTGTCTGAAAGGGGTATTGGACGACAGCGTGTCGATAGCTGGTTCGCCAGTAAAAAAATCACTCCCAGAATTTATTCCCAGGTAGCAGGTAACGAAGCCATAGTGAGTATGGTCAGCCTTGGCTTTGGCATTGGTGTAGTGCCGCAGATCGTTCTGGATAACAGTCCGCTGGCAGACAGGGTTCGTGTACTGGACGTTAAACCATGGTTGGCCGCTTATGACGTCGGAATCTGCGTTCTTGAGAAGAAGCTTAAAAGCCCTCTAATACAGGCGTTCTGGGAGTTACTTGAAACCCGGTAACTCAGTCTTTCCTATTCTTGCGATCACCAAGCCACATCAGAAATGGTTTGATACTGAATAAGAAAAGAAAGAAACACAGCCCGCAAATCAGCGCCAGAAATGGATGATCTCTGGTTATCCACAACATAGTATCCATCAGTAATCCTTCACCTTTATCGAATCTATATTAATTAATACTAATGTAAGTTTCATGAAGAAAAGTGAGGCAAATCAAGAGAGAGCAGGTTATTGGTTTGAATGGCATAAAAAAACCGAAGGACTCTTTCGAGCGCTTCGGCTTTTTCAGTACAGCGGTTGAGGTTAAAGCGTCAGAACTTTCTCACCTCGGGCAATGCCCGTAATACCACTGCGTACTACTTCCAGCACCTGAGCCTGACCGATGGCTTCAATAAAACCATCGAGCTTGTCCTGAGTGCCAACCAGCTGAATGGTGTATACCGAGCTGGTGACATCAACAATCTGGCCGCGGAAAATATCCGCTGTACGCTTTACTTCCGCTCTCATAGGACCGCTGGCGCGAACCTTGATCAGCATCAGTTCACGTTCAACGTGAGTGCCTTCCGACAGGTCCACCAGCTTAACCACATCAATCAACTTGTTCAGCTGTTTGGTGATCTGCTCAATAACCTGAGGGTTACCGGACGTCGTCACTGTCAGACGAGACAGGGACGCATCTTCAGTCGGCGCAACATTAAGTGTTTCAATGTTGTAGTTACGCTGGGAGAACAGACCGACAATCCGTGACAGAGCACCCGGTTCGTTCTCAACCAGTACAGAGATAATCCGTCTCATCAGGTCCTCTCCGTCTTGCTGAGCCATAAATCACACATGTTTCCGTCTTTTATCTGCATCGGATACACATGCTCGTTAGGGTCAACCTGAATATCCATGAATACCAGACGATCCTTGATGGAGAAAGCTTCTTCCATCGCCGCCTGCAGGTCTTCCGGTCGAGTAACCCTTATACCAACATGGCCGTAAGATTCTGCCAGTTTGACAAAGTCAGGCAGAGAGTCCATGTAGGAATGTGAGTAGCGGCTGTCGTACTGCATATCCTGCCACTGTCGTACCATTCCCAGCGCCTGGTTGTTCAGGTTAATGATCTTCACATGAAGGTCATACTGAAGACAGGTCGACAGTTCCTGAATATTCATCTGGATACTGCCTTCGCCGGTCACACAAACCACTTCCTCATCGGGGAAGGACAGCTTGATGCCCATGGCGGCTGGCAAACCATAGCCCATGGTACCCAGACCACCAGAACTGGCCCAGCGGTTCGGCTTGTTAAAGCGGTAGTGCTGTGCAGCAAACATCTGATGCTGACCGACATCGGTGGCTACATAGGCGTTGCCTTTAGTCACCTTCGACAGAGTTTCAATAACCTCCTGCGGCTTGAGAATCTCTGTGCCCTTTTCATAAGGGAAGAGACCACGCTCACGCCAGATGTCGATGGTTTTCCACCACTCTGCCAGCGCTTGCTGATCCTGCTGCCCTTCGAACTCGGCAACCTGACGCAGCATATTATCCATAACGGTATCCACAGGACCCACTATTGGAATATCAGCAGCAATGGTTTTGGAAATACTGGCCGGGTCAATATCAATATGAATGATCTTGGCGTTCGGACAGAACTTCTCGGTGTTGTTGGTTACACGGTCATCAAACCGAGCTCCAATGGCAAGAATAACGTCAGAGTCGTGCATGGTCTTATTGGCTACATAGCTGCCATGCATGCCCAGCATACCGATAAACTGTTCATCATCACCCGGGAAACCACCCAGCCCCATCAGGGTGTTGGTAACCGGTAGCTTCAGTTCCTTCGCCAGTTGTGTCACCTGGTCGGAAGCATGACCAAGAATGACACCGCCACCAGCATACAACACTGGACGCTTGGCGCTCATCAGCAGTTCAACTGCTTTACGAATCTGGCCATTGTGCCCTTTTGATGGCGGGTTGTAGGAACGAATCTTGACCTTATCCGGATAGGAATACGGGAACGTATTCGCCAGATCCGTAATGTCTTTAGGAATATCGATAACCACAGGTCCCGGTCGACCGCTCTGGGCTATATGAAAAGCCTTGCGAATCGTTTCGGGAATATCCTCGGCACGTTTGACCAGGAAACTGTGTTTAACCACTGGACGGGAAATACCCACCATATCCACTTCCTGGAACATATCTGTGCCAATGAAGCCGGAAGGTACCTGACCTGAGATCACGACCATAGGAATCGAGTCCATGAAAGCCGTGGCAATACCGGTAATAGTATTGGTGGCTCCCGGACCGGAAGTAACCAGGGCTACGCCCGGCTTTCCTGTGGCTCGTGCATAACCGTCAGCCATGTGTGTGGCCGCCTGTTCATGGCGTACCAGAATATGGGTGACTTCTTTTTGTCTGAAGATGGCGTCGTAGACATGCAGCAGGGCTCCACCGGGATACCCGTAGATGTATTCAACCCCTTCATCAGCCAATGAACGGACAACCATGTCCGCGCCGGATAAAAGCTCCACGTGTGCTTACCCCTGGCAGTACTAATTATTAGAAATGATTCGGCTGGCGCCGCTGAGTTTGTTTGGGACTCAGGCCTTCGTCTTGCAAGGCCACAACATTCCAGTGCAGGTGGGGCAGGAAGCTGACAGTGATACCTGGCAAGGTTCAACCATCAATCTTCCAAGGAATGCTCTTAGCCAGAGCTACGGTTGGTGCTCTGGATTGTCGCATATACCCCGAAATCGCCTGTTGGGCAGCGCCGGGAGATGCCATTCTTTACCGAGCAAGGCAAGGAGTCAATAGTAAAGCGAAGCGAAACTTCGGAAATTTCATATATTCAAGATATATACCGAAATTCTCTCAGGATCACAGTCATGAACATCAAACCCGCCCGCATTGCTACCGGCCTTCTATTACTCGCCGGATTTATGACACTAACAGCCAATGCCGGCAAGGTTTTCAAATGGATTGACGAAAGAGGCACCACTCACTACTCATCTCGCCCACCCAAAATTGAAGTGGATACTCAGGTTATTAATATGTCCGGAGTACCCGATGAACTGTTTCTGGAAAGCAGTGAAAACAAAGATTCTGAATCAAAATCAGCAGACGAAAAATCTGAAAACCAACCTCCTGAACAAGGTGATCTATCCGTAGATTCAGAGGGAAACAAGTCTGCTGATGTTGTTGCCTACTGTGAAAAACTCAAAAAGAATCTCGGCATTCTGGAATCTGAAAAGCGGGTTCAACTACAGCAGGAAGACGGGACTATTGAAATACTGGGTGATGACGCCAGGGAAAGAGAGATGTCACGACTTCGTGGGCAGATGGGTAAGTTTTGTGCTTAGGAAGAAACTTCACAGTTCCTTCCTTTATTCTTCAACTCATAAGCTCATCAAACTGTGCCACCAGATCAATCAGGCAACGAGTGTCAGTTACTCTTTCAACCCTCAACGCTTCTTCAGCATAAGGTTTAATATCAGCCCCTTTCGGTAACTCTGTCTTTTGATCAAGAATAGCCCGAACTCTTGGTATGAAGACCCATTGCAACCACTGAGTGAACCCCATTGTATCCATACAGAAAGGAGTAGTACTGGCCATAGCATTGGATGAAGGTGGCATGCTCTGCCAACAATTCAGACGACGAAGTTCCTGTTCCATAGCAGTCAGCAGTTTTTTTGCTTCTTGGCTCATTTATGGTGCTCGTTAATTAGAATACTGGTCAAAATAAAAAAGTTTATTGTACCAGTTCTTCCTGCAACACTTTGTTATCTCTCCCTATCCAAGCCGCCCGAGAAAATCGATCAATTTAAGCCTTAACTCCTGCTCCGGGCCAAGACTCATAGCCCGCCCTGCCAGCTCTTTTGCTTCTATCAGATTGCCCTGTTCCATTCGCAGTTTGGCCAGATAGTAATAGATAGCCGGGTCTGTAGGTTCTATGCGCATGGCACGGGATAACCAGCTGCTGGCAGTGGCCAGCTCACCTGAATCAAGAGCTTTTACGGCCTGATCCATCAATGCTCCAAGCGCATCCTGCCGCCCCTCATAAGGTGAAGATATTGCTGTATCTTCTGGCGTTACAGCCCGTTCCTCAGGAGCAAACTGCGGACCCGTGCCTGCACAGCCTGCCAAAAACAGAGAAAAACCAACGGTTACTATTATTCTTTTCATTTATTCAAACCATGTACGAATGGACTCAAAGAAGTTTCTGGCTTTTGCCCTGGCTGGAGAGGTGCATTCATCGTACTCCCTCGGTGCAGACCCAATGATATAAGGTACCTGCACCGCCCCTTCGCAGGTTTTATCCGCCAGTTTATGGGTCGCCGGCTTTACCCAGACATATTCCAGCTTGTCGCTATTCAGGCTTTTGACCGAACTGATCGGAATTTGTTGCATTAACTTGCTCCAAACCCTTAAGGCACCACTGCTACCAGTCAGGCTGGTAGGACTGTTATCGTCATTACCCAGCCAGGTCACCGCCAGCAGATTACCGGTAAAACCAGCAAACCAGCTGTCTCTGGAATCGTTGGTCGTACCAGTCTTTCCAGCCAGCTGAATTTTCTTATCGATACTCCAGTAAGCCCTGCGTCCGGTTCCTTCCCTCATCACCTGCCCCATGGCACTTCTAAGCAGCTCAACCGGCGCAGCGTCAAAGGCCTTCTTCACCGAGATGTTGTACCGCTTAAGAGGTTGTCCCTGGGCATCGACCACGGCTTCAATGGCACGAATAGGCATTCTGTAACCACCACTGGCGATGGTCTGATACATAGCGGCAATTTCCATCGGTGACAGAGAAACAGCACCCAGTAATACTGATGGGTACTCAGGCAATGATTTACTAATCCCCAACCTATGCACAGTGTCCAACACATTGGGAACACCAAGCGCCATTCCCGTTTGGGTCGCTGCCTGATTGTAGGAATGCGTTAACGCTTTCTGCAGCGGTACGTCACCACGGGATTTACCATCATAGTTTTGAGGTTCCCAGAAACCTCCTTTGCCGTCTTTCACTTTGATCGCAGAGTCTTTGACCTGTGTCGTCAAAGTAAAGCGGGCAGGCTGCTCCAGTGCAGTCAGATAGATCGCCGGTTTTAGCAGTGAGCCTACCTGTCGCTGCGCTTCAATGGCACGGTTGAAACCTACGTAACCTGGTCGTTTATCACCCACCACAGCCAGCAAATCACCCGTCTGCGCTGAAGTGACGACCATCGCCCCCTGAAGATCAGGGTTATTTTTCTCCAGAGCACTCACGGTGTCCGTCATACTTTTCTGGGCATAACGCTGAATGATCGGATCCATATTGGTAAAGATTCTCAGCCCTTCCGAGGTCAGGTCTTTATTGTCATAGTCCTCCCTCAGCTGTTTCTTTACCATATCGATATAAGCGGGGAACGCACTGGTATTAATCTGCTCACGACTGACAATGCCCAGTGGCAGTTTCTTCGAACGATCAACTTCAATTTGTGAAACTATGCCTTCTGCAGCAAGAACATCCAGCACCAGATTTCGCCGCTCCAGTGCTCGTTCAGGAAAACGTCTTGGGTTGTAATAGGAAGGCCCTTTAACAATACCCACCAGCAAGGCTGTTTTAGCCAGACTCAGCTCTTTCAATGGCTGGGCAAAATAGAACTGACTGGCAAGACCAAAGCCGTGTATAGCCCGTCGTCCATGTTGTCCGAGATAAACTTCATTAAGGTAGGCTTCTAGAATTTCATCTTTGGAATAGTGAACTTCCAGCAACACCGACATAATGGCTTCATTAACTTTACGAGTCAGCGTTCGCTCATTGGTTAGATAGAAATTCTTTACCAGCTGCTGAGTTAATGTACTGCCACCCTGCACCACACCACCAGCCATCACATTGACGATAAAAGCTCGAGCTATGGAGGTTGGAGATAGCCCCCAATGCTCATAGAATCGCTGATCTTCTATGGCCGTCAAAGCTTTAGTCAGATATTTCGGTGCCTGACTGGTACGAATCAGTACACGGTCTTCATAAGTCGCAGGGTAAATCCCTCCAACTGGCTGAGGGTCCAGTCGAAGCAGAGGCAAGGCAGTGTTGTCTGCATTGGTCAGAGATATCACCTCGTTGCCAACAAAAATGACTTTTGCCTTACGTGATACCTCAGCACCATCTGGAAAATGGAATGCACGACTGTAGATAACAAAAGTATTACCTGAGCGGGAGAAGGTTCCTGCCCGGCTGGCTGCTCGTACTGCCTGATAACCCTGCCTCTTTAACTGTGCCTGTAGCTCTTTGGGGTTGAGCAGACGGCCTTCATAGAGCTCCAATGGACGTGCGTACACCTGGGCTGGAATTGCCCACTTTTTGCGTTCAAATTTTTGCGTAACGACAGAATCCAGATAAGCCGAATACGTCAGCAACAGAGCAAGTCCACAGAGCCCCAGCTTAAATAAAAACGACAAACAGTTCCTGACTGACCACCCGTTGCTCCGGCTCTTTTTCTTCCGGCTGCGTTTTTTGGCAGGTGGATTTTTCTTTTTTGCGACCATGGTTCACGATTATACGGCAAAAGAGCACCGTAATAACGCTATGGAATATCCTTGGTTTCAGACCATCGCTGCGGTTCTTATCATCTGGAACTGCATATTCAGACACTGCAATAGCTGTTTTCATTCAGACAGGTATAATTCCCGCCCATAAATTGAATCACAGTCATTTCATTTGAAAACTTACGCTGTGCATGTATCCACAATAATGACTTTTAAAGAATGGAACTGTCTGTGAGCAAGGAACTCATAACCAGAAATCAGGTTATTAAAGCAGCACGACTGCTAGCAGAACGTCACCAATCAGCTGAAACCAGTGACATCTTCAGCGATGATGGCACTGCCCAACAGGTATGGCTTGATGCCAACCAGAATATTGATGAAATCACCACACTGCTGAACGAACAGCGTGATGGCGAAGATCTGAAACAACTCTCAAAATGGACCGCTGACCAATATCTAAAGCTGCTGTTTCTGCTGGATGACCGAAAAGACGATGGTTTTGTTCGGTTAAGTCCCCTCGTGTCTTGCCTGGAGCAATGCAATATCTCTCTGGATATTCACCAAACCCCATGGGCAGATACCCTTTCAGATTTAGCTTTATTTATCGTTCAGCTGGACAGCCTCGATCTGAGTCATCTAACCGCCGCTGCTGTTAATCGTTACCTTGAGATCACAGGTGACTACGCAGGTCTGCCACTGTTTGCTTTCTACAAAGTGTTTCATGCTGTGTCAGCAGCAGGGAACCTTCTTAAGACAGATCAGTCGCCCGAAACGCTGAAAACCTGTCGTCGCTATATCGAGCTTGCCAGTAGCTATTGCCAAAACAAACAACCTTTTATCATTGTCATGCAGGGATTATCCGGCACAGGAAAAACGACGGTTTCCAAAGAAATTTCCGAGCACTTTAACGCCCTGATTCTGAGAACTGATGTTGAGCGCAAACGAATGTATGGGCTTTCAGCACTGGCAAACAGTACTGATGCTGGTATTGATATTTACACGTCTGCAGCCACAGAAAAGACCTATGCACTGATCAAACAGGCTGCTATCAAAATCATTGAAACCCACACTTCTGTGGTTATTGATGGGGCTTCTTTAAAGCAGACAGAACGAGGCATGTTTTTGACTCTGGCGGATGAGCTTAATGTACCCGCACTCATCGTCAAATGTCTGGCACCCAGAGAAATACTGAAGGTTAGAATTACAAAACGTCAGTCCAGTAACGCTGATGCTTCAGAAGCAACATTTGATTTGATTGATCAGCAACAACAATGGGAAGAGCCTTTAACTGCCGAGGAAAAAAAGAAAACCATCGTCCTACATACCAATGACAGCGACTGGGAACAGCAATTAAAAAGCGCGTTTGCCTCTCACCTGAACTGATCTATTTTTTATTTTTCAGCTGTCTTAGTCTTTCATGTCAAGGCAGCTGAGAATACTGGTCTATCCTTTAATCATTAAAAGAAGATTACTTCTGACGATCCGTAATATTAAGAACCCATCACGGACGCATTGGTTTAACAGGAAACAGGCATGGCAACCGATCTGATCGAAACGAAAAACCTTGGAAAAACTTCAGTACAATGGCTTAACGCTGTTGGTATCAGAACACTGGAGCAACTCCATGAAGTTGGATCAGTAGCTGCATACTGCAAAGTAAGAGATCGTGGTTTCAAAGTTTCCAAGGTATTGCTTTATGCCATGGAAGGAGCATTGATCGGTGCTCACTGGAATGAACTGGACAACGATTATAAGCAACGCCTGCTTTCTGAAGTAGATCGTTTTCAGGGCTGATCCTCTCCTTCAGCCCTGGTTCACCTGATTAGCAGCACCCAACTGCTAACGTTTACCCTTTATCAGCCTTACTGCAGACTGGGCAGTCCGGGTCTTTCTGAAGTCCCATTGTCTGCCACTCCATTGTGCTGGCATCAAAAATCAGCAGCCTTCCACTCAGTGACTTACCAAACCCTGTCAGTAATTTGATGGCTTCCAGCGCCTGCATGGTACCAATGGTGCCTACCACCGGACCAAGAATACCACTTTCAGAGCAACTGAGGTCTTCTGCAACATCTTCCGAATAGAGACAGCGATAGCAAGGAGCATCGTTCTGAAGATGATCAAAAACAGTCAGTTGACCATTGAGTCGAATAGCTGCTCCGGAAACCAGTGGTACCTGATGCTCAACACAGCAACGATTGATGGCAAAACGGCTGTCAAAATTATCGGTGGCATCCAGTACCAGATCGCACTGTTCGATCACTTCCATCAGTTCCGCTTCATTGAGCTTCCGGCTGATAGTAGTTACCTGAACCCCCGGATTGATTGCACTGATTCTTGCAGCAGCGGCATCCACTTTAAACTGACCAATATCATCGGTGGAGAAAGCCACCTGACGCTGCAGATTGGTCATATCCACTACGTCCGGATCAATAATGGTTAATCTGCCTATACCGGCAGCAGCCAGATACATCGCGGCCGGACAACCGAGCCCCCCCATGCCCACCAGCAGGACATGAGCGTCCAATATGCGCTCCTGACCTTCAATATCCACCTGAGGCAACATGATCTGTCGACTGTATCTAAGCAGCTGATCGTCATTCATCATAAGGACGGCTTGTTCCTGCGTGAAACCATTGTCCGGAAATAGTATTTCATCGAACTTATAAAACAGCCATGAGCAAAGAAATACTTTTTCATCACCCTGAGTGATGAAAGGATTTCACAAAAATAGCAGCCCCGAAATATTCGAGGCTTGTTCATCACTTCTTTTTAGCAAAGACTTGATACAGATCAGGATTCAGAATCAACAAACTCAGCGTAAGCTTCTGCATCCATCAGCTCTGTCAGCTGGCCTTCGTCAGAAAGCTTCAGCTTGAAGAACCAGCCATCCTGGTAAGAAGAACCGTTCACGGTTTCCGGAGCATCTTCCAGAGTTTCGTTAACAGCAACAACTTCACCGGAAAGTGGTGCATAGATGTCGGAAGCGGCTTTTACGGATTCAACAACACCAGCTTCATCGTCTGCAGCCAGAATCGCGCCCACTTCTGGCAGTTCCACAAAGACTACGTCCCCAAGGGACTCCTGAGCATGCTCGGTAATACCGATAACTGCAGTACCGTCGTCTTCAATGCGGATCCACTCGTGGGAACGTACGTAACGCAGCTCAGATGGAATGCTACTCATCTATCAACCCTCTGGTCATTGGTTTCATTGTTCTATGTCACCACTCTTCATCGCTACTGTCAGGTTTGTTTCTTGTATTTATAAGCTTTAAGTTGCGCTTATAAGACAAGGTTCTGACAATCAGGAGAGGACAATTATCGAGGCATTCTAACCAGATTAGCCGCTATCGCCAACATTCCATTGGCAAACCCTGAAAGCGTGTGACAGACTGATTTACAAATGCATAAAAACCGGATTGGTCATGACTCTAGCTGAAGCCTGCCAGTTTAATGACAGTTCATTAACTGAGCTGGAATGTGTTCTTCAATCTCTGTCCGACTCTCAGTACCAGAATCATTCTTCTGCTGTATCCAGTTCTATTGGTACTCATGTCAGGCATATCATTGAGTTCTACCAGTGTTTTTTCAAAGGGCTGGATTTCGGTGTCATAGATTACGATAACCGCCCAAGAAATATTGAACTCGAAGAGTCGATAGAACTCGCGGTGGATTACCTGAAAAATGTTCGCCTGATGCTTAACAGCCCCACAGTTGATAACCATCAGGGAACCGTTGAAATTTTCGCAGTGCTTGATACAGATAACTCAATACAAACCAGCAGTAATGTCAGCCGTGAGTTGTTATTTTTACAGGGTCACACAACTCATCATCTGGCCATGATTGCTCTGTTAATGGAACAGGGCGGAATGAAAGTACCCAAAAACTTTGGCGTTGCAGCATCAACCCGCCTGCACAGAGCAGTTCAAACTGCCTAGATGCATACTGCCAGAACGTTCTAGGCAGCTGTTCTGTTGTATTCCATGAAAGCTTTGGCCCCAGCCGCTCCCATGTATTTATTCAGGGTGCGTTCATCGACCTTCATCAAATCAACAATAATCAATCCGTCCAGGGCATTGTTAAAATCAGGATCAACATTAAAAGCGGCCAGCTCTCCACGCAGTTTCAGGTATTGTTTGAGCAGAACCGGAATACCCTTGTTATCTTTTTCCAATTGCTGAACCAGCAATGACAGCTGCTCGATATCAACCACACCACGCAAGTCTGCGGGGTTCCAGAACTGCTTTCTGCCTCGTTTCATCGGCGTTGTCGGTTGTACCAGCTCTTGCAGAACCTGATCCGAGTTATTCACAGACAGGCAACCCGCCATAAGCTGACGGGATATCTCACGGTAGTCACTACTGATACTGACCGGGCCAAATAAAACCCGATACCAGGGATTAGCAGCCACATAAGCACCGATGCCTTTCCAGAGCATCATCAACGACCCAAGACTGCGCTGGTATTCCGGAACAATAAAAGAGCGCCCCATTTCCAGACAGGTACCCATTCTGTGGATAAAGTCAGCGTGATACCGAAAGAGACTTCTTGAGTAGATGCCATGAATACCTTTTTCGCGAAGGATTCGATCCACCTGCCCGATTCGATAGGCACCGACTATTTCCTGTTTGTCACGATTCCACAGGAAAAGATGCAGGTAATATTCGTCATATTTATCAAGATCCCGGGGAAAACCTGTTCCTTCACCGACACCACGGAATGTCAGCTCTCTAAGCCGACCGATCTGGGGAAGAATATTGGGAAGCTGCTCGGCTGAAGCGCAATAAACAGCCATCTCGTTTTTTTCCAGCAGCAAACATTCATCCGCCAGGGCAGAGACATCAGCAGCTAAAAATTCTGGCGCTATCTCTTCAGCAACCGGCTCCACATCACCAGCTCCAACCGGTTGAGTTTCATTATGTGTCTTCTGCTCAGGGTCATGGGCAGACAATAGATAAGTATGCAGTCGAAGATAGCTGGTCAGTGCTGAGTCCGACTCCATCGAACGGTAGTCATTAGGTGTCAGTGACTTACCAATTCTGAAGCCTATAGTTGAGCCTCTCTTGTTCAACAGTTCTCTAATCAGTCTGACCGTTCTTAGCTTGGGATGAATAATTCCCAGAAAATGAAAAAACCAGCCATTACGACCTTCAACAAAAACGGGCGTAATATTGGCAGAAGTCTGCCGGGCAATGCGGGAAGCAGTGTTGCGCCACTTGGGGTCTGTAACCTGCTTGAGAGGGAAACTATAACTGGACACTTCGCCTGCAGGAAAAATCAGCAACATATGGCCATCCGCTACCCACTGCTGCGCCTCTTCAATGGCTTTCTGATTCTTCTTGCGGGCATTGGCACTGAGAACATCCACTCCAATAAAGAGATCCTGGAGTTCTTCAATGCGGCAAAGGATTTCGTTGGTCAGAACCTTAACGTCAGGCCGAGCCTTCAACAGCAGATCAGCCAGCGCTACACCTTCAATGCCACCAAAAGGGTGATTGGCGACAACGACCGATGAGCCTGTAGTAGGAACAGAGTCAAGGGAACCGGCAGATACGGTGTGGTTCACCTGAAAGATTTTCAGAACCACTTTCAGGAATTCCCTGTAGTGGTACTTTTCACGCACCTCACTCCGGTAAAGGCTGTCCATGGTCTTAAGACCCAGTAGCCATTCGGCAAAGGCTTCAGGCCAGCCGGTACGGGTTACCTTGGGCAAGCGGAAAGGTGAAGTTTCAGGGCTCATCAGCTGTCCTTATCAGGGCTCTTATGCTTAGAGGCTGTTTGAACAACCTCTTATTGCACCACCGGAACCAATATTGATCCTCCGATGATTAAATACTCTGTTTCCAGAGACTGCATAGAAGCCAACCTGACGTGACAAGACTTCAAAATATCCGTCATACCCCAGACTCCTGACTTTATAATGACCAAGCTGGCTTCTATGAACAAGACTAGAAAGCAGAAATGACAGTACTGTTAACAACCAGTGAATTTCCTGTGTCAGAGGCGAAGACTAGTTCAAGAGAGGCAGACATGGAGGAATTATCTCCATGTCTGAGGACATTAGCGGCAATCAGCTCAGAAAGGTTCTTTTTATCCAGTTATCTGTAGAGGTGAGTTCCCAGAGAGCAAGGACAATGGCTGAAATGAACACACCACAAGCGTTATAGAACAGCAGCCCGCCATCGTAGCCAGTGATATTACCCAGTTCGTCGAACTCGGGCATCTCGATACCGAGAGGCGTGAAAAGGTGGAAATAAACAGCTCCCGCCATAACACCCACCGCAATACCTGCTCCATAAAGCCTGCTTGCAGGTATCAGCAGTAAAATCGCAGCGATCAATTCAACAATGCCGACTCCATAGGCACCATAGTCTGCGAACCACTCAAAACCGGACCAGTTCCCGAGCGTTGAAAAGATATAAATCGTTTCATAGGCGTCCGAGAATTTAAAAAACAACGACTGAATAAATACAAACGCGATATAAATGCTTAACAACCACTTCAAACCGTTTTTCATAACAAGCTCCTGTTATTTAAGTGTGTAGACACGCCATCGAATATCTCACCGCTATTTGCCCGCCTTCGACGGAAAAACAACGTCTGAATTCATATATCCACGCACTTAACGGGTAGTCATTTTCGGCCAGTTTTCATTGGCTCGCTTAATAAAACCGGGAATATCCTGAAGCCATTTTTTCTGAATTTCTGAATCGTAATTCAGATACAAACGACCATCGACAATCTTCCAGTAATTCGGATCACCTGGTGCTCTCTGCTTTCTGGCAGCGACCGCCCAGGCACAGTAACCGCCGAACTGCGGACTGTACTTTTCAGGGTTCTGCTGAAACATCTTCAGATGTTTTTCTGATGAAAAGTGCCATTCGGCACCCTTGTGTTTGAACTTGAAACGGGCACTGCCTTTAACCGCCTTGCTTTCAGTGAAATAAGCCACTGAATCATAGCCACTGACAGCGGTATTACTAAACCAGCCGGTATAAATATCTTTGCTGGCGATAGCTCCAGCTGACAAGAATAACAACCCCAGCAGTGTGATTTGCAGTCTCAATCCTTTGAGTCTGGCCACCATATTTGCTCTCCTTTCTGACACTGCTGATAAAGCAGCTATTCAGTATCCGGATAATGCCTGACAAGCTCCCGCTCTTTCTTCCAGGACGCCAACAAGCTGAACAGGGAAGGAGAACGAAAACCTCGACGTCTGTTTAGAAAACCTAAACGAAACAGGGTGCGATACTGATAAAAAAGAACCCGATAAACTTCTTTCAGAGAACTGCGGCAATCCCAGATATGACCGGCTTCACTGCTGGCACCATTTATTTCAAGTATATGATAGTTTTCGCCATTCATTAGGGAGTCTATATCTCTAAAACGAATATCTATTCTTCCGTAGTAGAATTCAGGCAGCCCATCAGCGACTTTATCAAAGGACTTTTCCATAGCCTCGGTAATAAATTCACAGCCATCTCTGAAAATACACCCTCTGCTGTGACTGCCGGCAAATGCCAGTCTGAAAGGCTGATTTTCAGGAATAACTTCATTCAACCTATGACTGTGACGCTTTAGGTACAGCTCGGAAAGAAGGCTTGACCTTGGATCTTTATCAATGAGTTGTTGAAGGGTTGAGTGCCCGTCACCAACAATATAAGGCGGGTATTTCAAAGTAATGGAAAATATCTTGCCCCTATTTTCGCCCGGATAGCGGATATAGAAAATACCGGCTTCTGCCTCATAGGGAACCAGTTTCTGGAGAACAATCTTCCCCTGTTCAGGAAAACTCAGAACATAGTCACTTAGCTGTTCAGGGGAACGAATGATCTGAACACCTGCTCCACGGCAACCAATATCAGGTTTGGCAACAACCGGAAAATCGAGCCCGATACTTCCCATCAATTGTCTGGCTTGCCAGAGAGCGTTCTCCGGAGAATCCCAGTCGCTCAGTAAACACCATGGAGCTATCCGCTCGCAGGCCTTATCCTTGGCAATAGAAAATATTTCAGCTTTGGACTCACCAACCATACCGCTCAGAGTGATCCCTGGATTACTGTTGAGCGGAAGGCTGATACCCCGATAACGAATAGACAGCCAGAGCCACTGAATCACAACTGGAAAATAGATAAGGCCGCTAGGCCAGAATTCAAAAAAGGACACCGGCTTTGAAGCTTTGGCCAATGGCGGCATTCCCGGATGTACTTTTTTATCTTCAAAGGTTGGTTTAATAAAGGCTTCCAGCTGCGCTGTGTCAAACACCTCTTTCACCTCTTTAGCTTCACCTTGACCTTGGCCCAGCTCTTTCATGAATCAATCTGCTTTGTTGATGATTGCTATTCATCGAGTACAGCCTTGTAGCGCCCAATCAGTTTGTGTGCCTGTAAGAAAACAAATATTAATAGTGGTAGCAGCAGCCATTTCCATAGCCCCATCTGCTCCCAGAACATAGACCCCAGACTGTATAGCCCAAAGAAAATAAAACCGGTCCATACCAGACTGGCAAAAAGAACCAGTATGGCAAATCTTATGAAGGACAGCCGGAAAGAACCGCAGGCCGTATAAACTGGCAAACGTAGTCCAGGAATAATACGGACGAAGAGAACCGTGAAGGTCATCCGCTTTCTTAACCAGATTCCAGCATTATTCACCGCGTTTAAGTCAAAAAAACGTTGCAACCATACAACACGGGTTAGGAATACACCCAGCCCATAAAGACCCAGGTCACCGGTAAAAATTCCGATAAATAATGCAATAAAAGCCAGCTCGGAACTGATCAAACCATCAGCACTGAGCAGGGCTCCGGTAATAATGGCAGCATCTTCCAGAAGGTAGGTTCCCAAAAGCAACATCAGGGCAAGAACCAACGGATGCTGAATCGAAGCCAGTAAATCCTCGAACATTAAAAACCCTGTCATTAAATCGACACCTGCTATCAGGTTATACCTTTGATCGCTTTAAATTCAATCAATTTGGTCGGGGATTGGTTATCACTAAAACCCTAAACCATACTTCTTTTTATCCATTAAAAACTGACTCCGACACCTGAACAGCAAAGATTTGAACACAAGGATAGTGCTGATGAACCTTTACGGATTTTTATTTTGCCTTCTTCCCTTCACTTATTTATCCACAGCTTCAGCTCAGGTTCAGGATGAAGGCATTCCTGTACGAAATGATACCGACCGAATTTTTATTAAGTACCACCCGGAACCTACAGAAGCTAACGCCCTCGCCTATATAAAACACGGCGTCACTCACGGAGGCTTTGGCGTAGCTGCTGGTCGTACAAAAGAAAGTGTTTCCCTTGACGGCAGTGTGGCTTTGAACGAAGTCAAAATTCTTGCAGACCGCCTGGAGGTAGACCCACAGATAGATTATGCAGAACCAGACTATCTGATGAAAACCATGCAGATTCCTAACGACCCTTTCTACAACCAGCAGTGGCACTACTTTGACGCCACATCAGGCATCAATCTGCCTGCTGCATGGAATATCACCACAGGCTCCTCAAACGTGACTGTTGGTGTCATTGATTCAGGCGTGCTTTACCACAGTGACCTTCAGGACAAACTGCTGAATGGCTACGACTTCATCAAAGACATCTGGATAGCGAATGATGGTGACAGCCGGGACTCTGACCCGAGAAATCCTGGTAACAACGTATTGAGTGGTGACTGTGGTTATCAAGAAGGAACCGCTGTGCCTGCCTCTCCCGTCCCCAGCATCTGGCATGGCACCCATGTTTCAGGCACTATCGCAGCGGAGTCCAATAATGGTGACGGAGTCTCAGGTATTTCCTGGCAGAGCAGAATACTCCCCCTCAGAGCTATTGGCCGTTGCTATGGTTACACTTCCGATATTGTTGACGCCATGCTCTGGGCTGCAGGATTGCCAGTCACTGGCCTGACCAACAACCCACAGCCAGTGAAAGTAATTAATATGAGCCTGGGGGGAAGCGGCAGTAATTATTGCCCGCAAAATTATCAGAATGCTATCAACAGGGTTGTTGCTGCGGGTGTAACCGTTGTGGTGGCTGCGGGAAACGAAAGTGTCAACGCTGCCACGACCTCTCCAGCTAACTGTAATAATGTGATTACCGTTGGAGCCATCGACAGAAACGGTAGTCGGCCAGACTATTCCAATTTTGGTGCAACCGTCGATATTTCAGCGCCGGGCTCCAGCGTCCTGTCCACCTACAACTCAGGTCAAAAATCTCCAGGCCAAAGTATTTACAGCTTTATGGATGGAACCAGTATGGCTACCCCTCATGTAGCAGGCGTGGTGGCCTTGATGTATGCCGTTAGCCCAAACATCACACCTGCAAGAGTGGAAGCGATCATTAAAGCTAATGCCCGAGCATTCCCCAACAGCAGCTGTAATACCTCAATCTGTGGTGCCGGTATTCTTGACGCAGGTGCTGCAGTACTTGATGCCAGTGATGAATAGCCATATTTCTGTCAGTGACTGATTGCCAGACGGCACTGTTCACCAGTGTTTTTCTGGCAATTCTATCAATAGCTCCTGAACCGGCCTTTCCTTTGTTCCGCTTCAACTAGGTTTTATAGAGGAGCTTCATATTTATCTTCCCAATTCTTTCGCAGTGTTCTGGGTATCAGAGAATCAAGCGGGACTTCATGGTTACTTTCAAGAATCTGCCCATCAAACGTAAACTACGCTATGCAATGCTGATCATCGCCTATTCAGTGTTGCTGGTGACTCTCTCTATTCAAAGTATCAGTGACCTTATTCGATCCCGCGCAGCTCTGGTCAGCAATATGGAAACCCTGGCAGAGGTTATTGGTATCAATGCCAGAAGCTCTCTGGAGGATGGCGACTCTGATTCTGCAAGGATGCTGCTGGAGAGCCTGAAAGGCACTCATCATGCAGAGACTGCCTTCCTGTTAAACCCAGAAGGCGAAGAGGTTGCCCGTTACTCCCAGAGCGATAACCCAGCATGGACTTTTTCTCTTCAGGAACTTGATCAGCCCCTGACGGTATTCAGTAACACCCGCCTTCACCTCTATCGCCCTATTTTTGATAAGGGCGAATTGATTGGTGCCATATACATTCAGTGCAACCTGTCACCGCTCTATATGGAACTGACCCAGAACCTGCTGTTAACACTGATTGCCGCACTAATTTCCATTGCTCTGGCCTCATTTCTGGCTGCACGATTACAGCGACTGCTCAGTGAGCCTATCTCCGAGCTGGCAAAAACCATCAGTTTAATGACTGAAAAGGAGCAGTACGACCAACAGGTTCACAAGTTTGATAACGACGAAATTGGTCAGCTTTACGACTGTTTCAATGAGCTGCTGATGCATATTCAGGAGCGTGACCAGCGCCTTCAGCAGCACCGTGAAAACCTTGAAGCATCCGTAGCCGAACGAACCAGAGAGCTGAACCTGACCAACCGAGAGCTGAAAGAGAACATCAGCGAGCTGAACGAAGCCAAGGAGGCTGCTCTGGAAGCCGCCAAAGCCAAGAGTGCTTTCCTGGCCAATATGAGCCATGAAATTCGTACGCCTATGAACGGTGTGCTGGGTATGCTGGAACTGCTCAAAGACACCATGCTGGACCGGGTTCAACGGGACTTTCTGGAAACAGCCTACAGCTCAGCTGATTCCCTATTACAGGTGATCAACGACATTCTCGATTTCTCCAAGATCGAAGCAGGAAAAATGGAAATCGAACATATCGATATGAACCCTGCCGAAATTGCTGAAGATGTCTGCGCTTTGTTGTCTGGCAAAGCCAGGGAGAAAAGTCTTGAGATCAACTGCTTTACCGATGTCAGCCTGCCATCTGTTGTCAAAGGCGACTCAGTCCGACTTCGTCAGGTACTGACCAACCTGGTAGGTAACGCCGTCAAATTCACCCAAAGAGGCGAAGTGGTTGTACGACTGAATTTGACCAATACAAAGAACGACTATGTCCGTATTGAGTTCCTCGTTGAAGACACAGGTATTGGTATTGCCAAAGATGTTCTGCCTAACCTGTTCTCAGCCTTCACCCAAGCGGACAGCGGCACAACAAGAAAGTTTGGTGGTACCGGGCTGGGACTGACTATCTCCCGACAGCTGGTTAACCTGATGGGCGGCGAAGTGGAGGTTTCCAGCGTTCCCGGAGTGGGATCAACCTTCTCGTTCAGTCTGGATCTGGAAATTTCTGAAGGACAGACACTCAATTCCCGAAACATTACCCACGACCTTCAGGGAACCCGCACTCTGATTGTTGATGACAATGCGACCAACAGGGAAATTCTCAGGCACTATTTAACCGCTTGGGGGATTGAACACGATGAGTCAGATTCCGGTAAATCTGCACTCGAGAAGATGCACACAGCAGTGAAAGAAGGTAAACCATTCGAGCTGGTTTTACTGGACATGGACATGCCCGGCATGGACGGCTTCACGCTGTCCGAAAAGATTGAAGCAATTCCTGAACTGGCTAAATCACGCAGAATCATGCTCAGTTCTTCAGGTTTTATTACTCGAAAAAAACAAAAATCAGCCGGTATTTCAGCCTGTCTCAACAAACCATTCAGACAGTCACGACTGCTCGACACTGCCATGTTAGTGATGCATGAACATCAAAACGGCAACAACGAAGCGGCCATTGTCGAAGAAGATCCTCGTACCTTCAGTAAGAGCATTCGAGTTTTGTTGGTTGAAGACAATATCGTTAACCAGAAGGTCGCTATCAGTATGCTGAAAAGAGTCGGTATCAGTGAACCTGATATTGCCGAAGATGGCAAAGAAGCTGTTGCAATGACTTTAAAAGAAGAATATGACTTAATTTTAATGGACTGCCAGATGCCTGTGATGAGTGGGTACGAAGCAACAGGTCTGATTCGTAAGCGAGAAAGCACTCATCACCTGCCAAGAATTCCGATTGTCGCCATGACAGCTAATGCCATGCAGGGAGACCGTGAGAAGTGTCTGGCCTGCGGCATGGATGACTACCTCAGTAAGCCAATCAAAGCCACACTACTAAAAGAGAAACTGGCTCAGTGGTTGATCAGTGACCTTAATGAAACCGAAGACGATTCTGAAGAAGCAGAAGATGATCCGATGGCTATCTTTGGCGACAACAGTGACCCTGTCATCAATGATCCCGTTCTCGATACACTCAAAGATATCATGGAAGATGAGTTCACCGGTCTACTGGACAGTTACCTTGAAGATGCACCGTCACTGCTTAAAGACTTAAAACAATCAGCAATAGAGGCGGATTTGGATATCCTGGTCAGAGCAGCTCATACACTCAAATCCAGCAGTAATAATCTGGGCGCATCTCTTCTCGCTGGCATTGCTTTTGAAATAGAGAAGCAGGGAAAAGAGAAGAAACTGACCGAAGCTGTTGAACTGATTCCGCAATTGGAAAAAGCACTCGACCTTACGACAAAGTCTCTACAGAAAACAAGAAACTCATAGCGCGTAGTACAGCCCCTAAATAAAGAGTCCTTAAATAAAGAAAGCCCCGCAAAGCGAGGCTTTCTACTGGGTCGACTCCTTGTGAGCATCCTGCTCAAATCAGCATCCTGCATCTACATCCCTGTAGATTAAAGGCCCAGTAATCTAACTATAGACAATCGTTCTAATTAGAACTGATCGTCACTCAGTTCGTAGAGTTCTTCAGTGCCGGATGCAGCAGAAACCATCAAACCATCCAGCCTTGGCAGCAGGCGTTTGTAGTAGTAACGGGCGGTTATTATTTTCGCCTGATAAAAGCTCTCTTCAGAACTGCCTTCTGCCAGCTTTTCCTTTGCTGTTTTTGCCATCATCGCCCACATCCAGGCATAAGCCACGTAGGAAAATGCGTGCAGATATTCAACACAGGCAGAGTTAATAACATTCGCATCGTCTTTGGACTGAGTAACCAATTCGCCCGTCAACTTCTCAAGCTTATTCAGTGCATCACTCAATTCGTTTGAAAACTCGCCAGCAGAATCTGCAGCAATAAACGAACGAACATCTTCCGCAAAGATATTGAAGAACTTGCCACCATTCATGGCGATCTTACGGCCAAGCAAATCCAGAGATTGGATACCGTTAGTGCCTTCGTAAATCTGGGCGATACGAACATCACGAACCAGCTGCTCCTGTCCCCATTCACGAATATAACCGTGACCACCGAACACCTGCTGACCAGCAACACAACCTTCCAACCCCATATCGGTCAGGAAGGCTTTAACAACGGGAGTCATCAGAGCTACCAGATCAACAGCCTTCTGTTTTTCAACAGCATCAGTGCTGAATTTGGCAGCATCGAGCAACATGGCTACGTAAGTCGAAAATGCACGACCGCCCTCGTTTAGTGCTTTCATATTCAGCAACATGCGGCGTACATCACCGTGAACCATGATTGGGTCAGCGGCTTTTTCTGGCTGTTGTGCACCTGTTGCGGCTCTGCCCTGAATACGATCTTTAGCGTATTCCAGCGCTGACTGGTAGGACATCTCACTGGTGCCTAAGCCCTGAATACCTACGAACAGTCGTTCATAGTTCATCATAGTGAACATGCCATTCAAGCCCTTGTTGATCTCTCCAACCAGGTAGCCTTTAGCACCATCAAAATTCATAACACAGGTAGAAGAAGCCTTGATGCCCATCTTGTGCTCAATGGAGCCACAGTGAACTTCATTTCTGTCTGCCAGACTGCCATCATCATTTACATTAACTTTTGGCACCAGAAACAGGGAGATACCTTTCGGCCCTGCTGGCGCATCAGGGAGCTTTGCCAGCACCAGATGAATAATATTGTCCGTCAGGTCGTGTTCACCACCGGTGATAAAGATTTTTGTGCCGGTGATATTGTAAGAACCATCGCCATTATCTTCCGCCTTGGTGCGAATAATCCCGAGATCTGTACCACTGTGCGCTTCGGTCAGGCACATGGCACCAGACCATTCACCGGAATACATCTTTGGCAGAAAACATTCTTTCAATTCATCAGAACCATGAGCATCCAGAGCAAGAGCCGCACCGGAAGTCAGGCTTGGATAGAGAATAAAGGCAAGGCTGGCACTACTGAACATCTCATCGAACTGGGCACTGAGTGCTTTTGGCATTCCCATGCCACCGAACTCGGGATTGCCTGTCAGGCCAGTGAAACCCGATTCAGAAAACAGCTGATAGGCATCTTTGTAACCTTTTGGTGTTTGAACACCAGACTCGCTCCAGTGGCAACCTTCTTCATCACCTTCGCGATTAAGTGGCGCGACAACATTAGCCGCCAGCTTTGCACCTTCTTCCAGAAAAGCGTCCGCTGTTTCCTTGTCAATTGCTTCCTGAGTTGCAGGCCACTGCTGCCACTTCTCTGCTGCTTCGAACACTTCGTGCATCACGAAACGCATATCACGCAAAGGCGCCTGATAATCAGCCATGTTCGACACTCCTTGGGAATTTATTGTGTTTATAGTTAAGTGTTGGCAACTATTCTACCCAAGGCTGCTATGCAGTGAAAAGACCGTTTCAAACTATCGTTTTAAATTTTTGTATTAATTTGTCACAAAGGCACTTAATTCTGTTGTGAATGGCCTTTTATTGATGACCCCGCAGCGTCTAATGTCATATTTTGAAATAAAAGCCCGCTGTCATAACAACCCCAGCCCATGACAATTCAAGCCCTACATTTTTATAACTGACATCCAGTAGAGTCTGAAAGAGAGGGAAAAAGTCAGTATCGAATGCTCTCAAGTACTTCTTATAGCCGTACATAACGCCTGCTCGGTAACCCGCTTCAACACTCCACTCACCAGAACTTAGAGAGTAAAGCTTTCTCTGCCACCCTGCCGAGACGACGCGATCGCTGTGCGTGTTAATAAACGTGCCAACGTAGTAGCCGTTATAAACCATTCCCAAAAGTTCATTGTTATTCTCCTGGTCATCACCGGATTCAAAGTGATGAGTCCACATTCCCAGCAGTAGTCTGTTGTCGAAAGGCTTACCCCAGAGTTTGGCTGACCAGCCACCCTCTTCATGAAAGCTGATGTAAGGATCAATGGGGTCAGAACTATTGTCTTCATTCTGCTCACGGCTGGAAGCATTGAGATCCAATTGATAGCTCATCTCTGTTTGAGGATTTTCTTCAGCGGATACCTTGTTCCAGAAAGAAACAGAAATAGCTGCAATCAAAATCAACAGCAATCGGCCAGCTACAAAAATAAGTGTCTTTTTTATTTGTTTCATTATCCGTAAACAGCTCCGGATGCTGATGTTCCGTGGAAAGAGAATTTTTATTCGTGAATGAAAATGTATAGACCAGCAACTGGTCGATAGCAAAAAGAAAGGGGAAGTATCCGGGTACAAGATGCAGTACAGTAAACTAATCCTGCTGCAAAGGACGTGTTATGCGTGTTTCCTGTTCGCTGCTGTTGATAATGATCAAAATTATTTTACTGCCTGGATGGCTGCAAAACGGAACGCCTGACCCTGACCATCCACATCAAAGACGATTTACAAAACGCTATCGTTTCAAGCGAAAGCAGCTCAAACCTTTGTGGATCATTGCCTGTTTATTAATGCTGATAAACCCGGCGGTTCATTTAATAATGTTGATTGCCCTACCTATGAGCTTGCTGTCTTTTATTATTCTTGATGAAACAGAATAAACATTTTTATTTCACAATAAAAAAGAGCTACCAGAAGGCAGCTCTTAAATAAGCAAGCAGGTGTTACATCGTTACTTAGATATCACCAAAGTCCACTTCATCCATCGCCAGCAGGTTATCTGCTCCACTCAGAATGGCGGCCTTGTGAGCCAGAGTTCTTGGCAATATACGCTGGAAATAGAACTGGGCAGTCTGAACCTTGGCTTTGTAGAAACCTTCCTCAGTAGTACCTTCAGCCAGTTTGGCCTTGGCAACACGAACCATATCAGCCCACATGTAAGCCAGAGTCGCATAACCGGAATACATCAGGAAATCGACAGCTGCAGCACCCACTTCGTCAGGGTTTTCCATGGCCTTAACGCCAATCTGCATGGTCAGGTCGCCCCACTCTTTGTTGATGGCTGTCAGAGGCTCGATGAACTCTTCCATGGATTCATCATCTGCATGTTCTTTGCAGAACAGATGAATTTCCTTGGTGAAAGGCTTCATCAGTTCACCACCGGTCTGCATGATCTTACGGCCCAGCAAATCCAGCGCCTGAATGCCGGTAGTTCCTTCATAGAGCATGGAAATACGGCAGTCACGAACGTTCTGCTCCATTCCCCACTCTTTAATAAAACCATGACCGCCGTAGCACTGCACACCGTGGTTGGCTGATTCAAAGCCGGTTTCGGTCATGAAAGCTTTAACGATTGGTGTCAGGAAGCCCAGTTCCTTGTCAGCCTTTTCACGAATACTTTCATCCGGGTGGTGCAACAGGTCGGCTTTCTTCGCTGTGTAGTACAGCAGCGCACGGTTCCCTTCAGTCAAAGACTTGATGGTCAACAACATGCGACGAACATCAGGATGAACGATGATTGTATCAGCAGGACCTTCAGGATTCTTGGCACCTGACAGGGAGCGCCCCTGCAAACGCTCACGGGCATAACGAAGTGCGCCCTGGAATGCGATTTCACCGTGGGACAGCCCCTGAATACCTGTACCCAAACGGGCTGTATTCATAAAGGTGAACATGCAGTTCAGACCACGGTTTTCAGGGCCAATCAGAAAACCAGTAGCGTTATCGAAATTCATAACGCAGGTAGCGTTACCATGGATACCCATTTTGTGTTCGATGGAGCCACAACTTACGCCGTTACTCTCACCGATTTGTCCCGGCAGATATTTTGGAACGATGAACAGGGAAATACCCTTGGTGCCGGCTGGAGCGCCAGGCAGACGGGCCAGTACGATATGAACAATGTTCTCTGCCATGTCATGTTCACCGGCAGAGATAAAGATTTTAGTACCGGAAATTTTGTAGGAACCATTTTCCTGAGGTTCTGCCTTGGTGCGCAGCATGCCCAGGTCAGTACCGCAGTGCGATTCTGTCAGACACATAGTACCGGTCCATTCACCGGAAACCATCTTGGTCAGGTATTCCTGTTTCTGCTCTTCAGTACCGTGAGCTTCCAGCGTATTCATAGCACCGTGACTTAGCCCCGGATACATACCCCAGGACCAGTTGGCTTCACCCATCAGTTCACTGAGTACCAGACCCAGTGAGTAAGGAAGCCCCTGGCCGCCATACTCGACACCATTAGCTAGTGATGGCCAGCCACCCTCAACAAACTGCTGATAGGCTTCTTTAAAACCGGTTGGCGTTTTCACACCACCTTCATACCAGGTACAACCTTCCTGGTCACCAATCTGATTCAGTGGTGCCAAAACCTGCTCACTGAACTTGGCTCCTTCTTCCAGGATGGCACCCACCATATCGGGAGTTGCTTCTTCTGCACCGGGAAGTGTCGAATAGTGTCCTTCATAATCAAGCAGTTCATCACGAACAAAACGGAGATCACGAAGTGGAGCCTTAAAGTCTGGCATGGTGGTACCTCTGAGTGCTCTTATATTTATTAGGTGTACGTATTTTTATAAAAGTATAGCGCACACTTCAAACAGGTGTTTGAAACTTACGTTTGCTTACATTAATTGTCAACTGCTTTGATGAACATCTTGTGACAAAGCCTTCCTTATATCGGTCATCACAAGTGGAACTTCTCGACAATTTGGAGGCTGAAAGCAAATGAAGGGATAGTGGTTCTAGTAGATGAATAGTGTCTTTTATTTATGGGCCATAGAGTAAAATAAATACAAAACTCAGGAGGCGTTGAAAACTAGACATGTACTCAGCCTTGCCAACCCGGAGGCGGGCAAGAGGCTGATTGCAGTAGATTCGAAGGGAAAGAAGTAAGTAAGCTTATAAAAGGCTTAAAGAAGAGATGTAATATCCAGCTGGTTGCCCGTCCACTGAGAGTCAGCGCCCTCCTTCCATTTCACGACACCCAGACAAGGAGCAGAGAGCATACTTTTCAAAGTTTCAACGTTTTCATCAAAGCGGTTCATCTCCGGATCAACCTGATTCGCTACCCAGCCGACCAATCGACAACTACTACGGACTATAGATTCAGCCGTCAGCAATGCATGACTGATGCAGCCGAGCTTCATACCTACAACCAGAATCACTGGCGTATTCAATTCTTTAGCCAGATCCGCAAGCATTTCCCGATCGTTGAGAGGCACTCTCCAACCACCAGCGCCCTCAATAAAAGAAACATCGTGTTTCTTCATCAAGGCACCACGGCAGATACCTGTCAGCCGTGAAACTGTAACCAGGCGGCTTTCTTCCTGAGCAGCAATATGAGGGGCAATAGCGGGCTCAAACAACACAGGGTTTACCTGAGCATAGGGCAGCTCAATACTCATGGATGCCATCAGTTTAATGGCATCTTCATTTTTTGGACCATCTTCCGTCTCTTCACTACCTGCGGCAACAGGTTTCAGTGCCAGAGTCTGCAACCCTTTTTGATTAGCTGCTTCCAGTAAACCACAGGTAATAAAGGTTTTACCTGCATCTGTGTCAGTGCCAGTGATAAAGAATGTTTTCGCCATAATTCAGTTAACCAGTTACTTCACTTGCCACTATCAATTAACAAGAGTGCCGTAGATGACCTGATAGGACAGAGGCAGCCCCACCTCTGTTCGGGATGATTCGTAAGCCTGTTCCAGCTTTTGAATGCGTGCACGGGTTGTCAGACCTTGCTGAGCGGAGTGCACCGTATTCACTCCAAGTGCCTTTAACTCTCGCAACAGAGTCAGAACCGAAGGATAGTAAAGCGTTTCCTGCTGCAACATGAGGGAGCGCTGTTGCAATGCTGAATTTGAGACTTTCTGTTGTTGAAGGCTGAAAGGATCAAAACCATTAATATGCACGTGAGAATCAACCTGCTGCCAGGCCTGATTCAACTCAACCATAGTGCCTTTCGCCAGTGACGAAAACACAAAAAGGCCACCTGGTTTTAGAATTCTTCTGACTTCAGAAAGAACAGTCTCCAGTTCACACCACTGAATAGCGAGACTGGAAAATACCAGATCAAAAGAGTCATTTTTAAAAGGCAGCGATTCAATATCACCTCTGCACCATGAAGCATCCAGTTCTTGGGAGCTGGCATGCTTCAACATACCCATCGCCAGATCAACACCGGTAACATGAGCATCAGAAAAGGTAGTTTTCAGAATAGAAGTCTGACTGCCTGTACCAGAGCCTAAGTCCAGCACACGTTCAGGCTGAAAGCCTGCCGGAACACCCAGCATGGCTCGAGCAGCAACACGTTTCTGCAACGCTGCTGCACTGTCGTAAGTTTCCGCCGCACGACTGAAGTTGGCAGCTACCCGCTGCTTGTCGACGGTTTTGAACAGAGCTTCCCTGTCTCTCAGCTTCGACTGCATAGACGCTTAACCTGATCTGCAATCTGCTGAATCACACCGCTGTCCTTATCCAGGAAGAAGCAATGCCCTCCATCAATCAGTTCAACCCGATGTGCCGGGAATGTTCTGCTGACTCGACCAGCGACGTCCGCTGGCACCAGAGCATCCTGTTTACCGAAGTAATGAACCACCGGACAACGAATATCAGACAACTGTGAGCTGACATTACTGCTACCCAGCATTTCCAGCAATTGCAGCAGAATGTCTGAATCAAGATCCATATCGAATTCAATAGCTTTCTTCAGGTTTTGCAGAACATCTTTGCGGTTGCCGTTACCCATGCTGCACAGTGTTGCAAACTGATCGACCGTCGCAGCAGGTGCTTCTTTCATACCTTGATAAAAACTGTCGAAAGTTTGAGGCAGCATGGCCTCTGCCCAATCGTCATTTCTGACAAAACATGGATTACTGGCCAGCGTGATCAGTCCAGCTACCTTGTCCGGATTCTGGCTGGCATAGAGTGATGCCAGAGCTCCGCCCATAGACCAGCCAATAAGAATGACCGGGGTTTCAAACAGATGAAGATCAAGATACTGAAGCATGGACTGCCAGTCGTATTTACGACCAGGCTCTTCTACCAGTCCCGGAAGCTGAACCACCGATGCACGGCCATCGCCATCCAGAGCCCCGGCAAGAGGTTCCATTACTGATGCAGGCATTCCCCAACCACTAACCAGAACAATAGGCAGAGTGTTCATGATACTTCCTCCTGAAACGATTGCTTCCGCGAGCTTTTTTCACACAACAAATGAGTGCTTTTATCCAGAGCATCAAGCAGCTGTTGAACATGGTGTTCTTCATGGCTGGCACTGAAGGTAATTCTCAGTCTGGAAGTACCTTTGGGAACCGTTGGTGGACGAATAGGCGTCACCAGTATTCCCATACTTGCCAGTTGTTCACTCATGGCCACAGCTGCTTCAGCTGAGCCGACCATAACAGGCTGAATAGGAGAGTGCGAGTCCATCAGTTCCAGTCCCAGCTGCTCACAACCTTTGCGGAACTGTTGAATCAGGATTGTCAGCTTTTCACGGCGCCAGTTTTCCTGCTGCAGCAATCGTAAACTGGTTCGCGAAGCTTCTGCCACAGCGGGCGGCATTGAAGTGGTATAGATATAAGTCCGAGCAAACTGAATCAGTGTTTCAATCAATGCTTCACTGCCCGCAACAAAAGCACCCGCTGTGCCGAACGCTTTACCAAGAGTCCCGACCAGAACAGGTAACTGTCGTTGTGAAAGACCAAAGTGTTCCGCAACACCACCACCCTGTTTGCCGAGACAACCAAAACCGTGAGCATCATCGACCATCAACCAGGCATTATGCTTTTCTGCCGTTGCAACCAGCTCAGTCATCGGAGCCAGATCACCGTCCATGCTGAACACACCATCGGTGACAATCAGCTTTCGACGAGCCTGCGTTCGAGCCAGACGTTTCTCAAGATTATCCACATCATTATGCAGATAACGCTGAAAACGAGCACCGGAAAGCAGGCCTGCGTCCAGAAGAGAAGCATGGTTCAGGCGGTCCTGAAACACAGCATCTTCCTTACCCAACAGCGCACTGATCACACCCAGGTTAGCCATATAACCGTTGGAAAACAGCAGCACCCGTTCACGCCCGGTAAATTCGGCCAGCTCTTCTTCCAATTGATGGTGTGCACGACTGTGGCCAACGACCAGATGGGAAGCACCACCGCCGGTACCGTAATCCTGTGTCGCTGAAGCAATGCTGTTGCTTACCTCAGGGTGGCTAGCCAACCCGAGGTAATCATTGCTGCAGAAAGCCAGATAACGTTTACCATCAACGGTGACCTCTGGCCCCTGAGGAGTTTCCAGCGTCTTTCGGGAACGATAAAGACCGGCTTCTTTTCGTGCTCGCAGATCAGTTTCCAGATCGAACATTCTCAGGAAGCCTTGTTCATCGCGTCGTAGTACTGATCATTATCACGCTCACGCAGTGGACAGTTTTTAGCAAACTCTTCCATTTCCTCTTCGCTGGCTTCGTCAACCGTATTTTCATCCATATTGATACCCAGCTTGTCGAACAGCTGACGGTCACGGCTTTCTTTCGGGTTAGGCGTCGTAAGTAGCTTATCTCCAAGGAAGATAGAGTTAGCACCAGCAAGAAACGCCAGTGCCTGAAGTTCATCACTCATGTTTTCACGACCGGCCGACAGACGTACATTGGAAGCAGGCATCAGAATTTTGGCAACGGCGATAGAGCGTACAAAATCAATACCATCTACAGCGTCCACATTTTCCAGCGGCGTACCTTCCACGCGAACCAGCATATTAATAGGCACACTTTCCGGGTGCTTAGGCAGGTTGGCCAATTCGATCAACATACCGGCACGATCGCGCTCGGTTTCACCCAGACCCACAATACCGCCACTGCAGATATTCATGCCGGAATCACGAACGTGAGCCAGCGTATCCATTCGATCGGAGAAGGTACGAGTGGTAATGATGCTACCGTAGAACTCAGGAGAGGTGTCGAGGTTGTGGTTGTAATAATCCAGACCCGCTTCTGCCAGTTGAGTCGCCTGATCTTTATTCAGCATACCCAGAGTCATGCAGGTTTCCAGACCCAACTCTTTAACACCCTTCACCATTTCAAAAATGTAAGGCATGTCTTTTGCTGGCGGGTTTTTCCAGGCGGCACCCATGCAGAAGCGAGTAGCACCGGATGCTTTGGCACGACGGGCTTCTTCCAGCACCTTGCGCACTTCCATCAGTTTTTCTTTATCAAGACCGGTGTTGTAGTGGCCACTCTGCGGACAATATTTGCAATCTTCAGGGCAGGCGCCTGTCTTGATCGAAAGCAGTGTACTAACCTGCACACGGTTTGGATCAAAGTGTTCCCGATGAGCCACCTGCGCCTGAAAGATCAGGTCGTTGAACGGCTTGCGAAACAGGGCTTCAACTTCTTCAATAGTCCAGTCGTGGCGGAGGCTGTCAGTCATCTTCTCACTGCGCTTTCTGGGAAAGCTCTCTTATTGTTTTGCTGACACCTGTTTATGTGTGTAATCGAATATTAAATGATCAATTGCCCATCACTGGCGGGCAACTGGCTTATGATTTTGTATATTCGAGTACTTAACAGGACTCAGCAAATATCAGGAATAGAAATAAAATTATGCTTGATGATAAATAACTGAAACCATGCGTCAATTTAAAATTCGTAACAGAGTTTACAACTGGTTAAATTTCAAACAACACATAACCATCAGTTGTTTGCTGTGCCGAGCAGATACTACAGCTGACAAGCCTCTCTGCGGGCTCTGCATAGACAGCCTGCCGATAGCTTCAAATGCCTGTTATTGTTGTGGTTTACCTATGCTGGAGTCGTTCTCTCAGGTCTGTGCAAACTGCCTGAAAAAACCACCAGCATTCGACCGCTGTATCTCTGCCTTTCAGTACGATTTTCCAGTTAACTTTCTTATCCAGAAAATAAAACATCAGCGGCAGATTGTGTTTCTGCCGCCGCTGGTTAAACAGCTCAGTAAAATACTTATCCACAGTTATGACGATGAACCATGGCCGGAAACCATTATTCCTGTCCCTTTGCATAATCAGAGATTAAGAGTGAGAGGATTTGACCAGAGCCTGTTACTGGCCCGTAAACTTCATACAGGTATAAATGAAAACTCTGTTTTAAGTCTTGAGTCACGACTGGTCAAGCGACAGAAGTACACTGACTCTCAGCAGGGTTTGACAGCCAAACGCCGTAAAACAAATCTTAAAAATGCCTTCATCATCAGTAAGTCATTTTCATTCAGGCATGTAGCTATTGTTGATGATGTTGTGACAACGGGTGCCACAGTTTCAGAGATTGCCCTGCTTTTGAAAAAGCAGGGTGCTGAGAGGGTTGATGTGTGGTGTTTGGCCAGGACAGCTGTTCTTCAAAACTAGAGTAAAGTCCCAAACGCAGGTTCGACTATTGCTTCCTCATACCAACTTCTCAATTCAAACTCACATATACCAAAGAGAGCTTCGGCTACTATTTGTGGCTGATTACCCTCTAAAACTAGCTTCATCAGCGTTAAAAAATTATCTACATTATTTCTATAAGTCGTTTGGCCTAGCTGAAACCTTGCTGCAATACGGATAACCGAGAACCCTTTACCTTTCGAAAGATACTTAAACAACTGATCAGCTGCCGCTCTTAATTCATGATTGCCAGGACTTGATCGGAGAGATCTAAGAAAACTGGTTAGTTTTTTTCTAATAGCCGGCCCTGCAGCCCTGAGATCTTCCATACTTCCTAGCGAGTTACGGCTTCTAGACCACTCACGGCCTGCTCTGGTCAACCTCTCTGAGGCGGAAGGATCTTCCAACCCCATCTGATTAATATTGTCAGAAGTTGCTGCAGATTGAAGCTCTCTGAAGTGACTGGCTGAACCTGGGCGTTTACTGCGTGTATTTCCTGACTGAGGCAAGTGTGATTGAGACGCATACCTCCCCGGTATGGACTGCCCTCTTCCTGTAACGGGTTGACCAAGCCCGCCCTGAGACATTGAATGACCATCTGGCAACCAGGTTGAAGAGAGTTGCTCAAAGTCACGTGCTGAAGGTCCCCAATAGCCGAGGCTGGTCGAAGGCTGACTGAACCCATCCCGTACTGCCGTGTGAGGGGGAGACACCGACGACCGTTCCATCCTCGGTTGGCTGAGGCCCACTCCATACCATTGTGCTAAGGGTGGAAGAGATACAGGCGACCTGGCTGTGGTTGAAACTGAAGATGAACCACTGAGACTTGGTGGCTGTCTATTCCCGTTACGAGCTCGAGTATGAACATGGACAGGGACAGGGACACTTGAGGAAGATGGATGCCGATGATAATCAGCAGTTCCCTGCGAGTCCTGAAGAGATAACGGCCCGAACTGCGCATCGTGTCTCTGAACTCGGTTTGCTGTCAATATCGATGGATCTGTGGGTGATCGTCCCAAATATTCCGATGAAAAAGGAGATAACGTTTCTACACCCTCTGGTGTCGTCGGTAAACGACTTGAGCCAGATCGACTACTGCAAGTTTTAGGTCTGTGGCTCTCATGGCTATATGCATATCTGGGAGTTTGGCTTTCCTGAAGAGATCGAGGATGATCTCTGCTACCGTTTCCATCATGGAGCGTTGACCACTGTCTTAAAGGAAGACTGGTCCTCCTCATTATTGCTTCTCGCTCTTGCTGTTCCTCAACCTGCCTTGGCTCATAAGCAGGCGGAGGACCTTCTGCATCTAAGGGGTAATAGGGTAGAGCGGTTCCAGTCGGTGCAGAGTGAGGAAGATGAGTGGTCTCCGTCCGCGACGCTGTTCTGGTGTCTACTGGAGTAGTCATTTGGTCTTCACTCAGAAAATCTTCAAACGACACTTCTTGCCCTGAGCCAGCAGCTACTGGCTGCGATAAAGCACCTGGACTATCAATAACTACAAATGGATCATTGTCAGCAGTTGGCTGAGACAATGAATTATACGCAGTCAATTGAGCAGCCCCCCCACTCCCTCCTGGAACAGGTATATAGCGTGCTGTAATTGCAGTTGCTTCCGTTCCCCGCTGTCTATCCTCAACGTCTTCGTAAGGATTAAGCCTTAAATAGGTCGTTCCATATTTACCAATAAACGCATTGTGCACCTCGCGTCTCTCTATATAGGTTTGATGAAGCGCCTGAAGGTGCCATATCCTTGCCACTACTTCTGAAAAGCTAAGTTCAATCTCCAGCGGTTTAATCAATGCCTGTAAATTTTTATGCTCTGGTGAATCGGAATTATAATCCCTACCTATAGTGCTGGATAATCTTAAATACTCATCCCTCAATCTCTGTACTTCTAGCAGTAGCTCCCTACTAGCCTCACATTGGCTTGCTAACTGTCGTTTAGCCCAGTATTTTCCTTGACGCAATCTCTTCCGATAATTTTCAATTTTTTTCCTCAACCCTATGACCGCTCTTCTTAACAAAACGGTTGGCCAAGTATATTGATTGATCCCATTTGCACGTCTCACCAAACTTCTATTTAAGTCCCAATAAGTCGTTTCTTCTACTTCCTGATGATAACGCAGTAAAGTCTCCAGAAGATCAAGAGTCGGCCTTATGTTAGAAAATATTGAACTAAAACTACCTGCATAACGCCCATGTGATAAACGATAGCCTTGGCTTTCCAGAATCTCACCAACCATTTGGTTAAGATTTTTATTCGCCGCCATCAAATGCTCATATACCATGAGAAATGTTCGATTTTCACTTCTCTCTCTTAGCTGATTTTCAGGGCTTAGTCGATTGTAGTCGGCACGATAAGATGACCCGAGCGCTGCCTCAAGAAGTGAGCGGTTCGCTGCTGACGGATTCAGGCCTTCAAGTTTCATAAGTTGATTCAAATAAGCTAGAGCATCCGAGTCAGGAGCCTTTATAATTCTGATTCTACGCCCTGTAATCTCATGCCTATGACCAGAGGCATCAAAAAACAGCTCCACCGACAATGACATATCCACTGGAACAGTAGCTCTCAGCCTACCCCTGGAACTGAGGTCAACTACTTGCAATTGGATAGAAACCTGAACAGTACCATCTTCATTCTTTTGTATCTGTATTTGAACACCTCTACCCTTCGAAGCTAAAGCTGGTGTACAGTCAAAACCACACAGTTGATTGAAGAAACCTGCTCTCAGCAGTTTTTCCATCAGCAGAGCAACATTCTGCTTCAACCCTAGTGACTTTATCAGCGTTCGTAGCAATTCACCCTGAAAATCCAGCATGCCTACAGCAGAAGGAACCAGCGCTTGCCAAAGATGGCCGGCTGACACCACGTCTGTAACCCCTCCACTGTCTGAGGAGTCAAGCAGGGTCAGCCTTGCATGTTGATGTGAATTATTCTGGGAGACATAGCTGATGGTTACCAGGCTATTTTCATTATCACTATCAAGTGTATCTGACAAAGAGGACCAGAAAGCCAGAGGCAACTCACTGCCTAAGTGTTCAATAACACTGCTATCAATACTTGCACCTTCAACGAACCATTCAGCGCTACGAAAAGGTACTGGAGTCTCTATAAACTGAGCCAAATGCGGGGACTGAGTGCTTCCAATACGCTGGATAATGCTTTGGATGTTGATAAAAGAAACCAGTTTTTCGGCCAGCCGCACAGCCCTACCCGAAAGAATCAGGTTCATGATGTAATACTTCATCGAATTTTTTCGAATATTCAGTCGTTTCGATATCCGGTTTTGCCCCCCTCCTTCTTCAAACAGTGCTCTAACTCCGCTGAGCATTGGTTGCGAAATAAAATTCGAGAAATAGTGCATCAAAAAATTTTGTACCGACTCGGCCAACTCTGATTCACTTTGACCTTGAAAACTGCGTAACTCTGCGGCAATAAAAGCTCGACCGTACTCACTTAATCGAGATTGTTGATTACCAGACGGTACAGCTCGCTCATGTGACTCCGGAGGTCGGTGCCCCTCGCCATTGCCGTTTCCTTCAAGCCCTCTACCCAGTTTTTGTTGCCTTAGTTGCCTACTTCTCTCGGCTCTCTCTCTCTGTCCTCTGGCTTCTTCCCCATAAATCGATCCATGCTGTCCTTGCCGTCGTACTCTCAGCATGTCCACAGGTTCTTCAAAAGTTCCTGGCGGGTCACCAACAGGACTATGTACTCCCAGTGCTCTGATTAATTTTTCTGGCAACCGCATATCCACAAAGGTTCCAGGAGGATCACCAGCAGGACTGTGGATTCCCAGTGCTGTGGTTAACTTTGCTGGTAACTGTATATCCACAGAACCACCTGCCAACGTCCTGACCAGTTCATCCACTCTTGCTTCAAACTCTTCTCGCAGAACAGTCTCTCCTCCCTGATAAAACATCCAGTTCAGGTAAGCGCTCTGAATATCTTCGACCGCAGTTATACCCGTCAATAAGTCCTGCCAATAGTCGGGGGACTGGAATGGCGCTATCCGTAATGCCTTATCTAAATCTTCTTTCGAAAGGTCAGCGATATAAACATGACCATCATCTGTAACCAGCTGAATTCTGAATGTGTTCTGGACGGCTTCCGGTAATAGAGAGCTCAACATAAAAGCCGACGGATCTGAATTTTCATTCTGTCTGGAGCCGTTAAACCAAATAAGTATTGTGGATAGCATTGAAGTAGGTGCTGGTGATTTCCCGTGCTTTCGATCCGAATCATCGTCATCCCCATAGCCACCACTCCCTGAGCCCAACATTGATTGTTGACGGTTTCCTTCAGCAAGGCTTTCAACTTTCATCTCAATGTCACTCTTACCGATCCAGCGGTCATACTTGATGTTCAACTTTCCCTTAAAGTTCTGACTATCAAAATCATCAACCGTTACACTTTCCTTCTCATTGGAGAACTTACCTTCATCCATCCAGAAAATTTTTCCGTTACTGTCAATAAAACCTAATTTTGCAACTGAAGTGCTCCTGAGAGACAAGCTGGTTTTTCCTGCCTCTGCTAAGAGATACACTTTTGAGCATTGACTACCACTCTCTCCTGCCAGCAAGGCCTCCACCCGTTCTACTCTTATCAAGTCGTCATCAAAAGTTTGATCAACAGAGCCTGTACATATAAGAAGTTCTAATACATCAGTTTCGCTTTTTCCTACCCCATTCCATAGAAATTCGTAGAGCTCTACTATTTCTCCTGATGACACCCTACTCGAATCAAAACTAACATTTATTTTTCTTATTCTTCTTACTGCATTGATTACAGTTTCCTTTCTATGAACATCACGTTTGAGCCTTGAATGCACTAGACCTGTAGAGTCGCCTGAATAGACATGATGCCAATGGCTTTCTACCAACTTAAACCCACCAGCAGATAATTCATGACTATGAATCAGCAAACCAACAGTAAACAACCCCAAGAACATCAAATGAATGTGTTTATGCACTTTATTTAATTTTATTTGATTAATAATAACCTGAAAAAGTAGTAGCTAAATATATTTACATCTATTTTAAATCACACAAACATAATTTATTAATGAGCTACCACGAAAAATCAAAACTACTATATAGTTATCAAAACCTTTACGAATCGAGTTGAATTGCTAATTTCTTCTATTTTCCACAACAATAACTTTCGTACCAATAACGTACAGATTCAGGAAATTTCGCAAATAGTACTCCTCCAACAATGAGTTAATCATATTCAGATACCTCAACAACATCACGAAGCAGCTCTTCAGAAGAATTTACAGTATGGCTATGGCCTGATTTCCATAGACCTAACTCATCAGCTATCAACCGAATGGCAGTACGATAAGAAACTGTTGAAAACTGTCGTAAAAAATTCTCGGAAATAAAAATAACTCTCCTGCCGTCGGTCAATGTATGCTGCAAAGCAGTTCTACTGCTCTGCACAACACTCAAAGCCCGCATCAGCAGACTTTAAGCTTGCCGAGCATCTACAGCATTTATTCTCATGTTCTTTAGCTTGAAGATTTTTCTACTTACTGATTTTGTACCGTTAGAGGGGACAGGATATTCAGGGTACACTGCTTGTTTGTATTCCGGAGTCACTGATGTCCACGACTAACCAACACCCTTATGAATCACTGACACCGGACAGGGTGCTGGATGCTGTGGAAAGCCAGGGATTTCTGTCAGACGCCAGAATTATGGCTCTGAACAGCTATGAGAATCGTGTCTATCAGGTCGGCATTGAAGATGATCTTCCTGTTATTGCCAAATTCTACCGCCCTGGGCGCTGGAGTCGGGAGCAGATACAGGAAGAGCACACTTTCTCCCACGAGTTGAAGGATATGGAATTCCCCGTTGTCGCCCCAATAATGAATGACAATGGCGAAACCCTGTTTGAGTTTGAAGGCTTTCAGTTCGCTCTATTCAAGCGAATGGGCGGCTATCCACCAGAACTCGATAACCTTGATCATCTCTTAATTCTGGGCCGCCATATGGGCAGGCTTCACAGCCTTGGCGCAGCCAAACCTTTTGAGCACAGGCCTGAAATCACTTTGCAGCGCTATGGCGTAGAAAACGTTGAATGGCTTCAGGCTAACAACTTTATCCCTGATTCTCTAAAAACGGCCTACCAGACTCTGGCCAGAGACATCCTCGATAAGCTGGCCAGAATTGAATCCCGATTCTCACCGGACATTATCCGCGTTCACGGCGATGCTCATGTCGGAAACATTCTTTGGCGAGACGATAACCCTCACTTTGTCGATTTTGACGATACCTGCATGGCTCCCGCTATTCAGGACCTGTGGATGTTCCTGTCGGGCGATCGCCAGAATCAGACGCTACAAATCACTGAACTGCTTGAAGGTTATGAGGAGTTTCATGAATTTAACCCAGTGGAGCTGAATCTGGTGGAGTATTTCAGAACCCTCAGACTGATTAACTATTCCGGATGGCTGGCTAAACGCTGGAATGACCCGGCTTTCCCCATGGCCTTTACCTGGTTTAACACTGAAAGGTACTGGGCGGAGCATATTCTGGAACTCAGGGAGCAATTTGCGGCTCTGGATGAGCCACCTCTGGCGCTGTCTGGAAACTTCTAATCTGACTCAAGAGAAGCTCTACAAAGTCAAAGGGCTTCTCTAACCCTTCCCGCTATGCCTTCTATATAGAGGTCTGAAAACTGTAGTTTTCACTGATCAAAATGCCGTTTTCTGGTTAGTATTCCTAACAAAGCGCCTTCACCCCGATAAAAGCCTGAACTTTCCCCCCGACTCTGCATCAAAGTTTATACCTGGCCACAAAAACAGACCGAAACACGGGCTGGCCAAGGATGACTAGCCAAATAACCGGGAGGAAACACCATGAAAACTACTTTTAAAATGGCTCTAGTGGGCGCTGCCCTGACCATCGCATCTACTACCTTTGCTGCTGCGATTCCGACAGATCTGACCGTAAGCAAGAAAGAAAACGTTGCCGTTAAGCTGACTGTACCTAAGTTGATTAACGTGACCAAGCCAGCTGATTTCACTATGAAATTCGATGGTAACAGTGCTCAATCCGTTACTCAGAAATTCTGTATTGCTTCTAACATGGGTACAGACACCCCTGTTAGCCTGATTTTGACTGATAGCAAAAGTGCACAGAATAAATTTGAACTGGTCAATACAGATTCTAAATTGACTGACCATAACACTGTGCCATTCACTGTGACCTACATCACTGAGGGTCAAGAGAAAGGCATCACATATGGCAAGAAGCATGACGATATCAAGGGAGCTCAATGGCTGTCTGATTGCAACGACACCAGCAGCCTGAAGATAGATATCACCAAAGAAAACATGTTGAAGGTCTATAACGGCGAATACACAGCCACCCTGCAAATGACTGTGTCTGTCGATTAATACTCTCTATAAGGGCTGGAACTTTCCAGCCCTATCTCTTTAGCCCTAACTCTCCAACCCTCAACTTTTCCTAGCCCAGCTTTTCCTCACTCCAACTTTCCCTCAGGCACCTACACTCAAAAGAAGCCTTTGAATTTTGATGCAGGGAAAGCTCATGTTAAATCAACTCTTGTTTTTTGTTCTTCTATTTTCCTTTATTCACCCTGCCCAGGCAGCACCAACCAAAACACGTTTTGAACACCTTTCTGATCCTATTCGAATTGACTGGTCTGGCGGAAAAACAACATCTCAGGCTTCCCGAACTTTCTGCCTGCAGGCCGAGAGCAGTGCCCAGCCCGACAGCCTGGATAACAGTAATATCAACTACTCACTGCGCTTTCAGGATTTAAATGGTGGCGGCAATGAGATTGTGGCCATCAGCAAGGGCAACAGAATCCCCATCAACCTTATCCTGGTAACGTCTTCCGGAAGAGAAGAGATTACAGCTAACCGAAACTCAGCATCAATTCAAAGCGACACTCTCTGTAATGTGCCTGATCTGCAACTGATCGCCAAAGCCAGCAACCTTGATGACCTGCCTGCCGGTGATTATCAGGCCAAAGTAAGGATTTCAGCCTTCTCAGGGGTCTTTCAAAAAATGACAGAACAGACCTTAGATATCCTTATTCAGATTCCCGAGGTGATCAAACTGACCCTTCCAAAAGAGATTGTCCTGGAAGACTTCAGGAACCCAAGAAAGGAAGTCAATATCTGCGTTAACCGAAATGGCGGCGGGAGCTTCACTCTTCGAGCCTCTGCACCTGACTCAAATCCAGGTTCGTTTGAGATGATTCGAAGCGGGCAGCAAGCCAGCCGGATAAAGTACAACCTCGAAATTAGAAACAGTGCCCATGGCGTTCAGGCACTGACTCCTCAAGTGCCCGTATCTGGGCTAAAGGGCAGTAAAAATTGCGGCTCCAACCCTCTATCCCTGATTGTTTCTGTCCCATCTTCAGAGATTGAAAAGGCTTACGCTGGCTCTTACCAGGGTCAGCTGACCATCAGTGTCGGGGTGCAATAAAGCCGTTTTCAGTCGATAACTGCTCTTAAGTGAAAAGTGAGGTTGCGCCCCACTTTTTCAGGTTTATTGAATACCTGAAAAAGTTGGCTTGCACTCAATCAACAGAATAACAACCAGCCGGATTCTGCCATGGAAAAGGTACTCAATACCTTAAGGCGTGAGATATTCAGTACACCTGCCTTTTGTTTACTGCTCAGCACCAGCCTTCCTGCCATCAGTGCCGATACTGTTTTTGAAGAGGACGGTATTCCTGAGGGGTTTGAACTGCTTGCTTCACCACAGTTGACCGTGGTTGATGTCTATTACAACGGTCGTTATCTCAATGCTGTTAAAGCGGTTTATACACCGACTACCGTGGAATTCCCGGACCCCGAGCAGGTAGCCCGAATGTTGCCCGGTCTTAATAATCTGAAACTGGTGACAGAAGCGCTGACCGGCTCACAGGATCGTCATAGTGATTACCTGTGTAACAACAGAGCTGTCTGCCCCAGCCTGTTACCGGATGTCGCCGGGCTTATTTTTGATGAATCACGCTTCCGTGTGGATCTGGTCGTTAACCCTGAATTCCTGCTGCCACCTGAAGAGCTTTCGTCGCACTACCTGCCTGAATCAACTTCAGACACAGCATTCCTTCAGACAGTAAACGCTCTGTTTACCGGCTCTCGTAGCAGTGACAACAATACCGAAAACAATGAAACCTGGACTCTGTTTGGACGCTCAATGCTTTCATTTCAGGAAAACAATCTGGAAAGCCTCTGGGATTACGATAAAGAGCGCAATACCAGTGTCAGAAGCCTCTCTTTCAATCATGACAAGGAAGGCTTTTCATACGGCGCAGGCCTGATTCAGAGTCAGAGTTTCGGCCTGACCTTCACGGCTGACAAGACCATGATTGGTGGTCGCTTTGGTTCGTCTTTGCGAACTCTGACGAGTAATGGTGTCACCCAGAGCACCAGGCTCGAAGTATTCAGAAGCAACCGTGGTCGGGTTGAAGTGTTTCGTGATGGCAGGTTGATCCACTCTGAATTTCAGGAAGCAGGAAGCCAGTTGATCAATACTGTTTCTTTTCCTTCCGGAGCCTACGAAATCACGATCAAGCAGTATGACGGAGATGTTCTGCGAGACGAAGACACACGGTTCTTTGTAAAAACCACGTTCCTGCCACCCGCTGATGAGCCCCAGTACTTTCTGGAAATGGGTAAGCCAGTAAACACCAAAGCGGACAAAACCTTCCCTGAAACCCAGGACACATCACTTGTTCGTTCAGGCTATAACTGGCGAGCCGGTGAAACAGCCAGCTTGGCGATAGCCGGTGCTGCAACAGGCAAAGAAGCGCTGCTTGAGCTTTCAGGGCTGAAACTGGGTGATTTCTACCAGCTGGGTACCAGTGTCATGGTCGCCGATCGGGACAGGTACGGTTTTTCCATGATGACTTTTCTGTCCATGGGCCGAGCCAATCTGAACCTTAATTACCGCAGACTCTGGAGTACAGCAATCAAGGACCCCCCCGCTGATGATGATTACCTCCTGCTGGGCAACAGCTTTTATCAGGGCACAGCGTCACTGGGCATTGCATTGGGTAAGGGCAACCTGGACTTTCGCAGAAGTTATTTTAAGGATGAGTCCGACGACAGAACCCGGGTCATTGACGGCGCTTCACTCAGTTTTCCTCTCTGGCGGGAAGCCGGTTATGAGCTTCAGTTCAAAACAGATGTTTCTCAGGAGCGGGATAACTTCCGTATTCTGGCTGGCGTAGAACTTCGTCAGTGGACCAGAAGCTGGTACAACCGCATCTCCTATCAGGCTGAACATAATCGCGACAAGACTGACGACGCAACTATCACTGATAAGGACGATCATTATCAGGCAGCCGCGACCTGGTATGACCGGGATACCTTTGAAGCGGAAATCGAACTGGAAGGCTTTGCCGAAAAACAGAATAACCGCTCAACACTGGGTGCAGGCATTCATTATAACGGCCAATACCTGAACACCACGGCCCGAGTTAACCACCTCGACCAGAAAGACGGTGACAAAGTCACCAGTTATTCCGGCAGCTTAAATACCAGCCTGATCACCGACGGTAAGAAGATTGTTATTGGTGGCGAGGGCAACACCGAGAGTGGCCTGCTGGTTAAACTTAATGGTCAGGTAAAAGGTGAGTTCGACATTCTGGTCAACGGCCAACGCAGAGGGTATGGCAGTGTTGGCAGCAGTACCTTGATTAATCTGCCCTCTTTCGAACGTTATCGGGTATCCATCAAATCCCGGGGAGAGTCCTACTATGAGTTTGATGAGCGAGAGCAGGAGTTTGCCCTTTATCCAGGCAACGTTCAGAGTTTCAGCTGGGATATTGAGCAGGTTCTGGTCATTATCGGGCAGCTGGTCGACAGCGGTGGTCAGCCCATTAGAAAAGCTGAACTGGAAGGCGTGACAGGCGTTGCTGATACTGATGAGAATGGCGTTTTTCAGGCAAGAGTGAACACAGGAGTCAGAAAACTTAACGCCAATCTTGAGAATGGTAAGAGCTGTTCATTTGAACTACCTGAGCAGTTAAAGGTTCGTAGAGGCGTGGTACTGACTGGAGAGTTAATCTGTAAGTAAGGATATGGATCATAAGGTGTTCACTACTCAGCACCTTATGATCATTAATTTGATGGCATAAGAATATTATCTGGAAGTCAGTTTTTTATCTGCAGCACCAAATGTCCGATTCTTCACACCGCTACCATCATCCACTTCATAGTAAACCGGACCGCTGAAAGGTGTCTTCAGCTCCCAGGTATTGCCCGCATAAAGCCTGCGATTCGGTAGCTTCTCGCATTGCTTCTTCTTTTCCGGATGACACTGGTAACCATTCTGAAGAATGGCATTACTATTGCCCTTGTTCTGGAACACAATACGGCCAGACTTACGCTCAGTAGTGATGTCGATAACAGGTTTCTCCGGTCTGATAATCACCAGGTTGTCATAAGCGGCCAGAATTCTGATACCGGACGTTCTAGCTTTTAGTTTGCCTAAAGCCGGTGAAAAGTTAACCCTGAAAATTCTGTCTTTAGAAACACTTTCTTCAAGGGAAACCAGCCTGACATTTTTCTGACTGTTGCCTGGAACAATCAGTTTTTTTGGCGTAGCAACCAGAGGGATATTTTTCATGTCCTGAACTGGCACTCTTTTTTCCTGAGCCGTTCCGGGGTTCAATATTTCAAAGACATTAACAGTGACATACAGGTTGCCCTGATCCCCGTTAAAAACTGTCACATCCTGATGATGCAGGGTCTCCGACTGAAAATCGACAATCATTCGGCTGAGCGTCATATCTGCCTGAGCGGGCAATGAGAAAACCAGAGATGCAAAAAAACCGGTAAAAGTGTTTCTACAGATATTTTTAACGAGTGATTGTCTGCTAAGTTGAAAGTCCATTCTTCGCCTCAAGTCCATTTCAAGGTAACCGGATTACCTTTAATGGTAGTTCAGCTTAGACTGACTGTTAGCTGGAAAAGTAAGTAAAGAAGAAGCTTCGGTTAGAAGCTTCTTTCATACTCCAGCTGTAAGCCGTGACTACTGCTGGCAGAAGAATGGGTACCCGAGTAACTCAGAGCCATATGACCACTTCCTACTCTTTTATGCAGAGCCAACCCGGTAAACAGAGCTTTCTCGCTGCTACCGGGAACACTCAGTTGCCCCTGCATACCAAATGGCAACTCATAGCTGGTGCTCTGTCCCGAAATAGTCTGATGCTGCATACCGGCACGCACTTTCAGCTCCATCGGGTTTTCCAGATCCATGAGGTAGCCCAATTCCAGCCCAAAGCGAGTGCTTGTGACCTGAGTGGATGAGCTTCCTATTTTCATGCCTTGGCTCTGAGAAGTCTTTTCCTGATAACTATCATGACTTGAGCGACTGTGGATCACCTCAATCATGGGTGTCAGCGTCAGGGATGGTGATAACGATTCAAGATGAATGTCATAACCTACCCCGAGATAACCAGTCAGCGTATTGCCGGAAAACTCCGACTTGAACTGATTTCCGAGAGCGTCACTGTGTTTCATGGCATAACTGTCGCTGGAATAAGTCAGTGCACCATCTATGTGCCAGTCATTCTTTGTGTAGGAAATAAATGGCCCTATGCCAATGCTTTCAATACTGCCAGAGCCATTAGCCTGACTCAGGCTGTGTTGAGTTTTACCAATGGACAGCATCATTCCTGTAATCAGATCTTCATCCAGTTGGTAAAAAACACCTGCCGTCAAACCGTGGCCTTTTACACTGCCACCCGGTAAGCCATCCACAGCCTTTCGATCACCCTGAAGCATATTAAGCTGCACAAAATTGTGCCAGCTGCCTACTTCACGACTAATAGTGCGACCCTGTGCAGGTGGGTGAATACTGGCCACAGCACCCTCTGGCACAACTTCATCGATACTGGTCATTCCGTAAGAAAATAAGCGCCCTGTTCTGAAGCCACTCATTGCACTGCTGAAGCCAGTCATTGTTGTCAGCATCATCATGGATGCAGCACTGTTCAGTGATTGCACACCCAAAATGCCTTGTTCCACAGTCTCGCTGACTTCAGAAAGCAGCTGAGCTTTCAATGAGTCATAAAGGTTATAAGGTTCAACTGCTTCTTCTGCAGGCTTTACTGTGTCCGTAGCAGACACAACAGGCTCTTCAATAACTTCCGGTTCAGCCTTTTTCTTTGCTTCATCCAGCTTCGCTCTTTCTTCAGCTTGCTTCCTTATTTTCTCGTCTCGTTCTTTAATTCTTTCTTTTCGGATGTTATCTCGGTGCTTTCTCTGATCAGCTTTCAACTTTTCTTCTGAAGGAGGAGAAACTGGAATACCTCTTCTCTTCTCGTCTCTTTTTCTGATGTTTTCATCCCGTTCTTTAAGTCTCTCCTTTCGAGTATTATCTCGATGTTCTCTCTGATAAGCTGTCAGCTCTTCTTCTGAAGGAGGAGAAATTGGAGTACCTCTTCTCTTCTCATCTCGCTCTTTGATTTTCTCTTCTCGAATGCTATTTCGACGCTCTACCTGATCAGCTTTGAATTTCTCATCTGACTCTTCCGGAAAAAAATTCAAAGGTGTTTTATTTACATCATTAATGGTTTTTTTAATGGAATCAGAACGTAGGCTTTGCTTCATTCCTGTGTGATGAATAAATGCATCCGTGTCCTGAGCCTTGGCACTTTGACTGTCGTCATAAACCAGTTCCATCGGCTCAAACTCTTGAGTTTCTGGATTTTTTATCAAACGGTTTTCATCGGTATGTGAGAACCTTCTGAAGTTATTAAAGTTCAGTTCTTCATCTCGCTGTGGGACAACTGCGACATGTCGTTTCAGATTTTCTCCGGCACTATCCTTGTCAGAGCCTAAATAAAGTTCTTTCAAAGCGCCCTGTTCATGAAAACTTTTAGTCTGATCAAGCTTCCCAAATTTAGATTGATCTGACTTTTTCATAAGATTTTCTAATACATCTCGCCCACCCTGATCTTTTTTAATCAGCATGATCCCGGTATTCAGATAAGCCCAGTCACTGTCTTCTTTTGCAACTATGACGCTTTTTCCTTCTCCATGTTTCTGAATAATACGGTCTATCATTGCAGGGCTATGATTAACATCATTGATAACAATATCGTCATCAACCCAGGCAACCCAGCTACCTTCAGGGATATTAGAATCGTTCATGGCCTGCTGAAGAATAACGATTTTGGCCCAGTATTTTTGTTTGCCGTTCAACGCCTTCATGACAGGAGATCCTGACTCGGAAAGGTCATGAAACTGGTAATCCATACCACGCCAATCGGTATATTGTTTATGGTTTTGTTTTATATCTTCCGAGTAATCCCTTGGATCACCACCGGAATAGATAGACCTGACGTATTTCGATTGAGGTATCTTTACTTTATCGTCTGCTTCATTCGATACAGGCTCGGCAAGCACCATGCCTGACGCAGTTAATAGAGTGATTAAAAGAGCGCGTAAATACTTCATAACGTTCCTTCCCTGTAACGTTTATTCGTAGACTTGATTACAGGCTAGAAGCAAAGTTCCTTATAAAAAAGGAACTGGAAGGAAGTTGTTACCGGCACTAACTGCAATGACAGCACTGGTAACAAAACTGAGGCGATTTATAGGTTAAAGCGGGTTTTCAATCATTCATCATCAAAGTTGGCAAAGGCATCCGGAGCCAGATTTTCAAAACGGGTATATTGACCAATAAAGGCCAGTCGGCAAGAACCGATAGGGCCATTACGCTGCTTACCAATGATGATTTCACCGACACCTTTGTACTCAGTGTCCGGGTTATAGACCTCATCACGATAGATAAACATGATGACGTCAGCATCCTGCTCAATTGCGCCGGATTCACGAAGGTCAGAGTTTACCGGGCGCTTATTCGGTCTTTGCTCAAGGGAACGGTTCAGCTGCGAAAGTGCAACCACCGGAACATTAAATTCCTTGGCAATCGCTTTCAGAGATCGGGAGATTTCAGAGATCTCGTTGGTACGGCCTTCACTGAAGCCAGGAATCTGCATCAATTGAAGGTAGTCGATCATGATCATGGCCATATCACCATGTTCACGTACAACACGGCGAATTCGTGAGCGCATTTCTGAAGGACTGATACCCGACGTATCATCAATAAACAGTTTTTTGTCTTTGATACGTTCCACAGCAGACACCAGCTTCGGCCAGTCTTCTTCTTCCAGCTGACCGGAGCGCACCTTCGATTGATTGATACGACCAAGAGATGACAACATACGCATCATCAACTGTTCACTGGGCATTTCCAGACTGAATACCATCACCACCTTGTCAGAATTCAGCAGGGCGTTTTCCACCAGGTTCATGGCAAAGGTGGTTTTACCCATGGAAGGACGAGCTGCAACAATGATCATGTCCGACGGGTTCATACCCGAGGTCATCTCATCCAGATCTTTAAAGCCGGTAGTGACACCCGTTAATGAACCTTTGGTGTTGAACAGTTCATCAATCTTCTGAACGGTGTTATCAAGTATCTCTCGAACGCCTACAGGACCACCGGTTTTCGGGCGCTCTTCGGCAATGTTAAACACCAGTCGTTCAGCTTCATCGAGAATCGCCTGACTGTTCAGGCCTTCCGGCTGATAGGCTTTTTCGGAAATCTGGGAGCTGATGTTAATCAGCTTTCTGAAAACTGATTTTTCCTGAATGATGGCGGCATAGGCTTCAATATTCGCGATACCCGCCACATTCGCTACGACTTCGGTGATATACCCCATACCACCGGCTTCTTCCAGTTCACTCAGGTTATCCAGTGCAGCAGCTAGTGTCAGAGGGTCAAAGGGCAGGCTTTCGTTGGCCGATTGAGCCATCGCCTTGAAGATCACCTTGTGACGCGGGTGATAAAAATCTTCCGCTACGATCTTGTCCGCAACCTTATCCCAGGCTTCGTTGTCCAGCAGCAGACCGCCAATGACAGACTGCTCCGCTTCTATGGAGTGAGGCGGAGTCTTTAATGAAACCGTGGCTTCATCAATGGGGAGTTGTACGCTATCCCGGGGCAGAGCTTCAAGCATGATGGATAAAGGATTCAGAGGACTAATGGAAAAAGCATACCGCAAGTTCAACGGTGGCTGAACTCTAAATGCAATTTATTGATGGCAAAAAAAAGCCCGCTACCAGGAGCGGGCTTTTTACATCAAGTCAGTTAAATCTGAAATTATTCAGCTTCAACGTATACCTTGATGGTAGCTGCAACGTCAGTGTGCAGCTGGATAGCGATGTCGTATTCGCCAGTAGCGCGAATAGGACCGTCCGCCATGCGGATTTCGCTCTTGGCTACTTTCATACCAGCGCCAGTGATGGCTTCAGCCAGATCACGTGGACCGATAGAGCCGAACAGCTTACCTTCGTCGCCAGATTTGGCAGTCAGGGTCAGTTCAACTTCAGCCATTTCAGCAGCACGCTTCTCAGCAGCCGCCAGGTTTGCTGTAGCAGCTTTTTCCAGCTCGGCGCGGCGAGCTTCAAATGCTTCTACGTTTTCCTTATTAGCAGGCACAGCCTTGCTGAAAGGAATCAGAAAGTTACGACCGTAACCGGATTTAACCGATACCTTGTCGCCAAGGTTGCCAAGGTTGGCAATTTTCTCAAGCAGGATAACGTCCATCGCTAGCCTCTTACCTTATACCTAGTGCCTGTCAGCCCTGAGCCTTGATCGATGCGCGTTTGCGAAAATCGAACAGGCTGTCGAGACAAGCTGTCAAAACCATAACCGGGTATGCCAGTTGCGTAAGGACAATCAGCAACACATAGATGCCGATCAACCAAAAGCTGCTCATACGTCCCATTTTGACCAGACCATGCATCATGGCCATGCCAGAAAAGAACAATGGCAGCGAAGCGATGGGTAGCAACACCGTTAATACCGGTGATATAGCGGAACCCATCAACGTCAGAGCCAGCAATGTCATCGCCACACCGGGAGACAGTCTTACCTGGCGGAACTCGTCTCCGAATCCCCCCGGGTTATACAGACCTGCCTGCCAGCTGCGGGCCAGCATCAGTGATAAGACACTGAATGAACTGTGAACCCACGCCATGGCACCTGCAACACCGTATTCCATTATTGGCCTGACCGCTTCCAGTTTATTGACCAGAGTTTCATTACCCGCCTGTGGCAGACTTTCTTTCAAAAGCCCGACCACAGCATTGGCCATGAACTCAATGGTCTCTGGAGCGAACTGATACATGCCGAAAGCAATAGTTGCTCCGGCCGGTACCACAGCCAGCAGAGTACTCTGCCAGGAAGTCGTCTGTCGCAGTACACAGGCTAATAGCGTAGTCGCTACCAACCCGATAATAACGCTGAACTGACCAAAGGCGGCCCACGCAATCGCTGGCAGCAGGGCCCACATCAGGACTTTAAGTCCGTGGTCCACACCGCGACGAAGTACCACCAGGGATACAATCGCCGCACTCAGCCAGGAGACCATGGGAATACAGGCAAATAATACGGCCAGAAACAGGGCTTGTTTCGGGCCTTTCATTGCCAGTTCCGCCAGTTTACGCATCAAAGCAATACCTACAGTTTCAAATATCTATGCCAGTCGCTGATCAGTGACGATCAGTGTAAGGCAGCAGTGCTACGTAACGAGCACGCTTGATAGCTGTTGCCAGCTGACGCTGATAACGGGCTTTGGTACCGGTGATGCGACTTGGTACGATCTTGCCAGTTTCAGAAACATAAGCTTTCAGAGTGTTCAGATCTTTGTAATCGATCTCTTTCACGCCTTCAGCGGTGAAACGGCAGAACTTTCTGCGGCGGAAAAAACGTGCCATTGCAACGTCTCCTTGAATTAACTAAATGGTGATAGTTCGATCCCGAAAGATCAGAACTTACTCGGCAGCTTCTTCAGTAGCAGCAGGTGCTTCTTCAGCAACTGGAGCTTCTTCAGCAGCTGGAGCTTCACGACGCTCTTCGCGACGGTCGTCACGACGATCATCACGGCGCTCGCGCTTTTCTTCAGCCTGCATCATGATGGATGGCTCAGAGATAGCCTCATCACGACGGATCACCATGTTACGGATAACTGCGTCGTTGTAACGGAAGTTATCAGTCAGCTCTTCCAGGATCTCATTGCTGCTCTCGATGTTCATCAGAACATAGTGAGCTTTATGGATCTTGTTGATTGGGTAAGCCAGCTGGCGACGACCCCAATCTTCCAGACGGTGTACCTGACCGCCGTTCTCGGAGATTGCGCGTGTGTAACGCTCAATCATGCCTGGTACCTGTTCGCTCTGGTCAGGATGAACCAGGAAAACAATTTCGTAATGACGCATTATTTGCTCCTTACGGGTTAAACAGCCTCCCACTCAACGTTCATAACAAAAGCAGAACTTTTGTTCCTCACGCCAGTAGTAAGGCAAGGAGGTGGAAACAAGCTTTAGTTGTGCTTCAGAAAAACCGAATCAGTAACCATAGCTCATCCCCAGCATACAAGAGGCCGGAATTCTAGAGAAGTGTGACGATGGTTGCAAGAGCCAATGGCCGCAGGACTGTCTGTTACCGTCATCAAATAACTAGGTGAATAAGCCTAGTGATTATTATTTAATCGCTTGAGTCCGGTTCTGACACTCCCTACTCTATGAGTAGTTGACCTATGGGTAGTAGCTCTAATAAGTAGTAGCTCACTGCCCCCAAGTCTATAAATTCATTTTTTACTGACAGCTGATTTTTGTGAAAACACTATTTACCAGTGTCATTACGGTTTTCCTGTTTCTCTTCTTATCCGTTTCATCTACTCAGGCCGGGCAGCTTAAGTATCGAGTAGAAGGGCTGGACAACGATCTTGAACAGAATGTCAGACTTTTTCTGGAATCCCTGCCGGATATCGAAGCTCGTCACTACCAGAGCTCTCGAAAAAAAATTATTGATACGACTCACAAGGCATTACAGGCACTGGGGTATTACCAACCAGACATTCAGGAACAATTGAAAGGCGATACATTGAGCCTGAATATGTCTTCCGGAAACCCCGTTCTGCTTCGGGATGTATCCATTCAGCTGTTGGGTGATGCCCGCCAGTCAAAAGCGTTCAAACGTTTATTGAGTCAAACAACTCTAAAAAAAGGAGCTGTGCTCAATCAGGGCAAATACGAAGCACTGAAGGGTAGGCTCAACTCACTCTCCCTGACTCTGGGATTTTTTGATGCTCACGTGATACGCCATACCATTAAGGTTTATCCAGAGCAGCAGGCTGCAGACATTGACCTTATTCTTGATTCAGGTGTGCGATACCGGGTCGGAGACATTCAGTTTGGCAAAATGCCTGACAGCATTAAAAAGCTCATAGAAAAGCTGATTCGCTTCAAGCCAGGTTCACGGTACAGGCTGACCAAGCTGAACAACCTGAATCGCGACCTTGCTGCCACCGGTTATTTTAAGAGCATCAGTATTGAACCTCTGCGCGACCAGAGCCACAACCATCATATTCCCATCAAAATCGACGTTACCCTGAACACCGACCATGAGCTGGAAACCGGTGTTGGTTTTTCCACCAACGAAGGCATCAGACTTTCCCTGAGCTGGGACAGACCATTGATCAATGACAGCGGTCACAGCATGAGCAGCGAACTGTTTGCCTCAAAGCCCAGAATTCAACTGACCGGCAATTACAAAATCCCCTACGGAAACCCTTTGCTCGAGTTCTACAATCTTCAGCTTGGTTATCAATATAAGGAACAGGAAGATACCCGCAGTAATCTGACGACAGCTTCCGTCCACCAATGGAAGAAGCAATTACATGGTTGGGACAGGGACTTTTTCTTCCGTATCCAGCAGGAAGGCTTTCGTCAGGGACAGGAAAGAGGCAATAGCTTTCTCACCATTCCCGGTGTATCCCTGACTCGCCGTAAAGCCAACAGCACTCTGGAACCTTCCCAAGGTTATCTATTGATGGGCAAACTGGAAGGTGCTCATAAGTATCTGGGCTCTGATCAGGAATTCATTAAGGCATGGGGTCGTGCCAAATGGTTAACCACTCTGAATAAACGTCACCGGCTTCTGCTTCGGGGGGAGCAGGGGGCTATTGCCATAAGCGATATTACTCAACTACCGCCTTCTATTCGTTTTTTCACAGGCGGTGATCAGAGTATTCGTGGCTATGACTTCGAAAGTATTGCCCCCAAAAACAGCGCCGGAAAACTGGTTGGCGGGCAATACCTGACTGTTTTCAGTACAGAGTATAACTACCAGTTTATAAAAAAATGGTGGGCGGCGGCATTTATTGACCATGGCACCTCAACCAATGATTACAGCGACTCCTGGAAAACAGGAGTCGGTCTGGGGCTTCGCTGGGTAACTCCTTTTGGCGCTGTTCGTGCGGATGTGGCCTTTGCGGTCAGTGACAAAGGCTCACCCTGGCGTCTTCATTTCACCATGGGGCCAGAGCTGTGAGTTCATCAAGAGCAGAAAAACTCATAAGAGCGGTAAAATCTTTCAAAGTCGTTAACGCTATCTACCTACTCCCTTTCGTCCTGACCGCGTTTCTACTGCTGATTATTTCTCTGCCTTTAACTCACACAGGTTCAACGCTGCTGTGGCAACTGACAAAACAGTATCTGCCTCAATTAGAGGGAGAGTTATCTTCGGGTAACCTTGTCTCAGGCTTTAACATTAAAAATGCAGGCTGGAAGGAGGCAGAAGCAAACGTCACTGCTGACTCAATATCCGTAGACTGGTTACCGTCAGAGCTTCTGGCCGGGGAACTGGTGGTCGAAAATCTTATTGTCGACCACCTTAATATTCAGCTAACTTCTTCAACAGAAATTCCTTCAGAAGCAATTCCTGCAGAGCCTTCTCAGACAGATCAACCACTACCAACAATTGTCGCTCCGCTCCCTGTTGATATTAAGCAGCTATCTATCAGTGAGCTGTCTATTAACAAGCTGCCTCTTAATAAACAAACTCTGCATTCAAGTGACAGTGATACTGATAGCTGGGAAACCATTGATTCCCTAAAACTCAAAGCCAGCCTGAATAAGTCACACCTTGTCATCAAACAGTTGTCGCTTGCTAACTCGCAATTTAAGGCAAAGCTGAATGGCTCGATTGATCTCTCGAATAAATACCCGGCTCAGTTATCAACCGAGATAGTGGTAAAACAGCAGCCCAAACAACTGCCTGAAGGTGTTTCATTAACACCAATAATCGCCACAGTGCAGGGACAATTACCTGATTTTCAGCTGACCGCAAAAACCCGAATAAAAACGCCAAGAGAACTCACCGTAGCAGCCTCGCTCGACTCAATCCTGAGTAAGAACCAATTGACGGTTCACTCTCTTTTGCTAGAAACAGGCGGCCATGGTTCACTGCAGAACAAAGGCTTGCTTCAGTGGAAAAATCAGCTCACATGGAAAGGCGACACCAGATTTGGTGATCTTGATCTGTCTCTCTGGTTACCGGAAGTAGCCTCAAAACTGAATGGCTCGGTAACCAGCTCCTTCCATGACTCCGCCAATAGCAGGTCTCTCAAGCTGGCTCCTCTGGACATTACCGGCAGCTACCTTGGAAAACCGGCCCAACTCACCGGAGCGGTATCCACCAGCAATGGCACCGAATGGCTATTTGAACACCTGAAACTGGTTATAGGCGACAATACGTTCGACGCAGAAGGTCGTCTGAATGATCACTGGCAGCTGACCACATCAATAAACTCTTCAGATCTCTCTGATATCTACCCTGATTTGCATGGAGACCTTTCAGGTACAGCCAACCTTTCAGGAAGTGCCAGTAAGCCCGTTATAGATTTTCAGCTGAGCAGCAAAGAGTTGTCGTACAAAAACACCCACCTCACAACAATAAGAGCAGATGGGCAGACCTATTATGACAATAAGATAGCAGGAAAAGCAGATATCAAGATTGGCCGCATAGCGGTTGGTCAGCACTCTTTAAACAGCATTGCATTTTCAATCAGTGGCGATGAGACCAACCACTCTGTGAGTTTAACCAGCACAAGTCAGGAATTTGCTGCCAACCTTAATGGTAAAGGACAACTTAGAGAGAGCACTTATCATGGTCAGCTCAACCAATTATCACTTCAAACACCTGTAGGTAAGTGGCTACTAAAATCGCCCGCGGCTTTGTCTTTTGGTAACGAAATCCTGAGTTATGAAGACTTCTGCCTTGAGTCACAGCCCGCCAGCCTCTGTCTGGAAGCGGGAAGCTGGTCTGGAAGCACTCCTGATGAAAAGAGCAGCCAGTTGGCGTTTCATCTCTATGACTTCGAAACAGAGAAGTTTTCCCCATGGCTACCAGCAGGTTTCAACTGGCAGGCAAACCTCAATGCCTCAGGATCACTGGGTTGGCAGCAAGGCCAGCCATCCGTGAATTTTAGTATTGAGTCCTCGCCGGGAGGAATCACCGTCAGTCAACAGATTCAAAGCTATCAAACACTGAAAGCACAGGGTTCTATTAATAAAAGTCGTCTGACAGTAACGGGGGATTTCAATTCCCACCAGCTTGGACATTCTCAACTGAACCTCATTGTTAATCAGCTGTCGTCCACTAGAAACCTCAATGGCCGGCTGGATGTATCAAACTTTAAGCTTGAAGCCTTGTCACCGTTCTTTCCTGATATTGAAAGTATGAAGGGAGAGTTGAACGCGAAAACCGAGCTTGCCGGAACCAGTAAGATGCCCTTGCTATACGGCAAAGTTATTTTGACCGATGGCGAACTCAGTTTATCCGATGAATTTCCTGCCATCAGCAAACTGGAAACCGAGTTACTGGCAAACGGTCAGTCAGGAACGCTTCAGGGTAGCCTGACAATCAATAAAGGCAGGCTAAACCTTGGTGGCAAGCTTTCATGGCATAACGGTTTTCCTTTCCAGGGGGCGTTCAATATTCACGGTCAGAATGTGATCGTGCCCTACCCCGGATACGGCACCATAACCATATCGCCAGATATAGTGATCAAGCTGGCCACACAGCCTGAAATTACTGGCAACATAGATATACCGTCAGCTCATATACTGATCAAGAAACTGCCCGATAATGCGGTGAAGGTATCTGACGACACCATCGTCATTTATCCAGACAAGATACAGTCAGGACAACAGAAAGAGAGTCTCTACTCTCTGGCTGTTCATATACGACTGGGAGAAGACGTTAATCTTGATGCCTATGGTCTGACAACAAAACTGGCCGGAGAGCTTGCTGTTGAGAAGTCGCCCACGAAAGATTTTGAAGGCAAGGGCACTGTCTACCTGAAAGATGGCCGTTACCACCAGTTTGGTCAGGATCTTATTATTAAGAAGGGGAAAGTAACCTTTCAGGGAGCACTGCAATCCCCCTATCTTCAGGTCGACGCCGTTCGTAACCCGGATACCATTGAAGACAATGTAACTGTCGGTGTAAACGTCAGTGGGGTGGTAACAAAACCTGAATGGACTATTTATTCTTCCCCCTCCATGACCAGACAGGAGCAACTTTCCTATTTGTTGAAAGGAACCAGTGTCAGTAACCCGGGAGAAGCAAGCATTGAATCTCTGGCCATTAGTGCAGGCATTGGTCAGCTTGGAGGGTTTGCCAACAACCTTGGTGACAAACTGGGCATTGATGATCTGGCTCTTGAAGCAGAAGGCACCGGAGATGATACCCAAATAGTTATTGGTGGTTATTTCGCTCCCGGTTTAAAGCTTCAATATGGAGCAGGTGTGTTTAATTCAATTGGAGAACTAAAAGCCCGCTACGAACTCATGCCAAAACTTTATCTGCAGGTCATTACCGGGCTGGATCAGGCAGTGGATGTTTTTTACCGGTTTGCTATCCCTTCAGAATAACTTCCATAAATCATCGTTTGCTATTGGCAAAATGATCGACATGGTGAGCAAATCGATCATGTCGATGCATGGGGTTTTGCCAGAAGTGCTCTCCCGGCAGCGTCACAACCTTCCCGAGATGCCCAAGGCCATTTCTAAAATTACCCATTTTCGGCACCAAATCACCTTTGATGTTGAAATGAGTAATGAATAAAGACGAATCCTTTCGATTTTCTTCAGGAATTTCTTTCTGCATGCTCCGCCCCAATTGGGCACTGCCAAAACAGATCGCCTTCAGAGGCTTATCTCTCGCCAAGGCCGCATAGGTTGCTTCACCTGCACCTTTTGAATGGCCCGACAATTTCAGTTCGTACGAAGAAAGCTCTGGGGTACTGCTTTGCAGTTCCAGTAGCTTATTTGTTAATGCTTTAGCCTGTTGATAACTGTCTGGTGTCTTTCCCAGCACGGCATTTTTGCCATTTGCCACCCATTGGCGAAATGTAAAAGCCGCATTTCCGAACATCCGCTTGCCTATGCCCCCAGCCTTCTTACCAGAAGTAGTACCACCAAAAACAAGCCGCAACTCCTGAGTTTCAGGATTCTTCATGACATAAGCAGTGAGACCGGTTTTTTTATCGTATATAAGACCGCTTTTATCCTGAGTTCCAAACCCTCCAGATTCAGCTAGTTTGCTGGTCAAATCTCTTTCAACCCCCCAATTACCGACCCTTGAGTAGTCATTATCTGAGTCAAGCTTGCTACTGGCCGCATTCTGTACCTTTTCGAGCGACTGGTGATAAGGATAAGCAGCAAGCTGAGCATCCACATTCAGCTGAACCTTACTTTGTATTTCTGTAGGAGGAGAACAACTTACTTTATAGCTGGGAGGGTGGGGCGCAGGCCGTAAGTGTGGAAATCGGTTGTATACCCGTTCCTGTCCCCTTTCCAATACATGATTAACTCTTACCGTCAGCTTCTGAACACCTGTTTTTAATCTGCCCGGAGTCAGACTACTGAAAGCGTTGCTTCTTTTCTTCGTCTTGCTGGTTAATAAAGGCTCTTTTTCTGAACTCGGCTGACTCCCTGAACTAACAGGTCGTTGCCCCGGACCATCAATACTCATGGTCTTATCCCCTGCTTTAGCTCTTCAGCGCTGTATTCAATCTCTTCAGCCTGAAGGTTCTCAGCCAGATCAGCACCTAGCTCTATAAATCGCTCCGTTACTTGCTCAAACTCATCTTCAGCAAGGTTTGCTATCGGATAACTGGCCATAAGATGCACTCCCAAGCCTTCAGGATCGGTGCAAAACCAGTGCCCTGAGAGTTGTGACTGATGACTGTTTAAGGCCAACAGCTGCATTGCTCTGCCATTTCGCAAATCCGGATCAGTTGGCATGGGGAGCAGTAAACGGTGCAACAACAGTCTCTCACCAGACTCGGCCAACTCTATATTAATAACCGTTTCCCCAGCCTGGTTTTCAAGAGAGCAAAGTCCGTCTTCTAAAGGCAAGGTTTTCCCCACCTTTATACTCAGTGAAGCAATCAGTGCTTCAAACTGTTTTTCTGCTGACGCCATTAGCTTCAACCTTCCTCCATCCTTAAAGAAGATTTCGGCGGACACTCATTGATGGTTAGATACTGACCTAAAAATGAATCATATTAATGAATTCCTGATCATTTTTTTCTGACCTATATTCTCGTCTTTAGAATGAGAGGCTGAGAATGATGATCTTTATGTCAGACTTATTTTTGCCCCGAAAGAAACTACTTTTATTTTTTTCATTATTAGCATTTCTAACAATAACTAACGCTGATGATGCCCCTCCACAAGAGAACAGCACTTTAACTTATGACTTAGGCATTGTTATTGCCGGTTATACAACCGGAGGCGTTAGTGTTTTTTATTCCTGTAAACTTGCCAATTTTGGAGGTCATAAGATCGGCGGTAAAGTTCAGAGAGCGGTGGATTATTTACTTAAGCCTGCTTTAATGCAAAAGTATTTTCCAACAAACACGGAATACACAACCTCAAAAGTAAAGACATATCATGATTTCCTTTCGACCAGTGATATGTGCCTGGAAATAGCCGTAGCCAACACAGTGGCTCAAATAGCAGGGTCCGTCGAAGAAGATGATGCAACCGACGAGAGCGGTAGAAATGCCTTTTATTGGGCAGGGCAATTTTACATCTTTTTAGATAGCTTTTATTCCAACAGGGCTGGATGGGGAACAGACCTGACATTAAAAATGATTCTTTTTGACACTACGAGCAACATGATCACAATAGGAAGTGAGATTTATGCAGAAGAAGCTCTTAAGCACTTCTCTGTTTTAAATCCTGAAGAACACCCTGACGCCATCTCTGATGCAATGGAATATAGTCAACAAATTGCTTCCACCATATTCGGGGCTATTCTCTTTGCACCTATGGTACAAAAAGGAGGCAAATGGCTCTCAAGTTTACCCGTTGGCAGCTATGTAATGGATGACGCCGGTATTACGGCAACTATGTTGATTACCGGAATATCTACCGCATATGCGGGCACAATCATAACTCTAACCCACTCAAAAGATGCTTTAATTGATGCAATACTGGCCAGTGCGCCTACTTCTGCTGCCAGCACTATACCTGTTTACCTGATATTGACTCACAGACACTGGGGGCCAAATAAAGATAAGAACATAGTTCTAAATCCAAATCCTATATCTGAAACGTATATCACTCCAGTTATTCTTGCTTCTGCTGGTGGTGCTAAAACAGTAGTCGGTAATGCCATTGCGTCATCAAGTGACGGTCAGTACCCACTGGCTACAGCAACTCTGGGCACATTAATTGGCATGTCACCTATTTTAATAGTGGCAAAGAAAGTTCATGACAAAAGTATCAGTCATGAAGAGCTGAATACCTGGACCGCTGGCATAGTTGTTCTTGGTACCGCAGCTCCCTCCATAACCATGTCAGTTTCTGACTATATAAAAAGCACAGAGCTTTACCAGAGCGATCCGGATACTGCTTCTACCTTAATGTCAGCAATATCGGGAGGTTCAGGCATCGCTGTAATGGCCTCACTCAGTCATTTGATCACCAGTAAAATCCAGCACGGGGTCAGCCTGCATGAAGTGGCCAGATCTGGCTGGAAAAACGTATCTTATTTGAAGAAAATACCAGGAGTATCCACCCCTATTGTGCTTGTTCTAGGTTATCAGGTAGTCGCATCGGCAATGGGATCAGACACCACTTTCTCTCACATATTGTCAGTTATGAAAGGGGATATTGAGACTGTAATCGATACATCCGGGCAAACAGCCATCTCAGCCTATGAGGGATTACAGCAAATTCTGCAATCCCTCACCGAAAAAAGGCCGACGCATGATGAGCAGTAAACCATCTAACCAAGAAAATGCTGATAGCTTTCCACTGCCTGATTAACCAGCCTCTGACGTGACTCCAGGCTGCCCCAGGCGCAATGTGGAGTCACAATCAGGTTTGGCATTGGGTTCTCAAGCAGAATGTTACCATTAACGGGAGGTTCTTCAGTCAGCACGTCAAAACCGGCACCGCCCAGCTTCCCGGCTTTCAGTACTTCAACCAGAGCCTGCTCATCCACCAGCCCGCCGCGAGCCGTATTGATTAACAATGCCGTTGGCTTCATCAAAGCCAGACGCTCTGTATTGATTAAGTTTTGAGTGCGCTCTGTCAAAGGACAATGAAGACTGACGATATCGGCTTCAGCAAGCCCCTTTTCAAGATCTACTCTATCGGAAGCAGAGCTGATTGAACCGGGTATCTTCGCTTTCAGAATTTCCATGCCGAAGGCTTCTGCAAGCTTTGCAGTAGCTTTACCAAGATCGCCATAACCAATGATTAACAGTTTTCTACCCGCTAATTCCATCATTGGGTTATTCAACAGGCAGAACATATCGCTTTTAGCCCACTGTCCATTAGATGTATTAGCCGAGTTGGCAGGCATAGCATTGGCCAGTGACAATATCAAAGCCATTGAATGCTGTGCGACAGACGACGTACTGTAGCGTTCAACGTTCTGAACCTTAATACCCAGCTCACTGCAGGCAGCCAGATCAATATTGTTCATCCCTGTTGCCAGTACACCGATATATCGAAGTTGTGGGTTTGCTTCCAGCAGCTCTCGACCAAGAACAACCTTATTGGTAAAAATAGCTGCAGCGCCCTTTACCCTTTCAGCCACATCAGCGGGAAACGTGATTTCATAAACTTCGAGAGAGACAGGTAAATCTTCAAACGCCTTCAGGCTCACACCATTGCCCAGAGTGCCAGCATCTAGAATAACTGTTTTTACTTTATCCACCTTTTTCTCTCCCAAAGCTTTATTAAAGCTATTTCAGAAAATCCATTTCAAAGCGTATTGATAAGGTTTACTTTTTTTGTGCCAGAAAAATAGTATGACGACTGCCTTTACCCGGCCGTGCCCGTACCATTTTCATGGAGGCCTGAAACTCGGCCTTTTTCAATCGGCCAAGAAATTTCTCATCAGGAAACGCCGACCAGATGGCCAGCATGCCTTTAGGCTTCAGGCATTGCTGAATAGCGGCAACACCCTGCGACGAATACAGTTGATGATTGTCTGTCTGAGTAAGTCCTTCAGGGCCGTTATCGACATCCAGCAGGATGGCATCAAATGCAGGTTTCCTGTCCTTAAACAGTTCAACCACATCGCCCTGATGTACACTAGTGCGCGAGTCATTCAGAGGGTATCCGGCACAAGCACCCAGCGGGCCTTTATTCCACTCGATCACTTCAGGAACCAGTTCCGCGACGGTGACTTTTGACGTCGGCATGACTGCTTTCAGTGCCGCCATCAGGGTAAAGCCCATTCCCATACCACCGACCAGAACATGGGCATCTGCTGTCGATTTAAGGTGAGCACATCCCAGTTCAGACAACGCCTCTTCCGAACCGTGCACCCGACTGTTCATTAGTTCGCCACGAACACCTGATAAACGAATGGAAAACTCGTCACCTCTTTGTGACAACTTGAGTTGTCCGCCCGCATTGGGAATATCTGCGGTACCCAGTTCAATCCAGGGATTCATAAAACCTCAGCCGGGACACGACTATTCAGAAAAGAGAAAACGATCAGGAAGCTGATCTCTGTCGTACGGCTTCAAACAGGCATACGCCTGTGGCCACAGAAACATTCAAACTGCTGACACTGCCAGCCATGGGAATAAAAATCAGGGAGTCGCATTTATCACGAGTCAGACGACGCATGCCTTTGTCTTCAGCACCCATTACCAATGCCATCGAGCCTTTCAAATCAGACTGATAAACATTGCCGGAACTCTCGCCAGCGGTACCAATCATCCAGACACCACGGTTTTTCAACCAGTCCATGGTACGAGCAAGATTGGTTACCTGAACCAGCGGTACATTGTCAGCGGCACCACAGGCAACCTTGCGAGCAGTCGCATTCAGGCTGGCAGACTTATCCTTTGGCACAATCATGGCATGAACGCCTGCTGCGTCAGCAGTACGCAGACATGCACCTAAATTGTGAGGGTCGGTTACACCATCAAGAATCAGTAGGAAAGGCGTTTCTTTCAGATTATCCAGCAGCTCTTCCAGATCACCTTCACGGTAAACCTGAGCCTGAGAAACACGAGCAACAACACCCTGATGGGTTCCCTCAACCTTTGAGTCCAGCCGCCCTCGTTCCACAAAACGAACCGTAACGCCATGCTCGCGGGCTTGATCCACCAGCACACTGATACGCTTGTCGGTACGACCTTTCTGGATCATCAGCTCCAGAACTTTTTCAGGGGAATGCTCAAACAGGCTCTGCACGGCATGCAGGCCGAAAACCACATCATCACTCATCGGGGAATTTAGCTTCAGATTGGAAATTAAAGAATGGGTCGAATATTAGCAGACCCATTCATTATTCATGAAGCCTTAAGTGTGCAGACACACGTAATCGAATATTAAATGACTGTTTGCCCGCCACATGCGGGCAAACAGTTTATGATTTTCTATATCTGAGTACTTGTTGCTTATTGATAACCGTGAACTTTGAACTGGGAATCTCGTTCGTCAGCCAGACGGTATATTCGCTGATATTCAGGTTCCTTGAGAATATCCCGTACACGATCCGGTTCGTCCGTGATAATGCCATCAACGTTATAATCCAGGCATTTGCGAATTGAGGAGCGCTTATTGATAGTCCAGAAGTAGGCTTTGCCAAAGGCGCCTTTTTGATCACGACGGTTCGCCAGAGCCTGAATCCAGCTCATCCAGTCTTTCATGGGCGACCAGAAGTACTGTGATGCAGCCCCCACTCCCAGAAAGCTGGCTCCGGTTGCTTCTACCTGTTCAACCCACTGTTGCTCAGTCAGATCACCATAATCTTCTAAATAGGCATCAATACCGCAGCCATACAGAGCAGTGACTTTACCGTGCTGACCCAGAGTGGTTCTGAAAACTCCGGCAACTGCAGCAGGCACAGACATAACCGCCTGCTCTGGAGTAATGCCAACCTTGATCAGCCTCTCGGCCAGATCCAGCGCATAAAGCCTTGGTTCAATAGCATCATCCTGCTTGGTATCCAGCATAATCATGGCAATATTGCCCTGATCCATATGCTTTTTCAGGTTTGCCAGATAGCGATTAAAGTCAGGATAGCGAGTCCACTTCAGGTCTCCAGAATGTTTAACGTTGAACTCTATACGACCATCAACCAGTTCTGGCGTAATATCGAATTCAATCATATTCGCACCACGGGACACCATTTCGTCGGCTTTTTCCATAGTGCTGCAGCGATGGCCAATATTGTAGAAAGGCCGCAGGTCGTCCACAGGCGTCACGCTCACCGCACCTGTTGTAATACGACCATTGTCGGCGAACCAGACTTCAAACCGAATATCACTGCTTTCACGGGACACAGTAAATTCAAGCTGACAGCGTTGATAGCCGCCATCAAGTCCATCAGGGAAATCCTCGGCTATGATCTGTTCACGGCTTACCAGGTGCGAACCCTGCCAGGCTTTAATATCACCTAGATAGTCGCCATCACTTTCATCGTGCCAAATCTGAAAAGTAGCCACGTATCGGCCAGCAGGAAGGGTGGCTGAATCTGTTTTTAACAGAGAACCGGCACCATCAAAAAGCTTTGGCTGCCAGTTCTTTATATAGTGGATATTAGGTGACGGGGAACGTTTGCCAATCTCATGGGATTGGCCATTCTCAGGCAGCCATACGGTTGTTGAGGGTTTTGAGCCTGTCGAGCTATTCGCCAGTACTGCTTCCGCACTGGCTCTCAATGGCAGGCTAATAGCTGAAGCAGCCCCAGCCATACCTGCCAGCTTGATAAAGTGACGTCTGTGCATTTTTCATCCGTTATGTTTATTGTTCTTCTAAAAGCTGCGAACTTTCAGAGAAACGTCGTTATAACACGACAGATGACTAATACACAGGAGCTACTACTTACTTTTTAGGCTTTCTCTTTCTTGGCTGACGACTGGCTGGCTTCTTGGCAGCAGTAGCAGGAGCTGCCTGGTCGCCGTCAGTCTTTTTACGACTTTTAGCTCGCGTCTTTTGCTTCTTGGTCGGCTTACGCTTTTTCGCAGGCTTCTTGCCTTGCTCTTCTTCTTTGGCTTTATCCAGTAAAGCCTTTTTAGCCGCACGACTTTTAGCAACACTGTTAATCTGGCCAGCGCCTTTGCCTGCAGAGCGACCAGCACCTCGACCAGGCCCACCGGAAGGCTTTCTTCCTTTACGGGGAGCCGGTTTCAAGCCAGCAGCAGATGATAGTTCGAAGTCTATCTTCTGGTCATCAAGATTAACCCGGGCAACGATAATCTCGATTTCATCACCAAGACGGTAAACCTTACCGGTTCGCTCGCCCACCAGACGATGATGGGAACCATCGAAGTGATAGTAATCACCGGGCAGACTGGTTACATGAATCAAGCCTTCTACATAGACTTCATCCAGCGCGACGAACAGACCAAAACCGGTGACCGATGCAATAACACCTTTATAAGTCTGACCAATATGCTGCTGCATATATTCACACTTGAGCCAATCCATTGCATCACGGGTGGCCAGGTCAGCTCTGCGCTCTGTCGTAGAACAGTGTTCGCCCATGGTGTAGACCTCATTACCGTCATAAGGGTAAATGGTCTTCTTGTTCATTTCCTTGGCACCAACACGCTGAACGTGTCGTGTCTCAATGCCTGAACGAATCACATGGCGAATGGCACGATGAACCATCAAATCGGGGTAACGACGAATCGGCGAGGTGAAGTGCGCGTACTGATCAAAGGCCAGACCAAAGTGCCCCTGGTTATCAGAGGTATAAACAGCCTGACTCATGGAGCGCAGAACAACAGTCTGGATAACCTTGTAATCAGGGCGCTCCCTTACTGATTCCAGCAGGGCTTTATAGTGTACAGGCTTAATCTCGCCCTTGGTTGGTAAGGACAGTCCCAGACTGCTGAGGAAGCTGGTAAGGTTCAGTTTTTTCTCAAGAGTCGGGCCTTCGTGAACTCTATAAAGTCCGGGAATCTTGTGTTTTTCAAGGAATTTGGCGGCACACACGTTGGCGCAGAGCATGCATTCTTCAATCAGCTTGTGAGCATCATTACGTTCCGCCGGAATAATCTCTTCGATTTTGCGGTTTCGGCCAAAGACAATCTGGGTTTCAACCGTTTCAAAATCAATGGTGCCACGTTCACTACGGACACGCTTCAACACCTTGAACAGATTATAGAGTTCCTCAACATGGGGAACCTGTGCCTTATATTGTTCTCTTAGAGGCTTGCCTTCTTCACCTTCAGGATCAGAGAGCATTTTCCAGACCTTGGAGTAGGTCAACCGTGCGTGGGAACGAAACAGGCCTTCATGAAACTTATAACCGGAAATTTTGCCGTTGGCACTGATGGTCATTTCACAGACCATGGCCAGTCGGTCAACATCAGGGTTCAATGAGCAGAGGCCGTTAGACAATATCTCCGGCAGCATCGGAATAACATGGCCAGGGAAGTAAACCGATGTGCCACGATTAAACGCTTCTTTATCGAGTGGTGTGCCCACTTTTACATAGTGGGAAACATCAGCAATCGCTACATATAAACGCCAGCCGCCGCTTTTCTTGGTTTCGCAGTAAACGGCATCATCAAAATCGCGGGCGTCTTCACCATCAATAGTGACGAAAGGAATCTTCCGTAGATCAACTCTGAGTTTTTTATCTTTCTCTGCCACCTGATCACTCAGATGGCTTACCTGTTCTTCAACGTCTGCAGGCCATACGTGTGGAATATCGTGGGTGCGCACAGCAACGTCCACTTCCATTCCGGCATCCTGACGATCGCCCAGAATCTCTTTAACCAGACCCACTGGCTGAGTTCGTTTACCCGGCTGATCAATAATCTCAACCAGCACATACTGACCGTGGGTAGGCATCAATGGTCCCGGCTTAATCAGGATTTCACGATCAATACGGGCATTTTCAGGAACGACAAAGATATTATCGTTCTCGGCGTAGAAGCGACCGACCAATTGAGTGGTTCTGCGCTCAACCACTTCTACAATCTGGCCTTCTTTCCGGCCACGGCGGTCAACGCCGGTTTCCCGTACAACCGCTCTGTCGCCATCGAAGCACTTGCGCATTTCTTTCCATGACAGGTAGAAATCTTCTCCCTTTTCATCAGGAATCAGAAAACCAAAGCCTTCTTTATTACCCTGAATGCGACCAGTAACCAGATCCATCTTGCTGAGCAGTCCGTAGGTTCCCTTGCGGGTTTCCAGCAATTGACCATCACGGATCATGGCTTTCAGACGAAATAGCAGTGCTTCTTTCTGTTCGTCACTGGTAACGCCCAGCTCACCACAAAGCGCTTTATGGCTGGCAGGTGCACCACGCTTCTCCAGAGTTTCCATGATGAAAAGCCGGCTGGGAATCGGGTTTTCATAACGGGCAGCTTCATCGGCTGCCTGGGAGTCCTGATCTTTCCAACCTATTGGCTTTTTCGACATGGACGAGTGTTTAACCTCTAAAAGAATAAATAAGGAGTTGTTACGACAGTCACTGCAGCAGTTTCAGACACAAGAAAAGAGATAAGAAGTGACTGAGAAGAATTTGGCTGCATCTTCACTCAGTATGCCCAGACTTGCAACCGGATTTAAAGCCATAACCGTGTCAAAGGGGCGCTGGATAAAGCCTGTACGAACACTGATTCAGATCAATACTTTAAAATTAACATCTTATTAAAGTACTTCACATCTACGAACACAAACAAACAAAACACACAAGTAGACAGGGAAATCCAATGTTCAAGCGTCCTCTTGCTGTAGCTATTCTTGCTGCTACTACCGCTATTGCTGCCACTTCTGCTCAAGCTTATGAAGCAGGTGATTTTCTGGTGCGCGGTGGTTTGGCTGCTGTAAATCCTGATGTTGATAGCGGCCTTCTGGAAGCTAATGGCAACAAACTGGCTAACACTGCTGTAGATGTTGATAGCAACACACAGCTGGGTGTTTCCTTCACCTATATGTATACCGACAACATCGGCATTGAGCTCCTGGCTGCCACTCCTTTCAAACACACCCTAACGGGCAAGAAAGGTCTGTCCGGACTGGGTGACTTTGCTGATGTGAAACATCTGCCACCTACAGTAAGCCTTCAATACTATCCAATGGATAGTAACTCTGCATTCCAGCCATACGCTGGTGTTGGCGTTAACTACACAGTGTTCTTCAGCGAAGACTTCAAGAGCGGCGCTAGTGCTACTTACAAGGATCTGGAACTTGAAAGTTCTCTGGGTCTGACTGCTCAGGTTGGTTTTGACTACAAGCTGAACGAAAACTGGAGCCTGAACGCAGCTGCCTGGTACATGGATATCAACACTACTGCAGAGTTTAAGGGTAGAGCTGACAACGCTAAGTACAAAATCGACGTAGAGCTCGACCCAATGGTTTACATGGCCGGTGTCTCCTACAAGTTCTAACCAGAACTTGAGAATTTCAAAAAAAGCGCACTCACCTCAGTGCGCTTTTTTTTGATCTACATCCCATGCAAATGATCAAGAAACGCCTTACCACCATTGGTTAACACCAAATTGTCCTGCCCGTTCCAGAACGCCAGCTGTCGGGTAATAAGGACATTCTCCACTTCGGTGATCAATCGTTTTTTCAATCCAACCGCTGCCAGAATCTGCTGATTCTCTTCCTCATCACCCATCTCATCAATCTGTTGACGACTCAAACCACCACGAAGATCGGTCAGAATACCGGTATAGAGATGTCGATCACTGACACCCCGGACAAGAACCACCAGCAACGTCTGAAGTTTCATCGCGACATCGGAAAGCACATCATCCTTGCCGATCTCATTCAGAAAAAAACTGTCGCCCAGCTGCTTCAACTCATAACCGATGCTTTCATAAAGGTGATCGTACACCGTTCGATTCTGTTCACTGGCCAGCTCATCAAACAGTGGATTTGGAGCCAGAAGGCTGCCATCCAGAATCTGTTTGTTAATGATATTGCCGTTAATCAGTTCCCGGTATATTTTCCGACTGATGTCCTGTCTCATTGGGCTAACTCCCCATAAATTTTCTCTGACGGCCTGATTGAAGAGCTGTTTACAGAGACATTCTCAATTGACTGCCGTGACTGACGCTTACCGGCTTTAGGCACATAGCTGCGTACCCGATAGTCCAGCTGTTTACCTTGATAAACCATCTGCTGAAAGCAAGGAGGAGAAACCAACTCTACCTTGCCATGACTGGACAGAAACCCTAAAGCATCAACAAGGTTAGGCAAACGGTAGGCTGGCATGGATTCCTGCAAATGGTCGTGCAACGCCTGATAAATATCATCGTGTTTCTGACCATAATCGAAACTTTCCATCGCTTTCATAATGCGATTGATAACCGTGCGTTTCAGCAGTTCTTCTTCCGAACGGGGCTTACCCGGTTCAGAGAGGTTGTCAGGCGACAGCTTAGGTGCTTTCTCAAGACGAACACGCAGCACTTCATCCAACGCATCAGTGCCCTGTTCCGATGGCCAGTTAATGTTGCTGGTCATGGTACGACTGAAGTTTTTGAAGTTACCAAACACTCTTGATGGTTCGAAAACCTCATGTTCCGGTTTCAGCAAAAAGTCCCGTAACAGCCCCTGCTGCTTTTCACGCGCAGCATCGAGCAGCCTGTTGTAGAGCTCTTCTGTGCGGTTGTAACGCTGACGTTCCTGCTGTGCGTACCGAACGTAGGTTTCCAGACTCTTGGCAATGGCCGCTACATCTTCGCCCAGATACAGAATATGAAACTGCACCCGCTGCAGACGGGTAACATGCTCACCTTTACGGTGCTCATAGAAGCGCTTGATGATCTTCTGCACCAGTGCCATGGGCGACTGACTGCCATAGAGCGCATTCTTCGCAAGCGTTCTGGACGAGCCGGGACGACTGATATCCAGACGTTCATCAAGGAACTGCAACATAGGCGTTACATGACGTTCATGAATACGCAGGATCTCGTTCAGGGCAAAACCAACCTGCTCACTGCGCTCCATTCGACTGTAGTCCTGACGATCCACCAGCTCCGCCAAATGCGCAGCCTGCCCCTTCAATGCCCGTACATTAGACTGCAGTCGTGAGTTCACTTCGTTCAACGTATTGTGGGCAGATTCGACCATTTCCAGATAATCAGGGTCGTCATCCAGCCAGAGAATACTGCTGTCACTCAGCTGTCGCTCACACTCTTCCAACTGCTTAAGCAGTTGGTTCAGCTCTGCCGATGACAGTTCCCGCAAACGTTTGTTATCCAGATGCCGCAGCATATCCAGCACAAACTGCTGTAATCGAAAGCGGCCACTGCGACGATCGAGATAACTGAGCAGACCATTCTGGTTAAGGTTATCCAGACCAAGCGTATCCAGCAGCCGTCGACGCTCTTTATCCACCAGACCTTCAACACTGTGAGCCAGCAGCTTCTGGTAATCACTGATGGTGAATTCCAGCGATGGATTGTTCAGACTGTGCTGAACGTAATCCATCAACTGAAAGAACAGTGATTTATGCTCGAGAATCGCAATCAGTGTGACATCACTGCTGACCCGTCTCATTGGTACGCCTCTTCTGCCTGCAGCTCTTCCGGTGCACTTTCAGCAACAGAATCATCCTCGACAATATCAGTCAGCGATTCACTGCTGCCGGTATAGATCGCCAGACACTTGGCAATAGGCGTTCCTTCAGTGACCTGATGCAGGAACAGGTCGTGCCATATGCCAATATACTGAGCGATACTGCCCTGATTGGTCGGGTTGGCCACCAGAAGGGTGAAGTTGTGTTCCTCAACAATACGACGCAGTTCTGCAAGATTACTGTCGTCAAGGCTGCCCACCTCATCGAAGATAACCGGCAGAGCAAACACCACATCTTCAGGTACCAGCTTATGCATCAGAATGGAGAGCAGTACCGCATTTACCATTGAACTGGTGCCGTTTGACTGAGGAGTTACTTCATCGCGGCCATTGATCTGGTAGATAAACTTCACGCTTGTCACTATGCGCTCCAGATCCAGGCGACCAGCACGTCCTCCCGCAGGCCCTCCGGTTTTCAAATACTTTTCACAGAAGTCCTGAAGCCGATTGTAGAAGGACTCCTTCATCAAACGGTCTGATTCTGTACCGTGGTCTTTCAGTTCATGGCGCAGAGTATTGAAACTGTCCAGTGTCCCTATCTCGACTCTTACGCCGGAAAGGTTGGAGATATGAATATGAGACAGATCGTCGTTGATCTTGTTCTGGAAATTGCGGATAGCGAGATCCATCTTATCCAGCAAGCTGATCTGACGACCTGTGTCGTGGTTGTGATTCATCACCTGGGCACGGTGATCGCGCTCTCTGGATTCGATATTGTCGAATTCTGACTTCAGCTTGTGGAAGGCATCAAAGAACTCACTGCTGGTCAGATCAGCACGGAAGGCAAGATCAGCTTCCAGATTGGCAATGCCACTGCCGATCAGCACCTTGAACTTATCGATACAGCTTTGGCGAGTCACTGAGACATCGTTGTAGAACATTTGAATCAGCTTATTCGCTTCTGTCGCAATGTCATCAGGAGCTGTGGGCACGTCTATCGAAGCCACTTTCAGATGTTGCAGACCTGCCAGAGATGAGAGGTTATTAAGACTACTCTCAGCAATTTGCAGGCTCTTTTTCTGTGATTCAAGCGTTTTCAGCCGCTCACGGCTATTCTCACATTCATTCTCGTATTGCTTAAGCTCTTCGGTCAGTGCTGCTCTCTGCTCAAGTTGCTGAGCCTGCTTCAGATTCAGCGTATCCAGGTCGATCTGCTTATCGGCAAGATTGTCTACATTAAAATCCAGACCCGAAACGACTTTCATCTCACGATTGATCTCACCTATCTCGATCTGCTTTCCTTTCAGGGATTCCCGACGCTGCTCGTCACTGCCAGTCAATGCACGACGATATCCCTCGATCTTGCGCTCACAGTTTTGCAGCTCGTCTTCCAGTTCATGAAGTCGTGCTATATGTTGCTCTTTTACAGTCATAGCATCAAAGGGTTGTGCTCTTCCGCCTGGCAACGGGGTACCGCAAAACAGTAGCCTTCCTTGCTCATTAATACTGAGCAGTCGGACAAAGGATTGAACAGCGTCTATCTGTTCTTCATTTGGCGTTATCACCATTTGGCTAAAGCCTGAGTGCAGACTGTTCAGTACCAGTGCGCTGTGTCCGTCCAGATAGGACAGTGTGCTGCTTTTCTGCTGCTTCAGCACGGCTTCAGCACGCTGAATTTTACTCTGTAACTGCACCTTGCGCTGGAGTTCCCGTTGCAGAGCGTTCTGCGACTGCTCCTGACTCTGAAGTGCCTCCAGCTCCTGTTCAACTTCCAACAGGCACGCTTTCATATAAGTCAGTACACGAGCCTGATCCTGTCCTCCAGCGACAGGCGCGTCACGGACCAGCACTTCTCTAGCAAGAGCAATCGCACCTGTCAGAGCTGAGACTTCTCTAGAAAGAGTGACATGCTGACCTTTACACTGGTCGTACTCACTTTTCAGAGCCGTCATTTGTGCCCGAGCCTTCTTATAACGATTAGTGGCCGTGTCATTACTAACACGGGCATCACTCAGCTCAGGGTCAAAAGTGTCGTTATGAATGGCCAGCGATGTTCGCAGTGTCTGATAACTCTTACGCAAAGCACTGCTCTGCTCCTGATAATTCAGATAGTTACTGCTTAGACTACTCCAGTCATCCATATGGCCACGAACTGCCTGAATCTCCCGCTGACTCTGGCTCAACCGCTCACGGTCATCCTGAATACGGTGAAAATCGATACTGATACTCTCTTTCTGGGAAGAAAGGTCGGCATCAATAATATTGGCAATGGCCTGAGGCAAGTTCTTGTGGTCAGCACCTTTGATATCGAAGGAGAGCTGCAGAAGTGCCTTTATCGAACGCATCATATGCTGACTGGGGGATTGCACCAGCGGCATCAGGCAAAAGCGGGTATCGTCATCACTGGGGTCCACACGGGTATACAAAGCTTCCCGAATAGTCGCTACATCATTAAGTGGTCGTGCACCCAGTTTCTTTAATCGGGTAACGACTGTCGCCAGCTCCATATCGCCTGGATGAGAACCTGCCCCTTGATTGGCACGAGTGCTTTCATCCCAGAACAGATGCTTGATATGGTCGTATGGACGCGGTACCGCTAAACGACCATAGCCTAACTCCTGATTACTCTGATACAGAACAATGCAGAACTCGCCACGGGGATTGCTCGCTTCAAGAACAATGAAAGAGTTAGGGCTGGGAAAATAGTAGCGGTAGCTCTCAAGGCCGGTGTATTCACGGTCCTTGGAAGCAAATCCAAATTTGTTCTCGCAGCTGCGAAAGTTCACTTCCGGCAGCAGGAACAGCTTAAGGGTATGGAGGCCAGAGGTTTTACCCTGGTTATTGCTGCCCAGCAAGGCAGCAGTCTGGTCCAGAGGCAGTTCTACATAGGCAGAGCTGCCGGAGTTAACCATCACCAGTCTCAGAATCTGGTAGCGGTCACCTTCAAACAGAGAGCCTTCGAGCCCGGATAAAGAGCCACCTGGCCCAAGTAAAGAATCATCCAATAATTTCATTTATCAATCCAGATAGGTTTCCTGTTCGAGCTTCCTGTGACTCTGTCGCATGATGGCGATAAGAGACCTTAATTCAGGATTTTCCTCAGAGAAAGCTTTCAATTTTTGTCGTTCATCATCGGGTAACTTACGGCGTGACTGTTCCAGCAGAGAAGATACATTTTCCGGAACAAGAAACCGCACAGGCACAGTAGAATCGGCCAGTAATTTTTTAATATTTTGATAGATTTGAATACCGCCTGCATCGACATCAAACAGGCAGTTTACCGAGTCAAAGTGCTGATAAAAGAGAGCGTTGCAGGCTTTTGCGGCGGCATTACCAGAACCAAAAGCCAGAGTTATTTGGTCACGTTTCTCATCCAAACCACATCGCTCTATAGCCAGTGAAAGTGTTTCTTCAACCCTCAGAAAGTTTTCCAGATTTTCTACCAAAAGCAGATGTTCGTGAGGCTCTGGCAGGGCTGACCACTGTAAGCCATTACGACAAACGGCCACACGAGGCTCAAGCCATGATGATTTATCCAGCGTCAGCATGCTTCCGGTTACAGCTTTGGCATGAGAATCCCCAGCGAGAGACGCTGTAGCTCTGTCACTGACTGCCACTGGTTCAGGGAAACGGCTCTTCAGCCGCAGAAAAGCATCCTGATCAATGATCTGAACAGTGGTTTTATCGTCATAGAGTGAATCTGGCAGAATGACCGTTGTCAGCTGGCCAGGCTTAATACCTTCTTTGGTCAGTACGCTGACACCTTTTTTCCAGGGGACAGGTTTTCCATCCTCAATGGCTTTCAAAAATTCGTAAGGGTTTTTCATGCAACGAGTGTGCAAGGAAGAGGGACGCTTTTCAAGATTGGCAAGACTACCAATTATTCAGCAATTATACATGGATGGTCACTTATATCTTTGACGTGTATCTATGGGGAAATAATACTGGGGATGTCTCTTATTTATGCGTCAGATGCCTGCTGCTAATAGCAGGCATCTGCACACATTGGCTGTCACTCAACTGAAAAGTCACTCAGTTGAAAAGCCAATCAACCGAATGGCTGTTCAAGAATAATAGTTTCTACACGGTCAGGGCCGGTGGAAACGATGTGGATTGGCGTACCAACCACTTCTTCCAGACGCTTGATGTAAGCGCGGGCATTGGCAGGCAGGTCGTCCAGATTCTTGGCACCGAAAGTAGACTCGCTCCAGCCTGGAACTTCTTCGTACACAGGTTGAATCGCTTCGTACTCTTCCGCATCAACCGGAGTCGTGATGGATTCGCCTTCAGCGTTCTTGTAGCCAGTACAGATCTTGATGGTTTCCAGACCGTCCAGAACGTCCAGTTTGGTCAGACACATTCCGGATACGGAGTTGATCTGAACCGCCTGACGCAGAGCAACAGCGTCAAACCAGCCACAACGACGTGGACGACCGGTGGTCGCACCGAATTCGTTACCCTGCTTGGCCAGGTGCATACCAACATCGTCGAACAGTTCAGTCGGGAAAGGACCGGAACCGACACGAGTCGTGTAAGCCTTGGTGATACCCAGAACGTAATCGAGGTACAGAGGACCAAAACCACTACCGGTGGAAACGCCACCCGCAGTTGTGTTTGAAGAGGTCACGAACGGATAGGTACCGTGGTCGATATCCAGCAGAGAGCCCTGAGCGCCTTCAAACAGGATATGATCGCCTTTACCGTGATGTTCGTGAACCTTATCAGTTACACGCTCAATCATTGGCTTGATCTGTTCAGCCATAGCCAGTGCTTCATCCAGAGTCTTCTGGAAATCAACAGGCTCAACTTTGTAGAAATGCTCCAGAGCGAAGTTATGGTATTCCAGCACTTCCTTCAGCTTCTCGGCAAAACGCTCCGGATGCAGAAGGTCGGAGACACGCAGGCCACGACGAGCAACCTTGTCTTCATAAGCCGGACCGATACCACGACCGGTAGTACCGATTTTCGCTTCACCACGAGCCAGTTCACGCGCCTGATCAAGAGCTACGTGGTAAGGCAGAATCAGAGGGCAGGCCGGGCTGATTCTCAGGCGTTCGCGAACAGGAACACCACCTTCTTCCAGCTTGTGGATTTCCTTCAACAGCGCTTCAGGGGAAAGAACTACACCGTTACCGATGTAGCAGACAACGCCTTCGCGCAGAATGCCGGAAGGGATCAGGTGCAAAACGGTTTTTTCACCGTCAATCACCAGTGTGTGACCCGCATTGTGGCCACCCTGAAAACGCACTACCGCTTCAGCCTGCTCGGTCAGCAGGTCTACGATCTTGCCTTTACCTTCGTCACCCCATTGAGTGCCCAGTACGACAACAGTTTTACCCATGGTAAACGGTCTCTTAGATTCCAAACTATTCAGGCATGACGCCGGCAGGACCGGTTTCATGCATTAAGCACATCAGGATCAGACGTCAACGACAGTCCATTCCCCTTCATGGCAGACCAGCTTCCGCTTGCAACCAGTGCCCGCAGCGTCAGTCTCCTGGTCAGGCAGTTGGCAAACCACCCGGTTACCCTCTCGACGCAATTGCCTTACAACCGTGGCATCTGCATCGACAGGCGCAAAAACAGCAGCCCGCTGACCTGTATCAGCGGGTTTCATATCCAGTAGTACTTTAAGGTCAGTACTGAAACCTGTGGCAGGTCTGGCACGGCCAAAGACCTGACCAATACCATCGTAACGGCCGCCTTTGGCAATAGCCTGTCCCTGCCCTGAAACGTAAGCGGCAAAAACGACACCCGTATGATAGTTATAACCGCGCAGCTCACCTAGATCGAAATACAGATTCGTTTCCGGGTACTGGCTTTTGATCGCACCAGCAATGGTTTCCAGCTGATCAATCGCTGCAAACACTTCATCTGGCGCTGACACCAGTTTTTCACGGGCGACATCCAGAATGTCTGTATTACCCGAGAGAGTAGTGAGAGACATAAACATCTCGGCCACTCCCTTTTTAACCTGCCAGTTGTTCAGCAAGTCACGAACTTCACAACCAGCCTTTCTCTGCAAAGCATCAAACAGCAGTTGTTCCTGTCCTGCGGTCAGTTCTGCAAACTGAACCAGCGAACGATAGATCTGCACATGCCCAAGATCGAGATTGGCAGAATTCATACCGACACTGCTCAAAGTCTCCAGCATCAGCGAGATAACTTCTATATCACTTTCCACACCAGCGTGGCCGTAAAGCTCTGCACCCAGCTGAATCGGAGAGCGGGATGCGCCCAGCGATGCCGGTTTGGTATGAAAGACACTGCCCGCATAACAGAGACGCGCTGTGCCTTCTGAACTGGTACGAGCGTCAATTCGAGCTACAGCAGGTGTTGTGTCTGCCCGCAGTCCCATTGTTTTACCCGTCAGCTGATCCGTCACCTTGAAGGTCTGCAGCTCAAGGTCATGCCCAACCCCGGCACTCAGTGATTCCATAAACTCCAGATGCGGAGGGATCACCAGTTCATAGCCCCAGCGGTCAAACAGATCCAGCATCTCGCGGCGTAGCATTTCTGCCCGGCGAGCACTGGGAGCCAGTATTTCTTCAATTCCGTCTGGCAACAGCCAGCGATCGGCGACGGTCATAACAGCCTCTCTTATTGTCTTCTTACCTGTCCCGCTCAAATGGAGCCGGAAAGTACAGCTTATGACACTTTTGTTCTGAGCTCATGATCATTTCAGACATGAAATCAGATTTATTTTTAATCTCGGGTTTGGCTTCCAGACCTCTCAGGTCAGGTAAGCGCAGTGAGAATCAACAGTCCCAGCACCATGCTGGCCAGACCTGCGTATCTCAGTTGTCGGTTATTAATTTCCGACATCTTTGCGACCAGATTTCTCCATCTCTGCGGATAGAGAAAGGGGATGATACCTTCCAGTATCAGCATCAGGCTAAAGGCGATTGCCAGCTGTTGCATTAAATCCAAAACTGCGCCCTCCAAGCCATGCTACCAACCCTGCTTTTGAATCACAGTGGTCACAAAAAAACCGGGACAGGCCCGGTTTGCGCTATCATACCCTGAAACGAATTCCGCCTCCATAAGGAGGCGGAAAATATCAAACAACTGAAAAGAATTTGAGCAGTCTGTGTTCAGATACTATCAATTTTCAAACAGTATTTACCCGCTTGCGCGGAGTAAATACTGAAGAATTCTTATATCTGCTTTTTAATTGCCAGATTTCTTGTTCAGATATTTGAAGAAGTCATTATTTGGCTCCAGCAACATGATATCGCCACTGTCGCTAAATGACTGTTTATAAGCCTGCAGGCTACGGTGGAAAGCGTAGAACTCAGAGTCTCGGTTGTAAGCACTGGCATAAACTTCTGCAGCCTTTGCGTCACCATTACCTCGAATAATCTCTGCTTGTTTGTACGCATCCGCCTGAATGATTCGCTGTTCACGGTCAGCATTGGCCTGAATACCTTCAGCCATTTCCTGACCCTTGGAACGAAACTCCTGGGCTTCCTTCTCACGCTCAGAGGACATCCGTTCAAATACGGAGTCACTTACCTGAGGTGGCAGGTCAACACGCTTAACTCGTACGTCGACAACCGTTACACCCAGTTCCTTACGAGCCACTTCATCCAGTTCATTGGTGATGTCGCTCATAATGCTGTCACGCTGACCAGAAACCACTTCGTTCAGGGTCAAACCACCGACCTTGTTACGCAGTCTGGATTCTGCACGCTGAGACAGCAGGGTGTTGGCACGGTACAAATCACCGGCAGTAGCCTTATAGAAGCTGGCTACGTCGGCAATCCGCCACTTGATGTAGGAATCGACGATAACCGCTTTCTGCTCCAGAGTCAGGAAACGCTCGGAAGGCACTTCCAGATGCTGAAGACGGGCATCAAAAATACGAATGTTATCCACAAACGGGAATTTGAAATGGAGACCCGGTTCGATGTTCGGACCTACCAGTTCACCAAAGCGAAGCTGCACGGCACGCTCACGTTCACTGACGACGTAGAGACTACCCCAGCCAATAACGACAGCAACAAGAGCAACGATCAGGGCACTGAAACCTTTCTGACTCATCGTCCAATCCTCCCGCTGCTATTGCGGATGCTATTCACTCGCTTGTTCAACTCCTCGGCAACTCTGTTGCTGATCTCGGTCACTTCCTGACTGCTCAGGTCTGCAGCCTGTCTGGCTGGCATCGCTGATTTACCCTGTCCCAGACGGTCCAGAGGCAGGTACATCATGTTATTGCCACCTTCAACATCCACCAGAACCTTGCTGGTGCTGCCCAGAACTTCTTCTATGGTTTCAAGATAGAGACGCTCACGGGTAACTTCCGGTGCACGCTTATACTCGGTCAGCAGTTTGGAGAAACGAGCTGCCTCACCTTCTGCTCTGGCAATCACTTCATCGTGATAAGCGTTGGCTTCTTCGATACTACGTTGAGCCTGACCACGAGCTTCCGGAATCACCTTATTGGCGTAAGCTTCGGCCTTGTTCTTGGCGCGCTGCTCATCCTCGCGGGCACGGATTACATCGTCAAAGGAAGCCTGAACTTCTTTTGGTGGCTGAGCACTCTCGATGTTGATCTTACCAATGTTCAGACCGGTTCCGTAGTTGCTCTGGTAGTCCTGCAAACGCTTGCGGACTTCCTGACCCATAACCTCACGGCCCTGTGTCAGTACCTGATACATCTCGGAGCTACCCACAACGTGACGCAATGCACTTTGTGTTGCCTGTTCCAGACTCATCTGAGGCTTGGCTACGTTCAGGACATAGTCCTTAACGTTTCCGATGTTGTACTGAACAGACATGGACACCTCAACGATGTTCTCATCTTCGGTCAGCATTTGCTGTCTCAGGTTATAGGTACGAAGTTCAGTCACCTTTTCCTGATACTTGGTTTCAATCGGTGGGAAGTAGATGTGCAGACCCGGTTCAACGGTCTGAACGTATTCACCAAAGCGCAGAATAACCGCACGTTCTTTTTCATCAACGGTGTAAACCGCATTCCAGAAGTAGGCAACCAGAGCCAGAACAAGAATGCCACCAAACATACCGGAAGAAGATCCGGTATTGCCGCTCTGACCGGAAGAGCTGCCGCCCTGCCCGCCGAACATGGAGTTCAATTTGTCCTGTAGCTTGCGGAAGGCTTCGTCCAGATCAGGTGGTCCCTGATTCTTACCGCCGCCCTTATTGTTTCCACTACCCCATGGATCCTGATTGTTTCCACCCGGCTCGTTCCAGGCCATATATGTCTCCGTAGAGTCAGTAACGAATTCTCTGTCGGCAATAGAGTAGAAGTACTGTATGTCTAATTAGTACTTCCAACTGCTCAACAAACTTTTCAATACTCATCCATGCCAAAAGTGGCCGGATAGATTTATGTGTGCCACATCGGATACAACCGAAGGGACGCTGTTCTAGGCCAGATTGTAGAGTTTGCTAAGCGGAATGTGCAAGCCAATATTAGTATTGACCGTAAGTTCTTACGCTTTACTTACCCTGTCAGCTACCAGCGAATCAATGCTCAGCCAGATTACCTGAAGACAACCCTTCCTGCTTGGCTATACGTTCATAATCACCGCGCGGCATACGAATGTCCAGTAGCAACTCACCTTTGTCCGAATACTCTTCGGCCTGAATCGCGCCAGCCTGAAAGAATCGTGCACGAACCTTACCCTGAGCCGGTGTCAGAGACAGACGTCCCTGGACCATGTCGTTACCCAGAAGTTCAGTAATAGCCTGCTCAATCAGCTCAAGACCTGCACCGGTTTTAGCGGAAACCCAGACTCTTTCCGGCTTGCCTTCATCATCACGCTGAATCTTTGGTTCAACGCCTTCCAGCAAATCAATTTTGTTATAGATGTGCAGAGAAGGCACTTCGTCTGCATTAATCTCTTTCAGAACATCGTTAACCTGTTTGATGTTATCAAGACGCTCAGGGTCATGGGAGTCGATAACATGCAGCAGAAGGTCAGCCTGACGGGTTTCTTCCAGTGTTGCTCTGAAGGCTTCCACCAGCTTGTGCGGCAGGTGTCTGATGAAACCTACAGTATCCGCCAAAATGATTGGCCCCAGGTCATCGAGCTCCAGACGTCTTAGAGTTGGGTCGAGCGTTGCGAACAGTTGGTCTTCAGCGTAGACATCAGAAGCCGTCATGCTGTTAAACAAAGTAGACTTGCCGGCATTTGTATAACCCACCAGAGCAACTTGAGGTACTTCTGCTCTTTTGCGGGAACGACGTCCCTGATCTCGCTGCTTACGAACCTTCTCCAGACGTTTGGTGATGCTCTTAATTCGGGCACGAAGCAATCGGCGGTCTGTTTCAAGCTGGGTTTCACCCGGCCCACGCAGACCAATGCCACCCTTCTGTCGTTCAAGGTGGGTCCAGCCGCGAATCAGTCGAGTGCTGACATATTCCAGCTGTGCCAGCTCTACCTGCAGCTTACCTTCAAAGGTTCGGGCACGCTGAGCGAAGATATCGAGAATCAGGCCGGTACGATCTACAACCTTGCATTCCAGTTCTTTTTCCAGATTTCGAGCCTGACTCGGGGAAAGTGCGTGGTTGAACAGAACAACTTCAGCTTCGTGCTGGAGAACCGCCTGACGGATTTCTTCAACCTTGCCGGGACCAACAAAGTATCGGGGAGTAGGGTTACGGGTGTTAACAGTTATGAAGGCCAGAGATTCAATTCCGGCGGAGCTAGCCAGCTCCATAAATTCCTGGGGGTCTTCCCGTTCGCGGTCGTCGGATAATTCCGGGTGAACGAGGATGGCTGTTTCGCCCCCTTCGTGGCGATCAAAAAACAATAAAAACTCCGAATCGTTTTTTAAGAGAGTGCCGCCATTGTAATGGTTTACCCTGAAGTTGCACCTTTTAAGGGACTGTTTTAGGAGATTGCCTTAAAAGGACTGTCTTAAGATGTTATCAAAAGGGTACTGCTGAATACTTTTTTATTTTTCAAGGCAACAGAAACGCTAAAAGGCGCAATATGCGCCTTTTAGTTATTCCAAGCAGAGGAGAAAAATCACTCCTGCTCTTCGTGCTCACCTTCCTGTCCCTGCATAGGCAGGCGCACCGGACGGCTTGGAACCACTGTAGAAACAGCGTGTTTGTATACCATCTGGCTGACTGTGTTTTTGAGAAGGATCACGAACTGATCAAAAGATTCGATCTGCCCCTGAAGCTTGATGCCGTTAACCAGGTAAATGGAAACAGGCACGCGCTCTTTACGCAGCACATTAAGGTAAGGGTCTTGTAGAGAATGCCCTTTTGACATTTCTGTACTCCTTATTAATTCTCGGGTTTGGAATAGCCGTAAATTCGTGAGTTATTTTACTAACCATTATATGGGCTATTCGTTTTACCGGCAGCGCCAGTACCTGATTGTTCAATCTGTGTACAGCCCAGAAATTTAGCTCGGCAACAGTAAGCGATGCCCCGCACTGCCATCAATAGGTAATACTAGCTACTCGTGTCAGACCTGCAGAAACTATTGCAGGTTCTTACGTACCAGCATTTACCTTTTCGTCCGAGAACAAGAACCGAGTTTGAATGCCGTCTCTTCGTTCAGAGCCCATCTCAGACAATACGCTTGGAAATGCAACCGGATACATGAATTCAGATGCTGTTTTTTCGCTTTTGACGAGAAAAACATTCAGGCATATGAATACACTTATCCAGATAGTTATTCTATTAAGAACAATGCCTATTATATAGGGTTAGCCCTGATGACTTTCAAGGCATCTTCCACAAGATTTACAGATAAACTGTCCAGCCAGTTTACATCCGGCCAGCTTCTCAGCCAGGTTAACTGCCTTTTTGCCAGCTGTCGGGTAGCGATAATGCCTTTCTCGACCATGGTCGGGTAATCCATTTCACCGTCCAGATAACTCCAGACCTGACGATAGCCAACGGCTCTTACTGCAGGCAGAGACGTATCAAGATCACCTCTTTCACGCAGTGCCTTCACTTCATCGATAAAGCCCTGTTCCATCATACGTTCGTAACGAATAGCTATGCGCTTGTGCAGCACAGAACGATCCTGCGGTGCGATGGCAAGGTTTACGACATTGTACGGGAGTTGCTGCTGCTTCTGCTCTGCGTGCCAGTCAGACAGCGGCCGGCCTGTCGATTCATAGACCTCAAGAGCACGCTGAAGTCTTTGAGTGTCGGTAGGTTTAATACGCAATGCAGCAACAGGATCGACTTGCTGAAGCTTCTCATGGAGCTTTTCCCAGCCAAGTTCTTCTGCATCTTTCAGCAGTCTATCTCTGATCGACTGGTCCGCCGCAGGCAATTCTGCCAGACCATCCCGAAGCGCTTTGAAATAGAGCATGGTGCCGCCCACCAGCACAGGTATTTTGCCTCGACTGGAAATTTCGGCCATCTCTCTCAGAGCGTCTTCCCGAAAGTCTGCGGCTGAATAAGGCTCTGACGGATCCTTGATATTAATCAGCCGGTGTGGTGCTTTGGCCAGTTCTTCCACGGTTGGCTTGGCAGTACCTATGTCCATGTCCCGATACACCAGCGCCGAATCGACACTGATCAACTCGCAGGGCAGATGTTCTGTCAGAGCAATGGCCAGATCGGTTTTACCCGATGCAGTCGGCCCCATCAGAAAAATAGCTGTGGGCAAAGGCTGCCTATCCTGCTCATTCGGGTTGTTGGTCATGGTTCTCCCACAGTAGAAGCTATAAAACGGGTGGCAGAGTTTACTGAAACCCCGTTCCTTTTCCTATAGCTGCTCGTCGGCGCTTCTTTCGTCAAGACTGGCTTCATCGGAGCAGCACTCGTCCTGCAGGAAAGTAATCACTTCATTGAGCTGATCATAATCAGGAACGCAGTAAAGAGTACGGCCTTCACGCCGTTGTTTTAGAAGCCCTGCGGACACCAGACTACTGATATGGTGAGAGAGTGTAGAGCCCGGTATTTCCAGCTCTTCCTGAATTTTCCCGACTGCTAGTCCCTGATGACCCGCCTTTACCAGACGTTTGTAGAGAGTCAGCCTGGTTGGGTGTCCCAGCTCTTTTAAGGCTTTAGCGATCGCTTCGACACTTGTCTCGGTATTCATGACAGTCACTTCCAAAAACAATATTTCGATTTTAATCGAAATAAATTGACAACCCAAGCACCTAAAAACTATATTTCGACAATTCCAGAAATATAGTTTTCAACCTGTTATGAATATCACTCCTGAAATGATTCGAGAAACCATAGAAATGTTTCTCTTTCTGGCCACCGAACTGACTCTACTGTTTCTGGTGATCAGTTATATAGTTGGCCTGTTGCAAACCGTTATTCCACCCAAGAAGATTCAACAGATTCTCAGTGACAAGAACGGCAAAGGCTATTTTATTGCCGGACTGCTGGGTGCAATAACACCCTTCTGTTCCTGCTCTACAATTCCTTTTCTGAAAGGATTGTTAAGAGCCAGAGCAGGCTTTGGCACCATGATGGTCTTTCTGTTTGCCAGCCCTTTGCTTAACCCAATTATTATTGGCCTGTTTGTTGTTACCTTCGGCTTAAAGGTTGCCGCCTTCTACTTTGTAGTAGCCATGGGTGTTTCAGTTATCGCCGGTATTGCTCTGGAAAAACTGGGCTTTGAGAAATTCGTTAAAAAAGAAGCCTATGAAGAACCCGAAAAGAAAGGTTGTGGCTCTTCCTGCGCTCAGAAGAAGGTTGAAGACAGTCGCTGGTTAAAGGTTTGGAAGTCTACATGGAAAGACTTCAAAGGCGTTCTGCCGTACCTGATGCTGGGTATTGCCATTGGCTCTCTGATTTATGGTTTTATGCCAACCGAATGGGTGGCCAGTGTCGCCAGTGGCAGCAATCCTCTGGCCATTCCTTTTGCTGCAGTTATTGGTATTCCGTTGTATATCCGTGCTGAAGCCGTTATTCCTCTGAGTTCAGCTCTGGCGGCAAAAGGCATGGGACTGGGAGCAGTAATGGCACTGATTATTGGCAGCGCCGGCGCAAGCCTGACAGAAGTTATTCTGTTGAAATCTATTTTCAGGAATCAGATGATTGTGGCTTTTCTGGCTGTAATTCTGAGTATGGCGGTAATGGCTGGTTTTCTTTACAGATTTTTTTTCTGAAGTTTTGGGCTGGCACGAATAATCATGCCAGCCTCTTATTTCAGGAAAAACTCAATTTATTCAATGGTAACCTTTCCAGGTGTTTCCATACTCTGGCCATACAAGCAGCGCCCCTGACCATATACAGTAACTTCAGTGGATTGATTTCTGGCACTCTCTAACAAAGTAAGCAGCGCATTCCCGTTAGTATTTGCTGTGCTGATATACCAGCGTGAATTACTTCCGCAACTTGGAGTCTGGCTATGAACTCCACCCAATTCAAAGCTGAAACCACTACCTGATACTTCCAAGCTTGTCACCAACCCTTGAGATTTTCCGCTTCCTCCCAACTGATTCAATTCTTGCCATGAAATACCTATTACACTGCCATGCCTTGCACCTGAAGGAAAATTCACATCCGCTACAGGTAGCGTTTGCCAGTTTTCGCCATCATCGGAACTTGCTGCTCCCCAATAACCACCATTAGCGAAAAAGTCATAATAGAGATAATAGCGATCAGTGCCGTTTATATTGACCTTAAACTGTTCAGGTCCCTCTACGCCTCTCACGCTGGGTAATACGTCATCAGTACCCGTAAACACATCAATTTCTGGATTCAGACTCGATGAGGTCGCCAGTAGTGTATGTCTGTCTCCATGGTCTCCAAACTCTGTTTTATAAACCATCTGATATTGATCGTTTATTTTGAGAATATTGGCATCAATAACATCAAAATTGGGATAGAAATAAACCCTGGAAGGTGCAAATGTCTGCCAGTCACTGGTTGTTGTATACCAGATTTTTTCTGTCCAGCCATCTGGAGATTCACCATTACTGCCTCCTTCACCATTTTGTCTTGGGGTTCTCGATGTCCAGAATACGTAGAACAGTTCACTGTCTTCATCATAGAAAAACTCAGGAGCCCAGGCATTAGGAGCGGAAGTCCCCTCCATGACGCCTATATAGCTACCGGTCCAATTCTGTAGATCATCAGACTCCCAGTGATAGATACCTTGACTGTCCCAACCTTTCGTATGAACTAAATGGAATTTTTCTTCACCATTATGGGTAACTCGTTGAATAAACGGATCTCTTAATCGAACGTTGTAGTTATTTGCATCAAAGACATAATTACCGTTATTCAATGCTGTCCATTTCAGAGCATCATGACTTTTCGCATAGAAAAGTTTTTCATTAGGAAGGTTATTGCCTTTGAAGTAAGCCATCAAATAAGCTGTGTCTTGTACAGCTTCTGCTGTATTTTCTGTATAACTTCCTTGCAAACTGAGGTTATCGTAGTTTGCCGTTGCCATATGAGTTCGCAGACCTATAGCACCAGTTGTCCAATCAGCATCTGTGACACTCAATTGCAACTGATCATCCAAAAAAACTTTTATCACAGGCCCATCACCTTCAACTTTCAGGCGGTAGGTTTGGTTCTCGATGACATTGATACTAGACTGAGCTAATTGCTGCCAGTTGTTGTTCATCTTTCCTAATACCAGCAGACCTCGGTTATCCAATCCTGCATAATATCCCTGAAGAGCATCAGCGCCTTCTGCTGGATTTTGAACTCTGAAAACCACGCCACTGTTAGCTCCAGAACGAGCCGAACTTAACGGTGTAATATCTACACCAAAGGTAAAGTTATCTGTCCTGCTCCCGGCAAGAATTGACTTGTGTCCGTAGTCAGTTCCTCCTCCAGCTGTTTGCTCATAGCTATCTTCAGTCAAAGCCCAGTTGCCGCCATAACTGCTCCAAATGCTCTCTGGCTGATAACTGAGCAGCACCTGACCATCATTTTCTACATTTAAAGACTTATATCCCGCTGATGCTTTATAAGTTCGAAGACCGATGGCACCTGAAGTATGCTGGGAAATCTGCGCAGTAATTTTCAGTTCATCATCAAGGTAGATTTTAGCTTCTGTTCCATGAGCTACTACTTTTAGCTGATAATCCTGGTTGGTGTTAATAGCTGTATTGGAGCGTTGCAACTCTTTCCAGTTATTATTCATCTCACCCAGAACCAGATGTCCTTGTGCGTTTAAGCCAACATAGTACCCAAAAAGCCCATCAACAGAATCAGAAGCATTGGTCACTCTGAAAACCACTCCGGCATTACCATAACTAGCACTGGTATCAATAATTTTTAAAGTCGTTTCAAGTGTAAAATCACTGAAATCAGTCCCTTCAGCAATTCTTTTTCCACCCTCTGAACCGCTGTCTGATTGCTTTAAATAGTCACTTCCAACAACCCAGCTACCACTAAATTCATCCCAACTTACTGTTTGCTGAGAAAAAGTCTCTTCAATACTGACGGGGTAAACAATTTCACCGTCATTTCCCGAACTATTAAATACCCATGTTTCAGCTGCTATGGCACTGCCTGCTTGACAGCAAACCAGTGCTAATAACAGTTTTTTTCTCAGGTGCCTGATCATCACTCTTCCTTATTGTTGTTCTTATCCAATAAGAAAGTACCAAATGCTATTTAGAATTATAGAGATCTGACAAAAAAAGTAAGTCGATGGAAAAAAAAGAAACATGGGGTCTTGTTCAGTAGTTTTTTACTCAATGAAGTAGTTCATTTTTTACCTTGTATTACTGTCGCCCACCCCTGTCTGATAACGAAAGAAAAGCGTAATTATGCTTGGGAAAAAACGCACTTATTTTCTCTATTGATCTGTCGAAGTCATGTCACACCCCACATAACGGAGATGATCCATGATACGACAGCTATTAGCTCTTTCCTCACTGCTTTTCATGACAGTCAGTGCTGCCAGCGCCACAAATTTGTCGGATGTAAAAGACAGTCAGTTCTATAAAGCAGACATACCGACCATTCCATTCACTGCAACAAGCAGTACAGGAGCAGAAACCAGACTGGTCATAATACCTGTCGATGAAATTCAACATTTCAAGGGCAAGGATGGTGAAGTCATGCTGTATGGAGGGAAAGCAAATGTTTGCAGCAAATATGACAACCTGAATGGCTCGGAAGATCGCCAGTGCCTTCAACAGGAAACTGTCTTACTGGTTCGTTCTTCAACTTACGACTTCAGTTTCTGTACTTCATTCTCAGGCGATGAGTGTCAGAAGGCCCAATCAATACAGCATGAATACCCTACGCAGTATGATGTAAGGGTTATGAAGCGGCTCAGTGTTTCTAACGACTTTACCCCGACCCGTACAGCCTTCATTGAGAAGGTAGAAATGTCTGTATGTTCCGAATGCAGCGATATGGATCTTTAGAGCAGAACAGCGTCATCAGGCATGTTTGTGACTGGTGACGCTGTCTCATTCCAACAGACTGTTAGAAGGTATAGTTCAACCGAAGACGCAAGGCGGTAGTCTTATCACTCACGGCCTCTGTTACATCGCTGGCTGTAGAATAAGACCCCGCTACTGTGGCAGAAGCGCCTTCAATTCCCAGTAAAGGCATAGTATAAGCTGCGTAGGTAGTCCCTACCTTGGTATCTTTGGAAGCTGCTGCATCAAAGTCTGTCTTGGAGTGAATGTAACCAGCACCAAAATCACCATAGGTTACGTTAATGGCATAGCTATTAACCTTGTCTTTAGACTCTTTGTCTTTGCTCTGAGCAAGACTCAGGTTTACACCAGCACCGCTTACATTGAAGTTGGCATTGGCACCAAAACCATTTTTATTAACTTTGCCTTTCGTCGCCACACCGTTAGTTGTGGTCTCTTTATCATATTTAACCTGCTCATAACCAAGCGTCAGGTTAACAACGTCTGAAGACCACATTAAAGCAGGGCGCACACCTGTAAACGCCTGTTTATCCACGTCATCTCCACCTTCAAAGTCACCAAAGGCTGTAGCCAATTCAAACTTAAGATTTTCAGTAGCATTGACGTGAAGAGCTACCTGCCCTGAATCATTTTTACCCAGACGACCACGAACATTGTTGGCTTCATAGACAGAAACTTCTGAACCACCAGCATGCTCTACCATTGTGTCTTTACCGAGAGGAAACAGGTTTACTGCTTCAAACCTGCCCGCCTGAACATCCCATGCACTGTTACCAAGCTGTATATAAGCATCCCGAACCTCCATGGAATCACTGGTTTTTATTCTGAAAGCGCCTTTCGCAGCAATAAAGTAGTCATTCATTTCACGTCGCGCTGTTGCACCCAGCTCTACAAAGCCACTTTGCTTGTATTCAGCACTTTCCAGGGATGTGTCGACCATATCAGTATTGAGCTCCAGACTGGCATCCAGACTGAGATCAGCAAAAACAGATGAAGACAGAGCCAGAGCAATAGATCCGGCCAAAAGAGTTTTTTTATTCATGTGAGTAACCGTGTGGCAATTTTATTGTTTTTAATCAGGCTTTACTGCTGCCAGTCACTCTCAGAGTATTCAGTCAAAGCTTTGCTTTCAATTTACTTTTTTAACATATCCTTATGATTTTTAAAGAGTTTTTATAAATAAAAGAAATCACAAAAGCCCCTTTATTCAACAATAAAGAGGCAATATAAAAAGCATGTTCGTGGTACTTCTTTTTACTGACTTATAGCTCAATTCCTATTCTGTTTTTTTCTCTGAACGATGAAGGCGTCTCTCCCAATTCTTTTTTAAACAACCCGTAGAGATAATGAAATGATGGATAGCCTGTTTGTTTTGCAACTTCTTTGACTGAAAGCTCTGTTTCAATCAACAACTCTTTGGCCTTTTCCAGCTTCAAAGTATGGATTTCCTGATGAATTGAGTGCCCCACTTGCTCTTTAAAACGGGACTCTAAAAGTGTTCTGGAGCATCCGGTGTAGTCCACAACCTGCTGAACCTTAATACCTTTACAAGCATTCAGTCGTACAAAATGCAGTGCTTTGAGCACGAAACGATCTTCTACTGAACGAAAATCAGAACTGCTGCGCTCATCAATCACTTCTGGCTGAGAAACACTTATTCTCGGTACTTCCTGCGCCAAAAGAGTACGATTAACCATCTCTGCGGCCAGGTACCCGGCCATTACCCAGTTCGGATCAACAGAAGACAGCGCTGTTTTATGGAAAAACTCACCCACTTCCATATCACCAATGCTAACAATGGAAACTTCATCGGGAACAATCGTTTGATTGGATTCGCAGACACCAATTAACGTTCTGGCTCTGATATCACTCGAGACAATAATTCCGCAGGGTTTAGGCAAGGCATCAATCCAGAGTCTCAGTTTCTCGGTTTCTTCCAGCCAGGCTGAAAAGGTCGGCTGAGTGCCTTCATAAACATATGATTTAGCGCCTGCTTTCTGGCAAAGACTGCGGTAGCTATCAAGTCGAGTTCTGGACCAGAAACTACTCTCATCATCCTGCAGACCATAATAAGCAATAGTCGTATGTCCCTTTCCAGCCAGGTGTTCAAAGGCCATACGAGTCGCTTTTTCATTATCTATCGTCACAATCGGGTGAGAAAATTCGCCACGTTGTTTGTCCCTACCACTGGTCAGACCTACAACGGGCATGTCCCGTTTTTCCAGAAATTTCCTGATTTGCTCATTGTTATAGTCAGCTACGATGCCATCAAACCAGAGATCAACTACGTCATTTTTCCTTAATTTGAGTTCATGATGGAGAACAATCGACCAGTCGCAGTCGTGTTCTTTCATGTAGTCACTGAAGCCTCTCATAATCTGGCAGTGAGCAGATAGCTTGGGGCTGAGCAGAAGCGCTATGACTTTTGGTCGCTCCAACAGCGTACTAATGTCGACCTTGTTATTCTTCTTATAGTCAAACATCTTGAATACAAAGCCTGATCAGTTTACCAATGGCTTCTTATCAGAAGGCCACCATTTCAAGAGAAGCCCTGATGATATCAACCTCTGCAGGGAAATGAATATAAACAACAGTAGTCCTATAAATATTTTGGTCCACCAACTGTTCAGAGTTCCATCAAAACTGATAATCGTCTGAATCACTCCCTGAATAAGAACTCCGAATATCGTACCAACAACGTATCCGACACCACCTGAAAGCAGGGTTCCACCAATCACTACCGAGGCAATTGCGTCCAATTCCAGCCCCATTGCTGCCAATGAATAACCAGAGAAGGTATAGAATGTGAATACTATTCCAGCGAGCGCAGCCAGAAAACTATTGGCTGAGTAAACAAACAGTTTGGTTCTTCCAACAGGCACCCCCAGTAAGGCTGCAGACTGCTCATTGCCTCCCACCGCATATATATTCCTGCCAATACGGGTGTAATGTGCGATATAAACAGCGCCCGCCAGTACTGTCAGCAGTATCAGAGTGCTCACTGTTAAGCTGCCATTCCCAGGCAGAGGAATATAAAAATCAGCAATGCTGTCATAGAAAGAGTGAGTGATGGGAATCGACTCAATACTGATAACAAACGACAGGCCTCTTAAAAAGAACATACCTGCCAATGTCACAATAAACGGTGGCAGATCATACTTCTCGATCAGGAACCCCATAAAGCTACCGAACAATGTTGCGCAGATCAGAATGATCGGAAATACCACCAGTGGATGCAGCTGATAATGTTCAATCAAAACAGCTGTAGCGACGCCTACACAGGCGATCATGGAACCTACAGAAAGGTCTATACCACCGGACAGAATGACAAAAGTCATGCCAATCGCTGTAATCGCCAGAAAAGCATTATCGGTAAACAGATTAGTAAACACTCTCATGGAGAAGAATGAATCAAACTGAGCCGAACCAAAACCAAACAGAGCCATGAAAACAAAAATAGTGGCAGCAAGAGGTATGTATTTATTATTCACTTCTCTGACCTCTCTGAAACAGCGACTTCATTTGATGACGGAATTCAGCCGACATAAGCAACATGACAATAATGACGACAGCGGATTTAACAATCAGCGTGTATTGAACGGGCAAACCATGAGTCAAAATAGTTGTAGTCAGTGTCTGCAGAATCACCACACCAACCAGAGTGGTCGACAATGAAAAGCGACCTCCTGTTAATGCTGTACCACCAATCACTACAGCTAGGATCGCATCCAGCTCAGACCAGAGCCCAACGTTGTTCGCATCAGCCCCCTGAATATCAGAAGTCAGAATAAGACCCGCTAACCCTGCAGCAACTCCGCATACACCATAAACAGAAAACTTCACCAGATTACTGCGAATGCCGGTGTAATGACTCGCTATAGGGTTCGAACCAATTGACTCGATAAACAAACCCAGTGCTGTTTTTCTCAAAAGTAATAAAGCTAATGCATAGCTGCAAATCACGATAGATATTGACAGTGGCAGCCCCAGAAATGCCCCGCCTCCAATCATTTCAAAACCTTCATGGCTGAAAGTCAGAACCTGACCGTTGGTAATCAACTGAGCAATACCACGACCTGCCACCATTAATATCAAAGTCGCTATTATTGGCTGAATGCCAAGAGCCGTAACAAGAAGACCATTCCACAAACCTGCCAGCAGGGACACACCCAAACTAATGGCCAGGATGAGCCATAAAGAGTTAACCACTTCATGACTGATCAGCCAGGCGCTGGTTGCTCCAGCGATAGCCATGATTGAACCGACCGAAAGATCTATACCACCAGTGGCAATCACTAATGTCATACCCAATGCCAGTAATGCGACTGGAGCGGCCCGGTTCAGGATATCAATCAAACTTCCAAAAAAGACGCCATTCTTGTATTCAATCGCAAAGAATGAAGGATCTGTTATTAAGTTAAACGACAACAGTAGAGCCAGTGCAGCCAGCGGCCAGAACAGTTTTGATGTTCGTATTGCAGATAATCTATCTTCTCGAGGAACTGAAATACTGTCAGTAATCATAAAGCCCCCTCAGCAATTGAAGAGAGCACATTAGCTTCGGAAATTTCATCACCGGACAACTCTTTTATTTGTTTTCTGTCTTTCAAGACAATGACCCGATCACTGATATCAACAACCTCTTCCAACTCCGAGGCAATCACCATAATGGCAAGCCCCTGTTTACTCAGGCCTTTGATAATTCGAACAATCTCCTGATGAGCACCAATATCCACCCCACGGGTGGGTTCGTCCAATATCAGGAATGACGGGGCCGATGCGAGCCAGCGCGCCAGAACTACTTTCTGCTGATTGCCGCCACTGAGTTCTTTGACGGGTTTATTGAGGTCAGACGTTACAATCTTCAGAGATTTGATAAAATCTTTGGCTATCTTTTCCTGCTGTACACCAGTCAAAGCTCTATACCAACCACGTTTGGCCTGGAGTGCCAGAATGATATTTTCCTTAACCGATAATTCGCCAATCAGACCTTCTTTTTTCCTATCTTCCGGGCAAAAGGCCAAACCCTGTTGAATAGCCTTCCGTGGAGATGAAAACAGTTGTTCCGTTCCCTGAACATACAGTCTTCCAGTGTCGGGCTGCACAACACCAAACAGCAGTTTGGCAATTTCAGAACGACCAGAACCTAATAACCCTGCCAGACCGATGACTTCGCCCTGATGTACTTTAAGATCGATAGGTTCGATATAGCCGGACTTGCCAATACCGCTGGCTGTCAGATAAACCTCTTTTTCATCCTGATCCTGACTTTGTTTTTTGGTGGATGAATCTGTTTTATCACTGATTGTCTTGCCCAGCATTTTGCTGATAAGGGCATTCTGAGGAAGATCTGCCTTTTCGTAAGTACCAATGTAATGACCGTTTCTCAAGACACTGATCCGGTTACTAATGGCATAAACCTGATCAAGAAAGTGAGTAACAAAAACAATGGCTGTGCCTTCCGCGGTGAGCCGACGCATAACAGAAAAAAGCTGTTCTACTTCTTTCAGGTCAAGACTGGAAGTCGGCTCATCGAGAATCAAAACTCTGGCAGACATGTCCACACCACGGGCAATAGCCACCATTTGTTGAATGGCAATGGAGTAGCTGGACAACATCTGCGTCACATCAATATCAAGATTTAGCCTTGCCAATACTGCTCTGGCCTTACTGTTCATCGTTTTCCAGTCGATTCGACCACGAATCTTTGGCTGCCTGCCAAGAAAAATATTTTCCGCTACAGAGAGCGTTGGAATCAGATTCACTTCCTGGTGAACGGTACTGATACCGCAAGTCTGAATCTGATCCGGTTTCAGACTGCTTATGTCTTTTCCAGCCAGGAATACTTTGCCACTGTCGCTGGAATAAAAACCGGTAAGGCACTTGATCAGGGTTGATTTACCTGCTCCATTGCCTCCCATCAAGGCATGCACTTCCCCTTCCCTTAGCGACAGTGAAACATCATTTAACGCTTTAACACCGGGGAAGCTTTTACTCAGGCCTGTGACGGCCAGTATTTCTACATCTGACATGGGTCATCCCTGCACTGTTTCTTATTGATTTCGCAGTGCCGGAGATTAGCCGACACTGTTACAGGGTATTATTTAGAACTTACGGGAAGAGATCATGCTGGCAGCATCCTGCATCAGGTTGATCTTATCCTTCTGGACAATCCATTTTTCGACTTCTTTACCTGCAATAGCCGCTTCCAGAGCATCCAGAGCCAGTGGACCAAGTAAAGGATTGCAGTCAACGGTGGCGTTCAGGTCACCATCAACCATGGCTTCAAACGCTGACTTCACACCATCGATGGAAACGACAAGAATATCCTTACCAGGCTTTTTACCGTATTCCTTAATAGCCTGAATCGCACCCAGGGCCATATCATCATTGTGGGCATAGACTGCATCAATCTTGTCACCCTGAGATTTCAGGAACGCTTCCATCACTTCCTTGCCCTTGGTGCGAGTCCACTCACCGGTTTGGGAAGCAATGATATTCATGCCGGCAAACTCGTCAACAATCTCGCCGAAGCCCTTTTTTCTATCAATAGCTGGCGCAGCCCCCGGGCCGCCCTGAAGCTCTACAACATTGGCTATACCGTGTGTTTTCTGTGCAAGCCAGCTGCCTGCCAGTTTGCCTTCAAAAACAAAGTCTGAAGCAACCAGTGATGTATAAAGACTGGGATCACTGACCTTAATACCACGATCAACCAACACTACAGGAATACCGGCTCTTTTTACTTCACGAAGCACGCGGTCCCAACCTGTTTCAACGACGGGTGCAAGAACAATGCCGTCTACACCTTGCGCTACAAATGAGCGAAGTGCCTTGATCTGGTTTTCCTGCTTTTGTTGAGCATCGGAAAACTTAAGGGTGTAGCCTCTGTTTTTCGCTTCAGATTTAACTGACTCAGTTTCAGCAGAACGCCATGCACTTTCAGCACCTATCTGAGAAAAACCAATCACCAGCTCCTTAGCTGGCACTATGACTGAGGCTGCAGATAGGGCGACTGCCGCTGCAAATTTTGCCAGTGTTTTTTTCATTATTAACTCCCGGATGTTCTTTTGATTTTCTAGGGGAAACTGAATTTCTTCACACAGGATTTACGTTATTTCTTTCGAGGAAAATAGAAAAGTCTGATTTTTTCCTAGCTGTTATTTTTTTTCACACTTTAATAAGACTTGCCTGGAAAATAATTTGATGAGCCGATCTGGCAAAGGATAAGCCTTCAAAAAAATAGTCATAAAATAAAGTAAACGGACATGTGAATCTATACGCCCGTTTACCTCTCTCTCACTCTCCCAACAGCACACCAGAAATAACTATCTATACTTGCCGATTCCATACTCTCTCAATGGCAATAAAATGAAAGTAATCAAACACTTTCTTAGTTCAGAGCCTCTTACTGCAAAGTACGTTGCTTCAGGTGCGATGATAGCTGCTATGGCGCTAACCTCCTGCGTAATCGCTTCTGATACCGACCAAACACCCTGTCAGAGAGTATTCAATGACCCAGGAGCCCAGACCTACCTAGTGGGGTTTACACCTGAGACAGAAGACTATTTCAGTGCCACTCTGACTTCTGGTAATTTGACTCAGACTCCTTTACAGATCCTGAATTTTCAAAACGGCACTATGTATTATCACAGTGCCACCGACGACACTTGCAGCGAACTTGATCTGGATACAGATGACAGTGAGTGTATGACTCAGATGACCGTTATGGATGACCTGAAATTAAACTGGGTAGGTAAGTTCGATAAAAACCAGAAAGAAACCACCTATGGTATTTCAACAGGTCTGCCTGTACTGGATCATCTTTTTTTAGGATATGAGAAAAAAATTGATAAAGAGCTGATAACCGTGTTCGCAGCTGTCCCGAAACCAGTGAAGTGTGGGGGTTCATTTCAACAGGCCCTTCAAAATGCACTGAAAGGTACAAGCCTTAATGAATTGACCAAGTTTTGCACGAACTCAAAGGTTGAGGACAGAAATCGATGCATCGATTCACTTTCCAAGCTAAAGCAACTTCCTAAACCAAGACTTTGAAGCTACGGCATAAAAGGGTCACTGCTTTCATTGGTGACCCTTTCGTTAACACTACTGCTGATCAGATGTTTTGCTATCTAAGTGTGTAGACACACGTAATCGAATATTAAATGGCTATATCCCCGCCACCAGCGGGGACATAGCTTATGAATTCATATGTCCGGGTATTTACGCACTCTCCTGATTACGGGCTGTCCTGATGAGTATCCACACTGGAATGCTCGGTTTCTTCCATCAGTGTCTTCGATGCCTTGGCTACATTCTCTTCACTGCCATTGAACAGAACTAAAAACTCACCGGCTGACAAAGAATTCTCGTAGCGAACGATACTGTCTTTAGGAACACCCATTCCCGACAACCCTGCACCCAGAGCGGAAAGCCCTCCCATCACGGCAGCTCCTTCCAAACCACCGGCAATGGAAGCCACCAGAGGCCCTGCAATCACCAGAGGTCCCACACCGGGAATCACAAAGAATGCAGAGCCCAAAAGCAGTCCCCATAACCCTCCCCAAAATGCACCGACCTTACCCCAGGCTTTCATACGATCGCCTGTATTGTAATAACCCACTACATGTTCTTCGGTGTGATAGTCGTTGCCAACCACAGAAATTTTGGTCATATCAAAACCCGCATGTTGAAGCTTTTTTACGGCCTCATCTGCAGCATGATGTGATTTATAGGTAGCAACACAAGTTCTGGGTTTACTCATGGAGCAAGCCTCCAGATAGAGTGAAAAGAATCATCAAAGTGCAGACTTAAAAGTAGTCAGGTGTCGCAGGGCAGAGCAAGTAGAATGAGAGTAAATTAAGTGGACTCGGGTTTATAAACAGCATGAGTGAAGACGTATTTCGCACAAGTAAAAATATTCACGATAAAAAAACGGAGCCAGCTGGCTCCGTTTTTCAAACAACCTATCTTGCTTCAGGATTCTGAATCAGTTCTGAACAAAAGGTCGCTTGTGAGCAATTCCGGTATGACAATCAATACAGGATTTGCCGCTTTCTTCCCAGAAGACAGGGTCATGGCGTCTGGCTGCTCGGCCAGGCTGCTTATCCTTGTCCATCTTGGCAACATCATGACATTTCATACAAGTGGATGACTTCTGTTCATCCATTGTCTTCCATACATGCTCTGCTAGTCTGAGACGATGCTCGCTCTCAAAATTTTCCAGGTTAATGTCCTTAACCCAGTACTTCTTGTAGACATCCTTGATGCCGGAGCGAATTTTGGTTTCCATTTTTTCCAGAAATGGTTCGGGCACATGGCAGTCAGCACAAGAGGCTGACAGGCCGTGGACATTCTTGTAGTGGATAGATTCACGATACTCTTCCACCACAGTATCCATACCGATATGGCAACCGACACAGAATTCGTTGGAGTTGGTCATCTGCATGGACACATTAAATGTCAGCAGACCTCCAGCGCCCAAACCAAGAAAAAGAAAGGCGCCCATTGGAATGCCCAGCAGCCATTTGGCTGTTGGTCGCTTCCAGAGCTTTTCCCATAGCTCTTTCAGGAGTGGCTTTTTCATTGGTTAGTACTCATTTATCAGTGTTCCGCCCGAAGGCAGAACACTATGGGCTGAATTACTGTGCGTAACGCTTCTTGAACTCTTCCTGAGCTTTCAGACGAGCCTTCTTCACAGCTTCTGGTTCCTTACCGGAGAACCAGGCGTGTTCAGGACGGGACAGAATCTCGTCGAGCAGCTTGCGACCGCGCTTGGCAACGTCTTTCTTGCCATCGTGATCCGCTTCTTCCAGAAGTTCTTCAAACTCTGGCACCAGCTCGGTGTAGAAACGCTCAGCTACTTCAAACAGACCGTGCCACTGTACATAGTCAGGAGCATTCATAGCCGCACCGTGACGAGCACGACGACCTTCGTGGTGCCACAGGTAGAACCAGGTCCACTCGATCTTGTCGTCGAAGCCGGTAGGAGTGATCAGGCCTTCCTTCTTCAGGAACTTCATCATGCCTACACCTGGCTTGGCGAACTTGTCGTTATACAGATTAACGACACCGTCAAACTGAACGTAGAAGTTCTCAACCCATGTAGATGTGTGACAAGCGGAACAAACCTTCTTCATGTCATCACGACGAGCTTCCCAGGATTTAACCTTGCCACGTTGCTTGGCGTCGATCTTCTCGGAAACAGGTGGACGCAGAGTCCAGGAAATACGATCACCGATTTCGTGGGTGATTGGCAGTTCCTTGGTAGCAGACATATGGCAGGTCGCACAGGTAGGCGCTGCATCATAATCTTCACCCACAACCCACTTGGAAGAAGTCAGGTTCATCTCTTCTACGTTGCCGTAGAAAGCGATACCGTGCTTGGATTCTTCGTAGATTTCTTTCTGTGGATGGTCAGGACCCAGGTGACACTTACCGCATGCTTCAGGACGACGAGCCTGTTTGATATCAAACTCGTGACGCTGGTGACAAGCGTTACAGGAACCATTGGAACCGTCTGGGTTGATACGACCGATACCGGAGTTTGGCCAGGTAGCTGGATCCAGATCACCGTTTTCCATAACCTTGATTACGGAACCGTGGCACTGAGCACAACCGCTGACAGCAGCAGGAGAAGCGCCGTTCAGCATGATTTTGCCTTCAACCACTTCAGCCAGCATGTTGTCCAGAGAACCCAGAATCTTACCGGCAGACGCGTGGTGAGAAGCGGTAAACTCTTCTACTTCACGGCTGTGGCACTGAGCACAATCTTTTGGCGTAACCAGGACAGAAATATTGAAGCCTTCGTGCTTGATCGCATCTGGCTCGTTAGGCTTAGCCTGGTGACATTCGTAACAGCCCACATTTGCGCCGTAGTGCTTGGACTCGCCCCATTGCTGGAACAGGCCTCGGCTCTTGTCTTTGTGACAAGCGGCACATTGCTGACTTTCTTTGGAAAGGACGTCAAACGCCTTTAGATTTTGCGCAGTGGGGGCAGCTGATGCATTCATCGCCCCCAACGCTATTAACGCTACAGCAGCTTTTATAGCCACCCATTTAAGCAGTTTCATCACATACCCCCAGTACCTGAACACAGCTTTATTAACACGCACCGAAAAAGCAGAATCCTTTCGCTGATCTTCCACCCCGATACCGTGTCATATTTTTATCAAAGCACTGGGGTTTAAATCCTTGTTTTTCAGCCGCAACTGGCAACGCTCTAGGACAAGCGCTGCATTAATATATTAAGTGATCGCAAATTTGATTTCGTTTTTCGCCATTGATTCAGGTCAAGAAACCGTAAGTAATTTGTAAATATACCCCCAAGGGGGTAGCATAAAATTCATGCATAAATGCGGGTGAAAATTGTTCTCAAAAACATTGCTTAAATAAACAACAATTTTGATTTTAATAGGCGGCTGTCTTATAAAAAAACAGAGGCTTTCAAATAGTCTTTTGGTATCTAGTAGAAAAGATTGTTGTATAAGGATCCCCCGAAAGGGCTGTTCTCCGAAAAAGAGTCCAGAAGAGACCCTAGAAAAAACTCCAAAAATAAGAAGAATATGGAGGAGAAAATGCGTACGACTCAGTTACTGGTTCGTTTACTGCTAGGGCTTCCTGTAATGATCACAGGCTTATGGCTGATTATTCAGGGACCGGCGATTTACCTTCAGGAAACAAAAAATGCTTCTCTCTATCAAAGCCTTCAAAACAGAAGCCACTATGTTGTTCCTGAACTGAATGGCAATTACACCTGGGAAGAAGTCGAAGGTACCCCTGTCTACCGTCTTTCATACCAATATACCGTGGGTGACGTTGAATACAGTGGCGAATCCTACACTCGGCAGTTACCCGTATGGGATAGAGCTGAACTCTATTATCTGCCTGAAAAACCCCATATAAGCGCCCTTGATCCTCAACTGACTTATCATCGATTACTGGATGATAACACTTCGCTACTAACCGCCATTCTTGTTTTTACTCTCACTTTTGCCGTGGCTTCACTGATTTTATTGAGAAAGATATGGCATATCTCACTCAAACAGTCAGCGTCTGAAATCCCACATTTATAGACACTTCGTTGTATAAATATGAAGACCAGAAGCACTTTCATGCTTCACGTTCGCTCCGTCGATCATCCTAGTCTATACATTCTTCGATATAACCGTATTTGATTTGGTATGAACCGCCTGAATGCAGGCATACCTCCCCCACCTGCTTGTACCGGAACATCATGACTTCTGACGATGTCGACCAACCACAGAGAAACTCAGACAAGCTGACTGTCTTCCCGTTGATATTTATGACAGCGGCTCTTTTCATGACTCTGCGCAATATGCCAGCCATGGCTGAAACCGGTATGCAGATGATTGTGTTCAACCTGATTACCGTTTTTGTTTTCTTGATTCCGATAGCACTTGTATCAGCAGAACTGGCAACAGGCTGGCCTGAGAATGGTGTATTCCACTGGGTAGAAGCTGCTTTTGGCAATCAGGCTGGCTTTATGGCGGTGTGGTTGCAGTGGATCCAGAGCCTGTTTGGTATGACCAGCATTCTGGCTTACGTCGGTGGTTCTCTGGCTTATGTGTTTGCACCCGCCCTGGGGAGTAATAAGTACTTTGTAACCGCCACCATTATTCTGGTGTACTGGCTGGTCACTCTGGTCAATTTCAAGGGTACAAAGCAGTCTGGCATGATATCCAGTGTTGCCCTGCTGGCCGGTGTTATCACCCCCAGTATTCTGTTAATCATTGGCGGCCTGATCTATGTGATCTCAGGCGATACCATTCACCTTGATTATCAGTTTACTGCCAGCAATATGCTGCCATCGTTAGATGACACTGACAGCTTATTGCTCTTTCTCAGCTTTGTTTTTGGTTTTGCCGGCATAGAAGTGTCAGCCAGCCACGCCAGAGAAGTCGTCAATCCTCGCAAGAATTACCCTGTCGCCGTATTTTCTGCAGCAATCATCGGCTTTGTCATAACGCTGGGTGGAGGGCTCACCGTAGCCGCCATTATTCCGGCAGATCAGATCAATGAAATAAACGGAGCCACAGAAGCCTTCAACCTTCTCTGCAAGCAGTTTGATCTGCCCTGGCTGATTCCTGTTATTGCATTGCTGATTTCATTGGGTGCAGCTGGTCAGGTCAGCACATGGGTTGTTGGCCCTGCGAAAGGCATCTGGGCGGCAGGAAAAACAGGTACTCTGCCACCCTGGCTGTTAACCACTAACGAATGCGATGTGCCTGTCAGGCTCCTATTACTTCAAGCCAGCTGCATTACATTGGTAGGTCTTCTATTTTTATTTTTTGACGACGTTGGTAGTGTGTTCCTGATACTCACCTCTATTGCTGTCATTCTGTACAGCTTGATGTATCTGCTAATGTTTCTGGCAGCACTTAAGCTCAGGTACAGCCACTCCGAAACACCAAGAGCCTACAAAGTGCCTGGAGGAACACCCGGTATCTGGATTACCTGCCTGCTGGGCTGTCTCTGCTCACTGGCCTGTATTCTGATTGGCTTTATTCCTCCCGGCTCCCTTCCCATGTCGATCATAAGTTATGAACTTATGTTGTCGATTTTCTGCCTGATATCCATTGCCGGAGGCTATCTTCTAATACGGATGAAGAAGAGTCGCTGGAAAATTGATTAGCCTGATTCATCGTTATTTTCATACTCACTCATTGATCGTGGAGAGTGGCTGATGGTTTCTCGTGTTAAAAACGAAGCTGATAGCGTCTGTACCCCAAGCTATGCTGGCCGTGAAATGAACACCCCCGTGCCCAAATTTTCTCTGCCCGCATCTTCCATGTCCGCTCAAACCGCTTACAGGCTAATACACGACGAACTGATGCTGGATGGCAACTCCAGACTGAATCTCGCAACCTTCGTCACCACCTGGATGGAACCGGAAGCCGAAGCCCTTATGTCGGAAACCTTCGACAAAAACATGATCGACAAGGACGAATACCCCCAGACAGCCAGAATTGAAGAGCGCTGCATCAATATGGTGTCCAACCTGTTTCATGCGCCCGAGTCAGGTGTTGGTACGTCTGCAATCGGTTCCAGTGAAGCGGTCATGCTGGCGGGAATGGCGCTGAAGTGGAACTGGCGTGACCGCATGAAGACAAAAGGTAAACCTGTGGATAAACCTAACCTTGTCATGGGCAGCAATGTTCAGGTGGTCTGGGAGAAGTTCTGTCGTTACTGGGAAGTAGAGCCTCGTTATATCCCAATGGAAGAGGGCCGTTTTGTTATCGATACTGAATCAGTTATTAACACCGTCGATGAAAATACTATTGGGGTTGTCGCCATTCTGGGTACAACCTACACCGGAGAGTTTGAACCTGTTGAAGCCATTCACGATGCCCTGGTGGCGTACAACAAAGACAATGGTTACGACATTCCACTGCATGTAGACGCTGCCAGTGGTGGGTTTGTAGCACCGTTCATACATCAGAAAATGAAGTGGGATTTCAGGTTACCTCAGGTGAAATCCATTAACGTATCAGGGCACAAATACGGACTGGTCTACCCGGGTGTTGGGTGGATTATCTGGCGAGATGCAGATGAACTACCTGAAGATCTGATCTTTCATGTGAACTACCTTGGTGGAGATATGCCAACGTTCACTCTCAACTTTTCCCGCCCAGGCAATCAGGTTATTGCTCAGTATTACAACTTTATCCGCCTCGGCTTTGAAGGCTATCGTCGTATTATGTTGAGCCTGCAACAGATATCCATGCACATTGCGGAAGCCATCAGTGAACTTGAACACTTCCACATTATCAATAACGGCTCAACTATTCCTGTCATCGCAGTTTCCATAAATGCTGAACAAGCTGGCTTTGATGAATACGCGATCTCTGATGCTCTGAGAGTTTATGGCTGGCAGGTTCCCGCTTACACCATGCCGGAGAATATTCAAAACATGTCGGTGCTGCGTATGGTGATTCGGGAAGGGTTTTCCATGGATATGGCCGATGCCCTGATCAATGACTTCAAAAGAGCTATCGAGTATTGCGCTGGCAAGAAAGAGAACCAGAGTATGTTCTCTCACTAAAATACGACTTATTTTATAGAGGGGTTACGCCCCTCACCTCACCGTCCTCGTAAGAACAGCTTATCTAACTGCTCCATAGTCAACAGCGTCCATGTTGGGCGCCCATGGTTACACTGACCACTTCGCTCAGTCGCTTCCATATCTCGCAGCAGCCCGTTCATCTCTTCAATGGATAAGCGACGGTTAGCTCTGACAGAACCATGACAGGCCATGGTTGCCAGAATTTCATTGATCTGGCTTTCGACCCTGTCACTGCTGCCGTACTTGATAAGATCAGACAGAACATCACGAACCAGTTGTTCAACATCGGCATTGTGCAACATGACTGGCACCTGACGGACTAACAGGGTTTCCGGCCCCATACGTTCAAGAGCCAGACCCAGCTTTTGAAAATACTCAAGATTCTCTTCTGCGCAGGTCGCTTCTCTATCACTCACAGCAATGGATTTAGGCACCAGCAAAGGCTGGGCTTTGATACCTTCCGCATGCCATGAAATTTTCATGCGCTCATAAGTAATACGTTCATGGGCTGCGTGCATGTCCACCAGCACCATACCCTGCTCATTTTCAGAAAGAATATAAATGCCTTTCAGCTGAGCAATGGCAAACCCCAAAGGCGGCACTTCGGAACTCTGTTCTGGAAGATTAACTCTGGCAGGTGGAACCGAATCATTAACGGCCATGGCAACAGGTGTTTCAGACATTTCATGTCTGGGTGCGGCAGAAGCGTATAATTCACTGTAAGCCTGCACCTGACGCTGAACCTGCCCGGGGGCTGGAGTGTCCGGCAACTGACGGCCAGACTGAGTAAATCCTGTAGAAGAAGCGCTCGCTGCTGATGCAATGTTGTCACCGCCGTATGTGGCCGCAGGTTCATTCACCAGGCTCATGGATTCCTGATTTTTAAACTCGCCACCTGCAACACCTGTAGCTACTTCCTGAGATTGGTTCAGACTTCCGCCTGGTGGTAATGCATCTTCAGGGGACACCTTAGCCAAAGCTCGATGCAGAGTACTGAACAGAAAGTTATGAACCGTACGGCCATCACGGAAACGGACTTCGTGCTTGGTTGGGTGAACATTGACGTCCACCATCGCGGGATCCAGATCCAGATACAAAACAAACGTTGGATGCCTGCCGTTGTACAGAACATCACGATAAGCCTGACGAACCGCATGGGCCACCAGCTTGTCACGAATCACACGGCCATTGACAAAAAAGTACTGAAGATCGGCACTGGAGCGAGAAAACGTTGGCAGCCCTACCCAGCCCCAAAGTTTTAAACCTGAAACGTCAACATCAATAATGACAGCGTTTTCAATAAACTTCGGACCGCAGAGAGAAGCAACTCGTCGGTCTTTCTCGGCCTGAGTCGTACAGGGACGCAACTGGTGAATACTGCGCTGGTTGTGACGCAAGCCAAAACCCACATCAAAACGTGACAGTGCCAGTCGTTTCACCACTTCTTCCAGATGGGAGAACTCGGTCTTTTCTGTACGGAGAAACTTTCGGCGGGCGGGCGTATTAAAGAACAGGTCTTTAACTTCAATGGTTGTGCCAACAGGGTGAGGTGCCGGATTGACGATCGCTTCCATATCCCGGCCTTCAGTACGCACCTGCCAGCCGGATTCCTGTCCTTCTGTATTGGAGGTCAGCGTCAGTCGGGAAACAGAACTGACCGATGCCAGGGCTTCACCGCGGAAACCAAGGGTTGCCACGCCTTCAAGGTCTTCAAGTTCGGATATTTTACTGGTGGCATGCCGTGACAGCGCCAGAGCCAGGTCATTCTTTTGAATACCATGTCCATCATCACGAATTCTAATCAGCTTTACGCCACCACTTTCCACCTCGACATTGACCCGTTTGGCACCCGCATCAAGACTGTTTTCCAACAGTTCTTTCACGACAGAAGCCGGGCGCTCGACCACTTCACCAGCGGCAATCTGGTTGGCAAGACGGTTATCAAGAAGACGAATGGATTTCATAAATGGGAACAAGGATCCGGACAGAAACTGAACCCCAAAGGTTAACAGTGGTTTTTATGGATTGCTACGCCAGAGAACCTTAAGTCTGAGCTGATTAAAGGACCATCTTCATCACAAGCCAAGGCAGCAGATTCACAGAAGCATCCTTCAATGCAGGGATAGGATTCCTGTCGCAATAAAGAGCCCGCCCTTCCCTCCATACATCAGATACACGCCATAGCTTCAACAGTATTGGTAAAGCTGTCGCAGCAGGCCCCAGAACAGAACTGGCACCGGTAAGCAGTAATATCTGGATAGCTCTTCTGCCCAGGTTCTGGGTAACCTCATACTTAACCTTATTCTTAAGCTGTTTTTTGATAAAACCTTCAAGTTTCGTCAATCGTTCATTGGAAACAACCTTGCCAGCAATATTCTCAAGTTTTTGCCCCGTAGGCTTGAGAGGTTTCGCCATACGAGACAGCAGCCTCCAGATTCTTTCTGCAACAGAATTATCAATTTCATCGCCACCTTCTGCAGCAACCTTCTTGAGCTCTTCCAGTGCCAGTAAATCCTCTTCAGTAATCCCTGCATCTTTCCAGATCTTTTCCGGAGCCAATGGCTGGCAGAATTCAGCCTGCGCTCCCCAACTAAAATTTTTGCTCTCAATGCCTGGCTGATCGTCAGCCTGGATAGTGATAAGAGGCTGCGTTCCGGGTTGCGCCTGCGGCTTCCTGCCTTTCGTGCGGGCCAGAAGAGCAAAGCATAAGCGGCTTAATCTTTCGCGGATCGTTTGTTTATTTTTACCAGCAGACTTAATGTCACTGTGAGAAGGTAAGGTTTCTGGCTGGAAAGACCGCGTTTCCGGTTCAGCAGAATGGAGAGCAACCGAATCAAGAACTTCATTACTCTCAGCAGAGTAAAGTGGATCAAATTCAGCAACAAGCCTTACAGAAAGTTGCTTTTTCTGCTCATGAGATGAAGCCTTTCTGGGGATCTGCTGCTCTACAGTTAAAGCCGGAGTTTCATTGCCAGAACCTGTAGGCACGGCACCATCTACTGGTAAACCAGTATGTGCTACTCCGTGTTGATTAGGTCCTGAAATCATGGCAACTCCCTCTCATTACTCCTTGTTCTAGAGCAACTATAGAGAGGAAGTTCCCGGAAATGACTGACAACCTTGTCAGTATGGCTGTCAAAAGTGTCAAAAGGAGGATCTGAGTCAGGAAACCCTGATCAAAGAGGGCCTTCAGCCCCCATGATCGTGAGCCTGTAGCCATGATCTGCTAACAGTTTTTTCGCCCTGCCCCAGCAGACAATCATGGGAATCAGTAGAAATGGTGCCAGAATAATAAGCAGGAAAGTTATCGCAACGGTTGGTTTACCAGATGTCAGCCAGGCCAGCCGCAGTACACCCAACCAGAAAATTACAACGACGAATAAAGCCACACCATTCAACAGAGTGGCATCCAGCAGTCCAAGGTATCTAATCAAAAAGACACTCAGTATCAGACCGATACTTCCGGTCAGCATTCTGGCTGTACCGGAAATTTTCTCAACGTAATCAGCATTTATAGACTGATCAGGTTCCATAACCACCTCAATATGGAATCAATTAGGTATCACCAGCACCTGTCCGGTTCTGATTCGGTCAGCGCGACCAATCCGGTTCACTCGCTTCAACGAAGTCAGGCTGATCTCAAACTTGCTGGCAATTTCTGAAAGCGTATCTCCGGCTCTGATCACATAACGATCAGGTCGGGTGTTAACCTTACCCTGTTTTTTCAGTTTGGCAATCAGACTGTCAGGCGGCGGTTTCTTAACAAAGTAACTCTTCACACCTTTAAAAATCTGGCGAGCCATAGATCTCTGATGATTACGACTCTTCAGCTTTCGGCTTTCTTTCGGGTTAGAGATAAAACCTGTTTCCACCAGAATCGAAGGAATATCTGGTGATTTCAACACCGCAAAACCTGCCTGCTCAACGTTCTTTTTATGCAGTCGATTAATGCCACCAATATTTTTCAGTACCATATCACCCACTTCCAGACTGGAAGAGAGCGTAGAGGTCATGGAAAGGTCGAGTAAAACACCGGCAAGGATGTCGTCCTTGTCACTCAGGGAAATACCGCCTTCACCACCAATCTGATCCGACGAGTTTTCTTTCTGGGCCAGCCAGCGTGCCGTTTCTGAAGTGGCACCGCCACGGGACAACGCAAAGACTGAAGCGCCATTCGCTCTGAAATCCCTGAAAGCGTCGGCATGAACAGAGACAAAAAGATCGGCTTCCGCCTTACGGGCAATCTTCGTTCGCTGACGCAGAGGAATATAATAATCCCCTGTTCGTACCAGTACAGGCTTAAAACCTTTTTCTTTTCTAAGAAGTGCTGCCAGCTCTTTGGCAATTTTCAGTGTTACGGCTTTTTCATGGCCACCACCATAAGCTTTAGCACCAGGGTCTTCACCACCGTGACCAGCATCAATGGCCACTACTATATCCCTGTTCGCTGATGGTGGAGCAATCGGTCTGATTACTGCTTGCTGTTTCTCTTCTTCCTCATCAAACAGATCAACAACAAGCCGGTATCCATAAGTAGCATTTGGCTTTAGTAGAAAGCTTTTACTGGTCAGCTTTTCTTTAAGATCCAAAACAATTCGTAGATCCTTTTTGTTTCTAACACCATAGCGGACTTTCTTGATCGGGGTATTGGTAAGACTTGGACTGATCACCAGAGAAGATTTGGTAGTGTCATGGATATCCAGAACCAGTCGGTCCGGCTTATCCAGAAAAAATTGGGAGTGTCGTACATCACCGGTGATATCAAACACCAGACGAGTTTTGTCCGGTGAACGCCAGAGACGAATGTCATTAATCTTTTCTGCAAAAGCTTGCACAGGGCTTAATATCAGCCCTGAAATCAGTAGAAAAAACAGACTTCTGACAATTCCACGGTTTGTATTTTTAGCGTTTGGTCCAGCTGTTAAAATCGTCGGTCGATACATCAGGACTCCTGCAATCCCTGCAGTTTTTTCAGCATTTCCTGTCCTTTTTCTGTTCCGGCTTTCACGCTTGCCTTTCTGCCTGGCAGGTTGTAATCCAGAACTACCCACAGATCAGCTGCAGGCAGCGCGCCCTCTCCTTTGCAGGGCCACTCGATCAGGCAGAGACTCTCTTCCTCAAAATAGTCACGACCACCGATGAACTCCAGTTCTTCCGGATCTGCCAAACGGTATAAGTCAAAGTGATAAACCTGACGACCTTCAACCGTGTAAGGCTCTACCAGCGTATAGGTTGGGCTTTTAACGGCACCTTTATGCCCCATATGCTGCAGAATGCCACGACTCAGGGTTGTTTTACCCGCGCCGAGATTACCTTCCAGATAAACAACCGCATGGCCTGCGGTTACTTCAGCCAGCTGCTGGCCGAAAGCCACCATTTCATCTTCGTTATCAATCAGCAGTTCTATGCTGGAATCCGTGTAATCCACTGTCATCTATTCTTTAGTTTCTGTTCGCCAGCTGGTTCAACTGCTGACGTATCACTGGAATTAATTCTGTCGCCAGCAGACCTATTTCACCCTGCTGTGCTGCTATCTTATCTGCAGCACTGGCATGAAGCCATGCACCCAGCCGGGCAGCATCAAAGGCTGCTATTGATTGCGCCAACAGTGCGCCAATCACACCACTGAGCACGTCGCCCATACCTGCAACGGCCATCCCCGGATTACCCGCTGAACAGAGATTCAGTTCAGCGCCGTCATAAATCAGGGTGCCAGCGCCCTTAAGCAGAGCAATGGTTTCACAATAGCTACCGTAAGTACGACAAAGTTCTTTTACTGACGCAACCCTGTTTTCACTAATCTTACGTGAGCTTACCTGCAATAATCGCCCCGCTTCACCAGCATGGGGCGTCAGAATCATCGGGGACTTTCTACCCTGAAGCAATTGCGGATCATCCGCAATCAGGTTTAAAGCATCAGCATCAACCACCAGAGGACACTCGGCTTTCAGTGCTTCCCTCAACAGTTTTTTTGCCCAGTCATCTCTTCCCAGTCCAGGGCCAATGACGATAGCCGTTTTATTCTTGAGCAAAGTCTTCAATGCCTGACCATCAACAACACTTGAAGCCATCACTTCCGGTCTTCTGACGGCCAGAGCCGGAAGATTTTCCTGTCGTGTTGCAACGGTTACTTTGCCTGCACCACAGCTTATAGCTGCTTCAGCAGCCATAATCACGGCTCCCGGCATACCATGGTTGCCACCAGTGAGCAGTAAATGTCCATGATCACCTTTATGAGAATTTCTCGTTCTAGGCTTTATCAATGGGCTTAAATTCTGTTCAGACAGCCTGATGCTGCTGGGTTGAAGCTGTTGATAAGCCTGTTCATGTACATTCAAATCACTGAATGCCACTCTACCCGCGAGTTCAGTGCCATTGCCTGTTAAAAGCCCCTGTTTCATGCCTATAAAGGTCACTGTCAGATCTGCTGAAACAGCAATTCCCATGACACTGCCAGTATCTGCATTCAAACCCGATGGAATATCTACAGCCAGGACAGGCCTGCCTGATTGATTGATCAGATTAACAGCCTGCAGATATTTGCCAGAAACATCACGGCCAAGACCGGTTCCCAGCATCGCATCCACTAGCACATCCGCTGTCAGAGTCGTTGCTTCTGCAAAGGGCTGAATATCAACGTTTTCGAATTTACAGGCTTCATAAGCTTTTAAAGCATCACCTGACAATTTGTCAGGACTGGATAACCAGCAAACCTGAACCTTAAAACCTTTTTTTGCAGCCAGCATGGCTACCAGATAGCCATCACCACCGTTATTACCACCACCGCAGAGCACATCGATACTCTGGGCATCTGGCCATTCAACCTGCAACTCATTAAAGGCAGCTTGAGCAGCACGAGTCATCAGCTCAAAACCATCAATACCACACTGATTAGTGGCAAATTTGTCCAGTTGCCGAACCTGCTCGGCGGTGTACAAATTCTCAGGAAGATTGTTATGACGGCCAGTCATTGAGCCCTCTCACGCCAGATTGTGTTCTCAATCAGAGTCACTCTGTTCTTTGATATTGTACATTGATTCCAGATCACTGACTCCCCGGAGCATTCCAGAACACTCTGAAACAGTGCTGCATCCCCGATCAATCAGAGGGCATTTCAACTAACTACATGAGCAATTTAATTTCCAATGATCATAAAATTTGAGCAAACAGCAATATATCATTCCCGCGACAGCGCCATACAGGTGAGCGTCTACAACGGTTGGAATTCCTGCAAACGCAGAGGTAATAACTTCCTGCTTTTGCCACTGTTCAAAAACCACCTTCCCGAGAATAATCAGAAGAACACCCAAGTTCACCAGCTTGTCCTTTTGAAAGGTCATAACAGCACCAACAACCATTAGCCCTGTCAGAACCCCTGAAAAGCCAACGTATCGTTCAATACCAGGATTGTTAAACCAGAGTCCTGCCGACACTGTCAGTGACAAAAACAACAGCAATAACAGTGTTAGTCTCTGCTCAGAACCATATAGCCCGGCGAAAGCTACCAGTACCAGACTGTTCATTGCCAGATGTTGCCATGACAAATGAACAAAATGAGGAGTAATCAGCCGCCACCAGTCACCACCAGCAAGACCTGAGCGACTGAAAGCCAGAAAATCCTGCCAGTTTTCAGGGGCGAACTGGGTCACAAAAAACAGAGCCAGACAAAGATTCACTGGAAGCAACCAGTGCTTTGGTGATAATTGCTGAATAAATTTCATACACGACTAACGTTGTATCTTCATACAGAGATCAGGATCTTCTGCATAAAGATAAGTGGCTTGACTGCCCAACAGGGATACAGCGCTTGAATTCGCTCCAAACAATAAAAGTTAATGGAAGTCTGATCAATTGATTAAGTTAGCAAGGGGCCCTGAAGACCTGTCAGGTTCCGGAAAAAGTCTGCTGAGAACTCTCACATCTCATGGCCTGTTTACAGGTGTTCTTTTATCAGCGACGTTTTTGGCCAGTCAGCTGGCCTCTGCCGGACAAACTCTGGACGTTAGCATTCAGGGCTCTCCTTACCAGCTTAACCTTGAGGCTACGAAATCGACTGCAACGTTAGAAACATCCGCCCGCCACTTTCGTGGCAAGGTTACAGGAGAAGATGGTAGCTGGGCTGTGGTATCGAAGTTGAATGGCAGCTGGCAGGGTGTCGTTTCTCTGACTGGCGAACTCTATACCATTAATCGTCCTGTCAATCAGCTTGCATCTCTTTCAGTTCAAGACTCTGAAAACCGTCTTTTACATAAAAGCTCAGCTCCTGAAGTTGAAACAGAGTTAATGACTGATTTCGCAGGGAAAACCTGTGGACTGAAACATAGAGAAAGTTCAAACAGATCCTTTTCAGAGCAACCTTTTGGGCAGTTATCAAACAGTCGCACTAGCAGGCTGAGTTATTCAACATTGTGTGACTCAAAGGTCGATAATATCTGCCTGCTGCCCAAACTTGAGATTGTCGCTGACCAGTCTTTTCAGAACAAGGTTAACCAATCAGGCAACAACTCTGATGATCAGATCCAACTGTTGATCAATATTGTTGAAGAATACTACCGACGAGACTTCAGCATTGCTTTCAGAACCATCAATGTTGAGCTGCTGAACAACCGGGTGTTCACTGCCAGCAACAATGCCGACACTTTAATAGCTGACGTTCGTAACAAAAGAGAAGGCGGGCAGCTGTCTTTCGAAAAAGACCCTTATTCCATCATGCATTTACTGACCGGGCGAGAGTTTGATGATAGTACATTAGGTGTCGCAACAGTCCGTAGCACCTGCTATCGCCATTCAGCTACCGGCATCAATGAGCTGCAAACCTTTACCAACAATACTCCCAACATCGCCAAAACAGCACTGATTGTGGCCCATGAAATCGGTCACAACATGGGCTCCGAGCACGATGGAGATAGAGGGGCAGGCGGAAACGACTGCAGCAGCTCTGAGTACATCATGGGTTCCACCCTTAACCCTCAGGCAGCAGGGTTTTCATCATGTTCCTCAGATTATGTAAGAAGCCATATTAGCCGTATTGGAGATCCTGAAAGCTGCCTGAGTTTCCCTGTCGATGTCAGTCTCAATAAAACCACTGAAAGCGCCATCACCGTTGAAGCCGATACGCCCTTCACCCTGAGATATAACCTGACTACTGAAAATGGTTTTGTTGCTCTGCCAGATGTGCAGGTCAGAGGAACTATAACTGCTGGCTCAGGCAGACTACTCTCTGCAAGACTGGCCGGGACGGAATGTAATGTTGACGACAATGGTCAGAACTATACCTGCGAGCTTACCGAACCTCCCGCTACAACCCTTCTGGAAGTAGAAGCTCAGTTGAGTGAGGCTGGAGTGCAGGGCTCAACAAAAATTTCCAGCGAAGCATTGATAAAAACTGGCAATAACCTAGTTGATCTCAACACCAGTAATAACACTTTAACGACCAATTTTACTTCAGGATCTACAAACACACCCTTACCACCAGAGCCTGTACCTGTACCTCTCCCAACACCTAAACCAAAGCCAACTCCGGAAACAAATAAACCAGAATCTGGCGCTGTACCTTCAAAACCCGAGCCAGAAACAACACCTGCTTCATCTGGCGGTGGTGGTGGCGGAGGTGGCTCCCAAGGGCCATTCGGATTGCTTTTAATTGCTGTGATGGCTCTATCACACTACAAACGCCGTCTATCAAATTAAAAGGCACTCGCAGCAGCTTGCATGCAGTATGGAGATCAACGGTTAATTTGAAATCGATGATCTCCATACCTCTCAAAATCTTATTCAAAAAGCGGCATCAAAAATTTCAATAATCTCATCTTTGGTAGCCTGAATAGGGTTTGTTAACCCGCAGGCATCATTCAAAGCATTATCTGCCAATATGCCAAAGTCGTCTTTCTTCACGCCAAGTATTTCCAGACCTTCCGGAATACCTATATCCCACGACAGGCACTGTATTTCTTCCAGAGCTCTTTCAGCCCCTTCACGGTCAGTAAGCCCTGAGATATCAACCCCCATAGCAGCGGCAACACGAGCCAGTTTCTCTGGGCAAGCTCGAGAGTTGAATGCTTCCACGTGAGGTAAGAGCACAGCATTACAGACACCATGGGGAAGGTCATAAAAGCCACCTAACTGATGCGCCATGGCATGAACGTAACCCAGACTGGCACTGTTGAAAGCCATACCTGCCAGTAACTGACCATAAGCCATCTGGTCACGGGCTTCCATGTTGTCGCCATCAAAAACAGCTGTTCGTAACCAGGTTGAAATCAGCTCTATCGCCTGTAAAGCACAGGCATCAGTGACTGGGGTATCAGCTGTGGAGACATAGGCTTCTACCGCGTGGGTCAAAGCATCCATACCGGTCGCAGCAGTCAGTGACTTGGGCATACCCTGCATAAGAGATGGATCGTTTACTGACATGGTAGGTGTGGTGTTTTTATCCACAATAGCCATTTTGATATGGCGCGCTTCGTCAGTAATGATGCAGAAACGGGTGATCTCACTGGCCGTACCTGCCGTGGTATTGATGCAAACCAGTGTTAACTGTGGCTTAGCTGATTTATCCACGCCCTCATAATCCTTTATCGCACCACCATTACTGGCCACCAGCGCAATACCTTTGGCGCAGTCATGTGGGGAACCACCACCCAGCGAGATAACACAATCACAGCTAGCGCTCTGTAACTGCTTCAGGCCATCTTCAACATTCTTAACCGTAGGATTGGGTTTGGTCTCATCAAACACTTCGCAGGAAATGCCAGCGCCGCCCAGCTTTTCAGTAACACTGCTGACCAGACCAATATCAACCAGCACCTTGTCAGTAACCAGCAGAGCTTTTTCCAGGCCAAGGGTTTTAATATCGGTTATGGCTTCATCCAGACATCCTGCGCCCATATGATTAAGTGCAGGCATGTAGAAACGATAGGCAGTCATATCAGTTTTCTCTGGTGTAAAACTGATTTTCACTATAGTTGCCAGTGGCAATTAGACGTGTATTTTTTCTCGGGTATCCCTGAACGTCGCAGGAAATTGCTCCTGAGTTTCCTGCATACCGTCCATCCATGGACATAAAAAAGCCCCGAGCGACAATTGTCGTTCAGGGCTTTCAGGGATCGAGCTATAGAGCTTTAGATCATGCCTTAGCAGCTACTGCCGCTGTAGTGCCTTCAGCTTTTTCAGCACTTTCCAGCATCTTTCGAATCACGAAAGAAGCACCGAAAGCGACAGCAACCATTACTACTGCCAGCATAGTCAGCAGGCTGAAGTAGTCACCGTATACAGTCTGTACGATTTCCTGAGTGATCTCCTGACCTTTCTCCAGAGCGATGGAGGTAGAGAATACCGCACCAACAATACCACTCAGAGCGATAGCTACAGAGAACAGGGATACAGAGAAGTTCTCGATGTGCTTAGGCGCAACGGACAGGATGAAGGCTACAACCATGCTGCCCACGATTACTTCACCGAATGCCAGGAAGAAGTGGATCGCCAGGAACACTTCAGGACGCAGAACAACGTCATCACCGATGCCCTGAACAGCCAGAGTCAGGATGCCGAAAGCAACAGCAGTCAGAATGAAAGAGAAACCAACGCGAGTTGCTGTGGAGAAATGAATGCCTTTCTTTTCCAGCGCAGAGAAGAACATAGCGATTACCGGACCGGCAACAATACACCACAATGGGTTCATAGCCATGTTAGCTTCAGCAGCAACCGGAATAAAACCGAACAGATCACCACGCATGGTGTTGATAGCAACCATGTTCATGGAGGTCATCATCTGACCGTAGTAAACAAAGAATGCTGTCGTCAGACCCACCATAATCAGAATGGTACCCATTTTCAGGGCAACAGACTTCTCGGAGCTAGCCATCAGGAACATGAAGTAAGCAATTGCACCACCACCAATGGCGTAAACAATGTACTTACCAGTGTCCATATCGCTGAACATGAAGAACACCAGAGCGATCATGGCGATGGAAGTAGCAATAAAGCCAATCCATTTGCCCATGCTGACTGGCTGCTGATCAATTTCAGCGGCAACTGCTTTCAGAGGCTTCTGGGAGATAACCATTACTGCCAGAGCAACACCCGCCATAGTAGCGGAGATAGCAAAGCCACCATTGAAACCGATAGCCAGAACAAACATTGGGAACAGGTACTGACCCAGGAAAGCACCAACATTGTTCACGGAATAGTTAACCGGGAAACCGTTCTCAAAGTCTTCCTGAGTCTTGAAGGTACGCTTGTAAAGACTTGGGTAAGACGGTGACATCAGGCCACGGGAATAACTGGCCAGAGCAATACCCACCAGAGCCATAGGCACGTTAGCAGCGGATGCACCCAGCACCAGCAGTACGTAACCGGTGGTAAAGCCTGCGTAGGCAATGGTCAGGGAGCGGTAGGCACCCAGAAATTTGTCGGCAATGAAGCCGCCAGCAATAGCAAACAGCGGACCGATAGAAGAGAACGCACCAACAACCATCATGGTGTCAGCTTCACTGTACCCAAGGTCTTCCAGGAAGAAGCGGGTCAAAATAACCATGACGCCATAGAAGGACAAGCCAAACATCATCTGGCAGACCATCATGGACTTATTCAGTCTATTCCACATACATATACTCTTTATTGATGACTCGAGGGGCTCATTGCATTTTGTTTTCACGTTGCTCAACGAGGTGCCACTCTCTTTCGAAATAGCCTCTTTCGAAAAAGCCTTTTGCGAAAAACCTCATGCAGAAAAGCCCCTTGCATAGAAACGCAAAGGGAGCGAATACTCTGCGATAAGCCGTTTTTCGACGTTGACCTATGACAAACAAAATGCAGGCGATTTCACCGAAAAAAAGAGCTTTTCCCTGCTATTTCTTCGCAAAAAAATCACGTTTCCACATGCATGGGGTTTTTATCAGTCAAATCAGGTTGTGACAGAAAATATACAGGCAGGGAATAAGCGGCACAGTGCAAATAACTACTAATAATAATGGTCAGGTTTCGAACATTATTGAGCTGATTACCTACAAAAAGTCGTGAAACAGCATAATATCCGCGAAAAAGAAGTAACTTAGTTAAGTGAAACCGAATAAGCGCATTTTATTCAGCCATAACACACAGCATTGTCGTGCATAGGAAAAATCAGGAGGAAGGACATCATGAGATGAAAGAAAATGCAGAATTAATGAATATATAAAATAATTCCGCTTTTTTCAGTAAAACGACTGATCAGGCAAAAGCTACATCACGGATGTTCTCCAGTCTTCCAACCAGAGACTGTTTTAAATCTTCTTTTTTGAAGGGTGACAAAGCAACAAGGCGTGATACATCCAACATATGAAGATGCAGCAAAGGAGCCTTTTTATTGAATTCCCGCAAGTCGCCGGTTGTCACGATAGGAACAAAGGATTTCCCCGGATACTTTTTCTCATAAGCTCTGGCAAAAAGTTCAATCCCTCTTTCAGCAGGCAAGGGCTTGGTCTTTCGTCCTTTGGTTTTTGGTAAAGCGACATAAAGTTCATCACGACCGATAATTTCTCCGGGAATAACAAAGATACCCGACGCTCTGGTCGCATCTTGCTCAATCTCAAAAAAAGTATCGTGATGTGCGTGTTGGTTAGGCAGAACCACCAGTTTCCCCTGGTTATAGCTGCTCCAAAACACATCATAGTTTGTGTATATCTGCGAGGTGCCTGGACTATAAACTGCAAACACATTTCTCAGAGAGTCAAAAAAGTCCGCAGCCTTCTTTTTCTGATTAAAGTGTGAAATATCCCAGGTAACACTGCCGGCATTATCCATGAACTGCCTCTTGCCCTACTCTCTTATTCAGCATCAGAACAACCCTGTTACTGATTACAACTACAGGATGAAAACCCTCGCTCACATCTCTGACGTATGAACGGATATTTTCCCAATGGGGGTACATAATATGCAATATTGAATCTTTGAACCACTGCTAAAAAATAGACAATAATATGTAAACTTCCTGATATTAAGACAAATTTCCTGATTTTTTTGTTGTGATAAAATTTCACAATAACTGTTTTTCATTACTACCGCTCTTCAGGAGTCAATAATCGCTATTTTTTCTCCAACAGCCTCTTCCCAACCTGATTTTGCACAACTGGCAGAAGATATCCGCCGTTGGGGGCGTGAACTTGGCTTTCAGGCTATCGGTATTACCGAAGCCCGTATTCCCGAGCAAGATCAGCAATCTTTTCAAAACTGGCTGGATCAGGGGCTTCACGGTGACCTTGATTATATGGAACGCAATAAGGATTTGCGGTTTTCTCCAGGGCTCCTGCACGAGGGTACTATTCGAGTTATTTCAGCTCGAATGGATTATCTGCCCGCAGAAACAGAAACCGTAAAAGTTCTTTCCGACTCGGAGAAAGCCTACGTATCACGCTACGCACTTGGGCGTGATTACCATAAGTTGATCCGTAAAAGGCTGACCCAGCTGGGCAAACAGATAGAACAAGCGGTGGGTGAACATGGTTACCGGGCCTTTGTTGACAGTGCTCCGGTTATGGAAAGACCTCTAGCCCAACAGGCTGGTCTTGGCTGGACGGGAAAACACTCTCTTATCATTAATCGCCAGGCAGGCTCTTTCTTTTTTCTTGGAGAGTTGTTCACCAACCTTCCTCTACCCATTGATGAGCCTTATGACAAGAACCATTGTGGTCGCTGCTCATCCTGTCTTGATATCTGCCCCACCGGAGCCATTGTCGAGCCCTACAAAGTTGATGCCAGAAAATGCATCTCTTATCTCACTATTGAGAACAGTGGTCCTATTCCGGAAGAGCTGCGCAGTAAAATAGGTAACAGGGTATTTGGTTGTGATGACTGCCAGTTAGCCTGCCCATGGAACCGTTTTGCCAAACATACCCAGGAGAATGACTTTCGGCCAAGGCACAGTCTCGATAACGTTGAACTGGCTGATTTGTTTCTCTGGACTGAAGAAGAGTTTCTCAACAAAACGGCTGGCTCAGCAATACGCCGTGCAGGTTTTGAATGCTGGTTGAGAAATCTGGCTGTAGCTCTGGGTAATGCCCCAACCACTGACAAGATCGTTAATGCCCTTAAAACACAGGCAGATTCACCGTCAGAGCTTATTCGTGAGCATGTTCTCTGGGCACTTCAGCAACATCAGGCAAATCCCTAGGGGCGTTTTCAATTAGCATCAGTATAAGAATGATCTATTTTGAATGAGCTGAGTTATCAATTAGCTTTTTTCTATTAGCTACTGCTGCTTATTCGAGACTGATTATGCCCATCAAACTGACTGACGATGCTCTTGCTCCGTTTCTGGAGTTGATGAAGAAATACGACCACTACATGACAAACAGAGACCTTGAGAGTCTGATGTCTCTGTTTGTTCATGATGATGAACCACACAGCTTTGGCCTCCACAGGGATCTCAGCAGTCGGGTAGCCCTTAAAAATCGTTTTAAAGAGTACTTTGAAAACAACGAAGTGTTTGAAGCGGAGAAAGGAGAACCGACAGTTTTTCTGTTTGGAGAAGCAGCCTGTATCTGCACCACCCTGAAAGCGAAAGCCGACATTCCTGTCAAAATCAGAGTCACAGTCTTTGTGGAAAACCATTCAGGTGAGTGGCTGATACGCCATCAACATCTTTCACGCTCACCTGAACTGGTTGAGTAATCAGGACTTGATAAAGTGCTTGCGGTAGAAGCGCAGCTCTTCAATGGATTCACGAATGTCTTCCAGCGCCAGATGTGTGCCCTTTTTGGTGAACTGATTTAACAACTCTGGCTGCCAGCGTCTGGCCAGCTCTTTCAAGGTGCTGACATCCAGGTTGCGATAGTGAAAGAAGTTATGAAGCTCTGGCATATAGCGGTTCAGGAATCGACGATCCTGACCAATGGTGTTGCCGCACATTGGCGACAAACCGGCATCTGAATACTGTTTCAGGAATTCCAGGGTCTGCTGTTCAGCTTCTGCCAGAGTCACCGTGCTTTTACGAACCCGCTCAGTCAGGCCGGTTTCACCATGGGTCTTAATGCACCATTCGTTCATGTTAGCCAATACATCATCAGAGTGATGAACAGCAATAACAGGGCCTTCAGCAAGCTGGTTCAGTTCACTGTCAGTCACGATAGTAGCGATTTCCAGAATCGTATCCTGAGCCGGTTCCAGACCGGTCATTTCCAGATCAAGCCAGATAAGGTTGTCAGCTTTAGCCATTAGGTCATCGAATTCCTGTGTTTTCAGCCATGAAGAATTGAAAATAGACAAGCCACGGCTGACTTATTTAGTTTAACCGATCATAATCTTACCGTGAAATCCATACCTGCACCGGTCTCTTTTCCTATACCCCTGTTTTCATCACTTCACCGGGTATTGTCCTGACCGGGCAGAACTATTCCCGACGGGTAAGATTTTGAGTACACAATGAGCAAGCGCAAACTGACACGCAGACAGAAATGGCGCATCGAAAAAGTCCAGCAAGAACGAATTGCCAGGGCCAGTAAAAAAGACACTCTGGCAGAACAGGACCTCCAGGATGAAAATCTGGGTGCCGATCAACAAGGGTTGGTAACCGCTCACTACGGAGCTACTCTTGATATTGAAGCCACTGATCAACCAGGTGTAGCCTATCGCTGTCATTTGCGGAGTAACCTGCCAGCACTGGTGACAGGTGACAAGGTCGTTTGGCGACCGTCCAAAAAAGACGATAGAGGCGTAGTGGTTGCTCTGGAAGACAGACAGAGCCTGCTGACTCGTCCGGATAACCAGGGTCGTATCAAGCCGGTTGCAGCCAATATCGACTACATTGTATTGGTCATTGCGCCAGTGCCTATGCCCCTGACCAACCTGATTGACCGATATCTGGTCGCGGCAGAAACTGTCGGCATTGAGCCGGTTCTGCTGCTCAACAAAACAGATTTGCTGGATGAAGAAGGGCAGGAGCTGGTTGATGGCATGCTGGCCATCTATGAAGAGCTGGGTTACACCGTTCTGAGAGCTTCAACCAAGACTGAAGACGGCCTGAATCCACTACAGACCTTACTGAATGAGCATGTCAGCGTGTTCGTTGGTCAGAGCGGTGTTGGTAAATCATCTCTGGTGAACGTTCTACTGCCAGGCATCGACACCAAGGTGGGGCCGCTGTCTGAAACTACCGGCAAAGGCATGCACACCACCACCGCAGCCAAACTGTTCCACTTCCCTGCGGGCGGTATGCTGATTGATTCTCCGGGAATCCGGGAGTTTGGTCTCTGGCATATTGAACCGGAGGAAGTTCTGGAAGGTTTCAGAGAGTTTCGTCCTTTCCTTGGGTACTGCCGTTTCAGAGACTGTAAACATGAGCAGGAGCCAGGCTGTGCTCTGCTGAGAGCCCTCGATGAAGGCTACATTCTTGAGGAACGAATGTTCAGTTACCGACAGATTCTGAACTCTCTCGATCAGCCTTGATTGCTCTATAAGAGCTATTATAAGGGCTCTCTGAAAGCCCTTTAATAGCTCTTTACTACGCCGCCGCTTATTAGCGTCTATTCTCATCGTCATTCATAAAAAAATTATCGCAGGATGTACGATGAGAATATTTACCGGCGGTATTATTACCGAAACCAATACCTTTTCGCCTATACCTACCGGTTACGATGATTTCGTCTCGACTCGTGCCAATACTCTCTCTGGCTCAGAACCCAGTGAAAGCCTGATCCAAAACGTTCTTCGCAAAGACATAGAAAGCCAAAACTGGACTTTTTGCCCTTCTTTTATCGCTGTTGCCGAACCAGGTGGCACGACAGTTCGTAAAGCCTATGAGCAGTTACGGGATGAACTGTTGGACGATCTGAAAAAAACGCTGCCATTGGATATCGCAATATTTCCACTCCATGGCGCAATGGTGGCTGAAGGGTATGACGATTGCGAAGCCGATATTATCGAAAGAGCCAGAGCCATTACCGGCCCCGACACTGTAATAGGTGTTGAGCTGGACCTGCACTGCCACCTGAGCCAGAAGCTGGTTGATCAGGCTGACCTGATTGCCATCTATCGAGAATACCCTCACACCGACATTCTCGATCGTGCCCGGGAACTACTGGCCATGTGCATCGACTGTGCAGAAAAGAAAACAGAGCCTGTCAGTTTTCTCCACGATAGTCAGATCATCAATCTCTACCCGACCACGCCTGAACCCATGCGCTCACTGGTTGAGTACATCAAAGAGCTGAATAACCAGCCCGGGATTATCTCTGTTGATATTGCCCATGGCTTCCCCTGGGGCGATGTTGAAGAATGCGGTACTCGTGTTCTTGTGACGACGAATAACGATCAGGCTCTGGCAGAAGAGACGGCTAAAGCTGTCAGTCAGAAGTTGTTTGAGCAACGTCACCCATTACAATTCAAATCACAGTCGATGCCAGAGGCTTTTCTTCAGGCCAGAGAGATTAACGATTCAGGCAAGCCGGTTGTTATGGCTGATGTCTCAGACAATTCAGGTGGCGGTGCGCCAGGTGATTCAACCTATGCGCTTAAATATCTTGTTGAACGCCAGATGAAAGATTGTCTGCTTGGCATGATCTACGATCCCCAGACTGTCGCATTTGCCATGAAAGCAGGTGCAGGCGCAACATTGAAAATTCGTGTTGGTGGTAAAACCTCTATCGATTCCGGTCAGCCTGTTGATCTTGAAGTCAGAGTCGTTGGCTGTATTCCTGATATGCAGCAAAGCTTTCCGCAGTCAGGCTCAAACGATATTCCTATTCCCTGTGGGGACAGTGTCTGCCTTGAGCACGAAGGTATTCACTTTGTGGTGAACAGTATTCGAACTCAGGTATTCAGTCCTGAAGTATTCACGCAGTTTGGTATATCCCTGAATGACTATCGAATCATTGTCGTGAAATCTATTTTTCACTTCCATGCTGCTTTTGCGCCTCTCGCCAGCAAAGTACTGTTGATGAGTCCTCCCGGTGCATTGAATATGAATTTCACCCAATTACCATATACAAAAGTGAACACCAACAAGTTCCCCTGGAAAGATATACCTGAGTAAAGCACTCAACTAATGCCTTTCTCGGCGGCATTAATTACAATGCTGTCAGAGAAAATTAACCGCTCAGGAAAACAGAACAAAATGAGCCAGACGCCTTTACTGCCATTAGTTGTTGAACCAGAAGAGCTGGCAAAACACCTGAACAACGAACAACTGCTTATTGTCGATATCTGTAATCCGCAACTGTATGCACAGGCCCATGTGCCTGGTGCTATCAATATCGGTGCTCACAGAATGGTAGCGGGTGGTCAGCCTGCTCCGGGAAAACTCCCTGCGGTTGAACAGCTAAACCAGTTGTTTTCTGAACTGGGCTACACCGGCAATGAACATATCGTCGTTTATGATGACGAAGGCGGCGGCTGGGCAGGACGTTTTATCTGGACACTGGATATTATTGGTCACACAGGTGGTTACAGCTACCTGAATGGCGGAGCTCATAGCTGGTTGAAAGAAGGTTTTCCAACCGAAAACACACCGAACAGCCGCACTGCCACCAGCGTTAATCTGGCTATTGATGATCAGGTTCTGGCGACCAAAGAACAGATCATCGAAACCCTGAACGATGAAACCGTAGTGATCTGGGATGCCCGCTCACCAGAAGAACATTCAGGTGTACGAGTGATGGCTCAGAAAGGCGGACGCATTCCCGGAGCTATTAACTTCGAATGGACTCAGGCAATGGATCACAACCGGAATCTGAGAATCAGAACCGATCTGGAAGATATTCTGCCTGAGCTTGGCCTGACTAAAGATAAAACCATTATCACCCATTGCCAGACTCACCACCGCTCCGGCTTTACTTATCTGGTCGGAAAAATGCTGGGCTATGATATCAAAGCTTATGATGGCTCATGGTCTGAGTGGGGCAATTCGCCGGAAACACCGGTAGAAATTTAAGCTATCTGCGAGCAACTCTTTGCAGTGGGCTGACAACAGTCCACTTGTAGACAAATCAGCCCTTCTATTACAATTCGGCCACACTCTGTAACAGGATGACTCCTGACTGTGAAAGAACAATTATTTGCCTTTATTCAACACCTGCTGCCACACCACCTGATTTCCCGGGCGGTTTACGCTTTTGTTGAGTCCCGAAACCCTAAGTTTAAAAACTGGCTGATTAAAAAAATCATCAAGCAGTACGACGTCAATATGACCGAAGCGCTTGAAGAAAATCCTGAAGCCTATGCCAACTTCAATGACTTCTTTACCCGCCCTCTGAAAGAGGGCATGCGCCCACTGCCGGAAGACAAGTCTCTGGTGGTTAGCCCGGCCGATGGCGAAATCAGTCAGATCGGTGATATCGAATACGGTCGTGTTTATCAGGCCAAAGGTCATGACTACAGCCTGATTGAGCTGGTCGGCGGCGACAGCGATCTGGGGCAGGAATTTATGGGTGGTAAGTTCGCCACTATTTACCTGTCTCCAAAAGACTACCATCGTGTGCACACCCCTTTCGGTGGCAAACTGCGCAAAATGGTTCACGTTCCTGGTCGTTTGTTCTCTGTGAATCAGGCGACCGTTGAAAACGTACCGGGCCTGTTTGCCCGTAATGAACGTGTGGTTGCTATCTACGACACTGAGTACGGCCCAATGGCTGTCATCATGGTTGGTGCCATGATCGTTGCCAGTATCGAAACCGTCTGGGCCGGGCTGGTAACTCCACAGCGTAAGGAAGTCCGCACTTTTGAATACGGTGAAGACTCAGCACGCCATGTAGAACTGGAACGTGGAGATGAGATGGGTCGTTTCAAAATGGGCTCAACCGCAATCGTTCTGTTCGGCAAGGATCAGGTTGACTGGCTGGACCAGTGGCAGGCGGGTTCCAAGATTCGTCTGGGTGAAGCTCTGGCTAAACCTGACAGTGCCGAATAAAGCCCTCAGTGCTAAATAAAGTCGTTAATACATAGCGACTTAGAGGCTCAGATCGACTATTTTTCTGAGCCTCATCCATTCTTTTCTACTCCTTTACCCCTCCGACTCGAAGCCTGCGCCAATAAACGATAAACTCCGTCTTTCATATTTTTCGAATCACGGATAACCCATGACTATCAAACTGGGCGTCGTGATGGATCCAATTGAGTCCATCAGTTACACCAAAGACAGTACTCTGGCCATGCTGGTTGCAGCACAGAAGAAAGGCTGGGAACTGTTTTACATGCAGCAGGAAGACCTATACCAGTCAGAAGGTACAGCGTACGGCAGCATGCGCCCACTGGAAGCCCGGTACAATCCGGAAGACTGGTATTCAATGGGGGAGCGTCAGGAACGGCCTCTGGCGGATCTGAATGTCATTCTGATGCGTAAGGATCCTCCATTTGATATGGAGTTCATCTACAGCACCTATCTGCTGGAGCAGGCCGAACAGCAAGGCTCTCTGATCGTTAACAAGCCTCAGAGCATCCGTGACTGCAATGAAAAGATGTTTGCCACACTTTTCCCACAGTGCACACCTCCGGTTATGGTGGCGCGCAGTGCTCGTTTGCTGCAAGAGTTTGCTGAAACACACGGCGATGTCGTTCTGAAACCTCTGGATGGTATGGGCGGTTCTTCCATTTTCCGTACCAGTGCCAGCGACCAGAACTTCAATGTTATTGTTGAAACACTGACCAACCACGGTCAGCAGCAAGCCATGATCCAGAAGTACATTCCCGAGATCACCGATGGCGACAAGCGTATCCTGCTGATTGACGGTGAACCAGTGCCTTACGCTCTGGCCCGTATTCCAAAAGATGGTGAATTCCGTGGCAACCTGGCAGCCGGTGGCACAGGTGCAGGCCGTGAACTTTCTGAAAGAGACCGCTGGATTGCCAGTCAGGTAGCACCTGCCGTTAAAGAGAAAGGTCTGTTATTTGTGGGGCTGGACGTTATCGGCGATTACCTCACTGAAATCAACGTCACTTCACCGACCTGTATTCGACAACTGGACGACCAGTTTGGTATCAGTATTGGTGACATGCTGATGGACAAGATTGAAGAAAAACTGTCCTGATAGAGTAAAGATTTTGTGAAGGGGCGAATATCTATTCGTTCCTATCATGGATATTATAAATAACGATAACGAAAGGACTTCTTAGCAGCCTGATGTTCGCATCAGAGTGCATCGCAAAAGCATATTTTCAGCGAAGCGATAAGGAAGACCAGAAAAAGTCCGGGATGCAGTATTTAAGAGGCTATAAGTGTCGATGACGACCGTTTCCTCCACAGATCGTTTAGGCTTTACCCTGTTCATGGCAGCAGCGATTCATGCTGTCGTCGTTTTGGGTATCAGCTTCGGGCTTGAAGAGAAGGCCGCACCACCTAAAACACTGGAAGTGACTCTTGCAACCTATAAGAGTCAGGAAAAACCAAAAGACGCTGATTATCTGGCCCAGTTGAATCAACAGGGCAGTGGCTCTCTTGATGAGAAGGCTGCACCGTCTACCAACCGTAAGGCTGACTTCCAAGATAACAAGATCAACGACGTCCAGCTGAAACCTCAGGAAGCCTCTGCTCCCAAGGTAGATAAGCAGGAAACCAAACAACTGGTTACTCGTGGAGAGAGCAAGAAACAAGTCAGGGAAACCCTGAAGATTGAAAAGCTCTCTATAGAACAACCATCAAATGCTGAGCCCAGAAAGCGCATCGATTTCAGACAGGAAATCGCCAGCCTTGAAGCTCAGTTCAGTCAGCAACGACAGGAATATGCCAAGCGTCCTAGAATTAAACGACTGACGGCTGCTTCTACCATGCAGGAACCAGGAGCGTACTACAAAGAAGCCTGGCGCAGAAAAGTTGAACGAATTGGCAACCTGAACTACCCGGCCAAGGCCCGGCAACAGAAACTGTACGGTGAACTGCGCCTGATAGTCGCCATCAACAATGATGGTACGCTGGCCAATGTCGAAATACTGGAGTCTTCCGGTTACAAGGTACTTGATGATGCCGCTATTCGTATCGTGCGTTTGTCGGCGCCTTATTCAGCCTTCAGTACTGATCTGAAAGATTACGACATCGTTGAAATCATTCGTACTTGGCGATTTGAAAAAGGCGACCGCTTGCTAAGCAATTGATAGCACACGCTCGTCATAAAACTGGTACTTAAATACAAGTACCAGTTTCTTCCTCTGAAAATTTGCCAATTACTGTTTTTAGCCTGATACTGCGCTGATGAGCAGTATCACTCAAAGTCTCAAAAACCATTTTCTGATTGCCATGCCCCGACTGGCAGACCCTTCCTTTGCCAAAACCCTAACCCTGATTTGTGAGCATAGTAATGACGGAGCACTGGGCATTATCATTAACCGCCCTACCGAATTGAAGCTTCATGAGGTATTTGCCCAAATTGGGATTGAAGAGCCGGACATTTGCTCAAGAAGCCCGGAAACTGTTTTTTCAGGTGGTCCTATAGCCAAAGAGCGGGGATTTGTTCTTCATTCAGGTCAGTCTCGCTGGGAGTCCTCTCTTAGAATCAATAATGGTCTTCAACTGACGTCTTCAAGAGATATACTCTTTGCTCTGGCCAACGACGAAGGTCCGGAAGATGCCATGATTGCGCTTGGCTATGCCGGCTGGGGTAAAGGACAACTGGAACAGGAGATGTCGGATAATTCCTGGCTAACCTGTACAGCAGACAACGACATTATTTTTGATACACCTTTCCACCACAGACTCGATGCCGCTGCCAGCCTGATTGGTGTTAACCTGCAGCTCATGTCAGATCAGGTTGGTCACGCCTGATCCGAAACAGCATAAAGCAAGCAATGCCGTTAGCAGAGAATACCTTCTCCACAAAATATGAAGATAGCTAGAGTCCCTGATATGACTGCATTTTCATAGTAAAAGACGACTGAGAAAGAATGACAGAAAAATCATTGAAAACTATTATGGGTTTTGATTTTGGTACCAAGAATATTGGTATCTCTATCGGTCAGGTCATCACTCGAACAGCCTCTGCCTTACCGGCAGTGAGAGCAAAAGATGGCATTCCTGACTGGAATGAGCTGGAAAAGATCATTGAGGAGTGGCAGCCGGATGCCGTTGTCGTTGGTATTCCTCTGAATATGGATGGCACTGAATCCCAGATGTCGCTGCGAGCACGAAAATTCGGAAAACGCCTGCATGGTCGTTTTAATCTGCCCTTTTATGAAGCAGATGAGCGGCTGAGCTCATTTGAAGCCAAAAGTTGGGCTGGAAAACTCGGCCATAAAGGCCATTATGGCTCCAACCCGGTTGATGCGATGGCAGCCCAGATTATTCTGGAAGGCTGGATGAACGATGAAAACAATTCCGTCCTCGATAGCTAGCCAGTTTTTTTCTTTTTTATTACTACTATTACTGCCACTCCTGTTGTTGTCAGTCTATACCTCTATGGCTGTCGACAACACATCCCCCGGCAGCGCCTCATCAGCTCCTCTCTCAAGCAGCATTAACCCACTCTGCCTGGACCGGCTGTTAAGCCTCGACAGTAAGATGTCACCCGGAAAAATTGATCTGGATGATTGCCAGGAGCGATTTGCTGAATACAGTTTTTCTCAAAACACGCCTTGGCAGGCCACTTATGAAAAAAACAATCAGGTGAAAACCAAAAATTTTGAGGAACTGCCTGATTATGCACAGTACGAGATTATCGGGCAGATGCAGAACAGCCAGGTTCTGCTGAGTTATTCCGCCAACTATGGCGGCTCTGGAACCTTTAATCATGCTTATCTGGTTCAGGGCTTATCGCTGGATAACAACCATGATTCCGAACTCACCCAGACTCTTGCTATTGAGGGTGGTGATCGGTGTTTTGGCAGTATTGAGAAGCTGGATATTATCGCACCAGGCACCTTCGAAATTCGTCGCAGGACAACTGCCAGCGCTTTGATAGGCTACGGACTTTCTGCCGAGAAAGCGGCCAAAGTTACTAAAGGGTTATCTGACTGCGCGCTCTGCTGTATTGGTAACTATACCGAGCGAGCTACCCTCAAAGGTAAAAGAGAATTGACGTCTGTTACTCTTTTCCCAAAACAGTCCAGAAGCTCAGACTCAGCAAAAGATCGCTGTCTGAACCAACTAACTATGGCAGACAGTCATACTGTTCTGATGACAAAAGAGAACCTAAAAGAACTTCAGGAAAAGTTTATCCGTGAGTGCGCAAAATAAAGCCAGACATCCTTGTCGAGCCTATATATAGGGTTCAATAGCTTTGCTGGTGCTGAAGCGATAGTTTGTCAGACACTTCTATCAGATGCTCACCATCAGATTCCGAGTGCAGCTTGATCAGCAATCTCAAATCATTAGGCGCGTCTGCGTGCAGGATGGCTTCTTCATAGGTGATCTCGCCATCGTTGTAGAGATCAAACAAAGCCTGGTCAAAAGTCTGCATTCCCAACTCACGGGATTTCTTCATCAGTTCCTTGAGTTCGTGAACAGCACCCTGACGAATATGATCTCCTGCCAGCGGAGTGTTCAACAATACTTCAATCGCAGCTCTACGCCCTTTTCCGGTTCTGTCTCTCACCAGCTGCTGGGCAATAACTCCTTTCAGGTTCAATGACAGATCCAGCCAGATCTGATCATGACGATCAGCCGGGAAAAAGTGAATAATTCGATCCAGAGCCTGGTTAGCATTATTTGCGTGCAGTGTCGCCAGACAGAGGTGTCCGGTTTCGGCAAAGGTCAGCGCATACTCCATGGTTTCCCGGGAGCGTATCTCACCAATCATGATGACATCAGGTGCCTGTCGCAGAGTGTTTTTCAAGGCCACTTCAAACGATTCGGTATCAATACCCACTTCACGCTGAGTCACGATAGAATTGCGGTGCTGATGCACAAACTCAATCGGATCTTCAATGCTGATGATATGACCGGATGCATGTTCGTTGCGGTGACCCACCATGGCTGCAAGCGATGTCGACTTACCCGAACCGGTTGCCCCTACGAAGATCACCAAGCCACGCTTCGCCATCGCCAGATCTTTAATGATCGGAGGCAGCATGAGCTGGTCTATTTCAGGAATCTTGGTTTCGATTCGACGAAGAACCATGCCGGCCAGATTGCGTTGGTAGAAGGCACTGACACGAAAGCGACCAATACGCGCGGCAGAGATGGCAAAGTTACACTCATGCTTTTCCTGAAACTCCGCTTTCTGCTCAGCATCCATGACACCGTGCACAATGTCTCGCGTTGCAACAGGCGACAGAGGTTCTTTACTAACCGGAACAACCCGACCATTAATCTTCAAACTGGGTGGGTAACCAGCGGTGATAAAAAGATCCGATGCCTTTTTATCCACCATGGCTTTAAGAAGTCGATTTATATCCACAGAATTTTTATCTCTGTCTCAGAAATTAGAACTTATCCGGATCTTTGGCTTTTTCACGAGCGACGTCTTTAGTAACAATACCCTTTCTAACAAGGTCATTGAGACTGTTATCAAGAGTTGTCATACCAATTGCGCCACCGGTCTGGATAGCAGAGTACATCTGGGCAATCTTGTCCTCACGAATCAGATTTCGAATTGCCGGAGTACCGATCATGATTTCATGGGCAGCTACACGACCACCGCCGGTTTTCTTTAACAGAGTCTGGGAGATAACTGCTTGAAGGGATTCCGACAGCATGGAGCGAACCATGGATTTTTCTTCCGCCGGGAATACGTCAACAATACGGTCAATGGTCTTGGCAGCAGAGGTGGTGTGCAGTGTGCCAAATACCATGTGGCCAGTTTCTGCTGCGGTCAGAGCCAGTCGAATGGTCTCCAGATCTCGCATCTCACCCACCAGAATAATGTCAGGGTCTTCACGAAGCGCCGATCTCAAGGCTTCGCTGAAGCCAAGGGTATCACGATGTACTTCACGCTGGTTAACCAGACATTTCTTGGAGACGTGAACAAATTCTATAGGGTCTTCAATGGTCAGAATATGCTCGTACTTATTATCATTGATATAGTCGAGCATCGCCGCCAGAGTAGTAGACTTACCGGAACCGGTTGGACCAGTTACTAGCACCAAACCACGAGGCTTAAGGGAAATATCCTTAAAGATCTGGCCCATGCCAAGATCATCCATAGTCAGAACTTTGCTGGGGATGGTACGGAATACAGCGCCGCCACCTCGGGCCTGGTTAAACGCGTTAACACGAAAGCGCGCTACTCCGGGCACTTCAAACGAGAAGTCGGTCTCGAGATTTTCTTCAAAATCACGACGCTGCTTGTCGTTCATGATCTCATAGATAAGACCGTGAACCTGTTTGTGCTCCATGGCGGGCAGATTAATTCGACGGACATCACCATCGATACGTATCATGGGTGGCAGCCCGGCAGAGAGGTGAAGGTCCGAAGCCCCCTGCTTGTAACTGAATGCCAGAAGTTCGGTAATATCCATCAGATTCCCCCTGAAACCCGGACAAGGTTAAAATAACCGGGCACATCTTTTTATCGACCGATTCCCTATGACTGGAAGTATGATTATTCCAGCGAGTCAGGTACTTTTCGGTTATCCGTAAATGACGCACTACTGTACAGGCTGATGACCCCTTTAAAAAGTCACTTCGAACAGGTTTTTGAAAGAATTCATACTGCTGAGCAAAGCTGCCAGCGGACTGGCCAGGTGACACTGCTGGCCGTCAGTAAAACCAAGCCCGCAGCTATGGTTCAGGAAGCCTATGAGCTGGGCCAGAGACACTTTGGCGAGAACTATCTGCAGGAAGCTTTGAGTAAGGTTGAGGAGCTCAATTCGCTGGATGACATTGTCTGGCATTTTATTGGCCCGATTCAATCCAACAAAACCCGTGATATCGCCAGCAGCTTCCAATGGGTTCACTCTGTGGATCGATTAAAAATAGCGAAACGATTGAGTGATCAGCGAGACGGTTCTCTACCGGCACTGAATATCTGTTTACAGGTCAACATCAGTGGCGAAGAAAGTAAATCCGGCATCACGCTTCCCGAGTTACCGGCTCTGGTTGAAGAAGTCAGTAAGCTGCCCAATATAAAACTTCGTGGTTTGATGGCTATCCCGGCTCCAGAGTCTGACCCGGAAAAGCAGAAGCAGCCGTTCAGAGCCCTGGCTGATGCCATGAAACAGTTGAATGAAACCTTCAGCCTCGATATGGATACGCTCTCAATGGGTATGACAGGGGATCTGGAGGCGGCCATTGAAGAAGGCTCAACCATGGTTCGAATAGGTACTGCTCTGTTTGGGGCCCGAGACTACACCAATAGAACTTAAGTAACTGAGCTGTATAAAAACCAACAGCGTTTACAGGCACAACAATGAGCAACAAAACAATAGCCTTTATTGGCGCAGGTAATATGGCAACCAGCATTTTCGCTGGCTTGATCGATAACGGTTGGTCAAAAGATAAAATCTGGGCCACAGCCAGAACCGCTGAAACCACTGACAGAATTCAACAAGAGTTCGGCGTTCGGGTGACCAACGATAACCATGAAGCGGTAAAAGCGGCTGATATTGTTGTCTTGGCGGTTAAACCTCAGGTGATGAAAGCGGTTCTGACGGATCTTGCTCCAACCCTGCGAGAAACTAAACCACTGCTGATCTCTGTGGCTGCCGGTATCACTCTTGAAAGCCTTGGTCAGTGGAGTGATCCATCACTGCCTATCGTTCGCAGCATGCCTAATACGCCTTCACTGCTTCGTTGTGGTGTCAGTGGTCTGTATGCAAACAGCAATGTTACAGACGAGCTGAAGGAAATATCAGACAATATCTTCAAGGCGGTTGGCATTGCCGAATGGGTTGAGCGTGAAGAGCTGATTGATGCCGTTATCGCCGTAGCGGGTTCAGCTCCGGCCTACTTCTTCCTGTTTATGGAAGCCATCACCAAAACCGGTGTCGAGCTGGGCTTGAGTGAAGAGACCTCCAGTCGAATGGCCTTGCAGACTGCGCTGGGTGCTGCAAAGATGGCAGTAGAAAGCGATGTTGATGCCGCTGAACTGCGCCGTCGAGTCTGCTCTCCGAACGGCACCACCGAACAGGCAATCAAGGCGTTCCAGAATGGCGGCTTTGAGCAACTGGTCGATACAGCCATGAGAGCAGCGGTAAAACGAGCCGGTGAAATGGCTGAAGAGCTGGCTGACTAATTCAGAACATTTTTACGTAAGGACAATTATGTCATCTGTACTCACATCCACTTTTCTTGATCTGATTCGAATAGTAGGTGGGCTTTATATTATGGCAGTGCTGCTGCGTTTTCTGCTGCAGCTGGTGAAAGCCGACTTCTATAATCCGATCTCCCAGGCGATTGTTAAGATCACCTCACCTTTGCTGAATCCGGTTCGAAAGGTCGTTCCTGGCGTTGCCGGTCTTGATATGGCTGCTGTGGTTCTGGCAGTCATTCTACAGATTGGTCTGGTTTACCTGCTGCTTACCCTGCAAAGCGGCATGGCGCCATTTGAACAGGTTCTGATTTACAGCTTGAAAGAACTGGCGATGCAGTTCCTCAATATCTACTTCTACAGTCTGATCATTATTGCTATTGCCAGCTGGGTCGCTTCCGGCAGTCATAACCCTGGCCTGATGCTTTTGTATCAAATCACCGAGCCACTGACAGGTCGTATTCGTAAAGTGATTCCCCCCATGGGTGGGCTGGACTTTTCACCAATGGTTCTGCTTCTGGCGATTTATACGCTGAATAATATTCTTAGGGCACTCTAATTTACATATAGCTCTAGCAAGGGTTCCAGTGACGGAATCCTTGCTTCAGTAGTCTTTTTCAACTGTTCTTTCTCTTACCAGCCTCTGACGCCTCCCAACAAAATTCAAGTAGCCATGGTTACTCTCGAGTTATCAGCATAGTTAGTGATACTAACCTCAGATATTGCAACTTAACTGAGTTACTCAAATCTTACCTGTAAGAAACCCATCAATTTCCCTTTATTTAAAAGAGCTGCTTACAGGAGTTATTGCAATGTCTTCCATCGAACCCAGTACGGAATGGACTTTAAGCCCAAAAACCACTATTTCAAGACCAGTATCCAGGCATGAAAGTTACTGTGAGAAATTCACTCGCTATACCGGAGAGTGGCTAGGATATGCTGTAAAAAGCACTCTCTGTGCTGCAACTTATTTAAAAAGTAAAGTCGCCGGTGCTTTGTCATCGACAGATTATGTGCGGAAAGTATTAGCAGGTACTGAACGGCAAGATGTAGCTTTAACAAAAAAAGCAATCATCTTGCCTGAAAAAACAGACACTTCATTGCAACAAAAGAAAAATGCAGGGCAAATTACTCCTGCCCTCCACTGGAAAACAGTGGATACTAACGGTGTCCGTTTCCGGGTAGCTGATAACTCATTTGTTGAGGCAATAGCCTCCAAGAGCCAGTCAGGAAAAAGGCAATTCCCTCCACCACCAGTATCAAGCTTGGGTGAATAGAGAGAAAAAATACTAACCATCAAGTAAAAAAAACCCGCCATATTCTTCGAACAGGGCGGGTCTTCAATAACAAGTTCGTGAAAAAATTATTACAGCAGCAGCATACGAATATCAGCCAGCAGGTTACCCAGCATGGAAGTAAAGCGCGCTGCGTCAGCGCCGTTGATCACACGATGATCGTACGACAGTGACAGAGGACACATCAGTTTGGCATCGAAGTCCTTGCCATTCCAGACCGGTTTCATAGCCGCTTTGGAAATACCCAGAATCGCAACTTCAGGTGCGTTAACGATTGGAGTAAAGGCAGTACCACCGATGGAACCCAGGCTGGAGATAGTGAAACAGCCGCCCTGCATTTCGTCAGGCTTCAGCTTCTTATCACGGGCCTTGCCAGCCAGCTCAATGCACTCGCGGGACAGTTCCCAGATACCCTTCTGATCAACGTTCTTCAGAACAGGAACCAGCAGGCCGTCCGGCGTATCTACTGCTACACCAATGTTGATGTACTTCTTGTAGATAACAGACTCGCCGTCTTCACTCAGGGATGTACAGAACTGAGGCATTTCAGCCAGCACGTAAGCCACAGCCTTCAGGAAGAATGGCAGCGGAGTCAGCTTGGTGCCCTTCTTCTCAGCCATCGCCTTGTTGGCTTTACGGAAAGCTTCCAGCTCGGTGATGTCAGCTTCGTCGAACTGGGTCACGTGAGGCACGTTCAACCAGGAGCGCTGGAAGTTTCTGGCCGCTACTTTACGCAGACGGTTCAGGGCAACTTCTTCAATCTCGCCCCACTTGCCGTAATCCTGAGCAGGAACCGGAGGAATGCCGGCACCGCCGGAAACTGCAGCAGCCTGTGGCTTGTTAGCTTCCTGAATCTTGGCCTTCACATAAGCCTGAACGTCTTCCTTAATGATACGGCTGCGTGGGCCGGTACCCTTAACCAGAGACAGATCAACACCGAATTCACGGGCCAGCTTACGAACAGCAGGGCCAGCGTGGAAGTTACGGTTGGCTTTTTCCAGTTCAAGCTGTTGCTTGGCGGAAGGTTTTCCAGACTTTCCTGCAGCAGGTGCTGCTGGTGCAGCGGCCGGAGCAGGTGCCTGAGGTGCTGCAGGAGCAGCCGCACTTTCTGCAACAGGGGCAGCGGCAACAACACCACCTTTGGTTTCAATCTTGACGATCAGGCTGCCCTGACTCATCTTGTCGCCTTCCTTAACGCAGATCTCTTTGATCACGCCAGCGAAAGGAGAAGGTACTTCCATGGTCGCCTTGTCAGATTCCAGAACAACCAGAGAATCTTCTTCAGCCACTTCGTCGCCTACGGCAACACAGATTTCGATAACAGGAACGTCGTCTCCACCAATGTCTGGCACAGTCACGTCCTGAACGCCGCCAGCAATGGCAACTGGTGCTGCGGCAGCCGGAGCTGAAGCAGGAGCGGCAACAGGTGCAGCCGATTGAGCAACAGGAGCTTCTACGACAGCACCACCAGTGGTTTCAATTTTAACCACTAGGTCGCCCTGATTCATGGCATCGCCTTCTTTCACGCAGATCTCTTTGATCACGCCAGCGAAAGGAGAAGGCACTTCCATGGTTGCTTTGTCAGTTTCGAGAACGACCAAAGAATCTTCTTCAGCAATTTCGTCGCCAACAGCAACACAGATTTCAATAACCGGTACATTTTCAGCACCAATATCAGGAATTTGTACTTCTTGTATAGAAGATGCCTGAACACTGCTGGTTGCAGCAGGGGCTGGAGTAGCAACAGGTGCAGGTGCAGCCGCTACTGGAGCCGGTGCAGCCTTTTCTTCAACAACAGCTGGAGCTGCAGCAGCGCCAGCAGCTGCCATCTTCAGCATATCGTCGCCTTCAGAAACGCTGTCGCCTACTTTCACCAGAATCTCGGTGATCTGGCCATCGCGTGGCGCAGGTACTTCCATGGAAGCCTTGTCGGACTCCAGGACAATCAGGGAGTCGTCGGCGGAAACGGAATCGCCAGACGCAACACAGATCTCAATGATCTCTGCACTGCCACTGCCGATGTCCGGGATCTTGATAGTTTCATCATTCATTCGGGATACCTTTCAGTATGTCGTCTGACATGCTTTACACAGAAAGTCATTATCAGACGACATCAGCAGTTAATTATTAGCAGTACAGTGGGTTGGCTTTGCTGCCATCGATGTTGTACTTCTTCAGAGCTTCAGTCAGAACAGAAGCTTCCAGCTCACCGTCCTTAACCAGCCCGTACAGAGCAGCAACAACTACGAAGTAACGATCCACTTCGAAGAACTCACGCAGCTTGGCGCGGGTATCGGAGCGACCGAAACCATCGGTACCCAGAGTAATGAAGGTAGCCGGTACAAAATCGCGAATCTGGTCAGCGTAAATCTTCATGTAGTCGGAAGCCGCTACAACCGGACCCTTACGGCCGGACAGTTGCTGTTCTACCCAGGAAACCTTCTTCTCGGCTTCAGGGTTCAGCATGTTGTAACGGGCTGCATCCAGACCTTGACGACGCAGCTCGTTGAAGCTGGTAGCAGACCAGATGTTGGATTCGATTTTGTACTCTTCACGGAGAATGTCGGCCGCAGCGCGAACTTCTTCCAGAATGGTGCCACAACCCATCAACTGAACTTTCAGACCACCGTCACGGGAGTTTTCTTCGAAGCAGTACAGACCCTTAACGATACCTTCCAGAACATCGTCGCCTTCTGGCAGCGCAGGCATCTTGTAGCTGTCGTTCATGGTGGTGATGTAGTACCACACATTTTCGTTCTCGCCGTACATACGACGCAGACCGTCCTGAATGATTACTGCCAGCTCGTAGCCGTAAGTCGGATCGTAACTGATGCAGTTAGGTACGGTGGAAGCCAGTACATGGCTGTGACCGTCCTGATGCTGCAGGCCTTCACCATTCAGGGAAGTACGACCGGAAGTAGCACCGATCAGGAAGCCTTTCGCCTGAATGTCGCCAGCCGCCCAGGCCAGGTCACCGGTACGCTGGAAACCGAACATAGAATAGAAAGCGTAGAACGGAATCATTGGCACGTTGTTGGAGCTGTAAGAAGTCGCAGCAGCGATCCAGGCAGCGTGTGCGCCTGCTTCGTTGATACCTTCTTCCAGAATCTGACCCGTCTTGGATTCCTTGTAGAACATTACCTGATCGGAGTCTACTGGCTCATACTTCTGACCTTCAGCGGAGTAGATACCCAGCTGACGGAACATGCCTTCCATACCAAAGGTACGGGCTTCGTCCGGAACGATTGGTACGATGTGCTTACCAATGCTCTTGTCTTTCGCCAGAGCCGCCAGGATACGTACGTAAGCCATGGTGGTGGAGATTTCACGCTCACCACTGCCTTTCAGTACTGGTTCCAGCAGTTTCAGCTCCGGCATGGTCAGCTGTACGTCGGACTGTTCACGACGCTGTGGAATAAATCCACCCAGCTTTTCACGATGCTTGCGCATGTAAACCATTTCAGGGCTGTCAGCAGACGGCTTGAAATAAGGCAGGTCAGCGAGTTCTTCGTCCTTGATAGGCAGGTCGAAACGATCGCGGAAGACTTTCAGATCTTCAACCGGCAGCTTCTTAACGTTGTGAGAAACGTTGGACGCTTCACCGGTAGAACCTGTGCCGTAACCTTTAACGGTCTTGGCCAGAATAACGGTTGGCTTACCAGTGGTGTTTACTGCTTCGTGGTAAGCGGCGTAAACCTTGTAAGGATCGTGACCACCACGGTTCAGACGCCAGATGTCGTCGTCTGACAGGTGTTCAACCATCTTCTTGGTTTCAGGATAACGACCAAAGAAGTGTTCACGGGTCCAGGCTCCGCCTTTCGCCTTACAGTTCTGATAGTCACCGTCTACGGCTTCGTCCATCAGCTTCTGCAGCATGCCGTCTTTATCCTGAGCGAACAGCTGATCCCAATGGCGACCCCAGGTCACCTTGATAACGTTCCAGCCAGCACCACGGAAGACGCCTTCCAGCTCCTGAATGATCTTGCCGTTACCACGAACAGGTCCGTCCAGACGCTGCAGGTTGCAGTTAACTACAAAGATCAGGTTATCCAGGTTTTCACGACCGGCCAGGGCGATAGCACCCAGGGATTCCGGCTCGTCGGTCTCACCGTCACCCAGGAATGCCCAAACCTTACGGTTCTGTTCCGGAGACATGCCACGGTTTACCAGATACTTCATGAAGTGCGCCTGATAGATCGCCTGCAGTGGGCCAAGACCCATGGATACAGTCGGGAACTGCCAGAAGTCAGGCATCAGGTGCGGGTGCGGGTAGGAAGACAGACCTTTGCCGTCTACTTCCTGACGGAAGCTGTTCAGCTGATCTTCACTCAGACGACCTTCCAGGAATGCACGGGAGTATACGCCCGGAGCAGTGTGTCCCTGGTAGTAAACCAGATCGCCTTCACGGTCATTTTCGTGACCATGAAAGAAGTAGTTGTAACCAATGTCGTACAGTGTCGCACTGGAGGCGAAGGAAGAGATGTGACCACCCAGAGAGCTGTCTTTCTGGTTGGCGCGCATAACCATCGCCAAAGCATTCCAGCGAACCAGGGAACGGATACGACGCTCCATAAACAGGTCGCCCGGCATTCTCGCTTCTTTCTCAGGCGGAATGGTGTTGCGATAAGGTGTGGTGATCGCGTAGGGCAGCTGGGTACCTTTTCCCCTCGCGTACTGGGACAAGCGGGTCATCAGGTAATGTGCCCGATCTTCCCCTTCCTGTTCCAGAACGGATTCCAGGGCGTCAAGCCACTCCTGGGTTTCGATGGGATCGATGTCATGCATATATTTCTGCTCCGGGATTGAGCGCTGTGTTCGGCACGGTGGTACGAGCCTTGAGCGCGGCACAAGCCTGATGCGGCTGTTTTTAACAACTGCTACAAACTTTAGCCTTCAGATACCAGTTCTGCCGCCCTTGGCTGTTTCTGCAGGGTAATTCCAGTTTACTCTGTCTAACCCACAGGGGTGGGTTGATTCGAGAGCGAAAACTAACGAAAAAACAGGGTAAACCGCCAGCGTCAAACTGTTATAAAATGTTAACTGTCCGGGTCTTAAACAAACTTACTCAGCATAAGCGAGTAAAATTCACACTCAAGCCGAAGTCAGAACGAATGTTCAGGGCGAGCAGTGAATCGAAAGTAAGAGGCTGACAGTGGTTAAATACGTCTCAAAAATTGATATTGATCAATCTTGTAATTGAACTACAAGATACGCAATACCCGCAATGAGTACCAGTACTTAGCTGTAGTAAAGTTACAAAAATACATCAAAACCCGCTGCAAGACTACACCAGAGCCCCCGAATACCAGCAAAGTAATGTAAATTTGTAAGAAAATTAACTGATTGGCGGATAGGCCGTAAAAAGCTGTACGAGTATTCCGAACTCAGATCCGTATTGACAGACAGCAGCCTGAGCCAGTCAACCTTCACATATTAACAACTTTAAACAACCTGACTTCTCAACCTGTAAAAGCCGCCTTTATATAAACACTCAGTCTTTCATTACTTCCCCTACTTAACTTCGCCCTTAAAGTGTCGCTTTAAATGATATGAGCAGCTATCGACTTAAGGCTTATGCCGAAGATTTCACAACAAGGGCCCATTTCTCAAAATAACCAGCCTGCTCGCCTGAATATTCTTCAAAAGATAATCCGTTATCTGGGGCGACTGGTTAGAACCCATAAATCCCATAAGCGGTATGTTTCTCCTGATTCTTCAGCAATCCAGTCATTATCCAAAAAAAATAAACCTGAATGGGTCATAGGTACAGGGGGCTCTGTTAAAGCTGTCGTGGTCACAAGAGGCAATCACTACTTTGTTTCCAGAAGGAAAAAATCCGATACTGACTCAGAGTTCAATAATGAATTTTCAGCTGCTCGAAAGAAAATCCAGAGATTACGCAACCAGAAAAGTTTTAGCGCAGGACATCTTGGCGAGCTACAGAAGAAAATTGACACCGCTAGAGTCTCTTTAAACTCACCTTCTTTAGAGCCACCGTCTCCAGCATTACTGGCATTTTTTTCAGAGCTTGATGCCTGCCTTGAACCCTTTTATGCCACTCAAACAGTCTCTCTGAAGGACATTGATGCCTTAAGAGCCCTAGTCAATAAATCACAGACTGAACCGAAGCTGGAAAGTCTTTGCTGGTCAATAGACTCGTGGCTGAATGGCCATGAAGAAGCTTTTTCTACCCACTGGAAATCAATGGATGCTGCAGATAGTGCACTCAATGAGCTTTCGCATAAACTCTCTACTCTTGCTGCCAACGAAGTCTCTCTGGCAGAAAAAATCACCGCATTGGATTCTGAAGTATTAATCAACAGCGAAGCCACTGAGGAAGGTTTGCTAAGCCCTCTGGCTGGTGAGCCCATAGGAAAGCTTCTGGCTGAGCCATATTCAGAGACGCCGAAACCACTGCCAAAACATCACCTGCAAAACATTCTTAAAAGTATCGGTACCGGCCTGTGCGAACTGCATAACGCTGGGTTAAACCACATGGATCTTAACTTTGGCAATATTCTGGTGGACGGACTTGGCCGAGTTAAAATCATAGATTTCGGGCTTTGCTGCACCAATGAGCAACTCTTTTCCAGCCCAAGAAAGGACCCACCAAGCAAAGCAGAAACATTAGCACTACAGATAACACCAGGAGTTTTACTCTCACCACCAGAACGATTTTCAATAACTGGTGAACGCCCTGGAAGTGCAGACATGTGGGCTTTTGGTCTTCACTTTACCAGTTTACTCACTGGCAAAAAACTTCATTTCTCCAGCGCGAGTAATGCCATCCGACTGGCTAGGTCTGGGACAGAAATGTCAGACGCTATTCAACAGCATGTGGGCGAACATTGTATCGAAGCCATTGCCAGCGCTTACGGTGACGAGAGCATTGAGGTAAACCTTGCCAGACGTTTGTTTGATCCTGACCCTGAGAAACGAATAACCTCCAGGGACTTACTGGAGCACCCTTACTTTTCTGATAGCACAACAAGTACACCATCCGTGAACCCTGACGGTTAGACAACAAAGTCTTTCTATTCAATTGAAGAAACAGATGCCGCTACCGGTTATTTCCCATAAAATGACACTCAACCACCTTTCACGGTCGATGGAGAGTCATTACTCATGGAGTTCGCAGGTCAGTATCCCGCAGCGATTGAAAGTCACCTGAAAAGTAACTGGGCAGAATTTGTGGAAGTATGTCATTCCACAGGCACTCCCGACTCTCCAGACACACTACCAGCAAAAATCCTTCAAAAAACAGCCAAACTCTGGGCTGGCAGTGATTTTGCTTTTGAGCAATGCCTCAAGCATCCCGACCTGTTGTTTTCTCCTTCAGAACATCTTGCTGCTTTTTCAGCAGGTCAGCATCACAGTGCACTGGAAGAATTAATCGATTCAGTCACCAATGAAGCTGACCTGATCCAAAAACTTCGCATCTACCGCAACCGGCAGATGGTAAGAATTATCTGGCGCGACCTGAACCGTCTGGCCAGCATGCAGGAAACCACAGCAGACCTTTCTGAAATGGCCGATGCCTGTGTTGATAAAGCGCTGCAATGGCTCTATGACGATGCCTGCAAAACGCTGGGCACACCTATGGGCGCGATGTATGGCGAAGAACCTGAACCGCAAAAGATGGTTGTGCTGGGAATGGGGAAACTCGGCGCTAATGAACTAAATTTGTCGTCTGATATCGACCTGATGTTTACCTACCCTAATAAAGGAGAAACAAAAGGCGGCAGACGTGCTCTGGATAATCAGGAGTTTTTCAACCGCCTTGGTCAACGCCTTATAAAAGTCATCGACAGCAAGACAGCGGATGGTTTTGTTTTCAGAGTCGATATGCGACTAAGGCCTTATGGCTCCAGCGGTTCACTCTCCATGAGCTTTTCCGCCATGGAACAGTACTACCAGGATCAGGGACGTGACTGGGAACGTTACGCCATGATCAAGGCCAGAGCCATTGCTGGCGATCTCGATTCAGGCCATCAACTTCTGGATACCTTGAAGCCTTTTACCTTCAGAAAATACATCGACTTCAGCGCCATTGACTCACTGCGTGATATGAAGAAGCTGATTCAGCGTGAAGTTAAACGAAAAGGTATGGAGGGCAACATTAAACTGGGGCCAGGCGGCATCAGGGAAGTCGAGTTTATTGTTCAGTCTTTCCAGCTGATTCACGGTGGCCGAGACTGGGCATTACAACAGAAAAGCCTGTTAACAGTTCTCGAAGAACTTAAGGTGAAAGAGTACCTGCCTGCATCAGCAACCGATGAACTGAGAGCTGCTTATATTTACCTTCGCAACCTTGAACATGCTATTCAGGCTTTGCAGGATAAACAGACTCAACAATTACCAATCGATAATGAAACTCTGGATCGACTGGCCTTCAGTATGGGTCAGCGAGACTGGTCTGAACTGCTGTCTGTTCTGGATGACTATCGAGAAAAAGTTACGCAGCACTTTGATGATGTGGTTGCCGACCCGGAAGACAGTACTGAAGAACAAACAGCAGAAGCAACAGGCTGGCACTTACTCTGGATGGGACACCTTTCCGAAGAAGAAGAACTCAATCAGTTTGAAAAGCATGGATTTCATGACTCCGATTCAGCACTAAGTCGCTTCAAGGCTTTACGTGATGGCAAAGCAATTACCAGAGTACGTCGCGTCAGCCGTGAACGACTGGACGACTTTATTCCTCATCTGCTGGTACAGATTTCGGACACAGAATCTCCTGACACTGCGCTGAGCAGACTGTTACCGTTGATTGAAAGCGTTCTTCGCAGAACGGCTTATCTTGTTTTGCTAATGGAAAACCCCGGTGCTCTGGAGCACCTCATTAAGCTCTGCACTGCCAGCCCATGGATTGCTGACGAGATTTCCCGCTATCCTGCCCTGCTCGATGAATTCCTCAATATTGACGATCTCTACAACCCGCCTAAACGCAATGATCTTGAACACGATCTAAGGCAACAACTGGCGCATATTCCTGAAGATGACCTGGAAGCCCAGATGGAAGTGCTGCGTCATTTCAAGATGGGACATGTTCTCAAGGTAGCTGCTTCGCAGGCCGCCGGAACACTGCCCTTAATGAAAGAAAGCGATTACCTGACCTGGATTGCTGAAGTATTGCTAGAGCAAGTCGTCGATATCGCATGGAAAAACATGGTTGAGAAACACGGCTACCCTGTTTCCAAAAATGGTCAGCCATGCAATCCGGGGTTTGCCATTATTGGCTATGGCAAACTGGGTGGTATCGAGCTAGGCCCCGGCTCTGACCTTGACCTTGTTTTCATACACGACGGGAACCCCAATAAACCAACAGATGGTCAGCGACCTCTGGATGGCTCAATGTTCTTCACAAGACTGGGGCAGCGTATTATCCACATCCTTACCACCCAGACGCCTTCTGGTCGCCTGTATGAAGTAGATATGCGACTGAGACCATCCGGCGCATCCGGCATGCTGGTCAGTTCCCTTGAAGCCTTTGAAAAATACCAACGCAATGAAGCCTGGACCTGGGAGCATCAGGCATTGGTTCGTGCACGGGCAGTAGCGGGTGATAAAGAGCTGACAGAGAAATTTGAAAAACTGCGCAGAACTATTTTAGCGACCAAACGAGAGTTACCCGAGCTAAAAGCTGAAGTGATCAAAATGCGTAACAAAATGCATGAACATCTGACTTCAACAAAGCTGGACGCAACGGGCGAGCCTATGTTTCATCTGAAACACGGTGAGGGCGGCATTGTTGATATTGAATTTCTGATGCAGTACGCCGTATTAGCTCACGCTAACAGCCATGCCGACATTACTGAATTCACGGATAATGTAAGAATTTCTGAATCACTGGAAAAGGCTGAATACCTTTCTGAACAGGAGGGCTATGACCTTCGCGAGGCATACAAGTTTCTAAGAAAGGCCGCTCACTCAAGAGCTTTTCTAAGTGAGCGTTCTTTTGTACCTGTAAAGCAAGTCGAGCCTTTAACTGCTTCAGTGACAGAGCTGTGGAAAAAATGGCTGGGGAAGTAATCCCGGCCACTGAATCAGAACCGGGCTTAACACTGGCCTAGTTCTGCTCTGTTTAAATCCTGATCTAGCCGTACTTTAAAGCTACCTTCTTCATGCAGAGGACTCCAGGGCGCTGGGAGTTGCTCTTCCGTCCAAGGATTCGTCAGTGGCATTGACTCCTGAATAACCTCTCCCACAATAACATCAATTAAGGAGCCCGCTGCTGCACTGAAAAGAACCGCTTCAGGAATAACGACAGTGATTGCAGCCACAGATAAAAAGCCACCAACAGCCTCAAGTACCTTCACAGGCTTATCGCAGTAACTTGCTATGCTCTTGGGTTGATACTTGGTTCCACGCACCTTGCTTGAAAGATATTTTCCACCCTCAACAATACTGCCAGTAAGGCCACCAACGACATAACCGGCTAACTTTCCAATTCCCCTACCTGGTATGCTCGCTACATAGTTGTAAGCATTAGCTCCATTGACCACACCAGTGAGTGCATTCGACATTACGCGTTGAATTGACATACTTCTCTTCCCCGTTCGAGAAATAACCTATTCATTATTGGTGACACGAAATTCGATTTGCATAACAGGGCAGACAGCAGGACTAACCCTCTATCTCTAATGTATGTTTGGATTCAGCATCGTTTTATGCTCCAATACGTACAAACCTGCGCCTTACCGAAGCTCAGGCATTCTGCTCTTAATCACAGCAAAATTGTCACTACAAAAACAGTGACAGCCGGAATCGCTGAAGCCCCGCTATTCCGAGCTATATAGTCAAGAAACCAGCTAGCCATGGTTGTATGGGAACACAACATAAACTGTGTCCCACCTGGGGTCTGAACAACAACTCAAACAATTGATTACACCGGGAGTTTTCCTATGTCCTTCGCCGATAGAGATGGCGTAATCTGGTTCGATGGCCAGCTGATCCCATGGCGCGAAGCCAAGACCCATGTCCTGACCCACACCCTTCACTATGGTATGGGCGTTTTTGAAGGTGTTCGTGCCTATAACACACCTGAAGGTCCGGCTATTTTCCGCTTGAATGAGCACACTGACCGACTGTTCCGCAGTGCTCATATTTTGAGAATGGATATTCCGCACAGCAAAGAAGAACTGAATGAAGCTCAAAAGCTGGTCGTTCGTGAAAATGGTCTGGATTCAGCCTACCTTCGCCCAATGTGTTTCCTTGGTTCCGAAGGTATGGGTCTGCGTGCTGAAGGTCTGAAAGTTCACACGATTGTTGCTGCCTGGGACTGGCCTTCTTATATGAGCCCTGAAGCCAAGGAACAAGGCATCAAGATTCGTACTTCATCATACACTCGCCACCATGTGAACATCACCATGTGTAAGGCGAAGGCAAACGGCAACTACATGAACTCCATGCTGGCTCTGCGTGAAGCACTGGACAGCGGTTGTGAAGAAGCACTGCTGCTGGACAACGAAGGGTATGTGGCAGAAGGCAGCGGCGAGAATATCTTCATCCTGAAAGAAGACGGCATTCTCTACACCCCTGAGCTGACGTCCTGCCTGGAAGGTATCACCCGTGAAACCATTATGCGTTTTGCTAAAGATATCGGACTGGAAGTGCGTGAAAAACGTATTACCCGTGACGAAGTCTATATCGCCAAAGAAGCGTTCTTTACCGGTACCGCTGCAGAAGTACTGCCGATTCGTGAATACGACGGTCGTATCATTGGCAGTGGCAAGCGTGGCCCAATCACCGAGAAGCTACAGACCATGTACTTTGATCAGGTGACTGGTAAGCGGAAAGAATATCCTGAATGGCTAGCTCACGTATAACCATTTCCGTTTGTTCAAATGAGCTGTCTGTGAAAACAGGCAGCTTTAAATCTTCCCTTTCTGCGAACCCTGCCCCATTTAATTACTGGTAAATCTCACATCTTTCTCAATTAATCCGGTTAATTATTAACCTGACTCATTGATGCTACAGCCTTCAGCACCCAGACATACGAAATTATAAGTCTTTACCCGCTGAAAGCGGGCAAACAGCGACTTAATATTTCATTACCTGTGTCTGGATACTTATTGCTGATCAGGCTTTGTCGTGTGAGGGAGCATGTCACAAAAAAGTTACTGTTTTCACTCTTATGATTTCACTATTGCAAAGGTATTAGCCGTTGGCTGCCTTTTATTAGGGCTGGCAGTGCCTTTTCTGGTTGGGGGTGACCAGGATTATCGAGTTTTACTTGCCAGCGGTGAGAGTGGATTAAAAGCATTCATCTTTATATTTTCATGCTCAATGCTGGTGTTTGGAGGAATGGGCGTTGCCTGCTGGTACAGCTATAGAAAAATGCCAGATCAGGAAATTGCCATTGATGATGAGGGCATCTGGTATCTCAGACACTCAAAGTCGCAAACATTAATCCCGTGGGAGAGAATTGATTCCTGGAAAGAACGTAGCTGGCTGCGAACGCTTGAAGCAAAAGATGCTCAGGGAAAAGTTCTTATTTCCGTATCCCGCCAGTTAAAAAACTTTCAGGAACTTCAAACTACTCTGACTGAGAGGCTCCTACAAAGCACTCGAAATAAAGCTTATGCGTCCAGTTATCGCATAAACCGGCTTGATCAGGTTGGCTGGATTATATTTCTTGTCGCGTTTGGCCTTTTTGCTCTGATATCGGCCCTTGTCTCCTGGTGGGCATCGCTGGCTATCCTTCTGTTCACTCTGATTGTCAGCCATGAATACTTTTTGACCGTGAGTAAAATAGATATTCTTTCTGACAGCCTGGTTCTTCACTTCCCACTGACCAAAAGGCGTTTACTGTTCGAAGAAATAAAACGGGTCGAGCTCAACGAGCACTACGCCCATAACGCCAGAATCCCTCAGGTTGAAATATATTATTCAGAGTACAAAAAGCCCTATAGGCTGCGTGCCATGAACGCCGATGCGAATGAAATATTTTTGGCTATAGAAAAACAGCGAAATAAGGAGTTATAGCCGACGGCTTGCGAGCCTCCCCTTTGTCTTCAGTAATTACGAAAGCAAAGGGGAAGTTTGAACGGTTAATTAATAGACTTCTAACTCATACAGTTTGATCCAGTCATTACTGCTTAACCTGACTTTTGAAGCACTGACAGCGGCAAAGGTTTTATCTACCTGCTCAGAACTATTATTCTGCTCATCAAACAAATTCACCCATGCAGAGCCATTCCAGTAGTCAAGTTGATAGCTACTCAAAGCACCAGAGTTATTCCAGCCAGTCCAGAACTTGATCTGTGAAATGCTCTTCAGAGAACCAAGATCAACTTCAATCGAGTCTGATTGATTGTCATTGGTTGAAATCCAGCGACTTGAATTGCTTGAGGTGTCTCCATCAACAGCGTTGCTTGCAACATATGTGCTGTTATGGCTCGAAGTGGCAGTCGCAGTCTTATTCAGCGCCAGATTAACTGACGCAGCCTTACTACCGATTACCTCAATCTCAAACAGCTTGATCCAGTCCGATGATGAAAGACGAATCTTTGACCCCGTCACACCTGATACGCTCTCAACAACAACTGCATTGCTGTTATTGGTTCTGTTAATGGCTTCTATCCAGCTATCACCATTCCAGTATTCCAGCGTGTAATCAGCCAGTGCCGAGTTGTAGTCATTCCAACCTGTCCAGAAACGAATCTCATCAATCTGATAGTTACCCTGCAGATCAATTTCTATCCAGCTGTTGTCAGAATACTGTTCTGAAATCCAGCGGCTGCTGTTATTAGCACTATTATCACCATCAACAGCATTACTGCCCACAAAACTACTGGAATGCGTAGAGCTGACGGTAACCGGCTTATTCAGCGCAATATTATCTCCGGTTGGCAAAGTACCCGGGCCACCAGCATCTACTTCGGTGCCACCACCGGATACTTCATAGTTGTGTCCTGCCTGCAGATCAAAGTTAATACCACCCCGCTCATTAACAACCGTAACATCGACTGATGCGCCCATTGTGATATCAGTCACTGATAGTAAACCAGTATCCCAACCAGTGTTGTTCAGAGTGATAGAAGACACTTTGTCAGTACCATCAGCCTGAGCTTCAAAGTGGCGATACTCATAACTGACACTGCTGACACTGTTTGGCTTGATAGGCCAGATTTCAGCCTGAAGGTTTTCTCCCTGCTTGCTGACAACAATACCTTTCCCACCAACAAATACGGGGATTTTTGTACCCGACTGACTGTGTTCAGTCAGCATGCGAGGCCCCTGAAAGCTCTCATGGGTGTTCATATCCATCCAGATACCTTCAGGCAGGTATACATTGCGACTACCGTTACCGCTGCTACTGTTGAACTTTGGCCAAGCCAGTACCGACTCATCGATCAACCATTGCCATAGACGACTGTTGTCCAGGTTATAAGTCTGACTGTCCTCTGGATAGGCTATTGGCAGGGGAGTGGCTGTGTAAGGATACCCTGTGTCGTAAGTTTTCAGAGCTGCGCTATAGATGAAAGGACGGTACTTTTCATGCCAGTCTGCTGCAGCCTTAATGTTGGCTGCAGTAGATTTTCGCCATGGTTCAATACCAAACGACATACTGGCTGTCAGTGCGGCCAACTTGGCGTGTCTTTCCAGATATCGACCATTGCCCTGGCTGGAGTTACCAATAATGTCGGTATACACATTAGGTGCACCACTGGCTGCATAAGACAGGACCAATTGTGGAATACGGAGTTCTTCACCGTGAGTATCATTGAGGCGCTGGATGCTACCAGGACTACTGACATAAGCATTACGAGCCATCACGTAGTCACCACGCTCATGCAGTGCTTTCATCGGCGCATTCCAGGCACCATCATGATAGACCTTTCCGGATTCACTGGTTCCGGTAAGCATGGTGTCCTCTTTCCAGCCATCGACACCCCACTCTGCGGTTTCCGAGGCATACCAGCTGACAGCATCCGGATTGGCCGCATCAAGTATCTCCATCTTGCCGTCCCACTGAGGAAACCAGCGAGAACTTGCTTCATGGTTCTTACCATTGGCCAGTCTGGCAAAATAGTTGTTAGCAAGTCCTGTCGAATACTCTTCTGGTGTCGTAATCGGCAGGAAGCACCCTCCTTTACCGCCATCTGTGCCACCTGAGGAAAAGTCATTACTGCCATTACAATCAGAAAAACTGGTGCGCAGACCAAACATTACTTTCGCACCTTTTGAGCGAACCAGTTCAATGATGTCTGGTTTTCCGTCGCCATTCCCATCTGGATAGGTCTTAAAATTAAAACGACCTGTGCTGACTGTTGAGCCACCCTTTTCCCAGAAGCCGGAGCCAATAACAACCCAGCTTAGTGGGTAGTCATAATCATCTATAAATTGAGTAACACTGTTCTCAACCGTAGAAGCATTGGTGTGGTATTTTTCGAAAGGCCAGGCTTCCCAGCCAAGTCCAAACATACCGTATTCAGGTTTTACATCACCATAACCGGATGTTTCTTTTGCATCAGAAAATGCCTGATAAATTTCTTTTGGAGAGCCAATAAAGTAATAAAAGTGCTTCGTCGCTTTAACATTACCCACACCCATCACAGTCTCTGATGCGTTTATGGATACTTTGTGAGGAACCGTTTGACTACTGTTCGCCAGAAAGCGTTCGTTCACTTGAGAAATAGCGACCTGAGCAAACCCTGTATTCGGTGCAATGGCGAAGGTTGATATAAATCGGGAAGCTCCACCATTATTGAGCAGAGTTTTGTCTGAAATGTCCTCAAGAACCCCTGCACCGCCATCGTCTCCCAAACCATAGAAAGGCCCGGCAACAGAACCTGTTCTGGCCTTCAGAGTGTTATTTGTTGGCTGAGAAGATGGTTCCACACTGATGCGAACAGAATGTTCATTGGGAAAGACTTTAACGGTTGCTGTTTGATTATTCTCAAAGGAGACTGAGAATTGAAGCTCTGAACTCGTTGAACTGGCTGCGTTATAACTGGCAGATTCTGCCGGTGAGCCATTCAGTACCAAACCAGAAGTGTCGTGAGCAGGCGCTATCTCAGTACCACTGGAATCCGAAAATGAGTACTTAAAGTCGCTCAGCTCTATAGTCATCTGGTAGCCCGATTCGGTAACCTCAATCGAATCACCAGACTGACTTATTGTTGCTGCAGACACAGCAAGGGGTAAAGCAGCCAGGAGGAAACATGTTCCTCTGGCGGATATTAGCTTTTTCATTTTCATGCAAACCTGTTTGTTTTTTTGTTATTCGTTCTTAACGACCAGCCCGGTGCCGCAGGCTAAAGCGATCATTAAAAACTCCTTCGGTTTAAAGCAATACAAAAAGCGCTGTATTTGAATGTTCTTTCTCTCAACAGTATCCGTTGTTGATGTCCTTTATACGTCTTTGTCCGTTCTTCTGATTGCCAGTTGTCCTTACGCAATCGACCTCTTTATTTCATTCACTGAAAGTCAGCCAGACTAAAGTCTGGCTGACTTTTTCAAGCTTTTTCTGTATAAGCTCTAACTCGGGTGGGGAGTGTTCTCGTGACTTTTTTGCGGCCCTGGAAAAGCATTGCTAAAAAGACACAGTCCTTAACACTTTCCCACTCTTAAAAGTTATAACGCAGATCCAGGAATACCTGATCTTTATTTCCTTCGATCTTGTCGAAGTTGTAGATCACATCAGCCCAGAGGCTTGGTGCGAAGTAATAGCGAGCACCTGCAACGTAAGCTTTAACTGCCTGCTCTTTCTTACCTTGAGCATTTTCGTCTTTGCGATCCTGATACAGACCGTAGAATTTGAAATCACCTGTTTTGTAAGATGAAGCCAGTTCGAAACCGCTGCGATCTTTTTCTGCCCGTGTACCTGTTACATAGGAAGCAGCTACATAAGCTGGGCCAGCAGAATAGCTGACGGCGGCCACATAGTTGGTCGCTTTAGTATCCTCTGTTTCCTGATTGGCTAAGGTTTTTTCATACTCTTCCTGACCTGCTGTCAAACCAAATGCAACTCCCATATCAGTTTTATACTTCGCACCTACGGAGTATCCTGACGTTGTCGTTGTCGCATTTACGGTATCCTTTACTAGAGTGTCGCTCCAGATATTACCGTTCTTACGCGTTTCAGTATCAGTTTTTGCAGTAGCTACATCAGCTTGAATTTCCAAACTTCCAAAGCTACCTGTGTAATGGATAACACCATCCATCTCATTACCAACGTTCAACTTGTTGGTTGCAGCGCCACCAAACCAGCTGGTGATATCGGTCATATTGGTCACCAGCCCTTGGGAACCACCGGTACGACCCCATTGGATAGCATGGTCACCCGACTTAACACCGGCATAAACTTTAATGTTTGATTGCCCAGTGTTTTGACGCCACTGGCTTTCCCAACGGGCAAAGCCAGTCATGGTTTCAGAGATAGTACGGTTAATTTTCAAATCAAGACGAGCACGATGCATATCATAGCTGTTGCCATTCTCATGAATGGTCATCGGCTGAATACGGCCACCCAGAGAAACAGTTTGTTCTCCATCATTAAACAGTTCATAACCAGCTTGAGCTGTACCAGCAGAGGTAGCAGCCACTATGGCGATTGCGAGAATATTCTTTTTCATTTTGTTCCCCAAATATTTTTCTAAGGCAAAAGTATCCCTTCGGTTAAAAGTCAGACTTTTGCCGTGTTCTTCAAATGAATTGATCAGTAGCAACTGATTCCGAATACAGCCGGGTGGTCGACCTCATCCCTGTCGAATTCAAAAACCAGCTTGCGTGTTGTTACTGCGTTGGGCAGTGGTAGTTTGTTGAAACTTAGGTGATTGTCAGTTTTTTCTATTAACGTCTTACCTCGTGCATCTAGAATTCGAAACGATCTCACGCAGAAAGGAGTGACTCTTTCTGTATGCCCCCATTGAACCGTTTCCATTGGATGATCAAAGTCATTATCCAGATGGATACAGATCTGATTGATTGTTACGGGCTCAGCCCACTCAAGCGTTACCGTCGGTTTTGCATCATCTCTTGCTGGCAGCCAGGCATTGGTTTTCTTAACAGGTCTCTGGATGCCGTTCTTCATGAAACCTTTCTGGTAGATAGCCAGAGGCTTTGAAAAGTCGACAGCAAAACTCTTTCCTTCAGGGCGACGTTCAGGCAACCAGAAGTCAAAGGCATCAAAGCCAATGTCGTCTGAAGGTTCTTGCCTGCTGCCCAGTGCCACTTTCGTATTGCCTTTCTGAGCCAGGCTGAGAATGCCCGTCAGTCGCTCACTGCTCAGTGCCACATCAACCTTGTTGTTCGCTTCCAGGCAGATGAAAGCGTAAGTGCTGTCAGTCCAGTCAGCTGAGAATTCAACAACACTTTCTTGCTCACCTTTCTTTAGCTCAAGAGTCTTTGTATCCAGGACAACTTCAGGTGTGTGATTGAATAATTTATCACTGCGACGCAATGACACTTCCAGAGATGTGTCTTCAAGAGCGTTGAACAACATTGAAAAGGCAGGAAGACTGCCAGCAGGCACGGGGATCATCATGGCGCGACGGTCGGACAGATTCTGCCATGTAGCGTCCGGCTTCAACGACTGCAGTTCAAGCGTGCTGCTGACTGTCATATCTGCAGCCAGCGCCAAATCACAATCACCCGCCTGTGGAATGCCCGGAATAAAGTGCCCGCTTCTCAACAGCTTCTGCTGCAAACAGCTGACATGATTCTCCTGAGCCAACTCCCGTGGCGTCAGATCATATTTTTTACAAACCGCTGCAGCCGTTCCTGCAACCTGACCATTGGCAGCACAGGTGAGCATTACTCGAGTACTGGCGAAGGCAACGTGTGATGCAGAAATTAGGCGACCCGTCATTAACAGGTTACTGACATTACGGCTGTACATAGTGCGGAAAGGAATCTGGTACACACCCTTGCTGTGCCATTGATGACAGCCATTATCATCACTGTAGACACCGTCAGCTGGGTGCAGATCAATCGACCAGCCACCAAAAGAAACGGCATCATAATGGCTCTTCTGTTCAACGACATCTGACTGGTTAAGCATGTAATCACCTTCAAAACGGCGGCTTTCACGCTTACCCGGAATATGTCCCACCCATTCCAGAGTCATGTTTTCAGACTCAGGGAATTCACCGGAGTTTTTGATGTGATTCCAGACGCCGTGAACAACCTTCCAGAGTTCCCACTTTATTTCTTCAGTGTCATGAACCGTATCCAGCCGTCCACCGTATTCAATCCACCACAGATTGCAGCCATCTTCTTTGGCATTAAAGCGTTTATAGCGGGGAATCTCGGTGATGTCCTCGAGCGCAAAAGCAGGAGGAACAAAGTCAACAGGCTTACCGGTGTCACGGGTATAGAAATAGATAGAGTGGCCCATCAACTGGCCGTACTCTTCATCGGGAGCGAATTTCTCGTCAAATTCGTTTTTATCTTCTGCACCGACCCGGTAATCTGCACCGGATAGATAACCCAGCACACCATCACCTGTGGCATCACAGAAGAGGTTCGAACGAATGTCATACAACGTCGAATTCTGACTATTAAACGCTTTAACACCTTTAATAGAGTCACCAATTGTTTCTGCATCCAGCACTGCGGTATTTAATAACAGCTGTATATTGGTCTCGCGACGTACGAGTTCTAAAAGCAGCAAATCAAATATGACTGGATTGCCTTCACGGTTACGAAACAGATTTTCTTCGAGGATCTCTCCAATAATGCCGCTTTCTCTCGCCCAGCGGTTGTTATTGCCCATGTGCGACGTTGCGCCCAGAGCCCAAAGCCTGATTTCACTGGAAGCGTTGCCGCCCAGAACCGGTCGATCCTGAACCAGCACAACGTCCAGACCTTTTCTTGCAGCGGCAATTGCTGCACATACACCAGCAAGGCCACCACCCACGACGACAAAATCCACTGAGACGAACTGCTGTCTGAGTGTGCGTGGACCCTGGTTGAATTCTTTTCTAAGTTGACTCATTGCTGATAATCTACTGACTCGTTGTGTTCTTAACTGTTTGTGGGTTCTTTATGTCTTCCCAGCCAAATCAGAGTTTGATTGATGGCATCACCTGTCTTCAGAGCCTTGCGGCTGCTGACCAGCCCGTCCGTGGACGAGAGCTAGCCAGACAATTGGGGTTGGATCCCACCCGTGTTAACCGGCTTTTGAGAACACTCAAAAGCATTGGCCTGGCTGTCCAGAACGATCAGCGTGCCTATATGCCGGGTCCTGGGATTCATGCTCTGGCCTCTCAGGCCATCAGAGGCTCTGATCTGTTCAGAAATGCTCTGCCTGTTATTGATGAAATAATGCCGTTGCCGTTTATCGTGGCGCTTGGTGTGCTCTGGCAAGACAAGGTCAGTTATCTGTTTCATGGTCTTCCAAATTCCTCATTAACCAGCGGCATTGGCTCTTTTCCTCTTTACGACGCCTGTCACTCAAGCATCGGACAGGTTCTGATGGCAGAGGAAGATGACGAGATTGTTGAACAGCGACTGGGAGTCGAACGGTTCAAAGCCATGACACCAAAACTGGAACAGATTCGCCGGGAGGGCTTTGCTGTTCGTCGTGATGCTGACAGTGGTGAATACAGCATCGCGGTGCCTGTGTTTAAGCCAGCACAGGCTGGTCTCGCTTTTTCCCGTCTCTATAATCAGTCCGATAAAGATCTGGAACAGCACATTCACCACCTTCAATCCCTGTCTGCCAGAATCTCTAACTAAACGTCACTTACCAACTTCTTACCCTCTCTATCAGGTTCTGTTTCATTGGAACCTGTAGAGAAGCTCACCTGCCATAAACCCAGGCTCTTCTAAATCTAAATTATCCTTATTTTCTTTTTGTGTCTACTATAGATACAAATAAACCTTATCAGAAGACTTTTATCAAATCAGCACAAACCCAATCGAAGTTGAATAAAATTGATAAGGGTCATGTTTTTGATGCACAAAAAATCAATAAAACCCTAAAAAACAGGCACAAAAAACGTCTAGAACCCTTGGCAGAGTAAGCCTTGATGGAAAAAATAAGATATTTAAAACTCATTTTTAAGCAGTTTTTAAGAGCGCCAAGTGCCTTGCCAGATGTTTTTTACTCATGCAGTATATCTATTATAGATACATTCGGTGTCTTGATTAACCTGTAACAGACTCAAGCCTTGATGAAGTACTCAGGATCAGATTCAGGGTTTGAATGAACCGTGTTAATGCACGACCATGCTAAGCAAGTTGTGTTGCGACACACCATAAGAGCCATCGATTCTTATTTTGAATCCGTGAATCAGTACTTCTGGAAGTGAGGGAACAATGAAGAAAATAATAAAAAAGACTCTGCTGGCATCAGCACTTGTCGCGCTTACAGGCAGCTCAATGGCCGCCAGTAAAGATATAACCTTCCTTAACTGGGTAACTGCAGAGCCCAGTAATAAGCCGGTTATTCAAGGTTTGATCGATAAAACCGAGGTTCCCGTCAATGTGCTGGACAGTTCATGGGGCGATATGCAGAAGAACATTTATCTGCGCCTTAGAACACGACAGCCTCTTGATGTTTCACAACTTCAGGCTCGCTGGTTGCCAACACTGGGCAAGATGCCAAATCTGGTCGACTTTAACGACATCTATGGTAAAAACTTCCTTGAAAGCCAGATACCTGCCGAAGTACTGGAAGCTGGTCGTTTAGATGGCAAGCAGCTTGGATTACCCTGGAACACAGGCTCCATCAGCCTGGTCGCCAACAAGAAAATGCTGGATGAAAGTGGCATTGGCAAAGCACCAAAGACTATCGACGAATTCGTTAGCTCCCTCCGTAAAGTTAAATCCCAATACCCTGAAAGCACACCTTATGCGTTGATGACCAAATCAAACAACCTGATCTCCGGTGACTTCCAGCTTTGGTTGTGGGCGCACGGAGGCAAGATTTTTGATGACAAGAATCAACTCTCCATCAACTCTGAAGAAACCGTAGAAACCCTGAACTTCCTGAAGCTTCTGATTGATGAAAAGCTGGCCAACCTCGATACCGACCGTGGCGCTGCCCGTCGTCTGTTTGGTCAGGAGTCTGCAGCTTATTACTTCGACGCACCAGTAGCTCGCGGATTTGCTCGTGACTTCAGTGGTAAAGGTGCTGACTACGACCAGTATGTTCTGCCAATGCAGACACCTGTTGCTGAAGAAGGAATGACTTCCCATGCCATGCAGTGGGGTCACTTGCTGGTGATGATGAAATCCGATGCAGCAAAAATTAACGGCAAGCTCAGCAAGGACAGTAAAGCAGCCAAATTTGTTGAAGGTCTGACCATGAATGCTGACATTCAGCTGGATTACTTCAAGAAATCCGGCGCTATTCCTGGCTCTCTGGCAGCTCGAAGCAATGAACTGATCAGCAAGGATGACTATATCGTTAACTGGAATGCTTCTCTGGGTCTGCCAAAGCGTAACGAACTGTCTGCCATCAAGAACAGCGCAAACTACATCGCTGTTGTCAGTGAAGAAGTTCAGTCTGTGATTCTCGGCAAGAAAGATGCTGAAAAAGCAGCTGCCGATATGGAATCCCGCATGAAGCGTTTGATGAAGTAAGTGTGAGAACACACGTAATCGAACATTAGATTGTTACTTGCCCGCCTTCGGTGGGCACGTAACTTACGAATTCATATGTCCGAATATTCAAGGGCTGACTGCATGGATATGGTATCTACTCAAGACCAGGGTTTGAAAAAACCCACAAAAGAACGAAGTCTAAAAGCAGGAGATCGTCGCTTTGCCTACCTGATACTGGTGCCGGCGATGACTGCTTTTATGGTCATGGTCTTCTATCCCTTCGTGGATGCTATGTCCATGTCGTTCTTTCAATTCACTATATACGACATGGAACCGATTTTTATCGGTTTCGATAACTTTGTCACTATCCTTAGTGACCCCTATGTTCTGGCATCATGGGTGACCACTGCTATATTCGTAGTGGGCACCACCGTTCTGACAATGACATTAGGATTGGCCTGGGCTTTACTTATGCATCAGGACTTTCAGGGAAGAGCCGTATTCAGAACAATGACTCTGCTACCCTGGATTCTTCCCAGTACTGTCAGTGCCTTTGTCTGGGCCTGGATGCTCAACGGGAAATACGGTGTTGTGAATGCCATGCTTTTAGGTGCAGGTATCACTGATGAATCTATTCAGTTTCTGTCAGATGATATTGGAGCCATGATGGCCATTATCCTGACTCGAACCTGGATCTCAATCCCGCTATTTATGTCTTTCTTCCTCGCCGGTCTGCAAAGTATGGACTTTCAGCAAATCGAGGCAGCCCGCCTTGATGGTGCAGGCAACCTGACCATCGTTAGACGCCTGATAATCCCTCACCTTGGCCCGGTTTTTCTGGTCACCGGTGCTCTGGGTATGATCGGTAACCTGCAGCAGTTCGACATTATTTACGCCCTTACCGGCGGTGGCCCAATCAGGTCAACAACCGTACTCTCCATAGAAGTATTCAAACAAGCCTTTGAAAACTGGGACCTGGGTATGGCTTCAACCATCGGCGTGCTCTGGGTGTTCACCCTTATGCCTCTGGTCGTGTTTTACCTCCGCAGTCTGTTTAAAGAGGATTAAGCCATGTTTGAATTACGTTCCTGGCAGGCCAAGGCAGGCTTTATAGCTCTGCTGCTGTTAATCGCATTTTTTCTGTTTTTCCCTGTTTACTGGGCTTTAAGCAGTGCTTTCAAGGGAAATGGCGAGCTTTACCAGCTTGAACCAACCATGTTCCCCAGCGACTTTTATTTAGGGCATTTTTTAACCGCTATCAGCGAAGGTAACCTGCTACTGCAGCTTAAAAACAGCCTACTGACATCTACTTCGTCAGCTCTGTTAAATGCAGCTCTCGCTTCACTGGCCGGATACAGCTTTGCCAAGTTTGAGTATCCAGCGAAGAAGCCTTTGATGCTGTTAATACTGTCTGCCCAGATGTTCCCGTTTGGTGTTTTGCTGATCAGCATCTACCCCATGCTGCAAGCGGTAAACCTACTCGATACCAAATTGGGACTCACCATTTCCTACATTGTCTTTGCGCTGCCGGTCAGCACTTACATGATGTACAGCTACTTCAAACAGCTTCCTAACGAACTGATTGAAGCAGCCAAGGTGGATGGCGCCAGTAACATCAAGATTTTTTATAGAATCGTAATGCCGATCTCTTTCCCGGCTTTTATCACGGTAACTCTCTACGCCTTTATGTGGTCCTGGAACGATCTGCTCTACTCCATGACACTGATCACCTCTGAAGAAAACCGTACCGTTGGACCTGGCCTGTTGCTTCGTTATATCAACGAAAACAATTCCGACTGGGGTGGAGCCATGGCTGCCTCATTCCTCGCTGCGGCACCGGTTGTGTTCGTTTTTGCTCTGCTGCAAAAACAGTTTATTGGTGGCGTAACTTCTGGCGCGGTTAAATAAATGCCAGCGCTGTGAAGTAAACGACAAAGATTTAGTTCTTCTGAACTTTAAGTATAAGGAAACCGTCATGGCTGACGTTAAGTTAGAAAAAGTTGTAAAACGCTACGGCAAGGTTGAAACCATTCACGGCGTTGATCTGGACATCAAACACGGTGAATTCGTCGTCTTTGTCGGCCCTTCCGGTTGCGGCAAGTCTACTCTGCTGCGCATGATTGCCGGCCTGGAAGAAGTGACCGAAGGCGAGGTTTACATTGGTAACAACCAGGTTACCAACTGGCAGCCCAGCAAGCGTGAAATTGCCATGGTTTTTCAATCCTATGCACTTTATCCACACATGACAGTGCTTGAAAACATGAGCTTTGGTCTGGAAGTAACCGGGCAACCCAAAGACCTGATTGAGCAGCGTGTTTCTGAAGCCTCTCGCATCCTGAAATTGGGTGACCTACTGGATCGCAAACCTAAAGAGCTTTCTGGTGGTCAACGACAGCGTGTTGCCATTGGCCGAACCATTGTTCGCCAACCGGAAATATTCCTGTTCGATGAGCCCCTGTCTAACCTGGATGCTGAACTGCGTGTGCAGATGCGCATCGAAATATCCAAGCTCCATGAGCAGCTGGGCAATACCATGATCTACGTAACCCACGACCAGGTGGAAGCGATGACCATGGCTGACAAGATTGTTGTACTTCGAGACGGCAACATTGAGCAGGTGGGCACGCCTCTGGAACTTTATCACCAGCCCGTGAATAAGTTTGTTGCTGGTTTCATCGGTTCACCAAAAATGAACTTCCTGCCAGTAACCGTACTTTCAGCCAACAGCGAGCAGGTTAACGTTCTTCTTCATGATGGCCAAAAGCTGTCTCTCAGCTGCGATGGTCGCACTGTGAATGAGGGCGACAAGCTCTCTCTCGGCATTCGTCCAGAACATTTCTTCTCCGGTTCTGAAGCAGATATTTCTTTGACTGTGGATGTTGATGTGGTTGAACAGCTGGGCGGCACTACTTATGTGTACAGCGATATTGATGGCCAACCTGTAACCATCGAAGCCGATTCTGACCTTGAACTGGTTAAAGGCGAACCTATGACGTTCAGCTTCCACCTTTCACGATGTCATTTGTTTACTGCAGATGATCGTAGACTGGAAGTTGCTCTTTCAACCCCGGTAAAAGAGGAGGCCTGCGCCTAACAAGAAATCAGATCAGCTCCTGTTGGCAGAGGGAATCCCCATTCTCTCTGCCAAATTATTAAAACTAAGTACTATTGTTCAATTACTCTTCAGCATTTCTTTCTTACCAAGTGTTTTCCACTATTTGGCTTCCCACTGTTACTGTTAGGGTTATCCTGATAACTGGCGTATAATCGCCGGTTAATTTTCGACTGGTATCAGTTCAGAACTGAGCCTATAAATGTGGTCATGCGTGATCGAATATCTACACGGTTATTGATCTGTCTCCGGCAGACAAATAACCTTTGAATTCGCCAATTGACTACTAAAACAGGGTACTGGCAGCCAGTACCCACTAAAAACAATGTTTATTCCTTCGGTTGGGCAGGTCCCTACTGAGGGCGGTAGCGTGCCCGAATGCCAGAAACAGTAGCCAGTGGTAAAGTGAAGTATCTGATTGTCGGCCCTTCTTGGGTAGGGGACATGGTGATGGCGCAGACGCTGTTCATCGCCATCAAACAGCAAAACCCTGATGCGGTCATTGATGTTCTTGCTCCCGGCTGGAGCCGCCCAATCATTGACCGTATACCAGAAGTTCGTCAGGGCATCGATATGCCTGTAGGCCACGGCAAGCTTGACCTGGGCATTCGCAGACAGATCGCCCGGAACCTCAAGGCAGAAGGTTATGATCAGGCCATCCTGCTACCTAATTCTTTAAAGTCAGCACTGGTCCCTTTTCTGGCTGGTATTCCCGTTCGCACCGGCTGGCGCGGTGAAATGCGCTACGGTCTACTCAATGACCTGAGAGTTCTGGATAAAGAGAAGTACCCGTTAATGGTGGAGCGTTTTATTGCTCTTGCCTACCCTGACGGATCTGAGCTTCCTGAGCCACTGCCAGCTCCTGCTCTGGAAGTTGATGAAGCTCTGGTCAGCTCTGTTCTGAAAAAATACAGCCTTAGTACAGAAGCTCCAGTACTAGCTTTATGCCCCGGTGCCGAGTTTGGCCCATCCAAACAATGGCCGGCCGGTTACTACGGTGAAGTTGCCCGTACCATGGCAGAAAAGGGCTGGCAGGTCTGGTTATTCGGTTCAGAGAAAGACCGTCCGGTCACCAGCGAGATTCAGGCCTTTCTACCAGACCAGCTGCAACAGCAGTGTTTCAATCTGGCTGGGCAGACATCCCTTGCCGATGCTGTAGACCTCTTGTCCAGAGCCAGTTCTGTCGTTAGCAATGATTCGGGGCTGATGCATATTGCTGCCGCCCTGTCCCGCCCACTGGTTGCCGTTTATGGCTCAACCACAGCGGCGCATACACCACCAATGAATAAAAACAGTGAAACGCTCTGGCTGGGACTCGAATGCAGCCCCTGCTTTGAACGACAGTGTCCACTTGGTCATATGGACTGTATGAACAAGCTTGGTCCTCATATGGTTATAGATGCCATTGGTCGTTTAACCAGTGAGCAGCCTCTGGAGGTAAGAGCTTGAAGGTTCTGATTGTAAAAACCACCTCCATGGGCGATGTGATTCACACTCTGCCCGCTCTGACCGATGCTGCCAGAGCGATTCCAGGTATCAAGTTTGACTGGGTGGTGGAAGAAGGGTTTGCTGAAGTACCCCGTTGGCATCCGGCAGTGGATAAGGTTATCCCGGTTGCGGTACGTCGCTGGCGTAAATCTATTTTCAAGACCATCCGTTCTGGTGAATGGCGTCGATACAGAAAAGACCTTAAAACCAGAGAATATGATGCAGTTATCGATGCTCAAGGCTTGATTAAAAGTGCCCTGATCACTCGTATGGCGAAAGGTCCAAAGTTTGGATTAAACAAAAATTCTGCCAGAGAACCGGCGGCTTCACGTTTTTACGATCATCCTCAGGAAGTCGCATGGGGTCAGCACGCGGTTGAGCGTGTACGTCAACTGTTCGCAAAATCCCTGGGCTACGAACTGCCAGAACATACAGGTCAGTTTCAACTTGATCGAACAAGATTCGACAGTGACCTGATTGATAAAACGCCTTATGTCGTTTTTATTCACGGTACCACCTGGGCAACCAAGCACTGGCCTGAAGCTTACTGGTGTCAGCTGGCAAAAAGAGTAGAAGCGGCTGGTTACCATGTGGTAATTCCATGGGGCAGTGAAAAAGAAAAAGAGCGAGCAAACTGCATTGCCAAGTTCTCTGACAATATTGAAGTTCTGCCAAGGTTGAGTCTTGCTGGTGTTGCCGGTGTTATTGCCAATGCCGAAGCAGCCGTAGCAGTTGATACTGGCCTTGGGCATCTTACTGCCGCTCTGGAAACACCCTCGGTTTCCCTTTACGGCCCAACCAGTCCTGACCTGGTAGGCGCCTATGGCAACTCCCAGATTCACCTGACGGTAAAAGACTGCCCGAAAGTCGATATTCCCAAAGCAGATCCGGACATATTTACACCCATGACCCCTGACTATGTCTGGCAGACACTGGAACAGATTCTGCGCAAGCCGGTCGAGGAAGCAGTATGACCATAGCCTTTGCGCTCTATAAATATTTCCCCTTTGGTGGTCTGCAGAGAGACTTCATGAGAATTGCTCTGGAATGTCAGAAGCAAGGGCATGAAATCAGGGTTTACACCACCAGTTGGCAGGGTGATAAGCCGGAAGGCTTTGACATCAAGTTTCTGCGTTCCAGTGGTGCGTCCAACCATGCCAAGATGCTGAACTTCCAGAACCGTATTCAGGCAGATATGAAGAGTGAACCTGACACTTTGCTGGCTGGGTTTAACAAGATGGCAGGGCTGGATGTTTATTATGCGGCAGACACTTGTTATCAGGATAAGGCTCTGGGCAAAGGTTGGTGGTATCGCCTGACTTCTCGCTATAAACAGTATCGAGCTTTTGAGCAGGCAGTTTTTTCGAAAGAGAGTCACACCCTGTCTTTGCTGATTTCTCCACTGCAAAAGCCTGTTTTTCAGCAGCATTATCAGACACCAGATGAACGTATTGTTCTTCTGCCACCGGGTATTTCAAAAGACTGCTGTCGCCCGGAGAATGCAGACGTAATTCGCAGAGAGCTTCGTAAAGAGTTCAAACTGGCAGACGACGAAAAGCTGGTTCTCATGGTTGGTTCCGGTTTTAAAACCAAAGGGCTGGATCGTGCTATCGAAGCTATTGCCTCTCTACCCGAGTCACTGAAGAGTAAAACCCGGTTCTTTATTATTGGTCAGGACAAACAGAAACCCTTTGAAGGTCTGGCTAAACAGAAAGGCGTTCATGACCGAATACAGTTTCTTGCGGGCCGCAGTGATGTACCTCGTTTTCTTCTCGGTGCTGATCTGTTGATTCACCCTGCCTACAACGAAAACACCGGCACAGTTTTACTGGAAGCTTTGGTGTCTGGCCTTCCTGTTCTGACAACGGATGTCTGTGGTTTTGCGCACTATATTCTCGATGCCGAAGCTGGCTATGTAGTGGAATCACCTTTCAAGCAACAACGGTTGAATCAGCTACTGGATGAAATGCTTGGAACATCACAACAGCAGCTCTGGCAGGGTAACGCTGTACGCTTCAGTAAAAAAACTGACCTTTACAGCATGCCCGAAAAAGCAGCCGACATCATAATGACGATGGCAGAGAAAAAAGCAGCGGCTGGAGCCCACTGAATGCTTTACCTGAGAGACGATTTTAAACAGGCCTGGCAAGGGAAAGACGTTCAGGCCTTTCTCGAAACTATGGACGGTGAAGTATTCAGAGAGCTGGAAGCCAGAAGAACCTTCCGCTTCGAATTTAACGGTAAGGGATACTTTGCCAAAGTTCACATGGGCGTGGGCTGGAAAGAGATTCTGGAAAGTATCCTAAGACTCAGAAGGCCGGTGCTTGGTGCTCGGGATGAGTGGGAAGCTCTGACAAAGCTAAAGTCTATCGGTGTAGAAACCATGACAACGGTTGGCTTTGGAGAAGCAGGTTTTAACCCTGCAAAACAGCGTTCATTCCTTATCACAGAAGAGCTGGAGAATATGATTACTCTGGAAGACTTCTGTGAAACCTGGAAGGAAAACCCACCGTCTGTAAAACTGAAATGGGCTATTGTTCAAAAGCTTGCCGAAATCAGTAAAGTGATGCATGACAATGGTATGAATCATCGGGATTATTATCTTTGTCATTTTATGATGCCAAAAGAGGGCTTTCCGGATAATAAGCCCATTCAGTTTTATATGATTGATTTACATCGAGCAATGATTCATCAGAATCTGCCTGAACGCTGGCGCTTGAAAGATCTGTCTGGACTGTACTTCTCTGCGATGGACTACGGATTTACCAGCAGGGATATTTTGCGTTTCCTGAAAATATATTCAGGGCTACCTTTACGCGAAGCTCTATCAAGCTACAAAACTATTCTTTCTGCCATTGAGCACAAAGCACACAAACTTTATAGAAGAATGGAGCGAAAAGCTGGTCACCCTAACTACTGAGTTTCTAAAGGTCTGACTTAAGCATTAATATTTATGTTGAATTCATCCTCCTGGACTATCACCGATGCCTGTCAGTCTGCTGCGGCTCGGAAAGCTTTTTCCAGTCTGGACAGCGTATTTTCCCTATCTGGAAAGGAAGTTTCCTCCGACAAACTTAGTAACGTACACAGAATTGAAATAGATGGTATTGGTTACTATGTGAAGCGTTACACCAAAGCTGGTAAAGGGCTAAGACGATACGCAGGCAGAAGCAGAATCAGGGCTGAGTGGGAGAATATGCTTTTCTTTCACAAACTGGGTATACCTGCTGCAAAGGTCATTGCCTATGGTGAGGAAAAGAGCTTCACGATGATGACGCGTGGTGTTCTGATTACCGAAGAAGTTAAAAATACCAAAGACCTTAAAACGATGGTGGATGAGGGGTCGCCTAAAATTCAAGATGGTAAGTGGATGAGTTCTGTTCTTGAACAAGTAGCTGGCATAACTCGAACTTTGCATAGTAAAAATTTTATTCATACAGACCACAAGTGGCGCAACATACTTGTGACACAAGGAGAAAAACCTTCATGTTTTTTGATCGACTGCCCTGCAGGCGAGATTCTACCGTCAGCGATAGCAGGTAGAAAAAAGATCAAAGATCTAGCCTGTCTGGATAAAGTGGCTAAGTTGTGCCTTTCAAAAACTCAGCGAGTACGATTTTTCAAAATATATACCAGCTCGAGCAAACTGTCCCTGAAAGACAAACAAACCATCGAGTCTATCATTAATTTTTTTAGTAAATGATATTGGATCTAACTATAAAGGCAGTTACCGGAAATGCCATTCCCTTCAAAGCTCGTATATATGCAAGTCGCTCCTGAAATTGAAGGTTTCAATTTTCAGTCTCTACTGGATCATGCCAAAATCGTTAAAGATGACAGGTCAGCAGACATTTTTCTTGCCACTGACGAATGCAGTCAGCTTGATGTTATCATCAAAAACTATAAATTTAAGGGCTATGGACACTGCATATTGCGAAGCCTGCACATATCAAGAGCAGAAAACTATTGGAATAGCGCAAAGCTACTTGAGGAAATCAATGTTCGCACGCCCAAACCGCTTGCATTGATCTTAAAAAAATCTGGACCATTATGTATTGAAAGCTATGTTATTACTGAGTTTATTCAAGGGCAAACAGGACAAAACTTCATCGACTACCCTGAGCGCTTTTCTGAGAAAGAAACCAGTAACTTTGTTGACGGTATAATAAGCGCTCTAAAGAAAATGTATTCTCATCACATAATTCATGGTGATACGAAAACAGCCAATTTTATACAATCTCAAGAAGGAACCTATGTTATCGACCTGGATTCATCGAATAGGTCAAAAAAAGGTAAAGACCACTTCTTAAAAGATTTAGATAGGTTAGAAAGAGATTGGGTCAATCATCCATATAAAGATATAGCTATCCCTAAAATAAATCTGTTGCAAAATGAAATCAATAACATTATCTAGATGTAATCATGCAAGAAAATCACTGTTCATTTAGAGAATTTTTAATCATAGAAGTTCTCAATAATAAAAAATTTAGCTGGTTAAAAGTTATCAGGAAAGTTTTAAGAAAAAGACAGTGCCACTATCTTTTCTGGTTTAGAGCAGCTTATCTACTATACAACTCAAACAATACTTTAAAACGTTCTATCGCAAAAAGAATCAATAAAAGACTTATCACCAAACACAATATCGAAATTATGTTAGGTGCCAACATAGACATTGGTTTACAACTATTGCATATGACTGGCATCGTCATTAGTGACAGAGCTAAAATAGGAAAAAATTTCTATATTCGGCAAAACTCAACTATCGGGTTCTCCGGTTTTAGCGGTGAAGGGGAAATAGTAATAGGTGACAATGTCACTGTTGGCACAAATAGCTGCATAATAGCCAATAATCTTAAAATTGGTGACAATGTTAATATCGGAGCCATGACATTTATTAATAAAGATATCCCAAGTAACAGTACTGTCATAAATAAAAAAGACATAACATTCTTACCTAACCGTTGATTCACGAATGACAGATAAAACAATCCTTCAAATTTGCCATAGCTACAACCCTCCATTCCTTGATATTGCAAAACAGTATGCTACAGCCATTCGGTTAGCTGGATATAAAGTAACTACTGTTTACATTAAGGGAGATGAAGATAGCCAAATTGCAGAAGAGTCGTGTTCAGACCATGTGATATTTTTAAAAAACAGCAGCAAAGATATTCGTGGACTAAAAAGAAAACAGATTAAACAAATTAAGAAAATTTGTGAGAATGAAGATTACAATTTCATTATCGCTCATCGTTTTAAGTCAATATACATTGCAAATAAAGCGACAAATATACCTGTGTTTGGTGTACATCACTGTTTTGGAGACTACAAACGTTTAACCCGCAGGCTTCACGCCTACAGGTATAAAAACAAATTATCCCTGTTAGGTGTTTCTAACGCCATCAGAGATGATCTCAGGCTGTCACTCCCTGGTTTTAGCGAGAAGCGCATACACACTCTCTATAACGCTATTGACTATGAACGCCTGCGTAGTAACCAGGTTTCTACCATTGAAGCAAGAGCTTATCTAGGGTTACCTGAAAACAAATATATTTTTGCAAACGTAGGGCGGCTGCATCCAGATAAGGATCAGTTCACACTTATAAAAGGCTATGCAAAAGTATGCCAGGAAGAAAGTGATTCCATATTGGTAATTTTGGGTACTGGTGAGCTTGAGCAAGAGCTAAAGGCCTTAACAGAAACATTGGGTGTACGAGATAGAGTCTTATTCCTTGGTATGGTTAAAGATGCCCAAGTATATTTCAAAGCCTTTGATAGTTTCGTTTTAACGTCTGACCGTGAACCTTTTGGCATGGTTCTCCTCGAAGCAATGACAGCAGGTTTACCTACTATTATTAGTAACTGTGGGGGTGCACCTGAAGTAGTTGGTCCACATGCCCGTAGCTTCACCTTTGGGGATGCGAATGAACTAGCTAAGGAAATGATCAATGTCTATCAAACTTCAGAAAAAGAAAAAATTTCTGCAGCCTCATTTATGATTGATAGAATCAAAGATTTATTTACCTATAAAGCGATTTCTGTACAGCTTAAAGCAATCATCAACAAAACTTAGATATAACTAACCAATGGAAGAAAAAAAACTTATCGCAATAGAAAAATATCAAAAAGATATTATATTTAACAGGCGATCTGGAATCAAACGATACATTAAGCACTATCAGGAAAAAACAGAAAACTTGCTACTTGGTTTTTTTGCATTTCTGATTTCTTACTTTATAAAAAAGAAAGAAGAAAAAATAAATTCAGATATACTAATATTCCAACACTCAGAAAAAATAATAAACCTAAACCGAAAAAAGAAACTAAAAAAAAACCTCAATAAGAAAGGCTTTACAATATCAGAAACTGGCTTCCAAAAAAAATGGAGTGTCATTTCAAAACATTTATTATCAAAGCCAAAATCGTCAATACCACTGCGCTTTTATTATTATGCCGCTTATGCCGAATATCTGATAGAGACATACAACCCAAAAATCATCCTAAATGATAGAAACGGCATGCTGATGGCCCCTTTCCTGCGTGAAGCTATTAACAAAAGGGGCGGCAAGCTGATTCAGCTCGCTCATGCTACAACGACGGAATATGACTGGCAGTTTACCATGAACGACTATGACTATTATTTCTTGTTTGGAGAAAGCTCTCTTGAAAGCTTGAGACAATACAAAAATATATATGGTACATCTGAGATAGTTCTTTCTGGTTCACATATGATTGATGAGAGTTATGATATTCCAGCTCTTCCAGAATCAAATAAAAAAGTCCTACTTCTAGGCATGGGGCCTGATAGAGAAAAAACAGCTCTAGCTCAAAGTAACTATCAGATTACTCTTAACTGGATTCTAAACAACCCTGAGTACCAGCTTTTTATTAAACCGCATCCACGAAGTCAATCTGAATTTTGGAGAACCGCAGAATCAAGTTCAAATCAAATAACTTTACTCGCTAGTGATATCAATTTGGCACAAACTTTAGTTAAGTGCAGTATTGTCATATCCATTGAATCTAATGCAATACTCGAGGCTTCCCTAGCAAAACGTCCAATAGCATTTCTTAATATGTATAAGACTACTGACATTTTCTCACTTGAGAAATTCCTTGGAGATAGATGTTACGACTTAAAGTCTCTAGAGAAAAAAATCAGGGAAATAGAGTCTAATTACATAACTTATATTGACATGACTGAAAAATTGTCGGAATACCATCTTAATAATGGTGCATCTGGTCTGCAAGAATGTTCAATATTAATTTCTTCAATATTAGATAGTACATATTCACACTCTAATCTAGCCTTAGATTCTACCTACTAAAGAAAACCCAACAATGCCGACAATGCCGACAAGATGTAACGTTAACAATTTCCTCATTATATGGATATCAATAGGTATTTTTGTACAACTATCATCACTGATGTGGCTTGAATCAGGTAGTGGGCAAGCTGCCCAGACAAACCTATGGTTAATGCTCCCCACCATTCTTTACCTTGTCTTCAACATATCCAACTACAGAAGTATTTTTTATAATAAGCAAGAGATATTAATTACCATATTCATTATATGGTTTTCTCTCACATCATTATGGTCAACTAGCCATAAAACATCTGTCGTAACCGACTATGTTAGAAATGCTTTATATGTTTTTGTGTACCTAGCTGCAATAGTCATCACTACCAGTTATAAAAACGGGTCACATATGAAAAAAGCACTGGATACCGCTATTGTAGTGATTAGCATCGCCGCTATAATCACGCTTTATTTTAATTTTGAAAAGTATGGATTCAGTTGGAAGTATCGATCTTTTAGGCTCGAGTCGATGTTATACGGAGAATACGGTCAATTCAGTACCTCCATACAGGCAGGGTTATTCTATGGTGCGTTTACTGTTCTGTCCTTCAGCCGGATGATTTCTATAAAAGGCAATAGCAAGTATATTTTTCTGGTGGCATTTCTCTTATGTTTGGCAGCAACTTATTACACAGGGACCCGATTAGCTCTGCTCGGTGTTATTATTGGTAGTGTAGTATTTCTCATAGCATCATCACCTAAATTAATACGACCAATCTCTCTATTCACTGCTTTAGGCATAGCTCTTTTTATATGGGAAGCAACCGACTTAAGCGCATCAACAATCTCTCTTGAGGCAACAGATCAAATCTTGGCATCAATTACCAGTAATCGTTGGTTTATTTGGGAAAATGCATTGTCAGCAGTACTTGCAACATCACCACTTGTTGGTTTTGGCGCTGATGCAGAGATGTCAATTTTTAACCCGATTATAAACTTCACTGCACATCACCCACATAGCGGCTTTGTTCTTATTATTTATGAATCTGGCTTGATCGGTGTGAGTTTATATCTTCTTGCTATGTCATTGCTGATTATAAAATTTTTTTCAACACCAAAAACTCCACTCTTGCTAGCTGGGCTAGCATTATTGTCATTCAATTTCGTTGGAATGGCATCCGATGTCCATATAATCGTCTATAGACCACATGCGTATTATGTCTTCTTATGGCTTCCTGTAGGTCTATTACTCGCATCGATTAGACAACAAAACATCAAAGAAAGTTTAGAAGAAGAGCAGTCACTGCATGTTTGATAACAATAAAATCCCCAAAATTGTGCATTTCTGCTGGTTTGGCCCAGCCGATTACAGCCTAACTATCAAGCGCTGTATTTCTTCATGGAAGCATCACCTATCAGACTATGAGATCAGGTTTTGGAATGAGGATAGCTTTGACATTAAGAACCATCCCTTTGTCTCAGCTGCATATCAAGCAGGAATGTTTGCATTTGTATCTGATTATGTGCGCATGTATGCATTAAATAAATACGGTGGAATCTACCTTGATACTGACGTAGAAGTTTACAAAGATTTCATTCCTTTGCTTTCCTTTGATTTTTTTATCGGTCTTGAGGATAAAGGGCGTTTTGGAACATCAGCAATCGGGTGTCACAAAGAGCACTGGTTGACAGAAAAAATGCTGAATTTATATGATAATTTGACGTTCGATAGCTCAGACGCTAAATCATTTGTTAATGTTAATTTTGTTAGCCAGTTTCTCTTAGAACATAATTTTTCAGAAGAAAATCAAAAAGAGATCATCAATAATGAGTGCAAACTACCAATTGGTACTTTCGGTACCAGTAAATACAATACAGAAATGCCTGAAGTAGTATATGCAAAGCACCTATTCGATGGCAGTTGGAACAGAAAAAAGAAGGGCACCCTTAGTAACTTTTCCAGATATCTATTTAAGACCGGTCTGTCTACTGATATCACTAGTCTGATGAAAATAGCATATTATAAAGCTCAGTCTTACAAGACAAGAAAAAGCAATGAAAGCTAATAAAACTGCCTTTATTTTTGCAGCTGTTCTTGTAGTCACAACGATATTCATAAATCCAGCTCTCTGTTTTCTGGTACTACTAAGTGGATGGCTTATATCCAACCTCTTTTTTTCTGACCACATCTGGTACAAAAGAAATAGTGATACTAATTTCCGATTGGAAGGTCATACTCCACAGTCTCTCACTTTTAAAGGTAATCAGATAAGAGTTAATGGCGAGCACGAAAATTGTTCTACTCTAATCAAAGCAAAAGTAGCTTCTTCTTTTACTGGTTATTTCTTCGACCCACACCTGATCATCCAATCAGAACATAGAGTCCTTAACGTTTATTTTGAACGGGGTCTCAACGGTTACAAGTACATAGATATATCTCCCTTATTACAGGATTCATCGGGAGAAACAGACTTCAGCTTACAGTTAAGTGCTGCTCACTGCCGGGTTAATGAAAAGCTTGATCTATATACGTTCGATAATAATGAGGTCAATACCAGTAACCTCTTGGTAATTGCCCCCCACGCTGACGATGCAGAAATAGCAGCCTTTGGCCTTTACCAAAGCACAGAGTCTCATATTGTCACCCTGACTGCTGGTGAGATTGAGCCTGAAACATTCAAGCATTTTTCTTCTGATCCTGTTAAGGCATCTCGTCTGAAAGGGCTGGTAAGAATCTGGGACAGTTTGTCTGTACCTCTATGGGGAAAACAGCTTTTTACAAACTCTATTAACCTTGGTTATTTCTGCATGCAGCTTTCTCCAATGCAGCAGAATAAAAATAAGTCTTTCCCTTCTCATACTGCCGATCTGGATGATACTCGTTTCTTCAGAAAGTTTAATACACGTCAGCTCGCATCAGACTCTGATGGCAAGCCAACCTGGAATAATCTGGTATCAGATCTTCAAGAGCTCATAGACGATATAAAGCCAACGGCAATCGTCACCCCTCACACGGTCATAGATTCACACCCTGACCACAAGGCTGCGACCTATGCCGTAGAAGAGGCACTAACTCTAACGACTCACAGACCTGGCCATCTACTCTGTTACGCAAACCATCTTGAAACGACTGATATGTTTCCTTTTGGTCCTGCACATAGCTTGACAAGCCTGCCACCGATTAAGGAAGAGCTGACTGTAGGCAGTGTCTATTCATTCACTCTCTCTGAAGAAGTACAGCTGAATAAAGCAGTCGCTCTCGAAATGATGCATGATCTTCGTCGCCCAGTAAAAGCGAAGAAATGGCTCAGAGCGAAACTACAGTCTTGGTTTATTGGACGAAAGACCCCATCATACGGTCATGATCCCTACTTCAGAAAAGCCGTAAGGGCTAATGAAATATTTATTGTTAAGAGTTTGTCAAAAATAGAACATGAGTCATAAGAATCTAGTCTTTAACAACCAGAAATTTTACGGAAGAAAGATAAGAAAATACCAGGGAAAGAAGTATATTCAGCCTCCTGAGAAAATCTATGAAAGCATGTATTCCAGAGTTTATAAGTGTGAGGAAAACGTATACAAAACGGTAAAAGTCAGTCACTTCTTCCGTGATAATTTCAGGTTAATGACATCTCGATCAAAGTCGTATGATGAAATCAAAGGTAATCGTTTTCTCAAAAAAATTGGTGTAACTGTTCCTAAGATAAAATTCTGGGGTGTCGCACCTCTCAGTAACACCGCTAATGAATTACTGATTATTGAAAATTTGCGAGACCACCTTCCTATAGAGCATCATACCGCTGAGTTCAGGCTCAATGGTAAACTCGATTCAATCCTCAAGCAGGTAGCTAGCGATATTAACCTGATGGCCAGCCATGGAGCTATCTACAGGGATCTTCATTTCCAAAACGTGATGTCCACCATTGATGGTGACGTTTGCTGGATTGATACTGGATTGAAGTACATTCGTTCTTTGAAGAAGCTGAACCACAAGTTGAAGGTGAAAATTCAGGTTCTTAAACGTGACATGTATGAGTCCGGGTTGCTCTCAGCAGCTGAGTGGCAAGGCTTTTATGAACAGCTTGAATACGGCAGATAACCCGTCTCAACCTTGCAGAGCTGAATAAAACTCTTTACAGTGGCCGGCATTATTTTGACTGGTAAAAGCCAGAATTACTGGTGCTCCTGGAATAAAGATGGCAAATATCGACGAACTGAAACCACTCCTTGCCGATATCCTCGAAATCGACACTGAGGCTTTTGACGAATCTACCGAACTACTGGGGGCTCTTCCTGAGTTTGACTCCATGGCTGTAGTAGGAGTCATCACTGCACTTGAAGAATCTTTTGGTATTAACGTCGCAGATGACGACATCGATGCTACTATCTTTGAGACTGTTGGTAGCCTTCTGGACTACATCAAGAAAGCATCCAACTAAGTTCGATGGCTACACCTCAGGGTGTAGCCAGAACTGACAACTCCGAATAAGCACCATCAATCAACATATCGCTCAATGCACCTTTTGCCTGCTTTTCCTGAGGAAAACACTTCTTTCTGGATAGCAAAACAGACTTACCTGCCAAAAATCTCTCATCTACCTGCAAGCTATTTACATCAATGGCTCGACAGACCTTTCTGCAAACTTTGCCAATCACTCGCTGAAAAAACTCAGGGTTACTGACCTTTTGAATCTGGCCCCGTCCTAGTCTACGAGTAATTTGTAAAAAACAGGATTCACTGCCATCAGTGATGACTAGCTGTGCTATATCCAGACACTGATGATTTTGATAGCACTCCAGCTCGTCCTTTCTTAGCAAAGGTTTGACTTCATCTTCTGATGTAAGCACTTTAAACGAGTTGCACAGGGAAGGTACTGGGTAGAGAATCCTGCTTGCTTGCTCAATATCCCTAAAGCCAAGTTTTTTATAAACTTTGTAGGCCTCTCGTGACGATGTCAGGCTTGTCAGAGTTGTCTGCTTCATTTTCAGAAATGGCATTAACAGCATAATTGAATTGCTGCGATAAGCGTCTTCAACAATCCAGGCTGTCAGGTTACAAACTGTATGGTCTTCACCATTTAGCTCTGTTTTGTAAAAAAGTGCGCCGAGAAAACCTACAATCCTTTCACCATTATCCAGAACATAACCAGGGGACCAGTTTTCCCGTTCCCAGAGGTTGGTAAACAGTCGCTGCCAGATTTCACGGCTAAAGCGGGTGCTGTTTAACTCCCGCAGCAAAGGATAAACAGCATCGAAATCATCAGCGGTAGCAGGACGAACTTTCGCTTTTTTTGGCTTGGCCATTTCTGACATCAGAGAAACAGCTCCTTAACTTCCGGGTGACTCAAAAAAGCCTGGGGGCTGGCACTGGCACCATAAGCACCTGATTGAAGAACAGCAACATAGTCACCGACTTCTGCTTTTGGTAGCTCCATTTTAGCGCCAACTATATCCAGTGGCGTACAGAGAGGTCCTGCAATCTCTACTTTTTCCTTTTCTTCTGATTCAAGCCTGTTTGCTATCACTACTGGATAGTTCTTGCGAATGACCTGTCCAAAGTTACCTGAATTAGAAAGATGATGATGCAGACCGCCATCGGTCATAAGAAAAGTCTGACCTCTGGATACTTTTTTATCGGTAATCTGGCAGACGTAATAACCAGCCTCACCGACGAAATAACGCCCCAGCTCCATAACGACTTCTGTCTCCAGCCATGTTTCTTTTCTGGCTGACAACAGCCTTTCAAGGTTTTCAGCAACAGGCTGAACATCCAGAGCTTTCTCGCCAGGAAAATAGGGAATTCCCAGTCCACCGCCAATATTGACATGCCTAATTTTGACCGGTGATAACGAAACCAACTTTTCCGCTAATTCAAAGGTTTTATCATGCGCTTCAATGAGAGACTCAGTTTTCAGGTTCTGGGAGCCGGAAAAAATATGAAAACCGCATAACTCTACTTTATCTGTCTTCAATTCTTTCAGCAGATCAGGCATTCGTTCAGCATCAATACCAAACTGCTTAGGTCCACCAGCCATTTTCATACCGGATGATTTCAGTTCGAAATCAGGATTTACTCGAAAAGCTACTTTGGGAAGAATGCCTGCTGATTCAGAAATACTATACAGCCGTTCCAACTCCAGCTCTGATTCAACATTTATGATAATGCCTGCTGCAACGGCTGCCCGAAGCTCTTCTTCCCGCTTGGCAGGGCCAGCGAAACTGATATTTTCAGGCGTTACACCCGAACCAAGTGCAACCAGCATTTCACGGTGAGAAGCTACATCTAACCCATCCACCAGACTTCCCATAAACTGAACCAGAGCCGGCATAGGGTTAGCTTTCATTGCATAGTGCAACTTCAAAGCTGATGGCATCTGGCCTCTCAAAGACTCAACTCTCTCTACTAACTGACGCCTGTCGTAGATATAAAAAGGTGTACCACCAGCAATTGCAGACAGTTCTTCGGCTGTCTTACCAGCCATCAGTAACTGGTTATTGCCCGCTTCTATTCGCTGCAGCCGATCATGCTGTTTGCTCATCAGTTAGTACCTTCCGCGTCAGCAAACAGATCTTTAAACTCGTTTGCCAGTGTCTTCCTGTCAATCTTGCCATTGGGGTTTCTTGCCAGTGATGCTTTCTCTATCACTTTGGCGGGGACCATAAATGCCGGCAGCTTTTGCTGGCAATATTTTATAATGGCTTTTTCATCCAGTGCAGCTTCACCAGCAACAACAACCAGCACAATGGCTTGGCCAAGCCTGAAATGTGCAATGCCGATAGCAGTAACTTCAGATACCAAACCAGAGCTGTATACCACCTCTTCAAGCTCACTGGGGCTTACCCTGTAACCTGAGGTTTTGATCATGTCGTCTCGACGACCGACAAAATACAGATAGCCTTCTTCATCCTGACGAACAATATCACCGGACCAGACAGCCAATTCAGTAACAGGTATTCCACTGATCTGTGCTGGAACAGGCTTATACCTTTCAGCCGTTCTTTCAGAATCATTCCAGTAACCAAGAGCTACCAACCCACCTCTATGAACCAGTTCTCCAGGTTCATTTGGCTTACACAACTCTCCTGCATCATTGATCAAGAGCAGTTCTGCATTAGGAATAGCCTTACCCATAGATGTTGGACGTATATCAATCTGGGATGGATCAAGATAGCTGGAGCGAAATGCCTCTGTCAGGCCGTACATCAAATATGGCGCTGCATTTGGCAGCTTCTCACGCAAGGGATTAAGAGTTGCTGTAGGCATGGCTCCACCAGAGTTTGTGAAGTAACGCAAACAGCCTGCTTCTGAAGGCCAGTCCATGCCAGCCAGTTGTACCCAAAGTGGTGGAACCAGTGCAAGGCCAGTAATGCCCTGCGTACATACTGCCTTGACAATATCTCTGGGTAACAGGTATTCCAGCAGGTAGCATGCAGCTCCTTTTGAAAAGGCCGTGGTCAACTGACTGAAACCATAGTCAAAACTAAACGGTAAGACACAAAGCAATTTATCGCTGTTGTCATTTTTCAGATACTCAGCAACGCTGTGTGCACCAGTCACCATATTTCTGTGAGACAGAACAACGCCTTTTGGCTTTCCAGTACTGCCAGAGGTATAAAGAATTGCAGCCATATCGGCATCTATAGCCGAAGATGGTTTCCACTCACTCTCTTTGCCGATGAAGTCACTCCAGCAACTCACCTTTACATTCTGCTCGCTGCTGTCTTCACTTGAATCGACCAGAACAACCAGTTTCAAATCAGGGCAGTGCGGTAGATGCTCCTGCATTTGTTTATATCGGGCTTTATTGGTAATCAATACTCGAGCATTACAATCAGCCAGAATATGTTCAACCTGAGGTGCTTTCAGAATCGGATTAACAGGCACCATCACACCACCAGCAGCTGTTGTGCCAAAATAGCTGCAGACAGCTTCAAGAGTTTTAGGCAGGTAGACAGCAACTCTCTCATGCTTTAACAGTCCATTGGCCTGTAAACCCGCAGCAACGTCTCTGGTTCTGCTGGAAATAGCACGGTAGTCAAACCATTGGGACTTTACACCAATTGCTGGCGCATCAGGTGTCTTCTCAGCTTGTTCAAGAAGAAGCTGGTGTAACAGCTGGCTCATAAATCAATCCGGTCGAGGTATAAATGGGGAAGGATTGTACCAGACATCACAGGTTTGGTGAGAGCTGGCTTGGAAAGGAGAATGAGCAGGCGAATACCTGCTCAAGGGATATTCAAGCAATCAGAGAGCGAGCCACCTCAACAGCCTTCAAAACCTGCCCCGGCGCAGTCCCGCCAATATGATTCCGTGCAGCCACAGAACCTTCCAGCGTCAGCACATCAAACACATCCTGTTCAATGGTGCCTGAGAATACTTTCAGTTCTTCCAGTGTCATTTCTGACAAGTCTTTGTTCTGCTCAATACCATAAGCAACAGCCTTACCTACTACTTCGTGAGAGTCACGGAACGGCATACCTTTACGAACCAGATAATCAGCCAGGTCCGTTGCCGTACTGAAACCTCTGCGAGCTGCTTCGTACATACTCTCTCTCTTGGCTTCGATATGAGGAATCATATCGGCAAAAGCACGCAGGCAGTCTTTCAGAGTATCAACGGTATCAAACAGTGGTTCTTTATCTTCCTGGTTGTCTTTGTTGTAAGCCAACGGTTGTGATTTCATCAATGTCAGCAGGGAAACAAGATGACCATTTACACGACCCGTCTTACCTCTTACCAGCTCAGGTACGTCAGGGTTCTTCTTCTGCGGCATGATGGATGAGCCGGTGCAGAACCGATCTGGCAGATCAATAAAGTTAAACTGTGCCGATGTCCACAACACCAGTTCTTCTGACATACGCGACAGGTGCGTCATAATCAGAGCACCGGCAGCACAGAATTCAATGGCAAAATCACGGTCGCTGACAGAGTCCAGAGAGTTTCTGGTTGGACGATCAAAACCCAGTTCTTTTGCCGTAAATTCACGGTCAATCGGGTACGTGGTTCCTGCCAGTGCCGCTGCACCGAGAGGAGAAACATTAATCCGCTTTCTGCAGTCCTGCAGACGCTCACGGTCTCTTACCATCATTTCAAACCAGGCCATCAGGTGATGACCAAAAGTCACCGGCTGTGCAGTTTGAAGATGGGTAAAGCCCGGCATGATGGTGTCAGCATTTCTTTCAGCCAGGTCCAGCAGCCCTTGCTGGAAACGAGCCAGTTCAATATCAATGGCATCAATTTCATCACGCAGCCAGAGACGTATATCTGTAGCCACCTGATCGTTTCTGGAACGACCTGTGTGAAGTTTCTTGCCGGCATCACCAATGCGATCAGTCAGGCGAGCTTCGATATTCATATGAATATCTTCCAGCTCGATGGACCAGTCGATCTTGTCGTTTTCAATATCTTTCAGAATGCCTTCAAGGCCACCAATAATAGCGCTCAGTTCTTCAGCACTGAGAATACCGGAGTTATGCAACATACGGGCATGAGCCATGGAGCCCTGAATATCGTGACGATAAAGCCTGCGATCAAAATCAATAGAAGCCGTAAAACGGGCAACAAAGGCATCTACACCTTCACTGAACCGACCACCCCACTGCTGATTGCTGCTGTCAGACATTGTTTACCTCTTGCTCCATGAATGTGTCATGGTCTTTTTGATTATTATTCCCTTGCCTGCACCTTTCATCTGCCGATCAACACATCTTGGAGAAAGTGTTATCTGTCGCTATAGATAGGCAGCAGGTGCTTCGGCATTATAGGGAGAATTTTCTCAATAGAAACTTCTTTAATAGATGCCCTATTAAAACAGTTATCAAAACACTTTTGAATATTTACTCATAAAAATAGCAACTTTAGTCATAAAAACAGTAATCTTAGTCACAAGGATAGATTTTGCCAGTCAACGCCACCGACAACCCGGAAGATGATGGTTTTTTCCTGCCTGATCTCTGCTCACCAAAAGCAGTGTTTATGTTGGTACTTATTTCAGAGCTGTTTGTTCTGATTCAGGTACTCGCCCTGCCCGGCCCACATCATATTGACTGGAACCGACTGGCGATGACATCCATGTTTGTGCAGTGGATTTCTCTGGTATCAGGTGCTGTGCTTTGTCGGCTCAGGCCAGTACTGAAAACAAAAAGCCTGCCTGCCATTGTTATCTCCTGCCTGCTGTTGGTTATGGCCATCACTGAAATTTTCACTGCGCTGGCTCAGTGGTTCCTTTATAGAGATGCGTTCATCCCAACCTTCCCTGACTGGCAACAGATGTTTCGTCATGCATTGGTAGCTCTCATCATTACTGCCATGTTGCTTCGTTATTTTTATATTCAGCAGGAAGCCAGAACCGAGCAGAAAGCCAGTCACACGGCTCGCTTCGATGCACTGCAGGCGCGTATTCGCCCGCATTTTCTGTTCAACAGTATGAATATCATTGCCAGTCTTATTCATATTGATCCGGACAAGGCAGAGGAAACGGTGGAAGATCTGGCTGACCTCTTTCGTTCCAGCCTGCAAGAACACGGCAACCGTATTCCCATAACCAAAGAGATAGACCTCTGCCAGCGCTATCTGCGAATAGAAAAACACAGATTGGGAGATCGCCTGCAAAGTAAATGGGTTAGCAAAGGTTTGCCCGACGATTTAACCATTCCACCACTGACTCTACAGCCCATTATCGAAAACGCGGTCTATCACGGCATTCAGCCTTTGGAAAAAGGTGGCACCGTCAGTGTAGATATCACTCGAATCAACGATAACATCCATATCAGAGTCCGAAATCCGGTCCAAAACCCGTCAGCAAAGCAGGATATGTTTGTACCCGCCGAGCATGTACAGGGTAACCAGGTCGCTCTGAAGAATATTCGCTCACGGCTCAATATGCTGTTCGGCCAGCAGGCCAGCGTTCAAGCACGAATGCATGACAGTGGACATGACAGCGAGTTTGAAACTTTGATTATTTACCCTTACGGTGGCGAAAAAAATGAACATACTGATCACCGATGACGAGCCACTGGCACGTGACCGCATGCGTCACCTGCTGGGACGTCTCGACGGCTTTCAACCTCTGGAGCAGGACGCAGGTAATGGGCTTGAAGCCATAGAGCTGTGTCGGAGATATCAGCCCGATATTGTTTTGATGGATATCCGCATGCCGGGTATGGGTGGTCTGGAAGCAGCCGCGCATATCAGCAAGCTGGAGCGGCCACCAGCAGTCATCTTCTGTACTGCCTATGACACTCATGCCATTGAAGCTTTCTCGGTTCAGGCCGTGGGCTACCTGCTTAAGCCGGTAAAACAGGAAGACCTGCAAAAGGCTCTGAACAACGCCAGCAAAATCAATCGCCTGCAAATGGCCAGCTTGCGTCAGGAAATGCCAGACGATAACTCCCGCAGCCATATTGCCGCCAAAACCTTGAAGGGTATTGAGCTGGTGCCGCTGGATGATATTCACTATTTCATGGCCGACAGCAAATACGTCACTGTTTATCATAAGAACGGTGAAATCCTGATCGATGACCCACTGAAAGAGCTGGAAGCGGAATTTGAAAACCGTTTTGTGCGAGTTCACAGAAATGCTCTGGTCGCTCGGCGAGCCATTGAAAAGATGACCCGCGATGAACACGGTCATTACTTTATTAAGCTAGCCGGTGTCGAGGTACCCATCTCTGTTTCCCGTCGCCATGTGCCGCTGATGAAGAAGTTTATGCAAACGCTGTAAGCCGCTTATCCACTTGCCCGTCTTTGGCGGGCAAATGCTTTTCAAACGCACATCCCTCCTTCAGTCTGCTCCAAATCATGGAAATCGCTGCAAATCTCTCTATCAAAGCTGAAAATTTGGTCAGCCTTCCAAGCTGAAGTATCATCAGCAGCAGCTTGAATTCCTTCCAGCTCGGTAAGCCTTGTTTCGGCAGAAAGGCTTTTCCGTAATGGCTGCCGACCAGCAACTGTTGTAAGACCCGTTCATGAAAACTGTCCGTATCGCTACAAGAAAAAGTGCCCTGGCTCTCTGGCAGGCAGAATACGTCAAAGAACGCCTGGAACACTTCCATCCGGGAATCAATGTTGAACTGGTAAAGATGACCAGCAAGGGTGACCGCATACTGGATGCGCCACTGGCAAAAATCGGTGGCAAAGGCCTGTTCGTTAAAGAGCTGGAAACCGCCATGCTGGAAGACCGTGCCGATATTGCTGTGCACTCCATGAAAGACGTTCCCATGGAGTTTCCGGAAGGTCTTTGCCTGAGTACCATCTGCCCACGTGAAAATCCTCTGGATGCGTTTGTTTCCAACACCTATGAAAAACTGGACGACCTGCCTGAAGGTTCCGTTGTCGGTACTTCCAGCCTGAGAAGACAGTGCCAGATTCTGGCTCGCCGTCCGGACCTGAAAATCCAGTTCCTACGCGGTAATGTTAATACCCGTCTGTCCAAGCTGGACGATGGTCAATACGACGCTATTATTCTGGCTGCGGCCGGCCTGATTCGTCTGGGCATGGAAGAGCGCATTAAATACTGTATGCCCTCCGAAGAAAGCCTACCAGCTGCTGGCCAGGGTGCTGTAGGTATCGAAATTCGTTCTGACGATGAAGAAATGAAAGAGCTGCTCAAGCCTCTGCATCACGAAGAAACCGCTATTCGTGTGCTGGCCGAACGTGCCATGAACCGTCGTTTGAACGGCGGCTGTCAGGTACCTATTGCCTGCTACTCCGAAATCGAAGGCGATGAACTTTATATTCGAGGACTGGTCGGTGAGCCTGACGGCACACTGCTGCTGACCGATGAAATTCGCTGCACTCTCACTGATGGCGAAGAAGCAGGTATCAAGCTGGCCGATTCCGTCATCAGTCAGGGTGCCGACCGTATTCTGGCCAAGTTGATGCACTGATACAGGCCATGCCATGATTGTGAGCCGGACAGACGATGACAACAGCAGTACTTCAGGCATTATTGGATTGAATAATATCGAACTGAGCCATATCAGAGCTTTGGTCACTCGCCCGAAAGAGCAGGCTAAGCCACTGGCTGAACTGATTCAACAGCAGAGTGGTCAGGCCTGGGTAATGCCCATGATGACGATCGAACCTTATCCTGAAAGTCAGGCTATACGTTCAAGGGTACTGGAACTCGATCAGTACCATAAAGTCATTGTCATCAGTCATCATGCTGCCCGGCTGGCAATGGAACACATTGAAGTCTACTGGCCTCAGTTACCTATTGGCATTCAGTGGTACGCCATTGGTGAAAAGACCAGAGCTACACTGGACGATTTTGACGTAGCTTCAGTCTGCCCGAAACAGGCTCTGGACAGTGAAACACTGTTATCACTGCCTGACTTTCAGTCTGTGGCCGGTGAGAAGGTCCTGCTGATTAAAGGCAAAGGTGGTCGTGATCTGCTGAGACACACACTGGCAGATCGTGGCGCTCAGGTGGATGAACTGGAGCTGTATCAGCGGCAACGTCCTGAATATTCCTGCGGGCAGTTGAGCAGCCTGATAAAGGAACATCGAATTAATGTTATTCTGGCCAGCAGTGGCGAAATACTGGCCAACACAGCACACTACCTGTCATCGGATTTCTGCGAACACTGTCATTTAATTGTTCCCAGTAAACGGGTCGAAGCGCTGGCAATAAACATGGGATTCACCAGAGTTCATACCGCTGAAGGGGCAAGCAATAACGCCATGCTTTCAGCTATGAACCTGATCAACAGTGAAGGGTTATCGTGAGCAAGAAAGAACAGAAAAGCAGTGATAGCGATAAAGAAGTTGTAAAAGCTGAAACTGAAAAGGCAGCCGAACCTGCCAAAAAAACTACAACACCTGTCGCCAAACCAAGATCCAAGCCTGCTAAATCAGGCCGTGGCATTGCTGCTCTTGCTCTGGTGCTTTCTGTCTCTGCACTCAGCCTGTCTGCCTACATTGGCTGGCGCGCCATGCCGCTGGAGAAAAAGCAGCCTTCACTCATAACCGGTCAGGAGCAGCTGACTACCCAGATTGCCCGACAACAGGCAAGACTGACTGAAGCTATACGCCAACTGGCTCCCCTGAAATCACAAATCGATAGCCAGCAGGAACGTAACGAACGACTATTGAAGCGCACTGACAGCCTTGCTCAAAGTGTCAGTGAGCTGGCAGGCACCAGTCGCTCAGGCTGGAAACTGGCTGAAGTTGAATACCTGTTAAGACTGGCTAATCAGCAGATGCTGATGGGCTCAGACATCAAAGCCGCCAAAAAGCTGCTGATCAATGCTGACAGCATTCTGGTTGACCTGGATGACTTCCGACTGTTCAGTGTCCGTGAAGCACTGGCTGAAGACATATCTCTGTTAAACGCTATTCCTGAATTTGATCAGCAAGGCCTCTACCTGAGGCTTGAAGCAGTATCAAAACAGGTGAGTGAATTACCTGTACTGCAAAAAGCACCTTCTCTTGAAGCTGAACCCTCCGAACAAAACAGTTCTGCCTCTGCCAGTTCCGGTGACTGGAAAGCAGTTTCTTTAGAAATGATGAAGAACGTCTGGAACAGTTTCTCCAGCCTGTTCCGTTTCACTCCGAACCGTGATGAACCTGTTAAAGCGCTTTTATCTCCAGCTGAAGACAGCATGATTCGCCAGAACCTGAGCCTGCTGCTGGAACAGGGCAAGCTGGCCCTACTGACTCGCGATCAGGTTATTTTTGAAAGCAGTCTTAAACAGGCTAGTAACTGGATTAAACGTTACTTTGTTCTATCCGGCACTGCAGCAAGTGGCATGGTTGAAGAACTGGTGAAACTGCAAACACTGGATATTTCGCCGGCTCAACCGGATATCAGCCACTCTCTGGTGGCACTGAAGGAGTATCAAACTGCGGATACATTACCAGAGCCTTCGCAGGAGCCTTCCCAAAACACGGTTGAACCAATCAAGGCTGAACCACCTGTCGCACCAGTTATTGCACAACCACCAGCACAGCCCAGTGCAGCAACGGAAGCGACCAAACAGCCTGGCGTTTTTGTACCAGAAGGAGATAAGCAGCAATGAAAAGCTTTATCTACTTTCTGGTGGCACTGGCAGGCATTTTTCTGCTGGCCAATATCATGGTGAACGACAGCGGCTATGTTCTGATTTCCTATAACAACGCAACGTTTGAAACTACGCTTTGGGGTATGTTGGTTCTGGCCATGGTTGTTTCCGGCGTCAGCTGGCTGGCCTGGCTGATCATTAAAATGCTGTTTGGCGTTACCAGTCTGGTTTACCCGATTACCCGTGAGGCTCGTGAGCGTCAGGCACGCAAACTGATGACCCGTGGTTTTGTCGAGTTTACTCAAGGACACTGGAAGAAAGCGGAACGCTACCTGTCCAAAGCTGCAGACTCCGGCGACTCGCCACTGCTGAACTATCTTGCAGCAGCTCGAGCAGCACACGAAAACGATAACCATGAAGCCTCAGCTGAATACCTTCGTCAGGCTGACCGTAAAGAACCTGGCTCCGACCTGGCTATTGGTATTACCCAAGCTCAGCTACAGCTGTCGTCTGGTCAGCTTGAACAGGCTCTGGCCATGTTGACCAAGCTGCACAAACAGCATCCTCGTCACGGTTATGTGCTGAAAATGCTGAAGCAGGCATACTGTCGTCTTCATGACTGGCAGGCACTCTCCACTCTGCTGCCTCAACTGAAAAAACAGAAGATTGTTGCTGATCAGGAATACCGTCAGCTGGAGCAGAAGTGTTATGGAGCTCTGTTTGAGCAGGCTTATAGCAAAGGTCGCAGCTTTAATACGTCTGATGATCGTTTAAAGCCTGCCAATCAGGTCTGGAATAACCTCTCTTCCAGCCTGAAACGTGATCCTGAAATGATCTATCGCTATGCCGACTGCCTGGCTCAACTGAACGGCGAAAACAAAGCTGAAAGCGTGTTGAGAGAAAGACTGGGTAAGTACTACAACAGCGATATGATTCTGCTGTTCGGCAAGGTCAAAGGACGTGATACCAGCAAGCAGCTGCATTTCGCCGAGAGCCTTCTTAATGAACGCCCTAACGATGCAAGTCTGCTGCTGACTCTGGGGCGTCTTGCTTTAAGAAATGAGCTTTGGGGCAAAGCAAAAGAGTATTTCGAAGCCAGCCTTCGTCACCAGCGTCATGTAGACACTTACAATGAACTTGGTCGTTTAATGGCACATATGGAAGACCACGAAGGCAGCTCCAAATATTTTCAGGAAGGCCTGCGTCTGGCGGCAGACAGTGTCGTTGACCTGCCTTTGCCGGCTATAGCTCACCGCTGATCAGGGAAGTTTTAAATGAGAGCTTTTCTGGTTACCGGCGCTTTGAGTGGCATGCTTTCGGTTGGACTGGGTGCCTTTGGTGCCCATGCCCTGAAAGGACAACTGTCAGAACGAATGACAGCTGTCTGGGCAACATCAACAGATTATCAGTTTTATCACAGTCTGGTGCTGATTCTGCTGGCTGTATTGATTCATCTGTTCCCGAACATCAGTAAGCTCCGGTGGAGCGGAAGGCTCTTTATTGCCGGTCTTCTGCTGTTCTCTGGCAGTCTTTATCTGATGGCTCTAACCGGTATTACCTGGCTCGGCGCCATTACACCCTTGGGTGGTGTCAGCTTTATGTTGGGCTGGTTATTACTGGCTTTGTCTGCACGAGAAATTAAAACCAACTAATCAAATGGTTGGGTTACGAGCCTTTGACTCTAACCCAACCTAAGTTGGTATTAACTTCAAAAATACTCAATCCCGATGAACCGCTATTTCCAAATGCCTCACTACTCGGTATTGTACGGCGGTTTTTCATTATCGAACGATCTGCCTTCATGAGTGATGATTCTGCTGTAGAGCCTGGTGACGAAGTACAACGCCGGGAAATTAAAAGCTTCGTGCTTCGTGCCGGTCGTATGACCACTGGCCAGCGACGTGGCTGGGATGAGTGCTGGGAAAACTGGGGGCTGAAGAAAGAAGATGGCCCACTGGATATCAGCGCAACCTTTGGCCGGGATGCACCGGTTGTACTGGAAATCGGCTACGGCATGGGTGTTTCCCTTGTAGCTATGGCGGGTGCCGAACAGGATAAGAACTTCATCGGTATTGAAGTGCATCGTCCTGGCGTTGGCAGCCTGCTGAACGAATCCCAGACTGCTGGCCTGACCAACGTCCGCAGTTACTGCGATGATGCCGTAGAAGTGCTGCGCGACTGTATTGCCGATGGCAGCCTGTCCCGTGTCCAGATCTATTTCCCTGACCCATGGCACAAGAAACGTCACCACAAGCGTCGCCTGATCAAGGATCAGTTTATTCAGGCTATTCGTCCCAAGCTGGCCGTTGGTGGTGTGATTCACCTGGCAACTGACTGGGAGAACTACGCTGAACAAATGATGGAAGTGATGACCGCTGCGGAAGGGTTCAAGAACACTGTCGCTGAAGGTGAATACGCTCCACGCCCTGATTTCCGACCACTGACCAAGTTTGAAAAACGCGGCCAGCGTCTGGGACATGGTGTTTGGGATTTGCTGTTTGAGAAAACGGCCTAAGTCCTGCACTGACTGGAACCGCGTTATACCGGTTCCAGTTCTCCCTTCCTGCTTTTGGCTCTTTGATTACGCTTCTGCTGTTGTTCCAGCTTCGACAACGCTTGCTGCACATAAAGAATATGCTGCTCAGCGGCTTCTTTTGCGTCTACCGAATTACCTGCCAGTATCGCTTCCAGAATAGCTTTATGCTGAAGCCTCAAATCTTCACCTGTGACATTCCTGTCGTATAAACCGCCAATATTGGTGTAAATATTATGTTTCAACATACTGAACATGCTTCGCATGGAATGCAGTAACACCATATTGTGTGACGCTTCAGCGATAGCCAGGTGGAAGTCCAGATCGGCTTTGCTTTCACGTTCTCTGTCGTTTTTCTCCATGGCCTGTTCAAGCTCTGCAAAAGCCTGCTTTAAATTATCACAGTCCTGCTCTGTTGCTCTTTGAGCGGCATATGAAGCACTGGCGCCCTCCAAAAGAAAACGAAATTCCAGCACATCATCTCTTGCTTCCGGGTGTTTCCCCAGCAGATCAAGCAGCGGATCGGTAAGAGAACTGGTCAATGCCTCAGTCACAAAATGCCCACCCCCCTGACGGGAACGAATGATTCCTTTTACTGCCAGACTTTGCAGAGCCGAGCGCAAAGAAGGCCTGGATACACCCAGTTGCTCGGACAGCTGCCGTTCAGCAGGTAACCGATCACCCGGTCGAAAGACACCTTCAACAATCAGGGTTTCCAGTTTTTCTGTTATTCGTTCTGCCAGAGTCTGTTGTTTCAAGCCGTTGCGTTCCGGTCAGTGTTTGCATGGGAGGTTATTGAAACCATAACCAGTGCTTTATTCAAGTATTTACCAACCTCAATCAACAACGATCAGTAATTGACAGCAGCAGGGGAGGATCATTATCATTTTGCAAACTGGATAATTGGTCATACCAATTTAAAGAGAATAATAAAATGTCTGATTTGTTTGTCAATGCTATGCCAGATCAAACGGGAAGTGATGAACCCCGGAAATGTCTGGCACCTGAACCAAGAGCTTACCCAGAGAAGCCGGAGAAGGTTTACCTCTACGGCACCTGTCTTGTTGACCTTCTCCAACCGGAGGCTGGTCTTGACGCTTTAAAGCTCCTCGAACAGGAAGGCATTGATGTTGTATTTCCAGACAAACAAACTTGCTGTGGGCAACCGGCTTATACTTCGGGATATGACGACGAAGCTCGTGCAGTTGCTCGAATGCAAATGGAAGTAATGGCTGAAAATTATCCTGTAGTTGTTCTTTCCGGCTCCTGCGGTGGCATGATGCACCATCACTATCCTTCGATGTTTAAAGGCCTTCCTGAAGAGAATCACGCAAAAAAGTTTGCTGATCGGGTATTTGAATTCACCGAATTTCTTGTTCACGTCCTGAACTATCAGCCTGAAGATAAAGGCGAACCTCAAACGGTAGCCGTCCACACCTCATGCTCTGCCCGTAGAGAGATGAATGTTCACAAGACCGGCTGGCAGCTGATTGATTCTTTAAAGAATGTCGCCCGCAAAGTGCACGACCATGAGTTTGAATGCTGCGGTTTTGGTGGTTCTTTCTGCGTCCGTTATCCGGATATTTCCGGTGCCATGGTAAACGACAAGGTAAAAGCCATTACTGATATCGAGCCCGATCGCCTGATCAGTGCCGATTACGCCTGTTTGATGAATATCAATGGAGCGCTGGATTTTCAGGGTCATGAATTGAAAGGTACCCATATCGCCAGCTACCTCTGGGAGCGAACATCCATGCAGTCGGAGGGAGAGTCTAATGTCTGAGCAAATCCCTTTACACGATCTAGGTTTCGATCAACGGGTAGAGAGAGATCTGAACAACCCAGCCCTGCGTACCAACTTTCGGGAAGCCATGGACTTCCTGATGGATAAGCGCAGCAGTAGCTTTACTGACGATGTAAAGCTGCAGGAGTTGCGTACGCTGGGTGCCAGTATTAGAAAGCGTGCACTTTCAAAACTGCCTGATTTGCTGGAACAGCTTGAAGCCAAACTTAAAGAGAACGGCATAAGAGTTCACTGGGCAGAATCATCGGAAGAAGCCAACCAGACAGTGCTGGATATTGCTCAGCATCATGGCGCCAAGACCATGATCAAGGGCAAGTCCATGGTCAGTGAAGAAACCGAACTGAATGAGTTTCTGGAAAAAAAAGGCATTCATCCCGTCGAGGCTGATATGGGTGAATATATTCTGCAACTGGCAGAAGAGAAGCCTTCTCATATCGTGATGCCAGCTATTCACAAGAGTAAGGAAGCGATTGCTGAACTGTTCGAGCAGAACCTGGACGACTGTGAATACACAGAAAACGTCGATGCTTTAATACAGGCCGCCAGAAAAGAGCTAAGAAAACAGTTTCACTCGGCAGATATAGGACTGACCGGTGTTAACTTTATGGTGGCTGAAACCGGTTCGCTGGTGCTGGTCGAGAATGAAGGCAATGGTCGTCTGGCGACAACAGTCCCTAAAGTTCATATCGCCATGACCGGTATCGAGAAGGTGATCGAGCACCTAGATGACCTACCACCGTTGCTGACCCTGTTGACCAATTCCGCTACCGGCCAGCCCATCACCACGTATGTGAATATGATTTCCTCACCGCGTAAAGGTGATGAAGGCGGCCCGGAAGAAGTGCATCTGGTATTGCTGGACAATGGTCGTACCATTCCCTTTGCTGACGAAGAGATGCGACAGACATTGCAATGCATTCGTTGTGCTGCCTGCATGAACCATTGCCCTGTTTATACCCGTCTGGGCGGTCACGCCTATGGCACTACCTATCCAGGCCCTATTGGTTCTATTTTGTCACCCCACCTGCTGGGACTTGAAGCGACCAAAGATCTGCCTAGCGCTTCCAGTTTGTGCGGCGCCTGCAGTGAAGTCTGCCCTGTTAAGATCCCTATTCCGGATTTGCTGCGAAGGCTGAGACACGAAGGTGTCAGAAAGCTTAAGAAAGATGAAGATCCGGTTATTCGCGGTCACGGTGCCAAATACACTCACACAGAAAAAGCCGCCTGGGGAAGCTGGAGTAAGCTCTACAGCTCTCCTGCTCTTTATCGTACCTTTGCGCTGTCTGCCACTCTTCTTCGTGGCCTGACTCCATCAAAAATGAAAGGCTGGACGGACTATCGAACATCGCCAAAACCAGCCAGCAAGAGCCTTCACTCTCTTGTGAAAAATTATCGCAAAGAACAGGAACAGTCTCGTAATAAAGAAGCTGGAGGTTCTCAATGAGTATTGAAGCAAGAAGTAATATTCTTTCCAGACTTCGAGCTGGACTGGGGGACAGTCAACCCATTGACCAATCTCAGGATTCAGGTTCAGCCGCCAGCTATCAGTGGAGTCAGACTGAAAAGGTAGATCGCTTTATAAACGTGATTTCATCGGTGAATGGTGAGGTTCATAGAACGTCAGAGCAGGGCTGGCCTGAAGCTGTCGAACATATTCTGAAAGACAAAAAAATTAACCAGCTGCTGGTTTCCTCTCAAAAAGAAACCGGACAGAAACTGGCGAGCCGTTCACTGGAACTGATTTCCTCAGAAAAGCTGAATGATCATAAAGATAAGCTCTTCTTCTCCATACCGGCTGCGTTAACAACCTGCCGCAGCGCCATTGCTGAAACCGGCAGTCTGGTGCTCTGGCCAGACGAGCAGGAGCCAAGAAGCATGTCGCTGGTACCTCCGGTTCATCTGGTATTGCTGAAAGCAGAAGACATTCACAACACCCTGGCAGAAACGATTCATGCAGAAGGTTGGTCATCAGGCATGCCAACCAATGTTCTGCTGGTGTCCGGACCTTCAAAGACCGCCGACATAGCCCGAATTCTGGCTTACGGCGCTCACGGCCCCAAAGAGTTAATCATCCTGTTGGTGGAGTAACGGCTACCTTATGTAGCCGTACATATAAATTCGATTACGTAAGTCTTCACACTTATGTAGTCGTTACTCCAAATATAAGAATTTTCAGGCACGTCAAATAACAATGAACAATGCGGTTAAAAGTTTCTATCAGGCTATTCAGAGCACCATCACCGAGCAGCGCCTGATCTCGGATGCCTCCAGACTTCTGGCTTTTGGTACAGATGCTTCGTTTTACCGACTGATTCCTCAGTTGGTAATACTGGCTGAGTCCGAACAGGAAATTCAGTTGATTATTATGGAAGCGGCTAAGTATAAAGTTCCTGTCACTTTCAGAGCGGCTGGTACCAGCCTTTCCGGTCAGGCTATTACGGACTCTGTTCTGGTCATCGCCAGTAAGGGCTGGACAGGTCACAGTATTCTTGAGAATGGCGAAAAGATTCGCCTTGAAGCCGGTGTTATTGGTGCTGAAGCCAACGCTATTCTGGCACCTCTGGGTCGAAAAATTGGACCTGACCCGGCTTCAATAAACACCTGTCGTATTGGTGGCATCGCTGCTAACAACGCCAGTGGTATGTGCTGCGGCGTTGCTCAGAACACTTATCACACCTTGGACAGTATTCGTCTGGTGCTGGCTGATGGCACATTACTCGATACTGGCAACGCAACAAGTGTTGAGCAGTTCAAGAATCAACATCAGGGCTTACTGGCTAATCTGAAAGCTCTGTCAGAACGAGTCCATAGCAATACCGAGCTGAAAGAAAAAATTCAGCATAAATATCGCCTTAAGAACACCACAGGTCTCAGTATCAACGCTCTGGTCGACTTTAGAGATCCTGTCGACATTCTTTCTCACCTGATGATTGGTTCTGAAGGCACGCTCGGCTTTATCTCATCGGTTACCTACAACACCGTTCCTGATCACCCCCATAAAGCATCATCACTGGTCGTTTTCCCGGATGTGGAAAACTGCTGTCGTGCAGTAACAACACTGAAGTCAGCGCCTGTTGATTCTGTGGAACTGATGGATCATCGAGCCATGATGTCAGTCGCAGGCAAGCCTGGCCTACCAGAATTCATTAATGACAAGCTCCCCAAATCAGCCTGCGCCCTGTTGATCGAAACCCGTGGGGAGAATGAAGAAACACTTCAATCACGTATCAGTGAAATTGAAACCGTTCTGACTCAATTCCCTGTTCACGAACGGGTTGCCTTTACCAGCATCGAAAGTGAATACGCGGCTCTCTGGGCCATTCGCAAAGGCTTGTTCCCGGCAGTGGGTGCCGTCAGAGAGACTGGCACAACGGTTATCATCGAAGACGTAGCCTTTCCTGTTGAGCTGCTGACGGAAGGCGTTCACAAACTCCAGGATCTGTTTGATAAGTACGCTTACAGCGAAGCATTGATCTTTGGTCATGCACTGGAAGGCAACCTGCACTTTGTCTTCACGCAGGCTTTCGATACCGAAGCTGAGACCGAACGCTATCGCCAGTTTATGGACGACGTTTCCCAGTTGGTTGCCGTAGAGTTTGGTGGCTCTCTGAAAGCAGAGCATGGCACTGGTCGAAATATGGCACCTTACGTTGAACTGGAATGGGGCAAAGACGCTTATCAGTTGATGAGAGCCATCAAGTCTCTATTTGATCCGGATAACCTGCTGAATCCTGGCGTTATTATTAACGACGATGATCTGGCTCATATTCGCAACCTCAAACCAATGCCGGCCGCTGATGAACTTGTGGATAAGTGCATTGAGTGTGGTTTCTGCGAACCGGCCTGCCCTTCTCAAAACCTGACCCTGACCCCAAGAAAACGTATCGTACTCTGGCGTGAAATCAGCCATCTGCGCCGTGAAGCAAAAACAGCTCAGGATCAGGCACGGCTTAAAGAGCTTGAGAAAGACTATGCCTGGCAGGGAATCGACACCTGTGCCGCCTGTGGCCTCTGTTCAACCCGATGCCCGGTTGGCATCAACACGGGCGAACTGACGCTGAAACTGCGCTCTGAAAGAAACGAGAAACATAAAGGTAAAGCCCGGTTGCTGGCGAAGCACTTCGCTACTACCACCAAAATTACCAGAGCAACACTTGCGACCGCTGACGCAGTGCACGGAATCATTGGTACCGATGCCATGACGAGCATTACCGGCACTGCACGAAAACTGTCTGGTAATAAAATGCCTTTGTGGCTGGATGCCATGCCAAAAGCAGCTGACCAGAAACCTCTGAAAGAAGTCGCAAAACCTAAAAACTCAAATTCAAAAACAGTCGTCTACTTCCCAAGCTGTGCCAGTCGAAATATGGCACCGTCACGGATGGATTTTGAAAGCGAATCACAGGTTGCTGTCGTTAAGAGGTTGCTGGGAAAGGCGGGCTACAGTGTCATTATTCCCGACACCATTTCCGAGCTCTGTTGCGGACAGCCTTTTGCGTCCAAAGGTCAGCCAGAAGCCGCTCAGGCTAAATCCGATGAGCTATTTAACAAACTTTGGGAGTTAAGTAACAAGGGAGAATGGCCTGTACTTTCTGATACCAGCAGCTGCAGCTGGCAACAAAAGGACTCTGATAAGAAGAGTGAGAGAAAGAGCCTTAAGGTTCATGATCTGGTGGAATTTATTCATGACTTCATGCTGTCTGATCTTAATATTGAAGCCATTGATGAACCTGTGATGGTTCATATCCCCTGCAGTCTTCAGAAGCTGGGTGATGGTGAAAAACTGAAGAAAATTGTCAGCCAATGCACAACCAATATGGTTCTGCCAAGAGACATTACCTGCTGTGGCTTTGCCGGTGATAAAGGCTTTTCCGTTCCGGAACTCAATGCCAGCGCACTGGAGCCATTGAATGCACAGGTGCCTGACGATTGTCGTGAAGGAGTTTCGGCCAACAGAACCTGCGAGATAGGACTAAGCCACCACAGTGGTGTGCCATACCACTCCATTGCTTATCTGCTGGATCGCTGTGCTCAGTAGTATTGTTGAGGTGGCTTGTTCTGAGCAAGCCACCTTATTTCTTAACTGTTTACACGTTCAACGGTAGGAATTTCATACTGGCTGTAATCAATAGCACTGTTTTTCCAGATCGCTTTTTGTTCTGCTTTTTTCGCTTCAATGCTTTTGCCAAACACTTCAATATGAATATCATTCATCAGCTTCGACAGTTCCTTGTTGTTCGCATAGCCAATAAAAACAGCAGCGGACATAAAGCCTTCCAGTCTGTGACGTTCAATGTCTGACGTTTTAGAACCTTCTTTTGATGACCTGAACATCAATCTGAGTCGTTTTTCTATCTCACGGATATAAACGTCCTTATTCATTCTGATACTCCTTTTCAGCGCGACTCTTTCAACGAAGTTCTTTTAACTGAGCCCTTTCAACGGAGCCCTCTTAACGAAACTTTTCCGAAAGAATACCAATGCAGACAATAATAATCAGCAGGACGGGGGCCAGAGTGTAATTATTGAAATAGCCCAGCAGGCTTCCCAGCCAGTAAGGCACAAAATAGAAAACGGCACCAAACAGGCCAAGGTTCAATACTGCTCTTGCCGGTATACGAAGTAACGTTGGAAATCTCGATAACCAGCCACCAGCAACAGCGGCCAGTGATCTGCCGGAAATAACCACCGCAACAGCAGTAAACGCCATTGCGATAATACCCAGGTAGTCACGGCAAAAAGCTGACAGTTGAATAATGCTGCTTGATAGCCAGTCCATAAAAAGTCCTTTTTCTTATGCCTGCATTGTCACTCAATTCAGGCAAATATTTCTAGCAGGTCGTTCAGAAATAGCCTTCCCTGCTTCGTTGGCTGTAACCTTTTCTGCTCCAGCAAACCTTTGCTGATAGCCTGCTTCAATCCTGATTCCATAATGGCCAGTTCACGCCCTGTGCGTTCAGAAAAGAGTGAATGAGCAACGCCTTCATTCAGCCTCAGAGCATTCATCAGAAATTCAATCGGCAGATCGCCTTGTTCCAGCAGCCTGCGACCGGCTTCATAAGGTTTGTCAGCAGACAGGTAATCCGATGGCATACGAGTCTTCCAGTTACGATAAATACTGCCATCGGCCAGGCTGGTGATCTTGCCGTGAGCACCAGCACCAATGCCAATATAATCACCGAAGGTCCAGTAGTTCAGGTTATGACGCGCTTGTCGGCCTTCCTGGCTGTAAGCAGAAATTTCATATTGTTTATATCCTGCCTGCTCCAGTAAGTCCCAGCCCTGCTCCTGAATAGACCAGAGCGTTTCATCCTGCGGCAGTTTTGGCGGCTTGGAGAAAAACACGGTATTGGGTTCAATGGTCAGCTGATACCAGGAAATATGAGTAGGATTCAGCTCAATGGCTTTTCTGAGATCCGACATAGCGTCTTCAGCGGTCTGACTTGGAAGGCCATGCATAAGATCGATATTGAAGTTATCGAAACCAATCTCTCTCAGGGAAGCAATGGCTTCGTAAGCTTCATTGGCAGAATGAATACGACCCAGCGCTTTCAGTTTTTCATCCTGAAAACTTTGCACGCCCAGAGACAAGCGATTGATACCAACATCACGATAGCTTTTGAATTTATCGTGCTCATAGGTACCGGGATTGGCTTCCATAGTGATTTCAATATCACTGGCAAAAGTAATCCGTTTCTGAAGTTCAGTAAGGAATCGATCAAAAACCTTTGCTGATATCAGACTTGGAGTACCACCACCAAAGAAGATCGAATGCAGCTCTCTCCCCTGAATGGTATGCAGTTCCTGATCAAAGTCTTCTAGAAGAGCCGTGACGTACTCCTCTTCAGGAATTCCATCTTTCATGGCATGGGAATTAAAGTCGCAATAGGGACACTTCTTGATACACCATGGAATATGGACGTAAAGACTCAGAGGGGGAAGTGAGAGCATGGAACTCGCTTGGTTTTAAGGTCAAAGGGTAAGTATACCCTTTGACCTTATTTTTACGATCACGTTAGTCGCTATCGGCTGGAAAACAGGTTGTTATTTCCGCTCCACTGACCATCCATGGTCAGAGTCACTAGCAGGCCTTCCTGGCCTTTGAAGTATCAACCTGTTCCCCAGCCTCAAATAGATCTACACATCTAAAAGGGCTTTCAGCTGTACCAACAACTGATCTTTAGCTTTGGCTCTATGACTGATCGCATTCTTCTGTTCTTTGGTCAGCTCTGCAGAAGCACAGCCTTTTTCAGGAACCCAGAACAGCGGATCATAACCAAAACCACCAACACCAGCAGCTTCTGTCAAAATAGAGCCCTCCCAGCTGCCGTGACAGATCAACGGCGTTGGATCGCTCTCATGACGCATATAAACCAGAACGCTGTGGAAACGAGCTGTACGTTGCTCTGAAGGGACATCCTTCAATGCTTCCAGCAGTTTCGCATTGTTATCCGCATCATCAGCATCTTCACCTGCGTATCGCGCTGAGTAGATTCCCGGCTGACCATTAAGTGCATCCACTTCCAGACCTGAATCGTCGGAAATAGCTGGCAGGCCTGTCACCTTTGAAGCGTGTCTGGCTTTGATCAGAGCATTTTCAACAAAGGTCAGTCCCGTTTCCGGCACTGAACTGACATTGAAATCACTCTGAGGCAGTACTTCAAAGTTCAAACCGTCAAGCATCTGCTGAAGCTCATTCAGTTTGCCCTTGTTACCACTGGCCAGAACTACTTTTTGCTTTTCAGTGCTCACTTTCTGCCTGCCTCATAAAACTGCTGTCTGAACTTGAAGTTATGAGTGCGCTTTGAACCTTCAGGTTTGACGGAAATTTCAAAGCGGATTTCCTCTTCATGGCTGTAACGAAAGTCTGCAAGGTAGTAGATAGCATTCTCGCCTTCGTTTATTTCCTTAAACTTCAGACCTGCCTGCTGGCCAATAATATTGATCGACTTGCTGCCTTCAAAGGTAGCCTTTACCGCTTTTCCTGCTTCGCTTTTCTTCACATTGCGAACAGCTATGTTCACCAGACCTGTTTTCGGCCCACGCTTCAGTTTCGCAGCTTTTGCCACTTCCGGTGTCAGGAAGGTGCTTGGAAAAGCACTGAACGACACTTCGTAATCACCAAAGCGCTTAGGTTCTCTGTCCAGAATACGGCCTTCCTGTGCAGCAAAGGTATTAGCTGCAAACAGCATAACCATAAAGCTGAAAATTGAGGACTTAAGAAACTTTCTTTTCATTGACCCACTCTTTCTCTGAGCATTAATTTAAAATCTGAGAGTCACACTAAGTGTACAGACACTCGTCGCCAGATATTCAACAGCTATTTGCCCGCCAATGGCGGGCAAATAGCTTATGACTTCGTATGTCCGTTTACTTAACGAGTAACGTGATAAATAGCCACTTCGCCCATCAGGTTTGGCAGTAGTCTGGTTTTCCAGTCGCCCTTGTTGGCTCTGTCCACCACCAATCGGTTAAGAATGGTTAGCTTTTTTTGACGACAAAGATCTTCAAAATCCTTAAAGGTACAGAAATGGATATTGGGTGTGTCATACCAGGTGTAGGGCATAAACTTGGAAACCGGCATTCGCCCTTTCGTGGAAAGGTGCAACCGGCAACGCCAGTGACCAAAGTTTGGAAAGGTAACAATGCCCTCTCTGCCTACCCTAAGCATTTCATCCAGAACCAGATGGGGGAATTGTAACGCCTGCAGAGCCTGAGCCATAACTACGGTGTCAAAACTCTGATCGGTAAAGTTGCCCAGCCCCTGGTCAATATTGTGTTCGAGAACATTCACACCTCTTTCGATACAGGCCTGAATATTCTGAGGGTTAATTTCCATACCGTAGCCACTGATATTTTTGTCACGGGCCAGATCATGGAGTAATTTGCCATCGCCACAGGCAAGGTCAAGAATGCGACTGTCTTCTTTTATCCAGCGACTGATAACACTTAAGTCAACTCTTGATGCCATTACTGCTTCTCCCCGCATTCATTAGCTACCCGCTGCATATAGCCAGAAACACAATTCACGTAACGGGGAATATTCATCAGAAAAGCATCGTGTCCCTGCGGCGCATCAACTTCCAGATAAGAGACATCTTTACCGGCATGGAGAAGAGCATTGACCATTTCATGAGAGCGAGCCGGAGAAAAACGCCAGTCCGTAGTAAATGAAACCAGCAGGAATTTTGCTTTTGCTTTTGCCATGGCTTTTGCAAGGTCGTCATCAAAACGGCTGGCAGGATCAAAGTAATCCAGTGCGCGGGTCATCAGAAGATAGGTATTGGCATCAAACAAACCAGAGAAGTTAGCTCCCTGATAACGGAGATAACTTTCAATCTGGAACTGGACACCATAGTCAAAGCTGAACTCTTTATTCTTCAGCTCACGCCCAAACTTCTCACCCATAGCGTCATCAGACAGATAGGTTATGTGTCCCACCATTCGAGCCAGGCCAAGACCATTTCTCGGCAAGGTATTCTCTTCAAGGTAACGACCGTTCCGGAAGTTTTCATCGGACATAATGGCCTGACGAGCCACTTCGTTAAAAGCAATATTCTGGGCAGACAGTTTAGGCGCAGAAGCAATAACCAAAGCATGACGCAGTCGATCAGGATGAGTGATAGACCAATGTAATGCCTGCATACCACCAAGACTGCCACCAACAATTGCAGCCCACTGATCAATGCCTAAATGGTCAGAAAGTCGAACCTGACTTTCAACCCAGTCTTCAACCGTAATAATAGGAAAGTCAGGGCCGTAGAGTTTACCCGTTTTAGGGTTTGAACTAACTGGCCCTGTACTGCCATGACAGCCACCAAGATTATTGAGACTAACAATAAAAAATTTATTGGTATCCAGCGGCTTTCCAGGTCCGATAAAGTTGTCCCACCAACCGGGCTTTTTATCATCCATGCAATGGTAGCCAGCGGCATGATGATGACCGCTGAGCGCATGACAGATCAGTACACCATTGTTGCGCTGCTCATTGAGCTGACCATAGGTTTCAATGACCAGATCGTACTCTTCCAGAATCTGGCCACAACTTAACTGCAGAGGCTGACTGAAGTGGATGGTCTGAGGTGTTACCAGACCGACTGAGTCAACGGGAATAGCATCCGGCATAATAGTGTCTGTATTGCTAGCCACTCACTGACAATGGTTCAACGAACAGTTCTTCAACAAACTGACCTTCAACGAATACAGCGGCGGACTCATTCTTCTTGTTTCCGGAACATTCCGGACTCCGGCTAAAACCTGATGCTTTTCTATACATCAAAATATTTTGATATAGATAGCAAAGATTCAGAAACCCGAAGTGTATAGCCTTGATGAAAGCTTGTCAGCTAAGCCTGAAAGAATCATGACTCATTCAGTTGGCCAGCCCTGACTGCTTCTCCCTGAAAACACATCGATCCAGAGCCAGTTCAGTCAGTGCTAGAAGATGGCTCAGAAATGTCCCCTCGACATGACGGGATGAGAAATGAATGTGTCGATCAACAATGTAATCATCAACACTCTGGTTGCAGGTGAGAGAAATGTAGAAAGCTTTTAAGGCTTCGTTTTCTACATTCAGGTCGGAAACAATAGTCGCACAGGGTCGGATCATCTCGCTCATGCATGACTCCTTTGAGGCATCAGCCTCTTTGCACCCGTGAGCGATAAACATTTAACCACAGGCGCAACCTGTAATGCAGCGGTGAATAAAACCCAATTTATCCACTGCTACGATCAGAAAATACGCTTTTCAAACCCTGATTGATCAATCACTGACGAAGTATAGTCGTCCTGAGATTTCAGGCGAAAAATGTCTGCCAAACTTTTCAAAATATAAAACCAGAGACTTTTACAATCTCGAGAGACAAGAGTTCTGATTTGGTCAAAACTATGTGGTATCTTAGATTCAAACCCTATCGTCCTATGCCCTTCATAAAAGGCAATGACTGGCGATGATCGTCTAATTTGACTGGCTGGTGAAAAGTAACAGATATGTCCATTGAATCCCTGGGTCATCTGGAATCCAAACTTCAAAACCTGATTGATAAGCTGGAACTGACTCGCATGGAGCTGGAAGAGCTCCGCACAACTAACGGCCGCCTTGAGCAGGAAAACACCGAGCTGAAGAACGAGCTGGGCTCCTGGACTGAGCGTGTAGGCGCTCTGCTGGGTAAGCTGGACAAGGTGTCTGACGACGCTGAACAGGTTGATTACGAAACAGCCTGAGCGGATTCGGACTATTGATCTGCCTCATATCGGGTTCATGTATTATTTGCCCGCCATCGTGGGCAAATAATACATAGATGAACCGCTGTTGCTGATTAGTAACTGCGCGATGGAATCATACTTCTGATTCCATCTGCTCAAATTCTTCGAGCGCTTCCATCCACTGCTCTTCGATGTCGGCAACGGTTTGCTTAAGAGATGTCTGCTGATCCAGCAGAGTTTTCAGGCGGTCTTTGTTCGCACCTTCATAAATAACCGGATCAGCCAGCTCGTCTTCAACCTTGGCCAGCTCTGACTGTTTCTTATCCAGTTTCTTTTCAAACTCATCAACCTTCTTCTTCAAAGGTCTCAACTGCTTGCGTCGCTCAGCAGCTAAACGCTTCTGCTCTTTACGAGCCTGCGCAGAGTGTTCAACAACTTCACCTGACTCATCAAAGCTTTCTGCTTTCGTATCCTGCTTCTGTTCCAGCAACCAGCAACTGTAATCATCCAGATCACCTTCGAAGTGTTCCATCTTGCCATCGTGCACCAGAAACAGATCATCTGTCGTGCTTCGCAGCAGATTACGGTCGTGAGATACCAGCACCATTGCGCCTTCAAACAACTGCAATGCCATGGTCAATGCGTGACGCATTTCCAGATCAAGGTGGTTGGTCGGCTCATCAAGCAACAATAAGTTAGGCTTTTCCCAGGCCACAATAGCCAGTGCCAATCGAGCCTGCTCACCACCCGAAAATCCTTCAATAATTTCCAGAGCTTTATCACCGTGAAAACCAAAACCACCAAGAAAGTTTCTCAACTCCTGTTCACGGGCTGTCGGAGAAATACGTTGCAAGTGAAGGAAAGGGCTGGCCTGTGGATCAAGCTCTTCCAGCTGATGCTGAGCAAAGTAACCGATCTTCAGATGTTCGCCATCATGACGCTCACCGGCAATCAGTGGTAACTCATTGGCCAGCGTTCTGATCAGAGTCGACTTACCTGCGCCATTTGCACCCAGTAGACCAATACGACTACCTGGAAGAATACTGAGTTTTAGCTTCAGCATTGGATTATCAGCGTAACCCAACTCGGCACGGTCAAGGGTCAGCAGAGGCGATGACATTTTATCGGATGCAGGGAAACTGAACGTAAACGGTGAGTCTACGTGTGCTGGCGCGATATCTTCCAGTCGAGCCAGTGCTTTTAAACGGCTCTGGGCCTGTTTTGCCTTAGTCGCTTTAGCACGGAACCGTTCGACGAACGACTCCATGTGCGCACGTTGCTTCTGTTGTTTCTCAAAAGCAGCTTGCTGTTGCTGCAGACGTTCAGCACGCATTCTTTCAAAGGCTGAATAGTTGCCTTTGTAGTTGTTCAGTTTTTTGTTTTCGATATGGATGGTGACGTTAATCACCTCATCGAGAAAATCCCGGTCGTGGGAAATAACAATCAGGGTTCCAGCATAACGCTTCAGAAAACCTTCCAGCCAGACAATAGCATCCAGATCCAGGTGGTTGGTCGGTTCATCAAGAAAGAGAATATCGGAAGGCGACATCAGTGTACGGGCGAGGTTCAGGCGCATTCGCCAGCCACCGGAAAAGTCCCTGACGTTGTTGGTTACCTGACTGTGACTAAAACCCAGGCCATGCAATAGCTGTTCAGCACGAGAGCGTGCAGTGTAGCCATCGGCATGTAAAAGCTGCTCATGCAATTCCGCCAGCTTTACATGCTGCTCCTGTTGCTCTGCAAGAGTTATTGCGTTTTCGATACGGCGCAGCTGAACGTCACCATCGAGCACATACTCAACAGCCTGTTGATCAAGCGCTTCAACTTCCTGAGCCATGTGGGCAATGCCACGGCCGGTGTCCATAGAGATATCACCCTGATCCGGGTGTAACTCTCCCATCAACAGAGCAAGCAGGCTGGATTTACCACAACCATTGGAACCAACAAGACCAACGTGCTGGCCGTGATGAATTATTGTGCTGGTGTCTTCAAGCAGAGGTTTGCCGGAACGCAGCAGACTGACAGAGTTCAAATTAATCATGGCGCGCATTATAAACGCTGTCAGCTGCTGTTTCCTATGGAATACTGCGGGTTGTTATTATGCTTACGTAGAGCTGGCAAGATACTGATCAACCTTCTGGTAAAGTTCTTCTTCTGGCATTCCGAGAAGTATTGCTCCGGCCTTTAAAACAGAATCCAGCTGAGCTTCATTCTCGAGAAACTCTCCACGGCACTGTCTTCCATCCTGAACCATATTAAATACTGTTTGCACAAGGTTTTCTTTTGTCAGCGTAGTATCGTTCACCAGTGCTCGAACCAGCATAAACATAGCTGTACGGCCAATTCCCATTTTGCAGTGGACGATCACAGGCCCTTCAGGAAGTTCACGGGCGAGGTCAACTAATTCTTTGGGGTCACCAGCTTTCCTATTTCCAATATCACCCTTTAAGAAATACTTAAGTGATGTTCCTTTGTCTTCCTCCCATAATTTTACCTCTATTTCGCTGCGAACTTTTGGACCATAAAAGAAAGGCTCATCAATCGTTGTAACTGTCACTGAATTATATTGCGCTGCTTGGTTGTTTCTGGGTATGTAATCAGATACACCCTCAAGTGAAGTAGCTATATTAACAATTGCCTTACACCCATTCTCAACTGCCGCCGTCATGAAAGTAGCCCTCTCCTGATTATTCCCCGCAGTAGGGCCTCGAGCAGCTATACCAACTTTTTGCCCACCCAAAGTTATCTGATTGTATGGTGTCAGTTTATTTTCATCTCTTGAAAGCCTTACAGCGGTAGGTGCAACTATTTCAGTCTGTTTAAACTTGTAAGCTGTTTTTTCTCCCTCAGTACATTTAACCTGTGTCGGTTTTCTTGACTCAAGTTGTTCCCAGAGTTTGTGACTGGTATCCGGTATTTTTTTTAATTCTGCCGACTCTGATGGTGGAACTTGAACAGTTCTGCCTTGAACTTCAGGGCTATTACCAGGTGAGGATGAAGGAGAACCTCCCAGCCTCAATCCTCTCCCCTTTCTTTTCGCCAGCCCGCCTTTGTCAGGTAATTTTTTACCTGTATCTGCAACTTCAACCTTTCTTGCACCTGTACTACCTTCCTTTGTTTCAGGATCATCTGACTGCACCCTCTCAGGAGAATGATTCCCATGACTCACACCTCCTGCACCACCTAGACCACCTGTACTCATAACAAAATTCCCTTTCTTGAATATCTAAAAGGAACTATAGACAGGCACAAAAAAAGTGGCATCAGAAAGCCTGAGCCACTTAAAGAAATACTCGCACTTAAAGCAAGCGAGAGGGAAGATTCATAATTAGAAAAGTATTGCAGGGGGCAAGCCCCCTGCGAGGGTACTGTCTACAACTTAACGTTTAGCTTTTCTTTTAGCTGGAGCTTTACGCTTGGCTGGTGCCTTTCTAGCGGTAGCCTTACGAGCTGGAGCCTTCTTCTTGGCAGCAGGTTTACGGGCAGTAGTCTTCTTCTTGGCAACTGTCTTCTTAGCAGCAGCTTTTTTAGCTGGCGCTTTTTTCTTGGCAGTTGTCTTTTTCTTGGCTACTGTCTTTTTCGCTGCAGCTTTTTTGGCGGGAGCCTTACGCTTTGCAGGTGCCTTTTTCTTGGCGGTAGTCTTTTTAGCTGCAACTTTTTTCTTCGCCGGTGCCTTTTTCTTGGCTACAGTCTTGCGAGCGGTAGTTTTCTTGGCAGTGGCCTTCTTTTTAGTTGCAGTTTTCTTGGCAGCAGGCTTTTTAGCAGTAGTTTTCTTGGCAGTAGCCTTAGCTTTCACTTTGGCTTTCTTTAAAGACTCTTTAGCCTTCTTTAACTGCTTATCAAGAGCTGCTACTTCTTTTTCCAGCTTTTTAACCGGATCAACCTTGCTGGCCACTTTTTTAGCAACAGTTTTTCTTACTGGCTTTTTAGCTGCGGCTTTTTTAGCGGCTGGTTTTCTAACTGCTTTTTTAGCAGCCGGTTTTCTAACAGCCTTTTTAGCGGCTGGCTTCCTTTTAGCTACAGGCATTAGTCGTCCCTCGTCATTGCCTTAATAAAGTACTTCTTGTACTTCCATTTAAAAGCTGAACAAAAAACATTCAGTTTTTAATACTAATAGAGTGCTTATCGCCATACTGCAAATTTTTTTATATATTTTTTTAATTTTTTTTCACGAAAATCTAAGACAGATTTCAAATAAAAAAAACGCACAAAAAAATAAAATATCATTTAAACCTTTTTTTCTCGAAGTTTTTAAAACTCAGCAAAGAAAAATATCTATTGCTATCTTAGATACTTTGCACAAATATAAAATTCTCCACTTTTTGCAGCGAATGACAATTACTGCATTATAAAAATTCATGAAGAGAGGGTTTATGAAGCTGAAAATTGCAACAGCAATCGTCATGACAAGCATCAGTTTGCATGCAAGTGCAGCTCTTGAAACTGAATCTGACAAACTCAGTTACAGTCTTGGTGCTTTAATGGCTGAACAGCTAAAACAGTTTGGAACAATAAACAGTGATGCACTGACAAAAGGGATAAGAGATACCCTGGAAGGTAAAGAAACAGAGCTAAGCAAACAGGAAATGCTTAAGGTTGTGGAAACAGCTCGTAAAGAAGATGAGAAAAAACAACAGGAGAAACTGGCAGAAGAAGCAAGAACCAACCTTGAGGCAGGGCAACAGTTTCTCAAGGAAAACGCCAGAAAACCAGGTGTTATAACCATGGATAATGGACTGCAGTATCGCATCATAAAAGAAGGTACTGGTGCAAAACCAAAAGAGAGCAGTGAAGTCACCGTTCACTATGAAGGAAAGCTTCTGGACGGTAAGATTTTCGACAGCTCCTATGAGCGTGGCCAGCCAGCAACGTTCCGGTTGAATCAGGTCATTCGTGGTTGGAATGAAGGCTTACAGGAAATGCCTGAAGGCTCTACCTGGGAGCTGTTTGTTCCTGCTGAGTTAGCTTACGGTCCCGGGGGGATTCCTGGAAGAATTGCACCTAACTCCATGCTGACATTTAAAGTTGAGCTGATGAAAGTAGGAAAAGAAGACAAGAAGAAGTAATTACCAGGCAGGGCGGTTTTCAGCCGACCCTGCTTTTTATTATCAGGAAACCATTTCCCTGTGTGATTCATGCAGCACTTCAATCAGTTTATCTTCCAGAGAAAAACGTTCTTCCAGAGCCTCACCCAACTCGGAAAGACTGGACTGCAGCTGAGCAACACTGCTCAGGTTTTCGCAATCATCATTAAAATCGAGACAAACCTGTGTGTTTTTTTCCAATTGAGGAATGATGCTTTTTGCCTGTTCAATACTGCCATCGTTAAACTCAAGGCCTTCCTGTACAAGCTGCTCATAGACTTCGAAATGCCCTGTTGAAACATAATCAACCAGGATCTGACACATTTCTTTCAGCTTGTTTGCAACAGGCCGCTTATCATCATGAAACTGATTAACTCCATTGACAGAGCAATAGAGAACTATCAATTCCTGACGGGCATTGAGCCAGCGATCAATAATCTCTGATACACCTCCCCAACGCTCTTTGGCCGATTTGCACCCCTCCAGCATGATCATTCCTCTTGGTTTGGATCTCATCTTGATAAACGGGATCACAGATGCGTCTGTTTAGGACGGCTTAGTTGCTAGGTTATGACAGTGAATTTTTTGCGGCAAGAGGTAATTTAAAAACAGGATGAAAATTTCCTGAATAATTCTGTATGAAAGTACCAATAAACTCTGTTTATAGGGAGTTCTGCAAGTTTTAAAAACAAATGCAGATAAAAACAAAAATAATAATTTGAAAATGTTATCTATGTTAAAGGAGTGATTTGGCTGCAACGCTACTCTGAGAATTAATTAATCAGTATTTGATTCAGTTTTTTGTCTGTAAATGAAGGCAGTCAGAGTGACTGCCCTGAGAAGATATCAATCAGTTTTTTTCAAAATAGTTCTTTAAAAACTCATCAAAATCACTGGTATCAGATGCTTCCAGCTGCTGCTGATCAATTAGAGACTCTTGTGCTAATTTTGTGAAATAAGCCTTTCGCTCTTCATTCATAGGCACTTTTGAAAAATCACCAGAGTATTTTTTCGATAGCTCTGTCAACCAGTCAATGTAACCCTGCTTGTTATCTTTCAATTCACGCAGCAGTTTTGCGGACGGAGTCTGTTCGACATCAGCCAGCTTTTCCAGCTGCACTGCCATGGCTGCAGTAAAGTCCGTTGTATCGTTGGCTTTGTCGAGCAACTCGGCAATCGGCATCATGTTGTCGATAAGCTGAGAGCCCCACTCTGGCAATGCAATGTCGCCCTGTTCACTTTGCAGCAGTAAACCAGGTTTACGGCCTTCAGCAACTGTTACAGCAAAGTTTGACGTCGCTCTGCGACATTCATCCCCAGCAATTTCCGGACTTTCATGGAGCGCACAGAAACTCAGGAACACATCCAGAAAGTGGGCATCAGTGGCTGATAGACCTAGCGGCTCAAATGGATTGATATCCATACAGCGAACTTCAATGTACTCAACACCCGCTCTTCTCAACGCATCCACTGGCTTTTCACCGCGACTGGCAACACGCTTTGGACGAATATTGCTGTAGTACTCGTTTTCGATCTGCAACACATTCGTGTTCAGCTGCAGATATTTGCCATCCTTTTTCACACCCAGAGCTTCATAAGGTTCATAAGGTGTACGGATCGCTTTCTCAAGACTGGAAACGTACTCCGGCAAGGTGTTGTAGCAGATATCCAGAGAGGATTGAGCGTTGTTGGTGTAACCTAGGTCACTCATTCTCAAAGAGGTCGCCCAGGGCAGAAACAGAGTTTTGTCATCCAGTTCCTCAAGGCCTGAATTGTTACCTTCCGGAACGAAGCTTTTATCTACAGCAGGAGAAGCACCAAACAAATACATCAACAACCAGGAGTATCGACGGAAGTTTCTGATCAGTGCCAGATAGCCCTCCGACTGAAAATCATCAAGAGAACTGCTTCCCTGTTGATTTGCCTGCAGTACTTCCCAGATCTCTTTAGGTAAAGAGAAGTTATAATGAATGCCGGCGATAGTCTGCATAGGCTTGCCATAACGATGAGCAAGGCCTTCGCGATAAACCGATTTCATCTTACCCGGGTTGGAAGAACCGTAGCGACCAATAGGGATTTTTTTATCGCCTTCAAGAATGGCTGGCATACTTCCAGCCCAGAGGTATTCACCTTCCATATTCCGGCAGGTGTGAGCGTGCAGCTCTTCCAGAAAGCCCAAGACATCATTCACTTTGCAATAGACCGGAGTGATAAACTCCAGCAGTGCTTCGGAATAATCAGTCGTAATATAAGGGTGGGTCAGGGTCTTACCCAGAGCTTCCGGATGTTCAGTTTGTGACAGCCGGGCATCGGGAGTAACACGCAAACCTTCGCGCTCAATTCCGTGTCGAATACCGCTGAACAATTTCTGATTGGACGTCTGCTGAAAAAGGTGCAAACGTTGCTCGTAAAGGCTAGTCAAAATACAGTTCCAAACCGTCGTTTTGGCAGAATATCTGCCGGACTATATAACGGAACTGCAAGGCTTGCATCTGTTACGACTGTCAAAGAAGGGTAAAGGGCAGAAAGAATGAGCGTGATCAAAATGACCACGCTCATGGGTCAGTTGTTACTTACGTAATTTTTTCGCATTGGCAAACAGGTCAGCAAAAGCACCAGAGGCTTTCTGGTTACCGCTGTTCTGACTGCTCTTCTGATTGCTGCGATTGTTGTTCTGATGCTGAGGTTTTCTACCACCACCGGAACGCTCACCACGAGGTTGTTGACGAGCTTCAGCCACTTCTTCAGCCTTATCCGTCATACGCATGGACAGGCCAATACGCTTACGCGGCGCATCAACCTCCATCACCTTAACCTTGACGATATCACCTGCTTTCACAACTTCTGCCGGGTCCTTGATGAACTCGTTGGACATTGCTGAGATGTGTACCAGACCATCCTGGTGAACGCCAACATCAACAAAGGCACCGAAGTTGGTTACGTTGGTTACTACACCTTCCAGTTCCATGTTGAGCTTCAGGTCGGAAATCTTCTCAACGCCTTCCTGGAATTCAGGTGCCTTGAACTCAGGACGAGGGTCACGACCCGGTTTATCCAGTTCCGAAATAATGTCAGTCACCGTTGGCAAACCAAACTTCTCATCGGTAAAGGTTTTTGGATCAAGCACTTTCAGGAAGGGAGAATCACCCATCAGGCCTTTCACTTCACGACCCGATTCAGACGCAATACGCTGAACCACAGGATAGGATTCCGGGTGAACTGCAGAAGCATCCAGCGGGTTTTCACCGTTCATAACACGCAGGAAGCCTGCCGCCTGCTCAAACGCTTTAGGGCCAAAACGTTCAACGTCTTTCAACGCAGCACGACTATTGAAAACGCCATTGCGATCACGGAAAGCGACAATGTTGTCTGCCAGTGTACGGTTCAGACCGGACACTCGAGTCAGCAGCGCGCTGGACGCGGTGTTCACATCAACGCCAACGGAGTTTACACAGTCTTCCACTACCGCTTCCAAAGAGCGTGACAGCTGAGTCTGACTAACATCATGCTGATACTGACCAACACCAATAGCTTTAGGCTCAATCTTCACCAGTTCTGCCAGTGGGTCCTGCAGACGACGAGCAATAGATACCGCACCACGAATGGATACGTCCAGATCAGGGAATTCACGGGCAGCCAGTTCAGATGCCGAGTAAACCGATGCACCCGCCTCACTGACAACAATCTTGGTCAGTCCCAGTTTTGGATAGGTACGCATCAGTTCAGCGACCAGTTTGTCGGTTTCGCGAGAAGCCGTACCGTTACCAATGCTGACCAGTTCAACCTTATGTGTCAGACACAGAGTGGCAATAACACCTAAGGACTCTTTCCACTTACGCTGAGGCGCATGAGGGTAGATGGTCGTGTGTTCCACCAACTTGCCAGTACCATCAACTACGGCGACCTTTGTGCCGGTGCGCAGACCAGGATCGAGACCCAGCGTTGGACGCAGACCAGCCGGAGCAGCCAGCAGCAGGTCTTTCATGTTTTTGGCAAATACCTTGATCGCCTCTTCTTCCGCACTTTCACGGACACGGGACATCAGGTCAGTTTCCAGCTGAGTCAGCAGCTTTACACGCCAGGTCCAGCGAACAGCGTCTTTCAGCCATTTATCAGCCGGACGACCTTCATCGGAAACCTTCCAGAAGTCGGCAACCACCATTTCACAAGGGTGACTTGCCAGACGGGATTCAGGTTCGTTTTCCAGCTTGATGCTGGCCTGAAGAACGCCTTCATTACGACCACGAAAAATCGCCAGAGCACGGTGAGACGGTGCAGTTTTTATTGGCTCATCGTGTTCGAAGTAGTCGCGGAACTTGGCGCCTTCTTCTTCCTTGCCTTCAACACCACGGCTGGTGAGAATACCTTCGTTCCAGAGCATGTCACGAAGCTTGCCCAGCAGTTCAGCGTTCTCACTGAAACGCTCCATGAGAATATAACGGGCACCTTCAAGTGCTGCCTTTACATCAGCCACACCTTTGCCGGCATCAACAAAGTCAGTAGCCGCTGTTTCAGGGTCTGTTTCCGGAGCATCAAACAGCTTGTCTGCCAGTGGCTCCAAACCTGCCTCACGGGCGATCTGCCCCTTGGTGCGACGCTTTGGCTTGTATGGCAGATAAAGATCTTCAAGACGGGTTTTGGTGTCAGCCGTCTTGATATCCCTTTCAAGTTCCGGTGTCAGCTTGTCCTGTTCCTTAATACTGTTCAGAACGGTTGCGCGACGATCTTCAAGTTCACGAAGGTATCTCAGACGCTCTTCCAGAGTTCGGAGCTGGGTATCATCCAGACCATCCGTTGCCTCTTTTCTATAGCGCGCAACAAAAGGAACTGTTGCACCATCGTCCAGCAAATTTACAGCACTGGTAACCTGTGCTGGACGTACATTTAGCTCTTCGGCGATACGCTGAAAGATGATTTCCATAAAACCCACTCGTTATCAGCTTGGAATATGTAAGTGTATAAACTCACGTAATCGAATACTAAGTTACTGTTTGACCGCCGAAAGCGGACAAGCAGCTTATGAATACGTATGCCCGAATATTTAAAATGTCTGATGTCATGTCACTGCATCAATAAAAACAGACTGACCGTACCGGATAATCGGCGCAAAACTGTGGTCTAAATTCTGTCCTGAAAAAATTCGGGCATGAAATTATACCGGATGAGCCCCACTGGCTGTAGCATAAACAATCTATGTCTACCCTGCAGGCGGCATCAGTTCTCATAAATACATTAAAAATGACTCACTGAATGAATACCAAACCAGCACTTTTCGCAATCATTCTTCTGATTTTCCAGCCGGGATTTGCTTCTGCATCTGACTGGGTTGCCGGCTTTGGTATGGAGGTACTGGTTACTACTGATGATCTTTCTGCAGATGATCCGGTCTACCTGGCAGGCTATGGCCTTGGCAACAGACCTGCTGAAACGATTCATGATGATGTATCCGTTCGATCACTGTATCTAAGCGATGGTACACAAAAAATTTTATTCGTCTCTCTGGATACCATCGGCTTCAGTCAGGACTTTGCAGAACAGGCAAGAATAGCTGTGACAAAAAGCACTGGTATCAAAACCGAAAACATTATTCTCTCTGCGACTCATACTCACAGCAGCATTGATATTCAAGGCATTTGGGGCAGTGTGACAGAGTCGCAACAGAAAAAATTGCTTAACAAAGTGGTTGGATCAGCCAAAGAAGCTTTCACTCATCAGCAACCTGTCACTTTAAAACTAAGCCGTTCCATGAAGGGAGAAGGACTTAATCGGCGTCATAAATCTGAGGGCATTATTTCCCAGATAACGGCAGTCCATATTGAAACGCCCGACAACAAACCCGTTGTTCTGTTGTTATCCTTCGGCTCTCACCCTGTAGTTTTAGACAAAGACAACCTTCAGGTCACTTCAGACTGGGTAGGTTTTGCCAGAAACAAACTGGAAACCGATCTGCAAACCAGAGTTCTTTTCATCAATGGCGTTCTCGGTGATGTGATCCCATTACCGGAGCATAAAAAACGTAATTTCGAAAACGCTCAGCTTTACGGTGACCAGATTGCCAGTCATGTGATTGCAGCGAAACAAGAAAATATAACCGAACTGAAAAGTAAGCTTTCATATTGCACCGAGCAGTTAAAGGTAGATGCTGAGAATCTGCAATTGGTAGGCCTTACAAAAACTTTGGGACAAGGTACCATTAGCTGGCCATCCACTTTCAGTACTCAGGTAACTTCTCGTGTTTCGGTCATAGTTTTGGGTTCACTGGTTCTGATAACGGTCCCCGGTGAACCTGTGACGGCGTTCGGCAGAGAGCTGATGGAAAAAGTTCAGAATCGTCCGGTTGCGGTTTTAGGATTGAGCCATGATTCGCTAGGCTACCTGATACCTGAAAATGATTTCGGGCTTGAGAATGCCACAGAGGAACCATTCTCCTTGTCCAGCAAGTTTGCTACACAGACCTCGACCGCTATTGATCGACTGATTGACCAGTGCTTAGGGCTTGTTCTCAATTAGCCACATTGAAAAATAACAATGAAAACAAAACCGATTGAAAAACCTGAACGCCCCGCTGATGACGATTGCTGCGGAGGAGGTTGTTCTCCCTGTGTATGGGATTTCTATCACGACCAGCTTGCACGTTGGCTGGATCAGCAGAACAAACCACAGCCGGTTCTGAAACAGGATGGAGATGAACAGTTGTATCGTTGACCAGAAGCAGTGTTTGCAAATCCCTGTATATCAACCATGCTTCCCTATATGGTTGTTTCAGGAAAATAAATGCGTCGACCTGTTCATATTTCCAAAAATACAATTATCCAATTTTTATTGATCAGCCTCTGGCTGGTCATTCCTTATATTTCTTATGCTGAACTGACTTTAAACCCGGACGCCAGCAGAAATTCGATTCTGAGCGCACTCCATAAAAAGCAGGCTTCCACCAATTCGGCAACCGACCATTTAATCAAGAAGTTGATTTCCAGGCATCCACCTTTACCAGGCCAACATATCCTCGGCATTGGTAACGCTCTGAGCAAAAACGCACTATTTATCGCAAAAGAATTTCATGTTTCAGTGGTTTCTATTGATATAGCTGCAAGCATTCAAGAGCAGATTTTTGATAGTGATGACAACTTTCACTTACCCGTGCGCTTCATCAATAAAAACAGCACTAATGTTTCGTTTTCAAACGAATCCTTTGATGCTGTATTCAGTTCAGACGACCTGATATATCTTGAAAACAAGGAGGATTTTCTCAATAAAGCCTATAACTGGTTAAAACCAGGTGGAAAAATTCTCTTCACGACGTTCTGTCTTGATAGTGACCCTTTGTCTGATAAAGCTAAAGATCAGTTTCAGCAAAGACACTATTACCCTAACAGCACCAGAGAACTGAAATCCCTGCTTAGAGTTACCGGTTTTGAAGAGATCACAACCCTAAACAGGGAAACGGAGATACTGCAGTTACTAAAATCCAGTCTCCGGCAATTAAGACAGCAGAGAAAAGAATTTCTAAAAACAAATTCAGAAGCTAACTACAAAGCTCTAACAGAAGGGTGGAAGGGTGATATTGAAAGAATCAAGAAGCAGCAACAAACATGGACAGTGTTTCAAGCTATAAAGCCCGGACAAGGTACCCTACACAAGGTCTTTGCACAGGGTACCTGAAGAGAGCACTAAACGTCAGTCAAGAACTGGACCAGCATCAACCAGAGTCTTGCCTTCTTCCGTATCAGTAAACTTATTGAAGTTAGTGATAAAACGGTCCGCTAGGTCACGAGCTTTCTTATCCCATTCAGACTTATCTGCATAGGTGTCCTGAGGGTTCAGGATGCCGTCAGATACACCGCTTACATGAGTTGGAACGTGCAGACCGAAGTATGGAACGGTCATGGTTTCAGTTTCATCGATGGAGTCATCCAAAATTGCATCGATGATGGCGCGAGTATCTTTGATAGAGATACGCTTGCCAGTACCGTTCCAACCGGTGTTAACCAGGTAAGCTGTAGCTCCATTGGCTTCCATCTTCTTCACCAGCTCCTGAGCATAACGCGTTGGATGTAAGCTCAGGAAAGCTGCACCAAAGCATGCAGAGAAAGTTGGTGTTGGTTCAGTGATACCACGCTCAGTCCCGGCCAGTTTAGCCGTGAAACCAGACAGGAAGTGATACTTAGTCTGTTCTGGTGTCAGCTTGGACACAGGAGGCAGAACACCAAAAGCATCAGCAGTCAGGAAGATAACCTTCTTGGCATGGCCTGCCTTGGAAACCGGCTTAACAATGTTTTCGATATGGTGAATCGGGTAGGAAACACGGGTGTTCTCGGTCTTTGAGTTATCGTCAAAGTCGATCACACCACCTTCACGAACAGTCACGTTTTCCAGCAGAGCATCCCGACGAATTGCCTCGTAGATTTCCGGCTCGTTTTCTTTACTCAACTTGATGGTCTTGGCGTAGCAGCCACCTTCAAAGTTGAAGACACCGTCATCATCCCAACCGTGTTCGTCATCACCAATCAGTGCACGCTTAGGATCTGCAGAAAGCGTAGTTTTACCGGTTCCGGACAGGCCGAAGAATACGGCCACATCGCCGTCTTTGCAGACGTTGGCAGAACAATGCATGGAAGCAATCCCTCGCAGTGGCAGCAGGTAGTTCATGATGGAGAACATACCCTTCTTCATTTCACCGCCGTACCAGGTACCACCGATTACCTGAACACGTTCAGTCAGATTGAAGGCAACGAAGTTTTCAGAGTTCAGACCCTGTTCTTTCCAGTTAGGGTTGGTGCACTTGGCACCGTTCATTACTACAAAGTCTGGTTCAAATACTGCCAGCTCTGCTTCAGATGGACGAATGAACATGTTTTTAACAAAGTGTGCCTGCCAGGCCACTTCAGTGATGAAACGTACACAAAGTCTTGTTTCTTTATTGGCACCACAGAAGCCATCAACCACAAACAGGCGCTTACCTGAAAGCTGATTAGTCACCAGAGATTTCAGATGTGTCCAGGTGTCCTGAGTGATGGCTTTGTTATCATTCTTGCCCTGATCTGCCCACCAGAGGGTATCGCGGGTCGTATCATCTTTAACGATGTACTTGTCTTTCGGGGAGCGGCCGGTGAAGATACCAGTATCAACAGATACTGCACCCAGCTCGGTTACTACACCTTTTTCATAGCCTTCCAGATCTGGCTTGGTTTCTTCCTCAAACAGCAGGTCATAGGAAGGATTGTAAACAATCTCAGCAACATCCTTGATGCCAAGGCCGGCCAGAGCTTCTGCACGCAGCTCACCCTTTGCTCTAACTTCAGTCATTTACAAGCTCTCCTAAGCTTTCTACAAAATCTTTGTGCGTCTTTGTGATTTTTTGGTATTAGATGTAGAGGCGCATATCATAGGGGATTAGGCGGCCCGAATAAACGCACTTTTAGTCATTTTTTTCCTGATTCTACAAATAACTTACACAGACAAACAAAACATCTCATGAGAGCAACGAAGCATTGTCCTATTCAGTCAGTTGCTTACACAACATTCAAACTGCCTAGAAAGTATCCATAAGGGCTGAATCTATTGAATTGCGCTTCTATAGCTCTTTCCTGACAGCAACTTAACAAGTTAATTATCTGAATATGTTGATTTCTGACAATATTTGAAACTATGCGTTTAAATGGCGATCAGGATCGGCAAAATACCGACCCTGAGAAGGGAATAGCTAGCTGCTCTAAAGAGGATCTGAAAGAGCTAACAACTGAACAATCAGTGAGTGCGCGGTTCATTGCCAGTAAAAATGTCAGCGACATCCTTACCCGTGAATACGTAGGTCTGGCTGCAGAACTGGCAGCCCATGGAAATTTCACCCTGCTCGACAACAATAGATTCAGCTTCTTCTTGCCCCAGGTTCTGGATGATCTGGGCACTACGCGGACGAGAGCAATTGCAGTTAAACTCTACTTTCTCACCATCAAACAGACGGGCACTTTCATCATGAAACAGTCGGGTCAGCAGAGTATGGTGATCAAGCTCCAGCATTTCCTGCTCAGTGACTGTTTTGGCCAGAACAGAAATTCGTTCCCATGTTTCAGCACGCACCTTCTCATCTTTTTCAAGATTCACTGGCAGAGCCTGCAGCAGCATGCCGGTAGCAGTTTCACCATTACTGGTCAGCCAGAATTCGGTAGCGAGCTGCTCAGACTGCTTGAAGTAATCATTCAAGCCTGCAGCAAGGGTTTCATGATGCAGAGGAACAATACCCTGATAGCGGTTACCTTTATGAGGATCGATCGTCATTATCAACTGACCGTTACCCAGCAAGCCCTGAAGACCTTTAGCCGTTAGCTTGTCCGTATTTTCTTCATCCCAGCGAGCCAACGCACGAAACGTTCTCTGATCGGAACATTCCACCATCAGCAGGGAGAGAGGACCTTCACCTTTAGCCTGAAGGCTCATTATGCCTTCAAACTTGAGAGTTGAGCTGAGCAGCACCGCTGCAGCCACCAGCTCGCCCAACAGGGCTTTGACATTGACCGGATAGTTATGAGCTGCAAGGGATGCAGCCAAACTTTCCTCCAGAGAAATAATCTCGCCCCGAATATCGGCGTTATCGAAAATAAATCGTTGGGCCAGGTCTTTATTGCTCATGCACGACTCTACTTGTTCACTGCCACAGACCCTGTAAATGATATAGACACAGATCCTCCACCTTTTGTAAGCAAAAGAGCTTGTGAATCCGCATGACTGCGCACTTATCAGAGTTTGGCTAAATTCAAAACAAGCCAGTATAGCGGCTTGCTTTGGAGAACTCATTTGTTGCTTCTACTGACCGATAAAAAGGCATTGGTTGAAAACAGGAATACTGAGCAATGTCATTTCCTCCACCTACAGGTCCCGGAGAGTCAGGAAGAGCCCCCTCCCCCATTACGGGCCCGAACGAGGACAATAAACCGGATAATGTGCCTGTTCGTAGACAGATTCCAAGGTCAGCTTATGGGGCTGACCATCACTCTTCCAGCCGACTTCAACAACGTACTGCCAAGCCAGTTTCACCTCAGCTTCAGGTAAATCCTGTTGCTCAGCTGGCACAACAGTATCAGCAGACGGGAAAAGTCGCGGCAGCAGAAAGTACAAAAGTTGAGTTTTTGGAAAGCATACCTGATTTAAAAAAGCTTCTGACAACCCCTGGTTTAAAAGCGGATAGTTTCCCCTTTGATATTCTATATTTTGACTCATCAGGTAATCCTATCTCTGTTTTGACTGGTCTGGATGGCCACCCCGATGCTGAAGCTATTAAGAAAAGCCTTCTCTCCAAACTGGATAATATTGAAAAGGGGAATACGGAAAATAAAGTACAGCACCTCAAAGCTAACAGAGACACCGCTCTTCATAACTTCGCCATAGCCAAACAGCAGCTTTCCAAATTTCAGAATCCGTTGCCTGCTCTCGATTTACAGCAAGCGATGATCTTTATCGATGACTCTATCTTTTCAACAAAAGCAGTAGAACCAACCAAAAGACATGCTCCTCATACTCAGAGAAAAACAGAACCTCACTTTGTTCTCAGCCCAAAACACCCTTCTCTGGATATTGATGAGAGTGCGCCACCTATTCCGTACACGCCCCCTTCTATTTCCAGAAAGCCAATGGCACCGCCCCCGATAAAAATAACTCCGGTCGACTTAAGCTATAGAAACATCAAGGCCGAACAGGGTGGCAGTAATGCACCTATCTTCCCCTCCGACAGAGAAATAAATGCGGGACAGACTCAAGGGTCTGTTGCATCAGTCAACTCCGGAACAGGTGACCTGTCCATCGGTGGCGACGGGATTAATGCAGCCTTTGCAAAAGAAATTGCTCGCCCTGATGAATACAAGGAACTCCATAATCAACTGATGGGCTTTGCCAGAAGATCAGACAACCCTTTGGTCCAAATGGGCGAAGACCAGCTTAAAGGAACGCCATTAAAGGCTATGTATGCTTTTTTCCCGAGACCTAAAGGAGAGGTGTACAAGGGAGACGGAATGGGTGCCGTATTCGTTGATGTAATTAAAGATAACCACCCGAATGGCTGTGCAGAAAACCAGGCTATGGTTTATGTTTCCCCACCAAAAGGAAGCCATTATAAAGATAAAGCAGCCTTTCTGAGCGCCGTATCAAAAACCGCCTTTGATATTCCAGCAACCGTTAACAATTATAATAAGCATGCTGAAAAAATCGGTAATTTACCTAAACTTGAGACCTTGAGAATGTGCGCTATCAGTAGCGGCCTATACCGCCACGACAAATGCTCGCAAGCAGAAGTAGAGGCTGCTGTTAGAAAAGGTATTGAGGCTTACAAAAGTCAGGTCAAAGACAACCTGATAAAAGAAATTCAACTCCCTCCACAGTTACAGACTAAATCTGCGTGAGAGGTTTGAAGTCATGAATATTCCACCAAAACCTCCAGGCCCTTCTTTCTCATCGACTTCAAAAAAGCAAGAGCATAAATCAGCCAAAGATTCGACAAAACCAGGACCATTAGAACCTAGTCAGACCTCCGGAAAGTCTATATCTGAAAGAAAAACAGTCACAAATAACACAACGTCATCAATACAACCTGAAGATTTGTCACCAGAAAAGCTACTCAGTGACTTCCAGTCATCAAGGTTAAGAAAAGAATCTCTTGAGCATCAGGTCTGCCTTGCCAGAGAAGCAGGCAATATCAGCCAGATTCTTCGCCATCAAAACCTTGGCGCTGCACCGCCCCATATTATTGTTATTCATATTGGTGGTTCAGGGGATATGACTAACGTTATTCCACCAGATTTAAGCATGCAGAATACAAAGAAATCAGCAGCACTCTGCAACACTCTGGCTGACACTTTTGCTTTAATCGATAAACACTTCACCGAGGATCAAAAAAGTCAGTTAACTGCAGACTTAAATAGTGCCAAAGAAAACCTCAGCAACATCGAAGCAAAACTGGCCGAGCACAACATTCCTTTACCCGGCAGGCCAAAGCCGGAAATGCGCTCAGCCCTGGCACTGGATCTTCTGAATAAGCTACGACCGCAAATCAGGCCTGACTCCATTCCGGTTGCTCCAGGAAGCGAACGACAAAAGCCGCTTACTTACTTTTCTGATCAAAGAGTACATGAAAGCCCAGAACCACTGAAAAAACCGCCCCGGGCAGAAGACCCTGTAACACCTTCGCCGTTAGTTTCTCACTCTTCAGCGCCAGCCAAATCGAAGAAAACAAGGGGGAAAAGAGTCCGTCAAAAAGACAGGCAACCCTCTCAGCAATCAAAAGAATCTCCAGTTAAAACACCCGAACCACAAAATAAACAGATAAAACTTACGGAAGCCTATAAAGCTGGCAGAGTAAAAATACAAACGGTGAACATAAATCCGTATGCAACGACTGAAGCACAAGAACCCACAGATAACCTTATTGGCAGAGCTACTCTGGCAAGAATTGGTAACAGCCCACTGGATACTCATGGGCTACCCAACCCACTTTCAAAGATTCCGGATATCGACCCCAGAATTGATACCACAGGCAAGCAGGCGTACGCCCATTCAGCTCGAAAAGCACTGCTTTTCCCTATTTTAATGAATTCAATGAAAGCTTGGCAGCACCCCGAAGCACTCTGCTATTCAGACCAGGTTATTCCTCTTTACCAACTTGGTTTGGCTGCTGCCACGCCGAACACCAGAGGAGTCCTTGAAAAAACAGGCTCAGCTGAACAACAAAAACTGATAACCGATATGCTGATCAATCTTGGTGATATCGATTCTGAGATATCCACGACTATTGCCACAGACATATCAGGCACCAACGATATTTTTGAGCATGCTGGCAATTCACCCATCGCTGCCAAACTTGTCAGGGATATTGAACGGCTGGAACGTATGAGGTTTATAACATCGCTCAATATTGAAGATCTGGAGTCATTTAAGCTAATCAAGCATCAGCTTGAACAAACTAATCAGTGGCCTTCAAATGAACAAGCTGTAAAACGGCACTTCTCAGATTTATGCGCGGGATGGCTATGCGGCTTACAGGAACAGGGGGAAATTGAGGTAGGTTGTAGCATCAAATTCAACAATGAAGTTATCGTTAATATTCCTCCCAAAGTAGCCCTGAATACCGCTTCAAAAGATAGCCTGCACTCAGTCTACACAACACAAAAAAACATTATGCTAAAACAACCTGCTCTGGCTTACTTCTCTCAGTTAAGCACTTTGCCAGACTAAGAGGCGGCATAAACCCCGGCAGGCTCCAAGGTTAATTACTCAATTTCAACTCGGATTTTAAAAGCTGATCAACCGAGATAGCACTGGCACTGTTTCGAAAGCGTTTCACAAAATCACTTTCCATAAGTTTTCTCGCCAGGCTGGCAAAAAACCTCATATGAGCATCAGGTGTATCAGCTTCTCTCACTGCCAGGATAAAAACAGTATCCACCAGGCTGTCATCCTGAGATTGCCACTGAATCGGTTTCGCCAGTTTGAGCACTGCAATAGAATGACTGTAGACAAGATCCGACCGACAGTGGGGTATAGCTATTCCATTACCTAGATTAGTTGATGATATGTCTTCCCTCTGCCAGATAGCTTCTTCAACTGAAGTACTGTCAGCTATACGACTATCCAGATAAAGCATATCCACCAGCTGCTTGATAGCCTCTTCTCTGGAAAGACAGTCATAATCAATACAAATAATAGAAGGGTCAAACAATGGCCGGGGAGCCAACTCGCTGTAAGTATTTTTAAGCAGTCCGGACACTTCACGATAATCTCTGGCAAACAGAGCTGAATCAAGCAACTTACGACACTGCTGGCTGTCGAGGTGGCTTATTCGTTCTTTTATAGCTCCAATCTGACTGCCTGACACGCTGATTTCATCCACACCCAAACCTACAAGAATGGGCAGCGTATTAATATCAGAGGCCATTTCTCCGCAAACCCCAATCCATTTATTTTTACTTCTTGCATCTTTTACTACTTTATCTAATAACCTCAGAAAAGCCGGTTGAAGGTAGTTATAGAGTTCGCCTATTCGATCGTTACAACGATCAGCTGCCAATACATATTGAGCAAGGTCATTACTGCCAATGCTGAAGAAATCTACATACTCAGACAGCTGATCAATAATCATACAGGCAGACGGTACTTCAACCATGATACCCAATCTGATTCTCCCAAACTGAGCACCTGCTAAGGTCATCTCCTGCTGTACTTCAGCAATAATCTTTCTCACCCAGACTACTTCAGAAACTGTAGTCACCATTGGAATCATCAAGCCGAGAGATTTGTTTCTGGATGCTTTCAGAATAGCTCTGACTTGCTCTTTAAAAACATCCAGAAACTCTGAATAAAGACGGACCGCTCTGAATCCGAGAAAAGGATTCTGCTCTTCAGGTAGCTCAAAGTAGTCAACCGGCTTATCTGCACCGACATCAATAGTCCGAATAATGACCGGCCTGTCTTCAGCAACATCTACCACCGCTTCATATACATCATGTTGTTCATTCATATCCGGAGCACAGGTTCGCTCCATAAACATCATCTCTGTTCTAAACAGACCAACACCTTCAGCGCCCGAAGCAAATGCCTGAACAGCATCGTCCAGCCCAATAATATTAGCTCCGACCTCGAGCCTTTTCTGATCTGCTGTTTTGGCTTTTCTGTGGATAAATGGCTGATACTTTTTTTCTAACTTTTGCTGTCTCCGAGCTTCCTGCAAATAATAGCGATCTACTTTCTCTGAAGGGTCTGAAATCAAAACCCCAAGCTTGGCATCCAGAATCACCCGCTCTGCATTTTTCATCAGGCTTCTGGCACCTTCAACACCAACAATGACAGGGATACCTCGTGCCTGTGCCAGCAACACGGTATGGGATGCCTTACCGCCATTTTCCAGTACGAGTCCCGTTAGATATTTTTTATCAAGTGCCAGAAACTGACTAGGTGTCAGGTTATCAGCCAGACAGATACTGGGAGCGGTGAGGCTATCTGTTTTTTCGCAGGTGAGATTGCAGGTCAGATGCAGTAGTTGGTCACACAAATCCTGAATATCCAGAACCCTGTCTCTGAGGTAACTGCTTTCCGCCGCTTCCAATCGCAAGGAGTAGTACTGCAGGGTTTTTTTAATACTCTCTGATGCTGCCCAACCTTCACTGATGTAATTGAGTAATCTGGATTTAAACTCCTGATCACTCGCCAACATGACATGGGCATTGAGGATGGATTTCTCTGTATCCAGCTCAGCAACCGACATGTTTGCCCGGATGTTAGCAAGTAACTGCTCCAGGGCACCAAGCAGCTTCATTCTTTCGCCAGAAATACCTGTATAAGCAGTGTTGTCTCTATTCGAATAAAGTTTGTGTTCACTCAGGCAGAACGGTATACCCTCAACCCAGTCGCTGCCTATTGAGTGCCCGACACAATGATTAATATTTAGATTTCTGAGAGAAGGCGGCAGGGTGGGAACATTATCTGCAATCAGCACTTCTGCATCAAAATGCTGCAATTCCCTCAGAACAAATCGTTGCAGCTTTTTCAACGCTACCTGGGCATCAGAACCTTCAACTCTGACTTTGCAGGTGTCCCTGTATGCTATATCTGCTGCGATAAGAGAAAGAGCACTGTCCAGGCTGGCCTTGAAACCAGTCCTGAGATTTTCGAGTTCCATTACTGCATCGAACTCTTCGGCAAGTGCTACCAGTGCGCTGGCAGGCCTTGCATGTAATCCGTGTACCAATTCACAGGTAAAGACCAGCTCCTTACAGCTCATTCGCCCGCTCACCCTCGTTCCAATAACTCAAAAAGGTTGTAGTCAGTTGCCAAGCTGGTCGAGCACAGCATTCGGATTTCTGATTGCTTCAGCAACCGGTACCTTAATCACACGAAGATGGCTGAATCGTTCTTCACCATCGACCGTAATATCGACAGCGAGAACAGCAACGTCGGCACCTTGAAGATCATCTGAGGTAATCTGGTTTTCGACTCCCATAGCTCCCTGAGTTTCAACCTTTATTTCATGACCCTGATTATGAGCGGCTTCTTTCAGTTTTTCTGCTGCCATATAGGTATGTGCAATACCGGTTGGGCATGCTGTAACAGCTACTATCTTCACTTGTCCGAACCTCCTGTACATCTTTTATCTGTCTGCCTGCTCCTGGCACTTACATCCTGCTTTGTTCATTGTTTTTTCTTGGTGTTTCCTGCCTTGAAAGTTTCAAGGCAATAAGCTGACCCATTGCAGTACTGTGCATTCAGAGACAAGGCTAGTAGAAGATATTGAATGTGGAAAATATCAATCAATAAATTTTTTTATATGAGTTGGAAAAACACTGAACTATAACCGCACAGCCTTACATCACTACTACTTCGACAAAGCATTATTTTACGTGACAAGGCATCCCAAAAGTCAGGAACAGTGATGTAGCTTTCAAAATTGGAAAAACCTCGTTAAATACAGCTTTTTCTGCAACTCGTGCAACTGGTCATAGGGTTTGTATTTGTGGTAAAAAGGTGCGGTAGTCCAACTTCTGAATCTGTATAAAACAGAATGCTGAGCAACCCAGCCACTGATTCAGGATCCGGACTAATGACAATAACGGATCGTCTGGTGAAAACCGGAAGTTAATTTGATCAGAAACAGTATTGGTGCAAAGGTGCTGACCAGTAAATAAATACGGTCATAGCCAGCATGCTGCCGTAAAGTTAGCTTGCTGCTGTAATGTCAACGCACTCAAGCCTTGGAGACTGGATCATCAGACCTTTAAGCAAGAGTATGATCCATACCAAAACATCATTGTTATTTAAAGGTGTAAGAGAGTATTCGAAGCCATATCAGAGCAGCTTCGAGTAAGCGGACAACATCTATGGACGAAAGCATGAATAATCTAAAAGTCATGGTCATTGATGACAGTAAGACCATCCGCAGAACCGCAGAAACACTGCTAAAGAAAGCTGGTTGTGATGTTGTAACAGCAACTGACGGTTTTGATGCTCTGGCTAAAATTGCTGATAATCAGCCCAATATCATTTTTGTCGATATTATGATGCCGCGCCTGGACGGATACCAGACCTGCGCACTGATCAAGAACAATCAGTCTTATAAACAGACGCCTGTCATCATGCTTTCCAGCAAAGACGGACTGTTTGACCGAGCCAAGGGCCGGGTTGTTGGCTCAGATCACTACCTGACAAAGCCATTCAGCAGAGACGAACTGCTCGGTGCGATCAGGAATTACTGTCCGGCAGTGGCATAATATCGGTTAACAATCCTGCTTAAGCTGATACGATAGTACTCTTAGCATTTTATCGCTCTGTCAGAGTAAGCAATAACAAATTACTGCAGAACAACCATAAAGTCAGGCGTCGAATGTCGGACAGCAGCAGTAAACGGGGGATTTCTTTTTTTTATGGCCAATATACTCGTTGTAGATGACTCTCCAACCGAACTGTTCCAACTGAAAGGCATGCTGGAAAAGCACGGTCACAGTGTTCTAACTGCAGAAAATGGTGCCGACGGTGTCGCTCTCTGCCGTGCTGAACGCCCTGATCTCGTACTCATGGACATTGTTATGCCTGGTCTTAATGGTTTTCAGGCCACAAGACAGTTGTCTAAAGGCGCTGATACTTCACATATTCCAGTCATTATTGTCACCACAAAAGATCAGGAAACCGATCGGGTTTGGGGTATGCGACAGGGTGCCAGGGATTACCTGACCAAGCCAATCAAGGAAGACACTCTGATTGAGACGCTTGGTAGTGTATTGACCGTAGAGTCCGCCTGAACCGTTTAACGGTTTGCGTGGAGTCAGGCAGGCAATGTTTCGCCGTCAATTCCTGGAAACACTACTCACATGAATACAAATGGACAAGCAGCTCCGGCAATGCCGTTTGAGCATTTGCAGCAACTGCAGCAAGAAGCTCGGAGTAACCGTTTCAGCCTGCCTGAAAAGCAGAGTGAAGATAAACACTGGAGTGGTGTCAGCTTTACTCTGAATGATCAGCGCTTCGCTGTTCAAATCGGTGAAGTATTGGAAATACTGCCGGTTCCGGATACAACACCATTGCCGGGAGTTCAGCCCTGGGCCAAGGGTGTTGCTAATGTTCGGGGGCGCTTGCTTCCCATCATTGATCTGGGAGAGTTCCTTGGCAGCAAGCGAAGTGCTAACAAATCAGTGAACCGCATTATGGTCATTGAGCAAACCGAACTGGCTGCAGGGCTCATTGTAGATGAAGTTCAGGGAATGGTTCATTTCTCTGCCAGTAATTTCAGTGAAAAACTCCCAGTAGACTTACCTGATGTCGTACAGCCATTCTCAACAGGCTCTTACCTCCATCAGGATATTTTATATTCGGTATTCAGCACTGAACTTTTGACCATGAACCCCCGCTTTCTAAAAGCGGCAATAGACAAATTTTAAATACAGCGAGCATTCAAAGAAGTCTCCGGGGACCCAACAATGAAAGGCAACACCGCAAAAAAAGCCCAGGGAACAGGGGCAAATCGGGGCATAATAGCCTCGATCACCCTGTTGATCGTCTCTCTCGTCATTATTGCTGGCTCGTTCACTTATATAAGTCAGCAGAACACATTGGATCAGGTTCACCTGACTGATGCAGGCGAACTTCGCGTACTCTCGCAGCGTATTGCGACCAGTGCGTCCGAGGCATCAGCAGGTAAGGAAGAAGCCTTCTCCCTGCTTCGTGAAGCTCGTAACGAATTTGATAAGCGTTTTAACACTCTGAAGAGTTCCAAACTCTCTGTACTTCCAGCGTTAAGCCCTGGCGACAAAGCAGTAGCCGCACAAATCGAAACTCTGGATGCATCCTGGTCGGCACTTAAAATAGAAGCAGATAACATTCTGGCTTCTGAAGAGACCGTACTGACCCTGCACGACGTAGCGATAACCTTGGGTGAGACCATCCCTCAGCTGCAGATTGAATACGATGAAGTCGTAGAGATCCTGCTGCAGAACGAAGCACCAAGCGACCAGATCGCACTAGCCCAGCGTCAGCCATGGCTTGCAGAACGTATTGTTCGAAGCGTATCGAAAGTACTGGAAGGTGGTGAAGACTCCATCATGGCGGCAGACAGCTTTGGTCGAGATGCCAAACTGTTTGGACGAGTATTGAACGGTATGCTGGAAGGTAACCTGGCCATGAGAATCAGTCAGGTAACCGACGAAGAGGCGACTGATCGTCTGGCTGAAATCCTCGACCTGTTTGGCTTCGTAGAAGGCAGCGTAGACGAGATTCTGGAAACCTCTCCGGAACTGTTCCAGGTACGTGCGGCATCTGACCAGATCTTTACCGACTCCCAGCAACTGCTACAACAGACCTCTATTCTGGTAGACACTTTCGAGCGTGCTACTGAACAGCGTCTGGTAAACAACACCGTCAACATCATTGCCGGTATCATCGCTTTGCTGGCTCTGCTGTATATTGCGATCAGTATCGTACGGGAAGCCAACGCCCGTCTGGCTGAAACAGCAGCCCAGAACGAAGCCAATCAGACTGCGATCCTGCGTCTACTGGACGAAATGGCCGACCTTGCGGACGGTGACTTAACCGTACAGGCGACAGTAACCGAAGACTTTACCGGCGCTATCGCTGACTCCATCAACTTCTCTATCGAACAGCTCCGTGCGCTGGTTAACACCATCAACCAGACTGCGGTAGAAGTAGATACCTCGGCTCAGGATACCCAGACAAACGCCAAACAACTGGCCGAAGCTGCCAGTCACCAGGCCGAAGAAATCAGCTTTACGACCCAGGCTGTTAACGAGATGACCCAGTCTATGAACCGGGTATCCGAACAAGCCTCTGAGTCAGCACAGGTAGCAGAACGTTCAGTAGAAATTGCTGAAACCGGTGGCCAGGTAGTACGTAACACCATCGACGGCATGGACACTATCCGTGAGCAGATTCAGGATACTTCCAAACGAATCAAGCGACTGGGTGAATCTTCCCAGGAGATCGGTGACATCATCGCACTGATCAACGACATCGCCGACCAGACCAACATTCTGTCCCTGAACGCCGCCATCCAGGCGTCCATGGCTGGTGAAGCCGGTCGAGGCTTCGCAGTAGTAGCGGACGAGGTACAGCGACTGGCGGAACGTGTATCCGGTGCAACCAAGCAGATTGAAGCACTGGTATCCACCATCCAGACCGATACCAACGAAGCCGTTATCTCCATGGAACAGACCACCACCGAGGTAGTAACCGGTGCCAAGCTGGCACAGGATGCGGGTGTTGCTCTGGAAGAGATTGAGCAAGTATCCAGTAGTCTGGCTGGCTTGATCCGTCACATTTCCGAAACGGCACAACGCCAGACAGTATCTGCCGGTCAGGTTGCACAACGTATGACCACTATCCGGGACATCACGACCCAGACCACTTCCAGCACCACAGCCACTGCCAGCTCGGTAGGTAATCTGGCTGAGATGGCTCTGGAAATGCGTCAGTCTGTATCCGGTTTCCGTCTGCCTGCTCCCAGAGATGAGGCAAGCCAGATAGACGAAGAAACAACCCCTGCCTGATACCAGATGGCGGACTGAAACGTCCGCCACTTGCTTTTACAGGCAGCCATGGTCGTATCTCAGGACAAGATGATGAAGGCTAGGTTTTACAGGCCAGTTTATACAGGTCTCTTTCCACAAGATGTATACCGCCTTCATTACAGCTATAAGATGATGGGAGCCTTTAATGGCTGAACAACAGGATTACACCGGCCTGGACTGGGTTAGGGAAGAAATAGAGAACACGCTTGCTGAAGCTCGTCAGGCTCTTGAACTCTATCAAGACGACGTCGTTAACCCTGCTCACCTGTCTGCCTGCCAGACCGCTTTTCGGCAGGTGTTTGGTGCCCTGAAAATGCTGAATCAGGAGGGCTCTTCGCAACTGTGTCAGGACATGATTCGTCTCACCGACGCCCTTGTCGATAATACAGCCTCCGATCGTCAGCAATCCCTCGAAAATTTAATGCTGGGTGTATTGCAACTCCCCGCTTATATTCAGCAGACCATAAACAGCGGTATTGATCAGCCATTATCAATACTGCCGTTGATCAACGACCTGAGAAAACTACGCGGCGTTGACTCTCTTTCTGAAGCTGTTTTCTTTCATCCCGACATTTCTTTTTCTGCCGAGTCCGTTGAACAGCCTCAGTTGGCAAAACTGGAACAATCTGGCCTGATCAACCTGCTGCGCAAGATTCGACAAAAGTATCAGCTTTGTCTTGCAGGCTACTTACGTAACCAGGATCGTACCAAACAGGTTAAAACCCTGGAGAAAATTTTTGCCAAACTTCAGGACATCAGCTGGGGAGCTCCTATTGCTCCTCTCTGGGAAGCCAGCGTAGCCCTGACCGAAGGGCTTCAGGATGAATCCATTGAATACAGTTTGCATACAGTTAATCTGCTGAGAGAACTGGATCATCAGATTCGTCTGTTTATCGAACAAGGCGCGTCGTTTATCAACAACACGCCTGATGACAAACTGTTCAGAGAAATTCTATATTATCTGGCCTGCTCGGACAGCAATGATGGCTTTATCGGTGTCCTTAGCAGCCGCTATCAGCTGCCGGAAGTACTGGCCCGTTTCAGATCAGAAGCTAGCCCTGCTCTGGCAGGTATCGATGCTACCGGCCCAGTTGTCGAAGCACTTAATTTCGAACTGGCTGGTATCAAGGAAGCTCTAGACCTCTATCTTCTGTCGCCTACTCCAGACCCTCTGGTTTTACAGAACCAGCTGCCTGTTATTCAACAGGTTGCCGATACGCTCTCTATTCTGGGTATGGACAATTTTCAAGCCCGCCTGAAAGAGAAAGCGGAACTGGTCCGATCCGTTATAAATACCGGTCAGGATGCTGAAGAACATCTGATGGATGTTGCTGGTACGATCTTACAACTGGAATCTGCTCTCGGCCGATATGCTGCTGGTGAAAGCAGTACAGAAAGCGATGAAACCTTGCTCATCCGCGAGGTTTATCAGGCTGTTATTAAAGAAGCTCGCCAGCAACTGATCCAGACCAAAGATGCCATCGTCGACTATATCGACAGTCAGCACAGTGAAGAGTATCTGACACAGATTCCTGAACTACTCCACAAGGTTCATGGTGGTCTGGCCATGACTCCTCTGTCTCGTGCAGCTGCTCTTCTGGAGCGCTGTGCACGACATATTCAGCTGGAATGGGTGGAACACAAAAGTCTTCCTGAAAAAGAAGAGCTGGAACACCTTGCCGATGCCGTAACCAGTGTTGAGTACTACCTGGAAAGACTGGACGACAAGGTTCAAAGCAGCCACGATGCGATTCTTGATGTCGCTGAAGAAAGCCTGAACGCTCTCAACCCGTTGATTGAAGAAGCTCAACTCAGCAAACCCGAAACCCTCGATGAAGAACAAAGCTTCCTCGATGGCTCGGCGCCTATCGCATTTGATAGCGAGATTGAAACTGTAAATTCAGAGTCTCCGCTGGAGACTGTCTCCAGTGAAAACGTTATCGAGTTTGATTTCTCTGCAGCCCATGCTGCAGATACTGAAGTTGAGCCTGAGCAGGAAGTCACTTCTGAGCTGACCAATACTCTGGACTTCCCCGCTTCTGACAGTATCTTGACTGCACCTGAAGTAGCTGAAACTGTTGAGGTTTCTACAGGTAGTAGTCTGAATGAAGAGATTGATGACAGCCTGATCGATGATGAGTTACTGGAAGTTTTCATCGAGGAAGCTGGTGATGTTCAACGACAGTTGGCTGAAGGTGTTCCTCTCTGGTTGAGCAACCAGGAAGACAATAAAACACTGGCGGATATGCGTCGTGCTTTTCATACATTGAAAGGCAGCGGCCGAATGGTTGGTGCCAATGTTGTTGGTGAACTGGCCTGGTCTGTTGAGAACATGCTCAACCGATTGATTGACGGCACTATTCAATCAACCCACGAACTGCGTCTGCTGCTTGATCAGGTGGCCGGCATGCTGCCGTCCCTGATCGATGATTTTGCGAAACAGAACCAGGTATTGACTCCCGAAGTGCTTGAATGCATGGAAAAGGCTGATGCACTGGCAAAAGGCGAGCAGTACACAATCCCTGGTGATGACACAGCCAGCGAACCAAAAAATATTGCCGATTTTGAAGACGATACGACCAACCTCGAATTCAACACTGAAGAGGCTGATCTTGTCGTTGATCTGAGCAGTTTCGAAGCAGCTGACATAGAAGAGTCTGTTGTTCTTTCTCAAAGCCTCTCTGAAGTAACTCTATCTGAAGAACTACTGTCTGAAGAAGCTGCGACAGCGACCGAAACAGAAGACAGCACAAAAACAGACTACGATGTTCAACTGCTTAATGTTTTTCTTTCTGAATCTCACCTTCATCTGGAAACCGTTCAGCATTTTGTCGACCAGGTTAAGGCTCAGGAAGGCAAACGACAGATCAGCGATAATGTTCAGAGATCTCTGCATACTCTGAAGGGCATTGCCCTGATGACCGAGATTGCCCCGCTGGCAAATTTGATTGTTGCACTCGAAAAAAACATCAAAGACTTCAGAGCGCATCTGATTCCAGCCGATGATCGTGTCATCAACATGCTTGAAAAAGGTCTGGAGCTGATTGACGATGGCCTCCAGCAGCTTTCTGTCTCAGCTAATGAACCTTCATTAGAGCTTGAGGACTACCTGGGCTGGCTGGAAGCTCTGCACGCTCAGTTGCTTTCTGAGCAGCAGAAGCAGGAAGAAGGCTCCCGAATTTATACCGGTGGCCAGAAGTCAGACCTGTTTGCCGATGTTGAGCTTAGAGTATTGCTCGATGCAGACCTTTATCTGAACAAGTGGAAAGACAGATTATCCGCCGATGAACTCATGGAGTTCATGGCTGAACTTGGCTGTATCCGTTCAAGATCTCAAGATGCAACTCTTGAAGCGATGGCTGAGCTTTGTGATGTGCTCACCGGTGTCGTTAACTACCTCTATGCTCATGAGCAAGTGCTGCCAGGCGTTTTATCAGCGCCGTTATCAAACGGCTTTGAAGCACTGATCGATATGATGAATCAGGTAGCTGCACAACAAACACCCATATCACCACAGAGTGTCTTCAGTGAGCTGAGAAAGTCTCTGGAAGAACTTCTGACGCCTACTGTAGAGAAGTTTGCTGCAGAAGAAGTACCTCTCAATCTTTCTGAAGAACCAGATGTTGAAGAAATTACGCTGGAAGCTTCTGAAGACCTCGAGTGGGCTGATGATATAGACGTCGACACTCTGGAGACGAGCTTTGATGCTGGCGATGCTGAAGAGATGATTCTGGAATCCATGTTTGAGGGTTCTGATTCAACATCTGATCTCCTGCATGAACCAGAAGAAATCGTTCTTGCTGAGCCATACATTGACAATGCAGCTATTGAGCCCGTAGCAGCAGCTGAAATCGCCATTGAAGCAGAACAAGTCAATGAGCCTGCTCCAAGCCTGAATATCGAAGTTGAAGAACACGATCTTGAACTTCAGGAACTGTTTCTGGAAGAAGCTGGAGATCTGCTTGAAGACTCCAACCTCGCTCTTGAACAGTGGCTTCACGATGTTAAAAACACCCTGCCACTTGCTGAGCTACAGCGTATTCTGCACACCCTGAAGGGCAGCGCCAGAATGGCAGATCAGCCGGACATTGGTGACCTAAGCCATGCCCTGGAAGATGTGTACAGTGCAATTACCAATGGTCGCCAGGGGGATAACCCGCCCCTGAGAATGATTCAGGCAGCCCACGACCACATCGATCTGATGATTCAGACGTTGAAAAATCAGCAAACACCGCCGTCAGTAACACCACTGATTGAGCGATTGGAAAGCTGGGTTCTCAATAATGAAGACCTTGGACAAGATCTTCCTGTTCAAGCACAACTGCCTGAAACTGAAGAGCTTCCGGATTATCTGGGACAGTCTGAAACTATTACCTTTGAGAGTGACACTCTCAAGAATGATGATCTTCAGAGACAAACTGTTCATAAAGAAGCTCTGGACACTAAAGACGTTGTTGCTGTTGCAAAGGTTCAGCCGCCGGTTGTAAACGATTCTCTACCCAAAACTCAGGTTCTGACTGAAAGAACCGAACCTGTTGCGACCAGAGTTGATACACCGGTTACCCAGAACCTGGTGAAGAACAATGAGCTCATCCGAGTTCCGGCACTGTTGATTGAACAACTGATCAACCTTTCTGGTGAGTCCAGTATTAACCGTGGACGAATCGAACAGCAGATTCAGGATATCAGTCACACTCTGGAAGAGATGGACAGCACCATCGACCGTGTGAAAGAACAGCTCCGTCGTCTTGATACCGAGACCCAGGCACAGATTATCTCGACCTACGACGGTGAAGAAGCGGACAACCCTGAATTCGATCCACTGGAAATGGACCAGTACTCAGAACTGACTCAGCTTTCACGCTCTCTGGTTGAGTCCGCAACTGACCTTAAAGACCTGAAAGAAGCTATTCAGGACAAGAACCGTGATGCGGAAACTCTGCTATTGCAGCAGCACAGAACTCAGCTCGACCTTCAGGAAAAGCTGATTCAGGCTCGAATGGTATCGTTCAGCCGACTGCTGCCACGACTGAGAAAAATTTCCCGACAGCTGTCCAGTGAATTGGGTAAGCCTGCCAACCTGAACGTGACCAACGCTGAAGGTGAGATGGATCGAACCATGCTGGAACGCATGCTTGCTCCACTCGAACACATGTTGCGTAACGCTATTGGTCATGGTCTCGAAGAATCGTCAGATGATCGATTGGCAAAAGGCAAGTCAGCAGAAGGTAACCTCGACTTGTCCATCTCCCGGGATGGTGCCGACATCGTTCTGGAGCTTAAAGACGACGGTCGTGGTATCGATCTTGAGAAAGTTCATGCCAAAGCAGTAGAAAAACGTCTGATAAGTCCGAATGACCAGCTGACTGACCAGGAAATGGCAGAGCTGATTCTTGAACCTGGCTTTACCACTGCCGATTCTATTACCCAGATTTCAGGTCGAGGCGTTGGCCTCGATATCGTAAACACTGAGATTCGTCAGCTGGGCGGTAGCATCCATATCCATTCTGAAAAGGATCTGGGCACTACCATTACACTGCGATTGCCTTTTACCCTATCGGTTAACCGTGCACTGATGGTCGCTATTGGCGAAAACCTTTATGCACTGCCCATGCAGGCAATCGACGGTATTTCCACAGTAGCACCCGATGTACTGACTGACTGTTATCAGAACTCCAAACCTCTTATGTATGCAGGCCAGGAGCACAAAGTAATGTTCCTTGGAGAATTGCTGGGAACATCTCGCCCACGCATTCAGGCAGAGCAATGCCCGGTTATTATTATTCAACGTGGCGGCCAGAACCTTGCCCTTCACGTTGATGAAGTCATCGGTGGTCGTGAAATTTTCACCAAGAGTCTGGGGCCACAGTTCACCGGTTTGATCGGTGTAAACGGAGCTACCATACTGGGTGACGGTCGTGTAGTAATCATCATTGACCCTGCAGCACTGGCCAGACGCCAGAGAACAGTATCCAGAAAAGTCAGCCTGACTGATGATTCCAAGAGTGCGGATATTGCTCGTCGTGTACTGGTAGTCGATGACTCGGTAACGGTACGTAAGGTAACCACGCGCCTGCTTGAACGCTCCGGCTTTGAAGTTGAAAGTGCTCGTGATGGCGTAGAAGCAATGACTCGACTGTCTGAAAGCAACTACGACATCATGCTGCTGGATATCGAGATGCCGAAGATGGACGGTTACGAAGTAGCCAGTGCGGTTCGCAACGATAGTAGAATTGCAGCGCTGCCAATAATCATGATTACTTCTCGAACCGGTGAGAAGCATAAGACCCGGGCGTTCAGCCTGGGGGTTAATGAGTATCTGGGTAAGCCGTTCCAGGAGACTACACTGCTGTCATCCATTGATAAGCTGATTGGCGCTAGAAAAGGAGTTATCTGATGACCAGTACGGTAGATTCACTTCTGCTGCCAATGCAACAACGGCCATTACTGATACCGGTCGATTGCCTGGCTGATGTAATCGATTACAGTCGTCCGACAAAGACCAATAATGATGAAGACTGGTATCTGGGCAAGATAGACTGGCGTGGCCAGTCTATTCCCCTGATTACCTTTGAACGGGCTAATCAAGGTCGATTTGCCGAGTTTTCAGCAACCGCTCGTATCGCAGTTATGCACAGCGCAACAGGGAATGAGCAGCTGCCATTTTACGGAATGGTGGTTCAGGGCGTTCCGCAGAACATTTCCGTTTCTGAGGAAAATATCACTGCTTCCGATGATCAGCCCAGACCTGCTGAAACGCTCCGTGTGACAGTAAGAGAAATGGCTATGGCTATCCCGGATCTGGCCAGGCTGGAACAGATGCTTACTGATTAATCAGTCGGCTATGGCATGCCAGCAAATGCAGGCATGCCTTTATTCAAATATCTCCCCAGAGATACTGCATTAGCGTAACAGCCGTGATCGGAGCAGTTTCTGTTCTCAGAACCCTTGGCCCCAGAGCCAGAGCATTGAAACCCTGACCTTCCGCCATAACAATCTCATCTGCTGTCAGACCACCTTCTGGCCCAATCATCAAAGACACGGATTTCGGCTGATCAAAACCTTCCAGTTTTTTCTCCGTGCGATGATGGAGCACAAATTTCAGTTCACTTTGCTGTTCTTTAGCCCAGTCGCTGACAGATTTTGGTGGATGAATAACTGGAACTCTGTTCAAGCCACATTGTTCACAGGCACTGATAGCAACCTGTTGCCAGTGGTTCAAACGCTTTTCCAGGCGGTCTGCCTTCAGTTTTACCTCACAACGCTCTGAAAACAGTGGTGTTATCTCGGTGACACCCATTTCCGTTGCTTTCTGAATGGCATAATCCATCCTTTCACCACGGCTGAGAGTCTGACCGAGATGGATTTTGAGCGGAGATGATGTCGCAGATTCTATTTCCGATTCCAGCACTACACTGACCGTTTTTTTGCTGACTTCAGTAATCTTTCCCTGAAAACTACTATCTTCACCATTGAAGAGAACCAAAGGTTCTTCAGGATTCATACGCAAAACTTTACCAACATGGTTCGCGGCACTGTCAGTCAGCTCAACAACTTGGTTAACTGCCAGAGGTTGCGGAGTATAGATGCGGGGATTTCTCATGAAAAAGATATCTACAGGGAAATAAAAGGCATTATATCCCAGAGAGGATTACAGAGTCAGAGAGCATTTACTCTCTGGCTCTATAGAGCGTCAATTTATATCAGCTTCAGGTTACGGCAGATGTTCTTTGCCGGTGCAGCCTGATTCAGCGCATAGAAGTGTAAACCCGGAACACCCTGACTGATCAATTGCTCACAGATTCCGGTCATCACTTCTTCACCAAACTGCTTAATGCTGGTGACATCATCACCGTAAGCTTCCAGCTGCTTGCGAACCCAGCGTGGGATTTCAGCACCACAGGCGTCGGAGAATCGAGCAAGGCGGCTGTAGTTTGTGATTGGCATAATGCCCGGAATAATAGGCAAATCCAGCCCCATACCCTGTGCACGTTCAACAAAATAGAAGTAACTGTCAGCGTTGAAGAAGTACTGGGTAATCGCAGAGCTGGCACCAGCCTCAGCCTTACGCTTGAAGTTCAACAGGTCTACTTCAAAATTCGGAGACTGGGGGTGGGCTTCCGGATAAGCAGCTACTTCCAGATGAAAGTGATCACCGGTTTCCTCACGGATGAACGACACCAGTTCATTAGCGTACTGAAACTCACCCATGGAACGACCCATACCTGATGGCAGATCACCACGCAGAGCAACAATGCGGCTTACGCCTTCTGACTTGTAACGTTCCAGCAATGCTTTCAGTTCTTCACGACTGTCCCCCACACAGGACAGATGCGGAGCCGTATCTATACCGGTAAATTCCTTAATACTACGAACGGTACCTGCCGTCTTTTCACGGGTAGAACCACCAGCGCCATAAGTGACTGAGTAAAAGTGAGGATTACATTCCGCCAGTTCCTTAGCTGTTTCATTCAGCTTCTGAGAGCCCTCAGGGGTCTTGGCAGGAAAGAATTCAAAACTGATTGGGAGTACTGTATCTGTCATTTTTATATTCTGCTTTCGCCTGCTTTTGCAGGTCATTTACTTCTACAGCTCAACACTGCTTCTGTTTTTTTATCAGCTAGTTTTCAACTAGAGATCAATATTTATAATCATCACCCTTGAACGGGCCATGCTTTGAAACGTTTATGTAGCCTGCCTGCTGGTCAGTCAGCCGGGTGATAACACCACCAAAACCTTCCACCATATAACTGGCAACTTCTTCATCCAGCTCTTTGGGCAAAACCTGCAGAGAGATCATTTCTGCTTTCCGGTTTGCCGGCAGATTGGCAAAATCCGCCTTGTAGAGATGTATCTGAGCAAGCACCTGATTGGCAAAAGAGCCGTCCATGATTCTGGAGGGATGCCCTGTTGCATTACCCAGGTTGACCAGTCTGCCTTCGGATAAAAGGATTAGATGATCATTGTCTGCTTTGCTTCTCTGAATCTTATGAACCTGAGGTTTAATTTCTTCCCACTGCCAGTTATCTCTCATAAAAGCAGTATCAATTTCGGTATCGAAGTGACCAATATTGCAGACTACACAGCCATTTTTCAGCGCTTTGAGCATTTCCCGGTCACAGACGTGAACATTGCCTGTTGTCGTCACCAGTAAATCAGTTGTGCCTAACACCAGCTGATTCACAGACTCAGCAGAGCCATCATTGACACCATTAATATAGGGAGAAACAACTTCAAAGCCATCCATACAGGCCTGCATGGCACAGATAGGATCAATCTCGGTTACCTTCACAATCATCCCTTCCTGTCGAAGAGATGCTGCCGAACCTTTGCCTACATCACCGTAACCAACCACCAGTGCTTTCTTACCTGACAGTAAATGGTCTGTTGCTCTTTTGATGGCATCATTCAATGAATGACGGCAGCCGTATTTATTGTCGTTCTTACTTTTGGTAATCGCATCGTTCACATTGATGGCAGGTACTTTCAATGAACCATCCTGCAAGCGTTCCAATAGTCGGTGAACACCTGTGGTGGTTTCTTCCGAAATACCGTGAATCTGATCAAGTAACTGTGGGTACTTTTCATGGAGCAGCAGTGTCAGATCACCACCATCATCCAGAACAAGGTTTGCCCCCCAGGGTTGACCGTCTTCACCAACAATAGTTTTCTCTATGCACCACCAGAACTCTTCCTCGGTTTCACCTTTCCATGCAAAAACCGGAATTCCAGCTGCGGCAACAGCCGCTGCAGCATGATCCTGAGTAGAGAAAATATTACAGGAAGACCAGCGAACATCTGCGCCCAAATCCACCAGCGTTTCAATCAACACAGCGGTTTGAATGGTCATATGAATACAGCCCATGATACGAGCGCCTTTTAAAGGCTGCTGATCACGGTACTTGCTACGGATAGCCATGAGCGCTGGCATCTCCCCCTCAGCAATTCGAATCTCACGACGTCCCCATTCTGCCAGTGACATATCCGCCACTCGGTAGTCTGTGAATGAGGTGTTTGTAAGGCTTCCTACTGCTGCGGGGTTTGAGCTCATGTTCGAGTCCCGTTATGCGTATTTACCGAAATTAGTATGAAGTTTAACAGCGGCCTCAACCTATATCAAATAATTTTGATATAGGTTGATTATATCTCAATCAAACCGAAATGCGCCTTCGGGGCATTCCCACAAACCCTGCCACTCACTTTCCTTAATTCTTACTGTATTGGAACCGTCTGCAGAAATATCGACTTCACGAATATAGATACCCGGCGGCATGCCCATAGCTGTCATCAGGAAGTCCTGCTGCCTTATCTTGTAAGTGGTTTTAAGCAGGTTGCCATCTTTACTGTAGATTTTGGATATCTGGGCAGGGTTGAGCATGAAAGCAAAACTATAAGGATCATCTTTCCTTGGTGATTTTCTGGGTCTAACCAGAGTACATTTTCCCATGTCCAGAGAGCCCTCTATCTGCTCCCCCTTGTTGAAGGCTTTCTCGACCTGTTTGTAGACAGTAGTTTCCTTTCCGTAGCTGACTGTCGACAACAAAACCGTAGAAACAACAGCAAGGGAAAACCGTGTCGATTTCCAGAGACTGGAATGACTCAACATAATGCACTCTCATTTTTCAGTGGAAGATAAACGACAACCATCCATGGCATGGGAATCCATCAGTCAGCAGTAAACTGATTATTTTCAATCTGATAGTGATAATGAATCTGCTTCATGGCTCTTTCGAGCTGTTTTAAAGGCAGATTCAGGTCATCCGACAATTGTTCAAGACCGTCACAACCAAGCCTTAATCGCTCATTAGCAATACCAAGGAGAATGTGAGGCTCAAGACGCTCAGGGTGATTGATCTCCATAAATCTATACCTCAAAAAAATCAGGTCACCGGAGATCTTCAGGATAGATGAAAGAGTGAATACTGTGATGATTGTTGAGAGCTAAATGCGACTAAAAGTCAGGGGATATAAAAAATGCTCTTTGATATTCTCAAAGAGCATTCGATTATATGTGTCCAGGCACATAGCCTGCCACTAATCAGTACATAGAGATAATATCGTTTGTTGTAAGGCCTTCAGGTACATAACTGACAACATTGTATGCACCAGCAGCCAGTTTACCTGCTCCTTTAATGGTACTGGAAGTAAGCTGAGCCCCGGTCTTTGCAGCATAGTAGCTACCTTTGACAGCAAGCTTTCCTGCCTTACCACCTATGGCACCACAGATTGCACCACCGAATCCGCTACCGATTGAAGCACCACCGCGTACAGCCCTCTTGGCTGTATCGCCACCAGAAACTAAAGCTGCCAGGCCAGCCACTGGAAGAGACACTACAGCTCCGACAGCAGCACCAGAGACAGATCCAGCACCATACCCTGTGGCATAGCCTAAGTTCTCACCAATATTGATGCCAGCATTAGCCAGCCCGGTACCAATTTTACCAGCCGCTTTCCATAAAAAACTTTTCGTTGCACTGAGGTATCCCTTCGGTTTTTCTCCCTCTAGTGGCAATTTCATTTTCTCAGCTCGAATCACGAACGTCATATCATTCTGACATGAAATCTGAAGCAGATTGTCCTGATCAGCTGCTGGTACTACATCTTTCGAAGGGCTTTCAATTTTGGCTGACTGAGCAACCACAGGAGCGCTTTCCTTAAGATGAGTTGCAAGACTATCTGGCTGAACGCTGGCAGCTGCTTTGCTCCCCAATGGGCTTACTGCTTTGCGTAAATGGGCGGGTACTCGGCTGAGTAACCTGGCTCCAGGTTCAACTATCGAACACATAAACCTGCCAAACATGCCTTTCACTGTATCCAGGGCTTTCTTTACCAGGTTTGATAGTCCCCCAGACTGACTACTACTGCAGAAAAATCGCTGTATTCCACCAATATCCATAATAACTCCCCCCAAGTTTGTATTATTCAGATTGGTTACGTGGGAAAGTTTGCAGGCTGAGCGAAGCATAAACACTATCAAAGCAGTAAGAATGACTAACAATAAAAAAGGCCACCCGAAGGCAGCCTTTTCAGAGACATTGATTCAGTTTGAATCAGATGCCTGCAGCAGCACGCAGAGCGTCAGCCTTGTCAGTACGTTCCCAGGTGAAGTCAGCTTCTTCACGACCAAAGTGACCGTAAGCAGCTGTCGCCTGATAGATTGGACGTTTCAGGTCCAGCATATCGATCAGGCCCTTAGGACGCAGGTCGAAGTGCTCACGAACCAGCTCACCAATCCTGGCATCGGAAATCTTGCCAGTACCGAATGTATCGATAGAGATAGAAGTCGGCTCGGCAACACCAATAGCGTAGGAAACCTGGATCTCACACTTGTCAGCCAGACCCGCAGCAACCACGTTCTTGGCAACATAACGGCCAGCGTATGCAGCAGAACGGTCAACCTTTGATGGGTCCTTACCGGAGAAAGCACCACCGCCATGACGAGCCATGCCACCGTAGGTATCAACGATGATCTTGCGACCTGTCAGACCACAGTCACCAACCGGACCACCAATCACGAAGATACCAGTCGGGTTAATGTGGAACTTGGTGTCTGCATGCAGCCATTCAGCAGGCAGAACCGGCTTGATAACATGTTCCAGAATGTCTTTCTTCAGCTGTTCCTGAGTCACATCAGGGTTGTGCTGAGTAGACAGAACCACGGCATCAACGCTGACAACCTTGCCTTCGCTGTCATAACGCATGGTTACCTGACTCTTGGCATCAGGACGCAGGTAAGGCAGAGTGCCATTCTTGCGCATTTCAGCCTGACGTTTCACCAACTCGTGTGAGTAGTAAATCGGTGCAGGCATCAGCACAGGAGTTTCGTTGGTAGCGTAACCAAACATCAGACCCTGGTCACCAGCGCCCTGTTCATGTTCATTGGTTTCATCAACACCCACAGCGATGTCCGGAGACTGCTTGCCGATAGCGTTCAGTACCGCAACACACTCGCCATCAAAGCCCAGATCACCATGGTCATAACCAATCTTAACTACAACCTTGCGGACCAGATCTTCAATATCCACGTAAGTTTCAGTACGAACCTCACCGGCCACAATGACCATGCCGGTTTTAACCATGGTTTCTACTGCAACACGTGCATCCGGATCATCTTTCAGGATGGCATCCAGAATAGCGTCAGAAATCTGGTCGGCAATCTTATCCGGATGACCTTCGGATACTGACTCAGAGGTAAACAGAGAATAATCTGCCATTGTCGTTTCCGCCTCTTATCCTATCTATAACTACGTATTCAAAAGATGTTTTTCAGAACCGGCTATTCAGAACAATTTGTGTTCAAAAGAGCCATCACGTCATCGTCTTATAGAAGCGTCTGACCTGAATCTGAAAACCATTACGAAGCCCCAGAAACTGGGACTCACCTATTTCAAGACCGGTTTCCTGTGCCCAGCCATCCAGCTCTTCGACACTGAAACCCAGCCATAAATCGCCACAGGATTCCTTGACCCAATCCTGATCGTGGCTGCTGAGTTCGCTCACCAGCAGACTGCCACCGGGTTTCAGTAACCTGGACACCCATGAAAATATGCCAAATGGGCTGGCCACATGGTGCAACACCATATTAGCCACTATGCAGTCAAACTGTTCGTTCAGTTCGTTCAGCGTGTCTATTTCGCCATGAACAAACTGAACATTGTGCAGATTGTTTTCCTTTACTCTCTGCTCGCTGATAACCAGCATTTCGCTCGAGTTATCAACTGCATACACTCGATCAAAACGGGAGCTCAGGGTATCGAGGAACTCTCCCTCACCCGGTCCAAGCTCCATTGCCAGTGATTGTGCAGGCAGCTCTGTTTTTTCCAGAACGTCTGCAACACAGCGGGCATAAAGATCGTGATCTGCAATCAGTTCCTGATGCTGTCGGAACTGATTAATATTTCTGGCAAAAAAAGCCATGGACTGTTCAGCCCGTTGACTCCTGATGAACTCAACCCGACGGTTTAATTCGTCAGGAAGAACCAGCTCATCCACCGCTGCATACAGTGAACGCATCAGATTACTGCTGATGCCTTCTGTTGCAGGCAGAGAGCGCCGGTAAAATATGGTGTTGCCTTCCTTGCGGGTACTGACCAGTTCGGCCTGTGCCAGAACTTTCAGATGGTGACTCATGGCAGGCTGTCGCATATCAAAGATACTGCTGAGCTCCAGTACGCCAAACGAGTCGGTGCTGAGTACACGAAGGATTTTCAGCCTCAGCACATCACCATACGCTTTTCCCAAAGCGGCCAGCTGTTCCACTGATCCTGAATCTGACACAAAAGGCTCCTGTTTTTAGCTTCTGGCTATCGGTAGGCCATGCTTAAGTACCCAGACATACGAATTCTGGAGCTGTTTGCTCGCCTGCGGCGGGCAAACAGCAATTTAATATTCGATTGCGTGTGTCTGCACACTTATCGGGTGAAGCCTTATTCATAGCAATCTCTTCACCGAAAATCATGTTTTCACGAAGGCAGGCATCGCCTTTTACTAGTCCATTTGTCTGGCGGCGAAGTCTAACAAGGGAATAGAGGTATATCAAAACTTTTTGATATAGGTAAAATTACGATCTATGAGAGGCTAAATAACTTTAGAGGAGTAAAAGCTGGAAGTAGAAACATTTTAACGGCTACCCAAGTATTCTCAGCGACAACGATATAGCTAATAAAGAGATCCTATTGATCTTGTCCTGAGGCCCCCCAGAGACTGCTCTCATCATCAATACCTCGTCTAGGTCTGGTTTCAGCTTTAGCGACATTGTTCGCATGCAACACGTCCTTTCCTCTTTTCCATATCTCTAGTGTTGTCAGATCCACATCAATCTTCGCTGGCTCTTCACGATTATGTTCATGATTTAATAGAACATATCTTTCACAGTCCTTACCCTTATATCCTGTCTTTGAGATGACCAGTTCCATAAGTTCCAGACCCTCTTTCCACTGCCCTTTTTGACAAGAGAGAACGCCTAACTCCATTTCGAGTTCATTCTTTTTTCTGGTAATTAGACTTGTGCTGGTCAATGTATGATTTGATTCCAGTGCCTTAATAGCTCTTTTATATCTCTCAAGACTGAATGGCTTCAACACTGGATTCATATGTTTTTCCACCAGCATTAATAGAAAATCACTGTACTGATTGGGCGCTTCAAAATCAGATACTGTATTCAAGTATTCAATAACGTCTTTCAATTCTTCCAAATTATTTGCACTAAGATTTTCACCCGTTTTAGCTTTCAGGAAGAGTTCTTTAGCCGTATCATTCAGCTGTTCCAATTGCGCTGATACAGTGCCCATGCTTTCTTGGCTTTCATCTACAACATCAAATTCCTGAATGCTTTTTATAGCTTGTTTCAAGGAGGTGATTTTTTCAGCCAAGTCAGCTTTATCTTCAATTTCCTTAAACGCAGAAGAAACCGAAGAGATCACTTTTTCATTATCTCTCGCTGCAGCCAGTTTTACATGAGTACTTACAGTGTCATAGACTTCTTTCACAAGCTCAATTCTATCCTTCTTGCTTATCCCCGAATCCTGACGAGATAGCCGCTGTAATTCAGCCTGCAGCTCCTGCAAAAGCTTACTATCCAGCATCATTGATTCAGAAGCAGTTGCCGCTTTCGAAAAACGTAAAAGAGCTACTTGCTCCAGAGAAGAAAACACTTCTTTTTTCTTCAATCCCGGCACAGAAATCGCCTCATCACCCAATACTGACTGATAGCGTTTTAGGTCTGCCATACATTGCTTAAGCTCATTTATATCTTGAGATTGATAAGCAGCTTTTGCGGTTTTTCTGGCCTTCGCCCTTATGTAAATACGGGCAATAGGATTAAAGACTTTTAACAACCCTTTCGCTTGAACCAGACGATCAGAAATGGGTCTCTTACTATGAGGAGGAAGTGCCATTAAATCATCAAGCTGAAGACTACCCACTTCATACCTGGCCACTTTCCAGCTCACCCACGCGCCGCTGCTTGAACGTTCTTTTCCAGCACTAGATGAACCAGGTGCCCTAAAAGCAGGCTTATCAACAGGCCCAGATCGATTCATAGTAGAATTCCTTTCCCTATGATTTTTATAAATAAGCTAGTGTTCTCAGCCACTAACCATGGTCATCTATCAACTGGCAGCGCTTTACTTCCTTTTGACTTCAATGTGAGGAGGGTCAATAAAGTCCTCAAGCCGGCTGGATTCATCAGGTACCATAGAGCCCCTCTTGTCCATAAGAGCCTTAAGCCCTCGATCCCAGATGACGCCATCGACAGGCAAATCAACTGGCTTAGGTATCTTCACATCAGAGTTCATACACAGCTCAACATATTTCATACACTCACCAGATAACCAGCCTCTTGATGAAATCGCCTTTTCCATGACTTCCAGACCTTTGGCCCAGTCACCCATTTTGCAAAGTACTGCTCCACTCTCCAGATCAACTTCAACCTGCCTGAATCTCAGGCTCATCATGTCACCGATACCCAATTTCGTATCTAGTGCCTGCCTGGCACTTTCACAATGTTTTAAGGTCAACGGAACGATGGCTGTATATTTTTCCGAGAGTTTCACGAGAAATTTCTTGTAGTCGCCCGGAGGGGGCATCCCCTGCCCACTGTAAACTTCCTCAATCAAAGCTTTGAGGTCAACCATTGCCTCAAGCCCAATACCTTCGTCATTAACAGCTTGATCAAAAAGCTCTGCAAGTTTCGTCAGAAAGCTTTTGTTGAACGACTTCATTAATTCCGCAGATTCCTTACTACCATCTGAACCGTCAAGATGGTCCAGTGTGTCCAGAGATAGCTTGAGACAGCCAACTCTTTCGTCAATTGAAGCAACTCGTCCCATGTTATTGAGCACAGCTTGAGCCTCTGAAAATAACTCTCTATTTTTTTCCTCTACTGTCATAACTGAATGTGGATTAACAAGTATTTCTATTCTTGTTAAATGCGAGTTCACCAACTCTTCTACTTCCTTTTTTAGCTCAACATTGCTCGTAGAAGGAAGTTTATTCTCTGTCTGAAGTAAACTCAGTCCAGCCATTAGTTGCTGAAGCGATTCGCGTTGTACCTTTAGGCTGGCGGTGTCATCAGTCTGTTCTAAGCCAGATACGGTACCTTTTATGTACAACATCAAAGCACGCTCCTCTAATGAGAAAAGTGACTCTGTCTGGCCATCAGGCATAGTAACCATTTCATTTCCCAGTAGTTCTGAATAATGGTTCAAGTCTGATAGATGTCTCGCTTGCTCATCAGGCTTCGTATCCGCATACGCTGCTACTGCTGCTCTGTGGGCTTTGCTCCTAACGTAGGATTTTGCTGCCAGAGTAAAAACATACAAAAAGACTTTGGTTGCCCCTGTTGCCTTAACCAGATAGTCCGTTAGAGATTTGCTTTTCTGTAAAGAAAGACTCATGTGATCTGACAACTTCGAGCTGGAGCCGTGGGCCTTCTTCACTCCCCTACTACTCCAAGAAGCAGCCTGGGGCTGTTCAACATGCGTAGGTGCTGAAGTTGTGACTGAATTACTGCGGCTCCGGTTTTGATCCAGTGGGCCTGTAGACATCCCTGAATTCCTTTTCTAATTCAACTATCTATAGGTTAGTCGGACAGACAAGAAATAATTTCAGTCGGACCTTATGCCAGCGTCCATACTCATCACCCCAAATGGCATAAAGGTTTTTTCTCTATGTTTTATAAACACTTATGAATATTTTCAATCGGCTCTCCTCCCTGACCTGGAAGCTGGTTTTGATGATGTTCTGCACCATTATCAATTTCGACATTCTCAGAAACCTCAAAGAATCGATGTTGCTACCCAGGTTCGGTGCGGAGGTCATTCCATTTATAAAGTTCTGGCTGGTTATCCCCGAGGCTTTCATTTTTCTGGCAACTTATAGCTTCATGGCCAATAGATTGTCACCTAAAAGACTGTTTATCTTCACTTTGCTGCCTTTTATTATCTGGGTACCACTGTTTAGCCAGTACCTCTACCCAAACCTGAGCAATCTTGCCCTGAATCAGGCAGCTGACCGGTTAGCCCTGATAACTCCAGGCAGTCTTTCTGCATTGCCTGAGCTGGTCAGATACTGGCCATTAACGTTGTTTTTTGGCGTTGGAGAACTGTGGGGGAGTGGTGTTATAGCCCTACTGTTCTGGACACTGGCAAATGATCTTCATGATTCCAATGCGGCCACAGACAATTATCCCCTGATAGCCATGCTCGGGAATTCCGCTTCTCTCATATCGGGTCCGCTGATTCTTTACTGTCTTTTGCGGGAAAATGGCGCTGACTGGCAGGGAAATCTGGACAGGCTCACTCTCTTATTCCTATTTAATGCTGCGGTTATGTTACTCATCCACGCAAACTGCCAGAGCTCAAAGCATCCCAGACACGTAAAAAATACCACTACCATGCTGTCTTTTCATGCCAGCATTAAATACCTGACACAATCTCCACAACTGTACCTGTTGGCGTTATTGGTACTGTTTTACTGTATTTCATTCAACATGATCGAAGTGGCATGGAAAAGCCAGCTCGTGGTTGTTTACAACAGTGAGCGGGATTACTCCATTTTTATGAGCAAGATGACGTTATTAAATGGCATTGGCTGCCTTGTGTGCGGCGTTATTCTTCAACATCTATTGAAAAAGGGATGGAAGCCCGCTGCATTAGCAACGCCCTGGTTAATGCTGGCAACGGGTGCCCCTTTTTTTGCTCTGGTTCTTTACAATCAATACCTGCTCAATGCTTCTGGTGCTATTTCACAAATACTTTTACAGGTTACCTTGCTGATAGGACTTATCAATAATGTGCTGAGTAAGTCAGCCAAATACACTTTCTTCGATGCCACCAAAGAGATAGCCTTTGTTCCTCTCGATAATGAACAGAAATACAAAGGCAAAGCCGCTATTGAGCTGGTTGTAAGCCGGGTAGGAAAGTCAGGCAGTGCATTACTGCAGCAAGGCCTGATCATAATGCTGGGGTCGTTGGCTCTGTCCATGTTCTGGCTTTCAGGACTGTTTGTTGTGGCCATTATTTTCTGGATAAAGGCCATCTACAGCCTGAATCAAAAACGCTCCGATTAAGAGGCTGTTTGAAGAGCGTCTGTCCTAATGCGGTTACAGTAAATCGAGGATACTTATCAAACAGCCTCTAAGCTGCATTTAAATGCCAGTCGTAGGAGATATAGTTTTCTTTTATTGCTGAATTTTGCAGAAGTTCCTGAACCAGTTTTCGATCAGGGTGGTGATTAATAATGAAGTGTCGTACACCTGAGTCACCAAAGTCTTTAGCATACCACTTGAAAATCATTGGCAGGTTCAGCTTACGGTCACCGATAGAAACAAATTTCTGCAGATAGCCTTGAGCAGCTTTTCCAATGCACTCTTCTGCCGTTGAGGAGTTGAACGTTTTCAACGGTGGTGATGAAAAGCAAGCTGAGTACAGACCGGTATGAAGTCTTGGATCCAGCTTGGAAAGTACCAGAACCCGTCTTGAATCAGAGTTGCTAAACGCTTTGCTAATTGTGCCTGGAAGTCTGGCATTTCGTCTCAAAACGCCATGTTCAATTTCATCAAGATTTAGCTGATAACCACCTATTTCATAGGAATGATCCCGATAAAAGCCGCTGTTCTCTTTCAGGCTGCCTTCAACGCCTGAAAAACAAGCTGCATGAATCAGCAGCAGGTTATAAACATTCATCCAGAAAGCCAGTCGCTTAGCGTCAGTGGTCAGCTTCAGTACCGGATCAAAGTCTTTTAGCTGTCGCGTAAACAGTACAGCACGGTAATATTCTTCAGAATTTCGGCACTGCTCATAATCAAACAAGTGTCGTTCAGTCTCATAGTAGCGGTCAATAATGGTTTGAAGGTGTTTGCTGATGTCTTCTGACATGCAGCATTCATCACTCTTTCTTATTGATGCTACGCCTTCATTCAGAACCATGACTTCTCTCTACTTTTTTGTGGGTATTTAAAAATATACGATTAAAAACAGACCATGGTTTCATATTTAATGGGTTATCTGTAGCAAATACCAACCTGTAGCATATAAGCCAAAAAAAGTGCTGAATCGGAAAACCTGTTACAGATATGAACATTGATGACAGGAAAAAGCATCAAAACCACCGCATCGGTTCAGAAATTAACAGTTTTTCCATAAGGAACTGACGTACGATTCACAAATTTGTCCCAACCTGCCTCCCAAACGATGGGTATCAAGGCTATACATAGCAGTGATATGTGGATATTCCGATTTCAGTTTTTACCCAGACCGATTAGAATACCCGCACTTTTACCGACACGATCATCAGGAGCCCTGAGTTCTATGTCCTCTCGTCGTGAGTTAGCCAACGCTATCCGTGCCCTTAGCATGGACGCAGTACAGAAAGCCAAATCCGGTCACCCGGGTGCCCCAATGGGTATGGCTGATATCGCCGAAGTACTGTGGCGCGGCCACCTGAACCACAATCCAGGCAACCCTGAATGGGCTGACCGTGACCGCTTCGTGCTGTCCAACGGCCACGGTTCCATGTTGCTTTACTCCCTGCTGCACCTGAGCGGTTACGATCTCTCTATCGAAGATCTGAAGAACTTCCGTCAGCTGCACTCCAAGACCGCAGGTCACCCTGAATACGGCTATGCGCCAGGCATCGAAACCACTACTGGTCCTCTGGGCCAGGGTATTGCCAACGCTGTCGGCTTCGCTACTGCTGAAAAAGCCCTGGCTGGCCAGTTCAACCGTGAAGGCCATGACATCGTTAACCACCACACCTACGCGTTCCTGGGTGATGGTTGCATGATGGAAGGTATCTCCCACGAAGTTTGCTCCCTGGCCGGTACTCTGGGTCTGGGCAAGCTAATTGCCTTCTACGACGACAACGGCATCTCCATCGATGGTGAAGTTGAAGGCTGGTTCACTGATGACACAGTGAAGCGTTTTGAAGCTTACAACTGGCACGTAGTTCCAGCGGTTGACGGTCACGATCCTGAAGCTCTGCAGGTGGCTATCGCTGCTGCTAAAGCTGAAACTGACAGACCAACCCTGATCTGCTGCAAGACTGTGATCGGCTTCGGCTCTCCTAACAAGGAAGGCAAGGAAGACTGTCACGGCGCACCTCTGGGTGATGAAGAAATCAAACTGACCCGCGAACGTCTGGGTTGGACTCACGGTCCTTTCGAAGTTCCTGCTGACATTTACAGCAAATGGGATGCGAAAGAAGCCGGCGCTGCCAAAGAAGCTGCATGGAACGAAAAGTTCGAAGCTTACAAGGCTGCTTACCCTGAACTGGCCGCTGAATTTGTACGTCGCCAGAAAGGTGATCTGCCAGCTGACTTTGATGCCAAGTCTCAGGTTTATATCAAGTCTCTGCAGGAAGAAGGCGTTACCGTCGCTTCCCGTAAAGCGTCCCAGAACACTCTGGAAGCCTTCGGCCCTATGCTGCCTGAACTGATGGGCGGCTCTGCTGACCTGGCCGGTTCCAACCTGACCATCTGGAGCGGTTCCAAGGGTGTCAGCAAGGATGATCCTGCTGGCAACTACATGTTCTACGGTGTGCGTGAGTTCGGCATGAGCGCCATGATGAACGGTATTGCTCTGCACGGCGGTTTTGTACCTTACGGTGCAACCTTCATGGTCTTCATGGAATATGCGTGCAACGCCGTACGTATGGCTTCCATCATGAAGCAGCGCAGCATCTTCGTTTACACACACGACTCTATCGGTCTGGGTGAAGACGGCCCAACTCACCAGCCTGTTGAGCAGATGGCCAGCCTGCGTCTGACTCCTGGAGTGAACGCATGGCGTCCATGCGACACCGTTGAGTCTGCTGTTTCCTGGAAGCACGCTATCCAGCGTGAAGACGGTCCTTCTGCCCTGGTATTCTCCCGTCAGAACTTGAAGCACATGGATCGTACCGAAGAGCAGGTAGCTAACATCGCTCGCGGTGGTTACATCCTGAAGGACAGCGAAGGCACTCCTGAAGTGATCCTGATGGCGACCGGTTCCGAAGTTGAACTGACCATGAACGCTGCAGCAGAACTGGAAAGCAAGGGCCGTAAGGTTCGCGTTGTTTCCATGCCTTCTACTGACGTATTTGATGCTCAGGACGCTGAATACAAGCAGTCTGTACTGCCTCTGGACGTTCCAGCACGTGTAGCTGTTGAAGCTCTGGCTGCTGACTTCTGGTACAAGTACGTTGGCCTGGACGGTCGTGTAATCGGTATGACCACCTTCGGTGAGTCTGCGCCAGCAAGCGACCTCTTCCCATTCTTCGGATTTACAGTAGAAAACATCGTTGCTGCTGCTGAAGAAGTGATTGGTTAATCAGAACCATTGATTAATAAGAGCTTTGGTTCTTAATCGATCAAAAAACCCGACCTTGTGTCGGGTTTTTTAATGTCTGGATGCGACAAAAGCCAGCCCTGTCCACCCTGAAGCTACTCTGAGTCTAATGATATGACCAGCAGGGATATTGGGGATAAAAATGGAACCGATGAATAGTCACAGACCAGTGACAGGAAACAGTGACCAGAGCAGGCCTATTGATAGTAATAATAATATAACGTCAGAAACCAGTCATGATGGTCGCATTCAGGAAGCCAGTGTGACTGAAGGCTACATGCCTTCCCAGTCCAGTCCTTCAAAGCTTCCAACTACCGCTCTCGAAAAACGGAAAGTATCAAGTACAAGTAACTCAGATTCTTTTCTCAAGACAACCTTTAAAGTTGGCGCTGTATCAGCAGTTGGTGTGATGACTTGGCCAGTACTGGGATTGACTGGGGTTGGGGTTGGCTTGGGGATTAGTGGCAAGATTGCTTATGACTACTGGACTGGCAGTAGGGAGGTAAGTAATGAACCGGTACCGGTCAATCCACAGCAGGAGGAAGATATTCGGGCATTAGGGAAGCAGGTAATAACTGCCAATAAACGGCTTATGATTTCACAACAGAAAGAGCAGGTAAGCCAGTTCGATATTGCAACCTTGCGTACTACAATAAAAGATCTTGAAAGGCAGGTAAGAACCAAGCAGAAAACTGTAGATAAGAAAGGTCAACAGAGAGCTAAAGAGAGCATAAAAATCAAAGAGCTTGAAACCCAGCTAAATGAACTGAGCAATCAATATGATAAAGCGCTGGATGACAAAGAAGAGCTAAAGACCAGGCTGGACTCCAGCCTTGCTGAGTTAGAAAGACAACAAAAATCACTTACTAAGTTCTCTGCACAAGATACAACAATAAAAAGGCTGCAAGAAAACACCTCTGAAAAAGAGAAAGAAGTAAATAGCCTGAGAGCTGAACTCTCTAGTAAAGAAGATGAAATTCAAAAACTGCAGACCAGACTTAAGCAAGCTGTACCAGAAACCGCATCCACTTCTTCTCAGACTGTTACAACTAATGCCCCTGACCCCAGAATCGGTATTACTCCACAAGAGGGAGTCCCTCGTACTTTATTTGATGAACTATCTCAGCCACAAGACTATGATTCAGACAGCGATAGCGGTGCATTTGATTTATCCAGATCTGGGTCCTTTTCAGACTATGACGACTCTTTAAAAGCGGAACTTGAAGAGGCTCAGCAACAGCTCACGCTTAAAAAGGATGAGTTGCGTAGACTCGAAGATACAGTAGAGCCATTAACAGAAGAAAGAGACGGCATCAAGAAAAAGCTGGTAGACACTGCAGAACAGCTTCAACTCAAAGAAAGCAAAGTCACAGAGCTGGAAGAACAAGTAAATAGTCTTCAGAAAGAAAAAACAGAGATAGTAGAAGCCCTTGATGGGAAAGATCGAGTTGTTAATCGCCTTAGTGAAGAGCAGGAAGAAAATAAAAAATTAAAGCAGCAGCTTACTCTTTTAAATGAAGAAAATACTTCCGTAAGAAATGAGCTCAAAGATGTTAAGCAAGAACTGGGAAATCTTAGAACCAGCCGCGATCAGTTAGATAAAAAACTCAAAATAGCTCAAAAGCAGTTAGATGATTTTTCTATCGAAAAGGATAATCAGGAGGAAACTGTTTCTGGATTAGAACAACAATGGAACAGAACTGATGAAGAGAGACGTAAGCTTGGAAAAGAACTTGAAGGTCTATACGCTCAATTACAGCAGCTAGTGTCACCAGAAGCGTTGGAAATGCCAGGAAAACAAATCGACCAGAGCCAACTGATACATCTTCTATCTAAGCAGAAAGAGTATGCTCAAATTGGCCAGGAACTTATGAAAGGCGCGTTTGGCAATGGCGCTGACGCCCATACCGTTTCTACCGAAGACATAGCTGGTGAACTGACAAAGCTCACTAAGGCTCAGGAACAGCTCACCGAACTCTTAAGCCGACTAAACAAAGCGGGCTTTAGGGGAGATATTGATGATGTACTGGCTCACCTCGATAGTTCCCCAGATTAGTCAGACACCTTGAATTGAACAACATTTGGCTGCCGGGTTCTCCGGCAGTAGTTTCAACTCATACGGCCTGTTTATAAACCACGCACAAAATATAAAGTTACTAACTCCCAGAAAATAGCTTCATCTATAAAAGCATCAGGACTTATAGAGCTCAGAGCCTCCTCGATCAACTCCACCATGTAGTGATTATTTGCCAGTGTTTCTTCAATCGTTGCATCGGCAGGTGTTGATAACAAAAGGTGCCCTGCGGCTTCGATAAAGCCCATATTCTCAGGTTTCACTTTCCTGAATGACTCTGGAGGCTTCAGGCTTAGATCCCGAAACATAACCCATACCCGATAGTCATCATTTTCCTTTCGGGCAACAAAATTGACGGTATACCTGGGCTCATTTCTTTGCTTCCAGTTTTTAATAACATGCGCTACAGCTCGAGCTATTTCCTCTCTGTCAGAGCTTTCCAGCCTGATGGTTGCCAGCGGATAATCCATTTGAGACACCGTCAAAATCCCATTCGATTGTTGAAAGCCTTCCTTCACGTTGCTTCTGGTCACTGCCGGTTTGAAGTCGTGAAGAATCTGGAAGTGATGGTGTGCAGGAACTGTCGAACCAGCCCCTGCAATATCAGAGTTAGAACAAAGGGAAAATTCAGGTGCCCTGTCAAGAAACTCCAGCGCAGACAACAGTGAATGATGATCGAGGTGCATGGGGGTGTGCGCATGTTCGATCAGGACAAAGTGGAGAGGCTGGTAAGGAAAGGGGGGAGCTTGTATAAAGTACCGAACACCATTGAGATCAAAGTGATAAACACGCAGGTACTGCTTTTGTTCATGTCCGGCCTGCTCAACATTATACTCTGCACACAGCACACATTTGGTTTTATCTGGTTCAGACTTTCCGTGCAAATGACTTTTTGAGTATTCGGTACGGACATGATTAATAACAGCTGTGTACTTTTTGTCGCTGCCTGGATCATCAAAAGAGAGCCATTCCAAGGCTTGAGGGTCACTCCATCCGGCTTTCAGATAACCCAACTCTTCTTCAAACATATAAAGAGCCTTTAATGTTGCAGGCAAACCTTCTCTGGTATCAATGAGCTGTAATAAGTATTGAGCAGCTTCCTGGCGGGTAGCCAGGTTTTTCACCACGGCTCTCATTGCCAGTCGCTTCAGATCACTGGGTGAGCCTGATTGAGCCGACTGACCAGATGAACCATCTGAAGAACCAGAAGAGGCCGTTGAAGTTGATGATGCAGCTCCACCATGCCCATGACTCCTTAAAGCTACACTCCCACTGAGAAGTAATGGACTTCTTCCCCCACCTCTGGAGTACGGATGCTCTACTCGATCGGTTTGTGTATGCCTTTGAGTCCCCCAGTAATTATAATGATCCTGCCTGTACCTATTCATTGCCTTTTGAAAATAGCTTTCTCCTTCAAGATCGCTGGATGGTTCCATGATTGGCAACTGGGGCAGGCCTGCAAACTCAACACCAGAGCCAAATGCTCCAACCTCAAGACTTACAACGGCAATATTAAATATGAAAACCCATAAAACAGAGCGGAAGGCTTGCAACATATAGATAAACTAACATTCAATTAATTCGGTCATTAAAAGTAGTTCAGTCCAGACATTTTTAAAAACTTGCTCGCTTCTATCGACAAGATCCGAGACTTTCTCAGAACTAGAGTCACATTGTCATAAGCCCATTTTTGGCCGGCATAAAAAAAACCGCAGCCTCGAAAGGCAGCGGTTTTTTTCAATCAGCTAAAAAGTTTTATTAGAACTTATAGGTAGCTGCAATGTAGTGGCCTAGACCGGTGGTACGAGCAAATGCTTCGTTGTTGTCCAGAGCATAAACATCTTTGAACAGTTTCATGCCGTAGCCCAGAGCGTAACGCTCGGAGTGCCAGTACAAACCGTGGAATGTAGCACCACCCTTATCGGTCTTAACGCCTTCAATTTTGTCAACACCCCACTGGTAGTCAACATAACCTTGATAGCTCAGGAAGCTACCGTTCTCAAAGAAGTAGAAAGGCTTGAACCAGTTAGCAGAGAACTGATAACCATCATTCTTCTTGGCATTCATATCGTATAGTGAGTACAGGTTCATGCCCACTTTACCCAACCATGGCACTTCTACGTCCGCACCAACACCGTAGAAGAAGTTTTCAACGTGATCACCGTCAGCACTCTTACCACCACCGTAGTTCAGCAGAGTAGAGAAATACACTTCTTTAACAGGACCAAAAGACAGATCCTTACCTGTTACTGCATCCAGAGACAGGCGTGGTGCCAGCTTCAGAAACATTTTGTCGAAGCCATCTTTATCACTGCTATCACTGTTGCTCAGGTTGAATACGTCCAGGTAACCGTATAAATCCAGAGCTCCGGAACGTCCGCCAAATTCCATTTCTAGGTAGTCATGGTTGGAAGAGTGGTCACCGGAACCAAATGCTCCACCTGGCAGCTCATCAAAAGCGTACATCAGGTTAAACTGCATCCACTTGTAATCGTTTTTGTGGATATCACCGTCGGTGTAGTCAGCAGCCATTGCTCCGAAAGAGCAGGCAGTCAACGCAGCAGCAGATGCGATTTTTGTTAATAGCTTCATTAAAAACCTATGTGTAGTTGGTGTAAAAATGTTCAAAATTGTTATCGTGAAAGAATGTAAAACTTTTGAAAAAACAACAACATAGGTTATTAGCGAAAATATTTAAGCATAAAATCTGATTATAAAATAAACAATTTGCATATACGCGAGACAGGAATAGGAAGTACTACCAATCAGGATGCGGAAGCTTAATGTGAATACTTGTAAGTGGTAAACTTGTTTATTATCTGTTCAGAACGAAGTCGTTCGAGGATTATCTAAACGACTAACCACAAAGATAATCCTAGTGACATTTACAGAAGAACAGAATACTCATTCCTAGAAAAAGAATGTGTATTCCACTTCAAAGTTTTGAGAATTTACTTTCTCACCAATTGATAAACCACCTCTGACATTCCTGTCAAACCAGCCGCTTTCATTTTAGGCGACAGATCGGTTCTTTCCCGGGCAAGCAACTTAATATCAAACCGGTTCGAGTAAAGGCTACGAACTTCGCTTTCACTGACTGAGAAGGGAGGGCCAGACATTTGAGACTGCTCATACTCAACAGTAATCAGCAGTCCCTTTTCGATAGCAGGTGCTGCCTGAAGAAGCTTTTCCACATACTGTTTTCTCATCGATTCCGGAAGCGCAATAAGAGCCGCACGGTCATAAAAGACGGAAGCATCGATGCTGTAATCAGGAATCGCAAAAAAATCACCTTGAATAAGGCTCAGTCCTGAGTAGCTCCAGTAGCTAAGCTCACCCTGTTGCTTAACTTCAGGATCAAAACCCTGTTCGTTGAAAAAGGCTTTTACTGCCATCTCAATCAGCTCGGACCCTGTTACCTTGTTGCCCTGCTGTCTCAGCCAGACCAAGTCCAGCGTCTTGCCACACAGAGGAACAAAGACCGAACTGTTTTCCTTTACTTCAAGTTCAGGCCAGTACTTCAAAAGCTGCTTGTTGTATTCAGGAAGGTGGAAACCTATTCGCCCTTCCTGCCAACGATCTTGCCATTCGTTCATTTTTTATTCATGCCTTAAGTTTTCTTTCGTTCATTGTCTTTCAGCGTAGGGGTGGCCACAAGGCGCCCCTCGAGATAGTTATTTTTAATTCGACTATCAACAATATTTTTTAGATCCGATAACAATTAGACTATCGTTCTTCCTCTGTTAAACGACAGCATCCTTTTTCTACAAACCGCGGCAGCTGCGCCGTATCCAGAGTCTTCCAAAGACCTGCGACAGAAGGAATCTCAAATCATCACTCGATAAAAATATTCAGGCAGTTCGAATGACAATAAACATTAATCAGAAGAGCGATCGACTGCTCTTTATTCTAACTCTTGGGGCATTAACCACCCTTGGGCCACTGGCAATAGATCTTTATCTTCCAGCCATTCCAGCCATTGCCAGAGATATGAACGAACCGTTGAGTACCATTCAATTCACACTCAGCGCCTACACCATTGGTTTTGCTCTTGGGCAGCTCATTTACGGCCCAATGTCTGATCGTTTTGGCCGCAGAAAGGTGCTGTTCCCAGGGTTAATCGCGTACATCATCACCAATGCGCTGGCCGCTTTCTGTGAAACCGGCATGCAGCTGATTATTGTTCGAATTCTTCAAGCTATGGCGGGTGCCGCAGTAATGGTCACTATTCCAGCCATGGTGCGTGACCTATTCCCACGAAAGGAAAGCGCCAGGGTGATGTCATCCGTTCTTATGGTAATGACGGTTGCTCCTCTGGCAGCACCTTTACTGGGCGGACAAATTTTGAAATTTGCCGGCTGGGAAAGTCTGTTCCTGTTTCTTGCATTGCTGGCTGGTGTTGCTTTCATTCTCGCCAGCGTCAGAATTCCTGAAACACTGACTGAAGATAAAAAACTGATTGTGCCACTTAATAAGCTTGGCTCAACCTATATGAATGTTCTGAAAAACCGTGAAGCGGTTGGCCTGATTCTCTGCCACGGTTTCTTCTTTGGTGGCATGTTTGCCTTTATTGCTGGCTCACCGTTTATATATATTGAACTGTTTGGTGTTAAACCGGAAAACTACGGCCTACTGTTTGGTATCAACATCCTTGGAATGATGACCACCAATATGATCAATATCAGGATCATCAACCGTTTTGAACTCTATTCAATCGTTCGAGCGGGTTGCACGGTTGCCGCAATCAGCGCTCTGGCTTTGCTAACTGTGGCAGAATTGGAAATTGGTGGACTGATTGGTTTGATGATCCCTATCGTCTGCTACGTAGCCTGTATGAGCTTCACCGGCCCAAATTCTAATGCTCTGGCACTGTCGCATTTTCCAAAATCAGCAGGTACAGCCAATGCGGTTGCCGGTGCTTTACGTTTTGGCATTGGTGCACTGTCTACAGCCGCCGTTGGATTTTTCCACAATGGAACAGCCATGCCGATGGTTGCGGTAATGGCAACCTGCGGTGTGCTTTCGGTCTGCAGTCTGGCATTGATCAAGAATAAAGGCATTCCGCTGGACGATCCTGAAGAGGAAGCAGTCCTCTCAAGCGAACAGCCTGCATAATCTACAAACCCTTCCAATAGCACTTCCCTGAGTTCACCCTGTAGTCCAACAGGGTGAATTTTACTCAAAACCTTCCGTGTTAACCTGATGATGGCAAGGTAGTAGAGGAAGTATTGTCAGCACAATAATAATAACAACAACGGAATGCCTACCATGTCTTCAGCTTCCTTCAGTGCTCACCTTCGCAAAGAGCATATGATCAAGCCAGCAATCATAAACGCCATTATTAACGGTGGTATTGCCTACGCTATCTTCACAAGCAAAGAAACTATCGGGTTGTTTGACCTGCATGGCATGGTTCTGGATACCCTGCTAACGGTTTTCCTGCTGACCCAGATCAGCACCTGGATTCTGTTTGCCCAGACTCGTTCCAAAGTAATGAAAGGAAATGCGGATGTAATGCCTGAGCCTCTACGCAGAGGGCAGGGTTTCTTGGCTGGTATTGGTCAGGTGATGCCAGCCTCAAACGGACTGATTTATTCCATTGCTCTTGGAACCGTTGCGACTCTGATTATTGCACCAATGGTGTTTGCCAGCTTCTATTTCTTCTGTGGTGAAACACTGATTCCGATGCAGGCCATTATTGGCAAGATGATTTATACACCTATTCTTGCCGCACTGGTCAGTCCGATTACAGCAATTCGTGCGCAGGTTGCTACGGAAGAAAAAATGAATGAAGGGTTGATTACTCAATAACCTTTAACCATTTTCAAACGCAAAAAAAAACCGCAGGTATATGCCCGCGGTTTTTTTTCGTCTATGGAGGACTTAACCTGCAGTAGAACCACCGTCAACGGAGAACATAGCACCGTTAACAAAGCTGGCGTCATCTGAAGCCAGGAAGCAGATGCTCTTGGCAATATCAGCCGCATCAGCCATCTCTTCCTGCAGACCGTTACGCTCGATCAGGCTGATATCCATATCTTCAGTAATATTGGAGAAAGCAGCCAGGAATGCAGTCTTGGTTCCGCCTGGGCAAACAGCATTGATACGAATGCCACGCTTACCAAATTCCAGAGCCATAGTCTGAGTCAGACCACGCAGAGCGTGCTTGGAAGCTACGTAGGAAGACATGTAAGCCTGTCCCTTCATACCAGCGGTAGAACATACGTTAACGATATTACCTTTGCTTTCCAGCAGGTGTGGCAACGCAGTCTGGCTCAGGAAGAATGGACCATCAACGTTTACAGCAAAAGCCAGTTTCCAGGCTTGTTCAGTTTCATTTTCAAAGCGGGCGATACCACCCAGACCAGCTACGTTCAGCAGGATGTCCAAACCACCCATAACTTCAACGGCAGCCGCAATAGATGCAACACAGTCTTCTTTACTGGTAACGTTCAGAGTTGCAGCAGTCGCTTTACCGCCAGCGTCTTTAATAGCATCAACGGTGTTTTGAACGCCTTCGCTGTTCAGGTCTACACAGTAAAGTTCAGCGCCTTCAGCACCGAGCTGAAGAGCAGTAGCCTGACCCATGCCAGACGCAGCACCGGTGATATAAACGCGCTTGCCTTGGAAACGTGCAGTCATGATTTGTTCCTTTTTTTATTACTTTATTTTTATGAATTACTTTTCATCACTATGATGATGAAAAGTAATTTTTGCGCTCATGGCTGTAATGGTCACCCGTAGGTACATCACAAAGTACGGGGTAAAGTCATCCGGCTTTTATTGAAGAAAAACAATTAAGTCAGACGCTTGATCCTTGTTCGCGTAAGCTACACGACTGAATAAAAAAAGAAAACACCTCCTGCTGGAACAAGTCTTCAATAATTCACAACATTTACAGAAAAATCACAGCCAGCCTGCTCAATTGTGATAATCCTGCTTAAATAACCAGGCATATGAATTTCTTAGCTGTTTGCCCGCCTTCGCCGGGCAATGGTTACTTAATATTCGATTACGTGTGGCTACACACTTATACTGTCGCCAAAGCAGTATTTAGAGATTGGAATAACAAGAATGGCATTCAGACTGGCAATTAATGGCTATGGCCGAATTGGACAATGCGTACTCCGTGCGCTCTATGAAAACGGCTATCGCTCCGAGCTTGAAATAGTTGCCATCAACGAGCTGTCTGATCTCGATACTCTTGCCTATCTGACCCGCTACGACACCACTCATGGTCGATTTCCCGCCAAAGTCTGCCATGAAGGTGAACACCTGATTGTTGCTGGCGATCGCATCAAGGTCTTCCATGAGAAAGATCCTCGTAATGTGGACTGGAAGTCCATGAACATTGACCTGCTGCTGGAGTGCTCCGGCTCATTCAATGAACGGGATATGGCAGAGCTGCATCTGGAAAGTGGTGCCAAAAAGCTGCTGTTCTCTCAGCCAGCCCAATCCGATGTTGATGCCACCATTGTCTATGGCATCAATGAAGAAACACTGATTTCTGATCATCAGATTGTTTCAAGTGCTTCCTGCACGACCAACTGCATCGTCCCAGTGATCCAAACTCTGAATGATGCACTTGGAATTGAATACGGCAGCATTACGACTATCCACTCAGCCATGAACGATCAGCCGGTCATTGACGCTTATCACAAGAGCGACCTGAGGCTGACCCGCAGCGCCCTGCACTCCATTATTCCTGTAGATACTGGTCTTTCAAAAGGTATTGACCGTTTACTGCCAGAGCTGGAAGGAAAGTTCAAAGCCAACTCGGTTCGTGTACCAACCATCAATGTTTCCTGCATGGATTTATGCGTCCATGTCACACAGGAAACCACCGAAGATGAAGTAAACCGAATTCTTGAACGAGCTACTCACGGCAGGCTGGAAGGTATCTTTGGTTTTTCCAACGAGCCCCATGCGTCTGTAGACTTCAACCACGATGCTCGCTCCTGCATAGTGGACGGTACACAGACCAAAGTGACTTCCGGCAAACTGATCAAACTGCTTTGCTGGTTTGATAACGAATGGGGTTTTTCTAACCGGATGCTGGATGTAGCGAGCTACTGGCTGAAGAAATAAACGCTATTTCGATAAGTGTGCAGACACACGTAATCGAATATTTGATTGCCATCTCCCCGCCTACGGCGGGGAGATGATCTATGAATTCATAGGTTCGAGTACTTACCTTAAAACGCACGTTTATTCTCAACTTTAAACATTATAAATGTGCGTTTCCGTTAACCCCTGATATTTGCATTGACCCACGTCATTTACGGTCTGTAAGCCATACCCGCTGTTATTTTTTTATGCTATTGTCCAGCTCGATTTCTTATTCCAGCACTTTCGCTGACTGGTTCTTTCGTACTGTTTGCAAGGCCTGTAAGCGATAGCTGCTCCCCTTCTGTGAAACTCGTTGCATAGGGAGACACCCTCATGAACGTCCAGAAAATGATTGACCTGGATCTGGCTGGCAAACGCGTACTGATTCGCGAAGACCTGAACGTACCGGTTAAAAACGGAAAGGTTACCAGCGACGCCCGTATTCTTGCATCCCTGCCTACTATCAAACTGGCTCTTGAAGCTGGCGCGAAAGTTATGGCTACTTCTCACCTCGGTCGCCCGACTGAAGGCGAGTACGATGAGCAGTTCTCCCTGAAGCCAGTCGCGGATTACATTGGCAACCTGCTGGGTAAAGAAGTTCGTCTGATCAAAGACTGGGTTGACGGAGGCTTTGAAGTAGCCACTGGCGAACTGGTTATTCTGGAAAACGTTCGCTTCAACAAGGGCGAAAAGAAAGACGACGAAGAGCTGTCAAAGAAAATGGCTGCTCTGTGCGACGTTTACGTGATGGACGCTTTCGGCACAGCTCACCGTGCTCAGGCTTCTACTCACGGTGTTGGCAAGTTTGCTGACATTGCCTGCGCGGGCCCTCTGCTAGCTGGCGAACTGGATGCACTGGGCAAAGCCCTGGGCAAGCCTGATCGCCCAATGTGCGCCATCGTTGGTGGTTCCAAGGTGTCTACCAAGCTGACCGTCCTGGAATCCCTGTCTGACATCTGCGACCAGCTGATTGTAGGTGGCGGTATTGCCAACACTTTCCTGGCCGCTGCCGGTCATAACGTTGGTAAGTCCCTGTACGAAGCAGACCTGATTCCTAACGCCAAGGCGCTGATGGAAAAGGTTGATATCCCGATGCCGGTTGACGTGGTTTGCGGCAAGAAGTTCGACGAGAACGAGCCTGCTGTCGTTAAGCTGGTGACTGAAGTTGAAGACGACGACATGATCTTTGACGTTGGCCCTGAAACCCAGAAGCTTTTCAACGAAGTTCTGCTGTCCTCCAAAACAGTTCTGTGGAATGGCCCGGTTGGCGTATTTGAATTCGACCAGTTCGGTGAAGGCACACGCTCCATGTCCATGGCGATTGCTGAGTCTTCTGCTTTCTCTATCGCTGGCGGCGGTGACACTCTGGCGGCAATCGACAAGTACGGTATCAAGCAGCAGGTTTCCTACATCTCTACTGGCGGCGGCGCCTTCCTGGAGTTTGTAGAAGGCAAGACACTGCCTGCAGTAGCCATGCTGGAAGAAGCTTCCAAGTAAACTGGCTGTTGCCATTCGGGTGATCGATCGTTCCAGATCGGTCACCTCTCATACTTACCACTTCCCTCTCTTTTTCACTCCCTCACAAATATAAATATTATTAATTTTTAACTTACGTATTTTATAGTGGTTTTTATATAAAAATCATTAAGTTAGTAAGTACAAAATCTGTTCAGACCGTTTGTGTAACATTACTTATGCCAACTATAATAAGGCGTTCAAATAGATGACACTTGGCAGAGGCTCACTTAATATGACTGTAACCCAGTCTAATTCAGGGCATCTGGAGCAAAATCAGGGAGAGTATATGCAAGAGGGAATGACCTTGCAGGAAGGCTGGTACTTGCTCAAAACCAAGTCAAAGCAGGAAGCAGTTGCCTTCGATAACCTCGAGGCACAGGGGTTTGATGCCTATAACCCCGAAATCAAAGTACGTAAAAAAGGCCTTCTGAAAGAAGAAGCCTTATTTCCCGGGTATATTTTTCTTTATCTGGATCTGCACGACCTTACCCGTTATCACAAGATTCGCTCCACTCGGGGTGTCAGTGAAATGGTGTATTTCAATCGGGTTACCCGCCAGCTTCACCGGGACGGACGTCTCTCAAAAGCTGAAATGCAAAATGATGCGGCCTTACTGCCTCGTCCTGTTCCAAATGGCGAGCATGTAATCGAGACCATCAAAAGTATTGTTGCTCTAGTCAATGATGAAGCTGAAGGTAAATCCGGCAGTAGTGGTTTAAAGAAGGGAGACAAGGTGATTGTGGATCACCCGCTCTACAAGAACCTTGAAATGACCTTTATGTACGATGTTGGTTGTGACCGTGGGGCAATTCTTATTCAGCACATCAAGCAACAGCGTTGCGCTGATGGCTCTATGACTAACCAAATCGTCTCTCGACAGGAAGTCACAGTGAGAAAAAAGGATCTTCAGAAAGTCGGATGACTCATCATATAGGCCAAGCTTCAGCATACCGTCCTGATCCTAAATCATTAAAAGCATTACTTGAAATTCTGGATACAGCGAGCTTAAACAGCACTGTATCCACCTCAGGTATGTTTAATGATTATTTCAAATTCTACGGCATTGATTTTGAGCATCAAATGTCTGAAGTCAGGCACGTCATAGGCCGGATTGATAGCCACGACTATCAACTGGCTTGCCACCTGTTTCTGAAAGACAATGCCAGAGGCAGTGTTTTCCTGCTTCATGGTTATTACGACCATGTGGGACTGTTCAGCAACCTCATTCGCTTTCTGCTTGAAAACGACTATAACGTTGTTGCCTATGAATTACCGGGACATGGACTTTCCAGTGGTGCTCCCGCCAGTATTCCCGACTTTGGAATATACACTGAAATTCTCACGGATATTTTTGCCCGGTTTGAGGAAAGCCTGCCAAAACCCTGGCATGCTTTTGGCCAAAGCACAGGTTGTGCAATTCTGACCGACTATCTTGCTGGACTGGCTGAAACTGAGCAGACAGGACCTTTCGAGAAGGTTTTCTTTTCGGCTCCTCTGATAAGACCCTGGCTTTGGAAACTCGGACGAGTTCAGCTTCGTATTCTCAAGCCTTTTACCAAAGGCATCCGACGCAGGTATACCGATAACTCCAGAAACAGGGAATTCCTTGAGTTAGCGCACAACGATCCACTTGGCCCGGATGTACTGCCTACAGAGTGGGTATCTTCTCTGGATCGATGGATAAAACGTATAGAATCATCCAGTTTCAGAAGTTCTGTTAGCCCTGTTATCTTTCAGGGGACACAGGATCGCACTGTCGATGCAGCTCACAATATACCTGTGCTACAGCGTTTATTTAGCAATCCTGAAGTTCATTACCAAAGTGAAGCAGGACACCATCTGATGAACGAGCTGCCTAAAACAGTATGTTCCATTCAAAAAATTCTGAAGACCCACCTTCTTAATAATGATTCCTCAAACTGAGATCGTCTGTCAGATACTGAACAAACTCCCATTCAAGCCCGTTGCTATCTTCATAGTAATGACGGCGTCGAAGCTCGCTTTCTTCCTGAAAAACGGGGTCACTTTTATAGCCTGAAGCCTGTAAACGCTGGTCTATAGAATCAATATCATCGACGACAAATGCCAGATGGTTCAGGCCTGATACTGCATAGTTTTTTGCCAATGCATCAGCCTTACCTTCCAGTGGTTCATTCAGTGTAAGGTAAATCACTTCGTTGCCAAAGTGTGCCCAACGTTTGTCTCCCGAGACACCTTCACCACGTAACTGAAAGTCAGGGAAAGCGGCCTGAAGCAGTCGAGAGGATTCCTGAATAGATTTCACTGTGACATTGGCATGTTCTATATAAACGTTCATTGCTTGCCTCCATATTCTTATTTTGTTAGCAATTACAGAGTACAGGCATTAAGAAATAACTGGTCTTATAAATTCTTTATAGCCTCGATACAGCAGGGCTATAAGTGCCCAGACATACGAATTCATAAGCTATATCCCCGCCAACGGCGGGGATATAGCAACTTAATATTCGACTACCTGTGTCAAAACACTTCTGTGATTTTGAAGATACAAAAAAAGCCTTATTCATTTCTGAAGAGGCTTTTCTCTGAAAGACTGCGTATCAACGCTTCTTCAGTTCACTGATAATACAAAGAGCAAAAACAACAGCATAAATACCAAAGATAAATGTCATCCAGGTTGCCATGTTTAAACCCAGGAACAGCCATCCATCCTGCCCACAGAAACCGGAAGGCAGAAACATCTCAGGCCACCATTCATACAGTTTCAGTCCAAACGGAAAGTCTGGCAGCGCTTTACAGGTCATAAACAGGTCATTATCACCGTAATAACCCAGCTGCTTAATAGCAGCCATCAAGCCGTACAGTGCTCCTGTGATCCAGACAAGATACCCTGAAGCCCGAACCAGTTTATTCTTAGGGGCAATCAGCATAATACCGGCAGCAATCGCCAGTAGCATTACTGCAAGACGTTGATAGACACAGAGTTCACAAGGATCCATCAGCATCACATACTGGAAATACCAGGCTGTGGATTCCAGTGACAGAGCCGTCACCAGCATAATCAGCCAGATGACCCGGTGGTTCTGCCACTCTCTGATGGCTCCCATGGGAGCAGAACGAAAGTCACTCCAGATTTTAGCCAGTGCATTCACTTTGGTGCTGCTCCATTTGTCTTTCTATTATTTCTATCGTGATCAGGGTCGTACCAGCAGGTAATCAATCAGAGCGTAAAATTGCTCAAAAGACTCAAGACTTTCCGTTTTGATGACGTATTTGCCATTCACCACAAAAGAAGGTGTGGAAGTAACCGCTTTTTCATAAGCTTCCCACAACTTGAACTTCTTTTGAATGTCCTTGCTGCTCACTCCCTTCTGAAACTCTTCGCGAGTCAGGCCTGCTTTGGCAAGGGTAGCAAAAAACTGATCATCCGATTTCCAGTCGCCAATTTTATCTTCATGCAACGCAGAAAACAGTGTGTCTTTCACTGCCTTTTTCTCGCCCGTTTTGCCAGCAGCCAGAAGTGCTTTACTGATCTTGTCACCATAATTGGCAACAAAGGCGATATGAGCCTGCTCAAAGTCGACCTTCTTCTTGATCATTTCATTTTGAATAGACTGAATCATACCTTTTTGTTCCCACTTATAGCAGTGGTCGCAATAGACGGAGTAAACCTCGGTCAGAGTCGGTTTTTCGCTCTTCTGGAAGGTTTCCGGAAGCTGAGTGTAATTCTTGCCTTCAGAAAAGCTGTAGCCAAATACAGTCAGAGGCATAGCCAGTAAAAGTGCAGCTGCCGCCATCATTTTTTTCATTATGAGTCCCCCCCTGAAGGACAATTATGAATACAACTTCATGTTATAAACTATCCATACCATCGTCTAAGATATAAATTATTTTTTATATAGGGGTTTTGACCTAAATGAAATTTGTTGGCGCCCATGTCAGTGCTGCAGGCGGCGTGGAGAATGCTCCCCTGAACGCCCACAAGCTAGGTGCAACAGCCTTTGCCCTGTTTACTAAAAACCAACGTCAGTGGCAGGCCAAACCTCTGACAACCAAAAGCATCAATCTTTTCAAAGAGCGTTGTGAGAAGTTTGGTTTTAAACCGGAGCAGATACTGCCTCACGACAGTTACCTTATAAACCTCGGCCACCCCGAACAGGAAGCACTGGATAAGTCCCGTGATGCTTTTATTGATGAGCTCGAACGTTGCATGCAGCTGGGTTTAGACCGTCTTAACTTCCACCCTGGCAGCCATCTGAGAAAAATGGACATTTCAGACTGTCTTGGTCGTATCTCCGAATCCATCAACATGGCTCTGGATAAAACCGAAGGTGTCATCGCTGTTATCGAAAATACAGCAGGCCAAGGCAGCAACCTTGGCTGGCAGTTTGAAGAATTGGCAGAGATCATTGATGGCGTGGAAGATAAAAGCCGTATTGGTGTCTGCCTCGATACCTGCCATACCTTTGCCGCTGGTTATGACCTGCGCACCACAGAAGCCTGCGAGAAAACCTTTGGCGATTTTGAGCGCATTGTTGGCTTCCAGTACCTGAAAGGTATGCACCTGAACGACAGCAAGTGTGAACTAGGTTCAAGAAAGGACCGTCACCATAGTCTTGGGCAAGGTGAAATCGGCTGGGATGTCTTTAAATACATTATGTCTGATGACCGTTTCAACGGTGTGCCAATGGTATTGGAAACAATCGACGACACTATCTGGCCAGAGGAAATTGAAGCTCTAAAGATGATGGCGGTTTAAGGCGGGATAAATGTCGAGAGGATAGCCTCTCGACAACTTTTGTTGCTACTGTAAATCAGTAAAGAACGCGGCAGCGAATAGTACCTTCGATCTCTTTCAGCTTCTCCAGCGCAATCTCACTGCGATCAGCATCTACATCCATCACTACATAACCAACTTTGTCATTAGTCTGCAGGAACTGACCACTGATGTTGATGCCGTTCTCGGAGAACACCTTGTTGATCGCACCCAGCACACCTGGAATATTCTTGTGAATGTGTAACAGACGATGCTTGTCAGAATGGCCTGGCAACGCAACTTCAGGGAAGTTAACAGACGACAGAGTTGTACCGTTATCGCTGTACATCACGAATTTCTCAGCGACTTCACGACCAATATTTTCCTGAGCTTCCTGAGTGCTGCCACCTACGTGAGGTGTCAGAATCACATTATCCAGGCCTCGTAACGGGCTGATAAATTCGTCATTGTTGGAACGTGGCTCTTCAGGGAATACGTCAATAGCCGCACCCAGCAACTTGCCGGACTCTACCGCTGACTTCAGCGCGTTGATATCCACCACTGTGCCACGGGAAGCATTGATCAGAACACTGCCTTCTTTCATGGCTGCGAACTGTTCTTCACCAAACATATACTTGGTTGCTGGTGTTTCAGGAACATGCAGGCTGACTACATCAACTTTCGCCAGCAGCTCATCGAGATTGCTGATCTGCCTGGCATTACCCATAGACAGTTTAGTCACCACGTCATAGTAATAAACGTGCATGCCCAGAGATTCAGCCAGAATACTCAGCTGACTGCCGATGCTGCCGTAACCAACAATACCCAGCTTCTTACCACGGCTTTCGTATGAGTTAGCCGCACTCTTGATCCAGCCACCACGGTGTGCCGCCGCGTTCTTTTCAGGAACACCACGCAACAGCAGAATAGCCTGAGCCAGAACCAGTTCTGCTACAGAGCGAGTGTTGGAATAAGGCGCATTGAATACCGGAATACCACGGGAAGTGGCTGCAGCCAGTTCAACCTGATTGGTACCGATGCAGAAGCAACCCACTGCGACCAGTTTCTCAGCCGCAGCAAAGACGTCTTCGGTCAACTGAGTACGCGAGCGGATACCGACAAAATGAGCTTCGGAAATACGACGCTTCAGTTCATCGTCTGGCAGTGACTTGGAGACATAGTCGATATTGGTGTAGCCGGAAGCTTCGAGAATCTCAACAGCTGAATGGTGAACCCCTTCCAGCAGAAGGAAACGGATCTTGCTCTTGTCCAGGGAAATAGAAGGCATAGTGTTTGCTCGGATTATATTTCTTCTGCCGTCCAGTGTGCACAGTTGGCATATGTAATCGAATATACTGAGTCATACATTTTCACCCACCCACGGTGGGTGAAAAATATTCATCTATTCAATTATGCACAGTTGCCACACAACACTGACGTTAGTTTCTGTTCATTCCTGACAGACCGAATACTGCTTCAAGCATTGGAATTGTTATAGTCGCTGGCGTATAACGGACCGGGTGGGAATCATAGCACAGAAAAGTGCCTTAACGTGAAACACCGAAACACTATGACGGGAAACCCCGACAAACGATTCCGCCGGGGCTTAAACTTGATCAAGTTGAAAGGTATGATGCCTGTTCAGATACCAATACTGGACAGTGTATTCATGACCTGTCTGATGGCCTGGGCCAGTGCCGGATGCTCTTCACCAAACTTGATAAGCTCCTGCTCCAGCTGCTCGTTATAGTCCTGCAGAGGAATTTCACCCTCCGCCTGGGCAAGAGCCAGCTGTATTTCATCGGTGATCTGTTTCAACGAACCGGCGGTGCAGTCGTCAACAGGCTGGCCTTCAAGAAGGTCGTGAAGGTTTTGAATATTGATGTGAAGCTCTTCGGACATTGTTCGCTCCTGAGATCTGGGTGCCGGACCTGGGGTCTGGCTAAAAGTGCCTGCTGAGAGTAAAACTGCTCCTGCCAGTTGCAGAAACGTTTGAGAGCCTGATAGCCCTAGAATAAGAAAGGTCGGAGTAAAAAGGAAGTCTTATGAAGTACAGACATCACTGGTTAAGTGGCGACAGAATTGATCTTCCTACCGGCAAGGTTGTCTGTGTTGGTCGTAACTATGTAGAACATATTCACGAACTCAACAACCCGTTGCCTGACGATCCGGTTCTTTTTATGAAGCCGGCAACCGCCCTTGTGCCTCTCGACGTGCCTTTTTCTATCCCGAAAGATCGTGGCAGTGTTCATCACGAAACTGAAGTTGCTCTGCTGATCGATAAACGTCTGAAAAACGCCAGCGAACTCGAGAGTATTGCGGCTATCAGGGCGTTTGCTCTGGCACTTGATTTAACCCTGCGTGATCTTCAATCGACTCTGAAAGCCAAAAGCCTGCCATGGGAAACTGCAAAAGCTTTTGACGGCAGTTGTCCAATATCTGGTTTTATCGCCAAAGAACATTTTCATGATCTGGACGACATCAGTTTTGATTTGAAAGTGAACAATGTAATGCGACAACAGGGCAATAGCTCCCATATGTTGACGTCTATTCCCGGACTAATCAGTTATATCAGTCGCCACTTTACCCTTGAGCCAGGCGATATCATTCTGACGGGTACACCCGCTGGTGTTGGTCCACTTGAAAAGGGTGATCAACTTGAACTATCCATTCTGGATCGAATCAATATTCAGACCTCATGCTATTGAAAAAGGTTTAACAGGTGTCAGTCCATAACAAATAAAAGGAATAAGAATAATGACAATGAAAGATATCCTGACCTCCGCCAGCCCGGTTATTCCAGTAATAACGCCTGATTCGGTCGATCAGGCTCTTTCATTGTCCCTGGCACTTTATGACGGTGGCTTGAAAAATCAGGAGATAGCCCTGCGATCAAGCTGTGCTCTTGATGCGATCAGAGCTATAAAAGAACAGCTTCCTGAAGACCTTATTATGGGAGCTGGCACCGTATTAACGCCCTTCCAGCTGCAACTGGCTGAGCAGGCTGGTGCTGATTTTCTGGTCTCACCTGGGTCTACGGACAGTATTCTTGAAGCTGCCAGAGACTGTTCCGCGCCTTTTCTCCCCGGAGTATCCAACCCCACTCAGGCTATAGCCGCCTTCACAGCAGGCTTTAATTGTCTGAAGTTTTTCCCGGCCGAAGCCTCTGGCGGCACAGAAATGCTGAAGGCTCTGGCGGGGCCTCTGCCTGAAATCAGCTTCTGTCCTACTGGTGGCATTAATAGTGAAAACTATCAGGCATACCTTTTATTGCCTTCTGTTCCCTGTGTTGCAGGCACCTGGCTGGCTCCGGATGAGCTGGTTCAGAACGCTGACTGGAATGGTATATCCCAGCTGTGCAAAGCTCTTCTCTCTTTAAAGAGCCTCCCAGCTTAAAGAACCAGCCGGAAATTCAGATATTGCTAGTAGAACACTCTTCGGAGCTAGCTATGCCTGATACGGAAAAGCTGAATCTCAATATTCTGATTGCTGAAGATAACAAGGTTAATCAGATGGTAGCCCGCAAACTGCTGGAAAAACTGGGCTGTAGTTTTGAGCTGGCAGAGGACGGAGCCAAAGCGTTAGAGCTGCTGGAGAGTGGGCTTTTGAAGAAAGAACCTTTTGACCTGGTTCTTATGGATATCATGATGCCGGTCATGGACGGTATCGAGGCCACAAAACAAATTCGGGCTTCTAACCACAGCTACTCGAAAATCCCTGTCATAGCCTATACAGCCAGCGTTTCCGGTAAAGACAGAGAAACCTGCCTTGCTGCCGGCATAGACGAGTTTCTCAGCAAACCTGCATCTGCCGAGAAGCTGGCTGCAATGCTGACTAAATATCAGTCATAGTGACTTATCTATAACCAACTACCCAGACATATGAAATCCAGAGTTGTTCGCCCGCCTGCCGCGGGCAAACAATTACCTAATATTCGATTGCGTGTCGCTACACGCTTATCAAGCGCTGTAGTCACTGATTCTTCGAGTTCTACCAGTCGAATCAACGGCGACAAACACCATACTGGTTTCTGTCAATTTGGCGCTTCCTTCGCTGTCTTCCACCCAGGCTTCAACGACGACACGAATCGATGTTTTTCCTACTTCAGTAATTCGGGTGAAGAGCGACAGAATATCGCCAATTTTTACCGATCGCATAAAGCTCATCGAGCCTATGCTCACCGTTACTACACGACCATTAGCAACTTTCTTGGCCATGATCTCACCAGCCAGATCAACCTGCATGGCAACCCAGCCACCAAATACATCACCCGTAGAATTAACGGACTTGTAATCAGCAAGGATCTTGAGTGTCAGCTCACCTTCAGGAGCAGGTGTATCACTATCCAGCACCATCTCGCACCTCCAGTTGTCGTCCTATCATCCATGTAGACGACTTGTTCTTATTTTTATGTCTGAGCTATTGAGTTATACAGTTCAGATATTAATTTTCCGGCATTATCCATAAAGTTGCTCTGGTAGCCAAGTAGCAAGTTCAGGCCATATGGCCAGAGCAGCCAACAGCATCAGCTGAATCACAATAAACGGTACGACACCTCGGTAGATGTCTGAGGTTTTCACTTCCGGCGGCGCAACACCTCTGAGGTAGAAGAGAGCAAAGCCGAAGGGCGGGGTCAGAAAAGAAGTCTGCAAATTAACTGCAATCATAATACCCAACCAGACAGGATCGAGTCCCATCGCCAGCAGTACCGGACCAACCATCGGCACAATAACAAAGGTGATCTCGATAAAGTCGAGAATAAAGCCCAGCAGGAACATAACAATCATCACTACCAGCACAGCAGTAAAGACACCGCCTGGCATAGCCGAGAAGACTTCATGAATCAGCTCTTCACCACCAAAACCTCTGAACACCAGCGAGAACACAGAAGCACCAATAAGAATCAGGAAGACCATACAGGTGACTTCAGTCGTATTTTTTGCGACTTCTGACAAGGTTTTAATACTTATCTGTCGTTTTGCTAACGCTAATACGACTGCGCCCACTGCACCTACAGCAGCCGCTTCTGTTGGCGTGGCAGCACCCGCCAGGATCGAACCAAGAACAGCACCGATCAGTAACAGCGGTGGAATCAGATTCATCCACAGTGACGTATGTTCGCTCTCGTCGTATTCACGAATATCCTCATCAGTAAGACCCGGTGCAGCGTCCGGCTTTCTCCATGCCACCAGCAATATATAAATAGAATAAGCTGCAACCAGTAATAGGCCAGGAATAATGGCACCGACAAACAGATCACCTACAGAGACTGTTTTAGGTGAAAAGATGCCCATTTTTAACTGTGCCTGCTGGTAAGCTGTTGAAAGCACATCACCAAGTAGAACCAGAGCAATAGAGGGAGGAATAATCTGACCAAGGCTACCGGTCGCACAAATAGTGCCTGTGGCCAGGCTCGGTGAATAACCACGACGAAGCATGGTTGGCAAAGACAGAAGCCCCATGGTGACGACCGTTGCTCCGACAATGCCAGTACTGGCTGCCAACAACATACCTACCAGAGTCACCGAAAGACCAAGGCCGCCACGAGTTTTGCCAAACAATCGAGCCATACTTTCCAGCAGGCCTTCCGCTACTTTCGACTTCTCCAGCATACAGCCCATAAACACAAATAGCGGGACTGCTATCAATGTCTGGTTATTAATAATGCCGAATATTCGACTGGGCAAAGCACTGAGAAAAGTCGGTTCAAAATAACCGGTCAGGCTTCCTACTCCGGCAAAGATAAGAGCCGTACCTGCCAGTGAATAGGCAACCGGATAGCCCGCCATCAATACCAGGCAGACACAGGCAAACATAAACAGGGGAATAAAATCAGCCATGGGATACAGCCTCCTTGCCCATAAGAATCATCACAGAGCGAAGAAGCTCAGCCAGTCCCTGTAAAACCATTGTGCCAACGAAAAATAGAATCAGGCTTTTCAGTAGATAAACAAAAGAAAGGCCGCCTGCTTCCTGGGATACTTCCTGAATCCGCCATGACTGAGCGACATAGTCCCAGCTCATTAAGCCAATAAACAGACAGACTGGCATTAACAGCAGAAGGGTTCCCAGACTGTTCACCAGTGCCTGCTGTTTTGCATTCATACGGTTGTAGAGGACATCAACACGCACATGGCCGCCATTTTTCAGGCAGTAGCTGCTGGCTCCGAGAAATATGAGCGCATGGAAGTACATTCCCGCTTCCTGCAACGCAATGGAGCCAGAGTTAAACCAGTATCGAAGAATAACGACGGTGAAAACACTGCCCACCAGCAGCAAATTGAACCAACTGAGAAGACGTCCGAGTCTTTCGGTGAAACTGTCTATACCGGCGACAGCCTTTGATATTAAAATCCAGCCGGTGCTCATAGGCGACCCTGTTTTATTATTGATTTTATTGTTCAGGGATTATAGCGACAGCACACTGCAAGTAATAGGCTAATAAGGCGCTAAAAGTCAGGCTAAATGAAACACTTGCTGCAAATCGTCAGTCAATGGTTTCCCATCCTGCTCTGTTCTCATAATGTCTTTCATATATAGCCACCACCTCCGACAGATTTTTGTTTCGGACAGTGCTTCCCAGCGAGCTTCTGACTCCAGCTCAACATAGGCAAACAACTGACTGGTTCCGGGGTTTAGAAAGATCGAGTAATTACTGACGCCATGTCTTTTAAGATGCGAAGCCATTTCAGGCCAGAGTTCGTCATGTCTGCGCTGATACTCATCATGAGCATCAGGCAGAACAGTCATCACAAATGCTTTTCTGATCATTACTTCAAACTTCAATAAAACGGAATAAAAAAGGTTGGCCGTCCCTGGCCAAACACACACCACCTCTTGATTAAGCTCGGTTGCTCAGCACCTCACGCTCATACTGCTTAACTTCCTGCAGCCACTGCTCGCCAACTGGCACATCACGGCTCATGCAGTAGTAATCCCAAACAGCGTTCCACGGCAGAGATTTTTGTTCTTCCAGCAAGGCAAGACGGCTGGTGAAGTCGCTATCCAGCTCTGCCTGTTTGAGGCGATCAACCGGCTCCAGCAGGGCTTTCAACAGCGCTTTTTTCATATTGCGTGTGCCTATGGTCCAGGCCGCAATGCGGTTGATAGAAGCGTCAAAGAAGTCCAGACCGATATGGACACGATTCAGGAAGTTTCCACGAATGATTTCATTGGCAATGGCCTGAGTTTCATCATCCAGCAGAACCACATGATCACTGTCCCAACGAATTGGACGGGAAACATGCAGCAGCACTTCGCGCACATAGTTCATAACCGCAGAGATCTTTTCAGATACGACTTCGGTCGGGTGATAATGTCCAGCATCCATGCAGAGCAGAATGTCTCTGGTGGTTGCATAGCCCATGTAAAACTCATTCGAACCGACGGTATAAGCCTCTGTTCCTATTCCGAACAGCTTGCTCTCTACCGCATCCAAATGATGGTCTCTTGAGATAGGTTCCTTGATGATCTCATCCAGTGAGTTCATCAAACGTTCACGGGGAGAGAAGCGATCAACCGGCAGGTCTTTGTAGCCATCCGGAATCCAGATATTCATTACAGATGGTGTTCCCAGCGCCTGACCAAAAGACTCACTAACCTTACGGCTGGCCTGGCAGTGTTCAATCCAGAACTGACGGATTTCATCGTTGTGATGACTCAGAGTCAGATTGTCAGCACTTAATGGGTGAGAGAAACAGCTTGGATTGAAGTCCAGCCCAACATTCTTTGCTTTTGCCCATTCCACCCAGTTGCTGAAATGCTCTGGCTTGATTTCATTACGATCAACAGGCTGATCAGCTTCCAGGTAGATAGCATGGAGGTTCAGCCGCAGGTCACCAGGAATCAGGCTCATAGCCTTATCAATATCCTGACGCAGTTCCTGTGGTGTATTGGCTTTGCCCGGATAGTTACCGGTTACCTGAATACCACCAGTAAGCGGGCCATCCGGCGCTTCAAAACCGGCAACGTCATCACCCTGCCAGCAGTGCATGGAAACAGCGATCGTATCGAGTTTCGACATTACTGCGTCAGTATCAATTCCATGTTCTGCAAACTGTTCTTTTGCGATGCCGTATACGGTTTCAATATGCTTTGGTTTCATTATTATTTCCCGGTCTGATTATTGTTATTAGGATGAAGAGCGCGCAAACAGTTCATTAAATCTCGATCTCTGAGACTCAAAGCTGCTTATCGCATCTGGATAAAAAGTTGTCAGATCATTGGATTTAGCAATGGCGGATCTTGCGGCTTCAAGAGACTCCAACTGACCATGGGTAATCCACTGATTGATAAGATTACCGAGGCTTGAAGCCTCTACTGGTCCGGCAACAACCTGAAGATTACAGGCATCCGCACACATCTGATTAAGCAGTTCATTCTGACAACCACCACCAAACACATTGATGCTATCAGGCATGATGCCTCTGACTGTTGCCAGTTCCTGAGCAACTCTGGCATAGAGAAAAGCCAGACTTTCAAAAATACATCTAGCCAACTGCCCTTCGGTTTCGGGGACAGGCTGCCCTGTTTCACGACAGTAGCTTTGTATTTCAGCAATCATGGAAGCAGGATTGAGAAAGCGGTCATCGTTAGGATTGATCAGGCTGCGAAAAGGCATCGCTCCTTCAGCCGCTTCTACCAACTGGCTAAAGTCGGTATCAGTTAATTCTTTAGAGACTCTCTGTATCAACCAGAGTCCCATAATATTTTTCAACACACGAAAACGACGATTGATGCCGCCTTCGCTGGTTATGTTGAAACCAAGCGCCTGTTCATCGTTAAAGTAATCATCAGATTCAAAACCCATTAGTGACCAGGTTCCGGAGCTTAGGAAAAAGCTGTTTTCTCCAGCTAACGGACTGGCTGCAACTGATGCCGCAGTATCATGACTGGGAGCCAGAATGACAGACGTACGACCAGTGACCGTTGCTATTGAGTCAGTGACCAGACCAAGATTGGTACCAGGCAGTTGAGGCTTGGGAAAAAGGCGCGTTGGTGCTTTCGCCATATAAAGAAGCTCATCATCCCAGTCCGCGTTAGCGGCATGAAGTAACTGGGTAGTACTGGCATTAGTGTATTCAGACGACCGGACACCGCTGAGTCGGTAGTTGAGATAATCCGGAATCATTAAGAAACAGTCAGCGTCTTCCAGCCATTCAGGATTCTGATCTGAAATAGCCTGCAGCTGATAAAGCGTATTAAACGGCAGAAACTGAATAGCAGTACGGCGATAGACGCCCGCTTTTTCTTTATCAGAAAGTTTATCGAGATAACCTTCTGTCCTGCTGTCTCGATAGGCCACAGGCGGACATACGAGTTCACCTTCTTTATCAACAAGAACAAAATCTACAGCCCAGCTATCAACACTGACAGACTTCGGCGTTCCGTATCCTCTGACCGTTTTTTCCAGCCCTATACGAATATTCTGATAGAGCCCTTCAAGGTCCCAGCAATCATGGCCATTCTTGTTAACTAATGCGTTCTCAAAACGATGAACTTCCCTGATAACAGGCAAGCCTTCTTCCAGCCAACCAACAATCAGGCGACCACTAGAGGCGCCGAGATCTACAGCGCAGATAAGACTCTCTTTCATCGCACTTCCTTTTCTTGTTGTTATAACTGTCGGGGAACGACTTAACCCCCGACATCCCTTTAGCTATCGAAGTAGCTTTTACTATTGCTAAGGCAGCAATCGATATTCACAACTCTTGGCGACACCATAAATCGGGTCGCCAAATACCGTATTGCTGCAGCCCACAGAACTGCTCACCTGTTGTACCGCCGAGTAAGTTTCATTCGCGCCATAGCGAACTTCACTGAGCGCCGGAACATTACAGGTCTGCCCTTCAGTGGCGCATTGCGTCCACTGGGCTTGAGGCAACTCTTCTACTTCACAGCTTTTAACTACGCCTGAAATCGGATCACCAAAAACACTGTTATTACAGGCGATTGAACCCGTTGCCGTTTGCTCGGCAAACAGTCCATTAGCGCCGTAGCGCACCTTGCGGGTGCCGGTGAAAGTACAGGTACCGTTTTCATCTGCACAATGAGTCCAGGTTGTAACTGGCACCAGTGCTGCAGCGTCGTACTCACAACTCTTCACAAGGCCTGAAGCAGGGTCACCAAAGGTATCGTTATCGCACTGAACCTGATTGGTCGCTTCCAGCTCGGTGTACTGATTGCCTGCGCCATAGCGAACATTGGTTTTGCCATCAAATGAGCATGTCTCATTTTCATTAGCGCAGTGTGTCCAGTCAGGAATATGAACCGGTACAACCTCTCCTCGGCCTTCAATAGTCCAGCTGCCTGGTTGCAGGTTAAACATGACAAACTGGCTGTTCCGACCGGCAAACTCAACACCGCTAACACCGCCACTGAAGTTGCCATTGCTGTATACCTCTGCCCCATTAACTTCAACGGTATTAAGTTGAGTAAAGTAACCGAGAGGAATTCCGACTTTTGCAACCGTATTGGCTGGAGAGTTCAGACTGATACCAAAACCCCAGTCTTCCTTGTCCAGACTGATATCGATATTGCCTTTAACGCTTGGTACAACCTGATGAATAGACGTCAACTTGCCCATTTGTGGTAGGACAGAGTAGGTCGCCCAACCAACACTGGATGGCGAAACACCAACTGCATATTGTGAAAGCACTGTATTGGGCGCATTCCATGCATGGTTGTAAGTAGCCCCAGAGTTCTGAGCCCACCCCTCCCATAAAGTCGAGTACTCAGAAGCTACCATGTTGTTATAGCGACTCTTCATTCTATTCAGAGCAAAAGTATCTTCACCAAGCAAGAAAAGAGCCTCAAGAACATACTTTTCCATAAATGGGCTAGCATAGAAGCGCGTTTTCAAAACCTGACCAATGTCTGCATGCTTACTACTGTCAGCCAGTCCGGATATAACCGCCATCGCATTAGCACGATCATCAGGGTAAGCAACATTCGTCGACTTATAGAAATCACCTTTCCAGAGCACGGCATCAAAATTGTTATCAATGCTGCTCATTCGAGCTTCATACCAGCTTAGATCCAGAGTTCTGCCCAGTAACTGAGCCATTTTTCTTGCACCATCAAGTGCCATGTAATACCAGGTAACCTGGAGAGTGTATGTGTCTACATTCCCTCCCCAATCACCCCAGTTGTAGTCGCCTGCCCGGTAGTTAACCAAACCATCACCTCTCATACTCCAAAGCTCAAGGTAACGCTTCACTGCAGGGTAAGCATGCTCAATAGTCGCTCGATCACCGGTATTAAAATAATACTTCCAGAATCCGTATTCCCCGACACTGGCCAGTATCTGGTTTGATAACTCCATGTCCCTGTACTGGTAAGACGGGATACCAGTTGGCACAGGAGCAAACATCACATCATTACCTTTCTGAAAGTTTGTCAGGTCGTAGATACCCTTCTTGATCAGCTGATGAGATTTCGGGTCCAGTGTATAAAACACCTCACCTAGCTGGTTGACGACATCTCCCCACCACTGAGCTCTTTCTCTCGTAGGGCAATCGAAGAAGGTATCTCTCATATTGACGTAGAGTGTGCGTCCGGCCTTGGTCCAAAGCTTGTTATAGAATGCATCATTGGAAGAGAACTGGCCGACAAACTCAGCATCATAGCCAGTTTCGCGATATTTTAATTCGAGTACTTCAATGCCTACAGGAAAGCGATACTTAACAGTGTGACCACTCATCCAGCCAAGTGATTCATAGGCCTGTTGACCAGCCTTAGTAATATATTCAGCCCTTACATTGGGTGCGCCTCCATCACGATACGCATCCATTTCCATATGTACGACCTGCCCTTCTGAACCTCTTACTTTGAAGTAAGGTGTAATATGAGCGTTGTACGGTAAATCAACTTCAATGGTCTGACCTGTACTGACCAAAGGCAGCTGTGGAACATTAGCGTAATTTTTTAACCCATAGTCTTTCCACTGTGGAATTTCTCTCCGTACCAACTGATTCCAGGGGGCACTGCCAACAGCTCCATGTGTTGAGGCAAGGCTCCAGTTTTGATCATCAAAACTCTCTGAGAACCAATCACCAACAGCTAGGCGTGCGTCGTAAACAACGTTATATTCTGGTAACCGTATATCTGGCTGCGTGCCTGATGCACTATTGACATACTCAGCCAGCCTTTTGACCTTCCATGTGTGGTCAGAGTTAACTTCAAAAGTGTTTGTACCCGCAATAGAGAGGTTAGCAACCATGCCACCCGCTCCACTGCTTTTGTGAGAATAACCTTCTTTACCCCAATACCAGGCAAGTATGGAGAGAGTATTATTTCCTGACTTCAGGTACTGACTCAGATCGACTTCGTCATACCAGGTATCAAGTGGCGTCGGGCCGCGCTTCAAACCTCCTTCATAGACCACTAACTGACCGTTGACCCATAACCAATACTTTGAGTCCACAGCAATCTTCAGAGTCGCGGATGACGGCGCTTCTGCAAGACTGAGCTGTTTTCTGAATCCCACCCACTGATTGACAGATGACGTATCATCAGTCCATATCCACTGTGCATCACTCCAGGCGTATGCAGTGGATGTCGTAATCAGGCTTACCATCATCAAGAGTAAAGCCTGAAGCTGTTTTATTATTTTTTTCATTGTGCAGTTGGCCAAATTTATTGAGATAGTTTTGTCCATTTAGCTGGAGAGGCCCTTCCCTCTCCAGCACAACTACATCCAATTAAGGCAGCAATCGATATTCACAACTCTTGGCGACACCATAAATTGGGTCACCAAACACCGTGTTGCTGCAGCTCACAGAACTGCTCACCTGTTGTACCGCCGAATAAGTTTCATTGGCTCCATAGCGAACTTCACTGAGCGCTGGGACATTACAGGTCTGTCCTTCAGTAGCGCATTGTGTCCACTGAGTTTGAGGCAATTCTTCTACTTCACAGCTTTTCACGACGCCTGAAATCGGATCACCAAAAACACTGTTATTACAGGCGATTGAACCCGTAGCAGTTTGCTGTGCGAACAGACCATTTGCACCGTAACGAACCTTGCGGGTGCCTGTGAAAGTACAGGTGCCGTTTTCATCTGCACAATGAGTCCAGGTTGTAACTGGCACTAATGCTGCAGCGTCGTACTCACAATTCTTCACAAGGCCTGAGGCTGGGTCGCCAAAGGTATCGTTATCGCACTGAACCTGATTGGTCGCTTCCAGCTCGGTGTACTGACTGCCTGCGCCATAGCGAACATTGGTTTTGCCATCAAATGAGCATGTCTCATTTTCATTAGCGCAGTGTGTCCAGTCAGGAACGTGAACCGGTACAACCTCTCCTCGGCCTTCAATAGTCCAGCTGCCTGGCTGCAGATTAAACATGACGAACTGGCTGTTCTGACCGGCAAACTCGACACCACCCAAGCTGCCAGAAGCACTTCCATCGCTGTAAACAGTTGTGCCATTGATCTCGACACTGTTGAGTTGTGTGAAATAGTTAAGCGGAATACCAACCTTTGCCACGGTATTGACTGGAGAATCCAGCGTTATACCTACACCCCAGTCTTCCTTATTAAGCGTCAGATCAATATTGCCCTTGATGCTGGGAACCCTTTGCTGAATAGACGTCAATTTACCCATTTGCGGCAACACAGAATACGTACTCCAGCCTACGCTGGTCGGTGCGACACCAGATGTATATTGAGCAAGAATGGTATTAGGCGCATTCCAGGCATGGTTGTTTGTACTGCCACCGCCTTTACTCCACAACTCCCACAATGTGGTGTAATCATCCGCAACCATTTGTGCATAACGGCTCTTCATTCGAGTAAGAGCAAAGTCTTCTTCACCCATCTGGTAAAGAGCTTCCAGCACATATTTTTCCATGTAAGGGCTGGAACGATAGGTGCTTCTCAGGACATTAGTGATTCCCTGATATTTATCAGGTGATGCAAGTCCGGAAACAACTGCAAGCGCGTTGGCCCTGTCATCAGCAGTAGCGACATCACCGGAACGGTAGTGATTGTTCTTCCAGAGTACTCTGTCAAAGTTGGCTTTTATGCTGTTGATACGGGTGTCGTACCAGCTGAAATCCTGAGTTTCACCCAGCTCAGCAGCCATCTTGCGAGCAGCATTCAAAGCCATGTAATACATAGTCGTTTGAATAACGTAGCGGTCCTGTTCAGAACCCCAGTCACCCCAGTTCCAATCACCGGAACGGTAATTGATCAGGCCATCACCACGCATGGTATAAACTTCCAGATACCTTCTTACGTTCGGATATACCTGTCTGATTGTGTCAATGTCACCGGTATTGAAATAGTAAGTCCAGAAGCCATATTCACCGACACTGGCCAGCATTTGAGAGGCCAGTTCACGATTCCAGTTACCGTCAGGAACCGGGGAGTAGAGTGTTCCATTACTTCTCTGGAAGTTGGACAGGTCAGTAATACCTTTCTTGATGAGCTTATGAGCATCACTGTCAAAGACGTAGAAGACCTCGCCCAGCTGGTTTACAACGTCACCCCACCATTGAGCTCGCTCACGGGTTGGGCAATCAAAGAAGGTGTCTCGCATGTTTATGTAGAGAGTACGACCTGCCTTATCCCAAAGCTTGTTATAGAACACGTCATTAGTTGACCACTGCCCAACAAACTCGGTGTTATAGCCTGTCTCACGGTACTTGAGCTCAAGTACTTCTACGCCCGCCGGGAAGGTATAGGTCATGCTGTGACCACTCATCCAGCCGTATGATTCGTAAGACTGCTCACCTGCTTTGGTAACATATTCAGCTCTTACGTTAACGGGTCCACCGTCGTTATAACCATCTGTTTTGATATGTACGGTCTGGCCAGACTGACTGGAATTCACCTTAAAGTAAGGCGTTACCTGAGCGTTATAGGGAAGGTTAACCGTAATTGGCTGACCATTACTGGTAAACGGCAATGAAGGTGTATTTTCATAAGCCACCAGCCCACTGTCTTTCCATTGCGGAATATCTCGCTTCACCAGCTCATTCCACGGAGCACTGCCTTCTGCCCCATAGGTGGAGGCTGAAGCCCAGTTCTGATCGTTGTAGGCAGCACTGTACCAGTTTCCAAGTGATTCTCTGGAATCAAACACTACGTTGTATTCAGGCAGCCTGTAGTTTGGCTGTGAGCCAGAGTTACTGTTCTTGTAAGCTGAATAGCTTTTAACTTTCCAGGAACTGTCGCTGGCCAACTGCTGACCATCTGCGGTGAGGTGCGCGATCATACCAGCACGACCACTGTCTTTATGGGAGAAGCCCTGCTTGCCCCAGTACCAGCCTAAAATAGCCAGCGTATTCTCACCCTGTTGCAGATACTGACTTATATCAACTTCGTCATACCAGGTATCCTGGGGAGTTGGGCCACGCTTCAACGCACCTTCAAATACCACCAGCTGGCCGTTTACCCAAAGCCAGTATTTCGAATCCACTGCAACCTTAATAATTGCTGAGTCGGGCTTCTGATCCAGATTGATCTGCTTCCGGAAAGCAGCCCACTGATTGTCAGCTGTATTGTTGGCCGTCCATAACCATTTTGAGTCTTCCCATGCAAATGCATTGGGTAAAAAACCTCCACTCAGAGCTGCCGTTGCTCCAAGAATTTTTATTATTTTTTTCATCAGGTGTCTCGTAGCTAATATTTTTATTTTATTGGTTTTGCTACTACATTTTTTTAAAGGCCACACACCTACAGGGACAACTGCTTCAGTGCATGGCATTTCATTCGAGGGTCTATATGTCAGGTAATTATCTCTTTCTTATTATTTTCCTCCGGCCGGTTTGAATTTCTTGATCAGAATTGGGGCTGCAATTGCAGAGATCAAAAGAAGACCAATTATGATGGTCATTAGAATGCCGGGGACGTTCAACAGCCCAAGACCAAAGGTCAGCATGCCGATAATAAAGGCCGCCAGAACCACACCAGCAATACTGCCACTGCCGCCCAGTATATTGACGCCGCCCAACACAACAATGGTGATAATTTCCAGCTCCCAGCCCATAGCAATGTTCGGACGGGTTGCTCCAAGACGTGAAGTCAGGAATACCCCAGCCAGACCTGCCATAGTGCCATTCAGGACAAACAGCCAGAAGCGATAGCGATTAACATTGATTCCGGAGTAAAGGGCAGCACGAGGGTTGTTACCCAGCGCATAAATATTTCGACCAATAGTTGTCTTGTGCAGCAGCAGCCCAAAACCAACAGCCAGCACCAGAAAAGCAATAAACTCATAAGGAATCAGATCAAAGAGATAACCTTGCCCCAGTACCCAGAAGTTTTCTGGATAGTCGGTATAAGCACGGTCTCCCAGTACGATCCAGGAAATACCTCGATACAGAGACATGGTACCGATGGTTACAACAATCGCAGGAACCGCGAATTTGGTAACAATAAACCCATTCAGCCCACCGCAAATCGCACCAGTGAAAACACCGATCCATAGCAACGTAAAAGTATCGAAACCCAGTGTTGCGAAATAGCCAATAACCGTTGATGTCAGAGCAATTATGGAAGCTACCGACAGATCAATATCCCGTGAGATAATGATCAATGCCATCGACAAGGCAATTACCGCTTTCTCAGAAAAAATCGCGGTACTGTCCATCAGGTTATAGATATCCAGAAAATACGGCGATGCCCATGTATTTGCGAGACATATAAGCAGCAGCAGAATAAGCAGCAGGCTTTCCCAGCTTTTGAACAGGCTGGAACCTTTCTCTTTCCAGCTCATAGTTTCAGTGGCAATCATTACGCTGCCCCCTTCGCTGTAGCGAGTTGTGCTTTTTTTAGGATAACTTTCATCTGAGGACGGTCATTGATGGAGTTCAGGATGACAGCGATCAGAATGACGCTTCCTGAAATAGCCATTTGCCAGAAGGGTGAAACGTTAATAACAGGCAGAGCATTAAAAATCAGTACTAGGAACGCTGAACCAAGCACCGTCCCTAAAACGGTACCAATCCCACCTGCCATGCTGACACCGCCAATCACACAGGCAGCTACTGTAGAGAGTTCAAAGCCCAAAGCGACTTCTGTATAAGCAACGGCGTAACGGGCAACCCAGAGATAACCACAGAGTCCGGACACCATTCCTGTCAGGCAATAAACAATATATAACTTCTGCTTTTCATTGATGCCTACATACTTCGCTGCCTCCGGGTTTCCGCCTAACCCATACAGCTCACGTCCATGCCGATGCCTTGACAGAAACAGGTGCAGAAGTGCCAGAAGCACCACTGATATCCAGACAATATTGGTCAGTGTCAGGAAACGATCGATAGGAAAGCCAAGGTATTGCTCGGCAAGCTCATGAGCATTTACCCAGTTGCCATCGCTCACTACAAACACCATGCCACGATAGATACTCATGGTGCCCAGGGTCACAACAATGGGCGGAATGCCAACATTGGCTATAAGAACCGCATTAACCGTGCCCAGCATCAAGCCCAGACCAAGAGCCGTCATAACCGTCTGCCAGACTGGCATTGCAGGAAATTCAGACGACAACATGGCTGTAACCATACCTGTTAGAGCTATATTGGCAGCAACCGACAGGTCTATTCCACGGGTCATGATCGCAAGCATCTGTACGGAAGCCACCATGGCCAGTATCGCCAGATCCGTCAGCAGGGTATCCATACTCTGCGCGCTGAAGAAAACCGGTGCCCTGATTCCTATAAACACCAGCATTAATAACAGTATCAGGAAGAGCTGCGTTTCACGCCGCTGCAACAGGCTGGTCATGGGACTGCTCCATTTTTTGTTCTTCTTTTTGTAATAGCTCTTCTGACTCACCCGTTGCTGCCTTGAGAATATCTTTGGCATCAAATTCCGAGCGGGTAAAACGGCCGGTAATATGGCCTTCATGCATAACCAGCATATTGTCCGACATGCCCATAACTTCAGGCAGCTCCGAACTAACCAGAACCACAGACAGACCTTCAGAAACCAGTTCACTGATGAACTCATGAACCGCCGCCTTGGAGCCTATGTCGATACCCTTTGTGGGCTCGTCCAGAATGATGATTTCCGGTTGGGTAGACAGCCACTTGGCTATAACGACTTTTTGCTGGTTACCACCGGACAGTTCAGACAGTTTTTGTTCATACCCGGATGATTTAACAGCCAGTTTTCTGGCGTAAGTATCCGTCAGTCTGTTTTCCTGATCAGAGCTGATGAAAAACTTGCTACTGACTTTATCGAGCGTAGGAAGGGTAATGTTTTCGCGAATATTCAGCGGCAGAATGCCACCAGCCTGCTGCCGGTCTTCAGGCACCAGAACGAGTCCACTCTTGATAGCCTGAGCAGGAGATTTGATATCAACCTTCTCACCTTTCAGAAAAACACTGCCATGGACTAATGGTTTCAAGCCAAACAGAGCCTCAACCATCTCCGAACGACCGGCACCAACCAGACCATAACAGCCCAGTACTTCACCTTTACGAAGCGAGAAGCTGATGTCTTCAAACTCAACGTCATTACCAATACCATCCACTTCCAGAATGGTTTCACCCATCTCTGCTTCAACCTTCGGGTAAGCCTGGGTAACACTTCGACCCACCATCATGCTGACCAGTTCGTCCTGAGAAGTTTCTTTAATCAAACCTTCTGAAACATACTGCCCATCACGAAATACGGTGTAACGATCTGAGAGTTCAAATATTTCATCAAACTTATGGGTAATAAAAAGTATGGCTTTGCCGCGAGCCTTCAGGCGTCGGACAATGCCATAGAAATCGATAATTTCCTGACGTGAGAGTGCAGCCGTAGGTTCATCAAGAATAACCACCTGAGCATCGTGAGAAAGTGCACGGGCGATTTCGATGAGATGTTTCTGAGCAACACTCAACTTAAGCACCGGAGTATCTACAGGAATATCCATATCCACTTCCTGCAGTAACTGAGCCGCCTTTTTTCTCATGGCAGACCAGTCATAAACGCCCCAACGATTAGTGATGGGGTGTCCCATATATATGTTTTCAACAATACTCAGTTCATCAAACATCACTGTTTCCTGATGAACTGCTGAAATACCTTGCGTCCAGGCATCCTGAGTATTCGACAATTTAACAGGCCGCCCATTTACCAGTACTTCGCCGTCTGTTGGCTGATAAATACCGGTCATTATTTTTACTGCTGTAGATTTGCCCGCGCCGTTTTCACCAACCAGAGCAACCACTTCGCCCGCATAAAGGCTTAGCTCAATACCGTCCAGAGCCTTGATGCCACCAAAGTGTTTTTTAAGATGTTTGAGCTGTAGAACAGGTATCCCGGAAGATTCGTCATTTATCATTATTATTTTCTCTTACAACCTGCCGGACATGGCTTCCGTTCAGATTACTGCTTGAGTAAAAATGCCTGACGGCGAGTCCGAATTTTGCCAGACAGGAAGAGCCTCTCAACTCTTCCTGTAGCCACATAGCGGATCAGAAGATCTTTGCGAAGTTATCCACGTTTACCTTGTTGAAAACAAAAGGTTCAGCCATTGCAGTTTCACCTTTACCATCGATCTTCAGAGAACCCATACGACCGATTCTTACGCGGTCACCCGGCTCGCCTTTGGACTTTTTAGCCACGATTTCATGAGCTGCATAAACAGCGGTGTAACCTAGATCGATCGGATTCCAGATAGCGAAGGTATCAACAGCACCGCTCTTAACATGCCCCGCCATTTCAGAAGGCAGACCCAGACCGGAAACATAAACCTTACCTACCAGACCCTGGTCAGCAACGGCCTTGGCTGCAGCAGTAATACCAACAGTAGTAGGAGCAATAATGCCTTTCAGGTTAGGGTGTTTACGGAACAGGCCAACCGCTTCACGATAGCTCTTGTCAGACTGGTCATCACCATAAACAACATCAACCAGCTTCAGACCGGAAAACTCGGGCTTCTTCAGAGTTTTCTTCATCTCATTGATCCAGATGTTCTGGTTGGTTGCCTGTGCAGTCGCACTCAATACAGCAATCTCTCCTTTGCCACCCAGAGTTTCGCTTATCATGGCAATCTGCTTGTAACCAATCAGCTCAGCGTTGGAAGGATTGATGTGGAATACCCGACCATCTTTAGAGATGCCGGAATCAAAGGATAAGACAGGAATACCACGGCGCATGGCTTTCTTGGCAATAGGTACCAAGGCATCAGGATCGTTAGCGGAAACAACAATGGCATCAACTTTCTGGGAAATCAGAGAGTTAATAACATCAATCTGGCCTTCCGAGGTTGCTGTCGTTGGGCCGGTATAGATCAGATCAACATTGCCCAGCTCTTTTGCCGCTTCTTCGCCGCCATCTCTGGCTGCTTCAAAAAAGCCATTACCCAGACTTTTTACCAGCATGGCAATACGTATGGAATCTGTCGACTCAGCTGCCTGAACTGTCATGGCACCAGCAGCCAGCATCAAAGCTGCCGCAGTCTTCTTAATCCACATGGTTGGTGTACTCCCGTTATATTTTTATTTTTATACGACAGCAGTGCTGTCAGAGCATACTTGGTGGTGGCACATCATTTTCATCAGCGATGATAATTTCGACACCATGACTTTCCAGTACCGAAGCCGAGTGGTCATCAATACCCGCGTCCGTCACTAGTGTGCTGATCTTTTCCAGCGTGCAGAGCACCATTGAGCTCTTTCTCTGGAATTTCTCGGAGTCAGCAAGAACTACGACTTTTTCAGCTTGTTTGATGAGTTGGCTTTCGGCCTGTATGACCAGAGGGTCGGACTCCATAACACCGACTCTACTGATTCCCTGTGCTCCAAGAAAAACCTTGGACGCAAAGAAGTGATTAACGACATCGTTTTCGAAAGGACTGAGAACTATGTTCTGCTCCCGGTAAATACTGCCACCGGCAATGGTCAGATTGACCTTCTCAAATTTGAGCAGGTACTCAAAGACCGGCAATGAATTGGTCAGTACGTGCAGGGAGAAGTCTGAAACGTACTGAGCCAGCAAGCTGGTCGTTGTGCCACCATTTATAATGATGGAGTCTCCATCATGACAAAGATTCGCGGCTGCTCTGGCAATTGCCTGTTTTTGCCCGGAGTTTATCCCCTGACTGATATTGAAAGGACGACCTACAAGATTACCAATAGCGGGAGCAGTCAGTGCTTCTGCGCCACCACGAATCTTGCGGAGTAATCCTTTCTCATCCAGCTCGGTAATATCTCTTCTGACAGTCGACTCAGATGCAGAGAGCAGGTCAGCCATGTCCTTAATGGTTACAACAGAACGTTGGGAAACCTCACTGAGTATCAGTCTGTGTCTTTCTATGTCGAGCATCTTTCACCTCTTTCGGTCATATTCACTCAAAATAAATCATTTATCAACCAGAATATTCCAAAGCAGAGACTTCAATGAAGACTGTACAGCACTGGATATATAGGGAAAACGAAGAAGTTAATCTTTACTCAGCTCGGGTTGGTAATTATGCAGAGCCTAATAAACAAGGGAATATTGCCAAGAATGAATGTTTTTTCAAGATATAAAGTCAGTTTTGACAGGGGTATTGAAAAAATATTTCACCAATTTGAATCTTTTTCATATTAAACACACATAACAACAAATCTACTCATAAACAAACTTATAACAGGTTAACAAATAGCCCTTACTATCAGGAGTTTTTGCATTTTCTGTCATTTACCATTTTTGGCGCAGTGCCATTCATGACCTGTCATGACAGATTTTCATTGAACTTGACACCTTTGCCCAATAATCTTTTCACAGCTGGCCAGCAGATCTACCTAAACCAATAACAATAAATTAGACACCTGGGAGCCACTGTGTTTAAAAAATCACTATTAGCCTCTGTCATTGCCGGGGCAATGATCACTCCAGCCTTTGCTGACCTGAATATTGGTGCGGATCTTGAGCTCAACACCGATATGATTGATACCTCTCTTGAATCTGCAGAATACAAACAAAGCGGTCACGTTGAGATCGCTGCTACTGCCAAGCGTGAAATGGGCGAATACTTTGTCGCTGGCAAAGGCGCATTTCGTCTGCAAACCAGTGATGGCGTAGCTATCAGGGATGCCTTTATTCAGCTGGGTAACAACACCTGGGATGTTCAGGCGGGCCGTTTTGAAGCCGTAAACCTGACTCCGAAGGGCAAGGATACTATTATTGAACACGCTGGCGGCAGCGAAGTTTCTGTCTATGAAGCTAGCTACGTTCGTGGCCGTTTCGGCAAGAATGATTCAGGCCAGGTTGCCCTGCACTTCAATGCATCTGACAGCCTGAAGTTCGAACTGGCTACAGCCTTCGGCGACTTTGAAGGTGGCGACGAAGTTGATAAGCAGGCATTCACAGGTATTCGTCCTGCTGTAATGTGGTCTTCGGAAGTTGTTAACCTGACCGTTGGCTATGAACAGGTTAAATATGACAGCGAGTTTGCAGCTGTTCCAGCAACATTTACAAGTGCAGCAACTCCTGCAGGCACTAAAAAGGTTAATAAAAACGGCTTTGGTGCTAATGCCAACTTCAACGTTTCAGGTGCTGATGTAAACCTGAACCTTGCTCAGAGCAAAGACAAAGAATCCAAGGACAAAGTTAATACTTACGCTATTAACGTAACTTATGGCGACTTCGGTGCGGGCTACATCCACTCCAAGACAGACTTCGATGCAGCTGCCACAAAGGACACAAAAGTAAGTACGACCTATGCTGCTTACACTATGCCTCTGCTCGGTATTGAAGGCGCTTCAGCGACTGTAGCCGGTTCTTACTCTTCTGCCAGTGACGTGTCTCAGGCCGTGAGCGATAAGACTACTGCTCTGCGTCTGCGTCTGAACTACACATTCTGATAGCAAAATGAGAGCCCTGCTGCTGCAGGGCTCTTACTATTTACACCTGTCAGTACTTCATGGATGAGCAATCCTTGCATTCCTGCAGGGAGAGCTCTCTTGAAGAAGCCGGTCTGACAAAATTGAAGTCATCCGAAACACTTTGGCGGGTTAGAGTGTCGACAGTATAGGTATCTGGATACTCTCTGGAAACAGACGCATCCTTTATACATTCGTCACCGGAGCGAAAAGTACAGTATGAGAACTGATACTTTGCAGATCTGACCAGATCAACCTTCTCAGACGCGAGGCATATACGGTCGCTTTGGCTACCCGCTACAGAGTAGCGAGTGCAGACTTCAGCCTGACCGCCAAACAACATGCGATTGCCATCCTTATCGTTGAAGTATTGAACCTTATCAACACCAACCATAACCAGTTTCGATTCGCCCAAAGTTGGGGATACCGCTGTAAATGGAATAGTTGGCATTCTCTCCTTGGTAAACAGGGACTGCGCCTGAATCGCATGGCTCTGAAACAGAGCAACTACTGCGGTCAGTGCATAAACAGGTAATAGTGCTTTCACGCTTGGACCTCCATGTATAGGGCAGTTCATCTACCAGACGGCATACAATTTCTTGCGTTAGCCAGACTGTAAATTGAGTGTAGACGAGTTTTCAGTACGTCAAGCTGCCTAACTATCTGATATACATGGAGTTTTATGGAGACTAATGACAATCGCAAAGATTTGTTTTGACGCAGTTTGACTAATATTGACTGTTAATGAAATAATCCTTTCACTCCTGGCTGATATGCTGACAATAAAAACCATTAAGCATTGTCGTTTATATCCACCACTTTCAATTTCAATAACAACATTAAGAAAGGCAGACAATGAGCACATCTCTTCTTCCTGACCTCTGGGACTCAGAATACGCATCAACCCTGAATGAGCAGGAACTGCTGAAGTACCGTTCTAATCTTCTCGGTTCCGACAAGCGCATCACTAATTACGGTGGCGGTAATACTTCAGCCAAAGTTCAGCAAAATGACCCACTGACCAACCAGATGGCTGAGATTCTCTGGGTAAAAGGCTCTGGCGGTGATGTAGGCACGATTGATCTTGATGGTTTTGCCACTCTTTATATGGATAAGCTGAATCAGCTTAAACCTCTTTATCGTGGTCTCGAGTTTGAAGATGAAATGGTTGGCTATCTGCCTCATTGCACCTTCAACCTGAACCCGCGAGCAGCCAGTATTGATACGCCACTGCACGCTTACCTGCCTTTCGCCCATGTTGACCACATGCACCCTGACGCAGTTATCGCCATCGCAGCATCTGACAACAGTAGACAGCTGACGCAGGATATCTTTGGTGGTGAGCTGGGTTGGCTACCATGGCAGAAGCCAGGTTATGAACTGGGTCTGATGCTGGAAAAGCTGGCAAAGGAGTCACCAAATCTGAAAGGTGTAGTGCTGGAAAACCACGGTCTATTCACCTGGGGTGATACATCTTATGACTGCTATCTGAACTCCCTCTCTGTTATCAACAGAGCCATCAGCTGGATTGAAGAGGTTTCCAGTAGCAGACAGGCATTTGGTAAGAACCTTGTTGAGCCGCTGAAGAAAGAAAACAGAGACACCATCGTCAGCAACCTGATGCCAAAGATCAGAGGCAAGATCGGTCAGGACGAAGGAAAGCTGGGCCACTTTTTTGATGGTGAAGAAGTTCTGGAGTTTGTGAACTCTGCCGAGTTTGACCGCTTGGCTGCTTTAGGTACTTCCTGCCCTGACCACTTTCTCAGAACCAAAATCCGGCCAATGATTCTTCGACTGGAAGACGGTCAGGAGCCTCTGGCTGGCTTGGATGAAAAGCTTGAAAAGGCTATCGCCGATTACCGTATTGATTATCAGGCTTACTATGACCGCTGCAAGCACGACAAGAGTCCGGCCATGCGTGACCCGAATCCTGTTATCACACTGATTCCAGGTGTTGGTATGTTGTCGTTTGCCAAGGACGCAGCCACTGCCCGTATAGCCGGTGAGTTCTATATCAATGCTATTAACGTTATGCGTGGTAGCAGCCTGATGGGTAACTATCAGGCACTTCCTGAGCAGGAAGCGTTTGATATTGAGTACTGGTTGCTGGAAGAAGCCAAACTGCAGCGTATGCCTAAGCCAAAATCTCTGGCTGGCAAGATTGCCTTTATTACTGGTGGTGCAGGCGGTATCGGTCAGGCCATTGCTCACCGCTGCCTGCATGAAGGTGCCTGCGTTATGCTTGCCGACATTGATCAGGAAGCGCTGGCTAATGCTGAAGCCGGTTTGAGTGAACAGTTCAGTGCCGACAAGGTTTCAACTGTCGTTTGTAACGTTACGAAAGAAGAGGACATTAAACAGGCATTCCTGAAAACAGCCCGCACCTTTGGTGGTGTGGATATCCTCGTATCCAATGCCGGTATTGCTTCCTCTTCACCTATCACTGAAACCAGTTTGCAGGAATGGCAGAAGAACATGGACATTCTGTCCACCGGCTACTTTCTGGTAAGCCGTGAAGCTTTCTCACTGATGACTGATCAGGGTTTGGGTGGAAGCATGGTATTTGTTGCTTCCAAGAATGCTCTGGTTGCTTCCAAGAATGCATCCGCCTACTGCACCGCCAAAGCCTCTGAAGTCCAGCTGGCACGTTGTCTGGCACTGGAAGGTGCAGATCATGATATTCGTGTAAACGTGGTTAACCCGGATGCCGTGCTTCGTGGTTCCAAAATATGGACCGGCAAGTGGCGTGAAGAGCGCGCCAGTGCTTACAACCTTAGTCAGCAGGAGCTGGAAGAGCATTACCGTCAGCGCAGCATGTTGAAGAAGAATATCTTCCCTGAAGATATTGCGAACGCAACTTACTTCCTGATCAGTGAAGAGTCTTCAAAGTCCACGGGGAACATTATTAATGTAGACGGTGGACACGCTCCATCCTTTACTCGATAACTTCACTCACTAGCTTTACTCGCAAAAAATAGCATTCAAACTTAAAAACCGGAGTTCTGGCTCCGGTTTTTTTTCGCCGTAATAGTTTATTACGTGCACCTGCTCGCTTACTGCTTTATAAACCCTGCCCACTGTCATTGAAGTTGAATAAAACTTTCATCTAACTGTCACATTGCAACTTTATAGTTTCAGCCAGTAGATAAAACAACTGATTTTCTGAACAGCAGACCTAACCGAATTCTACTTGGAGAAACAAGGATGAAGCTGAAAGCACTAATAACAACAATAGCTCTGGCAACAAGCATTCAGGCAGTAAGTGCCAGCCAGATCGATGCAGATATCCCGGCTTATAAAAAGGCCAGCGGTGTTTCCGGTAACCTTTCCAGCGTTGGTTCCGATACTCTGGCTAACCTGATGACCCTGTGGGCTGAAGACTTCAAACGTGAATACCCTAACGTAAATGTTCAGATTCAAGCTGCCGGTTCTTCAACTGCGCCTCCAGCCCTGACTGAAGGTACTTCAAACATCGGTCCTATGAGCCGTAAGATGAAGGACAAGGAACTGGCTGCTTTTGAGAAGAAGCACGGTTACAAGCCTACTGCCGTTCCTGTTGCTATCGATGCTCTGGCCGTATTCGTCAACAAGGACAACCCTGTTAAGGGTCTGACCATGGCTCAGGTTGACGCCATTTTCTCCTCTACCCGAAAGTGTGGTGGCGATGCTGATATCGCAACCTGGGGTAAGACTGGTCTGGACGGAGGCTGGAAGAACCGCTCTATTCAGCTATACGGACGTAACTCTGTATCCGGTACTTACGGCTACTTCAAGAAGAAAGCCCTGTGTAAGGGTGACTTCCGTAACAACGTAAACGAACAGCCAGGCTCTGCTTCTGTAGTGCAGTCTGTTTCTGCTTCCCTGAACGGCATCGGCTACTCAGGTATCGGTTACAAGACTTCCAGCGTACGTACTGTACCTCTGGCCAAGAAAGCCGGTCAGCCTTTCGTTGCAGCTACTCCAGACAATGCGGTAAACAACAGCTACCCACTGTCCCGTTTCCTCTACGTTTACATCAACAAGCAGCCTAACAAGAAACTGTCTCCTCTGGAGTCCGAGTTCCTGAAGATGGTGCTGTCTCAACAGGGTCAGGAAGTAGTGGTGAAAGACGGCTACATCCCTCTGCCTTCCAAGGTTGTTGAAAAGTACCTGTCCCAGCTGAACCTGAAGTAATCACTACTTCAACCAGCTATTTAAAAAACCACCTGTCGATCAGGTGGTTTTTTATGTCTTTAGAAAAGTATCACGGCAGCCTTCTAAACTGACAAGAACGATTGTTAGAAGGAAAGGATGCCTTTTCAATGAAATCACTGTTTCTCTGCTTACTACTATTACCTCTCTCTTCCTGGGCAGGACAGCCTGAGCTTAAGCTCGATAATGTTAATTTTCTCTACAACAAACCATCAGGTCTCGGCACAGCGGTATCGGTGGGCTATCAGGGAATATTACTCAGCGGAGACCTCCAACTTGAAGTGAGTAAGGGATTTCAGGCAAATCAGTATTTATTTGAGTTTGCTGGCATACGAATTCCCTATACCGACCAGATTGGCACTTTCGAGAAGGTCATCAAAGGCGAAATGAAGGCTCTGAATGCCCTTTATCAGGACAACCAGCTGTCCATCTCATTCAAACATTTCAATGGCATTGAGCGTCGCGGTCAGTTAACCATGTCTGACTTTCAGCTGACCTGCTTTCAGAGGCTCTCTCTACTGGAAAGCGAAGTGATAGACCTGCTGGACTCCTGCCTGAAGCAAGGCTCTCTGAAACTGGGAACATTGAAATCAGTTTCCGCAAACAAACCTTCAATCAGCAGCTTCGCCGGTGACCTGACTGAACATATCAATTCTGAAGGTTCTGACTCTGGTAACACCGTCAAAGATGTCAGCATTAAGATCAGAGATCATAAGATACACTTCTCACTCAAACTCCCCACACCGGTATGGAATATGCCTGCTGAAGGGCAGGGTGAAATCCATCTGGACAGAGCAACAAATGAGTTGGTGATCAAGGTTAGGAAGGTAAAAGCAGGCGGGTTGCTGACAGTAACATCAGCGTTCTTCAAAGCCATTGCTGGAGTAGGTGACGGAAGGCTGAAGGTAAATCAGCCTTATCTCCGCATCAAGTTATCTAACTAGCACATCTATGTACTACTCCAGAGCAAGCTTTCGTGTATCAAGTTTGTTCTGAGCGGCTATCAGCAAGCGGCGGGATTATTCTCCTATTTCAAATACTGTTTCCAACAGTCGATATAACTAAAGGACATTTTATGACCCTGTTATAAATTTCTGCACTGTGAGTTAGTTATGAATTTAAAAGTCGGTTATGACTGCTATTTGGGTACTTCATCACCTCCGGCTAATGTTGATCAGGACGAACCCTTCGAAGGAAAAACGACAGGGGGCAGAGCGGTTAGACCTCAGCCTGACAAACCTGGAAGTAGCTACTTCAGTTATACTTCTGCCATTATGGAGCCAGTCAAATCTTTAGTATCGCGGTTCACTCATTTTTTTTCGCTGACACCCGTTTTGGCCTGTGATCAACTATTCAGAAATATGTTGTCGGTGCATCCTATATGGCAGGATGTAACGTCCAACGAGCGGCTAAGGAGGAATTCTGCAGGAGAATGCTTTGGCCTTACAGCAAGCTACATCAACGCCATTTTATCAGATTCCGGTAATCGAGAAGAACTGAGACGCTTCACCTCTCGGTTACAAATGATGAGTAGAAGGCCAGAGGATGGCTGGGAATTAATGGGCGAGAAGTACCACTCTATGGAAAAAGCTCTGCAGGACGCGAATGCAGAATATAAACGATTCCGGACCTCTCACCCAAACCTTTCAGCACTGGCAGTCTGGAAAAAATTGGAGAAAGAGAACCCTGATATTGTAGCTCTGATGGAGGTTCGTCCCTGGGTTGAACTGGTGATGCGTCATCAGTATCCCAACAATGATTTACTGGATGGTCTGCATAAATATCAATCATTAACTCATGGATCAAGATATTTACAAAGTGAAGTTCTAAACCAGCCTGGCTCTGCTGCACTCACACAATCAAGCTACTGGCCCATTTTTGGAGACAAACAGGAAATCAGCTACTGTTTGAGGAATCTGCCTAAAGGCGTGTATAAAATAACTGCCCGCTCTGCATCCGGAGCACACGCTCTGGCGATACATATTGCTGATACTACTGCCACAATTTTCGACTTGAATCTACCCGAATACTTTATACAGACTTCCCGGGAAACAATTCATGAACTTAGCCCTCCCCTGATCTCATCTTGTTATCCCTGCGCTAACAACATCGTCACATTCAGGCTGTGTCGGATTGATCGAAATACTGACGATGGCATCGAAAATAACCAAGCTTTTGACCAGACAATGAAAGACACTATCAGTAATTTAACACGCAGTTCAAAGCATCAACGATCCAGTGCCAGCTATCACAAGCCTTTGATGCAAATGGTTTATGAAGAAGACATTGATCTGGCTCTAGCGGAAGAACTTCTTAAAACCGGTGCTGATCCCAATATCACACTCGAAGGAATTCCATTACTGGTTAAGGTAATACAAAACAAAGAATACACTCTTGCCGGATTATTAATCTGTTATGGTGCAGATCTGTCCGGTTCAGAATGGGGAGAAGCATCCCCTCTATCCACAGCTATATCAACTAATGACTTGCCTCTTATTGCTGATCTATTAGAACACCAGCCAGACCTCACCCCCTTGTGTGATTGCAAACTTCCAGAATGGGAAAATCTCTCCATAGCCCCCCTTTCCGTCAAAACACTCTTTATAAAGCACTTTCTTTCTCTCAATGATAAAAAGGTCGCCAGAAAGTACCTGAAAATAGTTAGCAATTTATCTACCATGACGGAAAAGCAGTCTTACCTACAACTGCTTACTGATAATATTGATGCAGAAACAGCTGCATTTTGCCGGAAAGAATTCACCCCAGACTATCAGTCAGCCTCTCTAAAGGATATTGAGGATAGAAAGTCGCCCCTTTATATCTGTCTTGCCCGCGCCTCTGCTGAAGATAAAGAGAGTTATGTGGAACACCTGCTTGCCTTGGAAGACCAAGCCCTCGCTCGACAGTATCTGAAAGTGGTTGCCAGTTTATCTTCCATAACTGAGCGAGATAAATACCTCCAATTATTACCGAACGTCGCCACTGACTCTGAAACTGAGAGAGTTTGTCGGATATGGTTTAGCCTCGACTATGAGGGAATTTCTCTGGAAGTTCTGAAAGATCATCACTCCAGTGTCTGTCGAGAGTTTGCTGGCGCTTCTCCTTATGTGAGAGTCAAGTATGTAGAGTACCTCCTCAATATTGAGGATAAAGAGGTTGCACGTAAACACCTTCACGCGATAGCCAGTCCAGCTATAACAATGGATTTTTCAGAATTCTGGACAATCAGAGATCTGATTACACCCGACACCGACCCAGAATTGGCAAGTTTTATTCGGAGTGAATTTAATCCTAATGGCGATATTGACGACATAATTCAGGTAAACGAAGGTAAACGACAAAGATGGTCGAAAGGCCCTACTAATGATCGAGAAACCCTAGTTAGACTACATCTACGTAATTACAAAGCACGTTCTGAATCGTTAATGTGCCTAAAAATTTTAGCGGACATTACTTCCGCTGCTGAACAGCGGCTTTTCTATGACTTGCTGACTGAATACCCCGATAGTGAAAGAAGACAATACTTTAGAACTTTTTTTCAAAAGGGGTTCAGAGAGTTTACTTCTTCGGCTTTTCAGGAGCAAACATCAAGAGCATGGCGAGACCTGTCAGAATCTTCCTCCGCAGTTAAAACAGAGTATGTCCGATATCTATTACAAATGAGGAATCAGAAAGAAGCTAGAACCTGTTTAAAAGTAGTTGCTCAAATTTCATCACTGGCTGAAAGACAAGAGTATCTAAAACAGTTTCCCGAGGCTCTTGAACAAGAAACAGTAGCGCTTTGCCAGAAATTGTTTAACCCAGCACTCAGTGAAATATTCTCTGACTCTATGGAGGATTCGCCGCTAAGCCCGAGGCAAAAAAGGGGACACGCAAATGCTACTATAGACAACAGCATTAGCGCATCTGCTTCTCGAAAAAAATCACCTCTAAATGTTAGTGATGCACTACTCCCTCTTCAAAAGAAGGCAAAAAAAAACCCTCCCAATTAAACTCTTGATGATCGAACTACATAAGGGGCACTCTGACCAACTTTCACTCAAGAGTCCCCCTGCCTGCTACTCAGTACCCAATTGAAATGGTGTACCAGGCAACTTTTAAATTACAGCGCCATCGCCGCGGCCCAGCCAAACAAAACCATTGGCACGTTGAAGTGCAGGAAGGTTGGGATCACAGAGTCACGAATGTGGTCGTGCTGGCCATCAACATTTAAACCAGCTGTAGGGCCAATGGTTGATTCAGACGCTGGAGAACCCGCATCACCCACTGCTCCTGCAGCACCCACCAGACAGGCAATCGCCAGAGGTGTGAAGCCCAGTTCCATACCAAGCGGCACATAAAGTGTGGCAATGATCGGAACGGTAGAGAAGGAAGAGCCAATCCCCATGGTGATGAACAAACCAACCAACAGCATCATCAGTGAGGCCAGAGCCTTGTTATCACCAACCAAACTCTGAATCTGGGCAACCAGTGCAGGAATCTCACCCGTGGTTCTCAAGACTTCAGCAAAACCTGCAGCAGCAATCATGATAAAGCCAAAGGCTGCCATCAGCTTCAGACCATCAGTGAATACACTGTCTGCTTCGCGCCAGCAAACTACTCGACCAATAACCATGGTGGCGAAGCCCATCGCTGCACCAAGAATCATGGAACCGGTCAATAGTTGCCCACCCAGAACCATGACAATGGACAGAAGAGAGATCACGACGGTACTGACATTCAGATTAACTTCTGTCGCAGTAATCATCTGAGCTTCTTCCACTCGATAGGTTCTCGGCTTTCGGTAACTGATAAACACAGCCACCAACAGTCCTAAAAACATACCAAAAACTGGAATAGCCATAGCTTTCGGCATCAGCGCCAAATCAATCTCCAGACCGTTGGCAACCAGGTTGCCACCCAGAATCTGATTGAGGTAAACACTACCGAAACCGATAGGCACTTGCATGTAAGTTGCGGTCAAACCAAAGGTCAGCAGGCAGGCAATCAGTCTTCTATCAATATTCATTGAACTGAAAACCACCAGCAGCGGCGGAATAAGAATAGGAATAAACGCGATGTGAACCGGGATCAGGTTCTGGGAAGAAAATGCCATGAGCAGCAAAGCAGCGAAAAGTCCATATTTCAGCATCAGCTGGTTTCCGGAAATTTCACCACTCTTCACCCGGTTAATAATCTTTACAGACAACCACTCAGGAATGCCTGAGCGGGAAATAGCCACGGCAAAAGCACCCAGCATCGCATAGCTCATGGCGATACCAACGCCGCCACTCATTCCTGTCGAGAAGGCATTGAGCGTGCCAGAAAGATCAAGGCCACCAGTCAGGCCACCGGTCAATGCACCAATAAATAGTGCCAGTACGACGTTGACGCGTGCAAGACTCAGCACGAGCATCACAGCAATCGCAATAATGACTGCATTCATATAAATACCAATTTTCTAATAGTTTTTTTGTTCGTCACTAACCATTTGTAACTAACTATGGACTATGACGAATCAGCAAGAGTATTTTTTTGAGCCTGATCAGACGAATGTCAGTTTGTCTCTTTGAGAAGAGTACAAAAATAGCTCAAATTAAATATAAAAAGGTTCGCTGAACGGAGTCAGGAATCAATGGTGGGTATGATGATGGTGGAGATGCAGGGAGGCAACAGGCAGGGAGCTTGAAAGGGGGCAGAATGAAACAGTTAGTTCAGGTTTTTTATTTGAACCTAAGGGTTCATATTTTTTCGTTCGTATCATTTCTCGTTACTCGCAGAAAAGCAAAAAGCTCAAGACAATCAATAAGCTATCATCAGCCAGAAATATGAGCCATTAAAATAGCCTGAGTTGATGTCTGTTGTAAACAAACTTTGCATGTTCAATTTTGTCGACCTGTAACATTTTTGTCATACAAGAATCTTATTGTACGCTCAGACAGCCATGAGCGGGAAATGCAGCCCACACCAAAATATGGACAGGTTGCCAAGCCTGATAAAGCTGCATTTTCATAGCAAAATACCGAGCAAGCAGCGCCATGTATCAGCCAATAATAGAAGACAGCCCCGGTGTTGATTACAACAGCCCCGCCCTGCAGCGACACAAGTCGCTTCGTTTCCTTAAGGACCAGTTTGCCCGATGGGGTGTAGCCGTCGGAGGACTTGGCGTTATCGTCGCCATCCTGCTGATATTTATCTATTTGCTCTATGAGGTTGTGCCTCTTTTCAAAAGTGCAGAGATACAGGAGCAAGCCACTTGGACTCAACAGTTTGAAAGAGGTTCACCCACGCTTTACCAGAGCATAGAAGAACAGGCCGAGCTGGCTCTCAACGTTTCTTCCTCCGGGGCACTGGCTTTTACTGCCACTCATACTGGTGAGCAGAAATACAATTTCAGCCTGCCACTTCCTGCTGGCACCAGCCTGACATCCATTACCGAAGATACTGCCAACGCTAACCTTCTGGCAGCAGGCCTCAGTACTGGTCAGGTAATTATATTCAAGCATGATTACAAGATCACCTGGCCAGATGACAAGCGACTGATTACTCCTGTCATCACCTACCCCTATGGCGAAAATGCTCTCGACCTGATTACCAATGGTACATCCGCTGAGCTGCTCAGCCTGAGTGACGGTGAAGAGCAACTGCTGATCTCCGGTTATAGTGGCAGACAGCTCTATATGACCGCCTTCACCAAGGAAGAAGACTTCCTGACTGAAGAAATCACTCTGGAAGAAACCAGTGTGACTCTTCCTCTGATTAATGGTGATGTTAACAGTGTTTTGATAGACCCCGAACAGCATTGGCTGTTTGTGCAGTCAGGTTCTGATCAATTGAATCTGATCAATATCAACAACATTAACCAGCCTTACCAACTTTCAGAAATTGATCTGACAGCAGGCTCTGAGAAAGTTCAGACCATGACTTTCCTGCTCGGCGGAGCATCTCTGCTAGTTGGTGACGACAGCGGTAATATCAGTCAGTGGTTCATGGTGCGTAATGACCAGAACAAATGGCGCCTTGAACAGATTCGCAGCTTCAAACTGGAAGACGCTGCCATCACCCAGATCATACCTGAGCGTCGTCGTAAAGGTTTTCTGGCTTCAGATGTACAGGGCAATGTCGGTATTTTCTATACAACAGCAGAACGTACTCTGCTGACAGAGAAACTGGCTGACAGTAATATTGATCAGCTGACCATTTCACCTCGCAGTAACTACCTGCTGATACGTGATAGTGAAGGCTCTACACGATTCTTCAGCCTCGACAACGAACACCCTGAAGTGTCCATGTCGGCCCTCTGGGGTGAAGTCTGGTACGAAGGCTATCAGGAGCCGGAATACATCTGGCAGTCCTCTGCTTCCAATAATGACTTCGAACCTAAACTGAGCCTGACACCACTGGCCTTCGGTACTCTCAAAGCCGCTTTCTACGCCATGCTGCTGGCAACACCGCTGGCCATTGCTGGTGCTATCTATACGGCTTACTTCATGGCTCCAGGCATGCGCCGCAAGGTGAAGCCGGTCATTGAATTGATGGAAGCGCTGCCTACGGTAATTCTGGGTTTCCTCGCTGGCCTCTGGCTGGCACCTCTGATTGAGAATAACCTGCCCGGTATTTTTGCCCTGCTGATCTTTGTTCCCTTAGGCATTCTGACCTTTGCTTTTGTCTGGGATTCACTACCAGGGCGTATCCGCCACGCTATTCCTGACGGCTACCAGGCTGCACTACTGATCCCTGTTGTCATCATCAGCGGTGGTGTCGCCATGGGAATGAATGAAATTCTGGAAACCGTTATGTTCGGCGGTGATATGCGCACATGGCTGACTTCCGAACTGGGTATTCCTTATGACCAGCGAAATGCTCTGGTCGTCGGTCTGGCCATGGGCTTTGCGGTCATCCCAACGATCTTCTCCATCGCTGAAGACTCCATCTTCAGTGTGCCAAAGCATCTCAGTTACGGTTCTCTGGCACTGGGAGCTACACCCTGGCAGACATTGATGAGAGTGGTTCTTCTCACGGCCAGCCCGGGTATTTTCTCAGCAGTAATGATCGGCATGGGACGTGCAGTGGGTGAGACCATGATCGTACTGATGGCGACCGGTAACACACCGATTATGGACGCCAACATATTTGAAGGTATGCGAACACTGGCGGCTAACATCGCCGTAGAAATGCCGGAATCGGAAGTAGGCAGCTCGCACTTCCGTATTCTGTTCCTCGCAGCATTGGTACTGTTCCTGTTTACCTTTGTCGTTAACACCGCCGCCGAGATGGTTCGCCATCGTCTGCGCAAGAAATACAGTTCGCTTTAAGGAATGAGGCTTTAATCATGAGTACATCCGTAAAAGCCTGGTACAAGAGTGGTTCACCCTGGGTCTGGCTGAATGCCGGCGCCGTAGCCATCTGTGTCATTCTGGTCGTAGGCCTGCTTTCATTAATTGCTGCTCGGGGTCTGGGGCATTTCTGGCCCGGACAGATTCTGGTGGCTGACTACGCTCTGCCCGGCCAGATCTCGCGAGTAGTAGCTGGCGAAATAGCCGATGTAGAAGAAGTTTCTGCAACACGTTTGCAGTCAGCTGGTATTCCTACTCCGGAAGGTAAAGAGTTTCTTGAGCGTAACCTTCTGAAAGTAGGTAACCGTGATGTCACCGGTTCCGACTTTGCCTGGGTGCTTGATACCTGGTTGGAAAATCGCAGCTATCCCGAAAACATCATGGCCCTTGAACGCCGTGAGTGGGGTAATTTCTACGGCTATCTGAAGACGATCAAGCAGAATGGCAATATTGTTGTTGAAGGCGACAGTGCCTGGCCCGAGTTTCAGAAACGTCTGCAACGAGCCCTGAATATCTACGAAGATATTTACGACATCGAAAAGCACGACATTGGCGCCATTAACTCCAAGCTGGAGCGATTAAGACTGGAACAGCGAGGCCTTGAACTAAGCGGCAATGACACACCAGCAAAACTGGCTGATATCGAAGCCCAACGAAAGGTGTTTAATGCTGAATATAAGGTGCTCGAAAATAAGCTGGGCGACCTCTACGTTGAGTTTAACCGTGACAGCTTCGTAGCAGAGACCATTGAAGGTAGTCAGATAGAGCAGTCTATTGGCAAGGTGGTTCGTGCTTATCAGCCAAATGCCATGAGCCTGACTGACAAGATCGGTTTCTACATCGACAAGATCGGTGAGTTTGTTTCTGACGACCCTCGTGAAGCCAACACCGAAGGTGGTGTTTTCCCGGCGATCTTCGGTACCGTAATGATGGTTATTCTTATGTCCATCATCGTGACACCTTTTGGTGTAATCGCAGCGGTTTATCTGCGTGAATACGCACCACAAGGCTGGCTGACTCGAACCATTCGTGTCGCAGTGAACAACCTGGCAGGCGTACCTTCCATTGTTTACGGCGTATTCGGTCTTGGTTTCTTTATCTATTTTGCAGGTAGCCAGATTGACCAGCTGTTCTTCCAGGAAGCTCTGCCATCACCAACCTTTGGTACTCCAGGACTGCTCTGGGCATCCATTACTCTGGCTCTGCTGACACTCCCTGTGGTGATTGTTGCTACCGAAGAAGGTCTCTCACGCATTCCAAGCTCGGTTCGTGAAGGCAGTCTGGCACTGGGGGCAACAAAGGCTGAAACGCTCTGGCGCGTTGTTCTGCCCATGGCCAGCCCGGCAATGATGACCGGTTTGATTCTGGCTGTTGCCCGAGCTGCGGGTGAGGTAGCTCCTCTGATGCTGGTTGGTGTAGTGAAACTGGCACCAAGCCTGCCACTGGATGCTAACTATCCGTTCCTGCATCTGGATCAGAAGTTTATGCACCTTGGCTTCCATATTTACGACGTTGGCTTCCAAAGCCCGAATGTAGAAGCCGCCAGACCACTGGTTTATGCAACGGCATTGTTGCTGGTTGTGGTGATCGCAGTTCTTAACCTTTCAGCAGTGGCTATTCGTAACCAGCTGCGTGAAAAGTATAAGAGTCTGGAAGCTTAAGTTCTCTATTTATTCAGATATCCGCCTTCGACGGATATCTGATGCAGAAATAATCAGCAGTAGTGATGACTTTTCTTCCACTACTGCTGGCTAAAAGGTTTAATAAAAATTCAAAGGTATCACCATGCTGGATGAGGCACTGGACTTGAGCACACCAACACGGGAACAATCGCCTGAAGCTTCGCCGGTTAGCAGCTCGCCTGCTTTTAACCTGGAAAGCCTGGGCCGCACGCGCCAGAAACTGAATCTTGAAGACGAAGAGACCTGCATGGATGTCAGCGATCTCAACCTCTTCTATGGTCAGAAGCAGGCTCTTTTCGACATTGCCATGAAAGTACCAAAAAAGCGGGTAACGGCTTTTATCGGTCCTTCCGGTTGCGGTAAGTCTACTCTGCTGCGCAGCATGAACCGGATGAACGATCTGGTTGAAAGCTGCAAGGTCAGTGGCAGAATTGCCCTCGATGGCAATAACATTTACGAGAAAGGTGTCAATGTCGCCGACCTTCGTCGTCGAGTAGGCATGGTATTCCAGAAGCCAAACCCTTTCCCGAAAAGCATCTATGAAAACGTCGCTTACGGTCTGCGTATTCAGGGCATTAACAAGAAGCGTGTACTGGATGATGTGGTTGAGTGGTCTCTGCGTAACGCCGCGCTCTGGGATGAAGTAAAAGACCGACTGCATGAAAGTGCACTGGGTATGTCCGGTGGTCAGCAGCAGCGTCTGGTTATTGCCCGTACCATTGCCGTAGAACCTGAAGTTCTGCTGCTGGATGAACCGGCTTCTGCTCTCGACCCGATCTCGACACTTAAGATCGAAGAGCTGATCAACAAGCTCAAATCGAAGTTTACGATTGTGATCGTTACCCACAATATGCAACAGGCTGCCCGTGTATCGGATTACACTGCCTTTATGTATATGGGCAAGCTGATCGAGTTTGGTGATACTGATACTCTGTTCACTAACCCGAAACAGAAGCAAACCGAAGATTATATTACCGGCCGCTACGGCTGAAGCACTCAGGACCTGAACGACAATGGATACAAAAGGCGAACTGCTCAGCCATCATATTTCCCAGCAATTTAATAATGAGCTGGAAGAGCTGCGAAACAACCTGCTCTCTATGGGCGGCCTGGTTGAAAAGCAGGTAACAGACGCTATCGATGCACTGATCAGTGCCGACAGTGAAGCGGCCATGACAGTGTGTGAGAAAGATACAGACATCAACTACATGGAGATTGCCATTGATGAAGAGTGCTCCCGTATTCTGGCTCGTCGCCAGCCTGCGGCCAGCGACCTTCGCCTGGTAATAGCCTGTTCAAAGGCGTCTACTGACCTTGAAAGGATTGGTGATGAAGCGGCAAAGATTGCCCGTTTTGCCATCAGCCTCAGTGAACAGGGCGAATCGCCAAAAGGCTATATCGAAACCCGTCATATCGGTAACCATGTTCGCCAGATGGTTCACGATTCATTGAATGCCTTTGCCCGTTTTGATGCTGATCTTGCTCTCGCTGTTGCCAAAGAAGATAAGGCGGTTGACCGTGAATACAAGAGTGCCACCCGTGAGTTGGTGACTTATATGATGGAAGATCCTCGTTCTATCACACGAGTGCTTAATATCATGTGGGTACTGCGTTCTCTGGAGAGAATTGGTGACCATGCCCGTAACCTTTCCGAGTATGTGATCTATCTGGTGAAGGGTACCGATGTACGACACATTGGAATCAAGCGGATTCAGGAAGAAGTATTCGACGAAGGTTGATTACTTTTCTGGAAATAAAGAGTCGGCCTCACTTATTGAGAAGCCGGCTCTTTTATTATCTCGAAGTAATACAGGCTCAGCCTTTCGCAGCGGCTGATTGAAAATCAATACTGAACATATCAGTGTACTTTAATGATGGGTCGCCCAAAGCTACCTTCTTGATAAACTCTCGCTGCAAATGCTGCCTCTGCTCCTTATTTTCCTCACCAGGAAAATAATGCTCAGTCAGGTCAGCAAATAACAGGGGAACCATTTCAACACTGACAACGGCTTCTTCTCCAGCATAACCAAGAAGCCCCAGCTCCCTGCCATTTATTGGATAGTTTTTATTTGAGAGCTCGTACAGGGACTTTAGAATGGAGAAAGCTTCACCTTCTGGCTTTAGAGATGCCTGCATTTCAGTTTCAAAACCTGGGATAATTTCCTTCTTTTGAAGCATTCTTGCTGCCTGCAAGCCAAGATCTTCTGCGGAAAAAGAACGCCCTTCTCTTTCAAGTGTCAGTTTGGCTCCAATTGTCTCTCTAAGATTCAAGAGCCCCTCTGCTACCCGTCTTACTTTCCCTTTTTTCAGGTTCTCTATAAAACTTCCTACTGCTATTTCTGATCGCTGTGACAGCTTCTTGAGCTCAGGCTTTCTTACCTGAAATAATTCTTCTCTGTGCCTGTCCGGTTCCCAACCAATCAATTCGCATAAATCAGTAATCATGTCATTAAACTGATCTGTCGTTGGGTAGCTACCTTCAAATTGAAAGAAATACTGATTTATAGCGTGCCGTAGTTTTTGATAGCCCTGCTCAGCATTCTCTGGCTCGCTATCTCTCCCTGCCAGAATCAGACCTTTCATATACCCTTCAATTTCTTGCTTTTTTTCTTTTATTTCAACGCCTCTCATTTGAGTCATGTAATCTTTCACTGAGTGCCCTGCTTTATCACACAGTTGCCTGAAGATTTCATTGAACTGCTCGTTGTCAGGGTTTTTGCCGTGGACGGTACGATACGTGCTTTGTACCTGTAGCATCAGTTCTTCACGCTGCTGCTTGATGCCTTGATAAGGGGTCTTATCTATTCCAGTCATCAGGTTTTTCAAAAGCTCTACTGATGCCTGCTCCATTCGCTCACATCGTTTACAGTAACGTTTACCCAGCACATTCCATTTGGCTATGCTTCGTTCCGTAACTTTCTGAAAGGGTTGATATCCAGAAACACATTTCCTGCCCATGCGATCAAGCTGTGTTTTTATTACTTCAACAGCTTCAGCCAACATTCCCCTGAAAGCACCTTTTAGAGAGTTAAGATTTCCTGCAACGGATTTAGCACTGAATTGCTCAGTTAGAAATGATCGAACTGCATCAAACTGAATCATTTTTTCTCCCTGTCAAAATACTGACGCTTCGGGGTATTTCACTTAATTCCGTTCTCAGAAATACCAATAAGGTTTCCATAAAGTTAAGCCTAATTACCCAGCAATCAGCTCTCCTTCATCAACCTGATTACCCCGCCTGTAACCCGAAGCAAACCTTAATTAATAAAAAGATCATGATTTTTCATGGCAATAGTCGCTAAACTGGTTTTATCCACCTGGAAATCTTTCAAAGAGCCCATCATGAATAAAACATCAGGCGGAAGTATTCTTAAGGTAGATTTATTAAGCCCTGAAGAAATTGATCAATATACTGTTGCAAATTTAAAGCTGGATTCAGGAAAAGAGTCAGGTATTACCGTCAGTACTGATTCCCACTGCCTGAATATAAGCGCTGCCACATACGAAGAGCACTCGGAGTTACTGTCTTACAGTTATGATCTGCTGACGACTCAGGGATTCAGATTGCACAGACAACTATCATTTCTTATCGACGCTTCTTCCAAACCTGCGGTAATCGCTGAGCTGACCATTTCTACTTCACCTCCCGATGATCATCAGCTGCCTTCAGAACTGCTACACGTTAATATAAATAGTTCAAATCAGGTTCACTCTGATAAACCTGAACCCGTCATAAGCAAAACGCATGAGCCAGCATTATTACCCCTTCAGACAAAAGCCACCGAAACTCAGCAACAACAGGATGACAGTGAGCAGTTAACCATTGAGACTGGTAGCTTTGATATTTCAGTAATAGATGACACACCGGTGTTGTTTACTGACAGTGACTTCCAGTTTCAAACAGAAGCCTTATCGTTTGAGCTCGCCATAACCGGTCAGCCAGAAACAGGGCAACTGTTGTTCAACAACCGTTTACTGAGCTCCAGACAAACAATTACCCGCTCGGACTTGCTGACAGGTCGACTGAAATATGAGCCTGGTTCAGAGCAACCCTTCCCCATGGTTGCAACCTTCTCTTTTCAGGCAACGATTATTGGAGCAACTCATCCTGAAGAAATCACCCCGGTACCAGCTATGCCGTTGATTAAAAGAAAATCAATGCTCGAAGAAATCTCTCTGGCATTCAGTTGCAATACTGGAGCCGGCCTTAAGCTACTTGATGAGTCAGGGCATCAGAATCACGCAATGCTGGCTGGTGATGCCAGCTGGATGACCTGCAGAAAACACAGTGGCAGTACATTCGCTATGAATGGCACAGAAGGCTGCGCAGAAATTACACCACTCGAAACCGGAGGCCCGATGACAATTACTGCCTGGGTTCGGTTTAATGAGTTCACTCAGCCATGGTCGAGAATTATTGATCTGGGTAATGGGCCTGCGGATAACAACATCATTCTCAGCCACCTTGATACAGGAAACGGTTTGAGCTTTAGAGTTTATTCCGACGACAGTAATCACTATAACGCTCTGGAGGTTAATGATTTTTTTCAGCAAGAGCAGTGGGTGCATATAGCGGCAACGATAGACGAGTCAGGCTTAATGTCTGTCTATCGCAACGGATCTTTGATCAAATCCAGAAAAGGCGCCGTTCCGCAAAAAATGTTTCGTACCGGTAACTATCTGGGGAAAAGTCATTGGGCTGGTGACGGTTATCTTAATGGTAATATTGATGACTTGCTGATGACCAGCTGCTGTCTCGGCTCTGATGCCATCATGGCTATCTATCTGGCTGATACCGTTGAGAACGCATTAGGGCTGAACTTCTATACCTCAGGCCTTGAACCCGAAAAGCTGATTGGTACACTGGAAGCGGCTGACTCTGACCAGAAGGACTCTGATCAGCAAATTAGCTTTTCAATGGTTGACGATGCTGGCGGCTTATTCATTATCGATGGCCAAACAGGTGATATTCGAACAACAGGCTCCCCTTCTACAGTGAAGCCTGTCTACAAGATTCAGGTTCTTGCTGACTCAGAGCTCCATTCTGAAACACTCGATATTAAGGTTCTGATAACAAACCACTCAGTACAGAAGCAACCCAAGGCGAAAACTGATCAGGTCGCTTTTGATGCCCCACCACTATCACTGGAATTTCTGTCAAAGCTGGTGCAGAAAGATGAGACTATTGCTCAATCGATCATCATCGAGGATTTACCGGAAGGCTGTGAACTGGAGGATGATTTTGAGCGGGTAAAAACCGATGGTCACCCTGTTAACATCAGTACCTGGAACCTGGATGAGTTAACGTTCTTCCCCTCTGAAGACACGCCCGAACACTTCACAGCATCCGTCGTTATCCATAACATGGATAAAAAAGGGAAAGATCAAAAAGAGCCGGAGCTGATTACTCTGGACATCAATTGGCCAGAGCAAACCGCTGACGTGATGAACATTGGCAGAAGTTCGTTATAACCGCTTTTATAAAAGAGTTCGCCTACAGAAACCTGTAATTATTCAATGCTGGTTTCACTGTCCAGACCTGTGTGGCTCATATTCCATTGACTGAAATCGGAATCACGAATAATGGCGCCGACAAAGGCACTTCGGTCAAACCGGGCATCGCTTAGCTCAAGCTGATTCATCGAGAGGTGATCGAGCCTGCAATGGCTGAAAACAGGTGCCTGATCAAGGCTGTAACACTCTTTCATTTCCCCCTTCTCAAACACAACCTTGTCAAACAGGGTTCCATCCATCAGGCAGGAGTCCAGATCAACCCGAATAAACTGACTGTTGGTGATACGGGTTTTGACCATTTTAGGCAATTGAAACTCGGTATCGCTCATTGATACCAGGTTGAGCACTGCTCCAGAGAAGATAGGCCCTGCCTGAAAGCTTTCACAACCACGAAACTGGCAGTCATCAATCAAGGCATTCTTGAAGCTGGTATTGGTCAATGTGCAGTTTCTGAACTCCATATTCCTCAGTTCACAGGATTCCATATCCGCATCATCAAAAAAACCATGAACGACCTGACTACTGTACAGCCTGAGGCCTTTGCAGGAACTGCCATGAAAACTCTGGGCACCCATATTGCAACTATCAATAATGCCATTATCAAGGCAACTGCCGTCCATATTTACAGCGAAGAGATTGCAATCAACAATCCTGATATTTTTCAGCTGACAGAACCTTAAATCAGAGCCCTCAAGGTTTGAATCTTCAAAAATACAATCCACTAAATCGGCATTACGAAAATCGGCTCCGGCAAGGTTACACCCTTTGAACCTCGCCCCTCTCAGCTTACTGTTACGGAAATTGCAGTGAGTCAGGTCTGTCTGGTTAAAACAGATTCGTTCCAGGTCACGTTCTTTTAGCAGTTCATTGCGCAGGGAAGCATGGGGAGGAACATTCATTCCAGGATGCAGCTGCTCTGACAGTTCTTTTCTGGCGACCAGAACAGGATCGGGAATAAGCCTGGCTTCAACAGCAGGTTTAACCGCAACTTTATAGTTCTTTACACCTTTGAGCTTGATGGTAATCGAGCTATCAAGACCTTGCGCTTTTTGGCCATCAATATCCAGAACTGGAACCTGGCCAGCTTTTGCTGATTTTTTATCATTTTTATCGGAAGTAGACACAGGCTGTCCTTTGCAGAATGAAGTCTGCTAGAAAAGTCGCCCAGAAATGAAAAACATTTAGGATTTGTTGCTACCTGTATAATTTTTGACTATACAGGCAGCGATGTCAGGAGGGTTCGCCGGAAGGCTGATCCTGATCTGCCTTGGGCTGATTGCCACATTCGGAATCAGTACCATGGCACTCTTCAAGAACATGGCTACAGAGATCAAGAACTACATGACGGATATGATGGTCATCCAGTTCATAAAGTACCTGCTTGCCTCTTCTATTGGATTTGAGAATTCTGGCTTCTCTCAATCCACGAAGGTGGTGGCTGGTCAGCGGCTGTGACATACCCGTCAGTTCTGACAGGCAACACACAGGCTGAGGCGTATCCAGGCATGCCATAACCAGCCTCAGGCGACCTTCGTCACCAAGAAGCCTGAAGAGTGAGGCAACTCTGGTCAAATGATCTTTGGATAAATCCGGAAGATCTGTACTGCAGACATGGTTCTGATCAGTCATAAATTTGTTTCGTTACAATTACTTATTCAAATTTTTTGTGATTCACAAGAGCTATTTATCATTCCTTCACTATCTAGATTAGGCTATTCCAAAAAAGCTATTGTGTATCAAGAATTACATTTTAGAGTAGATTTCAGTCATCTGCTGACGGAAATCGACATTTACTTAATATCGAATCATTTTTCATGACATCGATTAATGAAAATGTCTCACTCTAAAGTTAAAGTCCCAGCCTGATTCTCACAGGCTTAATTGAACAATAGTACAAGCCTGCTGAAGAATCTCATCCCCTCAAAACTCTGCATGTGGAGTAGCTCCATGCTGAACGACTTACAGGCCATCATTTTCGACATGGATGGACTGATTTTTGATACAGAGAAGTATCACAGAGCCTGCTGGCAGGAAGCAGGGAAAAGCTTCGGCTATGGCATCGACGACACCTTCCTCAAGCAGTGTGCTTCACTCACAGGACAGAACACCCTGAGATTGCTTAAGGATACATTCGGCGAGCAGTGTCCTGCTGAGGCTCTTCACTTACACAAGCGAAAGCTTTTTAACCAAAAAATAGGCCTGGCAACCATCGAGTTAAAACCCGGGTTTGCGGAATTATTCAGCTGGCTGAGAGCCCAACCAGTGAAGCTGGGCCTTGTAACCTCTTCACGGCAACAGACTGTACACCATAACTTTGTTGGTATGGATGCTTTGGACGCATTCAATACTATTGTCACCGGAGAACAGGTAACAAACAGCAAGCCTGACCCTGAACCATACAGCAGAGCCTGCCGACTGCTTGGCGTTGATCCAGCAAAGGTAATGGTCTTTGAAGATTCCAACAATGGTGCTCTTTCAGCGATCAGAGCAGGCTGTAAGGCCGTCATGGTTCCTGATTTTTCCTCACCTGTAGAAGAAGTGGCTGAAAAGGCTCATGCCATTATCGATAGCCTTGAACAGGCCAGAGGTCTGATTGACCTCTAATCCACTTCCCTGATTTCCTGAGCGTTAAACAGGAGCTGTAGCTCAGCTCCTGTCGCAAACAATCGTTCAGAGCTGCGGTTCAGCAAATCTACCTTTAACTCCAACCCCGCCACCTCAACACGATAACGAATCACATTACCAAGCAACAGGCTGTCCATAACTTTCCCCTTAACCGGATGCCTAACATGTTCCGGGTAATTACGGCCGTCCTCACGTACATAGATTGACTCGGGTCTCACGGCAATCTGATGGTCACTGGTGATACCCAACAATGTTCGTGCCTGGTGATTATCCAGCAGGTTGTAGTTCCCAATAAAGCGCACAGCAAATGAATTGGATGGCTCAGTATAAATCTGCTCAGCCGTTCCATCCTGAACGATCTTCCCTTCATTCATTAAAAGAATCCGGTCCGAAATGGTCAGAGCTTCTTCCTGATCATGAGTTACAAACAAAGCCGTAAGGTTGAGTTCCTTTTGAATAGTCCTCAGCTGAACCCGGAGTTTTTTCCGTATTCGAGTATCCAGAGCCGAAAACGGTTCATCCATCAGCAGTATTTTTGGTTTGAGTACCAGAGAGCGGGCAAGAGCAACTCGCTGGCATTGCCCACCGGACAATTCAGCCGGGTATTTTTGTTCCTTGCCCTGCAATTCCACCAGCGCAATAACTTCCTCTATTAATGAGCTCTGCTGGGTTACTGGTAGCTTCTTCATTTTCAGGCCAAAACCAATGTTGTCCCAAACCGTCATATTGGGAAACAGGGCATAGCTCTGAAAAACCATAGCTATTCCCCTGAGCCTTGGAGGCTCAGACGTTATATTATTCTCATTAATGAAGATCTCACCACTATCAGGTGTGGTGAGCCCGGCTATGCACCGCAGAAGAGTCGATTTGCCACAACCTGATGGTCCCAGAAAAGTAGCAAATTCCCCTTGAGCAATATGAAAGCTGATCTCTGAAAAGACCTGTGATTCCTGAAACGCCTTCGTCAGTTTCTCAACCCGGAGTGCCATCATCAGACTTTCCCCCACTTACTGGCCAGCAACGTTAAAACCATCAATATGAGAAAGTAGCTCATTACAATCGCACTGCTGAAATGACCACTGAAGAAACGCATGTTGAAAAGATAAACCTGAATGGTCTCGAACTGACTTCCTACCAGAATATTGGCGAAAACGAACTCGCCAAAGAGCAGTGAGAAGCAAAGGAAAACGGAAACCAGAATACCCGTTTTTAAATTGGGCAAAATAACAGTAACGAACAACCTGAAAGGTCCAGCACCCAATAACCGAGCCGCATCCATCAGACCTTGCAGATCCAGTGCATCAAGATTATTAGCAATAGCTCTGTACATAAACGGCAATGCCAGTGTGAAGTAGGCACCGGATAACAACCAGGGAGTTCCCGTCAGAAGCAGAGGTTCTTCAGAAAACAACTCAAGCAGCCCAACGGACGAGACAACTGGCGGGACCGAAAAAGGTAATAAAACCAACAGATTCATTACTGGTTTTAAAGAAGGGTAATAGGCAAAAACAACAAAGCTTGCTGGAAGAACTGTCAATATCATTAATATTAACGTTCCACTGCAAACCAGTAGAGAATGACCTATAGCTATCACAAACCGAGGATCGGAAAGCAGCTTAAAATACCATTTTAACGTGAGCTGATCTGGTATTAACCCTGTAGACCAATGATCACTTAATGAATAGAGCAGTGTACCAAGTAACGGCAATAGCAGAACTATTACATAACAAGAAATAATAAGCCGGTAAGCAGGATGATTACCCTCTGCCATAACGGCTCCTTATCGTCGCCAGCCATTCATTCGTAAGCGTGATGATCAATAATAAAATGACCAGTAATATCGAGAGCGCACTGGCCAACCAGGGATCGAGAAAAATATCACCGGAAATAAGATTATTAATACGGATAGTGATCAGGTTGTAGTTTCCAGCCGTTAGTGCAAAAGCTGTTGCCATAGTGCCCATGGCATTTGCGAATAAAATAATAAACGTCGCGAGTAAACTGCTACTGAGTACAGGCAAGCCAATGCTTATCCAGAATCGTGAATGACTGGCGCCAAGCAGGCTTGCTGCTTCCTGCCAGTCACTTCTAATAATGGAAAAGGCCGGAAGAATGAGCAGTATTGCCAGCGGAATCTGGAAATAGCTGTAAATAAGAACAAGGCCTGTGCCTGAGTAAAGATTCAAATTCAACTTCAACCCTGTTTCCAGTACCAGCAATGTTAAGAAGCCATTACTGCCAAGAATTATGACGAAAGCAAAAGCCAGAGGGACTCCCGAAAAGTTTGCCACCATATTAGAAAGCGTCAGCGCAAACTGCCTGACTCGACCTTCGCTCTTATACAAACTCCAGGCACAGGGAAGAGCCAGCAGTAAACCTGCACAACTGGAGTAAAGGCTGATACGCAGACTGTTCGTAACGCTCTGCATAAAGAACTTGCTGGAAAAAAGATAAGCGTAATTTCCCAGCCCCCATATTTCTCCCATATCTGCCTTGAAGCTGTTCACAAGAACCAGAGCAAAAGGCAAAATCTGAAATAAAAGAATGATTAGAAAAAATGGGATCAGGCACAACCATGCCAGACCAACTGTTCGCCAGATTTTCATACCACCCTCACGCCAAGCCCGGTCGTGAAGGCAACAATTTGCCATGATCTCTAATCCCCAGGGTTTCGCAAACAATGCCACAGATATGCAACTGCTCTGGCTGAAGATCGTCCAGCCAGCTAAAACTGTCTCCCAGTAAAAACAGCGGAACCTCTCTCTCCTCTCTGGTAGTTCCTCCATGATTACACTCAGCATTCATTCCGTGATCACTGGTGACCAGTATTTGATAGCCCAGAGGCAGCCACTTCTGCATATATTCGGCCAGCACCGTATCAACTGTTTTGGCTGCCAGATGATAGTCTGCAGATAGTAAACCTGACCTGTGTCCGGCGTGATCGATGTTCATTGGATGAATAAGAAGAAAGTCAGGGTCGTTGTTTACTCTCAGATGCTCAGCATCAGCAAAGAGATGGCTGTCAGGGTACTGCTCCTGCCAATAGAAAATACCATGCTGTATCAGTTGTTCAGGGTCGTTTTGATACCTGCCTTCCATCATCTCAAAAGGGCAATCGTTGTATAATTCACTAACCCAGTGAAAAGCGGCAGCGGCGGTCGTCAGTTTCTGACTTCTAGCGAGAGAAAAAATACTTTCAATTCTGGAGTTGCGAATAATATCGTTATGAACCACCCCGTGGTCTATGGGTCTGGTACCCGTAATAATGGTTTCATACATGGGTCTAGATAAGCTGGGAAGTTCACAGCGGAGCTTAAATAACCGCGCTTTAAAAAGCTCGACATAGGCCATCAGGTTACCCAGACAATCTCTGGCTACCTCGTAGTTCAGACCATCGAGAATAATCAGTATCACTTTTTCAGACGGAGTGTTTTCAGGCACACAATACCCCATACAACACAGTGGTTGAATCAGTTGAAATGAACCAGAACATGTTCCTGCCACATATATGACAGTTCTCGAATACTTCGACGCCACTCTTTAATATTGGAAATACGACGGGCATTTTTATATTGCTCGTCAGGTAAAAGTTCTGAGCGTATTTTCTCGGGAATATCTATATCTCTTATTGGCCGTGCCAGACCCCGGGCAAGATTAAGCTGACCACTGTCACTCAGGATGTACTCCCGAGCCAGCCTTGCTGCATTAGGGTGTCTGGCCCATTTGTTGATAATAGTGCTGTAACCACTGGTAATAGCACCATCTGAAGGGATAAACACAGCAAAACGCTCTGCATTGATCCTGGAGCGATAGTTGAGCGCGTTAAAATCCCATAATGTGGCAACTTCTATCTCCCCCCTTTCAATATTTGAAAGAGTGGGCGACACCATACTGAGCCGCTTCTCTTTGGCCAGCTGTGCAAACAGCTTAATACCTGGCATCAGGTTTCTCTCACTCCCTCCCATTGCTATGGCCGCCGAGAGAACAGCATTGGTTGGCTGACTGCCAATACCGACTGGCCCCACTGATAACTTATATGGGCTTTTTAACAGCTCAGACCAACTGCGGGGTATCTTCTTAACCTTTTCTCTATTAACGATGAAAGCCATGGTTCCCGTATAGGACAGTACCCAGTGTCCTTCAGGGTCTTTCGCCCATTCTGGAATGTCTTCCCAGTTTTCTGTTTTATGTGGCAGGGTTACCTTTTGCGCCTTGGCAAGGCCGGCAAATTCATAACCACTGTCGCCCATATCCAGTGTTGAATGTTTCTTCTCGGCCTTTATTTTGTATATCACCTCCGCGCTACTCATATCAGTATCCCTGCAGGTGACGCCGAACAAACTCTTCATGTCTCTCCAGGTTTGCCCCCAGTTCGCCCAGTCATCAGGCATGGTGGCTGTCATCAGCACACCTTCCTTACGCGCTAATTGCGATAACTGCTCAAAAGCAGCCTGTGCACAACCACAGCAGAACAGAAGCAGCCAAAGTAAAAACCAGTTGCGGAGCGGCATACATGAAATGAACCATATATCAGAGAGTGACCAAGTATGGTGCAAATCCAATATCTGTCAGAAAGGAGAAGAGAGGTATTTCAAAAAAGTAGATGGGGAGAATTTCTTATGAAAAAAAACAGTCAAGCGAATGGGAGTTACTGCTCGGGTATGGATATTCAAAAAACACCATACAAAAAACCTTCCCACTCACTTGTAACTGACCACTTTTTATTTTTATTGTCGGTCAGTGCATGGCCTCTATTATTTTTATTATGGCCAATTTTGTTTTTGTACCTGTATATATACAACTGTCGTGCCAACTTTTTTATTTATACCGCCAGCCCCCTATGCACGTAGGTTTACGTAACAACCTTCGAAAAGCGCACGCACTTTTTGAGAAAGAATTCTGTTACCTCACACTGAAGAGGTGTAACTGCAGGATGACTACGTAACACTCTTCCCCACACAAACGACATCTGACTTTTTTATAGGCAACTAGTTACAAAAATACCTATAACTTCGGCTTTCCCTGTCTGTTTCTGACCACTAACAGGATTTATCCTTAGCTGCACAAAATCGGACACCAACCTCTCCTGGCTTTATTGCTACTTCACCTGCCCGATTGGCTTTATCACTGGCACAAAAACAATGACTGACACCCACATAAACAGTATTCATACTGGCCTTTCCGGACGCATCCTGCTCGAAAACCCTCTGCTGAATAAAGGTACAGCCTTTACTGAAGAGGAACGCAGCGAACTCGACCTCCACGGCCTGCTTCCCCCGAAAGTAGAAACCCTCGAAGAACAGTGTCGAAGGGCTTACAAAGCTTTTGCCATCAAACCGACACCGATTCTGAAGCATATTTACCTGCGTTCATTACAGGACACCAACGAGACCCTGTTCTACGCACTGGTACAGCGTCATCTGCAGGAAATGCTACCCATCATTTATACGCCGGTTGTCGGCCAGGCCTGTCAGCGTTACAGCGACCTCTACCGTCGCCCTCGTGGTCTTTACATCTCATACCCTGAACGCGATCGTATTGACGCCATGCTGGCCAACTTCAAACGTAACATTGAAGTTATCGTAGTCACCGATGGCGAACGTATTCTTGGCCTGGGTGATCAGGGCATCGGTGGCATGGGCATCTGCATTGGTAAACTGTCTCTATACTCTGCCGTTGGCGGTATTACTCCAAACCTGACACTGCCGATCGCTCTCGACTGTGGCACCAATAACCAGAAACTGCTGGATGATCCTAATTACCTGGGCTGGCGTCACCCTCGTATTCAGGAGGATGAGTACTTCGAATTTCTTGAGCTTTTTATCAAAGCTCTTAAACGTCGTTGGCCTAATGCCCTACTGCAATTCGAAGATTTCGCTATCAACCATGCGACACCATTGTTGGAAAAGTACCGCGACGAGCTGTGCACCTTTAACGACGATATTCAGGGAACAGCTGGTGTTACTGCAGCAACACTGGTTGCAGCAGCCAAAGCAGCAGGGAAGTCCGTTGAGAACCTGAAAGTTGCCTTCCTTGGTGCCGGTTCCGCAGGTTGCGGTATTGCTGAACAGATCATCCGACTGATGATCAGCAATGGACTTTCCGAGCAGGAAGCCAGAAGTCGTATCTATATGGTTGACCGTGATGGTCTGGTAAACGACCAGCATGAAAACCTGCGCCCTTTCCAGCAGAAACTGGCTCAGAGCCAGACAACTATCCAAAGCTGGAGCTGTGGTGACTCAGCATCCCTGATGGACGTAGTTCGTCACGCCAAGCCTGATGCCATTATTGGTGTGTCCGGTCAACCTGGCCTGTTTACTCAGGAAATCATTGAGCTGATGGCTGAAAACCATAAACAGCCCATCGTATTTCCACTGTCTAACCCGATCAGTCAGGTAGAAGCACTGCCAGAAGACATCATCAAGTGGACTGACGGCAAAGCCCTGATTGCCACAGGCAGTCCATTTGACCCGGTACAGTACAAGGAAAACAGTTACCCTGTTGCCCAGTGCAACAACATCTATATTTTCCCTGGTCTGGGGCTGGGTGTTCTGGCATCCGGTGCCTCCCGTATTTCTGACAGTATGCTGGATGCAGCGGTAGAAACACTGGCACTGTCTTCTCCTGCCCTGATCAGCAAAGACGCACCTCTGTTACCACTGCTGGATCGCATTCAGCAGGTCACCAATGACATTGCTCTTGCTGTTGCCCTCCAGGCACAAAAAGAAGGTCTGGCTACTGTGACCGAAATGACAGAACTCGAACATCGCATCAGAAGTAAACGCTGGCACCCTGAGTACAAACGTATTCGTATGTCTTTCTGCTAAAGCTGTTTTTCTACTTAAACTGTCTTTCTACTAAAAAGCATCAGCGTCCATAGAACACCACTATGGACGCTTTTATTACTATTGCCTCATTACCCTATTGATTCATATCAGTACGTTTTTCACTTAAAACAGCTGAAAGCGGCTAAAACAGTCTTAAAACCCCAGTTTATTTGCCTGCAAAAGCAACCATTCTCGAAAAATAAACGCTTCAATAGCACCCTATGGTTATCGATTAGCCAATTATTGACTCGTATCAACCGTATTATTTCCAAGCCTGCTTAAGCTGTGCCGCCTCAGAATAAATACTTAATCAGCTAATTGAAAACCCTGCAATCACACTATTATTAGTGTCGAGTTCCACAGGAATGGTTCGGCAGGAAAGAACTATTTGTCAGGCAAATCAGGATAATTCTATGAAGCGTTGGAGCAGTTTATCCCTTACAGCAAAGGTGCTGATAGGTATGGTCACAGGATTGTTGATCGGCCTTATCATGAGACAGTTTTCAGGCAGCATTTTTGTTGAACAATATCTTGTCGGTGGCATATTTCACGTCATTGGGAAGATATTTCTGGTATCCCTGAAAATGATTGTTGTCCCTCTCGTCTTTGCATCCATAGTCTGTGGTGCCTGTTCGCTCAAGGACATCAGCGTACTGGGTCGTTTGGGTATCAAAACCGTTGTTTTCTATCTGGCTACTACCTGTATTGCTATCAGCCTCGCCATGGGGCTCGCCTTCCTTGTCGGTCCGGGTATTGGCGCAAACCTTGAAAGTACATCCGAGTTCGCTTCAAAAACTGCTCCTTCTATTTCTGAAGTTATTATCGGAATGTTCCCCACAAACCCTATTGAAGCTATGGCTGAGGGTAATACGCTTCAGATTATCGTTTTTTCACTACTGTTCGGTATCGCTATTGCCGCAGCAGGCAAGCCTGCCGAGCCTATCGCCAAGCTGTTTGTCGCTCTTAATGAAGTGATGATGAAGCTGGTTACCCTGATTATGCACCTTGCACCGTACGGTGTTATGAGCCTGATGGCGAAGCTGTTCTTCACTATTAACCTTGGTGCTATAGGCAACCTGATTCAGTACTTCCTGGTGGTGCTCGGAGCTCTTGCACTGCAGCTATTCATTACCTATATAGGCCTATTGAAAGCGTTCACCGGACTGAGCCCCTGGCTGTTTCTTACCAAGATTCAGGACGCCTTTATGTTTGCCTTCTCAACAGCTTCCAGTAACGCCACTATCCCAGTGACTCTCGAAGCCGTCACTCGTCGTATGGGTGTGTCCAACAAGGTAGCATCATTTACTGTCCCTCTGGGCAGCACCATTAACATGGACGGCACTGCAATTATGCAGGGCGCTGCCACCGTATTTATTGCTCAGGCTTTTGGTGTTGACCTGTCCATGGGCGACTACATGATGGTCATCGTCACAGCAACACTGGCATCTATAGGCACAGCTGGTGTACCAGGTGTTGGTCTGGTTATGCTGGCAATGGTGCTGCAACAGGTTGGTTTACCGCTGGAAGGCATTGCTCTGATCATGGGTGTGGATCGTCTGCTGGATATGGTTCGCACCGCAGTCAATATTACTGGCGATAGTGTTGTCAGCTGTATTGTTGCCAAGAGTGAAAAAGAGCTCGATTTCGATGTCTTCAATAACGTGCATGCGGCCGTGGATGAAGAGCATATAGACTTCCACCATATTGGCGAAGACGCTCAACGCTGATTGTTTGAATCTCTATTATGGCCGGTATATCCGGCCTTTTTTTATGCCTCAGAAATACCATTGGTCGACTGACTCTTCATAAAACTATTCAAAGCTCATATTCACCTATACTCCTGAGCTACTTCGATTCGGATGAAGTTTCTGGAGCCATATATGCCGAATGTACGAGCGTCTATTCTTTTATGTTTTCTTATGACACCACTGTTCGCAAACTCGCTGCCAGTAAATGACTATCGCAGCACTCAGGGTGAAGAGTGGTATCCGGTTACTTCAGGTTATGGGGATGGTTACGAGTACACCTATCGCGAAATCCTAACCGACAAAGCAACACCTGCTACAGGCTTACGACCAAAGTCATCCAGCTGTCCGAATGACGATGAAGACATCTCTAACTTCAGCAGGCTTCATCCACTGACTTTTTATATCAGCCCGAATCAGACCGGTGTAAATTATTACAATCAATCGGGTCACCAGCAGAGTGCCTACATAAACCTATTGAGCCTTAAGCTGTCTCAGCCATTTATGAACAGCCGAAATAGCTCTTTCTTTGCACAAGCAGCAGTGAACAATTCAATTTATGGCTGTGAAACCTGGGAAGAATCCACAGAGTCAGAAATAGGCTGCCGATTTAAGCCTGCAAGAATTGATCTCGAGGGTGACCATTATCATGTCACTCAGTATGATTTTGAAAGTAACAAAAATGCCTGCCAAATCAGCACAGGTAACCGGTTATCTATCTATGAAGTCAAAGAAACAATTCCTACTTCAGCACTCTCTGCAGAACTTACAGCTACTTCAAACCCCAACACTTTATTGAACTTCGAGAGACGTGCCAAAAGAGATCTTGAAGCAACCTACGCCATCAGAAGCACTGAGGATATAGTCAACTTCCCCATGGCCATGGCAAGAAGAAGTTCAGATGGAGACAGTGAGCTGTTCCGCTGCAATATTGATTTGAACCTTGGCTATCAGCGATTTCAAAACAGGATACTGCTCAACTGCTTCAACCTGAAAGCCAAAGACAGCTCCATCATTCACCATGCGAAAGACACCTACCAGGGTATCTGTGACCTCGATAAAGGCACCTGTATTGACGCGCCTCTCACTCACCATGATGAGCGTATAGCTGGGATTAACTGGGCAAAAGAAACCTTTATTTTTGCCTATCAAATTGAAGACGATTCCGGAAACTGCAAAAGCTACTCCGAGTGTTTCTATGAAGCAAAGATAGGTTCCACAGAAGCGGTTCCCCCTCCTCCTGATCAGTGTCAGCGGAAGTCCTTTGAACCTGAAGAATATGCACCTGTTCTATACATAACAGACGACCAACAGATAGCTTTCTCAAAACTTATGGATGAGAGCCTGATGTATAAGCTGCATATCTATTTTGACTACGGCAATAATAGCAAGCCGGTTCGTGTGCTTGATGCCAGCCCCAAGTTTCAGCATCTATACGACAATGAAGAAATTTATCTGGAGCAGGTGCTTCACGTTGGTAACGAATATCGGTTATACGGCTATGTAGCGGATCATGAAGGTCAAAAGAGCTTTGAACTGAAGTACAGAAAAACGAGAGAGGCAAGGTAAAAGAGGCGTTTTTAAAAACAGAAAAAGTTTTGAAAAGAAAAAGCGGATTGGTTTGCAGGCTGTGTGGTTAATGGCTTTAGTTTCCTTCCTTAGCCGCCCGGTTTGCTCGCGTTGCTTTGCGCAATCTTCTCAGCTTTCCGGTTTCCCTGTTGGTAGCTACACCACAAAAAAACACCCTGTAAACCAATCCGCTTGTACTGCTACCGACCCTTATTATTTTTATTGTCAGTCGATATTCTTTGCCTGTTATTATTTTTATTAGTGGCAAATTTTTTGGTTGTGCTCGTATATATACAAACCCTGTGCCAACTTTTTTAAAACTCTCTGCACCCCTTGTGATACGTAGTTTCCACAAAAAACGACATTGATACGGTAACAGTAGGACTACTCCAAAAGCGTTACCTCGCACACTTTGTCAGTAACAGGTAAACACTCAAGTAACACCTTCGGTTTTAGTTTATTTTTCTGCACAGGGCAAAATGACACTTTTTTTGCCTATTGAGCACCACACCTGCATCTATTCAGTGCCACTTTTCTTCTAATAATCATTTTGCTCAGCAACCATCTCTTTAAGAAAAGTGGCACTCGTTGACGATAACTATCAGGATGATAAACAGAGCTAATTGGCCGATAGCCTTTTAAATCGCATACAGTGCCACTATATAAGTACTCAATTACAAATCTAACCTGGAATCCAGCATGAGCGCAGACACACATTTTGACTACCTCGTAATCGGCGGCGGTAGCGGCGGTATCGCAACAGCCAACCGTGCTTCCATGCATGGTGCAAAGGTTGGCCTGATCGAAGCCAAACACCTTGGCGGCACTTGCGTGAACGTAGGCTGCGTTCCAAAGAAAGCCATGTGGTTTGCCGGCCAGATCTCTGATGCCGTTCAATATGGTCCTGACTACGGCTTTGACCTGAATCGCGAAGAAATTCTAAAAAGCTTCAGTTGGAAAAAGATGTGTGAAAGCCGTGATGCTTACATCGGTCGTATTCACCAGTCTTACGATCGTGTGCTGGGTAACAACAAGGTAGCAGTCATCAAAGGTTACGGCCGCTTTGTTGATGCCAAAACCGTTGAAGTTAATGGCACTCAATACACTGCAGACCATATCACCATCGCTACCGGTGGCCAGCCTGCTGTTCCTCAAATCCCTGGCGCTGAACTCGGTATAGATTCCGATGGCTTCTTTGACCTGGAAGACCGTCCAAACCGTGTAGCTGTTTTGGGTGCGGGCTATATTGCTGTAGAAGTTGCCGGTGTACTGCATGCGCTGGGCAGTGAAACTCACCTGCTGGTTCGCAAACACAAGCCTCTGCGTACGTTTGATGAGATGCTTTCCGACACTCTGGTTGAAGTCATGGAAGCTGAAGGACCAAAGCTGCACACGCACTCTGTTCCAAAAGAAATCACCAAAGAAGGTGACGGCAGCCTGACTGTTCATCTGGAAAACGGCAGCTCACTCAATGTTGATACCGTGATCTGGGCGGCAGGTCGCAAGCCGCATACCTCAGGCATTAACCTTGAAGTCACTGGTGTGGAAACCAATGAAAGAGGTTATATCCCGGTTGATAAGTTCCAGAACACCAACGTTTCCGGCATTTATGCCGTAGGCGACAATATCGGTAAGATTGAGCTGACCCCTGTTGCTGTAGCAGCTGGCCGTCGTCTTTCTGAAAGACTGTTCAACAATAAACCTGAAGAGCATTTGAACTACGACAATGTTGCCACTGTTGTATTCAGTCACCCACCTATCGGTACAGTGGGTCTTTCCGAGCAGGAAGCCATCGAACAGCACGGCGATGAAAACGTTAAAGTCTACAAGAGCAGCTTTACTGCCATGTACAGTGCCCTGACCAGCCACCGTCAACCAAGCCGAATGAAACTGGTGACAGTAGGCGAAGAAGAGAAAATCGTCGGCATTCACTCCATCGGTCATGGTTCTGATGAAATGCTGCAAGGATTTGCTGTTGCTCTGAAGATGGGTGCTACCAAGGCAGACTTTGATAATACGATTGCTATTCATCCAACGTCTTCTGAAGAATTTGTGACGATGCGATAACCAAAGCATTAAGATAATTCTTAGTGCCCCAGTTTGTTGGGGTACTAAGAAGTTCAATTCACTGGATACACTCCAGACACTGAAAAAGTTAACTTGCGTATCTTAGCCGTAAAATCTCTTGACCCGTTTCCAGATGAATGTCTTCAGATATCAGTTTGAATCCATATCTGGAATAAAAATTACGCCCGATTGAATTGGCTTTGAATACTTCCAGCTCAAGTTCCTGATGGAGCTCTGCAGCTTTGTCCATCAGCTTTTTACCGATTCCTTTTCCATGCCGTTCCGGCTGAACAAAAAGTGCTCCAACCTCGTTACCGAGTAGTGCAATGAATCCCATGACAGAACCATTCTCTTCAGCAACCCAGGTATCAGCATTCGGCAGATACAGTTTGGGGATATCGTGGCGAACTTTGTCTACGAATGCCGAAGTCAAAAAAGGGTGCGCTAAACTATTTGCCTCTTCCCAAGTCGAAAGAACGCTCTGAAGGTCAGAGTCAGTGTAGGGTCTAATGATCAGTGTCATCATGATTCCTTAAGAGTCAGATTTAATTCGGAATCAAGACTAATCACTCGAAGCGCTTGTGGATTGAATAATCGCGACAATCTTTCTTACTCTTCAAAGTCCCCATACACATCAATGGTCAAATCACGCTGTTTCAGGTAATTGTTCGGGGTAGCCTGAATGGTTGATTTTAAATAGCGGATAAGATGAGGCTGGTCACTGAAACCGAATTTTGCCGCTATATCGGACCAGTCTAGCGAGTTCTCTTTACGTCGATGCAGATAAGTAAGCAGATCATCCAGCGTACGCATAGAGTTATATTGCTTAAGAGTAAGCCCTGTTACTCGCAAGAACGATCGTTCAATCGTTCTTCGTGAGCAATGCAGATGTGTATTTAGTGCAGCTATCTCGACATACTTCAGTAAAGACAGTGTCGTACGCACCAACTTACTGAACTTATCTTCGTGAGCATTTACCAATAAAGGCCGCAACCATTCGTCCAGCATGGCACAGAGCCTATGAATACTGTTTGAAGTTGATGTATTTGATGCCTGGTCGATCAAAGATGCGTTGAAAGAACCAAAGAAATCAGGGTTCTCTATGATTTGATTCAGTTGAGGCTGGTCTGAAGTTAGAGACAAAGAGTAAAAAGCCCCTACCCGAAACTTGACCCCAATAAACATGAAAGGATCGGCGTGATGCAGCTGCACACTGTGCTTACTCGGCAGTAACAAATGGGGACCGAAGCCTGATGTATCGATTTCATTCATAGTGTAATGATAGGGCTGATCTATCGGAGCCAGTATGAGATGAGCTTCAGGGTACGGGTTTAATCTAGGGGAATCGTGACTTATATCTGTATTGGTTTTTTCTAGAAACCAATAACAGTCAACGTACTGAGCGATCTCGGAATCAAGAGGCGGATGTTTCCAGTTTTTCATCACTCAATTTCACAGGCAGGCTAAGAAGTTACTCTATCACAGACGTCAAACCGTGACGGCTGCAAAGAAATCCATGGTATTTTTTACTATCCAGTAGACGACTTCATGCTGCTATACACAACGTGTTTTAAGAAAACACGCCTCCATTCAGCTCTTACTTTTCAATGGTTAATGAATTTCATAACAATCAGTACAAAAAATCATTGACTAAGATCTCTTATTTCAATTTAATAACGGTCATTACAAAATTAAATCACTTTGAAGATGTAAGAGAAATGACCAAATCTACCCATACCAATGAAGCGATCCGTGCAGCCATGGATCACCTGATCGACCGCGCCACCCACTTCGATGTTGATGCTCTGGAGACTATTTATCACCGGGATTTCCACACGACTCTGGTCATGCCAGATAGCACCGTGCAGACCTATAACAAACAGGAATTTATTACCCACTTCAGAAAACAGACAGAAGAAGGCAAAACCCAATTAAATACCTGGGCCGACTGGCATGACTTCCATGTTCTGGGTGACACCGCTGTATGTGTACTGAGCCGTATACACAGTGGAATGAACGGCGAAGAGATGAAACTGCTTTGCAATATTGAGTTTCGTTTTGAAGACGAACGTTGGCAGGTTATTCGTGAACAGATTTTTCTGCGCCCACTGTCTGAAGGTTAAAGAAACTATCCAGCACCACGCCCTTGATGTTACCTGGTAGTCATCATTTAATGTCTGGCTTAATAGTTTGAGTCGGACATAGACCTAAATGGCCCCAAGCAAGAAAGTAGGACGCCCAAGAAATTTCGATATCGATACCGCTCTTCAGTGCGCTATCCATGTGTTCTGGGAAAAAGGCTACGACGGCGCATCCATGAAAGACCTGACTCAGGCTATGGGTATCAACAGCCCTAGCCTTTACTCAGTATTTGGTGATAAAAAAGGTCTCTATATTCAGGCGATTCAGCGTTATATGAACAATGAATCCTGCGGCCCTATGGACGCTTTTGAGTCTGAAGAAAGTATAGAAAAAGCCATCTGTGCTTTTATGAAGGCAACTCTGGATTACGCCACTGAAACGCCGGAACATCTGGGCTGTTTTATGACTAACTGCGTATCCACCAGCGCCGGAACCGTTGAAGGTGTGCAGGAGCTTCTTCAGGAAGCTATTCTGGCAGCTGATCTCAGGCTAGCCGCCCGTTTTGACAGTGAGAAGAATGCTGGCAACTTGCCAGAAAACTTCCCTTCTCTTGAACGTGCTCGCCTGATGTTCGATCTACGTCAGGGCTACGTTTTAAGAGCAAGGGCTGGCACCAGCCGTGAAGCCATGCTATCTGATCTCAGTTTTCGAGTTCAGATGATTCTGAATACAGTGATAATTTAGAACTTATGTTCGACCACTTCTCGCGCCAATTCCGCGTAAAAAAGGAATAGCAACATGCTATTCATATGCTACCTTACAAGCTTTCATTCGAATGATTGTTGACTTCCAATGACTAGCCTGACGCCTACAGTCATAGGGCTATGCGCCCTAATTCTTAGCCTGAACCTGCAGGCTGCCGACTTGCCCAATGGGATACACCTCGCTGATAACCAAACCATCAAACGAACCCTTCACGGTGACCCCGAATCTCTCGACCCACACCTTGCTATTGGCATACCTGAAGACCATGTGATCAGAGAGCTGTTTGAAGGGCTGGTAACTCAAGACCTTCAAGGAAATATCATTCCTGGCCAGGCGGAGTCATGGCAAGCCAGCACAGATGGCAAAGTCTGGACTTTTAATATTCGTAAGGGACTTAAATGGTCTGACGGCAAGGCACTAAACGCCCATGACTTTGTCTACAGTTTCAGAAGATTGGCTAACCCTGAAACAGCTTCACCCTATGCCTGGTATCTGGCATCTATGTCAATTAAAAACGCCAACTCCATCACTAAAGGCATAACCCCTCCCTCTGAACTGGGGATACGGGCACAATCTGATCATCAACTTGTACTGGAGCTCTCTCAACCTACGCCATACCTGCTCCCCATGCTAACTCACCGCTCCGTTAAACCAGTTCCCCGGCACGCTACGGAAAGACATGGCAAAAACTGGGTTATGGCAAACAATATCGTTGTGAACGGCCCCTTTATACTGAGCAAGCGGGTCATCAGGGAATTCCTGACTCTTGATCGCAACAATAATTACTGGAATAACAACAAAACAGTCCTGACTCAGGTAACTTTTCTGCCTATCGAAAGCGAAACAGCCGCCTTATTAAGATACAAGGCAAATGAAGTAGACATAGTTTCCGGGATACCCGCCAGCCACTATAAATCTCTGGCTAACAAAGTGCCTGACCAGTTGAAATCAACTCCAACACTCAGTACTTACTACCTGACCTTCAATACCAGAAAGCCTCCCCTTAATAATAAAAAGGTAAGAAAAGCTCTCGCTTTTGCCATTAATAGAGAAAAGATTGCAAGCAGTATTCTTGGTCTGGGTCAGAAGCCCGCTTATACCTTTACACCACCAACAGTGACCGGTTTTATCCCCCCTATTCCTGATTATCAGGCTATGTCTGACAGCGAAAGGATTTATCTTGCCAGAGAGCTGTTAGAAGACGCTGGTTACAACAAGAAAAGCCCTCTCAAACTGACTTATCTCTATAACAACACGGGCATCAACCGTCTAATAGCCATTGCTGTTCAGGAGATGTGGCAAAAGCATTTACCTGTTGTTCTAACCCTGGAAAGTCAGGAATGGGCAACCTATCTGCAAAATAAGCTTTCAGGCAACTACCAGATTGCTCGGGCACTTTGGGGCGGTGACTACGATGATGCTATGACCATGCTGGATAACCACACACCGGAACATGCCAATAACAGCAGTTTCTACAACAGCCCTGCCTATAATCAGCTGCTCAACGAAGCTGGTGTAACTCTCGACAGAAAGCAGAGAAACCAGCTCTACGTTAAGGCTGAACTGATTCTGGCCAATGACATGCCTATAGCTCCCGTTTTTTGGAACAGCAACAACTATCTGATCAAACCTGACATTCGAGGTGTCAGCTATACAAATCCTGAAGGAAGAATTTATTCAAAAGATATTTATCGAGTGAAATAAAAACAGTTACTAACACGTTTGAGTCCAGAGTCTGTTTTTAGGTATTGATAATTCCCTCTATATGCTTGTTTATTAGCGATATTTACCAAATAAACAACAATTGTCACAACACGTGACTCAGGTCACAAAACAGTCAAAACTATTTCATATAATCCTTCTGCATAAAGATGAAGCATCTGCTTCATACCTACCTTCTTTTGTCCTTGATAGGTGTACATTGAAAAAGACACTGCTTGCTATGTTAGTTGGCTCTGCTGTAGCCATATCTGGTTGCGCGGCTAAAAACGAAGTTGAATCCGGTAACAGTGACAAGGTAACTGCACAGTTAAGGCTGATGGAAACATCAGACATCCATGCCAACGTCATGGACTTTGATTACTACAAGGGCAGAAAAGACAACACTATTGGTCTGGCTCGTGCAGCTGCTGTCGTTGCTACTGCAAAGGGTGAAGTGGCCAACACCGTATTAGTCGACAATGGTGACTTGATTCAGGGTAGCCCGATGGGTGACTACATTGCCGCTGAATACAAAAAGGGCAATAAGTTCGATACCCACCCTGTTCACAAAGCCATGAATGAAATGGATTACGTGGTAGGCAATATTGGTAACCACGAGTTCAACTACGGTCTGGACTTTCTAAAGCGTGCTATCGACAACGCTGACTTCCCGTACATCAATGCTAACGTACTCTGCAAAGCAGACTGCTGGGATGATAAGAAAGAAGGCGACAACCTCTTTACGCCTTACATCATCAAAGAGAAAACCATTGTCGACAGCAACGGCGAAGAACAAACCGTTAAGATCGGCTACATTGGTTTTGTACCGCCACAGATTCTTGTTTGGGATAAACAGAACCTGACCGGAAAAGTTTCTGTGATGGGCATTCGTGAATCCGCAGAGAAGTTTGTACCTGAAATGAAAGCCAAGGGTGCGGACATCATTGTAGCGATTCCACACTCCGGTATCGGCAGTTCAGAAAACCCGACTGACACCAGTAAAGAAAATGCCACCTACGCTCTGACCCTGGTTGATGGCATTGATGCCATCATGTTTGGTCACAGCCACTCTGTTTTCCCAAGCAAGACTTTCTCTGGCGATAAGTATGCAGGTCTCGGTATCGATCTGGAAAAAGGTACCATTAACGGTGTTCCAGCAGTTATGCCTGGTCGCTGGGGCGACAATATGGGTCAGATTGATTTCCAGCTGGAACTGAAAGACGGCAACTGGAGTATTGTTTCCGGTACTGCCAAAGCGCGTCCTATCTACACCAAGAACAAGGATCGCAAGAAGATTGAAACCGCTGATGTGACGGCCAACCTGCAGGAAGTCAGCCGTATTCAGAAGCTGGTCAGTGAAGACCATGAAGGTACTCTGAACTATGTGAACCAGCCTATCGGTGAGTCCACTGGCGATATGTTCAGCTTCCTGTCACTGGTTCAGGACGACCCGACTGTACAGATCGTATCCGATGCACAACTGGTCTACATCAACGAAAAGATTCAGGCCATGACCAATACGCCTGAAAACAAGGCTCTGAAAGCACTGCCAGTTCTGTCTGCTGCAGCGCCGTTCAAAGCCGGTGGTCGTCACAGTACTGTTGCTGATGCAGACTCATACGTGCAAGTTGCCAAAGGCCAGCTGACCTACAAAAACGCTGCTGACCTGTACCTCTACCCGAACACTGTCGTAGCTCTGAAAATCAACGGTGTTGAGCTGAAAGACTGGCTGGAATGTTCTGCTAACCAGTTCAATCAGATTAACCCGAACAGCAGCGAACCACAGTCTCTGATCAACTGGAGTGGTCACCGCACCTACAACTTTGATGTTGTTGATGGTGTGACATACAAGATTGATGTAACTCAGCCAAGTAAGTTTGACGGCAGCTGCAAAGTTGTAAACGCTGATGCCAGCCGTATTGTTGATCTGACCTTTGAAGACAACAATGGCAAAGTATTCACTGGCAACAAACTGGCTGAGAAAGAGTTCATTGTAGTGACTAATAACTACCGTGCTTTCAGTGGCAAATTTGCCGGCACCGGTGCTGACCATGTTGTTCTTGAATTGCCTGACATGAACCGTGATGCGCTGGCGGCCTACATCACCAGCGAATCCGCAAACGGTGGCAAGGTCGATCCATCTGCTGACAATAACTGGGACTTCAAGGCCATTGATTCTGCTGCCAAACTGGATGTCCGCTTCCAGACTCAGGACACTGAGCTGGCCAGCAAGTTTATTAACGACTACCAGCAACGCAAGATGACCAAGGTTGGTGATCGTGACGAGTTTGGTTTCGCTAACTACCAGATTGATCTGAAGAGTAACCCAGCCCTGTAAAATAATGGGTTGCGTCTTTAGTCAAAAGAAAGCCCCGCTCTATCTCAGATAGGCGGGGCTTTTTTCATTCTGAGGTCTGATAATAGTATTTAGCCGGGATTACCATCCACTCGTGGCTGGCTCAAAATTGGCAGATATACAATGAAGAAAATACCGTATGCCAGAGACCACAGGCAGATACTGGTCAGCACAAGCGAGTTATAAAGCGAGGGCATAAAAGTAGGAAGCAGTCGTACAACAGCCGCCATAACAATCATCAGAAAAGCAAACTGAATCGGCATCCCTGCATTCAATGGTCGACCAGTATGGCCCAGAGAAACCCGGGAAATCATCGCCAGCACCAAGCCACCAATACCACCAACCGTCATAGCGTGAATCATAATTGTGGGCTCAATCGCCAGACCTGCATAATGCATAGCCATAAACAGAAGACCCAATACAATAAACAGATAAGCAACATGCAACGACCAAAGCAATGGCACAGGAGTTGTTTTCCATCCTTTCCAGCTAACCATCCTCAACAAGTTGGCCACAAAGCTGACTCCTGCCAGAACGGCTACAGCCATTGGCAGCTGATTGTTCAAGCCCGAGAGCATCATCAATACTATCAAAGCGAGAGGAATAATGGCGCAAAGCTCCCGTGGTTTACTGGGTACAGACTTTTCAAAACCCATTTTATTCACGGTAAAAAAAGGTATAACCCTGCCTCCCAGTATTACCATCAGCAAGGCAATCAGATAAACACCGCCATACGCTCCCTGATGGGCAAGGGCATAGTCCTGATTGATCACTCCCCAGTGCATCATGCCGGAGGCCAGCGTCATCAACAGAAGCACAGGTGCAAACACCAGGTTCTTCCACATTTTTTTGCGTAAAACACAGTTGGCCATTAAACCTGCTGTCACCAGTGGAAAGGCGATATCGACAATGCCAGCCAGCCATGGATTTACCGCATCCGGAAACAGCAGCATCACTCTCGCAGCCAGCCAGAGTAAACAGAATGCAGCCAATGGCATACCCTTGATGCTTTTAATACCCGTCCATGTCTGTACAGCAGTCAGAAGAAAACCGGCAATAATTGCCAGAGTAAAACCAAAGATCATCTCATGCATGTGCCACCAGACTATTCCTCCGTAGGGCGTAAACCGGGCGCCATAAAAAAGACTCCCGCCCCACAGCAGTAAAGAAATAACACTGAACAAGGCACCGCCGAGAAAAAAGGGTCTGAAGGCCAGACGAAAAAGCGGAGTCGTAGTTTCCTGCACGGCAGGATCATTAATCTGCATCATTGGGATGACATACTCATTTTTAATGGCGCTATCTAACTCTCATTTCGATTAATCCGCAATCACTCGCGGATAAACGCCCTAACGCTGATTTTTTACCTAAAACAATCTAACAAACATTCACAAACAACATCTCAAAATTGGTTATTACTCCCCCTTAATCACTCAGAGTGATAAAGGGTATTCATCAAAATTGTTAAGGCATAGACGTATTTTAATGACTGACCTTAAAACACAAAAAATATTCTCTCATAACATTGATATATTTAATGTTTTTACAATTCCATACATTAAAAAACGATTCGAAAAACTTACCAGATTCTCACGTAAATCCACGAGTATTCATTCAGTGAATAGCAGAGATAAAAACCACTGGATAGTCACAAAAGTTAACAATTCCATAGAATGCAATCACACGGTTGATGACCAACAAGAAAAACATCAGCCACTGTCAGCACGATTTTCACGAGTGCAACAGGCAACGCAAACCATAAAAGGAATGATCATGTCTACGTACCTGCAAGATATCGACGCGATTGCTACTCTCAAGGCTACTCAGGGTTCTTCCTGGAATGCGATCGATCCTGAATACGCTGCCCGCATGAAGGCTCAGAACAAGTTCAAGACTGGCCTGGACATTGCCCGTTACACGGCCAAAATCATGCGTGAAGACATGGCTCGTTACGACGCTGACACGTCACAGTACACTCAGTCTCTGGGTTGCTGGCACGGTTTCATCGGTCAGCAGAAGATGATCTCCATCAAGAAGCACTTCAACAGTACTGACCGCAAGTACCTCTACTTGTCAGGCTGGATGGTTGCGGCATTGCGTTCCGAGTTCGGTCCTCTGCCGGATCAGTCCATGCATGAGAAAACATCCGTTGCTGCCCTGATTGAAGAACTGTACACCTTCCTGCGTCAGGCTGACGCCCGTGAAATGGGTGGCCTGTTCCGCGATATGGATAAAGCATCCACTCCTGAAGAAAAGAAAAACTTTCAGGATCAAATTAACAACCATCAGACACATATCGTACCGATCATTGCTGATATCGACGCCGGATTTGGTAACGCTGAAGCCACTTACCTGCTGGCCAAGAAGATGATCGAAGCCGGTGCCTGCTGCATCCAGATTGAAAACCAGGTGTCCGACGAGAAGCAGTGTGGCCACCAAGACGGTAAGGTAACTGTTCCGCACGAAGACTTCCTCGCCAAGATCCGCGCAGTTCGTTACGCCTTCCTGGAACTGGGTGTGAACGACGGTGTTATTGTAGCTCGTACCGACTCCCTGGGTGCCGGCCTGACCAAGCAAATTGCTGTTACTAATGAGCCTGGCGATCTGGGCGACCAGTACAACAGCTTCCTCGACGGTGACGTAGTCAGTGGTCCTGAAGACATTGCCAATGGCGACGTAGTGATCAAGGCTAATGGCCAGCTGCTGAAGCCTAAGCGTCTTGCTTCCAATCTGTTCCAGTTCCGTAAAGATACTGGTATTGATCGTGTTGTACTCGACTGCATCACTTCCCTGCAGAACGGTGCCGACCTGCTCTGGATCGAAACCGAGAAGCCTCATGTTGGCCAGATCGCTGAAATGGTTAACAAGATTCGTGAAACCTGCCCGAATGCCAAGCTGGTATACAACAACAGTCCATCATTCAACTGGACTCTGAACTTCCGTCAGCAGGTATTCGATGCCTGGACTGAAGAAGGTAAAGACGTTTCTGCTTACGACCGTAACAGCCTGATGTCTGCAGAGTACGACCAGACTGATCTGTCTGTAGAAGCTGATCGTCGTATCCAGAGCTTCCAGACAGATGCAGCTCGTGAAGCAGGTATCTTCCATCACCTGATCACGCTGCCGACTTACCACACTGCTGCACTGTCCACTGACAATCTGGCGAAAGAGTACTTCGGTGAGCAGGGCATGCTGGGCTACGTGGCTGGTGTACAGCGCAAGGAAATCCGTCAGGGTATCGCCTGCGTTAAGCACCAGAACATGGCCGGTTCCGATATGGGCGACGACCACAAGGAATACTTCTCTGGTGATGCGGCGCTGAAAGCATCGGGTGAAGATAACACCATGAATCAGTTTGGCTGATAACTGGAAAGCTCGATAAATCAAAAGGACTGTGAAGGAAACTTCCAGTCCTTTTTTACTGCCTGCTTTTTCTAAGGAGCTGTTCAACAACTATCATTCAAGCAACCTATCAGCACTATAGGTATTAACAATTCTGCGCAAGATACACGCTGAGATAAGATTACTACTAACAGTTTTCACCCGAAGGCAGTGACCAAGCTCGCTCCCACAAACACGTTACGCAAAAATTCCGGCTATTGCTTAAACTGTTTGCAGGTTTGAAGTCGTATTTGTGAAAAACAAGAAACATTTTATACCAAAGAATAACAATAAGACTCGCAAAGAGAAAAAATAGAAAACATATTTATTCTCAAAAAAAGCATAAAACATCAGTATCAATATTTACACCATGTTCAATGCTGACACCATTAGTTAAGCCTTGTTCAGAATTGCAAAGGGTTACGGCCTTACCAGTCAATTTCTACCGGCATGTACTCCATACTGCCTAGGTAGTTAATTACCCTTTTAACGTAAAATCACATAGTATGTGCGCTTTGTGAATGAAATTCGACTTTAGTCGACTTTCCAAGGCCAAGCCATCAGCAATGAGCTTCATCCCTCATTGCTGTAGAGCTGCTGGGCTAAATGGCGAAATCATACCATTAGCTGACAACAGCATTCTCAATACCAGATGCAGAATAAGGCCCGAATGACAGTGTCCTGCTCACTGCCTGCTGAAGTATCGACTGATCGTCGAAGCCGGTTCTGATCAGGGCATTTAGCAATCAACCCGTTAACGATCAATTCGTTAAGTGTATAGACAGCAGAATCGAATATTAGCTAGTCACTTTCCCGCCAGTGGCGGGAAAGTGACATATGATTTCGAGTGTCTGGATACACTGCAACGGGTTTGAATGGACTTATAGAAAGACTGCACCTGACTACTGCATACAAGACAGTGGGCATTCAGGAAAGGTTTGTTACTTAACCATTAGGTGACCGATATGCGGATAGGGATCCCTGGAGAAATCCAGGCCAACGAAAACCGGGTGGCCGCCACACCAGATACGGTTGGCAAGCTGCAAAAGCTCGGCTATGACGTTGTCATTGAAAGTGGAGCCGGTGAAAAAGCCAGCTTTGGTGACGCGGCATTTGCTGAAGCTGGTGCTCAAATTGGAAACAAGACTGATGTCTGGTCTTCCGATATTGTATTGAAAGTGAACCCGCCAACAGACGAAGAAATCGCTCTGTTGAAAGACGGCGCTTCTCTTGCAAGTTTCATCTGGCCTGGTCAAGACCAGGAACTGATGGAAAAACTCAGCCAGCGCAACATCAACGTACTGGCTCTGGACAGCGTGCCACGTCTGTCCCGTTCACAGTCTCTGGATGCTTTGAGCTCCATGGCCAACATCGGTGGTTACCGTGCGGTTGTTGAAGCATCTCACCAGTTTGGCCGCTTCTTTAATGGCCAGATTACTGCCGCTGGTAAAATTCCACCAGCCAAGGTGATGGTTATCGGTGCCGGTGTTGCAGGTCTTGCTGCGCTGGGTGCTGCCGGTTCCATGGGTGCCATTGTTCGTGCTTTCGATACCCGTCCTGAAGTTAAGGAACAGGTAGAAAGTATGGGTGCCGAGTTCCTGGAGCTGGACTACGAAGAAGAGCAGGACTCTTCCGATGGTTACGCCAAGGAAATGAGCCAGGCCTTTATCGATGCTGAAATGGCACTGTTCATGGAACAGGCTAAAGAAGTCGACATCATCATCACCACAGCATTGATCCCTGGTCGTCCAGCACCAAAACTGATTCTGGAAGACATGGTTAAAGCCATGAAACCGGGCTCTGTTATTGTCGATCTTGCTGCTCAGACCGGTGGTAACTGTGACTGCACAGAGAAGGACAAGGTTGTTGTGAAACACGGTGTAACCGTGATTGGCTACACCGACCTGCCAAGTCGTCTGCCGAATCAGTCGTCACAGCTGTACGGCACCAACCTGGTGAACATGCTGAAGCTGATGACACCGGAAAAAGACGGTGAACTGGTCATCGACTTCGAAGACGAAGTAGTTCGCGGCCTGACTGTTGTTAAGGGCGGTGAAATCACCTGGCCTGCACCACCGGTTAAGGTCAGTGCTGCGCCTGCGGCCAAGCCTGCGCCAGTAATAGAACCGAAAGAAGAAAAGCCAGCTAAGCCCTGGGTGAAACCAGCCATGATGGCTTTTGGTGCCTGCCTGTTTGGCTGGATTGCCAACTCTGCTCCAGCAGCGTTTCTTGAACATTTCACCGTCTTCGTATTGTCGTCCATCGTCGGCTACTACGTGATCTGGAATGTGAAGTCTGCACTGCACACACCTCTGATGAGTGTGACCAACGCTATCTCCGGCATCATCGTTGTCGGTGCCCTGATGCAAATGGGCAGTGATAACAACATTATTCTGGCGTTGTCGGGCATAGCCCTGATGGTAGCCATGATCAATATTGTCGGTGGCTTCGCTGTAACCCAGCGGATGCTGAAGATGTTCATTCGGGATTAAGGGCGCGAGGAGTTACAGGAATGTCACAAGGATTATTAGTATCCGCTTACCTGATATCAGCGCTGCTGTTTGTCATGAGTCTCGCGGGGCTGAGCCGTCAGGAATCAGCCAAAACCGGTAGTTTGTACGGCATGGTGGGTATGGCAGTCGCCGTACTGGCCACTCTCGGACATGCTGCTACTGAAGGCCTCACACTGATCACCCTGCTGATGATGGCAGGCGCAGCAATCGGTCTGTATCTGGCAAAGAAAGTCGAGATGACTGAAATGCCTCAGCTGGTCGCCATTCTTAATGGTTTTGGTGGTCTGGCTGCCGTATTGATCGGTTTCTCCAGTGCGATTGAAGCCATCAACCTGCGAGCTGCTCCAATCGTAGGCAAGTTCATCGTAGAACTGTCGCCTACTGAGCAGCTGATTCACAGCATCGAGATCTTCATCGGCATCATCATTGGTGCGATCACTTTCTCCGGTTCTGTTGTTGCTTGCCTGAAACTGAACGGCTCTATTAACAGTCGTCCAGCCTCTCTACCAGGCGGCCACTGGGCAAACCTTGCCGTTATTGCTGCTGCCATTCTGATGGGCGTGGTATACGTGCAACAGGACAGCATTCTGGCTCTGGTTGTAATGACCGCTCTGGCCTTTGTGTTCGGTATCACTCTGGTTATGGGCATCGGTGGTGCCGACATGCCAGTGGTTGTATCCATGCTGAACGCTTACTCAGGTATCGCGGCTGCAGCTACCGGTTTCATGCTGGGTAACAACCTGCTGATCATCACTGGTGCCATGGTGGGTTCTTCCGGTGCGATTCTGTCTTACCTGATGTGTGCGGCCATGAACCGCTCCTTTATCTCTGTAATCCTGGGTGGTTTCGGTACTGAAAGCGGTACCGTTGTTTCTGATGGTGAACAGGGTGAGCATGTTGAAATCAACGTGGAAGATACCGCCGAGCTGCTGAAAAACGCTTCCAGCGTTATCATCACGCCGGGATACGGTATGGCTGTTGCTCAGGCTCAGCACCCTCTGCGTGAACTGGTGAATAAGCTGCGAGCCCAGAACATCAAGGTTCGCTTTGGTATTCACCCGGTTGCTGGTCGTCTGCCAGGTCATATGAACGTGCTGCTGGCTGAAGCCAAAGTGCCTTATGACATCGTAGAAGAGATGGATGAACTGAACGACGATTTCACTGAAACTGACGTTGTTCTGGTTATCGGTGCCAACGACACAGTGAACCCGGCTGCTTCTGAAGATCCAGGCTCGCCAATCGCTGGCATGCCGGTTCTGAAAGTATGGGAAGCTGCACGAGTAGTTGTGTTCAAGCGTTCCATGGCTACCGGCTATGCTGGTGTTCAAAACCCGCTGTTCTTCAAAGAGAATGCCCGCATGCTCTTTGGTGATGCACACGACACTGTTGAAGGTATTCTGAAGCAGTTCTAAGAGAAGTTTCTCTCTTACTCAAAAAAGCCAGCGCCCATGCTGGCTTTTTTTTACCTTATTTTTATACACCCTCTCCTCTTCCGGGACAGTAAAACAGCTCACCAACTCCAAGGTATTGGTACTTATTACTTGTTGTTAATACCTGAATGATGACTAGGCTTGTCATGTAACTGCATTAACCCACCGCTGTTCTCAACAGCTTCTCATTCAGCAATTCAAACTCAACACTATGTTTCATTCAGAAAAGCTGTTGAAAACCGTCCTTACATCAAAAAGCATTCCTTTTTCGGAACTGGGCAATAAGAAAACAGAGCACAACCTGTTTATCATCAATCAGGAAAAAATAAATATCTGCCTGACTGTCAGAGAACTTCAACGGGTAACTGTCAGCTCAGAAGAGAATGAACATCTTGCTAATAGTACCGTTCAAAATCTCAATGCAGACTCTGAAAAAATTGCTGAAGCGTGGCGTTCTGTCACTGCACAATACAGGCAGGAAGGGCTTTTCGGGCTGCCCTGCATCCTGCTTTATTATCTGTATGATCCGCAGGACAGTGATCTCACCATGCAGGATATGAATGCCTATAATTCAAGCTCATCACACCTTCTTGTTCAAAACGATGACACCGTTGTATGGGCGTCATCCGAACAGGAAATATACGACGACGACAACTTGGCTTTTATCAGTGCAGAAGGGTTTCTGGAAGACAAAGGCGACATCCTGTTTTTTCATAACTGCAATGCCCTTCAGCCTATTGTCAAAAGTCCGTTCTGCAAAAAATTCTCTACTCATTTCTTCCGAACAGACACGATTGACGGAAGCGTTTGGCGCAAAGTCATAATCTAAGCTTCATGAATAGATTTTTTGAAACACTTTGAAATTGAACTACTTTAAGGCTCTATTAGTTTCCCTGTCAGGAGCTACAAGTGCTGAACATAAGTCACAAGAATGGCTTCAATCTGGTTCGAATACTCAAGGTCATTCTTTTTTTTATACCAACTGCTTACGGCCAACTCTCTGAGCTGCCTCTCGATGCAACTAGTTCATTTTCAACATTTCTACAACCTGACAAGGATGTGTCAACAACGCAACTGGAGTGGTTGTCTACCGCCTCACTAGGCACTTACTCATCTTTAAGTGCTGACGATGCAACAGGCATGCTGAAGTTATCAATCGAGGCATCCAGTAACTGCTTTGAAACAACTCCGCAAAAAATAGCCTGCTACCAGTCGGGCTCTATTACAAGCACCTCTGTATCTATCGATAGTATTCAGACCAGTTATCAGCTCAACCTTCAGGGTTCTGAAGAACAACCATGGATTCTTCACATTCAAACAGATTCCTCTGCCACACCGGTGTATATGGTTAAATTCGGAGCAGAAGACACAATATCGCTTACTCCCGAGCTGTCATTACCTGACTTGCTTACTTTGGTCGATCCGACTCTGGCAGAGCTATTAGAAAAAATTCGTAAATCTGGCAACCCAGCCATGCAAAAGCGCTGGCAAAACCAACTTTCAAAATGGCAGGATGAAGAGAAGGATCTCATGCTCAGTCTTCTTGTTAAAAAGAAGAAATCCGGAGAGTTTTACAGCAAAATCAGCACATTCGACACTCCTCCTGAAAACACTGTAAAACAACACCTGACTTCAGAGCTAGCACACAGACACAGCTATATGGAAGATAGTCAGGAGGGCGAGCCTGATAAAGATGAACATTCAAAAACACTGACCAGCATTAAACTGAAAGCAGACCTCTCTTTAAACAACCTCATGATTCTCTATATCCCAGACCGCACCAAAAGCAGTGAAGTGGCAGAAGGTGGCCTTACGGATGATGGCGGTGAGAAAAGCACATCAACCAACGACGAAAGTACACCCAGCCAAGGCAAACCGTCTGTTAGCGAAAATCAGAATTCCTATGCAGAAATACAGCAGCATTCATCATGGAGTACTTTATCGACCTGGGTCAGCAGTGCAGCCAGTTGCCTTATGGACCCCAAAAAATGTTCATGGCTACCAAACAGTCAGCATGAAACCTCTGTACAACAGCTTTCATCAAATCCATTTTCAGATCATCCGCTGGAATCGCTGGATGCATACGAGCCCGTAGGAGCAAGTCCGAAACCAGAGGTGCCTCCGGTAAACCAAAAGACCTCTCCTGTAACAGCTCTTTCCCTACCGCTACCACCTTCTGATCCAGACCTTTATTACACCCATTGCCCTGAGAGAAATCCCGAGCAACCTCTAAATGGTTGCTGGACTACTTATGATCCAGAAACAAAAGAGCCTGTAAGCAAGGTAGCCATTGAGTGTAATAACGAGCGCTGTCGTGCATGGGTTGGCAAAATATTGAGAGATCAGGATCGCGGAACATGCACCAGCTGCGCCAGATATCTTGGCAGAGAACCTGATACGGAGGGACTGATTGTAGCTGGTAACTTAAAACCTGATGCAAAGAAACCGGGAGTTGCTACCGGAACACTTTTAAGCTCTTCCTCTAACCCGATGTATATAGGGTTCTATAGCTCAAACTGGAAAGTAGTCGGCAATACTCTGAAGCTTTATGCCTACTGGGGTTTTATGGGACAAGAAAGAATATGGACACGTTCTGATGATCAAAAATCCCCGATACTTCGATGCAGGCTGGAAGATAAAGATGCAGAAAAATTCAGATAATGATCTCAGGAATCATAAAATTATAATTGCATTCTATTTTTAGAAAGGTATTCTAAGTATCGAAATTAATGATACTTATCGGATACTCCAATGAGCTTGAGAGAGAAAGGCAAAGCCCGCAGAAAACAGCAGATCATTGATGCTGTTGTCAGCATTCTCTGTGATGAAGGCTTTGCCGCACTCTCAACGTCAAAGATTGCTGAACGCGCTGAAGTCAGTGTCGCAACACTCTATAACCTGATGGGTTCAATCGACAGTATTCTCGACGTGATGGTTGAGCAGCTCTCTAATGAATTTAAATCGGCTTTCAAACCGATTACCGAGTCTCAGGACCCCATTGCCATTATTGAAGCAGTCAGTGACTCAGCCTATGAGTTCCTTAATCAGGACATCGCAAAGTATCAGGCTATTCTGAAAGCCGTATTCCAGATCAATATTTCCCGTGACCACTCAGCACCTGTTTTTCTGACGGCTAATAACAATCGAACCCTTTTTGTCAGCGCCATTAATCAGCTGCAAGACTCTGGACGTATGTTGCCAGACATCAGCGCGCAACTGCTTTCACAACAGATGCTGGTTACCCAGATATTCCTGCTGCAGAACTGGTCGGCCGGCGTTATTGACCTGGAACGTTACTGCGACACCAGCAAATTCCATTTCCTGTTGCTGATCAAAGCCTGGGCTGCACCAGAGCTGGCCAGCGAGCTGGAAACCAGAATTCTTGAGATTCAAAGCCGTATAGAAGCTCTTGATGCGCTTAAGCGCAAACCTCAATCAAGCAACGCCTCGGATTCAAATGATGGCGGATCGCTGAAAACAACAAGAATAGAAAAAGAGGTAATCTCCCATGAAAACCGATCTCTGCAAGAAACTGGGTCTTGATGCTCCTATCTTTGCTTTCACTCACTGCCGTGACGTTGTTGTAGAAGTCAGCAAGGCTGGCGGCATTGGCGTACTGGGTGCCGCTGGTTTTACTCCGGAACAGCTAAAGCTGGAACTAGACTGGATTCAGGACAAGATTGGCGACAAGCCTTTTGGTATCGACGTCATCATGCCTACCAGCTATGTCGGTGACGATGTGCCCGATCTGGAAGCAATGATTCCGGAAGAGCATAAAGCCTGGGTTGAAACCGTACTGCAGAAATACGACATTCCAGCACTGCCAGACAATTATCAGCGCAGTGGTCATGAAGGTGCCAGTGGTTCAGAGATTGGCTGGACACACAAAATCTGTCGTGAGCTTTTAGAGATCGCATTCCAGTACCCGGGCCTTAAAGTCATGGTGAATGCGCTGGGAACACCACCTCAGGACCTTCTCGATATCTGTAAGGAAAAAAACATTCTGGTAGGCGCTCTGGCGGGTCGTGTTAAACACGCCATTGCCCACAAGAAAGGCGGTCTCGACTTTATTATTGCTCAGGGTCACGAAGCTGGCGGTCATACCGGTGAAGTAACCACCATGGTTCTGGTTCCTCAGGTGGTTGATGCGGTTTATCCAACGCCGGTTCTGGCGGCAGGTGGTATTGCCAGTGGCCGTCAGATGGCTGCAGCCATGGCTCTGGGCGCGGAAGGCGTATGGTGTGGCTCCGTATGGCTGACCTCTCCTGAATCGGAAGTGGATGATGTGCCAAGGCAGAAATTGATTGATGCCACCAGCGAAGACACCGTTCGTTCGAAGATGCTTTCCGGCAAACCCGCTCGAGTGTTGAAGTCCAAGTGGACAGAAGAGTGGGTCAGCGAAGAATGTCCTGGTACTTTGCCTATGCCTCTGCAGGGCATGATTGTCGCTGATGCCAACACCCGTATCGCACGTTCAAAAAACAAGGAACTGGCTTTCTACCCGACAGGTCAGGTGGTCGGCATGATGAACGATGAGAAAGGCTGCAAAACCATCATGTTCGATATGCTGAATGAATATCTTGAGTCACTGGACCGTCTCAATGGCCTGCTGGAAGAAGTCTGATTTTGATGCCGGTCGGGCACCTCGTTGCCTGACCTCGTTTCAAATAAGGACTGACCATGCAGTTCAAAACAGTACGACTCAAGAAAACATCAATAAGAATAATAACAATACGGAAAGCCTCTCTATGTCAGCGATAGAGTTTAAAAAAGAAGGGCATATTGCCTGGATTACCATCAATCGTCCCAAAGCTAAAAACACGCTCAATGCCGAAGCCTTTGTCCTGCTCAACGAATGCTGGGACAAGGTGCGTAATGACGACGATATCCGTGTAGCTATTCTCACCGCCGAAGGTGAAGAAGACTTCTGCTGTGGCGGTGACCTTGCCGGTGTTATTCCACTGTGGACCGGTGCCAAACAGCCAGAAAACGACATCGAACGTAAGCTGCTCGACGATCCCCAAACCGTTAACAAGGTTATGCTTAAGGTTGAGCCTCTCTACAAACCCATTATCTCTGCGATCAATGGACGGGCTCTCGGCGGTGGCTGTGAAATCCTACAGGCAACTGATATCCGCCTGGCTTCAGAAAACGCCAGCTTTGGCCTGCCAGAACCCAAGCGCGGCATCGTGCCTGGCGGTGGTTCAATGGTACGGCTGGTTCGCCAGTTGCCTTACGCCCACGCCATGAAGATTCTGCTGACTGGCGAGGCCATTGATGCCAATACGGCTCAGAAAATCGGGCTGATCAGTGAAGTGGTTCCTGCTGCCAACCTGAAACAAAGAGCGAAAGAGCTGGCTGAGCAGGTGGCGAAGAATGCACCTCTGGCACTGCAAGCTATCAAACGTACGGCTCTGGACAGCTATACCGAAAACTGGAATGACGCCTTCCAAAAAGAAGCTGACGAATCCGCTGTGGTAATGATGAGCAAGGATGCCCGAGAAGGCACCAAGGCCTTTACCGAAAAGCGTCAGCCAGAATTTACGGCTGCGTAAACAGACTCTTATACAGAAGAACTGTTTTCTCATTATGTGAGGAGGTAGTTCAAACAATAAAAAGAATAACGAGTTAAATCATGTCACAAAGTATTTTCGAAGCCGCACTGGCTCGCGCTGCGGAAGGTATGGAAATCGCCGTAGTTGCTGAAATGGACCCAACCCGAGCTGCTGTTTACAGTGAATTTGGCGACCTTACCTTTGAACAACTGAACAACAAGATAAACCAGCTCTGCCACAAGCTGCGCTCTATTGGCCTGAAAGAGGGGGATCCTCTGGCTCTCTGCTGCACCAACCGCCCTGAGTTTGTCATTGTTGCCATGGCATCCAACCGGATTGGTGCACGACTGACGCCGGTTAACTGGCATCTGGCTGCTGATGAGATCAGTTATATCGTTAAAGACTGTGAAGCCAAGGCCTTCTTTGCTGATGCTCAGGTTGGCAACAAGGTTGCCGGCGCCCTTGAAGACAATCAGAACCTTGCCCTAAGCGTATCCATCGGTGGTGACATCGAAGGCTTTGAAGCATGGAACAATGCTCTGGAAGGCCAGTCTGAAGCTAACCCTGAGAATCCGGTACGTGGTACCAAAATGCTTTACACCTCAGGTACATCAGGTCGTCCAAAAGGTGTTCTGAGACACGAACCGGATGCTGCCAAAGCCGCGCAGATGGGCGTTGGTATGACCATGATGTTCCAATACCAGCCTGAAACCGGTAAGGATAAGGCTCTGGTAACGGGTCCGCTTTATCATGCAGGGCCTTTCTACCTCTGTATGAACACGCCACTGTTTGCTGGTATCAGCATCGTCATTATGAACAAGTGGGAGCCGGAGGAAACTCTGAAGATTGTAGAAGAACACAAGATCACTCACTCCTTCTTCGTGCCATCCATGTTCGTACGACTACTGCAGCTGGATGACAGCGTTCGCAACAAATACAACCTGTCTACTCTGCGCTTTGTGATTCACGGTGCGGCGCCCTGCTCCATCGATACCAAGAAAGCCATGATGGACTGGTTCGGCCCCATCATCTGGGAACTGTTCTCCAGCACCGAAGGCAACGGAACCTTTGTAAGCCCGCAGGAATGGCTCGCTAAGCCTGGCACTGTTGGCAAACCTTCAGACCCTTCCCAGATCAAAATCTTTGACGACGAAGGCAACGAAGTGCCTGCCGGAGAGTCAGGCAGAGTATTCCTGAAAAATCAGGAAGACAGCCGCTTCGAGTATTACAAGGACGAAGAAAAGACCAAGAGCATTCAGTTCAATGGTTATTTCACAGCCGGTGATCTTGGTCACATCGACGAAGATGGCTACCTTTTTCTCACAGGTCGCAGCGCTGAAGTCATCATCTCCGGTGGCGTAAATATCTATCCACAGGAAATAGACGACGTTATCGCACTGCATCCAGCTGTAGCTGATGTTGCCTGTGTCGGGGTTCCTTCAGAAGAGTGGGGCGAAGCAGTAAAAGCTGTCGTTCAGCTGAAACCGGAAGTGGATGCAACCGATGAACTGGGCAAAGAACTGATCAGTTTTGCCAGTGAAAAGATTGCCCGCCAGAAATTGCCTAAAGGCGTCGACTTTATCGGGATGCTGCCACGTTCTGCTGCCGGTAAGGTTCAACGCCGTCAGTTACGAGATACCTATTGGGAAGGCAGAGACAGGAAGATTTGAGGATCTCAGCAATGAAAGAACTAGACCCAAATACACCGGTACTGGTCGGTGTCGGTGTCATCGACCAGAGAACGGACAGCCCTGCGGAAGCAAAAGAAGCATGGCAATTGATGGCAGATGCTGTGACTGCATCTGCCAAAGATGCCGGAGCAGAATCTCTACTGGCTGATATTGACCTGATCTCTGTGCCTCAGGGTATGTGGCAATACACAGACCCGGCCCGTCTGGTAGCCGACAGTGTGGGTGCAGCAAAGGCGACCACTGTCTTTGCCGAGATTGGCATTCTACAGCAAACGATCATGGGCGATGCCTGTGAACGTATCAGTAAAGGTGAAATTGATGTTGCTGTTGTGACTGGCGGTGAAGCCAAATACCGTGAGCTGATGGCAAAAATCACTAAGACTGAGATCAACAACACCCAGCAACAGACGACGCCGGATGTCACCTTTAAGCCGGATGCAGAGCTCTGGTTAAAAGAAGAGTCCAATGCCGGTTTGGCAATGCCTGTTGGTTTTTACGCCGTCATGGAAAGTGCTTTTCGACACAGCAAAGGCCTTTCCATAGAAGAACATAGAGACCGTCTGGCAAAAATGTACAGCCGTTTCAGCGACATTGCTGCTGATAATCCTTATGCCTGGAAACCCATGCATGTGGATACGGATTACATCAAGGAAGCATCAGAAAAGAACCCGATGCTGGCTTTTCCTTACACCAAGTTGCACAACACTTCATGGAATGTGGATCAGGCAGGAGCGCTGCTGTTCACGTCAGTAGCAAAAGCTAAAGCTCTGGGTATTCCTGAAGAGAAATGGGTATTCCCTGTCGCCAGTACCGAGTCCAATGCCATGAACTGCGTATCACAACGCAAGGAGTTGCATCGTTTACCCGGAGCGAGGCTTTGTGGTGAAAAAGCTTTGGAGCATGCCGGCATCAAGGCCGAAGATGTCGGACTGCTGGACCTCTATAGCTGCTTCCCCATTGCCGTAGAAGCCTATGCTAACGAGTTGGGTCTCGACCTTAATCGAGACCTTACCATTACCGGTGGTATGCCGTTTGCCGGTGGGCCGCTGAATAACTACGTGATTCAGTCAACTTGTCGTATGGTTCAACTGCTGAGAAACGGTTCAGACGAGTATGCGCTGGTATCTTCCGTTTCCGGCATGATGACCAAGCAGGCTTATGGTCTCTGGGCCAGAAAACCTTCTGAAAAAGGGTTTGCCAATATTGACGTGTCCAGCGACGTTAAAGCAGAGGTTTCCCCTGTTGAACTGGATTGTACTTATAAAGGTGAAGGCGTTATTGCAGGTTATACCGTTCTTTACAAAGGCGTAGAGAAGAGCAGAGCTATTGCTGTCATCGACCAGCCTGATGGTAAACGGTCCGTTTGCTTTAACGAGTCCGCTGATGTGATGACTCAAATGGAGCAGCAAGAATTTTGTGGTCAGAAGGTAGCTGTTTCAGCTACTCAGTTCAGTCTGATCTAATTAACGATGCTCTCTTGATTCCTGCCAAATGCGGCCTGTTGTAAACCCAACAGGCCACTTTCATTACAATACAGGTTTTGTTTAACATCACTCATCCGTAGCTGTTAAAGTCCTCGCGCAATCTTCCCAATAGCGATTACCTTCATAACCAGTTCGGGCTTCTTAAGAAGCTGAACTCAATTTGGGCTGGCATAGACAATGCCTGAAAGCGTTCAATGTCTGCACTGATGATTGTCCGAATTTGAGATTAGATAGCTTATATTTCTCATGCGTCTGCATGACAAGGAGAGTCAAAATGAAAACAGTTAAACACTTTATTCCTGCTGTGCTTATTACTGCCTTTGCCGCTTCGGCAACAGTACATGCGGGAGAGCTTGATCTTTACGCGAACAGTGATGCTTTCTCTAACGTAACCGCAAGAGTTTTTATGAATGGCAAACCTTTAGAAGGTGCCCGTGTTCAGCTGCACAGCAATGGCACTATGTTTAAGTCAGAAAAAATGACCGACTCCTTTGGCCGTACTCATTTTAATTCTGTACGCGGCAGTGGTTCAGTGGAAGTGAAAACCATGACTGCACAGGGTTCTGATTCACAATGGATCAATTTGCAGCGTGGTGGAGATAAGTAAGATTTCTCTGTTCTGGCCGGCGCCTATCGTCGGCCAATTCATTCGCAGGTTCCTTAGTAAACATTCATATAAATCATGCCTAGACTAAGCGGGTTTCCTGACTCGTGGAATCCACCTTATGAAACTTCTTCCCGCTAAATCCCTCTTTGTTCTACTGTGCATGCTTCTGTTCAGCAGCCTGTGTTCTGCCTACCCAATAGACATTCACTCTGAATTTCGAATAACGATTGACTCACGTGGCCAGTGGCGACTGGAAAGGCAAGGAAATGGACAGAATTCAGCCTACCCTGCTTTGTTTAACTTCCTTGGACAAACGCCTCTGGTGATTACCTTTACTGGCACAAACACTATTAATCTTGCTCCAGCAAGTAGTGAAGTACCGATGTTCATAAATGTGCAACAAGCTGATACGGCTATCAGCTCTGCTAGCATTATTGTCAGCCCTCCTGGAGGGATAGGTGTAGTCAACCTGAACCACGAAGTTTTTCAAGAACATGTTCAGAGTTACTCAGCGTTCGGCGATGATGCTCAGAACAGCTGGCCAGAGATATCACCTGTTGGTGTATTTGTTCCCGGCGTATTGAGTGCCCTTAATAGCATTGTTGATACTGGTGCTTCATCTCAGGCAAGTCACCCGGTGGTCCCCAGTTTGACTTTCTACAATGAGAACCCACCCCATATAAGTGACGATCATATTTTAGTACTTGCTCATACAGAGGAGGGGGTTCAGTTAAGCTCTGATGAAGTAGACTCAGAAAATAGTGGCCTCCCTACAGGAGCAATGCACTCTGCAGTAGTAACTGCAAATTCCGTTGGAGCAATTTCTGAAAACAGTCCTCCATCAGATCAGGATCCTGCTTCTACTGAGCCAGATGATGACGAACCTGATAGCAATAAGAAGCCTGGCTGTTGTGAATTCGCATATTGGAGTGACATACTTCACCGCTTCACAGGCGGTACACTTGGTTCAGCGTATAAGTCCAAACAATCTGCAGTCCAAGCTTACTCCCTCAGTTTGTCAGACAAAATCGCTCTTGGCATTATCATTTATACTGAAGCGTCTGAAAAAACTGGCGTTGAGGTCAGTACTCCAGCAAAAGCTTTTCTGTTAGTCTCCGCTCTGGTGATGGCTGCGTACTCTGAACCGGTAGTTTATCCACATCAAAGAAGTTTTTCCTTCCAGCCAAGGTATCAGGAGGCTCATTAAGGAGCAGTCCTGAAATAGGTTCCCAAGAGCCTGTCGGACTTACCACCGACCTAGTGTTCCTTCTGGATTATTCCTGAGAATTTTTGCACTGGCTTTGAATACCAGAAGCCAGTGCAACTGACAGAAGCCTGTACCGAAGGTATGCTGTTACTCTGACTCCAAGCCTTCGGTTCAAAGCCTTCATGCGAATCCTCCACACCTCCGACTGGCATCTTGGCCAACACTTTATGGGCAAGAGCCGTGAAGCTGAACATCGCCTTTTTATTCAATGGCTATTGAAAACAGTTAATGATCATCAGATAGATGCAGTACTGATTGCCGGAGATATTTTTGATACCGGCACACCACCCAGTTATGCCCGCAAGCTGTATAACCGGTTTATTGTTAATCTGCAGTCTACCTGCTGCCGCCAGTTAATCATTGTTGGTGGTAACCATGACTCTGTTGCCACTCTTAATGAGTCCAGAGATTTGCTGGCCTGCCTGAATGCGCAGGTGATTGGTGGCGTTCTGGAGAATACTGAAGACCAGGTCTTAGTGCTTAAAAGCAATGGAGACCAGCCTGAAGCCGTTGTCTGCGCTATTCCTTACATCAGACCAAGAGATGTGCTGCAAAGTCATGCTGGTGATAACGAAGCAGATAAGCAGCTGGCTTTGCAAAACGCCATAGCCGAACACTACAAAACTGTTTTTGATCTGGCAGCCAAACACGCACTGCCTGTTATTGCTACCGGGCACCTGACAACGGTTGGCGGCCAGCTCACCGAGTCCGTCAGGGAAATTTATATCGGTACTTTGTCGGCTTTTCCTGTCAGCGCTTTTCCTGTAGCAGATTATATTGCCCTCGGACATCTTCACCGCGCTCAGACAGTGGCGGGACAGGATCATATTCGCTATTCAGGCTCGCCCATTCCACTCAGCTTTGATGAAGTCAGCTGCCAGAAACAGGTGGTTCTGGTTGATGTCGTTAAAGATAAACCATTAGCGATCAAAGAACTGGCTGTTCCTTTGTTCAGACCCCTGAAAACCATCAAGGGTGAACTGGGTTCCATTGAGCAGCAGTTGAAACAGCTGGATACCGATTCAGAACTCAACACCTGGCTGGAAATTGTGATTGAGACTGAAAGTTACGTCAGTGATCTGCAGGCTCAGATTGATGAGCTGGTTTCTGAACTCCCGGTTGAAGTGCTCAGAGTGCGAAGGATCAGAGAGAAAACAGCCGCTTCACTGACAAGGGAAGAAACAGAAACCCTGGACGAACTGGATATCACCGATGTGTTTCTTAAACGGCTTTCAGAAGAAGACATGGAACCTGAGGCAAGCAGCAAACTGAGCTCAGCCTTTAACGAAATTCTTGAGTCTCTCAATGAAGAGAGTGAAGAATCAGAACCGACGGCATTTGAGACCAGCAGGGAAGTAACCCTATGAGAATTCTGAGTCTTCGTCTGAAGAACATTAACTCACTCAAGGGTGAGTGGAAGATTGATTTCACTGGTAATGAATTCGCCAATAATGGTCTCTTTGCCATCACCGGCCCGACTGGCGCAGGCAAAACAACGCTGCTGGATGCAGTCTGTCTGGCACTTTATCACCAGACCCCCAGACTCAACACTATTTCCGCCAGTGATAATGAACTGATGACCCGTCACACGGCTGAATCTCTGGCTGAAGTGGAATTTGAAGTTAAAGGCAAAGGTTATCGGTCATTCTGGTCACAGCGCAGAGCCAGAGGCAAGGTTGATGGCAAACTGCAAAGCCCTCAAGTCGAGCTGGCCACCATCGACGGTACCATTATCACCAGCCGAATTGGCGATAAGCTGAAGAAGATCAGTGAAATAACTGGTTTGGATTTCGGTCGTTTCACCAAATCCATGATGCTGGCTCAGGGTGGCTTTGCTGCCTTTCTGGAAGCCAACGCCAATGATCGCGCTGAACTTCTGGAAGAGCTGACTGGTACCGAAATTTACGGCGAGGTTTCTCGTCGTGTTTTTGAAAGAATGCGACAGGAACAGGAAAACCTGAAGCTGCTTCAGGCTCGTACCGAAGGTATTCAGTTACTGGACGACGATGTAATAGAAAAGCTTGAGCTGGAACAGAAGCAACTATTGAACTCGGAAGACAAAACCGCCCAGCAGATAAAAGCTACTGCAGAAAAACTTCAGTGGCTGCAGAGCGTCGATGAAAGAAAGGTGGAACTGGCAGCCGCTGTCGAGAAAAAGAAGGCTGTCGAGACTGAGCAGGAAGAGAATAAAGAGTCACTGAATCTGCTGGATAACTCTTTATCGGCACTGGAAATAAAGCCTTTTTACGATCAGTACAGTGAAGTCAGTAATACTCTGAAAAACGCTCAGGAAGCTCTGACTCACCTTCAAAAACAGGAACAGAGCAGCAAAGATACGCTTGCGATTGCAGAGCGTGATTCAAACTCTGCCGTCGAAAACCTTGAGAAAACCAAAGAGCAAAAAGCTAAAACAGAAGTTTTGATTTCCGAACAAATCATACCTCTGGATTCAGCCATAGCGCAGACAAGAGAACAACTAAAAAAACTTAACGAACAGTCTGTTTCGCTCAACCAGCAGGACGAAAAAGCTAAACAACAGCTGGTCACCCTTTCCAGTAACAGACAAACCATTTTTCAGGAATTCAGTCAGGCAGACCGTTACCTGCAACAGAATATTCAGAGTGAAAGTCTGGCCAGTCGAATTCCTTTATGGCACTCACAGTTTTCCAGCCGAAAGAATCTGACCCTTAAATTACAGGCACTTGAAGAAGGCTTTAGCAAAAGCACCTCAACCTTTAAGGGGTCTCAAAGAGCATGCGAACAGTTTGAACAGTCACTGAAGGATGCAGAGCAACAGCTGCAGCAATGCGAAGCTGAACTGCAAAGCAAAACCGCTAAGAAACATGAACTGCTTGCAGGTCGTGATGAATCTGAAGTTCGCCGCCAGCAGCAGACATTAGCCGTCAGAATTCCTGCGATACAGGAATTAAAAAGTACGCTGAAACACTTCCAGGACAACAGCAATAAGCTGGCCAATGAAACCCAGCGCTTTGAAACATCAAAGCAGGAGCTTTCCAGACTGCTGGCAACACTGGAAAAGCACAGGGAAGCTTACGCCAGAGAACATCAGCACTATAAAGACCTGCAGACCCTGCTGAATCAGGAACGACAAATAGCAGACCTGTCCAAATATCGTTCTCAGCTTACGGAAGGCGCTCCATGCCCGCTCTGTGGTTCAAAAGAACACCCGGATATTGAGCATTATGCTGCCATTGATGCCGACTCAACCGAACAGAGACTAAAAGAAAAAGATGCTCTGGTTCAGTCGTTGATGAAGCAGGGGCAAAATACAAAGGAACAGTGTGCACGGGTTGAAGTTCAATACCAGAGTTCAGAGCAGCAGGTTAATGAACTAAACAGGCTGGCTCAGCAGCTTTTCCAGCAATGGCAGGAAAGCTGCCAGCAATTGAATATTCAACTGGATCTGAACAACACGACAGCTATTGAGCAATGGTTTGACGAGGCAAGGCAGGAGTGGTTGTCCAGCAATAGAATATTTGAACAGTTGGACTCTATCTCTAAAGCGGTCGAGCACGCTAAAAACACCTTCACAAAGCAGCAACAAACCGTTGAGCAGGCTCGCCATAAAGGACAGTTCGAACAGGAAAAAGTACGGCAGCTGCAAGAGCAAAGTCAGAATGAGCGACAGCAGATTGAAGCTGTAAAAACGGAACTGTCAGAACTGGAAAACCTGCTTCAGCAATCAACAGCCATCACTCTTCCTGAAATACACGAACAAGACCAATGGCTTTCAAACCAGCAGCAATTATCTGACCAATGGCATACAACATTTAGTCTTCGGGCTGAACGACAAAACCAGATCACCAGCCTTGATAATGAACTGCAACTGATCAGCCAGAAGAACCGTCTTGTGCAAGACAGTCTGAACAGCATCACTGTTGAGCAGAAGCAGCTTCAAGCGTTGATCGAAGATAAAAGCGATCAGCGCTTCACTCTGTTTGGTGATCTTTCAGCACCTGAGGAGCGGGAAAGGCTGGTCAACGGTCTTCAGGAGGCGGAGCAACACGCAGCGACCGTGAAAGAGCAACAGCAGGAAGTAGCGGCGGCAGTCAATAAGCTGACAGGCACCATAACTCATCAACGGGAAGAGTTATCTTCCCTCACAAGCAGGCATGAAGAGAAACTGAACCTCTGGCAGCAGCAGCTGAATGAAAGCAGTTTTAACGATGAAGAGTCGTTCAAGTCTTCCCTGCTGGAACCTGATAAAAAGCAGGCGTTGGAGCAGTTAAAGAAAACGCTTCAACAAAACCTGTCTGGCGCGGAAGAACACTGTAAGCAGACAGAGATAAACCTGCAGAAGCTGCTGAATCAGCCTGCAACTGATCAAAGCAAAGAAGAACTGAGTACAAAGCAAAGCAGTCTGGAAAATGACCTGAGCTTGTCTAACCAGAGGAAGGGCGAAATTCGTCAAGCGATTGCAGAAGATCAGAAAAAACGACAGCTTCAGGGCAGTCTGGCAGACGACATCAGTAACCAGAAGCGCATCTTTGAAATATGGGATCAACTTAGCAATCTGATTGGCTCAGCCAGAGGCGACAAATTCCGTAAATACGCACAGGGGCTGACACTGGATCATCTGGTTTATCTTGCTAACAAACAGTTAGACAAATTGCATGGCCGCTACCTGCTGCATAGAAAAAGCAGCGAGGAACTAAGCCTCGAAGTGCTTGATACCTGGCAAGGTGATACGGCTCGCGACATTAGAACCTTGTCTGGCGGAGAAAGCTTTCTGGTCAGCCTGGCGCTGGCATTGGCACTGTCAGATCTGGTCAGTCATAAGACCAGTATCGACTCACTGTTCCTGGATGAAGGCTTCGGTACACTGGATCAGGAAACCCTTGAGATAGCTCTGAATGCACTGGACAGCCTGAATGCCAGCGGCAAGATGGTAGGCGTTATTTCCCATGTGGAATCACTGAAAGAGCGTATTCCAACACGTATCGAAGTCAGGAAAGAAGTGGGCTTAGGTTACAGCTCGCTGGATAAGGCCTTCGCTGTTTAGCTTTTTTAGCTTGGAACTGTCGTTCAGTTTGAATTAGTTGGAATTGATCAATCGAATACTGTCAGCTTTAACCATGCCAGGGGTATCTGTTTTCAGAAGGCGTATGCTTTGGAAACGGATGCCTTGAGTATAGAGTTCTGCGAAGGCATTTACCATGTCGTTAAAAGGTGCTTCTGCCACTAAGATTTCTGCCTGCAGGTAACTACTTTCCTTCATCGTAATTTGAAGGTTGTATTTTTGACTGATGGATTTAAGCAGCGAGAGCCAGAGTGATTGATTATCGCGATTCGTCGGTAATGCAGTATTTAACTCTGCGGCTCTGGCTTTAACCCTCTCCTGAAAGCTGGAAATGTCATATGACTCAGTCTGCTCAGTGTCAGAGTCATGAATGAAAAAAACAGCCACCAAAATTAAGGTAGCTGCGATGGCTAGAGTTAAAAATACGTTTTTACTCATAATCAACTTTCAGTGTTTGAATCAAAGATCCTGACTTACATAACCACAATACACGGCGATTGCGAAGCTGTATCTGGCAGGTTCACCCAATTTAATAGTTTCGAGGAGGCAGTTGAGGGCTTTTTAAGCCTCGATCAATATCCAACTGATTAAATTCAGCCACCAGACTCTGAACATGAGTCATCGTCTGATTGATAAATGCCTTGTTGTATTTTTTGCCCTGCAATTTTGCCAAAACCTGGTCTGCGATATTTTCTCGATCTGCAGCAGGAGCCATTCCCCCCAACTCAGAGAAATACTCTTCAGCTCTTACCTCAGACATTCGCGCTGTCGTTAATGTAATAGATTTCTTTGCAGCGGCTATTGCCTCCGGGGGCATAGAGCTATCACGACTCAGGTCAGTTGCGATTTTTCTCATATCTTTGAGAATTTCATAACTCCCTGTATTTGCCAGCTTCTCTTTCAGAACAGACGAATCTTGTGAAACCATCATGGAATAGAGGTTGTCAGTCTTATTTTTCCTAACCTGTCCAATATCACCATACAAGCCAGCAACACTCTCTCTTTCATATCTCACATTGCCATATGCAGGCTCCATATTCTCTTCAATACCCTCATCTTCAGACTCAACATCACTTGTCGATTTAAGAGATTCTTTTAAATTATCAACTCTTGCCTGCATTACATCACGCCTGACTGTGTCGTAGCCTGGATCATCATCCTCTGAGTCAGTTCCATAGGCACTATCCAAGGACTCTTTCGAAGCCGTTCGGGTCAAACGCTGTTCCTGAACCATTTGTCTGGCTTCATTTAATGTTGAGTAACCAGCTGATTCTTCAACTTGATCAGAGAACCGAACAGTATCATAGCCATCACTTGGAATACTTGAAGCCCCTTGCGAAAGGGTACTGTAGCCATCAATAGCTTCTGCAGTTTTCTGGCCTGAGAAGCTTTGGTGAGTGTGTGAAGTTCTGGCATAAGTTGAGCCCTCATCTATTTCGGTCTGATGTACGGCATTCAGCATGTTATACGCTTCAGAGACAGTCAGGACTGAAGCTTTGATACCACTCACCAGACCATTGGTGATCTGAACAATATCAGGGTTAATTGTTGCTATATGTCTTTCACTGATTGGCTTGCCTATCAGGTCATTTTTAAAAGCCTGAATCAGATTATTCGCAGTCTTCACTGTTTTGTTTTCAAGACCACCTGTAACTGCTCTGACAGTTTTCTGCTTCCAGTTACCCTTAGCCTCACCAAATCTGATTTCACCTGACTTTTCCCCAAGCCGTGCAAGCTTGCTGCCATCTTTTGCTAAGTGTTTTTCAAATGTTTGAAGAGCATTTGCAGGGAGGTGAGAAGTAGGGCCGCCGACACTCATAACCGAAATTCCATTTCTGACTATTAGATAGTGAAAGTTTAGACAGCCGAAATATCAAAAGTTAGTTATAAACAGGACTATATCTATTACAAAGCCAAATATGGGTTGAAAATTAGGACGAGAGCTTGTCGAGGATTGGACAATCCGGCATATCATCACCATGGCAACACTGAGTAAGCTGCTTCAGGCTTTGCCGGATGGTTTGAAGCTGGCTGATTTTCTCCTCTACATCCACCAGCTTCTTCAGGGCAACGACTTTTACATCGGCGCTCTTTCGGTCTGAATCTCTATACAGAGCCAGTAAGTCAGCGCACTCCTTAAGAGAGAAACCCAACTCGCGAGCCTGACCGATAAAGTTCAGCTCCCGAACATGCAGCTCTGAGTAGTCACGGTAACCGTTAGCCTGACGGGAAGCAGAAGGTATCAATCCCTGCTCCTCGTAATATCGAATGGTTTTGGTGGTCAGGCCTGTTGCTTTGGCTACTTTGGAAATATTCATAGCTTCTGACTTTCAGAAGGCTTAAACAGTCTAAGTCGGTTGGCGTTAGTCACTACCGTCACCGATGAGAGCGCCATGGCTGCACCACCAATAACCGGATTCAACAGCATTCCGGTTAACGGATAGAGCACTCCTGCAGCCACAGGAATACCCAGAGAGTTGTAGATAAAAGCGCCAAACAGGTTCTGTTTGATGTTCTTCAATGTGGCTCTCGACAGTTCAATAGAATCCGCCAGACCATGCAATGATGAGCGCATAAGGGTGATGTCTGCCGATTCAATGGCCACATCGGTTCCACAGCCGATGGCAAAACCGACATCTGCTCTGGCCAATGCAGGAGCATCGTTAATGCCATCACCCGTCATGCCGGTCAGCTCACCTTTCTGCTGAAGTTCTCGGACAATCCGCTCTTTGTCTTCCGGCATAACTTCCGCCTGAAATTCATCGACACCTACAGCCTTTGCCACTGCAGCAGCCGTATGGCAATTGTCTCCGGTCAACATTACAACTCTGACACCCAGCTGATGCAGCCTCTGAATGGCTGAAATGGAATCCTCCCTGATCGGATCAGAGACCGAAATCACACCTGCCAGCTTTCCGTTCACGGCCATAAACATGGGCGTTTGCCCCTGCTCTGCCAGCTTCAGGGCTTTGTCAGACAGACTGTTGATATCCACCGACTTATGGTTCATCAATCCGGCATTACCAAGCAGAATTTCCTGACCATCTACTTTGCCTGCAACACCCTGACCGGTAATGGCTTCAAAGTCGGATACGGAAAGTAATTCAAGCTGCTGCTCTTTGGCCGAATCTACGATGGCTTCTGCCAGCGGGTGTTCTGAAACGGCTTCAATACTTGCAGCCAGTGTTAGCAACCTGTCTTGATCAAACTCTTTGGCGTTTTGATTGACCAGTAATTCAGTTACTTTCGGAGCGCCTTCAGTGATGGTTCCGGTTTTATCCAGAACTACAGTGGTGAGCTTGCTGGCTTTTTGCAGAGCTTCACCCTGACGAATAAGAATCCCCAGCTCTGCGGCCCTTCCCACTCCCGCCATTACTGACATGGGTGTTGCCAACCCCAGTGCACAGGGGCAGGCAATAATAAGAACGGTGGTTGCAACAACAAGGCTATGAGCAAGACTGGGGCCAAACAGATACCAGACCATTGCAGCAATCAGTGCGACTGTAATAACAGTGGGTACAAAAATTGACGACACTCGGTCAGCCAGTCGGGCGATGGGAAGTTTTGAACCCTGAGCTTTCTTTACCAAAGCAATAATATGAGCCAGTGTGGTTTCACTGCCGACCTTCTCAGCCTGAAACAACAAAGTGCTGTTTTTATTGATAGTGCCTGCGGACACCTGATCACCTGCTTTTTTGGCTACAGCCAGGGGTTCACCCGTCAGCATGGATTCATCGATCAGGCTGTTGCCTTCTACGACCAGACCATCGACAGCAATTTTTTCACCAGGACGAATTCGAACCTGATCACCTTTACGAACCTGCTCAACGGGAATATCAATTTCATTGCCATCACAAACGACTCGAGCCGTCTTGGCCTGCAGACCCAGTAATCGTTTCAAAGCCTTACTTGTTTTGCCTTTTGCTCTGAGTTCCAACGCATGACCAAAATTGATCAAGCCAATGATCATAGCGCTGGCTTCAAAGTAAACGTGTCGGGAACCTACAGGAAGACACTCGGGAAACAGCACCACCAGCATGGAATAAAGCCAGGCAACTCCGGTTCCCATAGCAATCAGGGTATCCATATTGGTATTGCCATGTTTCAGGGCTTTCCACATACCTGTGAAATAGTGACTGCCAGAGAAGATCAGAATCAACAGTGTTACCAGCCCAACCGCTCCCCAGCCAACCTGCTGAGCTGGAGTATTAACGCTCATCTCGCCGGTAACAAGGCCCCAGAGCATCAGTGGAAGGCCAATACCCAAAGCGACAACCGTGTGTCGAATCAAATAGCGGTAACGTTTACTGTCTTCGCGCTCCTGCTTTTCCTGAAGGTCTTTCTGCTGGTCTACCAGCTCTCCCGGATAGCCTGCGTTTTCCAGCATAGTCAGAATGTCAGCCACTTCAACAGTAGCATCGACACTGCAGGTTTTCGTAGGAAGGTTTACGGTTGCAGAACGAATTCCGGCGGTGTCATTCAGTGCGGATTCGATTTTGCCAACACAGGATGCACAGTTCATTGAGGCAATAGAAAACAGGCGTTGCTCAGTCACCAGTAAGGATGCACCAAAACCAGCGTCTTCTACTGCTTTGATTAGCTGGTCATTGATTAACGGATCAGTGTCACATGAAGCTTCAACAGTTGCCGACTTATCAGCCAGGTTAACACTGGCCTTAGCGACACCGCTGACAGCCCTCAAGGCTTTCTCTACCTTGCCTACACAACCGGCGCAGTTAAGGCCTGTCAGTGACAATTGTATGGATGAAAGGCTTGATGAACTGGCCATCGTTGGCTCCTGAAGATTAAGTCAGAGAATGACAAAAGCATAACCCTTACCCTAACTGGAAGGTAAAGGTTTTTCTCAGGAAGTATCAATTAAAGATCAGCAGAATTCGCTGTGTAGAAACTCTATCAGGCGTGCAGCTTCAGGGCTGGCGAGAGAGTAATAGATAGTTTGAGACTCACGACGGGTCTGCACCAGTCCATCCTGTCTCAGTTTGGCAAGATGTTGGGAAAGTGCTGACTGACTAAGGTCAATGCGTGTATTCAGTTCAGTCACAGATAACTCACCCTGACCCAGATGACAGAGCACCAGCAGCCGGTTTTCATTACTGACGGCTTTTAGTAGTGACACTGCATTTCGGGCTTTTAGTCGCATATTTTGAATATCGATGTTTACGGGTTGAGTCATACCTTTCCCAGTTAAATTAGCATTTGCTCATTAAAACTGGACTCGGTAAAAACTGTCAACGGATTACCTCCATAATCCTCTCAAAATCATGATGTTTCCGTCATTTCGCAATTTAACACTGCAATATCTAGTCAATTTATTAACAAGATAATAATTTTCATCTCATGCTTGCTTGTAAATTAGATTTAACTAATATAACTTATATTAGCATTAACTAATCAAACTCTTTATCAAAGAGCAAGCCATGGAAAGCAACCCGAAAAGCACTGATATGAAAACAATAAAACACAGGGTTGTTGGGCTGGCTTTGAATCGTCCAAAGACTGTCTACGCCGTCATTTTTCTACTGGTACTGGCCTGTACTGCTCTGATGCCGTTGCTCACCATCGATACCGATCCTGAGAATATGCTCTCTGCTGATGATCCAGCCCGGATTTTCCATAATCAGGTCAAGCAGGAGTTTGCCATGCACGACATGATCGTGGTGGGCGCGGTCAGTGACAGTGAACAAGGCATTTATAACCCTAAATCTCTTCAGGCCATCGCCAGGCTCTCTTCACAAATTATGAATCTTGAGGGTGTTATCGCCTCGGACCAGATGGCGCTCAATACGGTAGACAACATCAGTCAGGAAGATCAGGGAACCATTCGTTTTGAGTGGCTGATGCAGGATGCGCCTACTACACAACAGCAGTCCGACGCTATTAAAGAGGCTGTCGGTCGTTTACCTCTGCTTCAAAACACACTGGTATCAGGCGATGGAAAAGCTGCAGCGATTTATGTACCAGTAGAATCAAAAGACTTCAGCTACCAGCTGGCCGAACAGATCAGGGCCATGATTCCGGAGCTGAATAGCCTTGATGACTACCATATCACCGGCCTGCCCGTTGCCGAGGACCAGTTTGGCGTCGAGATGTTTGTCCAGATGGGCATCGCAGCTCCCATGGCTGGTTTAGCGATCTTTCTGTTGATGTGGTTGTTCTTCAGAAGTATTCCTCTGGTGACTGGCCCGATGATTGTGGCAATGGCAACGGTTCTGATTGTGATGGGACTGTTGATTGGTATGGGTTTCACCGTCCATATCATGTCGTCCATGATCGCCATCTTCCTGATGCCCATTGCTGTGGTGGACTCGACCCATATTCTGTCCGAGTTTGCTGACCGCTATAAGCCCGGTGATGATGCCAAAGCCGTTATCACCAAAGTTGTCGAACACCTCTTTACCCCCATGCTCTACACATCCATCACTTCAGCGGTGGGTTTCCTGTCACTGATGCTGACACCGATTCCTCCGGTAAAAATCTTTGGTGCTTTTATCGGCTTCGGTATCTTTCTGGCTTTCCTGCTAACCATCTTCTTTATTCCGGCATATATCTCTCGCATGAAGCCTGAATCTCTCGCTTCCATGCAGGCGGCGATTCACAGAATGGAAGGCGTTGGTCGTTTGAGTCGCTGGCTGCCGGTACTGGGGCGTACTTCTATCCGTGGTCGTAAGCTGGTGTTGGTTGGCTTCACAGGTCTACTGGCTATCAGTGTTGTTGGTGTCAGCAAAATCGAGATAAACGACAACCCGGTTAACTGGTTCAAAAGCGACCATGAAATTCGTATTGCTGACCGTGTGTTAAACGAACACTTTGCCGGCACTTACGATGCCTGGCTGGTTCTGAAGCCTTCCAGTGATACTGATAGAACAGCTTTTATTTCAAAATTCACGGAAATTGTCGGGCATGCGAACAATGCAGGCATTAATCTTTCTGACCTACTCCCTGAAGAACAACAGAGTAACTTTGAAAACTGGCTGCAGAATCTCTCCTCAACCATTGATGACCGACTCTTTGAAGCAAATGATGAAGAGGCTTTATGGCTGGAACAGCTCCTGATTCTTACCGAACAAACTCAGAAACAAGATCGGCTATTCCTCAAACCGGATGTGCTGGAATGGATGACAGGACTACAAAACCACCTGCTTGATTCAGGACGGGTTGGCAAAGTTAATGCCCTCCCCGATGTAGTGAAAACGGTTAACCGTGAACTCCTAAGCGGTAAAGAAGCTGACTTCGAACTGCCCGCCAGCGCCAATGGAGTTGCTCAAGCCCTGCTCCAGTATCAATCTTCCCACCGCCCTCAGGATTTATGGCATTTCGTTACGCCTGATTACCGCTCCAGCCTGATGTGGCTCCAGCTGACCAGTGGCGATAACCAGCATATGAGTCAGGTTACTGCTCTGGTTGATCGTTATATAGAACAGCACCCTCTGCCCGAAGAGCTGGAACATAACTGGGCAGGCAAAGCTTACCTGAACGTGGTTTGGCAGGACGCCATGGTCAGCGGCATGCTGGACAGCCTACTGTCGTCGTTTGCCGTGGTATTCCTGATGATGGTGTTGCTGTTCCGCTCTATCAAATACGGCATTCTCGCCATGCTACCACTGACGTTCACCATCACCTTTATCTACGGTCTGATTGGCTGGATTGGCAAAGACTACGATATGCCAATTGCCGTGCTTTCAGCACTGACTCTGGGTCTTTCTGTCGACTTCGCCATTCACTTTCTGGAGAGATTCAGGGAGTACCACAAACAAACAGGTTCGGTTCATCTGGCACTTCAGGAAATGTATCAGGAGCCAGGCCGGGCCATTACCCGTAATGCCATCGTTATTGCGGCTGGCTTTACGCCACTGCTGCTGGCTCCACTGGTGCCTTACATAACCGTGGGCGTGTTCCTTGCCAGCATTATGGCGGCTTCAGCATTAGTGACCTTGATGCTGCTACCTGCTGTTCTGGCCTTTGGCCAAAAAGAAGCCGAATAGGAGGCTGACCATGAAAATAATCAGAACATTTTCTTTGATGATTGCCATGGCTGTCAGCAGCCTAACTGCTGCAATAACAGCAATACCGGCAGTAGCTGAAGCTCTGACCGATGCCAGCGAGATCGTTCGTAAAGCCAACATGGCTTACTACTACGCCGGAAGCGATGGCAGGGCAGAAGCCCGAATGAAAATAGTGGATGCTCAGGGCCGAACACAGCTGCGCCAGTTCACCATGCTCCGCCGTGACCGTGAGCAGGGTGGCCTGCAGGATATGATGGTGTTTTTCAGTCGTCCCAGCGATATTCGAGGCACCGTATTCAGGGTTGTTCGTCACCCGGGCGGTGATGATGACCGCTGGCTCTACCTTCCCGGGCTGGATCTGGTGAAACGGATTTCTGCCGGTGATAAACGAACCTCTTTTGTTGGTTCCGATTTTTTTTATGAGGACGTCTCTGGTCGTGATCCTCAGGCGGACAAACACACACTGATGGATACAACTGATCAGTTTTATGTACTGACCAGCATTCCTAAAGACTCAAAAAGTGTTGAGTTTGCCAGTTACCAAAGCTGGATAAACAGAGCCACACTCCTGCCGGAAAAGGTCGAGTTCACTAATCAAAAAGGCAAGCTTTACCGCCGAATGGAAGTACTGAAAACAGATACTGTTCAAGGCTATCCCGTAGTTTTGCAGGCGAGAATCAGTAACCTCGACAGAGGCACATCCACTTTAATGCAGATGCGGGGCATCAAGTTTGATCTTGGTATGCCTGCCAATATTTTCAGCGAACGCAGCCTGAGAACTCCTCCTGTGCAATGGCTAAGGAAGAAACCATGAACTTCTTTAAACCATCGCTTCTGATAATACTGGCATCAATGAACCTGTCTGTTTTTGCCACTGATGATTGGTCTGATGACAACTGGGAAGAAGACTGGGGGACAGAAGAAACACCTTCTCAATGGCAGTGGAGCGGTTTTTTGGAAGCAGGCTATGGAAGCCGTCTTCAAAGTGATTCAGCAATTGGTAGAGATAAAACTCTCAGCGAGATTCGCGCAAGAGTTGAGCTGGAATATCAGGTAGATAACTGGCGTTTCGACCTTGAAGTTGACGGGCTGTACGACGACTTGCTTCATAAAAGTGAAATTCAAACCCGTGTAGCCAGTATCAGCTTCTCACCTCTCAACAATATGGATATCAAGGCTGGGCGTCAGGTGCTGACCTGGGGAACAGGCGACTATCTGTTTCTCAATGACCTGTTCGCCAAAGACTGGCAATCCTATTTCTCGGGTCGGGATGATGAGTACCTCAAAGCATCATCAAACAGTATCAAAACAAGCTGGTTTGCTGACTCTTTCAGCGTCGATCTGGTGTGGACACCTCGTTTTACGCCGGACCATACACTTAACGGTGACCGCTTCAGTTATTTCTCTCCGGCAACAGGTCAAAGCTCTGCTGTTCACCTGAATCCTGATGAACCAGCTGGTTCCAGCTGGTCAGGCCGACTCTCCACAAACCATAACAGTGTCGAATATTCGCTTTATGGCTATATGGGTTACTGGACCACTCCGCTCGGGATAAAAGCCAATGGTCGCATGACTTACCCTGAGCTTAATGTCTGGGGCGCCAGCCTGAGAATGCCTGTTGGTAATGGACTGTTTAACTCTGAAATTGCCTGGTACGACAGCAGGGAAGACCGTTCCGGAGACAACCCTCAAACTGCCAATTCGCAAGTTCGCTGGCTGGCTGGTTATGAACAGGAGATTGGTATTAACCTGACCGCCGCTGTTCAGTATTACCTTGAATGGACTCAGGACTATGATCAACTGAAATCAAACTCTGCTACTCCTGATTTTGAACAGGATGAGTACCGACAACTGCTGACTATGAGACTGACCAAGCTGACTCATCAACAGAAACTGACATGGAGTCTGTTCAGCTTCTGGTCGTGGACGGACAAAGATACCTATTTAAAGCCCTCTGTCAGCTGGCGAATCAATGATCAATGGACAGTAGCAACCGGTGCCAACCTGTTTTACGGCAGGCAAAAACACAGTTTCTTTGGTCAGCATAAAGATAACTCTAATGCCTGGCTTAGAGTTAGATGGAACTATTAATTAGAACGACTGATTGTTTTGACGAATCACTGAAAAAAGCTGAAAACAAAAAGAGGATATTAAAATGACCGTTGAACGCGCTGTTTTTGCCTTTGCTGGCTGCATGGTAATGCTGTCTGTTGCACTGACTTATTTTGTACACCCGAACTTTGTCTGGTTGACCGTTTTTGTCGGTGCCAATCTACTGCAGTTCAGCTTTACCGGTTTCTGCCCTGCTGCCATGCTGTTTAAAAAGCTGGGGATAAAGACTGAACGACAGTGTGCTGCTTAATGTTTTTCATCCGGTCCCTTTCCGAGGGGCTTTGCTTCATCTCCAACAGGCTTAAGCAAACTCTCCAGCTTCTGGATTTCAAGTGTTTTTAGCTCAATGCTGCGCTCTACTTTCTCCTTGCGTGTAATCAGCTCTTCACTGGATTTCTCTTCAACAGCCCCCTCTGCCAATACCTCATCTTCGTCGTCTTCATCATGAAGGTTAGCAATCTCTTGATTCAGTCGACGAAGTGATGCTTTTTCAACTCTCTCATCCTGCTGGAGCTTATCCAGTCGGTTTCTCAGAGAGTACTCCTGACTCCGATCATTCAGTTTATCCATTTGCGCCTGCAGCTGTTTTAGATCAGCCTCCAGCTCTGCTATTGCTGGTGAAAGATCTGTTTCCGACTTACCTTCCAACTGCTTTAGCCTGACAAGTTTTTCTCTGTGTTCAGTCTGCAATGCCAGATAGCTTGGTTCAGAGTCCGAAACACTTTTGAAGGCTGGATGCGACGCCACTTCTTCAGCAGATAATCGCTTATCCGGATTAACCTCCAACATTCCGGAGAGTAACTTTTTTATATTCTCACTGAGTGATGGATCCTGAGTTACGGTCTGGATATATTCTTCTCTCTTCTGCTCATCAACTACCTTTTCCCCTACCTGTCCAGTGGAATTGAGTACCAGCTTTTGAAACCCGGGCCTCTTACCTGTGAGCATCTCTGCAAAACTAAGCCCCAGAGACCATACATCCGCCTTCAACGAGTATGGTTCACTTTTCATCATTTCCGGAGGCATATACTCTGAAGTCCCTGCAACTCCTTCAAATACTCTGGCGCCACCGGGAGCTTCCGGTGAAGCAATGCTCATCCCAAAATCAATAATTCTGGCTTTTCCCTGATTGCTCAGCATCATATTTTCCGGCTTGATATCTCTGTGTGCTATCCCCATCTTATGCGCTTTTTGGAGCGTCCTACTGAGCTGACCACCAATATCCTGAAATGTTGTTTCATCCAGATTCTGACCTTTCAACTGAAAGCTCACTTTGCCAGTTTCCTGATCAATTTGTGTTTTACCGTGAATCATCACATTAAGACCTGTTCCTGCATCTTCCATGATGACCCGAAAGTATTCCTCATCAACATCAGCTACAGCTTTGTACTCAGATGTCTGTTCATCAGAAAACACTTTTGGTGCATCCGGATAGACTTTCTGCATAGCTGCTTCATATTTTGCTCTGTTGAGTCTGTAGATTCCTCCAGAAGTGGTTGTGTCTTCCAGATGAGCTTCTTTCAGAACAGATGTCCGAGTAAAAAATGGAGACTGATCATGCGTTTGCCTTTCAGGGATCGCTCTGAATACCTGCCCCTCAAACCCTCTACCTAGTATTGCCCCCTTGCCGGCACTCCTCATGCCACCTTTGCTGTCGGGTATATAGCCTGCCGGATTCGACTGGCTTTCGATCTTACGTCGTCTCAACGAGACTCGAATACGTGCAACCAGCCTCTTTCGTAGTTGGCTGAGGTATTTGAACCCACCGAACGAGAAAACCCTGCGTTTGTTTTTCGTCACCGCCTCTTCTCGAACGGGCTTCTTACCCAATGGTGTAATCTGAGGCTGCTTCTGATTTGGACCAATGGGAGGGAGACTCATCGCTTAATACCTATCATTTCACTGCAGATAGATATCGGCCCAAACGTTCCATTGAAAAGGGTCAGCTGATCTTACTCAAAAAACTGTCATCTGCTCTTATTTAAGGAACGGTTCCAATGGCGCATAAAAATATAAATAATAAAAAACATTAATATTCAACAAGCTACCTTCTGCTCTCTGAATCCGTTGCATTCACTGGGAACAATACACCGTCTCACCTGTCTTACTCCTGAATAATCAAAATAGAAACTGGGGGAAAGGCATGTCTTTGAAAAAAGGCGTTTTTAAAAAAAGTCTTCTAGCTATGATCCTTTCAACTACTGGTGTTGTCAGTAGCAACGCCCTCTGTCAAGTTCATACATTCAACGACATTCATCACGCTCTCTCATCGCTGCATTTTTCTAAAGACAGCTACCCAGACTTTAACGAAGTTAAAAATGTTGCTCTCAAACTATTAAGAGAAAGTGCCCCTCAAGGCAGACCCTTTGAAGAAATGGTTGAGCTGAACAAACATCACACAACCTATTACGATGCCCTCACCTACGTTATCAATCATCAGGAAGACCTGCCCGTAAAACCATTACAAACCGAAAAACCCTGGCAAGAAGACGTGCATGCAGATAGCTCCCCTGAGCAAAGCAGCAATAACCAGCAGATACCTGTTACTGAAACTAATCAACAGCCAACAGCTTCAAGGAAACCTCTGACTCCTACAGAGAACCAAGCCAGCACACTCTTTTCTGCGGGCCTGAACCAGACTGTTTCAGTCTTCACAACTCAATCCATGAGCCAGCATGCCTCGGCAATCAGCAGTTTTATAACCGGACAAGTGTTGGCAGAGGCCAGGCTTCAGGATACAGAAACTACAGAGCTTCAGGCTTCCACAGGCAGAATGACCAATACCTTTGCTTCTCCCATCCGTGAAGGTGGTGTTTACAGCTATGGTCAAATGTATGGCTTCAAGATGGATCAAGGAAGGGTCGACGACACTGCGGGCTTTAATGCCGACGGTTACGGTATTGAAGTTGGCCTTCTGAAGCAGCTCACTCCTGAGTGGACCGCTGGTGTCATGATTGGCATTCAAAAAATGGACAGCCAATTTAAGGAGTCACTGGCTCAGTTGAATGCCCAGAGTTTCCGTATTGGTCCTTTCGTAGCCTGGAACAGCGGAGACTGGCACCTCAATGGTGCTCTGACCTACGGAATCACCCGTTTCAACAACAAACGTACCGACCCACTGGATGGCACTCAGTATCACTCCAGCCTCAAATCCAAAGAGTGGACTGCCTATGCTTCTACCGGCTATGACTTCAGCCTTGATGACCTTCTGACAGGGTTTATTCTGACGCCTAATGTGGAACTGATTTATATCCACAACTCTGTCGATAGCTTCAGGGAGAAAGGTGAAGGTAAACGTGCTTTGAAAATCGAAAAGCAGAGCAGTCAGGGCTGGGTTGTTCGCACCGGGATGAACCTTATCTGGGCACTGCCTGATACGGAGTGTTCAAAACAACTGCGTGCAGGTCTTGGTTACCAGAATAGTTTCCTGAAAGACTCTAAAATATCGTTTGGCTTTGCAAACCAGAGCGGAATTCAAAGCCTGAAGGCGGGTGATTATGGCCGCAAATCGATTTATTACAATCTTGGTTACAGCCAGCATATGAAGAGCGATCAGAACATTCATATCGATTACTTTGGTTCTTCAGGTAATAAAAGTCAGAGCCATGCCATAGCTCTGACCTACGAAATGAAATTCTGATCAAACCGGGGCTTTATTAAAGCCCCAGCGCAACACCTTCTCTTCTTGGATCAGCCCCGCCTTCTAGCCCCTGTTCAGTGACGACAATGCCGTGCAACCCGCTGTTCAGATCACGAATCTTCACTTTATAACCAAGCTTTTCCAGTTCTGGCCTCAGATTGACTGCATCCGTTCCTTCTTCCAGCTCATAGCGCCCCCATGGGTTTAGCAGATGAGGTGTAGAAATAGCTTCCTGAATATTCATTCCCCAGTCGATATGAGCAATCAGGGTTTTTGCGACATAACTGATAATACGACTGCCGCCCGGTGAACCGACAACCATATACAGCTTGTTGTTTTCGTCCAGCACAATGGTCGGTGCCATAGATGACCTGGGTCTTTTTCCTGGCTGAACACGGTTAGCCACTGGCTTACCGTCTTTCTCAGCAACAAATGAAAAGTCCGTCATCTCATTGTTCAGCAAAAAACCACCCGCCATAAGTCGTGAACCAAAGGCATTTTCAATGGTGGTTGTCATCGACAGAGCACTGCCTTCGGCATCGACAATGGATATATGGCTGGTTGATGGCAGTTCAATAGACTCATCATCCGCAAACAGCGTTGCTATGGTTTTATCAGGATTACCGGCAACTACTTTTTCCAGCGCTTTTTCAGTCTTGAGCAGCTCAGCACGCTGAGCCATATATTCTTTGTTCAACAGGCCTTCAACAGGTACAGGAACAAAGTCACTGTCTGCCAGATAGCGCCCCCTGTCAGCAAAAGCCAGTCTGGAAGCTCCGGCAAACAGCCTCCATGACTCGGGGTTAGTTGCTCCCAATGCCGGCAGGTCAAAGCTCTCTAACATGCCCAGTATCTGGTTAACCGTTGTTGCACCCGAACTCGGAGGCCCCATACCACAGACATTGAACTGCCTGTATTCAGTGCAAACCGGCTGGCGTTCAATCACCTGATAATTTTTCAAATCGTTAAGCGACAATTTTCCGGGATTCCCCTTGGCATTCCGCACTGTCGACACAATTTCTTCAGCAAGCTTTCCCTGATAAAACGCGGAAGAGCCACTTCTGGCTATTTGTCGAAGACTTTCAGCAAACTCAGGATTCTGTAAAACGACACCTGCCTGTAAAGGTCTTCCGGTTGCATCAAAGAAGTAATCACGGGTTTTGCTGTAGCGAGAAAGACGGGCTTTGTCCTTTTCAATCAGTTTTGCCAATCTTGGTGAAATGGCAAAACCACTGTCAGCCAGTTCAATGGCCGGTTGGAACAACTCTTTCCATGCCAGCTTGCCATAACGTGAATGCATCTCTTCCAGCAGCTTAACTGTGCCAGGAGTACCAACGGAACGACCACCAACAACGGCGTCATAAAACTTCAGTGGCTTGCCTTTTTCATCCAAAAACAGTGCTTCGGTCGCTTCAGAAGGAGCACTTTCACGGCCATCCAGTGTTGCTAAAGTCTGGCTTTTACCATCGAAATAAAGTGCAAATGCACCTCCACCAATACCAGATGATTGCGGCTCAACCAGATTAAGAACCAACTGAACGGCTATTGCTGCATCTGCAGCTGAACCACCTTTAGCCAGAACGTCTCTGCCCGCTTTTGCTGCCAGAGGGTTAGCGGCCGCAACCATCTGTTTACCTGCACGAACCAGCTGCTTGGATTCAAGCCCTGTGGCTTCTTCAGGTGCCAGCTCATCATCATTGGCTGTCACGGATAGAGTGCAGGAGAGCAGACAGCTCAAAGCTGTCAGTCGAAACGTCCTGTTCAACATAAAGTCAGTGCCTTTTATTTTTATAGGTGAAGCGAGTGAAAAGTGTTCAAAAAAACATCAAAAGTATTGATAGCATAGATTTGATACCGATCAAACAAGACATCAGTCGGCTATAGGCAGAAGGGCAATAAGCTGTTCAACGGCAGCTTTAATACAGCTTCGTTCCATCTCCAGCTTTCCCATTCCGGCAATGGTAAAACTCTGCATACTGATCAGACAGGTAAGCGCTTCTCTGTTAACTGACTCAGGAAGGTTTGCTGCATCAATATTTGCTTTTACAAGCATTCTCAGGCCTTCAACACCTGCCATCACTTGTTCCAGAACATTTTCACTGAGCAACTTCCGCTCACTGAGACTTAGAGCAATCAGACACCCTCTTGGGTCTGTATGTTCCGCCATGGTTCGCAGCAGGTCATGAATATTATTCATTCCCTGTGGCTGCCTGAGCAGTAATTCAACGACAGGTCTGCGTAACTCCTGATAGCGAGCCAGAGCTTCCAGAAACAACTCTTCCTTGTTGCCGAATTCGTTATACAAACTGCGCTTGTTCAGCCCTGTTTCAGTCATCAGGTCACTGAGTGAACTGGCTGCGTAGCCTTTTTCCCAAAACACTTTCAGTGCCTGACCGATGACTTCACCACGCTGATAACTCTTGGGTCTGGCCAACTGTTAGCCTCTCTGGATTCTGATAAATGAAAACGCCTATACAACGATTATAACGATAACGAACCGTTCGGTAAAAAATCTTGCCAAAGACATTTGTCTTGTATAATGTATTTCACCAATCGGTTACTTATCATATCTATTGAGGAAAAACATGACCACTGTCTACGGTATTCCGCTGTCCCCATTTGCCCGTAAAGTTATTCTGGCTCTGGAAGCCAAAGGTATTGAATACACAGTGAACCCTGTGACTCCGATGGATAAGCCGGAAGGCTTTGAAGAGATCAGCCCGCTGGGGAAAATCCCCGCCATTAAAGACGACATGGTTACTCTCGCTGATTCTTCCGTAATTTGTGAGTATCTGGATCAGCGTTATCCTGAAACGCCTATCTACCCGGAAGGTCTGCTGGAACGCACCCGGGCGCGCTGGCTGGAAGAGTATGCTGACACTGCCGTTATCGGTGTTGCCGGCCCTATCTTCTTCGAACGTGTAGTTAAAACAAAACTGATGGGGCAGGAAGCGGATGAAGCCCGTGTTCAGGAAGTTATTTCTGAAGAAATGCCAAAGGTTTACGGCTACCTGAACGATCAACTGGGCGACACTGGTTTCCTGGCAGGAGACAGCCTGACCGCTGCAGACTTCTCAGTTGGTTCCAGCCTGATTAATGCCATGTATGCCGGTGTCGATGTAGATGCGGCTCAATGGCCAAAACTGGCTGCTTACAAGGATCGCCTGTTCGCTACCGAATTGTTCAGTCACCGTCTGGCTGCTGATAAGGCCATGATGACCGTATAAATCAGCGATGGGTGAAGAAACATTTTTTCGTCACCCATGAGAATGGAAACCGTTGCGGTACAAATTTTATCATGCTCACAGCGCACTCCTTCTCAGAAATAAATATGATGTAACTGAGCTTGAAGAGCTATTGAAGAGTGATCTGAGCGCGTACTGACAGTACAGTAAACTCTTAAAATGTCAGTGATACTGCCCCTTTTGTCAGAAAATACATGAACGTTTTTACTAAATAGGTATCCAAACTGGATTGAAGCTGACTTTTTAGGAGACGCTCACCATGTTAGGAACTGCAGTTACAGAGAGCTCGGGAAAAACTTGCACAATTTGTATGGAACCCTCAGGTCCCCCAACTTCTCCACAAGAAGTAGCCGAGTGGAATGGTAATACTGTTGCTGTTCAGTGCGGCCATGCCTACCACGCAGAATGCATCTCGAACTGGATAGGTAGAGGAAACAATAACTGCCCTAACTGTCGAGAAGCTATTCCTCTTAAACAAAGAGAAATCATTACTACAAATAGCCCCGTTACAGTACCTGATTCAGAAGGTGGACAAGCTTATAGTGCACTTACAGACCAACCTGAAACGGAACAAGCCTTAGATCGTTTCATTGGTTTTAGCGTCGCAATGATGGCTAGTACTATCCTGGCTAGACATATGCCAGATGGGCCACGTGCTTTCATACGAGATCTTCTAGGAAGAAGAAGGGTCGATGCAAATAACGTGAGAGTTCCGCAAGGAGCTGCTACAAATGATTCAACCTCAATAGCCAACGACCATAGAAACCGGACAACCCAACAAGAAAGAGCAATGAGCCCGACCAGAAATCGTACAACCGTTGAAACTTCCTGTGGCTCAGCACCGACTTGCTCTAGGGTCGAAAGACAGCCAGATTCATATGATAAGAATAGAGATTATTTTAAAACAGACTCAAAACTAAAGGAGCTATATACAAAAGCATTAACTTACCAAGCAGATATGTCATTCGGCTGTTCAGCTATAACTCATACACCTGTTGAGGTTTCTTGTTATTCCCCGGCTGACTCTCAGCCTGGAGGACAACCAGATCTAAATCTAAACGGTAATAATAAAACTGGTATTGAAAAAGACTCCAAACCCATGAGGCCATATCTGAAAACATGGCCTCGCAAAGCTACTGAATTGCCCAAGACAAGTGTCAAGAACGAGAAACATTCTGCTCAGTCAGTGCATAGCGATAACGCTATTATCAGGAAGCTAATCTCTATGGGCGTGGCTATCCATGTTGACAGTTAACATTAAGCCTGACCGCTGATAAGGCCATGATAGGCAGTTAACACTTACAAAAAGGTCTGATGACTCTCATCAGACCTGCTTTAGTCTCTCCTGCTTACCAACCCTCTGGCAAAAAATTAGAATACCTTTTAATTCACACACTTCAGCTTCTTCCATTTGCAGAAACACTGCACAGAAGTACTAATAACTCACAGGTTTTGTTATGAGCAGTAAGGCATGCCAAAAATCGATCAACACCAGTCAGGCTATTGAGAAAAATTCAGTAGACGTCGATTTAATATCCTTAAAAAAATCCGACTATTCCACAAGGAATCCACAGCTCTACTGAACTCTATCGGTGATACCCAGCTCAGCATGGCTGGAGCTGCTGGATCAATACAGTATCTGCCTGACAGGACTGGATTGGTCGGACTGGCTTCAGCAACAGAAGCACAACCTGTCTGAACTTGAAGGGCTAACACAATGGCTGCCAACGGCCACACTTGATGACTGTCAGGCCTGGCTAACAGCATTGGCTCGCAGTGAACGCTTCAGCGATGGTAGCATTGCCGCCAGCATCAACCAGAAGACACTGCATACAGTGCTGGCACGGATAGAAGAACTGACCAGAAGAGCTCTGCAGGAGAACTCTTCAGGAGAACTCTACAGGAGAGAAACTGAGTGACAATTGAGCCGGGCATTACAGCGATCAAAAAAGAAGGTCTGATTTTTATTGGTGATATTCACGGCCAGCATCAAAAGCTGGTTGATCTTCTTGCCCACCTGAATTTTGATCCTGACACTTCCGGCAGCCTGGCCGACGAATACCAGTTGGTGTTTGTCGGTGATCTGGTCGACAACGCTGCACAACCTTCTGTAGACCACCTTTCAACATTGAAACTGGTTCGCTCCCTCGTCGAGACCGGTCATGCCTATTGCGTAATGGGAAACCATGAACTGAATGCTGTTGCCTGGAATATGACTGACGAAAATGGTCAGACACTGCGTAAACACTCAGAGAGAAACCTTAATCAGCATCAGGTCTTCCTTGAGCAGGCTCGCCCTGAATATGAATACTGGCTGGACTGGCTTAAACAACTTCCGTTGTTTATCGATTTTGGTGAAATCAGAGCTATTCATGCCTGCTGGCAGGACAGACTGATCAGCCAGCTAAAGCCTTATCTCGAAACTGATGGCCGTTTGAAAGCGCAACACTGGTCAGATGCTTTTAATGAAGAACATCCACTCTATAACCTGGTTGAAACTTCCTTGAAAGGCCCTGAAATTCCTTTGCCGGAAGGTTACATTTTCAAGGATGTGTCTGGTCATGCTCGCAAGAATATTCGAGCCGGTTGGTGGCTCAAAGAAGCTGATACTTACCTGAGTACTGCTCAGGTTCCTGCTGCTGCCATCAATGATATCCCTGACCTGACGATACCTGAAAGCCAGAGTATGGAAGCGCCTGAAAAACCGGTTATTGTCGGTCATTACACCAAATCAGGGCAGCCTTCCTGCCTCAGTAATAAAGTTGTTTGTGTCGACTACAACGCAGCTCGGGGAGAAAACCCATTAGTTGCCTATCTCTGGAATAAAGGTGAAACCACACTGAGCGACGGTGGTTTTAGATACATAGGTAACCGCTAATCAGTCAGTAACACCTTCCTTACTTTTCCTGCAACCATTCCCACCAGAATAATTGCCAGCGCCCCTGTTACCACAGGGGTCAGCAGAAAACTCCAGCTTTGTCCTGTCATCATAATCAGCATCGGGTTTGCACCAGCCGGTGGATGGGTTGTTTTGGTCATCAGCATACCGGTTACACCCAGGCCGGTCGCGATGGCCATTTCAACGAGGCCAACTCCAATATACTGAACAAAAATCACACCAATCAGTGCAGTCAGCAAGTGTCCAAAGAATACGTTTTGTGGCTGTGCCAAAGGGCTATCAGGCAATCCAAAAACAATAACCGCCGTAGCACCAAAGGGTGCCATCAGAAAGACAAATTCGGGATCAGTCTCACCAGCAAACCCCAGCAGGCCAATGGCCAAAGCGGCGGTTATTCCGGAAAACACATTGAGAAAAACATTTTTCATACTACTGATCTCGTACTGAACACTGCTCTTACATCAAAAGAGACAAGTCTGTCTCCTTTGACCACAAGTAGACAACTTGGTCTCTTTTTTGTCAACATGCACTTTCACTTATGAAGTTGTCGGGTGATGGCCTTGAACAAACAAACTCAGCTGATCGATGCTGCGCTGCAGCTCTTCTATGAAAAGGGTATTAACTCGGTGGGAATCAATGAGGTTCTCAAAACGACAGGTATCGCTAAAAAAACGCTCTATAACCATTTCAAAAGCAAAGATGAACTGGTGCTTGCTGCTCTGAAGAAAAGAGATCAGCAGTTTTTGATCTGGCTGGATAGAAGGCTGGAAGAAGCTGACAGCAAAGAGAAGGCTGTTGTCGTACTGTTTGAAAGCCTGACTGACTGGTTTCACAATCAGGTAGAAGAACTACCACCGTTTCGAGGCTGTTTTTTTATCAACTCAGCCATTGAGTGTGGTGTGGTAAACAACGAAATAGCTGCATACTGCAAAGATCATAAGCAACAGGTCAGACAGCTTCTTAGCAAGCGAATGTCCCACCTATCTGATGAAGTGCTCGATGTGATCTGTACTTTGAAGGAAGGAGCGATTGTCATGGCCTACGTTGCTGAAGATAAAAATGCCGCAATGAAATGCTTACCTTCAGCATTAACGTTGGTAGCTGGCAACTGAGTGCCAGCTATATCATCACGTCTCAGTTAAACACTCGCTGAGACCAAACGGTCAAACCGGAAGCAACACTGCCAAAGTGATCTCCATCGACCACTTCCAAACCCGGAAGTCGTTGTCTGATGGCTTCCTGAATCACCGGTGACTGCGCACTACCACCCGTCACATAAACCAGGTCAGGCATGGAACCGGCCTGAGCCAATGCATCATCAATCAGACTGATCATTTTGCTGACCGGTCGTTCAACTGCTTCTGCCATATCGTTGAAGTTGATGCTGTGGTTTAACGCCTGCTCTACATAAGCCAGATCAACCTGATGATCAGTCTTGTCGGATAATGCAATTTTGCTCTGCTCGGCACTGCGAACAAGCTGGTTATTCTGATGGTTGTTATAGAGTTTGATAAAACGCTTCAACAGCTCCGGCTGGCGACTGTCCCGCAGCAGTTGTTTCAACAGTAAACCGGTTTCCATGCTGTTAAAATCAGCTTGGGCACTGACATCATTGGTAGTCACGGCATTCAGAAAGACCTGCAGAGGCACAGGTTTTCCGCTTTTCAGCTGAGATTCACTGCCAAACAGTGGCAACAGGCAGTTACCCGCCATTTGAATATCCAGATCGTTACCGCCAACCCGCTCACCAGTATGGCCAATAAAGTCAGCACGACGATCGTCTTTTTTTCGATAGTCCGGCCCCATTCTGACTACCGCACAGTCAGTGGTACCACCACCGATATCAACGACAATAACTGTTTTGTTATCAGTCAGCTGTTGCTCAAAGTGCAGGCCCGCAGCAATAGGCTCGTAGAGAAATTCGACTTCTTTAAAACCGGCACGCTTTGCTGCAACCGTCAGAATCTCCAGTGCCTGCTGATTACTCTTTTCAGCGTTCAGCCCCTGAAAGTTCACAGGACGACCAATAACGGTATGAGTCAGAGGTTCTGAAAGCTGGGCATCTGCCTTGCTTTTGACGTTCAGCATCATCGCCGTCACGATATCTTCAAAGAAACCTACCTGTTGGGGTCTCAGACCACTGGCTCCCAGAAAAGACTTGGGAGATTTTACGAAGTAACCTTCTTCCGGCAGGCTGAAATACTGGTCAAAGGCTTCACGACCAAAGAACAGTGTTTGTTCGTCCGGCAGAAAACCTTCTTCACTTCTTACTCTGCGGGCATTCGCCAATGGTCCTGCACGCATTGCAATATAATCTTCACGGGCATTGCCGTTCATACCCAGACCGACAGACTCACAGATCAACTCACGAGCAATGGCGTAGAGTGTTGAAGGCAGGAAGACTTTATCGCCTTCCAGCTTCAGGAGCTGGCTTGCACCGCTATTTTGAAAAGCACCAAGTGCACAGTTAGAGGTACCATAGTCAAAACCACAAATCTGCATATTCATCCCTGACCATTGGAATTAAATGAAGAAAGAAAAAGGGCGGCGACATTAACATTTTTTTGCCGGATGTGAGAAGCCTGCACCTGTATATGTATTATCTGCAGTTCCTTTAAAGACTTGCCCTGCGTCAATACAGCCGAGCACCAGCTCACTATGCTGAACATCTTCAAGATTTTCATCCCCTCATCGGAAAGGCCTTAATCACCTGCCAAAGGCGCTAGAGGCGTTTCCGTACCAAGGAATTTTATGCTGTATACGCAGGAAAACGGCTGGAAAGGTCTCGATCGCCAACAACGTCAGGAGATCATCGACTTCTGTGAGCCTTACAAGGCATTTCTGGACAAAGGCAAAACCGAGCGTGAGTTTATCCTTGAATCCCTGAAGCTGGCCGAAGAAAACGGCTTCGAAGATGCTCTGTCAAAAAGCGAACTGAATCCCGGCGATAAAGTCTGGTTCAACCTTCGTGACAAGAACCTGGTGCTGGCGGTTATCGGTCAGGAGCCTCTGGCGAACGGTGCTGACTTTGTTGTTTCCCACGTTGACTCACCACGTCTCGACCTGAAACAGAAGCCATTGTACGAAGATTCTGAATTCGCTCTGCTGAAAACACACTACTACGGCGGTGTGAAGAAATACCAGTGGGCTTCCCGTCCTCTGGCACTGCACGGTGTTGTTGCGCTCAAGAGTGGCGCAAAAGTAAACATCACCATCGGTGAAGACGAGAACGATCCGGTATTTGTTATTCCAGATCTTCTGCCTCATCTGGACCACAAGGTTCAGCGTGAACGCAAAGCCAGCGAAGTGCTGAAAGGCAGCGAGATGCACGTTTTGGTTGGTTCTATTCCCTGTGAGTTCAACAATGAAGAGATCAAGGATGAAGTGAAGTACAACGTTTTGCAGAAGCTGAACTACATGTACGACATGACCGAAGAAGATTTTATCTCTGCCGAATTCGAGCTGGTACCTGCAGCAAAAGCTCGTGATATTGGTCTGGACCGTGGTCTGATCGGCTCCTATGGTCACGATGACCGCATCTGCGCCTGGACCTCTGTAAAAGCCATTACAGATATGGACCACACGCCAGAACGCACCGCTATCTGCTTTTTGGTGGATAAAGAAGAGATCGGTTCTAACGGTTCTACCGGCCTGCAGTCCCGCTACATTGAACACTTTATGGAAGAGCTGGCAGTTCGTACTCCTTCCAGTAAACACGACCGTCATGCGGTACGTCGCAGCTTCTGGAATTCACGTGCATTGTCTTCTGATGTAAACGCCGGCCTGAACCCGCTGTTTAAGCAGGTACACGACCAACAGAATGCATCAAGGCTGGGCTACGGTATTGTTCTGACCAAATACACCGGCTCCCGTGGCAAGTCTGGCAGTAACGATGCGGATGCAGAATTCATCGGTGAACTGCGAGCCCTATTTGATGGCGAAAACATCAAATGGCAAACCGGTATGCTAGGCGAAGTAGACGAAGGCGGTGGCGGTACAGTTGCCATGCTGCTGGCTCAATACGGTATCCGTACTATTGATGCTGGCGCAGCGTTGCTCTCCATGCATTCGCCAATGGAGGTCGCTTCCAAGTACGACATCCATGAGATTTATAAAGCTTACAGGGTCTTCTTTAGCTAAAGACAGGAAGGTCTGTTGAAGTATTTATGGCATCAACAGACCTTCATTTTCATCTGCAGTCACGCACATAGAAATAATCCAGACGGTCAGCAATCTTGTCTGATGTTGTACGAAACTGTCTCCAGTTCAGACCAACCCAGTAATTTGAAAGCTGGTTAGCCCAGGCTCTAAGCTTTGAGTCTCTCTCTTGTCTGGCGATATATTCGATCTCGGAAACAAGGCCATTGAGCTCAACATCCAGAATGGATGTATCTTCAATTCTGTTATCAATAAAGACTTCGTCAGCATAACGATCGATTATACGAATAGATGAGTCGAGCCTGTCACAAGATAATACTGCGAAGCTGGAACTGCTGAATAAAACAAGCGCCACAAAAACAGAAGATAAATAAACCTTCATCTTTTATCACCTTTGTATCTTAAATATTTATTTTTTAATTTCGAGGGAGTAGATTTATGAGAAAACATTTATAAAATTATAATTTCTTCTTCGACTATCACCTCTTCAACGATTACTTCTTCAATATATACATCTTCAATATATACATCCTCAATAATCACATCGTCGTATATTGGGCGCTCATCCACAACCACACAACCACCTAAAGATAGAACGAAAAAGGAAAGTGCGATGGTCTTAATATGGGGATACATTTATTTTAGCTCCAGCATTGTTTACTTAATCTTTTCAGAAGCCTATAGAAGCCAGCACAATCACCAGACAACAAAATTGAAAAGGTGTTTTTTATTTTTGGAAAATTAATTCATTAGTGATCCCTATATTCTCCAATAAATATAATAAATCTGAAAAAGGCATTATCAAGAGATGTATAAATTACTGGTTCCACTATTCCTTTCTCTAGCAAGTATCTCTTCTGCTTCTTCGATTATTATTGAAGAGACAATCATCGAAGAAATCACACCATCAATAACCATTGAAGAGACTATTGTTTATGAAGACTTTTCACCACTGCTAGTGGAAGAGGTTGTCATTACCGAAGATATATATTCACCTTCACTTATCATCGAAGAAACGATTTTAATTGATGACCCATATTCTTCAGATATCATCGAAGAAACCATAATCACCGAGATAAGATAACCTTCCTGATACTTGGGGTAGCAGAAGCCAATGAATGCCTGGCCTACCTAAAAATACCCACAGATTTTCCACAAGCCATCTTATGATTGTAAAAAAACTGATCACACCTTCCCTGACTTCTCTTTTGCTACTGTCTTCAGTTCTATCATTTGCCAGCAAGAACAGTAGCGAAGATATGCTTCCGTCAGACTGCTATAAAGAGGAGCTCTATGATCCTGAGGCCAAAGAGTGTTACCTGCCTTGCGAAGGACTTTCAGAAGCTGCCTGCATAGCTCTGGAAGACAAGGTTTATGGCGCTTTCGATGACTTTTTTGATAGTGCGTTTTCAGGTGGAACAAGCTTTGGGAGTAACAAGGACTTCCCTAAAACCCGCTATTCCATCGTCCCTGATCTGAGCCTAAAACTGTTAAAGCAGCCCAGAGAAAATGTAAAACCAGATGGAGATCAGTCCAGAGCTAAAAAAGTATGGTTTCTCACTAAAGAACTCTTTCCAGAAAGTTTCCTGAAAAAGCACTTCAGTGAATTTATTGTTTATTACAGCGGTAATGACCTCGGTTATGTTAAGCAAACAGACAATCCTGGGAAATGGATTCTCGGGATCAATCTGAATGAATACTCGATGCCAGTGAAAAAAGATTTTGTACACACACTGGTCCATGAAATAGGCCATGTAGTGTTTCTGAATCAGAGTCAGGTGAACAGCTATAAGTATGATGACTGTTTTAACTACCTGATAGATGAGGGCTGTGCCCGCACAGGCTCATACATAAATTCTTTCTACCAGAACTTTTGGAGAGACATTGCCAAAGAAAACAAGAGAACGAATGAAGATGAAGACAAGCTCTATGATTTCTATGAAAAATACAGAGCCCGTTTTGTCAGTGACTATGCCGCTACCAATCCAATAGAAGATGGTGCGGAGGTATTTACTCATTTTATTTTCAAAGGCAAACCCTCTGGCGACTCAGTGATCAACAGAAAAATACGTTCGTTGTATAAATACCCCGAGCTAAGAGAACTAAGGCGTCACATTCGTTCAGCTATGACGAAGGCTGAGTTTGTTAAATGACAGCTTTGCGAGGCAGTTTTCTGGCCAGCTTCAGCTTTTCCTTGTTCTCCTGCAGAAGTTTCAGGGAGTGCTGGACATAGAGGCTGGTTGAAACTTTCTCATTACAATAGTCTTCAAGCAGCTTCAGCCACTTTCCATGAATAGCGCACAGGCTTTCATCGCCCGTGCCTTTTAACGGGCAGTCCTGACACTGGATGTGAGATATCTGGCCAGTTGCCAGATGCCTTTCCCAGTTTCGACGATAGTTACGCGCATACAGCTCGACCCACTCCATTGCTTTAGCCTCCTGCTGCTCTACAGGAAACTTCGACACATGATTTTGCAGTATCTCCAACTGCTGCTGCAGGAATACCTCCTGCGACACATCAAAGTCACTTTGATGCGCTACAAACCTGATAATAAGTGCCAGCATGGGGTCATCGATTGTAAACATGGGAAATCCCGTAAACAGCGGACAAAAAAGGTAAGGAAGGTCGTAAAGGGAAAGAGTAAGCAGCGTTGTCCGGTTAGTGCTCGATACTCTCTGCCAGCTACGTCAGGAGAAGACTAGTTCAGAGAGTATCAATCGCCATTTAATTAATATGATTCGGTTTCAGACTTGATAACAGGCTGTGTTTTCACTCATTGATGCCAAGCAGTTCAACATCAAAAATCAGTGCTGAATTACCGGGAATTTTACCCGCACTGCGACTGCCGTAAGCAAGATTGGCTGGAATAAATAGACGGAACTTATCGCCCACATTCATCAGCTGCAAACCTTCAGTCCAGCCCGGAATCACCTGATTCAAACCAAAGGATATTGGTTGACCACGCTGTACAGAGCTGTCAAAAACAGAGCCGTCCACCAGCGTACCGTGATAGTGAACTCTAACCTTGTCCATCGCTGAAGGAGTAACGTCACCTTCAGCTTTTTCCAGAACCTTATACTGCAGACCAGACTCTGTGGTCGTCACTCCCTCTTCAGACTTATTCTGCTCCAGAAATGCCTGTCCTTTACCCAGAGCCTCCTTGGCCAGTTCCTTTCCTTTGGAGAAACGTCTGAAGCCCCAGAACATCATCGCGGCAATAAAAAAAACAATAATTAGGTTGGACACGGTTACACCTATTTATAAGAAGCTGGTTAGATCAACAGAAAATACCTTATCTATTGAACTTAAGGCCAGCTTCTCTCACTGATTTATTTGGTTTAAGCTGGAGCGATTGCGTGACTTCGACACGGCAGAGATACAATAAATCAGCCGTGAGCGAGATAAGCACTTTTTCGTCACCCCGGGTGAGGAAAAAATGTTCAGGATAAAAATAAAAACACACAGGGATAACACACATGCGTAAGCTTCTGACGTTTGCAGCAGCTCTGCTGCTTCCTATCATGGCCTCGGCCAACAATTACTCCATAGGCACTGGTGGCCAGAGCGGAATTTATTATCCGTTTGGTGGCGCACTGGCCAAGGTCTGGTCTGACAAGGTAGACGGCATCAATGTTAAAGCCGAAGTGTCTGCCGCTTCCGTAGAAAACACCATCAAGGTAGTTAAGGGCGATATGCTGGCTGGTCTGGCTATGGGTAACGTGGTTCTGGATGCCTACAATGGTGAAGGCAAGTTCCCCGCCAAGATGCCCGTAAAGGTTCTCTTCGCTCTTTATCCAAACCTGATTCACGGCGTGGCTCTGAACAAGTCCGGCATCACGGGTCTTTCTGATCTGAAAGGCAAGCGTATCTCTCTGGGTGCGCCAGGTTCAGGCACAGCCGTTTCTTCTGAAGCACTACTGAAGTCTGTTGGCCTGAATGCCGGTAAAGACTTCAATGCGGTTTACCTGAACTTCTCTGAAACCACTAATGCACTGGCTAATGGTCAGATCGATGCAGGCTTTCTGGTTGGCGGTCAGGGCGTAGGTGCAGTAACCCAGTTGGCACTGACCCACGACATCAAGGTGCTGTCTATTTCCGACAAGGAGCAGGCTGACTTTAAAAAGGCCTACCCTGCTTACAGCAGCTACACCATTCCAGCGAACGTTTATAACAAGGTGGGTACTGTGAACACTCTGAGTGTATGGAACGTTCTGGTTGTGAACGAGAGCATGTCTGATGACGTTGCTTACGAACTGACCAAAGCAGCCTTTGAAAACATTGGCGATGTTCGCAAGGTGGTCAAAGCAGCCAATTTCACCACTCTGGATAACGCTACCAGCCTGAGCGGTGTGCCTCTGCACCCCGGTGCTCAGAAGTACCTGAGCACCGCAAAGTAAACTGTTGTGTCAATCTAAAGGCAGGCTTTTTTAGCCTGCCTTTTTACTCAATGATTTCTGACTAATTATAAAAAGCAAGGAAGTCTCTAATGACCAGAGCAGTGCTGAAGTTGTCAGGATGGCTTATCTTTCTTTTGGCTGTCTCACTTTCTGCCTTTCAGATCTGGCAGGGAACCACCTCCACCATTTCTGCCACCTATTTCCGACCAGCACACCTCAGCTGGGTGATGGTACTGATTTTTCTTTATTACCCGTTAATTAAAGACGAGCAGCATAAGCTGTTTCTTCCTTCCCGCTTTCTGGATCTCGGGCTGGCCATTGCTTCAGTTGCTTCCGGGTATCTAATTGTCAGCTTTGACTACAACGATATTAACTATCTTCTCTATGGCCTTAGCAACATCAACCTGATCGCTGGCTGTGCCAGTATCTTTCTGTTGATGGAAGCCTGTCGTCGCACGGTTGGCTGGGTAATGGTGGCCATTGCCATGACCTTCTTTGCCTACAGTGCTTTTGGCAATCTCTTGCCTGGAGTACTTGCTACTAAAGCTTACTCTTTGCAGGAGCTGATTCAGTTCCAGATTTATTCCAGTAACGGTATTTTTGGTTCGGCTCTTGGTATTGCCGCTACCACTGTTTTCATCTTCGTATTGTTCGGCGCTTTTCTGGAAGTCACCGGCGCAGGTAAGTTCTTTATCGATCTGGCTTTTTCCATTGCTGGAAAATATCGTGGAGGACCAGCCAAGGCTGCGGTTATAGCCTCAGCTGGCTTGGGTTCTATCTCCGGTTCCGCTATCGCCAATACAGTAACCACCGGCTCTATCACTATACCCATGATGAAGAAGCTCGGTTATAAACCTGAGCAGGCCGCCGGTATTGAAGCTGCTGCTTCTACAGGTGGACAAATTATGCCACCTATTATGGGTGCCGGAGCTTTTGTTATGGCTCAGTTTACCGGTGTGCCATACAGCGAAATAATGCTGGCTTCCATTGCTCCGGCCATTCTCTATTTTTTCTGTACTCTGTTGTACGTTCACATCATGGCCTGCAAACTGAATCTCAGTGCGGCAGAAAAGACCGAAGCCGCATGGTCTGTTATGAAACAGGGCGCACACTTTCTGTTACCGCTGATTCTGATTACCACATTGTTATTGATGGCATTTTCACCGTTGCTGGTTGGTGTAGCGGGTTGTGCGGCTATCATTGTCACCGCTGCTCTGCGCTCTCACAGTCGTATTGGTATCAGAAAGGTCATGGAAGGTATGAAGGCAGGTGCACTTCTGGCACTGCCCATTTCTGTGGCCTGTGCTTCAGCGGGAATCATCGTTGGCGTGGTGGGACAAACAGGCATTGGTCTGCAGTTTACCCAGTTCGTGACTGAGCTTTCCGGCGGTTATATGTTTACCGCACTGCTGCTGATCAGCCTTGTTGCACTGGTGCTTGGAATGGGTTTGCCGGTAACCGCAGCTTATATTGTTCTGGCTGTTATGGCTGTGCCCCTGTTAGGCGACTTTGGCTTACCACTGCTGACCTCTCACCTGCTGGTGTTCTGGCTGTCACAGACGTCTAACGTCACTCCACCTATCGCTCTTGCAGCCTTTGCGGGCGCTGGTGTTGCTAATGCCAACCCGATGAAGTCCTCTGTTGAAGCGTTCAAACTTGCAGCAGGGTTGTTTGTGATTCCACTGATGATGGCTTATTCAGGTTTGATCAATACTGGCGGAGAGACCTTTGAGTTTATTCTCAGCGTATTGATGACTCTGGCCATTATTGTCGCTATGGCGCTGGGCATTGAAGGGTATCTGTTGCGGAAATTGACTCTAGTCGAAAGACTGGTTTGTCTGGCCTGTATGCCATTACTGATGTTTGACCCAGCGGGCTATGGTTTTGTTGGACTGATTTTTGTCGCTGCTGTTGTTGCAATGCAATGGCTTCACAAAGATGACAAGTTACATCAACTGGCTCGATAACCAGGGGGCGTTCTCAATTAGTCTATGCGGTAGTCAGCCCGCTGCTTTCATCAGTGTTTTGACTACTGCTCTTTCTCCCGAATGCATAAACAACCGTGGAATGTATTTCAGCATATCTTCCGTAAAGTCTTCCCCACCATCGATCAGAGCCTTAATTACGCTGAGGATTATTTTTCCACGCAGCCGCTCGACATTACTTGTCGTCACCTTACTCATATTCATTTTACCTGCAAGCATATCCGGAAAAAGCTTTTCGACTTTATCCATAGTGCTTTCTACTTTGAAAATGGTCATAGTCGTTGGGTCAATGGGTACACCCAGAGCCTGGAGCAAACGCGCCAATCGATCCGGTTTCTTGGCAAAATACTCCATTGCTTCACAGAGGGACTGTCGGGGATTCAATAGGTGTGCAGCAAATCCTTGCACTTCCTCACCAACATACCGAACAGGCGTTGCAATGATGGAAGGAGCATATCTGACGGTAAGGTTAACCGGGTTCAAAGTATTTAAAGCACTCAATGCATATCCGGTAGCACCAAACAGTGATTTACCTGTAGCAACAGTCGCTTTTCTGCCAAAGGCCATATAGCTGGTAATGCTTTCACAAGCTCCAGATATGGCTTGATTCATACTCAGCTTCGGCATGTTATGCTTGTTACAGAAAACACTGCTCATTGCATACATGAGTCACTCCCCCTGACTTCTCTCCCTGAGACACACTCAGATTAATACAGGAAGTAAGGCTGTTTGCCTGACAAGGCAGCAAGTACAACTGACAAATTATCAAGCTATAACAACAACTAGAGAATCATGAAGAAAGTCGCTCTTATTACCGGTTCCAGCCGTGGCATCGGCGCAGCCTCAGCCAGACTACTGGCTGAAAAAGGCTACGATATCTGCATCAACTATCTCAAGAATGCTGAACAGGCAGAACGCCTTGCTGAAGAACTTCAAAGCCATGAAGTGAATGTTATAGCTGTGCAGGCAGATGTATCACAGGAAGAGGATGTCGTTCGATTGTTCACTACCATTGATGACCTGCTTGGTGCTGTTACTGCTCTGGTCAATAATGCCGCAATCCTTCTTCCTCAAACGACCGTAGAAGAAATGTCAGCTGAACGCATCAATCGAATGATGACCACCAATATCACCAGTTATTTCCTTTGCTGTCGTGAAGCGGTTAAGCGCATGGCTATCAAGAATGGTGGTAATGGCGGAGCCATTGTTAACGTTTCTTCTGCCGCTTCACGAATCGGTGCTGCCAATGAATATGTGGATTACGCTGCTTCTAAAGGCGCTATTGATACTCTCACCCGTGGCCTGAGCAATGAAGTTGCGGGTGAGGGAATTCGAGTAAACTGCGTTCGACCCGGCCTTATTTATACCGATATGCACGCCGATGGTGGTGAACCCGGTCGCGTTGATCGATTGAAAAGCTCACTTCCTTTGCAACGCGGTGGCACAGCGGAAGAAGTTGCTAATAGCATTGCATGGCTGCTGTCTGATGAAGCGTCCTACATCACAGGGTCGTTTACCGATATTGCTGGCGGCCGCTGATGATTCAGCACCTGATAGTTGCTGATATTTTTGGCAGAACACCTGCACTGGATGAGTTGGCGAATGCCATGCCTGTCTCTACCGATACTGTTGATCCATACAACGGCCGGTTTATGGGTTTTGACAGTGAACAGCAGGCCTATAACTACTTCTGCACTGAAGTAGGGTTAGAGAATTACTGCTCTCACCTTAAAAGACAGCTTGATGCTATTGAGCATCCCGTTGTTTTAACAGGGTTCAGTGTTGGAGCCAGCGCTATATGGAAACTGTCCGAGTCCACTAAATCAGAACGGATAAAAGCTGCATTTTGCTTTTATGGTTCTCAAGTTCGGCATGAATTGAACATCCAGCCTGAATGTCCTATTACGTTAATCCTGCCAGAGTTTGAGCCGCACTTTTCTATTCAACAGTTGCATGATGACTTGAAAGGAAGACGTAATATCAGACTGACTGAAAGCCATTACCTTCATGGTTTTATGAATCAGTATTCCGGAAATTTTTCTGAGGAAGGTTATCAGCAGTTTTTGATGTGGCTGATAAATAGATTAAAGAATATTTGAAATGAAACCGGCTTCAACAAAGCAGTTGAAGCCGGCAGTCAGGTATTACTCGGAAATAATTCCCAGCTCTACACGACGGTTTTTGGCTTTACCAGCCAGAGTGGTGTTGTCAGCAATTGGCTGCTCTTCACCGGCACCAACTACCTTGAAGATAGACTGGTCAATGCCCTGCTCTTCCAGGAATTTGGCTACAGAAGTCGCACGGTCAAAAGACAGGGACTTGTTGTAAGCTGCATCGCCATCGGAATCAGTGTGGCCTGTCACGCTGACTCTCAGCAGTGGGTTTTCTTTCAGTGCCTTGGCCTGCTTGGCCAGAACAGTTTTTGCACCTTCAGTCAGGTCTGCAGAGTTAAACTTGAAGCCAACACCTTGCAGGTTAACTTTAACAACAACAGGGCAACCCTTGGCATCTACAGCTGCGCCCAGCGGGGTATCTGCGCACTGATCGATGTTGTTCAGAACACCGTCACGGTCATCGTCCAGAACTTTAACCTGAGCAACCTGCTTCTTAACAGTACAGCCCTTCTGATCTACAACGTCGCCTTTAGGAGTAGCAGGACACATGTCCTGAGCGTTCACTACGCCATCTTCGTCTTTATCCAGGGCACAACCAACTTCATCAACAGCCTTACCCATTGGAGTAGCCGGGCATTGGTCCTGACTGTCTTTCACGCCGTCACCATCAGCATCGCCATCCATTACGTGGCAAAGCAGGGCACCAACCAGAGCGCCACCGATAGCGCCTTTAACACGGTCGTCAGAATCATTGCCATTGGCAACACCGCCAACACCAGCACCAACAACGGTACAGATAGCATCACGCTTGAAGTGCTGGGAGTGGCTGGCACAACCGGTCAGAAATGAGAAAAGGATCAGGGCAGAAAGCCCTTTGAATAAGTTAGAAGACATACTGTTCCCTGCGTATGTAGATACGTTATTAATTTATGGTAGCCAGCTTGATTTACTCATCCAGTGAGTAGCATGACCATTAAGGCGGGGATATTATAACGTCATTTATGAGATGTTAATCACATTTTTTATTCATATAGAGAACTGTCTGAATTTCTCATTGAAAAAATGTTTTTTCTTCAGACATCTCATCCCGCTTGAGACGGGATAAGATGTATTCAGCGGATCATTGAATTAAGCCGCTTGAGTATTTGCGTCACTCAATACTTCAATCAGGTCTGAACGACAAAGTTCACCCTGAAGCTCTCCATCGGAATCAACCACTGGCAGCGGGTATTCTGTTTCCATGGTATCCGGAATAATACTTTCCAGAATGGCGTCAGGGGAAATTGCATCCAGCTCTTCCACCATATCGTCCTTTAGAGAACCATCAGCGTTGGTTTTTGCCGCTTCTTCCAGTGCTTCCTGCAGAACAATGCCCTGATAACCCTTATCGCTGAAGTAGTAGCCATAATTTTCAGGCAGCTTCCTCATCTGCTCAAGAGCACCACCGATAGTGCTGGCAGAAATTCTGTTCAGTGGCGGCTGCATAACAGTTTCAACGGTCAGTGCTCTGGCTCTGTTTACGTCCTTAACAAAGGCTTCAACATAATCAGTAGCAGGCTGCAGCAGAATCTCTTCCGGTCTGCCCATCTGAACCAGTTCACCATCTTTAAGAATGACGATTCGATCACCCAATCGCAGAGCTTCATCGAGATCGTGAGTAATAAAGATAATGGTCTTGTGCAGCTTTGCCTGCAGCTCAATCAACTGATCCTGCATCTCACTGCGAATCAGTGGATCCAAAGCCGAGAAGGCTTCATCCATCAGCAGGATTTCAGCATCGGTACAAAGTGCTCGAGCGAGACCAACACGCTGTTGCTGACCACCAGACAATTGAGAAGGGTACTGACTCTCGTAGCCTTTCAGGCCAACGGTTTCCAGCCATTCGGTTGCTTTGCGATTACGTTCAGACTTATCCATACCCTGCACAGACAAACCGTAGGCAACGTTATCCAGAACGGTTTTGTGCGGCAGCAGTCCAAAGCGCTGGAACACCATAGACATCTTGTGACGTCTGAATTGCTCCAGCTCTTTCTTGTTCAGCTTGGTAACGTCAGTGCCATCAACCAGGATCTGACCTTCAGTAGGCTCAATCAGACGGTTAAAGTGTCTGATCAGTGTCGACTTGCCAGAGCCGGACAAACCCATGACGACAAAGATTTCACCGCGCTTAACGCTCAGGTTGATGTCTCGCAGTCCAAGGGTATGACCTGTTTCAGCCAGCAACTCATCCTTACCGGTTCCTTTATGAACCGAGGACATCACCTGCCTGGCCTTCTTACCAAAAACCTTATAGAGGTTACGAACCTCAATCAGCGCCTGTTCAGCCATGAGCAGTCTCCCCTAGATGTTTCTGGGTTCGATTGGCCCATGCCTGGGACACTCGGTCAAAGATAATCGCTAGCACAACAATAGCCAGGCCATTCAACAGGCCCAATGTGAAGTACTGGTTAGTAATAGACTTGAGTACTGGCTGACCCAGACCTTTCACACCGATCATAGAGGCAATAACCACCATGGCAAGAGCCATCATAATGGTCTGGTTAATACCGGCCATTATGGTTGGCATCGCCAGCGGCAGCTGAACACCGAGCAGCCTTTGTGTAGACGTTGCGCCGTAAGCTGTGGCTGCTTCCAGCACTTCTTTATCCACCAGCCTGATACCCAGGTTGGTCAGACGAATAACGGGAGGGATTGCGTAGATGATGACGGCAATCAATCCTGGAATTTTACCAATGCCCAGCAACATAACGACAGGAATCAGGTACACGAAAGCTGGCATGGTCTGCATAATATCCAGCATCGGTGTTACTACTTTCTGCACCCGGTCAGAGCGGGCCATGGCGATACCAATAGGAATGCCCAGCACAATAGCCAGCATAGTGCAGACAGTGATCATGCTCAGGGTGCGCATAGTGTTGTCCCACATGCCGAAATAGCCGATCAGCGACATAGCGACGACAACACTGAGGGATAACTTCCAGGAACGGCTGGCAAGATAGACGAGGCCAGTCAAACAGCCTAATACCAGCAACCATGGAGATTGCAGTAACAGCTGTTCAAACCAGATCAAAAAACTTAATAGGGGATCAAACAGAGACTCGATGATGTCTCCGTATTCCCGGGAGAATTCACGATAGGCTCCATCCATTGTTTTACGGATAGAAACCAGATCAGCGCGCTCCATCGCCGGGAATTCTGTAAACCAGGACTTCTCAGACATACTGCCACCTGCTCTTCTTATATTGTGAAAAAAACAGCCTTCACCGTGATAACAGTAAAAGCTGCATTTCTTTTGCTCATAACCGCCCCGAATTAGAGCTTAGCCAGTGCCTTGCTGACTCTTTCCGCTGTTTTGTCAGATACCCAGCCCTTCCATTCATTACTGTTTTTCAGGAAGTATTCCATAGTGATTTCACCATCAGCCTGATTTTCTTCCATCCATGCCAGCAGACGGTTCAACTCAGCATTGGTGAAAGAACGTTTCTGCAGATACTCATAAGCTGCAGGGGCTTTGCTAGCGAAAGATTCGGTGGTGATAGTGTGAACAGGGGAAGGTGGGTAGCTAGTGACTTTTGGCTCAAGGCAATCATCATTAGTCGTACACTTCAGAAACTCTGTTTTATCAACATCTGCTCCGAAATCTACCTTCACCATTTCGTACTTACCAAGAACCGCAGTTGGTGCCCAGTAGTAACCGAACCATGGTTCTTTACGTTCATAAGCTTTTGCAATTGAACCAGAAAGACCAGCACCTGAGCCTGGATCCAGCAGTTCAAAACCAGACTTCTTCAACTTTAGAGCTCTGAACAGATTGCTTGCTGTGGTCTGACAATTCCAGCCAGCCGGACAACCATAAAAAGCACCCATGTCTGGGTTTTCGGGATGCTCGAACATCGCAGCATGCTTTTTAACACCTTCAATGGTGGCCATCTCCGGATACTTTTCCACCAGATACTTAGGTACCCAGAAGCCTTCTTCACCGCCATCAATCAGTGACTTACCAGCGTATCTCAAGCGTTTTTCAGCAACACCTTTATCCAGAGCTTTTTTAACAGCATTGCTCCACATCTCAGGGGCTATATCCGGCTCACCCTTCTCAACCATTGAAGCACTGGTCGGCATAGTATCGCCAGGAATCAGTTCAGCTTTGCAGCCAAAACCATTTTCAAGAATGAAGCGGTCAACGTTGGCAATGAGAGTAGCCGAGTTCCAGTTCATGTCGGCAATGGTGACTTTTCCGCAGGATTCGGCGGCCAGGGTTTGACCGGAAAAGGTCAGTGCAGAAAGGGAGATAAGCGCTGCTGTACCAGCAGTTTTGAATACGTTTGTTCTATCTTTGCTTGTCATTTTTATAATTTCTATGTGCCTTATTCTGGCACAAGGTTACAGAACTAATAATTAGACTTCAAATTACCTTTAGTTATTTAAGACGATCGACTACAAAACCAGCACTGCTGATTTTGTAGTTTCAGGAAGCTTTAAGCGATTGAGAGAACAGAAAAATCAGGGAGTAAGTGCGGCAATATCCAGCACTGGAGCAGCATCAATGGTTTCAGCATCCATCATTGATGCAACCCGCTGAAGAGCTGATAACAGCTGAGTTTTCTCCCAGTCTTCGAGGGATTCAAAACGATTGATAAACTTCTCGTGAAGCAATGGCGGCGCACCGGCCAGCATCTCACGCCCGGCCTCTGTTAAACGAGCATTAACGATGCGTTTATCGCCGGCACAGCGTACACGAGCAATCAGTTTACGGTCTTCCAGACGATTGAGAATCGTCGTCACTGTCGCCTGACTCAGAGATACCTCTCGAGCCACCCTGCGAACTGTCACATCTCCCAACATTTTTATCGCTCTTAGCACCATGATCTGAGGAATGGTCAAACCACACTCCTTAATCATTCGCTTGGAGTGCAAATCGGTTGCACGCATGATTTGCCTGAGAGAGACGAGCACGTCATTCCAATAGCAGGGTTCTGTCATTTCATTTCACTGCACGTTAAAAGACTGAGTAACCAGCCAAAAAAGAGAGTCTCTTTTGCCATATATCAATATTAAATACAAACTTCCTTTGAAGTCTAATGTTTACAGGTATAATCTTCTCCTCCTTCATTTGCCGCAGAAGTGATTAGTACTGAATTGAGTCATAATTACTTCTGGAGTGGTATCAAGCTGTTTCCACCTCTACGGAGCCTTCGTGCTAATGTCTGAACAGACACCTCAACACCCCCCTCAAGCGTCACCCCGACATAACCTGAATCCTCCTGTATTCTGGGGATCAGCTCTGCTGATATTCATACTGGTAGCCGGTACAGCACTCTTCCCAAAGCTGGCTGAACGTTATTTCATCTCGATTCAGAACAGCGTGATGACCAACACTGGCTGGTTCTATATCGCATCAGTAGGCATTATTCTGATCTGCGTTGCCTTTCTTGGACTATCGCGCTACGGAGACATCAAGCTGGGTCCTGATCACTCTGAGCCAGATTTCAGCTTTGGCTCATGGTTTGCCATGCTGTTCTCTGCCGGCATGGGCATCGGCCTGATGTTTTTTGGTGTTGGTGAACCCGTTATGCACTTCCTGTCACCACCAGTAGGTGATGCCGGGACGGTCGAAGCTGCCCGGGAAGCTATGAAAACCACCTTTTTCCATTGGGGTCTTCACGCCTGGGCAATCTATGCAATGGTTGCACTCATTCTCGCCTTCTTTGGCTATCGCCATGGTTTGCCGTTAACCCTGAGATCAGCACTCTACCCACTGATTGGTGACCGGATTTATGGTGTTGCCGGACACGCCATTGATATCTTTGCCATTCTTGGGACTGTATTCGGCGTTGCCACTTCCCTTGGTTATGGCTCATTGCAAGTCAACTCCGGTCTGAATTACCTGTTTGGTGTTGAAGTCAGCAACAACACCCAGGTCATTCTGATTATTATCATTACCGGTCTGGCAACACTTTCTGTTGCATCCGGACTGGATAAAGGCATTCGTCGTCTGTCCGAAATTAACCTGCTGCTCGCATTATTTCTGCTGAGTCTTGTGGTCCTGCTTGGCCCCACGGTTCTGCTATTGCAGATGTTTGTTCAAAACACTGGCGGATACCTTTCAGATATTGTCGACAAGACTTTTAACCTGTTTGCCTATGAACCTAACGACTGGCTTGGCGGCTGGACATTGCTGTACTGGGCGTGGTGGTTATCCTGGTCACCATTCGTGGGTATGTTTATCGCCCGTATTTCCCGCGGTCGAACTATTCGTGAATTTGTCTGCGGTGTACTCTTTGTACCCACCACACTGACTTTCCTGTGGATGACTGTATTTGGTAATACATCCATTGATCTGATCATGAATCATGGTGCGACTGAACTGGCCTCTGTCGTTCAACAGGATGTCTCCCTGGCTTTGTTCAAATTTCTTGAGAACTTCCCGTTATCAGGAGTGCTCTCCTTCATTGCTACCCTTATGGTCGTTATTTTCTTTGTAACTTCTTCAGATTCCAGCGCCATGGTTATCGACATGCTGGCTTCCGGCGGCAAAGATCATAACCCCCTCTGGCAGCGAGTTTTCTGGTCCTGCCTGATTGGTATTGTGGCTATGGTGTTAATGCTGGCTGGAGGACTCAAGGCTCTTCAGACAGCGACTATTGCCGCTGCTTTGCCTTTTGCCTTTGTTCTTCTACTTTCCACCTATGGTTTGATAAAAGCTCTGGCAGTCGACGCAACCAAGAAAGAGAGTCTGGCTCAGACAACCCTGACACCTAAAGTAGGCCACAAGCCTATTCCGTGGCAGGCACGTCTGAACAATATGGTTCACTTCCCTCATCGTAAGGATGTAAGAACCTTTATCACTGAAACCGTGATTCCAGCCATGGAATCGGTTGCCAGTGAGCTGGAAAAGCAGGGTGTTGAGAGCAGCATTGAGGTTGACGAAAACAAAGGGAAGCCTCAATTTACCGTGCTGCACGGTGATGAACATGATTTTGTTTATCAGGTATTCCCTCGTGGTTATCTTCAGCCAAGCTTTATGGTGGATGAAGATATCGACGAAGATGAAAGCAAATACTATCGCGCAGAAGTCTTCCTTCAGGAAGGTGGCCAAAATTACGACATCATGGGTTACACCCGTGTACAGGTAATTGGCGATATTATTGACCAGTACGAAAAACATATGCACTTCCTGCATATGGTTCGCTAACATCCTTCTGATACAGCCTCTCTGATTGTCAGTGGTTTCCCTTTTCATAAGGGAACCACTGATTTAATTCATAGCCATCAAATTTATTTCCACTTTTTTTGCGTCCTTTCCAACCATTTCCCGTCTCTATTAGTGCAGACTTGTTTACAGGTAAATCACATATTTTCCGAGGTTGTTATGGAATCCTACTGGCAAGAACACAAAGGCCGATTACTGCACTATATCAACAGGAAAGTGGATGACCCAACAGCAGCTGAAGATATCCTGCACGATGTTTATCTGAAAGCTCACTCGCAATTGCACAAACTCAAGTCTGAAGAGAGCATTGGCGGCTGGCTTTATCGTATTGCCCATAACACCATCATGGATCATTTTCGACAACAGAAACACTGGGAAGAGCTATCAGAAACGATTGAACCCCCTGAGGAAGATAAGGAAGAAAAAGCTCATCAGGAACTGTCCCGCTGCCTTGCTCCATTGCTGAAAGAACTGCCAGAAAAATACAGCACACCTTTACAGATGTCGGAACTGGAAGGCATGAGTCAGCAAAAAGTAGCTGATGAACTCGGGCTTTCCCTTTCTGGCTCCAAGAGTCGTATACAAAGAGGCCGGGCACTGTTACGTGAACACTTTACCAACTGTTGCGATGTTGAGGTTGGCCGTGGCGGTGTTACCGATTTCACACCTAAGAACCCCGATCATAATTGTTAAATTCACCAATGAATATTGAAGCAGTATCACAGCAGGTTATTCAGGATGCCTGCGAATGGGCCATCATGCACGGCGTAGCATTTAAACAAGCCGATAACACAGCAAGACATTGCCCATTCAGTCTCGCCCCTATTGCCATAAAGCGTAAAACCTACGAACACTTGCTCGAAGTAACGCCTCTTATTACTCGTCTTATCAGCAACATCTCTGAAGATCATGACTTCCTGCAGTCATCACTCAGTGATATGGCCAGAGCTGAACCTTTTTTTGAGCGACTGATGTCACTGCACCGACAGGCTCATGGCAATAATGTAGAAGACAGGCAAAATCCGGCAAGGCTTCCCCTGTTACTCATGCGAACAGACTTTATGGATGACCGCCAGCACGGAGCCAGAGTCATTGAGTTCAACGGGATTGCCGCCGGCATGGGGCCTTTTGGTCAACGCACGACAGAGTTTCATGATTATATAAGACAACAATGGCCTGACGTATTTACTCACTGGCAGGAAAACAGTGACTCCAGAGCTGCTGAAAATCAGGCAATGGAACAACTGACCAATGCGATTGTCATTGCCGCAAAAGATGTTCGATCTCACTTTCAGCTGGATGATAAAAACGCTTCCAGCCCAACCTTTCTGATGGTTGTTCAGAAAGACGAAGACAATGTTTACGATCAGCATTTACTGGAAGTTGCCCTGCAAAAACAGGGTATTCGCACGATTAGACGTACCTTTGAACAATTAAGCAGCCAACTTTCTTCCGGCGATAACCAACGCCTTTTACTTGAAGGTGTTGGTGCGATAGATGTTGTTTATCTTAGAGCCGGCTATCAATTTTGTGATTATGAAGCCCCTGAATTAAACGAACCTGTCTGCTGCCACACATTGAGTGAAACCCGACTGTTTATCGAACGACACCATGTCGCAGTCAACGCAACCATCAGCCAACAGTTGGCCACCAGCAAGTCTATGCAGATGCTGTTGACCATAATGCCTGCAGAAGACTATTCCCGCTGGGGTCTCAGCTTGAATGAAGCTGAGCTGGTTAAGAGTGTTCTGGCTGATATGAAGCCGATCAACCCAGAGACCATAGAGTGGTTTGAGGACTTTGCAGACAAACAGGAATGGGTTCTGAAAAATCAGGGCGAAGGCGGAGGGCACTGTATTTTTGGAAGCGATATCAGCAGCAAACTAAGCCAGCTATCGCCAGAGCAGTATGATGCCTGGGCCCTGATGCAAAGACTGTATCCCCATGAACGTGAAAAGCCAACTCTTGCTGTTCGAGATGGCCAGATGAGTCAGGTGAATAATCTGGTCAGCGAGATAGGACTATTTACCGCTTACTATCAAGGCAAGCCTGCCACTGATTTTGATGGCTATGCAGGTTATTTGATCCGCAGTAAACCAGCTAGTGAAAATGAAGGTGGTATTCACAGCGGTATGGGCATTCTGGACTCACTGACTCTGGGTGATTAAATGCCAGAGCAAGCCTTTCAGGTCAGATAATTTCTGACCTGAAATTTAACGACAATGAGTGTATATTTCGTCGATAGAACAAAAAATGGACGTTTATTGTGAAGTACAAGGTAGTATTTCAAGGCCATCTTGAAACTGATTGGACCATCAGCCAATCCCGTAATGCTCTTGGCGAAGCCTTCAGTTTACCCTCAAAAACTCTCGACAAGATTTTTACTCTCTGCGATTCAGCAGGCAGGCAAGTTACCCTTAAGAAGAACCTTTCCAGTGAGCAGGCTGATACCTATATCCAGATGCTGAGTAACTGCGGCATGAAGGCAAACAAAGTATCTTCCGGCCCTCCTGACCTTATTGCAGCTGAACCTGTCTCGACCAAACCTCTTGAGATGCAAAAAGAGAGCACCCAGGTTTGCCCAAAATGCCGACACAAACAGCCTCATTCAGAGTTCAACGATGTCTGTGAAAGCTGTGGTATCTATATGTCCAAGTATCAGGCTCAAAAAGAACAGTCTGTCGATTACAGGCAAGAAAAGGAAGAACCTGTTGTTACCGGTCACTCTTCAGTAAAAACAGTTATCACAGCTTTTCTGGCGTTAATTATCTGTTTTATGGTTTACCAAAGGTGGCCTGTTGCAGATGACGAAGGTGTGACAGGTCTGCCTGCGGTCCCTGTCACCGTCCATAAGTTCCCTAATGCTCCTTATACCTTCGAGGAAATGCTTAAACCCGGTTATATCAATGTGATCTTTATTTCTGATCCGACTTGCGAACCTTGTCAGAACATGGCTAAAAGAGACAAACGTCTTCTAAATGCAAGAACAGACGTCGCTATTACCCGCATTGAAATAGATCGTTTCGACACGCACTTTCGTGATGTCAGGGCCAGATACGATGTGAATATGAGGTATGTGCCTTTTCAGGCCATTTTTGATCGAAAAGGACAGCTGATCGCAATAGATGACGGTGAAGACTCGGCTGGCTGGGATTACTACTTGAAAGAGCTGCATAACAACATTCCACGCTAGGAGCCTGAAACTCAATTCAACCATGGCTTGCCAGACAAGCCATGGTTGAATTCATAGGTGGTCAGTGCTGAGCATAGACACTGGTTTTACCGTCTTTGGTAAAACTGATGACTTTGTATTCATCCTTCTGAGGGCCGAAGTCCATTCCCGGAGAACCCATTGGCATACCCGGAACTGCCAGACCTTTTACATCTGCAGGCCTGTCTTCAAGCAACTTCAAAACATCCTCTGCCGGAACATGACCTTCTACTGCATAATCTCCGACAAATGCCGTATGACAGGAACGGGCATTACCAGGGACACCTGCCGCATTTTTGTATCGGGTAACATCCTGAACATTATGGCTGGTGACCTTAAAGCCATTCTCCTCCATATGCTTAACCCAGGCAGTACAGCAACCACAGGAGGGAGATTTGTAGACTGTCACTTCCGGTAGGACTTCTTCTGCTACTGCGTTAAAGCTGCTCAGTGTAAAGGCTGCGCCCAGAACCAGTGCTTTCATAAATTTCATAGTGTTCACTCTCTTAAATCATTACATCAACAGTCCGGAGACTGCATTGAATCCATCAAGTAATGATCGAGAACTATTCCAGAAAAGAAACTTTCTTCAGATAAATTGCGGGAAGGGAAACAAGAATATCCGGCTCAATAAATATCTGCCAGAAACGGACATCATGACTGACTGTCAGCAGCTCCTGAAACACCAGATAGAGAAGAGCAAAGGATGGCTTAACGCTGTCAGGCGATGAAACCTTCAGAACCTTTTCACTGATATGACAGTCCTGGCAGGCTGCACTCATTTCTGCCTGTTCATCGGCCAGGCAGCAATCATGAGACAGCATTTCAGCCATTCCAATGTCGTTAGCAACTGTATGATGTATGGAATTCTGGTTATTCAGACTTGTCTGGAGCGCAGAACGAATAGGCATCGCACACACCTGAAGCACAGAAAAAACCACCAGCAAGATCATAAAAATGCTGGTTAATCGGTTTTTGGTGTGAATTCGTTGCTGCATTGGTTTGGAAGTCCCCCTGATAGTTAACCCGTAATTTACCCCAACTCATCAGCAAGATTCACTGAGTCAGGGCAATAATCCTCTCAATTTACATATTCCCACCATATTCACACACGATAAAAAGACAGTGTTGGACAATTACGGCTGAGTTACTTGAGGCTGTGTCAATATTTTGGCCTTAAAGGTATCTACTAGCCTTTGAGTTATCTACATGAATAGCTGAAAAGGTAATTCAATATGCAAGGGGTAGAGCCATACAGTTCAAGGTCGTTCAGGGATTTTTATGATGATCTAAAGGGTAAAGGTGAAAACGTTGCCGATGATTACCCCATTTATGAAGAGGGAAAGTTATCGGTTGAAAAGCGGGGGTACCTTTTTGGCCCAACTGAAAGCAAGCACTCTGCTTTTTGTAGAACCGTAGAGCATTATATAACAAGAGAAAATGAACTGCTCAGCAAGCCAGCATTAGAAAGAGTGAACCACTGGGATAACAGCAGCCTTACTGAGGAATACCCATTTCTTAAAGAGGTAAAAAGCAGAAGTGCAGATGTTGTCCAGCCCAACATGACTATGGAGTCTTGGCAGCAACTGTCTAAATCCATTTCATCCAGTTCAATCAGTGAGCTACAGGATACTGAAGTCGAACTGATGAAAGCGGTTATGGATTATGACCCAAACCCATCTAAGAAAAAAGAAAGTGAAGCACTCATCAAGAAAAAGACTGAAGCGCTTATCAATGAGTTCTGTCGAATTACTCATAAGCGAGACCCAGACTGGGAGCAACACCTGCATGAGTTTCTTGACAGTGAAGCTGCAGATATTAGAAATATGTGGCTGAATCATTGCTCAGTGAAGTTTGATACTTCTGTGGAAAATCTGAAAGAAGAGTTTGATAATATCAGTGATTCAGCAATGTCAGTATTGAATAAGACTATTAATGAACTCCAGCATAATTTGCCGGCATCGGTATTACAGAGAAAAGAGTATTTTCCAGAAGCACTTAAAAAACCACATGCCCATACCAAAAAAATTGTTGCCAATCGTCTAAAAAAGAAGATCCCTGTAGAAGAGCCTTCATCGCAACGGCCAACACGCGTCCACTATAGATTAGCCGATTTATCAAAATTGCCTCTGGCCACTGTTATGGCTTATACACGAAATTATAATGTCAGTGACATCGGTCATAAAAATCTGGCTGGTCAAATGAAAGCTTATGAGGCAGTACTGAGCAACTTACAAAAAGACTTTGGTATTGGCAGAGAAGGGTTTCAGCACATCATTTCCAACCCGATGATGGATTCTTCAGCAATCCGAGCACTTAAAAGAGACCCCAATAGTTACACCTATTTCAAGATGGGCTTTGAAATAGTTAAAGCAATGAAATTGCTAGCGCCTAAAGATGAAGAGGAATATGAAATATTTTTAGACTACATGGCTAAAACTCAATCAGAAAGCAGTGTTTTAATGAGTCTACAAGTACGAGATCAGCCAACGCCTGATCTGACTGATTTAAAACAACGGTTGGAAACTACAGCAGTTTCAGCAGGGGAACCTGATAGAGCCATGTCTCCAGCCTTTAACGCCCATGGACAGGATGAAGCTACGTTTGAAGAAGCACTTGCAGAGAAACTCAAAGAGCTTGATCATTTAAAAGAATTCCAAAATGACACAGAGTTTTCCCAACAGCAGAAAGCAACAGAAATAATACTCAAATTCAGATATGGCCAATTAACCAGAGAGGCTGCGACTGCAGAAATCAAAAAGCAATGTTCATCAGCTTATTGGCAAACACATATAACCACTCTTAATCATGCTTTTCTAATACGTCCAGTTTTAGTCACGCAAGAAGAGCATAAAGAACTTGAAGTCTTTAACGACATGATTGAAACACTTTATGAGCATCAGCTGGATGGCAATTCTAACTGCCAGAGTTTTGCAAATTCACTGGAATGCTTTTTCCGCACAGGAAAATATCAACCCGTTATTTCGGTTAATGCTCAGATTGATATTCCCTATAACAATTCAGAGACCTCACCTGTTGTTGGCTGGTACCTAACGGATGATCTTGGTGACCCTGTTTACAAAGCTCAATTCCAAAATGACGTTGAAGGCTTTTTCAAGGCTGCTTTTACCGGACAGACTAATAAGGGGGCGGATCAAAAACGGTCTGCGTTAAAAGCTCTTGATTGCGACCGCTATATTATTCATAAACAGACTCCTGGCGGTGGCGGTCATTATCTCTATATGCTTCGAATGAAGTCATCAGGCCGCTTCGTTATTCTTGACCCTCAAAACCAGCAGATGTATCCATTACTTCACCCTGACGGAACCCCAACAACAGAAGCCAGAGCAGATTTTGATGATCGCACCATTCATATTCACTCTCCAGAATGCATGAATGATCAGAAGTTTGCAGAAGAGCTTGAAAAAAGTCACAAATGCCTCTCTGCAGACCATAAATTTGGAACCGTCACAGGCATTTATGAAAAACTCAAAAACCTGCCTGAAGAGTGCTGGGACTCCATAGAAAAATCTGCAAAATGGCTCTCCAGTAATATAACGCCACAAGTGTCAGAGCAAAAAATTGCTGAAGCCTTGAATGCCTCACCAGGGCCGAAACTATGGCCGGTTATATGGAATGGTGGCTACCTGTTACATGTGCCAGCTGAAATTTCAGCACTTCAGCTGAGAGTAGAAACAAACAAACCCAGAACTTCAGCAGAGGTGCGTCGATTTATCGTAGATTTACTGCCATTGATACCTGCAAGTGAGAGAGCAAACCGAAGTAGTGCGTACAAGGCTATCAACGCCATGCGAAATAAAGAAGCGGCAGTAAGCCTTTATGAAAGTAAAGAGCTGCCTCAACAAAAGCTTCAGAAAAAAACAGCCTTTGAACAATTCTGCGCAATGAAGCCACTGGATACAAAAGATGATCAGTTCCCTCTTGCCATGGAACATCTACTGGGTGAAGAAGGTTGCACAGAGGCTGATATTGACTACCTGTTTCCAACTGAAGAAATCTGGTTATCAACTTGTGGCCCTGAAGTAGACCTGACAAACGGCTCAAGTTTGGATGCTGCCTATGAATGGGCAGAGAAAAAACCAGAAATCAAACATCCTGAAACAATGAAAGGGCTAATGGAAAAACTGAAGCTTTTATCAGAAGCGGCCAGAACAAGTCGTGCTGTTGCTGCTGGTGAACTGGCCTCTCTGATAGAAGGCGAGAGTATATCTAAAGAAGAAATAGAAGCCGACCTGTCACTGCTTTTTAGCGAGTCAGCCTGGAGCAACAACTGGAGTACTCTTACCAACAATACATTCATCATCCCCGATTACATGAAAAATGAACTAATAGGGCGATCCCCAAAAGCAATGATCTGGTGATTTCTTTCTAAATGCTCAGGTTTTGCACATTGCAGGCTTTCGCAGGAAATTGCTCCTGCATTTCCTGCATACCATCCATCCCTGAATATCACAGGAAATTGCTCCTGCATTTCCTGCATACCATCCATCCCTGGATATAAAACATTCCTGTCACATTCCCTGCATTACAGTCGATCAAAAACAATACATCAGAATCACACTGTCACTGACTTGAAAGCTTCCTGACACACTAACGCCTTAATTACCTCATAAACTGGCGAAATCAAGTGTGCAATCAAAAACCGGGAAGATACAGGCGCCAAGCCGCCAGGGAGAATTATGCTTCACAAAACTTTTTCTGTATTACTGGTATGTTCTGCGGCTTTACTCACAAGCAATGCGTCAGCCCATTTTGAACAGGAAGAGTTGACACAGATAGAGATCAAAACCTACCAGCCCACGCCGGTTCCCGACCGCATCATACTCACTCTAAGCGGTGACCCTGCAACAGAAAGGTCGGTTAACTGGCGTACAGATAACAATACAGAAACAGCTCTGGCACAGATCGCAAAATCCAGCGGCTCTCCCTATATCGAGCAAGACAGCAAGACCATCAAAGGCATTACTTCCAGCCTGAAAACCCAGCATTACACTTCCTACCATCACAGTGTCCGGTTTCAGGGGCTGGAGCCAGCAACAAACTACGTCTATCGAGTAGGAGATGGTCAGGTCTGGTCTGAATGGATACAGTTTAAAACGTCTAAAGCAGATAACTCTCCCTTCAGTTTTATCTATTTTGGCGACGCCCAGAATGATTTGAAATCCCGCTGGTCACGGGTTATTCGTCAGGCTTATTCAGACATGCCGAAGGCTGATTTTATTTTGCACGTTGGCGATCTGGTCAATGATGCTCTGGATGATCAGGAGTGGGGGCAGTGGTTTTACTCTGCCGGCTGGATCAATGGTTCAATTCCTTCCATTGCCACACCTGGTAATCACGAGTACGAAGATGGAGATTTATCTCCCCAGTGGAATACACACTTCACCTTTCCCGGTAACGGACCAGATAACAGTAAGCTGAAGAACAGTGTTTATTACATCGATTATCAGGGAACACGCTTTATTTCCCTGAATACGCAGTCTATGTCTGAAGACCCTATAGTTAAAACCATGCAGCAAAAACTGTGGCTAGAAAAAGTCTTAAAGAACAATCCAAACCGCTGGACCATCATTTTTCAACATCATCCTATGTCGTCTGCCAAAGAAGGTCGCACAGCCAGCATTCCTCTCAACCTGATGTTTAAAAGTATTTATGAAGAATACAGTGTTGATCTGGTGCTTCAGGGACATGACCATGCTTATGCTCGAGGCAATAACCTGAGCACAGGAGGGCGTTTTTTTGATCGTCAGGGACCTGTCTACGCTGTCTCCGTCAGTGGCCCAAAGATGTACGACGCCGGAGCTGAGTGGGCTGATGTGACAGAGCAGAATAACCAGTTATATCAGTTGATTGATGTCAGCGAAAAAGAGATCAGATACCGTGCATTCCACGCCGATGGCCTTATGTTTGATTCATTTGTAATAACAAAGGATGAACAAGGAAAGCGGGCAGTTAAATAACGAAGATTTCGAAAAGAGCTATTTTGAAGGTGATGACATATAGCCTGAGACCAGCCATACATCATCACCTGTCACAGGGCTCAGCTTATCACTAAGCCCTGATATCTCAATTATTCCACAGTGACTGATTTCGCCAGGTTTCTAGGCTGATCCACATCTGTACCTTTGATGATAGCTACATAGTAAGACAGCAATTGCAGAGGAATGGTGTAAAGAATAGGTGCAACAATCTCTGCAACCTCTTCTACTGGCCATACACTGATACCGTCGCCTGCAACCAGTCGTGCTTCCTTGTCAGCAAAGACATAGAGCTGACCACCACGAGCACGCACTTCTTCCATATTGGACTTCAGCTTTTCCAGCAAGTCATTGTTAGGTGCAACCACGATAACCGGCATTTCATTATCAATCAGAGCCAGAGGGCCGTGCTTAAGTTCGCCAGCGGCGTAAGCTTCAGCGTGAATATAGGAGATTTCCTTCAGCTTCAGCGCACCTTCCATAGCAATGGGGTACTGACTGCCACGACCCAGGAACAATGCGTGGTTCTTATCAGCAAAGTCTTCCGCCATGGCTTCGATATCAGTGCTCATTTCCAGAGACTTATTGATGACTTGAGGCAGTTCACGCAGAGCCTTAACAATATCTGATTCCTGCTGCTCACTCATGCCTGAATAACGGCCTACCGCAGTAGCCAGCATCAACAGAGTGGTCAACTGAGTGGTGAATGCTTTAGTGGAAGCCACACCAATCTCGGCACCAGCACGAGTCATCAGGGAAATGTCTGATTCACGAACCATGGAAGAACCTGGCACGTTACAGATGCTCAGGGATGCCATGTAGCCCAACTCTTTCGCCAGCTTCAGAGCTGCCAGAGTATCAGCCGTTTCACCAGACTGGGAGATGGTTACAAACAGGCAGTCTTCCGGCACGAAGAACTTGCGGTAGCGGAACTCGGAAGCGATCTCGATACGGCAGGGAATATTTGCCAGCTCTTCAAACCAGTAGCGAGCTACCATACCTGCGTGGTAACTGGTGCCACAGGCAACAATCTGTACGGCTTTGGTCTTTTTAAGGATCTCGATAGCATCCTTACCCAGCACATCCAGATTCAGCTTATGTTCACCCAATCGACCTTCCAGGGTGTTAGCAATAGCGTCTGGCTGTTCGTGGATTTCCTTCAACATGTAGTGACGGTACTGACCTTTATCACCAGCGTCGTGTTCTACATCACTTTCCTTGGCTTCACGCTCAATGGCTTCGCCAGATACGTCGTATACATAAACAGAGTCACGGGTGATTTCCGCAACATCACCTTCTTCCAGATACATAAAGCGACGGGTAACCGGGAACAGAGCCAGCTGGTCAGAAGCGATGAAGTTTTCACCCAGACCCAGACCAATCACCAGAGGGCTGCCGGAACGAGCAACGATCAGACGCTCAGTATCAGTACGGTCCACTACTACCATACCGTAAGCACCTTCCAGCTTTTTCACGGTATTTTGGACGGCTTCCAGCAGAGTGGCTGCAGATTTCTGCTCAAGGTTGACCAGATGAGCAATAACTTCGGTGTCGGTATCGGAAGCGAAGATATAACCTTCAGCCTTCAGACTTTCGCGCAGTTCTTCATGGTTTTCGATAATACCGTTATGCACAACGGCGATGTTTTCACCGGAAACGTGAGGGTGTGCATTGCGTTCGTTAGGTTCACCGTGAGTTGCCCAGCGAGTGTGAGCAATACCTGTTCCGCCCGGCGCCGGAGTTTCTGCAATAGCATCAGCCAGCTCGGAAACCTTACCGGTACGACGTACACGCTGAAGTTCACCACTGTCGTTAATAATCGCTACACCAGCGGAATCATATCCGCGGTACTCCAGACGACGAAGGCCTTCCAGCAGAATAGGAGCCACATCCCTTTGTGCTACTGCACCAACAATGCCACACATAGTTCACTTACCTTTAATTTTAAATTCTTTACTCGTTAAGATGTTCAGACAAATCAAATGTTTGTCCAGACACTTTGTGTTGGGCTTTTCAGCCCAACCTACGGAATTTGGTTTTAGCTTTTCTTGACCGGACGCTGCCAACCATCAATATTGCGCTGTCTCGCACGAGCGACGCCCAACTGGTTGTCTTCCAGATCTTTAGCGATGGTTGAACCTGCACCGGTAGTGGCTCCGGCACCGATATTTACAGGTGCTACCAGTGAGCTGTTGGTACCAATAAATGCGCCATCGCCAATAGTTGTTTTGTGCTTGTTCACGCCGTCGTAGTTGCAGGTAACGGTACCTGCGCCAATGTTGACGCCCTCGCCAACTTCAGCATCACCAATATAGGTCAGGTGATTAACCTTGCTGCCCACGCCAATGATGGATTTTTTGATTTCAACAAAGTTACCCACACGGGCTTTCTCTTCCAGCTTCGCTCCTGGACGCAGACGAGCGTATGGGCCGATTTCACAGGCTGCGGAAACTTCTGCTTCTTCCAGCAGAGAGTTAGCTTTGATGATAGAGCCAGCAGCAATTGTTGAATTACGAATAATACAGCCAGGTTCAATAGTGACGTTATCACCTATCTCTACGTTGCCTTCCAGAACAACATTAATGTCGATCAGCACATCACGGCCCACTTTCACATCACCACGGATATCCAGACGAGCCGGATCAATCAGGGTGACGCCAGAAATCATCAGCTCAGTAGCCAGTTCTTTCTGATGAGCTCTTTCCAGTTCGGCTAGCTGAATACGGCTATTGACGCCTTCCACTTCTGTGGATTTTTCCGGCTGAACATGAGTAACCGTGCAGCCTTCACTGACTGCCTTTTCAACAACATCAGTCAGGTAATACTCCTGCTGGGCATTGTTGTTGCCCAAACCCATAACCCAGTTCTGCAGTTTGCTGCCTGGAATGGCCATGATGCCGGTGTTGACTTCATCGATCAGCAACTGCTCTTCAGAAGCGTCTTTCTGCTCAACAATGGCTTTTACAGAACCCTGCCCGTCACGAACAATACGACCATAGCCCATTGGATTCGGTAAGTTGATGGTCAGCAGACCCAGTTGATCTTCTTTTGTTTCGGACAGCAGCGCTTTCAGAGTAGAGGTTTGAATCAGCGGTACATCTCCGTACAAAACCAGAACGACGTCTGCACCTGCACAACCAGGAACAGTCTGTTGCACAGCGTGGCCTGTGCCCAGCTGTTCGGTCTGCTCAACCCAGTTCAGATCGTAATGTCCAAGCTTAGCTTTTACCTGATCAGCACCATGACCGATCACTACGTGTATCTTGCCTTCACCCAATGCCTGCTGGGCTTTCTGCGCTGTATTAATGACATGTTCCAGCATGGGCTTACCGGCCACTGCATGCAGAACCTTTGGCAGGCTGGATTTCATTCGGCTGCCTTGTCCGGCAGCTAGGATGACAATGTCGGCTCTCATTTTTACTCTCAATTCTGTTACGTCGTAATTCCCTGTCCTGTCATCAAAAGCAAATGACCGTTTCAGACGAAACGGTCATTGGTTCATTCCATTTAACTTCTGGTAATGGGGCTTTCAGCAGGACTAACGCTCTATCGTGTCACCAGTATTCATACAAGGTATGTCACCAGACAAATATCTGTTTGTTTTGTTCTGATATTAATTGTCATGATTAATACTGACAGTTTTCGATATTACTGGATTTAGCTTATCCTATATCTCTAATAACACAACTGTGTTTGTCATTGGAAAATTGACAATATGAACCTCGACATACTGGAACAACTGGGACTGGACCAGAAAGAAATAAGCCTTTACCTGGCTCTTCTTAAGCTGGGCACAGCCTCCATTCGGGATATTGCTGCTGAAGCAGACATTAACCGTGGCACCACTTATGAGACCCTGAAGGCCATGGCAGGCAAAGGGATAGTCAGTTACTTCCCAAAAGGAAAGCGCCGGGTTTTCTGTGCCGAACCGCCAGAGAAGCTGCTTGATCTGGCTGAAGAGAAGAAGCAGTTCCTTGAGCAGGGAATCGAGGAAATGAAACACACTCTGATTCCTCAATTGAACCATCTGAAGCCGGACTTTAACTCAGGCAATGTTCGTTTTTATGAAGGTGACAGTGGTATCGAGTTTGTTCTGAAAGACATTCTTCATACTGTGGAAAAGCAGGAGCAGCGCAGCTACAGCGTTTTTTCTTCGAAGCCTATTCGAGAACACCTGTACCGCCCCTTCCCAAACTACACCCAGCAGCGTATTCGTAAGAAGATCGATGTTAAGGTAATAGCTATTGGTGATGGCGGTGAGGATGCGGAACTTTCGGAAAGAAAGTGGATTGAGACCAGCGATAAAATAGATGCTAGTTACATTGCCATCTACCCACCCAAAGTGGCTATGATTTCTCTGGCTTCCAAAGATTACCCGGTGGCTGTCGTTATTGATTCCAACGAAATTGCCAGAACCCAGCAGATTATTTTCGATACTCTCTGGAATACTCTTTAAGTAAACTCAATATTCACGAGTAACCATTCGATCACCATGATAAAAAAAGTCATTGCTGCAGCCTTACTAACCTTGTCAGTTTCCCTGCCAGCTTCAGATGAAGGCCTGGCCATCCTGTATAACGGAAAAGAATACCGTCTTCAGGATTTACCTCCTGCTCTGCAGGACGTTTACGCAACTGCCAGAGATAAAGCGTCAGAAGCACTCACACCCAGTGAAACCAAGGCTATTTTCGAAGACTATATCAGCAAAATTGCTAATGCTTCACACCGCACTATTGATGATGTACGTGACGAGCTGCAACAGGCGACTCCTGCAGTAAAAGAAAAGGTCGCTGAATATTATGAGCAGCTAAAAGAAAAGGCTACTGACCTGAAGTCTCAGGCAGAAGACACTGAAACCGGAGAGGCTGCACTAAACTGGTATGAAAAAGCCAAAGAGAAAGCCAAGTCTCTGATTGAATCTGCCAATTAAATACTTCTATTCAACTATTTAGAATAGATTTCACAAAATAGACTTCAAAAAATAAGTTACACGAAATAAGCTACATCCCATATAACAGGCGAGACAATAAACGACACATCGCCTGTTACCCATAGCCTGCGCGACAATTTCACCTACCTGTTTCAGATAGATCACTATACTAAAGCCACAAAGATTATTTCGAGTAACAACAGGTAGTACGTTTTGTCTGTTCTTTTATTTAGAAAATCTCTTCTGGCTTGTTCAGTTTCAGCACTTTCATTAGCCTCACCGTCAGTGCTTTCCAATGACCTGTTTAATACCGGCAACTCTTTTATTGATGATGCCTCTTTAAGCGGAAAATTAAGAACTGTTTACTACAACATCAAAAACACAGAAAAATCCTCAAAAGATAACCGGGACCTGACAGGCGCATGGACAGGAGCTGTTTGGCTGGACCTGAAATCCGGCTATCTGAATGACTTCTTTGCCATTGGAGCATCTGCCTATGGCGTCGCAAAGATTGACACCTTGAGGGATGTTGGCAGTAACCGCTCTAACCAGCTGCTACTAGACGACAATAAAGGCTATACACAGGTAAAGCAGCTATGGGCTGACCTGAAGTACGGTGATAAGGAACAAGGATTTAACGGCCACGTAAAACTGGGTCGTCAGATCATTTATAACGGTCTGATTTCAAGTTCTGGCTCACGTTCAGCGCCCACTACCTGGCAGGGTGTCAACTTTGAGGCCGAATACTTCGGTACCGAAATCGGGCTGGCCTGGGTTAATCAAATATCCCTTCGTAATACCGACGAATTCAAGGATCTAACCAACTTCAATGACAAAAAAATTGACTATATATGGGGGGCAGAAGTTGCCAGGAAGTTCCAGCTACCCAACGACCAGTCAATTAAAGTGAAATACCGCAACGCCTTCTCCAAAGATTATCTGCAAGCCCATAATGTTGGTGTGAAATGGACTATGCCACTGGTTGAAGAGATGAAACTCAGCCTCGGTGGTAAAGTCTATTACACCAAAAAGAACGGTGACTTGTGGAACAAGACGGCATGGTATGCCCCAGCCTTTGATGATAATGCTACTGTCGGTAGCCTGTTTGCTGAGCTCTCAAGCGAAGACTGGACACTGGAAGCTGCTGTCACTAAAACCAAGGCAGAATCCAGTCTGCTAAATTACAAGAATGGCTACACTGCTCCCGGCAAGTATTACTATGATTTTGGGAAAAACACCCACGGTATCTGGGATATCCCAACCAGTGCCTTTGCCGAGGATTTCTACTATGACAACGAACTGGCCTGGATGCTTGGCGTCACACTGGACATGACAAAGACAGGCTTACCCGGCTTAACTCTCGGTTATGCTTATACCCACGGTAGTGACTTCGATGTAAAAGATAAGCAAGGCAACAAAAGCAGTGTAACTGAGCATGAACATGACTTCCTGGTGCAGTACAAATTCCCTGAGCCATTGAAAGGCCTTAAGTTCAAATTGAAATATGGCATGTATCGCAATGATGAGAAGCTAAGAAAAGCCATTGGCAAAGAAGAAAATGACCTGAGAGTTTGGCTGGATTACAAATTTGTGCTGTTTTAATCAGTCAACCCCTCTTAGCCTGGAAAAGGCTTAAGGTTTCTCTGTCAGAGGGTTCGCTGGATGGCGAACCCAAGGCAAATATTCACTGCCTTCGTTTCCTCTAACCATCGATATGCAGTTATTTACAGGGCAGGTTATTTGACAGAGATTACAGCCTACACACTGCTCCTTCTGCACTTCAAATCGCCTTTCCCAGCCTTCACCTGACAAGGGTTTAACAGAGATAGCCTGATGCTCTGTGTCTTCGCAAGCGGCAAAACAGCGACCACATTGAATGCAGAGCTCCTGATTAATATGAGCCACTGTCTTGTAATTAAGATCCAGATACTTCCAGTCGGTTAATCCAGCAAGAGCTCTTCCGCGAAAATCATTCAGCGCTTTATACCCTTTGCTGTCCATCCACTGTGAAAGGCCATCCGTTAGATCAGAGATGACCTTGAACCCATTGAGCATTGCAGCAGTGCATACCTGAACATTACCCGCCCCAAGAGCAATAAACTCCGCAGCATCATGCCAGTTACTTATGCCGCCAATACCGGAAACAGGAATCCCTGCTGTTTCAGGGTGTCTGCCAATCTGCCCAACCATGTTAAGAGCGATTGGTTTCACCGCTGACCCACAGTAACCACCACTGGTGTATTTATCACCTACAGCACCAAGGGCAGTCATGCTATCCAGATCTATACCCGTAATAGAGTTGATGGTATTGATCAGTGATACGGCATCAGCACCTGCTCTTTTTGCAGCAGATGCTGAAAGAGTGATATTGGTGATATTAGGCGTCAGTTTTACAATAACTGGCAGGTCTGTGCTTTCCTTACACCATTGAGTCACCATCTCAATATATTCAGGAACTTGACCAACAGCTGCCCCCATACCTCTTTCCGGCATGCCATGGGGACAGCCAAAATTCAGTTCCACACCATCACAACCCGTATCCTCTACTTGTTTCAGAATGTCCTGCCATGACTTCTTTTCACAGGGAACCATCAACGAAACAATCAGAGCTCTATCAGGCCAGTCTTTCTTTGTCTGTCGAATTTCACTCAAATTAACGGACAATGGTCGATCAGTGATCAGCTCTACATTGTTGATGCCAATAACTTCTCCGCTGCTGCTTTTATGGGCTGAATACCTTGAGCAAACATTAACCGGTGGGGGATCCTCACCCAGCGTTTTCCAGACAGCGCCTCCCCACCCAGCTTCAAAAGCTCTGTAAACATTCAACGCTTTATCTGTAGGCGGAGCTGAAGCCAGCCAGAAAGGATTAGGGCTTTCTATTCCCAGAAAGCTGCAACTGAGGTCAGCCATGATTCAGCCTCCTGTCTTCAGGTAACGATCAATAGATGCGGCTGCTTCTTTACCATGCTGCACAGCCTGAACAGTCAGATTCTCTCCAAAGTCGACACAGTCACCACCAGCCCAGACTCCTTTCACTGTTGTTCTTCGCTGCTCATCAACCGTGATTCGACCGTTTTGTATCTCGGGTATCTCTTTATCAAGAGCCAGATGTTCACAGCACATCGTCTGACCTATAGCTCGATAAATGATGTCCGCATCAATACTGATCCGCTCTGCTGAATCTGAATTGCCCACAGTCTGGTCTAACAACAGCCCGGTCACTTTACCCGAGTCATGCTGTATGGCTACAGGCTGACAATTCGTTCTGATTTCCACTCCATTAAGCAGGGCAAATTTCTGTTCTTTCCAGGTGGCAGACATGCACTCCACACTGCGCCGATAAACCATAACGACCGTTTCTGCGCCCAGTCTTTTTATCTGACAGGCGATATCAATAGCTGTATTGCCACCACCAATAACGACAACTCGCTTTCCTACAGAAATTTGGGAAAGGTTTTCTGTCCGTCTCAATTCAGCAATGTCGTCAACGGCGTGTTTCACTCCTGCAGACTCTTCACCAGAAAGGGATAGAGTTCTTTTGTCAGACAGCCCAATGGCCAGAAATACGGCGTCGTATTGTTCTCGCAGAGTATCAAGCTGAATATCAAGGCCGAGGTGCGTATTGAGCTTCCACTCTATACCACCGATCTCAGTGATCTTTTCTATTTCTTCCTGTGCATAGTCATCCACCAGCTTATAAGCTGCAATGCCATATTCATTCAGCCCACCGGGCTTAGTACCTGCATCAATAATGATGACATCGTGCCCCATGCATGCGAGCCCGTGAGCACAGCTGATTCCGGCCGGGCCAGCACCAACAACAGCGACCTTTTTTCCTGAAGGTGTAGCTCTCTGAAAGGGGTATTGTTCCTGACTGAAATTATCAATAGCGTATCGCTGCAAGCGGCCTATCTGGATGGGCTGACATTCAGGTTCAAAATTACGAACGCAGGCTTTTTCACAGAGTATTTCTGTGGGGCAGACACGGGCACAGCTGCCACCAAATATGTTCGCTTCAAGAATAGTTTTGGCTGCACCATCGATATTGTTTGTATTGATTCGATGAATAAACGACGGCACATTGATATGAGTAGGACAGGCCTGAACGCAGGGAGCGGCTTCGCAGTAAAGGCATCGACTGCTTTCAACCAGAGCCTGATTCTGGTTGAAAGCAGGTTTAATATCAGAAAAACGCTTTTGATATTCTGAAGGAGCCAGTCTTTCACACTTGATATCTGGTTCGTTCATGCCTGATGCCGAAAAATACCCGAACATATGAACCCACATGTTATTTCCCCGCCAACGCGGGAAAATAACAATCTAATATTCGATTAAGTGTATAGACACACTTAAGTTAACAACTGCATCAGCATAGCTAATACCTGAACTATTTCCTGACAATATCGCCTTTTACTGGCACATAGCTGGCCGCTTTCAAAGGTGAGTGTTTCTTGATGTACTCCTTGAGTACGACTGCATCGGTGTAACCTGTATTCACAAAGGTTGGATTCTCAGAAAGGTCTGGCCAATTATTACCGCCGGATGCAGAGTATTCATTGATGGCCAGCCGATATTTTTTATCTTTTTTCACAGGCTTTCCACCAATCAAAAGTCGAGTCAACTTATCCCCTTCCATGGTCAGTTTAACATTAGCAAAGTGTGCAAGGCCGCCACTGATACCACGAATATCCGCAACGTCTTCAATGTAATTTCTCAGCTGCCTGCCAGTCAGCTCAACGTAACAAAGCATGTTACCGAAGGGCTGAACGGTGAGAACATCTTTTTCGGTGAGCGTACCTGCAGGCAGGTCAGCACGAATACCGCCACCGTTGATAATCGCCAGGTCTGCCTTGGCTTTGGCCATTTGCGCACGGGCAATCAGATTGCCTAAAGCAGCTGGGCCGCCTCTGACCAGGCTACGAGCACCGCTGAGGATTTTATCCAGCTCACCTGCAGGTTTCTGCAGCAACTTTCCTGCCTTATCCTGATATGGCTTAAGAGCTTTGAGAACAGCTTTGTCTTCAGGAATGGCAGCCTCGATAGTCACCCATTTCTCCTTGCCATTAACCAGAATCGGCTTCTTAAGGTTGATCGGAAGCAGTCGGTAATTAATCAGTTTAAGAACACCTTTTCGCTTTCCTTTACCGTCATAGTCGTCAAGGTAGTAATACTTGAAATCAGCACGACCAACGAACTTGCCCCAGTCTTTGGCCTGAAAGATATAGGTGCTGTTTTTCACATCTGCACGTTGTAGCTTGTCCTGTGAATGACCACCAACAATGATATCGATACCATCAACGTCCTTGGCCAGAGTTACATCACCAGGTGCATTGTCACCATGCCTGGCATTGGGATAGTGCCCCATATGAGTCAGGGCGATTACTATATCGATATTGTCGTCTTCTTTAAGGACTGGCACCCACGCCTTGGCAGTATCTACTGCATTCAGGAAATCCAGATTCTTAATGTTGTCCTTGGCAGCGATAGTTTCAGTATCCTCGGTGGTTAACCCAAGAATCCCAACCTTTACACCTTTCAGGTCTTTCTCAAGCCAGGGTCTGAACACCAGCTTTTTTGAGTCTTCATAGTAAATATTGGCGGCAACAAAGGGAAAATTCGCCCATTTTTCCTGTTTCAACAGTACCGGCAGAGGGTTATCAAATTCATGATTACCCAGAGTCATCGCGTCGTAACCGATCATGTTCATGCCGATAAAATCAGGTTTGGCTTCCTGAATGTCAGACTCCGGAACACCGGTATTAATATCACCAGCAGACAGTAGAAGAACCCTGCCACCTTTGGCTTCAACTTCCCTTCTTATGCGATCCACCAGCGTCTTACGGGCGGCCATACCCAGCTCACCCTTTTTGTTACGCCAGAATTTACCGTGATTATCATTAGTATGAAGGACGGTAAAATCCAGAACCTTCATTTGTTTACTGCCACCATTATGGTCAGTGGCACAACCCGCCAATAAAAAAACACATAATATTAATAAGAGAGGGTAGGTTCGTTTAACAGAAAAATGCAGCGCAGACATGGATACCACTCCACCGAACGAAAGGCGGAATAATAGCGACTTTTACTCTAAAGAGATTGGAACTGCTTAGATCGAGTTTTAATCAGGAAGAGTGTTTTAAGAGAGGATTAACAATGCTAAAGCAGGTAAAGCAGAAATGGGTAACACAGCTATACACAACAGGTGTCAGAAAATGAGGTTGGCATCATTACAATACCAACCTCAACACTATGATCAGTCTTCCAGAATGGATTCCAGAGCGATAGTGATCATTTCCTTGAAGGAGTTCTGACGCTCTTCCGGTGGCAGAGCTTCGCCAGTACGGATGTGGTCAGAGATAGTGCAGATAGCCAGACCTTTGGCACCGTATTCAGCACACACGCCGAACAGGCCAGCAGCTTCCATTTCAACACCCAGGATACCCATCTTTTCCATGGTATCGAACATGTTTACAGGGCTGTAGAACAGGTCTGCAGAGAACAGGTTACCGATTTTAACGGAAGAACCCGCCTTACGAGCAGCGTTTACAGCATTGGACAGCAGGTCGTAGTCAGCAATCGCAGCAAAGTCGTGATCGTTAAAACGGATACGGTTTACTTTGGAATCGGTGGAAGCACCGCTACCGATAACAACGTCACGTACTTTAACGTCGGAAGAGATAGCGCCAGCAGAACCCACACGAATCAGCTTGTTTACGCCGTATTCGGTGATCAGTTCCTTGTAGTAAATGGATGCGGATGGAATACCCATACCGGAACCCATTACAGAAACCTTTTTGCCTTTGTAAGTGCCGGTGTAACCGAACATGTTACGCACGTCAGTTACCAGCTCGGCACCTTCCAGGAATTCCTCTGCGATCATCTTGGCGCGCAGTGGGTCACCTGGCAGCAGACAAACGTCAGCGAAAGCACCTGGCTTGGCGTTAATATGCGGAGTCATGGTTGTTACCTCTTCAAGGGGGAAAGAGAGGTAGCCTGAACGTTTCGTTTGATCAGGCTACCTGAATTTAAATCTACAGATTAGCCCAGGAAGCTGGTTCCGTAGTCCATTGGCTTGAGTCCGAAGTAAGTTGCCAGACTCTGACCAATGTCAGCAAAAGTTTCACGCTCGCCCAGAGAGCCAGCCTTAACCTTCTTGCCGTAAACAATTACAGGGATATGCTCACGAGTGTGGTCAGTACCCGGCCAGGTAGGATCACAACCGTGGTCTGCACTGATGATCAGCACATCGTCTTCACCCATGGCATTCAGCAGGCGCGGCATCATGGCGTCCAGCTCTTCCAGAGCTTTGGCATAACCGGCAACATCACGACGATGACCAAACGAAGAGTCAAAATCTACGAAGTTGGTGAAAATCATGGAATTATCACCGGCAGACTCCAGAGCCTGCATGGTGGTTTCAAACAAAGCTGGGATACCAGTAGCCTTCAGCTTCTTGGTCACGCCCTGATGAGCAAAAATATCAGCGATCTTGCCGACACTGACCATCTCACCACCGTTCTCAACCAGCTTATCCAGCAGGGTTGGTGCAGGAGGCAGAACAGAGAAGTCACGACGGTTACCGGTTCTCTGGAAATCACCTGCGTCGTCACCAACGAATGGACGGGCAATAACACGACCAATGTTGTATGGCTCGAGAATTTCACGAGCGATCTTGCAAACGTCCAACAGACGCTCAAGACCAAAAGTTTCTTCGTGACAGGCAATCTGGAACACACTGTCAGCGGAGGTATACACAATTGGCATACCCGTCTTCATGTGCTCTTCACCCAGGTCTTCCAGAATCTTGGTTCCGGAAGAGTGGCAGTTACCGATCACACCTGGCAGGTTTGCTTTCTCAACCAGTTCGTCCAGCAATTCTTGCGGGAAACTGTTTTCGGTGTCGGTGAAGTAGCCCCAGTCGAACAGAACCGGAACGCCCATCATTTCCCAGTGCCCACTTGGCGTGTCTTTACCACTGGAGATTTCTTTTGCGTAGCCGTATGCACCAACGATATTAACATCGGTGTTCATACCCATCGGGAAGACACCGGCAGATTCTTTAGCTGCGTGAGCCAGACCCAGACTGGACAGCACTGGCAGACTCAGAGGACCTTTACGGCCAATATCAGCCTTGCCTTCCGCACAGGCTTTAGCGATGTGGCCAATGGTGTTAGAGCCCACATCACCAAATTGATCAGCATCGGCAGAAGCACCAATACCAAATGAATCCATAACCAGGACAATTGCTCGTTTCATCAGAGACACCTATTCCTGAATAGTTCGCAGAACCGAAAATGCCTGCGTAAAAATTCTTGTCTAATTATTGCTCAGAATATCGCATTTTGTATCAGTGAAAAGTACCTATTAATTACTCGGCACCCTTACTCTCATCAATGAAAAGCCATGGTCTTACTACTTTCCTGCAGTCGTACGGGAAGAGTACGGTCAGGTTGCCAGACTTTTCAAAGACACCGCCTCAAAGAGTGACTGATCAAACAATGCGTTTGTATACACTCGGGTTTGCTTCAGGAGCAGAATCACCCAGAGTAATTGCCTTACGCAGCATGTCAGCAGCAGACTCCCAGGAGGACTCATCGCTTGCGTGCAGCATGGCAATTGGCTTGTCAGCAGACACTTTGTCACCCAACAGGCACAGTTCTGTCATACCCACAGAGTAATCGAGCGTGTCGGTAGGAACACGACGACCGCCACCCATCTGAACCACAGTCATACCCACTTCACGGGTATCCATGGTAGACACATAGCCTTCACCAGCCATATAAACAGGTTTGATGATAGACGCTTTTGGCAGATATTCGTCGTATTTTTCAACGAAGTCGGCAGGGCCACCCAGACCAGCAACCATGCGACCAAAGATCTCAGCCGCCTTGCCAGAGTCCAGTGCAACAGTCAGTTTTTCCTTAGCCTGATCAATGTCGTTAGCCAGACCACCTGTCACCAGCAGCTCTGCTGATTGAGCCATGGTGATTTCGTGCAGACGGGCATTGCGATATTCGCCGGTCAGATAACGAACCGCTTCGCGAACTTCCACAGCATTACCGGCACTGGAAGCCAGAGCCTGGTTCATATCAGTTAGCAACGCAGTGGTTTTAACGCCAGCACCATTCGCTACTTTTACAATGCTTTCAGCCAGCTCAACAGACTTTTCAAAAGTTGGCATGAATGCGCCACTGCCTACCTTAACGTCCATGACCAGTGCGTCCAGACCTTCAGCCAGTTTTTTGGCCAGGATGGAGGCAGTAATCATGTCGATGGAGTCAACGGTCGCAGTTACATCACGGATGCCGTAAATACGTTTGTCGGCAGGTGCCAGTTCGCCAGTCTGGCTGACGATAGCAACGCCTGCGGTTTTAACCGCTTTTCGGAACAGCTCTTCAGAAGCCATAGTGGTGTAGCCGGGAATAGCATCCAGCTTGTCGAGCGTACCACCGGTGTGACCGAGGCCTCGACCGGAAATCATGGGAACAAATGCGCCACAGGCTGCGACCATTGGGCCGAGCATTAGGCTGACAACATCACCGACACCGCCGGTGGAGTGTTTATCCAGAATCGGGCCGCCGAGATTGTCCGCAGACCAGTCCATTACATGGCCAGAGTCGCGCATGGCGCACGTCATGGCCACACGTTCTTCAATGTTCATGCCTTTGAAAAAGGTTGCCATGGCAAAGGCTGCCACCTGACCTTCAGAAACGGTGTTGTCGGTAACACCCAGAATGAAATCGCGGATCTCTTCAGTGCTGAGAACCAAGCCTTCACGCTTACGACGAATGACTTCTTGTGGAAGAAACATGCTCTACTCCATTTGCCTGGTTGACATGTTTACCCGGGCCACAAACAAGGAAGGGCGGGCGACGCCGGGTTTTGCGGGAACGTAGACGGCTTTATAGTCCCTCATAATCAGCTATGAGTGAAACATGATCATTCGTCGCCGTTGGTGACGAATATATTCTCACTCAAATAAGCTAAGAGGCAGGCTTGCATATGGCCGAAGTACGCTCCGCAGAACATGTCATATGCAGGCAGTGAGGGTTTCCTCTATGAAACCCTCAACAGCTGGAGCTGGCTACTGTTTAGTAGCCGCCCTTGTCTTCCTGAGCTTCCTGCAGACCCAGAGCCACCAGCAGGCTGGTCATCAGGCTGCTTGCGCCGAAGCGGTAGTGGTTACGGTCAGCCCAGTCAGCGCCCATAACATCAGCAGCAATAGCCAGATGCTCAGCAGCGTCTTCAGCGGTACGAACACCACCGGCTGGCTTGAAGCCAACGTCTTTGCCACTGTCACGGATAGCTTCCAGCATGATGCGGGCCGCTTCAGGAGTAGCGTTAACAGCTACTTTACCGGTAGAGGTCTTGATGAAGTTTGCACCGGCCTTGATGGAAATATCGCTGGCCTTGCGGATCAGGGCCGGGTCTTTCAGTTCACCGGATTCGATGATGACTTTCAGCATGATATCGCCACAGGCTTCTTTACAACGACGAACCAGCTCAAAGCCAACTTCTTCGTTACCAGCCATCAGGGCGCGGTATGGGAAAACAACGTCAACTTCGTCAGCGCCATATACGACAGCTGCACGAGTTTCAGTAACGGCGATTTCAATGTCATCGCCACCTGCCGGGAAGTTAGTAACTGTGGCAACAGTTACGTCGTTCAGACCCAGTTCTCTCAGGGTCTTCTTGGCAACAGGGACAAAACGTGGATAAACGCAAACTGCAGCGGTGTTGCCGGCAGGTGTGCTGGCCTTCTTGCACAGATCAATGATCACTTCCGGAGTGTCGGTGTCATTGAGGGAAGTCAGGTCCATCAGTTGCAGGGCTTGACGGCTGCTAGCAGTGAGGTCGGTCATGTATCTGTCCTTTCAGTCAGGGGACATAAAAGTGTCATTTGAACCGCTTGATCGAAGTCAGCCAAATGACTGAAACAATATGTCGTACACAACGAATAAATGTTGTGACAACACAGGGTATCAACGACAGAGAGGCACCCGTTTAAGGTGCGCAATGCCTAGTGCGCTAGATGGCAGGGAGGGGTGTCGTCAGTAACCCAGTTTAGTGTAGAAACAAAAAAACCCCTGCGAGACACAGAGGTTATTTTGCTGATCATCCACCTGAGCCTGCAGCGTGGACTGCAAACTCAATTCGCCTCCTGCCCTCTCGCTGTACTACGGGAACAGGCAACAGTGTAGTACAGACAAACAGGAAGACAGACCCGGCAAGGCCGTGCTGTCAAAGCGAATTCAGATACTAGGCAGAGACTGGTTATTAATAAAGCAAGTAATTTTGGACGTGCATTCAATCATTTTGCACATCAAATCATTAATTCACACGCCTGACCAATAAAAAAAGACCGCAACCACTGATTTGCAAGATCCGTGTGATGCCTTTGATGCCAGTAAAGTTCGTAGGTAATCGGCTCTATTTCAAAGGGCATAGGCAAAACCTGAACACGGTAGCGAGGCTTTGCATAACGCCCCCATTGACCAGAAGAAACAAATACCAGGTCACTGCTTTCACAGACACCTGTCGCACTGTGAAAGTCATCTACGGCAATGGTCATGTTTCTGCGCAGACCTCTCTTCTCAAGAGTCTGATCAATAATTGACTGGGTAACGGTCACTGAACCTATGCTGATATGCCCCTGCGAGATCCACTGATCAAGGTTCCACTCCTGCTCAAGACAGGGATGCCCGTCTCTGACCAGACACACCAGTTCGTCAGTATGCAGGCTTCGACAATGAAGTCCTGACAACCGCTGCTGCCCACACTCAAGATCATGGGGAAGCACCACCAGATCAAAATCACCTGCAGCCAGACTGTTCAGGTCATTCATGGTCAGATTACTTATCTTGATTTTGATACCCGGAGCCTGAGCCAGTATCTCTGCCAGTGATTGCTGGAAAATCAGCTGGTTGGCTGTTTCCGGCAGAGCAATTCGAAAATAGCGATCACAGCTGGCAGGGTCAAAGCTCTCGGGTTGAATGATGTTCCATAACTCATCCATGACCGGGCGCAGTTGTTTCTGCAAAGAGAGCGCTCTCACAGTTGGCGTCAGCCCATGAGCTGTTCGAGTGAATAACTCATCTCCCGTGATCTGCCGCAGCTTGGACAGGCTTTTACTCACCGCCGACTGGCTCAGACTCAGCCTGTCAGCCGCTTTAGTCACACTTCTTTCTTCCAGCAGTGCCTGCAGGCATACCAACAGGTTCAGGTTAATTCGGGACAGCTCCAACAACGACATAGGCTTTCCAGTAGTGAGGCCTGATATTAAACTTTCAAGATATTCCCAAATGGAAATCTGTAAATGAAAAGGTATCACTTTAGTTCATAGAGCTAACAACCGACAATAAGCTCATTCCCAGTACTCGAACCTACGAATTCATATGTTGTTTGCCCACCTGCGGTGGGCGAACAGCAATTTAGTATTCGATTACGTGTGTTCACACACTTACAGCCTGTTGGCTGATAATTTCACAAAGAGTTTATTGATGCCCGAATCCCGCCGCTCTGCATTACCGGTCATTTTTTCACTGGTTATTCTGAGCCCATTAGCCATTGATGTTTATCTGCCTTCACTGCCTGAAATGGCTCGGCTGTTTTCAGCCAGCGATTCAGCCATGCAGATGACGATCTCTTTATTCATGATCTGTATGGGAGTGGGCCAACTGTTTGCAGGTCCGTTGTCAGACAAATATGGCCGTCGTTTTTCTGCGCTGCTGGGTATTGGCCTGTATGTAATGGGCAGCATTCTTGGTTCTATCGCCAGTGACCTGACCGTTATGTATTGCGCCAGAGTGTTACAGGGCTTTGGTGCCGCAGGCTGTGCTGTCACCGCATTTGCTTGGGTTCGCGACAACTTCAACGCTCATGATTCGGGCAAATGGATCAGTTACATGGGCGGCATGATCGGTACTATTCCAACACTGGCGCCCATGCTGGGCGGTGTTCTTGCTATTCAATGGGGTTGGGAAGCCAACTTTATTTTTATGGCAGTTCTTAGTTCGATTATTTTTCTGGCTGCCTTTAAGTTGATGAACAAAGGGCGACCGGCTCCGGTCGAGCATCATGAAGAACCCAGTTCTCTCTATCAGCAGGCTAAAGAGATTCTGACTCACCGACAATTCCTGATCTATTCCCTGACCGGCATGCTGACCATGGGCGGCATTCTGGCTTACGCCACTAATGCACCTTTTGTTGCCATGAATATGGCGGGCATGGATGAGTTTGGCTTTGCTATGGCGTTTGGCAGTCTGGGTATCCTGCAGTTTGCCACCAGCTTCTATGCACCAAGACTGGTTGACCGTATTGGCAGACGTAGAACCATTGGTGTGGGTGCGTTTATGGCAGTGCTGGGTGCAATGGCCATTCTGTCTGTTTCCAGCGATTCACCGCTTTGGTTCTTCCCGGCTTCAGCGATTGGTGCTGTTGGCTTCAACCTGATTTTTGGTACGGCTTCTGGACTGACCCTTGAACACTTTAAGCATTGTGCTGGTCTGGCTGCTGCTATAGACGGCTTTGCACGTATGACGGGGGGTGGCCTTATTGCTTCTGCCCTCAAGCTGTCTGGCGGCAATGTTTTTGAATGCGTTGCTCTGGCCTATGCCTTGATGCTGATCCCGTTTGTTCTGAACTACCTGGAAATCATGCGGAAAAAAAACTTGTTGAACGAAGTGCGGGTTGATCAAACCGGTAAAATCTAACGCTATAAATAGTTTATAAACACTGTTCTCACTCAGCAGGCATAAAAACAACAAACGCCTGCTGCAATGACGATATTCAAAAAATTTATATCTCAGCACTCCCTTTAAGCGCCACTAACCGATATTCTGTAGCGCATTCAACCATTTCCTATAGCAGTATTCTCCCTATGATCCCAACGGAATCCCTGGAAATTGTCAGGGCTGTCGCCCATTTTAGAAATTTCACAGCGGCCGCTAAACATCTTCACAAAGTCCCTTCTGCTATTAGCTATACCGTACGCAAGCTGGAGGAACGGCTGGACGTGCAGTTGTTTCTGCGTGACAGCAAACGGGTGGAGCTGACCCCTGCCGGAGAACACTTCATCAAACACACCGGCCAGCTGCTGGCTGACCTGGAAGAGCTGGAAAACACTACCAAACAACTGGCTTCCGGCTGGGAGCATGAGATCAAAATTGCTCTTGATAATGTTGTGAACCAGGGAATGGTGTATGACCTGATCAGGGATCTTCAGGCTATTCGTCCAGAGACTCACCTGACGATTAACACGGAAGTTTATAACGGTTCCTGGGATGCTCTGTTCCACAATCGTTGTCAGATGGTGATTGGTGCGCCCAAACAGATTCCTGACAACATTCTCAGCAGTGACCGCTTTGAATGGAAGTCCATGGGGGAACTGAACTGGGACCTGGTCATGGCACCGGATCACCCTCTGGCAAAAGTAGACTCTCCTATTAATGAAGAGATGCTAAGAGAGTACAGCTCCATCTGTATTCAGGACACGTCTCGTGTATTCCGTCAGGGTTATAACCTGCTGCTGGAAGACCAGAATCTGCTGCTGATGCCAAGCTTTCGTATGGCGATTGAATGCCTGTTGAAAGGGCTGGGCGTAACCCTATTGCCAAGCCATTTTGCCCAGCCTTATATTGAGCAGGAGCTACTGGTTCGTAAAGATGTCGATATTCCCATGAACGATAGTTGCTATCTTGCCTGGAACAGAGAAACCATGGGCAATGGCGTTCGCTGGGTGATCGACTGGTTGGGTGAAGAAAACTGGCTCAACAAGGTCTGGCTACAACATGATTCAAATAAGCCTATGGGTTATCACATTCCCTGACCCGGAAAGCCCTGCCTGTTTTGCTGCCAGCTTTCCATCTGGCAGCTAACTGATTGATTTATAATAAAGTTCCCCATTTTGTTGGTACAGCTAACACTGCTGTTAGTCACATTGTTTCCTATCTACTCCATTCTCTCCATATAAACCAAAAAAAGCATACCAAGGAGTAGGATTATGAGTGGATTCGGAAAGATTTCTGCCGGAGTAATGGCTGCAGCCTATGTCCCAGCCATGACAGTTCGAGGCGCGGCTTCCGGAGCGGTTGCTGCCGCTTCAGTAATGGGAAAACTCGGTGCCGGTATTGGCTGGTGCGTAGGAAAGCCGGTCAGTAAGGTTTTGTCTCTAAGCTGCAAGCTGATCAATAAAGGACTCAGCGAGAAACGCCAGATTGACACCAAAAAGCTTGCAAGCAGAACTGTAAAAGTCTTCCAAACCGCTGGAGCATTACTTTCTATCGCGGGCCTTGTTGATGCAATAACGAGCGGTTTAACACTGCCAGCAAAATTTGCTGTCTGTGCATTTGTACCTGCTATTGGTGCTGTAGGAAACACTATCAGAGCCTGTAAAGGACAAGCCTCTTTCAAGAGAGTGTATAAAGAGTTGAGAGACTACGGCACGTCACCCACCGCGAAAGAAAATCTCATCGGACCTTTCCGGAAGAACCTGTTCAGCGATATTGCCCATGGCGATGCCCTGGGTAGAGGTCATAGCGCACGTCTGAAGAAATCTGCTGAAAAGTATGAACAGCAGTACCTAGACCTAGAACGAAAGTTCTTGTTTGATCATACTAAATCTGAAGAAACAAAGTCTGAAGAAATAAAAAGCGAACCACTAGTTTCTGAGCTATCGGATTCTAAACTACTGTTTTTGGGGACCCTTTCTTCAGAGCCACTTTCTTCGGAGAAAGAATCTTCGGAAATACTGTCTTCGGACACAGAGTTGCAGACTGCCAAGGAAGAACTCAACACTGATTATTCTTCAATACCACAGGAAACCACCTCTGACTATGTTACCACTCCATTTGATGAGTCTACTGGCTTTGAGACTGAGTACTATTCATCAATAAATTCCGATAGCTAAGGAACCTAAGTTCAATCGTTTTAGAACAGCCGGATTTTATGTCCGGCTTTGTTATTTATTTCCCCAGCGACACAATCTGTTAAACTGCACGCCCAGACATCGTTAACAGTAATAAAAGGGTCTGCCATGCGTTTTCTGGATCGTGTTCAAGCCGCGATGGACAAAAATAATTCTCTGCTTTGCGTAGGTCTCGACCCACTTCCCGAGCGTTTTCCTGCTCATATTCAAGCGCTGGAAAACCCCATTCTGGAATTTAACCGTTTCATCATTGATGCTACTGCTGATCTGGTTTGTGCCTACAAACCACAGGCTGCTCATTACCATGCCCGTGGTGCTGAAGATCAGCTGGAACAGACCATTCAATACATCAACGATAACTACCCTGACATTCCGGTTATCCTCGACTCCAAACGAGGCGATATTGGCAGCACGGCTGACCAGTACGCAACTGAAGCCTTTGTACGCTATGGCGCAGACGCCATCACCATAAACCCATACATGGGTATTGATACCATTGAGCCTTTCAGCCGCCATGTCGAGAAAGGAACAGTAGTTCTTTGTCGTACATCAAACCCTGGTGCAGCTGCTATTCAGAACCTGAAAGTAGGCGATCAGTTCCTCTATGAGGTGATTGCTGAAAAAGCCGTTCAGGAATGGAACACGAATAACAATATTCTGCTGGTTGTAGGTGCAACCAATCCTGCAGAACTGAAACGCATTCGTGAAATTACCGGCGATATGACGTTCCTGGTGCCAGGTTTAGGTGCACAAGGTGGTGATGTAGAAGCTACTGTAAAAAATGGCCTGAACAGTGATGGCAAAGGTATTGTGGTTAACTCTTCCAGAGGCATTATCTATGCCAGCAGTGGCGAAGATTTCGCTGAAGCTGCACGTGCTGCCGCCATTGAGCTTAGAGATCAGGTTAATCAGTACCGCTGAACTTAGCGGCTGATTTCCAGTCAGAACCTTTACGGTTTTAACAAACAGCTACAAGGAAGACACTGATTACAGTGCTCTTCCTTTGTTAGCATGAACAGATTGACTCTTTCCCTCAGGAGCTTCTGATGCACCGATTGCAGGACTTATTAGATAAAAACCAGAAGTGGTCTGCTGCCATTCGGGAACAGCAGCCAGACTTCTTTGAACAGCTTTCACTCCAGCAAGCACCTAAGTATCTCTGGATTGGTTGTTCTGACAGCCGTGTTCCTGCCGATCAGATCACAGGCCTGATGCCGGGTGAAATTTTTGTACATCGTAATGTTGCCAATCAAGTTATTCATACCGACCTGAACTGCCTGTCTGTCATTCAATACGCCGTGGAATATCTGAAGATTGAACACATTATTGTCTGCGGTCACTATGGCTGCGGCGGTGTTCAGGAAGCTGTCCGTAACCGTAAACTGGGGTTGATTGATAACTGGCTTCGCCATGTTCAGGATGTGAAATACAAGCATCAGCCTGTGCTGGATAAGATTGAAGACAACGACACTCTATTGAAGCATATGTATGAGCTGAACGTAGTTGAACAAGCCGTAAACGTCTCTCAGACCACCATTGTTCAGGACGCCTGGCTGCGTGGCCAGGACCTGGCGGTTCATAGCTGGATTTACGGACTCAAAGATGGTTTGCTTAAAGACTTGGGCTTCTGTGCTACCTCTGGTGAATCTGTAGAAGAGAACTATCGTCAAGCAATCAGCTCGATAACTTCTGCTTCGTAAATCGTTGTCCTGTCTATACTTGCCCAAGCCTTGAGAGGAGGGTGGGGATTAAGCTGTACTCCTGCCAGCCGCTCAAATGAATTGAATTCTAAAAAAGCAGGCTGACAAGAGGAACAGAATAATGGCGACAGAAAAGTATTCCGTCTCGATGCGTTTAATGCACTGGCTAATGGCAATCTGTCTGTTAGGCATGATTGGCAGTGGCTGGTATATGACTGGCCTGGACGGTGAAGCTGCCAACAAATACGACCTTTATCCCTGGCATAAATCCTTCGGCGTACTATTACTGGGATTGATTGTACTGCGGATTATTATTCGCCTTAAAAGTACGCTGCCTGAGATCCAGGAAACCATTCCCGGTCGTGAACAGACACTGGCTAAAGTTGCTCACTTCCTGCTTTATCTATTGATGCTACTGGTTCCTCTAAGCGGTTTTATCATGTCGGATATTGGTGGGCATGATATTTACTTCTTTGGTATTCCGCTGCCTGATCTGCTCGATACACACAAACCTACTGCCGGCACCTTCCACACCATTCACAGTTACATAGGTTATGTATTGCTGGGCGTTGTAGTTGTTCATATTGCCGGAGCCTTGAAGCACCGCTTTATGGATTCGCCAGAGAATGATGTGTTGAAGAAAATGATGTGATTTAGAAAGGTTTTTAGAAGAGTGCTTTAAGGCTAACGGGAGCAGAGTCGGCTCTGCTCCCGAGTATTCTGTTCCAGCCGTTTTAACTCACCTTCTGCCAGTGCGCTCCCCGCCCCTTACCAAAAGCTTTCAGGTCACCATTTTTTCGCATCTGCTGAATGACTTTCTTCACCAGCTCACGGCTGACATTGGGTAATTCCAGACAAATATCCGCCACAGAAAACGGCCCTTTGTGCTCTTCAATGGCGATAGTAATCAGCTTGGATTTCGGTGCCCTACTGCCTCTTTCTCGCAGGCCTTCAACCCGGGCTTCAAGTTCTTCATAAGCCTTGATAACACTGATCAGGAAAAAGTTAATCCACGGCATAGGATTGTGTGTACCCTCATGCCAGCCTTTCACACTTTGCTGTAAGGCACTCAAATAAGCTTCTTCATCTTCTGCAAAGATTCTTTCCAGACTGATATAGCGGCAGACATCGTAACCATTCAGGGACAGCATTAGAGTAGCCAACAGACGGGCAATTCGAGCATTGCCGTCACTGAATGGGTGGATACAGAGGAAGTCGAGCACTGCACAACTGACTACCAGCAAAGGTTCAATGCCTTTACTCAAGCTGTCGTGATAGAGCGCAACTGTCGACTCCATGGCCAGCGGTGTCTCTGCCGCAGGAACCGTTCGATAAAGAATACCTTTACGATTACCCTCTTTATCTCTTTCCACAATCACTTTATTGGTGGCTTTCCAGCGTCCACCTTCATGGGGAAAATGACTGTATAGCTGAGCATGAAGCTGCCTGACCAAACCTGTCGAAAGGTTGGTGTGCTCTGGCGGCTCAATCACCATGTCCAGCAGGTCTCGATAGCCTGCCAGTTGACGTTCGCTCGGAGTTACCGGTTTGGCATCCTGTTGAACCAGCTTACGAATCACTTCCCGGCTGGCCGTAATTCGTTCAAGACTGTTGCCGTACTCAACGGATTCCAGCAGCGTTACCTGACGTAGTGTTTCGAGCACCTCTGGCTGCAAACGAACGGTCTGATGCTGACGGCCTCGAAACTCTCCCAATTGCCTAAAACGGCTTAATTGAGAAGCAGTGAAGCGATATTCGGATAATCGTTCAAGGGTGTGCATATGTGCTTGGCTACTAATCAGGTATTAAACAGGTACATCAATATATGCAGTATGCACCGAGATCATTGAGTAGCCAATAAGTCGTTTTGCTTAAGCACTTTTTTGTTTAAACGCTTTTTTGCTTAAGAATCGATTTGATCCTGCCAGCCAAAACGCCCAAATAAATTCACCATCACCTCATCTAGTGGTGCGGTGAATGTCATAGGCTCACCCGTGACTGGATGCTCCAGCGACATGGACTGACAATGAAGCAGCAACCTTCCCGCATCGAAGTGTTCAGCAAAATAGCGGTTATGAACACCTTTGCCGTGTTTGGCATCACCAATAATAGGGTGAGCAATGTGTTTCATATGGCGTCTAACCTGATGCTTTCGGCCTGTCTTTGGCCTTACTTCCACCAATGAATAACGGCTTTGAGGGTAACGTTCTATGGCAATGGGTAGCTCCACAATTGCCAGCCGTTTGAATTCGGATTGAGCTTCCTGTGCGGGTTTATCCTGCCGGGCTTTTTTATCCGCAATTTTATCCAGCTCTTCTTTCAGGGCGTGGTCAATAAAACCTGATTCAGGTGCATACCCACGTACAACGGCCAGATAGGATTTTTTAACGGTGTTTTCTTCAAACTGCTTACCCGCTATTCGGGCTACGTCGGAAGAAAGGCCAAACAGCAAAACGCCGGAAGTCGGTTTATCAAGACGGTGAAGAGGAAAGACATGTTGCCCGACCTGATTGCGAACAATCTGCAAAGCAAAGCGGGTTTCGTTCCGGTCAATCATAGAGCGGTGAACCAGCAGGCCGGAAGGTTTATTAACTGCTACCAGATATTCATCCTGATAAAGGATTTCCAGTGTTTCAGCCTCTTCTTCAATCATTAAGGTCGCTCGTTTTCAAAAAATGTCGCGACCTTAAACAATTCAAAGTAAAAGCTCTAGGGGGCGTCCTCAATTAAGTGTGCAGACACACGTAATCGAATATTAGATTGTCATTTCCCCGCCGTAGGCGGGGAAATGACATACGAATTCAAATGTCCGAGTACTTAGTCTGAGTTACTTTTCTTTTTTGAATATATAGAGATGGTTCGGCTCACTGGTTATGAAGATAGTACCTTCAGCATCCATAGTAATGCCTTCAGCCTGATCAATAGTGCTTTCAAGACCATGCCAGCCGGAAAGAAGCTCCAGTGTAGAAATCTGTTTACCTTCACTGCTGACTTCCGCAAGCACATTGGATTCATCACTCAACACCAGAAAGTGGTTGGTTCGAGGATCATACAAAAGGCCGGAAAAGTCTCTCTTGTTCCACATAAGTCCATCGAAAGTGGTCAGTTCTTTTGCTACTACTTTATTGTTTTTTCTGAAATCCGGAATCATGTAGATCGCTTTAGGATCACGCTCTTTGACTACATAAAACTCATTGGTTATAGGACTCCATGAAATACCTTCCAGCCCTTTATTTCCGCCTTTAGCAATATCAAGTGTGAAAGTAGAGGCGTTTTGCAGATCAATCGTATGGGTATCCGGATTGATATCTGCAACCAATATTGAATTTGCTCTCTCATTAATGAAAGCAAAGCTGTAATCTCCGGCCCAAACAATACCTTCAATATCCATTCCCATATTGGCCGGTATTTTTCTGATCAAATCTCCTTGTTTGTCGTACTCCAGTATTTCTACTGTGTCATCACGACTGGCAACAAACAAAGTTTCGGTGATTGGACTCCAGGTCATACCGGAGACCTGGTCACCCGCCTGATCAAGGATTATAGGACCAGCAGCCAGCTTATACTGATTAAGGTTAATGGATGATTCCAGCTCCTGATCTGTAACCGTAAAATTCAGGTACTCCCTGTGAAGGTATTCATCCACAGGGGTGAACCAGATCGTACAAAAAAGCATAAGCGCCAGTACAAAGAGCTGAAACACTTTCTTCAGCAAAGCTTTCATTGAGTAGCCTGTAGTTATGATGCGAATTTTTTATTCTCCGCATCATAGTTTCAGAGTCACCGGGAAGGCAAATTAGAAATAGCTTTTACATCACTTCCAGATCAGCAAGGTCCGCTGTCATCAAGCTCTCTTCACCTATATCAAAACCGGCTACAGAAATGTGCAGGTCAAACCATTCTTTCAATGCATCAATATCTCTTTTCTCAGGCCAGCGACCGTGATCTTCTTCCCAGGCTGAGAGTTCGTTTTCAAACATATCAACAGCATGATGAGCAACAATTTGGTGAATGCCTTCCTCTGTTTCCTGCTCGTCCAGGAAGTAGGCTCCACCTTCAAGACTCCAGTCCTCCGGAAGTTCAGTTCCCAAGCCTGTAGCCCAATCAATAAAAGGTTGCTTTGGTTTCAGCGACACAACACAGCGATTTACAAACTTCATAATAAGATTCCGAGTTTAGTTCGCTGTATTCTAATCTATACAGCCTTTTCCAAAGCTCTTTTTTATATAGCTGCACCATCAACAGCATCTACACCAAAGGGCTCCCGTAGACCCTCCTCAAACTTTTGATCTGCTGTCACAACCATAGATACAGCAGCATCAATAACAGCCCCGAAAAGCTCCGTTTCATCACTCCACCACCAAATATTTTTTTTGATTAGACAAAGTGTGATTCCTGAAGCACTGATTTGTTCAAATAATAATTTCCTTATATTTACAATTTTGAATATGCAACGAAGAAGGGTGATGCTCATCAACGGTTCAATGGTTTTTCATTGCTAACATGGGCTTATATTTTGGTACACCAGTTTAAGGAGTACATCGGTGGAACGTCAGGAAGAAGAACTTTTCCATAAAGCCTTTCGTGGGATAGCTAACGACCCGAATCTGAATTTCACTCAGAAAAGTCGTTATCTGGCGCTACAGGCTGACGATATGCTGCCTTACCCTGAGCTGGATGTTCAGGCCAAAGGAGCGATGGAATCCGGTTTAATTTGCGATATGTTTGAAGGCCACGCACCTTTCAAACCAAGATATGTGATGCCGGACTACCAGAAAGCTATCATTCAAGGTTCTGAGTGGCTTGAACTAGCTCCGCCTGAAGATCTGGATGAAGCCATTAACTTTCTTCTTATCCTTTTTCACCATGTTCCTTCAGTCACCAATATCCCAGTGTTTATTGGTCGCCTGGATCAACTGTTGTCACCTTTTATAGACGACAGTATCACTGACAAACTGCTGCACAAAAAAATACGACTGATGTGGCAGATGATAGACCGAACTCTGCCTGATGCATTTCTCCATGTAAATATTGGCCCTGAGGACAGCCGAATTGCTCGCACCATTCTCGCTGTTGACCGAGAACTGAAGCAGGTTGTGCCTAACCTTACTTTGCGTTTCGATCCTTCAGTTACACCTGACAGTCTGCTGCAAATGGCCGTCGAAAACATCAGCCTCTGCAATAAACCTCATATCGTTAATGAAGTGATGAATGCTGCAGAATTTGTTACACCGGAAGATCCACGAGGATTTGGCATTGCCAGTTGTTATAACTCACTGCCGTTAGGCGGCGGCGCCCATACACTGGTACGAATTAACCTGAAAAAAGCAGCCGAATCTTCAGACGGTTCCGTGGAAAACTTCATTGAAAGAGTACTGCCAGAAGTCTCTGGGCTCACATACCAGATCATTCGAGCTCGAATAGACTATCTGGTCAATCAATCCAACTTCTACCAAAGCAGTTTTCTGGTCAAAGAAGGTCTTATCGAGCAGAACCGATTTACGGCCATGTTCGGTATTTTCGGTCTGGCTGATGCCGTTAACTTGCTTCTGAAGAGAAAACCCGATGAAGGGTATGGATACTGCGAACAGGCTCAGGATCTTGCTCTGGAAATTGTTAAAACATTGTCTGATATCGTCAAAAGTACTGAACTGGAACACTGCTGGAATAACCGGGCTCTGTTCCATGCCCAAAGCGGTATCAGCCTGGACAATGATGTAAGTCCAGCCTGCCGTATTCCCTATGGTTATGAGCCAGGCACTCTTCAGCACCTGCAGACAGTATTACCACTGCATAAATACTTTACCGCAGGTATCAGTGATATTTTTCCTATCGACGAGACCATAGAAAAAAACCCTCTGGCACTAATGGCCATCTGTAAGGGTGCTTTTCAAAAAGGTCTGAGGATGTTTACCGCTAACGTCGCGAACAATGAACTGGTTCGGGTCACGGGTTATATGGTGCGATGCTCGGATATAAAGAAGCTGAAAGAGGAAGGTTCACGCCTGAATACCACTGCATTCGGCTCCGAAGCCATGGATAACTGCGGTATCAATAGCCGTAATGCCCAGATCATCACGGATGATATTCCATGGTCTAAACGCCAATGAGCAAAAAGCCTGAAGAGATAACCGGGTCAGTCAGCAGAATTATTCCATTCTCCTGTGTTGACGGCCCCGGAAATCGCTTTGTTATTTTTCTGCAGGGCTGCAACTTCAGTTGTAAGAACTGTCACAACCCTCACACAATGGGCATCTGTGATCACTGTGGTGACTGCGTGCCGGGCTGCCCGTCCGGCGCATTATTCATAGACTCAGGAAAAGTCACCTGGAACCAGTCTATCTGCGAAAACTGCGACCAGTGCATTGATATCTGCCCTCGCAGCAGCAGCCCAATGACACAACTTCTGACGGTAGCCGAGGTTATCACTCAGCTGGAAACAGCCGTTCCATTCCTGACAGGTATCACGGTATCCGGCGGGGAATCGACCATGCAGCTGAAGTTTATCAGAGCGTTGTTTAAAACCATCAAACAGCGCAGTCATCTTCAACACCTCACTTGCCTTGTAGACAGCAATGGTTATCTACCGGTCAGCGGCTGGGAAAAGCTGTTGTCTGTAATGGATGGTGCAATGATCGACCTTAAAGCCTGCAATAATGACTTGCACCTCTGGCTTACGGGGAGGGCAAATCATCGTGTGCTGGACTCTATCGATTTTTTATATAAACGACAAAAGCTAACTGAAGTTCGATGGCTGGCCATTCCTGAAATTACTGATACCAGTGAAGAATTAACTGCAATTAGCGCCTTTCTCAAGACAACAGCACCCGAAGCACCTTTACGTATCAATGCATTCAGTAATAGTGCCGTAAAAGGACAAGCCAGACAGTGGCAGAATATGAGCAGTGAGAGAATCCCACTGCTTGAAGCAGAGCTTTTTACGACCAGTTAAAGGTGGTATTAATGTGCATAAACAATAAAGTTTGAACGTTATGCACTAAAAATAACAATATAGTTTGCACACTAATTAATATATACCTCTGTACTGTTAAGTAATATATGGAAAATTTTGCATAAATTAGCAATAGGAGGCCTCCGGCAAATCTGGCAGGCACTCCTCAAAAATGGAAAACTGCTTGAAGCCTGAGTGTAAAATAATCCAAAAAAGTATAGATTCAAAATATAGAGGAATTTTTCCCTCAAGTATTCGTGCTAACACATAACCTCGGCTACCAGTTAAATCTTCCAGTAGAGCAGGTCTTTCTTCTTTAATTTTATCAAAAAAGTGCTTTTGAATACTTTCACTTGATTCAGGATCAAGTCCTGAGGAATATGCAGCTTCCTTAATAAGCCAAACTTTTTGCTCCCGATTAAAACTCCTGACCCTACTTTTCAGAACAGCTTCTATCCAAGTAGCAAGAGAAACATCAACATCATAAGCAATCTGAGTTTGCTTACCCCATGTGTTTTTACCACACTTTACACAAGCTCCAAGAAGTATACTTTCCATCCAGTCTGGCTTTCCTATCTTACAGCAATTGCAATTTAGCGCCTTGGTGTTTTGCATTTTTTTCTTGTGTTTGGCACAAGTATCAATTAACGGGATAGTCCATATCCTTTTGTAATAAGCATAGCCACGATCAGAAACGCTTTCACGCATACAATCAGAGCAATAAAACGATTCGTACCCTACATTTTTTCCTTTTGATAAAGTTGTCGAAATATAATCATTCATCTTGTCACTATTAAATCTCGCCACTAGATTTTCATTTAACTCTACACTCTCTGTTTCTTTGATCAGAGGCCAAATGGTATGCTCATAAAAAACTTCTTGTAAAGACTTGTTACTTTCAAAGCTTGGAAATCTCTTTTTATGAGTTAAGGGAAATACTCTAAAAACTTTCAGTCTATAATCAAAAATATTTATTTGATTGTAACCATTCCACCGATCACCAAGTACCATTGATTTACGAAAAAGAAATGCACCAAGATGTTCTTCTTTCTGAATTTCTAACAAAATAATACCTTACTGCTTTACAAGCATTAACACTTAAGCTGGCTATGACAAACAGAGCATTAACAATATAGCGCTTCGCAATTTCATTATAACAAGCAGAAGGCGTCAAAAATAACTAACTGGAACAACATTTTTTCTGTTTATTCAAGCAGAAATACTATCAAAAACACCTATTTTCAGGCATCGATGTTCATAGAGAACCCGTGTACAATAATAGAATTATCTGGTATCGGTAGCGAGAATGAAGCAAGAAATAGACGCTATAGACCTATTTTGCGGAGCAGGAGGACTGACACGAGGCCTGCTTGAGGCAGGCATTAATGTTCGAGCAGGAGTCGATTGTGACCCAGCATGTAGGTATCCATACGCCCATAACAACAACTCTTTTTTTCTTGAGAAAAAAATTGAGGATCTAAAAGCCAAAGAGCTTACTACATACTTTGATGACTCAAAAATTCGTCTCTTAGCCGGGTGTGCTCCATGTCAGCCTTTCTCAAAGTACAGCCAAGGTCGTGATACTTCTAAAGACGATAAATGGGGGCTGTTACACCATTTTGCAAAACTTATTAAACAATTAAAACCAGAATTAGTGACCATGGAAAATGTTCCTGAGGTCATAAAGCATAGTGTTTTCAGTGATTTTATTGATGAGCTAAAAAAGCTCAAATACCACTTGGATTATAAGGTAGTTGATTGTCGATACTATGGACTTCCCCAATCCAGGCATCGCCTTGTACTGATAGCTTCGAAGCTAGGTGAGATCAAGATACCTAAGGCAACACATAACGAAGAGAACTTCATCTCTGTGAAAGATGCCATAGGCAGCTTGCCAAAACTCAAGGCTGGCCAACAAGACAAGAATGATCCTCTGCACATTTGTGCTCGCTTATCAGAACTCAACCTGACGAGAATTCGTCAATCCAAGCCTGGTGGTACTTGGCGAGACTGGGATCCCGAGCTTGTTGCTGCCTGTCATCAAGGTGAAAAGGGCAAAACTTACGGCAGCGTGTATGGCAGGATGACGTGGGATGCACCAGCTCCAACAATGACGACTCAATGTTTTGGATTTGGAAACGGTAGATTTGGCCACCCTAAGCAAGACAGGGCAATCTCTTTGCGTGAAGCAGCCATATTCCAAAGCTTTCCTCCCGACTATCAATTTACTGCCCCTGATGGTCAAGTGTATATGAAAGTTGTTGGCCGTTTGATTGGTAATGCAGTTCCTGTAAGGTTAGGTGAAGTTATAGGCAAAACTCTTGTTGAACACACCAAACTCCATACCAGCTTTCACTGACCTTACTTTGGGAGAGCAAAACACTCTCCCCTTTAATATTGAATTGTGAACATCATAAACTATCGACCAGTTTGGAGATTCGCCCAACAGTATCTGTTACCTGTAGATATTCCTCGTATGCAGCCATTGCACTGTCAATAAGATAGTCATAGTGAATGATACGTGACCCCTTTGATATTGACTCCATGCAGTGTTTCACTCTTTCTTTATTACTTTTCTCTTCCTCAAGAGCAGGACCAATGACAAAAATGACTTCAATATCCTGATTATCAGGCCCTTTGTTAGTTAGAATCTTTCTCAGCTTGTCATAATAGGTCTGCCCTTGTGCCTGGAGTTCCAAGAGTTGCATTGGGCGCTTAGCACGCTTTAACTCAACTATGATATGCTTACCCGCTGTCGTTTTATATTTGATATCAACCCGAGCAAGTTTTTCCTTTTCTGAAAGGTCTTCGACTATAACACCTGCTTCAGCCATCCTTGATTCCATCAGCTCGCTGCCACTGGCTCGCTCCCAGGCAGGATCTAAAAGCCATAGATTTTCGAACAGGTGCTCCTGCAGGACTCTCTCTTTTTCGTTTTCATCTACTAGATTTTTGAAAGAACGTATAGTGTCAAGGCGGGAAGATACTATGTCTCGATAGAGTGCTGCTTCCAAGTCTCTTTGGTCAGCAAAAAGTGGCAGTAGGGCATCGGCACCGAGCTCCACGGCCTCACTCAACTTATGAGCGGCTCCATGGAGCTTCAATCTTTCAAATGCAACGACAGAGTTTTTCAGCAGCTCACGCCTCTGTTCATCATCAGAAACGGGTATAGTGCTTACTTTGGCAACCAACTGGCGAGCACTGTCTTTTAAACCATCAGGCATAGAGTCAAACCACTGCCCAACGACAGGATGCTCTGCAACAATTTTTTCTACGCCATGCTTTTTGCGCCACTCATTCCACTTCGGCTCAATTTTCCCAAGTATTTTTTTCAAATACTGAAGCAAAGCCTGGTAGCGCTCGTTGTCTTCCTGAACCCTCTGTCGGTCACTGGTAGCGATATCTTCGTCGTCATTGTCATCCAGGAACTCAGCCTCAATCTGGCCAGTGATGTAATTCAGGTAGTGCCTACCATCGTTGATGCTATCAAGGATATTCTCTTGGAAGAGCCTCCCCCTGGAGAGCACGACTATTGAATTCAAATTCCCTTCTTTGGTTGATAGATCCTTTGGCTTGTTTGAGGTTCCTATCCAACCTTTCACTTTCCAGCCCGTTGGCCAGCCCTCTAGCCTCTCATCAAGACTTGTTTCTTCCAGTATGTGAGAACCTTTAACAGTAGCACCAATACTCCATAGAAATTCGACAGCTTGAAAATCATCCCTGTCAGCAGAGGTAACCTCTCTGCCATCCACAAACACCTTGAAATCTTCACCACCAATCACTGAAAAGCGACGAGCCAATTTTTTTCTCAGAGCTTCAGCGGTGACACCGAGCCTCTTCTTGTGCAAGCCTTTTAAAGTTATCTCCGCTCCTTTCGGTAGAGAGAAGAGATCCATCTTCTCCAGAGGTTCAGGAGAATAGCCACTTTCTCCGGCATCTATAGCTTTCTTGATTTCAGGGATAGACATCCTGAAGCCGTGAGGCTTGCCATCCTTGCAGGAAGTGACCTCAACGGTTTCTGCAATAGAAAACAGAGAGAGCTTTCCAAGCCCTTTCCGCCCCATAACATCGCGCCCTTTGAGGGTTTTGGCTTCTCCGTTCTCTCTTCTTCGATATCCTACCTTTAGATATTTATCGTTCACATCCTGTACAGTCATCCCAACGCCATCATCAGCGATACTGATGCTGTCGTTTGTTTTATCAAACCGGATCTCAACCCTTTCAGCATCTGCATCCCACGCATTGGCCACTGCCTCTGTCAGCACAGCGGCAACATTGCTGTATAAATTTATACCAAGGTGATCCAGCACATTGAGGTCAATCGTCAGCTCATAATCACTGAGAGGTTGCGGCTGTTGGGCTTCGACGTACATGAGGTGATGTCCATATCTGCGGTGAATCTCACTGGAAAACCATAGTACTACTCTTTGTCTGTTTAAGTCAGTATCACACCTTTAACAGCAGCCTGAACTGATGCCCTGTGTCAATCGGATTCAATAGCAGCCGTCACAGAAAAAACTGTACACTCTATGTCTCACCACACTGGCTTATGGAGATACGCCACCCAACGCAGCTGACTCACAAATATCATGTGATTACCTGCCAAGAATTCCAGAGCGGTAGCGTATCGAATCATTCTCACTATCTTGGGTCGTCTATGACTCAACCTGCTGAACATGGGAAAACCATGACTGATCATATGAATATTTATGCCCCCCCTGAGCCTGGGCAGCTTGTAGAAGTGCGCCGTCGTCAATGGATTGTTGCTGATGTGAATGCTTCTGAAATGCATGTTTCACCCAATCAAAAACAACACATGATCAGCCTTAACTCCATAGAAGAAGACGGCTTGGGTGAAGAACTTGAAGTGCTCTGGGAAATAGAACCTGGAGCCCACATCATTGAACGAGCGGGATTGCCTACAATCACCGGCATTGATGATGCTGAAAAGCTGGAAGCATTTCTGGATGCTGTTCGCTGGGGAGCAGCCACAAATGCAGATCGCGGCTTTCTTCAGGCCCCCTTCAGAAGCGGTGTGAGCATAGAAGATTTCCAGCTTGACCCACTTGTCCGTGCCATAGATATGGCAAGAGCAAACTTGCTGATTGCTGATGACGTTGGTCTGGGTAAAACCATTGAAGCAGGCTTGGTAGTTCAGGAGCTTCTTTTGCGCCATAGAGCAAGAACCGTTCTAGTCGTTTGCCCCGCGTCTCTGCAAGAGAAGTGGCGTGTTGAAATGCAAGAGAAGTTTGGACTGGAATTTAAAATTGTAGACAGTAATTACATCAAGGGTGTCCGGCGCAAAAGGGGTATTCATGCCAACCCATGGACATCATTCCCAAGACTCATTACTTCAATGCATTGGGCCAAATCAGGGGAAGGCTTACGGACCATGAAAGATATCCTGCCACCGCACGCAGGATTCCCCAGAAAGTTCGATATTCTCATTGTGGATGAAGCACACAACATAGCTCCGGCAAGTTCTACACATTATGCCGTTGATAGCTTGAGAACCCGCTTTATCAGAACGATTGCACCTCATTTTCAACATCGGCTGTTCCTGAGTGCAACCCCTCACAATGGTTACACAGAGTCTTTCACTTCATTACTGGAACTTCTGGATGACCAACGGTTTGCCAGAACAATAGAGCCAGACCAAGAGCAGCTCAGCCAGATTATGGTGAGGCGATTAAAGACAGACATAGTAGATGCTGATGGGAACAGAATATACCCAACCAGAGAGTTGCATGCTCTGAAAATCCCATACTCCGGGGCAGAGAGAGACATTCACAAGGTTCTTCAGGACTATTGTGAAAGCCGCTCTATAGCTGCCAGGGAGCAAGGTTCTGTTAAAGGAACCGAGTTTATTCACAAGCTTCTCAAGAAACGCCTGTTCTCATCACCAGCAGCCTTCGCTTCAACACTGGAAAAACATATACAAAGTGTTGAAGGCAAGCGTGAGCAGAAGCAACGCAACTCACTGGATGAACGTATTCTGAAAAAAAGGATACTCAAGGCAGAAGAAGATTTTGCTAACGATACGGAATATGAAACCGCTCAAGGCGAAGCTGTTGAGGAAGCTGGGAGGCACGCTCTCCCACTGACACCTGAGCAGAAAGAACTGATTTCAGAGATGCGCTCCTGGGCTCAGGCCATGCGTAATCGAGTGGATGCCAAAGCTCAATCTATTCTGAGTTGGGTTGAATCCCATCTTAAAACAGACGGTGAATGGAATAATCAGCGAGTCATCCTGTTTACTGAATACAGGACAACCCATCAATGGCTACATCAAATTCTCAGCAGCAACGACCTTGGTGGCGATAGATTAAACGTCATCCATGGGAGCATGGATCATGATGAAAGAGAAAAAGTAAAAGCAGCATTTCAGGCAAATCCTGCTGTTTCTCCTGTTAGAATCCTATTGGCAACTGATGCTGCTTCAGAAGGTATCGACTTACAAAACCACTGTTGTTATCTGATTCACGTTGAAATCCCCTGGAATCCTAATGTCATGGAACAACGCAATGGCCGTATAGATCGTCATGGCCAACGACATTCTGAGGTTCATATATGGCACCCAGTCGACAGCCATTTCAACGAAGAAGACGTCAATCCAGCTGTTAACGTCAACAAACTTGAAGGTCAGTCTGAATATCTGATGCGGGCCGTCAGAAAGATTGATGCTATGAGACAAATGCTTGGAAGTGTCGGCCCTGTTATTGAACAGCAGATTGAAGAAGCTATGTTGGGCAAGCGCAACGATCTCGATACAAGAGTTGCTGAGAAGAAAGCTGAGCTAAGCAAAAAGCTAATACGGTCAGAACGTCAACTCAAAGAAAAGATTGCCAACCTTCACTCCAGAATCGTGGAAACCAGAAAAGAGTTCCACCTCACTCCAGATCGTGTTGCAGCAACGGTTAAGACTGCCCTAACCTTGGCTGATAAGCCTGCCCTACAGACAACAACTCTTGCTGGGGCACCTGATGGAAGCATCTATCGGATGCCCAACTTAACCGGCTCATGGGCGAAATGTTGGGAAGGTTTACGTCATCCCCACACCGGTGAAATACGCCCGATTACTTTTGACCATGATGTGGCAAAAGGTAGAGATGATGTTGTCCTGATTCACTTGAATCACCGGCTGGTGCAAATGTCTCTACGCCTTCTCCGGGCAGAGGTTTGGGCTCAAGATGATGTTAAAAAATTGCACCGAGTTGCCATACGCTCCCTACCAGATACAGATATCGAATCTCCAGCGGTTATGGTTGTCTCAAGGTTGGTTGTCACAGGTGGAAATCACCATAGGCTGCATGAAGAACTAACCCTATCCGGTGGATACCTGCGTGACACTCGTTTTACACGTGAACGTGGTGTGAGCGTTATTGATAGTTGGAATCAAACATCCAATCCAGCAACTGTACCAGAGTCTCTGCTATCTGCTCTTAACAAGCGTTTTGAAAATCACAGGGATACGATTATTCAAACAGTAGAGGCACGATCCAAAGACCGCTTGAATGGCTTGAGTAGCAGTTTAGAAAAACTCAAGGCAAGAGAAATTAAAAATATCTCTACGATTCTGGATGAGCTGCAAAGCTCTATAGAGGAAGAGCTGAAGAAAGACGAAGACCCGGAGCAGTTCTCACTGTTTACCGAGGATGAGCGAACCCAAATTCGCAGAGACAATGCAGCTTTGGAAGCCCGTCTTGCCAAAATCCCTGAAGAGAGAGAGCAAGAAGTTGCGGCCATAGAACATCGTTTTGCTGATCTTAAACATCGAACATTTCCGGTCACTGTTATTCTCATGGTGCCCGAATCCCTGATTGCGAGCTAACTCCTATGAGTACAAATAACCAACATGCTGAGTGGCTGTCGCTGCTGGATATCTCCGGGCCATTTCTGGCGGTGCCTGTATTAGAAAAAATCTTTCCCCAAGGGTTGGAGAAGCTGGCACCTCAAAAAAAGAAAAAACTGAATCAAGCTTACGAGGAATGGCTTGATGCTATTGATAACGATGATGCTGAATTGCCAGACATTCACAGAGAGTGGATCAATCTGGTACTTGAGGACATTCTGGAGCTGTCAGATGATGAAGAGGATTCACTGATTGCATCAGAGCAACTGCCAAAAAGCTTGCAGCATAGTGTTCCTGAATATGGTGTTACTTTAAAACCTGATTACGCCTTCTTTGATGAGCAGAGTGAAAAATACCCCATACTCATCAAAACCTTTGAGTCTGGATATGACTTGAATGCGCCTTCCAAGGGCGATGGGTGGACCGCTTCAGCTACTGAAAGAATGGTTCAGTTATGCAGGGCCACAGGTGTTCGATTGGGCTTAATAACCAATGGTGAACAGTGGATGCTGATTGATGCTCCGGTAGGAGCTGTTACCACATTCGCCAGCTGGTTCGCTCGTATCTGGCAACAGGAGCCAATAACTTTACAAGCATTTGAAGCACTTCTGGGAGTTAGACGTTTCTTTGTTGACATTTCAGAGCAGCTCCCTGCATTACTCGATGAATCCCTGAAGCACCAGGATGAAGTCACAGATGCCCTTGGTGAGCAGGTTCGTCGAGCAGTTGAAGTATTGGTTCAAGCGCTAGACAAGGCTGACCTGGAGCGTAATCGACAACTGCTAAAGGATGTTCAGCCAACTGAGCTTTACGAGGCTGGTTTGACTGTCATGATGCGGCTGGTTTTTCTTCTCTGTGCCGAAGAACGGGAGCTGCTCTTGCTAGGAGATGAGCGGTTTGAAGCTCATTATGCTGTTTCAACCCTGAGGATGCAGTTAAGGGCAGAGTCGGAAGAAATTCTGGAGCGTCGCTGGGACGGCTGGTCACGCCTGCTTGCTATTTTCCGAGCCGTATATGGAGGTGTTGAGCACGAAGGGATGCAAATGCCTGCACTGGGCGGCTCGCTGTTTGACCCAGATAGATTCCCTTTTCTTGAGGGCCGTGCAAAAGATTCATCTTGGAAACTCAATCCTGCAAAACCACTACCGATTGATAATCGCACCGTTTTACTTCTGCTTGACTCTATTCAGCTCTTTCAGGGGCGAACGCTGTCCTATAGAGCCCTGGATGTTGAACAAATAGGCTATGTCTATGAAGGCTTGCTGGAAAGAACGGTAAAGAAAGCACTGGATGTAACTCTTGAGCTGGATGCCACTAAAAGTGCTAAAAGACCCTGGCTTACATTAGGTGAGCTGGAGTCAGCCAGATTAGATGGTAAAAAATCTCTGGAAGAACTCCTAAAAGAGCGTTTAGGCAGCTCCATCAGTCGAGTTAGAAATGATCTAAAAAAGGATATTGATGATGCAGCCGCAGATAAGCTACTAACGGCATGTAACAGTAATGTTCAACTGAGAGATCGTCTGCTCCCTGTTTTTCACTTGTTAAAGACAGACAGCTGGGGTTATCCGCTTGTCTATCCTAAAGATGCCTATATGGTGGCTATGGGTGCCGAACGTAGGGAAACAGGTTCTCACTACACGCCAAAATCACTGACTGAAGCCATAGTAAAAGAAACCTTGGAACCAGTGGCATACATAGGCCCTGCAGAAGGCAAGGAAAGAGCTGAATGGCAACTCAAATCACCATCAGAGCTGCTTGATCTGAAAATTTGCGATCCCGCTATGGGTTCTGGTGCATTTCTGGTACAAGCTTGTCGCTGGCTATCTGAAAGGTTGGTGGAAGCTTGGGAGTTGGCAGAAAAGTCAGGGCAGACCATCTCATCAGAAGGACTAGTTCTGAAGGCTATCGGAAAGCTTGAGCCTTTACCCTCAGGAGCGGAAGAACGTCTGCTCACTGCCAGACGGCTTATTGCCGAGCAGTGCCTTTATGGTGTGGATATGAATCCACTGGCTGTTGAGCTGGCTAAGCTATCAATCTGGCTTATAACTCTTGCAAAAGGCCGTCCATTTGGCTTTCTGGATCACAACCTCAGGCACGGTGACAGTCTGCTGGGCATCCAGAATCTGGACCAGCTGCTCTATCTGAATATGGATACCGCTAACGGACAGAAACAGCTTTTTGCCCAGAAAATAGAACAGGCAGTACATGAGGCTATTGAGTTACGGAAAGAACTTCGTTTGCAACCTATCAGGGATATCAAAGATGTTGAAGTGATGGCGCATTTGGATGCTCAGGCTCGTAGAAAGCTTGTAATGCCAGAGCTTATCGCTGATGCACTGATTGGTTTAACCCTAAAGAGCGGTGCACAGAATCCAGATGTGACCGCTCTCTCAATTTATGCAGGTGAAGCACTTAACGGTGATAGTGAACAAATCAGGCAGATTCAGATCTTAGCTCAAAAAGGGTTAAATACTGATCTACCAAGGGACAAACTCAATAGAACACCTTTTCACTGGATGCTTGAGTTTCCAGAAGTTTTCTTTAATGGAAGAGATGGCTTTGACGCAATTATTGGTAACCCACCTTTCCTCCATGGAAAGAGAATATCTTCTTTTTCTGGCGATGCTTATAAACATTTCATTAAGAAATATTTAGCAAATGGGGCTAAAGGATCAGCAGATTTAGTTGCTTACTTTTTCTTGAAGTCATCAAGCTTAGTCAGGCATCAAGGTGTATTTGGGCTTATCTCTAGTAGCGCAATATCAGAGGGAGAAACAAGAAGCTTGGGCTTAAAGCAAATACTAGAGAGTGGCCTGACAATTATTTCTGCCATACCTAACGAAGAGTGGCAGGGTAAAGCTTCAATAATCATAAGTAGGCTAATCATTTATCGAGGCTGCTGGCAGGGTGCAAAAACCATAAATGGTAGAGCCGTCAAGACTATTAACTCCCATTTATCAGAAGGGAAATACTGGTCTCCGGTTAAGCTTGTTGAAAATAGTGGACGAGCATATCAGGGGACACATGTACTTGGTGATGGTTTTTTTATTCCAAACGAAACAGCAAAAAAGCTTCTTGAAAAAGACCCTAAAAATGCCAATGTAATATTCTCTTACATTAGCGGAGATGACCTTAACTCAAGCTCATCTCAGGAACCACAACGATGTATTGTGAACTTTTGGGACTGGAGCATAGATAAAGCTCAGGGCTACTGTGAAGCATTTGCATGGATACAGGAACATGTTTACCCAGAGCGTTTAGAAAAGGCAAAATCCAAGTCATACTCAAAAATTATGGATGTTTGGTGGAAGCATTGGAGGCCTAGACAAAAACTGTATAATTCACTTGGACGAGGTTATTCCTTTGAAAAAGCAGCTGAGAAAAAGAAAAAACTAAGCCATTGTTATGCCATATGTAGGCACACTAAGCATGTTGCAATCGCAAAACTTCCGAACGACTACCTCTTTTCTGACGGCATTGTGATCTTCCCTACAGAAAACTGGGAAGATTATTCAGTGTTACAGTCAAGTATTCATACGGTTTGGGCTTGGCAATACGGCTCTCGATTGCAGCATGATCTTAGATATAGCCCTAATGAAATCATGGACAAGTTTTCATTTCCAAAAGAATATGCTGTTTTAGCTGACATTGGAGAAAAACTCTTCACTCAATTACAAAGCTATATGTTCAATGAACATATAGGGTTAACCTCTGCATTCAATGATATTAGCTCCTCAAAAAACTCAACCATACTCAAAAGTATACGGCAGATGGTATGCGATTTAGATAATCAATTACTCGCATGTTACGGATGGGTAGATTTAGATTTAGAACATGGGTTTCATGAAGTTGCTTACTTACCAGAAGGAAAAAATCTTCGCTATACCATCAGCGAGAAAGCCAGAGAGGAAATTCTCTACCGTCTTGCCATGCTCAATAAAGAGAGATACGAACAGGAACAAAAGGAAGGCCTGAGAAAAGCCAAAGCAAAAAAAACTTCAGCTAAAAAAGCTTCCAAGTCAAAAGCAACTAGCACCAAAACTGCTCCTCAGATAGGACTATTTGAAGCTGCCACCCAGCCAGTAATCAAGCAAAAGTCCACCAAAGGCAATATGTGGGGAGCAACACCTACTGATCAAATCTATGCTTGGCTAGAGGAAAATCCAGGCAAGTGGTATTCAAAACAGGTTATCCTGAATGGCTGTGGAGCTAATCCGGCTATGTGGGGTGATGCCATTTCTGAACTACTGGCTGATGGTGATATTGAACAACAAGGCTCCGGTGACAGCCTGCGTTACCGTGCCAAATTGTAGTGGAGGGAGTGATGTCTGAATCAAAGGCACTTAATGCCTGGATAGCTGTAGATAATGGCCTGTATTTAGGCGAATCGTTTGACGAGTTCACTCACGTTCTATCTGGCGAACGGCAGAAATATCAGGCTGTTCAAGAAGATGATTATATTGCCATCGCAAATCCCGCTGGGTTGGCTCTCCGTATCGGTAGGATTTATCGAATTCGTTCAAACCTTAAAAATACTACCCTCTACTTCGACAAGCAGCTTTCCGTAGATAGAAACAAAAATATATCCATTGCAGGCTGGAATTTACCAACTGGCAGTATCGGCAGGTTGAACTGGACACTATTTGCTGAGGGTATTTCCAAACTCACCGAAGCAACAGTTGCAGACATACCTCTGGTAGAGGATGAAGCTTATGTCCGCGAGCTTCTGCAGCTGGCTGTGATGGATGACCTTCTGGGTCCTGCTTGTGGCCCCCATGAAGAGATCGCTGAGATGAGCGTCCGCGATCGTTACCTGGTCGGTAAGTTTGCACCACAGGGAGAACCTACTGATGGCCTCGCAAAAGCCGCTGGTGATGAAGAGCCTGAATCATTGGAAGTCCATACCGGTTACAGCGACCCAGGCGCAGAATTTGAAAAGGCCAACAGTTCTGTAGAAGGTGATTCTGAGCCCTCTGAAGAAGTAGATACTTCCAATAACCACTCTTTGGTTCCATCCAGCTTCGGACTGACATTTTGCGTAGATGGCGATGTTGATGCTGTAGAGATTTCCGCAAATTGGGGGCGTTATGAGAGAGCTGAGAGCGATTTTACCCTTGATCGAAGAACCGGAAAGGCCTCCAGAGTTTGGAAACGAATCCCCTGTGGTGCCACACTAGCCTTGCCTCTGAAAAATGGTCTGATTCCGGCTACAGCTGTAGACAAAGAAAACCCAAACATCGTCGTACAAGGCTCTATCAGGCCACCAAACCACAAAGGAGATCGATTAGTCACACTGTTTCTGGTTAACGCCCAAGAGGAGCTGGAACAGAGCAGGGATGCCAACTGGATCTTTCAGCCTGAGTTAACCGTTACTGCTACAGGTAACTCTGGAGCAGCCATTTTCAGGCGCAGACCAGTTCTGGATAGCGAAGGGGATGATCCTGAACGGGAAGCTTTGGAGATGATCTACCGCAAGCAGGTTGAGTTTGCTGTTGGTCATGGTATTTCTGTTCATTCATCTGTAAAGAAAGATAACCTAGAAAAATCGGTTTCTATCAAAACCGTGGTACTGCCTCAAAGTGAAGTGCCGGTTACTGAAACACCAGGGTTGAATGAAGAAGATCGCCCAGCCATGCGCCATATGGTGGATAGTGGATTCCTCGATATGGAACTGCTGGCCAAAATGGAAAAAGATGAGCTAGTCACAGCTTTAACAACGCTCACCACTGACTATGAAAGCTGGATTCAAGAACAAAATAGCCGCATAGGCGAAGATGTTATTGGTCATAATGAGCAGGCTGAACAGGCTCTTGAAAGGTGTGATCAAATCAAGGAAAGGCTTGAAGCTGGTATTCAGATATTAGCTGATAATGATCTTGCTTTGAAAGCGTTCCGGTTTGCCAATATGGCTATGGCTAAACAACGTATTCACAGTATCTACGCACTTGAGCGAAGGCGGGGAAACAAGCCAAAAATCTCTGAAATCAATATCAGAAAGAACCGCTCATGGAGGCCATTTCAGTTAGCTTTTATGTTGCTGTCTTTACCTTCATTGGCTGACCCTACTCATAAAGATCGAACTGTTCCCGCCGAAGCTTATGCCGATCTGCTGTGGTTTCCAACTGGCGGTGGTAAAACCGAGGCTTATCTGGGGGTAGCCGCATTCACCATGGCGATTCGTCGCTTTCAAGGTGCACTTGGCGGGTATGATGCAGGCAGAGGTTTATCGGTCATCATGCGCTATACATTGCGCCTTCTTACCTTACAGCAGTTTCAACGTGCGACAACCCTCATCTGCGCCATGGAAGTACTGCGCAGAGACGCTTTGCAGGGTGGAGATGACTCCCTCGGTACAACTCCTTTCACTATAGGTCTGTGGGTCGGTAATAAAGTCACTCCCGGAACAACAGTAAGTAGCCATGAAGCGATACAAAACTTCAGAGACAACAAAGTTGTTTCGTCATCACCTGCTCAGTTAACCAGTTGTCCATGGTGTGGCTCAGAAGTTGCTGCTGGCCGTGATATTGAAGTTAAAAAAGCTACAAACCAGACATCCATATATTGTGGCGACAAGCGAGGCCGGTGCTCTTTTTCCAAAGGCAAGTCATCAAAAGAAATTCATCCTGGCATTCCTGTTCTTGTTGTGGATGAGGAGATTTATCATCGACCTCCCACCATGATGATTGCCACTGTGGATAAATTTGCCATGATGGCCTGGCGTGGGCAGATTAGGACTCTGTTTGGCAAGGTTAGCCATGAATGTCCACGACATGGGTTCATCTGGCCGGATAGCATATGTAAAGGGAACCACCGATCAGACAACAAAAATGGGTTGCCTGCTGTTAAGGTTGAGGGTATCAGTCCAGTCCGTCCACCTGATCTGATTATTCAGGACGAATTTCACCTGATTAGTGGCCCCTTGGGTACAATGGTTGGCCTATATGAAACGGCTGTTGATGAACTGTGCTCTTGGGAGGTCAATGGTAAAAAGGTTCGTCCAAAGATAATTGCCTCTACAGCAACAGTTCGTAAGGCTGATGACCAGGTTCGTAATGTGTTTATGCGGCAGGTGTCAGTATTCCCACCCCACGGTTTAGATGTTGAGGATAATTTCTTCTCTATTCAACGCTCCCTGAGCAAAAGGCCTGGTCGACGTTATCTGGGAATATGCTCTCCCGGCAGCTCACGACCAGCCATGCTTATCCGTATCTATACTGCTTTGCTCTCTGCTTCTCAGGCACTATTTAATAGGTTCGGACAACTTGCAGATCCTTACATGACCACCGTCGGTTACTTTAACTCGTTGCGCGAGTTGGGAGGCATGAAGCGATTGGCTGAGGACGATGTCAGAACACGTTCTTACCGTGTACAAATGAGCCAAGTGGCCAGACCAGGTCTAGAGCAAAGGGCTGTCAACAACACGGATGAGTTAACTGCTCGGGTCTCCGGTAAAGATATCCCTAAAAAACTGGATCAGCTTGAGATTAAATTCAGAGCAGACATTGATCCCGCAACTGGGTTATATACTAGTAATTGGGAGAAAGGGCAGGACAGGGCTGTCGATATTGTTCTGGCCACAAACATGTTATCTGTTGGTGTGGATGTTAATCGGCTAGGTTTGATGGCGGTCAATGGTCAGCCGAAAGGTACTGCTGAGTACATTCAGGCAACCAGTCGTGTTGGCCGCTCTTCTCCAGGGTTGGTATGTACCGTTTTAACTTGGGCACGACCTCGAGACCTCTCTCATTACGAGACCTTTGAACATTACCATGCAACTTTCTACAAGCATGTAGAGGCACAGTCGGTAACGCCATTCTCACCGCGAGCTATGGATAAAGGATTGACCGGAACAATGTTGAGTATGACCCGTTTAGAACATACCTCCTTCAATCCAAATACAGGAGCGCAGGCTCTGGAAAAGCCACACCAGTTAGAAATTGCCGAGTCAATCGAAAAACTTAAAGAGAGGGCTTGGAGACTCACTGACGATGCGGGCTCTAGAGACCTGGCAGAAAGTATGATGAAGAAACGTGCCGACATGTGGAGTAAAGAGGCCAATGAAGGTGGGCGTATTCTGGCTTATGAAAAAAGGGGCAAAGAGAAAGATAAAACTGTCGCTCTTTTAAAGCATCCTGGTATTAAAGAGTGGGACTGGAAAACTGTACCAATGTCTATGCGTGAAGTTGAACCGGGAGTTCGGCTCATTATGAATACTAAAACAATGGATGATGAGCCTGACTGGTCTCCTTCAGTTGACCAAAATAATACTGCTATTTCAACTGTAGGGGGCGATGATGAGTGATAAGACACCTGTCGGAGATGTAAGGCCCAGTCAATTACTTTGGACATATGGCCCTGGTGCTTTGATTGACCTTCCCAGCTTATCGGTCCTAACTCTAGGCACACACCTATGGGATAGAGATCGCTGCCCACTTATTACTGAGGCAAGGTTGCTTGCGGCAGTCAGAAAAGAGCTAGGGTCTCAGGTAGAGAGCCTGAGAATGCCCCCATATCAGAAAAGTGAACATGTAGATGCCTATTCTGCTGAAGCTAATATTGGGGTTCCCGTATTACCATTTCCACGCTGGCTTAGGTGCGTTAAATGCGGCCTCCTTTCTCCTTTTGATCGTGGACTGTTCGAGTGTAAAGAAAACCGGTATCGGCCTGAGTTAACCCGGTTTGTTCATAAAGGATGTACCGGATCAAAAGGTGATGCTAAAGCAACTGATGCAGACGCGGTGCCTGCACGTTTTCTGCTGGCTTGCCGAAATGGTCACCTTGATGATTTTCCTTGGCATTATTTCGTTCATAGCGGAGTAAGTGAGTGTAAGGGAACCCTCAGATTTTTCGAGAGTGGTGCATCGCTTCAAACAGAAAACCTTTGGGTGAAGTGTGACAGTTGTGAAAAGTCGCGCTCTCTTGCTCATGCATTTGGACAAGAAGGTAAACAGAATTTGCCTAAATGCAGGGCAAGACACGCACATCTGAATATTTATAACGATGACTGTACAGAGGGAGCTAGGGCTGTACTTTTGGGGGCGACGAACAGCTGGTTTCCTATTACTCTTTCTGCCTTGGCAATACCTGTAACCCGGGATCCTATTATTCAGCTTCTTCAGGATGGCCTAGATTTTTTTGAAGATGTGGAGTCTGAAACTGAAATCGGTTTAATCGTAAAAACACTAAAAAAAACGGGCCATCTTATTGGAATTGAAAAATATACCAGTTCTGAAATATGGGAAGCCTTGGAGTCAATCAATAAAGGGGGAGAGCATGGCCCTGTCTCTGAATCTGATATAAAAGGACCTGAGTGGGATGTCTTAACAGCACCAACCCCCCCTGCCGACTGGCCTCATTTTCTTAGCACACCTGTCACACCTCCAGAGACATACAAACTACAAATCTCAGATATTTTTATGTTAGAACGGCTGAGGGAGGTTAATGCCCTTATTGGTTTTACCCGAGTAGAGGCCCCTGAACAATCTTCTGACCCATCACAAAGACCTGAGACTGCTAGTTTATGCAGGGGGGCTCCTGAGTGGGTTCCTGCAACAGAGGTTCACGGAGAAGGGATTTTCATTAGATTTAATGAAGAAGAACTGCGGAAGTGGGAACAAAGGACAGCGGTTAAAGAGGTTAACAGAAAGCTACTCGCAGGTCATAGAGGGTGGAGAAATGCTAGAAATCTTGATCCTGGCGAAGCCTATCCAGGCATTCGCTATGCACTCTTGCATACATTGGCACATCTCCTGATAAGAGAAGTGGCGCTGGAATGTGGTTATAACGCTGCCAGCATCCGAGAACGGATTTATGCGGATACTGAAGGAAGTCAGCAACAGGCCGGTATTTTGATTTACACGGCAGCAGCAGATTCTGATGGTACTCTTGGTGGTTTGGTTGACTTGGGGAAACCCGAGAACTTAGGAAGGCTTATAAACAGTGCATTGAATCGGGCCAGGATCTGTTCCTCTGATCCTCTTTGCTCAGAGCATAACCCTGAGAAAGATCGATCACTACATGCAGCTTGCTGTCATGCATGTGGCTTTGTATCTGAGACATCATGTGAGAAGGGAAATAGGTATCTTGACCGCTCCCTTGTAGTACCGACATTGGACTGTGCTGATGCAGCTTTTTTCTAACAGAAGGAAATAACTTTGGAAGAACTGCTGGAAGCGGTTGGAAAATTTGTGGAAATGACGCACCCTGACAAGGTGCGTCAATTTGCTTCTGTATTGAAAGGTATGAGTACTCCAATCAACAAAAAGACACTGGCAACCAAGGTCAAAACAACTCCCCAGTCAGCAAACCACCTCAAGAGACTGCTTGCTTTATGGAATGAGGATCATGTTGAACTACTTGAGTTGGCAGGAATGCTTCAAGGTGTCAATTACAAAGCTCATCATTCGCCCAATAATGAGCAGATAGAACTGGTATGGACCGGACCAGACTCAACTGTTGTACCCGTCAGAAAGACATCTGCGGTTCTTTGCGAAGTAATAGATAAAGCCAAAAGAACATTATTCATATCTTCTTATGTTATTAACGATATCAATGATGTGGCTTTAGCTATAGATGTTGCTATTAAAAGAGGGGTCAAGGTTTCATTTTTGGCTGAATCCTCAGAGTCCCGAGGAGGCAGCATAAAAAATTATGATCCTGGAGAACGAATAGCTGCCAGATTGCCTTCTGCATCAGTATATTACTGGCCCCAAAAGAGTCGAACTAATACCACGAATGGCAATCATGCTTCTATGCATGCAAAATGTATCGTTGCCGACGATGAGATTTCATTCATCACAAGCGCGAACCTTACAGGCCATGCTCTAGAACATAATATTGAAATGGGCGTTTTGATCTATGGAGGTAAATTACCTAAAATCATACACAAGCATTGGGAAATGCTTATTATCACTAATATTATTGAAAAAATTTAATCTATCCCTTTTTCTTTATTGATCTGAATAATTCCATTATCAACTATGTACCTTACAGTATCAGGTAACATGTTGCGTTTTTTTAGTAACCAACCATGACCGCCTAGTGCCCGATCCAAAGAGCTCCATGTGATTTTATTTCTACTTTGAGCTATTATTTTGGGGAGTTTTAACAGGATATCAGAATCACGTTTTTCCCAATTTACTCTAGGGTTTTTCTTTTTCTTTTTTGGTCTAGGGAGCACTGTGTATAGCCACAGTTGATCATAAAGATAACACCAGTAAAATTGTTTACTACAATCTTTTTTTACATTTTTTCTCATGCAATCAGGATGACTTCTCAAATAATTCTTAATTACTTGTCTATAATTTTTTCTAATTACATTTTTCTTTATCTTCTTTCTACGTTCAACTAAACCTGTTTTTGATGAAATTATTTGTTCTGTGTAGCCAAGTGATATATTGAATGCTTTAGCTATTTCAGCTCTATGAGTTCCATTCTCAGCCATTTCCCATACTTTCTCACATAACAATATATTTCTAAGAGGCTTCTTGTCTTTATTACTGGCTCTGGCCGAACGATTTCTACACGATATTTCTTCCTTACTTATATCAGAAAAATATTGTGAAGAACTTTCCATCAACCAATTGGAAAAAAGCAAGTGTTTGAATGGGTGCTGACAATATGATTTATTTTTATCAAAAATTGGTGATAGAAAGTGATTACCTGAGAATCTAATAATTTCTGAAACATCTGATAAACTAAACATCTCTTGATAGTAATTGAAAAGTCTTTGCATTATTCTCTTATTTTTTATCACACAACCATTTTTTGAAATAAACTCCTCACTCAATAATTCTTTGTATTTTTTTATAATATCAAAATCTCTCTCTTTCACCATCTTTAGGTTACTGATTAAGCCGAAAGAAAATTCAGATAACTTTATTTCAGCTTTTTTGGGAGTAAAACTTGATATTCTTATACCTGACAACATTGACAAATCAGAGTTACCTGATGTTCTTAGACTAATTCTGCTTAAGTAGATATTATGATGAGGGCATACATTTATACCAGAAACTTGATGTTCAACATGCAATATAGGAAAACCTTTTTCTTTAATATCAGCTCTATAACATAATGGGCATACATTATTCACGAAAGGAAAAGGAAATTGATTTGACGATAATAGTGAACACCTATTTACCTTCGATGCATCGTCATCAAACATAGCAGCTTTAATTAATTTTTTTTGTTCTCCTGAACGATAAAAAGCAATTAATGGGTATAACGTATTCTCCATTAAAAGTTTATTTCTATCCAGTGATGTAAAATCACTCAGCTTATTAATATAGCAGGGGAGATATGGGTGAATCCTTGTTTTACTTTTACCAGAAAAACGACGCAATATAGAAGCCGGAGCTTCTCCTGTTACTGCATGATACCTTATAAACCATGAGTATACAGTCTCCCCAGGTAAAATATTCATTCTAGTACGCAGGAGCACAGTTCGGAAAAAACTGGCTCCTATATAACTTATTAAACACCGATTTGGTTAAGAGGATCATTAATCAAAATATCCTTACTATATAAATAACTTATTACATCATCCTCATCAAGAGCATTTCTTAGTAGAGTAGGGTTTGATATTACATCATCCAAAGAATCACAATTGATTACTTTATAGATCGCACTTTCAAACTCTTGGTGATGAGGCCTTGATAAATCTCCCTTAATCATCATCTTTGACTTGCTTTTGCAGTGACTGTTTTCATTAAGTTTTGCATTATTACACTCTTCTCTATGTGGTTTTTCATTATAAATCATAGAGTTTTGTTGTAGCCAACTACAATCATCATCATTTAGAATATCATCATAAATTGAACGGATCAGATTTTCATCTGCTGTTTTTAGTAGAGAAAGACCTTTATCTGTAAAGGGACATACATTTTGATAAGCCTTCTCTAAAACATCAATATTTATTTTTTCATCATTTGAACCAATAACGATCTCTTGAGCTTCCATATATATTCTGATTGCAATATCAATAATCCCTTCCGATAAATCGTACAGTTTATCCATCAATCCCTCGGATAGAGGCGTAACTATATTTGTCCATTGATACTTCCACATACTTCTCATAAAGAGCTTCCAAACACTAGGCTCCATTGCCTCCATTTGAATATAGCCACCTGCTTCAAGCCTTCTAGCAATTTTAAATTTTCTTTTGAATATTGGAATCATTTCAGGATTTCCACAAAAAACTATTGGAACTCCAGATCTATTAATTAGATTAAGTAGAAATGCAAGCAGCTTTTTATAACCGCCTGCATTTGTAATACTAACATTCTGCATTTCATCAATTACAATAACCCCAACAAAACTTGATCTTATTTTCCTCTCTATTTGCGTAAGAAGTGCATCCAAGGTTTTTTGTGGTTTTGTTTCTTCACTCTCTAGCGCACTGTCCATAGCTGATAAAATTGCATGGCAAAATCCACGTATACTTGCATCGAATGGGCACTCAACTTTCAACCAAACAACCTGTTTAATCGATAGTTGTTTTCCATCATACTCCTCGTGCACAATTACCTGAGGATAATAATCAAGTACCTGTAAAAGCATTTTTGTTTTTCCTACACCACTAGGGCCAACAATGGTTGCGGCTGAGCCTCTTGGATGAAATAACCCTGCCCTTGGTTCTTCAGGTGCTTTACTATATTCGATATAGTGTAAATAATGTGCTGTTGTGCTCAGCAGTGGATTTTTCGAGCTATAGCTTTCCTTTAAGAACCTATCAATAATTCGGAAACACTGCAGATATTCAGGCAAAGGCTGACGCAACATTGTTAATCGAGCAACATAATCCTCTCTTTCATAGGAAGGACAATTCCTTTCAGATTTTGAGTAACTTGGAAAATTAGAAATCGTTTTTATAACTTTATCCATTGACTCTTTCTTCGGTAAAGCTTCAATTAAAGGATTCCCCTTGTACTCAGGAAGAAAACTATCACTGTAAACAGCCTTAATCATTACTATCACTCGTATTATCTTCAGTTACTGCCTCTAGCATGCTTAAAACACTGCTGCTGACTTTACCATTTTCCCTTCTCTTATTACTTTTGGCATCCCATGGATTATTTTCGTTTTCTCGCGCCTCAATTTCTCTCTTTCTTCTTTCACGAATATTTATTATTTTTTCTTTTTTTGTTTTATTTTTTGGTGCATTTTTTTTAGCTTCTTTAGCATTTTTAGTTACTACTTTTTTGTTTTCATGTTTCTCAATATCAAAAGTATCAAAATTTTCATTTTTATCATGGTACTTCTTATAATCTTGGAAGTAATACACATCTGCTATATGTTTATTTTTAAATATTTTAGATCTAGGAAGAAGAGTACATTTTTCAAAATTGCTACTTTTATCTGGCTTAACATAAAAAACATCACACTTCTCTACATCTTGCCTTGCTTCTATTTTCCACTGACCATGATTTCTTGCATTTGCAAACCAATTATTAGCTATTGCACTTTCACATGTAAAAAGAACATCATCATATTCAATACCTCGCTTTGTGACAGATGCTTTGATAGGTGGTGACAATCTAGCTAAAATTTCAACCTCGTCATACACTCTTAATGCATGTCTATATTCCTCCAAATGCACTCTCCAAAAATTTATAGGCGTTGGTGCTAACCCTTTTTCCATAAGTAGTGCGCTATAGGCCAACTCATCAAATTGCTTTTTATTATGAGAAATCACTTCTTTTAATAGAAAATTAATAATTTCATCAAGGGTATATAAAGCTTTTTCTGCAGGGTTTACTTCCCCTCTCTTTCTTATACTTCCCTTTGTTGTACCCTCAAGTTCATGAAGTAATTCTTCGTTTAATATTCCAAACCTTCTCTCAACGATTGCTTTGAAATCAGCTCTATAAGGTGGTGCAATATCAACTTTCATCAGAGGGACAGCTGTTTTTTCTGGTGACTCCCAAATCATCTCACCTCTATCGCATAGTAAGCTACGTGGAACATGATGACATGGCCAATCATCATAAGAAATTTCGACTCCATACTTTTTACAGTATTCAACTTTATCCCTAAAAGCATTGAGTAATGCTTGTCTTGCAGGTTTCCATCCTGCATTGTACAAAGACACATGAAAACCAACTATCATTCTACTTGCTTTATCTGTGATCGAATATATCGTTGGCCTTCCTATGCTGTGATTTCTATTGAACGCAGAAACTATGTGAACATCAGCTATAGTTGCATCAATTTCAAAACAGCTACCTGGTACTGTATCGTTTACGGAAGCGAATGATGTTAACCCTCTTTTATTTCTTTGATAGTCTCCATCATTCGTTCGTTTCCTTATCACTACATCTGCATCAAATAATTTTTTTGACCAGTATCTAAACTGATTCAATGACGGCACTTTCGGCTCACAAGAATTTTTCTTTGCTATTTTAATCTCCTCAGCATAGTACTCTAATACTGTATCTCTATAGGCCTTAGTCATTTTCTTTGCATTTTGAGACAAATAGTATTTTTTAATCCCTTTTTTTATTTTATCTTTGTCCACATCACTTACATTTATCCCTACTGGCATATCAAATGCCTCTGTTTTCTTCTTTATCGGAGCACCTCGTTTTGCTAAGCCAGCAGTTCTTTCTTTTTTAGGTCCGCCACTTTTCGAATATGCAGGTATTAGAGAATCTTTTGTTTGTCCGAATTTCCAATAGAGATTTAATAACCTGCCTATCGTTTGTCTATTAACACCAAGTTTCTTAGAATGTGCAGATAGAATTCCACTTCGTTCTCTCAATGAGATTTTGTAGATAGCTTCGCTATCTTCAATTATATCTTTTATTGAATTATAACGTTTGTTTTTCAGATTTTTTATTTTCTTGCTATTAATGTACTCAATATCTAGCTGATAATTTGGTATTTGATATTCAGAATAAGTTAGATCTTTATTGTCAATATACTTCCTGACATGTTCTAAGTTCATTAGCACTGGTCTGAGTATTTTTTTCTCTTCATCAACCTTGAACAATGAAAGACACTCAAGGTCTGGCCATATTTCAATAACACGATACTTTCCGTTTGGTATTCCTTCAATATCTAGCGCTTTCCAAACACTATTTATAGTTAACAACGTTTTTTCTTTCATACTCTGCCTCATAGACACCAATAACTCTGAGTAATCCGCTATCCTCAATATCAACACTAAAATCAACAGATATAATATTTTTATAAATAAGTGTTTTTACAATATCTATTGCTCTTATAAGGCTTATTCCAGTATTACTGGCAACATAATCTACAGCCTCTTTAAAAGGTGTATCTCCTTTAGAAAATAGTTCTGCAGCCTTAAAAAGCTCATCTTCAGTAGTTGTAAAGCCATACCTGAGAGGATCTGATATCCATGCAATGTTCTTTGCCTGTATTTTAGTATCTTCAGTTTGCGTGTAGATTTTGAAAGGGATTCCTAACAGATTCCACCAAATACGTTCTAGCTCCTGCTTCTCTAGAACTCGCTCATCCTCAAGCTCACCCTCAGGCTTAACACTGACAGCTAAGTAGCTTGCATTCTCGCCACAATTAATTGTCAATAAGAAGTCTGTTGTAAGCACCGACAGCTCCTTCTCCCCCTTAGGAACTCTTGGATGAGCTATCTCAAAAGCTTTTGCTATCTTATGACTTAAGCTCAATGGCAGTAATGGGAATTGTTCCCTGATCTCAGTTACCGCATCAGAGAATTCTGCTAAGTAAAAAAAACTTGTTTCGCCCTGTGATAAGCAGTGATGTATACGATTTGACTTCATGCCTTGAATCTTAGAGCTCTTGCCCTTAGAAGGCACATCCTGAGCCCTTATCCAAGGTTTGTAGTCATCCCCATCACCAAGTCCAAAACCGTTCTTTAACGCGCGTTTATAGTCCTCTACGGACTCTAACTTACGTCTACGTCCCATATAACAACATCCTGTTACTCCATATAAGCAGAAATATAGTCATACGTTAGATGACGTGCAAACTTTATTATTATTCTTTATTTAACGTTCAACTTTTGTAGTTAAAGTACAATCTTTATTGTTTCTACACAATTAAACATATTGCCCGGCACAATGACCAGAAGCCCAGGCCCACTGAAAGTTGAATCCGCCCAAGTGTCCCGTTACATCCAGTACTTCACCAACAAAGAACAACCCCGGCTGAAGCTGACTCTCCAGAGTCTTGGACGACACTTTCTCAGTAGCCACCCCACCGAGGGTAACTTCTGCTTTTTTGTAGCCTTCGGTTCCTGTTGGCTCCAGACCCCAGTTTGTCAGTTCATCAGCCAAAGCATCCAGCTCTGCCAAAGTAAACTGCGCAACAGGCTTACGACCATTGTCTGTGAGTAACCTGAGCTTGCCATAATCACACAGTGTTTGAGCCAAACGTTTAGTCAGATGTTCCGAAATAACGTTAGAAATTTGAGCTTTAGGGCGTTGCTGAATAGCTTCCTGTAGCCAGTCATCTGTATTGATACCCGGTAGCCAATTAACCATTACACGGTCTCCGGGGTTCCAGTAAGATGATATCTGGAGAACGGCAGGCCCACTGACACCACGATGAGTAATTAGCAGGTTTTCTCTGAAGCTCTGCTCATTACAACTTAAGGTGACTTCAGCACTGACACCGGATAAGTCACTGAAATGATTCAGCCACTTTTTTGATAGAGTGAAAGGAACCAGCCCGGGCACTTGTTCAATCAGCGCATGTCCAAATTGTTCAGCAATTTCATAGCCAAAACCAGTGGCACCCATGGTTGGGAAGGACAACCCACCTGTAGCGACAACCAGAGACTGTGCTGAAAATTCACCCTGACTGGTTATCAGCTGAAAGCCTCTGTCTTTATCAGCAACTACTTTTTGTACTTCTGCTTTAGCTCTGACAGTGACGCCCGCTTCACGACACTCACCCATTAACAGGTCAACAATATCCTGAGAACGGTTATCACAAAAAAGCTGGCCCAGTGTTTTTTCATGCCAGGGAATATCATACTTGGCAACCAGCCCCTGGAAATCCCACTGGGTATAGCGTGCAAGAGAAGATTTACAGAAATGAGGGTTTTGAGAGAGGTAATTCGACGGCTCGGTATACATATTGGTGAAGTTACAGCGACCACCACCGGAGATCAGAATTTTTTTACCTATTTTATTGGCATGATCCAGAACCAGAACTTTCCGTCCACGATACCCGGCAGTTTGCGCACACATCAGTCCGGATGCACCTGCACCTATGATAATGACGTCGTAGCTGGATTCCAAAGGTCTGGATAATGGCATATTCGATTGTTTCTCAGAGTGTCCGACTGTGGTCGCGGACTATAAACAACCAAACTGAAGAAACCAAGGAGCATAAACCGATAGATCCTTTTCGGTTTGCTCCTTAATGTTCGATATTAGGAGGTTCTGACATAAGCCGAAGCTTATTATTTTTTCAGAAGTCCCAATACTTTGTTCAGAAACATTTTGGATTCCTGAACACTGACACTCTTGCGCAGATCAGCAGCAATAACACGCTGATAAGTACGAACATTAGCTGGACGAGTTTCAACCAGAGCTTTGATCATGGCAGGTTTCAGCAGTCGCTGGCCTGCAGGAGTATTTGGGTAAGCCTTTTGAATAGTTTCCTTATCGAAAGCTACCAGAGCACTTTCCAATGAGCCTTCTGCAACAACCAGCTCTTCTATAACCTCTTCTGCAGCTTTAGGAGCAGAAACTTTTTTCTCAAATTTTGCTTCTGCCTTGGTAGCTACTTTTGCAGTACTGGACTCAACACCATTAAATACAGACATGGCTTCAGCCAGTTCAGGTTTCATCATCCATGCGCTATCAGTTTCTTCAGCAATAACTGAAGCGCCAGTACCCGCATCAACTTCCAGGAAACCGGCGATACGCTTACCCAGATTATTTACGATCAGGGAAGCACGCTTGGCACCAGTGACTTCCATCACCCGGTCTGCTGTCATGGAATGACCTGTTTCCTGATGCCAGGCAGTCAGCAATTCCATGTCCTGAGGGCGGACGGCTTTATTATTATTTAAGGCTTTCAGGAATGATTCTTGAGTAATCAACAGCTTTACCTCTAAATGAAAAAATCCGCCTATTCTTTCAGGATATGGCAAATTATCAAGCCTATCTGAGCTGAACTTCGACTTTTTCTTATTGCCGAAGGACTCGGTATTGAGATAGACGACTTATGACTATAAATACTGAAAGGTAATTAGCAGAAGTTAAAACAGGACGATCAGTTTCTCTATCAAGATAGACCTACTTTGTTCGAACTGTTCCCGAAACAATTTTTCCGCACAAAAAGAAAAACCCCAGAAGATTGCTCTTCTGGGGTTTTCTAATTCAATGCCTGGCGATGACCTACTCTCACATGGGGAAACCCCACAC
>NZ_PPFD01000001.1:0-1398 GCF_009653635.1 Endozoicomonas sp. OPT23 | reverse complement strand
CACTACCATCGGCGATGTATCGTTTCACTTCCGAGTTCGGGATGGGATCGGGTGGTTCCAACACTCTATGGTCACCAGGCAAAACTGGTTGAGCAAAGCGTTCATGCTGTTTAATGCCTGAATCTCTGCTCATGGAATCCGTTACTAAATAAGCTTCGTTTTTCTATTCTTGCTTTTACACTCTCATGCTCTGCTTAGTGCATGGCATACAGATCGCTTTGGCGTTATATGGTCAAGCCTCTCGAGTCATTAGTACTGGTTAGCTCAACGCCTCACAACGCTTACACACCCAGCCTATCAACGTCGTAGTCTTCAACGTCTCTTATGTGCCCTCAAAGGGGCAAGGGAAGTCTCATCTTGAAGGGGGCTTCCCGCTTAGATGCTTTCAGCGGTTATCCCGTCCGAACGTAGCTACCGGGCAATGCGTCTGGCGACACAACCCGAACACCAGTGGTTCGTCCATTCCGGTCCTCTCGTACTAGGAACAGCTCTCCTCAAACTTCCAACGTCCACGGCAGATAGGGACCGAACTGTCTCACGACGTTCTAAACCCAGCTCGCGTACCACTTTAAATGGCGAACAGCCATACCCTTGGGACCGGCTTCAGCCCCAGGATGTGATGAGCCGACATCGAGGTGCCAAACACCGCCGTCGATGTGAACTCTTGGGCGGTATCAGCCTGTTATCCCCGGAGTACCTTTTATCCGTTGAGCGATGGCCCTTCCATTCAGAACCACCGGATCACTATGACCTACTTTCGTACCTGCTCGACATGTACGTCTCGCAGTCAAGCTGGCTTGTACCATTATACTAACCGCACGATGTCCGACCGTGCTTAGCCAACCTTCGTACTCCTCCGTTACTCTTTAGGAGGAGACCGCCCCAGTCAAACTACCCACCACACAATGTCCTCGATCCCGATAAGGGACCAGAGTTAGAACCTCAATATTGCCAGGGTGGTATTTCAAGATTGGCTCCACAATAACTAGCGTTACTGCTTCAAAGCCTCCCACCTATCCTACACAAGCAACATCAAGATCCACTGTGAAGCTATAGTAAAGGTTCACGGGGTCTTTCCGTCTAGCCGCGGATACACTGCATCTTAACAGCGATTTCAATTTCACTGAGTCTTGGGTGGAGACAGCGTGGCCATCGTTACGCCATTCGTGCAGGTCGGAACTTACCCGACAAGGAATTTCGCTACCTTAGGACCGTTATAGTTACGGCCGCCGTTTACCGGGGCTTCGATCAAGAGCTTCGCCTAAGCTAACCCCATCAATTAACCTTCCGGCACCGGGCAGGCGTCACACCGTATACGTCCACTTACGTGTTAGCACAGTGCTGTGTTTTTAATAAACAGTCGCAGCCACCTGGTATCTTCGACCGCCGATAGCTTAG